>JAAVLL010000001.1:0-302500 GCA_012103035.1 Brucella oryzae
CGCCTCCATGATTATGGATGCGCAATTGCCGGTGCGGCTGCGCGTGCTGATCCCGGCAGTGGAGAATTCGATTGCCGGTAATGCCTTCCGTCCAGGAGACGTCTTGCAAAGCCGCAAGGGCCTGACCGTCGAAATCGGCAATACCGATGCGGAAGGCCGGCTGGTTCTTGCCGACGCACTTGCGCTTGCCGATGAAGAAGAACCTGCACTTCTGATCGACATGGCGACGCTGACAGGGGCTGCTCGTGTCGCGCTCGGCCCCGACCTGCCACCATTCTACACGCATGATGACGGACTTGCCGCTTCGATTGCGCAAAGCGCGGATGCCACGGCAGACCCGCTATGGCGCATGCCGCTTTGGAAGCCTTATGCGCAAAAACTGTCCTCACGGATCGCCGATATCAACAATGTCACCACCGACGGCTTTGCTGGCTCGGTGACGGCTGCGCTCTTCCTCAGCAAATTTGTCGAAAAGGCTCAAAGCTGGGCGCATTTCGACATTTTTGGCTGGGCGCCGGTCGAAAAGCCCGCTTCGCAGGTCGGCGGAGAGGCACAGGCCATCCGCGCTCTTTACCAGTTTTTGAAGGAACGCTACCCGGCTCGCTGAATCCACTTGCCTGAAACGCCGAAAGCAGATTGAATAAAACGGTTCCGAAACAACCCTTTTTGGTGGAGCCGGATGCCGATTGAGCTGAAGCCGTTGCAGGCGCTGACATTGCTGAGAACCCTGTCGCTGGAACAGGTGCGTGACGAGATGCCCGATCTCACCACGCGACAGGCAGCCATTCTCCTCACCATCTATCTGGAGCCCCCGCCGCATACCGTGCGGGGACTTGCAGCAAAACTCAACGTCACCAAGCCGGTCATTACCCGCGCGCTCGACACGATGGGCGCGCTTGAGTTCGTCTCCCGGCATCGTGATGAAAAAGACCGGCGAAATGTGCTAATAAAGCGGACGGTCGCCGGTGCACTTTATGTTGAAAGACTGGGTGATCTGGTGATCGCCAAAGCCAGGAGTTACCACTTTGACCATGCTCGACCGCCGCCTCAACGCCTATCGACCCGACCTAGCAGATGAGCGGCTGTCCGGCCAGGTGGAAGCGGCGCGTTTTACCGCCGGAACACCGATGGTTTCCGCACCCGTTGTCGATCTGCGTGCCGAACCGCGTATGGATAGCGGACCGCAAACACAGATGATTTTCGGTGATCGCGTCCGCGTCTACGAAGAAATGGACGGCTGGTCGTGGGTGCAGGCAGAACGTGACGGCTATACGGGTTACGTCTCCTCTGCCGCGCTGGAGCAGCCCGCTGGAACCGAAACACACTTGGTCATCGTGCCACGCACCTTCGTTTATCCGGCTCCGATCTCCGCTTTCCGCACACAAAGGCCCTGTCGCTCGGCTCATGCGTGCGCATTGTCGGCGCGGCCGAGACGCGCGGCACAAAATATGCGCTTCTGGAAAGCGGCGAAGCGCTGATCGCAAGCCATCTTGCACCGGTGGGCGAACATGCAGCAGACTATGTGGCGGTCGCCGAAACGCTTCTTCACACGCCCTATCTGTGGGCGGCACATCGGGCTTCGGCATCGACTGCTCCGGCCTTGTGCAACTGTCCATGTGGGTAGCAGGCCGCAAGGTGCTGCGCGATTCGGACATGCAGCAGAACACGCTTGGCGAGATTATCGAGCCTGATGCGGCCTATTCGAACCTGAAGCGCGGCGATCTTGTGTTCTGGAAGGGCCATGTCGCCATCTGCGCCTCGCCCGACATGCTGATCCATGCGAGCGGTCATACGATGACGGTAACGCTGGAACCGCTACAGGATGCCATCAAGCGAATTGCCTACCTCTATGATCTGCCGACACTCATCCGCAGACCCTAACTCGTAGATGCTCCAAAAGAGCGGGACTTATGAAGGAAAGACGACATTGACGATAGCTGCGTTGCTGATCGGCTTTGCTTTGTCTTTTCCTTCCCCGTTTCGACTGAGAGAATTGCGCGCATGACCATTCCCGCATCCCCTGCCGCCTTTGCCGAAGTCAATGGCATCCAGATGTACTACCGGATCATCGGTAAGGGACCGCCGATCCTGCTTATTCCCGGCGGCCTGTCCGACCAGCATGTGTGGGATGCACAGCTTCCGATTCTCTGCGCGTCACCACACCGTAATCGTTGCTGATAGCCGCGGACAGGGGCACTCCACCCGCACCGAAGATCCCATCACCTATGGATTAATGGCCGACGATTATGTGTCGCTGCTTGATTATCTGCAAATCGACAAGGTTGACCTTGTCGGCTGGAGCGATGGCGGCATTATCGGCCTCGATATCGCCATGCGTTATCCTGAACGGCTGAAAAGCCTGTTCGCGCAGGCGGCGAACGTCACGCCAGATGGCAATACCGGTTATGCCGAGGCTCGCGCCGCAGGAAAGCCGATACCGGAACTGCGCCACTATGAGAGCATCGACAAGGAAATCCAGGCACTCTGGGCAAATGAACCGAACTATACCGACGAGGAACTGTCGGATATTCGCGTGCGCACCGCGATTGTCATCGGCGACCGCGATACGGCCATCACGCGCGAACATACGGAATTCATCGCCAGTCAGATACCTGGCGCCCGTTGATTGTCCTGCCCGATGGGCATGGCGTCCCTATCGAAAATCCGCGCCTCTATGCACATACAGTCCTGCGTTTCATCGATGGAAAGGACGCCGGAAATGAAAACTGCGAGCCGGAAAAGTTAAACCCGGTTCGGCAATACGCGGTCGGGCGGGCGATGTCCGTCGACAAAAGCCTTGATATTGATGATGACCTTGTCGCCCATATCGATGCGGCCTTCCATGGTGGCCGAACCCATATGCGGCAGCAGGACAACCTTGCCTTTTCGGCAAGCGCCAGCAGGCGGGGATTAACCGCCGGTTCGTTCTCGAACACGTCCAGCCCCGCGCCGGCAAGCTTGCCCTGCTCGATCAGCTCGATCAGCGCATTCTCATCGATGATCTGGCCGCGTGCCGTGTTGACCATATAGGCTGTCGGCTGCATCAGCGCGATGCGGCGTGCGGACAGCAGATGGAATGTGGCAGGCGTCGAAGGGCAGTTGACCGAGATGATATCCATCCGGGCCAGCATCTGGTCGAGACTATCCCAATAGGTCGCCTCCAGCTCTTCCTCGACCTGCGGATTGACGCGCTTGCGGTTGTGATAGTGAATGCCGAAAGTCCGAGGCGTTTGCCCCAGATGCGCCGTCCGAGCATCCAGGTCGGCGACCATCCCGGCCATTGCCCATGGCGCTCGCCCAGCACATTGGCACCTTCAACCAGGCGTCTTGGCACCGACAGGAGCAGCGCCAGGGTCATGTCGGCAGTGTCCTCGGTCAGGACATTCGGCGTATTGGTAACGGTGATTCCGCGCTTTGCGGCTGCGGCGACATCGATATTGTCCACGCCATTGCCGAAATTTGCGATCAGCTTGAGATTGGGGCCAGCCTGTTCAATCGCTGCTGCATCGATGACGTCCGTGATGCAAGGCACCAGAACGTCCGCTTCCTTCATCGCAGCGATAATTTCCGGCTGATTCATGCGGTGGTCGTCTATGTTCAGACGCGCATCAAACAGTTCCCGCATTCGGGTTTCCACTGGGTCCGGCAGTTTTCGCGTAAGAACGACCAGCGGTTTCTTCTTGTTCGACATCTCCACCCCATCGTTGAGCAAAGCCCCTGAACTGCCCGTATTGTAATCAACTGGCAGGGCACGCTCCAAGAAATTTCCTGCACATTTCCAGCGGAAAACCGACCCACTTTTCCCGAAAATGCGTTAACCGAAGCTTCATGTTGAGACCTCCTTAACCAAGGCGGTGCAATATGGGATATTGCTTCGGCTGAACATCTCTATCAAGGCGAAGCGGCAAAGACAAAGAAAAACCGGAAACTTCAGGTGTCTCTTGGAAAGTCTGCAACGACTTTCTAAAAAGATGCATTTAAAATCAAATGATTAGGTCGCATCTCCATCTGTTGTACACATATGGATTCACGATCTGAAAACAGGACGGAAACGTCGCCTCGCAGCCCCCGTAAACTGCCGAAGCTACTACCGTTCTGCCGTGACAGGACGGCGAGAGGTCGCAGTTTGTACAGAGTACTTTCGCAACGCTTTTGGATAGCCACGCTTGGCTTTCTGGCATTTTTCCTCATTCTGGCGCCGCTTGGCGCTTCGAACAGACATGCCGCACAGGCTGTAGAGCCTGCAGGCACCACTGTCGGCGCAAGCGGGCTTCCGGTGCCGCGTTTCGTCAGCCTTAAACCCGCGCGCGTCAATCTGCGCATCGGACCGGGACGTGATTATGCGGTTTCATGGCTTTTCATGAAGGCCGGACTGCCCGTCGAGATCATCCAGGAATATGACAACTGGCGCCGTATCCGCGATGCGGATGGCACGGAAGGCTGGGTCTATCAGTCGCTGCTTTCCGGCAAGCGAACCGCTATCACGGCGCCCTGGCTCAAGAACGATCAGGGTTCGATGATCAATATGCGCCGCGATGCAAGCGATGCATCGGGACTTGCTGCCGAAATCGAGCCCGGCGTGGTTGGAACGGTGCGCGAATGCACCGGTCAATGGTGCCGGGTGGATATGGGCGGCGTCCGCGGCTGGATCAAGCAATCGGATCTGTGGGGCGTATATCCAGGCGAAGCCTTCGACTGACTTCGCCCAAGCGGAGCGAAAATCGCCCCGCTTTCACTTCGGAGTATCACCAGGCAGGCGCTACCGATCCCTTGAACGTCGTGGCGATGAATTCCTTCACTTCATCACTGTGATAGGAGGCGATCAGGGCTTTCACCCAATCCGCATCCTTGTCGGCGGTGCGAACCACGAGAATATTGACGTAGGGCGCTTTCTCGCCTTCTCGCACCAGCGGATCGGTTGCCGGGTTCAGGCCAGCTTCCATCGCATAATTGGTGTTGATGACGGCAGCATCGACGTCTTCCATCGAACGCGGAAGCTGTGCCGCATCGAGTTCAACGAATTTCAAGTTCTTCGGATTTTCCACGATATCGATGGCGCTGACCTTCAATCCCTTGGTCGGGTCGATTTTGATAATCCCGTTTTCGGCAAGCACCAGCAAAGCGCGACCGCCATTGGTCGGATCATTGGGGATTGCAATCGTCGCACCGTCGGCCAGCTCGAAATGTTCTTCAGCTTCTTCGAATACAACCCCATCGGAAAGTTGACAGTCTCCGCAACGCTCACAATATCGAAGCCACGATCAGCCACCTGATTGTCGAGATAGGGCTTGTGCTGGAAGGAGTTGGCTTCCAATGCGCCATCCGCAAGCGCCATGTTCGGAATGACATAATCCGAGAATTCCTGAATATCGATTTCAAGACCGTTCTTTCCGGCGACTTCCTTCACCTTTTCCATGATCTGGGCGTGCGGCCCCGGCGTCACTCCGATCCGGACCGTCTTTGCAAAGGCGCTGCCAGCGGTAAACAGGGCAAGAATGGTCGCGGCGACAAATAGCTTACGCATGATATCTCCTTGAAATAAGCCCGGCTGGGCTTGGGAGGCTAGCCAGCCAGGATTGCAGAACTTCGCCCCTTTTCAGCCCCTTATGGTCCAATAGGCAACAAAAAGCGGCCATGGCCGCTTTCTTTATTCCCGACTGAAAGGGGAGGCTCGCTACTGGTCCCGTTTATTGGCCCTTGCGGCGCAGGCGGACGATGATATCCACATTGACGATTTCCATGCCATGCGGAGCATCCGGCATGTTGGCAACCGTGGGCTGGCCCTTTCGCCATGTGGAATATCGAACACAACATTTTCCCCTTCGAGGAAGAAATGCTGGTGGTCCGAGATATTCGTATCGAAATAGGTCTTAGAGCCCTCAACCGCGATAATACGCAGCATACCGGCTTCCGTGAACTGGTGGAGCGTATTGTAAACCGTCGCCAGAGACACCGGCACATCGGCCATGACGGCCTCTTCGTGCAGGTCTTCCGCAGACAGATGGCGATCGCCCTGGGCGAAGATCAGGCTCGCAAGCGCAACGCGCTGCCGCGTCGGACGCAGGCCCGCGCGGCGGAGCTGCTCTTCCATCGAGACCGTCGAGTGGGTATGTGAAGACTGCATATTCACCGTTGGTTCCGTCACAAGCTTGTTGCAAAATCATCAATCGTCAAACGGGCTGTTGCCCATTGCATACTGACATTGATATATGCCGTTGCGAAATAAGTATCAATAGCCTTGGGAATTGGCCGGTTTTTCGGATAAAACCCCAGATAAACCCAATGCATGATTTTACTGCCGGAAACAGTCTGTGGTAGGGATGTTCCGGTGAAACCCACAACCGGGCCGGATTGCCGGTCGATACAGAATGAACCTCAAGGGAGGCGTAATGGCAGAACAGAAATCAAGCTATGGGTATGAAGAGCTCCTGGCCTGCGCACGCGGCGAGATGTTCGGCCCCGGCAATGCTCAGCTTCCCTGCCTCCGATGCTGATGGTCCATCGCATCACAGATATTTCCGAAACCGGCGGTGAGTTCGACAAGGGCTATATCCGCGCCGAATATGATGTGCGCCCCGACGACTGGTATTTCCCGTGCCATTTCATGGGCAATCCGATCATGCCGGGCTGCCTTGGCCTCGACGGCATGTGGCAGCTGACCGGTTTCTTCCTCGGCTGGCTCGGAGAGCCGGGCCGCGGCATGGCGCTTTCCACCGGTGAAGTGAAGTTCAAGGGCATGGTGCGTCCGCATACCGCTTCTCGAATACGGCATCGATTTCAAGCGCGTCATGCGTGGCCGCCTCGTGCTAGGCACGGCTGATGGCTGGCTGAAAGCCGATGGCGAAACCATCTACCGGGCGTCTGACCTGCGCGTCGGCCTGTCGAAGGACAGCGAGGGCCAGTAAGGCACCTCAATCATCATCATCCACGAGCGCGACTGCAAAAGTAAACAGTTTTCATGCGGCCGCGCTCAAAACATGCGAAGATCGCACCTATGTAACCGCGAACAGGCGGCAGTCCGCATGACGGACACGTCGCTCACGGATCAGGTGTAAAGGAGAACGCGATGCGGCGTGTGGTCGTAACGGGTATGGGGATCGTATCCTCGATTGGTAACAACACCGAAGAGGTCACGGCTTCGCTGCGTGAAGCAAAGTCCGGCATCTCCGCGCTGAGGAATATGCCGAGCTTGGCTTCCGTTGTCAGGTGCACGGCGCTCCGAATATCGACGTCGAAGCACTGGTTGATCGTCGTGCGATGCGCTTCCATGGCCGTGGCACGGCCTGGAACCATATTGCGATGGATCAGGCCATTGCGGATGCGGGACTTTCCGACGAGGAGGTCTCCAACGACCGCACCGGCATCATTATGGGCTCCGGTGGTCCTTCAACCCGCACCATTGTCGATTCTGCCGACATCACCCGCGAAAAGGCCCGAAGCGCGTCGGCCCATTTGCCGTGCCAAAAGCCATGAGTTCAACGGCTTCCGCGACGCTGGCGACCTTCTTCAAGATCAAGGGCATCAACTATTCGATCTCCTCGGCCTGTGCGACGTCCAACCATTGCATCGGCAATGCGTTCGAAATGATTCAGTATGGCAAGCAGGACCGCATGTTTGCTGGCGGCTGCGAAGATCTTGACTGGACGCTTTCGGTCCTGTTCGACGCCATGGGCGCCATGTCGTCGAAATTTAACGATACGCCATCCACGGCATCCCGCGCCTATGACAAGAACCGCGACGGCTTCGTGATCGCAGGCGGCGCCGGTGTTTTGGTGCTGGAGGACCTCGAAACCGCGCTGGCCCGCGGTGCCAAGATTTACGGCGAGATCGTTGGTTATGGCGCAACCTCCGACGGCTACGACATGGTCGCTCCGTCAGGCGAAGGCGCGATCCGCTGCATGAAGATGGCGCTTTCGACCGTCAAGACCAAGATCGACTACATCAACCCGCACGCAACCTCGACGCCAGCTGGCGACGCGCCGGAAATCGACGCCATTCGCCAGGTCTTCGGCTCGGGCGACGCCTGCCCGCCGATCGCCGCGACCAAGTCGCTTACCGGCCACTCGCTGGGTGCAACCGGCGTACAGGAAGCGATCTATTCGCTTTTGATGATGCAGAACAATTTCATTTGCGAAAGCGCACATATCGAAGAACTGGACCCTGCCTTCGCGGACATGCCTATCGTTCGCAAGCGCATTGACAACGCTCAGCTTAACACCGTGCTCTCCAACTCCTTCGGATTTGGCGGCACCAATGCGACGCTGGTTTTCCAGCGCTACCAGGGCTGAGGGAGAGGGAAAATATGGAAGGTTTGATGAAGGGCAAACGCGGCCTCATCATGGGGGTCGCGAATAATCACTCACTCGCCTGGGGAATTTCAAAGCAACTCGCAGCACAAGGCGCAGAACTGGCCTTCACCTATCAAGGTGATGCGCTCGGCAAGCGTGTAAAGCCACTTGCTGAACAGGTTGGTTCCGATTTCGTACTGCCTTGCGATGTGGAAGATATCGAGTCCGTTGACGCGGTCTTTGCTGAAATCGAAAAGAAGTGGGGCAAGCTCGATTTCATCGTTCATGCCATCGGCTTCTCCGACAAGACCGAACTGAAGGGTCGCTACGCAGACGTCACCACGCGCGAAAATTTCAGCCGCACCATGGTGATTTCCGCCTACTCCTTCACGGAAATGGCACAACGCGCTGAAAAGCTCATGAAGGACGGCGGCTCGATCCTGACGCTGACCTATGGCGGCTCGACCCGTACGATTCCGAACTACAACGTCATGGGTGTCGCCAAGGCGGCGCTTGAAGCCATGGTTCGTTATCTTGCAGCCGATTATGGTCCGCAGGGCATCCGCGTCAACGCTATTTCGGCGGGGCCGGTGCGCACGCTGGCTGGTGCCGGTATTGGCGATGCACGCGCAATCTTCAGCTATCAGCGCCGTAACTCACCGCTACGCCGTACCGTCGATATTGATGACGTGGGCAAATCGGCAGTCTATCTGCTGTCCGACCTTTCCAGCGGCGTCACCGGCGAAATCCATTATGTGGATTCGGGCTACAATATCGTCTCCATGCCGACGCTCGAAGAATTGAAAAGTTCTGACGCGGAACGCGGCGAGTAAGCGTTCCAGAATTGAAAAGCCGCCCTTCGGGGCGGCATTTTATTTACTTCTTCGCATCGAATATCTTGAAACCATTCGCCTCTTCGAGAAGCGTCACGTTCTTGAACAGTCCCTTGAGGGTCGTTTCATACGGCAATTGACGGTTCGCGACCATCAGCAGACGCCCGCCGGGCTTGAGCCGGGATGCGGCGGCGGCAATGAACGCCTGACCAAGTGACACATCCGTAACCCGTCCCTCGTGAAACGGCGGATTCATGATCACTGTGTCGTAGATGCCCGCCATCTTTTCGCTCGTCACATCGAACCAGTTGAAACCAATCGGAACCGATGCCCCTAACCGTTCGAGATTGCCGCGTGCGGCCTCCAGCGCCTCGTAATCGGCTTCATAGAGGTCAATCGACGTGATGCGATCCGCAAACTTCAGACATTGCGCGGCGAGATACCCCCAGCCAGCACCAAGATCGGCAACGTTGCCGAAAACGATCTTCTCCATATGCGGCACGAGCAATGCCGAACCTTTATCGATCACGCCGTGCGAAAACATTCCGGGTTCGGTCCGGAACACGTCGTCAATATCGGTCGCAAGCGGTTTCAAAGCTGTGATGAAATCATCGGTAAGATCGGCAGGACGCCTGAGCCAGAACACCACTGCATGGTTCTTCGACATGCGGTCGCTGATCTCGGCAATATTGCCGACCCATTTGCGAAAACTGTCGATGCCGAGCTTCTTGTCGCCGGACACGGCAATCCACCCCCGGCTCAACACGCGCCAGAAGCTCCGCAAACCACGCCTCATTGCGTCCGCGATGTTTTCCGAGCAGGAGTAGCCCGCCGGAAAAATGGTTCTTCTCACCCAGCTCAAACGTCAATCTGGGTACTGCCTTGAAGCCTTCCTTTTCCAGCGCCAGCCAATCAGGGCGCCAAGGTTGCAGGACGGTCAGCGCCCGTTTCCATTCGTCTTCAAGACGTCGGTCTGCAGAAAGACCGCAGACAAGGAAGGGCTGGCCCTCTTCAGGCATATCCAGAATGTCCTGATCGAAGGGGAGAAAGAGAGTTTGTTGTGCCGGTGTGATCATGGGTCCATCCATGGTCTTGAAATGATTCACGTGCAACAAAAAGCGCGCCCTTAAGGCGCGCTTCAGGCTGCTGACAAACCCGTTGATATTTTTCGGCGGGTTTTGTTTTTAGGAGGGGCCGCGTTTTGCGACAGCGTTTGCGCGATGTTGCAAGTGGCCGCAGCCGCTCATGCGGTGGCTGCCCCTGGCGCTTTGTTCAGCGCCATTGCGATCTTCTTGATATTCTGTGCTGCGGTCTGCAGCAGACATTGGCAGGCGACGCGGACAAGGCCTCGAAAGCGGGCGTAGCGGTGGCCGTGCAGCTGCTTGGCGTCGGCAAAGGATCGCTCCACCGTTTCCTTGCGCCGCTTATAGATCGCTTTTCCCCAAACTGTGAGACGCTGGGCGTCAGTGCGTTGGCGGGCGTCCTGCCAGACATGCCGGGTGATGGTGCGGATGGCCTTGGCGTTGGACGTGCAGGATGCGCGCAGCGGGCAGGTCCGGCAGATGGCCGGATCGGATACATAATGCTTGTAACCGTTGCGGTCGGTCGTGGCATAGGTGAGCAATTGCCCTCGGGGCAGCGATAGCCATCGGCATCGGTTTCGAATGCGAACTTCGACTTGCGCATCATGCCGTCCCGCGGCGGCGTCGGAGTGCGGTAGCCGGTGACGCCGAGGATATGGCGATCCTCCAAACCCTGGGCAATGGCCGCTGTCGCATAACCGGCATCCAGCCCGACCGCGCCAACCGCGAAGTCAAAGCGTCGACGCTGCCGATCCAGACGGTCGAGGTAGACGCGACTGTCATGCACATTGGCCGGTGTGACGTGGATGTCGGTGATGATGGCGAGCTTTCCATCCACCGTGCGGTGGTCGAGATAGTAGAAGCCCTTCGGCTTGCCGTCGCGCACCATATAGCCGCTTTCCGGATCGGTGCGCGACACCTTGGTTTCCGTCGCCCGCGGTTCGCGCTCTTTCTCCCTCAGAGGCTTTTGACCATGCAGCGCCCGCTCGACATCGATTGCCCGGTCGAGAGCAGCCCAGTAGTCGGCGCGCGACTTCTCGATCATCGCGAGATCGTATTTGCCCTTGTTGGCATTGGCCTTCAGATGTGTGCTGTCGGTATAAAGCACCGTCCCATCGACCAGTCCGTGCCTGATCGCCTGTTCAACGATGTGGTCGAAAATGTCCTGGGCGACCGATGTGTCGTTAAAGCGCCGCCGCCGGTTCTGGCTCAGTGTCGAGGCGTCGAACACCGCATCGCTCAGCTTCAGGCGCAGGAACCAGCGATAGGCGACATTGACCTCGATCTCACGCACCAGCTGACGCCCGAGCGCACGCCGAACAGGTAGCCGATGAACAGCGCCTTGAACATCAAGGGTCGGATCGAGCGGCGGACGGCCGTTGTCGGGGCAATAAAGCCCAGCAACCCGATCATGGATGAAAGAGAAGTCCATCACCGCATCGATCTTGCGAAGCAGATGATCTTTGGGGACCAGTTGATCGAGTGTCACCATCTCGAGCGCGGTCTGTGCGGCGGCTGGTTTCTTCAACATATCCCAATGAATCACAAAACCCCAGGCATAGCCAGGGGTTTGTCAGTAGCCTGAGGCGCGCCCTTAAGGCGCGCTTCTTTCGAAACCGAAGAGTACAACGCTTATTCAGCGTCAGCTTCTTCCTTCTTCTTTTCCTGAACGATTTCCTTGCCGGTTTCCTGATCGACAACCTTCATCGACAGACGAACCTTGCCGCGTTCATCGAAGCCCATGAGCTTGACCCAGACCTTCTGGCCTTCCTTGACCACATCGGTGGTCTTGGCAACGCGGTCGCTGGCCAGCTGTGAGATGTGGACCAGACCATCACGCGGGCCGAAGAAGTTCACGAAAGCGCCGAAGTCAGCAGTCTTGACGACCGTGCCTTCGTAGATTTCGCCGACTTCCGGTTCCGCAACGATCGAGTGGATCCACTTCTTGGCAGCTTCGATTTCTTTGCCGTTCGATGAAGCGATCTTCACCGTGCCATCGTCTTCGATGTTGATCTTGGCGCCAGTCTTTTCCACGATTTCGCGGATGACCTTGCCGCCCGAACCGATAACATCACGGATCTTGTCGGTCGGAATGTTCATCACTTCGATGCGCGGAGCGAATTCGCCCAGCTCAGCGCGCGACGAGGACAGAGCCTTGGCCATTTCGCCGAGGATGTGGATACGGCCACCCTTGGCCTGTTCCAGAGCGACCTTCATGATCTCTTCGGTGATACCGTCGATCTTGATGTCCATCTGCAAGGAAGTGATGCCATTTTCCGTGCCGGCAACCTTGAAGTCCATGTCGCCGAGGTGATCTTCATCACCGAGAATGTCGGAGAGAACGGCGAAGCGTTCGCCTTCCTTGATGAGGCCCATGGCGATACCGGCAACCGGACGGGCAAGCGGAACGCCTGCGTCCATCAGAGCCAGCGAGGTGCCGCAAACCGTTGCCATCGAGGACGAACCGTTGGATTCGGTGATCTCCGAAACAGCGCGGATCGTGTATGGGAACTGCTCGGCGGCCGGCAGCATCGGGTGGATAGCGCGCCATGCGAGCTTGCCATGACCGATTTCGCGACGGCCCGGCGAACCCATGCGGCCGGTTTCACCAACCGAATATGGCGGGAAGTTGTAGTGCAGCATGAAAGGCTGCTTGTAGGTGCCGGTCAGGGCGTCGATCATCTGCTCGTCTTCGCCCGTGCCGAGCGTGGCGACGACGATAGCCTGCGTTTCACCACGGGTGAACAGGGCCGAGCCGTGAGTGCGCGGCAGAAGGCCAACCTCTGAGACGATCGGACGAACAGTCGAAAGATCGCGTCCGTCGATGCGGGTGCCGGTGTCGAGAATGTTCCAGCGAACGATCTTGGCCTGCAAGTGCTTGAAGATGGTCGCGAACTGTTCCGGCGACATTTCTGTTTCTTCCGCGCCTTCCGGGAAGAAATGTTCCTTAGCCTTTGCCTTGGCGGCATCGACAGCGGCGTAACGGACCTGCTTTTCGGTGATCTTGTACGCGTCGCGCAGCTCGTTTCGACAACGGCAAGCATCTTGGCTTCGAGGGCCGAAAGGTCTTCTGGCAGGAAGTCGCGCGGTTCCTTGGCGGCAACTTCAGCGAGTTTGATGATCGCGTCGATGACCGGCTGGAAGCTCTTCTGGCCGAAAACAACAGCGCCAAGCATGACTTCTTCGGAGAGTTCCTGCGCTTCCGATTCAACCATCAGCACGGCTTCCGAGGTACCGGCAACAACCAGATCGAGCTTCGATTCCGGCATTTCGTCGATATTCGGATTCAGAACATATTCGCCGTTGATGTAGCCGACGCGTGCGCCGCCAATCGGGCCCATGAAAGGCACACCCGAAATGGTGAGCGCTGCGGAAGCGGCAACCATCGACAGGACGTCCGGATCGTTTTCCAGATCGTGCTGAACGACGGTAATGACGACCTGCGTGTCGTTCTTGTAACCGTCGACGAAGAGCGGACGGATCGGGCGATCAATCAGGCGCGAAACGAGGGTTTCGTTTTCGCTCGGACGACCTTCACGCTTGAAGTAACCGCCAGGGATTTTGCCGGCAGCGTAGGTCTTTTCCTGATAGTTGACGGTCAGCGGGAAGAAATCCTGACCCGGCTTCGGCTCCTTGGCAGAAACGACAGTCGCCAGAACGACAGTTTCGCCGTAGGTTGCCAGAACAGCGCCGTCAGCCTGACGGGCGATCTTGCCGGTTTCGAGCGTAAGCGGACGACCGCCCCATTCGATTTCCACTTTGTGGGTATTGAACATATCTTGTCCTCATATGGAGACGCCGCGCAAGGCGCTAAGGCATCTCCGTGGTTGGCGGACGCGCCACGGGCAAGACAACGGGAAGCTCGAGGAAAAGCGAACTACCTGCAATCCTGCCCCATGACTGGTCCATGTCATGAGCCTTTTCGGCTCTCGGCAACCCGATCCGGCCTTGTTTCGTCCGGGGCGGGAAATAAGGGCGTATGCCCTATTCTTCTGTTTCTTCGCATTATCCAACGCAAAACCGCTTCGCACTTTTGCTGGAAATGCTTTAATAAACAAACGGGCGACGTTTATCACGTCGCCCGAATTACCGTTAGCGGCGCAGGCCTAAACGGCTGATCAGCGCCTGGTAACGTGCCTGGTCGATGCCCTTGACATAGTCAAGAAGGCGACGACGCTGCGAAACCAGCTTCAGAAGGCCGCGACGTGAATGATTGTCATTCTTGTGGCCCTTGAAGTGTTCGGTGAGATTGGCAATACGCTCTGAAAGAACGGCAACCTGAACTTCAGGAGAACCGGTATCGCCTTCCTTGGTGGCATATTCCTTGATAAGTGCTTGCTTGCGCTCAGCAGTAATCGACATCGTACACCCTTTCTTGATGAGAGGAAAAACAGACGCCCAGGCCGGGATGTCGTCCAGCGCGGGCCATTTACACGATCTGATCTGCATTTTTGCGGGATCGCTGTTGGGGCATATAGTGCAAAAACGGCAAGAATACCAGCATCAAATACACCCCAGCAATGAGCAGACTCTTTTAGGCGACCGTAAAACCCGCTTCGGCTTGAACTGACCATGCTCGATATAGCCGATGGCGAGCAGCTTTCCGCGCGCCGTGACGCAGGCTTCGTCCGCTTCCAGTGGGGCATCGCGACCACGCAGGATCACTGGATTGCCGAGACGAACGCGCTGCGCCTGATCGTCGGTCAGAGGCACCTGCGGCAGGCAGTCGAGGGCAGCGCCCGTGTCGATCACCAGCGCGTCGAGGCCGGAAAAATCGCGACGCGGCGCAGGTTCAGCCACATTGCCATCCTCGTCTTTCGGCGGTAGCGGCGGCCAGACGGCTTCCAGTTCGGAAAGCGTCACGAAATCTTCTTCCGTAAACGGAGCGACTTCGATACGGCGCAGTTCAGAAATATGGCCGAAGCAGCCAAGGTCGCGGCCCATATCGCGCGCCAGCGAGCGGACATAGGTGCCCTTGGAGCACTCGACTTCGAATGACGTGCGGTTGTCGTCGTGGAATTCGACGATCTCCAGACGGTCGATCTCGACTTCGCGCGCCGGAATTTCCACCGTTTCGCCTTCGCGAGCGAGATCATAGGCGCGTTCACCGTCGATCTTGATGGCGGAGAACTGCGGCGGGATCTGCGAGATGACGCCGGTATAATTTGGCAGCAAGGCCTCGACCTCTTCCCGCGAGGGGCGCTTGCCGGAGGTCTTGGTCGACTGGCCTTCCAGATCGTCGGTCGAACGTTCTTCACCCCAAGTCACCGTGAAACGATAGACCTTGGTTCCGTCCATGACATAAGGCACGGTCTTGGTGGCTTCCCCAGAGCAATCGGCAGCATGCCGGATGCGAGCGGGTCGAGCGTACCGGCATGACCGGCCTTCTCGGCATTGAACAGCCACTTGATCTTCGAGACCGCTTCGGTCGATCCCATACCTTTCGGCTTGTCGAAAATGACCCAACCGGAAACCGGACGGCCTTTTTCTTACCCCGTCTTGCCATGCTTTATTCGTCTCCTTTGCGGGAGGTTTTATCCTCGCCGTCTTCATGGTCATGCGAAAGATCGCGCGCCACTTCCGGCGACCGCAGAAGTGCGTCGATCTTCGAAAAATTGTCGAAACTCGTGTCTGAGCGAAAGCGGAACTCCGGCATGTATTTCATCTGGCCAAGGACAGGCGCCATGCGTCCGCGAATAAATTTCGCGTTTGCGGCCAATGCCTTGACGATAGACTGCGGGTCAACATTGCCAAGTGGCATGATGAAACAGGTGGCGATCTTCAGATCGGGCGACATGCGCACTTCCGAAACGGAAATGACGGTGCGCTCGATCAGATCGTCACGGATTTCACCGCGCTGGAGCAATTGCGCCAATGCGTGGCGCACCTGTTCGCCAACGCGAAGCTGGCGCTGGGAAAGGCCGCCTGAGCCTTTTGGGTCCGGGGAACGTGCCATAGCTATATCCTCGATGAACAGCCATCAACCGGCGTTCAGCCTCTCAGGCTGTCCGACCGCATGGCTTGAAAATTATGGGCGTAACTTACCACAATTCAGATGGGAGTCAGACCCTCGGAACCGGGCAATAGCCGGACCGCCCGTATGGGCGGTCCGGCCAAAGCTATTAAAGCGTGCGCGAAACGTGTTCGACGCGGAAGGCTTCGATGACATCGCCTGCGCGAATATCGTCGTAATTCTCGAACGCCATACCGCATTCCTGACCGGCCGGAACTTCCGACACTTCATCCTTGAAGCGCTTGAGCGTCTTGAGCTTGCCTTCGTGGATGACCACATTGTCGCGGATGAGGCGCACACCTGCGCCACGCTCGACCTTGCCTTCGGTGACACGGCAACCGGCGACCTTGCCGACCTTGGTGATATTGAAGACTTCGAGAATCTCCGCATTGCCAAGGAAGGTTTCGCGGCGTTCCGGCGACAGAAGGCCGACATCGCCGCCTTAACGTCATCAATGAGATCATAGATGATGTTATAGTAGCGGATTTCAATGCCCTGCTGATCGGCTGCATCGCGAGCCTGCTTGTTGGCCCGGACGTTGAAGCCGATGATCGCGGCGTTGAAGCCTCGGCCAGCGACACGTCGCTTTCCGTGATGCCGCCTGCGCCCGAATGGACGATGCGGGCGCGAACTTCGTCGGTGCCAAGCTTGTCCAGCGCATTGCTGATCGCTTCGATGGAGCCCTGCACGTCGCCCTTGATGACGAGCGGGAATTCCTTCGTGCCCGACACCTGGAGCTGGTTCATCATCTGCTCAAGCGAGCCGCGAGCGCCTGACTGGCGTGCAACAGCCTTGTCGCGCGCCAGACGCTGGCGATATTCGGCGATTTCACGTGCCTTGGCTTCGTTGGCAACCACTGCGAAACGGTCGCCCGCCTGCGGCGTTCCCTGAAGGCCGAGGATTTCGACCGGCATTGCCGGACCGGCCTCCTTGACATGCTCGCCACGGTCATTGACCAGGGCGCGCACACGGCCCCATTCGCTGCCGGCAACGAGAATGTCACCCGGATGCAGCGAGCCCTTCTGGACCAGAACGGTGGCAACCGAACCGCGACCGCGATCGAGCTGGGCTTCGATGACCACACCTTCGGCGGTACGGGTCGGATCAGCTTGCAGGTCGAGCATTTCCGCCTGAAGCAGAACTGCGTCGAGCAGCTTGTCGAGGTTGATCTTGTTCTTGGCCGACACTTCGACGTCGAGCACTTCACCGCCCATCGATTCCACGAAGACTTCATGCTGCAACAGTGCAGTACGAACCTTCTGCGGATCGGCGGCAGGCTTGTCGATCTTGTTGATCGCCACGATGATCGGCACACCGGCCGCCTTGGCGTGGTTGATCGATTCAATCGTCTGCGGCATCACGCTGTCGTCGGCGGCAACCACCAGAATGGCAATATCGGTTGCCTGCGCACCGCGGGCACGCATTGCGGTAAACGCGGCGTGGCCCGGCGTATCGATAAAGGTGATCTTCTGGCCGTTCTGTTCGACCTGATAAGCACCGATATGCTGGGTGATGCCGCCAGCTTCGCCCGACACGACATTGGCATGACGGATGGCATCGAGCAGCGAGGTCTTGCCGTGGTCGACGTGGCCCATGATGGTTACGACCGGCGGACGCGAAACCATGGCAGCCTGATTGTCTTCCACGTTGAAGATACCTTCTTCAACGTCCGATTCAGCAACGCGCTTGACGGTGTGGCCGAATTCTTCGGCGATCAGCTGTGCGGTATCGGCATCGATGACGTCGCCCGGCTTCATCATCTGGCCCTGCTTCATCAGGTACTTGATGATATCGACCGAACGCTCCGCCATGCGCTGGGCCAGTTCCTGCAGCGTGATGGTTTCAGGAATGGTCACTTCACGCGAAATCTTTTCGCGGGTTTCCTGCATCTGCGAACGCTTGAACTTTTCCTGACGGCGACGCATCGCGGAAAGCGAGCGCGAACGGCCCTCTTCCTCAAGATTGCTCGTAAGCGTCAGCTTGCCGCGACGGCGATCATCATCGCCCTTCGTGGCCTTCGGCGCGCGCACTTCCGGCTTCGCCGGAGCCCCGCGACGGACTGCGCCGCGACGATCATCGTCGTCATCCGACTGGCCGGGCTTGCGAAGCTGGCTCTGTGGAAGAGGCTTGCCCGGTCCCGGTGCGGTTTCGGCAAGCGACGGAGCCGGACGCGGTCCACCCTGCTGTGGACGACCGCCCTGCGGCGGGCGATTACCCTGAGGGCGACCAGCCTGCTGCGGACGGTTGCCTTGTGGCGCCGGACGTGCGTCAGTGCGCGCTTCCGATTGCGGCATGCGCTTGGCAGCTTCTTCCTCTGCCTTGCGGCGGGCGTCAGCCTCAGCCTTGAGACGGGCCTCTTCTTCCGCCTGACGACGGGCGGATTCTTCACGTTCCTTGGCGCGGCGAGCATCTTCCTCGGCGCGGCGCTTGGCTTCCTCGACCGCGCGTGCGCGTTCTTCAACTTCACGAACCTGCGCTTCTTCTGCGCGGCGGCGCGCATCCATTTCAGAGCGCGACAGCGTATTCAACACCATGCCGGAGCGGTCGGATGGGCGCGGACGCTGTGCCTGCTGGCCGCCAGGGCGTTGCTGTGCCGGTCGCTGCTGTGCAACATGCGGCCTTGTTACCGGAGCGGCAGGCGCCGCTGGCTTCGGTGTCGGGGCTGCGGGAGCTGGCGCACGTACGACCGGTGCGGCTTGTGCAGGCTGGGCAGCCTGCGCCGGCGCAGGTGTAGCAGGCGTGGGAGCAGCAGGTGCCGGAGCTGCCGGCCGTGGAGCCGCTGCCTCGACTTCCGGCTTCTCATCGGGCCGCGAGAATTTGCGCTTCTTCGTTTCAACGACGACAGCCTTCGTGCGGCCGTGGCTGAAATTCTGGCGCACGGTGCTCTGCTCGACGCCTGGCCGCTTCATGGTCAGCGTCTTCTTCGTATTAACGCTCAGCGTCTTGTCGTCGTTCGTTTTATCGCTCATTACGTTTCCGTTTCCTTCGCGGCTCCGGCCGCTTACTCGAGCTTTATCCAACGCGACCAGGTCAGGTTGGATAAAGCTCCAGTCATCCGCCTCAACGCACAATCCGATCCGGAGCCTGCCAAGCCCCTCCAGAGTTGCGCTCTAATCCAGGTTCGATGCGCTTTCATCGCGATAGCGATGCAACATAAGCGCCCGCTTTACGAACCCGGCCGCCGCCTTTCCTTCAAGTACGGCTGCATGTATCACATTTCCGCCCCCAAATGCCAAATCCATTTCTTCCCCGTAAAAGAGTGAAAGAAGGGATTTCCGGGCCATCCAGATGCACCACAGCGCGGCGAGCCTGATCGCTTGCGTACACCGTCGGCAGCGGCTTCCTTCGCGTGCAACACCATGGCGGCTGTCCCGGTGCGGATCGCCTGATCCACCTTGGTCGAGCCCGACACCACAGCTCCGGCCTTACGAGCCAGAGCGAGGCTACCGAGAGCAGATTTCGTCAGCAGCTGGTCCACCAGCGCGCCAAGATCCGCCTGCGGCGTCACACCTTCTTTCAGCGCTCGCGCAAAAGCTTGCGCTTGACCGCTTCGTCCACCAGACGACGCTCGGCCTTGACCCAGCATCCCCTACCCGGCAGATTCTTTTCAAGTCCGGCACAACGGACCCGTCGGGACCAGCCACGAAACGGATCAGATCATCGGCAGAACCGCTTTCGCGCGTGACGATACAGGTTCTGTCATTCATATCCTGCTCCACGCGAACTCCAGTCTTGCCATATTGCGGTCTGCCGCGCACATCGGACGTGACGCGGGCGCTGTACCAGAGCAAAAGCCCCACCACAACCCGTAAGATGACCGGAACCCACTCGAAACCCGAACCGGCCAATCAATTCGAATGAACGATGACCATTTTTCCGGGATCAATTGCGAGAGCCGCACAGCTTACGCCTGAATTGTCTCAGACGTAAGAAGCCATGCGGCTCTTTTATTCCGGCTGCTTCTAAGAAGCCGCTTCCTCTTCGCCGACTTCTGCTTCTTCTTCCTGAGCAGATGCCAGTTCTTCTTCCGTGATCCATCCTGCCTTCAAACGCGCAGTCAGGACCATCTGTTCCGCATCGACGCGCGAAACATCGAACGAAGAGAAGATGCCGCTATGAGCAACGGTTTCGCCGTCCTTGCGCTCACGCCAGCCGACCAGATCGTCAACGGCATATCCGGCAAAGTCTTCGATCGTCTTGACGCCATCTTCACCGACAGCCACCAGCATTGCCGTGGTGATGCCCGGCAGTTCGCGCAGTTCGTCTTCGACGCCCAGTTCCTTGCGGCGATCATCCTGTTCGCTTTCGATGCGATCCAGATATTCGCGGGCACGTTCCTGGATTTCGCCAGCCGTATCTTCATCGAAACCATCGATGGACGCGATTTCGCCCGGCTCGACATAGGCCAGTTCTTCAACGGATGCGAAACCTTCGGAGGCCAGAACCTGACCAACCATCTCGTCAACGTTGAGCGCGTCCATGAAGAGCGTCGAACGCTCGGCGAATTCCTTCTGACGACGTTCGGATTCTTCGTCTTCCGTCAGGATGTCGATGTCCCAGCCGGTGAGCTGGGAAGCAAGACGTACGTTCTGACCACGACGACCGATTGCGAGTGATAGTTGGTCATTCGGAACGACAACTTCAATACGTTCGGCATCTTCATCGAGCACAACCTTGGCAACTTCAGCTGGCTGAAGTGCATTGACGATGAAGGAAGCTGCGTCTGGAGACCACGGAATGATGTCGATCTTTTCACCCTGCAGCTCGCCGACAACGGCCTGAACGCGGGAGCCGCGCATACCGACGCAGGCACCGACGGGATCGATGGACGCGTCACGCGACACGACCGCGATCTTGGCACGGGAACCCGGATCGCGGGCCACCGACTTGATTTCGATGATGCCGTCGTAGATTTCCGGAACTTCCATGGTGAAGAGCTTCGCCATGAAGGACGGATGGGTGCGCGACAGGAAAATCTGCGGACCGCGCTGTTCGCGGCGCACGTCGTAGACATAGGCACGAATGCGGTCGCCGTAACGGAACGCTTCGCGCGGGATCAGTTCATCGCGGCGCACGATGGCTTCGCCACGACCGAGATCGACGATCACATTGCCGTATTCGACGCGCTTGACTGTGCCATTGACGATTTCGCCAACGCGATCCTTGTATTCGTCATACTGACGGTCACGCTCGGCTTCGCGCACTTTTGCACAATAACCTGTTTTGCCGACTGGGCAGCGATACGGCCGAAATCCATCGGTGGCAGCTGATCGGCGATGAAGTCGCCAACCTGTGCGTCAGGATTGCGATCACGGGCGGTGAAGAGCGAAATCTGCGTCGCGTAATCCTCGACATGCTCGACGACTTCCAGCAGGCGCTGCAGCTTGATCTCGCCGGATTTCGCATTGATGTCCGCGCGGATGTTGCTTTCCTGACCGTAGCGCGAGCGCGCGGCCTTCTGGATCGCATCGGCCATGGCCGCAAGAACGATCTCGCGGTCGATCGACTTCTCGCGTGCGACCGCATCGGCGATCTGCAGAAGCTCCAGCCTGTTAGCACTGACTGCCATTGGACTCTCCTTGGTGTCGCATCCAGCTCCTCAAGATGCCGGACGTCTGAAACTTATTCTTTATCTTCGGCTTCGCCCGATGCAGCTTCATCGGACTGCCCGTCCGCTTCTTCGCCACCGAGGTCATCACCCGGAATACGCCCTTCGCGCAGGGCCTTGTCCTTGCGCAGCGCATCGCGGATCAGGTCATCGGTCAGCACGAGACGCGCATCCGAGATCAGGTCGAATGGAATGCGCACGACAGGTTCGCTGCCGTAGGAAATCTGGTCGCTTTCGATCACGACGGATTCCGCATCGCCCATAACGATACGTCCGCGGAATTTCTTGCGGCCTTCATGCACGATGGAGGTTTCCACCTTTGCGATATGACCGGCCCAATCGGCAAAATCCGACTTACGGACCAGCGGACGATCGATACCCGGAGACGAAATCTCCAGATGATATTTTCCGTTGATCGGGTCTTCCACATCGAGCACCGGTGCGACTGTGCGGCTGACCAGTTCGCAATCATCGACGGTCATCGTACCGTCGGGTCGTTCGGCCATGATCTGCAAGGTCTGGCCGTTCAACCCCGAGAGGCGCACGCGTACCAGTCGAAAGCCCAGCGTATTGATGACCGGCTCGATGATGGAAGCCACTTTCGCATCGATACCCGTCTCGCGAATGATGCGCTCATCCGCGCCTGTTGCGAGCACTTCTGCTTCGTTTGCCTGAACCTGTTCCGTCAACCTAAAACCTTTCAAAAGGCTGGAAAGCCTCTTCAAGTTAGCCGTAAGTAACAAAAAGAGCGGGACCGGGGACCCACTCTTGTTCAAACGACCAAGAATTTGAGTTTTATATACCAGCGGAAACGGATTTTTCAAGTCCGCTTCTGACGTTCGATTCATTCCCTTCGCTGTTAGTAACTTCAACGGCGAATGAACGTCAGATAGGCGGCACGTCGTCCTTCGCGAAAAGCCTTTGCCTCATAGCGCGTGCCAGGCCAGCTTTCATAAGCGTCATTCCAGTCAGACGGGCCTGCCGCCTGCCAGTCAAATGCCGGATGGCGGCGACAATGCTGGAGCGTCCAATTGACATAATGTTCGATGTCCGATGCAAACCGGAATTTCGCACCGGGCTTCAGGACTCGGGCAAAGCGGTCGAGATTGGCATCGCTAACGAAACGGCGTTTCCAGTGGCGACGCTTGTGCCATGGATCGGGATAGAAGAGATCGATACCCGCCAAGGAGGTATCCGGCAGCCAGTCCAAAACCGCCGTTGCATCTTCGTCGTAGAGACGCAGATTTTGTCGCGGTTCGCTATCCAATGCAGCCAGCATCTTGGCCATGCCGTTGACGAAAGGCTCGACGCCAATGAAACCTGCCTGCGGATAACGGCCTGTCTCATGGTGCAGATGCTCTCCGCCGCCAAAACCGATTTCCAGACGCACAGCATCGACCTTTGCTTCAAAAGCGTGCGCAGATCCTGCGGCGCGGGCTTTTCGACATCAATCTTCAGGCGCGGCAGAAGATCCTCGAACAGGTTCTTCTGATGGTTGCGCAAAGGCTTGCCATGGCGACGGCCGAAAAATTTCCGGCACCGCGCAGAGGATGAGATTCTTCGGTCATATTTGATCCATCGGGATGCGCTCTAATAGCGGAAGAGCGCGATCAAAGACCGCGCCCTCCGAAATTTGCCCGACACATAACGCCATGCAGCCCGCGATGCAACTTTCCGACTGGGAAGTTAGGCTACCGCTGCCTTCAGCGCCTTGGTAAGATCGGTCTTCTCCCAGGAGAAGGAACCGTCACGGCCCGGCTTACGACCGAAATGACCATAGGACGATGTCTTGGCATAGATCGGCTTGTTGAGGTCGAGGTGCTTGCGGATACCCGTCGGCGACAGATCCATGACCTCGCGAAGCGCTGTCTCGACCGCCGATTCGACAACCTTGCCAGTACCATGCAGATCGACATAAACCGAAAGCGGCTGTGCCACACCGATGGCATAGGAAAGCTGAATCGTGCAGCGGTCGGCAAGACCGGCAGCAACAACGTTCTTGGCAAGATAGCGCGCGGCATAAGCGGCGGAACGATCCACCTTGGTCGTATCCTTGCCCGAGAAGGCGCCACCACCGTGCGGAGCGGCGCCACCATAGGTGTCCACGATGATCTTGCGGCCAGTCAGACCGGCATCGCCGTCGGGTCCGCCAATGACGAACTTGCCGGTCGGATTGATGTACCAGTTGCAGTTGGCAGCAATCGGAAGCTCGCCCAGAGCCTCACGAATATAGGGCTCGACAACCGAACGGACCTTTTGGAATCCCAGCTCGCATCCAGATGCTGCGTGGAAAGAACGATCTGCGTGACCTCAGCGGCCTTGCCGTTCTCATAACGCACGGTAACCTGGCTCTTGGCGTCAGGTCCAAGCATACCCGCATCGCCTTCGCCCTTGTGGCGGGCTTCGGAGAGCTTTTCGAGAATCTTGTGCGAATAATAGATCGGCGCCGGCATGAGATCCGGGGTTTCGCGGCAGGCATAACCGAACATGATGCCCTGATCGCCTGCACCTTCCTCGCCCTGACGGTCGGCGGCGTTGTCTACGCCCTGCGCGATATCGGCAGACTGCGGATGCAGAAGAACGTCGATCTTTACGGTTTTCCAGTTGAAGCCATTCTGTTCGTAACCGATTTCCCGGATCGCCTTACGGGCCGCAGAGCGGAAGCGCGAAGGATTGATCAATGGATGCCCGGCAGTATCATGGGCGACAGTGCCGTCCTTATTCTTCTTCAGAAAAGTATCCGGCACACGCACTTCGCCGGCAATGACCACGCGATTGGTGGTAGCAAGCGTTTCGCAGGCAACACGGACAGACCATGGATCGACACCAGTACGGCGCGCTTCCTTGTAGATCATGTCCACGATTTCATCGGAGATGCGGTCGCAAACCTTGTCCGGATGTCCTTCGGACACAGATTCGCTGGTGAAGAGATAAGAACTGCGCGACACGGGTAACCCCTCTTGAAAATCCAACGGAGAATACCTCCGCCATGGAAACACAGTAGCGCCCGGAACAGGTTTTCAGCGTTCCGGGCACAGTAATGTGTTAGCGAAGTTAGGATTGAACCGTCAATGCAAATTCTTGTTGTCACAGCGTCTTGGCGGGAAATTTCGTTCCAAAAGACATTTTCTGCCCGCTCGAGCGCTGTAATTTGCAAAGTCCGGCGGGACATCGTTATGTCCCGCACGTGCAGCTTTTCCGGAATATGAAATCAGTCTGCGTCCGCAGCGAGCGACTTCACGAGATCGATGATCTTGCGGCGCACTTTCGGATCTGAAATTTTCGTGAAGGCGCGGGTCAGCTGAACACCTTCATTGAATTCAGGAAATCGACCACATAGGTCGCTTCATTGTCTTCTGCAAAACCGGCCTGGTTCGAGGAACCCGGTGCATCTTCAAAAAGAAGGAAACCGGGACATTCAGAATTGCCGAGATCGCCTGAAGGCGGCTTGCACCGACACGGTTGGTGCCTTTCTCGTATTTCTGGATCTGCTGAAACGTAATTCCGAGGCTTTCGCCAAGTTTTTCCTGACTGAGACCCAGCATGTTACGGCGAAGACGGATGCGGCTGCCGACATGCACGTCAATGGGGTTGGGCTTCTTTTTATTCTCAATCATACAAGTGTCACTCCTCGCAGCTGCGAGCTTTCATTCATGCTCTGTTCATCTGAACAGCGATAACAATAGGTTTTGGGAGGTAGTCTGACGATTTTCCGCAAAACCGTCGCCGCCGAGCCATAACATCGTAACAATATTAGTCTGTCATGAAAACGCCTGCCGATTGGCAGTCGGAAAGCCACGCTCAACACGAGTAAGGTTAACAGCGCTACCAGAGATTGTCGCGAACCCGGTGGCATGCCCCAAAATGGTGCACGAGATGACGGTAGGTAAGCATCAATGACGCCAACCGCGTCATGTGCGAGGCCATCAGTGATTCGACCATAAGCATCAACGACAGCTGAAAGACCATTATTAGCTGCACGAATGAGGGGAGCCCCTGTTCCACAGCGCGAACCTGAGCCTGCCGGAAATGCTGGTACGGGCCGGGTGTATCACCATACCATGCATCATTTGTCACATTGATGATGGCGCTGGCTCTTTGTCCCGAATATCCAAGCTCATCCGGAAAAATGGCTTCGTAGCAGATCAGCGGCAGGAAGGTCTGGCCATTTTACGTTCAGCGCGCGACGCGATGCGCCTGCCGTAAACCCACCCGGCATTTCCACCACTTCCTGAAGTCCGAGCCTGCGCAGGAAACTCTCATAGGGAGATATTCGCCGAAAGGAACGAGATGAACCTTGTCGGCGGCATCAACGATGACGCCGCGATTATTAATTGTATAAATTGAATTATAGTAGTGCGGCTCACCGCTACCAGCTGCCTTCTCTTCGCGAACGGCACCGGTCAGCAGCATCTGCCCGTCCTGTAAAACCTCGCCGATACGTGACAGAGCCTCGGGCGTTGATGTGAGAATATAAGGAACTGCTGTTTCCGGCCAAATGATCACATCGGGCTTCGGCTCGCCTTTGGCAGGCGCTTCGCCGGTCAGCGACACCAGCTTGTCGAAGATCGACCGACGTTCGGTATTATCCCATTTCATGGTCTGGGCGATGGACGGCTGTACGATGCGAACTGCAAGCGTGCCTTTTCCTCACCGATTGCCGGCGCCTTTGAAAGCGTCCAGGCACCGAAACCAACGTGACCGGCGATGAGCATCAAGGCTAATACGATACCTGTCCTGCAAACCGCCCGCCAATCAGCAGAGCCGGTGCGGCAAAGACAAATACGGCCAATGCACTCATTCCGATCAGACCGAGTACGGCAACCGATTGCATCAGGAGCGGAATCGGCATGACGGCATAGCCGATGGCATTCCACGGGAAACCAGTGAACAGGAAAAGTCGCAGCCATTCTGCCAGTGCAAAACCGAACGCCAGCGCGAAGATGCGCCCCAAACCATCCGACCAGAAAATCCGCGCAACCGTGGTTGCAAACGCATAGAACAACGCCAAAACGCAGGCAGGCCCAGAACCGCCAGCGGCAGGGCCCATGCAAACTGCTCCGCATCGACCAGCAGCGCCGTACCGATCCACCATAATCCGGAGACGAAATAGCCGAAACCGAACCACCAACCGACCATGGCGGCTGGCAGGAGACGGCGCACCGGTCCGGCATTCGCTTTCGCAATAGCTCCGTCGATCAGCCAGACTAAAATGGGGAAGGAAACGAAACCCGCCACAAAACCATCGAAGGGCGGCTGGGTCAGCGTGGCGAAGGCACCACTCAGAAAAGCAGTCAGCGCACGACGCCAGCCGCTCGAAAGAATGATCCTGCCCGCCAGTCTTTCGATCATCAGGCCTCTTTGGGGTGTCGTTTGTGGCTTCGAGCTCTTCGGGTTGTTCTCCCGGCTTGGCGGATACTACAGCGCGCTGCTGGCGGCGACGATCAGCAGCAGAAAGCGGCACGATGCGCACTTTCTTCACCCGACGCGGATCGACTTCCAGTACATGGAACTCGTAGCCCGGAATTGCCTGCACGACTTCGCCGCGAACTGGAATGCGCCCGAGAACAGAGAAGATGAGACCGCCGACCGTGTCGACATCCTCGCCATGTTCTCCCACTTCGAAAGACGGGCCGATTTTGCAGCCAGCTCTTCCAGATCGGCGCGCGCATCGACAACGAACACACCGTCGGCCTCTTCAGCGATCATGATTTCTTCGTCGTCATGCTCATCTTCGATGTCGCCAACGACCATTTCGACGATGTCTTCCAACGAAACCAGACCGTCGGTGCCGCCATATTCATCGATGACCAGTGCCATCTGGATATGGGTCGCCTGCATGCGCGCCATCAAGCCGCTCGCCATCATGGACGGCGGCACGAACAGGACCTTGCGCATCAGATTGAGTTCACCGATCGTCTTGGTGAGATCGATACGACCCATGTCGAATTTGGCAGCCTTATCCTCGGCCGTTGCCTTGCTGCGCGTGCTGCTGCGACGCGTAGTTTTTGGCGGGCCTGCTTGGTGATGAAGTTGAGAACATCACGGATATGGATCATGCCGCGCGGATCGTCCAGGGTCTCGGCATAGACCGGCATGCGCGAATGACCGGATTTTTCGAAAAGCTCCAGCACTTCCCAGAGAGGCGTGGAAATTTCCACTGCCTCGACATCAGCACGCGGGATCATCACGTCTTCGACGCGGATTTCGCGCAGGCGAAGGATGTTGTGAAGCATCGCCTTTTCTTCAGGTGAGAATGCTGAATCCTGTTCGCTTGCCGTGCTGGAAAGCGCATCGGCCAGATCTTCGCGCAGGGAAGATGACTGGCGCGAGCGCATGAACGGGAAAATATTAGACAATAGGGAACGCTTCTCGGCCACTACGGGCCGCTGCGTACTTTGCCCTTCGGCGTCTTGAGTCTCGCTGCGATTCTCGCCAGCGGACGGGGGTGCGATGTTTGATCAGCCATGGTCAATCGTTGTTAGGGTCTTATTCGGATACAGCATAAGGGTCAGGGATGGCAAGGGCATGAAGGATCTCACGCTCGCGCCCCTCCATCACATTCGCTTCCGCATCGGTTTCGTGATCGTAACCCAAAAGGTGCAAAAGCCATGCACGACGAGATGCACGACATGGTTTTCGAGCGGCTTACCTTCTTCGTTGGCTTCACGCTCGACTGTTTCCCGCGCGATGATGATATCGCCCAGCATCGGACCCGGCTGCGCCCCGGCCTTGATTGGAAATGCTGGGAACGACAGCACATTGGTCGGCTTGTCCTTGCCGCGCCATTCCGCATTCAGTGTCTGGATCGAGGCATCGTCGGTGAAGACCACACTCAGTTCGCTTTCAGCGTCCTTAAGGTTCAAATTGGCCCAGGCGGCCTCGACCGACTTCCTGACGAGCCCTTCAAGGGCGGTCTCATCCGGCCAGTTGCCAGCTTCAACCATGATATCGATATGGATCGCGTTATTTGACACGTTCTGCGGCGGCTCTCCATGCTGGCTAGCCGCATCATCCTTTCAGTTAGAAAGCTGCCTGCCAAAAGGCAGACAGCATCTTTTAAATCGTGATTCCTACAGGCAATTGCAAGGCCATTTGCGCGTATCATTCCGAACGCGCGTGCTGTTTGCCGTCGCGGTCGTAAGCGCCGACGATTGCCGCTACCAGCGGATGACGAACAACGTCTTTCTCTGTAAAACGCACCTTGATGACTCCTCGACATCGTCCAGCACACGAAGCGCTTCCACGAGGCCGGATTTCTGGCCCGGTGGAAGATCGATCTGACTCGGGTCGCCGGTAACGATCATGCGCGATCCCTCACCGAGACGAGTCAAGAACATTTTCATTTGCATGGAAGTCGTGTTCTGCGCCTCATCGAGAATGACCGCAGAATGCGCCAGCGTGCGTCCGCGCATGAAGGCGAGCGGCGCGATCTCGATCACGCCTGCCGTAATGGCACGTTCGACCTTTTCCGCCGGCATCATATCGTAAAGCGCATCGTAAAGCGGGCGCAGATAAGGGTCGACTTTTTCCTTCATATCGCCCGGCAGGAAGCCGAGACGTTCGCCCGCCTCCACAGCCGGACGAGACAGGATAATGCGCTCCACCAGACCGCGTTCCAGCAGCATCGCCGCATGAGCGACGGCAAGATAGGTCTTGCCAGTCCCAGCGGGACCGACGCCGAACACCAGCTCCGACCGGTCCAGTGCACGCATATAGGCGTCCTGCGTCGGCGTGCGGGCAAAATGGTCTTCTTGCGCGTGGAAATCTGGGCCGCAGAGAGTTTGCCCTTGTTTTCCATCGTCGGCAGGGTGAGCTGGTCATCGGCGGCGATTGCCATACGCAAGGCGCCGTCGACATCCGACGTTGTCAGTTCATGGCCCTTCTGCAGCGTTTCATAAAGATGATCGAGCGCACGCCGCGCCTGCTCGGTTGCGGTCGGCTCGCCCCGGATCGAGAGTTGATTTCCCTTGGAGCGGACATCCACGCCAAGCTTCTGCTCGATGCGGGCCAGGTTCTCATCGAACTGACCGTAAAGCGCAATGGCAAGACGGTTATTATCGAAGGTGAGCACGATGTGGGCCATATCCGAGGCCCCGGTCGTCGGGCTTTTGCGTTTGATTGGTTGGCTTGGCAGACTTCAGCTTTTCCGTAGCGCTCAACCGTATCTCCTTAAAGCACAATCCTGAAAAGTTGCTGACTTTTCAGACCAGATTATGCGTGAACGCAAACCGTTCACGCATTGTAATCACAGTCTCGACAGGATTACCGGCAAGCGACTCAGAACGCCGAAATTTTCTGCCTCGGCACCATCATGCCTTCAGGCCAGTTTTGCGCAATAAGGCTATTGGTCCCTGTGGAGGTGATTTTCACATGAATGATGTCGCCAATCCGGTCCTGGTTGTCATCGATGATGACTGGCAGGAGCCATGGCGAGCGCCCGACCATCTGGCCTGCCTCGCGACCGGGCTTTTCGAGCAGCACATCCATCTCGCGACCGATCATGGAACCCTGAAACGCATATTGCTGTTCGGATAAAAGCGCCTGGAGGCGCTGGAGGCGCTCATCCTTCACCGCTTCTTCCACATGATCGGGCAGATCGGCGCCCGGCGTGCCAGGGCGCGGCGAATATTTGAACGAATAGGCCTGCGCGTAATTCACGTCACGCACCAGCTGCATCGTGTCTTCGAAGTCCTGATCGGTTTCACCGGGAAAGCCGACAATAAAATCACCCGAGAGGGCCAAATCCGGCCTGACTCCACGGATGCGCTCGATCAGGCGCACATATTCATCCGCCTTGTGGCGACGGTTCATCGCCTTGAGAATGCGATCCGAGCCCGATTGTACCGGCAGATGCAGATAAGGCATCAGCTGGCGCAGATCACGGTGAGCGGCAATCAGGCTGTCATCCATGTCGCGCGGATGGCTGGTCGTATAACGAAGACGGGTAATGCCCGGAATGCGCGCTAAGCGAAACAGAAGCTCGCCCAAGCCCCATTCGCGACCATCATCACCAGCGCCGTGCCAGGCATTGACGTTCTGGCCGAGCAAGGTCAGTTCGCGCACGCCGCCATCGGCAAGGCGCTCGGCCTCTGCCACAATCTGCTTCACGCTGCGCGAAACTTCCGAGCCGCGTGTATAGGGAACCACGCAGAAGGTACAGAATTTGTCGCAACCTTCCTGCACGGTGAGGAAAGCAGAAACACCGCGTTTGCGAGTCTCCTCCCGCCGTGGCGAAGGCAGATGTTCGAACTTGTCTTCGAGGGCATATTCAGTCTCCACGACCTTTTCGCCGCCGCGAACCCGCGCAAGCGCATTGGGCAGACGATGATAGGTCTGCGGGCCGATGACGAGATCGACATTCGGCGCACGGCGCAGAATTTCCTGTCCCTCTGCCTGCGCCACGCAGCCCGCGACGCCAATGGTCAGTTCCTTGCCATTCGCTTCGCGAGCGTCCTTCATCTTGCGCAGACGACCCAGCGCGGAATAAAGCTTTTCCGACGCTTTTCGCGAATATGGCAGGTATTGAGCAGAACCAGATCGGCATCGTCCGGCGTATCGGTAGCAACATACCCTTCCGCTGCAAGGCTGTCGGCCATGCGCTGGCTATCGTAGACGTTCATCTGGCAGCCATAGGTTTTACGAAAACCTTGCGCACATTGGGTCGCTCTGTCGTGGATTCGAGATCGGTGATATTGTCGCTCATGCGCGGCTATCTACAGCTTTTGTCACCAATTTGAAGGTGACAATCTGCACACCTGGCCGAACACGTGATCGAACGGCTATCAGTCTTCGGGGATTTCACGCCCCAGCAATGCGCTTTGCAAAAGCGCACGCACCCGGTTCTCCATTGTACGCGCCAACGTCTTGCGGTCCGTCCTGGCCGTTACCACGACCGGCTCGCCAAAACGTACTTCGACGTCAATGGCGCCTTCACGCAAGATACCCTTCAGGTGCGGCATCAGCTCGACGTCGCCCGGCCAGGAGGCGATCGGGCGGAAATAACGGCCCATGGCCATGCCATGCACGCCCGTATAGGCGATAGCAACCGGCTGTACTATGACTTCTGGCACGTTGGCTTCCTTGATCGCAGCGTGCGCGGCACCGAAAAGTGCTGTCTTGAACGGCAGGACGCGATTGCCATCCGAGGTCGTGCCTTCCGCGAACAGCACCATGGCATCATCGGTGGCCAGACGTCTGGCTATTTCCGAAGCCTGTTCACCGGTCTTGCCCCGGCGTTCACGCTCAACGAAAACGGTGCGTTGCAGAACGGCAAACATGCCGAAGACCGGCCAGCTCCTGACTTCCGACTTGGCAATGAAGGATATTTGTCCGACCGTCGACAAAACGATGATATCGCTCCATGACGTGTGATTGGCGACCAGCAGAAGGGGCCGTCCCTCATGCATCTGGCCAACGGTCTTGATACGAAAGCCGAACAGCCGCGCGGCAATGCGATGGAACAAGATCGGCAGGCGACGCTTCCAGTCGTTCTTGAGCTTAAGCAGCAGATATTGAACTGGAACGAGCGACAGGCTTAACAGGGCCATAGCCGCAAGAACGAAGAAGATGCGGATTGCTCCGATCATCGCTGCCCCGCCGAAGTACGTCTCAGGTCGCGGCGCAATATCAGTGCAGCCGAACGTCCGTTCGCCGTTTCGTAATAGGCAGGTCGGTCGCCAACTTTCTGGAAACCGAGACGGCGATAAAGTGCCTGTGCGGCAACATTCGCCTCATCCACTTCCAGAAAAGAGTTTCGGCTCGCTCCTGATAAAGGTGGCGCAGTACCGCATCCATCAGCGCGCGCCCGACGCCCTGGCGCTGCGCATCACGCGTGACGGCGATGGTCAGGATTTCCGCCTCACCGGCCACCAGACGCGCCAGCACGAAACCACAGGCATCGTTCGGCTGACCTTCCGCACGCGCAACAAAACCGAAAACCGTATCCTGCGCAATCAGCGACCGGAAATCGTCGGAACTCCAGCCGTGATAGAAAGCGACTGCATGAATGCGCTGGATCGCATGACTATCCCGGGCATTCAATGGTTCCACCGAAACCTGTCTGCGACCAAAACGACCGAATGGCAAGCCCATCATCGGCTATTCTCCGGTGGCCTTGCGCGGCAACGCAAACCCGATCTGCGGCTTCGCATCCGGCCCACGCATGTAAAGCGGCTTCGGCGCATCGCCAGGCTGGCGCGAGCTTGCCAGACGCGCATAGATACCGATTTTCGCGGTCGGCTCAACCGGGCCAAGTGTAAAACGACTGTCGATCACGTCATTGATCGCAGGGGCCGCGGAGCCTGCAAGAACCGTATTTTTCGCTTGGGACGCGGCAAGAGCCTCCGCTTCCTCTCGCGACAGAACCAGTGGTTTCGCGCTCGGCAAGCCTTTTGCATTGAATGATTGCGCATAAATCTCGCCGCGATGCGCATCGAGAACAACCAAAACTGGCTTTTCCGGCGACAGAGACTGTGCTTCTGCGGCCAGCGCTTCGAAGGCAGTAATACCGATGGCCGGAACGCCGAGAGCCAATGCAAAGCCACGTGCTGCCGAGACACCGATACGGACGCCGGTAAACGACCCAGGCCCGATATTGACCGCTACCCGATCCATCTCGCGGAGTGATAATTTTGCCTCTGTCACCGCGCGTTCGACATAGTCCATCAATACTTCCGCATGCCCCTTGCCGATGTTTTCACTCACATCGGCAAGCACGACATCGCCGTCAGAATCGTAGACGGCAACGGAACACCACGAAGCGGCAGTATCGAGCGCAAGTATCTTCATGCGCAACCGGGTAAATCAGATTTTACGTCGCGACAAGCCAAGTCTTGTCCAAAGGCTGGGTCGGACCCATTTTTAGCCGTTCTCGCGGAACAAAAACCGGCGATATGCGTTTGAAAAACGGGTGCGGGAATATTTTTGTTGTCTTGACGGCGACATGGCCCATCCAGCAATCGAACCTCATAAGGATCTGGCAGGTTCGTTTGCGTTTGGAGCAGCCAGCCCGTGACTATGAGCGACGTCTCCCAGCCGCTTCACGCCGGATCGAACAAAAGGATATGAGGATAAAATGTCCAAGAAGTCGATGCATGCAACCCGCAACGATCTTCCTTCCAATACGAAGACGACAATGATCGCACTGCTGAATGAAAATCTCGCCGCGACAATCGATCTCGCCCTCATCACCAAACAGGCCCATTGGAACCTTAAGGGGCCGCAATTCATCGCCGTTCATGAAATGCTCGATGGTTTCCGCACCGATCTTGACGAACATGTCGACACGATTGCCGAGCGCGCCGTACAGATTGGCGGCACGGCTTACGGCACAACGCAGGTGGTTGCCAAGGAAAGCAAGCTCAAGCCTTATCCAACCGACATCTATGCCGTTCACGACCATCTGCTGGCATTGATCGAGCGCTATGGCGATGTCGCCAATCTTGTCCGTAAGTCGATCAAAGATGCAGACGATGCAGGTGACGACGATACGGCGGATATCTTTACCGCCGCGTCCCGCAGCCTCGACAAGGCATTGTGGTTCCTTGAGGCCCATGTTCAGGAAAAAACTGACCTCATCGATGCAATGAAAAGGCCGGGAATTTCCCGGCCTTATACATTTGATGAATTTATTAGATTAATTCGACCATTCGCCGCTACGCATCACCGGCTCGCGGGTTCCGTCCGCGTTGATGCCGTCGACATCGATCTGGCCGGAGCCGATCATCCAGTCGATATGGATAAGACTCGAATTGCCACCCTGCGCCTTGATCTGTTCCGGCGTCAGTTTTGCGCCATCGATAAAGCATTTGGAATAGCACTGGCCAAGTGCAATGTGGCTTGCGGCATTCTCGTCAAACAAGGTGTTGTAGAACAAAAGCCCGCTCTGCGAGATCGGTGATGAATGCGGAACCAGTGCCACTTCGCCCAGTCGACGCGCGCCCTCGTCAGTATCCAGCACCTTGTTGAGAACTTCTTCGCCGCGGCTTGCCTTTGCCTCGACAATGCGTCCACCCTCAAAGCGAACCGCGATATTCTCGATCAATGTGCCCTGATGAGACAGAGGCTTGGTGCTCGTCACATAACCTTCTACGCGCAGAGCGTGGGGTGTAGTGAACACTTCTTCCGTCGGAATGTTCGGATTGCAGGTAATGCCGTTCTTGGCCGTTGACGCGCCGCCGTGCCATTCATGACCGTCCGCAAGTCCAACTGTCAGATCAGTGTTTGGTCCTTGAAATGCAAGGCACTATAAGCCTTGCCGTTAAGGAAACGGGTGCGGGTGCGAAGTGCTGCATTGTGTGCCGCCCAAGCGCCGACCGGATCATCGACATCAACGCGCGAAGCCGCGAAAATCGCATCGGCCAGCTTGCGGGTCGCCATATCCTCCGCTTCGTTCGGAAACATGAGCTTCGCCCATGCCGGATTGGGATAGGAGACGATGTTCCAGTTGATGTCGAAACCCGCGATCTTTTCGAGTGCCGGCTGATAGGCCTTCGAATTGGCGCGGTTGGCGCGTGAAACCTTGACCGGGTTCTGGCTGGAGAGAAGCATCGGATTGTCGGCGGCGATGGCCAGACGTGCAGCGCCATCCGAATAGGCTTTCGCCATCCCCTCATAAAGCCAGTTTGCCGCGCGGTCGAAACTCACATCGGATGCGTTCTCATAACGGGCAAGTGTCATTTCGTCATCTGCGAAAAATGGCGTTACCAATCCGGCTCCAGCCTTGTAGGCATGCTTGGCGATGAGACGAACCAGCGGCAGTGCGATGACCGGTGCGGTAATGACCAGATCCTGCCCCTCGCGCAATTGCAGACCAACGCGAACGGCGACTTCCGCAAGACGTTCGAGTTTCACCGGATCGATAACTGGGTTCAGCTGTTCATGAGCCATAGGTGGAAGACCTCTTTGCATATGGAATCACCGGCAGTTTATCAGACGGCATAATTTCACCACCTTTTTCCTGTCTTTGCGTTATAGTAAATCCGCGGTCAGTTGCAGAAGAAAGCAGATAGTAATGGATAAGAAAGTACTTATCTTACTGGGCATTACCGGCCTTCTGGCAGGCTGCGTGACCATGACGCCCGAACAACGCCGAGCTGCCGACGAACAGACCTGCCGCAGCTATGGATTCAAGGCCAGGACCGACGCCTTTGCCAATTGCCTCATGCGGCTGGACCTTGATCGCAGAGCTGACCGGCGCGCCTGGCAGAGCCAGGCCGATTTCTACGACACACCGATGGTGATCTATCGACCAATCTACCGGCCCTGAAACCCAGCCGGAAAACCGGTGAGCAGCCATGAAATCAAAAACGCCGATCTGAATGAAGCAGACCGGCGTTTTGAATATCAATTTATAGACAGGTTTCTTATAGCGGCGCTTCCGGTCGGTCCTGGGACAGAAGGAGCGCGCCGATGGCGTCAACCTGCTTTTGGCTTGCTGCGGCATAGCCGAGCGACGTCGCCTGCGGCGCAGTTGTATCGAACTGCGCCTGGTAAGAGGCCATTTGCACAGGCTGCTCCTGCTGAGTCGCGGCAATGCCGCGATGACGCGCCAGACGGTCGCCACGAGCCTGCGGACCAGTACCGACATTCTGTTCTACGTTTTGAGCCTTGACGGCTTCCGCGAGTGCCACCTGAACGGTTGGCTCCGTTCCCGGAACCGGGCCTATCTGCGGCAGTGTCACATCATAGGATGCGTCCTGCGGAACGGAAGGCGATTGCGGCGAATAGGCGAGAGCAAGATTGTATGGTTCCTGCGGGACTGGATTCTGTAGCGAGCCGTCGCGATTGCGCTTTTCGTAGAAGGAGTTACCCCGGCAACGAGCACATAATGCATGTTGTTATAGGGAATTTCAGGCCCGCCGTGTGGAAGAACATGGCGTTCTTGAGCTTTGGATGACGCTTGCCCTTTAGAACCGCGTCAGCAGCAGCCTGAACATCGGGCAACGCTTTGGAATTCATCTTGCGGGTGAGGACACCGGGCGCGAACTGGTTCTTCTGACCGACAACACCGCAAATAGTATCCGGATAACGACCGGAAGCGAGTCGATTCATCACAACTGTGCCAACAGCCAGAAGACCATCGGAGCTTGAACGGTTGGATTCGAAGAACATCGCACGTTCAAGACAATTCTTGTCCCGTGCGGTGTAAGTATAGGTTTTACGCCATTGACGGACTTGACGTGGCTTGTCGCCGTCTTTTCCGTATTGGCTTTTCCCGAGGTTCCGGTCGTCGTACAACCGGTCACCACGAAAGGCGCAACCATCAGCCCGATAAGAGCGGGCAATTTCCACTTCGCGGCGCGCGTCAATGGCTCAGTCTCATGTTAGGACCCTTAACTGATCCAGTCATCCATTCAGGCGAACACATCTGGAACGATGTGCGCGAACGTCTAACTGCGGTGCAAGTCAAAGAGGACGAAGATCAAAAATCATACGCCCTACTGTCGCTCAATCGAATTCAAGGTTTTGGAATTTTTAGGCCAAAAAGGCGGAAGGTCAAATTCCTACGATGCTGGAGACAGCTAAATTGCCCGAAAGCAATTCCGAATCGAGAGTGCGAATTTCCCTACAAGCCCTTTAAATATATTAACAATTTCTTAACAAGAGCTGGAAATTCAGATAAGATGTTGATTTAATGAGATTCAAAGTCACGCAATACACGCCATATCCCTGCCTTAATTCAATTTTTCTTGTACGTTTTTGCATACACATTCACGGTGTTTCAAATTTTCTGCAGAATTTCTGTTTCAAAGCAGGTTCCGTTGTTCTTCGTCAACTTTGACAACATGCCTGTAACATCGCGTGAGATTGGGCTTTCGACATCTATTTTGACCATTCCGATGCGAATCGGGAGACCCGATCCGCACTTCACGAGCTTGACCTTAAGCAAAACGACCCGCCACGGAAACCGTAGCGGGTCGGACAAATTTAGTTTTAGAAGTCGCAGATAACAGCTCTGCTCAGCCGAAAGAATAGCCAGCGCCACGGACAGTGCGGATCGGATCGAGCGCCCGACCGACATTGATCGCCTTGCGCAACCGTCCGACATGGACGTCCACCGTACGATCATCCACATAGATGTCCGGCCCCAAACTCCATCCAGAAGCTGACTGCGCGAAAAACGCGACCGGGCGACATCATGAAATATTCGAGCAGGCGGAATTCCGTCGGTCCAAGGCGAACTTCCTTTTCCTTGCGGTAGACACGATGCTGCTGGCGGTCCAGAACAAGATCTCCCACTTTCAGCACGTGCGAAAGAATGCTCGGATTGGACCGGCGCAGCATGGCTTTAACGCGCGCCAGCAGTTCCGGCGTCGAAAATGGCTTCACGACATAATCGTCCGCACCGACACTGAGGCCGCGGACACGTTCGCTTTCCTCCCCGCGAGCCGTCAGCATGATGATGGGCAGCCGCTCCGTTTCTGGCCATTGGCGCAGACGACGGCAAAGCTCGATGCCCGATACGCCCGGCAGCATCCAATCCAGAATAAGCAGGTCCGGCACGTTCTCGCGCAAGGCGATTTCGGCCTCGTCGCCGCGCAGCATCGTATCGACCTGATAGCCCTCTGCCTCAAGATTGTAGCGAAGCAGCACGCTCAGCGCCTCTTCGTCTTCTACCACAGCGATTTTGGGTGCCTGTGACATCCAGTATTTTCCTATCCAAATTCGGCGGGCGGTGGATAAAATCCCCAATCGACCGCGTGCCGCCGCGCTATTCATACATTCTCATCCACCGAACCGAAGTCCGGTCGACAACAGTTCAGGGTTTACGCGCCTCATCCACGACAATACCGTGGCTCAGGTCTTCCTTGGGTCGTTCGGCCGGCATTTGCAGGCCTGTCACGATGTAATATACGGTCTCCGCGATGTTGGTCGCGTGATCGCCGATGCGCTCGATGTTCTTTGCGCAGAATAGAAGATGCGTGCAGGCAGAAATGTTGCGCGGATCTTCCATCATGTAAGTAAGCAGTTCACGGAACAGCGACGTGTACATCGCGTCGATCTCGTCATCGCGGTCGCGGACGACATTAATCTGCTGCACCGAGCGCGACGCATAGGCGTCGAGGACGTCCTGAGCTGGGTCAGTGCCAGCTCGGCCAGCGTTTCGAGCCCGCGATAAAGCTTTACCGGCTGACGCGATTCCGAAACGGCGGCAACGCGCTTGGCAATGTTCTTGCCCAGATCGCCCACGCGCTCCAGATCGGCTGAGATACGGATCGAGCCGATAATTTCGCGCAAGTCCACCGCCATGGGCTGACGCTTGGCAATGATCATCACGGCTTTGTCGTCGATCTCGCGCTCACTGGCGTCGAGGATGAGATCGTCGGAGATGACACGCTGTGCAAGCGCATTGTCCGCATTGACGATAGCTGCGACCGACTGCTCGACCATACGTTCCGCATGTCCGCCCATTTCGGCGATCTTATGGGTGAGAAACTTCAATTCCTCATCGTAGGAGCGAACGGTATGCTGAGACGGCATAGTAGACCTCGTAATATAAATTGCGGGAAGCCGCACTGTCTATCTGTTGAGCGCAGTTCCGGATCAGCCGAAGCGTCCGGTGATGTAATCCTGCGTGCGCTTTTCGGTCGGCGCGGTGAACATGGTTTCCGTGTCACCCACTTCGACCAGATTGCCGAGGTGGAACATGGCAGTGCGCTGCGAAACGCGCGCGGCCTGCTGCATGGAGTGGGTGACTATCACGATCGTATAGTTCTGGCGCAGTTCGTCGATCAGCTCTTCCACCTTTGCGGTTGCAATCGGGTCGAGCGCCGAGCACGGTTCATCCATGAGGATCACTTCCGGGCTGACCGCAATCGCACGTGCAATGCAAAGGCGCTGCTGCTGACCACCGGAAAGACCGGTGCCCGCATCGTGCAGACGGTCCTTCACCTCTTCGAACAGGCTGGCCTTCTGGAGGCTCGTCACAACGATTTCTTCCAGATCTGCCTTGGTACGGGCGAGACCATGAATGCGCGGGCCATAGGCGACATTTTCATAGATCGACTTCGGAAACGGATTCGGCTTCTGGAAAACCATGCCAACGCGGGCGCGCAGTTCGACGACATCGATCTTCGGATCGTAGATATCCTCATTGTCGAGCGTGATCTTGCCGCCGACCTTGCAGCCTTCGATCGTATCGTTCATGCGGTTGAGCGAACGCAGGAAAGTGGACTTGCCGCAACCGGAAGGGCCGATCAGCGCCGTGACCATCTTTTCCTGGATATCCAGATCGACGTCGAACAGCGCCTGCTTCTCGCCATAAAATACGCAAACCTTATCGCCGCGCATCTTTATGGAATTGGCGTTGGCGTTCATTTTTCTCCTACGGCTTTCTCGAGAGATCGTTCAGTCATCAGATTCATAGCTTTCGACTCCCGTTTTACCAGCGGCGCTCGAAGCGGCGGCGCAGAATGATTGCTGCAATATTCATCACGGCAAGGAACAGAAGCAGGACAATGATAGCGCCTGACGTGCGTTCCACAAAGGCGCGTTCTGCTTCATTGGCCCACATATAGATCTGGACAGGCAATGCGGTCGCAGGGTCCATCGGGGTGGACGGAACGTCCGCCACGAAGGCCACCATACCGATCAGGAGAAGCGGCGCAGTTTCCCCAAGCGCGTGGGCGAGACCGATGATCGTGCCCGTCAGAATGCCGGGTGCGGCAAGCGGCAGAACATGGTGGAACACCATCTGCGTTTTCGATGCACCGAGACCGAGAGCTGCCGCGCGGATGGAAGGCGGCACGGCGCGAAGGGCGGCGCGCGTCGCGATGATGATCGTGGGAAGCGTCATCAGTGTCAGCACCAGGCCACCGACCAGCGACGCAGAGCGCGGCAGGCCGAAGAAGTTGATGAAAACCGCAAGTCCGAGCAGACCGAACACGATGGATGGCACGGCCGCCAGATTATTGATGTTCACCTCAATCATGTCGGTAAACCGGTTCTTCTTGGCGAACTCTTCCAGATAGATCGAAGCGGCAACACCGATCGGCAGCGACAGTCCGAGAACGATCAGCATCATGTAGAGCGAACCGACCAGCGCAACGCCGAGACCAGAGGTTTCCGGGCGGCTGGAGGCGCCGGAGGTGAAGAGGCCGGTATTGAAGGCCTCCTTCATCACGCCCTCTTCCGACAGCGTCTTCATCCAGCCCACCTGACGGTCCGAAACCTTGCGGTTTGTCTCTGGTACGGAAAGGTCGATCTGCCCCTTGAAAGCGGAATCGATGTCGGCCCCGCCAGAACCGGAACGGTCTGCGTCGTGCCGATGAGCGATGGATTGTCCATCACAAGCTTACGCAACTGAATACGCACGCCGTCCGAATAGAAGCGGCCAAGATCGCGCATCGCCGGACGGTCTGTCGCGGCAACACCCAGCTTTTCGGCCAGCGCATTGCGCACCAGCAGCGGATAGTTGGCGGTGATCAGCACATTGGGGTCAATCGCGCGCTTGTTTCCCGGATCGATCACGCTCTCTTCAAGCTTGACCGGCAGATAAAGCGTCGTCTGCCAAAAGGCTGTATAGCCCTTGGAAAAGACCGAGAACAGGAGTGCACACAGGAAGAACACGCCGATGGCAATCGCAGCAATACCGTAATAGCGGAAGCGGCGTTCGGCAGCGTAGCGGCGTTTCAGTCCGATATCGCGACGTGTCGGCTGTGCCGTGGCGCCACTGGCGTTGAAGGTCGTATCGGTCATTATTCGTACTGCTCCCGGTACTTGCGCACGATATGCAGCGCAAAGATGTTCATGATCAGCGTCAGGACGAAAAGCGTGATGCCGAGTGCAAAGGCCACCAGCGTTTGCGGCGAGTTGAACTCAAGGTCGCCGGTGAGCTGGTTGACGATCTTCACCGTGATAGTGGTCATCGCCTCGAATGGATTGATATTGATGCGTGCCGCAACACCTGCGGCCAGAACCACGATCATGGTTTCGCCGATAGCACGGGATGCGGTCATCAAAAGCGCGCCGACGATGCCCGGCAGAGCAGCCGGAAGGACCACGCGCTTGATGGTTTCGGAGCGGGTTGCGCCAAGGCCGAGCGAACCGTCGCGCAAGGTCCGTGGTACGGCAGTGATGATGTCGTCCGAAAGCGAGGATACGAAGGGGATAAGCATCACGCCCATGACAAGACCGGCAGTCAGAACGCTCTGCGCCATGATGAAACCCTGACCGCCTGCAATGGCAATCGAAAGATCGCGCAGGAAAGGTCCGACAGTCACAAGGGCGAAGAAACCGTAGACGATGCTGGGAATACCGGCCAGAAGCTCAAGGACCGGCTTTACGACTGTGCGCACTCGGGGCGAAGCATATTCAGCCATATAGATGGCCGAGAACAGCCCCACCGGAACGGCGAACAGCATGGCCACGAGCGCAATATAGAGCGTACCGGCCAGAAGCGGGATGAGACCGAACTGGCCTGTCTCGCCGCCCGAACCGGCAGCGGCAAAGCGCGGATCCCACACGGTGCCGAAGAAGAAGTCCCACGGCGAAACAGATTGAAAGAAGCTGATGGTCTGGAACAGCATCGAGCAAATGATGCCGACAGTCGTCAGAATGGCGATGCCGGATGCGGCGATCAGCCCCAGAGAACGATACGCTCGACATTGTTGCGCGCGCGCATACGGCGGCTGATCGTGGAAAGGCCGAAGATCAGCCCTGCGATTGCGATCACCAGGAAACGGCGGAACCGATGGTGTGTGTCAGCGCTGTTGCCTTTTCAGGTAGAGCGCGATCGGTACCATATAGTCCTGGCCTTCGGTGGCGAGCGCTACGCCCTTCGATGCCAGAACGGCGCGAGCATCCTGATAGTTCGCCGGGAAGCTCTCCAGTTCCGCAGGCGTCAGCCGGTCAAGCCCATTGGCCAGACCACGCACCATGCCAAGCTGCAGGCTGCGATTGGTGAAAGAACCGTCTTCAATGGCGTCCGGCAAGCGGGCGGTCGCACTGTGATCGAGATAAACCGACGTTCCAACGGCCCAAACAGCGAGGAACAGAACTGCAGGCAACGCAGAAACGAGGAAAACCCACCAGCCATGATAATGCGGGCGGGAATGCATTTTCTCGGTCGGCGAGGCTTTTGCGGAAGCCGTCTGCGCCCTGTCCAGTGCAACGGCACGCTGACGGCCTATGAAGAATCCGATCAGTCCGATTGCAACGATACTGACGAGAACCAGAAAGAAGGACATTCGATTTCCCCGGTTGCCCTGATAAATGTGGACGGTTTTGAGGTGCAGCTTCCACCCATCCCGCTCCACGCGGATGCGCCTGTCTTAGGCTGTAGCAAGGAGAAGAACGCGGAGATTTGTCTTCCCCGCGTTCTACAGATAAAAACTTACTTCGCAGCCATCGTCTTGCCTTCGGAGAAGGCGGCGCGCTGTGCTTCACGTTCGGCATCTGGAGCCGGAACCAGACCATATTCGGCGAGCGGGCCGTCAGGACCGATCATCTGGTCGTTCAGGAAGAACTCAACATATTCCTTCAGACCCGGGATAACGCCGAGGTGGGCCTTCTTCACATAGAAGAACAGCGGACGGGACACCGGATATTCGCCCGAAGCGACGGTAGCAGCCGAAGGGGTGATGTCGTTGACGGTCGCAACCTTCAGCTTGTCAGCGTTGTTTTCGTAGAAATAAAGGCCGAAAACGCCAACGCCGGTCTTGTTGGAGTCGATGCGGGCCAGCGTTTCGGCATAGTCGCCGTCGATGTCAACTGCCTTGCCGTCCTTGCGCACTGCGATACAGGCCGAAGCGGCAGCCTTGTCGTCAAGACCTGTCTTCTTGATTTCATCCAAAGCGCCGGAGTGCTTGCAGCCATCGGCAAGAACCTTTCTTCGAAAACTTCACGGGTACCGTGCTTTTCACCCGGAATGTAGGCCGCAATGTCCCAATCTGGAAGGTTCGGATTGACCTGATTCCACTTGGTGTTCGGATTGTCGACCAGCTTGCCGTCGACGACCAGCTTGGCTGCGAGAGCCTTGTAGACGTCTTCAGGCTTCAGCTTCCAATCCGGACCCTTGGCATCGGTTGCGAAAACGATGCCATCATAGCCGAAGCGTACTTCCTGAACGTCCTTGACGCCAGCGTCGATGCACGACTTCAGTTCCGAGTCCTTCATGGCGCGCGATGCATTGGCGATGTCGATGGTGTTTTCACCGACGCCCTTGCAGAATTCCTTGATGCCTGCGCCCGAGCCGCCCGATTCAACAACCGGCGTCTTGAAGTTCGGGAAGGTTTCACCGAAGGTCTCGGCGACGATCTTTGCGTAAGGTAGAACGGTCGAGGAACCGGCAACCTGAATCTGATCGCGCGCCTGAGCGGCGGAAACCGACATAACGGCGGCGATGGCAAGCGCTGCGGTCGAGGAAATCATCTTGTTCATGAGCTGCGGCTCCTGTTGTAAAAGACATATGACGATGTGGCGTCGTTAGCCCTCTACGCGCTCTATATTACATTCATATGACACTATTGTTACAGGTTTGTATCAGAGCCGCTTGCCAGTGATTTTGTAGGGTTTTGCCGATCCGTGAACCGGCAAAGATTTCGGGTTCTAAAAATGCGGCAAACGCGCACCAAGAGCTTCAATCCCGGAAACATCGACATTGGCGAAGGCAAAGCGCAGAAACGCGTCCTGTCCTTCACCGAAGAACCGGCCCGGCAAAGTGAGGATGCCAAGTGACTTCGCAAGGCGTTCGGCAACCGCGACCGATGAAACAGCCGGATAAGGATGGCGGACAAACGCGAAATAGGCCCCGACCGCTTCCACATGCCAGCCTTCGATATTGGCCATGACCGACCGCAATGCGGAGGCGCGCCTTGCAATCTCACCGCGATTGTCGTCACGCCAGCCGGTCAGGTTCGATGGCGCGCGCGACAGCAATCTGCGGCGCGCGGCTGGCGCATATCTGTAGATTGTCCATGACTTTTGCGACGTTCTCGACCATCGCCTGTCCCGCGACAATCGCACCGCCGGTGTCCCGGAATGCAGAACGACTTTGAGAAGCTGTAAAGTTGGATCAGATGCGACGGCCAGTCCGTCTCGTCAAAAGCCGGTGCGGCGGTTCGTTGGCATCAGCCAGAAAATCGCGATAGGTCTCGTCCAGAATGAGCCATGTCCCATTGTCGCGGCACAAAGCATAGATCTCCGACAACAGTCCCGCCGGATAAATTGCCCCGGTTGGGTTGTTTGGAGAAACAAGCGCTAGTGCCACGATACCCGGACGAAGCGCAGCGCGGACATCTTTGATGCTAGGGATGAAACCATCCTGAGCATGACACGGCACCGAACCCGAAGCGATGCCGAGCATGTCCAGCGATGAACGATGGTTGAAATAGAACGGATCGGTCGTCAGCACCGTATCACCACTTTGTGCCACACACATGATGGCGGCGATAAAGGCCTGATTGCAACCGGATGTAATGTGAACGTTGGAGGCATTGATCTGCGCGCGATAGAGTTGGCCGACATGTGCTGCATAAGCCCCGCGCAAAACCTTTTCACCCTCAATCGGACCGTAACCGGCGGAAGCCACCGATCCCGCGGCCTCGCCCAGAAAGCGCAGCATATCGGGGTGCGGAGGATAACCGGGAACTGCCTGCGACAGGTCGATAAGCGCCCATGCGACCCGTCATAGTCCCGCGCCCAGGCCTGGACAGCCGGGATGGGCGGTGCGGAAAGGAGATTGATCAGCGGATTGACGGCAGGCAAGGACATTGGCGGCTCCCCATTTTAGCTACCCACTCTTATCGTGATCGCTGGCGTGGTTGAAGCTGTTATTCGCTTGGACGCGAAAGCACGTAAGCTGCGGAACCGAGCATGAAGATCGTTACTGCTGTTGCCAGCAGCCAGCCGGGCTTCGCCCCCACCAGAACAAGCCATAGCCGACCGTCATGCCGATACAGGCATAAAGCTTCGCGCGGGGCGGGATGGCTCCGCGCTCGCGCCATTTGATGACGAGTGGACCGAAACGCTGATCGGCAAGCAAACGCGCCTCAAACTTCGGTGATGACCGTGCAAAGAACCACGCCGCAAAAATGATGAAGATCGTGGTCGGCATGACCGGCAGGAAAGCACCAATAATGCCAAGCCCCAGCATGAGGAACCCGAAACAAAGATAGAGTATCCGCTTACCCGCTGAAAGTGCGGGGTGGCAGTCTCGGTTCTGTCTTTTTCGGGGTGATCCTGCATGGCTTTCCATCGTCTGATCTGAACGCTTATAGCAGGATTCCAGCGCCCCCGTGCAGGCTCTCGGCGGTCAAAGAAACGTCATCCCACGGCCTTTCTGCCCCTGTGGATAAGTTTTTGAGGCCGGTAAGGAATTGTGAGACACAGTCAAAAATTGCAATTTTGCCCCGAAATGCCTTATTTCGTCAACTTTGCCGATGAAGCTGAAAACTTGCCTTACAAATAAAAATTGCAAACTGCCCTCATCCAATCGGGAACCCGGCAAGCAGCTTTTCTTTCAATCGGCACGCGAAAACAAGCCATAGCAAAGGCTTGCCGCAGATTCTTAACGAATCGTAAACAGCTTTACAGCAACAACACCAAATCTATCATAATATTCCTTGGTTATGTTTATGCCTTTAAGTAAACAACGTTCAGTATAGGATGATTTTCCCGATGCGATATAGATTCAATTATCGCACAATGTTCTTATTCGAACCACGCCAGCGCCACATTTAGATTCCAGTTCGCGATTGTCTTTCTCAGTGACAACTGTGGGACACCCCGTCAACAACTAGTGGAACTGGCATGACTTTCAAGACCCGTATGGCTATGCTTGCCGTTGCGGCAACCGGTCTTCTCGCGGCCACCGCAATCGAGGCTTCAGCACAGCAATGCGGCGGTGCCTCCTGGTACGCCCTCACTTCCCGTACGGCTTCGGGTGAACGTATGAACCCATCCGGCCTGACCGCAGCGCACCGCACCCTGCCGCTTGGCAGCAAGGTCAAGGTTACCAATCAAAGAAACGGCAAGTCGCTCGTCGTTCGCATCAATGATCGCGGCCCGTTCATCAAGGGACGCGTCCTCGACCTGTCGAAAGGTGCCGCAAGCCGTCTCGGCTTTATCGGCGCAGGACACACTAAGGTGTGCTTTACGCGGCTGTAGACCTACTGACCCACGTCTGTCGATTTATTTACGGTCCAGCCGATCTGTGAACCAGCGGGTCAGTTTGATCCAGACCTCGTCCTTTTCGGCGGCGTCCTCGATCCCATGTTCAAGATTGGGGTTGTCGTTGACTTCGATCACCACCACGCCGTCGTCCGTTTCCTTCAGATCGACGCCATAAAGTCCGTCACCGATGCAGCGCGCCGCGCGAAGCCCGGTTTCCAGAACCGCCGGCGGCGCGTCGCCCAGCGCATAGGACCGAAATCCGCCTTCCAGCGGCTTGCCGCCCGTATCGTGCTTGACGATCTGCCAGTGGTTCTTGGCCATCATATACTGGCAGATGAAAAGCGGCTTTCCGTCCAGAACGCCAACCCGCCAATCAAACTTCGTCGGCATGTATTTCTGCGCAAGAAGGAGATCGCTGTCCTCCAGCCATAAAGTGGCAAGTGCTTTCAGTTCGGCAAAATCCTTCACCTTCTTCACGCCGCGCGAAAACGACGAATCCGGTATCTTAATGACCATCGGAAAGCCCAGCATATCGGCAGCTCGTTCCAGATCTTCCTCACCAGCAATCATCACTGTCGACGGAACAGCCACATCATTGGCCTGCATCAATTCGTGCAGATAAACCTTGTTGGTGCAGCGGATCATGGAAATCGGATCGTCGATCACCGGCATGTTTTCCTGTTGCGCCCGCCGGGCAAACCGGTAAGTATGATTGGAGATTGAGGTCGTCTCGCGGATGAACAGCGCATCATAATTGGCAAGCCGTGGCAGATCGCGCTTGCCGATCGGCTCCACTTCCACCCCAAGCCGGGCCGCAATCCTTGCCCAATGCTTCAGCGTCGAGACGGTAGACGGCGGCATAGCCTCCTTCGGATCGCACAGAGTTGCGAAGGAATAACGGGCCGGAACCTTCGGGCGTGCGGCGCGCCACTCACGCTGCGTATAGCGGTCAAGTGCCTCCTCGAAGCGCTCCTTCTGAGCCTTGGAAAACTTCGCGATATTCGCAAAGCCGATCTTCTGGATACGCGCCCATTCACCGGCCTTCACCGTGACTTCCAGCGACGGCGCGCGAAACCAGTCGAAGAGCAGCCGTCCGAACCGTTCAAATTCGGGATTATCGGCAAGGCCGAAATGCACATGGATCGTTTCCAGCGCTTTTCCGGATGCTTGCCGAGCGCCTTGTTCAGCATGTCTTCGAGTTCGGGAATGGCATTTTCATAAAGCCGCCGTTCCGACAGGTCGATCATGGTTTCCACGGATGGGATGATCCTATGGCCCCGCGCTTCGGCCAGAAGCGAAGCGTAGTATCCGCGGCTCTGATAGGCGTAGGAGCGCGACAGATTGATGATGCGCGGGCGCAGCTGTCCGTTGAAGAGTGCGGGATGAGCGAGATAATCGCGCGTGGTCATGACCTTGCGTGGCGTCGCCCCATTGTCGATATCCGAGAGGCGCCCCACCAGAATGACGCAGATCGTCATCAGTCCGTCCTTTTTCCAGAATAACGGCGGCCCTGAGCCCATCACTGCCGAACCGTGCGATGCGGTCAAAAATATGGAAAGGAACAGGGACATTTGCAGCATCGGCAATGGTTTCGCCGAGCTCTTCCTCCACCCAGGGTCGTGAATGAGAATGTGCCGCCCATCTTCACCATGGGCCAGCACCCAATGCGGCACTTTCTTGCCGAACATATGGTAACCGCTGACCAGCACGATTACCGCTGCCCCACGACGCAAGGCAGCCAGAATATCGTGCAGCGTGAAACCACGATAGTCCACCGGAATGGCATAGGCTTCCGTGCGCTGGCGAAAATCGGTCTGCGCCAGTTGCATGACCTTGCGTTTTTCTTCCGAACGCACCGATTGCAGAAAAAGCATATCCTCAATGGATACGATGATCGACGCTTTGAGACCGCGCTCGTGTGCAGCAACTGCAAGCCCGAACGGCTCACATCCGCCCGGCCCTGACATCATATAGATCGTTGTCGCATCGCGCCAAAGGCGGACTTCCAGCACGGGATCAAGCCGCGTCTCTTGATTATGCCGGGCAAGAACCATCATCAGGCAGGCCGCACCGCAGGTAAAATCGGTCGTCTGCTCGTAATATGGAAAAGCTGTGACGGGCGAAATGTCACCGCGAACCGTCTTCTCAAAACGCAGCGCATCCGAATGGTCCGCGTAGTAATCGAGATAGCGTCCGATGGGCCGGTAACCTTGCCGCTTATACAGCGAAATGGCACGTTCGTTGTCCTCGCGCACTTCCAGCCGCAGCAACGGACGGTCGTGGTCGTAAGCTGCCATTTCCACCGCCTGCAGCAGAAGTGAGCCGACGCCCTTGATCTTGGCCTCCGGATCGACGGCTATCGAGTAAAGTCGCGCAAGCGCGGTGCCTTGACGAAACAGGATCATCGCATAGCCGATGACGGTCCCGTCCACTGTTGCAACGATGGTTTCTGCGGTTGGTCGCGCAATGAGGGCGCGAAATGAACGACGTGAAATTCGGTCTGTCTCGAAACAGCGCTTTTCGATGCGCAGGAGCGCATCTATGTCGTCTGCCGTGGCCTTGCGCGTGGTTGCGCCTGTCATCTTTTGGCCTTTGCAAAGAGATCTTACGATCCGGTCGAACACCAACAATTGGCATATTCGCGGCAAAAGACAAGCGCCCGGACCGTGGCAAAATTATGAGTGATTTTCATCGCCCGATCCGCGTCAGACGGTCGATAAATTCAATTATTAATTGCATTTTTTCAAAATACCCTCGTTAACCATTAATTAAGAAGTCGGGCGATCTCGAGGCGAACCGAATTGACTCCGGACTGTTTCAGACATTAACGTTTCGTTAATAAATGAGTAAATGGCGAGAGCCAAAGGGCGTTGAGTATGTTTTGCGTTGTTCGCTCGACCACAAAAATTATGGCAGCCGCCGGTTTCGCGGCTTCGCTGCTGATGGCAAGCTTTGGTGCAGAAGCCGCTTCCGGCGACTTCATGCAGACCGGCAAGCTGACCTCGCAGCCGATCGGACATTATGAATTCTGCAAGCGCGAAGCCAAGGAATGCGGCATCACCAGCCGCGATACCCGTGCGCTGCAGTTGACCCACTCAAACTGGCAGCGCATTGTCGAGATCAATCTTGCTGTCAATGAAAGCATCAAGCCGATGACGGACATGGAAATCTACGGCGTCGAGGAATACTGGGCTTACCCGACAACCGTTGGTGACTGTGAAGACTACGTCCTGCTGAAGCAACGCGAATTGCAGAAGGCTGGAATCCCGATCACCGATCTTCTGATCACCGTCGTTCGCAAGCCGGACGGCGAAGGTCATGCGGTCCTCACAGTTCGCACGGATCGCGGCGACTTCGTTCTCGACAATCTGACCGACGAAGTCATGCGTTGGAATGAAACGGATTACACCTATCTGAAACGTCAGGCTGCGAACGATACCGGTCGCTGGGTCACCATCGAAGGCCCGGACAATCTCCTCGTAGGCTCCGTACGCTGACATCGAGACCTCTCCGTTTGGTTTTGAAAATGACCCGGAATGTGCTATTCAGTCCGGGTCTAAAAGGAGAGGTCGGTGCGGTTAGCCCGATCCCCGTTGCAAAGCGGGTCCTGGCCTTCGCGATTGCTTTCATTTCGGCAGATGCGTCGAGTCCCTTGACCTTCCACTCCGATGCAATGGTGCATGGGAGAACAAGAGGTCTTGGTTATGAAACAGCAAATCTCCGTCATTACACTTGGTATTGCCGATCTTGAGCGCTCACGTCGTTTTACGCCGAGGGCTTCGGCTGGGTACCGGTTTTTGAGAATGAAGAAATCATCTTCTATCAAATGAACGGTTTCGTTCTCGGAACCTTCCTGAAAGCTTCTCTTGAAGCCGACATGAACCGCAGCGGCCTTCTGCAGCCTGGCGCATTTTCTCTTGCACATAATGTGGAACTGAAAGCGGATGTTGCGCCACTAATGGACCGGCTGGTTGGAGCCGGCGGCAAACTGTTGCGGCCTGCCGATGCACCGGTCCATGGCGGCTTTCGTGGCTATGTCACCGATCCCGACGATCACGCTTGGGAAATTGCCTGGAACCCGGCATGGTCCATCGACGAAAATGGCTTTGTAACATTTGGGATATGAACTGATAGATCGGCCACAGGGCGCATTTCACGCCCTGTGGTTTATAATGACGTGACTATGGGGGCCGCGCATGACGAAAATCTATTTCATTTCACATCCGGAAGTCGTGATCGATCCCGCAAAACCTGTTCCATCGTGGAACCTATCTGAACATGGTGTTAAACGAATGCGCTCCTTCGCCAGCCAGCCGGAGTTGCGATCAATCACATCAATCTGGTCCAGCACGGAAACAAAGGCAATTGAAGCCGCTGAAATTCTGGCTGGTGTTTTAGAATCAGTCCGTTGACCGACAGTCGCTTTAACGAGATCGACCGAAGCGCCACCGGCTTCCTGCCTGCCGAACATCACGAGATTATCGCCGACCAGTTCTTTTCAGCACCCGAGACGAGCATTCGCGGCTGGGAGCGGGCAATTGATGTGCAACAGCGCATCGTAAGCGGTTTCGAAGCAGTCAAACAGCTTGGAACCTCTGGCGATATTGCTATCATCGGCCATGGCGGTGCCGGGACCGTACTCCTGTGTTATCTGGCCGGACTTCTGATTAACCGCCGGTATGACCAGCCCTTTCAGGGGCATTACTGGTGCTACTCATGCGAAGACGATGCTGTCCTCCATCACTGGAAACCGATAAGCGTCCCGTCCCGCTGATCGGCTTTGCTATAGCTTATGCTGCCGAAACCAACCTTTCCGCGCCCATGCGATAAGATATGGCGCTGGCCAGATGGATACGGCCGACTTTGTCGCTCCCATCCAGATCGGCTAGTGTACGCGCGACTTTCAGGATGCGATGATAGGCGCGGGCGGAAAAACGCATTTGCTCGCTCGCATCGCGCAAAAGCTTGAGACCACTTGCATCCGGTTCCGCCACCTCTTCGATCAGCTTGGCCGAACAATAGGCATTGGTCATGGACGACTCCAGACCGCGTGCGGAATAGCGCGCGGTCTGCGTTGCGCGGGCGCGGGCGACGCGTTGCGCGACCGTCTCACTCGTTTCCGACCGGGATGGTTTGATGAGATCGAAGGCAGAGACTGCAGGCATATCCACCCGCAAATCGATACGGTCCAGAAGCGGGCCTGAAATACGCGCCTGATAGTCAGCCTGACAGCGCGGGCCACGAGCACAGACATGCCCCGGCTCACCCGCCATGCCGCAACGGCAGGGATTCATGGCCGCGATCAGCTGAAAGCGCGCCGGATAGGTAGTTCGATGATTGACGCGCGCAATGAGACATTCGCCGGTTTCGAGCGGCTGGCGCAGAGAATCCAGCACCTGTGGTGAGAATTCCGGAAACTCGTCCAGAAAGAGCACACCATTATGGGCAAGCGATACTTCGCCCGGTCGCGCACGCAATCCACCGCCGACCATTGCTGCCATTGATGCCGAATGATGCGGTGCGCGGAACGGACGGCGATCCGACAATTTTCCGCCCGAAAGCTCGCCTGCAATTGAGGCAATCATAGATACGTCCAGCAATTCGCGTGGGGAAAGGCGGGGTAGAATCGATGGCAATCGCTGAGCGAGCATGGATTTGCCTGATCCCGGCGGTCCGACGAGCAGCAGATTATGATTGCCCGCAGCGGCAATCTCAAGCGCTCGCTTGGCGGTTTCCTGCCCCTTTATATCTGCAAGATCGAGTTCCGTTTCCCCGGAAATCCGCATGGATGGTTCCGGTCGGGTCAGGACCTGCGTACCGCGAAAATGGTTGGCAAGAGCGATGAGGCTGCGCGGAGCCAAGATATCGATGTCAGCACCAGCCCAGGCCGCCTCCGGCCCGCAAGAATGCGGGCATATGAGCCCTTCTCGTCCCGATTCGCGCCTATAGCAGCGGGCAGGACACCGGCTACTGACGTTATCGAGCCGTCGAGCGAGAGCTCACCCAGAACGAGATAGGATTGGATCGCGTCAGCCGGAATAGCGCCCAATGCCGCCATAAGCCCAACAGCAATGGGCAAATCGTAATGCGATCCTTCTTTCGGCAGGTCGGCAGGCGCCAGATTGACCGTCACCCGCTTGGTCGGCATGGAAAGTCCAGAAGCGTGCAATGCTGCCTGCACCCGCTCACGGCTTTCCGCGACGGCTTTGTCTGGCAGTCCGACGATGGACATACCCATCTTGCCCGGTGCAACCATCACCTGCACGTCGACAGGCACAGCTTCTATGCCCTGAAAAGCAACTGTTCCAACCCGCGCGACCATATGCCCCCACTCGCCACGCACTACATCTCTTAAGTGAGTATGCACTCAAATACAACTTGAAGAGTTAAGCACGGACGAGCGGCAAATACAAGAACGTTAAGGGAACGAATTAACGCTTGGCTTCGACCGCATCCCAGAAAAGGGCCGCAATATCGGTTCCGTCGAAACGCTGGATTTCGCGGATACCAGTCGGAGAGGTGACATTGATTTCTGTCATATAGTCACCGATCACATCGATGCCGACCAGAATGAAACCACGCTCTTTCAGCGACGGGCCGATGCGCTCGCAAATCTCGCGTTCACGCGGCGTCAGCTTGCTCTGTTCGGCGCGCCCACCGACATGCATGTTGGAACGGGCATCGGTTTCCGAGGGCACGCGGTTGATTGCACCAACAGGTTCGCCATCGATCAGGATGATGCGTTTGTCACCAGCACGCACATCTTTCAGATAGCGCTGCGCAATGAAGGGCTCCTTGAAGAGCTGACCGAACATTTCCAGAAGCGAGGTGAGGTTGCGGTCACCATCGGCCAGATGGAAGACGCCCGCGCCGCCATTGCCGTAAAGCGGCTTCAAGATGATGTCACCGAACTCGCGACGAAAATCCATGACTTCCTGCGGGTCCTTGGTGATGAGCGTTTCCGGCATCAGGTCAGGAAATTCGGTCACGAAGATTTTTCGGGACTGTTGCGCACCCAGGCCGGATCGTTGACCACCAGTGTCTTCGGATGTATCCGCTCAAGAAGATGGGTGGTGGTGATGTAGTTCATGTCGAAGGGCGGGTCCTGACGCAGAAGCACCACATCCATTTCCGACAGGTCGCGGCGGATCGGCTCGCCGAGCGTATAGTGATCGCCCGTGACGTCGCGCACTTCCATCTTTTCCAAGCGGGCGGAAACGACGCCGTCACGCATCGAAAGCCGGTCCGGCGTATAATGGTAAAGCTCATGACCGCGTTTCTGCGCCTCGAGCGAAAGGGCGAATGTAGTATCGCCGGTGATGTTCACCGTGCTGATATGGTCCATCTGGACCGCGACTTTGAGAGCCATGATTTCCTCGCGATTCGAAGTTGCGGGAAATCTAAAACGGAATGATCAGGCAACATAGTCCTTTCTCTCAATCCGGCGCGGACAGCGGCTGTGCGTTCTCGGTGCATGAAGTTGAACTGGATCAGCTTTCATCCGTTGTCTATGCTGATTGTAATCGGTTCGGCCGTTTCGGGAGGAAAAAGTGACTGTCGTTAAAACTACTCTGTTTGCTGATCATGTAGCGCAACTTGGCGAAGGCCCCGGCTACGATCCGTTAAGCGGAAATGTCTGGTGGTTCGACATTCTCGGCCAGAAACTGATCGAGAAGAACTGGGAAAGCGGCGAAACACATGTCCATGCGCTCGGCATGAAGGCGAGCGCGCTCGCCGTGATCGACCGCGACCGGCAGTTGATCGTTAGCGAACATGGGCTGTTCATCCGGGAGCGTGCCAATGGGCACCTGACCCTTCATCACCCCTTGAGGCCGATAATGAAGTTACCCGCTCCAATGATGCGCGTGTGCATCCTTCAGGATCGTTCTGGATCGGGACAATGGGCAAAAGGCCGAAACCGATGCAGGCTCGATCTGGTGGTATCGCGAAGGCCAGGTGAAGAAGCTATTCTCCGGCATCACGATCACCAATTCGATCTGCTTTTCTCCCGACGGAAAGATCGCCTATTTCGCCGATACGGATCGCAATATCATCTGGCGGGTCGATACGGACCCGGAAACCGGATTGCCGATATCGGACAGAAGCGTCTTCCATCACCGGGCCGAAGAAGGCGGCGTCGATGGGTCGGTTGTCGATGCGGAGGGCACGCTATGGAATGCCTGCTGGGGTGGCAGTTCGCTGAATGCCTATTCACCGCAGGGCCGACTGATCCGCTCAATTTCGTTGCCGGTCCGTCAGCCTTCCTGCCCGGCATTCGTCGGGCCGGATGCAACGATGATGATCGTGACGAGCGCCAGTGAAGGCCTTGACGAAGAGGCGCGCCGATCCGATCCCCATGCCGGAAAGGTTTTGCTGCTCGATCTGACGCTTGCCGGTCGGCACGATCCGCCGGTCCGACTATAAAATAGGAGTGAAAGGGCCCTGCGGGCCCTTTTGATCAAATACCTTCCACAATTATAATCTCGCCGTCGGCCACCGTCTGGCGGATGGCCTTGGCGGCTTGATATTCGGGCGAATTGTAGCAATCGAGCGCGTGCTGCATGGTCTCGAATTCGATGATCACATTGCGGGCGCGACCCTGCCCCTCGACTGCGTCAGCCTTGCCACCCCGTGCGATGAAATTTGCACCATAACGCTCAAACGCCGGTTTTGCTGTCGAAACATAATCCTTGTAACGCTCGGGATCACGGACATCCACACGGGCAATCCAGTAGGCTTTCGTCATACTTTCTCCTCCAGTAATTCTTCATGCAACCGAGCGCATTTCCTCCAGAATGGCAAGTGCTGCCGCTTTGCGGTCGACCGCACCGACAATCGGGCGCGCAACGACCAGGTGGCTGGCTCCGGCCTTCAAGGCATCGGCAGGGGTCATGACCCGCTTCTGGTCGCCTTTTCCGAATCTGCGGGACGAATGCCCGGTGTGACGATGGCCATGTCCGCTCCGACCGCCTGACGGATGGCAGCGGCTTCCACAGCGGAGGCGACGATGCCCCCATACCGGCCTCGCGCGCCTGACGGGCGCGTTTCAGCACCAGTGTCTCCGCATCGTCGGAATAACCGGCTTCCCGCAGATCGGCATTATCCATCGAGGTCAGAACCGTCACACCCAGAAGGCAGAGGTCCGAACCCTTGGCAGCTTCCACCGCTGCCCGCATCGCTTTCGGATAGGCATGCAGGGTGAGCATGGAGACCCCCATCTTCGCGACATTCTCGACACCCTTCGCAATGGTGTTGTCGATATCGAGTAGCTTCATGTCCAGGAAGACTTTTTCTTCGCTGCCACGAGGCTTTTCGCGAAGTCGAGACCGCCCGCAAAACCAGCTGATAGCCGATCTTGTAGAAGGAAACGGCGTCGCTAGCTCTTCGACGACCTTCTGCGCCTCAGTAATAGTCGGCACGTCAAGGCCCACGATCAGTTGATCGCGCAAATCTGTCGTCGTCATGAGAGTCTCCGTGGTGATTTTTACTCTCTTCGCACAACAGGACCCGTTACGAAAGAGACGGAATCAGCTTTTGCTTCTTCCACCCGTGCGATGAGGCTGCGGCAGACAGCCGAAAGCATTCTGGCGCTGCGTTCTTCTTTCAGCGTGCCATCATCATTGAAGGCCACCGATGCATGACCGACCGAACATTGCTCGGTCACGATCTGCACGCCGACATTCATCAACACGGCACGCAAATGATAAAGTCCACGCATACCGGCGAACATCCCGTCGGAACTGGAACAGAGGCCGACCGTCAAACCTGCGTAGGGCCTGAATGGTTTGTCCCCATCCCTTGAAATGCGGCTGACCCAATCGATGGTGTTTTTCAGAAGCGGTGGGATCGAGGCATTATACTCCGGCGAGCAGATCATCAGCCCGTCCTGTTCCGCGAACAGGCGTCCGAGCTTCATGGCGTTCTCCGGAACGCCATGCTCATTCTCCAGATTCTGGTCCATGATCGGCAGCGGATAGTCAGCAAGCGTGATGCGCGTGACCTCAGCACCCTGCGCCCGCAATTCCTTTTCGGCGGCGTCCGCCATATGGCCGGAAAATGCGCCAATGCGAACCGAGCCCGCGAAGACGAGAATACGTGCAGTCATGAAAAGCCTCGTGCAAAACTAGACTAAAGGGCTGCGATAAACCCAAAGCTGCGCCGGCGGCTTGCGCACCACGAAATCATAGTGCTGGACGGTATAGTTGCCGCGACCGGCGGGAACCGGCGGCATAGGACCATAAGTGATCTGCATCAAAGGCCGTCCGCGTGGAATGCGCGAAAGCAGGCTCTCCACGAGCTGAATGCGCTTGTCCATCGGGAAATTGAGCATGGGAACGGCAGAAATGATGCAATCGAATTTCTGGTCCTTCCTCTCACCCAGTGCGCTGTCGAGGTCGAATGCATCGCCCTGAATGATATTGACCTCCGGGAAGATCGTGTTCAGGTGATCCACGAAATCGTGCGAATATTCGATGGAATAGAGGTCGGAAGGTTTTACGCCCTGTTTCAGGATCGCCTTGGTAATGACACCTGTGCCCGGTCAAGTTCCAGAACCGGAAGGCCGGAGCCCGTATCGATCACGCTTGCCATGCGTCGCGCTGTAATGGAACTCGTCGGCAAAATGGCGCCGACCGCCTTCGGCCCGTCTATCCATCCCTTGAAAAACGGATCTCCTCATCGAACTTAGCGGCCAGTTTCCTGCCGAGCTGTCCTGCCATTCTCGCTGCTCCCATTTGTCGTTATTGGACAAGTTTATGCCGCTTTGAATTCCTAAGCAAGGCGGGAATAAAGAAAAGAACAAAAAGGGAGCCCTTTGGCTCCCCAGATTGATTACAAACCCTCGATTTTTGGAAGCAGTCAAAACGAGGGGTTTTGATTCCGATTTGTTCACGTTCTGAATCTGGGACGTTCCGTGAATCTGAGGTCATTTTGACCCTGCCGGAGGTTTGTCAGCAGTCTGGGGAGCCCTTTGGCTCCCTTTTACTCACCTATTCCCTCGAAGAATTCCTTCATCCGCGAGAAGAACCCGGCTGATTTCGGGCTATTCTCCTGTGAGGAAAGTTTTTCGAACTCTTCCAGCAGTTCACGCTGGCGTTTGGACAAGTTCTGCGGCGTCTCAATGTCGATCTGGATATAGAGATCACCTACTGCAGCCTGACGCAGAACCGGCATGCCCTTGCCCTTGAGGCGGAACTGCTTGCCATTCTGCGTGCCGTCCGGAACCTTGACCCGAGTCTGCGTGCCATCGAGCGTCGAAACTTCGAACTGGCCGCCCAACGCCGCCGTGGTCATCGAGATCGGCACCTTGCAATAGAGATCGGAGCCGTCCCGCTGGAAAAATTCGTGCGGCTTGACCGAAAGGAAGATGTAGAGATCGCCTGCCGGGCCGCCGCGCATACCGGCTTCGCCTTCACCGGCAAGACGGATGCGAGTGCCATCCTCGATGCCTGCCGGAATATTGACCGACAGCGAACGTTCCTGCGTGACGCGGCCCTGACCATGGCACTTGCCGCAAGGGTCCTTGATGATCTGACCACGACCGTTACAGGTCGGGCAGGTGCGCTCCACCGAGAAAAGCCCTGGGCAGCGCGCACGCGGCGAGCCGGAGCACATGGTACAGGTGGTGGGCTGAGAACCCGCCTTGGCGCCGGAGCCGGAGCACTCGTCGCAGGTGATAGAGGTCGGAACGCGAATCTGCGCGGTCTTACCCGCATAGGCTTCTTCCAGCGTCACTTCCATATTGTAGCGCAGATCGGCGCCGCGTTCGCGACCGCCATTGGAACGACGGCGACCGCCGCCCATCATCTCGCCAAAAATGTCTTCGAAAATATCGGCAAAACCGCCAGCGCCGCCAAAACCGTTACCGAAGCCGCCGCCCATACCGCCATTTTCAAAGGCTGCATGGCCGAACCGGTCATAAGCGGCCCGCTTCTGCGGGTCCTTCAGCGTTTCGTAAGCTTCACCGATTTCCTTGAACTTGCGTTCAGCTTCCGGATTATCCGGATTGCGATCCGGATGATATTCCATGGCAAGTTTACGAAAGGCTGTCTTCAGCGTCTTGTCGTCTGCTGTTCTTTCAACACCCAGAGCTTCGTAGTAGTCGATCTTCATCAGTTCGTTATCCCGGCGACAGGAACGCGCCTTTTGCTTTCACGGACATCGTATCCCGAAACCGGTCCCCAGATTCGTGCGACACGCCCCAAAGCGTTCAACACTTGTCGGGGCCAGCGTTTCCAATTGTTCATCTATCGAAGCGCCTTCCGACCCATGCGTCAGAGCGGCACTCCGGGTTTCAGCATCAATACCCAATTTGCCCGAAACCGTCTCATGCTTTTCAAGATGTATGCAGGCCAGAGCGATTTTTCAAACAGAGGCTGATTTCCCGGTTTGAACCGACACCGGCCAACGTGCAGGCTTATACAAAACCTGCGAATGTAAACATCTCAAAATTGGCAAAAGCCGGGGCAGAGCCCCGGGCGAGCGTATTGAGTCTGGAATTACGACTTCTTCTTGTCGTCGTCGATTTCTTCATAATCGGCATCGACAACATCATCGTTCGAAGCAGCAGCCTCTTCTTCACCAGCGCCGGCAGCACCGGTTTCAGCAGCCTGAGCGGCTTCGTACATGGCCTGACCAAGCTTCATGGACGCTTCTGCAAGTGCCTGCGTCTTGGCCTTGATGTCCTCGGCATCGTCGCCTTCAAGCGCGGTCTTGAGACTTGCAAGCGCATCCTCAATGGCCTTCTTGTCGTCAGCCGAAACCTTGTCACCATATTCGCCCAGCGACTTTTCGGTCGAATGAACGAGGCTTTCGCCCTGATTCTTGGCTTCAACGGCATCGCGACGCTTCTTGTCGGCTTCGGCATTCGCCTCCGCGTCCTTGACCATCTTTTCGATGTCGGCATCGCTCAGACCACCGGATGCCTGAATGCGGATCTGGTGTTCCTTGCCGGTACCCTTGTCCTTGGCTGTCACGTTGACGATACCGTTGGCGTCGATATCGAAGGTCACTTCGATCTGCGGCACGCCACGCGGTGCAGGCGGAATGCCGACAAGGTCGAACTGGCCGAGCATCTTATTGTCAGCAGCCATTTCACGCTCGCCCTGGAAGACGCGGATCGTCACAGCCGACTGGTTGTCTTCGGCGGTGGAGAAGGTCTGCGACTTCTTGGTCGGGATCGTGGTGTTGCGTTCGATCAGACGGGTGAACACGCCGCCCAACGTTTCGATACCCAGCGAAAGCGGGGTCACGTCGAGCAGCAGAACGTCCTTGACGTCGCCCTGCAGAACGCCGGCCTGAATTGCCGCGCCCATGGCGACGACTTCATCAGGATTGACACCCTTGTGCGGTTCCTTGCCGAAGAACGCCTTCACGACTTCCTGAATCTTCGGCATGCGGGTCATGCCGCCGACCAGAATCACTTCGTCGATTTCGCCAGCCTTGAGACCGGCATCCTTCAGCGCTGCCTTGCAAGGCTCGATAGTGCGCTGGACGAGATCGTCGACCAGGCTTTCGAACTTGGCGCGCGACAGCTTGATGGCAAGGTGCTTCGGACCGGTCTGGTCGGCCGTGATGAACGGCAGGTTGACTTCGGTCTGCTGCGAGGACGACAGTTCGATCTTGGCCTTTTCGGCAGCTTCCGAGGCGCTGCAGAGCGAGCTTGTCGTTCTTGAGGTCGATGCCGCTTTCCTTCTTGAACTCGGAGACGAGGTATTCGACCAGACGCATGTCAAAGTCTTCACCGCCGAGGAAGGTGTCGCCGTTGGTCGACTTCACTTCGAAGACGCCATCGCCGATTTCGAGGATCGACACGTCGAAGGTACCGCCACCAAGGTCGTAAACAGCGATGGTCTTGCCATCGTTCTTATCCAGACCGTAAGCGAGTGCAGCAGCAGTCGGCTCGTTGATGATACGCAGCACTTCAAGACCGGCGATCTTGCCGGCATCCTTGGTTGCCTGGCGCTGAGCGTCGTTGAAGTAGGCCGGAACGGTGATGACCGCCTGCGTGACCGTTTCGCCGAGGTAAGACTCAGCGGTTTCCTTCATCTTCTGAAGGATCATCGCAGAGACCTGCGACGGTGAATATTTCTTGCCGTGGACTTCAACCCAGGCATCGCCATTATCGCCCTTGACGATCTGGTACGGCACCAGGTCCTTGTCCTTGGTAACCATCGGATCGTCAAAGCGGCGGCCGATCAGGCGCTTGACCGCAAAATGGTACCTTCCGGATTGGTGACGGCCTGACGCTTTGCAGGCTGGCCGATGAGACGTTCGTCACTGTCGGTGAATGCAACGATCGAAGGGGTCGTACGCGCACCTTCGGCATTTTCGATGACCTTCGCGCTTTTGCCGTCCATGACGGATACGCAGGAGTTGGTCGTTCCCAGATCGATACCAATAACTTTAGCCATATTTCTCTCCATTCAGCAAACCGCCAAGACCTCTACCGAGCGTTCCATGGGCGGTTCCTATCGGTTTCACAATGCTCTTTTCACGATGATTGTCCAGATACCGGACCGGTTTCCAGACACGCATCAATGCCCTGTGCGAGGCGTATATAAGAAACGCGGTTTTTACTGCAAGTCACAACAGCCAAGCTGGCGCAGATTCCGCACCCGGAAACGCTGACAGGGTTCTCTCGACGTATGAAATAATATACGCGGACCATCATACCATAGCCGATCCGCCGTCTTTTGCCGCTCGGTAGATCGCATCGATGAATTTCTGGTTCGCCTTCGAGTTTTCAAGCGAGAAAAGCCGTGCATCCCTGTCGCCGCGTGCAGCGCGCACAAAGCTTTCGGCCTGAAGCTGATAATGATTGGCATCACCGAACGACCATTCCGTCGCCTTCATATGACCGGCATCGAAAAGCGCGATGCTGCCATGACCATATTTGCCGGTGTTGAACGGCGCATAGACTTCGATGAAGCCCTTGTCGCCATGGAAGATCATCGTCTGGCGTCCGGCAAGCTGCGTCGCGACATAGAAGGTCAGGTCAAATCCCTCGAAGCGGGCCGAAACATTGGCATAACGGTCGGTACCGAAGACCGGATCATATTCCACCGAAGCCTGAACCGATACCGGCTCCTGACCGGTGACCATGCGTGTTACCACGGTCGGATAGACGCCGATATCCGGCAAAGCACCGCCGCCCAGTTCCGGCTGGTTACGCATATTCCCCGGGTCGACATTGAAATAGGAGAAAGCGCCCTGCACATGACGCAGCTTGCCGATAACGTCTTCGGCAAGAAGTTCCTGCAGCTTGATCCACTGCGGATGATAATAAACCATGAAGGCTTCAGCGATAGTGACCTTGTGCCTGTCACGTGCGACGATGAGTTGGTCGATATCGTCTGCCTTCAGCGCGATTGGCTTTTCGCATAGGACGTGCTTGCCCGCTTCTGCCGCCTTGAGGCTCCATTCGATGTGCTGTGAGGTCGGTAACGGTATATAGACGCCGTCGACAGCATCACTTGCCAGAAGCTCCTCATAGGAACCGAATGCCAGCGGCGCGCCAAAACGGTCGGCAACGGCGCGCGCACGTGACTGATCGCGGCTTGCAATGGCATGAACGACGCCATTCTCGGACGCGCAAAGCGCTGGAATTACCTGCGTGACGCCGATCTTGGCAGTTGAAAGGATACCCCAACGAAACATGCTATTCCCTCGTTTATAAAGAACTCAATCCGGTATATCCCAGCCCTGAACGGCCAGTTCGGGCCAGAATTTCAGCGCGCGGGCTGCCTTGATCTCATGTGTTTCGCGGTTATCGATGGCACGATTGGGCCGAATGCGAAATGAAAAAATATCATCAAGGCCGAAAGGGGCATGGATGAGCAACCCACCCACTGCCGCCTCGCCGTCTTTTGCCAGCCGCGCGCCCACGCAATGGGCAATCGTCGAATAGCGTTCTATCGATTCGGTTGCAGAACGAAGCGGTGCATAGGGCTGTCCGAAGCGCTCTTCAAACCACAAATGCACTCGCGCCTGATTGCGTATCTCCACTGGAAGCGGAAAGTCGCGGAAGACGTCAGCCCCGCGAGTGATAACCGCATCCTCGGCTTCCCAGGAAAGATCGCTGCCATCGAAATAGATGATGTCGAGATCCTTGATCCCATGCAGAACCGGCCGCTCCGTCAGTTGGTTCCAGATGGTGTTATAGAGCGCACCGGAGACGAGCCAGAATTCGAATACTTTTCCGGCCAATTCGTGCAATCGATGCAGAGCATCTGTCAGCGGCGGGCTTTCCAGGATCATCTGTGCAAAGATATTCCGCTGTTCAGTGGGCGGCAGACCGGCATGGCGCAAGTGATCCGTCATCCCCTTCACTGACCTTGTCCCGATGCGTGACGATAGAAATCGATGAATGCGCGCAGCGCGGGGCGCATCTGGCGACGGCTTGGATAATAGAGATAAAGCCCCGCAAAAGGCTGGCACCAGTCTTCCAGAACCCGGACCAGCCGCCTTTCCGCCAAGGCATCGTGAACATAGTCTTCGAACAGATAGGCAAGCCCGGTGCCGTTCAGCGCGGCTTCCAGAATAACCCTGTCGTCATTGACGATCAGAGGTCCTTCAATGGCGATTTCCTGCTCTTCGCCCGCCTTTTCAAACTCCCAGCGATAGGTTCGCCCGCTCGGAAAACGATGGCGGATACAAGCATGATGCATAAGATCTTGTGGCTCGATTGGAGCCGAGCGGTTCTCGAAATAAGCTGGCGCCGCCACGATTGCCGCACGAACATGCCCGGTGAGCCGCGCTGCGATCATATCCGCTTCGAGGCTTTCGCCAAGACGCACGCCTGCATCAAAACCTGCTGCAACGATATCGGTGAAGCCATTTTCCACCCGCAGATCGAGTGTAATGTCGGGATACGCTCTGGCGAATTCTCCCAGACGCGGAGCGATGACCAGTTGAGCCGCCGCGTAGGGGCCGTGATTCGCAGTACCCCCGACGGGCGATCCCGTGAATCGATAGCGGCGCCCAGAGCCGCATTGATCTCTTCAAGCGCCGGCGCCAGCCTTTCCAGCAATTGCCGTCCGGCCTCTGTCGGCGCGACGCTACGCGTTGTGCGGGCAAGGAGACGCACGCCCAGACTGTCCTCCAGCGTTGCCACTGCGTGGCTGACGGCTGAGGGTGCGATCGCCAATTCCGCGCCGCGCCACGGAAACTTCCATGCGCTGCAACGGCGGCGAGAACGGCAAGCTGTGACAGTTGGCTTCGATTCATTGTTATAAATTACAGAACAAGCCGTGAAAATAAATCGGTATTATCGAACTTACCGCCCCGTTTTAATGTTTGCGACATGGCCTTCGGCTGGAATGCAGCCACGGCGAAGGCGTATCCAGCAGGAATCTCCTCCCGATCTTTCCGCACAATTTTCCGTACTTTCAATCAGTCATTCGAAAGGAACTACAATGCAACAGCGCAAGCTCGGCCAGCAATTGAGCGTTTCTGCCCTTGGTTTCGGCTGCATGGGAATGACCTATGCTTATGGTGGACAGGATGAACAGGATGCGATCCGCACGCTGCATCGCGCCGTCGATCTTGGCGTGACGTTTTTCGATACCGCAGAGGTCTATGGCCCGTTCGAGAACGAGAAACTCGTCGGCAAGGCGCTCAAGCCGTTCCGTGACCGGGTGACGATTGCAACGAAGTTCGGCTTCAAGATCGAAGACGGCCAGATGAAGGGTGTCGATAGCCGTCCTGAACATATTCGCGACGTAGCCGAAGCATCCCTGAAACGGCTTGGCATCGATGTGATTGATCTGTTCTATCAGCACCGCGTCGATCCATCGGTGCCGATCGAAGATGTGGTCGGCACCTTGAAAGACCTGGTCGATGAGGGAAAGATACGCGCCATCGGTCTGTCGGAAGCGGGTAGCACCACCTTGCGCCGCGCGCATGCGGTCCATCCCATCGCCGCGCTGCAAAGCGAATATTCGCTATGGGCACGCGATCCGGAAGACAATGTGCTGCCAGTCTGCCGTGAACTTGGTATCGGTTTCGTACCCTATAGCCCGCTCGGGCGCGGCATGCTGACCGGCACATTGCGCTCACAGTCAGACCTTGCCGAAGACGACTTCCGCAAGACCCTGCCGCGTTTCCAGCCGGGCAATCTGGAAGCCAACAACCGGCAGGTGGATCGTATCGTCGAGATCGCGCAGGAAAAGCAGGTCACGCCCGCACAGCTGGCGCTGGCATGGGTACTGAGCCGGGGCGACTTCATCGTGCCGATCCCCGGCGTCCGCAAGATCCATCATCTGGAAGACAATGTGAAAGCCGTGGACATCGTGCTGACGGAGCAGGATCTGCAGCGTCTGGATGAGGTATCCGCGCCCGACCTGATCGCAGGCAAGCGTTACAACGAACAGCAACTTGCGCTGACCGGTCTTTGATAAATGCTCCAAATAAAAGGAGCCCGACAGGCTCCCTTCAGATTGATTACAAACCCCTCGATTTTTGGAAGCAGTCAAAACGAGGGTTTTGATTCCGATTTGTTCACGTTCTGAATCTGGGACGTTCCGTGAATCTGAGGTCATTTTGACCCTGCCGGAGGTTTGTCAGCAGCCTGAAGGGCCCGACAGGCTCCCTTTTATTACATCCTGCGCAAGGCTGGCGGTGCAAGCGTCAGAAGCCCGGCCAGCGTCATGACAAAGCCGACCCATAGAGGTGCATGCAGGCCATACCCGGCCTCCATTGCCTGTCCGCCAACCCAGGGCCCAAGCCCGAGACCGATATTGATGACCGATGCGTGCATCGCGTTCACCAGCGCACCTGGATGTGCGATCCGCATCACCCGCGCAATAAAGGCCGGATTAAGCGCAATGCCCGTCAGACCGATCATCACGATGGCAAGGATTGCAGCCGGTTTCAGTTCGGCGAAAAGCGCAAAATCAGCATGGCCGACAGCATCAGGATCAGACCGATGGCGATCGTCGGGATCGTGTGACGGTCGGCAAAGCGACCCGTGACATAATTGCCGACGATATTGGCGCCGCCATAGATGGCAAGCAGCAATGGCACCTGCATCGCAGAGAAACCGGCAAGCTGCACCGTAATCGGCGACAGATAGCTGTAGACAGCGAAGGACGAACCGATGACCAGCGCGCTTGTGGCGTAGGCGGCCCAGAGTTTTGGCTTGCGCATTTCCTTCAGTTCAGAACGCAGATCGGTCTGCGGCGCATCAGGCGAAGATTCGATCTTAATTGCAATGACAAGCGCACAGACGAGGATCAGAACAACAATGGCCCAGAAGCTCGCCCGCCAGCCGAACGCATTGGTGATTGCCGTTGCGATGGGTACGCCGAAGACGGTGCAAAGCATGAGGCCTGCGAAGACGAGCGAGGAAGCGCGCCCGCGCAGTTCCGGTCCGACAAGCTGTGCCGTAATGGCAAGCATCAGCCCAGCTCGTTGCCGCCGCCATACCGGTTAGAACACGGGCGATCAGCAGAATTTGGAAGCTGCTGGTGGACGCTGCCACGCTTTGCGCCACCGCATAAAATACAAGCAGAATCAAAAGCCCCGCTTGTTCTCGATCTTCAACGCCAGAAACAGGATCGTAACCAGCGGTCCTCCGATCATCATGCCTAGCGCATAGAGCGAGATCAGATTGCCGATATCGGCGATGGAACGGTCGAATGCCACCTGAAGCGACGGCAGCATGCCCGAGATCATGAGTTCGGAAGTCGTGAGCGCGAACACGCCCAAGCTGAGGCAATAGACAACCAGCGGGATCGCGCGCGCCTTTTGCGAAGACGCAGAAACCTCTTCCGCCGCAAGGGCGGATTCGCACGTATCGTTCATGGGACGAATCCTAATTATATAGTATAGACTACATAATTAATATCGCCTTGCCCGAAAGGGTCAAGAGAATTATATAAGGATGATTACAGAAAGGGAGAAAAATGGTTCCACGCGGACGCCCGCGCAGCTTCGACCGCGACGCAGCGCTGGACAAGGTGATGAAGGTTTTCTGGGCCAAAGGCTATGAATGCGCCCAGATCAACGACTTCACGACCGCCATTGGCATTACGCCGCCAAGCTTCTATGCCGCCTTCGGCAATAAGGAGCAGGCGTTTCGTGAAGCCGTCGACTATTATCGCCGCACCATTGGCGCTGTTCCTTTCGATGCACTGGAGAATGCGACCACCATTCAGGATGGCATGCGCCGCTGGCTGGAACTGGGCGCGGACGTGCTTTCGCCTGCCCGGCGGGCGGTTGCATGATCAGTGTAAGCTCGATCCAGTGCAAACCGGAAAATGTGCCTGTAAAGGAATTTCTCCAGACTATCCGCCACGCAAATCATGACCGGCTTTCCAAGCGCTTACAGCAAGCGGTAGCGGCAGGCGATCTGCCCGCCGACGCCGATATTGCGCAGATGACCGAATTTTATCACATGATCCAGCAGAGTATTTCTTTTGAAGCCCGCGACGGCAATTCACGCGCCGCTGTACAAAAGATCATCGATATGGCGATGATGGCCCTGCCCGCAAAGACAAGACAGGCCGCCGAATAGCTGCATTAGAGCGTCGATCTGACTGGATCAGATCGACGCTCTAACTTTTTCTATTTCAAGCATAATCTTATCGATCCTCGTTTTACTCCGGTCGGATTATGCTTTAAAAACCCGCCGGGTTGGCGGGCTTTTATTTTACGCTTATCCGCGAAGGACACCGCCGGTCTGCTTGGCGACACTTGCCACAACCTGCTTCGACAGTGCCTCCAGATCGTCATCGGTCAGCGTGCGATCCTGCGGCTGCAGAAGCACCTCGACCGCAATCGATTTCTTGCCTTCACCAAGCGATGCGCCGGTGAAGATGTCGAAGACCTGAACGCCGACAATCAGCTTCTTGTCAGCAGACGAAACCGCCTTCACGACATTTCCGGCTTCTATATCTGCATCCACCACAAACGCGAAATCGCGCTTGAGGCTCTGGAACTGCGAAAGGTTCAAGGCCGGCTTGGTGCGCGTGGACTTTACCTTCGGCTCAGGGATGGCATCGATATAGACTTCAAAGCCGCAAAGTGCGCCCGAAACATCGAGTGCTTCCAGCGTATCCGGGTGGAATTCGCCGAAAGTGCCCAAAACCACCTTCGGTCCGAGCTTCAGCGTGCCCGAACGACCCGGATGGAACCAATCGGGACCACCGGCTTCGATCTGGATGCGGTCAACCGGTGCACCGGCGGCTTCAAGCGCCGCCAGCGCATCGGCCTTGGCATCGAACACACCGACCGGGGCCGCATTGCCGGCCCAGAAACGGCCCGAGCCGTCAACCTTGCCGTACCGCGGCGCACGCCGCCCGCAACGCGACGCTGCTTGTCCGGCGTATCGCCTTCATAGATGCCCGAGACCTCAAACAGTGCCGTGTCGCCGAAACCGCGATCCGCATTGCGCTGTGCAGCGACCAGCAGACCCGGCAGAAGCGACGGGCGCATGTCCGACATATCGGCGGCAATCGGGTTGGCAAGCTTCAGTTGCAGAGCGCCGCCGCCGAACGCCTTGGCCTGTCCTTCAGAAATGAAGGAATAGGTCACGGCTTCCATCATGCCGCGCGAGGCGAGCATGCGGCGGGCATGACGGGTTCTGATCTGCAAGGTCGTCAGAATACGGCCATTGACGGCACCATGGTTCGGCAGCGGCTGCGGGTCGATCTGGTTAATGCCGTGGATACGCATGACTTCTTCAACGAGGTCAGCCTTGCCTTCCACGTCTCCGCGCCATGTCGGCACCATCGCCTTGATGACCTTGCCGTCGCCCTCGACGCCGAAGCCGAGACGCTTCAGAATATCAAGCGACGCTTCATAGGAAACCTCGATACCCGTCAGGCGCTTGACTTCCGATACCGGGAAACCGATCACGCGCGGTGTAGGCTTGCTATAGCCGACCACGTCGAGAATTGTCGGCTGACCGCCGCAGAGTTCCAGCACCAGTTTGGTCGCAATTTCTGCACCCGGAACCATCATTTCCGGGTCAACGCCACGCTCAAAACGATAGCGCGCATCGGTAACGATGCCGAGTTCACGACCCGTGCGTGCGATCATGCGCGGATTCCAAAGTGCCGATTCGATCAGCACGTCGGTGGTGTTTTCATCACAACCGGAATGCTCGCCACCCATGATACCGGCAATCGATTCGGGACCGTTCTCATCGGCAATCACATACATGCCCGGCGAACTTATACTCGCGTTGATCGAGGCCGAGAATGGTTTCGCCATCCTTTGCCAGACGCACCGTCAGACTGCCCTTGACCTTGGCAGCGTCGAAGACATGCAGCGGACGCCCCTGATCGAAGGTCACGTAATTGGTGATGTCCACCAGCGCATTAATGGGGCGCAGGCCGATTGCCTTCAGACGCTGCTGCATCCATTTCGGGCTCGGGCCGTTCTTGACACCCTTGACCATGCGCAGTGCAAAGCCGGTGCAGAACGGGTTCTCGGCATCCTGATCCAGGATGACCTTGACCGGGGTTGCACCTTCGCCCTTGACGGCGTCCGGCAGTGTATTCTTGAGCGTGCCGAGACCGGCAGCGGCAAGATCGCGTGCAATACCGTGAATGCCGGTGCAATCGGCACGGTTCGGCGTCAACCCAATTTCGATCACCGCATCATCCAGTCCGGCATAGGTCGCGAAGCTGGTGCCGACCGGAGCGTCTTCCGGCAGGTCGATGATGCCATTGTGTTCGTCTGAAAGCTCCAGCTCGCGCTCGGAACACATCATCCCGAAGCTTTCGACGCCGCGAATCTTGCCAACGGAAAGCGTGACGTCAAGGCCCGGAACATAGTCGCCCGGACGGCCCAGCACGCCGACCAGACCGACGCGTGCATTCGGTGCACCGCAAACGACCTGAACCGGCTTGCCGTCGCCCGTATCGACGGAGAGCACGCGCAACTTGTCGGCATCCGGATGTTGAACGGCTGTCAGGACCTTGGCGATCTTGAAAGCCTTGAAAGCAGCCCGGTCGTCGACCGATTCCACTTCAAGACCGATATCGGTCAGTTTTTCGACGATCTGTTCCAGCGTCGCATCGGTTTCAAGGTGATCCTTGAGCCAGGAAAGCGTGAATTTCATTTGTGTTGTCCCTTCCTGTCCTTACGCGCTCAGTCCGCCGAAAAGCGTCGGAATGTCGAGCGGACGGAAACCGTAATGTTCGATCCAGCGCACATCGGCGTCGAAGAAGGCGCGCAGATCAGGCATGCCATATTTCAGCATGGCAATGCGATCGATGCCCATGCCCCAGGCGAAGCCCTGATAAACGTCCGGATCGTAGCCGGAAGCGCGCAAGACATTGGGATGCACCATGCCGCAGCCCAGAATTTCAAGCCAGTCATTGCCTTCGCCGAACTTCACATGCGGGCCGGAGCGGTCGCACTGGATATCCACTTCGACAGACGGTTCCGTGAACGGGAAGAAGCTCGGGCGCATGCGCATCTTAACCGAAGGCACTTCGAAGAACGCCTTGCAGAACTCTTCCAGCACCCACTTCATGTTGGCGACATTGGCCGACTTGTCCACGACCAGACCTTCAACCTGATGGAACATCGGCGAATGGGTGGCGTCGGAATCCATGCGATAGGTCTTGCCCGGGATCACGATGCGGATCGGCTCGTCGCGGCCTTCCTTATCGCGGATCGCAGCGAACTTCTCCATCGTGTGCACCTGCACCGGGGAGGTATGCGTGCGCAAAAGCTTGCGCTCGCCCTTTTCATCCGGGTTGAAGAAGAAGGTGTCATGCATTTCGCGCGCCGGGTGCCCTTCCGGGAAATTGAGCGCCGTAAAATTGTAATAGTCGGTTTCGATATCTGGACCTTCGGCAATCGAGAAACCCATATCGGCGAAGATTGCCGTGATCTCATCGACGACCTGTGAAATCGGATGGATGCGACCGCGCGATGCAGCGCTTTCGCGCACCGGCAGTGTCACATCGACCTTCTCACGCTCAAGGCGCGCGGCAATGGCTTGCTTGCGCAGCTGTCTTGCGTTCGGTCAGTGCATCAGTGACGCGGTTCTTCAAGCCGTTGATGGCCGGGCCCTGTGCCTGACGCTCTTCCGGCGTCATGCTGCCCAGCGTCTTCAGCTTTTCCGAAACCGAGCCCTTCTTGCCAAGAGCGGCGACACGCACGGCTTCAATGGCAGGCTCGTCAGCCGCCGCCGCGATATCTCCGAGAATCTGCCGTTCGAGTTGTTCTAGATCACTCATTGTTTAAATCCCTGTCGTGCCCGCGGCACTCCACGCCTCTTGTTTCGAGTTCCCTGTCGCGCTTGCAGCGCTCCACGCCTCTTGTTTTGAGTTCCCTGTCGCGCTTACAGCGCTCCACGCCTCTTGTTTCGAGTTCTCTGTTGCGCTTGCAGCGCTCCATATATTTCGCTTTGCAGCCAAAGAAGCGTTGTCGTTACTCTCTTTGGCCTGATTGGTGAGACGCATCAAGATTAGCGTCGAAAAATTCCATCGCCTGCAAAAGCCGTCTTCCATCGCCGCCGAGAAAAATGCGACGAAGCAGCTTCAGCGGCGCGATGGTAAATCGGAAAAACCCGACGATTTTCCTCAATTCTGGAACCACATCAGCGGGTGCAACCGCACGATAGGCTGCGAATGCCTGTTGCGGTGTCCCGGCAAGACGTGCCTGCGCCGTGATCTGGAAAAACAGAAGCCAGACATCGCGCGCCTGTGCGGCGGCAAGCGGCATGACCGATTCCGGCTCCTCCTCGAAATCGAGGAATCCGGCAACACCGTTCTTCTCGAAAAAATCACGCGGATGCGGGCGCCCATGGCAGAGCCCTGCCGCATGAGCCTCACCCAAAGCACGGGCACAATGGACGAGAAGAGCGTCATGGCCCTGCGGATCATCGCGACGCAACTGGTCGAGTCGATCCTGGATGATGGGCGCAACGTCGCTCAGAACCATCACCGCCCCTTGATGGTAGACGATCCTGGGCACCTGAAAGCCTGCCTGCAGAAAGGCGCTCATCTTGCGCTCTTCGCGGTCAGCCATGCCCGCTTCGCCAATTTCCTTCGGGCTGCGCAGGAACGGATAGGGAAGAAGCGGTGAGATCAGGCTGTGCAGGCGCTTGGGGAGTGGACGTCTCTCGGCATCATAGCGCTTGATCCAGACGCGATGACCGCCAATGACGGTGCTGGAAATGCGCTTGCCTGGCTCTGGGCAAGCAGAACCAGCAGGCTGCGGAGATCATCCGCATCCAGATCCAGCCTCAACTTGCCCGGTTCATCCTTCATGCCCGCTTTGAATCCTTAAAACGAGAAAACCCGCGCCAGCCGAGCCAGCGCGGGTCCCCAAATTATCAATACTGCTTGGGAAAGGCGGCTGGCTTAGCGGACAGCGCCTTCAAAAGCGTTCGGCGTCTCGGTGTTCTTGAGGTACTCGAGAGCCTTCTTTGCCGATGCAACCAGTGCACCGAATGCATCGGGTTCGTGGATTGCGATGTCGGACAGAACCTTGCGGTCGATCTCGATGCCAGCCTTCGCCAGACCGTCGATGAAACGGCCATAGGTCAAGCCCTGCTCGCGGACAGCAGCATTGATGCGCTGGATCCAGAGAGCGCGGAACGAGCGCTTGCGGTTCTTGCGGTCACGGTAAGCATACTGCTTCGAACGGTCAACTGCAGCCTTGGCGGTGCGGATGGTGTTCTTGCGACGGCCACGGAAACCAGCAGCCTGATCCAGAACCTTCTTGTGCTTTGCGTGGGCGGTAACGCCGCGTTTTACGCGTGCCATGTTATGATCTCCTTCTCAGACTAATCTTAGAGGCCGTTCGGCAGGAACTGCTTCACGATCTTTGCATCGGCATCGGCGAGAACCATGGTGCCGCGTGCATCGCGAATGAACTTGTTCGAACGCTTGATCATGCCATGACGCTTACCGGCAGCTGCGGCCTTGACTTTGCCGGTGCCGGTGATCTTGAACCGCTTCTTGGCGGCCGATTTGGTCTTCATCTTGGGCATTTTGCTACTCCTTTGTTTAGTCCCGTCGTGCCTGCGGCACTCCGCCTCTTGCTTTAAGCGGCGTCGGTATCTGCAACCGACCGGAACCTTGTTTTCACTTCCGGACTGACCAAGCCCGAAAAGCATACGAAACCGCCACGGCATGCCCTGCCGGGCGGTTCTGTCTCTTTGTCGCATTTCCGAACGCAAAACCGCTTCTCGCACTTTTGCTGGAAATGCTTCAACGCGGCCTTATAGGTTGAAAGACTGCAAAACGCAATGCCCGAATTGGGCTGAATCGCGGTCGAAACGTCAATAAATTCGCAGAAGCACCGGCAGGATATGACTATCTTGCAGATATTCCACAAACTCGAAGAACGGATAGGCGACGAAAAACACCAGGCCATCCGTGAAGGTACGATAAAGCCGGTCAGGACGAACGATCAGCTCCTTGTCGTCGCGAAACAGCGAAAACTTAGGGAAGAAGCGCGGAACGTTCGCACAATAGGCTTCATAAGGCTTGCCGAAATTCTGCTTGAGAAATTTCTCTTCCGTTCGGATGACGATCGAGAAAGCAAGATAACAAAGCACACCGAAGGCGACCGCAATGATGAGGCTCCCGGTTTGCGCGCCGATGCCCATCGCACCGATGCTGCTGAAGACGTAAAGTGGGTTGCGCGTAACCGAATACGGTCCGCTCTGCACGATCTCCGCGCTCTTGCGCCCGCCGATATAGAGCGTGCACCACATACGGCCGATGATCGCCGCAACGATCAGGCTCAGACCGAACGCCTCGATATATTCATGGAAATGGCCAGTCGATTGCGAGCTGACAAAAGCAACGCCACGACCAGAAGCACCACAACGGCGCCGATCGCAAGGCGTCGACGCTGCTGATATTTTCCCAGTTCGCCCAAAGTCTTCATTGCAGTTCCACGATCCCATATTTATCCGGACAAATGAAAAGCCGCCCGAAGGCGGCTTTTCCAAGGCATTCGAAATGTTCAACGCGGGGCGAGAACCATCATCATCTGACGGCCTTCAAGCTTCGGCTCGGACTCGACCTTGGCGATTTCGACAGTGTCTTCCTTGACGCGCTGCAAAAGCTTCATGCCAAGTTCCTGGTGCGCCATTTCGCGTCCACGGAAACGCAAGGTAACCTTGACCTTGTCGCCTTCCTCAAAGAAACGCAGAGCAGCCTTCATCTTCACCTCATAATCATGGGTGTCGATGTTCGGTCGCATCTTGATTTCCTTGATTTCAACCGTTTTCTGCTTCTTGCGCGCTTCGGCGGCCTTTTCTGATTCTGATACTTCAGCTTGCCGAGGTCGACGATCTTACAAACCGGAGGCTCCGCGTTCGGCACGATCTCGACGAGATCGAGACCTGCTTCTTCAGCCATGGCGATCGCTTCCTGGATGGAAACATCACCGTGGTTCTGGCCTTCGGCATCGATAAGCTGAACCCGGGGAACCCGGATATCACGGTTGGAGCGCGGTCCGTCTTTCTGAACCGGCGTCGCTCTGAAGGGTCGGCGAATGGTCGTTATCTCCTGAATTGTTACGTCTCATGCGGTCGGATACTCGCTGCCAGACGGCATGTCCCCGATCAAACCGCAGTTGATCGCGGAAATGTCGTCAAGCAGGCGGCGAAGTCAATAGCATCTTTGACAGGAAAAATCACCCCGCGTGATAAACGTTCTTTTGTCCTCATTTCGCGGCGGACAAGCGGCATATCGGTCACATTTACCGCCATTTCAAGGGCCTCGACCCATATGGCGGGTTTTCTCTCTTTGCGAACATGCCAAAACAATCCAGAGCGCCGTGTGTCCTTCGGACGCACAAAGGACGCTCTAATCTATTTAATCTACGCATCGTGCTTTCCAAAAATCGGAATCGATTTTCGGGCCGATGCTGTAGGAAATGAGGAGATTTGACATGAGCGTTGCGGGGCCGGAATTCATCGACGTGGACGGAGCGAAAATCGCCCTGCGCTACAGAGCCGGAAGCAAATCTCCGGGTGTGGTCTGGCTCGGCGGCTATCGTTCCGACATGCTGGGCACCAAGGCGGTCGTTCTCGACGAATGGGCAGCAGAGACCGGACACAGCGCTTTGCGTCACGATTATTCCGGCCATGGCGAATCCGGTGGCGATTTCAATCAGGGCACCATCTCGCGCTGGCTGAGCGAAAGTCTGGCCGTCTACCGGCAATTTGCCCAAGGTCCGCAGATTCTGGTCGGCTCCTCCATGGGAGGCTGGATCGCGCTGCGCATGGCGCAGGAACTTAAGGCGGAAGGCAACCCGCCTGCCGGGATCGTGCTGATAGCGCCGGCACCCGATTTTACGGCCATGCTTGTGGAACCAACACTTTCCGAAGCGCAGAAAAATGATCTTCGGGAAAAGGGCTATTTCGAGGAACCCTCCGAATATTCGCCCAACCCCTATATCTATACCCGCGCGCTGATCGAAGACGGGCGGAAGAATCTGGTGCTCAAGGGCATCATCGAGACCGGCTGCCCGGTTCATATCCTGCAGGGCATGCAGGACCCCGATGTCCCCTACAAGCATGCGCTGACGCTTGTGGAACACCTGCCCGTCGATGACGTGACCCTTACATTGGTGCGCGACGGCGATCATCGCCTGTCGCGACCGCAGGATCTCGATCTTCTCATCCGTACGGTTTCCGGTCTGGCAGAGCGCATCACAGCAACAGCATAACGGGGCATAATTATGCGGTTTTCGGTTTTCGCTTCCTCAGCGGTTGCGGCCATTGTCGGCTTCGGCGGTACGCTGGCACTCATCATTGCGGCAGCGCAGGTGCTAGGCGCCACTCAGGCCGAAACGGCAAGCTGGGTCACGGCGATCTGTCTAGCGATTGCCGCCTCTTCCGCCTGGCTCAGCATCCGCTACAAGATGCCGATCATCGCGGCCTGGTCCACACCAGGGCTGGCGCTGATCGGCGCCAGTGCCGGTTTCACCATGCCGGAAGCGGTGGGCGCATTCATCGTAACAGCACTCGCACTGGTCGCCACCGGGCTGATCCGTCAATTGTCGGTACTCGTTTCCCGTATTCCAGCCTCCGTCGCGTCTGGCATGCTGGCAGGTGTGCTGCTGAGTTTCGTCATTGCCGCTGCCAAGACAGTGCCCGGCGACCCGGTTTTCGTCCTGCCGCTGGTGGCGCTATTCTTCATCATCCGCCTGTTCAACCCGTCGCTCGCCGTCATTGCCGTTCTGGTGATCGGAATGATCTTCGCGCTGCTCACAGGGCGCTCACCTGCCCTGCCCGCGCCTGAAATCTCCACGCTCACCCTCATCTGGCCAGAGTTTCACATGGGCGCGATGATCGGCATCGCGATCCCGCTCTATCTGGTAACCATGGCCTCGCAGAACCTGCCGGGCTTTGCCGTGCTGCGTGCTTCAGGCTATGAGCCGCCAACCAGCGCCTGCTTGCGCGTGACCGGCCTCTTTTCACTGCTGACGGCTCCTTTTGGCGCTTCCACCACCAATCTGGCCGCTATCTCGGCAGCACTCTGCACCAATCCCGACGCACATCCAGACCACACCAAACGCTGGCTTACCGGCCCGGTCTACGCCGTGATCTATGTGGTGTTCGCCCTCTTCGGGGCATCATTGGTCGCGATCTTTGCCGTCTTGCCGGTAACGCTCATCGCCCTTGTTGCCGGGCTTGCCCTGACCGGTCCGTTCATCAACGCCATGTCATTGGCGCTGAAGGACGAGCATGAGCGCCTTGCAGCGACCATAACCTTTGCCGTGACGGCCTCCGGCATGGCATTTTTCGGGTCGGCTCCGCCTTCTGGGCGCTGATCGCCGGGCTCGCCGTCACTTTTCTCGAACATTTTCGTAAAAATCTCGAATTAATTGCATTGGTTAAGTGAAGAGGGCTGCGAATCCTCCGGTTGTATTCTTGAAAAGCCGCAATCTTTTCACCACGTCGAAGTCAAGCCGCCAGAAGAAAATGTCCGCATGAGGCGGGCTGGCAGGCCTTGGTTTCGCGCATGTTGCCGGACGATGTCGAACGGTTGAATGGCATGCGCTTTTCAACGGAGCAGACCATGACCAATACTGCATTGATCCGCCCGGCATGGACGCCAGCCACGATTGCGCTGATGGTGCTCGGCTTTTTCCTGTTCTGGCCGCTTGGCCTTGCCATGCTCGCCTATATCCTCTGGGGTGATCGCCTCGAAGGGTTCAAGCGCGGCGTGAACGAGAAGACCGATTCCATGTTCGGCTCGTTCCGCAACTGCCGTAAGGGCGAAAACTTCAACTTCGGTGGCACCACTGGCAATGAGGCTTTTGACGACTGGCGCCGCGCCGAGCTGGAGCGGCTGGCCGAAGAACGCCGCAAGCTCGAAGAAGCGCGCGCCGAATTCGAGGCCTATGCCGCAGAACTTCGCCGTGCCCGTGACAAGGAAGAATTCGACCGCTTCATGGCTGAGCGCCGTGCGGCCTCGAAGAAGACGCCTGCCCCGCGCACCAAAGGCGGCAAGGACGACATCACCGATCTTTGATAGGGTATAACACCCTGAAATCTTTTGAAACGGCGCAGTTTGGCTGCGCCGTTTCAGTCAAAATAGCAATTTTTCTGGCTTTTACGCGAATCACTTATTCTTAAGCGATGGGCTTATCCTTCCTTCGGCAAATCAGTGGCAAAGGAGCGTCTGCTGGGACGGCAACCGTTCGCAGCGAACGCATCCATGCGGTCGCAGGACGGGAACTTCCCTTGCGTGTTTTCGAAAATCCGCGTGCCAAACGACTGACCCTGCGTATCGAAGCAGGTGGCAAGGGACTGCGCATTACGGTTCCGCCCGGACTTCCCGAGCGTGAAGTGCTGAGTTTCCTCAACCGTCACGAAGGCTGGATCGAAAGCCGCATCGCAAAGCTGCCTGACCAGCCGGGCGTGCGCGCCGGCATCAAGATTCCCCTGCGCGGTGTGCCACACAAGATCGTGCATCAATCAGGCCGCGGCACCACCCAGCTTCTTGAAGGCAATATTCTGCTCGTTCATGGCGACCCGGCACATCTGCCGCGCCGCGTCGCCGATCATATCAAACGCGAAGTGAAGCGCGAGATCGAGGCACTCGTGGTCCGACATACCGCCACGGTCGGTCGCAAGGCCAAATCCGTGCGCTTCAAGGACACGAAGAGCCGCTGGGGTTCCTGCACCTCGGACGGCGTCCTCTCCTTCTCCTGGCGCATAGGTATGGCCCCTGCCCCGGTGATCAACTATCTTGTTGCCCATGAGGTGGCCCATCTCATCGAGATGAACCATGGGCCGAAATTCTGGAAACTCTGCCATGAGCTTTGTCCCGACACGGAACGCTGCAAGGCTTGGCTGAAGCGCAATGGCAGCGCATTACAGGCTATCGACTTCACATGACCGCATCCATACTGACCGCCGCCAACGTGCTGTGGGATTATCACTGCATCTATGATCCGCTGGAAACCGCCGATGTCATTATCGGGCTTGGCAGCTACGATCCGCGCGTTGCCGAAAGGGCAGCCGATCTCTTTCTCGCAGGCATGGCGACGTGGCTGGTGTTCACCGGCAAAAGCGGCCACTGGACGGACAAACTCTATAAGGCAAGCGAAGCAGAAGCTTTTGCCGAAATCGCAATCAGGCGCGGCGTGCCCGAAGAAGCGATCACGGTCGAACCCGAGGCTACCAATATCGGCGAAAACATAAGGTTCAGTCGTGAACGGCTTGCGCCCGGCGCAATCAGCGCCATCCTTGTGACCAAGCCGCAGACGCAGCGTCGCGTTCTGGCGACCGTAGCCCGCCAATGGCCGGAAGCACGCGCAAGCATCACCGCGCCGCTCGTTTCCTTCCAAGGCCAGCCAACGGCAGACCATCCGGTCGAAATGCTTATCAATGAGATGACCGGCGATCTCCAGCGCATTCTTGAATATCCTGCCAAGGGTTATCAGATCGCGCAGGCTGTTCCCCTTGAGGTCATGGAGGCGTATGATTTCCTGATCGCACAGGGTTTTGATGGCCATCCCGTCTCCGAATAGTTCCGGAACAGACGGAATAGCTTGAGTAGCCCCGGATTTATGCGACGGACAACCATGGTTCTCGATATCAAGATATGCGGGCTTAAAACCCCCGACGCCGTTGCCGCCGCCCTCGACGGCGGTGCGACGCATATCGGTTTCATCTTCTTTCCCAAAAGCCCGCGCCATATAACCCCGCAGATGGCAGCAGGCTTGCGCGATGCGGTCAACGGGCGGGCGCTTGTCGTTGCCGTTACAGTCGATGCGGACGATGAAACGCTGGATGATATCGTGAAAACGGTGAAACCCGATATTCTGCAGCTTCATGGCCACGAGACGCCGGATCGCGTGGCCTTCATCAAAGCGCGTTATGGCTTGCCGGTCATGAAGGCTTTTCGGTGCGCGACGCCAGCGATCTTGCCGCGATTGCGGCCTATAAGGGCATAGCAGACCGTTTCCTGTTCGATGCCAAGCCGCCGAAGGGATCGGACCTTCCGGGCGGCAACGGCGTATCATTCGACTGGGAACTTCTGGCGGCGCTTGACGCGGATATCGATTACATGCTTTCCGGTGGATTGAATGCGGACAATATCGCAGAGGCGCTCCACAAAACCCAAGCGCCCGGCATCGATATATCGTCCGGCGTCGAACGCGCGCCCGGCGAAAAGGATGTGCGTCTCATCGAGAATTTTTCCGGGCTGTCGCCGATGCGCGCCGATGCCCTGTAGACAGCCTGAACTGACGGAGCGGAAGCGTTGAACAAGCCGGTTGCACCCAATTCCTATAAGACAGGCCCCGATGAAGAGGGCATGTTCGGTATTTTCGGCGGACGCTTCGTTGCCGAGACGCTGATGCCGCTGATCCTCGAATTGCAGGAAGCCTATGAAACGGCGAAGAACGATCCTGAATTCAAGGCGAAGCTGAACGCGCTTTCCACCTACTATGCAGGTCGTCCTTCCAAGCTCTATTACGCGGAAGGCCTGACGAAACATCTGGGCGGCGCAAAATCTACTTCAAGCGTGAAGACCTCAACCACACCGGCAGCCACAAGATCAACAACTGCCTCGGCCAGATTCTCCTCGCCAAGCGCATGGGCAAGACCCGCATCATTGCCGAAACCGGCGCCGGACAGCATGGCGTGGCTTCGGCTACTGTTGCCGCGCGTTTCGGCCTGCCCTGCATGGTCTATATGGGCGCAACCGACGTCGAACGCCAGAAGCCGAACGTGTTCCGCATGAAGCTGCTTGGTGCCGAAGTGATTCCGGTTTCGGCAGGCAACGGCACACTCAAGGATGCGATGAACGAAGCCCTGCGTGACTGGGTGACGAATGTCGAAGACACCTATTACCTGATCGGCACGGCTGCCGGTCCGCATCCCTATCCGGAACTGGTGCGCGATTTCCAGTCGGTTATCGGCAATGAAGCACGCCAGCAGATTCTCGAACAGGAAGGCCGTCTGCCGGATGTCATCATCGCGGCTGTCGGCGGCGGCTCCAACGCCATCGGCCTGTTCCACCCCTTCCTCGATGACGCATCAGTCAAGATCGTCGGTGTCGAGGCAGGCGGTCACGGTCTGGACGGTGACGAGCATTGTGCATCGATGAGCGCGGGTCGTCCCGGCGTACTGCATGGTAACCGCACCTATCTCCTCCAGGATGACGACGGCCAGATTCTTGAAGGACATTCCGTTTCCGCCGGTCTCGACTATCCGGGCGTGGGCCCGGAACATTCATGGCTGAAAGATAGCGGGCGCGTCGACTACGTACCGATCCTCGACGCTGAGGCGCTGGATGCATTCCAGCTTTGCACCCGCACCGAAGGCATTATCCCCGCGCTCGAATCCGCCCATGCCATTGCGCAGGCCGTCAAGATGGCCCCAGCCATGGGCAAGGACCAAGTTATGATCGTCAATCTGTCCGGTCGTGGCGACAAGGATGTCCATACGGTCGGCAAGCTTCTCGGCATGGACATCTGACATGGGTAACGACGTCGCCGAAATCTCCGTCTACAAGCCGCGCGCCGCATGGTTCGACGGCCTGACGACGTGCGGTCCGGCGACGATCAAGCTCAACATCATAGAAGCCGATCCGGCCAATCCTGTCGCGGAGGCCGCTGTCGGCCTCGCCCGCAGGCAGATCGAAGCCGCCGCTGAAAAGCTCGTCGCCTTGCCGCATATGGGCGTAGGTTTTGCCATTCTGCATCAGGGTGAGGAGGGCCTGTGGCTGCTTCTGCACTGGTGGCTGGAAGGCGGTATCGCCACGGAAGTCCTCTGGCAGTCGGAACTCGGCGACGAGGTGGAATTCATGACCGCACAACCGCTGCTGATGGCCTGCGTGTGGGAACTCGGAATCATAGACTTTGAACGGCGTGCATGGATGGAAACGGCGATGGCGGGCAAGCCCGTTGCCGACTATCTGACGCGCACTTTGCCACGGGGCACGGTATGACTACTCGCATCGACACCAAATTCGCTGAACTGAAGGCCGAGGGCCGTCCGGCGCTCGTTACCTATTTCATGGGTGGCGATCCCGATCTGGAAACCTCGCTCAAGGTCATGAAGGCATTGCCAAAGGCCGGTGCCGACGTGATCGAGCTTGGCATGCCCTTCTCCGATCCGATGGCAGATGGACCCGCCATTCAGGCCGCAGGTCTGCGCGCCCTCAACGCCGGGCAGACGCTTGCCAAGACGCTGCACATGGCAGCAGAATTCCGCAAGGAAGACGACACCACCCCCATCGTCATGATGGGCTACTACAACCCGATCTATATCTATGGTGTGGAACGCTTTCTGGCCGATGCCAAAGCGTCTGGCGTCGACGGCTGATCGTCGTCGATCTTCCCTCCGAAATGGATGCGGAACTTTGCATTCCGGCCATGAAGGCGGGCATCAATTTCATTCGCCTCACCACGCCGACCACGGATGACAAGCGCCTGCCGAAAGTGCTGCATAATTCGTCGGGCTTCGTCTATTACGTCTCGATGAACGGCATCACCGGCTCGGCAATCGCCGATACCGCGAAAGTTGGTGAAGCCGTGCGCCACATCAAGAAAAGCACCGATTTGCCGATCTGTGTCGGTTTCGGCGTCAAGACGCCGGAACAGGCCACAGCCATCGCCGCCCATGCCGATGGCGTCGTCGTCGGCACGGCCATCGTCAACGCGATTGCCGGTGAACTCGATGAAAGGGCAAGGTGAAAGGCGATCCGGTCGCCGCCGCAAGCCGGCTTGTCCACGCTCTTGCTGAAAGCGTGCGCGCCACACGCCTTGAAGCCGCCCAATAAATCGTCCATTTAAGCGGCTGAGAAGTCGTTGCCGAAGAACAAGAAACGGAACCAAACGTCATGAACTGGATCACCAACTACGTTCGTCCGAAGATCAATTCGATGCTCGGCCGTCGTGAAATGCCGGAAAACCTCTGGATCAAGGATCCGTCGACCGGTGAAATGGTGTTTCACAAGGACCTTGAGAGCAACCAGTTTGTGATCCCCTCCTCAGGTCATCACATGCGCATCAAGGCGAAGGACCGTCTGCGCTTCTTCTTCGACAATGGCGAATATACGACGCTTGAAGCGCCAAAAGTGCCTGTCGATCCGCTGAAATTCCGCGACGAGAAGAAATATATCGACCGTCTCAAGGATTATCGCACCCGCACCGGCATGGATGACGCCATCGTCAACGGCCTCGGCACAATCGAAGGCTTGCCGATTGTCGCCACCGTTCAGGATTTCGGGTTCATGGGCGGTTCGCTCGGCATGGGTGCCGGCGAAGCCATCATTCAGGGTTTTGAAAAGGCCATCGAGCTGAAACGCCCGCTGGTCCTGTTTGCCGCCTCGGGCGGTGCGCGCATGCAGGAAGGCATCCTGTCGCTCATGCAGCTCCCGCGCACCACGGTTGCAGTTGAAATGCTGAAAGAGGCAGGTCTGCCCTATATCGTCGTGCTGACCAATCCGACTACGGGCGGGGTAACGGCTTCCTACGCCATGCTGGGCGATATCCACATCGCCGAACCAGGCGCCCTGATCGGCTTTGCCGGCCCGCGCGTCATCGAGCAGACGATCCGTGAAAAGCTGCCGGAAGGCTTCCAGAGCGCCGACTATCTCATGGAACATGGCATGGTCGACATGGTCGTCTCGCGTCTGGAATTGAAGGGCACGATTGCGCGCCTTCTCAAGATCATGACCAGGCAGCCCGGCAATAGCGACGCGCCGGAACACGAAAAGACGGAAGCAACCGACAAGGCAGCCTGATCGTGACGGGAAAAGCCGCCGCCGCAATCGAGCGGCTTATGCAGTTGCATCCAAAGGGCTTCGATCTTTCATTGGACCGCATTCGCGGTCTTCTGGGAAAGCTTGGTAATCCGCATCTGAAACTGCCACCGGTCATTCACATTGCCGGAACCAACGGCAAGGGGTCAGCGACAGCTTTCTGCCGCGCACTTCTGGAAGCGGGCGGCTTCGATGTTCACGTCCATACCTCGCCGCACCTCGTCAACTGGCACGAGCGCTATCGTCTGGCAGCGCCCGGTGGCGGAAAACTGGTCAGTGACGATGTTCTGGCCGACGCGATAGAGCGCGTTGCAGCAGCCAATGACGGCCAGCACATCACCGTTTTGAAATCCTGACGGCTGTGGCCTTCGTGCTCTTTTCCGAACATCCGGCGGATGTCGTCGTCATGGAAGTCGGTCTCGGCGGGCGTTTCGACGCCACCAATGTCATTACCGATCCTGCCGTGTCGCTCATCATGCCGGTTTCCATCGACCATCAGGCCTATCTTGGCGATCATGTGGAGCTTATTGCGGCCGAAAAGGCCGGTATCATCAAGAAGGATTGTCCGGTCGTCATCGGTTTCCAGCCCTTCGATGCGGCACGGGAAGTTCTTGTCTCGACTGCCGACAGGCTGGGCTGTCCGTTTCGGTTTACGGGCAGGATTTCCTCGCTTTCGAGGAACATGGCCGCATGGTGTTCCAGAACGAGGATGGTCTGATCGACCTGCCATTGCCGCGCCTTCCCGGACGCCATCAGATTTCCAATGCCGCAGCAGCAATCGAGGCTGTGCAGATGGCTGGTTTCAGCCTGACCGACAAAGCCGTCGAAAAGGCGTTAATGGTGGTGGACTGGCCAGCACGCATGCAGCGGTTGACCCATGGTTCGCTCGTGGATTTGGCCCCGGCAGCGTCCGAAATCTGGCTCGATGGCGGGCATAATCCGGGTGCGGGAACAGTCATTGCCGAGTCGCTTGGCGATCTTGAAGAGCGCAATGAGCGCCCGCTGTTCCTCATCACCGGTATGATCAATACCAAGGACCCGGTCGGCTATTTCGAAGCCTTTGCCGGTATGGCGCGGCACGTTTTCACCGTGCCTATTCCGTCCAGCGATGCGGGCATTCCCAATGATGAGCCCGTCGCGGCCCAAAAGCCAATCTGTCGGCGGAGCCCGTGCATTCGGTTGCCAACGCATTGAAACTTCTGCGTGATACATGGCCCCGGATGAAGCGCCGCCGCGTATCCTGATTAGCGGATCGCTTTACCTTGCAGGTGAAGTCTTGAGGGACAACAGCACGCCACCCACTTAACGGCAAATTCTAAACAAAAACCCGGCTCGAAGGCCGGGTTTTGCGTTTTATGATGCTGTCTTATGCAGCCGACGCCTTGATCCAGTCGGCGAGACGGCTCTTCGGAGCAGCGCCGACCATATTGGCGGCGAGTTCACCATCCTTGAACATCAGAAGCGTCGGGATCGAACGCACGCCGAACTGAGCAGCCAGTTCCGGGTTCTCATCAATGTTCACCTTGGCGATCTTGACCTGACCAGCCATTTCCGTTGCGATTTCGTCCAGAGCCGGGGCGATCATCTTGCAGGACCGCACCATTCCGCCCAGAAATCCACCACAACAGGCTCGCTCGACTGAAGAACGTCCGACTGAAAATTGCTGTTATCGACCTTAACGGTTGCCATAGGGCTATCCTCTATATGGTTAAGAACGGCAGGCATCTTCACAGACTCACACGCAATCCGCTCTATCTTCGCTATATCATGTGGCGCGTCTGCCGCCATCCGTCAAGTTCTAGTTACTCACCTTTCCTTGAGAGTCTTTCAGCGTCTGCATGGCTTCATTGAGAACAGTGTCGGACAATGGCATCAGAAACGGCCCTTCGGTAAAGAGCAACGCTGTTTCCACCGTCCGTCCCGGATAGAGCGGCTCCAGCAGCGCCTTATAAAGTGCAAGCTGCGCCCGATAGGCGAAAGGAACCGCCTCGATGGTTTTCGGTGGCGGTCGATTGGTTTTGTAGTCCACGATCAACACCCGGTCCTCACCGACACTGATGCGGTCGATCTGGCCAGACACCGCATGATCGCGCCCGCCAAGCTCGATTGTGCCCATGATGGCCACTTCCCGCGCGAACCTTCCGCAAAGACCGGTGCATAGGTGGGGTCGTCCAGAATGGTCCGCACACTTTGCCAAGCTATCTGGCGCTCCGTTTCCGGCCAGTCGGCAGCGATGCGATCAAGGTAGCCGCGTGCCAGCGTTTCACACCCATCCCGTGGAATGTCCGGCAGATATTGCAGCAGCATATGGATCGCCGTGCCGCGCCGCAGCGCAAAGGCGGGAGTCCGTTGCCTGGCCCCAGAACCGGCGAAAACGTATCGAGCGGCGGTTCCTCATCCGCTTCGATCAGCGCGGACGCGCCGGACGGGCCAGCGGCCGCGGCAATCCGGTTTCAGGCTTTATCGGCCGCAGATAATCGCGCGGTAGTGACGGCAGTGCGTGATCCTCGGTTCTATCCTGCTCGGCAATCTCGACCATTCCGCGCGGTGTCTTGCGATAGCGCCTTGCAGCAACTTTCAGAACCGGATGCACGAATGTCTCGGCCTTGGTGGCCAGCGCATCCTCAACAAGGCGATGCCATGTTTCGCCGCTTTCGCGCGTACCGCGATAGCCGCAGATGATAAGCCGGTCTTCGGCCCGCGTCATGCCGACATAGAGCAGGCGGCGATATTCTTCCTCCGCCCGCATTTTCAGCTCCTCGATCTGTGCTGCCGTGAAGCCGGTCTGGTATCCGGCATTCGGTTGCCAGAGATAGCCTTTCACCGGCGGATTATCGTTCGAAAAATCAAAAGGAATGAGCTTTGGCGCGCGGCTGCCAGTCCAGACCGCGCTTCCCGGATCGACAAGAAACACCACCGCCCCTTCCAGCCCCTTGGCGGCATGGACGGTCATGATGCGCACTTCATTGCGCCCCTGATCCAGTTCGCGCTTGATTTCCGGCGATGCCGCTTCCAGCGTTTCAAGAAAAGCCTGCAGGCCGGGCAGACCGGCGCGCTCGGCGGAAAGCGCATAATTCTGGAATTCGTCAATGATATCGCCCGCCTCCGGCCCCAACCGCGCCAGGAGTTTTCGCCGCGCGCCGTCCGCGCTCAATATGCGTGCATAGAATTCGAACACCGGCATGGTGTCGGCCATATTGCGCCAGCGGCTCAGGTCTTGTGCACTTCGGCCAGCGCGGCATCGCCACGCGAGACCTGATAAAGCCGCTCGAACAAAGTGAGGCTTGAACCTCGCGGATGGGCAAGCTCGAACAGCTGGTCGTCATCCCAGCCGAACAGCGGGCTTTTCAGGACAGATGCCAGCGAAAGATCGTCCGAGGGCTGAAGCACGAAACGACCGAGCGCCATCAGATCCTGAATGGCAATATGGCTGGTGAGCCGCAGGCGGTCCGCACCGGCCACCGGCACGGACAGGTTTTTCAGCGCCCGCGACAGGGCAGGCATGAACTGGTCGCGCTTTCGCACCAGAACCATGATGTCGCGCGGCATGATCCGCCTGTTCTGGCCCGGAATGGGTTCGCCGCTATCCAGCCAGTGGCGAATGGTGGCCGCGATCTGATCCGCCAGCCGCACGGCAGGTGCTGCCAGATGATCGACCGGCTCGCGCCAATCGTCAGGCTCTTCCACCACTTCCGGCGTCAGCATATCCCATATTTCCACCTCGCCCGGCGCATCTGAACGAATGGCTTCATGGACCGTTGCGCCCGCAAGGCCGCGATTGGCCTCGGGTCGCGCAAAAACCTCGTCCACCGCCTGCAGGACATCGGGCGCGGATCGGAACGAAAATTGAGGCTGACACGCTCGAATTTCAGCTCCGCATCTTTCGCGCGAAGACTGACGGACCGCCCCTGCGCCGCAAAATCCTCCGGCACCGCGCCCTGAAACGAATAGATCGACTGTTTCTCGTCACCGACGGCAAAGAGCGTGCGGCTGATATTGCGCTGGCCGAGACCGGAGAAAAACTCTTCCGACAGCATGCGGATCACCTGCCACTGGTCGGGGCTGGTATCCTGCGCCTCATCGACCAGAATATGATCGATGCCGCGATCGAGCTTGTACTGCACCCACTGCCCTGCCCCGTTTCGGGCAAGCAGCGCCACGGTCCGGGTGATGAGGTCCTCGAAATCGAGCAGGCCGCGCTGACGCTTCAGGTCGTGATAGCGTTGCAGCAGATTGTCGATCAGCGTCAGCGCGGCCAGATTGAGCCGCACAAGGCGCAATTCCTTCAGCCGGTCGAGACCCTGTTCCACACGCGCCGCCGCCGCGTCGAAATCCTCTTCGAAATCCGGCAGAAGCTTCTTGACCGCCGCCGAGCCGACATAAGAACCGGATTTCGGTTCGCCCGTGCTTTTCAGGAAGGCTGCACGCAACACGGCCTCGCGGTCACGCTGGCTTGTCACCTTTTCGAAACGCCGAAGCTGCAGCGCAAAATCCTGCGCGCGAGACGCCCCTTCTGGATCGACATGATGAGGTCGAGTGCGTCGTCGGAAAACTCCGGTATCGGCCAGAGATCGGCGATGATATCATCTTCGCTGGTTTGCGGGTCGAAGCGGAAAGCCCGGTGCAGGGCTTCGCTGCGATGCGCCGCCACACCCAGTTCGGTGATATAGGTCTGCAGGCCGTTGCGCCTGCTTACCGCCTCATCCAGAAGCGATTGAAGCCCCATCTCGCCCGATGCTTGCAGAACGTCCGCAAAGGCCGCTGCGAGCTCAATATCGCCGCCTCCATGCGCGGTTTCGAGCAGTTGGCGCCGTGCTTCGCCCACGAGGGCGACCTGCATCAAATCATCCATCATCTCGAAATGACCGGCAATGTTTGCCTCAAGCGGGAACTGGTGCAGGATCGCTTCGCAGAAAGCATGGATGGTCTGGATTTTAAGTCCGCCCGGTGTTTCGAGCGCACGCGCGAACAGCCGTCGCGCGGCGGCAAGACGGGCATCGCCCGGTCTGCGCCCTTCCAATGATTTCAGGCGTTCGGCCAGTTCCTCATCCGGCAGGACAGCCCATTCTGAAAGCCGCATGAACACGCGGTTCTGCATCACCGCAGCCGCCGCCTTGGTATAGGTGAGGCAGAGAATCTTCGATGGGTCCGTGCCTTCGAGCAGCAGGCGAATAACACGTTCGGTCAGAACATGCGTCTTGCCGGAACCCGCATTGGCGGAAACCCAGACGGAAGCTGCCGGATTTGCTGCATTGCTTTGCGCCCGCAGCGTTTCTTCTGGAATAACAGGTGCTTTCTTCATTCGCCGCCCTCGCCGCCTGCATCGCCTCCGGCAGACCATTCCAGCACCCGCGCCAGATGATCGTAATCGCCCGTCAGATCGGTTTCACGGAACGGCAATGCGCGCGACAGATACCCTTTTTCCGGCTTCTGATATTCGGCCAGCAATTGCGCCAGCCGCTGCCAGGATCCTCGCCAAGCGCCGGGGCGGTTTTCTCCGATGGCGGTCGTCCGATCTTGAGGATGGATTCCGGCTTGACCTCGCCGCCCGCCTTGAGACGGACATAGGTGAGGTCCGAAGCGCGGACCGAGCCCAGTTCGCGGAATGCGCCGCGCACCAGAAGCGCGGCTTCCAGCGCCGCTGCGGCGACAGCAGCACATGCGCCTGTTTGGGCGATGGCGTCGATCCGGTCTTGTAATCGATGATTTCCGCTGTCCCGTCGCGCATCAGATCGATGCGGTCAGCGCGGCCGGAAAGCGTGACGCCAAGCCCTTCGACCTCGCGTTTATCGGATGAAATTTCCGCAAAGCGGGTCTGGACATTATAGGCGCGCTCGCGCTCCCAAGCCAGAAACTGCGGAATGAGCGCCGTGAAGCGCGGCCACCACACAGCCTCTATTTCGGTCGGCAGGTCCATGTCGGCAAAAGAATGCGGCCAAGCTCCATCAGGCGTTCGGCGGCATCGGGCGCTAGCGGATCGATTGCCTCTTGCGTAAAATGACCCAGAATATCGTGGAACAAGGTGCCGCGCTCGGCAGCAGCCGGGTCACGGATCAGGGGCTCCAGCGGACGCAGTTTCAGGATCTTCTTGGCGAAGATCGCATAAGGATCGCGGCGCAGCGTTTCGATTTCCGTCACCGAAAAATGCTTCGGACGGGCAGTTACAGGCGGGGCCGGTTCCGGGCGTTTGACGAAAGGCACGTCTTCGTCCCGGTCGATTTCGCGTGACCACTGAATAAAACGCGCCCCACGCTTGCGCATTTCGGTCGTCACATCTGCGCCCAGCACAGTTTCAAGCCGCTGCAGCCAGCGCGAGGCAACCGTCGGCGCATTGTCGGAACGCTGCGAGCGCGTCAGCACAACATGATCCTGACCCAGCGCCATCTGGAAATCGTGGGCAGCAAGGCCGGTGCGGCGCTCGGGCGGATCGAGCGCGATCATAGACTTCATCGGACGCGACATGAATGGATCGTTACGGGTACGGGCAGGCCAGCTCCCCTCGTTGAGACCGCCGACCACCACCGTATCCATGGTTTGCAGGCGTGCTTCCAGCGCACCCCAGATGAAGAGGCGCGGATGGCCGCCGGGGTGCGGCTTGACCGTCTCGCCCGCCATCAGCGCATCGAGCACAGCCGGCCATTCCGACGCTTCAAAGTCGAGCCCGGCTTCGCTTGAAACCAGACCACGCAAAAGGCAGCGAGCTGTTCTCCGCGTTCGCCGGAATAGAAAGGCGCGATGCTGGCCTTTTCATTACGCGCAAGATTTTCCAATGCTTCGACCGTTGCACGCGCGATTTCGCCGATCTCGGTCCGGCGTCCGGCGATGACGAAAGGCGCCAATGGCGCCACCGCCTTAGACAGGCTTTCGCAAAGATTGCGGGCGGCGGCGATCATATCCGGCGTGACTGTATCGTGCCATGCCGGTTGCCATGACTGACTGGCGCTTTCTTCCAGCCGCCGATCGAAAAATGCGGGAAGATTGAGCACCGAGGCACGGCCCGTACCGCCGCGAAAGGCAATGAGTTCCAAGGTTTCGGCGGCAAGGCGTCGCTCGATACGGGGCGCTTCCAGCCGCAGCAGCGGATGCTTGACCAGCGCCAGCAGGGCGACCGGATCGCCCGGATTGAACACGGTTTCGACCAGCAGCCGCAGCAATGTCGTGGTCTCGACATCACGCAGATGCCGCCCGCCGGAATCGTCGGCATCGATCCCGAAACGGGCAAGCTCGCCCACCACCCGTCGCGCCAGATTGCGGTCTGCCGTGACAAGCGCAGCCGTCTTGCCTTCATCATTGATTGCATCGCGTAACGCAAGAGCGACCGCAAGCGCCTCTTCCCGCTCATTGGCGGCTTCGATCAGATCGATGGTCTGCGCTGCCTGCTGCAAGGCTTCGCGTTGCATATCGGGATCGCACGCAAGCTGGCCCCATGCATCGGTCGTTTCCGCCGGGCGGAGCGCTTCGCTCACCACCCGCTCGCGCAGGCGTTTGGAAGCAGGCATATCGTCCAGATGTTCCACATCTGCGCGTAATGTCTGCATTGCATCAAGAAGCTTGCGCAAGCCGAATTGCGGATGACCGAAGGTCGAGGGATTGTCGGTTGCCGATGCCAGCATTTGCCACGCGGCATCATCCAGATCGCGGTCCAGCCCCGGCAGCACCACCGCGCCATTGGGCAAATCCGCAATAGCGGAAATAAGTTCGGCAGTCGCAGGTATGGAACCGGTAGAACCCGCAACGATCACCGGCCCCGTTGGCGGATGGGTGCGCAGGCGCTTTACTTCACTCCAGATGAGATCGTTGCGATGCGCAGCCGGATTTGAAAGCCTGCGTTCCGCCAGAATATCCGGCCACAGATTGGTGACGATGTTGAGAAAGCCGAGCGTGACCTGCCACCAATCGGCAAGGTCTTCCGGAGCAATACCCTTAAGCTCACTCCACTTCGCCCCATCGGTTTCAACCTGATCCATCAGCCCCGCCAGATCGCGGGCAAGCCAGATCGCATCGGCGGTCGTTGCCGGAACGGAAACGTCGTCAACACCGAAAAGGGCACGTACATGCGAAGGCAGCGATTCCCGCCACGGGCGGATCAATCGTGCCAGAAGCAGAAGACGCTCTGCTGTACCAATCGGTGGATTGATGTCAAAGACGCCTGACGAGCCGGCATTGAAGAAAGCGGCATCTTCGTCCACATCGCCAAGCGGCTTTATCGTCGGCAAAATAGCGCTTTTAGCTGGATTCCTATCGACCAGTATCGATCTTAGCGCACGCGCCGCACGGCGCGTTGGCACATAGATGGTTGCATTGGCCAATGCCAGCGGATCGGAAGGGTTGGCAGGAAAGCCCTCAACCAGCCGCCCTTCCAGAAGCGCCTTGGCAAAAGCGGGCAGAAACGGCGTGCCGGGAGGAATTGAAAAGAGGCGCTGTTTCCCATCTCTGGGCCTGCGTGCGCTCATGCTTACTGCCTCCTCATGCAAATGCGGTAAGCGCTGCCTCCGCCTCGCCGATGGCGTCCGGCGTTCCAACGGTCAGCCAGTGCCCGGTCATTGGCATACCATAAAGGCGGCCCGCTGCAATCGCTTCGTCGAAATAGCGATTGAGCGAGGACACACCCGGCTCCACGTGATCGAAGATGCGGGGATGGATAATCCCTGCTCCCGCATAGATCACCGGCTCGCCGGAGACGTCCCGTGCGCGGCGCAGATGCCCGTTTTCGTCGGTAACGAAATCACCCTTGCCTTCATAGCCCGTTTCCTGATCGAGGCGCGCTGTCATCAGGAGAATGTCCATCCGGTCCGCATCCCATATCTCAGCGAGCGCCGACAAATTGGGCGCCTTCTCGTCGCCTACCCAAAATGTGTCGGCATTCAATATAAAAACGGCTCTGCTCCGAGTATCGGCAACGCCTTCACGACGCCGCCAGCAGAATCGAGCAACTCCTTGCGTTCGTCCGAAATAACGATCTCCAGATCGTTGCGACGACGAAGATGCTCTTCCAGTTGGTCGGCTAAATAATGGACATTGACGACTGCCGTGCCAATGCCCGCCTGCACAGCCGCATCCAGCCCCAATCAATCAAGGGCTTACCCGCAACCTTGACCAGCGGCTTTGGAATGGTTTCGGTGATGGGACGCATGCGCTTGCCAAGTCCGGCGGCAAGAATCATTGCCGTTTTGGGGCCATTTCAGGCATTTTCATTGCGCGGCCTCTTCCTGCTGCATCAGCCCCAATTCCTCAAACCATGCCGCCACAGGTGCCATGACGGGATCTTTAAGCACACGTCCGAGATAATCGCGAATGCGTGGCAGGTGCTTCAAATAAGCCGGCTTACCATCGCGCTCGTCGAGCCGGACAAAAGACCGAGCAGCTTGGCATTACGCTGCGCGCCCATGGCTGCATAGGCCTTGCGGAACAAAGCCTCGTCGAACGCATGTCCGAGCGTGCGACGCTCATCGCAATAGGCAGCGACCACAGCCTGTTCCAGCTCTGGCGAAATCGTCACTCGCGCATCAAGCGCCAGTGAAGCCACGTCATAGGCCGCCGGTCCAATCATCGCATCCTGAAAATCGATGACACCGATCTTGTCCTTGCCTCCCGCCTCCGGGAACCAGAACAGGTTGGGCGAATGATAGTCGCGCAAGAGCAGGCTCTTCTCAACATCGGCAATGTCGGCGATCACATGACCCCATGCGGCTTCGTAAGCTTGCTTTTCTGCGTCTGTAAGTTGCCTGCCCATCATGCGCGGCGCGTACCACTGGCCGATCAGGCTGACCTCGATCATCATCGCATCGCGGTCAAAGCCAGCAATGATGTGGTCGGGATGCCCCGCCACCGGTGCATGGTCTGGCCAGGCAACGCCATGCAGATGCGCCAGAAAACGTCCGGCGGCCTCATAGCGTTCCGCAACAGGTTCACCGAAGCTGCCCGCACGCCCTCGGTTCCGAGATTCTCAAGGATGAGAAAACCGGCATCGAGATCGGCGGCACGCATTTGCGGCACGTGAAAACCATGGCTGTCGAGAAGCGCATCGACAGCGACAAAGGCAAGGATGTTTTCCGCAAGATGCGCAATCTGCCGATAGGATTTTCCGTCACGCAGCGGCGGATCATACGGCATCTGCGGCGCATTCATCAAAATCTCGATACCGTGAGCAGCCGTTTGGACCGTCTCGTATTTGCGCGGAGATGCATCCCCTGCAAATAGCGGCGCGTTGCATCGGCGCGGCCGTGGAGGTCCAGAAAAGCGCGGATTGCCTGGCTGCGTTCCAGCCGCTGGATCGCGGCCACAGGTCCGACACGGCAATACGCCGTCCTCCCCTTCGTGGTTCAGCGTGACAGCAAATGACGGTTCAGGCAGGAATCCTCGCCCTGCTCCGGCCATTCGGCCAGAACCACGCCATCTTCCAGAAACTCCGGCAGCCCCAGCTCATCCAGTTCTTCACCGTGTGAAATACGGTAGAGATCGGCATGGGCAACAGGAATGCGCAAAGTCTCGTAGCTTTGCACTAGCGTAAAAGTCGGACTTGGAACATCCAGCCCTTCATCATCGGCAATTGCGCGTATGATCGCGCGGGCAAGCGAGGATTTTCCCGCTCCCAGATCACCGGAAAGCGTGACAAGATCGCCCTTCTGCAGGGCGAGGGCGAAATCCTCGCCGAAACGCTGCGTTGCAGCTTCGTCGGGCAAGAAATAGCTGATGCTGGATTGTGAGGCGCTCATGGGCACCCTTTACCTTATTCGGCGGCGACGCGGAAGCTGCGTGTTTCCGACGGAAAACGGCAAATGACCGTTGTTCCACGACCGGAACCCGTATCAATATCGACCGACCCGCCATGCAGCTCGACAAAGCTCTTGACGATGGCAAGTCCGAGTCCGGCACCACGGCGGCGACCACCATTCGGATAGGACTGGAAGCGCTTGAAAACCGTGTCGAGCACTTCTCCGGGCATGCCGGGACCGTCATCATGGACGGCAAAGACCACTTCCGTCCCTCTCGCGCCACTTGCAGCTGGATGCTGGAGCCTTCCGGCGCATAGTTGGTAGCGTTGGACAACAGGTTGAAAAGTACCTGACGGACGCGGTTCGCATCGGCCTTGAATACGTCAACGTCGTCGGCAATGTCGATGTCGAGCCCGATATCGTGATCGCGCATGCGCTCACCGACGCGGAAGCGGCAGCAGAAATCGCTTCCACGACGGAAACTTCGCCGACCTCCAGTTCCATGATGCCTGCATCGACGGTCGCAAGATCGAGAATATCATTGACGATGGTCAGCAATACCGATGACGACGTGCTGATATGGTCGAGATATTCGATCTGGCGCTCGTTGAGCGATCCGAAAGCCGGTGTCTGCAACAGTTCGGTGAAACCGATGATGTTGGTCAGCGGCGAACGCAATTCGTAGGACACGTGCTGGACGAAATCGTTCTTGATCTGGTCGGCCAGTTCCAGCGCCTCGTTCTTTTCCTTGAGCGCCCGTTCGACGCGCACCGTGTCGGTGACGTCGATGAAGGTCAGCATGGTCTGGCCCTTCGGCAGCGGCACCACAGCGAAGGAGAGAATAGCGCCGTCGTCCAGTTCCACCTGCCCCATGCGGCCGTCGCGCTTGTCGAGGAAGCCGGTAACCGTGGAGACAAAATCGTCCCACAGACCGTTGCCGCCACGCTCGCTGCAGATCTTGGCAATCGATGAAATATGCGTGCCTTCGACGATGAGCGGCATCGGCAATGCCCAGAGATCGGCGAAGGACGGGTTGGAAAGCCGGATGCGGCCATCGGAACCGAACACCGCCACGGCTTCAGCCAGATGGTCGAGTGTTTCGCCCTGTACCTTGATGAGCGTGTTGTAACGGCCTTCAAGTTCGAACTTTTCGGTCATATTCTCGAAGAACCAGGTCACGCCGCCTTGTGGATGCGGATTGGCAACGACGCGCATGGTTCGCGTATCCGGCAGGTGCCACATATGTTCCTGCGGCTCGACAGCGCGATAGGCGGAAAGCACCGAATCCTTCCACTTGCGCCATTCCGGCTGTTCGGGCAGCTTTCCTTCCGAACGCAGGCGATCGAGGATCAGCGTGTTGCTCGGCTGCGATTCCAACCATGCCGTATCGAGCGACCACAGCTTGGCAAAAGCCTGATTGAAAAATTGCAACTTCATTTCGGGATCGAAAATCGCCACAGCGGTCGAAAGCTGATCGAGCGTTTCGGCATGGCTCTTCATCGTGCGGTTCAGTTCTTCGCGCACCGCCTGCACTTCGGTCTGGTCGAAGCCGAGGCCGATGGAACCTGTTTCCGCGCTGACATCCGTCACGTTGAAAAGGCGGCGGTCACCGTGCACCACAGCCGTCAGCTGGTCCTGCAGGACAGGCTCGGCAAAGCGGTCGCGCTCCAGACGCTGGCGCGCCTGTGCGCCGAAAAGCTCGCGCCCTTCGGAAATCACCTGGCTTGCATCGGCCATATCGACAGCCTGCGCATAGGCGGCATTGACCCATTCGACGCGGCCGCTGGCGTCGCGGGTCCAGACCGGCTGGTCGATCCGGTCGAGAAGACGCCGGAATAATTCGATACGCTCGGAAAATTCGCGATTTTGTGCCTGCAGTGCTGCCCGTTCCGCCTGTACGCCTTGCAGGCTCAGGAAACGCGCCACCGCAAAGCCACCCGATGTGCGTCCCCGCACGTCGAGCAGGGTGCCGTTGACGGTTTCAACTGTGAGGTCGAAAGACCGCGCCTGTTCGCGCAGCAATCCAATGGCACGCTCAAGCGCCACGACCGATTGAGGGCGCAGCCAGCGGCCAAAAGCCAGAAAAGTCGAGCGATCCTGCGGGGCAGCACTGTCATCCGGCAGCAGCCCGACAACTTCGGCGCGCGTGCTGTGACCGTCCCAGACAACAATACGCTGATCCTTGAGATTGAGCAGGGCTTCATTGCGCTGGGCGACAAGATTGAGATCGGCGAATTTCGAACGCAGTTCCTTGTTTTCCGCGGCAACGCGCGACCGTTCGCGGATCAGCCAGCCGGCAGAAAGCAGAGCTGCGCCCATAACGCCGAGGAACATGGAAAACTGGATAACCTCGAAAGCGCCGATGCTGCCGCCGCCGAAGGGCAGGGCGATACGCGCCGATTCCGTGCCTTGCGCAAAGGCAGGCATGGCCGCGAAAAGCGTTGCAAGAGAAACGGAAGCCTTCATCAGGGCTTTTTCGGAGAAAACCGTGCGAACGGCTTTGCAACATGGGCGGCAGGACGCCATTGCCTGCCAATATCGATTGCGGAAACATTCCGCAAATTCCCCGTTGCGCCGAACTCTGGCATATCGTCCTTTTCTCCGCCACCCGGCCATGAAAACCGCCACGAAGGCAGACTGGCCGTATTAAAACACTTCAATACACATCAAAGCCTGACCATACGCACGCCGCCACAGTGCACGATGGTCATCGCATTTTCAGGTATTCAGGGGATGAATCGTCCTCCCGCTTCCCGCCACAACCGGCAAAAACGCGCAACGCAAACACCCGCTCAAACACCTTGATTCGCCTACACAATACCCTTCCGGCGAATCCACGTGAAGCATCTTGCACGCAAAAGAAAGACCGGGCAGTTTGTCAACCGCCCGGCCTCAACATGTAGTGCAATACTTAACGTATGGTTAATACCTGTAGTGTTCCGACTTGAACGGGCCCTGTGGAGTGACGCCGATATAGGCAGCCTGTTCCTCGGAAAGCACAGTCAGCTTGGCGCCGAGCTTGTCGAGATGCAGACGCGCGACCTTCTCGTCGAGATGTTTCGGCAGCACGTAGACTTCATTCTTGTAGGCGTCGGTACGGGTAAACAGCTCGATCTGGCCCAGAACCTGATTGGTGAACGAAGCCGACATGACGAAGCTCGGATGGCCGGTTGCGTTGCCCAGATTGAGCAGGCGGCCTTCAGAAAGCAGGATGATGCGCTTGCCGTCCGGGAATTCGATCAGGTCGACCTGCGGCTTCACATTGGTCCATTTGAGGTTGCGAAGTGACGCCACCTGAATTTCATTATCGAAGTGGCCGATATTGCCGACAATCGCCATATCCTTGAACTTGCGCATATGGTCGATGGTGATCACGTCCTTGTTGCCGGTCGTGGTCACGATGATATCGGCGGTGGAAGCAGCATCATCGAGGGTTACGACTTCGAACCCGTCCATTGCAGCCTGAAGCGCGCAGATCGGATCGACTTCCGTCACTTTCACGCGGGCGCCCGCACCGGCCAGCGACTGGGCGGAGCCTTTGCCGACATCGCCGTAACCGCACACGACAGCAACCTTGCCTGCCATCATGACGTCGGTGCCGCGACGAATGCCGTCGACGAGCGATTCCTTGCAGCCGTACTTGTTGTCGAATTTCGACTTGGTGACGCTGTCATTGACGTTGATCGCCGGGAAGGGCAGGAGGCCCTTCTTCTGCAACTGGTAGAGACGGTTGACGCCGGTGGTGGTTTCTTCCGTCACACCCTTGATGGCGTCGCGCTGACGCGTGAAGAAGCCCGGCGTTGCAGCCATGCGCTTCCTGATCTGCGCGAAAAGCACTTCCTCTTCTTCCGAACCGGGGTTCGACAGAACGTCCTCGCCCGCTTCGGCACGTGCGCCGATGAGGATATACATGGTGGCGTCGCCGCCATCGTCGAGGATCATGTTGGACGGTTCGCCGTCAGGCCACTGGAATATCTTGTCGGTATAGGTCCAGTATTCTTCAAGCGTTTCGCCCTTGATGGCGAAAACCGGCGTGCCGGTTGCGGCGATCGCGGCGGCTGCATGATCCTGCGTCGAGAAAATGTTGCAGGAGGCCCAGCGGACCTGTGCGCCCAGCGCCTGCAGCGTTTCGATCAGAACGGCGGTCTGGATCGTCATATGCAGCGATCCGGAAATGCGTGCGCCCTTCAGCGGCTGCGACTTGCCGAATTCCTCGCGGGCAGCCATCAGGCCCGGCATTTCGGTTTCGGCAATATCCAGTTCCTTGCGGCCCCAATCGGCCAGGCTAAGATCCTTGACGACAAAATCTTGGCTTGCGGTCATCGCGTGCTCCAATAAAAGACAGTTCCAGCTCGATAAAATGTAATCAGCGGCCGGAATTGCATTCCAATATGGGGCGGCTTTCCGTGCGGGAAAGCGCTCCGGCTGCCGCCTTGACTAGCAGATCGCAGCCCGAAGCACAACGCAATATAAAGAAATCTTTATACGTGCATATCAGGCAGGTTTGTCAGATACCGGATCAATGACCGTCAAAGGAAGATCGATCTGCAATATTTCAAGCATGCGGCGAAACCCGGCAACGGATAGGCTTCGCTTTCCGTGACAAGGGCAATCGTGCGACCGGAGCCGCCTTTGGGCTGCGGGAGCGCAGCGATCACGTCGTCTGCCGGGTCAAGAAACTGCCAGTCGGGACGGGCCGTTTCGAAAAACGATCTGAGCCATGGCAGATGGGTGCTGGAAAGTGTCAGCGTGTCAATGAGCGGGTAGCTGGCAGCAATATCATCGCAGAATGCGGCCACCTTTGCGCGGTCTCATCCGGCTGCCGAAGAAAAGCGCCGTTTTCCACCAGTTCCACCATCGCAGACGCATTAATCAAAGCAACATCGTCCGGGTTATCGGTCTGTGTCCGGACAAAACCTGCAAGCTCTTCGCTCTCGATCATCGAACGCACACCCATAACGGCAACCTTGCCGCTGCGACTTGCCGCAAGAGCGGCGCGAACCGGCGGCGCCACGCCATAGACCGGTACGGCAAACTCGCTTTTCAATGTGTCGAGGACCATGACCGAGGGCGCATTGGAAGCAAGGACAATTGTTTGAGCGCCAAGGCTTGTGAGGTATTGGATCGTGCTGCGCATGATGGAAAGCAGCTGATCGCGGCTTTTGGCGCCATAGGGAAACTGGCCCGATCGGCAAAATAGATGATGTCGCGCTGCGGCTGGCTGCGCCTGATCAGTTCAACCAGAGCATAACTGCCGATCCCTGCATCAAAAACGGCCACCGGATCGTTGAGATCACCCACGGCGGCCACAGTCTTATTCTTCAGCATTCTTCGCCGAACTTGTCGGCGATGAGTGTCTGCAAGGCTTCAACACGGCATCGGCCTGTTCACCGGAGGCACTGACGTCGATGCAGCAGCCGGGTGACGCGGCGAGCATCATCAGCCCCATGATCGAGGTGCCGCCAACGGTCATGCCGTCCTTGCTCACGCGGACATGCGCATTGTAACCATCGACCAACTGCACGAACTTGGCCGAAGCGCGGGCATGAAGCCCGCGCTTGTTGACGATCTCGAAGGATCGGGAAACTGCAGTTTCGGGTTCGTATTCACCGGTAACGGGCACGCTGGAGTGCATGAATTACTTTCCTGTCAGGACCTGGCTCGCAACATTGATATATTTGCGCCCCGCATCCTGCGCCTCACGCAGGGCTGTCTTGATGTCGCCCCCGATGCGGACGCTCGACAGCTTGATCAGCATCGGCAGATTGACACCTGCGATGACTTCGACCTTGCCTTCCTTCATGACGGAAATGGCGAGATTGGACGGTGTACCACCGAACATATCGGTCAGGATGATGACCCCGCTGCCATTATCGGCGCGTTCCACCGCATCAACGATATCCCGCCGACGCTGTTCCATATCGTCTTCGGCACCGATGCAAACGGTCTCGAAATTGTCTTGCGGCCCGACTACATGCTCGACAGCATGCAAAAACTCTTCGGCCAACCTTCCGTGCGTGACAAGCACGAGTCCGATCATACTATAAAAGCTCCCGTCGCGTGCCCGCCGCATCACCCCGCCAGAGTGTCAGATGGCACTGAAACCACGCCGGAAAAGCACCGGCGAGTTGTGCATCTTGGCAGCGCAAATCCTGATAGCAAGTGAAAAATTCCCACGCTGCCATGAAAAGCAAAATGCCGCAGCGCCGTGAAAAATTAGCAGATTCGTAACAAAGCTGGATTCAGCCTTGGTCCGACGGCCATTTTTCGTAGAACAAAGTAGCCTCGATAGCCCGCGAAAGCGCGTTGGAATCGCCATTCGACGACAAAGCCGGCAAAGAAGTTGGGGCAGTGAAATGCTCTCGAATTCCCACATTTCACCACTCGGATAGCGTTCGGCTTCGTCACGATCCACAAGCCGAACAACGAGATAGAGCGGTGCGGCCTCCACAAAAGCGACTTTGAAAAGCCCCGCGCCCCGAATCTCCACCCCCGGCAAGAGCGGCCGGAACACTGGCGATCAGCCTGCCGTTTTCCGCATGAAGCAATGTACGGTCGTCAGCGACCAGCGATGCGGCCTCTCCACGAAGAAGTGCTCTTTCCACAAGTGTCAGTGCAAGCTCGGTCTTGCCGGCGCCGGACCGCCCCATGATCATGACACCGCGACCGCGAACCTGAAGCGTGGTGGCGTGAAGCCCGCTTTTTCCTCTTCAGGTGTCATGCGCTTGCAGGCAGGTCGACGATGAACCGGGCGCCCTTGAACTGATCGGGGTTTGCCGGATCGACAATATTTTCCGCCGTCAGCGTGCCGCCATGGGCCTCGATGATCTGGCGGCTGATCGAAAGACCGAGACCGGAATTCTGGCCGAAAGCCTCCGATGCCGGACGATCCGTGTAGAAACGTTCGAAGATGCGTTCGATATTCTCAATCGGAATGCCCGGACCGTTATCCTCGACAAGCACGCGCAAGCGGCTGCCTTCACCGCTCAGCGACACCACGATACGCCCGGTATCGTCGGGCACGAAAGAACGGGCATTTTCAATCAGGTTGCTCACCACCTGACCGAGACGCAGATCGTGACCGGCAACATTGAAACCCTTCTTTCCGGCGGGCAGCTTGCCGGTATTGAAGACGATTTCCGTTCCGACCTTGTTGCGGCGCACTTCGCGCGCTGCCGTCACGAGGTTGGTCAGAAGCGTCTTCATGTCGACGCGGTCGATATGTTCGCGCGCAAGTTCAGCATCAAGACGCGAAGCGTCAGAAATGTCGGTAATCAGGCGGTCGAGGCGGCGAACGTCGTGCTGGATGATATCGAGAAGCCGTTTGCGCGATTCCTCAGTCTTGGCGAGCGGCAGCGTTTCGACGGCGCTGCGCAGCGAGGTGAGGGGTTCTTCGCTCATGGCTGACATCGGCGGCGAAGCTTTCGATAGCTTCGATACGGGTATAGAGCGAATCGGTCATCTCGCGGATAGACGTGGAAAGATGGCCGACCTCATCCTGACGTTCGGAGAAATCGGGAATCTCCACACGGCTTTTCACACCATGACGAACCCGGTCTGCAGCAGCGGAAAGCTTGCGCAACGGGCTTGCAATCGTCGATGCGAGGAAAAGCGACAGGATGACCATGACCAGCGACACGACGCCGAACACGCGGAAAACCGCCATGCGTTCGGCCTGCACAATCTTGTCAATATCGTCGCCTTCGGTGGAGAGCAGGAGTACGCCCAATATTGCGCGCGAACGCTGGATCGGGACGGCAACCGAGACGACCAGTTCGCCCTTTTCATTGCGCCGCTGCGCCGTTTGCGGCGAACCGGCCAGCGCCTTTACGATTTCGGGAAAAGCAAGGCCATTGCCGCCCGGCTGTTCCTGATAGACCGGCAGACCTCCACCATAGAACAGGTGCGAAATCCACGTTCCGGCCCTTTCCCAGATAGTTGGTGTCTCTTCCTCGATGGGCGGCAGGTCATAGCGCAGCACAGGCCCCGCCGAAGGAAAGCTCGGCGAATAGAGTGCGCGCGAATCGAGCAGCATATTGGCATAGCGATCATAGATGCGCGCGCGCGTGCTCGTCGGTGAAATCAACCGGCGCAACAGGGGAGAAACCTTTTCCGGATTGATCGGAAACTCCCAGTTGTCGGGTGAATCCGGTGAGGGCGTCAGGCTTTGTCCGGCTTGAAGCTCCAGAAGCTTTTCCGGGTCGATCATCAGCGAATTGGTATCGACGGTCGCCGATGCCGAAATTGCGCCCGCGATGATCTTGCCCTGGGTTAGCAGGCTTTCGATCTTCGCGTCGATCAGCCCCTCACGGAACTGATTCATGTAAAGAATGCCGGAAACCAGAACCGCCAGCGCCGCCAGATTGAGAAACAGGATACGGCGGGTCAGACTCGAGAACAGATATTGGCCGAGAAACTTGCGCAGGGGCGCAAAAAGCGACGCCAGAACACCGAGCGCTGCCGCCGGGCCCTGCGTTCGCGCAAATCCGATTTCTGGCCGATGAGGCCGTCGTTCCGGGTTTCTGCGACCATGTCGCTCTGTCTGCTCATTAAGCTATCGCCAGACCTCGCGGACTGGCGATATGCAATTATCTATCAAGCCTCGCGGAAGCGATAGCCAACGCCGTAGAGCGTTTCGATCATTTCGAAATCGTCGTCAACCGCCTTGAACTTCTTGCGCAGGCGCTTGATATGGCTGTCGATGGTACGATCATCCACATAGACCTGCTCATCATAGGCTGCATCCATGAGAGCGTCACGGCTTTTCACAACGCCCGGACGCTGCGCCAGCGAATGAAGGATCAGGAATTCGGTGACCGTCAGCGTGACCGGTTCGCCCTTCCAGGTGCAGGTGTGGCGCTCCTGATCCATGACCAACTGGCCGCGTTCGAGCGATTTTGCCTGCTGCCCGGACGGCTTGGCCGTGCCGTCGCGCGCGGCAACCCGGCGAAGCACCGCCTTGACGCGTTCAACCAGAAGACGCTGCGAGAATGGTTTGGTGATGAAATCGTCCGCACCCATCTTGAGGCCGAAAAGCTCGTCGATCTCGTCGTCCTTGGACGTAAGGAAGATGACGGGGAGGTCGGATTTCTGGCGCAGACGGCGCAGAAGCTCCATACCGTCCATGCGCGGCATCTTGATATCGAAGATCGCAAGATTGGGCGGACGCGCCATCAGACCATCAAGCGCGGACGCGCCATCGGTGTAGGTTTCGACCCGATAGCCTTCCGATTCCAACGCGATGGACACGGAGGTCAGGATGTTGCGGTCGTCGTCGACCAGCGCAATTGTCTGCGTTGCCGAGGCTTCCTTCATGCGAACCTTTCTCCTTCAACTAAACCAACCGGAAGGTCCGGCTGGTGACGTCTTTCAGCCGCCAGGAAACTGGCGGGTTATAGATCGAGCGCCTGATTACACATCGATACTATTATAATGTGCCTGCTTGTGCAGTACAAATTAGGTACAAAATGTGGCGGTACCAGAAGAAGCCATGAAACATCACAGACCGAATCGCGCTTTGGTTAATAGCGAGGGCATGGCAGCGCGACCGCCAATCCCCGAAACTCATAGCCCATAACGCACAGATTAAACGATTTAAAAAATTTCAAAAATTTTAAATCGATTAAATATTTGAATTGCCACGATTAATCTGTTTCTGACTGCCATCCTCTGTTTCGCGATCAATCTGGTAGGCGCGAAAAGAGACCGATCAATTGTCAAACCATATGGCGGAGACATCATGAGAGACCGGCATTCACAACACGGCCGCTTCCATTGCCACTTCAGGACTGAAGGAACTCTCCGCAGTCTTTACAATCTCGGAGCCGCCCGGCTCTATGAAGAAACTGTCCGTCGGGGCGAAGCCGAACTGTCGGCGCAGGGTGCGCTTGTCGCACGCACCGGCCAGCACACGGGCCGTTCGCCGAAAGACAAATTCGTCGTGCGCGATGCCGACACGGAAGATCACGTCTGGTGGGACAACAACAAGCCGATGAGCCGCGAGGCCTTCGAGCTGCTCTATGCCGATTTCATCGACCACGCGAAGGGCAAGGAGCTTTTCGTGCAGGATCTGATCGGCGGCGCCGATGCCGACAACAAGATCAATGCCCGCGTCATCACCGAATATGCCTGGCATTCGCTGTTCATCCGCAATCTTCTGATCCGCCCGGAACAGGAAGCACTCGCTGCTTACGTACCGGAAATGACAATTATCGACCTGCCATCCTTCAAGGCAGATCCGGAACGCTACGGCGTGCGCACAGAAACGGTGATTGCCGTTGATCTCACCCGCAAGATCGTGCTGATCGGCGGCACCTCCTATGCCGGTGAAATGAAGAAGTCGGTCTTCACGGCGCTCAACTACATTCTGCCTGCCAAGGGCGTGATGCCGATGCACTGCTCGGCCAATGAAGGCCCGAACGGCGACACCGCCGTCTTCTTCGGCCTGTCCGGCACCGGCAAGACCACGCTTTCCGCCGACCCGACGCGCACGCTAATCGGCGATGACGAGCACGGCTGGGGCGAACACGGCATCTTCAACTTCGAAGGCGGCTGCTACGCCAAGACCATCCGCCTGTCCGCCGAAGCGGAACCGGAAATCTACGCAACCACGCAGCGTTTCGGTACGGTTCTGGAGAATGTCGTTCTCGACGAACACCGCCAGCCGGATTTCAACGACGGCTCGCTGACGGAAAACACCCGTTGCGCCTATCCGCTCGATTTCATCCCCAATGCATCGAAGACGGGCAAGGGCGGCCAGCCGAAGAACATCATCATGCTCACCGCCGATGCTTTCGGCGTGATGCCTCCGATTGCCAAGCTGACGCCAGCACAGGCCATGTACCACTTCCTGTCCGGCTACACGGCCAAGGTTGCCGGTACGGAAAAGGGCGTGACCGAACCGGAAGCAACCTTCTCGACCTGCTTCGGCGCACCGTTCATGCCGCGTCATCCATCGGAATACGGCAATCTGCTGCGCAAGCTGATCGCCGAGCACAAGGTCGATTGCTGGCTGGTCAATACCGGCTGGACCGGCGGCGCTTACGGCGTTGGCAAGCGCATGCCGATCAAGGCAACCCGCGCTCTGCTCGCAGCCGCGCTCGACGGTTCGCTGAACAATGCCGAATTCCGCATCGATCCGAATTTCGGCTTTGCCGTTCCGGTCGATGTGCCGGGCGTGGACCAGTCCATTCTCGATCCACGTTCGACCTGGGCCGACAAGGGTGCCTATGACGCGCAGGCCAGGAAGCTGGTCGACATGTTCGTCACGAATTTCGAGAAGTTCGAAAGCCATGTCGATCACGAGGTAAAGGACGCGGCGCCAGCGATCCGGATCGCCGCAGAATAATCGAGCTATCCTGAGGAGGAGGAGGGAGCCCGGCCATAGTGCCGGGTTTTCTTTGGCTTTGTCGCGAGAATTTCGTCTTCTGCCAAATCAGTGTATGCCTTCCGGCATGGAAGAGAACCGAAACATTATCCGCATCACCAATCGCCTGACGATCCGTGAAGACGATCTGGAGGAAAGCTTCATCCGTGCCTCCGGGCCGGGCGGTCAGAATGTCAACAAGGTTTCCACCGCCGTGCAGCTGCGTTTTCATGCCGTGAGAGCGGGTCTGCCAGACGATATTCTGTCACGGCTCTTTAAGCTCGCCGGTCAGAAAGGCACCAAGGACGGTGACATTCTCATTGAAGCCAACCGCTTCCGCACCCAGGAGCGCAACCGCGAGGACGCGCGCGAGCGGCTGATCGCGCTCATTGCCAAGGCTGCCGAGCCACCGCCGCCGCCGCGCAAGAAGACCAAGCCGACAAAGGGCTCCATCGAACGTCGCCTCAAGGCCAAGTCCGGACGATCCGACATCAAGAAGAGCCGCGGCAAGGTTTCCTTCGGCTGAACGAAAACCTCCATCCAGGAAACGCAGAACCATGAAACTCCACCAAGTCGAGACCAGCCACGGTCGCATTGCCATCCGTGAAAGCACGGGCGAGGGATGCCGCTTCTGATGATTCACGGCAATTCCAGCGCGGGCGCCATCTTCGCGCCTCAGCTCGAAGGCGAGATTGGCAGGAACTGGCGAGTGATCGCACCGGATCTGCCGGGCCATGGCCAGTCTGGCGACGCGCTCGATCCGGATCGCAGCTATTCCATGGAAGGCTATGCCGACGCGATGACGGAAGTTCTCACAAAACTCGGCATTTCGGAGGCGGTCGTTTTCGGCTGGTCGCTCGGCGGCCATATTGGCATCGAGATGATCTCGCGCTTTCCCGGCATGCGCGGCCTGATGATTACCGGCACGCCGCCGGTGGCGCGCGAGGAAGTGGGGCAGGGATTCAAGAGCGGTCCCGATATGGCGCTCGCCGGACAGGAAATCTTTTCAACCCGTGATGTCGAATCCTACGCGCGCAGTACCTGCGGCGAACCTTTGAAGCCTCGCTGCTCGATATCGTCGCCCGTACGGACGGACGCGCGCGACGCATCATGTTCGAAAATTTGCAGCCGGAACCGGCGGCAACCAGCGCGATATCGTTGCCGCGGCAACGCTTCCCATAGCCGTGGTCAACGGGCGCGACGAGCCGTTTGTCGAACTCGATTTCGTCTCGAAGGTCCGTTTCGGCAATCTGTGGGAAGGTAGGACCCATGTCATCGACGGAGCCGGGCATGCGCCCTTCCGCGAGACACCAGCCGTCTTCGATGCATATCTGCAGCGTTTCATACGCGACTGTGCGGCCTGATCGGCTGCCTTGCAAATGAAAAGGGCCGAAACGGGCCCTTTTCATATTTTTCTGAGTGCAACTTCCTCGATCAGATGATCGCTGCCCTTGCGCAGGATCAGATCGGCGCGCGGGCGCGTCGGCAGGATGTTATCCTTGAGATTCTTCAGGTTGATATTGTTCCACAGCCCTTCGCCAATCGAACGCGCCGCATCTTCCGAAAGCTGCGAATAGCGATGGAAGAAGGATTCCGGATTGACGAAAGCCGTTTCCCGCAACCGCATGAAGCGGTCGATATACCATTTGTGGATCAGTTGCGATTCCGCATCGATATAGATCGAGAAGTCGAAGAAATCGGAGACGAAGGGCACCATCTTGCCGTCTTCCGGCAGATCGCGCACCTGCAGCACATTGATGCCTTCGAAGATCAGGATATCCGGCTTATCGACGATCTGATATTCACCCGGCAATACGTCGTAGCTTAAGTGCGAATAGAGCGGCGCTCGCACCTGGCTCATGCCTGCCTTGATCGCTGACAGAAAGCGCAAGACCGCACCGACATCGTAGCTTTCGGGAAAGCCCTTGCGCTCCATCATGTTCTGCTCGCGCAGGACAGCATTGGGGTAGAGAAACCGTCGGTCGTCACCAGATCGACCTTCGGGCTCGACGGCCAGCGTGCCAGAAGCTCTTTCAGGATACGCGCAGTCGTGGATTTCCCGACCGCAACCGAACCGGCAATGCCGATGATGAAAGGCGTCTTGAACGACTCTTCCATATTGAGGAACTGCTTGCGCTGCTCAAACAGAAGCTGGCTTGCCTCCACATGCGCCGACAGCAATCGCGACAGCGACAGATAGATGCGCCGTACCTCGTCAAGATCGATAGGATCGCCCAGCGAGCGCAGCCGCTTGACCTCATCATACGTCAAAGTGAGCGGCGTGTCGGCGCGAAAGCCCGCCCATTCCTCAGCCGAAAAGAAACGGTAAGGCGAGTAACGCGACGGCGTTAGCTGGTCCACTTTTTCCCACATATTGTCGCTGCTCTCCCTCAACGCCAATTCTGCACTAACAGCTTCCGATCCTATTTGCATTTAGGCTTTCGGACGACCGGCTTTTTCTTCAAGGCCGGTCTGCGCCGTGCGGCGTTGCAACTCTGCAAGAACCTCATTGAGTGGCACGTCCGCAACCTTGAGAACCACCAGCAGATGATAAAGCAAATCAGCGCTTTCGGTGACCACTTCCGAACGGTTGCCTTCCACTGCGGCAATAACCGTTTCCACAGCTTCTTCACCAAGCTTTTGGCGGCCCGTGCCTGGCCCTTTGCCACCAGACTTGCCGTATAGGACGAACCGTCCGTCACGCTGGCACGCTCCGCGACGATGCGTTCAAGGTCGGAAAGTGTGAACTCAGTCATCGGATTTCCTTCAGATTTCTGTGCATGTCGTTATCGGATCGTAGCGGGATCAGAAAACAGTCCAGTGGACTGATTTCCCGCGAAGACGATTCCCACTTTTCCGCGACATGCTGTATTCTCAACGGACCGGATCGAGCCGCATCGGGATGCCAGCCTCGGCCATATAGCGCTTGGCCTCGCCAATCGTATAGGTGCCGAAGTGGAAAATCGAAGCAGCGAGAACCGCCGTCGCATGACCGTTGCGAATGCCTGCAACCATGTGGTCCAGATTGCCGACGCCGCCCGATGCAATCACCGGAACGCGCACGCTGTCAGCAACAGCCCGCGTCAGTGCCACATCATAACCGGACTTGGTTCCGTCGCGATCCATCGAGGTCAGCAGGATTTCACCCGCACCAAGGCTCACCACCTTCTGCGCAAATTCCACCGCATCGATGCCCGTCGTCTGGCGTCCGCCATGGGTGAAGATTTCCCACCGGTCGGCTTCGCCTTCGCCCGAAACCTTCTTGGCGTCGATGGCAACCACGATGCACTGGTCGCCGAATTTGTCGGCAGCTTCGGCGACAAATTCCGGGTTCTTCACCGCAGCCGTGTTGATCGATACCTTGTCGGCACCGGCCAGAAGCAGTTTTCGTATATCGGCAACCTGTCGCACGCCGCCGCCAACCGTCAGCGGCATGAAGCACTGTTCTGCCGTCCGGGCCACCACATCGAAAATTGTCTCGCGATTGTCCGAAGACGCAGTGATGTCGAGGAAGCACAGTTCGTCGGCACCCGCCGCATCATAGGCGCGGGCAGCTTCCACCGGATCACCAGCATCGATCAGATCGACAAAGTTTACACCTTTAACAACCCTGCCGTCTTTCACATCGAGGCAGGGAATGACACGTGCTTTCAAGGTCATGCTGTGGCCCTCAGTACAGACAAGGCTTCCGCCGGATTGATGCGGCCATCGTAAAGCGCGCGACCGGAAATCGCGCCTTCCAGCTTACGGGCATCAGGAGCGGCAAGACGCCTGATGTCGTCCATGGAAGCCAGGCCGCCGGATGCAATCACCGGGATGGAAACGCTATCTGCGAGGCTGAGCGTCGAATCCCAGTTGATGCCAGCCAGTACGCCGTCGCGGTCAATGTCGGTATAGATGATGGCGGCAACACCAGCACCTTCAAATTTTTCGCCAGTTCCACCACGCCAAGCTCGGATGCTTCCGCCCAGCCTTCAACGGCGACATAGCCGCCCTTGGCGTCGATCCCGACGGCAACCTGACCCGGAAATGCCTTGCAGGCTTCGATAACCAGTGCGGGATCGCGCACGGCGACCGTACCAAGGATAACGCGACGCAATCCCTTGGAAAGCCAGTTCTCGATATGCTGGAGCGTGCGGATGCCGCCGCCGAGCTGCACCGGATTTTTCGTGGCTTTCAGGATCGCTTCCACAGCCTTGCCGTTGACGCTTTCGCCGGCAAAGGCTCCGTTGAGATCAACCACATGCAGCCATTCAAAGCCCTGATCCTCGAAGGCTTTGGCCTGTGCTGCCGGGTCTTCGTTGTAAACGGTGGCCTGATCCATGTCGCCAAGCTTCAGGCGCACGCATTGACCGTCTTTCAAATCGATGGCGGGAAAAGGATCATTTCAACAGGTTATCCACGTTAATCCACAGGGATAGCCACAGCTTATCCCCACAATCTACAGGTTAGCAGTTCGATTCCGAGGTTGTAAGGGGAGAAGCCGAGATGTTCAGTTGACTCTCGGTGTGCGACTCATCTTGACTGTAAATTAGGAAAGTCGGGGCCGAATCCCGACTTTCCTACCGCTCAACGTGCATGCCAGCGGTGCCCTCGAAGTGTGATAGGCAGATGCCATTTCCGCATATCCGCAGAATCTGGTCAAATGCCAAATTGGAATAATCTGGGCAAAAGTGCGGACACTTTACATAGCCGGAGAACCTCCCCAATGGCAGACGGATACTTAACAAACATTGAGGCCACCAAATCGTGGGTCTTGCGTGCCTGTGGATGGAAAGTAAGAGACATTCAAAAGCGCTTCGACGTTGACCCGCGTCGTCTATATGACGTGTGGGAAGAAAAGGAGTTTAAAGGGTGTCGCTATAAAGCGATGCATCTGTTTCTTCGCCTCTTCCCAGGAAAACCAATTGATGGATTGTTCGACAAACATGTCCCTCGCTTCCAAAGAACCTTGAAAACAGACCATCAACTTCGTCTGCCATTCTAAGGCTTCCATCTTAGAAAGTTAGCGATTAGAGCCAGCCCCAAAAGCTGGCTCTTTTCAGGATGGAACTGGGTGCCCACCATATTGTCGCGACCGACCGTTGCGGTGACATCGCCGCCGTAATCGGTCACGGCCAGCACATCAGCCTTGTTCTTCGCGTCAAACATATAGGAATGGACGAAATAGGCGTGCAAGCCGTTCTCACCGGTCTCGATACCTTCGAAGATCGGGTGAGAATGTTTCACGTGAATCCTGTTCCAGCCGATCTGCGGAATTTTGAGCGAAGGATCGGATGGCGTCATTTCACGCACATCGCCCGCAATCCATCCAAGGCCCTCGGTCACTTCCTTTTCAAGGCCGCGCTCCGACATGAGCTGCATGCCGACGCAAATGCCAAGGAAGGGGTACGCCTTTTCAGAACCACATCTTCCAGTGCTTCCACCATGCCCGGAACGGCATGAAGTCCGCGACGGCAATCGGCATAGGCGCCAACACCCGGAAGCACGATGCGGTCAGCCGTCGCCACGCGGTCGGCATCCGCCGTCAGTTCTATTTCTGCCGCGATACCGCTCTCATGCGCAGCACGCTCAAAAGCCTTGGTGGCCGAGCGCAGATTGCCGGAGCCGTAATCGATGATTGCAACACGCATTTTCAGTTTTCTCCGCGATGGCCGACAAAGCCGATTGTCGAGCCAAATGAGGAATAGGTGGGACGAGGGGCTGCTGCGCCATTCCGGCGCGGGCTTTTCCGCGAGAGGGTTGTTGGCCGGGCCGCATCTTCGAGACCGTAGAAATAGCGAATTTCCGCTTCTTCCAGATCGGATGCATCGATGACCGCTTTTTCGACAAAACCCTGGCGCCTGAGCTTGGCTATCTTCCAGTTGACGCCTTCCAGCGCGACAAACAGCGACACCAGCAAGGTCAACAGCGGAACCGCATCGGCGATGCCGAAGTAAGTTCCGGCAAGTCCGAGCAGGATCGTAATGCCCAGAACAGCAAAAGCTTCAAACCACAGACGCTGGGTCAGAAGCCAGACGAAGGGCAGGACCAGCGCCAGCACATGGAATCCGTCGCGCACGAACACGGCTTGCTCAAGGTTTTGAGTATCTTCCGGTTCAAGAACGACGAATTGCGCCATGGCTTACCCTTTCAGTGAACCCTTTGTGGAGGGAATTGCATCCTTCTGGCGCGGATCGGTTTCAAGCGCCATGCGCAGAACCCGTGCCACCGCCTTGAAAATCGACTCTGCAATATGGTGGTTGTTGGCACCATAATGATTGTTGATATGGAGCGTGATGCCCGCATTCATGGCGAAAGCCTGGAAGAACTCGCGCACCAGCTCGGTATCGAATGTGCCGATCTTGGCTGTGGTGAAATTGACGTTCCAGACCAGAAAGGCGCGCCCCGATACATCGACGGCAGCGCCGGTCAGCGTATCGTCCATGGCCAGGTCCATCGAGGCATAGCGCACGATGCCCCGGCGCTCGCCAAGCGCCTTGGCAATGGCCTGACCGAGAGCGATGCCGGTATCCTCGACCGTGTGGTGATCATCGATATGCAGGTCGCCCTTGGCCATGACCCGCATATCGATGAGCGAATGTCGGGAAAGCTGCTCCAGCATGTGATCGAAGAAGCCGACACCGGTCGTGATGTCGAACTTGCCGACGCCGTCAGATCGACGGAAACGGCAATGCTCGTTTCCTTGGTCGAGCGTTCGATGCTTGCCTTGCGGGTGCTTTCAGCAGTCATAAGCTTTCCTCATTCAATAGCTTGGAGGCGTTCTAGAACAGCTTGCCCATTTTGCCAATTCCTTTTGCCGGTTTGGCAAGCTGCAAATCGGCATTTGCAATTCGTCCGTACGTTCTTAAATATTCTCAGCGAAGCACGATTCATCCGCCGCTGGCCGGCCGAAGCTGTTTCTCTAACAGATGAAGGGGCACCTGCAATTGCCTTCCGGGATTGCATGTGCCGCCAAAGGAGCATCCATGATCGAACATCATCCCACGACAATTTACGGCACGACCATCGTTACCGTGCGCAAGGACGGCAAGGTCGTCATTGCCGGTGACGGACAGGTTTCGCTGGGCCAAACCGTCATGAAGGGCAATGCGCGAAAAGTTCGCCGCATCGGCAAGGGCAATGTGATTGCCGGATTTGCAGGAGCCACCGCCGACGCCTTCACCCTGCTGGAACGCCTCGAAGCGAAGCTCGAACAATATCCCGACCAGCTCATGCGGGCTTCGGTCGAACTTGCCAAGGACTGGCGTACCGATCGCTACCTGCGCAAGCTGGAAGCCATGATGCTGGTTGCCGACAGCAAGGTTACGCTGGCGCTAACCGGCACCGGCGACGTGCTTGAACCCGAACATGGCGTGATGGCCATCGGTTCGGGCGGCAATTATGCGCTGGCCGCCGCCCGCGCGCTGGTCGACACCGACAAGTCAGCCGAGGAAATTGCCCGCAAGGCGATGGATATCGCGGCCGATATCTGCATCTACACCAACCACAATATCATCGTGGAAAGCCTGGACGCAGAATGAGCTCGCTCGCGCAGGCCTCAAAACCGGGCGCGCAACGCTGGGGCCTGGGCGCCCTGATCGTTCTCGCCATACTCGCGGTCCAAGCCTCCTGGCTTTACCTCGACGGGCGGATTGCCATGTGCGAATGCGGAACCATAAAATTATGGTCGGGTTCGCTGATGACCGAAAACTCGCAGCATATATCCGACTGGTATACGCTGTCGCACATCATCCATGGCTTTCTGTTCTACTGGCTTTTCACGATCATCGCACCCAAAGCCCCACTCGGTCTGAGGCTTGCAGCTGCGGTCGGCATCGAAGCCGTATGGGAACTGGTCGAGAATTCGAACTTCATCATCGAACGCTATCGCGCCAATACGTCCTCGGTGGACTATTTCGGCGACAGCATCGTGAACTCGGTTGCCGACACGGTTGCCGCCATGATCGGTTTTCTGATCGCAGCCAGGCTGCCAGTGAAAATAACCGTCGCCATCGCGCTGTTCATGGAAGTTCTGGCGCTGATCGTCATTCGCGACAATCTTACGCTCAACGTGATCATGCTGCTGCATCCGTTCGAGTTCATCAAGCAGTGGCAAAGTGGGTTATAATTATGAGTAATTTCTCTCCCCGTGAAATCGTCTCCGAACTCGACCGCTTCATCATCGGCCAGAACGACGCCAAGCGCGCGGTGGCTATTGCGCTGCGCAATCGCTGGCGCCGCCAGCAGCTCGAAGGCCAGATGCGCGAAGAGGTCATGCCGAAAAACATCCTGATGATCGGACCGACCGGCGTCGGCAAGACGGAAATTTCCCGCCGTCTCGCAAAGCTGGCCGGTGCGCCTTTCGTCAAGGTGGAGGCGACCAAGTTCACCGAAGTCGGTTATGTCGGCCGTGATGTTGAGCAGATCGTCCGCGATCTCGTTGAGGTCGCCATAGGTCTCATTCGCGAAAAGCGCCGCGAGGACGTGAAGGCCAAGGCGCATCTCAATGCAGAAGAACGCGTGCTGGATGCGCTGGTCGGCAAGACGGCAAGCCCGCCACCCGCGACAGCTTCCGCAAGAAGCTGCGCAATGGCGAAATGGACGATAAGGAAATCGAAATCGAGGTCGCCGATACCGGTTCCGGCCCAAGCTTCGAAATTCCGGGCATGCCGGGCGCCAATATCGGCGTCATGAACCTGTCCGACATGTTGGGCAAGGCGATGGGCGGGCGCACCAAGACGCGCAAGACCACGGTGAAGGATTCCTATCCGATCCTTATCAACGATGAATCCGACAAGCTGCTGGATCAGGACCAGATCGTACAGGAAGCGCTTCGCGTCACCGAAGACGAAGGCATCGTGTTCATCGATGAGATCGACAAGATCGCATCGCGGGAAGGCGGCATGGGTGCCGGTGTGTCGCGTGAAGGCGTGCAGCGCGATCTGCTGCCGCTGGTCGAAGGCACGACGGTTGCGACCAAATACGGGCCGGTCAAGACCGACCACGTGCTGTTCATCGCGTCCGGCGCGTTCCACGTATCCAAGCCGTCCGATCTTCTGCCGGAACTGCAGGGCCGTCTGCCGATCCGTGTAGAACTTAATGCGCTGACGCGCGAGGACTTCCGCCGCATCCTGACGGAGACCGAAGCAAGCCTGATCAAGCAGTATATCGCCCTGATGGCGACGGAAGAGGTGAAGCTCGAAATCACCGATGACGCCATCGACGCTCTGGCCGATATTGCTGTCGATCTGAATGCGACGGTTGAAAACATCGGTGCGCGGCGGTTGCAGACGGTGATGGAACGCGTTCTCGATGAAATTTCATACACTGCGCCCGACAAGACCGGGGCAACCTTCGTCATCGATGCCGCCTATGTAAAGACAAGATCGGCAGCCTTGCCAAGAACGCCGATCTGTCGCGCTTCATCCTGTAAAGCGCCCGCATTTAAGTGGCAGTAAAGCCACGGCTTCCGGTCACTTTCAGCGATTACGCAAAACCCCTCGACTTGCATCGGGGGTTTTCTATTTTCCGGCAAATTTACCAGATCTTCACCATATTGGGGCCGTTTCCGCACAATGACCAGATCACTGAACCGCTTTGCTGGCCTTTGCCTCGCCTTCATTGTAGCCAGCCAGAGCGCCTATGCGGCGACGGTCGTGCCACCCGGCAATCGCAATGCGGAACAGCCGCCGATTCCCGGCGCCTCCGCCAAACGCACGCGGGAACTAAGCACCACTTATGAGAAGAAGTATCAGAAGATTTACAATCTTCTGAAAAGGACGCCTCGCTGCGCTCGAAGATCCGTTCCACGGCGGCCGTCTATGGTATCGACCCAATTCACATTGTCGGCGCGATTGTGGGCGAGCACACCTATAATGTCGACGTCTACGACCGGCTGCAGACCTATTACGTCAAGGCCATGTCCTATGTGAACCAGGGCGTGAGCTTCGGCTACAATGGCGAAAGCATCGGCCAGTTCATCAAGCGGCCGGAATTTGCCGACTGCCTGAAACACAAGGACAGCTATTCGCTGTGGTCCTGCCGCGAAAATGTCTGGAACAAGAATTTCCGCGGCAAATCGGTTGGTGGCAATGCCTATCCCAACAACCGTTTCAGTGCGGTCTTCTTCCAGCCTTTCTATGCCGGGCAGACATTCGGTCTCGGCCAGATCAATCCGCTGACGGCATTGCAGATGTCCGACATGGTGAACCGCGTTTCCGGTCTGCCCAAGCTCAATGCAGAAGACGGCAACGTGGTCTACAAGACGATCATGGATCCCGATCTGACGCTGCCCTATATCGCAGCAACGCTGAAACAGTCGATCAACTCCTACCGCCAGATCGCCGACTTCGACATCTCGAAGAATCCCGGCATCACGGCCACGCTTTACAATACGGGCGGGGCCGAAATGCGCGCACGCACGCTTGCCAATGAGAACGCACGGCGCAAAGCAGCCGGTCTGGAACCGGTGCTGCCGCAGGAAAACTATTACGGCTGGCTGGTCAACACCAAGATGGACGAGCTGCGCAGTCTATTTTAGGTAAATCTAATAATAAAGAAGCCGCTATACACTCTTTTAACAACGAGTCTTGTTTTCTGATGACCCGTAAGCTGAAACCAACTAGGTTGAACTTCGCAATCTATTGGTGCTGGGAAAAGGGCTGCAAATGAATCGTGTCGAACGCAATGTTAAATCAACTGCCTGGGATCGGCTCGTTCATTCATCATCGGAATATTTTCGTCGCAAGCGCGGTGCGCTTTTCCGTGAAGCCTTGCCTGATTTCACCTCGCTGAAAATTTGCGACGTGGGCGGCTCGCGTCATTTCTGGGAAAAGCAGGATGCCGTCAACGTGCCCGGAGACATCACGCTGGTCAATATCCGGGATGACGGTCAAGCCAGGTCGTTCGGCGGTGGTTTCGGGCACATGAAGGTTGTTCTTTATGATGGCGAACATCTGCCGTTCGAGGACAAGTCGTTTGATGTCGCCGTTTGCAATTCGGTCATCGAGCATGTGCCGCTTCATCTGCGCGCCAATCTCGTGAAAGAGGTACAACGCGTCTCGAACTATTTCTTCATCCAGACACCCGCCTTCATCTTTCCGATCGAGCCGCATTTCTTCTGCCCGGCATTGCATTGGCTTCCACGGTCCGTAGCCAGACACGCGGTGCGCATTTCTCCCTGGCGTTTCATGTCGAAGCCGACAGAGGAACACATCAAGGACTATTTCAATGAAATCCAGATTCTGACCCTGAAGGAATTCCAGGGTTACGCGCCGAACGCAAAACTCTCGACCGAATGGTTTATGGGCGTTCCCAAATCCTATACATTATACGGGCCGTCGAACCCGCAATGATCCGATTTTTAGCCCGCCGGTCTGATTCCCCGGCGGCGTTTGCGCGCCGCCTCGATTTCGTCGCTCAGATGCCTGATCGTCTCGCGGTCGATGATGCGGATATTGCGTGCCAGGAGATTGGCGAGTTCGGTTGCCTGCGGTGACAGGCCCGACGTATCGATTACAACACGCGGATGCGAGACGGCGGCGAGGTTCTGCAATTCTTCCGCCTCGTCCCAGATGATATTGAAATAGGTGATGATGCGCTGAAGCAGGTCCCAGGTCGGCTGGCCGCGCCGACCGTGTTCCAGCGCCGACAGATAGGCGGGCGAAACGCGGAGCGCTGCCGCCATATCCTTTTGCGTCACCCCCGTTCCTCCCGCAATTCGCGCAGGCGTATTCCAAATGGCGTCATCGCTGTCTGTTCCCCGGCAATACGGTCTGTGCCATGTTTTGGGTCTGGCGGCGAAGCCGCACATAAAGCGCGCCATGCCCGCCATGATGACGGGCTGCATCCTCATAGGCACTCACCAGAAGCCGGAACAGCGGCGTGGAAAACCAGTGCGGCACCGCCTGCCGCAAAATCCCTTCGCTGCCGAATGAGCGGCCTTTGCCGGTAATGACCATGACATGACGCAGGCCGCGTGCATGTGCGCTGACCAGAAATCCATAGAGCAGGCCGTGTGCTTCTCCTGTGTGAGACCATGCAGGTCGATCCGGGCTTCAATATCCACGCGACCCTTGGCTATCTTTCGATGGGTCGGCTTATCGAGCGATTGAATCTGCATTTCGCGGAGCGCCGACAAACCCTTCTTCGGCTTGCTCGCCTCCACCGCAGGCGGAATCTTCGCCTTGGCAGGGCGCTTTTCCTCTTCCGCCATCAACGATTTGAAATCGGGAAGCTCATCCTGTTTCGCCTTTGGCTTTATCAGCGGCTTTGCGGTTTTCGCGACCATTTCCACAGGATGCGGTCTTCGGGCCGCAGATAATCCTTTTCCGGCTTGTCGGTCGCGCGCGCCATCCCGCTCAAGCCCCCAGCAGGGTGCGCGGCACCAGCGCATAGAAATCGGCGTCTTCCTTCACGCCACCGGCGATTTCACCCGCCATATCGCCCGAACCGGCGAAAAGATCGCCGCGGGCAGGGCCGATGATAGCTGTTCCCGTATCCTGCGCGATCATGAGGCGTGCAAAAGGCTTTCCGTCAAACACCGTCACTGTCGGGGCGCTGACATGGATCGGTGTTCCGAATGTGTGGAGCAATTTATCGACAGCAAGCGAACGCCCGGCTGTCAGCGGAACTTTGCGGCAGCAATCGGACCGGCATCCGGGTCATCCACCGGAGCTTCCCTAAAGAAAATATAGGATCGGTTCTGCCAGATGAGATCGTCGGCCTTGTCCGGATGCCCGGCTAGCCAGCGGCGGATCGACTGCATGGAAATTTCCGAAGCCGGAATTTCACCTTTGTCCACCAAAATACGGCCGATGCCTGTAAACGGGTGGCCGGTTTTGGCTGCATATGTGACGCGCAACAACCCGCCATCGCGCAGTTTCAGGCGAGCCGCACCTTGCACATGCGCAAAAGGCATCAACCCGGTCGGCGACGAAAGCGATTTCGAGCCCGTATCCGGAAAGGCTTCCCTGTTCGATCATCCGGCGGTCGTCATATTCTGCAAGGCCTTTTTCCGCCCGGCGCGCAAAGGCAAAGGCTGGATCGAGTCCCATCGGGCGGTTCTCATCCGTGACTTTCACGAGGTCGTCCGGCTGGCGCAGAAAGGGCACCTTGAACTGATCGTCAGCCTGAAGGGAGGCCTCTATCTCCGGTTCATAGAATGCCGTCACAAAACCGTTTCCGTGATCGGGAACGATCCGGCAGGGATGAAATGCCGTTCAAAGAAAGAGCGCGCTTCGTCCACACCCGGATTGTCGATGCTGCGCGCAGCGGCAAAAATCGGCTCCAGCGCTTCGAAATGGATGCCGAGACTGCCGCTTTGTAGGTTTGGCGCGCTGCGTAATCGGCAGAACGGCGAAATGCAGCGAATGCAGCGGACTGATCGTCCCGGTTCCAGCCCGGACAATCGGAAAAAGCCACCGGGCGCAAAATCCTCGCCAAGTCGTTCATCGCCGCATCCGTTTAGCTATATATAAACAAAAGGCCGCTGGACTTTTGGAACGCGCATCTTTTCCGAAAACCGTTTCACACTTTTCGGGATGCGCTATAGCGGCCCGATTCATAGCTTTCTCTTAATCTTCCGCCTCGGTCGCGACAAGCTTCCAATTTGGATCGCGTGATCGTGTATCGCGGGCAAAGGTCCACAGATCCTTGATCTCAAGCACGTTTTCCGGATCGCCGTCGATCAGCTTGCCGTCCTTGTCATAGGTGGAAGAAATCATCTGGCTGACGATATTGACCGTCACATGCGCTTCCGAGCCCTTCATCTCGGCACCAGCAATTTCCGCCTTGTCGATACCGACAAAGGACGAACGCACGCTTTCGCCACGGGTTTCGCGTTCATCGATTGCCGAAACGAATCCTTCGAAAACATCTTTGGAAAGCAGGTTTTGCAGAACCTTGCGATCGCCATCGGCAAAGGAGATCACGATCATTTCGTAGGCGATCTTCACGCCATCCACGAAACTGGCCGGATCGAACGAAGGATCGGCTGCGTAAATCGCGCGCAGACCGTCATTGATCGGCGTGCCGACCGGCGCTGCCTTGTCGATGGCGGTGAAATCTTTTCGCCCGGACGGCGCGGCAGGGAAACGACATTATCCGTCTCACCGCTCGCCGGTGCCGCATCGGCACTGCGGGCTGATGTATAAGGATCGAAGGGCGGTTTTTCACTTCCGGTACGACGGCCAAGAACATTCCTGAGCTGGAGAAAGATGATCACCGCTGCGATGAAGAAGAATATCGTGCCAAAATCAAAAATTCCATGCCGCCTGCCGCTGATTGAAGGATCAGGCATTTCGCCTTTCCTATCCCTAGAGCATTTCCCGTTTTGATTGAACCATTGGAAATGCTCTATCCATTTGTTTGTACGCGCATCTTTTTCCAAAACCGCTTCGCACTTTTCGGGATGCGCTCTCATTTGTATCTCATACATATAGATCGGCTTACGTCATCATTCAAATCCCGATCATGCGTACCTATTTGATATTGCATGACAGACAGTTTCAATTTCGTTCCGAACCTGAAAAAGTTACAATTCAGGATAAATTGGCAAGCTGAAACCAAACAACAAAGGTCGTAACTTACGTGTCCTCCTCTCTCGCCCCTCTCGTCATGCTGGCGATGCCTTTCATCGAAATTGCCGGTTTCGTCATCATTGGCAGCAAGATCGGCGTTTTCGCGACCTTGGGCCTTGTTATTCTGAGCGCAATGCTGGGTTTCTTTCTGCTGCGCGTGCAGGGCATCGGGCTTTTACAGCGCATTCGCACCGAAACAGCTGCCGGACGCGTGCCGGATCGCGAAATGGTGCATGGCGCCATGATGGTTCTGGCGGCGATCCTGCTGATCGTGCCCGGTTTTGTGACCAGCACCATCGGTATTCTGCTGTTCGTTCCGTTCATTCGCGATTTCATGTGGGAAAAATTCATGCGCGGCCGCATGGTCGTCACTACATCTGCGCGCTATTCAGACGGCTATGGGCAGCAGCGCCCGGTCCAAATCCGCGTCAGGATCATGTCATCGATCTCGATCCGGAGGATTACACCACGAAGACGAATGAAAATTCTCCGTGGAAAGACGACCGCAAAGATCAATGAATACGGAAATACCAACCTAAAAGCCTTTCTTGCCTCATGCCCGCGCACATGCTAGCCAAACATTCCGACCTTTCGGGGCAAGCTGCATGCAGCTCGCGCCTGAGGGGCAAAAATCTTAATCACCGATAGAAGGCATACCGATAATGAGCGATAAGGCCGCGGGCGAAGTAAAGAACGGCAATGGCGCGACGGCCGAGCCGTCCCTCAACATTCTGGCGCAATATGTGAAGGATCTGTCCTTCGAAAGCCCGGGCGCGCCGCTGTCGCTGCGTCCGCGCGAGAAGGCACCGTCCATCAACATCAACGTGAACGTAAACGCCAATCCGCTTTCCGAAACGGATTTCGACGTTGTGCTGACGCTGGAAGCCAAGGCTGTTGACGGCAAGGACGTCCTTTTCAACACCGAGCTCGTTTATGGCGGCGTGTTCCGCATTCAGGGCATCCCGCAGGAGCACATGCTTCCGCTTCTGTTCATCGAATGCCCGCGTCTTCTGTTCCCGTTCGCGCGCCAGATCATTGCCGACGCAACGCGCAACGGTGGCTATCCGCCGCTGATGATCGACCCGATCGATTTCGCGCAGATGTTCCAGACCCGTATGGCCGAAGAACAGGCCAAGTCCGCTGTAAAGAGCTGATCGTTTCGAACGATAGAGCAGTTCCAGTTGCAAAAAGCCCGGTTTTGACCGGGCTTTTCGTATCAAGATTCAGCTTTTAGTACTTCTTCCAGATAGCCTTGTCGCCCAGCTTGTCCACAAGCGCAGCGTGAGCAGCGCGCTCCGCATCGGAAATGCGTGGAGCAAGCGGCCTCGGGCGCGCGGCAATAACGATTGCAGCGCCGCTCTCTCCGGCATTGCTGCCGCTGGCGGCACCGCCCATGCTGAGCCCAAGCGCTGTCTGCTTGCCGCCGATCAGTTCGATATAGACTTCAGCCAGAATCTCGGATCGAGCAATGCGCCATGCAGGGTACGGTGTCCGTTCTCGATGCCATAGCGCTTGCACAGCGCGTCGAGCGAATTCGGCCCCATCGGATGCTTGCGGCGGGCAAGCGCCAATGTATCGATGATACGCTCTGACTGGATTTCAGCCTGTTTAAGCCTCGCCAATTCAGCATTGATGAAGCCGAGGTCGAACATGGCATTATGCGCCACCAGCTTGGCGCCATCGAAAAATTCCAGGAACTCGTCCAGAATTTCCGCGAATGTAGGCTTGTCCAACAATTGTTCATTGCTGATACCGTGCACCGCAAGCGCTTCAGGATGAACCTGACGCCCCTGCGGGTTGATGTATTTATGGAAAGTGCGGCCTGTGGGAAACTTGTTGATCAGTTCCACGCCGCCGATTTCGATCACACGGTCCTCGAGCCTTTCCAGGCCGGTGGTTTCCGTATCGAAAACGATTTCACGCATTGAAGAACCTCTCGGGAAATAACTTTGGTACCTATAGCACGCCGCCGACGATTATTCGGTCGCGACCGCAGGCTTTCCACTCAATTCCGCGACGATTTCGCGAATCTGGCGGCGCAGATTGTCGAAACTCCCGCTTGTATCGATGATGAAATCGGCTCTTGCGCGCTTTTCGGCATCCGGCGTCTGACGTGCGAGAATGGCGTCGAGCTTTTCTTCCGTCATGCCCGGTCGCGCAAGCACGCGAATGCGCTGTATCTCGGCAGGGGCGGAGACAACCACGATCTTGTCCACGCGCTTGTCGCCGCCGGTTTCGAAAAGCAGCGGAATATCGATCAGCGCCAGAGCGGCGCCGGCTTCTTCCGCGCTGCGGCGAAAGGCTTCCTCTTCCTCACGCACAAGCGGATGAACAATGGCTTCCAGTTTTTCAGGGCTTCGGGTTTTCCGATAACGGCAGCTGAAAGCTTTTCCCGATCAACCGCACCGTTTTCCACAGTGCCCGGAAACGCAGCCTCGATCAGCGGCGCTGCACGCCCGGAATAGAGCCGATGCACCGTATCGTCGGCGCTATAGATCGGCACACCGGCTTCGGCGAACATGTTCGCCGCCGTTGTTTTTCCCATTCCGATGGAGCCGGTTAGTCCAAGCACGATCATGCTATCTGTTCCAAAATCGCCATTTTCACGACGGCCTGACGCTTTTGATTCAGATACCAGGGCGCCAGCCTTTGCCATGTCTGCCAGAATATGCTCACGCAGCGCTTTCGTCACCTGCGGTCTTTGGCCGAACCAGCGCTCGAAACCTGGAACGGCCTGATGCAGCAGCATGCCCAGCCCATCCACAGTCGTCAGCCCCGCTTCTTCGGCCTTTTTCAGGAATGGCGTCTTGAGCGGCACGTAGACAATGTCGGTCGCGACTGCCTTTCGCAATGCCCTGCCAAGATCGAGCGGGAATGGTTCATGCTCGTCGTGGCCACTCATGCCAAGCGATGTCGTGTTGACGATCAGTCCGGCGTCGGAAACCAGATCTTGCGCCTCATCCCAGCCATGCGCCGAGACACGCGATCCGAAATGGGCCGCGAGATCTTGCGCCCGGCTCACCGTGCGATTGACGATGGCGACTTTCGTAAAGCTGCGCGACAAAAGTGCATGAACAATGGCCCGGCTTGCGCCGCCAGCCCCAGAACGAGCGCATTTTCTGCATCGTCCCAGCCGGGAGCCGATGCATCGAGATTGGCCGCAAAACCGTAAGCATCGGTATTGCCGCCATGAAGCCTACCATTTTCAAGCCAGAGCGTATTGACCGCTCCGATGGCCTTGGCGGCCTCATCCAGACTTTCCACGGCAGCATAGGCTGCTTCCTTGTGCGGAATGGTGACATTGCCACCGGCAAAACCGTTTTCAGCAAGCGACGAAGCAAAGGAGCCGAAATCCTCCGGCTTCACTTCTATCGCCTCATAAGAACCGTCGAGCCCAAGTTCCCTGAGCCAGAAACCATGGATCAGCGGCGACCGAGAATGTTTTATCGGAAAGCCGGTGACAAACGCCTTCTTAGCCATCGATCAGTTTTTCCTTCCGCAGTTCAGCCAGCAGCGGCAAGAGCGGCAGACCGACAATCGTGAAATAATCGCCTTCGATCTTCTCGAAGAGCTGGATGCCCGGTCCTTCGACCTGATAGGCGCCGACGCTCGAAAGCGCGATATCGCCCACACGACCGAGATAACGCCCGACAAAGCCGGGATCGAGATCGCGCATGGTCATGCGGGCAATCGAAACGTGACGCCACAGGGTTTTGCCGTCCTTCACCAGCACGACAGCACTGTTCAACTGGTGGGTCTTGCCGGAAAATTTCAGAAGCTGGCGGCGCGCTGCCTCCATATCCGCAGGCTTGTGGAAAATCTCGTCGCCGAGCGACAATGTCTGATCGCAGCCGATCACCACCGCGCCGGGGTTCTTCTCGCTCACGTCGAGCGCCTTCGCCTCGGCCAGAACCTGTGCGACTTCTTCCGGCGTAGCCCCGTTTCATAAAGCGGGGCTTCCACCGCGCGCTCGTCGATATCCGCGCTTGCTGTCGAAAACTCTATGCCGGCATTTTTCAGCAAAGCCGAACGGAAGGGGCTTTTGGAGGCGAGAACGAGTTTGTCCGTCATGGCTGGAATCCTTGTTTATCCCTTTTCGCTATGCGCGCGAAGCAGCGCCAGAATGGCAGCTGCGGTTTCCTCGATCGACCGGCGCGACACATCGATGATCGGCCAGCCGTGCCGATTACATATATTACGCGCATAAGCCAGTTCTTCCGAGATGGAAACGCGATCCGTATAAAGCCCGGTATCCAGCGACGGCACATTGCCGAGCGGTCGGTTCTGGCGGATTTGCGAAATCCGTTCGGCGGTGGCGACCAGTCCCACGATCAGCGGCCGCTTCGCCGTGAAAAGGACTTCCGGCAGGGGAATTCCCAGTACAATCGGAACATTGGTGGCCTTGATGCCGCGATTGGCAAGATAGATGCTCGTCGGGGTCTTGGACGTGCGCGAAATGCCGACAAGAATGACGTCGGCTTCCTCGATGTCGTAGGGCAATTGCCCGTCATCATGCTCCATCGTAAAATTGAGCGCGTCGATCCGCCGGAAATAATCGGCATTGAGAACATGCTGCGCACTCGCGCGGCGATGAGCCGGCGCACCGAGATAGGATTGAAACGTGTTCAGCACCGGCTCCAGCACGGAAACGCTCGGCACGCCCATTTCCGTGCAGGATTCATCGATGATCGCTGCCAGTTTCTGATCGACAATCGTATAGAGAACAATGCCGGGTTCAGCATCGATGCCTTCGAGAACCTTGCGCAGCTGCTTTTCAGTGCGGATCAGCGGATAGATGTGTTCGATAGCGCGCGCATTGGCATATTGCGCCGCCGCCGCCCGGCCTGCCGCCAGGAGAGTCTCTCCCGTCGCATCAGAAATCAGATGAAGATGAAAGTAGGAAAGCGGTCTCACCACAGTTTTGTTGCCCTCCTGTTGACGGCTGTGCGTAAAGGCCGAACGTCTTCCACAAGCCATGGCAGGCCGTGGGAAACTTGGCAAGTCATCCACAGCAGGCGAACATGTGCGAACCGGTCTTCAACAAATGTGGACAAGACTCATGAAATCACGAAATCCCGTCGTAATTCCCAGCTTTTCCACAAATCAGCATGAACTGCGTCAATTGGTAACCCTTTATATTAAAAGAGGGAATTGAGTTTTCATTGTATTTGGTCAGACTATCGGTGAATGATTGCACAGGATGAGATGGCAATTTCGGAACTGTGGGGAAAATCGGGACAGACCTTAATCCCCGATTCCAACAGACTCTAAGAATCAAAAGATTCCTGAATCATCCTTTCTTTATGAGAGCCGGACTGGATAACTTCAGACCAAACCGGATCAGGTAACCAACAGGGCGGATAAAAATCAGATGAAGCGCAAAGTCTTGAGAGTGATTGACGGTGAAACGGTCTTTCCACCTCCCATCTGGATGATGCGCCAGGCCGGACGTTATCTTCCCGAATATCGCGAGACACGAAAAAGGCAGGGAGCTTTCTCGATCTCTGCTATTCGCCCGATCTTGCTGTCGAGGTAACGCTTCAGCCGATCCGCCGTTTTGGCTTTGATGCAGCCATTCTCTTTTCAGATATTCTTGTCATTCCTCACGCCCTTGGACGAGACCTTCGCTTTGAAGAAGGCAAGGGACCCTTGATGACGCCGATCGATGCCGACGAGATTTTCTGGCTTGAGACGGAAGGCGTCGCCAAAAGGCTGGAGCCGGTCTACGAGACGGTTCGGCTGCTGCGGGAGCAGTTGCCCGACGAAACCACGCTGCTCGGCTTCTGTGGCGCTCCTGGACCGTTGCGACCTATATGATCGCCGGTCATGGTACGCCGGATCAGGCGCCTGCCCGTCTTTTCGCTTATCGCTTCCCGGAAGCTTTTGAAAAGCTCCTGAACGATCTTGCCGATGTTTCCGCCGAATATCTCATCGAGCAGCTGGATGCCGGTGCCGATGCGGTGCAGATTTTCGATTCATGGTCCGGCGTTCTGGACGAGAACTGCTTTGAGCGTTTCTGCATCCAGCCCGTTGCCCGGATCGTCCAGAAGGTGAGGGCGGTCTATCCGGAGGCGCGCATCATCGGTTTCCCGAAAGGGGCAGGGATGCTTTATGCAGGCTATCGCGAAAAGACCGGTGTGGATGCCCTTGGTCTCGACTGGTCCGTTCCCTTTTCCTTTGCAGCCGCCCTTCAGGAAGAAGGTGCGATACAGGGCAATCTCGATCCGCTGCGCGTGGTGGCAGGCGGCAATGCGCTGGATGAAGGCGTGGATACGATTCTCGAACGTCTCGGCCAGGGCCCGCTGATCTTCAATCTCGGGCACGGAATCACGCCACAGGCACCGATTGAGAATGTGCATCGCATGATCGACCGTATTCGCGGAGGAAAATCATGAGCCAGACAGCTCCGGAAAATCGCGGATCGGCAGTTGCCATACGCACTGTCGTTTCGTTGGTTGTGGTGGCGCTCGGCGTATGGGCATTGTTTCACGTGAATCCAGCCGATGCCTATCTCTGGGTCAAGTCGCTGCATGTCATTGCCGTCATCGCATGGATGGCGGGGATGCTCTATCTGCCGCGCCTGTTCGTCTATCACTGTGCCGCAAAGCCCGGTTCCGAAACATCGGAGACCTTCAAGGTGATGGAAAAGCGGCTGCTGCGCTTCATCATCAATCCGGCCATGATCGTGACCTGGATTGCCGGCCTGTGGATGGCCTGGGAAATCTTCGGTTTCCAGGGCGGCTGGCTGCATGCAAAACTGCTGCTGGTCGTGCTGATGTCCGGCCTGCACGGCTATCTGGCAAAATCCACGCGGCTTTTGCTGAAGATCGCAATATGCGCTCGGCCAAGCACTGGCGAATCATCAATGAAGTGCCGACGGTTCTGATGATTCTGATCGTCATATTGGTGATCGTTAAGCCGTTCTGATCTGAAAGCATCTCCAAAAGAAACCCGATTGCCGGGTTTCTGCCATTTTTCTGTTGCAGAAATTTCGCGCTATCCCTACATGAGACTTGCTCTGCATGCTGCAAATCAGTATGTAGAAAGCCTCTTCCCTTCAAGACAGCAGGCCTTCGATGCCGGTCACGACGTTCAGGTGGCCACCTTCCGAACAACTGCATTTTCTCCTTACATTTTAAAAGAGTTCCTCATCCATGCAGGAAATGAAACTACAAGAACTAAAAACAAGACACCGGTGGAGCTGCTGGCTTTTGCCGAAACGCTTGAGGTCGAAAACGCGAGCGCCATGCGCAAGCAGGAACTGATGTTCGCGATCCTCAAGAAGCTGGCGGCCCAGGACGTCGAAATTATCGGCGAGGGTGTCGTCGAGGTGCTGCAGGATGGATTTGGCTTCCTGCGCTCTGCCGATGCCAACTACCTGCCGGGTCCAGACGATATTTATATTTCACCCTCGCAGTGCGTCGTTTTTCTCTCAAGACCGGTGACACGGTCGAAGGTCCGATCCGCGGTCCCAAGGAAGGCGAGCGTTATTTTGCACTGCTCAAGGTCAATTCGATCAATTTCGAAGACCCGGAAAAATTCGCCACAAGGTTCACTTCGACAATCTGACGCCGCTCTACCCGAATGAGCGCTTCAAGATGGAACTGGAGGTTCCGACCTCCAAGGATTTGTCACCACGCGTCATCGATCTGGTGGCACCGCTCGGCAAGGGCCAGCGCGGCCTGATCGTCGCGCCGCCGCGTACCGGTAAGACTGTACTTCTCCAGAACATCGCTCATTCGATCACCGCAAATCATCCGGAATGTTATCTGATCGTTCTTCTGATCGATGAACGTCCGGAAGAAGTGACCGACATGCAGCGCTCGGTGAAGGGCGAAGTGATTTCCTCGACCTTCGATGAACCGGCAGCACGTCACGTTCAGGTGGCTGAAATGGTTATCGAAAGGCCAAGCGCCTCGTCGAACATGGTCGCGACGTTGTGATCCTGCTCGACTCGATCACCCGTCTCGGTCGCGCCTACAACACGGTCGTGCCGTCTTCCGGCAAGGTTCTGACCGGTGGTGTGGACGCCAATGCATTACAGCGCCCGAAGCGCTTCTTCGGTGCCGCGCGTAACATTGAAGAAGGCGGATCGCTGACCATCATCGCAACCGCGCTGATCGATACGGGCAGCCGTATGGATGAAGTGATCTTCGAAGAATTCAAGGGCACCGGCAACTCGGAAATCGTGCTCGACCGCAAGGTTGCCGACAAGCGCATCTTCCCGGCCATGGACATTCTCAAGTCCGGCACGCGTAAGGAAGACCTGCTGGTTCCGCGCGCCGATCTGCAGAAGATATTCGTTCTGCGCCGCATCCTCGCGCCGATGGGCACGACCGATGCGATCGAATTCCTTATCGACAAGCTCAAGCAGACCAAGAGCAATTCGGAATTCTTCGACTCGATGAATACCTAAACATTGCCCGGTGCAAACCGTTTGAGAAGCGCCGCACGGGAAACCGTTGCGGCGCTTCTTGTTTCAGGAAGTCTTACCGAGGAGCAGCCGCAATGCATCGGCGCTTTCAACGGGCGGCAGGCACACATGGCCCTTGCAAAACCAGGCGGATGGATTAGCTGCCTCTGTAGTTCCTCCGGTCGGTAGTTCTATCGTCTTGCCAGCCTCGAACCGCACAAACTTGTCCACACGTCGTGGATCGGGATTTCGATTCGCTGTAGAAACAAGTTCCCCGTTATTGTTTTCCGTGGCCACGACAAGAGAAAGCGGTTCGACTGCGAAGCGCGCCGCATTCAATATTCCAATCTGTCCATATTGCTGCGCGAAGGCTCGCCCAAGCGCCTGTTCAATCAGCTTCTCATTGCTCTGATAGAGATCGATATTACCCGTCGCCAGAAACAGTCTTGTCAGTGCTTCAATGATCTGGCTGGTCGCGCTCGGTATCGCTTCATCATAGTCGCCATAGGCGTGCAGGATGACGTCGTCGGCGTCCAGCGCGGATAGACGATAGTTACCGGCATCATCGCGGTGACTGTCGTCGAGCGCCTTCTTGAACTTCAATGCGTCATCGATGTAAGCCTGTTCGCTCGTTGCTTCATAAAGAGCAATGGCTGCATTGGTCATCGAAGCATAATCGGTCGAAAGGGCAGGGTAGAGAAGCGAGTTCTCCATACGGCAATGCGCGATGCGGCCATCCCGAAAGCTGCTTACTGTGGAGCGATAGGCACTGATTGCAAGATCGATCCAGTCCTGCCTCCCAAAGCTCCGACCTGCTTCGGCCAATGCCCGGATAGCAAGGCCGTTCCAGTCGGTCAGGGCTTTCTCGTCGCGTCCGGGCCGTACCCGCAATTCACGACGCGCAAGCGCTTCTGCCGTAACGCTTCTATCATTGGGGCAGGATCGCATCATCATTGACCGCATGAAGGCGGTTCAGAATATTCCGGCCTTCCCAGTTTCCGCTTGCTGTGACGCCATAATAGTCCTTGAAGGCTTTGCTATCGTCGCCAAGCGCCTGATCGATTTCCGGTTCGCTCCAGACGTAAAACCGTCCTTCCTCACCTTCGCTATCGGCATCGAGACTGGACGCGAAACTGCCGTCAGACAGGCGCATTTCCCGGACCAGCCAATCGATGGTCTCTTCGATTCGCAGACGAAACAAATCATTGCCGGTTTCTGCGAAAGCATAGGTCGCATGACGAATGAATTGCGCATTGTCATAGAGCATCTTCTCGAAATGCGGCACCAGCCAGTTGGCATCGGTGGAGTAGCGGCAAAGCCCGCCGCCCAGATGATCGTAAATCCCGCCCTGGAGCATAACCCTGAGCGACAGGAGGAAATTGTTGCGATGCGTCTCATCGCGGCTGTAGAGCCAGGAGAGCCAGAGATTGTCCATGAAGGGCGCGTTCGGGAATTTGGGCGCTCCTTCTATGCCGCCTCGGACCGGATCAATCAGGCTGTTGATGCGCGTTGCGATCTCGTCAAATCGCTCCACTTCGTTTGTCACCGCGGCGATCTGCGCTGCCAGACGGCCTTCCAGATGATCGAAGACGGCATCGGCATTATGGTTAATTTTCTCTTTATCCTTATGCCAGAGATTATTGACCGCATGCAGCACATCGACAAAGCCGGGCATGTTGTGGCGCTTGTGTGGGGAAGTAGGTGCCGCCCCAGAAAGGCTTGCCATCCGGCCTCAGAAACATGGTAAGCGGCCAGCCCCTGTTGCCCCATCGCTCCGAGTGCTGCCATATAGATCTGGTCTATGTCGGGCCGTTCCTCGCGGTCCACCTTCACATTGACGAACAAGGCATTCATCACTTCCGCCACATCTGGATTTTCAAAGGACTCATGCGCCATGACATGGCACCAGTGGCAGGCGGAATAACCGACGGAAAGCAGAATGGGCCGGTCGAGCTCTTTCGCAGCATCGAGTGCATCTTTGCCCCACGGCTGCCAATGCACGGGATTCTCGGCATGCTGGCGCAGATAGGCGCTCGGCTCTTCGGCGAGGCGGTTGCTGTCAGCGAGGCTTTTCCGGTCTAACTCTGTCATAAAGCTTTTCTTTCACGGCGCGAATGAATATGCCATTCCTTCAGCAATATTCAGCTGCTTCCCTTATGATTATAGGTCAGGAAATGGAATGAGCGAGATCGCTTCCCTTCAAGATACGATTTTGCTTTATCGAGCGGGCGTCTGCCGTCCGGTGTTGCCGTCTTACGCATTTCCGGTCCGAAAGTTCGATTCGTTCTCGAAACAATAATTGGGACCGTGCCGCCGCCGCGATATGCAGCCTATAAGCTGTTCCGTGACCGAAATGGTAATCCGATCGATCGCGGACTTGTACTCTTTTCCTGGGCCGAACAGTTTTACCGGGGAGGATTGTGCCGAATTTCATTTGCACGGTGGTAAAGCGGTTGTCGAAAAGCTCTTGTCTGAAATGGGAGAGCTTCCCGGTTGTCGTATTGCGGAAGCCGGAGAGTTTACGAGACGCGCTTTTCCAACGGCAAGATGGACCTGACCATTGCTGAAGGTCTCGCAGATCTGATCGCGGCAGAAACCGAGGGACAGAGGCGGCTTGCTTTACAGGTCGCGTCGGGTGCGCAGCGCGAACTCTACACGGAATGGCGTCAGCGATTGTTGCGCGCGCGTGCCTTCATCGAAGCGGAACTGGACTTCGCTGATGAAAGTGACGTGCCGGGTTCGGTGTCGGACCAGGTGTGGCAATCGCTGACACTGTTGGAGAGAGAGATCGAAAACCATATAGCGAGCGGCAAGCGTGCTTCGATGCTGCGCGACGGGCTGCATGTCGTGATCGTTGGTGCGCCGAATGCCGGTAAATCCAGCCTGTTGAACTTTCTGGCCGGTCGCGAAGTAGCAATCATCTCGGAAGAGGCGGGTACGACTCGCGATCTTCTGGAAGTCAAACTCGATCTGGGCGGCATCCCGGTTTATGTCACGGACACTGCGGGTTTGCGCGAAACCCAAAGTTCCGTCGAGAAAATTGAATCGAACGCGCTCGCGCACGTATGGCGGATGCGGATCTGGTTTTGCTGCTGGAGGATATGAGCGATCCCATTGAGGTCACGCCGGATGAAACATCAGCAGTGTTATGGAAAATCGGGACGAAGGCTGATCTGAAGAGTGGGCCTTCTGATAACTGGTCCTATCGCATCTCGACGAAAACCGGTCAGGGATTGAATGGATTGCTGAATGCACTCCAGAGCTTTGCTGAAGCGCAGATCGGCCAGATTGAGGATGCTGTTCCCACACGGCAGAGGCATATCAATCTTCTGCGATCTACTGTTGCTGAAATCGACAAGGCTATAAACGGGACAAATCTTCCGCTTGAACTCCGCGCTGAGAACATGCGACTGGCATCGCAGTATCTCGGACGCATCACCGGGGATGTGGATGTGGAGGAGATTCTCGACGTTATCTTCTCCCAGTTCTGCATCGGGAAATGATTCACGTGAAACATGGAATGATCTGTGTTGAGGATTGTTTCACGTGAAACATCTGTGGAATCTCGCCGGGGTGATTGACTCCTCTCTCATTCATGAGTCGAGCTGTCGACGAGATTTGATCGCGCAACTGGTCAATTTGATCTTCCGTTTCAAACCCATTCGTGGCAAAGAGACATCTTTCAGAAACGGATTCGAGTTGCGTCAGGATGAACCAAATGAGTTCGACCGAAGCCACAGTCTTTGATGTTATTGTAATCGGCGGTGGCCACGCGGGATGCGAGGCTGCTTCTGCAGCTGCGCGCGCCGGTGCCAAGACCGCGCTTGTTACACATCGCTTTGATACTATTGGCATTATGTCTTGCAACCCTGCTATCGGTGGATTGGGCAAGGGCCATCTTGTGCGCGAAATCGATGCACTTGATGGCTTGATGGGGCGTGTGGCCGACGAGGCAGGCATTCAGTTTCGTTTGCTTAACCGCCGCAAGGGCCCGCCGTCCGGGGCCCTCGAACCCAGGCTGACCGCAAGCTTTATCGGCTTGCCATGCAGAAGATGATTGCCGCACAGGATAATCTGACTGTGGTGGAAGGCGGTGCGCAGGATTTTCTGGAAGAAGACGGATGCATCAGCGGGGTTGTTCTGTCCGATGGGCGAACCCTGACATGTGGTGCTGTCGTTTTGACGACCGGCACGTTTCTCAACGGCTTGATCCATATTGGGGAGAAGAAGATACCGGCTGGGCGGATGGGTGAAAAGCCAGCGCTCGGTCTTTCCGAACGATTGACATCTTTTGGCTTCGCGCTTGGTCGTCTCAAGACAGGCACGCCGCCACGGCTGGACGGACGCACCATCGATTGGCAGAGCCTCGACATGCAGTCGGCTGATGAAGAACCAATCCCTTTTCCCTGATGACGGATCGCATCACCACGCCGCAGATCGATTGTGGTATTACGCGCACGACGCCAGAAACCCACGCGATCATTCGAGCAATTTGCATCGCTCCGCGATGTATTCGGGCTCTATCGAGGGATTGGTCCGCGTTACTGCCCGTCAGTGGAAGACAAGATCGTCAAGTTCGGTGATCGCGACGGGCACCAGATCTTCCTCGAACCGGAGGGACTGGATGATGATACTGTCTATCCTAACGGTATTTCGACATCGCTTCCCGAAGACGTACAGCTCGACATATTGAAGACCATACCGGGACTCGAAAAGGCGGTCATGCTGCAGCCCGGATATGCGATTGAATATGACTTCATCGATCCGCGCGAGTTGAAGCGCAGCCTTGAAACCCGGAAAGTTACCAGTCTGTTTCTGGCCGGGCAGATCAACGGTACGACCGGCTATGAAGAAGCGGGTGCCCAGGGTTGCTCGCCGGCATCAATGCCGCGCGCCGCGCATCGGGTGGTGAGCCGGTCATCATTCAGCGCACGGAAGCCTATATTGGTGTCATGGTCGATGATCTGACATCACGCGGTGTCAGCGAGCCCTATCGCATGTTTACCTCGCGTGCAGAATTCCGTCTGTCGCTTCGTGCGGATAATGCCGATCAGCGCCTGACGCCCTTGGCCGATAAACTCGGCATACTGGGGCAGGCGCGCAAGGAACGCTTTGAAGCACGCGAGGCGGCTCTGGCTAAGGCGCGGTCATTGGCGCAGTCACTGACGATCACACCCAATCTGGCCGGTCGCTATGATCTGCGTCTTAATCAGGATGGTGTGCGCCGTTCAGCCTATGACCTTTGTCCTATCCGGAAATCGATCTGGATCGGTTGAAGCCGATCTGGCCTGAGCTCGAAACTATCGATCCGATAACGCGGGAAGCATTGGAGATCGAAGCTCAATATGCGGTCTATATGGATCGGCAGAAGAGCGATATCGCTGTGATGGAGCGTGAGGAGCAACTGCTTATTCCGGCGGGTTTGGATATTGACGGAATATCTGGTCTTTCCAACGAGTTGAAGCACAAGCTCAAGCAACGCAAGCCGGAAACGATTGCCGAAGCACAGCGTGTTGACGGGATGACACCGGCAGCACTGGCACTTCTTATCGCACAGATCAAGAAGTTTGGATATCGTCATCGTGCTGCATCGGAATTGTCTGAAGAGCAGGGCGCTGCATGAGTGCCGATAGACACTTTGCAAGTTTGAAAGCAATCGTTCCCGCTGTTTCACGTGAAACAGCGGACCGCCTGATTGCCTTTGAAGAACTGTTTCGTAAATGGTCGAAGGCGATTAATCTCGCGTCGCCCTCGACCCTGAACGAGTTGTGGACCCGTCATATTCTGGATAGCGCCCAGCTCTTCCCCTGGCAAGCGATGCCAGACATTGGCTGGATATTGGCTCGGGCGGCGGGTTTCCGGGCATTGTGACGGCCTGTTTCCTCGCTGACCAACCCGGTGGCGCCATCGATCTTATTGAAAGCGCCGGGAAAAGGCAGCATTTTTGCGCACTGCAGCCGGGCATTTGCGTGTACCGGCACGTGTTCATTCCGCCCGCATTGAAGCGATGTGGGAAAAATCGAAACACCTCAAGTGGTTACGGCGCGTGCATTGGCATCGCTGAACGATCTTTTCGGTCTGGCAGAGCCGTGGCTGACCAATGGCGCCAAGGCTCTCTTCCAAAAGGTCGGGATTACCAGCGCGAGATCGATGAAAGCCGTGTCGGTTGGAGTTTCGATCTGATACAACATCAAAGTGCTATCGATCAGGCTTCGGTCATACTCGAAATCACCAATCTTCGGCGTAAATTTGTCTGATGGCTGGAAATTTCGAAGGGGCGGGCAGCAGCAAGGCGACGGTAATGAACAAAATGTCCAGAATCATAACCATTGCAAACCAGAAGGGCGGTGTGGGCAAGACGACCACCGCCATCAATTTGGCTACGGCCCTGGCCGCAATCGGTGAGACGGTATTGATCGTCGATCTCGATCCGCAAGGCAATGCCAGCACCGGTTTGGGTATTGATCGTCGCAATCGGCCCTTGTCTTCCTATGATGTGCTGACGCAGGAATCTTCGGTTCCCGATGCGGCGATGGCGACCGATGTTCCAAATCTCCATATCGTGCCATCGACATTGGATCTTCTTGGCATTGAAATGGAAATAGCGCAGTCAGCTGATCGCACGCGCCGTTTGCGCGATGCGCTGCGGTTTGATTCCGGTGTGTCCGAGCGTTTTTCCTATGTGCTTGTGGATTGCCCGCCATCGCTCAATCTTCTGACGTTGAACGCAATGGCTGCAGCCGATTCCGTACTGGTACCGCTGCAATGCGAGTTCTTTGCATTGGAAGGTTTGAGCCAGCTTTTGCAGACTGTCGATCAGGTGCGGTCATCGATCAATCCCGAGCTGTCGATCCAAGGCATCGTGCTGACCATGTTTGACAGCCGCAACAATCTCGCCGCACAAGTGGTGGATGATGTTCGTGCTTTCATGGGTGAGAAAGTCTATCGCACTGTCATTCCGCGTAATGTGCGCGTATCTGAAGCACCATCTCATGGAAAACCGGCTATTCTCTACGATCTGAAATGCGCCGGAAGTCAGGCCTATTTGCAACTCGCATCGGAAGTTATCCAGCGTGAGCGACAATTGCAGGCCGCTTAAACCAATCGATTCGACGACGAAACAATTCAGGAATAAGCCGAACGATGAATGACGATCCTTCAAAAGCGCCTTGGCCGCGGATTAGCGGCGCTGATCGGTGAAATCGACCGCCCTGTCGAAGAGCGCAAGGCACCTGTTCCTATCGAGCGGAATCTTCCGATTGAGTTTGTGACACGCAATCCGCGCAATCCGCGTCGCATGTTTTCCGAGGCGGAATTGGAAGATCTGGCGCAGTCGATCAAGGAACATGGCGTTGTGCAGCCAATCGTCGTGCGACCGGCACCAGGTCAGCCGGATCGCTTCGAGCTGATTGCCGGTGAACGTCGCTGGCGCGCTTCGCAGCGAGCCGGTGTCGACACGATCCCGGTTATTGTTCGGGACGTGGATGATCGTGTTGCGCTTGAGATTGCGATTATTGAAAACGTGCAGCGCGCCGACCTGAATGCAGTTGAAGAAGCGCTGGGATATCAACAGCTTATCGATAATCATGACTATACGCAGAATGATCTGGCGCAGGTGATCGGTAAAAGCCGCAGCCATGTTGCCAATACGCTGCGCCTGTTGAAACTGCCGCAACCCGTGCAGGATTTCATTGTCGACGGTGCGCTTTCCGCAGGTCACGCCCGAAGCCTCATCACGATGGAAAATCCGACTGCGCTCGCGGAACGGATCGTCAAGGACGGTCTGTCTGTACGACAGGTGGAAGCGCTCGCGCAGGCAGAGGCCCGTGGCGGTGTCGAAGCCAAGCCCGGTAAAGCAGGGCCTATCGAGAAAGATGCTGACACCAAAGCGCTTGAAAAGCTGCTTTCGGATGTTACTGGCATGAAAGTTGATATCAATCACCGTGATCGTGGCGGTGAGGTCAAGATACGCTATAGTTCTCTTGAGCAACTTGACGAAATTTGCCGTCGTCTCCAGAGCTGATATTCGGAATTATATAGAGACAATAGTAACTCGCCGCTATGAGGTGCGGCGAGTTTATTCTTTATTACTTGAAGTGACTTCTATTATCGACGGGCATTCCGCAGCGATTCAACGCTGATTGCCAGCAAACATTGGCGAATGATGGGGACGCTCAGGGCCGCATTCTGGCGGCTTTCAAGAACAGCGCGCTGCAGGCGCTCCATAACGCGCGCGAGGCTTTCTCCCGTCCAGCGACTCACGGCATTTTCAATGAGCTTTTGCGGTTGAAAAGATTGGTGGACGAGCCGCCGCTACAACGACGGATGCACTTTTACGATCGGTATCAGCGATATGGCGCAAGGTTTGTATCTGCTGAAACTGACGCATCGCCGTGTTGAGCAGCAGAAAGGGTGCGGTGCCGGATTTCACGATGCGGTCGAAGGAGACTTCAAAGCGCGGAAGATCGCCGGCAAGAACCGCATCGATCACCTCGTCGGTGGAAAGACCGGCAACATCACCGACCGCCTCGCGCACGTCATCGATATCGATCCGCTCCTTGCCGCGCGCATAGAGGCAGAGCTTTTCGAGCTCCGCGTGTGGCAAGACGGTCACCGCCGAGACTTGCGCGCAGAAGCTGGCGCGCATCGAGCGTGATCTGCATCTTCCATTCGGCCAGAACATCGTCGATGACGCCATCAATGCCGCGGCTATCATCCGAATAACAGGGCAGGGCCATGCCCGCCGAAGCGTTCTCGACGGCACTGCGTAAACCCGCACCCTTCTTGAGATCGCCCGCTTCGACAAGGACGAATGTTTCATGGGGCGGCTCGGTTGCAAGCAGCTTGACCGCTTCGGCCAGCTTCTTCTGGCCCGCGGCATTCTTGATCCAGATCAGGCGCTGGCCCCGAACATGGAGATGGTGCGGGCCTCGTCTGCGAGTTTCGCCGGATCGGCTTCGATCTCGTCCGCTTCCATGCGAATGACGGCAAAGGGGTCATCCAGCGGCAATTTGCTTGCCTCGGCAAAACGGCGCGCACGCTCGCTCACCAGCCCCTTGTCGGGGCCGTAAAGCAGCACGACCGGGAACGAGCTCGTCGGTCTTGCCAGAAAACTATCGACTTCGTTTGCTTTCTTCTGCGCCATGGAATTTCACTAGAACGGTTCCTGTTTTAACGGAATCGTTGGAACCGTTCTATCTCTTTGTCTTTTCCGCATTTCCAAACGCAAAACCGTTTCACACTTTTGCTGGAAATGCTCTAGCGCAATTCGCCCGCAAACGAAACAGCCGCCGCTCAAAACTGAACGACGGCTGTGAAACAAAGCTGTTTGCAAAACCTATTCGATCAGCAGCGCATCATCGTCGAGTGTCTGGCCGCGTACCTTGCGGAACATTTCGATAAGGTCTTCGACACCCAGCGTCTTGCGCTTGTCGCCGGTCACGTCGAGCAGGATTTTGCCGCCATGCAGCATGATCGTGCGGTCGCCATAATCGAGCGCCTGCCGCATGGAATGGGTTACCATCAGGGCGGTCAGCTTGTTCTCGGCAATGAGCGTGCGCGTCAGTTCCATGACGAACTCGGCCATGCCGGGGTCAAGCGCTGCGGTATGTTCGTCGAGCAGCAGAACTTCCGAACCGGAAAGCGTCGCCATGATGAGCGACAGAGCCTGACGCTGCCCGCCGGAAAGCAGCTCCATGCGGTCGTGCATGCGATTTTCCAGCCCCAGATTGAGGCTTGCCACGCGCTCCCTAAACCATGCGCGACGGTTCGAATTGAGTGCGTGGGTGAGGCCGCGGTTCTTGCCGCGTGAAGCGGCCAGTGCCAGGTTTTCCTCGATTGTCAGCGTGCCGCAGCTGCCTGCCAGCGGGTCCTGGAACACACGGGCGACGAGACCGGCGCGGTCGGCTGTGGACTTGCGGGTTACATCCTTGCCGCTGATGACCACCTTGCCGGCGGTCGGGATCACATCGCCTGCGAGAACGCCCAGCATCGTCGATTTGCCGGCGCCGTTCGATCCGATGACCGTGACGAAGGAGCCTTTGTCCATGGTCAGGTTGATCTTGTTGAGAACCTGCTTTTCGAGCGGGGTGCCGCGACCGAACACGACATCAAGATTGGAGAGTTCGATCATGAGGATGCTCCTCCGCGGCGCAGGCGCGGCAATATCAGGGCGAAGGTGACGAGAAGGGCCGTCGCAATGTTGAGATCGGACGCCTGCAGGCCGACAACATCGCCGTTCGAAAGTGCGAGCTGGATGGCGATACGATAGATGATCGAGCCAAGCACACAGCCGATCAGGATCACCAGAATGAAGCGGCTGCGCAGCAGGTTTCACCGATGATGACCGCCGCAAGGCCAACCACGATTGTGCCCACGCCCGAGGTCACGTCGGCAAAGCCGTTTGTCTGTGCGAAGAGAGAGCCGCCGAGCGCCACCAGTGCGTTTGAAAGCGCCATGCCGAGATAGATCTGCCGGTCGGTGCGGACGCCCTGTGCGCGCGCCATTCTCGGATTGGCGCCGGTCGCACGCATGGCAAGCCCCATATCGCTTTCCAGAAAGCGCCAGACGACGAACACCGCGATGGCGACCAGAACGAAGAGGAACAGCGGACGCACATAATATTCGGGAATGCCGTGGCCGAAGAACGGCGTCAGCATGGTGTCCTGATTGATGAGCGCGATATTGGGGCGCCCCATCACGCGCAGATTGACCGAGAACAGCGCAATCATGGTCAGGATGGAGGCGAGGAGATTGAGGATCTTGAAGCGCACGTTCAATGTTGCGGTCACAAGCCCCGCGGCTGCGCCCGCGACCATGGCGATGGCAGCAGCCAGCCAGGCATTCACGCCCGCAATAATCAATACGCCGGTAACGGCAGCACCCAGCGGAAACGAACCGTCAACCGTCAGATCGGGGAAATCGAGGACGCGGAACGCCAGATAGACGCCGATGGCTACAAATGCGAAGACGAGGCCCAATTCGACCGCACCCCAGAAGGCGATCTGACTCACAATGTCATTCCTTGTTTCTCGCCGCGACCAAAATGAAAGATCGCCGCTTCAACGCGGCATCGATCATCGGCGTTGTGGAAACCGGAAGTCCCGGCGATTCCACGCGGCCAGCTTCAGTCACGACCGGTTTTGATTTGAGTTCGCCTGCCAGCCATCGAGCTGCGTCAGACCATTCCCCGGTTGTTTATGCGAAACCGCATTTTGCGGCTTTATATCTCAGGGGATACAACCCACAAGTTCCAGTACGCAAGCAATATTGCCGGCAAGCCTCGAAATGCGGCACTTTGTGGGGCAATTGCAACATAGAGCATTTCTGCCTGATTTCTGCTGTTGGAAATGCTCTATCTATCCTTAACACGCATCTTATCCGAAAACCGGTTCCCACTTTTCGGGATGCGCTTTAGTGGTCTGATTCCGACATTTGCATCCCTTGGATATGAGCGCTGGGCCAATGTCGGAAGCAAAAGGACCACTAATAACTTTATGAATCTAGTGGATTTTTCGAATTTGACGTTTGAGACGAGATTTGTATCGGACGGGTATCAAACGTCAAATTCAATCCATTAGCAAAAGGCGAAGCCCTTTTGAGGCTCCGCCTTTTCTCATCCAGTTTCCAGGCCCGATCAGTCGATCTTGCTGGTAGCGCGGTCGATAACAGCCTGCGGGAATTCGACGCCCATCTTCTTGGCGGCGCCAAGATTGATGACGAGATCGGTGCCCTTGGCGATGTCGACAGCGATATCGCCCGGCTTTTCGCCCTTGAGGATCTTCACCACGACGGCGCCGGTCTGCTTGCCGACATCGTAATAGTGAAGCCAAGTGCAGCCAGTGCGCCGCGCTTGACCGAATCCGTATCGGCGGTGAAGAGCGGCAGCTTGCTTTCCTCGGCAACGCCGACGGCGCTTTCCAGAGCTGAAACGATGGTGTTGTCGGTCGGAACATACATGGCGTCCGCACGACCGACGAGGGCGCGCGCTGCCCCTGGACTTCAGCCGACTTGGTGGCTGCCGATTCAACGATTTCGATGCCTTCGGCGGAAGCGGCTTCCTTCAGTGCGGCCAGCAGCGACACGGAATTGGTTTCACCGGAATTGTAGAGATAGCCGAGCTTCTTGATGTTCGGCATCACTTCCTTGATGAGCTTGATATGCTCTGCCACCGGCGACATGTCGGAAAGGCCGGTTACGTTGCCGCCGGGCTTTGCCATATCCTTGACGCTGTGCGCCGACCGGATCGGAAACGGCGGTGAAGACGATTGGAATATCACGAGTTGCCGAAACGACAGCCTGCGCCGACGGCGTAGAGATCGGAACGATCACATCGGGGCCTTCGCCGACGAACTGGCGGGCGATCTGTGCGGCGGTGGCCGGGTTGCCCTGCGCGGACTGATAGACGAATTTGAGGTTTTCGCCTTCCTTGTAGCCTGCTTCGGCCAGCGCATCCTTCACGCCGTCGCGCGCGGCGTCCAGCGCCGGATGTTCAACAATGGCGGTTACGGCGACGGTGACGTCTTTTGCCTGTGCCGAGGTGGCAATGGCCGTTGCGGCCAGCAAGGCCAGAAGCATGGAACGCATGAAAATCTCCCCTGTTTTGGTGCGTTGCTTATCGGCAAACACCTTTTCTCCAATAACCTCAGATTGAAGGTTTATCCGCCAGATTTGAGGCTTAATCGGGTCCGGATAGACTGTCAACGTATCCGAAGGAAGCGCCCATATGGAATGCGCGAAAGCCGCAGGCACCGAACGCTGAACACTGTGTCAGTGTTCAGCGCCCTTCCAATCCGGCGCCGCGCCGCCATATTGGACAGGAACCAATCTTTTGCCCGCAATCAGGGAACATCATCATGAAGAAAATCGGCTTTCTATCTTTCGGCCACTGGTCGCCGTCGCCGCAATCGGGAACCCGTTCGGCGAGCGATGCACTTTGCAATCGATCGATCTGGCTGTTGCTGCCGAGGAACTGGGCGCGGACGGCGCCTATTTCCGCGTGCACCATTTTGCGCGCCAGCTTGCCTCACCGTTTCCGCTGCTCGCAGCCATTGGCGCCAAGACGAGCAAGATCGAGATCGGCACCGCTGTCATCGACATGCGGTATGAAAATCCGTTCTATATGGTCGAAGACGCCAGCGCTGCGGACCTGATTTCCAAGGGGCGCCTGCAACTCGGTATCAGCCGTGGCTCGCCGGAACAGGTGATCGATGGCTGGCGTTATTTCGGTTATGCGCCGGAAGAGGGCAAGACCGATGCCGATATGGGTCGCCAGCATGGCGAGGTGTTCTTCGAAGCGCTGAAGGGGCAAGGCTTTGCCCAGCCAAACCCGCGCCCGATGTTTCCGAACCCTCCCGGTCTGCTGCGCATCGAGCCGCATTCGGAAGGTCTTCGGGATCGCATCTGGTGGGGGCTGCCTCGGATGCCACGGCGATATGGGCCGGAAAGCTTGGCATGAATCTGCAAAGCTCTACCTTGAAGAAGGACGAGTCAGGCGAGCCGCTGCACATTCAGCAGGCCAAGCAGATCCGCGCCTATCGCGAAGCGTGGAAGGAAGCCGGACATACGCGCGAACCGCGTGTTTCGGTGAGCCGCAGCATCTTCGCGCTGGTCGATGATCGCGACCGGGCCTATTTCGGCAATGGCGGCAAGGAGCAGGATTCCATCGGCTATATCGAGGAAGATCTGCGCGCTGTTTTCGGGCGGTCTTATGCCGCCGAGCCGGACCGGCTCATTGAGGAACTTGCCAGGACGAGGCGATTGCCGAAGCCGATACGCTGCTTCTCACCGTGCCGAACCAGCTTGGTGTCGAATACAACGCGCATGTGATCGAGTCGATTCTCAAGCATGTTGCACCGGGCCTTGGCTGGCGGTAATCACTCGTAAATACAGGCGGTGAAACAGACCGCCGCCTATTTTCATTCTATGCCATGAATCGCCAAAAGCCGCTTCATCCGGCGGATGGCAAGCTCTGGCCGGTCGAGCACATTGGCCCGATCGGCTAGGCGGAAAATGTCGGCGTAATGCGAAATGCCACGCGCCGACTGCATTCCGGCTGGCATCGTGAAATGGTTCTGGTGATCGTTGAGCCAGGCAAGAAACACAACGCCTGCCTTGTAATATTGCGTTGGTGCTTCAAAGATTTTGCGCGATAGCGGCACGGTCGGCTCGATGATTGCGCGGAAGCGGTCATTGTCGCCGGTTGCCAGCGCCGCCAGAGCGCTCGATGCCTGTGGCGCCACGGCATCGAAAATGCCGAGCAGGGCATGGCTGTGCCGGTTTCCGTCGCCTTCGATCAGCGGTGCATAGTTGAAATCATCGCCCGTGAAACAGAGAACACCTTCCGGCAGGCGGTTGCGCAAGGCGATTTCATAGCGCTCCTCCAGAAGCGAAATTTTTATGCCTTCCACCTTGTCGCGATTGGCTTCGATGATGCCGATCACCGTATTAAGCGCGTCCTCGAAATTCTCCGAACCCCAATAGCCCCTGAGCTGTGGGTCGAACATATCGCCCAGCCAGTGCAGCACGACCTTTTCGCGGGCTTGCGCAAGAATCCGGCTATAGACCTTGATGTAGTCGTCCGGCGATCTGGCGATGCGGGCCAGTGCACGGCTTGCCATCAGGATGAAGCGCCCGCCATGTTTTTCAATGAAAGCGGCCTGCGTCTCATAAGCCTTGATGACGTCGTCAAGGCTTTTGCCTCTGCCGGATCGAGATGATCGGTGCCTGCCCCGCTGGCAAGATCGGCACCTGCCACGGTCTTGCTTTCGGCCAGCGAGCGGCGGATCAGTTCCTGCGCGCCCGCCCAGTTCAATCCCATGCCGCGCTGCGACGTATCCATCGCTTCCGCGATCCTGAAGCCGAGGCTCCACAGATGGTGCCGGAAAGCCATCGTCGCCTCCCAGTCTATGGCCGGATCGTTCCATGGACGGGCATCCTTCAGCGGATCGGAAACCACATGCGCTGCTGCATAGGCGATGCGATTGAACTGCGGCGGGCTTTTGGGGCGCGGGGTTGGCGTGCCGCTCAGCGCGTAGGAACTCAGGCTTCCGTTGCCTTCCGGCAAGATCAGTTGATGGTCGCTCATGCCTATGATTGCTCCTCCGTCCCTTATGCCCGTTTTTAATTTAGAACGTTCCAAATGGCAATTCGGTTATAAATTATGGCAAAAGTGTGATTTGAGTGGGTTTTGGCGTAGAAAACAGTTTTTCAGAAAAACACGCATTGAAAACGGCTTCAATTGTGGCGAACACAAGGCGAAAGGCCGCTTTCCTCTTGGCTCTTGACAGATTTGGAACGTTCCAATTAAATCAGTAATCGAAACCGGAGCCGACCATGAGCAAGAACAGCGTCACCGTTATCGACATTGCGCACGAGGCTGGTGTGTCGAAATCGACCGTCTCGCTGGTGCTGCGTGGCAGTCCGCTGGTTCATGCCGAAACGCGGGTGAAAGTGCAGGCGGCAATCGAAAAGCTCGGTTATGTCTATAACCGTTCGGCTGCCAATCTCCGTCAGGCGAAGTCAAAGATCATCGGCCTTGTGGTCAATGACCTGACCAACAGTTTCTTTGCCGAACTGGCGGTCGGCGTGGACCGCGTGATGCAGTCTGCGGGCTATGTGCAATTTCTTGCCAATACGGCGGAAAGCATTGATCGGCAGCGCGAAGTTATCGCCTCCATGCGCGAACATGGCATTGCCGGGCTGATTGTTTCACCGGCGCGTGGAACTGACGCTAGTGATCTGAAACCATTGGCGAAAAGCGGTCTGCCGGTTGTGCAGATGGTGCGCGATGTGCCGGGTTCCGGCGTTTCGTCCATTTTATCCGACAATCGCGGCGGCGTGGCAAAGGCCATCGAGCATCTGGTCGGCCTCGGTCACAGAAACATCGCCTTCATGGGCGGGTATGCGGATACGGCGGTGTTTGCCGAGCGTGTTTCCGGCTATCGCACGGGGCTGGAGCAGGCTGGCATCGTGTTTGACGAGGCGCTGGTTTTCCCATCAGCACCGTCGCGGGCGGGCGGTGTGGAAGCGGTCGAGCTCATGTTGCTGCTGGGTGCCAAGCCAACGGCCACGGTGTGTTTCAATGATGCGGTGGCGTTTGGCGTTTGCGATGGTTTACGCGCTGCAAATCTCGAGCCAGGACGCGATTTCGGCGTGGTGGGCTTCGATGATGTGATCGAAGCCAAGACCGCTGTTCCGGCACTGACAACTGTGGCTGTTGACCCGCAAGGTTTGGGAGAACGTGCGGCGCAGCTTTTGCTCAAACAGATCAATTCGGAACGGGTGGAGGCGGAGGCGCAGCGTCTGGCGGTGCGCCTTGCGGTGCGCGCAAGTTGCGGCGCGCCGTTCAGAAAACCGGAGGAGAAATTCGAATGGCAAAGTGGGGCCTTATAGGCGCAAGCACGATTGCGAAAGAGTGGGTGATCGGAGCCATTCGCGCCACCGGCGGCGAAGTCGTTTCCGTTTACAGCACCAATGAAGCTCGGGGCGAAACCTATGCTCGCGATAATGGGATTGGCCGCTCGGTGACGAGCCTTGATGCGCTGTTGTCCGATCCGGAAATCGACGCTGTCTATATCTCCACCACCAATGAACTGCACCGCGATCAGGCGATTGCCGCGGCAAATGCGGGCAAGCATATTCTTTGTGAAAAGCCGTTGGCGCTGACGATTGGCGACGCGCACCAAATGCTGAAAGCCGTGCGCGAGGCGGGCGTTGTGGCAGGCACCAACCATCATTTGCGCAATGCGGCCAGCCACCGCGCCATGCGCGATGCCGTTGCTGCAGGCAAGATCGGCAAGGTGCTGGGTGCCCGCGTTTTCCATGCGGTTTACCTGCCGCCGCATCTGCAAGGCTGGCGTATTGAACGCCCTGATGCAGGCGGCGGCGTGATCCTCGATATCACCGTGCATGATGCGGATACGCTGCGTTTCGTGCTGGGTGAAAACCCGGTCGAAGCGGTCGCTTTCAGCCAGCAGGGAGGCTTAAGCGGCGCGGGTCTGGAAGATGGCGTGATGGGTGTTCTGCGCTTCCCATCCGGCGCGATTGCGCAGTTTCATGATGCCTTTACCACGAAATATGCCGAAACCGGCTTCGAGGTGCATGGCAGTGAAGGTTCGCTGATTGCACGCAATGTGATGACGCAAAAGCCGGTCGGCTCGGTGCTGCTACGCGATCAAAACGGCGAGCACGAACTGCCGCTCGACCACAAAAATCTCTATGAAACCGCCTTGCATTCTTTCCACGATGCGATTGCCGGAAAAGGCCAGCCTTCGGCGACATTGGAGGACGGCATCTGGTCGCTCGCCACCGGGCTTGCGGTGCTTGAAGCCGCGAAGACGGGCAAGGCAACCGCCGTTCAATCTGGGCTTTGAACACCATGAACAAGCATATTTCTGCTGCGGAAGCGGCTGCACTCATCCCCGACAATGCTGTCGTTTCGGTTTCCTCGTCCAGCGGTCTCGGCTGTCCCGATCTGATGCTGAAAGCCATCGGCAGGCGGTTTGACGAGACAGGCCACCCCAAAATATCACCACGCTGCATCCGATTGCAGCGGGCGATATGAGCGGAATCAAGGGTGTCGATTACATCGCCAAGAAGGGGCTTCTCAAGAAGATCATCGGCGGTTCCTATCCGTCCGGTCCATCCAGCGCCGAGCCGCCGCTGATCTGGCAGATGATCACCAATAATGAGATCCCGGCCTATAATATTCCGTCCGGCATTCTATTCGACATGCATCGCGAGGCCGCCGCCAAGCGCCCCGGCGTGCTGACCAAGGTGGGGCTCGATACGTTTGTCGACCCAAAGCGTCAGGGCACGGCGATGAATGACAAGGCGCGTGAGGCGCCGGTCGTGAAACATGTCAGCTTCGAGGGCGAGGACTGGCTCTATTTCCCTTCCATCATCCCGCAATTGGCGATTATTCGCGCGACGACGGCGGATGAACGGGGCAATCTCACCTATGAGCACGAGGGCGCTTATCTCGGCGGTCTGGATCAGGCGCTGGCTGCGCGCAACAATGGCGGCATCGTCATTGCGCAGGTGAAGCGCATCGCCAAGGAAGGCACGCTGAAGCCGCATGACGTGCGCGTGCCGGGCGTTCTGGTCGATTATATCGTGGTTGATCCCGATCAGAAGCAGACGACGCAGACGCTGTACGATCCGGCGATTTCGGGCGAGATTTTCCGTCCGCTGGATACGTTCCGGTTGGCTGAATTCAATATTCAGAAGGCGATTGCGCGCCGTGTCGCGCAGGAATTGCAGGCGGGCAGCGCGGTTAATCTCGGCTTTGGCATTTCCGCCAATGTGCCGCGCATTCTGCTGGAAGAAGGCCTGCATGGCGCCGTGACATGGGTGATCGAGCAGGGCGCTGTCGGCGGGTGCCGCTGCTGGATTTTGCCTTTGGCTGCGCCTCCAATGCCGACGCCTATATGCCGTCGCCCTATCAGTTCACCTATTTCCAGGGTGCGGGCTTCGACGCCTCGCTGCTCTCCTTCCTTGAGATCGGGCGCGATGGCTCGGTCAATGTGTCGAAGCTGTCATTCCGTCCGCATGTGACTGCAGGGGCTGGCGGTTTTGTCGATATTACTGCAAGAGCCAAGAAGATCGTTTTTCCGGCATGTTCAATGCAGGGGCGAAATTGTCGGTCGCTGACGGCAAGCTGGTGATCGAGAAGGAAGGCAAGCTGAAAAAGCTTGTTAAAGAGGTCGAGCATGTCACCTTCTGGCCCGCGCGGTGTCGCGCAGGGACAGGACATTACCTATGTCACGGAACGTGCGGTGTTGAAGCTGACGCCGCAAGGCATTGTACTCACCGAGATCGCGCCGGGTGTGGATTTGCAGGCGCATATTCTCGATCAATCCGAGTTTCCGCTGATCGTTTCTGACAAGCTCAAGATCATGGATGAAGCGCTGTTCCGCGAAGAGCCGATTGGGCTTGAATTGCCACAGAAACCGGCGCGAAAGCTGGAGGCGTAAATGGCTGATCGGATAGAAATCTCGATTGAGAACCACATCGCCGTCATGACGATCAGGCGGCCCGAAAAGCTCAATGCGTTTGATATCGAGCTGTTGCAGGAATTGTCTGTGGCCTGTGATCGGGTGGAAGCGGACAGCATCGTGCGGGTTGCGATCCTGACCGGCGAGGGCAAAGCCTTTTCCGCAGGCGGCGACATCAAGGCCTGGGGCGGCATGGAACCGGCAGAATTCGGCCATGCGTGGGTGCGTTATGGGCATCGCGTATTTGAGCGTCTGGCGACTTTGCGTGTGCCGCTGATTGCGGCGATGAATGGTCATGCGCTGGGCGGCGGTCTGGAACTGGCAGGGGCCGCGGATATCCGCATTGTGGAAAAGCAGGCAAAAATCGGCCTGCCGGAAACCTCGCTTGGCATGATCCCCGGCTGGTCGGGCACACAGCGTCTTGTGCGCCGGTTCGGTGCGCAGATCGTGCGGCGCATGGTGCTGGGCGGCGAAATGTTTACAGCCGAAGAAGCGCTGTCGCATGGGCTGGTCGATGCCGTTGTGGAAACGGGTACAGTCTTGCAGGCGGCGCAGGATTATGCGGCGCGGGTGGCCAAGCGCGGACCGGCTGCGCTGGAAATTTCCAAACTGATGCTGTCCGTCGCCAATGGCGAGGACAATGGAACCGCCGTCGAGGCGCTGGGTTCCATTCTGGTTGCCAAGACCGGCGATCTGAAAGAAGGCGTGCGCTCGTTTACCGAAAAGCGCGAAGCAAATTTTGAAGGAAAATGGTGATGAGCGTAGTCGTAAAACCGCAGCCGTTGACCGGGCTGGAAGTCCGCGAATTCTCCATGCTGATCGATGGCCAATGGGTGCAAAGCCAGAGCGGCGGCAGCATCGAGCGCGTGGCTCCCGGTCATGGTGTCACGGTCAGCCGTTATCCCGCTGGCAACAAGGCGGATGTGGAACGCGCCGTAGCAGCTGCGCGCAAGGCTTTCGATGATGGGCGCTGGTCGTCCAAAACGGCATCGCAGCGCTCGCTGGTTCTGCTGAAAGCTGCCGATCTGATTGAGGCACGGGCAGAAGAGCTCGCCTATCTCGACGCGATTGAGGCTGGAAAGCCGATCAGTCAGGTGCGCGGCGAGATTGCCGGTTCCGTGGATATCTGGCGCTATGCGGCAGCGCTTGCGCGTGATCTGCATGGCGAAAGCTACAATACTTTGGGCGACGGTACTTTGGGTGTCGTGTTGCGTGAGGCGATTGGCGTTGTCTCCATCATCACGCCGTGGAACTTTCCGTTCCTGATCGTCGGGCAGAAACTGCCTTTCGCGCTGGCGGCAGGTTGCACGGCGGTCGTCAAGCCTTCGGAACTCACCTCCGGATCGACGCTGGTGCTTGGTGAAATTCTGGCCGAGGCAGGCGTGCCGGATGGCGTCGTCAACATCGTCACCGGAACGGGGCCGATGTCGGCCAGCATATGAGCACGCATCCGCATGTCGACATGGTGTCGTTTACCGGTTCAACTGGCGTGGGTAAGCTCACCATGGCCAATGCGGCGCAAACGCTGAAAAAGTATCGCTGGAACTTGGCGGCAAGAACCCGCAAATCCTGTTCCCGGATGCGGATATGGATGCGTTTATCGATGCCGCCGTGTTCGGCGCTTGGTTCAATGCAGGCGAGTGCTGCAATGCCGGTTCGCGACTCATCGTGCATCGCTCGATTGTCGATGAGATTGTCAGGCGCGTTGCCGATCTGTCGAAAAGGTGATCGTTGGCGACCCGCTGGACGTTACCACGCAGGTTGGCGCGATCATCACGCCGCAGCATCTGAGCAAGGTTGGCGCCTATGTCGATCAGGCCAAGAAGGCGGGCGCTGCAATTGTCCATGGCGGCGACGTGCTGGATCTCGGCCTTGGCCAATATATGGGACCGACCATCATTGCGGGTGTGAAAGCCGATATGGCCGTGGCGCGTGAAGAAGTGTTCGGTCCTGTCCTGTCGGTCCTGTCCTTCGATACGGTGGATGAGGCGATCTCCATTGCCAACGCGGTTGATTACGGGCTTTCAGCCGGTGTGTGGAGCCGCGATTTCGATACCTGCATGAGCATCGGGCGCAAGGTGCGCGCCGGTACGGTCTGGATGAACACTTTCATGGACGGTACGCCGGAACTGCCTTTCGGCGGTTATCGCCAGTCGGGTCTGGGCCGCGAGTTGGGTCGTCATGCGGTGGAGGATTACACCGAAACCAAGACGCTCAATATGCATATCGGCGCGCGCACCGGCTGGTGGATGCCACAAGGAAAATAAGGAGTGACGGCTTTGGGAGGACAGCCGGATATCGTCATCATCGGATCGGGTATCGGCGGCGCGACAATGGCCGCCGGTCTTGCCGCGTCGGGTGCCGACATTCTCATTCTTGAGGCGGGGAGCATCTCCCGGACAGGCCGGAAAACCGCGACCCGCGTGCCATTTTCCAACAAGGCTTCTTTCGCCCGAAGGAGTTCTGGTACGAGACCAGCGGTACGCCATTCAATCCCGGCAACTATTACAATGTCGGCGGCAATTCCAAATTCTATGGCGCAGTGCTGGTGCGCTATCGGCGCGAGGATTTTGAGGAGCTTGCGCATCTGGAAGGTGTATCGCCCGCATGGCCTTTTGCCTATGACGAGCTGGAACCGTGGTATAGCCGCGCCGAGCAGCTTTTCAGGTGCGGGGTGAATTGGGTGATGACCCGACAGAGCCGCATCATTCGAAGCCCTATTCCCATCCAGCGATCCGCGACGAGCCGGCCATTGCCGATGTGCGGGCGCGGTTGAAGGAAGCGGGTTTGCATCCGGCATCGCTGCCGCTGGGGGTCGATATTGACCGCTGGCTCGCCAAGGCAAAAACGCCGTGGGATGCGCATCCAAACAGCAATGACGGCAAGATGGATGCAGAAACCTGTCCGCTCGCGGCGGCGCTCAAGCATCCCAATGTCCGGCTGGAAACCTCGGCGCGGGTGACACGGCTGGAAGCCGGTCCGGATGGGAAGACTATCGCGGCGGTGCATTATGTGAAGGACGGCGAGGCGCTGGTGCTGCGCCCGAAGCTGGTCGTTTTATCCGCAGGCGCGGTGCAGTCGGCGGCACTTCTGCTGCGCTCAGGACTGGCGAACAGTTCCGATCAGGTCGGTCGCAATTTCATGAACCATAATTCGAGTGCCGTGATCGCTTTCGATCCGCGCTATCGCAATGACAGCGTCTATCAGAAGACCTTTGGCTTCAACGATTACTATCTGTCGGACGGGGCAGGCGGTCCGCCGCTCGGCAATGTGCAATTGCTTGGGCGCGTGTCGGGCGCGATCCTGAAATCCAATATGCCTCGCGTGCCGGAATGGCTGTTGAACCGGATTGCCGGACACACAATCGATTTCTACGCGATGAGCGAAGACCTGCCGTCGCCAGAAAGCCGCGTGACGGTGGATGGCGACCGCATTGTTCTGCATTGGGTGCGCAGCAACTGGAAGGCGCATCTGATGCTGGTGGAAAAGCTCAAATCCGCACTGCGGGCAGCGGGCTTTCCGGTGGTTCTGTCGCGGGCCTTCGACCGGCGCACACCGTCGCATCAATGCGGCACGGTGCGCATTGGCGATGATCCGGCGACAGCGCCGCTTGATCCCTGGTGCCGCGCCTATGACCATCCCAATCTCCATGTGGTGGATGCGTCATTCCTGCCGACATCGGCGGCGGTCAATCCGGCGCTGACCATCGCTGCGCAAGCCTTGCGCGTTGCAGACCATTTGAACCGGGAGGTGCTGGCATGAATCGCCAAAGACCTGTGGCACTGGTAACTGGCGGGCGGCGCGGGATCGGGCTTGGCATTGCCCGCACGCTTGCCGCCAAGGGTTTCGATCTGGCGATTACCGACCGCGAACGTGACGATGCGGTCATCCATGAATTGCGCGAGCTTGGCGGACGAGTGGCTTTCTTTGAAAGCGATCTGGCTGCCGTCGAAACCCATGAGGCGACGGTTGCCGCCGTGCTGCAAGAGTTCGGCAACATCGACTGTCTCGTCAACAATGCAGGCATGGGTTCGGTCGAGCGCGGTGATTTTCTTGGGCTGAAGCCCGAAAACTTCGACACCATCATGGATGTGAATCTGCGCGGCACGGTGTTTTTCACGCAGGCCGTGGTGAAGGCCATGCTGGCCGCAGCCGAAGTGCGTTTTCCGCGCAGCATTATAACGATCAGTTCGGTTTCGTCGGTGATGAGTTCGCCGGAAAGGCTCGACTACTGCATCAGCAAGGCCGGGTTGACCGCCTTTGTGCAGGGGCTGGCGTTGCGTCTGGCCGAAGCGCGGATCGGTGTGTTCGAGGTGCGTCCCGGCATCATACGCACCGACATGACGGCGAAGGTCGCAGAGCGCTACGACACGCTGATTGACGGCGGGCTGGTGCCCATGAAGCGCTGGGGCGAGGTGGGTGATGTTGGCGCCATCGTGGCCGGGCTTGCGGGCGGTAATTTCATTTTCGCCACCGGGTCGGTGATCAATGCCGATGGCGGCCTGTCGATAGCGAAGCTTTAGGGAAGTGCGCGATGAACTATGACTATATCATCGTTGGCGGCGGGCCTGCCGGTTGCGTTCTCGCCAATCGCCTGAGCGAAGATGCATCGATAAAAGTGCTGTTGCTGGAGGCAGGCGGCAGCGACTGGAATCCGCTGTTCCATATGCCTGCGGGCTTTGCCAAAATGACCAAGGGTGTGGCCAGCTGGGGTTTTGAAACCGTTCCGCAAAAGCACATGAAAAACCGTGTGCTGCGCTATACGCAGGCGAAAGTCATCGGTGGCGGCTCCACCATCAATGCGCAGATTTATACGCGCGGCAATGCGTCCGATTATGATCTCTGGGCTGGTGAGGATGGCTGCACCGGCTGGGATTATCGCCATGTCCTGCCCTATTTCAAACGTGCCGAGGACAATCAGCGTTTCAACGATGACTATCATTCCTATGGCGGGCCGCTTGGCGTTTCCATGCCTTCCGCGCCGCTGCCGATCTGCGATGCCTATATCCGCGCCGGACAGGAGCTGGGCATTCCGTATAATCCCGATTTCAACGGGCGCGAGCAGGCGGGCGTCGGCTTTACCAGCTCACCCAGCGCAACCGCCGCCGCTCCTCGGCCTCGCTTGCTTATCTCGCGCCGATCAGGGATCGTAAAACCTGACAATCCGCATGAATGCTGCGGTAGCCAACATCGTGCTGGAAAAGACGCGCGCAACCGGCGTTGCGCTGTTGAGCGGCGAGGTGCTGCGCGCCAACCGCGAGGTGATTGTTTCATCGGGCGCGATCGGCTCGCCGAAACTTCTGCTGCAATCGGGCATCGGCCCGGCCGATCATCTGAAAAGGTGAGTGTCGCGGTCAAGCACGATCTGCCCGGCGTTGGCGAAAACATGCAGGACCATCTCGATCTGTTTGTCATTGCCGAATGCACCGGCGATCACACCTATGACGGCGTGGCGAAGCTGCACCGCACGCTGGGCGCGGGCCTGCAATATATGCTGCTGCGTTCCGGCCCGGTGGCGTCGAGCCTGTTTGAAACGGGCGGTTTCTGGTATGCGGACCCGGATGCGCGTTCACCGGATATCCAGTTCCATCTGGGGCTTGGTTCTGGAATTGAAGCCGGTGTCGAGAAGCTCAAGAATGCAGGCGTGACACTCAATTCTGCCTATCTGCATCCACGCTCTCGCGGGACAGTGCGGCTTGCTTCCAACGATCCGACAACGGCCCCGCTGATCGACCCCAATTACTGGAGCGATCCGCACGATCTGAAAATGTCATTGGAAGGGCTGAAGATCGCGCGCGAAATCATGCAGCAGGATGCATTAAAACCCTATGTCATGGCCGAGCGCCTGCCGGGACCGAAAGTGGTCACCGATGACGATCTGTTCGACTATGCCTGCGCCAATGCCAAGACCGACCACCACCCCGTCGGCACCTGCAAGATGGGAACTGATGCAATGGCGGTTGTCGATCTCGATCTGAAAGTGCGCGGTCTCCAAGGCTTGCGGGTGTGCGACAGCTGATCATGCCGCGCGTTCCTTCCTGCAACACCAATGCGCCGACCATCATGATCGGCGAAAAGGAGCAGACATTATTCGCGGCCTTGATCCGCTGCCGCCGGTCGTGTTTTCGTGGGAGAAAAACGAACAGAAGCCGCGTGCAAGGATTTAATCCGGGCTGTCAGCGGGTTCAAAGCGCAGATAGCCCACAATGTTCGAGCCGCGCCGTTCGGGATTGTCTGACGGATGATTGACGCCATCGGTCACCGGAACGACAGCGAAATCAAACGGCGACACGCCTTCAAGACAAGCCGCATTCACGCCGAACTGGTTCGGATTGGAACGACGCTGGTGGTGCGTGTAAATCCCGCATTTCGAGCAGAAATAGTGTTTCGCAAGGCCCGTATTGAAGGTGTAGAGCGTCAGCGCATCTTCACCTTCAAGGATTTCCAGCCCGTCCAGTTCTGCGGAAACAGCGACGGCCCCGCGCATCCGGCAATAAGAGCAGGTGCAGCGCCGTGCTGTATGCAAGCCATTGGATAATCTGACGCGAAAACGCACAGTCCCGCAGTGACACGCGCCATTGGCTTCCTTGATGTCGGGATTCATTTTGTCTCCTTGTATTTATATGGAAGCTATTTTGTTTTTGCCGGTTTACCACCGCTGAAAACCGATTAAATTCGTGGCTGGAGATACTTCCGGGAGGGATTTGGCATGGGTGAATTTGCAGTCGTCACGGGTGGGAGCACCGGCATCGGAAGACATCTTGTTTCTGCTTTTGCCGATGCGGGCTACACGGTGGCCTTCAGCTACAAGCACGATGACGAAGCTGCGCAATCGCTCGTGGAGGCCATCGAGGAGGCGGGTGGTCAGGCGCTGGGACTTGGCTGCGATGTCGGACGGCGCGTCGAGGTTGAAGCCTTCTTCGATGAGGTCTGCGACTGGTTCGGCGATGCGCCCGATGTGCTGGTCAACAATGCGGGCATCCAGACCTGGGCACCCTTGCTGGAACTTTCCGAGGATGGTTGGGACGATGTCATTCGCACCAATCTGAAAGGTTGTTTCCTCAACACGCAGGCTGCTGCGAAGCGCATGGTGGAGGCAGACAAGGGTGGCGCCATCGTCAATATCGGCTCAGGCTGCAACAAGCTCGCCTTTCCGAAACTGGTTTCCTACACGGCATCGAAGGGCGGCATAGAGCAGTTCACCAAGGTTTCGGCAGTGGAACTTGGGCCGCACGACATCCGGGTGAATTGCGTGGCGCCCGGTGCGATCCTCAATGAACGTACGGCAGAAGAGCAACCCGACTATGCGGGCACCTGGGCGCGCATCACGCCGCTGCGCAGGGTGGGCACGGCTGAGGATATTTCCGGCCCGGTCCTGTTCTTTGCTTCCGATGCGGCGCGTTTTGTTACCGGCCAGACGATCTGGGTCGACGGCGGTGTCTTTTCGCAGGCCAACTGGCCATATGAGGGATAAAATGAGGTCGTATAGAGACTACGTTTTTGTTGGGTTATCTAAGGTTTTCATGAAAGGAAAGTAATCATTGAGCTTGATAATACGCTGAAGAATTTATTTTGCTAATTGTTTTTGCATATAGGAAGAAACAATAGCGCCAATACTACCGCTGAAAACCACGGACTGTATTTTAGATAGTTGATCATCCTTGAGCCAGCCCCAGGAAGTTACATAATGAAAAATCCAAACACCTAAAGAGACTACAAAGATAGTCGTAAAAACACCATCATAAACGCTACGATCCAACCGAAACATTTATGCCATAGAAGGTCGTTCTTAAGTTTCTGGCCCCGAAGCTTATCTTCATCAGGCCAGAGTTTTTCTTCTAGCTTTGCCTGTTTCAAATCGGCCCAAGCAGGCGGATTTATATCAGTTTGGCTGGGAGGCGGGAGTGTTTGGCGATCGTTCATGCAAAAGCTTCTTATAGTGTGCTTCGATCACACTGTCTGGTATTTCAATATTGAAAACACCCTCACGATAAACTTGGTCCCACGGGGTATCTGACTTGTGGGTCAGATTGGATAGGGTTATGCCGTTCATGTTTCCATATTTACCAAACACTTCACGCAGAAATTTCTCGGTGTCCTTATCCACCTCAATCTGTCCTACGATGCGGTCAAAGGGTATACCGCCTCGGCCCCATACCTTTGTTGCATGATACAGATCGGGAATAACCGGTCCATACTTCCAAGCTTCAATCCGATCTTGGAACAGGTCACCACGGCCTAAACCCAGGCTCCATCCGTGCGCTATATAAACCAGCTTCATGAGTTGCATAGGCGTAAGACTTCTGCCCGCCTCTTTAGCGATTTTAGGATGGCATCAGCAATTGTAATAACATTGTACATAGCCACTCCTTTCTCAAATTCGCTACGACTCACCCAAACATATAGGTGATTTGTCGAGTCAAGTCATTATCTACAAGAAATTAAAATTAATATTTACGTAGCGGTTGAACGTTTCCTGGGATCCGTTGAAACTTTTAAGAAAGACGCGGTTTTCGGTGGTGATCCCGACAGGAATCGAACCTGTGACCTACAGATTAGGAATCTGTCGCTCTATCCTACTGAGCTACGGGACCAACCGATGAGCATTCGCCGGTGATTCCGGCATTGTGAATGCTTTCAGACACATACTGTTTTTCATAGCTGTCGCCAACCCCGCAAAAGCGGGGCGGGCGGTTTTATTCAGTTTCAGGCCGCAAGCGCCGTTTCCACCAGTGATGCGAAATAGCTGACCCCATAGGGAATGGCATCGTCGTTGAAATCATAGGCCGGGTGGTGCAGGCCGGGCGTGTCGCCATTGCCAAGGAAGATGTAGGCGCCGGGGCGCGCTTCCAGCATGTAGGAAAAATCTTCCGCTGCCATCATCGGCTCGACGCTCTCGTCCACCTTGCCTTCACCCGCCACGGCGCTGGCGACTCGGGCGGCAAACTCCGTCTGCGCATCGTGGTTGAAGGTGACGGGATAATTGTTCTTGTAGCGCACGGTGATTTCGGCACCGGTGGCGGCTGCGATACCGGCGGCGGTTTCGCGGATGCGGCGTTCGGCAAAGGCGCGGGTTTCCTTCTTGAGTGTACGGACAGTGCCCGACAGCGTCGCCTTTTCCGGGATCACATTATAAGCCTCGCCCGCAATGAACTTCGTCACCGAGATTACAAGTGAATCGAGCGGATCGCTATTGCGCGACACGATGCCCTGAAGGGCAATCATCAGCTGGGAACCGGCCATGATCGGATCGATGGTGCGATGCGGCTGCGCCGCATGGCCGCCGCGCCCGGTAATGAAAAGATCGAATTCGTCGGTTGCAGCCATGATCGGGCCTTTTCGCATTGCGAACTGCCCGACCGGCAGGCCCGGCATATTGTGGACGCCGTAGACTTCCGAAATGTTGAAACGATCCATCACGCCGTCCTCGACCATGGCGAGGCCGCCGGCGCCGCCTTCTTCGGCGGGCTGGAACAGGAGGGCGACCGAGCCGCGGAAATTGCGGGTCTCGGCAAGATATTGCGCCGCGCCAAGCAGCATGGATGTGTGGCCGTCATGACCGCAGGAATGCGCCTTGCCGGGATTTTGCGAAGCCCATTCGACGCCGCTGGTTTCAAGGATGGGCAGGGCATCCATATCGGCGCGCAGGCCGATGGCCGGGCCATCGCCGTGGCGTCCCTTGATGATGCCGACGACGCCGGTGCGTCCAACGCCGGTTTCCACAAGATCGCAACCGAAGGATTTCAGCTTGTCTTCGACAAATTTTGCAGTTTCGTGCACGTCATAGAAGTTCGGGGTTCTGGTGCAGTTTACGCCGCCATGCAGCAATTTCCGCTTGCGTTTCAACGGCACGATTCAACACTGGCATTTTCTGAGGGCTCCCCGGATTGGGCATGATTAGAAGGAAACAGGATATGACGTTTCGATGAAAGCGGGCAATCCCTGTTTGCCTTTTCATCGCCACATGGCATAGATAAAGAAAGCGTTAATCTCCCATCAGAGCGGTTCCAGTTGATACAGAGTCATTGGAACGGCTCTACCTCTATGTTTTTATGCATTATCCGACGCAAAACCGCTTCGCACTTTTGCTGGAAATGCTCTAGAGCACAATTCGAACCCGCAGAAATTGCAGGCAATTTCGATTGGAACTATGGAATGATGTCGAAATCATTGAAAATCTGGTTTGCAGCTGCCGGCCTGTCGGCTACCGCGCTGGCGTCGGCTGCGGCTAATCCCTCGATTGCAGTGGATGTCGCAACCGGCAAGGTCTATCAGCAGCAGGAAGCTTTTCAGCGCTGGTATCCCGCTTCGCTGACCAAGATGATGACGGCCTATGTGGCATTCCGTGCGCTTCAGTCGGGTCAGATGACGCTGGATTCGCCGGTGCGCATGACGGTCAACGCCGCCAAGGAGCCGCCGAGCAAGATGGGCTACAAGCCGGGATCGGTCATGACGCTCGATACGGCGCTGAAAATCATGCTGGTGAAGTCGGCCAATGACGTTGCGGTTGCCGTTGCCGAAGCCGTGGGCGGGACAGAATCCGGTTTCGTACAGCGCATGAATGAGGAAGCCCAGCGTATCGGTATGGTCGGCTCGCATTTCGCCAATCCGAACGGTCTGCATAATCCGAACAATTATACGACGGCGCGCGATCTCGCGGTTCTGGCCGTGCAGCTTCGCCGCGAATTTCCGCAATATGCGCATTATTTCGCGACCGAGGCGATTGATCCGGGCGCGGGCAAGAAGGTCCAGGCCAATTACAACATTCTGCTTGGCCGTTATGACGGTGCGGACGGCATGAAGACCGGTTTCGTCTGCGCGTCCGGTTTCAATCTTGCAAGTTCGGCCACGCGCAATGGCCGCACCGTGCTGGCGATCATTCTCGGCGCGGATCGGCAGGAAGCGCGCGCCGTTCAGGCCGCGCAGCGATGACCGATGCTTTTCGCGCAAGTCCACGTGGTGGCGCGACGCTGGCGACCTTGCGTCCGACGGCGGGCGGCAACCTCAACCAGGCCGTCGACATGCGCAAGGCGATCTGCAGCCAGCAGGCCATGGCCGACCGCTGGGACGGGCGCGATGTCGAGGGCAAGCTGAAAATCAATTCGCCTTATATCCATACCATGGATCGCGATCCGGTTGCGGTGCAGGTGGGACTGGTTTCCCAACCGGGCCCGATCACCCGCCCGAGCCAGCTCGATATTTCGCAGGTTCCGCTGCCTATGCCGCGTCCGCAACGGGCGGCGGGCGTGAAGACAACGGCCATCAACTGATATGCGAAATCCCATTCCGTTTCCGTGCTGACCGGCTTTCTCGGTTCAGGTAAGACGACGCTTCTCAACCGGCTTCTGAAAGATCCGGCGCTGAGTGATACAGCGGTCATTATCAATGAGTTCGGCGAAGTCGGCATCGATCACCTGCTGGTCGAGCAGGCGAGCGAAGGCGTGATCGAGCTTTCCGATGGCTGCCTGTGCTGCACGGTGCGGGGCGAACTGGTGGATACGCTGGCCGATCTGATCGACCGGCTCCAGACCGGGCGCATCAAGGCACTGAAGCGCGTGATCATCGAAACCACCGGGCTTGCCGATCCGGCGCCGGTGCTGCATTCGATCATGGGGCATCCGGTGCTCATGCAGGCTTTTCGGCTCGATGGGGTTCTGGCGACCGTTGATGCCGTGAACGGCATGGCGACACTCGACAACCACGAGGAAGCCGTCAAGCAAGCAGCTATGGCTGATCGTATCGTGCTGACCAAAACCGACCTGCCGGAAGCGCAGGCGGGACTGGCGGCACTGAAGGCGCGTCTCCATGCGCTCAATCCCGGTGCCAATATTCTGGAAGCCGGTGAACAGCGCACAGGCTATGCCGCCCTTTTGAATGCGGGCTTTATAATCCGGAAACGAAATCGGCGGATGTGCAGCGCTGGCTCAAGGCGGAAGCCTATGAGGATGAGCATCACGGTCATTCCCATCATGACCATGTATGCGGGCCGGATTGCGATCACGACCATCATCACCACGACCACGATCATGGTCACGCGCATCATCACCACCATGACGATGCAATCCGGTCCTTTTCGCTTCGTCACGATGCGCCGATCCCGCTATCGACCTTCGACATGTTCCTCGATCTTCTGCGTTCGACGCATGGGGAGAAGCTTTTGCGCGTGAAGGGCATTGTGCAGATTGCCGAAGACCCGGATCGACCAGTGGTCATTCACGGCGTGCAGAAGATTTTCCATCCGCCTGCACGCCTGCCGCAGTGGCCGCAGGATAAACGGCAGACGCTTCTGGTGATGATCGTGAAGGACTTGCCGGAAACCTATGTGCGCGAGCTTTTCGATGCATTCCTCGGGCGACCGGCGCTGGATAGGCCCGACCGTGCCGCGCTGACCGAAAACCGTTAGCTATTCCGGGCTTCTCGCCCCGGAATTGATATTTATTTCCTGCGAATAAGGAAGCGATGCAACGTCTCTTGACGCTCCTGCGCGATGAGGGTGTGTCCTTCCTGCGTGCAGAAATGCGGGACGTCGATGCCTGACAGCGGGTCGGTCGCTTCGACCCACAGAAGCGCGCCGCTTGCCATCTTCTCAAGCCGATTGCGGGTTTTAAAACCGGAAGGGGCATTTAAGCCCCTCAGGTCGTAGACAGGAACGTCATCCTGCAAAGTCGTCAGTTCCCGATGATCTTCCACCATGGCTTTTTCGGTTCGAGCTGCGACAGGTGCCGGTTGCTCGACATTCTGCGCCACCGTACTGGCGGTGGTCATAGGCGAGATCTGGGACGGTACAGCCTGTGCCGCAACCGGGTTAGGCTGCGGTGCGGGCACGGCTGCCGGTTGCGGCGTCGCCGCAATGGCTGTCGGCTGTGGGGACTGCATTGCCGGGCGAATATCCGGCGCGCCTGCTTTTCGGCAGAGGAAGGCGAAAGTGACGGCGGTTCGCGCGTTACTTTCTCGCCGCGTGCGCGCGCTGCGCTCCAGGCGGAGACGAGCTTGGCTTCGGCGATGCCCTGAATGGAAGGTGCCGGTGCCTTCTGGCTGGCGCTGAAAGCCGACTGGAAGGTCTTTTCGTAAGACGCATAGGACATGGCCTCGCCGCCGACCGATGGCGGGCAAGCCCTGTCGGGGACAGCGGCTGGCCGTCCGCCGTCGCGACGTTGAACACGTAGCGTTTTTCGCAGACATCGACCTTCGGCGGCACCTTATTGGCCTCGAAATAGTCATATCCCTGTTTCAGCATCTTCCAGAAGGGATAGTTTTGATCGTTCTTGTAACGCGCCATATTGGCGGCGGTCATGCGGAACGGAAATGCCTGAACCTGGAAGTCACGCTGTCCGCCCTTGAAAGCGTCGCGTCCGAAGGCATAGATTTCGCTGACGCTTTCATCCGTCATCGAATAACAACCCGATGAAGAACAGGCGCCATGCACCATCAGATTTTGGCCGGAGCGGCCATTGGCGCGATCATAAGCGTTGGGGAATCCCATATCGAAAGAGATAATAACTCGAATTGGGATTCATTTGCGTCGGACGGACGTTATAGAAACCTTCTGGTGCCTGGCGATCGCCTTCAATGTATTTGGGGCCGAGCTTCCTGACCATTTGCAGATTTCGTAGGATGCAATCTGGTCGTACTTGCCGTTATTTTTCTGTTTCCAGACCTCAAGAACACCTTCTTCCTTAAAAGGCGCACCATGATCGGCGAGGTACGGGTCATACCCTTTGCCTTCATCTTGGCAACGATTTTTGCAGGAAGAGGCTTTTCAGCCTTCAATGCAAGATCGGATACGGACGAACCCTGACAGCCCGCGAGGAGCGCGGTTGCCATTACGGAGCCTAGAATTGCGGTTCTGATCTTCATGTCGCATCGAGTCTGTTAGAGCTACGCCAGAGACTTTATGAGCAAAAGCCAATTTCCTGAAGGTTGGACTCTATAACTGAAACCTTACGGTATCGTTTATAAATCCTTGCTCAGATAGCTAAAACCAGCGCGTCGGCAATATGGCCGAATTTGCAGCATGATGCAAATCCGGGAGGCGCGAGGCCTCCCGGACGGGTTTCTCTTTGTTTTGAAGCGCGCATCTTATTCCGAAAACCGCATTACACTTTTCGGGATGTGCTCTAATTCGTGGTGAAAATCAGAGGGTGCGGCCGATAGCGAGGAACTTCTGGCGGCGTTCCTGCTTCAGCGTTTCGCCGTCGATGTCCTTCATCGAGCGCAGCGACGCTGTGATGATATCGCCGGTAGCATCGATGACGGCTTCCTTGCCGCGATGTGCGCCGCCCATGGGTTCAGGAATGACACCGTCGATGACCTTGAGATCGAACAGGTCCTGCGCGGTGATACGCATGCTTGAGGCGGCATCCTTGGCGCGGGTCGAATCATGCCAGAGGATCGAGGCTGCACCCTCTGGCGAAATGACCGAATAGATCGAATGTTCGAGCATGTAGACCCGATTGGCGACGGCGATGGCGATGGCGCCGCCGGATCCGCCTTCACCGATGATGATCGAGATGACCGGAACGCGCAGTCTGAGACTTTCTGCCGTTGAGCGGGCGATGGCTTCCGCCTGGCCACGCTCTTCGGCACTGACACCGGATAGGCGCCTGCCGTATCGACGAAGGTGATGAGCGGCAGCTGGAAACGGTCGGCCATTTCCATGATGCGGACAGCCTTGCGATAGCCTTCCGGACGGGCCGAGCCGAAATTGTGCTTCAGGCGCGTTTTGGTGTCGGAACCTTTTCCTGTCCGATGATGGCGACGGCCTGACCGTTGAAGCGACCGAAACCGGCCTGGATGGCTTCGTCATTGGCGAATTTGCGGTCGCCGGCAAGCGGGGTGAATTCCGTGAACAGCCGCTCGATATATTCCAGGCAGTGCGGACGGTCCGGATGGCGGGCGATCTGTGTCTTCTGCCACGGTGTCAGCTTGCGATAGATGTCCTTCAGTGCATCGGCCGAACGCTTCTCGAGGCGACGAATCTCGTCGCTCATCTCGACGCTGCCTTGTTCCTGCGCGAGCTTTTTCAGCTCAAGAATCTGGCCTTCAAGGTCGGCGACGGGTTTTTCAAAGTCGAGATAGTTGTACATCGGGCCTGACTGTTCGTGCGTTTTCCAAAGGGATTGGCGCTATTGCGAGCCTGAAAAGGCTGTTTTACGGCGCCTTACATATTCACTACTGGCTCATCTTGCAAATTTTCGATTTTCTCATAGCTGGACGGAGGCTAATCGGCAAGCGGATGATGCTCGCTGACAAGTTTATGCAGTCTTTCCTCCAGCACATGCGTATAGATTTGCGTCGTGGATATGTCGGCATGGCCAAGCAATTGCTGCACGGTGCGCAGATCGGCCCCGTTTTGCAGCAGATGGCTGGCAAAGGCGTGACGAAGGACATGCGGTGAAATAGCGGCTGCCGATAATCCTGCCCGCGCGGCAAGCCCCTTCAATTCGCGGGCAAAACCTGGCGCGCCAGATGGCCGCTTTCCGAAAAAGCCGGAAACAGCCAGGGATTGTCATCGCTGTGGGCCAAGGAATCGCGCAAGGCGAGAAAGCGCTGCAAAGCGTCGCGTGCCTTGGGTGAAAGCGGAACCATGCGTTCCTTGGAACCTTTGCCGCGGACCAGCAGAAAGCGGTGATCGGTGCGCGCGACTGTGACAGGCAGGCCGACAAGTTCCGAGACGCGAAGCCCTGTCGCATAGAGCGTTTCGAGAAGCGCGTGAAGGCGCAGGGCCTTGATCCGATCAGATGGTTCGGCAGCTTCACCGGCTTCGTGCTGCGCGGTCGAGAAGCCGCGTGACGTTTTCGACACTCATGATCTTCGGCAGCGGCTTTTGCTTTTGGGCGCATCGACCGTGCCGGTCGGATCGTCCTGCCGATAGCCCTCCGAATAGAGAAAGCGAAAGAACTGGCGTAGCGCCGACAGGCGCCTTGCCTGCGATGTCGCGGCAAAACCTTGCGCTGCCATTGCATCGATAGCGCTGCGAATATGGTCCGGCCCGGCTTCGGCAAGATTGACGCCGCGGGCCGCCATTGCCTCCGCCACCGCCTCAAGATCGCGCCGGTAGGATTCAAGCGTGTTTTGCGCTGCGCCGCGTTCGGCGCTCATCATTTCCAGAAAGTTCTCGATCGCCAGTGATGCGCGCATTGTCACTCCTGCGGTGCCTGTGGCGATTGGGGCATTGGGAGCCGGTATCGGCAGTTTCTGCCGAGACCGTAGGGGCTGGCGGAGGGGCAATCGCGACCGGTTTCAGCTTGGAAGCCGGTATGTCGACGGTGATCTCGCGCGTGTCCGGTTTGACGAAATTGGCAAGCGCATACATCGCGCCATAAACGATGGCGGCAACAAGAGCGATAAAGAGGACGAGGCGCGTCAGCGTAGGCATTCATCTTTTATGCTGTGGCATTTGGACGAAAGCAAGGAGGGCGGCGAAAGAGGGAGCAAGTGTGCAATCGTATAAAACCCATGGATCCGGTCCTGCATGCCCCGAAAACCAATCAAAGCAATTGACGTCGCCCCGTTTTTCATGTGGAACCGGGACAAATGGACGAGGTCAATGAGCAGTACGGCAAAACAAAACAATCCACATGAGAAAGCGGCGCTGATCCGCGATCTGCTCGGCTCGAAAGTCGTGGTGCTTGTGGGGTTGATGGGCGCAGGCAAATCCACTGTCGGACGCAAGGCGGCGGCCTTGCTCGGACTGCCGTTTCGCGATGCCGATACGGAGATTGAAGCGGTTTCCCGCATGACCATTCCCGAATTGTTCGAGGCCTATGGCGAGGTCGAATTCCGCGATCTCGAACGTCGCGTCATCATGCGCCTGCTCGAAGATGGGCCGATGGTTCTCGCAACCGGCGGTGGGGCCTATATGAACGCCGAAACGCGCGCGGCAATCGGTCGTGCAGGTGTTTCCATCTGGCTCAATGCGGAAATCGATATTCTGATGGAACGCGTATCGCGCCGCCAGAACCGCCCGCTTCTGAAAAACAGCGATCCGCGCGGCGTCATGAAGCGGCTGATGAATGAGCGTTATCCCGTCTATGCGCTGGCCGATCTGGAATTGATGTCCCGTGACGACAAGAAGGAAGTGATTGCCGCTGAACTGATCGATGTTCTGGCCGATCACCTCGAAAGATCAGAGGCATGACCGGCAGTAAAAGCCGCTGATGTTCTCGCTGCCTGATATTGGAGACTATGCATGAACGCGCCTTCCATTCCCGGTATCACCACCGTTCCCGTGTCGCTCGGCGACCGTTCCTACGAGATTCTGATCGGCAAGGGGCTGGTGGATCGCGCGGGCGAGGAAGTGGTGAAGCGTCTGAAAGGCGTGCGCGTGGCGGTGGTGACGGATGAAAATGTCGCCAAGGCTCATCTGGAGCGCCTGACGGCAAGCTTTGCCAGCGCCGGTATCGATGCGACGCCGGTGATCGTTGCGCCGGGCGAAAAATCCAAATCCTTTTCCACGCTGGAAACCGTCACCAATGCCGTTCTGGCGGCGCGTCTGGAACGCGGCGATGCCGTGGTGGCATTCGGCGGCGGCGTAGTTGGCGATCTTTCGGGCTTTGTTGCCGGTATCGTGCGGCGCGGGATGAACTTCGTGCAGATGCCGACCTCGCTCCTGTCGCAGGTCGATTCCTCGGTCGGCGGCAAGACCGGGATCAATACCGCCCATGGCAAGAATCTCGTCGGCGTCTTCTACCAGCCGCAGCTGGTTCTGGCGGATACGGAAGTTCTCGACACGCTGAGCCCGCGTGAATTCCGGGCCGGTTATGCCGAAGTTGCAAAATATGGGCTGATTGACCGCCCCGACTTCTTTGAATGGCTGGAACGGAACTGGCAGGACGTTTTCTCCGGCGGTGCTGCGCGGACGCAAGCCATTGCCGAATCCTGCCGCTGCAAGGCGGCTGTCGTTGCGCGCGACGAGCGCGAAACCGGCGACCGTGCGCTTCTCAATCTCGGTCATACGTTCGGCCATGCGCTGGAAACTGCGACCGGCTATGATTCGAGCCGTCTCGTGCATGGCGAAGGTGTTGCCATCGGCATGGCGCTGGCGCATCGGTTTTCGGTCAAGATGAATCTCTGCGGTATCGAGGATGCGGAGCGTGTCGAAGCGCATCTGAAGGCCGTCGGCCTGCCTTACCGGCTGTCGGATGTACCGGGCGGATTGCCACCGGCGGAAAAATTGATGGATTATATTGCGCAGGACAAGAAAGTGGCGCGCGGCGCGCTCACCTTCATCCTGACGCGCGGCATCGGCCAGTCGTTCATTGCAAAGGACGTGCCGCCAACAGCTGTGCTGGAATTTCTGAAAGAACGTCTGGTGGATTGAATTCGACGTTTGAATCCCGACTGAATGAGATGCACTAGAAACCAAATAAGAGGACAAGCGAATGGCTTTCGGGCTTTGGGTTATGTGCGGCATCATCCTGCTCTGCGTCATTCTCTCGGCATTCTTTTCCGGGTCCGAAACGGCGCTGACGGCGGCGTCGCGCGCCCGGATGCATACGCTTGAACATAATGGTGATGAGCGCGCAGGTGTGGTCCAGCGTCTCATCAGCCGTCGGGATCGGCTGATCGGTGCGCTGCTGATCGGCAACAACCTCGCCAATATTCTGGCGTCCTCAATTGCAACCAGTATCTTTTTGAACCTGTTCGGCGATGCGGGCGTTGCCTATGCCACGCTGGCAATGACGGTCATTCTGGTCATCTTCGCGGAAGTGCTGCCCAAATCCTGGGCGATTTCCGGTCCGGACCGGTTTTCGCTTGCGGTTGCGCGTGGCGTGTCGCTGGTCGTCCTGATTCTGGTCCGATTTCCAGTGCGGTGAACTGGATCGTGCGGGCGATTCTGAAGCTCTGCGGCGTCAATCTGGCGGCGGGCCGCTCGATGCTTTCGGCGCATGAGGAATTGCGCGGCGCGGTGGAAGTGCTGCATCGCGACGGTTCTGTGATCAAGGAAGACCGCGATCAGCTGGGCGGTTTGCTCGACCTCAAGGAACTGGAAGTGAGCGACGTGATGGTGCACCGGACTTCGATGGGCACTGTCAATGCCGATGCGCCGGCAGATGAGATCGTGCGCGATATTCTGGCCAGTCCGCATACCCGCATGCCGCTCTGGCGCGATGATATCGACAATATTGTCGGCATTATTCACACCAAGGACCTTTTGCGTGCGCTTTACGATGTCGACAATGATTTTACGCGCATCGACATCATGAAAGTCGCCCGCAAGCCGTGGTTTGTGCCCGATACGACGACATTGCAGGACCAGCTCGACGCCTTTCTCCGCCGCAAGGCGCATATCGCCATCGTTGTCGATGAATATGGCGACGTGCAGGGCCTGGTGACACTTGAGGATATTCTGGAAGAGATTGTCGGCGATATTGCCGACGAGCACGATATCGACATCCAGGGCGTTCGCTTGCAGCCGGACGGCTCGGTGATCGTCGACGGCTCATTGCCGATTCGCGATATCAACCGTGCGCTCGACTGGTCTTTGCCGGATGAAGAGGCAACGACGATTGCCGGTCTGGTCATTCATGAGACCCAGACCATTCCGGAAGTAAAGCAGGCTTTCACATTTTACGGGAAACGCTTTTCCGTGCTGAAGAAAGAAAAGAATCGTCTGACACGGTTGCGCATCGTACCGCTTGATGCCGATGGTAAACCGGCCCCGATTGCGGTAAATCTTTCTCGTTAAAGTATAGAATAATCCATTATTCTATACTTTATTATTAAGTAATATTATAAGTAGTTATAATTATTGGTTAAATATTTTCGATTAACCATATCGGATTTTCGGCAATAAATATTTGCTTTTCTCTATAATATCGGTTTTAATGTTGTTGTTCATAGAGAAGACTTGGTTATGTCTCAATCATATGATGATTTGCATAACAAGAATTTATTACCTTTCACGAATACTCCGGAGAAAGAATCCAGAATTATATTATTTAATAATAAAGATATACATCTTTTATTCATACGTACTTATATAGGGATTGATTTTATTCATCATTTCTCCGAAAAGTTCGGTCTGCTTGGCAGCGATGCCTATCAGGGGTTCTGCATTATTTCTCAACGGTTACTTCTGCGCCTGCGGAAATGGTGTTGCTTGCGGGTTTATGTGAGTTCGGTGCGTTTGTTGGTTTTACCTTTGGCTTGTTTACCCGCGTAGCGGCGGTTGAACGGCTTTATATCTGGTGATTGCCCTGTTCATGGGGCATCACGATACAATGGGCTTCACCTGGGCCAATCCCGGCGGTGGGTGGGAATATCCAGCATTATGGGCGTTCATTTGCCTCACCTACGTCTTGACGGGCGGTGGTCGTTATTCTCTCGACAATTGGTTGAGGGAGCGGTTGCCGAAGGCGCTGGCGTGGCTGTCCAAATAGAGCATAATCCGACCGGAGTGAAATGAGGGCCGATAAGATTATGTTTCATAAAATGTTGGGGCGCCGATCTGATTCAATCAGATCGAAAAGCGCCCTAAAAGCTGATGCTCGGCAATCTGAAACGGCTTTAAAAGAGACGTTGTTATAAGTCGTTTGAGCGCCAGTCTGATTCATAAAGGCCGGTGCGCTGTGGTCTGTTCCGGCATCGACACCTTCACGCTATAGATCGAGTAATATCGCTATATGCACTGAGCACGTGCTCGCATTCAATTTGCGATCTGCCGTGATAGCCCCTAGCGGCGCGCTGCTTCCCGGGCGCAGAAGGTTCAAGCGCCAATGCGTGGACACCGCTATCGAGTTCTTCCTTCAACAGCGCGTTGATGGCGCGATGGCGCTCGATGCGACTCATTCCGGCAAAGGCGTCAGCAACGATGCGGATGCGGAAATGGGTTTCGCCGGTGCCGTCATAGACCTCATGATGGCCGCGCTCTTCGTGATGATGTCCGGCATGGAGGTGACTTTCATTAATGACTTCAAGCCGTTCGGGAGCGAAAGCCGTGGTCAGTTTCGCTTCCATCGCGCTTTGTTTGCTATTTTGAATGGACATTTGGACCACTTCTCCCCATATAGACGCTGTGCCTCATATAACGTTGCTTCGGCGGCAAAAGGTGGGGCAAATCCGCACAGGAAAGCAACCTGCTTCAAAATTTCGCCCAGTTGAAATGGCTCAACGCCAGACCGGACGAAATGTCAATTCTTGTTCAGCAACTGATAATCCGCATAATTCGATTCGATGACAACGAACTCAAAATTTTTCGACAGTATCCGTATCAAGCCCAAGAAGACCGCGGAAGCGAAGGCTTCGGGTCCTTGCTGCCAGTGGGACGGATGCGACAAGCCAGGCACGCATCGCGCGCCTGTCGGACGCATGCGCGAAGGCGAATATTTCCGCTTCTGTGTTGATCACGTGCGGGAATATAACAAGAATTTCAATTACTTCTCTGGTCTTTCCGATGGCGATATCGCGAAATTCCAGAAGGATGCGATCACGGGTCATCGCCCGACATGGTCGACGGCTGCGAATTCTACCGCCAAGGCGCGCACCTCGCCGGATATGGCGAAGATGCGTTCCGGTTCGGCCTCCTATCACAACCGCATCCGCGATCCCTTCAACCTTTTCAAGGAAGCCAAGGGACACGCGCCGGGCCAGAAAGCGCAGCGCAAACCGCGTACGCTCGAAATCAAGGCGCTGGCGACGCTCGGTCTTGAACCAAATTCGACTGGCGATAAGATCAAGGCGCGCTATAAAGAGCTGGTAAAGCAACACCATCCGGATGCGAATGGTGGTGATCGCGGATCGGAAGAAAGATTTCGCGATGTTATTCAGGCTTATCAATTGCTCAAGCAGGCAGGTTTTGCTAAAGCCTGTTTGGGCTTGACAGGCCGACTATGGAGCTGTCCTCGATGGCTCCGACGGACATTCTTCTGCCGCGCGATTGCGCGGGCGCAAGCACGGATGCCCGCAACAAATTACGGAAGGGCATACCGTCCGGCTCGCCGGAAAAACATGCCCACGGGTGAAAGTTGCCGGTCGGCAGCTTGCCGGTATTAATTCGCGGCGGTCGCTGCCTGCCGCTCTGGAGGCATGATGAACAAGGTTGAGCGGGATATAGCCAATTTGCCGGATACAACGGTTTCGGTGCGTGACGTGTTCGGAATCGATTCCGACATGACGGTGCCAGCCTATGCGGCAGGCGATTCCTATGTACCGGAGCTTGATCCGGATTATCTTTTCGACCGTCAGACGACGCTCGCGATCCTTGCAGGCTTTGCCTATAATCGTCGCGTGATGGTTTCCGGCTATCACGGCACCGGCAAGTCGACCCATATCGAGCAGGTCGCAGCCCGTCTCAACTGGCCTTGCGTTCGCGTCAACCTCGACAGCCATGTCAGCCGTATCGATCTCGTCGGCAAGGACGCCATCGTCGTCAGGACGGTGTGCAGGTCACCGAATTCAAGGACGGCATCCTGCCCTGGGCCTATCAGCACAATGTCGCGCTCGTGTTCGACGAATATGATGCCGGTCGTCCGGACGTGATGTTCGTCATCCAGCGCGTTCTGGAGTCCTCGGGCCGCCTGACGCTCCTCGACCAGAGCCGTGTCATCCGTCCGCATCCGGCTTTCCGCCTGTTCGCGACCGCCAACACCGTCGGCCTCGGCGACACGACCGGCCTCTATCACGGCACCCAGCAGATCAACCAGGCGCAGATGGACCGCTGGTCCATCGTGACGACGCTGAACTATTTGCCGCACGACAATGAAGTGAACATCGTTCTCGCCAAGGCCAAGCATTATCAGAATGCCGAAGGCCGCGAGATCGTGAACAAGATGGTGCGCGTGGCCGACATGACCCGTCAGGCCTTCATCAATGGCGATCTTTCGACCGTCATGAGCCCGCGTACGGTCATCACATGGTCCGAAAATGCCGCGATCTTCAACGATGTCGGCTTTGCCTTCCGCCTGACCTTCCTCAACAAGTGCGACGAGCTGGAACGCCCGATTGTGGCCGAGTTCTATCAGCGCGCTTTCGGCGTTGAACTGCCGGAATCGGCAGCCAATATCGTTCTCGCTTGATGCGGAAGAAGCCTGCCGCCTGATCATGTCCGGCGGCAGCGCACTGTCTGATGCGGGGGCGGTCAGCTTCGCCCTTGCTTGAAAGCGAAGTCAGGATAGGCATATGTCGGGCCAGAAGTCAGGAATAGGCGATAATTCGCGCGAGCGTAAACCGGGACCGGTGGATTCCGAACCGTTCAAGCGTGCTCTAACGGCTTGCGTCCGCGCCATTTCCGGCGAGCATGAGCTGGAAGTGGCGTTCACCAATGACCGCCCGGCCTTGAGCGCCAATCGCGCCCGTCTTCCCGACCTGCCGAAGCGCCCGACCGCACACGATATCGCCGTCACGCGCGGCCTTGGCGATTCCATGGCACTGCGTCAGGCGCGTCACAATCCGCGCATTCACGCCGCACTTGCCCCGGAGGGAAAGCAGGCGCGCGCGATCTACGATGCGGTGGAGCAGGCGCGTGTGGAAGCCATCGGCGCCCGCGCCATGGCAGGCATGGCGGATAATCTTTCCACCATGCTGGCCGACAAATATTCGAAAGCCAATTTCTCCGCCATCAATGCCAAGGAAGATGCTCCGCTTGAGGAAGCCGTATCGCTTCTGCTGCGTGAAAAGCTGACCGGACGGGCCGCGCCTGCGGAAGCCGGACAGGTGCTGGAACTGTGGCGCGACTGGATCGAGCAGAAGGCCGCCGCTGACATTGCGCGGCTCGGTGACAATCTCGAAGACCAGCAGGCCTTTGCGCGCACGGTGCGCGACATGCTCGCTTCCATGGACATGGCGGAAGAGCTGTCGCAGGAAGAGCCGAGCGACGAAGAAGAGCAGAACGACGAGCAGACGCCGGATTCCGACGAGAACGAGGAAGGCGGCGACGAAAGCCAGGAAGGCTCCGATTCCGCTGAAAGCGAGGAATCCGACAGTTCGAGCGATGAAGGCGAGCAGGGCGAGATGGATGCCGCCGATGCTTCCGCCGACGACATGGACGACAGTGACGATATCGACGCGGAAACGCCGGGCGATACGCGCCGTCCGAACCAGCCCTTCGCCAATTTTGCCGAGCATGTCGACTACAAGGTCTTCACGCGCGAATTCGACGAAGAGGTCGAGGCGACCGATCTTTGCGACGAGGCGGAACTTGATCGTCTGCGCGGTTTCCTCGACAAGCAGCTTGCCAATCTGCAGGGTGTGGTGGGGCGTCTGGCCAACCGCCTGCAGCGCCGCCTGATGGCGCAGCAGAACCGCTCCTGGGATTTCGATCTGGAAGAAGGCTATCTCGATTCGGCGCGTCTGGTGCGCATCGTCATCGATCCGACGCAGCCGCTTTCCTACAAGCAGGAGCGCGATACGGATTTCCGCGATACGGTGGTGACGCTGGTGCTGGACAATTCCGGTTCCATGCGCGGCCGTCCGATCACGGTTGCCGCGACCTGCGCGGATATTCTGGCCCGTACGCTGGAGCGTTGCGGCGTGAAGGTGGAAATTCTGGGCTTCACGACCAAGGCGTGGAAGGGCGGCCAGTCACGCGAAGCGTGGCTTGACGCGGCAAGCCTGCCAATCCGGGCCGTCTCAATGATCTGCGCCACATCGTTTACAAGAGCGCTGACGCCCCATGGCGGCGTGCACGGCGCAATCTTGGCTTGATGATGCGCGAAGGCTTGCTCAAGGAAAATATCGACGGCGAGGCGCTGATCTGGGCGCATCAGCGTCTGCTGGGTCGGCCCGAGCAGCGCAAGATCCTGATGATGATTTCGGATGGCGCGCCGGTGGACGACTCGACGCTTTCCGTCAATCCGGGCAATTATCTCGAACGTCACCTGCGCGCCGTGATCGAAGAGATCGAAACGCGTTCTCCGGTAGAACTGATTGCAATCGGTATCGGCCATGATGTCACGCGCTATTATCAGCGTGCCGTCACCATCGTCGACGCGGAAGAGCTGGCTGGCGCCATGACGGAGCAGCTTGCTTCGCTGTTCGAGGAGCAGGGTGCTGCGGCCTCCGGCAAAGGCAGACGGCGCGCTGGTCGGCGATAGATTATCGGTCAAAGAAAAGGGCGCTCTAAGTTTATTTTTACGCATTTCCGAACGCAAAATCGTTTCACACTTTTGCTGGAAATGCGCTAAGCGCCCTTTTCATGCCTTTTCCGCCGTTGTCCGGTTTGGCGCGTAAAGCGTCGGCGCGAAGACGGCGAGAATAGCGCCATAGGGATCAGCATCAGCGTTCCCATGATAACCTTCACGAAGAAGTCACCGAAAGCAAGCGACGCCCAGAGCGGTACGCCGAGGCCCAGGAAGGATGCCGGTTCGGCAAGTGACGAATCGGGCATCCCGGTCAGCCTGTCGATCCAGGCAAAACCGGCTGCGAAGGCAATCGAGAAGAACAGGATCGTATCGAGCACAGAGCCGAACATGGCGGCAGCAAAGGGAGCCTTCCACCAGGTCTTGCGCCGCAGGTGATCGAAGACGGTGATGTCCATGAGCTGTGCGAAAAGGAAAGCCGAGCCGGAGGCAATTGCGATACGCGGGGTCGCGAGCCAGATCGACATGACGACGCCAAGCACGAAACCGGCATAAACGACCTTGCGCGCGGCGGCAGGGCCGTAGCGGCGATTCGTCAGGTCATTGACCAGAAAGGCAATGGGATAGGTAAAGGCGCCGTAGGTCAGCACTTCACCGAGGCCGAAATGCTGGAACGGATATTGGACAAGTATGTTCGACGCAGCAACCGCCACGCACATGGCCAATATGGCAGGCATAAGCCGGGAATAAGAAGGTGTCTCAATTGACATTTTTTATCCTGGGTGATGGAACCAGCAAAAAGGCCGACAGAAGCCGGCCTTTTGTCGAAATTTTGGCCGTAAGCAGGCAGCGACTGCTGCTTCAGCCTGCTTCTTTGCGATCTGACGCTTCAGCAGGCGAGCGCGCTGCGACAGTTCCTTGTCGTCAGACTTGACGAGGAACGCATCGAGACCGCCGCGATGTTCAACCGAACGCAGAGCGTTGGCGGAAACGCGCAGGCGATAGCTCTGGCCGAGCGTTTCGGACATCAGCGTAACATTGCAGAGGTTCGGCAGAAAGCGGCGACGCGTCTTGTTGTTCGCGTGGCTGACATTGTTGCCGTACTGGACCGACTTGCCGGTCAATTCACAAGCGCGGGACATTTTGGTCTCACCTTCAATTACGTTCTTTTCAGGCCCCGACCCGAATGTCCGAATTCAAGCAATCAACGCAGTTTGATGCTGCTGGCGCGCGATCTCGGACAGGCGGCCTATTGGGAAAGTCGCGTTTCTATAGTGACAGCAGCGGTTGCAGTCAAGTGAGATTCCGTATCCATCGCGCAAAGACGCGGTTTTCCGGCTTTCGCACGGTCTTCACGAAAGCTTGCGATCATAACTTCGCCCGTTTTGCCTGTTGCACAGATACTGTATCGAAGAATCTCACGCAACTTTGTGGCGTCCCAATGTGGTTGAAAACCATCACGGAGCTGCCGGATGAAAAACAGGTCGCAAGATAGGATAAAGCGGATTTGTTTTGAGTTTTGTCTTTACGCATGTCTTTATCGGAAACCGGCTCCACTTTTCCGAGATGTGCTTTAGCGGAAGGAATGCGCGCATGATCGAACCGTCGCATATGTTGAAGCCCATCTGGCACCGGCAGGCCCATTATGGCGCGCTGGCCTTTGCGGGCCTGGTTTTTGCGGCATCGATGATTGCGAGCGAACCGGCCAGAACCAACGATCTTTATCGGACTGAATATGATATCTCCATTTTCGGACTTTCGATTGCAAAGTCCGCCATAGAAACCACGGTCAATGGCGCGAATTACAACCTCAATGGCCGTTTTCTGACTTCCGGTCTGGCGCGGGTATTCGACGATACGGATGGAACGGTGCATGTCACCGGCAGCGCCGTCAGTGGCAAGGTCGTGCCGAAGAGCTTCGATCTGGCCTATAAGCATGGCCGCAAGAACAAGAGCACCACAATCCGCTTCGCCAATGGCAATGTTGTCTCGGCGGAAAACCAGCCTCCGGTGAAAAGCGCGATCCCTGGGTGGAAACGTCGCCGCAAGATCTTCTCAATGTCAGCGATCCGCTGAGTGCGCTCATGATACCTGCAAAGAACGGCCGGGCGGTGTGCGACCGGTCGCTGAGCGTGTTCGACGGACAGACCCGCGCGGAGATCAAGCTTTCCTTCAATGGCACCGAATCGTTTACGACCGACGGCTTTACCGGCGAATCGGTCATCTGCTCTGCAAAGTTCGTTCCGATTTCCGGATATCAGAAGGGCAAGAAGGCTATCGATTATCTGAGCAATCGCAGCCGGATGACGATATCCTTCGCGTCGCTCGGCAATTCGGGCATTTATGCGCCTGTTGTGGCGCGGATCGGCACGCGGATCGGCACGCTCAAGATCGAAGCCACCCGTTTTTCCAAGGTGAACTGACCGGCAGTCGATCCCAATCAGTGCTTCGGATGCACGCATTCCTCATGGTTGCCGAGGATCTCGATCACGCGGCACTGGTCGATGCGGCCATGGGCGGTGCATTCCAGCATGCGCTGCAATTCCGTTTTAAGCGACAGCAGTTTTGTGATGCGGTGTTCCACATCGCTCAGGCGTGCGCGGGCAATGGCATCGGCTGCCGCACAGGATTGGTCAGGATTATCCTGAAGATCGAGAAGGGTGCGGATAGCATCCACCTCGAAACCCAGATCACGTGCATGGCGAATGAAAAGCAGCCGCTGGACATCGTTCTGGTCATAAAGGCGGCGATTGCCATCACTGCGTGGCGGTGAGGGCAAAAGGCCGATTTGCTCATAATAACGGATCGTCGGCACTTTGACGCCGCTTGCTTTCGATGCTTCACCGATCGGTACGTTTGTGATCATTTTCCGCTTGCTCCTCTAGTCACTAGAGGATGTAGACCTTGCTTGAGACAATTCAAGAGCGGTCCTGAAAAGAGCAGATCATGAATGAAACGTTGAATAAGATTCGCTTTCGTATCGACGGTATGGATTGCGCATCCTGCGCAGCAAAGATCGATACTGCCGTGCGGCGTGTGCGTGGTATCGAGGATGTATCCGTTTCTGTCACGGCGGGCACGATGACGGTGAGCCATGATGGAACGAGTGATCTCGACAAGGTCGCAAGCAAGGTACGCAGCCTCGGCTATGGCGTGGAACCGATTGCCTCGGAAACGCCCGTCCAGGAAAAGCGCTGGCGAAGCATGAGCATTCGCATGATCATTCTCACCATGACCATGACCATGACCATGACCATGACCATGATCACGGGGCGTGCGGTGGCCATCATGACCACCATGATCATGATCATGAAGCCCATGACAAGGTCATTACGGTAACGGCCAACAGTTTCCGCTTTCAGGTCGATGGCATGGATTGCGCATCCTGCGCGGCCAAAATCGATACTGCCGTGCGGCGGGTGCCGGGCGTGACGGATGTATCCGTCTCGGTTACCAATGGTGCGATGACCGTCAATCATGACGGATCGGCAAAAGCGATGAAATTGCCGGCAAGGTGACAACGCTGGGCTACAAGACCACGCTTGCCGCAACGGCCACCAACGGTACCGGTTCTGCGCCAAAGGCAGCCGCGCCAACAAAGCCGCTGCCCTGGTGGCGTTCGAAGAAAGGCCAGATGATGCTGGCCTGCGGCGGGGACTGGTCGCCGCGTATATTATCGGACATCTCTATCCGGCAATCGAGCTATGGGCCTTCACGGCTGCGATGCTGATCGGCCTCGTGCCGATTGCCAGACGCGCCTATATGGCGGCGATCAACGGTACGCCATTTTCCATCGAGATGCTGATGACGATTGCTGCTGTGGGCGCGATGTTCATTGGCGCGACCGAAGAAGCGGCAGCCGTCGTGTTCCTGTTTCTGGTCGGTGAGCTTTCTGGAAGGTGTTGCTGCGGGTAAGGCGCGCGCCAGCATCCAATCCTTGACCGCGCTGGTGCCGAAGACTGCATTCCTTGAGAAAAACGGGACAACTACTGAAGTTGCTGCCGATAGTTTGGCGGTTGGTGATGTGATTTCCGTGCGTCCCGGCGACCGTATGCCTGCCGACGGTGAAATCCTGACGGGAGAAAGCGCTGTCGATGAAGCGCCGGTCACCGGTGAAAGCACACCGGTCGGGAAGGCTGAAGGCGACACGGTTTTGCCGGCACGATCAACGGCGATGGCGTGCTGCGGGTCCGGGTCACGGCTGCCGCGCAGGACAACACCATCGCCCGCGTCGTGCGATTGGTGGAAGAAGCACAGGAAGCCAAGGCGCCGACTGAACGTTTCATCAATCGTTTCTCGACTTATTACACGCCGGGCGTTGTGGTCGTGGCCGCACTCGTCGCCATTCTGCCGCCGCTTGTTGCGGGTGCTAACTGGGATGAGTGGATCTACAAGGGTCTTGCGATCCTTTTGATCGGTTGTCCCTGTGCGCTGGTCATTTCCACGCCTGCTGCAATTGCAGCGGCTCTCTCGTCGGGTGCGCGACGCGGCCTTCTGATGAAGGGGGCGCTGTGCTGGAAACCATCGGCAAGATCACGGCGGCCTGCTTTGACAAGACCGGAACGCTGACCGAAGGCAAGCCGAAGGTGACCGATATTCTTGCAGGCGATCTGCCCGAGGATGAAGTTTTGCGTCTTGCGGCGTCCCTGGATGCGGGCTCAAGCCATCCGCTGGCGCTGGCGATTGTCGGCGCCGCAGAGCAGCGCAGCCTGAAACTGTCTGCCATCACAAAGGGCAAGGCCCATGGCGGGAAGGGTGTGTCAGGTACGGTTGGTAAAATGGACCTGTTTCTGGGTTCGCGTCGGGCCGCCAATGATATTGCGGCCATTCCGGATGCGCTGGCCGGTCGTATTGCTGCCTGCAACGATGAAGGCAAGACCGTTTCTGTCCTCGTGGCCAATGGCAAGATTGCCGGTGCAATCGCCATGCGTGATGAACCGCGCGCCGATGCCATTACTGGTCTGCAGGAGTTGAAAAGTGCCAATATCCGCACGGTCATGCTGACCGGTGACAATCGTCGCACTGCGCAAGCCATTGGACGCGATCTCGGGATCGAAGTGCGGGCAGAGCTTCTGCCGGAAGACAAGCAGCGTATTGTCGGCGAGTTGCGCAAAGAGGGGCTGATTGTCGCCAAGGTCGGTGACGGTATCAACGACGCGCCCGCTCTTGCAGCTGCCGATGTCGGCATCGCCATGGGTGGCGGCACCGACGTGGCGCTGGAAACGGCCGACGCTGCGGTTCTGCATGGCCGGGTTGGCGATGTCGCTGAAATGGTCGACCTTTCCAAGCGGACCATGCGCAATATCCATCAGAACATTACCATCGCGCTCGGCTTGAAGGCTGTCTTTCTGGTAACCACCGTGCTGGGCGTTACCGGCCTCTGGCCTGCAATTCTTGCCGATACAGGCGCAACCGTTCTTGTGACGATCAATGCGTTGCGGCTTTTGAGACAACCGGCGCGATAAAACAAAAGAACCGGCGAAATCGCCGGTTCGCCTCTCCCTTCTTCGCGAGGTATTACTCGCCGATCAATACGCGGATGCGCTCGCTATATTGCTTGCCGAAGGCGAGGTGTTCAGGATTGATATCCTTCAATTCGTCCACCGCTGCGGCTCGTTCTCGGCGTCAGCGGCGGCAAGGCTGCTCATCAGGGCAAAATAGCCAAGAATATAATCGCTGGGCGTGATGTTCTGGGCCTTGAGTACTTCCACCACCTGTGGGCGGGTTTCGATGCTCTTCACCATCTTGTCAAAGGAAGGCGTGGCGTCCTGACCTTCCTCTTCGGTCGCGGAAAGTTCCATCGCACCCAGTTGCTCCTGCACTTTTCCATGCGTGACAGGAAATCTTCGCTCAGCTTGAAATTGTTGATTTCGGCTGGCGTCTGCTTCGGGGCAACATCGAGCAGATCGTCGGCAAATGCGACATGGGTGGAAACGGGCAGGGCGGCAAGTGAAAGGCCGAGGAAAACGGCGCAGCCTGCAATCTTGAAACGGGAAAACACCGTCATTCTTCTATCCTCGAACTGTGGAACGATTCGCGCTCTCAAATAGCAATAGCATATGTCAGAACATATCCTTGCGCTTGCGGATTTCGGCAAACACGGCTTCGTCGGGTGCATCTTGCAGGCCAAGGCGGCTGCGAATGCCGGCATCATGCCAGCGCAGGAAGGGATTTGTCGCCATTTCAAGCGCGATGCTTGACGGCAATGTCATGCGATCAGCGGCACGAAGCCGTGCGATCTCGGCAGCGCGTTCCTTGAGTGCGGAATTGGCCGGATCGATGGTCAGCGCAAAGCGGGCATTGCTTTCAGTATATTCATGGCCGCAATAGACCGCCGTGTCGCCGGGAAGCGCAACCAGCTTCCGCAATGACTGGAACATGGTGAGCGGCGTTCCCTCGAAAAGCCGTCCGCAGCCCAGCGCGAACAGCGTATCGCCCGTGAAGACGGCTTTCGCATCGGGAAGATAATAGGACACTTCGCCCGCCGTATGGCCGGGCGTTGCGATGACCTTCACCCGGAAGAGACCGAAGGTGAATTCGTCGCCGTCCTTTACCGTGCGGTCGATGCCGGGAATCTTTGCTTCTTCGGCCTTGGGGCCGATGATGCTGACCCCAAACTTCGCTTTCAGCGCATCATTGCCCTCGACGTGATCGAGATGGTGATGCGTTGTGAAGATGAAATCGAGCGTCCAGCCGCGCCGTTTCAGCGCGGCCTCGATTGCCGCTGCATCGGGCGCATCGACGGATGCTGTCAGTGCACTTTGGGGATCGTGGATGAGGACGCCGTAATTGTCGCTGCGGCAGATGAACTGTTCGATTTCAAGCCGTGGTGCGATCCCGTTCATGGCGTCCTTCCTCCTAAAGCGTGACGCATTATCCGACGCAAAACCGTTTCACAGTTTTGCTGGAAATGCTTGATTACGATGCGGACTTGTTGTCTTCCGTCAGTGAATGCTTCTGGATAAGCGGCATTTGTAAAAGCGTGAAGACAATGGTGATGGGCATAATGCCCCACACCTTGAACGATACCCATGCATCGGTCGAGAAATTCCGCCAGACAACCTCGTTGACCACGGCGAGGAAGATGAAAAACAGACCCCAGCGCAGCGTCAGTTTTCGCCAGCCTTCGGCATCGAGACGAAAGGCCGAATCAAACACATAGCCGAGCAGGGACTTGCCGAAGAAGAGTCCACCGAGAAGGATCGCGCCGAACAGCGTGTTGACGATGGTGGGCTTCATCTTGATGAAGGTGTCGTTGTGCAGCCAGAGCGTCAGCGCGCCGAACACCAGCACGACAATGCCGGAGACAAGCGGCATGATGGGGAGCGTGCGCGTCATCGACCATGAAATGGCAAGCGCGATCACGGTTGCCGCCATGAAAAGGGCTGTCGCCAGAAAGATCGGTGCGCCGATGGAGGCCAGCACCGGAAAACGCTCGATCAGCATTTCGCCGCGCGCATTGGCAAAGAAGAAGACGAGAAGCGGCCCCAGCTCAGCACCAGCTTGAGCAGCGGCGGGACTTCCCGGCGTTCGGCTTCGCTTTTCTCAGACGGATCGCGTTCGAAAACGGGATGCTCCATCAGGCAACTCCTGCGATGGCGCGGGCAAAATCCTTGGCCGCAAAGGGTTCCAGATCGTCGACACCTTCGCCGACGCCGATGAAATAGATCGGCAATTTATGCTTGGCCGAGATGGCGACAAGAATGCCGCCGCGGGCAGTTCCGTCAAGCTTGGTCATGACCAGTCCGTTGACACCGGCAATATTCTTGAAAATTTCGACCTGATTAAGGGCGTTCTGGCCGGTGGTGGCGTCGAGCGTCTGGAGCACCGTATGCGGCGCTTCCGGGTCGTGCTTGCCCAGCACGCGCACGATCTTTGCAAGCTCGTCCATCAGTTCGGCCTTGTTCTGCAACCGGCCTGCCGTGTCGATGATGAGAACATCGCTGCCCGCTTCCTTGGCCTTTTCCCATGCGTCATAGGCAAGCCCCGCCGCATCGGCGCCGAGCTTTGACGAGACGACCGGCGAGCCGGTGCGCTCGCCCCAGATATGCAACTGCTCGATGGCTGCGGCGCGGAATGTGTCGCCTGCCGCCAGCATGACCTTGAGGCCGCCTGCGGTGAGTTTCGCGGCAAGCTTGCCGATTGTGGTGGTCTTGCCGGTGCCGTTGACGCCGACGACCAGGATCACATGCGGCTTGTGCGACAGATCAAGCTCCAGCGGCTTTGCCACAGGGCCTAAAACCTTTTCGATTTCTGCACCCATGATGGTGCGCACTTCCTCGCCCGTCACGTCCTTGCCGTAGCGACCCGACGCAAGTGCATCGGTCACGCGCATGGCGGTTTCAAGCCCGAGATCGGCCTGAATGAGTACGTCTTCGAGATCCTGCAGCGTGTCATCATCGAGCTTGCGCTTGGTGAAAATGCCGCCGATGGATTCGCTTAATGAATTCGATGAACGGAGCAGGCCGCGACGCAGCCGCTCGAACCAGGACAGCTTTGGCTCAGGCGCTGCCTCAACCGGCGCTTCTTCCTGATGTTCCTCAACGGCCTTGGCGACCTTGACCTTTTGGGCTTCACCGGCTCTGGCTGAGGCGCGGGTTCGACCGCTTCCTCTACCACTGGCTCATCTGGAGTTTTCGCGACTTCAGGCTGTTCAGGTTCGGCAGCAGGTTCTGGTTCTGGCTCGACAGCGGGCTCAACAACAGGCTCGACAACGGGTTCAATAACAGGCGCAGGCGCTTCAACCGCGATTGGTTCCATCACCGGAGGCTGTTCAATCGGGATTTCAATCTCGGCAACCGGATGCGCCGGTTCTGCCTTTTCTTCCTCAATTGTTTCAGACGCAGGCTCTTCAATCGGCTCAGGCTCGCCGACAACAACAGGCTCTTCTGCGATCGGCGCTTCAATCACGTCGGGAGCCGGTTGTTCGACCGGCTTTTCTTCGACCTCCTTCTTGCCGAAGGAGAACATTTTCTTGATGAAACCCATTGCCATGAAATCTGATGCCCTTAAGCTTTAAGCCGCTTGCGGCTCTGCCTGACGGGTCAGCAGTTTTTCACCGTCATGACCTGTCACGATACGTTCGATGATCTCGCCCGGTGCGCCGCCGTCCACCGATGCCAGCGTAAAGCCTTCGGTGCGCGCAATGCCTTCTTTTCGACCAGAAGGCGCTGGCCTGTACCCTTGAGAGAAGCGAGGTGCTTTTCATAGGCACGGTCGCCTTCGGCACGCAAACGCGCTGCACGTTCCTTGACGATCTCGCGCCGCACCTGCGGCATCCGCGCGGCGGGCGTGCCTTCGCGTGCGCTATAGGGAAGACGTGCAGGTGCGACAGGCCGCATTCCTCAACGATTTTCAGCGAATTCTGGAACATATCTTCGGTTTCGGTCGGGAAACCGGCGATGATGTCCGCGCCGAAGACGATGTCGGGACGCAGAGAACGCACTGTTTCGCAGAAGCGGATCGAATCGTCGCGCAGATGGCGCCGCTTCATGCGCTTCAGGATCATGTCGTCGCCGGCCTGTAGCGATAGATGCAGATGCGGCATCAGGCGCTTTTCATTGGCAATCGCATCCATCAGATCGTCATCGGCCTCGATGGAATCGATGGAGGAAAGACGCAGCCGCTGCAAATCCGGCACCTGAGTGAGAACAGTCTTCACCAGCTTGCCGAGACGCAGGCTTCCCGGCAGATCGGGACCATAGGAGGTCATGTCCACGCCGGTCAGCACCACTTCGGCATAACCGTTGCCGACAAGGCGTTTGACCTGATCCACCACCGCGCCCATCGGAACGGAGCGGGAATTACCGCGGCCATAGGGAATGATGCAGAAGGTGCAACGATGATCGCAGCCATTTTGCACCTGCACGAAAGCGCGTGCCCTGCCTTCAATGGCATCGACCATATGGCTTGCGGTTTCGCGCACTTCCATAATGTCGTTGACGCGAACCTTCTCGAACTGGTTGACGCCGAAATCCGGCAGCATCCGGTAGGAATTGGATTTGAGCTTTTCCTCATTGCCGAGAATGAGATCGACTTCGTCCATGGCGGCAAAATTGTCCGCCTCGGTCTGTGCTGCGCAGCCGGTGACGATGATGCGCGCTTCCGGGTTTTCACGGCGGGCCTTGCGGATCGCCTGACGCGCCTGACGCACGGCTTCCGCCGTCACGGCGCAGGTATTGAAGATGATCGCGCCGTCCTTCAATTCGCCCAGTCCGGCGGCGTCGGCTTCGCGCTTCATCACCTCGGATTCATAGGTGTTGAGGCGGCATCCGAATGTTACGACTTCTACCGACATCAGGCCGCACCCCTGTCAGTTGGCTTGTCATTCTGGGCGTCGCGGCTCCATTCGCCGGTTGCAGGATCGAAAGTGCCTGAGAACTCCCATTCGGCGGGGCCGGTCATCAGAACGTGATCGTCGTCGCGCCATTCAATCCTGAGCGGGCCGCCCGGAACATGGACGGTGACCGTGCGCCCGGTGCGGCGCGTGCGCGCTGCCGAAACGGCGGCGGCGCAGGCGGCGGAACCGCAGGCTCGGGTGAGGCCCGCACCGCGCTCCCATGTGCGCAGGTCCATCGTTTCGGGCGAAGTGACATGGGCGATGGAAATATTGGCGCGCTCCGGAAAGATCGGATGATGCTCCAGAAGCGGTCCGAACTTCTCCAGCTCATAGGACCAGACATCGCGGTCTACCCAGAAGATTGCATGCGGGTTGCCCATGGAAGCAACCGACGGCGAATGCAGCACTGGCGCGTCGATGGGACCGACCTGCAGTTCGATCATGCGGGTATCGCGGAATTCTTCGGCAAGTGGAATGTCCTGCCAGTCGAAGCGCGGCTTGCCCATATCGACCGAAATCAGGCCGTCTTCGTGTTCGGTCGCGGTCAGAATTCCGGCGCGGGTCTCAAACGTGAAAGCCTGCCGGCCGGTCTCGGCGGCCAGCGCCTGCACGACGCAGCGCGTACCGTTGCCGCAAGCCTGTGCTTCCGTGCCGTCGCAATTGATGATGGCGATATAGTTGTCGGTTCCTGCTGTGCGCGGATCGTGGATCGCCATGATCTGATCGAAGGCAGTTTCGCTGTTGCTCGCAAGACGGATCGCGGCTTCAGGCGTAATCCGGTCCGCGCGGTCGCGCATGTCGGCAACGATGATCTGATTGCCGAGCCCGTTCATCTTGGCGAAGGCTGCCTTGGTGGCCATAACTATCGTGGTTCCGTTTTCCTGTGGCTTTGGTCGATAAAGCCTATGGGACAATTAGCGTCTATATGGCGGAAAAGCCTGCAAATTGCCAGTACCCGCGTCAGATTGCGAGAAGTTGCGACGCAGACATGTCCCAGAACAAACGCCAATATCGGGGAAACTGTGGCCTTCCTGTCCCAGTTTCAAGATTATTAGGTCGTTTCAAGCCTTCTTGAAGAGCTTTGAGGGCAAAATGACAAATGTCGCTGTTGCTTTTTAACCATATAGCCATTTTATCGGTCCAATATTGTCATATTGCACGGCTTCGGTAGATAGCCCGGGGCGCCCCACCCCTGATGAGAAATGCGGAAATGGAGAACCTGATGGGAATTTCGAAAGCAAGTCTGCTCAGCCTCGCGGCGGCTGGCATTGTCCTGGCCGGGTGCCAGAGCTCCCGGTTCGGCAATCTCGACACGGTTTCACCACCGCCGCCGCCACCGCCGGTCAGGGCCGCTCCGGCAGGCACGGTGCAGAAGGGCAATCTTTCTTCTCCCAATGCTTCGCAGTTCCCGACGGCTCCAGGCACGGACCCAAATGCGCAGCAGCCCGGCACACAGGTTGCAAGCCTGCCGCCGGCATCCGCGCCCGATCTGACACCAGGCTCTGTTGCCGGCGTCTGGAACGCATCGCTTGGCGGCCAGAGCTGCAAGATCGCAACGCCGCAGACCAAATATGGCCAGGGCTATCGCGCGGGTCCGTTACGCTGCCCGGGTGAACTGGGCAATCTCGCTTCATGGGCCGTCAACGGCAAGCAGCTCGTTCTCTATGATGCGAATGGCGGCACCGTCGCTTCGCTCTATTCTTCGGGACAGAGCCGCTTCGATGGACAGACCTCCGGCGGTCAGGCTGTGTCGCTTTCGCGCTAAGACATTGTTTCGCTTGGAGCGCATTTCGATCTGATTGAATCAAATTGGCGCTTCAGTTGTTTTGTTCTGCCGCGCATCTTGCCCGAAAACCGTTTCACACTTTTCGGGATGCGCTTTAAAGACAGGCGGATCATCGCGAGATGGTCCGCCGTTTTTGCAATTGAAAGGTTGAACGGACGCAATCATGTCTTTCGACGGCAATCTCAAGGCGTTCCCTCTGTTCGTGAACATTACGATGCGATGGTCGCGGCGGGTGATGTGGAAGCCGATCCCGCTCAACTCGAACTCACTGTCCGTTACGACCGGCTGATCGAGGAAATCTGCACCAAACGCCTGTCCGCAAGTCGAGCGCGCTCGGCTGGCTGTTCGGCAAGCGCAAGGAAGCAACGAGCATCATCAAGGGGCTTTACGTGCACGGCGAGGTCGGGCGCGGCAAGACCATGCTGATGGACATGTTCTTTTCGCTTCTGCCGGTGGAACGCAAGCGCCGCGCGCATTTCAATGATTTCATGGCCGATGTGCATGAGCGCATCTATGCGCATCGTCAGGCGCATAAGCGCGGCGAGACCAAGCAGGACGACCCGATCCCGCCGGTCGCCGATGCCTTGAGCCAGCAGGCTTGGGTCTTGTGTTTCGACGAATTCACCGTGACGGACATTGCCGATGCGATGATCCTGTCGCGCCTCTTCAGTGCGTTGTTTGCACGTGGCGTTGTATTGGTAGCCACATCCAACGTGGCGCCCGATAATCTTTATCGGGACGGGCTGAACCGCCAGCTTTTCTACCCTTCATCGATATTCTCAAGCAGCATGTCGATGTGATCAATCTGGATTCCCGCACCGATTATCGCCTCGAAAAGCTCGACCGCCAGCCGGTCTATCTGTCGCCGCTGGGGTCCGAGACGACCAGGCGCATGGATGCGGCCTGGACGGCGCAAAAGGACGGCGCGCATGAAAAGCCGGACGTCATCCGCATCAAGGGGCGCGACATAGAGGTCCCACGCACTGTGCATGGCGCGGCGCGCTTCACTTTCGATGCGCTTTGTTCGAAGCCGCTTGGTGCCTCGGACTATATTTCTATCGTGAAGCACTATCCGACCTTGTTCATCGATGATGTTCCGGTGCTCGACTATTCGCGCCGCAACGAGGCCAAGCGCTTCATTCTGCTGATCGACGTGCTCTACGATCATCACGCGCGCGTGTTCATTTCCGCAGAAGCCCAGCCGGAAAAGCTCTATCTTGCCAGCAAGGGCACGGAGGCCTTCGAGTTCGACCGTACCGCTTCCCGTCTCTTCGAGATGCAGAGCGCTGACTATCTGGCCGAGCCGCCCGGCAAGGCCGGATAAGCAGCCTGCACATCAACTGCCCTATCATCAGACTGCCACAGACTGGACTTATAAGCCCGGTGGGCTATGTTGCTCACGCAATTCATTTGGAAGGCTTGGCGCATTCGTGCCAGCTTCTGATACAGCATCGGTTTTAAATCGGGGCCGGTTTTAACGGGTGCATAACGAGGTTGGAATTGGCAGCTTGCCGGTCGCTCCTTCACCGCTTCGCCGGGGATGGTCTGCGACGGTAGGGAAGGGTTGTTTTGCCTTGATATTGACAAATTATCTTACGTTTACGTAAGAACCATTAATTCTAACCGATTGAAAACATTAGTCGCAAAATAATGAGTTGAGTTTATCGCCAAAGAGTCCTATCTCGCAGTTCCAACGCTTGAGCGTTTCCGGGGAGGATTCCGGATGGCTTGATGCGTTTCTGGATCAAAAGTGAGGAAAGAAACAATCATGGCACGCAACAAGATTGCCCTCATCGGCTCCGGCATGATCGGCGGCACGCTCGCCCATCTGGCTGGTCTGAAGGAACTCGGCGACGTCGTCCTTTCGACATTGCGGAAGGCACCCCGCAGGGTAAGGGACTGGATATCGCCGAATCTTCTCCGGTTGACGGTTTTGATGCGAAGTTTACCGGCGCCAACGATTACGCAGCCATCGAAGGCGCGGACGTTGTCATCGTGACCGCCGGTGTGCCGCGCAAGCCGGGCATGAGCCGCGACGACCTTCTGGGCATCAACCTCAAGGTGATGGAGCAGGTTGGCGCAGGCATCAAGAAATATGCGCCTGAAGCTTTCGTCATCTGCATCACCAACCCGCTCGATGCGATGGTCTGGGCCCTGCAGAAGTTCTCGGGCCTTCCGGCTCACAAGGTTGTCGGCATGGCTGGCGTTCTCGACAGCGCCCGCTTCCGTTATTTCCTCTCGGAAGAATTCAACGTTTCGGTTGAAGACGTCACCGCATTCGTGCTTGGCGGCCACGGCGACAGCATGGTTCCGCTGGCTCGCTACTCGACCGTTGCCGGTATCCCGCTGCCCGACCTCGTCAAGATGGGTTGGACCAGCCAGGACAAGCTCGACAAGATCATCCAGCGCACCCGTGACGGCGGCGCGGAAATCGTCGGCCTGCTCAAGACCGGTTCGGCTTTCTACGCTCCGGCTGCATCGGCAATCCAGATGGCTGAATCCTACCTCAAGGACAAGAAGCGCGTCCTGCCGGTCGCTGCCCAGCTTTCTGGCCAGTACGGCGTCAAGGACATGTATGTCGGCGTGCCGACCGTGATCGGTGCCAATGGCGTTGAGCGCATCATTGAAATCGATCTCGACAAGGACGAGAAGACGCAGTTCGACAAGTCGGTGGCATCCGTCGCCGGTCTTTGCGAAGCCTGCATCGGAATCGCTCCGTCGCTGAAGTAAAATTCCAGACAAGGCCGGATTGTTGCTTGCGGGCGGCTCCGGCCTTTTCCGGCTGTCAATCCGTACCGGTTCCGTTCAATCCCAATAGGCAACGGACCGGGAATCCGCAGAGGACAACCAGATGAATATTCACGAATACCAGGCCAAGCGCCTGCTCCACACCTACGGCGCGCCGATCGCCAATGGTGTGGCTGTCTATTCCGTCGAACAGGCGGAAGAATGGGCAAAGACGCTTCCCGGACCGCTTTATGTCGTCAAGAGCCAGATCCATGCTGGCGGACGCGGCAAGGGCAAGTTCAAGGAACTGCCAGCCGATGCAAAGGGCGGCGTGCGCCTCGCCAAGTCTGTCGAGGAAGTGGTTGCCAATGCGAAGGAAATGCTGGGCAACACGCTGGTCACCAAGCAGACCGGCCCTGCCGGCAAGCAGGTCAACCGTCTCTACATCGAAGACGGCGCCGATATCGATCGCGAACTCTATCTCTCGATCCTGATCGACCGCACCGTCGGTCGTCCGGCTTTCGTCGTTTCGACCGAAGGCGGCATGGACATTGAAGCCGTTGCCGAAGAAACGCCTGAAAAGATCGTCACCGTTGCCATCGACCCGGCCAAGGGCGTGACGGACGAAGACGCGGGCAAGCTCGCCGACGCGCTGAAGCTTGAAGGTCAGGCTCGCGAAGACGGCCTCAAGCTGTTCCCGATCCTCTACAAGGCTTTCACCGAAAAGGACATGAGCCTTCTCGAAATCAACCCGCTGATCGTCATGACCGATGGCCGCGTGCGCGTTCTCGACGCCAAGGTGTCGTTCGACGGCAATGCGCTGTTCCGTCATCCTGACATTCAGGAACTGCGCGATCTGTCGGAAGAAGACGAAAAGAGATCGAAGCTTCCAAGTACGACCTCGCTTACGTCGCTCTCGACGGCAATATCGGCTGCATGGTCAACGGCGCAGGCCTTGCCATGGCGACGATGGACATCATCAAGCTCTACGGTGCTGAACCTGCCAACTTCCTCGACGTTGGTGGCGGCGCTTCAAGGAGAAGGTGACGGCTGCGTTCAAGATCATCACCGCCGATCCGGCTGTCCAGGGCATTCTGGTCAACATCTTCGGCGGCATCATGAAGTGCGACATCATTGCTGAGGGCGTGATCGCCGCGGTCAGGAAGTCGGCCTCAAGGTTCCGCTGGTTGTCCGTCTCGAAGGCACCAATGTCGAGCTTGGCAAGAAGATCATCAACGAGAGCGGCCTGAACGTCATTTCGGCCGACGATCTCGACGATGCGGCGCAGAAGATCGTCGCTGCAGTGAAGGGAATTAAGGCATGTCCATTCTCGTCAACAAGGACACCAAGGTTCTCGTACAGGGCCTGACCGGCAAGACCGGCACCTTCCACACCGAACAGGCGCTTGCCTATTACGGCACGCAGATGGTCGGCGGTATCCATCCGAAGAAGGGTGGCGAAACCTGGGAAGGCTCCAAGGGCGAAAAGCTCCCGATTTTCGCAACCGTCGCCGAAGCCAAGGAACGCACGGGTGCCGACGCATCCGTGATCTATGTTCCGCCAGCAGGCGCAGCCGACGCGATCATCGAAGCCATCGAAGCTGAAATCCCGTTCATCGTCTGCATCACCGAAGGCATTCCGGTCATGGACATGGTTCGCGTCAAGGAGCGTCTGGAACGCTCGAAGTCGCGCCTGCTCGGACCGAACTGCCCCGGCATCCTGACCCCTGAAGAATGCAAGATCGGCATCATGCCGGGCAATATCTTCAAGAAGGGTTCGGTGGGTGTTGTATCCCGCTCCGGCACGCTTACCTATGAAGCAGTGTTCCAGACCTCGAATGAGGGCCTTGGCCAGACCACGGCTGTCGGTATCGGCGGCGATCCGGTCAAGGGCACCGAGTTCATCGACGTCTTGGAAATGTTCCTGGCCGACGACGAAACCAAGTCGATCGTCATGATCGGTGAAATCGGCGGCTCGGCTGAAGAAGATGCGGCTCAGTTCCTCAAGGACGAAGCCAAGCGCGGTCGCAAGAAGCCGATGGTCGGCTTTATCGCTGGCCGTACGGCGCCTGCCGGACGCACCATGGGCCATGCCGGCGCCGTGATCTCCGGCGGCAAGGGCGGCGCGGAAGACAAGATTGCAGCCATGGAATCGGCTGGTATTCGCGTGTCGCCGTCGCCGGCGCAGCTCGGCAAGACGCTGGTTGAAGTCCTCAAGGGCTGAGATCGCGTATCGGTCTGAATATCCCGGCGGCGGCGAAAGCCGCTGCCGGGTTTAGCATAAAGCGGGTCATGTGATCCGGCCTGGAGGAGCGGATATCCGTTCCGACGCGTAGAGTTTAGTTATATGCCGGGGTCTGTAGCGGTTCCTCCCCGGCGGCGTGAGGGATGAAGGTCAAAAGCTTCCGGCCCGCGCAGATGAGCCGCTGACAAGGAGACGGAGCACTGCTCCGGATAGGCTATGGCAAGGCAGGAACAAGCCCCAGATCGGGCCAACGACGTTTTCGCCCTCACTTCATTCCTCTATGGCGGCAATGCCGACTATATCGAGGAGCTGTACGCCAAATATGAGGACGATCCGAATTCGGTCGATCCACAGTGGCGCGACTTCTTCGCGAAGCTGGGCGACAATGCCGACGATGTGAAGAAGAATGCGGAAGGTCCCAGCTGGACCAGAAAGAACTGGCCGATTGCTGCCAATGGCGAGCTCGTTTCTGCGCTCGACGGCAACTGGGCCGAGGTCGAAAAGCATGTCACCGACAAGCTGAAAGGCAAGGCTGCAAAGGGCGAAGCGAAGGGTGCGACCGGCGTAGCCCTTACCAGCGAAGAGATCACGCAGGCTGCACGCGACAGCGTTCGCGCCATCATGATGATCCGCGCCTACCGCATGCGCGGCCATCTGCACGCCAATCTCGATCCGCTCGGTCTTTCCGAAAAGCCAAACGATTATAACGAGCTGGAGCCGGAAAACTACGGTTTCACGCCTGCCGACTACAATCGCAAGATCTTCATCGACAACGTGCTCGGCCTCGAATATGCAACCGTGCCGGAAATGCTCGACATTTTGAAGCGTACCTATTGCGGCACGATCGGCGTCGAGTTCATGCATATTTCCGATCCGGCTGAAAAGGCCTGGATCCAGGAACGTATCGAAGGTCCGGACAAGAAGGTTGCTTTCACGCCGGAAGGGAAGAAGGCAATCCTGTCGAAGCTTATCGAAGCGGAAGGTTTCGAGCAGTTCATCGACGTCAAGTACAAGGGCACCAAGCGTTTCGGTCTCGACGGCGGTGAATCGCTGATTCCCGCTCTTGAGCAGATCGTCAAGCGCGGCGGCGCCATGGGCGTCAAGGAAATCATCTTCGGCATGGCCCATCGTGGCCGTCTGAACGTGCTCAGCCAGGTCATGGGCAAGCCGCACCGCGCCATCTTCCACGAATTCAAGGGCGGCTCCTATGCGCCGGACGACGTGGAAGGCTCGGGCGACGTGAAGTACCATCTGGGCGCTTCCTCGGACCGTGAGTTCGACGGCAACAAGGTCCACCTGTCGCTGACCGCCAACCCATCGCATCTGGAAATCGTCAACCCTGTCGTGATGGGCAAGGCCCGCGCCAAGCAGGATCTGCTGGCCGGCCGTAATCGTGACGACATGGTGCCGCTCGCAACGCGCGCCAAGGTTCTGCCGCTGCTCCTGCATGGCGATGCCGCCTTTGCGGGTCAGGGTGTCGTGGCCGAGTGTCTCGGTCTTTCGGGCCTGAAAGGCCACCGGGTCGCGGGTACGGTTCACTTTATCATCAACAACCAGATCGGTTTCACCACCAATCCGGCCTTCTCGCGTTCGTCGCCTTATCCGTCGGATGTGGCGAAGATGATCGAAGCGCCGATCTTCCACGTCAATGGCGACGACCCGGAAGCGGTGGTGTTTGCCGCCAAGGTTGCGACCGAGTTCCGCATGACCTTCCACAAACCGGTGGTCATCGACATGTTCTGCTATCGCCGCTTCGGTCACAACGAAGGCGACGAGCCGTCCTTCACCCAGCCGTTGATGTACAAGGCGATCCGTGCGCACAAGACCACGGTTCAGCTCTATAGCGACAAGCTGATCGCGGAAGGCCTGATCAAGCAGGAAGAGATCGACCAGATGAAAGCGCAGTGGCGCGAAAATCTGGAAACTGAATTCGATGCCGGACAGAGCTACAAGCCGAACAAGGCCGACTGGCTGGATGGCGCGTGGGCTGGTCTGCGTACTGCCGACAATGCCGACGAACAGCGTCGCGGCAAGACTGCCGTTCCGATGAAGACGCTCAAGGAAATCGGCAAGAAGCTGGTCGAAGTGCCGAAGGACTTCCACGTTCACCGCACGATCCAGCGCTTCCTCGACAACCGTGCCAAGATGATGGAAACGGGCGAAGGGATTGACTGGGCGACGGCAGAATCGCTGGCTTTCGGCTCGCTGGTTGCCGAAGGCAATCCGATCCGCCTGTCGGGTCAGGATGTCGAGCGCGGCACCTTCTCGCAGCGTCATACGGTTCTCTACGATCAGGAGAGCCAGAATCGCTATATTCCGCTCAACAATATCCAGAAGGGCCAAGCGATCTACGAGGTCATCAACTCGATGCTCTCGGAAGAAGCCGTTCTTGGCTACGAATACGGTTATTCGCTGTCCGATCCGCGCGCTCTGGTTCTGTGGGAAGCCCAGTTCGGCGATTTCGCCAATGGTGCACAGGTCGTGTTCGACCAGTTCATCTCGTCCGGCGAACGCAAGTGGCTGCGTATGTCCGGCCTCGTCTGCCTTCTGCCGCACGGCTATGAAGGTCAGGGTCCGGAACACTCCTCGGCTCGTCTGGAACGCTATCTCCAGCTCTGTGCCGAAGACAACATGCAGGTGGCAAACGTCACGACGCCAGCCAACTACTTCCATATTCTGCGCCGCCAGATGAAGCGTGATTTCCGCAAGCCGCTCATCATGATGACGCCGAAGTCGCTGCTGCGTCACAAGCGCGCCGTTTCGACGCTTGCCGAAATGTCGGGTGAATCCTCGTTCCACCGCCTGCTGTGGGACGATGCGCAGTACAACAAGGACGAAGGCATCAAGCTCCAGAAGGACGCAAAATCCGTCGCGTCGTGCTCTGCTCGGGCAAGGTCTATTACGACCTTTACGAAGAGCGTGAAAAGCGCGGCATCGATGATGTCTATCTGCTGCGTGTCGAACAGCTTTATCCGTTCCCGGCCAAGGCGCTCATTAATGAGCTGTCGCGCTTCCGCCATGCGGAAATGGTCTGGTGTCAGGAAGAGCCGAAGAACATGGGCGCGTGGTCGTTCATCGACCCGTATCTGGAATGGGTGCTGGCCCATATCGACGCCAAGCATCAGCGCGTCCGCTATGCGGGCCGTCCGGCCGCGGCATCGCCTGCAACGGGTCTGATGTCGAAGCATCTTGCGCAGCTTGCCGCTTTCCTTGAGGATGCGCTCGGTAACTGATCCGGGTTAGAGTTTTGGAGCAGTTTTTCGAAACTGCTCCAACCTGAATTGAACACAAAATCCAAAGTTTGAAGATCAACGGAAGAAGAAACCATGGCCACCGAAATTCGCGTTCCCACGCTTGGGGAGTCCGTTACTGAGGCAACCATCGGAAAATGGTTCAAGAAGGTCGGCGATGCCATCGCTATCGACGAACCGCTGGTGGAACTGGAAACCGACAAGGTGACAGTGGAAGTTCCGGCTGCTGCTGCTGGCGTGCTGGCTGAAATCACGGCCAAGGAAGGCGACACGGTCGAGGTCAATGCGCTTCTGGGCCAGATTTCCACCGATGGCTCTGCCGTCGCTGCGGCTCCTGCTGCGAAGAAGGAAGAAGCCAAGCCTGCTGCTGCCGCACCGGCTGCAGCACCCATCGCTTCGGCTTCGTCGGGCCCGGCGATGCAGCCAGCGCCTGCCGCTGCCAAGCTGCTTTCAGAAAATAACCTTTCCGCCGACCAGGTGGACGGTTCCGGCAAGCGCGGCCAGGTGCTGAAGGGTGACGTTCTCGACGCCATCGCAAAGGGTGTATCGGCTGCACCGGCTCCGGCCGCACCGGCTGCTGCCCGCCCGGCATCTTCGGCTGACGACGCATCGCGCGAAGAACGCGTGAAGATGACCCGCCTGCGCCAGACCATCGCCAAGCGTCTGAAGGATGCCCAGAACACCGCCGCCATGCTGACGACCTATAATGAAGTCGACATGTCTGCGGTCATGGAACTGCGCACCAAGTACAAGGACATCTTCGAGAAGAAGCATGGCGTGAAGCTCGGCTTCATGGGCTTCTTCACCAAGGCCGTGACCCATGCGCTGAAGGAAATCCCGGCGGTCAATGCCGAGATCGACGGCACCGACATCATCTACAAGAATTTCGCCCATGTCGGCATGGCCGTCGGCACGGACAAGGGCCTTGTGGTTCCGGTCATCCGTGATGCCGACAGCATGTCGATTGCGGAGATCGAAAGGAACTGGGACGTCTGGCCAAGGCCGCTCGCGACGGTTCGCTGTCCATGGCCGACATGCAGGGCGGCACGTTCACCATCACCAATGGCGGCGTGTACGGTTCGCTGATGTCTTCGCCGATCCTGAACGCTCCGCAGTCGGGTATCCTCGGCATGCACAAGATCCAGGAACGTCCGGTTGTCGTCGGCGGTCAGATCGTGATCCGCCCGATGATGTATCTGGCGCTTTCCTACGATCACCGTATCGTGGATGGCAAGGAAGCCGTGACCTTCCTTGTGCGCGTCAAGGAAAGCCTGGAAGATCCGGAACGTCTGGTTCTCGACCTCTAAGGAAAAATGATGGAGCCGGGCATCTTCTCCGCATCGCCGTTTCTGCCGCTGGTCGGCGAGCGTTGTTCTGCTGGTGGTTCATATCCTCCTGCAGGGCTTTGCGGCGACGAAGGAACTCGGCTCTCAATGGAATGCCGGTCCGCGCGACGAGGGGCTGAAACCCTCCGGCAAGTTTGCCGGTCGCGCGGAGCGGGCTTCTGCCAATTTCCGTGAAACCTATCCGGCTTTCATCGGTCTGGCGCTGGCGCTCGTGCTGAAAGGCGACCCGTCCGGATGGGGTATCCTCGGGGCGTGGCTGTGGTTTTTCAGCCGCATTATCTATATTCCGCTTTATCTGGCGGGCATTCCCTATTTCCGTTCCTTCGTCTGGCTCATTGGTCTGGTGGGGCTCGGAGTGATGCTTCTGGCTTTGGTTCTGTGATGACAGCCTGCGCGTGAAATGCGTGCAATGAAGGAAACGCGATGCATCCCTATCTGTTCGAACTTGCATCCCTGATGGCGATTTTCGTCTTTGCCATCGTTTCCCTGGCGCCGATCTCGCCATGGTTATCCGGCAATCGCTGCTGCATGGCCGCCGCGAGGCGATCATCACGAGCTTCGGCATTGGTGCCGCCCTGATGATGCATGTCACCTATACGGTGCTGGGTCTCGGGCTCATCATTTCCAAATCGATCTATCTGTTCAACATCGTCAAATGGTGCGGTGTGGCCTATCTGGTTTATATCGGGATCAAGGCGCTGCGGGCGGGAACGACGAAGATCGACGTGGAAACGGCGCCGAAGGAACTGCGCAAGCAGCAGAGTTTTGCCAAGGCATTCGGCCTCGGCTTTGCCGCCAATGCGCTGAACCCCAAGGCCGTGTTCTTCTTCCTGTCGATTTTCTCCACCGTCGTTCATGCCCATACACCGACCGAAGTGAAGCTTGGTTACGGTATTGTGATGGCAACCGCCTTGATCTCCTGGTTCGTCGGCGTCAGCCTTTCATGACGACGCCGAAGATGCGCGCGGCCTTCTCGCGCGCGTCCAAATGGATCGATCGGGCCAGCGGTGTTGTCTTCATCGCGCTGGGGCTGAAACTTGCCACCGAAAAGGCTATGTAATCCTTATCTTCGGATGCCGAAGATTCGCTGCCGGAAAAGCTCAGCCGGAACATTCAGGGAGAACCGACAGATGCATACCGCGAAAAAGTTTCTCAACGTCACGGCCATGTCGGTGCTGGCGCTCACGGTTTTCTCCACTGCGGTTCAGGCAGCCTGCACCCAGAACCGGGCGATTTATCGCGATCGCGACGATGCCTATACACTGACCTTCCGCCCGGAACAGCCGAACGACCTGAAAATGACACCGGCCCCGACGAATGAATTCACCATTACGGCCAATGACAAGCCGGAGTTCAAGCTGAACGGCATGGTGATCTGGCCGGAGGAGGGCGTGGCGCGTCCCTATGCGCTGCTGACCTTCAACTGCAAGGGCGATGGTTCCAATCCGGAGGATCTTGACGATTGCAGCATCTGGCAGAGCGTCATCTACGCGCTGAAGGACGGCGCGGAAGCCGATGTCCTGCCCAAGGCGGATGAACCGGCGGCGCAGGCGATCCTACTGCCTGATCTGGTGACGGCGCTCGATGGTTATGATTTTGGAGCGGCAAAGCCCGAAAAGCCGCTTCAGTGGGAAGCATTCCGCTTTCAGGGATGCACGCCCGACGAGGAATGACCGGCAGCCCATGGGGCCGGTTGGATGGATATAATTGCGAATGAGAGAACGGGCCCGGATGAACCGGGGTTCGAAAACGTTCAGGACAGACTGAAGAAGGATAGTTCAATGTCATACGATGTGGTTGTCATCGGTACGGGTCCCGGCGGTTATGTCGCCGCGATCAAGGCTGCACAGCTCGGCCTCAAGGTTGCCGTGGTGGAAAAGCGCAAGACCTTCGGTGGCACCTGCCTGAATATCGGCTGCATTCCCTCCAAGGCGCTTCTGCATGCGTCGGAAGTGTTTGCCGAAGCCGGTCATTCCTTCGACACACTCGGCGTGGAAGTAACGCCGAAGCTCAATCTGGAAAAGATGCTGGCGCACAAGGACACGACCGTGAAGGCCAATGTCTCGGGCGTCGAGTTCCTGTTCAAGAAGAACAAGATCACACCTTACATCGGCACCGGCAAGATCGTCGCCAAGGGCAAGGTTTCTGTGACCGCCGAAGACGGCAAGGTCGAGGAAATCGAAGCAAAGAACATCATCATTGCAACCGGCTCGGACGTGGCGGGCATTCCGGGCGTCAAGGTCGATATTGACGAGAAGGTCATTGTTTCCTCGACCGGCGCGCTTTCCTTTGACAAGGTTCCGGGCAGCCTGATTGTTGTCGGCGGCGGCGTGATCGGTCTGGAACTCGGTTCCGTCTGGGCGCGTCTCGGGGCGAAGGTCACGGTGGTCGAATATCTCGACAAGGTGCTTGGCCCCATGGACGGCGAAGTGTCGAAGCAGTTCCAGCGCCTTCTCGAAAAGCAGGGCATTGCCTTCAAGCTCGGCGCCAAGGTGACGGGCGTGGAAAAGGCCGCAAAGGGCGCGAAAGTGACTTTTGAGCCGGTCAAGGGCGGCGCGGCTGAAACGCTTGAAGCCGATGCGGTTCTGATCGCGACCGGCCGCCGTCCGTACACCGATGGTCTCGGCTTGCAGGAAGTGGGCGTAAATGTCGACGATCGCGGCCGCGTTTCGATCGATGATCATTGGCGCACCAATGTCGAAGGCATTTATGCCATCGGTGATGTGGTGCAGGGGCCGATGCTGGCGCACAAGGCTGAGGACGAAGGCATTGCGGTTGCCGAAATCATTGCCGGTCAGGCCGGTCACGTGAATTTCGATGTCATTCCGAGCGTCGTCTACACGCAGCCGGAAGTGGCTTCCGTCGGCAAGACCGAGGAAGAACTGAAAGCTGCCGGTATCGAATACAAGATCGGCAAGTTCCCGTTCACGGCCAATGGTCGCGCGCGCGCCATGCTGCACACCGACGGTTTCGTGAAAATCCTGGCCGACAAGGCGACGGATCGCGTTCTGGGTGCGCATATTCTCGGCTACAATGCCGGTGAAATGATCCACGAACTGGCCGTGCTGATGGAATTCGGCGGTTCGTCAGAAGATTTGGCCCGCACCTGCCATGCCCATCCGACCATGTCGGAAGCCGTGCGCGAATCGGCTCTGGCAACCTTCGCCAAGCCGATCCATATGTGATTGGCTGCCATTTCAGTGATTGTGAAAAGGCCCGCGCGAGCGGCCTTTTCGATATTTAATTTTGTGCTGGCGGGGCTGGAGCCGGTGTTGCGGGCTCGCTCTGCGTTGCCGGTGGCGGCGAGGGTGGGGCGGCGCTGTCGGTTCCGCTGCCATTCCGGTAAAAGAAATAACCGAGAATGATGATCGCAGCCAGAAGCACAGCGCCCAGCAGATAACCGCTTCCGCCGCGGTTTGGTGGGGTGGCGGCATTCCCGATTGGCCGGACGGGTCTGAAGACCGCGGATCGGTGTTTCGTGGATCAAGGGGATCAACCATAATGGGTTCCTCCAATGGTCTCTTCCGTTATCGAAGTGATAGTTGGAAGCGACAGTTGACCGGGCATTGCGGTCATTCATGAGACAATCCGTGCTCTGACCGTTTCTGATGCGTGTCGTCCTGCGTTGTGATAACAAACCCGGTGTATATTAATGCAAAAAAGTAGATAGTTCCCAAAACTCCAATATAAGAAGGGATATGGATTAATAGCTGTACGAAGGCGTGCGACGAGGGTGCCGTTAACCCGGACGAAACTGCATATTGCTATGTATATTCAACCATGGAAGTGCTTCGGTAAGCAGGATTATGGTCGATCAACTGGCTATCCAGGCTTTATCACTGTAAAGCACTGATAAGCGTTCAGAAACCATACCGAAATTTGAGGAATGACATTATGCCGTCGAAAGAAAATCTGAAAACCATTGAACGTTTCGAAAGGCTCTCTTCGCTTCTACGCGATGAACAGTTCAAGCTTCTGGACGAGGCGGCTAGGGAAGAAGCACTTCCGGGAAAATCCATACTGAGACAGATTGCCGAACTCGAACTCAATATTACGGCTATTGAAAACAGCATCACCGATCTGAAAGCCGGTTAGCAATATTCAAGCGCACAGAATTTATAGCGGGGTCACTCGATAGCCCTTTGTACGCAGCAATTCGATTATCCCGTCCTTGCCGGGCAGGTGCAGGGCGCCGACGGCAATAAAGGCATTTCCCTTGTCGATGATCGGAACAGCACGCTCTGCCATAATGTGATTACGGTCGGAAATGAGATATTTTAGAAATAGTTCATAGTCTGCTTCGGAAAGTCCGTCAGGCACGATTTTTCCGAAGCGCGGGCATAATCATCCCGATTTCGCCCGCAAGGTATAATGCGGTTGTCGTTTCCATGGCGTCCTCGATCTTGTCGCCATAGTCGACGGAAGCGACCAGATTTCGGAGATGGAAGTCGAGCGGCATCCTGTTCATGGCCTCAAGCTGCTCGGCAGCGCTTTCAAGCCTGCACATTGCGGCCTTCGGCCTGCGCATCAAGAGCCAGACGCTCATCGAGCGATTTCTCGCCTTCGCTTTTGCGTTCCCGCTCGCATTTTGGAAGTGCCAGCAGGCTGGACAGAACCCATGGCTTCATTTTTGCGACCGCGTCGAGAACGATACCGCGGTCCGCGAGTTTCTGTTCTATTTCTTCACGCCGTTCTGCCGGAAGATGCGACTTCAACGTGCTGCCATCGGTGAAGAGCAGCAGGTCGGGTTGTTCAAGCTTGAGGCGTAGGAAGACCTTGGGATCCAGAATATCTGTTGTTTCGATGACAACAGTACTCGCCGACCGATAGGCCGTGTCGGCGGCCTCTGGCAATGTTACCACCCGGGGATCGGAAAGATGGATCGTGCCGAAGAGATAGGATGGTTGGATGCCGTCCTTATCAATTTTCCAGAGAAGTCCTTTTCGATTGGGAACGGCATCAGCTTCGCGCTGCAATTCCTTCCAGCTTGCCGGATTCTTGGTCTCAAGCCCGTCAATGAGATTGACGCCGTGCATGGCGCAGATGGCAGATGCATCGTCGGCACGGGCAGATGTTGCGCCTGCCAGACATGCATAAAGAAGAATGAGAAGCAGCTTTTTCATAAGGGTAATATAGGTCCGGTTTTCGCCGATGCGAGACCAATATTAAGCCCGCGGATGCGCTTTGTCGTAAACCTCCAGAAGCCGCTCGGTGTCCACGCCGGTATAGACCTGAGTGGTCGATAGGCTTGCATGGCCAAGCAGTTCCTGGATCGTCCTGAGATCGCCACCGCGCCCGAGAAGGTGGGTGGCAAAGGAATGGCGCAGCGCATGGGGTGTGGCGCTGTCGGGCAGGCCGAGCCCGGCGCGCAGCTTCTGCATTTCGCGCTGGATGATCGCGGCATGCAGAACACCGCCCTTGGCCCCGCGAAAAAGCGGCTTGTCGGCCGAAAGATCGAACGGGCACAGCGCCCGATATTGCGCGACGGCGCGGTGCACGATGGGCAGCAAGGGCACGAGGCGGGCCTTGTTACCCTTGCCGGTGATGGTGATCGAGAGGGCGGCGCCGTCGGATAGCGCATCGCCCATGAGGCCGAGCGCTTCCGATATGCGCAGGCCGCAGCCATAGAGCAAGGTCAGGACGGCAGCGTTGCGCGCGGCGATCCATGGCTCCTCTGCCATCTGGCCATCGGCGGCAACCACGCGCCGGGCGTCTTCGGCGGTCAGCGGCTTTGGCAGTGATTTCGGCTGACGCGGTGCGCGCATGGCGCTTGCGCCTGCTGCATTGGCAAGGCCGCGCTTTTCCAGATGGCGCAGAAGCGAGCGCACACCGGCAAGCCCGCGCCCGAGCGTTCGGGCACCAACACCTTCATTGCGGCGGCTGGCCAGGAAGGAGCGCAGATCGGCGACCCGCAGATTGCCAACATCTTTCAGCGATGGCGGTTCGCCCAGATGGCCGGTCAGGAAATTGAGAAACTGGCGTGTGTCGCGCTCATAGGCTTCGAGCGTATTTTCCGACAGGCGGCGCGCATCTTTCAGCATCTTCAGCCATTCTTCACGCGCCGCTGCGAGATCGGCACGGGCGGGGATCAGAAATTCGCTGTTCGTCGTCATAATCAAGCCGGTCTTAGTTCTGGATTTGCGGATAGTCTGCCAGCGATAGGTTACCGGCTGGTTGTTCGTGGAGTGAAAAGCACTATTCTTACGAAATGAGGTGAATTGAGCTGACGAAAGAGCTATGGAACAAAAATAGTTCCATCCGAGCAGCAGAAACAAGGTTGGCAATGCCGCGTCCAGAAAACCCGATCCAGCTCGCCGTTATCGGCGCCGCCCATGGCACGCGCGGCGAAGTGCGCGTGAAGACTTTACCGGCGATCCGCTGGCCATCGCCGATTACGGCCTGCTCTATGACGAACAGGGCAAGAGCTATGAGGTTCTGGAAGCCCGCCCGGCCAAGACGGTCGTGGTCGTGCGCTTCAAGGGCATCAACGACCGCAATGCCGCCGAGGCGTTGAACGGGAAGGAGCTTTTCATCGATCGTTCGCAGCTGCCGGACGACGAACTGGATGAAGACGAATTCTTCCAGACCGACCTGATCGGTTTGCTGGCGGTGGATGCCGAAGGCAAGACCTATGGTGTGGTGAGCGCGCTCTTCGATTTCGGCGGCGGCGACCTCATCGAGCTTAGCGAAAAGGGCAAGCGCCCGATGCTTATTCCTTTCACGGAGGCTGCCGTGCCGGAGATCGATCTGGACAAGGGCACGCTGCTGGTCGAGCCCTATGCCGCCGGATTGATTGCCGAGGATGAGGATGAGCGTCCGCAGAGCGAAAAGAAAAGCCGAAGAAGTCATGATCGAAGTTTCCAAGGTCGATGACAGAGCTGATTTCTTTCATGCATCCGTGCTGACGCTTTATCCTGAAATGTTTCCTGGGCCGCTTGGCGCTTCGCTTGCCGGCAAGGCGCTCGGTGAGGCCAAATGGCAGCTCGATGCGGTGCAGATTCGCGATTTTGCGGAAGGGCGGCATCGTATGGTCGATGACACACCCTCTGGCGGTGGTGCTGGCATGGTGATGAAGCCGGATGTCATCGCCCGCGCACTCGATTCCGTTGCCGATGGCCATCGCCCGATGCTTCTGATGAGCCCGCGCGGAAAACCGCTGACGCAAAAGCGTGTGCGTGAACTGGCAGATGGACCGGGCGCGATCATTCTCTGCGGACGGTTCGAGGGCGTGGATGAGCGCGTGATCGAGGCACGTAATCTCGAGGAAGTATCGATCGGTGATTATATTCTGTCGGGCGGAGAAACTGCAGCAATAGTTCTGTTGGATGCAATTGTCCGGCTTTTGCCGGGCGTGATGGGCAATCGCGAATCCGGTGAGACCGAAAGTTTCGAGACAGGATTGCTCGAACATCCGCATTATACGCGTCCGCAGGTTTGGGAAGATCGGTCCATTCCCGAAATCCTGACCTCCGGCAATCATGGCGCCATCGATAAATGGCGGCACGGACAGGCCGAACGGATCACCAGGAACGGCGCCCCGATCTTTGGGAAGTCTATTGCGAGGGCAAACGCAAATGAACCTGATCCAGCGGCTTGAAAGTCTTTCCCTCGCGCTGCTGGCGCTGGGAGCCTATTGGGTCAGTGGCGCAAGCTGGTGGCTTTTCGCGATATTCATTCTGGCACCCGATCTTTCGTTCTTCGGTTATCTCAAAGGTCCGCGCACAGGTGCGGTTGTCTACAATATCGCCCACAGCTGGATCGGTGTTGTACTTTTGGCAGTGCTGGGTTGGGCGATGAACTGGCAGGTCTGCATCGCCATGGCCCTGATTTGGTCCGTGCATATCGGTATCGACCGCGCTCTGGGCTTCGGTCTCAAATATGGATCAGGTTTTCAGGATACGCATCTTGGCCGGATTGGCCGTTAGAGCGCGTTTTGATCTGATTGGATCAGATCGGTGCCCTAACGTTTTGTTTTGACGCGTATCTTCTGATCGAAGCAGGATCAGAAATCAGTCCAGTGTACTGATTTCCCTGTGTAGGCGCTTCACACTTTTCGGGATGCGCTCTAAATAAAAATGCCCGGTTTTATGCCGGACATTTTCGTTTTCTTGATCAGGCAGAGTGCTGATTTGCAGGACTGCGAAGTTCTGTCTGCGACCTGCGCAGCACAAAATAGACGCTGCCGCCAATGCCCACGCCGAAGAACCAGCCATAGGTTGCCCACCAGCTAGGCAGGAGATTGGTGGTCATTGGCAGGACAGACGAGAACAGTGCGCCAATGGCGAAAGCGATGAAAGCCTTGACGTGCCAGCCATTCTGGAACCGGAATTCACCATTTTCCTGATAAAGATCGGCCACATTGAGTTGCCCGCGACGGAGCAGATAATAGTCGACCATCATGATTCCGAAGATAGGCCCCATGGTGGAACCGAGGAAGTTGACGAAATGCGCTGCACCGGTTTCCCATGGCGCAAACGGGTAGAGGATCAGCGCGATCAGCGCCGCGATAACACCGCCCCGCTTGAACGAGACTTTTGCGGAAATGTGTTGGAGAAATCGAATGCTGCGGAAACGAAGTTTGCAACCACATTGATGCCGAGCGTTGCGACGGTAAAGGTGAGTGCGGCAAGGAGCGCAAGGAACCAGCTATCGAACTTTGCCGAAATCTGGTCCGGATGGAGCAGAACTTCCCCATAAACGGTAAAGGCAGCGGTCGTGGTGACGCCGGCGACAAGGCAGAAGGCCAGAAGATTGACCGGCAGGCCCCATAGATTGCCACGCCGCAGGATGCTTCATCTTTGGCATAGCGCGAGAAGTCGCAGAAATTCAGATAGAGTGCCGCAAAATAGGTAATCCAGGTGGCCGCAACGGCGGCGAGAGCTGCAAAAGATCCCGGCTCGCCTGTAACACCTGCATCGCGCGTTTTCTCGATGAGCACATCGCGTGGAATTTCGCTGCCGAAGGAGAAAGTACCAGCTTTGATGACCAGATAAACAGCCAGGATAAGCATCATGATCCAGACTGCCGGACCGGCCCAGTCCTGAAATTTGCGGACAGTTTCCATACCACGCTGGATGATGAGAAGCTGAGCGGCCCAAACCAGAACATAGCAGATGACTTCGAGGGTGGAGTGGCCAAGAAGATGGCTGTTCTGATGAAAGGACAGCATGCTTTCGTTGCGTATAAACAGCGCGACGAGCGCGCCGGAAGCGGCAGCCGTCTGTGCGCCATACCAGAAACAGGCGACGACGCCGCGAACGAGTGCTGGAAAATTGGCTCCAAATGTGCCGAAAGATGCACGAGCCAGCACCGGGAAAGGCACGCCTGTTCGCACGCCGGCATTGCCAACCAGGCTCATCAGGAAGAAAATGACCAGTGATCCCGCACCGATGGCTATGACAAAGTTTAAGAAACTCCCGCACAGAAGAAACAGGCTTGCGGCAAGATAATAGCCCCAGAGGCTGTGAACATCCGATGTCCAGACGTTGAAAATACTGAAGGCGCCCCATTTACGCTCTTCTGCTGGTGCCAGATCCTCGTTGTACAAAGAGGGTGATGGATTCGTGATTGTCATATTGTCCCCATTTTAGTAACAACTTTTATAGTTGTTTACGATTTAATTTCTTATTGTTGACGATAATTGTGGCACAGTCCTGCGGGGCTGGCTACGAAAATTTATGACAGGGCGTGACAAATCCTCCGTGATGCTGTATGTGCCTGCCAGTTCGGGGAAACCCGATACTAATATCTCGTTCGGGCAAAGCCCGAGACGTCCGTAAACCAATAAATGGTGTACCGCTCCTGCCTGAGATTGAAGGCATAGCCGCAGGGCCAAGGATTGCTTGGCGGCAAGTGTAGAGCGCTCTGACTGTTTGAGAAGAATTCAGAAGGAGTCAGACGATGACCGATATCATTCGTCAGCTTGAAGCCGAACAGGCAGCAAAGATCGAAGAAAAGCGCAAGCTTCCAGATTTCCAGCCAGGCGACACCGTTCGCGTTCAGGTTCGCGTCACCGAAGGTACGCGTACCCGCGTACAGGCCTATGAAGGCGTCTGCATTGCCCGTTCCGGCGCTGGTCTCAATGAAAACTTCACCGTTCGCAAGATTTCGTATGGCGAAGGTGTAGAACGCGTATTCCCGGTTTACTCGCCAGTCGTCGAAGGCGTTGAACTCGTTCGCCGCGGCAAGGTCCGCCGTGCGAAGCTTTACTACCTGCGTGGCCTCACCGGTAAGGCTGCACGTATTGCTGAGAAGAAGGACAACCGCACCAAGGCCGAGCGCGAAGCTGACAAGCGCGCCGCCGAACGTGACGCCGCCGCAAAGGCTGCTGCTGAATAAGCTTCACAGCAATCTGTTTGAAAAGGGCGGCCTCGGGTCGCCTTTTTATTTGCCAAAGGCAGAGGGCTGCGTAACATATTGCTTAATTCTGCCAATATCTCGCAAGATTGTTACTGCGACACCCTGTTGCGGTTTCAGTTTCTTGACGAACCGTGGCGGCGGGTGCATATGACAGGAAGTTAGAGCGGTTCCAGTCAAGGCCTGAATCGTCGGAACCGCCCTAACTATTTTTCACGCATTTGCCCACGCAAAACCGTTTCACACTTTTGCTGGAAATGCTCTACGAACTATTCAAAGGACCTCTCGCAATGAGCGCGCCGCGTACACTTTACGACAAGATCTGGGACGACCATGTAGTGGATCAGCAGGAAGACGGAACCTGCCTCCTTTATATTGATCGCCATCTTGTGCACGAAGTGACGAGTCCGCAGGCTTTTGAAGGGCTGCGCATGGCGGGCCGCAAGGTGCGTCATCCAGAAAGACACTGGCCGTGGTCGACCACAATGTTCCGACCTCGCCGGACCGCATCAACGGCATCAAGAACGAGGAAAGCCGCATTCAGGTCGAGGCTCTGGCCAAGAATGCTGCCGATTTCAACGTCGAATATTATTCCGAGCGTGATCGCCGTCAGGGCGTCGTGCACATCGTCGGACCGGAGCAGGGCTTCACCCTGCCGGGCATGACGATTGTTTGCGGGACAGCCACACCTCGACGCATGGTGCCTTCGGTTCGCTGGCGCATGGTATCGGCACGTCGGAAGTCGAGCATGTGCTCGCGACCCAGACGCTGATCCAGAAGAAAGCCAAGAACATGCTGGTGCGTGTTGAGGGTGAACTGGCTCCAGGTGTCACTGCCAAGGACATCACGCTCGCCATCATCGGCGAAATCGGCACCGCAGGCGGCACCGGTTACGTGATCGAATATGCGGGCAGCGCCATTCGTTCGCTGTCGATGGAAGGTCGCATGACCGTCTGCAACATGTCGATTGAAGGCGGCGCTCGCGCTGGTCTGATCGCACCGGACGAGACGACATTCGCCTATGTGCAGGGCAAGCCGCGCGCGCCGAAGGGCGAAGCGCTGGAACAGGCGATTTCCTACTGGAAGACGCTGCATTCGGATGAAGGCGCGCATTTCGACAAGATCGTCGAGCTGGATGCGGCCAAGATTTCGCCGGTCGTCTCCTGGGGCTCTTCGCCGGAAGACGTTGTGTTCGTTACCGACATCGTGCCGAATCCGGACGATATCAAGGACGAAACCAAGCGTGCATCGAAGTGGCGTGCTCTTGATTACATGGGCCTGAAGCCGGGCACTAAGATGACCGACATCAAGATCGACCGCGTCTTTATCGGCTCCTGTACCAATGGCCGCATCGAGGATTTGCGCGATGCTGCACGCATGGCCGAAGGCAAGAGGGTTGCTGCTGGCGTAAACGCCATGATCGTGCCGGGCTCCGGTCTGGTGAAGGAGCAGGCGGAAGCCGAAGGCCTCGACAAGATCTTCATCGAAGCCGGTTTTGACTGGCGTGAGCCGGGCTGCTCCATGTGCCTTGCCATGAACGACGACCGCCTGAAGCCGGGCGAACGTTGCGCTTCGACCTCGAACCGTAATTTCGAGGGTCGTCAGGGCTTCAAGGGCCGCACACATCTTGTGTCGCCAGCCATGGCCGCCGCTGCTGCTATCGCCGGACATTTCGTCGATATTCGCGAGTGGAACTGAGGGTTCACATCAGATGAGGCGTTTTTGAAGCGCTTTCCGAAAGATCAAACCGCCGGCTCATCCCGGCGGTTTTTCTTTGGCTGCATATTAGCAGCTTTTTCACGCTTTGATTGTAGGAGGGGCGGGTGGCTGGCGTCCAGAGTCTTTGAGGGTCGGCACGGGGAAGAGCATCGATGAATGGAGCCGACTTTATCCTCCTGATCAACATGACCGTTTCCGGTCTGTTTGCTTTCGCATTTCTCGGCATTGCCGTTTATGCGCGGGATAATGCGGCAGCGCCTGTCTTCGCCTTCGGCTTTATTTTCGCAATGCTCTATTTCCTGACAGAGCTTGCCATGCCCTCCATTCCCAATCCTCGTCTCGGCTATATGCTCGCCTTTGCGACTTACTATCTGACATTGTCATGTCTGGTCGTCGGTCTGGCTCGAATGTATGCCCGACCGGTGCCGTGGATTGCGCTCGGTCTGCTGACAATTGCGTCCTTTGCCGTGGTCTACGGAATATATGACATTGCCCGCAGCCAGATGGCGGGCATGCTGCTTTATCAGGCGCCCTATTTCCTGGTGCTCCTTCTTGCGGTATGGGTGATCCTGCGTGTGGATCGCAACGGTATCGACACCTTGATGGCGGTGCTGTTCGGCATCAGCGCAATCCATTTTCTGTTCGCCGGTTATCGCCATGTTGTCGGGAGGCACAGGAGCTGAACCTGCCGATTATACTGATACGACCTACGCGATGTTCTCGCAGTCGATTGGTGCGGCTCTTTCCGTTGCGGGTGGGCTGCTCCTGCTTTTGAGTCTGATGCGAGAGTTGATTACCAATATGCTGATCCGTTCGGAAACGGACCAGCTTTCGACCTTGCTCAACCGGCGCGGTTTCGAGTTCCGTGCCGAAGCCGCAATCGAAAAATCGAAGCGCATGCGGCAGGCTTTGTCGCTTGTTTTGTGCGATATTGATCACTTCAAGGCAATCAACGACACGCATGGTCATGCTCTGGGAGACCGCGTCATTGCGGCCTTTTCCACCGAGCTGCGTCAAGCGGCCAGCGCCAAAGGCGGAATTGCTGCCCGCGTGGGCGGCGAGGAATTCGCGGTTATCCTGCCGGGCAATACGGTTCAATCCGCCTGGCGATTTGCCGACAGGGCCCGACTTGCCTGCCCCGATATCCATATTCAGGGCAAGAACGGCGTTATCGCATTCACGGCGAGCTTCGGTGTCGCCGAAATGGAATTCGACGATGTGTTCTCCGATCTCTACAAACGGACCGATGGCGCGCTTTATGAAGCGAAGAAAAGCGGACGCAACTGTGTCCGCACCGCTTTGCCGATACTGATAGACGAGAACGTTGTGGAATTCCGCTCAAAGACCGGGCGTTGAACGAAGCTTATCGATAGCCGCAGTCGGGATGTTCCAGAACCGGCGTTTCTCCGCGGTCGATCCCATACATGAAAGAGCGTCCGTGCAGCACGATTGCGCTTTCGCAGGTGTTGTTGGGTCTGGCGACGATATAGGCGACGGCATTATCGCGGGGCGCGGAAATGATCCTGACGCGCTGCGGCGAGGGCGAAACCGTTTTCCGTGCTACCCCGATCCGAATGATCTTCGCGCCGTTGTCCGGCATCTGGATGACAAGATTTCCCGATGCATCAAGAGAGCGCACCGCTTCTTCGGCAAGCGCGGGACCGGTCAGCGCAAGAGCGCCGACGACAGCCAGACCAAGCGTCATCCGTTTGCGGTTTGCCATCGTTGATAGAGCCTCATCATGCATGATCCCAAAGAGAATGAGGACTATCTTAACTCTTTCTTTACCTTTGTCATCCGTGCTGGCTAAAATCGAACCGGTCTTCCCGTGCGCTACTGCTTAGCAGGTTGCAGGCGGAAGAGTTGGAAACGCCAAGGAACGTTGAATGACCCAAGATCATGCCGTCGATATTGCGCTCCTCCATCTGCGTGATGCCCACGAATTTGCGCCGCTGCTGGCAAGCTATGCGCAGGCGCTGAAGCGCGGTGCTCCACGTCGCCCCGATGATTTTATGCCGAGCACCTGCTTCAGGATCGCGCCGCTGAAACGCTGGGGCCAGGGTTGACGGCAATCTGGTCGGCTTTGTGATCTTCTATGATCTGCCCGAACCCGTGACGGGGCTGCGTGCCGGGCAGGTGGATCATATCTACGTGCATCACGATCATCGTGGAAAAGGCATAGCCAAGGCGCTGATCGACGTGCTTGCCGACAAGGCCGAAGAGCGCAGCTGGTCCAAGCTGGTGCTCAATGCGCCGCGTGTGCCGGAAGACGGGCGCAAGCTCTATGAACAGATTGCCACGGCTGCGGACTGGTCGAGCTATGTGATTCGATTCGGTAATTAATCGATTTCCCGAAAGTTGATGAAATTACACATGTTTTTGCCTATTGCGGTCTTCAATCGTTTGAATGCCGCAATCACGCGAATGTGTCGCCCAGGTGCGACCAATTGTTAGTCTTTTCGTGAAAAGCTTCTTTGACGTGATGGTAAAAGCGCAGTAGAAAGCGCCACATAGGGCCGTACGCCACGGTCCAGCCATAATTTATTGGGTCGTACCGGCGCGGGATCGTAAAGTCCGGTTCCCTGCGCTTTGGATGACATCGAACGAGGGTTCGGGAGAACCCGCAATCCGGCTGCTTCGCTGATCTTCGTCAGCGGGGTGTTGCCGGAGAGAAACGTCAGGGAAGCCTACAGAGCCATGACACAACCGACTGTAACGCGTCAGCGTCCTTTGTCGCCGCACCTGTCCATCTACAAGCCTGTCATTACGATGACGATGTCCATCGTCCATCGCATCACAGGCGGCGCACTTTACTTCGGCACCTTGTTGCTGGCGGCCTGGTTGATTTCGGCTGCAGTCAGCGAAGAGTGCTTCAATTTCGTCAGCGCATTGTTCTCGTCCTGGATCGGTCGCCTGATCCTGTTCGGCTATACCTGGGCGCTTCTGCACCATCTGGCCGGTGGCGTTCGTCACCTGATCTGGGATACGGGCGCAGGTCTTGAAAAGCACACGGCTTCGAAGATCGCCTGGACGACCGTTGTTTTCTCCATCATCGCCACGATCCTCGTCTGGGTCGTTGCCTATTCGGTGCGTTAAGGGGAGCAGGTTTCATGAACGGTATGAACAATGATATGCGTACCCCGCTCGGCAAGGTTCGGGGGCTTGGGTCGGCCAAGGAAGGCACCGGTCATTTCTGGTATCAGCGCCTGAGTGCGGTTGCTCTGGTGCCGCTGGTGATGTTTTTCATCGGTCTGGTTATTTCGCTCAATGGCGCCAGCTATGCGGAAGCCCGGGCTGCTCTGTCGCATCCCTTCACGGCAATCGTGATGGCGCTGTTCGTCCTGACCGGCGTTTATCACATGCGTCTGGGTATGCAGGTCATTATCGAAGATTATGTGCATGGCGAAGGCATGAAGGTCGTGCTGGTGATGCTGAACACCTTCTTTACGGCGGTGGTCGGCTTTGCCTGCATTTTTGCGATTCTCAAGCTGAGCTTCGGAGGTTGATAGCCCGATGGCTAGTGCAGTAAACAACGCGGCTGATGCCGCTGTGGCAAGCAAGTACACCTATGTCGATCACAAGTTCGACGTGGTGGTGGTCGGAGCCGGCGGTGCAGGTCTGCGCGCAACGCTCGGCATGGCCGAACAGGGCCTGAAGACGGCTTGCATCACCAAGGTTTTCCCGACGCGCTCGCACACGGTTGCCGCACAGGGCGGTATTGCCGCCTCGCTCAAGAATATGGGTCCGGACAGCTGGCAATGGCACATGTACGATACCGTCAAGGGATCGGACTGGCTTGGCGATACCGATGCGATGGAATATCTGGCGCGTGAAGCGCCTGCCGCCGTCTACGAACTGGAGCACTACGGTGTGCCGTTCTCGCGTACGGAAGAAGGCAAGATCTATCAGCGCCCGTTCGGCGGCCACATGCAGAATTTTGGCGACGGTCCCCGGTGCAGCGCACCTGTGCTGCTGCCGACCGTACCGGCCATGCGATCCTGCACACGCTCTACGGCCAGTCGCTCAAGAACAATGCGCAGTTCTTCATCGAATATTTTGCGCTCGACCTCATCATGACCGACGGTGTCTGCACCGGCGTCGTGGCGTGGAACCTCGATGACGGCACCATCCATCGCTTCTCTGCCAAGATGGTGGTTCTGGCGACGGGCGGTTATGGCCGCGCCTATTTCTCGGCAACGTCCGCCCATACCTGCACCGGCGACGGCGGCGGCATGGTTGCACGTGCGGGCCTGCCGCTGCAGGACATGGAATTCGTGCAGTTCCATCCGACCGGCATCTATGGCGCGGGCTGCCTCATCACCGAAGGCGCGCGCGGCGAAGGCGGCTATCTGGTCAACTCCGAAGGCGAACGCTTCATGGAGCGTTATGCCCCTCGGCCAAGGACCTTGCCTCGCGTGACGTTGTCTCGCGCTGCATGACCATGGAAATCCGTGCCGGTCGTGGCGTCGGCAAGGCCAAGGATCATATCTTCCTGCATCTCGATCATCTCGATCCGGCCGTTCTGCATGAACGCCTGCCGGGTATTTCGGAATCGGCCAAGATTTTCGCAGGCGTCGATGTGACGAAGGAACCGATCCCGGTTTTGCCAACCGTTCACTACAATATGGGCGGCATTCCGACCAATTACTGGGGCGAAGTGCTAAACCCGACCGAAGCCGATCCGGACCGTGTACAGCCGGGCCTGATGGCGGTGGGCGAAGCGGGCTGCGCTTCGGTGCACGGTGCGAACCGTCTCGGTTCCAACTCGCTGATCGATCTGGTCGTGTTTGGCCGCGCGGCTGCAATCCGCGCCGGGCAGGTCATCGATCGCAAGTCGAAGATTCCGGACCTCGACATCGCTGCCTGCGACAAGATCATGGAACGCTTTGATCGTCTGCGTTTTGCCAACGGCTCCCAGCCGACCGCAGAACTGCGCGAGAAGATGCAGCGCACCATGCAGGAAGATGCCGCGGTGTTCCGTACGTCGGAATCGCTCAAGCAGGGCGTTGAGCGCATGGAAAAGCTCTGGCATGAACTGCCGGATATCAAGGTCACCGACCGTTCGATGATCTGGAACTCCGATCTGGTGGAAACGCTGAGCTGGAAAACCTGATGGCTAATGCGCTGACGACGGTTGTTTCCGCCGAAGCGCGTCATGAAAGCCGCGGCGCCCATGCGCGTGAGGATTTCCCGGATCGTAACGATGCCGAGTGGCGCAAGCATACGCTGTCCTGGCTGTCGACAGACGGCAAGGTCAAGCTTGACTACCGTCCTGTTCACCTTGATCCGTTAACGACGGAAGAGGAAGGCGGCATCAGCCTCGCCAAGATTGCGCCGAAGAAGCGCGTTTATTGATTAAGGGAAAGAGCAATGGTTGAACTCGCACTTCCCAAGAATTCGCGCCCGCAAGAGGGCAAGACCTGGCCGCGCCCCGACGGTGCGAAGCGGGTTACCGAATTCCGGATCTATCGCTGGTCGCCGGATGACGACGCCAATCCGAGCATCGACACCTATTATGTCGATCGCGACGATTGCGGCCCGATGGTTCTGGACGGTCTGCTTTATATCAAGAACAAGATCGACCCGACGCTGACGCTGCGCCGTTCGTGCCGTGAAGGCATTTGCGGTTCCTGCGCCATGAATATCGATGGCGCAAATACGCTAGCCTGCACCAAGGGCATGGATGATATCAAGGGCGCCATCAAGGTCTATCCGCTGCCGCATATGCCGGTGGTGAAGGATCTTGTGCCGGACCTCAACAATTTCTACGCCCAGCACCGGTCCATCGAGCCTTGGCTCAAGACGGTTTCGCCGGAGCCGCAGAAGGAATGGCTGCAGAGTCATGAGGATCGCCAGAAGCTCGACGGCCTCTATGAATGCATTCTGTGCGCCTGCTGCTCGACCTCGTGCCCGAGCTACTGGTGGAACGGCGACCGTTATCTCGGCCCCGCCGTGCTGCTCCAGGCCTATCGCTGGCTGATTGACTCCAGAGATGAAGCCAAGGGCGAACGCCTCGACAATCTCGAAGATCCGTTCCGGCTCTATCGCTGCCACACGATCATGAACTGCGCGCAGACCTGCCCGAAGGGATTGAATCCGGCCAAGGCGATTGCCGAAATCAAAAGATGATGGTCGAGCGCCGCGTGTAATCGCGGCAATCGCTTTTATCTACGATCCCTGTCGGCCTGCGGCCTCCACGCCTCTTGTGCCGAAATCAAGAAGATGATGGTCGAACGCCGCGTCTAGTAGCGTGACTGATCTGGAATTTGAGAAGGGGAAGGTGCAAACCTTCCCTTTTCTTGATCTGAGCTCTGGTTGCCGTCGCAGAAGGCTTGATCTTTGTAGCCGCGCCGATATTTCATTGGAGAATAGGTCCATCGGAGACAGGGCAATCATGCTCGATCATATCGGTTTCAACATTTCCAGCATGCCCAAGTCGCGAGCTTTCTATGATGCGGCACTCGCCCCTTGGCATAAGCCGCGCAATGGAGTTTGGCGACTGGGTTGGCTATGGTCGCAACGGCAAGCCGGAATTCTGGATCGGCAAGCAGAAGGGAGCGAAGCTGGAGGGCGTGCTTCACGTCGCTTTTTCGGCTGGAACCCGCTCTGAGGTTGATCGCTTCTATCAAGCGGCCATTGCTGCCGGGGACCGATAATGGCAAGCCCGGTTTGCGTGCCGATTACCATCCCGATTATTATGCAGCTTTCGTGATCGATCCGGATGGCCATAATATCGAGGCGGTTTGCCACCTGCCTGAATAGATAAGCGGGCGTAAGCCCGCTTATCGTTTCCGTGTCTTGAAACTGTTCAGAGCAGTTTTGCGTCGAGCGTCACTTCAATAGCGCCCAATGCTTTCGACAGGGGACAGGATTGCTTGGCCTTGTTGGCGAGCGCCTCGAAATCCTCGACCGAGATTCCGGGGATCGTGGCGTTAAGCGTGAGTGCGCTGCGGCTGATCTCAAAGCCGCCGCCGGCTGCGGACCGACGGTGACTGCTGCGGTCGCTTCCAGTTTCTCCGGTGGCGTCCCGTGTTCCGTTAAAAGGCGGAGAGCTGCATGGCGAAACAGCCCGCGTGGGCAGCACCCAAAAGTTCTTCCGGATTGGTGCCTGCGCGCCCGCTTTCGTCCTCAAAACGGGCTTTGAAATCATAGGGAAGGTCTTTCAGCGCGCCGCTTTGCGTGTTGAGTGTGCCTTTGCCTTCCTTCAACGTACCTTGCCAGACGGCGGTTGCTTTTCTGTCCATGGGAAGCTCTCCTCTCGGTTGGGAATTCCGCTACCGATATAGGGCGCTTGACCACAGCTTCCAGCAATCAGCCGGAACTGGGCCAGAATTCAGATAGCCTGTCCTTTCAACAGACGTGGGGTATCGCTTGAAAGTCCGGCTGCCTGCTTGATGAAGAAGGATTTCAATGCCGGCACCCGGTCGACGAGCCCCAGGCCGATATCGCGGATAGAGCGGATAGCCGGATTGTCGTTGGAGAAAAGCTTGGTCAGGATGTCCGTCGTCACACCCATTTGAACGGTATCGAAGCGACGCCAGGACTGGTAACGCTCCAAAGCAGCAAACGAACCGATGTCGAGCCCCAGGCGGTCTGTTTCGACCACCACCTCGGCGATTGCGGCGGCATCCCGGAAGCCGAGATTGAGACCCTGACCGGCGATAGGATGGATACGGTGTGCCGCATCGCCCACCAGCACGAAGCGCGGCTTCACAAATTCCCGTGCCAGCGTCAGGCCGAGCGGAAAGGCGCGGCGAGGACCTTCGACATGAAGGACACCCAGACGATGACCGAAGCGCTGTTCCAGTTCAGCCTCGAACACGAAGTCGTCTTCGCGGATAAGACGTTCCGCATCCGATGTGCGTTCAGTCCAGACCAGCGAGCTGCGATTGCCCCTGAGCGGAAGGATCGCAAATGGACCGGCGGGCAGAAAATGCTCATCGGCGCGGCCTCCATGCGGACGCTCATGGGTCACATTGCAGACGATGCCGGATTGGCCATAGTCCCAGTTCACGGTCTTGATGCCTGCCAGGTCACGCAGGCGGGAGCGCGCACCATCGGCAGCGATCAGCAGGCGCGTTTCAAGCGTATCGCCCTTGGAGAGAGTAACGGTCACACCTTCAGGGAGCGTGTTGAAATTCTCTACGCTGGTGGCTTCAAGGAAGACGATTCCAAGCGCGTCAGCCTTGTTGTGGAGGGCGGTGTTGAGGACGCGGTTTTCCACCATATGGGCAAAAGGTTCACCGGGTTCGACTTCACCTTCGAAGGTGAGAAAACCGGGCGCACCGGATCGGAAGTGCGCGAATCGGTGATGACCATTTCCGTGATGGGCTGGGCTTCGGGAAGGATTTCCTGCCAGCAGCCGAGCTGGTCAAGCATACGTGATGCAGCAGCGGCAATGGAGGAAGCACGCGGGTCGTTCTTCCAGGCGCCAGCCGGTGCGCCATCGATCACAGTGACGGAAAGATGCGGTGCCGCTGATTTGATCGCAACTGCCGTGACGAGCCCGACATAGCCGCCGCCTGCAATCACCACATCGTTATTGTGCGCTGCTTCCTGCTTCTTCCGGGCGGCCATTGTCATTTCCTTTCGAGATTCCATCTCACGATAGCATTTCCAGCAAAAGTGCGAAGCGGTTTTGCGTGAGGCAAATGCTTAGAAACAAAGAGGTAGAGCGGTTCCACGATTCTGGTTTAACTGGAACCGCTCTCGCGCTGTTTGGCATATATCGTTGTTCAAGAAACCCGATATTTTGCCGCGGCGCATATCGTAACGCGAACTGCCGAAACGGAGCATCCGAGCCTCCGCCGATACAGTTTTCCTGCGCGGTTCTTGACAGGTTCCAATGCTCCGGCTCAAACAAGAACCAAAGCATATATATGGTTCCAGGAGACAGGCTGTCCATGTCTGATGAAGAAAAGTCCGGGATCGAGCAGACAGCGGCAATGCGCGAACTGCTGTCGATCCTTGATCTCGAAACGCTTGAAATGGATCTTTTCGCGGCAACAGCCCGCAGGTTGGCTGGCAGCGCGTTTTTGGCGGGCAGGTCATCGGCCAGGGGCTGATTGCAGCACAGCGTACCGTCGATCCCGAGCGGCATGTGCATTCGCTGCACGCCTATTTCGTGCGTCCGGGCGATCCTGCCATTCCCATCATCTATGAGGTGGATCGTATCCGCGACGGCTCCAGCTTCAGCACGCGCCGCGTGCTGGCCAAACAGCATGGCAAGGCGATCTTTTCGCTTTCCGCTTCCTTCCAGATCGATGAAGGCGGGCTCGATCATCAGATGCCGATGCCCGAAGGGCTGCCGCAACCGGAGCAGTTAGTCGGCGATCATGACATCAAGGAAAAATATCTCGATATGGCGCCGCCCAGCGTCCGCAAATATTGGGAACGGGAGCGTCCGATCGAGATCAAGCCGGTCTCGCTCACGCATTATTTCTCGCGCGAGAAGCTGGAGCCGGTGCAGCATGTCTGGGTGCGCGCAAGGGGCTCGTTCCCGATGACCGCGCCTTGCAGGCCGCCATTCTCGCCTATCTCTCCGATATGACGCTGCTCGATACCTCGCTTCACCCGCATGGCCGTTTCATCTTCGACCGCGATATGCAGGTGGCCAGCCTCGATCATGCCATGTGGTTCCATCGCCCCTGCAGGCTCGACGATTGGCTTCTCTACACGCAGGATACGCCGAGCGCTTCCGGCGCGCGGGGCTTCAATCGTGGCGCGCTTTATACGCGGGACGGCGTGCTGATCGCGTCGGTCGCGCAGGAGGGGCTGATCCGTGTCCATGAGAAAGAGAAATGATGATTATTTAATCATCAACTTTTACGACGATTAAATTGTAATCAATTTGGGATTTGCGTGAAAGGCTTCGCACTTTCCGTGCAATTCTTTTGGGGTGCGAAACGCGAAAAATCGTGCCTATTGGCGCAGTTTCGCGCAACTGGCATGAATTTTGTTTCTCTGTTTGAACCGGCCCTTCAGCGCAGCCGCGTTTGAAGCCGCCCTTCGACGGAGATATTCGATGCTCATAACAGGAAGAAACAAGCAAACGGCCCTTCTGGTTACCCTGCCTGCCCTCGTTGCCATGGCCGGAGCAGCAATGGCACAGGACGCCGCGCCGACACCAACCCTCGATACGGGCGATACGGCATGGATGCTGACTTCAACCGCGCTTGTGTTGATGATGACCATACCGGGTCTCGCACTGTTCTATGGCGGCATGGTGCGCAAGAAGAACGTGCTGTCCACGGTGATGCAGAGCTTTGCGATTACCTGTCTCATGTCCATTCTGTGGATGGTTGCAGGCTATTCGCTCGCCTTTACGGATGGCGGATCGCTCAATTCCTACATAGGAGGCCTTTCCAAGGCTTTCTTTTCCGGCGTCACGATGGAATCGCTGACCGGAACCATCCCCGAATATGTGTTCATCACCTTCCAGATGACGTTTGCCATTATCACGCCCGCACTCATCGCCGGTTCGTTTGCCGAGCGCATGAAGTTTTCCTCCATGCTGGTCTTCCTGACGTTGTGGCTGTTCATCGTATATATCCCGGTCGCGCATTGGGTCTGGGGCGGCGGCTTCATGGCGTCGGATGGGGTGCTTGATTTTGCAGGCGGTACGGTCGTTCATATTAATGCCGGTGTTGCCGGTCTGGTTGCTGCGCTCATCATCGGCAAGCGCGATGGTTACGGCCACACGAATATGGCTCCGCATAATCTCGTCCTGTCGGTCATTGGCGCTGCCCTTCTGTGGGTTGGCTGGTTCGGCTTCAACGCCGGTTCCGCTGCCGGTGCCAATGCGCTCGCTGGCGTCGCCATGCTCAACACGCAGGTTGCGACCGCCGGTGCGGCTCTCGCCTGGATGTTCGTAGAATGGGCAATAGCTGATAAGCCGAGTGTGCTCGGCATCATTTCAGGCGCTGTTGCAGGTCTGGTTGCCATCACGCCTGCCGCCGGTTTCGTCAACCCTATGGGCGCGCTCATCATCGGCATTGTTGCCGGTGCGGTCTGTTATGTGGCGGCGGTAAAGATCAAGCATGTACTCGGTTATGACGATTCGCTCGATGCTTTCGGCGTCCATGGCGTCGGCGGCTTTGTCGGTGCGGTGCTGACAGGGCTCTTCGCCGATGCGGCAATCAATCCGGCCAGCGAAGGGGCGACCATCGGCAAGCAGTTCTTCGGTGCCGCCATAACGATCGTCTATACGGCAATTGCCACCGCGATCATTCTTTACGTGGTCAAGGTCCTCATGGGCCTGCGCCCCAGCAAGCAGGCCGAGATCGAGGGGCTGGATATCGCGCTGCATGGGGAGTCGGTGCAGTGAGAACGGGAGTAGGGGAGTAGGAAGGTGTTTCCCTGCTTGTCGGGCTTTTGAAAAGGCGCGGGCGATTCCCGCGCCTTTTCTTTATTTGCCGGGCCTTGTGCATGGTTAATGAGGAATTAACCATCCGGCAATTAGGATCGGACCGATTCAATGTGCCCGGAGCATTTCTGCTCAGGGCCAGCAAATATTTTCGGTTCGGGACAGGCTATATGCGGCAAGGATATTCGCCCTCATACCCGCTGCGTGACGAGCGGATTACGGAAGACAGGCTGAAACTGGCCAATCTCTTCCGCAGGCAATTCTATATCCTGTTCGGGTTGGGCCTTCTCGCGCTCACCGGCATGGCTGTCGGCGCGCTTGCGACGTGGAATGTTGCCGATCCGAGCTTCAGTCATGCGACCGACAATCCGGTAACGAATGCGCTTGGTTATCCCGGCGCAGTGTTCTCCGACATTGCCATGCAGTTTTCGGTTTGGCCAGCGTTCCCGCCTTGCTTCCGCTTGCCGTCTGGTCGCTGCTGTTGATGACGCGTGGCGGTATCGGGCGCATAGCTAAACGCAGTTTCGCGTGGCTTGGCGCCGCACTCCTGTTTGCAGCAATCGCCAGCTGCTTTGCCGTGCCGGAAAGCTGGCCGATGCCGATCGGTCTCGGGGTGTCTTCGGTGACATGATCCTGAAGTTTCCGGGCCTTTTCCTCGGCAGTTTTCCACAAGGTGCCATTGCATCGGGTATTGCGCTCATCCTTGCCGTGCCGGCTGTCTGGCTCTGCCTTTTCGCCAGCGGCATCATCGGGCGCGGTGCGGGGATCATCAATCCTGCGCAGCCCTCAGCTCGTCGTGGTGCAGAGCAAGGTGATTTTATCGGAGATGAGGAAGACGATGAAGCATCTGCCGGTGGTGGTTTCCAGCTCGTCGGTGCGCTCACCCATCTGGCTTTGACCACGACCGCGAATTTCAAGCGCTTGACAGGGCTTGGCCGTCGCCGCCCACGCGAGGAAGATTTCGACGATATGCGTGTTGTGCGCCGCAACGCCGAAACGCGCAATGCGCCGCGCCGGGAACCGGGGTTCGGGGCGCCTGCCGCCGTCGATGACGAGCCGCCTTTCGATATGGATGAAATGGATAACGGCACGCCGCTCGCCGGTCAGGAATGGCATGATGCGCCGCCGTCCCGCAGCCGCAAGGCGCGTGTGGAACAGGCCGCACCATCGCCGAAGCCCGGCCCGCGCGCTCAGCGCGAGGCGCAACCATCCTTCCTCAAGGACAATGGCGTTTTTGAAATGCCGTCGCTGCATTTCCTTGCCGAGCCGAAGCTCGTGCAGCGCGATCCGTCGCTTTCCAAGGATGCACTGGAACAGAATGCGCGTCTGCTTGAGGGCGTGCTGGAAGATTTCGGCGTGCGCGGAGAAATCATCAATGTGAAACCCGGCCCGGTGGTTACGCTTTATGAGCTTGAACCGGCCCCGGCATCAAGTCCTCGCGCGTCATCGGCCTTGCCGACGACATTGCCCGCTCGATGAGCGCGATTGCCGCGCGCGTTGCGGTCATTCCGGGGCGTAATGCCATCGGTATCGAACTGCCGAACCCGAAGCGCGAAATGGTTTATCTGCGCGAGATGCTGGCAAGCCGCGACTTCGAGCAATCGAAGGCGAAACTGGCGCTGGCGCTTGGCAAGACCATCAATGGCGAGCCGGTCATCGCCGATATTGCCAAGATGCCGCATGTGCTCGTGGCCGGTACAACCGGTTCGGGCAAGTCGGTGGCTATCAACACCATGATCCTGTCGCTGCTCTATCGCATGACGCCGCAGGAATGTCGCCTCATCATGATCGACCCCAAGATGCTGGAACTCTCCGTCTATGACGGCATTCCGCATCTGCTGACACCGGTTGTGACCGATCCGAAGAAGGCGGTCGTCGCGCTCAAATGGACCGTGCGCGAAATGGAAGACCGCTATCGCAAGATGTCGAAAGTCGGCGTACGCAATATTGACGGTTTCAACCAGCGTGTCGGTCTGGCGCAGAAGAAGGGCGAGCCAATTGCCCGCACTGTGCAGACCGGTTTTGACCGTAATACCGGTGAGGCGATTTACGAGACGGAAGAGCTCGATCTGGAGCCAATGCCCTACATCGTCGTGATCATCGACGAAATGGCCGATCTGATGATGGTCGCTGGCAAGGATATTGAAGGCGCGGTGCAGCGTCTGGCGCAGATGGCACGTGCCGCTGGTATCCACGTCATCATGGCGACGCAGCGTCCTTCAGTCGATGTCATCACCGGCACGATCAAGGCCAATTTCCCGACCCGTATTTCGTTCCAGGTGACGTCGAAAATCGACAGCCGCACCATTTTGGGCGAGCAGGGTGCCGAGCAGCTGCTCGGTCAGGGCGATATGCTCTTCATGGCTGGCGGCGGTCGCATTCAGCGCGTGCACGGTCCATTCGTTGGCGACGACGAGGTGGAACGCATCGTGCAGCATCTGAAGCTTCAGGGCGTGCCGGAATATCTCGATGCGATCACCGAGGATGAAGACGAGGACGAAGGCGGCGGCAGCGGCCCGGCTGGAACCGGCAATCTGGAGGATTCCGACGATCCGTACGATCAGGCCGTGGCTGTGGTTCTGCGTGACAAGAAGGCTTCGACTTCCTACATCCAGCGCCGTCTCGGTATCGGTTATAACCGCGCTGCCTCGATCATCGAACGCATGGAAGAGGAGGGCATTGTCGGTCCCGCCAACCATGCGGGCAAGCGTGAAATTCTGGTGCCGACCGGTGACGACGACTTCTAGGGGCGGGATATTTCGGCTCTGGCAGCCTGCAAATGGCGTGGATCTGCGCTTCCGGTGCTCATGTACCTCAAGTACACTCCGCTCCGGTTCTCGAACCCCACCATTTGCAGGCTGCCATAGCCAAAATCTCATCGCCCCTATGATGGCGGGACGCCATACTCGCGCCCAACTGGCGGCGTAGTGAAACAGAATGATGAAAAGAGAAAGTTTGCCGATGATGTTCTCCCGTTTCTCCGCCTTCGCGAAAGCTGGTCGCCTTGCAGCCGTGCTGGGAATGGGAACGCTTGGGCTTGGCATGACGTCGCTGGTTCTCGCTCCCGTTGCCGCGATGGCGCAGGGTGCGGGCGCCGGTGCGGCGGCGCAACAGATTGCCGATCATTTCTCCTCGGTGCGCACCATGACCGGCGAGTTCGTGCAGTTTGGCCCCAAGGGCGAGCAGACGGGCGGCACCTTCTATATCGAGCGTCCGGGCAAGATTCGCTTCAACTACAACAATTCCCCGATCCGGGTGATTTCTGATGGCGAATCGGTCGTCATCAACAATCGCAAGCTTGACACCTGGGACCTCTATCCGCTGTCGAAGACGCCCTTGAAGCTGCTTCTGGCCGACCGGATCGATCTGGGCGGCGGTCGTCTTCAGAATGTGAAGCAGGAACCGGACATGACCACGCTGGTGCTTGGCGACAAGTCGATCTTCGGCGATTCGAAAATCACCATGATGTTCGACCCCAAATCCTACGAGTTGAAGCAGTGGACCATCACCGACGCACAGAAGCTCGATACGACCGTGATGATCTTCAATGTGCGTACAGGTGTGCGGTTTACCAACGATATGTTCAAGATCGATTATCAGCGCATCGCCATGAAGCGCAAAGGTCGGTAATCGTCAGTTTGTGATAGCCAAGCTGTTTGCATTTGCCGGATAAATGATTAGGTTCGCGGCATCTTTTTCGTTGCTGCGAGACTTATCTCCATGGCTTTTCCGTTGCTACCTGGAACATCAATTCCGTTCGTTTGCGTATGCCGCTGGTCGAACAGTTTCTGCGTGATTATCAGCCGGATGTTCTGTGTCTTCAGGAAACGAAATGCCCTGACAATCTGTTTCCGTCGAAGGGTTTCCGAGCTCTCGGCTATGAACATATCGCCATCAGTGGTCAGAAAGGCTATCACGGCGTCGCAACCATATCGCGGCGCCCGCTGACGGGCGTGGAAAAGATCGGTTTCTGCGACATGGGCGATTGTCGCCATTTGAGCGCGGTGGTCGACGCGGGCGGTAAGAAGCTTCGCATTCATAACTTTTACGTGCCTGCTGGCGGTGACGAGCCGGACCCGGAGATCAATCCGAAATTCGCGCATAAGCTGGCCTTTCTGGAAGAAATGCGCGCTATCGTGGCCGACCGGCAGGACGGACATTCCTCCGTTCTCGTTGGCGATCTCAATATCGCGCCGCTCGAAAACGACGTCTGGTCGCACAAGCAGCTTTTGAAGATTGTCAGCCATACGCCGATCGAGACCGAAACGCTGGAAGACCTGCGTGTGAAGGGCGGCTGGAGCGACCTGATGCGGCAGCTTATTCCGGCGGACCAGAAAATCTATACTTGGTGGAGCTATCGCGCCAAGGATTGGGCCGAATCGGATCGCGGCCGCAGGCTGGATCACGTCTGGGGTTCTGCCGATCTTGAAGGGCATATGCAGGGTCTGCAAATTCTTCGCGATGCGCGCGGCTGGGATCGCCCGTCCGACCACGTGCCGGTCATCGCGACATTCGATCTGGATTGATCGCGTCGTAAGGCTTATATAGAGAGCAGTCCAAAGCGCATTTCGATCTGATTGAATCAGATCGGCGCTTTAAATATTTGTTTTGAACCGCGCATCTTTTCCGAAAACCGTTTTACACTTTTCGGGATGCGCTCTGAAGGAGAGAAGAACGATGGATCGGAGCGCACTGTTTCAAATGACCAGTGTTTTCAACGTTTCCATGGTTCGCGATGTCTGCTCTTCTAACTCTTCAGGATATTTCCTGCGTTACGGCTGATGGCCGTACTCTCTTCGAATCCATCAATTTCAGCATAGCCGCAGGCCGCATCGGTCTGGTCGGGCGCAATGGCGTGGGTAAATCAACGCTGTTGCGCGTGATGAGTGGTGCGCTGCTTCCAGCAAGCGGAAGTGTGACCGTAAACGGGACTATCGGTGTGCTGCGGCAGAATGCCGGCGGCGATGATCCCGAGACGCTCGCAGACCTTTTCGATGCGCGGGCAGATTTCGATATTCTGGCGCGTGTCGAAGAGGGATTGGCCAGTGACAGCGATCTGAATGAGGCCGACTGGCTTTTGCCGCAGCGCTTTGTCGACGCGCTACAGCAACTGGGTTTGCCGAGATGGCTCCTGATACTCTCCTTTCCGCCTTGAGTGGAGGTCAGCAAACGCGCGCGGCGCTTGCAGCCCTTATTTTCCGGAAGCCTGACCTGATTCTATTGGATGAACCGACCAATAATCTCGATCGCGCCGGTCGTTTGGCAGTGGTCGATTTGCTGGCTGCCTGGCGCGGTGCAGCCGTGGTGGTCAGCCATGACCGCGAGTTGCTGCAGTCTATGGACGCGATAGCTGAATTATCCCCAGATGGCCTGCGGCTCTATGGCGGCAACTGGGATTTTTACCACGGGAAAAGACTGAAGAGCGGGAGACGGCAGCGCGCGATCTCGCAATGGCGAAACGCGAGGTCAAGCAGGTCGAACGCAAGGCACAGGCTGCAGCCGAAAGACAGGCGCGCAGCGATGCGCGTGGCCGCGCGTCGCGGGCTGATGCGGGATGAGCAAGATGCTGCTCGATGCCCGGGAAGACCGCGCCCAGCAGTCGAAAGGTCGAGGCGATGCACTGGCGGAGCGCCAATCCAGCCGGGCCAGCGAGCAGTTGCGGGAGGCTGAGGCAAAAGTCGAACGGGTAAAGCCGATGCATTTCGATGTGGCTGGCGCGGTTCCGCCTTCCGGTCGCGTCATGCTGGATATGCAGAATGTCTCGGGCGGGCCTCAAGCCGACTGCCCGGTGATTCGCGACCTGTCGCTGAAGATTGTCGGAGCCGAGCGGGTGGTTGTCACGGGGCGAATGGGGCAGGTAAGACCAGCCTGTTGCGGCTGATGACGGGGAGCTTCAGCCCGTAGCCGGAACCGTTATGCGCCCGGCGCGCGTGGCGATGTTCGATCAGCAGATGAGCCTGATGGATCGCGGCCAAACCCTTTATGAAAATTATCGGCGTCTCAATCCGGGATCGAACGACAATGATGCGCATGCGGCGCTGGCACGTTTTTCGTTTCGCGGCGAGGGAGCTTCACGGCTTGCCGATAGTCTCAGCGGGGGCGAATTGTTGCGGGCAGCGCTTGCCTGCGTTCTCGGTGGAACGAGGCTTCCCGAACTTTTGATCCTCGATGAACCGACAAATCATTTGGATATTGATTCCATTGAGGCACTGGAAACCGCTCTCAATGCCTATGAAGGAGCATTGATCGTCGTGAGCCACGATCAGACATTTCTCGATGCTATCGGAATGGAAAGGGTGTTCGCGCTTTAATCGCCATTAAGGCGCGGTGCGACTTTTCGATTTCGCCGATCAGTTCTACGAGATTGCGGCTGATATGGGCATGAAGCGCTGCCGCCACTTCCGGATATTCCTCCAGAATGCGCCGGAAGATTGCGCGGCTTATGCGGATAACCTCGGTTTCCGCTTCAGCGACCGCACCGGTGAGACGCGAGGTCTGTGCGATCAGGGCCATTTCGCCGATCATGGCGCCGGGGCCGACGGGGCGGATCGCAATCCGCCCTTCGTCTTGTTCGTGAAACAGAGTGATGTTGCCCGATACGACGATATAGGCACAATCGGCGCTTTGCCCTTCACGGAAAAGCTCGCGCCCGGCTCTGAGAACGAGACGTTCCGCACCGAAGGCAAGCAACCGCAACTGTTCGGGCGTGAAAGACTCGAACAGGCCTACCGTACCGAGAATGCGAATATCGTCATCAAGCGCCATGGATCGTCAATACACCTGCATCGGGCGCTGTCCATCATGGGACAAGCTTGTATCCCCGCTTTCTGTGACCAGAAGCGCCGCATTCGACGGATCTTTTTCTATTTTCTGGCGCAGACGATAGACGTGGGTTTCCAGCGTATGCGTGGTCACACCCGAATTATAACCCCACACTTCCTCAAGGAGCACATCGCGGCCGATAACCTTGTCGCCGGCACGATAGAGATACTTGATGATTGCCGCTTCTTTCTCGGTAAGACGGATTTTGCTGCCCTTCTCATCGAGAAGCAGCTTCTGGCCCGCTTGAACGTATAGGGCCCGACGATAAAAGTCGCGTCTTCACTCTGCTCGTGCTGGCGTAGCTGCGCGCGCACGCGTGCCAGAAGCACTGCGAATTTGAACGGCTTGGTGACGTAATCATTGGCGCCTGATTCGAGACCGAGAATCGTATCCGATTCCGTATCGTGACCGGTGAGCATGATAATTGGCGCCTTGAACCCGCCCTTACGCAGCAGTTTTACGGCTTCACGTCCATCCATATCCGGCAGGCCGACATCCATGATCAGGAGGTCTACAATGCCGTTTCGTGCAGTCTGTATGCCCTTTGTGGCATTGTCTTCCTGCAGAATCTGGAATTCTTCGCACAGCTCCAGCTGTTCGACGAGAATGGAACGGAGATCTTCGTCATCGTCCACAATCAGTATCGTACGGCCTGTCATGCCTGTCCTCGTTACTCTTTGATTTAAATGGCTCTTGGTGTTTTATGACATTTAATGAAGACAAGTTGAAGCGGCGAAACGCGAAACAGGTTTTGCTCTCGCCGACAACGGTTCGAAACATGCATGTCACGGAGGCGGGGGCTTGACCAGATGCGAAAACAGCCGGGAATCGGCATCATCGATGTCCGAGCCAAGCCGGGCCACAAAACGCGCGGCTTGCTTGTTGCGGGCAATCTGGTGCTGGAATGCGCTCTTGGCAGGGAATCAGCGCTTTCAAGCGCGAAGGTGACGGAGCGACGCCTCTGGCGACCATGCGGCTGCTCTACGGATACCGGCGCGGCGACAAGGGTTTGCTGCCGTCATCGCGGCTACTGTTGGGCCGTGTTCGCCGTCTGGATGGCTGGTGCGATGCACCGTCTGACGCCAATTACAACCGTCCGGTAAGGTTGCCTTATGCGGCAAGCCACGAGGATATGTGGCGGCGAGACGATATTTATGACGTCTGCATAGTTATGGACTGGAATATCGCGCCGCGCCGTCGTGGATGCGGCAGTGCGATCTTCTTTCATCTGGCGCGCCCTGGCTACATCCCGACTGAAGGCTGCATAGCATTGAGGCGCGCCGACATGGCGCGCCTTTTGCCTCATTTGACGGACCGGACCGTGATCCGCGTCCTGAGATAATTGTGTCAGTGTGCGGCGGCAGCGACGACCCTGACTTCATTACCTTTGGCATCGTAGAGCTTGCCGTTCAGGAAATAATCTCCGTCGTGCAGTTCCGCGATGTTGTGATGGCGGATGATGCGTTCGGTTCCTTCCGCAAAGACCGACATCTGGTTGCTGTTACCAAGCTTGATTTCATTGAACATCAGGTTGAGCGCAATGGCCATCAACGCTGCCGAGCTGATGCCGGAATGGAAGATGGTTTCGAACCAGGTCGGGAAGTGGTGATAGAACTGGGGTGCGGCGATCGGGATCATGCCGAAGCCGATCGAAGTTGCCACGATGATGAGATTGATATTGTTCTCGTAGTCGACTTTCGCGAGGGTGCGGATGCCGCTTGCAGCCACTGTGCCGAACAGGACAATGCCCGCTCCGCCCAGAACCGCGGGAGGAACGCAGGCAATCACCCGGCCCATCACCGGCAGGAGGCCGAGCGTGATGAGGATCAGTCCGCCGGTTGCAACCACATAACGGCTTTTCACGCCCGTTACCGCGACAAGGCCGACATTCTGCGCGAAAGCGCTTTGCGTGAAGGAGCCGACGATTGGCGACAGGATGCTTGAAAGCATATCTGCACGCAAACCATTGGCGAGACGTCGCGAATCCACTTTCGTACCGATGATTTCACCGACAGCCAGTATATCGGCGGACGTCTCGACGAGCGTGACCATGATGACGATGAACATCGACAGCGTTGCCGCAAGGCTGAACACCGGCATGCCGAAGTGGAAAACTTCCGGCAGGGCCACCATCGAACCTTCGCCGACCCGCGAAAAATCGGTCATGCCGAGCGCCCAGGCGATGAATGTTCCGATGACCATGGCAAGCAGGATCGAAAGCCGGGAAATTGTGGCATTGCCCATCTTGCTGAGAATGAGAACGATAACCAGCGTGAGGCCTGCAAGACCGATATTGGCCATGCTGCCGAATTCCGGGCTGTTGCTGTCTCCGCCCATCGCCCAGCGCGCCGCAACAGGCATCAACGTCAGGCCGATGGTGGTGATGACGATGCCGGTGACGAGCGGCGGAAAGAAGCGCGTGATGCGCGAGAATATCGGCGTGATGATAAGGCCGATGACGGCTGCTGCGATGACGGCGCCCAGCACAACCTGCAAGCCTGCTTCACCGGTCTGGCTGGATGTGACAATGGCCACCATGGTGGCGACGCCCGAAAACGAGACGCCCTGAACCAGAGGCAGCTGGCAGCCGAAGAAGGGGATGCCGATGGTCTGCAGGACGGTTGCAACACCTCCCGCAAACAAGGATGCGGTAATCAACAGGCCGATTTCAGTCGGGCTGAGACCCGCCGCCTGACCGATAATCAGCGGAACCGCCACGATGCCCCCATACATGGTCAGCACATGCTGGAAGCCATAAGCCAAATTGGCGGTGACAGACAGTTTTTCATCTTCGGGACGCGAAAGCGTATCCGCCCCGGACTGGTGCGTATTCAATGATACTCCCTCCCAGCAGGCGCGAACGCATCGCCAACCTGCTCTCTCCGTTCTCCCTGCGCAGAACCGTCATGGCGCCATGTCTTTCGACACGGTACCGACGATGAGTTGCGCGATGTCTCCTCCAAAGACATGTCGCAGGAGTATAACCGCAGCCGTCCGGATGACTGTGTCTCTTTTGCTTGAAATTGTTTTCGATGCGGGAACGCTAATGTTGAAGGATTTTTTCAGCCGTCGATTTTGGTGCGGACATCTCTCATCGCATCGCGCAGCACTGCGAAAATGTACGGTTCCAGCGATTGCGCTACGTTGAAGCGGAGAAAGCCGCTTGCCGTGCGCGACGGGCTGAAGACATCGCCGGGTGCCAACAGCACACCTTTTCCAGAGCATGCCGGGCAATCTGGCCGGAGTCCAGTCCACCCGGCAATTTTGCCCAAAGAAACATGCCACCCTGCGGTTCGGTCCAAAGGGTGAGGCCCTCCGCTTTCAGGCGGTTGGCCGTCAGCGTCATGGCATCGGCCAGCTTGGTGCGCAGGCTGTCGACATGGCGGCGATAGGTACCATCGGTCAGAAGGGCGTGCACGATCTGCGGCGACAATGCATTGCCGCCGAAGCTGGTGGCGAGTTTCAGGTCGGTCAGCCCGTCGATCCAGTCGCGGCGGCCGACGATATAGCCGACGCGGGCTGCGGCGGAGAGTGTCTTGGAAAAGCTGCCGATATGCAGCACGCGCTCGAAACCGTCGAGTTCGGCCAGCAGCGGCGCGGGCGAGGGTGGAAGTCGCCGAATATATTGTCCTCGACCAGCGTGACGCCATGCGCTTCGGCAAGCTTCAGCAGCCGGTGCGCTGTGGCCGGTGTCATCGAGCCGCCGGTCGGGTTATGCAGCCCGGCATTGGATATATAGAGTTTCGGCGCGTGTTCGCTGGCCGCTCTCGCAAAGGCTTCGAGGTCCGGGCCGGTATGCGTATAGGGCACGCCGACGAGTTTTACCCGGTGCGTCAGGAGTATTGCCTGAAAGTTGAAGTAACAGGGATCGTCGACCAGAACCGTATCGTCCGGCTGCAACAGGTAGCGACAGATGAGATCGATGGCCTGCGTGCCGGAATCGGCCAGCAATATGTCGCCGCTCGACACGTCGATGCCCTGTTCGCCAAGCCGGTGCGCAAGATGCTGACGCAGGGGCGAAAGCCGAGCGGTTCGCCATAGGTGGCAAGATTGCTCGTCTCGTCACGGGCGACCATGCGCATGGCGCGCCGGATCGCGTCCTGCGGAAGCCATGCGTCGGGCAGCCAGCCGCATCCGGGCTTCAGCGTGGCGTCGTCTGCTTCAAGTGATTGCCGCATGACCCAGAACGGATCGATCTGGCGTTCCTGTGCGGCGTGTTGGTGGCGAGCGAAAGGGCTGGCGTGCGCGCTCCGAAACATAGAAACCCGCGCCGCGCCGTGACTGGATGATGCCTTCAGCCACCAGCCGGTCATAGGCTTCGACGACGGTGGATTTCGAGACGTTCATCGTTTCCGCAAGGCGGCGGATCGAAGGCAACCGCGCGCCCGGCGCGAGGCTCATCGCGGTGATGCGTCCGCGAATGATGCCCATCACCTTTCGACGAGCGGAGTCCTGTCGGCGGCGGCGTTTTCATCGCCGCGCTCGATTTCCCCGCCCGCATAGGCGGCTTCTACGGCTTCGAGGCTGCGCAAGAGGCCCGTCGAAATCATCTGTACTATCCTTCGTACCAGTACAGTTTGTCAAAATTGTCTACAAACTGTCCCTGATTATTCAGGCCGTTTCGCGGCATTGTCCCATGAATCCTTATACGATTTTAGAGAAAGCCGAAAAGACACAATGAATAAAACTGCTGGATGGATTAACGGGTTTTGGGCGTATTGATTTTTCCGGCTCGCTGCCGGCGACGCGGATGGCGGTGATCGATATCGATCCGACCTTCCTGACAATGGCGCGCGCATCGATTGCAGGCGTGCTGGGACTGGCGCTTCTGCTGGCGTTTCGGGAACCCTTTCCCCGCCGTAACGATGCGATCTCGTTGATCGTGGTGGCGCTCGGCGTGGTTGTCGGTTTCCCGCTTCTGACGGGTCTTGCCCTCCAGCATATGACATCTGCCCATGCGATTGTCTTTATAGGACTGCTTCCGCTCGCCACGGCAATCTTCGCCGTCTTGCGCGGTGGAGAGCATCCGCGCCCGATGTTCTGGCTGTTTTCAGTGGTTGGAAGCCTCATCGTCGCTTCCTATGCCTATGGACAGGGAAGCCAGTCCACGCTTCTGGGAGACGTGCTGATGCTCGCTGCAGTTGTCGTCTGCGGGCTGGGCTATGCCGAAGGCGCTCAACTCTCGCGCAGACTCGGCGGCTGGCAGGTAATCTGCTGGGCGCTGGTGTTCTCGCTGCCGGTCATGCTGCCGCTGAGCTTCATGACCCGACCTGAGACATGGGCAGGCATTGGCACACCCGCCTGGATAAGCCTCGGCTATGTTTCGCTGTTTTCGATGTTGATCGGCTTTTTCTTCTGGTATCGCGGCCTTGCGCAGGGCGGAGCGGCCACGGTGGGCCAGTTGCAGCTTCTCCAGCCCTTCTTTGGCCTTATGCTGGCAGCCGGTATCGCAGGAGAACCCGTCAGCATGGGCATGGTGGCGACGGCGGCTGTGGTTGTCGTCTGCGTGGCCGGGGCCAAGCGCTTCGCTTAAATAAACGCCCAGACGGTCGTGCGCTTCACTTCCGCGTCTTCGAGGGCGCGGGTGACGGGCACGGTATAGACGGCAAACTGCTGCAACCGCTCCTTTGGCAGATAAGCGCGTCCCGGATCGCCGACGATGATGCTTGCGCCACGTTCGGCAAGTTTTGCAAACCAGGGAATGAGCCGCCCGGCGAGCAGCTTTTCATAAAAGACGTCGCCAGCCAGAACGATGTCCCAGCCATCATCCTTCCCGATAAGGTCATCCAATGAGGGAACAACCGACACACCATTGGCGGATGCATTGATCTCGATGGCCGGAAGCGCGAAGGGGTCGATGTCCGACGCCAGCACGCTTGATGCGCCCGCCTGCATGGCGGCAATGGCGACAAGGCCGGAACCCGATGCAAAATCGAGCACCGTCTTGTCTTTCACCGTTTCGGGATGATCCAGAATATAGCGGGCGACACCTTGACCACCCGCCCATGCGAAAGCCCAGAAGGGCGGCGGCAGGCCGATGGTGGCAGCTCTTCCTCCGTCTTGTGCCAGAGGTCGTGGGCTTCATCGGCCAGATGCAGACGAATTTCCGGCACGTGTGGCGGCGCTTGCAGACTGGTATTGGCCAGAATGAAATCGCGCGCGCTTTTATGGGCCGGATCGAGCATCAGATGTCGTTCGCATCTAGTCTGCCCATGCGGCAGACTTCGATCCATTCGTCTTCCGTTACGGGCTGTACCGAAAGCCGCATCGAGGTGACGAGCGCCATCTTTTCCAATTTCGGATTGGCCTTCACATCTTTCAGCGTCACCGGCTTCGGCATGTCGCGGACAGCTTTGATATCCACGCATTCCCAGCGCGGATCGTCCGTCGTGCTGTCGGGATGCGCCAATGCGCAGACCTCGACAATGCCGACCACTTCCAGCCCTTCATTGGAATGGTAGAAGAAGCCCTTGTCGCCCAGTTTCATGGCGCGCATGTTGTTGCGCGCCTGATAATTGCGCACACCGTCCCACTGCTCGCCTTTTTCGCCACGGGCTTTCTGCATTTCCCATGACCATTTGAACGGTTCGGATTTGAATAGCCAATAAGCCATCAGTCATGAGCCTCAAGCGTTGGCCGGATTGTTGATCGCCCAGTTCCATGGACGCACGGTCACGTCCTGAAACAGGCCTGCCAGTGCATAGGGATCATTGGCGGCGATCTTTTCTGCAGCAGCCTTGTCGGCGGCTTCGACGACCACAAGGCTGCCGTTCGGCTTGCCGTCTTCACCGAGGAAGGGGCCTGCGAATTTCAACCCGTCACCAAGACCCTTGAGATAGTCGAGATGCGCAGGGCGCGTGTCGAGGCGCACTTGCAAATGGTCCGGCTTGTCGTTGCACAGAAGAGCAAAAGCATTGTCAATTATCCTTTCCGTTCGAGCATGATCTTGTCCGAAAACCGGTTCCCACTTTTCGGGATCACGCTCTAATCTTCGGTCTTGAGTGGTCGGTTGAGCAAAGCCGTTACGGCTTCGTCAATGGTGATGATGCCGTCAAGCAGCGCGCCTGTTGCATCGATGATGGGTGCGGAGATAGCATGCTTGCGGCATAATTCGGCGGCAATCGGTGCGGTCGCTACGCCTTCGGCAAGCGGGCGATTGGTCAGATCCTCGCCACGCCCGAGTGCCAATCCATAGGAATAATTGCGCGATTGCGACGACGAGCAGGTCAGCATCAGATCGCCGAGGCCGGAAAGGCCCATGATGGTTTCGGGCCTTGCACCCATGGCCTGACCGATGCGGCGCAGTTCGGCAAATCCGCGTGTGACGAGTGCAGCCTGCGCGCTGGCGCCAAAGCCGCGCCCGACGGCAGCACCGGCGGCAATGGCCAGCACATTTTCAGGGCACCGCCGATTTCGACGCCCTTGAGATCGGTTGTCGAATAGCAGCGGAAAGCCGGGCCGGATAAAAGTGCTGCGAGCTGGTCGGCAGTTGCCGCATCCTCGCAGGCAACTGTCACTGCGGTCGGAAGCCCGCGCGCCACGTCGGTGGCGAAACTCGGACCGGAAAGGGCGGCGATCCGGTGGTTTGGCAGGACTTCCGCCACGACCTCCGACATCAGCCGTCCGGTGCTGCGTTCGATCCCCTTGGCGCAAAGCACCATGGGTGCGCCTTGCGGAATGAGGCCACTCAATTCAGACAGTCCGGCGCGCATGGCCTGCGCCGGGATGACGGCCAGAACCGCATTCGCATGTTCGACGACAGCCGCCGCATCCGTGCTTGCATGTATTGCGGGGAAAGCGCGATTTCGCCCAGATAGCGCGGATTGCGGTGTGTCCGGTTGATCGCTTCGACAGTCTCGTCGTCGCGGGCATAAAGCCATGTGTCGTGGCCGCTGGTGCTTGCCATGGCCGCAAGGGCGGTGCCCCAGGCGCCGCCGCCCAGAATGGCAATTTTCGTGCTCATGCCTTGGCTCCCCGTCGCCCGGTTCCGATCAGCGGTGCGGACTTTTCATCGAGCGGCCAGCGCGAGCGCGGCGCAAGGTCAAGCTTGTCGGGAGCCTCGGTTGCGGCGCGTTCAGCCCCGGCCCAGGCGATCATCGCGGCATTGTCGGTGCAAAGGTCAAGCGGCGGCGCGATGAAGCTGAAACCGTGGCGGGCGCAAAGCGTTTCGAGTGCTGCGCGCAGGGTCTTGTTGGCTGCGACCCCGCCGGCCACGACAAGCGCCGGTGTTTCGCAATCGTGGAATTCATTTCTGAAACGTTCGAGCGAACGGCCCACCCGGTCGGACAGAGTGTCGGCAACCGCCGCCTGGAAAGATGCGCACATATCAGCCACGTCCTGATCCGACAAGGGAACGAGTTCGGTTGCCGCCTGGCGCACTGCCGTCTTAAGACCGGAAAAGGAAAAGTCGAGCCGTGCTTCGCCTTTCAATGGCCGCGGCAGGGCGAATCGCTTCGGATCGCCCTGAAGCGCCATGCGTTCGACCGCCGGACCGCCCGGATAGGTGAGGCCCAGAAGCTTTGCCGTCTTGTCGAAGGCTTCGCCAAGTGCATCGTCAATCGTGGTGCCAAGGCGTTCATAATCGCCAATGCCGCGCACGAGCACCATTTGCGTGTGACCGCCGGAAACGAGCAGCAGCAAATAGGGAAAAGGCAGGCCATCGGTTAGCCGCGCCGTCAAGGCGTGGCCCTCCAGATGATTGACGGCATAAAACGGCTTTTGCGCCGCCATGGCCAGCGCCTTGGCGGTCATCAGCCCGACGATCAGCCCGCCGATCAGTCCCGGTCCCGCTGTAGCTGCCACCGCGTCAACGTCGACAAGTTTCATGTCGGCATCGTCCAGCGCGCGGGCAACCAGCCGGTCCAGCGCTTCGACATGGGCGCGGGCGGCAATCTCCGGCACCACGCCGCCATAGGGTTCGTGTTCTGCGATCTGGCTTAAAACCACATTGGACAGAATCCGTCCTTCGCCCTTCCCGTCACGTTCGACGATAGCGGCGGCTGTTTCGTCGCAACTTGTTTCTATTCCAAGAATGCGCATTTGCGGTTAGACCCTGCCTGTCTCATAATTCATTGAAAAATCCGGTACCATGGACGACGCAATATGCAAACAGCATCCTTGAAGAATGGCACGTTGAAGATAGGCACGCGGGGCAGCAAGCTTGCTCTCGCCCAGGCTTACGAGACACGTCGCCGCCTGATGGAGGCACATGGTCTGCCGGAAGAAGCCATCGAAATCATTCCCATGTCGACAGCGGGCGACCGCATTCAGGATCGCGCGCTTTCCGAGATCGGGGCAAGGGACTTTTACCGAAGAAATCGAGCTGGCGCTGACGGAAGGGCGAATCGATCTTGCCGTCCATTCGACCAAGGATATGCCGACGGTTCTGCCTGATGGTCTTCATCTTTCCATTTTCCTTGAGCGCGAAGATCCGCGTGATGCCTTTATCGGTCGTACGGCTTCCCGCCTTCTCGATCTGCCGCAGGGCGCGACGGTCGGTTCGTCATCATTGCGCCGTCAGGCTTTGATCCGCCGCCTTCGTCCTGACCTTCAAGTGGTGATTTTCCGCGGCAATGTCGAGACGCGGTTGCGTAAGCTGGACGCCGGAGAAGTCGACGGGACGTTTCTCGCCTGTGCGGGCTTGCGGCGTCTGGGTCTTGGCGATGTCATTACCGAACTCGTCGATCCGGAAAGTTTCCCGCCCGCGCCGGGACAGGGCGCCATCGGGATTGAGACACGTATCGGTGACGTGCGCATCGATGCGCTGCTGGAACCCCTTGCGCATCGCGAAACCGGTATTGCGCTTGCCTGCGAGCGGGCATTTCTGGCCGCGCTTGACGGGTCATGCCGCACGCCGATTGCCGGTCTTGCAACAGTGAACGGCGATAGGGTTTCGTTCCACGGCATGATTTTGAAACCGGATGGGACCGAGGCGCACGAGACACGAGCGGAAGGTCCGGTATCGAACGCTGCCGCACTCGGTACGGAAGCCGCAGAATATCTGCGCGCGAAGGCCGGTCCCCAATTCTTCGAGGGCTGGGAGTAGATTTGGCGGAGCCAGCACAAATCCCATCTCGCGGCCGCGTTCTGGTGACGCGACCGCAACCGGCTGGCTCGCGGACCGCCGCAAAACTGGCGTCGAGGGGCTATGAGCCGGTTCTGCTTCCGCTCAGCCGGACTGTTGCGCTTTCTTTTGCTGTACCAGAAGGCCCGTTTGCGGCTTTGACGGTAACGAGCGCCCATGCCTTTCACCACATCGACACGGAACAGTTGAAGCCGTTTCTTGGCTTACCGCTCTTTGCCGTGGGGCAGGGAACAGCGCAGGCGGCGCGGAAGGCCGGGTTCGGTCAGGTGATCGATGGCGGCGGCGATGCGGTTCGTCTCGCGGCGGCGATGCGGTGCGATCTTCCCCAACAATCTCGTGTTCTTTATCTCGCTGGTCGCGTACGCCAGCCGGTGTTCGAAGACGAGATGCGGGCTGCGAAACTCGATATGCGTGTGGTGGATGTCTACGATACGGAGACGGTTTCCTATGCGACCGCTGCACTTCTGGACGTGCTTCATGGCGCGCCTTTTGTCGCGGTCATGCTTTATTCCGGCGTTGCTGCGACGAGCTTCGTTGAAGCGATGCGTGAAATCACACCGCCTTTTGACGAGAAAACGCGGTTTTGTGCATTTCTGCCCGTGTGGCTGACTGCCTGCCGCCGATCTGGCGGGCAAATGCCCTTGTGGCAGACCATCCCGATGAAGCAGGACTTTTCCGGCTGTTTGCCAAACTTTGACTCATTTCGGCGCAACCTTCCTTCATCTGGCGATTTTATCTGTTAGAGTCTGAGGCAACCAATCGGCATTTACGAGAGGATCCATGGCGAAACCCGGCACTCCGCGACATTCCAAACCGGCCCGTAATCCTGTGACGATCAATCTCGATCCATCGGACGTGAAGCGGGTTGACGAACCGGCGAAGGCGATGCCAGACGCGGAGCCGGTAGGAAATTTTCGAAACCTCAGAACCCAAAGCCGGAAACCCCGAAGCCTGCATCACCCAAACCGGACGCGGCAACCGCCGAAAAGACCCCGAAGACGGAAACGCCGGAAAGTTCGACATATACCAAGCCGCCCTTTACCTCGGGCGTGAAACCAGAAACCCAGCAGCCTGCGCAAAAGAACGGGACGGGGGCGTCGCATCTTCTGGCTGGTATCGCCGGTGGTATTATCGGGCTCGGCGGCTTGCTTGCGCTGCAATGGGGCAATGTAATTCCCTCTCCAGGCGCAAGAGTGGCAGCGGAACAGCTGGCGCATATGGAGCAGCAGATCGCCGATCTGCGGAGCAATCCGACACCTGCGCCCCTGGACGATGCAAGCCGTGCGCAACTTGCATCTCTGGAAAAGAATGTGCAGGCAGCCGAGATCAAGGCGGAAGCGGTCGCAGGTTCGTTGGCCGATCTTCAGCAGCAATTCGCGGCCTTGCCGAAAGAGGCGGACAGGAAGTGGCGGCCGATACCTCTGCCCTGACAGAGCGGTTGGACGCGCTGGAAAACAAGCTTTCAGCGACGCAAAGCCGGGCCGATGAGGCGAGCGCCGGAGTGACGGGAAACAGCGGTACGATTTCATCGCTCGAATCGAAACTGACATCCCTGCAGGAAAAGGTCACTCAGGCTTCACGCCAGCCCGACGCGACGGCGCTCATTGCGGCAAATGCGCTGAAAATGGCGATCGATCGTGGCGGTTCGTTCAAGACGGAGCTCGACACTTACGCTTCGGTTGCTCCAAATGCCGCGTCCATCGAAAAACTGCGCGCTTTCGCCGACAAGGGCGTGCCGACCGTTGCCGATCTGAATGCGTGGTTTGGTGCAGTCGCGAACCGGATTGTCGCGACCGAAAACAAACTGCCTGCCGATGCCGGGATTTGGGACCAGCTTGTCGCCAGCGCCAGGGGCTGGTCAGTGTGCGCCCTGTTGCAGGCAATGTCAGCGGCACCGGGGTCGGGCCGATCACGGCCCGCATGGAGGCCGCGATTCAGGCTGGCGATCTGGAGCGGGCTCTTGGCGAATGGGAGCAACTGCCTGCCGATGCAAAGGCAGCCTCGCAGGAATTTGCCGACCAGGTGCGGGCGCGGCGTGATGCGGATATACTTGTACAGCGTCTCGTTGCGGACAGCCTGAAACCGAAGGTTTCGGCAGGTGAAACCAGCGGGGCTCCGGCCTCTTCCGGTCAATAGGAGGCGGGCCGATGCTGCGTGTCCTGTTCTATCTCGTCATTGTTGCTGCGCTTGGTTTCGGCTTTGCCTGGCTTGCGGACCGTCCGGGCGAACTCGATGTCACCTTCGCGGGTAACCATTATAATGTGCCGCTGATAACTGCCGTTGCGGGGATCGTTGCCATTGTCGCGGCCATTCTCATTCTGTGGTGGCTGATTAAGAGCATTATCCAGTCTCCTACACACTGCGCCGGCATTTTCGCGCGCGCAAGCGTGATCGTGGCTATCAGTCGCTGTCAACCGGATTGATTGCAGCCGGTGCCGGCGATGCGGAAGCAGCGCGCCGCATGACCAAACAGGCGGGCAAGCTGCTCAGCTCCGACCAGGAACCCCTGATAAAGCTTCTCGAAGCGCAGACCGCGATGCTGGAAGGGCGCACGGAAGATGCTCGCAGGGGCTTTGAGGCGATGGTGGAAGACCCCGAGACACGCCTGCTCGGTCTGCGTGGGCTTTATATCGAAGCCCAGCGCGTCGGTGCACGTGAAGCCGCCAATCATTATGCCGCCGAAGCTGCTGCCCAAGCGCCGCAGCAGTGGGCCTCGTCGGCCATGATGGGGCAGCTTTGTGCAGAGGGTGATTGGGATGCGGCGCTGAAGCTTGTCGACGCGCGCAAGCAGGCGCTTAGCCATAGCAAGGATGTGGTGAAGAAGGAACGCGCCGCACTGTTGACCGCCAAGGCGATGGCGGTGGTCGATGTCGATCATGCACGGGCCAAGGCGATGGCGCTGGAGGCGAACAAGCTCGCGCCCGACCTGGTGCCCGCCGCCGTGGTTGCTGCGCGTGCTCTTTTCGCCGATGGTGATGTGCGGAAAGGCTCGAAAATTCTGGAAGCGGCCTGGAAGCGGTTTCCGCATCCCGATATCGCTTCAACCTATGTCTATGCCCGGTCCGGCGATACAGCACAGGATCGCCTGAAGCGCGCCAAGCATCTTGTATCGCTGCGCTCCAACAATGTCGAAGGCAGTCTTGTTCTCGCTCGGGCTGCCTATGAGGCAGGCGATTATCGTTTTGCTCGCGACAATGCCGAGCAGGTCCTGCGCGCTTCGCCGCGTGAAAGCGCCTATCTGCTGCTTGCCGATATTGAAGAAGCTGAAACCGGCGATCAGGGCAAGGTTCGTGAATGGCTGGCGCGCGCCGTCAAGGCGCCGCGCGATCCCGCGTGGACTGCCGATGGCTATGTTTCCGAACAATGGTCACCGGTATCGCCGGTTACAGGGCGGCTCAACAGTTTCGAGTGGAAAGTTCCCGTCGTGGAACTTGCTCCAGCGATTGAAGCGGAAAAGCCCGAAATCAAGGGCCCGGTGGAAGCGAAGTCGGTCAATCAGATTGTTCTGACAGAGCCTCGGGACAAGGCTGACGCGGCGGAAATATCTGCCCCTGTGGAGCGAACGCCGCCGGTTCAGGAGGTGGAGGAAGCTGAAGTCGTCGTTCCTGCTGCCGAGCCTGTCAGACTGACGCCGGTCCCTCCGGCACAAAAGGCCGACGAGGCGCGGCCTCCCATGGCCGATGTGGTGGCAGACGATGCAGAGGGCGAGCCGCACCGCGCTCATATCGTGGTAGACGATCCGGGCGTCGACGAAAGCAAATCTTCGCAGAAGGCGCAGAGCGGATTGAAGCTTTTCTGATCAGGCTTTCCGCGAATCGTTGCCGAAAAACAACGCTGCGTATCTCTTGGGCGGCAAACGGCGGTGTAAGACAGTTTACCGCCTTGCCTGGTGCATTTAGCCCGTTACCTTCGATGTTGCTAACTAAATATCCGGGAACCGGTTTACAGTCGGCAAGCAGTGAATGTGGCAGCGAGGGTAAATGTTCGATCGTCTCTTGGATTTTTGAAGGAACTTCCGTCTAATAGTTTTCGCGACCGGAGCGAAAAATTTTCCAATGACGATCCAAGGCTGGCCGCTGCCGCTCTGCTCTATCACATCATGGACGCCGACGGCGAAACACGTGAAAGCGAGCGGAAGAAGCTTTCGTCCATGCTATCGCTGAAATATGGCTTGAAAGGCGATAGCCTGAAACGGCTGATCCGTGCGGCGGAAAAGGCCGATCAGGAAGCAATCGACCCGTCAGATTTCACGTCGGTTCTGAAGCGGCAGCTCGACTATCAGGCACGTTTAGACCTGATTGGTCTGATGTGGAAATGGTCTATGCCGATGGCAAGGTGAGTGAAGTCGAGGCCGACGTGATGTGGCGTGTGGCCGAACTCGTCGGCATCCGGCAAGATGACCGTAATGCCATTCAGGATCGTATGGACAAGGTGGACCGCAGCACCTCCGCTTCCTGACGGATTCCTATATTTCGGACGATCAGGTCCGTCCTTGCAAATGACGGGCTTTGCGCAATTGCGGGAACATGGCCGCCCAGGCAATCGCAACGGCGATCGATCCCAAACCGCCGATGACGACGGCGGGAACAGCGCCGATAGCAGCCGCCATCAGGCCAGCGCGGAATTCGCCCAGCTCGTTCGATGCGCCGACAAAGACCATGTTGACGGCATTGACGCGACCGCGTACGTGATCGGGCGTCCAAAGCTGCATAAGCGTCTCGCGGATATAGACGCTGATCATGTCAGCGGCACCCGCAAGTGCCAGGGCAACGACGGACAACCATGTCAGAGTTGAGACACCGAAAATAATATTGAAGAAGCCGAAGAGGCCGACGAAGACGAACATCACGCGCCCCGCATGGTCGCGGATCGGGTGTCCCGCCAGCCAGATTGCTGTCAGAACAGCGCCGATGCCCGGAGCGGAGCGTAGCAGTCCCAGGCCCCAGGGGCCGAGATCAAGATGTCGCGTGCATAAATGGGGAGCAGAGCCACTGTTCCGCCGAGGAGAACGGCAAAGAGATCGAGCGAAATCGCGCCAAGGACGATCTTTTCCCTCCAGATGTAGCGGAAACCGGCCAACATGCTCGTCAGCGAACGATGTTCGGCAAGTGTATGCTGCTTGGGCTTTGGAATGGAAAAGATCAGGAACGAACCGATCAGCAGGAAAACCGTTGCCACGGAATAGGCAGCAACCGGCGAAATGCCATAAAGCAATCCACCTGCAACCGGGCCAACAATTGTCGCGACCTGCCAAGCAGATGAATTCCATGAAACGGCGTTGGCAAAGTCTTCAGTCGGCACGAGATTGACGACCAGCGAAGCGGAAGAAGGTCCGAAAATGCGCGTGCCACGCCAAAAGTGTCAGTGCAGCAAAACGGTCAGGGGCTCGAACAGACCTGTAAGGGTCAGACAGAGCAGTAATGCCGTCACTATGCTTTCCAGAATGAGCGAGAGGCCCATAATGAAGCGTCTGCCGAAACGGTCGGCAGTGGCCCCGGTGACCAGAACCAGCAACAGGGCGGGCAGAAACTGCACCAGCCCGACCATGCCCAGATTGAACGCATCGCGGGTGAGGTCATAAATCTGCCAGCCCACCGAAACGCTTACGATCTGGACCGCAAATGCGCTCAGGAAGCGGGCACCCCAATATTTTTGAAGGCAGAGTGCCGGAATGCGGCATAACGATCCGCAGAAGAAGCGTCGGTGGAAGGGGCATTGCTCACAACATCTAAAGCATCTCCAGCAAAAGCGATTCTGCGTTGGATATGCGCGACAACAGGAAGGTAGATGTTATTTACAGTATCCTTCCCATGATCGGAACCATTTTTGTGACTGGTGGCCGGGCTAAATACAGGGTGGTTTCGAAACGAGAAAGGCCGGATTGGACCGGCCTTTCGGGTGTAGTTTCTCTGGATTAATCCTTGCCGAGCAAGCCTTTCCAGATGATCGCACCGATCGCGGCGCCGACGAGTGGTGCTACCCAGAACAGCCAGAGCTGGCTGAGCGCGGCTGTCTCTGCGAAGAGCGCCACACCGGTCGAACGAGCGGGGTTGACCGACGTATTGGTGACCGGGATCGAAATCAGATGGATCAAGGTCAGACCGAGACCGATGGCAATTGGAGCAAAGCCAGCCGGAGCCAGCGACGAGGTGGAGCCCAGAATGATGATGAGGAAGAAGGCCGTCAGGATGATTTCAATGAGCAGGCCTGCCATCATGCTGTAGCCGCCGGGAGAAAGTTCGCCATAGCCGTTCGAGGCGAGGCCACCCGCTGAAAAGCCATCCTTGCCCGAAGCGATGAGGAAGAGCACGGCTGCGGCTGCGATGGCGCCAAGAACCTGCGCGACCCAGTAAGGGATCAGGTCTTTGGCCGGGAGACGGCCAGCTACCATGAGACCCAAGGAAACGGCTGGGTTGAAATGACCGCCGGAAATGCCGCCCACAGCATAGGCCATGGTCAGGACAGTCAAGCCGAAAGCGAGGGCGACGCCAAGAAAACCGATGCCCAGTTCAGGGAAGGCTGCGGCCAAGATCGCGCTGCCGCACCCCGAAAACGAGCCAGAATGTTCCGAAAAATTCAGCCGACAATTTGTTCAGCATGGAAATCCCCAGGGTTGGTGTAGTGAAAATGTCATATGCGAATCATTTAGCAAGAAGCATATAATCGTCTTTTCTTCGGACAATCACGTTTAACTTTATTGACGGCTTTTGTTCTCTTGGGGCTTTTCCTATCATTTCAGTAAATAAAAATGCTATTCTTAGTATATTCGAGGTTGCTTTTATATCTCTTCTAAATTGGGTTCTGGTGGCAGTTAGAGTTGGTCGATCTGCCTTTTAAAGGTGCCGGACCCGTTCAGCCATATTGCGGAGAGAGGGACGGCACGTTATAAGCGCAACTGTCGAATGGGCGACGCTGGCCAGTGCAAATGCAGTTGGCAGGTGATTTTCGCGGGCAGATAGGAGTTGTCAGCCTTGAACACTCATCCTGGGACGAAAGCACAAAGGCTTGTTTTGGGGCCGTCAAAGTTGTTCCGATTCTCGCAGTCTTGTCCGGCTGCACGGCGACGGCATGGACGGAAAAGGTGAAGATCGACAGCACGCCAATGCCGACCGAGTGCGCGGGCTGGCAGAAGATCGATCTCAAGCAGCGCACGACTTTGGTTCTTTTGCGGGAAGACCCGCGTCTTGTCGTCGAAATCGATTCGCACAATCTCAAGGGCCGTAATTTAGGCTGTTGGCAGTAGTTGGCGCATCAGGCGGAACTGGCCAGCCGGACGTCGACTTTCTCGATTGTGCCGCGAAGAGCAGGCAGCATTGTTTCGAAGTCAATATACTCGCCTGGTTTCAGCGTTGCTTCTCCCGAAGCCAGACGGCGCTCGCGTTTGCTGCCGTCGCCATAGGTAATCATGACGATCAATGGCGGTGCGATGTGATCTTCGGATGTGTTATTTTGAATGCGTCCAGCAACACTTAAAACGTCGCCTTTGTCGCGCACCCCGACGCTGGTTTTCAGCTCGGTGAGCTGAAGTGCCGAAATGAGGGGCAGTGTCGCTTGTCTGACGGAGAGGGCAGGCTTCCTGTCGGCAAGCAATGTATATCCGCCTGCTATCCAAAAGCCGTTGTCGCGCAAAGAGCGACGAAAACCCAATATCCGAAACCCGGCCATTCGTTGGTGAGATGTGTTTCAGACGCACATTTTCCCATGATGGGCGTTTTTTCGAAATGCTGAGTGAGAAAGATTTTCGGGACGCAGAGACCGGGAGAATGGTTTCGAACTCGGCGTCCTCGATCATCCCTTCATTGGAAGCAAACCATGCAGCGGGGTTCCGTTCACGCGTGCGCGGTATCTGCGCTGCCGATGGTTGTTTCGCCATCATGACCTCATCTTCCTCTGCGTTTTCGCCGTTCGACCGGTGCCACACACTGGCTCATAATGGTTAATGCTAAGCTTAATTCTCCCGAAGCGCGGCTTCATTCACGTATTTTTTGAAGTGCGTGCGCCCGAATTTAACGCAACGTTAACCATGGAGGATAAAGGTCAATCTGATATCGATGTCATCCGTTCGTCTTCAAACGCGCGGACAATTTAAGAGAAACAGCCGGTGATACGTTTTGAGAATGTCGGCCTGCGATATGGAATGGGGCCTGAGATCCTGCGCGATGTCAGTTTCCATATTCCGCCGCGTTCATTCCAGTTTTTGACCGGCCCTTCCGGGGCGGGAAAGACTTCGCTCATGCGCCTTCTCTTCATGGCGCTGAAGCCGACGCGCGGCCTTATCAATATTTTTGGCAAGGATGTGGCAAGGCTCAATCATGCGGAAATTCCGCTTTTGCGCCGCCGCATCGGTATCGTGTTTCAGGATTTCCGCCTGCTCGACCATATGACCACCTATGAGAATGTGGCGCTTCCGCTGCGTGTGCGCGGAAAGGAAGAGGCCACCTACCGTCACGAGGTGGAGGAGCTTCTGCATTGGGTTGGGCTTGGCGATCGCATGAATGTGTTGCCGCCTGTTCTTTCAGGTGGTGAAAAGCAGCGTGCTGCAATTGCGCGGGCGCTTATCGATCAGCCGGAACTGCTTCTGGCCGACGAACCGACCGGCAATGTCGATCCACCGCTTGCAAAGCGCCTCCTGCGCCTTTTCACCGAGCTGAACCGTTCGGGCACTGCCGTGATTATCGCGACCCACGACCTTTCCCTGATGGATCAGGTTGATGCGCGGCGCATGATTCTCGAACATGGGCGGCTCGACATCTATGATTGATGCAAAGAACGCCTGGCAGCGCACGCTGGATGATATCCGGGTCCGACTTGAAGACCTCAAGGACATGCTGCTTGTCCGTATAGGCAAGCGCCGGAAACGTCAGGGACCGAGCCCCATCGTTCCCGATGGCAGCGTTACGGGCACCGCGCTTGTCATCGTGATTGCGATCATGACCTTTCTAGCGTGTCTGACGATGGGCGGCGTGACGCTCGTTCGCGCCTCGGCTGCTGCCTGGCAGAGCCAGATCGCTCGCGAGGCCACGATCCAGATCCGTCCTGTGGACGGGCAGGACATGGAAAAGGCGCTGGCTCAGGCAAGCGAGATCGCGCGCGGTTTTGCCGGTGTGAAAGGCACCAGCATTATCGACAAGGCTGCGACGGCGCGGCTGCTCGAACCGTGGCTGGGAAGTGGTCTCAATATCGATGAACTGCCCGTACCGCGGCTCGTCGTGGTGACGATCGATGAAAATGCTCCGCCTGATTTTGAAACCATGCGTGCTGAAATCACACGTGCTATTCCGGCCGCGACCTTTGACGATCATCGCACCTGGGTCGACCGGCTCGTCTCCATGGCGCATACGACGGTGCTGGTTGGAACCGCCGTTCTTTCGCTTGTGATCGCCGCAACCGTTTTGACCGTTATTTTTGCCACGCGCGGCGCGATGTCCGGTAACGGCCACATTATTGAAGTGCTGCATTTTATCGGTGCGGAATCGAAATTCGTGGCGCGCGAGTTTGAATGGCATTTCTTCCGTACGGCACTGAAAGGCGCGCTATGCGGTGGAGCAGCTGCAATGCTTGTGTTCCTGATGTTTTCCTGGTGGGCATCAAGCCATATGGCGACGCCTGAAGGCGATCAGGCGGCAGCTATGTTCGGCAATTTCGCCATTGGGCGCGATGGATATATTGGCGCTGCCGTCATCATTATTCTGGTCAGTTTCCTGACCATGTTGACCAGCCGCCTGACGGTGATCCGCCAGCTTGCCACCATAGACGGTCCAGGAGTGCGCTCCGAATGAGAACCTTCGCCGATACAGGTGCTTTCAAGACAAGATTTTCGACTGCTTCTCCGACTTCTCGCCGCAATGCTGGCTATGATGGAAGAAGAGATGGTACGCGAATCCAGCAAACGCTATCGGGCGGGCACCGGTCGAGTGACGATGCAGTGGCACAGAAGCAGACAGCAAACGGATTTTCCACGGGGATGTGGTCTGGCGCCGTAACCGGAATGGCGTTCACCTGCAATCCTTTGCACTTGCGTCCGGCAATTTCCTATGGTCTGTCATGATGCGCATGTTCAGACGTTTCCAACCAGTTTCCATCGTTCTGTTTGTTATCCTTCTGGCGTTTCTCGTCGGCTTCGTCGTGTTCGGTGAAAAGGTCACCAGCATGCAGCCCCGGTTATCGACAAGCCTGCTGATGCCATCATCGTTCTGACTGGTGGCCAGTCCAGAATTCAGGCTGCCGTCGATCTCCTGAAGGACAAGCGGGGAAGCGTCTACTGATCAGTGGTGTTCATCCGGCGACCAATGAAAAACGCTGCAACGCGCGACGCATGCCGATCAGAGTCTGTTCGATTGCTGCGTCGATCTCGACCGGTCGGCGCTCAACACCATTGGCAATGCGACTGAAAGCGAACGCTGGATCCGCGCCAACAATTTTCGCCGTGTGATCCTGGTTACCAACAACTACCATATTCCGCGCAGCACGCTGGAAATGTCTTATCGCATGAAGGATGTCGAGTTCATTCCCTATCCCGTCGTGAACGGGGAACGCCGCGAACATAGCTGGGTTGCCGAAGGCGACACATTGCGCGTGCTCTTCACCGAGTATGTGAAATATCTGGGTGCCGCCGTCCGCGTCGGCACGACCGAACTGTTTGGTAAGCAGTCTGAGCAAGGTGCAACGACCGAGAGCTGATCCGCTACCGGTTTATAATTTCCTGATGGAAATGGTCGATCTTCCTGATATATCGGTGCCGTCACTTTCTGAAGAAAGTCCACGAAATACGCTACAGGCCCTAGCCAGGATCTTCGCCGACAGATGCTTCTCTACCTGCGCTCTATCCTATTCAATGCGGCGTTCTATATCTGCACACTGGTTCAGATGATCGTTTATACGCCCTTTTATTTCCTGTTGCCCCGCAAGAAGGCTTGGATCGTGCCGAAGCTGTGGGCCCGGGTCAATCTCTGGCTTCAAAAGCATATCGCAGGCACCGACTGTGTGGTCGAGGGATTGGAGAACATTCCCGAAGGGGCCTATATCTGTGCGCCAAAGCACCAGTCTGCCTGGGATACCTATGCTTTCCTGCCTTATCTCGACGATCCCGTACTGATCCTGAAACGGGAACTGATGCGCATTCCGCTTTTCGGCTGGTATATCGCCAAGATGCAGATGATACCGGTTGATCGGGGCTCCCGCGTCAAAGCGCTGCATTCAATCACCAAGGGAGCGGAGAAGGCGATTGCGGAGGGACGTCAGATTCTCATCTATCCCGAAGGAACGCGCCGGGCCCCGGGTGCACCACCACAGTACAAATATGGCATCGTCCATCTCTATGAAGCGCTCAATCTCCCGGTTGTACCAATAGCGCATAATGCAGGCCTCTACTGGCCACGCCGGAAGTTTCTACGCTATCCCGGAACCATTCGCGCCCGTATTCTGCCGCCAATTCCGGCGGGGCTTCCGAAGGAAGAATTCCTGAAGCGGCTCATCGAATCCACCGAAACGGCCTGTGACGAATTTCTGGTCGCCGCCAGCCACGATCCCAATCCACCACCCATGCCACCGACCGCCGTTCAAAGACTGAACGAGCTCGGCGTTTAACTTCACAGCATGTTAACGGCCTGATCACGTTCAATTGCGTTGCGAGAACGACAATTCGCCGCGTTTTCTTCAACTTTCGTTTTCTTGCGCGCAACCTTGAAACCCGTTATCAGAGCCCGACACGAAAGGACACATCATGAATATTGATGCCATCTCCATCGGCTCCAATCCTCCTGAAGACGTCAACGTCATCATTGAAGTGCCTGTCGGCGGCCAGCCGATCAAGTACGAGATGGACAAGAAGGCCGGCGCCCTCATCGTCGACCGCTTTCTCTATACGCCAATGACCTATCCGGGCAATTACGGCTTCGTGCCGCATACGCTTTCGGAAGATGGCGATCCGATCGACGTTCTCGTCTGCAACACCCGCCCGCTGGTTCCCGGCTGCGTCATCAACGTGCGCCCGATCGGCGTTCTGGTCATGGAAGACAATTCCGGCAAGGACGAGAAGATCATCGCCGTTCCGTCGCCGCACCTGACGCGCCGCTACGAGAAGATCCACGATTATACCGATATGCCGGAGATCACTCTGAAGCAGATCGCGCACTTCTTCGAGCACTACAAGGATCTGGAACCCGGCAAGTGGGTTAAGATCGGTGACTGGGGTGATGAAGATTACGCCCGCAAATTCATCGTCGAAGCTATCGAACGCGCCAAAGGCAAGTAGGCGACAGCTATCCAATCAGTTCTAAAACAAAAGCGCCCGGTAATGTCCGGGCGCTTTTGTTGCTTCCGATTTTCTGGATGCGCTTAAAGGAAAAGCGGCAGCAGCGTCGTCCACATGAACTGACGGATGAAGAAGATGATCAACAACAGGATGATCGGCGAAATATCGATGCCGCCGAGATTGGGCAGAATATTTCGGATCGGACGCAAAACGGGTTCGGTCACCTTGTACAGAAACTCACCGATCGAGGCCACGAAGCGGTTGCCGGAATTGACGACATTGAACGCATAGAGCCATGAGAAAATGGCACTCGCAATAATAATATAGGTGTAAATATCGAGCGCCAAATCAATGGTGCGGAACAATGCGATCATGGAGGCCTCCTTGGCAATTGGCCGAGATGTAGCGGTTGCATCGGGCAAGAACAAAGCTGAGCGCTTGAGCGCCGGAATTTTGAGAAGTGCAGCAAGCGCTTTCAGCCGCCCGAACCGCCGGATTGACGTTGAGTATTGCGGTGAATGAGATCGTTGACGTGCTCCAGCCAGTGGTCACGGACACGCATATTGCGCAGATGCTGGAGTGTATTGGCGACATAATCCAGATTGGCGCCGGAATCTCCGCGAGCGGATGCGACGATTGCAGCGGCTTCCTCGGCTTTCAACGAGCCTGCATATTGCAGGTGGCGGCGGTCGGCCACGTAGGTGACGGCGTTGACATTGCGCCCGTCGGCGAGACGCAGGCGGAGATGCTTTTCGTGGTAAACATGGTTCGACATTTCGCGTTCGCGCAGATAGGTCATCACTTCACCGGCCATATCGCCGGGTACGCGAAAAGCGATGCCGAGACACGAACCACCGGCATCGAGCCCGAGAACCAGCCCCGGTTGATCGGGAGTCCCACGATGAACATGCGAGTAGATGCACAGACTGCGCCTGTAGCCGTAAAGGCGCGCGCGCATGGTCTCCACATGCGCAAAACCCGGCCGCCACATCAGCGAACCGTAGCCGAAAACCCAGAAATCGTTCATCCGCCTATCATCGAAAGGTGTGGTCATGAGAGTATGCATAATGATTTAGTGAACGCCGATTTCCACTGGTAATCAACGGATATCCTTTGATTTTTCATCTCCATCGCTTCACAGGGCACATTCCTGCCATAATATGGCCAACAGTCGGGAGGAGCAAAACATATCGGGGTTCGATATTCGGTCTGAACCCGGAGTGAGGCTTGTCGAGACAACCGTCTGATGAATGTAAGGCTTTTGAAATGGCGCACACTGGAATGAACGCACCGAAAGCCAGAAAGCGTCCCATAGCGCTCATCGCCATTCTCGTTGTCTTGATCGTAGGCTATACGGCGGGCTGGTTCTATATCGCAAATAAGCTTGAAACGCGCGCCAAGGCCGACATGGCCAAGCTTGTTGCCCAGGGCATAGGCGTTAAATGTGAAGACCTGCGCATGGGCGGTTATCCTTTGCGGGTCAATGTCGTCTGCGACAGCATTTCCTGGCAGCGTCCTTCTGAGGGTATGTCGTTCCGCGCCGGGCGTTTCACTTCGGGATCTCCGGTCTATGCGCCACGTTCGCTTTCGAACGATCTGACAGGTCCAGCCTTTATTGAGTTTCCGGGGCTGGAGCCGCTGGAAGTCAACTGGAGCAAGTTTACCTCCAATACCCGGCTGGCGCGTCCGTTCCCGACCGAAATCGAACTGGCTGCACGTGAGGTCGCGGTCGGTCTTCGCACAGAAACCACCAAGACGGAGCCGCTCAGCACGCTCGAGCAGATGGATTTCCGCATGAGCCAAGCGGACGGAACTTTGAAGATCAATGGCCGCTTTGCTGGATTGAAGCTTGCCAAGGCAGTGATCGGTAGTGCCACCAGCCCTGAAATCGACGGTGTGGCGGATATTGATGTAGCAGATGCTGCGACGCTGCTTGCAAGGAGCGATGCGCCTTTTCATGAACGGCTGCGCGGACATTCCGGTATGGTCAATCAGGCTTTCCTGTCCATGCCCAATGGAGCCATGGTTTCCGTTGCGGGACCGTTTTCGATCGATGCGGACGGGCTGATCAATGCCGATGTGAAACTGACGCTCGTCAATCCGCAATCGCTGGCGCAGGCAGGGCAGACCTTATTCCCCGAACAGAGTGGCAATATCGCGACTGTTCTATTTGCTCTCTCGGCCATGCCGAAAGATGAAAACGGCAATCCCGTGATGGAGATTGCCGTTCGAAAGGCAAAGTCAGTGCCGGATTTATCCCGCTGGGGCGCCTGCCGGCGCTTTAGGGGTAAGGCAGTAGGGCAGTATGTTTGCTGCCCTATGCGTTTCCTACTTCTTTTCACTCGTTCGTGTCGCGGCCTGACGGCCGAAATCGGGCGCATCCACTTCTTGACCCGCATCGATGATGCCGCGGCGGACAGCGCGCGTGCGCGTGAAAAGATCGAACAGCGCTTCGCCGTCGCCCCAGCGTATCGAGCGCTGTAGCGAGGCCAGATCTTCTGAAAAACGCCCGAGCATTTCGAGAATCGCATCCTTGTTGTGCAGGCAGACGTCGCGCCACATCGTCGGGTCGGACGCAGCAAGGCGGGTGAAATCACGGAAACCGGAAGCGGAATATTTGATGACTTCCGACTTCGTCACCTGTTCCAGATCGCTGGCCGTACCGACGATGTTGTAGGCAATGATGTGCGGCAGATGCGAGACGATGGCCAGCACCAGATCGTGGTGCTGCGGGTCCATGCGATCAAGGCGCGAGCCGCAGGCGCTCCAGAAATCGCTCAGCTTTTCCAGCGCCGCTTCATCCGTATCGGGCAGGGGTCAGAATGCACCAGCGATTGATGAAAAAGCTGCAAAGCCCGCGTCCGGGCCGGAATATTCCGTTCCCGCCAGCGGGTGGCCGGGAATGAAGTGCACGGTGTCGGGCAATTCCGGCTGCATCTGGGCAATCACGGACGCCTTGGTGGAGCCAACGTCGGTTACGATGGCGCCGGGTTTGAGATTTGCAGCGATCTGGCGCGCGACGGTACCTGACGAGCCGACCGGCACAGACACGATGACGAGATCGGCATCCTGACGGCCTCAGCGCTATCGGTGGTGTAGCTGTCACCGAGTGCGAGTTCTTCGGCGCGTTTCAGCGTTTCACCGCTGCGTGTGGCAATGGCGATGTGGTCTGCGAGCTTTTCGCGCCGAATAACGCGCGCCAGCGATGAACCGATAAGGCCGATGCCGATGAGGGCGATCTTGTCGAAATGGACCGTGGACATTGTTCTACTTCAAAAATTCAGTCAGGGCGGCGACTACGCCGCGATTGGCTTCTTCCGGTCCGACCGTCATGCGCAAGGCGTTGGGAAGCCGTAACCGCCGACACGACGCAGAATATAGCCGCGTCTGGAAAGCCATTCGTCAGCCTTATCAGCCGAGTGTGCGGTATCATCGGGAAAATGAATCAGCAGGAAGTTCGTGACCGAGGGTGTTACCCGGAGGCCGAGCTTGGTGAACTCCTCTGTCAACCAGCCAAGCCATTTGTCATTGTAGGCGACCGACTTTTCGATATGGGCGCGATCACGGATCGCAGCCGCGCCAGCGGCAATGGCGGCTGAGTTCATGTTGAACGGCCCGCGGATGCGGTTGAGCGCATCAACCACGTGCAGCGGCGCATACATCCAGCCGATACGCAGGCCCGGCAACCCGTGGATTTTCGAGAAGGTGCGCGTCATGACGACGTTCTCGTTGGACGAAACGAGTTCGAGGCCGGATTCATAGTCGTTGCGACGGACATATTCGGCATAGGCCGCATCAAGAACCAGAAGCACGTGCTTGGGTAATCCGGCATGAAGGCGCCGGACTTCCTCGAAAGGCAGATAGGTTCCGGTCGGGTTGGCCGGATTGGCGATGAAGACAATCTTCGTGCGCGGCGACAGGGCAGCCAGAATGGCATCCACGTCTATCCGTTCGTTTGTCTCCTTGACCGTAACCGGCGTTGCACCGGCACCTAGTGTCTGGATCTTGTAGACGGCAAAACCGTGTTCGGTGATGATGGCTTCATCATTCGGAGCAAGATAGGTCTGGCAGATCAGGCCGAGCAGTTCGTCGGAACCGTTGCCGCACAGGATGTTGGCCATATTGAGCCCCTGTGATTCCGCAATTGCCTCGCGCAGCGCCAGCGCCTGCCCATCGGGATAAAGCTCCAGTTTTTCGCCTGCATGTCGATAGGCCTCGACAGCATGCGGGCTTGGGCCAATAGGCGTTTCGTTGGAGGAGAGTTTATAGACCTTGGCAACGCCCTCCACGTGTTCCTTGCCGGGTACGTAGGCTGCGATGTCGAGCAGTCCTGCCTTGGGCTGGGGACGGGTAAGGTTTTGCGTATCGGTCATGATTTTGGCTCCGCCAAAAGGTCAATGTTAAAACTACGCTGGCGGCATATCCCGCCATTGCGTTCAAGTCGAGAAAACCTTGTTCGGTGACGGGTGTGGATCGCTGCGACTGTACGTTTTGCAGGGTTTGATGCGCAAATGTCCTAATTTCTATGATCTGGGTTATTGGATCGTGCCGGGACTTTCCGCAATCCGCCGACGGGTGTTCCTTGCGGTGCCAGAACCGGAACAAAGACGCGGCGCGAAGAACGCTGGGCGACAGGCAATCCCTGATAAAGCCGTTTCTGCGCCTCGACAACCAGAACGCCTGAAAAACCGGCCATAGCCGCCGCCCCATGCCTTCCAGCGCGAGACATGGCCGCATCATCCATCGGCGCGTGGCGGGTGGAAAATGCAGGGCGTCGCTGACCATGCTGACGGTGAAATTGGCTTCGCGTAGCAAGGTCGTCAGCTGCGTCCGGCTGTAAGGCCGCCCGCTGCCGAAAGGTGTATGTTCGAAGCGGGCCCAAACGCCGCGCCGGTTAGGCACGACAATGACGAGACGTCCATTGGGGCCAGCACGCGCCACATCTCCTTCAGCGTTTCCGTCGGGTTTTCCGCATATTCCAGCGCATGCACCATAAGCACGCGGTCAATCGAGGAATCGGGAAGCGGCAGCTCCTCATCGAAAACAAGCGCTGTCGCCGTTTTCTCAACCGAGGGCCAGGCGATGGCTCCCTGACCGGCCGGCATGAAGGCGAATGTGCGCTCGGTGTCGACACTGAAGCGCTCGAGATAGGGCAGGCTGTAGCCCATGCCGACAAGCCTCTCTCCCGGCACGTGCTCCCATAGCCCAGCGAGCGCCATGCGGATCGCGCGCTCCGCGAGATGGCCCAGTGTCGTGTCGTAAAATGATCGCAGTTCGATGATGTCTGGATGCATGCAAATCAAGCTATATGAAATCTCGACGCTGGGAAATGGAGAAGCCGGAGCATCTTCATGTGATGGGGTGCAATTTCTTCAAACCGTGCTATAGAGCGTGCCTTTCCGGTGCCTTTGATGGGCGCCGAAATCTGCGCGGAAGCGAACGATCAGGAGAAGCAGCAGATGCCCGAAGTCGGTGGCAAGACAATCGAAGTTCTCTTTAGCCCGGATGAGATTGCCGGTCGTAATCTTGAGCTCGCCAAGGCTATTGCTGAACGCAAGTTCCACAATCTGCTGACGATTTCGATCCTGAAGGGTTCCTTCATCTTTGCAGCCGACCTCATCCGCGCGATGCACGATGCAGGCGTAGAACCTGACGTCGAATTCATCACCGTTTCAAGCTATGGCAAGGGCACGACCAGCACGGAAGTTCGTCTGCTGCGTGATATCGACAGCGATGTGCGTGACCGCGATGTGCTGCTGATCGACGATATTCTGGAATCCGGCAAGACATTGAAATTCGTGCGCGAACTCATGCTGGAACGCGGAGCGCGCAGCGTCAGCATTGCCGTTCTTCTCGACAAGAGCGTCCGCCGCAAAGTTGATCTCGATGCCGATTTCGTGGCTTTCGAATGCCCGGATTATTTTGTCGTCGGTTATGGCATGGATGTCGGACACGCCTTCCGCCAGCTGCCTTATGTAGGGCGGGTGATGGAGTAACCCCGCCCGGCGTCTGTGCTATCAGATCAATCGAATTTCAGCAGTCGCTGCAGATATTCCTTTTCCATCTGCGGCGTCAGCGCATTGCCGAGCTTGCGGCGGATTTCGTCGAGAATTTCACGCGCGCGCTGGATATCGATTTCGCCGGGAATCTTGACGTCATCATTGAGGCCGCTGTCGCCGGTGCCCTGCTGGCGTCCAAGCGGGTCCTTTCCGCGATTGCCATTCGCGCCATTCTGGCCCTGGCCTTGCTGGCCCATCGCCTGCTGCATTTTCTGCATCATGTCGCGTCCGCCGCGCCGCAGCGCATCAAGCGCACTGCCTTGCTGGTCGCTTGCTTCCGCACCTTCGCTGCGGCCCAGCGCATCCGTGGCATTGCCCATTGATTTTCCGGCATCCGAAAATCCTTGCCGGGCTCGATGCCCATGCTCTTCAGATCGTCCATCAATTTTGTAGATCGGACTGGAGATTCTTCTGCTGTTGTTGAAGCTTGCGCATGGCTTCAGCCATATCAGGCGGAATATCGCCTTTCCCGCCCTGACCGTTCTCGCTCTGTCCGTTGTCGGCTTCACCGCCGGGGTGTCCGCCGCCGCGGGAACCGTCATCGCCGGGGAAAATGTTGTCGCCAAACTCGTCCTCACCATCGCTGCCACCAAATTGGCGCTGCATCTTCTGATCGAGATCGAAAGTTTCGTTCATCGTCTTTTGCTGGCGCTGCATCAGTTCGCCGAGCTTGTTCATCTGCTGCTGCATCTGGCCCTGCTGGCCTTGCCCCTGACCTTGCTGTGCCTGCCCCATCTGGAGATTGTTCATCAGATTCTGCAATTGCGACAACAATTGTTCAGCCTGATCGCGTGAGCCCTGACGCGCCAGATTTTCGATCTGGTCCATCATGCGCTGCAGGTCTTTTCCGTCAGCATTCGCGCATTGGGATCGGGTGCTGCGCGGCGTGCATTTGGGTTCTGCTGCTGGCGCTGGGCGAATTCCCGCAGGAAATCCTGCATCGCCTTGCGCAGCTCTGCCGAAAGCTTTTCGATTTCTTCTTGCGAGGCACCGTTCTGAAGCGCATTTTTCAGGGCTTCTTGGGCCTGGCGCAGACGCTTTTCGGCTGCCGACAGGTTTCCGTCCTCAATGCCAAGTGCCACCTGCCACATATAGTCGACCGTATCGCGCAGGGCATCATCACTTCTGGCGAGACGAAGACGTGTGCCAATCGTGACCAGACCCAGATAATGGGCTGCGTTCTTGATGGTTTCTTCCGGGCGAAGCGTGATTGCCGACAGCATGTCCAGCACGTGGTCGCGCTGCGTCGCATCGAGCGCGAGGATGCGGCGCTGCTCTGCGATGGCACGGGCAAGCGGATTGCTGAAAGGGCGCTCGGGCAAGGTAATGATCTTGGTTTCGCTGCGACCTGTTTGTCCGGCGGCGTCGGTTACGACCAGTGTGAGCGCAACTTTTCGCCCGCCCAAGGATGTTCAGTCAGGTCCTTCGACGTCGTAGCGTCCTTTATGCCGCGGCGGGGCAGTGCAAGCGGCAGTTCCGGCGCATCGTAAAGCGGTGCGGCTTCCTCATCCTCATCATTGTTGAGCGGGATAATCTCAGCTTCGGCCTTTAGCGGCGCGTAGTCGTCCTCGATCTGATAGGAAAGTTGCAACGTACCATTCAGCGCGTGTCCCGGTTCTTTCGTGAAGCGGATCGTCGGTGGAGTGTCCGGCGTGACGGAAAATTTCCAGCGCGTATCGGCACCGGAAAGTGCCAAAGTCTCGTCCTGCTGCAAATCATAGCGGAAGTTGTGGCTTCCATCGACGACGGCCTGTTCTGTAGGTTCTTTCTGGTCTTCCTTCACGCTTATCGGCTGTATGTCGCGGCGCTCGCCCGTCGCGTCAGTTGCAGTCAGACGTTCAGAACCGCCACCGATCACGCGGACCGACAGAATACTGCCCTGTGGTACGTTGATTGCGGCTTGTTCATTGTCATTCGTGGTGGTCAGGAAGATTGGAGCACGACCGGTATAGCGCGGCGGCGTCACCCAGGCATCAATGCGCGCAACGGCGGTGCCGTCGCCTGGACGAATATCAAAGGCATCGGCAATGCGTCCGCTGTTCGGACTGAGGCTGTAGGCGAAGGCGGTCACGAAGAGCAGCGCGACCACCGCACGAATGCCAAACGGGTCGTGTTCGGGAACACGCGTATAAGGCAGGCCGGACTGCAGGTTCTGGAGGCGGTCCGCCATGCGGCGCTGGTGTTCCTGCCACAAGGCGACGGCGAACGGATCGTGTTCTCCGGTTGCCATATGGCTAGTCTGGACGGCGAGCGGTTCGTGAACCAGACCGTTGATCGCCTCGATGCGGCTTGTGGCGTCACTTTCGGTTGGCGGTCGGAACCGGAACGGCAGGTAAAGCGTAATGAGGCCTGCAAGACCGAAGAGCGCCAACACGCCGATATGCAGCCATCGCGGCATCATGCCGAACAGGCCGAACCAGCTCAGACTGGCAAACAGGCCGACAAGAAGGATGAGCGGCAGGATGAGCGGCCAGAAGCGCTCGAAGCCGATCGAAAGAAAGGTGCGCAGACGCAAACGGCGCAGAACAGCACCTTCCCGGAAAAGAGCCGTAGGAAGGCATCCCGCGCGGCGCGCAGCCTGTCTTTCCTGTCGTTGCTACGATCCGTCATAAGGGCTTTCTGGCGTGTATCGCGTTTCATCTTGCAACAGGATAACACGCATCATGGCAAAGGCGAGGCTTTGCCATGATAATTGTACTTGTGGGATTTATAACCACTCCGGCACGGAATCGAGCGCCAGCAGTTCTTCATAGGTGCGGCGCGGGCGCACGACATGATAGCGGTCGCCATCGACCAGCACTTCGGGAATGAGCAGGCGGCTGTTATAGGTGCTGGAAAGCACGGCGCCATAAGCGCCGGTGGTGCAAACGGCGATCAGGTCGCCCGGTACAGGTTTCGCCACTTCCCGGTCGATGCCGAGATAATCGCCGGTTTCACAGACTGGACCGACGAAGTCTGCGCGAATACGCGGCGCATCATCCTTCGGCAAAGTGACAGGCTTGATGTCGTGGAACGCATCATAAAGCGTCGGACGAATCAAATCGTTCATTGCCGCATCCACGATGACGAAGTTCTTGGCGTCGCCTTCCTTGACGAAGACCACTTCCGTTACCAGAAGCCCGGCATTGCCGACGATCAGGCGGCCCGGTTCGAACACCGTTTTCAGGCCCAGCGGCTTGATGTGTTTTGCAACGATTTCCGCGTATGCGACGGGCAGCGGTGGAGGCGTATTGTCAGTACGGTAAGGAATGCCGAGCCCCCGCCCACATCGACGTGGCGGATGTTGTGACCGTCGGCCTGCAATTCCTTCACCAGTTCCGCCATCAGCGCGAAAGCATTGTCGAACGGTTCGAGGTCGATGATCTGGCTGCCGATATGCATGTCGATGCCGACCACGTCGAGACCGGGCAGGCTTTTCGCGCGGGCATAGGCCTCGCGCGCCTTGACGCGCGGTATGCCGAACTTGTTTTCGGACTTGCCGGTTGAAATCTTGGCATGTGTCTTCGCGTCCACATCGGGATTGATGCGCAGCGATACGGATGCGACCTTGCCTGCCTTGACGGCGCGCGCTGAAAGAATTTCCAGTTCCGGCTCGGATTCAACATTGAAGCAATAGATGCCCGCCTCAAGCGCAAAATCCATTTCGTGCGGCGTCTTGCCAACGCCGGAAAAGACGATTTTATTGGCCGGGATACCCGCGGCAAGCGCCCGTCGAATCTCGCCTTCCGAAACGGTATCGGCACCAGCGCCAAGCTTCGCCAGCGTTCTCAGTACGGCCTGGTTGGAATTGGCCTTCAGTGCGTAGGTTACCAGCGTTTCCATGTCTGCAAAGGCTTCGCTGAAAACGCGGAAATGGCGCTCGATAGTCGCGCGGGAATATACGTAGAAAGGTGTGCCGACGGCCTGAGCGATTTCAGGCAGACTGACATTTTCGGCGTGAAGAACGCCGTTGTGATATTCGAAATGATTCACGGGAAGGCCCTGCAGCAGAAACTTACAACAGCTTGTCGAGGATGATCGGCTTGTCTTCCTTCGGTTTCGGCTTGGTGTGTCCCTGATCGTCGGTGATCAGCGACGATGGCGGCGGTTCCAGCGGACCCTTGCGACCGCAAGCAGCGAGCGTGGCCGCAAGCGCGGCGATCAGAAGCACGGAAGAAATGGTGGAGCGGCCTGTCATCAGCTTAGGTTCCCGAAATATATACTCTTGTGATAGGTCTAACGCATAATGTCCAAAAGTGGAATCATCAGTTCGACAGATGATTCCACATGATGTCATGTTGTTTGGCCATCACGTTTTGCGATCCGCTTTTTCCAGTAACGGATCTGGCGGCGCACTTCCTGCGGGGCGGTGCCGCCGAAGGACTGACGGCTCTTGACGGACTTTTCGACCGTCAGATAGCCGAAGATCGCATCGGTGATGCCGGGATGGATTGACTGGAGTTCTTCAAGCGAAAGTTTTGACAGATCGACCTTGCGGCTTTCGGCAAGCGCCACAGCGCGGCCCGTGACGTGATGCGCTTCGCGGAAGGGCAGGCCCAGTTCCCGCACCAGCCAGTCGGCAAGGTCCGTTGCCGTGGAATAGCCTGAACCGGCAGCCTTCTTCATGGATGCGACATTGATGGTCAGGTCGCGCACCATGCCAGCCATTGCGGCGATGGCGAGTTCCAGATTTTCGGCAGCATCGAAGACCTGTTCCTTATCTTCCTGCATGTCCTTGGAATAGGCGAGCGGCAGGCCCTTCATGATGGTCAAAAGCGCAACCAGCGAACCGTTTATGCGGCCCGTCTTGGCGCGAACCAGCTCGGCGGCATCCGGGTTCTTCTTCTGCGGCATGATCGACGAGCCGGTGGAGAAGGCGTCGGAAAGGCGCACGAAGTTGAACTGCGGTGTCGACCAGATAACGATTTCTTCTGCAAGCCGCGACAGATGACCGGCGCAGATGGCCGCGAGCGACAGGAATTCCAGTGCATAGTCACGGTCGGAAACGCTGTCGAGCGAATTGCGGGTCGGCTCGCGGAAGCCGAGCGCCTTTGCCGTCATGTGACGATCGACCGGGAAGCCGGTGCCTGCAAGGGCTGCTGCACCCAAGGGCGATTCGTCCATGCGCTCGATTGCATCGCGCACGCGCGACAGGTCGCGGCCGAACATTTCCACATAGGCCATGCAATGATGGCCGAAGGTGACGGGCTGCGCGGTCTGGAGATGGGTGAAGCCCGGCATGACGGTCGCCGCGTGTTCTTCGGCGCGCTCAAGGAAGGCTTCGATCAGGTTTTTCAGGGCAGCGGCGGTCTTTTCCAGTTCCTGCTTGACCCAGAGACGGAAATCGACAGCCACCTGATCGTTGCGTGAGCGGGCAGTGTGCAGGCGTCCGGCTGATGGACCAATCAGATCGGCCAGTCGCGCCTCGATATTCATGTGAATGTCTTCGAGCTTGCGCGAGAAGGTGAACTTGCCGTCCTCAATCTCCTTGAGGATGGTTTTCAGGCCGTCCTCGATCTGTTTGTGATCGTCTGCCGTAATGATGCCCGTCTTTGCGAGCATGGCTGCATGGGCGAGCGAGCCTTGAATGTCTTGCGCGTAGAGCTTGCGGTCGAAGCCGATCGATGCATTGATCTCTTCCATGATCGCATCGGGTCCTGAGGCAAAACGGCCGCCCCACATCTGATTGCTTGATTTTTGTTCGCTCATGCTCATATGCCCCGAGTGACGATTTGGCCGGATATTAGAAAGAAGTGACGCGACATGGCAGAAGACAACGAAAAGGCGAAATCGGGAAATCGCAAGATCGTCCTTCTTGCAGCTCTTGCCGGTGTCATTGCCGGTATTGGGGCGGTATACGTGATGGAGCGCCCCTCTGGCAATGTGGTAGCCGCTAATGTTTCGTCCGAAAATGACAAAGCCTCTGCGCAATGTGTGTTGAAAGCGGATTCCCTGAAGGCGCTCGATGCGGCCGCGACCGGTGGCGTGGCTGCGATGCGCGCTGCCGAAAAGCCAATTTCCGTCTCGCATATTGCCTTTACAGGCCCGGACGACAAGCAGATGACGCTCGGCGATTTCAAGGGCAAGACGCTGCTGGTCAATCTCTGGGCGACATGGTGTGCGCCATGCCGCGAGGAAATGCCCGCACTCGACAAGCTGGAGGCTGAAAAAGGCGGGGCTGATTTCGAGGTCGTCGCGATCAATATCGATACCGGCTCGGATGACAAACCCAAGGGCTTCCTGAGCGAGATCGGCATCAAGAATTTGACGCTGCACCGCGACGCTTCAATGTCGAGCTTCAACGAACTGAAACGCAAGAATTTGGCCTTTGGCCTTCCGGTCACGCTCCTGGTCGACAAGGACGGTTGCCAGATCGCATCCATGAACGGTCCAGCACCGTGGGACAGTCCGGAAGCCGTGAAACTGATAGAGGCAGCGAAAGCGCTTTAGGCCGTAAATCCGGCACGCTTCAGCCGGACAATGGCGAGATCAAGCGCTGAGAGAAATGCCGAGCGGTCCTTGGGCGAAAAGGGTGCTGGTCCGCCTGTGATTTCGCCTGCGGAGCGCAGACTGTCCATCAGGTTGCGTGTCGCCAGCGTGTTGCCGATGGTGCTTTGGGTGTGAACGCGCCCATTCGGGGCGATGACCGAAGCACCTTTTCGAGCGAGCGGCTGGCCAAAGGAATGTCGGCGGTAATCACGATTGCGCCTGGTCGTGAATTTTCGGCGATCCAGTCGTCGGCGGCATCAAGCTTGTCCGACACGATAACCCGTTCCACGCGCTCCGCATCACGCGGGATGGCGATGAAACTGTTGGCCACCAGCATGACCGGCAGATGGTGCCTTTCCGCCACGCGGTAGATTTCAGCTTTCACCGGGCAGGCGTCGGCATCGACGAGAATGCGGATCGTTTCGGGTTCAGTGTTCATGCCGCTTCATAAAATGCGGGTGGCTGTTTGGCAAATTCAACGCTGCGATCAGTTTTATGCGATAGGCGTTCGTTGCAAACCGGTATAAGGCGAGCCGCGAAAGTGAGATTTCCGCCATGGCCGCCCGTTTCTTTCCCATCATGTTTGTTCTGCTTTGGGCCACCGGCTTTATCGGTGCGGGGCTTTCCATGCCTTATGCGGAACCGTTCACATTCATGGCGGTGCGTTTTTCCATCGCGGCCGCCATCATGACGCTTTGGGCGCTGGCAAGCCGGAGCATCTGGCCGAAAGGCGATGTACTCCTTCATGCGGCGATTGCCGGATGTCTTATCCATGGCGTCTATCTTTCCGCCTTGTTCTGGGCCGTTCATCATGGTCTGCCTGCGGGAATGTCGGGTCTGGTGGCAGGTCTTCAGCCGATGCTGACCACATTGATCGCCGCCATGCTTCTCGGCGAAAGGGCAAGCGGACGCCAATGGACAGGCCTGCTGATTGGCTTTTGCGGTGTGGCGATGGTCGTCTGGCCGAAGTTTGCGGCGGGCAGCGGCGTCGATCCGAAGAGTCTGGCTGCGGCTTTCTTGGCCGTGGTTGCAATCAGCGCCGGCACGGTCTGGCAGAAGCGATTCGGCACGGCTGGCGACCTCAAGGCGGGGACGGCGGTGCAATATATTGCCGCCGCCATTTTGACCGCAATCTGCGCATTCGCTTTCGAAACGCGCGTGATGATCTGGTCGCCATCGCTGATCCTTGCGCTGGTCTGGCTGACGCTCGCCATTTCCATCGGCGCCATTCTGGCGCTTCTCGTCATGATCCGCGAAGGTGCAATGTCGAAAGTCGCGTCGCTGTTTTATCTGGTGCCCGAGCTGCCGCGGTCATGGCCTATCTGATTTTCGGCGAGACGCTGTCGGCAATCCAGATCGCAGGCATGGTGGTGACCACGCTCGGTGTTGCACTGACTACTTTGCGTCGTTAAGCTCAGGCTGTTGCTCGCGCTTGCGAAAAATCATGATCGCAGCATTTATTTCCGCACCGATGATGAAGATTGCCGACAGCATATAGAGAAAGACAATCGCCACCATGATCGAGGCCAGTCCTGCATAGGTCGTCACGTAATTGGCGAAGGTTTCCAGATATTTTGCAAAGGCCATGGCGGCAGCTAGCCAGGCGATGAGCGTGAGCAAGATGCCGGGCAGAATGTCTCCAAGGCTGCGGCGCCCGGCCGGAAGCCAGATATGCACCATGAACAGTGCCAGAACCAGAACCGCCACGGCCACCGTATAGCGCCAAAAGGCAATCGTGCCGGTGAATGGCGCAATGTCCGGAAACCATTGTTCGGCAATTCGCACGGCAAGCGGTGCCAGAACCAGCAGGAAGCTGATCGCCATCAGGCTCAGCGTGCCGACGAGAACGAATCCTAAGCTTTGCAGGCGGCAGAAAATAATCGAGCGCTGGTCGGTTACGCGATAGGCGCGGTTGAGCGCGATGCGCAGCGCCTCGACGCCGTTGGAGGCAAAATAGGCTGCCGCGATGACGCTGAGGGTCAGAAGCCCGCTGCGTTGCACGGTCAGCACGTTCATCACCTCATTGGCGATGGGAGCCGCTATATTCGACGGCCACATGTCGAAGATGACATGCACCGCCGTGTCAGCAAATTCCTTGGTGCCGAGAAAACTCGCAAGCGTCGTGGCGAAGATCAGGAACGGGAACAGCGCCATCAGGCCGGAAAGCGCAATATGGCTGGCGAAAGCCCAGCCGTCGTCCGAACTGAAATGACCGATGACATCATAGGTAATCTGACGGAGAAAACGTTTGATTTTTCGCATCCGCAGATTTGTCCCCAAAGTCGCGATTGGCGTCCGATACGCGTTCAGTCTGTGTTTCAAGGCCTTAAATCTAGCATCGGTCTGAGGATTGCAAGGGCAGGTCCGTTTTAAAACGGGGCCGAATCAAGCAGTCTTGGCGAAATGGCAGCGGGAAACAGGCATATGGCTCCGGCAGAACCCGGTCAAAAACGACAGCGCAGCATTATCATCACCGGCTGCTCCTCCGGTATCGGTGCCTATTGTGCCGAAGCGCTTTATAAACGTGGCTGGCGCGTCTTTGCGACCGCCCGCAAGGATGCGGATATTGCGGCGCTCAAGGCAAAGGGAATGGAGGCGCATTATCTCGACTATGCGGAGCCGCAGTCGATAACAGCCTTTGCCGACGAGGTTCTGCGCCAGACCGACGGCAAGCTTGATGCCCTGTTCAACAATGGCGCTTATGCCCAGCCCGGTGCGATAGAGGACTTGCCGGTCGAGGCCCTGCGCCAGCAGTTCGAGGCCAATTTCTTCGGCTGGCATGATCTCACCCGGCGCGTGATTCCGGTCATGCGCGGTCAAGGGCACGGGCGTATTGTGCATTGTTCGTCGATTCTGGGGCTGGTGCCGATGAAATGGCGCGGCGCTTATGTGGCGTCCAAATTTGCGCTTGAAGGGCTGATGCTTGCGCAACGCATGGAGCTGGAAGGCTCCGGTATCGATGTGTCGCTGATCGAGCCTGGCCCGATTGCTTCGCGCTTTACCTATAATGCCGCCAGTCACGCTAAGGCCAATATCGACATGGAAGCTTCGGTGCATCGCGAACTCTATCAGCGCCAGATGGCGAAACTGGAAAGTGGCGGTACAAAATCCAAGAACAAGCTTGGACCGGAGGCCGTCTATGCTGTACTGCTTCATGCATTGGAGGCGCCGCGTCCCCGTCCGCACTATGTCGTGACGAGACCGGCGAAACTGGGGTCACTGGCGCGGCGCTTGATGCCTGCGCGCTGGCTCTACCGAATGCTGTCCGACCAGTCATGAGGTTCGGAATAGCGCTGGGAAGGAAATAAAATGGACGTTCTGTTCAAGGGCGCAGCAATGGTGGCCATGTTTGCCGTGGCTGTCGTTCTGATTATCGGCCTGCGCAACATGATGCGCGGCGGCGACGGCAATTTCTCGAACAAGATGATGCAGCTGCGCGTTTTCCTGCAGTTCATTGCCGTGCTTCTGATTGTCGGGGCGATTTATTACGCCCGTGTGAAAAACGGTCAGTAAATATGGTCAAGCTCAACAAGATCTATACCCGGACAGGCGACAAGGGCACAACCGGACTCGCCAGCGGACCGCGCCGGCTGAAGTCTGACCTGCGTGTCGAAGCCTATGGTACGGTGGATGAAACCAATGCCTGCATCGGCATGGCGCGTCTTCACACAGGCGGCGAAGATAATCCTCATGCGCAAATCGATGCCATGCTGGGCCGCATCCAGAACGATCTTTTCGACCTGGGTGCCGATCTTTCAACGCCGGACGACGGCAAGCCGCTCGCTTATGAACCGTTGCGCATCGTCGCATCGCAGGTCGCGCGCGTGGAAGCCGATATCGACCTCCTCAATGCCGATTTGCAGCCGCTGCGCTCATTCATTCTTCCCGGCGGTTCGGCGACATCGGCTGCGCTGCATCTTGCGCGCACGGTTTCACGTCGGGCAGAGCGGCTGATGGTTGCGCTTGCCCGCGTCGAAGGAGAGGTCGTGTCGGCGGAGGCCCTGCAATATATCAACCGCCTTTCCGACTTCCTGTTCGTAGCGTCGCGAACCGTCAATGATAATGGCGCGCAGGACGTGCTCTGGGTGCCCGGCCAAAACAGATAATCAGACGCCGCGCCTGTTGCCCCAGATCAGCACGTGAAGCTGAGGCAGGACATGCGCTTCGTACCAGCCATCCGCTATCACCTTGTCCGCCAGCCATTCCATCCGCCGCATGATGCCATCCATATCGATTGCGGCGTCATGCGCCTCGGGTGGCGGTGGCGTGTGATTGCCGGGCTGGAGATAGACCGGCAATTGCGGGTGTCGACTGGCCACAGCTTTGGTGAAGGCATAATCCTCATCGTCGAAGATGACGAATTTCAGCACGGTGCGTGGCGCTGTACCCGCAGCCTCGACACAGGCCGCCAGCAAATCGAAATCAGTGCTCATGCCGCTTGAAGGCGGCTTTGGGCTCACGACCAGCGTGTCGAGCGCTGAAAACCAGCCTTGCGCAACCGAACCTTGCGTTTCCAGCGCGAAACGATAGCCCTCCGCCTTGCCATGCTCGATCAACGGTCCCAATGGCTGAATGGCGGGATTGCCGCCAGAAAGTGACACTGTTATAGGCTTGTTTCGCGAAAGTGCCGTCACTTCATCCCAAATCGCCTCGACGCTCATCGCTTTCCACTCATGGCGAAAGCGGCTTTCGACGGCATGGAGGCTGTCGCACCAGATGCAGCGATAATCGCAGCCGCCGGTCCGTACGAAAACCGTCGGCTCGCCGATCAGCACACCTTCGCCCTGGATCGTGGGTCCGAAAATTTCCGCGATGCGTATCTGTGTCACGGTCTGTACTCGGCCCATGTCTTGGGCGTTTCGCTGACCCGCACGGCGGAGATCTCCGGCCAGCGCGCATGGCACCATTCGAAAAATGCCGGGCAAGCGTTTCAGCCGTGCTGCGGTCGTGCCCCAGAACATCATTGAGATGGCGATGGTCGAAACAATCATCGATATAGCGCTTGAACGGCGCCAGCTCATGATAATCGCGGACAAAACCGTGCTGGTTCAGTTCAGGAGCGGAAAGCTCGACCTCGACGATGTAGTTGTGACCATGCAGCCGGGCGCATTGATGATCCGCTGGCAGGCCGGTCAACTGATGTGAGGCGGAGAAGTGGAATTCCTTGGTGATGCGAAACATCAGGCGTTCCTCCGCGCCACGGCGTCGCACCAGAAATCCGGGTCCTCATAGAGCGTCGGGTCTTCGATGCCGGCGAGATGGAAAGCCTCGCGCCGTTCGACACAGGTGCCGCAGCGTCCGCAATGATGTTCGCCTCCTTTGTAGCAGGACCATGTCGCTGTAAAGGGCGTTCCATATTTTGCGCCGTCAATCACGATATCGGCTTTCGATGCGCGCACATAAGGCGCTAGCAGCTTTATGTTCGCATAACCGTCCAATGCATGGTTCTGCATCGTCTGGAAAGCGTCGATGAAGCCGGGGCGGCAGTCTGGATAGATGAAGTGATCGCCGCCGTGGACAGCAAGGGCTACGGCTTCTGCCTTTGCGCCGCCGCCACACCGAATGCGATCGCCAGCATGATCGCGTTGCGGTTGGGAACGACGGTCATCTTCATCGTTTCTTCGGCATAGTGCCCGTCCGGCACATCGACATCATCGGTCAGGGCAGAGCCGATCAGGCTAGCGCCGATAGATCGTATATCGATGATCTGATGAGGGGCGCCCAGCCTTTCGGCACAGGCTCTGGCCGAATCCAGTTCTTTTCTGTGGCGCTGGCCATAGTCGAAGGAGAGGAGGGCGGTGAGTTGGTGTTCGGCTGCTATTCTGTAAGCAAGCGAAACAGAATCGAGTCCGCCGGAGCAGACGACGAGCGTTTTCATAAGTCAGGGTTCCTTGTTTTGACCGGGTAGGCTGCGACCGGATTGCGGGGTGTTACGTAAAGCATGCCGGGCCGCTTGTAAACGACATGAAAACGGGAGGCATCGAGTTGCTCAGTTTTGGAATGACCTCTTGTCAGAATAAATTGATTTTAATCGATATAGCGGCCTGTGCATGATTGACGTGCACGTCAACCGTCTTTAGGTTTCGTGCCGGTTCCCGGCGGATAGGCAGCGCGTTTGCGTCATAACCCAAGTTGCGCTGGTGTCGCTTTCATGTCGGATTTTGACATGCGGGTGGGAGTTCACGGCGGCATAGTCGTGCTGCAAGAGTCATTGAAGAGGTAATCGCGGATGAAAGTCCTTGTCGCAGTAAAACGGGTTGTCGATTACAACGTGAAGATCCGTGTAAAGGGAGACGGTTCGGGCGTTGAGCTTGCGAACGTCAAGATGTCGATGAACCCTTTTGACGAGATCGCGGTTGAAGAAGCGATCCGTTTGAAGGAAGCGGGCAAGGTGACGGAAATTGTTGCAGTTTCGGTCGGCCCGGCACAGGCACAGGAAACGCTGCGTACCGCACTTGCCATGGGGGCTGACCGCGCAATTCTCGTGAAGGCCGATGAACCCGTCGAACCGCTTGGCGTCGCCAAGGTTCTGAAGGGCGTTGTCGAGGCCGAAAAGCCGGACCTCGTCTTCCTCGGCAAGCAGGCCATCGACGACGATTCGAACCAGACCGGCCAGATGCTGTCAGCGCTCCTCAACTGGAGCCAGGCAACCTTCGCCTCCAAGGTGGAACTGGGTGACGGTTCGGCCAAGGTAACGCGCGAAGTTGATGGTGGCCTCCAGACCATCGACGTGAAGCTTCCGACCATCGTCACGGTCGATCTTCGTTTGAACCAGCCGCGTTATGCGTCGCTGCCGAACATCATGAAGGCCAAGAAAAAGCCGCTCGACGAAAAGTCGCCTGCCGATTTCGGAGCCGACATTGCACCGCGTCTCAAGGTTCTGAAGACCGAAGAGCCGGGTGGTCGCAAGGCTGGCGTGAAGGTTGGTTCCGTCGCAGAACTGGTCGAGAAGTTGAAAGCTGACGGCGTACTGTAAAGAAATCGGAAGGGACGAGATAAATGGCTATTCTTCTTATTGCCGAACATGACAATGCAACCCTTTCCGACCAGACCGCAAAGGCGCTGACGGCGGCTGCCCAGATCGGCGGCGACGTGGATGTTCTGGTTGCAGGCAAGGGCGCGAAGGCTGCAGCCGATGCCGCCGCCAAGCTCAAGGGCGTGCGTAAAGTTCTGCTGGCTGAAAGCGACGCACTGGAAAATCGTCTGGCCGAGCCAATGGCAGCTCATCGTGGAACAGGCAGGCAATTACGACACGATCATCGCTCCGGCAACGACCTCGGCCAAGAACATCCTGCCGCGCGTGGCAGCGCTTCTTGATGTGATGCAGCTTTCGGAAATCATGGAAGTGGTATCGGCTGATACGTTCAAGCGCCCGATCTATGCGGGCAACGCAATCCAGACCGTCCAGTCGACCGACGCGAAGAAGGTTATCACCGTACGTACGGCCTCTTTCCAGGCAACGGGCGAAGGCGGTTCGGCTGCTGTTGAAAGCGTCAATGCGGCTGCCGATCCGGCGCTGTCGAGCTTCGTCGGTAATGCACTGTCGGATTCGGATCGTCCGGAACTGACTTCGGCCAAGATCATCATCTCCGGCGGGCGTGCGCTTGGTTCGGCTGAAAAGTTCCAGGAAGTGATCCTGCCTGTTGCCGACAAGCTTGGTGCAGCGGTCGGTGCAAGCCGTGCGGCCGTCGATGCAGGCTATGCGCCGAACGACTGGCAGGTTGGCCAGACGGGCAAGGTGGTTGCACCGGATCTCTACATCGCGGTCGGCATCTCCGGCGCGATCCAGCATCTGGCTGGCATGAAGGACAGTCGCGTCATCGTCGCCATCAACAAGGACGAAGAAGCGCCGATCTTCCAGGTTGCCGATTACGGCCTCGTCGGCGATCTCTTTACCGTTCTGCCGGAACTGCAAAAGCGCTTTAATCGATCACAAAGCGGCGGGCATGTCCCGCCGCTTTTCTTTGAGAACCATCACATACGGAAGCGCTGTTTTGCCTTTCACTGAATGATGAATGAGGGCTGTATCTGTCTCGGACAGAATTGATATACTCGGCTCTGGCCCGGCAATGGGCGGCTGAATGAAGGAGTTATAACTGTGGCAATCAAGACGGTAGGGGTGGTCGGCGCAGGACAAATGGGCAGCGGTATTGCACATGTATGCGCACTGGCCGGATTCGATGTGCTTCTTCACGATGCGGCGGCGGACCGGCTGGAAAAGGCATCGCCACCATCAATGGCAATATGGCGCGTCAGGTTGCTTCAGGCAAACTGCTGGAAGATCAGCGCGCTGCAGCGATGAAGCTTATCCGGCCGGCAAATTCCATGGAGGATTTAGCCGGTGTCGATCTGGCCATTGAAGCTGCAACGGAAGATGAGACCGTCAAGCGCAAGATCTTCGCGCAGCTTTGCTCGGCTTTGAACCCGGAAGCGATCCTCGCGACCAACACGTCGTCGATCTCGATCACGCGTCTTGCATCCACGACCGATCGTCCGGAGCGCTTCATCGGCATTCATTTCATGAATCCCGTGCCGGTTATGAAGCTTGTCGAACTGGTGCGCGGCATTGCCACGGATGAGGAAACCTTCCGCAAGTCGAACGATTTCGTGACTGCGCTTGGCAAGACGGTGACCGTGGCCGAAGATTTCCGGCCTTCATCGTCAACCGTATCCTGTTGCCGATGATCAATGAGGCCATCTATACGCTTTATGAAGGTGTTGGCAGTGTTGAAGCTATCGATACTGCTATGAAGCTTGGAGCTAATCACCCGATGGGACCGCTCCAGCTTGCCGATTTCATCGGTCTGGATACATGCCTTTCCATCATGCAGGTTCTGCACGACGGGCTGGCGGATTCCAAATATCGCCCGTGCCCGCTTCTGGTCAAATATGTCGAAGCAGGCTGGCTGGGGCGCAAGGCGGGCCGTGGCTTTTACGATTATCGTGGCGAACATCCGGTTCCGACGCGCTAAGACGTGCAATCGTTTTCATGAAAAGGCCGGTTCAAACCGGCCTTTTCAATTGTGGCGACAAATTGCGGGCTGTGGAAAAGCGCGAACATCCTTACCATTAACTTACTGTTAACCATATGGGTTCAGAGCTTATTCATCTTTGATTGTTAAAGTTTTCATTAAGATGTTCGGAAATGAACAACGTTTCATGGTCCTAATTAATTGATGGTCGGGACATGATGGGCATCCATTCCGAATAGCGTGTTTTTGACGAAGGTTAAGACGATGAGCATTCTTGTTCGCTGCGTGACAGCGTTAATGTCATCCGCGAGTTCGTCGCACCAAGCTACAGGCCCGAGCGCCATTATATGCGCGGGCCAGGCCCGGCTTGCGCGGCGCGCACGCACCATTGATATGAGCGCATGAAGGCTCCGTTTGCTTGGCGAACGGATTGGCATTGTAAAGTAAAGCCAGAACGGTTGTCCGCTCTGGCTTTTGTCTTTGAGGATTTGTGTGTGCGGTGGCCTATTCAAGTCCCTCGAACAATGCGGTCGAAAGATAGCGCTCGGCAAAGGACGGAATGATGATGACGATGTTCTTGCCGGCATTTTCCGGGCGCTTGCCGATTTCGACAGCAGCGGCCAGGGCTGCGCCGGAAGAAATCCCGACCGGAATGCCTTCAAGCCGGGCAATCAGACGGGCATTGGCAAAAGCGTCTTCGTTGGAAACCTGAACGACCTCGTCATAGATGCTGGTATCGAGCGTCTTCGGGGCAAAGCCTGCTCCGATGCCCTGAATCTTGTGCGGGCCGGGTGTGCCGCCTGAAAGAACGGGTGAATCTTTCGGTTCCACGGCAATCACCTTGAAGGATGGCTTACGCCCCTTGATGACCTGGCCGACGCCGGTGATCGTGCCGCCGGTGCCGATGCCTGAGATCAGGATATCCGCTTCGCCATTGGTGTCGTTCCAGATTTCTTCCGCTGTTGTCAGGCGATGAATTTCGGGGTTGGCAGGGTTTTCGAACTGCTGCGGGATAATCGCGTTCGGATTGCCTTCTGCGATGGCTTCTGCTTCCGCGATGGCGCCCTTCATGCCTTTTGCGCCTTCGGTCAGCACCAGTTCGGCACCGAGAAGCTTGAGCAGCTTGCGGCGTTCCACCGACATGGTTTCCGGCATGGTGAGGACAAGGCGATAGCCCTTGGCTGCAGCGGCAAAGGCCAGCGCAATACCGGTATTGCCGGAAGTCGGCTCCACGAAGACCGTCTTGCCCGGTACGGCCCGACCGTCGCGTTCTAGCGCTTCGATCAGCGCTAGACCGATGCGATCCTTCACGCTTGCCAGGGGATTGAAGAACTCCAGCTTGGCGAGAAGATTGGCCTCCACGCCCTTTTCCTTGGCGAACTTGTCGATGCGCACAAGCGGGGTGTTACCGATTGTGTCGAGGATGGAATCGTAAACGCGGCCACGGCCTGCGGTTTTACTGGCTTGCGGTTCGTTCAGGGGCTTGTTCATGGCGTGATCTTCCTTGTGTTGCGCAAAGTTTAAGAGGAAACTGCGCAAAAGCATAGTTGGGTACGTGCGCTTGTCGTATCAAGTTTAGAAATTTATTCTTTATAATCATATAAATTAGAAGTAAATTCCATCATAATTGGGATGCTGCATATTAGCTTGGAGTAAAGCTTGATTGATCCGCGTCAATGCGTTCTGACGGGAAGGCGCGCATCATCGGGTATCAGGCAGCCAGGAGAACACGAATGTACAAGAACATACTGATCGCAACCGATGGTTCGGAACTTGCTGAAAAGGGCGTCGACCAAGGTATCGCGCTGGCAAAGGAAACAGGTGCGAAGGTTACCTTTGTTTCCGTAACAGAACTTCTACCATCCTACGGTATTGTGGTTGCGGCGGAATGGGCCTCGAGCCCGTCGGCGTTTCAGGAATATCGTGCAGCTATCACGAAAGCGGCTACCGAAATCCTTTCAAAGGCCAAAGCCAAAGCAACGGAGATTGGTGTCAGCGTCGAGGCTGTGCATGTCGAAAATCAATCTCCGGCGCAGGGCATCGTCGAAGCTGCGAATGCCAAGAATGTGGATCTGATTGTTATTGCATCGCATGGGCGTCGCGGTGTGAACAAGTTGCTATTGGGCAGTCAGGCTGCGGAGGTTCTGTCACTCAGCACCGTGCCGGTACTGGTCATCAAGTAATCGACAGCTATTTCCAGCCTCCTGGCATCTTCCAGCATTACAGCGATTTCTCTAAAGCGCATAACAACGCAAGAAGATTCCTGAAGACCTCTGTTAAGCTCCTCCTGTCCGACTACGGACAGGATGAGTTTTCTCAAGGAGGTATTCATGACTGCGCCACGGCCTTCAAAGACCATGTTGGGCAATCATCCGCTGCATCCCGAAACGCAGATGCTCAATTATGGCTACGACCCTGAACTCTCCGAAGGAGCGGTCAAGCCGCCAGTATTTCTGACGTCGACTTTCGTATTCAAGACGGCGGAAGACGGACGCGATTTCTTCGATTTCGTTTCCGGCCGCAAGGAACCGCCCGTCGGTGTCGGTGCCGGTCTCGTTTACTCCCGTTTTAATCACCCCAACAGTGAGATCGTTGAAGATCGCCTCGCGGTCTATGAAGGTACCGAGAGTTGCGCGCTGTTTTCTTCGGGCATGTCGGCAATTGCTACGACGCTGTTTGCCTTCGCACGTCCTGGCGATGTCATTTTGCATTCGCAGCCGCTTTATGGGGCACGGAAACGCTCCTCGCCAAGACGTTTCTCAATTTCGGCGTTGAAGCGGTGGCTTTTGCCGATGGTGTGCATGAAGCCTCGATAGAGCAGGCGGCTGAAGCAGCTGTTGCGAGGGGCGTGTTTCGGTGATCCTGATCGAGACGCCCGCCAATCCGACCAACAGCATCGTCGATATTGCGGCCATCCGGCGTGTCGCGGAAAAAATCGAACAAAAGCAAGGATATCGTCCGATCATTGCCTGCGATAATACCCTACTTGGTCCCGTCTATCAGAAGCCGCTCGATCATGGTGCCGATCTTTCTGTCTATTCTCTGACCAAATATGTTGGCGGACATTCGGATCTAATTGCTGGGGCAGTGTTGGGTGCCAAGGCTGTTGTAAAACAGGTCAAGGCATTGCGCGGGGCTATCGGTACACAGCTTGATCCGCATTCATGCTGGATGCTGGGCCGCTCGCTCGAAACGCTCGGGCTGCGCATGGAACGCGCCAATAGCAACGCGCAGGCAATCGCGGAATTCCTACGCGACCATCCTAAAGTGGAGAAACTGCATTATCTTCCCTTTGAGGATGAGAATTCGGATATTGGCGCGCTGTTCAAGCGCCAATGCACCGGTGCGGGTTCGACTTTCTCATTCGATATCAAAGGCGGGCAGGCGGCGGCATTCCGCTTCCTGAATGCGCTTCAGATATTGAAGCTTGCGGTCAGTCTCGGAGGGACTGAATCACTTGCAAGCCATCCTGCTGCGATGACCCATTCGGGCGTTCCCGTCGACGTGCGGGAACGTATCGGGGTGCTGGAGTCAACGATCCGGCTTTCTATCGGCATCGAGCATCCAGACGATCTGATTGCCGATCTGGCGCAGGCGCTCGAAGCCGCGTGAAATAACAATGTGACGGAAAGCAGCGACCGGTTGTCGGTGCTTTCCTAGGAAGGCCCCGATGCTAATCCAGTAGGGTCATTTCAAGACATATTGGAGGGATAATGAGGGGCAAATTTGTATTAGGTGCCGGACTAATTCTGGCGCTCACGGCTTGCACGACCAATCGCATTCCAGAACAGTTCAGAACCGATCATCATATGGGAGAAGCGAGATATTTTCAGTCTCGCTGTCCTCAATATAAGGCGGTTGATGCAGAGCGTGCGGTATTTGTGTATTGTATGGCAAACAAGGCTTACAACAGGGAATGTAATCCAGAGCGAACTGCGAGGAGTTTCATCGCAGGGTCGCTGGACGGTTATAAGAGCGCAAAGCTGCGCTATCAGAATGTACCGGATAAGAAGGTGTGTTCCATTGCCGAGAGCAAGTACGGCGTGAATGGCAGTGAAATGAAGCAATTGCTGAGGCGCTGAGATAAGCTGCTGTGGAGGCGTAATAAATGCCTTCGCAGTTTTGCGATCTGAATGATTGCCATGAATGGTGCGGGTGGTCGGAATCGAACCGACACTCCTTTCGGAACCGGATTTTGAGTCCGGCGCGTCTACCAGTTCCACCACACCCGCACATTTCTGCCGAAGCAGTTCGATATGGTCCAAAGGGACTGCGGGTTGGGATATAACGGCTAAACGAAACGAGGTCAATTGCTCAAAAGCGCAGCTTACACCGCTCTTGGAAAAGAAGATTGGACGGGTAAGAAGTAATGACGTGGTAATCTGCTCAGCCGCCCACCGTAACGGTTGTATTTCAGTCAACAGACCTGTTCCTGACAGTGTCAGGCAAAACACCTTATGTGTTCAGAACGGCTTGGAAATAAGCTGCCGCTCTTTATCTGCGCAAGGTCGCTTCAACCAGATTCCAGAAGACCAGAAGGGCGATGAAACCCAACAGGACATAATCCAGCGTGCTGACATAGTGAAAATATTCCATAGCGCATCTCCTTCCCCGGGAGGGCGCGACAGCGTTTGAGCCAGACGAAAGCTTTATGATTTATCCGGGGCTATAGGCACTCTTTCAAAGTGCCGGATTGCACCGGTGCGGACCTCCTCTTCCGCCTGTTCATGCGCTCTCCCAAGACAAAGTGTATCACGCTTTGCCGTATGGCTCAAATCATTGGTTCGGCTGATAGAATCGGCCAAAAGATGCGGTGCCGGATACCCTAGTTCGATGTCGCGATATTGGCTTTCCGGCAGTTGGCAAAGCGGTCTAGCGCCCGGTCATAGGCCGACGTTTTCACGCCCATCATGCCGATGATCGTGTGGAATAGATTGTCGTGTGAGGAAGGGGCGGCAGCGTCTTGCCTGACGCAGGCCGTGTCGAGCCGGGTTGCATTGGCATAATCCGGCGAAAACCACGCGACGAAGGGAATATGCGTCTGTTCGTCAGGCGCAATGAAATAGGGTGCAGCGTGAAGATAAAGACCGTCTTCGCCGAGCGATTCTCCATGGTCTGACATGTAGACCATGGCAGGAGCAAAGCGGTCTTCGCTCGCTTTGAGCACGTTGATGATCTCCGACAATATGTGGTCGGTATAGAGGATCGAGTTGTCATAGGAATTGACGATCTGGTCGTTGGTACAATCCGAAAATTCGCTCGTGCGGCATTCTGGCTTGAACTTGGCAAATTCCGGCGGATAGCGGCGATAATAGGATGGACCGTGACTGCCGGTCATGTGCAGGACAATCGTCGCGTTGCCGTTTACGTCTTTCAGGTGGTCACGCAGCCGGTCGACCAGAATCTGGTCGAGGCATTCACCGCCTTCACAGTAACGTGTATCATTAGAATTCTGTAGATCGACTGTCGGTATGCGGTCCGAAACGCCTTTGCTGCCGGTGTTATTTTCATACCACGCGACCTTGATGCCGGCGTGATTGAGAACATCCATGAGATTTTCCGAACCATGGAATTTAGAGCTTGAATATTCCTTGCGTGGAAAGGGCGAGAACATGCACGGTACGGAAACCGATGTGTCGGTCCCGCAGCTTGTCGTGTTTGTGAAGGTGACGATATCCTGCTGTTTGAGTTCGGGATCGGTCTCGCGCGGGTAGCCGTAAAGGCTGAAATTCTGGGCACGGGCCGTTTCTCCCACAACGATTACTGTCAGCAGCTTCTTGCCCGATGCAATTGGCGGCAATGTCTGTTTGGCATCCAGGCCGAGCGGTGCATCACGATCTGCCTGTCATTAAGATCTCGCGCAATATACTGTACGGTGCTCTTGAGCGGCGTGCCGGGCATCAGCCGTTCCATGATGTCGGAGCGGTGCTCGCGATACATCGAGGAGAAGCTGCCATAATCCGAGCCGATAAGCGCGATGGCAACGGCCAGGCAGACGATGATCGAAACCGTATTGACGAGAAGCTTTTGCAGCAAAGGCCGATGCTTCACGCGGATCCAGATAATCAGAAACGAGGGAATGACGGCATAAAGCAGCATATGCAGCAGAAAGCCCGTCGTTATCAGGTGGCCGGATTCGGCCTTTGTCGTCGTGAGCGTTGCCTCGACAACGTTTCTGTCGATGATCGTGCCGAAAGTATCCGTGAAATAGGAGCCGCCCGCGGCGACCCATACCGCGAAAATCAGAACCGGCTTGATGATATACTTCGCCGAGAAAGCCATCAGAACGGCAATATGGATGAGAAGAATAGCCGCCGCCGCAACGACCAGTTTTGCGGATGGTCGGAGAAATAGGCGATCAGACGTTGCCAGAAAGAAGTATTGGTGAAAGCGAGGAGATAAATCGCGGTCAGGACGCAAAGCGTACCGCTGGCGATGGTCGGGCGTGGAAATCGCATTCCTGAACCTTCAAAATCCAATTTGACCGATACTGGCCGATAGTGCCGTTAAGGATGAAGCTTCGCAGGGCTTCCGCAAAACTGCAATCGCAACTTTCTTTGCCGGATAAATCCGGGATCGGAGATTCAGGACAGTGATTTCTGGGCTTTTAAGGTTGGTTTAAATTAGGCATTATTTCTTCTCTGTGAAACTGCGGATGCGATTGCGCACGATGCGGGCCAGATTGCGGGTCCGTTGATAAAGATGGATCTGTGAGGCTGCCTGACGGACAAGCTTGTCCGCTGACGGGTTGAGCCCGATCACCAGCGTTTCGATTGTCTCGCGCCTGTCGAACAGCCGCGTCATGACCGGATGATCCGGAACGGCGCAGGAATCGGTGCGGTTGATGTTCGGATCGTTCAGATGGTTCTTCACGACCTCAATCATCAGAAGCACGCCGGGAGACCATGCGTTCAGGCTCATCATAGGCCGTCTTCCACGTCCAGGCTTCGCCTGAAACCGTAAAGACGATCAAAATGGCGATGACCCGGCCATCAAGTTCCAGTGTATGCACGCGCACGCAGTCACGTTCGGCAAGATTGTTGACTGCCTCGCGGGCGAAAGCCGCGCGAAACCGGTCCACGGCCATGGCGGTGCCGCGCTTACCCTTCCAACCGCTCGCTTCGAGCGTCAGGAAATGTTCGAAGGCATGGCGCACTTCGTCCGGCGTGCGAGCGACGCGATAGGCAAGCTCGCCCTTTTCCGCCAGCCTGCGCCATAGACGATTATAGTCCCGGCGATGATGTGCGCCGATTGCCTCTTTGATATAGGCGTTGCCGTCCAGATCGCTTTGGAGGAAGGGGCGCTCCTTCTGCTCTATGGCAACCAAAGGCAATTGTCGGCCCACCGCAACCGAACGGATCAGTTTTGCCGCCGGGCCGTTCGCACGCATTTCTGGCAAAACAAGCACATCCGGTAATCTGAGATGCCTGCGCGCCAGAATGTCGAACAAATCTTCCAGCACGCCGACAGGGTCGTCGTGATCGATCAGCGGCGTACCCTGCGGTCCGAATGGTGTAGACCAGGCACGGATCACCGGCGTCGATAGCGGCAAACCGGGACGCTCGATCGTATAGGGCATGACGAAGCGCAGGCGGCTGCGGATTTCGTTTTCGTCACGCATGACCATGAAGCGCACTTCGCGATCTTCAAGGCGCGGCATGGCCGGTGCCAGAAACCGTGCATTGAAGAACACGTTCGGCTCGACGGTCCGGTTGCTTAAATGATCGAGTTCGTCCCGCAACTCGAAGCCTGCTGCAGCGCCATAGATCGCCAGCTTGCGTGGTATCTCGCGACTGTGAAGGCTTTCCTCCAGTTTCTTGGCAGCTTCAAAGGACACTCCGCTTTCGGAAAGCTCCGAAACGATGTGGGCTGCATTTCCGCCTGCCGATTCTTCAAGCAAAGGTTTCGCGGCCATTACAAAGTCCCCTCCGAGGTCTTGGTACGGTCTCGTGGAATGAGAATGAACATGGTTATGTGCAAGGTGCGTGATACGGCTGCTGAAAGGAGTGCTGCTTCCATCAGCATGGCAATGGCTGTCGAAATGGCGGCGCCCGTCAGGCCGAGGCGCGGTATCAGAACCAGATTGAGAATGACGTTGATGGCAAGTGTCGCGGCATAGAGCAGGGCGCAGATATTCTGCTTGCCCGACATATTGAGAAGGCTTTCCGCCGGGCCGACGCTGGCGCGCGCGATCACTCCGATGATGAGAATGAACAGAAGCGGATAGCCTGCGGTGAAGGCCGGCCCGAAAAGCCGAAGAAGCGGATAGCCCGTCAGCAGAATGATGGCGCCCAACAACAATGTCGGCCAGAATGTCCAGCGGACGGATGCTTCGGCAAAGCTTGCAAATTCGGTTCGGTCGCCGCTGTGCAGCAGATCCGAATAGCGTTGGGCAACGCTGGCCTTCACGGCGAAATAGACAAAATGGGCAAGCGCCATGATCTTCGTTGCGGCGAAGTAGATCGCCACATGCTCGGGATCGAGCGCATGCCCCACCATCAACACATCGACATTGATGAGCAGGAAGAAAAACCTTCCACCAGGAAAATCGGAAGGGCCACTTTCATCCATTCGCCAAGGCGCTGGTCACGCACGGCGGCGGGAATATCTCTTTCCAGCGAGCGATCCACGGTCAGAAACTGCCCGATGGTGGTAAGCCATGTCGCGGCGATCGACACGGCAAGCGCGACGGTTGCCGTGGAAGGCAACCCTGCTTCATGGGCGATGATCATGAACAGGAGAACCAGAAGCGGGCGGACAATATAGCTTGGCGTCAACGCCATCATCACCCAGGTACGCGAGCGCGCAATGCCATCCAGCATATTGCCGAGTGTAATCATCGGCAGGCAGATGAAGCCGAGGATGAAGGGCACAAGATAATAGCTCGCCACATGGTCCTTGAGCAGAAGCAGCAGGCCCGCGCCCAGAAGCGCGATCAGAGTTGCGGCTGTGAAAGCGAAGACGCGCCCGGCGAGGATGATGCCGCGCACGAGGCCGAACAGCTGGCGCTGCACATATTCCGGTACAAAGCGGATGATGGTCGTGTGCAGTCCGAAACAGGCCAGATCGCCGATGATGATCATGGTGAGCCAGACGAGGACGAAAATGCCGTACTCAAATTCACCCATCCAGCGGGCCAGAATAACCTGGGACAGAAGAGCGATGGCCGCGCTTGCCACACGCACGCAAAAGGCGACGAGGGAAGAGCGCTGTGCGCTTGCCTGCGGTCCGCTATCCGTAAGCACGCCATCCAGCCGCTCCGTCACGGGACGAAGCCTGGCTGCGATCCTGCCGGGTAGAAACCGGCTCGCCGTTTCAGCTGCCGAAAACCGCACTGTTTGCCAACCCTATCTTTGCAAGCCTTCCCTGGCCTGCTTTTTCGTGCCTGTGCTTGGTCGCTCAGACTGCATGGAAACCTTAGACAGGAGTTCTTTATAAAGAGAAAAGAAAAAGTCTAATCTGCAAGTGGTCGCAAGACTTCAAGGAATGGTGAGTATTCTCTAAATGGCTTTTATATTCTAAGTATCTAAAATAAAGCGGGCCAGACAACTGTTCGCGGCACGTATCTGCGCATATCAGGCGGTAGAAAACAAAACCCCGGCTAATGCTTTGCCGGGGTCTGTTTATGATGATCGAGCTGGCCTTACATCACTCGAAAGCGCCGTGGCAGTGCTTGTACTTCTTGCCGGAACCGCATGGGCAAGCTTCGTTGCGGCTGACCTTGCCCCAAGTGCGCGGGTCGGTCGGGTCGCGTTCGGCAGCAGGAACATTGCGTTCATCGTGCTGATGTTCGGACCAGGCGGCTTCATCGAAATCGTTCTCGCCCGTCGTGCCGTCGATGTGACGACCGGTCATTGGCGGTAATTCGGGCTCGGGTGGTGCTTCACGAACGATCTCGACGCGCATCAGCTGCGAGATAACGACTTCGCGCAGGTTGGCAAGCATCGACTGGAACAGCTCGAAAGCTTCGGTCTTGTATTCGTTCAGCGGGTCGCGCTGGGCATAACCGCGGAATCCGACAACCGAGCGCAGATGGTCAAGATTGACCAGATGCTCGCGCCAGAGATTATCCAGCGACTGCATGATGACCGACTTCTCAACATAGGTCATGATTTGCGGGCCGAAACGTTCGGCCTTTTCGGCAGCAGCCTTGTCGGCGGCTTCCTTGATGCGGTTCTCAAACTCTTCTTCCGCGATGCCTTCTTCCTTGGCCCAGTCCTCGACCGGCAGGTCAAGATTGAGCTTGGAGATGATGTCTTCCTTGAGGCCTGCAATATCCCACTTTTCCGCATAGGCGTCCTTGGGAATACGCAGGGCGACCATGTCCTCGATGACCTCGTGGCGCATTTCGCCAACGGTCTCGGTCAGGTCCTCTTCATCCATCATTTCCAGACGCTGTTCGAAGATCACCTTGCGCTGATCGTTCATGACATCGTCGTATTTCAGAAGGTTCTTGCGGATTTCGAAGTTGCGGGCTTCGACCTTTTCTGCGCCTTTTCAAGCGCCTTGTTGATCCACGGATGGACGATGGCTTCGTCTTCCTTGAGGCCGAGCTTCTGCAGCATGCTGTCCATACGATCGGAACCGAAGATGCGCATCAGATCGTCCTGTAGCGACAGGAAGAACTTCGAGCGGCCCGGATCACCCTGACGACCGGAACGACCGCGCAGCTGGTTGTCGATGCGGCGGCTTTCGTGGCGTTCGGTGGCGAGGACATAAAGCCCGCCAGCTGCCAGAGCCTTTTCCTTCAGCTGGGCGATGTCAGCCTTGATCTCTGCAATCTTGGCGTCGCGCTCAGGACCTTCCGGCACATCGGCGAGTTCCTGACGGACGCGCATTTCCAGATTGCCGCCGAGCTGGATGTCAGTACCGCGACCGGCCATGTTGGTGGCGATGGTGACGGTTCCAGGCACCCCGGCCTGTGCGATGATGTAGGCTTCCTGCTCGTGATAGCGGGCGTTCAGGACCTGGAAGTCCTTGATGCCTTCCTTGCGAAGACGTTCGGCCAGCTGTTCCGACTTTTCGATGGAGGTCGTGCCGACGAGGATCGGCTGGCCCTTTTCGTGCGAGGCGCGGATATCGCGCACGATGGCACGGTATTTTTCCTCGACAGAGCGGTAGACTTCATCGTCTTCGTCGATACGCTGGACCGGCAGATTGGTCGGAATCTCGAGAACTTCGAGGCCGTAAATATTGCCGAATTCTTCTGCTTCCGTTGCAGCTGTACCGGTCATGCCCGACAGCTTGTTGTACATGCGGAAGTAGTTCTGGAAGGTGATCGAAGCCAGCGTCTGGTTTTCCGGCTGGATGGTCACGTGTTCCTTGGCTTCCAGCGCCTGGTGCAGGCCTTCCGAATAACGGCGACCTGGCATCATGCGACCGGTAAACTCGTCAATGATGACGATTTCGTCATTGCGGACGATATAGTCTTTGTCGCGCTGGAACAGCTTGTGTGCACGAAGTGCATTGTTCAGATGATGAACAACCGCAACATTCTCAATGTCGTAGAGGCTTTCACCCTTGAGATGGCCTGCTTCTTCCAGAAGTTTCTCGACCTTTTCCGTACCGACTTCGGTGAAGATGGCCGTCTTCTGCTTCTCGTCGACTTCATAGTCTTCTTCCACCAGTGGAGGAATGAAGGTGTCGATGAGATTGTAGAAGTCCGAGCGGTCTTCCAGCGGGCCGGAAATGATGAGCGGCGTGCGCGCTTCGTCGATGAGGATCGAATCGACTTCGTCGACGATGGCGTAATTGTGCGGGCGCTGCACCATCTGGGAGCGCTCATACTTCATATTGTCGCGCAGATAGTCGAAGCCGAGCTCGTTGTTGGTGCCGTAGGTGATGTCGCAGGCATAGGCTGCACGGCGCTCATCGTCGTCAAGGCCGTGCTTGATGACACCGACGGTCAGACCGAGGAAATTGTAGAGCTTGCCCATGGTTTCGGCGTCACGGGTGGCGAGATAATCGTTCACCGTCACGACATGTACGCCCTTGCCGTCAAGCGCATTGAGGTAGACCGGCAAGGTCGCCATCAGCGTCTTGCCTTCACCGGTGCGCATTTCGGCAATGCCGCGTTCGTGCAGAACCATGCCGCCAATCAGCTGTACGTCGAACGGACGCATGCCGAGCACACGCTTGGCTGCTTCACGTGCTGTGGCGAAAGCGTCGGGCAGAAGGGAATCGAGCGTTTTGCCGTCAGCCAGCGCCGCACGGAACTCGGCGGTCTTGGCCTGCAATTGCTCATCGGTAAGATTTTCGTAATTCTTCTCGATAGCAGTAATTTGATTGGCCCGCTGACGCAGGGTTTTCACGCGGCGGTCATTGGATGAACCGAATATCTTGCGGGCGAGGCCGCCAAAGCTGACCATCACTGGTCCTTTCCTGTCCGTTCAGCCGGAAGCGCTTCCGGCGCCATAGCCCTTTCGATTTCACTGAAATTCTCGAAAGGCGCTAACTCTTTGTTTTATCGCATTTTCGAACACAAAACCGCTTCGCACTTTTGCTGATAATGCTTCGTCGAATGCTTTATTCACGCGTATTGAAACAATTGCAAGAAAACTGCATCGTGAAAGCTGCCAGATACGGCGCATTTTCGGCGCAATTCACCCGCCCCTTACTGGACGTAAAGCCGAAGGACAGATAAGAGGGGCTTCGGGCGATGTCAACGTTGCTCTAAAGGCTGGAAAACCTTTCCTTTGTTGCAATATTGGAGGTATCCGGGCCAAATTCCGCCGCATTCATCGGGCCGGTAAGCGGTCACGAAGGAGAGAATTCCATATGAAAGCCATTCTGAAAGCCCCTTATCGCAAGGCTCTCGCTGTCGTCGGCATGTCTCTGGCGGCCTCTGTGGCGCTGGCAAGCTACTCAGGCGCTGCATTCGCACAGGATGCGACCCAAGGTACTGAAAAGCCTGCTGCTGCACCGGCTGCAGCTCCAGAAAAAAGAAGATCCGTCCAAGGTTCTGGCGACCGTCAACGGCAAGGACATCACGGTTGGTGAAGTCGATCAGGCTGCAGGCGATCTCGATCCGCAGTTCTCGCGCCTTCCTGCCGAGCAGCGTCGTCTGGCTGCGCTCGCTGCCCTGATCGATATCAAGGCAATGGCTGGTGAAGCCGAAAAGAAAAGCTCGACCAGTCCCAGGAATTCAAGAATCGTATGGAATTCCTGCGTGAACGCGCGCTCCATAACGAATATTTCAAGGATGAGGTTGTCGACAAGATCAGCGATGACGATGTGCGTGCGCGCTACGACAAGGAAATCGCAGCCATGCCGCCACAGGTTGAGGTGCGAGCCCGTCACATCCTCGTGAAGACCAAGGAAGAAGCTGAAGCCATCATCAAGAAGCTTGAAGGCGGAGCCAAGTTCGAGGACCTGGCCAAGGAAAGCTCGACCGACGGTACGGCAGCCAATGGTGGCGATCTCGGCTACTTCGCTGAAGGCCAGATGGTGCCGGAGTTCGAAAAGGCCGCCTTTGCGCTCGCCAGGTGAATACACCAAGGAGCCGGTCCAGACCCAGTTCGGTTTCCATGTGATCCAGCTCGAGGATCGTCGCACCAAGCAGCCGCCGGCATTCGATCAGGTCAAGGACCAGATCCGTTCGATCATCATGCGCGAGCGTTATGTCGAAACCGTCAAGAAGCTGCGTGACGGCATGAAGATCGATTACAAGGACCCGGCTGTCGAGAAGGCCATGAAGGATGCCGCCGCAGCCAGGAAGGCGCGGACAAGGATGACGCGCCGGAAGAGGCTGCTCCACAGCAGTAAAATTTCGCTTGAAGCATCAACGCCCCGGCTTGCCGGGGCGTTTTTATTTCGATCTTGCGTTTCCCGCTTGATTTTAAGCCGCAAACCTTTCCAATGCGGCAAACCAAACCGAATATCCTTCGAGGCACTTATGTCCGCGTCTGTTTCTCCGCTCGCTCCTAAACACTACCCCACAATGCCGGTCGTTCATGGTGTACGCATCGCCACCGCTGCTGCCGGGATCAAGTATAAGGGGCGAACGGATGTGATGCTGATGGTCTTCGACCGACCGGCAGAAGCCGCAGGCGTTTTCACCCGTTCGCTCTGCCCGTCGGCGCCGGTCGATTTTGCCGCCGCAATCTTGTGCACGGAAAGGCTCGTGCAGTCGTCGTCAATTCCGGCAATGCCAATGCTTTTACCGGTATCAAGGGGCGCGAGGCGACGGAAGCAACGGCGGAAGCCGCCGCCAAAGCGGTTGGCTGCGCCACAACGGATGTGTTTCTGGCTTCAACCGGCGTGATCGGCGAACCGCTCGATGTAAGCAAGTTCGGGCATCTGCTTGGCGATATGAACAAGGATGCGGTCGAGGATTTCTGGACCGAAGCCGCCAAGGCGATCATGACCACGGATACCTATCCGAAGGTTGCGACCGAAACGGTTCTGCTCGGCCAGGTGCCGGTCACGATCAACGGTATCGCCAAGGGTGCAGGCATGATTGCGCCGGATATGGCGACGATGCTTTCCTTCGTCGTCACTGATGCGCCGATCAAGGCCGATGTGTTGCAGAGCCTGCTCTCCAAGGGCGTCGGCTCGACCTTCAATGCTGTGACAGTGGATAGTGACACATCCACATCGGATACGCTGATGCTGTTCGCCACCGGCACGGCGGCGGAACGCGGTGCGCCGGAGATTACCGACTCCGCCGACAAACGGCTGGGTGAGTTCAAGAAGGCGCTTGGCCGTCTGCTGAAATCGCTGGCGCTGCAGGTCGTGCGTGACGGCGAGGGTGCACGCAAGATGGTGGAGGTCGAAGTGACCGGCGCGAAGTCCGCAGCTTCCGCCAAGAAGATTGCGCTTTCCATCGCCAATTCGCCGCTGGTCAAGACAGCTGTCGCCGGTGAGGATGCCAATTGGGGCCGCGTGGTTATGGCTGTCGGCAAGGCAGGCGAGCCTGCCGATCGCGACCTGCTTGCCATCTGGTTCGGCGATATTCGTGTGGCCCATCAGGGCGAGCGCGATCCGGCCTATTCGGAAGACGCCACCTCCGCCTATATGCAGGGCGAGGATATTCGCATTCGCGTCGATCTGGGAATCGGTCGCGGTAAGGCAACCGTCTGGACCTGCGATCTCACCAAGGAATATGTGGCGATCAACGGCGATTACAGAAGCTAGGCTCGCGATATTCGGATTCCAGCGGCCTGCAAATAGCACTCTTTTGTGCTTCCAGTGCTCATGTACCCAAAAGTACATTCCGCTCCGGTTCTCAAAGAGCACTATTTTCGGCACGCTGTCTTCCCGAATCTCATCGAGCCTGAGCGCTCAATCCGTCATCGTTTGAGGAGTTTATTGTGCCAAGTCTTGCCATCGTTCGTCAGCTTGAAGCCGTTGGCTTCCGTGCCTGGCCCGCCACATCGGTTCATTATGACGGTACATGGGCGATACGCATGACCGCGGCGCATCCATCCCGGCGCCTCAACTCGATCAATCCGCTCGACCCCGGCGACACGCGCGATATTCCAACACGTGTAGAGCTGGCAGCACAGCGTTTTCGCGCCTATGGCCGTGTTCCCTGCTTCAGGCTTTCGCCGCTCGCGCGCGAGCTTGAGGATTATCTCGAAGGGCTTGGCTGGAAGCGCCGGGACGAAACCATCGTGATGACGGCGAATCTCGAAGAACTCGATCTGTCGGGCGCCATCGACCAGATACCGTTGAAGGATATCGGGCGCTTCGTGGATGCCTCGCTTTCGATCCATGAAAGACCAGAGGACATGCGGCCCGGATTTTCCGAACTCCTCAATAGCGTTCGACCGAACAATGGCATGTTCGTGCTGGAAGAAGGCGGACGAGCGGTATCCAACCTGCTTTGCGTGCAGGATGGCGTGATGGCGGGTCTGTTCGATGTCGGAACCCTGCGCGATGCAAGGCGTAAGGGATATGGCCACGCGATTGTGGGTTCTGCGCTCAAATGGGCCGCAAAGCTCGGTGCAAAGACGGCATGGCTGCAGATCGAGGCGGACAATGTCGCCGGACTTGCGCTTTACGAGAGCTTCGGCTTTCAGGAGGCCTATCGCTATGCCTATCGGGAGAGCAACGAGAAATGACCGAGGTGAAGGGACGCCGCATTCTTCTGGTCGCGGCTTGCGCATTGGTGGATTTGGATGGCCGGGTATTGCTGACGCAGCGCCCGGAAGGCAAGCAGCTTGCCGGCCTGTGGGAGTTTCCCGGCGGCAAGGTGGAACCGGGCGAAACACCGGAAGAAACGCTGATCCGAGAATTGCAGGAAGAAATCGGCATTACCACGAAGGTGGCCTGCCTTGCTCCGCTGACATTCGCCAGCCACACCTATGATGACTTCCACCTGCTGATGCCGCTCTATGTCTGCCGTCGTTATGAAGGCATCGCGCGGGGCTTGAAGGGCAAGCGCTCAAATGGGTTCGCCCAAAGGATATGCGCGACTATCCGATGCCGCCGGCCGACGAACCGCTGATCCCGTTCCTGTTGGATCTTCTGTAAAGGAAGCTCTGTCCACGACTGTGGAAAAGGTTGGCAATTTCTTACGATTCCGCTGGCCAGTTAATCTATGATTCACTCCGTTGGGGCATTCTCGTTTACGAGTTGCCCCGGAGTCTTGAAGCATGAGTTTCGACAACAATTATTTTAGTGCCGATCACAACGAATATACGGCCAAGCCGCTAACAAAGGCCGGTCGTGGATTACTGCGCGTTGTGCTGTTGTTCGGCTCTGCCGTTGTTGCTCTGGCTCTCATCATTGTGCCGGTTCTCAACGATCAGGCAAACAGGGTTGCAGCTCAGTCAGTGCTTCCAGTCGGGATCGACCGCACCATGACCGGTTCGATCAAGCGTGATACCGGTAGCCAGCCGCACGCGGCAGGCCAGACCTATACGGTGCGCAAGAGTGTGCTTCAGCCAAGCCCCAATTCCGTCTGCATCATTGAGGCAAACGGCAGCCATAGCGGCGATTGTTGATTATTTTTCTTCGGCCTTTTAGCGCTTCTGCCAGCGATGCTTTAGCAGAGCCGGGCTTCAATGGCTTTTGCTGCGATTCATGTGGCGCCCAGCCCGATAACCAGATGATGGAGAAAGTGGCGCGGATGCGCCCGTCCGGATCGGAGAACCGCTCTGCATAAATTTCGGCAGCGCGCAGGAAAAGCCGTTTTGAAACCGGCTTGCGGAACGGTCCCGCAATATGTTCTGCATGCCCATGGCGCGCAGATCGGCCATCAGATTGAACAGCGAATCATAGCGCACCGTGATGTTATCGACGTCGGTTACAGGCAGGGCGAAGCCTGCGCGCTGCAGAAGGCTGCCCACGTCGCGGACGTCGGGAAACGGGAAGATGCGCGGGAGGCGCCGCCCGTCAGTTCGATTTCGGCCTGAAGAAGACTTTCGCGCAATTCACCCAGCGTTCCGCTGCCGCTCAGAGCAGCCAGGAAAAGCCCGTCCGGCTTCAGGGCGCGGGCGATCTGCACCATTGTGCCCGGCGTATCGTTGGTGGCGTGAAGTGCCATCAGCGACACTATAAGATCGGCACTGCCGGGTTTCAGTGGCAACATTTCCTCATCGCCGACAATAGCCGGAAAGGGGCCTTGCAAAACCCTTTGTCGCGTTCAATGCGGACAATCAGGTCGGCCTTGCCAGATTGTGCGATGGCTGCAGCCGCCGCGCCGGTGTGGCCAGCCAGATCGACTGCGATGGGAAAATGGCGCTCCACGGCGTCCAAGCGGTCGCCGAGGTCGTCGGCAATGCGCTGTAACAGGAAATCTGCGCGGGTTCTGCGCGCGCAAAGGCGCGGCGGCGAAACGAGAGCAGGAGATCGCGATCAAAGATCGCGCTATCATCAGTCGGCGCAGGCATGGAATCCGTCTTCTCTTTCGAGCAAGGTTCAGTACAATCGTTGCGGGGATAGATGCATTCGAACGGGGGCGAATGCAATGGCGGATGACGATAGAACGCATCAAACCTTTTGCGCAACGCGGGCGAAAGGCTTCGGCGGTTTGCCAGCAGGGCTGTTCGCTCGTCGGCGGACATGTTGTTTCCGCCGACATGTATCGGCTGTCGGATGCATGTGTCCGAACCCGGGACGCTGTGTCCGAAATGCTGGCCGAGCTGCGCTTTATAGAAAAGCCTTACTGTCCTGTGCTGGGCATACCCTTCAGTCATGATTTCGGTGAGAATTTCATGAGTGCTGAAGCCATTGCCGATCCTCCGCCTTTCCGGCGTCTCCGGTCTGCGGTTCTGCATCGGGGCGCGGCACAGCGGATGGCGGTTTCGCTCAAGTTTCATGACCGGACCGATCTGGCTCTTGGATGGCGCGCTGGATGCAGCGCGCGGGTCGCGAATTGCTGGATGAATGTGACGTGATACTGCCAGTGCCCCTGCATCGCTGGCGGTTCTGGCAGCGGCGCTTCAACCAGTCGGCGGAACTCGCCCGCGCACTGGCGAAACTGGAATCGAAACCCTTTGCGCCGCAAGGCGTGAAGCGTGTGCGCCGGACAGATCAGCAGATCGGCCTTGGTATCAAGGAACGAAAACGTAATGTGGACGGCGCGTTTCGTGTGCCGCCGGAGCATGAAATTCATGTTCGCGGGCGACGGGTTCTGCTGATCGACGACGTCTATACGACCGGCGCTACGGTCAAGGCGGTGACGCGGGCCTTATTGCGCGGCGGCGCAAAAGCGTCGATGTGCTGACGTTCAGCCGTGTTCTCCCGGATTGAGCTCGACAAAAGTTTACATAGGTTCCTGAAAAGCTTCGGGGCTTCCAGAGTGCGCCTTTGCCGCTTATATAGTGGCCAAAACGATTGGAGTTTATGATGGTTGATGTAACGATCTACACGCGTATCGGTTGCCCTTATTGCACCCGGGCAAAGGCACTTCTGGCTCGCAAGGGCGTGGAGTTTCATGAAATCGATGCAGGTGCAGCGCCGGAATTGCGCGCTGAGATGCAGGAACGTTCGGGCCGCAATACCTTCCCGCAGATTTTCGTCGGGTCCGTTCATGTCGGCGGATGCGATGATCTTTTCGCACTGGAAGATCAGGGCAAACTTGACAGTCTGCTCAAGACTGGCGAACTGGCCTAGGATTCTGTCGGATAGGGGAGAAGCCGATGAGCACGTTCCGCGCCGCTGCAGTACAGATGCGTTCCGGCACAGATGTTGTCCGCAATATCGAGGCTTTGGAGAAACTCGTCGCTGAAGCGGCAGCTCAAGGCGCGATTTACGTGCAATCGCCGGAAATGACCGGTGCGATGATGCGCGATCGTGCAGCGCTCAAAGCGAGCCTGCGTGACGAAGCCAATGATCTGGTTTTCAAGGCCGCTTCGGCATTGGCGGCGAAACACGGAATCTTCCTGCACATCGGTTCAACCGCTATCGATGCCGGAGACGGAAAGATTGCCAATCGCGCCGGAATTTTCACGCCTTCGGGCGAGAAGCTCGTAAGCTATGACAAGATCCACATGTTCGATGTCGATCTGGACAATGGTGAAAGCTGGCGCGAATCAGCAACCTATGAGCCGGGCAAGGAAACCATTGTTGCCGAACTGCCTTTCGCAAGTCTCGGCATGGCGATCTGTTACGATATCCGCTTCCCGCAATTATTCCGTGCCCAGGCGCTTGCCGGTGCCAATGTGATTACCGGTCCGGCTGCTTTTACGAAACAGACCGGAGAGGCCCACTGGCACATCTTGCAGCGTGCGCGTGCCATTGAGAATGGTGCATTTCTGATTTCTGCCGCGCAGGGTGGTCTGCATGAGGACGGGCGGGAAACCTATGGTCACTCGATCATCGTTTCGCCATGGGGAAAGATTCTCGCTGAAGCTGATCACGATGAACCGGGCATCATTCTGGCTGACATCGACGTGACGGAAAGTGCAGCCGCACGTGCCAAGATACCGAACCTGAAGAATGCGCGGGAGTTCGATGTACGAACCTGCTCCGCGAAACAGAAAGAGGATACGTAAGTTCCATGATCCGCTTTTCGCTTCATTGCGATCAGGGCCATGAATTCGAGGGCTGGTTTCGCGACAATGCCGATTTCGACAAGCAGTCGGGAATGAAGCTTGTCGCGTGTCCGGTGTGCAATTCGCAAGCTGTTCAGAAGTCGCTGATGGCGCCGGCTGTTTCGACAAGCCGGGGCAAGGAAAAGATTGCCATGGCGCTGGGCGATACCCAGAAGCAGATATTGGACGAGATGCGGGAATTGAGCCGCAAGGTTCGCGAGAATGCGGATTATGTCGGCGACAAATTTGCCGAGGAAGCCCGGAAGATTCATTTCGGCGAGACCGAAACACGTGGTATCTACGGCGAAGCGTCGCGCGAGGATGTGCATTCGCTGCTTGAAGACGGTGTCGACGTTCTGCCGTTGCCGGTATTTCCAGAAGACAAGAACTGATTGCCGCATAGGAGACAAGGCGCATGAAACTGACGGATTCTGCGCCTTTTTGCTGATTGCAACCGGTATCCTGCTGGGCCTCATACTGCCGCTCGGCAAGATCGCCGCGCAGGCCGGTATTCCGCCCGCGATCTGGACATTTTGTTCTCGGCGAGCGCAGGAATCATTCTGTTCGCTGTTCTTCGCCTGCAGGGAAAGAAGATCGGCTTTTCGGGCGGGCGGCTGCGTTACTATATCTGCACCGCCTTCATCTCCTATGCTGTGCCCAATCTTCTCATTCTTTCCGCCATTCCGCGCCTTGGCGCAGGCTTTACCGGCATCATGTACACACTGTCGCCGGTCATCACGCTTGTCCTGTCGATGGGGTTCGGATTGCGGCGTCCCAATGCCCTCGGGATCGGCGGTATAGTAGTGGGGTTCATCGGTGCAGTGATGGTGGCGATGACGCGCGGCGAGGTGGGGAAGCCAGCCGATCTATTATGGATCGCCGCGGCATTGCTCATTCCGGTATTTCTCGCCATCGGCAATGTCTATCGCACGCTCGACTGGCCGAAGAACTCCGATCCGACCGAGCTTGCTGCTGGAAGCCATCTGGCATCGGCGCTGATGCTTTTGCGGGAATACTCATATTCACTGGCCAGTTTCCGATTGAGACGCTTGCATTCGCCCCATGGGCTGCATTGGCCCAGTCTATCGCATCGGCGGGCATGTTCGCCCTGTTCTTCAGATTGCAGGCGGTTGGCGGGCCGGTCTATCTCAGCCAGATCGGCTATGTCGCAGCCGCACTGGGGCTTATTTCGGGAACACTGTTTCTCGGCGAACATTATCCGCCGCTGACCTGGATCGGTGCGCTGGTGATTTGCGCAGGCGTTGCCATGACAACGCGTGCGCAAAGGGGTTGAGATCAGGCGGGCCGTTCGGCAAGCACCATATAGTTCACATCGGTGTCGCGGGAGCGGCTCCAGCTGTCGGCCAGCGGATTATAGGTCACGCCAAGCTTGTCGATGAGGCGCAGACCGCCTTTCGCAAGTGCTGCTTCCAGTTCTTCCGGACGCACCAGCTTTTCATATTGATGCGTGCCGCGCGGTAGCCAGCGCAATACATATTCTGCGCCGATGATTGCCAGGCCGTAAGCCTTCAGCGTGCGGTTGATTGTGGCGACGAACATCAGTCCGCCGGGCTTCACCATTTCGCTCGTTGCCGACATGAACAGGTCCACATCGGAGACGTGCTCGACCACTTCCATGTTGAGGACCACATCAAATTTTTCACCGGCATCGGCCAGTGCTTCTGCGGTCGTGGCGCGATAATCGATCTCAAGACCGCTCTGTGCGGCGTGGATTTTGGCCACTTCGATGTTTGTCGTGGAGGCATCCGCTCCGATCACGGTTGCGCCGAGGCGCGCCATCGGCTCGCAGAGAGCCCGCCGCCGCAGCCGATATCGAGCAGGCGCAGGCCTTCGAATGGGCGCGGCGCATTGGGATCACGGTTGAATTTGGCGCAGATTTTTTCCTTGATATAGGCAAGCCGCGTCGGATTGAACTTGTGCAAGGGGCGGAACTTGCCCTGCGGATTCCACCATTCCGCGGCGATGCGCGAAAAATGCTCAATTTCCGAAGCGTCGATGGTGGTGCGGGCGGTCTCGGTCATTTCATTCTCCAGCGGCGGAAGCGTGCAGTTCTGCTCTCAAGGTAGTACTCCAAAGTCAAGGAACAAATCAATTTTGCTCTGAGGAGGCCCGATACGAATCGCGGCCTTGCGGAAGCACGGCATTTTAGCTATGTGACCCCGGGTTTGCCTGTCGCAACAATATAAGGTTTGGGCGGGTGAGAGTGTAATTTTTCTAAACAGCGGGACGTAACCTTAAATGGCGCGCATCGTGATGAAATTCGGCGGCACTTCGGTAGCCGATCTGGAACGCATCTATAATGTGGCGCGCCACGTCAAACGCGAGGTCGAGGCGGGCAATCAGGTTGCCGTCGTCGTTTCGGCCATGTCAGGCAAGACCAACGAGCTGGTCGGCTGGGTGCAGAATATGCCGAAAGTCTGCGGCGCAAGCTCGCCTTTCTACGATGCCCGCGAATATGATACCATCGTCGCTTCTGGCGAGCAGGTGACGAGCGGCCTTCTGGCGATTGCGCTGCAGTCCATCGGCGTCGATGCGCGTTCGTGGCAGGGCTGGCAAATCCCGATCAAGACCGACAACGCTCATGGCGCTGCCCGTATTCAGGACATTGACGGATCGGAAATCATCCGTCGTATGGAGATGGGGCAGGTTGCCGTCGTTGCCGGTTTCCAGGGCATCGGGCCTGATAATCGTGTTGCAACGCTTGGGCGCGGCGGCTCGGATACGTCTGCCGTCGCCATTGCCGCTGGTGTTAAGGCTGATCGCTGCGATATCTATACGGATGTAGATGGCGTTTACACGACCGACCCGCGCCTGGAACCGAAGGCGAAGCGTCTTTCGAAGATTTCCTTCGAGGAAATGCTGGAAATGGCGTCGCTCGGCGCCAAGGTTCTGCAGGTGCGTTCGGTCGAACTCGCTATGGTGCACAAGGTACGCACGTTCGTGCGCTCGAGTTTTACGGACCCAGATGCGCCGGGCATGGGTGATCCGATCAATCCGCCCGGAACCCTTATTTGCGACGAGGATGAAATCGTGGAACAGCAGGTCGTCACAGGTATCGCCTTTGCGAAGGATGAAGCTCAGATTTCGCTGCGGCGTGTGGCCGACCGGCCGGGCGTTTCGGCGGCAATTTTCGGACCTCTTGCCGAAGAGTACATCAATGTCGACATGATCGTACAGAATGTGTCGGAAGACGGCTCCAAGACCGACATGACTTTCACCATTCCGACCGGTGATATCGAAAAGGCACTGAAGGTACTGGACAAGGTCAAGGGCGAGATCGGCTTCGACAATATCCAGTCCGAAACCGGTCTTGCCAAGATTTCGGTCATCGGTATCGGCATGCGCAGTCATGCAGGCGTTGCTGCCACCGCCTTCAAGGCGCTGGCTGAAAAGGCATCAATATCCGCGCTATCACGACGTCTGAAATCAAGATTTCGATCCTGATCGACGGTCCTTACGCGGAACTGGCCGTGCGCACGCTGCACGCGGTCTACGGCCTCGACAAGTAATCAGCCGGTTCACACCCTGTTTTGAAACATGGTTGTATATTGGGCCGCGTGCCGGAAATGGTGCGCGGTCCTGCAACTATTTGCGAGGCGCGACTATTTGTTCTGGACGCGGGTGTCAAAAATGCTCACAAAGGGATTGGCGTAACGCTTCGCGGGCGGGTATTGGAATCGGCTGGCGAAAGCACGCCAGCAACCTGAAAGGAGCCCCGACGATCATGCGTGAGCTGACAACTGGTCCCCGCGTACTGCTCAAGCGGTTGCGTGAATTGATGGCGGAGCCGCTGGAACCGCAGGCGCGCCTTGACCGGATCGTTCGCGAGATCGCCCAGAATATGGTCGCGGAAGTCTGCTCCTTCTACATATTACGTGCCGATGGCGTTCTCGAACTCTATGCGACCGAAGGCCTCAATCCGCAGGCCGTCCACCTTGCCCAGCTTCGTCTCGGCCAGGGGCTTGTCGGCACGATTGCCGCAAGTGCCCGCCCGCTCAACCTGACGGATGCGCAGAGCCACCCGGCCTTTGCCTACCTCCCTGAAACCGGGGAAGAAGCCTATAATTCCTTCCTTGGCGTTCCTGTCCTGCGCGCTGGCCGTACTTTGGGCGTTCTTGTCGTCCAGAACAAGACCAAGCGGGCTTATCGGGAAGACGAGGTCGAAGCACTTGAAACCACCGCCATGGTCCTTGCTGAAATCATCGCGACCGGTGACGGGCTGCGTCTGGCCCGTCCGGGCATAGAGCTTGATCTCGGTCGCCCGATGAGCGTGACAGGACAGGCTTTCAACGACGGTATCGGCCTTGGCCATGTGGTGCTGCATGAGCCGCGCATCGTCGTCACCAATCTTTTCAACGAGGATAGCCAGGCAGAGCTGAACCGGCTGGACGAGGCGCTTGGCAGCCTGCGCATATCGATCGATGACATGCTGTCGCGCCGCGATGTGGCGGTGGAGGGCGAGCATCGCGAAGTGCTCGAAGCCTATCGCATGTTTGCCCATGATCGCGGTTGGGTGCGACGGCTCGAAGAAGCCATTCACAACGGTCTGACTGCCGAAGCGGCAGTCGAAAAGTGCAGAGCGATACACGCGCGCGCATGGTGCATCTAACCGATCCTTATATGCGCGAGCGCCTGTCGGATTTCGATGATCTTGCGAACCGTCTGCTACGCCAGCTGATGGGGCGCGACATCAAGACTATCGCCGAATCGCTGGTCAAGGACGCGATCATCGTTGCGCGCTCCATGGGAGCTGCCGAACTTCTGGATTATCCGCGCGAGCTGCGCGGCGTGGTTCTGGAAGACGGTGCGGCCACGAGCCACGTGGTGATCGTCGCCCGCGCGATGGGTATTCCCGTGGTCGGACAGGCCAAAGGCATTGTCTCGATGGCCGAAAACAACGATGCGGCAATTGTCGATGGTGATGAAGGCATCATGCATCTGCGCCCGCAAGCCGATCTGGAAACAGCTTATGCCGAAAAGGTTCGTTTCCGGGCGCGGCGTCAGGCCCATTACCGTGAGTTGCGGGACAAGCCATCCGTCACGAAGGACGGTGTCGATATCTCGCTTCTGATGAATGCCGGGCTTCTCGTCGATCTGCCGCAATTGTCGGCTTCGGGTGCGGCGGGATCGGCCTGTTTCGTACAGAACTTCAGTTCATGGTGGCCTCCACATTTCCGCGTGCCGAACAGCAGGAACGCCTCTATCGCTCGGTTATCGAGGCGGCAGGCGACAAGCCGGTGACTTTCCGGACGCTGGACATCGGCGGTGACAAGGTTCTCCCTATTTCAGTTCGACCGTGCAGGAAGAAAATCCAGCACTCGGCTGGCGTGCTATACGCCTGACGCTCGATCGTCCGGGATTGCTGCGTACCCAGCTGCGTGCGCTGTTGAAGGCGGCGGGCGGACGCGAGTTGAAAATCCTGCTGCCGATGATCACGGAAGTCAGCGAGGTGAAGGCCGCGCGGGAGATCATCGATCGTGAGGTCCGTCATTTGTCGCGGTTTGCCCATCAGTTGCCCATGTGTCTGAAACTGGGAGCGATGATCGAGGTGCCGTCGCTGCTTTGGCAGCTTGAGGAACTGATGTCGCTCGTCGATTTCATCTCCGTCGGTTCGAATGATCTCTTCCAGTTTCTGATGGCAACAGATCGCGGCAACTCGCTGATGTCGGGGCGCTTCGACCAGCTGTCGCCTGCATTCCTGCGGGCACTGCGCTTCATCGTGGAAACCGGCAATCGCCACGGCAAATCGGTTACTCTATGCGGTGAAATGGCCAGCAGGCCGCTTCCAGCCATGGCGCTGGTCGGTATCGGGTTTCGGTCGATCTCGATGTCGGCGGCAGCAATCGGCCCGGTCAAGGCTATGCTCGATCAGCTGGATGCGGGCAAGCTCACGGCCTTGCTGGCGGAAGAGCTGGACAAGCCGAACAGCGCGCATTCGCTGCGTGAAATGCTGATGAGATTTGCCGAAGACAACGATATTCCGTTATAGCGAAGCAAATTAGCCTGACTGGACGGTCGCGGTGCAGGATTGCGCAGCGTCTCGTTTTGCATTTTGCACGTTGCTGACAATTTTAGGACATGACATGATCGCATTGCCGCAGGACCGGATGGACCAGCTCTTGAAGCGGTTCTCGATGATCGAGAGCCAGATGGCCAATAATCCGGATTCGGAAACCTATGTGAAGCTTGCATCGGAATATTCCGAGCTGCAGGAGGTGGTCGGCAAGATTCGCGAACTGACCGACGCCCGCAAGGAAGCGGTCGATCTGGCGGCTATGCGTGACGACGCCGCCACAGATGCCGAGATGCGCGCGCTGGCGCTGGAAGAGCTGCCGGAAGTGGAAAAGCGCATTGAGGCACTGGAGCAGGAAGTCCAGATTCTGCTTCTGCCCAAAGACGCTGCCGACGAGAAGAATGCGATCCTCGAAATTCGTGCCGGTACGGGTGGACTTGAGGCGGCGCTGTTCGCCGGTGACCTGTTTCGCATGTATGAGCGTTATGCCGCCGAAAAGGGCTGGCGGGTCGAACTGGTCTCGGCCAGCGAGGGTGACGCCGGCGGTTACAAGGAAATCATCGCTACCGTTTCGGGCAAGGGCGTGTTCTCCAAGCTCAAGTTTGAATCGGGCGTGCACCGCGTACAGCGCGTGCCTGAAACGGAAGCTGGCGGGCGTATCCACACATCGGCGGCAACGGTTGCTGTCCTCCCGGAGGCAGAAGACATCGATATCGAAATCCGCAACGAGGATATCCGCATCGATACGATGCGGGCATCGGGCGCTGGCGGGCAGCACGTCAACACGACCGATTCGGCGGTTCGCATTACGCACATCCCGACCGGTATCATGGTCGTTCAGGCTGAAAAATCCCAGCACCAGAACCGCGCACGCGCCATGCAGATTTTGCGCGCGCGCCTTTATGACATGGAGCGCCAGAAGGCAGAAACCGAACGCTCAGAATCGCGCCGCAGCCAGGTCGGTTCCGGCGATCGTTCGGAGCGCATTCGCACTTATAATTTCCCACAAGGGCGCGTCACCGATCATCGCATCAACCTGACGCTTTATAAGCTCGACCGGGTCATGGAAGGCGATCTGGACGAGCTGGTCGATGCGCTGATTTCCGATCACCAGACCGCGCTCCTGACCGAGCTGGGCGCCTGAGCGTGAGCGGCGAACGCCTCGACACACTGATGAGTGCCGCCCGGAAACAACTTCGGGACGTGGGGCTCGATACACCCGATCTCGACGCGCGGCTGCTGGTCGAATGGGTGACGGGGCAACTCGACTCGATCTGATTTCTACGCCGGAAAAGCTGATTGATGAGGAACGTGTCGCGGTGCTTCGGTCTGCACTGAAGCGCCGGGCTGCAGGCGAGCCGGTACATCGCATCATAGGCATGCGCGAGTTTTCGGCCTGCCTTTCCAGCTCTCCGCTGCGACGCTTGAACCGCGTCCCGATACGGAAGTGCTGGTGGAATTGGTCATTCCGGCACTGGAAGCGCTGACGGCGCAGAAGAGCACACTTGAACTGCTCGATATGGGAACAGGAACGGGCGCTATCATTATCTCGCTTCTGCATCGCTTCGAGTGCGCGCATGGCATCGGTCTCGATATGGCGGAAGGCGCGCTTGCGATGGCGCGAATCAATGCTGTCGCCAATGGCGTAGGCGACCGCTTTGCCGCATTTAAAAGCGACTGGTTCCAGAATGTGAGCGGGCGCTTTCATCTTATTGTCTCAAACCCGCCCTATATTCCGCATGAAGACATTGCGGGACTTTCGCGCGAAGTGCGTGAACATGATCCCCTCGCCGCACTTGATGGCGGCGCCGATGGACTGAATTTCTACAGAGCCCTTGCACAGAAGGCAGCAGATCACCTATATAAGAACGGAATGGTTGCCGTAGAGATCGGCGCCGGACAATTCCAGGATGTTGAGGCGCTTTTCGAAAGCGCAGGTTTTTCTCTCGCAGGACATGCGAGTGATCTTGGCGGTCACAGAAGGGCCATGCTTTTCGCGCACAAATAAAATACGCAATTTTGATGCGCTGAACCGCTAAAAACACTTGGAATTTGCGGCGAAGCCGTTTAGTTTCCGGCCACCGTATACAGCCAGAATGGTTTTGCCCGCTGATGGGCGGTAGCGGAAATGCTCCATGGCGATTTTTGGTCATGCTCCCCGGAGGGTTCTTTGGGGATGGCTTGTGCGGAAGTACACGACCTTCAAGCATAATCTCGAAGAGCAAAGCTTTTCGGAATGGTTATGCATTAATGCAACCGCGGAGTTTCGGTGACCTATAGAGGTGTACCTAACTCAGGAGCAGTCGATTTGTGGGAAGTTTTAGGGCGTACTTCCTCCATGGCTCGATAGCGTGAAACCGGCAGCTTTTTGGCTGTGGAGTTTCTACGCCCTTTAATCTGAAAAGAGATGAATATGAGGCCAGCACAGCAGAACAGGCGCATGCGCGGACGGGGAATAACAATAATAACAACAATAACCGCAAGGGCCCCAATCCTCTGTCGCGCAATTACGAAAGCAATGGCCCGGATGTGAAGATCCGCGGCAATGCGCAACATATTGCAGAAAAATACTCAGCACTTGCGCGGGACGCACAGGCATCTGGCGATCGCGTGATGGCAGAAAACTATCTTCAGCACGCTGAACATTACAATCGCATCATCATGGCTGCCATGGCGCAGAATCCGGTGCCGTTCCAGCGCGAAGAAACCTTCGACGATGACAGTTCGGATGATGAGGAAGCAGGTTTCACGCCTGCTGCAGCACAGCCGCAGCCCGTCAACGGTTCGGGTCCGCAGCCGGTTATCGAAGGCACGCCGGCCGAGGTCGTCTACGGCGAAGATGGTGGCGAGCCGGTAAAGTCCGGCGAAGGTCGCCAGCAGCCGCGCGAACGCGATAATCGTGATCGTCGTCTCGGTCGTGGTCGCCGTCCGCAGCGTGAGCGCTTCAACGCTGACGAGCGTTCGGATGAACAGCCGCAGGAAAAACAGGCTCAGCCGGTGGCTGAAGAGGCTTCGGCTCCGGTTGAAGCTGTTGCCGAGCAGGCAGCACCTGCGGTCGTTGAAGCCGCTCCTGCTGCCGATGCAGCACCTGCCGAAGAAGCCGCACCACGTCGTGCCACGCGCCGTCCGGGTCGCCCGCGTCGTGCCGCCAAAGATAGCGGGGACGAGACGCCAGCGACGGAACCTGCAAATTCCGACGCTTAAATATGTGTCTTCGCAATCGAGTTCAAAATGGCGCGGTTTCCGCGCCATTTTATTTGGCTCTCGTGCCTGTAACCCTTGTCGAAACCCGGCCATCGTCCCATATGCTGTCTTGGAAAGAAGCCTGCCCTGTGTGGGGCTTCGTCACCATTCATCTTCCGGTGCCGCATGATGGGCTGGAAGGCAAAGGAGACATCATGAATATTGAAAAATATACCGAACGCGTCCGCGGCTTTATCCAGTCTGCACAGACTTTCGCGCTGTCGTCCGGCAATCAGCAGTTTACGCCGGAACATGTGCTGAAAGTTCTCGTCGACGATGATGAAGGACTTGCCTCGTCCCTGATCGAACGTGCCGGTGGCCGGATTGCCGATGTGCGTATCGGCTTGCAGAACGCGCTTGAAAAGCTGCCCAAAGTGTCGGGCGGTAACGACCAGCTTTATCTCTCGCAGCCGCTTGCCAAGGTCTTCTCACTCGCCGAAGAGCTTGCCAGCAAGGCCGGTGACAGTTTTGTCACCGTCGAGCGCCTTTGACGGCGCTGGCGATGGAAAAATCCGCGAAGACATCTGAAATTCTTTCTGCTGCCGGTGTGACCCCGACAGCGCTCAACAAGGTCATAAACGATATGCGCAAAGGTCGCACTGCCGATTCGGCGTCCGCTGAAAGCAATTATGATGCGTTGAAGAAATATGCCCGCGATCTGACCGAGGATGCGCGTTCGGGCAAGCTCGACCCGGTGATCGGCCGTGATGAGGAAATCCGCCGCACGATCCAGGTTCTGTCGCGCCGCACCAAGAACAATCCGGTTCTGATCGGCGAGCCGGGCGTCGGCAAGACCGCAATCGCCGAAGGTCTGGCGCTTCGCATCGTCAATGGCGACGTGCCCGAATCCCTGAAGGACAAGCAGTTGATGGCGCTCGACATGGGAGCGCTGATTGCCGGTGCCAAATATCGCGGTGAGTTCGAAGAACGTCTGAAAGCGGTGCTTTCGGAAGTGCAGACGGCTGCAGGACAGATCATCCTCTTCATCGATGAAATGCACACGCTTGTCGGCGCAGGCAAGTCCGATGGCGCGATGGATGCATCGAACCTTTGAAGCCAGCTCTTGCACGCGGCGAACTGCACTGCGTCGGCGCGACGACGCTGGAAGAATACCGCAAATATGTCGAGAAGGACGCAGCGCTTGCCCGCCGTTTCCAGCCGGTATTCGTTGATGAGCCGACGGTCGAGGACACGATTTCGATCCTGCGTGGCCTGAAGGAAAAATACGAGCAGCATCACAAGGTGCGTGTTTCGGATTCGGCTCTGGTTGCTGCGGCGACCCTGTCGAACCGCTACATCACCGACCGTTTCCTGCCGGACAAGGCAATCGATCTTGTCGATGAGGCGGCGTCGCGCCTGCGCATGCAGGTCGATTCCAAGCCGGAAGAGCTGGATGAAATCGACCGCCGCATCATGCAGCTGAAGATAGAGCGCGAAGCGCTGAAGGTTGAAACGGATGCGGCTTCCAAGGATCGTTTCCAGCGCCTGGAAAAGGAACTGACCGATCTGGAAGAAGAATCGGCCGAACTGACCTCGAAATGGCAGGCTGAAAAGCAGAAGCTCGGGCTCGCCGCCGATCTCAAGCGCCAGCTTGAAGAGGCGCGCAACGCTCTCGCCATCGCACAGCGCAGCGGTGAATTCCAGAAGGCAGGTGAGCTTGCCTATGGCACGATTCCGCAATTGGAAAAGCAGCTTGTCGAAGCGGAAAGCCAGGAAAACAAGGGTTCTCTGCTGGAGGAAACCGTTACGCCTGACCACGTGGCGCAGATCATTTCGCGCTGGACCGGCATTCCGGTCGACCGGATGCTGGAAGGCGAGCGTGAGAAGCTGTTGCGTATGGAAGACGAAATCGGCAAGCGCGTCGTCGGGCAGGGCGAGGCGGTGCAGGCCATCTCGAAGGCTGTTCGCCGTGCGCGCGCCGGGCTTCAGGACCCCAACCGGCCGATCGGTTCGTTCATCTTCCTCGGCCCTACGGGCGTCGGCAAGACGGAACTGACCAAGGCGCTCGCCGCGTTCCTGTTCCAGGACGACACGGCCATGGTTCGTATCGACATGTCGGAATTCATGGAAAAGCATTCCGTGAGCCGGCTGATCGGCGCACCTCCCGGCTATGTCGGCTATGAAGAAGGCGGCGTTCTGACGGAAGCTGTGCGGCGCAGGCCGTATCAGGTGATCCTGTTCGACGAGATCGAAAAGGCGCATCCGGATGTGTTTAACGTGCTGTTGCAGGTTCTGGACGATGGACGCCTGACAGACGGGCAGGGCCGCACGGTCGATTTCCGCAATACGGTTATCATCATGACCTCGAATCTCGGTGCCGAATATCTCGTCAATCTTGGCGAGAAGGACGATGTCGAAACCGTTCGTGACGAAGTGATGGGCGTGGTGCGAGCTGCCTTCCGTCCGGAATTCCTGAACCGTGTCGATGAAATCATCCTGTTCCACCGGCTGCGCCGCGAGGATATGGGGGCGATTGTCGATATCCAGATGCAGCGTCTCCAGATGCTTTTGAGCGATCGCAAGATCGTGCTGCAACTGGAAGAGGATGCACGCGAATGGCTGGCCAACAAGGGCTATGATCCGGCCTATGGCGCACGTCCGTTGAAGCGTGTCATCCAGAAGGAAGTTCAGGACCCGCTCGCCGAGCGCATTCTTCTGGGCGACATTCTGGATGGTTCCATCGTCAAGATTACCGCCGGTTCGGACAGGCTCAATTTCCGTCCGATTCGCGGGGCGCTTGAGGATGAAGGCCAGAAGGTCGACGAGAACGCATAAGCGTTCGTGAGTTGAAGCTTGGGGCGCCGCAACCGGATAGGTTGCGGCGCCTTTTCATGTCTGGCCTGAAAAGTTTTCCGGCTTTCCTTCGATATCGGCCATTTTCATGTCCAGTTCATCTGGCATCTGCTCTATCAACTAGAGCGGTTCCCATTTTAACAGAATCGGCGGAACCGCTCTAACTGATTGTTTAGTCGCATTATCCTACGCAAAACCGCTTCGCACTTTTGCTGGAAATGCTCTAATCAGTTATTAACCATATTCGCGGCATCCATGATCTCTCGATCACCCAGGGCATCCTTCATGGCGCATCACACACACATGCTTCGTTTTGCTTTGTTTGCTTCCGTTGCGGCAATCACCGTCAATGGTCCCGCGCGCGCCGACGAAAGCAGGTCTGCAACGGTTACTGAACGCCCGGTTCAGCTTGCGCAGCTTTATGATCCAGGCGAGGAAATCTATCATGATCGCCGGGTGCGGGTCTTTATCGACCAGTATGGCCGCCGTGTTACCATGGACCGTCGCGGGCGCATCCTCAGTGTCGAGGACGCCAATAATTATGATCCGAACGCCTATGACCGTCGGGCTCGCCGTGCGCCGCAGCCAGATGACAACTGGACACTCGATGGTCCGGTCGATGGTGGTGCACCCTATGACGGTTTCGGCAATGTGCCCGAGGACCCGAATTATTATCCGGACGCTCCCGCGGCACCGCAATATGGCGGCAACCGGGATGGACAGGTGCAGCGGTCGGAACTGCCTCCGGCAGGCGATCAATATCCCGACAATACCAACACCAATTCTGCCAGTGCGAATCCGGCTATGACGGCCAGCAGGATTATGGCCAGCCGGGTTATGAGCAGCCAAGGGGCGTTCCCAATCCGAGCGACATGGCTCCGGCCATCGAAATGCCGAAGGGGCAGGGCGCAAAGGCGAAGATCGCAGCCTATCAGATACTTCTCGACCGCGCGGGTGCATCGCCCGGTGTCATCGACGGTCGCTCGGGCAGCAATGTCGACAAGGCGGCTGCCGCCTATGGCGAATTGACCGGCAAATCGATCAATCCAACAGACGAAGCGGCCGTCAATGCCGAGCTTGAAGCGACAGGTGGCCCAGCCTTCACCGAATACACGATCACCAATGAGGATGTGGGGCGACAGTATGTTGCCTCAATTCCGGAGGATTACGCCCACAAGGCGCAGTTGCCAGCGATGGCCTATACATCGGTCACCGAAATGCTCGGCGAAAAGTTTCATATCGACGAAGCCTATCTGAAAGAGATCAATCCCGGCGTAAACTTCAATCAGCCGGGTTCGGTTGTTAAGATTCCCAATCTCGGCAAGCCTGTCAGGACCAAGGTGGCCCGCATCATTGCCGACAAGGGGCGCAAGCAGGTTCGTGGTTATGACGAAACCGGTAAGCTGGTCGTTGCCTATCCCTCGACTATCGGCTCGTCGGACAATCCTTCACCATCCGGTATTGTTCAGGTCGAACGCATCGCGATTAATCCGAACTACACCTACAATCCGAAGATCAACTTCAAGCAGGGCAATAATGACAAGGTGCTGACCATCCCGCCAGGGCCAAACGGACCGGTCGGCACGGTCTGGATCGCGTTGTCGAAACCGACCTACGGCATTCACGGCACACCGGAGCCGTCGAGAATCGGCAAGACGTCGAGCCATGGCTGCGTGCGATTGACCAACTGGGATGCAGAAGAGCTGGCAAAGCTGGTGAAGGCCGGTGTAACGGTCGAGTTTACCGAGTAAGTCTGGCGACATTCTTTAAGAAAAGGCCGGAAAACGCTCCGGCTTTTTCTTTATCAGCTCTTCGTCGATCCGTTCGAGGCGAGCTTGGTGCCGTTTTCATCGCTGTTCAAAAGCGCATCGATGCGGTCTCGTTCCTGCTTGAAGGCTTGGAGTTCCTTGCCTGAAAGCGCCTTGTTGTCGGGTAGACGGATGCGTAGCGGATCGACCTTGGTGCCGTTTACGATCAGCTCGTAGTGAAGATGAGGACCGGTCGAAAGACCCGTCGAGCCAACATAGCCGATCACCTGTCCCTGCCTTACGCGCGCACCGGCGGTAACACCACGGGCGATAGCGTTCTGGTGGCTGTAGCTGCTCACATAACCATTGGCATGACGAATCAGGGTCTGGTTGCCGTAGCCATTGGTCCACCCTGCTTTTCCACGACGCCGTTACCGGAAGCGATGATCGGTGTGCCGCGCGGGGCTGCCCAGTCCACGCCAGTATGCATGCGGCTATAGCCAAGGATTGGATGACGGCGCATGCCGAACGGTGAGCGGAAAATACCATTTGGAACCGGATTGCGCAGCAGGAACTGTTTCGCGCTCTTGCCGTCGCCATTGAAGTAGTCGACGCTGCCGTCCGGGGCCTGATAGCGATAGAATTTGCGGGTCGTTCCGCCAAAATTGGCCGAAACATAAAGAAGCTGC
>JAAVLL010000001.1:307500-527500 GCA_012103035.1 Brucella oryzae
ACGTAGAATAGCAGAAGTCCTTGAGTAGGGCGGGACACGTGAAATCCTGTCTGAACATGGGTCGACCACGATCCAAGCCTAAGTACTCGTGCATGACCGATAGCGAACCAGTACCGTGAGGGAAAGGTGAAAAGCACCCCGACGAGGGAGTGAAAGAGTACCTGAAACCGGATGCCTACAAACAGTTGGAGCCCAAGATTTGTTCTGGGTGACAGCGTACCTTTGTATAATGGGTCAGCGACTTAGTCTGACGAGCAAGCTTAAGCCGGTAGGTGTAGGCGCAGCGAAAGCGAGTCTGAACAGGGCGTTCAGTTCGTCGGATTAGACCCGAAACCAAGTGATCTAGCCATGAGCAGGTTGAAGGTACGGTAACACGTACTGGAGGACCGAACCCATATCTGTTGCAATAGATCGGGATGACTTGTGGCTAGGGGTGAAAGGCCAATCAAACTTGGAGATAGCTGGTTCTCCGCGAAATCTATTTAGGTAGAGCGTCGACCGAATACCCCGGGGTAGAGCACTGGATGGGCTATGGGGACTCACCGTCTTACTGATCCTAACCAAACTCCGAATACCGGGGAGTACTAGTCGGCAGACACACGGCGGGTGCTAACGTCCGTCGTGGAGAGGGCAACAACCCTGACCACCATCTAAGGTCCCTAAGTTATGGCTAAGTGGGAAAGGATGTGAGGATCCCAAAACAACCAGGATGTTGGCTTAGAAGCAGCCATCATTTAAAGAAAGCGTAACAGCTCACTGGTCTAAATAAGGGTCTTTGCGCCGAAAATGTACCGGGGCTCAAGCCATACACCGAAGCTGTGGATGCACGTATGTGCGTGGTAGCGGAGCGTTCCGTAAGCCTGTGAAGGGACAGTCGTGAGACATCCTGGAGGTATCGGAAGTGAGAATGCTGACATGAGTAACGATAAAGGGAGTGAGAGACTCCTCGCCGAAAGTCCAAGGGTTCCTGCTTAAAGTTAATCTGAGCAGGGTTAGCCGGCCCCTAAGGCGAGGCCGAAAGGCGTAGTCGATGGGAACCACGTTAATATTCGTGGGCCTGCAGGTAGTGACGGATTGCGTGTGTTGTAAGGTCTTATTGGATTGATCTTGCAGCGAAGCGGTTCCAGGAAATAGCTCCTGCATATAGACCGTACCCTAAACCGACACTGGTGGACTGGTAGAGAATACCAAGGCGCTTGAGAGAACTGCGTTGAAGGAACTCGGCAAAATGCACGCGTAACTTCGGAAGAAGCGTGACCTCCATTTGGGCAACCAGGTGGGGTGGCACAGACCAGGGGTAGCGACTGTTTACCAAAACACAGGGCTCTGCGAAGTCGCAAGACGACGTATAGGGTCTGACGCCTGCCCGGTGCTGGAAGGTTAAGAGGAGATGTGCAAGCATTGAATTGAAGCCCCAGTAAACGGCGGCCGTAACTATAACGGTCCTAAGGTAGCGAAATTCCTTGTCGGGTAAGTTCCGACCTGCACGAATGGCGTAACGACTTCCCCGCTGTCTCCAACGCAGACTCAGTGAAATTGAATTCCCCGTGAAGATGCGGGGTTCCTGCGGTTAGACGGAAAGACCCCGTGCACCTTTACTATAGCTTTACACTGGCATTCGTGACGACATGTGTAGGATAGGTGGTAGACTTTGAAGCAGGGGCGCCAGCCTTTGTGGAGTCATCCTTGAAATACCACCCTTGTTTTATGGATGTCTAACTGCGGCCCGTTATCCGGGTCCAGGACCGTGTATGGTGGGTAGTTTGACTGGGGCGGTCGCCTCCTAAAGAGTAACGGAGGCGCGCGATGGTAGGCTCAGAACGGTCGGAAATCGTTCGTCGAGTGCAATGGCATAAGCCTGCCTGACTGCAAGACTGACAAGTCGAGCAGAGACGAAAGTCGGTCATAGTGATCCGGTGGTCCCGCGTGGAAGGGCCATCGCTCAACGGATAAAAGGTACGCCGGGGATAACAGGCTGATGACCCCAAGAGTCCATATCGACGGGGTTGTTTGGCACCTCGATGTCGACTCATCGCATCCTGGGGCTGGAGCAGGTCCCAAGGGTATGGCTGTTCGCCATTTAAAGCGGTACGTGAGTTGGGTTCAGAACGTCGTGAGACAGTTCGGTCCCTATCTGCCGTGGGTGTAGGAATATTGAAAGGATCTGTCCCTAGTACGAGAGGACCGGGATGGACGTATCTCTGGTGGACCTGTTGTCGTGCCAACGGCATAGCAGGGTAGCTATATACGGACTAGATAACCGCTGAAGGCATCTAAGCGGGAAACTAACCTTAAAACGAGTATTCCCTATCAGAGCCGTGGAAGACCACCACGTTGATAGGCCGGGTGTGGAAGTGCGGCAACGCATGCAGCTTACCGGTACTAATAGCTCGATCGACTTGATCACTCCCATTTACAATATCCATCAAGCAAAGCTTGATGGATATCAATAGAACAGCGCTCACGGATCGTACGCGGCTTCGCCGCTGATCCTCCGCGAGGGCGGCCAAACGTGGCCGACGCGCGGTCGCGCTTGAAGCTTACGCTTCGAGGTTCTAGTTCTGATATCAAGGCACGAAAGACAAAGGAGCAGAGGACGCTTAAGGAAAACATACTCCCTTACTGCCTTATTCCCTACTCCCTAACCAGCTTCTCATCATCTGTTTGTGTTCTTCGCCGACCTGGTGGTTATGGCGGAGCGGCTGCACCGATCCCATTCCGAACTCGGCCGTGAAACGCTCCTGCGCCAATGGTACTTTGTCTTAAGACACGGGAGAGTAGGTCGCTGCCAGGTCTGCAAAGCACACAAATCAAAATCATCTTCTCAAATCCATACAAAACAGACATTCAACGCGATAATCGCGAAAAATACCAAACCGGTTCAAAATAAACACCCTGGCGCGGGGTGGAGCAGCCCGGTAGCTCGTCAGGCTCATAACCTGAAGGCCGCAGGTTCAAATCCTGCCCCGCAACCACTGATAACGATAAACCCGTAGCACCGCTGCGGGTTTTGTGTTTTAACCGCCCCAAAACTTCCCAATGCACAAAACAGCGACACTAGGTATCAGCTTTTACGTCCGCCACAAGCGGTGCGTTCGGAGCTAGTGCATTGCTTGGAGGGGCTGCCTCTGTCGATTGCGACACGCAAGCTGCCTCCCCTTGAAGCTCGTGAGCATCGACGCGCATAGAAGAGTTCTTTTCCACCCTCCGTGGAAATAGAGGATTGTCGCCATCAGCAAGGTTGACACCATTGCGGTTGGAAAGCTCAGCCAGAGCGCATCGGAACCAAGCTGTTGGCGCAGACCGACGGCGACGCCGAGACGTACCGGATACATGGAAACGAAGAGAATGATGAGCGGCCAGATAACCTGACCGTTTGCTCTTACAGTTCCGAAAAGAACCATCGATACGCCGAAGGCGATGAAGCCCCAGGTCGCGATTTGGCCTATATGCTGGCCGATTGGGATCGCCGCGCTGTCTGCGCCGAGAAATATCTCCATGGCTTGCCGATCAGCGAGAAGCAGCAACACAACAAGTGCTCCCGTCATCAGTACCGCGTAAATGGCGCCGATGCGGGTTATTGAACCCACGCGGTCCCATTTTCCCGCTCCGATATTCTGGGCGGCCATAGCGCTCACAGCGGCGCCTAACGCCATTGCCGGCATCTGGACATAGGTCCAAAGCTGTTGCGTGGCGCCGAAGGCGGCCGTGGTGTCGACCCTCCTGATTGACGAGCCGCATCATGGTCAGCATTGAACTTGAGACCACGATCATCTGGATGCCCATCGGCAATCCTTTGGTGAAGATCAGCCGCAGTAATTCCTTGTCAGGAACAAGAAGCCACAACTCCTTGCCGCGCAGACGCAACGGAAGATCGCGGTGATAGATGTAATAAAGCATCGATAGGAGGCTTATATAATTGGCGGTGGCCGTCGCCAACGCCGATCCGGCGATGCCCAGCGCGGGCAGCGGGCCCCATCCCAGAATGAAAAGGGGATTGAGTGCGATATCCAATATGACGGCCATTCCCATGAATATGAGCGGGGTGATGGCGTCACCACCACCGCGCAAAGCCATCATCAAGATCGTCTGCATCAGGATGGCCGGCATAGCCAGAAACGTGACTTGCAGGAATGCACGGGCCAGCGGCTCGATTGTTTCAGGTGTCCCCAGCAGTTCCAGCACTTTAGGGGCGAGCATCCAGCCGATGATGGCGACGACGATGCTGAGCGGTACGAAAGTGCCGACCGTGGTGCCTGCTATCGTGCGCGCCGCCTCTATATCGCGTCGTCCAAACGCCTGTCCGATCAGGATTGTCGATGCCATGCCGAAGCCGAAGACGAAAGCCGTCAGCAGAAACATCACCAGATTGCCGTTTGTCGTTGCCGCAAGTGCATTCTCGCCAAGCAAATGTCCGATCCAGATCGTGTCGATCGACCCGTTCGCCGATTGCAGTATCGATGAGCCAAGCGTCGGCAACGCAAAGAGCAGTAAAGCCTGATTGATCGGGGCGGTCGTCAGGTCGATGCTCTGTTTCATAAGACCTCGTGATCGGAATGATGGGGTCGTGAAGTAATTGGTTAAATAAACTCTGGGAAATCAGGGGCGATAACCCGCTCTACTGATGCGCGATGTTGGCAGTTTGTGTGCTGCGCGTAAAGTCACGGAAAAGAGTGTGGTATGTGATGCAAAGCCTGGGTGAGGCCCTTTAAACCATTCCCACTACTCAAAAGATTGCTAATATAGCCTAGTAAGCATGGAGGGCTCTATCCATGAAAGGTCCGGCAGATAAATCGCCGCCTGGCGTCGGTGAAAACAACGGTAATTCGTACCCTGCCGACGGGGCGCGTCAGCCGTCACAACAAAAGCCGGGCGACAACGCTCCCATAGGTGCGGAACAGCTTGATTGGCTCGTCGCGATGATCAATCACGTACCGGATTTCATCTACGCCAAGGACTTGCAGGGCCGGTTCCTGTTTGCCAATGAAGCGGTGGTTCGCAATAACGGCCTTTCGGACATCAAGGAACTGATTGGACTGACTGACTTCGATGTTCACGGCGAAGCTGCCATCATTGCTCGCATTTCCGAGATTGAAAGGCAGGTAATGGAGAGCGGTCAGCCGGATCTCGGCTACGAAGAGCGTGCCATGCGCGGCGGAGCCGATCGCTGGCTCATGATCTCGCGGGTGCCTTTACGGGATAGAAGCGGCAATATCATCGGCGTTGTAGGTGTTTCCCGCGACATTTCCGTCAAGAAAAGAGCTGAACGCTTCATGCAGGTCCAGGCCCGTATTCTGGAGATGACGGTGAGCGCGGTTGCCATACCGGAATTTGTCGACCAGTTGACCCGGTTGTCGGGTGGGCTTGCGGCTGGTGTTCATTGCGTTGCCGTCGTTACCGGCCAGACGAGCGACGATATTGTCATTTCTGCGCCGTCGTTTCAATCCCTGGCGGGCAATCTGAGAGATTGGCCTGAACTCTTATCTGTGACACGCTTTGAGGCGGCGCTGAAAGCTCTCGTTCCCGATAGTCAGGCGATATTCGCCATGGAGATTCCGTCTGCCAACGGTGAGGGGCATGGTGTTCTGGGCTTCGTGGTGGATGAAGAGGCTTCGGATGATCGCGGCCTTCGTGAGTTTTGACCACTGCCGCCGGAATGGCGGGCATCGCCATTGACCGGCGCATCGCCGACGAGCGCATCCGTTATCTGGCTGAGCACGATACGTTGACGGGACTGGCGAACAGGGCCTTTCTGGAACGAAAGCTTGAACAAATTCTCGAACAGGCGGCTGCCCGTTCTCAGCGGGTGGCTGTCGGCTTTCTCGATCTGGATCAGTTCAAGCCGGTCAACGATACGCTCGGCCATGCAGCCGGAGACAAGCTCCTGCAGCAGGTTGCCGGACGGATTTCACTTTGCTGCGCGATGGTGAACTTGCCGGTCGCATGGGCGGGGATGAATTCATTTTGGTTTTGCAGGCAGATGACGGCGATTTCTGTTCGCGGCTGGATGAGATCAGACGGAAGATCAGTGAACCTGTCCAACTGGACGGAGCATATCTGGAAGTCACCTGCAGCATCGGTGTCGCCTGCTTCCCGAGACATGGTCAATTGGCTGCGGAACTGTTAGCGGCCGCGGATACTGCCATGTATGATGCAAAGGCGAAGGGGCGCAACAGTGTCAGCATCTATTCCGGTGAAATGTCGCGCAGCCTTGCCACAGGCGGAAGCGAACAATCATAGCTATTGCGGATGTTCAGCTGATCCTGGCCTTGACGAAGACGTCATAGCGCGTGCTTTTACCGATTATCTGATGGGACGGTTTACGCAATCCGGGCATCGGATCGGCACGCAATGGCCATTTTAGCACCACGCGATTCTGCGCGGCCTCCAGTGCTGCCAGCATCAATTTTCAGCATCCGGATCGGTGCCGACGATCTCGCGGATCTGCCGCATTTCTTTCTTGACGAGCGCGCTGTTGCCGCGCGGTGGGTGCATCGGATCAACCAGCACGACTTGCGGCTTCAGTTCGGGCAGGAGTTGGCAGGAATCACCGTGCAGAAGCGTCATGCGCGCGACAGTCTCGGCGTAGCGGCCGCCTTCTGCGGCGGCGCGTGCCAGCCCTTCGGCAAGAAGACCGTGCATCTTTTCTGAGCGTTCGATCAACGTCACATTCGCCCCGAGAGAGGCCAGCAGGAAGGCATCGCGCCCGAGACCTGCTGTTGCATCCACGATTTCCGGTGTGACATCGCGCGTCAAACCGGCGGCCTTGGCGAGAGCCTGTCCGCGTCCTTCACCGGAGCGAAACCGGTGGCCGACAGCGCCTCCGACGAAATCAACGACCAGTTCCGATGTATCTATCTTCTGCGACATGGAGGCTCTCAGAACGGGCAGGGTGCGATAAAGGTCACGGCGCGACCGTCGGGATGGCGGAAAGCAAGTTCTTCTGCATGGAGCAACAGACGGCCTGCGGCAGCACGTGCTTCGCCTTCGGCGTAGAATTCGTCACCGAGGATCACATGACCGAGTGCTTTCATGTGCACGCGCAGTTGGTGTGTGCGGCCTGTGAGCGGAAAGAGCCGCAGCCGGGTTGTGTTTTCATGCCTGTCCATAACCTGCCAGCGTGTCTGTGCGGGCTTGCCATGATCGTGATCGACACGATGGCGTGGCTTGTTGTGGAGGTCTATCGCCAACGGCAGATCGATCAGCCCTTCGTCACCTTCGACACGCCCCCAGACCACCGCGACGTAGGACTTTTCCGTCGTCCGTGCCTCGAACTGCGAGGCGATGGCCGCATGCGCCTTGCGGTTGAGCGACATCAGCACAAGGCCGGACGTGTCCTTGTCGAGACGGTTGATCATCTGCGCTTGCGGAAACTGTTCCTGAACGCGCGTTGCAAGACTGTCCGACAGTGCCGGGTGACGCCCCGGCACGGACAGCAAGCCGCTTGGCTTGTCCAGCACGAGAAAGCCTGCATCGCGATGGAGGATCGAGACATAGGGTTCGAGCGGCGGGTTATAGATGGGGCAACGTCGGATAACACAGTCATGATACGCTTCTAGCATGGTTTGCGCGGTGCGGAGAAGCGTGCGCTCAATTCTGCAACGGTAAAGGACCGACCATATTCACCAAATGGCTGACTGTTCATGCAGGGAAAACATATGGCGGAGAGGGAGGGATTCGAACCCCGATGGAGTTGCCCCCATGCCGCATTTCGAGTGCGGTGCTTTCAACCACTCAGCCACCTCTCCGCGTTATGCAGCACTGTAAAACGACCCTTGAAGAATCGCACAGTAACGAGCATCAAAAGCGAATGCCGAGCGTGCAGCGGCTCAATAACGGGCCAGCGCCGATTAGACAAGAGCTAATTTGCATTCCGTTGTGAAAATTCTTGACTTTTCTGCCGCTTCACACCTATAAGCACCAGACCTTAGGCGTGGGGTAATCCGCGCCTATTGTTTTGATTGCAGATTTCGGGCGTTTCCGGGCTGCTATCAAGGGCCAAAAAGCCCGCTCATCAACCGACTGATAAAAGACGGCCCATCACTTCGACGCCAATGTCGTGGAAATGAGAGCCGGACCGAACAACCGAAAGGACAACAAATGTTCGCAGTCATCAAGACCGGTGGCAAGCAGTACCGCGTTGCCGCAAACGACCTCATCAAGGTCGAAAAGTTGCCGGCGAAGCCGGTGACATCGTAGAATTCGCAGAAGTCCTGATGGTCGGCTCGACCATTGGCGCCCCGACCGTTGCCGGTGCTCTCGTCACCGCCGAAGTCGTCGAACAGGGCCGTGCCCGCAAGGTCATCGCGTTCAAGAAGCGTCGCCGTCAGAACTCGAAGCGCACCCGCGGTCATCGTCAGGAACTGACGACCATCCGTATCTCGGAGATCCTCACCGACGGTGCAAAGCCTTCCAAGAAGGCCGCCGAGAAGAAGGCTCCGAAGGCAGACGCCGCTGAAGGCGAAGCCGCAAAGCCGAAGAAGGCAGCGCCCAAGAAGGCTGCAGCCAAGGCCGCAACGGCTGAGTAAACAGAGAGATTAAAGGAGAACACCAATGGCACACAAAAAGCTGGCGGTTCCTCGCGTAACGGTCGCGATTCAGAATCCAAACGCCTTGGCGTGAAGAAGTTCGGCGGCGAAGCTGTGCTCGCCGGCAACATCATCGTGCGCCAACGCGGCACGAAGTGGCATCCGGGCGCCAATGTCGGCCTCGGCAAGGACCACACGATTTTTGCAACCACGAACGGTTCCGTATCTTTCCGTACGAAAGCCAACGGCCGCACGTACGTATCGGTAGACCCGATCGCGGAAGCAGCAGAGTAAGCCGGGCCTCTTAAAACCACCGGCGTCCCATCGGACCCGGTGTATATGGCAGCCTAGCCAAAAGATCGAAGGGAAGATGGGACCACCATCTTCCCTTTTGCATTTGAGCGCATCCCGAAAAGTGCGAAGCGGTTTTCGGATAAGATGTGCGTAAAAATGAAACGCTCTGGAGGTACGAAAAATGGTTGTCGAAATTCTGGAAGAAGATTGTTACGACGCAAGTAGCGGCGAAAGAAGAGACAGTTACACCGATCTGTCGCCCGGATTGGTCCCCGATTTGAGCCCCGATATGGCTTACGAATTGGACTGTCCTGTCCTCGTCACTGAAAGGCTGGTCCTGCGCCCGCCGCATGTCGAAGACGTGGATGCGATTTCCTATCTTGCCAATAACGCCCGCGTCTCCGGTATGCTTGCCCGCATGCCGCATCCATACACGCGTGAAAATGCGGTCGATTTTGTCGAGCGCGTGCGAAAAGGCGAGATGGGCAATTGCATCTACGCCATTACGCAAGCGGAAACCGGCATCTTTATGGGTTGCTGCGGCATTCATGCGCATAAGCACGGCGAGGGACTGGAAATCGGCTATTGGCTTGGTGAACCCTATTGGGGACACGGCTTTGCCACCGAGGCCGCGCACGCGCTGATCGACCTCGCCTTCCGTGCAACGGAAATTGAGCGGCTGCATGTCTCGTGTCGCGCCAGCAATGGCGGTTCGCGTCGGGTGATTCACAAGTGCGGCTTCCAGTTCAGCAGCATGGGCATGGCGGACTCGCTTGCCGCAGGCAATGTGCCGGTCGAGCGCTATGTCCTTGATCGCCGCACCTGGATCGGGCTGAGAAGCTGGCAGTCGTAAGATAACAATGGTCCTGCGGTTTTGAGATAGACCGCAGGACCGGTAATGATGGGGAATGAAATGATGGATAGTCAGACAATCGCACGCGATAAGATCGTGGTGCGTGCGCTCGAAAAGGGCGATCTGCATCGCTATCGGGCTATAAGATTAAGCGCTTTGCAACTTGCGCCGATGGCCTTCGGTTCGAGTTTTGAAGAAGAAAACGCCTATTCGGACAGCGTGTTCGCGCGTCGTCTGGAGCAGGTGGACGGCAATGCGGTTTTCGGTGCCTTTGACGGTGAAAACCTGTTGGGAACGGCAGGCGTGTTCCGCCATGATCGCAAGTCCGAGCGCCATCGCGGCACGCTCTGGGGTGTCTATGTTGCCCCGAAGCGCGCGGGCTGGAACTCGGCAAGGCGCTCGTGGCCAAGGTCATCGAGCACGCTGCAAGGCAGGTCATCATTCTGGATGCCAAGGTGGTGGCCACGAACGAAGCCGCCAAACGCGTTTATTATGCGCTTGGTTTCAAGACTTACGGTGTTGAACCCAAGTCGCTTTATGTTCAGGGCCAGTATCTGGATCAGGAATTGATCTATATCGATTTCACCGATCCTGAATGGAAAGACAAACTCGGATGAAATCTGGCCTTCTCGACTGTTTGCAGGAGGCCGCTTTTGCTGTAATTGCAACACACCACATGCGGGCACAGGCCCGCATGTAACAATATTCAGGGCGTCTGCCGCCCAAAAGCCCGCCAGAGTGTGGGCATCCAAGAAGGTTACGTTCAGATGAAGTTTCTCGATCAGGCAAAGATCTACATCCGCTCCGGCAATGGCGGCGCGGGGCGGTTTCGTTCCGCCGCGAGAAATTTCTCGAATTCGGCGGTCCCGATGGCGGTGATGGTGGACGCGGCGGCGATGTCTGGGTTGAGGCTGTAAATGGTCTCAACACGCTGATCGATTATCGCTATCAGCAGCATTTCCGGGCCAAGACCGGCATGCATGGCATGGGCCGCAACATGACGGGCGGCAAGGGCGACGACGTTATTCTCAAGGTGCCGGTCGGCACGCAGATCTTCGAGGAAGACGACGAAACGCTGATCTGCGATATCACCGAAATCGGCCAGCGCTACCGGCTGGCCAAGGGCGGCAATGGTGGCTTCGGCAATCTGCATTTCACGACCTCGACCAATCGCGCGCCGCGCCGCGCCAATCCCGGACAGGAAGGCATCGAGCGCACCATCTGGCTGCGCCTGAAGTTGATCGCCGATGCTGGTCTGGTCGGTCTGCCCAATGCCGGAAAATCCACCTTCCTTGCAAGTGTGACAGCTGCCAAGCCGAAGATTGCCGATTATCCGTTCACCACGCTGCATCCCAATCTGGGCGTCGCCCGCGTGGATGGCCGCGAATTCGTCATCGCCGATATTCCGGGCTTGATCGAAGGTGCGAGTGAAGGCGTCGGTCTCGGCGACCGTTTCCTCGGCCATGTCGAGCGCACGCGCGTTCTGCTGCATCTGGTTTCGGCGCAGGAAGAAGATGTCGCCAAGGCCTATCAGGTCATTCGTGGTGAGCTTGAGGCCTATGAACACGGGCTTGCCGACAAGCCGGAAATCGTTGCGCTGTCGCAGATTGATACGCTCGACCCGGAAGCGCGCAAGGCCAAGGTCAAGGCGCTGAAAAGGCCTGCGGGCGCGAGCCGCTGCTGCTTTCAGCCGTCAGCCATGAAGGCCTGAACGATGCCTTGCGCCAACTCGCAAGTGTCATCGACCGGAGCCGGGCGGCAGAGGCCGGTACGGCAGAAGCCGACGAATAAAATTGGATGCGGCGAGGGAATGAAGCATGCTGAAGAAACTGAAAGATTATCGCCGCATCGTTGTCAAAATCGGGTCCGCCCTTCTGGTGGATCGCGCAACCGGTTTGAAACGCGACTGGCTGGAAAGTCTCGGACAGGATATCGCAGTGCTTCATCATGCGGGCGTTGAAGTGCTGGTGGTTTCGTCCGGCGCCATTGCACTCGGGCGCACGGTTCTGGGCCTGCCGAAAAGGCGCTGAAGCTTGAGGAAAGTCAGGCTGCTGCCGCCGCAGGCCAGATCGCGCTCGCCAAGGCCTATGCCGATGTGCTGGGCGGTCATTCCATCCGTTCCGGCCAGATTCTCGTCACGCTTTCCGATACCGAGGAGCGCCGCCGCTATCTCAATGCGCGGGCGACCATCGAGACGCTGTTGAAGCTGAAGGCGGTGCCGGTCATCAACGAAAATGACACGGTGGCGACCACCGAAATCCGTTATGGTGACAATGATCGTCTGGCTGCACGTGTGGCGACCATGATGGGCGCGGACCTGCTTGTCCTGCTGTCGGATATTGACGGGCTTTATACGGCCCCGCCCCACAAGAACCCGGACGCCGAGTTTCTGCCGCTGGTCGAAACCATCACCCCGCAGATCGAGGCCATGGCGGGAGCGGCGGCGTCGGAACTGTCGCGCGGCGGCATGAAGACAAAGCTCGACGCAGGCAAGATCGCCAATGCGGCCGGGACCGCGATGATTATCACTTCGGGCACGCGTTTCGGCCCGCTTTCGGCAATCGATCGCGGTGAACGCGCGACACTGTTTGAACCGGCGCGTGCGCCGGTCAATGCCTGGAAAACCTGGATTTCCGGCAATCTTGAACCGGCTGGTCGTTTGACGGTGGATGCCGGTGCGGCCAGGGCACTGAAATCCGGAAAGTCGCTTTTGCCCGCAGGCGTCAGGAAATCGACGGCCAGTTCGAGCGCGGCGATACGGTTGCGGTAATCAATGAGGACGGACGCGAAATCGCGCGCGGACTGATCGCTTATGATGCCGAGGATGCGCGCAAGATCGCAGGCCATAAAAGCGATGAGATCAGTGAAATTCTTGGCTATGATGCTCGCGCGGCGATGATCCATCGCAACGATCTGGTTGTGCGTGCTGCCAGCAATGCAGAAGTCGCATAGGGGAGATGGGATGCTGACCAAGGCAGAAACGGTAAACGATATTGCTGCAGTCATGGCGGAAGTGGGCCGCAAGGCGCGCGCTGCCGCAGCCCCTCTTTCCATCGCTACCACTGAACAGAAGAACAAGGCGCTGATGGCTGCCGCCGATGCGCTGCTTGAAGCACGCGGCGATATTCTGGAAGCCAACAGGCTTGATCTGGCCAATGCGGAAAAGAACGGCATGGCACCATCCTTCATTGACCGGCTGACGCTCGATGACAGCCGGATCAATGCGATTGCTGACGGTATCCGCGCCATTGCCGCCCTGCCTGATCCGGTGGGTGAAGTGATTGCCGAATGGGACCGTCCGAACGGGCTTCATATCGAGCGCGTGCGCACGCCGCTCGGTGTGATCGGCGTCATTTACGAAAGCCGTCCCAATGTGACCGCCGATGCCGGTGCGTTGTGCCTCAAGGCAGGCAATGCCGTCATCCTGCGCGGCGGCTCGGACTCGGCGCATTCGTCGGCCGCCATTCATAAAGCACTGGTCAGGGGCTTGAAGCGGCCAATCTGCCAGCCGATGCGATCCAGATCGTGCCGGTGACAGACCGCGCCGCTGTCGGCGAAATGCTGAAAGGTCTTGGCGGCGCGATTGACGTGATCGTGCCGCGCGGCGGCAAAAGTCTTGTCGCGCGCGTCCAGTCGGAAGCGCGGGTGCCGGTCTTCGCGCATCTGGAAGGCATCTGCCATCTTTATATCGACAAGTCGGCCGATCTCGACATGGCGCGCAGGATTGCGCTCGACGCCAAGATGCGGCGCACCGGCATTTGCGGGGCTGCGGAAACGCTGCTGGTGGATCGCGCCGCGGCTTCGACGCATCTGACGCCGATCCGGAGATCTTGCTGCCAAGGGCTGCGAAATTCGCGGCAGTGCGGACGTGCTGGCGCTCTACCCGGCGGCAAAACCGGCCACGCAAGAGGACTGGTCGACCGAATATCTCGATGCGATCATTTCCGTGGCGCTGGTTGATGGCATTTCGGGCGCGATCGAACATATCAACCGCTATTCCTCGCACCATACCGAAGCTATCGTGGCAGAAGATGCGGCAGCCGTGGCGCGGTTTTTCAACGAGATCGACTCGGCCATTCTCCTGCATAATGCCTCGACGCAATTTGCCGATGGCGGCGAGTTCGGCATGGGCGCGGAAATCGGCATCGCCACCGGCAAGATGCATGCGCGCGGGCCGGTCGGGGTCGAGCAGCTGACCTCGTTCAAATATCGCGTTCGCGGCGATGGTCAGATCCGGGGCCAGGTTCGTGGTTAGTTTCGGATGAAATTCGGCTTCGGGCTTTCTGCGCTCAAGAAACAATATCCCGGCGTCGATGCGCATTATCTGCGTATGCCGCATGTCGAAAAGGGCATGGCGGTCGGGCTGTTTGGCGGTTCGTTCAATCCGCCGCATGGCGGCACGCGCTGGTGGCGGAAATCGCAATCCGGCGGCTGAAACTCGACCAGCTCTGGTGGATGGTGACACCCGGCAACCCGCTGAAGGACAGTCGCGAACTGGCGCCGCTCGCAGACCGGCTGAAACTGAGCGAGGCAGTGGCCGAAGACCCGCGCATCAAGGTGACGGCGCTCGAAGCGGCCTTCAATGTGCGCTATACGGCGGATACGCTGGCGCTCATCCGCGATGCCAATCCCGGCGTCCATTTTGTCTGGGTGATGGGTGCGGACAATCTCGCATCCTTCCACCGCTGGCAGCGCTGGCGCGAGATTGCGCAGAATTTTCCGATTGCGGTCATTGACCGACCGGGCTCGACGCTGGCCTATCTTTCGTCACGCATGGCGCAGACATTTTCCGACAGCCGCGTCGATGAACAACATGCGCCGATGCTGGCGCGTCGCACACCTCCGGCCTGGACCTTCATTCATGGGCCGCGTTCGTCGCTCTCTTCAACGGCGCTTCGCAAAGCCCAGTCAAAAAGTGAACGGGCGAACAAGCCGGGGACTCTTGAAACAAAACAGGGACTCTGCCTATTTTAGGGAGTGTGGTGCTTATAACTGCCACACTGCGTTGTTCCGTTGAGAAAGGGAATACACTGAGAACAGCAATTGAGAAGAAGGCTCATCACGCGCCTTCAACGGTCAGGATGGACGAGTCCAATCTCGTGTCCCAGACCTTCGACGCGGCCTTGGCCAGTCTCGAAAACTCCAAGGCGGAATCCATCATCCCCATCGATATTCGCGGAAGATCAACGATCGGCGATTATATGATCGTCGCGTCGGGCCGTTCGCATCGCCATGTGACGGCGGTTGCCGACCATCTCCTGCAAGCCCTGCGCGAGGCAGGCTGCAAGGACATGCGGGTCGAAGGTCTCGAGAGTGGCGACTGGGTTCTCATCGATACGGGCGATATCATCGTCCATGTCTTCCGACCGGAAGTCCGTGACTTCTACAATATCGAGAAGATTTGGCTCGATGACGATTTCGGCGACGAACGCGCGCCGGGATTGGTGCACTAAAGCATGTCTCCCAAAAGTGGGAACCGGTTTTGGGATGAAGACATGCGTTAAAAAAAATTAAAGCGTGATACGCTTTAATTCGATGAATTGAGAGCGTCATGCGTGTGAGTGTTTTGCCGTGGGCCGGATGAAAGCCGGCCCCGAACGGAACTGGTCGAGCGTTATTTCGACCGATTTGCGAAGGCTGGTCCGCCTTTGGGGCTTGAATTCGCCGGTGTGAGCGAAATTCCCGAAAGCCGGGGCCAGACGGCGGATTTGCGCAAGGCCGAGGAAGCCCAGCGCATCCACGAAGCGCTTGATAATGGTGCGGCTCTAATCCTGCTGGACGAGCGCGGCAAGGCGCTCGGATCGGAAGCTTTTGCGGATCGCATCGGGCGGATGCGGGACGATGGCAAGCGCCAGCTCATCGTCGCCATTGGCGGGCCGGACGGCCACGATCCGGCCTTGCGGTCACGCGCCGATCTCGTTCTGGCGCTGGGCGAACTCACCTGGCCGCACCAGATCGCCCGCATCCTGATTGCCGAGCAGCTTTACCGCGCCGCCACCATTCTGGCAGGCCATCCCTATCATCGGTCATAAATCAGGGGCGTGAGTAGGAATACGGATTTAACATGTTGACCCTGACGTGTTAAAGAAATTGAGTTTTCTTAACTTGTCGAGGCGCATATGTTAAAGCCGTCCTACCAGCTTCCTGATCTGGCTGCGCTTACCGGCCTGGAAACGGTTGGTATTTTCAAGGCGCTTGCCGCAGCGAACAGATCTTTGGCCGAATTGAAGGGACGGGCGGCGGCTATACCCAATCAAGGCATTCTGATTGACACGCTGGCGTTGCAGGAAGCAAAGGCCAGCTCGGAAATCGAAAACATTGTTACGACTCAAGATGAGTTATTCCAGACTGACATGTTCCCTGACGGGCCTGAATCTCCGGCTGCAAAAGAGGTTGCGCTTTATCGTGAAGCCTTGAAGTTTGGCTTTGACAGGCTTCAGAGCACGGGAGGGCTGATTACCAACTCAACCGTGGTTGGCATGTTTCAGCGTCTCAAACAGCGCACGGATGGATTCAGACAAACGCCGGGTACGGCGCTCAAAAATGAACGATCAGGAGATTATCTATATCCCGCCGCAGGAACAACAAGAGATAAATGCCGCGATGGCCAGTCTTGAACGGTTCATCAACGATGACCAATCTTCTCCTCTCGATCCTCTCATCAAAATGGCGCTGATCCACCATCAGTTTGAAAGTATTCATCCATTTCCAGACGGAAACGGGCGGATAGGGAGAATTCTCAATGTGCTTTATCTTACCCGCGTGGATTTGCTCGAAATTCCGATTCTTTACCTCAGCCGTGCGATAAACAACTCAAAAGTGAATATTACAGACTTCTGCAATATGTCCGTGATACCGGTGAATGGGAGGATTGGCTTATTTATATGCTCAATGCTGTTGACGATACGGCAAAAACGACGCTCGATCTTATCGAGAATATTCGGCTTCAAATGGCATCAAATAAAAACGAATGCGTGAAGAGTTGCCTAAAATTTATTCTCAGGATTTGCTGAATAATCTTTTTCGGCACCCTTACACACGAATTGATTACGTTCAAAATGAACTGGGCATTACGAGACAGACAGCCGCGAAATATCTCGATACGCTTGCGGAACACGCTTTCCTGACCAAGCACCAAAATGGCAGAAGCAATTACTATATCAACGAACCGCTCGTGAATTTGTTTCTGAGAGTTTCTGAATAGGGCTGGTTTTCGCCGTGTTTAATCCTGATAGAATGCGCATGAATTCCAGACAGTTTTCAAAAGACCACGACTGCTTGCATGTGCGCAGGCTGGCCTCGTTTTGGCTGGCGTGTTCGCCTGCGCGCCGTCGGTTCTTGCACAGGATGCCCTCCAGCAGCAGCGCGATCAGGCGGCAAGCGAATATGAAAAGCTCAATCAGGAACTCACCGTTACCGGTGATGAGCTGAAAAAGCTTGAAGACGAGGTGGCCGGGCTCAAGAAGGATCAGGCCACCATCACCGCAGCGCTGATCCAGTCGGCCAAGACCGACAAGAAGCTGCAGCAGGACATTGCCGATATTGCCGACAAGCTGGTTGCGCTGCGCGAGCAGACGGCATTCGCTCGTCGCTCAGTGCAAGGCGCGGCGTTCTGGCCGAAGTGCTGGCCGCCTTGCAGCGCATGGGGCTGAACCCGCCTCCCGCCATTCTGGTGCGGCCCGACGATGCGCTTGCATCGGTGCGCAGCGCCGTGCTTCTGGGCGCCGTCGTGCCCGAAATGCGGGAGCAGGTCGAAGAGTTGACCGGCGATCTGAAGGATATGCAGAAGGTGACGGCCTCCATCCGCCAGGAGCAGGAAAAACTCAAAGAAACGCGCACGGTCCAGGCGGAAGAACAGAAACGGCAATCACTTCTTCTTGAGGAAAAGAAGAAATTGCAGTCGCAATCGGAACAGGAAATCGAGACGCAGCGCAAGCGTTCGGAAGAACTGGCGGCCAAGGCAGGCAGCCTGAAAGACCTTATCGACGGGCTCGACAAGCAGATGGCAGGCGTGCGCGACGCAGCCGAGGCCGCCCGCAAGGCGGAAGCCGATCGCCTTGCTGCAGCGAGGAAAAGGCCGGGGAATCGACGCCGGACGACACGCATCTGCGAGCCCAGATCGATTTTGCTTCGCTGCAGGGCAAGCTTGCCTGCCTGCGGCTGGCAAGATCATGCGCCGCTTCGGCGAGAAGGACGGCGTCGGCGGCTCCATGATGGGGCAGGTGGTCGAAACCTTGCCTTCTGCCACGATTACGTCACCTTCCGATGGCGTGATACTTTATGCGGGCACTTTCCGTTCTTACGGGCAGCTCTTGATACTCGACGCGGGCAATGGATATCATGTCGTCATGGCTGGCATGGGTCGATCGACGTATCGCAAGGCCAATTTGTACTTGCGGGAGAGCCGGTCGGCGCAATGGGAGAAAAACTTCTGGCAAGTGTTGCACCGATAGAGGTGGGCAATGGCGCGCCATTGCTTTACATTGAATTTCGAAAGGATGGAAAACCCGTCGATCCCGCCCCTTGGTGGACCGAACGGCTTTCTGGAAGGACGTGAAAATGATACGTAAACTGTCGCTGCTGTTCGCCGGGGCCCTTCTGGGGCGTCAGCCATGGTGATGGTCCAGGGCGCGCCGGCTTCCACTGCTTTTGCGGCAGGGAAGATAGCGATGTCTACAAGGAACTGGCTCTTTTCGGCGATATTTTCGAACGGGTGCGCGCGCAATATGTGACGCCGCCGGACGACAAGAAGCTGACCGAAAGCGCGATCAACGGCATGTTGTCCTCGCTCGATCCCCATTCCTCCTATCTCAATCCGGAAGCCGCGCAGGACATGCGCGTGCAGATAAGGGTGAATTTGGCGGTCTCGGCATCGAAGTGACGATGGACAACGATCTCGTGAAGGTCATTGCGCCGATTGACGATACGCCTGCTTCCAAGGCCGGCGTGCTGGCAGGCGATCTCATCACCAAGATCGACGGCCAGGAGGTTCGCGGGCTGACGCTGACCGATGCGGTCGACAAGATGCGCGGCGAAATCGGTTCGTCTATTGAGCTGACCATCCAGCGCCAGGGCGTCGACAAGCCGATCACGCTGAAGATCGCACGCGCCGTCATCAAGGTGAAGGCCGTTCGCTATCGCGTCGAGAACGATATCGGTTATCTGCGCGTCATCTCGTTCACCGAACAGACCTCGGAAGACCTGAAGAAGGCGATCAAGGATATTCAGGATAAGATTCCGCCGACAAGCTCAAGGGCTATGTGCTGGATCTTCGCCTCAATCCGGGCGGTCTGCTCGATCAGGCTGTCGCCGTTTCCGATGCCTTCCTCGACAAGGGTGAAGTCGTCTCAACCCGTGGCCGCGATCCGCAGGATGTGACCCGCTTCGATGCGCGCAAGGGCGACCTGACCGACGGCAAGCCGGTTATCGTTTTGATCAATGGCGGTTCAGCCAGCGCTTCGGAAATCGTTGCCGGTGCGCTTCAGGATCACCGCCGCGCCACCGTGCTCGGCACGCAATCCTTCGGCAAGGGCTCGGTGCAGACGATCATTCCGCTTGGCGAAAACGGTTCGCTGCGTCTGACGACGGCGCTTTATTACACGCCGTCGGGCAAGTCGATCCAGGGCAAGGGCATCACGCCTGACATCAAGGTCGATCAGCCTTTGCCGCCGGAACTGAAGGGTGAGGACGTCGTTCGCGGCGAATCCGAACTCAAGGGCCACATCAAGGGCAATGCCGAGGATGATAACGGCTCCGGTTCGTCGGCTTATGTCCCGGCTGATCCGAAAGACGACATCCAGCTCAACGAAGCCTTCAAGCTCCTGCGTGGCGAGGTGGCCAATGCCGCATTCCCGCCGGACCCGAAGAAGGGCGTGTTGAACTGATCGCTCCATGCTGGATCTGAACAGCCCGTTAGGACTGGATAAGAAACCGCAAAAGCGCGGGGCTCACGCTCCCGCGCTTTTCGTTCGACCCTGACGGGTCTTGCCATTTTGGTCGGGCTTTGCCTGGCCGGTGGTGCGGTGTTCGCCATCTGGCAGAGCAATCAGGCGGCTTTCCGCAAAACAGAAACTGCCGCTGTGGAGCCGACACAAGTTGAAGTGCCGGCGGCCAAGACTGGAATAAAACCGGCAACCGGCAATACGCCGCCGCCCGGCAGCGCATTGCGCGGAACGGGCGGTCAGCCGGGGCCTGCCATCATCAAGGTCACGCCGGACATGCCACCCGGTATGCCAGGTGCCACCACCGGTATGGCGGAAGGCAATGTGGTCGTGGTGCAGAATACGCATCAATCCGGACAGGATAAGCGTGTCGCCCATCTGCCGGAACAGGCGCTGGTCGAGCAAAGCCCCACCGGCCCGCTGCCGGTGCGCGGAGCGGACGGACTGCGCCCGATGGATGCCTATGCAGCGGGATGGTCTGGCGCGCGTGGCGCGCGGATTGCACTCGTCATTGGTGGTCTTGGGCTGTCACAGACCGGCAGCATGGAGGCGGTCGACAAGCTTCCGCCGGAAATCACGCTCGGATTTGCGCCGCAGGGCAATAGTTTGCAGCGCTGGATGCAGGCAGCACGGCAAAACGGTCATGAACTTGTGCTGCAATTGCCGATGGAGCCGTTCGACTATCCGCGCGTCAATCCCGGCCGCAATACGCTGACGGTGGATGACGGGGCAGCACGAATCAGGCTTCCCTGCTGTGGGCGCTGTCGCGGATGACCAATTATGCCGGTGTGATGAATTATATGGGTGCACGTTTTACATCCGAAACGGAAGCCTTTTCGCCGGTGCTGGGCGAGATCGGCAGGCGCGGCCTTTATTATCTCGATGACGGCACCTCGGCGCGCAGCCAGGCTGACCGGATTGCGGGAAGCGATGCGGTGCCTTTCGCGGCGGCGGATATTCTGATCGATGCAGCGCAGGAGCGCGGCGCGATCCTAGATCGTCTCGATGAACTGGAGCGGACCGCGCGCGCCAATGGCAGCGCCATCGGCACCGGCTCGGCCTTTGCGGTGACCGTCGATGCAGTTTCCGAATGGACCAATGAGGTCAAGAAGCGCGGCATTGAAATCGTGCCGGTTTCGGCGCTGGTCCGCGATCCCGAACGGCAATAAATTTGCATATCATGGAGAATGTCATGTCGAAGCATAAAGGCCCTGTCGATCCTGAAAGCCTGCCTTACCGTCCCTGTGTCGGGCTGATGGTGCTGAACAGGGCCGGTCTGGTCTGGGCTGGCCGTCGTATCGTTATTCCGGGCGACGAGATGGACGGTGCGACCCAGCTCTGGCAGATGCCGCAGGGCGGGATCGACAAGGGCGAGGAGCCGCTTGAGGCAGCTATTCGCGAACTTTACGAGGAAACCGGCATGAAGTCGGTCTCGCTGCTTGAGGAAGCGTCGGACTGGATCAATTACGACCTGCCGCCGCATCTGGTTGGCGTGGCGCTCAGGGCAAGTATCGCGGCCAGACGCAAAATGGTTTGCCTATCGTTTCGAGGGTGACGAGAGCGAAATCGCCATCAATCCGCCGCCCGGTGGACACACCGCCGAGTTCGACCGCTGGGAATGGAAGCCGATGGCCGTGCTGCCGGAGCTGATCGTGCCCTTCAAGCGCAAGGTCTATGAGGAAGTCGTCGCAGCTTTCCGGCATCTGGTGGCCTGATTTAACGGGGAGGCGCCGGCACCCCTTGTGTCGTCGCCCAACATATAGTCAACTCGCTGCAGGCGCATCGAACGGTTGCGTTTTGAGAGGGAGAAAAACGCATGGATGTTGGAAGTCTTCTCGTATTTCTTTTCGTCGGTCTTATTGCCGGTTGGCTGGCTGGCAAGGTCGTGCAGGGCGGCGGTTTCGGCCTGATCGGCAATATCATTGTCGGCGTGATCGGCGCATTCTTTGCAGGCTGGTTGCTGCCGCGTCTCGGATTTTCCGTTGGCGGAGGGATTGTCGCCTCGATCGTCAACGCCTTTATAGGTGCTGCCATCCTCCTGATTATCCTGCGCATCGTCAAACGCGCCTGAACCGGAATATTTCCGAAAGGCCCGGCGGTCCTGCGCCGGGCCGTTTCCTCTCGAAGTTCATTGAAATGACACCGAATTCCAAACTGTCGCTCGGTCTGGTTCTCACCGCATCGGCGGGTTTCGTCGATGCGATTGCCTTCCTGCAACTGGGCGGTTTCTTCGCATCCTTCATGAGCGGCAACACCACGCAGCTTGGCACGGCGCTGGCCGGACAGCCCGGCCCGCAGGGTCTGGTCCTGGTCTGGTTTCCGGCGATCCTGATCGTGCTGTTCTTTTCCGGCGCCTTCTTCGGCACACTGGTTGTGCGCGCTTACGGGCGCTGGGGCAGTCTCTATGTGATGGCGAGCGTGGTGGCGATCCTGCTGCTGGTCGGCGTGCTGCGGCGCGAGGGTGCGCTGTTCATCCAGCCGGTGCTGCTGCTTGCCGCGGCCATGGGCGCGCAGAATGCGGCGGTGCAGCCTATCGGGGCTGCGCGTCTCGGCGTGACCTATGTGACCGGCACGCTCTTCAACGCTGCCGCCGATCTTGCCTGTTCGCTGCGTGGTGAAACGCCGAAATGGCGCTGGATGCAGCATGTGGCGGTCTGGCTGTCCCTGATGCTGGGCGCTGTCGGCGGCGGTCTCGGTCACTCTTTCATCGGCCTCGACGCCTTGTTCGTTCCGGCTGCGATGATCGTCGGCGTCATGGTTGCCTATATGCGGCTCAATTGATTTAGCTGAAAAGCGATTTTTCGCTTTCCACCAGTTCGGAAATCAGCGCCGATATGGCGGTGACGCGCCGCAATGTGCGGGCGGATTCATGATAGGCGAGCCAGTAGGCGCGGCGGATCACCCGATCCGGCAGAATGGGCACGAGATCGGGATCGGCGCGGGCGATGAAGGCGTGCAATATGCCGATACCTGCGCCCGCCCGCACGGCCTCGACCTGTCCAAGCGCGCTCGACACTTCGAAGGCCGGTTTCCAGTCGCGGCTGATTTCCGGCGCATAGGCCAGCGACGGGTTGATGACGAGATCTTCCACATAGCCGATGAGCCGGTGCCGGGCGAGATCGTCGCTGTTTTCCGGCGTGCCGTTTGCCTCCAGATAGCTGCGATGCGCATAGAGACCGAGCGTATAATCGACGAGCCTGCGCGCGATCAGCCTGCCTTGTTCCGGACGTTCGACCGTAATGGCGATATCGGCCTCACGGCGCGACAGCGAAAAGGAGCGCGGCACCGGCACGAGCTGGATGGTGAGGTCGGGATATTTCTGCGTCAGCCGCGCCAGCCGGGGCGCCAGAAAATTGACCCCGAACCCGTCCGGCGCGCCGATGCGCACCGTGCCGGAAACGGCAATATCCGCATTACCGACATGCGAGCGGGCAGAAAGCATTTCGGCTTCCATGCGTTCGGCAGCCAGCAGAAACTCCTCGCCCGCCTGCGTCAGCGTCGATCCGTTGGTGCGGCGTGTCAGAAGCGTGGTGGAGAGCGCCGTTTCAAGCGCCGTCAGCCGCCGGGCCACAGTGGTGTGGTTGAGGCCGAGCCTTTTGGCCGCTCCAAGAATCTGGCCAGAGCGGGCAACAGCGAGAAAAATGCGAATATCGTCCCAGTTCATGATGTTCCCTGCATGAGGATACGCCCTTGTTACTATAAAATCTGCACAACGGATACGCTTTTCAGCGCCTTGCAATCATGAATTTGCAGAGTCAAGATGGCGTCAACGATGGGGCATATGGCCCCTTAAAGCGATCATCAGGGAGGTTCTTCGATGCGCAATATCGGACATTTTATCGGCGGCAAGCATGTGGCAGGCAAGAGTGGCCGCACGGCGGACGTCTTCCAGCCACTCGACGGCTCGGTGCAGGCCAAGGTGGCGCTCGCCACCAAGGAAGAAGTGCGCGCGGCTGTTGAAAACGCCAAGGCCGCACAGCCGGCCTGGGCCGCGACCAACCCGCAGCGCCGCGTTCGCATCCTGCGCAAGTTCATCGAACTGGTTGAAGCCGAATATGACAGCCTGGCCGAATTGCTGGCCCGCGAACACGGCAAGACCATTGCCGACGCCAAGGGCGACATTCAGCGCGGCCTCGAAGTGGTGGAAGTCTGCCTCGGCGCGGCGCATATGCTGAAAGGTGAGTTCACCGATAATGCCGGTACGGGTATTGACACCTATTCCATGCGCCAGCCGCTTGGCGTTGTTGCCGGCATCACGCCATTCAACTTTCCGGCCATGATCCCGCTCTGGAAGGCCGGTCCGGCGATTGCTTGCGGCAATGCCTTCATCCTGAAGCCGTCCGAACGCGATCCGGGCGTGCCGATGCGCCTTGCCGAACTGTTCATGGAAGCCGGTCTTCCGGCAGGCATTTTCAACGTCGTCAACGGCGACAAGGAATCGGTCGATGCGCTGCTCGACGATCCGGACGTGCAGGCCATCGGCTTTGTCGGCTCCACGCCGATTGCCCAGTACATCTATGGCCGCGGCTGCTCGAACGGCAAGCGCGTACAGTGCTTCGGCGGTGCGAAGAACCATCTTCTCATCATGCCGGATGCCGACATGGACCAGACCGTCGATGCGCTGATCGGCGCGGGCTACGGTTCGGCTGGCGAACGCTGCATGGCGATTTCGGTTGCGGTTCCGGTCGGTGAAGACACCGCCAACCGCCTGATGGAAAAGCTCATCCCGCGCGTCGAGGCGCTGAAGATCGGCACCTCCACCGACAATTCCGCCGATTACGGCCCGCTGGTCACCAAGGCGGCGCTCGACCGCGTACGCGGCTATGTGGATCTCGGGGTCGAAGAAGGCGCGAAGCTGGTCGTCGATGGCCGTAACTTCAAGATGCAGGGCTATGAAGATGGCTTCTACATGGGCGGCTGCCTGTTCGACCATGTGACGCCGGACATGCGCATCTACAAGGAAGAAATCTTCGGTCCGGTTCTCTCGGTCGTGCGCGCCAAGAATTACGAGGAAGCGCTGGCCCTGCCGAACGATCATGAATATGGCAACGGCGTTGCGATCTTCACCCGTGACGGCGATGCGGCCCGCGATTTCGCCAGCCGCGTGCAGGTCGGCATGGTCGGCATTAATGTGCCGATCCCGGTTCCGATCGCCTATTACACCTTCGGCGGCTGGAAGGCTTCCGGCTTCGGCGATCTCAACCAGCACGGCCCGGATGCATTCCGCTTCTATACCAAGACCAAGACAGTCACCTCGCGCTGGCCGTCTGGCGTCAAGGATGGGGCAGAGTTCGTCATCCCGACGATGAAGTAATAGGCAGCCTTACTGTCCCCAAGCGAACCCCGCCCTTGTGGCGGGGTTTTGTTCAGGGATGCGGCAGCGGAAATCCGTGCCGCTCCTCAAGGGTGGCCAGTATCTTGTGCGGGTCGCCGATCAGCGAACGCCCTTCATGCATACCGGTCTCGAACGGGAGCGGTCGCCATCCTTCAATATCAATAGGGGCAGGTTTTGGTTGTCTTCGCCTGCCAGCTCTATGACAGCCTTGCGCGGACGCTGCCAGTCGACGCGCTCAATGTCCAGACTGCTCCCCAGCGTTGGAAACGAAGCCAGAACACCCTCGATGAGCGCGCAATGCCAGCAATAGAAAAGCTGGCCGGGATAAGCCGGATCTTCAAAACCCGGTTTCAAGAGAAAAAGCCTGTCTTGATTCATGCCATTTGTCCCAAGGCTGGAGCGAATTGCAAAAGGGTAATGCATGGCGCAAAATCGCCAGCTTTGGAACAGCTTTCCAAGCCAAGCGTTCACAACGGATGTATAGCTTGATTTTGATTGCAAAAGCTCAACTTTTCCGATCATCGCCCTAAACTAATAATATGTAGCTCGAAGCCCGATCGTCACTGTCAGGAGTTCCGTTCATGAGCGAAAAGATCAATCGCCGTATCGTGCTGGCATCGCGCCCTGAAGGTCGTCCGACCGCAGAAAATTTCCGGCTGGAGGAAGCGGCGCTCCCGAGCCCCGGCGATGGCGAGGTTCTCTTGAGACTGCACTATCTGTCGCTCGATCCTTATATGCGCGGGCGTATGAGCGCGGCCAAATCCTATGCCGCGCCGGTGGCAATCGGCGACGTGATGGAGGGCGGCACGGTCGGCGAAGTCGTCGAAAGCAGGAGCGCGGGCTTTGCTCCCGGCGACTTCGTGCTTTCCCATTCCGGCTGGCAGGATTATGCGGTTGCCGATGCATCGACCTTGCGCAAGCTCGACCCGGAACAGGCGCCGGTGACGACGGCGCTTGGCGTGCTGGCATGCCGGGTTTCACTGCCTATTCCGGCCTGCTTACTATAGGCCAGCCGAAACCGGGCGAGACCGTCGTGGTTGCGGCGGCAACCGGTCCGGTCGGTTCTGCCGTCGGGCAGATTGCCCGGATGAAGGGTGCCCGTGCAGTCGGCATTGCGGGCGGAGCGGATAAATGCAAGGCGTTGATCGATGAATTTGGTTTCGATGTGGCGATTGACCACCGCAGCAAGAATTTCGCTCAGGAACTGGCTGCGGCCTGCCCGAAGGGCATTGACGTTTATTTTGAGAATGTCGGCGGCAAGGTCTTCGATGCTGTGTTTCCGCTGCTGAACCAGTTTGCGCGGGTGCCGGTCTGCGGCCTGATCGCGCAGTATAATCAGAGCGGGCCGTTCGACGGGCCTGACCGGCTGCCGCTGGTGATGCGGGATATTCTGTCGAAAAGCCTGACCATTCGCGGCTTTATCCAGCGCGATTTTGCCGATCAGAGGCCAGCCTTTTACCATGACATGGTGAAGTGGATTGCCGACGGTCAGGTGCGTTATCGCGAAGACATTGTCGATGGATTGGAAAATGCGCCGAAAGCTTTCATTTCCTGCTGGAAGGCGGCAATTTCGGAAAGCTCATCATAAAGCTCGCATAATACCAAAACTCGATGAGTCAAACTCATCGAGTTTTGGTAAGCCCGTGCGGCGACTGAGCATTTTCAGGGCGTGATGCGTTAGCATCTCAGCGCCCTGGTATAAGACTGCAATATTCTGCTTGCAGAACGGCCTTTTGAGCGTGATGCTGTGCCTGTTTCTTCTGTTGGAAACTAGTGTGGCGAATCCGAAATTCGTATCACTCTGGAGCAGGGTTGCGAACGAATTTCGAATTCAAATCCACCACACTGGGTCATTGCAAAGGGCAGGCAGAGCATGGGCGAGCGCCAGCAGGCGGGCATAGGGAAGGCGGCGGGCCGGGACGCGAGCGCCAGGAAGAGGCCCGGCGTATTCTCGACAGGCTCGAACGCGAGCAGACCGGTGCCGAAGGCATCGTGCGGCGCGGATTTTCCCGCACTGCGCATCATCTGGCCGCCGCAGACGCTCCCGAAAATGATCCTATCGAGCTTTGGGCCACGCGTATCGGGCGCGGGCTCGGCTTTCTCATCACGCTGGCGATCATCGTCTGGCTTATTTTCTATCTCATGCAAAGCTAGGTACCCAATGACGCTTCCTGCGCCTTCGGATGCGACAACCGTTATTGTCATCTCAAGCCATGTCGTGCGCGGATCGGTCGGCAATAGAGCCGCCGTATTCGCATTGGAAACGCTGGGTTTTCCCGTCTGGGCCGTGCCGACCGTGGTGCTGCCATGGCATCCGGGCCACGGGCCTGCCGGACGCATCGTGCCGCCTGCGGAAGAGTTTTCGCGCCTGATGCAGGATCTTCAGCGTGCGCCGTGGCTTGGCGAGGTGGGCGCCGTCCTGACCGGCTATCTCGGCCATCCAGAGCAGGCGGCAGCCGTTGCCGAACTGGTCAAAGCCGTAAAGGCGAAAAACCCGGAAGCTGTCTATCTGTGCGATCCGGTCATCGGTGACGAAAAGGGGCTTTATGTGCCCGAAGCGACGGCCATGGGCATTCGCGACAGGCTTCTGCCGCTTGCCGATATCGCGACACCCAATCGTTTCGAGCTTTCATGGCTGACCGGCGTGCCGCTGGAAGACAATACGGCGCTCATGGAAGCGGCGCTTGATGCGGGCCGGCCACCATGCTGGTGACATCGGCCTTTCCGTTGATGAGCGGCAGCATCGGCAATATCCTGCTCACGCCGACCATGGCGCTGATGGCCGAACATCGCCGTGTGGATGGTCCCACCAATGGTCTTGGCGATCTGACTTCTGCCGTGTTTCTCGCGCGCCGCCTGTCCGGCATGGCGGAGGAAAAGATGCTGCAAAGCACCACGGCGGCGGTGTTCGAGATCATGGCGCGTTCGGCAAAGCGCGGGGCGGATGAGCTGATGCTGGAGGCGGATGCGTCGAGCCTCGCTACGCCGATGGCCATGGTGCAGACGCGGCGGCTGATGCATCCGACCAAGGGGCTCCGCGCTTGAGGCTGGAGCGCTGCCGCTCTGGTTATCGCCGTGCGATATATAATGCAAAAATGAGCTGGCTTTCGGAGTTTGCCCGGCGACCGCTCTCTTGAGAAGCCTGCAGGAAAACGAGCGGGATCATGCGTCCAATTGGACGCAGCCCGCGCAATGCATTTCGATTGATCTCGGTTTTCGATAGGGATATTGGAAAAATATGGTTGATCTTCCAGACTCACTTCTCGCCGGTTACCGAACCTTCATGCGCGAGCATTTTACCCACGAAACTTCACGATATCGCCATTTGGCCGACAAGGGACAATCACCGGAAACGCTGGTTATCGCTTGTTGTGATTCGCGTGCAGCTCGAAACCATCTTCAACACGGCGCCCGGCGAAATCTTCGTCCTGCGCAATGTTGCCAACCTCATTCCTCCCTATGAACCCGATGGCGAATATCATGCGGCTTCGGCAGCGCTGGAATTTGCGGTTCAGAGCCTCAAGGTGAAGAATATCGTCGTCATGGGCCACGGCCGTTGCGGCGGCATCAAGGCTGCGCTCGACACAGAAAGTGCACCGCTTTCGCCGGGCGACTTCATCGGCAAATGGATGAGCCTCATCGCGCCTGCCGCCGAAGCTATCAGCGGCAATCAGCTCATGACGCAAACCGAGCGCCAGACCGCGCTGGAGCGCATCTCCATCCGCTACTCCATCAACAATCTGCGCACATTTCCTTGCGTGGATATTCTGGAGAAGAAGGGCAAGCTTACCCTGCATGGCGCATGGTTCGATATTTCGACCGGTGAACTGTGGGTGATGGATCATCAGACGGGTGATTTCACGCGGCCTGACCCTGTCTGATCCAGCTTTCAGAAAACGCTTCCTGAAACGGCTCCTCTCTGATCGAAAGGGGTCGTTTGCCACATTTTGGACAACCGAAATCGGCGTTTTTGTCTTCCAAACGCGAAAATTCGCAACAAAACATACAAAAATAGCCCCAAACTTTGGGGCTATTCTGTGATAATTGAGGCTATTTTACGGCAATTTCAACCCTTGATTGTCATTTACCGTCGATAGCCTTGCCCATCACGGCGATGGCGCGCTGGTAGACCTGCGCGGCATTCCAGCCCTGGATCGCGCCGTAGTTGGGTTCACCCGGCTGATAGCCTGCACCGCGCTGCCAGCCATGGCCGACGAGGAAGTTAGCGGTTGAATAGAGCGCATCCGCCTTGGAGCGGGCCATGTCGATATGGCCGCTGCCGTCGCCGTCGACGCCGTATTTCAGAACGTTGACCGGGAGGAACTGCGTCTGACCGATTTCACCATGCATGGCGCCAACCGCATTCGGATTGAGATCCTGACGGTCGATCAGCTGGAGAGCTGCATAGAGCTGGTTGGTGAAATATTCACTGCGGCGGCAATCATAGGCGAGCGTCGCGACAGCCGACAAAGTGTGCTGCTTGCCAAGATAGGCGCCGAAGCCGGTTTCCATACCCCAGATCGCGATCAGCGGGCCGGCTGGAACACCGTAACGCTTTTCGATCGCGGCAAAGAGAGCTGCGTTCTGCTGCTTTTGTGCACGGCCGCGCTTGATGATGGTATCGGCGCCGCGCTTCTGCATGAACTGTTCGAAGGAGAGCTTGAAGCTCTTCTGGTTGCGGTCAGCATTGATGGTTGCCTGCGCGTACTTGGTATTGCCAAGTGCGCTGATCCCGGCCTTGCCGATACCACGTGAAGCGGCTTCCTTCATTGTCTGCTGGAGCCAGGCGTTGTAACCGGCGGCGTTATTGCCGCACTGGGCTGCCTCGGCAATGCCTGTTCCCGTCATTATGCCCATTGCAAGAACTGCTGCTGCCGTCCAAGACCGGCCCTTGGCAACCAATGCCATTCGTTTCTCCTTTGGAGTTGATTCGACCTCAACGCGAATTTGCCATTCCTTACACCAAATGTCATGCGGCAACGGCAAAGCGCGCAGAAGCGTATGCGAAATGCCGCGTTTACAAACATTTTTGCACAAAACAGCAAGCTTTTGTTGGCCCCAAACCGCGAGCTCAATTTTTCGCTTGGAAGCTGTGGCTTTCATACCTATTGCTTATAGTCCTACTGGTAAAATTTCTTTACCAGCATTTGCATTGTTGACTTTCAAAGTTCGTGACATTGACGGGGAGGACGCCACATGTCGAACGGATTTCTTGCGCTATTTGCGTTTTGCCAATTCTCGTAGCCGGCGTCATGCTGGTTGGATTTCGAATTCAGGCCCGCATCGCGATGCCGGTGACCTATGTGCTGACTGTATTGATTGCCATGGTGATCTGGGGCATGAGCGGCAACCGGGTCATTGCCTCGACCATTCAGGGCCTGATCCAGACAGCAGGTCTGCTCTGGATTATTTTCGGCGCGATCCTGCTTCTTAATACACTCAAATATTCCGGCGGCATTTCTGCGATCCGCTCCGGTTTCGCCCAGATCAGCCCGGACCGGCGCATTCAGGTGTTCCTGATTGCCTGGCTTTTCGGGTCGTTCATCGAAGGTGCGTCCGGCTTCGGCACCCCTGCCGCCGTTGTGGCACCGCTGATGGTGGCTGTCGGGTTTCCGGCCCTTGCCGCTGTTACTTTCGGACTGATTATCCAGTCCACGCCGGTGTCGTTTGGGGCTGTCGGCACGCCGCTCATCGTCGGTGTTCAGTCCGGTCTCAATCGCGAGGCGCTGACAACGCAATTGCAGGGCGTCGGGTCAGCTGGGAACAGTTTTTCCACATCATCACATCGGAAGTGGCTATCCTGCACGCAATCTGCGGCACGTTCATGCCGCTGTTTCTTGTGGTCATCATGACCCGCTTCTTCGGGCGCAACCGCTCCTGGACGGAAGGGCTTGCCATTTTGCCCTTCGCGCTGTTTGCGGCCTTCTCATTCACCATTCCTTATGCGTTGAGCGCGGTTTTCCTCGGTGCAGAATTTCCGTCCATGATCGGCGGTCTCGTCGGACTTTCGCTGGCGACATTTGCGGCGCGCGGCGGCTTTCTCATGCCGAAGCAAAGCTGGGATTTCGCGCCTGCTTCGGAATGGCCTGCAGGCTGGGTCGGCACCGTCCAGATCAAGCTCGATGAACTGACTTCGAAGAATATCCCGCTTGCGCTGGCGTGGACGCCTTATATTCTTCTGGCGATCTTTCTCGTGGTCAGCCGCACATTCCCGTCCGTGGGCAATGCGCTGAAATCGATCACTTTCGTTGCCAAGGATATTATGGGTGAAACCGGGATTGGTGGTGATTTCACGCCTCTTTTCCTGCCGGGCGGTCTTCTGGTCATCGTCTGCCTGATCACCTTCTTCCTGCATCGCATGAATGGCGGACAGTTTGCCAAGGCTTTCGGAGAAAGCACAAAGACACTGGTGGGCGCAGGTTTCGTGCTCCTGTTCACCGTGCCGATGGTGCGCGTCATGATCAATTCAGGCGTCAATGGCAACGAACTGGTCAGTATGCCTTTGATGGTTGCGGACTGGGTCGCTACCGAAGTTGGAAATGTCTATCCGTTCTTTGCACCTTCCGTCGGTGCGCTGGGTGCGTTCCTTGCCGGGTCTAATACGGTATCGAACCTCATGCTCAGCCAGTTCCAGTATGGTGTGGCGGAAGGGCTTGGCGTTTCCGGTGCGCTGATGGTTGCCGGTCAATCGGTCGGTGCTGCGGCTGGCAACATGATCGCGATCCACAACGTTGTGGCTGCATCGGCCACGGTCGGCTTGCTGGGACGCGAAGGCACGACCCTGCGCATGACCATTATCCCCACGATCTATTATGTGGTTCTGGCAGGAACGCTTCTGATGATCGGCCTTTATGTGCTGGGCATCGGCGATCCGCTGGCCAGCGTGGCTGCACAATAGACGGAATGGCAAAATGAAACCGGCCCCGGTTTGTTTGAGGGCGCATCTTGTTCCGAAAAAGGTTTCACACTTTTCAGGATGCGCCCAAAACCGGGGTCGGCTTCAATGTGTTCCGGGCCTTTGCTTGACATTGGGGGCTGATCGCCTTAAAGCCAGCTCCAATCTATCCGCGATCTTCAGAGCGCGAGCCACCGACCGGGACCCATTTGGTATAAAGAGATCCCGGAGGTCCACATCCGACAGCGCGATGCGCCCTCGGGTGCTGTATCGCTTTGGTTGCTTCTTGAACTGGCAGACACACGGGACGATTTATCCCTGACGAAGCATAAGCCTCTTCTCGGATTAAAAGGAAACGCAATGTTTGAATCACTTCAGGAGCGCCTTGGCTCCATCCTGAACGGCCTTACCGGACGCGGCGCTCTTTCCGAAGCCGACGTGGCCGCAGCGCTGCGCGAAGTACGTCGCGCGCTGATCGAAACCGACGTTTCGCTGGAAGTGGTTCGCTCGTTTACCGACAAGGTGCGTGAAAAAGCCGTCGGCGCCGAAATTCTGAAAAGCATCAAGCCCGGCCAGATGGTCGTCAAGATCGTCCATGACGAGCTTGTCGAGATGCTTGGCACCGAAGGCGTTGCGATTGACCTGAACGCGCCGGCACCTGTCGTCATCATGATGGTCGGTCTGCAGGGTTCAGGTAAGACGACGACAACCGGCAAGATCGCCAAGCGCCTGACCGAGCGTCAGCGCAAGAAGGTGCTGATGGCGTCGCTCGATACGCGCCGTCCCGCCGCGCAGGAACAGCTTCGCCAGCTTGGCATCCAGACGGGCGTCGACACGCTGCCGATCATCGCCGGTCAGTCGCCGGTGGAAATCGCCGCACGCGCCGTTCAGGCTGCAAAGCTTGGCGCGCATGATGTCGTCATTCTCGATACCGCTGGCCGCACGCATATTGACGAGCCGCTGATGGTGGAAATGGCGGATATCCGCAAGGCCGCCAATCCGCATGAAATCCTGCTTGTTGCCGACAGCCTGACCGGTCAGGACGCCGTCAATCTGGCGCGCAATTTTGACGAACGCGTCGGCATTACCGGCATCGTCCTGACCCGTATGGACGGCGATGGGCGCGGTGGTGCAGCCCTTTCGATGCGCGCCATCACCGGCAAGCCGATCAAGCTGATCGCCACCGGCGAAAAGATGGATGCGCTGGAGGAATTCTATCCCAAGCGCATCGCCGACCGTATTCTCGGCATGGGCGACATTGTTTCGCTCGTGGAAAAGGCTGCTGAAAACATCGACGCGGAAAAGCCGCGGCGATGGCCAAGAAGATGCAGTCGGGCAAGTTCGATCTCAATGATCTTGCCGATCAGCTGGGCCAGATGAAAAAGCTCGGCGGCATGGGCAGCATCATGGGCATGATGCCCGGCATGGGCGGAATGAAGGACAAGGCAGCAGCAGCCGGTCTCGACGACAAGGTGTTTGACCGCCAGCTTGCCATCATCGGCTCGATGACCAAGGCCGAGCGCGCCAATCCCGATATTCTCAAGCACAGCCGCAAGCAGCGCATTGCCAAAGGTTCAGGCACGACTGCTGCCGACATCAACAAGCTTCTCAAGATGCACCGCCAGATGGCCGACATGATGAAAGTCATGGGCAAGGGCAAGGGCGGAATGATGAAGCAGATGATGGGCGGCCTTGCCAACAAGATGGGCCTTGGCGGTCTGGGCGGTGGCATGGGCGGCCTCGGCGGCATGCCGGATCTGTCGAAGATGGACCCGAAGCAGCGAAGCGCTTGCCAAGCAGGCGGAAGCAGCCGGTCTGACGAAAGGCGGTGGCTTGCCTGGACTTTCTGGCGGCGGTCTCCCCGGTTTGGGAGGGCCTAAGCTTCCCGGTCTTGGCGGTGGCCTTCCCGGCTTGCCGAAGAAGAAGTGAGCATCATGAGCGACGAACAGAACACTGCACCGGCTGAACTTCTGGCACTGCGCGCTTCCATCGACAATATCGATGCTGCGCTGATCCACATGCTGGCCGAACGTTTTCGCTGCACCAAGGCTGTCGGCGTTCTGAAGGCCGAGCGCGGCCTCGCACCGGCTGATCCGGCCCGCGAAAAGCGTCAGGTGGAACGTCTGCGCGCCCTTGCAGTCGACTCGCATCTCGATCCCGATTTCGCCGAAAAATTCCTGAACTTCATCGTGAAGGAAGTCATTCGGCATCATGATGCCGCCGCAAACCACGGCGGAAACACAAACGACTAACCCTTTTCTCTGGCTACCGACCAGAGGCTCTGAGCTACCAACTCAGGGTACCATTAAACACGAGGAAGAAAAATGTCTCTGAAGATTCGTCTGGCCCGCGCTGGCTCCAAGAAGCGTCCTTACTACCACATCGTTGTTGCCGACGTCCGCAGCCCGCGCGACGGTCGCTTCATCGAAACCGTTGGTGCATGGAACCCGATGCTGGCCAAGGACGCTGAACGCGTGAAGCTCGATGCCGACCGCATCCAGCATTGGATTGCACAGGGCGCACAGCCGACCGACCGCGTTCTGCGCTTCCTCGACCAGGCTGGTCTTGCAAAGCGTCCGACCCGCAGCAATCCGACCAAGGGTGAGCCGGGCAAGAAGGCTCAGGAACGCCTGGCCATGGCCAAGCAGGCTGAAGAAGAAGCTGCTGCAAAGGCCGCTGAAGCTGCCGCAGCCGCTGCTGCTCCGGCTGAAGAAGCTGCAAGCGAATAATCTTCGCGCAGTTTTATGTTTTGAAAAGCGGCGGCGCAATCCGCCGCTTTTTGTTGCGGTAAGCATGACCATTCTCATCAGAAGCGACCCGGCTGACCGATAGCCATCATTGTGCTACGAATCTGACATGGAACATTCTGGTGAAATTCTTATCCTGACCGGCACACCGGGCGCCGGTAAAACCACAACCGCCGAGATACTTGCGAACCAGCCGGGTTCGCCGAAGGTTCATCTTCATTCAGATGATTTCTGGCACTTCATCAAAAACGGTGCGATCCAGCCCTATTTGCCGGAGGCGCATGCGCAAAATGTCATTGTGATGGATGCGCTGACCAAAGTGGCAAAGGCCTATGCCGATGGCGGCTATTTCGTCATTGTCGACGGAATCATCGGACCGTGGTTCCTCGAGCCGTTCCGGATGCTTGCCACGCCGCTTCATTATGTCGTTCTGAGACCGTCTCTCGACGAGGCGATCCGGCGCTGCCGTGAGCGGGGCGGTAATACGCTGACCGATCCGGGACCGATTGCGGAACTGCACAGGCAATTGTCAGCGCTGGGTCCGCTTGAGCCGCATGTGCTGGCCACGGAAGGGCTTTCGCGCAGCCAGACGCTTGCCGCTGTCCGCGCGGCGGTTGAAAGTGGCGCTTTCCGGCTGCATCCCTGAAACCGGGAAATGGTGCTCGCGGTTTTACCTTGTTGTTCAAATCGACTGGAAAACGAGAGGATTTCATCTATCTTGTTGATTTGACGGCTCGCATTTGCATGAATACGCATATGCGGGTGACGAATTTGTTTCCCCGGCGCTTGGCAAAGCGCTCTTTTCAGGAGAAGTCCATGTCGGCTGCGACGGTTGCCACTTCTTTCTCTTTTCGCCGTATTTTCATCGCTCTTGGTCTCGCTGTTCTGGTCCCGCTGCTCTCCGCCTGCGGTTTCAACACGATCCCGACCAATGAGGAAAAGGCGAAGGCCGCCTGGGGCGAGGTGCAGAACCAGTACCAGCGCCGCGCCGATCTCGTGCCCAATCTGGTCGAGACCGTGAAAGGCTATGCCGCACACGAACAGGAAACCCTGCAGGCCGTGATCGAGGCGCGCGCCAAGGCGACGCAGGTGCAGATCACGCCCGAAACGCTCAACAATCCCGAACTCTTCAAGCAGTTTCAGGATAATCAGGCCAATCTGACAAGCGCGCTGTCGCGCCTGATGGTGGTGGTTGAAAAATATCCCGACCTGAAAGCCAACCAGAACTTCCTTGCATTGCAGTCGCAGCTTGAAGGCACCGAAAACCGCATCGCCGTCGCACGTCGCGACTATATTGAGGCGGTTCGCGTCTACAACACGGCGCTGCGCACCATGCCGACAATGATCTGGACGTGGATCTGGTATCGCGATGCGCAGCCCATGCAGAGCTTCAGTGCCGATGCAGGCAGTCAGGCCGCGCCCAAAGTCAACTTCAACTGACGGCGTGATTTATGGTGAGTGCGGCACTCTCGCGTGATCGCCGCGGTCTTGGCTGGCTGGGGGCTGGCTGGGCTGGCCGCGGCATCTCCTTGCGCTCGTTTTTCTGCTGTTTTCCGCAGCGCTGACGCTGCACACCGCAGCGCTTGCACAGGATGCGGCGAAACCCGCACAGGCCCTCACGGGCCGCGTGGTGGATGCGGCGGGCATCATTGATCCCGCAGAGCGCCAGCAACTGACCCAAAAGCTTGCCGATTTTGAAGCGAAATCGTCGGATCAGGTGGTCGTGGTGACGGTCCCGAGCCTCAATGGCGAAGACATCGAAACCTATTCCAACCGCCTGTTCCGTGCCTGGGCGCTGGGGCAGAAACAGGAAAACAACGGCATTTTACTCGTGGTCGCGCCCAATGACCGCAAGGTGCGCATCGAGGTCGGCTATGGTCTCGAAGGCGTCATGACCGATGCGCTTTCAAGCGTCATCATCAACGGCACCATTATTCCCGAATTCCGCACCGGCAATTATTCGAACGGTATCGTGCAAGGCGTTGACGGTATCCTTTCCGTGCTTTCCGGCGATGCAGCCGAGCTTGAAGCGCGGGCCAAGCGCAATGTGCAGTCGAGTTCGGACGACGTCGACTGGGTCTTTGTCGTCTTTATCACCTTCTGGTGCCTGATCTTCTTCGGCGGTTTCGGCATGGCGATCCTGACGCCGGTTTTCGGACGCAAGATCGGGCCCGGCAAATATCAGTGGCTCGGCATGGTCGTGGATTACAACAATCGCGGCGGCGGCTCTGGCGGCAGAGGTGGCGGAAGCTGGGGCGGCGGCGGTGGCTGGTCGTCCGGCGGGGAGGCGGCGGGTTCTCCGGTGGCGGCGGCTCATCCGGTGGCGGCGGCGCCTCGGGCAGCTGGTAGGGAGACGCAAGGATGAAGCATCACACGTTGATTGGCGCCGAGGACCATGCCCGCATTGCTGAGGCCATCCGCATGGCGGAAGCCGAAACCAGCGGCGAAATCTATGCCGTTCTGGCGCGCTCCAGCGACGATTATTTCTTTGCGGCGGGCTTTGTTGCGACTTGCGGCATCCTGATCGCTTCGGTAATCGCAGCCTTTCTCGCTCATTGGTACTGGTTCGATATCCGCCTGCCCATGTTCGGGCTTGCGGTGCTGGCAGCATTCCTGACTGCGATGCTGGTGCTCTGGTTCTTTCCGTCCATCCGCATGTTGCTGGTGCCGCGTCGCATCCGTTACAAGCGCGCCCATCTCAATGCACTGCAGCAGTTTCTGGCGCGCAATGTCCATATTACGGAGCACCGCACCGGCATTCTGCTCTTTGTCTCGATGGCCGAACATTATGCCGAGGTGATCGCTGATGCGGGCATCCATGCGCGTGTCGAACAGGACGAGTGGAACGCAATTGTCGCGACGCTCATCCATCATGCATCGCGCGCGCAGGTGGCAGAAGGCTTCGTGCTGGCCATCGGTCAGGCCGGGCTTTTGCTAGAGAAGCATTTCCCGGCAGGAGCAGACAATATCAATGAGCTGGACGACCACCTGATCGAGCTCTGACAGACCGATTCATTATTAGAATCATCTGCAACTTTAGTCTGAAATGTGGCAAAGTCAGCCTCAGCTTTTGCCCTTTTGGCCGGACTTTTACTGTCCGCGGGGAAATCCACTGGCATATTTCGAAATTTTGCGGGAAGTTTTCGAAGTTTTGTTCCAAATTAAATGGATTAAATGCGATCTTTCTGACTTTCCGGGAAATTTTTCGTTATTTTGAGCGAATTGCCATCGAAACCGATGCCTAATCTGCTAGTTTGGCGCGCATTGCCATCATGACAGGAGTATCCGACGTGACTGCAAAGCAGGATCGGTCGAGCAAGGTTAAAGGTTCCAAGGCAAGCAAGGAGGAGAAGAAGGGAGGAAAATCGAAGGCGCTTACGGCCTTCTCGCAGCTTCTCTTCGAATGGGCGCCGCCAGAAGATCTGGCCGCTTACGATGCCGCCGCCCTCGACAGCTCAGCCCGTCACGGCTACGCCGCCCTCGACTCCTGGCGCAAGGGCAAGAGCATCATCAGCGTCGATAACGGTATCGAACGCCATGGTCGCCCCGTCAGCGTCATCACCATCGTCAATGACAATATGCCGTTCCTGCTCGATTCCATCATGGGTGAGCTGAACGATCATGCCAGCCGGATTTTCATGGTCGTGCATCCGGTTCTGGATATTGCACGCGAAAAGGACGAGCTCGTCATTCTGGGTGAGGCATCGCAGCTCGCGCCTGCCAAGGGCGTTGAGCGCGTCAGCCTGGTACAGATCCATCTTCCCGCCCTCGATAAGCAGGCCAAGGCCGACCTGACTGCCGCCATCAAGCGTGTGCTTGGACAGGTTCGCTCGGCCGTCAGCGACTGGAAGCCGATGCTGAAGCGCCTCGATGGCGCAATTGCCGATTACAAGCGCGTTTCCGAAATGACGAGCGATCCGGCCATGCCGGAAGCCATCGCGTTTCTGGAATGGCTGCGCGATGATCGTTTCATCTTCCTCGGGCTTCGCGAACTGACCTTCAAGGGCAAGGGCGACAAGCGCGAACTGGTCCCGGTGAAGGAAACGCTCGGTATCCTCAACGACAATGAAGTCCGCGTCCTGCGCAAGGATGACGACGACACGGTGACGCCGCGCGAGGTAACGGAATTCCTTGACAGCAGCGAGCCGCTGATCGTCACCAAGGCGAATTCGCTTTCGCTGGTGCATCGCCGCTCCTATCTCGATTATGTCGGCGTGAAGATATTCGGCGAGAAGGGCGAGGCCATTGGTGAACTGCGCCTTGTCGGCCTCTTCACTTCGGTCGCTTATACGAGTTCGGTTGCAGGCATTCCGTTCATCCGCTCCAAGGCCGATGCGGTCATCAAGCATCTGGGCTTCAACCGCGAGGACCATTCGGGCAAGGCGCTCATCAATGTGCTGGAAGAATATCCGCGCGACGAGCTTTTCCAGATCGACGTGGAAAGCCTGACGGCCAATGCCGAACTGATCCTGGCGCTCGGCGAACGTCCGCGTGTTCGTGCCGTGCCGCGTCTCGACCGTTTCGGCCGTTTCGCGACGGTGCTGGTCTATATCCCGCGTGACCGTTACGACTCGGTCGTGCGCGAAAAGATCGGGCATTATCTGGTCGACGTCTATGGCGGTGACAGTTTCGAATTCCATCCGGTCTTCCTGCAGAACGGCCTGACGCGCGTCCAGTTCGTCATTCGCCGTCACGAGCGTTCCACGCCGCATGTGGATCGTGAAGCGCTGGAAGCGGAAGTGCGTTCCATCGTTCGCACATGGGACGATGCGGTGCGTGAAAGCTCCGACACTGCCGATGCAAAGACCGTCGCGCTTGCTGCCAGCTTCCCCATCCTACCGCGAAATCTTCACCGCGCCGGAAGCACTCGTCGATGCGGAACGCATTGCCGGCCTCAGCGCAGAAGCTCCACTTTTCGTCGACTTCTATCGTTATCGCACCGATGGTCCCGATGCGGTTTCGCTGAAGCTTTATCATCACGGCGCGCCGGTTGTGCTGTCGCAGCGTGTGCCGCTTCTGGAAAACATGGGGTTCCGCGTCGTCAGCGAGCAGACCATCGACCTGCCTCATGCTGGCAAGGATGGCGCTGCCGTTTACGTGCACGATATGCAGCTCGTGAACGCCTATGGCGCACCGGTCGATCTCTCCGACGATGGCGAGATGCTGGAAGATGTGTTCCGCAATGTCTGGGACGGTCTGGCCGACAATGACGGCTATAACGCGCTGGTACAGACCGCGCGGCTTTCGGCACGCCAGATCATGATCCTGCGTTCCTATGGCCGTTATCTGCAGCAGGCAGGCATTGCCTATTCGCAGGGCTTCATCGCGGCTGCACTGAACCGTTATCCGGAAATCGCCAGCGATCTCTATTCGCTGTTCGATCTGCGCTTCAACCCTTCTGCCAAGCGCCGCGATGCGGCTGAAAAGAAGCTGGTTGACGCCATTGAGACCGCATTGCTTGGCGTGCCGAGCATCGACGACGACCAGATCCTGCGCCGTTTCCGCAATCTGATCGAAGCGACCCTGCGCACCAATGCCTACCAGCCGGATGCCGACGGGAAGCCGCGCGTCACCTTCGCCTTCAAGCTCAATCCGCGCCTTGTCGAAGGCCTGCCGAGCCCGCGCCCCTATCGCGAAATCTTCGTCTATGGGCCGGAAGTGGAAGGCGTGCACCTGCGCTTCGGCGCTGTCGCCCGCGGTGGTCTGCGCTGGTCGGACCGCGCGCAGGATTACCGCACCGAAGTGCTGGGCCTTGTGAAGGCACAGCAGGTCAAGAACGCGGTGATCGTGCCTGTTGGCGCCAAGGGTGGTTTCTATCCGAAGCGCCTGCCGGTCGGCGGCGATCGCAATGCGGTGTTCGAAGCTGGTCGCGATGCCTACAAGGTGTTCATCTCCACGCTTCTGTCGGTTACTGACAATATCGAGGACAATCATGTCGTGCCGCCGGCGGAAGTCGTACGCCATGACAATGACGATCCTTATTTCGTCGTTGCCGCCGACAAGGGCACGGCCACCTTCTCCGATACCGCCAATGCCATCAGCCAGGCGCATGATTTCTGGCTGGACGATGCCTTTGCATCCGGCGGTTCCGCCGGTTACGACCACAAGGGCATGGGCATCACCGCGCGCGGCGCATGGGAAGCCGTGAAGCGGCATTTCCGCGAACTCGACATGGATATCCAGAGCGAGCCTTTCACGGTTGCCGGTGTGGGCGACATGTCGGGCGACGTGTTCGGCAACGGCATGCTGCTTTCCGAGCAGATCAGGCTGGTGGCTGCGTTCGACCATCGCGATATCTTCATCGATCCGAACCCGGTTCCCGCCGATGGCTTTGCCGAGCGCAAGCGCCTGTTCGAGCTGCCGCGTTCGAGCTGGCAGGACTATGACCGCTCCAAGCTTTCGGCTGGCGGCGGCGTCTATAGCCGTAGCCAGAAGACGATCACACTCTCGCCAGAAGCAGCGGCAGTCATCGGCCTTGGAAAGACTTCCGGCACGCCGCAGGAAATCATGACCGCGATCCTGAAATCGAAGGTCGATCTCCTCTGGTTCGGCGGTATCGGCACCTATATCCGCTCGTCCGCTGAAACGGACGCACAGGTAGGCGACCGCGCCAATGACGCGATCCGCATTACCGGCTCGGAAGTGGGCGCGCGGGTGATCGGCGAAGGTGCAAATCTTGGCGTAACGCAGCGCGGGCGTATCGAATATGCGCTGGCAGGCGGTCGCGGTAATACGGACGCCATCGACAATTCGGCAGGCGTCAACTGTTCGGACGTCGAGGTCAACATCAAGATCGCGCTTGCCGCTGCCATGCGTTCGGGCAAGCTCAAGCGCCCGGCGCGCAACAAGCTTCTGGTCAGTATGACCGACGACGTGTCGGAACTGGTTTTGCGCAACAACTATCTGCAGCCGCTGGCGCTTTCGCTGAGCGAACGTCAGGGACTGGCAGAGCTGCCCTATCAGGCCCGCTTCATGGCGGAGCTGGAAAATCGCAAGCTTCTTGATCGCAAGGTCGAGTATCTGCCGTCCGATGCGCTTTTGGCTGAACGCCAGAAGGCGGGCCAGCCGCTGACACGTCCGGAACTGGCGGTTCTGCTCGCCTATGCCAAGCTGTCGCTGTCGGATGATCTGGTCGCAAGCCAGCTTCCGGACGAGCCTTACTTCCAGTCGCTGCTGATGGGCTATTTCCCGAAACGCATGGTGAAAACCTATGCGGAGGAAGTTTCCAGCCATCGTCTGCGTCGGGAAATCGTCGCGACCTTGCTGGCAAACGATGTCATCAATCGCGGCGGCATCACCTTCATCAGCCGTCTTGCCGATACGACCGGCAAGTCGCCTGCCGATATCGTCCGCGCCTATGTGGCGGTGCGTGACGGTTTCGATATCGACACGATCTACGATGCCATCGATGCGCTCGACAATAAGGTGCCGGGCGATGTGCAGAACCAGTTCTACCATCTCGTTGGCGAGATGCTGCAGGCGACGACGGCCTGGGTGCTGCGCAACGATACGACACGCGCCAATCTGACGGAACTGGTGGATACGATCACCAAGGCACGTGCCGAGCTGGAACCGCGTTTCGACGGTCTGATGCCGGAATTCCTCAAGAATACGCTTCAGGCCGACAAGGCCGCTTTCGTGGAAAAGGTGCGCCGGAAAAGCTGGCAGGGCGTCTTGCCAATCTGCAGCTTGCAGGCATCATGCCGGACATCGCGCTGATCGCGCATCTGGCCGGTGCCGACCGGGTGGTAACCGCCAAGACCTATTTCGGTGTTTCGGAAGCCTTCCGCATCGGACGCATCGAGGAAGCCGCGCGCTCCATCCCGGTTACGGATTACTATGACGGGCTTGCCCTGTCTCGTGCGAGCGATACGATCACGCAGGCTGCGCGCGGCATCACCATTGCAGCGCTCAAGCGTTTTGCCAAGGACAAGGACCCGGCGGCAGCCTGGTTTGCGGCCGATGGCGCGCGCATCGAGCAGGTGAAGAGCCGCATGGTGGCGCTGACGGAAGGTGGTGACCTGACGGTCTCGCGTCTGGCGGTTGCAGCGGGTCTGATGTCTGATCTTGCGCAATAGATCCAATCGATCACAAATGAAAAGGGTGGCTTCGGCCACCCTTTCTTGTTGGTTGTCTGGTGCTGAACACCATTATATGGTCCCGCTGATTTTGTGCGCAGGAGGTTAGCATTGACCGACCAAACGGTGACGATGCGTCGCTATGCTTCGCAGCGCGGCGTCTGGGGCTGGATGCTGTTCGACTGGGCTGCACAACCCTTTTTACTGTTGTCACAACTTTTATTTTCGGGCCTTATTTCATCTCGCGTATGGCTGAGAGTCCCGAGGCTGGTCAGATTGCGTGGGGTTACGGCATCGCGGTTGCCGGTCTTCTGATCGCGATCCTGTCCCCTGTTCTGGGAGCAATTGCGGACAAGACGGGTGCGCGCAAGCCATGGATCGGCTTTTCGCTGTGCTGAAGATTATAGGCCTCTGCCTGCTGTGGTTCGCCGTTCCGGGTGCGAATCTGTTCTGGGTACTGTGCGCGTTTTCGATGGCCATGGTGGCTGCCGAGTTTTCCATCGTCTTCAATGATTCCATGATGCCGCGTCTGGTGCCGAGCGAGGATATCGGGCGCGTCTCCAACATCGCCTGGGGCTCGGCTATTTGGGCGGCATGATTGTGCTGATCTTCGTCGTGCTGTGTCTGGCGGCCTCGCCCGAGACCGGCAGAACCATCATTGGCATGAAGCCGCTATTCGGTCTCGATCCCGCTCTGGGCGAGGATGCGCGCATTACGGACCGCTGGCTGCACTTTGGTATTTTGTTTTCATATTGCCGATGTTCCTGTTCACGCCGGATACAGAACGCGGTGAGCCTCTGCGCAAGGCGCTGCGCTCCGGTTTTGCGGAGCTGAAGGTAACTCTGGCCGAGGCACGCAAACGGCCTGGACTGGTCCGTTTCCTTCTGGCGCGCATGATCTATCAGGATGGCGTCAACGCTACGCTGGCGCTTGGTGCGGGCTATGCGGCGGCCTTGTTCAACTGGACGATCACCGAGATCGGGCTTTTCGGTATGGTGATGAATGTCGTGGCCATTTTCAGCTGCCTGGTCGCAAGCCGTGTCGATACGCGGATTGGTTCCAAGGCGGTCGTTATCGCCTCGCTGGTGCTCTTGCTGCTTGCCTCTATCGGCATCGTCTCGACCGGGCGCGATTACACCCTGTTCGGCCTGATGCTCTTTGCGCCCGCTCCGGAGGGAGGGCTGTTCTCCAGTTCCGCGGAACATGCCTATCTCATCTATGGTCTGATGATCGGCGCGGCCTTCGGCCCGGTTCAGGCCTCGTCGCGGTCGTGGTTTGCGCGCAGCATCAAGCCGGAGGAATCGGGCCGCTATTTCGGCATTTATGCGCTGGCCGGACGCGCGACCAGCTTTCTGGGACCGTTTCTGGTTGCAAGCGTCACAGCGCTTACATCGTCTGCCGCTGCAGGCATGTCGGTGCTGGTCGTGTTTTCGTCGTCGGGTTCTTTCTGGCTGTCAGGACACCTTATCCCGCTGACCGATAAAGCGCTTATATCATGCCGGCCGCACTGGCGCAGGCCATGGCGAAAAGACCACCGACGAGCGGGGCGGCGACAGGTACCCATGCGTAGGCCCAATCTGAACCGCCCTTGCCGGGAATGGGAAGAAGCGCGTGGGCTATGCGCGGACCAAGATCACGGGCTGGATTGATCGCATAACCTGTTGGGCCGCCTAGCGAAACGCCGAGCGCCCATACCAGCAGGCCGACCATCAAAGGGTTGAGTGCACCAGTTGCGCCGACTGCCTTTGCGCCGATGGCGATGACGACAAACACAAGAACAAATGTGCCGATGACTTCAGTCAGGAAATTGGCAGGAATGTTGCGGATAGCTGGTGCGGTGCAGAATACGCCCAGCTTAAGTTCCTGGTCGTCGGTTGGCTTCCAGTGCGGCAGATAGGCCAGATAGACGAGGATCGCCCCTGTAAATGCCCCGAGCATCTGCGCAGTGATATAAGGCAATATCTCATGAGCCGGAAAAGTACCGGCAGCGGCGAAAGCGAGCGTGACCGCAGGATTGAGATGACCTGGCGCACCTGCGGCAACCGCCACCAATACGCCGCACAAAACGGCAAATCCCCAGCCTGCAGCGATCACGATCCAGCCGGAATTCTGGCCCTTGGACTTTGCCAGCAGCACATTGGCGACAACACCGTCGCCGAGCAGAACAAGCACCATCGTGCCCAGAAATTCACCGATAAAACCGCTGCTCATTATTAACTCCATGAAAAGGTTTAAAAATCCGTGCCGACGGGTGTAAACGTCCACCGGGCGGTTGAAATCAATGGCTTTGCAATGCACCTGTCCCGGTTTCCGGACTGGCATAAGTCAAGATCGAGTGTTTATTCGACCCAGTCGAGGGAGCGCTGAACCGCTTTTCCCCAGGATTTGAACAGGCGTTCTCGCTCGTGTCTCGGCATTCGAGCATGCCAACGCTGCCCTACCTGCCAGTTTTCCACGATGTCCTGCGTGGATTTCCAGTAGTCGACGGCAAGTCCGCCGCATAGGCAGCGCCCAGCGCCGTCGTCTCGATGATTTTCGGGCGCACGACCGGCACGTCCAGAATGTCGGACTGGAACTGCATGAGAAGGTCGTTGATGGTCATGCCGCCATCGGCGCGCGCTCCGTGATCTCGACACCGGAATCCTTGACCATCGCTTCGAGAACTTCACGCACCTGATAGGCGCTCGCCTCCAGAGCCGCGCGCGCAATGTGGCCCTTGTTGGCGAAGCGGGTCAGCCCGGCGATGATGCCGCGCGCGGAATCCTGCCAGTGCGGCGCATAAAGACCCGAAAAGGCGGGAACGAAATAGACGTCGCCATTGTCTTCAACCGTGCGCGCCAGCGTTTCGATGTCGCCGCTCGTTTTGATAATGCCGAGATTGTCGCGAAGCCATTGCACCAGAGCGCCGGTAATGGCAATCGAACCCTCCAGCGCATAGACCGGCTTGGCACCGTCGATCTTGTAGGCAACTGTGGTCAGCAGACCGTAATTGAGGGCACCAGTTTCTCGCCGGTATTCATCAGCATGAAGCAGCCGGTGCCGTAGGTGTTCTTGGCTTCGCCCGGGTCCAGACATGCCTGACCGAAGAGCGCTGCCTGCTGGTCGCCCAGAATACCCGCAAGTTTGACACCGGAGAGCGCGGGCAGGGTGATCTCGCCATAGACTTCGCTTGAAGAGCGGATTTCCGGCAGGCAGGCCGACGGAATATCGAACAGACGGAGGATGCCCTCGTCCCATTTCAGTGTCGAAAGATCCATGAGCTGGGTACGGGACGCATTGGTCACATCGGTGATGTGAATACCGCCATGGGTGCCGCCGGTCAGGTTCCAGACCAGCCATGTGTCGATAGTGCCGAAAAGAGCGTCTCCGGCTTCGGCTTTTCGCGCGCACCCGGAACGTGATCGAGTATCCAGCGCAGTTTCAGCCCGGAGAAATAGGTCGAGATCGGTAGGCCCGTCTTCGCGCGCAAGCGGTCCGCGCCACCCTCTTTCGTGTAACGGGCGACGAGTTCGTCGGTGCGCGTATCCATCCAGACGATTGCATTATAGAGCGGCGCACCGGTTTTCCTGTCCCAGAGCAGGGTGGTTTCGCGCTGGTTGGTGATGCCGATGGAAGCGATATCGCTTGCCTTCAGTTTCGCCTTTTGAGTGCGGCGGCAATGACGTGCTGCGTGTTGCGCCAGATTTCTACCGGATTGTGTTCGACCCAGCCCGCCTTGGGATAAATCTGCTCGTGTTCACGCTGGTCGCTCGCGACGATATCGCCCTGCCTGTCGAAAATGATGAAACGCGAACTCGTGGTTCCCTGATCGATGGAACCGATAAACTGCGTCATGGGGCGGGCTCCTCCTGCTCTCTCAATGCTAAAACGAATTTAAACGAAACAATACGAAACTCAACGAAAATGAAACCCTGATAAAAAGCCCCGGAATAATTGGTTCCGGGGCCTCGATAAATGCATGTTTTATAAGGGGTAGAGCATTTCCAGCAAAAGTGCGAAGCGGCTTTGCGCAGGATAATGCGTAAAAGCGCTAATGCCGGAAGTGGCGCATTCCCGTCATGACCATGGCGATGCCATGTTCGTCAGCGGCGGCGATCACTTCGTCGTCCCGCATGGAGCCGCCCGGCTGGATGACAGCGGTTGCACCCGCCTGAACGGCAGAAAGCAGGCCGTCTGCAAAGGGAAGAACGCATCGGAAGCGACCACGCAGCCCTTGGTGAGCGGTTCTGCAAGACCGGCGGCTTCCGCAGCATCTTCCGCCTTTCGGGCTGCGATGCGGGCCGAATCCACGCGACTCATCTGGCCTGCGCCGATGCCGACCGTTGCGCCGTCCTTCACATAGACGATGGCGTTCGACTTCACATGCTTGCCGACGCGGAAGGCGAATTTCAGATCGTTGAGTTCGGCATCGGTCGGTGCACGCTTGGTGACGACCGAGATCGAGATCGTCGACCACACCATTGTCGCGCGACTGAACCAGCAGACCACCGGCAACGGTCTTGGCGGCAATGCCCTTGGCACGCGGGTCCGGCAGACCGCCGGTCACGAGCAATCGAAGGTTCTTCTTGGCCGCGACGATGGCCTGTGCGCCTTCGGTGGCATCCGGTGCGATGATGACTTCGGTGAAGATTTTCACGATCTCTTCAGCGGCTTCCTCATCGAGCGTCTTGTTGAGCGCAACAATGCCGCCAAAGGCCGAAACCGGATCGCAGGCGAGCGCCTTGAGGTAGGCTTCCTTAATGGTGGCAGCTTCCGCCACGCCGCACGGATTGGCGTGCTTGATGATGGCGACGGCTGCGGTGCGGGCCGGATCGAATTCGGCCACCAGCTCGAAAGCCGCATCGGTGTCGTTGATGTTGTTGTAGGAAAGCTGTTTGCCCTGAAGCTGCGTCGCAGTGGCAACGCCCGGACGTTGTTCGCCGGTGAGATAAAAGCCAGCCGTCTGGTGCGGGTTTTCACCGTAGCGCATGACGGAATGCAGCTTGCCTGCGACCGAGCGATAGGTCGGGGTTTCTTCATTGATGGCTTCGGCAAACCAGTTGGAAATGGCCGCATCATAGGCTGCCGTGCGCGAGAAGGCTTTTGCGGCAAGCTTTTGCGGAAGGCGAGCGGCAGTGAGCCTGAATGCTTTTCCAGTTCGGCCACAACGTCGGCATAGTCGGCAGGATCGACGACCGTTGCGACATAGGCATGGTTCTTGGCGGATGCGCGGATCATCGCCGGGCCGCCAATGTCGATGTTCTCGACGGTGGTGTCGTAGTCACCACCCTTGAAGCGGACTTCCTCGAACGGATAGAGATTGATGACGGCAAGATCGATGCCGCCAATGCCGTGTGCTTCCATGGCCGCGACATGTTCCGGGTCGTTGCGCACGGCGAGCAGACCGCCATGGACTGCCGGATGCAGTGTCTTGACACGCCCGTCCATGATTTCCGGGAAGCCGGTTACTTCGGACACGTCCTTCACCGGAATGCCTTCTGCGGCAATCGACTTGGCGGTGCCGCCGGTCGAGGATTTCGACGCCTTGCGCATGAAGCGCCTTGGCGAAATCGATCAGGCCGGTTTTGTCGGAAACGGAAAGGAGGGCGCGGCGCACCCGATGAAGATCGGGAGCGGGAATATGCTTGGAGCTGACAGCCATAGGGAGTTGGTCTCTTCGTTGCTGAAACGGATGCGTTCAGGAAAGTGGACGGCTCGCCCTAACACAAGCGCGCCGAGAATCCTACCGCAAAAGACCATTTTGAACTTTATACGTAACTGCCAAGCGCGACGCGGCTGAACTGCCAGTTCACTTCCGGCAGGTCGGAAGCCGGGAAGGAGAGCACGATCTGCTTCGATGTCACGGGACCACGGAAACCCGCAAAGAAGATCGAATCCTCCAATTGCGGCGCAACTTCAAAACAGGAGAATACCCAGGTGTCGTCGCGGTCGGCCGACAGGACGATCAATCCGTTCTCGTCGAAGGAAATATCGACCGAGGGATGCAGGTGGAAGCGCACGGCAATATTGTCGCGCCCGTTGGCCTTCAACGGACGGCCATCGCCGCGATAGAAGCGGTCCGCGCCCTGAATGACGCTGCCATTATGCGACAGCACGAGGCGGCGTTCGTGATAGATGCCGAACAGGCGCGCATAGCCGTCATGGCTGGCGACGAAACCCTGTCGACCCATTTCCTCGATCCGGTCGCGCTGCACGCGGGTAGGGCCCGCAATGATCGGCGTGCCGATCATGTTGACAGCCCCGTATTGAGGCTGAAGCGGCACGAGGAGGTGTCGTTGATGGTGGCAGTGGAATGCGCAGCCGTCGAGCGGCCCAATGGACGAAATTCCGGCGGGCCGAAACGGTCGATGCCGGAATTGACGATATAGCGCTGGCGTCCGGAGGACATTTCAAAGGCGAGACAACCGGCATGGGCGTCCCGCGATGCCGTGACCGGCGGCGGCAGCCCGGTATCGGCGATGATGGTGGTGGAACCCATCGAGAGCCGCTCATAGCCCGAATAGGGCGCATGGGTCAGCGGCGATCCGGCGGTTTCATCATGCCGGAGGACCGAAATGATGCGCTCCGGCATGGTCGGGCCGACGCCGTTGAAAAGCGCAAGGCTGCCATCCTGATGGCGGAAGAAGCGTAGGGCTGGCAACATGCGCTCGACGGCTTCGATCAGCGCCTTGGGTGGGGATTCGGTGCCATTGGCATAGGTCTGGCGAAGCGGCAGAAGATCGGCCAGCAGCTCCAGAACCGTAACGGGATTGCGCGAGATATGCCCGCCATCGGGCAGGATCTGGCGCTTCAGCTGTATTCCAGATTACGCCGGGCGGAGCGTGCCGTCGGCGGCGAAACGGGCAGGGCCAGGGCGGCGAAGGCAAGAGCGATGCGCGCGCGCAAGCGTTCCTCACCGTCATCCATGGCGGCTGCGACAGTGCGCAGATAGCGCACCTGCATGGCCAGCGAACGCATGAACTTGCGATAGGCGGGAAGTTCGGCACCCGACAGGATGAGGTTCGAATGCTGCAGCCAGGCGATGATGCGCTGGGCGGTGACTTCCGGCGCCCAGGCGATGCCGCCGATACGCTTGCCGAACATGCGCATCCAGTCATCGACGAGCGCGCGCGCATTGGCGGTTGCCAGTTCGCTATTGGCGCTTTTCAAATGGCGCAGCCAGCCGAAGCTTTGCAAAGCCGCTTCCCATTCCGGTGTCGGCGGCTCGACCGCGAAGGGCGACAATCCGCCGGTTTCGACGAGACGACCGGCCAGCGCAAAGCGGCCGTGATAGAATTCCTGTGCCAGTTGCGGGTCGGCGACGCGCAGATCGGGCGGGCGATCAGGATACGGTCCGGGGTAAAGCCGGTGAAGCGCCAGCGATAAAGCGGCCCCATACGCAGACGGCGGCTGAACTTGCGCCAAGCCTGTGCAACGGCCAGTCCCCAAAGATGTGGGGTTTCGCTGAGGGCAACTGCCACCCGGTCTTTCTCCGTATCGTTTGTCATTATTCTGCGGCCAAATCGAACAGCCGGCGTCCTTTGATACAATTGTACTGAAATGGTGAATCGAGCGTTAACCATAGGATGCAAGTCATGCATCCTATGCCAGTTTTGCTAATTTATCAGCGATTGCTATATGCGCTTGAAGCGGGCCGCGAAGAAGCCGTCCATGCCGGCCATCTGCGGATTGCCGTCGAAACGATCCGGCGGCAGGTCTGCAGGCGTAGATCGCAAAAGCCTTCCGCCGTCACCAGCCCATCCAATCCGGCGCAATCCTGCTCCGTGATCGGATAGGATTCCAGCAGCGGATTTTCCGCCGCCTTGCGCGCCATTTCCTCGCCTTCGAGCGGATGCAGCGAACAATTGGAAAAGACGATCACGCCGCCGGGTTTGACCAGCGTGGCCGCGTGCGCCAGAAGCTTGCCCTGAAGTTCCGCGAGTTTTGCAATGTCCTGCGGCGTCTTGGTCCACGGCACGTCCGGATGACGGCGCACCGTGCCGGTGGACGAGCAGGGCGCGTCGAGCAGCACGGCATCGAACAGGTCTTCCGGCTGGAAATCCATCAGATTGGTGGCGACGGTCTTGGCCTCGAAACCGAGCCGTTCCAGATTGCCATTGAGGCGCTTCAGCCGGTTTTCGGATAGGTCGAGCGCGGTCACGTCTGCACCCTGAAGCACAAGCTGGGCCGTCTTGCCGCCGGGGCGGCACAGATCAGCAACCCGTTTGCCTTTGATGTCACCCATCAGGCGCGCTGGCAGGCTTGCCGCCACATCCTGTACCCACCAGTCGCCCTCGGCAAAGCCGGGCAGATCGGTGAGATTGCCTTCGACCGTTTGCAGGCGCACCGAACCGTTGGGCAGCGCGACACCACCAAGCTTTTCGGCCCATGCCTTCGCATCGCCCTTGACCGTGAAATCGATTGGCGGCTCATAGGCGTGCATGGCAAGAATGCTTGCTGCTTTTTCCGCGCCATAGGCGTCGGTGATGCTTTTGGCAAACCACTCCGGCACATTGGTTTCAGGCTGGAATGTGTGGGCGAGCGCGCGTTCCTTGTTGCGCGCGAGACGCCGCAGCAGCGCATTGACTAGGCCGGCATATTTGCGGTTGCGCGGATCGCTGTTCGCCGCTTCCACCGCCAGATCGACCGCCGAATGGTCGGGCAGGTCGAGATAGAAAATCTGCGCGATGGCGACATGCAGAAGATGTTTCAGTGCCACGGCATTTTCCGGCAATGGGCGGTCGAGGCGCTTGTTGATGGCGCGTTCGATGCTGCCGCGATTGCGCAGCGCAGAACCGAGAATGGCGCGAACCAGCGCGCGGTCGCGCGGCTCCAGCGCCAGATATTGGGGATGGCCATGGGTATTGTCGGTCAGGCCGTCGAGCGAGGTCTTCTTTTCGATCACCGCGCCGAGAAGGCGTGCGGCACACAAACGCGCTGCCAGACCGGGGCGCAGCTCTGCGGCGTTGTTGTTCTGCGGCTTCTTGTTTCCACGCTTCGGCGCAGGCTTTTATCGTTCACACTGTTCTACTTTATTTAGGACCACGGCCCCGATAACCGGAACCGCCATTGCTGTTACCGCCTGCATTACCCCATGGACCGGTGCTTTGGGAAGGGGCCGCGGCACGCGGCGCCATTCCAGCCGAGCGGATGCCCATTTCGGCAGCCATCTGTTCAAGGGCGGCGATGCGATTATCGGTATCCGGGTGCGTCGAGAAAAGATTGTCTGCGCCACGTCCGCTCAGGGGATTGATGATGAACATATGCGCGGTTGCCGGGTTGTGTTCCGCTTCCTCATTTGGGATGGCCCTGGCGCCGCGCGCGATCTTGCCCAGCGCCGAGGACAGCCACAGCGGATTGCCGCAGATTTCCGCGCCGCGCTTGTCGGCGGCATATTCGCGGGTGCGGCTGACGGCCATCTGTACGATCATCGCGGCAAAGGGGCGACGATCATGGCGAGAATGGTGCCGACCACCCCATGATGCCGTTGCCGTTCTCGCGATTGCCGCCAAGGAAGAAGGCAAAATTGCCGAGCATGGATATGGCGCCCGCAAGCGTTGCAACGATGGTCATGGTCAGCGTGTCGCGGTTCTGGACGTGCGCCAGCTCATGCGCCATCACGCCTGCGACTTCTTCCGGCGACAGGCGGTTGAGAAGGCCGGTCGTCGCGGCAACGGCGGCATTTTCGGGATTGCGGCCCGTGGCAAAGGCGTTCGGCTGGTCTTCATGGATGATGTAGACCTTGGGCATGGGAAGGCCCGCATTGGCGGCCAACCCGCTCACCATTCGGTAATAGTCCGGTGCGCTGCGCTCATCCACTTCCTGCGCATTGTACATGCGCAGCACCATCTTGTCGGAGTTCCAGTAGCCGAACAGGTTCATGGCGACAGCGATCACAAGCGCGATCATCATGCCGCCGCCGCCGCCTAGCAAATAGCCGATGCTCATGAACATGACCGTCATGAGGGCGATCAGCATGGCAGTTTTCGTCATATTCATCCGTGGCGGTCTCCAAAATCTTAATCGTGCATGGCCCGCAAGGGTTTTGCACCGCGTGCCTTTCTGCCTATATGATGGGTATGAACAGGCTTCGCTTCAATAATGGGAGCTGATGCAGCCAACAGGAATATTACCGATGAGCGAAAAACCGAAGCAACCGAAAGCCCGGAAAACGCAGGCGCGCGCATGTTCGAAGACTTGCCGCCAGCTGCCCAGCGCGCGCTGAAGGAAGCCGAAGCACGCCGCATAGCTGAAAGGGCAAACGAAGCGCCCCGCGAAATCGGCGGACGCGGCGGCAAGGACCCTGCCCGTTATGGTGACTGGGAGATCAAGGGCAGGTCGATAGATTTCTGATTATTGAACTGCGGATGGCCGACTCGCCGCAACCCTCGTCCTGAGCCGGTGGGCGGCACCGTGTCGAAGGCGAGATAGCGCTTCGCGCTATTTCTTTACTTAGCGTGGCCTGTGAACAGACAGGCCGAGATTCGTGGTGTGAGGCGGGTCGGTGCAACCGGAATGTCAGCAGAATGGCTGAATTGGTCGAAATCATTTGACCTGATCTTATTTTCGGATAGGTCGTTTAATTTCAGCCCCATTTTTAATTGCTTTTATTCTACCCTAAAAATTATAGTTTATCATGAGTTGTATGTCAGGTATATTCATATGCCATTATTTGTATTTTTAATAACACTGTTATTGATCGTATTTTGCACTGATTATCATAATTTATTGAGATTGAGATGACTGGATATTTACTCTCTAGGAGAATGGCGGCCAATAGTTTGAGTGTTTGCCCTGAAACTCCAAAAACAGAAGGTGCCACTGCGCTGGCTCCTGAGCAAGGAGATCATGTTTTTGGGGACATTATAGGTGTCGTTAAGGGGCTATAGACGATGTTCGTAGGCACGATAAGTGGAACAGACCTACGTTAAATAATCGAGATTCGATTGCGTCTTTTGTAAAACGTTGTGAACACTTGTATTCAATGGATATGGGGCACCATTCTGTGCAAGAAAACCCGATGACACAGCGAACGGGGCCAGCTGAACTTGATGAGCATTCACATATGTTTGGGCGGCGAGCCGAAATAGTGAGATGGCATATTGTAAACATAATGGAAGAAGGGTTCACTTTTATAGATATGCCAAGCTTAGAAGTGAGTTTGATGAGCTTATTGGTGTATTGATAGATGAAACTGCTTTAGAGCATTATCTTAAAAGAAGAAAAGAAGTAAGAATTGCTAATTATAGTACAGTTAGGCATAAAGCAATTTCAGTAGATTGTGCATTGAAAATGTTGGAGAGTGCTCCACAAAACCGGGAGAAGGAGACGATACGTTCCATAATAGCGCGTATCGAGCACTTTAAATGGGGGTTTCTCCAGATCATCAAGAATGATTATTACTATACAATGACCGATAAAAATATAATACGGGGAAATTTTTGAATTTTCCGTATTATACAGAATACTAAATCGCTTTTATTTCTTGTTCTGGCGATTTTCGATCAGGTCGTCCACGACGCCCGGATCGGCCAGCGTCGAGGTGTCGCCCAGTGCGCCGAACTCGTCTTCGGCGATCTTGCGCAGGATACGGCGCATGATCTTGCCCGAACGGGTTTTCGGCAGGCCCGGTGAGAACTGGATCTTGTCCGGCGTGGCGATCGGGCCGATTTCCTTGCGCACGTGCTGGGTCAGTTCCTTGCGCAACGCATCTTCGTCCTGAACTGCTTCGCCTGTCATCAGCGTGACATAGCAGTAGATGCCCTGTCCCTTGATCGGATGCGGGTAGCCCACGACGGCGGCTTCCGAAACCGAGTGATGCGAGACAAGCGCCGATTCGATTTCCGCCGTACCGAGGCGGTGGCCGGAAATGTTGAGCACGTCATCGACGCGGCCGGTGATCCAGTAATAGCCATCCTCATCGCGGCGGCAGCCGTCGCCCGAAAAATACAGGCCCTTATAGGTGGAGAAATAGGTTTCGATGAAGCGCTTGTGGTCGCCGTAGACGGTACGCATCTGGCCCGGCCAGGAGTCGGAGATGCACAGGTTGCCGTCGGCTACGCCCTCCAGCAGATTGCCTTCATTGTCCACCAGCACCGGCTTGACGCCGAAGAACGGGCGCGTTGCCGAACCGGGTTTCAAATCGGTGGCACCCGGCAGCGGCGTGATAAGGATGCCGCCATTTTCCGTCTGCCACCATGTATCGACGATGGGGCATTTCTGGTCACCCACGACATGGTAATACCATTCCCACGCTTCCGGATTGATCGGCTCGCCGACCGAGCCCAGCAGGCGCAGCGTCGAGCGCGACGAGCGGGTGACGAATTCGTCGCCCGCGCCCATAAGCGCGCGCAGTGCGGTCGGCGCAGTGTAGAAGATGTTGACGTGATGCTTGTCGACCACTTCCCAGAAACGGCCCTGGTCGGGGAAGTTGGGTACGCCTTCGAACATCAGCGTCGTCGCGCCATTGGCGAGCGGGCCGTAGACGATATAGGAGTGGCCCGTCACCCAGCCCACATCCGCCGTGCACCAGTAGATGTCGCCATCGTGATAGTCGAAGACATATTGGTGCGTCATCGATGCATAGACGAGATAGCCGGCCGTCGTGTGCAGCACACCCTTCGGCTTGCCTGTCGAGCCGGATGTGTAGAGGATGAAGAGCGGATCTTCCGCATCCATCGGTTCCGGGTCGCAGGTCGGTTCGACGCTTGCGACTTCCTGATGGTACCAGAGGTCGCGGCCCGGTCCCCAGCTCACCTTGCCGCCGGTGCGGCGCACGGTGAGAACCTTGTTGACCATGACATATTGCTTGGCGGCGATGTCGATGGCGGTATCGGTATTTTCCTTCAGGGGAACCGGCTTGCCGCCGCGCACGCCTTCATCGGCCGTGATGACGAACGTGGATTCACAGTCGACGATACGACCGGCAAGCGCCTCTGGCGAGAATCCGGCGAAAACGACCGAGTGCACAGCGCCGATGCGCGCGCAGGCCAGCATCGCATAGGCCGCTTCCGGGATCATCGGCAGATAGATCGTGACACGGTCGCCCTTCTTCACGCCATGCTTCTTCAGCACATTGGCCAGACGGCAGACATTTTCGTGAAGTTCACGATAGGTGATCTTCTTATCGATATAGGGATTGTCGCCTTCCCAGATGATGGCGACCTGGTCGCCACGGCTCTTCAGATGACGGTCGATACAGTTATAGGAAACGTTGGTAACCCCGTCCTCGTACCACTTGATGGACACGTCACCGTTGAAATCAGTGTTTTGACCTTGGTGAAGGGCTTGAACCAGTCGATGCGCCGTCCGTGCTTTGCCCAGAAGCTGTCCGGGTCGCTCACGCTCTCCTGATACCATTCGAGATAGGTTGCGTTGTCGATGAGCGTGTTTCTCTTTGCCTCGGCGAGAACCGGGTAAAGCTTTTCCGACATGATTTCCTCCTTCGGCATCCCCGAGCCGGACGATATCCCACTCGTAATAAATGCACCCAAAACTGACCGGCACCTCCGCCGGGTGAGACGGTTCACCGTGAAAGGCGAGACCATCGGGTGCCTTGTCTACCTTCCATTGCGGGCAAGGTAAATTAGACAATCGGCGCGTCTATGATCCACAATGACGCATCGTTAGAAATAGCAACTGGCAGCACTCGCTGTCGAATGGTGCTAATATATTGTTTTACAATTTAAAACCATTTGGAGTGATTATCTCCTATTCAGGAGCCTGACAATATGGCTCTTCACAAAAGGGAAATCGCTATGACGACGTCCGCTTTGAATGCAAAGTCAGCCTTCGAACTCCAACTCGCCGGTTATGGCCTGACGACGGCGAAAGTCTTCTACCACTTGCCCGATCATCCGCATCTGCTGCAGCTTTTCGTCTGGCAGGATTATGACATCGCGCCCGATTTTCCGGTGCTCAATCACTTCATCGAATTCTGGAATCGGGAAATCGACGGACCTTTGCATTCGGTCAGCTACACGCATTTCCGGCTGCTTGGCCCTTCGGACTGGAGGAATGTGCAGGGCGAGATCGTCCTGCATTAATATTGTTTTGGTCAAAGTATTCAGGCGGGGTTGGCATAGCTCCGCCCGCCGAAGATGGCCGAGCCGACACGCACCGATGTCGCGCCGAAACCGATGGCGGTTTCATAATCGCCCGACATGCCCATGGAGAGCTTTTCGACCTGTGCCTCGCGGGCGAGCTTTTCCAGAAGCGCGAAATGCGGCCCCGGATTTTCATCCGCAGGCGGGATGCACATCAGCCCCTCGATGGCGAGGCCATGTTCCTTGCGGCAGCGCTCGACAAAAGCGACAGCTTCCTTGGGCGCGATACCGGCCTTCTGTTCTTCAAGTCCGGTATTCACCTGCACGTAAAGCTTCGGGGCCTTGTTCTGCTTCCTGATTTCGGCGGCGAGGGCGGCGGCAATCTTTTCGCGGTCGACGGTTTCGATGACATCGAAGAGGGCGACGGCATCGGCGGCCTTGTTGGACTGAAGCGGGCCGATGAGATGCAGTTCGATGCCGGAATAATCCTCGCGCAGCCCTGGCCATTTTCCTTGCGCTTCCTGCACGCGGTTTTCGCCGAAGACCCGCTGGCCGGCGTCGAGGGCCGGGCGGATTGCTTCCGCGTCGAAGGTTTTCGACACGGCGACGAGCGTTACGGCCCCTTGTCGCGCTGTGCTTCCTTTTCGGCATTGGCGATTGCGGCCTTGACCGTATTCAGGTTCGTGACGATATCTGACATGAAACTCTCGCTTTCAGGCTTTTCATCCGCAAAAGGTTGACGCTTTCGCCAATACGTGGTGAAGGTCGCCATTAAACATCGACTCTCCTTATTGCATCACCTTCGTACGAGTAAATACGGTCATGGCAGCCGAACGTTATAATCCGCGCGTGGCGGAAGCTCATTGGCAGAAAGTCTGGGAAGAAGACCGGACCTTCGAAACCGACAATAGCGACAGCCGCGAGAAATATTATGTGCTTGAGATGTTTCCCTATCCATCGGGACGCATCCATATGGGCCATGTGCGCAACTATGCGATGGGTGACGTGGTTGCCCGTTATAAGCGCGCCAAGGGGTTCAACGTGCTTCATCCGATGGGATGGGACGCGTTCGGCATGCCTGCGGAAAATGCGGCAATGCAGAACAAGGTTCATCCGAAGGAATGGACCTACCAGAACATCGCCACGATGCGCAGCCAGCTGAAATCGATGGGGCTTTCGCTTGACTGGGCGCGTGAATTCGCGACCTGCGACGTGGAATATTATCATCGCCAGCAGATGCTGTTCATCGACCTTTTCGAAAAGGTCTGGTGACGCGCAAGACCTCCAAGGTCAACTGGGACCCGGTCGACAACACCGTGCTTGCCAACGAGCAGGTGGTGGACGGCCGCGGCTGGCGTTCAGGCGCGCTGGTCGAACAGCGTGAACTGACGCAGTGGTTCTTCAAGATCACTGATTTCAGCGAGGAATTGCTGGCCGGTCTCGATACGCTCGACCAATGGCCCGAAAAGTTCGCCTGATGCAGCGCAACTGGATCGGCAAGTCGGAAGGTCTGCAGGTTCGTTTTGCGCTGGACGGCAATACGGCGCCTGCCGGTTTCTCGGAAATCGAAGTCTATACGACCCGTCCGGACACGCTGTTCGGTGCGGCTTTCGTGGCTATTTCCGCCGATCATCCGCTGGCGAAGAAACTGGCTGAAGACAATGCTTCGCTCGCAGGCTTCATTGACGAATGCCATCATCATGGCACGTCGCTGGCAGCGCTTGAAACGGCTGAGAAGAAGGGTTTCGACACCGGCGTCAAGGTCAGGCACCCGTTCGACGAGAACTGGGAACTGCCGGTCTATGTCGCCAATTTCGTGCTGATGGAATATGGCACGGGCGCGGTTTTCGGCTGCCCGGCACACGATCAGCGCGACCTGGACTTCGCCAACAAGTACAAATTGAAGGTTACACCTGTCGTTCTGCCGAAGGGCGAGGATGCGGCAAGCTTCAGCATCGGTGAAACGGCCTATACCGACGATGGCGTGATGATCAATTCGCGCTTCCTCGACGGCATGACGCCGGAGGCTGCCTTTAATGAAGTGGCGAATCGTCTGGAAAAACCAGCCTCGGCAATCAACCGCAGGCAAGCCGCAAGGTGCAGTTCCGCCTGCGCGACTGGGGCATCTCGCGCCAGCGTTATTGGGGTTGCCCGATCCCGATGATCCATTGCGAAAGCTGTGGCGTCAATCCGGTGCCGCGCGCCGATCTGCCGGTCAAGCTGCCGGATGATGTCGAGTTCGACCGTCCGGGCAATCCGCTCGACCGTCATGCGACCTGGCGTCATGTGAAGTGCCCGAAATGCGGTGCCGATGCGCGCCGTGAAACCGATACGATGGACACGTTCGTCGATTCGTCCTGGTACTATGCCCGCTTTACGGCACCGTGGGAAAACGAACCGACCGACCGCAAGGTTGCCGATCACTGGCTGCCGGTCGATCAGTATATCGGCGGTATCGAACACGCGATTTTGCATCTGCTCTATTCGCGTTTCTTCACCCGTGCGATGAAGGTCGCCGGTCACGTCGGCATCGACGAGCCGTTCAAGGGCCTGTTTACGCAGGGCATGGTCGTACACGAAACCTACAAGGCCGATGGCCAGTGGGTGGCGCCTGCCGATATTCGCATCGAGGAAACCGACGGCAAGCGCAGCGCGACCCTGCTCTCGACAGGCGAGCCGGTGGAAATCGGTTCCATCGAGAAGATGTCGAAGTCGAAGAAGAACGTCGTCGATCCCGATGACATCATCGCTTCCTATGGGGCCGACACGGCGCGCTGGTTCATGCTGTCTGATTCGCCGCCCGAGCGTGACGTGATCTGGACGGAAGCCGGTGCCGAAGGCGCCCATCGTTTCGTGCAGCGCGTCTGGCGTCTGGTGGCGGAAGCGGCTGAGCAGTTGAAGGACGTTGCCCCGAAGGCCGGTACGCAGGGCGAAGCTCTCGTTGTTTCCAAGGCTGCGCACAAGGCGGTCAAGGCTGTCGGAGATGATATCGAGAAACTCGCCTTCAACCGTGGCGTTGCCCGCCTTTACGAGCTGGTCAACACGGTTGCAGGTTCTCTGCAGCAGGTTGCTTCAGGTAGCGCCGATGACGAATTGAAGAGCGCTACGCGTGACGCCACCGAAAGCTGATCCTGATGCTGGCACCGATGATGCCGCATCTGGCTGAACAGTGCCTGGCGGCGCTGGGCGGCAGGATTGCTGGTCGTGAAACGCTGGTTGCCCGCAGTGCCTGGCCGGCGTTCGATCCGGCATTGGTGGTGGAAAACGAGATCGTTTTGCCGGTACAGATCAACGGCAAGAAGCGTGGGGATTTGACAATCGCCCGCGACGCTGATCAAGCTAGCATCCAGCAGGCGGTGCTCGAACTTGACTTCGTCAAGGCTGCGCTCAACGGGGCTCGCCGAAGAAGGTTATCGTGGTGCCGCAAAGGATCGTCAATGTCGTTGCCTGACCGCTTTTCTCCGCAATCAAAGCCTTCCGGGTTGTGTTTTTCGCACTTGGGGCTGCGGTTCTGATGGCTGGATGCACCGTGCAGCCGCTTTATTCGTCCGGCGCTGGCGCTGGTGGAACCATAGGCGGCAGCGTGACGCCGGATATGCGCACCAAGCTTGCTTCGGTGGCAATCGATCCGGCTGGCGATGTGTTTCAGCAGCAGGTCCGTAATCGCCTGATCTTCCTGCTTGGCGGGGTGCCGGTGAACCGGCCAATCCGACCTATCGGCTTGGTCTCGGTCTGAGCAGCAGCACGATTTCTGCCGTAAGCGTGGACATTGGCGATCAGACCGACCGCACGGGCCGCCCATCCGCAGGTATCGTCAAGGCGACATCGAACTTTGTTCTGCGTGACAAGGATGGCAAGCCGCTTGCCACAGGCACCCGCACGGTTGGTGCATCCTTCGACCGTCCGCGTCAGGAATTCGCGAACCTGCGTGCCGAACGCGATGCACGCAAGCGCGCTGCGGAAGAACTGGCCGAACAGATATTCCTCGCGCTGGCGATGAAAATGTCGAAGCTCTGATATTTCTTTCATCTGAAATGGAAAAGCGGCGCTTTCGAGCGCCGTTTTTGTTTGGCTTCAGTGTCGTGCCTGGCGAAATATAAAAAGGCGAGCCGATGGCCCGCCTTTTACATCTTGCTGGAAATCGTCGATCAGGCGATCTTCTGGCCGGTCTTCGCCCAATCGGCGAGGAAGGTTTCGAGGCCCTTGTCGGTCAGCGGATGCTTGACCAGTGCCTTGAGCGTTGCCGGAGGCGCGGTCACGACATCAGCGCCGATGAGTGCTGCTTCCTTGACGTGATTGACGGTACGAACCGAAGCGGCAAGAATTTCGGTGCGGAAATCGTAATTGTCATAAATGGTGCGGATTTCGGCAATCAGTTCCATGCCGTTGATGCCGGTGTCGTCCAGACGGCCAATGAACGGCGAAATGAAGGTCGCGCCCGCCTTGGCTGCCAGAAGCGCCTGATTGGCCGAGAAGCAGAGCGTCATGTTGACCTTGTGGCCTTCCGACGACAGGGCCTTACAGGCTTTCAGTCCGTCGAGGGTGACGGGCAGCTTGATGCAGATATTGTCAGCAATCTTGGCGATGACGGCTGCTTCCTTCATCATCTGCTCATACTCGGTCGCGGCAACCTCGGCGGAAACCGGGCCCTTGACGATGTTGCAGATTTCCTTGGTAACTTCGATAATGTCACGACCCGACTTCAGAATAAGGGACGGGTTGGTGGTCACGCCATCGACCAGCCCAAGATCATTGAGCTCGCGGATTTCCTTGACGTCCGCAGTGTCCACGAAAAACTTCATAACAGCGTTCCTCCATAATGAGCGCGGGTGGATTTGAGGAATTTAAAACCATTTAATTCCCGGAAGGTGGCTTTTCTTTAGCGCAAAGCCGCGCCAAGGTCACGCGATCATGTCGAAAGATTCGCACGATATTTCCAGTCTGTTTCCGGAGCTCGCACCACGGGTCGTTCCCGTGCTCGTGCCCATGCCCGCGATGCGGCCTTATTCTTATATGGTTCCGCCGGGCATGAACGTCCAGCCCGGATCGATCGTGCGCGTGCCGTTGGGACCAAGGGAAGTTGCGGGGATCGTCTGCGAGGGCGAGACCGATGCCGTTGACGCCAGGAAATTGCGGGAGATTTCAGAGGTTTTCGACTGTCCGCCGGTGGGGGCGACATGCTGCGCTTCATGCGCTGGGCCGCCGACTACACGCTGTCGCCGCCCGGCATGGTGGCGCGCATGATCCTGCGTGTGCCTGCCGCCTTCGATCCCGAGCCGCCGGTGCCGGGCCTTCGCTATTCCGGCAGCGAGCCGGAGCGCATGACCGAAGCACGTGCGCGGGTGATGGAGCTTGCTCGTGATGGGCTTGCCTGGACCCGATCCGGCCTTGCCCATGCGGCGGGTGTCTCCATGACGGTCGTGGACGGGCTGAAGACACAAGGCATTTTTGAAGAAGTCATGCTGCCGCCGCCAGCCGTGGTGGCAAAGCCGGATATCGACTATGCGCGGGCTACGCTTTCTGAAGACCAGCAGGCAGCCGCTGAAATGCTGTCGGAAGCCGTCGAAGCCGATTGTTTTTCGGTTTCGCTGCTCGACGGCGTGACCGGATCGGGCAAGACCGAGGTCTATTTCGAAGCCGTCGCAAAGGCGATCGAGCAAGGCAGGCAGGTGCTGATTCTCCTGCCTGAAATCGCGCTTACGCAGCAGTTTCTCGACCGGTTCCATGACCGTTTTGGGGCGAAGCCCGCCGAATGGCATTCTGACCTTGCCCCCGCACCCGGGAGCGCGTCTGGCGACAGATTGCCGAGGGTACGGTGCGGGTTGTGGCAGGCGCGCGGTCGGCGCTTTTTCTGCCCTTCAAAGAGCTGGGGCTGATCGTCGTCGATGAAGAACATGATCCGGCTTACAAACAGGAAGATCGTGTTTTCTACAATGCGCGCGACATGGCAGTGGTGCGCGGTCATATCAGCGGTTTCCCGGTGGTCTTGGCTTCGGCCACGCCGTCCATCGAAAGTCAGGTCAATGCGGAGCAGGGGCGCTACAAGCGAATCGCTTTATGGTCGTTATGCGGAAGCGGCTCTGCCCGATTTGAAGACCATCGACATGCGGCGTTCGCCACCGCCGCCGGGCCGGTTTCTGTCGCCTGCACTGACCGAAGCTGTCGGCAAGACGGTGGAACGCGGCGAGCAGGCGCTTCTGTTCCTCAACCGGCGAGGCTATGCACCCCTTACGCTTTGCCGTGTCTGCGGTCATCGTTTCCAGTGTCCGCAATGTTCGCTGGCTGGTAGAGCATCGTTTTCGCGGGCAGCTGATGTGCCATCAGTGCGGCTATCATGAACCGGTGCCGGAAGCCTGCCCTGAATGCGGCACGCTTGATCATCTGGTCGCCTGCGGTCCGGGTGTGGAACGCATCGCAGAAGAAGTGGCGGCAACTTTCAGCGAGGCGCGAATCATAGTTCTTTCGTCGGATATGGCGGGCGGCGTGAAGCGGCTGCGGCTGGAACTCGACGCTATCGCAAAGGGCGAGGCGGATATCGTTATCGGCACGCAGCTTGTTGCCAAGGGCACAACTTTCCCAACATGACGTTGGTGGGCGTCGTCGATGCCGATCTGGGGCTTGCCAATGGCGATCCGCGCGCCGCTGAGCGTACCTTCCAGCTTCTTAATCAGGTGACGGGACGTGCCGGCCGAACTGGTCGCAAGAGCCTCGGCCTCATCCAGACCTACCAGCCGGATCATCCGGTGATGCGGGCAATCGTCAGCGGCGATGCGGACGCATTCTATGCCCGTGAAATCGAGGAGCGTGAGCGAAGCGCTTTGCCGCCTTTCGGGCGGCTTGCTGCGCTGATCATCTCTGCCGACAACCGGCCCGATGCGGAAAATCATGCGCGTGCGCTTCGTCGCGCGGCGCCTTCATCTTCGGAGATTTCCGTGCTCGGACCTGCCGAAGCTCCCTTGGCGCTCGTAAGGGGAAGACACCGTTTCCGCATTCTGGTGCACGGAACGAAACGCGCTGATATTCAAGGATTTATCCGTGCACTTCTGGCGGCGGCACCCAAGGAAAAAGGCTCGATCCGCGTACAGGTGGATATCGATCCGCAAAGCTTCCTCTAGTGTGCGAACCCGAAATTCGTCTCACTCAGGAGTGAGGTTGCGTACGAATTCCGGATTCAAAGCCACACTAGGCCGTACTGCTGTCGCAGCAGGTGCGAAAAAATAGCTTGCTTCTCTAGTCGCTAGAGGATGCAGACTTAGCCTCCAAGGTTCCATGAGGCTCGAAACCAATGAGAATTAGTCCTGCTCATCAAACGCGATCTTCTTCGAATAATGGCCCCGGTTTCTGGCTGGTTGCCCTTGTTGGACTGGTCATCTGGACAGTGCTGATGTGGTTTGCCTACTACGTCTCGGATGCCGTGATTGTCTGGGTCAGCGGTAATGGACCGGCATTGGCCGAGACCGGCAAAAGCTTGATCGGCAAAGAAGCGACCGCGCTGCTGGATGTGTTCAAGCTGGACCAGGTTGCAGGTTCAGGGATAGGATTGCTGCATAGTCTGCTCGTTCCAGCACTTTGGATCATATGGGCGATCGGCGCGATAGCCATCCTTTTCTCCGGTCTCTATTGGCTCGTATCATTGCGATTCGCGGTTCGCCACCGCGCTGACGGCTCGGTTTATACGTCTGAATTTCTTGGCGATTTCGCTGGAATTTCAGGTATACACCTGATTGCCAGTTGCGTTCGGATGGTGCGATCAGTTTTCGTTTGCGCAAAACTGGTTTATAGCCGTTCTGTTCATATTGAGGGCGATCGCGATGGAATTCTATCTTCCCACCACCACCGGAGAATGGCTTGCCTGGAGTTCTGCCGTCGTGACGGCGCTTGCCGGTCTTGTCATGCTTTTGCGCCCGGCATTACCATGAAGCTGCTGCGGCTCCAGCCGATCAACGGTCGCCCAGAAGGTTACGGTTCCATCCGCGCAACGCTGGCGGGGCCTTATCTCGGTGTGGGACTCGGATGCCTCGTTTTCGCTCAGCCATTCCTTTGGGTCGTGTTGGGTTCCGTTTGGGGATTTGCGTTGTTCGGACGCTTTATTTCGATGATGTCGGACGCAGGCGGGCGCAAGGGCGGGCCGACAGGCGGGCGGTTCTATGGCAGTTTCGCAGCACTGGTTGAATTCATGCTTGCAGCCGGTCCACTCCTCTATGCTTTCGGCTTCGTTTCCTGACCGGAAATGGCTCGGTCCTGCACGTCAGGCGTGCAGCCCGCGTGATGGAAGGCAGCCTCGTTGTGGCGGATGCGACTTTTTGACCGCGAAAGGCGGCAAATCTTACACAAAAGTGCCGGATCGCGTGTTGCGAGTCCTGTTCGTCTATGCTAGACGGCAATCACATTTCGGTGTTGACGTGCTCGCGCGTCAGTGGTTTTCCGAAAACATTCAATAAAATCATCAGCTTGGTGTCCTGAACAAGATTGGGTCCCAAAAGGATGGTTTCAACGTAGAGAGCAGGTTGTTCGTGGCTGAAACGTCTTCGCTCATTTCAGGTGTCGCACAGCGTTACGCCGGATCTCTTTTCGAGCTCGCGCTCGACGCGAAATCCGTTGCAGCTGTGGAAAAGATCTTGACCGTTTCGAGGCGCTTCTGAGCGGAAGCGAAGACCTCAAGCGGCTGATCTCCAGTCCGGTGTTTTCTTCGGAAGACCAGCTTCACGCCATCGGCGCCCTTGCCGACAAGGCGGGCATCAAGGGTCTGGTCGGAAATTTCCTGCGCGTCGTTGCGCGCAACCGCCGCCTCTTCGCGCTGCCGGGCATCATCGCCGCTTTCCGCAAGATTGCTGCCGAACATCGCGGCGAAATCTCCGCCGATGTCATCTCCGCGCACGAACTGAGCTGCGCAGCAGAACGAATTGAAGGCAACGCTGAAGGGCGTGGCCGGCGGACGTGACGATCAATGTCACCGTCGATCCGTCGATCCTCGGCGGTCTTATCGTCAAGATGGGTTCGCGTCAGATCGACACGTCCCTTCGCACTAAACTTTCTTCTCTCAAGCTTGCACTGAAAGAGGTCGGCTGATGGACATCCGCGCCGCGGAAATTTCCGCTATCCTGAAAGAGCAAATCAAGAACTTCGGCAAGGAGGCTGAGGTCTCCGAGGTCGGTCAGGTTCTGTCCGTTGGCGACGGTATCGCCCGCGTCTATGGTCTGGACAATGTTCAGGCTGGTGAAATGGTCGAATTCCTGGCGGTATTCGCGGCATGGCGCTGAACCTTGAAAGCGACAATGTCGGCGTCGTTATCTTCGGTGCCGACCGCGACATCAAGGAAGGCGACATCGTCAAGCGTACTGGCGCGATCGTCGACGTTCCGGTCGGTCCGGAACTGCTCGGCCGCGTTGTTGACGCTCTCGGCAATCCGATCGACGGCAAGGGCCCGATCAAGGCCAAGGAACGCCGCCGCGTCGACGTCAAGGCTCCCGGCATCATCCCGCGCAAGTCGGTTCATGAACCGATGTCGACGGGTCTCAAGGCCATCGACGCCCTGATCCCGGTTGGCCGCGGCCAGCGCGAGCTGGTCATCGGTGACCGCCAGACCGGCAAGACCGCCATCATCCTCGACACCTTCCTGAACCAGAAGCCGATCCATGACAATGGTCCGGACAAGGACAAGCTGTTCTGCGTTTACGTCGCCGTCGGCCAGAAGCGTTCGACCGTTGCGCAGTTCGTGAAGGTTCTCGAAGAACGCGGCGCCCTGGAATATTCCATCGTTATCGCGGCTACCGCTTCCGATCCGGCCCCGATGCAGTATCTCGCACCGTTTGCGGGCTGCGCGATGGGCGAATATTTCCGTGACAATGGCCAGCACGCCCTCATCGGCTATGACGATCTGTCCAAGCAGGCTGTTGCTTACCGCCAGATGTCGCTTCTGCTCCGTCGTCCTCCGGGCCGCGAAGCTTATCCGGGCGACGTTTTCTACCTGCACTCCCGTCTTCTCGAGCGCGCTGCAAAGCTCAACGACGAAAACGGCGCTGGTTCGCTGACGGCTCTGCCGGTCATCGAAACGCAGGGCAACGACGTTTCGGCCTTTATTCCGACCAACGTGATCTCGATCACCGACGGCCAGATCTTCCTCGAAACCAATCTGTTCTATCAGGGTATCCGTCCGGCTGTGAACGTCGGTCTGTCGGTTTCGCGCGTTGGTTCTTCGGCTCAGATCAAGGCCATGAAGCAGGTTGCCGGTTCGATCAAGGGCGAGCTTGCCCAGTATCGCGAAATGGCTGCTTTCGCCCAGTTCGGTTCCGATCTTGACGCTGCAACGCAGCGCCTTCTGAACCGTGGTGCACGCCTGACCGAACTCCTGAAGCAGCCGCAGTTCTCGCCGCTGAAGACGGAAGAGCAGGTTGCCGTGATTTACGCCGGTGTTAACGGCTATCTCGACAAGCTTGCTGTCAACCAGGTTGGCAAGTTCGAAGAAGGCCTTCTCGCTTCGCTGCGCACTGAGCACAAGGACGTGCTCGACGGCATTCGCAACGAGAAAGCCATTACCGATGACCTCAAGGCCAAGCTCAAGGCAGCGATCGACGCGTTCGCCAAGTCTTTCGCTTGAATTTTGTGACGGGATGAACGGATGCCTTCACTAAAGGATCTGAGAAACCGTATCGCCTCGGTCAAGGCGACGCAGAAGATCACCAAGGCGATGCAGATGGTCGCCGCGGCGAAACTGCGCCGTGCCCAGGAAGCTGCGGAAGCCGCAAGGCCTTATTCGCAGCGCATGGGTGCCGTTCTCGCAAACATCGCGCAGAACGTAACCGGCGAAGATGCGCCGGCCTTGATGGCTGGTACGGGCAAGGACGACGTGCATCTGCTCGTCGTCTGCACCGCTGAACGTGGCCTTTGCGGCGGTTTCAACAGCCAGATCGCGCGTCTGGCACGCGATCATGCCCGCAAGCTCCTCGCCGAAGGCAAGACGGTCAAGATCATCACGGTCGGCAAGAAGGGCGCGGATATTCTGCGTCGCGAATTCGCCAGCCTGCTGGTCGATCATGTCGATCTGCGCGAAGTCAAGCAGCTCGCTTTTGTGCATGCCGACCAGATCGGGCACAAGATCATCAAGCTGTTCGAAGAAGGCGCGTTCGACGTCTGCACGCTGTTCTACTCCGAATTCAAGTCGGTGATCTCCCAGGTCCCGACCGCACAGCAGCTGATCCCGGCTTCGGCTGGTGACAGCGAGGGTGCGGAGACCTCAGGCGACGCGATTTACGAATACGAACCTGATCCTGCGGCGATCCTGTCGACGCTGATCCCGCGCAATATCTCGGTCCAGATTTTCCGTGCTCTTTTGGAAAATGTTGCGGGCGAGATGGGCGCGAAGATGAGCGCGATGGATAATGCGACGCGCAATGCGGGCGACATGATCAACAAGTTGTCGATCACGTATAACCGCCAGCGTCAGGCGCAGATCACCAAGGAACTGATCGAAATTATTTCGGGTGCGGAAGCGCTCTAGAGCATTTTGCAGCCAGATGGAAACATCTGGCGTCGCATAAATGCGGCGAAATAGAATTTGGTTTACCGCATGATTTTCCGAAAGGTCTGCAACTTTTCGGGATCATGCCAACGGAAGGTAAGGATCGATGGCAAAAGCAGCGACCCCGAAAACTACCGCCGCGGCCGAAGCAAAGCCAGCGGCGAAGGCGCCGCCAAAAAGCGGCGCCTAAGACCACCGCAGCAGCCAAGTCTGCCGCCCCCAAGGCAACAGCAGCCGGCGCAATCGGCCATGTCACGCAGGTCATCGGCGCTGTCGTCGACGTCAAGTTCCCGGAAGGCCGCTGCCGCTGATCCTGAACGCGCTTGAAGTCGACAATCAGGCCATCGTCTGGTTCTCGAAGTCGCCCAGCACCTCGGCGAAGACACCGTGCGCACCATCGCCATGGACGCGACCGAAGGTCTCGTTCGCGGTCAGGAAGCGCGCGACACCGGTGAACCGATCATGGTTCCGGTTGGCGTCGAAACGCTCGGCCGTATCATGAACGTCATCGGCGAGCCGGTTGACGAAGCCGGTCCGATCAAGACCACGGCAACCCGCGCCATCCACCAGAACGCTCCGGAATATATCGAGCAGTCGACGGAAGCCGAAATTCTGGTGACGGGCATCAAGGTCGTCGACCTTCTGGCTCCTTACGCCAAAGGCGGTAAGATCGGCCTCTTCGGCGGTGCGGGCGTCGGTAAGACCGTTCTCATCATGGAACTGATCAACAACGTCGCCAAGGCGCACGGCGGTTACCCGTGTTCGCAGGCGTCGGTGAGCGTACTCGTGAAGGCAACGACCTTTACCACGAAATGATCGAATCGGGCGTGAACAAGCTCGGCGGCGGCGAAGGCTCCAAGGCTGCCCTCGTTTACGGTCAGATGAACGAGCCTCCGGGTGCGCGCGCCCGCGTTGCTCTCTGGTCTGACGGTTGCTGAAAACTTCCGCGACCAGGGCCAGGATGTTCTATTCTTCGTGGACAACATCTTCCGCTTCACGCAGGCAGGTTCGGAAGTGTCGGCTCTTCTCGGCCGTATTCCTTCCGCCGTGGGTTATCAGCCGACGCTGGCAACCGACATGGGCGCCATGCAGGAACGCATCACGACGACGACCAAGGGCTCGATCACCTCGGTTCAGGCCATTTACGTGCCTGCCGACGACTTGACCGACCCGGCGCCGGCAACGTCGTTTGCCCACTTGGACGCAACGACCGTTCTGTCGCGCTCGATCGCTGAAAAGGGTATCTATCCGGCCGTTGACCCGCTCGACTCCACGTCGCGCATGCTCGACCCGAAGGTCGTCGGTGAAGAACACTACGCCGTTGCCCGTCAGGTTCAGTCGGTTCTGCAGCGCTACAAGTCGCTCCAGGACATCATCGCGATCCTGGGCATGGACGAACTGTCTGAAGAAGACAAGCTCACCGTTGCCCGCGCTCGTAAGATCGAACGCTTCCTGTCGCAGCCGTTCTTCGTTGCTGAGGTCTTCACAGGTGCACCGGGCAAGCTGGTCGACCTCGCCGACACCATCAAGGGCTTCAAGGGCCTTTGCGCTGGCGATTACGATCATCTTCCGGAAGCTGCCTTCTATATGGTCGGCAGCATCGAGGAAGCTCTCGAGAAGGCCAAGAAGCTGGCAGCAGAAGCTGCTTGATGAATTGAATTTCCCGGTGGGCCGAAAGGCCCGCCGTGAAAGCCAATCATTTTGTTTAAGCATGTTCTGAAAACCGCTTTAGCTTTCGGGATCGTGCTTTTGAATTCAAGTGAGAACCATGGCTCGCTTTCCAATTCGAACTCGTGTCGCCTGAACGGCTCCTGCTTTCCGCGCAGGTGACGGAAGTCGTCATTCCGGGTAGCGAAGGCTATCTGACGGCTCTCGCCGGTCATTCGCCGCTGATGACGACGATCATGCCGGGTGTCGTTTCGGTGAAGCTTGCCGACGGCAAGTCCGACTCTTATGTGGTCTTCGGCGGTTTTGCTGATATCACCCCGCAGGGCTGCACCGTTCTGGCCGAATCGGCGACCCATGTGGACGATATCGATCCGGCAGATATTCAGCGCCGCATCGAACATGCCCGTAAGGCTCTGGACGACGCTTCGTCGAACGAACATCGCACCAAGGCAGAAATCTTCCTGCATCGCTGATGACGCTTCAGGGAACGATCATGCCTGCCTGATCGGCAGTGCTCTATTGTTTTATGAGAAAAGTGGGCTTTGCCCGCTTTTTCTTTTCAGCCCCTTATAGCGCTGAATTTGTTCGCATATCTGTCATCCAGGCGCTGGAGCATTTCGTGTTTTGATTGAAACAGCGGAGATGCTCTATCCCTTTGTTTTTGAGCATGTCTTTATTCCAAAGCCTGTTCCTGCTTTCGGGGACATGCTCTAAAATCGGTCCAGTGGACTGATTTCCCCGCCCAGGCGCTGCCCATTTTGCTGGAAATGCTCCAAATCCCATCACGCTTGCGTGAGTTCAGGAAGTTCGCTTGAAAATAGTTCGTCGGCGATTTATCCAAATCCACAATCATTAGTTTACTAATATATAAGGCGGTTGGCATGGATACGGCAGATCTGAGAGCTGAAATGATTGATGCCATGGCAAAGGTTAATCGCAAACTTCGCACTGTCTTCGACGCACGTGTGAAAGAACGTGGCCTGACACTGGCTCGGGCACGCACCTTGCTTGCCCTGATCGAACAGGAAGGCCTCTACCAAAAGGAACTGGCGGAGGCACTGGAAATTGAGAATGCGACCATGGTGCGCTTGCTCGACGGTCTGGAGCGCCAGTCGTTTATTGAACGGCAGACAGTTCAGGGTGATCGCCGCGCCAAGCGTGTGGTGATGACGGCGGAAGGAAAGATTCTGGCTGAGCAGGTTGTGAAACTTGCTGGTGACGTTCGGGAGGATCTTCTTGAAGGCGTAAGCGATGAAGAGTTGAGCATTGCGCTCAATGTGCTCCGTAAAATGTCGGATTCGATGAACAAGACCCATTGAGCGGGCATCATTTCCAGCAATGCAATAAAGCCGGAGTTCACGCTTCGGCTTTTGTTTTAGCAATCGCATTTTCGTGAAACGGTGACTCGAAATCAGACATATCATGCCATTTTTCGGTCGCAACCAAGCGGTCAACTGGCGCCGTCATCAATCTTGAAGCAATCCTGGCGGGAGTGCGACTGATGCAGTATTTACCTCAAGCGGCTGTCGGTTTATGCGCTATTCTATCCATAATTTCGGTCCAGGCGAAGGATATGGAGGGCGGGATATGTCATGTCTATGTACGGGCTTTGAATGGCATCAACACCGATGACGGGCTGGTTTTCGATACCGGTCCCGCGACGGTCGCGGGTATCAGGACCGGTGAGCGAAAGCGGAGATCGGTGCGGGCAGGCTGAAAGTTTTTCGGCGCACGGCGGATATCACGGAGCAAGGGTGCGCAGATAAGCCATCAGTTCGCTGGCCGTATCGCTGGCCTTGTCCGGATTGCGCGAAATGATCGCCTCGATCAGCGTCGCATGCGCATTGGCCGAGCCGGATATTCCCGTCGATGGACGCAGGCGGAACCAGAAGCGGCGGCTATGGGTTTGCAAGGGGCTGCAATACGCGCGGCGTAGGGATTGCTTGCTGCCGCACCCAGAACAATGTCGAATGCCTTGTCCGCATCGAGAAACAGCGAGACGTCTTCGGTGGGGATAGCCTGCCGCATGGCTGCAGCGGCTGCTTCAAGGCGTTCATAGTCGCGCGAACTGCCGAAACGTGCCGCATCGCGCGCCAGGACGCGCTCGACACCCTCACGGGCGTCCAGCACCTTGATGAAATCCTTCGGGTCGATGGCTGCAATGGCGATGCCCGAACGCGGACGTACTTCCACGAGACCTTCCCAGGCAAGCCTCTGGATCGCCTCGCGCATCGGTGTACGGCCCATGCCGGTCAGTTCGATCAACGTGCGCTCATTGACAACCGTTCCCGGCTCCAGTTCCAGTGTGACGATCGAGCGTTCCAGAATACGATAGGTCTGCTCGGCCAGGCTTTCGCTGCCCCAGCTGTCCATGGTCGCCAGCGGCATGTTTGCCGGGTTCCGCGTCAGCCTGTCTCGAACGTTCGTGTCTTCCATGCCTGTCCATGCCCTGTAGTTACGACGATTGACATAGTTTAATCCTATAGATATATCTCTGATATATCAATATGAGGTGATTTCGTTTGCTGACCGCTAACTTTGTCTTTGTGGCTTTTCACGCGATGGCAAAGTTTCAGCACAGAGTCATTCCGAAAAATTGATGGACAGAACCGGGTAACCGGCATTGAAACAGTCTAGAATGTATATGCTCGAAGCATCGAAATGTCCGGCTTTTGACAAGACGATGGCAAGATAAATCCGGAGGGAGCCGCGCAAGATGAAATCCGATCCGCAGGGTCAGCAGGATATTCTCATTATCGGCGGCGGTATTGTCGGTGTTGCAACGGCAGCCTTGCTTGCCGAGGCTGGGCGTCAGGTTCTGGTCGTCGATAGAAGCGGTATTTGTGAGGAAACCAGTTCGGGCAATGCGGCGGCGCTGGCATTTTCCGATATTCTTCCGCTGGCCTCCAAGGGCGTCATGCGCAAGGTGCCGGGCTGGCTGATGGACCCGCTTGGTCCGTTTACGATCCGTCCTTCTTATTTTCCAAAGATGGTGCCGTGGCTTTACCGGTTCTGGCGCGCAAGCAGCGCGGACGCATTGGCGAAAACCGCGATAGCACAGGCCGATATCATGCGCCTTGCAGGCAGCGAGATGATGGCGCTGATCGACCGCGCGGGCTTGCGTGACCGTCTGCGCGAGAACGGCAATCTGGAGCTTTATGAAAGCGAGGCCGAGCTTGCCGCCTCGCAGCCCGGTTGGGACGTTCGCGAACAGGCGGGCATTGCCTATGAGCACGTGCGCGGCAACCGGCTTGCCGAATTGCAGCCGGGGCTGAGCCCGCGTTTTGTTGCCGGAACTTTCGTTCCCGGCTGGAAGAATGTGAGTGATCCCAAGCTGTTCGGCAAGGCGATCTGGGCCTATGCCGAAAGCAAGGGCGCACGTTTCCTTCAGGCCCGGGTCACGAATGCAAGGCCGGGCAATGGCGGAGCGAGCGTTCGTCTCGAGGACGGGACTGAAATCAGCGCCGCGCATCTTGTGTTGATGGCAGGCGCATGGTCGCGCGATCTCGCCAAGGGTTTTGGCGATGTGGTGCCGCTCGACACGGAGCGCGGCTACAATACGACATTGCCGGTCGGCGGTTTCGACGTGAAGCGGCAGCTGACATTCCCGGGCCACGGTTTCGTGGTGACGCCCATGGAAACGGGACTGCGTGTCGGTGGTGCGGTGGAATTTGGCGGACTGGACCTGCCGCCCAATTTTGCGCGATCCGAAGCCATGTTGAAGAAAGCGTCCATGTTCCTGCCGGGCTGCGCACCGAGGGCGGGCGGCAATGGATGGGCTACCGGCCATCCATGCCGGATTCCGTGCCGGTCATTGGCCGGGCTTCGGCGGGCGGCAATATTTACTACGGCTTCGGCCATGGCCATCTTGGCCTCACGCAATCGGCTGCGACCGGACAGCTCATCCGCGATCTCATCACCGGTTCTGCGCCTGCAATCGACATTGAACCTTTCAAGCCACAACGTTTTCGGAACTGACCATCATGGCAAGACATTCCTTCTTCTGCGTCGACGGACATACATGCGGCAATCCCGTGCGTCTGGTGGCCGGTGGCGGGCCGAACCTCGAAGGTTCGACCATGATGGAAAAGCGGGCGCATTTTCTGCGCGACTATGACTGGATCCGCACCGGCCTGATGTTCGAACCGCGCGGTCACGACATGATGTCCGGCTCCATTCTCTATCCGCCAACGCGCCCCGATTGCGACGTCGCGGTGCTGTTCATCGAGACATCCGGCTGTCTGCCGATGTGCGGTCACGGCACCATTGGAACCGTTACGATGGCGATAGAGCAGGGGCTGGTGACGCCAAAGACGCCGGGCAAGCTCAATCTCGATACGCCTGCCGGTCTGGTAGCAATCGAATATGAGCAGAACGGCCAGTATGTCGAGCGCGTGCGTCTGACTAATGTTCCGGCTTTCCTTTATGCCGAAGGACTCGAAGTTGAATGCCCTGACCTTGGAAGCATCAAGGTCGATGTGGCTTATGGCGGCAATTTCTATGCTATCGTCGAGCCGCAAGAAAATTACACGGACATGGAAGATTATTCCGCGCTGCAGTTGATCGCGTGGAGCCCGATCCTGCGTGAGCGGCTGAATGAGAAGTACAAGTTCGAGCATCCGCAGCTGCCCGATATCAATCGTTTGAGCCACATTTTGTGGACCGGGAAGCCGAAACATCCGGAAGCGCATGCCCGCAACGCAGTTTTCTACGGCGACAAGGCAATCGACCGTTCGCCGTGCGGAACCGGTACGTCTGCACGCATGGCACAATTGGCCGCCAAGGGTAAATTAAGGCCCGGCGATGAGTTCGTGCATGAATCCATCATCGGGTCGCTTTTCCATGGCCGCGTGGAGCGTGCGACGGAAGTGGCAGGCCAGGACCGCACATTACCAGCGATTATCCCTTCAATTGCAGGCTGGGCGCGCATGACGGGATATAATACGATCTTCATCGACGACCGCGATCCCTTTGCGCATGGGTTCACGGTCGCGTAAAGTGGGTACGGTCGGCGTTTTAGCGCCGACTCCCAATTTTTGGCTTTCGGGCCATGCAAAAATGTGGAATAAGGCGTCCTGGGTAGGAGAAAAGAACATATACAGGACGTTTAGTAGGGGACATAACTAGTTTGTGGAGGAATGATGCCTTTAGTCTTTTGTCTGAGACAAAGGGGTTGCATTCCTCTATACAGCCGTTAGGTGTAAATAGCCGGGAGAAAATGAAGGCGCACGAAATAAAGATGCGTCAAAAATCCCGGGCGGTAAAATGGGTGGCTTCTCGATGGAATATTTCTTCCAGCAGGTGATCAACGGCTCGCGCTCGGCTCGATCTATGGCCTGATCGCCATCGGTTACACGATGGTCTATGGCATTATCGGCATGATCAACTTTGCTCATGGCGATGTCTTCATGCTCGGTGCCTTCATGGCGCTGATTGTTTTCTCATCATCACAACCTTTATTGGGGCATTGCCAATTGCGCTGATGCTTCTTCTGATGATGATCGTCGCCATGTTGCTGACGGGGTTGTGGAGCTGGACGATCGAGCGCGTGGCCTACCGGCCGCTGCGTGGTTCGTTCCGCCTCGCACCGCTGATCACGGCTATCGGCATGTCGATTGCCTTGTCGAATTTCGTTCAGGTGACGCAGGGGCCGCGCAACAAGCCGGTGCCTCAGCTGTTGAACGGTTCCTACAATATCTTTGGCACCAATGTGACGATTTCGCTGAAGCAGATCGTGGTCATCGTGGTGACGGCGGTGCTGCTGACGATCTTCTGGTATATCGTCAATCGCACCTCGCTTGGTCGCGCGCAGCGTGCCTGTGAGCAGGATCGCAAGATGGCGGCGCTTCTCGGCATCAATGTCGACCGTGTCATTTCGCTCACCTTCGTGATGGGGCGATGCTCGCGGCGGTGGCCGGTACGCTCTATCTTTCCTTCTATGGCGTGATTTCCTTTGCCGACGGTTTCATCCCTGGCGTCAAGGCGTTCACGGCGGCTGTTCTGGGCGGCATCGGATCGCTGCCGGGGCTGTGGTTGGTGGGTTGCTCATCGGTCTCATCGAGGCATTGTGGTCGGCGTATTTCTCGATCGACTACAAGGACGTTGCTGCGTTCTCGATCCTCGCCATCGTGCTGATCTTCATGCCGTCCGGCATTCTTGGCCGACCTGAAGTCGAAAAGGTTTAATCATGGCTGCACAGTCGAGTTCACGCCCGGATTCCTTTTGGCCGGGCCATTCGTGAAGGGTTCTTCGCCGGTCTTCTGGCTCTGGGCCTCTTCTGCCTCATCATCGGTTTCAAGACCGATCAGAACATCAATAATGAACTGGTGCTGCAACAGCGCTGGGGTGCGTTGGCCGTTATCGTCGTAATTGCTGCCATTGGCCGCTTTCTGTTCGTCGCTTTCGCTCAACCCTGGCTGGAAGCGCGCAAGCTTGCCAAGAGCAAGCAGCAGACCGTTTCGGTCGAAAGCCCGTCTTTCGTGCGCCGCAATTTTTCGCGTCTTGGCGTTGCGTTTCTTTTCGTTTACCCGATCCTGATTGTCGGCTTTCTCGGCTGGCAGGGGTCGCTCAAATGGGTCGACAATTTCGGCGTCCAGATTCTCATCTATGTGATGCTGGCCTGGGGCCTCAACATCGTGGTAGGCCTCGCCGGTCTTCTCGATCTGGGTTATGTGGCCTTCTATGCCGTCGGTGCTTATTCCTATGCGCTGCTGTCGGCCTATTTCGGCCTGTCCTTCTGGATGCTGCTGCCTATAGCCGGTATTCTCGCCGCGACTTGGGGCGTCATTCTTGGCTTTCCAGTCTTGCGTCTGCGCGGCGATTATCTTGCCATTGTGACACTGGCTTTCGGTGAAATCATCCGCCTGGTTCTCATCAACTGGACCGATGTCACCCGCGGCACATTCGGTGTTTCCGGTATTGCCAAGGCAACCTTCTTCGGCCTGCCTTTCAATGCCAGCAAGGACGGTTTTGCTGCGCATTTCGGTCTCACCTTCTCAGCGGCACACTACAAGTTCTTCCTCTATTACGTCATCCTTCTGCTTGCCCTGCTGACGGCCTGGGTCACCATCCGTCTGCGTCGTATGCCAGTTGGCCGCGCATGGGAAGCGTTGCGTGAAGACGAAATCGCCTGCCGTTCGCTCGGCATCAACACGACCACCACCAAGCTCACGGCCTTTGCCACGGGCGCGATGTTCGGTGGTTTTGCCGGTTCCTTCTTTGCGGCACGTCAGGGCTTCGTCAGCCCTGAATCCTTCGTGTTCCTCGAATCCGCCGTCATTCTCGCCATCGTCGTACTTGGCGGCATGGGGTCGCTGGTCGGTATCGCCATTGCTGCGATTGTCATGATCGGCGGCACGGAAATCCTGCGCGAAATGAGCTTCCTGAAAGCAATTTTCGGGCCGGATTTCACACCGGAACTCTACCGTATGCTCATCTTCGGTATCGCCATGGTGGTGGTCATGGTCTGGAAGCCGCGTGGTTTCGTCGGAAGTCGAGAACCCAGTGCCTTCCTGCATGAGAAGAAGATGGTGTCAGGTGCCTTTACCAAGGAAGGGCACGGCTGATGGCGGAGATAAGCACTATGTCTGGCACTGCGTCTGCTAAAACCGAATTGGGTAACACTAAGAAAGACACGATCCTTCAGGTCGAGCATCTGTCGATGCGCTTTGGCGGTCTCGTCGCCATCAACGATCTGAGCTTCAACGTGAAGCGAGGGGATATCACGGCGATCATCGGCCCCAACGGTGCAGGTAAGACCACGGTTTTCAACTGCATCACCGGCTTCTACAAGCCGACAGGCGGCATGTTGACGATGAACAGGAAGACGGGCGACAAGTTCCTGCTGGAGCGCCTGCCCGATTTCCAGATCACCAAGCAGGCCAAGGTGGCGCGTACTTTCCAGAACATCCGCCTGTTTTCGGGGCTTACCGTTCTGGAAAACCTGCTGGTCGCGCAGCACAACACGCTGATGCGCTCGTCGGGCTATACGATCCTCGGCCTTCTCGGTCTGCCGGGTTACAAGTCGGCAGCCAGGGAAGCCATCGAGAAGGCGCGCTTCTGGCTGGAAAAGATCAATCTGATCGGCCGTGCTGACGATCCGGCAGGTGATTTGCCCTATGGCGATCAACGCCGTCTGGAAATAGCCCGTGCCATGTGCACCGAGCCGGAAATCCTCTGCCTCGACGAACCGGCTGCCGGCCTCAATCCGCGTGAATCGGCAGAGCTCAACAAGCTTCTGCTCGACATTCGCGAGGAAACCGGCACGTCGATCCTGCTGATCGAGCATGACATGTCGGTGGTCATGGAAATCTCCGATCATGTGATCGTGCTGGAATATGGCACCAAGATTTCCGATGGTGCGCCGGAAGAGGTCAAGAACGATCCGCGCGTTATCGCCGCCTATCTCGGCGTCGATGACGAGGAGATCGCGGAACTGATCGAAGAGGCCGACAAGCCAGGCGTTGCCGATCCGGCACATCTGGTCGCCGCGCAGCTCGCCGAGGAAGCCATCGAGGAAGAAATTGCCGAAGAGACGGGCGAAGCACCGTCAGGAAGCGCTTCGCTCGCAGGCGGTCTGGCGGCGGCACGCGGCGGCAAGGCCGATAATCTGACTCTCATCAAGGGCATCGGCGCGGTCAACGAAAAGAAGCTTCACGAACACGGTATCTATCATTTTGATCAGATCGCCGCCTGGAGTGAAGCGGATATCGTGGAAGCTGAAACCTATCTGGAATTCGACGGGCGTATCGCGCGCGAAGACTGGGTCGGCAGGCCAGGCAGCTCGCTGCCGGTCAGGCGACCGAGTTCTCCGAACGCGTTGAATCGGGTGATGTACCGACGAGCCACAAGACTGCTCCCGCAAAGGCCAAGGGTGGAGCTGCAAAGGCAGCGCGAAAAGCGCCAAGGCTCCCGCGAAGCCCAAGAAGGGAGGCGAATGATGCAGGCTGAAACCATGCAGAAAAAGCAACCGCTTCTGGCCGTCGAGAAGGTCGAGACCTATTACGGCAATATTTGCGCCCTCAAGGGCATCGATCTCACCGTCGACGAGGGCGAGATCGTGGCGTTGATCGGCGCCAACGGCGCCGGTAAATCGACGCTTATGATGACGATCTTCGGTTCGCCGAAGGCACGTACCGGCCGCATTCTCTTCAATGGCAAGGATATTACATCCATGCCGCCGCACGATTGCCAAGCTGCGCATTGCGCAGTCGCCGGAAGGCCGCCGCATTTTTCCGCGGATGACGGTTCTGGAAAATCTCCAGATGGGCGCAAGCCTCGATAATCAGCAATATTTCGAGGAAGACGTAAAGCTGATGTTCGACCTGTTCCCGCGCCTGAAGGAACGCATGAGCCAGCGTGGCGGTACGCTTTCAGGCGGCGAACAGCAGATGCTGGCGATCGCCCGTGCTTTGATGGCGCGTCCGAAACTTCTGCTTCTGGATGAACCGTCGCTTGGTTTGGCCCCACTGATCGTGAAGCAGATTTTCGAGGCGATCAAGGAATTGAACCGCACACAGGGGCTGACGGTGTTTCTGGTTGAACAGAACGCATTCGGTGCGTTGAAGCTCGCAGACCGCGGTTATGTGATGGTCAACGGCTCGATCACCATGAGCGGCGCTGGCCGCGAATTGCTGGCCGATCCGGAAGTCCGCGCTGCCTATCTCGAAGGCGGAAGGCACTAGGAGGAAATCATGCAGGGTATTCTCTACGAAGAATCGTCGTTCTGGCTGTTTTTCCTCATCACCTGTCTGCTGGGCGGCTGGGCCGCCTGGATGACGGGGCGTGCCTGCGCTTCGACGTGGCGCACCTATCCGCAGCTTCTGCTCTATCTCATTCCTTTGGGCGCAGCCGTGCGGTTTATCCATTATGCGCTGTTTGAGGGCACGCTGCTTTCGCTGCACTACTATCTGGTTGATGTGATTGTACTGATGATCATAGGCACGGTCGGCTTCCGCTACACACGCACCAAGCAAATGGTGCGGCAATATAGCTGGCTTTATGAAAAAGCTTCGCCTCTCAACTGGAAGGCAAAATGATTTTAAAGCTTCGCCGTCATGCGGCGGAGCTTTTACTGGATCACGTTGAAAGTAATAAGATTCAGCGTAGATATTGCTGAGTAATCAGCAAGAAAATAAGACGATGCAAAAATCGTATCGGGGTAAATACAATGATGGGAGTTTCAACAATGAAGAAATCGCTTTTCTCAGGCGTTGCTCTTGCAGCGGTTATGGCTTTCGGGGCTCGGCGTGGGCTGACGTACTCGTCGGTATTGGCGTTCCAGTGACGGGGCCAAATGCTGTTTACGGCGCGCAGATCCAGAAAGGTGCTGAAGCCGCGATCAAGGAAGTCAATGACGCAGGCGGCATCAACGGCGAGAAGATTGCCATTACCGTAGGCGATGACGTGTCCGATCCCAAGCAGGGAATTTCGGTCGCCAACAAGTTCGCCGCCGATGGTGTCAAGTTCGTTATCGGACACTTCAATTCCGGTGTTACGATTCCTGCATCGCAGGTCTATGCCGAGAATGGCATTCTCGAAATATCGCCAGGCGCAACCAACCCGCAGTATACCGAACAAGGCCTTTGGAACACATTCCGCACCTGCGGTCGTGATGACCAGCAGGGCATTGTTGCTGGTCAGTACATCTTCGATCATTTCAAGGATGCGAAGATCGCCGTTATTCATGACAAGACCCCTATGGTCAGGGCCTTGCCGACGAAACCAAGAAGAAGCTCAACGAACTTGGTGCCAAAGAAACGATCTACGAAGGTGTGAACGTTGGTGAAAAGGACTTCTCTGCCCTGATTGCCAAGCTCAAGCAGGCTGGAGTGACAGTCGTTTACTGGGGTGGTCTGCATGCTGAAGCCGGACTTATCATCCGCCAGATGGCCGATCAGGGCGTGAAGGCCCAGTTCATCTCGGGCGATGGCATCGTGTCGAACGAACTGGCCTCAATCGCAGGCCCGGCTGTGGAAGGTACACTCAACACCTTCGGTCCCGATCCACGCAACAACCCGGACAATGCCGAACTGGTGAAAAGTTCCGTGATGCCGGTTTCGAGCCGGAAGCCTATACGCTTTATTCCTATGCTGCCGTTCAGTCACTTGCCCAGGCCGCCAAGGCTGCAGGCAGTAACGATCCGCAGGAAGTCGCTAAGGCTATGAAGGAAAAAGGGCCGTTCAAAACCGTGCTCGGCGACCTGTCCTATGATGAGAAGGGCGATCCCAAGCTGCCGGGCTACGTCATGTACAAGTGGGAAAAGGGCGCCGACGGAAAATATACTTACGTTCAGCAGTAAGTTTCGTTTATATTCTTTCCCGACTAATGGAAATGCCCGGCTTTGCACCGGGCATTTTCGTTTTCACGCTTCCGCTCCGCATAAAGTCATGCGAAAAAGCAAGATATAGAAGAAATCATTACTTTACTTTTCCATTAGTCGTGATTGTATCTAGTTTGATGGTTAGACATAGGGAGATTCTCTGTGTCTGCTGTCGCGTTCTGGTGGGAGGACCAGTTTCAATGCGGGCAGTTTCAAGCCCGATTGCGTTTCTGGGGCTGACGCAATCTCCCATTCGAATAACAGGTTTATGCGACGGCTTAGGTGTCTCTGTTCATGCCTGCAAAATGGCGGTTATCTGATCTGGTCAGGTCGCTGCTCTGAATAACTATTTTGACGCGTATTCCGAAAACCGTTTCAAGCTTTCGGCATGCGTTTTAGTGGGAGCAACTGAAATGAAGAAATCCTTATTCTGCGGCGTTTGCCTTTCTGCACTGGTTACGATGAGCGGCGTATCCTTTGCCGACATCCAACTCGGCGTCGGCGCACCGTTGACCGGCAGCCAGGCAGCTTTCGGTGAGCAGATCAAGCGCGGTGTCGAAGCGGCAGTCGCAGAAGCTAATGCCAATGGTGGCATGAACGGCGAGAAAATCACCATCGTTTATGGCGACGACGCTGCCGACCCGAAGCAGGGCATTTCTGTTGCAAACAAGTTCGTAGGCGATGGCGTTCAGTTTGTCATCGGGCACTTCAATTCCGGAGTCAGCATCCCGACTTCGGATATCTATGCTGAAAACGGCGTGCTGATGATCGCGCCCGGCACCACAAACCCGACCTTTACCGAGCGGGAACTGTGGAACACGTTCCGCACCTGCCGCCGCGATGACAAGCAGGGCATCGTTGCGGGCAAGTACATGGCCGACAATTACAAGGACGGCAAGGTTGCCATCCTGCACGACAAGACGCCCTATGGTCAGGGCCTTGCCGACGAAACCAAGAAGTCGCTCAACGATAACGGCATGAAGGAAACGCTTTATGAAGGCGTGAACCAGGGCGACAAGGATTTCTCGGCGCTGATTTCCAAGATGAAGGCCGCAGGCATCACCGCCGTTTACTGGGGCGGTATGCACCCGGAAGCCGGTCTTCTGATCCGCCAGATGGCCGACCAGGGCCTCAAGGCGCAGTTCATTTCGGGTGACGGCATCGTGTCGAACGAACTGGCCTCGATTGCCGGTGATGCTGTGGGCGGCGTCATGAACACTTTCGGTCCCGATCCACGTGACGACGAGGCCAATGCAGAGCTGATCAAGGCTTTCCGTGACAAGGGCTTTGAGCCGGAAGCCTACACCTTCTACGCCTATGCCGGTGTGCAGTCGCTGGTCAATGCCGCCAATGTGGCTGGCAACAACGACCCGCAGGAAGTCGCCACCGCGATGAAGGAAAAGGGTCCGTTCAAGACGGTACTCGGCGATATCTCCTTCGATGCGAAGGGCGATCCGAGCTTGTCGCCCTATGTCATGTTCGAATGGCGCAAGGGTGAAGACGGCAAGTATAATTACTTCCAGAAGTAAAATTGCCTCATATATTAGCATAAAGTGCTACAAAATTCATCAATCTGCCCGGCATTTAGCCGGGCATTTTGTTTATCTCCCGGTTGCACAGTTTGTTTGCGCTTGTGTCTATTGCAGGTTAAGCAATGGCGCCTTTGTCATAGCAGTTAGGAGATCTGCCTTGTCTTTCGCCCCAAAGCCTATCCGGAAAATTCTGGTCGCCAACCGATCTGAAATCGCAATCCGCGTATTCCGCGCCGCCAATGAGCTGGGCCTCAAAACGGTGGCTATATGGGCCGAGGAAGACAAACTTTCCCTGCATCGCTTCAAGGCCGATGAAAGCTATCAGGTCGGTCGCGGGCCTCATCTGGACCACGATCTTGGCCCGATTGAAAGCTATCTTTCCATTGACGAGATTATCCGCGTCGCCAAGCTTTCGGGTACCGATGCAATCCACCCCGGCTACGGCCTTCTGTCGGAGAGCCCGGAATTTGCCGAGGCTTGTGCAGAAAATGGTATTATCTTCATCGGGCCGAAGCCGGAGACCATGCGCCGCCTTGGCAACAAGGTTGCAGCACGCAATCTGGCTATCGAAATCGGCGTGCCGGTAGTTCCGGCCACTGATCCGCTTCCTGATGATATGGAAGAGGTGAAGAAGCTTGCGGCAGAAATCGGCTATCCGCTGATGCTGAAGGCGAGCTGGGGCGGTGGCGGTCGCGGCATGCGCGCCATCCGCGCCGAAGCCGATCTTGCCCGCGAAGTCACGGAAGCCAAGCGTGAGGCCAAGGCGGCATTCGGCAAGGATGAGGTCTATCTCGAAAAGCTGATTGAACGTGCGCGCCATGTCGAAGTGCAGATATTGGGCGACACCCATGGCAATGCGGTCCATCTTTTCGAGCGTGACTGCTCCATCCAACGGCGAAACCAGAAAGTCGTGGAGCGGGCGCCGGCACCTTATCTCGATGACGTGCAGCGTCAGGAGCTGGCAAGCTATGGCCTGAAGATTGCCCATGCCACAGATTATATCGGCGCGGGTACAGTCGAGTTTCTCATGGATGCCGATAGCGGCAAGTTCTATTTCATCGAGGTCAACCCGCGTATTCAGGTCGAGCACACCGTTACCGAACAGGTGACCGGTATCGATATCGTCAAGGCGCAGATCCATATCCTCGAAGGCTTTGCTATCGGCACACCGGAATCGGGCGTGCCGCGCCAGGAAGACATTCGCCTCAATGGCCATGCGCTTCAGTGCCGTATCACCACGGAAGACCCCGAACAGAACTTCATTCCTGATTACGGACGCATTCAGGCCTATCGCTCGGCATCGGGTTTTGGCATCCGTCTGGATGGCGGTACGGCCTATTCGGGTGCGTTCATCACCCGCTATTACGATCCGTTGCTGGTCAAGGTGACCGCCTCAGGCGCAACGCCTCTGGAAGCCATTCGCCGAATGGATCGCGCCTTACGTGAATTCCGCATCCGCGGTGTGGCGACGAATCTTACCTTCCTCGAAGCGATCATCAATCATCCGAAGTTTCAGGCAAACGACTACACGACGCGCTTCATCGACACGACGCCGGAGCTATTTGAGCAGGTCAAGCGACAGGATCGCGCCACCAAGCTTTTGACCTATATTGCCGACGTGACGGTCAACGGCCATCCGAGACCAAGGGGCGTGCAAAGCCGGCTAAGGATGCCGCCAAGCCGCGTGTGCCGTGGTTCGGCACCAAGCCGGTCGCCGATGGCACCAAGCAGCGTCTGGATCAGCTTGGGCCGAAGAAATTTGCGGAATGGGTGCGCAACGAAAAGCGTGCGCTGATTACCGACACGACCATGCGTGACGGCCATCAGTCGCTACTGGCGACGCGTATGCGCACTTACGACATTGCCCGCATTGCCAATTCCTATGCGCAGGCACTGCCGAACCTGTTCTCGCTGGAATGCTGGGGCGGCGCGACCTTCGACGTCTCCATGCGTTTTCTCACCGAAGACCCGTGGGAGCGTCTGGCACTGGTGCGCGAAGGGGCGCCCAATCTCCTGTTGCAGATGCTTCTGCGCGGAGCCAACGGGGTTGGCTACAAATCCTATCCCGACAATGTGGTGAAGCATTTCGTGCGTGAGGCGGCACGCGGCGGCATTGATCTGTTCCGCGTTTTCGACAGTCTCAACTGGGTAGAGAACATGCGCGTGTCGATGGACGCGGTGCTGGAGGAAAACAAGCTCTGCGAAGCGGCTATCTGCTACACGGGCGATATCCTCAATCCTGAACGCGCCAAATATGATCTCAAATATTACGTCAATCTGGCGAAGGAAGTTGAAAAAGCTGGCGCGCATATCATTGCGGTGAAGGATATGGCGGGGCTTTTGAAGCCTGCCGCAGCCCGCGCCCTGTTCAAGGCGCTGCGCGAAGAAACCGATCTGCCGATCCATTTCCATACGCATGATACGTCGGGCATTTCGGCGGCGACCGTTCTTGCCGCGATCGATGCGGGCGTGGATGTGGTCGATGCGGCGATGGATGCGCTGTCCGGCAACACATCGCAGCCTTGCCTTGGTTCCATCGTTGAGGCGCTGCACGGTTCAGAACGCGATCCGGGCCTCGATCCGGATTCGATCCGCCGCATCTCCTTCTACTGGGAAGCCGTACGCAACCAGTATGCGGCCTTCGAAAGCGACCTCAAGGGACCGGCTTCCGAAGTTTACCTGCATGAAATGCCGGGTGGCCAGTTCACCAATCTGAAGGAGCAGGCCCGTTCGCTGGGGCTTGAAACCCGCTGGCACGAGGTGGCGCAGGCCTATGCCGATGTGAACCGCATGTTCGGCGATATCGTCAAGGTCACGCCATCCTCCAAGGTTGTGGGCGACATGGCACTGATGATGGTCAGTCAGGATCTGACGGTTGCCGACGTCGAAAACCCGGCAAAGGACATTGCTTTCCCGGATTCCGTGGTGTCGATGATGCGCGGCGATCTTGGCCAGCCGCCATCGGGATGGCCGAAGGCGCTTCAGAAAAAGATTCTGAAGGGCGAAGAGCCGTTTACCGTGCGTCCTGGTGCCCTGCTGGAACCTGCTGATCTGAACGCCGAGCGTGAAGGCTTCGAGGAGACCGTCGATCGCAAGATTTCCGATCAGGAGTTCGCGTCGGCGCTGATGTATCCGAAGGTCTTCACCGATTATGCATCCGCGCAGGAAACCTACGGCCCAACAAGCGTTCTGCCAACACCGGTCTATTTCTATGGCCTGAAGCCGGAAGAAGAAGTCTTCGTCGATCTGGAACGCGGCAAGACGCTGGTGATCGTCAATCAGGCGATGAGCGAGACCGACGAGAAGGGCATGGTGACCGTGTTCTTCGAGCTGAACGGTCAGCCACGACGCATCAAGGTGCCGAACCGCGCCAAAGGCGCTTCCGGCGGTGTCCGTCGCAAGGTAGAAGCCGGGAACGACCGCCAAGTCGGCGCGCCGATGCCGGGCGTTGTCTCCACGGTTGCTGTTGCGACCGGCCAGACGGTTACGCAGGGAGACGTTCTGCTTTCCATCGAAGCGATGAAGATGGAAACGGCTATCCATGCCGAACGCGACGGCACGATAGCAGAAGTGCTGGTGCGCCCCGGAGAGCAGATCGATGCCAAGGATCTTTTGGTCGTCTATTCGGAATAGTTTTTGGATTCAGCTGGGACGGGATAGTTTCAGGCTCCTGCGCACCACGCTTCCCCTCATCCTGAGCCTGTCGAAGGACGAGGGTAGGCGCTCTGCGTTTCTCTCGCCCTTCGAGACGCCGTTTTCAACGGCTCCTCAGGATGAGGAAAAGGAAGCATATTCTTTGAACCAATAAGCTTGCAAGGTCATGCCCGTTACAGGGCGCGGTATTTCGTTTGCGGTTGCAGGGCTCTCAAAATCTGTTATGCATGTTTGTGCCGATTTATGCATGATTGTGCATGATAGGATGGTGATGATGACAGAGCTTCTGCTTCACGAAAGACAGGCGCGCATTCAGGAACTGCTACAACAGTCGGGCCGTGTGCTGGCGGTTGAATTGGCGGAAAGCTTCGGCGTGTCCGAAGATACGATCCGGCGCGATCTTCGCGAGATGGCGGCGGCGGGGCTTTGCAGGCGTGTCTATGGCGGCGCGTTGCGCGCGGTGCCTGAGCCCTCTCCGCTTGCTGAACGGAATTCCGAGCGACCACAGGCGAAGGCTGCACTGGCCGCAGCCTTGGTGGAACTGGTCGAACCCGGCATGACCGTGTTTCTCGATGCGTCTTCGGTGAACACGGCTCTGGCGCGGCTTCTGGTCGAACGCGGTGAAGCCATTACCGTCGTCACCAATACGCCGTCCATTGCTGCAATTCTCATGGGCTCATCGGAGATCGAGCTGATCATGATCGGCGGACCTATCGACCGGCGGGTGAGTGCTGCCGTTGGTGCGCGTGCCTTGCGCGATGCTGAATTGTTGCGCCCTGATCTCTGTGTTTTGGGTGCGTGCGGTATTGCCGCCGAAATCGGCGTGACGGCACTGCATCTGGACGATGCGGAATTCAAACGGGTGATTGCCGGGCGCAGCCGGATAGTGGCGCTTGCCATTACAAGCGACAAGCTTGGTACGGTTGCCGCCCATGACGTCGTTCCCTTGGCTGATGTCGGTGTCATGGCTGTCGAATATGATGCGGATGAAGCAGCGCTTGCGCCCTATGCGGCATCAGGTATGAAGATTTTACGTGCGGCAGCGGACCGCAACTGAGGGATAGATGGAACAGGTTTCCGGACGAGAAGATGCGGCGCCTGCGCGTGCGCCGATTATAACCAGAGAGCGGATTGCCGTTGCGCTTCTCTTTCTGATGAACGGTTATATTTTCGGTGGCTGGGCCCCGAAAATCCCGGAATTCGCCGCGCGTCTGGGGCTCGACAGCGCCGGTATGGGACTGATGATCCTCGTCTTCGGCCTTGGTTCCCTGGCCATGATGCCTGTTGCAGGCGCTCTGTCCGCACATCGCGGTTCGGGCCTTGTGGTGCGCATTTTTGCACTTACCTTTATCCCCGCACTGTTGGTGATCGCGCTGGTGCCGAATGTGGTCACGGCTGTGATCGTGATGTTCTATTTCGGCGGGACCATGGCTGCGATGGATGTCTCCATGAATGCCAATGCGGTGGCCGTCGAAAGAAGATGCGCCGGGCGATCATGTCCTCCTGCCATGCTTTCTGGAGCCTTGGCGGTCTCATCGGTGCCGCGACGGGCGGTTTTCTCATCGCGCAATTCGGGTCGACCGTTCATGCGCTGGTCACGACGATTGTCGCCGCCATCCTGATCGCCATTGCCTGGCCTTCGATCATTCCGGATACGGAGCATCATCACCCCAGTGGCGAAAAGCAGAAACTTACCTTGCCGCGCAGTCCTCTACCCTGGCTTGTCGGTGTCATGGCGCTGTTTTCCATGGTGCCGGAAGGGGCGATTCTCGATTGGGGCGCCTATCATATGCGCCAGGACTTGGGCGCGTCCGTTACGGTCGCGGGCTTCGGGTTTGCGGCATTTTCGGGTTCAATGGCGATCATGCGTTTTGCAGGCGATCTGGTGCGTGATCGTTTCGGTGCGGTTAAAACGCTGCGCGCCTGCACGATCATCGCTATCATCGGAATGCTGATCGTCGGTTTCGGAAACAGCTCGGCAACCGCGATTGTCGGCTTTGCGATCTGCGGGATCGGCATTTCCAATATGGTGCCGATAGCCTTCTCGATGGCTGGCAACATGCCGGGTGTCAACCCAAGCGTCGGGCTGTCGATAGCCACAACGCTCGGTTATTCCGGCATGTTGGTGGCGCCCTCCCTGATTGGCTTTGTTGCCAAGCACAGTGGCTTCGGCGTGGTGTTTCTGGCGCTTCCGGCTCTGCTGCTGGTGGTGCTGGCCTTCTCAAGTCTGGCCCGATACGCGGATCAAAAACATTAGCCTCCAAATACTGAGTTCATTCCGCCGTCCAGCCGCCGTCAACGGAATGGCAGCGCCGTTGATCTGCGCTGCCGCATCGCTTGCGAGGAAAACGGCCACGGCGCCGATCTGTGCGGTAGTGACGAATTCCTTCGTCGGCTGCTTGTCGAGCATCACGTCGCGGATCACGGTTTCCCGATCCATGTGATAGGCTTTCATCTGGTCCGGTATCTGTGCCTCGACAAGCGGGGTCAGAACGTAGCCGGGACAGATGGAATTGGCGGTGATCTTTGCGGTTGCAAGTTCCAGCGCCAGCGTTTTAGTGAAGCCGACAATGCCGTGCTTGGCGGCCACATATGCCGATTTGAACGGCGATGCCACGAGGCCGTGTGCTGAAGCGATATTGATGATGCGGCCCCAGCCGCCCTTGCGCATATGCGGGATCGCGGCAGCCGAGGTGTGAAAGGCCGATGTCAGGTTTATCGCGATGATGCGGTCCCATTGCTCGGTCGGAAATCCCTCGACCGGAGATACATGCTGAATACCGGCATTGTTGACGAGAATGTCCACACTGCCGAACTGCTCTACCGTTTCTGCGATCAGCTCGCGGCATTGGTCGGCCTTCGACATGTCGGCAGCGATATAGACCGCGCTGACGCCATGTTCCGAGCCCAGCTTGGCCGCGAGCGCATGGTCCTCATCATGGTCGGTGAATGAGTTGATCACGACGTTGTGTCCTGCCGCCGCCAGTGCATGGGCTATACCAAGTCCGATCCCGGAATTCGATCCGGTGATGATTGCGGCCTTGCGGGCAGATGGGTTGGTCATTGGCGGCTCCTCCTTGTCAATCACGACATAATGAGAGGGCGACATTGCCTCGGCAAGCGATTATATAAAGCGAAAGCCGGATATACGCAGACCCAGATAAATGCGGGCGTTGACATTCGCGTCGCGCTGCGCCACCTGAAAACAGGTACAGTTAAGAACAGAGTAAAATGTCTTCCGAGACCGTCAGCTATTTTTCGCATCCATTTCCTCGCCGCCAGTCGGTTGGCGTCAGTGTCGGTGGCGTTATCGTCGGCGGCGGAGCGCCCGTCGTCGTGCAGTCAATGACCAATACGGACACCGCAGATGTGGATTCCACGGTCGCGCAGGTGGCCGCACTTCACCGTGCCGGTTCGGAAATCGTGCGCATTACGGTGGATCGTGATGAATCGGCGGCCGCAGTTCCGAAAATTCGCGAACGGCTGGAGCGTCTTGGCCATGACGTGCCGCTGGTCGGCGACTTTCATTATATCGGTCACAAGCTGCTCGCCGATCATCCGGCCTGCGCGGAAGCGCTTGCAAAATATCGCATCAATCCGGGCAATGTCGGCTTTAAGGACAAGAAGGACAAGCAGTTCGCCGATATCGTCGAAATGGCGATCCGTTATGACAAGCCGGTGCGTATCGGCGTCAATTGGGGATCGCTCGATCAGGAACTCCTGACCACGCTAATGGACCGCAATCAGGACGTCGGCGCGCCATTGAGTGCACAGGAAGTCATGCGCGAGGCCATCGTGCAGTCGGCGCTGATTTCCGCCAATCTTGCTGAAGAGATCGGTCTTGGCCGCGACAAGATCATTCTGTCTGCCAAGGTCAGTCAGGTGCAGGACTTGATCGCCGTCTATACGATGCTGGCGCAGCGTTCCAATCATGCACTGCATCTGGGCCTGACCGAAGCGGGTATGGGCACCAAAGGTATCGTTGCTTCTTCGGCGGCGATGGGCATTCTGCTGCAGCAGGGTATTGGCGATACGATCCGCATTTCGCTGACCCCGGAACCGGGCGGCGACCGCACCCGCGAAGTGCAGGTGTCGCAAGAGCTTCTGCAGACCATGGGCTTCCGTCAGTTCATCCCGATCGTTGCGGCGTGTCCCGGTTGCGGACGCACGACGTCGACAGTGTTCCAGGAACTGGCGCAGACCATTCAGGACGATATTCGGCGCAACATGCCAGTCTGGCGCGAGAAATATCCCGGTGTGGAAGCGCTGTCGGTGGCGGTGATGGGCTGCATCGTCAATGGTCCGGGCGAATCGAAGCATGCCGATATCGGCATTTCCTTCCCGGTACGGGCGAAACGCCGTCCGCACCGGTTTTCGTCGATGGCAAGAAGGTCACGACCCTGCGCGGCCCTGGCATTGCCGAAGAATTTCAGAAGATGGTTGCCGATTACATCGAAAACCGCTTCGGGCTTGACCGGAAGATCGCGTCTTGAGGCGTTGTTAATTCTGTCGTTCGGCGATGAAGCGGGCGGATTGCTTGAGAATATCGGCGTCCTTGCCGAAGGGCGTCAGCAGGCTTTCCGCCTGAGCGACGAGGCCGGATAATTGTTTGCGCGTCCAGTCGATGCCGTGGAGTGAAACAAGCGTAGCTTTTCCAGCGGCGGCATCCTTGCCGGTGGCCTTGCCCATCGCCTCAGCGTCGGCGGTCACATCCAGAAGATCGTCTGCCAGCTGGAAGGCCAGACCGATGGCCGAACCGAATTCGGCCATACGCTCGCGGTCTTCGCTGGATGCATTGGCGATGATGGCTCCGGCTTCGCAGGCGAAACGGATCAGCGCTCCGGTCTTCATTGCCTGTAGCGTGATGATGCCGGCTTCGTCAGGCTTGCTGGTTTCGGCCATCAGATCTAGAGCCTGTCCGCCCACCATACCTCCGAGGCCGGATGCGCGGGCAAGCGCTGAAACCAGCTGCACGCGAATTGCTGCATCGAGATCGGTTTCATCTGACGCGATAATGTCGAAAGCATAGGTCAAAGGCCGTCACCCGCCAGAATGGCGGCGGCTTCATCAAATGCCTTGTGCACGGTCGGCTGACCGCGCCGGAGATCATCATCGTCCATAGCTGGCAGGTCGTCATGGACAAGCGAATAGCAGTGAATGCATTCGAGTGCGGCAGCAACACGCAGAACAGCGTCGCCACTTTTGCCGAACAAAGCGGCACTTTCGACAACGAGAAAGGCCGGAGGCGCTTGCCGCCGTTCAGGACACCGTGGCGCATAGCGGCGAGCAGCCGTTCCGGGCGGGCGATTTCTCCTGTCCGCAGGCGCTGGTCCAGAAGGCCCGTCAGTGCCATTTCCACTTCCGTGGCACGATGGTTGAGAACGGCGGTGAAATCGGTCGACAGCTTTTCCATGGCAAAGGGGATGGACGAAAGCGCTGAATTGGTCAACTGGCCACAACGATCAGCACAGGCTTTTTCATTTGAACGTCACGAAACAGCGTGTTGCGACTGGTTTTCCCGGTTGGATTATGGAATCGGGTTCAAACTTGTTAAGGAATGGTTTATGTCGCTTGGAGGCGCAGCAGGCGGGTGGACGTGGCGAAAATCATCCTCAAGAGCAAGAACGGACGCAATTATCTGGCAGACCCGTTTGGGGCGGCGGATTGCTCTCGCGCTCAAGATTCTCGTGATTCTAGCCGTGCTGCCGATTTTCCTGCTTCTTGTGTATTCCGTGCCCTTCGTCCGCCCGATTTCGACCTTGATGGTCAAGGACTACGTTCTATTGCAGGGCGTGGATCGCAGATGGGTCAGTATCGATGATGTCGCGCCGGTTCTCGTCAATTCGGTGATGATGGCTGAGGACGGCCAGTTCTGCAGTCATGGCGGGGTGGATTGGCATCAGCTGGGGCTGGTTCTGGATGATGCAGGCGAGGGTGGGCCGAGCCGCGGCGCTTCCACGATCACGATGCAGACCGTGAAGAACCTCTTTCTCTGGAATGGGCGCTCTTATGTCCGCAAAGGGCTCGAATTTCCGCTGGCGCTGGCTGCTGATGGTATTCTGTCCAAAAGCGAATAATGGAAATCTATCTGAATATTGCAGAATGGGGCCGGGGATTTATGGGATCGAGGCTGCAGCCCAGCATTATTTCAAGCGCCCGGCAGCAAAACTCAATGCCCGGCAATCCGCGCTGCTTGCCGTCACGCTCCCCAACCCGACATTGCGCAACCCTGCCAAGCCGACGCGCAACATGCAGCGCATTGCCCGGATCGTCGCCGGTCGTGCCGCACGATCAGGCCCCTATGTGGTTTGCGTGCGATAAATACGTGATACGAAAAAAGATCAGACTCCCGCTGGTCAAATGCCGTGAGAGCGTGTATAGGCACCTGACTTTCCGGAATTTTGTCCGCTGTGACAGGCTCCACCGGGGCCGTGCCGGACGTTTATTGACCGATCAGTGGAGCTGGATCCATGGCAGTACCTAAAAGAAAAACGTCTCCGTCGAAGCGCGGCATGCGCCGTTCGGCTGACGCTCTGAAGGCCCCGACCTATGTCGAGGACAAGAACTCGGGCGAACTTCGTCGTCCGCATCATATCGATCTGAAGAGCGGTATGTATCGCGGCCGTCAGGTCCTCGAAGCTAAGGAATAAGTCTGACGCTGCATTGCAGCCGAAAGATGGTTTTCAAAAACGCCGTTCTCGTTGATCGGGAGCGGCGTTTTCTTTGTGCCAGTTTTCTGCAAGCTACATGAAAAGGCCGCATGAAGCGGCCTTGATCGCGGACTATTGTTGAAAGTCAACCTGCGTCAGATGCAAAGCCTGCGCCGTCGATACCGGCGATGGCTGCAGCCTCGTCATTGTCCGACGTATCGCCGGAAATGCCGACTGCACCGAGAATTTCACCGCCTGCATCCTTGATCAGAACGCCGCCCGGTACAGGCACGATCTTGCCGCCCGATACGCCCGAAAGTCCTTCCAGAAAATGCGGGCGATCCTTTGCCTGGTTGTTCAGCCAGCGCGAGCCGGTGCCGACCGCAAGCGCGCCATAGGCCTTGCCCGAGCCGATCTCGAAGCGGAGCATCGACGCGCCGTCCTGACGCTGGAAAGCCTTCACATGGCCACCGGCATCGAGAACGCAAACAGCAAGCGGCTTCATTTTCAGTTCCTCGGCCTTGGCAAAAGCCCCGGCGATGATCGTATTGGCGCGTTCGAGCGTCAGTGAAGGCATGGATATCTCCTATTCTATAGCGAAATGTAATTTAGCGGCCATGGCTGGCGATGCACAGCCGAATGCTTCTCGCCATAGGAAAAACACTTTATCGATTTTCATGAAGACGGTTGCAGGCGCACACCAAAGCTTGCCAAGGTTGGAATTTTGGTCTTTGTGTTGCACAATATTTCAAGGAGGAAAGAATGTCCGACCAGAAAGCCATCGTCATTGCCAGCGCGGCGCGTACCGCAGTGGGCGCTTTCAACGGTGCGTTTGCCAATATCCCCGCACATGAATTGGGCGCGACGGTTATCAAAGGCGCGCTGGAACGCGCCGGTGTGGCGGCGACGGATGTGGACGAGGTTATTCTCGGACAAGTGCTGACGGCAGGTGAGGGGCAGAACCCGGCACGACAGGCGGCAATGGACGCTGGTTGCCCGAAGGAGACGACCGCATTTTCGATCAACCAGCTGTGCGGTTCCGGTTTGCGGGCTGTTGCGCTCGGCATGCAGCAAATTCTTTCCGGCGATGCCAGGATCATTGTGGCGGGCGGTCAGGAATCCATGTCGATGGCGCCTCATTGCGCACATTTGCGTTCGGGCGTGAAGATGGGTGATTTCAAGATGGTCGACACCATGCTGAAGGATGGCCTGATCGATGCCTTTAATGGCTATCACATGGGGATCACGGCGGAAAACATTGCCCGCCAGTGGCAATTGACCCGTAGCGATCAGGATGAGTTTGCGCTGGCCTCCCAGCAGAAGGCTGAGGCGGCACAGACCGCCGGAAGGTTCGAGGATGAAATCGTTCCCTTCATCGTAAAGGGTCGCAAGGGTGATGTCGTTGTTTCGGCGGACGAATACATCCGTCCTGGCACGACGATGGAGGCATTGGCGAAGCTAAAGCCTGCCTTTGACAAGGAAGGTACAGTGACTGCAGGCAATGCGTCCGGTATTAATGACGGTGCTGCGGCTGTCGTGCTGATGGATGCGGATGAAGCAGCCAAACGCGGTGTGAAGCCGCTCGGACGTATCGTTTCCTGGGCAACGGCTGGTGTCGATCCGTCGATCATGGGAACCGGTCCGATTCCGGCAACGAAGAAGGCGCTGGAAAAGGCTGGCTGGAGCGTCGGCGATCTCGATCTGGTCGAGGCCAATGAAGCCTTTGCAGCACAGTCCTGCGCTGTCGTGCGCGATCTCGGTCTCAATGCGGATATCGTCAATGTGAATGGCGGAGCTATCGCTATCGGTCATCCGATCGGTGCGTCAGGCGCGCGCGTGCTGACGACACTGCTTTACGAAATGAAGCGCCGCGATGCCAAACGCGGTCTGGCGACACTTTGCATCGGCGGCGGCATGGGTGTCGCCTTGTGCGTCGAGCGCGATTGATCTTTCCATTCCAAACATTGAGGCGGGCAAAGAATACACTCTGCCCGCCCTTTTGTTTCCGCAATGACACATTTGAAATCAGTGTTGTTGGCATGATGAAACTGCCGGAAAAGTTAACGTGAGATTGGAGACGGGGTTATTAAAGTCCGTTCGTATCTGGTTTTCTATGGCGTATAGCGACAATCGCCCACCAGATATTGTGAGAACAAATGCAGAAACCTTGCTGATCACCGATTCGTCGCCGATTCGTTCCGGCTTTGGCCTGAAGGTTAATGAAAATCGGATTTCCATCTGTTGCCACATTAATGAACTATCAGTATTCATTAAGAATTTCTGAAGAGTCGCATTGTGGTTAGAACATTCGGTTGACAGATTTTGTTAAAAGTTAACAGCAAGCTTGTTTTGTATTGGGAGAAGACAGAAAACCGGAACATCCGATTCATCATATTGTAGGGGTTTGCGGTAAGACCACTATATGTTGCCGTGAACAAAAGGCGAAGTTCTCCGAGTCAGCGATTCGTCGCCGATTCGTTCCAGAGTCGTTCCAATTGTTAACCGACAAGTTGTTGACCGGCTGCACACCGGTCGTCGAAACGTTGGTAGTTCGTCCTTGCTTAAACTTAACAGGAGCGCTTTCGGTACAGGCCGTATAGTGCTATCGCAAAACCAGCATCCTGCCCGTTATGGGCGCTTGTACCGGGAATCCGATTATTGGCATGAACCAACTCCCCGCCCATGATTTGCCGCTGACGCTGAGTGGCCGCGATGTGACTGCGGTGCTTGGGCCGACCAACACCGGCAAAACCCATCTCGCCATCGAACGCATGCTGTCGCATGGAAGTGGCATGATCGGCTTGCCGCTGCGCCTTCTGGCGCGTGAGGTCTATAACCGCGTCGTGGAACGGGTCGGTGCGGCCAATGTCGCGCTGGTGACGGGTGAAGAAAGATCGTGCCGCCGGGTGCGCGCTATTCGGTCTGCACGGTCGAGGCCATGCCGCGCCGTACAGATGTCGCTTTCGTCGCCATCGATGAAGTCCAGCTCGCTGGTGATCTGGAGCGCGGGCATATTTTCACCGACCGGATCCTGCATCTGCGCGGGCGGCAGGAAACGCTCCTGCTTGGTGCGGCCACCATGCGCGGCATTCTGGAAAAGCTTTTGCGCGGCATCAATGTGGTGACGCGTCCGCGCCTGTCGCATCTGGCCTATGCCGGTTCCAAGAAGATTACGCGCCTGCCGAACCGTTCCGCCATCGTCGCCTTTTCCGCCGATGAGGTTTACGGGATTGCTGAACTGATCCGACGCCAGCGTGGTGGCGCGGCTGTCGTCATGGGCGCGCTCAGCCCGCGGACACGCAACGCGCAGGTCGAGCTTTACCAGTCGGGCGATGTCGATTTTCTGGTGGCGACCGATGCTATCGGCATGGGCCTTAATCTTGATGTCGACCATGTCGCCTTTGCGCAGAATCGCAAATTCGACGGGTATCAGTTCCGCGATCTGACGCCCGCCGAGGTGGGGCAGATCGCCGGGCGCGCAGGCCGACATCTGCGTGACGGCACCTTCGGCGTGACGGGGCAGGTGCACCCATTCGACGAAGAGCTGGTCGAGCGGGTGGAAGCGCATAATTTCGATCCTGTGAAAGTCCTGCAATGGCGCACGGCGCGTTTCGACTTTTCATCGCTCGATTCCTGCGCTATTCTCTGGAAACGCCCGCACCGATCGAAGGCTTGGCCAAGGCTTTGCCTGCCGTCGATCAACAAGCGCTTGAAAATTTGTCGAAAGACGAAGAGATTGTGCGGCTCGCCAAGACACCGGCACGCATCGAGCTTTTGTGGGACGCCTGCGCGCTGCCCGATTATCGCAAGATCGCGCCGGCGCAGCATGCCGATATCATTGCAACCATCTATCAGGATCTTGTCCGCCGAGGAGCGTCGATGAAGATTATATGAGCGAACAGGTGCGCCGTGCCGATAGCACAGAGGGGAAATCGATACTCTGTCGCATCGGGTGGCGCAAATTCGAACCTGGACTTTCGTGTCGCACAGGCCGGGATGGCTTGCCGATCCGACACACTGGCAGGAAAAGACGCGCGAAATTGAGGACAGATTGTCCGACGCGCTGCATGAAAGGTTGACGAAACGCTTTGTAGACCGCAGGACAAGCGTGCTTATGAGGCGCCTGAGAGAGAATGCCATGCTTGAAGCAGAAATCAGCCCGGTCGGAGACGTGATTGTCGAAGGCCACAATGTTGGGCAACTGGAAGGATTCCGTTTTACCGCTGACGTTCAGGCCGAGGGGCCGGACGCCAAGGCGGTGAAGTCGGCTGCACAAAAGGCGCTGGCCGCCGAGTTCGAACGTCGCGCAGAGCGCTTTGCCGCAGCTCCCAATGGCGATTTCGCGCTCGGCTCGGATGGCGTTATGCGCTGGGTCGGTGCAACGGTCGCAACGCTGGTTGCGGGCGATGACCTGCTGAAGCCGCGTGCGGTGATCCTGGCCGACGAACAGCTTACCGGAGCGGCGCGCGACAAGGTTGCAGCTCGTATCGAACGTTTCGTCGCTCATCATATCGAAACCGTTCTGAAACCGCTCACCGATCTGGCTGCCGCTGATGCCCTGACCGGTATGACACGCGGCCTCGCTTTCCAGATCGTCGAGAACCTTGGCATTCTTCCGCGCCGCGATGTGGCGGAGGAAGTGCGCGGCCTCGATCAGGATTCGCGTGCGGCGCTTCGCCGTCTCGGTGTGCGTTTCGGTGCCTATCACGTCTTTATGCCGATGTTGCTGAAGCCTGCGCCGGCCGGTCTCATCACGCTGCTCTGGGCGCTCAAGAATGATGGTCGCGAACGCTCCGGCTATGGCGATGTTGTGAATGTGCTGGCGGCAGGCCGTACCTCGGTCGTGGTCGATCCGGCTTTCGATCCGATGTTCTATCGTCTGGCAGGTTATCGCGTGCTGGGTCGCCGTGCAGTGCGTATCGATATTCTGGAACGTCTTGCCGATCTCATTCGTCCAGCACTTGCCTGGCGCCCGGGTTCCGGAGTGCGTCCGGATGGCGCTTATGACGGCGGACGTTTCATCGTCACACCGGCCATGATGTCCATTCTGGGTGCTACGACGGACGACATGGAAGAAATCCTGAAGAGCCTCGGCTATCGTCACGAGGCGATGGAAGCAGCCGCCGTCACAGCGAAGCTTGCCGAACTCGATGCTTTCGCGGCTGAAGCTGCGGCCAAGGAAGCTGGTGTTTCGCCGGTTGCAGAAGCGGAAAAGCCTGCCGTACCCGCGGCAGAACCCGTGCCTGCACTGGTTGTCGTGGCCGAGGCGGAAGCCGAAGCCAAGGTGGAAGAGGCTGTTGGAGCGGCTGAAACTGCGCCGACCGGCGAAACGGCAGAAGTGGCGGCTGAAGAGCCAAAGCCTGTTCTTCTATGGCGTCAGGGTCGCTTCGAAGGCCGCAATCGCAATCAGGACCAGAACAGACAGCGTCAAAATCGTGGCCACCAGAAAAGCGGTCATCAGAACCGCGATGGCGGCGAAGGGCGCAAGTCCGAAGGCGGGGCAGAACAGCAGGGACGCAATGATCGCGGCGGCAAGCGCTTCGACAAGCAAAAGCGTCATGACGGTGAAGGCAAGCGCGAAGGCTCCAAGGGTGATTTCCGTGGCGGCAATCAGCGCCAGCAGAAGCGCGATCATGGCCATCAGGGCGGCAAACGGGCAGAGCAGGAACGTCCTGCGCGTATCGATCCCGATTCGCCTTTTGCCAAGCTTCTGGCTCTGAAAGAGCAGATGAAGAAGTAAGATGACTGCAGAAACGGGCGCAAGACAGCGAATCGACAAATGGCTGTTCTTTGCGCGCGTGGTCAAATCAAGATCGCTGGCGGCGAAACTCGCCGTCGGCGGCAAGGTTCGGGTCAACCGCGACAAGATTGAGCAGGCCGCTCATCAGGTGAAGGTCGGTGATGTACTGACCATTACGCTCGACCGGCGTATTCTCGTTTACAAGATACTTGCTCCGGGTGAGCGTCGCGGTCCAGCGCCTGAGGCCCAGCTTCTTTATGAAGACCTTTCGCCGTCACCAGCATCCGCTACTGCGGTGGCACCGGAGGCCACAACGCCGCAGCGTGAGAGCGAAACCGGGCGCCCGACCAAGAAAGAGCGTCGCGAAACGGATCGCTTACGCGGAAACTAGAGTGTACTTTCCGCGACCGGGAATGCTTTCCGTGGCGAGGTGTACTCCAATAACAGTTCTGGCGGTTGCTGTGATTCCACTAAATCGGGATCAGTTCCAGTCTGGGCGCGTTGCCGCAGGCAACTTGTGACGGTGATGGAAATTGCGCGTCAAACCGCCCCGGCGAAAGTCTTTTCCATGCGAGACCTCTCAAACGAAATGCTGTTTCAGATGTGCGTGACTTCGTGACATTGCGGCGTTTGTACCCTTGTCATGACAGGATAAAATCGCTACCTCACGCATTGTCATAAAAGGGCATGGGCTGAGACCCGCAACCATTTCCGTGCACAGTGACTTCGTGGCGAGATATTCCAAAGCCCCGAGCCAATTGTCGGCTTGCTGGAGTATCGGCGCCAAGCTGTAGGATAGATAAGCTGCCTGGTCTGGAATTCGGGCAGCAACAGGAGTTCGACGATGACGTATGTCGTGACCGATAATTGCATTCGCTGCAAATATACGGACTGCGTCGAGGTCTGTCCGGTCGATTGCTTCTACGAAGGCGAAAACATGCTCGTTATCAATCCCGACGAGTGTATCGACTGTGGCGTATGTGAACCGGAATGCCCTGCCGAGGCGATCAGCCCCGACACTGAGCCGGGCCTCGACAAGTGGTTGGAATTGAATACGGAATATGCGGCAAAATGGCCCAATATTACCGCAAAAGGATGCCCTGCCGGAAGCCAAGGAAATGGACGGCGTGGCTGGCAAGCTCGAGAAGTATTTCTCCACCGAGCCGGGTAGCGGTGACTAATACTGAATCAGCGTTACAGGCAATGCTGTCAGCTGGTATGAGTTGGACGGTATCGTATAAGTATGCCCTTGTTCCAGAAGGCTTTATGCTTCTGGAACATATGTTTTCAGCCTGCTGAGACTGTCAGGTTGTCTGAGATTGCAGGAATGGGCGAATTATCACTTGCTTTTTCTGTAATACATCGGCAAAAGGCGAGTGAAATCACTGAAACACGCCCATCTTGCAGGTGTGTTCCATTGCCAAATACGACATATTTGGCAATTTGTTGATCTTTCGCGAAATTGTGTTAGGTTACTCCAATAATTTCGGTGACTGGACGTCAATTCGTGGCGCTATGCGTTAATCTCTGAAAGGGCTGATCTTTAGTACCGGGCTGAATGGCACCGGGGAAGATGATTGCGATCTGGCGTCGTCCCCTCACCGTACACCCGGTCGGCTAGATTTGCCGTCAGATACGTTTTCAGTTCCAAGCCGACAAATAGCTTCCGTGCTTCATTTCTCCGGAGTGCGGTCGAAAATCATGTGTCAACCGGCGGATTGCGCCGGGCACAACAGGGAGTAATGAAGCGTATGTCATCCCAGCAGAAAAAGTCTCCAGTCGCGCGTGGCGGTTTCAAGGCCGGTGAGGCGATCGTATATCCGGCTCATGGTGTCGGCCAGATCGTTACCATCGAAGAGCAGGAAGTGGCAGGCCACAAGCTCGAGCTTTTCGTGATCGATTTCGAAAAGACAAGATGCGCCTGAAGGTGCCGGTTGCCAAAGCCGCTTCCATCGGTATGCGCAAGCTATCGGAGACCGATTATGTTGAACGTGCATTGAAAGTCGTGCAGGGCCGCGCACGTGTGAAGCGCACCATGTGGTCGCGCCGCGCCCAAGAATATGATGCAAAGATTAATTCTGGCGACCTTATCTTGATCTCGGAAGTCGTTCGCGATCTTTTCCGTGCTGATAACCAGCCGGAACAGTCCTATTCCGAACGCCAGCTTTATGAAGCTGCCCTTGACCGCATGGCGCGCGAAATTGCTGCCGTGAACAAGCTTTCGGAAACCGAAGCTGTTCGTCTGATCGAAGCAAATCTCGCCAAGGGACCGAAGCGCGGCAAGGCCGACGCTGAAACCGACCTGGACGACGATGAAGTCGAAGCCGCATAAGCTTTACTTCTCTTTCTTTCAAAAGGCCCGGCTTTAGCCGGGTCAGATTGATTACAAACCCCTCGATTTTTGGAAGCAGTCAAAAACGAGGGTTTTGATTCCGATTTGTTCACGTTCTAAATCTGGGACGTTCCGTGAATCTGAGGTCATTTTGACCCTGCCGGAGGTTTGTCAGCAGTCTGGCCCGGCTTTAGCCGGGTTTTTGTTTGCTAGAGTATTTCCTGTTTTCATGAAGCATTGGAAATGCTCTATCGTTTTGTTTTACGCACGTCTTTATCCCGAAACCGGTTCCCACTTTCGGGAGATATGCTCTCGCCACAACAGGAATTGGGCTGCAGCTCCTTGTGAGTAGAGAGCAATATCGACTGGTTAAGATTTTATTGAATTTCGCAATAAATCATTAATCTTCCCAGTCATCTTCCTGCATTGTCAGAGAATTATCCTGAAGGAGAGGGAACCTGAGTGCAGCTGATGCGTTGTTCCAGACACCAGTTCGTAAACGGGTTTGTTTTGCGGCGTAATCATATTGGCCAAAAATGGGCCTGGCGGGGAGTTTTGGACGAATTCGCTAATTCGCCCGAGGAGTCTTTGTGGGACTGGCATATCCTTCCACTGAACGCCCGAAGGGCGTGAGTTCAGAACAGGAGAACCAGATGAAGCAGTCATCCATGAGCAGTTCTTCCGCAGTTCCAGCCAATCACATGCCTATGGTTGCGCGTAGCCTCCCAGCGACAGCAGCCTCTTCTCAATCCATGATCCGCAGCGCAATGTCGGCTCCTATCTGGAGCGCGAAGAGGAACGAGCCCTCGCCATTCGCTGGAAGGAACTGAAAGATCAGGAAGCACTACACCGCATCACATCTGCACATATGAGACTGGTCATCTCCATGGCCGGACGCTTCCGCAAGTTCAAACTGCCGATGAACGATCTCATTCAGGAAGGCTATGTCGGCCTTCTTGAAGCTGCCGCACGTTTCGATCCCGAACGGGAAGTGCGTTTTTCGACCTATGCGTCGTGGTGGATTCGCGCGTCGATGCAGGACTATATCCTGCGTAACTGGTCCATCGTGCGCGGCGGTACGAGTTCCGCACAAAAGGCTCTCTTCTTCAATCTGCGGCGGCTTCGTTCAAAACTGGCCCAATCCGACGACAATATGACCAAGGCAGAGATGTATCGGGAAATTTCCGATCAGCTCGGTGTTTCGACAAGTGATGTCGAGATCATGGATAGCCGCCTTTCGGGGCCGGACAGTTCTCTGTCGGCACCTGTGAACAACGAGGAGTCGGGTGCGTCGCGTCGCATGGATTTCCTGGTTGACGATCATCCCTTGCAGGATGAGATCGCCGAAAGTTCCATCGATATGGAACGGCGAAATCAGTGGCTCAATGTGGCGCTTGATACGCTGAACGAACGCGAATTGCACATTATCCGTGAGCGTCGTCTCGATGATGACGGAGTGACGCTTGAAGCGCTGGGTGAAAAGCTCGGCATCTCCAAGGAACGGGTGCGGCAAATCGAAAGCCGTGCAATGGAGAAGCTGAAGATCGCTCTGTTGAGCCAGCATGAATTGGCGGCCTATCAGGCATAAGCTGTTACGGCTAGGGCAATACAAGTAGAGGGCCAATCGGCTCCTTACTTTTGCGGTTCCGCAGTCTTGCCTTCAAGGCGCAACGACCAGTCCTCGACCTTGCGATTTTCAAGGCGGCGCACTGCATAGCGCTTCCAGCTGTCGGCGAGATGCGAAAGCTCCGCCATCACAGACAGTTCATCATAATTTAGTGTGTCGACATAAAGCAGGTGCCAGACACGATGCAGTGTCCAGTCCGGCGACAGGCGGTCGACCAGGATCATCGTATCGCCGGTTTCCACGTGGCCTTCTTCCAGAACGCGATAGTACCAGCCTGTCCGTCCCGTCTTCTGAACGCGCACGGCCATATCCGCAGTTGCAAAACGTTCATTGAGTTTCCAGCAGGGCTGGCGGCCCTGTGAAACCTCCACAAGCGCACTGCCAAGCCGGAATCTGTCACCCACGGCGACATTGCGCTCGTTCAGACCCGATGTGGAAATGTTTTCGCCGAAAGCACCACGCGTACTCAGACGCGGATTGTCGCCGATTTCTTCCCGCCAGACCGCATAGTGATCATGCGAATAGTGATGGAGTGCTTTTTCCGGTCCGCCATGAACTTTCCGGTCGCCCTGCGCATCGCAGTCCAGCCCCTCGAAAGTCACGCGAACCTTGCCGGAAACCGGTTGCTTGTCGATGCCGCTTGGAACGCCGCGAGCTCCGAGAGGAGCGACTTTTCCCGCAAGGACAGAGTGGATGAGTGTTTCCGTCATCATAGCTACTCGCTGATCAGCTTCACGCGGTCGCCGACCGAAACCGTTGCCCCGCCGACATGGCATTGAGAAGGCGGAACAGTTCCAGTTTGCGGGTGGTGCCCTGCATGCGTGCCGACAGACTGGCCAACGTGTCGCCCGGCTTGACCGTCACAACGCGGATGCGAAGCGGCTTGATGGCGTTCTGTTCAGCAGGCGAAAGCAGACGGAAGGACTGCGTAACTGTCCGCGAGGCGGGCAGAAGGGCGTTGCTGCCTTTCGGTGCTGCTGTCAGGAAGCGATAGACCTTGTTGTTTGCACCGATGACCACAATGTCGAACTGCCACCGGTCGGCGCTGGCGCGCGCAGTCGCGGCGGGCAAACTGTTGATGGTGGTGGTCTGGATCGAACTGTCGTCGAGACCGGTTACCCAGCCCGAGCGGATATAGTCGGCAAGGTTTGATCCTGCCGGAAGAGATGCGCCATCGAAACGAATGGCAACTTCGCCGGGGCCGCTTGCCATGACCGCATTGGCCGAATTGTCGATGGTGAAGCCATCCGGTGCCCGGAAGGTGACACCGAGCTTCGGATGGATGAAGGTCTGTTCGCGGACATAACCTTCATTGGGCGAGTCGCCGTAGAGAAGGCCGTCAATGCCGTTGAGGAAGGAATCGCGATCGGTTGTGCCGACGCCGGGGCGCCGATGCGGCGTGCATGACCAAGCGCAAGCTGGATGCGCTGCGGCGTTGCCGGATGGCTTGCGAGAAAGTCGAGGCTGGCATCGGTCGCGCCCGAAACCGAACGAAAGCCCTGATAGGCTTCCATCGATTGCAGGAAACGCGCCGAAGCGAACGGATCGTAACCGGCTTCGCCGATCATCTTGATACCGATGGCATCCGCCTGCAATTCCTGATTACGCGAGAACTGGGCAAGCCGCAACTTGCCGCGCAGCGCTTCGCGGCTGGCAGATTCATTATGCAGCACTTCGCTGGCGACGCGCCCGGCTATAGCCGTCTCAGCTTCCTTCTCCTGCCGCAGAATGCCGTGATTGGCGATGACATGGCCCATTTCGTGGGCGATCACGGCTGCGACTTCGGAAGAGTCGTTCGCGAGCGCGAGCAGGCCGCGCGTGACATAGAGATAGCCGCCCGGCAATGCGAAGGCATTGATATTGGGACTGTCGAGAATTGTGATGCGATAGGTCTGGTCCGGCTTGTCGGTAACTGTCGTCAGCTTGCCGACGATCTTCGCCACCATGCGTTCAAGTCTCTGGTCCTTGTACTCGCCGCCATAGGTCGCGAGGATACGCGGATGCTGCTGGGCACCAAGCTGCGCCAGCCGGTCATTGCGCGTTACATTGTCGACGGTTACCGGATTATCGGAAGGCTGCAGGCCCAGATCCTTGCTGGAATTGATCGACTGGCAACCCGAAATCAGGGCGATAGCAAGCAAGCCAAAACTAATGGCTGGTTTCCGCCAATTTTGCCGCGTCCATTCTGGCAGGGAGATAGGTAGACGCAGGAAGGCCCGGGAACGGGTCGATTGACGGAACAGTATTTTATCCTCGCTTCTGAATCAGATTGCTTGATCCGGGGCCAAATCTAGCCACAGACCTGAACGTGTACAAGCAGCACAAGAAATCTGTAGCCGGTTCTTCCGGCAGATTGCGAACAAAATATGTCCGCAACCGTAACTCTATTTGAGGTTCGGCCCCGAATTCCGCTTTTCACCGATATAGTGCCGCAATGCTTCCGGTCCAGTCGGAGAAAGCAGTTCGGTGGCAGGGCCCATGGCGGAAATCCGGCCACTGTCGAGAAAAAGCAACACTGCGCCGAGATAGAGCGCATCTTCAGGTGTGTGCGTCACCATCAGCACTGTCATGCCGGTTTCAAGTTGAAGCTCCCTGACCAGATCCAGCATCTGGTGTCGTAGCGCCGGGCCAAGCGAGGCAAAGGCTTCGTCAAGGAGCAGAATTGGGCGCTGGCGTATGAGCGCGCGGGCAATTGCTACGCGCTGGCGTTCGCCGCCGGACAGGGCTTCAGGCTTGCGCTGTTCTTTGCCCGCGAGCCCGACACGTGACAAAGCCTCCGCAATATCGGTGCGGTCTTCTGCGGTCAGCCTCAGGTTCGGCGAACGTCCGAGGCCGACATTCTGTTCGACGGTCAGGTGGGCAAATAGGTTGTTTTCCTGAAACACCATCGAAACAGGCCGGCCCGCTGGCGAAAGTTCACTGACGTCTTTATCGCCGATGAAGATATGACCGGATTGCGGAAATTCAAAACCGGCAATCAGGTTGAGAAGTGTGGACTTGCCCGAACCACTTGGCCCGACAACCGCGGCTATGACACCGCCCTTTATCGTTGCATCGAAATGCATGGCGGCTTCACCATAGCTGAAACGGACGTCATCAAGACGAATTTCGGCAAGGGGTTCATGGCGGCATTCATCCGAGCATTCATGGAGACGGCGTTTCCTTTCGGGATGCGCGATCCGCGATCATCATCAGCGCGAGGCAAAGCAGCCCGAGAATAAGCGCCAGACCCGCCGCGTCGAATGTGCGATAGCTGCCCATGCGCTGCAAGAGGAGGTAGGGCAGCGTCAAAAGCGCGTCACTGCCGAACAGGGCGATCGTGCCGAGATCGCCGAGGAAAGCGCCATGGCAAAGGCAAAGGCCATGCCGAAAGGTTTGCGGATCGAAGGCCAGTCGATGAGCCGGAGGCGGTTGAAGCCACGAATGCCCAACTGTGCGCAAAGCCGGTTGTGGCGGCTGGCCGCTGTGTCCCATGCGGGTCGCAGAAGACGCACGGCAAAGGGCATGGCCATCGCCGCATTGACGGTGACGACCATGAACGGTGCCATCGCAAACGGATCGGTGAAGTGGCGAAGCAGGATGAACCAGCCTGCGCCGATCACGATTGGCGGCATGACGAGGATCAGGCTGGCGCCGGTATCGAAGATGTTGGCGAGTTTACGTTTTTCACCGCTTCCCGTGCCGACACAAGCGCAAGTGACAGAATGACGGACAGCAAAGCTGCTGAGAAGCCGAGCGCGAGGCTGGTGCCAATGGCACGCCAGACCGTTCTTTCCGTCAATAGCCGCATAAGATCGGCGGCGAAACCGGAGATGACTACGCCTGCAATCGGCAGCGCGACATAGAAAGCCTATCCCGATAACGACGGTGTTTGAAACACGTTCAGCTGTGGATGCCTTGCCGTAGCGTCGCGGTGTCGCCGCGTGGGTGAAAGCTTCTTCGGATGGGCTACCGGTCAGGCGTAGGGCTAGAAGAACGAGCAATGTCAGTGCAAGCTGCGTGAAGGTGAGGGCGACAGCACGACCCGGATCGAAATCGAAATGCAGGCTCTGGTAGATTGCGACTTCCAGCGTGGTGGCGCGGGGCCGCCGCCGAGTGTCAGCACGGTCGTGAAGCTCGTCACGCAGAGCATGAAGATGAGGCCGATCATGCCCGGCAGGTTGCGGCGGATCACCGGCCATTCGATAAGCCGGAAGCGCGCCCGATTGCCCATGCCAAGCTGCGCGGCAAGCTTCCAGTAATCGGTTGGTATCGATTCGTAACCAGCCAGAATGAGACGGACTGCGAGCGGCATGTTGAAGAAGATATGGGCGATCAGTATCCCGGTAATGCCGTAGATGTCCGGCTGGAACGGATGCCCCGCAGCTTCTGACAGATGGGCAATGAACCCGTTGCGGCCATAGATGCTGGTGACGCCAAGCACGGCGACGAGGGCTGGCAGAGCAAGCGGCAGGGCAAAGAGGCGGAGGATCAGCCCGCGCCCCGGAAAGCTTGCTTCGGCATAGAGTGCACGGGCGACCGGCACCGCAAACAGCACGGATAGCAGGCTCGAAGCGATTGCCTGCAGGATTGTGAAGCGGGCAACCCGCCACAGATAGGTGTCGAAATTGGCAGCGACGTCGAAACCGCTGCTGCCCGCTTCGAATGCCAGTGCGACAAGCGCCCCACCGGCAAGCACAACCAGAAAGACAAGCGCCAGCGCACCCATGGCCGGTTTCGCGGCGGATATGCCTTTCGAGCGGTGCTGTGCCGGAAATGTCGTCATTTACTGGTCGCGGCCAACCATTCATCAATCCATGACTTGCGGTTTTGGCCACCTCGTCGGAAGGGAAGAGAAGCGTCTTTTCCGGTTTCGGCAACGCGTCGAAAGCAGTTGGAAGCGCGGCGGAAGTCTTGCCCGCCGGATACATCCAGTTGGTCTCAGGGATGACATCCTGGAAACCGGGGCCGGTCATGAATGCCAGAAACTTTTGCGCCAGAGGATTTTTCGCGCCGGTCGTGGTTTGAGCGGCCAGCTCGATCTGGAGATAATTGCCTTCAGGATAAGCCAGAGCCTTATAGCGCTCAGTCTTTTCCGCGATCATGTGATAGGCGGGAGATGTCGTATAGGACAGCACCATTGGAGCTTCGCCCTTGGTGAAGAGGCCGTAGGCCTCCGACCAGCCGGGCGTGACGGTCAGGATACGCTTTTGCAGTTTCTGCCAGGCCGCTTCCGCCTCATTGCCATAGACTGACTTCATCCAGAGCAGCATACCTAGCCCCGGTGTCGACGTGCGCGGATCCTGCAGTACGATCTTCTGGGAAGGATCGCCTTCGACGAGTTCCTTCAGGCTCTTCGGGGATTGGGTAGTTTTTCCGAATCGTAGACCACGGCGAAATAGCCATAATCATAGGGAACGAAGATATCGTCCTTGAAACCGCCCGGAACGCTCACATTGCTCTGGTCGATGCCGCTTGGAGCAAAAAGCCGGTGGCGCGTGCTTCGGTCGTCAGATTGGTATCGAGACCGAGAACGATGTCGGCTTTGGTATTGCTGCCTTCAAGCTTGAGACGATTGAGGAGCGCAACGCCATCGGCGGATGCAATCCATTCAACTTCACAGTCGCATTCCTTCTCGAAGTTTTCCTTGACCTTCGGTCCCGGACCCCATTCGGCGACGAAACTGTCATAGGTATAGACGGTGAGCTTGTCTTTCGCCTGCGCCGAAGTCGTCAAAGCGACGGCTGCGGTAAATGAAAAGGCCAGCAAAGATAAAAGCCGCATCACGGCACTTCCTTTCTTTTATTACAAGAGGATCGAGCGCCGTTTATGGAGCGTCTAATCCCTCCGCCGGTGCAAACCGGATCAGGTTCAGCGGGTTGGCCGTTTTATTCAGCATTTCCGGACGCAAAACCGTTTTACACTTTTGCTGGAAATGCTTCTGGGCCTCTCAGCCATCCGCGAAAGCAGACGGCACCCCGTTAGAGCGGTTGCGACAATAATCTTTCACAACGGGAAGGGCAAGACATAGCAATGGCAGCGAATGCAGGCTTCCGGCGCGGATTTGCTCGTGTTATGAGCGGCTTATGAGCACATTCGTCATTCTTCTCGGCGGCGACCTGATCGTGACCGATCGCCTGAAACGCCAAATTGCCGGTGCGCGTATTCTCGCTGCCGATAGTGGGATCAGGCACGCCGTCGCGCTTGGTGTCGAACCGGAGCTGTGGCTTGGGGATTTTGATTCGGCCTCCGTACAGCTTCGCGCGCAATATGGACACGTGCCGCAAAACGTTCCCTCCGCCAAGGACATGACGGACGGAGAGCTGGCCCTTGAGGAAGCCTATAAGCGCGGTGCGGATCGAGTGATCCTTTGTGGAGCCTTCGGGGACAGCGCACCGATCACACGCTTCTGCATCTGACTATGGCGACGGCACAGGCCGCAAAAGGGCGGAACGTGCTTCTGTCCAGCGGATCCGAGGAAGCCTGGCCCTTGCCGCCGGGAGATTATGTTTACGACTTTCCCGATGGAACGCCGTTCAGTGTGATTAATTTCAGCACCGTCGAAGGCCTTTCGATCACAAATGCGGAGTGGCCGTTAGATAATGTGACACTGCCCTTCGGCTCTTCATGGACAGTATCTAACGTAGTTCATGGAACACTTCGTGTTACTGCGCATTCTGGATTGGCGATACTTATCGCCAACTTGGCGATGGAAGAAACACCGCGCTGAACCCGCTAACCTTATCAATCGAAAGAGCTTGACGCTGACGAGCGAAACGTATTGTAAATGGGCCAAGCGGGTGTCATCTGCTTTACGCCGAAATTGGGGACGCAAAGTCGGTGATTAGTTCAACTCTTGTAGGAGATGTTTCAATGAAATCACGTCTTACGATGATTGCTGTTGCTGGCGTGCTCGCGTTCTCGACGGCTGCATGCACGACGAATGAACAGCGCACGGCCGGTTACGGTGTTGGTGGCGCAGCACGCGTGCTCTCGCCGGTGGCGCAATTGGCGGCAATGGCCGTGGCGCGCTTGCTGGCGCCGCTATCGGCGGCGTTGCCGGTACTCTTCTCGGTGCGGCCCAGACGCGCAATGGCACGCAGTACTGCCGCTATCGCGATCCGTATGGCCGCATCTATGAAGCACCTTGCCAGTGACACTGGGCCAGTAATTGCTGGATAAATAAGTTTGCTGACAGGTCGGGGAAACCCGGCCTGTTTGTTTTAACGGGCCTTTTCGTACCGTTCCATTTGACAGAACGGCTTTTGTCGCGGACAAGCAGGGCCGAATTTGAAACCCTGTTTATCGAAAAGAACCATGGCACCACCACTCCTTCGCCTCGACCAGATCAAGCTCACCTTTGGAGGCACGCCGCTTCTGGAGGATGCCAGTCTTTCGGTGAGTGAAGGCGACCGTATAGCGCTGGTCGGACGCAACGGCTCGGGTAAATCCACCCTGCTCAAGATTGCAGCCGGCATGGTGGAAGCGACAGCGGGCGAGGTTTTCAAACATCCGGGTGCAACTATCCGCTATCTGCCGCAGGTGCCGGATATGGATGGCTTTGCCAATGTCCGCGCCTATGTCGAGGCAGGGCTGGGGCCGACCGACGATCCGCATCGTGTGACCTATCTGCTTGAACATCTGGGGCTGACCGGTGAGGAAAAGCCGGATCATCTTTCCGGCGGCGAGGCGCGCCGCGCTGCTCTGGCGCGGGTGATCGCACCGCAGCCCGACGTTCTGCTGCTGGACGAGCCAACCAACCATCTGGATCTGACCACCATCGAATGGCTGGAAAGCGAACTGCGCCAGATTCGCTCGGCTATCGTTTTAATCTCGCATGACCGCCGCTTTCTGGAGAATGTCAGCCGGGCGACGGTCTGGCTGGATCGTGGCATCACACGCCGTCTTGAGCAAGGTTTTGGCCATTTCGAGGAATGGCGCGACAAGGTGCTGGAAGAGGAAGAGCGGGATCACCACAAGCTCGGACGCCAGATTGCGCGCGAGGAGCACTGGCTGCGCTATGGCGTGACAGCGCGGCGCAAGCGCAATATGCGCCGCCTCGGTGAATTGCATTCCATGCGCGCTGATTTTCGTAATCACCGCAAGGCACAAGGAACGGCGGTTCTGGCGGCAAGCGACGCCAGGAATCCGGCAAGCTGGTGATCGAAGCCAAGGGGCTGAACAAGGCCTATGGCGAGCGTGCTCTGGTCAAGGATTTTTCGATCCGTGTGCAGCGCGGTGATCGGATTGGTCTCGTTGGACCAAACGGTGCCGGAAAGACGACACTTCTGTCGCTTTTGACCGGCAAGCTTGAACCGGATTCCGGAACGCTGCGGCTTGGCGTCAATCTCGAAATGGCCGAACTCGACCAGAAGCGCGAAAGCCTCAATCTGGACGAGACGCTGGCGCATTATCTGACGGATGGGCGCGGCGAAAGCCTTATCGTCAACGGTGAGCAGCGGCATGTCGTGTCCTATATGAAGGACTTTCTGTTCCAGCCCGAACAGGCGCGCACGCCCATTCGCGAGCTTTCCGGTGGCGAACGTGCCCGCCTGATGCTGGCCCGCGTTCTGGCGCGGCCCGCAAACCTCCTCATCCTCGACGAACCTACCAATGATCTCGATATGGAAACCCTCGATCTGCTGCAGGAGCTGGTCGCAGGCTTTCCCGGCACAGTCATTCTGGTCAGCCATGACCGTGATTTTCTGGATCGCACTGTAACGTCGGTGATTGCGCCGGAAGGTGACGGGCGCTGGCTCGAATATGCGGGCGGCTATGCCGACATGATGGCGCAGCGCAAGGAGCAGGCCTTGAGCCGCCGCTCGGTCAAGGTGTCAGGCGGTCGAAGTGACGAGAAGTCGGACGAGGATGCACCGCAGCAGAAGCGGGAGGAAAAGCGCAAGCTTTCCTACAAGCAGAAATTTGCGCTCGAAACCCTGCCAGGCAAGATGGATGCGCTGGCAAAGGAAATCGCGGTGCTGGAAGGAAAGCTTGCCGATCCACAGCTTTATGCCAAGGACCCGGCGCTTTTGCCAAGACCGCCGATCTTCTTGAGAAGAAGCGCGCCGAAAATGCCGCCATGGAAGAAGAATGGCTCGAGCTTGAAATGCTGCGAGAAGAAATCGAAGGGTAAATCTGCCCTTCGATGCCTTGAAATTTAACTGCTGGCCTTGTTCAGCAGGGCGATTTCATCGTCGCTGAGTTTCAGTTCTGTTGCGGTGATCAGTTCGCCGAGCTGGGCCGAGCGTGTTGCGCTGGCGATGGGGGCCGTGATTGACGGCTGCGCGATCAGCCACGCGATGGCGACCTGTGCCGGCGTGACGTCGAGATTGCGGGCCACGTCATCAAGTGCGGCAATGATCCGCGAACCCCGGTCCGTCAGATATTTCTCGACCGATTTGCCGCGCGCGCTTTGTCCCAAATCCGTAGCAGAACGGTATTTACCGGTCAGAAATCCTGCTGCGAGCGAATAATAGGAAATAACGCCAAGCTCGTTGTCACGGCAGATTTTCGCAAGTCCGTTTTCGAAATCCGCGCGATCATAGAGATTATAAAGCGGTTGCAGGCTTTCATAGCGGGGCAGATTGTTGGTCCGGGCGACGTCAAGCGCTTTGGTCAGTCGCTCGGGCGTGAGATTGGACGCACCGATGGCGCGGACCTTACCTGCTTCGATCAGTTCTTTATATGTGCCGAGCACATCCGCGAATGGCGTTTCTGGATCGTCCCAGTGCGATTGATAGAGGTCGATGTAATCCGTTTGCAGCCGTTTGAGGGAGGCATCGACCGCTTTGCGGATATAGGCCGGGGAAAGGCCTTTCTCGTCGGGACCCATCTCGGAGCCGACCTTGGTGGCAATAACGACTTTATCGCGCAGGCCACGGGATTTCAGCCAGTTGCCGATAATGGTTTCGGATTCGCCGCCGACATTGCCGGGCGCCCAAGCGGAATAGACATCCGCTGTGTCGATGAAATTGAATCCGGCGTCGACGAACCGGTCGAGAAGAGAGAACGATGTCGCTTCATCGACCGTCCATCCAAATACATTGCCGCCGAAGCAAAGCGGCGAAACATTGAGTTCGGTACGTCCGAGCTTCCTGAATTCCATACACCTATCCCTTCCTCCGAATACGGATCGCGGACGATCCTGGGGTTTCTATTTCAGGAAGACGGAAGGCTCCGGGAAGAGCCGAAATCAGCTCATGCCAAGTGCGTCCATATAGAGCTGCAGCATGGCCTCTTCTTCCTGACGTTCATGGTCTTCTTTTACGCAGACGAATAATGGTCCTCACGACCTTGCTGTCAAACCCTGAGCCCTTCAATTCCGCGTAAACTTCCTTGATATCATCGCCGATAGTCTTTTTCTTCTTCTAGGCGCTCGATGCGCTCGATGAAAGCGCGCAACTGGCCGACAGCAATGGTTTGGGCTTCGCTGGTAATGTCGTCGCTCACGAGGAGTTCTCCAATTCAAAGTCTGTGATGACGCGGACACGCATTGCGCGAAAACCGCTTATCGAAAGTCTGGATCGTTTTTCCGCGAGTCGCGGACAAAATTAAGAGCCTTTTCGATGCCTGACCCGATTTGACGGGTCAAGCCCTGTGGATAGCGGGTAAAGTGGGTGCTCAATCCGCGAAATCTGCCCGGGAACCGAAATAGCGGATCTCATGAATTCCGTCGAGCGTATTGATATGGGCGATCATCGGTGCCAGCCTGTCGGCCCACTCATCTGCACCCTTGTCATCGGCAATCAAGTCCTGCCGCACCTCGATCAGGACATGGGCGAAGCCCTTAGCCGTCGCATGGCGATACATGGCGTCGTTCTTGAGTGCACCGTCATAAGGTTCGTTATCGCCAACCGTCAGATCGGCGTTTTCACGCAACAGCGACAAAAGCGGCTTTACGGCGCGGTCGTCCTTGTCCCAGAGAAGACCGATCTGCCAGGGCCGCGCCTTTTCCTTCCAGCGCGGCGTGAAGGAATGGATAGAAACGATGAAAGGTGCAGCCCGCTTTCAGTCACCACGCGCTCGCTCGTCCGGGCGACCGTGTCGTGATAGGGGCGATAGAAGCGCTCAAGCCGTTCCTCGCGTTCACCTGCCGACATTGGGTAATTGCCGGAAATAACCGCGCCATCGGATAATTGCATGATAAGCGTCGGGTCGTCTTCGCCGCGATTGGGATCGATCAGCAGCCGCGAAAACCCGCCGAGGACTGCTGGCGCCTTCAGGTGGTTTGCAAGCTTGCGGGTCAGGCTCTCGACGCCAATATCATAGGCGATATGTCGGTCGAATTCACATGGCCGCAAACCAAGCGTGCCATATTCGGCTGGAACATCGCGCCGTGCATGATCGGCAGTCAGGAGCAGGCCGAGACTGAAATCACCATCGACGCTATGCGCTGGCGAGAATGGCGACGAAGCGGTTGATCCGGATTGAAGCGGCATGGAGCGAAATCCGACGTTAAATAAGGGGATTATTTCTGTGTTGTGAGGGAAGCTGTTTCAGGTCTGTCATGAGAAAGCCCGGATTGCAACGATCATTCTTTGACCAAGAGTATCTGTTCTCAATGGGATTGCGTTGACATCAAAGGCGAAACTGCCGAAAAGAGAGCGACCCGAAATGGGATTTGCCCGAAATGGGATTTCCTATGCAATACTAATTGTTCGATAAAACCGATAGCGGGCTGAAGGGGTTCTGCGTATGCGACTTCCACTATCTCTAGTTTTGTTTGCCGGTGTGCTGATGACTGCGCTGGGCATGACATCCATAGAGGCTCGTGCAGATTTCCGCGTATGCAACGCAACCCAGAACCTGGTTGGTGTGTCCATCGGCTATAGAGCCAAGACCGGCTGGGTGACCGAAGGCTGGTGGCATATCGACGGATCAAGCTGCAAGACCCTGATCGAGGGGCCGCTGACCTCGCGCTATTATTACCTCTACGCCGAAGACGCTCAGGGTGGCGGACGCTGGGAGGGCAAGGTCAATATGTGCGTGGCCGAGAAAGAATTCCGTATTACTGGCGTCCAGGATTGCTTTGCGCGAGGGTTCCAGCGCAACGGCTTCCAGGAATACGACACCGGGGAACAATCGAGCTGGATGGTTCAGCTCACCGATGAAACGCCGACAGAAAACCCCACTGTTACAGGAACGAATAGTCAATGAAGCGCAACCGCAAGGTCAAGATTCTCGCCACGCTAGGTCCGGCGTCGGGCGAGGAAGCCGTCATCCGCAAGCTGTTTGAGGCAGGCGCGGATGTGTTCCGCATCAATATGAGTCATGCCGACCATGATCTGATGCGCACCCTCGTCAAGCGCATCCGCAATGTGGAAAAGGAACTGGGTCGCCCGATCGGCATTCTGGCCGATCTTCAAGGCCCGAAGCTGCGCGTCGGCAAGTTCAAGGATGGTAAGGTCGATCTCGTTCCCGGCCAGACCTTCACCCTCGACAATAACGAAGCGCCCGGCGATGAACATCGCGTCTATCTTCCGCATCCGGAAATTCTTGAAGCTGTCGAACCGGGGCATCGTCTACTGATCGATGATGGCAAGCTGCATCTGGTCGCCGAAGCAAGCGACGGCAAGTCGATCCGCTGCAAGGTGATTTCTGGCACACGGATTTCGGACCGCAAGGGCGTCAGCCTGCCGGATACGACGCTCGGCGTCGGCGCGCTGACGGAAAAGGACCGCAAGGACCTTGATGCTGTTCTGAAGGAAGAAATCGATTGGGTGGCGCTTTCCTTCATCCAGCGTCCGGAAGATCTGGCCGAGGTGCGCAAGGTTTCGCGCGGCAAGGTCGGCCTGATGTCGAAGATCGAAAAGCCGCAAGCCGTGACGCGTCTCGATGAAATCATCGAACTTTCCGACGCATTGATGGTCGCACGTGGCGATCTTGGCGTTGAAGTGCCGCTTGAAAGTGTTCCTGGCATCCAGAAGCAGATTACCCGCAAGGCGCGCCGTGCCGGCAAACCGGTCGTTGTTGCGACACAGATGCTGGAGTCAATGATTACGGCTCCGGTCCCGACCCGCGCCGAAGTGTCCGACGTTGCAACAGCTGTGTTCGAAGGCGCGGATGCGATCATGCTTTCGGCCGAATCGGCTTCGGGCCAGTATCCAGTCGAAGCCGTTGCCACCATGAACCGCATTGCGGCGCAGGTGGAAAAGGAGCCGACCTATTCGACCATCATCGATGCACAGCGTGCCATGCCGGAGCCGACAGGCGCCGACGCCATCTCGCTTGCTGCACGTCAGATCGCTGAAACACTGAAGCTTTCAGCCATCGTCACCTATACTGCTTCCGGTACGACTGGCTTGCGGGCGGCCCGCGAGCGTCCGCGCACGCCGATCATCGCCCTGTCGCCGGTCGTCGATACTGCACGCAGGCTGTCGCTCGTCTGGGGCCTGCATTGCGTGGTGACGGCCGATGCGCACGATTTGGAAGACATGGTCAACCATGCCTGCGAAATCGTTTTCCACGAAGAGTTTGGCAAGGCGGGTGACCGCGTCATCATTACCGCCGGTGTTCCATTCGGCACGCCGGGCGCGACTAACATGCTGCGTATCGCCTATATCGGTCCCGACGGAAAGTCGGGCATCTAGACCGGCGATATTCCGACCGTGACGGCCTGCAAATGGCGTTGTTTTGCGCTTCCGGTGCTCATGTATCTTTGTTTGGTACATAGTCTAATCCGAAAAGTCTGCAACTTTTCGGGACTATGCACGGAAGTACATTCCGCTCCGGTTCTCAAAACCCACCATTTTCGACACGCCACACCCGGAATCTCATCCAGTCATGGCGCTCGGCATCCTCAAAACGCGCTCCTTCGGGCGCGTTTTTGTTTTGAATAATGATGATGTGAGGGAGCAGCAGTTTCGAAGCGGCTTCAGCGGCTCCACGTTTGCTGGAACAGGTTCTAAGTCCGCGTGTCCGTCAGTTCGTCGGCCAGATCGTTGAAGTTCTTCTGTGCGTCGCGCATCATCGGGTAGACGATGAGAGCCTGCTCATAGGCTTTCAGCGCCTGTTCCTTGAGGCCGCGCAGGCGCAAGATGGCCGCCATGCCGGTCAGCGCGCCATAATGGCGTGGTTCCAGCTCAGCGTACGATTGATGTCATACATGGCGTGGGCATAGTCTTTTGCAGGAAATAGACCGTCGCGCGGCGGTTCCAGGCTTCCGCATATTCCGGGTCGAGCGCGATGGCCTCATTCAGGAAGTCGATTGCCGAAGGATAGCGTCGCTCGAGCATGGCGGCATTGGCCCATTGCATTAGCAGATCGATCGTTGCGCTGCCAGACTGTGACCACAGCGTATTGATCTGTGAGGCGATGCGTCGCGCCTTGGCTTCGTCCGTCGTACGGCGCAGGTCGGCAAAAGCTTGTCGAGCCGCTCTTCAGGCGTCTGGACTGCAGTTGGTGCGGGCTTTTCGGGGCAGGTTTCTGTTCGCTGTCGGGGCCGGTCTGAACGGGTGTCAGAGGTGCGGTAAGGGTACTTTCCCAAGCACTGCTTCGGCATAGGCCGATGGTATTGAGATACCAAGCGACGCGAGCAGAGAAAAGAAATCAGACATGCAAAACGTTCCGCATGCGCATAGATTTTACCATGCACAGCGAAACGTCAAATGCAAAATCAGAAATAAGATTAGCCCTGACGAGCCTTGTAGCGCGGAGCGGTCTTATTGATGATGTAAACGCGGCCCTTGCGGCGGACCAGCTGGCAGTCACGATGACGGCCCTTGAGCGCTTTAAGCGAGTTCTTGATCTTCATGTCAATCACCGGTCTTGTTGGCCCGTTGACGTGCAGATGCCGCGGGCTTCATAAAACAGGCGCCCGAGGCGCCAATTGATTACAGGCACTGTTAGATGCCCGAAGGGTTGGCCGAAATACACAAGGTTTCGGGCAAATGTCAACTCCTGAGCCGCAGATTCAGGGTACTGGAGCTGAAATTCTTGGCAGGTGGCAAAGATTCATCGGGAATCGACGGGATTCCCGATGAACATTATTTCCCGCGGGGTGAATGCGCGTCACATGGCCCATTTTGCGGCCCGGACGTGCTTCCTTTTACCGTAAAGATGCAGCACGGCATCCTTTTCGGAGAGAATCGCTGGCACCTTCTCGACATCGTCACCGATCAGGTTTTCCATCACGCAATCCGAATGCCGGTCAGTGTTGCCCAGAGGCAAGCCGGCGACGGCGCGGATATGCTGTTCAAACTGCGAAATGGCGCAGGCCGCTTCCGTCCAATGGCCAGAATTGTGCACACGCGGGGCAAATTCATTTGCCAGAAGCGTGCCATCCTTCAGGACGAAGAATTCAAGCCCCAAGACGCCAACATAATCAAGCGCGTTCAGAAGCTTTGTGACAGCCTTGCGGGCTTCTTCCGCCGTGCTGTCGGAAATGGCGGCGGGGACAGTCGACGTTGCAAGAATGCCGTTCCTGTGCACGTTTTCGGCAATGTCGAAGATCGCGATGTTGCCGTTGCGGTCACGCGCTGCGATCACCGAGACTTCGCGCTCGAAATCGACAAAGCCTTCGAGGATTGCAGGCGCGCGATTGATCGCGAGAAGCGCCTTGTGGGCTTCCGTCTCGTCGAGCGATGTCAGCCGGACCTGTCCCTTGCCGTCATATCCAAGACGCCTCGTCTTGAGGATGCCGCGCTCGCCAAGGGCACCCAGGGCCGCGATGAGGGTTTCTTCATCGTCTACAAGACGCCAGGGTGCCGTTTCGATGTCACTGGAGTTGAGAAACTGCTTTTCCGTAAAGCGATCCTGTGAGACTTCGAGTGCGGCAGGCGGCGGAAAGACCAGAGCCTTTTCGGCAAGCCTGTCGGCGGCGCTGACTGGCACGTTCTCGAATTCGTAGGTAATGACATCGGACGCCGCCGCGAGTTCCTCGAGCGCTTTCGGATCGTCATAGGCAGCGATGATCTGGCGATTGGCAACCTGCGCTGCCGGGCAATCGGCCTGCGGTTCCAGGATCACGGTTTCAAAGCCCAGACGTGCTGCGGCCATGGCAAGCATTCTGCCGAGCTGGCCTCCACCGATGATGCCGATAGTTGCACCGGGTTTCAGTACAGAATTTTTCATATCAGGCCTCGTTCGAAGGGCGCTCTGCCACGCTTTCCGTCTGGGCGGTGCGCCACTCGTCGAGGCGGGCGGCAAGCGCTTCGTCATAAAGCGCCAGAACGGCTGCGGCGAGAAGGGCGGCATTGACCGCACCTGCACGTCCGATGGCGAGCGTGCCGACGGGAATGCCGGCTGGCATCTGCACGATGGAGAGAAGCGAATCCTGACCCGAAAGCGCCTTGACTGGACCGGGACGCCGAAGACGGGCAGCGGCGTCATGGCTGCGGCCATGCCCGGCAGGTGAGCTGCGCCGCCCGCACCCGCGATGACGACCTTGAACCCTTCTGCCTTGGCGCCTTTGGCAAAGGCAACGAGGCGATCAGGCGTGCGATGCGCAGAAACGATCCGGGCATCGAAGGAAATGCCGAGTGCTTCCAGTGTGTCTGCAGCATGGCGCATGGTTTCCCAGTCGGACTGGCTTCCCATGATGACGGCGACATCGGCAGTAACGCTCATTGATCTTCCTGCTCCGCTTCTTTCGTGCATGTTTAGGGTGATATTAAAATGATAAAGCCGGGCGAACCCCGGCTCCGTCATGGATCACTATGGACATTCAGGCGATGATGTCGGGGATCACCCGATCTTCCATCTCCTGCAGCTTGTCCTGATTGCGAGTTTTTCTTTTTCATGCGCTGGACGCGCAATTGGTCGCAGCCAACCGCTATCATGGCGTTTATGGCAGCATCGAAATCCGCGTGTTCCTGTTTCAGTCGTGCGACGGCCAATCTGATTTCGGCCTGTTCCTGATCGGACATGCGGTGCCCCGTTCTGTTGAATAGTTTTACGGGCCGCGCCGAACCATAAAAGGTGCGGCATCAGCCCGTTTCCGGCGAAGCCCTTATCACATTTTTCGCGTCAGGAAAATGCTACCACGACAAAATCGACTTTGCACCAAACTCATGCCAAACTGTCATGGTTCTGTCATGGATGGCGGCTGTCGAAGGCGACAAATAATACGGCATTCTTGGCAGCCGGGACTGCGTGTTTGGCCCGGAATACAGGAGGTGTGCCGGGCGTTCATGCAGGTTGAATGGCGGGATAGCGGGCAAACGAGGTTCGCGCTGTTCCGTAAATCAGGAAATCAACCAAAGGAGATCTGATGATGGCTATCGAGTCCCATCTTGCCACGCTTGAAAAGAAGCACGGCGCTCTGGAACAGGAAATTTCCGAAGCTATAGCGTCACCGGCAATGGACGACCTGCACGTTGCATCTCTCAAGCGCAAGAAGCTTATGCTTAAGGACCAGATCGAAAACTGAGATCCCAGGTAACACGTCACTAACAGGAAGCCGCGCATCCATCGCGGTCCGATAAGGCGTATCAAGCCAAAGACATCGGCTGTTGAAAGGCTCTCGCGAGCCTGAATAGCCTTGTGGTGGATACGGAATGTCGCGCCAACGGCACGGCTCTTTCGTGTCATGGTTATGACGCCGGATTGCAGTATTGGCGGCTGTGCCACAGCCGCCGAACGCATTGATTCAACTATTTAATTAGCTCTATTTACTGGCGTGATTTTCAGCGTCCTTCATCCTTCCGTTTCAGCTTTGGATCAAGGTTCAGTGCTTCCGGTGTTGCGCCGCGTTCGGAAGGCATGCTCTTGAACTGGTCCTTGTCTTCCTTGGGAACGGATGCGCGCTTGCGGGAACGGAACAGCGCATAGCCCGTGATGGAAATATGCGCGAGCATGGTGATGGCGAAGAGACCGGATGGCCAGAAAATATCCATGGCCGCAGCCGCCAGTAGAGGTCCGAGCATCGTGCCGAAGCCGTAAAGCAGCAAAAGCCCACTCGATACTTTCACAAAGCTTTCCGATGTTGCGTGATCGTTGGCATGGGCGACGGCAACGGATAGAGCGCATAGGCGAGCGCCCATAGCAGCCCGTCATTGTAATGATGACGGGACCGCTGGATGGCGCGACGAGAAAGGCAACGAAGCCGACCAGTGCCGCCAATGCGGCAACGCTTGCCAACACAAAACGTCGGTCAACCAGATCGGAAATGCGCCCGATCGGAATCTGCATCAAGGCGCCGGCTGCGATGGTGACACTGACCATCAAGGCGATTTCGGTGGTCGAAATGCCGGATTTCGCGCCGAAGACGGCTCCGAGAGTACCCCAGGCGCCATTGGCAATGCCAATCAGGATGCAACCCACGAAAGCTGCAGGTGAGTTGTTGTAAAGCGCCTTGAGATCGAGTTGTACTTCCGTCAGCGGTTTGGGGCTGACGGCTGTGGAAATCGCGGTCGGAATGAGAGCCAGGCAGAAGAAGATGCCACTTATCATGAACAGGTGATCGGAGCGTACATCTCCCGCGGCAACCAGCATCTGGCCGGACATAGTCGCTCCGTAGTTGACCATCATGTACATGCCGAAAATCTTGCCGCGCGATTCGTTGGTCGCACGCTCATTCAGCCAGCTTTCGATGACCATGAAGGCACCGGCCATGGAAAAGCCGGTGAAGGCGCGCAGCAATACCCAGATCGTTGCATCCACGAAAATGCCGGTCAGAAGAGCGATGATCGCCGCCGACGCCGCAAAACAGCCAAATGCCCGCACATGGCCGACGCGCCGCACAAGGCGCGGCGCAAGCAGACAGCCGGCGACAAAACCGCCTGCCCAGGTCGTGCCGAGCATGCCGAGTGATGTGACCGAAAAACCTTCCGCGCCACCGCGCAACGGCAGTAGAAGGCCATGAAGTCCCGAAGCGATGAGGAGGAACGCTGTGCCGCAGAGGAGGGCCAGAACCTGAATGTAAATGCGCAAAATTCTATTCCCGAAGTCTGAAGCCGGATTTCAGTGTTGAGGCCGATGAGTGATCGTTGAGATCAAGAATGTTTCGAAAGGTCCCGCCCGGAAATGGTTCCGGCTGTTTTGCTCCGGCATCCATTTCCGTTGACGATCTCATTCCTATCGAAACAATGCTTCTGCCGCAGCGCGGCTATCGCCTTTCTTGAGGCGCTCTGTCTTCAATCGCTCTATTTCGGATTGCAGCAGGGCTATGCGCTGGTCGATCTCGATGACCGAAAGCAGCGATAGCTCCTCTTCGCTTAGTGCCACGCTGTTGTGGGGCTTTACTACATCCTCATCGAAACCGCTCATAGCCGTCCTCCGTGGTCAATGATGGCTCAGAAAAGATTTAACACCTTGAATCGTCGCATATATATTTGGGAAAATCGATGACGATTTCCTAACGTGACGTCTTGCATCCGCCATGCGGCATTTCTGCGACGGTGCGTAGGGTAAGAAATCTGAATGGAGTTTTGAAGATGATGGCCGACTTGCCTTCCCAGATGACCGCTATCGAAGTTTCTGAACCGGGCGGCGCCCATATGCTTCGACCTGTTCAACGCTCGATGCCTGAACCCAAGGAAGGTGAAATTCTGGTGCGAGTACGCGCCGCCGGGGTCAACCGGCCAGATGTCTTGCAGCGGCAGGGTCACTATGCGCCGCCGCCCGGCGCGTCGGATATTCCGGGTCTGGAGATTGCCGGTGACATTGTTGTCGTCGGCAGCGGTGTCAAACGGTTCAAGATCGGCGATCAGGTGGTCGCACTGCTGGCCGGTGGCGGCTATGCCGAATATGCCGTCGTGCATGAGACCAACGCGCTGCCTTTGCCTTCGGGCTATGGCTACATTGAAGCGGCAGCGATCCCGGAAACTTTTTCACTGTCTGGCACAATGTGTTCGAGCGTGGCGGGCTGAAGAAGGGCGAGATTTTTCTGGTTCACGGCGGCTCGTCCGGTATTGGCACGACAGCTATCCAGCTTGCAAAGGCATTCGGCGCGACCGTCATTGCAACTGCGGGCTCGAACGAAAATGCGAAGCCTGCCTGAAACTTGGAGCAGATCACGCCGTCAATTACGGGCAAGAGGATTTTGTCGAGGTCGTCAAGGAAGTGACCAAGGGCAAAGGCGCCAATGTGATTCTCGATATGGTCGGTGGTGATTATGTCGACCGCAATTACAAAGCTGCAGCGGAAGATGGCCGCATCGTGCAGATCGCTTTTCTCAACGGTGCGAAGGCTACAGCCAATTTCGCAATATTGATGACCAAGCGTCTGACCCATACCGGCTCTACGCTGCGTCCGCGACCGATTGACTTCAAGGCTGGCATCGCGCGGGAACTGGAGGCGAAGGTGTGGCCGCTTCTTGCACAGCGTCGCGTTGCGCCGGTGATGGACATGATCTTTTCGCTGAAAGATGCCTGGCGCGCGCATGAACGCATGGAGGAGGGAAGGCATATTGGCAAGATCGTACTCGATATTGCTTAACACTACCGTCGCATTCTTCGTGATGCCGGGCTGCAAAGAGCAATTGTCTGCGTTCCGGTGCTCATGTACCCAAAAGTACATTGCGCTCCGGTACTCGAAAATCACTCTTTTCGCCACGGCCTGACGAATTTGCATCTGTAGTGCTAAGGTTCAGACCCATTCTTGCCCTCGCGACAAAAAACGATATATAGGCCGTGATTTCCGGAAATTGTGGTTTTGCCCACGTCCCGCGCCACCGGAGCGGACGAACAGAAGGATTATATCTAATGGCCACCCAGCTTCTTATGCCGAAGGCAACGGCCGTTTGGCTTGTCGATAATACGGCACTGTCTTTTGACCAGATTGCCGCTTTCTGCAAGCTGCATCCGCTGGAAGTGAAGGCTATTGCCGACGGTGAAGCCTCTCAGGGCATCAAGGGTCTGGACCCGGTCATTACGGGTCAGATTTCGCGCGAAGAGATCGCGAAGGGTGAAAAGGACCCGTATTATCGCCTGAAGCTTTCCGAGCCGAAGGTTCGTGTTCCGGAAGCCAAGCGCAAGGGCCGCGTTACACGCCGCTTTCCAAGCGGCAGGATCGCCCGAATGCGATTCTCTGGCTGGTGCGTAATCATCCGGAACTGAAGGATGCGCAGATTTCCCGCCTGATCGGTACGACCAAGTCGACCATCGAGCAGATCCGCAACCGCACGCACTGGAACTCGGCAAATCTGACGGCGATGGACCCTGTTACACTCGGCCTTTGCTCGCAGATCGATCTCGACATCGAAGTCGAACGCGCCTCGCGCAACCGTCCGGCAGCGCCGGAATCGGATAGCACGTTGCTGCCAGCTTCCGCGACCGAGAATTTCGACTATCGTGATGAGCAGCCTGCCGAGGAAGAACTCGACGCGGACAAGGTTTTCGCCAAACTCTCTTCGCTCAAGAGCTCAACCCCGGACGAAGACGAAGAAGAATAGTCGGGACGAGAAATCACTTTACCGAAATGCAAAAAGCCCAGCTGATCAAGCTGGGCTTTTGTTGGCTCAACTGCTTTCTCACTTGCGGGAACGGGCGTCGTGGCAATCCAGTCTTTCAGGACACCCACATAACGGCCGGCCGCATGCTCAAGCGCTTCGGTTGAAAGCTTGTCGGCGGCGTAGAGCACAAACGGGTTCGCCCAGCCCAATCCGCAGCGGTTCGCTGTTGCCCGTAGCGGCGCGAACAGATCGATCATCGGAAACATATTGCGCCCGCCTTCGCGATAGGCTTCAGGAACATTTCCGCTGTCGCAGCAATCATGAGTGGTGTGCCTTCGAGTTTGTGCCCCTCTTGCTCATAAGCAACGTAGAACATGCGCGTCAGCACGGCGTCCTGCCATGCCTTCAGAAGCGGGGTGTGGAATACCACTGGACCGGAAACTGCAGGACGATGCGATCCGCAGACAGAAGACGCTTCGCTTCATGCTCGCCATCCCGGAAAAAATCAATTCCTTTGGGGTGGGCGGCCTGCATGTCGACGATTTCCACGCCGGGCAATTGTGCAGCCGCTGCAGCAAGTGCGGCATTGGCGTGGGATTTGGCCAGATCAGGGTGGAAAAGTAAAATCAGGGTCTTGGTCATTGCCGTCTCCTTCGGGTTGAAAGGATGATGCGGCTCATAATGAAATTATTCCAATTTATTATCGGTATAGTCTATTATTGATTTAATGAATTTACGTTCCCTTGATCTCAATCTTCTGGTCATACTGGATGCTCTTCTGGATGAAGCGCATGTGAGCAGGGCTGCGGATCGGCTCAATTTGACCCAGCCCGCTGTATCGAATGCTCTGCAGCGCTGCCGTGCCTTGTTCAACGATCAGCTTCTAGAGCGCGGACGCGGGACGATGCGGCGCACACCGAAAGCGGAAACTTTGCGGGCTCCCTTGAAAACTCTGCTGGCAGGGGTGGTCGATCTGGTCAATCCGCCCGAACTGCCCCTTGCATCGCTGCGACAGACGGTACGCATCTGCATGGCGGATTATCCGGCTATCTTTGTCATAAAACCTCTATTGAAGGCGCTTGCCCACACCGCGCCGGGGATCAACATCATCGTCCAACCCTGGATGGGGGCGGTCGCAGCGCGCGAAGCACTGGTGACAGGCGAAAGCGATCTTGCTCTTTCTGTCTTCCCTGAAACCGACGACGAGCTTCAGCGAAAACTGTTACTGGAGGAAAACTACATTATCGCCATGCGGCGGGATCATCCGGCAGCAAAGGCATTTTCACTGGAGAGCTGGCTCGATTATCCGCATGTTCTTGTTTCGGGACGCGGTGATAACAGCAGCCCTGTCGACGGTGCTCTGGCGGAACGGGGATTGAGCCGCCGGGTGGGTGTGGTTGTACCGAACTTCGGCATGGTGCCCGAATTGCTGGTCAGTACCGATATGATCGCCATGCTGCCATCGCACTGTATGTCCGAGGATATGTCTGCTCTGGTCGCTTTCACGCCTCCGGTCCCTATTGCGGGTTTTTCCTTGCACATCGCTTGGCACAGGCGGCGTCAGGAAGATCAAGGCTTGCAATATGTCATAAGTCAGCTGGTCGCTATCATGGCTGAAAAGGAGAACCGGCCCGACATGCCTGTGTGAACAGATTGCCGGACCGGCTCAAGCGGCCATCTTGGGAGTATTGTCGGAGCAGTCAATCTTTGAAGGCGTTGTATTCGCTCAATTCCATGAGGCGGTAGAAATCGGCCAGTGTCTTGCCGCGTTCGGCCCGGAAGAGGCGGCCTGCATCGCTTGCTTCCACGATCCGGTCCGTGCGGAATGTACGGAAAGCATTGCGCAATTCGCACCAGCCGATAACCGTCCAGACCTTGCCCCAGAACCAAAGGCCGAGCGGGCGAATATTACGCTCGCTTTCACGCGATTCCAGATCACGATAGCGGATATTGAGGACATTTCCTGATCGACGGCGCGTTCCACCGCGTCGATGATGCGGCGTTCATCCATGCTGATGCGGGCCGTGGGTGCATGAATCTGGGTGCTGGTGATACGGGCGCGCTCTTCCTTGGGCAGGACGGCTTCGATCTTGACCAGAGCCTCTTCCGCGCCACGCGCCATAGAAACGCCTCCCCAGGCGCGGATGAGGCGTGCGCCAGCAACAAGAGCAACAATTTCATCACGTGTGAACATGAGCGGCGGGAGTTCGAAACCCTGCCGCAGGATATAGCCGACACCGGCTTCACCATCGATGGGAACGCCTGTCGACTGCAGATCGGAAATGTCGCGATAGATGGTGCGTTCGGAGACTTCCAGCCGTTCGGCCAGCTGGCGCGCGGTGACAAGCCTGCCACCGCGCAGGTGCTGAACAATCTGGAAAAGGCGGTCTGCCCGGCGCATTCCGTTTTATTCTCCGTTGCAGTACTTGGTGTTGCGCTGCTCCAGATAGCGGTCCGGCCAGCCCAAATCCTTGCGCAAATCGTTCGGTAGTCGACCGATCACTCGCTCGGTGCGAATGAAACGGCGTCGCTCGTCATATCTGCGCCTGTATTCCTTCAAAACTGCGATCAATGGTGCGATTGCGAGTGCCATGGTGAATCTCCCTCATCCTTGGATACGCAGTATCGCACACCCCTCCTGACAGCTTTCTGTCAGGAGCAAGTCTGACTTCATTATCTTCCAAATATAGCGGGGCTGCAACGTCACGCTTTGTAGCGTGGTGCTGCCGTATAGCTCAGAGGCAGGCGTCCGCCATCTGCATAGATGGTCTGACCTGTTACATAGCTTGCATCCCGCGATGCCAGAAACGATGCGATCGAAGCAATTTCAGAGGCTTGGCCTATGCGACCGAGTGGTGTTCTGGAAAGAACCCTGTTTCGGGCATCGACATCTGTGTTCACGGCGGAAAGCATATCAGTCTCGATGGAACCGGGGCCGATTGCATTGACGCGAATCCCCAACGGGCGAGCGCTACTGCCATGGTACGTGTCAGTTGGTTCAATCCGCCCTTGGAAACGGAATAGGCGAGCTGCTCCGGCAAACCGAAGATTGCGTTGATCGACGACATGTTGATGATCGTGCCTGGATCGCCACCCGATTCGACCCTCTCGACCATGCGTCTGGCTACTGCCTGCCCGCACAGAAAAGCACCTTTGAGATTGACCCGCATGACGCGGTCAAAATCCTCTTCCTTGAGGTCGAGGAAATCTGCCTGATGGACGATCCCGGCATTGTTAATGAGAATATCGATCTCACCCAGATTGGTGACGGCGAAGGTCAGGAGATTGTGGACATCGAGCTTGTCACCCACATCCGCCGCCATATGGCGAACCGGGCCGAATTGCTCCAGATCCTTGGCTGCGCGCATGGCTGCAGCGTTGTCGATGTCGGATAGGACTACGCTTGCGCCATCCATCAGGAAGCGCTTTGCTATGGCATAGCCAATACCGCGGGCAGCGCCGGTGACGATTGCCACCTTGCCTTCTAATTGCATGATCAATCTCCAATTTGCATGGAGAGTGGACCGGCGAAAACCGCCGGTCAATAGCGCCAGGATCAGGCGAAGGCGAGGCCGGTGTGGCGCGCGCGTAGAACGGTGCTGATTTCGTCCAGAATAGCCGGGTCATCGATTGTGGCCGGCATCTTCCATTGTTCGCCGTCGGCGATCTTCTGGATGGTTGAGCGCAGAATTTTACCGGATCGCGTCTTGGGCAAGCGCTTTACCGTCAGCGCCAGCCGGAAGGCTGCAACAGGTCCGATAACGTCACGTACCATGCTGACGCATTCTTTTCGACCTCTTGCGGGTCACGGTCGATGTTGGATTTCAGTACGAGGAAACCGCAGGGCACTTGTCCCTTCATAGGGTCTGAAATGCCAAGCACCGCGCATTCGGCAACATCGGGATGGCTGGAAAGCACTTCCTCCATCGCGCCCGTCGACAGGCGATGGCCAGCGACATTGATGATGTCGTCGGTGCGACTCATGATGTAGAGATAGCCGTCCTCATCCATATAGCCCGCATCGGCAGTTTTATAGTAGCCGGGGAATTCGTTCAGATAGGCCTTGCGGAAGCGCTCGTCGGCGTTCCAGAGCGTTGGCAGGCAACCGGGTGGCAGGGGCAGCTTGATAAGAACATTCCCAAGCTGGCCGCGTTCGACTTCGTGGCCTTCATCGTCCAGCACGCGGATATCGTAACCCGGAAGACAGACAGCGGGCGAGCCGTATTTGGTTTCCAGAAGACCGAGGCCGAGCGGGTTGGCAACCATCGGCCATCCGCTTTCTGTTTGCCACCAGTGATCGATTACCGGGCAGCCCAGCAGCTTCTCGGCCCAATGGATCGTGTCCGGATCGGCACGTTCGCCAGCAAGATAAAGGGCGCGGAACTTTGAAAGGTCGTAGCGACGCACGAAATGTCCGTCGGCATCTTCTTTTTGATGGCACGTAGCGCGGTCGGTGCGGTGAACATCACTTCGACGCCATGCTCGGCAATAATGCGCCAATAAATGCCCGCATCCGGTGTGCCGACCGGCTTGCCTTCGAACAGGATAGTCGTCGCACCATGGATCAGCGGTGCGTAGACGATATAGGAATGGCCAACTACCCAGCCAACATCGGATGCAGCCCACCATACTTGTCCGGGTTCTACACCGAAAACATTCTTCATGGACCAGGCAAGTGCCACCATGTGTCCGCCATTGTCTCGCACGACGCCTTTCGGCTCGCCGGTCGTGCCGGATGTGTACAGCACATAAAGCGGGTCGGTGGCATCAACCGGCGTGCAGGGGACATGACGGCCGCGCGCGGCATCGACGGCCTCGCGATAGTCGATATCACGCCCTGCCACCGGTTCATGCCGATGCTGCTCACGCTGCAATATGATGCAATGATCGACCTTGTGATGTGCGAGTGAAATCGCCTTATCGAGCATGGCCTGATAGGGCACGATGCGGGTAGGCTCGATACCGCAGGAGCCGGCGATAATCATCACCGGCTTGGCGTCGTCGATGCGGGTTGCGAGTTCATTGGCGGCAAACCCGCCGAAGACAACGGAATGGACGGCACCGATACGCGCTGATGCCAGCATGGCGACAGCCGCTTCGGGAACCATCGGCATATAGATGAGAACGCGGTCGCCCTTCAACACGCCATTGTCGAGCATGACGGCGGAGAGCGCTTCTACTTCTTCCAGCAGTTCGCGATAAGTGAATTTGCGCACCTTATCGGTGACGGGGCTTTCATAGATCAGCGCAACCTGTTCACCACGCCCGTTGGCGACATGGCGGTCGAGGGCGTTGTAACAGGTGTTGCACTTTGCACCCTTGAACCAGCGACCATAGACACCTTCGTCACCCGCAAAACCTTAACCCATGGCGTGAACCAGTCGATTGCCTGCGCCGCTTCAGCCCAGAAGCGTTCAGGGTTGGTCTGCCATGCGGCATAGGTTTCGGCATATTTCGAAGTCATGCTCTTCCTCCCAGAAGCGCGCGCAATGTCCACTCTGGTGGGTGGTTATCGCGTCGTGATTAGTCTGCTGACGAAAGCGCAAGATCGACCTGTTCCGGTCCATCTCCTCCATGCGCTTTCATCACCTCCACATGCAGTCTACGCCGCCTGACGGCGACCCGTCCATGAAACTTAAGATGAAGATCGAAGCTTGCCGGTAAAACAGCTGTGCCTGGCCCAGGCGTCTTGCGGCGATGGTCTGTCTGCGTCACAAGGAGGCAGAGAGGTGATTTGTGACAAAAATCCTGCCTGTGCTGCTTGTTCTTCTGATGGGACTGCACATCATCAAACCGCTTGGCCTGCCGGGCCTGAAGCGGCGCGGCGATTTCTGGAAGATCGCAGTCATCGCCATATTGATCATGGCACTGACGGTGGGGGTCCATCTGCACGAAGGCTGAAAAAGCCCGGTTCAGTTGGCCGGGCCCTCTTTTCAAGGCAAGTCAGGCAGCTTTTTCGAGGTCTTTTTCCAGCCGCCGGTAGCGGCAAGACCGTTCATTTTGCCCGATGCGCGAAAGCCCGCTGACCGGCAGCGACGTTTGCATCCTTGCCTCCCCAGGCGTCCAGCGCTGCCGCCTGCAGGGCACGGCCATAGGAGAAGGTCATTTTCCATGGCATTTCGAAGCCCGCATTCATCGCGGAAAGATGGGCTGTCGCTTCCTCGCCGGTCTGACCGCCAGAAAGGAAGGCAATGCCGGGCACTGCTGCCGGAACCGTGTTGCGGAAACAACGTACAGTTTTCTCCGCCACTTCCTCGACGGAAGCCTTGCGTGCCTTTTGCCGTCGATGACCATGTTCGGCTTCAGGATCATACCTTCGAGCTTGACGCGGGCATCGTAAAGTTCCGTAAATACGGTCTTGAGAACCCATTCCGTCACTTCGTAACAACGGTCGATGGTATGATCCCCGGCTGGCCGTCCATCAATACTTCCGGCTCGACGATGGGGACAATGTTTGCTTCTTGGCAAAGCGCTGCATAGCGGGCGAGCGCCTGCGCATTCTGTTTCACCGCTCCCCATGTGGGCAGGCCATCCGAAATGGAAATCACCGCGCGCCATTTGGCGAAACGTGCACCAAGTGCGTAATATTCGTTGAACCGCTCGCGCAGCCCGTCCAGCCCCTCTGTGATTGTTTCACCTTCGAAGCCTGCTAGCGGCTTCGCGCCCGCATCGACCTTGATACCTGGAATTGCCCCTGCCTTTCGGATGATTTCGACAAGCGCTGTACCGTCCTTGGCCTTTTGCCTTATGGTTTCATCATAGAGAATGACACCTGAAATGTAGTTCTTCATCGCGTCGTCCGAACGGAACAGCATTTCACGATAGTCGCGACGCGATTCCTCCGTCGAGGCGAGATGGATCGAGTCAAAGCGTTTCTTGATGGTGCCTGAGCTTTCGTCGGCGGCGAGAATACCTTTTCCTGCTGCCACCAGTGCAATCGCAATATCTTCAAGACGTTCAGCCATATGCAATGCTCCTTCTATCAAGGCGATGAGGGAGTGTTGGTTAAAACTGTGGCAAGCGCAAGTCGTTGAAACGTTTGAAATATTTTTCAAACGGTTTAGGCCGTCAGATTGATATCGAAGGTTTTGCCGAAACTCATTTTGATATCCGTGTCTCAAACCCCATGTAAGAAACCAGTGAGGAAACCTCGCCCGTTTTCCGTTGTCCGGATTTGAGGAGGAGATATGCGACGAGCCCTTTTGAGCCTGCCATTTGTTCTGGCCGCATCAATGGTTGCCCTGCCTGTGCTCGATGTTTCGGCTGAGAGCATCAATGCAGGTGGCAGGCGGGCCGAAGTAAATGCCCCGTTTATTGCAATCGTGGTTGCCGAATTCGACACGCCATGGGCGATCGCCTTTCTGCCCGATGGCAGACTTTTATTGACGGAGAAGGGCGGCAAGATTTTCATAGTCACGCAATCGGGTGACAAAACTGCTATCGCTGGTGTGCCGGAAGTCGCCTATGGCGGTCAGAACGGTCTTCTTGACATTGCGCCTGCTCCGGATTTCAAAAGAGCAAGGCAGTCTATTTCTCCTATAACGAACCGGCGAAGAATGGCAGCAGCGTCGTTCTGGCACGCGCTGTACTGGATGAAGGTGACGGCAAGGCAGCGCTGAAGGACAAGACCACGATCTGGAAACAGGATGCGGCGGCTCGCGGCGGTCAACCGGGCGGCATTATTGCGTTTGCGCCCGATGGTAGGCATCTGTTCTTTTCCGTCGGCGATCGTATGCAGCCCGCAACAGCGCAGGACGATGCGGCTCCAATGGGGAAAATTCTGCGCATGAATCTGGATGGTTCCGTGCCCAAGGATAATCCGCATGCTGATGCGGAAGGTGTGCGGGCGCTGACCTGGTCGACCGGTCATCGCAACCCGTATGGATTGGCCTTCGGTCCCGATGGAAAACTGTGGGAGCATGAGATGGGGCCGCGTGGCGGTGACGAGTTCAATCTCATCAAGCCAGGCCTCAATTACGGCTGGCCGGTGGTCTCCAATGGCGACAATTATAGTGGCAGGCCGATCCCGCGCCATAGCACACGCCCCGAATTCGAACCGCCATTGGTGTACTGGACGCCGGTTATCGCTCCGGCTGGACTTGCTTTTACGAGGGAGACATGTTCCCCGAATGGCGCGGTTCGGCTTTGATCGGAGGACTTTCGGTCATGTCGCTGGTGCGTGTCGTGATCGACAAGGACGGCAAGGCGGACGAAGCCGAGCGCTTTGAAATGGAAAACCGTATCCGCGATGTTGCTGTCGGTCCCGACGGGGCCATCTGGCTGATCGAGGATGACAGTCCGGGGCGCCTCCTAAGGCTGACACCCAAAACATAAGCCCGGTTGATACCGGGCTTATGTGAACATGATTTATCGCATTACTTCTTTAGCACATCGACGCCGGGGAGGGGCTTGCCTTCCATCCACTCGAGGAAGGCGCCACCTGCGGTCGAGATGTAAGTGAAGTCGTCGGCCACGCCAGCATGGTTCAACGCTGCGACCGTATCGCCGCCGCCGCCGACCGAAACCAGTTTGCCTGCCTTGGTCCGGGCAGCGACATGTTTTGCGGTCTTGACCGTTGCCGCATCGAACGGGCGTAGTTCGAACGCACCGAGCGGACCGTTCCAGACAAGCGTAGCTGCGTCATCAATGGCCGAAGCGATCAGATCGGTCGAAAGCGCTCCGGCATCGAGAATCATACCGTCGCTTGGAACTGCATCGACTCCATAGGTCTTGTTCGGCGTGTCGGCTGCAAAGTGCCAGCCCACGACAGCATCGACCGGCAGGATGATCGCGCATTTGGTGGTTTCGGCCTTGGCCATGATTTCGCGGGCGGTGTGGGCCAGTTCATGTTCGCACAGCGATTTGCCGACATCGTGTCCCTGCGCTGCCAGGAAAGTATTGGCCATGCCGCCGCCAATAACGAGCGCATCGACCTTTTCGATCAGGTTGGACAGAAGATCGAGCTTGGTCGAAACCTTGGCGCCGCCGACGATAGCTACCACCGGGCGAGCCGGATTGCCGAGGCCTTTTCGAGCGCTTCAAGCTCAGCCTGCATGGCGCGTCCCGCATAGGCGGGCAGGACATGGGCCAGACCTTCGGTCGAGGCATGGGCGCGGTGGGCGGCGGAAAAGGCGTCGTTCACATAAAGATCGCCATTGGCGGCGAGCGCCGCGACGAATTCCGGATCGTTCTTCTCCTCGCCCTTGTGGAAACGGGTGTTTTCCAGAAGCAGGACATCGCCATCCTTCAGCGCGTCGACTGCGGCCTTGGCCTTGTCGCCGATGCTGTCTTCCGCGAAATGCACGCCATGGCCGAGCACCTTGGCGAGCGGCTTCACAACATGCTTCAGCGAATTTTCGTCTGAAGCAACGCCCTGGGGCGACCGAAATGGGCGAGTAGGATGACTTTTGCGCCCTTCTTCGACAGTTCCGCAATGGTTGGAACGATGCGCTCGATACGGGTCAAGTCGGTGACTTCACCGTTCGCCATCGGTACGTTGAGGTCAACGCGGACTAGTACGCGCTTGGACTTGACGTCGGCATCATCGAGAGTGCGGAAACTCATGATCTTTCTCCCAGAACGGTCTTTCGGGTGCCAGTGGAACAGGGATCGCTCAAACAGGCAGGCGCCGGAAAAGGGTTGGATAATCGGTGACGAGCCCGTCTTCATCGACAGGCAATTCGGCGGTGAAGGGACGGTCGGCTGCTTCGTAGCGATAGCGCCTGCCCTCCTCGATACAGGTATAGCGCTGTTGGTCACGCAGCGGACGGAAATTGTCGAACGGCACGTAAAGCATGTCGAGCTGAACTGTACCGCTTTCCGGCGTGAGGCCAAGGCGGCGGATGGGCAAGGTGTTGGTGAAGGGCGTTCCTGCCAGATCGATATCGATGCAGCCGTCGAATTCGGGCAATGCATCGCCAGCCATCGTGTTCCAGCGACCGTCGCCGTCGGAAACAAGTTCCAGCCGGTGGCCGGATGTGGTTTCGATCAGGAAATGGAGGACATGCCAGGCGCTGTTGCAGTCGATACTGTAGCGCACACCATAGGGTTTGCCTCCTCGGTCGCCAATCACCACGCTTTCGGCACGGATCGTGCGACCGATGAGGCCAATATTGAGATGTTCGAGCCCTTTACCTTCCAGCGGACGCCAGCGCGCAACGGTGGGGAGAAGGGCGCGAAACATGGTCAGAGGCTTAGATCAGCTTGCCGAAGGCGACAGCGGTATCGCCCATACGGCTGGAGAAGCCCCACTCATTGTCGTACCACGACAGGATGCGCACCATGGTGCCTTCCATGACCTTGGTCTGATCCGTGTGGAAGACCGATGAATGGGAGTCATGGTTGAAGTCATGCGAGACAAGCTTCTCGTCGGTGTAGCCGAGAATGCCCTTGAGGCGGCCATTGGCGGCTTCACGGATCGCGTTGTTGACTTCATCGACAGTCGTTTCGCGCTTGGCGATGAAAGTCAGGTCGACAACCGAGACGTTCGGGGTCGGAACGCGGATGGCGACGCCGTCAAGCTTGCCCTTCAGCTCTGGCAGAACAAGACCGACAGCCTTGGCTGCGCCCGTCGAGGTCGGGATCATGGAAAGAGCGGCTGCGCGTGCGCGGTAGAGATCCTTATGCATGGTGTCCAGCGTCGGCTGGTCGCCCGTATAGGAATGGATCGTGGTCATGAAGCCCTTTTCGATGCCGATAGCATCGTTGAGAACCTGAGCCACCGGTGCAAGGCAGTTGGTTGTGCACGAAGCGTTGGAGATGACCAGATGGTCCTTGGTCAGCTTGTCGTGGTTGACGCCATAAACGACGGTGAGGTCGGCGCCATCGGCAGGAGCTGAAACAATCACGCGCTTTGCACCAGCTTCAAGGTGAAGTGCTGCCTTGTCGCGCGAGGTGAAGATGCCGGTGCATTCCAGAGCGATGTCGACGCCTTCTTCCTTCCACGGCAGTTCAGCCGGGTTGCGGACGGCATGAACCTTGATCGGGCCGTAGCCGACGTCGATGGTATCGCCTGCAACCTTTACTTCCTTGGGGAAACGGCCATGAACGCTGTCATAACGCAGAAGATGCGCATTGGTTTCCACCGGGCCAAGGTCATTGATGGCGACGACCTGGATATCGGTGCGGCCCGATTCGACGATGGCGCGAAGGATGTTGCGGCCGATGCGGCCAAAACCGTTAATTGCGACGCGAACTGCCATTTTCTCTCAATCTCCCGATAGGGTACTGCACATGCAGTGCTTCAAAACTCCGCCGGAACGAACAAATCGAACAGGATTCGTTCGACCGAACTGGAATGGAAACTCAAACGCCGGCGTTTTTGCGACGCCGGCGTTCTTAAAATCATGCGGCGTTGAGCTTCTTCTCCGCAGCTTCGGCGGCATGTTCTGCCGTAATGCCGAAATGCTTGTAGAGATCGTTGATCTCGCCCGAAGCGCCGAAGCCCTTCATGCCGATGAAGATGCCGTTTTCGCCGATGAAGCGTTCCCAGCCGAGCGAGATTGCCGCTTCAATGGCAACCTTGACCGGCGCGTCGCCGATGGTCGCCGTCTTGTAGGCGTCGCTCTGCTGTTCGAAAAGCTCAAAGCAAGGAACGGAAACAACACGGGTGGCAATGCCTTTGCCTTCCAGAAGATCGCGGGCCTTGAGCGCGATTTCCACTTCCGAGCCGGTCGCGAAGATCGTCACTTTGGCATCTTTGCTTGCCGCAGCAAGTTCATAGGCGCCGAAAGCCGAAAGGTTTTCGTCGCGATGCTCGGTGCGGACTGTCGGCAGGTTCTGGCGGGTCAAAGCCATCGTCGACGGCGTCTTCTTGGATTGCAGAGCAATCTGCCAGCATTCGCTGCTTCGACAGCGTCGGCAGGGCGGAACACATTGTGGTTCGGAATGGCGCGCAGGGCGGCAAGCTGTTCGACCGGCTGGTGGGTCGGACCGTCTTCACCAAGACCGATGGAGTCATGGGTCATCACGTAAACGACGCGGATGCCCATCAGCGAGGAAAGACGCATGGCCGGACGGCAATAATCCGAGAAGGTCAGGAAGGTGCCGCCGTAGGGGATGAGGCCCCATGCAGCGTCATGCCGTTCATGGCTGCCGCCATGCCGTGTTCACGAATACCGTAATGGACGTAACGCTGGCCGTAGTCTTCCGGCGTTATGGCCTTGGTCTGGCTCGTCTTGGTGTTGTTCGAGCCGGTGAGGTCGGCGGAACCGCCAATGGTTTCCGGCACGACGCCGTTGATGACTTCCAGAGCCATTTCGGAAGACTTGCGGGTTGCAACCTTCGGCTTGTCGGCGGAAAGCTTCTTCTTGTATTCGACGATGGCTGCATCGAAGTTGGAAGGCAGGTCGCCACGCATCCGGCGCTCGAATTCAGCGCGGGTGTTCGCGTCAGCGGCAGCGAAACGCTTTTCCCATTCCTGACGCTTTTGGCGGCATTCAGGCCGGCAACGCGCCAGCCGTCCAGCACTTCTGCCGGGACGACGAAAGGCTCGGCGCTCCAGCCGAGCGACTTGCGGGTTGCTGCGATTTCTTCTGCGCCAAGCGGTGAGCCATGCACCTTGTTGGTGCCAGCCTTGTTCGGTGCACCGAAGCCGATGGTCGTCTTGCAGGCGATGAGTGTCGGCTTTTCGGAAACCTTGGCCAGTTCGATAGCCTTGGCAATCGCATCCTGGTCATGACCGTCGACTGCCATCGTGTTCCAGCCGGAAGCGGCGAAACGGGCGGGCTGATCGGTATTGTCGGAAAGCGTGACCGGGCCGTCGATCGAGATGTTGTTGTCATCCCAGAACACGATCAGCTTGTTCAGCTTCAGATGACCGGCAAGCGCGATAGCTTCCTGGCTGATGCCTTCCATGAGGCAGCCGTCACCGGCAATCACATAGGTGTAGTGGTTGACGAGGCTGTCGCCGAATTGTGCATTGAGGATGCGTTCGGAAAGCGCCATGCCGACGGCATTGGCGATGCCCTGTCCAAGCGGGCCGGTCGTCGTTTCGATACCGGCGGCGTGACCGTATTCCGGATGGCCTGCCGTGCGCGAACCGAGCTGACGGAAATTTTTGATCTCGTCGATGGTGATGTCTTCGTAGCCCGAAAGATAGAGCAGCGAATAGAGCAGCATCGAGCCGTGCCCAGCGGAAAGCACGAAACGGTCGCGATCCGGCCAGTGCGGGTTCTTTGGGTCATGCGAGAGAAAACGGGTATAAAGCGTCGTCGCTATATCGGCTGCGCCCATAGGCAGGCCGGGATGGCCCGAATTGGCCTTCTCTACCGCATCCATGGAGAGGAAGCGGATTGCATTAGCCATCTGGTTTTGTTTGTCGGTATTGGTCATGGTCTCAGCCGTCTTTCCTTGGGAGGGGTTAACGGGGTTGCGGCGATGCCTTTTGCCTGAGCACGATCCGTATCCAAAACGGCTTTATGCGTTTCGGGATCATGCTCCAGAAGGCATCGGGACACATAGCACCTGCGTATAAGGAGTCAATAAACCGATGACTTTTGAGCAATAAACTGTCCGCGACTAATCGATTGAGTTGTGTGGAAAGCTGTAGAACAATCACTGAAAAGCCGTTTTGCACCGATAACAGTGCATGAACGTTCAGATCAGCCCCTCATTTGTTGCTTATCGGGCGGGCGATTATTACAATCTTTTCAAAGATGCCCGTCCCGCAGGCGCGATTCGATGCCCAGAGTTGGCCTGCGAATTGGCCCGAGAAGTGGCATTGGAAAGGATATGGATGGCACCCGAAACGACCCTCAGGCAAGTCTTGGAACGGCTGGAAAAGGCACTCAATACGCTTGAACAAGCGGTCGATCTGCGGCTGGACAAGGAAGGCGACTTCGCCGAGGCCGAGGAGGAGGTGCAGCGTATGAATGCGGATCGCAGCCGTCTCGCCCAGGAACTCGATCAGTCGGAAGCGCGCGCAGAGCGGCTGGAAGCCGCGAACCGGGAGGTTTCGCGCCGCCTCGTGACTGCGATGGAGACAATCCGCGCCGTTCTGGACCGATAGGAGGCTACCATAGCGACCGTAACCGTTACCATCGATGGCAAGGCCTACCGCATGGCCTGCGACGAAGGACAGGAAGAACACCTGTCCGGACTTGCCGACCGTTTCGATCAATATGTGACCCATCTCAAGAACTCCTTCGGCGAAATCGGCGATCTGCGCCTGACCGTCATGGCCGGGATCATGGTGATGGACGAGCTGGCGGAAATGCAAAAGCGGATCACGGGGCTTGAAAATGAGGCGGAAACCTTGCGCCGGTCCCGCGATGAGGCTTTGAGCCGCGCCGACAGCAATGATGCCGCTCTCACTGGCATGTTGTCGGATGTCGCATCGCGCATCGAACAGGTGGCATCACGCATTGCGCCGCGTAACAGCTGAGCCTGTTTCGGATATTTCCGAAAAGATTTCCTGTTGAGCCAGTGCAAGCCACTGGTGTTCCCCTTGACCAGCTATTATATTGGCCGTTGGCGAACTGCGCTTCCCGACAGGTGTAACAGCATCCCCGGGGCCTTATTGATCTCTAAGGGAGCTGTCCTGTGAAGGCTTGCGGGCTTTCGCATATGGCGCCCACCTACTTTGTAGGTTCCGGGATCAATCACTACCATCGGTCGTCGTGGTCGCCGCTTTCTTTTCCTCTGGCTGTCGCTGGATAGCTATGAGCTTGATCCAACGGACAGTTTGTTCGTAAACAGGCGCAAAGCTCTAACGATTTGCGCATCTTGATGAAATCTCCTGAAACAGCATCGCCCGAAACATCGGAAAGACTGGCCGTCGCGATACCCATCGCTTTCGTCTACGGTCTGCTGCTTTATGTCATGATCTGGTCGCGTCATTATGTGGATGTAATGCCTGTCATTGCAGGCCTGATGCTGTTACCGATGGCTGTTGCCAGCCTTGCGTCCAGCCTTTCCGACCCGCGTGCGCAAAAGCCTGTGGCGGCATGTCCGTATGGGATGGGCCATTATCGCCGGGCTTGTCGTTACCAGCATGATCCTTTTCCATGAGGCCGGAATTTGCGTGGCCATGGCGGCTCCGTTCTTCATGGTGTTTTCGGCGCTGGGTTCGGCGGTGACCTTGTGGACCATCCGACAGTTTCGTTCGCGTCGCACCACGACGCTGGTGGTCGCGTTGCCGCTGCTCGTTCTGCCAGCCGAACTTCAGATGTCCTACACGCCGCATGATGGTGCTGTGACCACGGTGATCGAGATTGCAGCGGCACCGGAAGTCGTCTGGCAGCAGACGGTTGAAATACGCAATGTACGCCCGGACGAGCTGGCGTGGACATTCAGCCATGGCATTCTTGGCGTGCCACAGCCGATGGATGCAAGGCTGAATGGTACCGGCATCGGCGCGGTACGCGACTTGCAATGGACGCATGGCGTCAATTTTCAGGAAATTGTCACACAATGGGAAGAAAACCGGCTTCTGGCCTGGGATTTCCGCTTCGGTCCCGGCTCTATACCGCCTGAGGTGGAAGCGCATATCAAGGTCGACAGCACCTATCTGAAGCTTGCGCAGGGTGATTATCGTCTAGAACCGCTGGCGAATGGTCATACGCGCCTGACACTGACGACCCATTATCAGATCGCCACGCCGATCGATTTCTACTGTGATCTGTGGGGCAAGCTGTTCCTGAATGATTTCCACGGCGTCGTTTTGAAGGTCATTCGCGACCGTTCGGAGAAGATCGCACGCAGGACGGAAGGATCACTTGACGGAGCGGCTTAATACGGTTCCACTGCGTGATGCAAAGTGGCATCAGGGAGTGGTTTGGAATGACAGCAACGGAGCGTAGTCTCGGACTGGAAAAGCAGGAGCTTCGACGCAAGGTTCTGGCGGTTCGCGATGCGCTTGATCCGCGCTTTCATTACGAGGCCTCTCTGGCGGCTGCGAACAAGGGCGAGGCAGCAATTGATGTTCCCAAAGGCACCTTGATTGCTGGCTACTGGCCGATCCGTTCTGAAATCGACCCGCGCCCATTGTTGTCGGCACTTCGCGCCAAGGGTGCGCGACTTTGTCTTCCCGTTGTTCTGGATAAGGAAACGATCGCTTTTCGCGAATATCTGCCCGATGCCAGATTGCGTCAGACGGGTTTCGGCACGATGGGTCCGGGCGAAGATGCGCCGGTGGTCGATCCGGCGATCATGCTGATGCCGCTTGCAGGTTTCGACCGGCGCGGGCATCGGCTCGGCTATGGTGCTGGGCATTACGACCGCGCGCTGGCACGTTTTACGGAACGCGGTCTGCAACCCCTTTTGATCGGCATGGCCTTCGATTGCCAGGAAGTCGAGCATGTGCCCGATGAGCCGCACGATATTGCGCTCGACCAGATCCTGACCGAGAGCGGCTTGCGTTCGCTTGGCGCAGGTTTATAAGGCATTTCCATGAGATTGCTTTTTCTTGGTGATATGGTGGGCCGGTCGGGCCGCACCGCAGTATATGAAAAACTGCCGGGGCTGATTTCCGATCTGAAGCTGGACTTCGTTATCGTCAACGGCGAAAACGCCGCGGGCGGTTTTGGCATTACGGAAGAGATTTTCCACGATACCATTCGTGCTGGCGCCGATGTCGTCACGACCGGCAATCATGTCTGGGATCAGCGCGAGGCGCTGGATTTCTCAAGCGCGAAGACCGCTTTTGCGCCCGGCAAATTTCCCGAAAGGCACGGCCGGGAAAGGCGAGGGGCTTTATATCGCCAAGAACGGTGCCCGCGTTCTGGTGTCGAACGTCATGGGCCGGGTGTTCATGCATCCCGATCTTGATGATCCATTCATCGCGGCGGAAAAATTCTGGAAGCCTGCCCGCTTGGCGAGCAAGCCGATGCGGTCTTCTTCGATTTCCATGCTGAGGCGACGAGCGAGAAGCAGTGTTTCGGCCATTTTGTTGATGGTCGCGCCAGCTCGTGGTCGGCACGCATACGCATGTCCCGACCGCCGATTGCCAGATCTTGCGTAATGGCACAGCCTATATGTCCGATGCGGGCATGTGTGGCGATTACGATTCTTCGCTTGGCATGGACAAGGAAGAGCCGCTCAACCGTTTCCTGTCGAAAGTGCCGAAAGGGCGTTTCGAGGCGGCAAATGGTCCGGCTACGGTCTGCGGCGTGGGCATAGAGATTTCGGATCGCACGGGGCTTGCAGAAAAGGCTGCCCTTGCGTATTGGTGCGCATCTGGAAGAAACCATTCCGGTATTCTGGCGATAACGTCTTATTTTAGCTCGAAGTATGATGTTATCTACAATCGAGTGGCTATTTTGACCTGACAGCTTTCTGCCGGTTGAACGGGCTCTTCGCGTTCCTATCTCCTTGCAACGAGTTTTTCGCAAGGGGACGCAACTCAATGGATTTTTTGCCGAGTATCTGGGATTTCTTTCGACCCCTGCCGGCTGGGCCGCGCTGGTTACGCTGGTGACGATGGAAGTCGTCCTCGGTATCGACAATCTGATTTTCATCTCGATCCTCACCAACAAGCTTCCCGCTTCGCAGCAGGCCCGTGCCCGGCGCATTGGTATCGGTGCGGCGCTTATTCTGCGCCTGGCGCTTCTTTTCACCATCTCGATCATCGTCCAGCTCAAGGACCCGATTTTCGAGGCGTTCGGACACGGCTTCTCCTGGCGCGATATCATCCTGATTACCGGTGGTTTGTTCCTCGTTTGGAAAGCGACCAAGGAGATTCACCACACGGTCGATCCCGATGACGGCAAGGAAAATATCGGCGGCAAGGTAGCTCAGCTCACCATGGGCGCTGCCATTGTGCAGATATTGATTCTCGATCTGGTCTTCTCGGTCGATTCGATCATTACCGCTGTCGGTATGACAGACGAGATCGCCATCATGGTCATTGCCGTTGTCGCAGCCGTTACCGTCATGCTGCTCGCAGCCGATCCGCTGTCGCGGTTCATCGCGGCGAACCCGACGATCGTCATGCTGGCACTGGGCTTCCTGCTGATGATCGGTATGACGCTGATTGCCGATGGTTTCGGCTTCCACGTCCCGAAGGGCTACATCTACGCTGCAATGGGCTTTTCGGCGCTGGTCGAGGCGCTCAACATGCTGGCGCGGCGAAAGCGCAAGAATCAGTAACAAAAGCAATATGCAACAAGGCCATCCGTCTCATCCTGAGACGGATGGCCTTGTTATTTTAACGCCGTGAAACTGGTCTATTGTGGCAATTCTCGTGCAGAGGTTCGACCACTCGCAGCGCTCGCAAGCGTCGCGCAGGACACCTTCTGCAAAAGCATGGCGCATCAAGGCCAGTCGCTTTGCGTCGAGCCCGAAAGGGTTTTGCGTGGAAAGCGTCTGGCCGAGAAGGTTGCCTACAGCTTCCATTGCAAGGCGGTCACGTTCGCGGACGCTTGCTTCGTAACAATGACAATCGCTCCCGCAAAGCAGGGGCGCGCAAATGTCGTCGGGGCCATCAACCAGAAGAATATCTTCCCTTTGCTCAGCCGCCCGGCAATCCTGTCGTAGTTTTCGACGAAAGCCGAGCTGTAGCCTTTGCCGACATAAGTCAGCATGCACAGGAGATGATGGCCGCGCAGGCGTACTGTCACTTCTTCGATCAGGCCTTGCCGTCGCGGGCGATGGCCTTGAGGATGGCAGCACCAAGGGCCGACTTGATGAGGGCTCCGATGAGGAATGGCGTCACGCCGAAGGCAATTGCCTTTTCAACGCCTATGATGCTGGACAGCCAAGCTGCGCCAAGTGCAAGGCAGACTACATTGGCGATAAGGAATGAAACGAAGGCGAGGCCGACGCGGTTACCGTTCCAGCCACGTTCGGCCAGATAGCCGGTCAGAGCGGCAATGATCGGGAAGGAAACGAGATAGCCTGCGGTCGGGCCTGCAAAATGCGGAAGACCACCGGCGCCGCCTGCGAGAACCGGAAGGCCGAGCATGGCTTCGCCGAGCCAGGCCAGAACTGTTGCCATGCCAAGACGCCAGCCATAGAGCGCGCCGATCAGGGGAACGATCAGGGTCTGCAGCGTGATCGGAACCGGAATCATCGGCACTTCGATCTGCGACGAGACGGCGAGTACCAGAGTGCCAAGCGCAACGGCTGCAAGACGCATTGCAGGGGAACGGGATTCCAGATTGAGCGGGCTGAAGGATGTCTGAGACGGAGCGAAGGTCGCCATGGTTTCCTCAAATTATAGATAAAATTAGGGTACGATCTATATCTTTTAGCGTTCCTGACAATAAACGCAATAGGGGCAACAGAAGGGTGCGTAGCACTGGGGTCAGTCAGCCGACAATCGCAAACGAATCGCGCGTCTTGCCCGATGCGGTTTTGACCGGACGATGTCCGATCCATTGCACATGGCGGGCGAGAATTGTAACCGCGCTCTCGACATCATTCTGACGCAGTGCAGTAAGGATCGCGCGATGGTCGTGGTCGGTGCGGGTTTCCCATTCCGACCGCCAGGTGGCGAAAAGAAACCGGGCGCTGGCAGCATGGAGATCGTCGATGGCTGCAAGCAGGCGCGGCATGTTGCATGGTTCGAGGATGAGTCGATGGAAGCGGCGATTGGCATCTTCCCAGCTTCTGACGTCGCGTGACTTGTCGCCTTCCAGCGTGGCCTGTTCGGCGGCGTCGAGCGTTGCCTGTGTTATGTGCGGTGCGGCATGCCGCAACGCCAAGACTTCAAAGCGGCCCGCATCTCTGCCACTTCCCTGATCTCGCTGATATCGAACGATGCAACCCGCACGCCGCGCCGCGGCTCGGAAACGGCAAGGCCCTGCGCCTCCAGCCGCCGGAATGCTTCGCGCACCGGCACATGGCTGGTCTCGAATTCTTCGGCAATGTGATCTTGGCGCAGTTTCGTGCCGGGTTCGATCTCGCCTGCGATGATGCGGTCGGCAAGAATGCGGCTGATGCGGGCTGCGATGGTTTCGCCGGGAGTGTTTTGGGCAGGCTGAATCATGAATTTATAGATAATATGCTTTGCCTGTTGGGTCGAGCGATATTGCCTTTATTGACAGAGAATCGGGGCAGCAGCGCTTTTGCTGGACGAATGAGCTTGAATTCCTTATAACGCCGCCATTCTGCACGGAAAGCACTGTGGCCCCATTGCGGCCCTTCTCTGCTTGATCTCTGTTTCATGCGTGACGCTTTCTCCGTGCGCAGCATTTTAAACAGAACAGGGGTGCCATGGCCGGCCATTCACAGTTTAAGAATATCATGCACCGCAAGGGCCGTCAGGATGCGGTGCGGTCGAAAATGTTTTCCAAGCTCGGGCGCGAAATCACCGTTGCTGCCAAGCAGGGTCTGCCTGACCCTGCAATGAACCCGCGTTTGCGTCTGGCGATCCAGAACGCCAAGGCGCAGTCCATGCCGAAGGACAATATCGAGCGCGCCATCAAGAAGGCTGCCGGTAATGACGGCGAGAATTATGATGAAGTGCGCTACGAGGGCCGTGGTCCCGGTGGCGTATCGGTCATCGTGGAAGCACTGACGGATAACCGCAACCGCACGGCATCGAATGTGCGCGCAGCCTTCACGAAGTCGGGCGGATCGCTGGGTGAAACGGGCTCGGTTTCCTTCATGTTCGACCGCGTCGGTGAGATCGTCTACAAGGCTTCCGTCGGCGACGCCGACAAGGTCATGGAAGCGGCCATCGAAGCCGGTGCCGACGATGTACAGTCCGGTGAGGAAGAACACGTCATCATCTGCGCCTTCGAGGATATCGGCGAAGTGTCCAAGGCTCTGGAAGCTGCTCTCGGTGAAGCCGAATCGATCAAGACGATCTGGAAGCCGCAGACCAATACCGAACTGGACGAGGAAAAGGCCCGTTCCGTTCTCAAGCTTCTCAACGTGCTCGAAGATGATGACGACGTGCAGAACGTCTACACCAACTTCGAAGTCAGCGACGAAGTCATGGAAAAGCTGAGCGCCTGATTTCGACGCTCACGGATTTTTGAAACTCCCGGCTTGTCCGGGAGTTTTTGCAGGCAGTGGAAACCGGCAATAAAAACCCCGCCGAAGCGGGGTTTTTGAACCATGCAAACCGGATTAGATGCCGAGATTGCCGAAACGGTTCTTGAACTTGGTAACGCGACCGCCGCGATCAAGCAGTGTCTGCGAGCCGCCCGTCCAGGCCGGATGGGTGGTCGGGTCGATATCGAGGTTCATCGTATCGCCTTCCTTGCCCCAAGTCGAGCGGGTCATGTATTCGGTGCCATCGGTCATCACGACCTTGATGGTGTGGTAGTCGGGATGGATATTGGCTTTCATCTTCTCAATCCTGAAAGTCTGGGGAGAAAAGCGCAGCCTTGACTATCGAAACTGCGGCACTTTCGCCCAATGGCAGATATGAAGACCCATTACCTATAGGCAACGGCTTCCAAAAGGGTTGGCGAGCCTATACATCAGGCGCACGGCAATAACAAGGGCGCAATCATAAGAATGGCCGACCGGGATACTGAAATTGATATGAATCACGAATTGACTACAGAAGAAAGCCGCAAACGCCGCTCGCTGAAGCCTCTGAAACGAATGATGCCGTTTCTGGCGCCCTATAAGGGGCTGGTTGTAGGCGCGCTGTTTTCGCTGGTTCTGGCCGCAATGACGACCCTTGCCGTGCCCGTCGCGCTGCGGCGCATGATCGACCATGGCTTTACCGGCTCGAATGCGATCTTCGTCAATAATTATTTCGGTATGCTGGTGCTGCTGGCGCTCATTCTCGCGCTGGCGTCTGGCCTGCGCTATTTCTTCGTGATTTCGCTCGGCGAGCGGGTGGTTGCGGATCTGCGCAATGCGGTCTTTTCGCATGTGACGGCGCTTTCGCCGGAATTCTTCGACCGGTCGCAGTCCGGCGAAATCGTTTCGCGCCTGTCCTCCGACACGACACAGATCAAGTCAGTGGTGGGCGCTACGGCCTCTGTCGCTCTGCGCAACATGATTTTGGGTGTCGGTGCGCTGGCGATGATGGTTGTTACAAGCCCGAAGCTTTCCGCTCTGGTCATTGCCGCTATCCCGATCATCGTTATTCCGCTTATTGCCTTCGGGCGTTCGGTGCGTCGCCGCTCCCGCATGACGCAGGACATGCTGGCGAACGCCAATGCCTATGCCAGTGAACAGATTGGCGCGATGCGCACCTTGCAGGCTTTCACCAACGAGGACATGGTGGTTGGGCGCTTCGGCAGTGCGGTGGAGAAGGCCTTTCAGGCGGCACGATCCTCCATTCAGGCGCGCGCAATTCTGACGGCTTTCGCCATTTTTCTGATCTTTTCAAGCATTGTTGCTGTGCTCTGGTTCGGTTCGCGCGATGTGCTGGCAGGTACGATGACTGCCGGTACGCTTGGTCAGTTCGTGCTATATGCAGTGTTCGCGGGCAGTTCCTTCGGTGCCTTGTCGGAAGTGGGTGGGGAACTGGCGCAGGCAGCAGGTGCGACGGAACGGCTTGTCGAAATTCTGGACGAAGAGCCCGGTATTGCTGCGCCAGCCCGGCCAGTTGCCATGCCGATGCCGCCGCGTGGCGAGATAGTGTTCGATTCGGTACACTTCTCCTATCCGACACGACCGGATGCGCCGTCGCTCAATGGTGTCAGCTTCACTGTGAAGCCCGGCGAGACGGTCGCGATTGTCGGTCCCTCGGGTGCAGGCAAGAGCACGATCTTCGCGCTCGTCATGCGCTATTACGATCCGCAGTCGGGTAAGATCCTGATCGACGGCGTGGCTTTGCCTGATGCCGACCCACAGGCCGTTCGTGCGCGCATCTCAACCGTGCCGCAGGACGTCGCGATTTTCGCTACCAGCGTGCGGGAAAACATCGCCTTCGGTAGACCCGGAGCGAGCGACGAGGAGATTGTGGCAGCGGCAAGGCAGCCCTTGCGCATGATTTCATCATGGCGCTCGACAAGGGCTATGACACGGAAGTGGGTGAACGCGGGGTGACGCTTTCAGGCGGCCAGCGCCAGCGCATTGCCATCGCGCGGGCAATCCTCCGTGCTGCACCCATCTTGCTGCTCGACGAAGCGACATCGGCGCTTGATGCCGAAAGCGAGATGCTTGTGCAAAAGGCTCTGGACGGCTTGATGGCTGATCGCACGACGCTTGTCGTTGCTCACAGACTTGCGACTGTGCTCAAGGCCGACCGCATTCTCGTACTCGACCATGGCCATATTGTCGAAGAAGGCACGCATCAAAGCCTTGTCGAAAAGGGCGGTATCTATGCCCGTCTGGCCAAGCTGCAATTCGAGGCCGGGGCAGGCGCCTTCACCGCCAAATAAAAACGGAGGGTCTTGCCCTCCCGTTCTGTCTTTATCGCTCGGTTAGTTTCAGCTCGATGCGCCGGTTTTGGCGCGGGCATCGGGTGTATCGGAGGCGTCGAGCGGCTGATATTCCCCGAAGCCAGCTGCAACGAGCCGATTGGCCGGGACGCCATTGGCGATCAGGAATTTGACCACGGCGGTGGCGCGGGCTGATGAAAGCTCCCAGTTGTCGCGGAAGCGCCCCGTACCTGCCAGCGGCACGTCGTCGGTATGGCCGTCCACACGAAGCACCCAGTTGATGTCGTCAGGTATTTCCTGATTGAGCTGAACCACCGCATCGGCGAGTTTCTTCATCTCGATCTGGCCAGCAGGATTGATATCGGCTGAGCCCGTGGGAAACAGCACTTCTGACTGGAAAACGAAACGGTCGCCGACAATACGGATATTTTCCTTGTCCGACAGGATTTCCGCAGACGACCGAAGAAATCGGAACGATAGCGATTCAGCTCCTGTACACGCTGCGCCAGCGCGACATTCAGGCGGCGACCGAGATCGGCTATCTTGGCATTCGATTCGCGGTCCCGGCTTTCAGAAGCATTGAGCGCGTCTTCAAGCGCTGCGATCTGCCGGCGAAGCGCTGAAATCTGCTGGTTCAGCAGCTCCACCTGACTGAGCGCGCGGGCGCTAACCTGCTTTTCGGCATCAAGGCTTTCGGACAGTTCACCGGCACGCTTTTCTGCTGCAGCACCAGCACCGCTGCCTTCGTTCAAAAGGCTTTGCAGGCGCGAACGCTCACTTTCCGCGCTGGACAGCGAAGCCTGCAGATTGGCGATGGTATCCTGCATGTCTTGCGAATTGCTGCGCTCAAGCGACAGAAGCTGCGTCAATTCCTGTATCTGGCTGTTGAGGCGTGCAAGCACGCTGTCCTTGTTGTTGACCTCGCGGCTGAGCAGGAATTGTGCCAGCACGAAGACGGTGAGCAGGAACATGATTGCGAGCAGCAGCGTCGTCAGGGCATCGACGAAGCCCGGCCAGTAATCGACATGCCTCTGTGAGCGGCGGTTGCGGGCGAGGGACATGGCGGCTTACTCCGCCTTGTCCGAGCGCTCGGATTTGTGGTCATGCGAGCGCTCACCGATGGCCTTGGTCAGACGATCAAGCGTCTGGCGGATCGCTTTCTGCTCGTCGGCCTGTTTTTCCACCCAGTCACGCATGATCTGCTGTTCGCTGCGCATGTTCTTGACGAGGCCCTGTATGCCTTCTGCGAGATTGGCCAGCGCTGCCGTAGTGCGCTGCGTGGGTGCGTCGCCACCATGCAGGTTCTGCAGCCTGTCAGCCAGAACGCGGATTTCTTCCGTACCGCCATTCGGATCGGCTCCGATATCGGAACCGAGATCGGTGACGGAGGAAAGCCAGTTCTCCAGTTCCGTATAGAAGCGGTTTTGCGCCCGGCCCGCCTGAAGATCGAGGAAGCCGAGAATGAGCGAGCCGGAGAGACCGAACAGCGACGATGAGAAAGCCGTACCCATGCCGGAAAGCGGAGCCTGCAGGCCCGCCTTCAACGCATCGAGAACGTCGCCGGTGCTGCCGGAATTGGGATCGAGCGTCTGAATGGTGCGCCCGATGGACCCAACCGTTTCCAGAAGGCCCCAGAATGTGCCGAGAAGTCCGAGAAAGACCAGAAGCCCGATCAGATAGCGCGATATATCCCGGCTTTCATCGAGACGCGTCGCGATGGAATCGAGGATCGAGCGCATGGACGCAGTGGAAAGCGCCATCGACTGGCGGCGGCCGATCAAAGCGCGCATGGGGCCAGCAGGACGGGTGGGCGTGTCGTGCCGTCACGGTCACCGTCGCGGAATGAATTAACCCAACGGATTTCGGGGAGGAGGCGCAGCACCTGTCCGAAGGCGAGCAGGATGCCGACCAGCAGAACGCCGAGGATCAGACCGTTGAGACCGGGATTGGTGACGAAGAAAGTGTGGATCTGGCGCATCAGGATCGCGGCCAGAAAGGCAACGATAATAATGAAGATCACCATGGACAGAATGACGATGCGCGGGCTCGACAGGCGGTAGGGGTCGAAATTGCGTCCCTCGTCCAGACGGTCCGGAAAGTCTCAAATCGCTCATGCGTTGCGCTCCATGGTCGCGTGTTTGAACAGGAGCCTACTTCATTAATTCATGAAGCGGAATCGTCTGGATACGAAAAATGAAGGCAAAATGCTTCAGCGCGCCGCTTTCACACGACGCGCTGAATTGAAAACTGATAATGCCGGAATTAGATCAGATCGGCTTATTAATCGTCTTCAACAAGGCTTTCTGAATGACCTCATTGCCTGCAACGATGGTTTTGGTGCCGAAAATATCCTGTCCGCCGCTCTTGTCCGAGACAAAACCTCCGGCTTCGCGGATCATCAGCATGCCCGCGCCGAGGTCCCAGGGATGCATGCCGTCTTCCCAGAAGCCATCCAGACGGCCGCCCGCGACATAGGCGAGATCAAGCGCGACGGCTCCCATGCGGCGAATGCCTGCCGTTTCAGCCATGACGTTGCGCAGTTCGACCAGATAATGGCCATGATGACCGCGGCCCAGATGCGGGATACCCGTTCCGATGACGGAATCGACCAGCTTGTTGCGCGATGCGACGCGCAGGCGACGGTCGTTCAGGAATGCACCGCCACCGCGTTCGGCGGTGTAGAGTTCGTCCATGGCCGGATTGTAGATGACGCCGGCAACGATCTGCCCCTGTCGCTCGAGTGCGATGGAGACTGCGAAAACCGGAATGCCGTGCAGGAAATTCGTGGTGCCGTCGAGAGGATCGACCAGCCAGCGGTGCTGTCCGTCCTTGGATTCAACCTCACCGGATTCTTCCATCAGGAAGCCATAATCCGGGCGGGCGCGGCTCAATTCCGTGTAGACGATCTTTTCGGCGCGGCGGTCTGCCTGGCTGACATAGTCGCCGGGGCCCTTGAGAGAAACCTGAAGATTCTGGACTTCGCCAAAATCACGGGCGAGGCTGCGGCCGGCCTTCATAGCGGCCTGTACCATAACGTTGAGAAGGGCTGAGCGGGCCATTTCATTGTCCTTGTAAGCATGATCCCGTAGCGTGGATTTTGGAGGGATCACGCAGTTAGTTATAAAAGGGAGCGAACATCCAGCCAGAAACATATGCGGCGGACGGTCGGGGAATTGAGCGATCTGAGAAAGAACGGTCGCAATTGTTGCGACATGCGGCGTCCGTGGACGCCGCATAATCGGGCGGCTTAAGCGCGGCTGACGTAGGTCAGTTCGTTGGTGTCGACGATCACGCGCTCGCCGGATTCGATGAATGGCGGAACGAGGATGCGGATACCGTTTTCGAGCACAGCCGGCTTGTAAGACGAGGCAGCGGTCTGGCCCTTGACGACCGGATCGGCTTCGGTGATGGCGAGCGTGACCTGATCCGGCAGGCGGATGCCGATCGGCTTTTCTTCATAAAGTTCGACCGTGACCATCATGCCGTCCTGCAGGAAGGCGGAACGGTCGCCGACGAAATCCTTGGCCGCTCAAGCTGTTCGTAGGATTCGGTGTCCATGAAGATCAGCGCTTCGCCCTGTTCATAGAGGAACGAGAAATCCTTCTGTTCCAGACGAACGCGCTCGACGGTTTCGGCAGCGCGGAAACGTTCGTTGAGCTTGGTGCCGTTGATGAGGTTCTTGAGTTCGACCTGATTGTAGGCACCGCCCTTGCCAGGCTTGACGGCGTTGGTTTTGACCGCAACCCACAGGCCGCCAGCATGTTCGATGACATTGCCGGGGCGGATTTCGTTACCATTGATCTTCATGAGCTTGATCCGGAATGAAAATGTGAAACCATGTGCGGTTCGGCGACGACGAAAAGCAACCTCCCGCTTATATACGCGGAGATTGCGCACCTGCCTTATACTCGAACCGCGATAATCGCGTCTCCAAGACCATAAAACTGCGCCTTGTGCAAGCCTGAGCGCGAAAAGAGAGCTCGTCCGGCCAGAAAATTCGCCCAAAAATCAGCGAACGCGCAGATTGTTGGCAGTTTCTATGGCCTGCTTGATCTGATCGTCAGCCAATCCGTCCATCATATCATTGAGGTCCGGCGCGCGGAAACCGGCGCGCTGGGCGACGATATACCAGGCCGCAGCCTTCACGAGATCGCCTTCGGTGCCGATGCCATCGCGATAGAGGCGGGCGAGCCATGCCTGCGCCATCACCATGCCGCGCTGCGCACCAAGACGCATCCAGCCAAACCCCTGTTCGTAGTCGCGGTCGCCGCCGCGTCCCTCGATCAGCCAGCGACCGAGATCGAACTGCGCCGTATCGTAGCCTTGCGCCGCTGCGAGCAGGAGATAGGTGCGCGCCTTCTTGTCATCGCGGGGAATAGTGGGGTGCCATTGGCATAGATCTGGCTGATCGCATATTGCCCGTCAGCCAGTTTGGCTTCCGCCGCCTTCTCGAACCATGGGACGGCAAGGTCCAGCCCCGGCTTGCCCGGCGTTTTCACCATCAGCATCTGGCCGTAATTGAACTGGGCCATGGCATTGCCGCCTTCGGCCGCTTTCTTCATCAGTTTCTCGGCCTTGACGGGGTCCTTCGCGACATAAGTGCCCTGAAGCAGCAGCGCTGCATAACGGAACTGCGCTTCGACAACTCCATTGTTGGCGGCTTTTTCATACCACTGTGCCGCCAGTTTCTGGTTGGCGGGGACACCAAGACCGCGCGCATAAATTTCTGCCAGAAGTGTTTGCGATGCCGGGTCGCCCTTTTCCGCCTGCGGTTTGGCCAGATTGAAGGCGGTCAGATAAAGGCCGCGCTGAAACGCGCCGAAAGCTTCGTCTGCCGGCTTGTCGCCGAAGCGGCTCGGATCGATGGGCGGCATCGGTTCCGTGGTCGCCGGTTGCGGCAGCATGACCGGTTTGGCGGGCTTGTCGGCCTTCTTGTCCTGGTGATTACCCTGCTGGCTGCTCTTCTGACCGTGGACCGGCTCGCCCGCGGCCAAAGCGGGGAGGACCGGCAGCGCGAATGTCAGAATGGCAGCGAGAAGAAATCTGTTCTTCATGGGCATCGGCAAGACCTTGATGAAAGGATCAGTTTTCAAAGCGCGGCGCTTTTTCGTCAAGCAGCCGGTTGGCTTCCGCGATAGCTTTTGCCGGGTCTTCGGCGTCGAAGACGGCGCGTCCGAGGGCCACGAAATCCGCGCCGGTTTCGGCTGCGGGGATAATGCTTTCCAGCGCGCTGCCAGCTTGCGCAATGCAGGGTATCTCCACCATCTGCGCCCACCATTCGGCCAGCGACAGGTTGCGCGGATGGGCGTCCGGCTTGTTGTCCGCGCCGATCTTGCCGAAAAGACGTAATCGGGCTGCAATTCGCCGATTTCCATCGCGCCATGGCGGTCGCGCAGATTGCCTGTGCCGACAATCATCTTCGGCGTGTGTTTTCTATCGCCTCGGCCAGATCGGCGGCCTTGCCTTCAATGTGGATGCCGTCCGCCCCGACGCGTCCTGCGATGCGCGTATCGTTGAGGATCAGCGCTGCGGCGCCTTTCTCCTGAATGACGGGAATGGCCCTTTCGGCTGCGGCCTGAAAGGTGGCCTCGTCGAGATCGCCGGTGTCGAGAATGACGCTTGCGACGTCACCGCCCGAGAGCGCCGCCGTCAAAAGCTTGGCGAGGGCCGCGCCGTCGGCAAGCGGTGGCGCAACCAGCACGATGCGGCAGCGATCTGTTTCAGTCTGGTGAGCGGGCGTGTTCATGAGCCAAGCCTAACGGGAAAAACATGATGGAATTCGGGCAATAGAAGCGTTCTGTTTATCGGAAACAGAAGCGGCACTCTATCTATTTGTTTTATTGCATTTATGCGACGCAACCGGGCTTCCGCAAGTATTCATTGGCAAAACGCTTTTGGGTTCCCGCGCGTACGGGCTGGCATAATGTTATCCACTGGAACGAAAGTTGATCGGAACCAACCCGGTTCTGCCGGGATTAACGGGTATATAACCCACATCAATACTGGGCACTGACGCCCTGGAAAACGTGTGGAACTGTTCCGGCCACCCATCCGGAATAACACGAAGAAGATTGGAAAGTCTTGCAGTCCCAAGTGCAGGTGCTTTCCTCAAAGATAGGCAGGCTGGTAAATGAATATTGCGACCGCTAGAGAAGCGATGCCCGCACAACCCGCGAAAATGCGCGACACGCGCATCGACGTGTTCCGTGCGCTCGCGCTGCTAACGATCTTCATCAACCATGTGCCCGGCACGATCTACGAGAATCTCACGCACAGGAATCTCGGGTTCTCCGATTCTGCCGAGGCTTTCGTGCTGATTTCCGGCATGGCGGTGGCGCTTGCCTATGGATCGAAATTCGCGCCCGGCAACCGCCTGCTCCTCTCGCTCAAGATGTGGCGCCGTGCGGGTGTGCTTTACACCACGCATATCATGACCACCATGGCGACCATCGCCATCTTTGCCTCTGCCGCCATCTTCCTGAAGCGGTCGGAATTGCTCACGCAGATCAATATCGCGCCGCTGGTCAAGCATCCGGTCGAAGCGCTGTTCGGCATCGTCACGATGGGCCATCAGCTTGGCTATAACAACATCCTGTCGATGTATGCCGTGATGCTGGTTCTGACGCCGATCCTGCTTCTCCTGGCGCGCATCAGCCTGCCGCTCATGCTCGGCGTTTCCGGCACGGTCTGGTTCCTGTCGGGCCTCTATCATGTCGCACCGGTCAACTATCCGACCGAAGGCGTCTGGTTCCTCAATCCGCTGTCGTGGCAGTTCCTGTTCGCGATCGGTATTGCAGGCGTGATGCATGTGCGCCGCGGAGGCGAACTGCCGAAGCATCCGCTGCTGATCGGCCTTGCCGTCGGCTATCTGGTGCTGGCGCTCGCCTGGGTGCGCATCCCGCTCTGGAGCATTGACATGTCCATGGGGATGCCGATGGTCATCACCGGTTTCGACAAGACGTTCCTGTCGGGTCCGCGTCTCCTGCATGTGCTGGCGATTGCCTATCTCATCGCCGTTGTTCCGACGCTGAACAACATCGCCAGAACCGCGCCGGACAATCCGCTGGCGATTCTCGGCAAACACTCGCTCCCGGTCTTCATCGCCGGTACGCTGCTGGCGATGGTCGCGCAGGTGATGAAGCTCGTGAATCCGGGCGGCTTGCCTTATGACACGCTGCTGATTGCGACCGGCATCGTCATGCAGTTCGCTCTGGCTTACTATCTTGAATGGCTGCCGACCATCGGCTGGAGCAAGAAGGGCGCGCCCGCTTCGGCAAAGCCTGCGGTTCCTGCTGCCGAACCCGTCAAGATGCAGGTTGCCCCAAGCTCGAAGCCTGCGATGCAGCGCTATTAACCACCACTGGTCAGCCGCCCGTTCCGGGCGGCTTCTCTTCGGGTGAAAAGTGCCGGATTGCGCGGAATTATCCACAGTGTGGCGCAGAAATTAACCATTCATTAATCTTAAGAATGTTAAATGGTTTACATCCAGTTCGGCTGGATTCTTACCGAGTGGTTTAGCCACTCTGTTTGACGCCTCCCTGTTAAACTCCTGAGAGCCGCCATCGCGGCTCTTTTTATGCGCTTTTGCCGCGCCTGCGCTTTCGTCAAAAGCCTGCTAAAATGTTAACCGAATGTTAAACATAAACTTGCGCGACCGTGTATGAAGGTGCAGTTTATCGTGGACTTGTTTAGCACAGCTGTTCCGTCTCAGCCTCCCCATGGTCGAACAGCGGTTCAATGGTTTCATTCGTATCCGTCTGGCATATCCCACTGGGCGAATACGGCAACGGAATGGGCCGCCGATGCAGGCGGTCATGCAAGGTGGCAGAGCAGTGATTAGCGAACAGGGCCAGATGCCGAGCAACATGATCAGCCTCGCGGAGCGCATGGTCTTTTCGGATTCGTTCAAGCCGATCTATGCCGAAGGCATGGATATGGTGGAGGAAGCTGCAAGCTATCTCGACGGCGAGGGCCGTGAGGATGCGCGTAATCTTTCCCGCGTGGCTGCAACGCTTTATGCCGCCGAATCGATGCGCTTGACCACACGCCTGATGCAGATCGCTTCCTGGTTGCTCCTCCAGCGCGCCGCTCGCAGCGGCGAGATGACCCGTCAGCAGGTCGCTGCCGAAAAGGCCAAGGTGCGTCTCGACACGCCGTCGGCTGGGGAAAATGCACAGGGCTGGTCTGAGTTGCCCGCAGCGTTCAGGGAACTTGTTGAAAGGTCCATGCGTCTACAGGCACGCGTGCGCCGCATGGACCGCGAAGTTTACGGCGAAGTTGTTTCACTGCAGGGCGTTCCGCGTGGCAATCCGGTTTCCGAACAGATCGTATTGCTTAAAACCGCTTTTGGCGCTTCATAACCACTGATCATATGCGCCTTCGTGGCGTATGTTTCTCTTTGTTCACTTTTCTGCTGTCAAGTGAATCCGTCTGAGGATAGGGTTCGCTTATGAAAGAAACGATTCGCATCATTGGTATCGATCCGGGCCTTCGCCGCACCGGCTGGGGCATTGTCGAATCGCTGGGCAATTCACTGCATTTTATCAGTTCGGGAACCGTGACCTCGAATGCCGAGATGGATCTGGCATCGCGTCTCTGCCAGTTGCATGAAGGGCTTTCCAAGGTCCTGCATGAATATATGCCGCATGAGGCAGCCGTCGAACACACCTTTGTCAACAAGGATGCAACGGCAACGCTGAAGCTCGGTCAGGCGCGCGGCATTGCCTTGCTGGCTCCGGCGCAGGCAGGTCTTCCTGTCGCGGAATATGCGCCGAATGCGGTCAAGAAAGCCGTGATCGGTGTCGGTCACGGTGAAAAGCAGCAGATCCATATGATGGTGAAAGTGCTGATGCCGCGTGCATCGTTCGATACCAGCGATGCCGCCGATGCGCTGGCCATCGCCATTTGCCATGCGCATCACCGGCAGAGCATTGTAAGCGCCCGCCGGTTGCAACAACTTATCGCGTAGGTGACCATGATCGGTAAGCTCAAGGGTGTGATCGATGAAATCGCCGAGGATCATGCCGTCATCGATGTGCATGGCGTCGGCTATGTGGCGTTTTGTTCGGCGCGGACGCTGGGCAACCTTGGCGGTGCGGGCGAGGCGGCAGTGCTGTTCATCGAAACCTATGTCCGCGAGGACGTGATCCGCCTTTATGGGTTCGCCAATCAGCTTGAGCGCGAATGGTTCCGCCTGTTGCAGAATGTGCAGGGTGTGGGCGCCAAGGTGGCGTTGGCGGTGCTGGGCACGCTGTCGCCGTCGGAACTGGCCAATGCGATTGCACTGCGAGACATTGCGATGGTGTCACGCGCGCCGGGCGTCGGCAAGAAGGTTGCAGAGCGTATCGTGACCGAACTCAAGAATAAGGCTCCCGCCTTTGCCGGAGAGGCAAGCGGCACAATCGGGCTCAAGCAGGAACTTGGCGCGGGCGCTGCTCCGGCACCGGTTGCCGACGCTGTGTCGGCACTTTCCAATCTTGGCTATTCGCGGGATCAGGCCGCCAATGCCGTTGCAGCTGCACTGAAGGAAGCAGGGGAGAATGCCGATTCGGCCAAGCTCATCCGCCTGGGTCTGAAGGAATTGTCGCGGTGATTTACTTGCCTGAGCGAAATGTTCATGCGAGGAGGAAGGCATGAGCGACCGCAACCCTCTCATCGATGCCGATAGACGCGTAGACGAAGACAATACGCTACGCCCGCAGACGCTTGACGATTTCGTGGGCCAAGCGGCGGCGCGCGCTAATCTGAAAGTCTTTATCGAAGCCGCCAAAGTGCGTGGTGAGGCGCTGGACCATGTCCTGTTCGTTGGTCCTCCCGGACTCGGCAAGACAACGCTGGCGCAGATCATGGCCAAGGAACTGGGCGTCAATTTCCGCTCCACATCCGGCCCAGTCATTGCCAAGGCGGGCGATCTGGCGGCTCTTCTGACCAATCTCGAAGAGCGCGACGTGCTGTTCATCGATGAAATTCATCGACTTAGCCCGGCTGTGGAAGAAATTCTCTATCCGGCCATGGAGGATTTCCAGCTCGACCTGATCATCGGTGAGGGCCTGCCGCGCGCTCGGTCAAGATCGATCTCGCCAAATTTACCCTCGTTGCGGCAACCACCCGTCTCGGGCTTTTGACCACGCCGCTGCGTGACCGCTTCGGCATTCCGACGCGGCTCAATTTCTATACGGTCGAGGAACTGGAATATATCGTTCGGCGTGGCGCGCGCATCATGCAGATGGGCATTTCGCCGGATGGCGCGCTGGAAGTCGCCCGCCGTTCGCGCGGCACACCGCGTATCGCCGGGCGGCTGTTGCGCCGCGTGCGTGATTTTGCATTGGTCGCAGGCGCAGATGTCATCGATCGCAAGACCGCCGACGAGGCGCTGTCACGTCTTGAGGTAGACAATCGCGGGCTGGATCAACTTGACCGGCGCTATCTCAATATCATCGCGCGTAATTTCGGCGGCGGTCCGGTCGGGATCGAAACCATCGCTGCGGGTCTGTCCGAGCCGCGTGACGCAATCGAAGATATTATCGAACCCTATCTGATCCAGCAGGGGTTTTGCAGCGCACGCCACGCGGCCGCGTTTTGACGGCTGTTGCCTGGCAGCACCTCGGATTACCTGCGCCCGCTGAAATCATCCAGCAAAGCCAGTTTGGCCTCTTCATGGAAGACGAATGACCGACAAACAGCAAAAGGCCGTATCCGGCGAACTGAAGGATGGCGCGCATCTGCTCTATGCGCGCATCTATTATGCCGATACGGACTTTTCCGGCTTCGTCTATCACGGTCGCTATCTCGAATTCTATGAGCGTGGACGCACGGATTTCCTGCGCCTGCAGGACGTTCATCATATCGAACTGGCCGAAGGTGCGCTTGGCGAGGAAATGGTATGGGTCGTTCGCCGCATGGAGATCGACTACAAATCGCCCGCGAAGATGGACGACCTTATTCTGATCGAAACCCGCGTCAGCGAAATTCGCGGTGCGCGAGTCATCATGGCGCAGAAAATTACCTGCGGTGAGCGCCTGCTTTCGGAGGCTCGGGTCGAGGCCGTGATGATTACCAAAGAAGGCCATCCGCGGCGCATTCCCGATGAGTGGCGGAAGGCCTTCAAAAACTAAACTTTACGATTGTTGATATATTGTTGTGGTTGAAGTTTGCAATACTAAGGTTTATTGCGGTACGTAGTATTCAATATTTCAAGGTTTGTTTGATGCCTTTTATCCTGAATTTAAACGGCAATTTGTTGCCGGGGATTTAGTGTATGGTTTATTTGAGCAGAGGGGTGTGTATGCAAATAAGTATAAGGAATTTTTGCATCCAAAACTCCGATGAATATTTCAACAATCGATCAGTATGCGATATCAGATGCAGAGAGAGATATGTTGGAGAGAAAAAGAATAATGCCGACAAATCAAGCTGAATTTTCAGAGTTCACTTCAAGACATCATAAATACCATAGTATACTGTCAAGTAAGTTCATTAGGTTTGAAGATAGGTATATTTATAATGATGATGTATTAAAAAGAAAATGTAAGTCCGGTTTGGGGTGGATGGTTGATTCAAAAATGACCGTTCATTTTATTTTGGATGGAATTAATATGACTGAAGTGGTTAATAAATCCAATATTCAAGACAAAAGGGGTGTACATCTGGTGGATCTACATTGAGATCGATTACGGAGCGGAATTGAGGTGGATTTATCGTAATAGAAACAATATCAATGTTCAACGTCGGGTGCAGTTCTGGAATAAGGGACAGCCTGTTTCACCGCCTTGGTTTGGAGTTGGAAAAGAATTGTGGGATCAGTATGAACCGCGATCTGATCCAGATATGTCGACGGTATTATCAATACTATTTGGTCATAATTGATTAGGGCCGATTGAGAATTAGGTTTCGGGCGTGGCGTGAGCCGGATTTTGCTCCTAAAACCTGTGCAATTTTCATCCATACCACGTTCTAAAACTAATTCTCAACCGGCCCTAATCAATTATTCTAGTTTAAATTATTTTAAAAATATTGTCAGATACTATCTGAAGTTTTGAAGGGCGCGTTGTCTAATTTTATGTCGAATTCACGCTCGTTCGATGGGATGCGTAAACTCTCGTGTCTTTTCGCATAAACGCTAACGCATCTTTAACCATAATATTCCATTAATCCCCGTGACGGAATCGGTTGACGGGCAGGCCACACGCGCAGCGCCTTCCTTTCACCAAAATTAACCGTAACAAGCGCCTGATGGATTTAAAGTTGAAATCCGGGAATGGCGGTTGCGGTGCGAAGTGTCGACCGCTCGTCGGGCTGGTACGGCTTCAGGTAAAAGCTGCGCAGGTTTGGAGCGTCTGTTTTCAGACGTTGAGTAACGGATTTGCGACACCGCCCGGTCATGTGGCCGGGCGTTTGGATTCGAGGACGGTAGATCGATGGAAAATGTTGCGTTAGCGGCCCCGCCGCCGATGTTACCCTCTGGGGCCTGTTCATGCAGGCGAACTGGGTCGTCAAGCTGGTTATGCTTGGCTTGCTGTTCGCCTCGATCTGACCTGGGCTATCATCGTAGACAAGACGATTGCTTACGGACGGGCGCGCCGTGCGATTGATCGCTTCGAGCAGACGTTCTGGTCCGGCCAGTCGCTGGAGGAACTCTATCGCAATCTCGGTGAACGTCGCACCACGGGCATGGCGTCGATCTTCATGGCTGCGATGCGTGAGTGGAAAAATCATTCGAGAAGGGCGCTCGTTCGCCCATCGGCCTCCAGATGCGTATCGACAAGGCCATGGATGTCGCGCTGGCGCGTGAAAGTGAAAAGCTCGACTCGCGTCTGGGCTTTCTGGCGACCATCGGTTCCGCGGCCCCTTCATTGGTCTGTTCGGTACGGTTGTCGGTATCATGACCTCTTTCCAGGCGATCGCCGCTTCCAAGAACACCAGTCTTGCTGTTGTGGCGCCTGGTATCGCCGAAGCGCTTCTGGCAACGGCAATCGGTCTTCTCGCTGCTATTCCAGCCGTTATTGCCTACAACAAGCTGTCGGCAGACGCGGGCAAGATCGGTGGACGGCTGGAAGGCTTTGCAGATGAATTTTCCGCCATACTGTCGCGCCAAATTGATGAGAAGCTGACGCCGCGTAATTAAGCGGCTTCAAGCATCAAGTGTAGTTTCAGCCTTCAGGAATCTTGCAATGGGCATGTCGGTAGGAAATCAGGGAATGCAGTCGGGCGGACGCCGCAGGCGTGGTCGCAGACCAGCATTGATGAGCGAAATCAACGTGACGCCGTTCGTCGACGTTATGCTTGTTCTCCTCATCATCTTCATGGTCTCAGCGCCGCTCCTGACCGTCGGCGTGCCGATCGACCTGCCTGATACGCAGGCCAAGGCCATGAATGCCGATACGCAGCCGATCACTGTTTCGGTCAACAGCGAAGGCAAGATTTACCTGCAGGAAACCGAAGTTCCGATCGAAGAAGTGGTGCCGAAACTCCAGGCTATCGCCAAGACGGGCTATGAAGAGCGTATTTTTGTGCGCGGTGACAAGGCTGCCGATTACGGCACCGTCATGAAAGTCATGGCCCGCATTTCCGCCGCCGGTTTCAAGAATATCGGCCTCGTGACCCTCCAGGAGCAGGATAGCTGACGCCATCATGAAGGCTGGCCTGACATCTTCTGTTGCCTTGCATGCCGTTGCGGTCGCGCTGGCAGTGGTTTCGTTTTCCTCGCCGAAGGCTTTCGACGTGCAGGATTCGGAATCATTCCCTGTCGATATCGTACCGATCGAGTCGATGACCCAAATCCAGCAGGGCGACAAGAAAGCGCCTATGAAGGAAAAGTCGGCTCCTGTGCCGACAACCAAACCGCAAACCGTTCCCGACGCTCAGAATGTCGGCGATCAGGACGTAGATACCACGACGCCCCCAAAGCCCGACGCGAAGGCGAAGCCGATTGAGACGGCTGAGGAGCCGAAGGCGCAGCCCGAACCGGTGAAGAAGCCGGAGCCGAAGCCCGATCCGAAACCGGAACAGAAGCCGGAAGAAAAACCGACGCCGGTTCCCGCAACGGAAATGCAGGCAAAGCCGGAGCCGAAGCAGGAAGTGAAGCCTGATCCGGTGGCGGAAGCCATCGAAAAGCAGGCCGAAGCACCGGACGCAGAAGCGCCGAAGCTGCCGGACAAGGTGCCGGCCCCGGAGGCAAAGCCGAAACCGCCGCAGGCGCAGACGGCCAAGACCAACGAGCGCAAGCAGCCGGAAGAAAAGAAGAAGACGCAGAGTGCCTCGCAGACTTCGCAGTCGAAGAAAGACGCGATTGCCGATGAGGTTGCAGCGCTTCTCAACAAGCAGAAGGCGTCTGGCGGCGGCGCGAAACGCTCCACCGATCAGGCATCGCTGGGCGGCAAGAAGAATACTGGCGGCTCCAAGCTCAGCCAGAGCGAAATGGACGCGCTGCGCGGCGCGATCTCGAAGTGCTGGAACGTGCCTGCCGGTGTGGCGGATGCGCCGGGGCTGGTCGTGACCGTCAAGATGAAACTGAACCAGGATGGCTCCATTCAGGGCGTTCCGGAAGTGACATCGGGCGGCGGCGGTGACGGTGTGGCGCGTGCCGCAGCCGAAAGCGCCAAGCGTGCGGTTGCACGCTGCGCACCGTATAATCTGCCAGTCGACAAATATGATTCATGGTCGGAAGTGATCGTCAACTTCGACCCGAGCGAAATGTTCTGACCGGGGTTCCGGTCGCCAACCACTGCAAGGACAAAGAGGTCCCAGAAGACATGAAAATCGGCATCATCAATACAAAGATCCGGACGGTCTTTTCGGCTTTCGCGTGTATGATTGCCGCAAGCCTTGTCTGCACCATGCCGGCGCGCGCCGTCGTGGAAATCAACATCAACAAGGGTGTGATCGAGCCGCTGCCGATCGCCATCACCGATTTCCTTTCGGCCGACCAGCTCGGGCCGAATATCACGTCGGTCATCGCAGCCGATCTAGAGCGTTCGGGTCTTTTCGCACCGATCGACAAGGGCGCTTTCATCGAAAAGATTTCCAATCCGGACGCGGCTCCGCGTTTCGAGGACTGGAAGGTCATCAATGCGCAGGCGCTCGTTACGGGCCGCATCACCAAGCAGCCGGATGGCCGTCTCAAGGCCGAGTTCCGCCTGTGGGATACGTTCGGTGGCCAGCAGATGATCGGACAGCAGTTCTTCACCACGCCGGACAACTGGCGCCGCGTCGCGCATATCATCGCTGACGCCATCTATGAGCGCCTGACCGGTGAAAAGGGCTATTTCGATACGCGTGTCGTTTTCGTCGACGAATCCGGTCCGGCACAGAAGCGCGTGAAGCGTCTGGCCATCATGGATCAGGACGGCGCCAATGTGCGTTACATTTCCGACGGTCGCGCCATTTCGCTGACGCCGCGTTTTTCGCCGAACCGTCAGGAAGTCACCTATATGTCGTTCGAGGGCGGTTCACCGAAGGTGTATCTGCTGCAGCTTGAGACTGGACAGCGTGAACTCGTCGGCAACTTTCCCGGCATGACCATTGCCCCGCGCTTCTCGCCCGATGGCCAGAAAGTCGTGATGAGCCTGCTTCAGGACGACGGCAGCGCCAACATCTACACGATGGATCTGCGCAATCGCTCGACAACGCGTCTGACCAACAGTCAGGCGATTGATACGAGCGCATCATATTCACCCGATGGATCGCAGATTGTCTTCTCCTCCGACCGTGGCGGACGTCCGCAGCTCTATGTCATGGGTGCCGACGGCTCCAATCCGCGTCGCATTTCAATGGGTGACGGCAGCTATTCCACGCCTGTGTGGTCTCCGCGCGGCGATCTCATCGCCTTCACCAAGCAGTCGCAGGGCCAGTTCTCTATCGGTGTGATGAAGACTGACGGTTCGGGCGAGCGCCTGCTGACCTCGGGCTTCCATAATGAAGGTCCGACCTGGGCTCCGAACGGTCGCGTTTTGATGTTCTTCCGCAAGGCGGCAGGCGCAGGCGGACCGAAGCTCTTCACCATCGATCTGACCGGTCGCAACGAGCGCCAGATCCAGACGCCGAACTTCGCGTCTGATCCGGCCTGGTCGCCGCTGCTCGAATAGAGCATTTCCAGCAAAAGTGTGAAGCGGTTTTGCGTTCGGAAATGCAGCAAAACAAATAGATCGGGCGGGTCGGCGGTCTTGGCAGGAGACGAACTTGTCCGGGCTTTTGCGGAAAGTTACCAGTTGAAGGCGCGAAACTCCGGTTTCGCGCCTTTTCATGGCAAATTGCCACAATCATTGTGACGGAGCCGTGTTTCTGCCGTATTTTGCTTTCAGGGACTAGACCCAGAATTGCTGCCGGAAATCGCCGGTTGCACTTGGCCGCAAGAAAATATTAACCATACTTCTTGAGCCTGTCTTAACCTCAATATGATTATTGGATGGTTACGCAGGAACATCAAATCTTAAGGAGCTCCGGCCCATGCGCCGTATCCAGTCGATTGCACGTAGCCCGATCGCTATTGCCCTTTTCATGTCGCTCGCCGTTGCCGGTTGTGCGTCCAAGAAGAACCTTCCGAACAATGCCGGTGATCTGGGTCTCGGTGCAGGCGCTGCAACGCCAGGTTCCTCGCAGGACTTCACAGTCAATGTCGGTGACCGCATCTTCTTCGATCTCGATTCTTCGCTGATCCGCGCCGATGCACAGCAGACGCTTTCCAAGCAGGCTCAGTGGCTGCAGCGCTATCCGCAGTATTCGATCACGATCGAAGGTCATGCCGACGAACGCGGTACGCGTGAATACAACCTCGCTCTCGGTCAGCGCCGTGCAGCTGCCACTCGCGACTTCCTCGCTTCGCGTGGTGTCCCGACCAACCGGATGCGTACTATCTCCTATGGTAACGAACGTCCGGTCGCAGTTTGCGATGCCGACTCGTGCTGGTCGCAGAACCGCCGCGCCGTCACCGTTCTCAACGGTGCAGGCAGCTAATCTGACAACAGCTGGAGCATTTCCTGTTTTTCCTGATTATGGGAAATGCTCCATTTTGATTTACGCGCATCTTAATCCGAAAACCGTTTCACACTTTTCGGGATGCGCTTGGTGTTAGAAGAAGCGGCTTTCGAGCCGCTTTTTGACGGATTGTTTATTGGTTTTGACAAACTTTGGCCGAAGTCGCACTTGTCATAGTGGACGTCAAAGGCCTTGCTTTTCGCATTGTCCGACGCAAAACCGCTTCGCACTTTTACTGGAAATGCTCTAAAAGCTCAGCTGATCGTGCGACAAATCGTGTTCAGTTTCCATTCAGGCGCGGCACTCGATCATCTTTTTATTGTAAGTTGGATGGGTGAATTAGCAGGGGCAAAAGGGAATGAGGAAACCAATGAGGAAAGTGACGCTGGCAATCGCCATGCTGCCGCTTTTGGCGAGTGCTCCGGTTCTGGCGGCATCCGTTTCTTCGCAGGCTGGTATTCAGCTTGCGCAGGTTGCTCCCGGCGGGGATCAGTTTTCCCAGCAAATATGCAATCTGGCGCATCAGAACGCCCAGTCCTATGCGCGTATCTTGCAGCTTCGCGACAAGATGCTGAAAATCCAGCGCGATAACGAAGCTCGTTTTCAGGCGTTGGAGAAGGGACGTGGCGGCGCTCAGAAACAGGTCAGCGTCGGCTCGACGGCTATTCTCGATGATGCCATGCGCGATAGCGGCGCAGGCGGCGGGCAGGGCGGCTATCAGAGCCCCGGCATGCAGCAGGAACTGGTGCGCAACCTGACCGGCAAGGTCGAGGATGTGGATGCCCAGATTTCGTTCACCGACAATCAGCTGCAAAAGACGCAGGAAGACAATGAATTCCGGTTTGAAGAACTGGAAAAGAAGAACGGCATAACCTTGCCATCGTCCAGCGGTGCGTCTCAGCCGGCTCCCGCTGCAGCGTCGCCGGGAGCTGATCTCTGCGCGCAGGGCATGGGCAACCCGCCGGGATCGCGGATGCCTTGAGTGCACGTGCGGAAGCTATGAACTTCCAGATCCTCGAAATGCAGGATCAGATGCAGAAGATGCAGGAAGCAAACGAAAACCGCTTCCAGTTTCTGGAAACCGGCAAGCGCGCCGATACGGATATTCGGCAGGCTGGCGGCGACACGTCGCTCGCCGATGCCGGTTCAAGTCAGGACAATAACGGAAACCTCGTTAACGGGGTTTCCGAAGGCGCTTCGCAGAGTGCGGCCAACCAATCATCTGGCGCCGATTCCGTGGCTATTGGTTCCAACCCGCAGGGTGGACCGGCGCGTGGCGAACCGCCACAAACGCTGGGTTCCATCCGGTTCGACGCCAATGGCAATGTAATCGGCGAGACGCTCGATGCCACACCACGCACGGTACAGCCAGGCGTGGCGCCCGGTGCTGCGACGGGCGGAACGGCTGCGGGCGATGCGGTCGCATCCCTTCCGACCGACGATAATCCCAATTCGCTCTATCAGGCATCCTATCAATATCTGATGTCGGGCGACTACAAGGCCGCCGAAACCGGTTTTCGTGAGCATGTAAAGCGCTATCCGGCTGATCCCAATACGGCGGAAGCCCGTTTCTGGCTTGAGAATCGCTTTACGGCCAAGGCCGTTATCCGGAAGCCGCAACGGTTTTCATCGATACACAACGCGATTATCCCGATTCGAAACGCGCGCCGGAGAATATGTTCAAGCTCGGCATGACGCTTGAGAAAATGGACAATCGCGATGTCGCCTGCGCAACCTTCGCGCAGATTCCAGAACGTTACCCCAAGGCGGCGCCTGCCATTTTGAAGCGGGTTGCCGACGAGCGCAGCCGCGCAAAGTGCTGATTGCGGAGTTTTTCGTGGGGCTTAGCCCGAGCAATATTTCCAAATTATTCGAGCCATTCGGATTTGAGCAGGCAAGGGCCGTGATAGCTGCCGTTTCGGGCGGTAGTGACTCTCTTGGCCTGCTTTTCCTCCTCCGGGATTATATGGCCATGCTCCAGAACCCACCCCGGCTGATCGCTGTGACGGTGGACCATCGGCTACGCGCCGAATCGCAAGCCGAAGCCGAGAATGTCGGGCTGCTCTGCCGACAATACGGGATTGAACACCGCATTCTCGTCTGGGATGAGGCCAAACCGGCAAGCGGACTTTCCGCTGCCGCGCGCACCGCGCGCTATCGCCTGCTGGTACAGGCGGCGCGTGATGCTGGCGGAGCCTTCATCGTCACGGGCCACACGCAGGATGATCAGATCGAAACCTTCTGATGCGCAAGGAACGCAGCGCCCATGCCGAAGCTCGGGGCTCGCCGCAATGTCCTCACGCTCATGGCTGGAGGGCATGGGGCTGGAGGGCTCCGTTGAACTCGACCGTCCGCTGCTCTCTGTCTCACGGCAGACATTGCGTGATGAATTGCGGGCCAGGGTATCAGCTGGGTTGATGATCCCAGCAATGCCAACACGGAATATGAACGGCCGCGCATTCGGCTGGGTATCGCCGCCGAGGCTGACAGGCAGGCGGTCCTCAAGCAGATTGCCGAAGCGGGAGCGGCGCGCGAGCGGGACAATGCGGCCTTGATTGAAGCACTGGGTGATCCGGCGAGCTTACGCATTGACGCGAACGGGATTTGGCTGGTCGATCCGCAGCTTTACGCCGCGCTTCCTGACAATGTGAGACGTCTTTTCGCAGGTTTGCTGGCAGCCATTGCTGGCGGACGCCGTTTCCTGCCGGGCGACAGCGAGCGCTCACGCATCGAACGGGTTCTGTCTGGGAACGATGACAGCCATCGTCTAACCGTTTTCGGCGCCTTGATCGAGCGCGGTGAGAACGGCTTCCCGCATCGGTTCCGTCGCGAAAAACGCAATCTGTCGAATCTTCATCTGGAACCGGGCAAACCTCTCGTCTGGGATGGGCGATTCCGTTTTTCGAATGAAGGAAGGATGAGTTTCGATCTCGCTGCGCCGGGACGGCAGGAGCTTGCAGATTTCCTGAAGGCGGAAAACATCGAAATCGATTCTCGAAAACGTGAGACGTTGCTGGTTTCTCCGGCTCTTTATAGGGAAGGCAGGCTTTTGCCCTGCCGTTTCTGCAGAATGCAGAATTTCCGCAAGGCGTTCATATCGAACGGCATTTTGCGATCTTCGATCATGTGTTGCCGGGACATGATTTTGGTCTCGCAATGGCCGTTGAAGCACGTATCGGACGCAGCTGCGCGGAAATGTCCTAGAGCCGTTTCAGGGCCAACAGAATCACAGGAACGGCTCTATCTTTTGTTTCGACGCATTATCCACGCAAAACCGCTTCGCACTTTTGCTGGAAATGCTCTTTTATAAACCAGAGTGAGAAGAATCGAGGATGCGGGGCGAACGCGCCTTGGCAAGGCCATCCTTCGATCCTATGTTAGACCGAAACATCGTTCCGTGCCCGCGGAATGGCCGTGGTATCGATTGGACCCGATATGAATCCGAACTATCGCAACTTCGCCCTCTGGGCGATCATTGCTTTCTTTTGATCGCGCTGTTCAACCTGTTCCAAAGCCCAGGTCAGCGCTCTAATTCCCGTGAAGTTTCCTACTCGCAATTTATTGACGACGTATCCAACGGTCGCGTGAAATCGGTCACGATTACCGGCCAGAGGATTACCGGTACTTTTGCCGACAATGGTTCGACCTTCCAGACCTATTCGCCGGGCGATACTGGTCTCGTTTCGCGCCTTGAAAGCAAGGACGTCGCGATTACCGCCCGCCCCGAAACCGACGGTTCCAGCTCGCTGATCGGCATTCTCCTGTCGTGGCTGCCGATGATCCTGATCCTCGGCGTGTGGATTTTCTTCATGCGTCAGATGCAGGGCGGCTCGCGCGGGGCGATGGGCTTCGGTAAGTCGAAGGCCAAGCTTCTGACGGAAGCGCATGGCCGCGTTACCTTCCAGGATGTTGCTGGTGTGGACGAAGCCAAGCAGGATCTTGAGGAAATCGTTGAATTCCTGCGCGATCCGCAGAAGTTCCAGCGTCTTGGCGGCAAGATTCCGCGCGGCGTTCTGCTTGTTGGCCCTCCCGGTACCGGTAAGACGCTGCTTGCGCGTTCGGTCGCGGGCGAAGCCAATGTTCCGTTCTTCACCATTTCCGGTTCGGACTTCGTTGAAATGTTCGTCGGCGTCGGCGCAAGCCGTGTCCGCGACATGTTCGAACAGGCCAAGAAGAATGCGCCTTGCATCATCTTCATCGACGAAATCGATGCTGTCGGTCGTCATCGCGGTGCCGGTCTCGGCGGCGGCAATGATGAACGGGAACAGACGCTCAACCAGCTTCTGGTCGAGATGGATGGCTTTGAAGCCAACGAATCGATCATCCTGATCGCGGCGACCAACCGTCCCGACGTTCTCGACCCTGCATTGCTGCGTCCCGGTCGTTTCGACCGACAGGTTGTGGTTCCGAACCCGGATATCGTCGGTCGCGAGCAGATTCTCAAAGTGCATGTGCGCAATGTGCCGCTTGCACCCAATGTTGATCTCAAGGTTGTCGCACGCGGCACACCGGGCTTCTCCGGTGCCGATCTCGCCAACCTCGTGAACGAAGCTGCCCTCATGGCCGCACGCCGCAACAAGCGTCTGGTGACCATGCAGGAATTCGAGGACGCCAAGGACAAGATCATGATGGGTGCGGAACGCCGCTCCGCCATGACGCAGGAAGAGAAGGCGAATACGGCCTATCACGAGGCAGGCCACGCCATCGTAGCGCTTAATGTGCCGAAGGCCGATCCGGTTCACAAGGCAACGATCATTCCACGCGGCCGTGCGCTCGGCATGGTGATGCAGCTTCCGGAAGGTGATCGTTATTCGGCAACCTATACCTGGATGGTGTCGCGACTTGCCATCATGATGGGCGGTCGCGTGGCTGAAGAACTGAAATTTGGCAAGGAAAACATCACTTCCGGTGCGTCCTCCGATATCCAGCAGGCCACGAAGCTTGCCCGTTCGATGGTGACGCAGTGGGGGTATTCCGACAAGCTTGGTCGTGTGGCTTACGGTGACAATCAGGAAGAAGTCTTTCTCGGTCACTCGGTCTCGCGCACGCAGAATATTTCGGAAGAGACCGCGCAGATCATTGATGCCGAAGTGCGCCGCCTGATCGACGAAGCCTATGCCGAAGCGACCCGCATCCTCACCAAGAAGAAAAGGACTGGATCGCGCTTGCCGAAGGTCTGCTCGAATATGAAACGCTTTCTGGCGACGAGATCAAGGAACTGATTGCGGGCAACAAGCCATCGCGTGATCAGGGCAACGATACGCCGTCGCGCGGTTCGGGCGTGCCGAAGGCAGGAAGCCCGCGCAAGCGCAAGGGCAGTGAGCCTGGCAGCGAGCCCGGTATGGAGCCGCAGCCGCAATAGGCAGTTCTAAGTTGAACAGAGAAAGCCGGGTTGTCCCGGCTTTCTTGCTATCGGGCTTTGCGTGGGCTACCGCAAAGTGTCGTTAAGGATTTCAGCGCATCATATTGCACCAGCTTACGACTTTGGACGTGGGAAGATTGCATCTGCCGCCAAAGGCGAAATTGCATTTGTGAGGGTTTTCGCGTTAAGAACAGCGAAAATCTGCTGTCTGGCTGCTATCTGGCTAACCGACAGCCATTGCTCGCCGGTTATTTCAGGCGACATATATTGGAAGACATAGAGAGCGGTTCATGGCTCAGCGCAAGGCGAAACAGATGACACGGAAATATTTTGGAACCGATGGCATTCGCGGACAGGCAAACAGCTTTCCGATGACACCGGAAGTTGCCATGAAAGTCGGCATGGCGGTCGGTCACATCTTCCGCCGCAAGGGTCAGGCTTCACGCGTGGTGATCGGTAAGGATACGCGCCGCTCCGGCTATATGCTGGAAAACGCGCTGGTGGCCGGTTTCACTGCCGCCGGCATGGACGTGTTCCTGCTCGGCCCGATCCCGACGCCTGCCGTTGCGATGCTCTGTCGTTCGCTCCGTGCCGATATCGGCGTCATGATCTCGGCATCGCACAATCCATTCTATGACAATGGCATCAAGCTTTTCGGTCCGGATGGATACAAGCTTTCCGATGAGATCGAGCTCAAGATCGAGGCGATGATCGATGGTGATCTGGCCCTTATCTGGCCAGCCATGGCGACGTCGGCCGCGCCAAGCGCGTGGATGGCGACATCTACCGCTATATCGAATTCGCCAAGCGCACGCTGCCGCGCAATATCGATCTGAATGGCCTGCGCGTGGTGGTCGACTGCGCCAATGGCGCTGGTTACAAGGTGGCGCCTGCCGCTTTGTGGGAGCTGGGCGCGGAAGTCATCACCATCAACAACGAGCCGAACGGCATCAACATCAATGAGGATTGCGGCTCGACGCATCCCATCGGTCTGATGAAGAAGGTTCACGAAGTGCGCGCCGATGTCGGTATCGCGCTTGATGGCGATGCGGATCGTGTGCTGCTGGTCGATGAAAACGGAACTGTTATCGATGGCGACCAGCTGATGGCCGTCATTGCCGAGAGCTGGGCCGCAGCTGACCGTCTTGAAGGCGGCGGCATCGTGGCGACGATCATGTCCAATCTCGGACTGGAGCGTTTTCTCGCTGACCGCCACCTGACGCTGGCTCGCACCAAGGTGGGCGACCGCTATGTGGTCGAGCATATGCGCGAGCATGGCTTCAATGTTGGCGGCGAGCAGTCCGGCCATATTGTTCTGTCCGATTTCGCGACGACAGGTGACGGTCTGATTTCCGCGCTGCAAATCCTCGCCGTCGCGCAGGAGCAGGGCAGGCCGATCAGTGAAGTCTGCCGCAAATTCGATCCGGTGCCGCAGCTACTGAAGAATGTGCGTACCGCTGGCGGCAAGCCGCTGGAGAACAAGCGGGTGAAGAGCGCGATCAATGAAGCCACCGAACGTCTTGGCGTTCAGGGTCGCCTGGTTATCCGTCCGTCCGGCACAGAACCGCTCATCCGCGTCATGGCGGAAGGCGACGATCGTGGTCTGGTGGAAAAGGTCGTCAATGACATCATCGATGTGATCTCGTCTGAAAGCAGTGCTGCGGCCTGATCGCTTCGATGAATGAATACGAACAAAGGTGCGGGCAAAACCCGCGCTTTTGCGTTTAAATTCGGCTTCAATAAATTAGAGAATGTTAATAAACTTGGTAAAAACAAGGTTAAGTTGTATTTAACTTTTGCCGCATAGTCTTCCCTCAAACATCCGTACCCGTCGCTTGCGGCGGCGTGATTCTTCGATGGGGCAGACATATGAAAAGTCTTACAAAAACTCTTTTGCCGGTGTGGCGGCATCGGTTGCCCTGATGGCTTCGGCACCGGTCGCTTTTGCGGCCGACATCTTTGAACCTGTTCCGGAAGTCCCGGAAGTTGTCGTTGCTCCACCTGCCGTTGGCGGCTGGTATCTGCGCGGCGATATCGGTTATTCATGGAATAAATTCAACGGCGCGGACTATACGCTTGTCGGGCGCGGATGTGATCCATGCGGCAACGAAACCACTTTTATCGACAAAAGACATTAAGGGCGGTGACCTTAAAGGTTCATTCCTGATCGGTGGTGGTATCGGCTACCAGGTGACGGACTATTTCCGCACAGATTTGACGCTCGATTATATGACGCGCTCGAAATTCACGAGTGAACGTGATGAAAGCCATATGTCGGCGCTGTCGCTTCTGGCGAATGCCTATGTCGATCTCGGCAATTTCGGCGGTGTGACGCCCTATGTCGGCGCTGGTATTGGCGGCACGCGCATCAAGTGGGCCGATCTCGTCGATACAACAAACGGCGGCGCATTGCCTGGTGATGCCAACTGGCGTTTTACCTACGCTCTCATGGCGGGCGCATCGGTTGATCTGACCCATAACCTCAAGCTGGATGCCGGTTATCGATATCGCCATGTTAATGGCGGCAAGATGTTCGATGGCAAATACGGCGTTGGCGACGGATATGACAAGGGGATGGACATTCACGATGTCCGCGTCGGCCTGCGTTATATGTTCGGCGGTACAGAGCCTGCCTATGCTCCGCAGCAGGTTTCGACCATCGTGGACAGTCCGTCTACAAGTAAAAGCAAGCTTTTAGGCAGCAAAGGCCCGGTCATCCGGGCCTTTTCGTTGGAAGCATAGTAAATATATCCATATATTTATGTGATCTTAACCATGTTCATTCATACATGATAATACATTCATAAGCGGGGATTTCATCATGTCTATGCAATGGCGTGCTTTCTGTTCGTCGGCTGTTTTGCTGGCGGGATTATGCGTCGCATCGCAGTCCTTTGCCGCCGATCTCGATATGATCAGCTATGAGCCGGGTGCTCCAGTGCAGCAGCCGGTCGAAGTCGGGTCCGGCTGGTATCTGCGCGGCGATATCGGCTACAACATCTCTTCCAGGGTCAAGCTTCAGGCAGAGACACCTTTCGGGAACGGGTCCCAAAGTTTTGATCTGGACAAGAATATCGTGCCTTCCGTCGGCATCGGCTATCAGTTCACGGATCATCTGCGCGGCGACGTGACGTTCGGCTATTCCAAGCAGAGCTTCGATGATTACGACGTCGAGGTGCGCAGCTGGGACATGATGGCCAATGCCTATGTCGATCTCGGCAATTATTACGGCTTCACGCCGTATCTCGGCGCCGGCCTTGGCTTTGCCAATGTGCGCTACTCCATCGATACGGCCTATGGTGACTATAAGCTGGACGATGATTATCGTCTCGCCTGGGCGCTGATGGCGGGTGTAGGCATCGACGTGGCATCCAATATCAAGCTCGATATCGGCTATCGTTATGGGGTCATCGAGGGGCCGATATTGCAAGCATGGCAGGAATTACGCTGAGCGATAAGGACATTCGGTCCCATCAACTGCGCGCTGGCGTGCGTTTCACGACCTGGTAATACCAAGTCTCATCGAGACTTGGTTAAGCCCGTGCGGCAATTGAGCATTTTCAGGGCGTGGATAGCGTTAGCATCTTAGCGCCCTGCTATAATTGCAGCGGCCTTGCGGCCCGCTTTGCAGTTCATTGTTTTAGCTTTATCGAATTTTTCGTTTTCATATGCGCCCCGAATCCTTACAGGAGAAAGAATGCGTCGAACGCGTTTCCTGAAAAGGGGAGGGTTATGAAAGCAATTGCAGCGTTTTCTGATTTCGTAGGCCGGACTTTTGCCGTCTGGGTCATTATTTTCGCCGTTCTCGGTTTTGTTCTTCCGACGACATTCAGCGTGTTTGCGCCTTGGATCGTGGTTCTGCTGGGCATCATCATGTTCGGCATGGGCCTGACGATTTCCGGCAAGGATTTTGCGGAAGTCGCCAAAAGACCTTTCGAGGTCGCCATCGGTGTGCTGGCACAATTCATCATCATGCCGCTTCTCGCCGTATTGCTGACGCGCATCATTCCGATGTCGCCGGAAGTGGCCGCAGGCGTCATTCTGGTTGGCTGCTGCCCCGGTGGCACGGCCAGTAACGTCATGACCTATCTCTCGAAGGGTGATGTGGCATTGAGCGTCGCCTGCACCAGCGTCACCACGCTGCTGGCGCCGCTGGTTACGCCTTTCCTCGTCTGGTTCTTTGCCAGCCAGTATCTGCCGGTCGATGCCATGAGCATGTTCATCAGCATCGTCAAGGTGATCCTCGTACCGCTGGCGCTCGGTTTCATTCTCCAGAAGCTCGTGCCGGGCGTGGTCAAGACTGCGGTGCCCATGCTGCCGCTTGTGTCGGTCATCGGTATCGTGCTGATCGTCGCGGCCGTGGTTGCGGTCAACAAGGCCGCTATCGCGCAGTCCGGCCTGCTGATCTTCGCCGTTGTCGTCCTGCATAATTGCTGCGGCCTGCTGTTCGGCTATTTCGCGGCGCGTTTCGCAGGGCTTTCGCTTGCCAAGCGCAAGGCGATCAGCATTGAGGTCGGCATGCAGAACAGCGGCCTTGGCGCTGCGCTCGCCAATGCGCATTTCTCGCCGCTTGCCGCGGTGCCGAGCGCTGTCTTCAGCGTCTGGCATAATATCTCCGGCGCGCTGGTCGCAAGCTATTATGCGCGCATGGAAGACAAGACGACAGAGACGCAGACTGCGACACGATAATGGAGTTCTGCCCGCCCGGAGTTATCCGGGCGGGTTTCGTTAAAATATTTCACGAATGGCGTATTGAGGAAGAACGCGCTTTCGGCTATCCCGGTAAGTGGGCCACGTCTCCCCAACGAGACGCGTGCTATCTGAGAGGATAGAAACAACATGACGACGATTGCGAAGCCGGCAGTTCGCCCGGCTAATCCTAATTTTTCATCCGGTCCCTGTGCAAAACGTCCCGGCTGGTCGCTGAATGCGCTGGTCGATGCGGCGCTTGGCCGTTCGCACCGCGCGAAAATCGGCAAGACCAAGCTCAAGGAAGCCATCGACCTTACCCGCGAAGTACTGCAGGTGCCTGCCGATTACCGTATCGGTATCGTGCCGGCTTCCGACACCGGCGCTGTCGAGATGGCGCTGTGGTCCATGCTCGGCGCGCGTGGCGTCGATATGGTCGCGTGGGAAAGCTTCGGCTCGGGCTGGGTCACGGATGTGACCAAGCAACTCAAGCTCGAAGATGTTCGCAGCTTCGAAGCGCCTTACGGTGAGATTGTCGATTTTTCGCAGGTCGATTTCGACCGCGATGTCGTTTTCACCTGGAACGGCACCACGTCTGGCGCGCGTGTCCCGAATGGCGATTTTATTCCGGCTGACCGCAAGGGTCTGACCTTCTGCGACGCGACCTCTGCTGCTTTCGCGCAGCGCCTCGATTTCGCCAAGCTCGATGTCGTTACCTTCTCCTGGCAGAAGGTGCTGGGCGGCGAGGGCGCGCATGGGATGCTGATCCTTTCCCCACGCGCCGTGGAGCGTCTGGAAAGCTACAAGCCCGCATGGCCGATGCCGAAGATTTTCCGCATGACCAAGGGTGGCAAGCTGATTGAAGGTATCTTCGTCGGTGAAACCATCAACACGCCCTCCATGCTCTGCGTGGAAGATTATCTCGATGCGCTGAAATGGGCGAAATCGCTCGGCGGTCTCGATGCGCTGGTTGCGCGCGCCGACGCCAATTTCGCTGTCCTGAACGATTTCGTGGAAAGGACGCCATGGATCGCCAATCTGGCCGTGAAGCCGGAAACACGCTCCAACACCTCCGTCTGCCTTACAATTGTCGACAGGCAAGTGACTGCCTTGTCTGCCGACGAGCAAGCCGCTTTCGCCAAGGGCATCGTCACTGCTCTCGACAAGGAGGGCGTTGCCTATGACATCGGCGCCTATCGCGATGCCCCTTCGGGTCTGCGCATATGGGCGGGTGCGACGGTGGAAGCTTCCGATCTGGAAGCGCTGACGCATTGGCTGGATTGGGCTTTTGCAACGCAGAAGGCCGCGCTGAAAGCGGCTGCCTGAGCAATTTCATGCATGACGCCGTGGCCGTGTTGGGACGGTCATGGCACGCATTTCCATTATTCGCAGCATTTCCTGAAGCAGATTGATCTGCATTTACAGGAAATGCTTGGTCTGAAAATGTTTGAAGGAGGCCATTATGGCACCTCGCGTTCTCGTATCCGATAAGCTTTCGCCCACCGCCGTCCAGATCTTCAAGGATCGCGGCGTGGAAGTCGATTACCTGCCCGATCTCGGCAAGGACAAGGAAAAGCTTCTCGAAGTCATCGGCGATTATGACGGTCTGGCGATCCGTTCGGCCACCAAGGTCACGGAAAAGCTGATTGCAGCGGCGAAGAAGCTCAAGGTCGTCGGTCGCGCCGGTATCGGCGTGGACAATGTCGATATTCCGGCGGCTTCGCGTCGCGGTATCATCGTTATGAACACGCCTTTCGGCAATTCGATCACCACGGCCGAACATGCCATTGCGCTGATGTTCGCTGTGGCGCGGCAATTGCCGGAGGCCGACACATCCACCCGCGCAGGCAAGTGGGAAAAGAACCGCTTCATGGGCGTGGAAATCACCGGCAAGACGCTCGGCGTCATCGGCTGCGGCAATATCGGTTCGATTGTCGCGACCCGCGCCATCGGCCTGAAAATGCATGTGGTGGCTTTCGATCCGTTCCTGTCTGAAGCCCGTGCGCAGGAACTGGGCGTTGAAAAGGTCGAGCTGGACGAGCTGCTGGCGCGTGCCGATTTCATCACGCTGCACACGCCGCTGACAGATAAAACCCGTAACATCATCAATGCGGAAAATCTCGCCAAGACCAAGCCCGGTGTGCGCATCGTCAATTGCGCGCGCGGCGGCCTGATCGTGGAAAAGGATCTGGTGGCGGCGCTGAAATCCGGCCATGTGGCCGGTGCCGGTATCGATGTCTACGAAACGGAACCGGCGACAGAGAACGAACTTTTCTCACTGCCCAATGTCGTCTGCACGCCGCATCTCGGTGCATCAACCTCAGAAGCGCAGGAGAATGTCGCGCTTCAGGTGGCCGAGCAGATGTCGGACTACCTCGTGAAAGGGGCCGTTTCCAACGCTATCAACATGCCGTCGATCACGGCGGAAGAAGCGCCGCGCCTGAAGCCGTTCGTGAAGCTTGCCGATGTGCTCGGCGCCTTTGTCGGTCAGGTCACGGATGAGCCGATCCAGGAAGTCGAAGTGCTGTTCGATGGTTCCACCGCCACGATGAACACGCGCGCATTGCTGAGCGCGGCTCTGGCCGGTCTCATCCGTCCGCAGGTGGCCGATGTCAACATGGTTTCCGCGCCGATCATGGTAAAGGAACGCGGCATCATCGTCTCGGAAGTCAAGCGCGACAAGTCCGGCATCTTCGACGGCTATATCAAACTGACGGTGAAGACCACCTTGCGTGAACGCTCCATTGCAGGAACCTGTTTCTCGGACGGCAAGGCGCGTTTCATCCAGATCAAGGGAATCAATCTTGATGCCGAGGTCGGCCCGCACATGCTTTACGTCACCAACAAGGACGTTCCGGGCATGATCGGCTTGCTGGGCACGATCTGCGGTAAGCACAATGTCAATATTGCAAACTTCTCGCTTGGACGCGACCATCCGGGTGGCGATGCGATTGCCATGCTCTATGTGGATGAACAGATTCCACAGGCAGCACTTGACGAACTGACGGCTCAGGAGGCAATCAGGGCGGCAACACCGCTTGAGTTCAACGTCGGAGAAATTTGAGAAAATGGTTGAAGAGATGGTACAGCCGGAATGGCGGCGCATGCACGAGCAGGATATTGCGAGCGTGACTGCGGTTGCCAATGTTGTCCATCTCGATTTCTTCGAAGATGAGGCGGTCTTCCGGGACCGCTTCAAACTCTATCCGGCAGGCTGCTTCGTGCTCGCCCGTGACACTGAAATCCTCGGTTACGGCATCAGCCATCCATGGAAGCTGGATACGATCCCGGCTCTCAACGCCGTTCTGGGCGAACTGCCCGACGATACCAACACCTACTATATCCATGATATCGCGCTTCTGCCCGAAGCTCGTTCCAGCGGCGCTGCCACCCGCGTCGTCGAACTGATGGCCCTGCAGGCTGAACGCGATGGCTTCGTCACCATGTCGCTCGTCGCCGTCAACGGCTCGCAGGGCTTTTGGGAAAAGAAGGGCTTCGTCGTCCGCGACCTCCCGGCACTTGAGGAAAAGCTGAAAAGCTATTCAGAAAATGCACTCTATATGGTCCGCGCCGGCTAGGTCGCAGATATTCCGCTTCTGGCGGGCTGCAAATGGCGTGATTTTTCGCTTCCGGTGCTCATGTACATTTCTTAGACGCATAGTCTTGTCCGAAAAGTCTGCAACTTTTCGGGACTATGCTTGGCGTACACTCCGCTCCGGGTCTCAAAGATCACCATTTTCGCCTCCCCAGAGACTGAATCTGTACCGACCCTGAGCGCCCTTCGTTCAAGGCGTGTTCAAAAATCGCGAATTTCTTGCACGAAAGAGTCGCGCAAGCCCGATTGAATCTGTATAGAGACGAGGGATCAGCACCCCGTTGCCCTTGATGGCGGCGTCCGGGCCGCTTTGATCCTTGGATTTTCAAATAGAAGCCAAGGAGTTTCTTCAATGGCAAATGTGGTTGTCGTCGGGTCGCAATGGGGCGACGAGGGCAAGGGAAAGATCGTGGACTGGCTGTCCGAGCGCGCCGATGTCATCGTGCGCTATCAGGGCGGTCATAACGCAGGTCATACGCTTGTCATCGACGGCGTCAGCTACAAGCTTTCGCTGCTGCCTTCCGGCCTCGTGCGCGGCAAGCTCAGCGTCATCGGCAATGGCGTCGTTGTCGATCCGCATCATTTTGTTTCCGAAGTCGAGAAGCTGCGCGCGCAGGGCATCGACATCAATCCGGATGTGCTACGCATTGCTGAAAACGCACCGCTCATCCTCTCCATCCATCGCGAACTCGACGCCATGCGCGAAGGCTCCAATTCGGGCCTCAAGATCGGCACGACCAAGCGCGGCATTGGCCCAGCCTACGAAGACAAGGTCGGCCGTCGCGCCATCCGCGTGATCGATCTGGCCGAGCCGGAAACGCTGCAGCCGAAAGTCGAACGTCTGCTCGCGCACCACAATCTGCTGCGTCGCGGCATGGGTCTTGAGGAAATCGCGGTTGAAACCATTCTGGCCGAACTGACTTCGGTTGCTGACCAGATTCTTCCCTATATCGACCAGGTCTGGCGCGTTCTCGACGAACGCCGCAAGGCAGGCGATCGAATCCTGTTTGAAGGCGCGCAGGGCGCATTGCTCGACAACGACCACGGCACCTATCCGTTCGTGACGTCCTCCAACACGGTTGCCGGTCAGGCTGCTGCCGGTTCGGGCCTTGGTCCGACAGCTATCGGCTATGTACTCGGTATCACCAAGGCCTACACGACGCGCGTTGGCGAAGGTCCGTTCCCGACCGAACTCGATGACGAAATCGGCCAGTTCCTTGGCACCAAGGGGCATGAATTCGGCGTGGTAACGGGGCGCAAGCGTCGCTGCGGCTGGTTCGATGCCGTGATCGTTCGCCAGACGGTTCGTACCTCCGGCATCACCGGAATCGCGTTGACAAAGCTTGATGTTCTGGATGGCCTCGACGAAATCAAGATCTGTGTCGCCTATGAACTCGACGGCAAGCGCATCGACTATCTGCCGTCCTCCATGGGCGCGCAGGCGCGCGTGAAGCCGATCTATGAAACGCTGCCGGGCTGGTCGGAAACGACTGCCGGTGCGCGTTCGTGGAATGATCTTCCGGCGCAGGCGGTCAAATATGTCCGTCACATTGAAGAGTTGATCGGTGCGCCGGTGGCGATGCTGTCCACCAGCCCGGAACGCGAGGACACGATCCTCGTCACCGATCCGTTCCACGACTGATAGTTTGTAGTTGTGAATTGATGTGTTCGGAGCAGCTTTTCCGGAAGCTGCTCCGATTTTGTTTTGACCGTTGTACAAAGAACGCAATCAGCGGCGCAAAGCTTTGCAACAGGGTGATTTTGCCACTATTTCACCGCATCATTTTGAAAGTCTTCGCTAAATCGTAGCCAGAGACTTTGCTTTCCCTTGATTATTGTGATTATTGGGACATTTATTGCATCCTGTGCTTATTGTTCATCTGGACGGGCGGAAACCGGGTAAGACGGAATGGCGGATTTTGTAGCGGTACTGAAAAGACGATCGATGCTCAGGCGGACAAGTCGCCTGAATTGCGTCAGCGCGTTTATGCGAAAGCGCGCGCAACGATCGAGCAAAAGCTTGTTACGGCAAATGCCTCGCAGGCTGTGGCTGTCCGCCAGCGCAATATTCTCGAAGATGCCATCGCCGAGGTCGAAGCTTTTATGCGCCGCCAGCAGCCGTACCGGACGAGCCGGTCGAGGATGCACTGGAAGATTTCCTGCAGGAGGCGAATCAGGACGCAGCAACGCGCGCACCGTCTCATGAAGACAATGAAGAGCCCGTATTTTCCGGCTCGCCGCGTGACGAGCGTCGCGAAAGTGCTCCCAGAGAGGATGATGATACGCCAGCCCTTGCCGCCGAGCGCAGCGACGACTGGATGGATCGCGCCAAGGAAAAGACGCAAGCCCGCCGCAGCGAATATATCGAACGCACGGCCCGGAAAGAGCAGCGCTCTTATAAGGGGCTGATCGCCGGTCTGATTGCTGTTCTGCTGATTGGCGGCGCCGGTTATGCGGTCTGGGCCAACAAGGACAAGATTCAGGAGCTGGCATCTAGCCTCGGGCGCAGCGATGCGCCTGCGACCGGGTCCGATACTGAAACACATCCGGAAGATACGACCACGCCGGCAGCTGACACCAACACGGCGACGACGGGTGGCGAACAGGCACCCGAGCAACCGCAGCAGCCTGCAGGTGAGCCGAAATTTACGCAGCGGCTGATGCCGGACGGCAGCGAAACCGATAGCGGACCTGCCGCCGGTGCAAATGGTATCGGCGAAGGCACGTCGACTGCCGCTTCCACGCCTGCGCCCGCCGGAACGAATACGCAGACAGGTGCGCAGCCCGGACAGAATCAGGCCGTTGCCGTCGGCCAGCAGGCGCTTCTTTATGAAGAACGCGGCGGCGCGGGCTCGGATTCGGTCGAGCGCGGCAATGTGGTCTGGTCGACCATCGAGGAAAGCCCGGAAGACGGAAAGCCCGCCGAACCGGCAGTTCGCGCCATGGTTACGATGCCGACAAGCAAGGTCGAGCTGAAGATGACCATTCGCAAGAATACGGATCAGTCCATTCCGGCGAGCCATCTCGTCGAACTGGTGTTTACGGTGCCGGAAGGCTTCCCCGGTGGCGCGGTGGACAATGTGCAGCGCATCACCTTCAAGGATACGGAGCAGGCGGCAGGCAATCCACTGATCGCCGTGCCGTCGAAGATCGGCGACAACTTCTTTATCGTGTGGCTGAACGATGCCCGCACTGCGCAGGATACCAATCTATCGCTGATGCGCCGTCTGCAGTGGATCGATATTCCGATCTCCTATCGCAATGGTCGCCGCGCGCTCATCAGCCTCGAAAAGGGTGTGCCGGGCGAAAAGGCATTCAACGACGTGCTGGGCACAAACTAGCGTTACGTATCGAAATAGAAAAGGCCGCTTCGAGCGGCCTCAGACTGCTGACAAACCTCCGGCAGGGTCAAAATGACCTCAGATTCACGGAACGTCCCAGATTCAGAACGTGAACAAATCGGAATCAAAACCCCTCGTTTTTGACTGCTTCCAAAAATCGAGGAGTTTGTAATCAATCTGAGGCCGCTTCGAGCGGCCTTTTGTTTTGAGGCGAACTTGAAGCCGCGTCGGTTACTTCTTCTCAGCGAAAGCCTTGATGGCCTTGGCGACTTCGTTCTGTGCAGCTTCGGCGCTGTCGAAACCGCCCAGTTCAACGACCTTGCGGCCTTCCGGCAATTGCTTGTAGACGCGGAAGAAAGCTTCGAGGCGCTGCTGTTCGATCTTCGGCAGATCGGTGATTTCCTTGATGTTGTCATAAGTCGGATCGATGTCCGTAGTCGGAACAGCGACGATCTTGTCGTCCTGGTCGCCGCCATCGATCATCTTGAGGACACCGATAGGGCGTACCTTGATGATTGCGCCTGGAATAATCGGCTCACGCGTATAGATGAGGGCATCCAGTGGATCGCCGTCGCCGGCAAGCGTGCTGGTGATCGAGCCGTAATTGGCCGGATAGATCACCGGCATGGACTGGTAGCGGTCGACGACGATATGGCCGGTCTTGTCATCGATTTCATATTTGGTGAAGCTGCCCTGCGGGATTTCGATAGCCGTGAAGAACTCCTTCCCGTCCTGTTCCTTCTGCGGATAATCGAGGAAGGAGACATATTCGGAAGCAGATGCGGCGGTGGCAGCGGTAAGCGCAAGAGCTGCGGCGAGCAGGAGCTTTTCATGGGACGACCTTCAGGTTTGGGTGAAACACGCCCTCGTCCCTAAAGCCAATCCATTACAGTGATTTGACAGTTTTATATCGGTTGGGTGACGGTTTCCGCGAAGAACCGCCTGCGATATTCCGCAGGGCTGATACCAATTTTCTGACGGAAGTGGTGGCGAAGCGTGTGGGCGCTTCCAAAGCCGACTGAAGCAGCAACATCGTCAATGCTTGCCTGTCCCTGAGAGAGCAATTCCCTGGCAAGCGCGATACGCTCCATGGTGAGCCAGTCGCCGGGTGTGGCACCGGTTGCCTCAGTAAAGCGCCGCAGGAATGTGCGCGGGCTCATCCGGCATTCGGCAGCCATGCGCTCGATTGTCCATCCTGTGGCAAGATCGGCGCGCATCCGGTCCAGAATCGGGCTGATTGCAGCACTTTCGCGCTTTGTGACCGGACGTTCGAGGAACTGCGCCTGTCCGCCCGTGCGGTGAGCGGGCATGACCAGCCGCCGGGCAACGGAATTTGCAGCGGCGGCTCCGAAATCCTGTCGGACGATTTCGATCAGGAGATCTATTCCGGCTGCACTTCCTGCCGAAGTGAAGATGCGATCATGTTCGCGATAGAGCGACGCATCATCGACATCGATTTCGGGGTGTTTTTCCGCAATGCGTCGGCGTGGTGCCAGTGTGTTGTTGCGGTGCCGCCGTCCAGCAGTCCTGTCGCGGCTAGCACAAAGGCTCCCGAACAGATGGAGGCAAGCCGCGCGCCGCGCCGGTATGCGCGACGCAGCCTTTCGCTGATGGCTTCCGGCACTGGAACCTCTGCACCTTTCCAGCCCGGAACAATGATGATGTCGGCCTCATCGATGAGGTCAGGGGTGCCATCGGGCGTGATGACGAAGCCGCCATGCGCACGTAACGGGCCTTCTTCGATCGGGCAGCTGGCAAAGCGATACCAACCGGCTCCCATCTCAGGGCGGGCAGGCCAAAGATTTCGGCAACAATGCCGAATTCAAAAGTGCAAAGCCGGTCGTAGAGAAGCGCCACAACGAGCGGGCCTTCGGGTGCTGGCAGCGGGTTTGTCATTATCTTTACGTATATTGTCAATCACGTCAATTGCAAGTGAATTGGCAAATGGGCGAAATCGCTCCTGAGACAAAGGAGAACGCCCATGGATAGTGCAGCCAAGACCGACAGGAAATCAGCCGTAACGGCCATCCCGCCTGCGCCAGGCGCTTTGGCGCGCGATCATTTCGCCGCCGAATTCACGTTCGAGACGGATTGCTGGGACGTGCATGATGCCTTGTCCAAGGGAGCTGATTTCGTGCTTCTCGACGTGCGCAGTCCCGCACTTTTCGCAGAAAGCCATATTCCGGGTGCGATCAATCTGCCGCACGGCAAGATCATCGGGTCCAAGATGGCACAATGGCCGCAGGAAACGGTTTTCGTCACCTATTGCGCGGGGCCGCATTGCAATGGCGCGGCACGTGGCGCCTTGCGGCTCGCCAATCTTGACCGGCCCGTCAAGATCATGGCAGGCGGGCTGACCGGCTGGATAGATGAAGGGTTTGAACTTGAGAAAGGCGAGGGGATCAGTAATGCCCAAACAATTCTGCCGCAGAACGGTTGCCCGTCTGCGGCAGTAAATGGATCAGCAGATTATCAGTTTCAGGCGTGTGCTTCCTCGATAGGGTTCAGCGCCTTCTGCTGCTTGTGGGCCGCGGCCTTCACCGCAGCCTGCACCTTTCAAAGGCACGCACTTCGATCTGGCGCACGCGCTCGCGGCTGATGCCGAATTCGCCGGAGAGATCTTCCAGTGTCATCGGATCTTCCGATAGACGGCGGGCCTCGAAAATGCGGCGTTCACGGTCATTCAGGGTATCCATCGCCTGTTCGAGCATGGAGCGGCGGTTTTCCAACTCGTCCTGCTCGATCAGAACCTGTTCCTGGCTGTTGCTGTCATCGACCAGCCAGTCCTGCCATTCGCCGGATTCACCTTCAGAAGCGCGCAGGGGCGCGTTCAGCGAAGCGTCACCGGACAGACGGCGGTTCATGGAAACCACTTCGTCTTCGCTGACATTCAGCTTGGTTGCGATCTGCTTGACCTGATCCGGGTTGAGATCGCCATCGTCGAGCGCCTGAATCTTGCTCTTCATCTTGCGCAGATTGAAGAACAGGCGCTTCTGATTGGCAGTCGTGCCCATCTTCACAAGGCTCCACGAACGCAGGATGTATTCCTGGATCGAAGCCTTGATCCACCACATGGCATAAGTGGCAAGACGGAAACCGCGTTCAGGCTCGAAACGCTTGACGGCCTGCATGAGACCGACATTACCCTCCGAAATCACTTCACCGATCGGCAGGCCATAGCCGCGATAACCCATGGCAATCTTGGCCACGAGACGCAGATGGCTTGTTACGAGCTTGTGGGCGGCCTTGGGGTCGGTATGTTCGTGGTAGCGCTTGGCCAGCATATATTCTTCCTGCGGCTCAAGCATGGGAAAGCGGCGAATTTCTTCCAGATAACGGGTAAGTCCCCGTCACCGGATGTAATGCTTGGGAGATTCATCTGGGCCATAGAGCACCCTCCTTTATAATTTCAGGCTCCCGTTTGGCGAACCTGTCGCGGGGCTGCCTCCTGCACTTCCCTCACGCGAGCCTCCATATATAGGCATGATTTTGGCGAAAACACGATCCTTTAACTCATGAAACAATCTGTCACTGCAATGTGAACGCCGCTGCATGACAAAGGTTGCAGAGCGCGTCTGAAATATATGGTCATTATGTGCTGAGAGAGCGGCTTTCACCGTGGCCGCGCCCCCAATACTGATGATGAAACAGCCGATTTTATCAGCGATCCATCCATTTGGCCAACCATGATAGTTGCCAGTATTATATAGAGTGCTTCCGGAAATTTTCCAGAAGGTGCTCCATATCTTCCGGCACAGGCGCTTCAAAACGCATCAGTTCCTCCGTGGCCGGATGGGTAAAGGCAAGCAACCAGGCGTGGAGTGCCTGCCGATGAAAACCGCGCACGGCCTCTTTCAGCGGTTCCGGCAGCTTGTTGGCCTTGGTCTTGTAGGCGCTGCCATAGTCCATGTCGCCGACAAGCGGATGACCGATATGTGCCATGTGCACGCGGATCTGGTGGGTGCGGCCTGTCTCTAGGCGGCATTCGACAAGCGAGGCCAGCGCGGTCGCATCTTCGCGGGGCCGAATTTTTCGACCGTCACATAATGGGTGACGGCATGGCGGGCATCCTCGCGCTCTTCATTGACCACAGCCTGCTTGGTGCGGTCGCGATGCGAGCGTCCCAGATGCGCATCGATGAAGCCCTGCGGGCGTTCGGTCATGCCCCAGACGAGCGCGAGATAGGCGCGCTCCAGATCGCCGGTGCGGCCGTGATCGGCAAATTGTTCGCTCAAATGGCGATGCGAGCGGTCATTCTTGGCCACGACCATGACGCCGCTCGTATCCTTGTCGAGGCGATGAACGATACCGGGGCGGCGAATTCCTCCGATGCCCGACAAGCTATCGCCACAATGATATATGAGGGCATTGACGAGTGTTCCCGTCCAGTTGCCGTTGCCTGGGTGAACGACGAGCCCGGCAGGCTTGTTGATCACGATGAGATCGTCATCCTCGTATAGAATATCGAGCGGTATGTTCTCAGCAATCGGTTCGGCTGGCTCCGGCTCTGGCAGCACGACGGCGATTGTCATGCCTTCGCGCAGCTTCTGCTTGGTTTCACGGGCGGGTGCGCCGTCGATGGTCACATGGCCTTCGGCAATGAGGGACTGTACGCGGCTGCGCGAGAGTTCCGGCCCCAATGCTGCGGCCAGCCATTGGTCGAGACGCTTGCCTGTGGCATCGGAGTCGGTCGTAAGCTCTTTCACTCGTGTCTTTCCTTCATGAGAGCCGGTCTGTCGTAACGAAATCGTCAGAACTGCTCTATCTCTTGGTTTTACCGCATTTATGCGGCGTCAAATGTTTCCATTTGGCTGCAAAATGCTCTATCACGCGCCACACGCCATAATATGGCGAAGTTCGAACCGGAGTCGTTGAATGCAGGATCCACACTATCCGAGATACCAGAATCATCAGGATTCAGGATATCAGGACTATCAGCAGGGCTATTACCCGGATGAACAGGCCGAGCCCCGCTTGATCCAGCCATGGAACGTGTGCGCCGCAAAATGATCCGGCTTCTGGCCGTCTCCATCGGTGTCATGCTGATCGGTCTTATGGCGGTGCTTGTCGCCGTTGTCTACAAGATCAATCGTGCGCCGGAAACTCCGCCGGCTGAAGAAGCCCGTTCCGATATCCCCGGACAGGCTGCGCCCGCTCCGGTAAAGCCGGAACCGCCGAAGCTGATCGAATCGCAGATCAACCTGACGCCGGGCACCCGTCTTCTCTCGCAAAGCCTTTCCGGCAACGAACTTTCGCTGGAAACCCTGCTGCCGGACGGCGGTACGGAACTCATCATCTATGACTATCGCGAGTCGCGCATCATCGGCCGCATCAAGCTCGGCAATGTCGAATAGGGCGGACAGGGTTTGATTGGGGCGGCGTGATTGCCGCCCATTTGTTTCTGCCTTCGAGGATTGCGCTTTTTCCTTTTGGCGATTATATCAGCGACATGGCTTGAAGCGCGTTTCGATTTGATTCAATCAAATCGGCGCTCCAAGCTCTAGTGTTTTAAGCATAAGCTTGTCGATCCTCATTTCACTCCGGTCGGCTTATGCTCTAAGCGCCCATCGTCTAGCGGTCAGGACGGCGCCCTCTCACGGCGCAAACAGGGGTTCGATTCCCTTGGGCGTACCAATGGCTTGGCTCTCTGATAAATGTGGCGCTGGCTGGTCTAGCCAATTTCAATCCATATTCGCTCCTGGTTTCTGCAAAACAAAATAGGCATATCTCTCATCATTCACGAGAGCATCGTAGGGCTTGAGTGAGATGGAGACCGGTTTGAAGCCCACGCTTTCCGTCAGCAACCAGAACTGGTCGATGGAATAGGTCGTCATATTCGCCAGATTCCGTCGATATCCCCACCGATAGCCGCGCGTATTCGATTTATGGGTGGAATATTTGATCTGTATAACGGCAAGACCGCCTGCCCGGAGATGCTGAAAAGCTATCCTCACAAGCTCGGCGCCGTACTCCACCGTCGGAATGAGCTCAAACACATAGGTGCAAATATAGATGTCGACCGGCTGTCTTATCAGCTCCAGTGATTTCTGCGGCCAGTTCATATCGACCAGTATAGGAATAAAACGCTGATATCCCGCGTCAGACAGCCGGGCGGCACATTCCTTCAAAGATGCGGGAGATACTTCAACCCCGAGATATTCACTGGCTACATCCACGAATTGAACTGCATTCGCACCGCCCCCGCACCCCCATTCCAGAATTCGGGAGCCTTGCATGTTGACGCCGAGAGAAGCCGCTGCATCTTGCACGAATTTTCGGTGCAACTGCCCGATCTGAGTCCATACGGTATCAGAAAGACCGCCACTTCCTTTCCAGTGGGAATTTGATTTATGTTTATTGACGTTTGATCGGCCCAATATTCTTGGGCGTCGGATGCAATCCTGTTGGTCGATTGCCTGTAATTCAGCCTCGTCGCCGCATAAGCGACTGAACGCCTGACATATCGCGCGATCGGCATAACCATTTGTTGCGCCCTCTGTTATGCGGCCAGAATAGCAATAAATATTTGCGGTCCGTAGGCGAAACGAGGGTAAGGCGGTTACTCCATTGGTATTGTCATCTATGGCGAAATACTAATTTTGGCTCATCGTTTTACACTTTTCCGGATGGTACCAGAGCGCGTTTCGATCAGATCGGTACTCTAAATGTTTTTATGCGCATCTTATCCGAAAACCGTTTCACACTTTTCCGGATGCGCTCTAAGGTAGGTGCCAATATGGAGCCAACCAAACGCGGAGGAACGATGAGCGTTTCAATCAAAACCGGATCGGCAAACCTTATTTGCGATGGGATCGATAAAGGTGCAGTGGAATATAGCGTCGCTATTCCCGATGACGGCGCGGACCTGACAAAGCGCGGTAAATTCTGGGGCAGCAAGGATGCGATATCCGAGGCGATGAATGCGTCTGTAGTCGGCCTTAAACCACATGAAGGCGAGACCTATCCGGTGGCAGTTGAAGAGCTGGATCGCGATGGAGCAGCGCTCTTTACCGTGCTTGCCACAGCCGAATGACAATGGTTCGCAATGGCTTGAGATAAAGCGGTGACGCCCCGATCAGAGCGCAAGCGGGACTGGTGTTTTTCTGCGATCATATCACTGTTCTTCGGTGCTGCAACGGCGTTCATATTCTACTATATCGTCCTGTTTGGCGTCGGTGATGATGGTTATCTTGTCATATTCAGTATCTGTACTGCGCCGGTGGCGATAATCTTCGGTGTTTGGGGTCTGGTTTACTGGCGAAGTCTCGTTGCGTTTATCGGTCTCTTTCTCTGCCTGTCTCCACTTATTTATCTTGGCATTTTATGACCAAGCAAAAATCTGCAACTATCCCGTCTTTGCGGGATATGAATGCTGCATATGGTGGTGTTACAGTTAATGCATGTGGAAAATTGGATCGAATATTTATCCTCAAATCCATAATGCTGTCAGGGTGAAAGGTATTCTTGCAGAACCTTTCTCGCCCAGAGATGTGCGACGTGTCGCTCCGGGCTGGCCCTATTCCAGATACTTCTCGTTCCTGGCCGAAAACTGCACCGACAATCAACCGGAGGGCGATGCGCTTTTCGTGCGGGTGGGCAGGGGACAATACCATCTGAACGACAAGGCGGCTGCGTCCGAGTGCGAACAGTTTGCGCTCTAATGGGTTGGGGAGATCGTGATTGCTCCAGTTGCAAAATTTGCAACTGGCAGTGCGACGGTGCATAATCGGAACATGAGTGAATCGTATAAGAAACCCGATTATGAACAGGAACTGCGCCAGGCAGGTGTCCGCATCACGCGGCCGCGCCGGATCATCCTGAACATATTGACCGAGACGGAAGATCACCCCGACGCGCTCGAGATTTTCCGCCGTGCGGTCGAGATCGACAGCAGCATTTCGCTTTCGACCGTCTATCGCACGATGAAGCTTCTCGAAGAACGCGGCGCCATCCACCGGCACGCCTTTGCCGGAGGGCCTTCGCGTTTCGAACAGGCAAGCGGTGCGCATCACGATCACATCATCGATATGGATTCCGGCGATGTGGTGGAATTCCGCCCGACAAGATCGAAAAATTGCAGGAAGAGATCGCCCGGTCGCTCGGGTATGAGATCGTGCATCATCGGCTCGAACTTTATTGCAAAAATTCAAACCTGACGGAACCAAGTTTGGTTTGCTGCGTTAAGCGCGCATGAAGGTCGTGACCCCGCCCCACAACACGGCCTTCAGAGTTCGCCTCAACCTCCCCGCAAGAGGCGAGCGGCGAGAATGCCGCGCTGACCGTCAAACGTTATGCTGCTGGCGTTCCGCAAATTAGAGCAAGCCGCCGTGGTTCAGGCCCAGGTCTGACCATGGCGGCTTTTTGTGGGCTGACGAGTTATCGTCAGATCAGGCGTCGAATTGTTCCGTGGGGATGAGGAGAGAATAGATCGCGCCGGTTCCGTCGATGCGATAGTCGGCGTGACCGTTGACGGAGGTGGGAACGATGCGTTGCAGCACGGCGCTGCCGAAGCGCGGATCGTGCTCGAAAACCTCGGGCATTGCAGGATTGGTTTCTTCCCAGCGAAACTCCAGCCTGTCGTCGCCGCTGGCCACATGCGTGACCTTTGCTGAAATTTTCACCTGTCCATAGGGGATCGAAAGGCCGCCGAAAGAGGTCGCATTGACCACCAGTTCATGCAGCGCAAGGCCGACATGCAGCGCGGCACCAGGGAAAAGATAGGGATTGTCGCCCTCGATACTCAGACGTTCGTCACTGACGTCGATGTATTTCTCGACTTGCGAATGCACGAGATCGCGGAACAGTGCGCCGCGCCAGTTGGAATCGGTCACCAGATCCTGCGAATAGGATAAGGACTGGATGCGTCCGCGGAATTTTAGCAGAAAATCGTCGATCGAATCGGTGAAACGTGCCGTCTGGCTGGCGATGCTTTGCACAATGGCAAGAAGGTTCTTGGATCGATGGCTGACTTCGCGCAGCAAGGTCTTCAACACCTGCTCGCGCCGTTTCAATTCGCTGATTTCAATGGCGGTCGTGACCAGCCCCAATATGTTGCCATTCTCATCCCGGTCACAGTCTATGTGAAACTCGACCCAGCGAAGCTTGTCACCATCATTGATGGCGATCTCCACATTCTGCGCCTCACCGGTATCCAGTGCCGCGCGCTTGGCGCTATCAAGTTTATGCAGGGTGGCGGAGAAAATAAAATCGCAGTCACTCCCTCCGACTTTCCATTTTTCCTGCCAGTAGAGCGGGATATTTTCCCCACGAATAAACCAGATCGGGTGTCTGGTAGAGCACGCATACATTGCTGTTGCGCACCGCCCTTAACAGCGCCCGCAGACGGGCTGCATCGGGTTCGGTGTCCTGCAGGGTGAATTTTGTGCCAGCGGTCATGTTTGCCCCGATTATCCCGCAGCCGAATTCAAAGCATTTCCAGCAAAAGTGCGAAGCGGTTTTGCGCAGGAGAATGCGATAAAACAAATATTGGGGTCGCTCCTTGGCAAAATGGCAGCAACTCCGGAAAAGCTGGGCGACGATTTATGTCCCATGACATCCATTTCATCGATTGGCCGGCGGGACTCCGTCGAGCGCTCATCCTGTGATCCTTGAACTGGCCCGAATTCTGGAACCGACAGAGCGTGTTTTGATCCTCGTTTCACTCCGGTCGGATTGTGCTCTAAACCGCCGCATGATGTAATGCGGCGGCAAATTTCATCAGGAAGCAGCATAGGCTGGTGTGTTTGAAGGTCAAAACAGCCTTTGATTTTACACCCGTTATGCCTTGCGGATCGCCGAGGCGATGAGCGAAACGACGAGCAAAGCAAGGAACACGAAGAACAGAATCTGCGCTATACCGGCTGACGCACCAGCGATGCCGCCGAAACCGAGCGCACCTGCCACGAGTGCCACCACAAGAAATACGAGCGCATAATAAAGCATGTCCGGTCTCCTCTTTATTGTGTGAAGGAGAAACGACATCGAAGCCATATTGGTTCCATGGTTCCGGGAAAATTAAGGCGCTCACAACTCTAAATACTCATCACGGGTTATAAGGCGGTGCGATCTGGAGACCGGGTGGAGCGCCAGCGACCAAACTTCCGAAAGGCGTCTGCTCTTCGGAAGTTATGATCTTCGGTTCAGGCTGCGACCTGCGACGCTTCTTCGAAGAACAGCGCCTGGCTGATCAGTGCTTTCACCATATCCGGGTTGAACGGCTTGGTGACCAGGAAGGTCGGTTCCGGGCGCTCGCCGGTCAACAGACGTTCCGGGAAGGCGGTGATGAAAATGACTGGAATCGTGTCGTTCTGCAGAATTTCATTCACCGCATCGATGCCCGAGCTTCCGTCTGCAAGCTGGATATCGGCCAGCACCATGCGCGGCTTTTCCTGTTTATAGAGCGCCAGCGCCTCGTCCTTGGTGCGCGCGATGCCAACCACCTCGTGGCCAAGGCTTTCCACCATCTGCTCGATATCCATCGCGATCAGCGGCTCGTCCTCGATGATCATGATGCGCGTTGCAACCTGACGCGAAATCTCGGTCGATGCCGCCGACAGAACACGGCTCAGTTCGGCATCGTCCAGTTCAAGAATTTCGGCGGCTTCCTTGTCGGAAAATCCTTCCACGGCCACAAGCAGGAATGCCTGTCTGGGCAGCGGCGCGATATGCGAAAGATTCCTTGCTGCCTGCTTTTCCCATGCAAATTCCGACGCTGGTTCCGGCACACGAACCGAGGCCGTCTTATATAGATCGCAGAAAAGGCGATAGAGACCGATACGGTCTGACGAGGCGTCCGGAAAAATGCTGACATCGGCAATCAATGCCTCAAGGGCAGCTGCAACATAGGCGTCGCCGGAAGCCTGAGAACCGGTAAGAGCCCGGGAAAAACGACGGAGATAGGGAAGATGCGGCGCGATACGCGTCGATAACGTCATGGTAGTGGAACTCCTCAACTGCCGCTTTCGTTCATTAAATGCACATTGGCGGACAAGGTTCAAATCCTCTCCCACCCATGCTTTGAGCGCAGCATTATGGTACTCTAAACGGATAGTTTGAAAAAGTTCCGAAAGACGAGGACATATTAGGGAACTTTTGATAGCCTGTGCATTTCCCGGACAAGCAGGGGCTTATATTAATAGGGTAGGGCAATCAGCCCGGAACGATCAAGATATGGCAGAAAAAGAAAACCTTCACATGAACGGAGCCGGGGTCAGGTCGTCCCGTCGCGTTCAGAAGGATATACTAGGACCAAATTGTGAAGTCGGATTGAAACTAAAGGCACTGTACACCTCGATACAGGATGAGACGATCCCGGATCGCTTCCTCGATCTTCTCGAAAAACTCGATCAGGCTGAACAGGAGAGTATGCGTGAACACAGCACCCGGTCCGTCGGTTGAGAGTAATGCACAGTTCAAGCGAGAGCTCTGTCATCGCTGCCGAGCTTGCGCGCCTTTGCGGTGTCGCTCATCGGCCAGCACGACAAGGCGGATGATCTCGTTCAGGACACGATCATGAAAGCCTGGGCCAAGCAGGAGTCCTTCGAGATGGGGACCAATATGAAGGCCTGGCTCTTCACTATCCTGCGCAACGAGTTCTACACGCAGATGCGCAAGCGGGCCGCGAGGTGCAGGACACGGATGGTGTGTTCAGCGAACAGCTTGCTGTGCATCCCTCGCAATATGGCATGCTCGATCTGCAGGATTTTCGCGCAGCGTTGGAGCAATTGCCCGACGATCAGCGCGAAGCGATCATTCTCATTGGCGCTTCGGGATTTGCTTATGAGGAAGCTGCGGAAATTTGCGGTTGTGCCGTTGGAACGATCAAGAGCCGCGTCAGCCGTGCCCGCACACGGCTGCAGGAAATCCTCAAGATCGAAGGTGAAAGCGATTATGGCCCTGATGCCGATTCATCGCGGGCGACCTTGAGAAGCTTCGCATGATGCATCATTGAGCCCTCCTTCCATCGGAAGGGGGCTTGTGTTGCCAAAATCCCAAACATGGGCGGGTTTTACGCGCAGCGATTGCTTTTATCGCCAGCCACTTGTAGGTTAGTGGCTGCTGATATTTCTTGTCGGCACAGTGATCGTTTGTTTGTGGGTTGCGTCCTTGCCATCAGCCTTGTTGCAAAACTGCTTCAATCGTCATCGAAGCCGGTTGCGGTTATCGTCTCGCTCGGCCTCGTGCTATTGTCGGCGGTGATGACGCTGTTTCTGTCGACCGGCGTCAACCACCAGGTTGTCGACATTTCCCGCAATTATGCATTGCGTCAGCAGGTCGACAAGGTAGCCCGTCTCGCCAGCAATATCGAAATGAGCCGTCGCGGCTATCTCCTGACGCTCGATGAGACTTATCTCGATCTCTATCGCAATACGATCCTGAGTGTCGACAAGACACTGGCTGATCTGGAAGCCCTGACCGACCAGAACCCGCTGCAGGATGCGCGGGTCAAACAGATACGTGCGCTGGTCGAGCGCGAGCAGGAAGATGTGCGCCAGACGGTCAATCTGGCCCAGTCGGGTGATGTGGCTGCGGCGGTTGAAAAAGTGCGCGGCGACGAAGGCAAGGTGCTGATGGACCAGCTTGCCAATACCGTTACCCAGTTCATCGATGCGGAAGAACAGCAACTCCTCGAACGCAATGAGCGGATCAACCGCATGCGTTACTGGATGACGGCGACCTCTATCGTGGCGCTGGCTTCGGCCGCCATGCTCGCACTTTTGCTGTTCAGCCGCATTCAGCGTTATGCGCGGTCCATGTTTGAAGGACAGTCGGCATTGCGTTCCGAAAAACAATTGCTGGAACAGCGCGTGCAGGAGCGTACCGCCGAGCTTGAGCAGGCGCGTCGCATTGCTGAGCATGAGCGCCAGCGGGTCGAGCTGCTGCTGCAAGACACCAATCATCGCATCGGCAATTCGCTGGCTACAGTTTCATCCCTGCTTGGTCTTCAGATGCGGCAGACACGCAGCGAGGATGCCCGCGCGGCTCTTTCTGCCGCTCGTGATCGCGTCCAGACCGTGTCGACAGCGCACCGGCGCCTGCGTCTGGGCGAAGATATGGAATCGGCGCGCGTCGACGATTTTCTCGGAACCGTCATCAACGATATCCGAAGTGCTATCGGTCAGGACCGCAAGATCGAGTTCTCGACGGATTTTGCGCCGCTTGATCTGAAGGCGCGTGACGTGACGACAATCGGCATCATCCTCGGCGAGCTTGTTACCAATGCGATCAAACATGCATTCAAGGGACGTCAGGAAGGGCACATCCGGATCAGCCTGAAGCCGGGCGAAGACGCCATTCCGGTGCTGGTTGTGGAAGACAATGGTGTGGGCTTTGACAAGGACCAGCAGAAATCCGTTGAAAAACGGTCTTGGTACACTGGTGATCGAACAGCTTTGCATGCAGTTCGGTGAAAAGCCCGTCTACTGCAAGACCGACGACGGCGCGGGAACCAAGGTGATTGTTCGCCTGTCGTCGCTTGCGGAAGAAGGCGATATGCCTGCCGGCAAATAAGCAGACCGTGAAGGTGGAAGAAAACACCGGCCTCATCTGGCCGGTGTTTTCGTCATGGAGTGATGTGGTCAGCTTTGCGGAGGGCGCTTTTTCTTGTCTGAAAGCAGCGAGACCAGAGCAATGCCTGCAAGCGGCAGGGCAGCAGCAAGTATGGGACGCTTGAGGATTGCAGGTATCGTCGCGATTGCCGCCGTCGCCACCATTGCCGATTTTTCCGCCTCGATTTTCTGCTTGCGCTTTTGGCCTCGGAAGCGGCCTGAATCTTCAAAACGGCGAGAATGAGCAATGCCACGATTAGCGATAGCGCGGCAAGAATGAGGGCCGCGAGAGGACCGCCGTAGTTCTGTGCCAGTGCCAGAAAGGCGGCGACGCAGAAGAAGGTGATCGCAATGATCGCGAAGATGGCGATTGCCGCCCCGAAAATTGCCGCACGTTTGGTTTGACCTGCGACGAATTTCAGTTCCTCGCCTGCCAGAGCAGACAATACGGGCATGAGAGCTTTCAGCATGGTACGCCTCAGCGGCGCGAGAGCAGGGCCAGCAGATAGCCGACGCCGAGTGCAGTGGCGAGCGAGGCAATCGGGCGTTCGCGCACCGTTGCCGTCAGCTGGGCTTCAACATCCTGCGCCTTGTTGCGCAGATCGTCGATGGCGTCCTCGCCCTGAATATAGGCGCTTTTGTAGGTTTCCTTCGCGCTGCGTTTTGCGTCACGGACGGTCTGCGAACCGAGATTGGCAAGTGTCGCCGCAATGGCAGCGATATCTTCCTTCAGTTGCTCAACCTGAGCCTGAAGGTCTTCTGTGCTGGCATCGGTCAGCGCTTCCTCGATCTTTTCTTTGATGTCGCTCGTTTTTGCGGATGCACGTGCCATATCAGCTCTCCTGTTTATTCTCTGATTGTCGTTCGGATAACGTGCGGCTGGCCTAATGGTTGCATGCAAACCCGTCAGCGGCAACAAGACCAGCCGGTTGTTGCAAGTCATGGTAAATGGTGGGGTAAATAGAGGAAACGGCGGAAGCATTGCCGATAATGCTTCCGCCAGTGTCGCGAAGTGTCACTCCGCTTCGCCGTGAAGGATCGTGCCTTCCGGGTCCTTTTATAGGCTGCGTCCGAATAGGCTGGCTGCGCCTGCAATTGCTCCTTGGTGAACTGTGTGAACACCTTCACCTTGTCGTCCTTGCCGGATGCGACGTCGAGATTGGCAATGGAAACAGCCACCGGCTTGGAATTGATGCCGAGGAAACCGCCCACATCGACGACGAAGGCTTCGGTCTGGCCGTCGGCGGTCATCAGGACATCGCCGACCGTTCCGATCTTCGTTTCATCCGCGCCGAAAACCGTTGCGCCGATCAGCCTGTCCGCACTCAAGCCTTCGGAGGGAACCGGCTTCATGCCCTCGGGCATGGATCTGTCGGCCTTCTGCGTCGTGATCGTCTTTTCCGCAGCGGGCGGATCGGTACGCGGTGCGCCATCCGCCTCGAAAGCCGCGCTGCGGTCGAATGCCGGTGCCTTTTCGAGCTGTTCCTTGGTGGCGTCCACGATCAGCCAGCGCTTGCCGTCATCGCGAACCACCCATGACAGACGGTCGAAGCCGATGGCGACATTCTTCTCTCCGACACCAAGAAAGCCACCAACCCCGATGACAACTGCCTGCGGGCTGCCATCGGCGCCGAGGATCATGTCATTAACCGTACCGATATTGGCGGCGTCGTCGGAAGGTCCGTTATAGACTGCCTGTCCGATGAAACCCGATACCAGAAGCTGACCCGGAGACGCTACGAAATATCCGTTCTCGCTGGCGACCGGTTTTTCCTGTTTCTCGTCGGAGAAAATCGGTGAACCGTCCTGCGCGAAAGCGGGAAGGGCGATCAGCGCGGCAAGAACCGTGGAGGCGAGAAGTCTTTTCATGGGAACTCCTGTCGGAAATTAAGGCAAACCGAAGGCGAGGGGCAATCTCGCCGTCAACAGGAGAAAAACGAGGAGAAACGGCTTCAGTTCCGCTCAAAATCTGTGTTATTCGGACGTCAAAATTGTGAAACCCGTGTCTTCTACATGGCAGAATTACGGCAAGCACTCTTTTAGGTTGAAAAACTCTGCTTCAGGCCAGTAGCAGATAAGCCGCTCCGGCCAGCATGAGGAAGGCCAGTCCGACATGTGCCGGCTTCAGGGAACGCTGCTCTACCGGCAGCGGATCGTCGTTTCCTGCCATGGCGGTGCGCGCCGCATGTTCAAGCGTCTGGATATCCTTGAGCATCATTGGCATATCCTCCAAAATCCCGGTCCGGCCGGAACTGCATTTCCTCCCGCGCCCCGGAATTTTCCTTTAAATCCAACCCTCAGGCGCTTGGTTGATCCTATCAGGTCTGATTTGGCGCGAATGTGCAACTGGCAAAAGGACGAGAGCCGAAAAATGTTCGCTCATCCTTGGGTATATGATGAAAATACCTTTGAATGAAAACATGACTTGCGTCATCATATTATTGGGAGTTAAGAAGAGGCCAACAGGCGGCGCGACGGCCTGCATGAGGGTTTAGTCATGTGCGCGCGGATTTGAACAATCAAAAGGCGATCAAAATGACTGGTTTCTGGCGAAAAGGCTTCATGGCTGCGGCGATGGGCATCGGCTTGCTGGGTGCGGCTTCAGCATTGGCTCAGGACGCAACTCCCTCGACGAATGCCCCGGCAGTTCCGGCCAGTACGGTTCAGGCCCCTTCTCCTGAACTGATCCAGTCCCAGACGGTTGCCCCTGCCGCAGCGCCGGTCGAAAGCGAGAGCGGTTTGATTCTGCCGCACGATCTGTCGCCATGGGGCATGTTCATGGCGGCCGACTGGGTCGTGAAGGCGGTGATGATCGGTCTGGCACTGGCTTCGCTCGCCACATGGACGGTTTGGGTTGCGAAGTCGCTTGAACTGGCCGGTGCCCGCCGCCGTGCCACCAAGGCATTGAAAGTTATTGGCCATTCGGCAACGCTTGCCGAAGCTGTCCGCTCGCTGGAGGGTGCCAAGGGACCGGGCGCAATTCTGGTCCGTGCTGCAGAAGATGAGGTTCGCCTTTCGGGGCCCGCACTGGCGCGTGCCGGTGGCGAAGGTCTCAAGGAGCGTGTTTCCTCGCGCCTGTCGCGTATCGAGGCCAAGGCCGGACGCCGTCTCTCAAAGGCACCGGCATTCTTGCGACCATCGGTTCGGTTGCTCCGTTCGTCGGTCTGTTCGGCACGGTCTGGGGCATCATGAATTCGTTCATCAATATCAGCCAGGCGCAGACGACGAACCTCGCCGTCGTTGCGCCGGGTATTGCCGAAGCGCTGCTCGCGACGGCCATCGGTCTCGTTGCCGCTATCCCTGCCGTGGTTATCTATAACGTGTTCGCCCGTTCCATCACCGGCTACCGCTCGCTGCTCGCCGATGCTTCGGCAGGGGTCGAGCGCCTTGTCAGCCGCGATCTGGATTTCAGAACGGCCGGTGTGCGTGAAGGCACGCTGCACGCAGCGGAGTAGGCACCATGGCTGGTAAAGTTCGCGAAGGCGGCGGTGACGATCTCGAGCTGAACCACGAGATCAATGTGACGCCCTTCATCGACGTCATGCTGGTTCTGCTCATTATTTTCATGGTGGCAGCGCCTCTGGCGACTGTGGATGTGAAGGTGGATTTGCCTGCCTCGACGGCAGCGCCCGCACCGCGTCCCGACAAGCCACTTTATGTAACACTGAAGGAAGACCTCAGCATCAGTGTCGGCAATGACACTGTTGCTCGGGAGCGCCTCGGCGTGGCGCTGGACAGCCTGTCGGAGAAAAACAAGGAAGCCCGCATCTTCCTGCGCGCCGACAAGAATGTCGGCTATGGCGAATTGATGCGTGTGATGAATCTTCTGCGTGAAGCCGGCTATCTGAAGATCGCGCTGGTCGGTCTTGAAACCATCGGCGCGGACCAGAGCGGAGCGGTACCTGTCGGTGCTCCTCAACAACCGGCATCCGCGTCGCAAACTCCCGCAGCGCAGGGGCCGCGCAATGAATGCACTTCCGCCCGACCATCCTCCTGTAAAGGTGGCTTCGGCTGACACCCATCATCATTCCTTCTGGCATGATGCGGGGCGCTGGTTTGGCGCGGGCATTCTGGTTCTCACCGTTCATGCTGCCGGTGCCTATGCCATTCATATGGCACAGGAAGAAGACCAGCCCGATGGCTCGCAGGTTGCCGCCATGGTGGTAGAGCTTGCGCCTGAGCCGGAAGCGCCGATGGAAGAACAGGTTGCGGAAGAAGCCCAGCCGGAAACGGCTGAAGCACCGCAGGAACAGGCAGAGCCGGAACCGGCCCCGCAGCCAGAACCGGTGCAGGAAGAACCGACGCCACCTGAACCGGAAGAGGTGACGCCGCCGGAGCCTGAGCCGGAACCACAAGCCGTTCAGGAGCCGGAAGAAGTCGTTCCGGATGTGGTCGAGGCTGAAAAGCCCGAAGTGGCTGTTCCGCTGCCGGTTGAAAAGCCGGAAGTAAAGCCTGAACCCAAGCTGGAGCCGAAGCCAGAACCGAAAAGGTTGAAAAGCCGAAGCCGGAAAACCAAAACAGCCCAAGGTCGAAAAGCCCAAGCCCAAGAAAGCCGAGAAGGCACCCGAAACCCGTCAGGCGGCTGCACCGCGCATGGACGCCGATGCGGGTGCGAAGGCTGCAGCAAACCGTCGAGGTGAAAACTCGGCATCCGCTGGCGTCAGTTCTTCCAAATGGACGTCAAAGCTGCAGTCCCACATGGCGCGCAATGTGCGTTTCCTGCAGCGCAAATCGCGTAATGCGAAGGGGCTCGTTCAGGTTACTTTCGTGATTGATCCTTCGGGCAATGTGCTTTCGGCTCGTCTGGCCGGTTCGTCCGGAAATCCGGACGTGGACCAGCTTGCACTCGAAGCGGCGCGCCGGGCTTCGCCGGTGCCTGCGCCGCCAGCAGCCATTGCCAAGGCGCGCATGCCGATCACCCTGCCGCTGCTGTTCAAGTAAGCAAAGCTATCTTAAAGGCCGGTCTGGAACAGATCGGTCTTTTCCCTGAGAGCCTGTTCCCAAAGGCGCCAATCCCGGTCTGCAAATGGCGCTTTTGAGTCAGGCTCTGACTGCCATCACTCCACAAAGCCGAACATCGGGCCATAGCCGCCATGCCATGAGACATCGTTCCGCTCCAGCGCTGGAACGTAAATGCCAGCGCCGCCACCGCCATCCAGAAACAGTGCGTTCGGGCATTTAAGATGGTCTCGAAACAGTCGCGCGAAGTCGTGGAAATTGACCGCATCCTCGCTGACTGCGAAGCGGATCGCGCCGCCATTGCAAACACCGACGCCGCTGCGCCGGGTCTTGTCGGTTGAGCCGACGATGAAAATCGGATTGATCCTGTTGCGGATCACCAGCATCGGCCCGGACTGGGTGGCCAGTCGCGGCTTGATCCTTTGCTTCAGAAAACGGTCCGTCGGCAGGATTTCCGCGCCCTTGTCGCCGAGGTAAAAGATGCCGTTCGGCTTGTAGAAGTTCGGCACAGGGCCGGAGCCTTGAGCGGGTACTGTCCTGCTTATCGGGTGAAGTTCGCGGTCATCTTCGATGTAGAGGCCCATCGGTGAAAAATCGGGCTGGTACATTCCGGCATTGAGCGCGAAAACCAGTGTCTTGCCGCGACTTGCGGCGGCATCAGCCAATTTTGAAAAATTGCGATAGGGTTCGCCATCCGCATTCTTCCAGAACAGATGCAGGCCGTCCGCCTTTGCCTCGCAGACAATATAGTTTGCCTCTTCAAAGGCTTCGCGCTTGCAGGTGTCAGCGCGGCCCGGCGCGTCAGCGCTGCTATCGCAGCAAGCACAATCGCAGCAGCGAACAGACTTCTCTTGAAGGGAATCATCACGTGTTGCCTCCCATCAGTGTTTTGCTATTCGGATGACAGTGCCACGGCGGGCAGCAGGCGGGAAGCCTTGCGCGCAGGCAGGAAGCCGAAGATCAGGCCGGTGGCGAAAGCGCAGGCGAAGGCCAATAGCACTGGTCCGACACTGTAGCCGACAGAAAGACCGGCCCAGCCCGCGATGCAGCGCCCAGCCCGATCACGACACCGAATGCACCGCCAATGGCCGAGACCGTCAATGCCTCGGTGATGAATTGCAGCAGGATATCGCGTCGCCGCGCGCCGGTCGCCATGCGCACGCCGATTTCGCGGGTGCGCTCCGTCACGCTCACCAGCATGATGTTCATGACGCCGATGCCGCCGACGAGCAGCGAGATTGCAGCGACGGACCCCAGAAACAGCGTCATCGTATTGCCCATCGCCGTCGCGTCCTCGCGGATGGACGACATGTTGGTTATCATCGTGTCGCGTTTCTTGTGGCGCTGGTCGAGCAGGTCCTGAATCTGTTCCTGCGTCGTGTTGATGAGGTCGGAATCCTTCACCTGCACGGTGATGGTGCGCACATATTTCTGGCCGAACAGCCGCAGATTGCCGGTGGAAAGCGGCACGATCACCACATCGTCCTGATCCGAACCGCCAAAGCCTGCGCCCTTTGGCTCCAGGGTTCCGATCACCTGAAACGGAATCTTCTGGATCAGAATATACTGGCCGATTGGGTTGCTGCCGTCGGGAAACAGCGTGTTGACGACGGTTTTGCCCAGCACTGCGACGGGCGCATAATTGTCCATATCGCTCTGGCTGATGAAATCGCCCGTCGCCACTTTCCACGATTTGGCTTCGGAAAAGGCGGGTACAGTCCCGTTTGCCTGCGACTGGTAATCGACATTGCCGCGGCGCAGCGTCACGGTGCCGGTGACTTCGGGGACGGCGGTTCTGATGTTCGGCAATTCCAGAATGGCATTGGCGTCTTCGGGAATCAGCGTTGCTATCTGTCCTGTTCCGCGAAAACCTGCCATGGACGGGCGCACCAGAATGAGATCGGTGCCCATCGCATTGATGCGGTCGAGAATCGAGTTCTGCGCGCCGGTGCCGATGGCGAGCATTGTCACCACGGAACTGACGCCGATGATGATGCCAAGCAGGGTGAGAACCGTTCGGAAGATGTTGGCCCGCAAGGCGCGCATCGCCATTTTCACCGCTTCCGAAACATCGGCAATGCGGGCGGAATTGCCTTCAAGGCTCTCCTGCAGCCGGAACGGCGCCTGCGTATCGGGAATGGCGCGCTTGACGGTGTCCGAGAGTATCTGTCCGTCGCGGATTTCGATTAGCCGGTCGGCGCGCTCAGCTACTTCGCGGGCATGGGTGATGACGATGACGGTATGACCCTGCGCGTGCATGGAGCGCAGCAATTCCATCACATCCTCGCCGCTCTGGCTGTCGAGTGCGCCGGTCGGCTCGTCGGCAAGGATGATCCGACCGCCATTCATGAGCGCGCGGGCGATGGAAACACGCTGCTGCTGCCCGCCGGAAAGCTGGTTGGGGCGGTGGTCGAGGCGGTCGCCGAGCTTTAGCGAATTGAGCAGTTCGGCGGCACGCGCATGGCGTTCCGATGCGGGCAGGCCCGCATAGATCGCTGGAACCTCGACATTTTCCTGTGCCGTCGAGGTCGAGATGAGATTGTAACTCTGGAAAACGAAGCCGAAGGTTCGGCGGCGCAATGCTGCAAGCGCATCGGCATCCAGTGTCGAGACGTCCTCGCCGTCGAGCAGATATTGCCGCCGCTCGGGCTGTCGAGACAGCCCAGAATGTTCATCAGCGTCGATTTGCCGGAGCCGGAAGCGCCCATGATCGCGACGAATTCGCCAGCCTGAATATCGAGCGTGATGCCATGCAGCACCTCTACGGCAAGGTCGCCATTGTGGTAGGTCTTGCGGATATCATCCAGTCTGATGAGCGGCGTTTCGTTCATGAGGCGGCTCATCAGAACAGGCGCATGCCGGGCCTGCGGCCACGCTGGCCCGCGGCGGCTTCCGCCCCGCTGGAAGCGCTGGTGACGATAACCTTGTCGCCTTCCTCAAGGCCGCTTTTGATCTCGGTCTGCACGCGATTGCGCACGCCGATCTGAACCTGACGCTCGGTGATCGAGTCGTTGTCACTGACGACCTTGACCGAAATCTGCGGCTTGCCTTTCTGGTTCTGGGGCCTTCGCGCTTGTAATTCAGCGCCGAGGAGGGACGATCAATACGTCCTTCGCCTCATCAAGAATGAAATAGACCTGCGTGCTCATATTGATCATCAGTTCGCCGGTCGGGTTCGGGACGTCGAACAGCGCATAATAGAGCACGACATTGTTCTCGGTCGCAGGCGTCGGCTTGATCTGGCGCAGCGTGCCGGTAAAGCGCTTTTCAGGCTGGCCGAGCAGGGTGAAATAGACCGGCATTCCGGGTTTCAGCCTGCCGATGTCAGCTTCCGAAACCTGTGCTTCCACGGTCATGACCTTAAGATCGGCCACGGTGACAATGGTCGGCGCGCTCTGCACGGCATTCAGCGTTTCGCCTTCCTTGGCAGCCTGATCCACCACCGTGCCTTCCATGGGGCTGTAGATCTTGGTGTAGCCGAGATCGACCTTGTCGCTGGCAAGCTGGGCCTCCTGCTGGCGGATCTGCGCGCCGAGCGCCTTCACATCCGCATCGGCCATGGCGAGGTCGGCGTCGGCTTGGTCGACGGTGGACTGCGATACGCCGCGCGTGGCCAGAAGCGAGCGCTGACGCGCTGCATTGGCCTTTTCAGCGTCAGCTGCGCTTGCTTGCTCAAAAGCTGCGCCTTGAGATTATCAAGCTGGGCGCTGGCGATTTCCACCTTCTTCTCGAAGGGCGACGGGTCGATCTCGGCGATAAGCTGGCCCTGCTTGACCTGATCGCCCACTTCGACCTTCACGCTTTTAAGCTGGCCGGAAACCTGCGCGCCGACATTGATGCTGCGCAGCGCGCTGAGCGTTCCGACGGCGGTAATGGCGTTTTCGATGTCGCCACGTGTGACTGTTTCGGCGAGATAGCTCGTTTTCTGGCTGCCCGCTTCGCCCGAGCCGTAAAATACCAGCCCGCGCCCGCCACGATTGCAGCCAGCGCAAGCCAGAGCCACCAGCGACGCGCGCTCTTCGGCGACGGTGCCTTGCGCTGCCCGGTTTTGGAAGAATCGGAAGATGTAAGCACCGTCAAACCCTCAAGTTTTCAGAACCTCCGCTTTGGAGATTCATCAATATGTCCCGCAAAATTTTCTGCCGCATGCAACCAAAGCGAGACGAAGTGCGCCCTGATGATGCGTTGCTTCCGGGATATCTATGCTTCTCCGCTCAGGATTTCATCTTAATTATTTGTCATGCAACAATTGCCGATGAAACAAAGGCTGGCCGTTTCTCCGCTGCTGTTGGCAATCCCGCATATAGAAAGCGGCGAAGCGAACAAAGTTGGCAACAAGATGCAACTTATGGTTATTCTTTTGGAAGTCGTAAAGCAAAACACACTGAATACAATAATTAAGTGTTCTTAAATTATCTCCTGATTAAATAAGGTCGGGAAACCACAATCTGAAAGTAAATAAAATAATTCAGAACGTGATCTGTCCGCGAAAGCGGATGGTCGGCGCATGCGTGGTGCATGTTGTTTTGAAATGGCATGGAAATAAGGTTTCAATGCTCTTGGACGGGAGGGCAAATGGCTTACCTTATTATGGGACGAAAGAGATATCTATCTTCAACGAGCAAGTCCTGTGGCTTGCTTCGAAGAATACCTTCTTTGTTATTTTTCAAGAGAAATAAAAGCGGCACTGCAGCAGTCGAATTTGCAATATTGGCGCCGGTTTTTCTTCTGATCCTGATGGGCATGATCGCCTTCGGCCTCTATCTGGGTGTGGCGAATGCCGTGCAGCAGCTTGCAGCCGACGCCACGCGAACGGCGCTGGCGGGTATCGATCCCCGGAACGGCTGACGCTGGCGACAACTTACATCCAGAGGAACGCGGCGAAATATTCGCTGATCGATCCGGCGAAGATGCAGGTGAATGTCGACAATGCGCAGTCGGACCCGAACCAGTTCACGGTTACGATCCGATACGACGCGGAAAACCTGCCGATCTGGAACCTGATGACGGGCCTGCCGCTTCCCGACACGACCATCACAAGGGCATCGACAATAAGGCTTGGTGGAATCTGACTCAGGGGTGGGGGCATTCGTTATGCGAGGTTTGGTATCGCGTTTCCTGCGTGCGCGGAGCGGCAATCTGGCGACGATGGCGGCGCTGGTTTCTCCACTGTTTCTGGCGGTAGCGGCATTCTGCGTGGACACGAGTTCGTTGTTTCTGGAGCGGCGCCAGCTACAAAGCATGGCTGATTTTGCCGCCGTTGCGGGTGCAGCTTCCGTTTCGCAGGCCAATGATGCCGTGCTGCGGCAATTGCGGGCAAACGGTCTCGATCCGGTGTTGATGACCGGCGCCTACGATCCGTCCGTCGTCAATGGAAAGACCGACAACAAAACGCGTGTGTGGGTGGAGAAGGGCAATTATTTTCCTGACAAGAGCCGTGCGGTCCAGAACCGTTTCGTGACTGGCGGAGCAAACCCGGATGCGGTTCGCGTCCGGCTGGCGCGCCCGGGCAATCTCTATTTCGGTCAGGCTTTCATCAATCGCCCCGCGCTTGGGGCTACCGGCATGGCCGCGACAAAGGCAGAAGCAGCTTTCTCCATCGGCTCGCGATTGTTGAGCCTGAATACCGATCAAAGTGTGTTGAACGGACTTTTGGGTCGTCTCTTGGGCACCACCCTCAATCTGAAGCTTGCCGACTACAATGCGCTGGCTGCGACCGATATCAACCTGCTTGGCTTTCTGGACAAGCTCGCCCCGAAAGTAGGACTGACGGCCGGTACTTATGACCAATTGCTGAACACAGATGTTTCGGTGGGCATGCTGGCGAATGTGTTGGCCGAAGTGGTGACGAACAATCCGACAGCAAAGGCGGCGCTGGGCATTCTGGGCAGGGATGCTGCTGCCCTGGCTGCGAAACTGCCGGTTGGAAAGCTGCTGGGGCTTGGATCGCTGGCAAACGCCTCGATAGGTTCCGGTTCCGGATACAACATAACCGCGAATGTTCTGCAGATGGTTTCGGCAGCGGTCATGATTGGGGCAAGCATCAAATCAATATCGACTCAGGGTTGAACGTCCGGGATTACTGGGTGTTACCTTGGAGGTGCTGGTGGGAGAACCGCCGCTGAACACTCCTTTTTCCGGGTTGGCGCAGCAGGCTCCTTCGTTCGTACGGCGCAGGTTCGGTTGAAACTTGGTATCCGCGTCGGTGGTGAATCGGGTAGTCCGCTGATTGGGGTTAAGCTTCTTGATCTCAACCTGCCACTTGCAATCGATATTGCTTCGGCCGAGGGAGAACTCAAGAGCATAAGCTGTCCATCGGGCCCGACGAGCGCCAATGTCGCGATTGCAGCAAAACCCGGTATCGCTGGTATCTATCTTGGAGAAACCGGCTCCTCCTTTACGATTTGAACCGGAAACCCTCCGCGAGCCGAACGAAAATAGCAAATGCGAAGCTGTATCTTTTAGGAATTCAAGTTGATCTTATCGATCTTGAAGCGAAAGCTGAAGTGAAACTGGGAGAAAAGACGACTTCCCTGTCATTCAACTACAGCGATATACAGAATAGAAGGATCAAGACCGCTTATTCAAGCGATTTGGTGTCTTCTCTTTCGAGCTCTCTTCTCAAGAATATGGAAATAGATCTCAATCTGCTGGGAATAATCAAGCTGCCGCTGGGGATGTGGTGGGGCTGGTGGGAGTCTTGCTAACCCCGGTAGCGCCTCTGATCGACAACCTTGTTTTCGGAATTCTCGACTTGCTCGGTGTCAAACTGGGAGAGGCGGACGTGCAGGTCACTGGCGTTCTCTGCCAGCGCGCCGTTCTCACACAATAAAGCCCGGTGAACCGGGCTTTATTGCGATTTGTGTGTTTATGCCGTGCCGGTCGAACCGAATCCGCCAGCGCCGCGCGTGGTATTGCTCACTTCGGCGCGCTCTTCAATCTTCGGCTGGATCACAGGCGCGAAAACGGCCTGTGCGATGCGCATACCGCGTTCGATGCGGAAATCGTCGTCGCCCAGATTGATGAGAAGAACCTTCACCTCGCCGCGATAATCGGAATCGATGGTGCCGGGTGTGTTGAGGCAGGTAATGCCGTTCTTGAAGGCAAGGCCCGAGCGCGGACGAATCTGTACCTCGAAGCCTTCCGGAATTTCAAAAATCAGCCCTGTCGGCACCAGTGTGCGGCGTCCCGGCAGGAGAACGATCTGGCGATCTTCGGCAACAGCTGCGCGTAGGTCCATGCCTGCCGAACCCGATGTCTCATAGGCCGGGAGGTCCAGACCTTTCGCATGTTCGAGGCGGATGATGCCGAGCGCTGGCGCTTGAGCGGATGCTGCGGTCATGAGGGAGCCTTTCTTGCGAGAAGTTAAATTGGCGACGCTCATACGTGAAAACCAATCAAAGGTGTACCGCCTATTTGGTGTTTTGCAATGATAGTGCTGCACAGGATCATGCTTTTACACTATGAGTTGCCCTTCACAGGGGATTTAATCCCGTTCCAGCGGAACTGCGGTCGTTTCCTTGATTTCTTCCATGACGAAAGAAGCCGAAACATCCGACAGGGGCACACTGGCGATCAGCCGCTGATAAAGCCGGTCATAGGCTTTGACATCCGAGACACGCGCTTTCAGCACGTAATCCAGATCGCCAGTCATGCGATAGACGCCGACGATTTCGGAAAACGCCCCATCGCACCGCGAAACTTCGTCAGCCAGTTGGGATCGTGGCTCGATGTGCGCACAAGAATGAAAACGGAAAGGCCGCAACCGGCCTTTTCGGCGTCGATCAGAGCGACACGCGCCTTGATGATCCCTTCATCCTCCATGCGCTTGACCCGCCGCCAGCAGGCGTTGCGCGATAAGTGTACCCGCTCGGAGAGAGAATCAACGGACAAGGTGCCATCGATTTGCAGCTCATCCAATATTTTGCGATCAATTTCGTCGATAACTGGTTTCATAGTGGGATGATTGTCCCAATAATTAGTAATTATCAAGGATATTTTGAGATTTCATCTCAGGTGCATTTGCTAGAATGATTTTCCAGAAAGGCGCGATATGCGCCGCTAGCATCGGCCCAAAAATCGGAATCGATTTTTGGAAAGCACGATGCGTAGATTCAATAAGTTAGGGCGACCTTTGTGCGTTCAAATGGACGCACAAAGGTCGCCCTAATACGGGAACAACTTACTCATTGACGGGAGTATTTTCCAATGACTACACGCATCACACGCCTCTTCACCGAGCACCCTCAGTCGGTCGACGAGACCTATTTCGAGCATATGGCCTTTGCCGGTCGTTTTTCGTTCAAGCTTTTTGTGCGGCGTTTGCAGCACTGATTCATGCAATTTTGCCATTTTTGTTCGAGAAGACGGCGAGCACAATCGTTCGCCAGCTTTATGAGCGGACGCATAATCGGGGCCGGTAAACACCGGATCGCAAATGTGTCGTTGGGCCGCCTATCTCGGACCTGAAACCTATCTGGAAGACATCATATCGTCTCCTGTCATTCGCTCGTGGCACAAAGCCACGATGCGCATGAAGCCAAAACTCGCACCAATGGCGACGGATTCGGCGTCGCCTGGTATGGCCATCGCGATGAGCCGGGGCTTTATCGAGATATTCTGCCCGCCTGGTCCGACCAGAACCTCCGCAGTCTGGCGCGACAAATTCAATCGCGCCTTTTCCTTGCGCATGTGCGGGCCTCGACCGGCGGTCTGACCAGCCGGTCCAACTGTCATCCCTTTGTTTCCGGGCGCTGGAGCTTCATGCATAATGGTCAGATCGGTCATTTCGACCGCTTGCGCCGCAGGCTGGAAAGCCATTTGAGCGACGATGTCTATGGCCAGAAGCATGGCGCAACCGATTCGGAACTGATCTTTCTGCTGATGCTGGAATTTGGCCTCGACAGCGACCCAGTGCTGGCCATGAAGCGCATGGTGGCAACGGTTGTCGAGGAAGCGGTGCGCGGCGGTGTGCCGCCATTTCTGCGGCTGACAGCGGCCTTCTCCGATGGAAACCAGCTTTACGCCATCCGTTATGCCACGGATGCGTTTGCGCCGACGCTTTATACGGCGACATTGGGCGGGTCGTCCGGCATATGCGTGGTGTCAGAGCCGCTGGACGGCGAGGCGGCAAACTGGATGGCGGTGCCGGCAAACAGTTTTGTCACCGTCTCCCGACAAGGCCGCATTGCGATCGAGACTTTCGAGGAGCCGATTTCCCTCCCGCAGGACACGGCGGCGATGCTGGGTAGTTAGGCCGATGCCTTTTATGTGTCAAAAGGCGCATGGTTTATGTGAGCCGGTCAAAGGTTGCTTTAAAGATCGCGACTTGCCCTGAGAGAATGTCACGCTGAGGTAAAATGAGTTTGGCTAGCGGCGTTTCGGCACTCGGTTTCACGCTGCCAAAATTTCGGATCATAAAATCAATCGATTCCAGAATCGCTTCCAGTCGGCTCCCATACACAGGTTCATGATGTGCAAGCCGATTGCGAACTTCATATATTGCTTCAAGATGGGAAGCGATCATTGCTCGCGTGAGCGTTTTATTCGGAAAAAGCTTCTTTAAAGCTCTTTTCCATAATGTCTGTTCGTAGTTTTCTGAAAAAGCCTTTTCCAGAAGTGCATCGTCAAATGTGCGATGATCTGGCCATCTGAAACAGGATTGATACTCGCTTGACGTTTCTCTGCCAATTTACGGTGTTTTATACCGGCGGGCACTCCATTGGGAAACGCAAGGGCATCTAGCGCCACTTTCTCAGCATTCGTCATTTTGGAATAGATTGCGCGCCGCGCCTGTTGTTCTGCCTTCTTGATCGCATACACTTCGAGCGCAGACCATTTGAGCGATCGCGGGGATTTCTTAGCCACCCGTTTATTTGCAGTGCGTTGTCCAGCTCGTGGCAAACCGCATTGCGTAGACTGACTTCGATCAATCCGGTGACGGCCATGATCGCGATGCCGAGACTCATCGTTGCTTGATGGAGTTCAATGGCGTCTTCAGATGTATTTGAACGCGTGATTGCCAGATATGTTCCCAAGCGCGGTGCTGAAAGGAGCGTGCTGATTGAGGCTATTTCAGGAGCAGAAAGGTATCTTGACATGGTTCGTCGCGATCAGTATATTTATTGATGAAACGTCGGGAAACGGTCGGCAGCACGCAAGTTCGTGACGGACCCCGACGCTATAGAAGGCCACTATAGAAGTGGCCTTTTCTATTTCTGATGACTTTCATGTACTCTCCCAATATGTATTTGTTTAAAATCTATTAAATACGCATACTCGTTGTCAATATACTGATATTATCGAAAATTATATTGTATATAACTAATATAGTGTACATATTGATCAGGCATTCCCGATCAATATGCCTGCCGCGAGCACGAGGCCGCCGCCCAAAACCACCTGAAGCACAGAGCGGAGGAATGGTGTTTCCATGTAGCGGTTCTGGATGAAGGCGATGGCCCAAGCTCGAAGAAGACCAGGATCGCTGCGATGCTTGTCGCGGTCCAGAAATCCTTGATCAGATAGGGCAGGGTATGGCCGAGACCGCCCAGTGTCGTCATGATGCCACAGGACAGGCCGCGCTTGATTGGCGAACCACGACCCGACAGCTTGCCATCGTCGTGGATCGCTTCGGTGAAGCCCATTGAAATACCGGCGCCGACCGAGGCGGACAGGCCGACCAGAAAGGTCTGCCATGTATCCTGCGTGGCAAAGGCGGCGGCGAAGATCGGGGCAAGCGTCGAGACAGAGCCGTCCATCAGGCCTGCAAGGCCAGGCTGGACATAGGTAAGGATGAATTGCTTGCGCTCGGCGGTGCGCTCCTCATCCTGCACATCATCCGGTGTCAGTGTCAGTTCCAGCGATTCTGCCTTGGCTTCATGCTGTTTTTCCTGCTGGGCAAGGTCGCCCAGCAATTTGCGCGTATCCGCATCGCTGACGCGCTTGGCTGCTTCAACATAGAATCGATAGGCCTGTTCTTCCATTTCCGACGCGGCTTCGCGCACCTTGTCGATGCCAAGCGGACGCACCAGCCAGTCCGGCTTGCGGTCATAATAGCCGCTGACATGTTCGCGGCGGATCAGCGGAATCCGGTCGCCAAAGCGGGCCTTGTGCCGCTCGATCAGTGCATCGCGATGGCCATGTTCTTCCGCCGCCATATGCTCGAAAATTTTTGCCGATTGCGGAAACTCATCGCGCAACCCATCGGCATAAGCCAGATAGATGCGTGCATCGTCTTCCTCGGAGGATATGGCAAGCGCCAGGATCTCCTGTTCGGAAAGCGAATCGAAAGGGCGTCGGTCGTTGCGAAAGAATCGGCTCAGCATTTCGGGAATCCAAATTTTAGAATGATTCTAAAATAAGATTTGGCATCGGGAAGTCAAGCCTTGCAGTGCAGGCGCAATTGGCGCATTAAAACGCGGCCCCGCAATGAGGGCATCATATCAGCGACCTGATCAGAAGAGAGCGAATCGATGGCATCGACGATCTTCACGCAAGCAATAATCCGCGGCCACTTAACCGGCAGGATTTCCGCACCCTTGGCCTTTCGGCCCTTGGCGGCGCGCTGGAGTTTTACGATTTCATCATCTTCGTATTCTTTGCGGGTGTGATCGGGCATCTGTTTTTCCCGCCCGACATGCCGGACTGGCTTGTGCTGATCCAGACTTTTGGCATTTTCGCAGCCGGTTATCTGGTCCGCCCGATTGGCGGCATCGTGCTGGCGCATTTCGGCGACAAGTTTGGCCGCAAGCGTGTCTTCGCCTTTTCGGTCTTCCTGATGTCGATCTCGACATTGGCCATGGCCTGCCTGCCAACCTATGCGACGCTTGGCGTTGGCGCACCGATCCTGCTGATCGTCTTTCGCATGTTGCAGGGGCTGCCATTGGCGGCGAGGTGCCGGGCGCGTGGACCTTCGTGGCCGAACACGTTCCGGCCAACCGCGTCGGTATGGCCTGCGGTTTCCTCTGCTCCGGCCTGACGCTTGGCATCATGATCGGCTCGCTGATCGCGACCGCCATCAACTGGATTTTCACGCCCGAAGAACTGTCCGCCTATGCATGGCGCATTCCGTTTTTCATCGGCGGCATTTTCGGCTTGCTTGCCGTTTATCTGCGCCGCTGGCTGGCGGAAACGCCAATCTTTACCGAAATGAAGAACAGCCATCGTCTCAAGGATAAACTGCCGCTTGGCACTGTTCTGCGCAACCATATGCATGGCGTCGTCATTTCCGTGCTGCTGACATGGATCCTGTCGGCTGGCATTGTCGTCACCACGCTGATGACGGCGACGTTCCTGCAGAAGCTTTACGGCTACACGCCTTTGCAGTCGCTTGCCGCCACAAGCTTCGGCACGCTGTTTCTGATGTTTGGGACGGTGACGGCGGGTGCTATCGTGGACCGCATCGGCAGCGGGCGCTTCTTTGCCGTTGCAGGCATTTTCTTCGGTATTGCGACTTTCGTGTTCTACACCTATGCGGCGGTTTCTCTGCCTGTTCTGTTCGCGCTTTATGCGGTTATGGGGCTTTCGGTCGGCATGGTGGGCGCGGTGCCTTATGTGATGGTGCGTGCATTCCCGGCGCCTGTTCGCTTCTCGGGGCTGTCGTTTTCCTACAATGTTTCCTATGCGGTCTTCGGGGTCTGACGCCGGTGATCGTGACGTCGCTTCTGGCGGTCAACCCGATGGCCCATGCCTGGTATCTGGTGTTCATCGCCGTTCTGACCTGCGGCCTTGGTCTTTACCTGATGGCCCGCAGCGATCAGGTGGAAGGCGAAATCGGTCTGACCGAGCTTTCGACCGGGACTGCCGTTCCACAGCCGAACTGATAAAAGGGCCGCGAAAGCGGCACAGACTGCTGACAAACCTCCGGCAGGGTCAAAATGACCTCAGATTCACGGAACGTCCCAGATTCAGAACGTGAACAAATCGGAATCAAAACCCCTCGTTTTTGACTGCTTCCAAAAATCGAGGGGTTTGTAATCAATCTGGGCCGCGAAAGCGGCTCTTTTTATTCAGAGTATCTTCTGCATGAAAGTCAGATCGAGCCAGCGCCCGAATTTCTGGCCAACCTGTTTCAGCGTGCCGCAATCCTCAAAGCCTTGCGATTTATGCAGCGCGATGGATGCGGCATTGCCCGCTTCTATACCGGCAATCAGCACATGCACCTTGCGCTCGCGCGCTTCGTCCACAAGCTCGGTCAGGAGCGCACGTCCGATACCGCCGCCGCGCTCATCGCTCGCCACATAGATCGAAAGTTCGGAGGAGTGACGGAAACCCTCGAAGGGGCGGAACGGGCCATAGCTCGCATAGCCAACGACCTGACCTTCACGTTCGGCAACCAGCACCGGAAAGCCGTCACGATTGCGGGCCTTAAGCCATTCGCGACGGTTTTCCAGATCGACGAGCGTTTCGTTCCAGATGGCGAGCGTGTTCTCGACTGCATCATTATAAATGGCGAGCAAGGCAGGGAGGTCGGCTTCCGTCGCATGGCGGATGAGGAGGGGCATTTCAGAGCCTTATTGAACAAGAAAACGGCGGGATTTCTCCCGCCGTTTTCGATACTAAGTGAAAAGAATCAGCCCTGCGCCTTCAATTCGAGCCGGCGGCGATGCAGGACCGGCTCAGTGTAGCCGTTCGGCTGTTCGCGGCCTTTGAAGACCAGATCGCAGGCGGCCTGGAAGGCAATCGACTTGTCGAAGTCGGCGGCCATCGGGCGATAGAGGGATCGCCTTCATTTTGCTTGTCGACGACGGCGGCCATGCGCTTCATGGTTTCCATCACCTGCGCTTCGGTCACGACGCCATGGTAGAGCCAGTTGGCGATGTGCTGTGCGGAAATGCGCAGCGTTGCGCGGTCTTCCATCAGGCCGACATTGTTGATGTCCGGCACCTTCGAGCAGCCGACGCCCTGGTCGACCCAGCGCACGACATAACCGAGAATGCCTTGGGCGTTGTTGTCGATCTCTTTCTGAATGTCTTCCGGCGTCCAGTTCGGGCGGGTTGCGACCGGCACCGACAGAATGTCGTCAAGCTTGGCGCGCGGGCGGCTCTTGAGTTTTTCCTGAATGGCGGCAACGTCGATCTGGTGGTAATGGGTGGCATGCAGCGTGGCGGCAGTCGGTGACGGCACCCATGCGGTGTTCGCACCGGCCTTCGGATGGGCGATCTTCTGTTCCAGCATCGCGGCCATCATGTCGGGCATGGCCCACATGCCCTTACCGATCTGCGCATGGCCGGAAAGACCGCATTCCAGACCGATATCGACATTCCACTGTTCATAAGCGCCGATCCATGCGGCCTGCTTCATGTCGCCCTTGCGGATCATCGGGCCGGCTTCCATGGAGGTGTGGATTTCATCGCCGGTGCGGTCGAGGAAGCCAGTATTGATGAAGACAACGCGATCCTTGGCAGCGCGGATCGCCTCCTTGAGATTGACGGTCGTGCGGCGCTCTTCGTCCATCACGCCCATCTTCAGCGTGTTGGGCTTCATGCCGAGCATTTCTTCCGTGCGGGTGAAAAGCTCGTTGGCGAAAGCCACTTCTTCCGGCCCGTGCATCTTCGGCTTGACGATATAGACCGAGCCTTCGCGCGAATTCATGTGGCGACCATTCGGGCCGATATCATGCAGCGCGATCAGGCTGGTGAAGGCCGCATCCATGATGCCTTCCGGCACTTCATGGCCTTCGGCGTCCAGAATGGCCGGATTGGTCATCAGGTGGCCGACGTTGCGCACCAGCATCAGGGAACGGCCCTTGAGCGTCAGATCGGAGCCGTCCGCAGCCTTATAGCTGCGGTCGCCATTGAGGCGGCGCGTCATCTGCTTGCCGTTCTTCTCGAACGTGTCTTCCAGCTTGCCGTTCATCAGGCCAAGCCAGTTGCGATAGACAGCAACCTTGTCTTCGGCATCGACGGCGGCAATGGAGTCCTCGCAATCCTGGATCGTGCTGACAGCCGATTCCAGAACCACATCGGCAATATGCGCCGGATCGGTCTTGCCGATCGGATGGTCCGCATTGACGACGATATCGACATGCATGTTGTTCTTGGCGAGAAGCACATTGGCCGGGGCGGCGGCATCGCCATTATAGCCCTTGAACTGGCTTTCATCCTTCAGCGCCGTTGCCGAACCGTCGGTCAGCTTGATTTCAAGCTTGCCGTCCTTGACGGCGAGGCCGGCGACATTGGCCCAGTTGCCGGTGGCAAGCGGCGCGCTTTCATCGAGGAAGTTTTTCGCCCAGGCGATAACTTTCTGCCCACGCTTCGGATTGTAACCCTTACCCTTTTCCGCTCCGTCGGCATCGGAAATCGCGTCGGTGCCGTAGAGCGCATCATAGAGCGAACCCCAGCGCGCATTGGCGGCGTTCAGCGCATAGCGCGCGTTCATGACCGGAACGACAAGCTGCGGGCCTGCGATATGGGTGATTTCCGGATCGACATTGGTGGTCGAAACCGAAAATTCCCCGCCTTCCGGCAGGAGATAGCCGATATCCTTCAGAAACTGCTGGTAGTCGGCCTGTGTGTAGCCCTTGTCACGGTTTTCCTTGTACCAGGCATCGATCTTGGCCTGAAGCTCATCGCGCTTGGCGAGGAGGGCGCGGTTCTTCGGTGCGAGATCGCGAATGATGGCGGCAAAGCCCTTCCAGAAACTTTCCGGCTCCACGCCGGTGCCGGGCGCGGCTTCTTTCGCCAGAAACTCCACCAGCTCGGGGCAATGCGCAAGCCTTCAATCTCAACGTAATTACCGGCTTTCTGGGAAACCATGGCTCTGCCTCCTTCAATGTAAACAAATATGCTGCCGCCACTCTTCAGTGCCAGCTATCAAGCGCCTTTGAACCGCTTCGGCGCGCTTTCGTCAATCGGGGCGCCGGCACATCATCTGTGACGCTGCGGCGAAAATAGCATTTATAATGATAACTTGGCGCGAATATCGGCAGGCGTAAAGCCCTGCTCACGCAATGAGGCGAGCGCCGTATCATGACGGCTCTTCGACAGTTTCATTCCGTCGTCGCCCAGTACCAGATCGTGATGATGATAAAGCGGCTCAGACAGGCCGAGAAGCTTTTGCAACAGCCGGTGTACGGAGGTCGCGTGGAACAGATCGCGCCCGCGCACGATATGGGTGATGCCTTGCAACGCATCGTCCACCACCACGGAAAGGTGATAGCTGGTCGGCGTGTCCTTGCGTGCGATCACCACGTCGCCCCATTGCGCGGGATTGGTCTCAATGCGCCCTGTTTTACCATCCGGACCGGCACCGCTTTCGTGCCAGAAAAGTGGCTCACCTGCGGCTTCCAGCGCCTTGTCCATGTTGAGCCGCCAGGCATAAGACATGCCCGAAGCGATGCGTTCCATCTGTTCCTTTTCGGTCAGATCGCGCTCGCCTTGAGGATAAAGCGGCGTGCCGTCCGGGTCGGAGGGCCAGTCCTCGCCCTTGGCGAAAGCTTCGCCGATCAGCTCGCGAACTTCACCCCGGCTGAGGAAGGCTGGATAGACGAGGCCTTTATCGGCAAGTTTGGTGAGGGCGTTGCGATATTCGCCAAAATGTTCCGACTGGCGGCGCACCGGGGTTTCCCATGTCAGGTCAAGCCAGTGGAGATCGTCGTAGATGCCTTGTTCCAGTGCTGGCGTGCAGCGCGCCATGTCGATATCTTCCATGCGCAGCAGGAAGCGACCGCCACTCTTTTGGCCATGTCCGCGTTCAAAAGAGCGGAATAGGCATGGCCGAGATGGAGCTGGCCATTGGGGCTGGGAGCAAAGCGGAACACAGGTGTGGTCATGGCAAGCTTGTTGTCAGTTGAATGTCATCTGATTCCATTGGTACGTTGTGCGCCAAGAGAATGAAAGGCTGTCCGATGCGGCGGATCGATACATTGAGCGATGTTGAGGCCGGGCTGGAGGCTCTGGTTCTCGCCGATATGCGGCTCGCCGAAATTCGCGGCCGCGCCCATGCCGTGCCGCTGCGCCGGTCCGAACCCGGATTTGAAAGCCTTGCTTCGATTATCGTCGCACAGCAGGTTTCAACCGCCAGCGCTGCCGCAATCTGGGCGCGGCTGAAGCGGGCCATCGATCCGCTGACACCCGAAGCCTATATTGCAGGCGGGGAGGACGCCTGGCGTTTTGCCGGTCTCTCGCGCCCCAAGCGAAAACGCTTCTGGCAGTGAGCGAAGCGCTTGCTGAAGGTGGCCTCGACCTGCACGGGCTTTGCGACCTGCCAGCCGAGGAAGCAATCGCGGCCCTGACGGCGATCAAGGGAATCGGCCCTTGGACGGCGGAGGTCTATCTTCTGTTTGCCGCCGGTCATCCGGATGTGTTTCCGGCTGGCGATGTGGCGCTGCAAACGGCTGTCGGGCACGCCTTCGCCCATGAGACCCGGCCCGATGCCGCGGTCCTTCGCAAGCTGGCGGAAGAATGGGCACCGTGGCGCGGCGTGGCGGCGCGATTATTCTGGGCTTATTATGCGGCGATCAAGGGACGTGAGGCCGCGCCGCTTTTATAGATGCTGCTGTAAAACTTGCGTGTTTCCCGAAGCATAAATGCGTTTCCGCTTCACAATCCTGTCATGTCGGGCTTACATTATCCGTATCGGCTGATGATGGAATTTCGATTCGCAGACGCTTGATTCTCTGCTGATTGCAGTCCCGTCCTCACGAGATTGGAGCGTCGTTGTTGCGCCCAAAATGGACGCGCGGCGCTTCGATGAAAGCGCAATTCCGCATGGAGAGCCATTTCGCCCTTTTCGGAGTTGCTCCGAAGGAGGTGCGCCTTGAATGTTGCCGTCTCACCCAGAACCGTCTCGACCAGTGGCTTGCCCGCGCTGGTTCTGAACGCTGATTACCGTCCGCTCAGCTATTATCCCCTGTCGCTCTGGTCCTGGCAGGATGCGATCAAGGCGGTGTTTCTCGAGCGTGTGAATATCGTGGCGGAATACGATCACATCGTTTCCTCGCCGTCCTTTTCCATGCGCGTTCCGAGCGTGATTTGCCTCAAGGATTATGTAAAGCCGCCGCGCTATCCTGCGTTTACGCGCTTCAACGTCTTCCTGCGTGATCGTTTCGAGTGCCAGTATTGCGGCTCGCCGCATGACCTGACCTTCGATCACGTTACCCCGCGTTGCCATGGCGGCGAGACGACGTGGGAAAATGTGGTCGCCGCCTGTTCACCCTGCAATCTGCGCAAGGGCGGCATGATGCCCGCCGTCGCGCATATGTGGCCGCGCCAGAAGCCCATCATGCCGACCGTGCAGGACCTGCACAATAACGGCCGTCTTTTCCCGCCCAACCATCTGCACGACAGTGGCTCGATTTTCTCTATTGGGATGTCGAACTGGAACCCTAATCCCTACAGTTGTTTCCCACTTTTCGCAAAAGCGCCGTAGTAGCCGATCGCTGCAAAGAGCAGGCTTGCGACGACGTTCCATCCGGCAAAGGACAAGCCGAGGAAGTGGCCCGGCGCGCTGTCGCATGCGGGCGGACGCGTGGAATTGAGATCGCTCAGGAGATTGCCCGCATCCAGCGTGACCTTCATCGTTGCGGCACTGCAATCGACCGGTCCTGGCCAGTATTTCAGTTCAACGCCGGTATGATAGATGGCAAGCGCCAGCCCGAAGGTCATCAAGAGCGCGCTGACCAAAATAAGACCGCGCGTCAGGACCGGGGCCATTTCAGGCCGTAGGAGACCCAAGCAGCAGCCAGAACCGGAACGCCTATATAATAAGGCGTGCGTTGTTCGAGGCAGAGCTTGCAAGGCATGAAGCCTGCGAGATGCTCAAAGCCAAGCGCCGTGCCGACAGTCGCGGCAAGGCCTATGGTCATAATGCCTGCGGTCCATGCCTGTGTTTTGCCGACCGGATTGTTGAGTGCAAACGCCATATGGGATTCCTGAAAAGGCTCTTTAGATAAACCTAAGCGAAAAATTGGCTTGTCTCCAAGCAATTTATTTTGACCGAGTTTGGGCGAACCGCTCAGGCGTGAAGATATTTCACAGCAAAGAAGAGCGCGATCAAGGCCACAGCCACGAGACTTGCGATCAGGCCCAGGCGCTTTTCGATGAAATCGCGGATCGGTTCGCCATATCGGCGCAGCAGCCAGGCCAGGAAATAAAAGCGCGCGCCACGCGCAACGATAGCCGATGCAATGAACAGCCAGATATTGATGCCGGCCGCACCGGACAGGATCGTCACCACCTTGATCGGTGGCAAATGCGCAAGACCGGAAGTGATCAGCATCAATAGAATGGTGTCGGCGCTGGTCGTGCCGCGCAACTGCTCGAACGAGTCCAGCTTGCCATACATTTCGAGTACCGGTTTGGCGATCTGTTCATAAGCATGATAACCGAGATACCAGCCCGCAATGCCGCCAAGGACAGACGAAACCGTCGCGATGAAGGCATAGCGCCAGGCGCGTTCGGGGCGGGCAAGCGCCATCGGCAGAAACAGGACGTCGGCTGGGACAAGAAAGACCGAGCTTTCTACAAAGGCGATGATGGCAAGCCACCATTCGGCGGATTTTCTTGCGGCAAGCGAAATCGTCCAGTCGTAAAGGCGGCGCAGCATATATTTTCCGGATTATCTTAGGCGAGAGCCATATTAGCGGTTGCACCGTCTATAAATAAAAAGATGGCGCGAACAATGCGCGCCATCTTCTTTGAGGCTACTTTCCATGGAACGGTATGGAAAGCAGCAGTTTTAACGCTTGTAGGCGCTGCAGATATATTTGGTCTCGAGATATTCCTCGATGCCGTATTTCGAGCCTTCACGACCGAGGCCCGACTGCTTCACGCCGCCAAAAGGCGCGACCTCGTTGGAAATGAGCCCGGTATTGTGCCCGACCATGCCGTATTCCAGCGCTTCGCTGACACGGATCGCACGGCTGAAATTCTCCGTATAGAAATAAGCAGCCAGACCAAAGATCGTGTCATTGGCCATGGCGATGACTTCTTCTTCCGTGTCGAAGGCAAAGAGCGGAGCCAATGGGCCGAAGGTTTCTTCCTTGGCCACGATCATGTCCGGGGTCACGCCTGTCAGCACGCCGGGCTCGAAGAACAGACCACCCAGTTCCTTGCCACCGGTGATGAGCTTCGCACCCTTGGACACGGCGTCGTCGATATGCGCCTTGACCTTGGTGATGGCTTTCGGCTCGATCATCGGGCCGATGACGATACCTGGTTCCGTGCCGTTGCCGACCTTGAGTTCCTTGACCTTGGCCGCTAGCTTTTCGGCGAACTTGTCATAAATCCCACGCTGCACATAGATGCGGTTAGC
>JAAVLL010000001.1:532500-2526509 GCA_012103035.1 Brucella oryzae
AACAGCTTTCTAGTTATCGTAATAAGGTATCTAACACTGAATACATAGGTGTTAGAAGCGAACCTGGGGAACTGAAACATCTAAGTACCCAGAGGAAAGGACATCAAACGAGACTCCGCTAGTAGTGGCGAGCGAACGCGGACCAGGCCAGTGGCTTTTGTGAATAAAGTGGAACGAGTTGGAAAACTTGACCGAAGTGGGTGATAGTCCCGTACACGTAGAATAGCAGAAGTCCTTGAGTAGGGCGGGACACGTGAAATCCTGTCTGAACATGGGTCGACCACGATCCAAGCCTAAGTACTCGTGCATGACCGATAGCGAACCAGTACCGTGAGGGAAAGGTGAAAAGCACCCCGACGAGGGGAGTGAAAGAGTACCTGAAACCGGATGCCTACAAACAGTTGGAGCCCAAGATTTGTTCTGGGTGACAGCGTACCTTTGTATAATGGGTCAGCGACTTAGTCTGACGAGCAAGCTTAAGCCGGTAGGTGTAGGCGCAGCGAAAGCGAGTCTGAACAGGGCGTTCAGTTCGTCGGATTAGACCCGAAACCAAGTGATCTAGCCATGAGCAGGTTGAAGGTACGGTAACACGTACTGGAGGACCGAACCCATATCTGTTGCAATAGATCGGGATGACTTGTGGCTAGGGTGAAAGGCCAATCAAACTTGGAGATAGCTGGTTCTCCGCGAAATCTATTTAGGTAGAGCGTCGACCGAATACCCCGGGGTAGAGCACTGGATGGGCTATGGGGACTCACCGTCTTACTGATCCTAACCAAACTCCGAATACCGGGGAGTACTAGTCGGCAGACACACGGCGGGTGCTAACGTCCGTCGTGGAGAGGGCAACAACCCTGACCACCATCTAAGGTCCCTAAGTTATGGCTAAGTGGGAAAGGATGTGAGGATCCCAAAACAACCAGGATGTTGGCTTAGAAGCAGCCATCATTTAAAGAAAGCGTAACAGCTCACTGGTCTAAATAAGGGTCTTTGCGCCGAAAATGTACCGGGGCTCAAGCCATACACCGAAGCTGTGGATGCACGTATGTGCGTGGTAGCGGAGCGTTCCGTAAGCCTGTGAAGGGACAGTCGTGAGACATCCTGGAGGTATCGGAAGTGAGAATGCTGACATGAGTAACGATAAAGGGAGTGAGAGACTCCTCGCCGAAAGTCCAAGGGTTCCTGCTTAAAGTTAATCTGAGCAGGGTTAGCCGGCCCCTAAGGCGAGGCCGAAAGGCGTAGTCGATGGGAACCACGTTAATATTCGTGGGCCTGCAGGTAGTGACGGATTGCGTGTGTTGTAAGGTCTTATTGGATTGATCTTGCAGCGAAGCGGTTCCAGGAAATAGCTCCTGCATATAGACCGTACCCTAAACCGACACTGGTGGACTGGTAGAGAATACCAAGGCGCTTGAGAGAACTGCGTTGAAGGAACTCGGCAAAATGCACGCGTAACTTCGGAAGAAGCGTGACCTCCATTTGGGCAACCAGGTGGGGTGGCACAGACCAGGGGTAGCGACTGTTTACCAAAACACAGGGCTCTGCGAAGTCGCAAGACGACGTATAGGGTCTGACGCCTGCCCGGTGCTGGAAGGTTAAGAGGAGATGTGCAAGCATTGAATTGAAGCCCCAGTAAACGGCGGCCGTAACTATAACGGTCCTAAGGTAGCGAAATTCCTTGTCGGGTAAGTTCCGACCTGCACGAATGGCGTAACGACTTCCCCGCTGTCTCCAACGCAGACTCAGTGAAATTGAATTCCCCGTGAAGATGCGGGGTTCCTGCGGTTAGACGGAAAGACCCCGTGCACCTTTACTATAGCTTTACACTGGCATTCGTGACGACATGTGTAGGATAGGTGGTAGACTTTGAAGCAGGGGCGCCAGCCTTTGTGGAGTCATCCTTGAAATACCACCCTTGTTTTATGGATGTCTAACTGCGGCCCGTTATCCGGGTCCAGGACCGTGTATGGTGGGTAGTTTGACTGGGGCGGTCGCCTCCTAAAGAGTAACGGAGGCGCGCGATGGTAGGCTCAGAACGGTCGGAAATCGTTCGTCGAGTGCAATGGCATAAGCCTGCCTGACTGCAAGACTGACAAGTCGAGCAGAGACGAAAGTCGGTCATAGTGATCCGGTGGTCCCGCGTGGAAGGGCCATCGCTCAACGGATAAAAGGTACGCCGGGGATAACAGGCTGATGACCCCCAAGAGTCCATATCGACGGGGTTGTTTGGCACCTCGATGTCGACTCATCGCATCCTGGGGCTGGAGCAGGTCCCAAGGGTATGGCTGTTCGCCATTTAAAGCGGTACGTGAGTTGGGTTCAGAACGTCGTGAGACAGTTCGGTCCCTATCTGCCGTGGGTGTAGGAATATTGAAAGGATCTGTCCCTAGTACGAGAGGACCGGGATGGACGTATCTCTGGTGGACCTGTTGTCGTGCCAACGGCATAGCAGGGTAGCTATATACGGACTAGATAACCGCTGAAGGCATCTAAGCGGAAACTAACCTTAAAACGAGTATTCCCTATCAGAGCCGTGGAAGACCACCACGTTGATAGGCCGGGTGTGGAAGTGCGGCAACGCATGCAGCTTACCGGTACTAATAGCTCGATCGACTTGATCACTCCCATTTACAATATCCATCAAGCAAAGCTTGATGGATATCAGTTAGAACAGCGCTCACGGATCGTACGCGGCTTCGCCGCTGATCCTCCGCGAGGGCGGCCAAACGTGGCCGACGCGCGGTCGCGCTTGCGAAGCTTACGCTTCGAGGTTCTAGTTCTGATATCAAGGCACGAAAGACAAAGGAGCAGAGGACGCTTAAGGAAAACATACTCCCTTACTGCCTTATTCCCCTACTCCCTAACCAGCTTCTCATCATCTGTTTGTGTTCTTCGCCGACCTGGTGGTTATGGCGGAGCGGCTGCACCCGATCCCATTCCGAACTCGGCCGTGAAACGCTCCTGCGCCAATGGTACTTTGTCTTAAGACACGGGAGAGTAGGTCGCTGCCAGGTCTGCAAAGCACACAAATCAAAATCATCTTCTCAAATCCATACAAAACAGACATTCAATGCGATAATCGCGAAAAATACCCAACCGGTTCAAAATAAACACCCTGGCGCGGGGTGGAGCAGCCCGGTAGCTCGTCAGGCTCATAACCTGAAGGCCGCAGGTTCAAATCCTGCCCCCGCAACCAACGATACCTGCGATACACTCAAGCCCTTCTCACCGAAGGGCTTTTTGCGTTCTGGCTTTCTTTACATGGCCTAGAAGAGCGTCCAGAAGCGCCTTCTCCTTCAGGAAGTCAGGGTTCTTCTTGCCACTGGCAAACGTCAGGATCGCCGCGAGGTCGCCGCGCAGCACGATCGCCAGTTCCTCGCCTTCGGAAACCAGCTCGATGCGGCTGACGAGTGAGCGCGGGAGGATGGGGGCAATAATCAACTGAGCGGCATCGCGTAACGCGTTGAGCCTTAGGGTGCCCCGAAGCACCGGACGATCTGCTACGCTTGCCATGCCAAGAGACAAAGCTCGGGGACAATTCCGCTACGCGTGGGAACTGGGAAATGGAGCTTCCTGCGGCGGGTCGATGTGAAAGGTCCGATTTGTGCCAATGAGACCGAGCAGGCTGTTGAGGCCGCCTTGAGTGGGATCGGCTTTGCCTATTGTCTGGAGCCTTTGGTCCGGAATTACCTGGATACGGGTGCGCTGGAAGCTGTGCTGCCTGACTGGGCTTCGGAAGGTCCGTCGCTGACCATGTATTATCCAAGCAGACGGCAGATTCCACCCGGCTTAGGCCGGTTGATCGATCTTATCCGGGAAGATCAAGGTCTCACGCGACTGGTCGTCGCGGAGGAAGCCGTGTTGCTTTGAGTGCTGATGTTGAATATTCATCAATCTTTCGTTGAGCAATAAACAACAGAATAGCGTTGCCTCGTCTCCCCTTCGAGATCAAATATGCGCCACATCTGTTATGCATGGGGTAGGCGCTGTCGTCCATGCGTGGTCAAACCATTTCATTCATGGAGATGCGTTATGCATTATTCTGCAGCGGCTGATCGCTACCAGTCAGATATGATCTATCGCCGTACCGGCCGGAGCGGCATTGATTTGCCAGCCATATCGCTTGGCCTCTGGCACAATTTCGGTGGCCGGGATGTCTATGAAAATGGTCGCGCGATTCTCCGTCGCGCCTTCGACCTGGGCGTGACCCACTTTGATCTGGCCAATAATTATGGGCCGCCTGCCGGATCTGCCGAAGAAAATTTCGGTCGCATCATGGCCAGCGATTTTCGGCCCTATCGCGATGAGATGATTATTTCGTCGAAAGCCGGTTGGGACATGTGGCCGGGACCTTATGGCGGAATTGGCGGCAGCCGAAAATATCTGATCGCCAGTCTCGATCAGTCGCTGAAGCGGATGGGGCTTGACTATGTCGACATCTTCTATTCGCACCGTGTCGATGCAACGACGCCTCTGGAAGAGACGATGGGAGCGCTCGCGCATCTGCATCGCCAGGGCAAGGCGCTTTATGTCGGCATTTCGAGCTATTCGCCGGAACTGACGCTGAAGGCGACAGCGATCCTGAAGGAAGAGCGCGTGCCGCTTTTCATTCACCAGCCGAATTACAACATGTTCAACCGCTGGATCGAGAATGGGCTTCTCGATACGCTGGATGAGCTGGGCACTGGCTGCATTGCCTTCTCGCCATTGGCTCAGGGTTTGCTGACATCGCGCTATCTGCACGGTATTCCAGAGGGAGCGCGGGCGAATCAGGGCGGCTCCCTGAAAGCCAGCGCAGAGAATGAAGAACTGCTGGGTCGTATCCGGGCATTGAACGCCATTGCGGAGCGCCGCGGACAGACTTTGGCTCAGATGGCGATTGCCTGGACGCTGCGTGATCCGCGCGTCACATCTTCGCTCATCGGGGCAAGCTCGGTCGCACAGCTTGAAAACTCGTTAGGTGCTCTGAAGGGGCTCGCATTCAGCGATGAGGAACTGACTGAAATTGACCAATATGCGCATGATGGCGGAACCGACTGGTGGAAGAGCTCGACTTCGCTATGATGTGCGAATCTGACGAGCAAAATGATAAAGGGCCGTACGCTTTGCGTGCGGCCTTTTGTTTGGAATAAGATGCGGCGAAAGCAATTCACGCGGGGAGATGAAATTGCTATAGGCGAGTGGGGTTCATGGCCGGGGCACGACCCTTCGCCAAGTCTGGCCTTCGGGGAAGTATATTCGAGAAGATGTCGCTGCGGTCGATAAAGGGCAGTTTGAAATATCCGCTGATCCGTGCGGGGCTGGAGGCTATCGCCTTTTCCGGCGCGTCGGCGCTTTTCCTTCTGCCAGTGGCCGCGGTGTTGTCTTCACGATGCACCATGTCAAACCGGAAGATGCGACAGATCGGTCGGACCCTAACGCCATTCTTTCGATTACGCCGCAAACGCTTGAAATGGCGATAGAGGTCGCGTTGGAAGCGGGCCTCATTCCCGTGCATCTGCATGACTTGCCGAGATTACTTTCCGAGCAAACCGGCACCCGGAAATATGTCGCTTTCACGCTGGATGACGGCTATCGGAACAATGCAGAATTTGCGGCGCCGGTGTTTGCCAGATACAGCATTCCCTACACGATTTTTATCACCACGGGCTTCGTGGAGCGCAAGCGATCCATGTGGTGGCGGACCATCGCAGCTCTGGTGACGGAAACCGACAGTTTCCAGTTCGACTTTGGCGGCGGTACTGTCGATGTCTGCTCGGAAAGCCCTAGCCAGATAACAGCGGCCTTTGCTCGGCTTGTACAGTTCATGCAGTGTTTCGATGAAGACGAGGCAGTAGCTCGTATAGATGCAGCAGCACAGACGGTCGGGATCGACGCTATTTCCCTTGTCGACGAATCGGTGATGAACCCATCGGAGTTGCGTACCCTTGCGCTTGATCCGCTTGTGCATCTCGGAGCGCATACCGTCACCCATGTCAATCTGCGTCGGGTCGATGACAAGAGGCTGGCCAAGGAAATTGCTGAATCGACCGAATCAATGCAGCGCTATGCCGGTTACAGGCCGCGATCCTTCGCCTATCCATACGGATGGAAGGCGGCAGTTGGGGAACGTGAGATCCGGGCCGTTTCAGAAGCTGGTTTCGATGTGGGTGTGACCACCCAGCCCGGTGTGCTGCAGCAAACAGGTGTGATGCCAGCCGCAGCGATTCCGCGTATTTCACTCAACGGCAATTTTCAGAAGAAGCGCTATATAAAGGCGCTTGTTTCAGGCTTGCCGTTCAAGCTGATTTAGCGGCGGTCCGCTTTCCGAAACATTGCCCTGAAACACGAAAGGCCACCTGTCGGCAGCCTTCGTAAAACCTGGATCAAAGAAAAACTGGAGCGGGCGAAGGGATTCGAACCCTCGACCCCAACCTTGGCAAGGTTGTGCTCTACCCCTGAGCTACACCCGCTCGCGCCAGTCATTTCGGAAACAGTTCATTTCCGTCAGGCAGGCGCTATATGGACCAACGCTTCGGAGATTGCAACAGGAAATTTGCTTCTTTGTGCAAGATATTTTCCGGCTCTCTCCAAAACTGTGGATGAAGTCAGCGCCCGAGACGTGTGACGCTGATCAGCGAGGCAAACAGCGCGAAGCCCGATGCGAAGAAGAGAATATAGGGTGTTCCTTCCACGCCCCATTGTGACAGCAGAAATGCGACGAACGCCGCACCCAGCGATTGACCGAGCAGGCGTGCCGTGCCCAGCATGCCGCTTGCGGCTCCGCTGCGTGAGCGTGGGGTAGACGTAATCATCATGCGATTGTTCGGCGCCTGAAATAGGCCGAAACCAATTCCACAAATCGCCATACGCCAGCAGATATCCACGATGGACGGATGCTCCGGCAACATGCCGACGAGAGCAAGGCCAATGGCGAATGTGATGAGGCCAAGCAGACCCAGAATCGCTGGCGAGTGCTTGTCGGACAGTTTGCCCGAAAGCGGTGCGACGATGGCAAGCGCGATTGGCCAGGGCATCATCAAGAAACCGACTTCGATCGGCTTGAAGCCGAAGACGACCTGAAACAGGAAGGGCAGGGAGATAAACGCCATCATCTGGGCCAGAAACGACATGATCGAAGTGCAGATGGAAAGCGTGAAAACCGGAATGCGCAAGAGGTCGAGTGGCAGCAGCGGGTCGGCCATGCGTAACGATCGCCGTGTGAGGAGAACAGCCGCGGTTACGCAGCCCAGTGCCTGCAACAGCACGACGAAGGAACCGATTTCGTTGCCTGCACTATCGATGGTCGTGACCAGAAGGCCAAAGGTAAGCGCCGACAGAATGGCACTGACGACATCGAATTTACGCGCGGAGCGGTCATTATCGGGCAGGCTTTTGAGGCCCATCAGGACGGCAGCGACGCCGAGCGGAATATTGATGACGAAGAGCCACGGCCAGCTCAGGGACGACAGCATGACGCCGGCAAGCGTCGGCCCGATAGACGAGGAAACTGCAACGAAGAGTGCATTGAGGCCGATGGCTGTGCCGAATTTTGCTTGTGGCACCGTATAGCGCAGAAGGGCGGTGTTGACGCTCATCAGGCCCGCTGCACCCAGACCTTGCACGATGCGGGCGAAAGTGAGCGCTTCAAGCGAACGCGAGAAAACGCAGGCGAGGGAAGCGACGGTGAATAATGCCACGCCGCCAAGATAGACGCGCCGGTAGCCATAGATTTCGCCAAGAGCTGCAAGCGGAAGCAGGGTGACGACAATCGCAAGCTGATAGCCATTGACGATCCAGATTGAGGCTGCAGGGCCAGCCGAAAAATCGGCGGCAATGGTCGGGAGGGCGACATTTGCGATGGTGCCATCGATGACGGCGAGTGTAAGGCCCACCATCAGGGTTGCCCATGCCCAATAGATTCTCGGCTTGGGCAAACCGTCCGGAGCGACGGACGTGCCTTGTTGGATCGCGGTTTCGTGCTTCATATTATACCAGTATTCGGGTCAATATGGCTGGCGCTTCCATGTTCGCCGGAACCGCTTCAAATGCCACAAATAAAACAGGCTTCCTATAACCTTAACCGTATTGGGAAGGTCAGCAAGCTATCTAGCCGAAAATTGCCTGCCGAAAACTGTTTTTGGGCCATAAACTGGCCGGGTAACGCTATTGTGTGTCACTTCCCGCCTGAACCGGCAGTTTCATGACATGCGCATACTTGCGTGGATTAAAGCTCAGATAGAGCGGGCAGATGCACGCGACCAGAACGAGGTGCATGATCCAGCCGGAAGCAAACGAACCGGTCAGGCCATGCAGGAAAGCGGTTGCGACGGGACCGAGAGCTGCGATCAGAAAGCCACCGCCCTGCATCATGGCAGCCAAGGCACCTGCTTCTTCCGGTCTTGGCAGGTGATCTAGCGATGTAATCATGGCAAGTGCGAAACTGCCGCCGAGACCTGCGCCGCAGATCGCGGACCAGAAGAAGGGCGAGAGCTGCGGTGCCAAGGCAAGGCCTGCGAAGCCAACTGCCTGCATGGCCAATGTCAGCAGCAGCCACGGGCGGCGGTCGGTGCTGTGGCGGGCGACCAGCGGCAGTCCGAAGGCTGCAAGAGCTTGGGCAACGGCCATCGCCGCGACGAGATTGCCGGTGGTGGAGGCGGCAAGACCCAGCGACTGGTAATAGGGGCAAGCCAGGCGACCATAGACGAATAGCCCGCATTGACGAGACCGAAAGCAGCCATCAGAACCCAGGTGCGAGGGCGTCGCAGTAGATGCCCGGTTATTCCGGATTTTTGCCCGCCGCCGCCGTTTCGCGAAGAATGGGAATTGCGGTCAGTAGCGCCAGCACAGCTGGAATGACAAGGACAGCAAGGGCGAAGCGCCAGTTATGCTGGTTGCCCGCAAGCCAAGGTGTCAGCCGCGCGCCGAGTGCCCCGCCAGCCATGATCATGGCGGAATAGAGCCCTGTCACAGTGGCGATGCTTGACGGGAAATTGGCCTTGATGAGGCCTGGCATCAAGGCCTGAATCATCGCAACACCTGCGCCGCATAGAATGGCGGTCAGCACCAGTGAAATACTATCAGGAACAAAGCCGCGCAGGAGAGAGCCTGCCGCAAGAATGGTAAGTGCTGCGAACATGCTGCGCCGGGTGCCGAACAGCGACTGGATGCGCGGAGCCGCGAAAGCGCCAAGCCCCATCAGCATCATTGGCAGGAAGGTGAGCAGGAAAGCGCACCAAAGCCCATTCCGGTATCGGCTGCGATATTCGAAAGTACCGGCCCCGGCGCGGTCAGGAATGGACGCAGGTTGAGGCCGATCAAGACGACGAGCGCGATGAGGGCAACGTTTGCAGCTTGTTTGCTGCCGGTCGCCGGATGGGTGGTGGTGTGCATGTCTCAAGCGCCCGCCTTGTTCTTGTTCTTCCAGGCCTGGTAGAGTTCTGGATCGTTTTCCGGCGGGGAATGCTCGAAGCTGATGCCGGCCTGTGCGCTGAGAGGCTTGGCGAGTTCCGCGGCGATTTTCGCGGTCGAAAGGCCAAAAGGTTCGGCCTGCTCATTGGAATAGGCGAAGCGGATTTTTTCCACACCTGCCATGTGCATGGCGGCAAAGCACATGGGGCAGGGCTGGCCGCTTGCATAGACTTCACAGCCGTCGAGACGCGGCGATTGCAGGGCTTTGCCAGCCGCGCGCAGCGCCAGCAATTCGGCATGGGCCGTCGGGTCGCAATCGGCCAGCATGCGGTTGACGCCGGTGGCAATGACGTCGCCGTCCTTGACGACCACGGCGCCGAACGGGCGTCCGCCTTGTTTCACATTGTCGAAGGCGAGCTTTATGGCCTGATCGAGAAAGGTGCGGTCGGTGTTCATTTCGCTCCCGCCTTTTCCAGCAGGGCGACCATCGGCGCATAACCGCGGCTGCGGGCATGCTGAAGCGGCGTGACACCGTCATTGTCTGCCAGATTGACGTCGGCCCCGGCATCGATGAGGAGCTTCACAATATCGATATGACGCTGGCCGCCGTCTCCGAGCATGATAGCTTCGAGGAGCGCCGTCCAGCCGAGATTGTTGACGTGATCGACCTTGACGTCAGCCTCGATCAGCGTGCGCACCGTTTCGACATGCCCGCGTTCGGAGGCGGGAATGAGAGCCGTTCCGCCATAGCGGTTGGTGCTTTGAGGTCTGCTCCATGCGCAAGCGTCATCTTGAGAATTTCGATGTGTCCGCGCGCGCCCGCATAAAGATAGGGGCTGTCCTTGATGGCATCCTTGGCGTTGACGTCGGCGCCTGCATCAATGAGCGCACGGGCGACATCGATGTGGTTTGCGTGGGTTGCTGCAAGAAGCGCCGTCTCGCCATTTCTGCCGCGCGCTTCGAGATCGACTCCGGCCTTGAGGGCTGCATTAACAGCAGCCAGATCGCCAGCTGCTGCGGCCTGAAGAAGAAGTTTCGACTTGGGCTTGGGCTGCGGCGTGGTGGCCCGGCAATGTCGGTTCGGTCATAACTATCGTCCCTGCAATCAATGCCAAGGCACTCAAGCTGAATATCGTTTGACGCATCGGCTGCTTCTCCTGTTTGTTGCCTTCATACAAGCCGAATGTCATATTTGGAAATTAAATGATGAACTGATATCCAGTTGGTTTATGAATACTGTTTTCAATCTCGATCTTTTGCGGGCCTTCGTGGCTGTTGTCGATAGCCGTAGTTTTACGGCTGCGGCCGTGCAGTTGCACTCGACACAGTCGACCATAAGTCAGAAGATCATACGGCTGGAGGGAGCTGCCGGACAGGCGCTCCTGGAACGTGCCCGGCATGATGTGCGCCCAACGGATGCAGGCGAAAAGCTGTTGGGCTATGCGCGCCGTATTCTGCGATTGCATGATGATGCCGCAGCCGCGATGACCGGGACGGCGCTTGCCGCCGTGTTTCGTCTCGGCCTGCCGGAAGATTTCGCCTCACGGCTGGTTACGCCTGCGCTGGCGCGTTTCATGCGCACGCATCCCAACACAAAACTCGAAGTGACGAGCGGGTTAAGCCGTGAATTGCAGAAAGGTTTCGAGACCGGCGAGTTCGACCTTGTCATGGTCAAACAGAAGCGCGGCGAAACGGTTGGGACAATGCACTGGCCCGAACCTCTTTCATGGCTCGATAGCGCTGATTTTCCTGTTTCCCATGTCGACCCGCTGCCGCTCGTCGTATTCCCGCCGAACGGGCTTTATCGCAGCGACATGATGGAAGCTCTTGATCGGGTTGGCAGGCGCTGGCATGTGGTTTTCACCAGCTCCAGTCTGGCGAGTATTCAAAGTGCAGTCGCCGAGGGGCTGGGTGTCAGCCTGCTGCCGACGCGTGTTGCGCTTCCCGGTCATCAGGTGGTGCCTGCCGCTGCTGGATTGCCGTCTGTCGAGCCGATGGAAATCGTCATCCGGCATATGGACAATGGCCCCGATCAGATTCGTCAGCTTGCCGAAATGCTGGCGGAAATCGTTGGCGAGTAAGGTTCTTGGAAAAGTCTACCGATATTTGCCGAGACAGCTTGTATCGTTTTGAGCATTATTCACGAAATTTCCGGTCTTTCATTCTCTGTTTAATTTCTGAAAAGCGCATTCGTTTTCAGATTGACTGATTTTGTATCCAGGATATTGTGTCCAGAAAAGTTGGGAGGCTTTTCTATTGGCGGCTTTGAATGGCGCAGTCAGACCGTTTGCTGGACGAAGTGGCAGAGGCACTTCGCGAGCGAATCTATGCGGGCGTATATGCGCCGGGCGCGATCCTCCGGCAGGAGCATATAGCCACCGAATTCGGCATCAGTCGCACGCCTTTGCGTGAGGCCCTGCGCGTTCTGGAGCGGGATGGGCTGGTCATTCACCTACCGGGCAGGGGGTGCGTGTCGCCTCCGCCGATCTCACCCGCCTGATCGATGCCTATGCCGTGCGTGAAGTGCTCGACGGTGTGGCTGCGCGCTTTGCCGCCGAGCGGGCGAGCGACGCGGATATCGCCCGACTGCGCACCCATGTTGCGGGCCAGTCGGCTGTGGTCGATCCGTGGGACGCTAAAGCCTATACCCAGTCCAATGTCGATTTTCATATGGCGGTGATGAACACGGCGGGCAACGCGTCGCTGATCGCCTTTGTGCCGCTGTTGCGCATGACGTCGCAGGTTTTCGCGCCGTCCTTTTCGCTGTCGGTAGACCGTGCGCGCGAGGCCATCCGCGAACATGGCGCCATCGTTGAGGCCATCGCCGCGCGCGATGGCGAACAGGCTGAGCGGCTGGCGCGGGCGCATATCCGCGCCACCACTGCAAGATTGGAGGCGGAACAGCCTCTTCGGGAGAATGACAATGAAGCATGAGAACCAGACGGGAGGAGCGGGCTTGCTCCGTTATGGCAATTTCATCGCGGGTCAGTGGCAGGATGCGGCTGGCGGCGAGCATATCACCGTCAAGAACCCTTCCGATGGCAGCGATCTGGCGCTGATTGCGCGCGGCACCAAGGCCGATATCGATCAGGCCGTCGCGGCAGCCCGCAAGGCGCTTTCCGGCGATTGGGGCAAGCTGACCGCAACGGAGCGTGGCCGCGTGCTGCACCGCATTTCGGAAGAAGTGTTGAAGAATATCGACCTTCTGACCGATCTGGAATCGAAGGACGTCGGCAAGCCGGTCAGCCAAGCCCGCGCCGATGTGGTAGCGCTGGCGCGTTATCTTGAGTTTTACGGCGCATCCGCCGACAAGGTGCATGGCGATACGCTGCCCTATCAGAACGGCTTTACGGTTCTGTCGATCTATGAGCCACATGGTGTCACGGGCCATATCATTCCGTGGAACTATCCGATGCAGATTCTGGGTCGCAGCCTTGGCGCAGCACTGGCCATGGGCAATGCAGCCGTGGTCAAGCCTGCCGAAGAAGCCTGCCTGACCATTCTCGAATTTGCCCGTATCGCCGAAAAGGCCGGTCTGCCGGTCGGCGCGCTCAACGTCGTGACCGGGCTTGGGGCGGAAGCGGGCGCAGCACTTTCGGAGCATCCCGATGTCAACCACATCTCGTTCACAGGATCGGTGCGCACGGGCGAAGCGGTACAGGCCGCAGCAGCGAAGAACACCGTGCCGGTGACGCTGGAACTTGGCGGAAAGTCGCCGCAGATCGTTTTCGCCGATGCCGATCTCGACCGCGCTTTGCCGTTTCTGGTCAATGCCGGTATCCAAAATGCCGGTCAGACCTGTTCGGCGTCATCGCGTATTCTGGTCGAGCGCAGCATTTATGAGGATGTCGTCGCGCGCATGAGCGAACGTTATCGCGCGCTGAAAGTTGGCCCGGCGAGCGCCGATCCGTCGGTCGGCCCTGTGGTGTCGCAGCGCCAGAGGGCGATTGTCGAGAGCTATCTCAATCTGGCGAAGGAAAGCGGGCTCGCCATTGCCGCGCAAGGCGTGCTGAACGACGACGCGCCGGAAGGCGGGGCCTATGTGTTGCCGACGTTGATCCGTGATGTGCCCGCCGATCATCGTTTGGCGCAGGAGGAGATCTTTGGTCCGGTGCAGGTCATCCTGCCTTTCGACACCGAAGAAGAAGCCATCGCGATTGCCAATGGCACTTCATACGGCCTCGTCTGCGGCATCTGGACCAATGATGGCGGACGCCAGTTCCGCCTGGCGCGGGCCATCCATTCGGGGCAGGTCTTCATCAATAATTATGGCGCTGGCGGCGGTATCGAACTGCCCTTCGGCGGCGTGAAGAAATCCGGGCATGGCCGCGAAAAGGGTTTTGAGGCGCTCTACGGGTTTGCCTCGCTGAAGACCATCTCGGTCTGGCACGGATAAATATAGCATTTGGGAGAAGCATAGTGTCGCTTGAAGGTAAGGTCGCGCTCATCACGGGAGCAGGTTCGGGGTTTGGCGAAGGCATGGCGAAGCGCTTTGCCGAGGGTGGCGCAAAGGTCGTCATCGTCGACCGCGACAAGGCGGGCGCTGAGCGCGTTGCAGGCGAAATCGGCGATGCGGCGCTGGCCGTGGCCGCCGATATTTCCAGGGAAGCCGATGTCGATGCGGCGGTGGAAGCCGCTCTGTCGAAATTCGGCAAGGTCGATATTCTCATCAACAATGCGGGCATCGGTCACAAGCCGCAAAATGCCGAACTGGTGGAACCGGAAGAGTTCGACCGCATTCTGGGCGTCAATGTGCGCGGCGTCTATCTGATGACGCGCAAGCTCATTCCGCATTTCAAGGGCAATGGGGAGGGCGTTATATTGAACGTCGCTTCGACCGGCGCTGGTCGCCCGCGTCCGAACCTCGCCTGGTACAATGCCACCAAGGGCTGGGTCGTTTCGGTGACGAAGGCGCTCGCCATTGAACTGGCGCCATCGAAAATCCGCGTTGTGGCGCTGAACCCGGTTGCTGGTGAAACGCCGCTTCTCACCACATTCATGGGTGAGGACACCGAAGAAATCCGCAAGAAGTTCCGCGATTCCATCCCGATGGGCCGCCTGTTGAAACCTGATGATCTGGCTGAGGCGGCGGCTTTTCTTTGCTCGCCCGCTGCCTCTATGATTACGGGGGTTGCGCTCGACGTGGATGGCGGGCGTTCGATTTAAAAGTTGGAGGGATAGGGGAACCCATGGGTAACTTACTGAAAGCCGGACTTATAACGGCTGCGATGCTGGCATCGATCAACGGTGCCTTCGCGAAAGACACACTGGTGGTCGGCGAAGTGCTGGAGCCGCCCGGTCTGGACCCGACCGCCAATGCCGCCGCCGGTATCCGGCAGGTTACCTATGCGAACCTCTATGAAGGTCTCGTGCGCATTGTCGAAGACGGCACGGTGAAGCCGCTTCTGGCTGAAAGCTGGACCGTCTCCGACGACAAGAAGACCTATACGTTCAAGCTGCGTCAGGGCGTGAAGTTTCATGACGGCACGCCGTTTGACTGCTCGGTGGTGAAATTCTCCTATGAGCGCGCTGTCGCTCCGGATTCCACCAATGCGCAGAAGGGTCTATTCGAACCCATCGAAAAGACAGAATGCCCCGATCCGGCGACAGCCGTTGTCACGCTGAAGCGCCCGACCTCGAACTTCCTGTTCAATATGGGCTGGGGCGATGCCGTCATGGTCGCGCCGAATTCGGCTGGCGAGAACAAGACCAAGCCGGTCGGCACGGGTCCGTTCAAGTTTAAGCGCTGGGTGCAGGGCGACCGCGTCGAGCTGGAACGCAATGCGGATTATTGGGGTGAGCCTGCAAAGCTCTCCGCCGTCACCTTCCGCTTCGTCAGCGATCCTTCGGCTGCGGCTGCTGCCATCCTTGCCGGTGACATTGACGTATTCCCGATGTTCCAGGCGCCTGAGCTGATCAGCCGCTTCAAGAGCGACGACAAGCTGCAGGTTGAAGTGGGCGATACGGCGGGCAAGGTTCTCTTGTCGCTCAACAATGCCAAGGCGCCTTTCGACAATGTGAAGGTGCGCCAGGCGCTGGCCCATGCCATCGACAGCAAGGCGCTGATCGAAGGCACTTATTCGGGCTTCGGCACGCCAATCGGCTCGCATTATTCGCCGGTTGATCCGGGCTATGTCGATCTCTCGCAGACCTATCCTTATGATCCGGCCAAGGCCAAGCAGCTTCTGGAAGAGGCTGGTGTACCGGCAGGCACGTCGATCACCATCACGCTTCCGCCACCGGCCTATGCGCGTCGCGGCGGCGAGATCATCGCGGCGATGCTGGCCGAGGTCGGCATTCAGGTCAATCTGGTGCCGATCGAGTTTGCACAGTGGCTGGATCAGGTGTTCAAGCGGTCGGATTTCGACGCGACGATCATCGCCCATACCGAAGCGCGCGATCTCGATATCTATGCCCGCGACAAGTACTACTTCAACTACAACAACCCGGATTATAAGGCGCTTTACAAGTCTTATGCCGAGGCTGGCAGCGACGAAGAACAGCTGGAACTCGTCAAGAAGTTGCAGGAAAAGCTGGCCGCTGATGAACCGAATGTCTTCCTCTATGCGCTGCCGAAAATCGGCGTCTGGAACAAAACGTCAAGGGTCTGTGGAAGAACATGCCGATCCCGGCGGACGATCTGACACAAGCCTATTGGGCTGACTAACAAAGTTCGCCCCGTCGTCTGTTCGGCGGGGCGATTTCATGCGGATGGCCGTGCACCCCAATAAGATAAGGGGAGGGCGTGCGGCGAGTTGGAATGTGGAAAGCGGATATCCGTCTTTTCAAGGAGGTCGCTTTGCTGGCTTACATATCCGGGCGGTTGGTCTCGCTCTTGCTGACGACGCTTGCGGCTTCCGTCATCGTCTTTCTGCTGATGCAGGTGCTGCCGGGCGACCCGGCAGCTGTGATCCTTGGCATCAATGCGCAGCCTGAAACGCTGGCCGCGCTTCATACCCAGCTTGGCCTCGACCAGCCGATCTGGTGGCGCTATCTCACATGGATCGGCGGCTTTCTCAAAGGCGATTTCGGCACGAGCTATACCTATTCCGTGCCGATCAGCGAGTTGCTCGGACCGCGCATCATGGTCACGCTGCCGCTGGCGCTTTTGTCCATGGTGCTGTCGGTCGCGGTCGCCATTCCGGTTGGCGTCTATGCGGCGTCGAAGCGCGGCAAGACCGGCGATGTGCTTTCCATGGGCGTGGCGCAGGTCGGCGTCGCCATCCCGAATTTCTGGCTTGGCCTGCTTTTGATCCTGCTGTTTGCCTTGCAGCTCGGCTGGTTTCCGGCTTCGGGTTTTGCCGGATGGGAAAATGGTTTCTGGACAGGTATGCGCTCGCTGTTTCTGCCTGCGCTGGCGCTCGCGCTGCCGCTTGCCGCTATTCTGGCCCGCGTGACGCGCTCCGCTGTCATCGAAACATTGGGTGAGGATTTCGTGCGGACCGCGCGCGCCAAGGGCCTGACACGCAAGGCCGCACTCTGGCGTCATGCGGTGCCCAATGCGCTGATCCCGGTCGTCACCATCATCGGACTGCAATTCTCCTTTCTGCTGGCGGGAACCATCATCATCGAAAACGTCTTCAATCTGCCCGGCCTTGGAAGGCTGGTGTTTCAGGCCATCGCGCAGCGCGATCTCGTCACCGTGCAGTCGCTGGTGACGCTGCTTGCTGCCTCCGTGATTGCGGTCAATTTCATTGTCGATCTTGTCTACGGCTTCATCGATCCGCGCCTTTCGACAGGAGGCAGCCGATGAGCCCAGCAAAGCAAGACGCACAAATCCTGCCGAAGCCCGGCATTTTCCGAACGGTGCTTTTGAGCCGCAGCCTGACCATCGGTACGCTGATTACGGTTATCCTCGTTGCGATGGCGCTCATCTCCTTTTGTGGACGCCCTATTCGCCGACAGCGATGAATTTCCGCGACAAGTTGCAGGGGCCAAGCTTCAATCATCTGTTCGGCACGGATAATTTCGGTCGCGATGTGTTTTCCATGATCATGGTCGGGGCGCGCAATTCCATCGCCGTGTCGATCATTGCCGTGCTTGTCGGTGCCGGGATCGGCATTCCGCTTGGCGCTTTCGCGGCTGCGCGCGGCGGCATGGTGGACGGTTTCGTCATGCGCGTGACGGATCTCGCCTTCGCCTTTCCGGCGCTGCTGACGGCGGTGATCATCACGGCTGTTTTCGGCCCCGGCGCGGTGAACGCGATGATCGCCATCGGCATTTTCAACATTCCGGTGTTTGCGCGTGTCACACGCGGCGCATCGCTGGGGCTTTGGAAGCGTGAATATGTGCAGGCAGCCCGTTGCGCAGGGCGCGGCGACGTGTCGATCACGCTGTTGCACGTGCTGCCCAATATCAACCATGTGCTGATCGTGCAGGCGACGATCCAGTTCGCGCTGGCCATCGTCGCCGAAGCGGGCTGTCCTATGTCGGGCTTGGCACCCAGCCGCCGATGCCGAGCTGGGGCAAAATGCTCAATGACGCACAGACCTTTATTTATGACGCGCCTTGGCTCGCCATTTTCCCCGGCCTCGCCATCACATTTGCCGTGCTTGGCCTCAACATGCTGGGTGACGGATTGCGCGATGTGCTCGACCCGCGCGTCAGGAGGCAGAGATGACAGCACCCTCCTTGAAATGGACAATATGTCCGTCGAGCTGCCCTTTGGCGCTCGTACGGCGAACATTGTCTCCGGCATCACGCTCACGCTGAACCGTGGCGAACGCCTTGGTGTGGTGGGCGAATCCGGCAGCGGCAAGTCGATCACGGCACTTGCCGCCATGGGCCTGCTGCCCGAGCGCATGCGCGTGCGCGGTCGCTTGCGTTTCGACGGCGAGGATCTGGCGAACAAGCCGGAAGCGGAACTCTGCAAGATGCGCGGACGGCGCATGGCGATGATCTTTCAGGAGCCGATGACGGCGCTCAATCCGGTCAAGTCCATCGGTGCGCAGATTGCCGAAGGTCGTCGTCTGCATTTGGGTGAAAGCCGTGCCGATGCCGAGCGCAAGGCGCGCGAGTTGCTGGATCGCGTGGGGCTGCCTGCGCCGCGCTTCAATCTCGATCTTTACCCGCACCAGCTTTCCGGCGGGCAACGCCAGCGCGTGATGATCGCCATGGCGATTGCCTGCGAGCCCGACCTGCTGATTGCCGATGAGCCGACAACGGCACTTGATGTGACCGTGCAGGCGCAGATCCTCGATCTGATGGACGCTGATCGATGAAACCGGCACCGCCCTGATGCTGATCACCCACGATCTCGGCGTGGTGTCGGAAATGACCGACCGGATCGCCGTCATGTATGCGGGCCGCATTGTCGAGACGGGCCGTACGGAAGCCGTCTTCCACCGCATGGCGCATCCCTATGCGCGCGGCTTGTTTGCAGCCTCGCCGCATGGCGCCGCCCTCGTGCGCAACCACAATACGGGAAAACGCCAGCGCCTTGCCGCCATTCCGGGCGTGGTGCCGGACCCGCTGGCGCGTCCGCCTTATTGCACCTTTGCCGATCGCTGCGCCTTTGTGCAGGACGATTGCCGACAGGCGATACCGGGGCTGGACTTCATCGCCGAGAATGACGGCATCGCGCATCGCGCCGCTTGCCTGCATCCGCGTGAAGGCGAGGTGGTGTCATGAGCAAGATGATTTTGCAGGTGCGCGATGTGGTGCGCGAATATCAGCTTCCGCGCGCATCGTTCTTTTCAAAGCCCAGCGCATTGCGTGTGTTGCATGGAGTGAATGTCGAGATCGAAGCAGGGCAAAGCCTTGGCATCGTCGGCGAAAGCGGTTCCGGAAAATCCACGCTGGCGCGCGCCGTGATGGGGCTGGAGCGCCCGCAATCGGGTCAGATTCTCATCAACGGGCAGGATATCTATGCACTGGATCGCTCGGGCCTGCGTGAAGCGCGCAAGGGCTTTCAGGCGATATTTCAGGATCCATACGGTTCGCTCGATCCGCGCCATACGGTCAAGCGGATTATTTCCGAGCCGATTGTGTCGCTTGAAAGCGGCGCCAGTTCCAAGGACCGTGACGACCGCGTGGCGGAAGTGCTGGAAGCGGTTGGCCTGCCGAAAGCATCTGCGGAAAAATATCCGCATGAATTTTCCGGCGGGCAGCGCCAGCGCATCGCGATTGCGCGGGCGCTAATCACCAAACCGGCGCTGATTGTCGCTGACGAGCCGGTCTCGGCGCTCGACGTTTCCATTCAGGCGCAGGTCTTGAACCTGATGATGGATTTGCAGGAAAAGTTCGGTCTTTCCTATCTTTTTATCAGCCATGACCTTGGCGTGGTGCGCGCGATTACCGACCGTGTTGCGGTGATCTATCGCGGCAATATTGTCGAGCAGGGGCCGACGAATGAGGTCTTCGACAATCCACAGCACGACTATACTCGGGCGCTGGTTGACGCCGTGCCAAAGCCTTTCTCCGGTCGCCGCAAGCGCGCGCGGCGATCCGATTCTACACTGAAATTGCCTGAGTGATTTGAGGAAATATCCAATGTCGAATCTAGCCGATTTGTCAGCTGTCGAACTCGTGTCCGCCTATCAGGCGAAGTCGCTTTCGCCGGTCGAAGTCACCGAAGCCGTCATCACCCGCATCGCAGCCTATGAGCCGAAGCTGAACGCGCTTTGGGCTTATGATCCGGATGCGGCGCGGGCGGCGGCCAAGGCCTCGGAAGCGCGCTGGTCGCAGGGCGAGCCTGCCGGTCCCATCGATGGTGTGCCGCTGACAATCAAGGAGAATATCGCGACCGAAGGAACGCCCGTGCCGCTTGGCTGTGCGGCGCTGCCGTTGAAGCCTGCCGCCGCTGACGCGCCGCCTGCGGCGCGCACCCGAGGCTGGTGGCGTGCTGCTCGCCAAGACGACCATGCCGGATCTCGGCATGTTGTCATCGGGCCTGTCGAGCTTTCACAAGCTTGCCCGCAATCCGTGGGACCTGAACACCAATCCGGGCGGTTCAAGCGCCGGTGCGGGCAGCGCGGGTGCCGCCGGTTACGGCCCGCTGCACATTGGCACCGACATTGGCGGCTCCATTCGCCTGCCTGCCGGCTGGTGCGGTCTGGTCGGTCTGAAGCCGTCTTTCGGGCGCATTCCGATCGATCCGCCGTTTTTCGGTCGTGTTGCCGGTCCGATGACCCGCACGGTTGCCGACAGCGCGCTTTACATGTCGGTGCTGTCGCGGCCAGACCGTCGCGACGCCATGAGCCTGCCTTATCAGGACATTGACTGGATGAGCCTTGATATCGACGTCAAGGGCCTGAAGATTGGCCTTTGGCTCGATGCCGGTTTCGGTGAACCTGTAGGCGACGAAACCCGCGCTGCGGTGGAAGCGGCGGCCAAGCTTTTGCTGATGCGGGCGCGATCATCGAGCCGGTTGCGCCATTCCTCAATCGCACCATGATCGATGGTCTCGACCGTTTCTGGCGCGCGCGGTCGTGGTCGGATATCAAGAAGATGACGCCGGAAAACCGCGCGAAAATCCTGCCTTATATCTATCAGTGGACCGAAACCGCCGAAGGTCTGAACGGTGAGGAAGTCTATCTCGGTTTTGCCCAGATGGACGCTATGCGTAACGCGGCTCTTTCTGCATCGAAGGGTTTCGACTTCATCATTTCGCCAACCGCTCCAATGCCGACCTATCCGGCGGAATGGGCGTCTCCAATCAACGATCCGCAGCGTCCGTTCGAACATATCGCCTTCACCGTTGCGATGAACATGTCGGAACAGCCGGCCATTTCGATCAATTGCGGTTATACGGCAAAGGGCCTGCCCATCGGCTTGCAGATTTTCGGCCAGCGTTTCGACGATTTGGGCGTGTTGCGCCTTGCAAAAGCATATGAAGATATGCGGCCTGCGCAGAAGCCTTGGCCGGTTATCGCCTGATCGCCAAACCCTGCCCCTCATCCTGAGGAGGCGCGAAGCGCCGCCTCGAATGGCGAGGGCCATCTCCCATCCTTCGAGACGGTGACCTTCGACAAGCTCAGGGTCACCTCCTCAGGATGAGGGAGATGGGGCGGGCGCTCAGGATGTGGGAGCTGTTATTTCTTCGGACGAAGCGGTGCCCGTTCCTTGTAGCGGTCCATGGCGGTGAGCTTCTGGATCAGCGGATCGGCGTCGCGCCAGCCGTAAATCTCGGTACGCAGATATTCGAGTTCGGTTTCAGCTCTTCTTCGCCGATTTCCGTCCACCATGATTTCGGGCGTCCATCGCTGCCGTCCGACCATCGATAGCCGCGTGCTTTCAGGTGGTCCTTCATTTCGAACGGGCTGTTCTCGGCATAGATGCGCATCCGCGCGCGCTGGCTCGCCTTCAACAGTTCGGCAAAGGGCGTGGTATCGCCGGATTTTTCCTTCAGCACCGCGAGCAGGGCCTGGCAGTCATCTTCGGCCCGGTGTCCGTTGTGGAAATAGCCGCTCTGGCCGATCAGATAACCGAGCTTGGTGCCTTCAAAACCGCGTGCGGTCCAGTCGATCTCCTTCACCGAGCAGGCCCAAGGCTTGTTGGCGAAAGCGATTGAGAAACGCTCGAGAAACGGGCGGTCGAAACCGGCATTGTGCGCGATGATGATGTCGGCCTCGGCGACGAGCGCGTCGAGCTTTTCGCGCGGGATCGTCTGGCCTTTCACCATATCGTCGGTAATGCCGGTGATGCGGGTGATATCAGCGGGGATCGGCGGACGGTTGCTGCAGCGCGCCGAATGTGGCGCAAACATCACCTATCGACCCGTCATCCGCATAGCGAAAGGCCACCGCACCGATTTCGATGATTTCTTCCTGCGCCGGATTGAGACCTGTCGTTTCCGTATCCACCACCACGCCAAGACGCGGAAAGGCTTGTGTGTCGGCATTCGGTACTGTCGGCGGTGGGTCGAGCCGCTGTAGGATGCGATAACGCCCGCTGTCTTTCAGTCGTTTCACCATCTCCGCTTCATCGATGCCCGTCGTCTTGCCGGGCCTGGTGCGGGCAGGGCGCAGTTCTGCCCGTTCCTCTCCTTCCTCCGGCGAAGGAGCAAAAGGTCGAACTGATGGCGCATGGAACTTCTCCGCATGGGGAACGGGTTTGACAAAGAATGCCATTTTGCGGTGCTGTAACCAAGGCCGCATTCGTATAAGTAACAGGTAATGATCCTGTCGAGCGGCAGCAAGGCAGGGCGCTTGCGCAGGAAAAGACGTGAGGAGGGGACTTCGTGGCAGATTATGATTATTGCGTCATCGGTGGTGGCATTGTCGGGCTCGCGACAGCAAAAGCCATGCAGGAAGCTGAGCCGGGTGCAAGGATCATTCTGCTGGAGAAGGAAAGCGATTTCGCGCGCCACCAGACGGGACATAATAGCGGCGTCATCCATGCCGGTGTCTATTACCAGCCAGGTTCATTGAAGGCACAATTGTGCCGGGCGGGTGCAGAGGCCACGAAAGCCTTTTGCAAGCAATATTCCATTCCATTCGAAACATGCGGCAAGCTTTTGGTCGCGACCTCTTCGCAGGAAGTCGAACGCATGGAGGCGCTCGCCAAACGCGCGATCCAGAACGACATCACCTTCCAGCATATGGACCAGCAGGCTTTGCGCAAGGTCGAGCCTGCCGTTGCGGGCTCGGGGCGCTGCTCGTTCCGGCGACAGGCATTGTCGATTATGCAAAAGTATCGCGGGCGATAGCTGCAGAAATCATCGAGCGCGGCGGTATCGTGCGGCTCAATGCACCGGTTACGGCAATCCGGGAGGATGGCAAAGGCGTTACGGTAACGGTGAAGGATGAAACCGTGCGTGCTGCCAAACTGGTCGCTTGTGCGGGCTTGCAGTCAGACCGCATCGCGCGGCTTGCGGGGTTGGATATCAGTCATCGCATCGTGCCTTTTCGCGGTGAATACTACACCCTGCCGCAATCGAAGGCGAATATCGTCAAGCATTTGATCTATCCGATCCCCGATCCTGATTTACCATTTCTCGGCATCCACCTGACGCGAACGATTGACGGCGGTGTCACGGTCGGCCCAAACGCAGTTCTGGGTTTTCGCGCGAAGGCTACGATAAAGGCAGTTTCCGTGCAGGCGATGTCGCGGATATGTCCACATTTCCCGGTTTCTGGAAGATGGCGATGAAGAACTGGCGCTCGGCACTATCCGAATTCAGCAATTCCGCCTCCCGTGCACGCTATTTGAAGGAATGTCGCAAATATTGCCCGACGCTGGAGCTTTCCGATCTTGGTGCGCCCGGCGCCGGAATACGCGCGCAAGCCGTTCTCGATGATGGCACCCTGGTACACGATTTTCTCTTCAGGGAAACGGAGAGAATGCTGCATGTATGTAATGCGCCGTCACCGGCGGCAACCTCTTCTGTCCCTATTGGTCGTATGATTGTCGAAAAGCTTCTGGGGATAAACCTGAAGGTAAAACTGCGTGAAAAAGATTTTCGCCGAAATATGTTGTTTTCAATTTATTTTTAGCAATCGCTTATTCTAATTGTTGCTACATTAGGCTCTAATGCTCATCAATATTGCGGGCTAACAACTTGACTTTGATCCTGGTTTGTAATTGCACATTGGGTTCAATCTGAAATAGCGTTTTTGCATTCTCATTTTCAACCGATTCAGGACCTGTTCGTGAAGTTCGTGCCGCCGCTGGTAGTATTGCTGTTTGCTGCGACGATGTTGGGCGTCTGGACGCTCGACACGAAGCGCAGGCATCTTTTGCTCTTCGGCCTGAGCTTTACCAGCTTTGCTTTCGGGCTTCTGGTTCCCATATCGCTGATCTCGAACAGTCTGACCCTAACCTCGCCGGTTGCCACGACTTTCCATTTTATGGGAGGCTGGCTGCTTTGCGAAGGTGTGATGATACGCATGGGCGGACATTATTCCCGCTTGGCGTCTGGCCTGATCGGGCTCAGCCTTCTCGCCGCCATGATCTATTTCATTACAAATGATATGGGCTATTCGTGGATTGCACCTGCAGTCCAACTGACGTTAGGTAGTCTGGTAGCTGTCCTTTGCATTCAGACGCGCGACCTTGCACGCCGAAGCTGGGTCGAGCGCGTGCTGTTCGGCGCCTTGATAGTGTTGACGGTGCATTTCTATGCGCAGGCAGGAATGGCATTGGGGCTCTCATCCGAAATTGCACGACCGTCCGAGTTGATACATTCGCGCTATTGGCAGGGCATCATGATATTTGGTGCTTTTTCCGGCGTTTTTCCGGTCTTGTTCTTTTGGTAGTGACCACTTCCGATGTGGTGAAGGAATTGCAGGCGGAGCGTGACTCCGATCCGCTGACCGGTGTTTTCAATCGTCGCGGCCTTGAGCGCTGCGCCTATCTGCGTCTGGCCGAGGCCCAGCGCGGTGATTATGGGGTCATCATCGCCGATATAGACCACTTCAAATTGATCAACGACGAACTGGGTCATGCCACAGGCGATCAGGTTCTGGTTGAATTTACCCGCGTCCTGCAAATGGTTGCTGCAAATACAACGATCATTGGACGCGTCGGTGGCGAGGAGTTCGTTCTTCTGGTTCAGGGCGATGCGGAAATGTGCGAGCGACTGGGCAGCAGGCTTTGCGGACGTGTGGCCCGACACAGTTTTTCCATGTTGCCTGCGGATCGTCAGATGACATGCAGTTTCGGTGTCGCCATGGTGCGCGGCGGTGAAACATTATGGGAAACGGCGGCCCGTGCGGATATTGCTCTCATGCGGGTCAAGCATCGCGGGCGCAATCGCGTGGCGGTGGAGGGGCTGGAGTTTCCAAGTGCAAAACAGAACGCCTATCTCCTGACTGCCTAACTTGGTTCCAGAGAACTGCGGACCGGATTTCTTCCTCCTGTAAAGGATTTGGTTACCATAATTGACGATGCTGGAGATGACCTTTCAGTCACCGCCTTGCTATGTCTTGTTCGTCTTTTGCTGAACTGACATGCGAGGCGGTACATGAAAGTTGATCTCCACTCGGATTTGTACCATGGCGTGTGTAACAGAAGTGTATGGCTACGCGGCTCCGCGCAGCAATGGCATCAGGCTTCCATTCGGTTTCAGGGGATTTACGCGCGTTGCGATATTTGCTGCGACGGGCCTGGTGGCCGGAAGCTGGATGATGACCGCGCTCGGTACGCTGGAAACGGTTGTGCCGGCCTTTGCGCCCGTTGCCCCGATCATGCGCCGCGTCTCTCTGATCGCGCCGCAGACGCTTGCCGTCGTCGATCACAAAATCGCGCCATCGCGCCGCATCAGGCAAAGCTTCATCGATGCCTATACAGCCGATACTGTCTATTCCAATCTCGACTGGCACCGAACCAAAAACACGAACGATAAGCCGATTATCGCCGATATCGGTCCAGATTCCGTAATCGAGGACAAGCCTGTCGATACGGCATCTCTCATCGAATTGCGCGCAGATCGCGTCCATCGCGTAGAGCCCGTTGTGGCGAGTGTTCTGCCGGAGCAACCTGCCGCGGAGGCTGGTGCGACTGTGGTCGCCTATGCGCAGATCCCGAACGCATCGCAGGCAGCGTCAGCCTTCAGCAAGATAGAGCCGCTTTCGCAAACCGAAGAAGCGGATGCCGTCGAAAAGCAGACAAACCTTCCCACCGGCAATGTTGTTCCTGTTCCGCAGCCTGCTCCGGATCAGAAGACGGACATGGCTGCAGAAGACGAAGCCACCCAGGACGCATTCCTGCCCGATGATGTGCCGCTGCCGGGCGCCAAGCCTTCGCTGCGCCGTTCTCGTATGCATGGTAAGACCGAGCTTGCCTACGCGCCGGAAAGCGGTGCAACCGAAGAACCACGCCCTGGTCTGTTCAGCCCGCTTTTCAATCAGGCCGCGCGCAGCAAGGTCGCTATCTACGACATTTCCGCAGCCACTGTTTATCTGCCGAGCGGCGAGCGCCTTGAAGCACACTCTGGCCTGGGATCAATGCGTGACAATCCGCGCTACGTTAACCAGAAGAACCGCGGGCCCACGCCGCCTCATACCTATGATCTGCGCATGCGTGAAGCGCTGTTTCACGGCGTCGAAGCAATCCGCCTCACGCCCGTCGATGGCAACAACCGTTATAATCGCGATGGTCTTCTGGCGCATACTTTCATGCTGGGACGCCGCGGCGATTCCAATGGCTGCGTGGTATTCAAGGACTATCCACGCTTCTTGCGTGCCTTCAAGCGCGGTGAGTTCAACAAGATGGTTGTCGTGACCCGAATACCGTCCTCGAAGCCTGCGCGTATCGCATCGCTTTTCTGATAAATCGCCTGTCGCGGGACGATCATTTCGAAGAATGAGGTTACACAAAGAATTGTGATCCCCAATTCCTTGCTAGGTACGTAAGAATTGCTAGAAATCTTTCATCGAAACCGTTGGGAGATTTCTATGAAACTTTATTACAAGGTTGGTGCTTGTTCGCTCGCACCTCACATTATTCTGAGCGAAACGGGCCTGCCTTATGAGCTGGAAGCCGTGGACCTCAAGGCCAAGAAGACGGCGGATGGTGGCGATTATTTCGCGGTCAATCCGCGGGGCGCGGTTCCGGCGCTGGAATTAAAGCCCGGCACTGTTATCACGCAGAATGCGGCAATCCTCCAATATATAGGCGACCATTCCGACGTTGCGGCGTTCAAGCCCGCCTATGGCACGATGGAACGTGCACGCCTGCAGGAAGCGCTAGGCTTCTGCTCGGATATGCATTCGGCTTTTGGTGGCCTGTTTGCGCCTAATCTGACCGAGGAAGCGAAGGCTAGCGTTATCGCCAACATCAATCGGCGTATGGAGCAGTTCGAAGCCATGCTGTCGGACAAGAATGCCTACTGGCTTGGCGATGATTTTACGCAGGCAGACGCCTATGCTTCTGTGATCATCGGCTGGGGCGTCGGCCTCAAGCTCGATTTGAGCGCCTATCCAAGGGCACTGAAGCTGCGCGAACGCGTGCTGGCTCGTCCAAACGTACAAAAGGCGTTGAAGGAAGAAGGTCTGAACTAAAAGCAACTGCCGGAGGCCCAAACCTTCGGCTTTTGTTGCCTGAGGTGCGGATGCAGTTAACAGGCTGACCGTTGTGGAAGAGGTAATTCGCGTCGATTGTTGGAAAATCAAATGGCGGAGAGAGGGATTCGAACCCTCGATACGGTTTCCCGTATACACGCGTTCCAGGCGTGCGCCTTCAACCACTCGGCCACCTCTCCGTCTGCCTTGCTGTCGGGAAACCGTGTCTCACGGTGAAAACTGACTGCAAACGTGACACCGCTTTTGAAATAGGCGCTGGTTAATCGCCAATTAGCGGGTGCGGCGCGAATATAGCCAGAAAATGCATATGTTCAACAGCTATTTGCAAGTTTTGCGTCTAAATCACTGAGCCTGTGCAAACTGCGGCGACCGTTGGGTAACTGTATGTAATTATTATGTTTTATTTTGATCGTAAAATTGTGTTCCTGCGTGGCTTTGAGTCTGGCGAGCTCTTTGTGCTATGCTTTAACAACGTCAAAAGATAAATCTTCGGACGTCCGGCCTTAAAACCGGTGCCGAGATCAGGGCAGGAAATCTGGGGCAGAGAATCGTGATCCGATTTGTATTGCGTAGTTTTGCGGTTGTCTTTCTGGCTTTCGCGGTGATTTTGCGGTCCTTGACGGCGCGCGGTCCGTCGGTGCGTCGCAGTTCATAGCGAAGCCGCTTTTGTCCATGTGGTCGCGCAACGCGCCTGAAACATTGGCCGATGCAGAAACCTTCGTGACGCACTATATAGGAGCAGGAGCCTGGAATGCGGTCTGCATCCTCTGCTTGAGCAGCCGGGTTGGCTTCTTTCGGCATTCTCGCTCTTTATTCTATGCAATCGGTCATCGTCGGGAGCGCCCTCTGGGACGCTTTGCCGCTCGATAATCAGGAGGTGGATACCATGAGTTTCTTGGACAGCTACCGCAAGAAGACGCAGATGCCTTCGACGGATGAAGCTTTGCCGGGACGCGCGCAACCGATCCCGACATCCGCGACCCACTTCGTCAATCGTCGCTCGCTGAAAGGACCATGGCCGGAAGGCTATAAGCAGGTTCTGTTCGGAATGGGCTGTTTCTGGGGCGCCGAGCGGCTCTTCTGGCAGGTGCCAGGCGTATATGTAACAGCTGTCGGTTATGCGGGCGGAGTCACGCCCAACCCCACCTATGAGGAAACCTGCACGGGGCTGACCGGCCATGCGGAAGTTGTGCTGGTCGTCTACGATCCGAAGGTAGTGAGCCTCGATGAGCTGCTGACCCTTTTCTGGGAGGAGCACGATCCGACGCAGGGCATGCGGCAGGGCAACGATATCGGTACGACCTATCGTTCGGTCATCTATACTTTCGACAAGGCTGATCGTGACGTGGCGGAAAAGAGCCGGGAGGCCTATTCGCAGGCGCTTGCCGGTCGTGGTCTCGGTCCGATCACCACGGAAATCGAGGATGCGCCGGAGCTCTATTATGCCGAGGACTATCACCAGCAATATCTGGCGAAGAACCCTAACGGTTATTGCGGATTGCGCGGCACTGGCGTGAGCTGTCCGATCCCACTGGCACAATAAGCGGGCTGTCATCACAGATCGCGCGGTGCTTACCGCGCGATTTTCTTTTCAGGATCAGCATCCCGGCATAGTCGCCTTCCAGATGCTCGAAATCGCTCCAGCCGATCCGGCGGTACAGGTCCGGCTTGTCGGTGTAGAGAAAGGCTTCTGCATAGCCGAGTTCCTGCGCCGCGTCCTCGATAGCGCCGACGAGACCTTTGGCAATGCCTTTGCCGCGATAGTCAGGCGCGACGAAAACACTTGCCACCCACGGCTTCAGATGCGGATGTGTTTCCAGATCGCTGTGGATCAGAAGGGCAAGGCCGGCAGGTTGTCCGTTCCAGAGCGCAACCCGCGCCGCCTGACCATCGTCTTCGTGCGAAATATCGCTAAAAGCCTTTGCGGTTTGCGCCAGGGACGAGCCGGTAAATTCGCCCCATTCCGCATGGTTCCATGAGGCGCAGACGGACACAAGATCGGGACGGTCGGCGAGGGAGACGATCTGAAGCATGGTGTTACCAGTGCGGTGGTCTGGTGACCGGGACGTCCGGCGCGGTTTGTTCTTCCAGTTCCAGAAAGCGGTCGGTCAATGCGCCGAGCTTCTTAGAAAGCTGGTCTATGGTTTTCCATTGTTCCGCCAGAACGGATGACAACTCGTCGATTGTCTTTTCCTGTTCGGCTACGCGAATTTCGAGCTCGGTCAGGCGCTGGTCCGGTGTCATGGCTGGCTTCCATTGGTATTTTGAGCATCGGTGTTTAGCCGCTTTCGATCCATATCGGAAGTACGGTAACACATCATTGCGTCAGCACGAGCGCGCCGTTTGAAACTTCATAATGACGAAGACGCCTCAGAAAACTCATGCCGAGAAGTGTGTCGGACAGGGCATCGTCACGCAGAACCATGGCTTCCACATTTTCCAACCGGACACGTCCAATTTCGATGCTGGGCAAGATGGCGGATGCAGCAATGGTTTCGCCGTTGGCGGTCGAGACGCGATATTTGAAATCGGCGGGTTTTAGCGCCAGGCCGACGCGCCTTGCGGCGCTGGCGTTGATCGCAACGACACTTGCTCCCGTATCCACCATAGCGCGAAGGGATTGACCGGCAACTTTTATGTCCGTGATGAAATGGCCGCGGCTGTCCGGCGCGATCTGCATCCGGCGTCCGCTATAGGCGATCAGGTTCTGCGAAGGAGTTGCAGAAGCTGAAGCGGATGTGTTTGAACCGGCTTTCGGCTGCTGGCCGAATTTTTCAAACAGAAGCGGGAAGGCAATTGCCAGTCCCGCAAATACTAGAAAGATCGTAAAACCCTCGCCATGCCGACCCCATTCCTAGAAATGATAGCAGGCGCGGGCCGCTCTGCGTTGTTTATTTTAGCACGCATCCCAAAACCGCTTCACACTTTTCGGGATGCGCACTGGTGCTTACTTTGTGCCGTACATACGGTCGCCTGCATCGCCGAGACCGGGAACGATATAGCCCTTTTCATCAAGACGTTCATCGATGGAGGCCGTGAATACGTCGACATCCGGATGGGCTTCGGTAAAGCGCTTGATGCCTTCCGGAGCCGCCAGCAGGCAGAGGAAGCGGATATTGGTCGCACCGCGTTCCTTCAGCTTGTCGATGGCTGCGATTGCCGAATGTCCGGTGGCCAGCATCGGGTCGACAACGATGATGAGGCGGTTGACGATGTCTTCCGGTGCCTTGAAATAATATTCGACCGGCTGCAGCGTGTCGTGATCGCGATAAAGGCCGATATGGGCGACGCGCGCGGCGGGCACCAGATCGAGCATGCCTTCAAGAAGACCATTGCCTGCCCGCAGGATTGAGGCGAAGACGAGCTTCTTGCCTTCAAGCACCGGTGCGTCCATCGGCATCAATGGGGTTTCGATCGACATGGTGGTCAGTTCGAGATCGCGCGTCACTTCGTAGCAAAGCAACAGCGATATTTCCTTCAGCAGCCGCCGGAAGCTGGCTGTGGACGTTTCCTTCTTGCGCATGATGGTGAGCTTGTGCTGGACAAGCGGATGGCTGACGACTGTAACGCCCATGATCTTTCCACTTTTCTTGTTATCTTTTCTGAATTTAACGGCAGTTTGCGCCGGAGAAAACGCGTGGCGAGCGCGCACGCACAGTTTTATGTCTCTTTGGCCATTTTTCGGCGTCAACGCAAGCCGGTTCGATAACCATGTTCACAAAAGGGGTAGTGGAAAACGTCTGTGCTTGTATCGTTCGGCACAAGCTTTATATGCATAACCGAAATTGTTTTCGTACTATTCAAAAGCAGGATGAGCTATGAGCCAGCAAAACGGCAATGCGGACCGCGTGGGCGCACAAGGTGGCATGGAGCATTCATTCGGCTTCAAGGCGGTTGACGAAAATGAAAAGCAGGGTCTCGTCAACGACGTTTTCCATAAGGTCGCAAGCAAGTACGATGTGATGAACGATCTCATGTCGGCGGGCATGCACCGTGTCTGGAAAGATGCGATGATCGCATGGCTGGCGCCGTCGAAACGCCCCGGCTGGACTTCTCTTGACGTTGCAGGCGGCACTGGCGATATTGCTTTCCGCATTGTCGAGGCCTCCAACCGTCAGGCTCATGTCACCATTCTCGATATCAACGGCTCAATGCTGGGCGTCGGGCGCGAACGCGCCATCAAGAAGGGGCTTATCGACAATCTCGAATTCGTCGAGGCCAATGCCGAAGAGCTGCCGTTCGGGGACGATAGTTTCGACGCTTATACGATTGCTTTCGGCATTCGCAATGTTCCGCATATCGACAAGGCGCTGTCGGAAGCCTATCGCGTGCTGAAACCGGGCGGGCGTTTCCTGTGCCTCGAATTCTCCGAGGTTGAACTGCCGGTTCTCGACAAGGTCTACGACCAGTGGTCGTTCCACGCCATTCCGCGCATCGGCAAGATGATTACCGGCGATGCCGATTCATACAGCTATCTTGTTGAATCGATCCGCAAATTCCCAAGCAGCAGGATTTTGCCGCGATGATCGAGAAGGCTGGTTTCGAGCGCGTGAGTTATCGCAATTTTACCGGCGGTATTGCCGCGCTTCATTCCGGCTGGAAACTTTAGCATATGAGTAATCTTTCCGCCGCTTTCCGGCTGATGCGGGCCGGATGGATATTGACGCGCGAGGGTGTCATCAGCGCGCTTCCCGTCGAGGGGCTTTCCGGCCTTCCGGCGTTCGGACACAGGATTGCGGGCATTCTGGCGCGTCCGCGCGCGCGTCACATGCAGCGTTCCGAGCGCATGTCGCGGGCCATGAACAAGCTTGGTCCGTCCTATGTGAAGCTCGGCCAGTTTCTGGCCACGCGACCCGATATTGTCGGGCGCGATGTTGCTGCCGATCTCGAACTTTTGCAGGACAGGCTCGATTTCTTCCCGCAGGCCGATGCGGTTGTCGCCATTGAAGGTTCGCTTGGCCGCAAGATCGATGATCTTTACCTGCAATTCGACGCGCCGATTGCCGCCGCTTCAATGGCGCAGGTGCATCCGGCGGAAGTCATGAAGGACGGATCGCGCCAGAAAGTGGCGGTCAAGGTCATTCGTCCGGGCGTTCGCCACCGCTTCGCCCGCGACCTTGAAGGCTTCTATATGGTTGCGCGTATGCAGGAACGCCACGTTCCCTTCACGCGCCGCCTGCGCCGGTGCAGGTTGTCGAGACGCTGCAGCAGACCACGCGTATCGAGATGGATCTCCGTCTGGAAGCGGCGGCACTTTCCGAGATCGCCGAGAACATCAAGGGCGATGCGGGTTTCCGCGTTCCCAATGTCGATTGGGAACGTACAGGTCGCGATGTGCTGACCCTCGAATGGATCGACGGCATCAAGATGTCTGATGTTTCGGCGCTTGAAGCCGCGGGTTTCAATCTCAAGAAGCTTGCTGAAACGCTGATCCAGTCCTTCCTGCGTCATACGCTGCGTGACGGCTTTTCCATGCCGACATGCATCCGGGCAACCTGTTCGTCGATCATCAGGGGCTGATTGTTGCGGTTGATTTCGGTATCACCGGGCGGCTCAACAAGCAGCAGCGGCGCTTCCTCGCCGAAATTCTCTACGGCTTCATTACCCGCGACTACATGCGCGTGGCAGAGGTGCATTTCGAAGCAGGCTACGTGCCGCACACCCATGACGTGGCAAGCTTTGCGCAGGCCATTCGCGCCATTGGCGAGCCAATCCACGGCCAGCCCGCCGAAACCATTTCCATGGCGAAGCTCCTGACGCTTCTGTTCGAAGTGACCGAGCTTTTCGATATGGAAACCCGGCCTGAGCTCCTGATGTTGCAGAAAACCATGGTGGTGGTGGAAGGCGTGTCGCGCACGCTCGACCCGCATTTCAACATGTGGAAGGCAGCCGAACCTGTCGTGGGTGACTGGATCGCCAAAAATCTCGGGCCGCAGGGCATGTTGCTCGATGCGAAGGACAGCGCTTATGCGCTGCTGCATTTCACGCGCAAGACGCCGGAACTCGTGGCGCGTGTCGAGCGTGTTTCCGTTGCGCTGGACGACATGGCCGCAAATGGATTGCGCTTCGATGCGGCAACGGCGGAAGCCATTGGCCGGGCCGAAGCCCGGCATTCACGCTGGGGCCGCATCGCGCAGGGCGTGATTGCGATTGCACTCGCAGCCATAGCGATCAAGCTCTATATCTGGCTGTGAAACTATTCTCTTTTGAGAGGTCGGCGACACATGGCATTGCTGGACGGTAAACGCATCCTTCTCATTGGCGGCGGCATTGCCGCCTACAAGACGCCGGACCTGATCCGCCGTCTGCGTGAGCGTGGTGCGCATGTCCGCCCGTTAATGACGGCGGCAGCGCAGCAATTCGTAACACCACTGACCATTGGCGCAGTTTCTGCCGATCATGTCTTTACCGATCTTTTCTCGCGTGAGGATGAGCAGGATGTCGGCCATATCCGGCTTGCCCGCGATGCGGATCTGATCGTCGTCGCGCCTGCGACGGCTGACCTGATGGCGAAGATGGCCCATGGACTTGCGGATGATCTTGCAAGCACGGTGCTGCTGGCCCGCAAGGTTCCGCTGCTGATCGCGCCCGCCATGAACCCGGCCATGTGGGACAATCCGCGACAAAACGCAACCGCCTGACTCTCGAGAAGGATGGCGTTCGCTTCATCGGGCCGGAAAAGGGCGAGATGGCGGAAAGCGGCGAAGCGGGAACGGGACGAATGGGCGAGCCGCTGGCGATTGTCGCGGCAATCGAAAACCTGCTCGCACCGCAGGAAAAGCCGCTTGCGGGCAAAACCATTGTCATGACTTCTGGCCCTACGCATGAGCCGATCGATCCGGTGCGCTACATCGCCAACCGTTCGTCGGGCAAGCAGGGCCATGCCATTGCGGCAGCGCTGGCGCGGCTTGGCGCGACGGTGCATCTGGTGTCCGGTCCGGTCACTATTCCCGATCCTGAAGGTGTGGATGTCATCCATGTCGAGACGGCGCGTGAAATGCAGGCGGCTGTAGAGCGGCATCTGCCCGCCGATGCGGCGGTGATGGTTGCAGCGGTTGCCGATTGGCGCACGGCCAATGAAACTGGGCAGAAGATCAAGAAGAAACCTGGCGAAAGCGCTCCGACGCTTGCCATGGTCGAGAACCCGGACATTCTGGCCGGTGTCGGCCATAGCGACAAGCGCCCCGGTCTTGTGGTGGGCTTTGCAGCGGAAACGCAGGACGTGACTGAAAACGCGCTGCGCAAGCTTGAAAAGAAAGGTGCGGACTGGATTGTTGCTAATGATGTTTCGCATGCCCCGGATGGCAGCAGTGTCATGGGCGGCGATCGCAATCATGTCCGTATTCTAAGTCGGACCGGCATTGAGGAATGGTCGGAAATGAGCAAGGAACAAGTGGCTGAAAAGCTGGCAGAGAAGATTGCCGAGCGGCTTCTTGAAGCAAACACATAATTTTTCCGCAGTGCATGTCACATTTGGGTGGTCTGTTTCGTCTTGATAGTGAGCGACGATAGGTCGTAACTCTCAAGGAGACATATAATGGAAGCGAGACTCGTTCCTACAAACTGGCACCGAAGATCATGCAGGCCATGATCGCGCTTGAAAAGCCGTATCAGAGGCCGGGCTGGAATATAGCCTTTACGAGCTCATTCGCATTCGGGCATCGCAGATCAATGGATGCGCCTATTGCATTCATATGCATACGCGCGATGCCCGTAAGGCGGGTGAAACAGAAGAGCGTCTTTACCTTGTGGCAGCTTGGCGGGAATCGCCTTTGTTCACGCCACGCGAACGGGCTGCTTTGGCCTGGACTGAAGCCCTGACACTGCTTGCGCAGACGCGTGCGCCGGACGAAGATTTCGAGGCGCTGAAAGCGCATTTCACGGATGAGGAAATCGTGAAGCTGAGCATGGCCATCAACACGATCAATGTCTGGAATCGTGTCGCGGTCGGGTTCCGTACCGTGCATCCGGTTGGTGCCGAGGCAGCAGCTATCTGAGCATGGAACCGGTGTTTCGAATGTGGTCGAAGCGCCGGTCCGGTCAAAACTCGTCCAGCAAACGGTAATAGGCGATTTTCGTTTCGTCGATTGCCAGACCGCCATAAATGTCGAGGAAGGGCTTCACCCATTCGTCGCCCAGATTATGGCGGATACTCCAGCAAGCAAGCGCCAGATCCTGATGACGGTCGGCAAGGCCGAGCCTGCCGCAGTCGATAAAGCCCGTGAAGGCGCCGTCGCTCGCCATAAAGTTTGGCAGGCAGGCATCGCCGTGGGTGACGACAATATCTTCCTGTGACGGTTTCAGGCGGCAAAGTTCCGAGAACAGGTCTTCGGCGCTGCGCCCTTCACGCTCATCATCGAAATCATCTTCATCGACTGCACCCGCTTCAACGCGTTTGCGTGCATCTTCAATGCGACGGTCGAGCCGGTGGTCGAAGGGACAAGCGGCGGATCGACGCTGTGGAGCATCTTGAAGGCGGCTGCCAGAATGGAGATGATGCGGTCTGCCCGGAGGATGCTGACAAATGAAGCGAGATCCGATCCGGCAAGGCGCGTCATCAAAAGAAAGTGGCGGTCAGCCTGCGTTTCGTAGGCGACAACTCTGGGGCTGGGCAATCCCTGCATTGAGAGCCATTCGAGCCGGGCGCATTCACCGGCAAGTTCGCTGACGTTGCTTGCCGGTTCGATTTTCAGAACGAGCGGATCACGTTCGTCATGATCGAGAAGCAGGACATTGGCGGACGAGCAGCCAAGTTCATCCTGATGGCTGCTGTAACCTGTAAGCCGTTGCAGCAACGTAGCGGGCAGATCGAGAGCGGCCAGAACAGGATCGGTCATACCGCCTTACCGTATCAGGCCTTGTCGCGGACCTGATAGTCCTTGATGGCTGCAAAGCGTATATTTTTCCAGCGCTCGGCTTCATAATTGAGCGAAAAGCCGTTCTGCGCCAGGAAAACCGGATCATTGTCGAGATCATGCGCAATGTCAGCGCGATGAGACGCGATGAAGCGGTCGAGTTCGTCCGGATCGTCCGCCGTAATCCAGCGGCAGACTGAGAAGCGCGACATTTCAAAACCGACCGGCAGCGAATATTCCACTTTCAGGCGTTCGGTCAGAACGTCGATCTGGAGAGCGCCGACGACACCGACAATGGCCGGGGAGCCATCATCTGGCACGAAAAGCTGCACGACGCCTTCTTCGGCCATTTGCTGCAGCGCTTCACGCAGCTTCTTGGCTTTCATTGCATCGTCCAGACGCACGCGGCGCAGGATTTCCGGCGCGAAGTTCGGCACGCCACGGAACAGGATATCCTCGCCCTCGGTCAGTGTATCGCCGATGCGCAGCGTGCCATGGTTCGGAATGCCGACCACATCGCCCGCAAAGGCCTCGTCGGCGATCTGGCGTGAACGCGCAAAGAAGAATTGCGGTGCAGACAGGCTGATGGGCTTCGCCGTCCGCACCAGCTTGGCCTTCATGCCGCGCGACAGCTTGCCCGAGCAAACGCGCAGGAATGCGATACGATCACGGTGGTTCGGGTCCATATTGGCCTGAATCTTGAACACGAAACCGGTCATCTTGTCTTCGGTCGAACCGACCATACGCGTATCTGCCTGCTGGTCACGCGGCGAGGGGCCGAAATCGCAGAAAGCTTCGATCAGGTCGCGCACGCCGTAATTCTTCAATGCCGAACCGAAATAAACCGGCGTCATGTGCCCTTCGCGGAAGGAGGCGAGATCGAACGGACGACAGACGCCGCGCGCCAGTTCCACGCCTTCCAGCCAGGCTTCACGTTCATTTTCAGGCAGGAGTGCGGCTGCTTCTTCCGGGCCGCTGACCTTGGTTGGCTGCTCTTCACTGTCCTGACGGCGCATCGTATCGTTATGCAGGTCGAAGGTGCCTGCGAAGCTTTTGCCTGAGCCGATAGGCCAGGTGATAGGGGCCGTGTCGAGCGCCAGCTTTTCCTCGATCTCATCGAGGATTTCGAGCGGTCGCGTGCTTCGCGGTCCATCTTGTTGACGAAAGTGACGATGGGAATATCGCGCATGCGGCAGACTTCGAACAGTTTCAGCGTGCGTGGCTCGATACCCTTGGCGGCGTCGATGACCATGACGGCGCTGTCCACCGCCGTCAGCGTGCGATAGGTGTCGTCGGCAAAATCTTCGTGGCCCGGCGTATCGAGCAGGTTGAAGATGCAGTCCTTATATTCGAAGGTCATCACCGAGGTGACAACGGAAATGCCGCGGTCCCGCTCGATGTTCATCCAGTCCGAACGGGTCTGGATGCGGTCTTTCTTGGCCTTCACCTCACCGGCAAGCTGGATGGCACCGCCGAACAGCAGCAGTTTTTCGGTTAGCGTGGTCTTACCGGCGTCCGGGTGCGCGATGATCGCGAATGTGCGGCGCTTGGAAACGGGATGGTCAGCGGGCATGAAGAAACTCGTGATGGCGAAATGTTGGGCTGCGCGTGAAAGCGTGCCGCGAAGATGTTGGGCAGCATCTAGCAGGACTTGGCCGAAAGGTCGAGTTCAAATGAAAAGCGGCGCAGTATGCGCCGCTTTGCCAGCAATGTGTGATGCTTATCGGCTCTTGATGCCAAGGCCGAAAGCGATAAAGGACCAGCCCTGGAAGATCAGGTCTATTGCCAGGAAGAGACCAAGGATGAACAGGCTGTTGACCGGCCATTGCATGGCGATGATGAGACCTAGAAGCATGGTGATGACACCGGCGGCGACGATCCAGCCCCAACCGGAGGATGGTTTCGACTTGAAGCCGAGCCAGATGCGGAAAGCACCGGAACCGAGAAGAGCTGCCGCCAGAAGGAAGGTCAGCACACCGGCGGCCAGCACGGGATTGATGAAGGCGACAATACCGGCTGCCGTATAAAGCAGGCCGCTCAGGAGCCAGAAGAAGAAGCTGCCCCAGGTTTTGACGCCAAATGCGTGAATGATCTCGATGACGCCACCGATCAGCATCATCAGGCCCACATAGTAGACTGAGACCACGGTGGCCAGAACGAGATTACCGAAGGCGATACCTCCGAGAATCAGCAGCGCCACCCCAGGGCGACGAACCAACCCCACTTGCTGGAAAGTTCCTTTGGAAAGGTCGGGCGGTCGAAATCATTATGAGCTGTTGCCATGAGACGTCCCTCAAATTTTAAATACCTTGTGAACAATATAAGGCGTGTACTGAATTTGACCAGCTTTTGTGCAGGGCAGACCGGAGCGTTATTGCGCCCACTGTTCGTTTGGTCTGCGCCGCATTATATCTCTTTGCTATTGCAGTCGTTTTCCGCTTAAAGTTCGTTTGATGTTCGATCTCGTTTCCCACTACTGGCCGCATATCCTGTTCGTTCTTTCGGGCGTTCTGGGCGCGATTGCCGCCATTCATGCGACCATGACCAAGGAAGAAGTGCGCACCGCCATCGGCTGGGTAGGTGTGATCGTGCTGTCGCCTATAGTGGGAGCGGTGGTCTATGCCATTGCGGGTGTGAACCGCATCCGCCGTTCGACGCTCACCCACCAGCGCGCCAATATGGGCAAGATCGCGCTCTATCACCTGTCGCACTTCGATACGACAAACGATCTGGTGCGCGCCGCCTTTGGACGCCAGTTCGGGGCGATGAAGATATTGGGTGATGCGGTCAGCCTCTATGATTTCACCAGCGGCAACAGTATCGAGATGCTGGAAACGGGTGACGAAGCTTATGCGGCAATGCTCGACGCCATAGGCAAGGCCCACCGCAGCATCATGCTGGAAACCTATATTTTTGACCGGGATGCTATTGGCGAAAAGTTTGCCGATGCTCTGGGTGAGGCGGTCAGGCGCGGCGTGGAGGTGCGGGTGCTGGTCGATGCAGTCGGGGCGCGCTATTCGTTTCCAAGCATCGTCAAGCTTCTGAAGGAGAAAGGCGTTGCCGTCGATGTGTTCAACGGCAATATCATCATCGGGTTGCGCCTGCCTTATGCGAATCTACGCACCCACCGCAAAATCCTAATTGTTGACGGCAAGATCGGCTTTACTGGCGGCATGAATATTCGTGCGGGTTTCGTGCGTGCAATAGCAGGCGACGGGGTTGCCTTCGACACGCATTTCAAGCTCGAAGGTCCGGCAGTTGCCGATCTTTTCATCTTGCATCCGAAGACTGGCGCTTTGCCACCGGCGAACTCCTGACCGGCGGGGCCTGGAAGATAGCGCCGCCGGAAAATCCGCCGGGGACAGGAACGCTGGTGCGTGTCGTCGGGTCAGGTCCCGACAAGAATGTGGAAACCAACCAGCGCATGATGATGGGCGCCTTTTCGATTGCCGAGCAGCATATTCTCATCATGACGCCTTATCTTCTGCCGGACCGCGAATTGATCAGCGCGCTGGTGACGGCGGCGCGGCGCGGCGTGTCGGTGGATATCGTCGTGCCGGGCGTCAATAATCTGAAGCTGGTGGACCGTGCCATGCGCGCCCAGTTCGACCAGCTATTGAAGGATGGCTGTCGTATCTGGCGGGCCGGTGGCGCTTTCAATCACTCCAAGCTGATGACCATCGATGGCGCATGGTCCTATGTCGGATCGTCCAATATCGACCCGCGCTCGCTGCGGCTCAATTTCGAGGTCGATCTTGAAATCCTCGACCGCGATGTGGCGCGCCGGGTGGAGGAGCGTATCGGCAAGGCGATAGAAGACAGCCGCGAGGTCAATCTCGCGCGTCTGAAAAGCCGACCCTTTCTGGAGCGCTTGCTGGACCGGATAATCTGGCTGGGTTCGCCTTATTTGTAGATATTATCCCGTTTTGCTCGTGAATATTTCCGGGCTGTATTCTTCCAGCAGGTTCGTTGCCGATTTGAGATCGAGATGCGCCTTGATAGGCAGATGATCGGATGCCAGACGCGCAAGCGGCGTGTTGTGTACTTCAACCGATGTAACCAGATTGTGCGGTGCACCCAATACGCGATCCAGCGCAAAACCGGGAACCGCGACGGGAAACTCGGAACTGCTGTGGCGACGTGATTGAATGTCGGCATAAGGGCAGCGAGCGACGAACGCTTGCCGACGCGCCATTCGTTCAGGTCGCCGATCAGCAGGGTCGGCAGTGTGTCAGCCTCCTGCAAGGCAGTCAGGATGCTTTCGGCCTGCTGTTCGCGGGAGCGTTTCAAGAGACCAAGATGCGCGGCAATCACCCGGAGAGGCCCTGCCGGAAATTGCAGGTCCGCGACCAGAGCGCCGCGCGGCTCGACACCGGGCAGCTTGAGCTGCACGTGCGTACCACACCCTCGCGAAACAGAAGCACGTTACCGTGCCAGCCGTGGCCCTTGGGCATTGTTGCTGTAATGGGAACAGGTATGAGTCCATGACGGCGCTCAAGCAAACCCAGATCGAGCAGGCCGGAACGCTCGCCGAAACGCCTGTCGGCTTCCTGCAGGGCGATGACGTCCGCGTCGATTTCGCTGATGACTTCAGCCGTGCGCTGCGGATTGAACTGCTTGTCGATGCCAATGCATTTGTGGACATTATAGGATGCAATGACGATATCACCGCCGGTAATATTGGCGTTGAGCGGCCTGAAACCCGGCCTGTTCCGGATCGCAGTCAGGATGGACTTCGATATCCGGTTTGGTTCTTTCTTTTCAGCACCCGTTTTTCACCTGTCAGGTATTCGGTTCCGAAAGATTACGATACGAGCCGGTGAGATGAACCGGCAATCCGTCTGAAACTGTATTGCAGCATTCTATATATAGACAGATTGCGCCCCTGTTTGAATAGCAACTCCTACACAATTAGGGGACTACTTTGCAATGAAGCGGATCAGCCTGTCGGTGAGGCCGGTATAGGGCGGCTTGATGAGGTCGCTCGGGGCAGGGGCATATTTGGTCAGGACCGGCATCGCCTTGGAAAAGGTCAGAAAGCCGTCATGGCCATGATACTGGCCCATGCCGCTTGCACCCACGCCGCCGAATGGCAGGTTGCTGCAAGCAAAATGATAGAGTGTATCATTCACGCAGACGCCGCCAGCCACAATACGACTGAGCATCATTTCAATCTCCGCGGGATTGTCACTGAAGCAGTAAAGCGCCAGTGGACGATCAAGCTTGAGAACGAAGTCGGTCGCATCGTCGAGCAGGCGATAACTGACAATTGGCAGAAGCGGTCCGAAAATCTCCTCCCGCATGATCGCGCTGTCGGTGGCAGGTTCCAACACGAGTGCGGGTGCCATTGATCGCGGTTGATTAGAGTTCGCTAGAAGCTCAATGACGGCCTCGCTCTTGTTTATGGCATCGGCCAGCAGTTTCGACAGCCTTGCTTCCTGAGCATCGTTGATAATTGTCGTGCGGTCCTTGTCTGCTGATCCACCATCGTAACGCGTTTGCATTTCGGCACGCAGAAGATTCACGAAATCGTCGCGTTTGCTATGGTGGATCAAAACATAGTCCGGTGCGATGCAGGTTTGCCCTGCATTGAAGAATTTTCCCGTCGCGATTGCGCGGGCGGCGCGTTTGAGGTTGGCGTTTTCGCTGACGATAGCGGGCGATTTACCGCCGAGCTCAAGCGTTACCGGGGTCAGGTTTTGTGCGGCCGCAGCCATGATCTTGCGCCCGACGGCTGTCGAGCCGGTGAAAAGAGATGGTCGAATGGTAGCGCCGCGAATTGCGCGGAAAGCGATGCATCGCCAAGCGCCACCGCGACGCGATCCTCCGAGAACACTTCTGAAAGCAGGCTTTGCAGAAATTCCGCAGTGCGCGGTGTGTGTTCGGACGGTTTCAGGAAAACGTGGTTTCCGGCTGCGATAGCCGCGACAAGCGGTGACAGCGCCAGATTGACCGGATAATTCCATGGCGCGATGATCCCCGCTACACCGAGCGGAACATAACGGATTTCTGCCTTGGCCGGCCACATTTTCCAGCCCGCCTTGCGGCGTTTCGGCTTCATCCAGCGCTTGAGGTTGTGCAGCGCATCGTCGATTTCGGCAAAGACGACACTGGCTTCACCGAGCAGGGTTTCGTGCAGCGACCGATTGCCGAAATCTGCGCTGATGGCCTTCGCCATTTCATCCAGCCTTGCCTCGAGTCGCTCACGCAGGCGCTTCAGGTCGTCCAGACGCTGTTCATAGGCAGGGCGGTCTTCAAGCCATGCGTGACGCAGGCGCTCGAATGAGAGCTGCAATGCCTGTTCTTCAGTCGCCATAGGCAAAATCCTCGGTCGAGCGGGCAAAGAGGAATTGTGCGGTATAATATGTCGCAAGTACCCAGAGGCCGTTTAGCGGAATGTCGAGGCTGAACCGCCCGTAGGCAAGCAGTGTGTCGCTTGCCATGAAAAGAGGCCACCTGCCGCGGCGAGCCAGGCGGCGTAGCGTTGCGGCGTTTCCGGCGTGATGCCGATTGCGCGGCTCATGGCTTGTGCCGCCATGACGCCGAGGGCGGCGGCATAGATGATGACCGGGATTTTCAGCGATGTCGGCAGCGACGACCAGAGGCCCGCTATGATAGCGAGGGCTGCGATGGCGAAAAGGATGAAGATGCCCTTATGCGCTGCAAAGCGCGCATGGCGGCAAAGTGCATAAATGTAAGCGCAATGGGTGATGAGGAAGCAGATCAGGCCCGCCATGAAATAATCGCCGGGCAGCATCAGAAAGAAATCGCCGAGTGCAGCAAAAGCCAGTCCAAAGGCGACCGCGAAGCCATAGGATTTTGATTTGGGGTGTCCAGCGCACAGAACGGCGGCGAGCAGTAGCAGGGTTGCGGTTGGCTTGGTCAGATAATGCAGCCAGCGCCATGCCGAATCCTCACCACTATAACTCATGAGACTGCCTGCAATGGCGCAGACAGCGCAGAACAGAAACAGGCCGTAAAGCGTTCTGTTTCTGCCAAATTCAGCAAGCCTCTTCGGCGCATATTGGCTCCCCGTTATTATAATTGTAAGCAAATGAATTAAGGACACGGGATTGTGCCGCCAATTGCGCGATCAACGCAATAGGCCCAACTCATCGGGTTGTTGACAAAGCCAAGCCCAAGGAGACAGGCACTCTGCTCCAGCAGTTCGGAAGCCGGCTGAAATCAGGAAAGGTTCTTGCGTCGCTCGATTTCTTCTTCCGAAGGGTTTTCCATCGCGAAAGAACCGGTCTTGAGGTCGCCTGAACGCTGATAATTGGCAATGATAACGCCGCTGGGCGATGTGGTGGAGCTGACCAGCTTGAAAGCTGATGGCATGGATTGACCGTCGAACAGGCGCTTTCCTTTGCCGAGGACGACCGGATAGATCAGCAGCCGCAGCTCGTCGACCAGATCGCTGGCAAGCAACTGATGAACGAGTTCGCTGCTGCCCGAGACTGACAGGTCGGGACCTTCGGTCGCCTTGATGGCTTTCAATGAAGCGATGATATCATCGCCCAAGAGTTCGCTGTTCTGCCAGTTCAGGCTTTCCGGCCTGTGCGTCGCGACATATTTCGTCACTTCGTTGAACATTCTGGCGATCTCGCCTTCGCCGGGCACGAAGCCGGGGGCGTTTGGGTCTGTCACCTGATGCGGCCAGTGGGCAGCAAAATATCATAGGTGCGCCTGCCCAAAAGCAGGTCGAACGGCTTGGAAAAGCTTTCGCCCATGGCTCCGGCAACCACATCGTCCCAATAGGGTACTGTCCAGCCGCCATACTTGAATTGGCCGGTACGATCCTCTTCCGGTCCACCCGGCGCCTGCATCACGCCGTCGAGGCTCAGAAACGTTCCAACAATGATCCGTCGCATGATTTTCCTCCCAGAAAAGCCCGCCACGCAGGGCGTACCTTACAGGCTGAGAGCAGTTCAGGATAGTCGCGGGCTGTCAGAAGGTATTTCCGCCGCCTTGCGCCTTTTGTGGTCGGTGCGTTCAGCGCGGGTGGAAAGCTCCGTATTGCCTTCCAGGTCTGTTTGCAGAATCAGGCCTTCCTGCTGCAGCCAGCGGATGATTTCGCCAAAGTCCCGATCATAATCCGGTTGTTGCATGGCTCATCTCGCCTCCGATTTTCATATGACGAGAATGCGCATAGCGGCCATCCCTTGCAACAGGCAGTCGTCAGGCGCGTTGCCAGACCGTTGGCTTGTTTTTCTGCCAGCCGTTCTTGTGGAGCAAAGGCGTGTCGTCATTTGCCTGGGAAGCCTGAGGCCAGCCGATGCAAAGATAGAGGCTGAAGCACCAGCTTGGCTGGACTTGGAAAAGCGTTTCCATTGCGTGTGGATCGAGAATGGAAACCATACCGACACCGAGTCCGAACGATCTTGCTGCCAGATTGAGATTCTGGACCGCCATCGCCGTGCTGTGTTCCAGAGTGACGGGCATGGATTGTCTGCCGAGGCCATGTCCTTCAATGGGGCCGTTTCGGTGAAAATGGCAAGCTGCAGGGGAGCAACGTTTATGCCTTCCAGTTTCAAATCACGGTAATGCTCCGCGCGCGACCCCTCATAGATCTGTGCCGCTGACCGGTTGGCTTTCAGAAAGATATCGTGCACCGCTGCGCGTTTTACGGAACTTTCGACTGAGATCACGCGCCACGGGCGGGCATTGCCGACTGAAGGGGCATAATCCATCGCTTCCTGCAACACTGTGACGATCCCGTCGTCCAAGGGGCATCGCTGAAGTGACGAACATCGCGCCGCCATTTCAGCAACTTAAAGAGAGCGTCGCGTTCGGAGGGAGAAAACTGCATCGACTGTCAAATCTGTTGGTTTGAATAATTTGGCTAAAAGCCCGAAGCGGCTGCAAGAACAATCGAGATGCAAAAAGCCCGCTTGCGCGGGCTTTTGGGATGCTTCAGAACCTTGGTAGTGGTCCGAAGACTTGGAAATGGTGCCCAGAAGAGGACTCGAACCTCCACGCCCTTGCGAGCGCCAGCACCTGAAGCTGGTGCGTCTACCAATTCCGCCATCTGGGCGACGAGGACCCATCTAAGGGGTCGACCTGCCTCTGTCAATCGCGTTTTCGACATTCAGCCAGCTTTTTCAGCCAATGCTTTTTCGCGTTGAAAGGGCGTCGGGCGCATGGGCGCGCCCGACAAATTTACAGCCAGACGGCGATCAGGCTTCGAGGATTTCCTTCGAAGCGACGGTCGAATCAGCATTGAGCCGGTAAACGACCGGAACACCGGTATTGAGCTCCTGCTTGAGAATCTGTTCCGGCGTCAGGCCATCGAGCGCCATGATGAGCGCGCGAAGCGAATTGCCGTGTGCGGCGACCAGAACCGTCTCGCCGCGCAGCACATGCGGCTGTACCGTGTGCAGATAATATGGCCAGACGCGCGCGCCAGTGTCCTTCAGGCTTTCGCCGCCCGGAGGCGGGACGTCATAGGAACGGCGCCAGATATGGACCTGTTCTTCACCCCACTTGGCGCGGGCATCGTCCTTGTTGAGACCGGACAGGTCGCCATAGTCGCGCTCGTTCAGAGCCTGATCGCGGATCGTTTGGAGATCGGACTGGCCGAGCTGATCGAGAATGTGCTGGCAGGTCACCTGCGCCCGCGACAGCGCTGACGTGTAGGCAATGTCGAACTTGAGACCGGCGGCTTTCAGGCGCTGGCCAGCGGCCTTTGCTTCGGCATGGCCCTGTTCGGTCAGGCCCGGATCGCGCCATCCGGTGAAAAGGTTCTTGAGGTTCCATTCGCTTTGACCGTGACGGACCAGGACGAGAGTACGAGACATATGCAACGCTCCGTTAATAAAGATAATCAGTCATTCAGCCCGAGAACGTCGAGCATGGAATAAAGACCGGGCTTTTGTCATAGGCCCAGAGTGCCGCCTTGATGGCGCCGCGTGCGAAGATCGAACGGTCTTCGGCATGATGCGAGAACGACACGCTCACCGGGACCGGCAAGAAACACCGAGTGATCACCGATGACCGAGCCGCCGCGCAAGGTTGCAAAGCCGATAGAGCCCGTTTCACGCGGACCCGTGTAGCCGTCGCGCACGCGGACACTGTTTTCAGCCAGGGCGATATCACGCCCCTGGCTGCGGCTTCGCCAAGAAGCAGCGCGGTGCCGGACGGTGCATCGACCTTGTGCTTGTGGTGCATCTCCAGAATTTCGATGTCGAAATCTGCTGGATCGAGCGCTTGCGCTGCCTTCTGCACGAGAACGGACAGAAGATTGACGCCGAGGCTCATATTGCCGGATTTGACGATGGTTGCGTGGCGGGCAGCGGCCCGGATCTTCTCTTCGTCTTCCGTTGAACAGCCTGTCGTGCCGATGACGTGCACAATGCGCGCCTGCGCGGCGAGACCTGCAAATTCCACGCTTGCCGTAGGGCTTGTGAAATCAAGGACGCCCTGCGCCTTGGCGAAGACCGGCAGCGGATCGTCGGTGATCGTTACGCCGAGCGGGCCTATGCCGGCGACTTCGCCCGCATCCCGGCCCAAAAGGGGAGAGCTGGCGCGTTCGATAGCGCCGACCAGTTTCGCGCCTTCGATGGTCTGGATAGTGCGGATCAAGGTTTGTCCCATGCGCCCGCCAGCGCCGACGACGACGAGGCCCATTTCGCTGTTCTGCGTTTCTCCGCTCATCGGGGTTCTCCTGTCCGCAATTCTTCTGCCGTCTGTTCGGTGATGATATCGCCGTTGCCGCTCTGCAACTGATAGAAACGTGCATAAACACCGTTCTGGATGGCGATCAGATCGTCGTGACGGCCTTCCTCCACCACGCGACCGGCTTCCATCACCACGATGCGGTCCGCATTGACCACCGTGGAAAGGCGGTGTGCAATCACGATTGTCGTGCGGTTTTGCATGATGCCTTCCAGCGCCTGCTGGACCCGCTTTTCCGATTCGTTGTCGAGCGCGGACGTCGCCTCGTCGAGCAGGAGAACCGGCGCGTTGCGCACGATGGCGCGGGCAATGGAGACGCGTTGGCGCTGGCCGCCGGAGAGCGTCACGCCGTTCTCGCCGACCGGTGTATCGTAGCCCTGTGGCTGTTGCAGGATGAATTCATGCGCATGGGCGAGCTTGGCCGCCTCGATGATTTCCTCGTCCGTCGCATCCGGGCGGCCATAGCGGATATTGTCGGCAATGGTGCCCTCGAACAGATAGGGCTGCTGCGAGACATAGGCGATGGCGTGGCGCAGCGATTGCTTCTTGACGTGTTCAATATCCTGTCCGTCGAACAGGATTCTGCCGCTGTCGAGATCGTAGAAGCGCTGGACGAGATTGATGAGTGTCGACTTGCCCGCACCCGAAGCGCCAACCACGGCAGTGGTTTCGCCTGCCTTGGCGACAAAGCTGACGCCATGCAGCACCGGGGCGGTCTCGTTATAGGAGAAATGGATATCCTCGAAGCGAATCTCGCCGGGGCCTGCTTTCAGTTCCACGGCGTTTGCAAGATCGCGCTGGCGCGGCTCGATATCGAGCACTTCATAGATCATGCGCGCATTGACGAGCGTTTTCCAGCCCGACCTGAAGGCGGGCGAGGCGGCGAGCCGGATCGTAGGCCAGCAGCATTGCGGTGATGAAGGCGAAGGTTGCGCCGGGGGCTGTTGTTCGAGAATTGCGCGATAGCCGCTATAGGCCAGCACGCCCGCCACGGCGAAACCGGCCAGCATTTCGGAAATGGGCGTCGTGCGCTCGGAAACCTTGGCGATCTTGTTGCTGCGGCCTTCGGACTGGTCGATAAGCTTGCCGATCTTGGCGCGCAGCTGATCTTCCATCGTAAAGGCCTTGACGATGGCAATGCCCTGAATCGATTCCTGCATCGCGCCCAGCAGATGGGAGTTGAGATGCACGAGGTCGCGGGTGACGGAGCGAATGCGGCGCGAAATATAGGCAACGGCCAGAATGAGCGGCGGTCCGATCAGGAAGATCGCAACGGACAGTATAGGGTCCATATAGAACATCGTGCCGACGAGGCCGACAAGCGAAATGAGATCGCGCGCGATTGACGAGATCGTCATGTTGAGAAGATCGCGAATGCCGGAAACATTCTGGTTGATCTGCGCCGCCAGATGACCTGAACGTGTATCGTTGTAGAAATCGAGACCGAGCTTCATCAGATGGTCGAAAATGCGCTTCTGATAGCGCGCGACCAGATTGTTGCCGATCTTGGCGAGTTCCACCGCCTGTATGTAACCGGAAAAGCCGCGCAATAAGAAAATGGCCAGCAATGTGCCGCAAATGACCCAGACGAGACCGAGATTCTGCTCGTAGAAGATCTTGTCGATCATCGGCTTCATCAGATAGGCCAGCGCGCCATTCGATGCGCCGACAATGAGCGATGCCAGAATGGCGATAATGTAGTTCTTCTTATATTCGCGGATGTTTTCCGACATCATGCGCCGGATTACGCGGGTGGCTTCGCCCGTATCGATCTTCTTGTTTTTCTTCTTGAATAGACTCACGTGCCAAAGCGCTTTTTGTCTCTTAGCCTCCGCAGATCGGAGGCTAGTGTTGAAAAATACGACTTCCCATACGGAAACGCTGCACTGAAAAAGCCGGCGGCAATTCCCATGCAGCGTTTCTATAACGTTATCCGTGCGGCTTGACCATCCTCAAGCTTTACTGCTCAGAGCGGGATGATGGTTCAGCTTAAAACATCCCGCTCTAAATTTTTGCTTGAGCATGACTTTACCCGAAAACCGGTTCCCACTTTTCGGAATCATGCTCTGATGCGCCAGCGGCGTCCTTCGGTTGCGACTTCAAAACGGGCAGGGGCCTGCGCAAAGGCGGAAAGCCCGGCGAGAGCCGCAAGCTGGTGCGTGATCACGCGGACAGGAATGTCGCGCATGATGGCTTTGTGCGGGGCCTTGTCCTCGAATGCTTCGCGAAAGGCGCCAGCCTTCAGCGCGGCAAGAATGCGCTGCGGAATGCCGCCGGAAAGATAGACGCCGCCATGCGCCATGAAGACCAGCGCCAGATCGCCAGCAACGCGACCGAGATAGGTGACGAACAGATGCAAGGTTTCTTCCGCTTGCGCATTACTGCCATCGAGCCCGGCTGAGGTGATGTCGGCGGGCGTCTCCAGCGTCGGCGTCACCTTGTCGGCGGCGCATATGGCGAGATAGAGATTGCGCAGGCCGCGCCCGCAAAGGATCTGTTCGCCTGCAACGCGGCCCTCGATGCGTTCGATATGCGGGAAGATTTGGTAATCGCGTTCCGTGCGCGGGCCGATATCGATATGCCCGCCTTCGCCCGGCACCGGCACCCATGCATGGCGCGTGCGCACAAGACCGGCAACGCCGAGCCCCGTTCCGGGGCCAAGCACGACGCGGGTGGCGATCACTTCTTCCGGCTTGCCGCCGATCTGCTCCAGATGATCGCTGCCGAGCGATACGACGGCGAGCGCCTGCGCCTCGAAATCGTTGAGCACGGTCACGTCCTCGAAACCGAGATCGGTAATCATCTTCTTCGGACGCACGACCCAGTCGCAATTGGTGAGGTCGATTTCGTCACCGTCGACGGGACCGGCCACAGCAAGAATGGCGGAACGCGGCCGGATCGAGGTGTGATCGAGAATGGCGCTCTGTATCGCCTCATCGATGGTTGCATAATCCGCCGTCTGGAGAACAGGAAACTCCTTCGGCTCGGCATTGGAATCCACCAGGATAGCAAAGCGGGCATTGGTGCCGCCGATATCGCCGACGAGTACCGGAAACGGGAAACCCTGTTCGGCATGGCTAGTCACTTGCATGTCCTCTCCCTGGTCATGTCTTCGCTTATTGGTTGGTCGTGCCGGATCAATCAAGCGCTTTGATGAGCTTTTCGGCCGTCGCACGATTGAGCGCCATTGGAATGTCGTAGACGCTGCCAAGGCGCGTCAGCGCCTTCACATCGACATCGTGCGGAAGCGGCGACAGGGGTCGATGAAGAAGATGAGTACTTCCACCGTACCCTCTGCGATCATCGCGCCGATCTGCTGATCCCCGCCGAGCGGCCCGCTTTTCACACGCTGAATGCTGAGCGATGGGCAGGCATCCAGAATAAGCCCGCCGGTCGTGCCCGTCGCCACGATGTCATAGCGGGCCAAAGCCTGCTCATGCGCTTTGGCGAAGGCGACCATGTCATCCTTCTTCTGGTCATGAGCGATCAATGCGATGCGCAGGCGTTCCGTCATGAATGAGCAACCTTACGAGTTGATAACCTTGTCATTAGAACATTTCCAGCAAAAGTGTGAAACGGTTTTACGTCAGAAAATGCGATGAAACAAACAGTTGGAGCGGTTCCGATCATTTTGTCATAACAGGAACCGCTCCGGCATTCTAAATCGTTTTAAATCTATAGCGAAGTGCCAAAGACCTGAAAAGCGCCAAAAGCCTCTACTGCACGCCGTAGGTCACATCGGCGACCGAATTCGGCGCGGGACCGTTGAGGACGGCGGCGCAGGCCTTGGGCAGATCCGAAACCATCACTGGACGCGGCTTTTCGGCGGTTCCTTCGATGGCTTTGCAGGCTTCCATGGTTCGTCGGTAAACCACCAGGCGAGCGACTTGTCACAGCCGTCACCTGCCGCCACTTTCGGCTGCGGCTTGCATTGGGGCGAGCCGGGCTGGCAGGTCAGGCGAACGTGGAAATGGTAGAAGTGACCCCAATAGGGGCGAACCTTGCCGAGCCAGCTTCTGTCGCCGGTTACGGTGTCGCAAAGCTGTTTCTTGATGCCGGGATGCACGAAGATGCGTTCGACTTCCGGATAGCTTGCGGCATGTCTGATGAGGGCCGTGCGGGCAGGCGTCCACTTCTTCGGGTCGACATAGAGCGAATCCGGTTTCAGCATTGAAACGGCGGAAACGCTCTCGCGTTCGGCATCGGTAAACCGCTTCTTCGGCATGGGCGTCAGCCAGATATCGGCATCGAGGCCGACCTGATGCGAGGCGTGGCCGGTGAGCATCGGTCCGCCGCGCGGCTGCGAGATGTCACCGACGAGCAGGCCGGGCCAGCCGTCCTTTGCTGCATCGCGGGACAGTTTTTCCAGAAGGCCGATCATGCGCGGATGTCCCCAGCGGCGATTGCGTGAAAGGCGCATGACTTGCCAGTTCGGTCCGTCGGTCGGCAGCGCCACGGCACCGGCGAGGCATCCCTTGGCATAAAGCCGATAGATTGCGGCTGCTGTGCCAGCACGGGAAGCGCTTCGCCACCGAAGGCCTGTTTGGCGGGCATGTCCTCCGCCATGGCCATTGGCACGAAGTCGGGCGCGATCATTGCGGCCAGCGAGGCTGCAAGAATGATCTTCTTCAATCTGTTTGCGATCATGGGGCAATTCCATGGTTTGCCAAAGGGCGCTGTGACTGCGAATCAAACAGCAAAGCTGCCGACATTATGCTGTGTGAAATACGGGCCATCAATGCCGGTCGGCTGTTTGTGTCAGCCGACCGGCATTTGGATCAGCTCCGTTGCAACCTTGCAAGCATGGTCAGGACCACAAGAGGCATCACTGTGCAGAATGCGATTAGCGGCCAAGCCGTGTCGCCGGGCAGCAAATGACGAGCGCAGTTCCTGCGAGACTGACGATCAGGCTTTGAATGCAGAAATAGACCGCCACCGCCATGCCTGCATTGTCGTCAAAAGCTGCAAGCGCACCATTTGCCGTCATCGATGCGGTGAGAACGATCCCGATAGCGGCAAGCCACATTGGGACGATGAGGCTTGTGAATGATGGTTGCAGCAGTTTCTCACCCGCCAGAAGCAGGAGCGCGCTGGCGACGAGCACGCTCATGCCAAGTGCGAGGCTGGTACGCGCTCCCCATTTCTGCGTATGGCGTGGCAGGATGCGCGTGGCGGCGATCATGACGACGGCAACGCTGGCGAAGGCGAAGCTGAAGCCGGTCTCGCCGAAGCCGCCGCGTTCGATCAGAATGCGCGGCGCCGTGGAAAAGAACACGAAGAACGTGCCCATCGCTGTCGCGAAACCGAGCGTATAGGTCCAGAACCCGAAGTCCTTCACGATCCGGCTGAGACTTCTGGCTGCTGGCGCATTGTTGGTGGGACGTGTCTCGTGCCAATGGCGCAAGGCGCGCCACGTTACGACGAGACTGAAAACGCCCAGCAATGCGAAGATTGTCCGCCATCCGAAGCCCTTCGCAATCAGTGCGCCTGCAATCGGCCCAAGCGCAGGGACGAAGGAAAGCATGGCGCTGAAAAGGCTGTAGATCGTCGCGCCTTCGGGACGCTTCGCATAGACGTCGCGGACCGTTGCGAAAGTGGCGACAAGTGCCGCCGAAGCGCCCGTTGCCTGTACGAAACGAAGCACTATGAAAACTGTGGCATTGTCGGTGATCGCCAGAGCGAAGGACGAGAGGGCGAAAACCAATCCACCGCCAAGCAGGATGGGCCTGCGTCCGAAACGGTCCGACAACGGGCCGAACAGCAGTTGCCCGACACCCAGCATCACCATGTAGAGGCTGAGCGTCAGTTGCACCATGGCGGGTGTCGTTTGCAGGATGGCGGGCATGGACGGTACGACCGGCAGGTAGATGTCCATGGCCAGCGAGGCGAGAATGTCGAAGGGAGCCATCAACGCGAGCGCAAATGGCAGGGAATAACTCCAGCGTGGAGTCTGTTTGTTATCAAAAGGCATGACGAAGCATCCGCTCGAGAAAGAATTCGGGCGGCGATCTGCCTTCTTTAAAACGCGCGTCTCATCCGAAAACCGTCACACGCTTTTCGGGATGCGCTTTAAGGAAATGGTCCGGGGCAGATGCCGCAACAGGTCGGAAAGGCTGTTGCGGCTTATCTGGTTGCGAGTTCGGTGCTGCTCATTCTGTGTTGTCCCGGTTCGATTGCAGACCTGCTTTTAGCATTGGCGCGACTTCAGCGCCAGCTATCGTCGCGCCACATGGCTGAAAAGGCCGCCTTGTAGTCGGGATAGGCAAATTCATAGCCGAGATCCCTGATGCGCTGGTTGGAGACCCGTTTGTTCTCGCCATAGAAGGAGCGCGCCATTGGGGTCATGTCGGCTTCCGCGAAGGGGACTTCCGGCGGCGGCGTCACGCCCATCAGCTCGGCTGCATAGGTGACGACATCCTGCGGCGGGCTTGGTTCATTATCGGTGATGTTGAAAATGCCGTCCGTATTGGTGCCCGCCAGAAAACGCAAGGCACCGGCAATGTCTTCGACATGGATGCGGTTGAAGACCTGATCGTCCTTGATGATGCGCCGTGCCGTGCCGCGTTCCAGATTGACGAAGGCATTGCGGCCCGGCCCGTAAATGCCGGAAAGGCGCGAGATAGCGAGCGGCGTTCCGTGCCGTTCGCTCAATTGTCCCCATGCTTCTTCGGCTTCAACGCGTTCCAGACTGCGCCGGGATGCAGGCTTGCAGGGAACGGTCTCGTCCACCCAAGCGCCCTGATGGTCGCCATAGACGCCGACCGTCGACAGATAACCGATCCAGAGGATCGTATTATCGGGACGGCGAAGCGCTTCTTCAACGACGGCGACCGCCGGATCGCCGCTCTCGCCGGGAGATTGAAACGACCACATGGGTCGATTGCGAAAGCCGGTCCAGAAGATCGGGCGAGGGCGTTTCGCCGTCAAAGAGCATCGGCTTTATGCCTGCCTGTTCAAGGAGCGGGAATTTCTGCTCGTGTCGCGTGGTCCCGTCGATGCGTTCCGCCTCACTGGCCATTTTTCGTGCAAAGGCTTGGGCAGAATAACCGGCTCCGAACAGAAAAATGCGCATCAAACTTCCTCCATAGAGCGCCGTGCGTCCTTTGAGACGCACAAAGGACGCTCTAATCCACTGAATCTACGCATCGTGCTTTCCGAAAATCGATTCCGATTTTCGGGCCGATGCGGTATTCCACTCTGCCCGTACCGTAACATCCTCTTCCGATGAGGCCAGACGTTTCTGCATTTCAGCCACACGGTCAGGATCGGCCAATTGCTTCAAGGCCCATATGGCTGCGCCGCGCACGACAGGCGCTTCGTCTTCCAGCAGGTGTTCGATATCGGGCAGAAGAGCCGTATCGTCGGAATTGCCCGCCGCGATCAGCACGTTGCGGATGAAGCGGTCGCGCCCGATCCGCTTTACCGGAGAGCCGGAAAAGAGTGTGCGAAAAGCCGGGTCGTCCAGCGCCAGCAGGTCGCTGAGACGCGGCTCTTTCAGGTCGTCACGCGCTTTCAGCTTCATTTCGTTGGTTGCCTGCGCAAACTTGTTCCACGGGCAGACGGAAGGCAGTCGTCGCAGCCATAGATGCGGTTGCCCATGAGTTTACGGAATTCGTGCGGAATCGGCCCCTTGTTCTCGATGGTGAGATAGGAAATGCAGCGCCGCGCATCGATGCGATAGGGCGAGGGAAAGCCTTGGTCGGGCAGGCGTCGAGACAGGCGCGGCAGGAGCCGCAATGGTCGCGTTCCGGTTCGTCTGGCGGGATTTCCGCCGTGGTGAAGATCGAGCCGAGGAACAGCCACGAGCCAAGCTCGCGGCTGACCAGATTGGTATGCTTGCCCTGCCAGCCAAGCCCGGCAGCCGCAGCCAGAGGCTTTTCCATGACGGGCGCTGTATCGACGAACACCTTGACGTCCTGCCCGGCGCGGGCGGCAAAGCGGCTTGCCACATGCTTGAGCTTGCCCTTGATGATGTCGTGATAGTCGCGGTTCTGCGCATAGACCGAGATTGCCGCGCGGTCTTTTCGTCCAGAATGGCGAGGGATTGACATCCGGCCCGTAATTCATGGCCAGCATCATGATGGAACGGACTTCCGGCCACAGCACGCTCGGATCGCTGCGGCGCGCCTCGGTTTCCTCCATCCATTCCATGTCGGCATGGTGGCCATCGGCAATATACTGGCGCAATCGTTCGGGCGCTTGCGGAATTGCATCCGGCGTGGTGAAGGCGACGGCATCGAAACCGACCGCCTTCGCCTCTTCGATCAGGAAGCGCTTCAGCTTGTCTGTCTTCAAACTAGAAGTCGAGGTCGCCATAATGGGCCACCGGGGCAAGCCCGCGCACGCGGTCTGACAGCAACGGGCGGAAAGCCGGGCGCGATTTCATGCGGGCATACCAGTCGCGCGCCGCTTTGGTTTCGCCCCACTCGATTTCGCCCAGATAATCGAGCACGGAAATGGAGGCCGCTGCCGCCGTGTCGGCATAGCTTGGATGCGCGCCGCCGAGCCAGTCGCGGGTCGCGGCCAGCCAGTCGATATATTTCATGTGCTGACGGATATTGGTGCGGGCGGCGCGAATGGCGGTCGAATCCGGCGCACTGCCGCCCATCTCCGCCGCCATCTGCAGCTTGAACACGCGTTCGCGGGCGATGTGGCGGGTCACTTCATTTTCGAATTTCAATAGGAACCAGTCAACGAGGCGACGCACTTCGGCGCGCTCCATCGGGCTTTCCGGCAGAAGGCGGCGGCTGCGTTTCAACGCGCCGCGCGTTTCATCCAGATATTCGGCAATCACTGTCGCGCCGACGACCGGAAGGTCGTTTTCAGCCAGGAGTACAGGCAGGGTCCCCGCTGGGTTCAGCGCCAGAAATTCCTTGCGGCGCGACCACGGTCGTTCCTCGATCAGCTCCGCTTCAACGCCATATTCGCCGAGGATGAGCCGCACATAGCGCGAACCCGAGGACATGGGATGATGAAAAGCGTAAGCATGATCGACGCGATACTCTCGACTGAAGCTTGAATTGAACGTCCGGCGATTAGCACGGCGGCTGGCGTTTGCGCATGCAGCAGGCTATTCCTGCTACCGAGCGATTCGACGCCGCCTCAACGGAATATAAAGTCTATAAGGGCTATGTCTGCGTGAGACAAGCAATCGCTGCAAGTGCCCGTTTTAGTCTCCATAACCGCTAATGCGAGCCGGCTCAGATACCGTCATCGTGCCCACTATTCTAAGGTGCTGACTTCATGGATGTTTTAATCTGCTGGAAGCCGCGTTTCTCGGTCTTGTCGAAGGCTTGACCGAATTTATCCCGGTTTCCTCTACCGGGCATTTGCTGCTGATCGGCCATTTTCTCGGCTTTGAATCCACAGGAAAGACCTTCGAGGTGCTGATCCAGTTGGGTGCCATTCTGGCCATTCTGACTGTCTATTCGGCAAAACTTTTGAAAATCCTGACTGATTTTCCTCGCGATGCCCGCACGCGACGCTTTGTTCTTGGCATTCTGGTTGCCTTTCTGCCCGCTGCCGTCATCGGCGCGCTGGCGCATGGCTTCATCAAGAGCGTGCTGTTCGAAACACCGATGCTGGTCTGCATCATGCTGATCATCGGCGGTTTCATTCTGCTCTGGGTGGACCAGCTCAATCTGCGTCCGCGCTATCACGATGTGATGGATTATCCGCTGCCCATGTGCCTTGCCATCGGCTTCATCCAGTGCCTGGCCATGATCCCCGGCGTGTCACGCTCCGGCTCCACCATCGTCGGCTCGCTGCTGCTGGGTGCCGACAAGCGCTCGGCGGCGGAGTTTTCGTTCTTCCTCGCCATGCCGACCATGGCAGGCGCATTTGCCTATGACCTTTACAAGAGTCGCAATATCCTGTCGTTCAACGACGGCGCGCTGATTGGCGTCGGCTTCGTAATGGCCTTCATCTCGGGCGTTTTCGTCGTGCGCTATCTGCTCGACTATGTTTCGCGCCATGGCTTCAAGCTGTTTGCCTGGTGGCGTCTGATCGTCGGTTCCGCAGGCCTCGCTGCCTTGCTGATCTGGAACTAGAGCAGTTTTGTCGCATTATCCTACGCAAAACCGTTTCACACTTTTGCTGGAAATGCTCTAACCAAAGAAAAGGGGCCTCAAAAGCCCCTTATTGATCTCCGCTTTTGGCTGCGGCTCACGCAAAGCCGGTTTTGGTATACTGGCCAGCCACGCGGTAACGCCACAGATAGGATGGCAGTACGGCGTCAACACCTTCCGGCGTGATGCCCATGCCTTCCAGCGTGCGGCCTTCCTTGATGGCTTTCTCGGAAACGACATTGTCAAATTTCAACAGCGTCACCTGATCATTGGTAAGCATCGGGTTCGGCAGCAGGCTGAGAACCGATGCCTGCAGGCGAGCCACCCACCAGGGCATGGAAACAATCATGCGCTTGCGCCCGATGACCTTGAGCATATCCTTCATCCAGTTTTTGAACGGCTGCACGTCCGGGCCGCCAAGCTCGTAGACACCGCCAGGCATCAGCTTGCCGTCGACAGCGCGGGCAACGGCTTCCGCGACGTCACCGACATAGACCGGCTGGAGCTTCGTTTCGCCGCCGCCGATAGCGGGAAGGAACGGTGAGAAGCGCGCCATGTTGGCGAAGCGGTTGAAGAAGCGGTCTTCGGGGCCGAAAATGATCGAGGGGCGCAGGATAACGCTTTCCGGCAGAACGGAAAGAACGACGTTTTCGCCTTCGCCCTTGGTGCGTGCGTAATCCGATGGCGAATTGACGTCGGCTGCAAGCGAGGACACATGCGTCATGCGGATGCCTGCGGCCTTGGCGGCTTCGGCGATGTTCTTCGCGCCCAGCACCTGAACGGTATTGAAACGCTGGCGGCCGCTTTCAGCAAGGATGCCGACGAGGTTCACGACATGGTCCGAACCCTTGACGACATGTTCGACCGAAGCGCGATTGCGGACATTGGCCTGCACCATCTGTATTTGGCCGACATTGCCGAGCGGGGCCATGTAATAGGCAACTTCCGGCTTGCGCACGGCAACACGCACGCGATAGCCTCGCTTGGTGAGACTTGCTACGACCGCGCGCCCGACAAAGCCGGAGCCGCCGAAAACGGTGACCAGTTTCGGCCTGTTGTGGACTTCGTTCGGTTCGGTCTTCATCCTAAACTCCTGCATGAAAGCACGCTATTCGAGCGGTGATTTATCGCCTTTTGCCACAAGGCAAAGGGGACTTGTTGTCACGATTGCGAAAGCTGCCGGTTTTCCCGCCTTTTGGCGCGAATACTCCTTTGAAATTTGGCGGCTTGCTGTTAAATCGCGCGCATGAGCACACCACTTGACCATATTCGCAATTTTTCGATCGTCGCCCATATCGACCACGGCAAATCGACGCTGGCCGACCGCCTCATTCAGTTGACCGGCGGGCTGGATACGCGCGAGATGAAGGATCAGGTTCTTGACTCGATGGATATCGAGCGCGAGCGCGGCATCACCATCAAGGCGCAGACCGTTCGTCTTACCTATAAGGCGAAGAACGGCGAGGATTACGTGCTGAACCTGATCGACACGCCCGGACACGTCGACTTCGCCTATGAAGTTTCGCGCTCGCTGGCCGCGTGCGAAGGCTCGCTTCTTGTGGTGGACGCTTCCCAGGGCGTGGAAGCGCAGACGCTCGCCAATGTCTATCAGGCCATCGACAACAACCACGAAATCGTGGTCGTGCTGAACAAGATCGACCTGCCCGCTGCCGAGCCCGAGCGCGTGAAGAGCCAAATCGAGGAAGTGATCGGCATCGATGCGTCGCAGGCCGTGCATATTTCCGCCAAGACCGGCCTTGGCATCGAGGATGTGCTGGAAGCCATCGTCGCACTGCCCGCGCCAAAGGAAGGCGACCGCAATGCGCCGCTCAAGGCCATGCTGGTCGATAGCTGGTACGATTCCTATCTTGGCGTCATCGTTCTGGTGCGCGTCATCGACGGCGTGCTGAAAAGGGTCAGACCATCCGCATGATGGGCACGGGCGCAAAATATCCGGTGGAGCGCACCGGCGTCTTCACGCCGAAGATGGTTCAGGTGGACGAACTAGGCCCCGGCGAGCTTGGCTTCATCACCGCTTCGATCAAGGAAGTGGCGGACACCCGCGTCGGCGATACGATCACCGAAGATCGCCGCCCGACGGAAAAGATGCTCTCCGGCTTCAAGCCCGCACAGCCGGTTGTGTTCTGCGGCCTGTTCCCTGTCGATGCAGCGGATTTTGAAGATCTGCGCGCCGCCATGGGCAAGCTGCGCCTCAACGACGCGTCGTTCTCGTTCGAAATGGAAACGTCTGCGGCGCTCGGCTTCGGCTTCCGCTGCGGTTTCCTCGGTCTTCTGCATCTGGAAATCATTCAGGAACGTCTTGAGCGCGAGTTCAATCTCGACCTCATCACGACCGCACCTTCGGTTGTGTATCGTCTGAACATGATCGACGGTTCGCAGAAGGAACTTCATAACCCTGCCGATATGCCGGATGTGGTGAAAATCACCTCCATCGAGGAGCCGTGGATCAAGGCAACCATCATGACGCCGGACGATTATCTCGGCGCGATCATGAAGCTGTGTCAGGAACGCCGCGGCATCCAGATCGACCTCACCTATGTCGGTCCGCGCGCCATGATCACCTATGATCTGCCGCTCAACGAAGTGGTGTTCGATTTCTACGACCGCCTGAAGTCGATCTCGAAGGGCTATGCTTCGTTCGACTATAATCTTTCGGATTATCGTGAGGGCGATCTGGTCAAGATGTCGATCCTCGTGAACGAAGAGCCGGTTGACGCGCTTTCGATGCTGGTGCACCGAACGGCTGCTGAAAAGCGCGGCCGTGCGCTCTGCGAGAAGCTGAAAGAACTCATCCCGCAGCACATGTTCAAGATCCCGATCCAGGCGGCCATCGGCGGCCGCATCGTGGCGCGCGAAACGATCTCGGCGCTGCGCAAGGACGTGACGGCCAAGTGCTATGGCGGCGACGTGACGCGCAAGCGCAAACTTCTGGAAAAGCAGAAGGAAGGCAAAAGCGCATGCGCCAGTTCGGCAAGGTCGAAATCCCGCAGGAGGCCTTTATTCAGGCACTCAAGATGGGCGATGATTGATCAACTTTGTGTCGCCATATTGGGATACTAAGGTAGATTATCATTTGTTGCTGGATTTTGGCCGAAATCGAGCAACCATCGGTATGTGATTTGGCTGATATGATGTGGCTAAGCATCAGGGGTTAGCAATGACGGACGCATTAAAAATACTTATCGAGGCTGCCAAGACAATAAAACAGTCGACACAAGATCGAGAGCAGCAACGGCGTAGTTTTGCCTATGGCAATACGAAATTTGAGAATGATTTGATCACCAAAGCTATGATCGATGATCAAGCTGATAAACTAAAATCAGTCTTGCGGTAAATTGGGGAGCTTTTGCTATGGGTGGGGAGCAGAAAGCCAGCGTCACAGTGTGGCTTTAGAAGCAGAGATCATAACTGATCCTCAAAAAGGCGGAGACGGAAGCTAGAAATGGCTTGCGTCAATTTGACGTTGCCATGCAGGTGGTGGCTCAGGCTATCGAACGAAAGCAATTCAAGCTTCGCGTATCATTGATTTTAAGTTTACAACGCGAGGCGCTTGCAGAACTCAGCGGATATGCGGGAAATTTTCGTCCGGCGGGAGTCGAGATTCAGGGCAGTAAACATCAACCAGTTGCTGCGCATCTAGTGGCTGAGTTGGTTGAAGATCTTTGCGAGTATGTGAATACTAATTGGGAAACAGCCACCCCGATCCATCTGGCGGCATATGTAATGTGGCGCTTAAATTGATACATCCCTTCTCGGATGGAAATGGCCGGACTTCAAGAACTTTATCTTATTTAATATTATGTGTTAAGTTGGATGCTATTCTTCCAGGTTCTCCTGCTATTCCAGAACAAATTGTAGAAAACAGGGTGCCTTATTTCGAGGCATTAGATACTGCTGACGCTGCATATGCTGAAGGCCGGATTGACGTTTCGGAAATGGAAAAGCTTTTATCCGCAATGTTGGCGGTGCAGCTAACAAGTGCTTATCAGCGTGCTGGCGGCAGAGTCTGAATAAGATGAAGGGTGCAGTGGATATCTCCATCACCTACTGCACCCAATGCAGCTGGCTGCTGCGTGCTGCGTGGATGGCGCAGGAACTGTTGCAGACTTTCGGGCAGGACTTAGGTGAAGTGGCGTTGCGTCCGGGCACGGGTGGAGTGTTTGAAATCCGCGTTCATATGCCGGATAGCAGGGAGGAACTCATTTGGGAACGCAAGCGCGACGGCGGCTTTCCCGAAGCCAAGGTGTTGAAGCAGCGCGTGCGTGATCTCGTCTGGCCGGAACGCGATCTGGGGCATTCGGACCGGCCAGTCAGACAATAGTTGATAGGGCCTACGCGTTTCCCTCATCCTGAGGAGGTGCGTAGCACCGTCTCGATGGACGAGGGAAAACAGGATCAATCCTCATCCACTACGCGCAGGCGTAGCTGACCCGGTTCGGTCGGTCTGGCCTGTGGGCGTGAAGGTTCCTCCGTGGGCGCAGGGCCGAATTCCAGCGCCTCGATTTTGCGCCGCGCTTGGTCACTTTGTTGGAAGACACAAGAATATCGTCAATATCTTTGTTGGCCTGTGCGAAATGGGTTTGCAGCTTGCGCACGCGCTCGTCGAGGCGGCCGACATCTTCCATCAGCCGGATCACTTCGCCCTGAATGACATGCGCCTGCTCGCGCATGCGGGCATCTTTCAGGATTGCCTGAATGACCTGAATCGACAGCATCAGCAGCGAAGGCGAGACGATGACCACCCGCGCCCGGTGCGCGCGCTGGATCAGAGCTTCGAAATGCTCGTGAATATCGGCGAAGATCGATTCCGACGGCACGAACAGGAAGGCCGTATCCTGCGTTTCGCCGGGGATCAGATATTTGTCTGAGACATCCTTGATATGCACTTCCATGTCGCGGCGGAACTGGGCGACGGCTGCCTTGCGCGCCTCCGGCTGTTCCGTTTCGCGCATGGAATTCCAGGCTTCGAGCGGAAATTTCGCGTCGATCACCAAAGAGGGCGCGTTGTTGGGCATCCGCACTAAGCAGTCGGGGCGGGTGCTGTTGGAAAGCGTCGCCTGAAACTCGTAAGCGCCCTGTGGCAGGCCGTCGGCAATGATCGCCTCCATCCGTGATTGGCCGAAAGCGCCGCGCGTCTGCTTGTTGGCGAGGATCGCCTGCAACTGCACCACCTGTCCGGCGAGCGACTGGATATTGTTCTGCGCCGTGTCGATGACGGCAAGGCGCTCCTGCAATTTGGCAAGGTTCTCATGCGTCGAGCGGGTCTGCTCGGTCATGGTCTGGCCGATGCGGTGCGTCATGCCGTCGAGCCGTTCGCGGATCGACTGGTTGAGTTCGGCCTGCCGCGAGCCGAACACTTCCGCCATGGTTTGCATCCGGCCCTGCATTTCGGCTTGTGCCTTCAGGATTTCCGCCATGCGAAATTCCGCGTCGCGGGCACGGTCCTCCGCCTGCGCTTCCGCGACCGCGCGAAGCCGTGCGGAACGTGTCGCCGCAATGAGAAAAACGCACAGGCAGAGCACAAGCACGACGATGCCCGCCAGCAGGATATTGCCGAGCGTGAAGGACGTGGCGCCGAGCTGTAGAAGCGGCTCATTCAAGAGGTTCTGATTTTCCATGAAGGGAGCTTAACTGATTCGTGACGCCTTGATGAGATCAAAACAAGAACATTTTGCAATGTGGAATTGACGATTCTCGCGCGACCCATTACGTGAAAGCCCATGTCTGTAAAACCGCTTATCATCCTTCCCGATCCCGTGCTGCGTCAGGTTTCCGCGCCTGTTGAACGCTTCGACGATCAATTGCGCAAATTCGCCAGCGATATGTTCGACACCATGTATGATGCGCCGGGCATCGGCCTTGCCGCCATTCAGGTGGGGAACCGATCCGTATGCTCGTCATCGACCTTGCCAAGGAAGGCGAGCCGAAGGCGCCGCATGTCTTCGTCAACCCGACGATCGTGCAGTCCTCCGACGAGCGCAGTACCTATGAAGAGGGCTGTCTTTCAATCCCGGATTATTATGCGGAGGTCGAGCGCCCCGCGACGGTCAAGGTCGATTATTTCGATGCCGACGGCAAGCCGCAGTCCATGGAGGCCGATGGATTGATGGCCACCTGCCTGCAACATGAAATCGACCACCTGAACGGCGTGCTCTTCATCGACCATATTTCCAAGTTGAAACGCGATATGGTTATCAAGAAGTTCAAGAAGCTCGCCAGCCAGCGGGCATCGAAGAAAGTGCTTTAATGCGTGTCGTTTTCATGGGGACGCCGGAATTTTCCGTGCCGATCCTCACCGCCATCATCGGTCATGGTTATGAGGTCGTTGCCGCCTATACGCAGCCGCCGCGCCCGGCAGGCCGCAGAGGTCTGGAGCTGACCAAGTCGCCGGTGCATGAAAAGGCCGAACAGTTCGGCATTCCGGTGTTCACGCCGAAGAGCCTCAAGGGTGCGGAAGAGCAGGACGTTTTCGCAAGTCTCGAGGCTGATGTTGCGGTTGTCGTGGCTTATGGCCTGTTGCTGCCGCAGGCCATTCTGGATGCGCCGCGCCTTGGTTGCTATAACGGCCATGCCTCGCTGCTGCCGCGCTGGCGCGGCGCTGCTCCCATCCAGCGCGCCATCATGGCGGGCGATGCGGAAACCGGCATGATGATTATGAAGATGGATGCGGGGCTTGATACCGGGCCTGTCGCCATGGCGGAAAAGGTTGCGATCACGCCCGACATGACGGCAGGCGAACTGCATGATCGCCTGAGCATGATCGGCGCCGACCTGATGATCCGCGCGCTGGGCGCGCTGGAACGCGAAAGCCTTGCTTTGCAGCCGCAGGCGGAAGACGGCGTCACCTATGCCGCCAAGATCGACAAGGCCGAAGCGCGCATCGACTGGTCGAAGCCGGCAACGGATGTGCACAACACCATTCGCGGCCTGTCGCCCTTTCCGGGCGCGTGGTGCGAGATGGAAATCAATGGCGCTGTCGAGCGCGTGAAGTTGCAGCGCTCCACGCTGGGCGAAGGTTCGGGCGCGCCGGGCACGGTGCTGGATGATCGCCTGACGGTTGCCTGCGGCGAGGGTGCTGTGCGGCTCGTCACGCTGCAGCGCTCCGGCGGCAAGCCATTGCCTGCGCAGGAATTTCTGCGTGGTGCACAGGTCACGAAGGTTCTGTAGGCAGTGCCGCGCTACAAGCTCACTGTCGAATATGACGGCACGCCCTATGTCGGCTGGCAGCGGCAGGAAAACGGCCATGCGGTGCAGAATGCCATCGAACTGGCGTTCAAGAAGTTCTGCGGCGAAGACCTGACGCTGAGTGCTGCGGGGCGCACCGATGCGGGTGTTCACGCGACCGCGCAGGTCGTCCATGTCGATCTTGCAAAGGATTGGGGCGCGGGCAAGGTGCGCGATGCGGTCAATGCGCATCTGGTGATGGCAGATGAACGCATCAGCATTCTGAATGTCGAGAAGACGACCGACACATTCGATGCGCGTTTTTCCGCGCGCGCCCGGCATTATCTCTACCGTATCCATAATCGCCGTGCGCCTCTGGCTATCAATTATCAGCGTGCATGGTGGGTGCAGAAGCCGCTCGATGCCGGAGCGATGCACGAGGCGGCACAGCGGCTGTTGGGGAGCATGACTTCACCACTTTCCGCGCTACCCAATGCCAGGCCAAGAGCCCGGTCAAGACGCTCGACCGGCTCAATGTCACCCGCAACGGCGACATGGTAGAAATGCGTGTTTCAGCGCGGTCCTTCCTGCATAATCAGGTGCGTTCCTTTGCGGGCAGCCTGATGGAGGTGGGCGTCGGGCGCTGGACGGCGGATGATCTGCAGGCCGCGCTCGAAGCGCGTGACCGCAAGGCTTGCGGCCAGGTTGCCCCGCCCTATGGGCTTTATCTGGTTGGCGTCGACTACGCCTTTCCATTTTAGAGCCTGTTCCAAAGACGCCCTGTGTGGCTGCAAATGGCAATTTATCTGCGTTCCGGTGCTCACGTACCTTTAAGTACGCTCCGCTCCGGTACTCGAAAATCACCATTTTCGCACACACATGCCGCTTTTGATTCAGGCTCCAAGAGCGAGGTATTTGAGCCAATCTCGCTCAATAAGCGTGCGGGTCGAAACCGATCCCGAGCAGTTGCTGCAGCAGGACGGTCATGAACAGCGAGCCAAAGATGAGGCAGGCGTAGAACGGCGCCGCATAGGTGTGCGGACGTTGCAGTGCGACGAATGTCAGCCGATAACTCAGCACGATAGATATGCCGAACATGATGAAGGCGAACAGCGTCGCGATGTCGAACCGGCCGGGGAAGAACAGCTGCAGCAACGTGATCGGTGCGAATATCCATGAGAGCAATGCGCTGCCCCAGTTGGTGGCGATCACAAAGGCTGCATAACGCTTGGCGATGCCGATCCGTTTGGCGATAAGACCTATGATGACAAGCGGGATAATCCACGCCGCTATGTCCACGAAGGCCGCGCGGGTAACGATGGCAAAGCGCAGGCCCGCTTCCTCGCGACCTGCCGTCAGATCCGCAGCATAGGCGACCCAGCTTGCGAAGAGCGGCGGCAGCGCAATTGCTATCGCATAGAAGGACGACCAGAAGCCCTCGGCCGAAATGTCGAGATAGGTCAGTCCTTCCTTGCGCCCGAGCATCATTTTCCAGACGCCCCAGAAATATCTGAAAATATCATCCAGGCTTGGCATGAGATTCCCAATTTTCGCGTAATCCCGGCGGAAAGTCATGCAACTTTTCGGGATTATGCTCTACCCAAAGAAATCGGCGATGAAACGTTCATAAATCTGTGTCAGGCCTTCGAGGTCGGCAAGGGCCACGCGCTCGTCAACCATATGCATGGTCTGTCCGACGAGACCGAACTCGACCACCGGACAATAATCCTTGATGAAGCGGGCATCGGACGTGCCGCCCGATGTCGAAAGTTCCGGGCGCTTGCCGGTCACCGCCTCGACGGAGGCCGTCAGCGTGCCGATCAGCTTTTCGTCGCGGGTCAGGAACACATGGCTCGGATGCTCGCGCCAGGTCAGTTCATAATTGATCGGCGTTTCGCGCCCTGGGCGCAGGCGATTGTCGCGTGCAGCCTTTTCCAGCCGGGAAATGATTTCCGCCTGCAGGCTTTCGGCTGTCCATGTGTCGTTGAAGCGGATATTGAACGAGGCGGTTGCCTTGTTGGCAATGACATTGGTGGCCTTATTGCCGACATCGATGGTGGTGACTTCCAGATTGCTGGCCTGGAAATTCGCCGTGCCTTCGTCGAAAGCCGGATAAAGCAGGCTGTCCACCAGTGTTGTGATGCCGCGCACCGGGTTCTCGGCCAGATGCGGATAGGCTGCATGACCCTGCACGCCGTGAACGGTGATCGTGCCGGAGAGCGAACCGCGCCGTCCGATCTTGATCATGTCGCCTAGCGCGTTGGGGTTGGTCGGCTCGCCGACGATGGACGCATCCCAGCTTTCGCCGCGCTCTTTTGCCCAATCGAGAAGCTTGACAGTGCCATTGATGGCCGGACCTTCCTCGTCACCGGTGATGAGAAAGGAAACACTGCCCTTGATGTTGCCGTGCTGTTCGATATGGCGGGCAACTGCAGCCACAAAACAGGCAACGCCGCCTTTCATGTCCACCGCGCCGCGGCCATACATGATACCGTCTTCGATGGCGGCGGAGAAGGGCGGGTGTTTCCAGTCGGCTTCATTGCCGGGCGGCACGACATCGGTATGGCCTGCGAACATGAGATGCGGGCCATTGCCCGACTTGCGCGCATAGAGATTTTCGATATCCGGCGTACCTTCATCGTGGAAAACGGGTCGCTCTACCGAAAATCCCATCGGCTTCAGCATTGCTTCCAGCGCTGTCAGCGCACCGCCCTCGGCGGGCGTTACGGATGGGCAGTGGATCAGGGCGGCAAGGTTATCGGCGGGATTGACGGCTAAACGCATGAGATAGGGACTTCTGAAAGGAATCGTCTGATAGCGAGATTATAGCGCATCCCGAAAAGTGCGAAGCGGTTTTCGGAATAAGATGCGCGCGGCAAACAACTGCATCCCGAAAAGTGCGAAGCGGTTTTCGGAATAAGATGCGCGTGGCAAACAACTGCATCCCGAAAAGTGCGAAGCGGTTTCGGAGGAAGTCGGGGTAAATTCCGGCGGTTGCGCGGGAGAGGCGATTTTCGCCTTTCACTTGTTTTTCTCACCCGGTTTCAATTTGGGAACGAAATTTCCTTGACCGGAGGTGCCCTGTCATCGTTAGTTAAAAATAAGTTGATAACGAGACCCGCAAAGGGCCGGTCGACGGGGACTCTTTTAAAATGGGAAATAGCGCATGCGTTTTGTCACTTCTGCGATAGCAGGCATGATGGTGTTCTTTGGGGCAACGACGATACCGGCCAAGGCCGCGCAATGGAGTGAAACTGGCGGGTTTACAAGCATTCCTTATGGACACAAAGATTATTGTGATCGCAATCGGCGCGATTGCGGTGCACACCGTGTGTTGCCGCCCATGAAGCTGACCCCGCAGCGCATGAAGCTGTTGCAATCGGTCAGCAGTGCCGTCAATCGGCGTATCAAACCGGTTTCCGATCAGGATAATTACGGCAAGCGCGATTACTGGACCATTCCCGTCAACGGCAAGGGCGATTGCGAAGACTATGTCCTGATGAAGCGGGCGCAACTGATGGCGCGGGGCATCAGCCCGTCGCAGCTTCTCATCACCATGGTGCAGGGCAGCGAGCCGCATGTCGTCTTGACGGTGCGCACCGATCATGGCGATTACATCCTCGACAATCTGCGCGACGAGGTGTTGCCGGTCGAGAAGACTTCATATCGCTATATCAAGATGCAGTCGCCAGCCAATTCCGGTCAATGGGTTTCCATCGCAGGACGCTCTGTCGCTGTCGCAAACAATTAAATCTCGGCAGCGTTCGAATGAGCGCTGCTTCAGTCAATCCGTGAACTGTTGTCGGCCGCATTTCGATGCGGCTTTTCTTTAGAGCTTGCTGATTTGACCCATTGATTGATGCCAGCGGCAAAACAGGGATTATTTCCGTGATGCACACTGTTCGCAAACTATCCTCTATTTTTCAGGAATAGTGTCATTGTTCAATATAATTGGACAATATATTGAGACAGACTGTTTGTGTTTTTGAACAAAAGTCCTTTATAACAGTTGCGTGAATGCTGGTATATCAATCAACTATATGTTTTGTTGTGTTTTTAGAAGAGAAATCGCTGCCATCCAAATATTAGGCTGCACAAATGTGTGATTAAGAAAACAATTTCGTGACTGGAACTTTCGCTCACTGTCACCCATTTCAGGTGCATCGGAACGACGAACAAAACGCCGCTCCACTTTCCAAGGAGATAGGAAAATGAAGAAGATTGTTCTTGCTGCCGCTGCCCTCGCGCTTAGTGCCGGTGCCGCTTTTGCAGAAAATCCACATGTCGGTGAACCTGCCGATCTTTATGCAAACGACCGCACCCCGGTCGCTTCCCAGAAGGTCGACTACACAGCTCTGCCTCGATCAAGGCTCCTGTCTATCAGGACGGTTCGGCTCATCGCTTTGGTGACGCATCGCCTTCCTCTTACCAGAACTAAAAGTCCGTTCGGACTTTTGGTCTTTCCGGTCCAAATGGATCGGGCATGAATGAAATACCGAAATTGCATGTATTCCCTCATGTGTCGGTGCATTTCCTCCCAGATGTGCCTGACACCAAGGGGCGGGCCACGAAGGCCCAGTTAACCGAAAGTCCCCGTAAATTCGAGGCGCGATCTCGTCGGCGCGAAGTGCCGATATTGCGGGGACGCTATGAAAAGAAGGAATGAAGAAATGAAGAAGTTTGCTCTCGCCGCTCTTGCTGTCGCTCTTAGCGCCGGTGCTGCTTATGCCGAAAACCCGTTCGTTGGCCAGCCTCCTGAAATGGCTGCTCAGGACAAGGCTTTCATTCTTCCTGGTGAAACTCCGGTTGCTTCGACCCGCAGCAACATTGATTACACGGCTCCGGCTGCAATTCGTCAGTCCGCACCTGTCTATCAGGATGGTTCGGCTCATCGCTTTGGCGACGCTTCCCCATCCAGCTACCAGAACTAATTCGTTGCGATAGCTGAGCCTGTCGGTCGTCCTGCAAGTGTTCTATGCGTTCGTCCCCTCACACATAGGATACGCAGGGCAACCGAAGGGCTGGTAAGAAATCTCCCGGAGGATGGCGTCAATGTCTCTCCGGATTGCCCGATAAGAGGCATTGTGCCATCCGATGGGGCGGCCAGTTTCAAATGAAAAGGCGACGCTGTCAGCGTCGCCTTTTTTCAGCACATTGGCTTGTTGCCCATTGGCTTGTTGCTCAGTCGCGCAGCAATTCGTTGATGGAGGTCTTGGAGCGGGTCTTTTCATCGACGCGCTTGACGATGACGGCGCAATAGAGGCTTGGGCCCCAGTTTTCGCCGGGCACATTCTTGCCCGGCATGGTGCCGGCAACGACGACCGAATAGGGCGGTACTTCACCGTAGAAGACTTCGCCGGTCGCACGATCCACGATCTTGGTCGACTTGCCGATGAAAACGCCCATGCCGAGGACCGAGCCTTCACGCACGATGCAGCCTTCGACGACTTCCGAGCGGGCGCCGATGAAACAATTGTCCTCGATGATGGTTGGGCCAGCCTGCATCGGTTCCAAAACCCCGCCAATGCCGACGCCTCCGGAAAGATGAACGTTCTTGCCGATCTGTGCGCAGGAGCCGACGGTCGCCCAGGTATCGACCATCGTTCCCTCATCGACATAGGCGCCGAGATTGACGAAGGACGGCATCAGGATCGCGTTGGGCGCGATATAGGCCGAGTGGCGCACGACACAGTTCGGCACGGCGCGGAAGCCTGCCTTTTCGAATTCGTTGGCGGTCCAGCCATCGAATTTCGATGGTACCTTGTCCCACCAGGACGACTGGCCGGGACCGCCCTTGATGACTTCCATCGGGTTGAGGCGGAAGGAGAGCAGAACCGCTTTCTTCAGCCATTGGTTGACATGCCAGTTGCCGTCCGCCTGTTTTTCTGCGACACGGGCTTCACCGCGGTCGAGCAGAATGAGCGATTGTTCGACGGCTTCGCGTACTTCGCCGCGCGTTGCCGTGTTGACACCGTCGCGCTCGTCAAAAGCCTTGTCGATTGTCTTCTCAAGGGAGGCGAGGTCTGGCTTGGTCATAAGGTGCGATCTCCATGAAGGGGCGGCGGAAGGCTGGCGCGGATAGGTCCAGCCTGTTTGCTGGGCAATTGATTAAGCGAAGGCGCCATGAGGGTCAATGTCGTTCATGATCCGATTGCAGTGCCACGTTTGAGACAGATTAAGCATTTAGCGCCAGAATGGATGCTGTTATGCGTTGAATGGCAAGAATGAAGGAGCAGGTGAGACGAATGAACCCAATGGAGAAGTCCGGCTGGACGCCGTTCCCGAATTCAGAGGAAGCGGTCAAGCAGGCGCGTACCGTACCGCAGACGCCGCAGACCGAAGCTCCCGCCTATCGCCTCGCTTTCATGGACGACGAGTTCATGACCCGTCGCGACCTGCGACCGATCCGGCTGCAGCTTGAACTTCTGAAACCTGAAATGATTCTGGCCGACCGGGGCATCAAGTCCACTGTCGTCATGTTCGGCGGTGCGCGCATTCCAGAGCCCGGCGGCGAGGCATGGGCAGCCAAGAACGAGGTTCAGAAGAAGAACCTCGAAGCCAATGCGCATTACTACGAAGAAGCGCGCAAATTCGCGCGGATCTGCTCGGAATATTCTGCTACCACCTATTATCGCGAATTCATCGTGGTGACGGGCGGCGGTCCCGGTGTCATGGAAGCCGGCAATCGCGGTGCAGCCGATGTCGGCGCGCCGACGATCGGGCTCAATATCGTGCTGCCGCACGAACAGGCGCCCAACGCCTATGTCACGCCCGATCTTTGCTTCAACTTCCATTACTTTGCGATCCGCAAGATGCACTTCCTGATGCGGGCCAAGGCGATCTGCGTGTTCCCCGGTGGTTTTGGAACGATGGACGAGCTTTTCGAGGCGATGACACTGATCCAGACCAACCGTATGGAGCGCGTGCCGCTGATCCTGTTCGGCAAGGAATTCTGGACCAAGGCGATCAATATCGAGTTTCTGGCCGAGCAGGGCACGATTTCGCCTGCCGATATCGAGTTGCTCAACTTTGTCGAAACTGCCGACGAAGCCTGGGAGCAGATCAAGGATTTTTATAAACTCTGATCCGTGCATAAGGAACAACCGGAATGCTATCCTCGCTTTTTGGAGCCAAAACAGCGAGGATTGTCATAAAGCGATCAATACTGGGACAGCCTGACTAACTTCTGTAAGCAGTTCAGAAACTTTGCCGACGATGTGTGGAAGGTCTGGAGGTATTTCGGCGTCGCTGCTGTAGCCGGAATCGCCTACGATGTCGGCGGCCATCCTGCCGCGCTCGCCTTCTCTGGGCTTGCCACTGGTATCGGCATCTTGTGTTTGATCACTTGGCTGCTTCCGGGAATGATCAATGGATTAACCGAGAAGGGCCGCAATGCCGGTCCGGTGTGGAAGGCGGGCTTGACCGTTACTTTTCTATACACCGTGGTCTATTTCGCCGTGTCGATCTGGGTTCTCGTCACGACTATCGCCCTTCCTGCGCTGAGATGATTTAGAAATATTGAGAGTCGGTGGGGTTGGAAACCGGTCTAGTGGACTGGTTTCCCGCACGAGCATTTCGCAATTCTTCGGGAAATGCCTTGTCCCGGTAAATGCCTATCTTCGCGCAATGATTTCTTCCAGAAACCCGGTCAGATTATCGGTCACATAGTCCACCTGATCGGTGAACTCGGGATCGCTTTCCCATATTTCTGAAAATGTAGGCTCAAAATTGTTCGGCACGACCAGCACGGTTTTCATGCCCAGCGATTTCGGCACGACCAGATTGCGCGCCAGATCCTCGAACATCACCGCCTTGCCCGCATCCACGCCAAACGCGTCGAGGAAGCGGTCATAGGTGACGGGTTCCGGCTTCGGGGTCAGGCCAGCGGCGACAATGTCGAAAATATCGTCGAAATCATCGAGGATGCCAGCTGGCTGGCAGCGCGTTCGGCATGGCCGCGGTCACCATTGGTGAAGATGAAGCGGCGGCCCGGCAGCGCCTTGATTGCTTCTCCGAGCGCCGGATCGGGCGTCAGCCATGTATAGTCGATATCGTGGACCTTTTGCAGAAAGTCGTCCGGGTCGATCTGATGGCATTCCATCAGGCCTTTCAGCGTTGTGCCATATTCCAGATAGAACTGCTTCTGGATCTTGCGCGCCTCGTCGCGCGGCAGTTTCAAAAGCGCCTCGACATATGTCGTCATTTTCACGTCGATCTGCGAGAACAGATTGGCGGCGTGCGGATAGAGCGTGTTGTCGAGGTCGAACACCCAGTCGGTGACGTGCGCGAAAGCGGCTCTGTCCGGAATATCGGTCATGGTCTGTCCTTTATGGCACGATCAGCGTGCCGGCACCGTGTTCGGTGAAAAGTTCCAGCAGCACGGAATGCGGGGTCTTGCCGTTCAAAATGACGACGCCTTCGACGCCGCGGCGGATCGCGTCGATGCAGGTTTCCACCTTGGGGATCATGCCGCCGGAAATCGTGCCGTCCTTGATGAGCGCCTGCGCATCGGCAACGGAAAGCTCCTTGATGAGGTTCTTGTCCTTGTCGAGTACGCCCGGAACGTCGGTGAGGAATAGCAAGCGCGTAGCGGCGAGCGCACCGGCGATAGCGCCTGCGAAAGTGTCAGCATTGATGTTATAGGTATGGCCGTCGCGCCCCGGTGCGACTGGCGCAATGACCGGGATCATCTCCGAGCGCGCCAGAAGATCGAGCAGGGTGCGATCCACTTCCGCCGGTTCACCGACGAAACCGAGATCCAGCACCTTCTCGATGTTGGAATCCGGATCGATGACGGTCTTGTGAGCCTTCTGCGCGAAGACCATGTTGCCGTCCTTGCCGCAAAGACCGATGGCCCATTCGCCTTCGGCATTGATGAGTGCAACAATTTCCTTGTTGATGGAGCCGGCCAGAACCATTTCCACCACTTCGACAGTCTTTTCGTCGGTGACGCGCAGGCCGCCCTCAAAACGGGATTCGATGCCGAGCTTGGTCAGCATAGCCTGAATCTGCGGGCCACCGCCATGAACGACGATCGGATTGATGCCCGACTGTTTCAAAAGCGCGATATCGCGCGCGAAAGCCTGCCCAGTTCCGGATTGCCCATGGCGTGGCCGCCATATTTTACGACGACGTGCTTGTTCTCGTAGCGCTGCATATAGGGCAGGGCGGCAGAGAGGAGTTGCGCTTGCATTTCAGGATTTTCAAGTGTCGTCATCGCGGGCTCCATGGCAGGCGACAGGGCAAAGAAGGCAGTCATCTCTAGACCGGTTTGGCTGTAAATGGAATCCGTGAAACCAGAAATGCAGCCCAAGCCGGTTATCAGTATTCCTTGATAAGCAGTGCGATTGCTGCACGCAACTCATCGAGACCCTCGCCTTTTTCAGACGATGTCGCGATGATGCCGGGGAAACAGGCTGCGCGCTTGTAGGTGAGCTTGTGCGTTTCTTCCAGGAGACGCGGCACACCTGCCGGCTTGATCTTGTCGATTTTGGTCAGCACGATCTGGTAGGACACAGCCGCCTTGTCGAGAAGGTCGAGCACTTCCGCATCATTCTTCTTGATGCCATGGCGGGCATCGATCAGCACATAGACGCGCTTCAGCGTGGTGCGTCCGCGTAAGTAATCGAAAACGAGGCGCGTCCAGGCATCGACCTGCGCCTTTGGGGCTTCAGCGAAACCATAGCCCGGCATATCGACCAGTGCCAGCGGCGGCAGTCGCCGTTCTCGCCGGAATAGCCGTCCGGCACGAAATAGTTCAGTTCCTGCGTGCGGCCCGGCGTATTGGACGTGCGCGCAAGGCCCTTCTTGTTGACCAGAGCATTGATCAACGATGATTTGCCGACATTGGAGCGGCCCGCAAAGGCGATTTCCACCGGACCTTCCGGCGGCAGGAACTTCATCGAGGGCACGCCGCGGATGAAAATCCACGATTTCTTGAAGAGCAGGCGTCCTTCTTCGATGAGTGCCGCCTGGGCTTCCCGGACCGCATCCGCCGCTGCCTGAGCGGCCATGATTGCCGCCTGCTTCTTATCCTGCTCGCTCAATGTCCGTATCCTGATGTATCTACTATCGTCGATACGCATCAATGTTATGAGCCGCATTGTCAACATGACGGCATAAAAACCCCGCCAAAGCGGGGTCAGACTGCTGACAAACCTCCGGCAGGGTCAAAATGACCTCAGATTCACGGAACGTCCCAGATTCAGAACGTGAACAAATCGGAATCAAAACCCCTCGTTTTTGACTGCTTCCAAAAATCGAGGGGTTTGTATCAATCTGACCCCGCCAAAGCGGGGTTTTTCAGATTTTACTTTTCGCTTCTTTCGGCTTTCGCTTGAAGAGGCTCTTGAGATTGTCGAAGAGCTCGATCTTCACGCCCTGACGCTTCATGATGATGCCCTGCTGGGTGATGGAGAGCAGGTTGTTCCATGCCCAGTAGATCACGAGACCAGCCGGGAACGAAGCCAGCATGAAGGTGAAGATCACTGGCATCCAGGTGAAGATGGCGGCCTGCGTCGGATCCGGCGGCGTCGGGTTCATGCGCATCTGCAGGAACATGGTGATGCCCATCAGGAGCGGCCAGACGCCGATCATCAGGAAGGCCGGTACGCCGAAAGGCAGGAGGCCGAACAGATTGAAGATCGAGGTCGGATCTGGCGCTGCAAGATCCTGAATCCAGCCGAAGAACGGCGCATGGCGCATTTCGATGGTGACATAAAGCACCTTGTAGAGTGCAAAGAACACCGGAATCTGAACCAGCACCGGCCAGCAACCGGCGAGCGGATTGATCTTCTCTTCCTTGTAGAGCCTCATCATTTCCTGCTGCTGCTTCATCTTGTCATCCGCATATTTCTCGCGGATTTCAGTCAGCTTCGGCTGCACCAGCTTCATGCGTGCCATCGACTTGTACGACTTGTTGGCAAGCGGGAAGAACAGGCCCTTGAGGAGAACGGTGACGACCAGAATGGCGACGCCGAAATTGCCCGAGAATTTGTAGATCCAGTCGATGAGATAGAACATCGGCTTGGTGATGAAGTAGAACCAGCCCCAGTCGATCAGCAGTTCGAAATTCTTGATGCCAAGCTTTTCTTCGTAGTTCTTGATGTTGGAAACCACTTTCGCACCGGCAAAGACGTGGTTCTTCAGCGTCTGGGTCTGACCGGGCGCAATGGTCATCGGCGCGCTGAGAAAGTCGGTCTGGTAACGCGGACGATCATTGGTGAAGTGCGAGAAGCGACCGGTGAACTTTTCGTCCTGCGGCGGAACGAGCGTTGCCGCCCAGTACTTGTCGGTGATGCCGAGCCAGCCGCCGTTGACATCCTTGAACGAGATGTCCTTGTCGTCTTCGACCTTGGAATATTTGATTTCCTGCAGGCCGTCCTGACCCATGACACCGATCAGGCCTTCATGCAGCACATAGGTTGCGCTTGCATGTTCGGGCTGATTGAAGCGGGTCACGCGGCCATAGGAGGCCAGCGAAACGGCTGAGCCGGTATTGTTGGTGATCGTGTCGTCAACGGAGAACATATAGGCGTCGTCGACCGAAATGACGCGCTTGAAGGTGATGTTCTTCTCGTTGGTATAGGTCAGCGTGACCGGCGTGGATGGCGTCAGCTTGTTGTTGCCTTCGACGGTCCAGACCGTATTCGGACCTGGAACCGGGCCTGTCGTGTCATTGCCGGTGAAACCGAGTTCGACGAAATAGCCCTGCTTCAGCGCCGAGGGCGCGAGCAGTTCGATATTCGGAGAATTGTCGTCGACGGTTTCGTGATACTTCTTGAGGAAGAGATCGTCGAGACGCGCGCCGGTCAGGTTGATCGAACCGCGCAGCGAAGGCGTATCGATTTCGACGCGCTCAGTCTGGGCAATGGCTGCTTCACGGGTCAGAGTGCTGCCGGCAGCTGCAACATCGCTGTGGCCGGGAATATTTCCGGACGTGGCGGGCATTTGCGGCGTGTCGCCACTTTGAGCCTGTTGTTGCGTCGCCTGTTGTTTCTGTTGCTGCTGCTCCTCAATGCGTGCCTGCTCCGCTGGGCTTCCGTTTTCGGACCCAGATAAAACACTTGCCACAGCGTTAGCACGAGGATGGACAGGGCAATGGTGATGAAGAAATTGCGATTATTTTCCATTGACGGGTCCTGATTCCGGTCTTTCCGTTCGGCGTTTCCCATCGCCCCGCCGTTCACCCTTTGCCTTGATGCGGCGGGAGAGTTCTTCGGTCAGTCGCGAAAAGGGCGCAGTGAGGGCTTGCTCGCGCGCTACGATCACATAGTCGGTCGAAGGCGCCATGTCACGCCCCGCGTGACAACGAACCGCTTCTCGCAGCCTGCGGCGAATGCGGTTTCTTATCACGGCGTTGCCGTTTTTCTTCGTTACGGTGAAACCTGCACGGGGTTTTTCGCCGATTTTGGCGGTTTGCGATTCCTCTTCGGTCCGCTCACGGACTTCGAGAAGAAACAGTGGACCACGTCGCTTTTCACCATTCCTTAAAGCCAAAACTCCGCTCTCTTGCGAAGGCGGAGTATTTGTTTCGGCTTGTTCATGTCTTTATTCACCGCGCTTGGCCCTGTCGATATTCAGGCTCTGACGGCCTGCAAATGGCTGCTTTCTGCGCTTCCGGTGCTCATGTACCTTTTGTACACTCCGCTCCGGTTCTCGCAAGCCGCCATTTTCGTCTCGCCATAGCCAGAATCTCAATAGACCCACAGCGCGGGAAAAAATTAAGCGGAAAGCCGCTTACGGCCGCGCGAACGGCGAGCGGCGAGAACCTTGCGGCCGCCGGTGGTTGCCATGCGTGCACGGAAACCGTGACGACGCTTGCGGACGATCTTGGATGGCTGGTAAGTGCGCTTCATTTATTTAATACCGCGGTGTGCGGCCCTTCTTGATTCTGTTTTTCCGTTGAACACGATCTGGTCCGAAAACTGTTTTCCACTTTTCGGGATCACGCTCTATTGAACAGGAGCTGGTTCTTGTCCCTTGCGACAGACAGCACAAAACCATCCGTAAACCGCACGGGCGAACGTGACGCGGCTTATAGGGTGAGGGGACAAAGAGTCAATGCTCTGCGAGGGGCCGCAAAAGGGAGGTCCTCTGCTTTTGCCGAAATTGCGCCATTCGGCCCGGCATTGGCCCGGTATTGGCCCGGCATTGGCATTGCCAAAGCGGATCAGGGCTTTGGAGCGCCGATCCGATTGAATCAGATCGGCGCTCTATCTATCTGTTTTCACGCATTATCCGACGCATCGAAACGGGATCAGAAATCAGTCCTGTGGACTGATTTCCCCGCGTAGGCGCTTCACACTTTTCGGGATGTGCTCTAATAAGGGCGCGCAACATTTTCACATGCGGAACTGGTCCGCAGAAAAGCATTATTGAGAGGAGTTCACCATGAGCATCCGTCGCATCGGAGTCGGCCCGCGCATGAGCCAGGCCGTAATTCACGGCAACACTGTTTATCTCGCCGGTCAGGTGGGGAATCCGGGCGCCAGCGTCACCGAACAGACCAAGGCCGTTCTGGCCGAGGTGGACCGTCTTCTCAAGGAAGTGGGCTCCGACAAGACCAAGATCCTTCAGGCCATCATCTGGCTCGCCGACATGAAGGACTTTGCCGAAATGAACGCCGTCTGGGACGCATGGGTCGATCCGGCTCACACACCTGCCCGCGCCACCGGCGAAGCAGCGCTGGCAACGCCTGACCACAAGGTTGAAATCATCATCACCGCTGCGGTGTAATTCTTCATATCAATGCGAACCCCGTCGAAATTTCGGTTTCGGCGGGGTTTTATTTACGGATGCGTTGCGAAAAACCGTCGCGTCCGCCTGCAAGCGCCCTTGCGTCGATAGACGCGCGTTCCCGTGCTTCCTCCAGCGTGCCGCCATTCTCAATCCAGCCGTGATCGTACAGATAGCCGGGCAGGTAGCCCGACAGGAGAATGCGGTAATCGAACGGGAAGGTCGGGTCCAGCACCCGCGCCATGTGGAAGATGATCGTGGTGCAGTTCGCGGTCAGCGTGTTGTAGAATTTCGGCTGTTCAGCCAGCTCATTGCCGAGCTTGACATAGGACAGGAAAAGTTCGCGCGCGCCTGCCGGCGGCAGCTTCACGCGATAGCGATAGACGTTTTCCTTGCGGACATTGGTGCGCAGATAAATGATGTCCTGCTCTTCGGCGGCAATCATCGCCAGCTCATATTTGCGGAAGAAACCGGCGATGGGTGAATAGACCTCATGGTGTTCGCGCCGAATTTCGCCGGAAAAGACCACATGACGGCCATCCTCGAAACCGAATGACAGAAGCGTATGGGCGATTGCGGGGCTCGACCAGTAGGAAAGAAAGACGTCTACCGACGTGATCTTGCTGAGATCGTAGGTTTCCTCTTTCCAGTTGGGCGTAAAATCTTCCGTCGTCCGCCAGGTGAAGTCACGGACATTGGAAAGAGTGACAATGTCGCCATTGATCTGCCCTGTTACCGTGCGGGCAACGTCGGGCGCCCATATGCGGTTGAGGGAGGGGCGGACTGTGGACCATGCCCCCAGCATCACCAGCGCCAGAAGGCAGAAGACCAGTCGCCTGCGCCAGCAGCTGTAATGCCTTTCGCCTGCAATCACCCCAAGAGCAATCAGAAGCCAGACGGCGATGATCGATCCGCGCATGGCATCGCCGAAGGGTAACTGGAACCACATGGCAAAGCTGGCCCATATCGCAAAGATAAGGGTGAATAAAATGAAGACGAATTTGCCTGCGATGCGGACGGGAGCCGATTTCAGGAGAGATGACATATGCATTCCGTATTCGTCGGTTGCCGCGGCCAGGAATTATTCTGTGTGCGGAAATCGCGGCAATACTGGCATGATTTGCATCGTCATGTCATGGGGGTAACCCTTAGAATAGGAATTTAAATTTCTACACTAAAACTGTAGAAATTTATTGGTGTGTCAGCGCTTATTTCTTTATCGCCATTGCTTCGCCGCGCGGACGGGAGACAGGCTTGCGGTTGCGGGCGTGTGGGCGCACCAGGCGCCATAGAAGCAGCGCGCTGATAATCCCGGCATAGATGACCGGTTCGGCGGGCCAGCTTTTCACCGACATGATGAAATGGATGGCGCCGCCTGCGATGGCGACATAGACCAGCTTGTGGAGGCTGTTCCAGCGGCGGCCGAGTTTGCGGATCGACCAGTTGTTGGAGGTGAGCGCCAGCGGCACCAGCAGGACCAGACTGATCATGCCGATGGTGATGAAAGGCCGTCGCACGATATCGGTGACGATGGCGGAAATATTCAGGCCCTGATCCAGCACCATATAGGTGGCGAAGTGCATCAGCGCATAATAGAAGGCGAGCAGGCCGAGTGCGCGCCGGTAGCGCAGAAAGGCCATGCCGGTCAGGTCGCGGATCGGCGTGACCATGAGGGTCAGGATCAGAAAGCGCAGCGCCCACAGGCCAAGCGTGTGTTCGAAGGTCTTGACGGGATCGGCGCCAAGATTGCCGCTTGCGCCCAGATAGAACGTCCAGACAGCCGGGACGAAGCCGACGACATAAAGCAGCCAGATTTTCCATTCGCCGGGCCGGGTTGTTTTCTTCCTGCCCGTCTTATTCCCATTTGTCCGGGTCACCGCTGCCATGTCAGTAATTCACCTTCAGGTCCATGCCCGCATAAAGCGATGCGACTTCCTCGCCATAACCGTTGAACGGCAATGTGGGGCGGCGACCCGAACCCAAAAACCGCCTTCGCCGATGCGCCGCTCGGTTGCCTGGCTCCAACGTGGATGATCGACCGCCGGGTTCACATTGGCATAGAAGCCATATTCGTTGGCGGCCTGTTGTTGCCATGAGGTTGGCGGCTGCTTTTCGACAAAGCTGATTTTCGTGATCGCCTTGATCCCCTTGAAGCCGTATTTCCATGGCACGACGAGCCGGATCGGCGCGCCGTTGGCGTTCGGCAATGTCTCGCCGTAAAGGCCGACCGAAAGGATGGTGAGCGGATGCATGGCCTCATCGAGGCGCAGGCCCTCGATATAGGGCCAGTCGAGAACCTGAAAGAGACCCGTCTGCCCCGGCATTTCTTCCGGACGCACGACGCCGGTAAAGGCAATGTATTTTGCGGAACCAAGCGGCTCTACCTGCGACAGAAGACTTGCGAGCGGAAATCCGATCCACGGAATAACCATCGACCATGCTTCGACGCAGCGCATGCGATAGATGCGCTCTTCCAGCGGCATCTTGGCAATCAGTTCCTGGATATCGAATTCCTTCGGCTGTTTCACGAGACCGTCGACCGTGAGCTTCCACGGCAGCGGCTTGTAATTGCCGGAATTGGCCGAGGGTCGCTCTTGTCCGTGCCGAACTCGTAGAAGTTATTATAGGTCGTGACGGCATCCTGCGGCGTCAGCTTTTCATCGACTTTATAGGCGGAAGTCTTGGCTTTCAGCGGTTCGGCAAAGGCAGATGACGCGACACCGGCAGCAGCCAGAGCGCCCGCGCCGACCATGAAAGAGCGACGGTTCAGATAGAGGCTTTTGGGCGTCACCGCATCATAAGTGAGGCGGGCGGATGAAAAACGTCCCGGTTTAAAGCTGTTCATGGTCACTCCCACTCCCAAATGGTTGGCCCTCAAGTTGCAGATACGATCCCACGTAAACGCGTCAAAAGCATGGATAATTTGGGACCGAACCGTTGCTCACGCATTGTTGAAACCGCGTGAAGGCGTAACAGAATTGTAACACGATGTAATTTTTCGTGCATTCTGCCATATTCTCGCTAAAACTCTGCTGTTAACGGCATTACATTAGCGCATCCTGAAAGAGCCTGAAGCAATTTCGGACAGATGTGTCGGCCAAAATTACTATCACCGGCAGGGGTGGGGACGCACCCGGGAAGAGCTGCCTTCAAACCTTCGTTAACGTCTCATTGGCTATGTTGAGATCATGGTAAAGAAGATGTTTATTGCCGCTTTGGCGGCAGCTGCACTACGGTGACGGCTGGCTCGGCTCTGGCCGAAGGACAGCCTGTTGCGACGAACGGACAGGGCAGGGTCCTGAATGCTATTGCTGCATCGATGAAAGAAGAGCAGGGCGCTCCGAAGCTCGGTGAAGGCGTTACAATGCGCGAGAAGAAGATGGATACGGATACGACGCCTGAACAGAATTTCTCGCGCAGCAAGCAGTTCATCCACCGCTTCTACAAGCCGGAAAATGCTTCCAATGAGCTGGTGATCCTGCTGCACGGTTCGGGCGGGAACGAAACCAGCCTTGTGCCGCTGGCTTCCAAGATCTGGCCGCGCGCCACGCTGCTCGGCATTCGCGGTCGCGTGATGCAGGACGGCGGTACACGCTGGTACAAGCGCATCACGCCGGTAAAGTTCGACCAGAAGGACATCAAGCTGGAAGCCAATGCCTTCGTGACTTTTCTGACGCGTCTGGCCGATGACAAGGACCTCGACCTTACCCACGCAACCTTCGTGGGCTATTCGAATGGCGCCAATCTTCTGGCTGCGACCATGATGCTCCACCCTGATCTGGTGAAGCGCGCAGTCCTGATGCGTTCGATGCCGGTTCTGGACAATGCTCCCGTCGCCAATCTGAGCAAGGCGCGCGTTCTGACCATCACGGGTGAGGAGGACAAGCTCTACTCACCGTTTGCGCCAGCGCTTTCAGCACTTTTGCGTTCCGGTGGCGCGCGTGTCGATGCCCGCACCATCGATGCGGATCATATGCTCGGTGAAAAGGATGTCGCGGCCATCAGCCAATGGGTGGCATCACTCGGACCGGATGGCGCGCCGACGGTTGCGAGAAGAGGGCAGTAGGGCAATAAGGCAATAGGGCAGTATGTTAAGGGAGTAGGGGAATAAGGGAGTAGGGGAGTATGTTTTAGGTTGCGGACGACCGCAATGCACATATCCTTCTCTGCCCTACTGCCCTACTGCCCTACTGCCCTACTGCCCTACTGCCCTACTGCCCTACTGCCCTACTGCCCTACTGCCCTACTGCCCTACTGCCCTACTGCCCTACTGCCCTACTGCCCTACTGCCCTACTGCCCTACTGCCCTACTGCCCTACTGCCCTACTGCCCCTACTGCCCTAATCGGCTATCGAAACCACTCCACAATCCCCGGCCTCCGAGCCGAAGACGAGGCGGTGGCCCTGTTCATCCCAGCCCATGCTGGTGATGGCGCCCTTGCCAGGGCGGCGCAGCAGAACTTCCTTGCTGTCAGCGAAACGCGCGACCAGGATCATGCCGTCATTATAGCCGATGGCAGCAATGTCTTCGACCGGATGGCAGGCAACCGATGTCACCATGCTGTCGCCGCGTAGGCCAAGCTCCAGAGGAGCCTTGCCCATCGGGCCGTCCTTGCCCGCAAAAGGCCAGACGATTGCTGCCGGGGCGCCTGAAGTGGCGAGCCACTTGGCCTTGGCGCTCCACGACCAATCCTTCACCTTCGCCGGATAGCCGGTCATGCGCATGTGCTTCGTATCTTCAAGGCGCCAGCCATGCAGGGCATTTTCCTGCATCGAGGTGATGAGGAAGCGGCCATCGGGCGAGAAGATCACGCCGATATGCGCGCCCTTCCATTCCAGTTCAACGGGTTTTGCCGCCGTTCCGGTCCAGATCAGGGTTGCGCCATTATAGCGCGCAATGGCAAGCCGCTGGCCCTTTGGCGCAAAGGCTATGCCTTCGACGCTGCGCTCCTGCGCAAATTCCTGCACCTTGCCGTCAGAGGTGCGTACCCAGGCAGTGCGACCCGATGCAAAACCGACAGTTCCGCCGGGGCCTGCTGCCACGGCGGTCATCCATTTGCGTGGTATCTTCGCAAGTTCGGTTACCGTCCCATCGGCGTCGGTACGGCACACGCGACCGTCTTCGCCGCCAGTGATGAGCGACTTTCCGTCAACGGAAACGGTTGCGCTCAACAGCCCGTCATGGCCTGCGGAGGTCTTGTTTCCATTGTTGAGCTGATGGATCGACCCATCCGCCATGGCGAAGAAGGGAATGCCGCCGACAAAGCGCGCATAAAGACAATGACCTTCAAGGTCGAGCGGAGCAACTGTAGGCATCGGCTTCCGGTATTTTTCTGGTTAAAATATATCCAGCAAAGCTCGGAACGGTTTACTGGATATATGTAGAATGGGCGGATCGGGGAGTTCTTTATCGGGCCTGGCTGTTCTCGAAGCCGGCTTTCAGGGCAGCGGGGTCAAGTTCGCGTCCGATGAAGACGAGGCGGCTTTCACGCTTTTCGTCTTCCTTCCAGGCGCGCTGGTGGTCGCCCTCGATAATCATGTGCACGCCCTGCACCACATAGCGATCCGGATCGTCCTTGAAAGCGATGATGCCCTTGAGGCGCAGAATGTTCGGTCCCTGCGTCTGGGTGATGTTCTGGATCCACGGGAAGAATTTTGCCGGGTCGATTTCACCGGCCCTCAGCGACACGGACTTCACCGTCACATCATGGATCGGCGAGGCGTGATCGTGGTGATGGTCATGATCGCAGTCGGGACCGCACACATGGTCATGGTCGTGATGGTGGTCATGATCATGTGCATGATGATGGTGCCCGTGTTCATGGTCGTGACCATGATGGTCATGATCGCAATCCGGTCCGCAGATGTGATCGGGATGATCGTGGTCGAGGAAGTGCGGATCGTTGTCCAGCACGCGCTTCAGGTCGAAGGCGCCGCGATCGAGTACGCGGTCGAGCGGGATGGAAGCGCGCTCGGTGCGATGGATGATGGCATGCGGGTTGATGGCGCGCACGGTCGCCTCGATGGCCGCCAGTTCCTGCGGCGTCACGAGGTCGGTCTTGTTGATGAGCACTACATCGGCAAAGGCGATCTGGTCTTCGCTTCGCGGCTGTCCTTCAGGCGCAGCGGCAGGTGCTTGGCATCCACAAGGGCGACAACGGCATCAAGGCCGGTTTTGGCGCGCACGTCGTCATCCATGAAGAAGGTCTGCGCAACCGGAACCGGATCGGCAAGGCCGGTGGTTTCCACGACGATGGCGTCGAAACGGCCCGGACGGCGCATCAGACCCTCCACCACGCGGATCAGGTCGCCGCGCACGGTGCAGCAGATGCAGCCATTGTTCATTTCATAGATTTCTTCGTCCGACTCGACGATCAGGTCGTTGTCGATACCGATCTCGCCGAACTCGTTGACGATGACAGCATAACGCTTGCCGTGATTTTCGGTCAGGATACGGTTGAGAAGAGTGGTCTTGCCCGAACCCAGATAACCGGTCAGAACGGTCACAGGAATGCGGCCAGCTTCAGTGGTCGTCTCGGTTGCAGACGGAGCTTCGGTTTGGGCTTCAGCCTGGCTCATGGTTATGCCTCTTGAAGTTGTGGCCTTTTGAATTCGGGGTTCGGAACAGTCAGCGCAAAGCGGCCAGCACCGAAACACCGGATAGGACATTTCATATAAGGGAAGGGCGGCGCGAATGCCATATGCAATGCTATAATATTACATTGTTGCCGTTCACGATGATGGCAGTGACTTTCCTCGAAGCCGGTCATGGTGCAGAGGTCAAATTCTACATCTCCTAAAGAGGTTTCCGATAGAAGATTACCCTTTCCGTTTCCTCAAAACCAAGTGCTGCGTGAAAGTTCTGGCTGTCAAGGTTTTCAAGTGAAACATCGGAGGCAAATTCAGTGCAGCCCTTTTGCGACCCCAGTTTGCGATTGCTTCGCAAAGCAGCCGTGCGACGCCATGCTGGCGATATTCGGAAGATATATAAATACCCTCGAGGAAGAGGACAGGCGATGTCGAGCAGCCATTGACATAGTCACGCCGCAGCGCCGCTTCCGCGAAACCCGCACTCTGGCCTGTCGAGCTTTCCGCGATGAACGTTACGGTACCGGGGTTGTCTTCATCGAGCGTGTCGCGAATATCCTGCAGATGGTTTTCAAGGCTGGTGTCGGGCCAGAGCGCGTGGCGCAACTGCGCCCATGCTTCGGCATGTTCTCTTCGTGCGATGATCGTGCGCATCAGCCCGCCTGATTGGCAAGGCGTTGCGATTTGAACCGGGCAAGATCAAACCTGTCCACATCGCGCAGCAATTCGATGAAGCCGGACACCGCGTTGGCGATCAGCTTTTCGCCTGCTTCCGCCGTTGCGGCAGCGGCATTGCCCGCAACCCCTTCCGGGTTGAGATCATGCATCTTCCAGCCGAAGGCGTGAGGGCCATAGGCGCGCAGGAACTTGAATTCCTCGGCGTAGCGTGACTGGGCATTGGAGAAATTACGTGCCTTCGACATATCCACCAGATCGGGGCGCAGCGCCAGCATTACCGATGTCTCGATGAAGCCGCCATGTATATCGAGCGCTTTTTCCTCCGGCGTAATCAGGCCCTCCGGCAGGCCGAAACGGGTCCAGCTTGTCGCCACCGCCAGCATGTCGAGCCGTGTGCGCAGTTCCGTTGCGACAATCGTCATCAGCGGCGAATTTCCGCCATGCGCGTTCAGCATGACCAGTTTGCGAATGCCGCCCGCATGCAGGTTCTCGCCAATGCCGATCCACTGGTTCACGGCTTCAGCGTAGGCGAGGCTCTGCGTTCCTTCCGTGTCCATGTGCTCTATGGAATAGCCGACCGGCTGCGCAGGCAGGAAATTGACGTTCGCTCAGGCGGTAGTGCATCGCTGACGCGCGCGACAATGCCCTCGGCGATGATCGTATCCGTTTCAAACGGCAGGTGAGGCCCATGCTGTTCGTGAGCGCCAAGGGGCAGAACGACAATCATGTCGCTGTTCTGATCGCGCAGATCGGTCATGTTTTCCTCGCTTTATTTGTTTTATTGGGTCCTGACCCTAACGCTCGTTAGCCATGACAGCAACCGGGCCTTGTTGTTTCATAAGTCGGACAATATTTTACGATATATGGATGGATAGGACTATCGATCAGGCGACAGGAACTGGTTTATTTTGAACAGCGCATCGCGTCCGAAAACGGTTTCACCCTTTTCGGGGATGCGCATCAAAGCGCCAACAAGGGCGAGGTGGCGATGAGCAAGGACAATAAGGCAGTTGTACTTTACCGGCTGCAATCCGTGGCACGATTGTCGCGGACGGTGCTGGCCACGCGGCTCCTGGAACAGGGGCTCTATGCAGGGCAGGATGCGGTCATGCTGCAACTGGCTGCGGAAGACGGGCTGACGCCGGGCGTGCTTGCACAGCGGCTGGGTGTGCGTCCGCCGACCATCACCAAAACCATTGCGCGCCTGCAAGGGCAGGGGTTTGTGGCAAAGCGCGCCTCGGAAACCGATCAGCGCCAGTCGCATGTCTATCTCACGCAGACCGGTCTCGAAACGATCAAGGCGATCGAGAAATCCATTCGCAAGACCGAAAAGGACATGCTGAAGGGTCTCGACAAGAAAGACCGCAAGACCTTCCTCAAGATGTTGAGCCGGATGGAGAGCAATCTTGCGCTTCGCGGGGTCACGCGCATTCCCGATGAGCCCGAAGCGGAAGAGCTTGAAGAGGACGACGCGGAATAGAGCTGGCGTTTATCAAGCTCTAACTATTTGTTTTGACGCGCATCTTGGCGAGAAAACGCGAAACACTTTTCAAGATGCGTGCTATCGAAAATGCTTCCAATTCAAGGTTTGCAATGGCATAACCGTTCGCAGGACGAACGGTCGCGTCTCACCTTGTCAGGTTGCGGCCGCGTCTCCGACTGCGGCACGGACCATTTTGGGGAGGCGACTTGGCCCAGAAAATAAAGCTATCGACCATCGCTGACGCGCTTGGTGTTTCGACAGCCACAGTTTCGCTCGCTTTGCGCGACAGTCCCCTCGTTGCAGACCAGACCCGCGAGAAGATCAAGGAACATGCCCGCGCCATCGGTTATATCTATAACCGTCGCGCTGCGAGCCTGCGCACCTCGCGCTCCGGCATTGTCGGCGTCGTGGTGCACGACATCATGAATCCGTTCTTCGCGGAAATTCTCAAATCCATCGAAACGGAACTGGACCGGTCGCGGCAGACCTTCATCCTGTCCAACCATTACGACCAGCTCGAAAAGCAGCGCACCTTCATGGATACGCTTCTGCAGCTCGGCGCGGATGGGGTCATCATGTCGCCCGCTATCGGCACGCCGCCGGAAGATATCCAGCTTGCAGAAGATAACGGCCTGCCGGTGGTGCTGATCGCACGTAGCGTCGAGGGTGTTCATGCGCCGGTTTTCCGGGGTGACGACGCCTATGGCATCGGTCTTGCAACCAATCACCTGATTTCACTCGGTCATACGCGTATCGCCATGATCGGCGGTACGGACCAGACATCGACGGGTCGTGACCGTTATCGCGGCTATGTGCAGGCGATGGAAAGGCTGGCCTTGAGGTTCGTCCGGACTGGCGTATTGCCGGGCCGCGCACGAAGCAAGGCGGTTTCGAGGTCGCGCCGCAATTTCTGGCGCTGAAGGACAAGCCGACGGCTGCGGTCTGCTGGAACGATCTGACGGCCATCGGCCTGATGAACGGCATTGCCCGTGCCGGGCTGGTGCCGGGCGAGGATATTTCCGTGACCGGCTATGACGATCTCGAGGAAGCGGCGATCGCAACGCCCGCGCTGACGACCGTCTGGAACGGACAGCGTGAAGTGGGGCGCCGCGCCGCCCGCGCACTGCTGGACCAGTTGAACGGCGTCGAGGTTTCCTCGATGCAGGAACTCATCAAGCCGGAACTCCATATCCGGCAATCGACATCCAAACCGAAACACGGCTGATTTCCCGCTCCGGGTCCGGTTACAGCCCTTGGGCTGACCGACCGCCGGTCCCTCACGAACTGCAATATGCTGCCCAAAGGAATCCAGAGGAATATTGTCATGACCAAACGCGACACAACCGTTCTGGTGCTCGGAAACTTCAACGAATATGCCGTCGAACGTCTGTCCGGCGAGTTTTCGGTGCGCCGCATCCCGCGCGGCGACGCGGCATTGGTCGATGCGGCCTGGGCGGGCGACGTGCAAGGCATTGCCAGCATGTCGACTGTCGATGCGGCGCTGATCGATGCATTGCCTAATCTGAAAATCATAGGCAATTTCGGCGTCGGTTATGATGCGGTGGATGCGAAACATGCCGCCACTCGTAATGTGATGGTCACCAATACGCCGGACGTGCTGACCGATGAAGTAGCCGATACGGCACTTGGCCTTCTGATCGATACCGTGCGGGAATTGTCGAAATCGCAGGAGTTCCTGCGTGCAGGCAATTGGGTCAAGGAAGGCCGCTACCCGCTGTCGAAGCTGTCCTGCGCGGGCGCAAGGTCGGCATTTTCGGCCTTGGCCGTATCGGCAAGGCGGTTGCCCATCGTGTTGAAGCTTTCGGACTGCCGGTTTCCTATCACAACCGTCGCAAGGCTGAAGGCGTCGCTTACGATTATTATCCGAGCCTGCTCGAGCTGGCCAAGGCGGTGGACACGCTTATTCTCGTCGCGCCCGGCGGTGCAGAAACCGCCAAGGCAGTCAATGCCGAAGTGCTGCAAGCGCTGGGTCCGGACGGTGTGCTGATCAATGTCGGGCGTGGTTCGTTGGTCGATGAGGATGCGCTGATCGCAGCGTTGAACAATGGCACCATTGCCGCTGCGGGTCTGGACGTATTCGCAAACGAACCGCATGTTTCGCAGGGGCTGCTCGACGCGCCCAACACGGTTCTACTGCCGCATATCGCATCCGCATCGCAAAAGACCCGTCAGGCCATGGCAGATCTGGTGATCGACAATCTCATTTCATGGTTCGATACGGGCTCAGCGCTGACGCCTGTGCCGGAGACGGTTCATGTTAAGGCAGTAAGGCAATAGGGCAATAAGGCAGTATGTTAAGGGAATAGGGAGTAGGGGAGTATGTTTTGGTGCGCATGACCGCAACCACCATATTCTTTACTGCCCTACTGCCCTACTGCCCTACTGCCCTACTGCCCTACTGCCCTACTGCCCTAAACTATGCTTGCGCACGGCATCCCCAAACGCCTCGAAGATCTTGCGGGAAGGGGCATCTGAATGCACCCAATATTCCGGGTGCCACTGGACGCCGACGACAAATCCCTTTGCGTTCTTCACGGAGACGGCCTCAACCGTACCGTCTTCGGCCACAGCCTCGACTTCAAGCTGCGGCGCGAGCTTGTCGATGGCCTGACGGTGAACGGAATTCACCCGCACGCTTTCTTCCTTCAGGATTTCCGCAAGGCATGAGTTCGGGTTGAGCTTGATCGGGTGCTGGATGGCAAAACGCTCGGCCTGGCTTTCGGATTCAGGCGCGCGATGATCCATCCGGCCCTCCAGTTCCTGAATTTCGGTGGCGAGCGTACCGCCCAATGCGACGTTCAGTTCCTGTATGCCACGGCAGATGGCCAAGACTGGAACACCTTTTCAATGGCGGCCCGGATGAGCGGCAGCGACGTGGCGTCTCGGGCATTGTCATAAGGTTCGAACGCGGCGCTTGGTTCAGCGCCATAGAGTGCCGGGTGAACGTTCGACTTGGAACCTGTGATGAGAACGCCGTCAACGGCGTCCAGAATGGCATCGAGGTCCATCTTGTCGCCAAAGCTTGGCACCAGCAACGGCGTTACTTCCGCAACGTCGATTGCCGCTGACAGATATTGCTGGGGTGCTGCGTGCCAGGTGTAGTTTTCAAATGGCTTCACATCGGTCGGCACGGCAACGAGAGGGCGGGATGTCTTGGGCATAATGTTCGTATCCACCAGTCGGATTATGCTCTTATCTGCTCTGTTCCTTACTTCTCCGCAACGGGTCGCGCAATCACGAACAGGTGTCGTTTTCGGCTGCGCCGTAGGTCTTTCGTCGTGCCTTCTGTGTATTGTGTTGATTTGAACCGATTTTACGGCCGAAGATGGTTCAAATGCCGATCTCTATACTCTAGGAAGTGATAAAGAGGGATTGGCAGTTGAGGGGATGAATGACTGACGATCAGCTTTTCTCCGTCAGGGCAAGGTCATTGCCGTGACGGGTGGGTCTTCGGGGTTGGGCCTCAGAATGGTCCATGTGCTGGCAGGGCATGGCGCGCGCGTGATTTCGATCTCGCGCACCCATGCAGGCGAAAGCATTTGCCCATCGGGTGGCGAAGTGCTGGAAATCATGGCGGATGTGACCCATCCGGATGAAATCATTCGCGCTTTCGACGAGGCCGAAACACGTTTCGGGCCGATAACGACGCTTTTCAACAATGCCGGTGTCGCCCATATGGCACGCGCGCTCGACACAACCCGCGATATGCTTGAGCATATATTCGAGGTCAATGTCGCAGGCGCCTTTTTGTGGCGCAGGAGGCTGCGCGCCGCATGATCGAGCGCGGCGCGGGCGGTTCCATCGTGAACACGACCAGCATTCTGGGCGAGCGTCCGCAAAGGGGCCGCCGCTTATTGCATGTCAAAGGCCTGCGTGACGCAGATGACGCGGGCACTGGCGCTGGAATGGGCGACCCACGATATTCGTGTCAATGCGATTTCACCGGGATGGTTTCCGACGCGAATCAATGAAGATCAGCACCTGCGGGGCTACTTCAAAGGGCGGAACCCGATGCGGCGCCTCGGCGAACCAGAGGATCTGGACGGGGTTGTGCTGATGCTGGCTTCCGATGCCAGCCGCTACATGACCGGCTCGATCATCACCGTGGATGGGGCACCAACTCTGACAGGGTTGGAAAGTTCCTTTGGTGGTTATTTCCCGCGTCGTGACTTGTATGACGGGATTTTTCTCTAGCGGGTGACGGTCTGGTGGTAGAATATCCACTTTGACTAATCTGGATTAATTCTCGTGAATGCGGAAACTAACCTGCTCCTGTTCTCCTGTCGCCGGCATTTCAGTAATATTGGGACGATTAAAACATGAGTGCTTATGGTTGTAATTGCCGCGTGAAGGCTATGCGTCTGTGGTTATCCTTAAAAATATCTGAATACATCTTATGGTGGTTGTCATAACAGCTTGTGGTTTAATATCCCGAAAGATATTTTTAAGTCATTAGTGCGATATTGCCTCCCCATATAAGGGATAGATGCATCGATATGTGGCAAAGCCGTAAACCTGAGATACCTGCAGATGTGCGGCTATCTTTTCTCAGAGCGCTGTATGGCAATCGTACGACGCTCTGGTTCGGCCTGCTCGCGCACGTTGTAGCCTGCGTTGTCATCTATGTGAAAACCGATGACTGGCGCTATCTGGTCTTTGCTGGTGTCTTCGCGGTCATCGCCGTCGGTCGCATCTTCGACATGCACAAGTTCGATCAGGCAAAGCAGCAGTCACTGTCCCATGCCGATCTCGACCGGTGGGAAACGCGCTATCTGATCGGTGCATCCGCCGTCTGCCTGACCCTTGGCATGCTGTGCTTCTTCTCAAGCTATATATTGCGGGATTCATTCGCCGAACTCGCCAGTTTGACGGTGCTGCTTGCTTCGGTCGTATCCATTGTGGGCCGCAATTATGCGTCGGCGAAAGCCGTTATCCTGATGTCGGCCTGCACGCTCATTCCGGTTCTGGCCGGACTCATTCTGGCGGGGACGCCGTTTCACGTCATCATCGGCCTGCTGCTGATCCCCTATTTCCTGTCCAACATCCAGATGGCCAACGGCCTGCGCGAGTTTCTCTTTGCCGCGGTCATGGGCAAACGGCGCTTGTCCATCGTGGCCGGGCGTTTCGATGCGGCGCTCAACAACATGCCGCAGGGCCTTTTGATGTTCGACAGCCAGCAGCGCATTGCAGTCATCAACAACAAGGCCAAGGCGATGCTGCAGATCGCCGAGCACACAAAGCTGCATGGCCGCAAGCTCGACGTTCTTCTGCGCTATTGCGCCAAGAAGGACTGTTTCCGCAGAACGACCTGAAAAATGTGTATATGCGCATGCAGGACCTCTTGCTCGGCAAGCGAACGCGCGACATTTTCCAGCTTTCCAACCAGCGTTATATTGAATGTATCGGCAATCAGACCCTCAATGAAGGGGCGGTTCTGATGTTCGAGGACGTGACGCAGCGCGTGGAAGCGGAAGCGCGCATTCAGCATATGGCGCGTTATGACGGCCTGACAGGGCTGCCAAACCGCAATTATTTCGAAACCCTGGTGCGATCCATGCGCTCCCATCAGCAACCGGGTACGAAGGCCGCTCTCATCGTCATCGACATCAATCATTTCAAGCATGTCAACGATACATTGGGGCATCATACAGGCGACGTGCTGCTGCGCCTGTTTGCAGAGCGGCTTAATTCGCTTGATCCGCAACGTTTCATCGCGTCGCGTTTCGGCGGTGACGAGTTTGTGGTGTTCGTCTTCAACCTGCGCAGCGACACCGAAGTTACGGGCGTGATGGAACACATCATGGCCGTTGTGACCGGTGTTTACGATCTCGACGGCGATCAGGTCCATATCGATATCAGTGCGGGCATCGCGATCGAGGATGTCGAACGATGCGATGTCGGCAGCATGCACATCAGTGCGGATCTGGCGCTCTACGAGGCCAAAAGCAAGGAAGACAAACCCTGGTCTATCTTCATCGATGCGATGGACACAAAATATCGCGGGCGTCAGAAACTCAAAGCCGATTTGCGGCTTGCCATCGATCACGGCGAGATCAAGGTCGTCTATCAGCCCATCGTCAGCGCGCAGTCCCTGCGCGTTGTCGCATGTGAAGCGCTGGCGCGATGGGAGCACCCCGAGCTTGGTTTCGTGCCGCCGACCGAGTTCATTCCGCTTGCGGAAGAGATGGGTATCATAACCGACATTACCCGCTTCATGCTGGAGCAAGCTTGTACGGACTGTCTGTCATGGGGTGACCGGATCGGCGTTTCCGTCAACCTTTCGGCCATCGATCTGAAGAGCAACGATATTGCCCGCGATATTGCGAATGCCTTGCAGAAATCGGGGCTTCCGGCGCATCGTCTTGAAGTGGAAGTGACGGAAAGCGCGATCATCTCGGACCGCAACAAAACCTCAATGGTGCTGCAGCGCCTCAAGAATGCCGGGATCAATATCGCGCTCGACGATTTCGGAACCGGCTATTCCAGCCTCAGCTATCTCAATACATTGCCATTGACCAAGGTGAAGGTGGATCGTTCCTTCGTGCGCGATATTACCAGCGACCGGCGGTCGCTGATGTTGCTTCGCGGCGTCACCCAGCTTTCGCACGAGCTGGGGCTGGGCGTCACGGTTGAGGGCGTCGAAACCGAGGAGCAGCTTGCGCTGATCCGTGTGGCTGCTGGGGCCGATCTCGTTCAGGGCTATCTTCTTGGTATGCCGGTGCCTGTGGAAGCGATCAGTGCGATGACCGCCAAGGCTGCATCGCGGCGTGATGGCGGGCGAACCGTGGCTTGAGTTCCAGGGATTGCTCGATTGCGAACTTCAGTGCAGTTCTCAAAATGAACGCCTGTTTTCAATTAAGGCAAAATCGTGAAACGGCTCAAAACTGTGGGTATTTCACGATTTTGGGAGGATGTATTGACGCAAAAGCCGCTTCAATTGTGGTTACGAAATGTCGATTACGTGGCGATAAGATGTTGCCACACCAACTTATATCTTTACACACTGATAAAGGCGCCTATTCTGCGCACTGATTTGCGGGTGCGGAAAATCGATTGCATGACGAATACAGCTGCTACAGGCGATAAACCGCCATTGTCCAATTTTGCGCGACAGCTGTTGCAGTTTCTCGATCGGGTGGAGTATCGCCGCATCGTTCACGCAGAAGACCTCGAGGAAATCGGTCGTCTGCGTTACCGTTCCTATCGTACGCGCAATGTCATGCATGAGGCGGAAGTGCCGTCCATCGTGGATGATATCGACCGCGACAGCCACGCCTTCGTCTATGGCGTGCATGTGGATGGGCAACTCGTCAGCACGCTGCGCATTCATCACATCACGCCCGATCATCGGCGCGGCACGAGCTATGCGCTGTTCCCCGATATTCTCGATCCGTTGCTCAATAGCGGCATGCATTTTGTCGATCCGACACGTTTTGCCGCCGATCCGGAGCTTTTGAGCGAATATCCGGCCATTCCCTATATAACGCTGCGCATCGCGGCGATGGCGTCGGAATTTTTCGCGGCGGATCAATGCCTTGCCTCGGTAAAGCCGGAGCATATGGCCTTCTATAAACGTATCTTCGGCACCTCCGTCATGGCCGATGCGCGCGAACATGAGGGCTATGGAATCAGGGTCGGGCTTGGCGCCGCTCCGATCCGCAATATTCGCGATGCGGTGGCCGTGCGCTTTCCGTTTTTCAAGTCGCAGCCGCATGAACGCCGCGCCATGTTTGCCGATATGCGTGGCAGTTCGGTGCCGCTGACAATCCTGCCGACGGCGAAATATACTGGCCTCGGCGTCTAAGAATCTAAAAACATCGCCGGATATTAAACAATTAAATGTAGCCAGAGGGGTGGTTTCGCTTTACGAAGACTGCGGAACCGCTTCTGCGGAGAGGGTAGCTGCGACGAAAAGCCTTGCTGTCAATGCATGGGTTTGTTCGGTCGCACATTGAAGATTACAGTTATTTTCGCTTAACATGACGGTGTATGGGCGGAAATTCTGAATGGGTGGAACTAAAATGGCAGAACATCATACAACGGCTCCGGCTGAACTTGGCGCACCGATGGACTATGCTGAGCATGAGAAAACTTATGCCGGTTTTGCGGGCCTGGTTAAATGGGCCACGGTGACGCTCGTTGCCCTTATGATTGCCATGGCGTTCGGCTTTTTGTTGGTGGTTTCTTCTCCGCGACCGTTCTTTTCATTCTAGTCTGCGTCGCTGCCTGGTTCATTCTCTAGCGCATCCTTTCGCTGCCGGATGAAGTCATCCGACAGCGCACCGATGCAGCACAGAAACTGCTGAACCGGGATTAACCCGCACGATTTGATCGAATGCCTTGGCATGGGTTACCGTGCCGAGGGTTTATGCATGTCTGTATCTTAGTCTATTTTGACGAGCCTCTCCGACGCTCGCATTTGTGCATGACCGGGATCAAACCCGGAAGAACGCCACGAAAGGGAAACCAGTTTGGCCCAGACGTTATTTATCCCGAAAGAGAGTGACCCCAGCGAGACCCGCGTTGCGGCATCGGCGGAGACGGTGAAGAAATTCATCGCGCTCGGTTTCGATGTCGTCGTGGAAAAAGGCGCAGGCGAGAAATCGCGCATCCCTGATGCCGAATTCACGGCGGCAGGCGCAGGATCGGCACGGCGGCGGATGCCAAAACAGCGGATGTCATCCTCAAGGTGCGCCGTCCGGTCGATGCGGAACTGAAATTGTATAAGTCGGGCGCGGCCCTTTTCGCCATGCTGGATCCCTATGGTCATGAAGATGCGGTGGCGGCGCTCGCCAAGGCTGGAATTTCGGCTTTCACCATGGAATTCATGCCGCGCATCACCCGTGCGCAGGTCATGGACGTGCTGTCGTCGCAGGCAAATCTTGCCGGTTATCAGGCGGTGATCGACGCGGCGGAAGTCTATGATCGCGCCATGCCGATGATGATGACGGCGGCGGGTACGGTTCCAGCCGCCAAGGTTTTCGTGATGGGGGCAGGCGTTGCCGGTCTTCAGGCGATTGCGACCGCGCGCCGTCTCGGCGCTGTCGTGACGGCAACCGACGTTCGCCCGGCGGCCAGGAACAGGTCGCCTCGCTCGGTGCGAAATTCATCGCGGTCGAGGATGACGAGTTCAAGGCGGCGGAAACCTCCGGCGGTTACGCCAAAGAAATGTCGAAGGAATATCAGGCGAAGCAGGCCGCACTCGTTGCCGACCATATCGCCAAGCAGGATATCGTCATCACCACAGCGCTCATTCCGGGCCGTCCGGCGCCGCGTCTGGTGTCCAAGGAAATGGTCGCTTCCATGCGTCCGGGTTCCGTGCTGGTCGATCTCGCGGTCGAGCGCGGCGGCAATGTCGAAGGCGCTGTCGCCGGTCAGATCGCTGACGTGAACGGCGTCAGGATTGTCGGGCATCTGAACGTTTCGGGCCGTATCGCGGCGAGCGCCTCGCAGCTTTATGCGCGCAACCTGATCGCCTTCGTCGAAACGCTGGTCGACAAGGAAGCCAAGGTTCTGAAAATCGACCCGGAAGAAGAGCTGGTCAAGGCCACGCTTCTGACCCATCAGGGCAAGATCTTGCATCCGGCGTTCGCCAAGGCTGAGACAGCAGCGGCTCCGGCTGCTGTTGAAAAGGCTGCAGCCAAAGGCTGCGCCGAAATCGAAAGCCGAGAAACCGACGGCAAAGGCAGCTGCACCCAAGGCGACTGCAAAGCCCGCGAAAAAGTACCCGCAAAAGCCGCGAAGACCCCGTCTTCCCCAAAACTCCAGCTGATGGAGGAGAGGCATAATGGCCGATACAAATCTCGACAAAGCCCTTGAGGGCCTTAATCAGGCTGTGGACGCCGTGCGTCAGGCCGCTGAAAATGCGGGCGGTCTGGGTGATGCTGCGGCTGCTGCCGCGCATGCCGCGTCAGGCGGTGCGATCGATCCGTTCGTGTTCCGCTTTGCTATTTTCATCCTGTCGATCTTCGTGGGCTATTACGTGGTGTGGTCGGTCACGCCCGCACTGCACACGCCGCTGATGGCCGTTACCAACGCCATTTCCTCGGTGATCGTGGTGGGCGCGCTTCTGGCCGTCGGTCTTTCGCTTTCCGGCTGGGCAACCGGCTTCGGCTTCATTGCGCTCATTCTGGCGAGCGTCAACATTTTCGGCGGCTTTCTGGTCACCCAGCGCATGCTCGCCATGTACAAGAAAAAGAAAAGTGAGGCTGAACCATTATGAGCGTTAATCTCGCAGCCTTCCTTTATCTCGTCTCCGGCGTGCTGTTCATTCTGGCTGCGCGGCCTGTCGCATCCGACGACCAGCCGTCAGGGCAATATGTACGGCATGATTGGTATGGCGATTTCCATCGTCACCACGCTTCTGCTGGCGCGTCCGAGCTTCGGCGGTCTGGTTCTGATCGTCGTCGGCATCGCCATTGGCGGCGGTATCGGTGCGGTCATCGCGCGCCGCATCGCCATGACGGCCATGCCGCAGCTTGTCGCCGCCTTCCACTCGCTGATCGGTCTTGCCGCCGTTCTGGTGGCAGCTGCCGCGCTTTACTCGCCGCATTCCTTCGGGATTGGCGAAGTGGGCCAGATCCACGGTCAGGCGCTCGTTGAAATGTCGCTGGGCGTTGCCATTGGTGCCATCACCTTCACCGGCTCGATCATCGCCTTTCTCGCTTGACGGTCGCATGTCGGGCAAGCCGATCATGCTGCCGGGTCGTCACGTCATCAATGCGGCTCTGGCTGCAGCCATCGTGCTGCTGATCGTCGTGCTCACGAACACCGAAAGCCATTTCGTGTTCTGGCTGATCGTGCTTCTGGCGCTGGTCTTCGGCGTTCTCATCATCGTTCCGATTGGCGGCGCGGACATGCCGGTGGTCGTTTCGATGCTGAACTCCTATTCCGGCTGGGCAGCGGCAGGCATCGGCTTCACGCTCGGCAATCTGGCGCTCATCATCACCGGCGCGCTGGTGGGGTCGTCGGGTGCGATCCTGTCCTACATCATGTGCAGGGCATGAACCGCTCGTTCATCTCGGTCATTCTCGGCGGCTTTGGCGGCGATACATCCGGCGGTCCGGCTGGCGAGGTCGAACAGCGCCCGGTCAAGCAGGGTTCTGCCGACGATGCGGCCTTCATCATGAAGAACGCGTCCAAGGTCATCATCGTGCCGGGCTACGGCATGGCGGTGGCGCAGGCCCAGCACGCGCTGCGTGAAATGGCCGACAAGCTGAAGGCCGAAGGCGTTGAAGTGAAATACGCCATCCATCCTGTGGCCGGTCGTATGCCGGGTCATATGAACGTGCTTCTGGCCGAGGCCAACGTGCCTTACGATGAAGTGTTCGAGCTGGAAGACATCAATTCGGAATTCGCGCAGGCCGATGTTGCCTTCGTGATCGGCGCGAATGACGTCACCAATCCGGCGGCGAAGACCGATCCGAAGTCACCGATCTTCGGCATGCCGATCCTCGATGTCGACAAGGCCGGCACGGTTCTGTTCATCAAGCGCGGCATGGGCTCCGGCTATGCGGGCGTGGAAAACGAACTCTTCTTCCGCGACAACACCATGATGCTCTTCGCCGACGCGAAGAAGATGGTGGAGAGCATTGTGAAGGCGTTGGATCATTAGCCACGATTTGAGCGCCGATCTGCAAATCGGCGCTCAAACGCTTGTCGCCTCCTCGTCCTGAACTGGATGAAGGCTGGAGTAGTTTAGGGGTAAGTCGACCGACGTGAAATAAGGGGGATAGGATTATCCTTCGAATAAAAGGATTTAAAACTCCGATATAGTTCAATAAGATAGAGGTGCACTCTAAGTAAAACTTATGAATAAAAACCTTATATTCTAGTATAATCGTACACCTGATGACCAGCCATGGGGGCGTCTCCAAAAATCCAAATCCATTATATTTAAGCTAACGATTTCAACGGCTTGATCTGCTAATTTAGATGAAGGACGAGAGTACTACTGATGTAGCTGCTGCTCGGTTCTTTATAAGCCATATATCGGTTCCCTGCTGATTAGTAATTTTGCTGAGGCCATCCGATTACGCATTATAGCTTCATATAATACCAGCTTACGATGTCTGGCTGATATAGTATAAATCATGTGTTCTGAAGTTTATTAGCGTAATTTCAGATTTTATTTAAATTGTGGAGAAGGCTATGAGTATAATTAATGAGTCAAACGCAGAATTCTGTAATGCTTTAAATAAATATCACTACGTTTACAATTTAGCAGTAGGGGCTTCTCTTCCTGCTTGTGTAGTCAAGTATGATGCAGGGGATTAAGGATAAGTATCAAGAATTTATAGGTAACTATAGCGGATATATTGAAGCTGAAAATGCATTAAATGCAGTCAATTCTCTTTTGTGGGGAAGTGATCAATCATTCGGGCCGACGCACTCGTTGCAGATAGATTACTCAATATTTTTATATAATGTATACTTAGTTAATAATCCTGGCGCAATCCCAAGTTCTATCATGCCTGGGGTCGGTGTAGCGCCAGGAGGGACTGCGCGTTTTGCTTTGTATAATCTAGGAACCCGTTTTGACGCTATAATGTCCCCTATAGAAACTGCGGTTTCCAGCTTTAACAAAGCTACATCCATGATCCAGCAATCAAGGTTCCCACTGTCCTCCTTGTTAACTAGTATATCGAGCCTTATCAGCTCTAGTCAGGTTGCTCCTTACGATGTTGCATGTATAGAGTCTTATCACGCAAAGCTTGTTGATTTAAATAAAAATATTCTTTTCTTGAGAAACTATGAAACAACGATGAATAATATTAAACAAATTATTAAATCTGACATAGATAGTGCGAAACCGGTGTATGACAATATTAACAGATATTTTTCCGCTACTGATTATAGTGATGCTTATTCAGAGGCGATTTCTTTGGGGATTCTTAAAGTTATGCAACAACATATTGATGTAATGAAGTCTTGTGGGGCAATCACGGGAACCTCGCCGTTTGGGGCAGAAAATTAATGCATTTCAATTAAGAGGTTAAGGCTCCAAGAAGGGCGGCTTCCTGTCGCCCTTTTTGAGTTTATGGAACGGGCTTCAGCCATAAATCATTTCATCCTGCAACGCGCGCAGTTCGGCGATCTTTGAACCCGGCTGCGGTGCCGCATTGGCATAGGTGATGAGTTCGCCCTTCCTGATCGGCGCGATGACTGTGCCGTTCTGGAGCAAGCCGCAGGGAACGGCTTTGCGGCGCGAGCTTCCGGCGTCGTCATGATCCATGAGCGGTAGCAATATTGCCCGATAGCATCCAGATGATCGCCGGGCTGCATGTCCTTTTGGCCACAGCGCAGACTTCCGCCACCGGCTTTGGCAGCGGCACCATGTCGGTCTTGCCGTGCAGGACCACACGGGCGACCGTCAGCGGCACTTCAAGCGATGTGAGATGATAGGGCCGGTGGAAGGTGAAATAGGGGCCTTTGCCTATTTTCAGGTCTTCCAGGCGCTCATTGAGGCGAGGGTGGTCCATCTTGGCCACAACGAACACGCCGGGTGAAACGCCTTTACCGATGGAATAATCGACCACGCCGCTTTTGCTGAGAACGCCGCCATCGGCCTGCGGAATCAGCGTCTGGCTGAGCTGGTCAATGCTGGCGCGGGGCCGTGCATGCCCGCAATATCCGGCACAAGGCCGGTGGCATTGGCAATCGCCGCCATCTCGACCATTGTTTTTGAGCCGTCGATGAACTCGACCAGCAGGCGGACATTCATGTTCCGGCGATCCGCTTCTTGCCTGTAATCATCGGGCGTGGCGTCGAAATTGAGCGGGTTGTTCTTGCCCTTGCCAGCTGAAACGACTTCATAGCCAAGGGCGGAAACGAATTCGATCAGCTCCATGCAGGATGAAGGCTCGTCGCCGGCGCCAAGCGAATAGATCACACCCTGCTTATCGGCCTCGGCCTTGAGGTACGGGCCGATGGTAACGTCCGCCTCGACATTCATCATGACGAGGTGCTTGCCGTTGCGGATAGCCTTGATGCCGGTCTCGGCACCCACTTCGGGAATGCCGGTCGCGTCGATGATGACATCGATGAGCGGATTGGAGAGGATCAGGTCATTGTCATCGGTGACGGCGATCTTGCCGCTTTCGATGGCGCTGTTCATCGCGGATTCGGTCGTGGCTTCTCGCGCGTTTCCTTCGTCGCCATAGGCGGTGCGGACGGCCTTGAATGTATTGGGCAGTCTGCGGGCGGAAAGCGCGCCGACTTCGATGCCCTGCATCCGCGCTACCTGCGTGACGATGTCGGTGCCCATCTCGCCCGCGCCGATCAGGCCGATGCGGATCGGCTTGCCGGTTTCTGCTCGCGCTGCGAGATCGCGCGCCAGTCCAACCAGTGCCACATTTGTCGTCATGAAACTCTCCGCAAAATGTCAAAGCCACACAGGCGAGATAAATTTGTCACGCTTGTGTTGATATAGGTGCGTAATAGATGAACAGTCTCTATATCAACACCGGGGCGCGCGCACCTTCAAACTGCGCGACAAAATAGGCATCCCTTTTAGCAGGCCACTGGAGCCAAAATGAGCAGCGTATCCTCTTTCGATCTCGTGATCTTCGACTGTGACGGCGTTCTCGTCGACAGCGAGCCGCTTTCCTGTCGCGCTTTCGAGCAGGTCTATGCCAATCACGGCATGGAACTGCCGCAGGGTACGGTCGCCAAGGGCATCGGCATGAAACAGGCCGATATCATGAAGATGATCGAGGATATGACCGGGCACCGTCTGCCGGAAGATGCCATAAGCCAGTTCTGGCCCGAAACGAAAATCCTGTTCGCGGAAGCGCTGGAGCCGACCGCCGGTATTGCCGACTTCCTGCGCGTTTTGCCGCAAAAGCGCTGCGTTGCGTCGTCGTCACAGCCCGAGCGTATCGCGTTCAGCCTGGAAAAGACCGGCATCAGCCATTATTTCGGCGATGCGGTCTACTCGTCCAGCATGGTCAAGCGCGGCAAGCCGGCGCCGGACCTGTTTCTGTTTGCGGCGGACAAGATGGGCGTCGATCCGTCGCGCTGCGTGGTGATCGAAGATTCGCCTTTCGGCGTTGAGGGTGCAATTGCGGCGGGCATGACGGCGTTTGGCTATACGGGCGGCGGACACACCTATGCAGGCCATGCCGAAAAACTGACGAGCAAGGGCGCGCATCGGGTTTTCTCGCATTGGAATGATATAGCACGGGAAATTCTGGTTGCCGCCTGAACTCCATGCGTTAAACACAAGGCAAATCACATCAGCTCAGCAGGAATAGCCAGCGAATGAAAGACGCAATCACGCTCGACCAGTTGCGCGAGGCCATCGGCACGGAAATCGGATGTTCCGAATGGCGCGAAGTCACGCAGGAAATGATCAACCAGTTCGCGGATGCAACCGACGATCATCAGTTCATCCATGTCGATCCGGAACGCGCCGCCAGGGAGACGCCGTTTGGCGGCACCATCGCGCATGGCTTCTTGACGCTGTCGCTGCTCTCGACGCTGGCCTATGAGGCGCTGCCGATGCTGGAGGGGCCACGATGGGCATCAATTACGGCTTCGACAAGCTGCGCTTCCTGTCGCCGGTCAAGACGGGTTCGCGCGTGCGCGCTCGTTTCAAGCTGGCGGATGCGGATATCCGTCCGTCAGGCCGCGTGGTCAATCACTATGACGTGACGCTGGAAATCGAAAATTCGCTGAAACCGGCGCTGACCGCAACCTGGCTCACGATTGCGGTAGTGGAACCACCGGAAAGTTAAGCCGCTTCGCGATAGGATACCGGGAGCCGTCCTTCTTCATCAAGAGGGGCGGCTTTTCCTTTATGTTCGATCATCAGCTCGCGGAAGAAGAACGGGCCGTGCAGGAACATGCCGAAATCATAGAAATTCTTCTTTTCCGCTCCGCGCATGTAAAGCAGATGCATCAGGAAGAAATTGCCCTTCGAGCGCCTGTAGCGGTTTTCGCTGTGCACATTCTTGAAGCGGATGCGATGGATGAGCGGCGGATTGGCGGTCCTTATCTTCAGGGCCTTGGCCGGGTCCGAGCCATAGAAATGGATGATGTCGGTCAGTACCTGAAATTCCGACCACAGGACCGGGCTTTCCTCGATCACCACGCGAACATCTTCGCGCAATGATTTCGCCCTGGGGTGCAGAGCGATCATCATCAGGCATGAGCCGACGGCCAGCAGCGACACGGGCTGCTTTGTCAGAAGATCGGGACGCTCTCGCTGCAAGTCGGCAAGCGCTTCCACTGCCGGAACCGTGCCCAGACTATGCGCAACGATGATGACTTCATCGGCCTGGCTTTCCTCGACCTTCCGTTTCAGCGCCTCCGCAAAAGCCTTGCGCCGCTGGTTCAGCTTTTCGTTGCGGCCATGGATGCGGTCATAGGCCGCCGACCAGTCGTCCAGCAGATAGGACATGAAGAACCGGTCGCCGGGCTTGCGCACGAGCAGCGTCGCGATGATGGCTGCAAGCGGAACCGACCAGAGAAGATGCAAAGCTGAAAGGCCAGCAGTCACCGGTGCGAAGGCCAGAAGGGCTGCGATGCCCAGAATCGCCAGCGACAGCAGGAAAGGCCACAGGAAAAACAGGACAAAGCGCCAGCTTGTCGTCAGATAGCGCCACAGCGTTCCGGTGAAGAGAATGTTCATGAAGGCGTGAAAGCCAGTCAACATGCGCTTCGGCGTCGAACGTGCTGCGTAATCGTCGAAAATATCCGCCGTGCCAAACTGGCAGAACTCCGTCTCCGTCTGCCAGCCATTGCCTGTGGTGGTGGCGGTCAGCGTGCCGCAATCATCCGGCTCTTCCGTCATGGGCGGCAGTTTTGTCTTTGCCTTCCACAGGCGGTCGAAATCCTTCAGCGCCTGCGCGTGGCGCACGCGGACGGCCTTGGGGTGCAGGCCCTCATAGCCTGTGAACTGGATGACGAGTCGTTTGCGGAGGGGCATCAAGAGAATCGGTTAAAATGAGAGGAGGGATTATCGGTTTGCTGGCAAAATGCTATGGGTCGCCATTGAGGCCGAATTATGCGGGAAACCTGTGCCGTTTAGCCTATTCGCGTGATCGGGACCATAGTAAATCGTGTGCAAGCCGGTATTTCGCGCAAGCCGGTGGGCAAAGTTGCATCTTGAGGTGGACAGGCTGGGCTCTTTCTGGTAATAGCCACGACCAATTTGCAGCGTATCCGTTGCGAAGCTTGGGAGCCTTTGGGCGTTGATCGGCCGGTCAGACCGGCTGAAATCGTTAAAAGACCCCTAACGGCCTCAGGCTTAACCGAAATTCTAACCGATACGGGAATACACGTGCAGGTACTCGTCCGCGATAATAATGTTGATCAGGCTCTCCGCGCTCTCAAGAAAAGATGCAGCGCGAAGGTATCTTCCGCGAAATGAAGATGCGCGGCCACTATGAAAAGCCGTCCGAAAAGCGCGCTCGCGAAAAGGCAGAAGCCGTTCGTCGCGCCCGCAAGCTGGCCCGTAAGCGCGCACAGCGTGAAGGCCTCATTGGCGGTCGTCCGGGCGCTCGCTGATCGACTTAAAACAGGCGCTGTTGAGCAGCGCCTTTTGCTTTCCGGTGCTGGCTCCCGCTTGCGCCGGATTTTGCATGTTTTGACTTCAGATATTTAGAGTGCATTCCGATAAAGTGTGAAACGCCTGCGCAGGAAATACTCCAGGATTGTTTCCGTCGTCGTGTGAAGCGGTTTATGTCGGCGAGATATATTTTCCCTTATTCCGCTTCTATTTTTAATGCAGCGTTACGAAAAGTTTCTGGACTTCTCGCCCGCCATTATGTGTAAAACAAATAATTAGGATATCCAACTGTCAGGCGGGCCAATCAAAGGTAAGCCAAGCTTAGGATAATGCCGCCTTTTGCTGTTTTATCTGCTGGTTGAGGCCAGTATAGTACCGTTACAGTCAAAATGGTCCGGCATGAGCGGGTGCTCGAAACCGGGCTGACAGGGGATGGAGAACAAGCAGGAGGGCTGTGCGCCCCATTGCGAGCTGAAAGGAATGCAGTCGTTGCCCACGCGCTTAAAGGTGATGCAATCGTCTGGAACCAAGGTTTCAGGAATTGAGGCATTGGGTGGAGCAGGCCGAAACGGCCTCATAATTGCCACCGCACTTCTGGCTTTGACCGTTGCGGGCTGCCAAAGCTCCACGACGACGGCACTGAGTACGGTTGATCGTGCCCAGGGCTCGAGCGAGAACATCAGTTCGCTGACGAGTGTGATCCAGAGCAACCCGCGCGATCCGGAAGGCTATAATGTGCGCGGCTCTGCCTATGGCAAGTCCGGACGCTACAAGGAAGCGCTGCGCGATTTCGATCAGGCAATAGCGCTCAACCCGAATTTCTATCAGGCCTACGCCAACCGCGCGCTGGTCTATCGCTATATGGGCGACAGCGGCAAGGCCGCACAGGATTACAGCAAAGCCATCCAGCTCAATCCGCAATATGACGCCGCCTATATCGGACGCGGCAATGTCTATCGTCAGGCCGGGCGTCTCGATCAGGCGCTCAGCGACTTCAATCAGGCCATTGCCCTGCAGACGACGGACGGTCGCGCTTACCATAATCGCGGTCTGATCTATCAGGCGAAGGGCCAGCACAAGCAGGCTATCGAGGATTTCTCCAAGGCCGTTTCGCTGAATTCGACTGCGCCGGAGCCTTATAACGGTCGCGGCATTTCCTATGTGGCGCTCGGCGACTACGACAATGCCTTCGACGATTTCAACACGGCTATCACGCTCGACAAGAATATTGCCGAAAGCTGGGCCAATCAGGCGCTTGTCTACGAGCACAATGGTGACAAGGCCAAGGCTGCGAATTCCTATGCCCGTGCCGTGCAGCTTGACCCGAAATACCAGCCTGCAAAGGATGGTTTGGCACGACGCGCGGATAACCTTTTAGAGCCTGTTCCAAAGTCGCCCTGTGTGGCTGCAAATGGCAATTTATCTGCGTTCCGGTGCTCGCGTACACCTCATAGACGCATAGTCTTGTCCGAGAAGTCTGCAACTTTTCGGGACTGTGCTTAGACGTACGCTCCGCTCCGGTACTCGGAAATCACCATTTTCGCACACACATACCACCTTTTGATTCACGCTCTTGTATTGCCAAGTATTGAAGATTGATAGCGGCGCTTTCCAAATTGGAGAGCGCCGCTTTTCTTTATAATTGGCCGCGATATATTGAATCTCATGTCGCTCTTCGATCACATCGGATTCAAAGCCCGTAACGTCAATCGCAGCCTTTCTTTTACGAAAGCTGCATGCCCGAACTTGGTCTGGAGGTCATTGCCCGATCAGGCAGCGGATTCTTCGTCAGCGGAGGAGAACGGGCGCCCGTTCCGTTTCTGTGGATTCACGGCAGCCACGGTGAGGCAGATGACAGCGCGGACAGGCCGGGCGACCGTCTGCATCTGATGTTTACAGCCGGAAGTCGCGAGGCGGTGGAGGCGTTTCATGAGGCCGCGCTGAAGGCAGGCGGCAAGGATAGCGGCAGCCCCGCCTATCAGGGACCGGAAGAGATGGGCTATTACGCAGCGCTGGTCTTCGATCCCGACGGAAACACGCTGGAAGCGGGTTTCCGCGAGAGAAGCGATGATTCCAGATTAGAGCGACGATCTGATTGAATCAGATCGTCGCTCTAATCACGCACATCCCGAAAACCGTTTCACACTTTTCGGGATGTGCTTTAGGCGCGCAGATTGCGCTTGTCGAGACGGTTTACCAGCCGGTCGCCGATCCACTGGACGCCGCAGACCATGATGATGAGAATAATCACCACGGCGACCATGATCTGCGTTTCAAAGCGCTGATAGCCGTAGCGGATGGCAAGATCGCCAAGACCGCCCGCGCCGATGGCGCCCGCCATGGCCGAAGCGCCGACAAGCGTGATGATGGTCACGGTGAAACCGGCGATGATGCCGGGCAGGGCTTCGGGAACCAGCACTTCGCGCACGATGGTCCAGCGGTTCGCGCCCATGGAGCGCGCGGCTTCGATGAGGCCGTGATCCACTTCGCGCAGCGACACTTCCGCGATGCGCGCATAATAGGGGATGGCGGCAATCGACAGCGGCACGATGGAGGCCCATGTGCCGATGGACGTGCCGACGATGAAGCGCGTGACGGGAATGAGCGCCACCAGCAGGATGATAAACGGAACCGAGCGAAAGCCGTTGATGATGGCGCCAAGGATCGTGTTCAGCGTCAGGTTCTGTGCGAGGCCGCCACGTTCCGTCAAGATCATGATGAGGGCGAGCGGCAGACCGACGACGAGCGAGATCAGGCTCGAAAAGCCGGTCATGATGATGGTCTCCCAGAAGGAGCGCCAGAGAAGATCAAGCATTGCCTGAGACATAGCCGAGAACCTCCGTGGCGTCTGCATGGGTGTCGAGATAGGTGATTGCGGCGTCGAGTTTCGCCTTGTCGTCGGCAGGCAGGCCGATGAATAGCGTTCCCACCGGCTCGCCCTGGATCGTATCCATGCCGCCATGGATCAATTGCGGCGCAAGGCCGGTGGCCGCAACCACGCCGTTGAAGAATGCGCCCTTGGCGGCAGCGCCCGACAGTTTGACTTTCAGCACGGCCAGATTGCCGGATTTCTCCAGCCGGTCGCGCCAGATGGCGGGCAGTTCCGGCGTCAGCACCTGCAACATGCTCTGCGTGACGGGCGATTGCGGATTGGCGAAGACCTTCCACACCGGGCCTTCCTCGGCGATTGCGCCATGGTCGAGCACGATCACGCGGTCGGCAATGCGGCGGATCACTTCCATCTCATGCGTGATGAGCAGGATGGTCAGGCCGAGCTTGGTGTTGATGTCTTTCAGCAGGGCAAGGATCGACTGGGTGGTTTCCGGATCGAGCGCCGAGGTGGCCTCATCCGAAAGCAGCACTGCCGGTTCTGCGGCGAGCGCGCGGGCAATGCCGACGCGCTGCTTCTGGCCGCCCGAAAGCTGGGCAGGGTAATGTTTTGCCTTGTCGGAAAGGCCGACCAGTTCTAGAAGTTCCGCCACACGCCTGGCGCGTTCGGCCTTCGGCTTGCCAGCGATCTTCAGGGGCAGGGCGATGTTTTCGGCCACGGTCTTGGCCGACAGCAGGTTGAAATGCTGGAACACCATGCCGATGCGGCGGCGCACCGGGCGCAGCGCGTCTTCGCCAAGGCCGGTGATTTCGCGACCTTCGATCAGGATCGAACCGGCATCCGGCTTTTCAAGGCCGTTGACGCAGCGGATCAGCGTGGACTTGCCCGCGCCGCTGCGGCCGATGATGCCGAGGATTTCGCCGCGCGCGACGGAAAGGGAAACGCCGTTGATGGCTGCCGTCTCACCGAACATTCGGCGCACGTCTTTCATCTCGACGATGGGCGCGGACGCGGCGGGTGGCTTTTCAATGGTCACGGTCGTTTCTTCTATGTCTGGATAGGCGGCTGTAAACAGCGGCAAACTGCAATCGGATAAGGCTTCAAGGAAGGATGATGCCTGGCTCAAGCCATCAGCTCTTGCTGTGGCGATGCTTTAGGGCAATTTTGTCGGTACGTCAATAAAAGCCGCGCCGGAAACAGTTCCGGCGCGGTCTTTCTGCCATTCTGTCGATTAATTCCAGGCCGGGATGCCGGTGCCCTTGTAGGCGCGGTCGAGTTCGGCCTTCACGGCATCGTTCTGGAACGAAGCAACCAGATCCTTGACCCAGGGCTGGTCGAGATCGTCGGTACGCACCGCGATGAAGTTGTTGTATGGGTTGTTTTCCTTCGATTCCCAGCCGATGGCTTCTTCCTTCTTCAGCCCGGCTTTCGCGGCCCAGTCATTGTTGACGATTGCCGCATCAAGATCATCGATGGAACGGCCCACAACACCGGCGTCGAGTTCCTTGATTTCGATCTTCTTGGGGTTTTCCACAATGTCGAGCGGCGTTGCCAGAACGCCCGCATCCGGCTTCAGCTTGATGAGGCCGTGGGCTTCCAGAACGCGCAGCGCGCGGCCTTCATTGGTCGGGTCGTTCGGCACGCCGACGGTGGCGCCATCCTTCAGTTCCTCAAGGCTCTTCACCTTGCGCGAATAGATGCCGATCGGCCAGACGGCAGTGTAGCCTGCGACGGAAATCTTGTAGCCGTGCTGCTTGATCTGCTCGTCGAGATAAGGCTTGTGCTGGAAGGCGTTGGCGTCGATTTCCTTGCGTTCCAGAGCTTCGTTCGGCTGGTTATAGTCGTTGAAGGTCACGCGCTCGATGTTGAGGCCGTGCTTCTTGCCTTCTTCGGCAACGACTTTCCAGACGTCCTCGTCTTCGCCGCCCATGATGCCGACCTTGATGGTCTTGTCTTCCGCATGGCTTGGCGCGGAAGCAAAGCCGACGGTCAGGGCTGCTGCGGTGAAGAGAAGGGCTTTCAGACCGGCGCGACGGGTCAAAGCATAACGGGAAAGGGCTGACGACATTTTTGTTTTCCTTAGCTGAACATTGTGGAGAGCCGGTCCCGGAAAGCGATCTTTGAGATGATCTTTCTCCCCTGCCCACCTTGTTGCCGATAATTCCCTTTGTCGGGCAATAAACAAGGAAAATTATTTCAGAATTTGTCGAAGCAGCAATGGCGAAATTGCGTTCACGAGACGGTGAGCGGATTGCCATTTCCGCCCATCTGGCTCGCTTATCGGTTATCGGCGATAATCATCTGCGCGGCCTTTTCGGCGATCATGAGGGTCGGAGAGTTGGTGTTGCCGGACGTGATGGTTGGCATGATCGAGGCGTCGGCCACGCGCAGGCCCGCAATGCCGTTGAAGCGCAGGCGCGGATCGACGATTGCTTCTGCGTCCTGCCCCATGCGGCAGGTACCGACGGGATGGAAAATCGTTGTGCCAATATCGCCAGCGGCCTTTCCAGTTGCTCCTGCGTTTCGTAAGTAGGGCCGGGCTTGAACTCTTCTGGGCGAAACTTCTGCAACGGTGCCTGTGCCACGATATGGCGTGTGAGGCGGATTGCGTCGGCAGCGACGCGGCGGTCGCTTTCGGTCGCCAGATAATTCGGCCTGATCGCCGGTTGGGTCCGATGATCCGGCGACTTGATGTGGATCGAGCCGCGGCTGTCGGGACGCAGATTGCACACGCTGGCCGTAAAGGCGGGGAAGGGGTGAACGTTTTCGCCGAATTTTTCGAGACTGAGCGGCTGCACGTGATATTGCAGATTGGCGGTTTCATAGGACGGGTCGGAGCGGGTGAAGACGCCGAGCTGGCTTGGCGCCATCGACATCGGCCCGGACCGGCGCAGCAGATATTCCAGCCCGATCATCGCTTTGCCGACAAGCCTGCTTGCCTTCTCGTTCAGCGTCGGAATGCCGCTGACTTTATAGGCGCAGCGCAATTGCAGATGGTCCTGAAGGTTCTCGCCAAGCTGCCTGCGCTCCAGCTTGACCGGGATGCCCGCCTGCTGCAGCACGTCGCCGCGCCCGATGCCCGACAGTTCGAGGATTTGCGGTGAGCCGACCGCACCGGCGGCGAGAATGACCTCGCGCCTTGCCTTCACCGTGCGGGTCGCGCCGTTCTGGTCGAAGGTGACGCCGGTGGCGCGCAGGTCCTCGATCTCGATGCGGCGCACATGCGCGCCGGTTTCGACCGTCAGGTTCTGGCGGTCCTGTGCCGGGCGCAGAAAGGCCTTAGCCGTGTTCCAGCGGATGCCGCGCTTCTGGTTGACCTTGAAATAGGAGACGCCTTCATTGTCGCCGCGATTGAAATCGTCGGTCGCGGGGATGCCGGCGGCAACGGCGGCATCGCGGAAAGCATCGAGAATATCCCAATGCAGGCGGGCGTTTTCGACGCGCCATTCGCCGCCCGCGCCATGCAGGGCGCTTGCGCCTGCAAAATAATCCTCCGATTTCTTGAACAGCGGCAGCACATCGTCCCAGCCCCAGCCTTCGCAACCGGCTTGCCGCCAGAGATCATAGTCGCGCGCCTGGCCGCGCATATAGATCATGCCATTGATAGACGAGCAGCCGCCCAGCACTTTGCCGCGCGGATAGCCCAATGAGCGGCCGTTCAGCCCCGGTTCGGCCTCGGTGGTGAAACACCAGTCGGTGCGCGGATTGCCGATGCAATAGAGATAGCCGACCGGGATGTGGATCCAGGCGTAATTGTCCTTTCCGCCTGCTTCCAGCAGCAGTACGGAGCGGTTCTGGTCTGCGGAAAGCCGGTTCGCGAGGGCGCAGCCTGCCGTGCCCGCGCCAACCACGATGTAATCGTAGGTGTCGGTCATGATGTCATATCCAGTCAATTGGCGGGGTTTTCAGCCACCCCGCAGGCTTAAGTTTCAGCCGAAGAGTTTCTTTCCAATCCGCGATGCGTAGATCTCGCCGATGATCCCTTTCCGGAAGAGGAGGACGCAGGCCATGAAGATGAGGCCCGTGACGATTGTGACGGGGAAGTCGGATGTTGCGAGATAGTTCTGGAGCGCGACGACGAAGGCTGCACCAACGATGGGGCCTATGAGTGTTCCGATACCGCCCAGAAGCGTCATGAGGATCACTTCGCCCGACATCTGCCAGCCGACATCGGTGAGCGTCGCGAACTGGAAGACAAGCGCCTTCAGCCCGCCTGCAAGACCGGCAAGCCCTGCCGACATGACGAAGGCTGCAAGCTTGTAGCGGTTGACGGAGTAACCGAGCGATATGGCGCGGTTTTCATTCTCGCGCACCGATTTCAGGATCATGCCGAAGGGCGAATTGATGATACGCCAGATGATGAAGACGCCCAGTACGAACACGGCCAGCACGAAATAATACATGTTTATCGGCTGGTTGAGGTCGATGAAGCCAAAGAGATCTCCGCGCGGCACGCCTTGTAGTCCATCTTCGCCATGGGTGAAGGAAGCCTGCAGGCAGAAGAAGAAGAACATCTGCGCCAATGCCAGCGTGATCATGGTCGAATAGATGCCCTGACGGCGGATGGCGAGATAGCCGATGACGAGGCCAAGGGCGGCAGCGGCAAGGACCCCGAGCACGAGGCCGAGTTCCGGCGTGACGCCCCAGACTTTCACCGTATGGGCCGTGATATAGGCCGCGCCGCCGAAGAAGGCTGCATGGCCGAAGGAGAGAATGCCGGTATAGCCCAACAGAAGATTGAAGGCAGAGGCGAACAGCGCAAAGCACAGCATCTTCATCAGGAAGATGGGGTACACCATGAAGGGTGCCGCCAGCAGCCCGACGAGGGCGATGCCGAGAACGATCACCGAGAGGCTGTTGATGGCAGGTGCCTTACTGTCGCGCGGGGTTGCGGTTGCCTTGGAAGTGGCCTTGAGAGCGGTATCAGCCATGTCAGGCCTCCTTCCCGAACAGTCCGGCGGGTCGAACCAGAAGGACGATAGCCATGATGACGAAGATGACGATGCTGGAGGCTTCCGGATAGAAGACCTTAGTAAGACCTTCCGCCAGCCCCAGCACATAGCCGGTGATGATGGCGCCGAGGATTGATCCCATGCCGCCGACCACCACCACGGCAAAGACCACGATGATGATGTTGGAGCCCATCAGCGGACTGACCTGATAGATCGGCGCGGCCATGATACCAGCCACACCGGCAAGCGCGGCACCCAGCGCATAGGTGAAGGTGAGGAGCAGCGGCACATTGATGCCGAAGGCTTTACCAGCGTGGGGTTTTCAGTTGCGGCACGCAGATAGGCGCCGAGCTTGGTCTTTTCGATCAGGAGCCAGGTGCCAAGGCAGACGAAAAGCGAGGCGACGACGACCCAGGCACGATAGTTCGGCAGGAACATGAAGCCGAGATTGTGCCCACCCGCAAGAGAAGGTGGCACCGCATAGGGCTGGCCGGCAGCGCCATAATAATAGCGGAACGTGCCTTCGATCACCAGCGCAAGGCCGAAGGTGAAGAGCAGGCCATAGAGCGGATCGAGATTGTAAAGCCGCGACAGGGCCACGCGCTCGATGATCGCACCGCCCAGCCCGACGATGAGCGGGGCCAGGATAAGCGCCGGCCAGTAACCGATGCCGAGCCAGCTCAACAGCAGATAACCGACAAAAGCACCCAACATATATTGTGCGCCATGGGCAAAGTTGATGATGCGCAAAAGCCCGAAGATGATGGCAAGGCCAAGGCTCAGCATGGCATAGAATGAGCCGTTGATGAGGCCGACCAGTAACTGCCCGAGAAGTGCCTGCAAAGGTATTCCGAAGATCATGGTCATTGTTTCAGACTCCCAGCGCGTGCGTGAGCGCCGCCATGCGGGCGGGCAGTTCGGCGGTGGGGAAGTTTTCCGTCACCACGCCATGATCCATGAGATAAAAGCGGTCGGCGACCTTGGCGGCAAAGCGGAAATTCTGCTCGACCAGAAGTACGGTCATGCCACGTTTTTCAACTCCACCAGCACATCGCCGATGCGCTGCACGATGACGGGCGCAAGACCTTCGGTCGGCTCGTCCAGCAGCAGAACCTTGACCCCGGTGCGCAGGATGCGGGCAATGGCCAGCATCTGCTGCTCGCCGCCCGAAAGCTTGGTGCCGGGGCTGTTGCGGCGCTCGTGCAGGTTGGGGAAAAGTTCGTATATCTCATCCAGAGACATTGCGCCTTGACTGCCTTTGGCGACGACAGGCGGCAAAAGCAGGTTTTCATGTACGTTCAAGGTGGCGAAGATGCCGCGTTCTTCCGGCACGAAGCCGAGGCCAGCATAGGCGATGCGGTGCAGCGGCACGCGCATGATATCCTTACCGTCCAGCGTGATGGTGCCGGTGCGTTTGCGGATGATCCCCATGATGGCGCGCAGCGTCGTGGTCTTGCCGACGCCGTTGCGGCCCAGAAGCGTGATGGTTTCGCCGGGCCAGATGTCGAGGTCTACGCCGTGCAGGGCATGGCTTTCGCCATACCAGGCATTCAGTCCGCGCACGGACAGGAGCGGTTGGCCTTTATTCATGTTCGGTTCCCATATAGGCGGTGCGCACGCGCTCGTCCTTCGAGACGGCGGCATAATTGCCGGAGGCGAGGATTTCGCCGCGTTGCAGCACCGTGACATGGTGGGCAATGTCGGCCACCACCTTGAGATTGTGTTCCACCATCAAGACCGCGCGATCCTTCGCCACATCGGCAATGAGGGCGGCAATGGTGTGGACGTCTTCATGACCCATGCCCGCCATCGGCTCATCGAGCAGCAGCACTTTCGGATCGAGCGCCAGCGTGGTGGCGATTTCCAGTGCGCGCTTGCGACCATAGGACAGATCAGCGGCCAGCGCATAGCGGGCATCGGCCAGACCGACGCGTTCCAGAAGTTCGACGGCCTGCGCATCGAGCCGATCAAGTGCCGACAGCGAACGCCAGAACTGCGTAGCAAGCCCGTAGGGCGCTGCAGCGCAACCTTCACATTCTCCAGAACAGTCAGATGCGGAAAGGTGGCCGAAATCTGGAACGAGCGCACCAGCCCCATCCGCGCCACCCTGGCCGGATCGGTCTTGGTGATGGTTTCGCCCAGAAGCGTGATCTCGCCGCTCGTCGGCTGCAGAAACTTGGTCAGAAGATTGAAGACCGTGGTCTTGCCTGCACCGTTGGGGCCGATCAGCGCATGAACACGGGCATGTTCCACATCAAGATCGACATTCTTCACCGCGTAAAAGCCGCCAAACGACTTGCCCAGCCCGCGCGCCGACAGAACCGTGCGCGCGCCAGATGCGCCGCCATCGTTCGGCCCTGCTTCAGGCAGGGCCGTCATATTGCCAGTTGCTGCGTTCATTCAACCAGCCTCTTACTGCGTTACCAGCGGGCAGCCGCTTTCTTCCGGCTTCATGTAGGCCTGATCGCCGGGAATGGTTGCAAGAACCTTATAATAATCCCAAGGCGCCTTGCTTTCATCAGGCTTCTTCACTTCCATCAGATACATGTCGTAGATCATGCGTCCGTTGGGGCCGACCTTGCCATGACGGGCGAAGACGTCCTCGACCGGCATTTCATGAAGCTTCTTGGCAACGGCTTCGGTTTCGTCGGTGCCTGCTTCCTTGATCGCCTTCAGATATTGAAGAACGGCAGAGTAGGTGCCTGCCTGGATCATGTTCGGCATGCGGCCCGTGCGCTCGAAGAAGCGCTTGCCGAATTCACGCGATTCATCGTCGCGATCCCAGTAGAAACCTTCGGTCAGCGTCAGTCCTTGAGCTGCTTCAAGACCAAGACCGTGTACTTCCGACAGGGTGAAGAGCAGGGCCGCGAGGCGCTGCCCACCGGCAACGATGCCGAATTCAGCCGCCTGCTTGATAGCATTGGACGTGTCGAGACCGGCATTGGCGAGGCCGACCACTTTCGCGCCGGAGGCCTGTGCCTGCAGCAGGAAGGAGGAATAATCGGTGGTTGCCAGCGGGTGGCGTACGGAACCCAGCACTTTGCCGCCCTTGGATTCGACGAATTTGCTCGTCTGCTCCTCCAGCGAATAGCCGAATGCATAATCGGCAGTGAGGAAGAACCAGGTGTCGCCGCCCTGCTGCACAAGCGAGCCGCCAGTGCCGACGGCAAGCGCATGGGTGTCATAGGCCCAGTGGAAGCCATAAGGCGTGCACTGCTTGCCGGTCAGTTCCGATGTGGCAGCGCCGGTGTTGATGGTGATCTTTTCTTGTCCTTCGACAGGGCCTGCACAGCGAGGCCGACCGATGAGGTCGTCAGTTCCATGATGGAATCGACCTGCTCAGTGTCGTACCACTGGCGGGCAATGTTCGAGGCCACGTCCGGCTTGTTCTGGTGGTCTGCCGTGATGATCTCAATCGGTGCATCGAGCACTTTGCCGCCGAAATCTTCAGCTGCCATCTTGGCAGCCTCGAACGACCATTTGCCGCCAAAGTCGGCATAGACGCCCGACTGGTCGTTCAGAATGCCGATTTTGACCTTGCCGTCGGAAATTTCCGCCGCCGACGAGATGGCCGTGGCGGCGAAAAGCGCTGCCGTTGCAAGTGCGAGACATTTCATGAAGTGTTTCCTCCCAGTAACTCCACAAACCGCCACGGGAACCGGACGGTATTCTCCATTGAAGCAGTCTTTTCAGATGGGGCGGGCCGTTTTCCTCATGACGGGCTTCCCTCTGCTTCCGCCCGATTTGTTCCTCCGCTCGGGCCTTGATTAGAACGGTAGCATTGACAAATGCGTACACGAACAACAATTTTTGAACAGTGTCTGTTCAAAACGTACAGATAGAGCAGCATAAGCTGCTGCAATTGTTTGGGAGGGGTGCATGCGGCAGTTCACATGGGACGATCTGCAATATTTTCTTGCGGTTGCGCGCACCGGCCAGCTCGACTGCGGCGCGGCAATTGCGCACCAGCCATGTTACGGTTCTGCGTCGGATCGACCGGCTGGAACAGGCCCTTTCGACCAAGCTTTTCGAGCGCAATCCGCGCGGTTACCTGCTGACGCCGATCGGTGAACGACTGGTGGTGTCTGCCGAGGTCATGGAGCGCGAGGCGATGAAGTTCCAGACAGAGGCAACCGGCAATATGGCGGCGCTGTCGGGTGTTGTGCGTCTTTCGACGCTGGAGGGCTTCGGCAATTTCTTTCTTGCTGATCGCCTGCCGGTGTTGGCGCAATCTTATCCGAGCCTGTTCGTGGAAGTGGTGACGATCCAGCAGATCATGTCGCTGTCACGCCGCGAGGCGGAATTGTCGATCACGCTGCATATGCCGCGTACCGGCCCCTATCACAGCGAGAAGCTGACGCCTTATCGTCTCTTTATTTATGGTCATCGCGATTATCTGGAGCGGCACCCGCCGATCAGGACGCGCGAAGATATGGCCCGGCATCCCTTCATCGGTTATATCGACGACATGGTTTTCACGCCGGGCCTCGATTATATGCGCGAAATCCTGCCGGGGCAGCGCTGTACCTATCAAAGCTCCAGCATTCATGCGCAGCTGATCGCCACGCAGATCGGCTATGGGCTGTGTGTGCTGCCTTACTTCATCGCGAGCCGGCATCCGGAACTGGTCCCGGTCCTGCCGCGTGAGATGCATCTGGTGCGTGAATACTGGATGAGCTGCCATATCGATGTAATGGCCGCGCCGCGTATTCGGGTGCTGAGTGATTTTATGATCCAGGCTGTCCGCGAATCTTCAGCAATATTCCTTGGGGAACCCCTGCTGCGGGCATGATATTATCGTAAGGTTATCGTTTGCGTCCGGTCAGATCGTGCCGCCGCCAATAGCGAAAATGCATGTAATGACGAGCGCTGTAAAGCCGAACCCGATAATGAATAGATTAAGCGTCTTCATGCCCCTCCTTTCAACCCAGGGGCGTTATGTTCGACTTGCGGTAGAATGTCTACCTTAAATTGCAGTGATCCAAACTAAAGTTGTATAGCTGAATTTCAGACGGTTTCACGCTCGATATCACGGCGAAGCACGATTGCTGTAGTGAGATCCTCTACGGTTTCATGGGTGGCGATGAGATCGCGCAAGCTGTTGAGCCGGTCTATGGAGGGAACTTCAACCTCGACGATCAAATCGAGCTGGCCGCTGACTGACGATACCCGACGCACTTCGGCATGACGCGCCAGTTCATCGAGAAGACCGAGTGCCGGGGTGCGCTTGAGGCTGACCAGGATCATGGCGCGAATGACATTCTTGTCGATCTGGCCGATATCTGCCCTATAACCGCGAATGACACCATTCTTCTCAAGATTGGCGACGCGCTCTCCGGTCGCGCTGCGCGAAAGCCCGATGCGGCCCGCCAGCGTCTTCAACGGAATGCGCGCTTCCTTGGAGAGAATGGCCAGTATCTCGCGATCCTTCGTATCGAGTTCCCGCATATGCCGTTCCTTTGTCTCGCCGTAAATGTGCCGGTCCATTCCGGCAAAGTGCCGGTCCGACCGACGCCTTGTCTGATGCCTGAAAATTGCGGACATGCCAAGCTTCCATCTTCTGATGTCCTATTTGCATTCAACCCGTGAAGCGCTTTCCATGACCGATATCTCGCATCCCGCTCCTGATTTTTCTGCGCAAGAGGCTGAGGTGCTGGCCCAGCTTCACTTCGGCGTGACGGCGAGTGCCTCGCCGCTCGACAGCGAGCGCGACCGCAATTTCCGGCTGAGGACGGGCAACGGATCGGGGACTGGATTCTGAAGGTCGTGAATGCCAGTGAACCGCGTGTCGAAAGCGAGTTCCAGACTGCGCTTCTACAGCATCTGGCCAATGCCGACCCCGCGCTTGCCGTACCGCGCCTGAAGGCAAGCTTGTCGGGCGAAGTGCTGGTCTCTGCAGAAAAGAGCATGGCAAGCCCCATGCGCTGCGGGTGGCAAGCTGGCTTCCTGGCACGCCGCTGGCGGAGGTCAAGCGCACCAAAACGCTGATGCATAATCTGGGCAGCGCGCTTGGCGAACTGGATCGTGCGTTGCAGGGCTTCATTCATCCGGGCGCCTTGCGCGATTTCGACTGGGATCTGCGCCATGCAGGCCGGGCGCGTGACCGGCTGCACTTCATCGACAAGCCGGAGGACCGCGCCGTCATCGAGCGTTTCCTTGTCCGTTTCGAGCGCGATGTGGCGCCGAAGCTGCCGCTTTTGCGTGCGCAGGTGATCCACAATGACGCCAATGACTGGAACGTGCTGGTCGACCCACAGGATAATGAACGTATTGCCGGGCTGATCGATTTTGGCGATGCGGTTCACACCGTGCTGGTTGCCGAAGTAGCGATTGCTGCTGCCTATTCCATTCTGGATATGGACGACCCGATTGGTGCGGCTGCTGCCCTTGCTGCCGGGTTCCATGCGAAATATCCGCTTCTGCCGCAGGAAATCGATCTCATATTCGATCTGATTGCGATGCGCCTCGTTACAAGTGTCACGCTATCGGCCTCGCGCCGCGAAAAGACCGATGACAATCCTTATCTTGCGATCAGCGAAGCGCCTGCGTGGCGGCTTCTGCATAAGCTTGATGCGATGAACCCGCGCTTTGCCACGGCGATCCTGCGCAAGGCGTGCGGGTTCGATGCTGTCGACGGGCCGGTGCGGTGCGCGACTGGATCAGCGCCAACCGGAAGAATTTTGCTCCCATTCTCCGCCCGCATCCGGCGACGATGACCAAGGCGCTGGTGCCCTATGGCGATCCGGCGCATGTGATGACGGTCGATTCCGCCGGTCAGCGCCCGAAGGAGGCAACCGCCTGGTGGGATGATTTCTGTGCCCGCAACCATATTGAGCTTGGCATTGGGCCATGGGGCGAAAAGCGCACCGTTTATACCGATGAGGCGTTCCGTTCCCGCTTTGTCGAAGGCGAGCGGCGTGTCCACCATCTGGGCCTCGACCTGTTCATGCCTGCAGGCACGCCCGTCTACACGCCGCTTGCAGCCACCGTGAAAAGCGTCGAGATCGAGACCGCGCCGCTTGGCTATGGCGGGCTGATCGCGCTGGAGCATCAGTCGGAAGGCTGCCCGCCTTTCATCACGCTCTGGGGCCATATGGCGCATGAGGCCGTGTCGCGCCTGAAGCCGGGACAAAAGCTTGCCGCCGGTGATCTCGTCGGTCCCATGGGCGATATGCACGAGAACGGCGGCTGGACGCCACATCTTCATTTCCAGATTTCAACCGATATTGGCCTCACGGCAGCGGAAATTCTGGGCGTCGGTGAATATGCCTATCTCGAAGTCTGGGCCGATATCTTCCCCGATGCCGCGCCTCTTGCCGATATTCCGGCGGAAGCCTTCCACCAGACCGGGCGCACGCGGGCCGAAATCGTCAGCGCCCGCAAGGATATTCTGCTGCCGAACCTCTCTATCTCCTATTCCGAGCCGATCAAGTTCGTGCGCGGCGAGGGGCATGGCTGATCGACAATCGGGGCCGCGCCTATCTCGATTGCTTCAATAATGTCTGCCATCTCGGTCATGCGCATCCGGAAGTGGTGGAGGCAATTGCCAGACAGGCGGCGATCCTCAACACCAATACGCGCTATTTGCACGACAATATCGTTTCCTATGCGGAACGCCTGACGGCGACTTTGCCTGAAGGATTGACGGTGGCCTCCTTTGCCTGTTCGGGCAGCGAGGCGAACAGTCTGGCGCTGCGTATGGCGCGCGCGCATTCGGGCCAGCGTGATGCGCTGGTGCTCGACTGGGCCTATCACGGCACGACACAGAGCTGATCGATCTCAGCCCGTATAAATACAAGCGCAAGGGCGGCAAGGGACGTCCGGATCACGTGTTTGAGGCCGTCATCCCCGACAGCTACCGCGCACCAGAAAACTGGCCGTTGCAGGAACATGGCAAGCGCTTTGCCGAAAGTATTGCCGAACAGATCGAAGCGATCAAAAGCCTTGGACGCGGCCCGGCTTATTTCATTGCCGAGTCGATCCCGAGCGTCGCCGGTCAGGTCTTCCTGCCGGAAGGCTATCTGCAGGAAGTCTACGCGATGGTGCGGGCGGCTGGCGGTGTTTGCATCGCTGACGAAGTTCAGGTTGGTTTCGGTCGTGTCGGCAGCCACTGGTGGGCGTTTGAAATGCAGGACGTGGTGCCGGATATCGTCACCATGGGCAAGCCCATCGGCAATGGTCATCCGATGTCGGCAGTGGTGACAACCCGTGAAATAGCCAACAGCTTCAACAATGGGATGGAATATTTCAACACATTCGGCGGCAATCCGGTGTCCTGTGCGGCAGGGCTGGCGGTGCTAGATGTGATCGAGCGCAATGATCTGCGCCGCAACGCGCTCGATATCGGCAACTATCTTATCGACGGGTTCCGTTCGATGCAGAAGCGCTTTGACATCATCGGTGATGTGCGCGGGCAGGGGCTGTTCCTCGGTATCGAACTGGTCACGGATCGCAAGACCAAGGAACCGGCAACGGCGCTGGCCAAGAAGATCAACGATGGCGCGCGCGAACGCGGCATCCTGATGGGGACCGAAGGTCCGTTCGACAATGTGCTGAAAATGCGCCCGCCGATGATCTTCACACGCGCCAATGCCGATCATCTCTTAAGCGTTCTGGAGTATAGCTTCGCGGCTGCGCTGAAGTAGCCGGTAGTCGGATAACTAAACAAACAACAAGCCCGGCGGCATGTCGCCGGGCAACGGGTCGGCTTTGTCGAAATTCTGGGCCGAAATTCTGGCCCGAAACTCTGGGAGGAGGAACAATGAAAAGATAGTTTTGGGATCGTTGCTGGCGGCGGGCTTGGCCCTGTCCGCTCAAAGTGGGGCGCAAGCGGATACGCTTTCGACGGTCAAGGAACGCGGCAAGATCAATTGCGGCGTCAGCCAGGGCGTTGCAGGGTTTTCGTCGCCGGACGATCAGGGCAAATGGACCGGCTTCGACATTGATTTTGCCGTGCGGTGTCGGCGGCGGTCTTTGGCGATCCCGACAAGGTGAGCTTCATTCCGCTTTCGACCAAGGAGCGCTTTACCGCATTGCAATCCGGCACGGTCGATCTGCTATCGCGCCAGACGACCTGGACGCTCTCGCGCGATGCGGGCATGGGCATTCTTTTCGTCGGCACGGCCTATTATGACGGACAGGGTTTCATGATCCGCAAGGATCTGGGCGTCGATAGCGCGACGAAGCTCGACGGCGCGTCGGTTTGCACCGAACAGGGCACGACCACGGAACAGAACGTCGCCGATTATTTCAGCGCCAACAATATCAAATACGAGCCGGTGGTGATCGATTCCGCCGATGGTATTCTGAAGGCGTTTGAAACGGGCCGCTGCGATGTCTACACGACCGATGCGTCCGCGCTTTATGCGCAGCGCCTCGCTTGCCGAGCCTGACGCCTTCACCGTTCTGCCGGAAGTTATTTCCAAGGAGCCGCTCGGGCCCGCCGTCCGTCAGGGCGACGACAAATGGTTCAATATCGTTCGCTGGACCCTGTTTGCGATGCTCGAGGCAGAGGAACTGGGTGTTACGCAGGCTTCCGCCGAAGCGGACCTCAACTCCAAAAAGCCGGATGTGCGCCGGTTTCTGGGAAGCGAAGGCGACAACGGCCAGCAGCTCGGCCTCGAGCCGAAATGGGCCTATAATATCGTCTCCAGCATCGGCAATTATGGCGAAATGTTCGAGCGCACCGTCGGCAAGGGCAGCCTGCTCAAGATCGACCGCGGCATCAATGCGCTGTGGAACAAGGGCGGGCTGATGTACGCGCCGCCTGTAAAGTAAAGTTCAGAGCCTTCTAGAGCGGTTCTGGTTAAAACGGAATCACTGGAACCGCTCTAACTCTTGTTTTGTCGCATTTTCCAACGCAAAACCGCTCCGCACTTTTGCTGGAAATGCTCTATGAAAGAGCCCCGGGAAACCGGGGCTCTTTTGCTTTACTTTGCTTGGCGAGACCCTGTTCGCGCATCTGGCTGAGGCTCATCTTCGGTGAAAGCGCTTCGGGATCGATGCGGATTTCGATGAGTCCAGGCTTGCCGGATTTTTCGCAAGCCTCGAAGGCAGGCGCGAAATCAGCGGTCTTTTCCACCACTTCGCCATGTAGGCCATAGGCGCGGGCCAAGGACGCAAAATCGGGGTTCGCAAGGCCGGTGCCCGAAACGCGACCGGGATAGGTGCGCTCCTGATGCATGCGGATCGTGCCATACATGCCATTGTTCACGACGATGAAGATGGCATTGGCGCCATATTGCGCGGCTGTCGCCAGTTCCTGCCCGTTCATGAGGAAACAGCCGTCGCCCGCAAAGGCAACCACTGTGCGTTCCGGCGCGGTGAGCTTGGCCGCAACCGCCGCCGGTACGCCATAGCCCATGGAGCCGTTGGTGGGTGCCAACTGGCTGCGATAGGCGCGGTATTGGTAGAAGCGATGCGGCCAGGCGGAATAGTTGCCCGCGCCATTGGTGATGATGGCGTCGGCAGGCAGATGCGCGCGCAGCCATTCCATCACTTCGCCCATCTGCACATCTCCGGGGATCACCGGCGACTGGATATTGTCGCGATAATCGGCATTGGCGCTGTCGGTCCATGCCTTCCAGCGCGGGCTGGCAACCGGCGCAAGCTTGGCCGCCGCCGCACAGAAGGCAGGCATGGAGGCATTGACCGGAACATCCGCATGATAGACGCGGCCCAGTTCCTCTGCGCCCGGATGGATATGGATGAGCTTCTGCTTTGGCACCGGAATGGATACGAGTTCATAGCCCTGCGTCGTCATTTCGCCAAGGCGGGCGCCAATCACGATCAGCAGGTCTGCATCGCGAACGCGCTGCGCCAGCTTGGGGCTAACCGAGGTTCCCATTTCGCCAGCATAAAGCGGGTGAGTGTTGTCGAACATGTCCTGGCAGCGGAAGGAAGCAGCGACCGGCAGGTGCATGTTCTCGGCAAATTTCCGCAGGTCGCTGACGGCATCGCCATTCCAGCCGCCACCGCCGACGATCACGAGGGGCCGCTCGGCCTTTGCAAGCAGCGCCTGCATGTCCTGCAACTGGTCGGCACCCGGATGCATCTGCACCTGCTTGTAAGCCGGTGCGTCGCTGACGGCGGCATGGGAGGTCAGCATGTCTTCCGGCAGGGCGATCACGACCGGGCCGGGACGTCCGTTGACTGCGCGGTGGAAGGCCTGGCTGACGAGTTCCGGAATGCGTGCGGCATCGTCGATCTGCACGACCCATTTGGCCATCTGGCCGAACATGCGGCGATAATCGATTTCCTGAAACGCCTCGCGCTCGACCTGATCGCTGGCAACCTGCCCGATAAAAGCAGCATCGGCGTCGAGTCCTGAAAGGCTGTGTGTACACCGATGGAAGCGTTTGTTGCGCCGGGACCGCGCGTGACGAAGCAGATACCCGGCTTGCCGGTCAGCTTGCCATAGGCTTCCGCCATATAGGCCGCGCCGCCTTCCTGCCGGCAGACGATCAGGTCAATCGCATCGCTTGAATCATGAAAGGCGTCAAGCGCGGCGAGGTAGCTCTCGCCGGGGACGCAGAAGACCCGGTCAGCGCCATGGATGCGCAGCGCATCCACCAAAATCTGGCCTCCGGTACGGGCATCGGGTTTGCTCGTCATTATACGCATTTCCTCAATTTTCGAGCCTGTTCCAAAGTCGCCATGCCGGTCTGCAAATGGCGATTTGTCTGCATTCCGGTGCTCATGTACCCAAAAGTACACTCCGCTCCGGTACTCGAAAATCACCATTTTCGCCTCGGCCTGCCGCTTTTGATTCAGGCTCTCACCAAAACTGGCTTGGTCAGGACGGTTCTTTCGCCGCCCTTTTCCTCCCAGCCAACCGTGGCTGATATGAACATAGCCAGCGGTGCGAATACAGATTAAACATCATGACTAAACTGTATGAACTCATGATGCACCGGTATGGAGGAACAGCGATGGCCAAGGAAAACACGGGCAAGATCCGCATCGGTATTGGCGGATGGGCCTATGAACCGTGGGACAAGAGCTTCTATCCTGAAAAACTATCGAAGAAGCGCCAGCTTGAATATGCCTCGAGCAAGCTCACATCGATCGAAATCAACAGCACTTATTACGGCCCCAGAAGCCTGCGACCTTTGCAAAATGGCACGATGAAACGCCGGAAGGCTTTGTGTTTTCACTGAAAGCACCGCGTTTTTCCACCAATCGCCGCGTGCTGGCGGAGGCAGGCGAGCATTGAGCGGTTCATAACCGGCGGCATGATGGAGCTGAAGGACAAGCTCGGCGTGGTCAACTGGCAGTTCATGGGTACGAAAAATTCGATCCCGTGGATTTCGAGGCGTTCTTGAAGCTTCTGCCGAAGCGTGTCGACGGGCGCGATGTGCGCCATGCGGTCGAGGTGCGCCACGACAGTTTCAATTCACCGGACTTTATCGCTTTGTTGCGCGACTATGGGGTGGCCGTGGTGATTGCCGGCGACAGCGCCTTTCCGCAATTTGCCGATATGACCGCGCCTTTCGCCTATTTCCGTATTATGGGCACAGAAGAAAGCGAGCCGCTTGGCTATAGTGATGACCTGCTGGATCAATGGGCGGCACGGGCCAGGGCGATTGCGACCGGAGCGCTTGCCGAAGGATTGAAGACCGTTACGCCGCCCGTTGCCGATCATGTCGCCCGCGATGTCTATCTCTACGTCATCAGCGGCTATAAGGCGCATAATCCGCATGCGGCCATGGCCTTGATCGAACGGACAAAATGATGCCTCGTGGCGGCTGTTGATTTTCATCTGAGTCGTCTGAGCCATCATGTCAAAATTCGATCTTTCCGCGCTTGAAGCCTTCGTTCGCACCATTCCGCAGAATTACAAAGGGCCGGGCGGTGCGGTCGCGGTGGTGAAGGATGGCAAGGTTGTGCTGCGCCATGCATGGGGCTTTGCCGACCTTGCCGCGCGCAAGGCGATGACGCCGGAAACGCGTATGCCGATCTGCTCGGTCAGCAAGCAGTTCACCTGCGCCGTGCTGCTCGACAGTGTCGGCGAGCCGGAAGTTCTGGACGATGCGCTGGCCGCCTATCTCGACAAGTTTGCGGAAGAACGCCCCAGCGTGCGCGATCTGTGCAACAACCAGTCGGGCCTGCGTGATTACTGGGCGCTGACGGTTCTGTGCGGGGCCGAACCGGAAGGCGTCTTTCTGCCCGAACAGGCGCAAAGCCTGCTGCGCCGCCTGAAGACCGCGCATTTCGCGCCGGGCACGCATTATTCCTATTGCAACGGCAATTTCCGCATTCTGGCTGACCTGATCGAAGGCCATACAGGCCGGACATTGATCGACCTCCTGTCGGAGCGCATTTTCCGGCCTGCCGGCATGAAGACGGCAGAGCTTATCCCCGATACGGCGCTGTTTGACGAATGCACCGGCTATGAGGGTGACACGGTGCGCGGCTTCCTGCCCGCCGTCAATCGCATCCACTGGATGGGCGATGCGGGCATTTGCGCGTCGCTGGACGACATGATTGCCTGGGAACAGTTCATCGATGCGATCCGCGACGACGAAAATGGAATCTATCGCCGCCTGAGCGGCCCGCAGACATTCAGCGATGGCGCGCCAGCGCCTTACGGTCTCGGCCTCAAATTCGAGGAGGCGGGCGGCAAGCGGCTGACCGGCCATGGCGGCGCTCTGCGCGGCTGGCGCTGCCAGCGCTGGCATTGCGCCGATGAGCGGCTTTCGACAATCGCCATGTTCAATTTTGAAGGCGGGGCATCCGAGGTCGCCTTCAGGCTGATGAATATCGCGCTCGGGGTTTCCACGGCGGAACCGGCTCGGGTGGAAGCCAATGCTGCATGGTTCGGCTCATGGCTCGACCGTGAAACCGGCCTCGTGTTGAGCCTTGAAGATGCAGGACGTGGACGCATGAAGGCACGTTTCGGCACTGGACCGGAAATCATGGATGTGGTTGGCGAGAACGAAGCGCGTTCCTCGATAACCACGATCCGCCGTGACGGCGATACGATCCATCTGGCGCGTGAGGATGAAAATCTGAGCCTGACAATGCAACGCCTGAAAGGTGCGGTAAAGCAGGATATTGCAGGGTGTTATCGCAGCGACGAAATGGAGGCCGATCTTTTGATCGTCAATGAGGGCGGTGCGTTCTATGGCGCTTTTGAAGGCTTTCTTGGCAAGAGCGATATGTATCCGCTCTATGCGGCGGGGCCGGATGTGTGGCTTTTGCCGGTGCAGCGCTCGATGGATGCGCCAGCGCCCGGCGAATGGAAACTTGTCTTCCGGCGTGACGCCAAAGGCGGAATAACAGGGATGACCGTCGGCTGCTGGCTGGCACGGCATGTGGACTACAGGAGAATTCAGGAATGAGCGAACTGAAAGTCAGAACCCGCGAGACGGGCGCCGTCGCCGAAATGCCGCAGGAAAACTGCCTGTCATCACCACGCCGACCGGCGGCGTGGTCGAGATTGTCACCAGTGTCAGTCAGGCCGGGTTCAATCCGCTCGATCTCATCTATTCCTCGGTCGCGGCCTGTATGGCGTTGAGCGCTCGTATCGCCGCAGGCAAGCTCGAACTGAAGGAAAAGCTGACCGATGTTCGGGTGGAAGTGAAGGGCGACAAGGCGCATGAAGGGCCGTCGCGTATCGAACGGTTCAACATCACCTTTCATTTCGACGGCGAGCTGTCCGACGACGAAAAACACCGCCTTGCCGAAATGGCTGAGGAAATCTGCACGGTCAGCAATACGCTGCGCGGCGAGCCGCAGTTCGAACTGAAAGTCTCTTAGTCCCTATCTGAAACTGATCTGATCAGATCACGTCCCGGATGCGTTCTACGCCGACTTTAATGACGTTCTCCATAGCCAGACGCGCCTTTCTCGGATCACGCGATGCAATGGCGTGTGCAATACGCAGATGATTGGCCGCGCATTCGGCAATACCTTCCCGCGATGTCGCCGGTGAAGACAGCTGAAACGAGACTGCGAGCGCTGCCTCGATCAGGCCGCTGACCGAGCGCATGAACGGATTGCCGGACATGCGCGCAACGGCAAGATGGAATTCCAGGTCGACCTTGGCGATGGATTCCGGCGTGTGGTTTGGATCGTCGAACTTGGCGGCGAGCGTGTAAAGCTCGACAATTTCGTCGCTGGAAGCGCGCTCGGCTGCGGCTGCGGCGGCTGCCGGTTCCAGCGCCATGCGCATTTCGGCCAGATGATCCACGAAGACTTCGTCGAAGCCCGCCTCGAAGCGCCATGTCAGAACATCGGGATCGAAGAAATTCCAGCTGGCATGACCCAGAACGCGGGTGCCGACCTTGGCCTTGGGTTCGATCAGGCGCTTGGCGGCAAGCGTCTTCATCGCCTCGCGCAGAACGGTGCGGATACGCCAAAGCGCAGCGACAATTCATGATCGCCGGAAGGATGGACCCTTCGGGAATGGTTCCCGCGACGATGCCGCGACCGAGTTCCCCACGACAACCGCGTGGCTGTTGTGGCGCTTGCGTCCGGTTATGGCCGTTTCCAGCAATCCCAATTCAGGCCTCCTTCATGCGTTGCCGCGCCAGCTATGTTTCAACGCGCATCTTATCCGAAAACCGGTTCCCACTTTTCGAGATGCGCCCTAGATCCGAGAACCACGCAAGTCCTCGTTGCAGAGCAATGAACAGAAATAGCAATATACCGATTGCTATTTTCGTCCACCAGGAAGACAGCGTGCCGTCGAATACAATGTATGTCTGGATTAGCCCCTGTATGAGAATGCCGACAAATGTTCCGGCCACAAGGCCCGCGCCACCTGTCAGCAATGTCCCGCCGATCACCACCGAAGCGATGGCGTCGAGTTCCACGCCCACCGTCGCCAGCGAATAGCCGGACGAGGTGTAGAGCGTATAGACGATCCCGGCGAGGCCGGAAAGGATACCCGACATCGTATAGATGCCGATTGTGGTGCGGGCAATCGGAACGCCCATCAGTTCGGCCGATTGCTGGTTGCCGCCCAGCGCATAGATATTGGCCCCGAAGCGCGTGCGATGGGCGATGATGCCGCCGATGATGAAGACTGCCAGCATCACCATGGCGATGAAGGTCAGCCTGCCACCACCCGGAAGTCGGAAATAAAGCCCCTGCAACGTATCGAGGAAAGGATGCGCGATCGGCACCGATTGCGTCGAGATGAGGAAGGCCGCGCCGCGTGCCAGAAACATGCCGGCCAGCGTTGCCACGAAGGGCGGAATCCGCAAGAAATGGATCATCATGCCCATCCACGCCCCGAACAGGGTGGCGATCATCAGAACGAGTACGAAGGCCACAAGCGGATGCACGCCAAGCTGTCCGACCATCACGGCCACGAAAACGCTGGTGAAGGCGATGACCGAGCCGACCGACAGGTCGATGCCGCCCGAAAGGATCACGAATGTCATGCCCACGGCGGCAATGCCGAGAAAGGCGTTGTCGGTCAGGAGATTGCCGATCACGCGCGTCGACAGCATGTTTGGAAATTGGAAGACGCAGATCGCATAGGCGAGCAGGAAGATTGCGACTGTGGTCAGGAAAGGCAGATTGCGAAGAGCTTTCATTGCCGTGCTCCCTGCTGGCTTTGGCGGACCGGGTCGGCTCCGTTGCCCTTGCGCTCCGACCGCAGGAAGGCGATCAGCTGGACAATGGCCGGTGACTGGAAGGTGAGCACGATCACGATGATGACCGCCTTGATGATGAGGTTGAATTCCGGCGGGAAGCCCGCCATCAGTATGCCGGTATTGATCGACTGGATGATGAGCGCGCCGAGCAGCGAGGCCATGATCGAGAAGCGCCCGCCATTGAGCGACGTACCGCCGATGACGACAGCCAGAATGGCGTCGAGTTCCAGCCACAGGCCCGCATTGTTGGCATCTGCGCCGCGAATATCCGCCGTCGCGATCAGCCCGCAAGGGCAGCGCCGACGCCGGAAACCGCATAGACGCTGAACAGGAGAAAGCGTGCTTTGACGCCTGCCAGCATCGCCGCGCGACGGTTGATACCGGTTGCTTCGATCAGGAAGCCGAGCGCGCTGGAGCGCACCGCGATGCCCACCACCAGACCGGCCAAAATCCATATCAGGACCGGGATTGGTATGCCGAAGAAGGAGCCCGAGCCAAGCGCTGCAAAGGAATCGTTGTTGAAGGTCAGGATCGCGCCTTCAGTGATAAGCTGCGCGATGCCGCGTCCTGTCACCATCAGGATGAGTGTCGCGATGATCGGCTGGATATCGAAGACGGCAACCAGAAAGCCGTTCCACAGGCCGCAGAGCAAACCGACGCCAAGCGCAGCTGGAATAACGATTGCAAGCGGATAGCCTGCAACGATGAGCGACGCGGCAAAAGCGCCGCTGATCGCCATGACCGCGCCGACCGACAGATCGATGCCGCGCGTTGCGATCACCAGCGTCATACCGACGGCCAGAATGGCAACGGGGCGGCGCGCACCAGAATATCGATCAGGCTGCCATAGAGCCGCCCGTTCTGGAACGAAATGTCGAGAAAGCCTGGCGCGATGATGGTGTTCGCCGCCAGAATGAGCACGAGGGCGGCCAGCTGGGGCGCTAGTCTTTTGAGTTTTCTGGTCATGCGGGCAATCATGCTGCCGCTTCCTTTTCGCTTCCGGTTTCCGCGATGGCGCGCACGATATTGTCGGCAGTAATTTCCTCGCCCTTCAGTTCTGCAACATGGCGACGATCAGACAGGACGATCACGCGGTTGGCGACGGCGGCAAGCTCCTCGAATTCCGACGAGATGATGACGAGCGACATGCCTTCCGCGCAAAGTTCGCCGATGAGCTTGAGGATCTCCGTGTGGGCGCCGATATCGATACCGCGCGTCGGCTCATCGAGGATCAGAAGGCGCGGATCGGTGGCGAGCCAGCGCGCCAGAATGGCTTTCTGCTGGTTGCCGCCAGACAGGAATTTGATCGGCTTGTCGGGGTCGGGTGGGCGAATATCGAGCGCCTTGATGTAGCGCTGGGCAAGCGCCGTCTTCTCCCGCGATGAAAGCGGTCTCGACCAGCCGCGCTTTGCCTGTACGGCGAGCGCAATGTTTTCCGCCATCGAGAAATCGCCAATGATGCCGTCGGTCTTGCGCTCTTCCGGGCAGAAGGCGAAGCGTTCGGCAATCGCCGCAACGGGCGAGGAAAGCCTGATTTCCCTTCCATCGACGGTTAGCCCGCCGCTATCGGCCTCATCGACGCCGAACATCAGGAGCGCGGTTTCGGTGCGGCCAGAGCCGAGCAGCCCGGCAATGCCAACGGCTTCGCCGGGCTTGATCAAGAGATCGAACGGCGCAACGCTGCCCTTCTTGCCGAAGCCTGCAAAGCGGATCGGGGCAATCGTGTCGCGGCTTACTTCCTCGGTGAGCTGGTGACGCACCGCTTCCTGCAATTGGTGGCCGAGCATCATGGAAATGAGGTCAGTGCGCGGCAGTTCCGACAGGTTGCGGCTGCCGACCAACCGTCCGTTGCGCAGCACGGTGGCGCAATCGGCAATCGCGTAGACCTGATCGAGAAAATGGGTGATGACGACGATGCCAAGGCCTTCGGCCTTCAACTGGCGCAGCACGCCGAACAGCATTTCGACTTCACGCGCATCGAGGCTGGCGGTCGGTTCGTCGAGCACCAGCACCTTGCCGGAAAGATCAACCGCGCGGGCAATGGCGATAATCTGGCGGATGGCGACCGAATAGGCAGACAAGGGCGCACCGACATCGATGGCGAGGCCATAGCGGGAAAGGAGTTTTGCTGCATCCTTTTCCATCCGTCCGCGATCAACCAGGCCGAAACGTTTCGGCTGACGTCCAAGAAACAGGTTTTCTGCGACCGTCAGGTTTTCGAGCAGATTGACTTCCTGATAGACTGTGCCGATACCAAGCGTCTGCGCTTCCGCCACGGAGGCGGGCGCAATCGGCTGGCCTTCGAGCAGGATCGAACCATCGAAGCCGTGATATGCACCGGTCAATATCTTGATGAGCGTGGATTTGCCCGCGCCGTTTTCGCCGAGCAGTGCGTGAATTTCCCCACGGTTGAGCGTGAAATCCACATGGTCGAGCGCCGTCACGCCCAAAAAGGATTTGGTAATCGAACGGGCTTCAAGAAGCGGCATTGCGGCCGCCGATGGAGCGTCTTTTGCAGCCATGGCAGTCTTCCATTGCATTTTGCAAAGGTCATTCCGGGCCGCGACAAACGCGGCCCGAGGACGAGGATCAGTAGCCGAGACCCTTCTTGGCTTCATAGACGGCTTTTGGATCGTCAGCCTGCGTGTAGAGCTTCGATTCCGTCTGGATCCACTTCGGCGGAACAGTGCCTTTGTCCTGAAGGCTTCAATCGCGTCGAAGGCCGGGCCTGCCATGTTCGGCGTCAGCTCGACGGTCGCATTGGCTTCGCCATTAGCCATGGCCTGGAAGATATCCGGTACGGAATCGATCGATACGATCTTGATTTCCGTACCCGGCTTCAATCCGGCTTCCTTGATGGCCTGAATGGCCCCGACAGCCATGTCGTCATTGTGGGCATAGACGGCGCAGATATTCTTGCCGCCACCTTCGGCCTTGATGAAGCTTTCCATCACTTCCTTGCCCTTGGTGCGGGTGAAGTCACCGGTCTGCGAACGGGTGATCTTGATGTTGTCGTGTCCTTTGATCGCGTCCTCAAAACCCTTCTTGCGGTTGATGGCAGGCGAGGAGCCGGTGGTGCCCTGAAGCTCGACCACATTGCATGGCTTGTCGCCCACATCCTTCACCAGCCAGTCACCAGCAACCTTGCCCTCATGCACCTGATCGGAGGTCACGGCGGTCAGATAAAGGTCTTCCGGTGAATCGATCTGACGGTCGAGCAGGACGACCGGAATTTCCGCTTCCTTGGCTTCCTTGAGGACCGCATCCCAGCCAGTGGAAACAACGGGTGCGATCAGGATCGCATCAACGCCCTGCGCGATGAAGCCGCGCACGGCTTTGATCTGGTTTTCCTGCTTCTGCTGGGCGTCGGCGAATTTGAGCGTATAGCCGCGCTTTTCAGCTTCCTGCTTGGTCAGGGCGGTTTCTGCGGCGCGCCAGCCTGATTCCGAGCCAATCTGTGAAAAGCCGACCGTCAGCGATGCGGCGGATGCGCTGGAAATCAGCGCGAGCGACAATGTGGCCGTCAGGGCCGTCAAATAGCGTTTCATGATGGTTCCTCCCAATAAGGCTCTCCCAGCCTTATCATTTATGAAGCATATAATATTACTTTATGGCAAGCGTCTTTCGCGTGTAATTATGAAAATTTGAATATGAAGATGTGACGGATATTCTTATTATCAGGGAAAACAGAGAGTTGTATTAGCTTTTGTCATATAGATAACGTTGGCGTGAAAGTGGCGCCTTCATGCTTGCTTGACAAAGCACTCTTCGGCGAAATAGTCATATTAATAACGGAGCTGCGATCAGTGCCAGATCGACACTCACACGCAGCCGGAGTGAGGTCTGCGGCTTGGCCCGCGGAAATGGGAGGTTTAATGCTACGTCTGGTACAGTTCCGCGGTGCGGGCGGTGAAACGCGTGTGGCTGCATGCGGTGATGAGGGTGCGGCACATATCGTCAAAGGCGCTTCGACGACCTATGAACTGGCTTGGGCAGCAATCAGCGCAGGCATCAGCCTTGCAGAACAGGTGGAGCGCAGCGGCACAGGCGAAGCGGTCGATATCGATGCCGCTCTGGCCACGGGTCGCGTCGGCCTGCCGATCACTCATGCCGATCCGGCGCATCTGATCGTTACAGGCACTGGCCTCACGCATCTCGGGTCTGCCGATGGTCGCGACAAGATGCACAAGGCGGCGCAATCCGCCGAAAAGCCGACCGATTCCATGCGCATGTTCCTGATGGGCGTCGAGGGCGGCAAGCCGAAGCCCGGCCAGACGGGCGTGCAGCCGGAATGGTTCTATAAGGGCGACGGTTCCGCGTTGGTCGCGACCGGCGGCGAACTGGTTTCGCCTTCCTTTGCGGAAGATGGCGGCGAGAGCCGGAGCTTGCAGGCATTTATCTGATTGGCCCGGATGGTCAGCCGCACCGTCTCGGCTTCTGCCTTGCTAATGAATTCTCCGACCATGTGACTGAAAAGCAGAACTATCTCTGGCTTGCCCATTCCAAGCTGCGTCAGGCATCGCTTGGACCGGAACTCTTTGTCGGCGCGCTGCCGGATCATGTGGAAGGCGTTTCGCGCATTCGCCGCGGCAATGCGGTGATCTTCGAAAAGCCATTCTTGTCGGGCGAAGCGAACATGTCGCACACGATCGCCAATCTGGAACATCATCACTTCAAGTATGCGCTGTTCCGCCGTCCGGGCGATATTCACGTGCACTTCTTCGGCACGGCGACGCTGTCGTTTTCGCATGGCGTGAAGACGCAGGCTGGCGATCAGTTCGAGATTTCGGCAAAGCCGTTCCGCTATCCGCTGGTCAACAGGCTGGCTCAGGCTGCGGCGGAAAAAGTCGCCGTGAGGGCGCTGTGAACATGGTCACACAATCCAACATCGCACTTGCAATCGTCGGTCTCGGCAAGATCGCGCGCGACCAGCATTTGCCGTCCATCGAAGCGGTCGATGGTATCGAACTGAAAGCCATTGCCAGCCGTAATGCCGGGCTGGAGGGTCTACCGTCTTTTCACGATATCGATGCGCTGTTGGAGAGTGACGTTGCCATTGACGCCGTGTCGCTCTGCACGCCGCCGCAAGGACGCTTTCAACATGCTTACGCAGCCCTGAAGGCGCGCAAGCATGTGATGCTGGAAAAGCCGCCCGGTGCGACCATTTCCGAGGTGCAGGCGCTGGACCGTCTGGCCAAGGCGGAAGGGTTGACGCTCTACGCCACATGGCATTCGCGTGAGGCGGCGGCGGTGGAACCGGCACGGGAATTCCTGAGCGATGCGGAAATCCGCTCGGTTTCGGTCACGTGGAAGGAAGATGTGCGCCACTGGCACCCCGGCCAGCAATGGATATGGGAGCCCGGTGGGCTCGGCGTGTTCGATCCGGGCATCAATGCGCTTTCCATCGTGACGCATATTCTGCCGGAGCGCTTCTCTCTCACGCAGTCGGACCTCTATTTCCCGGAAAATCGCGCAGCGCCGATTGCAGCGGACCTTCAATTTCAGACGGAAAGCGGCGTTCCGGTTTCCTTCGAACTGGATTGGCGCCAGACGGGTCCGCAGACCTGGGACATTCGTGTCGAAACCGACAAAGGTACGATTCTGCTCAGCCATGGCGGCAGCCGCCTGACCATTGCCGGAACCGAGAAAATGGCCGAGCCGGACCGTGAATATCAACGACTTTACAAGCGTTTCGTGCAATTGATCGGTGAGGGGCGTTCGGATGTCGATCTCGCTCCGCTGACCCATGTGGCCGATGCTTTCCTGCTCGGAAAGCGCCATGTGGTGGAAGCTTTTGAAGATTAGGAATCGAGACCGTTTTCCGGTCTCTTACCCACGCAGGACAGTGAAATGAACAAGCCCGTCTCTCCGAAAACGCCAAAGCTCCGCTCGCGCGCCTGGTTCGATAATCCTGATAATGTCGATATGACGGCGCTCTATCTGGAGCGCTACATGAATTACGGCCTGAGCCAGGAAGAGCTGCAATCGGGCCGTCCGATCATCGGCATTGCGCAGACGGGGTCCGACCTTTCACCCTGCAACCGGCATCATCTGGAACTGGCCAAGCGCGTGCGTGAAGGTGTTCGCGAGGCAGGCGGCATCGTCATCGAATTTCCGGTGCATCCCATTCAGGAAACCGGCAAGCGCCCGACCGCAGGTCTGGATCGCAATCTGGCCTATCTCGGCCTCGTGGAAGTGCTTTACGGCTATCCGCTCGACGGCGTGGTGCTGACGATCGGCTGCGACAAGACCACGCCCGCCTGCCTGATGGCGGCTGCGACCGTCAACATTCCGGCGATTGCGCTTTCGGTTGGGCCGATGCTCAATGGCTGGTTCCGTGGCGAACGCACGGGTTCGGGCACCATCGTCTGGAAGGCGCGTGAACTTCTGGCCAAGGGTGAGATCGACTATCAGGGCTTTGTGAAGCTGGTAGCATCCTCGGCTCCGTCGACCGGCTATTGCAACACGATGGGCACGGCCACGACCATGAATTCGCTTGCTGAAGCACTGGGCATGCAGCTTCCGGTTCCGCCGCTATTCCCGCACCTTATCGTGACCGTCAGGAGGTGGCCTATCTGACCGGTCGCCGCATCGTTGACATGGTGCATGAAGATTTGAAACCGTCGGACATTCTGACCAAGGATGCTTTCATCAATGCAATCCGCGTCAATTCCGCCATTGGCGGTTCCACCAATGCGCCGATCCATCTGAACGCGCTCGCCCGCCATGTCGGCGTGGAGCTGACGGTGGACGACTGGCAGAAATACGGTGAGGAAATTCCGCTTCTGGTCAATCTCCAGCCAGCCGGTGAATATCTCGGTGAAGATTATTACCATGCCGGTGGTGTGCCAGCCGTCGTCAACCAGCTGATGGGGCAGGGCCTCATCCATGAAGACGCGATCACGGTCAACGGCAAGACCATCGGCGAGAACTGCAAGAACGCCACCATTGAAGACAGCAATGTCATCAAGACCTTCGATCAGCCGCTGAAGAAGCATGCCGGTTTCCGCGTGCTGCGCGGCAATCTGTTCTCGTCGGCGATCATGAAGCTCAGCGTTATTTCGGACGAGTTCCGCAATCGCTACCTCCGACAGCAAGGACCCGAATGCCTTTGAAGGCAAGGCGGTCGTGTTCGACGGACCGGAGGATTATCATCATCGCATCGACGATCCGTCGCTGGAAATCGACGAACATACGGTTCTGTTCATGCGCGGCGCTGGCCCCATTGGCTATCCGGGTGCGGCGGAAGTCGTCAACATGCGCGCGCCCGATTACCTTTTGAAGAAGGGCATCACTTCGCTGCCATGCATTGGCGACGGCCGCCAGTCGGGCACGTCGGGTTCACCATCGATCCTCAACGCCTCGCCGGAAGCTGCCGCAGGCGGTGGTCTGGCCATCCTCAAGACTGGCGACCGCGTGCGCATCGATCTTGGTCGCGGGACGGCGGACATTCTGATTTCGGATGAGGAACTGGCTGAACGCCGCAAGGCTCTGGAAGCCGCTGGCGGCTATAAATATCCCGAAAGCCAGACGCCATGGCAGGAAATCCAGCGTGCCGTTGTTGGTCAGATGGAAACCGGGGCGGTTCTCGAAAACGCGGTCAAGTATCAGGATATTGCGCATACGCGCGGCCTGCCGCGAGACAACCACTAAACGTGCCGTGCTAACGTATTAATTTGAGGCTCCGCTAATTCCGGAATCGGACCAAGGCGCGAAAACAGGGAACCCGGTGCGGCGGAATGACGGCACCGGGTTCCGGCATAGTTGATGTTCAGATCGCCGTGCGGCGGGCGTGGTCAAGATAGATCTCGCGCAAACGCTGGGCGACCGGGCCGGGCTTGCCAGTGCCGATGGCCTGGTCGTCAATGACGGTGATCGGAGTGACGAATGTGCCAGCGCTCGTAAGGAAAGCTTCCTTCGCGGCATAGGCTTCATCAATGGTGAACAGGCGTTCTTCCAGCTTCATGCCGGTCTCGGCGATCAGCTGCAGGAGTGACAGGCGCGTGCAGCCGGGCAGAATCGAATTGCTGTTTGGGCGCGTGACGACGACGTCATCCTCGGTCACGATATAGGCGGTAGACGATGCGCCTTCGGTGACATAGCCGTCTTCGATCATCCAGGCTTCGTCGCAACCGGCATTCTTGGCGATTTCCTTGGCGAGCGCTTGTGGTAGCAGGCATACCGTCTTGATGTCGCGACGCTTCCAGCGCAGATCATCCAGCGAAAGTACGTGCGCGCCGGTTTTCAGCACAGGCTTGTCGAGCAGATTAGCTTCCTGTGTGAACAAAACCACCGATGGCTTCATGCCCACTGCAGGTACGAAATCGCGGTCGCGTCCATCGCCGCGTGTAACCTGCAGATAGACCAGACCTTCGGTCAGGCTGTTGCGGAGGATCAGTTCGCGTTCGATAGCGACAATTTCGTCTTCGCTCATCGGCATCGGAATGCCGATCTCGCCGGTCGAACGGCGCAGGCGCCTCATATGAGGCTCGCTGTCGATGAGCTTGCCTTCGAGCACAGCCGTTACTTCATAAATACCATCACCGAACAGGAAGCCTCGGTCGAAGATGGAAATGCGGGCATCACGCGCGGCAACATAGTCACCGTTGACGTATACAATACGATTTTCGAGTTCTTCTGCTGAAACGGCCATGATGGGATAAATCCTGAAATGAAAGACTGCGAACAAGATCGCAGTCTTTCATAGGCCAGTCGGTTGCGATAGGGAACAGCTATTGTCAGGCGATGTCCGGTGCGCTTGCGGGCATCGGGACATGGCGGATAACTCCGGGCGCATTATGCTCCAATCGAAATCAGGTAGGCGCTTCCCTTCCCGTTTAGTTCGAGAGGCAAGGCGACGCAGTTCGTCAGAATCGCGCAGTCATGTTTCCCGAGTTTTGTCGTTTTTCCAGCTGACGTCAGATCGATATGCCCGGCGGCGCAGAAAGGAGCACCGGATTGCCGTCAGCCTGTGTCGGCGTGGTGCCGTTGACGGACAGATGCTGGACCTTATGGGTATAACGCCCACGCCGGGTCATGACGTTGAGGTCGGTAATGGCCGATCCGATCAGTCGAGCGCTGGAGTGAGCATCCGCAGCGAAGAACAGTGGTGCGCTTTCGACCGTGAGAGTGCTCTGCTGTCCTTCGATATTGAGCACAATGCCGTCACCTTCCAGCACCGACAATGTGCGGTCGATGCCGGGAAAGACGGAAAACGGGCCGTCGCTGGCAACTGTCGCCATGGAGACGCGCCAGTCGAAATCATCGACTGATGCGCCTTGCGGGTGGACGGCGATTTCAACCGTCACGCCGCCGCCGTTCTTCCACGGCATGCGGCGGTGATTTTCGGCTCTGAGGATGTCGACCATCAACCGAGCCATCCGTTGGATGCCGCCCAGAAGGCAATTGGAGCCGTAAGCAGGATGCTGAGTGCCGTTCGGATATACCAGATCACGATCAGGTCCCGGAACTTGAGAGGGATCGAGGTAGCAAGCACGCAGGGAATAGATGCTGACAGGAAGAGAACCTGGCTGACCGAGACGACGGCGGCCACAAACTTCAAAACGACATCGGCATCTTTCAAAGGATGGCTGGCAGGAACATTTCCGCAAGTCCGGATGCCATGGATTTTGCGGCAAGCATCGGATCGGCCAGTTGCGCAAGCCAGGTAAACGGATAGAGCGTCAAGCCAAGAAGATCGAAGATCGGCGTGTATTTGGAAGCGAGCAGGCCGAGAAGCCCGACGGCCATAATGCTCGGCAGGATCATGGCAGCCATGCGCAGGCCGTCAAGGAAGGTCGTCCAAAGCAGCGGTAGAAGCTTCGGTGCGCTCTGGGCCTGCTTGATGCCTGTGTCGATTGCGGTTTGGACACGGCCCTTGCCTTCGGGCAGGGGAGTATCTCGGTCGCCGGGATGGTCCATGCGGCTGAGCGGCCAAATACGCGCGGTGATCGCCGAGACAATAAAGGTCACGAAGAAGGTGGACCAGAAATAAAGGTTCCACGCATCCATCAGGCCCAATGTTTTCGCAACGATAATCATGAAAGTAGCCGAAACGGTGGAAAAGCCGGTGGCAATGATCGCTGCTTCGCGAGCCGTATACTTGCCTTCCTTGTAGACGCGATCGGTAATGAGGAGCGCCAAGGAGTAGCTGCCAACAAACGATGCCACAGCATCGATTGCAGACCAGCCGGGTGTACGCCAGATTGGGCGCATGATCGGTTGTACGATGACGCCGGTGAACTCAAGCAGGCCGTAGCCGATGAGGAAAGCGAGGGCCAGGGCACCGATCGGAACGATCAGTCCGACCGACAGGACAAGCTTGTCGAACAGGAACGGCAGCATGTCGGGCGTGAAGAGCGCGGCGGGGCCGATGCCGGCCAGATACATGCAGGCCAGCACGAAGCCAAAGACGCGCAGGATCGAGAAGATCGTTTCGGTGAGGTTGGCCTTCCACTTGCCGGTGACGAAGGGCGCAAATGCGCCATAGGCGATCAAAAGGCAGACGAAGGCCAGTGCAAAGGGGCGAAGCTGCGTTGCGATTGCGGTTGCTGCGTGATCGAGCAGGATCGTGGATTTTCCGCCGATAGTGACGGGCACGAAAAGAAGAAGATGCCTATGAAACTGTATAGTATCAGTTTCACGGCAGCAGGGCCGCGCAGCTCTCATTGCGGCCAAGAGTGGTGTCTGTCATTGTTATTCCCCGGTATGCGTTGTTTTTCAATGAAAAGGCGATCCTGCGAGAGGATCGCCTTTGGCTGATTTATTAGTTGCCCAGTATGCCGGGCAGGCGCAGGCCCTGCTGCTTGGCCCAGTCGAGCGCTTCTTCATAGCCCGCATCGGCATGGCGCATCACGCCGGTGGCCGGGTCGTTCCACAAAACGCGACCGATGCGCTGATCGGCATCTTCCGTACCGTCACAGCAGATGACCATACCGGAATGCTGGGAGAAGCCCATGCCGACACCGCCGCCATGATGCAGCGACACCCATGTCGCACCCGAAGCGGTGTTGAGGAGGGCGTTGAGAAGCGGCCAGTCGGACACGGCGTCCGAGCCGTCTTTCATGGATTCTGTTTCGCGGTTTGGCGATGCAACCGAACCACTGTCGAGATGGTCGCGACCGATGACAATTGGCGCTTTCAGCTCGCCGTTCCTGACCATTTCGTTGAAGGCGAGACCGAGACGGTGACGGTCGCCGAGGCCGACCCAGCAGATGCGTGCGGGCAGCCCCTGAAACTCAATGCGTTCCTTTGCCATGTCGAGCCAATTGTGCAGGTGCTTGTTGTCTGGCAGCAATTCCTTCACCTTGGCGTCGGTCTTTGCGATATCCTCCGGATCACCGGAAAGGGCTGCCCAGCGGAAGGGTCCAATACCGCGGCAGAAAAGCGGGCGGATATAGGCCGGCACGAAGCCTGGGAAGTCGAACGCATCTTCGAGGCCTTCTTCCAGCGCCATCTGGCGGATATTATTGCCGTAATCGACCGTCGGGATACCGGCATGCCAGAAGTCGAGCATGGCCTGAACCTGCACCTTCATCGAAGCGCGGGCGGCTTTTGCTACAGCTTTCGGGTCGCTTTCCTGCTTGGCGCGCCATTCGGCGACGCTCCATCCAATCGGCAGGTAGCCATGCACCGGATCGTGCGCGGAAGTCTGGTCGGTGACGATGTCGGGCCGCACGCCACGCTTGACAAGCTCAGGATAGATTTCAGCGGCATTGCCGATGAGTGCGATGGACTTTGCCTCGCCTGCCTTGGTCCAGGCGTCGATCTTGGCCAGCGCTTCATCGAGGCTGTGGGTCTTCTCATCGACATAACGGGTGCGCAGGCGGAAATCGGCGCGGGTTTCGTCGCATTCCACGGCGAGACAGCAGGCACCGGCCATGACAGCAGCCAGAGGCTGTGCGCCGCCCATGCCGCCAAGTCCGCCGGTCAATATCCATTTGCCCTTGAGGTTGCCGTCATAGTGCTGGCGACCGGCTTCCACGAAGGTTTCATAAGTGCCCTGCACAATGCCCTGTGCGCCGATATAGATCCACGAACCGGCGGTCATCTGGCCATACATGGCGAGACCCTTCTTATCCAGTTCGTTGAAATGATCCCAGGTTGCCCAATGCGGCACGAGGTTGGAATTGGCAATCAAAACACGCGGGGCATCCTTGTGGGTGCGGAACACGCCGACCGGCTTGCCCGACTGCACCAGCAGGGTTTCGTCGTCATTGAGCGTCTTGAGGGTGGCGACGATGCGGTCGAAATCGTCCCATGTGCGGGCAGCGCGGCCAATGCCGCCATAGACCACCAGCTCATGCGGGCGCTCGGCCACATCGGGGTCGAGATTGTTCATTAACATGCGCAGCGGGGCTTCGGTGAGCCAGCTTTTGCATTGAGTTCGTTGCCGCGAGGGCTGCGCACTTCGCGCTCGTTGTGGCGTGGGTTCGACATGGTGTTCTCCTCAGGATTTCAAGTCGGCGGCAATTGTTTCCAGCCGCCGCAAAGGGGCTTGAGATGGACGCGCAGCCTGTCTGCCTTGGCCTCGTCATAGGCGAAGGGAAGGGCTTCGGTCGCAAGATGGGTCGATTGGGCGAGCTCCATCTGAATGGCGTGCACGCCGGTTTCCGGCTTGCCGTAATGGCGCGTCGTCCAGCCGCCCTTGAAGCGGCCATTGAGGATCGATGTGTAGCCTTCCGCTTTTGCCGTGACGTCCACGGCGGCGGCTTCGATCCTCGGATCGCAGGTCTTGCCTATATCCGTGCCGATGTTGAAATCGGGCAATTTGCCTTCGAACAGGAAGGGAATATGCGAACGGATCGAATGGCAGTCGTAGAGAATGGCGATGCCGTGGATCGCCTTCACGCGGCTGATCTCGGCGGCGAGCGCATCGTGATAGGGCTTGTGGAAGCGCGCGATGCGGTCGGCAATATCGGCTTCGGTCGGCGCTTCTCCATCCTTCCAGATCGACAGGCCGTCGAAGTCTGTTTCCGGGATCAGCGTCGTGGTGTTCTGTCCCGGATAGAGGCTGACGCCTGCCGGATCACGATTGGCATCGATGCAATAGCGATGGAAGGTGGCGCGCACCATGGTCGCGCCTTCGATCAGGCCGTCATAAAGCTGGTGAATATGCCAGTCGGTGTCGGCAAGGATGCGGCCATTGTCGTTGAGCCGCGACCAGATATCGTCCGGCACATCCGTACCCGTATGTGGCAGGCCAAGAATGACCGGCGAATTCCCTGACGGATTTCAAATGCGCTCATTTCATGACTCCAGAGGGGCAGGATGCCCGCCGATATGACGCCTGAAAGTGCGCCATCAGCCACCAGTTCGGCGGCATTCTTAAGGTCGTCGGCCATGTAGCGGTCTTCTTCCAGCGTCGGGATATTGGCGCGCAAGGCGGCAATCACCTTGGCAAGTTCCGGGCTGGTGGTCAGCGGTTCGCGCAGTTCCACGCCGAGCGCGCCGGTCAGCGCCTCGATGCCGATGATGGCATTGAGATTGGCGGTCATCTGCAACAGGCGGCGCGCGCCGTGGCAGGCCATGGACACATGGTCTTCCTGATTGGCCGAGGTCGGCGTGGAATCGACGGAAGCCGGATGCGCCATCTGCTTGTTTTCGCTCATCAGCGCGGCGGAAGTGACTTCCGCGATCATCAGGCCGGAATTGAGGCCCGGCTTGCGGGCGAGGAAGGCCGGAAGGCCAAACGACAGAGCCGGATCGACCAGCAGCGCGATGCGGCGTTGGGCGATGGCGCCGATCTCGCAGATGGCAAGCGCAATCTGGTCGGCGGCGAAGGCGACCGGTTCGGCGTGGAAATTGCCGCCCGAAACGGCGCGTCCGTCCGAGAGGACGAGCGGATTGTCGGTAACCGCATTGGCTTCGATTTCCAATGTGCGGGCGGCCTGTCGCAGAACGTCGAGGCAAGCGCCATCGACCTGCGGCTGGCAGCGGATGCAATAGGGATCCTGCACGCGCTGGTCGCCTTCGAGATGGCTCTGGCGAATGACCGAGCCTTCGAGCAGGGCGCGCAATGCCCGACCGGCATCGATCTGCCCCTTATGGCCGCGCAGCGTATGGATTTCCTCATGGAACGGCGCATCCGATCCCATAGCCGCATCGGTGGACAATGCGCCGGTGATCAGTGCCGTCTGTGCTGCGCGATGAGCGCGGAACAGACCCGCCAGCGCAAGCGCCGTCGATGTCTGCGTGCCGTTGATCAGCGCCAGCCCTTCCTTGGCGGCAAGCACGACCGGCTTCAGCCCGGCCTTTTCCAGCGCCTTCGCGCCGGAGAGGCACTCGCCCTGATAGAAGGCTTCGCCTTCGCCGATCATGGCCGCCGTCATATGGGCCAGCGGCGCGAGGTCGCCCGACGCGCCGACGGAGCCCTTTCCGGGATCATCGGGATCACGCCTTTTGCCAGCATGTCTTCGAGAAGCGTAATGACTTCAAGCCGCACACCGGAGGCGCCGCGACCGAGCGAAATCAGCTTCAGCGCCATGATGAGGCGCACGATGTTTTCCGAAAGCGCATCGCCGACGCCGCAGCAATGCGACAGGATCAGGTTGCGCTGAAGCGTGGCGACATCGCCCGCAGCAATGCGGATCGAGGCGAGTTTGCCGAAGCCGGTATTGATGCCGTAAACCGGTTCGTCACCGGCTGCGATTTCGGCAATGCGCGCCGCCGCCTTTTCGACAGCGGCATGAAATGCGGGTCGATGCGGACCGGAACCGCATCGCGATAGATGGTTTCCAGCGTTTCAAGCGGGACAGAACCGGGCTTGAGAATGATGGTCATGAAAGGCTCCGTTGCGGATGGTTAGACGCGGCCTTTGAAAACCCGCTTCCACAGCGGGTTGAAGCCGATACGGTAGACGAGTTCGGCGGGGCGCTCGACGTCCCAGATGGCGAGATCGGCATCCTTGCCGACTTCGAGCGTGCCGGTCTGGTCGAGAATGCCCAAGGCGCGTGCGGCCTCGCGCGTGACGCCTGCAATGCATTCATCCACCGTCATGCGGAACAGTGTTGCGCCCATATTCATGGTGAGCAGCAGCGAGGTCAGCGGCGATGTGCCCGGATTGTTGTCGGTCGCAAGCGCCATCTTCGTGCCAGCGGTGCGGAAGGCCTCGACCGGCGGCTTCTGCGTTTCGCGGATGAAGTAGTAAGCGCCGGGAAGCAGCACGGCGACCGTTCCGGCCTTGGCCATGGCGGCAGCACCGTCCGCATCGGTATATTCGAGATGATCGGCAGAAAGGGCGTCATAGGAGGCGGCGAGCGCTGCGCCATGCAGGTTGGACAACTGGTCGGCATGAAGCTTGACCGGAATATCATGCGCTTTGGCGGCATCGAAGACGCGGGCGATTTCATCCGGCAGAAAGGCGATGCTTTCGCAAAACCGTCCACTGCATCGGCCAGCCCCTGTTCGGCGATGGCCGGAAGCATGTCGTTGATGACGCGGTCGATATAGGCAGCCTTGTCGCCATTCATTTCGGGGGCAAAGCGTGCGCGCCGAGGAAGGTGGTGCGGATCGCCACATCGCGTTCTTCGCCAAGCCGACGGGCGGCCTTCAGTGATTTGATTTCGCTGTCGCGGTCGAGGCCGTAGCCGGACTTGACCTCGACGGTGGTGACGCCTTCGGCAATCAGTGCATCGAGACGCGGCAGTGTTTCACGCACCAGATCGTCTTCGCTCGCCGCGCGGGTTTTTCACCGAGGAAACAATGCCGCCGCCGGCGCGGGCGACTTCCTCATAGGACGCGCCGTTGAGCCGCAGCTCGAACTCATGCGCGCGATTGCCCGCATGGACTAGATGGGTGTGGCAATCGACGAGCCCCGGCGTGATCAGCCGGTTTTCGCAATCGATTTTGTCAAAGGTCGCATAGTCGTCGGGCAGAGCCGATAGTGGACCGACATAGGCGATCAAGCCGTCCTTGACCGCAAGTGCTGCGTTCTCGATGAGACCGAGACCGTCCGCGTCTTCGTTCAGCGTTGCAACGCGCGCATTGATAAAACGATGCTTGAATTCTTGAGCATGAGCGTTTTCTCGCTTCCCTGTTTTTGATAATGTATATACATATCAGCGGCGCAGCCAAGAGAAAATGCGCGGGAACATTCGAGGAGTTAATTTTCATGTCAGTCGCCACGCCCGAACTGCGTTTTATTCATGCCGACCAAGTGCTCCTCGATGACGGCTGGGCCGAAAATGTCCGCATTGGCATCGCTCGTGGAGAGATCTCTTCGCTGGAGATGGATAAAGCAGCAGAAGCAGGGGATGAGCGCCACGCGGCGATTGTTGCTGGCATACCAAACCTGCACAGCCATGCGTTCCAGTACGGGATGGCGGGGCTTGCTGAAAAGCGCGGGCCGTCTGCCGATTCGTTCTGGAGCTGGCGCGAGATCATGTACAAATTCGCGCTCACCATGTCGCCCGAACAGGCGGAAGCCGTAGCCTTGCGGCTGTATGTCGACATGCTGGAGGCCGGATTTACCCGCGTCGGCGAGTTTCATTATCTGCACCATGATCGCGACGGCACGCCTTATGCCAATCTCTCAGAAATGGCCGACCGCATTATCGCTGCTGCAAAGGCGGCGGGTATCGGGCTGACGCTGCTTCCGGTTTTCTATGCGCATTCGGGTTTCGGCGGCAGCGCGCCAATGAAGGCCAGCGCCGTTTCATCAACGATCTGGACCGGTTTGCGCGGCTGATCGAAGGCTGCAGCCGAGCGCTGGCCGGCTTCGACGGCGCGGTTTTAGGCGTCGCGCCGCACAGCCTGCGCGCCGTAACGCCGGATGAACTCAATCTGGTGACGAAGCTTCTGCCTGAGACGCCGGTGCATATCCATGTGGCCGAGCAGGTAAAGGAGGTCGAAGACTGCCTCGCCTGGTCTGGCAAGCGCCCGTGGAATGGCTGCTCGATCATCAGGATTTGTCGTCGCGCTGGTGCCTTATTCACGCGACTCACATGACCGATGATGAAACACGGCGCATGGCCGAGGCTGGCGCGATTGCCGGTCTTTGCCCGGTGACGGAAGCCAATCTCGGCGACGGCACTTTCAACGCAACCGTGTTTGCGGAAGCAGGCGGCAAGTTCGGCATCGGGTCGGATTCGAATGTGCTGATCGGCATTGGCGATGAATTGCGCCAGCTTGAATATTCGCAGCGCCTTCACCATCGCGCCCGCAATGTGCTGGCCGAGAATGCGGGATCGACGGGGTGCGCCCTGTTCGAGGGCGCGGTTGCGGGCGGCAACATCGCCATGGGGTGTGCCAATGACGGGTTGAAGCTCGGCGCTTCGGCGGATTTTGTCGCGCTGGATACCGAGCGTTTGCCGCATGCCAAAGGTAATGCCTTGCTGGACGGCTGGATTTTTGCCGGTCGCGCACGGGTCAAGGATGTGTGGGTACGAGGCGTGAAACAGGTGGAGGGTGGACGTCATCGCTTGCGCGATCAGGCCGAGCGTGCTTTTCAGAAAACGATTGGCGAGTTGCTCGCCTGAAGCATTTCCAGCGAGAGCGGGAAGCAAAGGGGACATAGCATGGCGGGTGACGGCTCAGTGACAAAAGACGGCCCGGTGCTCTCACTGCATCAGCGTATTCTGGACGATATTGAAACGCGCATCCTGTCGGGGAATGGCTGCCTGGGCACCGTATTCCGTTCGAACACGAGCTGACGGAGCAATATGGCTGTTCGCGCATGACCGTGAACAAAGCGCTGACACAGCTTGCCAAAGCGGGCCTGATCGAGCGTAAGCGGCGATCAGGCAGTTTTGTTTCCTTTCCGCAATCGCAGGCGGCGATCCTCGAAATCCACGATATTCGCGATGAAGTGGCAGCGCTTGGCGTTGCCTATCGCTTCGAGCTGATGAGCAGGCGCGAGCGATTGAGCGGGCCTGCCGATGCGAGACATATCGACATGCCGCGCCATACGCCGCTCGTTGAACTCGTCTGCCGTCACTATGCGGGCAAGCGCGTCTTTGCGCTGGAAGAGCGCATCATCAGTCTGGCTGCGGTTCCGGCAGCGGCGCAGACGGACTTTGCCGAAAATTCGCCGGGGCCGTGGCTGGTTTCCTGCGTGCCGTGGAGCAGCGCAAAACATTCGATACGGGCGATTGCCGCCACGCAGGAGAATGCGCGGATGCTCGGTATTCCGCTGGGCTCGCCCTGTCTGGTGATCGAACGCCAGACCTGGAATGCCGACCAGCCGGTGACGCATGTGCGTTTCACCTATCCTGGCGACAGCCATGCGCTGGTGGCGAATTTTACGCCGTCGCAGGGGTAAGCAGGCCAGAAAGAAAAAGCCGCCGCAGGGGAACGGCGGCGGCTAAAAGGCAGCGTGACGTGGGTGCTGGTCAGGCTGCGCGTTTGATGGCGTCGCCGAGGACGGACACGATCGTGTCGATCTGCTCCTTTTCCACGATCAACGGCGGCGAAAGCGCGATCACATCGCCGGTTACGCGAATGAGCAGACCCTTCTTGAAGCAATCCACGAAGACGTCATAGGCGCGGGCGCCCGGTGCATCCTTGCGCGACGAGAGTTCGATAGCACCAACCAAGCCGAGGTTACGAATGTCGATGACATTCGGCGCGCCTTTCAGCGAATGAAGCGCTTCCTGCCAGTGATTGGCAAGCTCTGCACCGCGTGTCAGCAGGCCTTCTTCGGCATAGACTTCCAGTGTTGCAAGACCGGCGGCAGCAGCAACCGGATGGCCGGAATAGGTGTAGCCATGGAACAGCTCGATAGCGTTTTCCGGACCGGTCATCAGCCCATCATAGACCTTGCGGGCGGCAAAGACTGCGCCCATTGGGATGGCGCCGTTGGTCAGGCCCTTGGCGGTCGTCACAAGGTCAGGCACAACGCCGAAATAATCAACGGCAAACGGCGTGCCGAGACGGCCAAAACCGGTGATGACTTCGTCGAAGATCAGGAGGATACCGTGCTTGTTTGCCGTGGCGCGAAGGCGCTCCAGATAGCCCTTCGGAGGCAGGATGACGCCAGCCGAACCGGACATGGGTTCGACGATGACGGCAGCGATCTTTTCAGCGCCATGCAGCTGGACGAGACGTTCCAGATCGTCGGCAAGCTCGATGCCGTTTGCAGGCAGGCCCTTGGAGAAGGCGTTCTTCTCGATATCGAGCGTATGGCGCAGATGGTCGGCTGGAATTTGCGGGAAGACGCGGCGATTATTGACGAGGCCGCCGACGGAAATGCCGCCGAAACCGACGCCGTGATAGCCCTTTTCGCGGCCCAGAACCATGGTGCGGGTGCCCTGGCCGATCGCACGCTGATAGGCGATGGCGATTTTCAGCGCCGTATCGACCGATTCCGAACCGGAATTGGTGAAGAACACGCGGTCGAGCTTTGCATCCGGTCCGCCCGGCGCGATGGCGGCGAGCTTTTCGGCAAAGTCGAAGGCAACATTGTGGCCCATCTGGAAGGTCGGCGCGAAATCCATAGTCGAGATCTGGCGCTCGACCGCTTCGGTGATGCGCTTGCGGCCATGGCCGGCATTGCAGCACCAAAGACCAGCCGTGCCATCCAGAACCTGATTGCCGTCGGTGTCGGTATAGTACATGCCCGAGGCGAGAGCAGGCGGGGTGCTGCCTTGAACTGCCGGTTCGCGGTGAACGGCATCCAGAAGTTCTCAAGGCTTGGCGTATTGGTTTTGGTGAGCATGGTTACCTCCTATTTGCAGTCAGCAGGCCACGCTTTACGACAGGCAACAAGTCCTTTTCTTCAAGGTATTAAGCTATTGTTTTATGTAGGGCGATTATCAAGTTTGTGCTATATCGAACATCATAAACATGAGGGAAGGTTCGATGAGCATCGATATTGGCGGGAGGCTTCGTTATGTGCGTATGCGGCAGAATCTGTCGCAGCGCGAGCTTGCCAAGAGGGCAGGTGTGACCAACTCCACCGTATCGCTCATCGAAGCCAATCAGTCCAATCCATCCGTCGGCGCATTGAAGCGCATTCTCGACGGATTCCCATCGGCATGGCAGAGTTTTTCGCGCTCGAACCGGATGCGCCGCACAAGGTATTCTATCAGGCCGAGGGTGGAAATCGGCAAAGGATCGATTTCTTATCGGCAGGTGGGGATCACCTGTTTTCGCGCTCGCTACAGATGCTGAAGGAGCGATATGAACCGGGATCCGACACGGGAAAAGTGCTGCTGATGCATGAGGGCGAGGAGGGCGGCATCGTCATTTCGGGCCGCATCGAAGTGACGGTCGGAGCCGAGCGGCGCATTCTGGGGCCGGGCGACGCCTATTATTTTTCCAGCAAGCTGCCGCACCGTTTCCGTTGCGTCGGGCCGGTGCCATGCGAAATCGTGAGCGCCTGTACGCCGCCAAGTTTTTGACGGCGCACAGGCATTTTAGTTGTAGCGGGAAATACCGAGATCGTCGGCGGATATCCGGCTTGTTGCCGGAAATAAGGTCGGCGAGCAATTTGCCGGAACCGCACGACATGGTCCAGCCGAGCGTTCCATGACCGGCATTAATGAACACGTTGTCATAGCGTGTTGCGCCGATGATCGGTGTGGAATCCGGCGTCATCGGGCGCAGACCCGACCAGAAGGTCGCCGCCTTGAGGTCGCCGCCGGGGAATAGGTCGGTCACCGACAGATCAAGCGTCGCACGCCGCGCGGCAGGCAGGTCCTTGGTGAAGCCCGACACTTCCGCCATGCCGCCGACGCGGATGCGGTCGCCAAGACGGGTGATGGCGATCTTGTAGCTTTCATCGAGAACGGTTGATACCGGTGCGCGGCTTTCATCGACGATCGGCGCGGTAATGGAATAACCTTTCACCGGATAGATCGGCGCGTTGAGGCCGAGCGATTTGACGAGTGCGGGCGTGTAGCTGCCAAGCGCAACCACATAGCGGTCGGCGGTCAGAACGCCTTCCGAAGTCTCGACGCCCGAAACCTTCCCGCCGGACATCAGAAGCGCCTTGATATTGACGCCGAAGCGGAATTTCACGCCGAGCCCTTCGGCGATCTTTGCCAGCGCATTGGTGAACTTGAAGCAGTCGCCGGTTTCGTCGTTCGGCAGGCGCAGGCCGCCGACGAACTTGTCCTTGGCATGGGCAAGCGCCGGTTCCACGTTCACGCAGCCGTCGCGGTCGAGCACCTCGAACGGCACGCCATCCTGGCGCAGCACTTCAATGTCCTTGCCGATGCTGTCGAGCTGGTACTGTTCGCGGAAAAGCTGCAGCGTGCCCTGCATGCGCTGGTCGTATTCGATACCGGTTTCCTTGCGCAGGTCGATCAGGCAATCGCGCGCATATTCGGCAACGCGCACCATGCGGGTCTTGTTGACCTTGTAGCGGCTGTCGGTGCAGTTGGCGAGCATCTGCAGAAGCCAGCTATACTGAGCCGGGTCGCAGGTCGGACGCAGGATGAGCGGCGCGTGCTTCTGGAACAGCCATTTTGCTGCCTTGAACGGAATGCCAGGCGCAGCCGGCGATGCATAGCCCGGCGAAACCTGACCTGCATTGGCGAAGCTTGTTTCCAGTGCCGGGCCTTCTTCACGGTCGACAACCGTTACCTCGTGACCGAGTTTGGCAAGGTAGTAGGCGGTCGTAACGCCGATGACGCCGCTGCCGAGGATGATGATCTGCATGTTCGCCTCTTGTCTTATGCTTTTATGTCGCTCGCGCCGCTCTCTACGTAGACACGTGCATAACGGTTGCCGAGCGCAGTCAGGATTTCATAGGGAATGGTGTCGCAGTCGCGTGCCACGTCTTCGAGACGCTGGTGCGGGCCGATCAGTTCCACAAGGCTGCCCAGTTTCAGCGCGCCTTCCGGCAATGCGCTGACATCGAGTGTAATGGAGTCCATCGAGACGCGCCCGATGATCGGCAGACGTGTGTCGCCGAAGAAGGCCGCGCCCTTATTGCTGAGGGAGCGGAACCAGCCATCCGCATAGCCGACGGCTATCGTTGCAACCCGCATCGGCCTTCGGCGACATAGGTGCCGCCATAGCCAATCGCCGCCCCTTGTCGACGTCGCGCACCTGAATGACGCGTGCCGAAAGGGTGAGGACAGGAACGATCTCGCTTTCAGGGCCAACTCCATAAAGCGCGATACCGGGGCGGGCGAGGTCGAAATGGTAGGTCTTGTCGAGGAACACGCCGCCGGAATTGGCAAAGGCAACGGGTAGTTTTGGCAGCCGCGCCAGCAAAGCGGTCATATTGGCAAGCTGACGGGCATTTGCCGCATTTTCCGGCTCGTCGCCGCTGGCCAGATGGCTGATGACAAACTTGATGTCGATGTTGTCCAGAAGCTTGGGGTTCTCAAGCAGGCGCTCGAACTCCTTCGGCGGCAGGCCGAGGCGCGACATGCCGGTATCGAGCTGGAGCAAGGCGGGCAACTTCTTGCCCTGTCTGGCAGCAAGTGCGGCCCAGTTTTCAATCTGTTCCAGCGAGTTGAGCACCGGCAGAATGCCTTCGCGGGCGCAGGCTTCTTCCGTTCCCGGCTGAAGACCATTCAGGACGTAAAGCGTTGCGTCGGGCTGGAGAAACGGTTTGAGTGCAATAGCTTCGCCAAGATGCGCGACGAAGAAATCACGGCACCCGGCATCGTAAAATGCTGGCGCGACGCGACCGGCGCCAAGCCCGTAGGCATCCGCCTTCACGACGGCGGCGGCGCGGGTGGGCGCTATATGACGGGCAATGGCCGAATAATTGTGACGCAGGGCCGATAGGTCGATGGTCAACACGCCACCGGCAGCAAGATCGCGCTCATCCTGTGAAAATTGCATCGACATATCAACCATTTACACGGTTCTTTCCAAACTGCTCACAACACTAAGAGTACGCCTGGAAGGTCATTGTCGATAAGGTTCGTCTGCCACCCAAAGCATATAAGCCTTGGTTGAGAAACCTTGCGACTCCTCACTCCCAAAGCTTGTCTGTATAGTAGTCGAAGACTATTCGAATGTTTTGCTATTTATCGCATATTATGCGAATTTTCGCACATCTTGCGCATATTTTAGCTTTTAGGTTGAAGATTATTCATGCCAACGCTTGACAATATCGACCGCAATATCATCCGCTGTCTGCGCCGTGATGGGCGCATGACCAACAGCCATCTTGCCAGCGAAGTAGGGCTTTCGCAGTCCGCCTGTCTGCGGAGGGTGCAGATACTGGAAGAAAGCGGTGTTATCCGGGGCTACACGGCCATCGTCGGCTCTTCCGATGGCGATGAGAGGCTGGTTGCCATCGTTCGCATTACACTTGACCGACAGACCGAGGAGTTTCTGAACCGTTTCGAGGAGGCCGTACGGCGGCACCCTGAGGTGCAGGAATGCTATCTCATGACAGGTGATGCGGATTATATTCTGCGCGTCGAGGCTGAAAATGCTGCAGCTTATGAGATCATTCACAAGGAAATCCTGTCGCGATTGCCTGGTGTTGCGCGCATTCATTCCAGTTTCGCCATCCGCACGGTGCTGTTGTCGAAAGCACCGACATCACGCAGCTAAAATGAAGAAAGCCCGGCTGATGTCGGGCTTTCTATTCGAATGATCGCTGTGTTTAACGGAATTCGTAGCGAAGACCGGCACGGATCGTGTGCATGTTGAAGCCGTTGTCCTTGGCCTGCGTTCCGGTGGCACCCGGTCCTTCGGCATTGCCGTAAGGGTTGGTGCTGCGGTCAGCCGCGTCGAAACCATAGGCCTTGCCGCCATTGATACGCATATAACGATAACCCACATCCAGCTTGAGTTGCTCGGTCAGATCGTAGCTGACGCCGGCCATAAGAGCCATTGCAAAACGCCAGCTGTCCAGCCCGCCCTTTTCGCTGGAATAGGTGCAGCCAGCGCAGACCTCATGGGATTTCCAGTCGTCATATTTGACATAGGCAGCACCAAGACCGGCACCGAGATAGGGCGTGACAGGTCCCACACGCGGCAGATCGACATAGGCATTGGCCATGGCCGTCCAGATATTGGCCGTCGAGGAGTCTTCATAGTTGCAATTGTCTTCGACCGGATTGAACCCCTTCGACGACTTGATATAGCTCGGACAGGCGGTACGGCCGTTAATGCCTGCGCGGAAGAAATCCAGTGTCGCGTCGGCGCGGAACATATCGGTGAAACGGTAACCGACACCCACGCCATAAGTTGCGCCTGCCTTGAGGTTGAAATCATCATAGCGCAGCGTGTCGTCTATGCCGCGATAGGGTGGATCGTATTGGTTCCAGAAGCTCCAGTCGCCATCCGTGCTGGACTTGAAATTATAGCCGAGGTCGCCACGAATATACCAGCCGGAGGAATTGACCGGTTCCGGCATGGGTTCGATGACAGGGTCTGCAATTATGTCGGCGGCAAATGCCGCTCCTGTTCCCGCCATCAGACTGATAGCTACGATGGCAATGGCGGAAGTGCACTTCATCGGTTCCCACTCCAAATCCGAAAAGAAAAACGGTCCATGAGCCGTCTTGCCGGATATGGTAAAGAGATATGTTTAACACTTGGTTATTTTTAAGTAACCTTGCAGTGCAATGTCTATCGCCGCTCGCGTATAACGCGATACTATTCAAGTAATTGCTAAAGTAAAGGAGCCGACACGCAGTCGGCTCCGAATGTCGTCAAAAGTTTCTGGAATGGATAATAGACGTGTCAATATCGTTGATATCGCGCTTGCCACAAAGCGCCATCGTGACATCCAGCTCCTTGCGGATGATTTCGAGTGCCAGTGTTACACCGTCCTTACCCATTGCGCCGAGGCCATAGAGGAAGGGGCGACCGATATAGACGCCCTGCGCGCCCAGTGCGCGCGCTTTGAGCACATCCTGGCCGGAACGGATTCCGCCATCGACATGAACTTCGATCTTGTCGCCGACAGCGTCAACGATCGGCTCCAGCATGGAAATGGAGGACGGTGCGCCATCCAGCTGACGCCCGCCATGGTTCGACACAATGATCGCGTCGGCACCCGACTTGGCCGCCATCTTCGCGTCCTCGACATCGAGAATGCCTTTGAGGATGAGCTTGCCGCCCCATTGTTCCTTGATCCAGGCAACGTCGTTCCAATTGAGTTGCGGGTCGAACTGTTCCGCCGTCCAGGAGGAGAGTGAGGAAAGATCGGTGACGTTCTTTGCATGGCCGGCAATGTTGCGGAAGGTGCGGCGCTGCGTGCCCATCATGCCGAGGCACCAACCGGGACGGGTCGCCATTTGCCAGATATGTTTCGGCGTGAATTTCGGTGGGGCAGAAAGGCCGTTGCGGATATCCTTGTGACGCTGGCCGAGGATCTGGAGATCGAGCGTCAGCACCAACGCTGAGCAGCCGGCAGCTTTTGCACGGTCGATCAGATTCTTCACGAAGTCGCGGTCCTTCATCACGTAGAGCTGGAACCAGAACGGCTTCTTTGTGACTGAAGCAACATCTTCGATGGAGCAGATGCTCATGGTCGAGAGGGTGAACGGAACACCAAACGCTTCGGCTGCCTGTGCTGCCAGCATTTCGCCATCGGCGTGCTGCATGCCCGTCAGGCCGGTTGGAGCGAGCGCCACCGGCATGGATACTTTCTCACCGATCATCGTCGTTGCCAGCGAACGGTTCGTCATGTCGACGAGGACGCGCTGACGCAATTTGATCTTCTTGAAGTCGTCTTCGTTGGCGCGATAGGTCGACTCGGTCCAGGCGCCAGAATCCGCGTAATCAAAGAACATCTTGGGGACGCGGCGCTGGGCAAGCCGCTTCAGATCGGCGATTTCAACGATGTTGGGCATCTATCCCACCCCTTGTGGTAATTTTTCTTGACCAATCGCATGACGGATCGCGCGGCTGAAATCAAGTACGAACAAGTATCGAATAACAATTGCCTAGCGGTTAATTGAAGGACCGGGTAATTCCTCTTATGATATTGGCGCCTGCCCAAGGCATCTTTTGCTGGTGAGAAGGCGGTCCCGCAAATGATTAGAGGGTAACGGATGAGCAAGGCCACCAAAACCGGTTTCATCGGCAAGCGATCCGCTGCAGCGGGTGGATGGGGTGCATTGAAAAGCTGCGGCAAGCAATTGCTTGCAAGCGGCGCTCCTCTTTCCGGCGCGCGCACGCTTCTCAAGGCGAACCAGCCGGACGGTTTCGATTGCCCCGGTTGTGCCTGGGGTGATCCGGAACATGGCTCATCTTTTGAGTTTTGCGAAAACGGTGTGAAGGCCGTCGCCTGGGAGGCGACCGACCGGCGCACGACGCCTGCCTTTTCCGCGAACATACGGTTTCTGAGCTCCGCAGCTGGACGGATTACGACCTGGAAAATACAGGGCGCCTGACCCATCCGATGCGGTACAATGCTTCGACCGACCAGTATGAAGCCACCGACTGGGATGAGGCTTTCAAGACCATCGGCGATATTCTCAAGAGCTTCGACAGTCCGAACCGGGTTGAGTTTTATACGTCGGGTCGCGCCTCGAACGAGGCTGCGTTTCTTTACCAGTTATTCGTGCGCGCCTACGGGACCAATAATTTCCCCGACTGCTCCAATATGTGCCACGAGGCAAGCGGTGTTGCATTGAAGCAATCTGTCGGCGTGGGCAAGGGACTGTGCTGCTGGAAGACTTCGAAATGGCCGATGCCATTTTCGTCGTCGGCCAGAATCCGGGCACCAACCATCCGCGCATGCTGGGCGATCTGCGCCGTGCCGCCGAGCGCGGCGCGCGCATTGTCGTTTTCAATCCGATCCGTGAACGCGGGCTAGAGCGGTTCGCCGATCCGCAGAACAAGCTTGAAATGCTGCATGGCGGCAGCGAAGCCATCGCGAGCGACTACTTCCAGCCGCGCCTTGGCGGCGATCTTGCCGCTTTCCGCGGTATGGCCAAGGCGGTTTTGCAGCAGACGATGCAGCGCTCGCCGCAGGCAAGCCGTCGATCCTCGACCGGGAATTTCTTAACCAACATACGGCAGAGCTCGAAGCCTATCGGGCGGCTGTCGATGCGACGTCCTGGGAGGAAATCGAGGACCAGTCGGGACTTCTCCGACAGTCGCTGGAGCGTGCGGCGCAGGTCTATATGGAATCGGAGCGGGTCATCTGCACTTGGGCGATGGGCATAACCCAGCACCGCCATTCTGTTATCATGATTCGCGAAATCACCAATTTTATGCTTCTGCGTGGCAATATAGGCAGGCCGGGGCCGGACTCTGTCCGGTACGCGGCCATTCTAACGTGCAGGGCGACCGTACCGTCGGCATCAATGAACGGCCTCCGGTCGCATTCCTCGATGCGCTGGAAAAGGAGTTTGGCTTTAACGTTCCGCGCGAGCCGGGACATAATGTTCTGGGTGCCATTGGTGCGATGCTCGACGGATCGGCTCAGGCATTCATCGGCCTTGGCGGCAACTTCGCGCGCGCGACTCCGGACAGCCCGCTTATCTCCAAAGCGCTTTCAAGCCAGCGGTTGACGGTTCATATCGCAACCAAGCTCAACCACTCACATCTGGTGCCAGGGCAGGATTCTTTCATTCTGCCTTGCCTTGGGCGCACAGAAATCGACCTCAATTCCAGAGGTGTGGCGCAGATCGTAACGGTCGAAGATTCCATGAGCATGGTGCATGGTTCGGGCGGCATCAATGCGCCGGCTTCTGCACATTTGCGCTCGGAAGTGGCGATCATTGCCGGCATGGCGCAGGCGACGCTTGGCGCAAACCCGGTCGATTGGCTGGAATTGGCCGACGATTATGATCTCATCCGCGACCGCATCGCCCGGGTGCTGCCGGATTTCTACGATTTCAATGTTCGCGTTCGGATCCCGCGTGGCTTCCACCTGCGCAACGCCGCTCGCGAGCGCGAATGGAACACAACAAAGGGCAAGGCCACATTCTGGACCGGCGCCCTGCCGGAAGCCGTTGAGCATCAGCAGGCACGCGGCAAGCCGGGGCGCTATGTGTTGCAGACATTCCGCAGCCACGATCAGTACAACACCACCATTTATGGCATGGATGATCGCTATCGCGGCGTTTACGGCGAGCGTCATGTCGTCTTTATGAATGCGGCTGACATGGCGGACCTCGGCGTTGAAGCGGGTGACCGGGCTGATATTGTAGGTGAGTTCGACGATGGTGTGGAGCGTATTGCAAGGAATTTCCGTTTCGTCCTTACGACATTCCGCGCGGCTGTATCGCGGGCTACTACCCCGAAATGAATGTGCTGGTACCGCTCGCCAGTGCTGGCGATGAAAGCTACACACCGACATCAAAATCGGTAATTGTTTCGGTTCGCCCCTTAAAGCGGCTGCTGCATGATGGATGAAGGTGAGGCAGAATATATAGCCTTCGTCGAGGCTCTCATGGAGGAGTCCCGCAGCCTCACGGGTCTTGGCGCGGGGATCGTTGCTGCGCTGGAACTCGACATTGCGGCTGACAGCCGAACTTTCGCACGGCTGCTGGGCGTCGCCCACGCGCTGGTCCTCCGGGAAATCTCAGTACTAGGACAGAATGGCGGTTACATCATGGTCAGGCAACGCGATCCGCGCACACATCGCACACGATATGAATTGAGCGCTACAGGAAGACAGCTTGCCGAACAAGTGCGGCGATAAAGCTATCCGCTGCAGCCGTTTTTCGGAGCTTAACTTTATACATTCTCAATATAATCTAACCAGCGAGCATCGTGGAAATGGCGGTAAAGGCATTCATCTACGGCTGGAGGAACGGGATGACGCAAATGGCGGGTTGGCTTGGGATGAATGCTAAAAGACCGGCTATATTACTCGCATGTGCAATAACATTATTCGTGACTGTGGATGTGAATCCAATTTATGCGGATTCGCTGCATATCGTACCTGTGGCCGTCATCCGCGCCGAAACCAGTGATTATCAACCGAAACTGACTTTGTCAGGTGCGATAGCGGCTCGCTCGCTCGTCAACGTTTCTTTCCGCCTGAACGGTCAGGTGGTCGAGCGTATGGCAGAAATCGGCCAGCATGTGGAGAAGGGGCAATCCCTGGCGCGCATCGACAATGTCGAGCAGCAGGCCAATCTGCGTGTTGCACAGGCAACAAAAGATGCCGCGCAGGCGCAGCTCGTGCAGGCGCAGGCCAATTTCACGCGTCAGAAAGCCCTGCTAACACAGGGGTTTACGACGCGCAGCACCTACGATCAGGCAAACCAAAACCTGCAGACAGCGCAGAGCGCTCTTGCCAGTGCCGAAAGCGAGTTTGATGATGCGCGTGATCAGCTGTCCTATACGGTACTGCAGGCGCCCGTTACGGGTATGATAACTGCGCGCAATATCGAGACCGGTCAGGTCGTTCAAGCGGCGCAGACAGCCTTCTCCATTGCCGAGGACGGTCCGCGCGATGCCGTCTTCGACGTGCAGGAAACATTGGTCAATCATGCCAAGATCGGTATGGGGGTCACGATTTCCCTTCTCTCCGATGCTTCTGTAACCGCTGAAGGAAAGATCCGTGAAATCTCGCCGGTGGTCGATTCACAAACCGGAACTGTCCGGGTGAAGGTAGGGATAGCACGGACCCCGCCCAAGATGGCGCTGGGTGCTACCGTCACAGGCACGGTTCATATGGATACTTTGCGGGTCATCGCCCTGCCATGGAGCGCGATGACGTCGGATGCGGGCGTACAGCCGTCTGGCGAATTGCAAAAGATTCCAAAGTCGCAACACTCGTTCCGATCAAGGTACTTGCCTACGAGAAGGAACGACTGATCGTGGAAGGTGGCTTGCAGGAAGGCGAGCTGATCGTGACCGCGGGTGCGCAGATGCTGCGCTCCGGCGAGCCGACCGAAATCGTGCAGGGGCCGGAAGGGACCGTCTCGCAATGAAGCAGATAATCCAGTTTTCCGCGATCCGGTCGGTGGGATGCGTCGTCGTGCTTGGTGCGGCAGTTATGCTCAGCGCCTGTGGCAAGGAAGAAGAGAAACAAGCAAATGCTGACGTCGTGCGGCCTGTGCTCTATATGGTCGTTGAGCCGAAGCCGGTTGCACAGACCGGTTTCGCCGGTACGATCGAACCACGTTACTCGACCGATCTTGCTTTCCGTGTGCTCGGACGCATCATCAACCGCCCCGTTCAGGTCGGTGATCTCGTTCAGAAGAACGAAATGGTTGCGATGGTGGATCCGTCCACGCTCGATCTGGCGGTTCAGTCTGCGCGCGCCGATCTCGCCAGTGCTCAGGCGCAATATGCGAACGCTTCGGCAAGCGAAGAACGCCAGTATATTCTGCTGAAAGGCAATAATGTCTCGCAAGCCGACTACGATGCTGCCAAGCAGGGGCGCGACAGTGCCGAAGCCGGTCTTGAAAAGGCGCAGGCAAGTCTGAAAATGGCGCAGAATCAGCGCAGCTATGCTGTTCTGCGTCCGGATTTCGACGGTGTCATCTCCGCAACGAATGCGGAAGTCGGTCAGGTGGTTGCTGCCGGACAGACCGTGATGACAGTCGCACGTCCCGATATTCGAGAGGCGGTGCTCGATATTCCCGACAGCATGACGCAATATTTTGAACAGGGCACGCCCTTCAATGCAGGCCGATCCTGATGTTACCGGGCAGGGGACCGTGCGTGAAGTAGCCCCACAGGCGGACGCACAGACGCGGACGCGGCGTGTACGTATTGCGCTCGACAATCCGCCCGATGGCTTTCGCCTCGGGGCAACGATCCGGGCCGTTATGGCCGCTCCTGAACAGAAACTTGTGACTATGCCGATCCAGGCTTTGCTCGATGAAAACGGCAAGACAGGCATCTGGATCATTGATCCGCATAAACAGACGGTTTCTCTTCATGATGTACAGGTCATCGAACGGCGCGGTAACAGTTTCGTTGCCGGTGGCGTGGATGTTGGAAGCTATGTGGCGATTGCCGGTGTGCATGAGTTGAAGGAAGGACAGAGGGTCCGCTTGAACGAGAAAGGAGCAGGCCTGTGAAGAAAGGATTCAATCTGTCTGACTGGGCCCTGAATCACCGGTCTCTGGTCTGGTACTTCATGCTCGTCTTTCTGGTGGCGGGACTGATTTCCTACATCGATCTCGGCCGTGAGGAAGATCCTGAATTCACCGTCAAAACAATGGTCGTGCAGGCCAACTGGCCCGGTGCTTCCGTTGAAGAAACGCTCAATCAGGTTACAGACCGGCTGGAAAAGAAGCTCGAAGAACTGGATACGCTTGACTATACCCGTAGCATAACCACGGCGGGCCAGTCGGTCGTGTTTGTATTTCTCAAAGATACGACCAAAGCCGAGCAGGTCAAAACTCATGGACTGAAGTACGCCACCTTCTGAATGATATTCAGAATACGCTGCCGCAGGGTGTTCTTGGGCCGTATTTTAACGATCAGTTCGGTGATGTTTACGGCAATGTCTTTGCCTTCACGTCGGATGGACTTTCCATGCGGCAGTTGCGGGATTATGCCGAGAACACACGGACGAGAATTCTGACTTTGCCCAATGCTGGCAAGGTCGAATTGATCGGCGCGCAGGACGAGGCGATCTATCTGGAATTTTCGACGCGTCAGATTGCGGCGCTTGGGCTGGATCAACAGGCAATCCTGAAAGCCTTGCAGGACCAGAATGCGATCACGCCGTCCGGTGTGGTGGAAGCCGGGCCGGAGCGTATCAGCGTACGTGTCAGCGGGCAATTTAACTCGGAAGCCGATCTGCGCGCAGTAAATCTGCGCGTCAATGATCGCTTCTTCCGCCTTTCCGACGTGGCGACGATTACTCGTGGCTATGTCGATCCGCCCACGTCGATTTTTCGCGTGAACGGACATGATGCTATCGGTCTCGGCATAGGCATGAAGCCGAACGGCAATCTGCTCGAATTCGGCGCTGCGCTTGACAAGATGATGAGCCAAGTGACTGCCGAATTGCCAGTTGGAGTGCAGGTGTTCAAGGTTGCCGACCAGCCCGAAGTCGTCAAGGATGCGGTTTCAGGTTTTACCCAAGCGCTGTTCGAGGCTGTTGTCATCGTTTTGGCGGTGAGCTTCGTGAGCCTGGGGTAAGAGCAGGTTTTGTCGTCTCTCTGTCAATTCCGCTGGTGTTGGCGATTACTTTCCTGGCGATGTCGCTGATGGATATTTCGTTGCAACGTGTATCTCTTGGCGCGCTTATCATCGCGCTGGGGCTTCTGGTCGACGACGCGATGATTGCCGTAGAAATGATGGTGGCACGACTGGAGAGGGTGACCCCATCAATAAGGCCGCGACTTATGTATACTCGCATACGGCCTTTCCCATGTTGACGGGTACGCTCGTCACCATTGCCGGCTTTATCCCGATCGGGCTGAACAACAGTCAGGCTGGCGAATATACCTATACGCTGTTCGTGGTGATTGCAGTTTCATTGCTTGTTTCATGGATCGTGGCCGTTCTGTTCGCACCTTTGCTCGGTGTCACGTTCCTGCCGAAGAAAATGAAGGCGCATGCGGAGAAGCGTAGTCGCTTCTTCAACATGTTCTCTCGGGTCCTGCTCGCTTCCATGCGGCACAAGTGGATCACGATCATTACGACGATCGCACTTTTCCTCGTGTCGGTTTTGGCATGGGTTTTATTGAGCAGCAGTTCTTCCCGGAATCAGACCGTCCGGAACTGGTGCTTGACTGGACGCTGCCTCAGAACAGCTCGATCTCGGATACCAAAGCCCAGATGGAGAAATTCGAAGCAACGATGCTTAAGGATAATCCCGATGTGGATCACTGGAGCACCTATATCGGGCAGGGCGCTATCCGCTTCATTCTTTCTTTTGACGTGCAACCTGCAAACCCATATTTCGGGCAGATGGTCATCGTTGCGAAGGATCTGGAAGCGCGAGACAGGCTTAAGCAGAAATTCAACGAGGTTCTGCGGAAGGATTATGTCGGAACGGACGTCTATGTGAAGTATCTGGAGCTTGGGCCGCCTGTTGGCCGCCCGGTTCAGTATCGTATCTCCGGGCCCAATATCCAGAAACTGCGCGGCGTCGCGCAGGATTTTGCCGGTATCCTCAGTTCCGACATGCGACTTGGGGTGGTGAGCTACAACTGGAATGAACCAGGCCGCGTCATCCGTGTCGACGTCATGCAGGACAAGGCGAGAAAACTCGGTATTTCCTCCAAGGATATTGCAACAACCCTTAACGGTATTGTCGGCGGCATCACGATCACCCAGGTACGGGATTCGATATATCTGATCGACGTCATTGCACGGGCGCAGAAGCAGGAGCGTGACTCCATCGATACGCTGCAGAGTCTGCAGATCGCAACCGGCAACGGGACGTCGGTGCCATTGGCGGCGATTGCCAATTTCCGGTATGAGCTGGAACAGCCGGTTGTATATCGCCGTTCGCGTATTCCTACGATCACGGTTGCCGCCGGTATTATCGACAAGACGATGCCGGATACGATCGTCAGGATCTAGCGCCTGCGATCAAGACTTTCGCAGACAAGCTGCCATCCGGTTACTATATCCAGACAGCGGGTACGGTTGAGGAGAGCGGTAAGAGCCAAGGGCCGATTGCTGCCGTAGTGCCTTTGATGTTGTTCGTCATGGCTACGATCCTGATGATCCAGTTGCAAAGCTTTCAGCGTCTGTTTCTTGTCGTTGCCGTGGCGCCGCTTGGGCTGATCGGTGTCGTGGCTGCGTTGCTGCCGAGTGGCAAGCCGCTCGGTTTCGTGGCGATCCTCGGCGTCCTGGCGCTGGTCGGCATTCTCATCCGAAATTCGGTCATCCTGATCGTGCAGGTTGAGGAGCATATCACTGAGGGTATGCATCCCTGGGATGCAGTAACGCAGGCTAGCCAACACCGAATGCGGCCTATTGCGCTGACGGCTGCGGCGGCCAGCCTGGCGCTGATCCCCATTGCGCGCGAAGTGTTCTGGGGCCGATGGCCTATGCCATGATGGGCGGCATCATCGCCGGTACGGCGATCACGCTGCTCTTCCTGCCAGCACTTTATGTTGCGTGGTTCCGGATCAAGGAGCCGGAACATAGCGGGACGCGCCGCCAGCTGAAGCGCACCCAGCTTCGCAATCGCATTAGCAAAAGCCCGGTCGAAGCCGGGCTTTTCATAAGATTCTGACTTGCTATTGGTTCTATATAGGTTCTATTATATCGAATATGAATAGAACCACATTGATCACGGCCATTGAGGGGCGCGGTTTGCATGACCCGCAGCTGACGGGGCCGCTTTACCGAAACCTTGCGCGTATTCTCGGTGAACTGATCGAGGAAGGTCAGCTCGCGCCCGCAGTGGGGCTGCCGCCGGAGCGCGATCTGGCGGAGCAACTTGGCATCGGCCGGATCACTGTTCGCAATGCCTATAAGGAACTCTTGACACAAGGCGCGGTGGAGGCGCGACGCGGCAGCGGCACCTTCGTGGCGGAACGTCCGGTCCGTATCAGCCAGCATCTGTGGCGCTTGACCTCGTTTTCCGAGGATATGCTGTCGCGCGGTAAGGAGCCGGGCGCGCGCGTTGTCACCAACAAGGTCGACAGGCCGTCGCCCGACGAGGCGTTCCGGCTGGGGATCGGTGTTGATACGACAATCGTACGGCTCGACCGCTTGCGTCTTGCCGACGGTGTGCCGATGGCCTTTGAGCGCGCTGTGGTTCCGCGCCATTATCTGGATGAGGATCGTGTCGAAGAAGCCTCGCTTTATGGCGCATTGGCGCGGCGCGGCTACAAGCCGGTTCGCGCTTTGCAGCGCCTGACGGCCGTTACGCTCGATCCGGGAACGGCACGCTTGCTTGGCGTTCACCGGGGAGCCCCGGCTCTTTGATCGAGCGCGTCTCACATCTCGAGGACGACCGGATCGTCGAATATACCCGTTCGCATTATCGCGCCGATGCCTATGACTTCGTCGCCGAACTGAAAATTGGAGAGTGACCATGAACAGCCCTTCCTCCCTGATGCTGCAGGAAACAGAACAGTCGCCTGCCGTCGTCACCGGTCTGCTTGAGAAGGAGGCAGGCACATTCTCGGAAATCGCACGCATTTTCCAGAAAAGCGAGCCCGCCGTCATCACAACGGCTGCGCGTGGTTCGTCCGACCATGCGGCGACATTCTTCAAATATCTGATGGAAATCACGATGGGCATTCCAGTGGCTTCCATCGGACCCTCGGTGGCATCGGTCTATGGCTCCAAGCTGAAGCTTAAGAACGGTCTGCACTTCACCGTGTCGCAATCGGGTGCCAGCCCTGATATTGTTGCGGCGCAGGAAGCAGCCAAGAAAGGCGGAGCGACAACGGTTGCCGTCGTGAACGTTGTCGATAGTCCGCTGGGCAAGGCGGCTGATATCGTGCTGGCGCTCAATGCAGGCGAAGAAAAAGCGTTGCCGCAACCAAGTCGTTCATCGCCGCAGTTGCCGCACTCTCGGGCGTCGTTGCTTCGGCCAGTGGTGACGCAAGCCTGCAAGCGGGACTGCAACGCCTACCGGAGGCGCTTGCAGCAACACGGCCTGATGGTCGTGAAGCTGTTGAAAACCTCCTTTTCAATGCCCGCTCGCTTTATACGGGTGGTCGCGGCACGGCCTTTGCCATTGCTTTGGAAGCTGCGCTGAAGGCCAAGGAAACCGCCAATATCCATGCGGAAGCTTTCTCTCTGGCCGAACTGATGCATGGTCCGATGCGCCTGGTGGAAGAAGGCTTCCCGATCATTTCCTTCCTGCCACGCGACGAAGCCTTTGACACCAACATGCAGGCGTTGAAGCGGCTGCACTCGTTCGGGGCGAGCATCGTATCGCTATCCGATGCGGAAACGCCGGGCTTCCGGTTGCCATCGGCGAGTACGGGTAACGCGCATCTCGATCCGCTGGTTTCGCTCATCAATTATTACCGCGTCATTGAAGCGGTCACGCGCCGCAAGGGGTTTGACCCTGACAAGCCGCGCAATCTCAACAAGGTTACGGTGACGGTATGATAAAAGATCGGCAATTGCGGGCGCGCGTATTTTCGATGGTGAACGCTTTCATGACCAAAGCGCTCTGGTGTTCAGCGAAGGCAAGATTGAAGCCATTGTACCGGAAGCGTCGCTCGGTGAAGCCCATCATGTCGAACGCCTGAACGGTGGCGTTCTGGCTCCTGGCTTCATCGATGCACAAGTCAATGGCGGCGGAGGGCGGATGCTGAACGATCAGCCAACGCCCGAAACCATGTTCACGATTGCCAAGGGGCATCGCAAATATGGAACGACGAGCCTTCTGCCGACGCTGATCACCGATACGACGCTCGTGCGTGATCGGGCCATCGAAGCAGCGATTGAAGCGGTTAAGGCCGATAAGGGCGTTGCCGGTCTTCATCTGGAAGGGCCTCACCTGGCCCCGGCTCGCAAAGGCGCTCATCTGGCGGAACTGATGCGTCCCGTCAACGATGCCGATATTGGGCTTTATATCCATACCGCGAAACAGATCGGCACTTTGCTGGTCACGCTTGCTGCCGAGCAGGCCACGCCTGAGCAGGTGCGACGCCTGAGTGATGGAGGCGTCGTCGTCAGCATTGGCCATAGCGACACGACGGCGGAAGAAGCCTTTAAGTGCTTCGATGCCGGTGCGCGCAGCGTCACCCATCTGTTCAACGCTATGAGCCAGATCGGCCATCGCGCACCGGGGCTTGCAGGCGCGGCCCTTGATCATCCAGACATCTGGTGCGGCATCGTTGCAGATGGTCATCATGTTGACCCGATGGCGCTGCGACTTGCCCTACGGGCCAAGCGTGGCGATGCTCATCTGTTCTTCGTGACAGATGCGATGGCTTTGGTCGGTTCGGCTTCCGAAAGCTTCGAGATCAACGGGCGTGCCGTTCGTCGTGTTCCCGGCGGCATCTGCTCCAAGCTTGTGCTGGCCGATGGCACCATTGCCGGTTCCGATCTCGATATGGCGTCGGCAGTGCGTTTTGGTGTGGCCGAACTGGAGCTGACGCTGGCCGAAGCGCTGCGCATGGCGAGCCATTATCCAGCGCGCTATCTGCGCCTTAATGATCGCGGTACGTTTCGTCCCGGCATGCGGATGGATGCTGTGCACCTTGATGACGGGTTGTTAGCGAAAGCCACATGGCTTTCCGGTGAAAGACAAATTGCGGGATAAGAGCGATGACGGAAATCACCGATCATTATTTCAATGATCTGATCGCACGGCTCACTGGTCTGCGGGATCGCCTTGCCGAACCGATGGCCAAAGCTGCCGATCTTATTGCCGCTGCAGCCAAGGCGGATCGCCGGGTCTACGTGTTTGGCACCGGCCATTCACATATGATGGCCGAGGAGCTGCACTATCGCGCTGGTGGATTGGCGATCACAGTGCCGATCCTTTGCGGAGCGATCATGCTGCAGGATGGGGCGGTGGCAAGTTCGCACTTCGAGAGGATCGAAGGGGCAATGCTTCCTATTCTCGAACGCTATGGCATTCGTGACGGCGACGTGTTGATCGTCGTTTCAAATTCCGGCGTGAATGCCGCTCCTATCGAAGCGGCACGCTATGCAAGGGAGAAGGGGCTGCAGTTGTGGCGGTTACCTCTGTTACCTATTCCAATGCAATTGCCAAAGGTCGCACTCAGCTGCTTTCTTTGGCCGATGTCGTGCTGGATAATGATGCACCTGCGGGCGATGCCGTGCTGGAAGTGGAAGGCAGCGCATTGAAGGTCGGTCCGGTTTCAACCGCACTTGGCGTAACGATTCTCAATGCCATTTTGCCGATGTAGCAGCAAGGCTGGTGGGTGATGGGAGCGCGCCGATCTATCTTAGCGCCAATATGCCGGGTTCTGGTGAGGTGAACCGGGAACTTGTCGCGCGGTATCGGGATCGCAATCCGCATCTTTGATCAAAATAGAGCAATCTTTCTTCCAAAGTTGCTTGATAGCGCAATCCGGTCAGTGCATTACGCATTCTGGCATGGTGGGGCCGCATCGTGAACTAGTTTCAAGGGCGCGCCCTGGCTTGCGTCTTCGAAAACTGAGGAAGTCCGATGCATAATTTTGTCCTGACCGTCACCTGCAAGTCCACCCGCGGTATTGTCGCCGCCATTTCGGGTTACCTTGCCGGCAAGGGTTGCAACATCATTGATAGCGCTCAATTTGACGATCTGGATACCGGTCGTTTTTCATGCGCGTCAGCTTCATCTCTGAGGAAGGCGTTGCTCTCGATGTTCTGCGTGACGGTTTTGAGCCAATCGCAGTGCCGTTCGAAATGAACTTTGAGTTCCACGACAACGCACATCGCACCAAAACGCTGCTGATGGTGTCGCGCTTCGGCCATTGCCTTAACGATCTTCTTTATCGCTGGAAGATTGGTGCGTTGCCGATTGATATTGTGGGTGTGGTGTCAAACCATTTCGATTACCAGAAGGTTGTCGTCAATCACGATATTCCCTTCCACCATATTGCCGTCACCAAGGCCAACAAGCCTGAGGCGGAACAGCGCCTTCTGGATATTGTCGATGATACAGGCACCGAGCTGGTGGTTCTGGCGCGTTACATGCAGGTTCTGTCCGATCAGCTTTGCCAGAAGATGTCCGGCAAGATCATCAATATCCACCACTCCTTTCTGCCGTCTTTCAAAGGTGCGAACCCTTACAAGCAGGCTTATGAACGCGGCGTGAAGCTGATCGGTGCCACGGCGCATTATGTAACCGCCGATCTTGATGAAGGTCCGATCATCGAGCAGGACGTGGCGCGCATCACGCACGCACAGAGTGCAGCCGATTACGTGTCAATTGGCCGTGATGTTGAAGCGCAGGTTCTGGCGCGTGCGGTCCACGCCCATATCCATCACCGCTCATTCCTCAACGGCAATCGCACAGTCGTGTTCCCGGCATCGCCTGGCTCCTTCGCCTCCGAACGCATGGGGTGATATTGCGGCTCTGGCTGCCTGCAAATCGCGTCTTTTGCGCGTCCGGTGCTCACGTACTCAAGTACGCTGCGCGCCGGTTCTCAAAATCCACGATTTTCGGCACGCCATAACCACAATCTCCGCTTATCGCCGAGCGTCGTGAGGCCCGGTCGATGCATTGCGCCAATAAAAACCCCACCGAAGCGGGGTTTTCTTTTGATCTTATCAGGACCGATCAGTCGATATCGAAGGAAACGCCCTGTGCCAGCGGCAGCGCCTTCGAGTAGTTGATGGTGTTGGTTGCGCGGCGCATATAGCCCTTCCACGCGTCCGAACCCGATTCACGGCCGCCGCCGGTTTCCTTTTCGCCGCCGAATGCGCCGCCGATTTCAGCGCCCGAAGTGCCGATATTGACGTTTGCAATGCCGCAATCCGAACCTTCAACCGAGAGGAAGCGCTCTGCTTCCTGCAGGTTGAGCGTGAAGATCGACGAGGACAGGCCTGCGCCAACTTCATTATGGCTTACCAGCACGTCGTCGAAGTCGGAATATTTCATGACGTAAAGGATCGGTGCGAAGGTTTCTTCGAGAACCGGGCCTTCCTGGCGTGGCATTTCAACGATGGCCGGACGCACGTAGTAAGCGTTTTCATGGCCGGTATCGACGCGTTCGCCGCCCTGCACCTTGCCGCCGTGAGCGGCTGCTTCCTTCAGTGCCTTCTGCATATTGTCGAAAGCTTGCTTGTCGATCAGTGGGCCGACCAGAGCGCTGGTTTCAAGCGGCGAGCCAACGGTAACGCTGGCATAGGCCTTCTGCAGACGCGGGACGAGCGCGTCATAGACGCTTTCGTGCACGAAAAGGCGACGCAGTGTGGTGCAGCGCTGACCAGCGGTGCCCATTGCGCCGAAAGCGATTGCGCGCAGCGCCATGTCGAGATCGGCCGACGGGCAGACGATACCGGCATTGTTGCCGCCGAGTTCGAGGATCGCGCGCGCAAAACGCTTTGCAAGGCGCGGACCGACTTCGCGGCCCATACGGGTCGAACCGGTTGCTGAAACAACCGGAACCTTCGGGCTGTCGACGAGGACTTCTCCGATTTCACGGTCGCCGAGTAGTACCTGCGAAATGCCTTCCGGTGCATCGCCGAAACGCTTCAGTGCGCGCTTGAAGATCGCGTCACAGGCAAGAGCAGTCAGAAGGGTCTTTTCAGACGGTTTCCAGACAACCGAGTTACCGCAAACGATTGCCAGAGCGGCATTCCATGACCAGACGGCTACGGGGAAGTTGAAGGCCGAGATAACGCCGACAACACCAAGGGGATGCCAGGTTTCCATCATGCGATGGCCAGCGCGTTCGGTTGCAATGGTGAGGCCGTAAAGCTGACGCGACAGACCGACTGCGAAATCGCAGATATCGATCATTTCCTGTACTTCGCCGAGGCCTTCCGAAGGGATCTTGCCAGCTTCGAGCGAAACGAGGCGGCCGAGATCCTCCTTGGCAGCACGGAGCTCTTCACCGAGCAGACGGATCAGTTCGCCACGCTTTGGAGCCGGAACGGTGCGCCAGGCGCGGAAAGCTTCGTCAGCCTTGTCGATGATCTTGACTGCGTCTTCCTTGCTGTGGGTTTTGACCGCAGCGATCTGTTCGCCCGAAACGGGGCTGAAACCGGCAAGGTCGCCGCCGGTATAGGCGGATGCATCTACGCCGAGTTTGGAAAGCAGATCGGCGGCTTCCTTCTTCACGTCGATTTTTCTAACAGCGGTGTTCATGGCTTTCCTCTCTGTATGAGTTGTTTGCGCATAATCCTGTCCGAAAAGTCTGCAACTTTTCGGGGTTATGCTTTATTCTGCCGCTTCGAGGCCCTTCAAACCTGCCTTAACGGCTTCGATGGATTCGCGTTCGATGCGGGCATAGTGCTCGAATTCATTAAGCACTTTCGCACCCAGATCATCCTCGAAACGCTTCTGGTTGGGGCTTTCAACAAATTCCTGTGTGTCGTCGTCGCCCAGATTTGACTGGAATATACCGGCAGCACTCACCGGCAGGAAGTCCTCATAGATAATCGGGTCGAACTGAACCGCGTCAGCTTCAACCAGAACCTCAATATCGGTGCCCGGCTTGTAGGCTTCAAGCTTTGCAGCGTCCCTGACCGAATAGGCGAAGTAGCCGAGGCCCGCTTCACGAATGCCAGCCCATGTGTCCGGGAAGGCTGCAAAAGTGTCGCGCAGCACCTTCACATATTCAGCTGCATTCGAGCCGTCAGGAGCAGGGCGCGAGACGGCGCGGGTATCGTTGAGCAGCTTGTCGTAAAGCGCGCGGCCCTTCGGCGTAAGCGCTACGCCGCGCTGTTCGATCTCGCCGAAGCGGGCAGTGTGCGAGCCTGGCGTCCAGGTGCCATCAGCACTGACGAAGGACACTTCTTCTTCAAGCGCCTTGAACGAGGTCTGGCGCAGAAGGATCGGGCACTTGCGGGTTGGCGGGCCTTCGACGACTGCCTTCGGATTGATGCTGCGATCCGGCATCTGAACCTGCACGGCGTCGATGTCGAGCGTGCGCGGCGTCAGGTGATTGATGTGTGGTCCCTTGAACGAAACGACATCGGCGATCAGCCGATGCGCGTCATGCAGACGATGATAAAGTTCGGCGCTGACATTGGCGTGATCGTGCCAGCGGAAGGTTTCCAGCACTTCAGCGACAAAAGCTTTTGCGTCGTCGTCGTTGAGGCCGCCTTCGGCTTCAGCCTTTTCGACGAGTGCAATGGCACCACCGGTGAAGATGTTGCGCTTCGACAGGACTTCTTCCGATTCAGCGCGCAGCTTTTCATCGGCGATAAGATCGAGACGCAGAAGCGAGGTAAAGATGCGGAACGGGTTGTGCTTTAGTGCCGCATCGTCAACCGGGCGAAAAGCGGTCGAATGAACAGGACGCCAGCGGCGCTAAGATCGTAATAACCGACCGGGAACATACCCATGACCGCAAAGACGCGGCGCATCATCGACAGCTCGGCAGCCGTGCCGAGACGGATTGCGCCGTGCCGTTCTTCTGAGATGCGCTCAAGCGAATCTGTTTCCGTCAGACGTTCATGCAGGTGGCTGTCATCAGCCAGCACCTTGGTATTCACATCGGCAACGAGTTCCATCAATGTGCCATAGGCAGGCACTTCCTGCTTGTACATGGCAGACATCGCAGCCGAGAAGGCAGAACGAATGGCGTCCGGCGAAACGAATTTCTGGTCTTTCATGCGAAATTTTCCGTCGAGTGGGGCATCTTCGGGTGGCGCATGTCTTGTTTGGGAGGAACATGCATGGATTATGATGAAAATGTATCATATAGACCGTTTTGCGGTTATGCTTGCGACGAAAGCAACTATGTTAATGCGAGAATGGAATGAAGCTGAGCAGACGACTGATCCCTGATATCGCCACGCTGCAGGCATTTGAGTGCGCCGCCCGTCATGGCAGTTTCACGCAGGCTGCGCACGAGCTCAATCTCACCCAGAGCGCGGTCAGCCGTCAGATCAAGGATCTCGAAAGCCAGCTGGGCGTGCTATTGTTCGAACGCATTCGCCAGCGCATTCTGCTTTCCGATGCAGGCAGGAAATTTCTGCCGGAAGTGCGGCGTCTTCTGAACCAGACGGAAGATACGATGTTGCGTGCCATGGCTTCGGCGCAATCAACGTCTTCTTTCAGTGTGGCGACCCTGCCGACATTCGGCACGCGCTGGCTGATGCCGCGCATTCCCGATTTCATCGAAAAGCATCCCGGTATCGCCATCAATGTTGCATCGCGCTCCGGTGTCTTTGATTTCGAGGAGCAGCCATTCGATCTGGCCATCCATTATGGGCAGCCGGTCTGGGCACATGCCACCTGTACCTTCCTGTGCAGCGAAGTCATCGTTCCTGTCGCCAGTCCCAGCCTGCTAAAGGCGCGTCATCCGTCAGCGCCGGAAGAGCTTGAAAACGAACCTCTACTGCATCTTGCGACACGTCCCAAGATGTGGGCCCAATGGTTTGAAAGTTGCGGTGTCGAAGGACAGTCGGCCTATCGCGGGCACCGTTTTGACCAGTTCTCGATGGTTATAGGCGCAGCATTGGCTGGGCTGGGTTTCGCTCTTCTGCCGCTTTACCTGATCGAGCAGGAGTTGCTGAGCGGTGAACTGGTCATGCTTTTCGAGAAGCCGATGCGGACCGAGAATGAATATTATCTCGTTGTCCCGGAAGGAAAACTGGAAAACCCGCTGACGCAGGTCTTCTGCCAGTGGATTGCCGGGCAGGTTGGAAATACGGATTATTCGATGCTGGTTCATTCCAAACCGGAATGAATTGTTGCGCAAATAACGCTGTCCAACCGGCTTTCGCGGCGTGAAATAGAAACAGTCCGGCACGTGCTGTGCCTTCCACGATACGAAATGGTTGATCTCGATGCTGAACGATCCGCGCTCCCATGGTCTTTGGGAAAAGACCGCCCCTGCCGCTCCCAGGACGACTGCGCTGCAAGGTGATTTGACTGCGGATGTGGTGATCGTGGGCGGCGGTTTTACCGGTCTCTCGACCGCTCTGCATTTGGCCGAGAAAGGTACGCGAGCTATCGTTCTCGAAGGTATCGAGATCGGCTATGGCGGTTCGGGCCGCAATGTCGGTCTGGTCAATGCAGGCATGTGGGTCATGCCGGATGATCTGCCGGGCGTGCTCGGTCAGAAATATGGTGACCGGCTGCTCGACGTTCTTGGCAATGCGCCGAAGCTCGTTTTCGAAATCGTTGAGAAGCACAAGATCGCCTGTGAAGTCGAAAATCAAGGCACGCTTCACTGCGCCGTCGGCAAGAAGGGCCTGAAGGAACTCGAAGACCGCTATGAGCAGTGGGCGCGGCGCGGTGCCAATGTCAAGCTGCTCGATGCCAAGGAAACCGAAGCCAAGGTTGGAACCAAGGCTTATGCCGGATCGCTGCTCGATCTGCGCGCCGGTACGATCCAGCCGCTTGCTTATGTGCGCGGGCTCGCCCATGCCGCCATTGCCGCTGGCGCGACCGTGTTTACCGGAAGCCCGGTGATCGGGGCCGAGGAAAAGAACGGCAAATGGGTGGTCAAGACCGCCAAGGGTTCCGTGACGGCCAGCTGGGTGGTTGTCGCAACGAATGCCTACACCAATGCGCCATGGCCGGAAGTGCGCGCCGAGCTGGTTCACTTGCCCTATTTCAACATGGCCACGAAGCCGCTGTCAGATAATATCAAACGCTCCATACTGCCGGAACGTCAGGGTGCGTGGGACACGAAGGAAGTCCTTTCATCCTTCCGTTTCGACCAACAGGGTCGCCTTGTCTTCGGAAGTGTTGGGGCGCTACGCAATACGGGTGCTGCCGTGCACAAGGCATGGGCGAAGAAATCGTTGAAGCGTCTGTTCCCGCAGATTGGCGAAGTCGAGTTCGAAGCCGAATGGTATGGCAAGATTGGCATGACCAATGACAGCCTGCCGAAATTCCATCGCCTTGCGCGCAATGTAGTTGGGTTCTCCGGTTACAACGGTCGCGGTATCGCGCCGGGGACAGTCTTCGGGAAACTGCTTTCGCAGCTCGTTTCAGGCGAGATCAAGGAAGACGATCTGCCGCTGCCGGTCAGCGATCCGAAGGAGCAGAATTTCCGTGGTCTGCGTGAAGCCTATTACGAGGCCGGTGCGCAGGTTGCGCATGTTGCCGAGATCGTTATCTGATTTGCTCGCCATTCTACCGGGAATGGGTTCGCAGTTGTCATAAAACCGCATTGCAATTCCTTTAATGCCATCCGCATCTTCTCCATGCCGGGAGGTGCGGATGGCTGTTCGGCAAAACATTCAATGTCTTACAAGCCTTCCGATGGATATGACTCTGCCGGAAGGCTTTTGCTTTTCCGGCCCCACGTTGCAGGATGTTTGACAGGTGCACCATGAATGGAAATGATCGGGCCTATCGCCATGGCAGTATCTGCGCGCTATCACTTCGCACGCGTCAGGATTGTACCGGCATCGCTGGTCATGCTGGCGAACATTACACAGAAATTCGAGGAGCGAACCCCATGAACAAGATGCTGAAGCGGGCTGCCGTCGTACCTGCGCTTCTTGCTCTTTCCATCGCTGTGGCACAGGCCGATACGCTGACGCTTTATACGTCGCAACCGGAAACGGATGCGACCAAGACGGTCGAAGCTTTCCGCAAGACCAACCCGGAAACGGAAGTGCAGATTTTCCGCTCTGGCACCAGCGAACTCCTCACCAAGCTTGCCGCTGAATTTTCCGCCGGTGCGCCGCAGCCAGACGTGCTGCTGATCGCCGATGCGGTGACCATGGAAGGTCTGAAGAAGGACAAGCGCCTGCTCGCCTATCCGGAAGCCAAGGTCGATGGTTTTGCCGCTGACGCCTATGATGCCGACAAGACCTATTTCGGTTCCAAGCTGATCACCACCGGTATTGCCTATAACACCGGCGCTGCGCACAAGCCGGAACATTGGACGGATCTCGCCAAGGCCGACTATAAGGGTCAGGTGGTGATGCCGAGCCCGCTTTATTCGGGCGCTGCGGCTATCTCTTAAGCGGCTTTGCGCTCAACAAGGATCTGGGCTGGGATTATTTCAAGGGCCTCAAGGCCAATGAACTGGCAAGCGTGAAGGGCAACGGCGCTGTGTTGAAGTCGGTTGCCAGCGGTGAAAAGCCTTACGGCATCCTCGTCGACTTCATGGCGCTCAATGCCAAGGCCAAGGGCTCGCCGATCGAGTTCGTCTTCCCGTCGGAAGGCGTGCCTGCCGTGACCGAGCCGGTCGCCATCATGGCCACGGCCAAGAATGTCGATGGCGCCAAGAAGTTCGTTGACTTCATCCTCTCCGACGATGGCCAGAAGCTCGCGCTGGAGCAGGGCTATCTGCCTGCCAAGGAAGGCATCGGCCGTCCGGCCTGGCTGCCGGAAGGCACCAAGATCAACATCATGTCTATCGACACCCAGAAGGTTCTCGATCAGACTGATGCCGACAAGAAGCAGTTCTCCGAGCTGTTTGGCGGATAAGGCATTTCGATGCGTATCATGAAAGACCTTCAGGGCCGCGATGCGGCCCTGATTGTTGGGGTAACACTGATCGTGGCGGTTCTGTCGCTTCTGCCGATGGGCAGGCTGCTGGTGGAGCTTGTTGCGCCGCAGGGCAGTTTTCAACATCGGTTCTGGTTGAGACACTGGGCAGCCAGTCGACATGGGTTGCGACATGGCACTCCTGCAAATCGGCCTTGGCGGCACATTGCTGGCGCTTGCCTTTGGCATTGCTGCGGCCTTGCTGGTGGGGCTCACCAATATGCGCGGGCGCAATGTCTTCGTGCTTTTCTATGTCACGCCGCTGCTGATCGCACCGCAGGTAACGGCGCTGGCCTGGCTCCAGCTGTTCGGGCCGTCGAGCCAGTTTCTGAAACTCCTCGGCATGGCTCCGCCGCTCGGCAGCCGCAATCCGCTCTATTCCGTCTGGGGCATTATCTTCCTGCTCGGCGTGCAATATGGTCCACTGGTTTTCCTCATCGTGCGGGCGGGCCTGCGCAAGCTGCCGCGTGAACTGGTGGAAGCCGGTTTGAGCGCCGGTGCGAGCAAATGGACCGTGTTGCGCACCATCATATTGCCGCTGATGACGCCGTCGGTCATCGGCGCTGCCGCTCTGGCTTTCGTTTCCTGTGTCGGCAATTTCGGCATTCCGGCCTTTCTCGGCATCCCGTCAAATTATCTCGTCCTGCCGACGCTGATTTATCAGCGCCTTGCCGGGGCGGTCCGTCGGTTCTGTCGAGCGTTGCCGTATTATCGGTGTTGATCGGGCTGATCGCCATGGCGGGCATCGCAGCGCAGGACTATGCGTCACGCAGGCGCGATTTCCGCATCGTCTCCACATCGCTGCCCGCCGCACCCTTTGCGCTCGGCCGTTGGCGTCTTCTGGCAGAAGCCCCGCATGGATGATGATCGTCATCGTGCTGCTGCTGCCGCTGATCGGGCTGACGCTTTCGGCGCTGGTCCCGGCCTATGGCGTGCCGCTGACTTTCGCCACCGCGACATTTGAAAATTTCCGCTTCGTGCTCATGCAGCATGGCGGGGCCGCGCGCGCCTTCGGCAACAGCATCCTGCTGTCGCTGATCGCAGCACTCTTTGCGGTTCTCATCGCCGTGCCGCTCGCCTATATGCTGGCCTGGCGCAAGCGGCGCTGGACCCCGGTGCTCAATTTCGCAGCCGAGCTGCCCTATGCGCTTCCGGGCGTCGTGCTGGCCATTGCCTGCCTGCTGATGTTCCTGAAACCGCTGCCTGTGATCGGCGTCAGCCTCTACAACACGCTCTGGATCATTCTTTTTGCCTATCTGGCGCGCTTCTTCGTGCTGGCGCTGCGGAACCGTGGCCGGTCTGCATCAGATCGACCGCGCGATGGAAGAAGCGGCACGCATTGCGGGCGCAGGACTTTTCTATCGGCTGCGCACGATTATATTTCCTCTTGTCGCACCGGCGACGCTTGCAGGCGGCGTGCTCATTTTCATGACTGCATTCTGTGAGCTGACGGTTTCAGCGCTTCTCTGGGCGTCGGGATCGGAAACGCTGGGCGTGGTGATGTTTTCTTTTGAACAGGCGGGCGATTCCGCCTATGCGGCTGCCATATCCATTCTGGCCGTTGCGGTGACATTCATGCTGATGCTTGCAACAAATCTGTTTGCGCGGCGTCTTCCAAACGGGGTGCTGCCATGGCGCGACTGAAGATCGACCAGGTATCCAAGACGTTCAACGGGTTTCAGGCCCTGTCCGGCGTGACGCTGGATGTGAATGACGGCGAGTTCGTTGCCATTCTCGGACCTTCCGGCTGCGGCAAGACCACATTGTTGCGCATGATCGCGGGCTTCGAGGAAGTGGACGGCGGCGAAATCCATATTGGTGACAGCTGCGTTTCCCATGCGGGCGGCAATGTGCCCCGGAAAAGCGGCAGGTCGGCATCGTCTTCCAGAATTATGCGCTCTGGCCGCATATGACCGTGGCGGAAAATGTCGGCTATAGTCTGCGCGTGGCAAAGGTCGCCAAGGCCGAGCGGGAACGCCGGGTGCAAGAAGCGCTTGCACTGGTCGATCTCGATGGATTCGGTGATCGCCGCCCCGCCAATCTTTCCGGCGGGCAACGCCAGCGCGTGGCGCTCGCCCGCTGTCTGGTCGCGGCACCGTCGCTGGTGCTGTTCGATGAGCCGCTGGCCAATCTCGACGTGCATCTGCGCGCCTCGATGGAAGACGAATTCGCCGCCTTCCACAAGCGCACCGGCACGACGATCATCTACATCACCCATGATCAGGCGGAAGCCATGGCGCTGGCCGACCGCATCGCGGTGCTGGATCACGGCAAGCTGCAGCAGTTCGATACGCCGCGCAAACTTTATGAAGAACCGGCGAGCGAAATGGTGGCCTCCTTCATCGCGCATGGCATGGTTCTGCCGGCCGAAGTCGTGTCCTTTGCGCAAGCGGGACATTGCGAAGCGCTGGTGCTGGGCAGCCGTGCGCAGGTGCGTTGTTCGGGCATCGAAATGCCGCGCGCCAATGCGCAGCTTTGCGTGCGCGCCGCCGATCTGAAACTCACCGAAACCTGCGGCATTCCCGTTCGCGTGAAGCGTTCCGTTTATCGCGGCGGCGGTTCGCGCCTTGAGGCTGAAGTCGTCGCCAGGCCGGAAATTGCCTTGCATTTCGAAGTGCGCGATCCCGTCCGGCGAGGAGGGTGACGAAGTGCGCATCGCCATTTGCGGCGGCTGGATCATCCCCACCGAGGACATGCCGGTGCGAAAAGCTTCAACCGGCTTTCCAATCGGCAACAAGATCTGAATACGAAAAGGGCGGCTGGAGAAGCCGCCCTTTGCAGTTATTTTTCTTCATCGCTTCGAGCAAGGCAGCGCCGAAACCGCCGGTTGAGGGCTGTTCCTGCTTGCGCTGCGGCGTGAAGTTTTGGCAGGCCTTGGATCGCGTTGCGTGTTGTTGCGCGGGGCAGGGGCGTCGCCACCATCTTTGCGCATGGAAAGGCCGATGCGCTTGCGCGGAACATCCACTTCTACCACGCGCACCTTCACCACGTCGCCCGTTTTGACCACTTCATGCGGGTCCTTGATGAAACGGTCGGCCAGTTGCGAGACATGGACGAGGCCGTCCTGATGCACGCCGATATCCACGAAAGCGCCAAAGGCCGCAACGTTTGTGACCGTGCCTTCAAGCATCATGCCGGGTTTCAGGTCCTTGATGTCGTCGATACCGTCGGCAAAGGTCGCGGTCTTGAATTCCGGACGCGGATCGCGGCCGGGCTTGTCCAGCTCGGCAATGATATCGCGCACGGTCGGCAGGCCGAAACGTTCATCTACGAAAACCCGCGGGTCAAGCGCTTTCAGCGCTGCGCTGTCACCCATCAGCGAACGCACATCGCGACCGCAGGCGGCAACGATCTTTTCGCCACGCCATAGGCTTCCGGGTGAACCGACGACGCGTCGAGCGGTTCGGTGCCGTTCGGAATGCGCAGAAAGCCCGCGCATTGCTCGAAAGTGCGGTTGCCGAGACGCGCAACTTTGAGCAGTTCCTTGCGGTTCTTGAATGCGCCTGCGGCATCGCGATGCGCCACAATGGCCTCCGCAATCGATGTACCAAGGCCCGACACGCGGGCAAGCAGCGAGGCGGAAGCCGTATTGAGATCGACACCAACCGCATTCACCGCGTCTTCCACCACAGCGTCGAGCGCGCGGGCGAGGTGTATCTGATCGACGTCATGCTGATACTGGCCGACGCCGATGGATTTCGGCTCGATCTTGACGAGCTCGGCTAGCGGGTCCTGCAAACGGCGCGCAATCGACACGGCGCCGCGCAGCGAGACGTCGAGCTGCGGGAATTCTGCGGCGGCGGTTTCAGACGCCGAATAGACCGAAGCGCCCGCTTCCGAAACGATGACCTTCAGCGGTTTCGGGGCTGGCATGTCCGACAGCATGTCCACGACGAGACGTTCCGTCTCGCGGCTGCCGGTGCCGTTGCCAATGGCGATCAGCTCTATTCTGTGCTTGCGGACGAGGCTGGCCAGTTCAGCTTGCGTGCCGCGCACGTCGTTTTTCGGCGGGAAGGGATAGACTGTGGTGGTGTCGAGCAGCTTGCCTGTGCCATCGACCACCGCCACCTTGACGCCCGTGCGGATGCCTGGATCGAGGCCCATCGTGGCGCGCGAACCGGCAGGTGCGGCCAGCAACAGGTCTTTCAGATTGCGGGCGAAAACATTGATCGCTTCTTCTTCGGCGCGCTCGCGCAGGTCGCGCATCAGGTCGAGCGAGAGCGACAGCGAAAGCTTCACGCGCCATGCCCAGCCCGCCACTTCCATCAGCCAGCGGTCGCCCGGCAGCGTGCCGCCAATCGCATAGGCGGCGGCGATCTTGCGCTCGACGGGTTTCACGGGCGAGGTGTCGTCGGCGTCGATTTCGATGTCGAGCGACAGAAAATCCTCGTTGCGCCCGCGCAGCATGGCCAGCGCACGGTGACCGGCGACGGTGGCCCAGCGTTCTGAATGATCGAAATAATCCGAGAATTTCGCGCCTGCTTCCTGCTTGCCGTCGACGACACGCGAGCGCAGCACGGCACGGTCCTTCAGATAGTTGCGCAAATTGCCGATCAGTTCGGCATTTTCCGCAAAGCCTTCGGCGATGATGTCGCGCGCGCCATCGAGCGCTGCTTTCACATCGGCGATTTCGCCGGCGACATAGGATGCGGCAATCTCAGCAGGCACAAGGCTGCGGTCGGCAAGGATCGCCTCGGCCAGAGGTCCAAGACCGCGTTCACGGGCGATTTCCGCACGGGTGCGGCGCTTCGGCTTATAGGGCAGATAAAGATCTTCCAGCTCGGCCTTGGTCTGGACATTGGCGATCTTTAATTCCAGTTCGGGCGTCAGCTTTTTCTGGCTGCGGATCGATTCCAGAATGGAGGTGCGGCGCGCTTCCAGTTCACGCAGATAGGCGAGCCGTTCGGAAAGCTGGCGCAGCTGCGTATCGTCGAGCCCACCGGTGACTTCCTTGCGGTAGCGCGCCACAAAGGGCACGGTCGCGCCTTCGTCCAGAAGGCTGATGGCGGCAATTGCCTGTTCCGGCTTTGCGTTGATTTCCGCCGCGATAATCCCGGCAATGCGCTTGGTAATGTCCGCCATGTAGTTTCAATTCTTAGAGCGCGGTTCGATCTGATTGAATCAGATCGGCGCTCTAATTTTGTTTTAACGCGCATCTTGTCCGAAAACCGTTTCACACTTTTCGGGATGCGCTCTAGCTGTCACGCCGAACATAGTCGGATGCCGGTTCGGCGCAATCAAGGCAGTATCGATGTTCCACAGGAAAGGCGTCGGTTTTCGCATTCACGGCGATGTGAACGGAGTGCCTCTTTTAAATCGGATTCAATCAATACTTATATCGGGAAATGACGATACGCTTTAGAAGATCAGCGAGGTGACTGCGATGTCGGATGTTCAGCCTATACCTCTGGACGAGATACTCAAGGCGCTCGCCAATCCGGTGCGTCTCGACATTTTGAGCTGGCTCAAGAAACCGGAGAATCATTTCTCCGGTCAGCACATGCCTTTGGAGATGGGCGTGTGCGCGGGCCAGTTCGAACGGTGCGGCCTCTCCCAGTCGTCCGTTTCTGCCCATTTGTCCGTGCTGACGAAAGCGGGTTTGATTACACCCCATCGCGTTGGTCAATGGACTTTCTACAAGCGCGACGAGGAGGCGATTGCCGCCTTGCTCAAATCGCTGTCCGATCTTTAATCCATTCCGAAACGATCTTTCCCACTTGAAGGAAATGCATCCATGGCCACCTTGTTCGATCCTGTCACCGTCGGTGATCTGAAGCTTGCCAATCGCGTTGTGATGGCGCCGCTGACGCGCAATCGCTCGCCACGCGCTGTGCCAAACGACCTCAACGTCACCTATTATGAACAGCGCGCAAGTGCCGGTCTCATCATCACCGAGGCAACGCCGATCAGCCATCAGGGGCAGGGCTATGCCGATGTGCCGGGCCTTTATTCCGATGAGCAGCTTGCCGGTTGGAAGCGCGTGACCGATGCTGTGCACAGCGCAGGCGGCAAAATCGTCGTGCAGATGTGGCATGTAGGCCGTATTTCGCACAACACCTTGCAGCCGAATGGTGGCAAGCCGGTTGCTCCGTCCGCGATCACCGCCAAGTCGAAGACCTATTTGGTTCATCCCGATGGCACGGGCGAATTTGTGCCAACCTCCGAGCCGCGTGCGCTTGATAAAAGCGAGCTTCCGGAAATCGTAGCCACCTATGCCAAGGCTGCAAAGGATGCTGTTGAAGTGGCTGGTTTTGACGGTGTGGAAATCCATGCGGCCAATGGCTATCTGATTGACCAGTTTCTGCGCTCGGGCAGCAATCACCGCACCGATGAATATGGCGGTTCCATAGAAAACCGCGCCCGCTTCCTGTTCGAAGTCGTTGATGCAGTGACGAAGGCGGTCGGTGCCGGAAAAGTTGGCATTCGTCTTTCGCCGGTGACGCCAGCCAATGATGCGTCAGATTCCGATCCGCAGCCGCTGTTTGACTATGTGCTCGAAAAGCTTGCCTCTTACGGACTTGCATATGTTCACATCATTGAAGGTGCGACGGGTGGCCCGCGGGATTTCCAACAGGGGCCGCAGCCTTTTGATTATGCGCGTCTCAAGCAGGTTTATCGCGATGCGGGCGGTAAGGCTGCATGGATGGTCAACAACGGTTATGACCGTGCGCTCGCCGAAGAAGAAGTTGAAAGCGGTCGCGCTGACGTTGTGGCCTTTGGCAAGCCGTTCATCTCCAATCCCGATCTCGTTCGCCGTTTGAAGGATAACTCACCGCTCAATGAGCTGGATCAGCAGCATATGTATGGCGGTGGCGCCAAGGGATACACGGATTATCCTATCCTTGCCTGATCGTAAAACTGAAAAACCGGGATTTGATCCCGGTTTTTGTTACAGACGCGCCCGTGTCGAGCGTGGTGTTGCCAGCAGAAGGTTGGTTTCGCTGGCTTTGATGCCTGGTACCAGCCGGATGCGCCGCAGAACTGCATCAAAATCGGTGAGTGTGGCAGCGCCCAGTTCCACCACAAGGTCGAAACGGCCGTTGGTGGTGTGGACAGCCGAAACCTCCGAGAAGCCGCCCAGCGCCTTGACCACACGGTCGGCGACATTGCCTTCGATTTCGATCATCATGATGCCACGTACCGGCAGATCGACCGCGTCCGAGCGCAGGATCACCGTGTAGCCGATGATGTCGCCGGAATTTTCCAAACGCTCCATGCGCGCCCGCACGGTGGCCCGCGAAACGCCGAGATCGATTGCAATATCCGAAATGCTGCGTCGTCCATTGTGGCGCAAAAGCGTAATCAGCTTTTCATCCAGATCGTCCATGCTTTCTCCATTTTGAAAAGCCAATCCGACATTTTGATAAACCAAACCGTTAAAATTGCCAATACGGTTGCTTCACATCGCCAAGCGTAAATGGTCAATCTAGGGGACGGAGCGGTTCCAGTTAAGACGGAATCGTGGAACCGCTCCATCTTTTGTTTTGACGCATTTGCCTCACGCAAAACCGCTTCGCACTTTTGCTGGAAATGCTTTAATTTCTCTGGAGAAGCACTTTATGCATTGCAAGATTTTGGGATTGCCTGTTCAGGAAGGCACTGGTCGTCTGGGCTGCAATATGGGCCCTGACGGTTATCGTGCCGCTGGCATTGCGGATGCAATTCGCGAACTCGGTCATGAGTTTACCGATCTGGGCAATCTGGCCCCGCCGAACTGCGCCCGCTGACCCATCCCAATCCTGTGATCAAGGCTTTGCCGCAGGCGGTCGCCTGGATTGAAGCAATCAGCGAAGCTGCTTATCGTGAGTGAAGAAGGTTTTCCGATCTTCCTGGGCGGCGATCATCTGCTTGCTGCCGGCACCGTTCCGGGTATCGCGCGCCGTGCCGCAGAAAAGGTCGCAAGCAATTTGTGCTGTGGCTCGATGCGCATACAGATTTTCATACTCTGGAAACGACGGGCAGCGGCAATCTGCATGGCACGCCTGTTGCCTATTACACGGGACAGAAGGGCTTTGAGGGTTATTTCCTGCGCTGGCAGCACCGATTGATCCCGCCAATGTTTGCATGATGGGCATTCGCAGTGTTGATCCGGCAGAACGTACTGCGATCAAGCAGACCGAAGTTGCCGTCTATGACATGCGCCTCATCGACGAGCATGGTGTGGCCGCGCTGCTGCGCCGCTTTTGCAGCGCGTGAAGGACGAAAACGGCCTTCTGCACGTCAGCCTTGATGTCGATTTCCTTGAACCTTCGATTGCGCCCGCTGTCGGCACCACGGTTCCCGGCGGCGCGACCTTCCGTGAAGCGCATCTCATCATGGAAATGCTGCACGACAGCGATCTGGTGACAAGCCTCGATCTTGTTGAACTTAATCCGTTTCTTGATGAACGCGGACGTACCGCAACCGTAATGGTTGACCTGATGGCGAGCCTTTTGGGCCGCAGCGTCATGGACCGCCCAACTATCAATTACTGAATTCAGGAGGCTGCATTGTTGCGACGCCAGATGTCGTCTGTCTGGCCGCAAATGCTTTAGGAGTGATAATGACCCAACCCAACCTCAATATCGTCCCTTTCGTCAGTGTCGATCACATGATGAAGCTGGTGCTTTCCGTCGGCGTCGAGACCTTCCTCAAGGAACTTGCCGATTATGTGGAAGAGGATTTCCGCCGCTGGGAAAGTTTCGACAAGACGCCGCGTGTTGCGTCGCATTCCGATGAAGGCGTGATCGAGCTGATGCCGACAAGCGACGGTACGATGTACGGCTTCAAATATGTGAACGGTCATCCGAAGAACACGCGCGATGGTCTGCAGACGGTTACGGCTTTTGGAGTTCTTTCGGATGTTGGCAGCGGCTATCCGATGCTTCTGACTGAAATGACCATTCTGACAGCGCTGCGCACGGCCGCAACTTCGGCAGTCGCGGCCAAGCATCTTGCGCCAAAGAATGCGCGCACGATGGCGATCATCGGTAACGGCGCACAGAGCGAGTTTCAGGCCCTGGCATTCAAGGCCATTCTCGGTATCGACAAGCTGCGTCTTTACGATATCGACCGTACGGCTTCGGAAAAATGTGCACGTAATCTCGAAGGTGCAGGTTTTGACATCGTGATCTGCAAGGATGTCGAGGAAGTGGTCGAGGGTGCGGACATCATCACCACCGTAACCGCCGACAAGCTCAATGCGACGATCCTGACCGACAACATGGTTGGCGCTGGCGTACATATCAACGCGGTCGGCGGTGACTGTCCCGGCAAGACCGAACTGCACGGCGATATTCTCCGCCGTTCGGATATCTTCGTCGAATATCCGCCCCAGACACGTATTGAAGGCGAAATCCAGCAGCTTCCGGAAGACTATCCTGTCAATGAATTGTGGGAAGTGATTACCGGCAAGACTGAAGGCCGCAAGGATGCGCGTCAGATTACGCTGTTCGACTCGGTCGGCTTTGCGACGGAAGACTTTTCGGCCCTGCGCTATGTTCGCGACAAGCTGAAGGATACCGGCCTCTATGAGCAGTTGGACCTGCTTGCCGATCCGGATGAGCCACGCGATCTCTATGGCATGCTACTTCGCCATGAGAAGCTGCTTGAGGGCGAAAAGACCAAGCCAGCGGCCTGATCTTCACGGCGACGCTCGCTCTCAGCGGTTATGCGCCATCTGTTGCAGCCTTGCCGCGCTTGATGTGCGGCAGGGCAATGCTTTCGCAATCACAGCGATAAACCCTTGGTGCCGTGCGCAATTTCCATTATTGCAGGATGTTGTTTCTGCAATGGGGTGCATTGGGCATGGGCGATAGGGTGGAAGACGAAACATCCTTTGAGCAATCGGTAGATACTGTGCGGTCGGCCGCCAGCCCTGTCGTCTTCTGCGACACGCTGGGCCTTTATCAGGCTCCCGTTGGCCAATCTCGCGACACAGTTGTTATCTTTGCGAGTCCCTGGGGCTGGAAGAATTATGCACGACCCGCAAATTCTGGCGCATCATCGCTGACGAACTTTCGGCGCGCGGCATAGCTTCTTTCCGATTTGACTGGCCCGGCACGGGTGACGGACGAGACGACATCGATTTTTCCAAAGGACTGGAACTCTGGCGAAATACGCTGGTGGACGCTGCTCGGAAAGCGCGTGACCTGTCAGGTGCAAGCCGCGTTGTCGTCATCGGGCAGAGCCTTGGTGCAGTCGTTGCTGCCGAAACTGCGGCACGGATCGACGGCATTGCGGCATTGGCGCTTCTGGCACCGGTTATTTCAGGACGGTTCTACACCCGTGAACTGGCCGTCTGGTCGAGGATGGTCGATGCTGATCTGGGACTGACAGACGAGCAAAGGATCAAGAACAGCATTTCCATCGCATCGCTGACGATGCAGCCCGAGGTGGCTGCCGATGTGAAGAAGATTAATCTTTTGTCGCTGGAGACGAAGCCGGCGCCCCATTGCCTTTGCTGGCGCGGACGGATCGTCCGAACGATGCCGAACTGGCGGCACATCTGGAAAAGCTCGGTGTGGATGTGACGGTTGAAGCTTTTGCCGATTACGACAAGCTGATTTCGAATCCGGTCATCTCGCGCCTGCCGCTGGAGATCGCAGACCGGCTTGCCGATTGGGTGGCGGGTCGTGCGGGTTCAAGGCCGGCACAGAACAAGTCGGATGAAAGTGCCCTCGGCGGCACTTTGACGGGCGACGGCTTTGTCGAAACACCCGTTTCTTTCGGTTCCGGCAATCGCCTTTCCGGCGTTCTTTGTGCACCTCTGGGCGAACGGCGCGGCAGGACGGTTATGTTTCTGTCGTCATCCTATGACCGGCGTGTCGGATGGGGGCGCACGAGTGTTGATATGGCGCGCAGGCTCGCGCAGGACGGGATAGCATCCCTGCGTTTCGATATTGCCAATGCTGGCGATAGCCCGCCCAATCTGGGCATGCCTGAACAGGTGCTTTACACCCATGGCCCGGAGGCCGATGTTGCCGAAGCCTTAGATTATCTGGACGCAATCGGCTGGGGCGCCCTGTCGTCGCAGGACGATGCAGCGGTGCCTTTCTGGGGTTCAACTGTGCCCTGAAAGACGAGCGTATTTCGGGCGCGGTTCTCGCCAATCCAGTGACGTTTTACTGGGCGCCGGGGCGCTTGGTCGATGATGCCGTTCGCGAAGGCAATCGTACGCTGGAAGATTATGGCAGTCGCGCACTCCGCATTGAAACATTCCAGCGTCTCTTCCGCGGTGAACTGGATATTCGTGTCATCCTGCGCAACCTCGCGCGCGGGGTCGTCGGGCGTTTTCGCGGCCTGGCGCGCAAACTGCTACGCAGCCGGACTGTTGAGGGACGTGCGGTCTATTCGGCGTTTGACGAATTGAAACAGCGTCAAGTGCCGCTAGCGCTGGTCTATGCCGAAAAGGATACCGGGCGCGAGTATTTCAATTTTATTTCGATCAGGTGGGTACTCGCGTGCAGGGTTTCGACAATGTGTCGGTCACCGTCATTCCCGATGCCGATCATAATCTGACGCCGGAACATTCACGTGAAATCTATATCGACGCGATCCGTTCCGTCGCTCTGAAATAGTCAGAACCACACGATCCGCGATGAACCGGCGATGCGGATTTCACCCGATGGTTTCTCCGGTGTATCGTTTCGAGAAATGAGGGCAACGCGTTTCGTCGCGTTGGGAGCAAGATGAAACCAGTTGTCTGCCGCCCGCCAGTCACCCGCATCGATGCTGACGGATTGGGCCAGAACCGGCGTTTTCAGATCGAGAAACCAGTTTCCGTTTTCTTCAACGGGCTGGGCTTCGATAGCGGCGTCGTGAAAGGCTTTCGTCCGTCCAAGCGGAAAGTGAAATGCCTCGGCAACCGTAATATCATTACGCTTCAATCGCGCGACCGTCACGTCATGCGCCGGAGGGCCAAACCGATAGGCATAAGTGACATCGAAGAAGGCACCGAACAGATCTGTCGCCGGAATGGTGATGGCGGAACGGCCAGCCATTGAAAGATCGCGGCGACCGGAAACCACCGGCTGCGAACTGGCGCGCAGGCAGGCCAGTTCAAGCGAAAGATCAACGGATTCCGCCTGCTCGTTCAGAATATGAATCGCGAGGCCGTTGACGCCCTCATCGGTGAAGGCGATCTGCTGCGGGCGGAAAGCGCGTTTGAGGCCATGCCACGAAGCCTTGGGTTCGCCTGTCGCATCGATCATGCCCCAGCCGGCGCCGGGCAACAGGTCCTGAAACATCCAGAGAAGCGCGCCGAAACAGGTGCTTCCCGGCCGTCTCCATTCGGCAAAGGTCGCTTCCATCACTTCAGCAGTGACAGCGCGCGAAAGGTGGAGATACTGTTCCACATCCTCGCGCCGCAGACGCGCCGGATCGTAACCGTATAACATCTCCAGATAGCTATCCCGCACATCCTCGAAATCCCAGGATACGCCGCGATCACGCGGCACGCGCGACTTCCAGCGCGGATCGTGAACCGGCGGCGTATCTAGATGGGTTTTCAGCGTGCGCGTTTCGGGCACGTTGGAGAAGGCGAGACATTCGGTCGCAAAGTGCACGTCTGCCCGCCGCGCATCTTCCAGCGGACGGCAATAGGCGCTAACGCCGTAATAATGGCTGACACCTTCATTACTGATGAAGGGCAGGGCGCCGTTGCAGGGCGAATTCGGCACATAGGGAATGTTCGGGCATAGCGCGTTTGCGATGCCGGGCAGGATTTCCTCGGTCAGCGGACCTTTCCAGGTCGCTTCCGGCAGGCCCATCATCGCGCCCTGCTGGTAGATTTCGCTGCCGCCGCAAAGAACCGTCAGCGATGGCGCATGTCCGATGGCGGTGAGAAGCTGACGCGCTTCGGCCTGTACATTCCCGACAAATGCCTCGTCCTTCACCGGATAATCGAAATTGGCGAACATGAAGTCCTGCCACACCATGATGCCCAGTTCGTCGCAAAGCGCGTAGAAATCCGGTGTCTCGTAGGTGGTGATGCCGCTCAGGCGCAGCATGTTCATGCCCGCTTCCTGCGCGAGCTTCAGCCATGGTTCGTAATCGTCGCGTGCGCCGGGAAGGCGGACGATATCTGCGGAGCTCCATACTGCGCCGCGGCAAAATATCTTCTCGCCATTGATCCTGAGCGCAAATCCCTTGCCGTCCGACCCGTGGTCAACCTCAATGCGGCGAAAGCCGGTGCGCCCCAGCGATCGGATTTCTCCGTCGAGAGAAAGTTCAATATCGTGAAGCGTAGGATTGCCATGCGTATGCGGCCACCATGGCTCGATATGGCAAAGTGTGAGCCTTGCCGTCCACTGATCATCGGTCTGGCGTTCGCAGGCGACCTGTTGCCCCGCACAATGGAGGGTGGGCGTTGCGGCCTTACCGCTATAAGTAAAACTGACCTGAAGTTTGCCATCGCCGGTTTCGGTCAGCATTGCCTGAATGGCGATGTCGGATATGGCTTCAGCATCGGGATGGCTGATTGAAATCGGACGCCACGGACCTGCAGCATGCACTTGCGGACACCAGCCCGGCATATAACCAAGCGCGGTCGTGCGAATGAGGCGCAGCCCCTGTGTATTCATCAGTTGCGTGCGCCAGCGGCACGCGGGCCTTTTGGGCGAGACGGGGCGCAAGCGCACGAAAACAGAGCACAAGCTCGTCCTTGCCGGTCAGGGTGACGGGCAGATTATGGCCAAGGAACATGCTGTCGGTCTGCAACAGCAATTCGCCATTGAAAAGACGTCGCATATCGTGGCAAGCCCGCCGAAATGAAGCGTGGCGGGGCCGGGCGTCTCCTCAAGATCGAGGAAATACCAGGCATCCTGATTGTCGAGCGGTACGGGGTTTTTCGGTCGAAACGCCCGGCTTTTTCAAGCGCTTCCGCCACCGTTCCGGGTACAGGAGCATCATCGATGCTGCCGCCGGACTTGGCGTGATGCGGTGTTTGCGCCGCATCCGGGCCGGTGATGACGAGCCGCCACCCGGCCTGAAGTGGGCGGCGGGTCGGATTCAGTTCGCCGCATCGCGACCCATTTCCGTTGCAAGCGCCGCCATCAGCCGATCCCACGCATCTGCCGCCGGTTGAAGCGTTCCGGCCAATGCATCGAACTTTTGCGCATGACGGCACGGGCCAGCTGGAACTGAACAGCCTTTGCCGTTTCCGCAATTTGCAAGGCGTCTGCCGAGGCTGTTGCAAAGCGCCTGCCTTGCCCAAGCCAGTCGAGATGACTTGCCGCGAGTTCGAAATTCGCGCCGAGCTGGCGCAGCGTGTTGAACGCATATTTATGGAAGAAGCCGAACGGGCGTTCCGCGATTGCTTCGACCTGAGCGGGGAACACGCTGGCAAAGGCGCGGATCGGGTTTTCCTTCGGCCTGCGGGCAAAATGGCGCGGCAGAAGAATTTCGGCGACGCGTCGCTGATGCGCTTCATCCGGCACAATCTTCGGAAACTTGGCGAATTCCGTATAGGGCAGGAAGGGGAGGTCAGCGTCGGTCAGATGACGCTGGAAGACCCCGTCGAAATCCTCGCCTTCCAGATGATAGAAACCGCCATTATGGAAATAGTCGAGCGAACGGTTTTGAACATCCATGCGATTGATGGCGATGGTCGTCTTGCCATGTTCCGTGCGGTAGCTGACGCCATGCGTATCCGGCATGAAGTAGCTGTCCATCTCAACCATGCAGAGGCGCCCCGCGCTATCTGTTCCGCGACATGGCTTTCCACACGATCAAAAATTGCAAGCTCCGTCGCCCGAACGCCATAAAGGGCTTCGAGGTCTTCCAGCGGCACCTTGAAGAAGGTGAACTGGTCGCCCTCGAAATCCTGTGTCAGCGTGAAACCGAGCATGGCTTCCGGAGCGACACCCAATGTTGCCAGTACTTCGATCCAGAGATCGACATAGCAGTTGGTTTCCGGCCAGATACGCGTCTGGGCATGCAAAGCGTGCGGCGTATAACGGTCGGGCGCGATGTTCGGAAAAACTGCCTGCATGGTCGCAATCAGCCCCACAGTTCCTTGCGTACATTTTCCGGCCAGATTTCAACATCCAGGCCGTGATGATGGAAGAGCGCCAGCGCGATGCGCTCCAGCCCAAACCCTACGCAGGCCGTGTGAGCAACGGCGCCGTCATCAAGCGAGAGGCCCCATTTCACGCCGAACTGGTCCTGATGATAATTGAAACTCATGCAGGCAGTCGGCTTTTCGACGCTGGTGATCGGGATCAGCAGTTCGAATTTCAGGTTCTGGTCGCGCTGGTTATTGACCAGCATCTTGCCCGCACGTCCGAAGAACGGATCGTTGGCGACGTCGATTTCGACCGGCAGGCCTACCTTCTTCATCATCTCTGTGCCACGGTCGATCCAGAGCTGGCGGAACGACATCACATCGGCTTCCGTACCCATGCGCACATATTCACGCATGCGGAAGAGCTGCTGGCGGGCAGGGTCGGTCGACGGTTCATGGCGGAAGCAATAGGATTGCAGGTCGTAAAGCCCGCCGCCCTGCGGCAGCGGCCCGCGCTTGGCGACTGTCGGATAGAGCGGATAGCAGGCAGCAGGCGTCAGCACGATGTCCGTCGCCTTCTGCTCCAGCGTCCAGTCCGAGCCTTCATCCATGCATTTGATGAGGTTGACGTGGTCAAGCTCACAGCCGCAAAAGCTGTGCACGGTGCCGGCCAGTTGCGGGAAGCTTTTCATGTAGCCGCTTTTTCAAAGAAAGCGCGGTTCATGCCGGGCGGGAAGCGGATCGCTTCGGCACCGTCATTGCCGCCGGTGCGGTCGATCAGGCGTTCAAATGCCTGGATGACATCTTCGAACTGGCCGGAGCGTCCGTAAAGTCCTTCCACGCCGGTGTCGATCAGGAGACCGGAATCGAAAAGCCGGTCGAGAAATGATCTTTGAGCATCCATGGCGATTATCCCAAAAGGCTGGTGTTCTGTTTGTGAATGAGCAGCATGGTGGCCGTATTGCCGAGAATGCGCTCGTTTGAAATCATCAGCTGCGCGGAATGCGCGTCGCGCAGATGGCGGCCAAGGCTGAAAGGCGTGCCGTTCTTGTAGCCCATGATGCCGCAGACCAGCATGGCGTGGTTGATGATCTGAAGGATCGTCTGCGACGCGGTAACCTTGAGGTTGTTCATCGCAATCGCAAAGCCCATCGAGGCCAGCTTGTCGGGATAGTTCTTGGCTTCACGATAGGTCTTGAGACAGGCAATGATTTCGGATTTCAGCATCTGCAGCATGTTGGACGCTTCGGCAACACGTAAGGCGCCCGGCTGCGGCGCGCGGATTGCGCTTCGCGGCGGCGCGCACGAATGCCTGCGCCCGGTTGACCGCATCGACGGCGATGCCATACCAGAGCAGCTCACAGCGTATGCGACTGCGCCAGCATGGATTGCGCTGCGATTTCAGCGAAGGGATGTGGCAGGATCTGCACCTTGTCGGCCTCGCCGCGAAACACAAAGCCTTCCGAGCAGGTGCCGCGCATGCCGAGTGTATCCCAATCATGGGTCTTTTCGAGCGTGTACTGGTCTTTCAGGAACACGGTCATTACCTGATCCGACGACGCGGCGTCTTTGTGCGAGCGCGATGTGATCAGAATGGCATCGGCATAGGTGCCATAGGAGATGACGGTTGCGTTCTTTTCCAGCCGACAGATATCGCCCTCGACCTCGATGGCGCAGATCGAGTTGCGCAGATCGCCGCCGATGCCGCCTTCGGTCGTCGCCGAAGCCAGCAGAAGCTGGTCTTTCGCAATTCTGCGCATGAATTCCCGATGCCATTCAACCGTCTGGCCGTGCTCCACCAGGCTTGAAAGCTTGATGTGATGCATGGCGAAGATCATCGCGCTCGATGCGCAGGACTGGCCGAGAATGCAGCACAGTTCCGCAATCTGGTCGATTTCCGCGCTCGCCACCGAGTTCACAGGGCACCTGAATGCCCAGCAGGCCTTCGGCCTTCATCGCATCGATTGCTTCACGCGGGAAGCGGCCTTCCTTATCGACGCTATCGGAAAATTTACCCGCTATGGCCGCAACGCGGCCCACGCGCTCTGAAAGACTGTTCCCCGCCCCGGCATTCATTATGCAGCCTCTTTGTCTTTGAGAATCTGGGTGACCGTCTGTTCGATGGCCTTGATGCTCGCGAAAGACTTGCGATTGAGATACTGGTCCGGAAATTCGATGTCGAACTTGTCTTCCAGACCGAGCATGAGCTGTACCGAGGCAAAAGACGACAGTCCTGCGCTGTAAAGATCAGCGTCGTCGGCAATGTCCGTCACCGGCCTGGCAGGCCGCCGACCTTGGCCAAAAGTTCGCGAATGGATTCATTCATAGTTTAACTCCTTGCATATACGCTCGTCGAAGCTTCGCGTCTGGGTTGACGCGATAAACGATCGATCGAGCTTTCAAAAAGCTGCGGCAACTGTTCGAAATTCTGCCCCTTTATGCAAGTGATATGTTGCGAATATTAGTGACATCGCAAACACACCAACGTGCGTTTGGCCTTTTGTGCTCCCGCAAGCCTTTATTTTCTGTTGACGTGACTGAATTACAGCCCACCTATTCTGTGGATGTGCTTATATAGTTAAATATTCGATGACAAGATATGTTGCATTGCGCGCATGGGTTGCGTGCAATTTTGGTTAAATCGGACGGCGTGAATGCCGTGGCGCGGAAATCTGGCCCGTGTTGGTGGCGATTGCCATTTCAAAACTGTCGGCAATGCGTCGAGCCCGATCAATAAAGATGATCGCGGCTTCCGGAGGGAATATTTCACGCGCAGTTTTCTCGAAAAGATCAAGCCAGCGGTCGAAATGTTCGTTCTTCAGCCCCAGCGAGATGCGGCGCCATGGGACGCCCTTCATAATTGCCGGTCTTGAGGATAACCGACGACCAGAATGCAGCGATCTGCGCGATGTGATGATCCCAATCTTGAACCGCTTCGGCGAAAATCGGTCCAATGACCGCATCTTCGCGCGCCCGTCCGTAGAAGGTGGCCACCAGCTTTTCAATGGAGGCCGGATCAATGGACGGATGAGGCTGATTGATGAGAACGGTCATGATCGCTTTTTATGTTTCGCGCCGGAAGGCGGACTCTGAGGCGGATATAGTCGCTGGAAGGGCTGCAATCCAGTGAAGTATTGCCGCATGGTCATCAACTTCCCGTTGGCGAAGCCGTTGCCACGATTTAATAATCTAACTGTCTAATATAGTTGAGGGAGAGATGAATGCGGGTGTTTCTGCTTGCGGGTCTGTTGACCCTGGCGACAACCGGGGCAGGCTTTGCCGCTTCGTGTGAACAGAATTTCAAGTCCGAGGGTGTTCCATTCGTAACTGCGATTAGCTATCGCTCGACACAAAGCTTTGCCGGTGTGAAATCATCGACAGCCTTGCAGCGTCTGGCGCAAGCCGTCGCAGCAGAAGGGTTTTCGGGCATCAAGATCAACAAGCAGCTTGCTTCCATAGACGCTTTTCAGGAAACGACCGGCTCGGGCCGTATCCAGACCTTGCGCGTCACCGTGCGGGCGCAGGGTAAGGGCACTCGTGTCGACGCGATCTTCAGTATTCAGGCGGGGCAGGCGACCAGCAAGTCGGTCGTGCGCGAAGGACTTTGCCGCATCATCGCTGCCGCAGCGAATTAAAACTTATAGCCTGATGGTTATTGCCGTCAGGCTATCTTCTGCATCAATTCGATACGATTGCCGAACGGATCGTGGATGTAGCAACGCTCATAACCTTGAAGTGGCTCTTCCATGATAGTTTTGATACTTTCTCGCGTCAGATGCACGATCATTTCGTGCAAATTATCGACCAGAAATGCAGGATGTGCCTTTCGTGCGGGCGAGAAAGGGCACTCCACACCCAGATGAAGCCTGATTGCTCCATTCTCAAACCAGCATCCACCGCGCGCCGCCAGATTGTCGGGTTTGGGAACTTCCGCAAAGCCGAGTGTCGAGCCATAGAAATCGCGCGCTTTCTGCTCCTGACCTTCAGGCATTGCTAATTGAATATGATCGAGCGCGAGGATGTGCATGACTGTGCCGACGCTAAATAATGACGCGCACAACATAAAGCGCACGGATAGCCGGTCAAGCTATGTGAATATGGCACAAATGTCTGGAGAAGGAGAGCGATGGTAGCGGAGGAGGGATTCGAACCCCCGACACAAGGATTATGATTCCTCTGCTCTAACCTACTGAGCTACTCCGCCACGCGTCGCTTTACAGAGACAACTTCATGATCGCCGTTTCCGGTGGGACAAATCGTTGTTCCTGCAAGGAATGGCGGCGGTATATGTGCGGAATGAAATGCTGTCAAGCACTCTTCGCATAGCTTTCGTCTTGTTTTCTATCATTTGCACCGATAAGGAACTTTGCATCAGCAAAGGCATGGTTTTATGGCACCTCGTATTGCGGTTTTGGGTTGCGGCTATTGGGGCGGCAATCACATTCGTACCCTGAAGAGCCTCGGTGCCCTTCAGGCAGTCTCGGACTCAAGGGCAGAACAGGCGCAACGCTTCGCGACCGAGTTCGATGTTCCCAGTGTTCCTGTCGAAGAATTATTCACGCGTTCGGACATTGACGGCATCGTCCTCGCGTTGCCGGCGCAGTTTCATTCACAATATGCCATTCAGGCGGTGAAGAACGGCAAGGACGTTCTGGTCGAAAAGCCGATCGCGCTCGACATTCCGGCTGCGGAAGCCGAAGTGGAAGCTGCCCGCGAAAACGGTCGCGTGTTCATGGTTGGCCACGTGCTGCGTTTCCATCCGGCCTTCGAAAAGCTTCTCGACATGGTGAAAAGCGGCGAACTCGGCGACATTCGCTATGTGCATTCGCATCGCGTCGGGTTCGGCAAGTTCCACAACGAGTTCGATGCCCTGTGGGATCTTGCGCCGCACGATCTTTCGATGATCTTGGCCATCACCGGAGAAGAGCCCAGCGCGGTTCGCGGAGAGGGCGTCGCGACGCTTGATCACCTCACCGACATAGCCCATCTTCATCTCGAATTTCCCAATGGCATTCGCGGCCATCTGTTTGCGTCGCGCCTGAATGCCTATCGCGAGCGCCGCCTGACAGTCACTGGCACAAAGGGCATGGCCGTGTTCGACGACGGCGAGCCATGGGACCGCAAGCTTGCGCTCTACCGCCATGAAGTCTGGCGGGAAAACGACCAGTGGTCTTTCAAATCCGTCGAGCCGGTCTATATCCCGGTTGAGGAAGGCATGCCGCTGACACGCGAATTGCAGCATTTCATGGAATGCATCGAGACGCGCGAAAAGCCGCGTACCGATGGCAAGGAAGCGATCAGCGTGCTACGCATTCTCACGGAAGGTACTGTTCGGCACCCGCGTTAAAAGGGAGCCGGGCGGTCCGTGTGAGCTGCGTCAAGCGGTGTTACAGGAATCGCAAAACTTTGAACGCTCTGGCCATAGCGGGGCAGGGCGCAAGCGAATAAATAGGTTGCCGAGGATTCGCATATCCATTTGTGCGGTCCAGATATATTGGAGCCAACATGCAGTTTATTGATCTTGGAGCGCAGCGCGCGCGTATCGAAGACCGTCTCAATGCCGCCATTTCCAAGGTTGTTGCGGAAGGCCGTTATATTCTTGGACCGGAAGTGGCCGAATTCGAAAAGAAGCTCGGCGAATATCTGGGCGTGGAGCATGTCATCGCCTGCGCCAATGGTACCGACGCCCTGCAGATGCCTCTCATGGCGCGCGGCATCGGCCCCGGCGATGCAGTATTCGTTCCGTCCTTCACCTTTGCTGCCACGGCGGAAGTTGTTGCGCTGGTCGGCGCAGAGCCAGTGTTCATCGATGTCGATCCGAATAGCTACAATCTGAATATCGAACAGCTGGAAGCTGCCATCGCCGCCACCGCCAGGAAGGCCGTCTGCAGCCAAAGGCGATCATCCCGGTCGATCTGTTCGGTCTGGCTGCCGACTATAACCGCATCAGCGCCATTGCTGACCGCGAGGGCCTGTTTGTCATCGAGGATGCTGCGCAATCCATCGGCGGCAAGCGGGACAATGTCATGTGCGGTGCCTTCGGCCATGTCGGTGCGACGAGCTTCTATCCGGCCAAGCCGCTCGGCTGCTATGGCGACGGCGGTGCGATGTTCACCAATGATGCGGAACTTGCCGACACGCTGCGTTCGGTCCTGTTCCACGGCAAGGGCGAAACCCAGTACGACAATGTCCGCATCGGCATCAATTCGCGTCTCGATACGATCCAGGCCGCCGTCCTTCTGGAAAAGCTTGCGATCCTGGAAGACGAAATGGAAGCACGTGACCGTATCGCCAAGCGCTACAATGAAGCGCTGAAGGATGTCGTCAAGGTTCCGGCGCTTCCCGCCGGCAATCGTTCGGCCTGGGCCCAGTATTCCATCGAGAGCGAAAACCGCGACGGCCTGAAGGCGCATCTTCAGGCGGAAGGCATTCCTTCGGTCATCTATTATGTGAAGCCCCTGCATCTGCAGACCGCATACAAGCACTATCCGGTTGCGCCGGGTGGCCTTCCGGTTTCGGAGAGCTTGCCGAACCGCATTCTGAGCCTGCCGATGCATCCTTATCTGTCGGAAGCCGATCAGGACAAGATCATCGGCGCCATCCGTGGTTTCCACGGCACGAAGGTGTGATGAGACTTCCAGTCTGTCTGATGAAGAACCCGGCGAAAGCCGGGTTCAGGCTGCTGACAAACCCGTTGATATTTTTCGGCGGGTTTTGTTTTTAGGAGGGGCCGCGTTTTGCGACAGCGTTTGCGCGATGTTGCAAGTGGCCGCAGCCGCTCATGCGGTGGCTGCCCCTGGCGCTTTGTTCAGCGCCATTGCGATCTTCTTGATATTCTGTGCTGCGGCCTGCAGCAGACATTGGCAGGCGACGCGGACAAGGCCTCGAAAGCGGGCGTAGCGGTGGCCGTGCAGCTGCTTGGCGTCGGCAAAGGATCGCTCCACCGTTTCCTTGCGCCGCTTATAGATCGCTTTTCCCCAAACTGTGAGACGCTGGGCGTCAGTGCGTTGGCGGGCGTCCTGCCAGACATGCCGGGTGATGGTGCGGATGGCCTTGGCGTTGGACGTGCAGGATGCGCGCAGCGGGCAGGTCCGGCAGATGGCCGGATCGGATACATAATGCTTGTAACCGTTGCGGTCGGTCGTGGCATAGGTGAGCAATTGCCCCTCGGGGCAGCGATAGCCATCGGCATCGGTTTCGAATGCGAACTTCGACTTGCGCATCATGCCGTCCCGCGGCGGCGTCGGAGTGCGGTAGCCGGTGACGCCGAGGATATGGCGATCCTCCAAACCCTGGGCAATGGCCGCTGTCGCATAACCGGCATCCAGCCCGACCGCGCCAACCGCGAAGTCAAAGCGTCGACGCTGCCGATCCAGACGGTCGAGGTAGACGCGACTGTCATGCACATTGGCCGGTGTGACGTGGATGTCGGTGATGATGGCGAGCTTTCCATCCACCGTGCGGTGGTCGAGATAGTAGAAGCCCTTCGGCTTGCCGTCGCGCACCATATAGCCGCTTTCCGGATCGGTGCGCGACACCTTGGTTTCCGTCGCCCGCGGTTCGCGCTCTTTCTCCCTCAGAGGCTTTTGACCATGCAGCGCCCGCTCGACATCGATTGCCCGGTCGAGAGCAGCCCAGTAGTCGGCGCGCGACTTCTCGATCATCGCGAGATCGTATTTGCCCTTGTTGGCATTGGCCTTCAGATGTGTGCTGTCGGTATAAAGCACCGTCCCATCGACCAGTCCGTGCCTGATCGCCTGTTCAACGATGTGGTCGAAAATGTCCTGGGCGACCGATGTGTCGTTAAAGCGCCGCCGCCGGTTCTGGCTCAGTGTCGAGGCGTCGAACACCGCATCGCTCAGCTTCAGGCGCAGGAACCAGCGATAGGCGACATTGACCTCGATCTCACGCACCAGCTGACGCTCCGAGCGCACGCCGAACAGGTAGCCGATGAACAGCGCCTTGAACATCAAGGTCGGATCGAGCGGCGGACGGCCGTTGTCGGGGCAATAAAGCCCAGCAACCCGATCATGGATGAAAGAGAAGTCCATCACCGCATCGATCTTGCGAAGCAGATGATCTTTGGGGACCAGTTGATCGAGTGTCACCATCTCGAGCGCGGTCTGTGCGGCGGCTGGTTTCTTCAACATATCCCAATGAATCACAAAACCCCAGGCATAGCCAGGGGTTTGTCAGCAGCCTGAACCCGGCGAAAGCCGGGTTTTTATTTGTCAGGTCTGCAAGTTCAGCTGCCAGGAAACGCCGTATTTGTCCTTGATCCAGGCGAAAAGCTTGCTGAAACCGTAATTGTCGAGCGGCATCAGCGTCTCGCCTCCTTCCGAAAGCTTTTCAAAAACGCCGGTCAGGCTTTCTTCATCGTGAAAATCGACAAACAGCGATACGGATGGATTGAAGTCGAACTGATGCGGAATCGGGCTGTCGATCACGATCAGCCGGTGTTCGGCGAAGGTGACGCGTGCAATCTGCACCTTGCCGGGGCTGCCGCTCGCTTCGTCATAGGTTTTGATCGACTCGATCAGGAAGTCGGGAAAGATCGACCGATAGGTTTCCAGAGCCGCGCCTGCACTGCCCTGAAACATGAGATGGGTGCAAACCTGTGTCATGGCGAAAGCCTAACATGGCCTTGCCAGTTCCGGCAATCAGGCTCTTACGGCTTCTTGCGCCGGTCGATGCGCGCGGCGACAAAGCGGGCAATCGCCGGGCCTGCCAGAAGCACGATGAAGAAACGGCTCGTCTGCATTGCAATGATGAAGGGCAGGTCGACATTGCTCGATGCCGCGATGATCGCAACCGTGTCGGCGCCGCCGGGACTGGTGGCGAGATAGGCGGTCAACGGATCGAGGCCCAGCACGTGACCCAGCGCCATGCCGAACAGTCCGCAAACGGTAATGAGGATCAGAGTGGACGTAAGTACCGCTGGAAATGCCCGCGCAGCATGAGCGATGATGGCGCGTGAGAAGCCGAGACCGATGCGCCAGCCGATCAGCAGATAGCTGACCGCAAGCAGCCATGGTGGCAGATCGATAGTTATGAAACCGGTGTCCTGAAGCAACGCGCCCAATATTAGCGGCACAAGCATGGCGCCGGTCGGAACGCGGAGGATTTCTCCAAGGAGTGAGCCGCCGACGATCAGGAGCAATGTCGGGCCGAGGGTGGACCAGTCGATGGGCGGAAACCAGACAATCTCGACAGGCGCAACTGTCTCCACGCCTGTGCTGAGGCGCAGGACGAGCGAGGCCGCGGTGGCGACCAGCACTACACGCAGATATTGCATGAAGGCGACGAGACGAGCATCCGCTCCATGGGCTTCGGCCATCAGCGTCATTGCGGTGGCAGCACCTGGAGAAGATCCCCACACGGCAGTTGTTCCCGGCAGAATGCGAAACCGCGCGAGCAGGTAGCCGATAAAAGTGCTGGTAAACAGCACATAGCCGACGGACAGCAGGATGACGGGCAAGTGTTGCCCCATGCTGGTGAAAAACTCAGCAGTGATTGAGCGGGCGATGAGGCACCCGACGACACCCTGTGCCCCAAGCGACAGCCAGCGGTGAACCCGCAACGTGCTTTCGCCGGCAGCCATCAGGATCGCTCCGAGCATCGCGCCCAGAAGCATGGCGGCAGGCAGCTGTAGCTCTTCCCTGCAAAAATCAGAATGGCAGAAAATACGACCAGAAAGAACCACTGGATCGGTCTGGCTCTGTCCTTGAAGCTGAATTTGCTTGGGGTCGAATTCGGCCCGGAGGGAGGATTTCTGCATTGCCCTTCCTCACTACATCTGGCGAGGGGCTATGCAAATCCGATTTTATTCGAGAAACATTGATTTTTAATATCAATATACTGAGGAAATTGAGGTGCTTGCAGCAAACGGAGAGACGCCGCTTTTAACAAAAGCAGCGTCTTGAATTACCCTATGACCGCTTCGATCAGCCGATCATGGCGCGGCGCTGGTTCACGGGGCGTTCGATCACTTCCCGTGGGGCCTTGCCACCGTCGCGTTCCTCGAGCGCCTCGGCTTTCGAGAGCTCGGTTTCCGCCGCCGACAATTCTGCTTCGGCCGCTTCCTTTGCGACGTCAGGTCGCGAATCGATACGAAGAGGTTGTCGCGCCGCTGGCGTGCCGCCTTGGCGAAGGTCGGATAAGCGAAATGATTGATGTCAGTGATGCCGGCTTTTTCTCTTCCGATAGAATCTGGGCATCAAGTTCTCCGGCCATCCGTTCGAACTCGCCGATCATCAGGTCGAGCTGGCCCAATTGACGGCGTTTTTCCTTCACCTGGAACAGTTTCAGCCTGACTAGGCTTTCACGTGGCTTCATACGCAATACTCCTTGAACACCAACCAGCTTTCATGTGTTGGGGCGTTCCCCGACTTTATTAACAGGTGTGAACGGGCAAAACGCACCCGGCTCATCCCCGAATCTCCTTGCGAATCCAGGCCCCTGAAGGAAATGATCGCAGCCGCTCATCCGAAATGGCTCAACAAGCGAAACAAAAAGTTAAGAATTCGCTCGTTTGGTAACCATTCCTTTACCGGCGAAGTTAATCATACGCGTTAGGACTTAAGGCTCGGTAAACCCCGTGTGGTTTTTCGGCAACAGGCGAAAGCTAGAGTCAGATGAATCACTTAGCGGAGATTCTAAAGCGATGCTTTAGAGTCATGAGGAAGAGAATGTCTTTATGATTCAGGCGTGTAAGAGAATTTTCTAAATAGGGCAGAAATATGCTTGCCAAGCAGAATCATATTTTGTTAACCATTTGCTGGCACCTTCATGCAAAGGCAACGACAGTTCCGTGTGCCGCCGTGAGGGACATCTGGTCGGCTGCGGAAAGGGGATAAGAGATGCGCGTCCTTTTGATTGAAGACGACAGTGCTATCGCACAGAGCATTGAGCTGATGCTCAAGTCCGAGAGTTTCAATGTCTACACGACCGATCTGGGCGAAGAAGGCATCGATCTCGGCAAGCTTTACGATTACGACATCATCCTGCTGGACCTGAACCTGCCGGATATGTCTGGTTATGAAGTTCTTCGCACCTTGCGCCTGTCCAAGGTGAAGACGCCGATCCTCATCCTTTCCGGCATGGCCGGTATCGAGGACAAGGTTCGCGGCCTCGGCTTCGGCGCTGATGATTACATGACCAAGCCGTTCCACAAGGACGAGCTGATCGCACGTATTCATGCGATTGTGCGCCGTTCGAAGGGGCATGCTCAGTCGGTCATCACGACGGGCGATCTGGTAGTCAATCTGGATGCGAAGACGGTCGAAGTTTCAGGCCAGCGCGTTCATCTGACCGGTAAGGAATACCAGATGCTGGAGCTTCTTTCGCTTCGCAAAGGTACGACGCTCACCAAGGAAATGTTCCTCAACCATCTCTATGGTGGCATGGACGAACCGGAACTGAAGATCATCGATGTCTTCATCTGCAAGCTGCGCAAGAAGCGATGCTGTTTCCGGTAGCCAGAGCTACATCGAGACAGTTTGGGGTCGCGGTTATGTGCTGCGTGAGCCTGATGCAGAAATGCGCGAAAGCGCCTGATCGGCTAGAGCATTTCCAGTTTAAATGTAAAAGCTCCGCTTCGGCGGAGCTTTTGCTTTTGAGGTGACCGTTCGCGTTGGATTTCAGGCGGACAATATGCTTGCAAACTGTTCGGTGAGATAAGCGCGGTCGAACGGCTTCAGGATATAGCCATTGGCGCCTGCTCGTTTCGCCCGCATGATGCGGGTCACGTCGAGTTCATAAAGACACAGGATGATACGCGGTTGATCGCCCCGGCATGGCGCGCAATTGTGTGACGACCTCCAGTGCCGTCATATCGGGAAGATCGTAGTCGAGCAGAACGACGTCTGGCATGCACGAAAAACAGGCTTCGAGCGCTGCCCGACCGGTTGAGGTCTCAACAAATTCTGCAATGGTTTCGGAAAGAATGCGGCGCGCAACTTTGCGAATGACAGAGGAGTCGTCAACCAGCAGGCAATAACCTGTTGTTGGTTCATTCGCCATGCAGTCCCCTCCACAAATGCGTGCTAGCCAAGCCTTCGACGAATATCCTGACCGGCAATGTATTGCCTGACTGATAGAGGGTTTTATTGCGGTTTGCCAGTATGAGCGCGGGTCGGCCCCGCGCTCGAGAGGGCTTATTCAGCGGAAAATACGATATCTTCTGCAGTGGCGTGGATGGAAATCTTCATGCCAGCTTCTTCGGCCAGAAGAAGTGTGTAGTAGGGTTGGACGGAATGGGCGTCGATCGGCTCTTCCGGGCAGCACCCGAATGAAGCTCCAGAAACTTCGGCGGAACACGCAGCATACGGCCTTTCACGGTGATGACGAAGCGTGGTTCGGTATCTCCGCCTTCAAGACGCACGGCCAGCGAGCCGCCGCGTGGTATGGCAGCATTGCCGATCAGAAGCATGTTCAGAAGCAGCTTGACCTTGTTCTTTGGCAGAAGGACGCGGTTGCCTTCCCAGGTGAATTCCGGCTTTTCGTTCTTGAAATATTCAGTAGCAACGTTCTGCGCGTCGCCAGTATCGATCTGCACGCCAGCCGAACCTGCGGCGCCGAAAGCGATGCGGGCGAACTGAAGACGCGCCGAGGCGTTGCGGGCGCTCGATTTGATGAGCGCCATCGCATCCTCATCTGCTCCGCCTTCTTCCAGCAGTTCCAGGCCGTTATTGATCGCACCAACCGGCGAAATGATGTCATGACAGATCCTGCTGCACAGAAGCGCACCGAGGTCGAGCGCGGAAAGGGTAACGGGCATTGGCATGGCGTTTTCTCCGGAACGCGGATCGATCCCTGTCATCCAAACGCGTCGGATAACAGGATCGTTATCGGTTAATGAAACAGCTCGCAAAGTCAGAGTTTGCTGGCTGCGTGGAAAAGGTGGGCGAATCGCCCAGAATATCGATTTAACTGGATACACGCGCCATCGAACCGTCGCAACAAAGCTCTCTTTTCGATCCGTAGGGGCCCCGCATTCTCTCACATAAGGGTGAAAAAGATCGGAAATAGCATGCCTTCGTAAAGCCAATTTCGCTGCTTAAAGGTTTGGACAATAAATTCGGGTCTAAAATAGGCGCGATTCGACCAAAATGTCCGGAAGAGACGTGGTCTGGCTTTTAACAGGGCCGTCAGACAGAGGAGCGGAGAGCCAAAAGGAATTTTACATGGCCATACAATCCCTGTCGCAAATCAGGTTCCGCAATGCGGCGTGCTTCGTTGCGTTTTTGCGGCACTGTTTGTTTCTTTCATCGCTTTGCCAAATCAGGCCAGAGCACAGAACACATACACTGCCGAGGAAATCGTCGAGTCTGGTCACAGGTTCTTCGGGTCGACTTCGGGCGGTATCGCAAGTGCGGTCGAAAAGGCGTTCCAGAGTTTTGGTTTGCCCAACGGCTATATTCTTGGCGAAGAAGGTTCTGGCGCTTTCATCGGCGGCCTGACCTATGGCGAAGGTACGCTCTATACCAAGAATGCGGGCGATCATAAGACGTTCTGGCAAGGCCCCTCGCTTGGCTGGGATTTCGGCGGGCAGGGGTCCCGTGTGATGATGCTTGTCTATAATCTCGACGACATTCAGAATCTTTACGGCCGTTATGCGGGTGTTGCAGGCTCTGCTTATGTCATTGCGGGTGTCGGATTCAACGTTCTGAAACGCGAGAACATCATGCTAGTGCCGATCCGCACCGGTGTAGGCGCGAGATTAGGCATAAATATCGGTTATCTGAAGCTTTCTGCTGCGCCGACCTGGAATCCGTTTTAAGGATTAGTTGCGAATGAATGTCTTTTCAGCTGGTGATTGTTTTAGCTGGCTGGAAAGACGGTCGACTGCGCACTATGAATAGTAAATGCTTATCTGAAACCGCCCGGGCCCGTTTGAAACCGTGATCCAGTCCGCTCTCTTTTTCATATTCGGCGTTCTTGTGACGGTTTTCGCCGTGGTTCTGCTTGGCCCATCCATCTGGCGACGTGCCTTCTTTCTGGCGCGCCGTCAGGTTCAAGCCGAACTGCCGATAACCTTGGCAGAGATCCGTGCTGACCGTGACGGGCTGCGCGCCGAATATGCCGTTGCGGTTAGCCGGCAGGAGCAATTGCTAAAGCTCGAACGCCAGAAGAACGCAGAACAGAAAGTCGCGCTCGCCCGACAATATGAAGAGCTGAAACGCATTCCGCTCCTCGAAGAGAGCCATGCTGATATCGAGAAGCAACTGGCAGAACATGAGCGCGTTACGAAGGAAGCCGAAACAGCCCGTGATACCGCGCTGGAAAAGGCGGAAATCCTCCAGGCGGAACTGGAGCGGATGCAAAGCCACTACAGTGCGCTCGAGGGACTTGCGGATACTTTGCGTATCGAGATAAGTGGAAGCGAGACGGAATACAGCCGTCTGACAAACGAGATGACTGAAATGCGTCGAGATCGCAAGGAAGCCGCAGCGCGCTACAACGAAGTTTCAACACAGTTGACCTCGGCGCAGACAGAGCTGAAAAGCGAAAAGCGGCGCAATGGCGAACTGCAGCAGAAGCTCGAGAAGTTGATATCGGATCTGTCGGATGCGCAGGAAAAATAGAGCGCTATAGCCGAAAAAGCGCTGGCGTGAACGAAAACATCCAACTGGCCGAAATTGAGCGTGAAAACGCGGTACTGCGTGAAGAGATGGTTGCACTTGCCGCCCGCATGGTGGCCGCGACCGTCGAGAAAGAAGGATCGGAATCCCCGATCCATTCAATTCTTGAGGCTGCAGAAAAATCTGACGCAGGAAAAAGAAGTCTACCCGGTCAAAAGCCTGGCGCGCCGCATTCGCGACTTACAATAATTCTTCCATTGAGCGGCCTATTCCTGGCTGAGAACATCCGACCAGTCTGGATGACGCATCGCCTGCGCGTGCATGAAGCTGCAGCGCGGGATGATCTTCCATCCACTTCGACGTGCATCCAGAACGGCATTCTTGGCCAGCGCCTGCGCGACGCCTTTGCCGCGCATGGTATCCGGCACGAAAGTATGGTCGATGGAGATCAGGAGGGGCCGAGTTTCGTATAAGTCATTTCGGCTTCGCTGCCGTCGAGAACAGCCGCATAACGGCCGCCGTCGGAGCTGTCTTCCTTGCGTATCTCGATAGTCCCGCTCATGCCATCCTCCTGAACAAAACAATATCCTGAGTTCACAACATAGGAAGAGAATGTGCAAATAAAACCGGCCACGTGGGCCGGTTTTCTATTTGTCAGATTCAGGGTTCATCACGGAATGTCTTACTCCGCTTGACCTTGGCTATCGTTCTTCCGAAACCTGTCTCAGTTTTGAAGAGACGGGTTTTAGTGACGATACTGCTGTATTCTGGTGGTCCTGAGGCCGGCGAGACCATGCTCATCGATTGAGGATTGCCAGGAAAGAAATTCCTCCACCGTCAATGTATAACGCTGGCATGCCTCCTCAAGGCTCAGAAGTCCACCCCGCACTGCGGCGACGACTTCAGCCTTACGGCGGATGACCCAGCGCCTTGTATTGGCGGGGAGGTCCGCGATGGTCAGCGGGCTGCCATCAGGACCGATAACATATTTTATACGCGGTCTTACCAGATCGGTCATTGTACTCTCTACACAACACTCAAGGACCTAATCGAGTGTGAGACTAACGCGACAGCTTTAAAATTACCTAAGCAGCTGGTAACGCTCTGGTAACACTTGTAAAAATATTCGTTTTCGCCCTATTGCGGGCATTTTACCGCAGATAAACCGGAAACTTCACGGGGAAGTGTGTGCCACTTGTCGCGACCTGGACATTGATTGCTTCCGGACCCTTGGCAAATTGCCGCACTTTAGCCTATATAAGGCGCAGAAACCTAAATTTTGAGAAGCAGGGCGCATGCCCGGAAGCTGGAATCAATCATGAGCCTGAACAGCCTCGATCTGCCGGGAAAGCCGGAAGACACGCGCGTTGTCGTCGCCATGTCGGGCGGCGTCGATTCATCTGTTGTGGCCGGGATTCTCAAACGTGAAGGTTACGATGTCGTCGGCGTGACGCTGCAGCTTTATGATCATGGCGCAGCTGTTCATCGCGCCGGTTCCTGCTGCGCGGGACAGGACATCGAAGATGCCCGCCGCGTTTCGGAAAGTCTCGGTATCCCGCATTATGTGCTCGATTACGAAGCGCGCTTTCGTGAAGCTGTGATTGATCCTTTTGCGAATTCCTATGTCAGCGGTGAAACGCCGATTCCATGTGTTTCGTGCAATCAGACGGTAAAGTTCGCCGATCTTCTGCAGACTGCCCGTGATCTCGGTGCCGACGCGCTGGCGACGGGGCATTATATTCGCAGTCGCGCCAACGGTGCGCACCGTGCGCTTTATCGTCCGGTCGATACGGATCGCGACCAGAGTTATTTCCTGTTTGCCACCACGCAAGAGCAGATCGATTATCTGCGTTTTCCGCTCGGCCATCTGCCGAAAGCTCAGGTGCGTGAAATTGCCGAGGAAATGGGCCTGACTGTTGCCAAGAAACAGGACAGCCAGGACATCTGTTTCGTGCCGCAGGGCAAATATTCCGACATTATCTCCAAGCTCGCCGGAAGCGGCCAACCCTGGTGATATTGTTCATATCGACGGTCGCACACTCGGTCGCCACGATGGCATTGTGCATTACACCGTCGGCCAGCGCCGTGGCATTGGCGTTGCCACCGGTGAACCGCTTTATGTCGTGCATCTCGATGCCGCCAATGCGCGGGTTATCGTCGGTCCGCGCGAGGCGTTGGAAACACATAAGGTCTTCCTGCGTGATATCAACTGGCTGGGCGATGCTCCGATCGGTGATCTGCCGGAAAGCGGAATGGAAGTTTTCGCCAAGGTTCGCTCGACTCGACCGCCACGCCCTGCCGTGCTGCGCCATGCCGATGGCCAGACCTGGGTTGAGTTGATCGATGGCGAAAGTGGTATCGCGCCGGGACAGGCCTGCGTGCTTTATTCCGACGAGAGCAACACTGCCCGCGTCTTTGGCGGCGGCTTTATTGGCCGCTCGGAACGCGAACCGCAAGCCGAAGAAATGCTGCGCCGTCTTGTTGCCAACACGGCCAGTGCTTCTGCGGCTTGACTGTTTTTCTGATTAATGACTGAGAGGCGGATGCGAGAGCATCCGCTTTTTATATGCGCCAGCAAGGTGTATCTCAGTTGGGGCATTTCCAGTTACATTGGCTCGCTGGAGCTGCTCTATCTATTTATTTTTACGCGTACCTTGTCCCGAAAACCGTTTTATATTTTTGGGAATAGGCTCTGGAATTTGAAAGCGATAAACGGGAAGTCAATTGCACGAGCTGCATCTAAACTCATAATCAGCGGAACTTAATCTTCGGCTTCAGAGGTTTTAAAGATGACGGTGCAGAAGATGATGGGATGGAAGGAATGGGCGATGCTCATTATTCTTTCCGTTCTTTGGGGTGGTTCGTTCTTCTTCAACGGTATTGCCGTTCGGGAGTTGCCACCTTTACTATCGTCACGCTCCGGTTGGGCTGGCTGCGCTCGCTTTGGTAGTGTTAATTCGGATGATGGGCCTATCGTTACCGAAAGATTACCGCATATGGTTGGCATTTTTCAGCATGGGTTTTCTTAACAATCTGCTGCCGTTCTGTCTAATCGTCTGGGGCCAGACTCAGATCGCCAGTGGATTGGCTTCCATTCTCAATGCCACGACACCGCTCTTCGGTGTTATTGTCGCGCATTTTCTGACGGCGGACGAAAAGATTACCCGGAACAAGATTGCCGGTGTTTTGATCGGCTTTCTCGGGGTGGCGATCATGATCGGACCCGATGCCATCGGCGGAATGAGAGGCAACCTGTGGCCGCAGCTTGCGATTCTCTGCGCTGCATTCTCCTATTCGTTGGCAGGTATTTTTGGGCGTCGCTTCAAAGCGATGGGAGTCGCGCCGCTGATAACGGCCACGGGCCAGGTAACGGCAACAACGATCATGCTGATCCCGCTAGCCCTGCTGGTGGATCATCCCTGGACGCTGGCTGCTCCGAGCGCTGCAGCCTGGGGAGCGCTGGCTGGTATAGCGCTGCTTTCGACAGCACTCGCTTACGTTCTCTTTTTCCGCATTCTATCGACGGCGGGTGCGGTCAATCTCATGTTGGTAACGTTTCTCATTCCGGTCAGTGCTATCCTGCTTGGAGCGCTTTTTCTTGGCGAGACTTTGCAAACCAAGCACCTGATCGGCATGGCGATGATTGCAGCAGGATTGGCAGCCATCGACGGTCGATTGATAGTGGCGGCGTTATCATCATCAGGGAAACGAGAAGTCTACTGAAACTTGCTGAAGCGCGACAAGGCGATGCCGGATGCGGTTGCTACATTCAGGCTGTCAAAGGCGTCTGACATCGGAATCCTGGCAGTTTGCAGTTTATGAAGGAGGCGAGGCGGCAGTCCTTCACCTTCTGTGCCGAGCAGGAGCGCGTGGCGGTCATGCTTGGTCGCATCATAGATGCTGAGCGAAGATGACGGGCTGAGCGCCAGTAAATTGAACCCGGCATCACCCAGCGCAGCGATAATTTGATCTATATTTCCGCCGTGGAAGTAGGGGACCATGAGAGCCGCGCCGACCGATACGCGAATGGCCTTGCGATAAAGCGGGTCGCAACAAGTTTCGTCCATAAGTACGCAATCGGCCTCAAAGGCGGCAGCATTGCGAAAGATTGAGCCGATATTGTCGTGGTTCGAAATACCGCACAAAACGACGGCTAGTGACTTGGCGGGCAGGTCACCAAGCATTGCCGGCAGATCCGGTTGCGTCTTGCGACGGCCCACTGCAAGAATACCGCGATGAACATGAAATCCCGCGACCGCATCCATGATAGTTTGCGGGACAGAATAAACAGGTACGTCTGACGGCAATTGGCTGAGTTGTTCACTGAGACCCGCGAGACGGTTCTCCAGAACGAGCAGGGATTCTGTCTCGAAGCGTGCTGAAGACGAAAACAGTACGTTCAGAACAACTTTGCCTTCAGCGATAAATCTCTGCTGACGCCCTACGAGATCCTTTTCGCGAATATCGCGATATGGAGACAAACGACCATCGTTCGGATCGTCGATCCGCTGGACGCAGCCGTGCGAATGAGAAATTTCGTTCATCGCACGGCTGTGACCTCCTATTGTTATGCGTGAGCGACTGCCGCCATATTATGTCTGCGCGACGTTGGACTCATATAGAGACTCGAGAGCGTCGACAACATCAACTCGATATGCGGCGAAGAGACCATATAATAAATGGTCTGCGCGTCGCGACGCGTTGAAACGAGGTCGAGAGCTGTAGTTTTGCCAGATGCTGTGACAAGGCCGATTGGCTAAGATCAATCGCCTTGGCAAGTGCACCTACCGACATTTCATTGTGAAGCAACTTACATAAAATTAGTAATCTCTTATTGTTGGCAAGTGCCGATAGAAAATCGGCAGCCTGATCTACGTTTTCAATTAAATCAAAGAAAGTATTTTCGTTGCTCATTTGCCGTCATACCCCCGTAAGACTGGACAAAGTTGAAATATACATGCGAAGTTGAATAAGCATGCATATTGAAACTAATACTATAAGTCGAATTTGAAAAGCCCTTGCTTATATTCCATCCAGAGTTAAAATGTGCAATTTCGTCCCAAAAAGGTGGTTTTGTTTCAGGGGCTTTATTCTACCGCTCGGTTAGTGCTGTAACAGCTTCCCTCCGGAAGCAGGACTCGATGGAAAAGTGTAGCGCAGAACGAGATCGCCACTGGCGATATCAGCACCGTCTGGGTCCAATCCTATTACTTTGTATTGATCTTTAATGGCATCCGCCTTCAAAGCTGCTGAGCGATTTGTGTAACAGCCAGTGCGTGGTGTTTATTCAAATCTTCAATTGCGCTTTGTTCGTATTCGGCGATAGCCGCGCTCGGCGAAGCTGGACAAAGCAGATTATCCTGCGTCAGGTTGAACGCCTTGCCGAAGCCACCGTTCAAGCTGGCGCTTTCCAGTTCCAGGCGGAAGAAGACAAAATCTCCCAGGTCCGCATAGAGTGCCCCTTTCGGGTTGTGGTTAAGATAGCGCCGACGAATGCGCGTATAATCCGGTGTAGTTCTTTCGACTTTCTGCGCCTTGCAATGCAGTGTGACACGCGGGTGGGCGAGGGGTCGCCTTTACCGACTTCACCGAGCAGAAGCGAGCAGGCGGGATTGGCCAGCAGACCCGTAGTGTGTGCCGCCAGTCCGGAAACGAGGATAAGAGGTGTACCGTTCGTATCGGTCGCAACTGCAACACGGCTAGCAAGCGGCCGACCCGTGGCTGCATCGAAAACGGCAATGGCGCCATAACGCGATGTTCTCAGCAGGTTCTTGGCCAGTTGAATGGCTTCCGGTGTGGTCGGACGAATTGGGTTGATTTCGGGCATGTCTGTTGAGCTCAAATATGACTTCCAATGTCCACTTAATAGTGTGTCTGCTTCCAAAGAGCCAGAAAATTCAGTTTGTGATGACGGCTGTTGATTGGAAAGGCGGGCAATTTGAGATTGACAGGGGTGTATCGATAGCGTGACTGAGTCGGGTGATGCAAAAGCGCATCATCCAATGCAAGCTTTGTGCGAATAATATTATAAATCAAAGAGCTTTAGCGCAATTTTCCGAAATTGCGCTTATTGGTAGAATAAAAATCTAACAAATGCGGCCATAATCGGTTGAGAATATGAACTGGTTCTAAAATTGCGCTTGCAAAGTGGCGATCCACACGTTTCGATAAGCGCAAGCTGCGGGCAATGGGGTGCGCGCGGCATGCTTTTCCGTGGAGGCGGACAATAATGAAATTCTATCAAAAACTTCTGGCAGCAACCGCGCTGGTGGCTCTGATGAGCGGTGCTGCATCGGCAAAGACCTTCGTCTATTGCTCACCTGCTTCGCCTGAAGGCTTCGATCCGGCTGCCTATACAGGTGGCGATACGTTTGATGCCTCGGCCCATCCAGTCTACAATCGCCTTGCCGAATTTGAAAACGGAACGACGAAAGTTGTGCCGGGTCTAGCGGAAAGCTGGGATGTCAGCGACGATGGCCTGGAATACACCTTCCATCTGCGCAAGGGCGTCAAGTTCCATTCGAGCGACCATTTCACGCCGACCCGTGATTTCAACGCGGACGATGTGATCTTCTCTTTCGATCGCATGCGCAACAAGGATAATCCTTGGCACCAGTACACCGCTGGCATCACCTATGAATATTTTGACAGCATGGAGATGGGCGCGCTCATCAAGGACATCGTCAAGGTTGATGATTATACCGTCAAGTTTGTGCTGAACCGTCCGGAAGCGCCTTTCCTCGCCAATATCTCGATGCCTTTCGCTTCGATTATCTCGAAGGAATATACGGACAAGCTTGCTGCCGACGGCAAGAAGGACGATCTCAACCAGTTCCCGGTCGGTACCGGCCCGTTCCAGTTCATCGCCTATCAGAAGGATGCCGTCGTCCGCTTCAAGGCAAATGACGATTATTGGGGCGGGCGCCCGAAGATCGACGATCTGGTCTTCGCGATCACGACCGATCCTGCCGTTCGCGCGCAGAAGCTCAAGGCGGGCGAATGCCAGCTGATGTCCTATCCGGCTCCGGCGGATATCAAGGACCTTCAGGCTGATTCCAACCTCAAGGTTGACGAACAGGCCGGCCTTAACGTGGCATATCTTGCCTATAATACGCTGAAGGCGCCGTTCGATAAGCCGGAAGTGCGCAAGGCGCTCAATCAGGCCATCAACAAGCAGGCCATCATTGATGCCGTGTTCCAGGGTCAGGGCCAAGTTGCCAAGAACCCGATTCCGCCGACGATGTGGAGCTATAACGACAAGGTCGTTGACGACAAGTACGACCCTGAAGCTGCCAAGAAGGCGCTTGAAGCTGCCGGCGTGAAAGATCTTTCGATGAAGATCTGGGCCATGCCCGTCAGCCGCCCGTATATGCCGAATGCGCGCCGCACAGCCGAACTCATGCAGGCCGATTTGGCGAAGGTTGGCGTCAAGGCCGACATCGTCTCGATGGAATGGGGAATATCTCAAGAAGTCGTCCGAAAAGGATCGTGACGGCGCTGCGATCATGGGATGGACCGGCGACAATGGCGATCCGGACAACTTCCTTGGGACGCTCCTCGGCTGCGCTGGCGTTGGCAACAACAACCGCGCTCAGTGGTGCTACAAGCCGTTCGAAGACCTGATCCAGAAAGCCAAGGTCTCGACTAGCCAGGAAGAGCGCACCAAGCTTTACGAAGAAGCACAGGCGGTCTTCAAGGAGCAGGCTCTTGGGACACGATTGCTCACTCGACGGTCTTTGTGCCGATGTCGGCCAAGGTCACCGGCTTCAAGCAGAGCCCGCTCGGTGATTATCGCTTCGAAGAAGTCGATATTTCCGAGTAAAATCTGACAACACCAGCGGCCGGGTGTGGAGGGTTCCTCTGCACCCGGTCGGAGTTTTTGTATGTTTCGTTTTATATTAAACAAACTCCTCTATCTGGTGCCGACCTTCATTGGCATCACGATCGTTGCTTTCGCTTTCGTCCGGGTCCTGCCCGGCGATCCCGTCCTGCTGATGGCAGGCGAGCGCGGCGTCAGCCCGGAACGCCATGCTGAACTGATGGCGCAGCTCGGCTTTGACCGTCCCATCTGGCAGCAATATCTGGATTATGTCTGGAACTTGCTGCACGGCGATTTCGGTCAGTCTCTGGTGACCAAGAAGCCCGTTCTCGTTGAATTTTTCACGCTGTTTCCAGCTACGGTAGAGCTGTCGATCTGCGCGATCATTCTGGCCATTTTCCTCGGTATTCCCGCAGGCGTCATCGCTGCTGTCAAGCGCGGTTCCTGGTTCGATCAGGGCCTTATGGGCATTTCGCTGGTCGGCTACTCGATGCCGATTTTCTGGTGGGCGTTGCTGCTCATCATCTTCTTTTCAGGCATTTTGCAGTGGACGCCGGTTTCGGGCCGCATTTCGCTCCTCTATTTCTTCCCGTCGGTGACGGGCTTCATGCTGATCGACAGCCTGATGTCGGACCAGAAGGGCGCGTTCCTTTCGGCGGTCTCGCATCTCATCCTGCCGACCATCGTGCTGGCAACGATTCCGCTCGCGGTCATTGCGCGCCAGACGCGCTCTGCGATGCTGGAAGTGTTGGGTGAGGACTATGTGCGCACCGCTCGCGCCAGGGTCTGCCGACGCGACGCGTCGTGGGCATTCACGCGCTGCGCAACGCCATGATCCCCGTCATCACGACAATCGGCTTGCAGGTCGGCGTGCTGATGGCCGGTGCGATCCTGACGGAGACCATCTTCTCCTGGCCTGGCATCGGTAAATGGATGCTCGATTCCATTTTCCGCCGCGACTATCCAGTCGTGCAGAGTGGTCTGCTTTTGATTGCCGCCATTATCATGGTGGTCAATCTGGTGGTCGATCTGCTCTACGGCCTGATCAATCCGCGTATCCGGCATAAGTGAGGGTATAATGACACACTCAGCTATTCAGCCGGAAGCCGCAAACGACATCGGCAAGATGCGCGCGCTGAAGGATTTCTGGTTCTATTTCAGCGTCAATCGTGGCGCGGTTATCGGCCTCTACGTCTTTATGGCGGTCATTCTCGTGGCCATTCTGGCGCCGGTCATTGCGCCGCATAGTCCTGTCGATCAGTTCCGCGATTACATCAAGCTGCCGCCATTCTGGCAGGAAGGTGGTTCGACCCAGTTCCTGCTTGGAACGGATGAGGTCGGTCGTGATATTCTGTCCCGCCTGATCTACGGCGCGCAATATTCGCTGCTGGTCGGCTTCGTCATCGTTATCATTTCGATGTGCCTCGGCATCACCATCGGCCTTATCACCGGCTATTTCGGTGGCGGTGTCGATACGGTCTTCATGCGCATCATGGATGTGATTCTGGCATTCCGTCGCTGCTGCTGGCGCTGGTTCTGGTGGCTATTCTGGGACCCGGCCTCATCAATGCCGTGCTAGCGATCACGCTGGTTCTGCTGCCGCACTTTTCGCGCCTCACCCGCGCCGCCGTCATGGCGGAAAAGGAACGGAATATGTGACGGCGGCCAAGCTTGCCGGTGCAAGCAGGCTGCGCCTGATGTTCAAGACCATTTTGCCGAACTGTCTTGCGCCCCTCGTGGTGCAGGCGACGATGTCGTTTTCCAACGCCATCCTCGATGTGGCGGCGCTGGGCTTCCTTGGCATGGGTGCACAGCCGCCAACGCCGGAATGGGGCACGATGCTGGCATCGGCACGCGAGTTCATCACCAGCGCCTGGTGGATTGTGACCTTCCCGGGTCTGGCAATCCTGATCACTGTTCTCGCCATCAATCTGATCGGCGACGGTCTGCGCGATGCGCTCGACCCGAAACTCAAGAGGAGTTGATCGATGGCTTTGCTTGAAATCAAGAACCTTACGGTTTCGTTCGATACCTCGACCGGTCCTTTCAAGGCGGTCGACGGCATCGATATCACGGTCGACAAGGGCGAAGTTCTGGCCATTGTCGGCGAGTCCGGGTCGGGCAAGTCGGTCGGCATGCTCGCAGTGATGGGCCTTTTGCCCAAGACCGCGACCGTGACGGCAGATACTATGTCGTTCGACGGCAAGGATTTGCGCACGCTTTCGAGTTCGGAACGCCGCCAAATCATTGGTCGCGACATTTCAATGATCTTTCAGGAGCCGGTTGCGAGCCTCAATCCGTGTTTCACGGTTGGCTATCAGCTTGAAGAAGTGCTGAAGCAGCATATGGGGATGAACGGCTCGGCGAGCCGTGCCCGCGCTATCGAGCTTTTGGAACTCGTCGGCATTCGCGATGCCGCGGAGCGCCTGAAAAGCTTCCCGCACCAGATGTCGGGAGGACAGTGCCAGCGCGTCATGATCGCAATTGCGATTGCTTGCAACCCGAAGCTCCTCATTGCCGACGAACCAACCACTGCTCTCGATGTGACGATCCAGAAGCAGATCCTTGATCTCCTGATGCAGCTTCAGGTGGAGCACGGGATGGGCCTCATCATGATTACCCATGACATGGGCGTGGTGGCTGAAACGGCGGATCGGGTTATCGTGCAGTATAAAGGTCACAAGATGGAGGATGCCGACGTGCTGTCGCTGTTTTCAGCGCCCAAGCATCCCTATACCCGTGCGCTGTTGTCGGCCCTGCCGGAAAATGCCACAGGTGATCGTCTGCCGACGGTTTCCGATTTCGTCTTTGAAAATAATGGTGCGGGAGAAGCGCGATGAGCGAGATCGTTCTCGAGGCGCGCGACATCAAGCGCGATTATCATGTCGGCGGCGGCCTGTTCGGCAAGGCGAAAGTGGTTCATGCCGTCAAGGGCGTCAGCTTCAAGCTCGAAAAGGGTAAGACGCTGGCGATCGTCGGTGAATCGGGCTGCGGCAAGTCCACACTGGCACGCATTCTCACCATGATCGATCCGCAGACCTCCGGCGAACTCAAGATCGGCGGGAAGGATGTGGATATCGCTCGCGATGGCCTGACACCCGAAATGCGCCAGAAGGTGCAGATCGTGTTCCAGAATCCATATGGTTCGCTCAATCCGCGCCAGAAAATCGGTGACGTTCTTGCCGAACCCCTGCTGCTGAATACCAATATGTCGGCAGAAGAACGGCGCGCCAAGGCCATGCAGATGCTGTTGAAGGTCGGCCTCGGTCGCGAGCACTTCAACCGCTATCCGCATATGTTCTCTGGCGGTCAGCGCCAGCGTATCGCCATCGCGCGGGCGCTGATGCTCAATCCGAAGTTGCTCATTCTCGATGAACCGGTTTCTGCACTCGATCTTTCCGTGCAGGCGCAGGTTTTGAACCTGTTGTCCGACCTGCAGGAAGAGTTCGGTCTCACCTATGTCTTCATCAGCCACGACCTTTCGGTGGTGCGCTATATCGCCGATGAGGTGATGGTGATGTATTTTGGTGAAGTGGTTGAATACGGGGCGCGAGACGACGTTTTCAACAATCCGCAGCACGACTATACGAAGAAGCTCTTTGCCGCGACGCCGCGTGCGGATGTCGATGCTATTCGCGCCCGCGTGGAAGCGCGTGCTGCTGCAAGACAGGCGGCTCATAGCTGATCTCTATCTATACGCAGAATGAAAACATAAAACCGCACATTCTCATGTGCGGTTTTTATTTGTGTAGCCGAAATATTTCGATCCATTCTCTTATGAAGTATAGGTCAACTTATTTTGATTGCTCAATTTATCTGTATTGCTATTTTTATCTGATTATTTCTTTTGTTAGTGTGATCTTGTCAGTTTTTTGGGTAATAAGCTATACTTTATGGTTTTGTTTAGGTGGAGGTTCCACGTTGCTGATGCCAGGCAAGCGCGCGCACGATGTCATCTGCTGCAACCTTGCCGATGATGGAACCGTTTTCAATGATACCAACATCGCCGCTGCTGTCTGCCACGGCATTCATCAGTTCTCGCACCAGTGTTTCGCGCCGGGCGGTTGCCGCAAAGGACGCGGCGCTGCGTTGCGATCGAAAGGCACCATGATGTCGCCGGCCCGCAGCACGCCGAGCGGGTTCATATGGGCGACGAAGTCGGCAACATATTCGTCGGCTGGCTGCAGGAGAATCTCTTGCGGTGTGCCACATTGAACGATACGCCCGCCTTCCATGATGGCGATACGATTGCCGATCTTCATGGCTTCATCGAGATCGTGGCTGACGAATACAATGGTTTTCTTCAGGCGGGATTGGAAGGCCAGCAATTCGTCCTGCAAACGGGTGCGGATCAGTGGGTCAAGCGCCGAAAACGGCTCGTCCATCAGCAGGATCGGCGCGCCGGTTGCAAAAGCACGGGCAAGGCCGACACGCTGTTGCATGCCGCCGGAAAGTTCTCCGACCTTCCGCTTGGCCCAATCCTGCAGGCCGACAAGTTCAAGCTGTTCACGGGCCTTGGCAAGGCGCTCATCCTTGCTCATGCCGGAAATCTCCAGTCCGAAGGCGACATTTTCTTCGACGGTGCGCCATGGCAGGAGGCCGAACTGCTGAAATACCATCGAGACAAGTTCGGTGCGCAAATGACGAAGGGTTCCGCGGTCAGCCTTGCCGACATCGATGACGTGCTCGCCCTCCCGAACCAGAACACGCCCGCGCGAAATCGGGTTAAGCCGATTGATTGCACGAAGAAGTGTGGATTTTCCAGAGCCTGACAAACCCATCAGAACGAGGATTTCGCCTTCCTCGATGTTGAGCGTGCAATTATGTACGCCCAGTACGAGATTGGTTTCAGCCTGAATCTGCGAGCGGGTGGCGCCGCGATCTGCAAGAGCAAGCGCTTCATCGACATTGCTGCCGAAAATGATGCAGACGTCTTCGAGTGCGATGATGGTCATCCGTTTGCTCCTATTTCTCGCGTCCGGCGCGGAAGGTACGGTCGAGCACGATGGCGACCACGACAATGACAAGTCCGGCCTCGAAGCCAAGGGCGGTGTTGACCGAATTAAGCGCCCGAACGACCGGCACGCCAAGGCCGTCAGCGCCGACAAGAGCTGCGATGACCACCATCGAAAGCGACAGCATGATCGTCTGGGTCAGTCCAGCGAGGATTTGCGGCATGGCATAAGGCAGTTCGACTTTCCAAAGCAGCTGCGATCGTGACGCACCGAACGCTTCACCCGCTTCGATCAGCGATGATGGTGTGGAGGATATGCCGAGGTGGGTCAGACGCACCGGTGCTGGCAGAACGAAGATCGCGGTTGCAATCAGACCAGGCACCATGCCGATGCCGAAGAAGACGATGGCCGGGATTAGGTATACGAACGTCGGCAGGGTCTGCATCAGATCGAGAACAGGGCGCATTGCGGCGTAAAGTGCTGGACGATGGGCAGCGACAATGCCGAGTGGTACGCCGATTGCCATACAGAGAAAGCAGGCTGACAGAACGAGGGTCAGAGTTTCAAGTGTACGATCCCAATAGCCTTGATTGATAATAAACAGGAAGCCGACCACAGTCAGTAGGACCACCGAGATACGGCGTTGGATCAACCACGCAATAATAGCGAAGATGGCGATCAGAAGCAGAGGATGCGGGAGTTTTAGAAGAAATAGCAGCCCGTCAATGAGGCTCTGCATGACGGCGGCGAGTGTATCGAAAAAGCCGCCCATATTGTCCGTCAGCCAGTCCACCACGGATTTGGCGGTCGGTCCGACAGGGATCTTATAGTCCGTCAGCCAGTTCAACGATCAAGTCTCCTGCTGCGTGCTAGAGCATTTCCGGCAAAGTGCGATGCGGTTTTTGCGTCGGGTAATGCTTAAAACAATGAGATAGGGTGCGGGGTATCCACAGATTGCGGAGCCGTGGTTTGCCACGGCCCATAGTGTCGATGATTAGAGGCCGAGTGCCGCCTTGACGGCTGGCAGGCCTTCCTTGCCATCAACGGTCGTTACACCGGCGAGCCACTGGTCGAGTGCGCCTGGATTGGCTTTCAGCCAGCTGGTTGCAGCCTTCGAGGGTTCTTCGCCATCATCGAGAATCTTGCCCATGATGTCGTTTTCGATGTCGAGCTTGAATTCCAGATTGGTGAGGAACTTGCCGACATTCGGGCATTCCTGCGTGTAGCCGGTGCGAACATTGGTTTCGACCTTGGCGCCACCGAGATTGGGACCGAAGAAATCGTCGCCGCCGGTGAGGTACGCGATCTCGAAACGCTTGTTCATGGGATGCGGCTCCCATGCCAGAAACACAACCGGTTCCTTGCTCTTGATGCTGCGCGCAACCTGCGCCAGCATGCCCTGTTCGGACGATTCCGCCAGCTCGAACGACTTGAGGCCGAAGGCATCCTTGTTGATCATGTCGAGGATCAGGCGGTTGCCGTCATTGCCCGGCTCGATGCCGTAGATCTTGCCGCCGAGCTTGTCCTTGAACGTGGCGATATCCTTGAAGTCCTTGAGGCCTTCATCATAGGCATATTTCGGCACGGCGAGCGTGTATTTCGCGCCGGTCAGATTGGTGCGCAGCGTCTCGACGGTCTTGTTGTCCAGATAGGGCTGGAGGTCGGCGGTCATGGACGGGTTCCAGTAGCCGAGGAAGACGTCGATGTCTTTTTGCTCAGTGATGCATAGGTCACCGGAACGGAGAGAACCTTGATGTCGGTCTTGTAGCCGAGACCTTTCAGGATTTCTGTCGCCACCGCCGTTGTCGAGGTGATATCGGTCCAGCCGACATCCGAGAAGCGGACGGTCGAGCAGCTTGCGGGTTCGGCGGCGAAACCGGTTGCAGGCGCGCTTAGCATTGCCGTTCCCGTGGCAAGCCCACCCAAGGCAAGCGTAAGCATATAGGTCGATACGGACTTCATTGTTCTCTCCATTTACCGGGCCGTTTTGACGGATTGATTGTTTTCCGGTTCCAGCTTTAGCAAACACCAAAGATTTCGCCATTCAAGTACCATAGCGGCGAAAATGTTCTTGATTGCGACGTTGGCCGCAGTTTCCGGCGGAAAACCGTTTCGCACCTGACTAGAAACCGCTGTCGCTCATCATTTTCCGGAACCGTCGGCCAAGGGAAACGGGCAGGATTGCCACGCATTTGGCCGAAGCGGGTTGGCGCCATGTTACGGATCGGCCCCGGGATTCAACCCTGTCAGCGGAAAATGACGGATAAAATCAGTTGGATGACCGTTCTAGGTTGTCGAAAAGATGAGCACACTCTATTTGAGAACCTGAAGCTTTTTCAGGCTTGGCTGCTTGCGAACGGACATGCGATGCATAGTTCCGTGGACGACGCAGAAGCGGTGGAAAGCCCGGAGTTTCGGGCAAAGGGAAGGATTTGTTACAGTGTGGAATGCAGTAAAGGGCGTTTTTCCTTCCTGGGCCGTTTCATCGCGGCACTCGCTCGTCTGATAGCCATTCCGCTTGGCGGATTATGGCGACTTTTCCTGCAGCTTGGAATTTTGTGGAAAGTGGCCGTTGCGGTTGTCGTGATCGGCTTGGGCGGTCTTTACGTCTATTTCATCTGGCAGACTCAGGTATGGACGAATTTCGACCCGGATTATCCCGCCAAGTACAGCTATCAGAACGCGACCACGCCCGGTGAAGAGGTAAAAGCGAAGAGGTGAAGGCGGAGGCTCTGCCAGCGCAACAGCCAGCCGCCACGCCTGAAACCGGACAGAACGGCGATGCCGCAACGGCGAATCAACCGGTTCAGACGGCGCAATTGCCGTCGTCGGCGCGCAAATGTTCCCGCTCGGCCATTGCCGAAGTCGCCGCCGATCTCACCGATTTCAATGTCAACCAGAATGCGTGGATTTCTTCCATGCTGCTCTACAAGCTCGGCTTTTTCGGGCTGGATTGGGATCGCACGCCCTTCCTCGACAACAAAGCTTCGTTCCAGCGCGGCATCAATGCAGCCGTGCGCCGCACCGCGATTGAACTCGTGGACAATATCGGTCGTCTCAGAGGCACATCGCAGATCGATGGCGATCTGCAAAGGCACGTGGCAATCTTCAGTTCACGGAAGATGCCTGGTATTTCGGCCTGAGTCCGTTCGGCCCGAAGACGCCGACGCCGACCTATTATCGTTCGGCGATCAAGGATCTGCGCGCCTTCAACGGACGGCGAAAACTGCCAGGCGACCTTCGATGCCCGCGCCGATAATCTGATCCAGTTTGTCGATCGTATCGCCAGCGACCTCGGTTCCACCTCGGCCATCCTCAAGGACCGTGCGGAGAATTACCACGCCGGCTGGTTCGACACGCGGGCGGATGACCGTTTCTGGTTCGCCTATGGTCAGCTTTATGCCTATTATGGCCTGCTGCGTGCGGCGCATTCGGATTTCCGCGGTGTTCTGGCTGAAAAGCACCTCGATGGTGTGTGGGACGAGATGGAAAAGCAGATGCGTGCCGCGCTCGACATGCAGCCTTTCATCGTGTCCAATGGTAGTCCTGATGCTTGGTTCACGCCGTCGCATCTGACCACGATGGGCTTCTACATTCTGCGTGTCCGTTCGAATCTGGTGGACGTGAAACAGGTTTTGGAGCGCTGATCGGCCATGGAACTGCCAGCATCCTTGCGGCAGGCGGTGGATGCCGCGCTCGAGGGCGTGGCCTTGGCCGACCTCAAGCGCGCATCCGAAATGCTTTCACGCCGTTACCGCGCCGAGACGCGGGACGGCCGCATGCATATTTCCGATGATCTTGCCGCGAAGGCCTATCTGGCGGCGCGCCTGCCTGCGACCTATGCGGCGGTTCGCGCCAGCATGGACAGTGCCGCCGAGGTCTGTACCGATTTTGCGCCGCAATCCATGCTCGATGTTGGGGCAGGGCCGGGAACCGCCCTTTGGGCGGCAAAACAGTGCTGGCCCACGCTTCAATCCGCAACCATGATCGAGGCAAGCCCTGCGATCAGAGCCGTGGGCAACGATCTTTCGCAAAATAGCGGAATGCCTGACCTCGACTGGCGGGCAGGGGATGTGGTTCAGGAGAAACTGGATTTTCCGCAAGCCGATCTCGTGACCATTGCCTATGTGCTTGACGAGCTTGCTCCTGAAAAGCGGCAGGCACTGATTGAGCGTCTGTGGGCGTCGGCCCGGCAGATGCTGGTGATCGTGGAACCCGGAACACCGGCAGGCTGGCAGCGTATTCTCGATGCACGCAGGGCGCTTGTTGCCGCAGGCGCAATCATTGCGGCACCCTGTCCGCACCAGCTCGATTGCCCGTTGGTCGCGCCCGACTGGTGCCATTTTCGCGCCGCGTTGCGCGCTCGCGCATTCATCGTCTGACCAAGGAAGCGGAAGTGCCGTGGGAGGATGAGAAGTTCATCTATCTTGCTGCGGTGCGCGAGACGGTCGATGATGTGGAAGCACGTGTTATCGCGCCGGCGCGGGTTGGCGGCGGCAAAGTTTCGGTTAAACTCTGCAACGACGACGGCAGGGCGGAAGAACGTCTCCTGACCAAGCGTGACGGGGATCTGTTCCGTTGGGCGCGTCGCGCTGACTGGGGCGATGCCTTGATGAAAGAATAAGCCGGAACCGAAACGATGAAGATCAGTCTGGTCCAGTTACGTCTGCTTGAAGCTGTCGCGGAAACCGGCAGTGTGGGTGCTGCCGCGCGGCGCTTGCGGCTCACGCAATCGGGCGCCAGTCAGGCGATCGCGACACTGGAAAAATCCTCGGGGTCGATGTACTGGCGCGAAAGCGCGATGGAGCTGCGCTGACGGCATTCGGGCAATCGATCCTTGCTGATGCCAGGGCGGTCCTTGCGGCGGTCGAGCGGATAGAACTACAGGCACGATGCAGTGCTTCCGGCGCGCCCGAACGACTGCGCGTCGCGGCAATTCCAAGCCAGCTTGAATATGTTGTGCCCGGCCTGCGAAAGTCGTTTCAGCGGCTTTATCCCGGCATCGAGTTCAGCGCTTTCGAGGGCGGGCACGACGATGTGAGTGTGTGGGTGCGGGACGGTATTGCTGATCTCGGCATTACATCGCTGCCGACGCCGGAGCTGGAAGCGCGGGAAGTCGGCCGGGAAGAACTTGTCGTGGTGGGACGGCGTGACGACCCCTTCATGCGCAATGACATAATCACTGCCGAGGACTTGCGGGATCGCCAGTTGATCGCGGCAGCAGGCTGCGAAATGATTATCGACCGGATCATTCATAGCGACGGCGAAACGCGCAGCGAGCAGGTGCGCACTCGCGACGTCGCCACCGTGCTGGAAATGGTGCGGCATGGCATCGGCACGACGCTTCTGTCCGAAATCAGTCTGCCGGGCGCCGATTTGAATGGATTGCGGGCGCGCCGCCTCGATCCTCCAACTTTTCGTACCGTCTATATTGTTTTTCGGGCCGACAGTCCGGTCAGGCATCTGGTCGAACGGTTCTGCGATATGGCAGTGGATGCCAGAAGCCGGGCGGCATAAGAAACTCTAATATCTCATATCTTGCTTATCCGTGGCACTCGCCCAAGCCAAGGGTGCAATAGTCTGCACTCTTTCTTCATCCTGTAGTGAGTGACCATGACGGCAATTACCGAAACCACCCCGACAAGCTCGACTTCCGACACCATACGCGGTCTGGCCTGGGGCTGTCCGGGGTTCTGGTATGGTCCGGTTCGTTTGTCCTGACCCGTTTCGGGTTCAAGACCGCATTGACGCCTTTCGACATCATTGCCTTGCGCTTTGGCGTGGCAGGGCTGGTGCTGTTGCCGGTGGTGCTGATGAAAGGATTTGGCTTTCGGAAGCTTGGTCCGCTCGGCTTTGTGCTTCTGGTTTCCGGTGCGGGCGTTCCCTATGCGCTGCTGACCACCTGCGGCCTGCAATATGCTCCGGCGTCCCATGCGGCAGCGCTCATTCCGGGGCTGATGACAGCAATGGTTGCCATTCTGGGGATGGCACTTCTCAAGGAACATCTTGCGCCGTCGCGCTGGTTTGGCGTTGTTCTGATCCTGATCGGCGCCATGCTGATCGCGGGTCTGTCGCAACTGGGCGGACCGGAAATGCTCGGACACTTGTTCTTTTCGTCGCGGCACTGGTGTGGGCGATCTATGTCATGGTGTTTCGCAGGAAGGGAATGGACGGGCTGCACGCGACCGCCATCGCAGCCGTCACCTCGGCAATCGTCTATTTGCCGATCTATATGATCTTCCTGCCCAAGGGACTTGGCGCGACATCCTGGGGCGATATTGCCCTGCAGGGTTTCTATCAGGGCGTACTTACTTCGGCCTTTGGCGTCTTTGCCTTTAATCGTGCCGTTGTGCTGCTGGGAACGGCGGCAGGGGCAGCGCTGTCGGCACTGATCCCTGTCATCACTTTGGTTCTGGCACTTGTCCTGCTGGGTGAGGTGCCGGGCTGGACCGACACGCTCGCCGCCTTCTTGATCAGCCTTGGTGTGCTGGCACTGAACAGGAAGGGAAAGAAGCCTGTCGCATCATGAAGCCTGCAGAACGACGCGAGGAGCAGGGCGGTTGATGATGAACACCATGGCCGCAGCGGCAAAGCACATGGCACCGGCGAGGATCAGGGCAGGGGTGTAGCTGTCATAATCGGTACGAACGAAGCCTGCAAAGGCGGCAGCGGCAGCGGCACCGACCTGATGACCGGTGAACACCCAACCGAAGACCAAGCCGGCTTTTCCGGGCCGAAGCGTTCGGCTGCGAGCTTGACGGTCGGCGGCACCGTCGCCACCCAGTCCAGTCCGTAAAAGACGGCGAAGAGTGCGAGCTCGTAGACGGTAAAATCCGTGAAGGTCAGGTAGATCAGCGAGAGACCGCGCAGCGCGTAGAACCAGAACAGGAGCCAGCGATTGTCGAACCGGTCTGACAGCCAGCCGGACATAATCGTGCCGATCAGGTCGAATGCGCCGATGACGGCAAGAATACCCGCCGCGCCGACCGGTGCGATGCCGAAATCACCACAAAGCGTGATCCAGTGGGTCTGGATCAGGCCGTTGGTGGAAAATCCGCAGACGAAGAAGGTCAGGAACAAGACCCAGAAGGTTGCGGTTGAAGACGCTTCACGCAGGGTTACGAGCGGCGAAGCCAGCATGGCGCCAAAGCTCTTTCGGGGTTCGGGCGCGGGAAGCGGTGCCGTACGTCCGAAAGGCTTCAGGCCGATATCCGCCGGATGATCGCGCATCAAAGCGAGAACCAGCACGAGTGCGGCAACAAGGAAACAGATGACGATGGTGAGCGATGTGCGCCAGCCGATGGTCTGGCTGACGCTGGCAAGGATCGGCATGAAGACGAGCTGGCCGGTGGCGTTGCTGGCTGTCATCAGGCCGACGACGAGGCCGCGCCGCTTTTCGAACCAGCGTGCTGCGACGGTTGCGCCGAGGACGAGTGCCGTCATGCCGGTGCCAAGGCCGATCACGACCCCCAGAGCGCAACCATCTGCCATTCTTCGGTCATGAAAATGGAGCCGACCAGCCCCAGTGAAATCATGATGAGAGCGGCTGCAACCACGCGGCGCAGACCGAACTGGTTCATGAAGGCGGCTGCAAACGGACCCATCAGGCCGAAAAGTACGAGGCGAAGCGCCATTGCGAAGGAGATATTCGCATTCGTCCAGCCAAATTCACGCTGGAGCGGGTCGATCAGAATGCCCGCCGACCCCATGGCTGCAGCCGTCGCCAGCATGGTCAGGAAGGTTATGGCGGCGACGACCCATCCGTAATGGATGTTTCTCTGGGCGAGAAAGCTGGCAAGGCGGGCAGAAATCATCTTTGGCGCTTTCGGGTTCAAGCTGGCTTTGGCCAGCCATGCGTTCGATGGCGAAACCATTCGCTCCATAGCGGGGCGCGGCTTCAGGTCATTGTTTTCAGTCAAAGGGCGTTTGGTGCCCGATTAATCGAGGCTGCGAAGAAGGTTTTGCAATTGCTCCACGCCTTCCTCTCCCAGCCGGTCTTCAATTTCTTCCTGCGCCTGATCCCAGAGCGGACCGCCGCGCTCCACGAGGTCGCGACCTTCGGCGGTCAGCGTTACGCTTGTCTCGCGGTGGTCGTCGCTGGCCGCAGGCCCGATCAGGCCCATGCGCTGCAAAACTTTCACATTACGACCCATGGTCGAACGATCCAGCTCGGACAGATGTGCAAGTTCCGTCAGCGAGATGGAACCTGCGCGGCGGATTTTGCGCAGCGTACTGAACTGCGCAACATTAATGCCAAGCGGGGCCAGAGCGTTGTCATAGACGCTCGATGTCTTGCGGGCTGCCTGGCGCAGAAGAATGCAGAAACACGGATGTGACATATTGCGGGTATATACCCGTAAATAGTCGTTAGCAAGATCGAAGTGAAAAACAGGGGTTCGTTGCTGCCAGTCTACTGACAGCAACGATGCTTTCAGGTAATGCTCGTGCCCTGTCGACCGGGACTATACCGCGATATAGGCGGTTTCCTTCACTTCCTCCATCACGGCATAGGTGTGCGATTCCCGCACGCCGGGCAGAGAAAGAAGCGCCTCCGAAAGGAAGCGTCGATAGTGATCCATATCGGATACACGGGCTTTGACGAGATAATCGAAGCCGCCCGCAACCATGTGGCATTCCAGAATGTCAGGATTGCTGCGGGTAAAGGTCGAGAAGGTCTCGAAGACTTCCGGCGTGGTGCGGTCAAGCTTGATCTCGATGAAGACCAGCATGGCCCGATCGAGCATCTTGGGCGAAAGCCGTGCCGAATAGCCGAGAATATACCCTTCGCGGGTCAGTCGCTTGACGCGTTCGGCAGTCGCCGTCTGTGAGATTTATGCGATCGGCCAGTTCAGTGTTGGTCAGGCGTCCATTCTCCTGAAGGGCGCGCAAAATACTCCTGTCCATCGCATCGAGATTCTTCATCAGTTGTCCCCAATGGCCGCTTATGCATGACGGCTCTGTTCTTGATTTTGCATATGTGTTTGAGTTGCCAGGAAATCAATCCGAAATCGGTCCCCGACGCAAGATGAAACTTGTTGGGTGGTCCTACAAATTTTTGAACTGTTTCGATGATTTCGGCTTAAACTTAAGCATATACGCAAATAACAATCACAGGTTGCAAAGTGCGCGCAACCTGTGATAAGGATAGTGTGCATACTGAAAGTTATATTGCACCTGTAAATTTTGCATGGGGTGAGGGGGTTTGAAGCTGGAGGAATCGTCCCATTCCTTCCGTTTCGTTCATCCGGTTCTGAGGAAATCCGGACAGCCCCAAACTGTCCGGATTTTCTTTGTGAAACTTGTGGAATGCCGTGTCGACGGCGACCCGTACCGTGCATTTCGGCGCTCGAATTTTCCGGTTGCAAGGAACCACATTGAACGCTAACAGTACGTCCATGAACATTTCGCGCAATATCGTCATCAACGGTTGGTGGTGGGCCCGCTAAAAGCGGCCACGCAGGCGTTTGTGCATTTGCGTTTAGGAAACAGGCCGCTGGGATTATCCGGGCGGCCTTTTGTTTGGCTGTTTGAATAAGACCTGCGGGGAAACCGGGTTCTGGAAGTATTCGGAAACAAGTTAGATTTGGGATAGCCGATCATGAATGCGAAGATTGCGGATAGCGAGATATTCCAGCACGAAACGGCGGGCGGCATCGTCGTCGAACGCGTGCGCCACCTCACTGCCTATAAGGGTGCGATCGAGACCTATATCGATGCGCTGAACGAACGGCGTGGTGCTGTTTTTCGTCAAACTACGAATATCCAGGCCGCTATACGCGATGGGATACAGCTATCGTCGATCCTCCCGTGGCCATCACGTCACGCGCCCGCAGCATGCGCATCGAAGCGCTGAATGCGCGCGGCGTCATTCTCCTGCGGCCCATTCTTGATACAGTAAAGGCGCTTGCCGAGGTGACGGTCGACAAGGCCGAGGAAAACCGTATCGAGCTCACCATTGCCGAACCGAGCGGAGCCTTCACCGAGGAAGAGCGCTCGCGCATGCCTTCGGTTTTCACGGTTCTGCGGGTGATTGTCGGCTTGTTCTTCTCCGAAGAAGACGCCAATCTCGGTCTTTACGGCGCTTTCGGCTATGATCTGGCGTTCCAGTTCGATCCCATCCAGTACAAGCTGAAACGCCCCGACGACCAGCGCGATCTGGTGCTGTTCATTCCCGATGAAATCTTCGTGGCCGATCATTATGCGGCACGGGCCTGGGTGGATCGTTATGAATTTGCCTGCGGCGGGTCTTCCACGCATGGTCTTGCGCGGGCGACGCCGGTGCAGCCCTTCAAGCCATCGGAAGCCAAGCTTGCGCGGGGCGATCACAATCCGGGTGAATATGCCAAGCTCGTCGAGCGCGCCAAGGAAAGCTTCAAGCGCGGTGACCTCTTCGAAGTGGTTCCCGGCCAGACTTTCTATGAGCGCTGCCATACCGCTCCGTCGGAGATTTTCCGTCGGCTGAAGACGATCAATCCGTCGCCCTATTCCTTCTTCATCAATCTGGGCGAGAACGAATATCTGGTCGGCGCATCGCCGGAAATGTTCGTGCGGGTCAATGGACGGCGCATCGAGACCTGCCCGATTTCCGGGACGATCAAGCGCGGCGAGGATGCGATTTCGGATTCGGAGCAGATCCTGAAACTGCTCAATTCCAAGAAGGACGAATCCGAGCTGACCATGTGTTCGGACGTGGACCGCAACGACAAGAGCCGCGTCTGCGAGCCGGGGTCGGTGCGGGTCATCGGCCGCCGCCAGATCGAGATGTATTCGCGACTGATCCATACGGTCGATCATATTGAAGGTCGCCTGCGCGATGGCATGGATGCGTTCGACGGTTTCCTCAGCCATGCATGGGCCGTGACTGTCACCGGCGCGCCGAAATTGTGGGCGATGCGCTTCCTCGAGGAAAACGAGCGCAGCCCGCGCGCATGGTATGGCGGCGCCATCGGCATGATGCATTTCAATGGCGACATGAATACCGGCCTGACGCTGCGCACGATTCGGGTAAAGGACGGCGTGGCCGAAATCCGCGCCGGGGCAACGCTTCTGTTCGATTCCAACCCGGAAGAAGAAGAAGCCGAAACCGAATTGAAGGCATCGGCAATGATCGCGGCTGTGCGCGAAGCGCAGAAGAGCAATCATATCGCAGAAGAGCGCGTGGCAGCGAAAGTGGGCGAGGGATTTCGATCCTGCTGGTAGATCACGAAGATTCCTTCGTGCATACGCTTGCCAATTATTTCCGCCAGACTGGTGCCACGGTCTCGACCGTGCGCTCGCCGGTTGCCGAAGACGTGTTCGACAAGGTCAAGCCCGACCTCGTGGTTCTGTCACCCGGACCGGGCACGCCACAGGATTTCGATTGCAAGGCGACCATCGACAAGGCGCGCAAGCGGGAATTGCCGATTTTGGCGTCTGCCTTGGATTGCAGGCGCTGGCCGAAGCCTATGGCGGTACGCTGCGCCAGCTGCGCATTCCTATGCACGGCAAGCCGTCGCGCATTCGCGTGTCGAAGCCGGAGCGGATATTCTCGGGCCTGCCAAAGGAAGTGACGGTCGGGCGTTATCATTCGATCTTCGCTGATCCGGAACGTTTGCCGGACGATTTTCTGGTGACAGCGGAAACCGAAGACGGTGTCATCATGGCTTTCGAGCACAAGCATGAGCCGGTCGCCGCCGTTCAATTCCACCGGAATCCATCATGACGCTCGGCCACAATGCCGGAATGCGCATGATCGAGAATGTGGTGACGCATCTGGCGAGCAAGAACAAGGCGCGTCGTACCAACACCTGATCGAACGCCTTTCGTTCCGATTTCAAGCCAGCCGCAGCCATATGCTGCGGCTTTTTATGTTTCGGAAGTGCTTTTTCCATGCTTGCTCCGGCAACTCATTTGCAACTGTAATGCCTTGCATTTGCGGGAGAAAATTAAATGCGGGAACTGAAAAACAGGGTACGAAGTTTCGCTTATCTGGGGTATAGAACGGCGGTGAATTGCTGCTGCATATGCTATACCCCGCGCGCCAGCGAATGCATGAAGGGCCGTGCGTAGGCCCATCCCGGTTTCGGGAAAAGATCGAGATAATCAAAGGTTCATCATGGACGCGAGTGCAAAGGTTCGGCGGCTTGCCGCTTGGTCTATTCCCGTTGCTTTCGGCGTGATGGGCTTGAAATATCTGGCCTATGCGCTGACCGGCTCGGTTGCCCTTTATTCGGATGCGCTGGAATCGATCGTCAATGTGATTGCGGCAATCGGCGCGTGGTGGGCCATTCGGGTCAGCTATCTGCCTGCCGACGATAATCATCCGTTCGGGCACCACAAGGCGGAATATATTTCGGCTGTCGTGGAGGGTGTTCTGATTACGGTCGCCGCACTTTTGATCTTCCGCGAGGCCTGGTTTGCCCTTCAATCACCGCGAACGCTCGATGAACCCTGGCTGGGTCTCGGTATCAACACGGCTGCTGCCGTCATAAATGGCTTATGGGCATCATTGTTGATTCGCACCGGTCGCAAGTCCCGCTCGCCTGCGCTGGAAGCCGACGGAAAACACATCATGACTGATGTGTTCACCTCTGTAGGTGTTCTGGTCGGTCTCGTCGGTGCTGTCGTGACCGGCTGGGCCATACTCGATCCGCTGCTCGCCATTCTGGTGGCCATCAACATTCTCTGGCAGGGGTGGGGTGTCATCAATTCCTCGGTGCAGGGATTGATGGATATTGGTGTCGAGCCGACTGAGGAGATGCGCATTCGCGATGTCATTTCGGCCAATGCGGGTGGCGCCATCGAGGTTCATGACCTCAAGACCCGTATTGCGGGCCGTGTTACCTTCATCGAGTTTCACCTGGTCGTGGCCGCTGATATGAGCGTCGGCGATGCCCATGTGATCTGCGACCGTATCGAAGATGCGCTGAAAAAGCAGATCGACAGCGCGCGCGTGGTGATCCATGTCGAGCCGGAGGACGAGGCAAAGCTGCCGCCGGGAACAAGTGCTGTGCCATTCGCCTGAGAGCCTGTTCCAAAAGTCGCCCCGTGTGGCTGCAAATGGCAATTTTCTCCATTCCGGTGCTCACGTACCTTTATGTACGCTCCGCTCCGGTACTCGAAAATAACCATTTTCGCACACACATGTCGCTTTTGAGTCAGGCTCTGAATGAAATACTATCTTGCACAGCAGAAATCCGGCGTGTAAAAGCTTTTCCCATGACGATCAAAAACGCAACATCTATGGAACATTCCGCAGCGCCTTCGGCGCGCGCGTTGATGTCTGCGTTCTAAACTCGCTTCTTACCCTCGGCCTTAGCGGCGATCGCCGGGCTCGTTGAAAGGAGCGTCCGGCGGTCGATCCCCGGTCGCTGGCCTGTGCTCCTTTCAGAAAACCCTTATAATCGATCAGTAGTATCCGCGCTTGACGGCTTGAAACCGTCGAAAGCCGGGAGGAAACGAAATGAATCAGTCCGTCGCCACGCCGCAATCGAAATCCATCTCCGCGCGCAAGGGCATGCCCATTGCAGGCAGCAAATATTCGCCTTTCCCGGTTCCGCAGCTCGATGACCGGACCTGGCCGTCCAAGCGTATCGAAAAGGCACCGATCTGGTGCTCGGTCGATCTGCGTGATGGTAATCAGGCCTTGATCGATCCCATGGGGCATGACCGCAAGGAGCGCATGTTCCGCCTGCTGGTCGATATGGGTTTTCCGGAAATCGAAATCGGTTTTCCGTCCGCGTCGCAGACGGATTTCGACTTCTGCCGTTGGGCGATCGAGCATGGCAATGTGCCGGACGAGCTGGATTTGCAGGTTCTGGTCCAGTGCCGCCCCGAGCTGATTACACGGACTTTCGAAGCGCTGGAAGGCGCGAAGTCACCGATCATCCATTTCTATAATTCCACCAGTGAATTGCAGCGTCGCGTGGTGTTTGCCAAGGATGTCGGCGGCATCAAGCAGATCGCAACCGACGCCGCCAAGATGATTATGGATATGGCCGCGAAGGCTGGTGGCGGCTATCGCTTCCAGTATTCGCCGGAAAGCTTCACCGGCACCGAGCTGGATGTGGCGCTGGAAATCTGCAATGCGGTGATCGAGATCGTGAAGCCGACGGCGGACAACAAGCTGATCGTCAACCTGCCCTCGACGGTCGAAATGAACACGCCGAACATCTATGCCGACCAGATCGAATGGATGTGCCGCAATCTCGACAATCGCGAGAACCTGATTATCTCGCTGCATCCGCACAATGACCGCGGCACGGGCATTGCCGCCACGGAACTGGGCTTGATGGCAGGCGCGGACCGTGTTGAAGGCACGCTGTTCGGCAATGGTGAACGCACCGGCAATGTGGACGTGGTGACGCTGGCGCTCAACATGTACACGCAGGGCGTGGACCCTGAACTGGACTGCACCGACATCAACCGGATGAAGGAAGTCTATGAATATTCGAACCAGTTGAAGATTGCCGAGCGCCATCCTTATGTCGGCGAACTGGTCTATACGGCTTTCTCCGGCTCGCATCAGGATGCGATCAACAAGGGCATGAAGGCGCGCCGTTCGGCCAATTCGCCGATCTGGGAAGTGCCCTATCTGCCGATCGACCCGCAGGATGTGGGCCGCTCCTATGAAGCGATCATCCGCATCAATTCGCAATCGGGCAAGGGCGGTATCGCCTACATTCTGCAGGCCGATTACGGCTTGAACCTGCCGCGCAACCTGCAGGTGGAGTTCCGCGAGATCATCCAGAACATCACCGATGAGGAAGGCAAGGAACTGCCGTCGAAGCGCATTCACGACGAGTTCCAGAGCCTCTATGTGACGCAGCCGGATGCCCGCATCAAGTTCGTCGATCATCACACCATGCCCGATCCCGAGCAGAAAGGCCGCCGTATCCTTACCGCTGAAATCACCGATAACGGCGTGACGAAGAATATTGAAGGCAAGGGCACAGGCCCGATTGACGGCTTTGTCGATGCGTTGTCCAAATATCTCGGCGTGACGATGTCAGTTGTCGATTATTCCGAACATTCGCTACAGCAGGGTTCTGACGCTTCGGCTATTTCTTATGTCGAAATGGCTTATCCGGACGGAAAGCTGTTCGGCGTCGGCATCAACGACAATATCGTCAGTGCTTCACTGGAAGCTATCGTATCTGCGGCCAATCGCGTCATCGCGAAATAATTTTGCACTGTCTGTTTCTAAAGGCGGCACTGTTCGTGCCGCCTTTAAATTTCATATTTTTACTATTTCTGCCCGCCTATATTTTTTATTGTGAGATTTTTATGAAACGTTTTTATATCTATTGCCTTCGGTCGCGTTAGTTTCGGGTTGTGCTACTCGTTCTGACAATATCTCTGCCAGCTACGTGCCTTCCAGTGTATATAATTCCCAAAGTTGTTCGCAGCTAAAGGAAGAGGCCGTGCGTTTGTCCTATAGTGCCGCAACTGCTGTCGGCAGACAGAATTCCGCTGCAACGCGCGATACAATAACGACCGGGGTTGGGCTTGTTCTGTTCTGGCCCGCGCTGTTTCTGAATAATGGCGATGGTGCCAAAGCGGCGGAAGTTGCCCGTCTGAAGGGTGAGATGCAGGCTCTGGAACGGGCGTCGGCGTTGAAGGGCTGCAACATCACTTTCCGTAATCGCTAGAGTGCATATCGAAAAGTGCAAAATCGATGAGAAGCGGCGCTTCGGCGCCGTTTTGTTGTGGAGTTAATAAAGAACGCGCTCGTTGAGCTTCGTTATTTTCTCGCTGGCATCGGAAACGCCATGCTCTTCCATGAGGCAGGACCAGCCGCCATCAGGCCGTTTATCGATGCTGAAAATGTTATAGCGGGCAGCGGGCTTATGACCGCCAAAATTCTGGCTCGCCGACGGGACGCTGATGACGGGAATCTTGCCGTTCGGGCCATCGATCTCGTAATGCGTGATAAGATGCGTATGGCCATGGAGAACAAGCTCAGCGCCGTGCTTGCGTATGATCTTCTGGAAGCGGCGAATGCCATAAAGGCGCTTGTGCGCGGGCGTTGCGCCATAGATCGGCGGGTGGTGAATCATCACGATGCGGAAGAGGCCACGCGTACCGGCTTCATCGAGCATTGCGGCCAGACGCTTGCCTTGCGCAGACCGGAAGTCGCCGCTCGCCATGAAGGGCGCCGTCGCGCGCGCCGACGAAACGCCGATCAGCGCAACAGGCCCACGCACGCGCATATAGGGAAATTGCGGACGATTGCCCTTATTGTCGATGCCGTCGCCGCGCATCCACGGTTCCCATTTCCGGCAGGACTTGTCGAGGGCACCCGGAACATAAGCGTCGTGATTGCCGGGAACGACCGAAACATCCTCAGGGTTGCCCAATTTGGAGAGCCATTCATGGGCGATGTCGATTTCCAGATTGAGCGCCAGATTGACGAGATCGCCCGTTACCGCGATGTGGTCAGGTGATTGCGCCTGCATATCGCCGATGAGACTATCCAGCACGGTTCCGTGCATCGCGTTTTGCGATTGCGCAGCCAGTTGATGTAGCCGGTGATACGTTTCGATGCCAATTCGCGATATCGCACGCGCGGCAGAGGCGAAAGGTGTATATCGGAGATATGGGCGAGACGGAACATAAGGCCCATTTACTGTATTATTATTGGAATCGAAACCTGTTTAGCTACTTTTTGTTGATGTCATTGCTGTTTTGGATAGAGGTATATTGCCTCGCGGAGAGACGGTATGCGCTTTCGTCATTTCATATTTCATACTTTTTCTAATGCGACGCCCGATGACGCTGGGCGTCAGGGCTATCGTTTTCGATGAAAAGAAAAATTCTGTTTTCCTTGTAAAGCATACCTATGTGCCCGGATGGCAATTGCCGGGCGGGGGCGTCGAACGTGGCGAGACCTTCGGGCAGGCGCTGGAAAAGGAGTTGCGCGAGGAGGGCAATATCGTTCTGAAAGGCCTACCGCAGCTTTTGCGCTCTACAAGAATGCGCATGCATCACCGCGCGATCACGTGGCGCTTTATATATGCAGGCAATTTGAGCAGACGGCACCCCGTTTGCCGGATCGGGAAATCGCCGAATGCGGTTTCTTTCCACTGGACGATCTGCCGGAAGGGACGACGCCATCAACCAAGCGGCGTCTGCAGGAAGCGATGCACGATCTGGAGCCGCTTCCACTTTGGTAAAGGCGCGCTGCTGCGCCTTTACCTGATCGGTGATCGATTAGAAGCGGTAGGTGATACCCGTACCGATCAGCCATGGATTCAGCTTGGCCTTGCCGCTGACTTCCACGCCGCCCGCCAGAGTAGCGTCGAATTTCGGTTCGAGGAACAGCTTCTTGACGTCGAAGTTCACGCCCCAATGTTCGTTGAGCATGTAGTCGAAGCCGATCTGCAGTGCGCCGCCGAATGCATTCTTGACCTTGAGATATTCAACGCCGGTCGCATCCTGATTGTAGAACATGGTGTAGTTCACGCCTGCGCCGACATAAGGCTTAAAGGCGCCGAAATTGGTGAAGTGATATTGCAGCGTGAGCGTTGGAGGCAGAATCCATGCCTTGCCGATCTTGCCCAGCCCATCGATTGAACCGGCGCCATTGATATTGGCATAGGTCGTACCGAGAATGAGTTCGGCTGCGAAATTGTCCGTGAAGTAGTAGGTGATGTCGAGTTCAGGTGTGATCGACTTCGAATAGTCGAGGTCCGAACCTGAAACGCCGTTCACATAGCCGGAATTCTGGGGAATGACGCCGAGTGCGCGCACACGGATCTGCCATGGCGACAGGGCTTCCGGCACGGCCTGAATTTCAGATGCAGGCTGGGCGACGATGGCATCGGCAGCATAGGCAGCCGGTGCGGCAAAGGTCAGTGCGGTGGCAGCCAGCAATCCTCTCGTGAAGCGGTTCATCTTCTCTCTCCTTAAGTCGTGTTCGGTCTTGGGATCGTAGTGATGCGTGCAATCTGGACCGCGCAACGAAACGCCCCATTGATCGAAATCAAAGGGGCGCAAGAGATTTGAGAGAGTGCTGATGTTCTTTCCGCACTGTTGCAGGAAGAACGCAGTTCGTCCGGTCAGGTCTTGGGGAAGCGATCCCGGTCATGGGGCGCAGAGAAGTCGATTTCCGGCCCTGCAGGAACGATACTGGTCGGATTGATGTTCTTGTGGCTGCGATAATAGTGACCCTTGATGTGCTCCATGTTCACGGTCGAGGCCACGCCCGGCACCTGATAGAGTTCGCGCGTGTAGTTCCACAGGTTCGGGTAATCTGCCAGACGGCGCAGATTGCACTTGAAATGGCCGACATAGACCGGATCGAAGCGCAGAAGCGTTGTGAACAACCGCCAGTCGGCTTCGGTTAGGTGGGTGCCGGTCAGATAGCGCTGCCGCGAAAGGCGATCCTCAAGCGAATCGTGCTGCGAACAATTGCCCGAACGCTTCTTCGTAAGCTTCCTGCGTGGTGGCGAAACCGGCGCGATAGACCCCATTGTTGATATTGGGATAGATGAAATCATTGAGCGCATCGATTTCGTCGCGCTGCGCTTCTGGATACAAATCCAGCGAAGCGTCGCCGAATTCCTTGAAGGCGGTGTTGAGCATACGGATGATTTCGGCGGATTCGTTGGACACGATCGTCTGGCGCTGCTTGTCCCACAGAACCGGAACGGTCACGCGACCGGAATAATTCGGATCGGCACGCGTGTAGATTTCATAAAGACGCTTCGCGCCGTAGAGGGTGTCGCCGGTGCTGCCGGTTGTGCCGGAGAAGGTCCAGCCTTCGTCGGCCATCAGATAGTCCACCACCGAGACCGAAATAACGTCTTCCAGCCCTTTCAGCGCGCGGAAGATCAGCGTGCGGTGCGCCCACGGGCAGGCATAGGAAACATAGAGGTGGTAGCGGCCCGGTTCGGCCTTGAAGCCGCCTTCGCCCGTCGGGCCGGCACTGCCATCTGCGGTTATCCAGTTACGGAATTGCGATTTCGAACGTTCAAAACGGCCTTTCGTGCTTTCGGTGTCGTACCAGACATCATGCCACTTGCCATCAACCAGAAGTCCCATGTGATTTCTCCTTTTGGAAAGAGAATAAGGCGAGAGCCGCCATTTTGCAGCATCACAAGCCGTGAACAGTGCGTAACGGTGCCAAAAGGAACAGTCGAAACCGCCATTATGAAAAAATAGTTTTACCTCTGCTCATTTTGGTGTAATGCAACTTCCAAATTGCGGTCATCCAAACCGCTCAGGAGAACGATTAATGGAAATGCTTTTCATCCGACGATGAAACTTGGACCGCGCTTGAGCGCGTTTCGATCTGATTGAATCAGATCGGCGCTCCAGCTGTTTGTTTCCAAGCGCATCTAGCCCGAAAACCGTTTCACACTTTTCGGGATGCGCTTGAGACGCGCGGAATGCATTCCATTGACCTGACGGTCCTCGACTTCTCCTATTGCGATCTAAAGCCCATGCAGCAGCTTGAACTGACCTATGCGCAGGAATGCCCGGCGCACGACATTGAAATCGAAGCCATCAATGCCGAGGCCTTCGGACCGGGACGCTTTACCCGTGCCGCACATTTCATTCGCGAAGGCGGGCCGCACGATCTCGATCTTTCCTTTGTTGCCCTGATGGGCGGTATCGTCGTCGGGTCTGTACGGCAGACGCCGGTTGTCATCGGCAAGACGCCTGCACTCCTGCTTGGACCGCTTGCGGTCAGACCTGAGTGGAAGAAACGCGGCATTGGCGGCAAGCTGATGCGCATGTCGCTGGAAGCGGCGACGAAAGCCGACCACAAGCTGGTCATTCTTGTCGGTGACGAACCTTATTACGGTCCGTTCGGCTTCAAGATGGTGGCGCCGGGTTCGATGGTCATGCCAGCGCCGGTCGATCCGCGCCGGATGCTTGCCTGCGAACTCACGCCGGACGCGCTGAACGGTGTCAGCGGAATCGTGCGCCACGCCAACCGGGCCTGATTGTCTCGTCTGGGAAGTTAGCAGAACGCTTGTTTTCCCCTCATCCTGAGGGGCCATCGCAGATGGCGTCTCGAAGGAGTGGGGAACTGAACCGGCGCTCGCCCTTGATCCTTCGACAGGCTCAGGATGAGGGCGTCGGGCGAATGCGGTTTACCGTCCTTCGCGATACCACATGCTGCCGAAGACGAAGAGCAGCAGGCCAAGCGCCAGAAAGCCGGAGAACAGCGGCAGGCGGTTGACGCTTTTCAATTGCGTATCCGCAGTCTCGCGCAGGCCGATCCAGTCATTGCCGCTGGCGGCGCGGTTGCCGCTGATGGCGGTGATCGTCGGAACCCGGACCGAACTGTTGGTGCTGGCATGGACGCGATGGACCGAGCCGCCGGTCGCGTCAGCGAGCGGCTTGAGGCGATCCGTCGTGGAGATGCTGTCGGTGAATTCCGGCGCATCGATCGGCCCCATGGGCCAGGGCTTCCAGATCCCCGTTTTCACCCGGAAGATGCCGATCTCGTCCGTCTGCAATGAACCTTCGAACAGGCCCGGCTTGCTTTGCGCGAGATTGACCTGCAATTCCTTGCCTGAAGGCGTTGAAACGGTTGCAGCACCCGGATTATCGCCCATGGTCTGGCGGCGGATGGAAAGCGTGCGGCCATTGCCGGAGGCGGTCAGCGCCTCTTCCTCCAGTTCCGGTTCCTGCATCAGCCAGTGGGCGATGCGGCGATAGAGCGAGGCATAGGGGCCGCCGCCCTCGAAACCGCGCGCCCACAGCCAGCCCTGATCGGAGAGGAACATGCCGACACGGCCTTTTCCGACGCGGTTGAGAACCAATAGCGGCTTGTTGTCGCGCCGCTCATCACCGTTTCGCCTTGCGGCGCGGTGATGTCGATGGTGCGGAACCAGCGGCTCCAGTGCGGCGGCTCCTGATCGCTGCCGTCGAGGCCGCGCGTGACAGGGTGGCGTTTGCCGACAGTCGTGAGACGTGGATAGAACGCCTTTTCCGTCACGGCCCCGGTCGGCAGGGCAGGCAGGGCGCTATAAAGCGGCGTACGGGCAATCGACATTTCGCCTGCATATTCCGGGCCGGCTGCGACCAGCAAGGCGCCGCCATTCTCCACATATTGTGCGATGTAATCGTAATAGAGGAGCGGCAGCACATCGCGGTGCTGGTAGCGGTCAGGATGATGAGGTCGAACTCGTTGACCTTGTCGACAAAGAGTTCGCGCGTCGGGAAGGCGATCAGCGACAATTCGTTGATCGGCGTGCCGTCCTGCTTTTCCGGCGGGCGCAAAATGGTGAAGTGGACGAGATCGACGGCGGCATCGGATTTCAGCAGATTGCGCCAGGTGCGCTCGCCATTGTGCGGCTCACCGGAGACGAGCAGCACGCGCAGGTTTTCCCGAACGCCGTCCACGGTCGCGACAGCGCGATTGTTGGCGTCGGTTACTTCGCCGGGAAGCGCTGGCGTGGCGATTTCAACAATGTTCACGCCCGCGCGCGGGGGTGATGGTGACGGGCGTTTCCTGCCCGACCCGCGCTTCCTGCTCGCTGACGGTCTCACCATTGACGCGGATTTGAACCGGCGCAGGGCTGCCGAGACTTTTGCCCTCATCAATCACCGTAAACGACATTTCGAGCGGCTTGCCGCTGATGCCATAGCGCGGCGCCTTGTTGAAGCGGATGCGGCGGTCGAACTCATCCGGCTTGCCGGTCACAAGCCCGTGCAGCGGCGCATCGAAGCCGAGCGCATTCTTGTTGGCAGGAATATCGTGTACCTGACCGTCGGTAATCAGAACAGCGCCTGCAACACGCGACGGCGGAACATCGAGAAGCGAACGGGCCAGCGGGCCGAAAAGCCGGGTGGCGTAGCCGTCCTCGTTCTCGCCGGGTTGGCCTGCTTCCACGACGCGGGTTTCAAATTGCGGCATGGTTGCAAGCTGGTCCTGAACCGCCTTCAAGGCGGCATCCGTGTCGGCACGGCGGCTTCCAAGTTCCTGGCTCTGGCTGCGATCCACAACCACTGAGACTACGCTTTTCAGCGGTTCGCGCTCTTCATTGATGATGACGGGATTGAAAAGAGCGAGCGCAAGTGCTGCCGCAGCCAGAAGGCGGATCAGCCCGCCCCGCATCCGCAACGCAATCGTGACTAGCACCAGCAGCGCCAGCGGCACGAGAATGGCGATAAGCCAGGGCGTGGAGAGGAACGGTTCGAATTCGATATTCATTCTCACCTCCTATCGCCGTAGGTTTCTACCGCGTCAGCTACTACGCTTCCACCCTCATCCTGAGGTGCGGAGCGAAGCGAAACCTCGAAGGATCGAGGGTGAGGGCAGGCGCGCCGTGCGTTTCCTCAGCCCTTCGAGACGCCATCCCCGTGCAAGCGCGGGATGGCTTCTCAGGATGAGGGGAAAGACAAACAGGATCGGGTGGCAACAGGGCTGCAAAACATCATGCTAATTCCCCAACCGCTCGATGAGGTCCTTGGCGTGGACCTGATCGGACTTGTAGTTGCCGGTCAGCATATACATCACGATGTTCACGCCGCCGCGAATGGCATAGATGCGCTGCATCGGGTCGTTCGGCACGGTCGGAAGCAGCGGATTGCCTTGCTCATCCACGGCCCATGCGCCTGCGAAATCATTGGCCGTAATCATGATCGGCGTCACACCGTCGCCGGTGCGCACGGGACGATCCCTGGGCGAGGCATTTGGTGTCGAGGCCTCGACCCAGAGCGGGCTTCCTTCATAACGACCGGGGAAATCCGGCATGATGAAGAAGGATTTGGTGAGCACATGATCGTCAGGCACGGGTTCCAGCGGCGGAACGTTCATGCCATCGAGGATGGCGCGCAGGCGCTGGTTGGCGGGTGAGGCGGAAGGATCGAGACTGGCGCCCGCCTGCAACTGGTCGCGCGTGTCAAAAGCACCGTGCCGCCCTGCTGCATATAGGCATCGACTTTGGCAATCGCTTCCGGGCTTGGCATCGGCGTCTCCGGGTCGATAGGCCAGTAGATCAGCGGATAAAGGCCAGTTCGTCCTTGGCGGGGTCTACGCCGATGGGGTCGCCCGGTTCAAGCGCGGTCTTGTCCATCAGCGCGAAGCTCAAGCCCCGCAGTCCCGCCTTGCTGATATCGTCGGTCTTTGCGCTGCCGGTAATGACATAGGCAAGATGCGTCTGCGAGACGGAGTTGATGATCGCCTCGTCTCCCGGCTTGCTGTCGTCATGCACCTGCTCTTGAGCCCCAGACTGGGATTGTGCCTGAGTCTGAGCTTTCGCTTCGCCTATTCCGGAAGGAAGAAGGTTGAAAGCAAGCGAACCGGCCAGCAGAACAGCTATTCCCGTCGCCTTGGCGCGCACTTTCATGCGGCGACGGAAGGCTCCGCGCAGCCACAGCATCAAAAGCGTATCGAGTGCGAGCAGCATCGCAGCGGCAGCAAAGAATGGACCCGCCAGTGAAATCGACTGGTCCGATGTATAGGAGACAGGCGTTATTCCGACGGACAGTGTCGGCCGGGCAATCGGTTGCAGCTTGAGGTTCGCACCTTCGAAGATGTTGAGCGCTTTCAAACCGTCCTCATTGCCATAGAAACCGGGCGGTGTGTTGATGCTGACGCTGGCCTGCTTGTTTTTCGACGATCAGCGGCTTGGCTTCGGATGTCGGTGGGGTCAGGGCACCGGAAGCCGAAAGCAGCTGGTAGGGCGGCAGCGAGACGGAAGCCTGATTATCTTGCGCGCCGGTGCGCTGCGACAGCGACACGATGCGGCGCAGCATGTCCACGAATGAACCCGAAATCGGCAGGCTCGACCAGCTGGCATCGGGAGAGATGTGGAACAATACGATGTTGCCACGTCCACGATGTTCGCCGGTCACAAGCGGTGTTCCGTCCTGCAGAACGGCATAAGCCTTGTCGTTGAGATCGAACGAAGGTTCAGCAAGAACCTGCCTTGTGACCGTCACATCATCGGGGACAGCCAGACCGGCGAAAGGCCCCTTGTCGGGGAAAGATCGCAATTTCTGCGGTTCTGACCAGGATAGCGTGCCGCCAAGTGCGCGTTCGCCCTTGCGCAATTTCACCGGCAGAAGCGGATCATTGTCGCTGGCACCGGCAAGGCGCGGGCCTGCGAACCGCACCAGCGTGCCGCCGTCCTCAATCCATTTGGAAAGCTGTTCGGTGACCGGCTGCGGCAGCGTGCCGATATCGGCCATGATGAGGATCGACGGCTTTGCATCCAGCACTTCCGGCACGGATTGCAGAAGATCGGCAGAGCGCGGTTCGATCAGATTGACATAGGGTGAAAGCGCCCGGGAAATATAATGCAGCGGCGAGAGCAGCGGCTGTGCCAAATCACCGTCACCGCTGGCGATAAGGCCGACTGTGCGCCGTTCCGACCCTGCATCGATCAGCCGTGTTGCGCCAGCCTGTTCAATGCCGTCGACGCGGATCAGGCGGAAATCATTGCGAAGTTCCACCGGCAGGTTGAACCGTGCCGTGCCTTCCGCGCTTCCAGGCGCGAAGGAAAGCGGTGCTTCGGCGATGCGGCGTCCCTTGTCGTCATAGGCGGCGGCAGTGAGCGTGCGCGGAGCCGACACGCCTTCCGGACGGATGGCGACCGCTTCCAGACTGTCAGCCTTGTTGTCGATGCCGGTCAGCGCGAAAGTGCGGCTGAGGCTCGCGCCATACCAGAGAACGGAGGCCAGATGCCCTGACTTGTCCAGTTCTGCAAAGGTTTCCGTATCGTTCGGCGCAGCTAGTCCGTCGCTCATGAAGGCAAGGCGGACCTTTGTATCGGCGGGCAGGGCGGATGCTAGCCGTTCCATTGCCGACTTGCGATCAACGGGGATCGGGCGCGGCTCCAGTGCCTGAAGTCGCTCGGCAGCGCCCTTGCCGTCATAGGGGCCGATTTCGGCATTGGCTGGTTCCGCTGAACCCACGATGTAGATCGGCGCAGCGGTCCCTTCTGCATCCGAGATGAGCTTTTCGGCAGCATTGACCCGCTGTTGCCAGTCCTCTGCGGAAGCCCAGCCATTATCGATGACGATGGCAAGCGGCTCGTCGCCGGACAGGGCGACCGGACGCGGGTTCCAGATCGGTGAGGCCAGCGCCAGAATGACGAGCGCGGCAATCAGCAGCCGCAGCAGTGTCATCCACCATGGACTTTTCGACGGTACTTCCTCGCGCTTGAAGACCTGCGCCAGAATGCGCAGCGGCGGAAAGGTTTCCTCCTGCGGCGCGGCGGCGTCATGCGCAGAAGCCACCAGATGACCGGCAGGGCGATCAGCCCGGCGAGGATGAGCGGCGAACCGAAGGCGAGCGGCAGGAAACTCATGCGCCGACTCCGTTGCGCTGAGTGCATTATGCAGGCGCGCCAAGGCTTCCGCTGTCGGCCTGTCGGTGCGGTGAACCGTATAGCTCCAGCCAAGCCGCTTGCAGAAATCGATGAGGCTTTCGCGGCGCGCGGTGTAGAGGCGGCGATAGTCATCCGCATAGGTTTCGGCGCGACCGGCGACAAGCGTGGCCCTGTTTCCGGATCGCGGAACTCGGTGCGGCCCGAATAGGAAATGTTTCTTCCGCCGGATCGGCCACTTCCACCAGATGCGCGCGGACGCCGCGCTTTGCCAGACGGTCGAGAAGATCGCTCAGTTCATCGAACGGATGCAGGAAATCCGATAGCAGGACGACTTCGGAAAAGCGGCGGATCTGCCCGATGTCCGGCAATGCTGCAATCGGCGCTTCGTGCATCAATGCGCCTGCCAGACGTTCCGCCCCGTTGCGGGCCGAAAAGGGCTGGATCAGCTCCGGAAAGGCGATGCGTTCGCCGGAGCGTGACAGAAGTTCCGCAAGAGCGAGCGTCAACACGAGCGCGCGCGCTTCCTTGGAAACGGCGAGCTGCGAGCGATAGCGCATGGAGGGCGAGAAATCGCACCAGAGCCAGACCGTGTGGGCGGATTCCCATTCGCGGTCGCGAACATAGGTATGATCGTCGCGGGCAGAACGCCGCCAGTCGATGCGGGCAAGGGATTCGCCGTCCACATAGGGGCGGAACTGCCAGAAGTTTTCGCCGGGGCCGCGTTTGCGCCGCCCGTGCCAGCCATTCATGACGGTGTTGACGACGCGCTCAGCTTCAACCAGCAGATCGGGGATGGCGGCTGCCGCGCACGGGCGCGAGCAAGTGTCTCCTTACGGTCTGCGGTGGAAACTTCTGCGCCAATGACCATCAGATGGCAGCCTTTACCAGATTGGCGATGACGTCGCGAATATGCATGCCATCGGCGCGGGCGGCGAAATTGAGTGCCATGCGATGTTGCAGGACCGGCTCGGCCAGCGCCTTCACGTCGTCGACGGATGGGGCAAGACGGCCTTCATAGAGCGCGCGGGCGCGGGCACATAGCATCAGCGCCTGGCTGGCGCGCGGGCCGGGGCCCCAGGCGATATGCTTCTTTGCGTGGTCGTTATCCGCATCCGGGCGGGCGGAGCGCACCAGCGAGAATGGCTTCCACGACGCTTTCCGACACCGGCATCCGTCGCACTAAAGTCTGCATTTCGATCAGCCGTTCGGCGTTGATGATCTCATAGGCCTTGGCCTCGGCAACGCCGGTTGTTTCCAGAAGAATGCGACGTTCCGCATCAAGTTCCGGATAGAGAATGTCGATCTGCATCAGGAAGCGGTCGAGCTGGGCTTCCGGCAGCGGATAGGTGCCTTCCTGTTCCAGCGGGTTTTGCGTTGCAAGCACATGAAATGGTGCCGGGAGATCATAGCGCTGGCCGGCGACGGTGACATGATATTCCTGCATGGCCTGCAAAAGGGCCGACTGGGTGCGGGGCTGGCGCGGTTGATCTCGTCGGCCATCAGAGCTGCGCGAAGATCGGCCCTTTCAGATAACGGAACGAGCGGCGTCCATCGGCATCCTGCTCCATGACTTCCGAGCCGATGATGTCGGAGGGCATCAGGTCGGGCGTGAACTGGATGCGCTGGCCTGAGAGACCAAGCACGGTGCCCAGCGTTTCGACCAGCTTGGTCTTGGCGAGGCCCGGTACGCCGACCAGAAGCGCGTGTCCGCCAGCCAGAACGGCGACGAGCGTGCGCTCGATCACGTTTTCCTGACCGAAGATCACGGTCCCGACACTTTCCTTGATGCGGGCGATGTCTGCGAGCGCCCGTTCGGCCTCCGCAACGATCTGCTCGGGATTGGCGGTTTCAGGCGTGATGACGACACTCATGGGAACCTCGCAATATGACCGCTCTGGCGGAACTGCCTCATAAATCGCTATATAATACTGACAAGCCGTGAAAGGGTGACTATTTCATGGCTTTGGGTCTATTTGCGCAGGAATAACCGAGTCGGATGAGAAAAAGCACCCCTGAAGGCAAGGACGCGCCGCACAATTCCATGCGGAACGCTGAGACGACCGGCGGGCTGGAAGCCCTGATTGCGCGCGCCCATGCCGATGCGCAAAGCGGGCCGGCGACGAAAGAGCGGGAATTCCCCGGTCGAACGCTGGAATCCGGATTTTTGCGGCGATCTCGACATGGAAATCAAGGCGGATGGAACATGGTTCTACATGGGTACGCCCATTGGCCGCAAACAGCTTGTGCGGCTGTTTTCCACCGTGCTGCGCAAGGATGAGGACGGAAGAACCTATCTCGTCACGCCGGTTGAAAAAGTCGGCATCCGTGTGGAGGATGCCCCTTTCATCGCGGTGGAAATGGAAGTTTCCGGTGAAGGCGAGGCGCAGGTGCTGACGTTCCGCACCAATGTCGGTGATGTGGTGGAGGCTGGCGCGCAGCATTCCTTGCGTTTTGCGGTGGAGCCCGCAAGCGGCGGACTGAAACCCTATATTCTCGTGCGCGGGCGGCGAGGCCCTGATCGCCCGTTCCGTCATGTATGATCTGGTGGCGCTGGGCGAGGACATCGAAATCGGCGGCGTGCCGACATTCGCCATTCGCTCAAACGGCATGGTCTTTCCGATCATGGCGTCCGATGCGCTGGAGGCTGCACTTCAATGAATGCATTCCCCGCCTTTTCAGCCGGTGATTTTGCCGAGCGGGTTCGGCAATGGCGCCCCGACCATGATGCGGTAACGGGCGATCATTCGCTTAATCCCGATATTACGCAATTAATGACGATAGCTAAGATGCGCGACGCCGCCGTTCTTGTGCCGGTGGTGGATCGCGGATCGGAAGCCACGCTGCTCCTGACGCAGCGCACCGATACGTTGCGCAAGCATTCCGGCCAGATCGCTTTTCCGGGCGGCGCAATCGACCCGGAGGATGGCACGGCGGAGCGGGCAGCGCTTCGCGAGGCCAATGAGGAGATCGGGCTTGCAGCCGATCGGGCTGAGATCATCGGCAATCTGCCGCGCTATCTCACCGGGAGCGGTTTTTCGATCACGCCCATTCTGGCGGTGGTGAAAACGCCGTTCGACGTGCATCCCAACCCGGATGAAGTCGCCGATATTTTCGAGGTGCCGCTTTCCTTCCTGATGAACCCGGAGAACCATCGCCGCGAAAGCAGGCTGTTCAACGGCAAGGAACGCTTTTATTACGCCATGCCCTATCACGAGCGATTCATCTGGGGGCAACCGCCGGTATCATTCGCGGACTTTATGAAAGGCTCTACGTTTGAGCGAGACCATGAATATTTCCGGCAAGGCGGACTGGCTGAAATCAAAGCCGTTGCAGGCCCTGTTCAAGGCGCTGAACCGCGACGGCGGCGAGGCGCGCGTGGTCGGCGGTGCGGTGCGCAACACCCTGCTTGGCAGCAGCGTCAGCGATGTCGATCTGGCGACGACGCATCTGCCGCAGGATACGGTGAGGCTGGCGAATGAGGCCGGTTTCAAGCCGGTGCCGACCGGCATCGATCATGGCACGATCACAGTCGTCGTGCAGGGACATCCGTTCGAGGTCACGACGCTGCGGCAGGATATCGAAACCAATGGCCGTCACGCGAAAGTCGCCTTCGGAACCGACTGGAAAGCCGATGCCGAACGGCGCGACTTCACCATCAATGCGCTTTATGTGACGGCTGATGGCGCGGTTATCGATGATGTCGGCGGGCTTGCCGATATTGAAAGCCGGACGCTGCGCTTCATCGGTGATGCGGAACAGCGCATTCGCGAGGATTACCTGCGCATCCTGCGCTTCTTCCGCTTTTCGCCTGGTACGGTTCGGGACGGCCCGAGGCTGACGGCTTGCGCGCCAGCGCGCGGTTGAAGGACGGTCTTTCACAGCTTTCCGCCGAACGGGTCTGGTCGGAACTGAAGAAACTCCTGTCCGCTCCCGACCCGTCGCGCGCGCTTTTGTGGATGCGGCAGGCCGGTGTCTTGAACCTCATTCTGCCTGAAAGCGAGAAATGGGGCATTGACGCCATTCACGGGCTGGTGCGGACTGAGGCCGATCTCGGCTGGCAGGCCGATCCGCTGTTGCGGCTTGAAAGCATCATTCCGCCCGATGCCACGCGGATGGAAGAAATGGGCAAGCGGTTGAAAATGTCGAATGCGGAAAGGGCGCGCATCGAAGCCTGGGCGCGCGCCGATGCGATCAAGCCGGAGCTTTCAGAACCGGCACTGAAGAAGACGATCTATCGCGGCAGCAAGCAGGCTGTGCTTGATCGTATTCGCCTGGCTTATGCGGCGGCGAGCTGACGCTGCGGGCAGCGACGATGCGATGATCCGCGCCGGTGGTTTCGCGCGTCTTCTGGATGCCGCCGAACATTATGATGCTCCTGTTTTCCCCGTCACGGGCAGCGATCTTCTCGCTTTGGGTATTCAGAAGGGGCCGGGGCTTGGTGAAACACTGCGTTCTCTGGAAACTTTCTGGATAGACTCCGGTTTTAACCTTGACCGTGCCGCGCTTCTGGACAAACTTGATCGTGATAAATTGAACAGCTGACGGCTTGCCTGCAAATTTCAGCCGTAGTGTCATTGCTTTGTAGCTGAGAAGTTTTGAGCGCGCGTTTTGAAAGAGCATAAGATGTCCAATCCCGATACATCGATACAAGACAAGACATCGACCGATCCGAAGCAGAAGTTCGGCACCGAAGGCATTGCCGCGATGGACCGGCCAAGCCGGATTACCCGTTTCTTCATGGGGATCGTGTCCTGGGCCGAAGGTCTCAACCTGAAATATGCCAAGCTCGGCAATCCGCCTGTCTATGACAATGCGATCTTCCCCTGGTCTGCCGAGATCGAGAAGGAATGGCCCGCCATCCGCAAGGAGCTGGAAAAGGTTCTTCTGCGCCAGAGCGAGCTGCCTTCCTTTCAGGATATTTCAACCGATGTGAAGACAATCTCGACCGACAATCGCTGGAAGACGTTCTTTCTGCTCGGTTTCGGCGTGAAGTCGGAGCAGAACATCAAAGCCTGCCCGGAAACCTGGCGTATCGTCAACAAGATTCCCGGCCTGACGACGGCGATGTTCTCCATCTTCGAGCCGGGCAAGCATCTGCCGCCGCATCGCGGGCCTTATAATGGCGTGCTGCGCCTGCATCTTGGCCTCATCGTGCCGGAACCGAACGACCAGTTGGCCATTCGCGTGGACAAACAGGTCTGTCACTGGCACGAGGGCAAGGTGCTGATTTTCGACGATGCCTATGAGCATGAGGCGTGGAACCACACCGACAAGACGCGCGTGGTTCTTTTCGTGGATTTCGTGAAGCCGCTGAAATTCCCGGCCCGGCTGGTCAACTGGTGCCTGATGAATCTCGCTATCTTCACACCCTTCATCAAGGAGGGGCTCGACAACCACAATGAGTGGGAAAAGAAATTCTACGCGGAAGCGGAAAAGCTGCGCAACCAGCCGAAGAGCTGAACGGTTTGACACCGGGATTCCGTGCTTGTAAATGAGCAGGAGGGTTATCGCCCTCCTGTTTTTGACCTCTGGAAGAGGAATTGTTGATGCTGGAGATTGTAGGAAGCCTTTGAGCGTTCCGGACGAAACTGTGAATGACGGGTGCTGAAAGCGCCTGACATGCAGGTCCAGGAGCGGAAACGGCATTGGCCGTGGATGGTTCACCATCCGCGAAGGTCGGTGCTTGTCATGGTTTCCATCCAGGCATAACAAAATGAATATCTCACGCATGGAACAGCGCGTATTGCACGTGCTGGCGCAGGGCGGTTACATCCGCCATCTGCGCGAAGATGGGCGTATCTGCGAAATAGAATGCTTTACCCGTGAAGGCTATCTGCTTTCCGATTGCACGATGGCAGTTTTCCAGCAATTGCGCCGCAAGCGGCTGATTGAATCCCGAATGGGCAGTCCTTATCGCATCTCGTTCAAAGGGCGCGAAAATGTTCGCGCTCAGCTCAACAATCGCTGATGGAGGACGTCATGCATATTCGCAATGAAACGTCTGAAGACGCCGCTGAAATCCGTCGCCTGACGGATGAGGCATTCCGCACCGTGGCTTATAGCAATCAGAAGGAAGGCGAAATCGTCGATGCGCTTCGCGCTGCAAAGGCACTCACCCTGTCGCTGGTTGCGGAAGAGGACGGCCAGATTCTCGGCCATGTCGCCTTTTCCCTCGTCCTGATCGGTGGCGAGGATAAGGGTTGGTATGGGCTCGGTCCCGTCTCGGTGCTGCCTAAACGGCAAGGCGAGGGGATCGGCAGCAATCTGATCCGCGAGGGCCTTGCGCAATTGCGCAGCCTCGGGGCAAAGGGCTGCGTCCTGCTGGGCGATCCCGGCTATTACGGGCGTTTCGGCTTCAAGGCCGATGCGCGGCTGAAACTGCCGGGTGTGCCCCGGAATATTTTCAGTGTCTGGCCTTCGGGCCGGACACGCCGGAAGGCGACGTCGCCTATCATTCCGCATTCGCTATATGATTGAAAGGGCCGGGAAACCGGCCCTTTTCAATGATTTACGGCCACTTCACCACGGGCGGCATGGAAGACAGGATGGAGTTCACATTACCGCCGGTCTTGAGGCCGAAGATCGTGCCGCGATCATAAAGCAGGTTGAATTCGACATAGCGGCCACGGCGGATCAGCTGTTCGGTGCGGTCCGCGTCGGTCCAGTCCTTGTTGAAGTTCTGGCGCACCAGATGCGGGTAGACGACCGAGAAACCGCGCCCCACATCGCGCGTATAGGCAAAATCCGCATCCCAGCCGCCTTTGTCATCCGGCGAGTGCAGCCAGTCATAAAAGATGCCGCCGGTGCCGCGCGGCTCATTGCGGTGTGGCAGGAAGAAATATTCGTCGCACCAGTCCTTCACGCGCTGGTAGTCGACAATATCCTTGTGCTTTTCGCAGATGAAACGGAAAGCCTTGTGGAAGGCAAGCGTGTCCGGGTCGTCCTGCGTGCGACGCCGGTCGAGCACCGGCGTCAGGTCTGCACCGCCGCCGAACCACTGGCGCGTGGTCACGACCATGCGCGTGTTCATATGGACGGCGGGCACATTCGGGTTTTGCGGATGGGCGATGAGCGAAATGCCGCTGGCCCAGTAGCGCGGATCTTCTTCGGCGCCGGGAATCTGCTTGCGGAATTCCGGCGAGAACTCGCCATAGACCGTCGAGACATGCACGCCGACTTTTCGAAGACACGGCCATGCATGATCGACATGACGCCGCCACCGCCGCGCCCGTCGTCCTTCTGCCAGGGGTGCGAACGAAACGTCCGGGCTCACGATCCGAAAGCGGGCCTTGCAACTCATCTTCAAGCTGTTCGTAGCTTGCGCAGATACGGTCGCGCAGTTCCTCGAACCAGCGCTGTGCCGCCTGCTTCTTCTCTTCGATGTCTGCTGGAATGATTGCTGGAATTTCGTCGCGTTGCATTGTCTGTTTCCTTCCGGCACGGTCTGCCGGATCCCTCGGCGGCATCAGGCAGCCAAGGGCAAATGGATGAACTATTGTTTCTTGGCTTATCAAAGTCCGCGACCGGCGCAAAGCACGAAGCGCGCGATTGCCGGGCAGTATAGCCCCTCTCCCCAAGAAAAGACTCGTCTTTGTAACGGCGTTCCCCTATTTTTCTCTACTCAGGTTGGAGGCAAACGCATGGCAGCAGCACGGCCCCGTCCGCCGCTCGAAGGCTTGCGCAAGCAGCTGCAAAAGAGTCGCGCCCAGAAAGGCCTGAAACAAAGCCGGATGCCGCGTGACGGTTTCGTTCGCGAGACATTCACCTTGCCGCGACTGGCGGCACGCGAAAAGCGCGTGAATGGTTCGAGACATTTCCCAAAGCCGCCTACTGGACCGAGATCGAGAGCTGGTGCGAGCGCCCGGACGATGTGATCGAATTCACTATGCGCCGGTTGGCGACCGCAGATTGAGCAACGGCTTAACCGCGGCTGTCAAAGCCTTGAAATGCGATTCAGATTAGCAATCCAAAAGGCGCCCTGTGAGGCGCCTTCTGTGTTTGAATCGTTATTCCATTACAGGCTTATTGCGCCGCCGTCTGCGGAGCCTTTTCCCACGCTTTCCAGTTCTGGATGATGCTGTCGGCATAAGCCTTGCCAACACGATAGGCGTTGGTCGTCGCAAGCGGGAAACCGCCGGAATTTGCGGCAAGCGATTGAGCCGCCGTCTGGTCCTTGCCCTGACGGTCGAAATTCGACGCGGTGCGCAGCAATGCGATGCGGTCGAAATCGAGCTTGCCAGCCTCGGCCGCGCGCTTCAGCGCGGTCAGCGTGGCATTGTCCTCCATCTGCGAGGTGCAGTAGTCTGCCTTGCCATCGGTGAGAAGCTTCACCCATTCGGTCATGGCTTCGCCGATTTTCGCGCCGTGCCAATAGGTATCGCCCGAAGCCGTATCGCAGATCGTGACCTTGGGCGCGCCGGTCGCGGCTTCTTGCGTGTAGTGCTTGCGATATTCCTTCGCAGCGTCGCTATCGAGAAGTTCGACGTCCTTGGTCGTTGCCAAAGCGTAGTCGGCCAGCTTGCCGTTCAGTTCGAAAACTTCCGTACCTGCGGCCCATTTCGGCTTTTCGCCGGGCTTGGAAGCGCCAAGGCCGAAGAAATCCGTGGGCCAGCCTTCCGGCGCTTCGCGAATATCGATGCGATGGTTCAGATTGGCATCGACGGCATATTTCGCCCAATGTGCCGATCCGAGCGTGCCATGCTTCGGGTCGACGCCGGCAATGCCTGCGATCAGGAAATAAGTGTGGCTGAGGTCGAGCTTGTCGCTCAGCGCCATAGCCGCCGTCGCGCTTGCGGCATTGGCGAAGCCCATGGCCGTCGTCATGTGGCAAAGCCCTTCTGCGGTGCAGTCGATCTCCGGATATTCCGGATTGAGGCCCGGCAGCTTGATCTTCTGCGTGAATTTTTCGCCCTCCAGCCACGGTTTGGCTTCTTCGCCGAACATGGTGATGACCATCACCTTCGGCTTAATGGTTTCGGCTTCCTTGGCAAAAGCCGGGGCGCTGGCCAGCAAGGCTGTGGCGGAAGCAGCGAGAGCGAGTGTGCGAACAGACAGTTTCATGGACGAAGCGGGCCTTTCAGACCGGATGGGGATGAGGCACTTCGCGAATCCGGTCATTTCGCGAGGCTTTTCCTTTGGCGCAGAGCTTCGCCTGCCGTCATTGCGACGGAAACCGCAAGATTTAGCGATCTCGTGCCGGGCACCATCGGGATCAGAAGCCGCGCATCGGCGGAATCATGAACATTGTCGGGAACGCCCGACGACTCACGCCCGAAGAGCAGAATGTCATTTTCCTGAAACTGATAATCCGTATAGGGGATCGCCGCCCTGGTGGACAGGAGAACGATGCGGCGCCCGGCCTGCTCGCGCCAGTCTTCAAAGTGTCGCCAATCCGCATGGCGAGTGAGGGCGGCCTGTTCCAGATAGTCCATTCCGGCACGCTTCAGGGAGCGGTCGGAAACATCGAATCCGGCGGGCTCGATCAGGTCGACCGCGAAGCCGAGGCAGGCGGCCATACGCAGGATCGTGCCGGTATTGCCGGGAATGTCGGGCTGGTAAAGTGCGACGCGCAGTTCCATATGATGCGGGTAGCTTACAAATCCGGTGGCTGCAAGCGTTCAGAGTGATTGCGCGTCTCACGTCAACACATCAGTTGGTGAGGATAGCGCATGCAAGAAAAATTATTCTCGCATCACGAAAATATTCCTGTTTTGTTCCTGTTCCGTCTTGGAAAATTTGCAAGGTGCCCGTAAAAGGATCGCCATGTTCAGATGGTTTGAAAAACGACTCGAAGCCTATCCCGAAGAACCGCCGCGCGAGCCCCGCGCGGACTGGTCGCCTTTTGCCTTTATTATACCCGCGGCGCATGGCCGTGGATCATCGGCATGGCGATTTTCACGACGCTGATCGCCGTGATCGAAGTGTCGCTTTTGCTTTCATGGGCAATATTGTCGACTGGCTGTCGCACCAGTCGCGCGAGACGTTCCTCAGCAATGAAGGCTGGCGGCTTGCGCTGATCGCGGGTGTCGTCCTGGTCGGCCTACCGGGCGTGGTGCTGATCCATTCGCTGCTCATCCACCAGACATTGCTCGGCAATTATCCGATGCGCGTGCGCTGGCTGATGCACCGTTACCTGATCCGCCAGTCGATGGCGTTCTTTCAGGACGAGTTTGCCGGGCGCATCTCGACCAAGCTGATGCAGACCGCTCTTGCCGTTCGTGAAACGGTGATGAAGCTTCTGGACGTGCTCAACTATGTCATCGTCTATTTCGCGGGCACGCTGTTCATCGCGGCATCGGCGGATCTGGTGCTGATGATCCCGTTCGCCGTCTGGCTCGCCGTCTACATCCTGTTGCTGCGGTTCTTCATTCCGCGTCTGCGCGTGATCTCGGAGCAGCAGGCCGATGCGCGCTCCTTGATGACCGGGCGTATCGTCGACAGCTATACCAATATCGCGACGGTCGCTTTTCTCGCATTCCAGCCGCGAGGAATCCTATGTTCGCGAAAGCCTCGACGGCTTCCTCGGCACCGTGTACGGGCAGATGCGTCTGGTGACGATGTTCCATTTCACCCTCTATCTGACAAACTGCATCCTGCTGTTCGCGGTGGGCGCGATCGGCATCCAGCTCTGGATGAACGAAGCGATCTCCGTGGGTGCCGTTGCCGTCGGCATCGGCCTCGTGCTGCGCCTCAACGGCATGTCGCAATGGATCATGTGGGAAATGTCGGCCCTGTTCGAGAATATCGGCACGGTGGAAGATGGAATCACCACGATTGCGCGCTCGCATGAGGTCGTGGACGCTCCCGGTGCGCCAGCCTTGCAGGTGACGAGGGGCGAGCTCGACTTCGACAGGATCGGCTTCCATTACGGCAAGGGCAAAGGGGTTATCGAAAATCTCACGCTCACCATCAAGCCGGGCCAGAAGGTGGGATTGGTCGGACGCTCCGGTGCCGGTAAGTCCACGCTGGTCAATCTTCTGTTGCGCTTCTACGATCTGGAGAAGGGCCGCATCCTGATCGATGGGCAGGATATTTCCAGGGTCACGCAGGATACGCTTCGTGCCAATATCGGCATGGTCACACAGGATACGTCGCTGCTGCACCGTTCTGTTCGCGAGAACATCATGTATGGGCGACCGGACGCGACAGAAGAAATGTTGCAGCAGGCGATCCGTCTGGCGCAGGCCGACCAGTTCATTCCGCTGCTGACCGACCCGAAGGGACGGCAGGGGCTGGATGCGCATGTCGGGGAACGCGGCGTCAAGCTTTCCGGCGGGCAACGCCAGCGCATAGCAATTGCGCGTGTGATGCTGAAGGATGCGCCGATCCTCATTCTGGACGAGGCAACATCGGCGCTCGATTCAGAGGTCGAGGCCGCCATTCAGGACAGCCTCAATACCTTGATGGAAGGCAAGACCGTGATCGCCATCGCGCACCGCCTTTCCACCATCGCAGCACTTGATCGTCTCGTGGTGATGGACAAGGGGCGTATCGTCGAAGATGGCACGCATGAGGAACTTGTGGCGCTCGGCGGCATTTATGCAAATCTATGGGCCCGTCAGTCCGGCGGCTTCCTCGGTTTCGATGACAGTTCCGAGGATGCTCTGGTAAAATAGGGATAGAAGTCATTGATGAAAGCGGTTTACAGCCTGTTCGAACGTTGGGTCGATCCCTTTCGTGAACCGGACAGGCTGAGACCGCCTTCCACCACGCTCGGCTTTCTGTGGCATTATGCGCGGCAGGCCAAATGGCCGCTTGCTGTTTCGCTTGCCGTTGGCGGATTGCTGCCGCTGGTCGAGGCGGGGCTGTTCTATTTCACCGGCAGGCTGGTCGATATTCTCGATCAGGCGGGAAAGGGCGGCGCCGAACGCAGCTGGTCGGCACTTTTGCAAGCAGCGGGACCAGAACTTCTGTTCATGGGCATAACCGTCCTTGTCATCCGCCTTGTCGTGACGGCGATCAACACGCTGCTGGAAGAGCAGGTGATGGGCCCCAATTTCTATAACCTGATCCGGTGGCAGGCCAATTCATATGTGCTGCAGCAATCCTACGGGTTTTCCAGAATGATTTTGCAGGGCGCATAGCGACAAAAGTCTGGCAGGCCGGGCAGGCGGCGGGCGATTTCATCCAGAGCCTGATCCAGGTGGTCTGGTTCATGCTGATATACAGCATCAGCACATTGTTCCTCATAGGGCGGCTGGATTGGACGCTCGCGGCGGTCGTGCTGGCATGGATTGCTGTTTTCGTGTTGATTGCACGTCATTATCTTCCGCAAATCCGCCGTCAGGCCGAGGCTTCCGCCGAGGCGGGGTCGCTGATAAACGGGCGGCTGGTCGACAGCTATTCCAATATCCAGACGATCAAGCTGAACACCGTCAATGATGATGTTCAGTATTTGCGCGAAGGTTTCAAAGGATACATTGCCGCGCTTCTCCCGTTCATGCGGTCGCTCACCGGCGTCCGCGTTTCGCTCACGGCGCTCTCCGGACTGATGATCGTGACGGTTGCGGCGATTGCCATCGATCTGTGGACCCGCAATGCCATCACCGTCGGGCAGGTGTCGTTCACGCTTGGCCTTGTGCTGCGCCTCAACATGCTGCTTGGCCGTCTCATGATGCAATTGAACGGTATGCTGCGCCAGCTCGGGCTGATCGAGAATTCCATGCGGCTGGTTTCCGCGCCGCTGGGGCTGGAGGATCGGCCCGATGCCAAACCACTCAAGGTGACGGAAGCGCGTATCGAGGTTCGCAATGTCACCTTTCATTACGGCAAGGCGGCGGGCGTTCTCGACAATATCAACCTGACCGTGCGCGGCGGTGAAAGGGTTGGCCTTGTCGGCCATTCGGGCGCGGGCAAGTCCACCCTCGTCAATCTCATCCTGCGGCTCTACGATGTTGAGAAAGGCTCTATCCTCATTGACGGGCAGGATATTCGCGATGTCACCCAGACATCGCTGCGCCGGGCCGTTGCGGTCGTCAGTCAGGAAACAGCCTTGTTGCACAGGTCGCTGCGCGAGAACATCATGCTGGCGCGCGATGATGCGACCGATGAGGAATTGATGCAGGCCGCACGTCAGGCCGAGGCCGATGAATTCATTGCCCGGCTGGAGGATTTTCAGGGACGGCGCTCCTTCGATGCCTTTGTGGGCGAGCGCGGCGTCAAGCTTTCGGGCGGGCAGCGCCAGCGCATCGCCATTGCGCGCGCCATTTTGAAGGATGCCCCATCCTCATTCTCGATGAGGCGACATCCGCACTCGATTCGGAGGTGGAAGCTTCCATTCAGGAGAATCTGAAACGTCTCATGGATGGCAAGACTGTGATTGCGATCGCTCACCGTCTTTCCACCATTGCTGCGCTCGATCGGCTGGTGGTGATGGATCAGGGGCGCATCGTGGAGGAGGGCACGCATGACGAACTTATTGCGCAGGGTGGTATCTATGCGGGACTTTGGGCTCGTCAGTCCGGCGGTTTCATCGGGCGGAACGATGAAAGTTGAGAGCTTTCCATTGTCTGCGGTCTATTACCAATCTGCTGTGCATTTGTTAAATTGCGCAAGCAAATCTGCCTGCGACATCGTGCCGTCATAAGGGCTTGGTGTCTGGACAAGCGATTTTTACACGCATAAACCGGATAGTGAAATGGAGGGAATTTCGTCCTGTGAGCACTTGCAGGACTACTTTTGCGCAAGTGCAAAAGAGGACGAGGAGAGTTCAATTGAACATGCAGGTTGAAAAGGAATTGGCACGTGAGCGCACACGACACGGCTGAGCCGACACGGCGTGATTTTTGTATATTGCGACGGGAATGGCCGGTGTCGTCGGAGCAGGCGGACTGGCATGGCCGTTTATCGACCAGATGCGTCCGGACGCTTCGACACTCGCGGCTGCGTCCATCGAAGTTGATGTTTCCTCCCTCACGGAAGGTGCATCATTAACTGTTAAATGGCGTGGTAAGCCGGTTTTCATTCGTAACCGCTCCGCCAAGGAAGTCGAAGATGCCAAGACAACCGCTCTTGGTGATCTCAAGGATCAGAACGCACGTAACGCCAACCTCGCTGCGGACGCGCAGGCGACCGATCTCGCCCGCTCGGCAGGCGAAGGCAAGGAAAACTGGCTGGTGATGATCGGTGTGTGTACCCATCTGGGTTGCGTGCCGCTCGGTGAATCCGGTTCTTTCGGCGGCTGGTTCTGCCCATGCCATGGCTCGACCTATGACACTGCCGGTCGTATCCGCAGCGGTCCGGCGCCGGAGAACATGCACATTCCGCAATATGCGTTCGCTTCCGATACGGTCATCAGGATCGGCTAACAGGTCTTGGGAGAGCAGACATGAGTGGTGGACACTCCACATACACGCCGAAGACCGGCATCGAAAAATGGGTGGACGAACGGCTTCCCTTGCCGCGTCTCGTCTATGATTCTTTCGTGGCTTATCCGACGCCGCGTAACCTGAACTACATGTACACCTTTGGTGGCATTCTGAGCTTCATGCTCATCTCGCAGATTCTGACCGGCGTTGTGTTGGCCATGCATTATGCTGCGGATACGGGCATTGCGTTCAATTCCGTCGAGAAGATCATGCGCGACGTCAACTCCGGTTGGCTGCTGCGCTACATGCACTCCAACGGTGCATCCTTCTTCTTCATCGCCGTTTATCTCCATATTGCCCGCGGCCTTTACTATGGTTCCTACAAGGCGCCGCGCGAGCTTTTGTGGATTCTGGGCGTGGTGATCTTCCTTCTCATGATGGCGACTGCCTTCATGGGCTATGTGCTGCCATGGGGCCAGATGTCCTTCTGGGGCGCGACCGTTATCACCGGCTTCTTCACGGCTTTCCCGATCATTGGCGAGCCGATTCAGCAGCTCCTGCTGGGCGGCTTTGCGGTCGACAATCCAACGCTCAACCGCTTCTTCTCGCTGCACTATCTGCTGCCGTTCATGATTGCAGGTGTCGTCATCCTGCACGTCTGGGCGCTGCATGTGACGGGCCAGACCAATCCGACCGGCATTGAAGTCAAGTCCAAGACCGATACGCTGCCGTTCACGCCTTATGCGACCATCAAGGACGCTTTCGGCGCGCTCGTCTTCTTCGTGTTCTTCGCTTACTTCGTCTTCTACATGCCGAACTTCCTCGGCCATCCGGATAACTATATCCCGGCCGATTCCTGAAGACGCCTGCTCACATCGTTCCGGAATGGTACTTCCTGCCGTTCTACGCGATGCTGCGCGCCATCACCTTCAACATCGGCCCGATCGACTCGAAGCTCGGCGGCGTTCTGACCATGTTCGGTTCGATCGCGATCCTCTTCGTCGTGCCGTGGCTCGATACGTCGAAAGTTCGTTCGGCTGTCTATCGTCCGTGGTTCAAGCTGTTCTTCTGGCTGTTCGTGATCAATGCCATCTTCCTTGGATGGCTGGGTTCGCGTCCCGCAGAAGGCTCCTACGTCTTCATGGCGCAGCTGGGTACCCTCTACTACTTTGCTTTCTTCATCGTTATCATGCCGGTCATCGGCCTGATTGAAACGCCGAAGCGTTTGCCGAACTCGATCACCGAGGCGGTTCTGGAGAAGAGCGGCAAGGCTGAGATTACCCCGTGGAAATCCCTGTTGAAACTCGGGGCTGAACCAGCGAGAGAGATGAAGGACGTAACAATGAAAAACATCCTCAAGAATTTCGCTGCCTTCGGTATTGCTCCGCTGGTTGCGCTTGGTATCGCCTTCGCCAGTACGATGGGTGGTGCCTCGGCTGAGGAAGGCGGCAATGCCGCGGAGCCGGAACATTTTCCGATCCACCATCCCAAGCAGGAAAAGTGGAGCTTTGCCGGTCCGTTCGGAACCTATGACAAGGGACAGCTTCAGCGCGGCCTGAAGGTCTACAAGGAAGTCTGTTCGGCTTGTCACTCGATGAACCTGGTGGCCTTCCGCACGCTGGAAGGTCTCGGTTACTCACCGGAGCAGGTCAAGGCGTTTGCTGCCGAATATGAAGTGGAAGACGGACCGAATGCGGATGGCGAAATGTTCACCCGCAAGGCGATCCCGACGGATCATTTTCCGTCGCCATTTCCGAACGCAGCCGCAGCTGCAGCCGCGAACAATGGTGCAGCGCCTCCGGACTTCTCGCTGATCGCGAAGGCTCGTGGTGTTGAACGCGGCTTTCCGACCTTCATCTTCGACATATTCACGCAATATGCCGAAGCGGGTCCGACTATATCCATGCCCTGCTGACGGGCTATGATGAACAGCCGCCAGCAGGTATGCAGATTGCCGAAGGTACGCATTACAATCCGTACTTCATTTCGGCAAAGGCGCTCGCTATGGCAAAGCCGCTGAGCGACGACCAGGTCACCTATGACGATGGCTCGCCGCAGACGGTCGATCAGTATGCGCGCGACGTTTCGGCTTTCCTGATGTGGGCTGCAGAGCCGCATCTGGAAGATCGCAAGCGGACCGGTTTCCGGGTTATCATATTCCTGATCCTTTTGCTGGTCTGGTTTATGTCGCCAAGCGTTCGATCTGGTCGGATGTCAAGCACTGACAATGGATCAACCTGAATTAAAAGATGGGCGCTGCGAGCGCCCATCTTTTGTTCTGTAGCTGGAAGGTCGGCTGCGCCACAAATAAGCCATGAAAATGACGGTGCGTCGCCGCAATGTTCTTGGCGGAAATGGGCGGTTTCTTTTGCAATTTGCTCGTTTGAGGGTGTAAAGGAGCTTGGCCCCAACTTTGCCTTGATTAATTTGACCGGCCCGTAGGCCGCCTGAAAGGATGGAAAATGGAATCCGGATTTAAAGCCAGCTTGAAGGATGCGATCCGCACCATTCCGGACTATCCGAAGCCGGGCGTCCAGTTCCGTGACGTGACCACGCTGATGGGCGATGCACAGGCATTTCGCCGCTCCGTCGATGAACTGGTCTATCCTTATGCAGGCAACAAGGTCGACAAGGTCGCCGGTATCGAAGCGCGCGGCTTCATTCTCGGCGGCGCTATAGCGCACCAGCTTTCGGCAGGTTTCGTCCCGATCCGCAAGAAGGGCAAGCTGCCGCGCGATACAGTGCGGATTGCCTACAGCCTTGAATATGGCATCGATGAAATGGAAATGCATCGCGACGCCATCCAGAAGGGCGAGCGCATCATTCTGGTGGATGACCTGATCGCCACCGGCGGAACGGCGGAAGCTGCGGCGAAGCTGCTGCTTCAAATGGGCGCGGATATCGTTGCGGCCTGCTTCATCATCGACCTGCCGGACCTCGGCGGCCGCAAGAAGCTTGAAGCGCTTGGTGTGCCGGTTCGCACACTCGTTGCCTTCGAAGGCGACTGAGATTAGAGCGTTTCCGGTTTAAATGGAATCGTCGGAACCGCTCTATCTATTTGTTTTCACGCATTATCCGACGCAAAACCGCTACGCAGTTTTGCTGGAAATGCTCAGGAAAAAGCCCGGATCGCTCCGGGCTTTGTTGTTCAGGCCGCTGTTTTCGACGGCAGCTTCACCATCGCGGCATTGTCGAAGGACAGCACCTCTTCGCCGTTCTGGTTATGGGCGCTTGTCGTCATGGTCAGCATCGACCAGCCGGGTCGGGAAGCGAGCGGCCTGATGGCATGGACAATGCGCCTGTAGGTAATGGTATCTCCGGCATAAACGGGCTTCGGCCATTTCAGGTTCTCGAAACCGGGCGAGGGGCCGAATGTCGGCGGTGTCTCGCCGCGCTTCAAAGCTTCCTTTGTCGCCTTGACGATGGAAGCGACATTGAGTTTCATGAACACCGCCGTTGTGTGCCAGCCGGAGGCGCAAAGCCCGCCAAAGACGCTTTCCTTTGCCGCTTCGGCATCCAGATGGAACGGCTGCGGATCGTATTTTCTGGCGAAATCGATGATTTCCTCAGGCGTAAACGTATAGCTGCCGATGACGAGGTTCTGTCCGAGATTTTCTTGCAGGAAACTCATGACGCCTCTCCCGCTGTCGCATTGTAATCGCGGCGCAGCATCATGCATGGATGCTGCATTTCGCATACGGTTTCGCCGCGCTGATTGAACAGCTCGTGGTGGAACGTTACCAGCCCGATTGCCGGGCGCGATCTGGAAATGCGCTTGTCCTGATGGTCGTCACGCCATTCAGCGTATCGCCTGCAAGCACGGGACGTTTCCAGCGTGTGAACTCGACGCCGGGACCGCCTTGCGAGGTGGAGTTGGTGAGATAGGCGTCACAGACCATGCGCATGATGAGGGAGGCAGTCTGCCAGCCTGATGCGGCCAGCCCGCCGAGAACGCTCGCCTTGCCTGCTTCCTCATCGAGGTGGAACGGTTGCGGATCGAACGCGCTGGCGAATTCGATGATTTCTTCCTTGTTGATCGTACGAGGACCGAAGGGAAGGGCCATTCCCGGTTCCATATCCTCATAAGCATATTTCGGCAGAGGCTTGCTCACCCTTGATCTCCTCCCTGTAGGCATAAAGAAAAGGCCGCCGGTTTTCGGCGGCCTGATCGTATCAGGTATTGAAGCGGAACAGCATCACATCGCCGTCATGGACGATGTATTCCTTGCCTTCGTCCCTTGCCTTGCCGGCTTCCTTCGCTCCGACTTCGCCATTGTATTTGACATAGTCTTCATAGGCGATGGTCTGGGCGCGGATGAAGCCGCGCTCGAAATCGGTGTGGATCACACCGGCAGCGCCCGGAGCCTTGGTGCCGCGCCGGATGGTCCAGGCGCGGGTTTCCTTCGGCCCAGCGGTGAAATAGGTGATGAGGTCGAGCAGCTTGTAACCGGCGCGGATCAGGCGGTCGAGGCCCGGCTCCTCAAGATCCATGCTTTCCAGATATTCCTTGGCTTCCTCATCGGGAAGCTGCGCAACTTCGGCTTCGATAGCCGCCGAAATGATGACCGTCTGCGCGCCTTGTTCCCCAGCCATCTTGTCAACGGCGGCACTGTACTCGTTGCCCTTGGCGGCATCGCTTTCGGCGACGTTGCAGACATAAAGCACCGGCTTGGAGGTCAGAAGATTGAGGCCCTTCAGGATCAGAAGGTCTTCCGGCGAAATGTCCTTCAGCATCAGGCGGACCGGCTGGCCGTTCTGGAGCAGTTCAAGCGCTGCTTCCATCACCGGCAGAATGGTGAGGGCTTCCTTGTCCTTGCCTGTCGCGCGCTTGCGGATCTGCACGATGCGGCGCTCAATGCTTTCGAGGTCCGACAGCATCAGTTCGGTTTCAACCGTCTGCGCGTCCGATACGGGATCGATGCGGCCTTCGACATGGGTGATGTCGTCATCTTCAAAGCAGCGCAGCACATGCACGATGGCGTCGACTTCGCGGATATTGGCGAGGAACTGGTTGCCGAGACCTTCGCCCTTCGATGCACCGCGCACGAGACCGGCAATATCAACAAAGTTGATACGGGTCGGGATGATTTCCTTCGAACCGGCAATCCGGGCAATGTCGCTCTGACGCGGATCGGGAACCGCCACTTCGCCGGTGTTCGGCTCGATGGTGCAGAACGGATAGTTTGCGGCCTGTGCAGCAGCCGTTTTGGTCAGCGCGTTGAAAAGCGTCGACTTGCCAACATTTGGCAGACCGACAATGCCGCATTTGAAACCCATGATCGTACCTATCAGACTAGAATTCTATTGTTGTGGCTATGCGTCATAGGACCGTGAAGCGTCAAGAGGCGCGGGAATCTTAGTCCTTTTGCCAAGCAGCTTTTTCAGCATTTCAGCCATCGGGCCGCTTTCTGGAATGGCCGGTTTCTTCTGGTTCTGCCGCGCCTGGCGAATATGGCTCTGCGCCTTTGGCGGGGCTTTTTCCAGTTGCGCGGGATCGGCCTTGAAGCCGCTTGGCCGCTGATTGCCGTCGCCCATGGCGAGCGCGACGCGGTTCATGAAACTGTTGTCCTCGCCCTTGGCGAGCATGGCGACATTGTCGGCTACAGCGCCCAGAAGCGTGTCCAGCCATTCATTGTCGGCCTTGGCGAAATCACCGAGGACATAATTGTGCACGAGTTCCTTCGCGCCCGGATGGCCGATGCCAAGCCGCATGCGGCGATAATTCTGGCCGCCGGGGAAGGACTGCACATGCGCGTCGATGGATTTGATGCCGTTATGGCCGCCGGAGCCGCCGCCAGTCTTGATACGCAGCTTGCCCGGAACGAGGTCGAGTTCGTCATAAATGACGACGAGGTCGGCAGGCGTCAGCTTGTAGAAGCGCATGGCCTCGCCGACAGACTGGCCCGAAAGGTTCATGAAGGTCTGCGGCTTGATCAGCAGCACTTTCTCGCCGTCGATCACGCCATCGGCGATCTCTGCCTGAAACTTTTCTGCCAGTTGGAAAAGCGATGGCGGCGGAATATTTCATCCGCCGCCATGAAACCGATATTGTGCCGATTATGCGCATATTTGGGGCCCGGATTGCCAAGACCTGCGATGAGCAGCATGGTTCAGAGCCCCTTCTGTAGCGCTTCCCGAAAAGTAGGAACCGGTTTTCGGATAAGAAGCGCGTTTGCGCTCCTATGCGGAAAGCGATTACTCGCCGTCCTTGGCTTCTTCTTCTGCAGCGCCTTCAGCAGCAGCTTCGTCCGACTTCAGGCCGGCAGGAGCAGCAATGGTGGCGATGGTGAAGTCGCGATCCTGGATGGCAGGCGTTACGCCCTTCGGCAGCTTGATTGCCGAAATGTGGACGGAGTCGCCGATTTCGAGGCCGGTCAGGTCGAATTCGAGTGCTTCCGGAATTGCATTGGCCGGAACGATCAGTTCAACGTCGTGGCGAACGATGTTGAGAACGCCGCCGCGCTTGATGCCCGGAGCTGCTTCTTCGTTCTTGAAGTGAACCGGAACATTCACGTGGACGACCGACTTCGCGGAAACGCGCAGGAAGTCGACATGCTGCGGGAAGTCGCGGACCGGATCCAGCTGGTAGTCCTTCGGGAGGACCTGAATCTTCTTGCCGTCTACTTCGATCGTGGCAACCGTGGTCTTAAAACCACCGCCATGGATCTTGTAGAAAATCTCCTTGTAGGAGACGGCGATTGCGAGGGGTTCCTGCTTGTCGCCATAGATGACTGCAGGAATCTGGCCGTTGCGACGCAGTTCGCGGGAGGACCCCTTACCAACCCGGGTACGCAGATCGGCCTTGAGCACGTAAGATTCGCTCATGGCATTTCCTTTCAATGTTACTGGAGTGTCGCTTGTTTTCCGCGCATGATCTTGTCCGAAAACCGGTTTCCACTTTTCGGGATCATGCTTCAACAAACGACATGAAACAGCCCGTATCGTCTGTCACAGGGTGAAAGACCGGACCGCTCCATTCCGCGTTGCCTCCAAGGGTGTCTACGCGGATGGCGGTGGCTATAGACCATAGCGTGCGGCGGCGCAAGTTTTTGGATTTGCCTTCGCGCGGAGACTGACAGGCCATGGTTGAAAAAATGATCCGGACGGCCTATATTCGGATCGGTAGCTGAAGCGCGAACTCCAGCTACCGTATTCTTAGATAAAGATCTGTACCCGCACTGCGGCTTGCCAGTTGGTGCGGGTTTTCTTTATTCTAACACTACAATTGCATTCTTCGTGATGCCGGGCTGCAAAGAGCAATTTATCTGCGTTCCGGTGCTCATGTACCCAAAAGTACATTGCGCTCCGGTACTCGAAAATCACCATTTTCGCGCACACATGCCGCTTTTGAAACAGGCTCCCATCCTCCCCGACGCGCCCGCTGGCTGGACGCTTGCTGCTTTTGCCCCTGAAAAGATTGCTATCAAAACTTTTGGTTGAAATCTACTGCCCGGCATCTGTGGGCATTTGTCTTAACGGGTGGCAATGACAGCCGCAAAAGTGTTAAGCGAATGCCTGATCGACTGGCGGTGAGGCCGCGCGAGTCGTCTGTTCCTGCAATGTTGAAACAAGGAGGCGAGATGCAGGTCGGTATCGACATGGGTTCCGTCACTGGTAGCGGTTCTGCCTCGGCAGCGGCGCTTGGCGGTGGCAAGCAGGCCATGCTTGATCTTGAAGAGCTTCTCGCCACGCGCCTGCTCGTGCAGGGCAATTCCGGTTCCGGCAAGTCGCATCTTTGCGCCGCCTGCTGGAACAGAGCGCGCAATGGGTGCAGCAGTGCATCGTCGACCCGGAAGGGGACTTTGTCACGCTGGCCGATCTTTACGGCCATGTCGTTGTTGACGCCGCTCGTACCGAAGCCGAACTGACCCGCATTGCCGGACGTATCCGCCAGCATCGCGTTTCAGTCGTGCTCAATCTGGAAGGGCTGGACGTCGAGCAGCAGATGCGCTCGGCTGCGGCTTTTCTTGGCGGTCTTTTCGATGCGGAGCGCGACTACTGGTATCCGATGTTGGTGGTTGTGGATGAGGCGCAGCTTTTGCGCCCGCTGCCGCAGGCGAAGTGTCGGACGAAGCGCGCAAGCTTTCGCTGGGCGCTATGACCAATCTCATGTGCCGCGGACGAAAGCGCGGGCTGGCTGGTGTCATCGCCACGCAGCGACTGGCGAAGCTCGCCAAGAACGTTGCTGCCGAAGCCTCCAATTTCCTGATGGGGCGTACCTTTCTCGATATCGATATGGCGCGCGCCGCCGATCTTCTCGGCATGGAGCGCCGCCAGGCTGAAATGTTCCGCGATTTGCAGCGCGGACATTTTGTGGCGCTTGGCCCTGCATTGTCGCGCCGTCCCTTGCCGATCAAGATCGGCAAGGTGGAAACTTCGGCACGGTCCTCTTCGCCGAAACTGATGCCGCTTCCCGATGCGCCGGAAGATGCGCGCGATCTGATTTTCACGCCTGCACCGGAAGAGATACGCACCGTGGCGCGCCGCGTGCCGCCTCCACCGCCGCCGCCATCGACGGCGGAAATTCTGGCCCAGGTGGCCAAGCCCAAGCCCGAGGCAGAACCAGTCGAAGCGCCGCTTTTCCCCGGCATTGTGGAAGCCGAACGCGAGGAGCTTCTGGAAAAGGTGATGCGCGAGATCGTGGACGATCCGGAAGCTTCGTTCCGGTCTGTGGCCGTTCTCTATCAGGATTTTCTGGTGCGCTGCCGCATTCACCGCGTTCCGGGCGAGCCGCTGGCGCTGCCCGCCTTTCGGCGCAGGCTGGCGGTGGCGCAAGCCAGTATCGAAAGTGATGTCGCCAACGGCGAGACATGGCAGCAGGCGCTGTCGCTTTCGGAAAGCCTCACCGACGATGTTCAGGGCGTGTTCCTGATCGTGGCGCAGGCGGCTGTCACCGGCGCGCCTTGCCCTTCCGATGCGGCGCTGGCGCGCGCCTATGGCACGCATTCGTTCAGCCGGGCCCGGCGTCTGCTGACCTATTTCGAGGAGCGCGGGCTTCTGGTTGTGCGCAACGATTTCAAGGGAATGCGCATCGTCAATTTCCCCGATCTCGCCTGTGAGACCGCGCCGGGCGATCCGAATGCTCCGGATGATCTGGCGGAAGAGGGGCTGCGGCTGAGTAGACTGTGAAGACCGTCATGAACCTGTAATGATTATCGCCGACAGCTTGCGGTGGAATCAATCAGGACAGTCACGTGACAGAGCCAGCAGAACAGCCCGGTTTCAAAGAATTATTCACGACATTCGGCAAGATCGGGCTTCTATCCTTCGGCGGTCCTGCGGCGCAGATCGCCATGCTGCAACGCGTGCTGGTGGATGAGAAGAAATGGATGGATCAGGAGAGGCTGATCCATGCGCTCAATTTCTGCATGTTGCTGCCGGGACCGGAAGCCATGCAGCTTGCGACCTATTCCGGTTGGGCGGTGAAAGGCTGGCGCGGCGGCCTGCTGGCGGGGCTGTTGTTCGTGCTGCCGGGCGCTGTCGTCATGCTTGCTTTGTCGGCGCTGTATATCGCCTTTGGGCATGTCGATATCGTTGCCGGACTGTTGTTCGGGCTCAAGGCGGCGGTGCTGGCCGTGGTTTTCGAAGCGCTCTACCGCATGGCCAAACGGACGTTGGCCTCGGGTTTTCATATGCGGTGGCGATCGCGGCATTCATTGCGATAGCCTTCCTGAAACTGCCGTTTCCGCTCGTCGTTCTGCTCGCGGCTGTTGCAGGTGGACTACGACATGTCGTTCAGGGAAGAGTGCAGCAACCGTTTTGGGGATGCGACGCCCGGCGCATTGCGCGAGTTCATGCAGCAGACGCTCATCTGGGGCGGGTTGTGGCTTTTGCCTTTGCTCGGGCTCTTTTTCGCTTTTGGCGGCGCGCATGTTTTCGCGCAGGAAGCGGCTTTCTTCTCGAAGTTGGCTGCGGTGACCTTTGGTGGCGCTTATGCAGCGCTTTCCTATACGGCGCAGCAGGCGGTCGAGCATTTCGGCTGGATGAAGCCGGGCGAAATGCTGACCGGGCTTGGTCTGGCGGAAACCACGCCGGGACCGCTGATCCTCGTGCTGGTCTTCGTCGGCTTCGTGGGAGCTGCGAACCTGTCGGCCTGCCGCCGCTTATGGGCGGCTTTTTCGGCGGGTTGATCGCGCTGTGGTTTACCTTCGTGCCCTGCTTTCTCTGGATATTGGCGGGCGCGCCTTTCGTGGAGCGGCTGCGTCATGTGCGTTGGCTGTCGGCCATGATGGGCGGGATCACCGCTGCGGTTGTCGGCGTGATCGCCAATCTGGCGCTGTGGTTCTCGCTGCACGTCCTGTTTTCGCAGGTGGTGGAGCAGGCTGTCGGCCCCGTCACATTGCCGCTTCCAGTCTGGAGCACAATAGACAATGCCGCCGTCCTGATCGCAGGCGCGGCGGCATTGTTGCTTGTCGTCTTCAAAATGAACATGCCGCTCGTGCTGTTGCTGGCGGCATGTCTCGGAATTGTAATCCGGCTGGTGTTTTAGTCGAACAGGCTCGAAACGGATTCTTCCGCCGCCGTGCGGGCGATGGCTTCGCCGATCAGGTCCGAGATCGACAGCACGCGGATATTCGGTGCATCGTTGATGGCGGTGGTCGGCTGGATGGAATCGGTGATGACCAGTTCCTTCAGCTTCGATGAGGCAATACGGGCGACCGCGCCGCCGGACAGAACGCCGTGCGTGATATAGGCGGTAACGCTGTTCGCGCCCTTGGCCAGCAGGGCCTCGGCTGCGTTGCAGAGCGTGCCGCCGGAATCGACGATATCGTCGAACAGCAGGCAATCTTTGCCGGCCACTTCACCGATGACGTTCATGACTTCCGATTCACCCGGACGTTCGCGGCGCTTGTCGACGATGGCAAGCTGCGCATCGATACGCTTGGCCAATGAGCGGGCGCGCACCACGCCGCCAACGTCAGGCGAAACGACCATGCAATTGCCGGTGGCGTAATTGGCCTTCACATCGCGGGCGATGACCGGAACGGCATAGAGGTTGTCGGTGGGGATATCGAAGAAGCCCTGGATCTGACCGGCATGAAGATCAAGCGTCAGAACGCGGCTTGCGCCGGCTTCGGTGATGAGGTTGGCGACGAGCTTTGCCGAGATCGGCGTGCGCGGGCCGGGCTTGCGGTCCTGACGGGCATAGCCGAAATAGGGCAGGACGGCGGTGATGCGACGGGCCGAGGAGCGGCGGAAGGCGTCGATCATGATGAGCAGTTCCATCAGGTGATCATTTGCCGGGTAGGAAGTCGATTGCAGAACGAATACGTCTTCGCCGCGCACGTTTTCCTGAATCTCTACGAAAATTTCCTGATCGGCGAAGCGACGGACGCTGGCCTTGCCGAGTGGAATGTTGAGATATTGAGCAACGGATTCGGCAAGAACCCGGTTGGAGTTGCCTGCGAAAAGTTTCATTCTTTTGCCTCTGACGCCGATGCGGTCGCGGTTTGCAGTTTGGTTCTGTCGCAACAGTCCGCCGGAACGGACGTAATCTCTTAAAACTTTAAGCTGCGTACTTTTGACGGAATTAAGTACTGCAGCTTGCAAGGTTTTCTTTCGGATGTGGGGCCTATTGCAAGAGTCATCGCCATTGCAAGGCCCTCGGGAACACAATTGCAGTAAAAGCCCGGTTTTCCGGCTTTCCCACAGTAGGCAAACATGATTCAGCAAAAGATTTCAGTCTTTTGCTGCCAAAGCAAGTTTCTATGCGCGATTTGCCGCAAGCCAGGTCGAATATTCCTGCATGGTGCGGTCGGCGATTGCCTGCATGGCGGAAGCCGGAACGACGCTCCATGAGTCTGCAGCGGCGCCCTGAACCTTTTCCTGTCCCTGTATGCGGTGGAGACGGTTGCCGGAAGCATCCAGAACGTCCCAGACATAAAGCACGGTCGTCTGGTTATCTTCCGAAAGAACAGAGAAATAGCCCTTCATGACATAGGCAGCACTGGGGTCGTTATTGCCTGCAAGCTCAATGCCCTTCGTCTTGGCGTCGTCATTCATGCGGTGGGTGAGAGGTGTCACCACATTGACCGGTGCACCGACAATCGGGGCAATATGCAGTTTGCCCGGCTTGAGCGCCGCACTGCGCTGCGGTGCCGCTGGCGTGGTCGTTGCAGGCGGGGTTGTTCCCGCAGGCTGCACGGGAGCGGCGCCCGTCGCCGGGGTGCCCGGTGTCGTCGCAGGTGCAACGGTTTGCCCAGAACTCTGCCCGGAACTCTGCCCAGAACTCTGATTGCTACCTTGTACATTCAGAGCGGATTCGGTGCTGTTGCAGGCGGCGAGCAGGCTCGTAAGCGCTCCGGCCAGCAGCAACATCGTTGAAAGACGTGCCTTGTTCATGTTCGGCTTCATGCTCCTGAAGGCGCAGATTCTCTGCGGTAGGGCATTTTCAGTTTGAAAAATCCTGTCAATCTTTCTCAATGTGCCGCTTTATCGCCGATTACGCCTCATTTGACAATCATATCAAGAGAATGGCGGGATAATGGCTCTGCCGCGCCATTCGTCGTGAGATATGTCTGCCCCAGCGTCATTGCGGTCTGCGTGTCGGAATCCGTGATAATCATATGCGCGAAAAGCGTCATATCCGGCTGGATGCTTTCCGGGTTTCCGGCATAAAACATCTGCGGGTCCATCCATGATGGCGTGAAGCGCGCGCCCACGGAATAACCGCAGGCATTGAGCCGGTGGCGGGTGAGGCCATGGGCTTCCATGGTCCGTGCATGTGCGTCGAAGACGTCGCCGAATGTCGAGGCGGGCGTCATCGCTGCTTCGACGGCTTCCAGTGCCTCGCGCGCGGCGGCATAGAGTTCCAGATGATGCGCGGTCGGTTTTCCGACGATCAGCGTGCGCATCATCGGCGCATGGTAGTGACGGAAGACGCCCGACCATTCGAGTGTGAGCTGGTCGTTCTTGCTTGAGCTTGCGCCGACCGGATTTGTAGCGGCAGAGCAGGGCGTCGTCGCCCGAGCCGATGATATATTCGTTGGCGGGAAAATCGCCGTCGCCCGCGAAATTGGCGCTCATCATCGCAGCCAGAATATCGGCCTCGCTCGCGCCTGCCTTGGTGAGTTTCACAGCGGCGTCAAGCGCATCGTCGCTGAGTTCTGCGGCGCGCTTGGCATAGGCGATTTCCGCAGGGCTTTTGAGAAGGCGCAGCCGGTCCACCATGCCGGATGCATCGTAAAGCTTGGCGAAGCTTTGCAATTGTTCGTCGAGCTTGCGGGCATTGGCGCCGGTGAGGCCGTGCGTCTGATATTCGATCCCGATCCGCGTACCGAGAAGGTCGAGTTCCGTCAGGATATTGCGCAGATCGGAAGCCGGATTGGCATTGTCGCGGTCGGTCCACACGACGATGTTCTCGATGTTCGACGTATGGCGTGCCTGCCGCAGATCGGCGGATCGCGTCATCAGCACCATCGACCCGTCTGCCTTCACCACGAGGCACTGGAAGAAGCAGAATCCGAACGTGTCATAGCCGGTCAGCCAGTACATGCTTTCCTGCGCGAACAGCAGAAGCGCATCCAGCTTTTCCTCCTCCATCTTCAAGATCAGACGGTCGCGACGTGCGGCGAATTCTTCCGGCTCGAAGTGAAGGGCCATGCGGTTCTCCTAGTCTTTTTAATAGCGATGTCTTCTATGATGGCGATCGCCGCAATCTGCCGCCCGTAATCGGGTTCGTTGCGATGGGTGGTGCGCCGGTAGGAATAGAACTGTTCCTCATCGGCATAGGTGCACTGGCGAAGGGATTCTGCCTGTACGCCGGCTTTCGTCAACCGGTCGGTGATGAAGGTCCAGAGATCGAACAGATGATGCTCCGGCTTTTCCGAAGGTCGGAAATAGGCCGTGTAATTGGGGTCCCTGCCGATGAATTCGGCGTAGAATTCCGGTCCGACTTCGTAGTTTTCCGGCCCGATGGTGGGCCCAAGAACGGCAATGATATTCTCGCGCTTTGCACCGAGCCCGATCATGGCTTCGATGGTATTTTCCAGCACGCCTGCAAAAGCGCCGCGCCATCCGGCATGGGCGGAACCGATGATTCCCGCTTCGTGATCCGCAAAGAGCACCGGGCCGCAATCGGCGGAAAGCGCACCAAGGGCGATGCCGGGAACATTCGTCACCATGGCGTCGGCCTTCGGGCGCGGGGCGCCGAACGGTTCGGTGACATGGACCACATCGGGCGAATGAACCTGATGCACGGTCATGAGATGATCGGGCGCAACGCCAAGGTTTTCGGCGACGCGACGGCGATTCTCCGCAACCTTTTCCGGCGCATCGTTCGAACCGCTGCCGACATTCAGGCCCGTATAGATGCCATCGGAAACGCCGCCCTTGCGGGTGAAAAGCCATGCGCAATCCGCTTCCCGTTCTGTCCAACGGGCTTTTCAAGGAGAGGCGAGCGGAGCGGTTGCGGGGTGTCGGTCATCTTAATGGCTTTCGTAAACGGCGGGATGGTGGGGAGGAGGGTCTGCTTGTCAATCGAAGCTTTCGCCGTCATGGAACTGCAAAAGGAATGAGTTTTGTGTCGGGATCGCTGATGACCAGCACCTTGAACAAGGTTCCCATCTGATCGGGTGCGGCCAGTCTTTCCACGTCCTGCCGGATTTTTCCTGAAATGCCGCATCCTTGCCTGCGCCGAGCCGTCCAGCGCGATCAATCAGGCCCATGGCGAGCAGAAATTCACCCTGCGTCATGGTCCCGGTCTTGCAACCACAGGCCGTTGCGGTCTTTTCAGCATGTCGAAATCAACATGGCTGGTGAGGTCCGCAACGCCCGGATTGGCAAATACGTCGTCATAGGCGTGTTTCAGCATGGCTTGCAGCGTATCGCCGAAACCGGATTCCAGATGGCCGTAGTCGATATTGAGCGCGGCTCCCGCGTCGCCGCGATGCGGCTGGCGATTTCCTGCATCAAGGCAGTGCGCGCCGGGGCTGCTTCAAAGATCGCGCCTTCGGGGCTTTCGCATGGCCCTCGGGCAAAAGCGCCGGATCGATGCCGCCCGCGCCGCTGACGAAATGAAACGCGTTCTTTTCGTCGAGCGCGATCATCCGTTCGACAAAGCGGCCATTGACCTTGACGAATTGCCGGAACGGGATCGCGTCGAACAGCTCATTGGTCACAAGGATCAAAGGGCCGTTGGGAATGTCGGCAAAGCGCTCGAACCAGTCGATCTTCGCGCCCGCATCGGAGAGTTTCTGCTTCTGTTTTTCGACAAGGCGCGGGCTGGTTTCCACCATGGCGACACGCGCATGGCCCAGCATTTGCGGAGCAAGCCTGCCGATGGTGCGCAGCATGTCGCTCATCAGCGTACCGCGGCCGGGGCCGATCTCGCACAGCACGATCGTGTCCGGGCGTCCGAGCGCATCCCATGCGCTGACGCACCAGATGCCGATCAGTTCGCCGAACATCTGGCTCACTTCCGGCGCGGTGATGAAATCGCCCTCGCGCCCGAAAGGCTCGCGCGTCGTATAATAGCCGGCCTCGCGGTCGCCGAGGCAGGCTGCCATGTAATCGGCAACGCTGATCGGCCCCGAAGTGGCGATCAGGCGTTTCAGCCGGTCTTTCAGCGGAAGATCAGGCATCCTTGGCGGCTGCCCGGTTTGCCCGCCACATGGCCCAAAGCCCGATCAGTACCATCGGCACCGAGAGGACCATGCCCATGGTCAGCCATCCGCCGAAGAGATAGCCGAGCTGAGCATCCGGCTCGCGGAAGAATTCGACGACGATGCGGCTGAGGCCGTACCCCGTGACGAAAGCACCGGCGATGAAGCCGGGTTTCTTCAGTTTGCGCCCGACCCAGACGAGCAGGAACAGCACGAAGAAGAGTACAAGCCCCTCGAGGAAGGCTTCATAAAGCTGGCTCGGATGGCGCGGCAGCGGACCGCCATTGGGGAAATAGACCGCCCATGGCACATCGCTGACACGGCCCCAGAGTTCCGAATTGATGAAATTGGCGACACGCACCACGCCAAGCCCGACGGGCACACCGGCGGCAATCGTGTCGAACATGCTCCAGACCTTGATGCCGCGCGAGCGGGCAAACAGGATCATGGCAAGCGTGGTGCCGAGAATGCCGCCGTGAAACGACATGCCGCCATCCCACACGGCCGGAATAGCGAGCGGATTGGAGATATAATAGGAGAAATTATAGAAGAGCACGTAGCCGATGCGCCCGCCAAGCACGACGCCGAGCGCTGCCCAGATCACGAAATCATCGAGCGCTTCCGGCACCATGGGTGGCTGGTTGTCGGCCCACAGGCGGTGGCTGCGCAAAAGCTTCTTGCCGTACCACCAGGCAAACATGATGCCGACGACATAGCCGAGGCCGTACCAGTGCACCGCCAGCGGTCCGACCTGGAAAATCACCGGATCGATATTGGGAAGGCGAGCGCCGATGCGGGCAGCAACGTCTCAATCATGAAATCACTCCGTTTTGTGACGGAACATGCTGGACGAAGCTTTTGCGGTCAAGCTGTTCCCGTCTGCCGCAAATGGCGTTTTATGCGCTTCGGGTGCCCATGTACCCTTAAGGCAGCCTTAAGTACATTCTTCTGCGGTTCCCGCAGTCCGCTGTTTTCGCGCGGTCCATGATTATTGATTCAAAGACGCCGAACCCGATCACTTTCTATAGCTGCGCTTGCATCGGAACTGAGACGGCCCTATTTCAAATTTATGTTTTCAACAGGTCTCACCTGGAAATAAGGAAGAATGCCATGACCAGCGGACAGAACCGGGTTCTCGATGAACTCGCCAAGCTTGTGACGGATGCGGCAGGCGCTGCGCAAGGCGTGCGCCGTGAAGTGGAAACGGCGTTGCGTTCACAAGGGGAGCGCGTGCTGAACACGCTCGACGTGGTGCAGCGCGAAGACTTCGAAGCCGTTCGTGAAATGGCGATCAAGGCGCGCGCCGAAAACAGCGCGTTGCTGGCAGAATCGAAGCTCTCGAAGCGCGTCTTGCGAAATTCGAAGTTGATTCTGATGCCAAACCGGCAAAATCGGCTTCATCTTCCGCAAAATCCAAAAATAATCCCTGATTATTTATTAACAGGCCGCAAGTGGCAAAACCCTTGTCTTAGAGTCGGTTAAGGCAAGGGTCGCGGTCGGTCCCTCGTATATTTCCACATGCTTTCACGGCTCTTTGTTCAAAAGGGGCTGGCGTTCAGATTCAGCATCAATAGACTGAAAACACTACATGATTCGTAACGCGGTCATGTAGGCGGCGGCGAGGGGCTGAGTGTCAGGTTTCGCGTCTTTCAGGCTGCTTTCCAGTATCAGTTGCGTATGTGCGTGTGCCATTGGGGCGCTTGCATGCCGTCGTGCATGCCGGTTCCTCAACCGATCAATTCGTGCCTGTTTTCCTGCGCTTGTTCTTGCGCGGTGGCCGGCACGGGCGAGCAATGACTTGCGCGCCGGGAATTAGGAAGCATCTGGGGCAGATGGTTCCCAGAACAGGAAACGGACATGAGCCTTCTTGAGCTTGAATTCGCACGTGAGGCACATCCGGTGGATGTGATCGAACAGGTCGCGCATTCAAACGACTGGACGTTCGAGCGGACTGGCGACGACGAAATCGCAATCTCGGTTGCGGGCAACTGGACTGACTATCACATCTCGTTTTCCTGGATGGAGGATTTCGAGGCACTGCATCTGGCCTGCGCATTCGACATCAAGGTGGCCGAGCCGCGTGTGAACGAAGTGATGCGCCTGCTGTCGCTCATCAATGAAAAGCTTCTGATGGGGCATTTCGATCTCTGGCAGCAGGAAGGCGCGATCATGTATCGCCAGTCGCTGTTGCTGGCAGGCGGCGCGGAACCGACGAGCCGTCAGGTGGAAGTGTTGCTGTCGGCAGCGCTGGAAGCCTGCGAAGCCTATTTCCAGGCTTTCCAGTTCGTGGTCTGGTCGGGCGTTACGGCGCGCGAGGCGCTTGAAAGCGTGGTGTTCGAGACGGTTGGTCGCGCCTGACTATCCAATAACTGATTTTTGGCCCGGCGTTCGCGCCGGGTTTTCTGCGAGGCCGGAAAAGAGGGCCGGGGAGTGAGAGAATGAGCGAAGCAACCACCATCACCTGGGCAGATTTCGAAAAGGTCGATATCCGCAGCGGAACCATCGTGGAAGCCGTGCCATTTCCCGAAGCACGCAAGCCCGCCTTCAAGCTGAAGATCGATTTCGGCGAAAAGATCGGCATCAAGAAGTCGTCAGCCCAGATCACCCGGCACTACACGCCGGAACAACTCATCGGCAAACAGGTCATAGCCGTGGTGAATTTCCCGCCGCGCCAGATCGGCCCCTTCATGTCGGAAGTGCTGACACTTGGTATGCCGGATGAAAACGGTGAAGTGGTTCTCGCAGCCATCGACAAGCCTGTGCCGAATGGCGGCAAGCTTTATTAGCCAACAGAACGCCTAAGCCGGAATATGGATGATGGCGCGCAGGCCGCCGGTTGGGGCGTCTTCCAGCGCAATGTCGCCGCCATGGCTGCGTGCGATGTCGCGGGCAATGGCAAGCCCCAGTCCGCCGGTGCCGCCCGAATCCTGCGTTCGCGCTTCATCCAGCCGCACGAAAGGCTTGAAGACGTCTTCGCGGCGGTCTTCCGGAATGCCCGGCCCGTCATCATCCACGACGACCTTCAGCCAGCCATCGACATGCGAAATCGACAGTTCGACATTCTGTGCGTGACGGAAAGCGTTTGAAACCAGATTGCTGACCAGCCGCGAGAAGGCGTTTGGACGCACATAAACCTCGCTGTCGCCTTCAATATGATATTTGAAGCCGCGCTCGCAGGCGTGCCTCGTGTTCCAGTTTTTCGCAAAGCTTCGTGACGTCGAAGCTTGCCGTTTCCTCCGCTCCTTCGCCGCGCGCAAAGGCGAGATAGCCTTCCAGCATCGTCTGCATGTCGGCAATATCCTGATTGAGCGGCTCGGTGTCGATGGAGTGACCAGCCAGCGCAAGCTGCAGCTTGAAGCGGGTCAAAATGGTGCGCAGATCGTGGCTGACGCCGGATAGCATCGCGGTGCGCTGTTCGATCTGGCGCTCGATGCGCGAGCGCATCTGGATGAAGGCGATGCCCGCACGACGTACTTCCTCGGCCCCGCGCGGATGAAAACCTTCCGGCATGGGGCGCCCCTTGCCGAAGCTTTCGGCGGCCTGCGCAAGCTGCTGGATCGGCTTGATCTGGTTGCGCAGAAAGGCGATGGCGATAATCAGCAAAACAAGCGCGGTGCCGACCATCCATGTCAGGAAGATGCCTGTATTGGACGCATAGGCCTGGCTGCGTCGCGCAAAGACGCGCAACACCTTATCCTCAAGCTTGATGCGGATTTCGATGAGATCGGAATCGCCGACTGTATCCACCCAGAATGGGCGATTGATCTGGCGGGTAATCTCTTCACTCAGAAAATAATCGAGAATGGCGAAAAAGGGTTTTGGTCCCGGCGGCGGCAGCGGATCGGGCGGCAGGATGGAAATGTTCAGCGCCAGCCGCTGCTGCGATGCGGATGAGATTGTCGTAGCCGGGTTCCTGCGGATAGGTTTCAAGAATGTCGATGATACCCGCAATATCGCGCACAACGGCGGTCGACAGTCGTTCGGTCACCATCTGCCAGTGACGCTCCATGAACACATAGGCGATCACGGACTGGAGCAGAACCATCGGAGCAATGATGATGATGAGCGACCGCGCATAAAGCCCCTTCGGCATGATGCGCGCCAACCAGCGGGAGAATTTTCTCAAGGGCGATTTCATCGTGTTAAAACGTCCCTAATGCATGTCTCCCAAAAGTGGGAACCGGTTTTGGGATAAAGACATGCATGAAAACAAAGCTTAAAGCGTGTCATACGAGTACGATAAGATGCGACACGCTTTAAGTCCGCACGGTTGCGCTTTCCATGAACAACATTGCGACTGTACCGTTTGTACACACCGCCCTGCGTTTTGAGAAAACACCATTTTCTGATCGCGCTATTCCTGATTGCCGCCGCCTTGCTATTCGATGCTGAGCTTGTAGCCGATGCCGCGCACGGTCTGGAGCCAGACCGGATTGGCCGGATCCTGCTCGATCTTGCGGCGCAGACGGTTGATCTGCACGTCGATCGTGCGTTCACCGACATCGCCGTCCTGACCGGTGAGTTCGTGGCGGGGATCGTTTCACCGGCACGCTCGGCGAAGATCGACATGATGTCCTGCTCACGATCGGTCAGCTTGATTGTTTCGGTGCCCTTCTTCAGCTCACGGCGCGGGATGAAGAAAGTATAGGGGCCGAACACGATCTGCTCGATCTTCGGCTGTGCGGGCACTGCGCCACGCCGCAGGATATTGTTGATGCGCAATGTCAGTTCGCGCGGATCGAACGGCGGGCAGATAATCGTCCGCACCGGCAGACAGACCATCGATGCGGCTGTCGGTTTCCGACAGGGCCGTGAGCATGAGGATCGGCACATTCTTCTGCTCGCGCAAGGAGCGCGTCAGCGAGACGCCGGTTTCGCCCGGCATCATCACGTCGAGGATCAGAAGATCGAAGTCGATGCCTTCCAGCTTGCGGCGGGCTTCGGCAGCACTTCCGGCCATGGTGACACGGAAACCGCTATTGGTCAGATATTGTGAGAGAAGGCTGCGGATGCGCGTATCATCGTCTACGACGAGGAGATGCGGCGCGTCGTCCGAGAGCGTCTTTTCTTCTTCTGCAGCCATGGCGTCTTTCGATCCCATTCCGTTCCAGTTCGACTATAATGCAACATGCGTCGCCGGGCATATTACCCACTGGAATGCGGCGCGTCTATTCACTGCCTGCATCGAAGCTTTTATACAAGCACTTACTGCAACCGCATGTAACACGAATATCTCAGAGCCTGTTCCAAAGTCGCCATGCCGGTCTGCAAATGGCGTTTTTCTGCGTTCCAGTGCTCATGTATGTTTCTTAGCCGCATAGTCTTATCCGAAAAGTCTATAACTTTTCGGGACTATGCTCGGAAGTACATTCCGCTCCGGTACTCGAAAATCACCATTTTCACCACGGCCTGCCGCTTTTGATTCAGGCTCTAATCATTACCGGCACCGGCAGAAAATTCATCGATCTGCGCCCGCCTTTCGGGATTGACCATATTATAAAGCGCTCGATTGCCTCGCGGTCCTGCGGCGTGCAGCCTTCCAGCGCGCGCGCGATGCGCCGCGACTGGGGCAGGGCGAGCGCAAGCGTAAGCTGACGGCCGCTTTTCGTCGGATAAAGCTTGCGGTGGCGGCGGTCGTGCAGGCCGGTGGCCTGAACGACATGGCCGGTGTCGATCAACTGTTTGAGCACACGCGACAGGCTCTGCTTGGTGATGCGCAACACTTCCAGAAGCTCGGCCACCGTCATGCCCGGCTTGCGGTTGATGAAGTATAGGACACGGTGATGCGCCCGCCCGAAACCGATCTTTTCCAGAATGAGATCAGGATCGGCGGTGAAATCGCGATAGGAAAAAACAAAAGCTCAATGACGTTGAGATCGGCAGCCTCCTCAGCCGTCAACGGATTGCTTATATAATTCATATCGTTCGTCGAATTCACATCGGTGCTCCGTACTGCTGCGTTAAATATGTCAGTATTATTGACATAATTCAATCGCCCAGATAATTTTCAATAAGCGTGCGCTGGATTTTTGGAATAATGTTTGTGCTGACGCATGTATGGAGGAGGAATATTGCGCTGGCTGGCTTCCGTTAACGGGATCGGGCTTCCGCAATGTTTCATCCCTGGGTTCCATCCCGGAGGATTCATTTTCTTTCCATGCATGCTCCGCCTGGGATTCGCGCAATATGTTTGCGTGACATCAAAGCATTTTGAACAAAAGGCCAGCGATTGCGCGGAAAAAGGTCGCCGTCCGCTCCGGTCCATTGATTTAGCTGGGGAAGACGGGGCGCGGAAAAGTTTGCCCGGCCGGAAACCGGTTTCGAGACAGCGCCGCGAAATATTCAGGAGCAAGAAAATGGCTGCGATTCCATTCGATCAACGAGACGGGTTTATCTGGCTGGACGGCGAATTCGTCGACTGGAAAGATGCGAAAATTCACGTGCTGACCCATGGCCTTCATTATGCGAGCGCCGTGTTTGAAGGCGAGCGTGCCTATGGCGGCGAGATCTTCAAGCTCAATGAGCATACAGAACGCCTGCACGAATCCGCGCGTATTCTCGGCTTCGAGATTCCCTTCAGCGTTGCTGAAATCAATGATGCCTGCCGTGAACTTCTCAAGAAGCAGGGTTTTGAAGATGCTTATGTGCGCCCGATTGCCTGGCGCGGTTCGGAATCGCTGGGCGTTTCGGCGCAGAACAACCGCATTCATCTTGCCATCGCCATCTGGCAATGGCCGAGCTATTTCTCGCCCGAAGAAAAGATGAAGGGTATCCGGCTCGATATCGCAGAATATTGTCGCCCGGACCCGCGCACCGCGCCGTCTCGCTCGAAGGCCGCCGGCCTCTATATGATCTGCACGATTTCCAAACATGCAGCAGAAGCCAAGGGCTATGCCGATGCGTTGATGCTCGACTGGCGTGGGCAGGTTGCAGAAGCAACCGGTGCAAATGTTTTCTTCGTGAAGGACGGAGCGCTTCACACGCCCAAGCCGGACTGTTTCCTCGACGGTATTACACGCCGGACGATCATTGATCTTGCCAAGCGCCGCGGCATTGAAGTCATCGAGCGGGTAATCATGCCGGAAGAACTTGCCGGTTTTTCCGAATGCTTCCTGTGCGGAACGGCAGCGGAAGTGACGCCGGTATCCGAGATTGGTCAATACCGGTTTAAGCCTTCAGAAATTACAAATGTTCTAATGAATGACTATTCTGTCGAAGTCCAGCCTAAGCGGGCAGCAGCGGAATAACTGAGTTGTAAACAGAAAAAGAGCGGCTTTCGGGCCGCTTTTTGTTATTCTGTCGCTTATTGTTTGACATTGGATGGTTTAGGCACAAGATTTTTTGCCGGAGTCGCGCTATTCCGGTTTAAAACTCAGATGGGGTGACGATTATGGAATCTCTACTACCTATCATTCTCCAGCTAGTTGCTGGCGCAGTTGGCGGCAACATTGCAGGCGCAGTCAAGAATATCAGTCTTGGCACCACGGGTAACACGGTGGCAGGCGGCATCGGTGGTGTCATCCTCGGTCAGCTGCTTCCGATGTTGTCGGGCGGTGGCCTCGATTCTGTTCTCAACGGTGTTGTCGGCCAGCTGGCAGGCGGCGGCGTTGGCGGTGTCGTGCTCACGGCTATTGTGGGCCTGATCAAGAACGCGATGGCCGCCAAGGCCTGATTTCGCCTGATTGTGGGGACGATCGGCAAGACGAACTGTCGGGGCGCGTACCGAAGACCGTGAAACGGTTTTCGGTGAGGAGCCCTGAACAATCCTGGAGAGGAAAACGGGCGGCGTTCAGCCGCCCGTATCTATTTAAAGCTTCACCTGACGGGCAGGGAACACTATCTCTGTGTCGGAAAGCGTCTTCCAGACCGCAATGTATTCGAGTGGAGTCAAGAACATGGGGCAATTGCAGGCCATTATCGTTCCCGTCACGCCTTTTCAGCAGAATTGCACCATTCTGTTCGACAGTGAGACCAAGAAGGGTGTTGTGATCGATCCCGGCGGCGATCTTGCTCGCATCAGGGAAGCCATCGAATCCCAGGGGATCGATGTCGAGGCTATCTGGATCACACATGGTCATATCGATCATGCCGCCGCCGCGCTTGATCTCAAGGAAGCGCTGGATGTTGAGATTATCGGCCCGCATAAGGACGACAAGTTCCTGCTCGACAATCTGGAAACGGCTGGCCTGAAATACGGCATCACCGAAGGCGTGCGCAATGTGACGCCGGATCGCTGGCTGGAGGAGGGGACAAGGTTTCCGTCGCCGGGCATGAGTTTGACGTCTTCCATACGCCGGGCCACGCGCCGGGGCATGTTGTGTTTTTCAGCCCCGAGGCGCGGTTTGCGATTGTTGGTGACGTGCTTTTCAACGGCTCGGTCGGACGTACCGATCTGCCGGGCGGTGACCACGCGGCGCTGATTCGCTCCATCAAGGAAAAGCTGCTGCCGCTCGGTGATGATATCGGCTTCATCTGCGGACATGGCCCCGGCAGTCGGTTTGGCGATGAGCGGCGCTCCAATCCGTTTTTGAACGACATTGGATATGCATAGTAAAAGCCGCCTTTAAAGGCGGCTCAGGCTGCTGACAAACCTCCGGCAGGGTCAAAATGACCTCAGATTCACGGAACGTCCCAGATTCAGAACGTGAACAAATCGGAATCAAAACCCCTCATTTTTGACTGCTTCCAAAAATCGAGGGGTTTGTAATCAATCTGAGCCGCCTTTAAAGGCGGCTTTTGACTTGTTCCGTCTCAGTTGGCCGAGCAGAAGTGGTCGCGCCCGTCATAACCGCGATAGGTGCCGGTATTCGGATTGAACGACCGGTAACGGTCGGAGCAATACTGATACCAGCCGCGGCTCCATGGCTCATAACCGACCCGATAGGTTACGCTGCGGGTCGGAGGCGCAGGGTAATAGGCTGGCGGCGGCGGAGGCGGTGCATAGACCGGTGCAGGCTGCACATAGGTCGGTTGCGGCTGGCTCAGCGCGCTGCCGATGAGGGCGCCCGCTGCAAGGCCGATCACGCCCGCAGCGACGGCGTCGCCATTACTCCGGTGGCGGTGACGATAATAGGGACGGTCCCAGCCGCCGCGATCCCAGCCGCGGTCCCAACCACGGCGACCCCAGGAATCCGCCGATGCGGTTGCAAGCGGGGCGGCAATTGCCGCAAGCGATGCCGCTGCCAGAATGGCTGTCTTTGCAAATCGGTTCATTGTTCGCTCCTTCAGAAGCTTGACTGCAATTCTTCCGATACGTTTGCCAAACGGGCACGGGCGTATCGTTTATGAATAGGTGATTAACTCTTTCGACATGAATGGAGGCTGAACAATGGTGAAGGGCGGCCGAAAGCCGTCAGTTTCCGGTAAATTACACGCAGTATCTGTAATATTTCGCGCCTGATACCCAAGCCGCCCGAATATGGTTCATGGGGGTCTGGTTAAGCCCCGAGCGGCGATTGGGCTTGTTTTTGCTTCAGGCTCTTAGCGCCTTGATGTGACTGGCGGATGGTTGGTACGGGCAATAAAAACCCCGGCAAAAGCCGGGGCAAAGGGTAGGTTCTTTTATGAACAATCAGCCGGTAACGGTGATGTTCACGGCCTTGGGGCCTTTGCCGCGACGATCCGGTTCCGTCTCGTAGGAAACCTTCTGATTGTCTGCGAGGCCGGTGAGGCCAGAAGCCTGTACTGCGGAGATGTGTACGAAAATGTCCGCGCCACCATCATCCGGCTTGATGAAACCGAAGCCTTTTTCGGTATTGAAGAATTTGACCTGTCCGGTCTGTGCCATGGGATCCGTTCCTTTTCCTTGGCGCCACCGCTCTTGTTGGAGACGATGGTATTATAAATTCTGCCAAGTGCACCACACACCCGGCAGAGGGTTATGCAGGCAGTTCTCGACATTGGGAAGGAACCGATCATTGCCGAAGGGAGCCTTCGACCCGGAACTTATAGCGGCCCCGGCACGCCGTTCTTCCAGTCTTCCATTTGTTCGCTAAATGCCCGAACAGGCGAAGACTGATCTATGAAGCGGTATTTGGCAAGCAAATTCTTTGAGGAGGACATGATTGGTTATCTTTGAACCGGTATCGTCATAATTTTTACGATTGTTTCAAGAAAATCACATTCCCATTTCCAAAACAGAACAGGCTATCTCTAATACATCAAGAATATAATGAGATATGTCTTTGCCAACTCATCGATTGCGCGAAACTATGCATGCACCACCGGCGGCGCGCAGTCTCGCACAAATACGGTCGGCTTCGCTGCGGCTGTCGGCGCCGATACGTACGGCATAGATGCCGCGCCGTCCCATCGGCGTCCGTATCCGGCTGATGACAGGATCGTGGCCGGCAAGTACGGTGCTGAATTGCTTGCGCAGGCGCGCCCATTGATTGACGGCAGCACTGCGGCGGAAATTGCCTGCGACCTGTATGCCCCAGGGCTTCGGTTTCACACGCGACATTGGAATGGTGGCGCTGCGGATGATCGGCAGACGCTTGCATGCCTCATTGAATGCGAGTTTTGGATCCAGCGGGCGATTTACGATCTCCTTGCCGGCGGCAAAATCGTCGGCAGGCGCGCCGGTAATATCGAGAACGTAGTTTTCCGTTTCGAGCGGCAGAAACCCGCCTGAACGCATCCAGTTCGAAACGCGCCCGGCTCCTGCATTATAGGCGGCGGCTGCAAGGCCCCATTACCGAAGGCGCCTTTCAGGTCTCGCAGAAAATTGGCTGAAGCTGGAATGGCCTGTTCGACGTCGAAGGGATCGGCAAGTCCGCGTTCCTTCGCCGTATATGGCATGAATTGCGCAATGCCCTCGGCACCGACCGGGCTGACGGCCCTATGATCGAAACGGCTTTCTTTCCAGATCAGCCGGGCGAAGAAATCGCGCGGAATGCCGTGGGCGTCGGCATTGGCGCCGATGAGCTGGCAGATGCGGCTGACGGTTGGCGCCTTCTTCTCCGGTGGCAAGGGCGGCGCGTAGACCGGCGGGTTCGGTTCGCTGGCCGCATGAGACGAGGCGACGCCGAAAGGCAGGCTGAAAAGCTGCGAAGCCAGGATAAACGCTATGCTGTGCCGGTAACGATTCATGTTGCCTGTTCCGCCCCTCAACTTCGGCCAAGGTAAAGCATATGGGCGGGTTGTCGATATGGTCCGCTAGGTTTTGCACTTTTGCAAAAGACTTGCCCTTGTTGAAGGTTGCGCCATGTTGATGATCGGGACAAAGGGAGAGGAAAATGCAATTTCATCGTTTCAAACAATTGGCTGTGCTTGCAGGCGCGCTGCTTCTCGCGGGTTGCGTGGCCGAAGGCGGGCCGGATTATCGTCCACCAGTTCGGCCGGGGCCGTCACAGCCGCAGATGTGTCCGATGATCTATGCGCCTGTCTGCGCCACGCGCGGCTCTTCGCGCAAGACATTCGGCAATTCCTGTCAGGCGAGAGCGGAAGGCTATCGCGTCATCGCAAACGGCCAATGCGGATCGAGGCCGGGTCCGGGATGGGGCGGTGCGGGCGGAATGCGTCCGCCGCATCAGGGCAACAGGCCAGGCAGGCCGGGCATGGGCGCCTGCACGCGGGAATATATGCCCGTTTGCGCAAGACGCGGTAACGAACGGCGCACATTCTCCAACCGTTGCGAAGCCGATCGTGCAGGCTATCGCATCATGAATAGCGGGCAGTGCCGGTAGATTGGAAGAGTGAGTGAATGGAAGGACCGCAAGATGCGACCCTTTCCATTTCAGTTCATGAATAGGTTCGTCACCGCCCCGGACGGCCTGTCTTGCCGGGGCGGCGTTTCTTGCGTGCCGTTTCGGCTGGGTCTTCGTAAGACCCGATGCCTGCGCGCTCACGGCGGATCGCCGCGTCGTTCCCGCCGCTAGGCACTTCGGTCCGCTTGACCGTCATTTCGTCGAGCGTGTTCTTGCGGAAGAGCGGTTTCGCCATGTCGGTGCCCGGTCCCATATCATCGAGCGACGGCTTCTGGAACAATGACGGCTTGCCGAGCGGGCGGGTCGTGTCCGCGCCCATTTCATCCAGTGCAGGCTTGCGGAAACGCGAATTGCCGGTGGGCTTGCCCTTGTTGCGGCCTGCACCCGCATCGCCCGCCTCGAATTCGCGTGCCAGCGGATCGTCGGCAATAGCCAGTTCCGTCTCACGCAGGCGCTTGATTTCGTCGCGCAGGCGCGCGGCCTTTTCGAAGTCGAGATCGGCAGCCGCGTCGCGCATCTGCTTTTCCAGATGCTCCAGATGGGCGGCAAGGTTGTTGCCCATCATCGCGCCTTCTTCCGCGAAGCCGGAAATATCGGCGCGGACATGATCGCGCTCGTAGACCGAACCGAGAATATCCGAGATATTCTTCTTCACCGAAGCAGGCGTGATGCCATGTTCTTCATTATAAGCAACCTGCTTTTCACGGCGGCGGCTGGTTTCGTCCATGGCACGCTGCATCGAGCCGGTGATATTGTCGGCGTAGAGAATGACCTTGCCGTCGACATTGCGCGCCGCGCGGCCGATGGTCTGGATCAGCGAGGTTTCCGAACGCAGGAAGCCTTCCTTGTCGGCGTCGAGAATGGCGACAAAGCCGCATTCGGGAATGTCGAGACCTTCGCGCAGGAGGTTGATGCCGACCAGCACATCGAAAGCGCCGAGGCGCAGGTCGCGGATGATCTCGATACGCTCCAGCGTGTCGATGTCGGAGTGCATGTAGCGAACGCGCACGCCCTGTTCGTGCAGATACTCGGTGAGGTCTTCTGCCATGCGCTTGGTCAGCACCGTGACCAGCGTGCGGTAGCCTTTGCCGCTGTGTCGCGGATTTCGCCGAGCACGTCGTCCACCTGCGTCTTGGCTGGGCGGATTTCGACCGGCGGATCGATCAGTCCGGTCGGGCGGATGACCTGTTCTGCGAACACGCCGCCCGCTTCTTCCATTTCCCAGCCGCCAGGCGTTGCCGAAACGGCGATGGTCTGCGGGCGCATGGCGTCCCATTCCTCGAAGCGGAGCGGGCGGTTGTCCATGCAGGACGGCAGGCGGAAACCGTATTCGGCCAGTGTTGCCTTGCGGCGGAAGTCGCCGCGATACATGCCGCCGATCTGCGGAACCGTGACGTGGCTTTCGTCGATGAAAACCAGCGCATTGTCGGGAATATACTCGAACAGCGTCGGCGGCGGCTCGCCGGGATTGCGCCCGGTCAGATAGCGCGAATAGTTTTCAATGCCCGCGCAGGAGCCGGTTGCTTCCAGCATTTCCAGATCGAAGGTCGTGCGCTGGTCGAGGCGCTGCGCTTCCAGCAGGCGACCGGCGCGGGTCAGTTCGTCAAGGCGGTGCTTCAGCTCTTCCTTGATCGACTTGATCGCCTGATTGAGCGTCGGGCGCGGCGTGACATAGTGCGAATTCGCGTAGATCTTGACCGATTTCAGGTCGCCGGTCTTCTGGCCGGTCAGCGGATCGAACTCGGTGATGCTCTCGATCTCGTCGCCGAACAGCGAAATGCGCCAGGCGCGGTCCTCAAGGTGGGCCGGGAACAATTCGATCGTGTCGCCGCGCACGCGGAACGAGCCGCGCACGAAATTGATATCCTGCCGCTTATATTGCTGGGCCACGAGATCGGCGAGAAGCTGGCGCTGGTCGAGCCGGTCCCCGATCTTCATTTCAAAGGTCATGGCCGTATAGGTTTCCACCGATCCGATACCGTAGATGCACGATACGGAGGCGACGATAATCACATCGTCGCGTTCGAGCAGCGCGCGGGTGGCCGAATGGCGCATCCGGTCGATCTGCTCGTTGATGGAGGATTCCTTCTCGATATAGGTGTCCGAGCGCGGCACATAGGCTTCCGGCTGGTAATAATCGTAGTAGGAAACGAAATATTCGACGGCATTGTTCGGAAAGAAGCTCTTGAACTCGCCGTAAAGCTGCGCGGCCAGGGTCTTGTTGGGCGCGAGGATCAGGGCGGGGCGCTGCGTCCGCTGGATGACCTGCGCCATGGTGAAGGTCTTGCCCGAGCCGGTGACGCCGAGCAGAACCTGCGTGCGGTCGTCATTCTTCAGCCCTTCCACCAGATCGCGAATGGCCGTCGGCTGGTCGCCGGATGGCTCGAAACTGGTTTCCATCTCGATGGCGATGCCGCCTTCGGATTTTTCCGGGCGGGCGGGGCGGTGGGGCGTCCACAATTCGCCATTCTTGAACAGCGGATTGCCGGAAGCAATCAGGTCCGACAGGGCCTGAACCGTCGCCGTCGCGCCGGAGGCATTGAGGCCGGTGGCGTCTTCCAGACTGATATCGAGACCGGCTACCGGATTGAGGCCAGCTGCTGCGCGTTCCTTCGCGGATGCGGCACCACCCATCGACGTGCCGCGCCCCGTGCGCGAGGCTTCCTTGCTGCGCTCGGGAATCTTTTGGGCTGCTTCGCTGCCTTGGCGCGGGCTTTGCAGCTTCGTCGCCGATCTCCTTCGCCCAGTCGGCGATGGAGCCAGAAAGGGGAGCCGGTTAGGGGCGCGCCGGAAAACCCGGCCTGAGGCGTTTCGCCGAAACCATCTGAACGCGGCGCTTCACCGAAGCCGCCAGCCTTGTTGTGCGAATCCTGGGAGTGTTTGTCTTTTGAGGAAGCCATGACCCTATACTGTTACCGCATGTCCTAGAGCCTGTTCCAAAAGTCGCCCTGTGCGGCTACAAATGGCGATTTTTCTGCGTTCCAGTGCTCACGTACCTTAAGTACGCTCCGCTCCGGTACTCGAAAATCACCATTTTCGCACGCACATGCCGCTTTTGATTCAGGCTCTTAAGCGAAAACCGGTTTCCACTTTTCCGCAACATGCTTCCAATATGGAATTTCAGCGTTCAAATGAAAAGAGTGTGAAAGCGAAATCCTCCGCATGCCTTCCATATCCGGTTTGCTCCTGACAGAAGGCTGTCAGGAGCAAACCCGTTACTGGCGGACTTTTCTTCGCTGAAGCCTTGTCCCATACTTTGCCGCGACTCATTAGAGCGCGTTTCGATCTGATAGGATCAGATCGGCGTTTCATCTATTTGTTTTGACGCGCATCTTTTCCGAAAATCGTTTTACACTTTTCGGGATGCGCTCTAATCCAGAAAGGACATCCCATCATGAGTGACGCGAACGAGCCGACGGGATCGCTGACCATCCGCGTTTCCGCCATGCCCAAGGACGCCAATTCAGCCTATGATATTTTCGGCGGCTGGGTGATGGCGCAGATGGATATGGCCGCTGGCATCCGTTCTGCCGAGCGCGCCAAGGGGCGCACGGTGACAGCGGCGGTGCGCGAAATGTCATTCGCCCGACCGGTGAAGATCGGTGACACACTCTGCGTCTATACGGATATAACGCGGGTAGGCCGTACGTCCATCACGCTGCGGGTCGAGGCGTGGGCGAAACGCTATCTCAGCGACAAGCGCGACCTCGTTACCCATGCTGAATTCATTATGGTTTCTCTGGATGCGGACGGCAAGCCGACACCGGTGCCGCCTGAAGAATAAACATCGTCAAGCCCGGCATTGCGCCGGGCTTATTTGCAGGCGCGGTAGCGCTGCGGCGCTGCATCAGGTCGAAATGGAAGTGATCGGCATGTTCGGGGTTATAGCCGGGGCCGAGAACCGTCGTGAAATAGCCGCACGCATCGGAGCGGACGCTGTTGAGCAGGCCCTTTTCGCGGAAGGCGAAGAAGCCCGGCTTGCGCACCATGATGTTCTTGCCGTTGTTCAGCACGATCTTGGTGACATCGATGGCGTTGCCGCGTGAATGTTCCGACATTTCGCGCCGCGACGGTTGTTCATGGTGCGGCAGGAATAACCGCCGGCATTATGGATCGTGCTGACGCCGGACAGATAGCGCAGTCGTGAGGCCGGTTGCAGGTCACCCTTGATCCAGCGGGCAAATGCTTCGGTCACCTGACAGTTCAGCGTCGCTGCCGGTTTGAAAGCGATGGACCCGCTGTTGAAACCGGATACCTCGATCGGATTTGCGATCTGGCAGGAGCTGCTGCGATAGATCGGCGGCTTTTCCGAAGACGACGCCGAGCCGCTTCAGCCGCGTGCGGCAGGCGGCTTCTGAATTGGACATCGTGTAGATGTTTTCGGCGGCTGTCACCGGGTTTTGAACGGGAGCCGTGAAGCCGTAGTCGCCGGAATATTGCGGCTGGCTCTGCGGTGTGGATTGCGCGACGTGGTTTTCTTCCTCTTCCGCAAGCCCGACGACGCGCTCTTCCTGCGGCGCTTGCATGACAGGTGCCTCCACGACTGGGGCATTAATCGGGGCAGCACTTGCGACCGGCGCCTCAGGCACTATCACATCGGAATTGCCGACGCTGGCCTGCGGGCGCGGCGCGCTCTCGCCGGAACAACCGGCGATGACGGTCAGTAGCGCGATAGATAAAGACGGGGCCAGGCGTCGCAACCGGGAGCGCTGGCGGCTGACTGGAGCGGTGGCGGACAACGCAGAACTCATGTCCATACCTTTTCTTCAGGAGACCAGACCGATGGCGTTCCACGAATATTAGCTTGCAAGCGTAAAGGAAGAGTCAGCGCCGGTGTTAAGAGCTGTGGCGTAAACGGGGCAGGGCATAATCTGACCGGAGTGAAGTGAAGGCGATCAAGATTATGCTTCAATTGAAAAACTTGGAGCGCCGATCTGATACAATCAGATCGAAACGCGCTCAAGGCGCGGCATTGGCAAAATGCCCGCTTTATTCTATCACCTTGCGGCGGTTTCGGGCCATGCCGCAGACAACATCCTCCCGGTCCCTGAAGTCATTTCCATGTCAGCACTGATTTCGCCGAGCGTTCTGCCGATCCTGCTTCTCATCGGCTCGAACGTTTTCATGACATTCGCCTGGTACGGGCACCTGAAATTCACCAGCACGCCACTCGTCACGGTCATCTTCATCAGCTGGGGTATCGCACTGATCGAATATTGCCTCGCGGTCCCCGCGAACCGTATCGGGCATGAGGTCTATTCGGCAGCGCAGCTCAAGACGATTCAAGAGGTCATCACGCTGGTGATCTTCAGCCTGTTCTCGGTATTCTACCTCAAGGAAGCCTTTACCTGGCACCACCTGCTGGGCTTCGCGCTCATAGCGGGTGGGGCAGCACTCATCTTCAAGGGGTGAGAGCCTGTTCCAAAAGTCGCCCTGTGTGGCTGCAAATGGCAATTTGCCTGTGTTCCGGTGCTCACGTACCTTTAAGTACGCTCCGCTCCGGTACTCGAAAATCACCATTTTCGCGCACACAAGCCGCTTTTGATTCAGGCTCCAACGCGCTTTATTCGGCAGGCACAAGCGCCGCTTTGCGTTTCCAGAACATGGGAACGAGTTCGACGGCCAGCATCGCGGCAAAGATCAGCCCGCAGCCGACAAAGCCGATGAAGGTCAGTCGTTCGCTGAGGAAAATGGCACCGAACAGAGCTGCAAAAGCGCTTCCGAAGACAGGAAGATCGCAGCCTGCGCCGAGGTGGTGTAGCGCTGTCCGATAGCCTGCAAGGTGAACGCGATACCGGATGAAAAGACGCCCGTGAAAAGGATTTCCTTCCAGGTGAGCGCGATGGCGGTCCAGTTGAAGTCCTCGACCATGGATGCGATGGCAAGTCCTGCAACTGCGCTTGTCGCGAACTGGACGCAGCTCAGCGTTATTGGGCGTCCAGCGCGGTTTGCCCTGCCGATCAGGACGACCTGCAAGGCCCAGAAGACGGCACCGCTAATGACCAGCCAGTCCCCTGCTTGAGTGCCGTCGGCGCACCTCCGGAAAGCAGGAAGATGCCTGCCAGACATGCTGCGGCACTTGGCCAGACGACCGGGTGCGGCCATGTGCGAAACAGAATGACGCCGAGCACAGGCACCATCACGACATAGAGTCCGGTCAGAAAACCGGCATTGGTGACGGATGTGGTGATGAGTCCGATCTGCTGGAGGACGAGCCCGGTGAACAGGCTCAATCCAATAATCATGAAGAAGAGATAGTTCGACCGGCTTAGACGGACCTTCGCCCGGCGCCCTTCGGCCACGGCCCATGGCAGGATCGTGAGCGAGGCGATTGCCGAGCGTATGCCGATGAACAGAAACGGGCCGATGCTGGCCATCGCCGTCGATTGGGCGACGAAACCCATGCCCCAGATGACGCCTGCCAGAAGCAGCAGCATATTAGCTTGTACGCGCGTCATCATTGCCTCGTTTCGAACTTTTCAGGATATGTCACAATAGAAAGAGAAACCGGACGCTTTTCAGCCTTTTCCGATCACTATGCTATAGGCAATATTATGGGCAGGCGGCAAGATAGCTTCCGATTCTGCGACATTCATGCATGATCTGTTGAGAGCGATTTCTTACTGACGGAGTGTTTTATGCTTTCTTTGAATCGTCGATCCGTTGCGGTGCCAACGATTGCCACGGCGATGCTGGTTCTGGCGGATGGGGAATCGCAGGCGGCCTTCAAGAAAGTGCGTGATACGCTGGTTCTGTGCGATTTCGCGCAAAACTGCACAGTGACGCTCTCACCGGTCGCGAGCGATGGCGCGCCGGGACTGGGTGTCTTTCGCAGCAGCCAATCCGGGTCAAAACCGGTGTTGAGGCTTTCCTATGTCGATCCGTCTCAGACAACTGGCAAGATGGAGATTTCCATCGACGGTCAAACCCTGCTTGATGTGGATGTTTCGGCCTTGAAGGCTGAGAATGATCAGCTCGACTATACGGGTGATCTTGCCAAGACGCTCGATGCGATGAAGAACGGCCGGAAACTGCAACTGAAATTTGCCGGAAAGACCTCGACCTACTCGCTTTCGGGCCTTGTCGGCGGGCTGATCTATGTCGATGAACAGCAATCGCGCGACGGAACCGTCGAGGCATTGCAGGTCAAGGGGAGCAAGCCGGCACCGGTTCCGCCACAGCTGAAGCTGATTGAAACGGTCGAAGAGATACCGACAGAAATCCGCAAGGATTTTTCCGACGAAACGGCGGTTTGCGGCGGGCCAGCCCGGCACGTTCCGCAATGCGGGCGGTTTCGAAACGAAGATTGCCGATGGTCTTGATCTCATCGGACTGCCCTGCGGTTCGCCGGGGCCTATAACCAGCCTTATGTTTTTACAGCCGCTACGAAAACAAGATCGTGCCGATCTCTTTGCCAACCATCTCCGACGATGGCCCGACAGTGACCGACACGGCATGGAACATCGACTGGTCACAGAAAGCCTTGACGCTGACGGCTTTCTTCAAGGGAAGAGGGCTTGGGGACTGCGGTATCTACGATGTCTGGAAAGCCACCGACAGCGGCGAGGGCCGGGTGCGTTTCGTTTTGCTGCAGGAACGCTCAAAAGGCGATTGCGATGGCAATTATGCCGGAGGCCCGGAAAAGTGGCCTACGAGCTGGCCGATCAACGCGAAATAGCTGCCGCTTACGGGCAGAGTTGACAGAGACATATTTTTCCGCGTGAAATGATTGATGGAACTGCTATAGTTCTATGAACGGTTATTCGAACGGTTCCGAGACGGGTGTTTCGGTGACCGTTTTCTTTTGTGTGTCGGCGGCTGGTCAGCCTCCGAAAGCGCCTCGCACTATCCAAGCATTGCGCGAGGTGAGGCGGGCAAATCAAGATGCCGGTGCGGCAATACCTCGGGAGAGGCGAGCACCGGGCGAAGGAAAGGACTGGGTATGGAAAAGTTCCCTATGACCCCTGGCGGTTTCGAAAAGCTCAAGGAAGAGCTGCGCTGGCGCCAGCAATCGGAGCGCCCTCGGATTATTGAGGCAATCGCTGAAGCGCGTGCGCATGGCGACCTGTCGGAAAACGCCGAGTATCACGCTGCGAAAGAAGCCCAAAGCCTGAATGAAGGTCGTATCAACGAACTGGAAGATCTGGTTGCGCGTGCCGAGATTATCGACGTTTCGAAACTGTCGGGCGACCGCATCAAGTTCGGCGCCACCGTCACCATGATCGACGAAGACACGGAAGAAGAGAAAATCTACCAGATCGTCGGCGATCAGGAAGCCGATGTGAAGGAAGGCCGCATCTCCATTTCATCCCCGATTGCGCGCGCGCTGATCGGCAAGGGCGAAGGCGATACGATTGAAGTCAACGCACCTGGCGGTTCGCGTTCCTACGAAATCGTCGGTTTGAAGTTCGTCTGATTTCCGTGCTCGCTCATAAGCCAGATTCCGGACAGGTTCGGGTTCAGGACGTCGAGGTGGTGGCGCCGAATTTCAAGCGCCGCCTCTCCGGTGTCACATCGACAATCGTTCAGCTGATCCCTTGCAGCGCGCGAAGGGCCTGAATATTGCGACGATGGGGCCGGGCCTGCCGGATACGCTTCCGCATCTGGGATGGAGCGCGCTTTGGTCCTTCTGGTCGAAACCAAGGACGAAACCGTTCCGCATCTGGCATGCGCGGCGCAATATCGAAATGCTTGCCGGTATTTTCATGCGCGATGTGCTGCGCATGAAATTGCGGCTGATCTTCACCTCGGCCGCACAACGCCACCACAAGCCTTTTACCAAATGGCTTATCCGTCGCATGAATGCGGTGATTGCGACGAGCGGTCGGTCGGGGAGTTTTCTCGAAGTTCCGCATCAGGTCATCATGCATGGTGTGGACCTGCAGCGGTTCCATCCGCCTGTCGATGACGAGGACAGTTTCGCGGCGTCGGGCCTGCCCGGAAAATATGCGGTCGGCTGTTTCGGCCGCGTGCGTTCCTCCAAGGGAACGGATCTTTTGTCGATGCGATGATCGCGCTTCTGCCGAAATATCCGGACTGGACGGCGATCATTACCGGACGAACGACTGCTGAACACCAGTCTTTCGAGGATGCTTTGAAGGCGAAGATCGCCGCTGCCGGCCTGCAGGATCGTATCCTCATTCTGGGGAAGTGCCGGATATCCGTGTCTGGTATCGTCGCCTGACGCTTTATGTTGCACCTTCGCGCAATGAAGGTTTCGGACTGACGCCGCTTGAAGCCATGGCGTCGCAAACGGCGGTCGTCGCCAGCGATGCGGGCGCCTATGCGGAAATGATCGTGAATGGCACCGGGACATCGGTTGCGGCTGGCGACGGCGAAGCCCTGCGCAAGGCAATCGAGCCCTATCTGGCAGACCCGGCGCTGGCCGAACGCGACGGCGAAAATGCTCTCAGGCATGTTCGCGCCACCTTCCGCTTGAAAAGGAAGCCGCTGCGATCAGCGGCGTTTACGAGCGCGTATTCGCCGGCAAATAATTTCAGAGAATCATCAGCGGTTCGTCCTGACCGGACGAATGGTGAGCGCGGTGCGCACCGAATCCACATTGGGCGCGGCGGTCAGCTCTTCGATCACGAAGGTCTGGAACGTGTTGAGATCACGCGCCACGCAATGCAGCAGAAAATCGGATTCGCCCGAAACCATCCAGGCGCGGCGTACCAGCGGCCATTGCTTGGTTTTCTCTGCAAACGCCTTGAGGTCCGCATCGGCCTGACGATGAAGGCCGACCGAGCAGAATGCAACGAGGTCCTGTCCGAGCGAATTGCCATTGAGAATGGCGCGATAACCCCGGATGACGCCACTTTCTTCCAGCTTGCGCACACGGCGAAGGCAAGGCGGGGCCGAAATGCCGACACGTTCGGCCAGCTCGACATTGGTGATGCGCCCGTTGTTCTGAGCTCCCGAAGGATTTTCCAATCGATTTCATCCAGATCGGCCTTGATCGGCATGCGTAACTCCGCGCGCAAGGAAATTTCATTCCGGGGTAATTATAGAACATTCGTCGCCATCGTGGCGCAATCTAATCCTGCTCATATCAAATGAAACAGGCGGATGTAAACCGCATAACGTTCTGTCAACGCACCCAAAAGCACGAGTGAACAGGATATACACGGTAACGAGTTCCAGACGCCCGGCCAGCATCAGGAAGGAAAGGACCCATAAGGCCGGGTCCCGAATGGTTGAGAAGTTGCCAACGGGACCAATAGTATCGCCCAAACCAGGGCCGACATTGGAAAGCGCGGTCAGGGCGCCGGTGAAGGCCGAAACGAAGTCAAGTCCAAGCGCGGCGAGCAGCACCGCACCTGTAATGAGCGAAGCACAATAGAGAAACAGATACAGAAGCACGTTCTGCGCGATTTCGCCGGAAATTTCCGAGCTGCCGTAACGGATCTTGATGACGGCGTGCGGCATAATGAGCCGGGCGAGATTAGCCTGCGTCAGGCTCCACAGAATGATGAGGCGGTTCATCTTGATGCCGCCCGATGTCGATCCGGCACAGCCGCCCAGAAACGACGCAAGAAAGAAAATTCCGATCGCAGGCGGTCCCCAGAGAGAATAGTCTTCCGTCGCATAGCCTGTCGTCGTCATGACCGACACGAAATGAAACGAGGCCGAAATCAATGCGTCGCCGAAAGGCACATCGGATCCGAGCCGCAGTACCACCGCGAGCGCGAAGCTGAACCCGATCACGATTGAGAAGAACAGTTTCACTTGCGGATCGGCGAGCGATTCCATGCGGCGCGGCATGAAGGCCTTGATGTAAAGCACGAAGGGCAGCGCTGACAGCGCCATGAATATCGTGGACACCACCAGGAGCAGGCGGTTTCCTTCATAAAAGCCGATTGAACTGTCGTGGGTGGAAAAGCCTGCCGTGGCAACGGTCGTCAGGCCATGATTGATGGCGTCGAACACACTCATGCCAACGGCAAAATAGGCGATGATACAGGCAGCGGTCAGGCTGAGATAAGCAAGCACGATACCCAGCGCAATCTGGTTCATGCGCGGGAGGATCTTTTCAGACTTGTCGGAATTTTCCATATGAAAGAGCGCAAGCCCGCCCGCCCGCAGGGAGGGCAGCATCAAAGCGCCAGGCCGATAAAGCCGACGCCCCCGATCCAGCAAAGAAGCGAGCGCCACAAAAGAATGCCGCGCTGCATGTTGTCGAGTCCGGTCAGTGCGGTGGCACCGGTGGATGTGACGCCCGACATGGCCTCGAAGAATGCTGTCGCATAGCTGATCGGCAAATGCGAAAAATAGAGGAATCGAGCCGAGAAAGCTTGCCGTGAGCCAGAGGCAGGCTGTCAGCAGAAACCCGAGCCGTGGGGTGAAGCGCATTGTCTGGTTCTGCGTGGCCAGCAATATCAGGGCGGACAGCGCGCCGGTCGCTGCGGCGGAACGGACGAAAACCAGCCAGTCGTCGCTTCCGTCGCGCAGGTCGATTGCGGCAGGCAGGAGCATGGCGGCAGCCATGACGAGGCCGAAACGCGCGCAGATATTGGCGACTGTTTTATAGATGGCGGCCGGCTCCGAAGTTAGGCGAATTGTCCCTTATGTGATGTTTGTTTAGCGTGAGATCGATCCACCCGCAACGTGTGGTTATCAAAGGGTTTGCTTAAAGGTCACAAGCTGTGGCTAAAGCACAGCAAATCCCTGTGGAACCTTGCAAACAATCGGGGGCAGACCTACCTTGGCCATAATGTCGAGGCATTGGCTGAACAGGGCGCGAAAGCGATTCTGAAGAGCTGGAGTCGCGACTTTAAATCGATTTTAGAGTGCACCCCAAAAGTGTGGAACATTTTTGGGCAAGGTGCCGCAAATGCAAACGAGTGAAAACAAACATTGGAGCGCTGATCCGGCCGGGTCAGGTCGAAACGCTCCGGGACCGGAGAGAACTTCATGTCACAGCGTCACGCGCCAGTCATAGTCATCGGCTCAGGTCCTGCTGGTTATACTGCGGCGATTTATGCCGCCCGCGCCATGCTGAAGCCCATTGTCATTGCCGGGCTGCAACAGGGTGGGCAGCTGATGATCACCACCGATGTGGAAAACTATCCGGGCTATGCCGATCCGGTGCAGGGGCCATGGATGATGGACCAGATGGCGACGCAGGCGCAGAATGTCGGCGCAGAGATCGTCCATGACATCATCACCGAGGTTGAAACCACCGTGCGGCCTTTCCGCCTGAAGGGTGATTCCGGCACGATCTATACCTGCGATGCCCTGATTATCGCCACGGGTGCACAGGCCAAGTGGCTTGGCCTCGACAGCGAGCAGACCTTCATGGGCGGCGGCGTTTCGGCTTGCGCAACCTGTGACGGTTTCTTCTACCGCGGCAAGGATGTGGTCGTCGTCGGCGGCGGCAATACCGCTGTCGAGGAAGCGCTTTATCTGTCGCATATCGCCAAGAGCGTGACGGTCGTGCATCGCCGCGACGGCTTCCGTGCAGAAAAATCATGCAGGATCGCCTGCTTGCGCGCCAGAACGTCTCCGTGATCTGGAACAGTGTGATCGACGAAATCCTCGGCACGGAGGCAAAGCCGCCCATGGGCGCGACCGTGACCGGCGTGCGCCTCAAGAACGTGGTGACGGGCGAGACGCAGGAACTCGACACGCATGGTGTTTTTGTCGCTATCGGCCACGCACCTGCGGTTTCTTTGTTCGAGGGCAAACTCAAGCAGAAGCCAAACGGCTATCTATGGACCGCACCCGATTCGACGGCTACCGACGTTCCGGGCATCTTCGCTGCGGGCGATGTGACGGACGATATTTATCGGCAGGCTGTGACAGCCGCCGGTTTGGGTTGCATGGCTGCTCTTGAAGCCGAGCGCTGGCTTGCTGCACAGGAGCCGCTGCACGAAGCTGCGGAGTAAAGCATTTCCTGGCCAAAGGTGTGGGGCGGTTTTGCATAAGATGAATGCGGTGAAAACAATGAGAGGGGATAATCGTGGTCGCTCCGCTCGACTGGGATAAACTGCGCATTTTTCATGCTGCGGCTGAGGCTGGGTCGTTCACCCACGCAGCCCAGACATTGCATTTGTCGCAATCGGCCATCTCGCGTCAGGTGAGCGCGCTGGAGCAGGATGTCGGCGTCCCGCTGTTTCATCGTCATGCGCGCGGTCTGATCCTGACCGAGCAGGGCGAAACACTTTATCGCACGGCACATGACGTGCTGATGAAGCTCGAAAACGTTCGCTCGAAACTGGCAGAAAGCAAGGAAAAGCCGACAGGTCGTCTCCGCGTGACGACGACTGTTGGTCTTGGGTCCGGCTGGCTGGTCGAGCGCATTCAAGAATTCGTCGAGCTTTATCCCGATATCCAGCTCCAGCTGATCCTCGACAATGAGGAACTGGATCTGACGATGCGCCATGCGGATTGTGCCATCCGGTTGCGGCAGCCGCAGCAGCCGGACCTGATCCAGCGCCGACTGTTCACGGTGCATATGCATGTCTATGCATCGGCCGGATATGTTTCGAAATATGGCAAGCTGAATTCGATAGACGAGATCGACCAGCATCGCGTCGTGACCTTCGGTGAACCGGCGCCAAGCTATCTTACAGGTCTGAACTGGCTGGAGATTGCCGGACGTACCGATGGCAGCACACGCATTCCGGCTCTGCAGGTGAACAATCTGCTGTCGATCCGTCGCGCTGTGCAGCGCGGCGTCGGCATTGCGGTTCTGCCCGATTATATGGCCGACAAGGAATCCGGGCTGGTGCAGCTTCTGCCGGAACTGGAAGAGATACCATCCTTCGATACGTTCTTCTGCTATCCGGAAGCCTTGAAGAACTCCGCGAAACTGCATGCATTCCGTGACTTCCTGTTTTCGAAGGCCCGAAACTGGACTTATTGATTGCAGCTTGCGATTTAAAAGGCCGCGCTGGCAATCAGCGCGGCCTTTGTTGTTGGTGATGGCTGATTACTTGCGCGGCAAGAGGCGCTGGACTTCCTTCGCGGCATCGGCAAGGGCATCTTCCGGCGTGGCGGACTGCTCGACGACACGCGAAAGATTGTCCACGATGGTCTGCGTTACCTTCACGCCATTCGAACCCGGGAAGGCGTACCATGGGATCATCAGCGACATCTGGCTGAGGCCAGCCTTGAAAAGCGGATTCTCCTCATAGAACTTGCCGAGATATTCGTCGGACTTCGCAGCGAGCTCGTTGTTCGGCACGTAGCCGGTGCCGGGAACCACAACGGAAGCACCGTATGGTCCGGCGGCGAACTTGGCGAATTTCCACGCCGCATCCTGCTTGGCCTGATCTTCGGTCAGGATGACAACCGCGTTGCCGCCGGTTGGCAGACGACCCTTTCAGCGTTGATAAGCGGGATTTTCGCTGTGCGAAGATCGAACTTGTCGCCAACATTCTTGATCGTGTTGCGCAGCGCGCCAGTCGTCTGGAACGAGAAGCCGACCTTGCCAGCCGCGAAAGCCTGTTCGCCCGCAGCCTTGGTCAGAACCGGCATGCCGCCTTCCTTCACCATGCGGTCAACCAGCTTGAAGGCTTCAAGCCCTTCCGGACCGTTGAAGGCAACCTTCTTCTCGTCATCGGTCAGCATGGTGCCGCCCGCGCCGAACAGAAGGGCTGAGAACATCCAGTCGTCGCCCTGCCAGCGGAAGTCGATGCCCTCATTGCCGTTGCCGAGGGCCTTGATCTTGCCGCCGAGCTCAATCACTTCGTCCCAGGTGGTGGGGAGTGTCGGGATTACCGCCTGCCGCTTTCAGAAGATCGGCATTGTAATACATGATCGGATTGGAGGTTGCGAAAGCAAGGCCGACCTGACGGTCGCCGACGCGGGCGAGGCTCAGCAGGTGATCGGTGAAGCCCTGCGCTTCCATATCGGCTTTTTCGACCAACGGCTTCATGTCGACGCCGATATTGCGTTCCGCCAGAACACGCAGGCGGTTCAAACCGGTGAAGGTGATATCAGGCATTTCAGACGTCCCGGCCTGACGCATGATCGTCTGGATGCCTTCTTCGTAGGTTGCAGACGGGCTGACGAAGTTGATCTTGATGTCCAGATTTTCTTCCATGAACTTCTTGGAGATGTCGGCCATGACATCCTTGAAGAAGCCCGGCATCGGATAGTGCACGTTCAGCGTCGTGTCAGCGAAGGCGGGCGAACCGAGGCCGGTTACCATGGCCAGAGCGGCAAGTGCGCCTGAAAAGCGTTTCATGTTTGAACTCCTGTGGAGGATGGGAGGGAAGAATTCAGCCCTTGAGGCCGGTGAGGGTGATGCCTTCGATGAAGCGGCGCTGGGCGGCGAGAAATGCCAGCAGCAGCGGCAGGGTGATGATGAGAGTTGCGGCCATCAGCGCTCCGTAATCATCGCCTGCTTCCGCAGCGCGGAAATAGAGGAGGCCGAGCGGCGGCGTGGCGCGTTCCATGCCGTTGACGACGATCAGCGGCCAGAACAGGTCGTTCCAGTGCGCGACAACCGAGAAGATCGAGAAGGCGGTGATGGCAGGCCAGGCATTGGGTACGATCACTCGCATGACGATGCCTGCTTCCGACATGCCGTCGAGGCGAGCGGCACTGATCAGATCATCCGGCATGGCGCGGAAGAACTGCAGGAACAGGAATATGCCGAAGACCGAGATGAAGAACGGAGCGCTGAGAGCAAAATAGCTGTTGAGCACGCCGAGCTGGTTGAAACCTACGTAGAAGGGCAATGCGGTGGCATGGATCGGCACGAGCAGGCCGAGCATGACCATCATCATCATAGTGCGCTGGCCGCGGAAATTGAGCTTTGCCATGGCATAGGCGCAGGAATTGCGACCACGACCTGAATGACCAGAACGAGCGCGCAGACGACCACGCCGTTAAACAGCAAAAGCCCCATCGGCACACGGCTGAATGCTTTGGAAAGATTATCCCATAGCGCCCAGTTGTGCGGGATCAGCGACAAGGAAGACGAGAAAATATCCTGCTGGGATTTTGCCGCTGTCGACAGCATGAAGATATAGGGCGCCAGAAACAGCAGGGCCCCAGTGACAGAATGCCGAGGCGAATCGAACGTGCAAGCGACATGGGAGGTCCCTCAATAGTGGGTGCGGCGGTCCAGCACGCGGAATTGCAGCATCATCAGGATCACGAGGACCGCGAGAAAGATCACCGTCATGGCGGAGGCATAGCCGACGCGCAGATAGACGAAGCCTTCCTGATAAATAGTCCAGAGCAACACTTCAGAAGCCTTGTTCGGGCCGCCTTCGGTCAGCGTCTTGACCGTCTCGAACACCTTCACGGCATTGATGATGCTGATTGTTGTGACGAATAGCGTGGTCGGGCCGAGCAGGGGCCATGTGACCAGCCGGAAGCGTTCCCAACTGTTTTTCACGCCGTCCACTTCGGCTGCCGAGTAGAGTTCTCGCGGGATGGCCGTGAGACCGGCCAAAAACAGCACCATGTTGAAGCCGACGCTCTGCCAGATGCCGATCAGTGCGAGGCTGAGCAGCACCGTCTCGCTGGAGCCGAGCCAGTTGGGACCGGCAATGCCGATCATGCCCAGCATGGCGTTAACGGGGCCCAGCGTCGGATGCAGCAGATATTGCCAGACGGTGGCCATGGCGACGAGGAGCGAAGCCACCGGCAGGAAGTAAACCGTGCGGAAGAAGGATTTGCCGCGAACTTCGCCTTCGATAAGGAGGGCTACGCCGAGACCGAGAAAGACGGAAGCGGGCGCGACGATGGCGGTATAGATGGCGGTGTTCTTCAGCGAGATCAGAAACGTACGGTCGTTGAAGAGTTCGGCATAGTTTTCCAGTCCAATGAATTCAAAACCGTCATAGCCAAGCTCGAAATTGGTCAGGCTCCAGAAAATGACGGCGGCTGTCGGCAGGAGGATCAGCAGTACCGTCAAAATGATGGCTGGAGCTGCCAGTTTCCATGCCAGCCGTTCTTCACGGCGGCGGGCTTCCTCAGCTGCCGTCCGTGCGCCAATGGCTGCATGGCTGGATAGCGTCATATCAGACATGAGCGGCAGCCTTTTCCGGCGATGCCGTCTTGACGATATTTCCGGCGGGCTGGCGCAGGCGCAGTCCATCTTCTCCGAAGAGATAGGCGTTGCTGGCATCGAAATGCAGGCCGACGGGGAGGCCAATGGCCATGTTGCGAGCCTCTTCGGGTGAAAGCTTCACAGTGAGATCCTGCGAAGCGCCGGGAGCCTTGAGATAGACGAGAACTTCCGAACCGAGGAATTCGATCCGCGAAACCGTGCCCGCAATGCCTGTCTTGTCGTGCGGCTTGAGCTGAAAATGCTCAGGACGAACGCCGATACGGATATCGGTGCCGGAATGGGCGGCGACATCCTGCAGGATGGCGCGGCCTGCAAAATACACCGTGCCATTATCGCTGACCAAAGCTTCCAGAATATTGATGCGCGGCGTGCCGATGAATTGCGCAACCTCGATATGGCGCGGATCATTATAGATCGCAGTCGGCGTGTCGATCTGGAGCAGCTTGCCGCCCATCATCACCGCAACGCGGTCGGCCATGCTGAGTGCTTCAGCCTGATCGTGGGTCACGTAGATGGTGGGGACACCGGCGCGGCGATGCAGTTCGACGATTTCCGCACGAGTGTGAACACGTAGATTGGCATCGAGGTTCGATAGCGGCTCATCCATCAGGAATGCGCCGGGCTGACGGACGAGCGCGCGGGCAAGGGCCACGCGCTGACGCTGGCCACCAGACATCTGGCCCGGCTTGCGGTCGAGCAGGTGGTCGATCTTGAGGCTCGTTGCGGTTGCCTTGACCTGTTTTTGAATGGCGGCGCGCTTGCTGCGCTGACCGGGAATGAACGCGCCGATCATGGGCAGGCGTTCCACGGCGGTCAGATCACGCATCGCAAGCGGCACCGCGATATTCTGCGCTGTCGTCAGGTGGGGATAGAGAGCGTAGGACTGGAACACCATGGCGATGTTCCGGTCAGCGGGGTGAGCGCCGGTTATGTTGCGCCCTGCAAGCTCCACGCTTCCTTCATCGGCATGGTCCAAACCGGCGAGAATACGCAGCAACGTACTCTTGCCGCAGCCCGACGGGCCGACGAGGGCGATGAATTCACCTTCCGCGGCTTCGATGGAAATGCCATCGAGAATGCGGTTGCCCCCGTAGGATTTGCCGATGTCGCGAAGGACGAGCGTGCTCACTGGCTTGCCTCCTCGGTGACTTTCTCGCTATCGCCGGAGTGGTGGGGATAGACTTCATGCACCACGTCATCGATGACATAGGGCGTCAGCTCATCGATGCGAACGATACTGCTCGTCGCGACCTCGTCGAGATCGTGAATGGCAGCGCCGAGAATGCGCTCGCCGGGCAGGTCGCGTTCCATCGGTCCAACGATGAAGGCGGCGGCAGGCGCCCAGACATAGTTCGTGCCGAAAGCGTCGCCCGACCAGGCGCGGTGCAGATGGCCGCTGGCATGGAGCTGCACATTATATTGCGTGAAAAGATCATAAAGACGCTGGCGCGGGGCAGGGCGAATGCCCCAGTAACCGCTGTCCCCTTCTTCCGGGTCGTCCACAAAGAGCGGCTTGTGGGCGAAGACGGCGACGGGCTTGCCGCCGCTATTCTTCAATTCGTCTTCGAACCACTGAAACTGTTCCGCTTCTTCGGCTTCGCCGGAGCCGATGACAAGGCTGTTGAGGCCGATGATGCGCCAGTTGCCGAAATTTTCCGCCCAGCGATCCGGGCCGATATGCCGACGCCAGCGCATCAGGCGCTGCGCATTGACCGGCTGGTGGCTTTCGGGAAGGTGGCCGATATCGTGATTACCGGGAAGGCTGAGAACGCGGGCAGGAAGCTCGTCCAGACAAGTACGGCAGAACAGAAGGTCGGCCTCCACATCGGCGCCATCAACCGTCAGGTCGCCAGTATGGATGACCAGATCCGGCTTCTGCTCATCGATCCAGGCAACGAGCGGTTCCCAGTTGCGGTTGAAGTGCGGCTTGATGGGGCTGAGGTGGGTGTCTGTAATCTGAACGATCCGCACGGGTACGCTCCTTCTCGGGTCTGTCTCTTGTCGCAACGGCTTTTACGCGCTGCACATGTGCCGGGCGCGCCATGCGCGGCATCTTGCCGGGGCTTTTAGGCGTGTTGTGTGACAGGCCCGCTGCACTGCAGTGACAGTTGCATGACATCTGCTTGGAGCGACTCAAAAGGGTGATTTGCCGCATTTGGAGGCATCGTTGTTTCGCCGCTGCTCATGCATTAGGCGATCGATCTGCACATTATAATATTACGAAGTAATTCATATCGTCATAAGTTGTTGTTTTAAATTGATTTATGCTCTGATCAAGACATGCGTAAAACGCATAGCTGCATTGCGCTAAAGTCGCATTGCAAAACAATGGGCAAGAGGCATATAAGGATCATCTCAGTGCTGCGTTTCCTCCTCCCATTTGCGCAGGCTGAGTGTTCCCCTCTGGAGGTTTGCCTCGAAGGCACCTTCAAAACTCAAAGCCAGACATTTGTCTGGCTTTTTCTTTTCGCCAAGTCTCATTTGTTTTCTCGAATTGCAGGCACGAAAAGGGGCCTCTCGGCCTTTGTTATTTTCGGTTCGACCTGTTTAGCGCAGGCTGGCGCAGAAGCGCTGGATGCGGGTGCAGGCTTCTTCAAGCAGCGTATCCGACGTTGCATAGGAAATACGGAAGTTCGGTCCAAGTCCGAAAGCCGAACCGTGAACGACGGCGACGCCTTCTGCTTCCAGCAATTCGGTGACGAAGTCTTCGTCGGTTTCAATGACCTTGCCTGCTTCCGTTTTCTTGCCGATCAGGTCTGCGCAAGACGGATAGACGTAGAAGGCACCTTCCGGCGTCGGGCACTGGATGCCTTTGGCCTGATTGAGCATCGACACGACCAGATCACGGCGCGCCTGGAAGATCTTCTTGTTTTCCGGAATGAAATCCTGGGTGCCATTGAGTGCTTCGACTGCGGCCCATTGCGCGATGGAGCAGGCGCCGGAGGTCTGCTGACCCTGAACCATATCCATGGCCTTGATGAGCTGTAGCGGGCCTGCGGCGTAACCGATGCGCCAGCCGGTCATGGCATAGGCCTTCGACACGCCGTTCATGGTGAGCGTGCGGTCGTAAAGCGAAGGCTCGACCTGAGCAGGGGTCGTGAAGACGAAATCGCCATAGACCAGATGCTCATACATGTCGTCGGTCAGAATCCAGACATGCGGATGACGAACGAGAACGTCGGTCAGGGACTTGAGTTCTGCTTCCGTGTAAGCCGCGCCGGTCGGGTTCGACGGCGAGTTGAAGATCAGCCACTTGGTCTTGGGCGTGATGGCCTTTTCCAGATCGGCAGCGGTCAGCTTGAAATTGTCTTCGATCTTCGTGTTGATGAAGACGGGGTTGCCGCCGTTGATCGCCACCATTTCAGGATAGCTGACCCAGTAGGGGCGGGAATGATGACTTCATCGCCGGGGTTCAGTGTCGCCATGAAGGCGTTGAACAGAATCTGCTTTCCGCCGGTGCCAACGATGGTCTGCTCCGGCTTGTAGTCGAGGCCGTTTTCGCGCTTGAACTTGGCAACGATGGCCTGACGCAGTTCAGGGATACCGGAAATCGGCGTGTACTTCGTTTCGCCGCGATTGATCGCGTCGATGGCAGCCTGCTTGATATTTGCGGGCGTGTCGAAGTCGGGCTCACCCGCTCCGAGACCAATCACGTCCTTGCCCTTGGCTTTCAGTTCACGTGCTTTCTGGCTGACCGCGATGGTCGCAGATGGCTTTACACGGGAAAGGGCGTCGGCGAGAAATGCCATGATAGATCTCCATAGATGGCAGGCTCTGTTAACCGGCACCGGGCAGGTCCGGTTTTGCGGGTTTTCTATGTCCCATCGGCGCCGGAAGCGCAACAGAAGGATTGTGATTTCATCGGCAATTGCCGGATTTCGCAAAAATGTGTTGCCGAAACGAACAGATCGATCAGCAATGCTGACATATTAACGCAAAAACTGATTGGAACGGGCGGTTGTGCTTTATGCCTGCGAGCTAAGCGTGCATTGTGAGCGCCATGCTGCATGTTTCATGCAGACGTGGAGGGACGATCATGACGACAAGTTTCCAACTGCTTGTTCTGCTGACTGCATGGGGAAGCGCTATTACAGGCGGCATCTTCTATGCGTTCTCAAGTTTTGTGATGGCCGCGCTGGCACGTATTCCGGCCGATGCGGGTATAACGGCGATGCAGTCGATCAATGTCACCGTCATCAACGGCACGTTCTTTGCCGTCTTCTTCGGCACGGCATTGTTGTGTCTGGCGATTATCGTACTGGGATTGATGGGCTTTGGGGGCTGTCGAAATGGGCGATGATCGGCGCTGCCGTTTATCTCGTCGGCACGATCGGCGTGACGATGGCTCTTAATGTGCCGCTGAATAACCAGCTTGCGGCGATGGATGCCAATGCTGCGGCTTCGGCAGATGTCTGGCTCGCTTATGTCCGCGACTGGACTATGTGGAACCACGTCCGCACCATTGCGGCGCTGATTGCCGCCGTCATGCTTGGCGCGAGCGCGCTGGCAGGGACTGGTTAAAACAGACAATAAAAAGCGGGCCCGAGGGCCCGCCTTTTCTGCCTTGCGGCAAAACTTATGCTGCGACGAGGTTGTCGGCAGACGAACGGCCCGAACGGCGGTCCTGAACGATTTCGTAAGAAACCTTCTGACCTTCATCGAGCGTGGCAAGGCCAGCGCGCTGAACGGCGGAGATGTGAACGAAAACGTCCGTGCCGCCCTGGTCAGGCTGGATGAAGCCGAAGCCCTTGGTCGTATTGAACCACTTAACTGTTCCCGTAGCCATGGGAAATTCCTTTGTAACATTAGTAGTAGAGTAGTCCGTATGCTTCGCACACGTCCCTGTGAATCGAATTTATGGACAGGAGATCGTCAGGAAGCACGGCGGGCCGCACGGGTCGCAAAGTCACTCGACCGAAAAATCGATGCGCTAACTATATGCGACAAACTTGACCAGCACAAGACAGCTACATTGCCAACTAGAAACTGATTTTACCAAGGCTTTCTGCCATACCGAGTCCGAGACGGTTTTGCGCGTTCGCTCGGTCGAGCCAGAACAGCCGGAACAGAATCGGGCGCCCCGTCGCATGGCGACATTTCATAGTGATCCCAGGTTTCAGGCGTCGCGACTCTCAATTGCAGGTGAAAACAGTGACGGCGGTGAAGCTCTCTCTGTCCTCTTTCCAGATAATCATAGTCGAAGCTTTCGAGATGGATCATGCCATCGTCATAAAGAAGGCCGGTTTCCTCGGTGAATTCGCGGTAGGCGGCGGCGAGAATGTCTTCTCCCGTATCCACAGTGCCGCCCGGCACCTGAAGCGGCGTATCAGGAAAATCCGGTTCTGCGAAAACGAGAAGCCGGTTGTTCCACGTTGCATAAATAAGCACTTTGTCGATGGGTTGGATCGTGACGGTCATGGAATGTTCCGGCAGGGTTAGCGTTCAGGCCATAATTGCAACGAATGATTTGCCGTAAAACCTGCATATTGTTGTGACCCATCATAAGCGGTTTGCCGGAAAAGCGTGCTGATTTCCTATCTTTGACTTCCACGTGACGTAGATATTCAGCATGTTGCAAAATATATCTGCAAAACTGAGCCGGACGGGTGGGCAGCGAGGCAGGACATGACGTCTGAACCAGGCAAGGACAAGACGAAGCAAAACGCGCCTAAGAAGGAACGCCGCCGCAGGAAGCCCAAGCGCAGTGTCACCGAGCGCCTGCGCAAGAGTTCGGCGAAGTTGATCGGCGGCACGCCATCACGCGACGGAACCGATCTCTTCTCTCAAGTTTCGATGATGGTCGGGGCCTTTATGGTCTCGCCGGTACGCAATACACTGATTGCGCTGGGGACCGGCATTTTCGTTCTCATCGTGCTGATCGCCATCGGACAGGTCGCCATCAATCGATGGAACGAACCTTTCTACGATGCGCTCTCCCGTCGGGATTTGCAGGCTTTCTTCCACCAGCTGATGGTTTTCTTCGGGATTGCGGGCAGTCTGCTTGTACTCAATGTATCGCAAACCTGGCTTAACCAGATGTTCAAGCTCAAAATGCGTGAGGGACTGGCGCGCGATCTGGTCGGGCAATGGCTTGTACCGGGCCGGGCATTTCGTCTGGCCAATGCTGGCGAAATCGGCATCAATCCCGATCAACGTTTGCATGAGGATGCACGCCATCTGGCCGAAACTTCCTGCGATCTTGGCATAAACCTGCTTCAGTCCACCGTTATTCTGGTGAGTTTCGTGGGGTGTTGTGGTCGCTGTCGAGCGGTTTCGTGTTCCATATCGCTGGCTACAGTTTCTCGATCCCCGGCTATATGGTCTGGGCCGTCATCCTTTATGCGGCTTCCGCCTCCTGGCTCACATGGATCGTCGGGCGCAGTCTGGTCAACATCAACGCCAATCGCTATGCGCGCGAAGCGGATTTCCGCGCATCGCTGATGCGGGTCAATGAGCATGTGGACGCCATCACCCTGTCGCGCGGCGAAGGGGATGAAAGACGTCGTCTCGATCTGGATATCGACGCGGTTCTGGGTGCGATCCGCAAGATCGTCTATGCGACGACGCGGCTGACCTGGGTGACCGCCGGTTATGGCTGGCTGACAATCGTGGCACCAATTCTTGTCGCGGCTCCGGTCTATTTCGGCGGCGGGCTGACATTCGGCGGGCTGATGATGGCAGTTGGCGCGTTTACACAGGTACACAATGCGCTGCGCTGGTTTGTCGATAATTTCGGTGCGATTGCCGACTGGCGGGCGACGCTGCTGCGTGTGGCGAGTTTCCGCCAGGCGGTACTGCATATGGATGCACTCGGCCGTCTCGACCGGCAGATCGAGCTTGCGGCGAATGATGATGACAGGCTGACGCTGGACGATGTTTCCATCGCCGCTCCCGATCAGTGTGTGAAGCTTTCCCGCAAGGCCTTTTCGGTACGGCCCGGCGATCGCGTGCTTGTGACGGGCGGGACCGAGACGCAAAGAACATTATTGTTCCGCGCATTGGGCGGGCTTTGGCCATGGGGCGAGGGGCGGATCGGTATGCCCGCCGGCGATGGTGTCGCCTTCATGCCGCGCGCACCTTATTTTCCGCCGGGCAACCTCAGGGGCGTGCTCGTCTATCCGCTCGATATGAAGAAGTTTTCCGAAGCGGATCTGGAAAACGTGCTGCGACGGGCCGGGCTTGAACGACTCTCCACGAGCCTCGACCGCGTTGCGCGTTGGGACCGCGTCCTGACGGACGATGAGCGCCAATGCATCGCCTTTGCCCGCCTGATCTTGCAGAAACCGGCGTGGATCGTCATCGATGGTGCGCTCGATGGCCTCGACGCCGAAGCCTATGACCGGATTCGCGACCTGCTGAACAGCGAACTGAAAGATGCTGCCGTCATTCATCTCGGCAAGCCGCATCTGCATGACGGGCTTTTCACGCAGCAGGTTAATCTGGAGGACGATCCTTCCGGAAAGCCTCTGGAACTGCCAGCTCTCAAAACGGCATGAGAAAAGCCGCCGGATTGACCGACGGCTTTTCTATCTTTTGGCTATGTGATTAGCGGAAGTAATCCTGCAGCGGGCGCACTTCCAGCGATCCGGCCTTGAGTGCGGCGATGGCTTCGGCGGCAGATTCCGCACCGGCCATGGTCGTGTAATAAGGCAGCTTCTGCATCAGCGTTGCGCGGCGGATCGACTTGCTATCGGAAACAGCACTTGCGCTGTCCGTCGTGTTGAAGACCAGGTGGATCTGGCGATTGCGGATCGCGTCTTCCACATGCGGACGGCCCTCAATGACCTTGTTGATCTTGGTCGCTTCGACGCCGTTGGCTTCGAGGAACTTCTGCGTGCCGCCGGTTGCCATGACCTTGAAGCCGATGCTTGCCAGCAGGCGGACGGGGCCGAGCACGCGTTCCTTGTCTTCGTCGCGGACGGATACGAAGACCGTGCCTTCACGCGGCAATTCCACGCCAGCGCCAAGCTGTGCCTTCGCGAAAGCCAGCGCATAGTCGTAGTCGAGGCCCATGACTTCGCCGGTCGAGCGCATTTCCGGTCCGAGCAGCGTATCGACGCCGGGGAAACGGGCGAACGGGAACACAGCTTCCTTGACTGCAATGTGCGGGCGTGCTGTCGACTGCGGCTTGCCGCCATAGGCGCCAAGTGCTGCTTCGAGGCTTTCGCCTGCCATGATGCGGGCTGCAACCTTGGCAATCGGTGTGCCGACTGTCTTGGCGACGAATGGAACCGTACGCGATGCGCGCGGATTGACTTCGAGAATGAAGATCTCGCCATCCTTGATCGCAAACTGCACGTTCATCAGGCCACCGACGTGAAGCGCCTTGGCAAGCGCTGCCGTCTGGCGTTCCAGTTCCGCAACGATTTCCGGCGAAAGCGTATGGACCGGCAGCGAGCAGGCGCTATCACCCGAATGGATACCGGCTTCCTCGATATGCTCCATGATACCCGCAACAAGGCTGTCCTTGCCGTCGCAGAGGCAATCGACGTCCACTTCGATGGCTTCCGTCAGATAGGTATCGAACAGAAGCGGGTTCTTGCCGAGCAGCGTGTTGATCTGGCCGGTCTTGTCGTTCGGATACTTGGCCTTGATGTCTTCCGGCACCAGTTCAGGCACGGTGTCGAGCAGGTAAGCCTGCAATCCGCGCTCGTCGTGGATGATCTGCATGGCGCGGCCGCCCAGAACATAGGACGGACGCACGACCAGCGGGAAGCCGAGATCGGCGGCGACAAGGCGCGCCTGTTCGACTGAATAGGCGATGCCGTTCTTCGGCTGGTTGAGGTCGAGCTTGATGAGAAGCTTCTGGAAACGGTCGCGATCTTCCGCAAGGTCGATGGCGTCCGGCGAGGTGCCGAGGATCGGGATTCCGGCCTTTTCAAGCGCATTGGCGAGCTTGAGCGGGGTCTGGCCGCCGAACTGGACGATAACGCCGTGCAGCGTGCCCTTTTCCTTTCAACGCGCAGGATTTCCAGCACGTCTTCCGCCGTCAGCGGCTCGAAGTAGAGACGATCCGAGGTGTCGTAATCGGTCGAAACCGTTTCCGGGTTGCAATTGATCATGATGGCTTCGTAGTCGGCATCGCCGAGCGCGAAGGCCGCATGGCAGCAGCAATAGTCGAACTCGATGCCCTGACCGATACGGTTCGGGCCGCCGCCGAGAATGACGACCTTCTTGCGATCCGAAACTTCGGCTTCCGAACGCGGCTCACCGACGAAAGGCGTTTCATAGGTCGAGTACATATAGGCGGTCGGCGAGGCGAATTCGGCCGCGCAGGTGTCGATGCGCTTATAGACCGGATGCACATCCAGTTCGGTGCGCAGTTTGGCCACGTCTTCCGCATCCTTGCCGGTCAGGCTGGCAAGGCGGGCGTCGGAGAAGCCCATGGCTTTCAGCATGCGCAGGTTTTCGGCGTCCTGCGGCAGGCCGTGTTCGCGAATGCGCTCTTCGGTCTTCACGATGGCTTCGATCTGTTCGAGGAACCACGGATCGATCTTGGATGCGTCATGCACCTGCTCGGTGGTCAGGCCGAGACGCATTGCCTGCGCGACCATGCGCAGACGATCCGGCGTCGGCGTGCCGATGGCGGCGCGGATCGCGTTCTTTTCATCGCCTTCCTCGATGTTGGGAATGGCGATTTCATCGAGGCCCGTCAGGCCGGTTTCAAGTCCGCGTAGCGCCTTCTGCAAGCTTTCCTGGAAGGTACGGCCAATGGCCATGACTTCACCGACCGACTTCATGGCGGTGGTCAGGATCGGCGAGGAGCCGGGAAACTTTTCGAAGGCGAAACGCGGGATCTTGGTGACGACATAATCGATCGACGGTTCGAACGAGGCAGGCGTTGCGCCGCCGGTAATGTCGTTGTCCAGTTCGTCAAGCGTGTAGCCGACGGCAAGCGGCTGCGACCTTGGCAATCGGGAAGCCGGTTGCCTTCGACGCCAGAGCGGACGAACGCGACACGCGCGGGTTCATTTCGATGACGATCATGCGGCCGTTGGCCGGGTTGATCGCGAACTGCACGTTGGAGCCGCCGGTTTCGACGCCGATCTCGCGCAGTACCGCAATCGAGGCGTTACGCATGATCTGGTATTCTTTGTCGGTTAGCGTCAGCGCTGGTGCAACGGTGATCGAGTCGCCGGTATGCACGCCCATCGGATCGAGATTTTCGATCGAGCAGATGATGATGCAGTTGTCCGCTTTGTCGCGGACGACTTCCATTTCATATTCTTTCCAGCCGAGAACCGACTCTTCGATCAGAACTTCGGTCGTCGGCGATGCATCCAGACCGCGCTCGATGATTTCGAAGAATTCCTGGCGGTTATAGGCAATACCGCCGCCCGTACCGCCGAGCGTGAAGCTTGGGCGGATAATGGCAGGAAGACCAACCACGTCTAGCGCCTGCGCAGCCGCAAGTGCGTGCGTCATGTAGCGCTGCTTGCGCTCGACTTCGCCGAGCTGCCATTCTGTTTCAAGCTTGTCGAGCGCCTTGTCCAGCTCGTCGCCGGAAAACTGCGACTTCACTTCAGCGCGCTTGGCTTCGTGACGCTTGCGGTCTTCGTCCTTGATTTCGGTGGCGTTTGCGAGCCTGGATTCCGGCGTATCAAGGCCGATCTTGTCCATGGCTTCACGGAAGAGTGCGCGGTCTTCGGCCTTGTCGATAGCATCGGCATTGGCGCCGATCATCTCGACGTTATAACGTTCAAGCACACCCATGCGGCGCAGCGAAAGCGCGGTGTTGAGCGCGGTCTGGCCACCCATCGTCGGCAGGATCGCGTCCGGGCGCTCCTTGGCGATGATCTTGGCGACGACTTCCGGCGTGATCGGCTCGATATAGGTCGCGTCCGCCAGATCGGGATCGGTCATGATCGTGGCCGGGTTGGAGTTGACGAGGATGATGCGGTAGCCTTCCTCTTTCAACGCCTTGCAAGCCTGCGTGCCCGAATAGTCGAACTCGCAAGCCTGGCCAATGACAATGGGGCCCGCGCCGATAATCAGGATCGATTTGATATCTGTACGTTTCGGCATGGGCGCTCATCCTATCTTCTTCGCGTGCATGATCTTGTCCGAAAACCGGTCCCCGTGTTTCGGGATCATGCTGATTTAGCCTGCCAGAAAAGCCCGCACGGTTTACCGGCGGGTTGGCAGCGTATGAATTCTGTGGGCTAAGCGGGCCTTATAGGCAATCATTTCGATAAGCGGAACCCCACAAATCGTTTTATTTCAAAGAAAATGCGGGCATTCACGGAAATTCTTGGCCATGGAGGCAAAAGTTTTGATTGACTGCGGCAAAGGGGCGAGGGCCGGTTCTATATTGCGAAAGAGTCTTCGTTTGTGATTGATGCTGCCATTTACTTTTTATGTTGCCGTGCCAACTCTTTATGCGACAATTACAGGTATAGTTTGGTGCTGCTTCGTTGTGAGCGGCACGGTGCAGGGAGTTGGTCAATGCGCTGGCAAGGCCGTAGGCAAAGCGACAATGTGGAAGATCTGCGCGGAGAGCAGGGTGGTGGGGTTGGCGGCGGCTTCGGTCGCGGTGGCGGTCTTGGCGGGCCCGGTTTTCGAATCGTTCGCGGCGGCGGAATTTCCGGCATTCTCATTCTGGTGGTGATGTTCTTCGTGTTGCGCGCAGTTGGCATCGACCCGCTGCCGATTCTGTTCGGGGATGGCAGCATGGGGCCGAGCGTAACCCAGCAGGCCGGGCAATCCGGCCGAACGGTTGCCGAGGGCGGTAATGTTGCCAATGACGAAACAACGCAGTTCGCTCGTACGGTGCTGGCGGAGACGGAAGACGTCTGGAGCGGCATTTTCAAGTCGCGTGGCCAGACCTACACGCCGCCGACCATGGTGCTGTTTTCCGGTCAGGTCCGTTCGGCCTGCGGCTTTGCTTCCGCTGCCTCCGGCCCGTTCTACTGCCCCGGTGACCGCAAGCTCTACATAGACCTGAGTTTCTACAAGGAACTGGCAAACCGCTTCGGTGCTTCCGGCGATTTTGCGCAGGCCTATGTCCTTGCGCATGAAGTGGGCCATCACATCCAGAATCTTCTGGGCATCCTGCCCAAGTTCAACCAGATGCGCCAGCAGATGAGCGAAGCGCAAGCGAACCAGATGTCGGTGCGCGTCGAACTTCGCCGATTGCTTCGCGGGAGTATGGGGCTATTACACGGAGCAGAAGGGTATTCTGGAAGCAGGCGACCTCGAAGAAGCGCTTAACGCGGCACATCAGATCGGCGACGATACGCTGCAGCGGCGCAGTCAGGGTTATGTGGTGCCGGAGAGCTTTAATCATGGAACATCTGCCCAGCGCGCCAAGTGGTTCCAGCGCGGTTTCGATAGTGGCAAGCTGGAAATGTGCGATACGTTTAGCGGCGACGTTTAAAGCTACTGCGATACTGTAGAAAAAGGCGGTTTCGACCGCCTTTTTCTTTATGCAGGAAGCCCTGTCCTTTTGTCTAAAGCCTGCAATATTCGTCTTGTCGTGAAATAATTTTCCAGATAAATGCTTTCGCACCGGCGCGGCCTTTTTCCGATTTACAAGCGTGACGCTCAGCTTTGAGCGGCGATAGCGCGCGCGTTTTCTAATCAACACAATTTATGAATGTTCCACCTTGTCTGTCGTGGAGCATATTTCAGGTGTCCCATGCATGATCCCCAGTTTGTACGGCGGGGCTTGTTACTCGTCTTTATGACACTGTTTCTCGACATTATCGGCATTGCAATCATCATGCCGGTTCTGCCGACCTTTCTTGAAGAGCTGACCGGCGCGGATATCAGTACCGCAGCCGTGGATGGCGGCTGGCTCTTGCTGGTTTATGCCGGGATGCAGTTCCTGTTTGCGCCGATGATCGGCAATCTGAGTGATCGTTTCGGGCGTCGCCCGGTGCTGCTCGCCTCGATCTTCACCTTCGCGCTCGACAATCTGATCTGCGCGCTTGCAGCCTCCTACTGGATGCTGTTTGTCGGTCGTGTTCTGGCGGGTATCAGCGGAGCGAGCTTCGCGACCGCTTCCGCCTACATTGCCGATGTCAGCGATGACAGTAATCGCGCGCGCAATTTCGGCCTGATCGGCATTGCCTTCGGTGTCGGTTTCGCACTCGGTCCTGTTCTGGGCGGCTTGCTGGGTGAATTCGGTCCGCGCGTTCCGTTCTACGGAGCGGCGTTCCTGTCCTTCATCAACTTCGTTCTGGCCTATTTCCTGTTGCCTGAAACGCTGACACGAGAAAACCGGCGCACCTTCCAGTTTGCCCGAGCCAATCCGCTCGGCGCGCTCAAGCAGATGCGGAATTATCCGGGCATCGGCTGGGTGGTGCTGGTCTTCTTCCTGTTCTGGCTGGCTCATGCCGTCTATCCGTCCGTCTGGGCCTTCGTCGGTGCTTATCGCTATAACTGGAGCGAAGCCCAGATTGGTCTGTCGCTCGGGCTCTTCGGTATCGGCGCGGCAATCGTGATGGCGCTGGTTCTGCCAAGAGTTCTGCCGGTGCTTGGCGAGCGGCGCACGGCGATCACTGGTGTGCTGTTCTCTTGTCTGGGCATGATCGGCTACGCCATCGCATGGGAAGGCTGGATGGTTTATGCCGTCATCTTCCTGACGGCGCTGGAAGGTCTGGCCGATCCGCCGCTGCGCAGTATTGCGGCAGGCAAGGTTCCGCCTTCGCGCAGGGCGAATTGCAAGGGGCGCTGACAAGCGTATCGAGTATTACGACCATCATCGGTCCGCTTATCTTCACGCAGCTTTTCGCCGTGTTCACCGGCATGAATGCGCCGTTCGTCTTTGCGGGTATGCCTTATGCCGTCGGTGCGGGGCTGGTCTTGCTGGCGCTGGTCATTGTGGTGGCGCGGGTGCGCCCGACGCCACCGGCAAAGCTGTCAGAGGTTTGATGGATACGTAACGCAGAAAAGGCCGGAGTTTTCACTCCGGCCTCAGGCTGCTGACAAACCCGTTGATATTTTTCGGCGGGTTTTGTTTTTAGGAGGGGCCGCGTTTTGCGACAGCGTTTGCGCGATGTTGCAAGTGGCCGCAGCCGCTCATGCGGTGGCTGCCCCTGGCGCTTTGTTCAGCGCCATTGCGATCTTCTTGATATTCTGTGCTGCGGCCTGCAGCAGACATTGGCAGGCGACGCGGACAAGGCCTCGAAAGCGGGCGTAGCGGTGGCCGTGCAGCTGCTTGGCGTCGGCAAAGGATCGCTCCACCGTTTCCTTGCGCCGCTTATAGATCGCTTTTCCCAAGCTGTGAGACGCTGGGCGTCAGTGCGTTGGCGGGCGTCCTGCCAGACATGCCGGGTGATGGTGCGGATGGCCTTGGCGTTGGACGTGCAGGATGCGCGCAGCGGGCAGGTCCGGCAGATGGCCGGATCGGATACATAATGCTTGTAACCGTTGCGGTCGGTCGTGGCATAGGTGAGCAATTGCCCCTCGGGGCAGCGATAGCCATCGGCATCGGTTTCGAATGCGAACTTCGACTTGCGCATCATGCCGTCCCGCGGCGGCGTCGGAGTGCGGTAGCCGGTGACGCCGAGGATATGGCGATCCTCCAAACCCTGGGCAATGGCCGCTGTCGCATAACCGGCATCCAGCCCGACCGCGCCAACCGCGAAGTCAAAGCGTCGACGCTGCCGATCCAGACGGTCGAGGTAGACGCGACTGTCATGCACATTGGCCGGTGTGACGTGGATGTCGGTGATGATGGCGAGCTTTCCATCCACCGTGCGGTGGTCGAGATAGTAGAAGCCCTTCGGCTTGCCGTCGCGCACCATATAGCCGCTTTCCGGATCGGTGCGCGACACCTTGGTTTCCGTCGCCCGCGGTTCGCGCTCTTTCTCCCTCAGAGGCTTTTGACCATGCAGCGCCCGCTCGACATCGATTGCCCGGTCGAGAGCAGCCCAGTAGTCGGCGCGCGACTTCTCGATCATCGCGAGATCGTATTTGCCCTTGTTGGCATTGGCCTTCAGATGTGTGCTGTCGGTATAAAGCACCGTCCCATCGACCAGTCCGTGCCTGATCGCCTGTTCAACGATGTGGTCGAAAATGTCCTGGGCGACCGATGTGTCGTTAAAGCGCCGCCGCCGGTTCTGGCTCAGTGTCGAGGCGTCGAACACCGCATCGCTCAGCTTCAGGCGCAGGAACCAGCGATAGGCGACATTGACCTCGATCTCACGCACCAGCGACGCTCCGAGCGCACGCCGAACAGGTAGCCGATGAACAGCGCCTTGAACATCAAGGTCGGATCGAGCGGCGGACGGCCGTTGTCGGGGCAATAAAGCCCAGCAACCCGATCATGGATGAAAGAGAAGTCCATCACCGCATCGATCTTGCGAAGCAGATGATCTTTGGGGACCAGTTGATCGAGTGTCACCATCTCGAGCGCGGTCTGTGCGGCGGCTGGTTTCTTCAACATATCCCAATGAATCACAAAACCCCAGGCATAGCCAGGGGTTTGTCAGCAGAGGCCGGAGTTTTCACTCCGGCCTTTTACTGATAATTCTTTTAGAGGGTTTAAGCCGCCTGTTCGCGTTCTGGAAGCGGCGTTTCGCCCTTCTTTCGCGGATCAGGTTGATGAAGCGACGGAACAGATAGTGCGAATCCTGCGGGCCGGGCGATGCTTCCGGGTGGTGCTGCACGGAAAAGACCGGCTTGCCGACGACGCGCAAGCCGCAATTGGTGCCGTCGAAGAGCGACACATGCGTTTCCTCGACATTTTCCGGCAGCGAATCTGAATCGACCGCGAAGCCGTGATTCATCGAGACGATCTCGACCTTGCCGGTCGTGTAGTCCTTCACCGGATGGTTGGCGCCGTGATGGCCCTGATGCATTTTCTCGGTGCGTCCGCCGAGCGCGAGCGCCAGCATCTGGTGGCCGAGGCAGATGCCGAAGACTGGAAGGTCGGTTTCGACAAGCTTCTTGATGGTCGGCACGGCATATTCGCCGGTTGCAGCCGGATCGCCGGGGCCGTTGGACAGGAAAACGCCATCGGGATTATGGGCCAGAACGTCTTCAGCCGTTGCTGTTGCAGGCAGCACGGTGACCTTCGCGCCGAGACCGGTGAGCAGGCGCAGAATGTTACGCTTCACGCCGAAGTCGAGCGCGACGACGTGATATTCCGGCGCGTCCTGTTCGCCATAGCCATCCGCGAGCGTCCATGGCGTTTCCTTCCATGTGAGGCTCTGGCCGACCGTGACATCCTTGGCGAGATCGAGATTTTCAAGACCGCTCCATGCGGCGGCGCGTGCTTTCAGCGCATCAAGATCGAACTTGCCGCTTGGATCATGCGCGATGACCGCGTTCTGCGCACCGCGCTCACGGATGAGTGCCGTCAGCGCGCGCGTATCGATACCTGCCAGCGCAATGACGCCGCGGTGTTTCAGCCAGGCATCCAGATCATCCGTTGCACGGAAATTCGATGGCGTAGTGATGTCGGCTTTGAAGATCGCGCCGACCGCGCCGTGGCGATTGGCAGGCGTCAGGTCTTCAACGTCTTCGGCATTGGTGCCGACATTGCCGATATGCGGGAAGGTGAAGGTGACGATCTGACCGGCATAAGACGGGTCGGTCAGGATTTCTTCGTAACCGGTCAGCGCTGTGTTGAACACGACCTCGGCTTCAATTGCACCGATTGCACCGAGGCCCTTGCCTTCGATCACGGTTCCATCGGCAAGTACGAGGATGGCGGTTCGCTTCTCAACAGTCCAGGGTGCTGTTTTCGGTGTGGTTTCTGTCATGGTCTGCACTCCTGTTTGTTAGCCGCGCGCCAGCGTGTGCTGCCGTGTTTCAGCCTGCCACCGGTAAGGTAGCTTGAAAGATGAAGCGTCAAGGGTCATATATGCGCCAAAAGGCAGCGGGGATTTGAAACCTCCCACTGCCAGCACGTGCCGATGTCCTGCTAAGCCTTGAGCAATAGAGAAACTTGAAGGCCGGGTCAATCGTCGGAAGCCTGGCTTTCCCGAAATAATGACGATGATCATCGCATTATTTCTCGGGATGTCGGTTCGGACAGCTCGGCGTTTCTGTTCGCTTGCTGTATAGATGCACGAAACGAACAATATAGAACTTACACCGTCAGGAGAGACGTTATGCTTCGCCAGGAGATTTCCCAGGCCCTTACGACCGCGCTGAAAGCACAGGAGAAGCGTCGCATGTCGACGCTGCGTTTGATCCTGGCTGCGGTGAAGGACCGAGATATCGCCAACCGTACCGCTGGCAAGGACCCGGTCGGGGACGAAGAATTGCTGGGCATTCTCGGCAAGATGGTCAAGCAGCGCGAAGAATCCGCCCGCATCTATGAAGAAGGCAGCCGCCTTGAGCTGCAGAAGCCGAGCGCGAGGAAATCGCGATCATTTCCGAGTTTCTGCCGCAGCAGATGACCGAGGATGAAGTCAAACAGGCCTGTGCGGATGTGATTGCCGAAATTGGTGCTCAGGGCCTCCGCGACATGGGCAAATGTATGGCTGTTCTTAAGGAGCGCTATGCAGGCAAGATGGATTTCACCAAGGCGAGCGCCATCGTGAAATCGCTGCTGCAGTGAAAGCGTGAGGCATAAGTGCCTTTGCTTTTGTTTAGCCCCGCTCTGGCGGGGGCTTTTCTTGTGCTATGCATGGCAACGACTGATCAACGACCGGGTGTGAACTGATGAAAACAGCTTTGCTTGTTATAGACGTTCAAAACGACATCGTGGCCGGGACGGGCACTCTGGAACGGCAGCCCATTATCGACCGTACCCTTGATGAGATTGTCATCAGACTGCGCGATCTGCGGGAGAAAGCGCATGAGGCTGGAATTCCGGTCATCATGGTGCAGCATGATGGCGGTCCGGGTGACGAGCTTGAAAAGGCATAGCCGGATGGGAAATCCGCGAAGAGGTTGCTTTAAAACCGGGAGATGTTCTCATTGAAAGCGCAGCTGCGACTCTTTCCATGAGACGGACCTTCAGGCTCTTTTGCAAAAACTGGATATTTCGCATCTCGTCGTGGGTGGTTGCCAGACGCAATATTGCATCGACACGACCGTCCGGCGCGCCGTTTCTCTCGGTTATGACGTCACTCTGATTGGGAACGCGCATACTACGGGCGACACTGCCAGCCTGCAATTTGCGGATATCGTTGCGCATCACAACGAAACGCTGAATGGCTTCAAGGCTGGAAATGCCCGTGTGCGGGTTCGCCCTGCTGCGGATATTTCCTTTTGATATTCAACGTCTTGCGGCAACGGGTGTGTGCCCGCCGCCGCATGGACTGATTTCAGCTCTGCTTGACGGTCTTGAGTCGCGTATCGCTGAGGAGCCCCTGTTCTTCGAGGACGGGATAGGCCATCGAGGCGAGCAGCGAGTTGATCTGCTTAAGATCGCGGATGGTGTCGAGATGGATGCTGCTTGTCTCGATGCTGCGGGTGGCGCCTTCGCGCAGGCGGCTGAAATGACGCATGCTGGTCTGCTTTTCCAGTTCACGCAGCTGGTCTTTTCCTGCACGAGCTGACGGGCCGTGCGGCCATCGCGCGAAACGATCACATTGAACGCCATATGCGCATTGGCCAGAACCATGGCGTGGAAATGGCTGAGTTCCTTCCAGCCTTCCTCGGTGAATTCCAGCTTGTGATCCATTTTCTTTTGAACATGCGCCAGCATGTTGCGCACGATGATGTCGCCGACCTGCTCAAGCTTCACGCAGGCACCCAGCAATTCCTGCATGCGCAGCGACTCGAAATCGCTGAGCTCATGGGTTGCGAGTTTGGTCAGATAGAGCTTGATCGCGGCATGGCGCTTGTCCACGCGGTCATCGAGGGCTTCCAGTTCATCGATGCGCGCCTGATCGGGCTTTTCATAAAGCTCGATGATGCGGCGCAGCATGACTTCGATCGTGTCGCAGACGCCGACCACTTCACGGGTTGCATTGGCGAGCGCCTGCGAAGGCCGGTCGAGTACGGCAGTGTCGAGCGCGCTATATTGCTCGATCTCGATCGGCTGCTGTGAAGCCGGGGCGTTTTTGTCCGCATTGAGATTGACCAATGCTTCGGTTGCACGCAGCACGAGGCCGGACAGCGGAATGCCGGCAATCATCACGATGACGTTGAACAGGATATGCGCATTGACCACCTGCGAAACCGGATCGCTGCCGAGGAAGGCGACGGACGGTTTGAAGGTCTCATAAAGCACCAGCATGATGAGCGACCCGGCGCCGCGCATCAAAAGATTGCCGAGCGGCACAACGCGGGTTTCAGGCGGTGCATGGCGGGTCAGGATCGGGGCGATGATCGATGAGCCCAGATTGACGCCGAGAACCATCACCACGGCAAGCTCTGGATGGATCAGGCCGCGCGAGGCAAAAGTGGTGAGCAGGATGACGGCGGCAACGCTGGAATGAAACAGCCATGTCATCAGGGCTGCGAGCAGATAGGCTGTGATCGGATCGCCGGACAGATAGTCGACGATGACCGGCAGCAATTCGCTTTGCCGCAGTGGCTCGGTGGCCTGTCCGGTCATCTCCAGCGACATGATGAGAAGGCCGATGCCAACCAGAATACGACCGATCTGGCGCCAGTCGCGGCGCTCGGTGGTCATGAAGATGCCGGTGCCGATGACAAGGCAGAGTGGCACCAGAAGGGTGAGGTCGTAGCTCAGGATCTTGACGACGAGGGCGGAGCCAAGCTCGCCGCCGCGCACAGCCATGAGACCTGCGACACCGCTGACAAAACCTGAACCGACAAATGAACCGACGAGAAGCGTAACTGCTGTCGAGCTTTGCAGGGCGACAGCGAGGGCAAGGCCAAAGGCGACGGAAAGCAGCGGGTTCTGCATCTGGTTGCGCAGGCGTCTGCGCAGACGGTCGCCATAGGCACGCTCCACCCCGGTCCGGACCATGCGCGTCGCCCATAACAAAAGGGCAACTGCTCCGGCCAGATGCAAAAGGACCAAAGAACCATTCACGGCAAAATCCCTTCGGGTTGGAGGTGGGTGTAGTAACTCAGGTTGATTAAGCTAACGCAACAAATGAAGAAAAAATATGTTCCGGCTAATCAAATCTTCAAGAGATATGGGCTTGTTCGCGACTAAAAGCAATCCATCCCCTTAGTGTCATGACGAATATATGACAGTTTTGTGACAATGCGCCTGTTTGGCAGCGACATGTGATTAGCGGGGAGGGACATAAGCGTGCGATGGACTGTCGGAGCGGGCGCGCCTATATAGGCTATAGACTATCATCTGCCTGCCCGAACGAATTGAAAGTGAAATCTGTAATGCGTTTTCCGCCATCCTTTCTCGATGAGATCAGAGACCGCGTCCCGATCTCGACGCTGATAGGAACGCGCGCTTCGTTCGACCGCAAGAAAAGCAATCCTCCGAAGGGAGATTTCTGGGCCTGCTGTCCGTTTCACGGCGAGAAGACGCCGAGCTTTCACTGCGAAGATCGCAAGGGCCGCTATCATTGTTTCGGTTGCGGCGTGACCGGTGATCACTTCAAGTTTCTTACCGATCTTGAAGGCTTGAGTTTCCCGGAAGCGGTGGAACGTGTGGCCGACATGGCGGGTGTTCCGATGCCTGCGCGCGATCCGGAAATGGAAAAGCGTGAGGCACAGCGCGCTACGCTTTACGACGTCATGGAGCTGGCTGCGCAGTTCTTCGAAAGCCAGCTGCAAAGCGCCGTCGGCGCCAAGGCGCGCGCCTATCTGCGGGATCGCGGACTTTCGAGCGCCACGCAACAGACATTCCGCATCGGCTATGCGCCGGAATCGCGCAACGCATTGAAGGAGTTTCTGGCAGGCAAAGGCGTGTCGCGCGAGCAGATCGAGGCGTGTGGTCTCGTCGTGCACGGCGAGGGAATTGCCGTGTCCTATGACCGTTTTCGCGATCGTGTCATGTTCCCGATCGAGGATTTACGTGGGCGCATCGTTGCTTTCGGCGGGCGTGCGCTTTCCGCCGATGCTCCGGCCAAATATCTGAACTCGCCAGAGACTGAACTCTTCATAAGGGGCGGGTTCTCTATAACGGCTTGCGGGCGCGCAAGGCCTGCCAGCCGCAAGGGGCGAGCCTGCCAAATCCATCATAGCCGTCGAAGGCTATATGGATGTGATCGCGCTGGCGCAGGCGGGTGTCCATCAGGTGGTGGCCCCGCTTGGGACGGCGCTGACGGAAGAACAGCTCGAACTCCTCTGGCGCATCAGCCCGGAACCCGTTCTGTGCTTCGATGGCGACGGGGCGGGGCTACGTGCCGCTTATCGCGCCGTCGATCTCGGATTGCCTGCCTTGCAGCCCGGAAAATCGCTGCGCTTTGCGCTTTGCCGGAGGGCAGGACCCGGACGATCTCGTCAAGGCGGAAGGTCCGACTGCATTTCATGCGGTCCTGCGTGATGCCAGACCGTTGGTCGATATGGTGTGGACGCGGGAAACGGCGGGCGGCGTGTTCGATACACCGGAACGCCGGGCTGAGCTGGAAGCGCGCCTGCGCGAAATCACCAGCCGCATCGCCAATGAAGATATTCGCCGCCACTACAGCCAGGATATGCGCGAGCGGGCGCAGGCCTTCTTCGGTCAGGGACGCCAGGGATATCAAGGCGGTGGACAGCGCAATTCGTCTTTCAATCGCAGGAATGAAGGCGGGCGTGGGCGCGGTGGAGCGGCCGGCGGTAATGGCCGTCTTGCGATTTCCGACAGTCTGGTGCGCTCCACGCTCGTTAAGGGCGGCAGGCCGGGCGCGGGATCACACGCTCCCTTGCGCGAAACGGCAATTGTTCTGACGCTTCTCAATCACCCACGTCTGATTGAAGAGGATTTCGAGACGCTGGCCGCGCTCGATCTGGGGCACGAGGCTCTCAAGTCACTGCATCTGGCCATGCTGGATGTGCTTGCTGCCGGTCACATGGAAGATGGCCACGCCATGCGGCGCGCACTGGTCAATGCCGGTCATGGTGAGCAGATCGAGATGCTCGAACTTGTGGTGAAGGGCGCGAAACTCTGGACTGCGACTACTCTGGCTGCAGAAGACGATGCACGCGAAGCCCTTCGGCAGGCGCTTCACTTGCATCAGCGTGCGCGCACACTACATAAGGAGCTGCGAGCCGTTGAGGCCGCACTTGAAACAGACGAGACGGGCGAATTGTTTGCGCGTCTCAGAGATATACAAAATCAGATTTTGAAAGCTGATGCGACTGAAGCTCTGATCGACGGTTTCGGCCTGTCTTCGGGGCGTCCGCCCGGCGGTTTCTGATTCGGTTTTTCGAATCATTTCTGCGAGAACAGCTGGAAATGCAGGGTTGCGATCTGGAAAACGTGCTCTATCTGGCCAACGAAAAGACCGCGACAACAAAATGATTCGCTTTTTAAGCGCGAATCAGGTGAGTCGCTCTTGACGTGTGGCGTAAATGACGGAATCACGACAGTTCGAACATAGAAAAGAACAGAAACCGGTGATGTCCGAGGCTGTGGGGCAGCAACTGGAGCTGGGCTGGAAAAGTGGGCCGGAAAGATGGCCCGAGAAAAGGCATTGTCTGATCGACCGCCTGATCTGCCCACAGGAAATCGGAGATGAAGAAGCCCGATACCGATGGCAAGGTTAATCCGCCATTAACAGGAAATCGGCTACTCGCAGAATCAACTGACGGATTGCGGCCTCGCAAAACTGTCCGAGAACTCTATATATCTTAGAAGCGACCGGGGTCGCCTGGAGAAGAACATATGGCAACGAAGGTTAAGGAAAACGAAGAAGCCGAAGTCGAGCGCGAAGGTGCTGCCGACGGTCCGCTTCTCGACCTTCTGACGATGCTGTCAAGAAGATGATCAAACTCGCGAAGAAGCGCGGCTACGTCACCATGGACGAGCTGAACGCCGTGCTGCCTTCCGAGGAAGTGACATCCGAGCAGATCGAAGACACGATGTCGATGCTTTCCGATATGGGCATCAATGTCGTTGAAGATGACGAGCAGGACAACGACCGCGAAGAAAACGGCGACGACGACTCGGAAGAGGGCGGCGAGCTGGTCGAATCCGGCGGCACGGCTGTTGCCACCACCACGACCAAGAAAGAGCCGACCGACCGTACCGACGATCCGGTGCGCATGTATCTGCGCGAGATGGGGTCTGTCGAGCTTCTGTCGCGTGAAGGCGAAATCGCGATTGCAAAGCGTATCGAGGCCGGTCGTGAAACCATGATCGCCGGGCTTTGTGAAAGCCCGCTGACCTTCCAGGCGATCATCATCTGGCGCGACCAGCTGAACGATTCCAACATTCTGCTGCGCGAAATCATCGACCTCGAAACCACCTATGCCGGTCCGGAAGCCAAGCAGGCTCCGGTGATCGAGCGCGTGGAAGAGGAAAAGCCGCGCGATGACAAGCCTCAGCGCCGCTCGCGTGATGACGACGACATTACCAATGTCGGCGGCGACATGCCTGCGGAAGAGGAAGAAGAGGACGAGGACGAAGCCAACCTGTCGCTGGCGGCCATGGAAGCCGAACTGCGCCCGCAGGTCATGGAAACGCTCGACCTCATCGCCGATACCTACAAGCTGCGCAAGCTCCAGGATCAACAGGTCGAGGGCCGTCTGGCCGCGACGGGCGAACTGTCGTCGAGCCAGGAGCGTCGCTACAAGGAACTGAAGGATCAGCTCATCAAGGCAGTGAAATCGCTGTCGCTGAACCAGAACCGTATCGAACAGCTCGTCGAACAGCTTTACGACATCAACAAGCGTCTGGTGCAGAACGAAGGCAAACTGCTGCGTCTGGCCGAATCCTTCGGCGTGCGTCGCGAGGAATTCCTCAAGGAATATCAGGGCCACGAACTTGACCCGAAATGGGTGGAGCGCGTCAGTACGCTTTCGGCCCGCGGCTGGAAGGAATTCGCAGCCAAGGAAGAGCGCGCCATCGACCGTCTGCGCTCCGAAATCCAGATGCTTGCGACCGAGACCGCAATTTCCATCGGCGAATTCCGCCGTATCGTCAATCAGGTGCAGAAGGGCGAACGCGAAGCGACCATCGCCAAGAAGGAAATGGTGGAAGCCAACCTTCGTCTCGTCATCTCGATTGCAAAGAAGTACACGAACCGTGGTCTGCAGTTCCTCGATCTTATTCAGGAAGGCAATATCGGCCTGATGAAGGCTGTCGACAAGTTCGAGTATCGCCGCGGTTACAAGTTCTCGACCTATGCGACCTGGTGGATTCGTCAGGCAATCACCCGTTCGATTGCCGATCAGGCGCGCACCATCCGTATTCCGGTGCATATGATCGAAACGATCAACAAGATCGTTCGTACGTCGCGCCAGATGCTGCATGAAATCGGCCGTGAGCCAACGCCGGAAGAACTGGCTGAAAAGCTTGCAATGCCGCTCGAAAAAGTGCGCAAGGTACTGAAGATCGCCAAGGAGCCGATCTCGCTCGAAACGCCGGTCGGTGACGAGGAAGATTCACATCTGGGCGATTTCATCGAGGACAAGAACGCACTTCTGCCGATTGATGCGGCCATCCAGGCCAATCTGCGCGATACGACGACCCGTGTTCTGGCTTCGCTGACGCCGCGTGAAGAACGTGTTCTGCGCATGCGTTTCGGCATCGGCATGAACACCGACCACACGCTGGAAGAAGTCGGCCAGCAGTTTTCGGTTACCCGCGAACGTATCCGCCAGATCGAAGCCAAGGCGCTGCGCAAGCTGAAGCATCCGAGCCGTTCGCGTAAGCTGCGCTCGTTCCTGGACAGCTAGGCGATACTGAACGAGAATATACGGGAAGGGGAGGCGATATGTCTTTTTGAAGCGTTTTTCGGTGGAGGCTCTGCCTCTGAGACACCGGCAGAGCCGAAAGAGGCGGGTCGCCTTGAACACAAGGACTTTCTGATCATTGCCACGCCCTATAGCGAGGGCGGGCAGTATCAGGTCTGCGGCGTCATTTCCAAGACGATCGATGGCGAAGTGAAGGAATATCGCTTTGTTCGTGCCGACCGTTGCCCCGGCATCGAAGATGCCGCCAGCATTTCGCTGAACAAGGGCCGGCAGATCGTGGATGAACAGGGCGAAGCTATTTTCCGCTGAACCGTCCGCAAGAGAATTGAAAAGCCGCGCACGCAAAATGCGCGGCTTTTGCTGTTTAGAGGTTAATGCGGGTCGCACACATGGCGACCATTCTGCGTACGAGGGGCAGAATGGCGAGGAGAACCGGAAAAGCGACCACCCACGAAAGAGCCCATGCCGTCATCCAGCTCGATGCGAGGTCGGGATGGCTAACGCCAAGGCTCTTGGCGGTCGCAATCAAGGAGACAATGAATGTCATCATGATCGATAGAATGAAAGGCATCACGATGGATGCATAGCGTGCGGGCAGTTTCCTGCGGCGTGCGCATTCAAACTGAGACATGTGTATTCCTGAATATTATGCGGGAAGGCGCAACGAAACATCAATACGAATTGCCGTTCCCGGCGAGATTGATGCGTTGCCTAACGTAAGACGCTTACGGTCATGATAATGACGTTCGCTTACTAACCCGATCAGGATCGAATTTCAAGTGTTCTAGGGCGGCGATTTGTCCACGCCATTCCCGACATAATTCCATTATACGCTTCATCATGAACGACAAACCATTCTGGCGCACCAAGACCTTGAACCAGCTCACCCGCAGCGAGTGGGAGAGCTTGTGTGACGGTTGCGGCCAATGCTGCCTGCATAAACTGCAGGATGACGACACAAACGAGATTTACTGGACCAGCGTTGCCTGTACGCTGCTCAATCCAGAGAGCTGTCAGTGCCGTGATTATCCGAACCGCAAGAAGACAGTGCCGGATTGTGTTTTTCTGACACCGGAAATCGTTGACGAAGTGGATTGGCTGCCTGTGACTTGCGCCTATCGTCTGGTTGCTGAAGGTTCGGACCTCTATTGGTGGCATCCGCTTGTTTCGGGTTCATCCGAGACTGTGCACGAGGCTGGCATTTCCGTTCGCGGCAAGGTGACGGCTTTTGATCACGACCTGGAAGATGACGAAGATTATCTCGACCATATGGCGATGCCGAGCCACCGCTGAAGGCTCGCCTGCTTTTTCAAACATTGCGTAAATTTAATCTGTGCTTCGAGTATGGTGGAGCCGACTCTGTATTATTATAACTTATTGAATTTATTTATTTTATAAAGGTGTGCGCAGACATGCCTTCTGTTTTACGGAAAGCTGAACGGCACATGAACACGGACTTTTCATTCTGTTCATCTATCGGGCGCTACTTCGGGTGTCTCAGGCAAGACCTGAAAACAAATTGAAAGAGGTTCAAAGATGTCTGCTATTTCGCTCAAGTCGTTCGTCGTAACCGCCGCTCTTGGTGTTGCCGCCATCTTTTCGACGGCAGCTTCGGCCAGCGCTGCATCGCCGGTTGTCACTCCAGCCGTCAGCACTTCGGCAAGTTCCGCAATCGTTAATGTCGATTACCGAGGCTATCGCCATGGCCGTCCGGTCTATCGGGGCCGCGCTTGCTCCATTCAGGGTGCCAAGATGAAGGCGAATCGCATGGGCATTCGCAATGCGCGTGTTGTTTATCGTGGCAAGTCGGTGCGGGTTCACGGCTTCCGTCACGGTCGCCCTGCCGGTGTCGTGTTCGCAAATGTACGCGGTTGCCCGATCATTCGCTAAGACGCGCGGCTCGTTTCAAAGCCCCGGCCTGAACAAATCAGGCCGGGGCTTTTCTTGCTGACAGGCAAAGAAAGGGGCGCTGGTGCGCCCCTTCACAATTGCCAATTGGGTTGCCATTATTCCTTGATTTCGAAAACGACATTGACCGAAACGTTGTAGCTGTTCTCACCAGCTGCAACTGGCACGGCGTCTTCCGGCGCTGCGGCAGCCATGCTCCTGAACTGGGCGCGAGCGATCGGCATCGGCATTGGAGGGCGGCTTTGTTCGTTGATCTCGACGACACGGCCAATGCCTACACCGGCGGCATCGGCAAGGGTCTTTGCCTTGGCTATGGCGTCGGCAACGGCGCGCTTGCGCGCTTCATTGATCGTGGCGGACGGGTTGTCGTTGACGAAGCTCAGATCGCCACCCTGATTGACGCCGAGTGTAACAGATTCATCAAGCACATTACCGACCTTGGCCAGATCGCGCACGCGAACCGTCAGGCTGTTTGAAACCGTATAGCCGGTGATGCTCGGCTCTTTCAGGCCATTCTTGTCGTCAGGATAGACATAGCGCGGCTGGATGTTGATGCCGCCGGTCTGAAGATCGCGGTCTTCAATACCGGCTTTCTTCATGGCCTCGAGTACTTTTGCCATGGCTTCGTTGTTGGCGGTCATGGCTTCGCGTGCTGTCTCGCTTCGCGCAGCACGGAGAGATTGAGGACGGCCATATCGGGCGAGGCGGTCATGGTGCCTTCGCCGGTAACGGCGATACGCGCAGGCTGCTTCGTCATCTGATTCTCCTGTGCCTGAGCTGGCAGTGCCAGTGCGCCTGCGAGCATGATTGCAGAAAAGGAGGTTGCAAGAAGAGTGGTAGCGCGGTTGTTCATAAAATCTCCTATAGAGAAAGTTGAGGCAGCTTTGGCAAAGCTGATGGTCCCGATAAGGTCGACCGCTTTGCCTTTGAAATCGTTTATTTCTTAAGTTCCCTCTCTTGTCTGAAGCCGACGATATCAGACTTGAAATGCGTGCCAATTGCAACTGCCGGTTCAAATCGGAAAGACCGTGGTTCCAGAGCGGTTCCAGTTAAAGCAGAGTCGCTGGAGCCGCTCTAAGTATTTATTTCGTCGCATTATCCCACGCAAAACCGCTTCGCATTTTTGCTGGAAATGCTCCAGGCTGCATGCATCGCAACTGAATATGTGCGCATTAGGGCAACTGATGCATTTGACAGCTTGTGTCCCGGCTTTCTTTAGGGTAGGGCAAGGATGCGTGGGGCCTGTAGCTCAATTGGTTAGAGCCGGCGGCTCATAACCGCTTGGTTGGGGTTCGAGTCCCTCCGGGCCCACCATTCTTTCTTCAGTCTTGCAGCAATTGCTAATGTGTTGCTCGCCCTGAATTCTGGCTCTGTCGTTCAATCAAATCAACATTTCCGGACGAGACGAGCTTTGAAGCTCTATTGCCGTGAAAATTGGGTTACGGTGACTCGGAGTTTACTACGCATATTGCCAGGCATCGCGAAAAGCCGCTTTAATGCGCCGGGTGAAAAGTCCATATTTGCAAACGCAGCGGTTAAAAAGCGCGAAACTGCAGTTGATCGGCGTTTGCCAAGATCAATCTAGAGCATGTCTCCCAAACGCGGAAACCGGTTTTGGGACAAAGACGTGTGTATAAACAAATAGATAGAGCATTTCCGACGATTCAATTTAGAGGGAAATGCTCTAGCGCCCAAAAGAGTAGTAACTTACCGCGCTTTATTATCAAACTTCACAGGTTTCCAATGCTGATCCGTGAAAACATTGATAAAAACGCCACGCATAGCACGGGCACATTTCTGGAATGGGCGCTGTACTTCCTTTACCAGCTTTGCGAACCCTTTTCGCTTCGTCCGCTGGGTTCGGCGCTCCAGCTGAATCAGGCTCTCCTGATGTTCTCCCAATCGGCGGCGTTGGATACATACAGCCGGTGAAACCTGATAGATTTTCAAACTGTGGAAACAGTCGTAGTTCGGATCAAATATCAGATTATCGATTGGTACTAACACCTGTTCCATCAGCGACAATACTTTTGCGCTGCACTCCGCGAGATAATATAGCCACCCGTGCAAAGATGGATCGAGAGCAGCCGACCGATACGTATATGCGTATCTGCTATTTCCGATAATTTCCCGACGAGCACCGTCTTGCTGGTCGTTTCCAGTTTTACAAGGTCAGCAGAAGGCGGAATCCAACTCTCATCCTTGAGAAGGCGCCCGATATGAGGACTGAAAGAAACGTCGTCTTCGAAGACCGCTCCATACTCTTCTTTGCCGTTGGCAATGATTTCCAGGCATTTTCGATGGCTCAGATAACACCCGAGTTCTGACGGTGTGATAGCATGTGGCCAAAGGCTCGTCGCTGGTGTCAGCCGCTCCATGTCCTCAGGTGAAAGCGCGCGGCCGTCAACCGCAGACAAACGGATAAACCGTACGTCAACCCTTTCAAATTCCTCTGCTATTTCCTTAAGTCTGTCCGTAGAACGATCTAGATTGATGACGATGCACTGCATCGAATGCCCCCATTGTCCCCACAACTTGACATGGCATTATCGTTAGCTCCAGGGTGTGTCAATCAGGGAAAACGTCTATACCAAAGCCAAGGCGATCAGGTCGCATAAGGCCGATATATTTCCGCGTTTTTGCTGCTTTCGGCTTTGATGACAGTTCGGCCAAAGAGAGAATTACGCACCAGAAATGCAGTAGCATTTCCGGATTCTTCGACATCCGGGACGTTTTCGGAACGCTGATTTATTTCGCGTCCGGCCTATCGCAAACTTTCAACAAATTTTAGCAGTTCGTTAAGAAAATAGTAACGCAATGAAACAATTTTTAAGTGACGTGAAATGGCAACAAAATGGAGGTTTTGGGCGATGAGAAAAATGCAACCACCGTTGCGCTGGCATTGGCAGGGTTGGTGGCGAGTTCTCTCGCGGCTTCAGCGAAGACGAGTTATTTGGGTGAATTCCGCGATTGGGGCGTTTACCAGAACACCGAACTTGCGGGTAACAAGTGCTATGCCTTGACGGTGCCGATCAATTTTCATCCCGCCGGTGTGCGGCACGGCGATAATTTCGTGATTATTTCCAAGACGGACGGCCAGTACAGCCCTCAATTGGTGATGGGGTATGACCTGAAGGCTAATAGCTCGGTCAATGTGATGGTGGATGGCGCGCGCTTTCCGTTCTTCAGCGAGGGCAATCGCGCCTGGGCGGAAAATGTTGCTGATGAAGCGAAGCTGATGCGCGCCATGCGCGCGGGCAAAACGCTCAATGTGCAGGCAACATCGGCACGCGGTACGCAGACCCGCTATACGTTTTCCCTGATGGGGCTATCGGCATCTCTACAGCGCGTGGATCGTTGTCGATAACGATCAAAAGCCCTGCCGTGCAGCAGGGCTTTCTCTTGAAGGATGCGATTTTATGAAAGCCAGGTCTGGCGATTATACCAATCGTCCAGATCGGAACGCACGCGGTCCCTTTCTATGCCATAGCGTTCCTGGATTTTGCCTTCCAACTGCTCACGCTGACCGTTGATCTGGTCCAGATCGTCATCGGTGAGTTTACCCCACTGTTCCTTGATCTTGCCCTTGGCCTGTTTCCAGTTTCCTTCAATGCGATTCCAGTCCATTGGTTGTTCCTCCGTTCTGGCCCCGTTCTGGCTTGGTTATGGTTAACTAACGCGGCAGGATAGGATTGGTTCACAAAAATTGTAGAACCAGCTCAGAGGCCGAGGAACTTGAAGGGCTCGCTTTCCTTGAAACTGTCGTTGACGACGCCATTGAACGTGTTGGTCTGATTGGCACCTAGATCGAGTTTCTTGACCTTGCCGGTCTCCTGTGAAAAGTCGACTTCCTTCAAATCAACCCAGAAGACATTGGGCGTCAAAGCGGATTCGAAGAAATAGAGCTTGCGCTTCTGATCGGCGACCGTCCGCCAGCGTGTTGAGGAAATGTTCGGCTGGTCGGGCGTCGTCAGACCGTATGGGACCGAGGTGTTTCGAATGACACTGAAAACACTGGCAATCGACTCAACCGGGTCTTCGGCTTTCGGGATAGCATTTACGTAGAAGGAGGCGCGTGCGAAACGGTCTGCAGCGCGGTTGGTGCCCGGCAGCATGACAGTGCCGCCAATCTGGGTCCAGTAGGAGTTAAGCGCCAGCTGTTCGTCATAGGTCGGCGAGTTGGTCATCACCTGATATTGCTTGCCGTGATGGATCACCTGCTTGCCGTCGATATATTCGATGACCGCACTGTCGCCGCTGGAATCGGATATCGCCAGATGTAATGTTGCCAGCCTGTCTTCGCCGGGGACCTTGTCCGTGACAATTGTGAAAGGATCGGTACCCAGCTCTTGACCGCCTCATCGACCGTGGCGAAATTATCAAGCACATACTGTGCCCAGGCCGCGATGCTGAGGCCCGGTGTGGTGCCGTCATATTTGGGATATTCGGATTCGACCAGCCACAGGGCGCCAACGGAAAGTCCAGCTTCGTTCAGCCCGTCTGTCGTGGAAATATCATAACCGGAGGCGATGACGCTGCCATATTTGGATGTCCACTGGATTGAATTCTTGCCTGCCTCACCAGAACGTTTCATGCCGCGCGGGAATATCCAGAGATTGGTTGCAACGTCCACTTTCCAATCCATGGATCGCGCAGTCATAACCTGATTGTTGGTCCCATGATAAACAAAACGCGTGCAGGCTTCGGCAATTGGTGCGGCAAGCATGCTGCCTGCAACGAGCGCTGTGGTGCAGATGCTGGAAAAAGACCGCTTCAAAATCGGCATGGATCGTCCCTCTGTGATGCCCGGTAGTCTCACGGGCAGGATGCCCTCGCAACGCGATATAAGGCAGTGATTGTAGGTGGAAAGGCAGGCGCGCGGGTTTTAACGCCCGCCCATATATCCGCGCTGCTTCCATTGCTGGAGCGGCATGATGTCAGGCGGTCCGCCGCCCACCTCATACCAGGAATCGACGGCCCATTTCTGGCCCTTTTGTCTTCGATGACAGCAGTCCAGTGCGGATAACGACCGTCGAAAAGACACCGCGCGATGTGCGGCGTGCGACCGTGTGATGTTTCAGCCAGCCGCGCGATTGCAGATAGCGAAGGAAGCTATCGGTATTGGTCGATTCATCGATGCAATCCATCTGGCCCTTGATGCGGGCTTTGCCGAATTGCATTCTCGGCTTGTCCCGAACGCCGATGGCCGCGGTACTGCGTTGTTCGAAGATTGCAACTGCCGTGCGCAATGCCTTCCGCTCGCCGTCCGCGCTGCGACTGCCATTGTGCAGAAGGTTTCGGATGCGCTGCTCGTCCTTCGCAGTCAGCGTAACCTTGGTCCGATAATGGCATTCATAACCGTGGCAGACGCTGAAGGTCTGCGCCGAAGCATGTCCGACCGGCAACACCAAACCTATGAGGGCACTAGCGCCCAGCAGTTTCATCAAATCGCTGCTCCGCTTTCCAACTGTTCGTTTTGAACACCGCATCTTGTCCGAAGACCGTTTCACATTTTTCGGGGTTCTATCCGAAGATATTTCCCTGCAATTTCAGCAGGATAAAATAGATCGAATCTCCCGGTATCTTAGCCGTGCTTGTGGCTGGTGAAAAGGAGGGACGGTTCAAGGCGTTCCAGTCCCTGATAGGGATTGGCATGGATTGCAAGAATCCAGAGACAGAAAGAGGCAGTGAGCGAATAGATGACGAGCGCCTTCACGCCAGCCCGCACGCGGTCCGCATGGGTGGCGGCGATGGTTATGGCTGTCAGAAATGTCAGCGAGAGCACGAGATACCATTTGTAGTAGTCAATTGAGGTCGATCCGACGGCCAGGCGTGTATTGCGTGCGTCCTGCAATTCATCGAAGTCGTTGATAAGTTGGGAGATAACGGGCGAGGGTACGTCGGTGCGCGCCAGATTAATGATCTCGCGCCTTATATTCTGCAGCGCAGTTTCAACTGAATCTGCCGGCTCGACATTGATCTTGTCGCGCCATTCATCGTCGATGACGGCAAGGCGATAGCCGGTAAGAGCGGCGGTAAGTGCAGGTGCGTTCAATATTTCAGCGTGGGAGGTTCCGATCAAACGGGAAATGGCCGAACGCTCTTCACTGATGGCCTGATCAGCGCGGGAATTAACGCTCCATATATCCGCTGCGACAAAGCCGAGTGACAGGGCCCAGGCTGTTGCAATGGTGCTGATAAACGCACCGATAGGAATCGAGAGAATGTCGCTGGCTGCATGCTTGGACAGCATGTCGAGCGCAAAACGTCCGACTGCGTAGAACACAAGCCCGAGTATGGTGAAGGCCGCAAACGAAAGGTAAATCGGCAACTCGAAGATATAAGTCATTCATCCCCAATTGATATCGCGCCTATTATTATCGGAAGTCGTTGAATTTTACTTAGACGGTTCCAGTTAAAACGGAATCATTGGAACCGTTCTATCTATTTGTTTTCATGCATGTCTCCCGAAACCGGTTCTCACTTTCGGGAGACATGTTCCAGAACTGATCAACGGGCAGGAATAACAAAACCCGCCGGTTTTGCCGACGGGTCAGATCAATGAAAATAATTATGTCGTGGATTAGAAAGTAACGGAGAAACCGACGACTGGCCCATGCTGGGTCACGTCATATTTGAATTTCCCAACCACATCGTTGTCCTTATAATCCTGATAAAGTGCTCGATAGCCGACGCGGAATGTCGTGGGGACATCGAAAACAAGCGTGCGATAACCGAGATAGATCTGGCCGTTAGCGCTGAGCTTGGTTCCAGCGCCGAAACCGCCAATGTCGGCTTCTGCAAAAATGTTCCAGCGATCGTTGATGTCGTAGAAAACACGCGTACCCACGAATGGGTCAGTCCATTCCACCTTGCGTGACCCGCTGAAGCGACCGACTTCAAGCCCGGCCTCCAGCTTTGTCCAGCGAACGCCGATCGTTGGCTCAATTGCGAAAATACGCTGGTTTCCGAAGAGCGTCGTTCCTTCGAGCTGCTTTTCATAAACGCGATAGTAAGCCCCACCCGAGAGGGTCGTGGTTTTGATATCGAGAGCAAGCTCGTTGTCCAGGAGGTTTTCATCCTGGCTGGTCTTGACGTACTGCCCGTCGATAAAAGCCAACCGTTCCGTTACCGACATCGACATTGCCCATGAAGCTCATATCGAGATTGTCGAGAATCTCGCGGAAGGGGATGTTCACATCGGTGCTCCGCCCCAACAGGCCGGCGCTACCGTTCAGTGATGCGCCCCAGACATAAGGGCTGAAGATTATGCGCCAGCGCTGCTGATCCTGAAATTCTGGTCGTGGTGCTATGGTATCTGCGGCGAGCGATGCCGCTGATGTGCCTGTTAAAATAGCCGATGCTAATATAATACTTCTGAAAAACTTTATCAGTAAACTTCCGTTCTGGTTACGCGATATTTCGTCTTCCACCGAAAAAGCCCCTCGAGTATGTATCGGCAATCCTGATTGCATATCGGATTCCATTCTTTCTCCATATATATGCAAATAATTTTGGAAATAAACTGAAAATTGATACTTGAGTTTATTGTAGCTGACTTTCGGTAGGTGCAGTCATTTAATCGATAGGAGCGATGCCTTTCTTCTTTTCAAGGTGAGGTGGAGAAGCCGAATCTGGCAAGTCGGAAAGTGAGAGCTAATCAAGAACAAGTAAGCCTTTCGGGCCTTGGAGTCTGGAGCGCCGATCTGATTGAACCCGGTCGGCGCGCCCGTCTTTCGAAAAGACGCTTTTGCTGCCCGACGGCTGTCTTACTACGGGACGTCGTCGGAGGCAGTCAGACCACCTTCGTTCTCCAGATTAGCAATGCGTCGGGTTTCCGAACGATTGAATTTCAGGCGCACACCTGCACCGCCGCCATTTTCCGGAATGAATAAGGCTCCAGCTTTTTCCAATGTGTCGGCCAATGCCTTTATCTGTTCATCTGATGGCGCGCCGAGCTTGCGCTCGAACTGCTCGATGGTCGATGCGTCGATCCCCGATAGTTGGGCCAGGCGATCGCGGGAGAACTCCACAAGTGCTCTGGCTGCACGGCATTGAGGTCCGGTTATCATTATCTATTTCTCCCTTGCAGTTACGTTCGAAAGACAAATGCATCTAATGGTGGTCGGAGTTGCCGCCTTTCTTTCCTGCACCGTTGATAATCGTTTCGAGCAGCCAGGGCTTGTGGTCGATTATATCGGAAAGCTCCTGCAGACCAATTTGTGAACCGGCTTCCTTCAGCAGTGCGTCCGCACCCGAGGTCGAGCCATTCCTGTTTTCCTGTGCCATGCGATGCGCCCGTCGGATCAGAAGTTCCGGCTGTGAAAAACTGCTCTCGGCAAGTCTTTTCTCTATTCGACGCTGTAGCTCTTCCGGCGCAATCATCAGTTGAATTTCCTCGTTTCTAAAGTGGGCGTAGCCGATAAAGCTATGCGGCCCGCACTATGAATCTATGTTGAGATGAAGTTTTTGCTACGTGACAATTCGTACAAATCAGGCGTTTTCGGAAGAGTTTACTGCATGGATCAGTGCATGAGATTGCGGGTCTGCCCTACTTTAGTATCAGGTGTTAGTAACGAAATATTTCAGCACATCAAATCCGCAAAGTAGCCAACTTATTGCCACGCTTTCTCTTGTTTGCATCTGGCAAGCTACTTACATAGCCGATACGCCTTGGCGGGAAGAGCAGTGGTCAGGTAGAGCGTATGAAGGGAAGCGGGTTTCGCTTCGCGGGGTATGCGCTGCGATGGCCGGTGCCTGTTTCCGTTTGATAAACAATAATAATTCGATGGTTTGCAATGGCCACTCTTCGTTATTTCATCTGGCCCATGGTTTTACCGTATTGGGTCTCGCAGGTGCCGTTTGGCTCGGTTACGAAATGACCGGCACTTTTGGGGAATGGTCTCCGTCTTCATCATCTGCGCCGTTCTGAGCGTTCTGGAAATCTCGCTTTCCTTTGATAACGCTATCGTTAATGCGCGCATTTTGCGTGACATGACTCCGGAATGGCAGCATCGCTTCCTGACCTGGGGCATTATCATTGCCGTTTTCGGCATGCGCATCATCTTCCCACTGGCCATCGTCGCGGTTGCGATGTGGACCGATCCGATATCGGCGCTGAAACTTGCGATCTGGCAGCCGGATGAATATGCCCGCGTGATATCGGATTCACACACAGGTATCGCCGCATTTGGCGGCACATTCCTGCTGATGGTCGGCATGAAGTACTTCTTCGATGTCGAAAAGGATGTGCACTGGATCAAGGCCATCGAAAGCCGCATGTCGAAGTTCGCCTCTGTGCAGGGTGTCGAGATCGGCGTCGCAATCGCTCTGATCATCTTTTTCTCCTACCAGCTGGATGCAGAGCATTCGCATACATTCCTGATTGCCGCGCTGTTCGGTCTTCTGACTTTCCTTGCCGTCGAAGGGCTTGGCGAGATTCTGGATGCGACGCAGGAGCAGATGGACATGGTCCGTCGCGGTGGCCTGGGAGCCTTCATCTATCTTGAGGTGCTTGATGCCAGCTTCTCGTTTGACGGCGTTATCGGTGCATTCGCACTGACGACGAATCTGTTCATCATCGCCATCGGCCTTGGCATCGGCGCATTCTATGTGCGTTCGCTCACCATCATGCTTGTCGAGCGCAAGACGCTGGGCCAGTACCGCTATCTCGAACATGGCGCTTTCTATGCAATCCTGGTTCTGGCGGTCATTATGTATGTGCAGACGCTGGTGCATATTCCGGAAGTCATTACCGGCCTTATCGGTGCGGCTTTGATCGGTCTCTCGTTCATGTCTTCGTTGCGCTATAACCGGCTCAATCCGAACTGGCAGGAAGAAGCCGAAGAGGTCACAGGGCACTAATCTGATTTGTCTGACTGGATTAAAAGGGCAGCTTCGGCTGCCCTTTTGTTGGTCTTGACCGAATCGCTCGAACTGAGGACCATCACGCGAGTGTGATTGATATCGCGTTCATGCAGCAGGCCGGTTCAAGGGACATGACCGGCGCTGCGGCCAATTCGGGGAAGGGGATTTCCATGGTCGTGACACGGTTGAGTAAAACCGCCTTCGTGGCGGCGATTGCTTTTCGCAACGCTGGTTTCATTCGGTAACATCACCGACTACGACACCAATTTCGGGTTTGTGCAGCATGTTCTGATGATGGACACGATCTTTCCCGATGCCACGATCAAATATCGCGCCATCAATAATCCGATGCTGCATAATGCAGCCTATATTCTCATCATTGCGGCGGAAACGCTAACGGCGATCCTGTGCTGGATCGGGGCCTTTGCCATGCTTGGCCGTCTGACTGACCGGGCGGTCAGTTTCAATCGCTCCAAGAAATGGGCCATCGCCGGTCTGTCGCTCGGCTTTCTGGTCTGGCAGGTTGGCTTCATGTCGGTCGGCGGAGAATGGTTCGGCATGTGGATGTCGCAAACATGGAACGGGATCGAATCCGCGTTCCGCTTCTTCATCACCATCATTGCGGTGCTGATCTTTGTCGCTATGCCGGACGGCGAGTTAGAGTAGATGCGATGTTGAGGCAGGCTCGTCGATCAATTCGACGCCAGCCTGTTTCATTTTTGCAGCATGATGTCCATCGAGCCGTTGAGGTTGATGCCACGGCATGCATCCAGACGGACCCGCACCTGAAAGCCTTCTGCAACGGCGTCGAGCGCCGAATAAGCGACGCAGAAGTCGGTGGCCAGCCCGACCAGTGTGAGCGAACCGATATCGCGTTCGCGCAAATATCCGCCAAGACCGGTCGGCGTTTTATGGTCGTTTTCGAAGAATGTCGAATAGCTGTCTATGCCGATGCGAAAGCCTTTGCGAATGACGAGTTGTGCCCGCGTCCATTGCAGGTCAGCGTGAAAATCCGCGCCATGACTGCCTTGCACGCAATGGTCGGGCCAAAGCGTCTGCAGGCCATAGGCCATTTCGATCGTATCGAAAGGCTTGGCGTGGGCATGAGTCGAGGCGAAGCTTGAATGATTGGCGGGGTGCCAGTCCTGCGTGAGGATGACGTGTTCGCTTTCATCGATCAGTCGGTTGACGGTGGAAATGATTTCGTGGCCGCGATCAACCGCCAGCGCACCGCCGGGGCAAAAATCATTCTGGACGTCGACAACCACAAGTGCATGACCGATCATAGAATACTCGCTTTGCTTATTTCATAATCAACTATAGCCAGACAGGGTTCGCGAGACCAGCAATAAGCCGCGTTCTGGTATAACATCGACAAGAGTGCTACGGACGATTCTAATCAGGAACCAGACAGGAAACCATCATGACAGACGTAATCGTCCGCGACAGCAATGGCACTCAATTGAATGACGGCGATTCCGTCACGCTCATCAAGGATCTGAAGGTCAAGGGAACCTCCACGACATTGAAGCGGGGAACGCTGGTCAAGGGCATTCGCCTCACCGGAAATCCGGCTGAAGTCGATTGCAGCACCAAGCAAGTCAAGGGACTGGTGCTGCGGACCGAATTTTGAAAAGCCTAAGAGCCTGTTCCAAAGTCGCCCTGTGTGGCTGCAAATGGCAATTTTCTGCGTTCCGGTGCTCGCGTACCCTTAAGTACGCTCCGCTCCGGTACTCGAAAATCACCATTTTCGCACACACATGCCGCTTTTGATTCAGGCTCCGTTATCAGGCATCAATTTCCACGCGACCACGTGGGCGGCTGCAGCAGGCGAGGATATAGCCTTCGGCAATTTCATCGTCGCGAATGCCGCCATTGTGGTTCATCTCGGTCTCGCCGCCAAGACATTTTACCTTGCAGGTACCGCAGATTCCGAATTCGCAGGCGCTCGGAATCTTGAGACCGCCATTGCGTGCGGCAAGCAGGATCGTGTCATTTTCCGTGCATTCCACTTCCAGGCCGGAAAGGCTGAAGACGACGCTGGCAGCTGCCACGGTCGGGGTGACGGGCGCTGCCGGGGCGGTTGCGGACTCGGAGAGCGATGAAGGCACCGGGATCGACGAAATCTCGCTGGCCGGATTAAAGCTCTCCTGATGATAATTGGCCATGTTGAAACCGGCGTCTTCCAGCAGTCCGCGCACACCGTTCATGAACGGTTCCGGTCCACAGCAGAAAACCTTGCGATGCAGAAAATCGGGTGCCAGCAGTTCGCCGGGCGCGGTCGATACGCCCATGCAGTCCCGGCCAGACATGGCGTGCCGATGATTGCTCGACGATGAAGGCCAGATGCATTGCTTCCATGCGACCCGCGAGCAATTCCAGTTCGCGCCGGAAAATGATGTCGTCGGCGTGCGCGCGCAATTGATGAAGGCCAGATCGGTTGCCGGTGCACAGTCGAAAAGCCAGCGCGTCATGGAGACCATCGGCGTGATGCCGGAACCGGCAGAGACGAAGAGATATTTTTCGCCGGGATGGTTGGCGAGCGAGAAATCGCCATTCGGTCCGTAGGCTTTGATCTTCATCGGCGGGCGCAGATTGTCGAGCATCCAGCGCGTGCCGACGCTGTCCTTCTGCGCCTTGACCGTGACGGAGACATGATAGGGACGGGAAGGGGTTGAGGAAAGCGTATAGGTCCGCAGCACCGGACCCAGGCCGTCCGTCCGTTCAATCGGCAATTCGAGAGTGACGAACTGGCCCGGCGTATAGCGGAACCAGTTGTCCTCGGTGGTCTTGAAGGAGAAGGTCATGACGTCTGGCGCTTCTTCGATGGCCGAGATGCATTCCAGCATCTGCAACCTGTCGTTCCACGGCAGCATCTCGTCCAGATATTTCAGAGGCTGCATGGCCTTCTCACTTTTCAATTCGCATTACGAGTTCACGCGACGCGGCTGAGCTTTGCCGCTTCGCCACGCAGACGCGGCGTAATGGTGTTGGTGTACCATTCGAGGAACTGCATCACGCCGCCTTCATGTTCGACCGAGTAAGGGCCAGGCTGATAGGCGGGCGAGCGAATGCCAACCGCATTTTCCTCGACGATCTGCCGGTCCTGATCGTTGGTCTGGATCCAGACATGGGTCAGATCATCGAGATCGTAGTCCACGCCTTCGACAGCATCCTTGTGGACGAGCCATTTGGTGGTGACAAGCGTTTCCTCGGCGCTGAGCGGCAGAACACGGAAGGAAATTGCATGATCCGCCATCAGGTGGTTCCATGTCGACGGATAGTTGAACAGCAGCATTGCGCCGATATTCGTGTTGCCCGCCACCTGATCGCTCAAAGGCTTCTTGACTGCCGGCTTGCCGGACATGGTGTAGCTCACCGCGTCGCGCAGAAGCGGGATGCGGGTGATGCGATAGCGTCCATCCTCGGACATGCTGAATTCCGCCGGCAGGCCGACACTGGCGCAATTCTTCCAGAGCTGGTTGATTTCAGGGTCTTCCATTACGCCCTGTACACCGGTGGCCGACGGAGCTTCAGGATAGGTGCGGCAAAGCTCGGGATGGTTCGCGGCGCAGTGATAGCACTCGCGGTTGTTTTCCCAGACGAGCTTCCAATTGCCTTTTCGACAATCGACATTTCGAAGGCCACCTTCGCATCCTTGATGTTGTGTGGCGCGAGATAGGGTTCGACCAGATTGCGGAAAGCTGTGAAATCAGGCGCTTCCTCGGCGACACAAACGTAGATATAGCCAGCGACGGTTTCGCAATGCACCGGCTTCAGGCCATATTCGGCAGGTTTGAAATCAGGGCCGACCTGACGCGCGAAGAGCAGGCGTCCGTCCAATTCATAGGTCCACTGATGATAAGGGCAGACGAGCTTTGCGGCGGTTCCTTTTCAGCCGCGCAGATGCGCGAGCCGCGATGGCGGCAGGAATTGTGGAAGGCACGAATGCCGCCCTGCGCATCGCGAACGATGACGACAGGATAAGCGCCGATCTGGACGGTCATGTAGGAGCCGGTCTTCGGCAGCTCGCAATCATGGCCGACAAACAGCCAGTCCTTGTAGAAGATGTTCTCCAGATCGAGCTTGTAATAGTCGGGATCGGTGTAGAATTTCTGCTCCAGGCTGAAATTGGGGTCGCGCCCGGTCAACAGCCCCAGCATTTCGTTGCGAACGTCCATAGTATCGAACCCTTGCTTTCCAACTTGGACCAGCCTTCCGCTGTTCTCCCAGCGACCATAGCCAGATCCGGTGTTCCCTTTGTCTTCCGGAAGCACGGCTTGTCCCGTTATCTCAATGGCTTGCCCACATTTCCCGAGGTCTGTGAACTGGCTTCCGTTATCCTGATTCAATCACTGAACTATTCCAAACGCGCATTGGGATGCGACATGGTTTTCGCGTAAAGACGACACGCCAAAATTTCGCTTTTGCAGCGTGGCCGGATCTTTGCAAATGTGTGTTACAATCGCCTTCGGAGCGTTTCCGGGATTGCAAATTGGTTTAAAAGCCAGCTACCACGTCAACCACATCCCAATCTGTTTCATCCCATGGGAGGATCGGTGGCCATGAAACGTTCTGAAATCAACGAAATCATCCGCGAAAGCGACGCATTCATCCGCTCTTTCGGCTATATCATGCCGCCATTCGCTTATTGGTCGCCCGAGGAACTGAAGACGCGAACCTCTTCGGATGCACACGCCATCCGCGATGCGCGCCTCGGTTGGGATATTACGGACTACGGGCAGGGCAAGTTCGCTGATCTCGGCCTGTTCCTCTTCACCACGCGTAATGGCAATGCAGATGACCTCAAGCGCGGCGGCGGAATGCTCTATGCCGAAAAGATCATGATTTCGCGTGAAAATCAGCTTTCGCCCATGCATCGCCATGTGGTGAAGGCGGAAGACATCATCAATCGTGGCGGCGGCACGTTGGTGCTGGAACTGTTCAACTCGCTGCCGGACGGCAGTGTGGATGAGAAAACCGACGTGACGGTCGCAACCGATGGGCGTCTCGTGACGCAGAAAGCGGGCGCGCATTTGAAGCTGCAGCCGGGCGAGAGCGTGACACTGTTGCCGGGCAACTGGCATGCGTTCTGGGGCGAGGGCGGCGATGTGCTGATTGGTGAGGTTTCGACGGTCAATGACGACCTGACCGATAATATTTTCCGCGAGCCGATTGGCCGTTTCTCGAATATTGAAGAAAATGAGAAGCCACTGCATCTCCTGGTGTCCGACTACGACAAATGGCTGTGAGCCTACCGATATTTTGGTTCCGGCTGTCTGCAAATGGCGTTGTTTGATGCTTCCGGGTTGCATGTAACGTAACTGAACCTGGAAATCACTATAAGTTCTCGCGAAAGCAAACTGAAGGACTGAACATATGAAGCTGGCGATGATCGGAACGGGCTATGTGGGTCTGGTTTCGGGTGTGTGTTTTGCCGAATTCGGCTTTCACGTCACCTGCGTCGACAAGAACCCGTCGATCATCGAGCGGCTGAAGGCCGGGAAAGTCACCATCTTCGAACCGGGTCTCGATGAGCTGATGACCCGCAATATTCGCGATGGCCGGCTGGAGTTCAGTACCGATCTGCCGGCAAGTGTCGCGGACGCCGATGTCATCTTCATTGCCGTCGGCACGCCGTCCCGTCGCGGTGATGGCGAGGCGGACCTGCAATATATTGAAGCGGCTGCGGATGAAATTGCCGCCGCCATGAAACCGGGAGCCGTGGTCGTCATCAAGTCGACGGTCGTGGTCGGCACCAATGCGCGCATACGCGACCGCATCAAGGCTGCCAATCCGGGTGTTTCGTTCTCGATGGTGTCCAATCCGGAATTCCTGCGGGAAGGTTCGGCAATAGAGGATTTCATGCGACCCGACCGTGTTGTCGTCGGGGTGGAGGATGAGCGCGGCAGAACCGCGATGCAGCGTCTATCGTCCGCTTTACCTGCGTGAAACGCCGATGGTCGTCACGTCGCTGGAAAATGCGGAAATCATAAAATATGCGGCGAATGCCTTTCTCGCCATGAAGGTGACCTTCATCAACGAGGTTGCGGACCTTTGTGAGCGAACAGGCGGCAATGTGCAGGAAGTGGCCCGCGCCATCGGTATGGACAACCGCATCGGCTCGAAATTCCTGCATGCCGGTCCGGGCTTCGGCGGATCATGCTTCCCGAAGGACACGCGTGCCTTCGCTGCAACCGGCAAGAAATACGATGCGCCGCAATCGCTGATCGAGCAGGTCATTGCGGTCAATGAAGCGCGCAAGCAGTCCATGGCCGAACGGATTGTGACCGCCGCCAAGGAAAACGGTGCGGATACGGTCGCCGTTCTTGGCGTCGCCTTCAAGCCGAACACCGATGATATTCGCGAGTCTCCCGCGCTCGACATTATCGGGGCCATTCAGAAAGCGGGGATCAAGGTTCAGGCGCATGATCCGGAAGCCATGGATGCTGCCAAAGCAGTGCTTCCCGGTGTCGCCTGGTGCAATTCGGCTTATGAAGCGGCGAAGGGTGCGGGCGTCGTTGCCCTGTTGACCGAATGGAACGCCTATCGCGCGCTCGATCTGAAACGGCTGGCCCATGTCATGGCCGGAAATGTGCTGATCGATCTGCGCAATGTCTACAAGGCCGAGGACATTGCGGGCACCGGGCTGGATTATCGTTCCGTTGGACGGACGCTTCCAATCTGAGTGAAGTACTGGGGAGTTTACTCCCCGGTTGTCAGCCGCTTCTTTTCATTGGCGATGAGCCAGAGATTGCGGATATAGACGACGAGGCCAAGTCCTTGGCCTGCGATGAAGACCGGGTCCTTGCGCTGGATCGCATAGATCAAAAGCAGCATGCCGCCGAAAAGCGAGAAGAACCAGAAGGCAACCGGCATGACGCTGCGTTTTGCCTTTTCGGATGCCAGCCATTGCACGACGAAGCGCATGGTGAAGCAGGCCTGTGCGACGAAGCCCAGCACGATCCAGCCGTCCCACTGCGCCACGAAAACCTCGTGCAGCCACTGTGACAGGCTGTTGAAAATATCAGTCATGGGTGATCTCTCTCACACGCGGAACGACTTTGCGGCGCTTCCGCAGCCACCAGACGCCATAAAGGTCGAGAATGCCGCGCACGCCGCGGTCCAGAATACCGTAATTGGATTTGCCGTGGCGGCGTTCGCGGTCGACCACATCGACATGCACCACATCATAGCCTTCGCGCAGCGCAAGGCAGGCAGATAGCGGTGCCATCCGTCGAAGAACGGCAATTGCCGGAAAAGATCGGTGTGCAACGCTTTCAGGCCGCAGCCGGAATCGCGCGTCTTGTCCTTGAGGATCGCGCCGCGCAGATTGTTGGCAAAGCGTGATGAAAGCTGCTTGAGCTTGGTATCCGTGCGCTTGAGGCGCTGTCCGGCGGCAATGCCGTAGTCCGGTCCGGCCTTCATCAGGGCATCCGCCAGAACGGGGAGATAGGCAGGGTTGTTCTGCCCATCGCCATCCATGGTCACGACGATCTTGCCGCGTGCTGCGAAAACACCGGAGCGCACAGCGGCGCTCTGGCCTGACGACCGGTCATGGCGCAGATGGCGGAGCGGCTTGCCTGCATGGATGCGACCCGCGAGTACATCGCTGGTCGAGTCCGTCGAACCGTCGTCGACGACGATGACTTCATATGCGCGGCCCTGCATGGCGGCATCGACTTCATCCAGCAAAAGGCGAGATTGTCGGCTTCGTTGCGGCAGGGGATAACCACAGAAATCGTCGGTGTTTCCAAGCGGAGTGTTCCTTTATTCCTCGCGCTATCTGCTTAAGCCCGGCTTCCTGCCCGGAAATCCGATAGCGCGCAAGGCGCGCTCCATAGCATTGATTGGATGGCAAAGCCAAGACGGTTCAAGTAATCGTGAGTTCCAGTGGATTGAATTTGACGTTTGAATCCCGGCTGACACATACGCTGTTTCAAACGTCAAATTCGAAAAATCCACTAGATACACATGTTTGCTCGTGGTCTTTTGATTCCAACATTTGCTCAGCGCTTGAACCGAGGGATGCAAATGTTGGAATCAGACCACGAGCCCGGATAATAGTTCGATTGATCGGTTGACTGCCGTTTTCTAGCCGGACATCGCCGGATACGGAAGAGCTTCCGCCAGCCAATCCAGAAAATTCTGTGTCACCTGATGCCGGTTGACCTCGTTGAGGCTCTCATGGCGGGTGCCGGGCAGGATCGTGCATTGCACACGCTCGAAACCCATTTTCCGCATTCTGTCCGCCAGTCTGCGCACGGCGGCACCGTTTGCCGTTGCCGGGTCTTCCGCCCCACCCGTGAGATTGAACGGCATGTTGCGTGGAACTTCCGCGAAGTTTCGATTGTCGGCGCCGCGCCGGATCATGCGAAAAATATCGATCCACAGCGCGACACTGGCATCAAAGCCGCATAGCGGATCGGCGATATAGGCATCGACCTCCGCCGGGTCGTGCGAAAGCCAGTCGAATAATGTGCGGTGGCTTTTATGGACCGGCCCCAGGCGCGGAAGGTCATTTTCGGCAGAATGCTGCTCGGAACGTCCGAGCCTTTCAGCATGCGCTCCATATAAAGAAGTGCAAGGGCCGCAGCGCTTTCCGCGCCGCCGTCAAAATTTGCGTTCCAGATGGCCGTCGCATCAATCGTGTTGGCGTAGTCCAGCACATAGTTCAGCGCAATCAACCCGCCCATGGAATGTCCGAAAAGCACCACCGGCAGACCCAGATGGTTTTCGTGAATATGCCGGTTGAGCGCCCGCACGTCCTCAATAGCCACGGAATAGCCCTGCTTTTGTGCGAACATTCCCCTTGGCGCATGAACGCCGATATTGCTGCCGTGCCCGCGATGGTCGTGGATATAGACGTGGTAGCCCGCCGCGGCCAGGGCATAGGCAAAGCGCTCATAGCGCGCGGAATGTTCGGCAAGGCCATGGCATATCTGGACGACGGCTCGCGGTGTTTCGGCGCGAACGGTGCGGAATGGCAGTTCTGATCCGTCGGAAACGGCTAGATGATGAATGGTTTTGAATGTCATTTCGCCATTTGGTTTTATGCTGTGCAAATAGTCAATCGTCCCCGATGCGGCGTCGCTTAAACAGGCATTGGCGCAGGGCGTGAATGAAATTTAGGCAATTGCGTTTTTGTGCAGATTCTGCTTGAAAAGCGAAAAGCTTGGGCAAATCTAGCTTTGCAGACAGGGGTTTTGAAGGGCAATCAGGGGCGCTTAAAAGAGATTTTACGTCATAATTTGCAGGCCGTCCGATGAAAGGGAGGAAACTTTCGCGGATGGTGGCCAGAGGGGAAACCGGGTGACGGAAATATCCGCGCCCGGTTTCATTCTTTTCGTCTCAACTTTCAGTTGCAAGCCCCGGCTGGCCATGCCCCAGGACATCGATGTTTTGCGCGATGCCGTTTGCGTCCGCTCTCTATTTGGCCTACATACGCGTCAGTAATTTCCGCACGGTTCGGCTTCGTTTGAACCCGCCCGCGCTTTCCAACCCGTGGAGACGACGCGCTTTATGGCACGCCAGTTCATTTATCACATGTCCGGCCTCAACAAGGCTTATGGCAACAAGAAGATTCTGGAGAATATACATCTCTCCTTCTATCCCGACGCGAAGATCGGTATTCTCGGTCCGAACGGTGCGGGTAAGTCGACCGTTCTCAAGATCATGGCCGGTCTCGACAAGGAATATACCGGCGAGGCATGGCTCGCGGAGGGCGCTACCTGCGGTTATCTCCCGCAGGAGCCGGAGCTCGATCCGTCGAAGGACGTGCTCGGCAATGTGATGGAAGGCGTTGCCGCCAAGAAGGCCATCATCGACCGCTACAATGAGTTGATGATGAACTATTCCGACGAGACGGCAGATGAAGGCGCGAAGCTTCAGGACATCATCGACAGCCAGAACCTGTGGGATCTGGAAAGCCAGGTCGAGATGGCCATGGAAGCGCTGCGTTGCCCTCCGGGCGATGCCGACGTGACCAAGCTTTCGGGCGGTGAAAAGCGTCGCGTGGCGCTGTGCAAGCTTCTGCTTTCCAAGCCCGACCTGCTGCTTCTCGACGAACCGACCAACCATCTGGACGCCGAAACGACCGCCTGGCTTGAAAAACACCTGCGTGAATATCCGGGTTCGGTGCTGATCATCACCCACGACCGTTACTTCCTCGATAATGTGACGGGCTGGATTCTCGAACTCGATCGCGGTCGCGGCATTCCTTACGAAGGCAATTATTCCGCCTATCTGGAAGCCAAGGCCAAGCGCATGGCGCAGGAAGGCCGCGAAGAAGCTGCCCGTGAAAGGCGCTGTCGCGCGAACGCGAGTGGATTTCCGCAAGCCCTAAGGCGCGTCAGGCAAAGTCCAAGGCGCGTATCAAGGCCTATGACGAACTGGTCAAGAGCGCGGAAGAACGTCGCCCCGGCGATGCGCAGATCATTATCCCGGTCGGCGAGCGCCTCGGTCAGGTGGTCATCGAGGTTGACGGCCTGTCGAAAGGCTATGGCGACCGCCTGCTGATCGACGATCTTTCCTTCAAGCTGCCGGCGGGTGGCATTGTCGGCGTGATCGGCCCGAACGGCGCCGGTAAATCGACGCTGTTCAAGATGCTGACGGGACAGGAACAGCCGGATAACGGTTCGGTTCGCATCGGTGACACGGTTCATCTTTCCTATGTCGACCAGAGCCGCGACGCGCTTGATGCCAACAAGACCGTATGGGAAGAGATTTCCGGCGGCAATGACGTCATCAAGCTCGGCAAGTTTGAAATGAACAGTCGCGCCTATTGCGGTGCGTTCAACTTCAAGGGCGGCGACCAGCAGCAGAAAGTCGGCAATCTTTCCGGCGGTCAGCGCAATCGCGTTCACCTTGCCAAGATGCTGAAGTCCGGCGGCAATGTTTTGCTGCTCGACGAGCCGACCAACGATCTCGACACCGAAACGCTCGGCGCGCTTGAAGATGCGCTGGAAAATTTCGCTGGCTGCGCCGTTATCATCAGCCACGATCGTATGTTCCTCGACCGTCTGGCAACGCATATCCTCGCATTCGAAGGCGATAGCCATGTCGAATGGTTCGAAGGCAACTTCGAGGACTATGAAGCCGACAAGATTCGTCGTCTTGGACCGGATAGCGTCAACCCGAAACGGGTGACCTACAAGCCGCTCACACGGTAAGGTTCGAGATGTTCAGGCTCTGGCGGTCGGCAAATGGCGTGGTTCTGCGCTTCCGGTGCTCACGTACGCAAAGTACGCTCCGCTCCGGTTCTCGAACCTCACCATTTTCGTCTCGCCATAGCCAGAACCTCAACGAACCTTTGGCGCTTTAAAGTTAAGGCCGGTGCATCGCACCGGCCTTTTATTTGATGAAGGGAAACATGATGAAAGACTGGTCCGCCAATCAATATCTGAAGTTTGAAGATGAGCGAAGCCGCCCGGCGCGTGATCTTCTGGCCCAGATACCGGTCGACAGGCCGCGCAGGGTTGTCGATATCGGCTGCGGACCGGGTAATTCGACGGAGCTTCTGGTTGAGCGTTGGCCGGATGCGGATGTTTCCGGCTTCGACACATCGCCTGATATGATCGAGAAGGCCAAAGCTCGCCTGCCGAAAGTTGATTTCACTATCGGCGATGTGGCGAGCTATGAGCCGGATGCGGAAACCGATGTTCTCTTCTCCAATGCTGTTTTCCAGTGGTTGCCGGATCATATCGAGCAGATGAAACGCCTCTTGTCGCTACTTCGTCCCGGCGCGGTGCTGGCGGTTCAGATGCCGGATAACATGGGTGAACCTACCCATGTCGGTATGCGTGACGTTGCCAAAACAGAGGCCTTCGTCACCAAGATCGGCACAAAGGGCAGGGGACTTCTGCCCCGGTGATGGAATATTATAACGCGCTCGCCGGTCAGGCCGCTCGGCTGGATATATGGCATACGGTCTATAATCATCCGCTGGATAGCGTGGATGCCATTGTGGAATGGGTGAAGGGGACAGGATTGCGGCCGTTTCTCGATCCACTCGATGAACAGGAGCAAGCCGACTATCTGAAGGCTTACAAAGCGAGGATCACGCCGCATTATCCGGCGGCTGTCGATGGGAAAGTCCTGCTGCGTTTCCCGCGTATTTTCCTGGTCGTTCAGAAGAAATAATTGCCCGAAAAATCGCTCTACACGGGGAATTGATTGATCGTCCGTGTAGAGTGATTTGATAATTTTGTAATTACTTCAATGATTTACGTTGATGGCTCATTGTACGGCAATATCAATTATGTCTTTTAGTAATTTCTCATATTAGAATAGATTGCATGCAAACGATTTTGTTCCTATGGTCTGTCCGCATCCTGAAGCCGCTCTAGATATGGAGCCGTCATGATCGCAACGCCACGATGCGCGCCATCCCGTTGCGATTGCGTTCAGGAGGCCGGTTTCGATGCTCTTGCTCCGTTTTATTTTTCAATGGGAATGAACGCCGAGGCCGCCGGTTCAAGGACTGTTTCAGGCGTTTTTGCGTCTTTGCAATTGATCCGAACAGCATGATTTCGACTGGGAGGACATTTCAAATGCAAGCCCTGCTTTCCGGTTGAATGCGGTTCGTAGTTTTATGTTTATGAAGTGAAACAATCGCCGATTTCGGTAATCCCTGCTTGGGATCGGCGCTTGCAGGCTGTTTCAGAACCGCCTGCTATCGGGAGTTTTCAGAATGAATAATGCAGAAATGCATGCTGACGCCAATGGCGAGGTCGAAGCGGCACATGATGCCCATGACACGCGCCGCCGCGTCTTTGCCATCGTGGCCAGCGCATCGGGTAATCTAGTGGAGTGGTACGATTTTTATGTCTATTCCTTCGGTGCGCTTTATTTCGCATCGCAGTTTTTCCCTGCCGAGGATCAGACCAGCCAGTTGTTGAATGCAGCTGCGATTTTTGCCGCTGGCTTCCTGATGCGCCCCATCGGCGGCTGGCTGTTCGGCCGCATCGCCGACAAGCTCGGTCGCCGCACATCCATGCTGATTTCGGTTACGATGATGTGCCTTGGCTCATTCGCCATTGCCATTTTGCCGACCTATGAGAGCATCGGCATTCTGGCACCATTCCTGCTGCTGATCGTTCGTTTGCTGCAAGGCCTTTCGGTGGGCGGCGAATACGGCACCACCGCTACCTATATGAGTGAGGTGGCGCTGGCCGGGCGTCGCGGTTTCTTTTCCTCGTTCCAGTATGTCACGCTGATCGGCGGCCAGCTGCTTGCAGTTCTGGTGATCGTGGTGCTGCAGTTCTTCCTGACAGCGGACGAGCTTCATGCATGGGGCTGGCGCATTCCCTTCGCCATTGGCGGCGTTGCGGCCATCGTCGCGCTTTTCCTGCGGCGAACACTTCATGAAACCTCCACGGAAGAAACCCGCGCCAACAAGGCAGCAGGCAGCTTCGCCAATATCTGGAAGAACCATCGCAAGGCCTTTCTTGTCGTCGTTGGCTTCACGGCTGGCGGTTCGCTCGCCTTCTATACCTTCACTACCTATATGCAGAAATATCTGGTCAACACCGCTGGCATGAGCAAGGAAACTGCCAGCGAAACCATGACCTTTGTGTTGTTGGCCTATATGTTGATGCAGCCGCTCTTCGGCGCGTTGTCCGACAGGATCGGCCGCAAAACGATGATGATCGGCTTTGGCGGCATTTCGATCCTGACCACAATCCCGCTTATGACGTTGATTGGTTCGGTGCAGAGCTCGACCTTGGCATTCATCTATATCGTGATCGCTCTGGCGGTTGTCAGCATGTACACCTCGATCAGCGGCATCGTGAAGGCCGAATTGTTCCCGGCGGAAGTTCGGGCGCTGGGTGTCGGATTTTCTTACGCCATTGCCAATGCAATCTTCGGGGGCACGGCTGAATATGTGGCGCTATGGTTCAGAAGCAGGGCATGGAAAGCGGCTTCTTCTGGTATGTGACCGTAATGATGGTGGTTGTCTTTGTCGTCAGCCTTCTCATGCCGAACCCGCGTAAACACGGCTATTTGCAAGGTCACGGTACAGAGTAATCCGTGTTCTCCTGCCTATTAAAACGCCGCCTCCGGGCGGCGTTTTCACATCTCCACCGCTTCGTTGTCTTCCGGCGACAGGAGCCGCGTCGCGCGCCATTCGGTCAGCTTGGCGTTGATCGCGTCCAGCACGAAGAAGCGCGCCGAATCCTTGTCATATCCATCATCGCGCAACACATCGTAGTCGGTATGCGTGTGGCGCACATGCGCGACCGTCGCCAGCCAGACGGCAGTCGAGGGCGGCAGCGTCTTCATATGGGGGCTGAGCGCTGCAGCACGGATCGGCTCGGATCCGAATAGGGCACTGCCGGAAGCAGGAGCGTCAGCGATTTGGCGATTGCCTTCTGGCGCATTGTGCCTGCACGCATGGCTTGTCCTTACCGTAAGTTTTTGTGTGCGAATCCTTCGCTCGTTTCATTCTGCCACGAAAATCACTTGCGCAGAAATCGCTTTCCATATAAACATATCTTTATATCTTTACGGATTGCCGTAGATGAAGTGCTGGATCAACAAAGAGCGGAAGGCATGGCCGGTTTGCAACTGCAACTCGATCTGATGGTGGATGTGCTGAAAGCGGTGGCTGAACCCAGCCGCTTGCGCATTCTGGCGCTTCTTTCACGCGGTGATCTCACTGTTTCCGATCTCACGACGATCTTGGGGCAGTCCCAGCCGCGCGTTTCGCGGCATCTGAAGCTACTTGCAGAAGCCGATCTCATCGATCGCTATCAGGAAGGCGCGTGGGCTTATTTTCGTCTCGCGGACAATGCGATCAGCGGCGATCTTGCGCGAGGGCTTCTGGCGCGGCTCGACAAGGCGGATGCGCTGGTTGAGCGTGACATGGAACGGCTGTCGCAGGTGAAGTCCAGTCGTCAGGAAAAGGCTGCCGCCTATTTCAGCGCCAATGCCGGGAGCTGGGATCAGATTCGCAGACTGCATGTTTCCGAGAATGCGGTCGAAGTGACCCTCAAAAGGTTATCGGTGACAAGCCGTTTCAGGCCATGCTGGATGTCGGCACGGGCACTGGCCGGTTACTGGAGCTTTTGCCCCGCTTTACATTCGTGGTGTCGGCATCGACATCAATCGTGACATGCTGACTGTGGCGCGAGCCAATCTCGACCTTGCAGCCATCGGCAATGCGCAGGTTCGGCAGGGCGATGTCTACGCGTTGCCTGTCGAGCGTGAAAGCTTCGATCTGGTGACTATTCATCAGGTTCTGCACTTCCTTGATGATCCGCTTGCTGCCATTCGTGAAGCGGCGCGGGCCTTGCGCCCCGATGGGCGGCTGCTGATCGTGGATTTCGCACCGCACAAGCTCGAATTCCTGCGCGAGGAACACGCGCATTTGCGTCTTGGCTTCAGCGACGAGCAGATGCTGGGCTGGATGAGAGAGGCCGGTCTTGAGCCGGAAAAACACTGGAACTGGAGCCGAAGGCGGCCAATGGAGACGAAGGGCTGACAGTGAAGCTGTGGCTTGCCCGCGATCCGCGCCTTCTCATTGCCGATCCGGCTTCGCATGTCTCCCAAAAGCAGGAACCGCCTTCGCGGGAAATCAGTCCACTGGACTGATTTCTGATCCCGCTACGATGGGATAAAGACATGCGACAAAACAGACAATAAGCATGACGGAGACAGTTTGATGGGTTTTACGGTCTTTCCCGCCGACCGGATGTTGGCCAGACCACCCGGGTATCGTTTGAATTTTTCCCGCCCAAGTCGGAGGAAATGGAACAGCGTCTCTGGGATACGGTGACGCGGCTTGCTCCGCTGCAGCCTGAATTCGTCTCCGTGACCTATGGTGCCGGAGGCTCTACGCGTGAACGCACTGCACGTACCGTGGCGCGCATCCTCAAGGAAACCGATATCAAGCCAGCAGCGCATCTGACCTGCGTGGATGCGACACGCGAGGAAGTCGACCGCGTCGTGCGTGAGTTCGCAGCTCTCGGTGTCAACCGTTTCGTGGCGCTGCGTGGCGATCCGGCAGCCGGTATTGGCGAAAAATATGTACCGACGCCGGGTGGTTATCAGAACGGCGCCGAACTGGTCGGTGGATTGCGCAACATCGCGGATTTCGACATTTCAGTTTCCGCCTATCCGGAAAAGCATCCGGAAAGCCCGGATTTTGCGACCGATATCGATATGCTGAAGCGCAAGGTCGATAATGGAGCGACGCGCGCCATCACCCAGTTCTTCTTCGAGAACGATCTTTACGAGCGTTATGTCGAACGCGTTCGCCGTGCAGGTATCTATATCCCGATCGTTCCAGGTGTCCTGCCGGTGCATAATTTCAAGCAGGTCAAAATTTCTGCGCGCGGTCGGCGACCCATATTCCAAGTTGGCTGGCGGAACGTTTCGACGGACTGGACAATGATCCGCAGACGCATCAGCTGGTTGCAGCCGCGATTGCCGCCGAACAGGTGATGGATCTGATCGAACGCGGCGTGCAGGATTTCCATTTCTACACGATGAATCGCGCCGATCTGCCTTTTGCGATCTGTCACATGATCGGCATAAGGCCGAAGACGGAAGCCGCTCTGGAGGTTGCCTGAAACAAACGAAAGCCCGGCGGTGACGCCGGGCTTGTTTTCGCGCGGGTCGGCCTATCCTCAAAACCGAAGCCGCCGTAATGGTTTAGGCTAATTCCCCTTAAAGCGTATCTCGCTTTAAGCTTTTGTTTTCATGCATGTCTTTATCCCAAAACCGGTTTCCACTTTTGGGAGACATGCATCAAGGATGACGCCTGCTATCAACGCTGCAACAAATGCAAATGCCGCACAGATCATGAGGACATTCAAAGATCGCGTAAGTCCCATTGGTCTGTCTCCTTCATATACGCCCGGCTGACCGGACGCGCGCTGGTAGGAAGCCCGAATCTAAGCGCAAAACGTCTCGAACAAAAGAAGATTTCGTGCTGCAATCTGCCGTGATGGAGAAATAAACCTATCGTTTACCACCTAAACTATTGAAATATTTGACTAGAAAAATTTATTCACATTTCATGAAAAAGACACCGAACTGCCACTTTTGGTGCTGTTTTCGCCGCACTTGCCACAGGTTTTTGACATGTTTTTGCGTTTTTAGCGAATTAACGCCAAATATGCCGATAAGGTGAGGATAGATATCACGGTTGAATAGAGGATGACGTTGGAGGTTATCGCCGCCTCGCGACGATAATGTTCGGCCAGCATGAAGGGGCCTGTGCCGGTCGGAAGTGCTGCAAGGAGAGCAGCGCTTTGCGCGAGCAGGGGAGGCAGTCCGAATACATAGACGGCCAGCAGCCAGGTTGCGAGCGGCTGGATGATGAGCTTGACCGAAACGAGAAAAGCGATGGCATTGACGCTTTCGCGTTCGATCTTGCGCGGCTGGGCGAGGAACAGGCCAAGCGCCACCAGCGCGCAAGGGGATGCGGCGCCACCGAGCATCTTCAGGAAGGTTTCAGCCGGGGCCGGGATGGCTAGCCCCAGAAAGGACACCATGGCACCAAGTGCGGGAGCGACAAGCAGCGGATTGCGGATCAGCGAGCGCAGAACCTTCCAGACGAGGCGAAGTGGTTTCTTTTCGGTCTGCAGGCCGATTTCGATCAGCACGATTGCGAAAGCAAAGGTGACGCAGACGGTGATGATGATCGAAATGGTAGTCGCTGCCAAAACGCCGGAGCCGAAGGCGATCATCGAAAGCGGGATGCCCATATAGCCGGTATTCGGATAGGCGGCGTTCAAGCCGTCAAGCGCGGTATCCGCCAGAGGCAGTTTTCCGCGCAGCCGCACCAGAAAGGGCAAAGCGAAAGCAATGGCGCTTGAAAGCAGAAACACGGTGATGAAACCCGGCTGCCAGAGCTCGCTTCCGTGGGTATTGGCCATGATGTCGAAGAGAAGGGCGGGCAGCGCCAGATAGACGACGAAACGGTTCAGCTCCGCTATCGCATGAGGCCCGAGTATTTTCAGCTTGAAGGCACCCCACCCGGAGAAAATCAGCGCAAATACGGGCAGGACGACGATCAGGGTGGTGAGCATGAGGCGCATTTCATTTCAGGAAAGGAAAAGGCGCGGGTTTTGAAGACCGCGCCTTGTCGAATATCAGAGCTTGTTGAGCAGCTCCTGTGTCGGCCATGAATCGGCCGGCATTCCAAGGCGCATCTGTTCGGCGCGCACAGCATCGCGGGTTAGGAGACCGAACACACCGTCGATCTTTCCGCCCATGTCGTAACCGCGGGCCTGAAGCTTGGTCTGAGCTCCTTAAGCTGCTCCTGCGTCAAGCCCGGAACCGGGTTGCCCGGATCGAAGGCAGGTGCACCGGCCAGACGGGTCGCGAAATAAGCGGCGGTTGTGGCGTAGACGATGGACTTGTTCCATTCCACGAACACATCGAAGTTGGGATAGGAGAGGAAAGCCGGTCCCTTGCGGCCAAGCGGCAGCAGGAGCGATGCGTCGCCATCATCCGGGCCGAGTGGACCGTTGAGGCCCGTTACGCCTTGCTCAGCCCACCAGGAATGCGGCTTGCGGTTAGTACGGATCGCTTCTTCCCAAGGCAGATCCTTGGTCAGGCGAACTTCCTCCAGCCAGGGCTGGCCACGCTTCCAGCCAAGTTCTGAAATCATGCGACCCGCGGTCATCATGGCATCGGGAACGCTGTTCTTCAGATCGACCTTGCCGTCGCCGTCGCCATCGACGCCACGTTCAAGATAATCCTTCGGCAGAAGCTGCATCATGCCGATTTCGCCAGCCCATGCGCCGGTTGTCGCTGCATCGACGACGCCCTGATCGAATAGCGAGAAGGGCGATCAACTGCGGGCGGAACAGGTCTGGACGGCGGCAGTCGTAGGAGAGGGTAACGAGCGCATTCAGCGTGTCGAAATCGCCCTGAATGGCACCATAGTCGGTTTCAAGCCCCCAGAAGGCAGCAAGCACTGGCCCCGGAACGCCATAGGTATCTTCGACCTTCTTGAAGACATCGGCATATTTGGCCAGATTTTCGCGGCCTTTTTCAGGCGCGCTTCCGAGATGAGGCGCTTGGAAAATTCGGTGAAAGTCAGGTTGAAAACAGTCTGCTTGCGGTCGCGATCAAGCACCTTTTGCTCAAGCATGGCTTTGTGCAGTTCGGCGATGCCCTTTTCGCCGACGCCGGCGTCACGGGCTTCCTTGGTCAGATTGTCCATCCACTGGCCGTAATCGATCTCGCATTCCGGCTTGGGAAGATTGACGGTGTTTTCAGTTGGCGTCGCAGCGGGCGCGGGAGACGCGGCAGCCTGTGCATGGGACATGGCTGTCGATGCAAGCAAGGCGGCTGCGATAACTGAAGCAAAAACTTCATTGGTAACTCACAATTAAACAGGGAGCCGATGGCTCCTTTCGGATTGTTTTAGCTATTGCCTCAACAAGCCTCGGAAATGAAGCAAAACTTGGTGTGAACTGCCAAACCGCGCTGTGTTACCGAACTTTGTTGCTTTCCAGCCACTTTTCCACGATTTGGCATCGCCGGCGAAGACGTTGATGTCCGCGTCACCCTTGATGCCGGGAATGGCGCCCGTGCCGGTATATTGCCAGAATGTCCAAGGATGCGGGCCGTATTTTTCGTCCGGATGACCGGCAACGGAGCGCAGCCAGAACGGATAGTCAGCCATCTGCCGCAGATCATTGTCATCGAAGAAATCGACCGTCGTGTAAACGATCGGACGCTTGCCGTAATGCTTTTCCAGCGCCTGCAGGAAGATGCGCATTTCCTTGCGCACAACGGCAGCATTGGGGCGCAGCTTGCAGGTCGGCGATTGCGGGTTCCATTCCATGTCGAGAACGGGCGGAAGCGCGCGGATCACGCGGCACGTTCTGGATATACCAGCGTGCCTGTTCGATGGCTGGACGGCAGAAATAATAGAAATGGTAGGCGCTCCGGGCGATGCCTGCCTGACGGGCGCCGTTCCAATGTTCCTTAAAGCGGTCATCGACGCGGTCGCCGCCTTCGGTCGCCTTGATGAAGGCGAAGGAAATGCCGCTGGCGCGCACGGCGCTCCAGTCCACATTGGTCTGATATTTGGAAACGTCTGTGCCATGGATCGGATAGTGCCACGGCGTTTTGCCGGTCCAGTCGTGCGGGTCGCGATCACCGAAACGCGGTGCCTTCACAGGGCCGGAGGGCGGTGCGATCCGCGCCACCGAGCTGCCTGATTTCCTTACGTCGGAAAAGTCGTAGTCCACCGTCGTGCAGGCGGAAAGAATGAAAGCGCCGAGGGCGAGAATGCTGCAGCTGGCCAGACGGTTCATATAGTGGTTCCGTATCGCGAATCAGTTCTCTAACGGTTACGCGATCCGAAGCCGGACGTCACCAGTCCGGCGGGCAAGTTTGGTGCTAATCTTTGGGAGCGGGCGACGTTGTCGAACGAATGATCGCTATCCAGGCAAAGCCGCGATAAAGAATATGCTTCTTAGCAATTGCACTATGTTCGTGCGCGAGCTGATCGCAAACCGTGAACAAGTCGCTGCGGGGCGTGACATGGAACCATTCTAGCCACTTGAAGAGTGCCTTTCCGAACCAGCGCGGCAGCCGGGCCTGATCGCCAAAATCGACGATATGCAATTCCCCACCCGGATTGAGATGCGGGATACTTTCACGAATGACCGACTGCCATTGCGGGATCATCGATACGGCATAGGAAATGAAAATCCGGTCGAAGCCGGTTTGCCCGAACAAGCGCTCAGGCTCGAACTGGGCTGCATCGGCACGATCAAGCCGGACGCGATCTTCAATGCCTGCACGCTCCGCCGCCCGGCGTGCCGTATCCAGCATTTCTGCCGAAATATCGATGCCGAAGAGTTTCGCGTCGGGATAGTTTTCCGCAGCTTTCACCAGATTGCGACCGGTGCCGCAGCCGATCTCCAGAACCGTACCCGCCTTGGGTACGGACAGTCCCTATCATGGGGTCGCGGCCCAGAAGGTAATATTTGCGGGTCGCATCATAGAAATGGCGCTGACGGCGATAGACGCGGTCCATAAGGTTGGCATGATCGACACCCTGAACGCTCCACGGGCTGCGCAACATGTCAGGCATCCTTCAGCGTATAAAGATGGAACCCGCCATAGATCGACGAGCGGTCGCGGTCGTGCAGGCTACGGATTCATCTGCTTGATATTCCCAGCGATCCAGAATTTGCGGTGCAACCCGTCCCGGAAGCAGGCTGGGTTCCGCAGCAGTGCGGAAGATGACACGGGCATTCGGTGCTGCCGTTCGAGTGATTTCACTCCAAAGGGCATTGAGCTGCACGTCATTCATCCAGTCCTGCGCGTCGAGCAGAATGTAGCGATCGACGGAAGCGACAGGTTTGGCCGCGAGAAAGTCGGTGTAGCTCGCATTCTGTACCGTCATGCGATCCGCACGTGTCCGTACCATTTCGAAATTGCTACGTGACAGGTAAGGTGGAGAGGCCCAGTCTCCTCATTGCCGCTATAGCCGCGCCCGAATGCCTGCCAGGCAAAGTAATTGTCGGTAAGAGGGAAGCCGCAGGCCAGTTTCTCAAGACGGCTGCGCAGAACAAGCGCCATGTCGCCATTTCCGGCAGTGGCTAGGGCATCATATTGCTGTGGCGGTATGCCCAGCCCAAAAGGATGATTTGCGGGCCGTGGCCCAGCGCACCATGCGTTTTTCGAAGAGCGGTGCGAGCGCCGTGTCGAAGAAACTGCGCTGTTCTTCCATCGTGCGTGCCTTCAAGATGTCGCGCGGATCGATCCCGTAGAGCCGCGCCACGCGATGGCCCATGCCGATGAAGACACCAAGCAAGCCATGGCGATAGAGGTCGCGCCAGAAAATGGAAATACGCTGGCGGCCATTCCACTTGCGCTTTTCCCAATAAGACCGGCTTTCACCGTCCAGATGCGGGCGGATGAAGCGCTTGTAGGCGGCAAGATTGGTCTTGTCGTCAGCCTTCCATAAAATCGGTAGAACGCATCGTAGTCCGGCAGGTTCTTGACGGCGGCAAGTTTCAGCCGGTTGAACGCCACGTGTGCCTGATTGAGGTCGACGGCCTCCACACGTGCCGGATCGGCGGTCAGGTAGGACATGGCATTGCATCCGCCCGAAGCGATGGTGACGATGCGATGGCCCGGCTTGATAGCCAGAGCCGCCATGTCCACTTCGGGTCTTCCCATATTTGCGGATAGACCAGCCCTTTGAACAGCCAGGCGAACAACCTTTCGGAACAGCCTGCCCGCGTGAGGGCGCTATTCTGTGTCACCGCACGCTTGAGAATTTTGTCGTCGGCTGTTGGATCTGTCATCAAATGTTCCCCTAAAGCACGAATCCAGACTTCGATTTTGCAAAGTTAAACATCGTCCAGTGACAGGGGCGTGACGAATTAATTGCGGGTTTTAAACCCGATGAACGCGGTTATATGCCTGTAATACTGTCGCTTTATTACGCTCGGTAAGACTATTTGAGAGAACTTTTTCGCGCTGTTGCCGTTTTCTTGTGTGACGGTCCCAGTCGACAGGATTTCTGTGTCGATGAACGACCGTAAAGGTGATTGGCCGGGCAAACCGGTCACGCACGGAGAAACAGAGAGAGGCCTTTGGCAATATCGCCATTTGATGCCTGAAACCAGGTCAACGAGCCTGATCTAGGAAGGAGAGCCAACGTGAAGAAGTTTCTGATTGCTTCTGTCGCCGCCGTATCACTTCTCGGCCTTGCAGCTTGCAACGACAAGAAGGACGACACGAGCAACGCACCGGCACCATCCGCGCCGGCAGCGCCTTCGAACAATGACACGACGACGCCAGCCCCGACCACTCCGGCACCATCGACGCCGGGTACGGGTACCGCACCTTCCAACTAATATTGTGAAGGCGTGACGCATGATGCGTCTGCATTCGGGTGGCGATTCGATTTCCGGATCGCCATTCGCGCCAATAGGCTTCAGGCCAATGAGCTTTGAGATTGAGATGAACGTTAAAGCAATCACGGCGGGAAAAGACGGGCATTCTGCGTTTTCCGTGTTTCAACGCAGGCTGGGTTCGGTTATGGCTTTGTCATGAACCGTAATTTCCTGTTTTTCATCTCTGCGATTGTTCTTGTTGCGCTTGCCGCCTGCGGCAAGGGAAGTGACGAGACCGCTGCCACAACAAATGGCGGCGAACAGGGCGCGGCCGCCATATCGCAGCCTGCCAGGCCGACAGAAAGTGGAACCACTGAAAAGGTCCCGATCTGGTCAAATCACTTCGCGATAGTTCCGGCGTGGTAAGCCCGGAAGAGAAAGCGGCAGCCATTGAACGCGCGCGCGCAAATGCGGTCGCTGCGGCAAAATCTGTGGGTCAGACGGATCAGCAGGCGCAGGCGGCAGGAGAAGCAGCGGTCGCAACAGCACAGCGCTCCTTCGACGAACGTGAGCCGCAGCAATAGGCTTTCGTTGCAGAACTGGGCAACAATTCAGGTCAGCGCCTTTCCATTCTTTCTAAATGATTGTTTTTCGACTTTCGCCCGTGCGGGCGGTTTTCAGTTCATTCGGAATTCTATAGAAAAGACCCATGTCGATTTGGGTTCGCATTGGTGAGTTTGTCACTTACGTGGCGTCGAATGCCATTACTGGCGTTATCGAAGCCGTGCGCACCGTTTTCGAAGGTGATGCCGATACACGCCGCCGGGTGGCATTTTCCATTGCGATGATCGCGCTTTCAGCCAAGATGGCCAAGGCTGACGGGGTTGTCACTCAGGATGAAATCCGCGCCTTTCAGGACATATTTGCCGTGCCGAAGGAAGAGACAGCGCATGTCGCGCGGCTCTACGATCTCGCCAAGCAGGACGTCGCAGGCTACGAATCCTATGCGCGCCAGCTTGCCGGATTGTGCAGCGAAGGGCAGACCGATTGTCATTTGCTTGAGGATATTCTGGATGGCCTTTTCCATATTGCCACTGCCGATGGCTATGTGCACGAAAAGGAAATGGCCTTTCTTGCAGGCGTAGCCGATATTTTCGGCTATGACGAAGTTGCTTTCGATCGGATCGCGATCCGGCATGTCCAGCGCGGCGCTGACGATCCTTATGCCATTCTGGGGCTGGAGCGGGCGTTTCCTTCGAGATGGCCCGCAAGCGCTATCGTGCGCTGGTCAAGGAGCACCATCCTGACCGGCTGGTGGCGGAGGGCCTGCCGCTGGAATTCATAACCATTGCCAACAGGCGTCTGGCGGCGATAAACGCTGCCTGGGCGAGCATTGAGAAGAATCTGGAGGCTGCATGAGCAGCGTGAGCGAAATCGAGAGCAAGTTGTTGCGAGTGGCGCTCGATCAGCCCGATTTTGCCGGAGCAACGCTCGATCCGTCACCCAATTTTGGTCCGCGTCGCGATGGCAAGGTGCCTGCCTTTCTCATCCTCCATTATACCGGCTTGCCGACCGCCGAAGAGGCGGTGCAGGTTCTGAAGTCACCGGATATGGAAGTTTCCGCGCATTACCTTGTCCATGAAGACGGACGGATTGTGCAGATGGTTTCGGAAAAGGCGCGCGCCTGGCATGCGGGCAAGAGCTATTGGAAGGGCGAAACGGACATCAACTCCGCTTCCATCGGTATCGAGATCGTCAATCCGGGCAATCTGGAAGACTATCCGCCTTTCAGGGATGCGCAGATCAATGCGGTCGTCCGCCTTTGTCGCGATATATGCGAGCGTTATTCCATCAAGCCGGAAAATGTGCTGGCCCATTCGGATATCGCACCATCGCGCAAGACCGACCCTGGCCAGAACTTTCCCTGGAAGCGGCTCCATGATGCGGGCGTCGGGCATTATATCGAGCCGGCCCCGATCCAGGGTGGGCGGTTTCTGGCACGCGGCGAAAACGGCCAGCCGGTTGAAGCCCTACAATCCATGCTGGCGCTTTACGGCTACGAAATTGCTATTACGGGCATCTTCGATGAAGGTACTGAAACCGTGATTAAGGCCTTCCAGCGTCATTTTCGGACACAAAATGTGGACGGCGTGGCCGATGTGTCTACTATAGATACACTCTACCGGCTGATTTTTCCCTGCAGAATGTTACCGCCTGACCAGGCGTGTGCAGGCAATTCTTCCATTTAACGTTGATTCGCATTTCTGCAATGATTTCAAAAATAGATCGGTCCAACACCGGCTTTCCGGTGATTTTTATGAGCGGCGGCTCGCCTTTGCATGAATCACGAATGTTACAACCTGTAAGACTATTTTACTTTTGCAACCAATCTTCGGCTGCATTTGCCCGGCACTTCAACGCTCAATCCCAGCGGACACGGGCCTAAAAATCCATATCGGGCGGGATCAAGAATAGGATCGTCTCCCCAAGACGGGCGGTCTGACAAAAGAAACGTTCCAAGACGGTAGGTTATGAAAATTAAATTTGTTGTTGTTTGCGCCCTCGTCGGCGCGATGAGTTCGTTTGGCCTGAATCCAGCACTGAGTGCCCCTTCAACTGAACCGACCAACCTCGCAGCTCTCCTCAAGGCACGCCAGCAGAACAAGATTTCCGAGGCGGAAAAGCCAACCACAACACCGAAGAAGGCTTCGGTCGTCAGCCGCCGTGCGGCCCCGGCTACCAAGGGTTCCACTGGCAAGCGTGCGCTGTCGAAAGGCTCGACGGCCCGTAATGCCAAGGGTGGTAGCAGCTATTCCAGCATCATCAATCGTTACGCATCGACCTACGGCGTGCCTTCTGCGCTGGCCCATGCAGTTGTGCGTCATGAAAGCAATTTCCAGCCGAATGTGCGTGGCAAGGCCGGTGAAATCGGCCTCATGCAGATCAAGCTCGACCGCACGTGGTCTCGGCTACACGGGTTCCGCCAAAGGCCTCTACGAGCCTTCCACGAACATCCAGTTCGGCATGAAGTATCTGGCCCAGGCGCAGAAGCTCGGCGGTGGAAGCACCTGCGGCACGATCCTGAAGTACAATGCCGGTCATGGTGCAACGCGCATGAACCCGACTTCTGCGAAGTATTGCAGCTCGGTTAAGGCCTATATGCGCGCGCTCTGACGCGAATGCAGATTTACGTCGGCGGTCGCGTAGAGTACAGGCCGCCTGATGTGAACGGAAAGCCGACAGTGGAGACGCTGTCGGCTTTTCTGTTGCGGCTGAGTTCAGATTTTTCCGGAATCCGGTTTCGCTGTTCCATTATCGTTGCTATATGCGCGCTGTCAGTCGGTCGGGCAGCCGCGCTCGTCATATGCCGAAAGGCGGCAGGTGAGGAAAGTCCGGGCTCCATGGAAACACGATGCCGGGTAACGCCCGGCGGGGTGACCCCAGGAAAGTGCCACAGAAAGAGACCGCCGTCTTCCCTACCGTTTGCATGATGAAACGGTAGGGATGACGGGGTAAGGGTGAAAGGGTGGAGTAAGAGCCCACCGCGTCTGCAGCAATGCAGACGGCACGGTAAACCCCATCGGGAGCAAGACCGAATAGGGACGGCGCATCGGTCCGCAAGGACTGGTAATCAGTTTCCGGATCAGCCGTCCGGGTGGGTTGCACGAGGCGGGTGGCGACATCCGTCCCAGATGAATGGCTGCCACGTCGGGCGCAAGCCCGGCCATACAGAACCCGGCTTACAGACCGGCTGACAATTTTCTTTGGAGCGGTTCCTTTTTAAAAGAAACGCTGGAACCGCTCTAACTATTTGTTTTGTCATATTGTCCTGCGCAAAACCGTTTCGGCATTCGAACGCAAGAAACGGATAGTTGCATTGCAGCAGGGATATTAATTGGGACCTCCACGAAATCATGGAGGCTCAATATGTCCAGCTTGAAAGACAAGGTCGCAGTCATCACCGGCGCATCGTCCGGAATAGGACGCGCCGCTGCATTGCTTTTGCCAGAGAGGGCGCAGCCATTGTGCTGAATGCTCGCGGGCGCGCCGGTCTCGAACGCGTTGCGGAGGAGATCGCTGCGTTTGGCGGAAAAGCGCATTGTGTTGCCGGAGATGTGTCGGAAGCTGAAACGCATGAGGCACTTGCTGCGGCAGCGAAGGATGAATTCGGCGGGCTTGATATAGCCGTCAACAATGCTGGCACGGTAGGCCCTATAGCGCCGCTTGCCGAAATCTCGCCCGATGATTGGGCGGGGGTGCTGGCAGGTAATCTGACCTCGGCATTTCTGGGAGCAAGGTCGCAAATCCCCTTGATGCTTGAACGGGGTGGCGGCTCGATTGTCTTCACCTCGACATTTGTCGGCACGAGTGTGGGCATTCCCGGCATGTCGGTTTATGGAACCTCGAAGGCGGCGCTCATGGGGATGGTCAGGGCATAACCGCCGATTACGGCGCCCTTGGTATCCGGGCAAATGCGCTCTTGCCGGGTGGTGTCGATACGCCGATGGGCGGAGATGAGAAGCAGAAGGAATGGGCTGCAGGCCTGCATGCGATGAAGCGGATCGCTCAGCCTGAAGAAATCGCACAGGCCGCGCTGTTTCTGGCAGGCCCAATGTCGAGTTTTGTCACGGGTTCGGCGCTTTATGCCGATGGCGGCAATGCCGCAGTGAAGTAAATGAAGCGCGGTTCCGAGATACGGAACCGCCCGTTCGAAAAGCCTTGGGAGGGGCTTAAATTGGTACACCTGTTAGAAAATCATAGATGAGTTTCATGTTCAGGACGACGATGATCGCAGCAGTAATAGCGGCAAGGATCGTCACCCAGCGGCGCGACCAGCGATCCCATTTTCTCTCCGCTGTGAACATAACGAGCGGAATGATGGCAAAAGGCAGCTGAAGGCTCAACACGACCTGAGACAGGATCAGAAGCTCGGTCGTCCCCTGTGAGCCATACATAATTGTCACCACAGCAGCCGGAACGATGGCCACGAAGCGGGTGATTGCACGGCGCAGCCACGGTTTCAGGCGGATATCGATGAAGCCTTCCATGACAATCTGACCGGCCATCGTCGCGGTAATGGTCGAGTTCAGCCCGCAGCACAGAAGCGCAATAGCGAACAATGTCGGTGCAAGGGCTGATCCCAGCAGCGGATTCAGAAGAGCATGAGCCTTATCCAGATCTTCGACAGCGGTATTGCCGGTGGCATTGAAGCTCGCTGCAGCCAGGATCAGGATCGACGCATTGACCAGCAGCGCAAATGTGAGTGCAATGGTGGAATCCAGCGTCGCAAAGCGTATGGCCTCGCGCTTTTCAGGGGTTGTATGGCCGTAGTCGCGTGTCTGGATAATGCCGGAATGCAGATAGAGATTATGCGGCATGACCGTGGCACCGATGATACCAAGTGCAATATAGAGCATGTCCGGATTACGGATGATCTCGGTTGTTGGGGCAAATCCCTTGATGACCGCACCCACTGCGGTTGGGCCATTAGAATCTGAATGAGGAAACAGAGCGTAATAACACCAAGAAGCGTGATGATGAGCGCCTCGACGCGACGGAAGCCTTTGTTCTGGAGATAGAGGACCAGAAGCACGTCGGCGGCGGTGATGATGACACCGATTTCCAGCGGAATGCCGAAGAGCAGGTTGAGGCCGATTGCCGTGCCGATGACTTCAGCGAGATCGGTGGCGCAAATAGCGAGTTCGGCTAAAAGCCAGAGCGGCCATGCAAGAAAACGCGGATATGCATCGCGACAGGCCTGCGCCAGATCGCGGCCCGTCGCGACCGCAAGGCGAGTGCAGAGCGCCTGCAGGAGCACAGCCATCAGATTGGACAGCAGCGCGACGGACAACAATGTGTAGCCGAAGCGGGAGCCGCCAGCGAGCGAAGTGGCCCAATTGCCGGGGTCCATATAGCCGACTGCTACCAGATAGCCGGGGCCAAAGAAGGAAAGTGCGCGACGGAACTTCGAACTGGAACGATTAACTCTAATAGAGCGGTGGACGTCGGACATAGACGCTTCGCCGCGATCACGCCGCCAACCTTCAAATGTAGCTTCACCAGCGCCGGAGGGGCCTGCTCCATGGGGTGCCATAATCAATACCTTGGGTGTTTATGCATTTGCAAACTATTTGCATTAAATAATAGGACGTGCGCCGGGTGTCAACGGAAGTGAAGGGAATAGGGAATAGGGAATAGGGAATAGGGAATAGGGTGTGGGCAGGTGTTGGACAAGGCAAGTAAAATATTTGCCTTGTCCAAGAATAAGCGATCTCTTCCCTTACTCCCTTACTCCCTTACTCCCTTACTCCCTTACTCCCTTACTCCCTTACTCATTTTCCCCTGCGCTGAGCCAAAGGATAACGCTTCATTGCTTAATATCCGATAACTGACGAACGAATCCGCCATGTCGCCAGGTTGACGGCAAATGGGCGGAATCCGTAGGCAAAGCGCTAAGACATGTTTTCTGAAGTTGGAAACCGATTTTGGAACAAAACATGCGTGAAAACAAAAGATTGAAGCGCAACACGCTTTAGAAAACGGGCCAAGTACCCGGAAAGGATCGGAATGATGGCAAGCCTCGGCGGAGACAATTCTCGCCGAAGGGGCTGAAGTCCGTCACGTTCCGGTGCTGATTGCCGAAGTGATCGACGCCCTGAAGCCTGTATCCGGTGCAGTGATTGTCGATGGGACATTCGGTGCCGGTGGTTATACGCGCCGCATTCTGGAAACGGGAGCAGACGTGATCGCGATTGACCGCGATCCGACGGCAATCGAAGCCGGGAAAGCGATGGAAAAGCAGTTTCTGGGCAGGCTCAATCTGGTCGAGTCCCGGTTTTCCGCTCTTGATGAAGCGGTTGCGCAGGTTAGGGAAGCGGGAGAGAAGGTGGACGGCGTTGTGCTCGACATTGGCGTATCGTCGATGCAGATCGATGAGGCCGAGCGCGGCTTTTCCTTCCAGAAGGATGGCCCACTCGACATGCGCATGTCGAAAAAGGGCCAAGCGCTGCCGATGTGGTCAACCGTCTCAAGACTGGCGATCTCGCCCGCATCTTCAATTTTCGGCGAGGAACGCCATGCGGGCCGCATCGCGCGTATGATCGACAAGCGCCGCACGGCACAGCCTTTCACGCGCACACTCGATCTTGCCAATGCCATCGAAACGCTTGTGGGACGTAATCCGAAGGATCGTATCCATCCGGCGACACGGGTTTTCAGGCGCTGCGCGTCTATGTGAATGATGAGCTGGGCGAACTGGCGCGGGCACTGCTTGCTGCCGAACGTATCCTGAAACCGGGTGGTCGGCTGGTTATCGTGACCTTCCATTCGCTGGAAGATCGCATGGTGAAGCGTTATTTCGCTGACCGCGCGGGCGGCAGTGCCGGATCGCGTCATCTGCCGGAAACGCATGTCCGTCTGCCGCTTTACACCCGCGGTCAAGGGGCTGTCGGCCCGACGGCTGAGGAAGAAGAACGAAACCCGCGCGCGCGCTCGGCAAAGCTGCGCGCAGGGATCAGGACGGAAAACCCGCCACTGGAAGACGATCTATCGCTTTTCGGGCTGCCGAAACTGCCCGAAACGAACGAACTGGCCCGGAGTTAAACGAGTGCTGCGTACTTTCGACATCATCATGATAGCGGCGATGCTGGTGGCGGCGACTGTCACCTACACGATCAAATATGACGCGGAAAAGCAGATCGCGGTCATCGGCAAGCTGAAGCGACAGATCAACTCCGAGAAGGACACGATCACTCTTCTGCGCGCAGATTGGGCTTTGATGACCCAGCCTGGCCGCTTGCAGAGCCTTGTCGGCGTTTACGCGAAGGAATTGAACCTTCAGCCGATTGAGCCGGAACAGCTTGCGCGGGACGTCAACGAAATTCCGGAACGTCCGATTGACGATATTCAGAAGATTATCTCCGGCAGCGACGAATTGCTCGCAAGCGGCGTGCTCGAAAAGATGCCATCACGACCGGCAGCGTCAAGAAAAGCGGGACGAGGCACTGATCATGCGGCTTGGACTTTTCAGAAAAAGAATATGCGGGCAGGTGATGTTGAGCCGGTTGGTGATGAAAAGCTGGCCGGCAACATGGCTTTTGTCGGGTCGCGCAAAAGCATGGTAACCGCGCGCGTAATCGCCTCTGGATGGCCATTGCCTGTTTTGTCGGCATCTATGGGGTGATGGGCGGCAAGCTTATCTATTTCGGCGTTATCGGGGTGAAAACGAGGATAATACAGGGCCGGCGGTTCACCAGCTGGCGTCGCGCCCCGATATTCTCGATCGCAATGGTGAAATTCTGGCAACCGACATCAAGACGGCTTCGCTCTATGCCGAGCCGCGCAAGATCGTCGATCCCGACGAAACCATTGAAATGCTGTCGACGGTGCTACCCGATCTCGATTGGGAAGCGACATATAAGCGTCTGAAAAGCGGTGCCGGGTTTGTCTGGGTCAAGCGCGGACTGACCCCGAGACAGCAGAGCCAGATCATGGCGCTCGGCGTGCCGGGCATCGGCTTCCGTACGGAAAAGCGCCGCTTTTATCCGGGCGGCCCAACCGCTTCGCACATCCTCGGTCTGGTCAATGTTGACAATCAGGGCATTGCGGGCATGGAGAAATATATCGACAGCCAAGGGCTGACCGACCTGCGTTCCGTGGGTCTGGCGACCGGGCAGTCGCTGGAACCGGTGCGCCTGTCGATCGATATTCGCGTGCAGCACATCATGCGCGACGTGCTGGTCAAGGCCATGGAACGCTACCGGGCGATTGCTGCCGGTGCGGTGGTGCTGAACGTCAAGACCGGCGAGGTGATCGCCATGTCCTCGGTGCCGGATTTCGATCCGAATAACCCGGTCCATGCACTGGACAAGGACCGTCTGAACCGCATGTCGGCAGGCACCTATGAAATGGGCTCAACCATCAAGAGCTTTACCACGGCGATGGCGCTCGATTCCGGAAAGTTCAACCTGCAGTCGAAACTCGACGCCAGCCGTCCGCTGGTATTCGGTCGCCAGACGATCCGCGACTTCCACGGCAAGGGCCGCTGGCTGACATTGCCAGAAGTCTTCATCTTCTCATCCAATATTGGCTCAGGCCGTGAGGCGGATGCAGTCGGCATTGAAGGGCATCGCGCATTCCTGAAGAAGATCGGCCTTCTCGACCGCATGCAGACGGAGCTGCCGGAAGTGGCGCGTCCCGTCGAACCGCGCGTGTGGAAGAAGGTCCATTCCATGACCATTTCGTTCGGCCACGGCATGATGACGACACCGCTGCAGACGGCGGTTGGTGCAGCTGCGCTGATGAATGGCGGCAAGCTGATGGAGCCGACTTTCCTGATGCGTTCGCAGGCTCAGGCCAATCAGGTCGCCAAACAGGTCATTCATCCACAGGTTTCTGCGGATATGCGCTACCTCTATCGCCTCAATGCGACCGCTCAGGGCGGCTCTGGCAAGCGTGCTACGGTTCCGGGTTATCGCGTCGGCGGCAAGACCGGTACGGCGGAAAAAGTCGTGAATGGCCGCTACTCGAAAGACGTGCGCTTCAATGCGTTTCTGGCATCATTTCCGATGGACGATCCGACCTATGTCGTGCTGACCATCATCGATGAACCGAAGCCGGAGGAGGGCAAGTTCAGCGCAACCGCAGGTCTTAATGCAGCGCCGATGGTTTCAGAGATTATCCGCAGATCTGCATCGTTCCTCGGTGTGAAGCCCGATTTCCAACTCGAAGCTCTGCCCGCAACAGTGGAAAATGTCAGCGGCAGGCCTGATTTTCAACAGGAAGTGCCGCCAGCAATGGTTTCCAACGAATACAATTGATTCGCATAAAGCAACCTTTGCAGCGAAACGCGCACAACTGAATCTGGATTTGGTATGACCATGAAATTGAAGGAAATCGCCCTCTTTAGGAACTGGCCTCCGGCAATGCCGGTGAGGTGGAGATCACCGGCGTGACGTCGGACTCCCGCAAGGTCGAACGCGGTTTTCTTTTCGCAGCGCTGAAGGGCGTAAAGGCGGATGGCGCGGCTTTTGTCGCCGATGCCGTCAAGCGCGGCGCCAGCGCCGTCATCGCAGGCAAGGATACGGCCATCGCCGATGCAGGCGTGCCGGTCCTCCATGTTGGTGATCCGCGGCTTGCACTGGCAGTCGCTGCGGCGCAGTTCTATGGCAAGCAGCCACAAGTTATGGTTGCGGTTACGGGTACCAGCGGCAAGACTTCCGTCGCCTCCTTCACCCGACAGATCTGGGCCTATGCCGGTTTTCCGGCGGCGAATATCGGCACGACCGGCGTATTCTCGCCGACCCGCAGCGATTATAATTCGCTGACCACGCCCGATCCGGTGGAGCTGCATCGTGTTCTGGCGGAGCTTGCCGATGAAGGCGTGACCCATGCGGCCATGGAAGCTTCATCCCATGGTCTCGACCAGCGCCGTCTGGACGGCGTCAAGCTCGCTGCCGGGGCCTTTACCAATCTCGGTCGCGACCATATGGATTATCACGCGACCATTGAGGAATATCTGGGCGCGAAGATGCGCCTCTTCAGCTCGCTTTTGCCGAAGGGCGCGCCAGCCATCATCTTCTCCGACGATCATTTCTCCGCGCAGGCCATTGAGGCGGCAACGCGTGCTGGATGCGACGTGAAAACGGTTGGACGGAAAGGCAATTTCATTGCCCTCAAGCGGGTAGAGCATGAGCGTTTCCGCCAGCATGTTGAAGTGCGTATCGGCGACGATATCTTTGAGATCGAACTGCCGCTCGCCGGAGATTTTCAGGTCGCGAATGCGCTGGTTGCTGCAGGGCTTGCCATGGTTACGGGCGTTCCGGCTGCAGCTGCGATGCGTGCCTTGGCGCTCCTGAAAGGCGCACCGGGACGACTCGATCTCGTCGGCGCGACGGAAGATGGCGCCCCGGCCTATGTCGATTACGCCCATAAGCCCGAGGCACTGGAAAATGTTCTGACTTCCGTGCGCCCGTTTACGACGGGCCGGGTGATCGTTGTTTTCGGTTGCGGTGGCGACCGCGACAAGGGCAAGCGTCCGATCATGGGTGAGATCGCCTCGCGACTGGCGGATGTGGCGATCGTCACGGACGACAATCCGCGTTCGGAGGTTCCAGCCCAAATCCGCTCCGAAATCATGGCGGCGGCACCGGGCGCAACTGAAATCGGTGATCGTCGTGAAGCGATCTTTACCGCCGTTTCCATGATGCAGCCGGGTGATACGCTGGTCGTTGCAGGCAAGGGGCACGAAGAAGGGCAGATTGTCGGCAATATTACCTTGCCATTCTCGGATCATGCGGAAGTAGCCGCCGCCCTTGCTGCCCGTCTTGAGGAGCGCTCGGAATGAGTGACTGGCTCTGGACATCCAACGATATGGTTGAAGCCATGGAAGGCAGGCCCTTCGGCAACCTTCCCGGCGGCATAACCGGTATCTCAATCGACAGCCGTTCGCTGAAACCGGGCGAGGCGTTCTTTGCCATCAAGGGCGAACAATTCGACGGGCATGATTTCGTAACTTCTGCGATGGCTGCTGGTGCGGGTCTTCTCGTGGTGGCTGAGCATCGTCTACCCGCATTCGGCAATTCCAAAGTGCCGATGATCGTGGTCGAGGATGTGCTTGAGGCCCTGACCAAGCTCGGTATTGCCTCGCGGGCCCGCTCGAAGGCGCAGATCATCGCGGTGACTGGTTCCGTCGGCAAGACGACGACCAAGGAAGCCCTGCGCCATGTGCTTTCCGAAGTCGGCAAGGTCCACGCTTCTGTGGCGTCGTTCAACAATCATTGGGGCGTGCCGCTGACGCTTGCGCGCATGCCTGCCGATACGGATTACGGCGTCTTCGAAATTGGCATGAACCATCATGACGAAATTCGTCCGCTGGTGAGGATGGTGCGCCCGCATGTGGCGCTGATTACGCTGATTGCACCGGCGCATCTTGGCCACTTTTCCAATCTGGAAGAAATCGCCGTCGCCAAGGCGGAGATTTTCGAAGGCATCGTGCCGGGCGGCTATGCGCTTCTCAATCGCGACGACAAGCGTTTCAGGCAGCTGGAAGAACTGGCCGAAAAGGCCGGTGTCGAGCATATCGTCACCTTCGGCGAGAATGCCCGCGCCGACTACCGCCTGCGCGAAGTGAAGTTGCACCCAACCTGCTCGTGCATGACGGTGAAGATCGGCACGCATGAGGCTGCGGTCAAGGTCGGGATGCCGGGCCGCCATATCGTGCAGAACATGCTTGCCGTGCTGGGTGCCGCTGATCTGGTCGGGGCCGATATCGCCAAGGTGATGATGGCCATGGCGACACTTTCTGCCGAAGGCGGTCGCGGCGCGCGCCACGTGCTGCAACATCCCGAGGGCACGTTCACGCTGATCGACGAGAGCTACAACGCGAACCCGACCTCGATGCGCGCAGCCCTGTCGCTGCTGCATTCGACGACACCGGAAGGCTCGCGTGGCCGTCGCATTGCTGTTTTGGGGACATGCTGGAGCTTGGCCGCCAGTCGGGCAAACTTCACGCCGATCTGGCGCGCCCGATTGTGGATGCCGAAGTTAATGCGCTTTTATCGGTGGACCGGACATGTCGGCACTTAAAATGCCTTGCCGATTGAAATTCAGACCGAGTACAGGCAAAGCACCGACGAATTGTTGCCGCTGGTGATCAAGGCGGTCCGTCCGGGCGATGTCATCATGGTGAAATCGTCGAAGGGGATCGGCTTTTCCAAAATTGTCAAGGCGCTGATCAGCCAGTTTCCGCCGGTGGAACCCGCGGAGTAAGCGGTATTTGAGGGATTTTTCTCTACATGTTGATGCTTCTCACCTTCTTCGCCGAACATATGACACCGCTCAATGTGTTCCGCTACATTACTTTCCGCACCGGCGGCGCGATGATTACATCGGCGTTGATCGTGTTCCTGTTCGGCCCGTCGATCATCAATTCGCTGCGGGTGCGTCAGGGGAAAGGCCAGCCGATCCGCGCTGACGGTCCGCAGACCCACTTCAAGAAGGCCGGTACGCCCACCATGGGTGGTCTCATGATCATGACCGGCATCCTTGTGTCGTGCCTGCTCTGGGCCAATCTCTCAAGCGTCTATGTCTGGGTCGTGCTGATGGTCACGGTCGGTTTTGGCGCTATCGGCTTCTATGATGATTATCTCAAGGTGACGAAGCAGTCCGACAAGGGCTTTTCCGGCAAGGCGCGTCTTGGCATCGAATTCCTGATCGCCGCTGTTGCTGCTTTCGTCATTATGCGGGCAGGGCAGGAGCCATTCTCGTCGTCGCTAACATTCCCGTTTGCCAAGCAGTTCGTCATCAATCTGAGCTGGTTCTTCATTCCGTTTGCCGCCTTCGTCATGGTTGGCGCAGGCAACGCCGTAAACCTGACCGATGGTCTCGACGGGCTTGCAATCGTGCCGGTCATGGTGGCTGCAGCCTCCTTCGGCTTCATCGCCTATCTTTCCGGTAATGCGATCTTCGCCGACTATCTGCAGATCCATTTCGTACCAGGCACAGGTGAACTTGCTGTGGTTCTTGGTGCTGTTATCGGCGCGGGACTTGGCTTCCTGTGGTTCAACGCGCCTCCCGCGGCTATCTTCATGGGCGATACGGGTTCGCTGGCGCTGGGTGGTATGCTCGGCACGGTTGCGGTTGCGACGAAGCACGAAATCGTCCTCGCCATCATCGGCGGCCTGTTTGTCATGGAGGCCCTTTCCGTCATCATTCAGGTCGGCTCCTTCAAGCTGACCGGCAAGCGCGTCTTCCTCATGGCGCCTATCCACCACCATTTTGAAAAGAAGGGCTGGACCGAGAGCCAGGTCGTGATCCGGTTCTGGATCGTTGCGATCATTCTCGCGATGATTGGCCTTTCAACCTTGAAGCTCAGATAACAGGCATATCGAATGATCCCGATCACCGCCCTCAAGGATAAGACAGTCGCCCTTTTCGGACTGGGCGGGTCGGGCATTGCGACCGCCAAGGCCATTCTTGCGGGCGGCGCAAAGATCATTGCATGGGATGACAATCCAGACAGCGTTGCCCGTGCCCAGAGCGCGGGTATTGCCACAGGCGATCTTCGGCAGGCTGACTGGTCACAATTTGCGGCTTTCGTGCTTTCGCCGGGCGTTCCGCTGACGCATCCAAAGCCGCACTGGACTGTCGATCTGGCCCATGCCGCAGGTGTCGAAATCATCGGCGATGTGGAGTGTTCGTCCGCGAGCGCCGTCACATTGCTCCCGATTGCCCTTTCATTGCCATTACCGGCACCAACGGCAAATCGACGACCACCGCCTTGATTGCCCATATCATCAAGGCTTCCGGCCGGGATATGCAGCTGGGCGGCAATATCGGCACGGCAATCCTGACGCTGGAGCCCCGCAGACAAATCGCTTCTATGTGGTCGAGTGCTCATCCTACCAGATCGACCTCGCGCCATCGCTGAACCCGACGGCGGGCATCCTGCTCAATCTGACGCCGGATCATCTAGACCGTCATGGCTCGATGGAAAACTATGCCGCGATCAAGGAACGTCTGGTGGCCGCGAGCGACACGGCGATCATCGGCGTTGACGATCCTTACTGCGAAGCCATTGCGGACCGGCTTTATCGTGGCGGCGTAAATGTCGTGCGGATTTCCAAGGAAAAGCGGCTTGGCAAAGGTTATTTTGCTGACGGCGCAAAGCTCTTCTGGGCGCAGGATGGGGAAATCGACGAAATCGCTTCGCTGGAAGGTATCGGTTCGCTGCGCGGTGCGCACAATGCGCAGAATGCGCTTGCAGCCATTGCGGCCTGTCTGTCGGTGGGCTTAAGCCTTGAAGAAATTCATGCCGGGTTGAAGAGTTTCCCCGGTCTGGCCCATCGCATGGAACAGGTCGGCCATCGCGGCAAAGTCCTGTTCGTCAACGATTCCAAGGCGACAAATGCGGAAGCAACTGCTCCGGCATTGTCGTCCTTTCCACAGAACATCTACTGGATTGCAGGTGGTGTGCCGAAAGCTGGCGGGATTGCCTCGCTGGCCGGGTTCTTCCCGCGAATTGCCAAGGCCTATCTGATTGGTGAAGCCGCAGCGCAGTTTGCCGCAACGCTTGGCGACGCAGCGCCGTTCGAGATTTCCGACACGCTTGCGGTTGCCGTCGAACACGCGGCCCACGATGCTGGTAACGATGCTGCTCCCGAGCCGGTCGTGCTGCTGTCGCCCGCTTGCGCGAGCTTCGACCAGTTCCAGAATTTTGAAAAACGCGGCGATGCATTCCGCAGCGCTGTTCTGGCGCTTCCGGGTGTTGAGCCGATAGGAGGAAAAAGCTGATGGTAAGCCGTGTCGATCGCGGTCCTGTCGCCAATTGGTGGTGGACAATAGACCGCTTCTTCCTCGCTGCATGTCTTGCTCTGATGGGGCTTGGCATTCTGCTGTCATTCGCCGCAAGTCCTGCCGTGGCCCAGCGCATCGGCCTCGACAGTTTCCATTTCGTTGAACGTCAGATTTTCTTCATGCTTCCGGCGGTGGCCGTCATGATCGGCGTGTCGTTTCTGTCGCCGCGCCAGATCAGGCGATTTGCTTTGATCCTGCTTGGCATTTCGCTTGTGTTGATGGTTGCCGCCCTGTTTTCGGCATCGAAGTGAAGGGCGCGCGGCGTTGGGTCAATCTTGCGGGTATCTCCATCCAGCCGTCGGAATTCATGAAACCCGCCTTTGTGGTGGTTTGCGCTTGGCTGTTTTCGGAACGTGAACGCGGTGGAGACATGCCCGGCAATTTTCTAGCCATGCTGCTTTTCGGCACCGTAGCCGCTCTGCTCGTTCTCCAGCCTGACCTTGGCCAGACAATGCTGACCACAGGCACATGGGGAGCGATGTTCTTCCTCGCGGACTGCCGATGTTCTGGATTCTGGTTCTCGGTGGCCTTGCGGTTTGCGGTGGTGTTTCAGCCTATTTCATGTTCGATCACGTTGCTGGGCGTATCAATCGGTTCATGACGGGCGAGGGCGATACGTTTCAGGTTGATGCCGGTCGCGAAGCGATCCTGCGCGGCGGCTGGTTCGGACAAGGTCCGGGCGAAGGAACCGTGAAGCGGATCATTCCGGACAGCCACACCGACTTCATTTTCTCGGTTGCGGCGGAAGAATACGGCATCATTCTGTGCATGATTATCATGCTGCTGTTTGCCTTCATCGTCGTGCGCGGTCTTTCGATTGCACTGCGTGAGCGTGATCCGTTCACCCGTCTGGCCGTTTCGGGAATCGTCATTCTGTTCGGCTTCCAGTCGATCATCAATATGGCCGTGAACCTGCATCTTATGCCTGCAAAAGGAATGACCCTGCCGTTTATTTCCTATGGCGGTTCCTCGCTCATCGCCATTGCCATCACGATGGGTATTCTTCTGGCTCTGACGCGCCGCCGTCCGGAAGCGCGTATGACCCATACGGTCAGCATGGGCACCGATGTGAACAGGCGCATTCCGGCTTTGTGAGGGCAATATGGGGAAAGGCGTAATCGTACTGGCCGCCGGTGGAACAGGCGGCCATCTCTTTCCAGCGGAAGCGCTGGCGCATGAATTGAAGGCACGCGGATGGGACGTCCATCTGGCGACCGATGCGCGCGCGCAGCGTTTCGCGGGTGCCTTCGCGGAAGACCATGTCCACGTCATTCGTTCGGCGACAATTGCAGGCCGCAATCCGTTAGCGCTCATGAAGACGTTCTGGTCGCTGTGGCAGGGCAATCTCGATTCCCGCAAACTGTTTCGTCGGCTGAAACCGAAGCTGGTTGCAGGCTTTGGCGGATATCCGACGCTGCCGCCGCTCTATGCCGCGAGCAACATGCAGATTCCGACCATGGTCCACGAGCAGAACGCCGTCATGGGCCGCGCCAATAAAGGGCTTGCAGGTCGCGTGAAAGCAATTGCTGGTGGTTTTCTGCCCGAGACCGGCGGGGCCTATGCCGAAAAGACGGTCACGACTGGCAATCCGGTGCGTCCGCCAGTTCTCGCCGCTGCCGGAACGCCCTACAAACCGGTCAAGGCGGATGAACGTTTCCGGCTGCTGGTTTTGGCGGCAGTCAGGGCGCGCAGTTCTTTCAACAGCCATTCCCGCTGCCGTGGCCTTGCTGTCCGAGAAAGACCGGGCGCGGCTGCTGATTACCCAGCAGGCGCGCAAGGAAGACGAAGCCGCCGTGCGGGAAGCTTACAAGAAGCTGGGTATTCCTGCCGATGTCGCGCCGTTTTTCAACGATATGCCGGCACGCATGGCGGATGCCCAGTTCGTGATTTCGCGCTCCGGCGCTTCGACCGTTTCCGAGATCACGGTGATTGGCCGTCCGGCAATGCTGGTGCCGTTTCCGCATGCGCTCGATCATGATCAGGCGGCGAATGCGGCAGCGCTTGCGGCTGTCGGCGGTGGCGAGGTCGTGCGCCAGTCGGAATTGTCGCCCGAACGGCTGGCGACGATACTTCAGGCGGCGATGAATCAGCCGGAGCGCCTCGAAGCACAAGCAAAAGCTGCAAAAGCGTTGGTAAGCCGGATGCAGCGCGGTTGCTTGCTGATCTGGCAGAGGCTATTGCAGCGGGTAAATCAGTTCAGGAATTCAAAGAAGGAACTCGGCCATGAAAATGCCGCTGAATATCGGGCTTGTCCATTTCATCGGAATTGGCGGCATCGGCATGAGCGGTATTGCCGAAGTGCTGCATAATCTTGGCTATCATGTGCAGGGCTCGGATCAGTCCGACAGCGCCAATGTACAGCGCCTGCGTGAAAAGGCATTGAGGTCTTTGTCGGCCACAAGGCTGAAAACATCGGCGATGCCGAGGTTGTTGTCGTTTCGACGGCGATCAAGAAGAATAATCCCGAGCTGGTTGCTGCACGCGAAAAGCTGCTGCCCATTGTGCGCCGTGCTGAAATGCTGGCCGAACTGATGCGCTTCCGTCATGCGGTCGCGATTGGCGGTACGCATGGCAAGACCACCACAACGTCGATGGTTGCCGCATTGCTTGATGCAGGCCACCTTGATCCGACCGTCATCAATGGCGGTATCATCAACGCCTATGGCACCAATGCCCGTATGGGCGACGGCGACTGGATGGTGGTGGAAGCAGATGAAAGCGATGGAACCTTCCTGAAGCTGCCAGCGGATATTGCGGTTATCACCAATATCGATCCGGAACATCTCGATCATTACGGCAATTTCGACAATGTGCGCGCGGCTTTCGGGCAGTTTGTCGAGAATGTTCCGTTCTATGGCTTTGGCGTGATGTGCCTTGACCATCCCGAAGTGCAGGCTCTGGTGAGCCGCATCGAAGATCGCCGCATTGTGACTTATGGCCAAAACCCGCAGGCCGATGTGCGTTTCGTCAATCATCGCATGGACGGCGCAGTGAGCCTGTTCGATGTTGTGATCCGTTCCCGCAAGGGTGAGGCGACTGAGATCAAGGATCTGCGCCTGCCGATGCCGGGCCAGCACAACGTATCCAATGCGACGGCAGCAATCGCTGTTGCGCACGAACTGGTATCTCTGCCGACGATATTCGTCGCGGCCTCGGCTCGTTCGGCGGTGTGAAGCGGCGCTTTACCCATACCGGCACATGGAATGGCGTCGAGATATTCGACGATTACGGCCATCACCCGGTTGAAATCCGCGCCGTGCTGAAAGCGGCGCGTGAGGCCACGAAGGGGCGTGTGGTTGCCATCGTGCAGCCGCACCGTTTCACGCGTCTGGCTAGCCTGTTCGACGAATTCGCGGCATGTTTCAACGATGCCGATACGGTCATCGTGGCGCCGGTCTATACGGCAGGCGAAGATCCGATCGAAGGCGTCAATTCCGAGGCGCTCGTATCGCGCATCAAAACCGCAGGTCATCGCGATGCGCGCTATGCCAGTGGTCCAGAGGCGCTGGCGCCATTGGTTGCGTCGATTACAGAGCCGGGCGACTTCGTGGTCTGCCTCGGCGCAGGCAATATCACGCAGTGGGCCTACGCACTGCCGAAGGAACTGGCAGAACAGGGTAAGAAGTAAGATGGAAAGCGGCGAGACGCTTCTCAAGAAGCTCGACGGCAAACTGTCGGGCCTGCGTGGTCGGCTGACGCCCGATGCGGGTATGGACAAGATCACCTGGTTCCGCGCTGGCGGACCGGCGCAGGTTCTGTTCCAGCCTGCCGACGAGGAAGATCTCTCCGCATTTCTGAAAGCCGTGCCGGAAGAAATACCGCTCCTTGTGGTGGGCATCGGCTCCAATCTGCTCGTGCGCGATGGCGGAGTTCCAGGCTTTGTCGTGCGGCTTTCTGCAAAAGGTTTCGGCGAAGTCGAACAGGTTTCCGACACGCGGCTGCGGGCAGGGGCGGCAACGCCTGACAAGCGTGTGGCCGCAGCGGCGCTGGAAGCAGGGCTGGCAGGTTTTCATTTCTATCATGGCATACCCGGCGGTATTGGCGGCGCTTTGCGCATGAATGCTGGCGCAAACGGTGTCGAAACGCGCGAGCGCGTGGTGGAAGTGCGTGCGCTCGACCGCAAGGGCGAGGTGCATGTGCTGTCCAATGCCGATATGGGTTATGCCTATCGCCATTCCTCGGCGTCGCCGGACCTGATCTTCACCTCGGTCCTGTTTGAGGGCGTACCGGGCGAGCGCGAGGAGATCCGCCGTGCGATGGACGAAGTGCAGCATCATCGCGAGACAGTGCAGCCAGTGCGTGAAAAGACTGGCGGCTCGACCTTCAAGAATCCGGAAGGCACATCGGCTTGGAAGGAAATCGACAAGGCAGGCTGTCGCGGTTTGCGTGTTGGCGGCGCACAGATGTCCGAAATGCACTGCAATTTCATGATCAATACCGGCACTGCAACGGGGCATGATCTGGAGACTTTGGGTGAGACGGTTCGCGCCAAAGTTTTCGAAAATTCGGGCATTCGCCTTCACTGGGAAATCAAACGTCTCGGTTTGTTCCGCGAGGGTGAGCCGGTTGAAGAGTTTTGGGAAAATTCTAATAAAAAGTTGCCCGGATTTTCTACCTGAAATTCCGGGCTTTTTGCCCTCACAAGCGAAGCCTAAGCTTCGTCCTGTCCTATAGGGACTTGCCACGGAATCAATCCTCTGATTCTTTAGGGTTAACCACACAGTGATTTGATTCGGCAGGATTTTCCTGCCGCGGGTGCCTGCGGCCTGTGCTGCTGGGTTGTCTGGACTCTGTTTAATCGATGCGCAGGGATTGCGCAGAGGGATGCTAACATGACGGGAAAGCACGTCGCCGTTTTGATGGGCGGTTTCTCTTCGGAGCGTCCGGTCAGCTTGTCCTCCGGAACGGCTTGCGCTTCGACCCTTGAAGAGCGTGGCTATCGCGTTACGCGTGTTGATGTGGATCGCAATGTTGCCAGCGTTCTTGCCGAGTTGAAACCTGATGTTGCGTTCAATGCGCTGCATGGCCCTTTCGGTGAGGATGGTGCTATTCAGGGTGTTCTCGAATATCTCCAGATTCCCTACACGCATTCGGGTGTACTTGCTTCGGCGCTCGCCATGGACAAGGATCGCGCCAAGAAGGTTGCAGCTGCTGATGGCGTTACTGTTGCTCCCTCGCTTCTGCTCAACCGTTTTGAAATCGGTACAGAGCATCCGATGGAGCCGCCTTACGTGGTCAAGCCGGTCCGTGAAGGTTCGAGCTTTGGTGTTGTGATCGTTAAGGAGGACCAGACGCATCCGCCGCAAATCATCGGTTCGGCTGAGTGGAGCTACGGTGCCGAGGTTCTGGTCGAAAAATACATTCCCGGTCGGGAATTGACCTGCGCGGTGATGGGTGATCGCGTCATGGATGTGTGCGAGATCATTCCGGTGGGACATCAGTTCTACGACTATGATTCAAAATATGTTGCAGGCGCGTCATCTCACGTGTGTCCGGCAAAAATTTTACCAAATATTTACCAAAAATACAAACAATGGCCCTTACGGCGCATCGGGCAATCGGGTGTCGGGGCGTAAGCCGGTCGGACTTCCGTTTCGATGACCGTTTCTCCGAAGATGGCGAAGTTATCTGGCTGGAAATCAATACCCAGCCGGGGATGACTCCTACCTCGCTCGTGCCTGATATCGCCAAGGCGGCGGGTATCTCTTTCGGTGAATTGTTGAGTTGGATGGTGGAGGACGCGTCTTGTTTGCGTTGAACGGAAAATCGGATGGATATGGGCGCTCGGGCGCGATGCGGGATGCATCGGGTGTGATGAATGCTGCTTTTGTCCTGCCGCGCTTCCTGCGCAAGCCGTTCCGCTTTGCCGTCCGTCTCTTCCAGGGCAATGTCAATATTCCACGCCATGCCGGTACCGTCGGCATGCTGGGTTTTCTCGGTGCGACCGGCCTTTATGGCATGGCGGTCGGCGGGCATACGCCCGAGGTCGTCAAGGCGACTGCGTCCACACTCGGTTTCGCAATTGAGGACGTGAAAGTCGTAGGCAACAACGAAACTTCCGACATCGATATTCTGGGTCAACTCAATCTCGACGGCGAAACGTCTCTGGTCGGTCTGAGTGCCGAGGAGGCGCGGCAGTCCATTGATAAGCTGCCTTGGGTTGAAAGTGCGGAAGTGCGCAAGGTTTATCCGGGTACTGTTCTCGTCTCGCTTCAGGAGCGCAAGGCTTTTGCGATCTGGCAGAACGACAAGGAACTTTCATTGATCGATGCGGCGGGCGATACCATCGTTCCGTTCCGTCCTGGCCGTTATAATGCACTGCCTCTCGTTGTGGGCGATGGTGCCGAGAAAAGGTCAAGGGTTTCGTCGACGAGATTGCTGCCTATCCCGGTCTGGCCGGAAAGGTTCGCGCTTATATCCGCGTTGGCGACCGTCGCTGGGACCTTCTTCTGGACAATGGCGTGCGCATCATGTTGCCGGAAGACGATCCGTTGAAGGCGCTGGCGCAGGTCGAAAAGCTCGATCAGGAAAAGCATCTTTTGTCGCGCGATATCGCTGCGGTCGATCTTCGTCTCGACGACCGCGTGACGGTTCAATTGTCTGCAAGTGGCATGGAGCAGCGCCAGAAGTTCCTGGCGGAGCGTAAAGGAACTATCCCGCACGGGGAAGCGCGTATGAGTATTCTGGGCGGCAAGGGATCATCACAAGGCGGAACTGCAGGGCGCAAGGTGCGCCTGTTAACGGTTCTGGATGTCGGGTCGAGCAAAGTTTCCTGTGTCATCGCACGACTGCGTCCGCATGAAGGCGGCGCGCTGCTGCCGGGTCGCACGCACCGTATGGAAGTACTGGGCATCGGTCACCAGCGTTCGCGCGGCGTCAAGTCGGGCGTCATCATCGATCTGGATGCGGCTGAGCAGTCGATCCGTCTTGCTGTCGATGCAGCAGAACGCATGGCTGGCCTGACCGTTGATAGTCTCATCGTCAATATTTCGGCTGGTCGCCTCAAGAGCGAAACCTTTACCGCGAGCGTCAATCTTGGCGGTCATGAGGTTGAGCAGACAGATATTCGCCGCGTACTGGCCGCTGGCGCCAAGCAGGCGCTTGCTGCTGAACGCCACCTCGTTCACTCGCTGCCGGTTGGCTACACGCTTGACGGTGAGCGCGGTATTCGCGATCCGCTTGGTATGCTGGGCGACAGCCTCGGCGTCGATATGCATGTGCTGACGGCTGATGCGGCTCCGCTGCGCAATCTCGAGCTTTGCATCAATCGCTGCCATTTGTCCGTGGAAGCCATCGTTGCGACGCCTTATGCGAGCGGCCTTGCAGCTCTTGTCGGTGATGAAGCTGAAATGGGGGCGGCCTGCATTGATATGGGCGGCGGCACGACAACGATTTCCGTCTTCTCCGAAGGCAAGTTCATTCACGCCGATGCAGTGGCCATCGGTGGCAATCACGTGACGATGGACGTGGCTCGCGGCTTCTCCACCCGGATGGAAGACGCTGAGCGCCTCAAGGTCATGTACGGCTCTGCTCTGCCGAGCGCTGCCGATGATCGAGACCTTATTTCTGTTCCGCCCATCGGTGACGATGAACGGGACGTACCCAATCAATATCCGCGCTCGGTACTGACGCGGATTATCCGTGCAAGAGTGGAAGAGACGCGAACTGGTGCGCGACAGGCTCAACCAGTCAGGTCTTGGACATATTGTCGGCAAGCGTGTGGTTCTGACCGGCGGCGCAAGCCAGCTGCCAGGAATGCCAGAGGCAGCCAGGCGAATTCTTGCAAGAAATGTACGAATCGGGCGTCCTCTAGGAATAGCGGGATTGCCTGAGGCGGCTAAGGGGCAGCTTTTGCCGCGACCGTCGGACTTCTGATTTACCCGCAGGTGGCGGGGATAGAAGAGCGGTCGGTGAAAGCAGCTTCCTCCGGTCTCATGACCGGTACGGGTGGGCGCATTCAACGTGTCAGCCAATGGCTGAGAGAGAGTTTTGAGTAAGCATTGAGTGAACTGTTGAAGCAGCGTGTTGAATTAGCATGTCGACTTTTGGGGCGTGACCATCTGGGTAACAACCAATCCACACCGCGGTGGCGAAGCGGTGGTAAGGCTTAAGAGGAACAAGGACCTATGACTATCAATCTGCAAAAGCCGGATATCACCGAGCTGAAGCCTCGCATCACCGTATTCGGTGTCGGCGGTGGCGGTGGCAATGCGGTCAACAACATGATCAATGCCGGTCTGCGCGGCGTGGATTTTGTCGTAGCCAACACCGACGCTCAGGCTTTGACGATGTCGAAGTCCGAACGCATGATCCAGCTTGGCGCTGCTGTCACAGAAGGCCTTGGTGCTGGTTCCCAGCCAGAGGTTGGTCGCGCGGCTGCTGAAGAATGCATCGACGAAATCGTCGATCATCTGAACGGCACGCATATGTGCTTCGTGACTGCCGGCATGGGCGGCGGTACCGGTACGGGTGCAGCTCCGGTCGTGGCACGCGCTGCCCGTGAACGCGGCATTCTCACCGTTGGTGTCGTGACCAAGCCTTTCCATTTCGAAGGCGCCCGTCGCATGAAGACGGCCGACCTCGGCATCGAAGAACTGCAGAAGAATGTCGATACGCTCATCGTCATTCCGAACCAGAACCTGTTCCGCATCGCCAACGACAAGACCACCTTCGCCGATGCTTTCGCAATGGCTGACCAGGTGCTCTATTCGGGCGTTGCCTGCATCACCGACCTGATGGTCAAGGAAGGCCTCATCAATCTCGACTTCGCCGACGTTCGTTCGGTGATGCGCGAAATGGGCAAGGCCATGATGGGTACAGGCGAAGCTTCCGGTGAAGGCCGTGCAATGGCTGCCGCCGAAGCTGCAATCGCCAACCCGCTGCTCGACGAAACCTCAATGCGCGGCGCGAAGGGCCTCCTGATCTCGATCACCGGTGGTCGCGACATGACCCTGTTCGAAGTCGACGAAGCTGCTACGCGTATTCGCGAGGAAGTCGATCCGGATGCGAATATTATCCTTGGCGCAACCTTCGACGAAGGTCTCGAAGGCGTCATCCGCGTTTCTGTCGTCGCTACCGGTATCGATAAGCAGTTAGGAGACGCGGCGCCTGCGCCGCTGGAATTTCGCCAGCCGGTAAAGCAGACGGCTCAGGCAAAGCCGATGGCTCCGCATGGCGCACTTCGTCCTCCGGTCGTTGAGCAGCCGCGTCAGGTTGACCCGATCGCCCAGGCAATCCAGTCCGCCGAAGCTGAAATTCCAGCCGCACCGGCAGCGCCTGCCGCTTCCGCCGAGCCGGAATTCCGTCCGCAGAGCCGCATCTTCCAGGCTCCGGCACCGGAATCCTTCGAGCGTGCTCCGGTTGCCCGTGCACCGATGCCGCAGGCTCCGGCAGGCCATCAGGCCGTGCAGCCGCAGGCCTACCAGCAGCCACAGATGCATGAACAGCCGGTTCGTGAACCGCGCCCGGCTCCGCGTATGCCTGCCGTGTCTGATTTCCCGCCGGTTGCACAGGCTGAAATCAATGCCCGTCGCGCTCCGCAGCAGCCAGCACAAGAAGAGCCGCGCGGTCCGATGAGCCTCCTGAAGCGTCTGACCCACGGCCTGTCGCGTCGCGAGGATGATCAGCCTGCAGCTCGTCTGGAGCCGGCACAGCATCGTGAACCAGGCATGCGTCCGGCCGAACGCCGTGCTCCGCAGCAGGATTCGTCGATCTACGCACCGCGTCGCGGCCAGCTTGACGATCAGGGCCGTCCGCAGCCGCGTGCCGCTTCGGAAGAAGATCAGCTCGAAATCCCGGCCTTTCTGCGCCGTCAGTCGAACTGAGCGTTTCCCGGGTAAATGCATTCAAGGCCCGCCTGTTTCAGGCGGGCCTTTTGCTGAGGTACCATCTTGTATGGAGAGTGTTTCGCTTGAGAATCTGTCTCGACGGATGATCGGCGGTGCAGCGGGGAGGGTGGAATGAACAATCGTTATGGAAATCTTGCCGCCAGAGTTTATCAGCTGGACAAGCCTGTGGGCCGATCTTTTGGCGATATCGAACTTTACCGTGATTTACTAGCCGGCATTTCAGGCCCCATCCTGGAGCCTGCCGTCGGCAACGGGCGCATGCTCGTCCCGCTGCTGGAATCGGGGCTTGAAGTTCATGGCTTCGACACCTCGCCGGAAATGCTGGCCTATTGCGAGAGCGCCTGCAGAGCGCGCGGCTTGACGGCCAATCTCAGTCAGCAGAGTTTTTCCGATTTCATGTTCGACAGGACGTTTTCTGCTGTCATCGTTCCTGCTGGCTCGATCCAGCTTGTGACTGACATAAAGAAGCAATCGCGGTTCTGCGGAGGTTCCATGACGCTCTGGAGGAGGGGACGGCTCATTCTCGATCTCGATTCCATTCGCTGGCTCAGTGCTCCTGCGGGAGCGATGCGGCATTGGGAGGACGGCGACGATATGCTCACATTGCAGGAAGAGCGGTTGGAGACGGACTTTGCAAACCAGACGACGACCTCTCTGCTACGTTATGAACATTGGAGTAACGGCAAGCTCGTCAACACCGAAATCGAAACCTTCGCTCTCCGTTTATGGGGTATATGGGAAATGGAACTTGCTCTGTGTGCTGCTGGCTTCCAATCCTCGAAGGTGCATGCCAGCTATAAATGCGATGGCGTCATTACGCCGGATAGCGAAATGTTCACTTTCGAGGCTCTGAAAGGCTGAATATCGCGCTCTTTGTAATCTGACGTTAAAAGCGTGATTTTGTTCAAGCCACGCAAATTATTATTTTAATTGAAACAGGGTATGGTTCGGGCCGCACAAGTTTGTGAACCTTCTGTATTTCCTGTCGCAATTTTAGCTATATCTATCCATATAGACGCAAAGAATTGCGAAATGGGCTGTGTTGAAATTCCGTTTGAACGGCCTGCATTCATTTTATTCAGCAGATTGGAACTGTCTTGAGCGCTTATCAAAGGACAATTGGTCGTGCGGTCACGCTTTCAGGCGCCGGCGTTCATGGCGGGGCTCCGGCTTCGGCGACGTTTTTCCGGCCGATGCCGATACGGGTATCTTGTTTCAGCGGTCAGACCTGAAGGGCCAGGCGCCGAAAGTGCGCGCCCATGTTTCACAGATTGGCGCAACTGACCTTTGCACGTCGCTTGGACCGAAAGAGACCAAGATTGATACGGTCGAGCATCTGATGGCGGCGATCGCTGCCTTGGGTATCGATAATCTTGTTGTGGAAGTCGACGGACCTGAGGTTCCCATTCTTGACGGTACTTCTGCACGCTTTATCGAAGCTTTCGATGAGGCGGGTATCGTCACGCAGGAAGCGAAGCGACGCTTCATCCGTATTCTGAAAACTGTCCGCGTCGAAGCTGGCGGCTCCTGGGGTGAATTTCGTCCCTTCGCAGGTACACGGTTTGAGGTCGAGATCGACTTCGAATGCCCGCTGATCGGGCGACAGAAATTTGCAGATGATGTGGACGAAGCGACCTTCCGCAAGGAGCTTTCCACTGCGCGTACCTTCGGCTTCATGAAGGATGTGGAACGGCTCTGGGCATCAGGCCATGCGCTTGGCTCCTCACTCGATAATTCTCTTGTCATCGGTGACGATAATTCGGTCATCAACCCCGGCGGTTTGCGTTTCAAGGACGAATTCGTTCGTCACAAGACGCTTGATGCCGTTGGTGATCTTGCACTGGCGGGCCTTCCGTTCATCGGTTGTTTCCGTTCTTATCGCAGCGGGCATAGACTGAATGCTGAAACGGTGAAGGCACTGCTGTCTGATAAGACGGCTTTCGATATTGTCGAGTCTTCTGGTATTCGTCGGAATTCCAGAGCATCTGATTTTGTTGCGGTGAAGCCGAATATCGCCGCTCCTGGGCGCTCTAATCTCAAGGAAGAAATGAATATGTATCAGTGCACGGCCTTAATTGGGCCGTGTTCACCGGTTCACCTCGCAATTGAGTCGGTGCGCCGTTCTGCGGTGGATTGATCGGGGAGCATCTACCCATCCGGGTGGTCGATACCGGGGACAATTCACACTGGTTACGCGTTTCATGCGCCGTCCGAGGTTTGTTCGGGCCAAATTTTGGCGATAGATCAGCTAGACGATTGCCGATTTCGCTTGCATGTGGTTTATGGACGACCAAAACGGCGTCAGCTATGTTGGGACATTCGCTGATGCTGAATGATTTGTATGGATGGAGCAGCCGTGCGGTGCTAGAAGCACGCAACTCCAAACAGGAATGACGCTGTCAAAAGGCCGGAGACCGCATGACGAGTTTCAAATTCAAGGGTGTGACGAAAACCGCGCTGCTGACTGGCGCTATCGCCGTTCTTATCCCGCTCGCCGGTTGTGCCAGCAAGGACGACGACATCGATCTCACCAAGTATGTAGAGACGATCGATCCTGCCGACAAAACCTACAATGAAGGTCTCGCCAATCTGGATGCAGGTCGCCTCGATGAAGCCGCGAAGAAGTTCGCTGCCGTCGACCGCCAGCATCCATATACGGAATGGGCGCGCAAGTCGCTTGTGATGGCTGCCTTCACCAACTACCGTAAGGGCAATTACGAAGAAGCGATCTCGATGGCGAAGCGTTACAACACGCTTTACCCGACATCCCTGAATCGGCCTATGCCTATTACATCATCGGTCTTTCCTACTTCCGCCAGATCCCGGACGTGACCCGCGATCAGGCTGCCAGCCGCCGCGCCATTGCCGCGATGCAGGAAGTGGTCGATCGCTTCCCGGATTCGGAATATACCGACGATGCGAAGGCCAAGATCCGCTTCGCCCGCGATCAGCTCGCCGGCAAGGAAATGCAGGTTGGCCGTTATTATCTGGAACGCAAGGAATATCTGGCCGCCATCAAGCGCTTCCGCGGCGTGGTCGAGGAATATTCCAACACCCGTCAGGTGGAAGAAGCTCTGGCGCGTCTGGTCGAGGCCTATTATGCGCTTGGCCTGACTTCGGAAGCGCAGATGGCCGCTTCGGTTCTCGGCAAGAACTTCCCGGACAGCCAGTGGTACAAGGACAGCTACAAACTGCTGCAGAGTGGTGGTCTTGAGCCGCGCGAAAACGGTGGCTCATGGCTGGCCAAGGCTTCGTCGCTCATCACGGGCGGCGGTTCATAATCAGTTTGAGCCCGACATGCTGTCGCACCTGTCGATCCGCGATATTGTTCTGATTGAAAGGCTCGACATCGAGTTCAAGACGGGCTTGTCCGTGCTTACCGGTGAAACCGGAGCGGGCAAGTCCATCCTGCTTGATTCGCTTTCACTGGCGCTAGGCGCACGTGGCGACGCCTCGTTGGTGCGCCATGGTGCCGATCAGGACAGGTGACAGCAGTATTTGATGTGCCGGGCGCGCATCCGGCCCGGATTTTTCTGCGCGATAACGGTTTTGACGATGATGGTGACATCATTCTGCGCCGCCTGCAGATGGGCGATGGTCGCACGCGTGTCTTCATCAACGATCAGGCGGCTAGTGTTGCTCTTCTTCGCGATCTCGGACGCAGGCTTGTGGAAATTCATGGCCAGCACGATGATCGCGCGCTGATCGATACCGATCTTCATCGGACATTGCTGGATGCTTTCGGCGGTCTGGAACAAGAGGCCGCAGAGGTTCGTGAGCGCCATAGAGCCTGGCGCGATGCGGAAACCGCATTTGCCAAACATCGCGCCCGCGTCGAACAGGCCGAGCGTGAAGGCGATTATCTGCGTTCTTCGGTTGAAGAGCTGACCAAACTTGATCCGCAGCCTGGTGAGGAAGAAGAGTTGGCCGCGCGCCGCGCGATCATGATGAAATCCGAAAAGATCGCCGGTGACGTGAATGAAGCCGGTGAGCTCCTGTCGGGGCAGGGCTCGCCTGTACCATCGCTGTCGAGTCTTGTGCGTCGTCTGGAGCGCAAGATTCCGGAAGCGCCGCATCTGCTGGAGCCGGTCTGCAAAGCGATTGATGAAGCACTGAACAGTCTTGCTCTCGCACAGGACGGTATAGATCATGCCATGCGCGAGATCGATTTCGATCCGCGCGTGCTGGAACAGGTCGAGGAGCGGCTTTTGCGCTCCGCCGCGCGCGCAAATATTCTGTCGCGGTGGAAGGCTTGCCCGCGCTGCGTGACAAGATGGATGCTGATCTTGCCGATCTGGACGCTGGAGCGGAAAAGCTTATCCAGTTGGAAAGTCAGGCGACTGAAATGCGGGCGGCCTACGACACGGCGGCAGCCAAGCTCTCCGGTTTGCGCAAGGAAACCGCGGAGCATCTGAAGGCTGCAGTGATGGCCGAACTGCCAGCACTGAAGCTGGAGCGCGCAGAATTCATCGTTGAGATGACGACAGACGTGCAAGCACGGGCGACGGAAGGCATCGATACGGTTGAATATTGGGTGCGAACCAATCCGGGTACGCGGGCCGGGCCAATGATGAAGGTCGCCTCGGGTGGTGAGCTTTCACGTTTCCTGTTGGCGCTGAAGGTAGCGCTTGCGGATCGCGGTTCCGCGCCGACGCTCGTATTCGATGAAATCGACACCGGCGTAGGCGGTGCAGTAGCGGATGCCATCGGCCAGCGCCTTGCCCGGCTTTCCGATCGGGTGCAGGTTCTTTCGGTCACACATGCACCGCAGGTGGCAGCCCGTGCCTCCACACATTTCCTGATTGCCAAGTCGGCGACCGATGAAGACCGTATGGCAACCTCGATCCGATCCATTGGAGTGAATGAGCGGCAGGAAGAAATCGCGCGTATGCTTGCCGGCGCCAGCATCACTGATGAAGCGCGCGCAGCGCGGAACGACTGCTTGCGGAGAACAGTGCACTCGTCTCCTGACAAGACGCTGTCAGGGATTTGCATGTTCGTAATGTCGGGCCGGTGTAGGCGCGATGCCATTTCTTGGTTATGTTGAGCAAAATTGAATCAGCAGGTTTTGCTCCGCTTATGACCGATGTTTCCGTCGAAAACTGACCGAACCCGAAGCCGCTTCTGAACTGGAACGGCTGGCGCGTGAAATTGCCCATCATGATGAGCTTTATCATGCCAATGACCGGCCAGAGATTTCGGATGCCGAGTATGACGCGCTGAAGCGGCGCAACGACGCGATTGAAGCGCGTTTTCCTCATCTGGTGCGGGCAGATAGTCCGTCCTTGCGGGTCGGTACTGCACCGGTTTCCAAATTTGCGCAGATTGTTCATGCCCGCCCGATGCTCTCGCTCGGCAATGCGTTTTCAGATGAGGACGTGCGCGATTTCGTGGGCAGCGTCTATCGCTTTCTGGGGCATCTGCCGGATAATTCCATCGCGTTTACCGCTGAACCGAAGATCGACGGACTTTCCATGTCGATCCGATATGAGAACGGAATTCTGGTGAGCGGTGCGACGCGCGGGGATGGCACGACCGGCGAGAATGTGACGGCAAATATCCGCACCATTGCTGAGATTCCCAACAGGCTTCCGGCGGGAGCGCCTTCCGTCGTGGAAGTGCGTGGTGAGGTCTATATGGCCAAGAGCGATTTCCTCGCGCTCAACGAGCAGATGGCCGCCGAAGGCAAGCAGACTTATGTAAACCCGCGCAACACGGCAGCGGGTTCGCTCCGCCAGCTTGACGCCAAGGTGACCGCGAGCCGCAAGCTCAAATTCTTCGCCTATGCCTGGGGTGAAATGTCGGACATGCCTGCCGATACGCAGACGGGCATGGTCGAGATTTTCCGTGAATGGGGTTTCCCGGTCAACCCGCTGACCAAGCGGCTGCACAGTGCGGACGAGCTTCTTGCACATTATCGCGTGATCGGGCTGGAGCGGGCGCAGCTTGATTATGACATTGATGGTGTCGTTTATAAGGTTGATCGGCTCGATCTGCAGACACGGCTCGGTTTCCGCTCGCGCAGCCCGCGATGGGCCATTGCGCACAAGTTTCCGGCAGAACAGGCTACGACGATCTTGCGCGGTATCGACATTCAGGTCGGGCGCACCGGCGCGTTGACGCCAGTGGCGCGACTGGAGCCGATCACTGTCGGCGGTGTGGTCGTGACCAATGCGACGCTGCATAACGAGGATTATATCAAGGGTGTCGGCCTTAAGGGTGAGCGTATTCGCGCAGACGAACATGACATTCGCGTCGGCGATACGGTCATCGTGCAGCGCGCTGGCGATGTGATCCCCAGATTGTAGATGTCGTGTTGGAGAAGCGTCCGGCTGATGCGGTGCCTTTCCAATTCCCGCATGAATGCCCGGTCTGTGGCAGTCATGCGGTGCGCGAAGAGGGCGAGGCGGTCTATCGCTGCACCGGCGGTCTGACTTGCGCTGCGCAGGCGGTTGAGCGCATTCGTCATTTCGTCTCGCGCAATGCGTTCGATATTGAAGGTCTTGGCGAAAAACAGGTCGAGTTTTTCTTCCATGCCGAAGATGACAGCCTGAAGATCAAATCGCCTGCGGATATTTTCACGCTTCAAAACGACAAGCCGAATCGCCTCTGAAGAAACTCGAGAACATCGAAGGCTTCGGCGTGACTTCCGTGAAGAAGCTTTACGATGCGATCAATGACCGGCGCGAGATTACCCTGCATCGTTTTCTGTTCGGCCTTGGCATCCGTCACGTTGGCGAGGTGAATGCCAAGCGTTTTGCGCGGGCCTATCTGTCTTATGCGGCTTTTGAAAAGCTGCTCTGGAGGCTGTACCGCCGAAAGAAGGCGACCGCACCGATAAGGGTAACGAATCCTGGCAGGAACTGATTGCGGTTGAGGGCATCGGTTCCATCGTTGCTGAAGCTGTCGTGGATTTTATGCGGAGCCACATAACCGCGAAGTGCTGGCCGCTCTTCTCGCCGAAGTAACGCCGCTTGATGAGGAAGCGCGTGTTGCTACCGGTTCGCCGGTCGAAGGCAAGACGGTGGTATTTACCGGCAGTCTGGAACGTATGTCACGCGATGAGGCAAAGGCCATGGCCGAGCGCTACGGGGCAAAGACAGCCGGATCGGTGTCGAAAAGACCGATCTCGTGGTGGCCGGACCGGGAGCGGGTTCCAAACTCGCCAAGGCGTCGGAGCTTGGCATCGAAGTCATCGATGAAGACGCCTGGTTCACATTGGTCGGAGAAGAATAATGGCCCCGTTCAGTGGATTCGGTGAGAAAGCGATCCGTTTCTGAAAGCTCTGGATTTTCACCAGAATCGCGAATGGTTCGTTGAGAACAAGGATCTTTTCGAGCAGCAATTGAAGGAGCCGCTTGGCGATCTTGTGGACGAACTGACAGGTCGTTTCGAAAAGGCCGGTCTGCCGTTCAAGGGCGACCGAGTGAAATCGCAGTTCCGCATCAAACGCGATACGCGGTTTTCCAGGACAAAGCACCCTATAACCGCCACCTGTCTGCACTGCTGTCGCAATCGGGCACGAAATGGGACGAAAGCGGGTGCTTCTATGTCTGCATCGGCCTGCCGGGTGTCCGCGACTGCTACGCCTGTGTGGCTTGGTGGGGCCGAAGAAGGAACTGCTTCTGGCTATACGCACGGCCATTGCAGAGAAGCCGGAAGAATTCCGCACCATGGTCGCGAAACTCAAGAAAAACGGTTTGAAAATCAGCGACTACGACCGGCTGAAACGCACGCCGCGTGGTTTTGAGGCGGTGACCGATGATGATTTGCTGGAAGCAATTCGCAATCGGCATTTCTCCGTGCGGATGGAAATCGATCCTGAAACGATTACTCGCGCTGATCTGGCCGATCATCTTGTCGACTTCACCGAACGGGCTCGCCCGCTTGTGGACTGGATGCACAGGATCGAAAAGACCGTTCCGCAACAATCATGATCGTTCATGAATGTATCAGCCGGATTTATGAGTGATGCGCAAATGCGGCATCGCTGTTTAATAGTATGATTTTTGGGAAATCATATTCCAACGCGCTACAGAATTTCCTAGTTACTCTTCATTCGGAGGAGTGAATATTCGTGGATCAGACTTTTCGGCCCGTAAGGGCTTCGGCGCGCGCCGATATTATTGACGGTGTCCGGCGCGGACTTCCGCTTGTCGTTGCCGGAGCGCCCTTTGGCTTGCTGTTCGGTGCACTTGCAGTCGATAACGGATTGTCGCTCGCCGAAGCGGTATTCATGAGTTCCATCATCTATGCCGGTGCCAGCCAGATGGTCGGGCTCGATCTCTTCGGCCAGAACATCGCGCCGTGGATGATCGTCATGTCGATCTTCGCCGTTAATTTCCGGCATGTGCTTTATTCGGCGACTACCGGTCGGCGTATCCGTCACTTCAAGCCATGGCAGAAGGCGCTGGCCTTTTTCGTCCTGGTGGACATCCAGTATGCGGAAGTCGAACAGCGGGCGGAAGCTGGCAAGCCAGTCACGTTTGTCTGGTATATGGCTATCGGGCTGACATTCTATCTGACCTGGGTTCTCGAAGCGCTGATTGGCGGGCTGTTCGGCAATCTGATCACGAATCCCTACGCCTTCGGCATCGACTTTCTGTTGCCGATCTATTTTCTCGGCATGGTGATGAGTTTCCGCCATCGGCAGAACTGGTTGCCGGTCGTGATCGTCAGTGCGGTTTCAGCAGTGGCGGCCTACAAGTTCGTCGGGTCGCCATGGCATGTTTCGCTGGGTGCACTCGGCGGCATTGTACTTGCGGCGATTATTGCCAAGCCACGCGAGGGGAAGCATAAATGTCCACCACGATCTGGATCATTCTTGCAGGCGCGCTTTGCACCTATCTCACCCGTATTGGCGGACATCTGGTGCTGTCACGCTTCAGCCATGTGCATTATCGGGTTGAAGCGGCGCTCAACGCCGTGCCTGCAGCCGTTTTAACGGCCATTGTGGCCGCCCCGCTTCTGATCACGGCTGGCGGGAACTGCTCGTCCTCGCAGTCTGTATCGTGCTTTCGCTGCGGCTCAGTATGATGACCATGTTCTTTGCGGGCGTAGCGCTTTTGATCGCGCTACGCCATTTCACCGTGTGAAGGCTTTATCAAAGCGGCGCGGTTGCCGCTTCGAGCCATTTGCGTTCAGCGTCTTTGAGATGGGCTGAAAGCTTTTCGCGCACGCTGGCATGGTAGTGATTCAGCCAGTCGATTTCCTCCTGCGTGAAGAGCGACTTGTCGATCAGGCGCCGATCGATAGGGCAGAACGTCAGTGTCTCGAAGCCCATCATCGGAATGTCGCCGCCTTCCAGCACTTCCGGTTCGGTGACGATGATGAGGTTTTCGATGCGGATGCCGAATGAACCTGGCTTGTAATAGCCGGGTTCGTTGGAAAGGATCATACCCGGCAATAGTTCCTGCGCGCCCTTCTTCGAAATGCTCTGCGGGCCTTCATGCACCGACAGGTAAGAGCCGACGCCGTGGCCGGTTCCGTGTGCATAGTCGAAACCATGCTTCCATAGTGCGATACGCGCCAGAACGTCGATATCCTGCCCGCGTGTGCCTTTCGGGAAGCGAGCCGTCGTGATCGCAATCACACCTTTCAACACGAGCGTGAATGCCTTGATCGTCTCTGGCGTTACCTTGCCGATGGGGACGGTGCGGGTGATGTCTGTGGTACCGTCGCGATATTGTGCGCCGGAATCGACCAGATAGAGTTCACCGTCTTCAAGCGTTCTGTTGGTATCGGTATTGACGCGATAATGGATAATTGCGCCGTTTGGCCCCGCACCGGAGATCGTGTCGAAAGATATGTCTTCCAGCGGCATCTGGAAGTCGCGCCCGGCATCGGTGCGCGATTGTTCCAGCTTCTGTGCTGCGCCGATTTCATCGATTGTGCCGGGCTTTTGCGCGTCGATCCATGAGAGGAAATTGACCATCGCCACACCGTCACGCTCATGGGCAGCGCGTGAGCCGTCAAGCTCGGCCTTGTTCTTGATTGCACGTGGAATACGAGCAGGGTCTTTGCCTTCGATTACACTGCCACCTGCGCTGGTGACAATGAGGCGAAGTTTTTCGGCTGCAAGAACTGGATCGAGCAGAATAGTCTCGCCTTCCGCTGCGCGAGCGCTGAGATGTCCTTCCAGATCGCTCGGCGCCGAGAGCTTGGCGAGCTGGGTCAGATAGGCGCGCGGTTCAATGGCGAGCTTGCGTTCATCGATGAAAAGCTCTGGTTCACCCTTCGCAGGAATGATGGCAAAGCTCAGCGGAAGCGGTGTGTTGGACACATCCTTGCCGCGGATATTGAATACCCATGCGACCGATGACGGGTCGGTCATGACGGTAGCAAGAGCGCCGCTTGCGGCAACTGCTGCTTGCATTTCCTTGATCTTGTCTTCAGCTTCATGTCCTGCGAAACGGGCCGGCTGGATAGTGACTTCCGCCGTCGGCACTTCGGGCTGATCATCCCATACGGCATCGACGAGATTGATTTCGACCGGAACGAGCTGACCGCCCTGAGCCTCCAGTGCTTCACGTAAACTGCGGGCTTCGGAAATGGTATGGAGCCAAGGATCGAAGCCGATATGCAGGCCCTTGCCGTTGTCTGCCAGCCAGGAAGCCGGCGGATTTGTAACGAGGCTTTCATAGGAGAAGACCTTCGGATCGGTCTGGGCGCGGACCTGCAGCTCATAACGTCCATCAACGAAGATATAGGCACTGTTCTTGAGGATGAGTGCGGCACCGGCCGATCCGGTGAAGCCGGTCAGCCAGGCGAGGCGCTGCGCATGGGGTGGAACATATTCGCCCTGATGCTCATCCGCGCGAGGAACCAGAAAGCCGTCGAGGCCAAGTTCAGCCATTTTCGCGCGCAGCTTCGCTACGCGTGGGCCACCATTGGCCGGATTTGTGGTGACGTCGAAACTCTGAAAAGCCATGGGCGTAACTCGCAAAAATGAGGAAAGCAGCTTTATTTCAGGTGGATCGCCACCCAGCCTTCGCGATGCAGCGTCTTCTGGTGGGTGAGTCCTGCGCCTGATAGGCAGCGAGCACCGCATCGTGCTGGCTGTCAAGTATTCCGGAAAGAATGATGGAACCACCGGATGCCATATGTTCCTTGAGGGAAGGAGCAAGCTCAATCAGCGGATTGGCAAGTATGTTGGCGACGATCAAGTCGAATGGCGAGTAGGAACGGAAAATCGGGTGGTCGAAGCCTTCCGCCGTCGCCGTGACGATATGTTCTGCCACGCTGTTCTTGGCGGTATTTTCGGCAGCGACCGTAACGGCAACGGGGTCGATATCGGTAGCCAAAACCGGAATCGGAGCGAGCTTGGCGATGGCGATGGCGAGAACGGCGCTGCCGGTGCCAAGGTCAAGCGCATTGGTCGGATGTTCGTTGTTGACGGTTTCCTCGATCAGTTCGAGACATCCTGCGGTCGTTCCATGGTGGCCAGTGCCGAAGGCAAGGCCGGCATCGATTTCGATAGGAATGTCGCCTGCTTCGATCTTATCGCGGTCGTGCGAGCCGTGGACAAAGAAACGTCCGGCCCGGACCGGCTTCAGTCCTTCCAGCGAATGCGTGACCCAGTCGATGTCAGGCAGTTCCTCGACGGCGAAAAGGCCTATCCCCACCAGCGCATCGATCCGGCTCGCGACATCTTCGGCATCGTCCTCGACATAGACCGAAACCTCGAAAATCTGCCGGTCTTCGTCAATCTCGGTGATAGCGATGGGAAAGCCGTCATCCTCGAAAGCTTGTTCGAGAATATTGTAGACGCGCTCGGCTTCCGCCTTATCCGCCGAAAAGAAAAGTCGTGATTGGGCCATGAAGTAAAAGCTCTCTATCTTTGACGCATTTCCGATGGAAATGCTTCGGAGCCTCTACTTAGAGCATTTCCAGCAAAAGTGCGAAGTGGTTTTACGTCGGATAATGCGTAAAACCAAATAGCCAGCGTGGATTTACGATTCGGCTTCTCACCGGAACTGCACTAGCCCTTTGCTCCCCTTTGGCCAGATTCTTCAACTTTTCCAGAGCCGTATCCGGGTTTTCCTGATAGGCGATGGTGCTGCGGAAGCGGCCGCCCTTGTCGAGCAGAAATACCGATGCCGTATGATCCATCGTATACTCACCGTCTTCACCCGGAACCTTCTTGGCATAGACGTGGTACGACTTGACTACATCAGCAATATTCTGCGGTGTGCCGGTGATGCCGATGATGCGATCGGAAACGTTGCCCACGTAGGTCTTCATGACTTCCTGTGTGTCACGTTCCGGGTCGACAGTGATGAAATAGGCCTTGATATCACTGGCTTCCGGCCCGAGCTGTTTCAGCCAGCCATCCAGCTCGTAAAGCGTGGTGGGGCAGACGTCCGGGCAATGGGTGAAACCGAAAAGATGGCTGCGGGTGTAGCGCGCAGGTCCTTCTCTGTAAAAGGCGTTCCATTCATGGTCACGAGGTTAAGTGAACCACCAAAAGGTTCTTTTGCTGCCTGCTTGTCGCGAAAAGGTTGAAACCTGCAGCGCCGACAATAACGACGATGAAGGCGATGATGAAGATGGGCAGGAATTTTTCATGTCCAGTCAGCCTTGAATTTCCGAACGCGCCTTGCTGCGCTGCTCAACAACCTATCTTTTCTTTATGCGCTGCAGAACCGTTGATATAGCCGCATCCTGCCATCATTAAGAGCATGGCGTTAATGTACTGCTATCTGCTCAATTTTCAATAATTTCTGAAATTTTTGACTATTTGTCGCGTGTTGGAGCATGACGTTTCAAAAAGTGTCATCTGATTGCTTTCCGCGCGCGACCAAAGTTGAACAAGCACTCAACTCTTTACATTTTGCAAGCTTGATCGAACTGTTATAATTCCGTCATAAAATAGCAATTTATTGTGAGAGCCATAGTGGAAATCGATTATGTAATTGCTTGGGTCGATGGGCAGGACCCGGCGCATATGGCTGCCAGAAGACAATTTGCTCCCGATTCCGCTCGCACGCATTTTGAAGCCATAACCAGCGAACGTTATCTCGATAATGGCGAGATTTATTACAATATCGCTTCTGTCATCAAATTCGCGCCGTTCATCAAGCGCATCTTCATCATCACCGATCATCAGAAGCCACGGCTCCTCGATGCGTTCAAGCACGAGGGCAAATGCGATGCCTCCTTTATCCAGATCGTGTCACATGATGACATTTTCGAAGGTCTGCCTGCTGTCCGCCCTTCGTTCAACGCCCGCGCTATCGAAGGCGCGATGTGGCGGATACCCGGATTGTCGGAACATTTCATCTATTCCAACGACGATTTCTTTGTGAATGCACCGCTGACAATTTCCGATCTCTATGAGGACGAACGTCCGTTCTCCATGGTGATTGGGTGCGACCTGAAAACACCCACTGGAAGTACAAGCTGCGCCGATTGCTCGGCAAGATATCGCGATACGAATATACGTTTCCGAAATTCCGGATGGCGCAATGGAAAGGCGCCGTTGCCGCTGGCATGAAGGATCGTTTCATGTCGATCCATCATCACCCGCACCCGCTACGGCGCAGCACGCTGGCAACTTTTTCGCCGAGAAACCCGATGTTCTGAATAAGCAGATCAGTTTCCGGTATCGGGATATCGAACAGTTCAATACGGTTGCTCTTGCCAATCATCTGGAAATCTTGCGGCACAATGCTTCCGTTCGACCGACGAGAGAATTGGCTTATCTTGATTTCGTCCAGGAGAAGCGTTGGGCGGAAGAACTGGCGGCAATCGAATCAGGATCAGCGCCTTTCGGCTGCGTGCAGGGGTTCGAGCGTTTCGCTCCCGCGTTCCGTGGCCAGGTTCACCAGACCCTCATTGCGAAGTTTGACGATGTTCTGCCGAATGTTATCAAGGATTATCTTTCCGGCGAGGAAGATGGTTCGCAGGAAGCGGCTTAGGCATTCGTTCCAGAGCTGGCTGCGCGGTAGGAAGGTTGAGGTGAATTTACAATGATGTCGTCGGATGATCTGCGTTTCCAGAACAGCGAACCGCGCATTCATTCCACGGCCCAGCTGAAATCCGTGAAACTGGGACGATATGCCGATATCGGCGAGCGTGTGATTCTTCGTGAAGTTACTGTGGGTGACTTCACCTATTTCGAGCGAAACGGTGAGGGATTTATGCCGAGATCGGCAAGTTCTGTTCCATCGCCGCGAATGTTCGCATCAATGCGCTCGAACACCCGATGGAGCGGCTGACGACTCATAAAGTCAGCTATCGTCCGAATGAGTATTTTCGCTATCTGGGCGTTGATGGAGAGTTCCGGGCAAGGCGTCAGGCGCAGCGCGTGGTCATCGGAAACGATGTATGGATCGGCCATGGTGCGGTCATCACACCGGGCATCCGGATCGGCCATGGCGCTGTGATTGGTGCGAATGCGGTGGTGACAAAGGATGTGCCACCTTATCATGTGGTCGGTGGCGTGCCTGCCCATTTCATCCGGAAACGTTTTGATGATGTCGTCATCGATCGGCTGCTTGAAGTCGAATGGTGGAACTGGCCGGTGGAAAAGCTCTATGAGGCAGTACCGGATATTCAGACGCTCGAAATCGAAGTGTTCCTTGAGAAGTGGAGCGGTTGAATTCCGGCTCTTGCAAAGCCGCAATTGTTCATCCACCTTCGCATCACAACAGTTCTGGAGGTTGGAAGATATGGTCGGATTGAAGCGTTTTGCCGGGTTATTGCTTGCTCCTATGCTGGTCGTTGCTGCTTCGGCGGCGTCGGCGGAAGAAGTTGGCAAGGTTGGCGTCGACTGGCTTGGAAACGATATCGTCATTGATGCGGTGCAGGACCCGAAGGTGCAGGGTGTGACCTGTCATCTGGCGTCGTTTTCGCGCGGCATGATCGACCGCCTGCAAAGGGAAACTGGTTCGAAGACCCGTCCAACGCTTCCATTTCATGCGAGCAGACCGGGCCGATCACCATCGGAGACATCAAACTCGGCAAGGGCGGGGAGCGGGTTTTCTCCGAACGCACAAGCTTGATCTGGAAGAAGCTTGTCATCACGCGCATATACGACAAGACAAACAATACGCTGCTTTATCTCGCCCATGCGACGCAGGTTCAGGACGGTTCGGCCAAGACTTCGCTTTCAACCGTACCGCTCTATAAGGGCGATGTCACGGGCGAAGGGCAAGCCGGAATAGTCCGGCTGCCCCGATCCTTCATCTGTGATGGAAACTAGATAGGCTGGACGAAGCTGTCGAGAACGCGCTTCTGTCCGGCTTTGTCGAAATCGATGGTCAGCTTGTTGCCATCGATAAGCGAAATCGTGCCATTTCCGAACTTGATATGGAACACACGATCACCAAGCTTGAAGGCCGATGGCTTGTCAGCCACTGATTTCGCTACCAGTTCGCCATCTATCGTACGTGCCTTCACGGAGCCGCGCCCGGCACCGAAACCCGAATCGGTCTCGCCATAGCCGATGCGTTCGACACGACTACCGGAGCGCGAGCCCCAGTTGTTGCGTGTGGCATCGGAACGGTTCTGCTGCGCGCGCTGCCAGCCGGGTGTCGAATAGGAGTTCTGGAAAGGATCGGCCTTGTCGAAGCGGGACTGTCCATAGCCGCCGCCGTAACCGCCATAATTGCCTTCCAGCTCGGCCACTTCCACATGCGCTTCCGGCAGCTCTTCCAGAAAACGGGAAGGAATGGTCGACTGCCACATGCCATGAATACGCCGGTTGGAAACAAACCAGATGTGCAGATTTTTCTTGGCACGAGTCACGCCGACATAGGCGAGGCGGCGTTCTTCCTCAAGGCCGGAACGTCCGCCTTCATCGAGCGCGCGCTGGTGCGGAAACAAGCCTTCCTCCCAGCCGGGAAGGAAGACGGTCTCAAATTCCAGACCTTTGGCAGAATGCAGTGTCATGATGTTGACGGCATCCAAATCCTCATTCTGCTCGGCATCCATGACGAGTGCAACGTGCTCAAGGAAACCGCGTAGGCTCTCATATTCCTCCATGGAACGGACCAGTTCCTTGAGGTTTTCAAGCCGACCCGGTGCTTCCGCCGATTTGTCATTCTGCCACATGGCCGTATAGCCGGATTCATCCAGAATGGTTTCGGCCAGTTCCGTGTGTGGCGTGTTGTCGATCAGGGACTGCCAGCGCAGGAAGTTTTCGACCACTTCGCGCAATGCGGAGCGTGGCTTCGGCTTCAATTCTTCGGTTTCAATGAGGTCGCAGGCCGCAGCGAACATGGAAATATCGCGTGCACGGGCATAATCATGGATTTGGCGGATCGCGGCTTCGCCCAGACCACGCTTCGGCGTGTTGATGATGCGCTCCAGCGCCAGATCATCGGCCGGTTGTGCCACGACGCGCAGATAGGCCATCGCATCACGGATTTCGAGACGCTCGTAGAAGCGCGGACCGCCGATGACGCGGTAATTGAGGCCGAGCGTGACGAAACGGTCTTCAAACTCACGCATCTGGAAGGAGGCGCGGACAAGGATCGCCATGTTATTGAGGAGATGCCCTGACGCTGGGCTTGCTCTATGGCTTCGCCGACCGCACGGGCTTCCTCTTCCGAATCCCAAGCTGCATGAACTTTTACCTTCGGATCGTCGGGATTGGGCGCTTCGGTAAACAGCGTTTTGCCGAGGCGGCCTTCATTGTGCGCAATCAGGTGGGCGGCGGCGCCGAGGATATGTGCCGTGGAGCGGTAGTTGCGCTCAAGCTTGATGACGACTGCGCCGGGAAAATCCTTTTCGAAGCGAAGAATATTGTCCACTTCGCCCGCGCCAGCCGTATATCGACTGATCGTCGTCGCCGACGCAACACAAGTTTACTTGTGTTGGATTTTTCGCTCACGCCGAATTCGCTGCGCTCATCGGCTCCACGGGGCCTTCGGACGCCCTAGCGGGCTGTACTGGCGAGCCTCCGGCCTGCGTTCGTGATTTTGGTCGCTGAGCCAGCAGGCGCAGCCACAAATATTGCGCCGTATTCGTATCCTGATATTCGTCCACCAGAATGTAGCGGAACTTTGCGTGATATTCGCGCAGGATATCCGGATGATTGCGGAAAATACGGATCGGATGCAGCAGAAGATCGCCGAAATCGCAGGCGTTCAATGTGCGCAGGCGCTCCTGATAAGCCTGATAAAGCTCGCGTCCGCGACCGTTACCGAATGAGCGCGCATCGCCTTCGGGAATATCGGACGGCCCGAATCCCTTGTTCTTCCAGCCATCGATCATGTTGGCGAAGGTGCGGGCAGGCCAGCGCTTGTCATCAAGCCCTTCAGCCTGAATGAGCTGCTTGATGAGGCGGATCACGTCATCGGTATCGAGGATGGTGAAATCCGATGTCAGATTTGCCAGTTCCGCATGACGGCGCAAAAGCTTGACACCGATCGAGTGAAATGTGCCAAGCCATGGCATGCCTTCCACTGCACCGCCGACCAGATGACCGATACGCTCCTTCATTTCGCGCGCGGCCTTATTCGTGAAGGTCACAGCGAGAATCTGGCTTGGATAGGCAAGGCCGGTGGTCAGAATATGTGCGATACGTGTTGTCAGAACGCGCGTTTTTCCCGTGCCCGCACCGGCAAGTACCAAAACAGGCCCCTCTGTCGTCAGGACAGCCTGACGCTGTTCCGGGTTCAGCCCTTTCAGGTAATCGGGTTCGCCACGCTGCTGGTTGCGTGCTGCCATGGCACGTGCGGCAATACCACCGGGAGCGGGCGTACGGCCTGCCGGAGCGTCGTCATCGCCGAAAAACGGCATATCGTCGGGAAAGTCAGGCATTTGACCCGAATGTAATGATTCGTGGCTGAAAGACCAGCGAAAGGGTTAAAATATTCGACTACTCTAATTGAGTGACGCGACGATCCGTAAAGTTCAGGCGATGCGAGGCCAGTGCTTCAACCAGTCCACGCAGTTCCGGTTCGCGCTGCAACAGATCGTCGAGTTCCGTCATCTGGTTCATCGCAATCAGCCGCAGGATGTCGTCACGGATCGTTCCGTCGGCACGCCGTGGCAGGTGGGCAACCGGCTGGATCAATTCAACCTTCTGTCCTTTAAGCCTTGCGCGCAGACTTTTCGTCGGCACTTAGGGTTTCCACGAAAGCGTAGATGCCGACGCCCTTGGCAGGCAGCGAATAAAGCGCGAGAGCCACATCCGAGACAAGAGGATCGGATTTGAGGGCAGCCTGAATCGCAGGGCCTTCATTGTCGATGCGATCACCGGTGCCTTCACCGTCCGACCAGCTGAAAATGCCGCGAGTGATGAAGTTGTAGACTTTCTTGCCTGTCGCCAGCCAGATGCGTGACGGCAGCGAACGGCGTGCCAGAATGCGCTTTTCCGTCGGTGTCATCATGTCTTTTGCGAAAGCGCGCTTCTGCTTGATGAGATGGCGGAAGTCTTCATAGGCCATCAGGCGATAGAGGGCGCCGCGACGACGATGCACGCTTGCGAGCTGGAAATCGATGACTGCGGCTTCACCTTCGGGCGTCATCAGCCAGTTCTGCGGTTTGGCGAGATCGTTGTGGGTGACACCAAGACGGCGCATATCGCGCAGGATGCGGTGCGCAGTGCGATACCATTTCGGATCGGAAGGGCGCGCAAGATGTAGCGGTGTTCCCTCCGTCCAGGATCGATACAGCCCGTCCTTGTCGGTGGCGAGAAGCTGCGGGACACCTTCAATGCCGCGCACGGTCTTGAGGCCACGGATTTCGCGCCGGGCCAGTATCCATGCCAGCGGCTTCGACCACCATGGAGCAGCGCTTACGACGCGACGGATGATGCGGGTATCGGGATCGCCTACGAAATAGCCGGCATGCGTTTCCGAGAACACGTCGCGCTTGAACACGGCGGTTTCAACAAAATCCGGTATTTGATCGCCTTTCAAAGGCACATCTGTATTGGGGTTCTGAACCATAAGGCTCCACTAGTGGATTGCATCTGATCAATCAAGTTTGATGGCGGACAACCCTTATTGCAATCACGTGATCGAAAGCGCACAAGGAACGCACAGATTTCGTGCAGCTCATCGGGGAAATGCAGAAAATGGCACAGGGCGACGACAGCAAGCAGGCGATTGCGCAAATCATCCGGCAGGAACAGGCGCTTATTTTTCCGTCATTTGACGAGAACGGCGCATTTGCGCTGGGCGCTCGCATTCGCGATATCGCCGTGAAGGAGAAGCTCGGCATTGCCACCGAAATTTCGCTGTGGGACCGGCAATTATTCTATGCGACGACCGCCGGAAGCACTGTGGACAATCAAGAGTGGTTGCGCCGCAAGTTCAATGTCGTGCGCCGCTTTCATGCTTCGACCTATCGTCTTGTTCTGGAACAGAATCGCGACGATCGCATGTTTGCTCCCCATAAAGCATTGAACGTGGAAGATTACGCGCTGGCGGGCGGCGGATTTCAATCCGTGTTTCCGGGGCTGGCGTGATCGGCGCCGTAATCGTATCGGGGCTGCCGCAGCGCGGGACCATAATCTGGTTATCCGGGCTGTCGCCGAACACCTTGGACAAGACCCGGTCGCATTGGCGTTGCCTGCTGTTTGAATATGAATTTTGGAGAATGAACGATGTCGCTTGAAAATGTTGTCGCGCTTGCACGCAATGAGGACGGTATTGCCGCAGCAGTGGGTATTCTCAAGCAGCGTTTCGGTGAACGTGCGCAGACCGGTCAGGCTATACGCGAACAGCACGGCCACACGACGACCTATGTGCCGACACAGGCGCCGGACATCGTCATCTTTGCGGAGACTGCGCAGGAGGTGCAGGATGTTGTGCGTATCTGCGCCGAACATCGCGTTCCGGTTATCGCTTTCGGCGCCGGTTCGTCGCTCGAAGGGCAGGTGAACGCACCCGCTGGTGGTGTGTCTCTTGACCTCACGCGTATGAACAAGGTGATTGCCGTGCACGCGGAAGATCTGGATTGCGTGGTGGAACCGGGTATTACGCGCCGGGAACTGAATGAATATTTGCGCGATACGGGACTGTTCTTTCCGATTGATCCGGGTGCCAATGCCACGCTGGGCGGTATGGCTTCCACTCGTGCGTCCGGTACGAATGCAGTGCGTTATGGGACCATGCGCGAGAATGTGCTGGCGCTGAAAGCCGTGATGCCCGATGGGCGACTGATCGAGACTTCCAAGCGCGTGAAGAAGACGGCTGCGGGTTACGATCTCACGAGGCTACTTGTTGGAGGCGAGGGAACACTTGGCATCATCACCGAACTGACATTGAAACTGCAGGGGATCCCACAGGCGATTTCCGGCGGTATCTGTCCTTTCCCAGACGTGGATTCGGCTTGCCGTACAGTAATCGAAACCATCCAGATGGGTATCCCCGTTGCACGTATCGAGCTTGTGAACACGCTTCAGATGCGAGCCCTGATCCTCCATTCCAAACTGCCTTACGAGGTACAGCCCTATCTGTTTGTCGAGTTCCACGGCACGCAAAATGGCGTTGCCGAACAGGCGGAATTGTTTGGAGAAATTGCAACTGGCAATGGCGGCGGCGAGTTCCGGTGGACACACGATGCCGAGGAGCGTGACCGGCTCTGGCGGGCGCGTCACGATGCCTATCTTGCGTCCTTTCTGCTGAGGCCCGGTTGCAAGGGCGTTTCCACCGATGTCTGCGTGCCGATTTCGCGTCTGGCCGATTGCATCGGCGAGACGGAAAAGGACCTTGCCGAAACAGGCCTTATAGCGCCGATTGTTGGGCATGTGGGGATGGTAATTTCCACCTTCTCCTGCTTCTCGATACAGAAGATGCCAGCGAGATGGAGCGTGCCGAAGCTTTCATGGATCGGCTGGCCAAGCGCGCCATTGCAATGGAGGGAACCTGCACCGGCGAACATGGCATCGGGCAGGGCAAGATGAAGTATCTGGCCATGGAGCTGGGCGAAGCCACGGATTATATGCGGGCCATCAAGAAAGCGCTTGATCCCGACAACATCATGAATCCGGGCAAAATACTGATTTCGTGATTCAAATCAGCCGTTTGGACGGGTTTGCCAAGAGTTTGATTCAGGCAGGCGTGCATATCGATATAGCTGCGATGCAATTTGCCTTGTTGTCGCCGGATCGATGCCGTTATGTTGCGCAGATAAAGACGGCGTGATTCACTCTTTGTTTCGCGCTAACTTGCAATCTGTTTGACCGGAGCTGGTTCTTGGGCCGCATATTCGTCATCGTCGGCGGGCTTCTCGTGCTGCTGTTGACGGCAGCACTTGTCGTGCCGCCTTTTGTTGACTGGAGCGGCTATCGTGCCGATTTCGAGCGTGAGGCGAGCCGTGTTCTGGGGCGCCCCGTCAAGGTCGCCGGTGACGTCAGCGCGCGGCTCCTGCCGTTTCCTTCCGTCGCTTTTTCCGATGTGCGTGTCGGGGCCGATGCAGCTCATCCGGTGATGACGGTCGATACGTTTTCGATGGATGCCGAACTGATGCCGTTTCTGCGCGGCCAGCTTCTGATTTTCGATATGCGTGTGGATCGTCCACAGGCTACAATTTCTCTCGATAAAAGCGGCAAGGTTGATTGGGCAATCCGTCCGTCGACGCCGCTCGATCCGACGAAGATCAAGCTGGAACGGCTTTCCGTCAGTGACGGAACAATTACCCTTCGCGAAGAGGCAAGCGGTCGCAGTCATACCGCTACCGAACTTAATGCTGTGATCTCGGCAAACAGTCTTGCAGGTCCATGGCAGGCAAACGGAAGTCTTGTTCTTCGGGGCGAAAAGCTGGCAATCGACCTTACGAGTGGCGAGGCAAAGCCGGACGGTTCGCTGCGCGTTCGCGCACGCATTTCGCCGGAGGCAATCCCGGCTGCTTTCGAGACCGATGGCGATGTGACCGTGACTGAAGGCCGGCTCGACTATGCCGGTGACTTTTCGCTTCGCTCTTCCGATATGGTTGCCAAGACGACTAAGGATCAGAAAACGCCGACGGAAACGCCCTTTTCAGTGGCGTGCGAGTAACCGGTAAATTCAAGGCAGATCGCAATCGCTTCGATGCCAGTGAATTCCGGATGGAGCAGGGCCTGCCGACAATCCTTATGTGGTGAATGGCAAGGCATTCATTGATTACGGCACCAAACCGCGTTTCGAGGTCAGTGCCGATGGACAGCAGCTTTTCTGGGGGCGAATGAAGCCGCCAGCGAAGAACAATCCGGTTCCGCCATGCCGGTTGCAGATCGTATTACGATAGCACGCCGCGTTCTCGAACAACTGCCCATTCCCACTATACCCGGCAATGTGGATTTGCGCCTTCCTGCCGTCATCGCGGGCGGCACAACGATACGCTCGGTCACAGTGAGCGCGGAACCGGACGGAAAGAACTGGAATATTCGTCAGTTCGCTGCCGATCTTCCGGGACGAACCAAGGTAGAAGCCAAGGGCACGCTCTCGGTTGGCAAGGATTTCGGCTTCAAGGGCGATATGCTCGTTGCCTCACGTCAGCCGTCCGGTCTGGCAAGCTGGCTCAACGAGACCGTTGACGATTCCGTGCGCAAGCTCGAAGGTGCGGGTTTTTCAGGACAGGTCGATCTTCGCGACGGAATGCAGCGGATCGATAATCTCGAAATTGCGTTGGGGAAGACGACACTCAAAGGCTCGTTTGTTCGCGAGGTGAAGGGGCGCGCAGCCAGCGATCGCGCTGGCACTCAATGGCGGCGCGGTTGAAAGCGAAGCGCTGCAAGCCTTTACAGCCTTTTCTCCAGTGGTGACGGGCTGGGCTTTCTCGACGGTCAGTCGCTGAACCTGGCATTCAAGGCAGGGCCTGTCCGCTATCAGGACATGGAAGCGGGCAGCGTCGATATGGCACTCCGGCTGCATGATGGCCGCTTCGATTTTGACCGATTGCTGCTCGATGATGTAGCGGGCACAACGCTGACCGCAACAGGCACTTATGAGCCTTTTGCCAATACGCCTTCCGGTTCGCTGGATGCAACGATCCTGTCCGGCGACCTTTCGCGTTTCCTCTCGCTGATGGCCAATCGTTATCCCCGACTACCGCTGTTTCATGCGCTTTCGTTGCGCGCAGCCAATTTCCGGGCTGTTCGAGGATACCGAAATAAATGTCATCGCCAATGCGGTGGCTCCATCCGTGCCACCAGCCGACAAGGTGCCTGTGAAAGGCACGGCATCCAAGGGCAAGAGTGCCCGGCCTGCCGAAGCAAACATCAAAAGCGCTCCCGATGTCGGAGAGTTTTCGTTCAGCGTTACCGGCAAAACAGGCGGCATGAAGCTGGACCTTTCGGGCACGGCGAGCGGCGGTGAGGGTGAGAGCGAGCCATTGCAGATGCAATTGAACGGGACGGCGATGTCGGAGCAAGGCGAGGCGGTACTTGCATTGATCGGCTTGCCTTCCTTGCCTTTGGGGCTCGCTGGTGAACTCACTGCCGATCTGAGCATGCAGGGTGCACCGAGTGCAGGCATGCGGACATTGCTCAAACTCACGGCACCCGACGGGTCGGCGACGGCAGACGGTGTGATTTCGCTGGTCGGCGGAGATGTCGCCGCCAGCGGCAAGGCCCAATTGAAGTCTGCCGATCTGCAGCCGTTCATCGCGACGGCAGGTTTCGCGCTGCCCGGATTTGGTGAAGGGCTTTCGGCGGATATCGCCAGCGATTTTCAGTTCGCAAAGGGTATCTTGCGGTTCCCTAATCTGGCCGGAAAGCTGGATGGAGAAGATGTTTCGGCACGGCTGGAGGCCAATTTTGCCGATAGCGGCCTGCCTCAGTTGAAAGGCGAGGCAAAGCTCGCGACGCTTGAGGTCGCTAGTCTTGCAGCGATCATGCTCGGACAGGATGCATTCGAACCGGCAAAGCCTACTGCGAAGTCAATCTGGCCGCGTGGTGCATTCGCACTCCGCCCGTCACTGCCGTTGCTGCTGGACATGAAGCTCAACGTAGCCCAGGCTCACATGGATGGGTTTGGAACTGCTACGGATTTTTCCACACGGCTTCTGAAGACGATGGACGGGCTTCAGTTGAATGAACTGACTGGTAATTGGGCCGGTGGATATCTCGTTGGCAACGTATCTGTGAGTAATAGCGACAGGAACGCTCTCCTCTCGACAGAGATCAAATGGAGCGGTGCAAATCTCAAGGATTTCTACCAGACGGAGAATGGTGCTGTTCCGCTCGGTGGTGCAGTGAAGGCTGCCGTCAATCTGAACGGCAGTGGTGAGAGTGTCGCGGCGCTTGTCGGATCGCTGGCCGGAACTGCAAGTTTCGACGTGGAGAATTTTACCGTCAATGGTCTGGATAGTGCGGCGTTGCCTGCAATGATCGCTGCAGCCGATGCAACAGGCGATCAGTTCTCCGGTTCCGACAAGCTTGCTTCAAAACAATTTGTCGGTATTGCTGACAGGGCAACCGGGCAGGGCACATTTGCACCCGGTAATGCGCAGTTTGACTTTACGATCAGCGGCGGTGTCGCGCGTATGGCTGCGGCAAATCTGAACGATGGAAATGCTGCTCTTCTCAGCGATCTGCAATTCGACCTGTCGACACTCGGAATTGGCGGAAACGGTACTTTGACGTTTCAGAATGGCGATGGCGCCGATACTGGTATCTCGCCGCAAGTAGCTTTTTCGCTCGGCGGTAGCTACAGCGTACCTGAGGTGTCATTCGACAAGCAGCCACTCGTTCAGTTTTTGACCCAGCGTGCACGAACGCGAACAGGAACGTGTTGAATCCATGCAGGCGAGCCTGATGGAAAACAGCGCCTTCGGCGCCAGCTTGGGCTTTTCGAAGCGGACGAAGCGGAACGTGATCGTTCGCAGCGTGAAGACGAGGCGAGACGACGCGCCGAGGCGAGTGCGCGCGAAATGGCCCGGAAAACTGCCGAGGAAGCTCAACGGCTTGAGGCAGAGAAGATGCAAGGCGGATCGAAAGATCCTCTGGCCTCGCCGGAGGGTGGCCAATCGCTGAATGAATTCCTGAAAAGCCTGGAGCAGGCACCTGCCGTGCCGGCACCTCAGCCTTGAGTTATTCTGGATTTAAGCCAGTCCAGGACGTGGAGCCTGAGCGCAGAAGACAGGTTGATCGACCTGTCACGCTTGCTATCGATCTCAGCAATCAGGGCTGCCACGGAAAGCTCCCGTGTGGCCGCAATTTCTTCAATCAATTCAAAGAATGGGTCTTCAAGTGTGTAACTGGTTGCGTGTCCGCGAATACTGACGGAATGTTTGCGTAACCGTCCGGACGAGTTCACTTTGTCTCGTCCGGCTTTTGCTATTTTCCAGACGGTTCTGATCCAGAAAACGTTCCGCTTTCGTCGCTTCCGTGTGAGCGAAAGCTTTTCAGTCTTCGTTCGGCCGAATTGGATGCGGTTCCGGTCAGCCTGTTTTTGTTTTTCAGCGCGGGCTTTCTGCTTTTGAATTGCCTGAGATTGACGATATCGCTCATGAAACCACGGGGAAATGTTGAAGCTTCTGAAAAATACTGTGTTTCGGTTCGATCTAGCAAGCTCGTAATAGGCTGGTGCTATTTCTGTGGGTCCTTCGGATTGGTGAACCACCAGATGGCCAAGGACACCAGAATTAGGAGTACGAGTCCCACGGTCATCTGCAGAAGAGGAAAGTTCGGCTCGTCCTTTGCCACAAAGAAGGCCGCTACGATGCCGCTTATCCACAATACTGCCTGAGCAATTGCACGAATCATCGAAATTAATCCTGAACTGGTTGCCGTCAGAACAGAGTATAAAACGCCTGCTTGTTTTTCACCATTGATCACGATCAAGAGTGAATCTGAACCATCCAATCAAACAAACGGACAAAACCAGCATGAGCTCTGGCACATTCTTCGCATGAGGACGGTGCGTGCGAAATTACTTCTTCCGGAAGGCATCCAGAGAAACAACATCGGCAGAGGGTTTGGCTTCCTTGTCGGCGCCATCATCTGCATTGCTGTCTTTGGCCGCGGCGGCTTCTTTTCGGCTGCAGTCTTGCGCGACTTTGATTTGGGCTTTTCTGCCTTCTCGGCCGGTGCTTCCGTCGGGAGGATTTCGATAGGGGCTACAGTGCCGCCTTCGTCATTGTCGCTTTCAGGCTGTACGACAGCGACATCGAACTCGAGCTCGAAATTGACCGAAGGGTCGTAGAAGCCGCGAACGGCTGAAAAAGGTACAGTCAGTTTTTCCGGAATATCACCGAATGACAGGCCAACCTCAAACAATTGGTCCGTCACATGCATGTCCCAGAACTGATGCTGCAAAACGATCGTCATCTGCTCGGGATATTTTTCCTTCAAGCGTGAGGAAATTCGCACACCAGGCGCTCCAGTCAGGAACGTGATGAAGAAATGATGATTACCCGGCAAGCCAGCCTTGGACACCTCCGCAAGAACCTTGCGAATGACGCCGCGTAGGGCTTCCTGAGCGAGAATATCGTAACGGATTAGGTCCTGTACCATGGTTTGCTTATCCCACGGATTCGGAGGTCGATGTCAAGTTCGTTCTCGCAGGAACCGATGATATATGACCTGAAAAAGCAACAGGGCAATGCCTGCGGCGGAAAGATGTGCAATTTTTGAACGCAATAGGATGGGCTTGCCCCTATCGGTTTCCGAAGGCCATAAGGAAGGTGCGTACTCCATTGACGGCACTCTTCTCAATAATTGTGTCATCAATGCCCTGACCGGTCAGCATATGGTAGTGTGTGTCGGCATTGATCAACGCCATGAAATGGCGTGCCGCGAATCCGGATCATCGATGTTCAAGTGCCCATCCAAAGCAAGGCGCGCCAGAAGCGCTGCTATGGCCGGTATGGCTTGCGCCGGACCCTTGGTGCTGCAAATACTGGCGGCGAGCGGCAGATTGGTTTCGCTGGTTTGCATCACCTTGCGCAGAAACGCACCGGATGAATCGTAGATGCAGTTCCGACTCATGCGGATGGAGAAGGCCACCAGATCCTGTTCCAGATTCTCCCGTCTGCGGAAATGAAGCCAGAACAGCGAACATGCTAGCGTTCATGCGCGCAAGCGCATCTTCGACGACAGCAGCAAGGAGCGCTTCCTTGTCGCGATAATGATTGTAGATCGTCTGACGCGACACGCCTGCTTCACTGGCAATCAAGTCGATGCTCGCGCCTTGAAACCCATCGCGATTGAAAACACGTGCTGCGGAACACAAAATGAAGTCACGTTTCATGCACTGTCCGGGCTTTATCGCCGCAGAGTTCAGGCCCTTTTCGGATACGGCGCGCTTCTCGGGCAGGACGGCCATGTCAATTATGTCAGTAGGTTTCATGCCTTCAACATAAGATAGCTTGACGTTTTGGACAATGGTGTCTAATTTGACATCAATGTCAAATCTGTTTTGACGATATGTCTAGAATGCCTTCCGCTTCAGAGTTTTCAAGTGTCGACCATATCAGAGAATAGGCTGATGCGACCGAACGGAAACGAAGACTCGTAGTGGATACAAGTATTTATCTGTCCTGTGCCGATTTTGCGAGCCCGATGGCGCCATCCTCCCAAGCAAAACCGGAGATCCGAAATCGGTACGGGAATCTCACGAAACATTGATGAAAGCGCTCCCCATGGCTTCCAGTCTTGTGCGCAATGCCATTGTTCTTGGTCTTCTTTCCGCCATTGGTCCATTTGCGATCGATATGTATCTGCCAGCTTTGCCCACCATCGCCGCTGATTTGCATGCGGAAACTGGTGCCGTGCAAATGAGTCTCCTGGCCTTTTCATTGCTCTTGCGGTTGCGCAGCTTTTCTGCGGCCCGCTGTCCGACATGGTCGGGCGTAAACTTCCGCTTTATGGCGGGTTGGTGCTGTTTGGCATCGGCAGCATTGGCTCCGCTTTGGCTACCGATATAGATGTGCTTGTGCTTTTCCGCTTCGTGCAGGGGTTGGGTGCTGCAGCGGGCATGGTCATTCCGCGTGCTGTCGTGCGTGACCTTCACACGGGCGTCGAGGCCGCACGTCTCATGTCGCTTCTGATGCTGGTTTTCTCCATTTCACCGATTCTCGCACCGTTGACTGGTTCAATCATCATTAGCTTTTCGGCTGGCGTGGCGTTTTTGGGCCGTTCTGGTCGCTGCTGCTATCGGCATCATTCTGGTCGCAACAGCACAAAAGGAAACGCGAACCGCAGAAGCGCGACTTGAAAGCAATCTGGGTAGTGCTTTGCGCGGCTATGGTCGCCTGCTAAAGGATCGCTATTTTCTCGGACTAGTTTTTGTCGGAGGCTTCGGCATCGCGTCCTTTTTGTTTATCTTGCCAATTCCTCATTCGTTCTTATCGATCAATATGGTCTGACGCCGACGCAGTACGCCATCGCGTTCTCAGCAAACGCGGTATCGTTCTTCGGTGTGTCGCAGTTGAACGGCTGGTTGGGATCGCGCTTCGGGCTTCGTCGGGTTATGCGATTCGCGGTCTCCGGCTTTGCAGCGGCAATGCTCGCCATGTTCGCCGCTGCGCTCATGGGGCATCAGTCGCTTTGGCTGATCGCGGGCTTCCTGTTCGTGGGATATGGCTTCCTCGGCCTCGTCATCCCGACAACGGCGGTTCTGGCTCTTGAGGACCACGGTGAGATTGCTGGAACGGCTTCCGCACTGATGGGAACGCTCCATTTCGTGATTGGCGGCGTAGCGATTGGTGTAACCGGTTCGTTCTTTGACGGAACGGCCCTGCCGATGGTCGGCGGAATCGCCGGTTGTGCGCTGACGGCCTTCGTGCTGACGCAGATCGTTCTTTCTCGCAAGGCAAGCGAACTCGATACGGAAGCCGCCGCTGCATAGATTATGTGAAGGGGAAAGTGGAGGCTTCTGTTGCCAGGTGCCTCCGAACCCCGCCTTAAGGGCTAACCCTAAGGACTTTAGAGTGGGTTTCCCGCACCGCCATTAGGCAGCGAGAGCATAACCCTGAGCTTTGTTGTCATTTGCAACTACTCAATTGACCCGATAACGGTGGTATCATGCCGAGTAAAGAGCGATCTTTACACCCTTGTCGATCCTGTTTCGCCCCCGCCACAATACAAACCGATAGGCTGATCTGTATTCTGGTGGAGGCGCCGGGTACCGCCCCGGGTCCAATGGGTTTATTACACCGTCCGTTTATCACCATAGTCAGCTTGCGCCGACATGCCGTATATAGGCGCGGTTGATCGGGATTGGAAGAGGGGCACAGTTTTTAACGGGTTTTGCCGATGGTGCCCTACGGCCAGCCCTTGCGTTCATTTTTCATTGACAGCCTGCTTTTGCTGGTCAATCCTCGCAACATATCGGGGCTGGCACGTAAATTCTTATACAGTCGGCTTCCGTAGGCTGAAACGGGGTGCTTTACCCCATTCGAAGGAGAGTGGATATATGAGTGAATATCTCGCGGATGTCCGTCGCTACGATGCCGGTGCCGATGAAGCTGTAGTCGATAAGATCGTCAAGCATCTGGGTATTGCGTTGCGCAATCGCGATTCCTCGCTCGTTTCGGCAACGGACCCGGAAGAATTGAAGCGCGTCCGCACCAATTGGGTTGCCAAGAAACTCGGCATTGATGACGAAGCCAAGGGCGATGAAGTGGTTGCGCATGTTGCTGAAGTCATGAAGGGCGACCGCAACAAAAATCGCGTCACCTTCTATTATCTGGTTGCAAAGCAGCTCGGCAAACTCGGCGACCTTTGATCCACAGCGATCTCGTGAAACCGAAGCCCCGGTGTCTCACACCGGGGTTTTTCTTTATAGTGGTCTTAAAACGAATCGGTTCCGGATAATCCCCATGCGCACCTATCTCGATCTACTTCAACATGTGCTGGATAACGGCGTCGACCGTGGCGACCGCACCGGCACCGGCACACGGTCGGTTTTCGGATATCAGATGCGTTTCAATCTGGAGGAGGGCTTCCCGGTTCTCACGACCAAGAGGCTCCATCTCCGCTCGATCATCCATGAGCTGCTATGGTTTCTCAAAGGCGATACGAATATCGCCTATCTGAAGGAAAATGGCGTCTCGATCTGGGATGAATGGGCAGACGAGAATGGCAATCTCGGGCCGGTTTACGGCTATCAATGGCGCTCATGGCCAGCGCCGGATGGCCGCCATATCGATCAGATCGCTAATCTTCTCAAGATGCTGCATGGAAATCCCAATTCGCGGCGCCTGATCGTATCGGCGTGGAACCCGGCGCTGGTCGATGAAATGGCCCTGCCACCATGTCACTGTCTTTTCCAGTTTTATGTCGCGGACGGAAAGCTTTCCTGCCAGCTTTATCAGCGCTCGGCGGATATTTTTCTGGGCGTGCAGATGTTTTCCGACATCGAGACGGTACCTTTCGCCCGAGCGGCTTGAAAGAAAAGGCTTTCTTCGCGGATCGTATGGTACCGGTACCGCAACAGGAAACGAAATCGACATTCAAATTATCTTTTGCACGACTGAGCGGTATTGCACGTATCGGCCTCGTTATGCACAATCGGATCAAATAGCAGAAGACGGAAAAATGAGCAATCATCCCGAGTTCCAGTATATCAGTATCCTTCGCCAGTTATTACAGCACGGTGACAGACGTATGGACAGGACAGGTACCGGGACATTGGCAATGTTCGGTTCAATGATGCGTTTCGACATGTCTGACGGCAGTTTTCCCGTCTACACGACTAAGCGCGTATATTGGAAGACTGCTGTTAAAGAGATGCTATGGTTTCTGTCGGGGCAAACCAATATTCGCACATTGTTACAGGAGAATGTTCGGATTTGGTCAGATTGGCCTTTGGCGAAGTATCGAAAAGCTACGGGTACTTCATTATCTCAAGAAGAGTTCGAGACCAAAATTCTTTTGGATGAAGACTTCGCCAATGAGTGGGGGATTTGGGACCGGTATACGGAAAGCAATGGCGTCGTTGGCGAGCAGCGGACGGGACAGAGTATGACCAGCTTGCTGAGGTTATTGAGTTGCTTAGAAAAGATCCAGCGAGTCGTCGAATGTTGTTTCATGCATGGAACGTGCCTGAATTGAAACAGATGGCATTATCTCCGTGCCATATGACTTATCAATTTTTGCCTCTGGTATTGATGGTGCGGCTCCGGCGCGGCTATCGTTGATGGTAACTCAGCGTTCAAGTGACATGGGCTTGGGCAATCCATTTAACGTCGCGCAACAGGCGGCATTACTCGCAATGGTGGCTCAACAAGTTGACATGCTGCCTGGAGATTTGATTTGGACTGGCGGAGACGTCCACCTATACCTAGACCACATTCATCTAGCCGAAACAATCATATCTAGGCAACCAAAGCCGTTCCCTAAGCTCGAATTGGCTCGTAAACCCGATAGTATTGACGACTATAAGATCAGTGACTTCATCGTAACTGGCTATGATCCTCATCCGGCAATCGAAGCCCCAGTCGCGGTTTAGTTTAGCGCTCGACCTGACGTGTCGTTCGCAGAATCGACTCACGTACAGTCAGGAGAGTGGTGCCGGGACAACAGGTGAGGCATGTCTTTACGTGACAGATTGGAAACGTTGCTGTCGCAACTTTTTGCCAAGGCACCATTCCACGAAACAGATATGGAAAAATCGCGCGAAATCAGCTTGCCTGCATGCTGGGAGTACCTGGCTCATATCTGACACCACATAGAGATATTCTCGAAACTTACGAGAATAAGATCGGAATTTTACATCCCATTGATGCTGCGATTCCGCGTATGGAAGCCGTCGTCCAAAAACTTATTGAGGACGGTACTTTAAATGTCCGTAACGGCAAGGTTGATCGAAAACAGATTGGCGATCTAGCTGGTATCAAGGCAGTAACGTCCATCATGGATCGATTTCCGCAGTGATCGATTTTATCGAACTGCTGATGCCCATGTTAAAGCCATTGACTACAAACGTCGAGATGTTGTGGCTTCCTTGGAACGGCTTAAGGCTTTTCTTGCTGATGGGAAAAAGGAAATTCACAAGAACGGTCTTTCCTTCGACTGCGCGAAGATTGGCAAGGCGATAAGGATTTCAAAACATAGGTTAAGACAACCACCCCTTGTCGACTTAATCAGTGAAGCAGAAGTAAAATACGAGAAAGAATTGCGAGCGGAAGGTCTCACCGGATTTTTCATGGGAGAGTATTTCTGTTTAGCAATTTGGTTGGTATGGGTGGAACAGCGGCGTCCTCCAAAGAATCGTACAAGTTTTTCAGAATACATTTTGCGAAAGACCCAAAACTAGTGTTGAGGGGCATACTTAGCGACCGTTCAATTTCTCAGTTGGTTTGCAGAAACAAAACTGAGGTAGTCCGTAGAGTATTTAAGAATGTGAACGATGGTGTGCACCCAAGCCAATCCGACTGGCTAGAAGCACTTTTATCTTACAATTCATTGCTCCTTGGAACTCCTTCCCGCAGAAATCTATTTCACGTGCAAAATCTTCTTCGGGCAATGGCAACTGAGGGATTGGTAGCGCACATACCAATTTCATTCAGATCCAGACGTCCAAAAGCATCCGGGCATTATCCAACATTGGCTGAAGCCAAACACAAACTAGCTCCCGTAAATCGGAATAACGAGACGAGTGCGGACGACTACCTACTTTTGCTACGGAAATGCTTAGTCAAGCTGGCGCTGCCAAAGGCATCGAGGTTGATGCCCGTGAACAAAGCGCCTTTGTTCATAGTCTTAGATCGGAACTCGGCAAAACAGACATCAAGCGTGGAAATAACCCGGCAGAAATAATAAGAAATTTGATGCGTCGCAGACTGGAGTTAATTGAGACTGCAGCACTGCAAAAGTTTGAATTTTACAAGGATACTTATGAGCGGGGACAGCAGCTCATCTCTGTTGGGCGCGACTGTTCTAAGGACTGGCGGATGCTAACCATGGTCCGCGAAGGAAAAGCTGCATACAGGAAGAGGCTTCGAAAATGGTTTCCTCTTGATGCACCTGATCAAGCAAAGGCGAACCTGCTGAAACTTTTGGAACTTAGATTTGATTGTCTCGTCCCGACACGCAAAACTGTTACCGAACCTGAGTATTCATTCTTACAGAAGCGAGCATTGGAGAACGACGGGTTCGTTGACTTGCAGGCGTCGTTGTGGCCTTCGCCTGAAGCGTTTGGTGCCGCATTGGTGCTTTATCTAATTCAAACAGGTGCGAACCCCGTGGTCGGTCGAGTAATGCCCGCCGACACCATTAGGCCCAGCCCAGAGGCCGGTTACATCAGCTTGAATTCTTCCAAGATCAAAGCTGGTGGAAAACCAATATACTCAGAGATTCCAGCAAATTGCCCTGCTGCAAAGGCTTTACTTTGGCTGGCAGGCGTCCGCCGAAATCATAAAATACCTATTTCCCCGGAAAATGCTGGCATGTTCCACGTGCTACGCACGAACACTACTTTTCAGCTTATGCCCGACGAATGGTTTCGTGTGTTCTTCAAAAACTCATTTCCACGGTACCTGAACTTCATAACCTTCGCATCACCCGGGTATGTTGAGGCCAACTATTCTTTGTTGGCGGCTTTGGAAGAAGACGGACGGGTGAGAACAAGCGTTACGTTAGGACAACATGGTGAGCATGTTAATCAACGTTACACAGGTCGATACCCACTCCTGTTGATGCATGACAGTGAAATTGCGCTTTTCAACCGGTTCTATGAGACCTTGGTGGTACAGAACATAGAGAGCGCCCACATTATACTGGGCGTTGAAGCTCATGAGTTTGCCAAGGTTCTCGACTCCATCGCCAGGACAGGATTGGGTACATTTTGCCGCGATCCGGATGGTAAGCCCGAGCTCAGGGATTGCGTTGTACGACGCTCGATTGTTACGATTGTCCGCAACTTATTCTCTTGGCAAAAGTGGAAGAAATAGCACTTCTTCGAATCTGGCAATTGACTCTTAGAGACGTTGAAGGAGACTGGTTAAGAGACCATCCAGAGCGCTGGGAGGCAGTTTGGCTTCCTTGGCTTTGTTTCGTTGACGCCGTCGAAGCGAGAATGAAATTCAAATTTCGGAGAATTTGGCGAGATGCAGGCCGCTTAGCGGACAAGATTATAAATTCCCCAGATTTTCTTCCTAAGAAACCGTGGTGAAATGTCAGGTATTTCTCCAAACACACTTCATCAGCAATTACTAGGGTCAGATCGTATTCGGGCGTGGTTAGATGCAGGTACACCTTATGAATGTGATTGCTGGAAAGTCCATGATACAGGTGGTCAAAATAAGACGCGAGAGTTGGACTTTGCAGTGCCCATGCCCGATGGAAAGCTGCTTTCTGAACATACACGACTATATCAAACAGCAAAGGAATTAGTGTTCTGGCTACGTGAAGATATCTACACTAGTTTTACAGAGGTATTTACGCATCGCAATTATTATTCAATAGTCGTTCAACTTTGCTATTGGGTGGTCGAACGTCGGCGATCATCCTTTGCAGAACTGAGCGCTCTCGATATCGAAGAGATGGTGGGTGCGGCGGCCTTTGGGGCTGATCGCGTTTATGGTGCATCGACGAAAGTCCGCACGTTCTTATCCCGCTACGATACGTGGGAAAGTATTCCGAACAAATTTCGTAAAGGCAGAGAGTTCGAGCGAGACGCTGTGATTGCTGCGTGTAATCTGCCGAAATGGAGAACTCCGAAGCTAAATTTTGAGTTCGAATATGCAGCTGCAAGGCTAAACGGAAACAACCTTCCGCAACGCCCACAGTATTTTGACGAGATGTTAACAGACACTCGCTTAAGATCTTATTTAACAGTTATTGAAGCATTATTTGTTTTCCGACAGTTCATGCGAGCCGAAGGTCTTCTTTTAAACCTTTTCCGAATGGCGTTGATGCGGCAGCAAAACGCTCGGCAGATCAGCGACAAAGGTGCCCATTGCACCAATAAATCTGGTTTTGAAACTGCTGGAAGAAAGTGTCATTGTAGTAACGGGCACGGCCGATATTGCCCTTTCTGATTACAAGACGTCGGTATTAGGTCGGCTGAACGGTAACTATAAGCATTTCGAAGCCATTGCCGCGAGAAAGCAGTTAATAAAATTTGCATCAGCATGCTATGTTCTAATAGCTGCATTCACGGCTCGGCGGACAGAAGAAATTCGGCTAATTGAGCGAGATTGCCTTGCTGGTAATGACCAATTCGGCTGGTGGATGAAGGTTTTATCGTTAAAACCATAAGAACAAGACTTGGATACCGGTTCCCAATATTGTTGCTAAGGCAGTTAAGTCTATGCAAAATCTGGATTTTCAATGTAATCTAGCGCCTACCGATCCGTTGTTCAGGTTTTTGATCCGATACTAAATAGAGTATCGCATTTTCACATCCATTTGACTCTTGATAACTATGCAAGCTCGGTGAATGCTTGTTCATACTTAGACTCTGAAGAAACTTCGCGTGAATGGCATTGGCAAACAAGGCAGTTTCGCAGATTCTTCGCGGTTCTATTTCTTTACAGATATCAGGGCAGTATTGAGGCACTGTCACATCATTTGCGGCATTTTAACTTGGAAATGACGCGGTCGTATCTGACTCTCGATCCTGAATTGAGTGCAATATGGCTGAATGAAGAATGGGGTTTAAGAAGAAACTTGCAACCGCAATTGCAACCGGTGACACTTCTTACTCTGGTGCGGTTGGTGACCGCTTGAAGAAAACGGCTAAGAAACTGGTTGAGAAGTTTTACGGTTCTTTGGTTGTAGTGGAGGAGGAGATCATAGAAATGACGCTGCGCATCATGGACCGTCAGCATTATATTTTACACCGAAGCCATGGGTGATTTGTGCGTGTCCAAACACAGAAAAGGGGCGTCGAAAGCTTCCTGCAGACGGATGGATTCTGCGCAAGCTAGTCACTTTGGCCCAAGATTCGCAAACGCAGGCCCGACCGTTTGCGGCGGATGCCCCTGGGAACTCACGACACCCCATAATAGAGATTACATCAAACGAGTGATTGATGATTTATCAGTGAGCGAGCCGAACGAACCCATCACGCTATTTGGCGAACTACAAGCGGCTAATCTCGTCTCTTTACAAGCTTTTCGAGCAAAGCGGCCAAGTTAGGTTCTTATATGAATAGAGACGCGAAAACATCTGTTCATAACCGAATACTCCGGATTAAGTATCTGTTGCAGGAGTGGTCGAGAACAGGATTTCCGTCGGACGTTAAGTTGCCAACAAGCTTAAACAAAATCAGAGAGTGGGAAAAACCTGATCTTGGTATTGAGAAAATCGGCTCCAAGCGTGACTTTACGAAGACACATCGCTTGTGGGGCGACGACGTGAAAGAAATCGACGAGCTTCTCAAGTCGTTGAAACCTCAGAGGTCTAACAGAACACCTCACTATCGATCTGAGTCAAGCAGACGCGTCCTTGCCCAAACCAAGCTTCGTGAAAACGAGATATTGTTGGCTAAGGTCACTTCGCAATGGCACGAAGAGCGGGAAGCATTGCGAAAAGCCAGTGCAAAAATTGAACATCTGGAGTTGAGTAATCGATTACTGGCGGATAAAAATTCGGCGCTAGAAGCCCAGCTTTCCGAGGCGCGTAGAGAACTGGCAAGTCGCGACGGTTCAATTCGTCTTCTGAGACCAAATGATGTCGGATAATCTCGGTCTGCTGGAAGGAATCCTTGAAACCTACTTGCTTCGCGGGCACGCGCCGAAGTTCAATGGTAAGCTTCATCGAGCGAGTCTTGCAAAGGCGCTGGGGATCAGCGAAAGCAAGCTTAGCCGAATGTCATCGCTACAAGAACGAATGAGCCATTTTGAATATGATTACCTCGCCAAACTAGATGACTCGCGGGATGCCGTTGTACGTGAACGCGATTATGAGAAAGATGGTTATTGCGAAGCAACGGATAGCAAAATCCTATCTTTTAGAAAGACTGTACAAACGGGACGAATAATTACTTCAATAGTGAAGTTCGATGGAATCGAGTATCGCATTCCTACGCTGGTCTGGCCATCCGGCATCGATGCTGTTGCTTCAGATTGGCTGCGCAACATTGCAATAAAGCGCAATAGACCTTTCAGTACCGTAGAAGAATATGCGAAAGTATATCGCAAGTTTGTTAATTTTAGAGATCGAAATAATCATCGTTGGGATGACGTGAATGACGATACTCTACGTGCTTGGCTTGCTGAAATGAAATTAGATGGGGTGGGAGCAAAGCGCATCAATAGTTCTATCAATACAGTATATGATTTTTATAGGTGGGCGGAGGAAACTGGTAGGCTTAAGGACCATGTAGAGATCGTTGAACGACAGTTTCTCCCCGACCATTTGAAGAGCTTTAAGTTTCCGATCTCCAGTAGAAGAGTTCAACAACGAAGAAACGGTTTGATCACGACTGCTTGGCGGACGTCAGTTTTACGACCGGTGTCACCTCCAGTCATAATAAAAGGCACACGCCGACCGCCGATCAGATTGACAGTATTTTTGATATAGCGATTGATGATCTCCGACATGGGACCCGAAACTCATTGTTGCTTTCGTGGGCCCTTGATACAGGAGGCCGCAATCACGAGATACTGCAGCTCGCTTATCGGACCTACCTCAGACTGATGATGAGTTGCGAAGGATGCACGAGATGGATTTCTGGCCGATATCGGTCAAACGCAAGGGAGGTAAAGAAAAACGAGGAGTTTTACGCCCCTCATCGGATCTGATCCGCCGTACCATCGTATATATAAAAACAGAACGTGCGGAACTAGCGGCTCAAATCTGCGGGAGACAGCGTGGTGATTGTAAATACGTGTTTCTCTCGGAAAAGGACGGGTGCTTTCAACTGATAGTGTTACTAGGATCGTAGGAAAGATTTTTAGGGCAGCAGGCGTCGAGAATGCAAACATCCATCGACTGAGAGCAAAGTTCGCGCAGAATATGGTCGAGGCAGCGCTGGACGCACTTGAAGATGCTGGGATAGCGGTTGGCGGAACATCAAACTGGCATGAGACTGCTCTTACCATGGCGCAAGAAATGATGGGGCATAGTTCAATTGAATCTTTAAGACCATATTTGCAGTTACTGTTGAAACGCCGTGTGGATCTCTCACCGACATATCAGAAGAACAAGGAAAACGGCGCTCAGCGCGAAAGGCGCTTGTTAGATGTTCAGGAAACACGCTTACTCAAAAGCGACACTGAGTTATCTCGCATTGCCAGTTTAATTAGGCAAGGCGAGAAAAAGGCGGCGGCAGAATCGCTTCGTTCGCTTGCAAGTGCGTTTGAATCCTTAGATGACTAACTTTCCATGGCGAATAGTCTGCTTCAAAATGTGGCGTAGTTTGTGCTCATAATATACTGCTCATTCTGTACTGATCACCAAATCCCACCGAAATCCATTTAATCCTTGTTCCCACTTGTAACCAAACGGATTGCAAATAATCCGGCTTCGACCGACGAAAACGTCGAAAGCATGATGTGTATGGCCGCAAATCCATAAATCAGGTGCTCGTTCGGAGTGAAGGATGTCATCGAAAGCGTTTGATCCGGAGGCGAACAAATAGTTGCCGATTGAGTTTGCATAGACCGGTGGTGTGCAATCGGGATGCGGCATGTGATGGGTAAGCACCACTGTGCGTCCGTCAAATGGTTCTGCCAGTTTTGTCGAATGTAAGCAGCATCTGAAAGGTGCAGATCGAGCATATCCTGAGGCGTGAATAGCTTCCCAGTTTCCATACGGATCGCACGGAAGTCATTCAGTATTGCCCGCGCTTCTTGCATACGCTGCGCCAGATCAGACTTCTTGGAGAGCTTCATCTGGAAATCCACCCACAAGCTAGCTCCAACAAATCGGATGTTGTCATTAATCACCTCGTCCTGATCAAGGCAGTAAAATCGCTGCGGCCAATCCTGAGAAAGGGCTTCGATTGCCTTGATCGTTTGCCTGTCGCTTTCAAGCGAGCGTTCTCGATCATTCATGAGCCACTTGTTTTGGTAGAATTCATGATTTCCGGGCACATAAATAATCGGCTTTTCAAAGCGTCTGATCAAGAATTCTAGAGTAATGTGAAGATCAGGCGCTGCGTTGAGATCGCCAGCGATTATTATCAAATCGCATTCTGGCGCGTTCTCACGCGACGGATAGTCGACTTCTTGCAGTTCATGGTGGACGTCAGACCAGATCCAAAGTTTCATTCCCTTATCCCTTTGCTGTCCGCAATTGCCGACAGTTCTCATGCCAGATTTCCTCTGGCAGGCGCTGACGTCTTTCAGTTTGTACGCAGCGAAACTCAAACTGCGATGTCAGTCGACGACGTGCAGCACGATGTACGTTTTTCTCAATTACCGATGTCTTTTGGCCCAGTCGGTAAAACGGCTGAATGTGCGAGCGTAGTTTCTGTCGAGATCGAGAAGCCAAAGTTCTGAAGTGATGCCATTAGGCACGATTTGTCCGAGCCGAGGATGTTCGAATAATACACCCTCTAAGCAAGTTGCGCGGCGTGCGCTGAGCTTCCAGCAAGTTATTGCTGGAGAATTTGAAAGTTGGCGCTCATCTGGATGTTCACCGTTGAATATGCGTTCAAGATCCGTGACCAAGGCCTTCAGCATATCGATTTCGATTTCCAGTTGTTCGCGATTGTATTTTCCGTTTTTGATTATGACAGCCATAATAAGATCCTGAAGTATGAAGAAATGAGGGACCATTCGGGCGCGCTACAACGCGCCCGTGGAATGGCGTTTCTTGTTCAACGTGTTTGATTAATGTTGCGAGCAAACGCTGAACCGTTCAGCGTGGAACATGCAACAGTCGGAGAATGGCTCAGGAGCCCCGCTTACTGGGCTTGATCTGGAACGAGTGTGTGGAAGTGCAAAGGTTTCGCTCGTGTCAGTTCTTCAAGCGCCACCGATTGATGATCGAATCGATCTTTCGATGTTGTTCCGTCTCATCAGTGGAAATGCTGTTACTAAACCAAAAGCTCAGCATGTGCCGTTGCTGTCTCTGAATTTCCAGCAAGTGTTGTGCAGTACCCGATCTACCAGTTAACTGATCCAAATCGTGAAGCGCCCAAACGCCGTCCAGATATTTTGTCTCGCTGAGTAACGGATCTATAATGACGAACTCTGTTCGTTCTATCTCAACGCCAAAGTACTGTGCCGCCAGGCGAGGCAAAAGCTTGCGAGCTTCGCCTTGTCTTCTTCGTACTGAATTAGCGCATTTCGTTCAGCGCCAATCCCGTAGGCGATATGAATATAACGCAAGCATTTTTGTTGCTTATCGTAAACGATGAGATCGAAAGCAAAGCCGCCTGATAAATGAGTCGTCGTCAGAGAGGGCCCTTGGAATTTATTGCATTCGGGTTCCTGAGAAAGAACCGCCGCCAACTGATCAACGCTACGCGATAATATTGGGATTCCTGATGTCGAAGTGGAAGTTCGTTCATCAGTTGCCGAAATCATACTTTCAATGAAACCGATGATTTTTCTCCTTCGCTCCAGATTGCGTAACGAAAATATTCGTCGAAACGCTCCGTACTCTGAAGATCGCGTTCTTGCTTGTTAATGCGATTGTGAAGTTCACTTAGCTGCAAAGCCGCATTCAATCCACGTCCTGGATGCCGTCGTGGAACTTCATTTTTCATGAGAATAACATGACCTATTGTGGAGTTTTCAGGCATAAGTTCTCCTGTCCAGCACATGGGTTACATGCGCCAAATTTATGTGAAACCAGTTCAGACGATGACGTCATCAGCGGACAAAATGGGTAATCCGCCTAATTTCATCAAATCTTCAACTCACTGATTCGGTGTCTGTGTGAGCGATAGTGCGGCTTATGTCAGAATTGCCATAAATAGGCAATTAAATTCCTAAATAAGGCAAATAAATACCGATTTAAGGCAAATTAGGGGTGTGGCGGTTGCATACTCCCTGAATTAAAAGAAAAGGATGGATATACCGATTGCACTTTTGCGGGCTGCAAGACTCGCACTCGACTTAAGTCGAGAAGAACTCGCTGGAGAAGCGGGTGTAAGCGTGCGTACCATCGGAAGCTTTGAGAGAAATGCAGGCGTCAAAATTGAAACCCAACGCAAAATTCAAGCAGCGCTTGAGCGAAGGGGTGTAACCTTTATCTATAGAGATAAATCCAAGGGTTTCGGTTTAATAATGCCGAAAAGCTGGCCTTCATAAACTTTAATTTAAATTAATTTAGCTTTTCATAAGAAATCGTCGCCCTTAACTTTTATGGGCCGCCAAACATAATGCTCGTGAGTACGTTCAAAATCTGGCCATTCCAATGTCGAAGTACAATTGGAGGAGTCGCAGTTCGTGCATTTAAACTTGAGGGTATAGGGGTTCCTTCCATGGCCAAAGATTGATGCGAGATCGCTGGCCAGAAACCGGGCACTCCGTTTGCATGTGCGGCACTCGGCCATTACGAACAATCGATGCCGTGTAGCCTGTCCAAGTGTTTTGATCGTACTGGTCATCAACTGTGTATAGAACAGATCGGGAACATCTGCCATTGCATTCGCGCATTTCACATTGATTAAGGCAGTATCCACAGCCTCTGCCCAGACCGCACGTCGTGGAGCGGGCAGAGGCATCCGATAATTTCCAATAACCGTACTTAGAAACCACAGTTTCCATCGTTATTGATGGAGTACATACCAAGCCAGCCCAGCTAACGAACTGAGCAAGAGCAACGGGATCATTTTCATCCGAAGCACGAATGCCGCGATGAGGCTGGCGACTGTCAATACGAGAGCTGGCACATTCAACGTATCCCAAACCGGACTCCATACGCCGATCCAGTCATACTGGTGCTTCACGACCTCCTGAAACAGCACATGCATGGCGAACCAGATAGCAAGGTTCATTATTACGCCGACGACAGATGCGGTTATCGCCGTGAGCGCCGCCGAAATTGCCTTGTTCCCGCGTAATGTTTCGATGAATGGGGCACCGAGGAATATCCAGAGAAAGCAGGGCAGAAACGTCACCCATGTGGTCAGAACAGCCGCCAATGTTGCCGCCATGTATGGATGCAGGTCGCCTGGAGAACGATAAGCGCCGAGAAATCCGACGAACTGAACGACCTGGATCAACGGTCCTGGCGTCGTTTCCGCCATGCCGAGACCATCGAGCATCTCGCCTGCTGTGACCCAGCCAAAACGTTGGACGGCTTCCTGAGCTACGTAAGAGAGAACAGCATAGGCTCCTCCGAACGTAACCATCGCCATTTTGCTGAAGAAAATTGCGATCTGGGAAAAGACATTTTGCGGGCCAAGTCCGACATATAAGGCGAGCACCGGGCCGAGCCACAAAGACAAAAGCACCAGAGAAATGCTGATCGACCATCGCAGATTGGGTGTCGCGTGGTCCGGAGTGTTTTCTCCGATGACAGAATCCTTGTCTGCAAGAGCGTTGGCAGCACGCTTATGACCACCGCCTATTTGAAAGCTCGTCGATCCAAAATGTGCCGCGATCAAGCCGATTGTTCCCGCCATAGCTACGATCAACGGGAAAGGAAAACTGAATAGAAATATCGCCAGAAACGCAGAGACCGCGATAGCAATCAACGCATTATTTCTGAGGGCCCTTTGTCCTATACGCAGGACAGCCTGGATCACGACTGTCAGCACGGCTGCTTTCAATCCAAAAAGGAAACCTGCAATCGCTGTCACATGGCCGAACGCCACATAGGTCAGGCTCAAAATCAGGATGGACAGGAAGCCTGGCAGGACAAAGAGAATTCCAGCGACCAGACCACCTCTGGTTTTATGAAGAAGCCAGCCAATATAGATGGCAAGCTGATGCGCTTCCGGACCTGGCAAAAGCATGCAGTAGTTGAGGGCATGCAGAAATCGGTCTTCCCCGATCCATCGCTTTTCCTCGACGATAATTCGGTGCATCACCGCGATCTGACCTGCAGGCCCTCCGAAGCTCAGTGCCGCTACTCGCGCCCATACACGCAATGCTTCTCCGAACGGAATTCCATGATCAGGAGCAGATGTTGGCGTTTGGATACGGGATTGATTCACAGACACGTTCATTATTGACCTCCTGGCTTGCCAGAGGGCCAATTGTGGGTTTCGTCAACAGCATCACGCGCCCATCGATAAAATGCGTCATAGAGCAACAATCCTGCGTTCAATTGTTCCAGATCATCCTTGAACATTCGAGACAGACCAAGAGAGGCCGCAAGCAGACCTGAACACTGGGGAGCCAGATCAAGCCGCGCTGTGTCTGCACCTCGTACAATGGTTGCCAGTCTGTGCAGCGAAGGTGTTTTCAGCTCGAATTCTTCGATCATGACGTCGAAAGTGCACAAATCCCGGCGATGGCTCCAGAAAATCCCTTCAACATCAAAAGGGGTCGCGTCAAACTTGTCTGCTACCTCAAGAACTTCCTGCGCACTAACAAACAGGAATACCGCGTCGGGATCGATGAAGCGCTTTATCAGCCATGGACAGGCAATACGGTCAATCTTTGGGCGTGCGCGTGTTACCCATACGGTTCTGTTCTGATGATCGCGGTTTGGCAACCGTTCAAGGTTGACCACAGAAGCATTTGACGCGATCCAGGCCTCATAGCCGCCTTCGAGCGTCTCTGCTTCGATTGCCTTGTGTCTGAGCCAGGAAGCCGCTCCCTGACAGAGCTTTTGGCCTTTCTGACAATATATGATGACCTGTTTGCCATGGAACTCATCAGCCCAGGTTTCGACCGCAAGAGCGTCTCGATTGACTGCGCCTGGAATGACACGTGGGTCTCTCCCCAGATCGTCGGCGCTGCGAACGTCGATTATCCTCGGTGCGTCAGGCATTCCGATCAGGCGAATTAATTGAGATGTGGTGATTTCTGTGTTCGACGGCATAGACGTCCACTCCCTCAAAAGGGTCAGAGGACGCGATATTTGGGCTGCCGCCTCACGGGGTAACCGCGATCAACCCCTTAGATGAAATTTTAGCACCAATCCAGATCGACTGGCAATAGGCTCGCAGATGCAGAAATTGCAACGTTCTCAACTGGAAACTTCCCTAATGGCGACAGCAATCAATATTAAACCGACCAGCACTTCGATGGCACGTGACAACCGCTCCAGCAGATGGGATCTGTTCTCCACGAGATGGGCGACGCCTTGCCTGAATAGCACCGTCATCAAGGCGAGTAATGATAGCACGACGCAAATTCCGATCATCATGGCGAACGCGAAAGCTATTCCGGCCTCGGGAACGCCACGCGTAATCGAATAGGTCATTATGAAGAGCGTCAGGGGACAGGGATCAGGCCTGCGAAAAATCCAAATGCCAATCCTTCACCCTGATCATGCTTATGAAGACGTCCTCTCAACGCGCGGAATATCATCCACGCGCCAATCAGGCCCATCAGGCTTCGGCTTATCCCTTCCAGAAGTGGTGCGCGTCCCACGCTCCCCAGCGTGACCGAAATGAGCGGCAATGACAAAAGCGCAATTACGACAGAAAGGCCCACATGCGTAACCGACAATGCGGCAGAAACTGCCAGAGCCCTCAAGGCGCTCAACGGAGACGCGGTCAGATAAGTGGCCAAAAGAGTTTTGCTGTGACCAGGCGTCAGCGCATGTGCCGCGCCAAACAAGATGCCCATGGGCAGATAAGCCAGGAACGATGCCCAGTCTCGCGCATCGGCAAAAGACTGAATATGCCTTGCGAACGCATAATAAATCTCACGTTGAAAACTGATCAGATCCTGAACAGGCCCATCATATCAGCTTCAAGGTCGCCACGCTTAGCGCGACATACCGACCAACTTTTCCTATTGCCACCAGAATTATGAAAGAAGGCAGAGGCTCACGCATTATGCCTGCAACTACAGTCAGAGGATCGCCAACAACCGGGAGCCAGCTGAAGAGCAATGACCATTTCCCGGATCGGCCGTACCAGCTCTGCGCCCGAGCCAGCGAATTCTCACTCGCTGGAAACCAGGGACGATCCTTGTAATGCTCGATGCCTCGACCGAGCGTCCAGTTAATGAGCGCGCCGATCACATTTCCCAGACTTGCAACTGTCACAAGGAGAACAGGCGACAATTTTTCGCTGGTGAGCAGTCCAACCAAAACAGCTTCAGATTGCATCGGCAAGATCGTGGCGGCAATAAGCGCACTGAAGAAAAGTCCAGTATACGATAGCAAATCTGTCATTCGACTGCGTCATCTCTCATCGGTGAGCCTGGCCATTGAGGGTGATGACTATCAATCACATAAACATGCGAGTGTTTATGGCCCTGACCCACTGGTGTTGCATCGGCGAGATGAGGATGATCATCATCTAGGCCGGTGTGGGTATGCTCCACCTCGTCAGGATCGGAGGCTGGCCAGACATAGGCCGCGATTGCCAGCGCAAATGCGGCGACAATTGCCAGGATCGCAAATGTTATCGGCATACCAGCTTTCGCACCAAACCAACCGGCGACGGATAGGTGATAAGCCAGCAAGCATGTGAAAGAGCAAATTGCGCTGCAAATATCGCTGGACGATCTTCAGGTTGAGCAGATCGGCGCAACAATCGTCCGGATGGCGTCTGGGTTAGCGAATAGCCTAGCCCGAGGATAAACCAGAGTGGCAACAGATACCAATAATTGGAAACGAGCGTTCCGACGAACAGTCCTGCTATGAGAATTGTCGCGCCTGCAAACATTGCTCGGCGATCAGCAACATCATCGAGCAGTCGAGGAAGAATGAAGGCTGCGATCATCGAGCCTGCTCCAAAGGCGGCGAGAGCGACCGCCATAGATCGCTGATCAAGCCCAAAGATGCCCTGCACGATAACAACCGTATTGACGATCACCATGGCACTTGCTGCGGCAACCGCCAGATTGAGCGCTAACAGACCTCTTAGGCGTGGAGTGGCGAGATAAATTCGCATCCCCGCGTGGTACGGTCATAAATGCCGCGTTTTTCTGTTGGCTTGGGACTCGGAAGAACAACAGAGACAACCAGGGCGGCTGACGCAAGAAATCCGACGACAGTCCCTGCAAACAGGCTGTGAAAGCTAATGACTGTCAATAGAGCGGCGGCCAGCATTGGGCTGGCGACACTTTCCATATCATAGGCCAGTCGCGACAATGACAAGGCCCGTGTGTATTCCTTTTCGTCAGGCAAAACGTCAGGAATGGTCGCCTGAAAGGTTGGTGTAAAGCCTGCTGATGCCGATTGAAGCACGAAAATCAGGACGTAGACCTGCCAGATTTCAGTGACGAACGGTAATAATAACGCAACGGCCGCGCGAACCAGATCGAGACAAACGAGCATTGTCCTTCGTGGCAAGCGGTCGGCAAAAGCAGCCGCGATTGGTGCGACACCGACATAGGCAACCATTTTGATAGCCAATGCAGTACCCAGCACCGCACCTGCTTCGTTGCCAGCCAGATCAAATGCGAGAAGGCCCAAGGCAACAGTTGCAAGCCCGGTGCCAATCAGGGCTATGACCTGGGCGAGAAACAAGTGTCGATAGGTGCGATTTCCCAGAATTCTAAGCATGATGTGTTCCGAGACCTAGACGGGCGGTGTGATTGCTGATTGTTGAGCCAATCCAACCCAACCGTGATAACCGACGTACAAACCGACAGCGATGATCAGCAGGCTTGAGAAGTAAGGAGCTTTCCGCGCAACCGTCGAGAACCAGCTCCAGCGCTTGGTAGCGTGGCGGACACTGAGTGCGGCAACGGCACCCACTGTTACAAGTGTGATTGCTAGCCCGATGGAGAAGCAGAGTACGAGCGTGAATCCGAGGGTGAATTCCTTGAGCTGAAGGCAAAGCAACAGGATCGTGATTGCGGCTGGGCAGGGAATGAGGCCACCTGTCAGGCCGAACAGGACAATCTGCCACGTTGTCACGTTCCGGTCTGCGAATTTTCGCCTGATATCGTTCGCATGGGCCAATTCGTGGGCGTCCTGATAATCACCGCTAGTCACATCAAGGCCGCGCAGTTCTTCATGCATATGGTCATGGTCATGATCATGATCATGATCTTCGAAAAATGACAGATCGTACGCGTGCGTATGCTGATCATGCGTCAGTTCCAGCCGGACCATGAACTCGTGCGGTTCAGGAATCTCGTCCGAAGATTCGATGTAATGATCCCTGTCGACAAAAGAATGTCTGACGCGTTCCGTCAGGGCGTTCGGTTTCAAGCGTCACCTCGTCGGCAACCCATTTATGACCTCGAACGGATCCTATGCGCCAGCGAGGCGGGACGCCTTCTTCGAAGATCTCCACGCTGATGAGACCGTGGCCCGTATCTATTTCTCGCGTTTCGCTGTGGCCGTGATTGTGATGGTCATGATCGTGCCCGGACGCCTGTCTGGCTCTTTTCTGATCAGTCCAGGTTCGCCAGAACATCCAGAGCGCGATAAAAATGATGATAGCCGCCGAGGCGAGTTGGAAATAGGGTTCGAACGTTTCTGCATCGACACCTTGCCAGATGTACATACCGCTAAGTGCGATACCCCACACGACAACGGTGTGTGAAGCGGTTGCGGCCAGGCCAAGAAGAACGGCCTGCAGAACGGTACCGCGCACCGCCACGATAAAAGCGGCCATCATCGTTTTGGAATGGCCGGGCTCAAGACCGTGCAATGCACCCAGGAGGATAGCGCTGGGAATGAAGAGCCATGCATGGCCGGAGCCTTGCTGTAACAGTTCTGCGAAGGAAGGCATGAATTTGGCTCACAAATAGCGTGTGATTTCTTTGAATTCATCGATGGATTTGCGTTGGTCCTTTCGAGTGGCCCAACGACGTCTTCCAGACAATGATCCAGATGGTCCTGAATGAGTGTCCGCTTTGCCTGACTGATTGCTTTCTCGACAGCATGCAACTGCTGGGCAAGGTCAAGACAGGGGCGACCAGCTTCGATCATCTCAATGACACTTTTCAGATGACCGTTGGCGCGCTTCAGGCGCTTTATGATCTCAGGATGGGTTTCGTGGCTGTGGGTATGTTCGCTCATGGAATCGATCCTATCCCCAGGAGGGATATAACAATCAGAATCTGGCCGCCAGATAATGGACGATTAACGAATTGGTGACTATGAAGGGACATGTTGATCGGATTGACGAGACATGTCTGTTCTATTGCAGCTGCTATCGCGGTTGTGATTGCGCTCGTCTTTTCGACTGTAAGCATGGGATCAGCGGTAGATTCGACACGATCCATTGAGCTCGCGACGGAATCCCTCGCCATCACGATATGCACTCGGAAGCCTTTTCGAACGAACATCTGCATGATGATGTTTCTTCATCCGAGGGACACGTTGGTCACAGTCACGGACATAGTCCTGATCATTCCCATGAAGTTCCTGCATTTCTAGAGCGCCCAATGATCGGCTTTATTGATGGCGGCCAGCGATGGCTCCTGTCATTGGCTGATCGTGGCATCATAGACAATCGCCCGATTTTGAGCGTCCGCCCAGATCCATCTGAATCGCTTGAAGCGCCGCTCGGGCGGCAATTTCACGATTATTGGACTCTGGAGTTCACAATGCACCATTCGGAAACCCGAAATGGGTTCTTTGCCACGTTTTGGCAAAGACCATGGCTTCTGCCATTTTAACGACCCTGCTGCTTTGCGCAGGCGTAGTCAGTTCTTTCGCACACGCTGTGGCAGAAGGTGACAAGGGCTATATTCAGGAAATAAGCGGCGTCAACATCCTGCCGTTTATCTATCTCGGTGCCAAGCACATGGTGACTGGCTACGATCATATCCTGTTCCTGTTCGGCGTCATTTTCTTCCTGTACCGACTGAAGCATATCGGTATTTATGTAAGTCTCTTTGCCATTGGTCATTCGACCACGATGTTGCTCGGCGTATACTTTAACATTGGAATCAACAGCTACATTATCGACGCCATCATCGGATTGTCCGTGGTTTATAAAGCGCTCGATAATATGGGTGCTTTTCAGCGTTGGCTCGGGTTTCAGCCGAATACCAAGGTTGCCACCCTTATTTTCGGTTTCTTCCACGGCTTCGGCCTCTCAACCAAGATCATCGAGTACAATATCTCTCCTGACGGCCTCGTTCCGAACTTGCTCGCCTTCAATGTCGGGGTGGAAATCGGACAATTGCTGGCTCTCAGCATGATCCTCATCGTGATGGGATATTGGCGCGGCACGCGTAGCTTCTGGAAATACGCCTATACCGCAAATGTAATGATGATGTGCGCCGGATTCGTGCTGATCGGATATCAGCTGGCCGGACTGTTCGTAGCTGCCTGAGGAGCTTTCAATGTATAATACTGATCTTCCAAACCGGGCTGACCTACCGACATCGGCCCAACTAAAGCGCTCAACATTTCTTGCTGGACTGAGCGCAATCGCTATCCTGGTCACGGTGGTATTGCCTTCCGAGTACGCGATTGATCCGCTTGGCGTGGGACGCGTCCTGGGGTTGACGGAAATGGGTGAAATTAAGACCCAGCTGGCGAAAGAAGCAGCTGACGATGCTGCCGCCGCCCAGTCTGATGGCGAAACTGCTGAAGCCGCCAATGGCGAGATTAAGGTTATATCTCAACGCCTGGATCGCATCGAAATGATGATCGCCGCCTCGATGGACGGAACGCCCGCTGCTGAACCACAGCGCACATCCTCGCTGCCTGAACAAGCAAAGCCAGCGGCGACTGATCCGGCACCGACCAGAGAGGTTTGGCAACGTCGATTCAGCAGAAACAACTGCCGCAGTTCCTTCCGTGCCGCCTGTCCGAACGGACGAGGTATCCTTCACATTGTCACCGGGGAAAGGGATTGAAGTAAAGCTTGTCATGGAGGAAGGCGACAAAGTCGATTTTGCCTGGACGGCAAATGGCGCAGTCGTGAACTTCGATACACATGGCGACGGAAACGGAAATAAGGTCTCCTATGAAAAAGGCAGAGGTGTCGGAGAAGATTCCGGTGTTCTCGAAGCCGCTTTCACTGGCAATCACGGCTGGTTCTGGCGCAACAGGACAGACAATGACGTAACCGTGACGTTAAAGACGAACGGGGAATATTCAGATCTGAAGCAAGTGATGTGATCAACAGCGTCAAACGCTTCTTGTGTATGTCTGAAGCCATTGATGATCTTCGACAGGCATGCTGATCATTCCGAGCCGGGATTGTTGATCCGATGGCCTCATCAAGAGGGTTTCGACCCACTGATGAGGCCGTTTTCCCAGGATTAGCGTGTCCTCGCCAGCATTGCATTTTCTGAAGATACGGGTGTGAGCGCGTTAATTTTCTCCAGAAGAATGTGGTTCTGTTCATTGCTTCGAATGCTAATGCCCACGTTGGCAGCTTTGATCTCCGATTTAATCAAAAATAGTTTTGAAGAAGCCTCTCGAATTGTCCCTGCAGCCGATCCAAATCGAGTGTTTCGATACGCTGGCAGAATGGTATCTGATTGAATTCCGCCATCAGATAATCGTTCTTGTCATTGTAGCCTATTGAGATAAGGGGCTTTCCCATTTTCAAAGCGCAGACAATATTATGGTAACGCGACGCGACAACCATGTCGGTTTGCTCAATCTGCTGCATCAGTTGATGCAGATCAGTTGTCTCTTCGAAAATGACCGCGCCTTTATCGGTGTCATCCTTACTCATCGAGCCACGGACTTTCTGGGCCATTTCTGAGACGGCTACTTGATCGCCAATATCACCAGTCAGAAGACGCACTCGAAATCCCCGATCAATCAGATAAATGATGAACCGAGACAGCTTTTCTTGATAAGTTTTATAGATTAGCTCTGCGTTTGGGTCGTTTTTGTCCAGCCTCGATAGTTCATTACGCCTACGCCTACCGTCTTATGCGCTGTGCTGTCGATCTGATGCATCGGTGGACGCGGCAAGTTAAATGCAATGTCCGGAAAGACAAAATCGCCCTTTACTTCAACGCCGATTGATCCGAGAAAATTCTTCGTAAATTCATCGCGATAGCTTCGATAGGAAGCCCCTTTCAACGCTGATCTGGCAAACCGTCGGCTGAAAGGATGATGTAGCGGGCCAGCACCGATGCTTACGAATGCGATTTTAACGCGAAGTAGCCGTGCAATGAGGCACCATCGGAAGACCACGAATGGCCACCCAAAGGCTGTATCCTGAAAGTCATCAAGTATTCCCGTTCCTGGAACGACGAGCCATCGTACGCCTTTCAACGTTCTCATCATTTGGAAAACACTCAAAACGTTCCGGGGACGTCCCGAGTAGTTTGCTGAGTTTACAAAGGAGTGAATTTTGCAGGACCAAGCGCCCGTGCCAACTCGCTTCGATGCCGTAGCGATCAGCAACGGCACGGGATTGGCGCATATCGAATGTAATTCTACGTCAGGGATTCGAGACTGCAAAATGTCAATCATTGCTTCCAGCGAACCGTCGTTGCCGGAATTGCCGGATCCGAATTGGCCTAAAAGTGCAATCTTCATGGTTGCACTCCTATGGCGTGAAAATTCTGTCGTGGAACTTGTTCGAAGGAGGATCTGTCTGAAAAACGGACAAAAGTCGGCGGATGAGCAGCGCATACCAATGCAAGATGCCCGATCAATAGAGATAGTCGGAACATGGGAGTGCCTTTGAAAGTGTCTTTTGAACTGGTTCAAACTGACAACAGTCTAGGCTCGCGGAGGACGTTTTAGCCTAAATATGGTTTTCGACAACGTTACGGTCGGCTCGGCGCTATTGACCGCGTGGCAAGGAGGATCAGACCTGAAACTAATCAATCTTGCCTGTGAGGGAACCTCATGTGAAAGATAGGCAGAATGTTTGCTGGAAGGGAGATCTGTGCAATCTGCATGGCAGTGTTGGTGAGTATTATCAGGCTCAGGCGCTATAGTTTCATAGCTCGACTTAATATCAACGTACATAGCAGATGCATACGATGGCTGAAGCAAGGCAATAGCCAAGGCAAGCGCAGTGAAGATTGCACCTTTCAGAAACTGGTTGATGAGTTGAAAACCCATTCCTGTTCACCGACTTCCTGATATCGACGTGTCTAGAATAGGATTAGCTGGCAACTGCGTCGAGACGCGAACGGTTGTAATTACCTTATCCTTAAGGTGTACCGTCGTTATAAACTAGTTTATTTGAATTGTTTTATGACGCTGCAGAGTGAGTAAACTGATTGTGTTGAGCAATTTTGTTTTATTGAGTTTCAAAAGAAAATATTGATTGAATGACGCAAATACTCAGTAAACGAGATAATTGCGTCATTCATTTTGCTTATCAATGGCAGTGATAGCCACCCGTTTTATGATTAGTGTGGCATCCGTTGGCGTCTGTTCCGCCGCTATGTGCCAAGGCCACTCCGGCCGAAAAACAAACAGTATCACCCCAAGCATCAGTTTACGCATAAAATCCCCTTCGCGTTCAAGTTGCGTTTTCTAACTTACAACAAGGGAACTAGTCGTCAATGTGATTTCACACGGCAGACTATATATCTTTGTCTGCTCTCAAGCGGAGCTATCCCCAATATTGCTGATAATCTGGGCCCTTCGATTCTGGCTGCTGAGCCTTTTCGGGATGAGTTATAATCACTGGTAACGGTGCAGGAAGATCGGGCCCGACAATGATTGCCTCACCTTGCGCCAACGATGGAATGAACGCTGCCGCATCACGATCTAGATCGCCGCATGCTCTTTCAATTGTCTCCCGGTCGCGATCATTGGTTAGGCGGTGTACAAAAAGAGTTCCCAACTGGCTTAGAACGTCGGTCGGGACGTCTCTCGGTCGCTGTGTGGCAATAGCAGCCGTTAGACCAAATTTTCTGCCTTCTTTGCAATCAATCCAAAAGCATCCAGTGAGATACGGTTGGTATCATCACCTATAGAGCGTCCCACGAATTGATGAGCTTCATCCAGGAAGCAAATGAGCGGGCATTCTTTGAATGCTTCTTCTCGTGCTAAATTCAGCAGGTATCGACCGATTGTATTCAGTAATATCTCGCGCGTATTATATTTAAAACTGACGCGTTCAAACGACAGTAAAAGCGCATTCTGTTTTGGGTCATCGATAAACCTTTTGATGATTTCACATACATCTTCGCCGTCTTCAGAAAATAAGCACCTCATTTCTGAAGAGGAAAGATAGTTTTCTATTCTGACGATCAACGAATTACAGAATCCTAGCGCGGCATCATCTACCTTGCCATAAAATCCATTAACATTGGCGTCGTAAGAACTATGCTTAACACATTCGTCCCGAATTTGGGCAGAGAGTAGGTGAATATCGAAGTCGCAGAATTGCGAGTCCAGATCGGAAGAATGATTGATCAGAGCCTTACTAATGGAACTCCGACTTCGCCCAACTTTTATGATCGTTCCACTTTCCCTGATCTCAATGAAGTGGTTTTATCTTCCAAATATATTGTGTTACCATTTGCTTGTTTCTTAGCGCCAAATTTTTGCGGATCACTTCGTAATAGTGCTGATAATCTGAGGTTTTAATTGCGCTTCGTAAATTGGGACCTTGCATCTGAGTGGAAGGCGTCAGAAGGCCGTACAGGTCGGTTTCCGACAGATACTTGTAAGGAAACCTTACAAGCGGGTGCTGCGCATCGCCTGTCGAGAAACGGTACTCCTTCGCCCCAGCTATTCTACCTTCGAACTCCCCAGTCGGGTCGAACAATATACATTTGCCTTTGAGACGAACCACTTCGTTAGCAAGTCGCGATAGCGTCCAGCTTTTCCCGCCACCCGTTGCACCAAATATGCCGCAATGTCTGCCAAAGAGTTTTTCTGGCGGGATCTTAATATAAGCGTCATTCAGTCCAGAAAGGCGTCCCAGCTCGATGAGGCTTTGAGCACCTTTTTCCGTTGCTGTTTCGCCAGAAAGAGCAGATTGGATCGCCGCTGCGAGTGCGTGTCCTTCCGCTAAATAGACGCTGTCTCCAATCCTAGGCTGGGTGTTGATACCGCGAGAAACCTCTTTCGTCGTTTTATCAATTGTGGCCAATAATTGAGCTCGGCCTTGAGGATCGGTGACGATTTCCTGCTCCAGTTGACGCTCCAACGCTGAACGTTGTCTCTCAGGAACAACGACATCCGTCAGACGACCAAGAACTATTGCTGCATCGCAATCAATAAAAGAAAGTCACCTGTAGTACCTCTAGCGAGCCCCGTTGTCCGGAAATGGCTAGACCTAGCGGAACCGTCAGCTCAACAGACGAGGCTCCCACTCGGGTTACGGTACCCACACGTTTATCGGGATCGATCAAGGCATAATTATTTGTCGCAATCATTATACGCCACCCAGATCTTCCAAACGCATTAAAAGCCTCTGGCGGTCGGTTTCGCCGGACACAGAAGGAATCGCGTCAACCAGATCTTCAAAGCGCCCGTTAAGGACCGTTAGTCTGTTGTCCCCTTGCTGGATCAAGCGCATCAGTTTCAATTGATATTTATTGGGTAGAAATTCCTCTGCTTTCAAAGCGTGATCAGGTTGGATAGCATCTAGCTTCTGTTCTTCAATAAAGCCTGGATCAACAAGTACTAGTTTTAAGGAAAGGTTGGATTCTACGGCAGACCAGATAGGTGAGCTTATATGATCGTCTGCGAACCCAAAGCCTGCAACGAAAATAGTGGTATCTGGTTCTCTTAACGCAGATTGAAACGCGGCAAACATATCTAAATAAGGCGTCTCGAACGCCTCCTGATACTTTGTAGACCTCGGATAGATCAACACAGGAGTTAGGTCATTTCCTTCGCCTTTGGCTCGCCGAATAACCGCGCCGTCTGATCTTCTTCTCCAGTCAACGGAACCATGCATTTTGTACAAATGAAAGACGCTGTCGATGTAATCGGCCTTTGTGCCAGACGATGATCTTCGTACGATATCTGTTTGAAAATAATCTCTATTGAAACGTTGTTCGGCGCTGTGCGAAAATCCGTCAATAAAAACAATACCTAGTCGCGCTCCAGCTTCTTCCAGACAAAGATCATAGTTGGTGGTAAAGAGCTTCACACGCGGTTTCTCAGCACTTCGCTTCGAAAACTTTCTCAGCAAATTCGAATGAGCGGGCAGGGATGTTTTCTCATCCACGAAACCAACTTCGCTCAGAATAGCGGTTTCGGCCTTCGAAATGAAATCTGTAAGTACCGAGACTTCGGAATCAAGCTGCTCAAATTGTTCGTCAGTGGCCTTAACGCTTAGCAACTCCAGCTTCATTTTACAGAGACTGAGCAGCTTTTCGATATTGCCTGCACTTTTCTCTTCCGGTTTAGGTGGCGACATGCCGAGTAATTCTTCGGCAATGTCGTCGAAGCTTTGACCGTTATTAAGTGTTTCCTTGTCAATTTTATCGCGGACAGCCTTCCAGAGTGTTGCCATGCCGGGGCTTGCCCCTGCCGCTCGAATTCACAGCAGAGAACGATGCACCGGACCCTAAGAGAAATATGACATTTGTAGAATTGAAAGCATTGCGAAGCGTCTCTCCGACCTTGTTCTTCGCTCCGGGAATTGTCCGGCTACTTGGATCGTTAGGATCGGCAGGTTGGTCTTCCCAAGCGAGCCATTTGTCTTCGCGCATATAAAGACGCAAATACTCGGCCATACCCGTCTTTTTGCCAATACCCGGTCATGCCCCTCCGATTCGATCACGCAAACTGGACGCCATGTTCCATCATTTATTCAAGCTTAGTAAGAGCTACGATTAGCAATCAATTTAGCCGTGTGTTATGGCCTGGATAAAAGGGTTGCTGTGCTGATGCATGCTTTCAAAGCCCGGCTGCGCCGGGTCCGTTTTCGGCTTGACGCCGATCGAGACGGCCCTCGGGCCGTCGCTTTGTTGATTAGAAAGACTGAATCGGCTTTAGCATTGATCCACCGCCGTTCAGTCTTTCTAATTTTAACGGAATCCGCCTAGCGGCGGATACATACTAGTTTGGAATAGATGCAATGATTCGCTGTTAGTGCGGATCAATGGGCTAGATTGGTGGATGGAAGGCTATTGGAAATGGTACCACGCTATAAAAAGTGATGATGTCGGAAAACCGTTCAACATCGCTTCCTATGCAATGTTGACGGTGATGATCGCGCAAGTCGTAGGTCTGAAGCCGGGGAGTTTATTCATACGTTGGGTGATGCGCATATTTACGCCAATCATTTCGAGCAGGCGCGCCTGCAGCTTACCCGGACGCCAAAGAAATTGCCGACCATGTGGATCAATCCAGAAGTGAAGGATCTATTTGCCTTCCGTTTCGAGGATTTCCAGCTTGAAGGATATGAAGCTGATCCGACGATCAAAGCCCCGATTGCGGTCTGAGGTGCGCCATGTCATCTAATAAGCCGATAGTTTCGATCATTGTTGCTGCCGCCGAAAATGGTGTCATCGGGCGTGACAACGATATGCCATGGCGTCTCTCAACTGATCTCAAGCGTTTCAAGGCCCTGACACTCGGCAAGCCGGTTATCATGGGACGACGGACCTGGGAATCCATCGGACGTCCCTTGCCGGGACGACCCAATATCGTGATGACGAGGGACAAGGGATTTCAGGCGGAAGGTGCGAGCACGGTCGGTTCTCTCGATGAGGCAATTGCGCTCGGTCAAAAGCAAGCCGCTGACTTGGACGTCAGAGAGGTTTGCATCATCGGTGGCGGAAGGATTTATGCGGAGGCATTGCCTCTTGCGGACCGCATTCATCTGACGCGCGTTCTGGCCGAGATCGACGGAGATACGCATTTTCCGGAAATCGATCCGCAAATCTGGCATGTCGTTTCGCAAGAGGATGTCCCGGCCGGTGAGACGGATAGCCACCCAACGCGCTATTTCGTGTACGAAAACGTGCTGTGTAAAGCATAGTTCACGAATTTTGTCGTCTTCGCGTTGAAAGCGGACCTCCCGATGCCTATAAAACGGAAACATTAGTTGATGACGGGAGTGGGCAGCTCGCTTTCCCGTCGCCTGGACGAGAGGTGAGGATGCCCTGGAGTAATCAGAATGGTGGCGGCGGCCCATGGGGCGGCGGCGGCGATAACAACAATAACAACAATAATGGCGGCCCATGGGGACAAGGACCTAAGGCCCACGCGGCGGCGGCAGAACACACCACCTGATCTGGAAGATATTCTGCGTAAAGGACAAGATCGTCTGAAGCAGGTCTTCCCCGGTGGTGGCAAGGGCGGCAGCAATCGCGGCGTTCTTTTCTTATTGGTGCAGCTGTTATCGGCTTTTGGCTTTACCAATCTGTCTATACGGTGCAACCGGACGAACTCGCTGTCGAATTGCGTTTCGGCAAGCCGAAGGATGAAGTGTCGGAGCCCGGCCTGCATTTCCATTGGTGGCCGATCGAAACTTATGAAAAGCGCAGATTGTCGAGAAGCAGATCAATATCGGCGGACAGGGTAATCGGGGGCGACTCAGGGCTTGATGCTAACCGGCGACCAGAACATCGTGAATGTTCAGTTCTCTGTCCTCTATCGTGTCTCCGATCCGCGTGCTTACTTGTTCAACGTTGATAATCCTGATGCGATGGTGCAACAGGTTTCGGAAAGCGCGATCCGTGAAATTGTCGGTCGCCGTCCTGCTCAGGACGTTTTCCGTGATAACCGTTCCGCAATTGCATCGAGCGTTCGCGACATCGTTCAGCAGACTCTCGATACTTACAAGGCCGGTATCCAGATCAATGCCGTTTCCATCGAAGATGCAGCGCCGCCGCGTGAAGTGGCTGATGCCTTCGATGAAGTGCAGCGGGCCGAACAGGACGAAGACCGTTTCGTAGAAGAATCGAATCAGTATTCGAACCAGAAGCTCGGTCAGGCTCGCGGTGAAGCAGCCCAGCTTCGCGAGGAGGCTGCCGCTTACAAGAACCGTGTCGTTCAGGATGCGGAAGGTGAGGCGCAGCGCTTCAGCTCTGTTCTGGGTGAATACCAAAAGGCACCGGAAGTGACGCGCAACCGCCTGTTCCTCGAAACCATGGAACAGGTGCTGAAGAGCACCAAGAAAGTTATTGTCGAACCTGGAAAGGATGTCGTGCCTTATCTGCCGCTGAACGAACTCATGCGCCAGCAGCCACGTCCCGGCGTGAATGCGACCACGACGACCCCGAGCGGAGGTAACCAGTAATGGCCCAGAACAAGCTCCCAATTATTGGCGGTATCATTGCCGTCATCGCTTTCCTGATCTACTCCGCTACTTTCATCGTATCAGAGCGTCAGCAGGCCATCGTGCTTCGTTTCGGCCAGATCGTTGACGTGAAGACGGAACCGGGCATCTATTTCAAGCTGCCTTTCGGTTTCCTCGACGCAGATACCGTGCAGATCGATGATCGCCTGCTGCGCTTCGATCTGGACGATATCCGCGTTCAGGTTTCGGGCGGCAAGTTCTATGACGTCGACGCGTTCCTCGTCTATCGCATTACCGATGCGCGGAAGTTCCGTGAAACCGTTTCGGGCAGCACGCTGCTTGCTGAACAGCGTCTTCGTACCCGTCTCGATGCTGCATTGCGTAGCGTTTACGGCCAGCGCGGTTTCGAAGCCGCGCTTTCGGAAGAGCGCGGCGATATGATGCGTGAAGTGCGCGACCAGCTTCGTCCCGATGCAACGTCGCTTGGCCTGACCATTGCCGATGTGCGTATCCGCCGTACCGACCTAACGGCTGAAGTTTCCCAGCAGACCTATGACCGCATGAAGGCGGAACGTCTTGCCGAAGCGGAGCGCTTGCGCGCCCGTGGCCGTGAAGCTGCCCAGCGTATCCGCGCTGTTGCCGATCGCCAGGTCGTCGAAACAATCGCGGAAGCCCGTAAGGAATCGGAAATCCTTCGCGGTGAAGGCGATGCGCAGCGCAGTGAAATCTTCGCACGTTCTGCAGGCAAAGACCCGGATTCTTCGCCTTCTATCGGTCGATGTCCGCTTATCGTGAAGCGCTTGAGACCCCGGACACAACGCTGGTTCTCTCGCCTGACTCGGAGTTCTTCAAGTTCTTCCGTGATGCTGGCGGCAAGCTGGCAACCCCTGCCCAGTAACGCGCAGGGACAGCTCAAATGAGCGATTTTCTAGCCGCCGTAGGTCTTCTCTTCGTTCTCGAAGGGCTGCTCTACGGCGGCTTTCCTTTTGGCGAAGAAGCTTGCCCGAGAGGCAAGCGAGACACCGGAGAACATGTTGCGCATTGCCGGGATTGTAGCGCTTGCAATTGGCGTCGGCATTGTCTGGCTTGTCAGGGGATAAGCCGCTTTCCTTCTGTTATTTATTGTCTGTAGTCTATGCGGGGCCGTAAACAGGCCGTATTTTGCAGCGACTTATCGCTAATCAAACGACTGCAAGCAGACAGGAACGGAGCAGGGCTTCATGGCAATTGCACCAAAGGCGGGATTTGCTCGCACCCTTTTCGCAACCGTGGCATTGGGGGCGATGACCGTCGCTGGCACTCTTTCGGTAGGAACGCCTCCGGCAATCGCGGCTCAGGGACCGGCTTCCGTCGCCGATCTGGCCGAAGGGCTGCTTGATGCGGTCGTGAACATCTCGACCTCGCAGACAGTTAAAGAAGACGGCGAAGGTGACGGCGCTGTTCCGATGCCGCAGGTGCCGGAAGGCTCTCCGTTCCAGGAATATTTCAAGGACTTCTTCGGTGACAAGGGTGGTGCACAGGGCGACGAATCGCGCAAGGTCCAGTCGCTGGGTTCCGGCTTCGTCATCGATGCCGAAAAAGGCTTCATCGTCACGAATAATCATGTCATTGCCGATGCGGATGAGATCGAAGTCAATTTTAACGATGGTTCCAAGCTAAAAGCGGAACTGGTCGGAAAAGATATCAAGACCGACCTGGCAATCCTCAAGGTTGATCCGTCCAAGCATAAGCTGAAAGCTGTTCAATTTGGCAATTCGGAAAAGGCACGCATCGGTGACTGGGTTCTCGCAATTGGCAATCCCTTTGGTCTCGGCGGAACGGTAACGGCCGGCATTATCTCGGCTCGAAAGCGTGACATCAATTCTGGTCCCTATGACGACTTCATCCAGACCGATGCGGCCATCAATCGGGGCAATTCCGGTGGTCCGCTGTTTGACATGGACGGAAAGGTGATCGGCATCAACACGGCGATCATTTCTCCCTCGGGGGCTCTATCGGTATCGGTTTTGCCATCCCTGCTGAGATGGCTGTGGGGTTATCGATCAGCTTAAGGAGTTCGGCGAAGTTCGCCGCGGCTGGCTTGGTGTACGTATCCAGCCCGTCACCGAAGATATTGCCCAGAGCCTTGGATTGAAGGAAGCCAAGGGCGCGCTGATTGCCGGTTTGATCGAAAACTCGGGCGTCGACAACAAGGCTATTGAAGCCGGCGATGTTGTGATCCGCTATGAGGGCAAGCCGGTCGATACCGCCCGCGATCTGCCGCGACTGGTTGCTGAAACTCCGGTCGGGAAGGAAGTCGAAATCGTTGTGGTTCGCCAAGGCGAGGAAAAACGCTGAAGGTCAAGCTTGGACGTCTTGTTGAGGATGACAAGAGCACTGAAACCGCGACAGAAGATCAAGCTCCGCTTCCTGAGAGTGAGGGCGGTGATGAAGGCACACAAACACCGGATACGCCCAAAAGGAACAGAAAAGCGATGCTGCCCCGAGCGTTCTCGGGATGAAGCTCAGCGAACTGAATGACGATGTTCGTGGTGAGTTTGGTATTGCCGAAGATGTGGAGGGTGTTGCGATTCTTTACGTCTCTCCGGGCTCTGCTGCTGGTGAAAAGCGTATCGAAACCGGTGATGTCATTGTCGATATCGGACAGGTGACTGTGAAGACGCCAGGCGACGTTAAGAAGCGTATTGATGCGCTGCGCCGCGAAGGACGCAAGAACGCGCTTCTGATGCTCGCTTCCCGATCGGGAGAATTGCGTTTTGTGACTGTCCGGATCAATTGATCCTTCTGTTTCATTTTCCTCCGGTGTGCTATGGACCGGCGTCATTCGGAGTAGGGTGAGTTGGAAACAGTCGATATTGTGGTGATAGGTGCTGGCGCGGCGGGCATGATGTGTGCCATCGAGGCGGCCAAGCGCGGGTGTTCCGTGCTGGTCGTGGATCACGCCAAGGCAGCCGGTGAGAAAATCCGTATATCGGGCGGCGGTCGCTGCAATTTCACCAATCTTCATGCAAGCCCGAAGAACTATCTCTCGCAGAACCCGCATTTCTGTATCTCGGCTATGAGCCGCTACACGCAGCGCGACTTCATCGCGCTCGTGGAGCGACACGCATTGCTTATCACGAGAAGACGCTTGGCCAACTCTTCTGTGATGGCTCTGCTTTGCAGATAATCGAGATGCTGCTGGGCGAAATGAAGCGCTATGGTGCGCGACTGAAGCTTGGCTGCGGCGTCAGTTCCGTCGTGAAATCAACGCAGGGCTTTTCTCTCCAGTTGTCGGATGGTCCAGTGCGCTGTCGATCACTGGTGGTGGCGTGTGGAGGAAAGTCGATTCCCAAGATGGGAGCTACGGGCTTCGGCTACGATATCGCGACACAGTTCGGATTGCGGATTGTCGAAACACGACCGGCACTGGTGCCGCTGACGTTAGAACCCAATACATTGGAGCGGCTGAAGCCGTTGGCCGGTGCTGCCGTCGATGCTGTTGTCTCCTGTGGCAAAACCAAATTTTCCGAGGCAATGCTTTTTACGCATCGTGGTATTAGCGGCCCTTCGATCTTGCAGATATCTTCCTACTGGCGGGAAGGCGATGAAATCCGTATTGCGATGCTGCCGAAAACGGACATTTTCGAGGCGCTGCGTGAGCAACGCAAACAGAGCGGCAAGCAGGCATTGCAGACCGCGCTGGCGCTTTATCTTCCGAGAAAGCTTGCACAGACGATAGCCGAAGATATCGCTGCGACCGGTCATCTGGCGGATATGTCCGACAAGATGTTCCGCCGTGTCGAGGCCGCGATAAACGACTGGTGCATCAAACCTGCCGGTTCGGAAGGTTACCGTACAGCGGAAGTTACGCTTGGAGGGTCGATACGCGCGATCTCGACTCCAAGACCATGGAAGCCAAATCCGTTCCCGGCCTGTTTTTCATCGGTGAGGTGGTCGATGTTACGGGGTGGCTCGGCGGCTATAATTTCCAGTGGGCCTGGTCTTCAGGCTGGGTTGCCGGTCAGGCTGCCTGAATGCGATAAACCGCGTGACGCTTCAGATGCGGAGTTTCATTCGGCACGCGGGGATGATCGAAATCGCTCGCCGGATCACGGCTCATGCCGATGCGCTGCATGACGGCCGTAGACCGCTCGTTATTATGGACGGCGAAGGAAACGACTTCAGTAAGGCCCAGCGTGCCAAAAGCATATTCGATCAGCGCTTTGCCTGCTTCTGTCACATAGCCCTTGCCCCAGAACGGGATTGCCAGCCGCCAGCCGATTTCAACAGTGCCGTCCGGTAAATGAGGTTCGAGATCGGTGCGCGCGAGGCCTGCAAAGCCGATGCACCGCCCCCTTCTTTTCTTCCAGCGCATAAAACCGAGTCCCGTTTCGGAAATCATTTTCTGAAGGCGGTCGAACAATTCATCCGATTGCGAGCGGTCCCTGCGAAAAGAAACGCATCACCTCTTCATCGGAATTGATGACGTGGAACAGATCGCGGTCGCGATCCTCCCAGTTCCGGATGATGAGGCGAGGCGTTTCGAGAATAATCATTGAACGAAGTCCGTCTTTCGATAGCCTTGAATATAGAGGAGAGCGGTCAGGTCGCCATGATCAATCCGCATTCGGGCCTGCGCTGCCACAGCTGGCTTTGCGTGGAGTGCAACGCCGGTGCCCGCAAGCTGGATCATGCCGAGGTCGTTCGCTCCATCGCCCACCGCAATTGCGTCATCCGGTGTGAGGCCGAGGCGGTCGGCAATTTCCACGAGCTTCTCGACTTTAGCTTCCCGACCGAGAATAGGTTCCGTGACCAGACCGGTCAAATGCATGCCATCGTCGATCAACCTGTTTGCGCGTTCTTCGTTGAAGCCGATCATTTCGGCGATACGTTGGGTGAATGAGGTAAAGCCGCCGGACACAAGCGCCGTGTAAGCACCATGTTTGCGCATGGTGCGCACGAGTTCCGGCCCACCGGGCATCAGTGTGATGCGGGTTGAAATGACCTTGTCGATGACGTTGAGCGGCAGGCCTTTCAACAAGGCCACGCGTTCGCGCAAGGCCGGTTCAAAAGCGATTTCGCCATTCATAGCACGTGCGGTGATTGCCGCCACATGCTCGCGAAGACCGGCTTCCTCTGCCAGTTCGTCGATGCATTCCTGCTGGATCATGGTGGAATCCATGTCGGCTATCAGAATTTTCTTGCGTCGGCGCTCCTGTTCCTGCACCACCACATCGACCGGCGCGCCATCAAGCGAATGGTGCAGCAGGGTTTCGGCTTCTTCACTGCAGATCCCCGATGGAAGTGCAATGTCGCAGGCGATGTTGTCGGCCAGCCAATAGAGGCCGGTTGCATTCACTGCTGCTGAGGCTTTAATCCCAAGCGCTGATGCAAGCGAGGCCTTAGTCGGATTGGCGATCAAAGTGGCGACGAGAGAAACCTGTTGGGACATGGAGAGCAATTCCGGCGATGAGTGAGAATGCGGTCACGAATGCAATCCTGATAGCTGGCCCGACGGCCAGCGGCAAGTCGGCACTTGCCATTCGTTTGGCTTGTGAGACTGGCGGCTTTATTGTGAACACTGATTCCATGCAGGTTTACGATGTTCTTGATCTTCTGACTGCGCGACCGGATAAAGCGGATCTCGCCGCCGCAGAACATCATCTCTATGGACATGTCGCCCCATCGATATCCTATTCGACCGGACGATGGCTGGATGATGTGGCTGACCTGCTATCTCAACCTGCCATGAAGCACAGGACCCCAATCTTTGTTGGCGGGACGGGGCTTTATTTCAGAGCGCTGCTTGGTGGACTGTCGCAGATGCCAGAGGTGCCGGTTGATGTTCGCGCCTACTGGCGAGGACGTATGGAGACGGACGGTCGGAACTTCTTCACCGGCTTCTCAGCGAACGTGACCCGGATATGGCCGCAACCCTTCAACCTTCGACAGCCAGCGCATCGTTCGGGCGCTGGAAGTTCTTGAAGGCACCGGAAAGTCGCTTCTTGCTTGGCAGCAGACGAAAGGGCAGGCACTGGCAGACGATGAGAGCGCGCGCAAGATCGTATTGCTGCCGGACCGGTCATGGCTTTCAGAGCGTATTGCCCGGCGTTTTGCCCTGATGTGGGACAATGGCGCGATTGATGAAGTCAAAGCGTTGCTGATGCTTGATCTCGATCCGGCGTTGCCCGCAATGAAGGCCATCGGTGTGCGTGAGATCACGGCATTTCTGCAAGGCTCGATGTCGCGGGAAGAAGCAATTGAACGTTCGGTTATCGCCACCCGGCAATATGCAAAGCGCCAGTCGACCTGGTTTCGAAATCAGCTCGATGATCGCTGGTGTGTGAATGCAAATTCTGATGATGCCTTCGCTCAATTAACGACAACGAAATAACTCGCTGGCACTCTCTGAAACAGGAGAGGCGGGCGCGGACTATGCGGTTTCATAAATCGGAGCGAGCATTTTTATTCTGATTGTTTTGATGTTCGGTATTGGGCTGTTGCTATATCAAGCTCGTGTCGACATCGGACAATTGCAGACATTGCCTCTTGATGTGAGTGCGTCGGAACTGGTTTCGAGACTCGATCAGTTGAGTTACGTCACAATATGGGTGTTGATTGCAACCATTGCTTGCGGGTTATTCCTGATCTATCCGCAAATCCGTACCGATGCGCAGGACCGCGGCAAGCTGCAGGTCATTACGCAGGATCTTTCCGAACGGTCGCAGACCCTCGAACATGCAGCGCTGACGGATAGCCTGACAGGCATGCAGAACAGGCGATATTTCGATGAGGCGCTGAAGGAATATCTGGTCCAGTTCGACCGGATTCAGCGCCCTGTGGGGTTGATGATTATCGATCTCGATCATTTCAAGACAGTGAACGATACATATGGGCATGACATTGGCGATATCGTGCTGCAAGAAGTGGCGCGGTGTCTGAAGGACTATACGCGGTATCATGATGTCGTTGCCCGGCTTGGCGGCGAGGAGTTCGCAGTGCTTGCGCCGAACATGGATGCAGAATTGATGATCAAGCTTGCCAATCGTATCCGCAAGGCCATATCGACGCTTGAAATCGATCTGGGCGATGAGAAGCTTGGCGTTACCGTCAGTATCGGTCTTGCCATTTGGGACCGGCGCGAGAACTCGAAGGACCTCTATCGTCGCGCCGACAAGATGCTCTATGCCGCGAAGAACATGGGCCGTAACCGCGTCTGTGCTTAGTTCCAGGCTGATACGAATTTCGGTTCGCTAAACTAGCGATCGCGGTCCTTGCGAAAGCTCCGCACCAGTTCGCCCATCTTCTCAATGCTCTGTTTTGTGTCGAGGCTGAGTGATGTTTGCGGCTTCGACGGAGAAGAGCGATGGTAAGTTTCGTCCGTAGGCGTTTGGTCCCGGCGATTGGTGGAGACCGGGCTGCCCCAGATTATCCTCGTCTCCGCTCTGGTCCACCGGTTGCGCTTGCGAACTGTTCTCAAAAGCACGCAGTCTTTCCACGATACGGTCGAGCGATATTTTGCCTTCGCTGCGCCAGCTTGAAAAAGCGCTTTTGCTCTTGCTGCGTCCGGGAAGCTGATGCGGCGGGATGGTTTCGAATGTCAGGCGCATTGGTGTGGAGAAGGCTTCGCCGAACGCAATGGCCTCGCGGTTAGCGATTGATGACAGAAAGCCAGCCATGCTTTGCGCGCCGCCACGAATAGCCCCTGATGATTTCCTGATCGCGCTCATTACCCAGCCGCATCGCAAAAATCGAATTGCACTGTGAGAGGATCGTTGGGTCAAGTTCGCCAGGGCGCTGGCTTATCACTCCGAGATAGGAGCCGTATTTCCGACCTTCTTTGGCAATTCGCGCTATGGCTTGTCTTGTTGGCCAGAACCCGGCGTCGCGGTCGGCGGGAATATAACGGTGGGCTTCTTCACAGATCACGAGCGTCTGCAGGCTGCCCTCGCTTGAAAGAGCGATATCGAATGCCAGACGACACAAGACGGAAGCAACGGCATTGATAACCTCGGACGGTAAACCGGCAAGCTGGAATGTGCAGATGGGCTTTTCGTTCTGCGGGATGCGGAAAATCCGGCCAATGGCCTGCCGCATTGTTTCCGGGCCACCAGTTACGGCGAACATGAAGCGGAAGCGGGGATCGGCGGAGATCGATTCCAGCCGAACCTTAAGGCTGCGCAGGTAGGGACGTTCCGCCTTGCTGTCGAGAAGTCCCATCCGCTCGTCGATAAGGGCTATCAGGTCAAGCAGACGATAGGCGATGGGCGTGTCGGCGCTGACGCTCTGGCGGTCGGCAAGCTGTCGTCGCAATGTTTTCGTGGCTGACAGTTCAGTACCCTGCATTTTTCACGGGCTAGCTGAACCAGATCACGCAGTATATCAAGCTCCATTGGGTCCGGCGCGCGCCCACGAAAGATCACATCTGCAAATTCATCAAGTCGCAGCATCCAGAATGGTAGTTCGATGTTCGTCTGATCGACTGCAACTGCAAGATCCGGGAATGCGCTTGCAAACTCATTGTGTGGATCGAGAATGAGCACACGCAGATTGGGTTTTCGGTGACGATCCGGCGTAGCAGCAGCATGACTGCGCTCGATTTTCCGACGCCCGTTGTGCCGACGATAGCAAAATGCCGGGAGATAAGGTCATCGACCGATATGTAGGCGGGAACGGTTGCATCCTGCGTGAGAGTACCGATTGAAACGCTGCTGTGACCGGTTTGTGCATAAATCGCAGCAAGATCGGTGGCGCGGATGCGATGTGCAATAGCGCCGGGGTGGGGAATTGCGAAATGCCGCCGTTGAAAGTGGTTTGTCCGGTCGGCTGTACACGAACTTCACCCAGAAACTCGACATGGACATGAAGAGTGTTATCACCGCCGCGTATCCAAATATCTCCGGGAACAAGCACGTTGCGGATGAGGCCAACGACGCGATTGTCTCCTGTCTGAATGGATATAAGCTGGCCTACGGCCCAATAATCGTCGGATGCTGCCGAAGAGGGACCTGACAATGCCGAGACAATGGCGCTCTCGCCGTCGCATTGGATGACATAGCCTTCCGTACGATTGCGCTGTACATATTTGCCCTGTTCTCGCGCGTTGGAACTATCCCCGAATTCGCTCATGCTGCCCACTTCGCCCCAACTTTCAACAGGAGGTTTCGTGTCAGGATAAGAATCTTCTGTTGAAATAAAGTTATCGTTCGGGGCGGGTGAGCCTAAGAAAATATCGCAGCAATGTATTTATGCGTTGACGACGCCAAATCCGGCGATTAGTGTCCGCCACCATGAACACGATTATTATTCTTGTGGTACGGGCGCGCATGGGCAGGATGGTGTAACCATCCGGCGAAAGCTCCCATGCGCGAAAGACAGGCTCCCTCGGGGGCCTTTTTATTATCCAAATCAGAAATGAAATGCAGACGACGGGAAGAGAGCAATGACTGCAGGTAAACGTGAGGCGGACGCAAACGCCGCAGAAACGCAAGAAGCGAGCAACCCACGCGAAATGACCGGCGCTGAAATGGTCATTCAGGCTTTGATCGATCAGGGTGTGGAGAGCATCTTCGGTTATCCCGGTGGCGCCGTGCTTCCGATCTATGACGAGCTTTTCCAGCAGGACAAGGTTCAGCACGTTCTGGTCCGTCACGAGCAGGGTGCGGGACACGCTGCGGAGGGCTACGCACGTTCGACCGGCAAAGTCGGTGTGATGCTCGTTACGTCTGGTCCGGGTGCGACCAATGCCGTCACGCCGCTGCAGGATGCCCTGATGGACTCCATTCCGCTGGTTTGCATCTCCGGTCAGGTTCCGACAACGCTGATCGGCTCCGATGCGTTTCAGGAATGCGATACGATTGGTATCACGCGCCCCTGCACCAAGCACAACTGGCTGGTAAAGGATGTCAACGATCTGGCGCGCATCCTACACGAAGCCTTTCATGTCGCTTCCACCGGTCGTCCAGGTCCCGTTGTGGTCGATATTCCGAAGGATATCCAGTTTGCCAAGGGCATTTATACGTCACCGGAAACTGCGCCGCGTACCAGCTACCGTCCGGTTCTCGACGGCAATGCGCAGGCAATTTCGGATGCGGTTCGTCTGCTGGTCAATGCAAAGAAGCCAGTCATCTATTCCGGCGGCGGCGTGATCAATTCCGGCCCGGCAGCTTCCCTGCTGCGCGAGCTGGTGGAGATCAGCAATTTCCCCATCACGTCAACGCTGATGGGGCTCGGCGCCTATCCGGCATCAGCTAAGAACTGGCTCGGCATGCTCGGTATGCATGGCACCTACGAAGCCAATATGACCATGCACGATTGCGATGTCATGTTGTGCGTCGGCGCGCGTTTCGATGATCGTATAACCGGACGTCTGAATGCATTTTCTCCGAACTCGAAGAAAATCCATATCGATATCGACCCATCATCGATCAACAAAAGCGTTCGCGTCGATGTTCCAATCATCGGCGATGTCGCGCATGTTCTGGAAGATATTGTTCGGCAATTCCGTGCCTCTGAAAAGAAGCCGGAAAAGCAGGCAATCGGCGCCTGGTGGGAGCAGATCGATCGCTGGCGCGCCCGCAATTCGCTCGCCTATGCGCCGAACAAGGACGTTATCATGCCGCAATATGCAATTCAGCGGCTGTATGAACTGACCAAGGATCGGAAGACCTATATCACCACGGAAGTTGGCCAGCACCAGATGTGGGCCGCGCAGTTCTATGGCTTTGATGAGCCAAACCGCTGGTTGACCTCTGGTGGCCTCGGCACCATGGGGTATGGTCTGCCGGCGGCACTCGGCGTGCAGATCGCGCACCCTGATGCGCTGGTTATCGACATTGCAGGCGATGCCTCGATCCAGATGTGCATTCAGGAAATGTCGGCTGCTATCCAGCATAATGCGCCGATCAAGATCTTCATCCTGAACAACCAGTATATGGGCATGGTGCGCCAATGGCAGCAACTGCTGCATGGTAACCGTCTGTCGCACTCTTATACCGAGGCGATGCCGGATTTCGTCAAACTGGCCGAGGCCTATGGCGCGCACGGTATTCGCTGCGACAAGCCGGGTAATCTCGATGCTGCCATTCAGGAAATGATCGACATCGACAAGCCGGTTATCTTCGATTGCCGCGTAGCAAATCTGGCCAACTGCTTCCCAATGATCCCATCAGGCAAGGCGCATAACGAAATGTTGTTGCCAGATGAAGCAACAGATGAGGCCGTTGCCAACGCCATCGATGCCAAGGGCCGCGCGCTCGTCTGATCCGGAGGAAAGAAATCATGAATGCACAGAACCTAGCTTCCGGATCGGCCTATTTTATCGCTGCCGAAACACAAACGCCGGAAACGCACACGCTCGCCGTCCTCGTCGACAACGAACCGGGTGTCCTTGCCCGCGTGATCGGCCTTTTCTCGGGGCGTGGCTACAACATTGAAAGCCTGACGGTTTCGGAAACCGAGCATGAAAAACACTTGTCGCGCATTACAATTGTGACGCGGGGCACGCCGCATGTCCTCGACCAGATCCGCCACCAGCTGGCTCGTATTGTTCCAGTTCACCGCGTAGTCGATCTAAGCCATCGCGCTTCGGAGCTTGGTCATGACCGTCCGGTTGAGCGTGAACTGGCGCTGGTGAAGGTCGCCGGCAAAGGCGAGGCAAGGGCGGAAACGCTTCGTCTTGCCGATGCGTTCAAGGCGAAGGTGGTCGACGCAACGACAGATCATTTCATTCTGGAGATTACCGGAAAGACCGCCAAGATTGATCAGTTTATCTCGATCATGAAGCCGCTCGGACTGGTTGAAACCTGCCGCACGGGTGTCGCTGCCATGAATCGTGGTCCAGAAAGTATGTAAGCTTCCAATCAAAATCGATACAATATCATTGATAACCGGTACAATGTTTCGATTGTGCCGGTTTTTATTAAGCTAATTTGTCCCTATAAACTGGGGCTGTCACATGTCTGTTGAAATTTTTCTGGCACTTCTTGTCTTCGCCTTCGTCTCGTCCGTTACGCCGGGGCCAAACAATCTGATGCTTCTAGCGTCGGGCGTAAACTTCGGTTTCCGCCGTACGATTCCGCATATGCTGGGGATCGGTGTAGGCTTTTCATATTGTTGCTGGCGATTGGTTTTGGTCTTGGCACTTTGATCGAAACTGCGCCGTCATTCTATGCCGCGCTGAAATTTGCTGGTGGCGCCTATATGCTTTATCTCGCTTGGAAAATTGCCATGTCGCGTTCTATCGGAGAGGCAAAACACGGCGATAAAAGCAAGCCAATGACCTTCTTTCAGGCCGCGGCCTTCCAATGGGTCAATCCGAAAGCATGGGTGATGGCGATCACTGGAATTGCCACCTATGCCAGCCATGACAACTATTATGTCGCGGTATTTCTGGTCAGCGCCGCCTTTGCGATTGTGAATTTGCCGAGCGTTTCGGTCTGGGCAGGATTTGGCACATTGCTGCGCAACTGGCTTTCCGATCCTGTTCGTTTGAAATGGTTCAATTTTATCATGGCCTTGCTGCTCGTCTTGAGCCTGTGGCCGATGCTGAAATAAGGGTGAAGGGCTAATGAGTAACCAGCTTCCAACTTATGATGATGTGGTTTCTGCCGCAAAGCAGATCGAAGGTTACGCGCACCATACGCCGGTATTCACATCGCCAACTATCGACCGCGAAACCGGCGCACAGTTCTTTTCAAATGCGAGAATTTCCAGCGCATCGGTGCCTTCAAGTTTCGCGGTGCTTTCAATGCCCTGTCGCGGTTCACGGATGAGCAGAAGGCGCGAGGTGTACTGGCTTTTCGTCTGGTAACCACGCACAGGCGATAGCACTCGCAGCAAAACTGCTCGGCATTGGCGCGACCATCATCATGCCTGAGGATGCGCCGCAAGCGAAACTTGATGCAACGCGAGGCTATGGAGCGAAGGTTGTCACCTATAACCGCTATGAAGAAGACCGCGATGTGATCTCGAAGCGTCTGGCCGAAGAGGGTGGGCTGACGCTCATTCCACCGTTCAATCATCCCGATATCATTGCCGGACAGGGAACCGCCGCCAAGAGCTGATTGAGGAAACCGGGCCTCTTGATGCATTGTTCGTTTGTCTCGGCGGTGGTGGTCTGCTTGCAGGTTCGGCACTTGTGGCGAAAGCCTTGTCGCCGGGCTGTGATGTCTACGGCGTGGAGCCGGCGGCGGAAATGACGGTCAGCAATCGTTCCGCTCTGGCAAGATAGTCCATATCGACGTGCCGAAGACACTGGCGGACGGCGCGCAGACGCAAGCTCTTGGAGACATGACCTTTGCCATTATCCGCGAAACCGTTCGCGATATTCTGTCCGTCAGCGACGATGAACTGGTTGAAGGCATGAGATTCTTCGCCAGTCGGATGAAAATGGTGGTCGAGCCTACGGGTTGCCTCGCTTTTGCTGGTGCACGCCAGATGGCATCGATACTAAGTGGCAAGCGGGTAGGGGTAATCGTCAGCGGTGGCAATGTCGATATGGAAAAATTAGCGATGCTAGCCAGTCAATAGATGGCAGCGGCTGGAGGCGTCTCCTCGGCCGCTGCCTATCTGTCATTTGAGCAGGGCATAGCCAAAGGTGTGACATTCGTTGAGGCCGCACTGGACGCCAACCGACACGAAATTAATCACGCCAATCACTATCACATACAAGCTTAACACCGCAGCAAATGCGCGTAGCAGCGGCGACTGTGTCAGAGATTTTGCTGTAATTGCGGGTTGCCGCCCCAGATGATCAGTTGAAATGCGAAGGCAACCAAAAGTGCCACTGCAATGAGAATTGACCAGACTGGCAGATGGAGACCAAAGACCGTGCTGCCAATGTATGCATGCCCGGGGCGTGGATAGATATCGAGCAATGTCTGTCGTACTGATATGATCAGTAGGAACAGTGAGAAAATCATGCTCAAGCCCGTATTGCGGTATGAATAGCCGTGCCGGAACTGAAGCATAATGCCAAAGCAAACGCCCAACATCGCGAGACGCTGTAGAAGGCATAGCGGACAAGGCAATTCGCCATCGACGTATTGGAGTGTCATGGCAGCTGTAAGAATGGCCGCAATGGTTGCCATCATACCCAGAAGATAGAGGGAGAGCAGGGTAATGGATGTCCTTCGTTCAGCTGTGCCAAAGTCTAGATTGAAAGCGCTCATGCTGCTTCTCCATGAGGTTCCTGATTTGTAACGAAAGCAAAAGAGAATTGTCGTTGCCATGGTTGGTCGATAATACGCGTCTGAATCCATGGCATTCTGAAACCATATTCGGGGCTGTATATTTCCCATAGAAATTGTTTAACAGCTAATGATAGGCAAATTATAATAAGGAATATTGCGATGGTTGGACGTCCAAACCATCCAATAATTAATGAAATTGCCAATACAAAAAAGTAACAAGCATCATTATGGTGCTCCTTTATAGTGGTAATAATAATGTAACTTCGTTAATTCATAGTGAATTTTACTGCGGTGAGTTTTCATATTAGTTTATTGAATTTGATTAATATTGTTAATTAGGTATACTTAAATTTTTATGCGTATCCTATATATTGGGTTTGTGGCTTTGATGCTGTTTTGTTCTCCTATTTCACTTGTTTTAACCGACGAATCTTGTCTGAACGGAGCATGCAGTTTTCACCGAAGCAGAATCAGGCTTTGACGGCAGTCAGCAAGTGGCTGAAGGAGAGGCAATCCCCAATCTTCAGGTTGTTCGGCTATGCCGGTACGGGCAAGACGACGCTCGCCCGCTATTTCGCCGAGCATGTGGATGGGGATGTGCAATTTGCCGCCTTCACTGGAAAGGCAGCACAGGTTTTGCGCTCGAAAGGTGCGAGTAATGCCCGCACGCTTCATTCGCTGATCTATCGTCCGCGCGGCGAAGAGGCGATTGAAGATGAAGCCACCGGCAAGACTTCCATTGCGCCGACTTTTCGCTTAACCGACAAAGCCCTGTCGCAAAAGCGGCGATGATCGTCGTGGACGAATGTTCCATGGTCGATGAAGCGCTGGGACGGGATCTGATGAGTTTCGGCACTCCCATCCTCGTTCTTGGTGATCCAGGACAATTACCTCCCATTTCCGGCGGGGGTTTTACGGAACACGAACCGGATTATCTCCTGACCGAGATTCATCGTCAGGCACAGGACAATCCGATCATTCGTATGGCGCTCGATGTGCGGGAAGGGCGTGAACTTCCCTATGGGGACTATGGTGCCGCAAAGGTCATCGGAAAAGGCGACGTCAATCAGGAAATGGTGCTGTCTGCCGATCAGGTACTCGTCGGCACCAATCGAACGCGACGCCGCTATAACCAGCGTCTTCGGGAGTTAAAGGGTTTACTGCGGATTACCCGCAGGCCGGTGACAAACTGGTCTGCCTGCGCAACGATCCTGCGAAGGGGCTTCTCAATGGCTCGCTTTGGAAGGTGATGACCTCGTCCAAGGAGACGGTGAAGCCAGGCATCAATCTTCTGGTTACACCCGAGGACGATGATCGCGGTGTGGCGAAGATCAAGCTGCTCAAAGCGCAGTTCGAAGATCCCGATAGTGAAATTCCGTGGCAGACCAAGAAGCGCTACGACGATTTCGATTATGGTTATGCCTTGACCGTGCACAAAGCGCAGGGCTCCCAATGGGACGAGGTCGTGCTTTTGATGAAAGTTTCGCGTTTCGCGATACGCGTGAGCGGTGGCTTTATACAGCGATCACTCGTGCGGCCGAACGTCTGACGATAGTTAAATAATTATTCGTCTGCGGGTCGGGCGCTGAGCCATTCCCATGCTTCGTTTTCCTCGTCCGCTTCGAATGCGCGAAGTTCTATCGATAGAAAAGGCTGCATAAGCGTTATGCTGGCTTGAATCCACAAAGGGCCGCCGACGATTGCATAATGACGGAGCTTTTGAGAGATTTTGAACGCATGGAGAGCATGCTTTCCGAAAACGCCGCCGTCCAGTCGACCCCCTCATAACCAGTGAGACGGATCAGAAGATCGATTTCTTCATGCGTTTCATAGGCCGCGTCGAGAAGTCCGTAGAGATTCTCCAATGACGCATCATCAAGATGCCCTTCAATTGCAAACGCGAAAACATCGCCCCGATTGGTTGGAATGCGGCGAATGACGGGTATGTCATCATTTCGCATTGTAGACCTCCGTAATTGATCTGTTTTAAACGCCGATGCAGGGACAAAGGTTGCGATTACACCGTAAATTGATGCGAGCTTGAAAGCCCTGCAAACCCAGTTTGTTACAAGCGGATTTCACAGTTGGGGATTGCAGTTGCAGTATGACAGCAAAATACTCACATTTTTCCGGAACAGGCGTTATAAAGCGGAATATTCATCCGGGAGTCTTCAATGCCTGCGAAATTATCGGTCAATCTTAATGCCATTGCGATGCTGCGTAACAGGCGCGATTTGCCTTGGCCAAGTGTTACCGGTCTGGGTCAGCTGCTCTTATTGCCGGTGCCGCTGGTTTGACTGTTCACCCGCGTCCCGATCAGCGTCACATCCGGTTTTCTGATCTGGGGATATTCGCGCTCTGATTGATGATGAGTTTCCGCAGGCAGAGTTCAATATCGAAGGCTTTCCGAGCGAGGCCTTTCTCGATTTGGTAGAAAAGCATCAGCCTGAGCAGGTAACGCTTGTGCCTGATGATCCAACGCAGGCGACATCCGACCATGGCTGGGACTTCGTGTCGAAAGCTGATTTTCTAGCTCCGGTCGTGGCCCGGCTTAAAGCCGGTGGAATGCGAGTGTCGCTATTCGCTGACCCTGATCCGGTAGGCTACGAACTTGCTAAGGCTACTGGTGCGGATCGTGTGGAGCTCTATACGGGTCCCTATGGTGCAACCTATGATGACCCGGCTGCTGCAGCGCGTGAACTGGATCGATTGGAAAAGGCGGCAAACGCGGCTACAGCGTTGGGGCTAGACGTCAATGCAGGACACGATTTGACGGTAGAAAACTTGCCTGCGCTGGTGAAACGTATTCCGAGGTTGAGCGAAGTTTCCATTGGACATGGATTGACAGCCGATGCACTGATGTATGGGATGCCGCTAACGGTCAGCCGCTACATCGCGGCACTGACGTAACACGTCAGTCAATGCGCTCAATGCATGGCTTAAATTGCAGCTGTGCAAAAGTGCATTTGCATTCGGGTCAAGCAGGCTTTAGGCGTCCGCCACTAATTATATGCGTTGGGGGCGCGCAGGATCGTATGAGGGAAGCATTGAAGCAGTTTTCCGACGTCCGCTTTCCGCGCCGAGGCAATTCAACAGTTATTGCATTCGGACGGATTGCCACCTCAATCGATGCAATATCTATGATTAAAAGTGATTTGGGCAAAGGTGCGGCCACGATGCTGCAATTCGCAATTTTGCGAATACACTCATTATTTCAATTTTGTCCCCAGTAATTCCAGCCAGAACCGTTTCAGGAAGTTGCGAGGTGCCGGCACATGAGCGGCGAGCTAAATGGTAATGACACACCGGTACAGGCCGCTATGCCCGCCGTCGGCGTTCCTGAGAGCGTCGCTTTTGCTGAAGATGCCGAGCAGCACAACGAGAGCATGAAGACACTGGTGCTTGGAGCGCTGGGCGTCGTTTATGGTGACATCGGCACGAGCCCAATCTATGCTTTTCGCGAAGCTCTCCATGCGGCGGCGAGTGACGGCATTCTCGCCCGTAGTGACATTCTGGGTGTGGTGTCGCTCATCTTCTGGGCGCTGACACTGGTCGTTACGATCAAGTATGTTTTGTTTGTGCTGCGTGCCGATAACAATGGTGAAGGCGGTATTCTCTCGCTGATGGCCCTTGTCAGAAGTGCATTGAAGGAAGGCCGGACCTGATACTTGGGGTGGGAATTTGCGGAGCGGCATTGTTCTTTGGCGATGCAGTTATTACACCTGCAATTTCGGTTCTGTCTGCAATGGAAGGCCTTGAGATCGTCGCTCCAGATCTCACGCCGTTTGTGGTTCCTATAACAGTCGTTATTCTCGTGACGTTGTTTTCGGTGCAGAAATTGGGCACGGGCAAGGTTGCCATCGTCTTCGGACCGATTATGGCTTTGTGGTTTCTGGCGCTGGGCGCGTCGGGACTCTGGCATATTTTCGATGACCCCACAGTGATGATGGCGCTCAATCCCTATTACGCGGTGCGCTTTCTGACGGTTAGTCCTGGTGTGGCGTTCATCACGGTTGGCGCCGTGTTCCTCGCGATGACCGGTGCCGAAGCTCTCTACGCCGATCTCGGACATTTCGGACGCAAGCCGATTGTACGTGCGTGGCTGTGGATCGTGTTCCCATGTCTGTTGCTCAACTATTTTGGACAAGCTGCATTTATCCTGTCGCATGGTGAAGCCGCAGCATTGCCGTTCTTCCAGATGATGCCGAGCTTTGCGCTTTGGCCTATGGTCCTGCTGGCCACGGCGGCGACTGTGATAGCCAGCCAGGCGGTTATTACTGGCGCTTATTCGGTGGCGCGTCAGGCTGTTCAGCTCAACATTCTGCCGCGTCTTGAAATTCAGCACACTTCGGAAAAACTGCACGGCCAAATCTATATTCCGCGCGTTAACCTGCTTTTGGGGCTGGCGGTGGTCATTCTTGTGCTCGGGTTCGAGAAATCCAGTAATCTGGCTGCAGCATATGGCATTGCGGTCACCGGCAACATGCTGGTCACCACAGTTCTGCTCTATATCGTTATGACCCGCATCTGGAACTGGCGAGTGAGCCGCGCCCTGCCGATTATTCTGGGTTTTCTCGTCATTGATATGATGTTCTTTAGTGCGAACATCATCAAGGTTCATGAGGGCGGCTGGGCTTCAATTGGTATCGCGATCGTACTCGTTCTCATCATGTGGACGTGGGTACGTGGGACGCGGCATCTCTTTCACAAGACCCGCAAGGCTGAAGTTCCGCTTGATCTCATCGTCCAGCAAATGACCAAACGCCCTCCGACTATTGTGCCGGGCACAGCCGTATTCCTGACTGGCGACCCCAAAAGCGCTCCGACGGCGCTCATGCACAGTCTGAAACATTACAAGGTTTTGCATGAGAACAATGTCATACTGACGGTCGTGACCGCATCGAAGCCATGGGTTTCAAGCGCCGACCGCGCGCGTGTTTCGCAATATAATGAGCGTTTCATGCAGGTGACGCTGACCTTCGGCTACATGCAGCAGCCGAATATTCCGCGCGCTCTCGGCATTTGTCGCAAGCTTGGCTGGAAGTTCGATATCATGACGACGTCGTTCTTCCTGTCGCGCCGGTCGCTCAAGGCTTCGGCCCATTCCGGTCTGCCGCTCTGGCAGGACAAGCTGTTCATCCTGCTCGCGCGAACGGCGTCGGACGCGACCGAATATTTCCAGATTCCGACTGGCCGTGTGGTGGAAATCGGAACGCAGGTGAATTTGTAAACCCTTCTGTACCGATCATTTTAAAGAGCGCTTTCCCGGTGTCGGGAAGGCGCTTTTAAATTCTTATATCGATGAAAACTAATCATGCATTGGGCAGCGGTAATTTTGAGAACATGCTTGACCGGTGACGAAACAATAATTATGAATTAGGAACCGTACCGTACGGTACAAGGTGGAGGAAGAGGCCCGTGACTGATACCCGCGACGAATTGCAGGCTCAAAAGCAGCAGGCTCTTTCGCCGCGTCAGAACGATGTTCTGGAGCAGGCGTTGCGCCTTCTAGTGGAAGGCGGGGATCGCGCTTTGACGACGGCAAGTATCGCACGTGCCGCCAACTGCTCGAAAGAAAGCCTCTACAAATGGTTTGGTGATCGCGATGGTCTGCTGACGGCGATGGTTCGCTGGCAGGCATCGAAGGTCCGCGTGGTGCCGCTGACCCGCGAGAAGCTGGATGCGGAGTCTCTTTTTCGAGCCTGGAGCATTTCGCACGCGACTGGTTGCTGGTGCTATCGGGAGAAACATCGATTGCGCTGAACCGGCTGGCGGTGAGCCATGCAGCGTCCGGCAAATCGACATTGGGTGATATCGTCCTGGCCAACGGTCCTGTGGCCATGGCCAAGCGTCTCAAACCCATTCTTCATATGGGGCAGGAGGCGCGTTTACTGGCCTTCGACGATATCGATGAGGCGTTTCGCACTTTTTCGGGCTCGTCGTCCGGGACATGCAAATACGGTTGCTGCTTGGCGACCATCTGGAACTGACTGATGACGTGGTTATCCGGGATGCCCGGCGGGCCACCAAGCAGTTTTTCGCCCTTTACGGGCCTAACACATCGGTGGACGCAAGAAAGCCGAAGAACAATCTGAACGAAGGGAATAAGGAAATGCGCGTTTACTACGATCGGGATGCAGACGTTAACCTGATCAAGTCGAAGAAGGTGGTTATCGTCGGTTATGGCAGCCAGGGCCGCGCCCATGCGCTAAACCTCAAGGATTCCGGTGCCGCTAACGTGCGTGTGGCTCTTCGTGAGGGTTCTGCGACCGCGAAGAAGGCACAGGCCGACGGCTTCGAAGTGATGAACGTTGCCGATGCCGCCAAGTGGGCTGATCTCATGATGATGGCAACCCCTGACGAGTTGCAGGCTGATATCTACAAGGAGCACATTCACGACAATCTTCGTGATGGCGCAGCAATCGCCTTCGCCCACGGACTTAACGTGCATTTCGGCCTCATCGAGCCGAAGAAGTCGGTTGACGTCGTCATGATCGCACCGAAAGGCCCAGGCCATACGGTTCGCGGCGAATACCAGAAGGGTGGCGGCGTTCCTTGCCTCATTGCCATTCATCAGGACGCCTCGGGCAATGCTCATGATCTGGCTCTCTCCTACGCTTCGGGCGTTGGCGGCGGTCGTTCGGGCGTTATCGAAACCACCTTCAAGGAAGAGTGCGAAACCGACCTGTTCGGTGAGCAGGCTGTTCTTTGCGGCGGCGTTGTCGAGCTGATCCGCACCGGTTTCGAAGTTTTGGTTGAGGCTGGTTATGCGCCGGAAATGGCCTACTTCGAGTGCTTGCATGAAATGAAGCTGATTGTGGATCTGATCTACGAAGGCGGCATCGCCAACATGAACTACTCGATCTCGAACACTGCCGAGTGGGGCGAATACGTCACTGGCCCGCGTATCATCACTGCAGAAACCAAGGCTGAAATGAAGCGCGTCCTGAAGGACATCCAGACTGGCAAGTTCACCTCGGACTGGATGCAGGAATGGAAGGCCGGCGGCGCACGTTTCAGGGCATCCGTCGTCTCAACGACGCTCATCAGATCGAAGAAGTTGGTGGCAAGCTGCGCGCCATGATGCCTTGGATCGAAAAGAACAAGCTGGTCGACAAGGCTCGCAACTAAGATCAGGGAGGTTCAGGTTCTGGTTGCCTGCAAATGACGCAAACGCCAGAGCCGGAATATCATCTGATTTTGGAATTCTACGAAGCATGAAAAGAGGGGCGTTTCTTGCGCCCCTTCATGCATAGTGCGTCATGACGGGATCCGCCGCGAGCATATAGCGAACGAAAAGAACCCAAATTCGGCGCCAGTTTTTTCGTTTCGTGCACTTTGAAGGCCAAAACAATTCCGAATATCTTTATTCCATAGAAGCATGGGAAAAGCTGTTCTCGTCTGCTGAAAAGTGCGCTAGAGCTTCACATCCAGTAGCCAAGTTTTGAGGAGACTTAGCTATTACAAGTTCCGTAAAATGTACGGATAGTCTAATTGAGGAGATTTCCCGTGTTGGACTGGGAAAATGTATTTGCAACGCGCTCGAAACGTATGCGCGCATCGGAAATCCGCGAACTGCTGAAGCTTCTGGAACGCCCCGATATCATCTCGTTTGCGGGTGGTATTCCAGATCCGGCGCTTTTCCCGCACGAAGAATTCCAGGCAGCTTATAAGGATATTCTTACCGGCCCTGAAGCCAATGCCGCGCTGCAATATTCTGTTTCGGAAGGCTACAAGCCTCTGCGCACCTGGCTGGTCGGAGAGCTTGCCAAGATCGGCATTCCCTGCACGGAAGACAATGTGTTTATCACATCGGGTTCGCAGCAGGCTCTCGATTATCTGGGCAAGCTGTTTTGTCGCCTGCTGACACAGCACTTGTGACAGCGCCGACCTATCTCGGAGCGCTGCAGGCTTTCAACGCTTATGAGCCGAACTACGATACGCTGGCGATCAATGGCAATCGTACCCCAGCGTCCTACGCTGAAGCTGCCAAGAACGCCGGCGGTCAGGTCAAGTTCGCTTATCTGTCTGCCGATTTCAGCAATCCGACCGGGGAAACCGTCGATCGTGCCGGTCGTGAGAAACTGCTCGCGCAAGCCGACGAACTCGACATTCCGGTGATCGAGGATGCGGCCTATCAGTATCTTCGCTACAATGGCGATGCGATTTCGCCTATCCTGGCACTCGACATTGCCCGTCACGATGGCGACATCGAGAAGACCCGCACTATCTATTGCGGCTCTTTCTCCAAGACGCTGGCGCCGGGTTTGCGCGTCGGCTATGTGGTGGCGTCGAAGCCGGTTATTCGCAAGCTTGTTCTGATGAAGCAGGCTGCAGACCTTCATTCGTCTACGATCAACCAGATTGCCATTCAGCGTGTTGCGAGCAACGGCTTTGGCGTTCAGGTAGCAAAGCTTCACAAGGTTTATAAGCACCGTCGCGACAAAATGCTCGAAGCGCTGGCGAAATATATGCCGGAGACCACAAGCTGGACGAAGCCCGAAGGCGGCATGTTCATCTGGGTTACGCTGCCAGAAGGTATGGATGGTGCGGGACTGCTTGCTGCATCCATCGATAGCGAGAAAGTGGCGTTTGTTCCGGGTCGGGCATTTTTGCCGATGGCACCGGTGCCAACACACTGCGTCTCAGCTATTCATGCGCCAATGATGAGATGATTGATGAAGGCATCAAGCGTCTTGGCCGTTTGATACGGGCCCATACGAAGTCCGCTGCTGCCTGATTGATGCGAATACAAAGTCGGGTTTTGACCCGACTTTTCCTTACTGGAACGGCGAATTGCAACCTGTTCTCGGACCGGCTAATGGCTGGTATGTGTTGTCAGAAGTCCGGTAGCTGCGATAGCGGTTTGAACACCACTGGATATGGTTGCTGCTCGGTTTCGCCCCGCAGTTGGCGGCTGCATTGTGCGTCTATATTGCAGGGCATCGCCGTTCTTGTAGTTCAATACGCCGTGTTCGGTAATATAAGTCCCACTCTCCCGACAAAGCGTTGAACCGTAGCAGTTACGAGCGCTCGGATCTGTGCGATTGGCACCTGCCTGACCGCCGATAATCAACGGTCCGCTTGGTTTTAGTGAGGGAAGATATTGGCTGTTGCGCAGTTCGACGGCTGAACCCGCACTTGCAATGCCAGCAACGAATAGTCCGGTCAATATTGTCAGGCGCAGCATTTTTCGCATCGTTCTGGCTCGCTTCAATCAACGTTCTCCCGATATATGGGTATATTCTATATCCAAGTCACGGCTTCGGCAGAAATTTATTGGTTGCATCCTCTTGCCAATCGCCCGGCAAGCAGAGATTGCGGAGACATGTTTACCATAGCTACTTTCAATGTCGAAAATCTGATGCGCCGGTTCGATTTTTCCGGCTTTCGCAATGAATTGCATCAGGATCGCACCTTACAATTGTTCGAAATCAATGATGAGGCGCAGTATCGCCTTCTCGAGCAGGCGCGTGCTGTGGCGTACGCAGACGATACGCGTCAGATGACAGCTCTCGCTATCGCAGAAACAAGAGCCGATATTCTTTGTCTGCAGGAGGTGGATAATCTCGCTGCGCTCAATGCTTTCGAGTATAGCTATCTTTTCAAGATGATCGGCCATGGCTTCCGGCATAAATATCTCATAGACGGTAATGATAGCCGCGGCATTGATGTCGCCGTTATGATGCGCGACACGACACGGGACGGACAGCCTATCGAAATCGATGAAGTCACAAGCTACGCTTATGTAACCTACAATGATTTCGGTCTCTACGAGCCTGTCCTTGGAGAACTCGGGCTTGAGCCCCATGACCGTATTTTCAAGCGGGATTGCCTGAATGTGGATATTCGCATTGCGGGAAAGCCTATATCGCTTTTCGTGACGCATCTGAAATCAATGACGGGTGCGCGTAACGGCTTTGATGGACGGACAGCATCTTTGCCTGTGCGGCGCGCGGAAGCCCGCGCCATACGTCGTATCATTGAGGATAAGTTCGGGCCGTCCAACGTTGCAAATCGCCGCTGGTTGATTTGCGGTGATTTCAATGATTACCGTGAGCGGATCATCATCGGCGGTGACGAATGGAATGGCTATCAGTTCACGCCGATGGTTGAAGAAGAAAGTGCGCTGGACGTGCTCTTGGCCGATGGCTTTGCTGTCAATCTGGTTGAACGCCGCCCCATTATGGACCGATGGACGCTTTATCACACACGCGGGCCGCAAGAGCGTCATCTTTGCCAGCTCGATTACATCATGGCTTCTCCTTCATTTGCGAAGAAGAATGAAAAGGCGGTTCCGGACATCATTCGGCGTGGTCAGCCCTGGCGCACAATCTTTCCGCCCGACCAACAGGTCGACCGTTATCCCAGAACCGGATGGGATCGCCCGAAGGCGAGTGATCATTGTCCTGTCGCAGTGACGCTAAATATGGTTTGAGCGATGAAACACATCCGGGAAAACACCGTCCATATTATCGACAGTGCAGACGTCCGGGTGTTGCCCGGTCCTTTGTCATATACCGTGGAGAATAGCGACGCGATTGCTTCGAACTGGATACGCGAGCGGGCGACGAACCCCACTTTGTTCGACGGCGAGTTCTATCTGGCACCGGAAGCTGAATTGAAAGGAGGCGTTTTTCAGGCCGGTTTCAAACGCACCAGCTTTGCGACGCTGATGCACTGGCGGCGTGACGTATCGCAAGAACGTCCGTGGCATATTTTCGGTGTCGGGGTGATTGTCTCGCGTGAAGGGCATTTGATTGCCGGGCGCATGAGTGAACACAATGCGGGAGCGGAAAGGTCTATTTTCCGGCGGGCTCAGTGGATGATAATGATATCGTTGACGGATATGTCGATTATGACGCCAATCGGCAGCGGGAGGTTCGCGAGGAAACGGGCCTCGATCTTCACGATGCCACCGCGGAGCAGCAGATCAATCTCGTGACTGGCAATCGCAGCATTGCGCTTTTCCGGCGTTATTATTTTGATGTGTCGTCGACGGAGCTGGTATCGAGGATTCAACAACACCTGTCTGTGGAGGTGGAGCCCGAATTAGCAGAGATTATACCGGTGCAAGCAGCAGGGACGATGGGTGAGGCCACGCCAACTTACGTGCGAGCCTTTGCTGACTGGCATTTCAACAATCTCTAAAACTTGGTCAGACTTGCAGATGACAGCGGCGTGAAATTGGCTATGCTCGCAAATAATGCAAAAGCACGAAGCATTGGAGACAAAGCGATCCTGCAGTCGGTTTTGCGAGCATTGTTGAGGGAGAATGAGGGATGAGTGACGCCGCCGTTTCCGGCAGATTCTATGAGGTTTTCGACGTTTTCGCCGACAAGGCTCTGACTGGAAATCCGCTGGCTGTCGTTCATGATAGCGAAGGTTTGACCGATACGCGCATGCAGGCCATTGCACGCGAGTTCAATCTTTCTGAAACGGTGTTCATTTTTCCGCCGAGCAATCCCGCGCATGAAGCGGCAGTACGTATATTCACACCCGACTACGAACTTCCCTTTGCTGGACATCCAACAGTTGGAGCGGCCGTGTCGCTGGCTCGCCGTTGCAAAATGGGCAACGAAACGGACAGGCTCGTGGCTTTGGAAGAAAAAGTGGGCATTGTTCGTTGCGGTGTCATACTTGGTGAGAACAGCGCATTCGCCGAGTTCGATCTGCCTCGGTTGCCGGAAAGGCTCGACGTCAAGGTCGAGAAGGAGGAGGCCGCCGCCGCGATTGGTCTTGGCACGCATGAGATCGGATTTGAGAACCATGTACCTGCCGTCTGGAGTGCGGGCACGCCTTATCTGCTTGTGCCGGTGCATAATCTGATTGCGGCAGCAAAAGTGTCCATTGACCCGGTCTATGTGAACGAAAGTCTGCCGCACGTCGATGGCCGACCTTTACCAATTTACGTATATTGCCGCGAAACAATTCTATTCGACAGCAATTTCCATGCGCGTATGTTTGTAACTGGTGCCAATCTCTATGAAGATCCAGCTACTGGCTCTGCTGCCGCTGCCTTTGCAGGTATGATCCAGAAGAACGACAAGCCTGTTGATGGCAGCTGGCAATGGTGGATCGAGCAGGGAATGGAGATGGGGCGGCCCTCGCGGATTCGTCTTGAACTGGACGTCGCCAAGCAACAGCTCACAGGAGCACGGATTGGAGGCACCGCAGTAAAGATTGCAGAAGGACGTTTGTTCGTCTGATAGACTAGCCCCGTTTATGTTTTGATTAAGGTCAACGCCGTAACGCTGCCCTATGTTAGTTTATCGATAGATAAGCAAACAGTGGAGGCGTGTCATGATGATCAGGGAAATGTCGGAATACGATATCCGGGACATGATACAGCACACCCATCTGGGGCGGCTGGCTTATGTTCTCGATAATCGTCCGTTTATCATACCGCTCAGTTTCCGGTTCAGCGGTGGTTCGCTCTATTCTTTTACTACCGATGGGCAGAAGACCGAAGCTCTGCGCAAGAACGATGCGGTTTGCATTCTTTTCGATCATATCGAATCCGGACCAATTGGCGTACCGTTGTATTGAACGGCCGCTATCGGGAGATCGAACGTGAGGACGAGAAGAACTCGATCGTCGCGCTTATGGCGTCGGAACCGACGTGGTGGGAGCCAGCATATATAAAGACGATTGCGAAGGACGGGAAAGAACGGAAACTCGATCCGATCTTCTTCCGTATCGATATCGACAGCGCAACAGGTCATCAGACTGGCTGATAGCGAAGAAGGCCCGATACTTTCGGGCCTTTTCGATATTGCTTTATTTTACCACCAGAACTGGCGTGTTGCCGCGAGTGAGGACTTCATAGGTTTGACTGCCGAGAAGCATTCCTTTCAGTCCGCGACGACCATGGGAAGCCATGACGATAAGATCGTTGCGCAGTTCCTTGGCTGTCTCAATGATGGATGTCGCCGGATGCGGGGCGACCTCATGCAATGTATGAATCCCGACTTCAGCTTCAGCCGCCAGTTCGCGAGCGCGAGTGAGAGCTTTATCGGCATATTCGTTCCATTCCTGCTCGAAGCGCTCAATGAAGGCAGGGCTATCCGTCCAGCCGCCCGGAAGTCCGGAAACGGAATAGGGGCGGTTACAGTCAATACTGTCACCTTCGCACCGACTTTATGTGCCAGTTTAAATGCGTGGACGAGCCGCGCTCTGCAAACTCTGACCCATCGGTCGTTACGAGAATATTCTTGTACATGCTGCCCTCGCTGTTGTTTTTCTATCTTTAAGCTAATGCGTTAAAGAGCCATATCAAACCCCTTGCCTGACAAGTTGTTTAGACGGAACTATTTCATGCCTCTCGACTGCGACACATTTCATGCCAGCTGGATAGCGACAGTTCTCAATCTGGATTGGCCGTCGCGTAGTTCATCCCGCATTGAGAACGATGCCGAACGCATAAAGCGCCAGAAGCAGGAATTGCTCAAGCTTTTGATGAAGCATCCGAGCATGGTATCAATGCCGTCATTTTTCAGGTTTCGCCGACTGCCGATGCATTTTACCAGTCATCCTATTTGCCGTGGTCTTCCTATCTGACTGGAACTCTCGGTAAAGATCCGGGCTTTGATCCGCTGAAGTTTGCAATTCACGAAGCGCATAAGCGCGGCATAGAACTGCATGCATGGCTTAATCCTTATCGTGTCTCAATGGATACGAAGCCGTCTACCCGCAAGGAATTGCAGAATTCGTCAAACGAGTCGCCAGTCAGTGTTTTCAAGTCCCATCCAGATTGGGTCGGTGTTTCAGCCGACCGTTATGTCCTCGATCCCGGTATTCCGGCGGTTCGCGAGTGGGTGACGAATGTGACGACAGAGGTCGTGCAGAAATATGATGTCGACGGCATTCAGTTCGATGATTATTTCTACTACGAAACAGCATCGTCGAAACTTAACGATGACAAATCATATGCACGGTTTGGCACACGCTTTTCGAGCAAATATGAATGGCGCCGCTACAATACCCATACGCTGGTGCGGGAAATTTCAGACAGGATAAAAGCCACCAAACCAAATGTCCGTTTTGGTATCAGCCCGAGCGGTGTATGGCGCAACGCTGCGGAGGATACGCGCGGTTCTGCAACCCGTGCCGGAAAACCAACTATGACGGAGATTTTGCTGACACCCGGCGTTGGGTGAAAGAAGGCATGATCGACTATATCGCGCCGCAGATTTATTGGTCCTTTGGCCGCAAAGATGTGTCCTATGGGACGATTGCCAAATGGTGGGCCGATACGGTTCGCGGTACGAAGACTGATCTCTATATCGGCTTGGCACTCTATCGGGCGGGCTCCGGAACCACACTTGAGCCTAGTTGGCAGGCGGGTGAGGGCGTAACCGAAATTAAACGCCAGTTAGAACTCAATGAATCTTTGCCAGAGGTGAAAGGGAGCATTCTCTTTCGTCAGGGTTCCTCTCTGACCCGAAGCTCGAAGCTGTGTCGAACTATCTGAAGACGACGTGGGGCAAATGCGGGCCGCGGAAAGTTGACGGAAAAAATGATGACGGATTGCTGAATTGTGGCTTGTTTGATTGAAATCAAAGAGCTTCGTTTGAGCGGGTGCTAACTAACAATCGTTGCCGGTTTCCACCAGAGTCGGTGACCCGGGGTGCTGAGGCCCTACTCGAATGGCACCCCGGCAAATCAATCTGTCGAGCGCATGAGCGCGATCTTTCCGTAACGTCGCCTATCGACAGCCAGCGGGTGCTGTCGGCGTTGCTCCCCTCTGTTTCATCAAATCAGCACCCGCGTCTCCAACAACCTTGTTACATATTTTAGCGGTTCTTGATCCTAATCAAGGCGGACGATTGCCACCGTGGTTAGAGCAGATCCAACCGGGAGTTTGCGTTTTGGATCGCTCCCCAATTCACCGGTTGCTAAATGAAAAGGTAGTTCCATATCCTCCCAAAAGGTTCTGGCCGATGCCAGAGGCAGGGCGGGGATAATGAAACCCCTTGCAAGCAGCGACCGCTTGCCGGTGCTTCATTTGAAGACGGCATTGTGACGACGATGGCAATGAGGGTGTTTCATTATGGCTTTCAACCGTAAGCAATGGATACTGGCAGGAGCGATTATCGTCCTTGCCGCGGGTGGATATTATGCTTGGAAAGCGCTGAACGGCGATGGGTTGCCGGAAGATATCGCCAAGGGCAACGGTCGCATCGAGGCGGTTGAGATCGATATTTCGACGAAGAGTCCGGGGCGTATTCGCGAAATCCTCGCAGATGAGGGCGATTTCGTGCAGGCAAATGACATTCTCGCACGCATGGATACGGATCAGTTGGAAAGTCAGCGCAAGCAGGCTGAGGCGCAATTGCGCCGGGCAGAGATTGGTATAGAGACGGCGCGCAGTCTTGTCACGCAGCGCGAAGCCGAGCACACGGCTGCAGAGGCGATCGTGGCACAGCGGGAAGCGCAACTGGATGCTGCCCAGCGTCGTTTGGCTCGCTCCCAGCAATTGACGCAATCGCGCACCGTTTCGCAACAGGTTCTCGACGATGATCGCGCCACGGCGCAGGGTGCAGAAGCGGCTGTTGGTGCAGCCAAGGCGCAGCTTGCGGCCACGGAAGCAGCCATTGAGCTGCCAAGGCACAGGTCGTGGATGCCGAGGCATCCGTCGAGGCTGCCAGAGCGGCGATTGCAACGATTGAAGCCGACATCAACGACGCTACCTTGAGAGCGCCGAAGCCGGGACGTGTTCAATACCGCGTTGCCCAACCGGGGAAGTACTTTCCGCAGGTGGGAGGGTGCTCAATCTTGTCGACGTCAGCGACGTTTATATGACCTTCTTTCTACCGACGGCGCAGGCCGGGCGGGTGGCCATGGGTGCCGATGCCCGGATTGTTCTCGATGCCGCGCCGCAATATGTCATTCCAGCAAAGATCAGCTTTGTGGCTGACGTGGCTCAATTTACGCCGAAGACCGTTGAAACGGAGGAAGAGCGCCAGAAGCTGATGTTCCGCGTAAAGGCGAAAATCCCGCAAGAACTGCTTCAAAAATATATCCAGCAGGTGAAAACCGGATTGCCGGGCATGGCTTATGTCAAGCTTGACCCTAATGCTGAGTGGCCGAAAAATCTTGCGGAAACCGTGAAATGAACGACGTTCCTGTCAAAGCTGGCGCTGGTAACGACAGCTTTGTTGTTCAGGCGCAGGGCGTAGGGCTGTCCTACGGGAAAACGCATGCACTGCGCGAGGTCAATCTTGATATTCCTACTGGTTGCATGGTTGGTTTGATCGGGCCTGACGGGGTTGGAAAATCGAGCCTGTTATCGCTGGTCGCCGGAGCGCGAACGATGCAACAGGGACGCATTGAGGTTCTCGGTGGTGATATTTCTGACAAGCGCCACCTTCAGTCCGCTTATCCCCGCATTGCCTATATGCCGCAGGGACTTGGAAAGAACCTCTATCCCACACTTTCGGTGTTCGAGAATATCGACTTTTCGGACGGCTGTTCGGACATAATCGAAAAGAGCGTGAGCGTCGCATCGCCGATCTTCTGGCGCGCACGGGCATGTCGGCATTCGCGGATCGTCCGGCTGGCAAGCTATCAGGCGGGATGAAGCAGAAGACCAGCCTCTGCTGCTCGCTGATCCACGATCCTGATCTGCTCATTCTCGACGAGCCGACAACCGGCGTTGACCCATTGTCTCGACGCCAGTTCTGGGAACTGATCGATGACATCCGCAAGGATCGTCCCGGAATGAGTGTCATCGTCGCCACGGCCTATATGGAAGAGGCCGAGCGTTTCGACTGGCTGGTCGCTATGAATGATGGGCAGATTCTGGCGACGGGTACACCGCACGAATTGCTGCAGCGCACCAACACCCCAAATCTCGATGCGGCTTTTATCGCGCTCTTGCCGGAAGAATTGCGAAAAGGCCATCAGGATATCGAAATTCCACATCGCGACTTCGGCGCGGATGCTGAGATCGCAATCGAAGCAGAACACGTCACCGTTCGCTTCGGCAACTTCACTGCCGTGAACAATGTAAGTTTTCGAATTCCGCGTGGTGAAATCTTCGGGTTTCTGGGGTCCAACGGTTGCGGCAAGACCACGACCATGAAGGTTTTGACCGGGTTGTTACCTGCCAGTGAGGGAACGGCGCGGCTGTTCGGGCGAGAGGTTGATCCCAAGGATATCGATATACGTCGCCATGTCGGATACATGTCGCAAGCGTTTTCGCTCTATTCAGAGTTGACTGTTCGTCAGAATCTGGAACTCCATGCCAAATTGTTCGATATGGCACCGGATCTGACCGAGCGCCGTATTCAGGAATTGACCGAACGCTTCGATCTTATTGAGGTCATGGATTCCTTACCCGACGCCTTGCCGCTCGGTATCCGCCAGCGCCTGTCACTGGCTGTGGCTTTGATCCATTCACCTGATATTCTCATTCTTGATGAGCCGACATCAGGTGTGGACCCGGTCGCTCGCGATGCTTTCTGGCAAATCCTCGCCGATCTGTCGCGCAAGGACAATGTTACGATCTTCGTTTCTACCCATTTCATGAATGAAGCCGAGCTTTGCGACCGGATTTCGCTGATGCATGCAGGTAAAGTTCTGATTAGCGATACGCCTAAGGCGATTACCGAAAGTCGCCATGCTAAGACTCTGGAAGAAGCTTTCGTCGCATATCTTCAGGAGGCTATTGGCGAGACAGAACAAACAGTGGCGTCGCCTGCAATTCTCCCAGAACCGACGACAGAGATAGGCGAGACGCACCCAAAGAAGGCGTCAAGCTGGTTGCCGGACCTGCGGCGAATGCTGGCCTATACGCGGCGCGAGGCGCTGGAACTGAAACGCGATCCGATCCGTGCAACATTGGCTATTCTCGGTAGCGTTATCCTGATGTTTGTCATTGGCTATGGTATTAACCTGGATGTCGAGGATCTGAAATTTGCGGTACTCGACCGTGACGATACGACGATAAGCCGTGACTATACGCAGCAGATTGCAGGTTCGCGCTATTTTTCCGAACAGCCTCCAATAACCGACTACGATGATCTGGACCGACGAATGCGTGATGGTGAGATCAGTCTGGCTATCGAGATACCGCCGAATTTCGCCGCAGATGTCATGCGTGGGCGCTCGGTGGAGGTTGCCGCCTGGATTGACGGCGCTATGCCCACACGAGCCGAGACGATCAAAGGCTATGTTCAGGGCATGCATGCCAACTGGCTGACGCAGAAAGCCCGTGAGCTCTACGGTAGTGTGGCGAATGTCGGCAGTTTCAACTTAGAGATACGCTACCGCTATAATCCCGATGTGCAAAGCCTCGTGGCAATGGTGCCGGCGGTGATTCCGTTGCTGCTACTCATGATCCCTTCGATGCTGGCAGTGTTGAGCGTCGTTCGCGAAAAGAATTGGGGTCGATTATCAATTTTACGTAACGCCCGTGACGAAATTCGAGTTTCTGTTCGGCAAGCAACTGCCCTATATCGGGCTGGCATTTTTGAATTTCCTGATGCTGACAGCCTTTGCGGTGTTTATTTTCCGGGTGCCGTTTACGGAAGCTTCCCGACTTATGCGCTGGCGGCGCTTCTCTATGTCACGATTGCGACCGGCATGGGGTTGGTGCTGTCCACCTTCATGAACAGCCAGATCGCAGCGATCTTCGGAACGGCGCTTCTGACACTCATTCCGGCTGTGCAATATTCAGGCATTATTGATCCCGTGTCGTCGCTGCAAGGTGCGGGCGCGTTCATCGGCAAAATCTATCCGGCGACCTATTTCGTAACCATTTCGCGCGGGGTTTTCTCCAAGGCCTTGGGGTTTGCCGATCTCGCAGGCTCGTTTTGCCGCTGCTGATTGCGGTGCCGGTTCTCATGGCGCTCGCTATCGTTCTTCTCAAGAAACAGGCGAGCTAAGATGCGGATATCCAACATATTCCAGCTTGGCGTGAAGGAACTGCGCGGTCTGGTGCGCGATCCAATGCTGCTGATCCTGATCGTCTATGCCTTTACGCTTGCTATTTATACGGCTTCGAAAGCGATGCCTGAGACTCTCAACAATGCGGCGATAGCGATTGTCGATGAAGATCAGTCGCCTGTTTCGAGCCGGATCACGACGGCATTTTATCCGCCATATTTCGTACCGCCGAAGCTGATTTCATCCTACGAAATGGATGCCCGGATGGATGAGGGGCTTGATACATTTGCACTGAACATACCGCCGAATTTCCAACGTGATCTTCTGGCGGGACGTTCACCGACGATCCAGCTCAATGTCGATGCGACCCGGATGAGCCAGGCCTTTACTGGTGGTGGTTATGTGCAGTCGATTGTTTCGAGTGAAGTGAGCGAATTTCTCAATCACTATCGCGGCAGTGCGCAAACGCCCGTTGATCTCAATCTCAGAGCGCGGTTCAATCAGGATTTGAACAAGGGCTGGTTCGGCGCGATCAACAATGTGATTTCGTCGGTCACAATGCTATCGATCATTCTGACGGGCGCCGCGCTCATTCGGGAACGCGAACACGGAACGATAGAACATCTGCTGGTGATGCCGGTAACGCCGGTTGAAATTATGGTCAGCAAGATATGGTCCATGGGGCTGGTCGTGTTGGTTGCCTCGGCATTTGCATTGGTTTTCGTGGTGCAGGGACTACTTGCCGTTCCGATCTATGGTTCGGTATTGCTGTTTCTCGTTGGTGCAGCGCTCCAGCTTTTCGCAACGACCGGCCTTGGTATTTTTCTGGCCACTGCGGCTGGTTCGATGCCGCAGTTCGGAATGTTGCTCATGCTGGTGCTATTGCCGTTGCAAGTACTTTCAGGGGACAACGCCGCGCGAAAGCATGCCGGAAATCATCCAGACAATCATGCTGGCAGCGCCGAATACGCATTTCGTCATATTGGCGCAATCGATCCTGTTTCGTGGAGCAGGGTTGAGCGTCGTCTGGCCGCAATTTCTGGCACTGATTGTCATTGGCTCAGTGTTGTTCTACTTCGCGCTCCAGCGTTTCCGTGCATTCCTGCGATAGGAAAATTCTTTGAAAACAGGAGGCTGAATCCATTCCTTGCGAATGTGATTCAGTTTTCTGTGCTGGATTGCGCTTTAGCGGAGTTGCGAATCCTTAACCATGTTGCTATCGCAATTCTCAGGAAACGGTTCCGCTGTTCAGGCGGATGAAAAGGAACACGGTGAAGCCATTTGGCTGATGCCGCGACTGCCCCGCAACTGTAACCGGAGAGCTATCCTCCACAGCCGCGCAAGCGGTGAAAGCCACTGAGAGCAATCGATGCGCTCGGGAAGGCGGAGGGAAAGTGACGACCCGGAAGTCAGGAGACCTGCCGTATCCGGTCACCCATGCATGGATACGGGGTGTGTCCAGGCGCGGCTGTCCGTGGCGGTGACATTGTTGAAATGTTGCCGTCGGGAAGAAGGGCGCTTCAGTGCCAATATCACTTCAACCTGCGGTGCGAGGAAAAGCCGGTATCGGTCTCCGGTTCGGCGGGTTGAGGAAAATGCATCTTTGAAATCATCAGTTCTATTGGTATCGGCCAGTATTCTTGCGCCGCCGTCCGCGGCGCTTGCTAAAAGTCCGCCGGACAGCGATGGCGTCGTCGTTCTTGATACAATCGTGGTCACACCATTGCGCCGCGCGTCTTCGCTGCAGCGTTCGACCTCGTCGGTGACAGTCATCGATTCAGTGGACATAGAACGCTCGGCCGCTCCCGATCTGCAATCGTTGTTGAAGTCCTATAGCGGTATCTCCGTAAAGACGAATGGCGGGCAGGGCTCGTCGTCGGATATTTACATGCGCGGCATGTCTTCCAAGCAGACGGTCGTTCTCATCAATGGTGTGCGCACAGCGTCGGCGACAACCGGTGCAACCGCGCTTGCGAACATTCCTCTGAGTTCCATCGACCGTGTTGAAATTGCCAAAGGCTCTCATTCTGCGCAATACGGTGCCGATGCCATGGGTGGAGTGATCAATATCATCACCAAGCAGGGCGGAGCCTGCGGTGAGCGCTCCTGGTGCGGTAGTCTTTCTACCGGTGTCAGCCATCCGTGGGGTGGCTATGCTTCCGGGTCTATTCAGGGGCGAAGCAACGACGGTATCGACTATGCTTTTGGCGCAGCTATAACCGGCACGCAGGGATACGACTTCACCACATCGGACGCCTATGGCCATGAACCGGATCGCGACGGATTCCTGCAAGGCTCTTTCAACTTTGCCCTGTCGAAGGATTTCGACTGGGGTAAAATTTATGCGGATGGTCTCCTTAGCCGTGGGCGCAATCAGTATGACGCCAAGGCGCCGTCACCGAACCAGGCCGATAGCACCGCATTTACGGGCAAGATCGGAACGCGCATCGATCATACGGCGGATTGGTCGTCTACGCTGGAATTCAGCACCGGTATCGACAACAGCCGCAATTTCCGGAAAGGCGTGAGCGGTTCGGACCGGTTTGAAACCAAGCGTTATGGTGTCTTTGCCTCGACCGAAAAGAGTTTTGACACCGGCACGGTCAACCACACCGCGACCGCTGGTGTGGAAGCTTATCGTGAGGAGATCAACACCACCGTTGCTTATGATGAAACCAGCCGCGATCTGGCTGCTGTATTCGGTCAATATTCGCTCGAATATGAGGCGCTGCGCTTCGATGGCGGGCTGCGTTATGACCATAACGGCCAGTTTGGCGATGTCGTGACCTATAATCTGGGTACGAGTTATGAAGTTCTGCCAGACCTTGTTTTACGGTCATCCTATGCCACGGGTTTTCGGGCACCAACATTCAACGAACTCTATTATCCGGGCTTCGCCAACCCTGATTTGCAGCCGGAAAAGTCCGTTCGTATGAAGTTGGCTTGAACTGGCAGGCTACGGCTTCGACAAGCCTTGATATGGCGTTCTATCAGACATGGTTGCGCGATGCGATCATGAGCACCGCGCCATCTTATCTGCCCTACAACGTCGCTAGCGCGAAGGTTACGGGCTTCGAAGCCACATTGGCGCATCGTTTTGATGACCGCTGGGGCGTCAAGGGATCGGTTGATCTGAAACAGCCAATCGATAAGGATACGGATAAAGATCTTCCCTATCGCGAACGTTTCAAGGCAGCGGCTGAGATCAACTTCAAGCCAATTGAAAAGCTCGATCTGACTGCGAGATTGATCTATGGCGGTTCGCGCTATGTCGATGCCGCGAACAGCAAGAAACTTGGAGATTATGTGACGGCTGATTTCGTGGCACTCTATTCCATAGACAAACAATCGCAGTTGAAGTTCTCAGTCGAGAATATCTTTGACAAGGACTATCAGAGCAGCTCTGGCTATATTGCACCGGGACGCACAATCAATGTCGGATTGACTCGCAATTTCTGAGGTTGAACAGAGAATGAAAAGGGCGTCCGCAAAATGGATCACCAGCTTCTGCCTCGCGGCGGGCTGGCCCTATTCGTTCGAAATTCGGCAGATGCGGCGGACATTCCTCGGCACGTCGTTTCCATCAACGTATGCACCGATCAGCTGGCATTGCTGCTGGCTAATGAAGGCCAGTTGCGGTCGGTTTCGTACTTGTCGCAGGACCCGGAGCTGTCTGTCGTGGCTGCGAAAGCCCGGGAGTTGCCAGTCAACCATGCGCAGGCCGAAGAAGTCTTTCTGATGAAACCTGATCTTGTGCTGGCGGGAACATTCTCGTCGAGAGCAACGGTTGGGCTGCTGCGGAGGCTGGGTGTTCGTGTGGAAGAGTTTGCGCCGGCCCGCTCGTTCGGTGATATAGAAGACCATCTGCGCCGCATGGGTGAGTTGCTCGGAAGAAAGGCAGAAGCAAGTCGGGAAATCGACAAAATGAAAGCTGCTTTGGCGGCAATTCGACCTCCAGTCCTCCGCAAGACGGTCGTGCTTTACTATGCCAATAGTTACACATCTGGCCGGGGAACGCTGGTCGATGAAGCTGTGCGCCTTGCCGGACTTGATAATCTGGCTGACAAGGCAGGCGTTAGCGGTTCTGCTCCGCTGCCGTTGGAAAAGCTGGTGCTCGAAAAGCCGGATATTCTGGTGCGTAGTTCAAGAGATCGTGCGCCTGCGCTGGCTTTCGAGAATTTCGAACATCCGGCGTTGCGGGCGCTTGAAAAACAGGTGAGAGCGGTGACGATAGCGGATAATCTGACGGTTTGCGGTGGGCCATTCAGCGTTGAAGCCGTGGCGGAACTTGCGGAGGCGGCGCGTGACTGAACGTAACCGCTTCTATCTTCTGCTCGGCGGGCTGGCCATGCTTGTGGTTTTGCTCTTCATTGTTTCGTTGCTGACCGGGCCGGCGGCGATCAGTATCCCTGACAGCCTCAAGGCGCTTTTGGGTGATGACAGCGAAATGATCGTGCTGGTCATGCGCGAAATTCGCTTGCCTCGGCACTGCTTGCGCTCCTCATCGGAGCCTCGCTCGGATTGTCTGGAGCTGCTTTGCAAGGTTATTTACGCAACCCGCTCGCGGAACCGGGTTTGCTTGGAGTGAGCGCATCTGCGTCATTCGGCGCTGTCATTGCTATCTATAGCGGCCTGTCGCTTCTGTTTCCGCTGGCCTTGCCGCTGCTCGCACTGGCAGGCGCTTTCGTGTCGGTGTTTCTTGTCAAGCTTCTGGCGGGACGCAATGCCGGTACGCTTGCGGTCATATTGGCAGGCGTCGCGGTGACCAGTCTCGCCGGTGCATTGACGGCGCTGGCGCTCAACCTGTCGCCCAACCCGTTTGCCGCAATGGAAATCGTCTTCTGGATGTTGGGATCGCTGGCTGATAGATCAATGACGCATGTGGTTCTCTCCGCACCATTTATCCTTATTGGCTGGGCGATGCTTCTGGCACTCGGACGATCACTCGACGGTCTGACACTGGGGCAGATGCTGCAGCCACGATGGGCGTTAATCTGGCTCGTGTGCAGCTTTTGCCGTGCTGGGTACAGCTGCCTGCGTGGGTGCTTCCACCGCTGTTGCCGGTGCCATCGGTTTCGTAGGGCTGGTCGTTCCTCATCTTCTGCGTCCGCTTGTCGGTGCGCGTCCATCACGATTGCTGGTTGCAAGCGGTTTCGGCGGGCCGCCCTGTTGTTGGCGGCTGACGTATTGGTGCGTGTCGTCATGCCGGGGCGTGAACTGAAACTGGGCGTTCTGACGGCAATCATTGGCGCACCATTCTTTCTATGGCTTGTGTTCAAGTATCGGAGGCAGCTTGTATGACATCGCTTTCGATAAAAATCTTTCTGTTACGCTTGGCGGGAAGGCGGCACTCAGCGACGCAAGTTTCGATATTCATGGCGGTGAATTCATCGGGCTGATCGGACCCAACGGTGCCGGGAAAACGACATTGTTGCGCGCCATTGTGGGACTTGTGAGGTCCAGCGGGGATATTTCGCTCGACACGGGCGATGTGCGCTACATGAGCGCTTCAACAAAAGCGCGGAACCTCGCTTATCTGCCGCAGGAGCGTGATGTTGCGTGGCCGGTATCAGTGGAGATGCTTGTTTCTTTGGGACGCTCTGCCCTGAAGCCGGTTTTGCGAGCATGAGTGCACAGGATAAAGCTCTCATCGAGACTGCAATGCAGCGTATGGACGTTACCCGATTTCGGGAAAGGTCGGCGATCGAGCTTTCCGGTGGAGAGCGGGCACGAGTGCTGATTGCGCGTGTTCTGGCGCAAGATACGCCCGTAATACTCGCTGATGAGCCGGTAGCCGGGCTCGATCCTTCTCATCAGCTTGGATTGATGGAAAGTTTTGCCGAGCTCGCGAAGGAGGGAAGGACTGTTGTCGCCTCATTGCATGAGTTGAGCCTTGCGGCACAGCATTGCACGCGCCTTATTTTGCTCGACAAGGGACGTATCGTTGCAGATGGGGAGCCAACGAAAGTTCTCACGCCACAGTTGCTGCACGACGTCTATGGTATTCGAGCGAAAATCATGATGGTGGATGGCGAGTTCATCGTCCATCCGACCTCTCGTATAGGCTAGACATTCTTCCAGTGACTCTCGCGGGAAGAAGCATAGATCGTTTCCACGGTTTTCTGGACTTCATATCCTTCGCGAAAATCGGCGTGATTGTTCTTCTGTCCCGCAATGGCAAGCAGGAAGTCACGAACTTCGATCGTTTTGAGATCGTTGAAGCCGATTTGGTGGCCACCCGCTACGCAAAATGCACCATAGGGTTCGTGTTCAGGCCCTGCGAAAATCTTGCGGAAGCCCTGCTGTCCTTTTCTGTCGGAAAAGAGAAACAGGTCGAGTTCGTTGAAGCGCTCCTGTGAAAAGAATAGGGAACCCTTCGATCCCGAAATCTCAAAATCGTGCTGCATCTTGCGTCCGCTGGCGATCCAGCTTGCTTCGAGTGTGCCGGTTGCCCCGTTTTCAAAATGCATGAAAGCGTGGCAGGCATCGTCTACTTCGACGGGTTTTATCTGCGAAAGGTGCAAACTATCTGGGCGCTCGCTAATAATAGTGACTGCGTTCCCCATAACAGCTTCTATCGGCCCGACAAGATAGCGCGCAGCCGCGATGATATGGCTGCCAATATCGGCTAGCGCTCCGCCACCACCTGCCGGATCAAGCCGCCAGGTCCACGGAATGCGAGCATCGGCCATGAAATCTTCGGCATGAATACCGCGAAAATTGCGAATTTCACCTAGCTCTCCGCTGTCGATGATTTCCTTGGCCAGTTTTATCATCGGATTTTTCAGATAGTTGAACCCAACGGCAGTCTGAACACCTTTCCGTTCCGCGGCGAGCGTCATTTCGAGGCATTCGGCAGCGGTGGGCGCAAGCGGCTTTTCGCAATAGACGTGTTTGCCCGCTTCAATGGCGGCGAGCGCCATCTCCCTGTGAAACCGGTTTGGCGTCGTGATGTCGATGAGATTGATATCCGGGTTGGTGATCAATTCCCGCCAATCTCCAGTGGCATTTGCAAATCCCAGTTGTTTTGCGGCTTTTGACGCCGTTTCAGAATTCACATCGGCCAATGTGTGAAGCTGCACATCGATAGGTAGGTCGAAAACGCGATTGACGTTAGCAAGCGCAAGGGCGTGCGTCTTGCCCATGAAGCCGGACCCGATCAAGCCCGCCACCACAACCTCAGCCCTATCAGCCATTGTCATTCCTCCAGAAACGATGGTCGAAGCGTTTGGCGCTGCGCAACTCCTTTGGGAAATAAGCATATCGTCGGCAGCTTATGCGATTGACATGAGCTATCAGAAATGGAATTATAATTCTACAAGAGTTTGTTATGAATGTTTCATTCTATTGAAAAGATCCATGATCTGCATGTGTTCACGGGTAAAAGCTTGGAGGAGCGCCGGAATACAGCAGGCGGAAGGTAAAGCGTTAACGCAAACCGGCGGGGAGTGCCGGACAAGGGAGGAGTGAACATGCAATCTCTATTGAAGTCGGCCGTAGCCGGGGTGGCCTTGCTGGCTGCGTCTTTCGCAGCTCACGCGGCCGATATTAATATCGTCGTCGTCAGCCATGGTCAGGCTTCGGACCCGTTCTGGTCTGTCGTGAAGAACGGCGTTGCCGAAGCGGCGAAGGATACGGGCGCGAAAGTCGAATATCGTGCACCGGAAACCTTTGACATGGTGCAGATGGCCCAGCTTATCGACGCCGCGATCAACCAGAAGCCACAGGGTATTGTGGTTTCCATTCCAGATGCGGATGCGCTTGGACCGTCGATCCAGCGTGCTGTAGCAGCTGGTATTCCGGTCATTTCCATGAATTCCGGCTCCGATGCCTCGAAGAAGCTTGGCGCTCTGCTGCATGTCGGTCAGGATGAATTCGATGCCGGTAAGGTCGCAGGCGAAGCATTGAAGAATGCTGGCGGCAAGAAGGGCATTTGCGTCAATCAGGAAGTGGGTAACGTTTCGCTCGATCAGCGCTGCGCAGGCTTCAAGGAAGGCTTTGGCGATGTAACGGTTCTGCCGACATCGACCGATCCTGCTGAAAACGAAGCCAAGGTTCGTGCTGCCTTGGCATCTGACGCTGCCGTCGACACAATCCTGACGCTCAATGCGACATTGGCAGGTGAACCGGCTGTGAAAGCCGCTGCCGAAAGCGGTCGCAGTGGAATCCATGTTGCGACGTTCGATATGTCGGCGGGCTTCCTGGAAGCTGTCGAAAGGGACAGGCGGATTTCGCCATCGACCAGCAGCAGTTCCTGCAAGGCTATCTTCCGGTATCGTTCCTCGCGCTTAACGCGAAGTACGGTTTGATGCCGGGTGGCAATGTCCCGTCGGGCCCGAACCTGATCACCAAGGACAAGGCCAAGCAGGTCGTGGAACTTTCGGCCAAGGGCATCCGGTAAGCATCGTTTCGACCATCTGATATCGAACCCGCCCATGAAAATGGGCGGGAACGGTCTCTGTACCCAGAATGCATCAGGAGAAGATCATGAGTGAGCCACTTCCCCATGAAAAGGCCAACACAGCGGCGCTATCGAAGGATGAGCGGCTTCAGTCGGCGAGCCCGATGCAACGGCTCCTGAGCCGACCGGAATTAGGAGCGGTATCCGGCCTGATCCTAATTACGGTCTTTTCGTTTCAGTTGCCAATCCGGCGATGTTTACTGCTGCCGGCATCATGAATTTCATGGCGCCTGCTTCGCAGCTTGGAATTCTGGCGGTCGCTGCAGCGCTTCTCATGATCGGCGGTGAATTCGACTTGTCTATCGGCTCGATGGTAGCTTTTGCAGGCCTGATCTTTGCGGCTGCTCTGGTCGTCTGGCAGGTGCCGCTTGGTGTCGCCATCATCGTCACGCTGCTGTTTGCTGCATTCGTAGGTGTGGTGAATGCGCAGATTGTTATCCGTACTGGATTGCCATCATTTATTGTGACGCTCGCGTTTCTGTTCATTTTGCGTGGTCTGTCGCTAGTCGGGCTGAAATGGGCAACAGGTGGCGCTACGCAGCTGCGCGGCGTGAAGGAAGCTGTAGCGGGCAGTTATCTTGCGGGCCTGTTTTCCGGCGATGCTTTTCAGGGACTTTTCGCCTGGATGGCTGAAAACGATCTGATTGACAAATTTCCCAATGGTGAGCCTTCGGTAAAGGTGTGCCGGTCGAGGTTCTCTGGTTCATCGCCATTGCCCTTATCGCAACCTATGTGCTGGTGCGCACACGCTTCGGTAACTGGATTTTCGCGGCCGGTGGCGACGCTCTGGCTGCACGCAATTCCGGTGTCCCCGTACGACGCGTCAAGACGACACTCTTCATGTGCACGGCAATGGCTGCGGCGTTGGTGGCTATCCTTACCGTTCTGGATGCTGGTTCAACCGATGCGCGCCGTGGCTTCCAAAAGGAGTTCGAGGCGATTATCGCTGCGGTTATCGGCGGCTGTCTGCTGACCGGCGGCTATGGTTCTGCAATTGGTGCGTTCTTCGGCGCGATCATCTTCGGCATGGTGCTGATCGGGCTGACCTATACCCAGATCGATCAGGACTGGTATCTGGTCTTCTTGGGAGGAATGCTTCTGATCGCGGTGCTCTTCAATAATTTCATTCGCAAGCGTGCGACCGGCGAGCGCTGAGAGGGAGAGTTACCATGACGACACCCATAATTGAAGTTCGCAATCTTGTTAAACATTTCGGTCCGGTCATTGCGTTGAACGGCGTCTCGCTGAGCGTGGAAGCGGGACAGGTGCATTGTCTGCTTGGCGACAATGGTGCAGGCAAATCAACCCTGATCAAGACGCTTTCTGGTGTTCACAAGCCGACCAGCGGAGAGTTTCTGGTCGAGGGAAGCCGGTCATCTTCAAAAGCCCACGCGATGCGCTGGATCATGGCATTGCAACCGTTTATCAGGATCTTGCGATGATCCCGCTGATGTCGGTCATGCGCAATTTCTTTCTCGGACGCGAACCGACCAAAGGTGTCGGTCCGTTCCGCTGGTTCGACACGCAGCAGGCCGAAGAAGTAACGCGTGAGGAGATGCGCAAGATCGGGATCGATGTCCGTGATCCGCAGCAGGCTGTCGGAACGCTTTCCGGTGGTGAGCGCCAATGTGTGGCGATTGCTCGTGCCGTTTACTTCGGCGCGAAAGTGCTGATCCTCGATGAACCGACCTCTGCCTTGGGCGTGCGGCAAACCGCTATGGTTCTCAAATACATCAATCTCGTGCGTTCACGCGGGCTTGGTGTGATCTTCATTACGCATAATGTTCGTCATGCTCATGCGGTTGGTGACAAGTTCACAGTTCTCAATCGCGGTGTAACGCTTGGAACACGCACGAAGAACGATGTGGACATGGACGAACTACAAAGCCTCATGGCGGGCGGACAGGAACTCGCCGACCTGACTGCTGAACTGGGTGGTCGGGTTTGACAGGGATTTTCGGAGCGTAGAATGAGCGGACAATTCAGCGGCAAAGTTGCTGTCATCACAGGAAGCACGCAGGGGCTTGGAGCGGCAACAGCGAAACTGTTTGCGGAAAGAGGCGCAACAGGCCTCGTCATATGTGGGCGCTCGGTTGAAAAGGACGAGCGCAGGTCGATCAACTGGCAAGTCTTGGCGCCAAAGCCGTCTTCGTGCAGGCCGACCTTGAAAAGGTGGAAGACTGCCGCAAGATCGTTTCGGAAGCCGACCGTGTTTTTGGAAAGCTAGACGTTCTCGTAAACGCTGCTGGTCTGACGGATCGGGGCACCATTCTGGACACAAGCCCGGAATTGTTCGACCGTCTGTTTGCGGTGAACACGCGGGCGCCATTCTTCCTCATTCAGGAAGCGATAAAGCTGTTCCGGCGCGACAAGGTCGAGGGAACGATTGTCAATATTTCTTCGATGTCGTCCATGGGCGGCCAGCCTTTCATTGCGGCTTATTGCGCTTCCAAGGGGCGCTGGACACACTGACCCGCAACGTAGCCTATTCGGTTTTGCGCAATCGGATCCGCATCAATAGCCTGAATATTGGCTGGATGGCATCAGACGGCGAAGACCGTATCCAACGCGAGTTTCACAATGCGCCGGAGAACTGGCTGGATGAAGCGGCTAAGAGCCAGCCTTTCGGAAGGCTGATTGAACCAGTCGAAGTTGCCCGCGCGATAGCATTTCTGGCTTCGGAAGAATCCGGCTTGATGACTGGCGCTATCGTGAATTTCGATCAATCCATTTGGGGCGCTTACGGTTCATCTCCGCATCCCGATCAGCCGCTTTGAGTGGCTGACAGTATCTCTATGTTTGATTGAGAAGGATAGTAACCTGTTCAATAGCTGAAATGGCTCCGTAGATATTTCATCGAGAATGTGAATGCTTGGCCCGTTGCTTTGTTCATGTATTTCTTGAGCAATCTGTAAAATATTGTGAGAAATTTTTGTGACCCTGCTTGCGCTTGCAATTTCAGGTAGTTAGAGCATCTGTCTGCCTGACCGATTCAGGCTGTGTGTTTCAAGCAGTTGTTTCAGCCGTATTTACGCGATGTCGAAGCCTCCCTTTCGTCTGCGAATTCGTTCTGGCAATGGCTTGCACAGACACCGTTTTAATTTGCGCTGAAAGGACCAGCATCGTGGAGCAGGCAAAGGACGGAACCCGTAAGGGTGGGCGCAAGGCGCTGTGGGCGGCTGTTGCGGTAATCGCTATCGCTGCCGCCGGTTTGACCGGATATAAGATCACGCTTGAGAAGACGATTACGTCGCAGCGAAAAACGTGGCGGCAAGGCCTCTTCCATCGAAGCCGATTTTCTCGGACGTATTCATTTGCGCGACGTGACGTTGCCGCTGAAGGATGGCTCCAACGTTCGGATCGCTTCGGTTGACGGTCGCCCCAAGTTTCTGTTCCTCACCGGCATGCTGAATGCGTCGGGCATTGATACGGAGATTGGAAACTACAAGATTTCCATTCCAAGTGTGGCAATCGAGGACGCTAATTTCGATACCGCCATGCTGAAAGATACTTTCGGCAATAGCGGTCTGACGCTGCCGGAACGCGTTGGCAGGTTCTCGGCAAAGCGCCTGACTGCGCAGGAAATCAAGGTTGTCCAGACCGTCGCGAATAATGAACAGAACATCGTCTACAAGGACGTTGCACTGGAAGATATCAACCTCGGTAAGGTTGCTCGTTATACGGCGGGCGGCACGGCTTTTGACTTCACTATCCAGGTGCTTGGTGAAGACGGTGAAAAGTCGCGGACAAGATGACAGGCACTATGGGTGCCGCAGAGGGCAAGGACATTGACGGTGTCTTCCTCGCCCGTCTCTATACCGAAAAGGCAGGCCCGGACGACAAGGAAGCAAAGCCCGTCTACGGTCCTTTCTCGGCGAAGAATATCGTCATGAAGACGAAGGATGCGAGCTTCAGCTATGATGAAATTCGCAGCAATGGTTTCACGGCTCGTATGCCTGCCGTGCCGTTCACCGAAACCTTGAAGAAGCTCCAGTCCCTTGAAAATGCGGATGAACTTTCGCCGGAAGAAACGCGCGAGCTTATTCTTCAGGTGAGCTCACTGTTCGACACCATCGGCAAGGGCGATGTTGAAATGCTCGGCATGAAGATCGAGCCAACTGATGCATCGAAGGGTAAGGGCGGTATCGAGCGCGTTGCAGTTGCTTTCGACAATCAGAAGATGGATGCGACGATCAAAGGTTTGGCTTTTCCGAAGGTCAGGACTACATGAAAATGGAGGAAGCTTCCTTGAAGGGCTTCTCCTGGGCGACTTCAGTTGAAGCTCTGAAAAAGTTTGCAGCGCTGAATGAGGAAGAAGTTGAAAACTTCCCTTTCACGACCATGCTTCCAGAATTCGGCACACTTAAGGTAGTGGGGATCGACGCTGATCTGCCATATGAGAAGTCTGAAGATGTGGATGCTGATGAGTCGGATGGTGGAGATGAGGCGGCAATCGAAGAACCGTCGGTTCCTTCTCTACCTGAGCGTATTCAGTTCGCCATGAAGAGCTATGAAATCGCTCTCAACAAGCCTTATAACGGTATTCCGACCGATGTGCGCGTTGCTTACGAAGATATGTCGCTCAAAGTGCCGACACAGGCTGATGACGAGTTCTACCAGCAGCTTCGGAAGCTTGGTTATGATAGTCTCACCATGTCCTCAAACTTCGAGGCAAGCTGGGATGAAGCAAACCAGAACCTGATCATCAAGGATATTTCGATCAGTGGCAAGGATATGGGCTCCGTTTCCATGTCTGGTTTGATGGGCGGTCTGACCAAGGAATTCTTCTCTGGCGACAAGGTGATGATGCAGGTCGCTCTGCTTGGACTCAAGGCCAAGCAGGTAAACCTGAAGATTGAGGAAAAGGGCATCATCGCCAAGGCCATCAAGATTTATGCCGAAGAAAAGAGGTGTCCGAAGACGAAGTGCGTAGCGTGATGTCTTTGATGGCTGCCGCCTCTCTGCAAGATCTGGCGGCGGACCAGCCACAGTTGCAGGATGTTGCGACGGCGTTTTCTACCTTCCTTGCAAAGCCGAATATTTTTGAGCTCACCGTCAAAGCGAAAGCTGAAAAGGGTATTGGCGCTCTCGAAATGGTAGCTGCATCGCAGGATCCAATTTTGCTGCTCGACAAAGTCGATATCGAAGCCAAGGCGGAATAATCGACTATTCCACCGTCATATGTGAAACGCCGATCTTTGGTCGGCGTTTCTGTAATCAGAGCTTCACCAAAACATTACACAAGGGTCATGCCCTTGATATATAAGGGTCCTAGTAAGCCTCGGAAATAACGAGGCCAACATGACCAGAAAAATGTCCTGCTTATCGTCGTTGATCAATGGCGAGCAGATTTTATCCCTCACCTGATGCGGGCGGAGGGGCGCAAACCCTTCCTCAAAACTCCCAATCTTGATCGCCTTTGCCGGGAAGGCTTGACCTTCCGCAATCACGTCACGACCTGCGTGCCGTGTGGCCCGGCAAGAGCAAGCCTGCTTACGGGGCTCTACCTGATGAACCATCGGGCAGTGCAGAACACCGTTCCGCTTGATCAGCGCCATTTGAATCTCGGCAAAGCCCTCCGCGCCATCGGCTACGATCCCGCGCTCATCGGTTACACGACGACGACACCTGATCCGCGCTCGACGTCCCACAGAGATCCGCGTTTTACGGTTCTTGGCGATATCATGGACGGGTTTCGCTCCGTAGGCGCATTCGAACCCAATATGGACGGGTATTTTGGCTGGGTGGCGCAGAACGGCTTCGAACTGCCGGAGAATCGCGAAGATATCTGGCTGCCGGAGGGGAGCATTCCGTTCCGGGCGCTACCGACAAGCCGTCGCGTATCCCGAGGGAGTTTTCGGATTCCACATTCTTCACCGAACGCGCGTTGACATACTTGAAGGGGAGGGATGGCAAGCCTTTCTTCCTGCATCTTGGCTATTATCGTCCACATCCACCATTCGTCGCCTCCGCGCCTTATCATGCGATGTACAAGGCCGAAGATATGCCTGCGCCTGTTCGCGCGGATAGTCCGGACGCCGAAGCGGCACAGCATCCCCTTATGAAGCATTATATCGATCACATCAGGCGCGGTTCGTTCTTTCATGGGGCGGAAGGGTCGGGTGCAACGCTTGACGAAGGTGAGATTCGCCAAATGCGCGCCACCTATTGCGGCCTGATTACGGAAATCGACGATTGTCTGGGGCGGGTCTTCGCTTACCTTGATGAAACGGGTCAGTGGGACGATACACTGATCATCTTCACCAGCGATCACGGTGAGCAGCTCGGTGATCATCATCTGCTTGGCAAGATCGGTTACAATGACGAAAGTTTCCGCATTCCTTTGGTTATAAAGGATGCAGGACAGAACCGGCACGCTGGCCAGATCGAAGAAGGCTTTTCCGAAAGCATCGATGTCATGCCAACCATCCTCGAGTGGTTGGGCGGGGAAACGCCACGTGCTTGCGACGGACGTTCGCTACTGCCGTTTCTGGGCGAGGGAAAGCCCGCCGACTGGCGTACAGAACTGCATTACGAGTTCGACTTCCGCGACGTCTTCTACGATCAGCCGCAGAACTCGGTGCAGCTTTCCCAAGATGATTGCAGCCTTTGCGTAATTGAGGACGAAAACTACAAGTACGTGCATTTTGCGGCTTTGCCGCCACTGTTCTTCGATTTGAAGGCAGACCCGCACGAATTCAACAATCTGGCTGAAGACCCCGCTTATGCGGTTCTCGTTCGCGACTACGCCCAGAAGGCTTTGTCGTGGCGGCTGTCTCATGCCGACCGGACACTCACCCATTACAGATCCGGCCCGCAAGGGCTGACAACGCGCAACCATTGATCTCAGGAGCAACCAAATGATCAATCTGACCCGACGCGGAATGCTTGGCCTTTCAGCCGGTGCCGCCGGTTCGCTCGTCCTGCCGCGCTTTGCAATCGCACAGGCTGACAATCGCCCATCGATCACCATTGCTGTCCAGAAGGTGGCAAACAGCAATACGCTCGACGTTCTTCGCGAGCAGTCGAATGTCGGCGAACGCGTTTTCTTTTCCAGTATCTGGGAAGCGTTGATCGACCGTGATTGGCTGGGCGGTCTTTCCGCAGTGCCAGGTCTTGCGACCGAATGGACCCGCATTGACGACAAAACCGTTGAACTGAAACTCCGGCAAGGCGTGAAGTTCCACAATGGCGACGAGATGACCGCCGAGGACGTTGCCTTCACCTTTGGCAAGGAACGTATGTTTGGAGACACGCAGCCAGCCGAAGGCAAGACAATATATGTCTCGGAGAAAAACCCGCTCGGCCGTGAAAGCAAGGAACTGCCGCTTGAAGTGCCAGCAACGGCGCGCCGCTCGTGGCCAGCCCTTCTCGGTGTCGAAGTAGTCGACAAATATACCGTACGCTTCAAGAACGGTACGCCGGACGTCACGATGGAAGGCCGCATCTCCCGTTACGGCAGCCAGATCATGAGCCGTCGTGGTTGGGAAGAGTCGCCGAGCTATCTCGATTGGGCGCGCAAGCCGGTTACTACCGGGCCTTACAAGGTTGTCGAGTTCAAGCCTGACAATATGCTGGTGCTCGAAGCTCATGACGAATATTGGGGTGGACGCCCGCCGCTGAAGCAGATCCGCTTCATCGAAGTACCGGAAGTGGCCTCCCGCATCAATGGTCTGCTCTCGGGTGAATATCAGTTCGCCTGTGATATTCCGCCGGATCAGATTGAGGGCATCGAAAAGAACGACGCTTTCGAGGTTCAGGGCGGCACGATTCTCAACCACCGTCTAACCGTGTTCGACAAGTTCCATCCGCAACTGGAAAATCCGTTGGTGCGTCGCGCATTCACCCATGCGATCGATCGTCAGGCGATCGTAGATTCGCTGTGGGCCGGTCGTACGGTCGTTCCGGCTGGTCTCCAGTGGGATTATTATGGCGATATGTTCGTTCAGGGCTGGAATGTTCCGGAGTATAACCCGGATCTCGCCAAACAGCTTTTGAAAGAAGCCGGTTACAAGGGTGATGCAATCCCTTACCGCCTGCTCAACAATTACTATACCAACCAGACCCCAACTGCGCAGATCCTTGTGGAGATGTGGAATCAGGTGGGCCTGAACGTTGAAATCCAGATGCAAGAAAACTGGCAGCAGGTTCTGGAGAAGAGCCCAGGACGTGCCGTGCGCGACTGGTCTAATTCCGCGCCATTCAACGACCCGGTTTCTTCCATCGTCAGTCAGCATGGTCCGAATGGCCAGCAGCAACAGGTCGGCGAGTGGACGAATGAGGAAGCAAACAAGCTTTCCGTCATTCTGGAAACCAGCACCGACCATGCCAAACGCAAGGAAGCGTTCAAGCGGATGCTGGAAATCTGTGAACGGGAAGACCCTGCTTACACAGTCCTTCACCAGAACGCGACGTTCACTGCCAAGCCGAAGTCATTGAAGTGGAAGGCGGCGCCTGCTTTCGCAATGGATTTCCGCAAAACAACTGGGCATGATCCATTTGTAGAGGCGGGCCCGGTTCGGCCGGGCTCGCTTTTCCTTTGGGGTTTCAAGCCCCGCGACTGTGAATGAACCAGAAGGATTGCATGATGCCGCTGGTCGAAATTTCCAATCTCAAAGTAGCCTTTGATGGCGTGCCGGTTCTGCATGGTATCGACCTCTCGATTGAGCGGGGAAGCCGTCGGATTAGTCGGGGAGTCTGGCTGCGGCAAGTCTGTGACCTGGTTGGCGGCGCTCGGCCTCCTGCCGAAGAAGGCGTCGATCTCCGGTAGTGTTCTCCTAGAAGGAACAGAATTGCTCACCGCATCGCGCAGCACGCTCGAAGGTGTTCGGGGTGGTCGTATTGCGATGATCTTTCAGGACCCGTCGAGTTCGTTGAATCCGGTTATCCGGGTTGGGCGACAGATTGAGGAAGCCGTGCGGCTTCATCGTAACCTGAAAGGATCAGCCGCCCGGGCGGAAGCTTTGCGATTGATGGAACTGGTGGGGATACCGGATGCAGGCCGACGCATCGATAATTATCCGCACGAATTTTCCGGTGGTCAAAACCAGCGCTTGATGATTGCCATGGCGCTGGCAGGTAATCCCGATATCCTGATTGCAGATGAGCCTACGACAGCACTTGATGCTACGATTCAGGCTCAAATTCTTGATCTATTGGCTGCATTGCGTGCGGAAACCGGCATGGCTGTGGTCTTTATCAGTCATGATCTTGGGGCTGTATCGCAAATTTGCGAACGGGTCTCCGTCATGTATGCCGGGCGTATCGTCGAACAGGCCCGGACCGAAGCGCTTTTACTGCTCCGCGTCATCCTTACACGCACGGTCTGTTTGATTCCATTCCCAGCCTTGAGGGCGGGCGCAGCCGGCTCATACCCATCGAGGACACAGTTCCTGAGCCCGGCAAGCTTCCGCAAGGTTGCTCATTCTCGCCACGCTGCTTGAGCGCGAGTGACCTCTGCGCTCGAAGCCTGCCAAGACTCGGTGTCCCGCAGGACGATGCCGGTGAGGGGCGTATGGTCGCCTGTTTTCATCCCCATCCGGCCGCGTCGCATTTGCTGCCGTCCATCGGCGGCCATATTTCAACCCCGGCGAGCACAAGGGCAATAGCACAATGACAGCCGCTCTCATCGAAGCTCGCGATCTTGTCAAAACATACACGTCGCGCAAAGGCCCTTTTGCAAAACCGGTCGCAGTGCGCGCCGTCGACGGGCTTTCCATATCGGTCGCTCCGGCAACAACGCTGGGCATCGTTGGCGAGTCCGGTTCGGGTAAATCCACGACCGGGCGGCTGCTTCTCGGTCTCGAAGATCCCAGTGAGGGAGAAGTCACGTTCGAAGGTTCAGCCCTGCCTCGCCAGAAGACTGCAGGCTGGCGCGCTTTACGGGCGCGTATGCAGCTCGTCTATCAGGACCCTCTGGCAGCTCTGGATCGACGCCTGCCGATTGGCCGTCAGATTGCCGAGCCGCTGGAAATCCATGGCATTGGAACACCTGCTGAGCAGAAAGCGCGTGTTGCGGAGCTGATGCGAGCGGTCGGTCTCCGTCCCGATCAGGCTTCTCGCTATCCGCATGAGCTTTCGGGCGGGCAGCGTCAGCGCGTCGTCATCGCGCGGGCCATCGCGTCCAGGCCGCAACTCATTGTCTGTGATGAACCAGTATCAGCGCTGGATGTTTCTATTCAGGCGCAGGTCGTAAACCTTCTGCGGGATTTGCAGGAACGCGAAGGCATTGCGATGGTTTTCATCAGCCATGATCTGAAGGTGGTGCGTAATATTTCGGATCGTGTCGTGGTTATGTATCTGGGCCGTATTGTCGAAGAAGCATCCTCGGACGAAATTTTTGCCAAGCCGCTTCACCCCTATACGCAGGCACTCGTGTCGAGCGTTCCTGTCGCGGGAACGCCGCTCAGCGATCGTATCATTCTGCAGGGTGAGCCGCCTAATCCTGCGGCGCGACCCAGTGGCTGTGCCTTTCATCCCCGCTGCCGTTTTGCCGTTCCGCGCTGCAGCAGCGAGGTACCTGAACTCCTCGACATGCCAGCGGGACGCAAAGTGGCCTGCCATTTTGTCGGAACCCCGCAGACGGACAATATTCATGCTTAGATTTCTGACGGTTCGCGGATTCCGCGCATTTGTGACCATTCTTCTGGTGGTGACATTTGCCTTTGTGGTGTTGCGCATGTCTGGTGATCCAGCCCAGATCATCATGGGACCGGACGCGCCGCCGGAAGCCATAGCTGCATTCCGGAAGAACTGGGGTCTCGACGATCCCTCTGGCAGCAATATTTACGCTATTTCGGAGCCATTGCGCGCGGCGATCTTGGAATTTCGATGCGCGATGGTCAGTCTGCGATCACACTTGTGGCGGAGCGCATCCCCGCCACCCTCCAGCTAACGATACCGGCGTTGTTGATCAAGCTTGGACTTGGCATTCCCGCCGGAATTTATGCTGCGCTGCATCGCAACAGCTTCATTGACCGAGCTGTCATGGCCACTGCCGTAATCGGCTTCACTTTACCGAGTTTTGTCCTTGGCCTGCTGCTCGTGCTGGTGTTTTCAGTTTCGTTGGGCTGGCTGCCTTCGGGCGGACAGGATAGCTGGACGCACGCCATTCTCCCTATCATCACGATGGGACTGGGCGGTGCGGCCATTCTGGCGCGGTTCTCCCGCAGCGCGATGATCGAGATTCTGGGGCAACCCTATATTCGTACGGCGAGCGCCAAAGGAGTGTCCTGGCGCAATGTGGTATGGCGGCACGCACTGCCCAACGCGGCTATTCCGATTGTCACTATCGTCGGGTTTATGGTCGGGTCGCTGATTGCAGGAGCAGTGGTTGTTGAATCACTCTTCTCATGGCCGGGCGTGGGAAGGTTGCTCGTGGTTTCGGTTGCCAACCGCGATCTCGCTATCGTGCAATGCATCCTGCTTCTCGTGGCGGCGACGATGGTGATTTCCAATTTCATCGTCGATCTTCTCTATGGTTATCTCGATCCGCGTTTGCGTCAGGCGCAGGGCAAGGCATGAGGATGAACCGATGACGGATATGACTGCCAATATTGCCGCTGTTTCCACGCAACCGAAAAGAGCTGCAAAAGCATTCCGCCGATGGTCGTCATCGGCTTTATCTGGATTGCCGCGATGATCCTGATTGCGCTGACTGCGGACTGGATAAAGCCCTACAACATCACAGCCTTTGACCTGAAAAATCGCCTCGCACTGCCGGGGAATGTACAGCACTGGCTGGGTACCGATGAGCTGGGACGTGACGTGCTCTCACGCCTAATCGAATCCATTCGCATTTCGTTGCTCATCGCATTCGGTGCGACGATCATTTCGGCGGTGTTCGGGACGATGCTTGGTTTCCTTGCAGCCTATTTTCGAGGTGCGGTGGAACAGGTTGTGGTCATGCTGGCTGATTTTCAGGCTGCGCTGCCATTTCTGATTCTGTCGCTTGCCGTGCTGGCATTCTTTGGCAGCTCGCTTCTACTGCTGACCTGCCTGATGGGTTTCTACGGTTGGGAGCGTTATGCCCGTGTCGCACGTGGACTGGCCGTTTCGGCTAATGCACAAGGCTATGCGGCAGCGGTTACCCAGCTCGGCGCTACGCCGTCGCGCGTGTATCTCAAGCATATCCTCCCGAACATTGCTTCGACGCTGATCGTCTCGATGACGCTGACATTCCCGGAAATCATTCTCCTCGAAAGCAGTCTCTCGTTTCTGGGGTTGGGCGTGCAGCCGCCAATGACCAGCCTTGGCAATATGGTGGGTTATGGCCGCGAATATCTCACTCGCGCGCCATGGATCATGCTCGCGCCGTCATTTGTAATCATGTTCACGACGCTGTCGATCAGCTTTGTGGGTGATTGGCTACGTGACAAGCTGGACCCGACCACGAGATGAGACCGCTCACCCTCCAACACTTGGACCTTGCGATTCTGAAAGTGAGTTGTTTAGTGTGGGGTGACAGAATTTTTATGGGAACAGACTTCTTATGTTGAAGAATATCAATCCATTGCTGACCGGCTCTTTGCTCGAGGTTCTGGCCGATATGGGGCACGGAGACGATCTCGTGATTGTCGATGCCAATTATCCGGCGCAGTCCTCTGGCGTGCACGTACTGGATTTTCCGGGAATCACTGCGACGGATCTGGCGGAGGCCGTTTTGTCGCTGCTGCCTTTGGACGATTTTGTCGATAAGCCAGCCGCTGTCATGCAAGCACCTAATGAAACGCCAGCGATTTTCAACGAATTTGAAAGGGTCATAGAAAAGGCCGAGGGACGGAAGATTTCTGTCGATCCGGTTGAAAGATTTGCCTTTATCACCGCGCTCGCGACGCTTTTGCGATCATTCGCACCGGTGAGAAACGGCTTTATGGCAATATCATTTTCAAAAGGGCGTCATCCGCTCCTAAGCGATGACATTGATATCAATGCATGAAAACCCGGGCATTGAGCCCGGGTTTTGATTCCAGCTTTATTCCTGTGACTTTTCTGCCTGATCCTTCATCGGGCCCTTGTGCTCACCACCCTTGTGGTTGCCCATGTGATGTGGGCCTTTGTGGTGAGAGCCTCTGGTCTGGTGATGCATCTTCGCAGCACGCATTTCGCTGCGATCGATTTTGCCATCCTCGTTCCGATCCAGTGCAGCGAATTCCTTCTTGCGCTGGTTCTCCACTTCGGCAAGTGTAACCTTGCCATCGCCATTGATATCAAGGCGACGCTCCATGCGGTCAGCTGCCCGGCTCACGATGCGCTTGAGTGCCAGTGCTTCGATTTCGGCGCGAGAAAGTACGCCGTCGCCATCGGTATCGGCGGCCTTGAGGTTATCCATGCGTGAAAATTTCTCAAGATCGACGGGGCCACGCTTGCCCTTCATGTCCTTGTTCGGGGCAACGGTCGTCTCTGCTACCGGTTTATCAGTATTTGCACTGTCATTTTCTTGTGCCAGTGCGGGTACAGCAAGCAACGATGTCGCAATTACAGCGATAAATGCGGTCTTCGATTTCATGGCTATTTGACTCCATTACTCTTTTGCAGGGACGCCGCTAAAAGGCGTGCGAGTAATGTCGGTCTTTTAGATGAACCGCATATGAATATGCCAATTAATTATCGGTAATGTATTGGGGTATGTATGAGAAAGCTGAAGCAGAAGCATTCTCGAAAGCGAGGAATCTGCAAATACGGAGACACATGTTCGTTCGAATAGGAAGATTCTGTCTGATTCATAGAGATCAGTTATCAGCGGAAGTGTTTGTTTTCAGAAGAGAAAATGGTGGGTGATGTAGGGATCGAACCTACGACCCGCTGATTAAGAGTCAGCTGCTCTACCAACTGAGCTAATCACCCACTCGCTTTGCCGAGGCAGCGGCCCCGGTGAAGTGAGCGGTTCTATAACGGCCTCTTTTCCACCTGTCCAGCCTTCAACTGCAAAATTTCTGAAAAAATGACAGCTTGCCCAAAAATCCCGGAAATGCGGGTCTTTCGAAAATCCATTTCTGCGTGTTACCGGTGTATTTTTCAGTGTGTGTGTATTCTGGTTGTATTTCTTAAGGCTCTTTTGGGAATCAGAAATGAGAGATTCTTGATTTGATTCATTTTTCACGTCTCCGGCGTTGTAAGCCGAACCCCGCGGTTCCATATTTGCCAATGCTGGACTAATACGTCCGGTGGGGAGGTTTCGTTCAGGGAGTAGAGCCACGCTGCAAATGTCGCAGCTATGTCATCAATTATTGATGCTTGTCTGAGAAGTTACGGCATATAAAAGACTTGATCGGTTGGTATTAGTTCTGAAGTCACGGAAACTGGCATCGCCTCTAAAATTTGTCTGAGCAAGGCGCTTTATGCACCGGGTTGCCCTTGCCGAAGAAAACAGAAACGGCTCACATCGTTTCAAAATCCGGTTCGCGACATTTGAGGACGGAATGGAAAGCATAATAGGCGATCTCGGACAGTTTATTTCCGATCATCGGGCATGGGCTGGGCCTATCGTGGGCATCATCGCCTTTGGCGAGTCTCTCGCTATTATAGGGATGTTCATTCCAGCCACTCCGATCATGATCGCCATCGGCGGCCTCGTGGGTGCCGGAATCATCGAACCCATTCCCGTTATCATCGGCGCGATCATTGGTGCTGTTATCGGCGATATTATCTCCTATTTCCTGGGCTGGTGGCTTGGTCGCAACATCATTCACAAATGGCCGCTCAACAAGCACCGCAGTGGTGTAGCGCGTGCACGCCTACTCTTCCGTCGCTATGGTTTTCGGCGGTGTTCCTGGGCCGCTTCTTCGGTCCTGTACGCTGCACCGTGCCGATGGTTGCCGGCATGATGTCGATGGATCAGACGCGCTTCCAGACTGCCAATGTCCTATCTGCACTGGTATGGGCCCCGCTAATGTTCCTTCCTGGCTGGCTGGCTGGTCGTGGCGCAGGTGTCTTCGCCAGAATGGACAGTGATCACATGTTCTGGTTTGTCATCGGGATCACTATCGTCACCATTCTCGTGACGGTCATTGGCGTTCGGTTTTCAAAGCCCGTCCGCGTCGGGAGCGTAAGCGCCGCGTTCATGTCTCACCAGCCGAATAGTCGGTCTCTTGTGCAGCAGGCTTCAGTCTGCTTAATAACAGAACAATATGTTCCATATGGCAACCGGTGTTGCTGAGGCTTGGAGCCTCGCAAGCGCCTCATATAAGGTTCATCGCGCTTTATGCCCGACGACAGTTCTGACGATTCGTCTTCTCGAAGTCCGAGTTCCCGGAGGTGTTCGGGCTTCCGCGCGTGAACAATTCCCGATAGTCTTTGTCCGCCAGGGGCTGGACCGCACAAAAGCGGCCCGGCCACAAACTGCTTGCGGCGTAGTTTCCAATTTCCATTTCTGCTGATCGTTAAAGGAGCCGACATATCATGGACTGGTCCATGGACTGGATTGCCGACCCCAATGCCTGGATAGGTTTGGTGACATTGGTGATACTCGAGATTGTTCTCGGTATCGACAATCTCGTCTTCATCGCCATTCTGGCCGACAAACTGCCTCCGCACCAACGCAATCGTGCGCGGTGATCGGCCTTAGTCTCGCTCTTCTGATGCGTTTGGTACTGCTGGCGTCGATTTCCTGGATCGTCACTCTGCGAGAGCCCTTGGTGTTGCTGATGGGGCTGTCGTTTTCGGGACGCGATATTATCATGCTGATAGGCGGGCTCTTCCTTCTCGCCAAGGGCACGATGGAACTCCACGAGCGGCTAGAGGGGATCATGGGCCAAAAGTTCCAAGGTCGTGCATGCTGTGTTCTGGCAAGTGATTGTTCAGATTGTCGTTCTGGATGCGGTATTCTCGCTCGATAGCGTCATCACGGCTGTTGGCATGGTCCAGCACCTGCCGGTCATGATGATTGCTGTGGTTATCGCCATTGGCGTGATGATGCTTGCTTCCAAGCCGTTGATGGACTTTGTCAACAAACACCCCACCGTCGTCATCCTCTGTCTTGGCTTTTGATGATGATTGGCTTCAGTCTGGTCGTGGAAGGTTTCGGCTTCCACATTCCAAAGGTTATCTCTATGCAGCGATCGGTTTCTCGGTATCGATCGAAGCGGCAAATCAGATGTCGCGACGCAACCGCGAGAAGCTTGTAACCACCAATGACCTACGAGAACGCACGGCGGGTGCTGTCCTGCGCCTGCTGGGCGGTGGTCGAGGCGAAAACCCGCTTTCCGACACGGTCGATGTGATTGCCCAGCAGACAGCGGCTAGGGATGTCTTCCTGCCGGAAGAAAGGAGATGATCCGCGGCGTTCTCGATCTGGCTGATCGACCTGTGCGTTCCATCATGTCGCCACGCAATGAGATCGAGTGGCTTGACCTCGATGAAGACGAAGCGGAACTGAATGCGGCCATTCGCAAGCTGTCACATTCACGCGTCATCGTTGCACGTCGTCAGGTGGATGAGTTCATCGGCGTGGCGCTTGTGAGGGATATTTTGCTCGATATTGGCGATAGGAAGCCTATCGACTGGGACAAGACTGTAAAACAACCGCTTGTCGTGCATGAAAATGCAAATGTGTTGCGCGTTATGGAGCAGTTGCGCAACTCACCTGTCCAGATCGCGGTGGTGGTGGACGAGCACGGTTCTTTCGAAGGTGTCGTGACACCCACCGACGTTCTGGAAGCCATTGCCGGTGAGTTTCCTGATGAAGATGAGGAGGCGGCGGTCGCGCAGTCGGACGGTCATGGTGGTTATCTTGTGGATGGCTTTACCGATATTCGTCGGCTGAGTGGTCTTCTTGAACGCGACCTTCTCGATGATGGTGATCGCTATACGACGCTGGCCGGTTATGTTCTTTGGCATCTGGGCCATTTGCCGCTGGGTGGGGAAAGCTTCGTTGCCGATGGACTGGAGTTCAAGATCGAGTCGATGAATGGTCGTCACATCGGCAAGGTCCGCATTATCCCTCAATCGACTATGACGTGTAATCGGAATGAATTTGCGGGCTGGTTGGTCTGGCTCGCAAATTATTTCATGCGGTTAACTCCGATAAAATAAGTAGGTTATTGACAAAAGCCGAGAAGCCTTCAAAATTAACCTATCGTTCATCGTTGCGGCGAAAGCGCGACAATATTTGAGCGGAAGGCAATGAGGAGGCTAGGCATGAAGCGAACCGTTCAACTGCTCGCTACGAAAATGAAGAATACGTTTTTGCGTGTTCCGGCCTTTTGGAGCAGCCTTGGCGCGAAATGAAGTTGAATGCGGAAGAGATCGCAGCCCGCCGCCGTAGTCGGCTGGAGCGTGGCGAGCATAATTTTCTCTGGTGCTGGCAGCATCGCGGTTTCTGGTGAGACCAGGAGTCCAAGAAAAGGTTTGAAGGCAGGGGCGGAAGTCTCCTGCCTTTTGCATTTCATTTTATGGTTTCGATCCTGATGAGAATTATTTTCTCATGCCAGCATGTGGTTTGGGTGCAGGTTCCATGAATGGCTTTGAATGTAGTTTATATATTTAAAACAATGATTTAGATTGATTTTGTCTCTTCTCTCGTTAGATTTGTTTTCCGAAAACAATCCAGTTTAGAGCGCTTTTCGCAAACAGCGCGGTGGGGATGGGTCTAATGAGAAAAATTATTCTATATGCGGCGGTAGCCCTCGGTCTCGGCGCCGCTCCGGTTCATGCGCAGGAGCCGAAGGAAATCCTCAACGTTTCCTATGATATCGCGCGAGAACTCTACGAACAGGTCAACAAGGCCTTCATCGCAGACTGGAAGACCAAGACCGGTGAAGATCTGACCGTCAATCAGTCCCATGCGGGCTCCTCGAAGCAGGCGCGTTCGATCCTGGAAGGGCTTGAGGCGGATGTCGTTACCTTCAATCAGGTAACCGACGTGCAGGTTCTGCATGACAAGGGCAATCTCATTCCGGCCGATTGGCAGAAGCGACTCCCGAACAACTCGTCACCCTACTATTCATTCCCTGCTTTCCTTGTTCGTGAGGGCAATCCGAAGAACATCAAGAATTGGGATGATTTGGCGCGTGACGACGTGAAGGTGATCTTCCCGAATCCGAAAACTTCGGGCAATGCGCGCTATACCTATCTTGCTGCGACGGCGTACGCGAACGAAGCATTCAAGGGAGATCAGGCAAAAGTTCACGAATTTATCGGGAAGATTTTCAAGAATGTGCCCGTGTTCGATACGGGCGGTCGTGGCGCAACGACGACTTTTGCCGAACGTGGCATTGGCGACGTTCTGGTGACTTTCGAGGCTGAAACACGCGGAACCGAAAAGGTTCTCGGACCGGACAAATATGACGTTGTCGTACCGGAAGTCAGTCTGCTGGCAGAGTTTCCCGTTACGGTCGTCGACAAGGTGGTAGACAAGCGCGGATCGCGCAAGATTGCCGAAGCCTATCTCGATTATCTATATTCGCCGGAAGGCCAGGAGATTCTGGCTCAAAACTTCAACCGCGTGCATGACAAGGACGTCATCGCAAAGCACAAGGATATCTATCCCGATGTGCGTCTCGTGACGGTTGAAGATGCTTTCGGTGGCTGGGCGAAAGTTCAGAAGGAACATTTCGCCGAAGGCGGAGTGCTCGATCAGCTCTTCACCGGCAAGTAAACAGAGCCAATTGGTGATCCCTGAGGGATCGCCTTGCTTTTGGAAAAATCCAGTGTCGCTTCTAAGCATGAAACGTAATTCTGTGCTGCCGGGGTTCGGACTGACCCTCGGCTGCACTTTGCTTTATCTGGCTGTTATTGTGGCCTTGCCACTGCTGGCCATGATCCTGAAAACAGCAAGTCTGGGCTGGAGCGACTTCTGGAGCATCGTGACCTCAGATCGGGCACTGGCGACCTATAAGATCACCTTGAGTGCAGCCGCAGTAGCAACCGTATTTAACGGCCTATTCGGTCTCTTGCTGGCCTGGGTGCTGACGCGATATGAATTTCCAGGCAAACGGCTGATCGATGCTGCCGTTGATCTTCCCTTCGCGCTGCCGACTGCCATAGCAGGTCTGGCACTCGTAACCTTGTTTGCTCAGAACGGCTGGTTCGGGCGGTTTCTTGAACCGATCGGAATAAAGGTTGCCTACGCACCGCTTGGCATCATGATCGCGATGTTCTTTACCAGCATCCCATTTGCCATCCGCACGGTTCAACCGGTACTGGAGGATATGAGCGCGGATGTGGAAGAAGCTGCCCGTAGCCTGGGAGCCAGTTCCTGGCAGATATTCTCACACATTATTTGGCCGACCATCTTTCCGGCTTTCCTTGCCGGTTCGTCGCTTTCCTTCGCGCGCAGCCTCGGTGAATTTGGTTCGATTGTCTTTATCTCGGGCAATCTTCCCTTCGAAACCGAAGTGACATCGCTGCTCGTTTTCATCCGGCTTGATGAATACGACTATCCCGCTGCCGCAGCGCTTGCATTCGTAATGCTTGTCACGGCTTTCGTGATGCTTCTTGTGACCAATCTCATTCAGGCAAGGCAGCTTCGTTATGCAGAACGTTAGCGCAAGCCTGCAGGCACGAAATTCCGGGCCGATGCGTAACCTGTTGATCTGGCTGGCGGCTGGCTTGTCGTTGATCTGCATCGGGGCTCCGCTCGCCGTTATCTTCTCTTATGCTTTCAGCAAGGGTGTCGGCGTTTTCTTCAGCGAAATACTGAAACCAGATACTCTGCATGCGGTATGGCTGACCGTTTTAACGGCTATTGTCGTCGTGCCGATAAACATGGCCTTCGGTGTCTGTGTCGCATGGCTTGTCACCAAGTTTCGTTTTCCGGGCAGACGGTTGCTGATTACTTTCGTTGAGATACCGTTCTCAGTCTCACCCATCGTAGCCGGTGTGACCTATCTTTTCCTCTATGGATCGCAAGGCCTGCTGGGGCCGCTGCTGGAAACCTATGACGTCAAGATCATGTTCACGGTTCCGGCGATTTTTCTTGTCAGCCTCTTCGTGACTTCACCCTTCGTGGCGCGTGAATTGATCCCGCTTATGGAGGTGCAGGGGAGCGATGAAGAAGAGGCGGCCCTAACCCTTGGCGCCAATGCCTGGCAGACCTTTTCTATGTCACTTTGCCTAATATCAAATGGGCATTGCTCTATGGTGCCGTGCTTTGCAATGCGCGCGTCATGGGGAGTTTGGAGCAACTTCGGTCGTTTCAGGTGCTATCCGAGGTAAGACCAACACGCTGCCGCTTCAGGTGGAACTACTGTTCAACGACTACAACGTTGCCGGTGCTTTCGCTGCGGCTTCGACACTCGCCTTGATCGCTCTTCTTACCCTTGTCTTGAAGGTTCTGCTTGAACGCAGGCAGGGTGCCTGAAACGAAAAGCCGCCCATTTTTGAATGGGCGGCTGGCGGTCATGCTGCTTGGGAAAGCGCGTTGTTTACCGGTTCTCTATGAAGAGAGGATGCCAGGATTATCCCTCCGGCCAGCGGCTGAATCCGCTTGCTACATTGATGTGGCCGGCATGGCCGAGATCGACGAAACCCGATCCCCACACATGTGAAAGAGCTTCTGCCTTGGCAAAGCTCATATATTCATCGTTGCGGCTTGAGACGACGATGGACGGAAAACCCAGTTCATGGCGCGGGAGCGGAGCAAAGCTCTGGAACCGATCATCCTTACGAGCCATTGTTTCGGCGTCGGCCGGTGCAACCAGAAGGGCGCCCGCCACATGAGCCGCCGACGGGCGGCTAGCCAGATGTGCGACCAGTGCGCAGCCAAGACTATGTGCGACCAGAACTGCCCCGGATTTTCGGCGAGTTTGGCTTCGAGCGCGTGCATCCAGTCGGATAGCACCGGATAGTGCCAGTCGTCCTGTTCGACGAACAATGCTGACGGATCGTCATGCAACCATTGGCGCTGCCAGTGGCCTGCTTCCGATCCCTTGTAGCCGGGGATGATCAATGTTGCAGGCATGTGTTTTTCCTCTTGGATTAAGCCTTGGGAGGGCGTTCAGTTTCGCAACTCGTATCTACTGCGAAACTGGTTCCAAGATAGAAGGCTGAATGTGCTATTTTAAGGAAAAGAAATTCAATTTACGACTGTTTACGAAAAACTACTCTGCCGCGCTAGTCTCTATTTTCGCTGTTTTCGTTCCATCGGAGCAGAAACTGTGACTTTTCGAAAACCAGCACCACCACAAGGGACATCGCGAACGGGATAAGAAGATAGAGCAGGCGGAAGACGATCAGCGCTGCCAGCACGTCAGCCTGATTCATATCCGGTAAGCCGGTAAGGAAAACGAGTTCCAGAACACCGAGACCACCCGGAGCGTGCGAGATCAGGGCTGCCGAGAACGAGACCAGGAAAATGCCGAGAATAATGAGAAAACCGGGATTACCAGCCTCGGGCAGGGCGAAATAGATGATACCGGCGGCACCGATTAATTCCAGCGGGGCGACGATGAGTTGCTGCACAACGACCGACATGCGTGGATATTCAAGACGAAAGCTGCCGATCTGAAGCGGGCGCAGGCGTAGCCAGCTCCCGAAAATGTAAAGCAGCACGAATGCCAGCATCAAAAGTGCGATGACGATGGACACAGTTGGTGTCAGCTCATCGTTGAAGCGCATGAGAATATGCGGCTCCAATAAGAGAACGATGCTGGATGTTATGATGACACCGAGAATAAATGTGAAAGAACAGAACGCGATAAGAACAGCGATTTCGCTGCCTGGCATGCCTTGTGAGGAATACGCTCTGTAGCGCACGACCGCACCAGATACGACCGAGGCACCGATATTGTGCGACAAAGCGTAGGTGGTGAAGGAGCAAAGCGCGATAAACAGCCAGGAAATTTTGCGTCTGAGATGCAAGAGTGCGATACGATCATAACCTGCAAGTGAACTGTAGGCCAGAAGTGCTGAAGCTGCCGCCAGTGCCCAATGATGGGCGCGAATAGCATAAAGACTGTCCAAAACATCGTCGAGCGAGATGCTGCGAAGTTCGCGATAGAGAAGCCCGAAATGCCGACTGCGCAAATACCCACGACCGGCCAGATGTAATCCTTTGCTTTCATCAACCAGTCACCGTGCCTTCATGCTTCATATCGTCCCCTTTTCTGCCCACGATATCTGTCGATCCGTTTTCCGATAGTAATCCCAGTGTGTTGGTCTGAGATTCCGCTACTTCGAAAACGGTTTCAGTGTTTTTCTTTATGATCTCAATTCCAATTGCTTTTGCCATTGCGGCTGCAATTTCTTCTTCACCCAAAATGACAAAATTTGCGCCAAGATCTTGCAAATATTGTGCTTCTGCCTTCGAACAGGCACGTGCGATAATGCTGATTTCTGGATTAGCAGCTCTTGCCAATGCTGTCGCCCGTCCAGCCTCGAAGGCATTGGGTATTGCTATGACCAAATTTCGAGCCGAGGCGGGATTGGCCGCTTTCAGTATTTCTGAATCTGAAGCGTTGCCAGCAATGGCTTCAATGCCTTTTCTTTCAGCGAAATGCTGATCTTCGGCGAATCTTCAATGACAAGAAAAGGCGTGTTTTCTACCCGCAAGCCTGCTGCGATCCTTGCACCGATCTGGCCGTAGCCAACGACAATCGTATGTCCGGTTAGCAACGTTTGTGGCAAAGGTTCAGGTTCGGAAATGCTGAGTTCGATGCCAGTGTTTTCACCGGCAGACGTTTCGCTTTTGCTTCGCTTTTCGATCCATGGGCGCATTCGTTCCGCGGCAATGAACATAACCGGATTGAGGAAGATCGAAAGGATTGCGCCAGCGAGAATGAGGTCGCGTCCCGCTGGTGGGAGAAGGTTAAGACTGACGCCCAACCCCGCCAGAATGAACGAGAACTCACCAATTTGCGCAAGGCTTGCCGAAATGGTGAGTGCCGTGCTGACCGGGCGGCGGAAAGCGCGGACGATGAAGAACGCCGCGACCGACTTGCCGATGAGAATGATGGCAAGCGTTCCGAGCAGGGGAGCGGATCGCGAAGCAGGCTCATCGGGTCGAACAGCATGCCGACCGAGATGAAGAACAGAACCGCGAAAGCATCGCGCAAGGGAAGGGATTCTTCTGCGGCCCGATGGCTGAGTTCGGATTCACTCATCACCATGCCGGCGAAGAATGCCCCCAGCGCGAAGGAAACGCCAAACAGATGCGCCGCACCGAAAGCGACGCCCAGTGCAATGGCCAGCACGCCCAGACGGAACAATTCGCGCGACCCGGTTTGAGCCACGACATTCAGAAGCCACGGTATGACCTTGCGACCGACGATGAGCATCAGGGCGACGAATAGAACAACCTTGGCAATGGTGAGAAGGATGATGCCGCCAATTCCAAGGCCGAGCCATGAAACGATGGGATCGCTTGCTGCCGTGCCTTCCGCACGGCCTGTTACACTGGCGACTGCCGGAAGCAGCACCAGTGCCATAACCATTGCGAGATCTTCGACGATTAGCCAGCCGACCGCAATGCGTCCGCGCTCCGTATCGATGAGGCGGCGCTCTTGCATGGCGCGCAGCAGGACGACCGTACTGGCCGTAGAAAGAGCCAGGCCGAAAACCAGCCCTGCTTGTACATCCCAACCGAGGGCGAGGCCAAGGCCGGTGCCAAGTGCTGCGGCGGCTGCGATCTGCGCAAGCGCGCCGGGAACCGCGATGGCTTTGACGGAAAGAAGATCCTTGAGGGAAAAATGCAGGCCCACGCCGAACATCAGCAGGATGACGCCAATTTCGGCAAGCTGAAGAATGAGATCCTGATCTGCAACGAAACCGGGTGTGTGCGGACCGGCAATGACACCGGCGAGAAGATAGCCGACGAGAGGAGAAATTTTCAGACGGGTGGCTATCGCACCGAAGATGAAGGCCAAACATAACCCGATGACGATTGTCGCAATCAAAGGCGTGTCATGGGGCATCAGGTGCCTTCCCCTCTGGCTTTTCAATTTTGTAAATGGGAGCCGGGCAAGGCCTGAACCTTGCCCGGCAGATGGCTTATTTCTGCGCTGCGGCGCTGTCTTCGATCGCCTGGTGGACTTCCTTGCGATGCTGCCACCAGTTGCCTAGCAGAAGCAGGATCGGAGCAGCGATGAAGATCGACGACGACGTTGCGATAACAATACCGAACAGCATAGGCACGGCAAAATTGTGAACCGCGCTGCCGCCCCATACAGCCATTGGGAGCATACACAGGAACGTTGTCATCGATGTATAGATACAGCGGACGAGCACCTGATTGATACTCATATCGATGATCTCGCGCAGTGGCTTGGATTTATAAAGACGCATGTTTTCACGCATGCGGTCATAAACCACGACCTTGTCGTTTACCGAATAACCGATAGCTGTCAGAAGTGCTGCTATGGCCGTCAGGTTGAAGTCGAGTTGGAACAGAGCAAAAGCCAACCATCTTCGTGGTGTCCAGGATAAGCGTGATGATCGCGCCCATCGCAAAGAACCATTCGAAGCGCCACCAGAGATAGATGAGCATGCCAAGTGCGGACAGAATGACGGCAATGAAGCCTGAGCGCGCCAGTTCACCAGAGACCTTCGGGCCCACGACTTCTGTACGCTCGATTTTCACACCGGGGTCGAGTTCGGTAACAGCTTGCCGCATCTTGTTGACGGCAACCGTCTGCGCTTCCTCGCCACCGTCCTGACGCTGAACGCGGATCAGAACATCGTTCGGGCTACCGGCAGACTGAAGTGCTACTTCACCAAGTCCCAGCGCGCCGAGTTTTTCGCGCAGTTGTGCCAGATCGGCTGGTTGTGACGTGACGATTTCCGCCTGGATACCGCCCTTGAAGTCGATGCCGTAATTCAGCCCTGGCTTGAAGAACAGGCCAATTGACAGGATAGACAGCACGATCGAGACGCCAATACCGACGAAACGGGCGTTCATGAAGCTGATATTCGTCTTTTCTGGCACGAATTTCAGGAACGGTTCGATGACGAGCACCTTCAGCTTACGCTTGCGAACGTACCAGGCCATGACCATGCGAACCAGCGTCACATCCGTGAACATGGAGATAGCGATACCGAGCATCATGGTGATCGCAAAGCCACGAACCGGACCTGTGCCGAAGGTGAACAGCAGTAAGGTCGAGATCAGCGATGTGACATTCGCGTCCACAATGGTGGCGAAGGCGCTATGGAAGCCTTTATCCAGCGCGGCCATGGCCCCGAGGCCCCGTCGCGTTTCCTCACGAATACGTTCGTTGATGAGAATATTGGCGTCAACCGCGATACCAATACCGAGAATGATACCGGCGATGCCAGGCAATGTCAGCGTTGCGCCGATAAGGCTCAAGGCGGAGAAGGTGAGCAATGTGTGGAGCAACAGTGCTACGTTGGCAATGGTACCCCATACACCGTAAAGAAGCTGGATGAATACCGCGACCAGCACGAACCCGACGATACCCGTGATCAAGCCCATTTTGATGGCGTCACCGCCGAGGTCCGGACCAACCGTCCGTTCTTCTATAACGGTCAGTGGTGCGGGCAAGGCGCCAGCGCGCAGAAGCGCGGAGAGAACAACCGTGTCCTGAACCGTAAAGCTGCCGGAAATCTGGCCCGAGCCGCCCGTAATGGGTTCACGGATGACCGGCGCACTCAGCACCTTGCCGTCGAGTACGATTGCGAATGGACGATTGACGTTCTTCGTCGTGATGTCGGCGAACTGGCGTGCGCCGAGACTATCGAAACGGAAAGACACGATAGGCTCATTGGTGCGCTGGTCAAAACCTGCACGCGCATCGGTGAGGCGTTCGCCGGACAAGGCGATCTGATCCTCGATCGGGTATTTGATGTTCGGATCCTTGGAATCCGGCATGATGGTCACGCCTGGAGGGTGGATCGTTCGGATTGGCGTCCGCGACCATATGAAAACTCATTTTGGCCGTGCTTCCGAGGAGCTGACGAAGCTGCGCGGGGTCCTGAAGGCCGGGGAGCTGAACGACGATACGATCTGAGCCTACACGCTGAATGGAAGGCTCAGCGACACCGACTTGATCGACGCGCTGACGGATGATTTCAAGGCTCTGTTGGAGAGCGGCATCAAGACGGTAGTTGAAGCCTGCCTCTGTCAGAGTGAGACGTACCTGGTTGTCATTCGATGCAACGTCTATGTCATTGATCGCCGTGCCGAAACCGCTGGTGTTGACCTGTGAGATCAAGGTGCGTAGTGCAGTTTCTGCCTTGGAACGCTGGTCGGCATCAGGGATGGTCACGACAACGGCGTCGCCGACAGCGCGGATTGACTGCGGCTGGATACGCTCGGCGCGCAGCTTGCTGCGGGCATCATCAAGCAGAGAGCGTAAACGGTCTTTTTCAGGCTCGCTGCATCGACTTCAAGCACAAGATACGAGCCGCCGCGCAGATCAAGGCCGAGCGTGACCTGACGCTTCGGGAACCAAGACGGCATCGCCTCCAGTTGCTTTTGAGTAAAAAGTTGGGCAAGGCAATAATCACACCGATCGCAACGATCAGGCTATAAAGCACAACCACCCATTTCGAAGTACGCATGGATTAAGGTTCCGGTTGGGATGCCAATTCCCACTCATCAAGTGGCGTTGTAGGCATTGTTTGTAATGACGTTAGATTCGTAAGGGCCATTCTTCAAGAATGGCGCATTATGCGCCTTTCGGAGGCGCACGGGCAGAGCAAAATGTCTCTGCAAAACTGTAAGCTTTTGGAAATCCTGTGCCGCGTTGGCTGTTTTCGACTTTGGAAAAACAACAGCTGCCGCCGTAACGGCAGCGCTGCTCCGGTGCCATCAAGATAAACCGTTTTGATCTTTGCTGCGATAGCTTCGATCAAAATCGCCCGCATGGGCTGGGGTGACGGAGTGGACTGCTGGCGAACAGGTGTTGCTCGGCTGCTTTCGACCTGTCTTGCCGCGATGCCGCCAGAGTGGGCGCGAGCAACATCTTGGTCGGAGGTCGAAAAATCTACGGCAAACAGAAAGGCAGTGAACGACAGAACGCACGTAACGAACAGCATGAAACCATGCCGCTTGTGCTGTTCCGTGTTTTTCATGCCCTTCATCAAATCGCCAAGACTTTCTTTAGAGTCTATCTGTGGAGTTGAGTCAGCTTTTCACACTCACTGCGAATCCTCATTAATCATTTGTGTTCGCACGAACAAGGAAATACTGGCATTAAGGCCCGTCTTATACGTTATGGATCCGCTTCCCGAGTATTATGAAATCTTGTAGAGCTGCGCCTTGCATCCGTTTTAGGGCGCTTTATGTTGAAACCATGTCTCATTTAACGGCAGAATTGAATTGGCATATTCATCGACGTTTCGTGTTCTTGCATTTTCTCTTCTGATCAGCTGCCTTTACCGGGCGGCATTGTGTCTGGCATTGCGCAGGACAACAAACAAACGACACCGCCGGCGGCACAAATGGCGCCGTCCACAGTGGCGCAAAACGACTTAGCTCAGCAAGAGCCCGCTGCCCCGGTCAGCAACAAGCTCCGGTGCCCGTTTCCGGTGTCGTTCAACAGCAAAAGCCGATTATCAACGATCTAAAGCAGCAAACGAAGCGGATAAGCGACCAGCTTCCGAAAGCGGCTTCAAATGATGAAACACTGGCCAACCTCAAGCTTCAGCTCGATTGCTTTCGAAGAAGCTTCTGGAAGCAGGCGTATCATTTCGTCCGCGTCTCGGTGAAATCAATACGCGGCTGGAACAGCGGGCCCAGCACCTTCAGGCGACCAGCCGCCGGAACCAGCAATTGTCAGCGAAGAACGCGCTCGTCTGACCGCTGAGAAAGCAGAAATAAATGCCGTCGTGGGCGAGACCGAAGATACATCGCTTTCCGTCAATCAGATGTCCGCGAAGATCGGTGACATGCGCCGCGATCTTTTGCAAGAACACTTTCTCAGCGTGTAAACATCGACACCACGCTCGGCACGGAGGTCGCATCAGCTGCCAGTAATCAGATGGTTTCGCTCTGGCGCATTGTTCAGTCCTGGTGGCGTTTTGTAAGCACGTTTAAGCTCAAGTCGTTTCTTGCCGCCGCCTTCTTCGCTTTTGCGGCTGCGCTGATTATCCAGTTGGGTGCAAGACGTCTTCTCGGAACGCTCTATCAGCGCGATCCAACGGTGGAGTCCCCATCCTATCTAAGTCGTCTTTCGGTAGCGTTCTGGTCTACGGTGATACCGTCGGCAGCTGTTGGCGTTTTCTGGCGACAACTTATTTTTCATGAACTATTTCAATGTCTTGAGAACAGACATTGCAACCTTGTTCCAATCGCTGTTTTGGTGCTCGGGCTTGTCTTTTCATTCATAGACTGGCGTCCGCGTGTATCAGTTCGGATATGCCACAGTGGCGACTGGTTCCGATTGCACCGCGCCCGGGACGCGTATTGGGCTGGCTGATAACAGGTACCGCGTTGACCAGTGGTCTCGATTCCTTCTTCGGAAAGGTCAATCAGATTTTATCGTCGCCACTGTCGCTGACTATGGCCAAAAGCTTGCTCGCCACGGTGATGGTGGGCGTTCTCATTCTTGCGATTGCATTTCTAAAGCCGGTTGAACGTGAAAAGGATGGTGCCATCCGGTCATGGTCGCGTGCATTCAGAACATTCTTGATCATACTGGGTCTTCTGCCCGTTCTGGCTGCAGTTTTCGGCTATATTGGTTTGGCACGTTTCATATCGCAGCAAATTGTCGTCACAGGTGCATTCCTCGTTACCATGTATATGGGCTTCCTGACGGCGCGCGCGATTTCCGAGGAGCAGGCTTTCGCATCCAGCCAGATTGGCAAGGCAATGCGGGACCGTTTTCATTTCGACGACGCAACTCTTGACCAACTGGGTCTTGTGGCAGGGATTCTGATCAATCTCGTCGTCGCGTTAATCGGTATTCCACTTGTTCTAATGCAGCTTGGCTTCCAGTGGGCTGAACTAAAAGCACTTTCTATCAGCTGATGACCGGCTTCCAGATCGGCAATATTTCGATCTCGCTCATGGGACTGCTGACCGGTGTGCTGCTGTTCGTGATTGGCTATTTGCTGACACGCTGGTTCCAGAACTGGCTCGACAATAGCGTCATGGCGCGTGGTCGTGTCGATTCCGGCGTGCGCAATTCGATCCGCACGGTCATAGGCTATGTGGGGCTTTGTCTTGCCGCCTTGGTGGGTATATCAGCGGCCGGGTTCAATATGTCGAACCTCGCCCTTATTGCCGGTGGTCTGTCTCTCGGTATCGGTTTTGGTCTCCAGAATATTGTCCAGAATTTTGTTTCCGGCCTTATTCTCCTTGCCGAACGTCCGTTCAAGGTTGGTGACTGGGTTGAAGCTGGCACAGTCAGCGGTATCGTCAAGAAGATCAGCGTACGCGCGACGGAAGTGGAAACCTTCCAGAAGCAGTCTATCATCGTGCCGAATTCAACGCTTATCAACGGTAATGTCGGCAACTGGACGCATCGCAACAAGCTCGGGCGCATCGATATCAATGTGCAGGCCTCCTATACGGAGGAGCCGCGGCGGGTTCACGCGCTGCTTCTCGAAATCGTTCGTGGTCATCCGTCGATCTTGAAGAATCCGGAGCCATTTGTCGCGTTTCAAAGCATGAATGATTCACTGATGATTTTTGATATCTACGCCTATGTGGCCGACGTCACATCGACGGGTGGTATCAAAAATGAGTTACGATTCCAGATTGTCGAGCGCTTCCACGAGGAAGGGTTGCATCTGTCTTCGACCAGGACCGATCTGATGCTCAGCGTGCCTGAAATTGAAAAGCTCTCCGGCTTGATGCAGAAGGAAAAGGAGCTTTCTCCCGGTGCCAAGAAGAAAAAGGCGAACGTGGAAAAGCCGGAAATTAAAGAGGATGAAGACGATCGGGCTTGATGAACATTTCGTTCAGTTGCAGTTCAGTTTTGTCCGCTTATAAAGAGGATGACAGAGGGCAATAGGCTCACGCAACATCGGACATATCGCGGCGGGAGCGATGGAAAGGTCGGGACGGTATGAACAGAAATCAGGTCAACAGCTTGGGTAAGCTTGTTTTCGGTGTAGTAGTCGGTTTTTCAGCCTCAGTTGGCGGCGCTCTTGCTGCTCAGATTTCCAACAATGATAGCGGACCTCAGACGATTGTGGTCACGGAAGGTGCTTCCAAGCGCGAAATGATCGTCGCGCCTGGTGAAACTGTCGAATTCTGCGCCTCGGGCTGTTTCGTAACCTTTCCAAATGGAGATCGCGAAGCCCTGACTGGCGACGAAACAATTACGCTTAGCGGGGGCAAGGCTACGTTGAAATAGGCTTTCCATTTCAGGAGGCCAAAAAGCCGAGGTATTGCCTCGGCTTTTAATGACGTTTCCTAACTGCGAGGCTTCAGGTTTTCCGGGTCGTAGAGAGGCTTGTATCCGATGGATAGCACCTCAACCGGATAAGTCTCGCCGAAATATTCTACGTTCAGTTTACAACCTTCCTGACAGTAAGCCCACGGTAGATAAGCGAGAGCGATGTTCTTGCCGATTGTTGGACCATATGCGACTGAGGTTGTAAAAGATCGGCGGCCAAGCTCGTCTATGAGTGTTTCTCCGGTTTGTGGATCCAGTACGGGCATGATACCGACCGGATAGCGAGCGACGCCCTTCGAATCGACATTATCGGTCATGACCAGTGTGCAGAGCATGGCGGGCTGATGTTCGCGGGCGCGATATTCGACATGCTTTGCCTTGCCGCGGAAATCGGCTTCCTTGACCTTCGGACGCGCCAGGTCGGCTTCGATGAGATTATACTCCGTCAGCAGATCAGCATTCTGAAGCCGCAGACTCTTTTCCATGCGACGGGTATTGGCATAGGTTTCGACACCAACAGCAATCGTGCCAGTGGAGCGCAGCGCATCCCATACGGCGAGGCCGTCTTCATAGCGCATGTGCAATTCCCAACCCTGTTCGCCGACATAGGAAATACGGAAAGCGGTCACGTCCTTGCCCGCAATCCTGATTGGCTTGATCGCAGCAAAGGGAAGTTCTCGGCATCAAGCCCTCCCGGGTTCTCGACAACCTTCTTGAGGTTTTCGCGGGCATTCGGCCCCCATATGCCAATAGTGACATATTTCTCCGTCACATCAGTGATGGTGACGTCAAAACCCTTATCTTCAGCCACGCGGCGCATATAATGGAAATCGCGCGGGCCTGCATCAGCGCCATTGATCATGCGGATGCAGTCAGCCATGCGGATTGCCGTAAAGTCTGCGCGCACCATACCTTCGTCGTCGAGGAAGTGGGTATAGATACCCTTGCCGATATTGGCATCGCCGCCAATCTTGGCCGCGCAAAGCCATTCCATCAGCTCGACATGATCAGGCCCTTCTATATCGTACATGGCAAAATGCGAGAGATTGATGATGCCGCAATTTTCGGTCAGCTCGAGATGTTCGGCATTGGAAACACGCCAGAAATGGCGATTGTCCCATTCATTTTCACGCACCGGAACGCGGTCGCCGTATTTTTCCAGCAGATGCTCATTGGCGGCATAGCCATGTGCGCGCTCCCAGCCGCCGAGTTCCATGAAATAGCCGCCAAGCTCCACTTCACGCTCATAGAAGGGCGAACGGCGGATATTGCGTCCCTTGGAGAAGGGCTCACGAGGATGCACTGCCGGGTTATAAACCTTCATTGCCGTTTCGGTGCAGCGATCCCAGATGAACTGCTCGGTCATCTGGTGGGGATAGAAACGGGAATAGTCGATGGCGTGATGGTCGATGGATGTGCGCCCATCGGTCATCCAGTCGGCGATGAGCTTGCCCATGCCGGGACCATCCTTGACCCAGATTGCGACTGCGTACCAGAGACCGCGCACCTTCTGGCTTTCGCCCATGGAAGGGCCGCCATCGGTGGTGACTTGCAGGAAGCCGTTGAAGGAATGGCTTTCATTATAGCCAAGCTCGCCGAGGATCGGGGTCAGTTCGATGGCGCGTTCGAGCGGTTCCAGAACCTGTTCCATATCGAGGTCGCGCTGGGATGGTGAAAGCCGCGCTTCGTGCTTTTCCAGAAGATCGCGCGGGTGGCAGAGGCGCGGATTGGTCTCTTCGTAATAGCCCCATTCGATCTGGCCGCCTTCGGCGGTCTTCGGGTCGCCCGTGTCGCGCATATAGGCGGAATTGCCCTGATCGCGCATGAGCGGCCAGCCGATTTCCTTGCCGGTGCCTTCGAATTCATTATAGGGACCGAAGAATGTCAGCGGATGGTCAATCGGCATGACAGGCAGGTCTTCACCGACCATCTCGGCAATCAAGCGCCCCCAGAGGCCAGCGCAGACCACGACATAATCCGCTTCTATGGTGCCGCGATGGGTGACGACGCCCTTGATGCGGCCGTTTTCGACCAGCAGCGACTGGGCTGGCGTATTGGCAAAGCTTTGCAATTTGCCAGCCGCTTCCGCCTGATCGATCAGCTTGCCGGCGACCGTCTGCGAACGCGGGATGACCAGACCGGCATCCGGGTCCCATAGGCCGCCCTGAACCATGCTTTCTTCGATGAGCGGAAATTTTTCCTTGATCTCTGCCGGTTCCATCAGGCGGGCACGGGTGCCGAACGCTTTGCCCGATGCGATCTTGCGCTTGATTTCATTCATGCGGGCATCGTCACCGACACGCGCCACCTCGATACCGCCGACGCGGGCGTAATGGCCCATCTTTTCATAGAAATCGATAGAATAGAGTGTGGTCCAGCACGACAGAAAGTCATGACTTGTCGCATAGCAGAAATCTGATGCATGCGCGGTCGAGCCGATATCGGTCGGAATTCCGGATTTATCGATGCCGACGATATCGTCCCAGCCGCGTTCAATCAGATGATGTGCGACCGAAGCGCCGACGATGCCGCCGAGCCCGACAATCACGACTTTCGCCTTTTTAGGAAACTCTGCCATTTTATGCGACCCTAGTTAGTATTTGACAAAACCATAATCGTTGGTCGGTCGCGACATTTGCCTTTATACGACATATTCGCCGTCTGACACGACTGCGTCCATCGCCGGCCACAATCACGGTTTTTCGCAATCGAGCTGTTCTGCGAGCGATATGGCGGAACGTATCGCACCTGATTTTAAACTGATTCCGAAAGACGCGTTACGGTTCTGATTTTCTTATTCTTTTACACGCGGGCCAGGCACGCTTCATGCAGCGGATCTTTGTGTTCGCAAACTGATTCAGCCTATGCTGCGATGAGCATTTTGCGATCGGCGCGTTCCTGCTGCGGTGAGCGCCCGTAGAGTTCACGGTAGCATTTGGAAAAATGCGACGCGGAAACGAAGCCGCAGGCAACGGCGACTTCGACTACAGGCATGGACGACTGCAAAAGCAGGTGGCGTGCGCGGTCGAGGCGGATTTCCAGATAATAGCGGGCCGGAGAGCGTCCCATTTCCTGCCGGAACAGGCGTTCGACCTGACGGCGCGACAGGCCGATCGTATGGGCGACATTGATCAGTGCCTGCGGCTCTGAAGATTGGCTTCCATCATTTCGATGATGGTTAGGACCTTGGAGTTCTGGATGCCGAGGCGTGCGCGCAGTGGTAGACGCTGCCTGTCCTGCGGGCTGCGAACACGGTCGGTCAGCGCCTGTTCACAGATCTTGTTGACCAGATTGGCGTCGAAATCATCCCCGATCAACTTCAGCATCATATCGAGAGAGCTGTTCCGCCGGCACAGGTGTAAAGGTTGCCATCGACCTCAAAGAGATCGGCATAGACCTCGGCCTTCGGGAATGCCTCAGAGAAACCCGGAAGATTTTCCCAGTGAATTGCGCAGCGTTTTCCAGACAAAAGCCCGGCTGCGGCTAGTATATGGGCCCCGTGCACAACCCTCCAACTGCCACGCCGCGATTATATTCTTCGCGCAGCCATGCGAATACGGATTTGTTTCTAAATTCCTCTACGTAAACGCCGGAACAGACGAATACCATCGAGGGGCGTTGTTCGCGCTGTAGAAAACGTCGCTCGTCTTCCAGCGATGCATTGACTGCACATTCCACACCATTGGATGCGGTCACCGGCTTTCCGTCTACCGATGTCAATCGCCATCGATAGGCGTCATAACCCAGCATCCGATTTGCGATGCGCAATGGCTCGATGGCCGTTGCGAACGCAATCATCGAAAAGTTTGGAACAAGGAAAAAGACAATAGACCGCTTAACCGATGAAGCCTGGATCATGCCCGATCGTTCCCATTCTCGAAGGCCCTGGCCGCGGTTCCCGACGCAGCTGAACCTTGTGTCTCCGTCACGACTCCGGGTCGTTTTGGCCCGGTGTTTCCCGGTCGTTTTCAGGCCGGTGATCTTGCGGCGTCAACCCGGATTCGTCGGGGAAGGTGATGGCGCAAACAAGATAGTGTTCTATTGAGACACAGAACGGGTAGGTTGCAAAGTGCGGCTAAATGCCTGCCGCGAAAAGGTATTTTAATGTCGGGAAATTGAGGGCGGATCGCATGATCGCCCTCAATCGACGTCAGTTCTTGCGTTTAAATTCTGTCGTATTTCTGTGAATGTCCGGCAGGTGATCATCCACGTTCGGCCAGCCTATATCGTGCAATATGTGCTCAGGCAGTGCTTCGAGTACACGACGGCTACGCCTCACGCGACGTCCGTAAGACCAGATTTTCACCTGCTTCTGCACTTTGGCGTAAAATTCCAGCAACCATGATGGTGCGTTCGCAACGGGTTGTGTTGTCGATGTGAACCGCACGATTGCTGCCCGGCCGTTGGGAGCGGATTGGCACTGAACGGTCATTTTCTCTCTCCTCATTCAGAAAGTATCGGTTGATACGCTCGCTGCAGCTCTGCTTGTTCGTGTCTTGAATGTGCATTCGACTTGACGTTCAATCAAACGAAATATAGAAAGGCTTAAGATCAGAAAATTTGAACAGCGTACTGAAAACGGAGTCCGTAATGACAGCGCCCGTTCAACATCCCCTTCCAATGCTCGATATCGATGTGCTGCGTACATTCGTGGCGATTGCCGATACGGGAAGTTTTTCCTCTGCGGCGAATGCGGTGTTCCGCACGCCGTCTGCGGTTTCGATGCAGATCAAGAAGCTGGAAGAACAGATTGGTGTCGCAGTTTTCGATCGGGATGCCCGCTCGGTCACGCTGACGAGCGATGGCGAGATTCTGCTCGGATATGCACGTCGTCTTCTGGCTCTCAATCGTGAAGCGGTCTCGAAGTTTGTCGCGCCAACGGTGACTGGCGTAGTCAGATTGGGTTCGCCGGATGATATCGGTGAATGTGTGCTGCCGCTGGTGTTGAAGCGTTTTGCTGAAAGCCATCCCGGCGTAACGGTCGATGTGGTGATCGACCAGAGCAGCAACCTGCGCAAGCGGCTCGACGAACGTCGGCTGGATGTGACGCTGATCAATGTATCTCATACGATATTGAACAAAGGTGATGTGGAAGTTCTGCTGGACGAGAGCTGGTTTGGGCTGGTGCCAAGTGCGGCACGGCTTATCGCCGGGAGCCTCTGCCGCTCTCTATTTGGGAAGAGGGTGCGCCTGGCGCGGCAGTGCGCTGGAAGCGCTTGAAAGCAGTGGCCGTCCTTACCGCATTGCCTATATGAGTTCGCATTCAACAGGACAACGGGCTGCGATCATGGCCGATCTCGCGATTGCACCGTTCGGTAAAACCCTGTTGAGTGACGGGATTGTTGCCCTGGGGCCGGAGCATGGTCTGCCTGCTCTGGGTCGTTATCAGCTTGGCATGGTTGTGAAGCCCGAAGCCGGACCGCATATTCAGGTTGTTGCCGACCATCTGCGGAATGTTTTCGAAGGCTACCGCCGTTCCGGTCGCTTCGAGACGTTTCGCTCCTGCTGACGGTTGATCACAGTTTATTGGGATAGGAACTAATACATTCTCTTGCCAGTAAAAACGCCGCGCTAGATTTCCTTTGTGACAGCCGAGTGAATCGGCTTCACCACCAGATGCCGGGCAGGGGCTTCGTGTGTGGCGGGAGGCATAACTGGTTCGAATAGACTTGGAACTCTATGCATCTGCTCCTTCAAAAGAGCAGAAAAGCGCATTCCATTGGAGAGACCGTCATGAAGCTGACCCGACTTGTCCCTGTTGCTATCGTTCTTTGCGCATTTACGCTTGCGTCCTGTGCAAATACTGTTCGCGGCGTTGGTCGCGACGTGAAGGGCACCGCCCATGCGGTTCAGGAAACAGTAGAGTAAAGAGAACGACTGGCCCGGGTTTCCCGGGCCTTTTCTTTATGGAACCAGAAAATAGCTGACTGTTATGTGCTTGTCTGGTCGGGTTTTGTATTGAATATCAGTGGTGGCGATGCCTTTTGGGGGCACGGCTATGTTTGCATTTTGCAACAGCGCTGCAATGCGGTCATTCGGTACAGCACCACCAAACCACATGACGAGTACGGGTGGTGTCAAATGGGCTCCGGCGTCCGGCGTTTCAGGATGCACCACACGCAAGGACGAGTCAAACAATCTGAAATTGCCCGGTATCTGGGCATTATCCGTCAGGATCGTCTTGAACGGCCTTTGGCCTGCACTTCTTCGTAAAGGTGCCGGTAGTCGAGTTGTCCATAGGGCGGCGAACTGGAACCGTAGGTCAGATAATAGCTCAGGACCGGCGGAACGATTAGTGCAACGACCGCGCTGACGACGGCATAGTCGATCAACGCCCTGTTTCCGATCCGATAACGCCCCATAAAGCTGGCAATCAGTGCCGGAGTGAGAAACAGGACCGGCTGCAGCCAACGATCTTTTACGTTATTCGCACCAGTAGCAACAACTCCGACTAGAACGATAACCAGTCCCATAAGAATCAGGAGGCGTATGAACTTCTCGCCGACAGTGAGTGGAGTGGAGGGTGCCGTTCTTTTCTTCCAGTGAATGAGCGCGATAATGCCCGCGATTGCCAGTGCAAGGATGGAGAATAAAAATGCCGCTTCGACGAGGCTCTCGACACCCATCAACCGGTCGAAGAGAACGTTACCCGAGGCGCCGATTTCAAATTTGTTCGCACGCGCTAAGACGCTGGATTTGTGCGCTAGCATCCAGAATGCTGTTGGTCCGAAGCAGATCGCAAATGCCAGGACTGTGACGATGCTCAGTTTGGAGAGCAGTATCCTGCGGTACTCGGGAATCAAAAGCCCCGTCACAATCAACATGATCAGGAAGAATGATGCGTTAAACTTTCCAAGGAGTGCGGCAGCCATGGCGACGCCAAGTGCGGCGGCAGAGCCTGTATGGCGCGCGCGCATATGCCAGGCAAAGGCGAGAAAGGCCCAGCCGCAACCCGCTGTCCCCGCAACCGAATGCGTCAGTGCGCGTTGCGATTCCCATCCGATTTGCGGAATCAGGAACAGTCCGAGCATGCTGGCCGAGGCAACAATACGCGAGAGCCGAGCAGTCTCATGGCACCGTAAACGCTCAGGAAAAGGCTTGCGAGAATGCTGAACTTGACGATCTGGAGCGTGAGCATTGATGTGCCTAATACTGACGCTACCAGATTGGTAATCCATGTATAAAGAGGGGTTGCGATCCGCCATACCCCAGTCCAGATAACCGATATTGGCGAGTTGTTCGGCGTCATCGAGGCCGGCGCCGTTGGAAACGACGGTGACAAGAATAGTCTGGAACGCGAAATAGCACAGCACGAAAACTACAGCCAAAGGCAGGCCGAAAAGCCTCCTGTCGGCAGTGGAAACAGCGGTGGCTGATCGTTGTGCGGTCAAACTCATTGCCCTGATTTAAAATTACCTGCATAGCAGGCTATATTAGAAGCGCTTTGCATTTCACAGGATTATGTCCAGATTTCAATCGGACAGCTCTGAAAGCTCTGTAACAAAGGCGTGTAATTGTGCAATTTTGCAGGATGAAGAGCAACGGGCCAGATTCAGGCAACTATTCGTAGGCCTAAATGGCAAAACCGCGCTGCCAGAGGTGCACGGTTTTGCCAATTACGCATGGCATCTCCGCCGAACAATACACTGGCGGGATATACTGAGCTCCGGTACGCAGTACCAGATCCGGAGCGTCGAGCTGGGGTAAACCCGTCTCGTGCTCCTTTCTAGCCCAACATCGTTACCGTACGGTTATCAGAGACTTAAGCAAATCTAAACAATGCAAATTTTTGCATTGGCAATTGTTTATTTTGCCCCGGATTTGGCGCGCAGGTAGTTGATGATGCCTGAAAAATCTTCGCCGCCATGACCTTCACCGTCAAAAAGACTATAAAGTTCCTGTGCATGTGCACCAAGCGGTGTTTCCGCGCCAGCGCTTTGGGCAGCCTCCTGTGAAAGTTTGAGGTCCTTCAGCATCAAAGCTGCCGCAAAGCCGGGTTTATAGTCGCGGTTTGCCGGGGATGTCGGAACAGGACCCGGGACCGGGCAATAGGTCGTCAGCGACCAGCATTGTCCCGATGATGTTGACGCCACATCGAAGAGTGCCTGATGGGACAGGCCCAGTTTTTCAGCCAGGACGAAGGCCTCGCTGACGCCGATCATCGATATGCCGAGAATCATATTGTTGCATATTTTTGCGGCTTGCCCTGCACCGTCGCCACCACAATGAACGATCTTTCCAGCCATCGGTTGCAGGATCGGCTCTCCGCGTTTGAACGCCTCGTCGCTGCCGCCAGCCATGAAAGTCAGCGTACCCGCCGAAGCGCCACCGGTGCCGCCGGAAACAGGCGCATCAATGGAAAGGTGTCCGTGGCTTGCGGCCAACTCATGTGCCTTGCGTGCCGAATCCACATCGATTGTGGAGCAGTCGATGAAAAGTGAGTCTTTTCGGGCTTTGGGCGCAATATCTTCATAGACGGAGAGAACGTGCTTTCCGGCTGGCAGCATGGTGATGACCACGTCGACGTCAGCGACTGCATCCTGCGCGCTCGAAGCTATCGAGAGGCCATTGGCCTTCGCCTCATCAAGATGTTGCGGCAAGAGGTCGAAGCCGCGGACGGTGTGACCGGCTTTCACGAGGTTGGCGGCCATCGGACCGCCCATATTGCCAAGGCCGATAAATGCTATTGTGGCCATAATGAATTCCTCCCTTGGCGGTTGTTAACTGGAAGTGCGTACATCTTATCCGAACGCCGTTTCACACTTTTCGGGATGCACTTTAAAATCAACGTCCGATCATCTGGCGCGCAATGATGACACGCATAATCTCGTTTGTACCCTCAGAATCTGGTGCACGCGCAGATCGCGAACAAGCTTTTCGATCCCGTATTCATGCAGATATCCGTAGCCGCCGAAAAGCTGCAGTGCTTCGTTCGCCACATTGAAACCCGTATCGGTGACGAAGCGCTTGGCCATGGCGGACCATTTGCCCGCATCATGCGTTTTGCGGTCAAGCTTGCTGGCAGCAGTGTAAAGAAGCAGGCGTGACGCCGAGTTCGGTTTCCATGTCCGCCAGGCGGAATTGCAGTGCTTGAAAACGGTCAATAGTCTGGCCGAAGGCCTTGCGCTGACTGCAATAATCCAGTGACTTGTCGAGTGCTGATTGTGCGCCGCCGAGCGAGCAGGCGGCAATATTGAGCCGGCCGCCGTCAAGCCCTGCCATCGCTATGCGAAAGCCGGTGCCTTCTTCACCGAGAAGGTTTTCAACTGGAACGCGACAATTGTCGAAAACAACGGTTCTTGTCGGTTGTGCATTCCAGCCCATCTTGAATTCATTTGCGCCAAAGAGGCCGGGTGCATCTTTTGGCACAACGATGGTGGAAATCCCCTTGGGACCGTCCTCGCCGGTACGCACCATAGTCACATAGACATCTGTGGCGCCTGCACCGGAAATGAACTGCTTGGAGCCGTTGAGAATATAATAGTCACCATCGCGTGTAGCGCGTGTTCTAAGCGCAGCCGCATCCGAACCTGATCCGGGCTCGGTCAGGCGTAGCTGGCAAGCGATTCCATCGATGTAAGCTTCGGCAGCAAGCGTTGGCGCTGTTCGTTGTTGCCGAAAGTGTCGATCATCCATGCGGCCATGTTATGGATAGAGACAAAGGCCGAAAATGCGGGGCACGCGGTCGCCAGCGCTTCAAAAATAAGCACTGCATCCAGCCGCTTGAGTGCTGAGCCACCGACATCTTCATGTACATAGATGCCACCCATGCCGAGCGGACCGGTCTCTTGTAGTACATCGACCGGGAAATGTTTGTCACGATCCCATTGCAATGCATATGGGGCAATGCGATCACTGGCGAAGGCTCGCGCCATATCCTGAATGGCAAGCTGATCTTCATTCAGTTCGAACTGGTTCTGGTCGGCAGCATCCATGGTTTCCTCCTGTAGCACCGCAGCTCTTCCCCGGACTAGATCATAACGGTGGAGGGCTGCCAACGCTCCATTGGAATAATGTTGCTCACATTTGTAATAAACTGATGCGCATTTTTGCATAGACGTTCGTCGCGTGCGGTCCCGTTGCCAGCGAGTTCAGTTTAAGCTAGGCAGCAGTTTATGGCACGCGCAATCATGTTTCAGGGAACGGGTTCGGACGTCGGCAAAAGTGTTCTTGTTGCCGGATTATGCCGCGTCGCACGTAACCGTGGTCTCAATGTTCGCCCTTTCAAACCCCAAAACATGTCTAACAACGCGGCGGTTAGCGACGATGGCGGTGAAATCGGCAGAGCTCAGTGGTTGCAGGCACTGGCTTGTGGTGTACCGTCGTCTGTTCATATGAACCCGGTGCTTCTCAAGCCGCAGACTGACATGGGTAGTCAGGTCGTCGTACAGGGGCAGGTGCGGGGCGAAGCGCGTGGGCGCTATTATCAGGAGTTGAAACCGCAGCTCATGGCGGCTGTCATGGAATCCTTTGCCAGGATCAGCCAAGGCGCGGACCTTGTGCTTGTGGAAGGGGCGGGGTCGTCAGCTGAAATCAACCTGCGGGCTGGCGATATCGCCAATATGGGATTTGCCACGCAGGCCGATGTCCCGGTCGTTCTCGTTGGCGATATAGACAGGGGCGGCGTTATCGCTTCTCTCGTCGGCACGCACACTATTCTTTCCCAACAGGACCGCGCCATGGTTCGCGGATTTCTGATCAACAAGTTCCGGGGCGATATCTCGCTTTTTGATGACGGGCTGGCTGCCATTACCCAGTTTACCGGCTGGCGTTCTTTCGGCGTGGTTCCGTGGCTGAAAGCAGTATCGCGACTGCCAGCCGAGGATTCGGTTGTTCTTGAGCGTGCAGTACGCGGAAAAAGAAGTCACTCGTGGTTGCGGTGCCTATGTTGCCGCGCATCGCCAATTTCGATGATCTTGATCCGCTAAAAACTGAATCGGATGTAGAAGTAGTCATGGTGCCGCCTGGATCGAGTATTCCCGGCGATGCGGGCCTTGTCATTCTGCCGGGAACAAAGTCTACGATAGCCGATATGCAGGCGGTTCGTGACAATGGCTGGGATCTGGAATTGTTTGCCCATGTGAAACGGGGCGGTTATGTGCTTGGTATCTGCGGTGGGTTCCAGATGCTTGGTCGCCACATCAGCGACCCGACCGGTATCGAGGGCCATGTGCGCGATATCGATGGGTTGGCGCTTCTCGATGTTGAAACGTTGATGGAACCTGAAAAGTTGTCCGCAATGTGCAGGCGACCTCGATTCTCCATAATGTGCCGCTGGACGGATATGAAATTCATATCGGGCGCACGATCGGACAGGATATGGTGAGGCCATTTGCCCGTATTGGCGAGCATGATGATGGAGCGGTATCTCCAGATGGGCGGATCATGGGGACTTATCTTCATGGTGTTTTTAGTGCTGACGAGTTCCGTCGGAGATTTTTGCAGGGGCTTGGTGTGAGCGGTAGCCAGATGAGTTATCGTGCCAGTGTCGAGGCCGCGCTGGATGAACTGTCCGAGGAGCTGGAAGCCTGTCTCGATATCGATGCATTGTTTAATTTGAAATGAGGTAGTCAATCATCGGTCGCGATTGACGCCGATGGGGCGAAAGCCTAGTGTCAAAACCATGCAACAGGTCTTTGCCGGGACGAATCCCGGCGATACCAAAAGGAATGCGACGGACGGACCCAATCCGGGCGTCTTTATCGCAGCCGACCCGCGACTGTAGAGCGGAGAGGGATGAAGCAAGCCGGGCAACCGGTAACCACTGGAAGCATTAAAGGCTTCTGGGAAGGTAGCTTCAATCCCGCGACCCGTGAGCCAGGAGACCTGCCTGTTGCGTGAAGGCATAGAGCCTGAACCCCATGGGAGGTTTTTCCCTGCTGCCTGCACGGAGGTTGTCATGGCTGCACGTACTCAAGATTCTGTTTCCAGCACACTCGCAATGCCGCTTGCTGCCCGTCTGGGCACAGCTGTCGTTTCTCTGCTTCTCGGCGCGTTCCTGATTTACGGCGTAGGGCTTGCCCATTCCGATACGCTGCACGATTCAGCACACGATACGCGCCATTCTTATGGTTTTCCCTGCCACTGAGCAGCCTAACCTTTTGAGAATTGAAGTTGAGCAAGGCTCGATGGCGGACGGCCATCGGCGCGAAATTGCTATTGAGGGACAGAAATGTTGATCCGTTATTTGTTGGCGACGCTTGCTGCCGGTCTTTTGGCCGGGCTGTTGATTACTCCAGCCATGTATTTGAAGACAGTACCGTTGATCCTGCAGGCCGAAACCTATGAAGATGCTGGCGGTGGTCACAGCCATGGCGAGGCGGAAGCCACGCCGCATGAACATGGTGCCACTGCCGCAGATGCTGAAGTAGAAGGAGCCGAACTGCCGTTCGGACGGTTGGGCAATACAATCCTTGCGAATCTCGTGGCAGGCGCGGGTTTTGCCTTGCTGCTCGGTGGCGTGGCCTTGCTTCTCGGGCGTCGCATTACGGCGCAGAACGGCATCTATTGGGGTGTTGCTGGCTTTTGCAGTCGCCTTTCTGCCCGCGTTGGGATTGTCACCGGAATTGCCGGCAATGCCGGCGGCCGATCTGGCCGAACGTCAGCTATGGTGGATTGCAACCGTGGTGCTGAGCGGTCTGGGGCTCTATCTCATCGTTTTACGCCAGGAAATCTGGGCGAAGATTCTTGGGCTAGTGCTGATTATGGCTCCGCATCTCTATGGTGCACCGCATCCGGAAGATATTTCGTCTCCCATTCCCGCGCTGCTTGCGTCGCAATATGCGGTCGCATCGCTGGCGACCAACCTGTTTATGTGGGCGGTGATCGGCCTCGCGCTCGGCTGGTTCATCCAGCACTATGCGTCGTCCGAGATTGAGGGTTGATGAAAATGGCTTCGCCGGGAAAATCGGTTCTGGTCCTTGGCGGAGCCCGTTCGGGCAAGTCATCCTATGCCGAGAAGATGGTCGTGTCCTCGGGGCTTCAGCCGCTCTATCTGGCAACAGGACGCGCCTTCGACAAGGAAATGGAAAGCCGCATAGCCATTCACCGCGACCGCCGTGGTTCAGAATGGCAGACGGTAGAGGAGCCGCTCGATCTCATTGGCGCACTAACATTGCATGTTGCTGCGGATCGGTTCGTGCTGGTTGATTGTTTGACCCTGTGGCTGACCAATCTGATGATGGCCGAGCGCGATATAGCAACTGAGACGGCAAGTCTTGTCGCTATGCTGCCGGACCTTGCCGGGTCTGTGGTTTTGTTTCGAACGAAGTTGGACTTGGGATCGTGCCGGAAAATCGCATGGCACGGGAATTTCGCGATCATGCAGGCTTTCTGCACCAGGCAGTGGCCGCGGTTGCGGATGAAGTTTATTTCATGGCGGCAGGGCTGCCGCTCAAGATGAAGGGATAAATCGATGCAGGGACAGAAAATTCCCGCAACAGTCATCACCGGTTTTCTCGGATCGGGCAAAACGACGATGATCCGCAACCTGCTGGAAAACGCTGACGGAAAACGCATCGCGTTGATTATCAATGAGTTCGGTGATCTCGGTGTCGATGGCGGTATTCTGAAAGGTTGCGGTATCGAAGCATGCCGTGAAGAAGATGTGATTGAACTCAATAATGGTTGTATCTGCTGCACCGTTGCCGATGATTTCATCCCGACCATGACCAAGCTTCTGGATCGCGCTGATCGTCCAGATCATATTGTGATCGAGACCTCCGGCCTGGCATTGCCGCAGCCACTCGTCGCCGCATTCAACTGGCCGGAAATCAAGACGCAGGTAACCGTCGACGGTGTGGTAACCGTGATTGATGCGGCAGCCGTTGCCGAAGGTCGTTTTGCCGATGACCACGACAAGGTGGATGCACAGCGCGCAGCGGACGAATCTCTTGACCATGAAAGCCCTTTAGAGGAACTTTTGAGGATCAGATTCATGCAGCCGATCTGATTGTCCTCAACAAGGCCGATCTGATTGACGCTTCAATGCTCGACGGTGTTAAGGCCGATGTGGCCGAGCGTTCGTCGCGCCGGGTGAATATGGTTCCTGCGAGCTTTGGCAAGCTTGAGCTGACGTTTTGCTCGGCCTTGGCGTTGGCACTGAAGACGACATCACCAACCGCAAATCCCACCATGAAATCCATCATGCAGATGGACATGAGCACGATCATGACGAGTTCGAGAGCTTCGTGCTCGAAGCGGGCTCTGTGGCCGATCCCAAGCTGTTCACGGAAAAGCTGAAAGCGGTCATTGCGGAACACGATATTCTTCGCCTGAAGGGCTTTGTCGATGTGCCGGGCAAGCCGATGCGTCTGGTCGTGCAGGCAGTCGGCCCACGCATCGAGCATTATTTCGACCGTCCATGGGGCAAGGATGAGGCGCGATCCACGCGACTGGTCGTGATCGGGCTGCACGACATCGATGAAGCAGCCATCGCCAAGGCCGTGAAAGACGCTGTCTGACCAATGCATCTTCTTCTTGCCCAGAAAGGAACAATCAGCGACGGCAATGAAGCCGTCGATCTCGGCCAGACGCCGGGAGATATTGTTCCTTTCCGCTGCCGATACCGAACTGGCCAGTTTGGCGTCGGCACACAGACTTGCGCCGGATTTGCCAAGCTTGCGACTGGCCAATTTCTTGAGTCTTACCCATCCCATGTCGGTGGACGCTTATGTGGAGCGTACTGCCAGATATGCGAGCCTCATCGTGGTGCGCATCATTGGTGGCGAGACATACTGGCCTTACGGGTTGGAAGCGCTGCATGCTTGCGCACTCAATCACGGTATCAAGATTGCCGTATTGCCGGGAGACGACAAGCCGGATCACGGGCTGGACCGGTTTTCGACGATCTCTGCGCACGAGCGAAATGAACTCTGGCAGTATCTGATCGAGGGCGGGGCTGCGAATACCGGCGCATTCCTTCACTACTGCGCTGCGCTGATTGCGGGTTCCGAGAAGCCGGAAAGTGCTGCACCTCTGCTCAAGGCTGGTCTGTGGTGGCCGGGAGAGCATGTCTTGTCGCTGGACAGCATCCGCAAGCACTGGAGCGATGCAAACGCACCTGTCGCGGGCATTATTTTTATCGGGCGCTGGTGCAAAGCGGACAGACGCAGCCCGTCGATGCGCTGATTGCTGCTTTGCAGGCAAAGGGCCTCAATCCGCTTCCGATATTCGTTTCGAGCCTCAAGGATCGATTGTCTGCCGCGGTCGTCGACGGTCTGTTCGAGGATTGTCCGCCGGATATCGTTTTGAATGCCACGGGGTTTGCAATTTCTTCGCCGGGGGCGGAGCGCAAGCCGACTGTACTCGATAAGCGCGGCAATATGGTGTTGCAGGTGATTTTCTCCGGCACGCCGAAGGCAGTTTGGGAAACATCACAGCAGGGCTTGTTGGCGCGCGATCTGGCGATGAATGTCGCTTTGCCCGAAGTGGACGGACGTGTGCTTTCGCGTGCCGTATCCTTCAAGTCTGCAAAACAGTTCGATGCGGCAGTGGAAGCGAATATCGTGACACACGAGCCGCATGAAAACCGCGTGGGCTTTGTGGCGCAACTTGCTGCAAACTGGGTGCGTTTGAAGCGGAAATCACCTGATGAAAGACGTGTTGCGCTTATCCTCGCGAATTATCCGAACCGTGACGGACGGCTTGGAAACGGGTAGGGCTCGATACGCCAGCCGGAACGGTTGAAGTACTGCACGCTATGGCGAAGGGCGGCTATCCCGTCGCTGACCTGCCCGTGGACGGTGATGCATTGATGCGTGCGTTGACGGCAGGCCCGACCAATGCTGCGCGTGACGGACGTGAGATTCGCGAAACGATTTCACTGAATCAATACAAGGCTTTCTTTGAAAGACTTCCCATTGCGATTCAGAAGGAAATCGAAGGCCGCTGGGGTGCGCCGGAAAATGACCCTTATTTTGCGCAGGAACTTGTCGCTTTCGCATTGCCGTTGATGCGGTTGGGTGAAACCTTCGTAGGCATTCAGCCTGCGCGCGGTTACAACATCGATCCGAAAGAGACTTATCACTCGCCTGATCTGGTGCCGCCGCACGGCTATATTGCTTTCTACGCTTTTCTGCGTGAGGTCGCAGGTATCAATGCCATTGTGCATATGGGCAAGCATGGAAATCTGGAGTGGTTGCCGGGAAGGCGCTAGCGCTGTCCGAAAACTGCTATCCCGAGGTCGTACTCGGTCCCATGCCGCATATCTATCCGTTCATCGTGAATGATCCGGGCGAAGGCACGCAAGCCAAGCGTCGCGCCAGCGCGGTCATCATCGACCATCTGACGCCGCCGCTCACGCGTGCTGAAAGTTATGGGCCGCTGAAAGACCTTGAAGCGCTGGTGGACGAATATTACGAGGCCTCCGGCGTCGATCCGCGCCGCCTGCTGAGGCTGAAAGGGCAGATACTCGATCTCGTGCGCGATATCGGGCTTGATCGCGATGCGGGTATTCACGACCATGACGATGAAGATATGGCGCTGCAAAAGCTCGACGCCTATCTTTGTGATCTCAAGGAAATGCAGATACGCGACGGGTTGCATATTTTCGGGCTCGCGCCTGAAGGCAGGTTACTGACCGACCTTCTGGTGGCGCTGGCGCGTGTGCCGCGCGGCATTCCGGTTTCGCTTGGCGGCGCGTTGGGCGACCAGAGCCTGCAACGCGCCATTGCCGCCGATGCGGGGCTTGGTGAAAGTTTCGACCCGCTGGACTGCACGATGGCGGCGCCATGGGCAGGCACGAAGCCGGAAATGCTGCTTGCCGCCAGTCCCGCAACATGGCGCATCGCGGGCGATACGGTTGAACGCATCGAAATTCTTGCCGCGCAACTGGTGGCGGGCGAAGTGCCATGCCCGGAAGGCTGGACACAGACGCGGGCTGTGCTGCAATCTATCGAAGAGCAATTGCGACCCATGGTCGTTTCGTGCGGGCCTTCGGAAATTGAAGGTTTTCTGACGGCCCTTTCAGGCCGCTTCGTGCCGCCGGGGCCATCGGGCGCGCCGACACGCGGGCGACCGGATGTTCTGCCGACGGGACGCAATTTCTTTTCGACTGACAGCCGCGCCGTGCCGACACCGGCGGCATGGGAACTCGGACGCAAATCGGCGGAGCTCTGATTACCCGCTACACGCAGGATCATGGTGAATGGCCGACATCGTTCGGCCTGACCGCGTGGGGCACATCGAATATGCGCACGGGCGGCGATGACATTGCGCAGGCCTTGGCGCTGATCGGTGTCAAGCCGGTATGGGATATGGCGTCACGCCGGGTAACCGGATACGAAATTGTTCCGATTGCAAAGCTTGGCCGTCCACGCGTCGATGTGACATTGCGCATTTCTGGATTTTTCCGCGATGCGTTTCCAGAACAGATTGCACTATTCGATAAGGCTGCGCGCGCAGTGGGAGCCCTTGATGAGGATGCGGAAGATAATCCGGTCGCAGCACGCATGCGGATTGAGCAGGCGCGCCTCGTTGCAGACGGGGCAGACGAAAAGACAGCGGAGCGCCGTGCGGGTTATCGTGTCTTCGGGTCTAAGCCCGGCGCTTATGGAGCAGGCTTGCAGGCCTTGATCGACGAGAACGGCTGGGCCGGACGCAACGATCTGGCGGACGCCTGGCTTGTCTGGGGCGGTTACGCTTATGGTGCGGGCGAGGAAGGGCAAGCAGAGCGCGGCCTTCTTGAGGAAAGGCTTCGTTCGGTTCAGGCGGTCGTGCAAAATCAGGATAATCGCGAGCACGACCTTCTCGATAGCGATGATTACTATCAGTTCGAAGGTGGGATGGCTGTTACCGTCGAAAGCTTGAGCGGCGCAATGCCTGCGGTCTATCACAACGACCATTCCCGACCGGATAAGCCGGTGATCCGGGCACTGGAGGAAGAGCTTTCACGCGTCGTACGCGGTCGTGCAGCCAATCCGAAGTGGATCGCAGGCGTCATGCGCCACGGCTATAAGGGCGCGGCAGAAATTGCGGCCACTGTCGATTATCTTTTCGCCTTCGCCGCCACCACCGGCAAGGTCGGCAACCATCATTTCGAGGCGGTCTATCAGGCTTATATCGCCGACAAGTCGGTGCATGATTTCATGGCCGAGAAAAATCCGGCAGCACTGGCTGAGACGGCAGCGAAACTCAACGATGCCATCTTACGCGGATTCTGGACGCCTCGCTCCAACTCTGCACGGTTCGAGTTGGAAACATTGAGTTCAAATCTTCAAAAATTGAATCCGGAAAGGGCGGTAAATGGCTGAGAAATCGGAAAAACTTCTTTCGATGACGGAAGAGGAGCTGAATGCACGCCATGCGGACAAGATGCGCAAGAAGAAAGCCGCCCGCGACAAGATCCAGGCGACAAAGACCGAGGAAAAAGGGCTGGTAATCGTCCATACCGGTAAGGAAAGGGCAAGTCGACCGCCGGTTTCGGGATGGTTTTCCGTGCACTTGGCCATGGAATGAAGATCGGTGTCGTGCAATTCGTCAAAGGCTCTTGGGACACGGGCGAGCGCTGGGTGCTCGAGAAATTCCCCGAACAGGTGACCATCTCAGCATTGGGCGAAGGCTTTACCTGGGAGACTCAGGACCGGACGCGAGATATCGCCATGGCACGTGGAGCGTGGGAACAAGCCAAGGCTATGATATTGGATGAAAGCTACGATATGGTGCTCTGCGACGAGCTTAATATCGTGCTTCGCTACGATTATCTGCCGGTCGAGGAAGTGATTGAAGTTCTCAAAGCCAAGCCGGAGATGAAGCATGTCATCATTACCGGTCGCAATGCCAAGGACGAGTTGATCGAAGCGGCGGACCTTGTGACGGAGATGGAGATGATCAAGCATCCATTCCGCTCTGGTGTGAAGGCACAGAAGGGTATCGAGTTTTGATGATAGATAGCTGGCAATTTTGGGCGCTGATGTCGGCGGTTTTGCTGCGCTGACGGCAATCTTCGCCAAGATCGGTATTCAAGGCATCAATTCGGATTTTGCCACACTCGTGCGCACACTGGTCATCATCGGTGCGCTGTGCCTGTTTCTGACGGTCACTGGTCAGTGGCAGAAACCGGGCGAGATTTCCGGAAGATCGTGGCTATTTCTGGTGCTTTCAGGTTTGGCGACCGGCGCTTCGTGGCTCGCCTATTTCCGGCCTTGCAGATCGGCGACGCATCGCGCGTCGCGCCGATCGACAAATTGTCAGTTGTGCTGGTGGCACTGTTCGGTGCGGCATTCCTTGGCGAGCGCATGTCTCTTATCAACTGGTTCGGTATTCTGCTGATTGGCGGTGGTGTAGTGCTGGTCGCGCTCCGGGTTTAGAGCGCATCCCGAAAAGTGTGAAACGGTTTTCGGAAAAGATGCGCGGCCCAAAACAAATATTTAGAGCGCTGATCTGATACAATCAGATCGAAACGCGCTCTAAAACCCGATCCACTGGCGCAGCGGATTGGTTTCGTCCATAAGAAGGCGAACTGCCAGCGCCAGACTGACAACGATCAGAAGCGGTTTAATGATGCGTGAGCCGACCTTCATGGCGAGGCTTGCGCCGATCTGTGCGCCAATGAATTGGGCGACGCCCATGCAGATACCGATCTTCCAGTTGATGACACCGACGGCGGCAAAGGTTGCGAAGCCACCAATGTTGGATGCGCAGTTGAGAAGCTTCGTATGGGCAGTGGCTTTCAGTACGCCGAAACCGGCAAGTGCGACGAAAGCGAGCATGAAGAACGATCCAGTCCGGACCGAAGAGACCGTCGTAAAAGCCGATCAACGGAACGAGTGTTACGCCGAACAGGAATGGGCCGATGCGTCGTGCACGATCGACATCGCCAAGGCTCGGTTTGATGGCAAAGTAGACCGCAATCGCGATGAGCAGAATTGGCAGCGCTGCGCGCATGATGTCGACGGGGAGAACTGTTGCCAGCAACGCGCCGAATACGGAACCGATGAGGGAGGCAAGAGCTTCTGGCCAGTGTTGCTTGATGTCCACGTGCCCTTTGCGGGCATAGGCGATGGTTGCCGAAGATGAACCGAACAAACCTTGCAGCTTGTTCGTGCCCAACGCTTCGACGGGTGGGATGCCAGCCAGCAGCAAGGCGGGGATTGTAATCATTCCACCACCACCGGCGATGGAATCGATGATTCCTGCTATGAATGCCGCAGCCGTCAGGAGCAGGGTAAGCGTGTCGAAGAATTCAAGCATCGGGGAGCCTAAAGGGAGAGGTCGGGGCAACATAGAGCAGTGGCTCGGCGAACGCCAGTCAAACAAGGATAATCTGCGAAGAAAGCCAGTGCGTTAAGCGAGATTGTTTTCCAATGCATCCGGCGTTATTCATTATACGCTGACCGATATTTTGAGGGGTTCCATGAGCGAGAGCATTTTCGAGCGAATTACTGCTTTCTAAGCAAGAAGAGCGCTGTGCAGCGTGTGGCCGACGACCCGGCACTCGCTTCTGAACTGCTTTTGCTGTTGCATGTGGTGTTTGCCGATGGCGACCAGCATCCGGCTGAAATAGCCGCATTCAAGGAAATTGCCGAAAAGAATTTCGGTATTCCGCCGGAAGAGCTTCCAGAGGTGGCGGAGTATCTCAAGGATTTTGCCTATGAGACGACAACCAAGCAAGCAGCCAACATGCTGGCAGAGATGGCGCCGGAGCGCCGTTTGGCGTTGCTGAGTGACCTCGTGAAGATTGCATGCTCCGATAATCGGCTTGATCGTTCCGAGGCAACGATGATCCAGCGCATTGCTGATACGCTTGGCGTCAAGCCGGAAGAACTCCACAAAGCCCGCCAGTCGTCACCCTGTGGGTTTTAGGAATTACAATACCGTTCTTGGTATGGGTGGTTCGTCGGATGTGACATTCGATGAGCTTTCGGCCTTGGCTGATCAAGTGTTGTCACAAGGTTTGTGTTCGAGGCCGGATGCCATAGCTACCTTGAGCACCAAACGCGGCGATCCGATATGGACTGAGCTTGCGGCGCATTATGCATGTGCACTTTGTTTCTTTGATGCTGAGCGACTGGAAGAGGAAACACCACGTCTTAAAATCCATCGGAAGCTGTTTTTGTTCTGTCGGATGTCATGGCGTAGCCGAATCGGCTGCGCTTGCTGCTACAGGGGCTAATGGTTTTCTTATGGTCGAAAAACTGCATCAGGCCGGGCAACTGCGGCATTGGCTGTTGCCCGATCCTGAACCTGGATTACGCGATAACAGTTTTACACCGCTGAATAACGTAAGCCACGAGCGTAGCAACCGAAAGCAGAGTTGCGGTCGCTGTGATGACGGCAAGATAAGCATTCTCAAAAGCAGCTGATGCCAGTGTTGTCAGAGTTTGTGCATCGGCTGGCGGTAGGACTGAGCCGCCAGAAGCGCTTCGTCTAGGCTGTCGCGCACAATTGCGGGAATACCTGCGCCTTCAGGAATCACAAGGCTTGCTGTGTAGAACACTGACAAAATGCTTCCAAACAGCGTAACGCCGAGGGCGTTGCCGAGTTCAAAGGAGACTTCTTCAATGGAAGCTGCCATGCCTGCCTTTTCAGCTGGTGCATTCGTCATGATTGCCGAAGATGCACCTGTCATCGCTGCGCCGACGCCGAATCCGAGAATCGCAAGGCCGATCAGATAAAACGATGCCGAAGTCTTGTAAGTCAGAATGTAGACGATAACGCCAAGTGCTGTGATCCCCAACGATGACCATAGCAGTTTGCCTGTTCCGAGGCGTGGTAGCATTATTCCTGCGAGTGGGCCTGCAACGAAGGCGGCAAGAGGAATAGGCAAGATGGACAATCCGGCATGCAAGGGTGTCATGCCTTCAATCAACTGCATGCGCTGACTGAAAACGAGTTCCATACCTGTCATTGATCCAGAGGCCACAAGGGCTGCGAAAACGCCCATCGAAAATAGCCGGTTGCTGAACAGGGAGAAGTCGATCAGCGGTTCGTCGCTTGCGAATTGCCGCTGCACAAAGATAAACGACGCGACCAGTCCGATTGCTAGCGCAGCTGCGAACACGATCATTGATGCATCGCGTTTTGCGAGTTCCTTCACGGCATAGGTGAGTGCAATCAATCCCACCATAATCTGGATAGAACCGATCAGATCCCATTTGCGTTTTGAGCCGAGCGGACGGTTTTCAAGTGTGAAGATCGACAATGCCAGCGCAATCAGTACAACGGGCACGTTGATAAGGAAGACCGAACCCCACCAGAAATATTCGAGCAGAACGCCACCAGCCACGGGACCAATTGCGGCGCCGCCTGATGCAATGGCAGCCCAAATGCCGATCGCAAGCGAACGTTCTTTGTCATCGGTGAATGTCAGCCGAATGATGGAAAGCGTCGCGGGCATCATCATGGCGGCACCGCAAGCAAGAAATGCGCGGGCGGCAATGAGAAACTCTGGGTTCGGTGAGTAGGCTGCGCAGAAGGAGGCAAGCCCGAAGATCGCCAGCCCGGACATGAACATGCGCTTGTGGCCGACCTTGTCGCCGAGCGTGCCGAGACCGGGCAGGAGACCTGCAACGACCAGCGGATAGATGTTCATGATCCAGAGCTTTTCTGAAGCACTGGCCGCGAGATCGTGGGTGAGGCGAGGCAGTGCTGTGTAAAGCACCGTCATGTCGACGACGATCAGGAACAATGCGCTGGAAACAATAGTCAGAACCAGCCAGCGATTTTAGGCGACATTGGATAGTACCTTTTCAATACGCTTGTATTCAAACTTGCGAGGAAGGCCCACCTAATATAAATCCGTCCGTATGGAAAGTAATAATTTGCACAAAATGGGTAGGCCGCGTTCAATCGACCGCGACCATGTGCTCGATATGGCAGAAAAGCTCGTCGCAGAAGGTGGGTTGGCGGCTCTGACGATGGAGGCCGTCGCGCAGGCTTCCGGTGTGACCAAAGGGGCGTCAATATTGCTTCGGCAATAAGGACGGGCTTTTAAAAGCGATGATCGGGCGGTGGGGCGATCGTTTCGACGCACAGGTCGACAAGAAAAGGCAAGGCCGCATGGGCGCTCTGTCTCATATTGCAGCCCATATTCGTGTGACCCGCGAAAGCGATGCCGAAGACGACTCGCGCTTCGCGGCTATGATGACCAGTCTTATTCCGAATACCGAGTATCTGGATGAAACCCGCCTCTGGTATCGCAAGCAATGGGATGGGCTTGATGTCTCCACACGGGAAGGGCGAATGGCTCGGCTGGCCTTCATAGCCAATGAGGGTGCTTTCCTGTTGCGCAGCTTCAATTTCTTCGAGCTGACGGATGAAGAATGGCAGTCGATCTTCAACGATATCGAAGAGTTGCTGCCGGAAACAGATTGACTTTCCACCTTATGGAAAGTCATGTCCGCGGCTCAGGAAGGAAAATCGTGACTGTTCATTTTATTGGAGCCGGTCCCGGCGCGGCGGACCTTATCACCGTGCGCGGTCTGCGCCTGATCGAGCAATGTCCTGTCTGTATCTATGCTGGGTCGCTGGTGCCGAAGGAGATTGTTGCCGGAGCACCTAAGGATGCGCGGCTTGTCGATAGTTCATCGCTTACCCTTGATGAGATTATCGCCGAAATGGAAGCCGCACATGCGCAAGGCTTCGACGTTGCACGGGTTCATTCCGGTGATCCGTCGATCTATGGTGCGATGGCCGAACAGATGCGTCGTCTGGACAGCCTCGGCATTCCTTATGACGTGACGCCAGGTGTGCCTGCTTTTGCGGCCGCTGCGGCTGCCATGAAACGAGAATTGACCATTCCGGAGGTCAATCAGACCATTATTCTGACCCGCACCTCAATGAAATCATCTGCGATGCCTGAAGGTGAAGACCTTGCCACGCTCGGGCGGTCGGGGGCGACGCTGGTAATTCATCTCTCCATACGGAACCTTAGCAAAATCGAGGCCGAGCTGGCACCTCTTTACGGTGCTGATTGCCCGGTCGTCATTGCTTATCGCATCGGATGGCCTGACGAACTGATTCTACGCGGTACGTTGTCGGATATAGCGGAGAAGGTGGCCGCATCCGGGTTGAAACGCACGGCAATGATTTTTGTCGGACGCGGACTGGACCCTAAAAGCTTTCGCGATTCAGCGCTTTATCATGAAGCGCATAGCCATGTGGCGCGTTCAAAACCTAGTGCTGCGCGGGCGAATATGATCGCATCTTCCGGCGAGGCGACAATGTTTTTGGCTACAACCGGTGGACGGAAATCATCATGACCGGAAGCCCAAGCGTGCGGGCAGCTTCGATTTTGCATAGGAAATGGTGCCCCTGAATTGCGGCAGACGATCAGCCCGATCCTGCGGCCCTCCAGAAAATGCTTCTCCGCAGCGTAATCGCCGGGTTTTGCCAGAACGATCTCGCAATCCTGTGGCAGTGTCACATCCGGCGGATCGATCATACGGATGATGAAATGAACGTCGGCACGCTCCGCAAAGGGGCGATATGCTGGCGACCGAGCGCCAGAAACACACGCTCACCGGGCGGGATGGCATTCGCTGCTTCGGCTTCGTTGGAAATATCGATCCAAGCGTCTCCGGGCTTTTCCTCCCAGGCGGGGCGTTCCAGTCGCACCAATCGTATGCCGCGCTTGCTTGCTGCCTGAACTGCGTTTTGCGAGATGCGCGCAGCATAAGGGTGGGTCGCATCGATGATAAGATCGATCCCTTCGCTATCGAGATAAGAGGTAAGGCCGTCAATGCCTCCGAAGCCGCCGCTTCGAACTGTTCCAGTCAGTTTTGCTGGATTGCTGGTGCGTCCGGCAAGCGATGTGATGGCATTGACGGGCAGTTCCGCAAAGGCCGTTGCAAGCGCCGCAGCCTCGGCCGTTCCACCCAAAATGAGTATCTTGGGGTCAGACGCGCGCAAGGATATTTCCACTGCGATCAGTCACGATAATTTCGACTTCCACAGGCGCACCACGAAGGGTTTCGAGCGCTGTCTCTTTCGCCTTAAGCGCAATTGGCGTAGCCATATCGATGCCAAATGATCGAGTCAGTTCAAGCACTTCCATAGCAGTGTTCGCAAAGAGAATCTGATCCTTCATGCTTTTCGGCGCGCCAGCCTTTTCGGCGATTGTCCAGAGGAAGCTCTTGTCCACTTGCGAGCGCGATGAATGGAGGTCAAGTGCGCCTTGGGCAAGCTTTGTCAGCTTGGCGAAACCGCCGGCGATTGTAAGTTTGTCGATGGGGTGGTCACGCAGATATTTGAGCACACCGCCCGCGAAATCGCCCATGTCGAGAATGGCAAAATCCGGCAGATCATAGAGCGCCTGCGCGGCGTCTTCGGAGGTTGAACCGGTCGCGCCGAGCACATGTTTTTGTCTGGCTGCACGCGCAACGTCGATGCCGCGATGGATCGAATGTATCCAGGCTGAGCAGGAAAACGGGTGAACCACACCGGTGGTGCCAAGAATGGAAATGCCGCCGATAATACCGAGACGCGGGTTCCATGTCTTCTTGGCAATCTCCTCGCCGCCGGGCACCGATATGGTAATGACGAGATCGGCGGGCAGGCCATATTCAGCGCAGGTCTGCTCGCAGATTTCCGTCATCATGCGACGTGGGACCGGATTGATAGCTGCTTCGCCCGGAGGAATTTGCAAGCCGGGCCGTGTAACTGTTCCAACCCCTTCACCAGCGCGAAAGAGGATGCCGGTTCCGGGAGGAGCCGGAAACACTGTCGAGATGATCGTGGCGCCGTGGGTCACGTCGGGGTCGTCGCCCGCATCCTTGACGATGCCTGCCATCGCATAGCCTTCGCCCAATCCTTCATAAGCAAGCTGGAAATAGGGTACTTCCCCTTTGGGCAGAATTATACCGACAGGATCAGGGAATTCTCCGGTAATCAGTGCTGTCAATGCTGCCTTGGTGGCAGCGGTCGCGCAGGCACCAGTGGTCCAGCCGCGGCGAAGCTCGGCTTTTCCTGACTTTTATTCGTTGGGGCGGTTTCGTCATTCATGGACGCCTTATAATGTATCTGATAGCTGTGCCGCTAGTGGATCAATGTGGTTGACGAGAATGAACAAGGCTGAAGAAACGGCAGCATGTGTCATTGCGAGGAGCAAAGTGACCTTGCCTGCGATGGAACCCGGCCATGTCTGGCTCGTTGGGGCGGGGCCGGGCGATCCCGGCCTTTTGACGCTTCACGCCGTCAAAGCTTTGCAACAGGCGGATATCATCGTTTATGACGCGCTGGTGGATGATGCCTGTCTTTCTCTCAAGAATGCGGACGCTGTGCTGGAATATGCAGGCAAACGCGGCGGTAAGCCCTCGCCGAAACAGCGCGATATATCCCTGCGGCTTGTTGAACTTGCGAAACAGGGCAAGAAGGTGCTTCGCCTGAAAGGCGGCGATCCGTTTGTTTTCGGACGGGGAGCAGAAGAGGCGCTGACCTTGGTGGAACATGGTGTTCCGTTCCGCATCGTTCCCGGAGTGACCGCAGGAATCGGCGGCCTTGCTTATGCAGGTATTGCAGCCACCCATCGCGATATCAACCAGTCGGTAACGTTCCTGACCGGGCATGACGCAACCGGGGCCATGCCGGATGGCGTCGATTGGGCGGGCATTGCCAGGTCATCGCCTGTCATCGTCATGTATATGGCGATGAAGCATATCGGCCTCATCGCCAAGCGCCTGATCGAGGCCGGGCGTTCGCCGGATGAGCCGGTTGCGTTTGTATGCAATGCCAGCTTGCCTGACCAGACCGTGCTTGAAACAACACTGATACAGGCTGCAAAAGATGTCGAAGCGGCGGGGCTGACCCCGCCCGCCATCGTGGTCGTGGGTGAAGTGGTTCGTCTGCGCGCCGGGCTGGACTGGATGGGCGCGTTAAGCGGTAAAGTCCTATCCAGTGACCCGCTTTCCAGACGAAACCAAAGTGAGAGAGTGCAGAGCGCATGAAGGGTTTCATGATAGCAGCGCCAGCTTCCGGGGCTGGCAAGACAACGGTAACGCTGGGCTTGTTGCGCGCCTTGAAGCGGCGGGGAGAAGAGCTTGCGCCGGTTAAGGTCGGCCCGGACTATATCGATCCCGCTTATCACAAGGCTGCAAGCGGGATGGATTGCTTCAATCTGGACCCTTGGGCAATGCGCCCTGAACTTATCAGCGCATTGTCCTCTCGTATGACGGAAAGTGGCGCCAGACTTCTGGTTGCCGAGGGCATGATGGGGCTCTTTGATGGAGCCATAGACGGCAAGGGTTCTTCTGCCGATCTGGCCCGGATTATCGATTTGCCGGTGGTGCTGGTGGTGGATTGCGCGCGACAATCACACTCCATTGCCGCTCTGGTGTGGGGGTTCAGCCAGTTTCGCAAGGACGTGCTGATTGCGGGAATTATCCTCAATCGTGTCGGTAGTCTTCGTCATGAGGCAATGTTGCGCGGCGCATTGGAACCTCTTGGTATTCCGGTTCTTGGTGCATTGCCCGCGATACTGCTCTTTCCTTGCCGGAAAGGCACTTGGGGCTGGTGCAGGCGGGCGAGCACTCCGATCTTGAGAGCTTTCTCGAACACGCTGCAGATACAATGGAAACGCATATCGATCTGGACGCGCTGCAGACGATCTGGTCGCGACCGAAGCGTTACGATGCGATGGCCAATGTTCCACGCCTGAAGCCGCTTGGCAGCCACATCGCCGTTGCCCGCGACGATGCATTCGCCTTTACCTATGCGCATTTGTTTGAAGGCTGGCGCAGGCGAGGGTGGAAATTTCGTTCTTCTCACCGCTTGGCGATGAGTCTCCGAGACAGGATGCCGACGCGATCTATCTGCCGGGCGGCTATCCTGAATTGCATGCCGGGCGTTTGGCGCAGGCCGGACGTTTTCAGGCAGGTATACGCGAAGCCGCAGCGCGTGGGTTGACGGTTTACGGCGAATGCGGCGGCTACATGGTTCTCGGCGAGAGCTTGCAGGATGCAGAGGGTGTTGCCCACCCTATGCTGGGGCTTTGCCGCTTGAGACGAGCTTTGCGAAAAGAAAATTGCATCTCGGCTACCGTGTGCTGGAACCGCTTGAAGGTTCCCCTGGACGGAGCCATTGAAGGCGCATGAGTTTCACTATGCCAGCATCGTGCGCGAAGGAAAGGCGGATCGTCTTTTCCGTGCACGCGATGCTATCGGCGACGATGTTGGTGAAGTGGGCCTGCGGGTCGGTTCCGTTTCAGGCTCGTTCATGCATGTCATCGATTTTTGCGGAGAGAAAACTTGAGCGCAGAAATCGAGCATGGCGGTGCGCTCGACAAGGCAGTCGCGCGTTTTGGCGGCAGGCCGCAAGATTGGCTCGACCTTTCGACGGGCATCAATCCCGAGCATTTTCCGCTTCCCGAACTGACACCGGCAATCTGGAACCGCTTGCCGGACGAGGGGCTGCTGCAGGAAACGCTGCGATTGGCTCGCATCCATTATCGGCTGAACGAGAAAGCCCCAATTGTGGCAGCGCCCGGCACGCAGGCTTTGATTCAGCTCGTTCCGACGCTGGTTGCCCCGTCGACGGTTGCCGTCCTCGGGCCTACCTATCAGGAACATGCGGCCTCATTTTCCGCTTCCGGCTGGAAGGTCGTGCAATGCGCGACAATTGATGAAATTCAGACGAGGCGATTGCGGCAGTCATCGTTAACCCGAACAATCCTGATGGTCGCGTGATTTCGAAAGAGGCTCTCCTGCATCTTTCGCAAAAGCTCGGTGCTCGCGGCGGGTTTCTGGTTGTTGACGAGGCTTTCGCCGATGCACATGAGGCCATCAGCGTTGCCGCAAATGCAGAAGATGCGCCGATAATCGTATTGAAATCCTTCGGCAAGTTCTTTGGGCTTGCTGGCGTTCGGTTGGGCTTTGCAATTGCCGACGCTCGTTTCGTTGAGGCATTGGCGCAGCGGCTTGGATCATGGGCGGTTTCGGGGCCAGCGCTTGCAATTGCCAGTCATGCCTTTGACGATACCGAAGCGCTTGCAGAATATCGCATACGTATTGGTCTGCGACGGCAGGAATTGTCGGCTGTACTTGAAAACTCCGGTCTGAAAGAAATTGGCGGAACGGCGCTGTTTTCCCTCGTTGAACACGCAGATGCACTCGGGATTTATACCAGATTGTGCGAGAGACATATTCTGGTCCGGAAGTTCAATTACGCCCCGCGCTGGTTGCGCATTGGTTTGCCTTTGGATGATGTGGCGCTTGCGCGGTTTGAAAAGGCGTTGAAATTTTGATTCAGTTTTTCTGGTCAAGCTCATGGAAATAAAGTTGATTATCCTTTCGCTGGCGCTTCTTCTGGATCGTTTTGTCGGCGACCCGCCACAGCTGTGGCAGAGGGTACCACACCCGGTCGTTCTGTTCGGGAAAGCGATTTCGTGGGGCGAAAAGCGCTGGAACAACCGCAATCTCTCTGCCTCAATGCTTGGCCGAAACGGCATGTGGCTGACGATTGGGCTGGTGATGGCCTGCGTGGCCCTCGGGCTTGTGCTTGAACTCTCTTTACCTTTCGCCGGGACTGCCGGTGCAGTTGCCGAAATCCTGATCGTGACGGTGCTGCTCGCGCAGAAAAGCCTTGCGGATCATGTGCAGGCGGTCGCGCTGGCATTGCGTGAGGAAGGGATTGAAGGCGGTCGCCGGGCTGTGTCGATGATCGTCGGGCGCAATCCCGAACATCTCGATGAAGGCGGTGTCAGCCGTGCAGCGATAGAAAGTCTTGCCGAGAACGCCTCGGATGGCATTGTTGCGCCTGCGTTCTGGTTTCTAGTCGGCGGCTTGCCCGGCCTCTTCGCTTACAAGCTCATCAACACTGCCGACTCCATGATCGGCCATCTGAATGACCGCTATCGTCACTTCGGTCGTTTTGCCGCAAAGCTGGACGATGTCGCCAATTATATCCCAGCCAGACTGACCGGGCTGCTTGCTTCCCTTGCTACAGCGATCACGAAAGGCAGGCTTTCGGGAGGAGAGGCGTTCTCCGTCATGCGCCGCGATGCGGGTCTGCATCGCTCGCCCAATGCCGGCTGGCCGGAATCGGCCTTTGCAGGTGGGCTGGGATTGGCGCTTGCCGGTCCGCGCCAGTATGGCGCTGAAAAGTCGAAGGGCCGATGCTGAATGCGTCCGGTAAACGCGAAGCCAACGCCAATGATATCGATGCCGCGCTTCACCTTTTCTGGTCGACGATGAGCGTGATGACCGGACTGGTGATCGCTGCAAGCCTGATTGGACTACTTGTCGGCTAGCACGAACCGTTTGCCATCGAAACGCTGCAGGCGGTTCGGGTTGTCGGTTCGGATACCGTTGCCATCGAACTTGATGGTGCCAAGAACGGTTTCAAAGGAACTATTGCGGAGTGTGTCGATAAGTGGCTGCTTCTGTTCGTCTGCACGCTTGATGGCATTCCTAGCAATTTCGGCGCTGGCATAGCCTATGATCGCATAGGCATCTGCAAGTTTCCTGCCTGACGCAGGGCGTCTATTGCGGGCTTTGCTGTTGAAAGATCCTGCGGGCGGAGCGGAGCAATCATCAAAGTGCCCTGACTTAAGGGCTGCGCACCGGGAGCAGCCTCCAGAAGACTACCGCCTGCAATCGTCAGCGGATAGTTAAGGGCGGCAGCGCTTGCCCCAATAGCCGCTATATCGTCACGTTCGCCACCGACGTAGACATGGGTAGCGCCCGCGCGCCGTAACCGGGCGACCAGAGCATTTTGTTTATCGAGCCCTGGCCGATAGGTGTCAGTAAATGCCGGCTGCAACTGTTGTTCTTTGAGGCTGGCCAAAACACGTGCTGCGCGCTCGCGTCCTTCAATCGTGCCATCATCGATGATGGCAAAGGCTTGTGCGCGCCAAAGACTGCCGAGAAAACTTCCGGTAGCCTGCGTTTCCTTGTCGAGGCCGGTTGCAAGACGGAACACCGCCATCGGCGATGCTGCGCGTCTTTCGGTCAGTGTGGGTTCGCTGACACCTGATGCTACAATGGGAATGTTTCCCGTCGCGAGAATGGGAAGTGCTGCCTCCAGCGCTTCCGGACACAGAAAACCGGATGCCAGCCGGACATTCTCCCGCACGAAACGTTCCGCAGCTTCCCTGCCGCCATCTGCGTCACAGCGATCATCGGAGATAATGAGTTTCACGCTTTTCGCCGCTGCTGCGACACGGGTACCTTCCGCCAGTTGATTGCCCAATGGGGCGAACGTCCCGGACAGTGGTGCTGCGAGCCCAACGCGCATATCCTCTGCCTGCGCAACTACCGAACTGGCCAGTAGTATCAGGAGGATGCTTGCCAGCGCTGCGGCCGGACGTTTCGCTAGCTCGATCACGTGATCCGTCTTCATTAAACAATTCGTGGCATTTTCAACGAAAAGTGGGTAGCTGTTTCCTCGCCTTTGTGCAATGCCCGTTATGGGGCCTGTTATTTGGGTCGTTATTACGGGCTTGTTATTTGGGTAGCTGGCTTCAGGTAACATGCCATAGGGCGAGACGGATTCTGTTTGACGTGCAAACGATTAAGAACATCATTTCAAGTGCAGCTTCGGTGGAATCAAATCCTACCGGGATGCTATGAGTCATTATGCCGGCGCAGTACAGATCGTCACGACGGCTGGCAGCGCGGGGCGGCGCGGTCTTACGCTCACTGCGGCCTGTTCAGTGTCCGATAATCCGCCGACAATCCTGATCTGCCTGCAGAAGATTCACGAAGAAACCAGCTGTTCATTGAAAACGGTGTTTTTGCTGTCAATACGCTTGCAGGCTCGCATCAGCAGCTTGCAGACGCGTTTTCGGGCCGTATCGGCCTGACACAGGATGAGCGCTTTGAACTGGCACGCTGGGATGTTCTGTTGACGGGATCTCCCGTGTTGCAGGGGCGCTTGCCGCTTTCGACTGCCGAGTGATCAGCGTCCAGGATCATTCCACGCATCACGTTCTTTTCGGGGAGGTGGTGGGTCTGCGGTCCAAATCCGATGATGAAGCGCTGATCTATCTTAACAGGCGCTATCATACGCTGGAGTTGTAATCCGATGAGCCATAGAATGTCGAAACATGGAATAGGTGGTCTGTTTGGGACATTGTTTCTGTTTTTGACTGTGATGGCATCGGGGGCAGCAACGTTGCCGCCCTACAAGGACGATTATTTCGCTTATCCCGGCATTATCAGCAGCACCGACAATGGTGATTACAAGGTCATCGACTACAACGAAATGCGCGATATCAACGGGCGCGATGCGGTGCCTGAAAACGTGTAAAAGACGCCTATGTCTCGTTGAAGGCGCGCGCTTATCAGAAGGATGTGACCTTTCAGACCGCCGCCGGGCCGGTGAAGGCCATGACAGTGGGCAAACGCGAAGGCGCATCCTTTATCGTCATCTACCTGCACGGTCGGGGCGGCAATCGCCTGCAAGGCATGAATGATTTTACCTTTGGCGGCAATTTCAATCGTGTGAAGAATCTCGCGGCACTAAATAGCGGTCTGTATATTACGCCGGATTTCAAAGATTTCGCCGGTACAGGTGAGGCGCAGATTGCCGGATTGATCGAGGCCGCCAAAGCATCATCACCAAATGCTCCGTTGATCCTGTCCTGCGGCTCGCAAGGCGGAACGCTGTGCTGGCGCATAGCGTCCAATGAAAAGGCGGGTAACCAGCTCGCAGGACTCATTTTGCTTGGCTCGCTTTGGGATGACGGATTCTTCAAGTCGCCCGCGTTCAGGAAGCGTGTACCGATTTTCTTCGGACATGGAAGCCGCGACCCGGTTTTGCAATCGATAAGCAGGAAGCCTTCTATCGCGAAATACGTAAGCGTGCGCCGGGCTATCCGGTTCAGTTCCGGCGTTTCGAAAGCGGCAATCACGGCACGCCGATCCGCATGTCCGACTGGCGTGAGATGCTGAACTGGATTCTCGCAAAATAATGATGACAGATTGTGGATGCGAATCGAAATTCCGGCAATGTGACCTTCCTGCCACTCGACAATCTGACAAAACCGAATAGTTATCGAACTTAAAATTTTACCTACTCAGCAGATACTATGAGGTAGATCATGTACGGACGCGCCCGCACCGGAGCCCGTTTTTAGCTATTGCCATGTTGGCCCCGCTTGCCGCTGCCTGCACGACGACTGTACCGACCTCGACGGCGACGCCGGGCAAAACCGATGCGCCAGTTAGCGCATCGACGATTTCACTGCCGCGTTTCACGCCAACTTCCTATGTCGATCCGGCGCTCGCGCAGCCATGCATCACTGCCGCTGCCAACAAATACTTCCTGCCGGAGCGCGTTATCTCCGCCGTCAATTCCCGTCCGGGTGCAGCAGGTGGCACCGACGTTGACCTCAAGGTTGATCTGCGCACTGCTGTTTGTCAGGTGACCGCGAAAGGTGGCGTGCGTGCCGTTATCGATACGTCGCCGAAGAGCGCCGATCAGGTTGCAGCCGAAGCCGCTGCTGCCAAGGCCGACGCAGCAGCTGCTGCTCAGCCGAAGAAGGCCAAGGCGAAGAAGAACTGATTCAACAAACAAAGCTAACATATGAAAAGGCAGGGATTTCCTGCCTTTTGTTTTTCATTTCTCCGGTTTTCGCCGTACCAACGCGGCGTATAAACCCATTCCCAGCCATCGGACTTTGTAAATACTTGCGTGTGGGACGAGCCCACAATCACGACAGTTCGCATGTCGACATCATCCGGCGTCAACGCACCGAGCATGGTTGTCCGTGTCGTCTCTGCCGGTCTGCCTATGTCGCGGCCAAGAACGACGGGCGTTTCGGGGACCGATACTGGCGCAGAATTTCCAGTGCACGACCAAGCTGATGCGGACGTGCCTTGGAGATGGGATTATAGAATGCCATGGCGAAATCGGCCTCAGCAGCGAGCGCAAGGCGCTTTTCGATGATTTCCCAAGGCTTCAGATTGTCCGAGAGCGAGATTATGCAAAAATCATGCCCCAGCGGTGCTCCAATACGCGACGCGGCGGCCATTGCAGCAGAAATACCGGGCTGGATGACAAGCTCAACGCCATGCCATGCGGTATTATCCGTTTCGTGAAGCGCCTCGACGACTGCCGCAGCCATGGCAAAGACACCGGGGTCGCCGGAAGAAACCATGGCGACATGGCGCCCCGAGGCCGCGAGTTCGAATGCGTGGCGCGCGCGCCGCATTTCTTCCCGATTATCGGTCATGTGAACGGTTTGATCGGCACGAAAGGGACGAAGGTTTTCTTCGGCCATTCGCACATAGGTCTCATAGCCCAGAATATCTTCCGCCTGTTCCAGTTCGCGCTGGACTGCAGAGGTTATCAGTTCGCGCGATCCAGGCCCAAGGCCGACAACGACCAGCTTGCCGCGTTTTCGACCGACAAACAAAACGTCTGCCGGTGTAGGGGCAATGGCGATGGCAAACCCATTGCGCTCTATCAGTTCGACCGGCTGTTCCACGCAGCGAAGGACGATTTCACGCGCATCCGCTGCATCTGCCACATAACGCAGCGGAATATCGAGACTGGCCGCCGCCTGATGAAGTACGGGAGAGGCACAATCTTTCTCATGGGCGAGAAGCAATGCCAGAGACGGCCGGGCTATCCCGGCTTCGACAAGTGCGTTCTCAATATCCTTCCCGACGCTATCGCTGATCGTATCGACAGCAATGGCGACAGCGCGCGGATGGTAGGTCAGTTCGTTCGAGCGCGTTGGACGGATGTGCGGGCTTATGCTGATCGTCAGAGTGCCATCGTCGGCGAAAGGCAGTTTGGAATTTGCAAGCCAGCGTGATGTTCCGTCAAGCCGCACCTTCTGTCCCGCAAGCAGGTTCGACGTGAAATTTTTCGCGTCGTCGGGATTGGCAAGGGTCAGTTCGGCAGGCGGGTGCAGCAGATTGATACCGAATCGCAGTTCTCCTGACGTGGTTATGGCAGGCGCGACTTTCAGCGCTGCTGCGATCTGCCGGGCCATGTCATTGACACCGGAGAGCCCGCCCAGAAGCGGGACAACCGCGCTTCCATCTTCGGCTATGGCCAGAACCGGCGGTTCTATGCGCTTGTTCTGAAGAAGTGGTGCCAGCGCCCGGATGACGATACCGGCTGCGCAAAGCGCAATGATGGGGCGGCCTTCCTCATAAAGCGATCTGACCGCATCGCCGAAATGGACGAAAGTGTTGTCCAGTGATGCAACACGGTTCTGGAGGCCGCGTATTTCGGCATCTTCGAGTGCCGCTGCGATCCGCTGTGCGGCAGGAACTGCGGCTTCTCCGAGAACCAGAATCGCGGGAATCATGCGCCGTTCCATTTTGCCCCGGAACCAGAATGATCGAGAAATAGGGGCAGTCGCCGCCATCGACGTCAGCGAGTGGCACAATGCGCTGATTGGACATGGTGGCGCGCTCGACATAGAGCGCCCGGTCCATCAGGCCGAGATCGACCAGCACGGCGCGAACCTTGTCGAGGTTCTTGCCGAGCTTCATGATAGCCGCCGCACCCGTATCCGCGAGCCGCCGCTTCGGTTCGTCCGCGCTCATGACGCCGGAGAGAACGGACAATGTCTGATTGCGATAGACCAGTGGCGCGCCCAGCACGGCAGAAGCGCCAAGGACGGAACAGACGCCGGGCACGACTTCCGTTTCATACTGGTCTGCAAGCCGGTCGTGAATATACATGAACGAGCCATAGAAAAACGGATCACCCTCCGCGATCACGGCGACATCCTGACCGCGATCGAGATGGCTTGCTATGGTGTTCGTTATCTCGCCATAGAAATCACGGACGATCTGCTCGTAATCCATATGTGCGGGGAGTTTTTCCGTCGTCACCGGATAGATGAGCGGTACCAGAATCTGTTCCGGCGAAAGATAGTCCTCAATGATTGCAAGGGCGTTGCCCTTCTTGCCCTTGGCGGCGTGATAGGCCACGACCGGCGCGTTTTTGAGAAGGCGGAGCGCCTTCAGCGTTATCAGTTCCGGGTCGCCGGGGCCGACACCGAGGCCAAACAGTCTGCCTTTTGCCGCCATTATTCGCGCTCCGAGGCGAGCGCATTGACCGCCGCTGCCGTCATGGCGCTGCCGCCGCGTCTTCCGCGCACGATCACATAAGGCACACCGTGACTGTTGGCGGCAAGCTCGTCCTTGGATTCTGCCGCGCCGACAAAGCCGACCGGCATGCCGATGATGAGGGCCGGTTTTGGCGCACCGGCATCCAACAGTTCGAGCAGGCGAAAGAGGGCGGTCGGTGCGTTGCCGATTGCAACCACGCTGTTGCCGAGATGCGGCAGCCAGAGGTCGAGCGCTGCGGCAGAGCGGGTATTGCCGATCTTTGCCGCAAGCCCTGGAACCGATGGATCGCCAAGCGTGCAGATCACCTCATTATTGGCGGGCAGGCGCGAACGGGTAATGCCTTCGGCCACCATGCGCGCATCGCAGAGAATGGGCGCGCCTGCCAGCAGGGCATCGCGTCCGGCCTTGCCTGCACCTTCCGAGAAGGCGAGGTCATTGACCACATCCACCATGCCGCAGGCGTGAATGACACGGACTGCAAGCTTTTCCAGATCGGCTGATATCCGGCTTAGATCGGCCTCGGCGCGGATGATGGCGAAAGACCGGTCGTAAATGGCCTGCCCGTCGCGGATATAGTCTGTCATAGGGACCACTCTAATCAGTGTCGGGCGTTCAGAAGGCGCGCCGCTTCGTCAATGGTGATATCTGTCGCCAATAGCTGCCCGAAACGCGATGGTCCAGTCCTGTCTTGTGCATAAAGATCATAGCGGCCTGCCGAGCGGGCCAGAAGCGTATGGGGAGGGTGCGAGCGCCGCGCATGATTTGGCGCATCCGGTCAGGTGAACGGCGGTTGTTCCATGCGCCAAATGTGTGGCAAGTTCCTTGCCATCCGTCTGTGTGTCGGCGAGCGCGGATGCGCAGCCATCCGACCCCGAACAGGCGCGAAGCCGCGCATGTGGGGCTTCGGCTGTCGTTTTGAGGTCAAGCAAACGAAATTTCTCGGATACTTCACGAATCTGGGTTTCGTCTACATAAGGCAGGACAACACCTTGCCACGGCGTAAGGCGCAGTTCACGCTTTCCGCTTTCGGTGAGGTCTGCCAGACCTGCGAGTTGCTGCGGTGTCAGCCGTCCCACGAGCGGCATGGCGCCAACATAAAATGAACCGTCAGATTGCTGGCTGTTGCCGAGATGCGAGAATGGCACCGGTGTCTTGCGCTTCCAGCCGGTTGCCGAATGGATGGGAAATGACAACTCCCGGCCCAGTTCCGCCAGAAACTTTGGTGGAGGGTGGCCTCGAATAGATGCTTCATCCGTGCAAAACTGCCTTGGCGTAAAAATGGTGGAGTAACGCTTCGATGAAGGGCAGGGCGTGTTGCGCATCCAAAGCCCCCAGCGCTTCCCTGTCTGGAGACGAAGCAAGGCCAAAAGCAAAGGTCTTGCCGTCTATTGCCGAAAGCCAGATGTCGCCGGGATGAGAAATCATTGCGCAGTCTTCGCCGCCGTCGATCTGGAACGAGAATTTGGGCGACAAGACATGGAAAGCCTCATTCGACTGCACCATGGCGAGCAGGGATGATGCCAGTTCGGTAACGTCACATATCTGGCCCCGGTCAATGCCAGCGGTGGGGCTGACCATCACATTGCGAATATCGTCCGCGCCGGGCGTGTCCGCGCCGAGGCCAGCCTCGTGAAGCGCTGCCACCGCATGACCCCAATGTTCGGGCGCAATGCCGCGCAACTGGATATTGGAGCGAATCGATAGCTCGATCGCACCGGCTCCGAAACGTTCGGCTATCGCCGCCACCGCCCGCGCCTGATCGGCGGAAACGCGGCCGAGCCCCAGTTTGATACGGGTAATGGCCCCATCTTTGGCCATAACCATGCGCGAGAGGCCGGGGCAGGCATTGCGCCGGTCGGGTTTTGTTGCTTCGGTCGGGCTGTTTTGCTGGCTCAACATAGTGGCCTTATACGCCTTGCCGCTTGCACTTGCTACTGCCCCGCCATACGAACAGGGAAAAGGAGCAGCGCGCATGGCACACTGGCTGACGGTGATCGGGATCGGCGAAGACGGGTTGAAGGACTCGGAAAACCGCGCTTGCGGCACTCGCTTCAGCCAAGGTCATTTTCGGCGGCAGGCGGCATCTGGATTTCCTGGGCGGCGATATCAAGGCCGAGCGCGTGTGCTGGCCGTCGCCATTCGACGAAGCTTTCGCGATGATCGAGGCGCATCGCGGCCAGCCGGTCGTCGTGCTGGCAAGCGGCGATCCGATGTTCTTCGGCGTCGGGGCATCGCTCTCCCGCCATTTTGCACCGGAGGAAATGCGCGTTCTGCCCCATCCCTCTGCTTTTTCATTGGCTGCGGCGCGGATGGGCTGGTCGCTTCAGGAGGTGCGAACGGTCAGTGTTCATGGCCGTCCGTTTGAATTGCTGCTCCCGCATATTCTGCCGGGGAGAGAATTCTCGTGCTCAGCAATGATGGTTCAACGCCGGCAAAGGCGGCGGCAATGCTCAAGGAGAAGGGATTTGGCCAAAGCCGGATGACCGTGCTTGAGCACATGGGCGGTTCGAAGGAACGCCGGATAGAGGATAGAGCGGAAAACTGGCCGCATGAGCGATGTGCCGATCTGCATGTTCTGGCGATTGAATGCATGGCCTCGCAGGCGGCTTATGTATTTTCTCCCGTCGCCGGTCTGCCCGATGAAGCTTTTGAGAATGACGGACAACTGACCAAGCGCGACGTTCGTGCTGTTACTCTGTCGCGATTGCAGCCATTGCCGCGGCAATTGCTGTGGGATGTCGGCGCCGGTTGCGGATCGATCGGCATTGAGTGGATGCGCGTTCATCCTTCATGTCGTGCGATTGCCATCGAAGCGAATGAACAGCGGCAAGTGATGATTGAGCGAAATCGCGCGGCTTTGGGTGTCCCCGGATTGCAGCTGGTTAGGGGCGAAGCACCGTTAGCGCTGGAAGGGCTGGAGGCGCCGGACGCGATTTTCATCGGCGGCGGCGTAACGGATGAAGGCGTGCTGCAAGCCTGCTGGGATGCCTTGAAGCCGGGCGGCAGGCTTGTCGTCAATGCGGTGACCCTGCAAAGCGAGATGCTGCTTTTCAACTGGCGTGAGACGTTCGGCGGAGAATTGACGCGCCTTGGCGTTGCGCAGGCTGGCGCACTCGGCTCTTTCGATGTCTGGCGGCAGGCGCTGCCCGTCACAATTTATTGCGGGTTTAAATTATTGCGGGTTTAAAGCTAAAAGATGACTTGAACAGTCATGTTATATTCGGGTAAGGCTGAGGAAACTGTTTCCCAAAGGAGGACGGGCATGTCCGAACTCAACGCCAATACCCGCTTTGCACTGACGAACGCCGGTCATGTGGTCAATCAGCTTCTCGATCATTTTGTCGAACATGCTGATGTGCATCGTCAGGGCAGCACGGCCAAGCTGGTATTGAGCTTCGGTAAGGCTGATGTGCAATGGGATGATGAAACGGTTAGCGTCGACGTCACGAGCGAGGACGAAACCGGTCTTGCCTATATGAAATATTCCATCGCCGAACATGTGCTGGAATTTCTCGACAAGGGCAGCGCCAAGCCGAAGATTATCTGGGAAGGTGACGGGGCCGCCGGACTGCCTCTGCCCTATTTCCGTGAGATGCGGGTTGTCGCGGTGTCGAATGTAACGCCGCATATGCGCCGTGTTCGCCTGAAAGGCGAAAACCTGTTCCGTTTCTCGCAGTTGGGCCTTCATATCCGCCTGCTGTTTCCGCCGGAAGGTCTTGCGAAGCCGCAATGGCCCACAACCGGCGAAGATGGCCGCCCGTCTGGCCGGATGGCGAAGTCAAGCTTGCCACACGTGTCTATACGATCCGCAACATCGACCCCGCAGCCGGATGGGTGGATATTGATATGGTCGTTCATGGCGATGATTGCGATGCGCCGGGTTCGGGCTGGGCTGTCGGCGCCAAGCCGGGCGATATCGTCGGGATGACCGGTCCGGGCGGCGGCGATGCAGGCGATGCGAAGTGGTATCTGCTGGCGGGCGATGAAACCGCGCTGCCCGCCATCGGGCGCATTCTGGAACGGTTGCCTGAAGGCGCCAAGGCAGTCGTACGCGTCGAGATCGGCAGTGCCTCGGAAGAGCAGGAACTAGTCTCGCGAGCCGACGTTGATCTGCAGTGGCTGAACCGCAACGGCGCGGAAGCCGGAACGACGACATTGTTGCAGGATGCGGTGTGCGCAGTCGAACTACCGGAAGACGAGGATGACATTTACGTCTGGGTCGGTTGCGAGTTCAAAGCGTTCCGGTCGATCCGCACCTATATGCGCAAGGAACGCAATGTTCCGAAGGACCGCCAGCTTATTGTCGCCTATTGGCGGCGCGGGCAGGATGGCGACACACCGCGCAAGGCATCCGACGATTGATGCAATGAAAAGGGACCGGAAGGTCCCCTTTTGTTACCTGCGGAAGCCTTCGCTCGCCCGCATCAGGTTCTTCGTATAGTCGGCATGGATATTGCCGCTGACAAGATCGTTTGCTTGTAACTGCTCGACGACCTCTCCATTGCGCATGACAGCAAGCCGGTCGCACATATGGGTCACAACGCCAAGATCGTGGCTGACCATGACGAAGGTCAGGTTGCGGTCACGGCGAACCTGTTCCAGCAGATTCAGCACTTCCGCCTGAACTGATGCGTCGAGCGCCGAGGTCGGTTCGTCGAGCAGCAGAATGCTGGGTTCCACGATCAATGCGCGGGCAATGGCGATACGCTGGCGCTGGCCGCCCGAAAGCTGGTGGGGATAGCGGAAGCGGAAGCCGGAGCCGAGGCCGACTTCATCGAGCGCCTTCACGATGCGCTGTTCCGTGTCGCCGACGCCATGGATGGCAAGCGGCTCCAGCAACAGCCGATCCACGGTCTGCCGGGGATGCAGCGAGCCGTAAGGGTCCTGAAACACCATCTGGACATTGCGATAGAATGCCTTGTCGCGCGGTGTCTTCAGCAATTGCCCGTCGATGCGGATTTCGCCGTCTTCAACGGGTGCCAGTCCTGCAACAGCGCGCAGGAGGGTCGACTTACCGGAGCCCGATTCACCCACGAGGCCGTAGGATTCACCACGGGCTACGTCGATGCTCACCGATTTCAGCGCATGGAAATGGTCGAAATAGACGTCGATATTGTCGACGCTCAGTGCAGATGCGGTACTCATAATTTCCATGCCTCCTCACGCTGCAAGGTTGGCAGGGGATGACGATCAGCTCCGATTTTCGGCATGCAGTTCAGCAATCCTTGCGTATAAGGATGTTTCGCATTGGTGAGGTCCTTCGCCGCGATTTCCTCCACGATTTTACCCGCATACATCACGATGACGCGGTCGCAGAATGAGGAAACGAGGCGCAGGTCATGGCTGACGAAAATCAGCCCCATGCCGCGTTCGGCAACCAGCTCGTCCAGAATGCCGAGTACTTCGAGCTGAACGGTCACGTCGAGGGCCGAGGTCGGTTCGTCGGCAATCAGCAATTCCGGTTCGGCCACCAGCATCATGGCGATCATGACGCGCTGGCCCATGCCGCCCGAAACTTCGTGCGGATAGAGTTTCATCACCCGTTCTGCATCGCGAATCTGCACGGCCTCTAGCATGGCGATGGAGCGCTTGCGGATTTCATCGCTGCTGAATTTGCCGTGGGCCTTAAGTGTCTCGGCGATCTGCTTGCCGATGGTCATGACAGGGTTGAGCGAATATTTCGGGTCCTGCAACACCATGGCAATGCGGCCACCGCGCAGGGCGCGCCGTTCCCGCGCCGAGGCGTTCAGAAGATCAATGCCGTCAAACTCGAGTTTCTTGGCAGTGATCTGTGCATGCAGTGGTGTGAGACCCATGATGGCGCGGCCGGTCTGTGATTTACCGGAACCGGATTCGCCGACGATGCCGAGGCGCTCGCGGCCCAGCTCGAAGCTGACGCCGCGCACGGCCTCGATTGCGCCTGTGCGGGTCGGGAAGGTGACGCGCAGGTCTTCAACGGTCAGAAGAGGCTTCATTGGTTGTTACCCCGCGGATCGAGCGCATCGCGCAGGCCATCGCCCAGCAGATTGAAGCCGAGGCTGACGATCAGGATCGCGATGCCTGGCATGGCGGCAACCCACCACTGGTCGAGAATGAAGCGGCGACCGGATGCGATCATCGCACCCCATTCAGGCAATGGCGGTTGGGCGCCAAGGCCGAGAAAGCCTAGACCCGCAGCCGTCAGGATGATGCCTGCCATGTCGAGCGTCACACGCACGATCAGCGAAGATGTGCAGAGCGGCATGATATGGCGCACGACGATGCGGATCGGCGAAGCGCCCATCAGGCGAACGGCGGAGATATAATCCGAGTTGCGCACCGTGAGCGTTTCCGCGCGAGCAATACGCGCATAGGGTGGCCATGAGGTGATCGCGATGGCAATGATGGCATTTTCGATGCCCGGTCCGAGAGCGGCAACAAAGGCGAGCGCCAGAATGAGCTTCGGGAAGGCGAGGAAGATATCGGTAATGCGCATCAGCACGGCATCGACCCAGCCACCAGCATAACCGGCGACAGTACCGACCAGAAGGCCGATCGGTGCGGCGATGATGGCAACCAGCAGCACTACATAGAGGGTGAGGCGCGAGCCATAGATCAGGCGCGAGAGAATATCACGGCCCTGATCGTCAGTGCCGAGCAGATAGCCAGGCGTTCCCGGCGGCAGAAGTCGTGCATTGGCGAGATCACCAGCAACCGGCGAGTGCGGTGCCAGCACATCGGCCAGTGCAGCAACGACGAGCAGGCCGATGATGATGAGGAGGCCAAGCACGGCCAGTTTGTTGGCGGTGAACCGCCGCCAGACCATATAGGCCCGACCGAGGCGGGCCTGCGTGCGCGACTGCGGACGTTCGGTCAGCAGCCATTCGCGCCATGAGAGGTTGGAACTATTTGTCATTTGGCTCATCGTGCGCGCGTCCGGATCGAGAAGCCGATAGAGAAGATCGGACACGAGGTTGAGCGCGATAAAGACCGACCCGATGACGATGGTGCCACCGAGAACGGCATTCATATCAGCGTTTTGGAGTGAATTGGTGATGTAGAGTCCGAGGCCAGGCCAGGAGAAGATGGTTTCGGTCAGTACCGAACCTTCCAGAAGTCCGGCATAGGAAAGCGCAATCACGGTTACGAGCGGGACTGCGGCATTGCGCAGCGCGTGACCCCAGATGATGCGGGTTTCCGAAATGCCTTTGGCACGAGCGGCAACGATATATTCCTGTTCCAGCTCATTGAGCATGAAGGAACGCGTCATGCGGCTGATATAGGCCAAAGAGAAGTAACCGAGCAAAGCTGACGGCAGGATGAGATGGGAGATAATGTCCCTGAGCGCCGGCCAGTCGCGCTGGAGAATTGCGTCGATCAGATAGAAGCCGGTGATTGGCGTGAACGTATATTCGAATGTGATGTCGATGCGTCCGGGACCGGAGGTCCAGCCGAGCCGCGCATAGAAAATCAGAAGCGCAAGCATGCCGAGCCAGAAGATCGGCACTGAATAGCCGACAAGGCCGATCACGCGCACAATCTGGTCGACGAGGCTGCCGCGCTTCACCGCGGCGAGAACTCCAAGCGGAATGCCGAATAAAGCGCCGATGATGGTGCCTACGGTGGCGAGTTCCATCGTTGCCGGGAAGACGCGGCGGATGTCCGTCATGACCGCATTGGTGGTGAGCACCGAAGTGCCGAAATCGCCTTGCAGCACGCCTTTCACGTAAAGATAGAACTGCTGATAATAGGGCAGGTTGAAGCCCATTTCTTCCCGCACACGCGCTACGACATGCGCAGGAGCGCGGTCGCCAACGATGGCAAGCACAGGGTCGATCGGTACCACGCGACCGATAAAGAAAGTGACGGCCAGAAGGCCCAGATAGGTCGTTATGACGATAACCAGAAAACTGGCTAACGACGCGGCAAGGACTGTTGAACGTCGCGGCGCTCGCCTTACCTTTTGGTGGTTCCAGTGTTACTCAATGTTTTGACCGCTTCCGATAAATGAGAGCGTTTCAGAACAGGTTCCGGTCTGAAGCTTCAGTCATCTTTGCTTGAAAAGCTCTAGAACGGTTTGATGAGCCGTTCCATTTTCTGTTGCTACGCATTTCTGGAAGCGAAACCGGTTCGCTGGAAATGCTTTGAAGCGGCTTTCCTTTTGATTCAGAAAACCGCTCCATCCTCTTGTTTTAAAGCCGATTCAACGCATGAAAAGCTTTCATGCGCCGAGGCGCGGTCGACTATTCCTTGCTGACAGGCGCCAGGAAGTTGGAATCGAACGTTGGGCCGAGCTTGTAGCCCTTCACGTTGCTGCCAATGCCGGCAACTTCAACCTGCTGGAACAACATGACGAACGGGCTCTGATCGAGAGCTTCCTGCTGAAGCTTCTTGTATTCCTCGGCACGCTTGTCGTTGTCGCGTTCCAGAAGTGCAGCCTGCGTCTGTTTGGTCAGCTCAGGAATATCCCAGGCGTTGCGCCAGGCAAGCGTCTTGACAGATGCGTCATCGCTGTTGTCCGGATTGCTCGTGAAGGCTTCGGCGTTGGAATTCGGATCCCAATAATCCATGCCCCACTGTCCGATATACATATCGTGGTTACGGGCACGATACTTGGTCAGCGTCTGCTTGCCGTCGCCGGGGATGATTTCGATCTTCACGCCAGCCTGAGCAGCGGTCTGCTGGAAGGATTCGGCAATGCCGGTGACCGGCTGTCCGTTACGAACGTCGAACGTGACCGAGAGACCGTCCTTCAAGCCCGCCTTGGCGAGAAGTTCCTTCGCCTTGGCTACGTCGAGCTTGTACGGCGCAGCATCGAGCGCACCAAGAACGCCCTTGGCCTGATAGGTCTGGCGGATTTCACCAATGCCCTTGATGAGGGTCGAACCGATTGCATCGTAATCGACCAGATATTTGAACGCTTCGCGAACTTCCGGCTTGGCCAGGTTCTCGTTCTTCTGATTGAGGCTGATGTAATAGACCGTGCCCTTGGCGGCGCTGGCGGTGGTCAGCTTGTCGTTCTTCAGAACGGCCTCATAGTCGCCCGGCTCCAGATTGCGGGCCACATCGACGTCGCCGGACTCAAGCATCAGGCGCTGCGTTGCGCTTTCCTTGACGTGACGATAGAAGACGCGCTTGAGCTTGGCCTTCTCGCCATAGAAATTGTCGTTGCGTTCCAGGATGACGACTTCATTGGCGCGCCATTCGCGGATCGTGAACGGCCCCGAGCCCGCCGACTTGGTTTTCAGCCATGCATTGGCATAGTCGGTGTCGTATTTGTAATCATCTGTCGGCGTAACCTTCTCGGCATGTTCTTCGAGAAGCTTCTTGTCGACGATAGCAGCGACCGTAGCGGTCAGGCAGTTCAGCACGAAGCTCGGTGCATACGGCTTGTCGACGGTGAAGACGAAGGTTTCGTCGTCCACGGCTTTTGCCTTTTCGTTGACGTTGTCCTTGGTCAGGCCAAACTGCGTCAGGATGAAAGCCGGGCTCTTGTCGAGACGCACGGCGCGCTCAAAAGAATAAGCCACATCGGCAGAGGTAATCGGGTTGCCGGAAGCGAACTTGATGTCCTTCTTCAGCTTGAACGTATAGGTGAGGCCGTCGTCGGAAACGGTCCAGCTTTCAGCAACACCCGGTACGACTTTAGACGTGTCGTTGATGTCGAGACGAACGAGCATGTCATAGGCGTTACCAATGAATTCGGCCGGGCTCAGTTCGAAGGATTCTGCCGGGTCCAGCGTGATGGTGTCATCGATGGCCCATGCTTGAACCAGCGTGTCGGCAGGCGTTGCCGACCAGGCCGGATTTGCGGCCAGCACGGCGGCAAGTGCTGCACCGGCGGCCAGAATACGAAAACGTCCGAAATGCATCATGTTTGAGTTCCCTTTCTGTATTCTTGTTGGGATTTTGTTGGATTGTATCTGTATGTCAGGCTTCGTGCCATGCCTGTTTCAGGACTCTGATCCAGTTGCCCCGGCAAAGCTTTGCCAATTCCTCATCGTTATATCCGGCCTTTTGCAAGGCCATCACAAGGTTCTGGGTTCCGGCAGCATCGCCGATTTCGGCTGGAATTGTTGCGCCGTCATAATCCGAACCAAGGGACACGCAGTCGATGCCCATGCGTTCAACCATGTAATCCACATGGCGAACCACATCGGTAAGCGGCGTGTTGGCGTCTTCCTTGCCGTCCGCGCGCAGCATCGTTGTGGCGTAGTTCAGTCCGGCAAGGCCCTTGCTCTCGCGGATCGCATCGAGCTGACGGTCGGTCAGGTTGCGGGCGACTGGGGTGAGGGCGTGCGCATTGGAATGGCTGGCGACCAGCGGCTGATCGCTTAGTTCGGCCACATCCCAGAAACCCTTTTCGGTGATATGCGCCAGATCGATCAGAATGCCCTTGGCGTTGCATGCCTTGACCAGACGCTTGCCCGCATCGGTCAGGCCGGGACCTGTATCGGGGCTCATCGGATAGGCGAATGGCACGCCATGGGCGAAAATATTGTTTCGGCTCCAGACGGGCCCAAGCGAACGCAGGCCGGCAGCATAAAAGACTTCAAGTGCTGCCAGATCGGCATCGATGGCTTCGCAGCCTTCCATATGGAGCACGGCGGCGAATGTGTCGCTGTTCAGCGTTTCGTCGAGTTCACGACCGTTGCGGCAGAGCTTCCAGCCGCCCGCAGCTTCCAGCCTCAGCGCAATGGCTGCCATTTCGAGAGCGATGTCGAGGGAGGGACTGCGTTCCAGCGGCGCTGAAAGTGGTGTTTCGTAGTGGCCGTTGGTATCAGGCTTGCCCAGTTCTATATGCTCGCCCGAAGGTATGTAGATGGCGCATATACCACCGGCGAGACCGCCTTTGCGTGAGCGGGGCAGATCGATATGGCCGATATCCGTCCCGACGGTAAATTCCTTGATCGGGTCTTCGCCCTTGCGGGCATTTTCCCAAAGCCGCAGAAGGACATCGTTATGTCCGTCAAAAACGCGCTGCATTCTTTCATTCCTGACTGCATGGTCTGCGACAGCAGATCCACATATCAAGTGTTCAGGCGCAAGGAAACAACACGGCAAGGTAAGATAACCTCCCGATATGGTGGTTGAGCTTTTCGCTCTTATTGTTCCCCGCACTTCCACTCCCAATTTATAATCGTTTAGTGCCTGTCGGAGTCAAGCCATCGAATGACGTAGTCAGACTGCGAAATGAAGATAAATTTATGCAAAACGAAAGGGCTGCGCTCTAAAACGCAGCCCTTTGTGCAAAAGCAGAATTGCTTGATGCGAAAAGAGAATAAACTTCGCACCCGCCGTAACGACTAGAATTTGTAGTTCAAACCAGCCTTGATCGAATGGTTCTTCAGATTGTTGCGCTGTTCAACGCCGTTGACGCGGGACTTCACGTCGCTGAAGCGCTGGAAGTCATACTCAGCCTTGACGGAAAGCGGGCCGGTCAGCGCCTGTTCTACACCGGCACCGATCATTGCGCCGCCTTCCCAGCCTGGAGCCGAGGTGGTGTTGTCCTTGGCCTTGAAGCGGGTCACGCCATAACCGGCAGTGCCGTAAACGAGCGTTTTGTCGAAAGCGTAGCCGACCTTGCCCTTGGCATTGCCGTTCCATGATTGCTGAAGGCTGCCACCGTTTCCGATGCGATGTTCGGCTTCGGCAAAGTTGCCCTCAAGTTCTGCGCCGAATACGACATTGCCGCTCTGCATGTTCTTGCCGACGACAATGCCGCCCAGAGCACCGGTACGGTTGGTGAAGGGCCAGGGACCTTGGACGACGAAGCGCCGATCTGTGCGCCGATATAATTGCCGGACCAGTCATGCGGGCCGCTGGCAACCGGATCGTTATAGGAATAGTCCGTTGCTCCCATCATGTCGGCTGCGAAAGCCGACCCTGCAAAGCGACGATTGCGGCGCCAAGCGCCACTGCGGTGATAGAACGCTTCAACATTTTTACTCCGATTTTCCCGTCTGGAAACGCTGGCGGGAAACATGACTGAATTCATTGGGACGCGTTTCGATCTGATTGGCTCAGATCGGCGCTCCAATCATTGCATTTACGCGCACCTTTTCCGAAAACCGTTTCAAACTTTTCGGGGTGCGCTCTGAAACCATCGAAAAGCCGTGCCTTCGAACTGGGTTTCGTCTCACCTCTGATTGTGTCTAAATTTAAGAAAATTCGAGCGATTTCCATGCATTGCGCAACCATTCTTCGCGCTATGCTTAACAAACCGTAACAATAGAATTTTCAAAGGGCAGCTAGATCAATCCCAGTCCGCGGAAGCTGGTATGGCCGTGTTTTCCGACAATGACATGGTCGTGTACCGTGATGTTGAGTGCCTTGGCAGCATTGACAGCTGCTTGGTCATGTCGATATCGGCGCGTGATGGCGTCGGGTCGCCGGAAGGATGGTTGTGGACCAGAATAATGGCGGTGGCCGAGAGCTCCAGAGCTCGTTTGACGACCTCACGCGGGTAAACAGGTGTGTGGTCCACCGTGCCTGTCTGCTGGACTTCATCAGCAATCAGCTTGTTCTTCTTGTCGAGAAACAGGATGCGGAACTGTTCGCGGGTCTCGTAAGCCATGGCGGTGGTGCAATATTCAATCACCTTAGTCCAGGAACCAAGTACTTCGCGCTCCATGACAGTGCTACGGGCACTTCGCTTGGCGACGGCTTCCACAAGCTTGAGTTCATGCGCAACGGTGGGGCCTGCACCGGGAATTTCTGCGATCAGTTTTTCGGGGCGGCCAGTACTTCGGCAATCGAGCCGAACCGCATCAGCAGAGCCTTGGCAAGCGGCTTTGTGTCGGCGCGGCGAATGGCGCGAAACAACAGCATCTCGAGCAATTCATAATCCGCCAGCGCGTCGGGAGCCTCTCGGAAGCGCTGTTTGAGACGATCGCGATGCCCGGAATAATGCGGCTTGTCGATCTTCGGCGTCAGTTGGAGCGTATCGCTGAAGCCGGGCAACTCGGTGCTACCCGGCTCATTCTTGCTTTTGCCATCCTGTTTAAACCCCCGCAAAACAGACCAGACAATTATCGAGATAATATCACTACACCATTATCTCATGGAAGGCGGTCCGAAGACATTGGCTGGGGAGAGTAAATATCTCACAGCCGTCTTTCGTGACGCCGACCGTATGCTCATATTGCGCTGTCAGCGAACGATCTCTGGTGACCGCCGTCCAGCCATCAGCAAGGACCTTCACATGCGGCTTGCCGAGATTGATCATGGGCTCGATCGTGAAGATCATGCCTTCCTTGATTTCTACACCCTCATTCGGCGTGCCGTAATGCAGGATATTCGGGGCGTCATGGAACAGCTGCCCGACACCGTGGCCGCAGAAATCACGCACGACAGAGCAGCGTTCGCCTTCGGCATAGGACTGGATCGCAGCGCCGATGGCGCCAGTCTTCACACCAGGTTTGACGGCTGCAATCCCGCGCAGCAGGCTTTCATAGGTGACTTCAAGCAACCGCTCGGCGGCGCGCTTGATTCCGCCCACTGCATACATACGGCGAATCGCCGTGCCAGCCATCGAGGAGATAGGTCACGTCGATATTGACGATATCGCCCTCACGCAGCGGCTTCTCGTTCGGAATGCCATGGCAGACGACGTGATTGATCGACGTGCAGGTTGATTTCGTATAGCCGCGGTAATTCAGCGTTGCCGGAAATGCGCCCTGATCCATGCCGAACTCGAACACGAAACGGTCGATTTCATTGGTCGTCACGCCCGGCTTGACGATATCGTTGAGGGCATCAAGACAGCGTGCCGTCAGATTGCAAACTGTGCGCATACCCTCGAAAGCCTCGGGGCCATAGAGCCTGATCTGGCCCGTATACTTCATGGGTGCACTTGTCGCTTCGATATAGGTTACCATCACTCGATCCGTCTTAGTCTACTCAATCGGCACCACTTCAGTGGCGTCAATGCTATTATCCGTTATGTGGCACCGAACAGCCCAAGCCTCAACCCCGTTTGCACGCGCACGTTCAAAAGCGCGTGCGTAAGTGGATCAAGATCGCCGGAAATGCTGAATCTGCTGCAATCGTTTCGCTGGATAATAAACAACATCACCCCCGATGACCAGCGGCAACCACGTCGACGAGTTCATCAAGATGTTTTGCGCCGCGCGCTGTCACTGTATCGGGAAATTCTGCCAATCCAAGTGTACGGATGAAATGCACATTCTTGACCTCGACATAAGCTCGCTGACGGGGCCGTCATCCAGCAAAAGATCGATGCGCGAGTTTCTTCCATATTTCTGCTCGCGCTTGAGGCTGGCATATCCCGCGAGATCTGGAATGAGGCCCTTGAGGATTGCTTCTTCGGCGATCCGGTTCGGCAAGCCGGTGTTTACGCCGACCAGCGTGTTATCCGCTTCGACGATCTGCAGCGTATGGGCATATTTGCGGTGAGGGGCATCCGAAACACTCAGCCAAACGCGGGAACCCGGCGCAGTCAATCCGAGCATCGAACCGGTATTGGGTACAGAAGCTGTAATAAAGCGCCCATCGTCAAGCGTGACGTCGGCAAGAAATCTTTTGTAGCGGCGTTCCAGCCTGCCGGTAACCAAAGGTGTTTGAAAAATCATGCGCCGATTTAGATCTATTCGGCGAGTGGGCGAAAGAGTTTTCTGATTGCTTCGCGAAAATAGTCGGTAAACGAGAGCGATTGGCCTAAAACAGCGCCTTGATAACGTCGGCCAAACTCATATCCGCGCCGAGAACCATCGCTGCAGCAACGAGGCCAGCACCGAGAAAGGTGAGGGTGGTTCTTGTTTCGCTTGTCATTAGTCTTCCCCATCAAATCAGTCGTTCAAAGCTGGGAAGAATTTCGCGGGAGAATTTGCCCGGATTGTGATGCGATAATGGCTATTCCGGGCAATTTGCGGGCTTTTACAGATAGGGTAAACGCGCTCGCTTTTGTTACTGTTTTACCCAGTTGAAGACGAGCTCTCGCGAAAAGCGAAGCGTACGACGTGACTTGCCACCACCTCTTCGAGGCGGACGAGGTTTTCTTCTGAGGTTTCAACCGTTGTAGTCAGTTTTTCTGTATCGGCATCAAGAATCACGAGACGATTCTCGCCAAGATCGATAGTGCCGTGTTCCGGCGTGAATTCGACCGTGAATTTGTGCGCCCAATGTTTGCAAAGCTGCTGCAGGTAGCGGCTGGCATGGGCGGTGGGAACGAATGCTGTTGCTTTCGACATCACGCTGTCCTTTCGAAAAGGTTGCAGCCTGGCGCGTAGCAATATCCCGGCAATTCAGCCAGTAATATTTGCGTCAAATCTGGAGAAAGAAAAACCAGCAATGGTACGCCCAAGGGGAATCGAACCCTGTCTGCGCCGTGAAAGGGCGCTGTCCTAACCGCTAGACGATGGGCGCCTGCTGGTGTGGGGCGCTTATAGTCAGGAAATTTCCGACATGCAAGCCCCTTTTCACTTGTCTGTGAATAAGTTCAGACAGTATGCGACAGCGCTTTATAACGCGCTAACAAACTGAATTGTAAGGGAAAAATGAAAACCAGCAATGGTACGCCCAAGGGAATCGAACCCCTGTCTGCGCCGTGAAAGGGCGCTGTCCTAACCGCTAGACGATGGGCGCCTGCTGGTGTGAGTGGGCTTATATTCAGGAAGGTTCTGACTCGCAAGCCCAAAAACACTTTTCTGAAAAAATCGAATATACTGCAAAAATGGGGAAAACTTCGGTTGGCGGTTTCATTATTTCGTTGAAAATAAAGAAAAGCCGGATCATGTGATCCGGCTTCCGGTATTTCGAAAAGTTCCTTTTCTAGCCCTTGCAGCGCCAGTTCCAATCGCGTTCCGGGCCGACATCGACGTGAACCGATGTCGTATGGCAATAGGTGCCGACACCGCCGCGCCCGGACATGGATCGGGCGAAGCGTGCTACTTCCCACTTGGAAACGCCATCGATCTGAATATCTGCAGCGGCACAGATCATGTGAAGCGATTTGCGGGCACCGTTGACCTTGCGGTTATAGGAAGGGCTGCGATAGCCCGAGGTCACCATTACAGGACGGCGAAAATGCCGCTCCATGGTTTTCAGCATGGATACGAGCTGCGGCTTGAGGCAGGCAACATCTACGGTCTGCCTTTGGACTTTCAGGCCATTGTGCGAGCCGGGCGAGGCCGGAGCCGAAGCAAGCGTTACGCTTGCAAACTGATCGTCTTCGTTCGCGTCGATATCGCTATCGTCATAAAGGCTGTTGCGATGCTTGATTTCCACGCCGCCATTGGGGCGCACGCCGGGCAGCGAATAATTATATTCGTGCTTCGCAGATGGTGAAACGGGCTTTGCGACCGCAAGCTTTCTGTTTTCGGTCCTGTCGGAGCGTGTGCCGGTCGATTCGTCGGAGAAAAGCCGGGCTATGCTGCCTTGCGAGGCCGTTGGGCGTTGCGGTGAGGCATAAGCGCTCTTCGTTGAGCCGAACAATGAAGCAACCCGTACAGGCTTTTCAGCTTCGGCGGGTTTTGCCGCTGTGGTTTGCTGTGGTTCTGCAGCTTCGGCTGTCTTTTCTTCCTTCGCCTGTTCCTGCTGCTTTTCGCGGCTTCGGCTGGAGCGGTTGCCGCTGGCTGTTCTTCTGCTTGCGCAGGTGCTGGTTCAGCGGCCTTGCTGCCACCGAACATGCTGAAAAGCGATGAGCTCTTGGGCTGCTGTGGGGTGAGAGCGGCTACCTGTGTTGGTTGCTGTTCAGCGGCTGTCGCAGTTTCGGTCGGTTTTGCCTGCTCTTTATTACTGGTGTTGGTCGCTTCGGCAACGGTCGCGGGCTTTGTTTCACCCGGCTTGGCTTCCGCCTTTTCTCTTCCGTCGAAGGGACCGTCGTTGCCTCGGCGGCAGCGGTCTGATCGGCGGCACTTTGTAATGTATCGGCAATCATGGAGTCGCCAGTTGCGGACGTCATCTGAAGCGGCTTTCCGTCAAGCCCTGTACCGGTTGACGTGCAGGAGGCGACAAGAAGCGCAAGCAAAGCCACGCTGCCTGAGAGAAACCTGCCGGTGGTCCGGTGTGTAGAATGTGCAAATTTCAACAGTCTGCTCCAGCTCGATTTCCCTGACCAGTCTGGCGACCCGAACTCATTCGAGCCTCTGGTTTCGGGAGATCGGCTCTCCCGTGCGAGGCTGACGTCATGTTTAATGGCTATCGTCCCCACAGTTCCCGACTGTCTATGCCGGGAAAGAAATTCAGAAATATCAGCGTTTTATGATGGTCACTTCAGAGTTGTGACCGACATTCCGCCGTATTAGGCAAATCACCTGATCGGCAATTAGTTACCAATTTTAAGTTTTTAATCGCCGAAAGCAACTATTGATGCAGAATTAGCGTTAAATGACTTCGGGTTCAGTGCGGAGTATTCAGTTATAACGAAATATTACTTTATGTAACCTTTGGTTACATATATCATGCCTGTCCGCCGGCGGAGATAGTCTGCAAGCCGCGTTCCGCCTTCAGGATAGGCGAATTTCCGATTCACATCACTCACTTGTTGACAGGATGCCTCGACTTGGTGCTATCCCTTGGCAATTGCTTTATCTTTGTCTGGTGTCGTGGCCAACGGCACCTTATGCGGCATTAACCGGGAACAGAAACATGACCAAGCGCACGCGGCAGATCGCCAATCTTTTGCTGGCAGCAACAGCGGCGGCGATGCTCACGGCATGCGCGGGCGGAAAAGAATTTCAGGGCACGCCGCAGGAAGGCGCTTCCCGTACCGGTGTTTTCCCGACATTCGGCCATATGCCGAAGGCTGCGACCACGCAGATCACTCCGGAAGAAAAGCAACAGCTTACTACCAAGCTTGATGCCGACCGCACGCGTCTGGCGGCATCAAGAGGCACCGGCGCCGGCTTCACGCCTGCCGAGGCTGCGAGCTTGCGCCAGCAGGCGCAGCAGGAAACGAACGCTACCCTGAAACAGATCGAAAGCGGGAAGAGTAAATCCTCTTCCTGGTTTTGGCGCATCTTATCCGAAAACCGTTTCACACTTTTCGGGATGTGCTCTAAAGACGAAATCCGCGTTCTTTGACGCGGCAACACGTCTCGACCCGATTCGAGAACAGGTGTATAGCTCCATTGCGGCGCATACGCGCCATTACGTTCAACCCTCCACTGGAACAGGATCATGTCGGAAGAATTCCATAAAGTCCGTCGTCTGCCCCTTATGTCTTTGAACAGGTCAATCGTCTGAAGGCATCGGCGCGAGCGGCGGGTGCCGACATCATCGATCTGGGCATGGGTAACCCTGATCTGCCGACCCCGCAGAATATCGTAGACAAGCTGTGCGAGGCCGTGCAGGACCCGCGCGCACATCGTTATTCTTCATCCAAGGGAATACCGGGGCTTCGTCGTGCGCAGGCGCAATATTATGCGCGTCGCTTTGGCGTGAAGCTCAATCCGGATACGCAGGTCGTTGCCACGCTCGGTTCCAAGGAAGGTTTCGCCAATATGGCGCAGGCCATTACTGCGCCGGGCGATGTGGTGTTGTGTCCGGACCCGACCTATCCGATTCATTCGTTCGGCTTCATCATGTCCGGCGGCGTGATCCGTTCGGTTCAGGCGAAACCGGATGACAGCTTTATTCCGACGCTTGAGCGCGGCGTGAAGCACTCCATCCCGAAGCCGATTGCGCTGATCCTCAATTTCCCGTCCAACCCGACGGCCTATGTGGCGACGCTTGATTTCTACAAGGATGTGGTGGCTTTTGCGCGCAAGCATGACATCGTCATCCTGTCGGATCTGGCCTATTCCGAAATCTACTTCGACGGCAATCCGCCGCCATCGGTGCTGGAAGTGCCGGGCGCCATGGATGTTGCGGTCGAGTTTACCTCCATGTCGAAGACGTTCTCCATGCCGGGTTGGCGCATGGGCTTTGCTGTGGGCAATGAACGCCTGATCGCGGCCCTGACACGCGTGAAGTCCTATCTCGATTATGGCGCATTCACGCCTATTCAGGTTGCCGCTACGGCAGCACTGAATGGAGACGGTTCGGACATCGCCTATGTGCGCAATGTCTATAAGCAGCGTCGTGATGTGCTGGTCGAAAGCTTTGGTCGTGCGGGTTGGGATGTTCCGCCGCCAGCCGCGACGATGTTCGCCTGGGTTCCGATCCCGGAACGCTTCCGTTCACTCGGTTCGCTCGAATTCTCCAAGCTTCTGGTAGAGCAGGCCGACGTGGCCGTCGCACCAGGCATCGGTTTTGGCGAACACGGCGATGATTATGTGCGCATTGCGCTGGTCGAGAACGAACATCGCATTCGTCAGGCTGCGCGCAACATCAAGCGGTTCCTCTCTGCCAAGGACGAGAACCTGCAGAATGTGATTCCGCTCGAAGGTCGTCGCGGATAATATTTTCAAGATGGCCACGGGCGGTATCATGCAGCCCGTGGCTTCCCACCCGATTAAGCCACTCCATACAGAAGGTCGATATAATGAGTGATGCATTACGGATCGGCGTTGCCGGCCTCGGCACCGTTGGTGCTTCGGTGTTGCGTATCCTGCGTGACAAGTCCGAAATGCTCACGCGCCAGTGCGGCAAGCCTGTGACGGTTACGGCGGTCAGCGCCCGTGATCGCACGCGGGATCGCGGGGTCGACCTGTCGGGCATTGCATGGTTCGACGATCCGGTCGAACTGGCCAAATCTGCCGATATCGACGTTTTGTCGAGCTGATCGGCGGCGAAGATGGCCCGGCCAAGGCGTCCGTCGAAGCGGCTCTGCGCGCCGGTCGCCATGTTGTGACCGCCAACAAGGCATTGCTTGCGCGCCACGGCGTCGCGCTTGCGAAGATCGCTGAGGACAAGGGCGTTCTGCTCAATTTCGAAGCGGCCGTTGCAGGTGGCATTCCGGTCATCAAGGCGATGCGTGAATCGCTGACCGGCAATACGGTGTCGCGCGTCTACGGCATCATGAACGGCACCTGTAACTATATCCTGACCCGGATGTGGGAAGAGGGATTTCGTTCGAGGACTGTCTCAAGGATGCGCAACGACTCGGCTATGCCGAAGCCGACCCGACCTTCGATATCGAAGGCAACGACACGGCGCACAAGCTGGCGCTTCTCACCAGCCTTGCCTTTGGCACGCAGATCGCTGCTGACGACATCTACCTGGAAGGCATCAGCAATATTTCGCTGGCCGATATCCGCGCCGCCGACGAACTCGGCTATCGCATCAAGCTTCTGGGCGTTGCGCAGAAGACCGATACCGGTATCGAACAGCGCGTGCACCCGACCATGGTGCCGACCTCGTCGGTGATCGCGCAGGTCCATGGCGTTACCAATGCGGTGGCAATCGAAACCGATCTTCTGGGCGAGCTTCTGCTTTCCGGCCCTGGTGCGGGCGGCAATGCCACAGCGTCAGCCGTGATCGGCGATGTCGCGGATATCGCCAAGAGCCGTCCGGGCTTCCAGCATGGCCCGGTGTTTGGGACGCCTGCCAAGGCATTGCAGCCTTACAAGCGGGCCAAGATGCGCAAGCACGCAGGCGGTTACTTCATCCGCCTGACCGTCCTTGATCGCATTGGCGCTTTTGCGGCCATTGCAAAACGCATGGCTGAAAATGATATCTCGCTGGAATCCATTGTCCAGCGCCCGCCGATGGACGATGCCGCCAGAGAAGGCATCAAGACGGTCATCCTCGTCACGCATGAGACGACCGAATCGGCCGTCAAGAAGGCGCTGGAAGCGATTCTCAAGGACGATCATCTGGTCGACAAGCCACAGATGATCCGCATCGAACGGGCCGGGTGAGCCTAAAGCCACCTCTCTTGCACGTTCGATTTACCTTTGTTATGAAAGCCGGGTCGGATTTGATCCGGCTTCATTCGTTTAGAGAGACAAGAACAGGAAAAGGAGGGCTGTATGATGTATGTGACGCGTCACGACTATCACCGTCAGCACGGCCCCGATTTTGCCCTGCATAAGTAATTTGTGCAGGGCGGAAAAAGACTAACACCACGGTCTTATCTGCCTTTTCCTGAAGGCGCGGTCGTTGAACCGCTGCCGGAATTTCGCCAGCACATCTATTCGTGTCGCGGTTTGGAAACCGGGCATTCGTGCGTGGCAGAATTGGGCTGATTGCCATGTCTCTTGTTTCTATTCAGAATCTTTCGCTGACCCTTCATGAACCCCTGTTCGCCAATCTCGATCTCGTTATAGGCGAGGGCGAGCGGCTTGGCATCGTCGCTGCCAACGGGCGCGGCAAGACAAGTCTTCTCCGCCTTCTTGTTGGTGAGGGTGAGCCAACGCTCGGTACCATCACGCGGTCGCGTGGGCTGAAGATCGGCTATGTTAGCCAATATATGCCAGAAAGCCTGTTCAGTCGCAGCTTTTACGAGGTTGTGCTGGATGGGCTCGACGATGAAGCGCGCGATTACGAAAGCTGGCGCGCCGATATCGTGCTGGATGATCTCAACGTCACCGAAGAACTGCGGCAGCGTCCCGTAGGGCAGTTGAGCGGCGGCTGGCAGCGGCTTGCACTTCTGGCGCGGGCATGGATATCTGAACCCGATGTCCTCTTGCTCGACGAACCGACCAACCATCTGGATCTCGAAAAGTGCGGCTGCTGGAAACTTGGCTGAATGCGTTGCCGCGTTCGGTGGCGGTGATCGTCAGCAGTCACGACCGCGCTTTCCTTGATGCGGTGACGAAACGAACGCTGTTTTTGAGGGCAGAAAAATCTCCGGTTTTCGCCTTGCCATACAGTCAGGCCCGCGTTGCGCTTGATGAAATCGACGCGGCTGATGCCCGTCAGTTTGAAAAGGACATGAAAACGGTTCAGCAATTGCGCAGGCAGGCGGCGAAGCTCAACAATATTGGCATCAATTCGGGCAGTGATCTGCTCGTGGTCAAAACCAAGCAATTAAAGGCGCGGGCCGACAAGATTGAGGAAAGCGCCAAGGCGGCGCATGTGGAACGCTCTGCCGGCAAGATCATCCTGAACAGCAGAGGTAGCCACGCCAAGGCTCTGGTTGTTCTCGATCAAGTCGAAATTGCCACACCTGACGAACGGCTTCTCTTCAAGACGGGACAGCTTTGGATCAATCCGGCTGACCGGATTGTCCTCTTGGCGCCAACGGTATGGGCAAGACGCGGTTACTGACGCTGGTGCGTGAGACCATTGTTGCACCGGATCAAGCGCAGGCTGGGATAAAGGCGACACCGTCCCTGGTGCTTGGATATAGCGATCAGGCCTTGTCGGAGCTTCGTCCGGACTGGACACCATTCGAGACGATTGCGAGAAGCTTCGACATTGGCGACCAGCGGACGCGATCCCTGCTGGCCGGGGCGGGCATGACGCTTGAAATGCAGGCCAAGCCGCTGGAACGCTTGTCCGGCGGGCAGAAGGCGCGACTTGCCATGCTGATTTTGCGACTGACCAATCCGAACTTCTATATTCTTGATGAACCCACCAATCATCTCGATATCGAAGGTCAGGAAGCGCTGGAAGTGGAACTGCTGCGCAATGAGGCGGCGAGCCTGATCGTCTCGCACGACCGCAGTTTTGTTCGCAATGTCGGCAACCGTTTCTGGATGATCGAAAGAAAAAGGCTGGTTGAAGTGGAAAGCCCGGAGTTTTTCTTTGATGGAATCGGAAGCTGATTGCCTGCAACATCTTTTGGTTGTTTAACGATTTCTGCAACTTCTGGCCGGGTGTGAGCGTTCACATCCGGCCCGGACATGAAACCAAGCGTGTATAGCTTAAATCGATTAAGAGTTTGAGCGTACAATGTTTTAACTCTCCCGCCCTTGCAGGGGCGGGGACTTTGACAAAAGGTTTGCACAGTGTCGCTATAAGAGGCGGCAATCGCGGGCTTCTTGCGCCGCGTCCACGCAATTCGAATTCAGGACTTTGTTCAAATGGCCAAGACCGCAGAGCAGCACCCGCATGGATTAGTCCAGGGACTGGATCGCATTCTTACACTCGAATTGGTCCGCGTGGCCGAGCGTGCAGCGGTGGCCGCGGCGAGGCTGCGTGGCCGTGGCGACGAAATGGCTGCCGATCAGGCTGCCGTCGATGCCATGCGTCAGGAATTGAATCGACTTCCGATTGCTGGAACGGTTGTTATCGGTGAAGGCGAGCGCGACGAAGCGCCGATGCTTTATATCGGTGAAGAAGTCGGCACCAAGCAGGACCGGACGTCGATATCGCGCTTGACCCGCTGGAAGGCACGACGATCTGCGCCAAGAACCTGCCGAATTCGCTCGCTGTCATCGCGATTGCCGAGAAGGGCAACCTGCTTTACGCGCCTGACGTTTACATGGAAAAGATTGCCGTCGGTCCGGGCTACTCGAAGGGCGTCGTGGACCTTGACGCCAGCCCGACGGATAACATCATGTCAGTCGCCAAGGCGAAGGGTGTGAAACCGAACGAAATCACGGCCTGCATCATGGACCGTCCGCGCCATGCACGCCTGATCGAGGAAGTACGCGCAACCGGCGCCGCGATCCGCCTCATTGGCGATGGTGACGTGGCCGGCGTCATGCATACGACAAACCCGGACGAAACCGGCATCGACATCTATATCGGCATTGGTGGCGCGCCCGAAGGCGTTCTGGCTGCGGCAGCCCTGCGCTGCATTGGCGGCCAGATGCAGGGCCGTCTCCAGCTCAACACCGACGAAAAGATCACCCGTGCCGCCAAGATGGGCATTGCCGACCCGAAGAAGGTCTATTCGCTGGAAGAAATGGCGAAGGGCGACGTGCTTTTGCCGCTACCGGCGTGACGGATGGCAATATGCTCTCCGGCGTGAAGTTCGCCCGCGACTATATCCAGACTCACACTATCGTCATGCGTTCAAGCTCGCAGACTGTGCGCGAGATCAAGGCAAGGCATCAGGATCTGTCCAAGTTCTAGAGCGGTTCCTGTTTTAACGGAATCGCTGGAGCCGCGCTAACCATTTGTTTTGTCGCATTATCCTACGCAAAACCGTTTCACACTTTTGCTGGAAATGCTCCAGGACCTGTCGCGTCAGATATGACGACGAGATAAACGATCCCGAAAAGCGTCCGCGCTTTTCGGGATTTTGTTTGGCGGCTCTTTGCAAAGGGCTCGACCAAAGATTTGTCATTTTGATCGGGATTGTGTTCAATCTCAAGGATATGAACAGTTGGAGCGGACATGATTGAAACGTCGAACAGGTTACGTATAGCAGTACTCTATGGCGGACGTTCTGCGGAGCACGATGTTTCCGTTCTCTCGGCTACCAATGTTATGAACGCACTGGATCCGACCAAATATGAGGCTGTTCCCGTTTATGTAACACGCACGGGACAGTGGCTGTTGAGCCATTTCCAGAACGGTATGCTGGAGAAACCCTCAAGTGGCGCAGAGCTATGTTTCGTGCCGGGTGGCTGCGGGCGCATCATTGTAATTCCTGATGCCGGTACTCCCTATGAGACGACCAAAATCGATATTTTATTCCCGGTTTTGCATGGTCTTCACGGTGAAGATGGTGCAGTGCAAGGCTTAGCTGAAGTTGCACGTGTGCCGCTGGCAGGTTGCGGTGTTCCGGGTTCTGCAAACGCCCTCGATAAGGATATTGCGAAGCGTTTGTTCAATGAAGCCGGTGTACCTACGGCAAAATCTATCGCGATCTACGACGGAGAGGTTCCGGCTTTCGACGCGCTCGAACGGGCTTTGAGTTTACCCATCTTCATCAAACCCGCCCGTCAGGGCTCGTCTGTCGGTGTTAATAAGGTTGCGACGGTAGCAGACTATCAAGCTGCCTTATCCAACGGTTTCACTTATGATGACAAGCTGCTGGCTGAAGAGTTCATTCAGGGGCGCGAAATCGAATGCGGGGTTATCGAGGACGAACATGGCGCATTGTTTATATCGCGCACGGGCGAAATCGTACCAGCGGAAACCCACAGCTTTTATAGTTATGATGCGAAATACATCGATGCCGATGGAGCTGCGATAAAGGTTCCGGCTGAATTGCCGGAAGAGATCGAGAATGAAATTCGCGAGATTGCCGCCAAGGCATTCCGCGCGCTTGGCTGCGACAGCATGGCGCGAGTAGATTTCTTCGTGACAGGAGATATGCGTATCGTGCTGAACGAGATTAACACCATTCCCGGCTTTACCGATATCAGCATGTACTCCAAGGTGATGGCGGTAAGCGGTATCAGCTATCCCGAAGTGATCGATCGGCTGGTTTCGCACGGTTTGGCGCGAGCGGCACGCGAGAACTGAGTTACTGTATGACGATCGGCGAACTTGTGCCTGATATCGCTTCCTATAAACCACAGGCGGCATTGCAAAAATGCCGCCTTTTGTGTCTTTAGAAACTTATGACGACAGAGCGCTTTTTCCTCGGAATAAAACAATCCGCAACCGGGCAGAAATGGGTAGACCGGCTTGGTCTGCGCGAGGCCAATACGGCACTTGCCATTGCGCAGCATCACGGTATTTCCGATCTGGTTGCCCGCGTGCTTGCCGGGCGGGGCGTATCCGTGGAGGGCGCGCCGAAATTTGTCGACCCGACCCTGCGCAGTCTCATGCCCGATCCTGCGACGCTCACCGATATGGAAAATGCGGCAGGGCGCATTGCCGATGCCATTCTGCGTCGCGAGACCGTGGCCATTTTGGCGACTACGATGTCGATGGGGCGTGTTCGTCCGCCCTGATGGCGCGCTTTCTCAAACATTATGGCATTCAGCATTCGATCTATATTCCCGACCGGATTTTTGAAGGCTACGGTCCCAATCCCGATGCCATGCGCGATCTTGTTGCCAAGGGCGCGACCCTGATCGTGACCGTCGATTGCGGCACCAACAGCGCGTCTTCCATCACGGCAGCGAAACAGGCTGGAGCGGATGTCGTGGTGCTTGATCACCATCAGGTCGGCGGCGATCTGCCGGAAGATGCAGTGGCCATCGTCAATCCGAACCGCGAGGATGATATTTCGCAGCAGGGCCATCTCTGTGCGGCAGGCGTCGTCTTTCTGACGCTGGTGCAGGTCGCCAAAATTCTGCGCGAGCGCGGCAAAGGACCGGGTCCCGATCTTCTTTCCCTGCTCGATCTGGTGGCGCTGGCAACGGTTTGCGATGTGGTGCCGTTAACCGGGGTCAATCGTGCTTTCGTTGTCAAAGGACTGGTTGTGGCGCGTTCGCAAACCAATGTCGGCCTTGCCGCTCTGGCGCGTGTTGCACGCATTGGCGAACCGCTCAATGTCTTCCATTTGGGCTATCTCATCGGGCCGCGCATCAATGCGGGCGGACGCATCGGCGATGCGGGGCTTGGCGCTCGACTGCTGACGCTGGACGATCCGGCAACGGCGGATCGCATCGCCGTGGAACTCGACCGGCTCAATCAGGAGCGTCAGGCCATGGAAGCCGAAATGCTCATGGAGGCAGAAGCGGAGGCTTCGCTGGAAATCTCCGGCGGCGCGGGCGCATCTGTCATCGTGACGGCGAGTGACCGCTGGCATCCCGGTATTGTCGGGTTGCTTGCCTCGCGGCTCAAGGAAAAGGCGCGGCGACCGGCCTTTGCCATTGCCTTCAATGCCAATGGTGTCGGTTCGGGGTCCGGTCGTTCGATCATGGGGCTTGATCTCGGCAAGCTGGTGCGGGGCGCGATGGAGCGCGGGCTGCTCGTCAAAGGGGCGGTCACGCCATGGCGGCAGGCATTACCATCGAGCGCGCAAATCTTGGCGCGTTGCGTGCTTATCTCGAAGAAGAATCGGCCCATATCGTTTCGCGCCTGCGCGAAACCAGAGCCTTTCCATCGACGGTGCACTGGCTGCATCGGGGGCTACCGTGTCGCTCTATGAAGCTTTGCAGAAGGCGGGGCCATATGGTTCGGCACATCCCCAACCCATATTGGCGCTGCCGCATCATGTCCTGGCCGATGTGCGCGGGGTCGGGCGCGATCATGTGCGTGTTGCGTTGCGTGGCGCGGATGGAAAGCGCGTCAACGCCATCGCTTTCCGGCGAGGGCGATCTTGGACGCTTCCTCTTCAACAATCTCGGCCAGAGCGTGCATGTGGCAGGCAATCTGTCGCTAAATCATTGGAATGGCTCGGTTACTCCTCAGATACAGATTCTGGATGCCGCTTTGCCTGTTTAAAGTTCCGGCCCTCTTTAAAGTTTCTGGGTCCATTTGAAATTTCTGGAGTTTTTGTCTTCATGCTCTTGTGAGGGGTAGGGAGGAATTCCCATATGAGCACTGATTTAAACATTCATACATGTCTCTAAATGGGAGTAAACGATGCCGGGTTCCGGAAGCCGCCTGACCAAACTGACAGCTGCAATGGTATTGGGGCTGATCGCCTCTTTGCTGCGGTCGATTTCGCCGAGGCTCGTCGTGCGGGCGGTGGCGGTTTCGGCAGCCGTGGCGCGCGTACCTATCAGGCGCCTGCTCCGACGCGTACTGCGCCTAACAATGCTGCGCCGATGGAACGCTCGATGATGCCGAATACCGGTGCGACGCAGACCAACCGTCCGGGTGCAACAGGCACGCAGAATGCTGCACAGGCGCAGCGCTCCGGTGGCATGTTCGGTAATTTTGGCCGCTCCATGCTGGGCGGTCTTCTCGTCGGTGGCCTGATCGGCATGCTGCTGGGCAACGGCCTTGGCGGTCTTGCCGGCATGTTTGGCTTGTTGTTGCAGGTTGCGGTGATCGCGCTCATTGCGATGTTTGTCATGCGCATGTTCGCAAATCGTCGCCAGCCGGCAGCGGCAGGCGTCGGTAATGCGGGCGCGCAGCCTTTCGGCGCGGCAAAGACCGCAGCCTCACAAGCTGGTTCTCAGGCCAGTTTCGGTGGCCGCACGCCTTCGGTGAACCCGTTCGAGAGCAAACAGGAAGCTGCTCCGGTGGTTGACGATGAACCGATGGATGTGGGTCAGGAAGACCTGGATCGTTTCGAACAGATGCTTTCTGAAGTCCAGACCGCCTATGGCCGCGAGGACTATGCCGCGCTACGCAAGCTTGCCACACCGGAAGCCATGTCTTATCTGGCCGAAGAATTGGGCGAGATCGCTTCCAGCGGCATGCGCAACGAGGTAAAGGACGTGAAGCTGCTTCAGGGCGACGTTTCCGAAGCCTGGCGCGAAGGCAATGTCGACTATGCAACCGTCGCGATCCGCTATTCGGCAATCGACGTCATGCTGGACCGCAACACCGGCGCCGTCGTCGAGGGCAACCCGAATGAGCCGGTGGAAAGCGTGGAACTGTGGACGTTTACCCGCACGGATGGCGGCGAATGGCTCCTTGCGGCCATTCAGGGAACGGAATAACCGTTCAGGATTGAAAACCCGGTCTCTCGACCGGGTTTTATTTTACGCATGTCTTTTCCCGAAACCGGTTTCCACTTTCGGGAGCCATGCTCTGTTACCAGCTGCCGATATTTTCGGCGGAAGCCCGCTCCTGCGGGGCCAGACGGTCGCCCTTCTGGATCAGCTCGATGGAAATGCCGTCGGGCGACTTGATGAAGGCCATGTGCGTCGCGCGGCGGACGATTGATGGTAATGCCTGCATCCTGCAATCTCTGACAAGTGGCATAGATGTCGTCCACTTCATAGGCGAGGTGGCCGAAATTGCGCCCGCCCGTATAGGTCTCCGGGTCCCAGTTGAAGGTGAGTTCCAGTTCCGGCGCCCGCTCGGCCTTCGCCCGGTCCGTGTCGGATGGCGCAGCGAGAAAGATCAGCGTGAAGCGGCCTTTTCGTTCTCAGTGCGGCGGATTTCTTCAAGGCCGAGTTTGTTTACATAAAATCGAGAGATTCGTCGATGTCACGAATTCTGACCATCGTGTGCAGATAGCGCATAGTCTTATCCTCGGCTGTTGTAATTCAGGTGTTCATCGAATCCGATGCTTGGAGCCGAAGGTCAAGTTATCACGGACAGAATGGCGATCAAAAATTTTGAGCAGCAGACGTGACCGGAATTGTCCCGGAAACATCATTGCCAAATTGACGGCGGGCCATATTTCAGGTGGTGGTTCAGTTTCAAATTGCTGCCGCGCTTTAAAAAGTAACCATGAAACTGCGAAGTCTGTGGTCTTCATGGGGACGACATAAGTTTGGGCTTGCCGCCTCCGGTTAAGGAAGTGTTATTCTTTGGGCGAGAATCAGGTCGGAATCGCAACGGAAGAACAGAGGAGGGGCGAACGCATGGCGGACAAGTCTGTGTCAAATGACCAGTTTCACAGCCAGCACGCCTCGGAGGAGCTGGGCGACATCATCGAAGTTTCGGGCCATATCAAATGGTTTGATGTAGCCAAGGGCTACGGCTTCATTGTTCCAGACCAGCCAGGCCTGAATGACATTCTTCTCCACGTGACGTCGCTGCGTCGCGATGGCTTCCAGACTGCTCTGGAAGGTGCGCGCATCGTCTGCGAAGTCCGTCAGGGAGAACGTGGCCTGCAATGTTTCCGCGTTTTGTCGATGGATACGTCTACCGCCGTTCATCCGGCGCAGATGCCGCCGCAGCGCACTCATGTCATCGTTACGCCTTCGAGCGGTCTCGAGCGCGTGATCGTCAAGTGGTTCAACCGTACCAAAGGCTTCGGCTTCCTGACACGCGGTGAGGGTACGGAAGATATTTTCATCCATATGGAAACGCTGCGTCGTTTCGGCATGATGGAATTGCGTCCCGGCCAGGTTGTGCTCATTCGCTTCGGTGAGGGCGACAAGGGCCTGATGGCTGCCGAAATCCATCCGGATATCGGCACGGCAATCCCAGTTTCGCATTAGCGGCCGGTTCAAAGCGCGCTAAATCCCTGATCGTACTGTAACAAGCAGGTGAGGGGCGCCCTCTGTGGTCCCAAGCGGTCTTGTCGCCATCCTGTCCCGTTGATAGGTTCCAAACCAGTTTGTTTATCCAAGTAGGCAGGGTATGGGCCGCATTTTCTTGCTTTCGCATTTGTTTTCTTTGCATTCGCTGCTCAGGCTGATGAAACCCAGCCAATGCGGCTGCCGGTCGACAAGGAACCGCTGACATTCGTCACCGCCAATGGAAACAAGGTGAATTTTGCGCTGGAAGTGGCCGAAAGTGACGATGCGCGTGTGCGCGGCCTGATGTGGCGCACGGATTTTCCCAAGGACCGGGCGATGATCTTCGTGTTTGGCGAGATGCGCCGCGTCATGATGTGGATGCAGAATACACCGTCGCCTCTTGATATGGTTTTCCTTGACGACAAGGGGCGCGTATCGGCCATTCACGAAAATGCGGTACCATTCTCCGAAAATATCATTTCATCTGAGGTTCCGGCAGCGTATGTCGTAGAACTTCTGGCCGGTACGGTTAAACGGACCGGCATAAAGCTTGGTGACAAGGCTATCCATCGCGTGATCTGCGGTGCGTGCAAGTCTTGATATCGAGACAATACAATCAAGAGGAATAATCAGGTGAGTGCCCTCGATATCGAATATTTCGAACATGACGGCTTGCGTCTGGCATACCGTCAGGACGGAGAAGGCGATCCGATCCTGCTCATTCACGGCTTTGCGTCTTCAAGCCTCGTCAACTGGGTTTCACCCGGCTGGTTCCGCACGCTGACCGAAGCCGGATATCGCGTCATTGCGATCGATAATCGCGGGCACGGACTTTCGGCGAAACCCCATGACGAGGACGAGTATACACCGACCAAAATGGCGGCAGATGCAGCCGCACTTCTTGATCATCTCGGGATCGAAAAGCGCATGTTATGGGCTATTCCATGGGCGCGCGTATTTCAGCATTTCTGGCTATCGAACACGCTCAGCGCGTTCATAGCGCCGTTTTCGGCGGTCTCGGTATCGGCATGGTGACGGGCGCTGGCGATTGGGAGCCGATTGGCGAGGCGCTTCTGGCAGAAGATCCGGCCACAATCACCCATCCGCGTGGACAGATGTTCCGCAAATTTGCCGACCAGACGAAGAGTGACCGTATAGCCCTTGCGGCCTGTGTGATCACCTCCAAGGAACTGGTTTCCGCTGCTGCGATTGCACGTATCATGCAGCCTGTTCTCGTGGCCGTCGGCACCACTGACGATATTGCAGGCAGCGCGCAGGAACTGGCCGATCTCCTGCCAAATGGACAGGCCGTGGATATTCCAGACCGCGACCACATGCTGGCTGTTGGTGACAAGGTCTACAAGCAGGCGGTGTTGCAATTTTTGAAAGAAAACCCGCTCTGACGGGAATTTGATCTTGGACAAAGAGCGCGCCGGCGAGGCGCGTCAAATTCGGCTGTGTCAAGGCAAACCATTTTGTTATGCTGCGCACCGAACTCGTATTGCGGTGCTGGGATTGAGCGAAAAGTTCGGCTGTCGTCTCCTCCTCGCGCGGTGCAAAACTGGAGTATGCATATGTCCGTTCGCACATCAGCGAAAGCGACCCCGGTCTGGGTCAGGTCGATCCCATCTGGCATTCCATCCGTGCCGAAGCGGAGGAAGCTGCTAAAACGATCCCGTATTGGGAACCTTCCTTTATGCCACGATCCTCAACCAGCCGAGTCTGGAAGATGCGGTCATGCATCGTATTGCCGAGCGTCTTGGCCATGCCGATGTGAGCGCCGATATTCTGCGCCAGACCTTTGATGCAATGCTGGATGCCAATCCGGAATGGTCCCAGATTGTGCGTGTCGATATCCAGGCGGTTTATGATCGCGACCCGGCTTATAACCGCTTCATGGATCCGATCCTTTATCTGAAGGGTTTCCATGCGATCCAGACCCATCGTCTGGCGCATTGGCTCTTTAATGAAGGCCGCAAGGATTTTGCCTATTATCTGCAGAGCCGTTCATCGTCGATCTTCCAGACCGATATTCATCCGTCAGCACGACTTGGCAGCGGCCTATTCCTCGATCATGCGACGGGACTTGTGGTCGGCGAAACGGCCTTGATTGAAGATAATGTTTCGATCCTCCATGGCGTCACGCTGGGCGGCACGGGCAAATCGAGCGGCGACCGTCATCCGAAAATCCGCCATGGCGTGCTGATCGGTGCTGGTGCGAAAATTCTCGGTAATATCGAAGTCGGCCATTGCTCGAAAATCGCGGCCGGTTCGGTGGTGGTGAAGCCCGTCCCGAACAATGTCACGGTTGCCGGTGTGCCGGCCCGGATCATAGGCGATACGGGCTGTGCGGAGCCTTCCCGCGTCATGGACCAGATGCTGGGCGAAGGGATTTAGGCGATACGTCGTATCGTTGCAGGCCGAACGGGCCGCTTGCTGGTTTTTCCAGCATGCGGCCTATATTCTGTCAAAAGAAGCTATTAACTGCCGACAACCCTTGAGCACGGCTTTGCCGGGGTTTACATAGGAAATTGCCGGGTGCAATAAACCGGCTCAATTCAATATCAGGAGAAGCCGGTTGAAACCCGAAGAACTCAAAAACTGGACGCTTATTTCAAACGGACCTTCAACAATCCCGGCCTGCAGGTGAAGGCGCGCCCGCGCAAGAACGACTCCGCCGAGCTTTACCTCAATGACGAATTTCTTGGCCTGATCTATAAGGACGAGGATGAGGGCGAACTCTCCTACAATTTCTCGATGGCCATTCTCGACGTTGATCTTTGATCGGCCACGGCAATCGCGTCCAAACGACGCTGACGCCAGACATGAATGCTATTTGACGCCCTTTCCACAATGGAGAGGGCGTTTTGTTATCCTGACACCACTATCCCTGAGCCTTGGTTGTCTCTATGAAATTTGGTTTTCATTGGCCATGCTCCTGATGGCCCTGTCTTTAGCTGCGCGCGCAGAAATTCTGGGAACTATCGAAACCGAGCAGGACGATGGCTCGCGCTCGGTGATTGAGATCCTTGATGAGCCGCAAAGCGTCGGGAAATGTGACGGCGATTATGCTGCCGCAGCTTATATCATGGATCGCGACTTTTCCCTTCTCGCGGGAAAAGGCTGCTGGAAGCTTCTCGGATCGGCGGAAATATTAAAGCTGGAAATTGTGCTGGCTGCCACGGAGGAACATCTTTTGAGCGGGGTTCCGCTCAGCAAGATCAGGTTTAGCGAGGACGGGCAACGAGCTCTCCAGGAATTGAGCGGGAAGTAGATGTGCTTGTCTTAGAGCGGTTTCTATTTTTACAGAACCGCTGGAACCGCTCTAACTATTTGTCTTGTCGCATTATCCTACGCAAAACCGCTTCGCACTTTTGCTGGAAATGCTCTAGGTTCTGACTCTAGGGCCGCTGATGCCGCTCCAGCCCATCAACTAACAGTATCAATCCGAAATCGAACAGGCTCTCCGGGCCTTCTGCATCCAGCGTTGCGATGGCTTCGGCCATTGTTGATGTTGCCGCAATATTCGCCTCATCGGATGGCGTGGTTTCGTGGAAGTCAGCCTGTTGTTCCAGCGCTGAACCGACGACATAATGGCTTATGGTTATCAGTGCGCGTGCTGCATCGGCGGGCGTGAATCCCGCGTGAACCAAAAATTCGATCTGAGCTTCCGCCTGTCCCATCTGATTGTTATTCGGGCGCGTTCCGGCATGGATGCGCGCACCATCGCGATAAGTCAGCAACGCCCGCCGAAAACTACGCGCATTCTCAATCAGGAAATCTCGCCAGTTCTCCCCAGCACGCGGTGAGGCGTGGTCGTGATGCTCTGCCAAAATCGTTTCCGCAAGGGTATCCAGCAGTACGCGTTTGTTTTGAAATGCCAGTAGAGCGCGGGTTGTTGCACGCCTAGTCGTTCGGCCAGACGACGGGTCGTCAGACCTTCTTCTCCAACCTCGTTCAAAGTTCCAGTGCCGTTCGTATCACGGCGTCACGGTGTAGTTTTACCAAAGCGCTCACCAAATCAGTTATGCCTTGACAATTTATCATTGATAAATTTTAAGTCCAGTTCCTTATCGATGATAAATTACAGGACTCGGCATATGAACCGCACATTGATGATCGTTCTGGCTGTTACTGCCTTGGACGCGGTGGGAATAGGGCTGGCGATGCCAGTCCTGCCCAGCTTGCTGCGCGATGTGGCTCATTCCGAAGATGTGGCGGGTCACTATGGAATGCTGTTGTCTCTTTATGCGCTGATGCAGGTTTTCTTCGCTCCAGTTATGGGGCGAATGTCCGACCGGTTTGGCCGGAAACCGATCTTGCTTGGCTCGCTTATCGGAGCGGCAATCGATTATGCCATCATGTCTGCCGCCCCCATCTCTGGGTTCTTTATGTTGGTCGCATCCTGTCGGGCATGATGGGAGCGACGATGGCGGTCGCTGGCGCCAGCGTAGCGGATACGGTGGAAGAGGGCACACGCGCTCAGGCGTTTGGCTGGCTGGGTGCGTGTTACGGCGGCGGTATGATTCTTGGACCGGTCATTGGTGGCGCATTGGGAAATGTGTCGCCGACAGCTCCGTTCGCAGCCGCCGCGGCCATCAACGGCCTTATGGCCCTGTCTGTCTTCCTTTTGATGCGGGAGGTTCGACGAACAACCAAACCGGAGCCCCAGACGAATGAGCCCTTTGGCACTCTTTTGCCATCGGGTGTGCAGAAGGGTCTGAAACCTTTGCTATGGGTTTTCTTTCTTCTGCAACTTGTAGGGCAGATACCAGCTGCCTTGTGGGTAATATTCACTGAAGATCGTTTCCATTGGGATACGACATATGTGGGCTTGTCGCTTGCGGCGTTCGGTTTGCTGCATGCCTTGTTTCAATGGCTTGGTACGGGTCGTCTCGTCGCAACAATTGAGCTGGATATGCGATCATCATTGGAATGGCGGCGGATGGGCTGGGCATGGCAACCCTCGCACTTGCCACAGAAGGCTGGATGGTGGTGCCAATTCTTGTCTTGCTGGCATTTGGGGATAGCGATGCCTGCTCTGCAGTCCGTCCTTTCGGACAGGACCAGCCAAAACAAACAAGGGGCGCTGCAGGGCACGCTCGCTAGCCTCACAAATATCAGTGCTGTCGCAGGGCCGATTATCTTTACAGCCCTTTATATGAGGACTGCTGCCAGCTGGAACGGATGGGTGTGGCTGGTCGGGCCAGCAATCTATCTGGTGGCGGCTCCATCGCTCGTTTTCGTTCGGCGTCAGTCGGCAGGTTTGCCGTCAAGGAGATGAGCACTGGCAAAATCAATGACTGCGCTGTCCAGTGACTTCCAGTCGCCAAGCATGGAGCGGGGAAGCGATAGAGTATCTGCAGGTCGCGTCCGAACTGGACATCGCGTTCGCATGAATTGAAGCTTTCCGCCGCACTGTCCGCTAGGCATCGCGCTACGAATTCCGGCTTGCCGCTGCTCGGGTCGGACAAGATCAGTTCCTCGCCCTTATAACCGCTATTTTCGAGAAAGCGGTGTACGGTCAGATTTCCGGGGCAGATTCCCGTTCGGGTCTATCAACTCGGCATAGATCGGCAGATAACGCCCGCTCATGTCGCGGGACATGGTTCGCTGCTCGATGGACATGAAAATGAGATGCCGTTTCGGAGTGAGCAGGTTGAAGATGGCGCGGTCGCGTTCCGTGTAGCCGGTAAGGCCCGGCCAGCGGGCATAAAGATCGAGACGTCCGGTCACCCCATCGCGTCGCTGGTTCGAAAAGCGGATCATATTGGCTGGGATCGACAGGACGTTGTTGCCAATGATGATTTCATAGGCGTGCGTGCTGTCGGAGTGCCCACCTCGCGCAATCAGCGGACCAAGCAGACGTCCGCCAATATTCACGGCGACTGAAAGCAGAATCAGAGCGATAACCGCCAACAGCAGCCAGCCGAAGAGGCGACTTCCCATTTTCGAGGCGGTGTAATCTGGTGCTGTTTCCATCAGGGTGTCATCGTGATGATATTGCAAAAGAATATCGGTCTTTATGGTTAACAGAGCGTGAAGTCGGGCTTGTATGACAGCTTGAAACGGCTTAGCGATTCAATATCGAGTTTGCCGATGGAGGAAGTACATGCCGATCTATGCATATAATGGGCACAAGCCGCAATTCGCGGACCGCAGCAGCAACTGGATCGCGCCCGACGCGACCCTGATCGGCAAGATCGTTGTCGGTGAGAATGCCGGTTTCTGGTTCGGTGCTGTTTTGCGCGGCGATAATGAGCCGATCACCATCGGTGACGATACCAATGTTCAGGAACACACCATCATGCATACGGATATCGGCTTTCCGCTGACAGTCGGTGCAGGATGCACCATCGGGCATCGGGCCATTCTTCATGGCTGCACCGTAGGTGAAAATACACTGATCGGCATGGGTGCCATCGTTCTCAATGGCGCGAGGATCGGAAAGAATTGTCTGATCGGGGCGGGGCTCTTGTGACCGAGGGTAAGGAAATACCGGATAATTCACTCGTGGTCGGTTCGCCTGCAAGGGTTCTGCGGGAACTGGACGATGCTGCGGTCGAAAACTAAAGCTTTCGGCAGAACATTACGTCGAGAAGGCTCGGTCTTTCATGCGTGGGCTGGAACCAGCCTGAAAAGAAAAGGACGGGGCCAGAGGGAGACTGACGGCCCGTCCTTTTCGATTTATCTTTTGGTTAGTTCTTGATGCTGCCGACCAGGAGTTCGCGGTCGCTCTTGATCGAGACCCAGCTTCCGGTGTTTGTGGTCGACTGGCGCTTGAGATAAGTGTAGTCGGTCTTGTTCCAGGCGAGGACGCGGGGATCGAGATTGTCGAGAATGAAGTCGCCGCGGTCGGTGCGAACCGTCAGGACAGCATGGCCTTCACCGTTCGGCTGGCGAACCACCGTGAAAAGCAGCGTATTGGCCGGGATGCCAAGCGCCATCAGTTCGCGGCGCTTCAAAAGCATGTAGTCGTCGCAGTCCCCACTGTTGTCGGGTATTCCCAATATTCCTCGCGGCCCCAGGCTTCCATATCGGTCATCGGCGCAATCTTTTCGTTGACGCTCGCATTGACCGCAATGATCTGCTTCCAGATTTCCGGTGTCAGCTTCAGCATATTGCTGTTGCGGCTGGTGATATTGCATTCAGACCTATAGCGCTCACAGAATTCGTAATGGCCAATGGGCTGCGAAGTCCTGTCGCCGGTCGCCATCCATGGTGAATTGGAAGCGGGGCTTGCTGCCTCTGCCAGTCCGATTCCGAGCAGCATCAGCATGGCTGCGATAATGGTTTGTTTCGTCATTTTTGTCTCCCTGTTGGAGACCAAGATGACTTAGACAATTTGAAGGCACGCAAATTTGTGCGCGAAAATGCGAGTCAAATTCGATTAAAACTGCAAATAACGCTGAAACTTTTGTCAACGAACGGACAAATTCAGGGCAAATCGGTCTGTTTTGCGGCTTTTTGTGATTTCGGGTATTTCGCGGTTTGCCATTCCGTAACCTTGACGCGCGTTCATCTTTTGGGCGGATGCTTTCAGCCGAAAAGATTGTCCAGTGTTGTGCTGGTCTGGATGGTAGCGAATTCGACTGCGAAGCCGCCCTGGAAATGACGGACGACAGTCCCCGGATCGGTCCAAGCATGACGCCGCTCTTGATCGCGGGCTTGAACTCGCTTTCGATGGCCGCACCGGAAAGCGAAAGGTCGGCAATGCGGCACAATCTTTGGGCGCCGTCGGCAAAAGTAATGTTTTGCTGGGTTTTGCGCGGCACGACGCGTTCGTGACGGCGATCTTCGGGCAGGGCAAGCTCGTGCTTGTTGGCGAGCCAGGTCAGCTGTGCGGAAAGCTTGTCTTTCTTCTGTTCCGACGCCGACAGGAGAATGTGGAAGCCTTCGGAGGTAACTTCGTTGGCAATTCCTTCGATCCGCCCGACGTGGTCGATATAGGCGATGATCCGTTCGCCGTTGCGCGGCGTTGCAATGCCGCTCATGAGCGCGGTTCCGGGTGACATACGCTTGATGATGCAGGAAATTCGCTACGGTTTTCCAGCATGTAGCGCCCGTTGAGATCGACATTCACGGTGTTGAAATTTTCCTGCCGCACAGTGTTTGCAGGAGATGCCGCAGCAAATCTTTTCATCAAAACCGATCCATCTCGAAATTTGCCCACTCTTACTGCGGCAGACATTACATCACGGGCCAATAAAGAGAAATCGCGATTTCAACCCTGCATCAGGCTTTGCCGCCCTTGATGACGCGCAATTTCGAGCTGCATGTTCCTGCGGCTTCGTCAGACGAACATTCGTCCATTCTCGGCCCGTTCGGGGCGCATTTACTGTGATGGCGGCCGATTTTCGCACGTCCTCTGCCAGAATCAGATCGGGGCCACCGGTTCGATGGAATTTAAATGGCCGAGGACGATTGGATCTGCTCCAACCCATGTGACGGAATCAAGCACAGCGATGCTGCCGAGAAGGCTGACCTGTCCATTCGACGCTTCAAGCGGGCGAGAAACATTTCCAGCCCAAGGCTTCGTCCGGACATGCTGATTCCAACATGCGAAATGAGGGCGGGGACTTCCAGCGTGCTGATATTTTGTGACAGTTCGCCAAGGGCTGCGCGGTCCCGCTCAGACCAGAGCGAGAGAAACCGTGTGTTCTTCAGTTCGCGACCGAACAGGGTGCATATGCGCGTTCCGGCCAGACGAAACGACAAATCGCCGTGCGTGTCGGCTTCAAGGAAGAAGAGATCGGACAGATGGCGTCCGCTTGCGCGGCTCGATCCGTTCGCGCATCGGGGCACGAAAGGCACCGCTTTCCGAGCGGGCCAAGCGCTGCCATTCGCTGAAAATCGCGATCGTATTGCGGTGTTTCATGATGCGCCGTTGATTTGTCCGTTGCACGCGGAGGCTGGCTCCGCTGTTGAACGCATTAAAATAGTATTAACGGCGAGGATGCCAGTTTAACCCTTTCTTCATCCACCGGGCTCGTCTGTTAAGGTTAATAATAAGTAATAGTTGCACGGCGCCGAAAGACGCGCTTTGATAAAACATCAGACGAAGCCTTTGACTTGGTTGGCGTTTTTCTGAGCTCCAGATTTAATTTCGCGAAAGATTTCTGTTCGCGTCAAGGCCGACCGGGAACCTCCGTCGGCCTTTATTTTAACAAATTGTGCCCTATCAACATGCATCGACCAGACATATGAGGCCTCTTCAGTCCGATTGCGGTGCTTCGCATAAAATAGAAAGCAGCAGTTCATGAGCCTTCCCCAGCCGGAAATGAACGGCAATAACCGCCGGTCGGGCGGTAGTGAGCCGATATTCAATATTCCGGGCGTTGTTCTCGCTCTGATCGGCCTATGCGTCGCTGTGTATGTTTATCAGAACTATCTTGTCAGCGAGCAGCAGAACTATGAGTTCATGCTGAATTTCGCGCTCATTCCGGCACGTTTCTCACTGGCAGACGGTTTTACAGATCCCTCCGCCCTGTTCACGCTTATCAGCTATTCCTTCATGCATGGCGGAATTGCCCATATTGCCGTCAACATGATCTGGCTTGCAGCTTTCGGTTCTCCGCTAGCTGGCCGCATTGGTACGGACGGATGATCGTTTTCTGGATATTCACGTCGGTGATTGCCGGATTGACTCATTATGCGATCTATCCGGACAGCGTTTCGCCGCTGGTGGGGCATCGGGAGCAATTTCGGGGATGATGGGTGCTGCGGCGCGTTATGGTTTCCGCCGTATCGGCCATGGACGCAGATCGGAATTTGCAGGCCCGTTCTCCCCGTGGGGCTAACCCTGACACTGAAGCCTGTACTGACCTTTGTGGGCGTCTGGTTCCTGATCAATATCATTACAGGTTTGTACTCGACCGGCGGCGCGGACCTTTCAAGCATTGCATGGGAAGCGCATATAGGCGGTTTCATCGCTGGGTTCTTCGGTATTTCACTGATGGATCGCCCGCGCAGCTATGATGCGGTGCTGAGGCGATAGGGCTTCCCCATTTGATGCCACTTGCCAATCTGACGATCAAAGCGCACCATCATGGAACGTGGTGGGGAGCTGCGTTCTGCTTCATATGGCTGTTGAAGCAGCAAGTGCTAAATCTTGGAGGGACTTTGGCATGACAGTAAGATCGATTCTCGAGACAAAGGGCAGGGATGTGTTGATTATCGCACCTGCCGATACGCTATCCCACGCTGTCGCCATGTTGAACAAACACAAGATCGGTGCGCTGGTGGTGTGCGACGAGGCCGGTCGAATTAAGGGTATCTTATCTGAACGCGATGTTGTGCGCGCCGTTGCCGCACAAGAAACCAAGGCTATGAGCATGCCGGTTGCAGAAGTCATGACGGCAAAAGTGCAGGTCTGCCGTGAACATCACACGATCAATCAGGTGATGGAAATTATGACGCGAAGCCGATTCCGCCATATGCCGGTGGAAGAAGGCGGCAAGCTCGTGGAATCATTTCAATCGGTGACGTTGTGAAACGGCGCATCGAAGACGTCGAGCGTGAAGCGGAAGATATCCGCACCTATATCGCCACTGCCTGAGAGCTCGTTCCAAAAGTCGTCCTGTGGTTGCAAATGATAGCTTTTGGATTCAGTTTCCGAAACGACTTTTCCATATCTCCCGGCAGGAAAACCGGCCGGGTCATTTCATCCAAGAATCATAATCGAATCAACGTGCGCGGAGATAGCGTTCAGCAGCGTAAAGCGAAATGGCGGCCGCATTCGATACGTTGAGCGATTTGATTTCTCCCGGCATGTCAAGGCGGGCAAGCGCGGTGACCGTTTCGCGCGTCTTTTGTCGCAGGCCCTTGCCTTCTGCACCAAGTACCAGAGCGATTCGTCCGCCAGACAAGGTGGCCTCCATTTCCATCGGCCCTTCCGAATCAAGACCGATGGTCTGGAACCCGAGACCGTGCAGCTCTTCAATCGCTTCGGCCAGATTGCGCACTTCGATATGCGAGATCATCTCGAGTGCGCCGGAAGCAGCTTTCGCCAGAACGCCGGTTTCCTGCGGGCTGTGGCGACTAGTGGTAATCAGTGCGCCGGCTCCGAAGGCGACGGCTGAACGCATGATGGCGCCGACATTGTGCGGGTCTGTCACCTGATCGAGGACGAGAAGCAGCGGACTCTCTTTCAGTTCAGACAGTTTTCGGGCGCGCAACGGCTCTGCTTCGATCATAACGCCCTGATGGACGGCCTCGGAACCAGTTTCCTTGTCGATATCACGCGGATCGACGATTTCGACAGGGAAGGGGAGATTCGGCCTCTCCGATTTCGAGTCGCGCAAAGCCGTTACGCGTGGCGCGCATACGCAAGATTCTGCGCTCCGGGTTTTCCACGGCGGCGCGGACCGTATGCAGGCCATAAAGGCGTACGGTGCCCTCGGCAACGGCGCTTGCCGAAATAGAGGGGCGCTGTGGTTTGCGCGGTGATTTGCCCTCTGTCACGGCCTTCTGGTCGCGATGTTGGCGGCGCAGGCGCGCATAATGAGAATCTTTGGGTGTGCGGGGCGAATTTTGATCGGTCATGGCGTGCTTATAACTCTTTAGATGAACGGAAGATAGCGACTTCACCTGTGATTGCTATCAGGCTGTTCTGATTGCCAAATAATCTCAAACGAGTAGAAAATCCTGAGAAATCCGGGCGTTTAAGCCTATGAAACGGGGGCGTGGAAGAGGAACTTTCCACGACGTTGTGGACGGACATGCATTCTTTTCGCTTTTACCCTGTTGACAGGGGATAAGCTTATCGTCATAAGGCCCCTCGCGGATCGACGGCTGGCCCAACAGTCAGCCAGAAGCCCCGCGGAAATGCCTAGTCGCTCGACTCTGCTGATAGTGATATCTGGAGGGATGCCCGAGTGGTTAAAGGGGACGGACTGTAAATCCGTTGGCTATGCCTACGTTGGTTCAAATCCAACTCCCTCCACCACTGTCGGATCAGAGTTAAGAGTGCGCGGGTATAGCTCAATGGTAGAGCAGCAGCCTTCCAAGCTGAATACGCGGGTTCGATTCCCGCTACCCGCTCCAAATTTTTCAGAGCGGTTTGGCGTGTAAGGAATCATCGACGGGCGGTTCGCCGTTCCGTTTTGGCATAAATGCTGGCCTGAAAGCCAAAAGGCTTTTGTGCTGGCGCTTGAGCGGTTCTAGAACAAAGAGAACAACGGCGATGGCAAAAGCAAATTCGAACGTACGAAACCCCACGTTAACATCGGCACGATTGGTCACGTTGACCATGGGAAGACGTCGCTGACGGCGGCGATCACCAAGTTTTCGGTGACTTCAAGGCCTATGACCAGATCGACGCAGCGCCGGAAGAAAAGGCGCGCGGCATCACGATTTCGACCTCGCACGTCGAGTACGAAACCGCAAACCGTCACTATGCCCACGTTGATTGCCCTGGCCACGCCGACTATGTGAAGAACATGATCACCGGTGCAGCCCAGATGGATGGCGCGATTCTGGTGGTTTCGGCCGCTGACGGCCCGATGCCGCAGACCCGCGAGCACATCCTGCTCGCCCGTCAGGTTGGCGTTCCGGCAATCGTTGTGTTCCTGAACAAGTGCGACCAGGTTGACGATGCAGAACTGCTCGAACTGGTTGAACTGGAAGTGCGTGAACTTCTGTCGAAGTACGACTTCCCGGGCGATGAAACCCCGATCATCAAGGGTTCGGCACTTGCTGCTCTTGAAGACAGCCCAAGGAGCTGGGTGAAGATGCCGTTCGTGCGCTGATGGCTGCTGTTGACGATTACATTCCGACCCCGGAACGTCCGATCGACCAGCCGTTCCTGATGCCGATCGAAGACGTTTTCTCGATCTCTGGCCGTGGTACGGTTGTGACGGGTCGCGTTGAGCGCGGTATCGTCAAGGTTGGTGAAGAAGTTGAAATCGTCGGCATCAAGGCGACGACGAAGACGACGGTTACCGGCGTTGAAATGTTCCGCAAGCTGCTCGACCAGGGTCAGGCTGGCGACAATATCGGCGCTCTGATCCGCGGCGTTGGCCGTGAAGACGTTGAACGCGGTCAGGTTCTGTGCAAGCCGGGTTCTGTGAAGCCGCACACCAAGTTCAAGGCAGAAGCCTATATTCTGACCAAGGACGAAGGTGGTCGTCATACGCCGTTCTTCACGAACTACCGTCCGCAGTTCTACTTCCGCACGACGGACGTGACCGGTGTTGTCACGCTGCCGGAAGGTACGGAAATGGTCATGCCTGGCGACAATGTTGCCATGGACGTCACCCTGATCGTGCCGATCGCGATGGAAGAGAAGCTTCGCTTCGCTATCCGTGAAGGCGGCCGCACCGTCGGTGCAGGCATCGTCTCCTCGATCATCGAGTAATCAATTTGACTGGCGGTTACGCCGCCAGTCTGGCATTCTGCCATTCAGGCATTGCAATGCCGCATAGGGGTATAGCTCAGTTGGTAGAGCGACGGTCTCCAAAACCGTAGGTCGCGGGTTCGAACCCTGCTGCCCCTGCCATTTTATAACGGGTGCTCATGGCGACTATGAGCGCCCGTTTTCTATATTGTAAATTAGGCGGCAATCTATGCCGCCTTACCTTTTGATGGCGGCGCAGGCTTCGGCAGGGCGACACCGTTGAAAATGATAATTCCCTGCGGGATTTGTTGGCCGGGCAGGGAAGGATCGCCGCCGCACGATTGGATGGTGCGCCGAGTGATATTCGTAAGGATCGGATTTCCGATAAGCCTGTATGGTATTCTTTTAACCTTTGGGCTTGTTTTTGGGAATCGATTCTATGTAACGTCAACAGACACGCGGCGCGTGGGGCTGAATTTTCAGCTTTGCGTGCCGTATACGCGTGACTTCAGGCTTCTGATTCGTTTTGACGGGCCAGGGTTTGGGGTAGCGCCGGATCAATGACAGAGCGGCAGATGGCATCCAAGACGAATCCGATCACCTTTTTCAGCAGGTTCGCGCCGAAACGGCGAAGGTGACCTGGCCTACACGGCGTGAAACGGTCATCTCCACCATTATGGTGGTGATCATGGCGTTTCTGGCTGCTGCGTTCTTTTCTTGCCGACCAGCTTATGGCCTATGGCGTAGAATTTATTCTCGGCCTTGGTCGATAAGTTAGGATTGGGGAGTTTTAGATGACGGCGCGTTGGTATATCGTTCACGCCTATTCCAATTTTGAAAAGAAGGTCGCCGAGGATATCGAGGCCAAGGCGAAGCAGAAGGGTCTGTCCGAACTGATCGAGCAGATCGTTGTGCCGACCGAGAAGATTGTTGAAGTGCGCCGCGGCCGCAAGGTTGACGCAGAGCGCAAGTTCTTCCGGGTTACGTGCTGGTTCGCGCAACCCTCACGGATGCCGTCTTTTCACTTATTAAGAATACTCCGAAAGTCACTGGTTTCCTTGGTGATTCCAAGCCTGTTCCGGTTTCCCAGAAGGAAGTCGATCAGATTCTGAACCAGGTTCAGGATGGCGTCGAGCGCCCAAAGACTTCCGTGTCCTTCGAGATTGGCGAAAACGTTCGCGTTTCCGATGGTCCGTTCGCGTCGTTCAACGGTATCGTTCAGGAAGTCGACGAAGAGCGTGCGCGTCTCAAGGTCGAGGTTTCCATCTTCGGGCGCGCAACGCCTGTGGATCTGGAATACGGTCAGGTCGATAAGCTCTGATCGTTTCGCCCGTAAGGGCATTCACCCCGTTCGAATCTCGGATGGGGTGAAAGTGGTGGAAGGGAAGGTGGCTTAGCCGGCCGTCGATCTCCGGACCACCGAACTGCCCGCCAGTTGAGCTGGCGTCAGTCGAGAGCCGGATTTTCCGGCATTAATCGAGAAAGCCGGATAGTCCGGCACTTTATAAAGGCAGAAAGCAATGGCTAAGAAAATTGCAGGCCAGCTGAAGCTCCAGGTAGCGGCAGGTGCGGCCAATCCGTCGCCCCGATCGGTCCGGCCCTGGGTCAGCGCGGCATCAACATCATGGAATTCTGCAAGGCGTTCAATGCTGCCTCGCAGGAAATGGAAAAGGGTTCGCCGATTCCAGTCGTGATCACCTATTATCAGGACAAGTCTTTCACTTTTGTGATGAAGACGCCTCCGGTGACCTACTTCCTCAAGAAGGCCGCTAACCTCAAGTCCGGTTCGAAGACCCCGGGCAAGGCAAGCGCCGGCACGATCACCCGCGACAAGGTTCGCACGATCGCTGAAGCGAAGATGAAGGATCTGAACGCCGCTGACATTGAAGCAGCGATGCGCATGATCGAAGGTTCTGCCCGTTCGATGGGCCTGGAAGTGGTGGGCTGAGACGATGGCGAAGATTTCCAAGCGCATTAACAAGATCCGTGAAGGCGTTGATCGCAACAAGCTTTACGATCTGTCGGCTGCTATCGGCCTCGTCAAGGAACGTGCTGTCGCCAAGTTCGATGAAACCATCGAAATCGCGATGAACCTCGGCGTCGATCCGCGCCACGCTGACCAGATGGTCCGCGGCGTCGTCAACCTGCCGAATGGCACGGGCCGTACGGTTCGCGTTGCTGTTTTCGCTCGCGGCGACAAGGCTGAAGAAGCCAAGAAGGCTGGCGCTGACATCGTCGGTGCGGAAGAACTGTTCGAAATCGTCAATGGTGGCAAGATCGACTTCGATCGCTGCATTGCAACCCCGGACATGATGCCGCTCGTTGGCCGTCTCGGTAAGGTTCTTGGGCCCCGTGGCATGATGCCGAACCCGAAGGTTGGTACCGTCACCACCGACGTTGCAGCTGCAGTTGCTGCTTCCAAGGGCGGTGCAGTCGAGTTCCGCGTCGAGAAGGCTGGTATCATCCATGCCGGTATCGGCAAGGTTTCCTTCGACAATGCCAAGCTCGAAGAAAACATCAAGGCTTTCGCTGACGCCGTCATCAAGGCAAAGCCGTCGGCTGCCAAGGGTGAATACGTCAAGCGCGTATCGCTTTCCTCGACCATGGGCGTTGGCGTCAAGGTCGATCCGGCAACCGTCAAGGTCGTCGCCTAAGTTTTCAGGGCTCCGGTTTGCCGGGGCCCAAGCCTTCCCGGAAAAGGGTAGGGCGATACAAGAATTCCGGATCGCAAGATCCGGATAGCCGGACGAAAGTCCGGTTATCCTGTCCGAGATTGCAGGCGGATCATCATCTTCGGGTGATAATCCTTAAACATATGGCCTGCATGAGACGTGGAATAACCCTGTTTCGCGTGAATACGCATGCAAGGTTTGAACCGTAGTTGCCTTTGAGTGACGCCTGGCTTCCAGGATAGCTGAAGGGGACAGGATCCTCGAACGTCGGGCTTACTGTGAAGTTTGTCCGGCAAAGGCAACCGGCAGGGCCATGTGGTCCTGCCTACTGGAGAGAGACAGTGGATAGAGCGGAAAAACGCGAATTTGTCTCGTGGCTGAACGGCGCTTTTAAAGAGTCCGGTTCGGTCGTCGTGGCCCACTATACCGGTCTCACCGTTGCGCAGATGAGCGATCTTCGCTCGAAGATGCGTGATGCAGGTGGGTCCGTTAAAGTCGCGAAAACCGCCTTGCCAAGATCGCTCTTCAGGGCACGGAATCGGAAGGCATTTCTGATCTGTTTACAGGTCAGACGGTTGTTGCTTACGCAAACGACCCGATTGCTGCTCCGAAGGTAGCCGTCGAATTCGCCAAGGCTAACGACAAGCTCGTTATCCTCGGTGGTGCAATGGGTGCAACGACGCTTAACGCCGATGGCGTCAAGTCGCTTGCTTCGCTCCCGTCGCTCGACGAACTGCGCGCAAAGCTGGTTGGAATGATCCAGACCCCGGCTCAGCGTCTCGCAGTACTTACCAGCGCACCAGCGGGCCAGGTCGCCCGCGTTATTGGCGCGCACGCCCGGAAGAACGAGGCGGCGTAAGGCCGTTTTTCGCTGTCAATTGTTCAAACCTTGAAACTAAGGAAATACCAAAATGGCTGATCTCGCAAAGATCGTTGATGACCTGTCGGCACTGACCGTTCTCGAAGCTGCAGAGCTTTCGAAGCTTCTCGAAGAGAAGTGGGGCGTTTCGGCTGCTGCTCCTGTTGCAGTTGCTGCTGCTGGTGGCGCTGCCCCTGCTGCTGCTGCAGAAGAAAAGACCGAATTCGACGTCGTTCTCGCTGACGGCGGCGCTAACAAGATCAACGTGATCAAGGAAGTGCGCGCAATCACCGGTCTCGGCCTCAAGGAAGCCAAGGACCTGGTCGAAGGCGCTCCGAAGGCTGTCAGGAAGGCGCTTCGAAGGACGAAGCTGAGAAGATCAAGGCACAGCTCGAAGCTGCTGGCGCCAAGGTCGAACTCAAGTAAGTTCGGACTATTCTGGCGGATGGTTTTCATCCGCCAGTTCCCCGGACTTTCCCGGTGGGTCGGATAACTGGAACCCTTTTCCTGAGTGCCGGAACGGCTTTCAGGAAACGGGTTTTAGCCCGTTAAGAGCGCCGCGTGTCGGTAACGACGCCAAAGGCCGCTCTGGAAAGTTTGCATATGGTCCTTTTCGATCTATCCGATCTAGAGGTTCATGTGCTCGAGGACCGCCGAAGGGCGGGGCATGATAAAGGCCGCAAGGCGTGAGCAAGCCGCAAGGCTATAGAACGAGGAGCGACGATGGCTCAGACCCATTCATTCAATGGTCGCAAGCGCGTACGCAAATTTTCGGCAAGATCCCAGAGGTCGCCGAGATGCCGAACCTTATCGAGGTTCAGAAGGCATCTTACGACCAGTTCCTTATGGTTGAAGAACCATCCGGTGGGCGTTCTGACGAGGGTTTGCAGGCGGTTTTCAAGTCTGTTTTCCCAATTCAGGATTTCTCCGGCGCTTCGATGCTCGAATTCGTTCGCTACGAGTTCGATGCACCAAAATTCGACGTTGACGAATGCCGTCAGCGCGATTTGACGTATTCGGCGCCACTCAAGGTGACGCTGCGTCTTATCGTGTTCGATATTGACGAAGATACCGGCGCGAAGTCGATCAAGGACATCAAGGAGCAGGATGTCTACATGGGCGATATGCCGCTCATGACCGACAACGGCACCTTCATCGTCAACGGCACCGAGCGCGTGATCGTTTCGCAGATGCACCGTTCTCCGGGTGTCTTCTTCGACCACGACAAGGGCAAGACCCATTCTTCGGGCAAGCTCCTGTTCGCAGCTCGCGTCATCCCTTATCGCGGTTCGTGGCTCGATATCGAATTCGATTCCAAGGACATCGTCTACGCACGTATCGACCGCCGCCGCAAGCTGCCGGCCACCACGCTGCTGATGGCTCTTGGCATGGACGGCGAAGACATTCTGTCGACGTTCTACAAGACCGTTACCTATACGCGTGACGGCGATAACTGGCGCATTCCTTATTCGGCTGACCGCTTCAAGGGCATGAAGATCATCTCCGATCTCATCGATGCGGACACCGGTGAAGTCGTTCTTGAAGCTGGCAAGAAGCTGACCGCCCGTTCGGCCAAGCAGCTTGCTGAAAAGGGCCTCAAGGCCATCAAGGCGACTGAAGACGATCTGTTCGGCTCGTACCTTGCGGAAGATGTCGTCAATTACGCAACCGGTGAAATCTATCTCGAAGCCGGTGACGAAATCGACGAGAAGGTCCTCAAGACCCTGATCGATACCGGCGAGACGGAAATCAATGTTCTTGATATCGACCATGTCAATATCGGTGCGTATATCCGCAACACGCTGGCTGTCGACAAGAACGAAAGCCGTCAGGAAGCCCTGTTCGACATCTATCGCGTCATGCGTCCGGGCGAACCGCCTACGATGGATTCCGCCGAAGCGATGTTCAACTCGCTGTTCTTCGATGCCGAGCGCTACGACCTTTCGGCCGTCGGTCGCGTCAAGATGAACATGCGTCTGGACCTTGATGCGGAAGACACCGTGCGGGTTCTGCGCAAGGAAGACATTTTGGCCGTGGTCAAGATGCTGGTGGAATTGCGCGATGGTCGCGGCGAAATCGACGACATCGACAATCTCGGCAACCGTCGTGTGCGCTCGGTCGGCGAATTGATGGAAAATCAGTATCGCGTCGGTCTGCTCCGTATGGAGCGTGCGATCAAGGAACGTATGTCCTCGATCGAAATCGACACGGTCATGCCGCAGGACCTCATCAACGCGAAGCCCGCTGCGGCTGCCGTTCGTGAGTTCTTCGGTTCGTCGCAGCTGTCGCAGTTCATGGATCAGACCAATCCGCTTTCGGAAATCACCTACAAGCGTCGTCTTTCGGCTCTTGGACCGGGCGGTCTGACCCGTGAGCGCGCCGGCTTTGAAGTCCGCGACGTGCATCCGACCCACTATGGCCGTATCTGTCCGATTGAAACGCCGGAAGGCCCGAATATCGGTCTGATCAACTCGCTGGCAACCTTTGCCCGCGTCAACAAGTACGGCTTCATTGAAAGCCCGTACCGCAAGGTTGTCGACGGCAAGGTAACGAACGACGTTGTCTATCTGTCGGCCATGGAAGAAGCCAAGCACTCGGTTGCACAGGCTAACGTCGAGCTGGACGAGCAGGGCGGTTTCGTTGACGAGTTCGTCATCTGCCGCCATGCCGGCGAAGTGATGCTGGCGCCGCGTGAAAACGTGGACCTGATGGACGTGTCGCCGAAGCAGCTCGTTTCGGTTGCCGCGGCTCTCATTCCGTTCCTGGAAAACGACGACGCCAACCGCGCTCTCATGGGCTCGAACATGCAGCGTCAGGCTGTGCCGCTCGTGCGCGCGGAAGCGCCGTTTGTCGGTACGGGTATGGAACCGATTGTTGCCCGTGACTCCGGCGCGGCAATTGCTGCTCGTCGTGGCGGTATCGTCGATCAGGTTGACGCAACGCGTATCGTTATCCGTGCGACCGAAGATCTCGATCCGTCCAAGTCGGGCGTCGATATCTATCGCCTGATGAAGTTCCAGCGTTCGAACCAGAACACCTGCATCAATCAGCGTCCGCTCGTGCGCGTTGGCGATCGCATCCAGAAGGGTGACATCATTGCCGACGGTCCGTCGACGGATCTGGGCGATCTGGCTCTCGGCCGTAACGTGCTCGTCGCGTTCATGCCGTGGAACGGCTACAACTACGAAGATTCGATTCTTCTTTCAGAGAAGATCGTTTCGGACGACGTGTTCACTTCGATCCACATCGAAGAATTCGAAGTTGCTGCCCGCGACACCAAGCTTGGACCTGAGGAAATCACCCGCGACATTCCGAATGTTTCGGAAGAAGCGCTGAAGAACCTCGACGAAGCCGGTATCGTGTACATCGGTGCTGAAGTGCATCCTGGCGACATTCTTGTCGGTAAGATCACGCCGAAGGGCGAGAGCCCGATGACGCCGGAAGAAAAGCTTCTGCGCGCCATCTTCGGTGAAAAGGCATCGGACGTTCGTGACACCTCCATGCGTATGCCGCCTGGAACCTACGGTACGGTTGTGGAAGTTCGCGTTTTCAATCGCCACGGCGTTGAAAGGACGAGCGCGCCATGGCTATCGAGCGCGAGGAAATCGAGCGTCTCGCCAAGGACCGTGACGACGAACAGGCTATTCTGGACCGCAACGTCTATGGCCGTCTTGCCGACATGATCGACGGCAAGGTTGCCGCAGCGGGGCCGAAGGGCTTCAAGAAGGGCACGGCGATCACCCGCGAACTGATGACCGAATATCCGCGGTCGCAGTGGTGGCAGTTTGCTGTCGACGACGAGAAGCTCCAGGGCGAACTCGAAGCGCTTCGCAGCCAGTACGACGACTCCAAGAAGCTGCTCGAAGCACGCTTCATGGACAAGGTCGAGAAGGTACAGCGCGGCGACGAGATGCCTCCAGGCGTCATGAAGATGGTCAAGGTCTTTGTCGCTGTGAAGCGCAAGATCCAGCCGGGCGACAAGATGGCTGGCCGTCACGGCAACAAGGGTGTGGTTTCGCGCATTCTGCCGGTGGAAGACATGCCGTTCCTCGAAGACGGTACGCATGCCGACATCGTGTTGAACCCGCTTGGCGTTCCGAGCCGTATGAATGTGGGCCAGATTCTGGAAACCCACCTCGGCTGGGCATGTGCCGGCATGGGCAAGAAGATCGGTGAGCTCATCGACGTTTATCGCAAGACGGCCAATATCGAGCCTCTGCGTGAAACGCTGGAGCACATCTATCCGGACAACGACCGCAACGAACCGGTCCGGTCTTATGATGACGATTCCGTCCTCATGCTGGCCAATCAGGTGAAGCGCGGCGTGTCTATCGCAACGCCGGTCTTCGACGGTGCCGTCGAAGCCGACATCAATGCGATGCTGACGGATGCCGGTCTTGCGACGTCGGGTCAGTCGACGCTTTACGATGGACGTACGGGTGAGCCGTTCGATCGTCAGGTGACCATGGGCTACATCTATATGTTGAAGCTCCACCACCTGGTCGACGACAAGATACACGCCCGTTCGATCGGACCTTACTCGCTCGTTACGCAGCAGCCTCTGGGCGGCAAGGCCCAATTCGGTGGCCAGCGCTTCGGCGAAATGGAGGTCTGGGCACTGGAAGCATATGGTGCGGCCTACACGCTGCAGGAAATGCTGACCGTCAAGTCGGACGACGTGGCAGGCCGTACCAAGGTCTACGAAGCCATCGTGCGCGGAGACGACACGTTCGAAGCGGGCATCCCAGAGAGCTTCAACGTTCTCGTCAAGGAAATGCGTTCGCTTGGCCTCAATGTCGAACTCGACGACACGCGAGATGCTGAACAGCCGGCCCTGCCGGACGCGGCGGAATAAACATCGAGGCGCGCCATGGTCTTGCCGTGGCGCGCCCGTATACTTGTTTCCAGTGAAGGCGGATTTCTTTGCCGCTGGAGGGAACGGGACTACGGCAAGCCAGTTCAAAAACTGAGTAGTACCGCGATTTCTTTTCCAGATGGCAGGGATTTTCAGCCTGTCATCGACGACACACAGGGCGGCGGATCGCCCTCAAGGAGAACGGCATGAACCAAGAGGTCATGAATCTTTTCAATCCTCAGGCTCCGGCGCAAACGTTCGATTCCATCAGAATCTCGATCGCCAGCCCTGAGAAGATTCTGTCCTGGTCATACGGCGAGATCAAGAAGCCGGAGACGATCAACTACCGTACGTTCAAGCCAGAACGCGATGGTCTCTTCTGCGCGCGCATCTTCGGCCCGATCAAGGACTATGAATGCTTGTGCGGTAAGTACAAGCGCATGAAATACAAAGGCATCATCTGCGAAAAGTGCGGCGTGGAAGTCACGCTCTCGCGCGTTCGTCGCGAGCGCATGGGCCATATCGAACTCGCAGCCCCGGTTGCTCACATCTGGTTTTGAAGTCGCTCCCGAGCCGTATCGGCACGCTGCTGGACATGACGCTCAAGGATATCGAGCGCGTCCTGTATTTCGAGAACTACATCGTGACCGAACCGGGCCTGACCTCGCTGAAGGAGCATCAGCTTCTTTCGGAAGAGGAATACATGATCGCCGTCGATGAATTCGGCGAAGATCAGTTTACGGCTCTTATCGGTGCAGAAGCTATTTACGAGCTTCTGGCCTCGATGGAACTCGAAAAGATTGCCGCAGATCTGCGCGTCGATCTGGCCGAGACCACCTCGGACCTGAAGCAGAAGAAGCTGATGAAGCGTCTGAAGATCGTCGAAAACTTCCTGGAGTCGGGAAACCGCCCGGAATGGATGATCATGAAGATCGTGCCGGTCATTCCGCCGGATCTGCGTCCGCTTGTGCCGCTGGATGGCGGTCGTTTCGCGACGTCGGATTTGAACGATCTGTACCGCCGCGTCATCAACCGTAACAACCGTCTGAAGCGCCTGATCGAACTGCGCGCGCCGGGCATCATCATCCGCAACGAAAAGCGCATGCTGCAGGAAGCTGTCGATGCGCTGTTCGACAATGGCCGTCGCGGCCGCGTCATCACCGGCGCCAACAAGCGTCCGCTGAAGTCGCTGTCCGACATGCTCAAGGGCAAGCAGGGCCGCTTCCGTCAGAACCTGCTCGGCAAGCGCGTCGACTATTCGGGCCGTTCGGTCATCGTGACCGGTCCGGAACTCAAGCTGCACCAGTGCGGCTTGCCGAAGAAGATGGCGCTCGAGCTGTTCAAGCCGTTCATCTACGCACGTCTTGACGCGAAGGGTTATTCCTCGACCGTCAAGCAGGCGAAGAAGCTGGTTGAAAAGGAACGTCCGGAAGTCTGGGATATCCTTGACGAAGTAATCCGTGAGCATCCGGTTCTTCTGAACCGCGCGCCCACGCTGCACCGTCTTGGCATCCAGGCCTTCGAACCCACCCTGATCGAAGGCAAGGCAATCCAGCTGCATCCGCTCGTTTGTACGGCGTTCAACGCCGACTTCGACGGTGACCAGATGGCTGTTCACGTTCCGCTGTCGCTTGAAGCCCAGCTTGAAGCACGCGTGCTGATGATGTCGACCAACAACATCCTGCATCCGGCTAACGGCGCGCCGATCATCGTTCCTTCGCAGGACATGGTTCTCGGCCTCTATTATCTGTCCATCGTGGCAGACAAGGAGCCGGGCGAGGGCATGGTGTTTGCCGATATGGGTGAACTCCAGCACGCGCTGGAAACCAAGGTCGTCACGCTGCACACCAAGATCAAGGGTCGCTTCAAGACGGTCGATGCCGAAGGCAAGCCTGTGTCGAAGATTTACGACACGACGCCGGGCCGCATGATTATCGGCGAGTTGCTGCCGAAGAACGTCAATGTGCCGTTCGACATCTGCAATCAGGAGATGACCAAGAAGAACATCTCCAAGATGATCGACCACGTCTACCGCCATTGCGGCCAGAAAGAGACGGTTATCTTCTGTGATCGCATCATGCAGCTCGGCTTTGCCCATGCCTGCCGTGCAGGCATCTCCTTCGGCAAGGATGACATGGTCATTCCGGACACGAAGGCGAAGATCGTTGCCGACACCGAAGCGCTTACGACTGAATATGAACAGCAGTACAATGACGGCCTGATCACTCAGGGCGAGAAGTACAACAAGGTCGTTGACGCCTGGGGCAAGGCTACCGACAAGATCACCGAAGAGATGATGGCGCGCCTTAAGGCCGTCGAATTCGATCCGGTGACCGGTCGCCAGAAGCAGATGAACTCCGTCTACATGATGTCGCATTCGGGTGCCCGTGGTTCGGTCAACCAGATGCGTCAGCTTGGCGGCATGCGCGGCCTTATGGCCAAGCCGTCGGGTGAAATCATCGAAACCCCGATCATCTCGAACTTCAAGGAAGGCCTGACCGTGAACGAGTACTTCAACTCGACCCACGGTGCCCGTAAGGGTCTGGCAGACACCGCCTTGAAGACCGCTAACTCGGGCTACCTGACCCGTCGTCTCGTTGACGTTGCACAGGATGCGATCATTTCGGAAGTCGATTGCGGCGCCGAAATCGGTCTCACCATGCAGCCGATCGTCGATGCCGGCCAGATCGTGGCTTCGATCGGCCAGCGCGTTCTGGGCCGTACGGCTCTCGATCCGATCCTGCACCCGGCAACCGGCGAAGTCATCGTCGAAGCTGGCCGCATGATCGAAGAAAGGACGTCGAGATCATCGAGAAGGCTGGTATCCAGTCGATCCGCATCCGTTCGGCACTGACCTGTGAAACCCGTAACGGCGTTTGCGCCAAGTGCTATGGTCGCGACCTCGCACGCGGTACTCCGGTCAATCAGGGCGAAGCTGTCGGCGTTATCGCTGCTCAGTCGATCGGCGAGCCCGGCACCCAGCTTCACCATGCGTACCTTCCACTTGGGCGGCACGGCGCAGGTTGTCGACTCGTCCTACCTGGAAGCTTCGTATGAAGGCACCGTCAAGCTGCGTAACCGCAATGTGGTTCGTAACTCCGATGGCAACCTCGTGGTGATGGGCCGTAACATGGCAGTCCTGATCCTCGACGCTACGGGCAAGGAACGTGCGGTCCATCGCGTGACCTACGGTTCGCGTCTGTTCGTGGATGAGGGCGATACGGTCAAGCGCGGCCAGCGTATAGCCGAGTGGGATCCGTATACTCGCCCGATCATGACCGAAGTTGAAGGCTACGTTGAGTTCGAAGATCTCGTCGATGGTCTCTCGGTTTCGGAATCGGCGGACGAATCGACCGGTATCACCAAGCGCGTCGTCATCGACTGGCGTTCGACCCCGCGCGGTTCGGACCTCAAACCGGCTATGGTCATCAGGACAAGGCTGGCAAGACCCTGAAGTTGTCGAAGGGTGGCGATGCCCGCTTCCTGCTCTCCGTGGAATCGATCCTTTCGGTCGAACCTGGCGCGCATGTGAAGGCTGGTGACGTTATCGCCCGTCTGCCGATGGAAAGCGCCAAGACCAAGGACATCACCGGTGGTCTGCCGCGCGTGGCCGAACTGTTCGAAGCACGTCGTCCGAAGGATCATGCCGTCATTGCAGAGATCGATGGTACCGTTCGTTTCGGTCGCGACTACAAGAACAAGCGTCGCATCATCATCGAGCCGAACGACGACACGATCGAACCGGTCGAGTACCTCATTCCGAAGGGCAAGCCGTTCCATCTTCAGGACGGCGACGTCATCGAAAAGGGTGAGTACATCCTCGACGGCAACCCGGCACCGCATGATATTCTGGCGATCAAGGGCGTCGAAGCTCTGGCTTCGTATCTCGTGAACGAAATCCAGGAAGTTTATCGTTTGCAGGGCGTTTTGATCAACGACAAACACATCGAAGTGATTGTCCGTCAGATGCTGCAGAAGGTGGAAATCACGGAATCCGGCGATACCGGCTATATTCCGGGCGACCACGTCGACCGCATCGAGCTGGAAGAGATCAACGAACGTCTTATCGAAGACGGCAAGAAGCCGGGCTCCGGCAATCCTGTTCTCCTCGGTATTACCAAGGCTTCGCTTCAGACGCCATCGTTCATCTCGGCTGCATCGTTCCAGGAAACGACCCGCGTGCTTACCGAAGCTGCGGTTGCCGGCAAGATGGATACGCTGCAAGGTCTCAAGGAAAACGTCATCGTCGGCCGTCTCATTCCGGCCGGTACGGGCGGCATGACCAACCAGATTCGTCGTATTGCAACCGCACGCGACGAACTGATTATCGATGAGCGCCGCAAGACTTCGGGATCTGCCGAAGCCAATGCGATGCTGGTCGACATGACCAACAACGCTGCCGAGTAAAATCGGCAGATATGAAACTAAAAAGGCCGCCTTTCGGGGCGGCCTTTTGTATTCAGATTGTTTTCTGAAAAAGTGTAAAACAGCTTTGCAAATTAAAAAGAGCCGGTCGAAACTGGCGCTGTCTTGCTGATCTTACTCTTCTTCGTCGTCATCGCCGTCGAATTCGATCAGTGCGACTTCACCGCTGAGCGCCGTGGCCCAGGCGCTCTTGTGCGGTTCTTCTTCCGGCTCTTCGGTCAGTGTGCCCATCTCAAGAAGCTCGGCTTCATGATAGCCTTCTTCAGCAAGAATGCTCAGGACGGTCTGAACCAGATCCTCATTCTCGTCCGATTTCAAAAGCAGATGCACTTCGACCGGAGATTCTTCACCTTCGTTCCAGACGTCAGCGATGACGAGATGAACGATCGGCGAATCGTCGCCGGCTGTTGGGGATGTGGAAGACATTGAGAAACCCTTAATATTCTGTTGCGTTTCGACTCAGATGTGCTTCAATAACCTGACCTGAGTGGCTGCGCCATGCTTGCATAGGAAAATGACGGTTTTGATCGCGAAATATTAGCGAATAGACGTCAAATGCGGCGCAATAACCTGTCCGGACGGAGCCAAAACGCCGGTTTCGAGCCTTCTATTGAAGAAACTTGAGCTGCTGCCCTTGACGAAACGTCGCTAAAGACGTATCAGCACCCCATCTGAGCCGATGTGAGACAAGCTTTTCGGGGCGACGCGCCCTGAAGTTCATCTCAAACAGGGTTCGTTTTACGATCGAAATGCAACTTGCCGTTCGCATGAAGCGTCAGCTTCCTCTGCTTTTGTTCGGGGTGGCCACCGGTTGACGAGGGCTGACTCGAATTTGCGCATGAGCATGCCGGTGAAACGGCCCCTTGGGGCGTGGATACGAGATTTTTAAAGAGGAAGGTTGTATGCCAACCGTAAACCAGCTTATCCGCAAGCCGCGCATTGCGCCGGTAAAGCGCAATAAGGTTCCTGCACTGCAGGCAAACCCTCAGAAGCGCGGTGTTTGCACTCGCGTTTACACGACGACCCGAAGAAGCCGAACTCGGCTCTCCGTAAGGTTGCCAAGGTTCGTCTGACGAACGGCTTCGAAGTTATTGGTTATATTCCTGGTGAAGGGCATAACCTGCAGGAGCACTCCGTCGTCATGATCCGCGGCGGTCGTGTAAAGGACTTGCCGGGTGTGCGTTACCACATCATCCGCGGCGTTCTCGATACCCAGGGTGTCAAGAACCGCAAGCAGCGCCGTTCGAAGTACGGTGCAAAGCGTCCGAAGTAAGATTTTCCGGGGATACCGGCCGCCAGAAGGCGAGCTGAGCCCGATGTAATTGAAAGAAGAGACGAAATGTCCAGACGCCATAAGGCTGAGAAGCGTGAGATCAATCCGGATCCGAAGTTCGGCGATCTCGTTATCACGAAGTTCATGAATGCAGTCATGCTTCATGGCAAGAAGTCGGTTGCTGAAAGCATCGTTTACGGTGCGCTCGATGTAATCGAAGTCAAGGCAAAGTCCGAGCCGGTCGCGCTGTTCCATCAGGCGCTCGACAACGTAGCTCCGCACATCGAAGTCCGTTCGCGCCGCGTTGGTGGTGCAACCTATCAGGTTCCGGTCGATGTGCGTCCAGAACGCCGCCAGGCACTTGCCATTCGTTGGCTCATCAATGCTGCTCGTGGCCGTAACGAGACGACGATGATCGACCGTCTCTCGGGTGAGCTGCTTGACGCTGCTAACAACCGTGGTTCTGCTGTGAAGAAGCGTGAAGACACGCACCGCATGGCTGAAGCCAACCGCGCCTTCTCGCATTACCGCTGGTAATCGTCGAAACCTATTCAAAGAGCAACTATCATGGCCCGCGAATATAAAATCGAAGACTACCGCAATTTCGGTATCATGGCTCACATCGACGCCGGTAAGACGACGATGACCGAGCGTATTCTGTTCTATACCGGTAAGAACCATAAGATCGGCGAAACCCACGATGGTGCGTCGACCATGGACTGGATGGAGCAGGAGCAGGAACGCGGTATCACCATCACGTCCGCTGCCACGACCACGTTCTGGCAGGGTCAGGATGGCAAGAAGCGCCGCTTCAACATCATCGACACGCCGGGCCACGTTGACTTCACGATTGAAGTTGAGCGCTCGCTCCGCGTTCTCGACGGCGCAATTGCGTTGCTTGACGCCAATGCTGGCGTTGAGCCTCAGACGGAAACCGTGTGGCGTCAGGCTGAAAAGTATCACGTTCCGCGTATGGTCTTCGTCAACAAGATGGACAAGATCGGTGCCGATTTCTATCGTTGCGTAGAAATGGTCGGTTCGCGTCTTGGCGCAGTAGCACTTCCGATTCAGCTGCCGATCGGCGCTGAAAATGAGTTCGAAGGCGTCATCGACCTGATCGAAATGAAGGCTCTGACCTGGGATGGCACGATCGGCGCATCTGCGACCGTTGGTGAAGTTCCTGAGCACCTCAAGGATCAGGCCGAAGAATATCGCGAAAAGCTCATCGAGTTGGCCGTGGAAATCGACGAAGCTGCCATGGAAGCTTATCTCGAAGGCACCATGCCGACGAACGACGAGCTGCGCGCGCTGATCCGCAAGGGCACCATTGACGTCAAGTTCCATCCGGTTCTTTGCGGTACCGCGTTCAAGAACCGTGGCATCCAGCCGCTTCTCGACGCAGTTGTGGCATTCCTTCCGGCTCCGACCGATGTTCCCGCCATCAAGGGTATCGACGTCAAGACCGAAACGGAAACCACGCGTGAATCTTCGGATGAAGCACCGCTCTCGATGCTCGCATTCAAGATCATGAACGACCCGTTCGTTGGTTCGCTGACCTTCGCTCGTATTTACTCGGGCAAGCTGACCAAGGGCATTTCGCTCGAAAACACCGTCAAGGGCAAGCGTGAGCGCATCGGCCGTATGCTGCAGATGCACTCCAACAGCCGTGAAGACATCGAAGAAGCCTTTGCAGGCGACATCGTTGCTCTGGCTGGCCTCAAGGAAACCACCACTGGCGATACGCTCTGCGATCCGCTGAAGCCGGTTATCCTCGAGCGCATGGAATTCCCGGATCCGGTTATCGAAATCGCTATCGAGCCGAAGACCAAGGCCGACCAGGAAAAGATGGGTATCGCGCTCAATCGTCTGGCTGCCGAAGATCCTTCCTTCCGCGTCAAGTCGGACGAAGAATCCGGTCAGACCATCATTGCCGGCATGGGCGAACTTCACCTCGACATTCTCGTCGATCGCATGAAGCGCGAATTCAAGGTCGAAGCCAACGTCGGTGCTCCGCAGGTTGCTTACCGTGAATCGATCACCCGTCAGGCGGAAATCGATTACACGCATAAGAAGCAGTCGGGTGGTTCGGGTCAGTTCGCTCGCGTTAAGATCATCTTCGAACCGCATGACGGCGACGATTTCATCTTCGAATCGAAGATTGTCGGCGGCTCGGTTCCGAAGGAATACATTCCGGGTGTTCAGAAGGGTATCGAAAGCGTCATGGGTGCAGGCCCGCTGGCTGGCTTCCCGATGCTCGGCGTAAAGGCCACCCTGATCGACGGTGCATACCATGACGTTGACTCGTCTGTTCTCGCCTTCGAAATCGCGTCCCGTGCAGCGTTCCGTGAAGGTGCGCAGAAGGCTGGCGCTCGCTCGAGCCGATCATGAAGGTCGAGGTTGTTACGCCGGAAGATTACGTTGGTGACGTTATCGGCGATCTGAATTCGCGTCGCGGTCAGATTTCCGGCACCGAAGCCCGCGGTATCGCCACGGTCGTCAATGCAAACGTTCCGCTCGCCAACATGTTTGGCTATGTGAATTCGCTGCGTTCGATGTCTCAGGGCCGTGCACAGTACACGATGCAGTTCGACCATTATGAGCCGGTTCCGACGGCGGTCGCACAGGAAATCCAGAAGAAGTTTGCGTGATCTAAGGGTCACGCTCCCAATTAAAAGAATGCCTGAGCAGGCTAAATTTACGGAGAGCTCAAATGGCAAAAGCAAATTCGAACGTACGAAACCCCACGTTAACATCGGCACGATTGGTCACGTTGACCATGGGAAGACGTCGCTGACGGCGGCGATCACCAAGTTTTTCGGTGACTTCAAGGCCTATGACCAGATCGACGCAGCGCCGGAAGAAAAGGCGCGCGGCATCACGATTTCGACCTCGCACGTCGAGTACGAAACCGCAAACCGTCACTATGCCCACGTTGATTGCCCTGGCCACGCCGACTATGTGAAGAACATGATCACCGGTGCAGCCCAGATGGACGGCGCGATTCTGGTGGTTTCGGCCGCTGACGGCCCGATGCCGCAGACCCGTGAGCACATCCTGCTTGCCCGTCAGGTTGGCGTTCCGGCAATCGTTGTGTTCCTGAACAAGTGCGACCAGGTTGACGATGCAGAACTGCTCGAACTGGTTGAACTGGAAGTGCGTGAACTTCTGTCGAAGTACGACTTCCCGGGCGATGAAACCCCGATCATCAAGGGTTCGGCACTTGCTGCTCTTGAAGACAGCTCCAAGGAGCTGGGTGAAGATGCCGTTCGTGCGCTGATGGCTGCTGTTGACGATTACATTCCGACCCCGGAACGTCCGATCGACCAGCCGTTCCTGATGCCGATCGAAGACGTTTTCTCGATCTCTGGCCGTGGTACGGTTGTGACGGGTCGCGTTGAGCGCGGTATCGTCAAGGTTGGTGAAGAAGTTGAAATCGTCGGCATCAAGGCGACGACGAAGACGACGGTTACCGGCGTTGAAATGTTCCGCAAGCTGCTCGACCAGGGTCAGGCTGGCGACAATATCGGCGCTCTGATCCGCGGCGTTGGCCGTGAAGACGTTGAACGCGGCCAGGTTCTGTGCAAGCCGGGTTCTGTGAAGCCGCACACCAAGTTCAAGGCAGAGGCCTATATTCTGACCAAGGACGAAGGTGGTCGTCATACGCCGTTCTTCACGAACTACCGTCCGCAGTTCTACTTCCGCACGACGGACGTGACCGGTGTTGTCACGCTGCCGGAAGGTACGGAAATGGTCATGCCTGGCGACAATGTTGCCATGGACGTCACCCTGATCGTGCCGATTGCGATGGAAGAGAAGCTTCGCTTCGCTATCCGTGAAGGCGGCCGCACCGTCGGTGCAGGCATCGTCTCCTCGATCATCGAGTAATGAAGGTTTAGTGCAGGAACGCTCGCTTTGGAGCGAGCGTTTCCGCGTAACAAGGAACAGATGAAATGAACGGTCAAAACATCCGCATTCGCCTCAAGGCGTTTGATCATCGGATCCTTGACGCTTCGACGCGGGAAATCGTGTCGACTGCCAAGCGTACCGGTGCAAATGTGCGCGGACCGATCCCGCTTCCAACCCGGATCGAAAAGTTCACAGTTAACCGGTCGCCGCACATCGACAAGAAGAGCCGCGAGCAGTTCGAGATGCGCACGCACAAGCGCCTTCTCGATATCGTTGACCCGACCCGCAGACGGTAGACGCGCTGATGAAGCTCGATCTTTCCGCCGGTGTCGATGTCGAGATCAAGCTTTAATCGGCGAGGACGGAAGGAACGAACCCGATGCGTTCAGGTGTTATTGCACAGAAGCTGGGCATGACCCGCGTCTATAACGACGCCGGCGAGCATGTGCCGGTGACGGTTCTCCGCATGGAGAATTGCCACGTGGTAGCTCAGCGTACAGTTGAAAAGAACGGTTACACGGCTGTTCAGCTTGGCGTTGGTATTGCCAAGGTAAAGAACACGTCCAAGGCTATGCGCGGTCACTTCGCGAAGGCCGAGGTCGAGCCTAAGGCGAAGGTCGCGGAATTCCGCGTTTCGCCGGACAACCTCCTCGAAGTTGGCGCCGAAATCACCGCCGAACACTTCGTCGCCGGCCAGAAGGTCGATGTGACGGGTACTTCGATTGGTAAGGGCTTTGCTGGTGTTATGAAGCGTCATAACTTTGCCGGTCATCGCGCTTCCCATGGTAACTCCATTACCCACCGCGCTCACGGCTCGACCGGTCAGCGTCAGGATCCGGGTAAGGTGTTCAGGGCAAGAAGATGGCTGGTCACATGGGCCAGACCCGCGTAACCACGCAGAATATTGAAGTTGTCTCGACGGACAGCGATCGTGGCCTCATTCTGGTTCGCGGTGCGGTTCCGGGCCCAAGGGCGCCTGGATCATCGTGCGCGATGCGGTAAAGGTCTCGCTGCCTGAGAACGCGCCGAAGCCGGCCGCTCTGCGTGCAGGTGCCGCGAAGGCTGAAGCTGTCGCGACTGAGGGAGCCGAATAATGGATCTCACGATTACCACTCTTGAAGGCAAGGATGCCGGCAAGGTCAAGCTGAACGAAGACATCTTCGGCCTCGACCCGCGTGACGACATTCTTCAGCGCGTCGTGCGCTGGCAGCTGGCTCGTCGCCAGCAGGGCTCCCATAAGGCTCAAGGTCGTGGCGACGTCAGCCGCACCGGCGCCAAGATGTACAAGCAGAAGGGTACGGGCCGCGCTCGTCACCATTCGGCTCGCGCACCGCAGTTCCGCGGCGGCGGTCAGGCTCACGGGCCGGTTGTCCGTTCGCACGACCACGATCTGCCGAAGAAGGTTCGCGCTCTTGGCCTACGTCATGCCCTGTCTGCAAAGGCAAAGGCATCTGACCTGATCATCATCGATGATCTGGCTGCAACGGAAGCCAAGACGAAGCAGCTTGTTTCGCAGTTCGCCAAGCTCGGTCTTGAAAATGCACTCCTCATCGGCGGTGCGCAGATCGACGTGAACTTCCAGCGCGCGGCTTCGAACATCCCGAACATCGACGTTCTGCCAGTGCAGGGCATCAATGTTTACGACATCCTTCGCCGCGGCAAGCTCGTTCTTTCCAAGGCGGCTGTCGAGGCACTTGAGGAGCGTTTCAAATGACTGATCTTCGCCATTACGACGTGATCGTCAGCCCGGTTATCACCGAGAAGTCCACCATGGTTTCCGAACACAACCAGGTCGTCTTCAACGTCGCCCGCAAGGCAACGAAGCCGGAAATCAAGGCTGCAGTCGAAGCGCTGTTCGGCGTCAAGGTTACCGCAGTCAACACTGCAGTGCGCAAGGGTAAGGTCAAGCGGTTCCGCGGCCTTATCGGGCGCCAGAGCGACGTCAAGAAAGCGATCGTTACTTTGGCCGAAGGCCAGAGCATCGACGTTTCGACCGGTCTCTGAGAGGCCATGGAGTAAGAGACAATGGCACTCAAGCATTTTAATCCGATCACGCCAGGCCAGCGCCAGCTGGTCATCGTGGACCGTTCGGAACTCTACAAGGGCAAGCCGGTCAAGTCCCTGACCGAAGGCCTGTCCAAGAAGGGTGGCCGCAACAATACCGGTCGTATCACTGTTCGCTTTCAGGGCGGCGGTCACAAGCGTTCGTACCGTTTCGTCGACTTCAAGCGTCGCAAGCTTGACGTTGTCGGTACTGTTGAACGTCTGGAATACGATCCAAACCGTACCGCGTTCATCGCACTGATCCGTTACGAAGACGGCGAACTGGCTTACATCTTGGCTCCGCAGCGTCTTGCTGTTGGTGACAAGGTCGTTGCAGGCAACTCTGTTGACGTGAAGCCGGGCAACGCAATGCCGCTCGCTTCGATGCCGGTCGGCACGATCATTCACAACGTCGAGCTGAAGCCGGGTAAGGGCGGTCAGATCGCCCGTTCGGCCGGCACCTACGCGCAGCTCGTCGGTCGCGATCAGGGTATGGCTATTTTGCGCCTCAACTCCGGTGAACAGCGTCTGGTTCCAGGTGCCTGCTTCGCTTCGGTCGGCGCAGTGTCCAACCCGGAGCATGGCAACATCAACGACGGCAAGGCCGGTCGTTCGGTATGGCGTGGCAAGCGTCCGCACGTTCGCGGTGTTGCAATGAACCCGGTCGATCACCCGCATGGTGGTGGTGAAGGTCGTACATCGGGTGGTCGTCACCCTGTCACCCGTGGGCAAGCCTACGAAGGGCAAGAAGACGCGCTCGAACAAGGCGACCGACAAGTTCATCATGCGTTCGCGCCATCAGCGCAAGAAGTAAGAGAGGTAGTCTAAAGTGGCTCGTTCAGTTTGGAAAGGTCCGTTTGTCGACGGCTATCTTCTCAAGAAGGCTGAGAAGGTACGCGAAGGCGGTCGTAATGAAGTTATCAAGATGTGGAGCCGCCGCTCCACCATCCTGCCGCAGTTTGTCGGTCTGACTTTCGGCGTCTACAACGGCAACAAGCATGTGCCGGTGTCGGTTTCGGAAGAAATGGTTGGACACAAGTTCGGTGAATTTGCACCGACCCGTACCTATTACGGTCACGGTGCGGACAAGAAGTCGAAGAGGAAGTAACGATGGGCAAGGCTAAAGCTCCCCGTCAGCTCAAGGACAACGAAGCGCAAGCTGTTGCCCGTACGCTGCGCGTCAGCCCGCAGAAGCTGAACCTTGTTGCGAGCATGATCCGCGGCAAGAAGGTGAATGCGGCACTTGCCGATCTGACGTTCTCGCGCAAGCGGATCGCCGATACGGTCAAGAAGACGCTCCAGTCCGCTATTGCGAATGCTGAAAACAACCATGACCTCGACGTCGATCCTGATCGTCGCCGAAGCCTATGTGGGCAAGTCGATTGTCATGAAGCGCTTCCACGTCCGTGGCCGTGGCCGCGCGAGCCGTATCGAGAAGCCGTTTTCGCATCTCACCATTGTTGTCCGCGAAGTCGCGGAAAAGGGAGGCCGCATAATGGGTCAGAAGATTAATCCGATCGGTCTTCGTCTCGGCATCAACCGCACCTGGGATTCGCGTTGGTACGCAAATACCGGTGAGTACGGCAAGTTGCTGCATGAAGATGTCAAGATCCGCGAGTTCCTCACCGAGGAACTCAAGCAGGCTGCGATCTCCAAGATCGTAATTGAGCGTCCGCACAAGAAGTGCCGTGTGACGATCCACTCGGCTCGTCCGGGCATCATCATCGGCAAGAAGGGCGCAGACATCGAAAAGCTCCGCAAGAAGCTTTCCGAGATGACCAATGCCGATACGTCGCTCAACATCGTCGAAGTTCGCAAGCCGGAAGTCGACGCGACGCTGATCGCTCAGTCGATCGCCCAGCAGCTCGAACGCCGTGTGGCATTCCGTCGCGCCATGAAGCGTGCCGTTCAGTCGGCAATGCGTCTTGGAGCCGAAGGTATCCGTATCAACTGCTCGGGTCGTCTGGGTGGCGCGGAAATCGCTCGCATGGAATGGTACCGTGAGGGGCGCGTTCCGCTTCACACGCTGCGCGCCGATATCGACTACGGCACGGCAGAAGCGAAGACCGCTTATGGTATCTGCGGCGTGAAGGTTTGGGTCTTCAAGGGCGAGATCCTTGAACATGATCCGATGGCTTCCGAGCGTCGTGCGGTCGAGGGTGACAATCAGGGTTCCTCGTCGAACCGCCGCCGCGAAAACGCTTAAAAGCGGGCCGCGGGCGAGAAATTTGGAGTAGAGAACAATGATGCAGCCTAAGCGCACCAAGTTCCGCAAGCAGTTCAAGGGCCGTATCCACGGCAACTCGAAAGGCGGCACGGATCTGAATTTCGGTGCATTCGGTTTGAAGGCCGTTGAGCCGGAACGCGTCACTGCACGTCAGATCGAAGCGGCCCGCCGCGCGATCACCCGTCACATGAAGCGTGCCGGTCGTGTGTGATCCGCATCTTCCCTGACCTGCCGGTAACTTCGAAGCCTACCGAAGTCCGTATGGGTAAAGGTAAGGGTTCGGTTGACTACTGGGCATGCCGTGTGGCACCAGGTCGCGTGATGTTTGAACTTGACGGCGTACCCGAAGATGTGGCACGCGAAGCCCTCAGACTCGGCGCCGCAAAGTTGCCGATCAAGACGCGCTTTATCCAGCGCATTGCTGAATAAGGAGAGGCAACTATGAAAGCCGCAGACGTTCGGGCGAAAAGCACCGATCAGATGAACGACGAGCTGGCCGCACTGAAGAAAGAGCAGTTCAATCTGCGCTTTCAGAAGGCTACCGGCCAGCTCGAAAAACCGCGCGCGTGAAGCAGGTTCGCCGCGACATCGCGCGTATCAAGACTATTGCCCGCCAGAAGGCGGCCGCAAGCAAGGCATAAGGAAAAATATAATGCCTAAACGCGTTCTGCAGGGCGTTGTCGTCAGCGACAAAAATGACAAGACTGTTGTGGTCAAGGTTGAGCGCCGCTATTCGCATCCGCTTCTCCAGAAGACCGTGCGTCAGTCCAAGAAATACAAGGCGCATGACGAGAACAACCAGTTCAAGGTTGGCGATCAGGTTTCTATCCAGGAATCTGCTCCGATCTCGAAGGACAACGCTGGGTCGTTCTCACGAACGAAGCAGCAGGCTAAATTATAAACACGCAGCTTAGGTAGGGCAGGAGCCCTTAACCAGCTGAGAGGAAAGAAGGCGGCCAGTCATGATTCAGATGCAAACAAACCTCGACGTGGCGGATAATTCCGGCGCACGTCGTGTCATGTGCATCAAGGTGCTGGGCGGCTCGAAGCGGCGTTACGCTTCCGTCGGCGACATCATTGTGGTGTCGATCAAGGAAGCTATTCCGCGCGGCCGCGTCAAAAGGGTGACGTGATGAAGGCGGTTGTTGTACGCACCGCCAAGGATATCCGTCGTCCGGACGGCAGCGTTATTCGTTTCGATAACAATGCAGCCGTTCTCATCGATAACAAGAAAGAGCCGATCGGCACGCGTATCTTCGGACCGGTTCCGCGCGAACTCCGCGCAAAGAACCACATGAAGATCATCTCGCTGGCCCCGGAAGTTCTGTAGGAAGCAAGACGATGCAGAAGATCGCAAAGGCGACAGCGTTGTCGTGCTGTCCGGTAAGGACAAGGGCCGTAAGGGCGAAGTTCTCAAGGTTATGCCGAAGGACGAGCAGGCGCTTGTTCGCGGTATCAACATCGTGAAGCGTCATCAGCGTCAGACCCAGACACAGGAAGCCGGCATCATCTCCAAGGAAGCGCCGATCCACCTGTCCAATCTGGCAATTGCTGACCCCAAGGACGGCAAGCCGACTCGCGTCGGTTTCCGCGTCGAGGACGGCAAGAAGGTTCGTGTCGCAAAACGTTCTGGAGCGCTGATCGATGGCTGAAGCTAAGGCACTTCCCCGCTTCAAGAAGCTTTACAATGAAAGCATTCGTAAGGCTCTGCTTGAAGAATTCAAATATGACAACGAGATGCAGATTCCGCGCATCACCAAGGTTGTCCTCAACATGGGCGTTGGCGAAGCCACTGGCGACTCAAGAAGCCGGCGATTGCCGCTGAAGACCTTGGCTTGATTGCCGGTCAAAAGGCTGTTATCACCCGCGCCCGTAACTCGATCGCGACGTTCGTTGCGTGAAGGCATGCCGATCGGCACGAAGGTCACCCTTCGTCAGGATCGCATGTACGAATTCCTTGATCGTTTTATCACGATCGCTCTTCCTCGCGTTCGCGACTTCCGCGGACTGAACCCGAAGAGCTTTGACGGACGTGGCAACTATGCCATGGGCATCAAGGAGCACATCGTGTTTCCGGAAATCAACTACGATAAGGTTGATCAGATCTGGGGCATGGACATCATCGTTTGCACGACCGCCAAGACGGATGATGAAGCGCGCGCTCTTCTGCGTGCATTCAACTTCCCCTTCCGGCAGTAACGGCAAGCGTAGCGAGGTATATTAATATGGCCAAGACTAGCGCAGTCGAAAAACAAGCGCCGCGAAAAGTTGGTTAAGCGTCACGCTGGCAAGCGTGCACGTCTGAAGGCGATCGTCATGGATCAGGGCCTTCCGCTGGAAGAGCGCTTCCGCGCCACGATCCGGCTTGCCGAACTGCCGCGCAATTCATCGAAGGTTCGTATTCGCAATCGTTGCGAAGTTTCGGGCCGTCCGCGTGGTTATTACCGTAAACTGAAGATGTCGCGTATTGCGCTTCGTCAGTTGGGTTCGCTCGGTCAGATCCCGGCATCGTCAAGTCGAGCTGGTAAGGAGTAGCATATGTCTGTGTCAGATCCTATCGGCGACATGCTGACCCGTATTCGTAACGCAGTAGGCCGCAAGAAGACGAAGGTTACGACCCCGGCTTCCAAGCTGCGCGCTCGTGTTCTTGATGTCCTTCAGTCCGAAGGCTACATCCGCGGATACACGCAGAGTGAATTCGTGAACGGCAAGGCCGAGATCGAAATCGAACTGAAGTACTACGAAGGTGTTCCGGTTATCCGTGAGATCAGCCGCGTATCGAAGCCTGGCCGTCGCGTTTACGTGTCGGTTAAGTCGATCCCGCAGGTCGCAACGGCCTCGGCATCTCGATCCTCCCACGCCGAAGGGTGTTATGGCGGATCATGAAGCCCGTGAACAAAACGTTGGTGGTGAGCTGCTCTGCCGCATCTTCTGATGCGGTCGACAGCGAACAGATAAAAGACAGGTATTAAAATGTCTCGTATCGGTAAAACCCGTGCCGGTCCCGGCAGGCGTGACCGCCAGTGTTGATGGGCAGATCGTCAAGGCCAAGGGCGCGAAGGGTGAACTCTCCTTCGTCGTGCACGATGAAGTTCTGGTCAAGATGGAAGACGGCGCTGTCAGCGTCGATCCGCGCGACCAGTCGAAGGAAGCTCGTTCAAAGTGGGGCATGTCCCGCACGATGATCTCCAACATTTTGTTGGCGTGAAGGACGGCTTCGAAAAGAAGCTCGAAATCAGCGGCGTTGGTTACCGCGCTGCCATGCAGGGCAAGAACCTGCAGCTTTCGCTCGGCTTCAGCCATGAAGTGGTCTATGACGTGCCTGCTGGCATCACGGTTGCAGTTCCGAAGCCGACAGAAATCGTCGTTTCGGGTATCGACAAGCAGCAGGTCGGTCAGGTCGCGGCTGAGATCCGCGAATATCGCGGCCCCGAGCCTTATAAGGGCAAGGGCGTCAAGTATGCTGGCGAGAAGATCGTCCGCAAAGAAGGCAAGAAGAAGTAAGGGAAGCGCGTCATGGCATCGCCAAAAGAAACTTTGCAGCGTCGCGCTGCTCGTGTACGCCGCCAGGTCAAGGCTGTCGCCAATGGCCGTCCGCGTCTCAGCGTGCACCGTTCTTCCAAGAACATCTACGCCCAGATCATCGACGACGTCCGCGGCGTTACGCTTGCGGCCGCTTCGACCCTCGATGGCGACCTCAAGGGCAAGCTCAAGACTGGCGCCGACTCCGCAGCAGCCGCTGCTGTTGGCAAGCTGGTTGCTGAGCGCGCCGCCAAGGCTGGCGTCAAGGACGTAGTGTTCGACCGTGGTGCTTTCATTTACCACGGCCGTGTGAAGGTCTCGCCGAAGCTGCCCGCGAAGGCGGCCTCAGCTTCTAATTAGCATTTGTGCTTCCGGAAAAGAAAAAGGAAATCAGGATATGGCACAGAGAACGTAACCGCGAAGATCGCGGCCGTGAGGAGCGCGACAGCGAATTCGTCGATAAGCTCGTTCACATCAACCGTGTTGCCAAGGTCGTCAAAGGCGGCCGTCGCTTCGGTTTTGCTGCACTCGTCGTTGTTGGCGACCAGAAGGGTCGCGTCGGCTTCGGTCATGGCAAGGCGCGTGAAGTGCCGGAAGCTATCCGTAAGGCTACGGAAGCTGCCAAGCGCGACATGATCTTCGTACCGCTGCGTTCGGGCCGTACGCTGCACCACGATGTCGAAGGCCGTCACGGCGCCGGCAAGGTTCTGCTTCGCGCAGCTCCTGCTGGTAAGGGTATCATCGCCGGTGGTCCGATGCGTGCAGTGTTCGAAACGCTCGGCGTTCAGGACGTTGTGGCCAAGTCGCTCGGTTCGTCGAACCCTTACAACATGGTTCGTGCGACGTTCGATGCTCTGAAGCATCAGATGCATCCGAAGGACATCGCTGCACAGCGCGGCATCAAGTACTCGACCCTTCAGGCTCGCCGCCATGATGTGGTCGGTTCGGAAGAATAGCCGATAGTTTGTGTTCGTCCGGGGCCGATCAGGCCGCCGGATACGCCATAGACAAGGGATTTGAGTGATGGCTGAGAAGAAGGGCAAGACGGTTACGGTCGAGCAGATCGGAAGCCCAATCCGTCGTCCAGCCGAACAGCGCGCAACGCTGATCGGTCTGGGTCTTAACAAAATGCACCGCCGCAGCACGCTGGAAGACACTCCGGCAGTTCGTGGCATGATCGCCAAGCTTCCACACCTCGTTCGCGTTGTGGACGAGGCGTGATAGCGCAGGAGACAGAGATATGAAACTCAACGATCTGCGTGACAAGCCAGGTTCGGTCAAGGCACGCAAGCGTGTTGGCCGCGGTATCGGTTCGGGCACCGGCAAGACCGGTGGTCGCGGCGTCAAGGGTCAAAAGTCCCGTTCGGGCGTCTCGATCAATGGCTTCGAAGGCGGCCAGATGCCAATCTACCGCCGTTTGCCGAAGCGCGGCTTTACCAACATCTTCGCAAAGAGCTTCAACGTTGTGTCGCTCGGCCGTATTCAGGCCGCTATCGATGCAGGCAAGCTTGACGCCAAGGCTGTTGTGAACCTCGATTCGCTGAAGGCTGCTGGCGTGATTCGCCGCGCCAAAGACGGTGTTCGCATCCTTTCGGACGGCGAGCTGAAGGCAAAGGTTGCTTTCGAGGTGGCCGGTGCTTCCAAGGCCGCGGTCGAAAAGATCGAAAAGGCCGGCGGTAGCATCAAGCTTCCTGAAGCCGCTGCCGAATAAGGCTTCGATACAAAATAAAAGCGGCGGCCTTAGTGCCGCCGCTTGCACATTATGCCAATGCGCATATCTGGGTAGGGTCTTTTAGTCTCGAGGCGCGACCGCTATAGATTGCGCAAAAGGGGCGGAGGACCGGAGACTTTTCACCGGAGAAATTTAATGGCATCGGCTGCTGAACAGCTAGTTTCCAATCTCAATTTTTCGGCTTTCTCGAAGGCAGAAGAACTCAAGAAGCGCATCTGGTTCACGCTGGGTGCTTTGCTCGTATACCGGTTCGGCACCTATATTCCGCTTCCCGGCATTAATCCTGACGCGCTTGCGCAGGCTTTCCAGCAGCATAGCCAGGGTGTGCTCGGACTTTTCAACATGTTCGCCGGTGGCGCAGTCGGTCGTATGGCCATTTTCGCGCTCGGCATCATGCCCTATATCTCTGCCTCCATCATCGTGCAGCTCATGACGTCGGTTGTGCCGTCTCTTGAAGCGCTGAAGAAGGAAGGCGAGGCGGGTCGCAAGATCATCAATCAGTATACGCGTTACGGCACGGTGCTTCTGGCGCTTGTTCAGGCCTACGCGATTTCGGTTGGCTTGCAGTCCGGTAATGGCATTGTCACCAATCCGGGGCCTTTCTTCGTGGTTTCGTCGGTGATTACCCTTGTCGGCGGCACCATGTTCCTGATGTGGCTCGGTGAGCAGATCACTGCACGCGGTATCGGCAACGGTATCTCGCTGATCATCTTCTCGGGTATCGTGGCCAATCTGCCGCATGCTATCTCCGGCACGCTGGAACTGGGCCGTACCGGCGCGCTGTCGACGGGCCTCATTCTGGGCGTTATCATTCTTGCCATCGTGTTGATCGCGGTTATTGTTTTCGTGGAACGCGCGCAGCGCCGTCTTCTGATTCAGTATCCGAAGCGTCAGGTCGGCAACCGCATGTTCCAGGGCGATACGTCGCATCTGCCGCTGAAGCTCAATACCGCAGGCGTTATCCCTCCGATTTTCGCCTCGTCGCTGCTGCTTCTGCCTGCGACGGTTGCTGGCTTTGCCAACACGACAGAAATGCCTGCCTGGGCAACTACCATTCTCAATGCACTCGGTCATGGTCAGCCGCTTTACATGCTGTTCTATGCTGCATTGATGGCATTCTTCTGCTTCTTCTATACGGCCATTGTGTTCAATCCCAAGGACACCGCTGACCAGCTCAAGAAGCATTCCGGCTTTATTCCCGGCATCCGCCCGGGTGAGCGTACTGCCGAATATATAGACTATGTACTGACACGTATCACTGTTGTCGGCGCCATCTATATCGTGCTTGTCTGTCTCCTGCCGGAATTCCTGATTTCCGCAACTGGTGTGCCGTTCTATCTTGGCGGTACCTCGCTGCTGATCGTTGTGAGCGTGACGCTCGATACGGTTGCGCAAATTCAGGGGCATCTGATCGCCCATCAGTACGAAGGGTTGATCAAGAAGTCCAAACTCAGAGGTGGGAAACGCAATAAATGAGACTGATACTTCTTGGGCCGCCCGGAGCAGGTAAGGGGACGCAGGCTGGACTTCTTACCAAGAAGCATGGAATTCCTCAGCTTTCGACCGGCGACATGCTGCGTGCAGCAGTCGCCCAGCAGAGCGAAATCGGGAAGCGCGCCAAGGCCGTGATGGATGCCGGGCAACTGGTTTCCGACGAGATCGTGAACCAGATCGTTTCGGAGCGGATCGACGCTCCTGACTGCGCGAACGGTTTTATCCTGACGGCTATCCGCGCACCGTGCCGCAAGCCCAGGCTCTGGGAACGATGCTGGCGGAGAAGGGCCTCAAGCTCGATGCGGTCATCGAGCTGAAAGTCGACGAGAATGCTCTGGTCAAGCGGATGGAGAGCCGCGTGGCTGAAACTATTGCCAAGGGTGGTCAAGTCCGCTCGGACGATAACCCGGAAGCCTTCCGCAAGCGTCTCGTGGAGTACCGCGAAAAGACCGCGCCGCTCTCGAGCTATTATGCCGGAACCGGCGAACTGCGCGTCATCAACGGTATGGCGCCGGTTGAAGAAGTCACCGCCGAAATCGAAAGAATTCTGGTTCCGGCGTGAAAATTGAAGGGGCTTGAAGAAGCTTCGATCCAATACGGGCAGGGAAAGCGTGAAGCATTTTCTGCCCGTTTATTGCTTCCAGAAGTTGATTGATTCGTCCGTAGGCCGGGTTTCATGGCTTTACGGACGTTTAAGAGTTGACTTTTCGGGCGATTCCGTCAAAGACTGCGCCACTTCAACTGGTTTTGAATGGCGGGTAGCGGCGGAAATCGAAAGAGGCCGGTACCGGTCGTTTAATGCTGTCTGGTTGATCGCATCTGCCAGATGGAATTTTTATAACTCAAGGAGAACAGACGTGGCACGTATCGCTGGCGTCAACATCCCGACGAACAAGCGCGTTGTTATTGCGCTTCAGTACATCCACGGATCGGACCGAAATTTGCTCGGGAAATCGTAACGAAGGTCGGCATCGCTGACGATCGTCGCGTTAACCAGCTGTCGGATGCTGAAGTCCTTCAGATCCGCGAAGCAATCGATGCTGACTACCAGGTCGAAGGTGACCTGCGTCGTGAAGTTTCGATGAATATCAAGCGCCTGATGGACCTGGGCTGCTACCGCGGTCTGCGTCATCGTCGTTCGCTGCCGGTTCGCGGCCAGCGCACGCACACCAACGCACGCACCCGTAAGGGTCCGGCGAAGGCAATCGCAGGCAAGAAGAAGTAATTTCGACGGGACATATGTTCCGTCGGGCCTTCCGGTGCGCCGGTTGGGTTTGATGCTGGTCCTTGTCTGAGGACCGGTGTAGCCGCTGGAATTACGGCGGTGTAGAGATCGATTGAAAGGACTGTCATGGCCAAGGAAGCCACGCGCGTTCGCCGTCGCGAGCGTAAAACATCTCGTCGGGCGTTGCCCACGTAAATTCGACGTTCAACAACACCATGATCACCATCACTGATGCTCAGGGCAATGCGATTGCCTGGTCGTCTGCCGGTGCCCAGGGTTTCAAGGGTTCGCGTAAGTCGACCCCGTTTGCCGCTCAGATCGCTGCCGAAGATTGCGCCAAGAAGGCTCAGGAACACGGCATGCGCTCCCTCGAAGTCGAGGTTTGCGGACCGGGCTCTGGCCGTGAATCCGCGCTGCGCGCCCTTCAGGCTGCCGGCTTTGTGATCACGTCGATCCGCGATGTTACGCCGATCCCGCACAACGGTTGCCGTCCGCGCAAGAAGCGCCGGGTCTAATCCTCGTTCACATGCCGTACGAGCCTCGGGCTTTTAAGTTCGGGGCTCCTCTGCGGTTTCTACACTTGATCGCTACGATAGGATGGTAGCGACGATTGATAGAGGGATACTTACATGATCCAGAAGAACTGGCAGGAACTCATCAAGCCGAACAAGGTGGAATTCATCACCAACGGCTCCCGCACGCATGCAACCGTCGTTGCTGAACCGCTGGAACGCGGCTTTGGTCTGACGCTCGGCAATGCTCTGCGTCGCGTGCTTCTGTCGTCGCTTCGCGGCGCTGCCGTGACCGCCATTCAGATTGATGGCGTTCTGCATGAATTCTCTTCGATCCCGGGCGTCCGCGAAGACGTTACGGATATCGTTCTGAACGTCAAGGAAATCGCCATCCGTATGGAAGGCGAGGGCCCGAAGCGCATGGTTGTCCGCAAGGAAGGCCCAGGCGTCGTTACGGCTGGCGACATTCAGACTGTCGGCGATGTCGAGATCCTCAACCCGGATCACGTCATCTGCACGCTGGACGAAGGCGCTGAAATCCGCATGGAATTCACCGTCAACACCGGCAAGGGCTATGTGCCTGCCGACCGCAACCGTGCTGAAGACGCTCCTATCGGGCTTATCCCGGTTGATAGCCTCTATTCTCCGGTTCGCAAGGTGTCGTACAAGATTGAGAACACCCGTGAAGGTCAGGTTCTCGATTATGACAAGCTGACGCTGAACATCGAGACAAACGGCTCGGTCAGTGGTGAAGACGCAGTGGCCTATGCTGCTCGTATTCTCCAGGATCAGCTGGCGATCTTCGTCAACTTCGAAGAGCCCCAGAAGGAAGCTCCGCAGGAACAGGTTGCGGAACTGGCTTTCAACCCGGCTCTGCTCAAGAAGGTGGACGAACTCGAGCTGTCCGTTCGTTCGGCAAACTGCCTGAAGAACGACAACATCGTCTATATCGGCGATCTGATCCAGAAGACGGAAGCCGAAATGTTGCGGACTCCGAATTTCGGCCGCAAGTCGCTCAACGAGATCAAGGAAGTTCTGGCATCGATGGGTCTCCATCTCGGTATGGAAATTCCGTCCTGGCCGCCGGAAAATATCGAAGATCTCGCAAAGCGCTACGAAGACCAATACTGAGCATTTCCAGCGAAAGTGCGAAGCGGTTTCGCGTCGGATAATGCGTAAAACGAAAATGTGACCGGAAATATTCCGGCTAGAACTAATTAAGGAGAAGGCTCATGCGTCACGGTAACGGATACCGTAAGCTGAACCGCACTGCCTCGCACCGCAAGGCGATGTTCGCCAACATGGCTGCTTCGCTTATCGAACACGAGCAGATTGTGACGACGCTTCCAAAAGCTAAGGAAATTCGCCCGATCGTTGAAAAGCTTGTCACGCTCGGCAAGCGCGGCGATCTGCATGCCCGCCGTCAGGCTATCTCAGCTATTCGCGACGTCAAGCTCGTCGCAAAGCTGTTCGATACGCTGGCTGCTCGCTATGCAACCCGCAACGGCGGCTACATCCGCATCATGAAAGCCGGCTTCCGCGCTGGCGACAATGCGCCTCTGGCCGTTGTTGAATTCGTGGAACGCGATGTCGATGCAAAGGGCAAGGCTGACCGCGCCCGCGTAGAAGCCGAACAAGCTGCTGAAGCAGACGCAGCATAATCTGTACTGTTTCTGACTATTGAAAAGGGTCGCCTTGTGCGGCCCTTTTTATTTGCGGATTTGCGGTCTCGATACCTAGTTGACGGAAAATTGCACCGACTTCTGTTCAAGGTCACAATGTAGCCCTTTATCCTTGGCCTCAGTTGATTACATTTGGACAACGAGTCCCGCCACCTCTGGTGGAAGTGGCGGCGAGCTTGAAAAGCGGAGTATGTGCATGAAGTGGCGACGTTTGAGTATATTGGGTTTTGTGCTGGCATCCATCGGACTGGCCGTGCCGTCCGCCATGGCGCAGGATGCGACTCAGAAGCAGATACCGCTCAGCCGCGCCGATATGCAGTTGTCCTTCGCTCCGCTCGTGAAGGAAACCACACCCGCTGTTGTGAATGTCTATGCCGCGCGTCAGGTGCAAGCGCGTTCTCCATTCGCGGGCGATCCCTTTTCGAGCAGTTCTTCGGGCGACAGTTCGGGAGAGCAAACCGCGTATCCAGCAATCGCTTGGTTCCGGGGTGATCGTCGACAGTTCGGGCATCGTTGTGACGAACAACCACGTCATCAAGGATGCCGATGAGATCAAGGTGGCGTTGTCGGATGGGCGCGAGTTTGAAAGCAAGCTGCTACTGCGTGATGAAACCACAGATCTTGCTGTTCTCAAGATCGAAGCCAAGGACAAGTTTCCGGTACTGGGGCTTGGCAATTCCGATGATGTCGAAGTCGGCGATCTGGTGCTGGCCATTGGTAATCCGTTCGGCGTGGGACAGACTGTGACGAGCGGTATCGTATCGGCGCAATCGCGTACGCAAGTCGGCATTTCCGATTTCGACTTTTTATCCAGACGGATGCCGCCATCAATCCGGGGAATTCCGGTGGCGCATTGATCGATATGCGCGGGCGGCTGATCGGCATCAATACGGCGATCTATTCGCGGTCGGGCGGCTCCGTAGGCATTGGCTTTGCAATTCCCTCCAATATGGTTCGTGCCGTTGTGGAAGCAGCGCAGAATGGCAGCAAAAGTTTTGAGCGCCCCTATATCGGCGCGACTTTTCAAGGCGTGACCGCCGATCTGGCCGAAGGGCTCGGCATGGAGAAGCCCTACGGGGCTTTGATTACCGCTGTAGCAAAAGGTGGCCCGGCGGAAGCGGCAGGGCTGAAAATCGGCGATGTGGTTTTGTCCGTTCAGGGCGTTCGCGTCGATAATCAGGATGTGCTCGGTTATCGTCTGTCGACAGCCGGCATTGGTAACACCGTGTCGGTTGAAATCATGCGGGGCGGAAAGAACCAGACCATCCCGGTGAAGCTTTCAAAGGCGCCTGAAGTTAAGGAAACCGCGCCGCAGGTCATCGAGGGCGATAATCCTTTTGCGGGTGCCTCCGTGCTTGAACTCACGCCTTCGACGGCTGCAAAACTGCGTCTCAAACGCGATAGCCAGGGGTGGCCGTTGTCGATGTCTATTCCGGTTCGCCAGCAGCAAGGCTCGGATTGCGTCCCGGTGATATTGTTCGCAGCATCAATGGAAACCCTATCCGCACCGTGGGAGATATGACTGCGATACTGGATGCGGGGCGCGGTCTTGCCTGGCGGCTTGAGGTGGAGCGCAACGGAACGCTTTTGCGCCAGTTCGTGCGTTAAAAGGTACCGGCATAGCGCCAAAAGTTGCATGCCGCTTCGGGTCGCATTATGCCTGAAGCGGCATTTAATTTATCGATCGAGCGAATGAAATGAGCGACCTTTTCAGCAGCGGCTGATCCCAATGCGGACCGCAACCGGCCGCTTGCTGACCGCCTGCGCCCGAAACATTTGTCGGAAGTAACCGGTCAGGAACATCTGACCGGGCCTGAAGGCGTTCTGACACGGATGATCGCGTCCGGCTCGCTCGGCTCCATGATCTTCTGGGGCCTCCAGGCACAGGCAAGACGACTGTTGCCCGCCTGCTGGCGGGCGAGACCGATCTGGCTTTTGAGCAGATTTCGGCGATTTTCTCCGGCGTTGCCGATCTCAAGAAGGTCTTTGAATCGGCCGCGCGCGACGCATGTCGGGACGCCAGACACTGCTTTTCGTAGACGAAATTCATCGCTTCAATCGTGCACAGCAGGATTCGTTTCTGCCGGTCATGGAAGATGGCACCGTTATCCTGATCGGCGCCACGACGGAAAACCCGTCTTTCGAGCTCAATGCCGCTCTTTGTCCCGGGCGAGAGTGCTGACTTTCCATCCTCATGACGGCGAGTATTGCAACGCTTCTGACCCGTGCCGAAGAGCAGGAAGAACGTTCCCTGCCACTGGACGAGGAAGCGCGGGCAAGCCTCATTCGCATGGCTGATGGCGATGGGCGCGCTGCACTGACACTTGCCGAGGAAGTCTGGCGTGCGGCCCGTCCTGACGAAGTGTTTACTGCGGAAAAGTTGCAGGATGTCGTGCAGCGCCGGGCTCCAGTATATGACAAGGGCCAGGACGGGCATTACAATCTGATTTCGGCGCTGCACAAATCCGTGCGGGGTCGGACCCCGACGCGGCGCTCTATTATCTTTCCCGTATGTTCGATGCGGGCGAAGATCCGCTATATCTCGGGCGGCGGCTTGTACGCATGGCGGTTGAAGATATCGGCCTTGCTGACCCGCAGGCTCTGGTCATCTGCAATGCCGCCAAGGATGCCTATGACTATCTGGGCTCACCGGAAGGGGAACTGGCGCTGGCGCAGGCCTGCGTCTATCTCGCGACGGCCCCGAAGTCGAACGCCGTCTATGTGGCCTATAAAGCCTCGATGCGCGCCGCCAGGAAAACGGTTCTCTGCTGCCGCCGAAGCATATTCTCAATGCACCGACCAAGCTGATGAAGAATGAGGGTATGGAGAGGGCTACGCTTACGACCATGACCAGCCCGACGCCTTTTCGGGGCAGGACTATTTTCCGGAAAACATGGGCAGGCAGAAATTCTACGATCCGCCGGAGCGGGGCTTTGAGCGGATATTCGCAAGCGCCTGGAATATTGGGCGCGGTTGCGGCAGGAGCGTCAGGGACGACGCTGACGTCCGGAGCGGGTTCACTTTTGATGGAAACGCTCTGTCCCCATAGTTATCCACATTCATCCACAGTTTGAGCCGCCTGCATCGCCTTGGGCGGCTTTTGTTTTGCGTCTTCACGCGGGTTTGAAGCGGTCGGGAACCGCTGGCCCATCGTTAGAAAGGTCTTTTAATCTTTACGCTTTATCAATCTTTGCAAAGAGACGAGGTTTTCCATGATGCGCGTTTTGTTTCTCGTCGCGCTCGTGATCCTAGGAGGCTGCGCGACCGCTCCACGGCAGGTCAACAATGTGTGTGCGGTCTTCGATCAACGCGACGGTTGGTTCAATAACTGGCAGACGGCTGCCACGCGGGTTTCGCGGGAATTCGGCGTTCCGGTTCCGGTTCTGATGGCTACGATTTATACCGAGTCCGGGTTCCAGCCTTACGCCCGCCCACCACGCACCAAGATCCTCTGGATTATTCCGTGGAAACGGGCTTCCAGTGCCTATGGCTATTCGCAGGCGTTGAATGGCACCTGGGACCGCTATAAGCGGGAAACAGGTCGCTGGACCGCATCGCGCACCAATTTTGCGGATGCTATTCATTTCGTTGGCTGGTATCACTATCAAAGCTATCAGAAGAACGGCATCAACCGGGCCGATGCCTACAGCCTTTATCTCGCCTATTATTCGGGCCATGGCGGTTATGCGCGGGGTGCGTGGCGGGGAACGCTACAGCCCTCAATGGTGCAAAACGTGCACAGTCGATGGCCAATCGTTATGCCGCGCAGTTGCGTAGTTGCGGCGGCTTAAGTTAAAGCCAATGGCCAGATTCAAACTTACATTTGAAATACCATCCGGCCTTAATCGCTACTATCGTGCGAGTGGAATCGCTAATTGAGGATAACCATTTCATGCTGAAGAAGACCGGTATTGCCCTTTTCGCCGCCACGTTTCTGGCAGGCTGCACCACCGATCCCTATACTGGGGAACAGAAGATGTCGAACACCGCAGGCGGCGCTGCGATTGGTGCGGCTGTCGGTGCTTTGGGTGGTTTGATGGTCGGTGGTTCCAGCCGTGCGCAGCGCAATGCCGTGCTGATCGGTGCCGGTATCGGCGCGCTCGGCGGAGGCGCAATCGGCAATTACATGGATCGCCAGGAGAATGAACTGCGCGCCCAGTTGCAGGGCACCGGCGTGTCCGTGACCCGTAATGGCGACCAGATCATTCTGAACATGCCTTCGAGCATTACTTTCGATACCGATCAGGATCAGGTGAAGAGCCAGTTCTATCCGACGCTGAATTCGGTTGCGATTGTGCTGCGCAAGTTCAACCAGACCCTCGTGGATGTTTACGGCCATACCGATTCGACCGGCAGCGCCAGCTACAATCAGGGCCTCTCCCAGCGTCGTGCTGCTTCTGTTGCAAGCTATCTTGGTTCGCAGGGCATCGATCCGCGCCGCTTTGCCGTCATCGGCTATGGGGCAAGCCAGCCGGTTGCGACCAACGCAACACCGGAAGGACGTGCGCAGAACCGTCGTGTGGAAATTCAAATCTCGCCGCTTCGCGCCGCCAGCTGATTCCTTCGCGGGTTGAGAAGCCTTCAACGCAGTCTTTCGAAAGAAAGGCTGCGTTTTGTTTGCTTTCGCGAATCGTCAGACTCCGCGATTTGGTTTGAATTAAGTTAATTGGTGGACAGTTCTATTACTTTCGTATTCACTGATATTAGGAACAATTATAGAACAAAAATACAGAACTCTTTTAATCAATAAGTTAGACCCATTGCCAAATGAGAACAAAACAGATACAAATAGATCGTGGCAACGAGCCTGCCGGGCTTCTAGCGAGACAAGAGGATGGTGTAAGATGTCTCAGAATTCATTGCGACTTGTTGAGGAAAATTCAGTGGACAAGACTAAGGCTCTTGATGCGGCATTGTCGCAGATCGAAAGGGCGTTCGGTAAAGGCTCGATCATGCGCCTTGGCCAGAACGATCAGGTTGTCGAGATCGAGACGGTATCGACCGGATCGCTTTCGCTGGACATCGCGCTCGGCGTTGGCGGTTTGCCTAAAGGACGTATTGTCGAGATATACGGACCGGAAAGTTCGGGTAAGACGACACTCGCGTTGCATACAATCGCGGAAGCACAGAAGAGGGTGGTATCTGTGCATTCGTCGACGCGGAACATGCACTTGATCCGGTCTATGCGCGCAAGCTAGGTGTTGATCTTGAAAACCTGTTGATTTCGCAGCCCGATACGGGTGAGCAGGCACTCGAAATTACCGATACGCTTGTGCGCTCGGGCGCTATCGACGTTCTCGTGGTCGATTCTGTCGCGGCTCTGACGCCACGTGCCGAGATCGAAGGCGAAATGGGTGACTCCTGCCTGGTCTTCAGGCGCGTCTCATGAGCCAGGCGCTACGTAAGCTTACTGCATCGATCTCCCGTTCGAATTGCATGGTGATCTTCATCAACCAGATTCGTATGAAGATCGGCGTCATGTTCGGTTCGCCGGAAACGACGACTGGCGGTAACGCTCTCAAGTTCTATGCTTCGGTTCGTCTGGATATTCGCCGTATCGGTTCAATCAAGGAACGCGACGAAGTTGTTGGCAACCAGACCCGCGTGAAGGTCGTCAAGAACAAGCTTGCACCGCCCTTCAAGCAGGTCGAATTCGACATCATGTACGGGGCTGGCGTTTCCAAGACCGGTGAGCTGATTGATCTTGGCGTGAAAGCCGGTGTCGTCGAGAAGTCCGGTGCGTGGTTCTCGTATAATTCCCAGCGACTGGGGCAGGGCCGCGAGAATGCCAAGCAGTTTCTCAAGGACAATCCGGAAGTTGCCCGCGAGATCGAGACGACACTTCGTCAGAATGCCGGTCTGATTGCCGAGCAGTTCCTTGAAGATGGCGGGCCGGAGGACGATGCCGGCGAGGCTGCAGAAATGTAAGATCGCCAATATCTGGTGAGTTATCAAAGCCCCACGCAATTGCGTGGGGCTTTGTTTTGCGGCTATGTATTTCTGCAAAGTTGGAAGTGCTGATTTTACCGCCTGCATTTGTCATCTTTTGGCGGAAATTGCTTTTATGGCGCAGCGTACTTATCTGGACAGAAAAGCAAGGCATCGTTAAAAGCGGTCAACCGAAAACTCCATTTCACGTCCTAGCAGTGCGGGAGAGCCTCGGGCCTTCGATGATCGTTGGTGGCTGTGGGAGTTTGAACAGGATAATTGATGCAGCTTTCTGCGAAGCTGTATCCGTGCAGGGCAAAAGCCCAAGGGTGACTTATGGCTGGCGTCAACGAGATAAGGTCCACATTCCTCGATTATTTCCGCAAGAACGGGCATGAGGTCGTTCCATCAAGCCCGCTCGTACCGCGTAACGATCCGACGCTGATGTTCACCAATGCGGGGATGGTGCAGTTCAAGAACGTTTTACGGGCCTTGAACATCGTTCCTATAATCGCGCCACGACCTCGCAGAAATGCGTTCGCGCCGGTGGTAAGCACAACGATCTGGACAATGTCGGCTATACCGCTCGTCACCATACCTTCTTTGAAATGCTGGGCAATTTCTCGTTCGGCAACTATTTCAAGGAAGATGCCATCAGCTTCGCCTGGAACCTGATCACGAAGGAATTCGGCCTTCCTAAGGACAAGCTGCTCGTCACAGTTTATCACACGGATGACGATGCTGCCAATTACTGGAAGAAGATTGCCGGTCTTTCCGATGATCGCATTATCCGCATTGCCACCAGCGATAATTTCTGGGCGATGGGCGATACCGGCCCATGCGGTCCGTGTTCTGAAATCTTCTTCGATCATGGCGACCATATATGGGGCGGACCTCCGGGATCGGCTGACGAAGACGGTGACCGTTTTATTGAAATCTGGAACCTCGTTTTCATGCAGTTCGAGCAGCTCACGCCCGAACAGAGGATCGATTTGCCGCATCCGTCCATCGACACCGGTATGGGGCTGGAACGCGTTGCTGCGGTTCTGCAGGGTGTGCATGACAACTACGATATCGATCTCTTCAAGGCGTTGATCCGTGCATCGGAAGAGGCAACCGGCGTCAAGGCAGAAGGCGAATTCCGCGCCAGCCACCGTGTCATTGCTGACCATCTGCGTGCTTCGAGCTTCCTGATCGCCGATGGCGTCCTGCCGTCCAATGAGGGCCGTGGCTATGTGCTGCGTCGCATCATGCGTCGTGCAATGCGTCATGCCCAGCTTTTGGGCGCGAAAGAACCACTGATGTGGCGTCTGCTGCCGGCCCTGATCCGCGAAATGGGACAGGCCTATCCGGAGTTGATCCGTGCTGACGCGCTGATCTCCGAAACGCTCAAGCTCGAAGAGACCCGTTTCCGCAAGACGCTGGATCGCGGTCTCGGCCTGTTATCGGATGCGACGGAAAATCTGGTTGAAGGTGATCGCCTCGACGGTGAAACCGCTTTCAAGCTTTACGATACCTACGGCTTCCCGCTTGATCTGACGCAGGATGCGCTACGTCAGCGCGGTATCGCCGTCGATACGGATGGCTTCAGTGCCGCCATGGAACGCCAGAAGGCCGAGGCTCGCGCCAATTGGGCCGGCTCGGGCGAAGCTGCGACGGAAACCATCTGGTTCGGTATCAAGGAAAAGGTCGGTGCTACGGAATTCCTCGGATATGAAACGGAGATTGCCGAAGGCGTTATCACAACACTTGTTCGCGACGGTGCAGAAGTACAGTCCGTTGGCGAAGGTGATGTTATCTCAGTCGTGGTCAATCAGACCCCGTTCTATGGAGAATCTGGCGGCCAGCAGGGCGACACCGGTACGATCTCCGGGGAAGGTTTTGCTATCGCAATCAAGGATACGCAGAAGAAGGGCGAAGGCGTCTTCGTTCACATCGGCGAAGTTAGCAAGGGGACGGCAAAGACTGGCGATGCTGTTGAGCTGAAAGTGGATTCGGTGCGCCGCACGCGCATCCGCTCCAACCATTCGGCGACACACCTTCTGCATGAGGCACTCCGTGAAACGCTTGGCAGCCATGTCGCACAGAAGGGCTCGCTCGTTGCACCGGATCGTCTGCGTTTCGACTTTTCGCATCCGAAGCCGATTTCGGCTGAAGAACTGACGCAGGTGGAAAGCCTCGCCAACGAAATCATTCTGCAGAATGCTCCGGTCAGCACCCGTCTGATGGCTGTTGACGATGCGATTGCCGAGGGTGCCATGGCGCTGTTCGGTGAGAAATATGGCGATGAAGTGCGCGTCGTTTCCATGGGCACCGCCAAGCATGGTTTGAAGAAAGGCAAGGCCTATTCAGTCGAGCTTTGCGGCGGCACGCATGTGCGCCAGACCGGAGACATCGGCCTTGTCCGCATCGTTTCGGAAGGCGCGGTTGCCGCTGGCGTTCGGCGTATGGAAGCGCTGACGGGTGAGGCAGCACGTCTTTACCTCGAAGAGCAGGACGAGCGCGTAAAGGCCATCGCCGGCGCATTGAAAACGACACCGTCTGAAGCATTGGAACGTGTCAATGCGCTGCTTGATGAACGTAAGAAGCTGGAACGTGAACTTGCCGATGTCCGCAAGAAGCTTGCGCTTGGCGGCGGTTCGGCAGAGGGCGGCAGCGCGGTTGAAGCCGTGAATGGCGTCAATTTCCTCGGCAAGATCGTGACCGGCGTTTCCCCGCGTGATCTCGCCGCTTGCCGATGAAGGCAAGAAGCAGGTCGGCTCGGGCGTGGTGCTGTTCATCGGCGTTGGCGATGATAACAAAGCCAGTGCTGTTGCTGCCGTGACGGAAGATCTGGTCGGCCGTTTCAGCGCAGTCGATCTGGTTCGTGCGGCTTCGGCGGCGCTGGGAGGCGCAGGCGGCGGCGGTCGCCCGGACATGGCGCAGGCCGGTGGCCCCGATGGCGCGAAAGCGGCGGACGCAATCGCGGCCGTCAAGGCTCTCATCAGTTAAGGTCAGATATAGAAATGGGAAAAGCCGGGTTTTGCCCGGCTTTTCCTATGCGGCATGTGCTGCGCGGCTATCGTCCGGCGCTTCGCTTCTCTCATGCAGGCCGTAGTCACGCATCACGCTGGCTACTCGCAAACGGTAATTCTCAAAGACACCATCGCGGCCCTGTCCCTGTGCCACCCGATGCGAGGGCAGGTTGCGCCATTCGCGCACGGCTTCTTCGTCGCGCCAGAAAGACAGCGAGAGCAGCTTGCCGGGATCGGCCAGGCTCTGAAACCGTTCGATCAACAAAAAGCCATCGATCTTTTCTAGGTCTTTTCGCAGGCTTGCGGCAATGTCGAGATATTGGCCGCGCCTGTCGTCATCGGCTGGCCAGACTTCAAATAGGACGGCGATCATGGCTTGATGAACTCCCCATGCGGTGCGGATTGCAGTTTGAGGAAGATGCGGTCCTCGGATCGGATGAATTGCTCCCGCCTTGCAAATTCATAGTTCTCGCGCCCCAACGGATCGGCGGCGAGCCGGGCCCGGTATGCTTCATAGGCGGCAAGGTTTTCGATAGAGTAGACGCCATAGGCCGTTGTCGACGATCCTTCATGCGGCCCGAAATAGCCGATGAGATTTGCACCGTTGCGTGGAATGGCCTGTCCCCAGTTGCGCGCATATTCTGCAAAGGCATCCGCCTTGAACGGGTCGATCTGATAGCGGATGAAACAGGTAATCATGCGTGTCTCCTTCAAATGCATGTCTGCGATGCTGACAATGTAGCAATTGAAATGTATTCATAGTTCGGTTAGCATCGAAGTATGAAAGATGGCCCGATCATAGCTTCCGTTGCAGCACTCCTTGGTGATCCGGCGCGTGCAAACATGCTCACGGCACTGATGGATGGACGCGCACTGACTGTCAGTGAACTTGCATCAGCCGCAGGTGTGACGCTGCAAACCGCCAGCGGACATCTTGCAAAGCTCGATGCGGCCAATTTGCTGGTTGCGGAGAAGCAGGGGCGGCACCGCTATTTCCGGCTTTCTGGAACAGATGTGGCGCAGGTCCTCGAGGGGCTTATGGGCCTTGCGCAACGCACTGGCGCTGTGCGGGTGCGGACCGGCCCGAAAGATCAGGCGCTGCGCAAGGCACGCATCTGCTATGACCATCTGGCCGGTGAGCGTGGCGTGGAAATGCTTGATGCCTCGCATCGGCTTGGAATGATTGTTAACGATAGTGAGCCGGTGCTGACAGAAAAGGGTAGATCGTTTTTCAGTTGCCTCGGCGTCGATGTGACCACTTTGGAGCAGGGCAAGCGCCCAGTCTGCCGTCACTGCCTTGACTGGAGCGAGCGACGCAGTCATCTGGGGAGCGCTCGGGGCGGCACTCTTGAACCATTTTATTTCACAAGGCTGGGCACGTCGTGAAGCGGGGCGTGTCATTGCGTTTTCGCCGAAAGGTGCGCAGGCATTCTCGCGCACATTTGAGCTGGCTGGCTGGATTGCGTGACCTGAACAGCCAGCGTTAGCGGTGTCAATGCTGTGTGGCGGCAGCGGCTGCTTCGTCCAACTCGGTAGCCCGTTTCATTGCGGGGCGATCCTTCAGCCGGTCCCAATAGGCGACGAACGCTCCTCTGGCGGGCAGTGTGCCAAACCGGAGGCCCCAGCCGATGTGCGAACCGACATAAACGTCAGCGGCCGTAAAGCGGTCGCCGGTGATGTATGGATGGTGCGAAACGGCTTTTCCAATGTGTTGACCACGGTGTCGTAATTGCCGTAGCCGACCATTCCCTGCTTGTCTGCGGGGATTTCAAAGCCGAGCGCATGGTTGGATAAGGCGGCTTCCACAGGACCTGACGTAAAGAACAGCCAACGGAAGAAATCCGCGCGCTCATTGGGATGCGGCGCCAGGCCAGCTTCTGGAAATGTCGTTGCCAGATAGGCGCAGATTGCAGCCACTTCCGTCACCACCGCATCACCGTGACGCAGAGCGGGAACCTTTCCCATCGGATTGATTGTGCAGTAGTCAGGCCCTTTCATAGGCGGACCGAAGTCCAGAATTTCCACGTCATAGGGTTTGCCGATCTCTTCCAGCATCCAGCGCGCAATACGTCCACGCGACATCGGGTTGGTATAGAGCTTCAACTCAGCCATTTCATCCTCCCTGTAAGAGGTGGCAGAATGCGCTTTTCCGTTGAAATGAAAAACCCGGCAGCGGTGCTGCCGGGTTTTCCATATCGACAATAAAAGTCGAAGATTTTATCAGGCGGCCATGGCCTTCTGGAGGTTCTCGTCAATCTTGTCGAGGAAGCCGGTGGTCGAGAGCCAAGGCTGATCCGGACCGATGAGCAGGGCCAGATCCTTGGTCATGAAGCCGCTTTCGACGGTGTCCACGCAGACCTTTTCCAGCGTATCGGCAAAACGCTTCAGCTCGGCATTGTCATCGAGCTTGGCGCGATGAGCAAGGCCACGCGTCCATGCGAAGATCGAAGCGATCGAGTTGGTCGAGGTTTCCTCGCCCTTCTGATGCTGGCGGTAGTGACGGGTCACGGTGCCGTGTGCGGCTTCAGCTTCAACCGTCTTGCCATCCGGCGTCATCAGAACCGAGGTCATCAGGCCGAGAGAGCCGAAGCCCTGAGCCACGATATCCGATTGAACGTCGCCGTCGTAGTTCTTACAAGCCCAAACATAGCCGCCGGACCACTTAAGCGCCGAAGCGACCATGTCATCAATGAGGCGGTGTTCGTACCAGATCTTGGCAGCCTTGAACTTGTCCGCGAATTCAGTTTGATAGACTTCTTCGAAGATGTCCTTGAAGCGACCGTCATAAGCCTTGAGGATGGTGTTCTTAGTCGAGAGATAGACCGGGTAGTTGCGCTGCAAGCCGTAATTCAGCGAAGCGCGTGCAAATTCGCGGATCGATTCGTCGAGATTGTACATGGCCATTGCCACGCCAGCCGACGGAGCCTGATAGACTTCGTGTTCGATGGTCTCGCCATCTTCACCGACGAACTTGATCGAAAGCGTACCCTTGCCCGGGAACTTGAAATCGGTCGCGCGGTACTGGTCGCCGAAAGCATGGCGGCCAACGATGATCGGCTGGGTCCAGCCCGGCACGAGACGCGGAACGTTCTTGCAGATGATAGGCTCGCGGAAGATCACACCGCCGAGAATGTTGCGGATGGTACCGTTAGGCGACTTCCACATCTTCTTGAGCTTGAACTCTTCAACGCGCGCTTCGTCAGGGGTGATGGTCGCACACTTTACGCCGACGCCATATTCCTTGATAGCGTTGGCTGCATCGATGGTGACCTGGTCATTGGTCGCATCGCGGTTTTCAACCGACAGATCGTAATATTTCAGATCGACGTCGAGATAGGGATGGATCAGCTTGTCCTTGATGAACTGCCAGATAATGCGGGTCATCTCGTCGCCGTCGAGTTCAACGACTGGGTTCGCAACCTTGATTTTTGCCATGGATGAAGCCTCTTTTTCAATACGTCGCGCCCGTATAGCACTCACGGCGAATAAGGCAAAGCGTAAGAGACTTATTCTTTGACCTATAGAGCGTTTAGGTGGTCAAAATTTCGGGAGAGATTTGCGAGAAGGTGTGGAACGGCTTTTGGATGGCGCAGATTACGCGGCGTGGTTGTTGACGTGAGATTTCTCCCATGACGATTGCCGCTCGCGATAGTTCTTCTCCTCGCTCGCCAGAATGGCATCGGCATCCAGAGTGGAGATGGCAGCCGACTTGTTAGTGGGAACCAGACCATCGAGTTGCAGCGAAAGATAGCGCCCACAGCAAACCCGCAGGAACGATGCGAAATTGTCGAGGTCATGCCCCTCGTTACGGATTCATCGTAAAGCTTGCCGATCAGGCGGGTGGCTGTGAGACCGTCGCGCGCCGCAATATCCTCCAGCGTCCACCAGAAGAAATTTTCCAGCCGCACGCTTGTCGCAGCACCATCAATGCGCAGCGAACGTGTCACGCTCAGCCAGAGTTCAGGATCGGCGCCGATGAACAGCCTGCACATGATTTTCTCCGGATCATTCTCCCAAACTTACTGTCGCTCAGTTTCGCCCTGCCTGCAACCGTGCTGGAAAACAGGCAGGGCGTTGCGATCAGCCATGCGTAATCCTGGTGCCCAGAACCGCGAGAAACTGCGACAGCCATGCCGGATGGGCAGGCCATGCGGGCGAGGTTACGAGATTGCCATCGGTGACGGCTTGATCGACCGGAATATCGGCATATTTGCCGCCTGCAAGCTCAACTTCCGGGCGGCATGCTGGATAGGCCGAGCAGGTGCGGCCCTCCAGAACACGCGCTGCGGCCAGCAATTGCGCGCCATGGCAGACGGCGGCGACGGGCTTGTTCTCCTCGAAGAAGTGCTTCACCACCGCGATCACCTTCTCATCGAGACGCAGATATTCGGGCGCGCGACCGCCCGGAATGACAAGCGCGTCATAGCTTTCCGGTTTCACGTCAGCGAAGGTCGCGTTCAGCGTGAAATTATGGCCCGGCTTTTCCGTATAGGTCTGATGGCCTTCAAAGTCGTGAATGGCTGTCGCGATATGGTCGCCAGCCTTCTTGCCGGGGCAGACGGCGTGCACCGTATGGCCAACCGTCAAAAGTGTTTGGAACGGGACCATGGTTTCATAGTCCTCACCAAAGTCGCCGCATAGCATGAGTATCTTCTTACCGGACATTGCTTCCTCCCTTGAATGTGTATCTGGTGGCAACAGTCTGGCACGAGTGGGCAGCAAATAGGTGTTATCAGGCTACTACACAGGCTTTTCCTAAAACACGTAAGGGAATCTTTGCGATTCCGCGTCAATTATGTAAGGGAAACGCCACGATACGATAGCAAATGCGGAAGAGATCATGGCAGGAACAGACAAACAGCGCCCCATACTCGCGGAAGGACCGGCAATCGTGCTGGTGGAGCCGCAATTGCCGGAGAATATCGGCATGGTGGCGCGCGCCATGGCGAATTTCGGTCTGGCGGAACTGCGTCTCATTAATCCGCGCGAGGAATTTCCAAGCGAAAAGGCGAGGGCAGCAGCCAGCAAGGCCGATCATGTGATCGACAATGCTGTGGTCTATGACGACCTGCCTTCCGCTATCGCCGATCTGAATTTCGTCTATGCGACGACCGCGCGCGAACGCGACGGTTTCAAGCAGGTTCGCAGTGCCGTGGAGGCGGGCCATGAGCTGCGCCGCCGTTTTAGAACTGGAGAAAAGACCGGCATCCTGTTTGGTCGCGAACGCTTCGGTCTTAGTAATGAGGAAGTCGGTCTGGCGGACGAGCTGGTGACGTTTCCAGTCAACCCGGCCTTCGCATCGCTGAATATCGCCCAAGCTGTTTTGCTGATGTCCTATGAATGGATGAAGTCGGGTCTTGAGACGGAGACTGAAACGGTGTTCCGTGGACCGGAGCTTGAGATGGCGCCGAAGCAGGAGTTGCAGGGACTCTTTAATCATCTCGAAGAAGCCCTTGATGTCAGAGGGTATTTTCGCCCGGAAGCCCGTAAGGAAATCATGGTCAGTAATCTGCGCGCCGTACTGACGCGCGCCGGTTTCGCATCTGCGGAGCTGAAGCTGCTACGCGGCGTTGTTACGTCTCTTGACGTGTTCACACCGAAGAAGCCGCGTGGCTCGGGTGCCCGGAAGGACGTGCGCGCAAGCTCACGAATGAAGCTCCGGCAATAAAGGACAAGGACGAATGAAAACGCACCCGCTGTGAGCTTTTCCGCCATGCCTTCCGCAGACGTCGAAAGACCCATTCTGGTTTTTGACAGCGGTATCGGAGGTTTGACGGTTTTGCGCGAAGCGCGGGTGCTTATGCCGGATCGTCGCTTCGTCTACGTTGCCGACGATGCTGGATTTCCCTATGGCGGATGGGAAGAGGATGCGTTACGGGTGCGGATTGTCGAACTGTTCGGCGAGCTCATCGCCGCCTATGATCCCGAAATCGCGGTCATTGCCTGCAATACGGCCTCCACGCTGGTACTGGACGATCTGCGCCGCGCCTATCCGTCGGTGCCATTTGTCGGCACTGTGCCCGCAATCAAGCCTGCCGCCGAAAGAACATCGTCGGGCTTGGTTTCCGTATTGGCGACCCCGGCACTGTCAGGCGTGCATATACGCGCGATCTCATTCAATCTTTCGCTTCCCAATGCCATGTTCGTCTTGTCGGTGCCGACCAACTAGCAGCGGTAGCGGAAGCCCATATTCGTGGCGAGAAGATTGATGAGACGCTGGTGGTCGAACAGATTTCGCCCTGTTTCATCGAGCAGGATGGCAGCCGTACCGACATTGTCGTTCTGGCCTGCACGCACTATCCGTTTCTTGCCAATGTGTTTCGTCGTTTAGCGCCATGGCCGGTTGACTGGCTCGATCCCGCGGAAGCCATCGCCCGGCGCACTGTCTCCCTGCTGAAACCACGCCGTCCTGATGAAGAACTGCATCATCACAATGATCTAGCGGTGGTGACATCCCAAAATCCGGATTATGCCATTCGCAGGCTTATGCAGGGCTTCGGTCTGCATTTTGCATGAGGCACAATTCTTAGGGCCTTGAATTTTCCGGACGTGTAGCGATCATGGGAATGATCGTTTCATAGGGAAGATGCAATGACCTGCACCATACCACAAATTACCCTGCCTTCGGGCCGGACGGTTCCAGCGCTTGGGCAGGGCACTTGGTATATGGGCGAGGACAGCACACAACGTCGCTATGAAATCGAATCATTGAGAAGCGGTATCGATCTCGGGATGACGCTGATCGATACCGCAGAAATGTACGCTGACGGTGAGGCGGAAGATGTTGTCGGCGAAGCCATTTCGGGCCGCCGTGACGACGTGTTTATCGTCAGCAAGGTATTGCCGTTCAATGCATCACGGAAGGGCACGATTGAAGCTTGCGAAAGAAGTCTGGAACGCCTTCGCACAGATCGTATCGATCTGTATCTGCTGCACTGGCGTGGGCGATATCCACTTGAAGAGACTGTCGCGGCATTCGAAGAATTGCAGCATGCCGGGAAGATCGTGAGCTGGGGTGTCAGCAATTTCGATACGGCTGACATGAAAGAGCTGGCCGGTATAACGGGTGGCAAGGCCGTCTCGACAAACCAGATACTCTACAATCTGACGCGACGAGGCCCGGAATTTGACCTGATGCCATGGTGTGCTGAGCGCAAAATTCCACTTATGGCTTATTCGCCGATTGAACAGGGTCGATTGCTGGGCAATCCCGTACTGGCAGAAATTGCAAGCGAGACGGGAGGAACGCCAGCCTCTGTCGCGCTTGCTTGGACGATGCGGGCCGGCAATGTTATCGCAATTCCAAAATCCTCTAATCTACATCATGTGCGAGACAATAGAAAAGCTGCTGAGTTGCGGCTTTCCGAGGGTCAATTGAACCGTCTGGACCAGGCTTTCGCGCCGCCGTCCCGGAAGACTGCATTGGAAATGCTGTAACCAATTCACGCATACCACCCCAAAACCGGTTTTCACTTTTGAGTGCGGCATGCTCTAACCGGATTCCTTCTGACGAGTATCCTTTTTCGCCTGAGCGACGCTGGCGGCCTTCCGGAGTCGTCCACGCTCTGCCGGGCGAACAAGGCTGTCGTATTTTCGTTCGGGATGTTGCGCATGCCGTTAAGCGCATGACGCGTATTGAAATCCTTCCCTTCTTTTCGTTGGCTTCTTTGATCGCCAGTGCCTTTCGGGCATTGGCGATCAGTTCGCGCTGGCAGACATGCGACGTCGGCGTTCAACTTCGGTATTGATGCGACGCACGGCCATGGCCAGAACGGAAACTTTCAGATGGGAACCTTCATCCGCCTTGAGGGTGCTGCGCCGCGAGCGGCTTCCTTTCCGCGCATTTCACGTCTGCGCTGGTGAGCCTGATCTTTTGCCTTCTTGCGGCGCTCACGGATCAGTTTCGCCAGATGGGAAAGCTCTTCATCAGAGACGTTCTGCAAAAAGGGTGGTGCGATTTTTCCACCAGTTCTTTTCGTCGGCATTGAGAGCACGGGCTTCCTGCTTCTTGGTGACGGCCATGGGGCATCCTTTCTGCTAACGATGAAATTTCTCAAGGGAAGATATAGGCCTGAACGCCACACCGGAAAGATCGGGTTGCTCATTCTGGCTCTTGAGCTGTGTTTTTCACTTTGTTCTTCGAGATGCTTCAAAATCGCCTTCAGCTCGCTGAGAGGCAGGTGTTCCGCGCCGATCGTTTCGCTCTTGGTCGTGGAAACGATATTCAGGATCTCATCGAGTTTAGCTTGTGTGGCGCTTGCTTCTCGATCCTGCGCGTTCTGGATCAGGAATACCATCAGGAAAGTGATAATGGTGGTCGATGTATTCACCACCAGTTGCCATGTGTCCGAGAAGTTGAAGAATGGTCCGCTGAACCCCCATATGATGATGGACAAGGTAGCCAGTACGAATGCCAGATAATGACCGGCAAGTTCTGCAGCCTTTTCGCTGAGTTTTGTGAAGAACTGTGACATCGCAACCTCCAAACGACAGGCATGAAACGTTTGATTGAGGGATGCGGTTCCGTAATCGACATATGCGGACGGAACCTTCAGGCGCTGGTTGCCGTTTGATCTACACAAAGTACGCGGAGGTAGAGCGATGGAGATTGTCGAAACCCGTATCAGTTCCGTCGGAGGGTTCAAGCTCTATATGGTGGAGTTTGTCACCGATGGCGAAGAAAAGATCACGGCCAAAGTCGAGAACGAGACCGAAGCCGAACTCGCGCGTGATGAAGTGTTACGCCGCGCTGCAATCAAGCTTGGTGAAGCGCTCGGCGTTGCATGTATGGAATGCGGCATTCAGCCTGAAAGCCTGCTGACACGTCCAAGCGCACGCCGTGCCGGAGACCGGGCAGAGCTGAGCGCCAACTGGACGAAGGGTTGGAAGACACGTTTCCCGCCAGCGATCCAGTATCCGTTACCGGCTCGACGATTGCCGGTTTTGCCGGGCCGAAAAACTGAACGATGGTTATAAGCAAGAAGCCGGGCTATTCACCCGGCTTCTGAGGTTGTTCAGAAAATGAGTCCTGTAAAGGGCATATCCATCTGATAATACTACAGATTGCGACGCTTGCCTTCCATCAGGTCGAGCACGGCGCGGGCGCAGTCGAGTACATTGGAACCTGGTCCGAACACGGCTGCCACACCATGGTCGAACAGATACTGATAATCCTGACGCGGAACGACGCCACCGCAGACAACGATGATATTTTCCGCGCCCTTCTTGCGGAGCGTGTCCACAAGCTGGGGTAATAGTGTCTTGTGACCGGCGGCAAGCGACGAGACCCCGAGAACGTGTACCTTGGACTTGATCGCCATATCGGCGGCTTCATCTGGCGTCTGGAACAGGGGCCGGCCAATACTTCGAAGCCGATATCACCAAAAGCAGAAGCGATAATTTTGGCACCGCGATCATGTCCGTCCTGGCCGAGCTTGGCGACCATTACTTTCGGCGTTTCACCGATCTGCTTCTTGAAATCACCGAGCCGGTTGACCAGCGTCTGATATTCCGGCTCGTCCTTGTAGGCAGCGCCGTAGACTTTCTTGACGACTTTCGGAACGGCCGCATGGTCTCCGAATGCGCGGCGCATGGCATCGGAAATTTCACCGACACTGGCGCGGGCGCGGGAGGCTTCAACGGCGGCCGCAAGAAGGTTGCCTTCACCGGTCTTGGCGACCTGTTCGAGTTCGGCCAGAGCCGCTTCGACTTTTGCCTTGTTGCGCGTTTCCTTCATGCGGTTGAGGCGTGCAATTTGCGATTGGCGAACAGCCGAATTGTCGATCTCCAGAATGTCGATTTCGTCTTCCTGCTCGAGGCGGAACTTGTTGACGCCGACAATGACTTCGTCGCCCTTATCGACCGCCGCCTGCCGCTTGGTAGCAGCCTCTTCAATGAGGCGTTTCGGAAGCCCGCTTTCAACAGCCTTGGTCATGCCGCCAAGCTTCTCGACCTCCTCGATCAACGCCCATGCCTTTTCGGCCAGTTCGTTGGTGAGGTTTTCGATGTAATAGGAACCTGCCAGCGGATCGACCACTTTGGTTACGCCGGTTTCGTTCTGAAGGATGAGCTGCGTATTGCGGGCAATGCGAGCCGAAAATTCTGTTGGCAAAGCAATAGCTTCATCGAAGGAATTGGTGTGCAGCGACTGCGTGCCGCCCAGTGCAGCCGACATGGCTTCGAATGCGGTACGGACGATATTGTTATAGGGATCCTGTTCCTGAAGCGATACGCCTGAAGTCTGGCAATGCGTGCGCAGCATCAGCGAGCCGGGCTTCTTCGGATCGAATTCCTTCATAATGCGCGACCAGAGCAACCGCGCAGCGCGCAGCTTGGCGATTTCCATGAAGAAATTCATGCCGATGGCAAAGAAGAATGACAGGCGCCCTGCAAATTCATCGACGTTCAGGCCCTTGTTCAGGGCAGCGCGCACATATTCACGCCCATCGGCAAGCGTGAAAGCCAGTTCCTGAACCAGCGTCGCGCCCGCTTCCTGCATGTGATAGCCGGAAATGGAAATCGAGTTGAACTTCGGCATTTCGGCGGCGGTATAGGCGATGATATCCGCAATGATCCGCATGGATGGTTCCGGCGGATAGATATAGGTGTTACGGACCATGAACTCCTTGAGAATGTCGTTCTGGATCGTGCCGGAGAGCTGCGCGCGTGGCACCCCTTGTTCTTCGCCTGCTACGATGAAATTGGCAAGGATCGGGATAACCGCGCCGTTCATGGTCATGGAGACGGAGATCTTTTCCAGCGGGATGTCGTCGAAAAGGATTTTCATGTCCTCGACGGAATCGATCGCCACGCCTGCCTTGCCGACATCGCCTTCAACGCGTGGATGGTCGCTGTCATAACCGCGATGGGTGGCAAGGTCGAAGGCAACCGAAACGCCCTGCTGACCGGCGGCGAGCGCCTTGCGGTAGAAGGCGTTCGATTCTTCGGCCGTCGAGAACCCGGCATATTGCCGGATAGTCCACGGCCGACCCGCATACATTGTGGCGCGGGGCCGCGCAGGAAAGGCTCGAAACCGGGCAGGGTGCCAAGATGGTCGATGCCCTGCAGATCGTCTTCCGTGTAGAGCGGCTTGACGTCAATGCCTTCCGGCGTATGCCAGATGAGACTGTCGGCTGGCCGCTTCAATTCCTTCTCAGCCAAGGTTTCCCAATCAGCTCGGGTGGTGGGGCGCTCGCTCATATCGACCTCACTCAAATTCCATAATCAATTCATCCACGGCGAGACTTGCACCTGCTTCTGCCGTAATGCGCTTTACGGTAGCACGGCGTTCCGCACGCAGCACGTTTTCCATCTTCATGGCTTCTACCGTGGCCAGCGGCTGACCGGCCTCGACCGTTTCACCATCCTTAACGAGGATCGATGTGATGACGCCCGGCATCGGGCAGAGCAACATTTTCGACGTATCTGGAGGCAGCTTTACCGGCATGAGTTGTGCAAGTTCTGCGATACGCGGCTTGCGGACGTGGGCAAGCACATCCATGCCACGCCAGCGCAAACGCCATCCCGTGCCCGAACGCGAAACCTTGATGGCAATGGGCCTGCCGCCGACGGTGAACGAGCCCAGATGGCTACCGGGATGCCAGTCGCTGGCAACAGGCAAGCTGCCACCATCCATGAAATTGATTGTCGTTCCGCCTTCGCCTTCCGCAATACGAATCGGCAAAGTAAGCCTACCGAGTGTCGCCACCCAGTCGGTCGCCACAGATTGCTGTTCGCTGGAAATCCGCCCGGTAATCTGCATGTTGCGCCGTTCAATCGCCAGATTGATCTGGGCGGCAACCGCAGCAAATACCCGCGCATCGTCTTCCGAAACCGATACTCCGGCGAAGCCGTCCGGATATTCCTCGGCGATGAATGCAGTTGTGAGTGCACCTTCGCGGAAGCGCGGATGCTCCATCACAGCCGACAGGAAAGGCAGGTTGTGGCCGATGCCTTCCACCTCGAATGCGTCCAAAGCATCTCCCATCGCGTTGACGGCGCTGGCACGGTCCGGCCCCAGGTGCAGAGTTTTGCGATCATCGGGTCATAATACATCGAAATTTCACCGCCTTCGAACACGCCGGTGTCATTGCGCACGATTGTACCGTCTGAATTACGGCCTTCGACTGGCGGACGATAACGGGTCAGCCTGCCGATAGAAGGCAGGAAGTTACGATATGGGTCTTCCGCGTAGAGGCGGCTTTCCATCGCCCAACCGTTCAGCTTTATGTCGCTCTGGCCGAAACGGAGCTTTTCACCGGAAGCGATGCGGATCATTTCTTCCACAAGGTCGATGCCGGTGATGGCTCGTCACTGGATGCTCGACCTGTAGACGCGTATTCATTTCAAGGAAGTAGAAGTTACGGCTGCCGTCAACGATGAATTCCACCGTGCCCGCCGAAAAATAGCCAACGGCCTTTGCGAGAGCCACGGCCTGCTCGCCCATGGCCTTGCGGGTCGCTTCATCAAGGAATGGCGAAGGTGCTTCTTCGATGACCTTCTGGTTACGGCGCTGAATGGAACATTCACGTTCGCCAAGATAGACGACGTTGCCGTGCTGGTCGCCCAGAACCTGAATTTCAATATGGCGCGGCTGGGTGACGAATTTTTCGATGAATATCCGGTCGTCGCCGAAAGAGGATTTGGCCTCATTGCGTGAAAGCTGGAATCCTTCGCGGGCTTCGTCGTCGTTCCATGCAATACGCATGCCTTTGCCGCCGCCGCCAGCAGAAGCCTTGATCATCACAGGATAGCCGATGGATGTGGAAATGCGAACCGCCTCGTCGGCGTCTTCGATCAAACCCATATGACCGGGTACGGTAGAAACACCGGCTTCGGCTGCAAGTTTCTTCGAGGTGATCTTGTCGCCCATCGCGTCAATTGCGTTCACCGGCGGGCCAATGAAGGTAACATTGGCGTCCTTCAGTGCTTCAGCGAAGCGCGGATTTTCCGACAAAAGCCGTAGCCGGGATGCACTGCATCCGCGCCAGTTTCCTTGATCGCCGCGAGAATCTTGTCGATGACGATATAGGACTGATTGGAGGGCGCTGGTCCGATGTGGACTGCTTCGTCGGCCATTTTACATGCAGGGCGTTGCGGTCGGCATCAGAATAGACCGCCACCGTTGCGATGCCCATTCTCTTCGCCGTCTTTATGACCCGGCATGCAATTTCGCCACGATTGGCAATGAGAATTTTCTTGATCATTTTATCGTACCCATAGCAATCTTACAGCGGAATGGTGTCGTGCTTCTTCCACGGCGTGCTTTGCTGCTTATTGCGCAGGCTGGCAAAGGCGCGGGCGATGCGGCGGCGTGAAGAATGCGGCATGATGACTTCGTCGATGAAGCCACGTTCAGCGGCCACGAACGGATTGGCAAAGCGCTCCTCATATTCCTTCGTGCGGGCGGCGATTTTTTCGATATCGCCCAATTCGGAACGATAGAGGATTTCCGTTGCACCCTTGGCGCCCATAACTGCGATTTCCGCCGTCGGCCACGCATAATTGATATCAGCGCCGATATGTTTCGAGGCCATCACATCATAGGCGCCGCCATAGGCCTTGCGCGTGATGAGCGTAACCATGGGAACGGTTGCTTGGGCGTAAGCGAAGAGCAGTTTTGCGCCGTGCTTGATGACACCGCCATATTCCTGTGCCGTGCCCGGCAGGAAGCCCGGGACGTCGACAAGAGTTAGGATCGGGATGTTAAAGGCATCGCAGAAGCGAACGAACCGGGCAGCCTTGCGCGAGGAATCGATGTCGAGGCAACCGGCAAGCACCATAGGCTGGTTTGCAACCACACCGATGGTTTGTCCATCCATGCGGATGAAGCCGGTAATGATGTTCTTCGCAAAAGATTCCTGAATTTCGAAGAAATCGCTTTCGTCTGCCAGCGCGTGGATAAGCTCCTTCATGTCGTAGGGCTTGGTGGCGCTATCTGGGAATCAATGTGTCGAGCCGCATTTCGAGCCGCGCCGGATCGTCGAATACCGGACGTACGGGCGGCTTTTCGCGATTGTTGAGCGGCAGGAAGTCGAACAGAATGCGGACCTGTTCCAGCGCTTCGATATCGTTCTCATAAGCGCCGTCGGCGACCGATGATTTTCTGGTGTGGGTCGAGGCACCGCCCAGTTCCTCCGCCGTGACAATTTCGTTGGTGACGGTTTTCACCACGTCGGGGCCTGTCACGAACATATAGGAACTGTCACGCACCATGAAGATGAAGTCGGTCATGGCAGGCGAATAGACCGCACCGCCAGCGCAGGGGCCCATGATGACGGAGATCTGCGGCACCACACCGGATGCATCTACGTTGCGCTTGAATACGTCAGCGTAGCCCGCGAGCGACGCAACGCCTTCCTGAATGCGCGCACCACCGGAATCATTGAGGCCGATCACCGGCGCGCCATTTTTCATGGCCATATCCATGACCTTGCAGATTTTCTGCGCATGGGTTTCAGACAATGAACCGCCCAGAACGGTAAAATCCTGGCTGAACACATAGACCTGCCGACCGTTGATCGTGCCCCAGCCTGTCACCACGCCGTCGCCAGCAACTTTCTGCTTTTCCATGCCGAAGTCGGTGCAGCGATGGGTGACATACATGTCGAACTCCTCGAACGAGCCTTCGTCGAGAAGCACTTCGATCCTTTCGCGGGCTGTGAGCTTGCCTTTGCCGTGCTGAGCATCAATGCGGCGCTGACCTCCGCCAAGGCGGGCTTCCGCGCGACGGGATTCGAGCTGTTCAAGAAGTTCCTGCATAAAGTCCCCATTTTTGGGCGGCCTTTGAAAGGCGAGTTATGAAACTGAAAAGATAGTCTTTTTCTCCTTTCTGCTTAAAATCCGAAGGCGTTCTGGAAAAGCTTGAAAAGGTGCGATTGTGTAAGATATAAATTTGCAAATAGCGAAATGCGAATTTGCAAAAATGGCACCGAGAAAACTTTATATCGGCAGAAAGATACGTGAAATACGTGAGCAACATAAGGCAACCCAGTCGGGCTTTGCCGAACGGCTTGGTATTTCAACGAGTTACCTCAATCAGATCGAGAATAATCAGCGGCCTGTCTCTGCAGCCGTTTTACTGGCTCTGGCTGAAAACTACCAGATCGATATAGGCGCGATTTCATTGGGTGATGACGATCGGTTGCTTTCAGCCGTTTCCGAAGCGCTGGCCGATCCGTTTTCGACAACTACAAGCCGAATTTGCAGGAACTCAAGCTCATTACGCAAAATGCGCCGGGGCTGGCTCATGCACTGATCGCCTGTCATCAGGCCTATCGCCGCAACAGCGAACAGCTGGCAAGCCTGGATAATCAGCTTGGTCGCGCTCCTTCCACCGCCGAGCCTGCGCCTTACGAGGAAGTTCGCGACTTTTTCCATTTTATCGACAATTACGTACATGAGATTGATATTGCCGCAGAAAAGCTTGCAGCGGAGCTAAATATTCCGGGCCGGGACATTGGAGTGGCTTTGCCGCAATATATGGAGCAGCATCACCGGGTGCATATAGCGCGAGCCGGACCGGAAGAAGCGGTCTTGCGTCGGTTCGATCCAACGGCAAAGGTGCTTTATCTCAATCCCTATTCACCAGCTTCAACCCGGAATTTTCAGATCGCGTTCCAGATTGCCGAACTGGAGATGGAAGAACTGGTAAACACGATTGCCCATCGGGCGGATTTTCGATCTGGCGAGGCAATTGAAATTTGCAAGATTGGCTTGCGCAATTATTTTGCCGGGGCGCTGATGCTGCCTTATCAGACATTCCTTTCAGCGGCTAAAGAGCTGCGCCATGATCTGGAACTGTTAGCGTCACGTTTTGGGGCAAGCCTTGAACAGGTCGCGCATCGGCTCAGCACCTTGCAGCGCTCCGGCCAGCGCGGCGTGCCGGTGTTTTTGCGCGCATAGACAGGGCTGGAAACATCACGAAACGACATAGCGCTGCCAAGCTGCAATTTGCCAGGTTTGGGGCTGCGTGCCCTCTATGGAATGTGCATCAGGCATTCGAGACGCCGGGACGGATTATTCGACAGCTCGCTGAAACACCGGATGGTGCGCGTTACCTTTGCATTGCGACAGAGCTGACCAAGAGCGAAGGGGCTTCAATGCACCTCAGCGGCGCTATGCCATCGCCCTTGGCTGCGAGGTGGCCTATGCGCAGGACTTCGTCTACGCGGATGGGCTCGATATTGCTGTCCGCTCTGCCTTCGATCCGATCGGTGTTTCCTGTCGTATTTGCGAGCGCGCTGAATGTGTGCAACGCGCCGTTCCGCCGCTTAAAAGCAGATTGGCAGTCGATCACGACCGTCGCGGAATTTTGCCGTATCGGCTGCTCTGAAGATCAGAAACCAGCGTGTTCCTTGAGGAACTCAGCTTCCTCAAGGGTCGTATTGCGCCCCAGCACCTTGTTGCGATGAGGAAAGCGTCCAAAGCGTTCGATGATATCGTGATGCTGACGAGCAAAACCGAGCGAGAACTCGTCGCCGAGCCTTTCGTAGAGATCCACACAACGTTTCTGGTCGCTCAGATGTTCGCTATGCATGAACGGCAGATAGAAGAACTGGCGCTGTTCTGGTGACAGCTTCCGGTCGAAATCATGATCGAGTGCTTGCGCCGCCACATCTCGGGCGAGCCCGTCACATTCGAAAGAACGGGGAGCCGCGGAACATATTGCGCGGAAACTGGTCGAATAGAATTGTGAGCGCAAGTGCGCTTTCTGGCTGCTGTTTCCAGTGTTCGAACTTGTCGGCGCGGGCATCTTCATAAGCTATTGAAAATTTCTCGCGAATTTCAGCGTCGATTTCGTCGCTTTTGCTGAACCAGTTTTCCCGCATCTTGGGCGAAAACCAGAAATTGAGAACTTCCTTGGGTTCGATAGCCATGACGGACCTCCTCTGATTTTATTGCACTGGCTGGTTTGTGCCTTCTGGTTGTGGGCAAGGCGGCTCACCCTTGAAATTGCGCGACATGCAGGCGAAACGGTCAAAGCTTTTGCCTGTATCCATGGCTGCCTTGCTGGCTCCCCGCATCCGGCAAGCACGACCAGAGAAATCAGAATAGCGAAGTTTTTCATGGGGATCCTTTCAGACGGCCATGTTGTCAGTTCTATAATAGGGATCGTGATCTTCAGTCGCAACAGCGCGCCGATCAACTACCCTCTACCACGATAGTTGGCCACACCCTGTTCCGGTATCCAGACGTCCTGCGGTGTTGCTCCTGTCTGGAAGAAAACATCGATGGGAATACCGCCGCGCGGATACCAGTAACCGCCGATCCTGAGCCACTCCGGCTCAAGCAGATCCACTAGGCGTTTGCCGACAGTGACCGTACAATCTTCATGGAATGCGCCGTGATTTCGGAAGGAAAATAGGAACAGTTTGAGGGATTTACTTTCAACTAACCACTGTCCGGGGACATAGTCGATTACGAGATGGGCGAAATCAGGCTGCCCTGTCATCGGGCATAGCGAAGTGAACTCAGGTGCTGTGAAGCGAACACAGTAAGCCGTTCCGGCTTGCGGATTTATGACTCGTTCAAGAATGGCATCTTCCGGATTTTGCGGGATCGACGCGTTGGAGCCAAGCTGCTTTAGGTCGGAATATATCGTCTTTTCAGACATTTACGTGCCTTTGTTTCAAGCCACGTCGCAGTCTTGGAGCGCATTATTGCGCTTGTCCTTGTTTTGACCGGGTAGGCTGCGACCGGTGGCAAATTGCCAATGCCAAGCAGCTAGCAGACCACAGCTTTTGGTAAAGAGTACAAATAATGCCCGCGCATCAAGCGCGGCATGAACGCTGGAGTGGGTATTGCTGTCAGCGTCGATCAGAAATGGCACAGCCGATGGCAACGCCGATGAGAATGCCGATGATTCCGGCAGTTCCAAAAGTGTCGTGGCCGTGCCCGGATTTTCGCGAACCGTTTCGGCAACCACCTGACCGCGTTCACGCACGGCTTGAGCTGCATGACGGAAACGACCGGACGCATCATCCATCGCGTCTTCCGCACGTTCCCTCAGTTCGCCAGAATGTGAGGCCAGCGATTTTGAAAGGCGCTTTAACTCTGCGCGCATATCGGCAACCTGCTTTTCGAGAGCCTGCTGGATGTCGTTCGTAATCTTTTCGTCGGCCATTTGAAGTCTCCGTTGAATTAATGACGATAAAACGAGTGAAAACGCGTTCGGTTCCATGCTGCGGCAATGCGGTTAACAAACATGGTAAACCGCTCGTAAACCATTTTAATTTAATCTTTTCGAATACAAGAACGATCTGGAGCGGGGCCAGAATGTATATCGAAAAGATGGGCTTGTCGGCGGCTGCGAGTCGGTAGCTATGCGCGTAGTGCGCGCTGCTCGGATGGCTCGGCAATGTATAGACCAGATTCAATCGGACCATGTTCGTGCGCGGGCGGAGGCTGCTTTGACGCTTCTGCTCGATGATCCTTCTCCGAAAGTTCGTATGGCGATGGCTGATGTGCTTTCAACCAGCGTGCATTCGCCCCTGCATATTGTGACGGCTCTTGCCGCTGACCAGCCGGAGGTTGCGGGATACATTCTTGCACGCTCGACGCTTCTCAGCGATGCGGATCTGATTGATCGTGTGGCATACGGTGCCCCTTCGATTCAGGTTTTGATTGCGGCGCGTCCTCGTGTTTCGCTTGCAGTTGCTGCAGCAATTGCAGAGGTCGGAAACAGTGAAGCAGTCGCGGAAATGCTGTTTAATAGCTGCGCCCGTATCGCATCGGTTTCGTTTCGGCGCATCAGTGAGCGTTGTGGGCATGACGCTCTCGTGCGGGAGGCCTTGCTGGCTCATCCCCAACTTCCGGCAGAATGCCGTCATCTTCTGGCAGTGAAAGTAGGGGATGTCCTGCAATCTCCCGCTGGTGAAAATGCTTCTCGGGGAGCGTCGTGCCAATAAGGTGGTGAGTGATGCGACGGCTCGCGCATCAATGCAGCTGGCAGAAAACTGTTCGCAGGAAGAACTGCCGGCGCTGGTGGAGCATCTGCGTCTGCGTGGAGAAATCACGACCAGTTTCGTTATCCGCGCCGTTGCCGGAGGACGTATAGATTTCTTCGCGGGCCTGCTTGCTGCGCTTTCCGATCTCGACGACGCTCGGATCTGTGCGATTATTTCCGGCGGTCGTCCGGCTGCGCTTGCCGCGCTACTTCGCTCTGCCGGATTGAGCGATGCCACGCACACGCCCTTGATTGTTGCCATTGAGGCGTGGCGGGCAGTTGCTGCCGGGCGAAAGCGGATGGGCGCGGCTGAGATATCGGCTTTGATGTGCAAGGCAGCAGGGCGCGGACGGTTTGCTGCAGCCAATGACGATCTGGCGGCTTTGTTGCGTTCGATCCATTTGGAATTCATGCGTGAATCGGCCCGCGACAGGCTGCAAGCTATTCCAGCAGCCTGATCAGTTTTGCTGCCGGAAAGGACGGATAAGGCTGAGGCCATAGCCAACAGCAATACCAAATATGGCCCCGGCAGCTTTGAAAACAAAGTCGATGAATTCGCCATGACGTCCGGGGCGAGGCGCTGCATCAGCTCGAAAGTGCGGCGCAGCCGACTGTCAGCAGAAGTACACCCATCCAGTGGCGAGGATAGGCGAGGGCAAATAGCGCACCGACCAGAAAGAAAGCAACAAAGCGCTCCAGATCTGCAGGTTCGCCCGTTATGGGACGGAATTTTATCGGGCTAATCGTGACCGCAAGGACGGCCAGAAGTACTGTCCAGGCGCCAATGCGCAAAAATCGCTTCATGAAGAGCGGCCTTTATTCGTTCGTATGATTGCCGGGCGGTTCATCTCGTTTGGGGTCGCCACAGCGTTGATACATGCGGTCGGTGATTGATGTTTTCAGCTGGTTGCCGAATGGCAACCGATAATGGATATTACATCGACGCCCATACACCATTTAACGTCGTGAGGCGACAGGCCATAATTGGTTTCAAGAAACCCCAACGCGTAATTCATGCCTTCGTCGCACTGGTCTGTCTGGCAGAAATTACCATCTCTGGCGAGCTGGCGAATCGAGCCTTCCCCGATCTTGACTACGATTGGTTCAACGGCAAAAGGGCAGCACCCATCAAGGCGATGACGACAAGTCCGATTAAAGTAAATTTTATAGAGCGCCGCATGAATCGCCGTTTGTAACTGGTTTCCGCAAGTTCATAACGCATGAGCGGCAATATGATGGCAAGTCGCATTCAACTCGAAACTAACGTAAATGCTGGGTTTTCCGCTTAATGCTCTTTGTGAGTGGAGAAGTCGTTTTGGGTGATGCGCTGACTTGATCATTACAGTTCGGGGTCAAATTCTAGCTAGAAGTATTTTAATTTTATCTGTTTAATGTTGACTTTTACGTAAATGCAGGAGCACAACGTTGGGCTCTGAGCCAATTCGGTTAGAGCCAGGTTCGCTTGATATAAGGCAGGAATGTTGTGGTGCGCGAATATTATACGATCACAGAGCTGACACGCGAGTTTGGTATTTCGACCCGTACTTTGCGCTTCTATGAAGATGAAGGCTTGATCTCTCCTGTGAGACGTGGTCGCACGCGACTATTTCGCCCTGCCGACCGTCATCTTTTGAAGCAGATACTGCGGGGCAAGCGGCTCGGCTTTTCTATTGCGGAGATTCACGAGATCATTCAGATGTATCGTGAGCCGCCCGGTGAGACCGGACAGCTGAAGTTGCTTATGAAGCGCGTCGAGGAAAAACGTGACGATCTTCGTCAGAAGCGGCGCGATATTGAGGAGACGCTGGGTGAACTCGACCAGATCGAGGAATCCTGTATCGAGCGTCTCGCCGAACTCGGCGTCAATACCTGATCAACTCTACTGAGAATCGGGCACTGGAGAGCACATTTGTGCGATACTCTGGACGGTTCTGTTGTTCTCCTGGTCGATCTTGCCGCTGAAGACGTCATCGAACAGTTTAGCCTTGTCCAGTTCCGCCACGACACAGCCGCAGAACTGCCGACATAGCTGTTCGCCACCATTCTGAAGGCATGCGGCGACGCAGGACTGCGTGAAAGCCTCACGCGGCGCAGGCTGTGCCGGGGCATCAGTTGCGAGAACGCATAAACCAGTGCGATCAGCACCGGCTGATGAATGAGATAGAAAGCCAGGCTGTGCCTGCCTATGAAAGTCAGAGGCGTTTCCAGAAATTGTGGTCTGATTCCGCCCGCCAATAGCTGAAGCCATCCGAAGCGCTGAAAAATGCGTGCACCCGCTATGCCGATGAGAACCGCACCGAACCACGGAAACAGCGGCACATAATCATTCGAGCGCGGCATCACGGTCGAAAGACCAACCCAGCTCAATACTGGATGGTTGAAAATATCGGTGCGGGCATAGAGCGGAGCGCTAATGACAAATGCTGCAACGGCCAATGTTACTAGTGCGGGTAGGCGTACAAAAGAAGACCAAGCACACTTGCCAGAGCGATTTGATGCAGGATTCCGAAAAGATGAAACTGTCTGGTGACATATACCATGTGACGGCTGAAATAGCGGCTGCAGCGGCAGCAATCTGGACCAGCCGTTTCGCCATCGGCTTCCAGCGAATGCCTTTGCCATGCGCCAGGACGAGGCTGAAGCCGACCAGAAACAGGAAGCTTGAAGCGATACAGCGGGCGAAAAGCTTCCAGCCCCGTGGGCAGTCGTGGCCGGAGCCATATAACCGAAAAACTCGAGGTCCCAGCCGAAATGGTAGATCGCCATGGCGATCAGCGCGATCCACGTGCAATGTCGATGCGCCCGAGGCGAACACGAAAGGAAGGTGTAGTATCCTGGGTCGTGATGTTAGACATGGTTCCTTCCGGCTGGATAACAACGTCCGGTGTTTTTCGTTTCATGGCAAATCTCTAACACAGCCTTTTGCAACACTATAGTATGCGGGTGCACACGGATTCGTGCTGGCATGGATGCGGGTAGGTGCCTCATATTGGAGAGTTTTGGTTGTTTTATAGTCTTTCGAAGATTTTTGGCTGTTTTTCAACCTGTTACGATCATCATCATTTTAATCCTGATTGCTTTTCTGGCCATGTGGCGTAGCTTACATCGGCTCAGTATGAGCGTGTTGGGGTGTCGATAATTATTCTATTCTTTGCGGCCTTCACGACACTTGGTGCTGTTCTGCTTGCTCCATTGGAGGACCGTTTTGCAAAGCCGGATGAAATGCCGCAACGGGTCGACGGAATAGTCGTTCTTGGCGGCTATATGAACGGAGAGATCAACGCAGGGCGCAAAGGTTTTGAATTGAACAGCGCGGCTGATCGGATTTTTGAGGCAATGCGGCTGGCAAGGCTGTATCCGAACGCTAAAGTCATTATTTCCGGCGGCGAGGGCGCCTTTTTGAAAAATCCGCCAAAGAAGCGGATAGCACGCGGCAGATGCTGATTGATCTCGGCTTTTCAGGCGAGCGTTATATTTATGAAAACAAATCTCGCAATACCGTCGAGAATGCGGTCTTCTCGAAGGAATTGGCTCATCCGCAGTCGGGCGATACCTGGCTTCTGGTCACCTCCGCATATCATATGCCGCGATCCATCGGTTGTTTTCGCAAGGCGAACTTCGACGTTGTCGCTTGGCCAGTAGACTATAAAACGCGCGCTAGTGAGCGTTTTGGTCTTTATCTGGAATCTCCGAATGAAGCGCTTTCGCGGTTCGGTGTGGCCGTGCGTGAATGGGTTGGGCTAACCGCCTACCGGCTAGCGGGCAAGACAGATATGCTTCTGCCTCAACCCTGATGCCGCATTTTGCCGCCACTTTAAAGCTTTTGTTAAGGTTATTCATAGGTAACTTATTGATAAATATCACTTATTGAGGGTGCGTGTCTGGCGCTTAAAACCTGTCGCCGCAATTCAGCCGCTTTTCATCGTTGCGTTCCGGACATCACGAAGCTATATGATTGGTAACAGCGTTGTGAAGGATGCTGTGTAAAAGAGTTGCACAACAAGGTTGCCATAATCTCCATGGACGAAACCGTTCAAAAATCCTGCTGGGGCGTTACGCTCTGGGCAGTCATTGGTCTCGCTGCTGTCATCCTCATGGCTTATCTGTTCTCCGTCTAGAAGTCAGGCGGCGTTGCGTATTACGGAAATTTGATGCCGCATTTCGGCATTCCGTTTGCGTTGATCCTTTCCTACACTATCTGATAGAGATGCGCGGTCTTCGCGTTAGCGACTTTTGCCGAGTTTTGTCTAAAATGGACGATCAGGCAAATCGCAAGCGACGTTGCGATCAGGGATCAATCAGCCACATGATGGCTGCAGAAGGTGTGGAATGTTTCTGTCGGTTTTCGATCTTTACAAGATTGGTATTGGGCCTTCCAGTTCGCATACGATGGGCCCAATGACGGCCGCGCGCATGTTTCTCAACGAAATAGTCAGCGGAAACTGGCCACGGCCTGCGCATTCGAAAATCCACCGGTTGAAAGCGAGTCTGCACGGCTCGCTGGCTTATACCGGCGTTGGACATGCGACGGATCGCGCCGTTATTCTGGGGCTCTGCGGTCATCTGCCTGATACGGTTGATCCCGACATCATGGACGTCGAGATTGAGAAGGTTTTCGCCGAGAAGAAGGTAAACCCTGACGGGCATCCAGCCTATCATTTCGACCCCAAGATTGATCTTGTGCTGGATCGGAAAACGCCTTTGCCGGGGCATGCTAACGGAATGGCTTTCTCCGCATTCGATGCCGACGACAATCTTCTGTTACGTCGTGCTTATTTTTCTATCGGCGGCGGTTTCGTTGTGACCGAAGAAGCGAGCCGTGTTCAGCGCAGCGGGGCGAAACGGACGATAAGGCCGATGTGCCGTTTCCGTTCCGCAGTGCCGCTGAAATGCTTGAGATGGCTCACGACAGCGGGTTGTCGATTGCCGAAATGAAACGGGCTAACGAAGAAAAACATATGGCGCGCGGTGATCTGGACAGCGGTCTTGATCGCATTTGGGGAGCCATGCGCGGCTGTATCGAGCGCGGCTTGAGCCGTGATGGTGTGATGCCCGGTGGTCTGAATGTTCGCCGTCGTGCGCGACAGCTTCACGACAAGCTGCAGGACGATTGGCGCAACAACCGCAGCAACCCGCTTCTGGCGAATGATTGGCTGTCTGTCTATGCCATGGCCGTCAATGAGGAAAATGCATCCGGCGGCAGGGTTGTGACTGCACCGACAAACGGTGCCGCAGGCGTCGTGCCAGCAGTTCTGCGCTATTACCTGCATTTTCATGATGATGCCGATGAAAAGGTATCAGGGATTTCCTCCTCACCTCGGCTGCGATCGGTGGTGTCATCAAGCACAATGCATCGATTTCAGGTGCCGAAGTCGGTTGCCAGGGCGAGGTGGGATCAGCATCGGCCATGGCCGCGGCGGGTCTTGCCGCTGTGCTTGGTGGATCGCCTGAGCAAATTGAGAATGCTGCTGAAATAGCACTGGAACACCATCTTGGCATGACTTGCGACCCGGTTGCTGGGCTTGTGCAGGTACCTTGTATCGAGCGTAATGCGCTTGGTGCTGTGAAGGCAGTGACTGCGGCATCGCTGGCGGTGAAGGGTGACGGCAAGCATTTTGTGCCGCTCGACGCTTGTATAGAGACGATGCGCCAGACCGGTCACGATATGAGCGAGCGTTACAAGGAAACCAGTCAGGGCGGTCTCGCCGTGAACGTGGTCGCCTGTTGATTAGCGATTCTGGACGGAATGCGATGCTTCAGGCTTGAAGCTTGCATTCGTCTTGGCTAAATCACCTCTATGGCTCTCAATCTCGTCAAACTTTGCGTCGGCTGTGACAGTATAGAAGATCTCGCAGCATGGATCGATTTTCGTCTTGCGGAACAGCGCGCTGCCGGTTTGATGCCGGAGCAGTTTCATACAACGAGAATGGTGCCGAAACGGATTGATGAGCTGCTGGAAGGCGGTTCGCTCTACTGGGTTATCAAGGGCAATGTCCAATGCCGTCAGCGTTTATTGGATGTCCGCCCGTTCACGGACGAACAGGGCATCAATCGCTGCCATCTTGTTCTCGAACCCAGGATCATTCCGACCGAGTGGCAGCCGCGCCGCGCCTTTCAGGGGTGGCGCTATCTAGCTGAAAATGAAGTCCCGCGTGATGAGGCCGCCGGTAAAACGGGCAGAGCTGCCTTGCCTGCAGAATTGCGGCAGGAGCTGGCAGCTCTAGGATTGCTTTGAAGTTGACTCATGATAAAGGGCCTGCGGTTAACCGGCAGGCCCTTTATCATTTCATCTGTGATCTATCAGTTTTCTATCGTCAGACGAACTGAAACTCGGTCGAAATTCACCGGCAGGGTCATCCGCATGGAAGCTCGTGGCTGAACCAGTCGCTTGTTGCGGGCCGCATGGCAGACGAGCAGCCCGACGAGATCTTTGGTCTGAAAGCCGGTGCCGCGTCTTACGTCGGCAATTCGCAGGGCTGTCTGCTTGAGACCTTGTACCGAGAATAACGCTCCGAACGCTGAGGCTTTACCTTCATCGTGAGTCCAGTCAGCTGTTTTGAACGGTGGTTGACCGAAAGTTTCTCTCATATTTGACATCTCGAAACCCTCTACGCATTACAAATTCGGGTTTGAAACTGGCGACGAGGGAGCACAGCCCCTCGCAATCGATTAGTTCGCGATTGCATAGCAGCCGAAATTTTTCTTTTTCAGCGATGTGCATGCATCCCATGCGGCCTGCTTGGAAGAGAATCCAACAAAGCGCGCGCGGTAAAAGTTGTGCTACCTTTGTTAAAGGTCTCGGTATAGGGCGACGCTGCGCGCAGCATGCTACCCGCCGTGGCAGAAGCCTTGGCCAGCATGTCCCGTGCCTGGTCTTCGCTAGGCAGAGAGCCAATCTGAATCGCCCAGCCACCAGCAGCAGGAGCGGATGCGGTCGTGACTGGATCGACATCTTCGCCCTGCGCAGACGGAACGGCGGCCTTCGGAGTTGGGCGAATGGCCGCCTGTGCAGCAAGCGCAGCCGGACGCGCAGTTGGTGCAGCAAGTGCCAGAACCTGTGGCTGGTCGCTGTCGCCTTCGCCGCTTTCATTGTTGATGACATCTTCCACGGCCACTACCTGACGGTTCACCGGAACAGGTGCATTCTTAGCTTTTGGAAGATCAATCGAAGCGACGACCTGCGGTGCATCGTTACGCATGGCGACCAACGGTGCAGCGTTGCGGCTGCGCGTTGCCATCGGGAGATATTTGCGGATCAGCTGAGTCATATGGGCGTCGCGGCTGGCACCGGTATTACCACCCATAACGACGGCTACAAGCCTACGACCATCCAAGCTGACTGAGGAAGCCAGGTTATAACCGGATGCATTTGTATAACCGGTTTTGATGCCATCCACGCCTTCGACACGACCGAGCAAACGGTTGTGGCCGTTGATGGTTTGTCCGCGGAAAACGAAGCTGCGACGCGAGAAATAGGAGAATTCATTTGGGAAGTGCTGGCGAAGCGCAATGCTGAGGATCGCCATGTCACGTGCAGTCGTATGCTGTGCCATGTTGGGCAGGCCCGATGCGTTGCGGAACGTCGTGCTGCGCATACCAAGGCGACGCGCCTTCGCTGTCATCATCTGAGCGAAACGTTCTTCGGAGCCGCCGATATATTCACCGACAGCTGTGGCTACGTCGTTGGCGGATTTCGTAATCATGGCAAGCGCGGCATCTTCAGCACGAATGCTCTGTCCCGAACGGAAGCCGATTTTCGTAGGCGGACGTGCGGCCGCATAGGCGGACACGGGGATACGTGTGTCCTTGTTCATGCGGCCGGCCTGCATTGCCTCGAACAGCATGTATAGGGTCATCATTTTAGTGAGGGACGCAGGATAGCGTTGGGCATCCGCATTCGAGGCAAAAGTGTTTTGCCGGTATTCGCATCAATTACAATAGCTGCATATCTATCGCTTGCCGCTATCGCCGGTATCGTTGTCGAAGCTGTTGAACACCCCGTTACAACTGCAAGAAGAAGGGTGGCTTGCGCCGCTCTTTTCAAGGCATATGCGACTTTACTAAATGCGGTACGCACGATGATGACCTACCTGTATCCCGGATTTTTGAACTGCTGCACAAAAGGCACACAGCGTCTAATTCGGTGATCCTACTGCCATCAGCGTTACCAATCCGTTTATGGTAACTGCGTTGTTCATAAATTTCGGAAAAATTTTGAAAAGCGGCAATGCCTGCGTGGGGCCGCATATGCCTGTTTCGACTGCTCACGAAGATGTGTCGTTTTAATACGGTTTGTATCTCAATGGAGCGAAGGTTGCGCCAGAAACACAAAAACTCGCTTTCGCGAGTTTAATCTACTGCTGCCTTATTTGGTTGGAAGGGGGCAGCCTCTCGAGTATGTGTGTTCTGAAAAGTCGCTAGTTTGAAATGCGTTTATTATTATTTTGATTATGTATGTAAATTAGTATTTTTTTCATATGCCGAAACGGCAATTTGTAATCCGCTTTCTATTGAGCGCAGTTTATGGCCCGCAAGTATTAGAGGGGCTGTTTATGGGGCCTGTATCGCATCGGCTATTTTATATATAGGCCTGTTTTGCGAGGGCCTTTCATTCGGACGATGGCACATAACTGTGTCAAGCCTCGCTATTGCAATAAGTCCCGGTTGCAAGTGCCAATGAAGGGCTTAAAATCACCACATGACGACCTACATAATAGGGCAAGTTGGGTCAGGCAGATGGGCATCCGGATTATAGTTTCATGAGGCATCTCGATTTAGTCATGCAAAGCAAGACCGACGGCGGAAATGGTCCGGAAAACGGCACCGTTGTGGTAACGCGTACACAGCCGAAAACCAAGAAGCCCAGCCTCTATCGTGTCCTGCTCCTCAACGACGACTACACACCCATGGAGTTCGTCGTTCATGTCCTGCAGCGGTTTTTCCAGAAGAACCAGGATGATGCCACGCGCATCATGCTGCATGTTCACAATCACGGGGTCGGCGAGTGCGGCGTATTTACATACGAAGTCGCCGAAACCAAAGTCAGTCAGGTCATGGATTTCGCCCGCCAAAACCAGCATCCGCTGCAATGCGTGATGGAGAAAAGTGAGGTCATATGCCATCGTTCTCCCCAAGCCTTGAAAGGGCCCTGCATCAAGCCCTCACAATAGCAAACGAGCGGCATCACGAATATGCGACGCTCGAACATCTTTTGCTTGCCTTGATCGACGATCAGGATGCGGGAGCAGTGATGCGTGCCTGCAGCGTCGACCTTGAGCATCTCAAACGTATCGTTACTGATTATATTGATCGCGAACTCGATAATCTCGTCACAGGTTATGATGAAGATTCGAAGCCAACTGCCGCCTTCCAGCGCGTTATTCAACGCGCGGTCATCCATGTGCAGTCCTCGAACCGTGAGGAAGTAACCGGTGCCAATGTGCTCGTTGCTATTTTCGCGGAACGGGAAAGCCATGCCGCCTATTTCCTCCAGGAGCAGCAGATGACCCGTTACGATGCCGTGAACTATATCTCGCACGGCATCTCAAAACGGCCGCAGAGCAACGAAACCCGCCCTCCGCGCGGCGCGGAAAGTGCCAGCGAAGAACGTACTAGCACGGAACAGGAAGAAAGCGCCAAGAAGAAGCAGGATGCGCTGTCCGCTTATTGCGTCAATCTGAATGAAAAGGCCAAGGCCGGGCGCATCGATCCGCTGATTGGGCGTGATAGCGAAATCAACCGTACCATACAGGTACTCTGCCGCCGTTCCAAGAATAACCCGCTTTATGTGGGCGATCCTGGCGTCGGCAAGACGGCCATTGCCGAAGGTCTCGCGAAGCGTATTGTTGAAGGACAGGTTCCCGAAGCGCTTGCCGATGCGACGATCTTCTCGCTCGACATGGGCACGCTTCTGGCGGGCACGCGCTATCGTGGCGACTTTGAAGAACGTCTGAAGCAAGTCGTCAAGAGCTCGAAGAGTATCCGGGTGCGGTCCTGTTCATCGATGAGATTCATACGGTTATCGGCGCTGGTGCCACTTCGGGCGGCGCGATGGATGCATCGAACCTGTTGAAGCCTGCGCTTTCATCCGGTGCCATTCGCTGCATCGGCTCGACGACCTATAAGGAATATCGTCAGTTCTTCGAGAAGGACCGCGCCTTGGTGCGCCGTTTCCAGAAGATCGATGTCAATGAGCCGTCGATCCCGGATGCGATTGAGATTATGAAGGGGCTGAAGCCCTACTTCGAGGATTTCCACAAGGTCAAGTACACGGTCGATGCCATCAAGACGGCGGTGGAATTGTCTGCGCGTTATATTTCGGATCGCAAATTGCCAGACAAGGCAATCGATGTGATTGATGAAACCGGCGCCGGCCAGATGCTGTTACCTGAAAACAAGCGCAAGAAGACCATCGGCGTGAAGGAAATCGAAGCGACAATCGCGACGATGGCTCGCATCCCGCCGAAGTCGGTATCGAAGGATGACGAACAGGTTCTGTCGCATCTGGATGCTGAATTGAAGCGTGTCGTCTATGGTCAGGATCTGGCGATCGAAGCGCTGTCGGCGTCTATCAAGCTCGCCCGTGCGGGATTGCGTGAACCGGACAAGCCAATCGGTTCCTATCTGTTCTCCGGTCCGACCGGCGTCGGCAAGACGGAAGTCGCCAAGCAACTGGCAAGCTCGCTTGGTGTGGAACTCCTACGTTTCGACATGTCGGAATATATGGAACGTCACACCGTCTCGCGGCTTATCGGTGCGCCTCCGGGCTATGTAGGCTTCGATCAGGGCGGTCTCCTGACTGATGGCGTCGATCAGCATCCGCATTGCGTGCTGCTGCTTGATGAAATCGAGAAAGCGCATCCGGATCTGTTCAATATACTGTTGCAGGTAATGGATCATGGTTCACTGACCGATCACAACGGCAAGAAGATCGATTTCCGCAATGTGATCCTCATCATGACCACCAATGCCGGTGCGTCGGATATGGCCAAGGCAGCAATCGGCTTCGGTTCCACGCGACGCGAAGGCGATGACATGGAAGCGATCAACCGCTTGTTCACGCCTGAGTTCCGTAACCGACTGGATGCGATCATTCCGTTCGGTCCGTTGCCGGTTCCGGTCATTCATCAGGTCGTGCAGAAGTTCGTGCTTCAGCTTGAGGCACAGCTTGCCGAGCGTGGCGTGACTTTCGAACTGACCGAAGGCGCAATTGCCTGGCTGGCTGACAAGGGTTACGATGAACGCATGGGCGCACGTCCGCTTGCGCGGGTTATCCAGGAACACATCAAGAAGCCGTTAGCTGATGAAGTGCTGTTCGGAAAACTCAAGCATGGTGGAACGGTCCGTGTGGATGTCGTGACGAAACCGGACGGAAAGACCGATTTGTCGCTGGAAAGCGTGGCTGATAAGCCGGTAAGTCCGAAGAAGGATATCCCTGCTGAAAAGAAGCAGCTGCAACGCAAGAAGGCTGCTCCGAAGAAGGCCGAGAAGGAAAAGGTACTAGCTGGCAAGGCTGAACCTGCATCGAAATCTTCTTCGAAGGCCGCGGCGACCAAATCTTCGGTGCCGAAAGTCCCGCGTAAGAAATAACGAGCAATCTGAACGGCTCTCTCGGAGGGCCGTTCTGTTTTTGAGTATGAAACTGGCGTGAATGAAAACTGAGGTTTTCCGGTCTGAGCGTAAAACCGGGTGCAACTTGCTCGGAGCTTGCTCTAACGTGACGCAATGTCACCGATTCATTCCGATCATCCTGAACACAAATCAGAAGATCATCATCTGCGATGGTTCTTGCGCGGCTGCACGCGGATTTGCAGTATCCCGGCTGTTTTGCTGATGAGTTCGTTCATCGGTTTTGCGGGACTGGCAATTGAAAGCGGAATCACCGTCGTTCAAGCCGTTTTCATGACACTGACTATCTGGGCGCTTCCGGCAAAGGTCGTTCTAATCGGAGCGATCAGTGCAGGTGTGGCTTTGCCTGCCACAGCTCTCGCGGTGGGGCTTTCATCCGTGCGTTTGATGCCGATGGTGGTCGCGCTGCTTCCCGAGTTGCAGGGTCCTAAAACGCGGAAGCTGACATTGATGACCCTTTGTCATTTCGTTGCCGTCACCGCTTGGGTCATGGCCATGGAAGAGCTGCACAAAATCCCGCGTGATATGCGAACCAGTTATTTTGCCGGAATCGGGATGGTTTTAGTCGGAACCAATGCGATTGTCGTGGCTATCGTCTATTCGTTATCGACGTCTTTTCCGCCTATCGTTTTCGCTGCACTTTTCCTGCTGACGCCGATGTATTTTCTGACGTCGCTCTGGCGTTCGGCGAGAGAACGGGCAGGGCAGGTCGCAATGATTTCCGGATCATTCTGTTTCCCATATTTCATCATCTGGCACCGGGCTATGACCTGTTGATTACGGGTGTTCTCGGTGGGCTGATAGCCTTCGGGTTTCATCGGATGCGCCGCATAGCCGTAGGAGCAGCCGAATGAACTGGGACAGTTTTTCGACCTGGTGGTGGCCGTTTTGTTTATTCTGCTGGCTGGCGCACTTCCAACCTATCTGTTCCGCGTAATGGGCGTGCTGGTTGGCGGGCGGGTACGGGAGGATTCTGAGGCGCTTGTTCTCGTGCGCTGCGTCGCGACCGCGCTGGTTGCAGGTGTTATCGCGCAGCTTATTCTCTATCCCAATGGAGAATTGGCTAACTCGCCCCTTTGGCTCCGCGCGGGTTCTGCCGTGGCAGGATTTGCCGCCTTTATCATTACCGGCAAGCGACTGCTTGTCGGTGTGCTGGTTGCAGAAATCCTGCTGGTAATCGGCCTGCTTACACTTTGAAAGTATGAGTCATATCAGAGCGCTGCACGAATTTTTCAGCGTTTGCAGAAAGGACGGCTGCGTCTTCCATCTGTCCGGTATGGGGCTTGAGCGCCACGCCTTCAAAGCGCGGGATCACATGGAAGTGCAGGTGATAGACAGTCTGGCCCGAGGCCGGTTCGTTGAACTGCATGACGGTTACACCATCGGCATTGAATGCCTTCTTTACAGCCTGTGCGATTTTCTGCACGACCTGAACAACGTTCGCAAGAGTTTCCGGCTTGGCATCAAGCAGATTGCGGGACGGTGCTTTTGGCACAACCAGTGTGTGACCCGTACCTTGCGGCATCACGTCCATGAAGGCAATGACATCATCCGTTTCATAAACGCGAGTGGAAGGGATTTCGCCGCGCAGGATTTTGGCGAAGATATTGTTGTCGTCATAGGTGGCGGACATGCGATTCTCCAATGCGAAATGTTTGACAGGATCAGACCGTATCAAGTCGCGTTAGGCAAGGCGGACAGGCTTATGCACTTCTGAACGGCGAGTGTTCTTCCAGGGCGCTTTGAATTTGTTCGACTTCGCGACGTTCATGATCGAGATAGTCGCGCACGGCGTTTCGAAAGCCTTCATGGACGATGTAATGTGCCGAATGGGTCGTGACCGGTACATAGCCACGGGCGATTTTATGCTCGCCCTGTGCTCCGGCTTCCACGACGCTGAGCTGTCGATCAATCGCAAAATCGATTGCCTGATGATAGCAAACCTCGAAATGCAGGTATGGGCGATCTTCGATACAGCCCCAATGGCGGCCGAAAAGTGTATCGCCACCAATGAAGTTGATCGCACCGGCAATGTAATGTCCATTACGTTTGGCCATGACGAGCAGAATGTCTTCCGCCATGCTTTCGCCGATCAGTGAATAGAACTGCCTGTTCAAATAGGGCCGTCCCCATTTGCGGCTGCCGGTATCCATATAAAACGCGAAGAAATCATCCCAGACGGCTTCTGTGAGATCGCTACCGGTTAGCCAATCGATTTCGATGCCATCCGACAGGGCTTCGCGCCGTTCCTTTTCAATGCCTTGCGTTTTCGCGAAACAAGCTCATTCAAAAGTCATCATAGCTTTTAAAGCCATTGTTTTAAAGTGAAACTGCTGATCTGTGCGATGAAGAAATCCTGCGCGCTCCAGCGCGGCAATCTCGTCCGGCAGCGCAAATGTGACATGCGCCGATGAAACGCCGCTTTGATCGGCCAGTTCCCGCAATCCGCCAGCCAGCGCCAAACGGACCGCTTCGTTTTCATAGGCGATGTGATTGAGGAGGCGTGGGCCGGTGGCCGGGGTAAACGGCACTGCGGCGAAATTTCGGATAATATCGACCTCCGGCGCGTTCGAACGCGTCAGCCCATCCATGATCGAAGACATATTCACCCTGACTATGTCCCTTGAGATAGTTCGGCACAGCACCGACGAGGCGGCCTTGATCATCTTCAAGGCGCAAATGGCGCGGAAGCCAGCCCGCTTTCTGCGAAACCGAGCCTGATTCTTCCAGAGCAAGCAAGAAGTTGCGGGTAATGAAGGGATTATAATGCGTGTCCTGCCGGGAGGCCGACAAGACTGTTCCATTCGTCTGCCGTGAATTCGCTGATATTCTCAACGACACGAAGAACAAAACTTTGCTCATTCTGCGGATCTTCGTCGTTCACCGCTATTCCTTTGCCGTTATCGCGCATATTTTGCAGCGTTCGGCGTGTTGTCGTCAAGCTAGGAGGGCGCGTGGATCAAAGCCTTCGAACGTGATCTGGTCGACATTGAGATCGCTATGCTTTTGCATTTCGCGATTCCGGACGGTCCAGCTGATTACCGGCATCTGCAACTTCTCCCGAACGAAGGTCACGAACGGGTTGGGCAGGTGATGCACGTTATAGGAAACGAAAGAGATGCCATGCGCTAGCATGGAGAAATGTCGCTCAAAGTCTTCCGTGCGCGTGCCTTCGGCGGTGAGGCCGCCGGGAATTCCCGGCGCATCGGACGAAAACCGGCGGATCAGATGGTGATCGAAAGACATGATCGCGGCCTCACCCTTATAGGACGCCAGTTCTTTGGCTACAGCGGCAACCAGACCGTCATCTTTGCCCTCGATGCCCTTCAGCTCTATGACGAGGGAACACGACCATCGACCAGATCAAGCATCTGGCGAAGCGTCGGCACATGATCGGCAGTGCCTCCGATCTTCAGTGCGGTGGCTTCGGCAAGCGTCAAATCGCTGATGTTGCCTTCGTGATCGGCAAGACGTTTCAGATCATCGTCGTGAAACACGACAACGCCACCGTCACGGGTGAGATGAACATCGCATTCGATCGCGAAACCCGCTTTGGCTGCAGCCTCAAACGCGGAAAGCGTGTTTTCCCAGCGCTCCTTGTTGAGATCATGCAATCCGCGATGGGCAACGGACGTTTCTTGATCCAGTCGATGGAAGTCATTTCAGGCAACCTCGATGATCGCTTCTATTTCGACAGGTGCGTTGAGGGCAGGCTCGCAACGCCAACAGCCGAGCGGGCGTGTTTGCCGGCATCGCCGAGAACCGCCACGAGGAGATCGGAGGCGCCATTGGCGACGAGATGCTGTTCGACGAAATCAGGCGTGGAGGCTACAAAGACGGTGATCTTCACAATGCGCTTGATGCGGTCGAGGCTGCCGAGAGCGGCCTTTGCCTGAGCAAGGATGTTGATGGCGCAGGCGCGCGCCGCAGCTTGTCCATGCGCAACCGTCAGCTCATCGCCGATCCGGCCCGTATGCACAAGCTTGCCGCCGTCCAGCGGAAGCTGGCCGGATGTGAGAAGCAGGGAACCGCTCTGGGTAAAAGGAACGTAGTTGGCAGCAGGTGCCGCAGCTTCTGGAATGGATATGCCCAGATTTTAAGGCGACTGTCGATTGTGTCGGTCATTGCATTAATCCTTGCTTGCAAAGGTGCTTCGTGACCTACCTATAGGCAGAATCGGTGAAGCTTTTGGGAAGGGTGCGTTTTTGCCTCGCTTCCGCCACGAGTTTTTATCATGCGCGTCAACTCATCGGGAGATTCATGCATGCGTTTTTCAAGAGTGCGGTTGTGGCGAGCGGAACGGCTGCTTGCATGTGGGCCGGATTTGCCAGCATTGCCAATGCGGCCTCAACGGTAACGTTGGTTCCACACCGGGCGGTCTATGATCTGACCCTGGATCGCGCCGATGAAAAATCGGGCATCAGCGGTCTGACCGGTCGTATGGTCTATGAATTCAATGGATCTGCGTGCGAGGGCTACACCACCAATTTCCGTTTCGTGACCCGCATTGATATGGAGGAACAGCCGCAGCGCGTGACCGACCAGCAGACGACGACATTCGAGGGCGCGGACGGAAAGAACTTCCGCTTCGTCAACAAGACCTTCGTGGACAAGGAACTGGTCAAGGAAGTGCGCGGCGATGCGAAGCTTGAGGGCGGGAAGACAATCGTTGAACTGAGCAAGCCGAAGGAAAACAAGCTGGATCTCAAGGGAACGCAGTTCCCGACCGGGCACATGGAAGAACTGATCGGCAAAGCGGAAGCCGGGCAGAAATTTTACCAGACATCGCTTTTCGATGCTTCCGAAGATGCTGATCGGGTGGTTGCCACTACTGTCGTCGTCGGCAAGGAGCAAGCTTTACCGGACGATGAGACCAAGATCATGGGCAAGTTTTCCAAGGATCAGGTCTGGCCGGTAACGATTGCCTATTTTGATGACAAGGAAAAGCAGGATGGCCTGCCGATCTACCGTATCAATTTTAAGCTCTACCGCAATGGTATTACTCGTGACCTCACCATGGACTATGGAGATTTCTCTATGCGTGGAAAGCTTGTGAAGCTTGATGTCTACGATGCGGCAAAGCAGGCTGCGACTTGCAAATAAGTATACTGTTTGGCGTGTTTGTTCGCCTGTACGACGCTATATTGTGTAGACGACTTGCATTTTGCGGCGTGATCAGTTAACAGCGCGCCTATTCCACACACGGGATTGGGCTTTTGTCGGGAGAAATCCGGCAAAACCTCCGGTGGCGAAAATCGCCTCAGCCCGTGGAGGTTAAACCGGAAAAGGAAAATAAAGATGGCATTGCCTGATTTCAGCATGCGCCAGCTTCTGGAAGCTGGTGTTCACTTCGGCCACCAGACCCACCGCTGGAACCCGAAAATGGCACCATACATCTATGGTGACCGTAACAACATCCACATTCTCGATCTGTCCCAGACCGTTCCTCTGCTGCACAATGCGCTGAAGGTCGTTTCGGACACCGTTGCTCGCGGCGGTCGCGTTCTGTTCGTCGGCACGAAGCGTCAGGCTTCGGACATCATTGCCGATGCCGCCAACCGTTCGGCACAGTACTACGTCAATGCGCGCTGGCTTGGCGGCATGATGACCAACTGGAAGACGATCTCCAACTCGATCCAGCGTCTGCGCAAGCTTGATGAAGTGCTAGCTGGCGAAGCCCAGGGCTTCACCAAGAAGGAACGTCTCAATCTTGAGCGTGAGCGTGAAAAACTTGATCGTGCTCTCGGCGGCATCAAGGATATGGGTTCAGTTCCAGACCTGATGTTCATCATCGATACCAACAAGGAAGCGATTGCTATTCAGGAAGCCAAGCGCCTTGGTATTCCGGTTGTGGCAGTGATCGATTCGAATTGTGATCCAGACCAGATCGACTATCCGATTCCGGGCAACGACGACGCCGCACGTGCTATCGCTCTTTATTGCGATCTGATTGCTCGCGCAGCACTCGACGGCATTGCTCGTCAGCAGGGCGCAATGGGCATCGACATCGGTGCACAGGCTGAAGCTCCGGTTGAGCCAGCCCTCGAAGCTCCGGCTGAAGGCGCTTAATCAGCGTATGATTTCATCCATCCGTCATATCAGCGATAGGGCGGGTGGATAATCTCGTTTCATCCCGGTGCGGGGTAGTGATTCCTGAAGTGCAATACTAAGGCTAATCGCGATCCAGAAACCAAGCGCCGGTTAAAGTTGGCACACCCATCCGGTGTGCCTTCGCTTTCATGAAAGGCGACAACATGAGCATTTCCGCATCTCTCGTTAAAGAACTCCGCGACCTCACCGGCGCCGGCATGATGGACTGCAAGGCTGCACTTGCTGAAACCAATGGCGATATCGAAGCTGCCGTTGACTGGCTGCGCGCCAAGGGTATTGCAAAGGCCGACAAGAAGGCTGGCCGTACGGCTGCCGAAGGTCTGGTTGGTGTTGCATCTTCCAGCAACAAGGCTGTTGTTGTTGAAGTCAACTCCGAAACCGACTTCGTTGCCCGCAATGAGGCTTTCCAGGATCTCGTCCGCAAGATCGCCCAGGCCGCTCTGTCGACCGATGGTTCGACCGAAGCTGTTGCCAGCGCCAATGTTGACGGCAAGACCGTTACCGAAACGGCAAAGGACGCCGTTGCCACCATCGGTGAAAACATTGGTTTCCGCCGTTCGGCTGCGCTGACCGTCCCGCAGGGCGTTGTCGCGACCTACATCCACAACGGTGTCGCTGATGGCCTCGGCAAGCTCGGTGTTCTCGTTGCAATCGAAACCGCCGGTGACGCAGAAGCTGCAAACGCTTTCGGTCGTCAGGTTGCCATGCACGTTGCCGCCATCAACCCGCTGGCTCTGACCGCTGAAGACGTTGACCCAGCTGCTGCCGAGCGCGAAAAGGCGATCTTCATCGAGCAGGCTCGTGAATCCGGCAAGCCAGACAACATCATCGAGAAGATGATCGAAGGTCGTATGCGCAAGTTCTACGAGGAAGTTGTTCTTCTTTCGCAGGCTTTCGTCATCAATCCTGACCTGACGGTCGCAGCTGCCCTCAAGGAAGCTGAAAAGACCATCGGTGCGCCGGCCAAGATCACCGGCTTTGTCCGTATCGCCCTCGGCGAAGGCATCGAGAAGGAAGAAACCGATTTTGCTGCTGAAGTAGCCGCTGCTGTCAAGAGCTAAAACGGCTCTGATCTTCAGCGCATCTTGTCCTAGAGATCTGTTTCTGTTTTGGGAATGCGCTGATTGCCAGAAAAGGCTTTTGATTATGAAGGGCATCGCGTGACAACGCGGTGCCCTTCGTGTATCGGAACCCCAACACAACCACTTGATCACAATCTGCGGAGAGCATCCAATGTCCGGTAAGCCCGCCTACAAACGCGTCCTTTTGAAAGCCTCCGGCGAGGCATTGATGGGCAGTCAGGGCTTTGGGATCGATGTTTCCGTTGCGGACCGCATTGCAAACGATATCAAGCAGGCACGGTCGCTCGGCGTTGAAGTTGGCGTCGTGATCGGTGGCGGCAACATTTTCCGTGGCGTCGCTGTGGCTTCCAAAGGCGGCGACCGTGTGACGGGCGACCACATGGGCATGCTGGCCACGGTCATCAATTCGCTGGCGCTGCGCACCTCCTGCACAAGATCGGTGTCGATTCAGTCGTGCTTTCGGCCATCGCCATGCCCGAAATCTGTGAGAGCTTTTCGCAGAGACAGGCTACGGCCTATATGGATGAGGGCAAGGTTGTGATCTTTGCTGGCGGCACCGGAAATCCTTTCTTCACGACGGACTCGGCCGCAGCTCTTCGCGCTGCGGAAATTGAAGCCGATGCGCTTTTGAAGGGCACGCAGGTTGATGGAATCTACTCTGCGGACCCCAAGAAGGATCCGAACGCAACGCGGTTTGACCGTTTGACGCACAAAGAAGTTCTCGATCGTGGGCTTGCAGTCATGGATACAGCTGCTGTTGCCCTTGCGCGTGAGAACAACATTCCGATAATAGTCTATTCCATCCATGAAAACGGCGGCTTGGCCGAAATTCTGCAAGGTAAGGGGCGCTGCACGATTGTTTCCGATAATTGATCGACCCTTGCTGCGTATCGAAGGAGAAAATGCATGAGTGATGCTTTTGACATCAACGACCTGAAACGCCGCATGGAAGGCGCTATCAACTCTTTGAAGCATGACCTTAACGGTCTGCGTACGGGCCGCGCTTCGGCAAGCTTGCTGGAGCCGATCGTGATTGAAGCCTATGGCTCGACGATGCCGATCAATCAGGTCGCCAATATCACCGTTCCCGAATCGCGCATGCTTTCGGTTTCGGTTTGGGACAAGAGCATGGTGGGCGCTGTGGAACGCGCAATTCGCGATTCTGGTCTCGGTCTCAATCCTATTACCGACGGCATGACGCTTCGCATTCCGCTGCCGGAATTGAACGAGCAACGCCGCAAGGAATTGGTTAAGATTGCACATCAGTATGCCGAGCAGGGTCGTATCGCTGCCCGTCATGTTCGTCGTGACGGCATGGACACACTGAAAAAGCTGGAGAAGGACAGCCTCATCAGTCAGGATGACAGCCGGGTTCTATCTGAAAAGTGCAGAAGCTGACCGACGAAACCATTGCAGAAATGGATAAGGTTGTTGCAGTGAAGGAAGGGGAGATCATGCAGGTCTAGGACTTGCATGGTTTTCATTGAGGGAGAGCTTCGTCATGTCCGATCCGTGCCACATCGCCATTATTATGGATGGCAATGGCCGTTGGGCTAAGGCGCGCAGTTTGCCGCGCAGCGGGACACCGGGCGGGCGTGGAAGCTCTTCGTGAGACCGTACGGGCAGCCGGGGATCGTGGTCTCGACTACCTTACATTGTTTGCATTCTCTTCAGAAAACTGGTCTCGTCCGACCGGGGAGGTGAATGACCTTCTGGGTTTGCTGAAGATTTTCATCCGTCGCGATCTTGCAGAACTGCATCGCCATAATGTGCGGGTCAGCATTATTGGCGAGCGCGAGGAACTAGCGGCCGATATCCGCGCGCTGCTGACCGAAGCGGAGACGCTTACGCATCGCAATAGCGGCCTCAACCTGATCATAGCTTTCAATTACGGTTCCCGCGATGAGATCGTCCGCGCCGTGCGAAGTTTGGCGCGCGATGTCGCTGCCGGGCGACTTGATCCGGCCTCTATTTCCAGTGAATTGATTTCCGCAAATCTCGATACTGCCGGGATACCCGATCCGGACCTCATCATTCGTACCAGTGGGGAGATGCGTTTGTCGAACTTTTGCTTTGGCAAGCAGCGTATTCCGAGTTTTTATTCCTGCCGATTCATTGGCCGGATTTTCGGTCTTCCGATCTTGATGCGGCTTATGAGGCTTTTCGCCAGCGCGAGCGTCGATTTGGCGGCGTTGAAGTACGCGCCGGGCTGAACGAGACTGAAGAAGAAGTCGTATGCCCTTCGACCAAGGGGCGGCAATCTAAAGTGGTTCAGGAAGATCAGAATCACTGAACATGCTCTAGTATGGCGTAAGCCAGTCCGTCGAAAGGTCTCAATGTCCAATCTGCAAACCCGTATAATTACTGCCATTGTCCTCGGTGCAGCCGCGTTGTGGCTGACATGGGTCGGCGGTTTGGGTTTTACGCTGTTTTCGATTGCGATCGGATTGGCGATGTTTCATGAGTGGACAAGCTTGACCACATCGAAACAGACGTCGTTTTCGCGCGTGTTTGGCTGGGGATGGCTGCTACTTACCAGCATTCTGCTTGTGATGGACCGGAGTGCATTGCTGACGATTGGTGTTCTGCTTGTAGGCACTCTTGTTCTTTTGGTCACGCAATGGCGGACAGGTCGCGGCTGGCCAGCAGCCGGGCTTTTATGCCGGTTTCTCTGCTGTGTCCCTCTCGCTTCTAAGAGGCGACGAACCATTCGGCTTTACTGCCATTGTTTTCCTTTTCGCCGTTGTCTGGTCCACGGATATTGCGGCCTATTTCAATGGCCGGGCGCTTGGCGGGCCGAAACTGGCTCCTCGCTTTTCACCGAACAAGACTTGGTCCGGCGCCATTGGTGGCGCCGCTGCTGCCGTCGCCGGAGGAATTCTGGTCGCATCTCTGGTGGCTGCTCCCGGCAGTTGGGGCGTACCGCTTCTCGCTTTGCTGCTGTCTATCGTCTCGCAGATAGGTGATCTTGCAGAATCATGGGTGAAGCGCCAGTTCGGCGCAAAGGACTCGGGACGCCTGCTGCCTGGGCACGGTGGTGTTTTAGATCGTGTCGACGGGCTTGTAGCCGCTGCCGCACTTTTGTACTTGTTTGGTGCAATTTTCGCTGAGCCAGACGTACCGTCCGCGATTTTCTTTAGTTTCTAAGGGCGCAACGAATGAGTTTACGGATTGCTCAAGTCCATTCTGCTCTTCGTTGGCTCGATAGTGTTTTGTAAGGAGTAGTGCTTTGCAGGAGGCGTTGGCCTTTTTCTGGGTGGCGAAAGCCTGCTTGTCGGGACCATCATACCATTTCTCTTCGTTTTGACCGTTGTGGTCTTTGTCCATGAAATGGGCCACTATCTGGTCGCGCGTTGGTGCGGTATTGGCTCACAGGCATTTTCTATCGGCTTTGGACCCGAACTGATCGGCTTTACGGATCGTCGCGGGACACGGTGGAAGATTTCCGCTATTCCACTTGGCGGCTATGTCAAGTTCATCGGTGATGAGAGTGCCACGAGTTCTCCTGTCGGCGTTGACAATACAAGCTTGAATGAAGACGAGCAGCGCAGGGCATTTCATACGCAACCGGTGTGGAAGCGTGCGGCGACCGTTTTGCTGGCCCTGCTTTCAATATCATCCTGACGATCGTGATCTTCAGCGTCTTCTTCGCGCTTTATGGGCGTCAGATTTCCGATCCGCTGATCGCTGGCGTCCAGCCGGATAGTCCCGCAGAGGCGGGGTTTGAAGCTGGTGATCGCTTTATCAGTGTTGATGGTGAAAAGATCACGACTTTTCAGATGTGCAGCGCATCGTGTCCGGTCGCGCGGGAGACAAGCTGAATTTCACTGTTGAGCGCGATGGCAAGATGGTGGATATTCAGGCCGTTCCGGCAATTGTCGAGCGGACGGACCCGCTTGGAAACAAGATCAAGCTTGGTGCCATCGGCGTGGAGACTACCGAAGCAGTCGGTAATTTCCGCCGAATTGAGTATGGTCCTCTCGAATCAGTGGGACAAGCCGTCATGGAGACAGGCTATATTATCGGCCGCACGGGAGAGTTCTTCCAGCGTTTCGCGGTTGGGCGTGAGGACAAGTGTCAGCTTGGCGGTCCGGTCAAGATTGCCAATATGGCCGGGAAGGCGGCGAGTCAGGGGTTTGAGTGGCTCGTTCAACTGATGGCGATGTTGTCCGTTGGTATAGGGCTGCTGAACCTGTTTCCGCTGCCGCCGCTGGATGGCGGCCACTTGGTATTTTATGCGATTGAAGCCATAAAGGGCAGTCCGGTGTCAACGGCAGCGCAGGAAATTTTCTACCGTGCAGGATTCCTTCTTGTTATGGGATTCATGGGGTTCGTACTTTTCAACGACCTGTTTGCCTGCTAGATGACTCTCCGGCTGGCTCAGGTGGTGATCTTGGGGATCGGTGCAGGCTGGAGGGTTCCAGTCAGCTAACTGCTATGATACGCATCTTCTCTGATGAGGATCGGGTAAGGTGTTAAACAGAAGTGAAAATTGGGAGTGACTGCCGGAAAAGCTAAGCGATTTGTTTACCATAACGCTTAAATCGCGTGGCGCGGATGCCACGCTGGTTGCTTAAGTAAACAGAATTTAACCGTGACGCTTGCTTGTATGGAAAAACCGGGTATGACGGTTGTATCTGTACGTGCTTTTCTGGGTTAATCGCCCCGGGGACAGAAAGAAACGAAGGTTCGGAAAGCCTATGACGGCAAGTTCTAAATTCTTTGGCGCCGCTTCTGCGCTCGCCATGTCAGTGGCTCTTGTGGCTTCGGGTACTGCTGCACTCTCACTGGCTTCGGTCAATGTAGCTGAAGCGGCTGTCGTTAGCCGTATCGAAGTGCGTGGTAACACTCGCGTCGACGCACAGTCCATCCGTGACAACATTGATATTCGTCCGGGCAAGGCCTTTACCAGCGCTGATATAGATGCTGCGGTGAAGCGTTTGTTCGCGATGGGGTTGTTCTCGGATGTTCGCATCAATCAGTCCGGCAGCACGCTTGTTGTGAATGTTTCCGAGCGTTCGGTGGTCAACAATGTCCTTTTCAGGGCAACAAGAAGATCAAGGACCCTGATCTGAACCGCGCTGTTCAGCTCAAGCCGCGTTCGCCTTACGATGCTGCGACGATGGAAGCAGACGTTGAGGCTATCAAGGGTGCCTACGCACATATCGGGCGCAGCGATGCGACCGTTAATGCACGTACCGTTGATCTTGGTCAGGGGCGTGTAAACGTCGTCTATGAAATCAACGAAGGTTCGCGCACGAAGATCGCGAATGTCGATTTCGTCGGTAATCAGGCGTTCAGCGCCCGCCGTCTGCGCGATGTGATCTCGACCAAGCGTTCGAATCCACTTTCGTGGCTGACACGTAATGACGTTTATGATGAAGGTCGTCTGCAGGCTGACGAGGAAACGCTCCGTCGTTTCTATTATAATCGCGGCTATGCGGATTTCCGCGTCATTTCATCGAATGCAGTTCTCGATCCTTCAACGAACGAGTACACGATCACCATCACAGTCGATGAAGGTCAGCGTTATACGTTCGGCAATGTAAGCGTTGAGAGCAACGTTGATGGTGTTGACGGGCAGGCTCTGGATCATCTGGTCAAGACCCGTTCGGGTAAGCCTTACAGCGCCAAGGAAATCGAAGATTCAGTTCTTGCGGTTACCGAAAATGTTGCTGGTAGCGGCTATGCTTTCGCAAAGGTTGAGCCGCGCGGTGATCGTGACTTCGAAAACCATACGATCTCAGTCGTTTATAGTGTCGACGAGGGTCCACGCGCTTACATCCAGCGCATTGAAATCCGCGGCAACGATAAGACCCGTGACTTCGTGATTCGTCGCGAGTTCGACATGAATGAAGGCGATGCCTTCAATCAGGTCATGGTGCAGCGTGCGAAGCGTCGTCTCGAAGCGCTTGATTTCTTCCAGACGGTCAATATTTCGACCGCGCCTGGCTCCGAGCCGGATCAGGTTATTCTGGTCGTCGACGTTGTCGAAAAGTCGACAGGTGAATTCTCGATCGGTGGCGGCTATACGACCGGTGGTGAATCGCCGGGTGCGCAGGTTGAAGCTGCTATCACCGAGCGTAACTTCCTTGGGCGCGGCCAGTACATCCGTATCAGCGCGGGTGCCGGTCAGGACGATATGCGCAATTACGGCCTGTCGTTCACCGAACCATATTTCCTCGGGTACCGTCTTTCGGCTGGTTTCGATGTATTCCGTCGCACGTACCGCGTGAATGACGATTACGACGTCGAACAGACCGGCGGCACCATCCGTTTCGGTCTGCCGATCACGGACAATTTCTCGGCAGGTATCGCGTATAATCTGGTTCAGGAAAAGTATGACCTGTTCCGTTCGAACCGAGATGATTTTATGCCCCTGCTTTGCTTGAGGCAGGAACATAGTCCGTGGCTTCGTTCTTCGATCAGCTATTCGCTGACCTATAACTCCATCGACGACATGAAGAACCCGCATGATGGTCTTTATGGCAAGTTCACTCAGGAGTTTGCTGGTCTCGGTGGCGATGCGAAGTATATCAAGACGACCGCCAAGGCTAACTACTACAAGACGCTTTCGCAGGAAGCCGATATTGTCGGTATGCTGGGCGTGGGTGGTGGGTATATCCACGAGTTTGGAGATGACGGCGTTCGCATCTTCGATTTGTTCAAGAACAATTCGGACATTATTCGCGGCTTCAAGTTTAACGGCATCGGCCCTTATCAGGATTCTGACAGCGGTAGACGCTACTGGCTGGGTGGCACGACCTATTTCAACGGTACGGCTGAAGTTCAGTTCCCGATGCCGCTCGTTCCGGAAAGCCTCGGTATTCGTGGTGCTCTGTTTGCGGATGCAGCAACACTTTACGGCAATAATACCCCAGGCGCTCTTGGCGACGACAAGAAACTTCGCGCTTCGGCAGGTGTAAGCTTGATGTGGGCCTCGCCGTTCGGTCCTCTGCGCTTCGATTATGCGTTCCCGATTGCGAAGGCTGATACCGACAAGGTGCAGAACTTCAACTTCGGTGTTTCGACCAAGTTCTAATAGATTTGCCTTTTCCCGGGGTATAACAACCCCGGGAAAGAAAGTGTTTTGATGGCAGATCCTGTTTTTCGCGCCTTCGCGTGAACTCACGATTGGCGATATAGCAGATTTTACCGGTGCAAGCCTTCGCGATCCGAAGCTTGCGCCGCGTTCCGTCGCGCGTCTTTCATCGTTAAAGGATGCGACAGACGATCTGCTTGCATTCGTTGAGGGTAAGAAGAATGCCGACGGTCTTTCTTCTATTAATGCTGCGGGCGTTCTCTGCACGGAAGCTCTTGTAAACAGTGTGCCGTCGCATATAGCGGCACTGGTTACGCGTAATCCGCAACGGATTTCGCATCTGTTGGCCGAATGCTGTTTCCAGCATCCGTCAGACCTGTCAGTTGGTTTGGAGAAACAGGCGTTTCTCCAGCGGCGATTATTCATTCGACTGCGTATATTGAAGATGGCGCAACCGTCGAGGCGGGCGCAGTCCTTGGCAAGGGAGTAACTGTTGGCAGCGGGACGCTGATCGCCTCAACGGCGGTTATTGGCGAAGGCAGCCAGATCGGGCGCAATAGTTATATTGGCCCAGGCGTCACCGTCCAATGCGCTTTCATTGGTAATCAAGTTTCTCTCCATCCGGGTGTCCGGATTGGACAGGATGGTTTCGGTTATGTTCCGGGTCCTGCCGGTTTGGAGAAGGTTCCCCAGCTTGGCCGCGTCATCATTCAAGACAATGTCGAAATTGGCGCCAATACCACGATTGATCGCGGTTCGTTGAATGACACGGTTATCGGCGAAGGCACAAAGATCGATAATCTGGTTCAGATTGCGCATAACGTGCGGATTGGTCGTTTTGTATCGTGGCCGCACATTGCGGTATTTCCGGCAGTTGTGTCATTGGCGATCAGACAATGCTGGGCGGGCGCGTGGGACTTGCCGATCATTTGATTATCGGTTCGCGTGTGCAGGTTGCCGCAGCGAGCGGTGTTATGAATGACATACCCGATGGGGAACGCTGGGGTGGTATTCCTGCGCGGCCTATCAAGCAGTGGTTTCGCGATATTGCGAACATACGCAGCATCGGGCAATCGAGAAAGGAACAATCCTCTGATGAGTGATGCAAATCAGACAAAGCTGGAAGCAGCAGATATCCAGGATCTTCTGGCAGTGTTGCCGCATCGCTATCCGTTTTGCTGATCGACCGGATTGTCGACATCGACGGTGATGTCTCTGCGACGGGCATCAAGAATGTGACAATCAACGAGCCGCATTTCACGGGCCACTTCCTGAAAAGCCGATCATGCCAGGCGTGTTGATCGTCGAAGCCATGGCACAGACAGTTGGTGCTATATCGCTGCTTCAGCGCAAAACCGGACGTCCTGGCGTGGTATATTTCATGACCATAGACAATGCGAAATTCCGTCGTCCGGTTATACCGGGTGATCGACTTCTACTTCACGTAAAGAAGATCAAGCAGCGTGCAAATATCTCGAAATATGAATGCGTTGCAGAAGTTGATGGTGTAAAGGTTGCGGAAGCTGAAGTCGCTGCCATGATCAGCACAGCTGAAGAAAGCCAGTGAGCATCTCAATGAAAGAAACATTCATTCACCCCACCGCTCTGGTAGAGCAGGGTGTGGAACTGGGGCAGGGTGTGTCTGTCGGCCCCTTCTGTCACATTCAGGCTGGCGCCGTCATCGGCGACAATTCGGAATTAATGAGCCACGTCGTGGTAACCGGTGCGACGGCGCTCGGCGCAGGGGAAAGGTTTATCCACATGCCGTTCTGGGATGTGATCCGCAGAACAACAAGCATAAGGGGCCCTACCAAGCTGAATATCGGCGCGAACTGCCTTATCCGCGAAGGCGTAACCATGCACAAGGGGTCGGACAGTGCGCGGGGTTATACTTCGGTAGGCGATAACTGCTCGTTCCTGGCCTATGCGCATGTAGCCCATGACTGCGATATTGGCGATTACGTTACATTCTCCAACAACGTGATGATTGGCGGTCACACAACAATTGGACACCACGCTATTCTGGGAGGCGGTGCGGCTATACATCAGTTTGTGCGCATTGGGCACCACGCTTTCGTTGGCGGTATGGCTGCTGTTGTAAGCGATCTTATCCCTTATGGTATGGCGATTGGTGTGCATGCCCATCTTGGTGGATTGAACATCATCGGCATGAAGCGCTCGGGTATGGAACGTAAAGAGATTCATAATCTCCGTCACGCTGTTCGGATGCTGTTCGATCGCACAAAACCAATTCGGGACCGTGCCAGGGACGTTCTGATTGCCATACCGGACTCTCCGGCTGTCATTGACATGATCGATTTCATCAATGTCGATACCAAGCGTGCCTATTGTACACCTCCGCTCGATGCGGTCCATGGTGGGCCGGGCATGACAGCGGCGAAGATTGAGCAAATGACGCGTCTCGCAGGTAATGCGGGGCGTGTTGCGATTATCGCCGGCAACGGCCTGCTGCCGATCAATGTGGCCGAAGCCCTCGCAGTTGCAGGGAAGTCGCCTTTCCTCGTACCATTGCGAGGAGAAGCTGACCCGCTACTTTACAAATACGAACATCAGGAAATTTCGATCGTAGAGTTTGCAAAGCTCGTGCGGTCGATGAAGGCTGCCGGTGTGGATCGGGTTGTCCTTGCTGGTGGAGTGACTAACAGACCCCATGTCAGCGACCTGAAGTTTGACTGGCCTACTTTACGTGCGGTGCCATACGTTTTGCGTGCACTGGGGCAAGGCGATGATGCTTTGTTGCGTGCGTTCATTGGGCTGCTGGAATCCTTTGGTTTCAAAGTTGTCGGATCTCATGAGGTCGTCCCTGATTTGCTTTCGCCATCACCGGCTCAAGTTTTGACTCGAAAGGTGCCAGACGCCCGAGAGCGTCGTAATCTTGAACTCGCGATGGAGTCTGCGCTTCGATTGGGCGATCTCGATGTCGGGCAGGGCGCAATTGCAGTTGGTGGGCGTGTCGTGGCGCTTGAAGGAGCTGAAGGAACAGACCAAATGATTGAGCGTGTGCGCGAGTTGCGGGCTGCTGGCCGCATACCGCCGCGGCGGCGTGCTGGTCAAGATGGCGAAGCCGCAACAGGATGAGAGGGCAGACCTTCCGACTATTGGTATCTCGACGGTAGATAATGCAGCGCAGGCTGGATTGTTAGGAATAGCGGTTGAGGCGGGCAGGACATTCATTCTAGGCTTTGGAGAAACCATCGCTGCGGCAAACGATAAAGGCCTCTTTATAGAGACGGTCAGTCGCGAGAGAAAGGACAGTAGGAAGTGAGCACTACCAGCCGGCCGTTGAAAATAGCAATCGTGGCCGGTGAAGAATCCGGTGATCTTCTTGGCGCTGATCTGATTGATGCGCTGCGAGACCAGACGGACCGTCTGGTCGATATTGTGGGGTCGGTGGCGATCACCTTGCAGCCCGGGGCTGAAATCTTTCTTTGACCCACACGAGATTGCCCTTATGGGATTGGGAGCAATTCTCAAGAATTTGCCGGGCCTGATGCTGCGTATCAGGCAGACAGCGCAGCGCATTGTTGCGGAGAAGCCGGATTGCGTCCTGCTGATCGATAGTCCCGAATTTACACATCGTGTTGCCAGAAAAATCAGGGCTGCAAATCCGTCAATTCCGATCGTGAAATATATCGCGCCGAGTGTGTGGGCGTGGCGACCGCAACGCGCACGGGCGATGAAGGCCTATTTTGATCACGTGCTGACGATCCTTCCGTTTGAAGTCGAGGTCATGCAGCGGTTGAGCGGGCCGGATGCCACCTATGTGGGACACCGTCTATCGAGCTATGAGCCGATAGTGCAGGCACGCGCCGAGCAAAAGCCCTTGAGGCGCAGCGAACGGACGAATCCCGGAAGACATTGCTTGTTTTGCCGGGTTCTCGTCGCACGGAAATCCAGATGCTCATGGAGCCATTCGACAGGCGGTCGGCGAACTTGCCGCTCGGGTTGAAAAGCTCGATGTCATTCTGCCCACATTGCCCCGCATTGAGGAAATGGTGCGGGATCTTTCCAAGAACTGGGCCGTCAAACCGCTCATTGTGCCGGGCGATGAAGAAAAATGGAAAGCCTTTTCCAGAGCAGATGCTGCGCTTGCTGCTTCCGGCACGGTTTCGCTGGAACTGGCACTGTCGCGCATTCCAAGTGTGCTTTCCTATAAGGCGGATTGGTTTGCGCGCAAGTTTCTGATGCCGAAGATTACGATCTGGAGTGCGGCCCTGCCCAATATCATCGCCGATGAACCAGTCGTGCCTGAATATTTCAATGAGTTTGTTCGTCCGGGAATGCTTGCCCGCAATCTCGAGCGGCTGATGCGGCCGGATCGGCGCGCCAGGCGCAACTGGATGGGTTTGACAGGGTGGCTTCGATCATGGCGACGGAGCAGCCGTCCGGCGAGATTGGAGCGCGGGTCATTCTGAACTGGCAGGCGTTTCCACGCGCTGATTTGTCGATGCGATAAAGACATGAAAACCCGGTTGCTTTTGGCAACCGGGGTTTCTTGTAGCTCTGGTGCTTATTTACGCTTTGCGAGCGGCACGTAATCGCGTTCGGCAGCGCCGGTATAAAGCTGGCGCGGACGGCCGATTTTCTGCTGCGGATCCTCGATCATTTCCTTCCACTGAGCGACCCAGCCGACGGTACGGGCGAGCGCAAACAGAACGGTGAACATTTCGGTCGGGAAACCGAGAGCCTTCAGGGTGATGCCGGAATAGAAGTCGATGTTCGGGTAGAGCTTCTTCTCGATGAAGTATTCGTCCGTCAGGGCGATCTTTTCGAGTTCCATTGCGACGTCGAGCAATGGATCGTCCTTGATTCCGAGTTCGCCCAGAACCTCATGGCAGGTCTTCTGCATGATCTTGGCGCGCGGATCGTAGTTCTTGTAGACGCGGTGGCCGAAGCCCATCAGGCGGAACGGATCGTTCTTGTCCTTGGCACGGGCAATGAATTCTGGAATGCGGTCAACGGAACCGATTTCCGCCAGCATGTTGAGCGCAGCTTCGTTTGCACCGCCATGGGCCGGACCCAGAGGCAGGCAACGCCTGCAGCAATACATGCAAAGGGATTAGCGCCTGACGAACCGGCAAGACGTACGGTCGAGGTCGAGGCGTTCTGCTCATGATCCGCATGGAGGATGAAAATACGGTCCATCGCGCGAGCCAGAACCGGATTGACCTTGTAATCTTCACATGGAACGCCAAAGCACATGTGCAGGAAATTCGATGCGAAATCTAGGTCGTTCTTGGGGTACATGAACGGCTGACCGATATGGTACTTGTAGGCCATAGCGGCGAGTGTCGGAACCTTGGCGATCAGGCGAATGGAAGCGACCATACGCTGATGTGGATCGGTAATGTCGGTCGAGTCATGATAGAAAGCCGACATTGCACCAACGCAACCGACCATCACAGCCATGGGATGGGCGTCACGACGGAAACCGGTAAAGAATTTCGTCATCTGTTCGTGAATCATCGTGTGGCGCGTAACACGATAGTCGAAGTCAGATTTCTGGGTTGTGGTCGGCAGCTCGCCGTAGAGAAGCAGGTAGCAGGTTTCGAGAAAATCACCATGCTCGGCGAGCTGATCGATCGGATAACCGCGATAGAGCAGGGTACCTTCATCACCATCGATGTAAGTGATCTTGATTCGCACGATGCCGTGGACGTGAAGCCCGGATCGTAGGTGAACATCTGGGAATTCTTGTAGAGTGGACCGATATCAACGACGTCTGGCCCGACAGTGCCTTGTCGCACAGGCAGGTCGAATGTTTTGCCTTCTAGTGTAAAGCTGGCTGTCCTATCTGACATCGTGTTTCCTTTCATGTCCACTTTGCCGCCCGCACGACGGCAGAATTGTAATCGTCGTTATAATTTGTCTTTTATCTCTTGTATGGTCCCGGCCTGCGGGGACCATCAGCGTTTCGCGCATTATCCTAACGATTTTGCCCGTCAAACTATCCCAAACGGTTCGTGATGCAATGCGTAATTTGAACTATTTACGCCGGTTTTGTCACGTCAGCGTGAATGTTTCCACCTTAACCGATTTGATCGCGAATACGTCCTAGAGACTCTTCACGTCCAAGGACGAAAAGCACGTCGAACACACCTGGAGAGGTGGCGCGACCGGTCAATGCTGCGCGTAGAGGCTGTGCAATCTTGCCCAGTTTCAGCCCGGTTTTCTCTGCGTGAGTTCGTATGACTGCATCAAGAGCTTCAACGGTCCATTCGCCTGCTGCTTCTATATCCGGGAGCACGGATTTAAGGACTGCGCGGCCTTCTTCATTCAGAAGCGAGGCTGCCTTTTCATCCAGATCAAGAGGACGGGCAGCGAAGATGAACTTCGACCCGTCGGCCAGTTCCACCAAGGTTTTGGCACGATCCTTTAGGCCCGGCATAGCGGCGAGCAATTGTGCTCTTCGCTTTTCATCCAACGCGTCGGCAATTTCTTTACCACCTTCGATTTCCGGCAGAACAGCGATTAGCGCATCATAAAGCGCCTTGTTGTCGCTGGCGCGCATATAGAGGCCATTGATTGCCTCAAGCTTCTGAAAATCGAAGCGAGCCGCACCCTTGTTGATATCCTTCACGTCGAACCATTCGATCATCTGTTCGGTCGACATGATTTCGTCGTCGCCATGGCTCCAGCCGAGGCGTACGAGATAGTTACGCAGGGCTGCAGGCAAATAGCCCATCGCACGGTAGGCATCCACACCCAAGGCGCCATGACGCTTGGAGAGTTTTGCACCGTCCGCACCATGAATAAGAGGGATATGCGACATTTGAGGAATGTCCCAACCCATCGCATTGTAGATGACGGTCTGTCGCGCCGCATTTGTCAAATGGTCGTCGCCGCGAATGATATGTGTCACACCCATATCGTGATCGTCGACAACGACTGCATGCATGTAAGTCGGCGTGCCATCGGATCGCAGAATGATGAAATCATCGAGATCCTTGTTCGGGAAACGTACGTCGCCCTGCACTGCGTCCTGCACGAGGGTTTCGCCTTCCTGCGGGGCCTTGATCCGGATTACCGGCTTTACACCAGCTGGCGCTTCAGACGGATCGCGATCACGCCAGCGACCATCATAGCGCGGTGGACGGCCTTCAGCGCGTGCTTTCTCACGCATTTCTTCCAGCTCTGCTGGCGTAGCATAACAATAATATGCCTTGCCAAGAGCGACGAGTTCTTCCGCCACTTCGCGATGGCGAGGTGCGCGTTCGAACTGCGAGATGGCATCGCCATCCCAATCCAAGCCCAGCCAAGTCAAGCCATCGAGAATGGCAGCCGTCGCAGCGTCTGTGGAACGTTCCCGGTCGGTGTCTTCGATGCGCAGCAGCATCTTGCCACCATTGTGCTTGGCATAAAGCCAGTTGAACAAGGCAGTACGCGCACCACCAATGTGCAGATACCCCGTGGGAGAGGGGCAAAACGGGTAACAACCGGTTTCGACATGATAGCTCCACTATGTCGTGCGCCTTTTTAGAGCAGCGGCGAATGCCGGAGACACAGGCGCGAACTTGAATTCCAATGCCTGCGCGAGAATGCCCGGCAGGTAATCGGGGTTCGTGATGAGAACCCTCTCGATTTCGGCTGCGGTTCATGTAGCATAGGCAGCATCATGCGCAAGGGTTTCGCATCTCTTTCGCACCGATGTGCCGTTGTTCTTTCGGGGTATTTCGACGGTCTGGGCTAACTTTTGCGGTCAGGCGGGGCATGACAGGCATCAGGGAAGCGAGTGATGTAAACGAACGGGCGCTTGTGAAGAACATGCCCGATGGTTTCGTGCGCACCCTGTTGCCCGAAGTGTGGCCCTCCAATGAAACAGGGCCTTCGGCACATTCGGCGCCTGTCCAGCCTCCCGCACCCAAACTGCGTGAACGTCTCCTGTCCGTCCCCTCATTGCTCGGGAACAGATCAGGACAGCAATCGAAACTGAAGCCGGACGCGGCGCCTTCTTTCTTTGCTGCCGGTTTTGCCGGCATTGGCGCGATCATCTATTTTACGCTTTCGTTCGAGCCAGCATGGACACCGCTTCTGTCCATGCTCGGAATTGCTATTCTCTTGCGAGTTGCGACGCGCAGGCATTATGTCGCCGCGCAGTGCATGGCGTTCGCTATTGCGTTGTCGGCCGGTCTTGTAGTCGGCAAATGGGAGACAGAGCGGCGTGCGACGCCGATGCTGGGCTCCGATGTCGCAACACGTATAACGGGCCGGGTGGTTGCGCTTGAATATCAGGATAATGGAAGCTGGCGGATAACGCTCGATGTCCTCCAGACCGAGCGCCCGAAGCTTCGCTTTCCGCCAAAACGCGTTCGTATCAATGCAAGGGATATTCCGGCCTCGACGTCGATCGGCAGCGGGCTTACAGGTTTCGTGCGATTGCGTATTCCGTCGGGTCCGGTTCGCCCCGGCAACTATGATTTTTCGTTTCACGCCTATTTCAATGGTATCGGGGCCAATGGCTTTTCTCGGAACACCCAAAGTGGCGGCGGTTTCTCTGCCAGACGAACTGACTGCGGAAATTTCTCAGTGGATCGCCATGTTGCGTGTTCGGGTTTCCGAACGGATTGAAGAGGTTATCGGCGGAGAGGATGGAAGCGTGGCTTCGGCGCTTGTGGCGGGCACGCGTGCGGGGATCAGCGAAAAGACCAATGACGATCTGCGCAAAGCAGGCCTTGCACATATTCTGTCGATCTCCGGTTTGCATATGGCGCTCGCTGCCGGTGTTGTCATGCTGACGCTGCGGTCTCTCTTTGCGCTGTTTCCGGCTTTCAGTGTGCGGCATCCCGTGAAAAATATGCAGCCTTTCTCTCCTTTTGAGCTGCACCTTTTATCTTGCCATGTCGGGCGCCGATGTTGCGGCGCAACGAAGCTATGTGATGATTGCAGTCATGCTCGGAGCCTTGCTGGTTGATCGTGCTGCGATAAGCATGCGCAATCTCGCCATCGCAGCCCTTGCCATGATTGCCATTTCACCGCATGAGATATTAGGGCCGAGTTTTCAGATGTCTTTTTCTGCTACGGCCGCCCTGATCGCGGGATATGCGTGGTGGAGCGAGCGTAATGCAAGAAAATATGTCGGCAAGGAAAGGCGTGGAAAGCCCACTCATAGTTTCGGGGAAAAATCCTGAAGCCGGTCACTGCGGCGGCGGGTACTTCGCTCGTCGCGGGATTGGCGAGCGGAATTTTGCCGCTTATCATTTCAATAATACTGCGCCGCTGGGCTTGGTGGGGAACGTTCTCGCTGAGCCTGCAATCGCACTTCTCGTGATGCCATTTGCTGTTTTCGGTCTTGTCCTGATGCCGTTGCAACTGGATTGGGTACCATTGCAGATCATGGGATGGGGTATTTTCGCCGTCAGACATATTGCCGCCTTTGTTGCGGCGTGGTCACCTGACGGCAATCCGGGTGCAATGCCTGCACTCACTCTCGTTTTGTGGACTATTGCGCTTGTTCTGGCGGTTGTTCTGTCGACCAGATTGAAGGCGCTGGCACTCCCTTCATTGTACTTGGTTTTGCTGCTTTCGTCAGGAGCCTTTTCCGGACATTGTGGTATCAGAAGATGCCAAGCTGGTGGGAGTCCGACTGACTGATGGGAGATTTGCAGTTAATCGGAGCCGTCCGTCGCAATTTACAGTCGACAATTGGAAAACCGCATATCTGGTCGAAGAATTCATCGCACCGCCATCGGGCAAAACAGAAAACGAACCGATGTGGACGGATTCGAATGCGAAGATGGATTATGTACGATCAGTTTGCGCGATGGTCGCACATTGGTCTACACAGCAGATGTTGCAATGCAAGAAATCGCCTGTAATATCGGCGATGTGGTCATTCTGGCTGTTCCCGGTAAAGAAGCTTCGTGTGGACGCTCCACGACTCTGAGCATCAGTAAACGCGATCTGGCGTTAAAGGGATCTGTAGAGATAAGACTCGGGAAAGCACCGGAGCAAAACCGAGCTCTGAGGCTTTATCCATAGTTTCTCCTGAAGCGACGGAAGTCGATGTAACACAGCCAATATTTGATCTGCAACGCGACAGCCGAATAACATTTGCAATCAATACGCCGAGCCGTCCCTGGCATATGCATCGCATCCATTCGCGTCCGGCACGTGGTTTGGCCGAGCGCGAATACAAACCAAAACCCCGCCCGCCCAAAAATGCAGTGAATTGTTCATCCGGCGCAGACCGTAACGCAAATCTCTGCGAATGATAATAGAGCGCTTCCAGTTAAAAGAACCATGCCTTCGCTCAATCTTTTGCTTTGCATTTTCCTGCGCAAAGCCGTTTTTCACTTTGCTGGAAACACCCTAATAGCGGCGGATCAGGCCAACAAGCTTGCCTTGAACCCGCACTCGGTCGGGGCCAAAGATTCGTGTCTCATAGGCGGGGTTGGCTGCTTCGAGTGCGATGGAAGCACCTTTGCGACGAAAGCGCTTCAATGTCGCTTCTTCGTCATCGACGAGAGCGACCACAATTTCACCGGGATTTGCGGATTCGCCACGCTTGATAATGACCGTATCTCCGTCAAAAATTCCAGCATCGATCATTGAATCGCCTCTAACCTCAAGAGCGTAATGCTCACCCGCGCCAATCATTTCTGGCGGAAGGCTCAGGGAATGCGTCTGATTCTGGATGGCTGAAATAGGCACACCAGCAGCGATTCGCCCCATGACTGGCACAGAGACTGTTGCGGATGTGTCGTCATTGGTCGCAACAGAGGTAGGGCGTGACGGTGAAGGCGGCGGTGGTGCTTTGCCCAGGCTGCCTTCGATAACACTGGGAGCGAACTTCTTTTGTGCGTTGAGTCCCGGAGCAATAGAATCCGGCAGACGCAGGACCTCAAGTGCACGTGCCCGGTTTGGCAGCCGACGGATGAAGCCACGCTCCTCCAGAGCGGTGATCAGACGATGGATACCCGATTTCGAAGCCAGATCGAGCGCTTCCTTCATTTCATCGAACGACGGTGGAATGCCCGTTTCTTTTAGACGTTCATGAATGAACAGCAGAAGCTCGTGCTGTTTACGGGTTAACATGCGCGACACCCTCCCGGCCAAGAATTGAGAAAAACAAAACCAGAACGAACACTATATGTTCCAGTCTTGTTCTGCAATGGTTTTAAAAGCATTAACGCTCAAGACGAGATTGAACGGATTGTTTCAGGACGGGCGCATCATCTATGCGCTACTTCAGATACTGATCCGAATAACATATATTCTATCGTGAGTTAGATCAGTTTTCTCATGCTTTAGTGATGGCAGATAACATGCTGAATCTAGAGCATAAGGACACGACAATCATCGCCGAGAGCGGCTGCGGGAGCGTTCTCGTCTCTGATGAGAAGCGCTTTTGAGCCGACGAGTGCCGAAAGCATAGACGATCCTGAACTGGAAATGGCTTCGCTATCAGTGTTCCGTCCGGAGTTGATTCGACCGTGGCTCGGATATAATCGCGGCGGTAGTCATTCGCAGGCAGGACAGTGCCCAGTTTTGCAGGCCGGATATCGGCGTCGAAGTTAGTTCCGGCAAGCTTGGCGACAAGCGGTCGAAGAAAGACGAGGCTGCAGACGAGGCTGGAAACAGGGTTGCCGGGCAAGCCTATGATATGCACGATTTTGCCGTTCACGCTGATGTGTCCATACATCAGGGGCTTACCCGGCCTCATGGCGATCTTCCAGAAATCGAGATTAACGCCCAATTTTGAAGCGCGCCGTGCACAAAATCTCGGTCACCGACCGACGCGCCGCCAATCGTAACCAGAATGTCGATGCCGCTTTGCAGGCTATCTGCTATTGCCTGTTCAATCTTGGCAGGATCATCTGGAATGATTCCTTTGTCTTCCGGGCTGCCGCCAGCCCGCCTGATAATTCAGCGATTCCGACGCTGTTCGATGCAACAATCTGGTCCATTCCGGGTGTTTCACCCGGCGCGACAGCTCATCACCGGTCGCAACGATTGCCGCCTTTGGTTTTGAAATACATCGATTCTCGCATTGCCGCTTGCAGCGGCTAACGATAGGGCGGCGGCGTCCAGCTCTCGTCCGCTCGAAATGACGACGTTACCGGGCGAAAAGTCGAGGCCCGCGCGACGTATATGCCGTCCTGGCTCTATTCCTTCATGAACGGTGAGCCGGTCATCCGAACGCTCGGTGTGTTCTTGAATGACAATTGTGTCTGTGCCTTTGGGCAGTGGCGCGCCGGTAAAAATGCGGACCGCCTGTCCGATCCCCAATTCGCCTTCGAATCGATTGCCTGCTGCCGATTCGCCGATGATGTCGAACTCAACAGGATAAGCGATGTTCTCCGGGGCGATCAGGGCATAGCCATCCATTGCCGAGCCGTCGAAAGGCGGCTGTAGAAAATGTGCCAACACAGGTGTTGCAACCACGCGCCCACCTGCATCCGACAAAGCGATTTGCTCTTTACCGTGCGGTTCCGCAGACTTCAGGATGCGGGCCAGTGCTTCATCGACCGGGAGAAGGGACATGGTGTTTCCTCTCGAACTGAATTGTGGACCCGTTTAGAGCATAAAGCCTGTCTGGAAGAATTGATCCAGAACAAGGTTCAGCGATTATGCCGTCCAATCACCGGATTTGCCGCCGCTTTTTCGGTAACGCGGATGCCGTCGATCTCCATATGTTTGTCGATGGCTTTGGCCATGTCATAAATGGTAAGACATGTGACGGAAACGGCGGTGAGGGCTTCCATTTCCACGCCAGTGCGCCCTTTGAGCTTGGCGAGTGCGCGAACGCGCAGACCGGGCAGTGCCTGATCCGGTTCGATTTCGACAGAGATTTTGGTCAGCATAAGCGGATGGCAGAGGGAATCAGGTCAGCAGTCTTTTTGCCGCCATGATGCCTGCCAGACGCGCGGCGCCAATGACGTCACCCTTCGCGGCATTGCCTTCCAGAATGAGCGCCAGCGTTTCCGGCTTCATTCTGACCGATCCTTCGGCTACGGCTTGGCGTTCAGTTTCATCCTTCGCCCCAACATCCACCATATTGGCAGCACCGGTCTGGTCGATATGGGTGAGCTTGACGTCATCGATCAGGCCCTGCCGGTCAGGAGTTCACGGGTAGCCGCCGCAACATCAGCCTGGCGCATCAGGCTCTCGCCGATGAGGAAGGTCCCGATTCCGGATTTTTCCAAACGCAGGCAATCTTCGTGTGTGAATATGCCGCTTTCACCAACCAGAACACGATCGGAAGGTGCCATTTTCGACAGACGTTCCGAAACGGCGAGATCAACCTCGAATGTGCGCAAATTGCGGTTATTGACGCCGAGTAGGCGGGATGAAAGCTTCAGCGCACGTTCCATCTCGGTTTCGTCGTGCACTTCGATGAGTGCGTCCATGCCAAGCTCGAATGCAGTTTCTTCCAACGCCTTTGCCAGATCGTCATCGACGCTTGCAAGAATGATCAGAATGCAGTCAGCACCCCAGCTACGGGCTTCATGAACCTGATATGTATCGAACAGAAAATCCTTGCGCAGGGCCGGGAGATTGCAAGCGTTACGAGCTGCTGTCAGAAACTCCGGTGCTCCCTGAAAGGATGGCGTATCCGTCAGCACGGAGAGACATGCAGCACCGCCAGCCGCATAGGCTTTTGCGAGTGCTGGCGGATCGAAGTCCGGGCGGATAAGGCCCTTTGATGGGCTTGCCTTCTTGATCTCGGCGATCAGCGCGAATTCATTGGCAGCGCGTTTTGCCTCCAATGCTTTTAGAAAACCGCGCGGCGCTTCCTGATCCTGTGCACGTGCCTTCAAATCGGCGACGGTGCACTCGGTCTTGGCCGCGGCGATTTCTTCGCGCTTGTAAGCCTCGATCTTACGCAGAATGTCGGTGGACATGACTTAATCCTTTCCGTCAGGCCGCTTTGTCGTTCGAAACAGCAATCACTTTCTGCAAGACAGCAAGCGCTGCACCGCTGTCGATGGAGTGCGCCGCGAGTGCGATGCCTTCTTTCAGATCCTTCGCTTTGCCCGCAATGACGAGTGCCGCGCCCGAATTGAGCAGGACGATGTCTCGATAGGCATTTTTATCGCCTTCAAGTACACCCAGAAGAGCTTTTGCGTTCAGCGAAGCTTCGCCACCCTTCAGTTCTGCCGGATCGCAACGACGGAGTCCAACTTCTTCCGGCGTGATTTCAAAGGTACGGATTTGACCATTTTCCAGAGCGGCAACTTGTGTCGTGCCCGCGGTGGTCATTTCGTCAAGCCCGTCGCCATAAACAACCCAAGCTGCTTCGGAGCCTAGTTCCTTGAGCACTTCAGCCAACGGTACGAGCCATTGCGGTGCAATACGCCAACAAGCTGACGCTTGACACTGGCCGGATTGGAAAGAGGGCCGAGGAGATTGAAAATGGTACGTGTTCCAAGTTCGACGCGGGAAGGTCCAACATGGCGCATGGCGGAATGGTGCATCGGTGCAAACATAAAGCCGAGGCCGGCTTCGGTGATGCTGCGGCCGATGATATTCGCGTCCGCCTCGATATTGATGCCGAGCGCGGCCAGCGCATCGGCGGCACCCGAACGAGAGGAGAGGGCGCGGTTGCCGTGCTTGGCAACGGGGACACCGGCACCGGCGACAACAAACGCTGAGCAGCTTGAGACATTGTAGGAGCCGGATTGGTCTCCGCCGGTTCCAACGATATCGATTGCGTTGGCGGGTGCCGAAACTGCCAGCATTCGTGAACGCATGGACGCAACAGCACCGGCAATTTCCGATACGGTTTCCCCGCACGCGCAATGCCATCAACAATCCACCGATCTGCGATGGGGTTGCCTGTCCCGACATCATGATATCGAACGCGGCCCTGGAGTCCTGGAGCGAAAGCGGCTCGCCTGATGCGGCTTTCGCGATATAGGGTTTTAGATCAGCCATTTTGGATGTCCACCGTCCTTAAAACGCCAAAGCGTTGTTGATGACGGTCTGATTTATCTTCACCGGGTACTGCTTCTGCAATTCGCCGACGAGCTGTTCGAGAACATCATCCGAGAGCGAAGTCGCCAGATACTTTGCTGCTGTTCCGGAATAGCTTCCGGTCCGGCTCCTGCGGGTTCGGTTACTTCAACAACCTTGAACAGAATCTGGGCATCGTCCGAAGGCGCAGCCGCGCTACCGGTGAACCCATTCGGCCCCGGAAAATCTGCGCTGCGGCAGCCGTTCCGATATCGGCATCATTGGTGGTACGGACAACGCCTCGCTTGGTCTGCTTCTCTACGCCCAGTTCGGAAGCGATCGTGTCGAGTGTCGCACCGCCGTCGAGGCGCTTCTTGAGTTCTTCCACACGCTGGTTGAGACGCTTGACGGCCTCTTCAGCCTTCCATGCGGCTACAACCTTGTCCTTGACTTCATCAAGCGTACGGTCGCGTGCCGGGGTGATGCCATCAACCTGATACCAGAGATAGCCGATATTGCCCATGGTAAGGGCGTCGTTATCAAATCCCTGATCCGCCTGGAAGGCAGCGGACAGCAGTGCTTCGGAATTGGGTAACTGAACGGGATTGCCGGAAGGATCGTTGCCCTCCACATCAACGGCTTCCACCGTGACCGACTTGAGGCTCAGCTTCTTTGCTACATCGGCCATGGAAGCACCGTCAGAGCGTTCCTGCTCATAAGAGTCATGAATGCCGCTGATATTGCTTGCTGCGATATTGTTAGCAAGCGTGGTGCGAATTTCCCTTCAACTTCGGCAAGCGGCTTCACGTGTGCCGGCTCAATCTGCGTCACGCGCAGGATAACGGGGCCAAAGCTGCCCTTGACGACCGGGCTCACGCCATTTTCCGACAGTGCAAAAGCTGCATCGGCAACGGCCTGATCGGGAATAGCCGACTTCTCGAATGTGCCGAGTTTGAGATCGTCTTCCGTTTTGCCCTGTTCCTTGCCGATATCGACAAAGCTTGTTCCTGCGGCGATTTTCTTCTGGGCAGCTTCAGCCGCAGCGTCGTCGGCAAAGCTCAATTGTTCGATGGTGCGCTTTTCGACCGTGCTGAAGCGGTCCTTGTTCTTTCATAATATTCGTTGATTTCATCCTGCGTGACGGCAGACGGATCGGCAATATCCGCCGGTTCCAGCTTCACGTAGCTTATCTTCCGGTATTCCGGCGTTTGTACTCGTCCTTGTGCGCGTCAAAATAGGTCTTGAGCGCATCGTCGGACGGGGCGGGGATAGAATCGGCTTTTCAGCCTGAATAGTCACATAATCAACGCTGCGGGTTTCGCCCTGATAAAGGGCCAGCGCCTTCAATGCCGCATTCGGGAGCTTGATGCCATCGGTTGCCGCTTCCACGATTTGCTGGCGGCGGGCGACTTTCGCCCGATTATCGAGATAATCCTGTGCGCGGATGCCCGACTGGCGAAGCACTGCATCGAACTGCGCGCGATTGAAGTTGCCGCTTGCATCGTGGAAGGCGGGATCTTCACCGGTCAGCCGGGCAATTCCGTCCTTGGAAAGACCAAGCTGCATATTCCGCGCAGCTTCATCCAGGACCACTCCGGCGGCGAGCTGGGCGAGCACCTGGTTTTCGACGCCGAGCGCCTGGGCCTGTTCACGCGTCAGACGCTGGCGAAACTGCTGTGACAGACGCATCATCTGTTGCTCGTAGGCGAAACGATAATCGGTGGCGCTTACTTCGGAACCGCCAGCCGTCAAGGCCGCGTTGCCTGACAAGCCACCGCGAAAGACATCGGAGATGCCCCAGATCGCAAAGCTCAGTACAAGCAGGCCAAGCAGAAGTTTGGCGACCCAGGATTGAGCGGCGGAGCGCAGGCTGTCGAGCATTGGAAACCCTTCAAGAATAAATCGAAGCTCGGCTTATATAGATAGAGCCAGTCACGGGATAACCTCAAGCCATCCCTATATGCAAGGTCTCATTGCATGTAGGCACTCAAGAACATTTGCATTGCGGCACGAATACGCTTAGTCAGTGGCAAATTTTGGCGCTGGTCCGATCTTGCGAGGTGGCCGCGTCTGCTGTTTTGAACAGGTGAGGAGAATGAAATGACTCCGGGAATCCGTCCGCTGGTTGCTGGCAACTGGAAGATGAATGGTACAGGAGAATCCTGACCGAATTGCGTGCGATTGCTGCTGGTCTAAGCTCTGATCTTGGTCGCAAGCTCGATGCAGTTATCTGTGTGCCGGCGACACTTCTTTCTCGTGCAGCGGAAACACTTGAAGGCGAAACCGTTGGTCTTGGCGGACAGGACGCTCACCATAAAGTGTCCGGCGCGCATACGGGCGATATTTCTGCGGCGATGCTCAAAGAGGCAGGCGCCACACATGTCATCATCGGCCATTCCGAGCGTCGGACTGACCATAATGAAAGCAATGATGCCATTCGTGCCAAGACCGAAGCCGCATGGGCTGCCGGACTGACCTCTATCGTTTGCGTTGGCGAAACCGCCGATGAACGCAAGGCAGAGCGCACGCTGGACGTGATCGGCACGCAGCTTGCCGGTTCCTTGCCGGATGGTGTCGATGCTGAGAATACGATCATCGCCTACGAGCCGGTTTGGGCAATCGGCACGGGGCTGACGCCGACTGTGCAGGATGTACGCGCCGCGCATGCCTTCATGCGCGAGCAGCTGACCGAACGTTTCGGTTCAAAGGGCGCGCATCTTCGCCTGCTTTACGGCGGCTCGGTCAAGCCTTCGAATGCGATGGAATTGCTCGGTGTTGCCGATGTCGATGGCGCGCTTGTCGGCGGTGCGAGCTTGAAGGCAACCGACTTTCTCGCCATATGCGAAACCTATCGTAATTTGTAACCGGCACATCGCGTCTGTCTATCTTGGTCTCGGGGCTTGGATTATCGGACAATAGCGTGTAAAGAGCCGCTCTAGTTTTAGGGATATAAAGACCGTAACCCATGCAGACCGTAATCATTGTCATTCACTTGTTGATCGTGCTGGCGCTTGTCGGCGTTGTGCTTATCCAGCGTTCGGAAGGCGGCGGCCTTGGCATTGGCGGTGGTTCGGGGTTCATGACGGCTCGCGGCGCGGCGAACGCGCTCACCCGCACGACAGCCATTCTTGCGATCGGTTTTTCGCGACCTCGCTTATTCTCGGTATCATGGCGCGCTACAGCGAAAAGCCAACCGACATTCTCAATCGTATTCCGGCGGCAACCGGTAGCCAGACTGCTCCGGCGGGCGGCAATGGCGGCGGTATTCTTAACCAGCTGGGTGGTGAGTCCTCGCGTCCTGACGCTAATAAGACAGCACCGGCAGCTCCGGGCAGCGCTACAGCACCGGCAACGCAGCCCGATGCTACTCAACCGCAGGCTCCGGTCGTTCCGGAAACGCCGGCCAATCCGGTCCCAAGCTCTCAGTAAAAAGTGAGCTAAATGAGCACAATGCGAAGCCGGCCCTAGAGGCCGGTTTTCTTTTGTTAACCGTAGAGTCGCAAAGTGTTGCAACCAGGCAATACGCTGCTGCGAATCGTATTGCAGAATGATGGCAGCGAATTGAGAACCTGATGGCTTTGCAGTAAGGAGAGCGAAAGTCTGATCGCACCACTGCGATAGGTGTTTCTCCCTTGTGCTTGAATTTTCGGGAACCGACCATGTTTTCACGCCGTATTCTGATGGCAGGTATTGCTAGTCTCTGCATTGGAGCAACCGCTCCGGCATTTGCAGCCTCGCCGGTAAGCGCTGAAGCGCAGCTCAATGAGGCCGCCGCATCCGTTCAGCAGGTTGCACTTTCAAGCGACGCCAAGGCTAATCCTGAAAAGCCGAAGAAGAAAAAGGCTTCCAATAGCAGCAATGCGGTTAAGGCTAACAAATACAATATTGATCCGAAATATCGTGCTCAGGAAGTCGCATTCAGCGGTTACAAGCCTGGGACCATTGTGATCGATCCTAAAACTATTTCCTTTACCTAGTCGAGACGTCAACGACTGCGCGCCGTTATGGTATCGCAGTCGGCAAGGTTGGTCTGGAATTCAAGGGTAAAGCTACAGTGAACGCAAAGCGTGAGTGGCCGCGCTGGATCCCAACGAAGGAAATGATAGAACGAAATCCAGCCCATTATGCGCGATTCAAGAACGGCATGGATGGCGGCCCGGGTAACCCGCTTGGTTCGCGCGCCATGTATCTCTTCCAGGGCAACAAGGACACCTATATCCGCATTCACGGAACGGTACAGCCATGGACCATCGGCAGCTCGGCTTCGAACGGCTGCTTCCGTATGACGAATGACGATGTGTTGGATCTTTATGATCGGGTCGGTCTGGGCACCGAAGTGGTTGTTCTCTGATCTGTAAATGACTATGTGAATATGGCCGGGCTTGCGGGCTCGGCCTTTTCTTTGTGTTTGTCACTATTCTTGCAGGTGGAAGCTGTGGATTTCGAGCTTCGACATGGCTTTATGTGAATAGGGTCGCTAGAGAGTACAGACCTATTCGCTCCGGTGTTTCTGGCACCGGTTTTTCTTTGTGCAACGACGATTACCGCCTGTCTTCGGTGAAAAACACAGCCGGGGTGCATTTTTTGTGGCGGAATCAATCAAGAAAGTCTAACGAGATAAGCCCATGGCGCGATATGTATTCATCACTGGCGGCGTGGTTTCTTCCCTTGGAAAAGGCATAGCTGCTGCAGCACTGGCTGCACTCCTTCAGGCACGTGGTTACCGCGTGCGTATCCGTAAACTCGACCCTTATCTGAATGTCGATCCCGGCACGATGTCGCCTTACCAGCATGGTGAGGTGTTCGTCACTGACGATGGTGCCGAAACCGATCTTGATCTGGGTCATTACGAGCGGTTCACCGGTCGCCCTGCCAACCAGCAGGACAACATCACCACCGGTCGCATCTACCGTAACATCATCGAAAAGGAACGCCGCGGCGATTATCTCGGTGCGACGGTTCAGGTCATTCCGCATGTGACCGACGAGATCAAGAACTTCGTCCTCGAAGGTAACGAAGATTATGATTTCGTTCTCTGTGAAATTGGCGGCACGGTTGGCGACATCGAAGCTATGCCGTTCCTCGAAGCCATCCGTCAGCTTGGCAACGAATTGCCACGCGGAACGGCAGTTTATATCCATCTGACCTTGATGCCTTATATTCCGGCAGCGGCGAATTGAAGACCAAGCCGACCCAGCATTCGGTCAAGGAACTGCGCTCTATCGGTATTGCTCCAGATATCCTTCTGGTTCGCGCCGATCGCGAGATCCCTGAATCAGAACGCCGCAAGCTGTCGTTGTTCTGTAATGTCCGTGAAAGCGCGGTCATTCAGGCGCTCGACGTGGCTACGATCTATGATGTGCCGATCGCCTATCACAAGGAAGGCCTTGATTCGGAAGTCCTGTCGGCGTTCGGCATCGACCCGGCTCCAAAGCCGCGTATGGATCGCTGGGAGGAGGTTTCCAGCCGTCTCCACAATCCGGAAGGTGAAGTGACCATTGCCATCGTCGGCAAGTATACCGGTCTCAAGGATGCCTATAAGTCGCTGATCGAGGCGCTTTATCATGGTGGTCTTGCCAACAAGGTGAAAGTCAACCTCGACTGGATCGAGGCGGAAGTTTTCGAAAGTGAAGATCCGGCTCCATATCTGGAAAAGGTTCATGGCATTCTGGTGCCGGGCGGCTTCGGCGAGCGCGGCGCAGAGGGCAAGATTCTGCAGCGAAGTTCGCTCGCGAACGCAAGGTTCCTTACTTCGGTATCTGCTTCGGTATGCAAATGGCCTGCATTGAAGCAGCACGCAATCTTGTCGGCATAGAAAATGCATCATCGACCGAGTTCGGCCCGACCAAGGAACCCGTTGTCGGTCTGATGACCGAATGGCTCAAGGGCAATATGCTCGAGAAGCGTGCTTCGGCGGGCGATCTTGGTGGTACGATGCGTCTTGGCGCGTATGAAGCAGCATTGACGCCAGGTTCGAAAATTGCGGAGATCTACGGATCGACGGATATTTCAGAACGTCATCGTCATCGCTACGAAGTCAATATCGACTACAAGGATCGCCTTGAAACAGCTGGATTGAGCTTTGCAGGCATGTCACCGGATGGTGTTCTTCCGGAGACAGTTGAGTATTCTGACCACCCTTGGTTTATCGGCGTGCAATACCATCCAGAACTGAAGTCCCGTCCATTTGAACCGCATCCGCTATTCGCTTCCTTTATCGAAGCGGCGATTGAGCAGAGCCGTCTGGTCTAAAACTCTAGCGCGCCTTTCGGGGCGCGTTTTCGTTTCGTCTTTCAGACTGCGGTCTTGTTTTCGAGCCTCCTTTACGCCAGATAAGGTGCCTGCAAGGCATTCAGTATCGAGGTTCACGTCATGGCGACTGCCAATTCATCCGTAAAATCGGAAATGTTACTTTTTCAAACAGTGCGCCATTCGCTCTGATTGCGGGTCCGTGCCAGATGGAAACGCGTGAACACGCTTTCGATATGGCAGGCCGCCTCAAGGAAATGACCGATAAGCTCGGCATCGGCCTTGTCTATAAATCCAGCTTCGACAAGGCCAATCGTACCTCCTTGAAGGCTGAGCGCGGAATCGGCCTCGAAAAGGCAATGGAAGTTTTGCCGATCTCAAGAAGGAGTTCGGCTTTCCCGTTCTGACGGATATCCATACCGAAGAGCAATGTGCCGAAGTTGCGCCTGTGGTTGATGTCCTGCAAATTCCGGCATTCCTCTGCCGCCAGACCGATCTGCTGATTGCTGCCGCAAAGACCGGACGTGTCGTGAACGTCAAGAAGGGCCAGTTTCTGGCACCGTGGGACATGAAGAATGTTCTTTCCAAGATTACGGAAAGCGGTAATCCGAATGTTCTTGCGACTGAACGCGGTGTTTCATTCGGTTATAATACGCTTGTTTCCGATATGCGTTCCTTGCCGATCATGGCCGGTCTTGGTTCGCCAGTTGTTTTCGATGCGACTCACTCCGTGCAGCAGCCGGGCGGGCAGGGTGGCTCGACAGGTGGACAGCGTGAATTTGTGGAAACGCTGGCTCGGGCGGCAGCTGCCGTCGGTGTTGCAGGGTTCTTTATCGAAACACATCAAGACCCGGACAACGCACCATCCGATGGCCCGAACATGGTTCCTGTGGATAAAATGCCCGCGCTTCTCGAAAAGCTCATGGCTTTTGATCGTATTGCAAAAGGGCTTTAAACAGTTCTCGAAGAATTTAAAGGGCGGGGATTTTCCTCCGTTTTGTTTCGTCAGAGCGGTTCCGATTCTAACAGAATCGCTGGAACCGCTCTGACGAATTGTTTTGCCGCATTATCCTACGCAAAACCGCTTCGCACTTTTGCTGGAAATGCTCCAAGGCTTAAAACTGGGCCGGTGCATAATCTTTTCTGAAATGTCTGCAAACTTTCAGGATTATGCGCTATGAAATGACCGCATCGGATTTGTTAAGTGCCTCGCGGATATGGCGGGGCAATCTATAGGAAGGACTGGTTCCTATGACTGCAATCATCGACATCGTCGGCCGCGAAATTCTCGACAGCCGCGGCAACCCAACCGTCGAAGTGGATGTCGTGCTTGAAGATGGCTCCTTCGGACGCGCTGCCGTTCCGTCCGGCGCATCGACTGGCGCACATGAGGCCGTAGAGTTGCGCGACGGTGGTAGCCGATATCTTGGCAAGGGCGTTGAAAAGCCGTTGAAGCTGTTAATGGCAAGATTTTGACGCTATTGCGGGCATGGATGCGGAAAGCCAGCTGCTTATCGACCAGACGATGATCGAGCTCGATGGTTCGGCCAATAAGGGCAATCTCGGCGCCAACGCAATCCTGGGTGTCTCTCTTGCCGTTGCCAAGGCTGCGGCCCAGGCGACCGGTCTTCCGCTCTATCGCTACGTCGGTGGCACAAACGCCCATGTTCTGCCGGTCCCGATGATGAACATTATCAATGGCGGCGCACATGCCGACAATCCGATCGATTTTCAGGAATTCATGATTCTGCCGGTCGGCGCTTCATCCGTTCGTGAAGCTGTTCGTTACGGTTCGGAAGTTTTCCATACGTTGAAAAGCGCCTCAAGGATGCCGGTCACAACACCAATGTCGGCGACGAAGGCGGCTTCGCGCCGAACCTGAAGAATGCCCAGGCTGCACTCGATTTCATTATGGAATCGATTGAGAAAGCTGGCTTCAAACCGGGTGAAGATATTGCTCTTGGACTCGATTGTGCAGCGACCGAGTTCTTCAAGGACGGCAATTACGTCTATGAGGGCGAACGCAAGACGCGGGATCCAAAGGCTCAGGCCAAGTATCTTGCCAAGCTCGCTGGCGACTATCCTATCGTTACTATCGAAGACGGTATGGCTGAAGATGACTGGGAAGGCTGGAAGTATCTGACCGATCTTATCGGCAACAAGTGCCAGCTTGTCGGCGACGATCTGTTCGTCACCAATTCGGCCCGTCTGCGTGACGGTATTCGCATGGGCGTTGCCAACTCGATTCTCGTCAAGGTCAACCAGATCGGATCGCTGTCGGAAACGCTCGATGCTGTCGAGACTGCTCACAAGGCTGGCTATACTGCTGTCATGTCGCATCGTTCGGGCGAAACCGAGGATTCGACGATTGCCGATCTCGCTGTTGCCACCAACTGCGGCCAGATCAAGACCGGTTCGCTGGCGCGTTCGGACCGCACCGCGAAGTACAACCAGCTTATCCGCATTGAGGAAGAACTGGGCAAGCAGGCCCGCTATGCAGGCCGCAGCGCACTGAAGTTCCTCTAATCTTTTCTGAGAGCCATAAAAGGCGGGCTTCGGTCCGCCTTTTTCGTTTCAGCATTATGTCCTCAGATATCCGAGCATTTGACCCTATATAATTATATTGATATCAATATTGTTGCATTGGTGTTCGAACCAATGAGGGAACGGCTTGAAACGCAACTGACGAAGCCGTGGGCGGATCTGTCAACGGGAGAGAAAATGGCTTACATTGAAGGATTTGTCGTCGCGGTTCCCAAGGCGAACAAGGAACTCTATCGCAAGCATGCCGCGGAAGCGGCTGTATTATTCAAAGAGTTTGGTGTGACGCGCATGGTTGAAGCATGGGGAGATGACGTGCCGGAAGGCAAGGTTACCGATTTTCGCCGTGCAGTTAAGGCGGACGAAGACGAGGAGGTTGTGTTCTCCTGGTTTGAATATCCCGACAAAGCAACGCGCGATGCTGCAAACAGCAAGATGATGAGCGACCCGCGTATGAAGGCGATGGGGAGCGGATGCCATTTGATGGCAAGCGCATGATTATGGGCGGGTTTTCTACGATTGTTGACGTTTGAACCCTTCAGGCATTTTCATGCCGACAAGAGAGAACGGTTTGTCTTTATGACGAGCCGTTCTCGATTCTCGTCTGAACGGGACAGCTCCTTCCATACTGGCTTTACTCGCCCGGCGTTTACAAAATCAGGATACCCGCTCCCGACATCGCCCTGTGGTAAATCTCTGTTAAGCAAAATAATGCTTCATGGTGAAATTCGGATTGACGCTCTTATCAGGATTCGTCGCAACTCCGAATATCCGGGAAGGAAGTCGAAATGTGGACCAAGCAGAAGCGTAAATCGATCCGTGGGCGGTTTGTGTTGCCCATTCTGACGGCTGCGTTTCTAAGCTATTTCGGCTTTCATGCCTATCACGGCGAATTCGGCCTCTATTCCCGTATCCAGCTTGAAGAACAAAAGAGCCTTCTGACCAAACAGCTCGAACAGGTAACAGCAGACCGCACTGCGCTCGAAAAGCGAGTCGCACTTTTGCGTGATGGCTCTATCGAGAAGGATATGCTTGACGAGCAGGCACGCAGGGCGCTTAATCTCTCCCATCCCGACGAGGTGACAATTATCACCTCCAGGGAAGATAGATCGAATTAACCGAAATCCAGTTAATTGTCTTTTGTGGTATGTTTTAAGGGCTTGGCGACATAGCAGCTATGCTCTGAGCGCATATTGTATCTTGTGGTATGCCCGTATAACGTCACAATAGAACGACAATTTAGGGAGCGAGATATGGCACCGAGGGCTAAAAGTCGCCTGCCGGCAAAACGCAGGCGACTTCTGTGACTGCACCCAAGGCACCTGCGCCTGCAAATTTCGATAAGAAGCAGGAGCTGGACGCTTATCGCGAAATGCTGTTGATCCGGCGTTTCGAAGAAAAGGCCGGCCAGCTTTACGGCATGGGCTTCATTGGCGGTTTCTGTCACCTTTATATCGGCCAGGAAGCCGTAGTGGTCGGCATGCAGATGGCGCTGAAGGAAGGTGATCAGGTTATCACCGCCTATCGCGATCATGGTCATATGCTTGCAGCGGGCATGAGCGCGCGTGGCGTTATGGCTGAACTGACCGGACGTCGCAGCGGCCTTTCCAAGGGTAAAGGCGGCTCCATGCACATGTTCTCCAAAGAGAAGAACTTCTACGGCGGTCACGGTATCGTTGGTGCGCAGGTTTCGCTTGGCACAGGCCTTGCGTTCGCGAATCGTTATCGCGACAACGACAATGTAACGCTGACCTATTTCGGCGATGGCGCTTCCAATCAGGGGCAGGTCTACGAAAGCTTCAACATGGCGTCGCTGTGGAAGCTGCCGGTAGTCTACATCATCGAAAACAACCGCTATGCCATGGGCACATCGGTTTCGCGCTCCTCCGCTGAAACTGATTTCTCGAAGCGCGGTCTTTCTTTCAATATTCCGGGTATTCAGGTGGACGGCATGGACGTTCGTGCGGTCAAAGCTGCTGCCGATCTGGCCGTGGAATGGACCCGCTCCGGCAAGGGACCGATCATTCTCGACATGCAGACCTATCGTTACCGCGGTCACTCCATGTCGGACCCGGCAAAGTATCGCTCGAAGGAAGAAGTGCAGAAGATGCGCTCCGAACATGATCCGATCGAGCAGGTCAAGCAGCGTCTGATCGACAAGGGTTGGGCAACCGAGGAAGAGCTGAAGGAAATCGACAAGGACGTCCGCGACATTGTCGCTGATTCTGCTGATTTCGCTCAAAACGATCCGGAGCCGGATGCATCCGAGCTCTACACGGATATTCTGCTCTAATTCCAGGAAGGTGTTGTCATGCCCGTAGAAATTCTCATGCCCGCACTTTCCCCAACCATGGAAGAGGGCAAGCTCTCCAAGTGGCTGAAGAAGGAGGGCGACAAGGTTACGTCCGGCGATGTGATCGCTGAAATTGAAACCGACAAGGCGACGATGGAAGTCGAAGCTGTCGATGAAGGTACGATTGGCAAGTTTCTTGTCGATGAAGGCACTGAAGGCGTGAAGGTCAATACGCCGATTGCCGTGCTTCTCGGTGACGGCGAAAGCGCTTCCGATATCGGTTCTGCTCCGGCTGCGAAGGCTGAAGCACCGAAGGAAGAGCCGAAAGCCGAAGAAAAAGGCTGATTCTGTTCCGGCTGCTCCCAAGGCTCCGGCACTCGAAGTCGCGTCCGACCCGGACATTCCGGCTGGCACCGAAATGGTTTCGATGACAGTTCGTGATGCGCTTCGTGATGCGATGGCAGAAGAAATGCGCCGCGACCCGAACGTTTTCGTGATGGGTGAAGAAGTTGCCGAATATCAGGGCGCCTACAAGGTAACGCAGGGGCTTCTCGATGAGTTCGGTTCCAAGCGCGTTGTCGATACCCCGATCACTGAGCACGGTTTTGCCGGTGTAGGTGTTGGCGCTGCTTTTGCAGGTCTGCGTCCGATCGTTGAATTCATGACTTTCAACTTCGCTATGCAGGCAATCGATCAGATTGTGAACTCCGCCGCCAAGACGCTTTATATGTCCGGCGGGCAGATGGGCGCTCCGATGGTCTTCCGTGGTCCGTCCGGTGCGGCTGCACGCGTTGCTGCTCAGCATTCGCAGTGCTACGCGGCATGGTACAGCCATATTCCGGGTCTCAAGGTCATCATGCCCTACACGGCAGCCGACGCCAAGGGCCTGCTGAAGGCTGCAATCCGCGATCCGAATCCGGTGATCTTTCTCGAAAACGAAATTCTCTACGGTCATCATTTCGATGTGCCCAAGCTTGATGATTTCGTTCTGCCGATCGGCAAAGCCCGCATTCACAAGCAGGGCACGGACGCGACCATCGTTTCGTTCGGTATCGGCATGACCTATGCTATCAAGGCGGCCGAAGAGTTGGGCCAGCAGGGTATCGATGTTGAAATCATCGATCTGCGTACGATCCGCCCGATGGATATTCCAACGGTTGTGGAATCGGTCAAGAAGACCGGCCGTCTGGTGACTGTGGAAGAAGGCTTCCCGCAGTCGTCCGTTGGTACGGAAATCGCCACCCGCGTCATGCAGCAGGCCTTCGATTATCTCGATGCGCCGATCCTGACCATTGCCGGCAAGGATGTCCCGATGCCTTATGCGGCAAATCTTGAAAAGCTGGCGCTGCCGACGGTCGCCGAAGTGGTCGAAGCGGTGAAAGCCGTTAGCTATACCGCTTAAACAGAAAGGGTCTGGACATGCCGATCAATATCACCATGCCAGCGCTTTCTCCGACAATGGAAGAAGGCAACCTGTCGAAATGGCTGGTCAAGGAAGGCGACAAGATCGCTCCCGGCGATGTTATTGCTGAAATCGAGACCGACAAGGCTACGATGGAAGTGGAAGCGGTGGACGAAGGCACGGTTGCCAAGATCGTGGTTCCTGCCGGTTCCGAAGGCGTCAAGGTCAATGCGCTGATCGCCATCCTCGCAGAAGAAGGCGAAGACGTGGCGGCTGCAGCCAAGGGCGCAGCATCTGTTTCGAAGGCTGACGCTCCGAAAGAAGAGCCGAAGCCGGCTGAAGTCCAAAAGGAAGCCGCAGTTCCTGTTGCGGCGCCCACGCCGGCTAAGGTGGAGCCGTCCGCTGCCGCCTCGAATCAGGGGACCGTGTGTTCGCCTCACCGCTTGCGCGTCGTATCGCCAGGAATCCGGTGTCGATATCGCTGCCGTGAAGGGTACCGGCCCGCATGGTCGTGTCGTTCAGCGCGATGTGGAAGCCGCTCTGGCTTCCGGTGGGGTCAAGGCTGCTCAGCCGAAGGCGGAAGCTGTCTCTGCTGCCGCTCCAAAGCCGATGTCGGATGATGCCGTTCTCAAGCTTTTGAAGAAGGCACCTACGAGATCGTTCCGCATGACGGCATGCGCAAGACGATTGCCCGCCGTCTGGTGGAATCGAAGCAGACCGTTCCGCATTTCTATCTGACGATCGATTGCGAGCTGGATGCGCTTCTGGCTCTGCGTTCGCAGATCAATGCTGCTGCGCCGATGGTCAAGACGGAGAAGGGCGAGGTTCCGGCCTACAAGCTCTCGGTCAACGATATGGTCATCAAGGCAACGGCTCTGGCGCTGCGCGATGTCCCGGACGCCAATGTGTCGTGGACCGAAGGCGGCATGGTCAAGCACAAGCGCGCTGATGTCGGCGTTGCTGTCTCCATTCCGGGTGGCCTGATTACGCCTATCGTTCGTCAGTCGGACTCAAAGACATTATCGGCGATTTCCAACGAGATGAAGGACCTTGCCAAGCGCGCGCGTGATCGCAAGCTGAAGCCTGAAGAGTATCAGGGTGGTTCGACCTCCGTGTCCAACCTCGGCATGTTCGGCGTGAAGGACTTTGCCGCGATCATCAATCCGCCCCATGCGACCATTTTCGCAATCGGTGCAGGTGAACAGCGTGCAGTGGTCAAGAACGGTGAAATCAAGGTTGCGACCGTTATGTCCGTAACCCTTTCAACCGATCACCGTGCCGTCGATGGCGCGTTGGCTGCTGAACTTGCACAGGCCTTCAAGCGTCACATCGAAAATCCGATGGGTATGCTGGTCTGATCGATCAACTTCAAGGGCGTCGTGTTCTGCTGAACTCGACGCCTGAGGTTTTGAATGGCTGGACAACTGAACCTACGCCGGGCCGAACGCCGTGAAGCCGCTGAGATCGCCATTCTTGTCGATATCTCGTCGCACGGTTTTGCGTCATGGCTCTGGTACAGTGCGGTTCTTGACGGACAAACTGAAACGGCCATGGAACGCGGTCGGCAATATATGCGCGCCGACGGCACCGAGGGCTGGCAGAGTACGACTATAGCCGAGTGGGCTGGCGAGATTGCCGGGCTTTCCATCGGCTTTACCGTGGACGAAAGCATTAACGATCAGTCGGCAAAACATCCGGTTATGGATCAGCTGATCGCGATGCAGCGCAAGGTCATTGGGAACCGCTTTATAGACAGCGTTGGCGTTTATCGGGAGTTCCGCGGCAAGGGAATTGGCCGCGCTCTTGTCGCCAACGAGATTGACCTGGCTCGTCGGAACGGCAACCAGACCATCAGCCTGATAACCGAAAGCCACAACGATGTGGCGCTTTCCCTTTACGGCGCCCATGGTTTCAAGGAAATTGAGCGGCTCGAAGCGATAGAACGCGTTGGGCAGGACAAAAGACACGACTGGGTGCTGCTCACCCGAGAAGTGAACTGAGCAAAGGCAGGACAATATGGCCGACATTTACGACGTTATTGTTATCGGCTCGGGCCCGGGTGGTTATGTCACCGCAATCCGCGCTGCGCAGCTTGGCCTCAAGACGGCTATCGTCGAGCGTGAACATCTGGGCGGAATCTGCCTCAACTGGGGCTGTATTCCCACCAAAGCGCTTTTGCGCTCGGCTGAAATCCTGCATTTTGGCGAACACGCCAAGGATTACGGTCTGAAGCTAGAAGGCACGATTACACCTGATGTGAAAGCTGTGGTTCAGCGGTCGCGTGGTGTGTCGGCCCGTCTCAACGGCGGCGTCGGCTTCCTGATGAAGAAGAACAAGATCGATGTGATCTGGGGTGAGGCAAAGCTGGTAAAGGCTGCTTCGGGTAGCAATCCTGTTGAGATTTCGGTTGGCAAAACCTCAAAGCAGCCGATGCAACCGCAGAATCCTGTCCCGAAGGGCGTTCTAGGTGAAGGAACCTACAAGGCGAAGCACGTCATTGTCGCCACCGGCGCTCGTCCGCGCGCTTTGCCGGGCATTGAGCCGGATGGCAAGCTGATCTGGACCTATTTCGAAGCAATGGTTCCACCGGAACTGCCGAAGTCCATGCTCGTGATGGGGTCGGGTGCGATCGGTATCGAATTCGCTTCTTTCTACAATGACATGGGCGTCGATGTGACGGTCGTGGAACTGATGCCGCAGATCATGCCGGTTGAAGACGCAGAGATTTCCGCATTCGCGCGCAAACAGCTTGAAAAGCGCGGTCTGAAGATCATTACCGATGCGAAAGTTACCAAGGTCGAGAAGGGCGCAAGCAATGTGACCGCCCATATCGAGACCAAGGACGGAAAGATGCAGTCGTTGACGGTGGACCGCATGATTTCGGCGGTTGGCGTGCAGGGCAATATCGAAAATCTTGGCCTGGAAGTGCTTGGCGTCAAAACGGATCGCGGATGCATCGTCATCGATGGTTATGGCAAGACCAATGTTGCGGGCATCTATGCTATCGGTGACGTTGCCGGGCCGCCGATGCTGGCGCACAAGGCCGAGCATGAAGGCGTTATCTGCATCGAGAAGATTGCAGGTCTTCCGAACGTTCACCCGCTCGACAAGAATATGATTCCGGGCTGCACCTATTGTAACCCGCAGGTCGCTTCCGTCGGTCTGACAGAAGCAAAAGCCAAGGAAAAGGGTTACGATATCCGCGTCGGTCGTTATTCGTTTGCCGCAAATGGCAAGGCGATTGCACTTGGAGAAGATCAGGGGCTGGTCAAGACTATCTTCGACAAGAAGACGGACAGTTGCTCGGCGCCCATATGGTCGGCGCTGAGGTGACCAGCTCATCCAGGGCTTCGTGATCGCCATGAATCTCGAAACGACCGAGGAAGAACTGATGCATTCGGTCTTCCCACACCCGACCCTTTCGGAAATGATGAAGGAAAGCGTTCTGGATGCGTATGGTCGCGTGTTGAATGCATAAGACGGAGGGACGCTCATTCCGCTGATCGAAAACGGAGGGCCATGGCGGCGTGCCGCCTGGCCCATCATCAAATGGTGTACCGTGGGAGGGCTGGTGCTGGGGTTTGCAGCCGGCACTTTGAGTGTTCTTGGCGGCAACACCATATCGGTCAACGGAATGGCCCTAACTGGCTGGTACGGTGTCTGGGCGCTTACATTGGCGCTCGGCACTGCGGGCTTGGTGTTTGGCTTGATATGGGCATTGGTTTTCCGGGCTCTCGGACTGGCGGCGCGGCGATGAGTAGCAAATCGCTTAAGTTGACAGGGTAGAGAGCAGGGATTAGACCGAACCGAATTTGGAAGCATTTCATGAAAATGCTTCGGATAGGCAGGAAAAGCATGGTTACAGTTCTCGACCTGGTGAACCAAGGCAAGCGTGAACGGCATCCCGAGAAGGCGCATCGTCCGGACAATGTTGTCCTGAAGAAGCCTGACTGGATTCGCGTCAAGGCTCCTGTCTCGCGCGGCTACAGTGAAACGCGCGATATTGTTCGGTCGAACAAGCTGGTCACGGTTTGCGAAGAAGCTGGTTGCCCGAACATTGGTGAGTGCTGGGAAAAGAAGCACGCGACCTTCATGATCATGGGCGAGATCTGCACGCGTGCCTGTGCCTTCTGTAACGTCTCGACCGGTATTCCGACAGCGCTCGATCCGAACGAACCCGAGAATGTTGCCAAGGCCGTCAAGCAGATGGGCTTGACGCATGTGGTCATCACATCGGTGGATCGCGACGACCTTGCCGACGGTGGCGCGCAGCATTTTGCTGAGGTCATTCAGGCGATCCGTGAAGCTACTCCTGCGACCACGATTGAAATCCTGACGCCGGATTTCCTGCGCAAGGAAGGTGCTCTTGAAGTCGTGGTCAAAGCCCGTCCGGACGTGTTCAACCACAATCTGGAAACTGTGCCGTCGAAATATCTCAAAGTTCGCCCCGGCGCGCGTTATTTCCATTCGATCCGCCTGCTGCAGCGTGTCAAGGAACTGGACCCGACTATTTTCACCAAGTCCGGCATCATGGTCGGTCTCGGCGAAGAGCGGAATGAAATTCTTCGCTGATGGATGATCTGCGTTCGGCGGATGTGGATTTCATGACCATCGGTCAGTATCTCCAGCCGACCCGCAAGCATCATCCTGTCATTCGCTTTGTGACCCCTGACGAATTCAAGTCGTTCGAAACGATTGGCCGGACAAAAGGCTTCCTGCTGGTTGCGTCCAGTCCGCTGACGCGTTCCTCGCATCACGCTGGCGATGATTTCGCCAAGCTGAGGGCAGCGCGCGAAACGCAGATTGCTGCGCGGGCCTGAGATAGGAAATGCCGCAGTTTACGACCGTCAGGCGGGTGCATCACCGGGCAGATCAGATGTTCGGCCTCGTTGCGGATGTTGAGAAATATCCGCAGTTTCTGCCCATGTGTGAGGCTTTGTCGGTTCGCTCCCGCAAGGAGCGTGACGGGAAGGCCCTTCTCATTGCTGACATGACGGTTGGTTACAAACTTATACGCGAGACTTTCACCAGTCAGGTGCTGCTGAAGCCCGAGGAAAGCGTCATTGATGTGAAATATCTCGACGGGCCGTTTCGCTATCTCGACAACCGCTGGACTTTCAAGCCGGTGGGCGATGGAAGCGAATGCGATGTCGAGTTCTTCATCGATTATGAGTTCAAGAGCCGTACCCTTGGCCTCCTTATGGGAACGATGTTCGATCTCGCTTTCAAGAAATTTTCAGAAGCCTTCGAGAAACGGGCAGACCAGATTTTCGGTCTGGCCTGAAAACCGTTTTACCCTTTTCTGGATGTGCCTTTACTGCGCTGTATAGCCGCCATCGACCAGTATGGATGCTCCAGTGACGAAGGAAGCTTCGTCACTTGCCAGAAAAAGAACAACGCTGGCTACTTCTTCGGCGCGACCGAGACGACCTATCGGATGCAAAGCCACGAGCGCCTGTTTTTGTCGTCCGGAATATCCTTGAGAAGAGGCGTATCGATATAGCCGGGGCAGACTGCGTTCACCCGGATGTTTTGCGCGCCGTAATCAATGGCGAGCGTCTGCGTTAAAAGTTTTACGCCGCCCTTTGCTGCCGCATAAGCGGTGACAGCTGATTTCCCGACGTGACTGTGAATCGAGCCGCAGTTCACGATCACGCCGCCACCCTGCGAGCGCATCTGATCGATCGCGTATTTATCGCAGAGATAGACGCCGGTGAGGTTGATATCGATGGTTTTTGCCATACAGCTTCATCAAGCTCGTCTATCGGGCCGTCTGCGGCAATGCCTGCATTGGCGAACATGATATCGAGGCGGCCATAGGTTTCGACGGTTTTGGCAATCAGTGCCTGTACAGCTTTCGTATCGGTCACATCGGTTTTGACGAATATTGCCCGCTCGGTGCGGCCTGCAAGCTCGTTGGCCAGTTGCTGGCCATGTTCCGAATAATCCGCAATGACGACATTTGCTCCTCGCGAACGAAAGCCCGAACAGTCGCTTCACCGATGCCGCTTGCTCCACCTGTAACGATTGCCACCTTACCATCGAAACGCATCACCATGATCTCCTTGCCTGGACAAAGACAAGGATAGGGCACCGTAGATAAAAGTATAAGCTCTAAATTTACCGAAGGTTTTCCAGAACGAGGTCCAGTGCGGCGATAACCGTCGCGTGGCGAATTTCAGCTCGGGTTTTGGGACCGAAACGACATTCGCGATGAAGGGTCGGGCGGCCTTTTCGTGCCGATGCAATGTGAACGAGACCGACGGGTTTTCATTGGAACTGCCGCCAGGACCGGCAACTCCTGTAACTGCCACAGTTACACTGGCGCGGGAGTGAGAAAGCGCCCCTTCAGCCATGGAAAGCGCGACTTCCTTCGAGACAGCGCCAACGCGATTGATCAATTCCATCGGAACGCCGATCATTTCGGCTTTCGCTTCGTTGGAATAGGTCACGAAGCCGCGATCTACGACATCGGACGATCCGGCGATGTCGGTCAAGGCTCCGGCTATAAGCCCGCCTGTGCAGGATTCAGCCGTGGCGATCATTACACCGGCCTTGCGGCAGGCTTCCAGCGCGACAATGGCTTTTCTTCTGCGATGAGTGCGCTCATTCGGGAACCTCACCGGGGTAGATGACGGTTGCCGTTGCAATGGCAGCGATACCCTCGCGGCGCCCAACGAAGCCGAGCTTCTCATTGGTGGTCGCTTTGACGGAAACCCGGTCTGCGGCAATTCCCAGCATATCGCAAAGCGCTTCTGTCATTGCTGCGCGGTGTGGACCGATCTTCGGTGCTTCGCTGATAAAGGTCACATCGACATTGGCGATACGCCCACCTGCTTCACGTACGATATTGGCGGCGTGTTCGACAAAGATGCGGGAGGCTGCACCTTTCCACTGCGGGTCGGAAGGAGGGAAATGCGTGCCAATATCACCCGCTCCTCGCGTCGCAAGCAGGGCGTCGGTCAGCGCATGAAGTCCGACATCGGCGTCTGAATGACCATTGAGTTTTGCTTCATGGGGATTTTCACACCGCACAGCGTCACATGATCGCCGGGTTCAAAGGAATGAACGTCGTAGCCATTGCCGGTGCGAATATCGGGAAACGAAACGTGTTCTTGCCGCAGGCGCTTGTCAGCCATTTCAATATCCTTTGCCCAGGTAAGCTTTGTATTGTCTGCCGATCCTTCGATGATGCGGACGGCGATATTTTGCCATTCGGCGATAGCAGCGTCGTCCGTGAAATCAGAGCGATTGATCGTGAAGGCTTTTCATGTGCATCGAGGATCGGCGCATAGGGAAAAGCTTGTGGTGTTTGCGCCGCAAACAGGCCAGCGCGAGGCACCGTCGTTTTACTGTTCCGTCCGCAGCGATTGCTTGAGCGTGTCCGAAACTGCCAGAGCCGGTAGCACGCCTTCATCGGGTGCGAGTTTCCACGATGCGCGTCAACAGATCCTGGCTGATAAATGGTCTCACGCCGTCATGAATCATGACATATTGCGGCGCCTGATCTTTCAGAGCAAGAAGACCAAGACGAGTTGATTCCTGACGTGTGGGACCACCATTTACGACGCGAATGTCGTCCCGGCTTTCTGGAAAGGCGCTTTCGTAAAGCTTATGGTCATCAGGGTGAATGACGACAACGATGCTGTCAACGAGCGGACATTCGATGAAAGCGCGTAAAGTGCGGGCAAGAACGGCTTCGCCACCGATGCGCCGGTATTGTTTCGGCCCTTCGACGCTCTGACCGGAGCGCTCGCCACGGCCAGCCGCCACGATGACTGCTGCTATCTTTGAAATGGTTGTCACCTCTGCCAACTATTGCATTTCCAAGCCGAATAATGCCTTGCGCGGATAAATGCCAGACGGCAATTGATTTATCGTGATTTTGCGCCGCTTTTCCTTGCGTTGAAATGTGAGGCTGATTAATGTATGTGCTAATTGCACTATGCACATCAAATAGGCATTTTATTGGTGATTTTTCTTGATCAACCTTTGAGCATAAACGGTGTGGCGCTTGCCAACCGTGTCTTTCTTGCGCCGATGTCGGGCGTTTCGGACCTTCCATTCCGCAGGCGCGCAGCGGAGGCTGGCGCGGGCATGGTCGTGTCTGAAATGGTCGCCAGCGCCGAACTTTGTAACCGTCACAAGGAAAGCCTTCTGCGCCTCTCAGGCGAGGACTTGGAACGCATGTCGTGCAGCTCGCGGGACGCGAAGCGCATTGGATGGGCGAGGCAGCCAGGATCGCCGCAGGCGAAGGTGCTGATATCATCGATATCAATATGGGCTGCCCGGCCAAGAAAGTGACAGGCGGTTATTCCGGGTCTGCGCTGATGCGCGATCTCGATCACGCAATGACCCTCGTTGAGGCAACTGTCAATGCGGTCAGCGTTCCGGTTACGCTCAAGATGCGGCTGGGGTGGGACGAGAAAGTATCAATGCGCCTGAACTGGCAAGGCGTGCGGAAGATGCCGGTATCGCCATGGTGACTGTCCATGGGCGTACGCGTTGTCAGTTCTATGAAGGCAAGGCGGACTGGGATGCAATTCGCGCTGTTCGCGACGCGGTCAGGATCCCACTGGTTGCCAATGGAGATATGGCGTGTCGAGGTGATGCTGAGGAAATTATGCGCCGCTCTGGAGCTGATGCCGTGATGGTCGGGCGTGCCTCTTATGGGCAACCGTGGCTGGCCGGTGCAATTGCAGGAAGTGACTTTGCCCCACAGTCTCGAAATGAAGTTCTTGATTATATTATAAAGCATTACGAAGATATGCTCGAGCATTATGGAAGCGCGACGGGCATCCGTCATTCCCGCAAACATCTCGGCTGGTATCTTGATCGTCACGCTGGCGCTACATGTACGCCTGCCGAGAAAGCGGAAGTGATGACCCTGACCGAGCGGCAAGCCGTCATCGACGCTTTGCGTCGTATATTCATGCGCGAAGCTTCAGAATCCGCGCTCAAAGAGGTTGCCTGATGCGCGAGAGAACTGAAACGAACGGCATTCCATCGGTCGTGCTCGATGCCATCAGCCAGCCGGTTATCATGGTTAGCGCCGAGAACTGTATCGCCTATGCAAATCTGGATGCAGAACAGTTCTTTCGTTCCGGCTCGTCCATTCTGGCGCGCAACCGGCTGGAGTCCTTTCTGCCCTTTGGTAGTCCGTTGTTGGCGCTGGTCGATCAGGTTCGCACCAGTCAGATGCCGGTGAACGAATATCGCGTCGATGTCTCGTCGCCACGTCTTGGGGCGGAGCGTATCGTTGATATTTACGTAGCGCCGGTAGCGAGCTGCCGGGCGCTGTGGTCATCCTCTTCAAGGAAAGACGATGGCCGAAAAGATCGATCGCCAGATGACACATCGCGGCGCGGCGCGGTCCGTGACCGGGCTGGCATCGATGCTGGCTCATGAAATCAAGAACCCTCTCTGGTATCCGTGGTGCGGCACAATTGCTGGAACAGGTTGTCGGCGATGAGGATCGTGCGCTTGCGCGTCTTATTACCGATGAAACGGATCGGATCGTTTCACTGGTTGACCGCATGGAGGTTTTCTCGGATGAGCGCCCCATCGAGCGCTCTGCCGTCAATATTCATGCGGTTTTGGATCATGTGAAGGCGATTGCGAAGAACGGGTTCGCACGGAAAATCCGTTTTGTGGAAGATTATGATCCTTCTCTCCCACCAGTTTTCGCCAATCGAGACCAACTCGTGCAAGTTTTCCTCAATCTGCTGAAGAATGCTTCGGAAGCCATAGGCGACCGTGAAGGCGGCGAGATTGTCCTATCCACGGCTTATCGTCCGGGCATTCGTCTGCAGGTGCCGGGTGCGCGGGACAGGGTGGCGCTGCCTCTCGAATTCTGCGTGCATGACAACGGACCGGGTGTGCCGCAGGACATGCTGCCGCATCTGTTCGATCCCTTCGTGACCACGAAGACCAATGGGTCGGGACTGGGATTGGCACTCGTTGCGAAGATCATTGGCGACCATGGCGGTATTATCGAATGCGACAGCCATCCTTCGCGAACGACTTTCCGTATTCTGATGCCCGCATGGAAAAATACGGAACTGGCAGCTGGAAATACTGGAGATAACGCATGACCGCAGGACGTCCGACAGGAACCATATTGGTGGCGGATGACGATGCAGCTATTCGGACCGTGCTGAACCAGGCATTGTCGCGAGCAGGCTACGATGTGCGTGTGACTTCTAATGCTGCCTCGCTTTGGCGCTGGGTGGCTGCAGGCGACGGTGATCTGGTCATTACTGACGTTAATATGCCGGACGAGAATGCCTTCGACCTCCTGCCACGCATCAAGAAGATGCGTCCTGACCTGCCAGTTGTGGTCATGAGCGCGCAGAACACATTCATGACGGCAATTCGGGCATCCGAGGCGGGAGCCTACGAATATCTGCCGAAGCCATTCGATTTGACGGAACTCATCAATATCGTCGGTCGGGCTCTGTCTGAACCAAAACGTAAGCCCATTGCCGCTTTATCGGATGAGCAGGCCGATAACATGCCGCTGGTCGGCCGTTCGCCTGCGATGCAGGAAATCTACCGTTTGCTGGCCCGCATGATGCAGACGGATTTGACCCTCATGGTTACGGGGAATCCGGCACAGGCAAGGAACTGGTTGCGCGTGCCCTGCACGAATACGGGCGTCGCCGAAAGGCCCGTTTGTTGCGATCAATATGGCGGCGATCCCGCGCGATCTGATCGAGTCCGAGCTGTTCGGGCACGAGAAGGGTGCCTTTACCGGCGCGCAGAACCGCTCAAGCGGCCGCTTTGAACAGGCAAATGGCGGAACACTGTTTCTCGACGAGATCGGCGATATGCCGATGGAAGCACAAACCCGTCTTTTGCGCGTGCTGCAGCAGGGCGAGTATATGACAGTCGGCGGACGTACGCCGATCAAGACCGACGTGCGCATCGTTGCCGCGACCAACAAGGATTTGCGGCAACTGATAGCGCAAGGTTTGTTCCGTGAGGATCTTTATTACCGGTTGAATGTCGTGCCCCTGCGCTTGCCGCCGCTTCGCGAGCGCAGCGAGGACGTGGCCGATCTTGTGCGCCATTTTTTCAAACGCGCTGCCGAAGAGGGGCTGCCGGAGAAGCGTATCAGCACCGCTGGCCTGGAAATGATGCGCCGGTATCCATGGCCAGGAAATGTGCGTGAACTGGAAAATCTCGTCCGGAGGCTTTCGGCGCTTTATCCGCAAGAGGAAATATCGCCGGAAATCATCGAAACGGAATTGAAGTCTGAACTGGCCAAGCCGGATGTCGTTCCCGTCAGTGGGGGCGATATGGAGAATATTTCCATATCGCAGGCCGTCGAGCAGAATATGCAGCGTTACTTTGCATCATTCGGTGCCGATCTGCCGCCGCCGGGGCTTTATCACCGGGTTCTGGCGGAACTGGAATATCCCTTGATCCTCGCATGTCTTACGGCAACACGTGGAAATCAGATCAAGGCGGCAGATCTTCTGGGATTAAATCGGAACACGCTGCGCAAGAAAATTCGCGAGCTCGGGGTCAATATCTACCGCGGAAACAAGGGAAGCTGAACGATAACCATGCGCTAATAACGCATTAACTACGTTATTTAATGAGCAATTAAGTCTGTTCGACTACTGTTGGTTGCATGAGAAATCAGCAATCCACGCGAAGCAAGAAAACCCGGCGTATTCTCGAACCGGCTGTAAGGAGCGGCATTCTTGCCGCGCCTTTGATATTGATGCTTGCAATCGTCGTCATTTTGTCAGGAGCAGAGCCGAGGCTCTCCGCGATGATCGATCAAACCTTCACCGGTTCGATTAGCCCCATCATAAAGTAATTACCAGTTGGCCTTGAATAAGATGCCTGCATTCCTACTCTTTTAGCATAGCTAAAGGAGATAATCATGCGTCTTGTTGCTACGACTTTGTTTCTTGGTTTGTCTGTTGCTGCGGCCTATGCCGCTCCGCCACCGGAAGGCACCAAGCTTTCGGAAATAATCGCCAAAATCGAACAGAACGCGGATACCGCTTTCATTGATGAAGTCGACTGGAATGATCGCGGCTATTACGAGATCGAATATGTCACCAAGGCTGGCGCCAAGGTTGAGGTGAAGGTCGATCCGAAAACCGGAGAAAATGTTCGGTGATTTTCAACCTTCTCAGGAACGATTATGCTGGAGCGGGTAGCGGGAATCGAACCCGCGCGTTCAGCTTGGGAAGCTGACAAGCTACCATTACATCATACCCGCAAACTGTAATGTATTTCAGCTAATTAGCGACAAGTTTGATGAGGCCGCATTAGAAAGTTTTACAGTTGGTTTTGCCAAACTATGTTCTCTTTCTGGTCTCGTCAAACTGTTTTGTCGGAAGGTCGCCCGTACCGTTACGTTCCGTCTCAAGACTTCACGAAACACTACAGTATCGTGACAAATTTTTCATGAACCGTTCCATTGATATCCAGGATTGAGAAGCCATCTGCAGATAACGCTTTCAACCATGCAGCCAGATTTGCAGGCTGTTGCAGATGACAGGAAATCCATGGGCAAGACCACAAAGCGCCGGGCACTGCTTATCGTAAATCCACATGCCCGAAATGGCAGGGGATATGGCGTGGATATTCGTTCTGCGTTGGAACGCGGCGGCCTCCAGCTCATCGAACGAAATCCGCAGGACGACGAGACGATCTCAGATCTGATCCTTCGTGAAAAGATTGTGATCTCGTTATTGTCGGTGGTGGCGATGGGTCGCTGAATGCTGCAGCCAAGGGGTTGATGGAGACGGGAATGCCACTTGCAATCCTTCCGCTTGGAACTGCGAATGATTTCGCCCGGACCATAGGCATTCCTGCCGATCCGGTCGAGGCGGCGCGTCGCCTTTCTTCCTATGAAATACAGCCCATCGATCTCGGTGAGGTGAACGGCCACCTTTACTTCAATGTCGCGAGCATCGGTTTCAGTGCCGAACTGGCGCAGCAACTCAGCTCTGCGGCAAAGAAGAAGTGGGGAAAGCTCGGCTATGCGATCGTTGCGGCACGTATCCTCATGCGTTCGGAGCTTTTCACAGCCTATCTGGAACACGACGGCATGACGGAGAAAATCCGTACGTTGCAGGTCTCTGTCGGGAACGGAAAATTCTATGGCGGCGGCATGGCTGTCGAGAAGGACGCTACAGTGGATGATGGCAGGCTGGATTTTTATAGTCTGGAAGTCGATCACTGGTGGAAACTTTTGCGTCTGCTTCCAAGTCTGCGCCGTGGCACCCACTCCAAATGGGATGGCGTGCGCGCTTTTCCGACGACCGAGGTCATTGTGCGCACCAAGAAACCGCGTGCTGTAAACACAGATGGCGAGCTGTCGACGTGGACACCAGCCCATTTCCGCCTGTTGCCCAAGGCGATCAAAGTTTACATGCCTGATCCGGTATTGAGGCCGTGATATTGAGGAGGCAAAAGAGACCCGCTTTGTTGGAGCGGGCCTAATCCATGACGTTAGGTGACTGGCTCGGAGGTCATTAGAGCCGTATAGGTAACGACTGAAAGGCCTGAACGTTCCATATTTAAAAGAAAAATACCAGATTAGCAGCACGACAACGAGTGGAACGCCCATCAGCCAAAGGATCATTGCTCTCAACATTCTTGTTCTCCTTCCTGTTGAAAATTCAACGCGTTGAATGAACGATGGTTCCACAGGACTGAGTGATACGGCTCGTCGGAGGTAAGCGAATGCCAAGCAGCGCGACTCAAAATATGCGGAATGTCAAAAGCTTTAATGATCCGTCAATGAATCGGTGACATCACTAAAATCTAAAAGGCGCAACCAGCGTTTTCGGTTGTGTTGTTGAGTAACGGGCGTGTGGCGTATGGATTCGAAACGAGGGCTGAAACATTCGGTCAACGGCAGGGCAGTGAAGCTGCGCGGTAAACGTGGTTCCGTTGCCATGTTGTCTTTCATTGCTATAGCTGTCGCCTTGGCTGGCTGTGCGTCGGCACCTCAGCCGAAGTCGAAGACAAAGCGCTCAAAGGAATATTTTGCCGAATCCAAATATGGCGTGAAAGCCAGCCCTCGCGTGGCTTTTCGAAGGGAAAGCCGCTGCCACGTGGCGGCGGGCGCGATCAGACCGGACAGCCCTACAAGGTCAAAGGGCGCTGGTATTATCCGAAGGAAGACAAGAACTACGTCAAGGTCGGCCACGCTTCGTGGTATGGCGAAGCTTTCCACGGCCGCCTGACGGCCAATGGTGAAGTCTACGACATGGCGCATCTGACAGCTGCGCATCCAACCATGCCGTTGCCGAGTTATGCCCGTGTGACTAATCTTGCCAATGGCAGTTCGGTCATCGTACGCGTGAATGATCGTGGTCCCTATGAATTCGACCGTGTCATCGATCTCTCCCAGAAAGCTGCCGAAATGCTTGATTACCAGCATCACGGCACGGCGAATGTGAAGGTCGAATATGTCGGCAGAGCGCCATTGGATGGCAATGACGATGCATTCCTGATGGCGTCTTATCGTCCGGCGGGTGGCGATATGATCGGTCAGCCCGCAACCGGCGTCATGATGGCGATGAACGGGCCGACGCCGACCTCGCCGAAGTCACGCGTTCCTATGCCTGTGATGGATGCTGTTCCGGTCTCTGCGCCCATACCTGAAAATTCACCTTTTCCGTCGATCCTGCTTATAGCGATCCGTCCGGCGGACCAGCTCCGTTGTTGCCAGCGAATGTGCCTGTGCCGTCGCAACGCCCCGGTTCAAGCTTCGGAGTGGCGAGTGCGGCAGGTGTGAGCGGTCTTGCCGGCTACGCGTCTGACCGGCTTGCTGCAACGGCTTATACCGAGGAGCGCACCTATGGCAGCATCCTGACCAAGGACGCGATTTCAAGCGCCTGGAAGCGCCGCGAGGCTGAGGAGCATGGCGAATATGTCGAGCTTGGCACATTCAAGACGCTTGAAGAGGCAAGGCAGCTTCAGGCGTCGTTGCCACGCTCGACCCGATTTACGCTAACCAAGATTCCAACCGACACCAGCGAGTCTTACGAGCTGACAGCCGTGGCAGAGAAAGGCGGAAACGATGCCCTGCTGCGCGCGGCCTGGAAGGCGGGCGCAGTGAATGCGTTTGTCGTTCGTCTCGATTGATTGCTCACATTACGGTGATACACGCTGGCATATTGATTTTGGTCGGATTCGTTGCGTAAGCTCTATCTCATTGCTCACGTAACGGATTTGCATGGGGCTGATTTCAAAAACATTGGTATTTGCGCGCGCGGCCTCTGTGGGCGTTTCGCTGGCTGCATTCGTGCCGGTTTTAAGTCAGGCGGCACCTGTTGAGGCGGCATTCGTTTCAAAGGCGCCGCAGGTGTTGCTTATCGATGACCGAAGCGGAACGGTGCTTCTTTCCAAGAATGCCAATGTTCCCATTCCGCCCGCATCTCTTGCCAAGCTGATGACGGCCGAAGTGGTTTTCGAAGCCCTTGATAAAGGCGCGACGACACTCGAAACGCCTTACATCGTCAGTGAGAATGCCTGGAGAACCGGTGGTGCCCCTCGGGAACATCAACGATGTTCGCACGCATCAAGTCGGCGCCAACGGTCGCTGATCTACTGCAGGGGATGATTGTTCAGTCGGCGAATGACGGCGCCATCGTACTGGCAGAAGGGCTGGCGGGCAGCGAGGAGGCTTTTGCAAAGCGCATGAATGATCGTGCGCAGGAGCTTGGTTTGACCGGCTCCAAATTTGTAAACTCGACGGGTTTGCCCGCCGAAGGGCAGGCGGTCTCGCTGCAGGATCTGGTCAGATTGGCGCGACATATCCGGACAGCCCATCCCGAGTATTATAAATATTATGCTCAACCTGCCTTCACCTGGAACAACATCATGCAACGCAACCGCAACCCCTTGTTGCGGCTTGATGTCGGGGCTGACGGGATGGGAACGGGTTTTACGGAAGCATCAGGTTTTGCGCTGGTCGGATCGGCGGAACAGAACGGCCGCAGGCTTTATCTGGCGATGAGCGGTCTTGCCAGCATCAAGGAGCGTGAAGAAGAAGCAAAGCGTCTCCTGCAATGGGGATGACGGCCTTTGACGATGTTCAGCTTTATCCTGCGAACGAAATTGTGGGTGAGGCGCAAGTTTTCGGCGGTGCGCTCACGCATGTGCCGTTGAAGGTCAGGGATCGTGTCGAGCTGCTGCTACCGAAGGACGGTCGCGACAAGCTCAAGGCCCGGATTGTCTATAAGGGGCCGCTCGATGCCCCTGTCGCCGACAACCAGCAGGTCGGTATTCTTCAGTTGGAGCTTAATGGTAGCATTCTTCGTGATATCCCTGTTTTCACGGCGCAATCTGTCGAGGAAGGTAGTCTCTCGAAGCGCGCCTTGGGGGCGGCGATGGAGCTCTCCACCGGCTGGCTGCGGAAGTATCTTTAGCCTGCGTTGGGTGTATTCCAGGCTCGACCTGATAGCCAAAGGCCGATAATAACTTTCACAGAAGTCCGTTCGGGCATCGATTCAAACATTTTGGAAGTTGGTTTGTCGGGATTGTTCATCACATTCGAAGGCGGCGAAGGAGCGGGCAAGTCAACGCAAATCGCGTTGCTGGCCAAGCACCTGCGTGCATGCGGCTTCGATCCTGTCATCACGCGAGAACCGGGCGGTTCTCCTGGTGCGGAAGCAATTCGCCATGTCATACTGAGCGGCAATGCTGAAAACTATGGCCCAGCGATGGAAGCCCTGCTGTTCGCAGCTGCAAGGGCAGACCATGTGGACCAGCTTATCCGCCCGGCGCTGAACGAGGGGCGAGTGGTGCTTTGTGACCGTTTCATCGACTCAAGCCGTGCCTATCAGGGCGTTACCGGCAATCTCGACAGCACCTATATGGCGGCGGTGGAACGCATTTCCATAGACGGCGCCATGCCTGACATGACGATCATTCTCGACATTCCCGCGGAGAAAGGTCTGTCGCGTGCTGGAAAACGGCGTGGCAGCGAAACTGCGGACCGGTTCGAGAAAGAAGATATTGCTGTGCATGAGGCGCGACGGCAGGCCTTCCTCGCGATCGCCGAAGCGGAACCTGAGCGATGCAAGGTCATCGACGCTGACCGCTTGCAAGACGCGATTGCGGGCGATATCGCAAAAGAAGTTGATCATGTTCTGACGAAAAGGGGCTTTTGTGATCGAGGAACTCGACGTCCCTAAAGCCCACGATTCCATTGAGGGTGTGCCAGAACCATCTGCGAGTGATTATATCGCCGGGCACCGGGAGATCAGTGATTTTCTGGCGCAAGCCTATCGGGAGGGCGTATGCATCATGCGCTGCTCTTTGAAGGCGCGCAGGGGATCGGCAAGGCAACGCTCGCCTTTCATCTGGCAGGCCATATGCTGGCTCATGGCAATAATGGCGAGGCACCGGAGCATATTGCTGCGCCAGATTTTGCGAAACCGCTCTGGCGGCAGATTGCAGGTGGCATGCATCCGGCTGTCCTGCATATCAACCGCCCATTCGATCAGAAGACCGGAAAATTCAAAACGGGTATTCCCGTGGAGGAAATTCGCCGGATCACGCATTTTCTGACCAGAACGGCATCGGACCACGCCTGGCGTATCGTTATTGTCGACCCTGCCGATGATATGAACCGCAATGCCGCCAATGCGCTCTTGAAAACTTTGGAAGAGCCTCCCGCGCGGGCGCTCTTTATCCTGATTTCTCATTCGGCGGGGCGGTTGCTCCCAACAATCCGGTCGCGCTGCCAAAGCATCGGCTTCAAGCCGCTTGACGATGGATCGCTGACGGATGCTCTGGCACATGTCGGTCCCGGTGTCGGAATGGGGTCCGACGCCGTAACGCAAACACTGCTTCAGCGATCCGAAGGCAGTGTGCGCAAGGCACTTTGCTGGTGGCGAATGGCGGTATTGAAATCGCCGACACGGTCGATTCCCTTCTTGAAGGGCAGACTTTCGATTTGCCGAAAGCGCAGACGCTCGCCGGCATATTGAACGGGCGTGAGTCGGAGGTTCAGTATGAGCTGTTCCGTGATCATCTGCTGGGGCAGGTTGCGACTGAGGCGCGTCGTCGTGTCGAGGCTGGACAACTCCATGATGCAGACCGCTGGTCGCGGTTCTGGAGCGATCTGTCACGTGAAATCGTGGATGCCGAAACCTATAATCTCGACAGGCGGCAAGCTGTGGTAATTCTTCTGGAAAAACGAATCGCGCTTTTCGTTCCGGTCGGCCTCCGCTTGCGTGACATGGCCGCTGACATGCGTTATGTCACCGCTGATAATTTTCTCCTCGTGTGTCTGCTAGTCATTCAGGCGCGCTTTCAAACTTCGAAAGACCGGGTCCATAATGAGCCGCGAAAAATATTACATCACCACCGCGATTGCTTATCCAAACGGAAAGCCGCACATCGGTCACGCGTATGAACTGATCGCGACCGATGCAATGGCGCGTTTTCAGCGCCTGAACGGCAAGGATGTTTTCTTTCTGACCGGTACGGACGAACATGGCATCAAGATGCTGCAGAGCGCGCGTAAGGAAGGCATTACGCCGCGCGAGCTTGCAGATCGCAATACGGCTGCGTTCCGCCGGATGGCGGATGTGCTGAATAGCTCGAATGACGAATATATTCGTACATCGGAAGAGCGCCATTACAAGGCCAGTCAGGCCATCTGGAAAGCGATGGCCGACAATGGCGATATCTACAAGGGTGGATATGCCGGTTGGTACTCCGTGCGTGACGAAGCCTACTATGGTGAAGAGGAAACGGAAGTTCGCGAAGATGGCGTTCGTTACGGCCCACAGGGTACGCCTGTCGAATGGGTCGAGGAGGAAAGCTATTTCTTCCGTCTCTCAGCCTATCAGGACAAGCTGCTCGATCTTTACAAGAATAATCCGGGCTTCATCATGCCTGCGGAACGCCGCAACGAGATCGTGAGCTTCGTCAAGTCGGGCCTGAAAGACCTGTCGATTTCGCGCACGACCTTCGACTGGGGTATTCCGGTGCCGGGCGATGAAAAGCACGTCATGTATGTCTGGGTCGACGCCCTGACCAACTACATCACAGCACTCGGCTATCCAGATACGACGAGCGACAAGTGGGCCTATTGGCCGGCCGACGCCCATATTATCGGCAAGGACATTTCGCGTTTCCACGCCGTTTACTGGCCAGCATTCCTGATGTCGGCAGGTATTCCGCTGCCGAATCGCGTGTTTGCACACGGCTTCCTGTTCAACCGCGGTGAGAAGATGTCGAAGTCGCTCGGCAATGTGATCGATCCGTTCGGTCTCGTTGAGCGTTATGGGCTCGATCAGCTGCGCTATTTCCTGATGCGCGAAGTGCCGTTCGGTCAGGACGGCAGCTACAGCCATGACGCTATCGTCAACCGCACCAACGCTGACCTGGCGAATGATCTCGGCAATCTTGCGCAACGTTCCCTGTCGATGATCGCCAAGAACTGCGAAGGCAAGGTCCCGGTTCCGGGCGAGTTTTCGGATGCGGATAAGGCCATTCTCGATCAGGCCGATGCAGCGCTTGATACCGCACGCAAGGCAATGGACGATCAGGCGCTGCATCTTGCGCTCGGAGCGATCTTTGCCGTTGTTGCCGAGGCCAACCGCTATTTTGCGGGGCAGGAGCCTTGGGCGCTGCGCAAGACCGATCCGGCGCGCATGGGCACTGTCCTTTATGTGACGGCCGAAGTGATCCGGCGCGTGGGCATCATGGTGCAGCCGTTCATTCCGCAATCGGCGGAAAAGCTTCTCGACATACTGGCTATTCCTGCCGACAAGCGCCAGTTTTCAGACGTTGCGGCTAGCCAGCTTGTCGGTGGCACCGATCTGCCGGCCCCGCAGCCGGTGTTCCCGCGCTATGTGGAAACAGAAGAGCAGAACTGAGTTCGATGATGCTTGTCGATAGCCATTGTCACCTCGACTTTGCCGATTTCGAGCCGGAGCGCGATGATGTCGTTCAGCGCGCTCTGGATGCCGGGGTTAGGCGCATGGTGACGATTTCCACGCGTGTCAGGAAGTTCGACACGATCCGTGCGCTCGCTGAAACCTATGATTCCGTTTATTGTTCGGTTGGAACCCATCCGAACAATGCGCATGAAGAACTGGACGTGACCGCCGATGATTTTGTGCGTCTGGCCGAACACCCGAAAGTGGTGGCCATCGGCGAGGCGGGGCTCGACTATCACTATGATTATGCGCCGCCCGAAGCCCAAAGGCAGGGCTTTCTTGTGCACATCGAGGCGGCGCGCCGTACTCAATTGCCGCTGGTTATTCATGCCCGCAGTGCGGATGAAGACATGGCCGAGATTCTGGAACGTGAGACGGAGAAGGGTGCTTTTCCGTTTATCCTGCACTGCTTCTCTTCCGGTCGTGCTCTGGCTGAAAAGGGCATTGCGCTTGGCGGTTACGTCTCTTTCTCAGGCATTCTGACTTTCAAGAACTCAGCCGAAATCCGCGAAGTTGCTTCCATCGTCCCGCGTGATCGTTTGCTCGTCGAGACGGATGCTCCTTATCTGGCGCCGGTTCCTTATCGTGGCAAGCGCAACGAGCCTTCTTTCGTGCAGCATACCGCCGCCGTACTTGCCGAGACGATTGGTGTGAGCAGGGAAGAAATTGCGCAGATTACCAGCGAAAATGTCTTCCGCCTGTTCTCCAAGATGCCCATGCCAGAAGAGTTGGCCGCAAAAGGAAATTGATCGTGACAGCGCCGCGTAACTGCCTGCGTTTTACGCTTCTGGGCTGCGGGTCGTCTCCCGGCGTACCGCGTATCAACGGTGATTGGGGCGGTTGTGATCCCGATAATCCGAAAACAGGCGTCGCCGTGCATCTCTCCTGGTCGAACGATTTGACAATGCCGGTAATAACACAACGGTCGTGATTGATACGGGGCCGGATTTCCGCGCCCAGATGATCGATGCCGGAGCGCATAGCCTCGACGCGGCAGTCTATACCCATCCGCATGCAGACCATATTCACGGTATTGACGATCTTCGCACTTATGTTGTTGAAAATCGTCGGCTCATGGATGTCTATGCCAATCGGCTGACGCGAAATCGGCTCTTCGAGGCATTCGGCTATTGTTTCGAAACACCTGCCGGGTCGAATTATCCACCAATCCTCAGCATGCACGACATTGCTCCTGAAACCCCGTTTTCCATATCGGGCGCGGGAGGTTCAATCCGCTTCGAGCCATTCAGTCAGGTGCATGGCGATATTGAATCGCTGGGCTTTCGCATAGGTTCTGTCGTTTATTGCACGGACGTGAGTGCTTTTCCCGAATCAAGCCTCAAGCATTTGGATCACGCCGAGGTGCTCATCATCGATGCGTTGCAATATCGTCCACATCCAAGCCATTTCTCGCTTGGCGAAGCACTTGAATGGATAGAGAAGCTGGCACCCAAACGCGCCATTCTCACGCATATGCATGTTCCGCTCGATTACGAAACCGTCATGCGCGAGACACCGGACAATGTCGAGCCGGGATATGATGGGCTTCGTTTCGAGATGTCGCTTTGAGTCTCGCTTACAATCGAAAGTCCGCAATGAGATCATCGTAGACTTTCTTTCAAAGGTCTGTTGCTTAGCCAACAGCTCCCTTGACGGAAGGGCATCACATTGCTGCCCTCGATAGCTTTGGGTGCCGTGTCTTCCAGTTTCAGGCCGCCGACACGTAGGAGGTCTGTAAAGCGACCGCCGCGTGCGGCAAGTTCATCGAAACTGCCGCTTTCGACCAGATGTCCCTTGTCCATAAACAGGACCAGATCAGCTGAACGGACTGTTGAAAGACGGTGCGCGATGATGAAGGTTGTGCGATTGTGGCTGAGGTCGTCGACCGCCTGTTTCACCTTCTCCTCGGTTTCGACGTCAAGCGCACTCGTGGCTTCGTCAAGAACGAGGATAGGGAATCCTTGAGGATTGCTCGCGCAATCGCAAGACGCTGACGTTCGCCACCCGAAAGTTGCGAGCCGCGTTCGCCAACAACCGTATCGTAGCCATCGCTCTTGGCCAGAATGAAGTCATGAGCTGCGGCCGCGCGGGCTGCGGCATGAACTTCATCATGTGTCGCACTTTCACGGCCGACGCGAATGTTCTCTTCGACAGAGCGGTTGAACAGACCGGCATCCTGAAAGACGGTTGCAATGGCATGGCGCAGCGAGCGACGGCTGACGGTACGCGTATCCGTCCCGTCAATCATGATGCGGCCTGCCGCAGGATCGAAGACACGCTGCAACAGATTGATGAGCGTGGTCTTGCCTGCGCCGGTAGGACCGACAATAGCCACAGTCTGCCCCGGCTTGATTTCAAAGGACACGTCGTAGACGCCCTGACCGGAGTTGGGGAACTCGAAGGTAACATTGTCGAAAACGATGTCACCCTTAACGTCGGTCAGGTCAGAAACGTTCTGCGGTTCCTGACGGTCAGCTGTGGCGTCTTCCATCTGGAAGAATTCCTCAAGCTTGGCGCGGGCCGTGACCGTTTGGTTGATGAACGCACTGATCTGATCAAGACGACCGATCATCAGCTGAGCGAAGCCGATAAAGGCGATCACGTCGCCGACACGCATCTGGCCTTTGGTGACAAAATAGGCGCCGAGAACGAGAACAACCACCATTGAGAAGGTCGATGCCATACGGTTCAAGCCGCTGGCAAGCGCCCACCAGTTGAGAACGGGGAACTGTACCTTTTCAAGATTCTTGGCATAATCGCGCAAAGACTGGGTTTCCGAGGCGATGCGATTATAGCTCTGCACGACCGAGACGTTGCTGATCGTATCGCTGACATGCTCGAACAACTTGTGGTGATGCTTTTCGACGGCGGTTTGGCCATCTTTAGTCTTGCGCATCACAAGCTGACCAATCATCACATAGATGACGCCCAGCACGATCAGCACCAGCGACATGCGCATATCCATGTTCATTGCGACGGGTATAAGCGTCGCCAACGCCACGATCGTCGTCAAATGCTGGCGCATGAATTCGAGCCAGAGCGTGAAAAGCGAGTCTGTTGCACGGATCAGCGTATGGAGTGCATTGGATGTGCCGCGCTTCTGGTGCCACGAAAGCGGCATTGTAATGAGACGCTCGTAGGAATCGATCATCACGCCCAGACGGCGACGGTGTGCGAGACGGTCTGCTCCGCGTGCCACAAAGACTGCGGCAACAATGTTGAAGCCGCCAAGTGCAGCCCACATCGCAAGAGGCGAGAAAATATCGCCCTTGTCGGAGATAGCCTGAATAACTCGACCGAACAGAATTGGTTCGGCAAGGGTAACCAGGGCAACCAGTACGCTGGCGACACACATGGTAATCGTTGCGGCCTTCTCGACCGCCAGGTATTCCATGGCTCGCCAGTAGATTTTGAGCAATGACACTTTCGCACTCCCGCTCGTTCTATTTCACGGGACTAAATGGTATAGCCCCGTTGTTCTATCAATATCTGATGGCGGCGAGAAGTGGCGATTGGGTGTCAAGATCGACCATAAATTAAAATGCATGTAACCGAGTGTGAAGATTCAGCGGCCGAAATCGAATTCTTTCGAGAGTGCTGGAGCAGTTTCGGCTAAAGCAGCCAAATTGCAGTTTTCAGGAATTCTGCCTAGCAATCGTCCGAACTCGCGTCTATTGACAGGATTAAGCGATCGGTGCGCGATGAGTACGTGCCGTATTAGGAAGAGTTGATCGGGTTTCTCAATGGCAGGCGTAGAACAGAAGATTGTGGATGCAGGCGAAGCGGGCATGCGGCTCGATCGCTGGTTCAAGGTCCATTATCCGGGACTCGGTTTTGGCCATCTGCAGAAGCTTCTGCGGTCGGGGCAGGTTCGCATCGATGGTTCCCGGGCCAAGGCCGACACGCGTATTCAGGCCGGGCAGACTGTTCGTATTCCACCTCTGGATGTCGATGAAAAAGCAAAAGGACCGGTTACGGCGCGGACAATCCGCAGCCAGCAGGACGGTGACGTGCTTTCACAGATGCTTCTCTATGAAGACCCGAAAGTTTACGTCTTCAACAAGCCGGCAGGTCTCGCCGTTCAGGGCGGTTCGGGCGTATCGCGACATGTTGATGGAATGCTGGAAGCATGGCGCAACAAGAAGGGCGAAAAGCCGCGCCTTGTGCATCGTATCGACCGCGATACATCAGGCGTGCTGGTTGTGGCGCGTACGCGTGGTGCAGCACAGGCGTTGACAGCTGCATTCCGTGAACGTGATACCAAGAAGACTTATTGGGCCTTGGTGAAAGGCGTCCCGCGCAAACGCGAGGACAAGATTTCCACGTGGCTCGTCAAGGAGCAGACACCAGACGGTGACAAGATGCGCGTGTGTCAGCATGGTGAACCGGATTCCGATCACGCGGTCTCATATTATCGCATCATCGAGAAGGCAGGAAATAACCTGACCTGGCTCGAAATGGAACCTTTACTGGCAGAACCCATCAGCTACGCGTGCATGCGGCCTATATCGGTCATCCTATCATCGGTGACCCCAAATATTTTGAGGCTGACCAGAATTGGGAGTTTCCAGGCGGGATACAAAAGCGTTTGCATCTTCATGCACGCCGCATTCGTATTCCGAACCCGTCAGGTGGCGTTATTGATGTGACGGCTCCATTGCCGCCACATATGGTGCAGTCATGGAACCTGCTTGGCTTCGATGAGGAAAGTGCGGAAGATTAAAAATGTCAGGCGAAGCGGGGGATCGTCCGAAGGACGAGTTTCGTTCGATGGGCTAGCCATCATGCTGGTCATGTTCATCATGTTCAGCTGGGGGCTCAATCAGGTTGCCATCAAAATAGGCAATCGGGGTTCAATCCCATGCTGATGGCCGCGGGGCGTGCCGCGCTCGGTAGCCTATGCGTTTTTCTCTGGTGTTATTGGCGCCGTATTCCGCTTTTCAATCGTGATGGCACGCTCTGGGCAGGAATCGCCGCCGGGCTGTTGTTCGGGAGCGAATTCGTCCTGATTTTTCTGGCGATGGAGATGACGAGCGTGGGGCGTGTCACGCTCATGATGAATATCATGCCATTCTGGGTCGCCATCGGTAGCCATTTTCTTCTGGGAGAGCGGATGTCTGTCCGGGCTTTCATTGGCATGTGCATTGCGTTTCTAGGTGTCTTTCTGGTCTTTTCCGATCATGTCAGCCGACCGGGACCGTATGCGATCTATGGCGATATGCTTGCGCTGGTGTCAGGTGTGTTGTGGGGACTTACCACGCTGGTCATCAAGCGAACGCGGCTTGCTTATACAGCGCCGGAGAAGACACTACTTTATCAACTGGTCGTAGCGACACTGGTGCCACTGCCATTCATTGTGTTGAGTGGCCCTCTGCTTCGTAGCCCGGATGTACTGTCCATATCTGCCTTCCTCTTTCAGGCTATATTCGTGGTGGCCTTTACCTATCCGCTCTGGTTCTGGATGGTGCGCCGATATCCCGCATCGAAGCTTTCGAATTTTGCCTTCCTCACGCCAGCTTTTGGCGTGCTCTTGAGCGGCCTCATCCTGAATGAGCCTTTGAGCTGGAAAATATTCGCGGCTCTCGGACTGATCGGTTGCGGACTGATGATTATCAACAAACCGGTGAAGGTCTCCAACGCCCGATGAAACTAGTACTCTTCGATTGCGACGGAACATTGGTCGATAGTGGTGATTTCATTCACAGATGCATGGCAACCAGTTTTGCCGACGCTGGCCTGCAACCTCCAGCAATCGAGGCGACACATTCGATTATCGGCTTGTCGCTGCATCTGGCAATTGCGAAGCTTTTGAAGCGCGAACCGGACGAACAGGTGCATTGGCTCACACAACGCTACAAGGAAAATTTTGTAATGTTGCGACAGGCTCCCGATTTCGCAGAGCCGCTCTACGATGGAATTCTACCGCTTCTGACCGAGCTTGGGGCAAGGGACGATCTTCTACTCGGCATAGTAACCGGCAAGTCTCAGCGGGGCGTCCGCTCCGTCTTCGAGCGTCATGGCATCGGGCATCATTTCGTGGTGACACGTACTGCTGACGACTGCCCATCGAAGCCGCATCCCGCCATGGTCCTTGAATCCTGCGTGGAGATGGGAATAGAACCCGACCGAACGATTGTAATTGGCGACGCTGTTTATGATATGCAGATGGCGCGCGCGCGCGCTATGGCGGCTGGGGTCTCTTGGGGTATCATAACAGGCAGGGACTGATAGAAGCTGGCGCCCATCACATTCTGGAAGCGCCATTCGAACTTCATGCATTGCTGCATGGTATGGACGAACGGCTTCAGTAGAATCCGGGCCTTCTGCCAAGGCAACGACGAAGAATTGGACTGATCTATGCGTGATATCTTAAGTGATCTCGAAACAGGAAAGCAGCTTTCGGACGAGAATCCGATCGTGCGGGCACAAAAGCAGATGTTGGCGCAGCTGCCCAAACGCTTCTACAAAAAGGTGGAAGTGGCGGAAGTTGAAGGCGGTTTTGCGGTCCATCTGGATGGTCGTCCGGTCAAGACGCCGGCGCGAAACCTTCTGCTATTGCCAACCAAGACGGCAGCGCAGACCGTTGCGGATGAATTTACCGCTCAGGAAAAGGTCATTGATCCGGCAAAGATGCCTGCTACCCGCCTCGTCAATACAGCGATTGACGGAATTGCGCAGGATCCGCAAGCAGTATTCGAGGATATTTTGCGTTTTGCAGGGACTGACATGCTTTGCTATCGCGCCGATAGCCCACAAGAGCTCGTTTCTCGTCAGACCCTGCAGTGGGATCCGCTTATCGACTGGATGGAAGGCCTTGGCGCTCGTTTTCACTTGCGGAAGGTGTGATGCATATCGCGCAATCGCGTGAAACGATAGCGGCATTCGGTGTTCATCTGACCGCCTTCAAAGACCCAATTGCGCTGGCGTCGTTGCATACGATGACGACGCTGACCGGGTCGGCGATCATTGCACTGGCTATAGCGAAGGGTGAAGTTACCGCGGAACAAGGCTGGAAGCTGGCACACCTCGATGAGGATTGGACCATTGAACACTGGGGATCGGACGCGGAAGCCGTGGAGCGGCGCAAGAACCGCGAAATCGAAATGATGATGGCCGCCCGCGTGCTTGAAGCACTTTAACTATCAGGTCTATCGCATTGGTCTAATGAAGAAAACCCGGCGATGCCGGGTTTTGCGCGCAATCATCAAAATGTTGCGCGTCGTTCCCTCGGTGAAAACAAAGAAACCGCGCGGACGGATTAGCGCCCGCGCGGTTTTCTTAAACCGAGTAGTACATGTCGTACTCGACCGGATGCGGCGTCGTTTCATAACGCATCACTTCGGCCATCTTGAGTTCGATGAAGCTGTCGATCTGATCGTCGTCGAAAACGCCGCCGGCCTTGAGGAACTCGCGATCCTTGTCGAGCGATTGCAGGGCTTCGCGCAGCGAACCGCAGACGGTCGGAATCTCCTTCAGTTCCTTCGCAGGCAGATCGTAAAGATCCTTGTCCATGGCCTGACCCGGATGAATCTTGTTCTTGATGCCATCAAGACCAGCCATCAGCAGGGCAGCAAAGCACAAATAAGGGTTTGCAGCCGGATCGGGGAAGCGAACTTCCAGACGTTTCGATTTCGGCGAATTGCCAAACGGAATGCGGCAGGAAGCTGAACGGTTGCGAGCCGAATAAGCCAGCAGGACTGGAGCTTCATAGCCTGGAACCAGACGCTTGTACGAATTTGTCGACGGGTTAGTGAATGCATTCACAGCCTTGGCGTGCTTGATGACGCCGCCGATGAAGAACAGGCAGTTTTCCGAAAGACCGGCATATTCATTGCCGGCAAATGTTGGCTTGCCGTCTTTCCAGATCGAGAAGTGAACATGCATGCCTGAGCCATTGTCGCCGAAAATCGGCTTTGGCATGAAGGTTGCTGTCTTGCCATAGGCATTGGCAACCTGATGCACCACGTATTTGAATATCTGCATCTTGTCGGCGTTGCGAACGAGTGAGTCGAACTTTACACCGAGTTCGTGTTGTGCCGCCGCCACCTCATGGTGGTGCTTTTCAACCGTTACGCCCATTTCCGTCAGAACAGTGAGCATTTCGGAACGCATGTCCTGAGCGCTGTCGATCGGCGGAACCGGGAAGTAGCCGCCCTTGACGCGCGGACGGTGGCCGAGATTGCCGGTTTCATAGTCGGTGTCATCATTGGACGGCAGTTCGGTCGAGTCGAGCTTGAAGCCGGTATTGTACGGATCGGCTTTGTACTTCACGTCGTCGAAGACGAAAATTCGGCTTCTGGACCGACGTAGACCGTGTCGCCGATGCCAAGCGACTTCATGTAGGCTTCGGCCTTCTTTGCGGTCGTGCGCGGATCACGACTGTAAGCTTCACCGGAGATCGGGTCCAGAATGTCGCAAAGAACGACCAGTGTGGACTGGGCGAAGAACGGGTCGATGTGGGCTGTCGTAGGATCGGGCATCAGAACCATGTCGGATTCGTTGATGGCCTTCCAGCCAGCGATCGAAGAGCCGTCGAACATAACGCCATCAATGAACATTTCTTCATCGACGAGGCCGATATCCATCGTGACGTGCTGGAGCTTGCCCTTCGGGTCGGTGAAGCGAAGGTCGACGAACTTGACGTCGTTGTCTTTGATTTGTTTGAGAATATCGTTGGCAGTCGTCATTTTAATTTCCTGTTTGCACGACGATGGATTGTACGCAGGTATGATCAGATGGCATCCACGCCGGATTCACCGGTACGGATACGGATAACTTCTTCGATGTTGGAGACGAAAATCTTACCGTCGCCGATGCGCCCTGTCTGGGCAGCCTTGCGGATGGCTTCGATAGCACCGTCCACGGTTTCATCAGCGACGATGACTTCAACTTTCACTTTGGGAAGGAAGTCGACTACATATTCGGCGCCTCGGTAAAGCTCGGTATGCCCTTTCTGTCGTCCAAAGCCTTTGGCTTCAATGACGGTGATCCCTTGCAAGCCGACTTCTTGAAGGGCTTCCTTCACTTCATCTAGCTTGAAAGGCTTAATGATGGCTTCGATCTTTTCATCAGAGAATGGTCTCCGCTTTTCTTCGGAAATGGACATTGTGCCCGCTTCACCAATAAAGAAGCATGAAGTGTGCCAGTTTGAGGTCCTGTGTGAATTTTCTTCGATTTCACTCATCCGGACGCACAGTGGCACTATTAACAACGCTTGTGCAAGCGGGACTCCGCTGAGGGATAATGAAATAGATTCTACCATTCCAGTGAGGTTGGCTAAAATTAGTCATATTGCATCAAAACAGGGCAAACTTGCATAAAGTTCGGCGCCGCGTATTTAATCATGCCTCGAAACCGTTTTGAAAAGAGACGTGATGTACGAGTTGCTGACACCGCAGGAAATGGCAGAAGCTGATCGCCAGACCATCGCGAGTGGAATCAAGGATGGATTCTCGCTCATGCTTGCGGCGGGACGCGCTGTCGCGGATGTGGCAGAACGGATGTTTCCGCGCAAAGCACCTGTCGCTGTCCTGTGCGGGCCGGGCAACAATGGTGGCGACGGCTATATCGCGGCACAGTTCCTGCTGGAGGCGGGTTTTGAAGTCGTATGTTTCGCGTCGGCATTACCTCGCAAGGGTTCTGACGCCATGCGCGCGTCGCTTTTCTACAAGGGAACCGTTTCCAATTTTAGCGAATTTTCAGCCGCGAGTTTTGGCGGTGTAATCGATGCCTTATTCGGTGCAGGATTGGATCGTGGCATTCACGGCGCCGAAGCTGTGGCGATCGATGCAGTCAATGCATCCGACCTGCCGGTCGTGGCGGTTGATTTGCCAAGCGGCATATCGGGAAAAAGTGGCGACATACTGGGAACGGCAATTCGCGCGCGGGCGACGGTCACGTTTTTCGTAAAAGCCGGGGCATCTTTTGCAGCCAGGAAGGGGACGTTGCGGTGTTCTTCATGTCGCGGATATTGGTATTCCCGATCACATACTTGCCGCGATCGAACCGCATGTTTTCGAGAATGCTCCGGAGCTTTGGGAAAGCACCCTGCCGGTGCTTGGTGTTGATGCTTATAAATATAGTCGCGGCCACGCAGCAGTATTTTCCGGTGGTGCTCATTCGACTGGCGCTGCACGTCTGTCAGCGCTTGCTGCGGCTCGTAGCGGGGCCGGTGCGGTAACGCTTTTGTCTCCCCGACGCAATGGCGGTCAATGCCGCGCATCTGACCAGCATCATGGTCCGAGAAACGCGCGGTTTAAAGGATGTTCGGCTGTTCTTTGCCGGACGCAAGGTCGCTGCCGCAGCACTCGGGCCAGGATTTGAAAATCCGGCATTCGCGCGTGACCACGCCTTGTTTCTCGCAAGTAGTGAACTGGAAGGATTTCACGGTCTGGTTCTGGATGCCGACGGGATTACGGCTTTTGAACAGAAACCAACTGAGCTGTTCGATAGGCGGCAACATGCTAAGACTGCGCTTGTCCTGACGCCGCATGAGGGAGAGTTTCGGCGACTGTTTCCAGATATCGCAAAGAGTTCTGCATCAAAGATCGGCAAGGCCCGTGAAGCTGCAAAGCGTGCCAATGCGATCATTATATATAAAGGGCCGGATACTGTGATTGCTGAACCGAATGGGTTGGCGGTGGTCAACGCCAATGGAACCCCTTTGCTGGCCACAGCGGGGTCAGGTGATGTTTTAACGGGTATTGTATGCGGTTTACTTGCGCAGGGCATGCCTGCATTTGCGGCTGCCTGTGCATCCGTATGGATACATGCAGATGCCGCACGCCGCTTCGGTCACGGTCTTATCGCCGATGATTTGCCTGCTCAGCTTCCGAAGGTACTATCGGCGTTAGAACGGTCTTCTCGGAATTAACGACCGGATATCCTGCTGTTCTTGGTGCCGACATCTATTGTGATACTGCCAGAAATCGAAACGTCAGTATTGCCCACACGAAAATTCTTCCAATTACCGTTTGGTGCCTGATCCGGTTCAGGAGCAGCTGGCGGAGCGGATACGATGGGTTTTGAGCCTTAACGCCCGGCAGGCCCGGTGAGCCATTATTTGCAGACGCTGTTGATAGTATCGACGAGAAAGCGATGCCAAATATAAGAAAACGTTGCGCTATCATGTGCCATTCTCTCTATACAGGGTCTGTGACCGCCTCGATGAGTTGTCGGGCCATTTCGAGGGTGAACTCGTCAAAATGCGAAATAACGCGGCTCGGATCGTAATGCTGCACGGGAAGATCGGTATATCCGAAGTCAACGGCAATAACGGGGATACCGGCCGCTTTTGCCGTATCTATATCGGTGCGGCTATCTCCAACCATGATGGCGCGTTCGCGATTACCACCCGCCCGCGCGATTGTTTCGGTAAGATGGCGCGGATCAGGCTTGCGATAGGCGAAGGTATCAGCGCCGCAAATCGCCGCAAATCGCCCCGCTTCACCCATTGAAGTCAGGAGTTTGACCGACAAGGCTTCAAACTTGTTGGTGCAGACGGCCAGTTCGTAACCATGTGCCGAGAACCGGTCCATTACTTCCAGTGCGCCTGGAAAGAACGTCGAATGTCCCGGCATATGATCGGCATAATGTTCGCGGAACTCTTCTACCAGATTGTCGAGTTGCACTTCATCGGCCTGTTTTGCTGCGCTGCGAAAGCCCGCTCGATCATAACACGACCACCTTGGCCGACGAATCTTCGCAACGATTCACGGTCGGCTGTTTGCAGGCCTGATATGGCGAGGCAGTGGTTGAGGCTGTCGAGAAGGTCGGGTGCTGTATCGATGAGGGTTCCGTCGAGATCGAAAACGATGATGGGCTTGAGATTAGCAGCGGACATTAGCTTCTCGTGTTTGAAATGAGGAATAAGGAATTCCTATCTGATTGTCGTCTACGGCTCAACCTCGTGATCAGATTTGCTTAAAACCCGAAATTCTGCGTCATAGTTCGAATAGGCGCTTTGTTGTGCTGCGCCCGCATGCTAGAGGCGAACCGGATGATAATGAGAATCCGCAGGGATTATCGGGAACTTGGGTATGGATGAAGCTCGCAAGCTGAAAATTGCAGCCGCCGCAGAAGCACTTACGCACGTCAAGGATGGAATGCGGCTGGGGATCGGTACCGGTTCAACTGCCGAGGAGTTCGTTCGTCTGCTTGCCGAAAGGGTAAGTAGCGGCTTCAAGATCATTGGCGTACCCACCTCTGAACGCACTGCGAAGCTTTGTAAGGAGCTGGGCGTTCCACTGACGACACTCGATGAAACGCCTCATCTCGATCTTACCGTGGATGGTGCCGATGAAGTCGACGCCGATCTTTCGCTCATCAAGGGCGGCGGTGGAGCTCTTCTTCGTGAAAAGATTGTTGCCGCCGCATCGGATGCAATGATCGTTATTGCTGACAGCTCGAAGGTGGTGGAGACGCTTGGGCGTTTCCCTCTACCTGTGGAAGTCAATTGTTTCGGTCTCGGCGCAACCATGCGCGCGATTGAAGAAGCAGCTGCAAAGTGTGGTCTTGCAGGCCCGCTGGCGCTGCGTTTAAAGGATGGCTCGGCCTTCGTAACAGATGGTGGCCATTATATCGTGGATGCATCTTTTGGCCGCATTCCCGATCCAAAGACACTATCTAACGCTCTTCGCAATTCCAGGCGTTGTCGAGCACGGACTTTTCATCGGACTGGCGCGTGCGGCAGTGATTGCTGGCAACGACGGCATCCGCACCATGAACCGGTCTTGAACTGATTGAACGGAGTATTGACCTATGATCCCGGCAACTGGCTTTCGCCGTCTGATTGCACCGTTTTCCGCGCTCGTACTGATGTCGGGCATTCATGCGGCATCTGCACAGGAAATCAGCGAATCTCATCTGGAAGCTGCCCGCGCTGCTATTTCTGCAATTGATGCTACCGAGCAATTCGACGAAATTCTACCGAATGCTGCCCGCGCCCTGAAGGGCGAACTGATCCAGAAGGATCCAAATCTGGAAGCCCTCATCACCAAGACGGTCGATGACAAGGCTCTTGCTCTTGCTTCCCGTCGTGCCGATCTCGAAACCGAATCCGCCCGAGCCTATGCGAAAGCTTTTCTGAAGATGAGCTGAAAGCCATTGCAGCATTCTATACGTCGCCCGCGGGAAAGAAGCTCCTGTCGGAAGGTCCGATCGTAACGCGTGAAGTGGTGAAGGCTGCGAATATCTGGCAGAACGGCATCGCCCGCGATCTGGCAACCGGCGTGGCCGAAGTTCTGGCCGCTCAGGCTGGCGCTGCAGCTGCTCCAGCACAGCCTGCACAGCAGTAATTTGGTGCGGTAACGCTGAATTTGAAAGCCCGGTCTCTTGGCCGGGCTTTTCTTTGCCTACATATTGGCCAACGTAATATTTATTGGAGAATTCCATGACCGGCTATGACTACGATCTTTTGTTATTGGCGGCGGTTCCGGTGGTGTCAGGGCAGGACGTCTTGCCGGGGCAATGGGGAAAAAGGTCGGTCTTGCGGAAGAATATCGCATGGGTGGGACCTGTGTTATTCGCGGTTGTGTGCCAAAGAAACTTTTCGTCTATGCTTCCCAGTTTCCCGAATATTTTGAAGATGCAGCCGGTTACGGCTGGGATGTTGGCACTTCGACATTCGATTGGAAGAAACTAATCGATGCTAAGGACAGGAGATTGCTTGGCTTGAGGGGCTCTATACCAGAGGGCTCGAGAAATCCAATGTCGAGATTTTCACTGGCCGTGCCGAACTAATTGATGAACATACGATCGAATTAAAGGCAGACGGTCGCCATGTCACGGCTGACCAGATATTGATTGCGACAGGTGGGCATCCAAGCATGCCTGAAACTCTGCCTGGCCATGAATATTGCATCAGCTCCAATGAAGTATTCCATCTTGCTGAACTGCCTAAAGCGATTGCCATTGCGGGTGGCGGATATATTGCTGTTGAGTTCGCAAACATATTCCATGGCCTTGGTGTCGAAACGACACTTGTTTATCGAGGCAAAGAAATTCTCTCCCGTTTCGACCCGGACCTGCGCCATCTTTTGCATGAAACGATGGAAACGAAAGGTATCCGCGTCATTTGCGAAGCCGTTTTCGAGAAAATCGAAAAGCAGTCCAACGGCACTCTGAGAATTTCGCTGAACAATGGCGAAACATTAGAAGTCGGTCAGGCAATGATGGCTATTGGGCGCAGGGCCAATACGACTGGTCTTGGGCTGGAAAGAGCCGGAGTGAAGACGGACGAAATCGGCGCTATACCGGTCGATGATTATTCGCGTACCAATGTCGCGAACATCTGGGCGGTGGGTGATGTTACAAACCGCGTTCAACTAACGCCAGTGGCAATTCATGAAGCCATGTGCTTCCTCGAAACTGCCTTTAAGGATAATCCGACAAAGCCGGATCATGAGTTGATCGCAACAGCCGTATTTTCGCAACCGGAGATCGGTACGGTTGGCTTGCCTGAAGATGAGGCCGCGAAGAAGTATCCAGAGATCGAGGTTTATAGAGCGCTGTTCCGCCCGATGAAGAACACGCTGTCCGGCCGCAATGAAAAATGCTGATGAAACTCATCGTCGACGCGGCGAGCCGCCGGGTCGTCGGCGCCCATATTATGGGACCTGACGCCGGTGAAATGGCTCAACTCCTGGGCATTTCGCTCAAGGCCGGTGCCACCAAAGATGACTTCGATCGCACTATGGCCGTGCATCCGACCGCAGCCGAAGAGCTGGTCACGATGTACAAGCCGACCTATCGTGTCGTGAATGGCGAGAAGGTCGAGGGTTGAATCTTTCGCCACCGGTTTCTTCGGTTAACGAATATTGCTGGCATAAAGTCTCAGCCTGCATTATATCAGCCCGATCACGCGCGCCGGATTTCCGGGGCAGGCTGTCATCCTTGTCAGATGCAGGCTGCCGCTCGAATTCCGGCTTTCGTGTAAGGAGGATATAATCCGAGAGAAATCGAGCGGATAGAAGCAACAGGTGCTCAAATGACGAAGAACTGGACCCCACATTCCTGGAGAAACAAGCCGATCAAGCAAGTGCCATTTTATCCGGACGCACAGGCTTTGAACGACGTTGAGTCCCGTCTTCGCACCTATCCGCCGCTGGTTTTGCAGGTGAAGCGCGCAAGCTCAAGCAGCAACTGGCCCAAGTGGCGGAAGGCAAGGCTTTTCTGCTCCAGGGCGGCGATTGCGCCGAAAGTTTCGCCGAACACGGCGCGGATAATATCCGCGACTTTTTCCGCGTCTTTCTTCAGATGGCTGTCGTGCTCACATTCGGTGCTTCGAAGCCAGTCGTGAAGGTAGGCCGTATTGCGGGTCAGTTTGCCAAGCCACGCTCATCGGACATGGAAACGCTGAATGGCGTGGAACTGCCGTCTTACCGTGGAGACATCATCAACGGTATTGAGTTCGACTCGGCATCGCGCATTCCCGATCCGCAGCGTCAGGATATGGCATACCGCCAGTCGGCGGCTACGCTTAACCTGCTGCGTGCATTTGCGCAGGAGGCTATGCTAATCTGGAGAATGTTCATCAGTGGATGCTCGGCTTTGTCGGCAAGAGCCCTCAGGCAGAACGCTATGCAGCTCTGGCGCAGCGTATTTCCGAAACCATGCACTTCATGCGTGCGATCGGCATTACGGCTGACAGCAATCATTCGCTGCGTGAAACGGATTTCTACACCAGCCATGAGGCTCTGCTTCTTGGATATGAAGAAGCGCTGACCCGCGTGGACTCCACTTCCGGTGACTGGTACGGCACGTCCGGCCACATGATCTGGATCGGCGACCGCACACGTCAGGCCGATCATGCCCATATCGAGTACTGCCGCGGCATCAAGAATCCGCTCGGTCTCAAATGTGGCCCATCTCTGCAGCCGGATGATCTCGTTCGTCTGATCGATCTTCTGAACCCGGAAAATGAAGCTGGGCGATTGACGCTGATTGCACGCTTTGGCTACGATAAGGTTGGCGATCATTTGCCGCAGCTTATTCGTGCCGTCGAAAAGGAAGGCCGCAAAGTCGTGTGGTCATGCGATCCGATGCATGGCAATACGATCACCGCCGGTGGCTACAAGACGCGTCCGTTCGACCGCATCCTCAAGGAAGTGGAATCGTTCTTCGCGATTCATCGCGCTGAAGGTACGCATCCGGGCGGTATCCATGTCGAAATGACCGGCAAGAATGTGACGGAATGCACCGGTGGCGCGCGTGCGATCTCGGCAGAAGATTTGCACGACCGCTATCACACGCATTGCGATCCACGACTCAATGCCGATCAGGCACTGGAACTGGCGTTTCTGTTGGCTGAGCTTCTCAAGAAGGAGCGTGATGCTGGAGTTGACAAGCAGGTCGCGAGTGCCTGACCTGTTTCTAACATACTAGAGCTTGCAGGGCGGAGGTTACGATCTCCGCCCTGTTGCATTTCGGAGAAACTCACCTATTGATTGCCTTAGGGGCATGCCTCCGAACGGTTGCATAAGTGCCTTTATGCTTTCCGTAAATCGATCCCGATCTTTGAACTGATGCTATAACCAATTTGATTGAGGGTAATGATGCAGCGCATTTTTCTGGCTTTTCTCAATTCCATGCGAGCATTGAAGTATCTTGCGGGACATGAAAAGGCTGTTCAACAGGAACTGGTGCTGTTTCTTCTATCTCTGCCGGTGGCGTTCTTTCTCGCACCGACCTGGCTTGCATTTCTCTTCATGACCGGATCGATCCTCTTCCTAATCCTTGTGGAAGTACTGAACACGGGTATTGAGGCGACGTGTGACGCCGTTTCGCGGGATTTTCACAAGGAAATTCAGATTGCAAAGGACTGCGGCTCGCTCGCTGTTCTGATTTCCATTGCGTTCGTCGTCGCGATCTGGGGCTATATTCTCGTCAATACATATCTGGCCTGACAAACAAAGGGATCGTTGTTTGCTTCCGTTGCATTTGCTCGCCCAAGCGCGCTAAAGCTTGGGCATGTTAGCCTCTCACGAGAATCTTGCCATGCTCCGTATTGCCATCGCGCAGCTTAATCCCGTTATGGGCGATATCGCCGGAAACCTCACCAAGGCACGCGCGGCACGCGCAGAGGCCGCCAGGATGAAGGCCGATCTTATTTTATTCACCGAACTGTTCATTTCCGGTTATCCGCCGGAAGATCTGGTTCTGAAGCCGTCCTTCCTCGAAGCTTGCGAAAAGCCATACGTGAACTTGCAAGTGACACGGCCGATGGCGGGCCAGGTGTCATCATCGGAACACCACTCAATCGTGAAGGCGGACTTCACAACTCCATCGCAGTTCTGGATGCCGGAGAGGTGATCGCTGAACGGTTCAAGGTTGATTTGCCCAATTATGGCGAGTTCGACGAGAAGCGCGTATTTCAAGCTGGCCCAATGCCAGGACCGGTTAATTTCCGAGGTGTTCGAATTGGGATTCCCATCTGTGAAGATATTTGGGGTGAACTCGGTGTAGCTGAAACGCTGGCTGAGAGTGGCGCAGAGATTTTGCTCGTACCGAACGGTTCGCCTTATCACCGCGCCAAGATGGATCGACGTCATCAGATTGTCCTGAAGCAGGTAATCGAAACCGAATTACCGATGGTCTATGCCAATCAAGTTGGTGGACAGGATGAACTTGTTTTGATGGTGGATCGTTCGCATTTAACGCCGACCGATCGCTCTGCCTGCAAATGCCGCAATTTGCGGAGCAGATCACGCTGATCACCTGGCACAAAGAGATTGATGGCTGGCGCTGCGAAGAAGGTGAGAAGGCCACTCTTCCTGAAGGGCTCGAAGCTGATTATTCCGCGTGCATGCTGGGTTTGCGAGACTATGTGAACAAGAACGGCTTCAAGGATGTAGTACTGGGCCTTTCCGGCGGCATCGACTCGGCAATCTGTGCAGCTTTGGGTGTAGACGCCTTGGGCAAGGATCGCGTGCGCTGCATCATGCTGCCTTACCGCTACACATCCGACGAATCTCTGAAAGACGCCGCTGATTGTGCAAAAGCGCTCAGTGTACGATACGATATCGTTCCAATCTCTGCGCCAGTTGAAGGTTTTCTGGAAGCATTGCAGCCGCTCTTCGAGGGAACCGAGAGCGGGGTGACGGAGGAAAATCTGCAGAGTCGCGCACGTGGCACCATTTTGATGGCCGTTTCGAACAAGTTCGGTTCGATGGTCGTCACTACTGGCAACAAATCGGAGATGTCGGTGGGTTATGCGACGCTTTATGGTGACATGAACGGCGGCTTCAATCCAATTAAGGACGTCTACAAGATGCAGGTCTATGCGATGTCAGAATGGCGCAACAGCCATATGCCGGACGGAGCTCTTGGTCCGTCAGGCGAGGTGATTCCGCATAATATCATTTCCAAAGCGCCGTCTGCCGAACTGCGCGAAAATCAGACGGATCAGGATAACTTGCCACCTTATCCGGTTCTGGATGATATTCTTGAATGTCTCGTCGAAAACGAAATGAGCAACACTGAGATTGCCGAGCGTGGGCATGCGCTCGAAACCGTCCAACGGATCGAACATTTACTCTATCTGGCTGAGTACAAGCGTCGACAATCGGCGCCCGGTGTCAAAATTACCAAGAAGAATTTCGGACGTGATCGCCGCTACCCTATAACGAACCGCTTCCGCGACCGCTGAAAGACAATGAAATGACCGTAACCGTTCGTTTTGCTCCGTCGCCGACGGGCTATATTCATATTGGCAATACGCGTACAGCGCTTTCAAACTGGCTTTTCGCGCAGAAAAATGGCGGCAAATTCATTTTGCGCTATGACGATACTGATGTTGAGCGCTCCAAAGAAGAATATGCGCAAGCAATTGCCATCGATCTCGACTGGCTGGGCGTTAAGCCTGATCGTGTCGAATATCAGTCGAAGCGTTTTGACGTTTATGGCGAGGCGGTGGAGAAGCTCAAGCAGGCTGGTCTGCTTTATGCCTGCTATGAAACTGCCGACGAATTGGAGCGTCGTCGCAAATTACGCTTGGCTCGCCGTCTGCCGCCGGTATACGGCCGCGAAGGTCTAAAGCTGACGGAAGAAGAGAGAGCAGCCTTTGAAGCCGAAGGGCGCAAACCACACTGGCGTTTCCTGCTGCCAAATTTCGATACCGATCCGTTCGATACCAAGCGTACGGAGGTCCATTGGGACGATCTGGTTCGCGGTCCTCAGACTGTTGATCTGGCCTCAATGTCCGATCCAGTGCTGGTGCGCGAGGACGGCACATATCTCTACACGTTGCCGTCGGTGGTCGATGATATAGATCTCGGCGTTACGCACATCATCCGCGGTGACGACCACGTAACCAACACCGGCGTGCAGATTTCAATCTTTGAAGCTCTTGGAGCTAAGGCACCCGTTTTCGGGCACCACAATCTGCTGACGACGATTTCGGGCGAGGGGCTTTCCAAGCGAACCGGCGCCTTGTCAGTCGAATCGCTCCGCGAGGCCGGATTCGAGCCGATGGCAGTCGCCTCGCTGGCCATTCTGATTGGCACGTCGGAAAATGTTTCGGCAGCACCCAATATGGCAAGTCTCGCGGAGCGTTTTGATCTGGCTTCGATATCGAAGTCCTCGGCAAAGTTCGATCCGGCGGAACTGGATACGCTCAATCGATCCCTTCTGCACGAAATGTCCTATTCGGATGCTCAATCGCGTCTGGCCGCGTTGGGTATTTCGGGCGATAAGGCCGAGCCGTTCTGGTTGGCCGTTCGAGGCAATCTCGATCGTTTCAAGGATGTTACGCATTGGTGGTCTATCGTTGATGGTGATCTGCAAGAAATGCCGGACTTCTCAGAAGAGGATCGCGCTTTCCTGAAAGAGGCTTTCGCTCTTCTGCCACCCGCCCGTGGGACCGACAAACCTGGAAAATCTGGACTGAAGCCGTGAAGGCTGCGACGGGACGCAAGGGCAAAAATCTTTTCATGCCTTTGCATTGGCGCTTACGGGACAGCCTCATGGACCGGAACTGGCTGACTTGTTAATGCTGATTGGTCGGGAAAGAATTCTGACCCGACGACCCTGACTTTTGCATTCGCCGTATAGGGCGTTCCAAAGGTGGGGTTATTGCAGCGGGTGCAACATAGACTGGCGCTGTCGAAATTGGCACTGTTGAGGACGGTGTGTGGTCCACTTCTTCGGCTTCAATCGGTGTGGGAATTTCATAGACAGGCCGTACAATCGCGCTGGCCATTTTGACGTGCGATTGGGCTATTGCCTTAGGCTTCCGCTGTGGTACGTGAACAATTTTTGATTGCGGCTTCTGAGGGGATACTACCCACGAGGCTTTGCACGATTTGACATGCTTAGACGGTGACGTACGCCCAACAAGCGCCAGATCCAGTTCGTTGAGGCGCTCACGCAGAATTTTTGTTTCAGTTGCAAGCCGCTTTGTTCTCACCAGCAGTTTCGTGCATCGGGCTGATTTGACAGCTGGCGTAAGCAAACTCCCCACGCAATGATCCTCAGCCGCGTCTTTTCGCGAACGAGAAAGTTCGGCTTCCTTGCGATCTATGAGTGATTGGGTGGCGAGGAGTTGCCTTTTAGCTGCCTCTGTTCGGTCGGTGTACAAAGTTTTGTGGAGGGTATAGTTGTGCAGCCTGTCAATAGCCCCGCAAACATCAGGAGTATAGGGTAAGATAGTCTTCTATTATGTTTAAATGAAATACTAGACATAATAACCTCGAAAATGGTGTGAGTGTTATCATGCTTTTAAAATATAGTTAATTAAATATTAACGGCGAGTATATTTAGTTGTACTCGCCGTTAAAGGTTTGTATTTGTTGTTTCTAACTCAGTATGCTTGATTTATCTCTTCTTCCGAAGAGTTTCTCCCGATTTCTGCAAGGCTTCTACAACCGCTAACGCAGTCATATTGACCACACCACGCGAAGTGACGGAAGGGGTCAGAATGTGTGCAGGGCGTGCCGCGCCAAGCAGAATTGGGCCCACATGCAGAGCGTCCGTAACCGTCTTGACCACATTCAACGTGATGTTTGCAGCATCGAGGTTCGGGAAGACAAGAAGGTTGGCTTCGCCTTTCAAGCGCGAATTCGGGAATACACGATCGCGCAGCTCTGCGAGAGAGCTGAATCACCATGCATTTCTCCATCAGATTCTAGCTCTGGCGCCTTCTCGGCGAGAATTGCCGCTGCTTCACGCATCTTTTCTGCGCTGACCGACTCTTTCGATCCAAAATTCGAATGCGATACCAAAGCTGCCTTTGGCTCAATACCGAAGCGGCTGATTTCCTTTGCCGCAAGGATTGCCATTTCGGCCACTTCATTTGCGCTGGGTTCTACGTTGACATAAGTGTCTGTGAGGAAGAGGGCACCACGCTGAGAGATGAGCAGGCTCAAAGCGGAATAGTCGCGGATGCCAGGAACCTTGCCGATAATCTGGCGCACCACGCGGAGGTGGCGTTCGAAGCGACCTTCAAGACCACAAATCATGGCATCAGCTTCGTCACGCATAACGGCAAGAGCGGCAATTGCGGTCGAATTCGTGCGGACAATGGTACGTGCCGCTTCCGGTGTTACCCCTGTCTGCCGGTGTAGGATAAATAGAGATCGACATAGTCGCGATAGCGTGGGTCATCTTCAGGATTGATGAGCTCGAAATCTGTTCCCGGGCGAATCTTGAGCCCGTAGCGGCGTAATCGCGTTTCAATAACCTGCGGGCGTCCGACGAGGATGGGAGCAGCGATGCGCTCTTCGATTACGACCTGTGCAGCGCGTAACACCCGCTCATCTTCGCCGTCAGCATATATGACGCGCTTCGGCTTTTCCTGCGCGCGGGCTGCGGCAAAACCGGCTTCATGATGAGACCGGAGCGGAAGACGAAGCGGTTCAGACGATCAAGATAGGCTTCCATGTCTTCGATCGGGCGCGTAGCAACGCCTGTGTCCATAGCCGCCTTGGCGACTGCCGGTGCAATGCGCAGAATCAGGCGCTGATCGAATGGCGACGGAATGATATAGTCGGGTCCGAAAGTAGGCGTATCGCCAGAATAAGCCCGCGCCGCGACGTCCGAAGGCTCCTCACGGGCAAGGGCAGCGATCGCTCGAACGGCTGCAAGCTTCATTTCCTCGTTGATAGCAGTCGCGCCAACGTCGAGGGCACCGCGGAAGATATAAGGGAAGCAGAGAACGTTGTTGACCTGGTTCGGATAATCTGAACGTCCGGTGCAGATCATGGCATCAGCGCGGGCCGCACGAGCCTCTTCCGGCATGATCTCCGGCTTCGGGTTGGCGAGAGCCATGATGAGCGGGTTCTCAGCCATCTGCTTCAGGAGTTCAGGCTTCAGCACACCGGCCGCCGAAAGGCCAAGGAAAACGTCGGCACCGCCGATGACATCCGCCAAAACACGCGCATCCGTCTTCTGTGCGTAAACTTCCTTCCAGCGATCCATCAGCGTGTTACGGCCTTCGTATACAACGCCCTCAATATCGCAGACCCAGATATTCTCGCGCTTGACACCGAGTTTGACAAGAAGATTGAGGCAGGCAAGGGCTGCAGCGCCGGCGCCTGATGTAACAATCTTGGCATCACTGATTTTCTTGCCGGCAAGCTCCAAACCATTTAGCACTGCCGACGCAACGATGATGGCTGTGCCATGTTGGTCATCATGGAAGACAGGGATGTTCATTTTCGCGCGAAGCTGTTCTTCAACCTCGAAGCACTCAGGCGCTTTGATGTCTTCAAGATTGATGCCGCCGAAGGTCGGTTCTAAAGCGGCAACGACGTCGACAATGCGACCGATTTCATGCGCATCGATTTCGATGTCGAATACGTCGATGTCGGCGAATTTTTGAAAAGGACGGCTTTGCCTTCCATGACCGGTTTGGATGCAAGTGCACCAATATTGCCGAGGCCCAGAACCGCGGTGCCGTTCGACACTACAGCAACGAGATTGCCGCGGGCGGTATATTCGGCGGCAGTTGCGGGGTCTTCGTGAATTGCGAGGCAGGGAGCGGCTACGCCGGGCGAATAAGCCAACGCTAAATCTCGCTGGTTGCCAAGGGGCTTTGTCGCCTGAATTTCCAGCTTTCCGGGCTTAGGATAACGATGGAAGAACAGGGCTGCTTCATCAAAATCTGAACGGGAAGTGGAAGGTGTTTTTGGTCATGGTCGCATCGCTTTCCAAAATTTCTCGTGCAGAGCTAGAGCTCGTTTGCACGTGGAGCGGCGTTCGCATACAGGTTCTGCATGTAGATTCCGCACACCGGGCCATTATTGTTCTTAATCTATCGGCTCAAATCTCAGTAGGCCCGTTTTCGAGAATGAGTTTTTCCAAATCTGCTGATCTATCGGTTGTTGCTGTTAAAATGCACTCTGATATGCGCCGCCATCGATAACGAGATTCTGCCCGGTAATGAACCCGGAATGTTCCGAGCAAAGGAAGGCGCAGGCTTGACCGAACTCTTTCGGCTGGCCAATCCGTCCCGCAGGAATCGCCGCTGCCCGCTTCGCAGCTTCCATCTCCGCTGTTGTGCCATTTTTCTCGGCTGAGAATGCAAAACCACCGCGAAGACGGTCCGTATCGAACGCACCAGGCAGCATGTTGTTGATTGTCACATTTGAGGCAGCGACCGTGCGGGCGATGCCAGCGAGAAATGCTGTCAGGCCCGCGCGGGCTCCCGACGAGAGATCAAGACCGGGAATAGAGGCGTATACCGATGTCGATGTGATGTTGACGATGCGGCCAAAACGGCGCTCGACCATCCCATCAATAACAGCCTTGATCAGCTCGATGGGTGTAACCATGTTTTGTGTCACACCTTGAAGGATGGCGTCGCGATCAAGAAGACGGAAATCCTTGAAAGCCGGACCACCATTATTATTTACGAGAATGTCTGGTGTCGGGCAGGCGGAAATCAGTTTAGCCTGCCCTTCAGCGGTAGATACATCTGCAGCAACGACTACAACCTTTACGCTAAATGTCTTGTGAATTGCGTCTGCTGTCGCAGCGAGCGTTTCTTCATTTCGTCCATTAAGAACAATATCGCATCCAGCTTCGGCAAGCGCCTCAGCGCAGGCTCGTCCAAGCCCTTTGCTGGAAGCACACACAATTGCTTTTCGACCCTTCAGGCCCAAGTCCACAGCTTGATCCTCGCATTTTGTTCAAGTTTTAGAGACATGCCACCAAGCAAGCGGTTCGATCAACCGGATTCTGGTTCATGGGTGCATATGTCCACCTTTTACAGGTGAAAACGCTATCCAAGTGAACAATACTTGGTGAACATTTCTATTCCAGGGGCGGAGTGAATTCCGCTCTCGGTCTTATAAACGATCCGTTATCGACCTGCTCCAGCGCATGAGCCAGCCAGCCAACAACACGCGCTAGAGCAAACAGAAGCAGCGGCGCATCCAGAGGCAAATCATAGACTTCTGTTGCGGCTGCGAGCGCGAAGTCGACATTGGGTTTCTCGCCGAGAATATCCGTAGCGCTTCGTTCCAGATCGCGGTAGGGGTAGGCAACTCCAGATGTTCCAGCAATGCGGATGCGCGAGCATCGCCTGTTTCGCGATAGAGTGGGTGACCGAAGAAGTGGAATTGTGCCCCTTGTCTAAGCTTGTCTTTGATTGCTGCTTCCGCTCCTATTTCCCGGGCCTGTACAACAATTGCGGCAGATGTGGCAGCAGCGCGTCCGTGTCGCGGGCCGATCAATGTTGATAGTCCGGCGAGAGTCGCCGCAGACAGTGGCGCGCCCGTCGACGCCGCGACGCGGGCGGCGAATGTTGATGCATTGAGTTCATGGTCTGCAAGAAGAACCAGTACACGCCGGATCAGATCGCTTGCCCGTGGCCTTTGCCAGGCTAGCGCAATGCGCTCGTGTATTGGCATATTGGATGACGGTACACCAAGTACAGTATTATGGAAAAGTTGTAACAGGCCGAAAGCCTCCCGCTGCAGAATCGCTGCGGAACGTCCAGAACTCGGCAGATCGTTAGCGGCGCGAAGACCAAAACAGCAAACAACCGTTCTAGTGGCGTGGTACCGATTTGGTTGCCAACCATATTTGTTTCATTGTTGCCGATGGTTAAATTGTCGAAATCCATCTGCCACAACAGTGCCGCCACCTCTTCCAGTGTGGCAGTTTCAGATAGTTCGGCAGCGTCACATCCACGATAGAGAAGCCGGCCATCGATAATAGTAGAAATGCCCGAGCGCATGATTGGCAGCCCCAGCGAATGGTATCAGCGGCAACCGCACTGTCTCTCTTGCGTCCGGGACGCCTGCTGGCAAGGCGATGCACGTCCTCTGATCGGTATAGGCTGCGTCTGGGATCGTCAGGCAATGGTTTGGAACGGATGCGTCCCCGACTAACGTTTGCATAAAGTGTCTGCGGCTTTGTCTGAAGAACGGCGAGGGCTTCTTCCGCTGTTAGCCAGTTCATTATTGCACCCTATATTGATCTATTTCATCAAGATTGACGTCAATTATACTTGGATTCAATGTCCGAAAGCAAACAAGGAGAATTGCCATGAACAGCGGACTTGAAGATGTAATTGCTGCCGAAACCGTGTTGTCAGACGTTGATGGGCTTGCAGGCAGGCTGGTTATTCGTGGTCGATCGCTGGACGATTTGGTTCCGCAAAGCAGCGTTGAGGATGGGATCGAGCTTCTGTGGAACGGTTTTTGAAGACCTACCCAAGGGTGTCGAACTACAGAAAGCGCTTGGCGAGGCGCGCTTGCAGGTGTTTCATCATGCGGATGCGCTTGATGATACATTGATGGAACTATCACCTGTGGAAGCGCTTCGCGCATTGATGGCTCGTATCGCTGACGAGGATGATCTGACTGCAGCCTTGTATCTGATGGCAGCGCCGGCTGTTTTACAACGGCCATTTTGCGCGCGCACAAGGGACGACGTCCTGTTCGTCCTGACCCGGCGCTTCCGCACAGCGCAGACATTCTTCGCATGATGAATGCTAGAATGCCTAATGAAGCAGAAGTCGCTGCGTTAGACACTTACCTCATGACTGTTTCTGACCATGGATTGAACGCCTCGACTTTCGCCGCGCGCGTAGTCGCCTCGACGCGTGCCGGTTTGACCTCTTCGCTACTTGCGGCGATTAGTGCCTTGAAAGGGCCATTACATGGCGGGGCTCCAGGTCCGGTACTCGATATGCTGGATACTATCATGAGTCCTGACAACGCTGAACGATGGCTCGAAACCGCCGTCGCCAATGGAGAACGGTTGATGGGGTTCGGTCACCGGGTTTATCGTGTACGCGATCCCCGTGCAGATGCCTTGAAAGGTGCTTTGAAACGCATCGAAATCGTTGGGAACGAACGCGAAAAACATCGCGTGGAATTGGCCGAAGCGGTGGAGAAGGCTGCTATTGCGGTTCTCAAACGCCACAAGCCGGACCGCTCTCTCGAAACGAATGTCGAGTTCTATACCGCTCTGTTGCTTGAACAATTAGGTTTCCCGCGTGAGGCGTTTACCTGTGTATTCGCAATGGGAAGAACGATGGGTTGGATAGCACATTGTCGTGAACAGATGGCAGCGAACAAGCTCATTCGTCCGCAATCGCGGTATGTCGGCGCAAAGGTAGAACTCGTTGCTTAAAACGGGTGTTGGGAGCGGTGCGGAAGCCTGTCCGCGTGTTAAAATAAGCCGTCATATCTTTGTGACATGAATCGGGTTTTCTGTGCTCAGATCAGGTTGCCGTCGAAAGGGACAACCAAATGAGCACCGACGCTCCACAACACAGAAAACTCCGGACTCTGTTTATTTCGGATGTACATCTGGGTTCCAAAGCCGCACAGGCCGAATTGCTTCTGGACTTTCTCCGTTATCATGAAGCTGAGACGATCTATCTCGTAGGGGACATTGTCGATGGCTGGCGTCTGCGGCGCAACTGGCATTGGCCTCAGGAACACAATGATGTGGTCCAGAAGCTGCTTCGCAAGAGCCGGAAGGGCGCCAATATCATCTACATCGCCGGTAATCACGACGAATTCCTACGAAATTTCCAAGGGACGCACTTCGGCGGCATCGAAGTCATGAACCGGGCGATCCACGAAACGGCGGATGGCCGCAAGTTTCTCGTTATTCACGGCGATCAGTTTGACGTGGTGGTGCGCAATGCCCGCTTCATCGCTTATCTGGGCGATTGGGCACGATACGGCGATCTGGATAAATACGATTATGAGCCGGGTCCGCTCGATGTTCGGTCTGCGCTACTGGTCATTTTCAGCCTGGGCGAAATTCCGCGTAAAAAGCAGTCAATTTCATCGGTCAGTTCGAGAATGTGGTTTCGGAAGAAGCGCAGCGGATCGGAGTGGATGGTGTGATTTGCGGACATATCCATCATGCCACGATCGAAAGCATGAATGGCGTCGAGTACATCAATACGGGTGACTGGGTGGAGAGCTGCACAGCGGTGATCGAGCATTTTGACGGACGGATGGAACTCCTCGAATGGACGGAACGCCGTGATCGCCGCCCAACGACAGGGAGCGTTGTTTCTGATGGCGAAGAGCGTGACGAGGGCAGTGTGATCCAGCTGCCTCGCCCGGTTCGTGAATTGGCGATTTTTCGCTAATGAAGAAAATCGTCATCGTCACCGACGCCTGGCACCCTCAAGTCAACGGCGTTGTACGCACGTTGACCAAATGCCGCGATCTGATGATTGAGCGGGGATACGATGTCACAATCATATCGCCGCTTGATTATCGTTCAGTCCCGTGTCCGACCTATCCGGAAATCCGCCTTGCCTTGACGACGCCAGGTAGCCTAAGACGGCGTTTGACGGCTATGAGGCCGGATTATGTGCATATCGCAACCGAGGGCCCGCTGGGGGTCATGACGCGGCGTGCATGTCTGAAAATGGGCTGGTCCTTCACGACGAGCTTTCACACGCGGTTTCCAGAGTATTTGGAGGAACGCTTTCCTATTCCGCCGCGCTGGACCTACGCATTTCTACGACGTTTTCATAATGCGGCTCAACATACGCTGGTGCCGACTCAATCCATTCTGGATGACCTCAAAGGGCAAGGTTTTACACGGCTGGAACTCTGGACGAGAGGTGTTGATCGTACACTGTTTTATCCTCGCTCGGAGAGGATTAAGGAGCTGCCGCGACCGGTGTTCATCTGTGTGGGGCGCGTTGCTGCGGAAAAAACCTGCCAGCATTTCTGGAACTTGATCTTCCCGGCACGAAACTCATCGTCGGAGACGGCCCTCTCTGAACGATTTGCGTGCGCGGTTTCCAGAAGCAGCGTTCGTCGGTAAACGGGAAGGTGAAGCATTGGCAAACACTTATGCCGCAGCCGATGTGTTTGTTTTTCCAAGCCGGACAGACACGTTCGGTCTCGTTTTGCTTGAAGCGATAGCCTCTGGCTTGCCGGTTGCAGCCTATCCGGTGCCAGGATCGCAGGATGTTGTCGGAGCAACCGGTGCGGGTATCCTCTCTGAAGATCTGAGAGAGGCATGCCTGGCGGCTCTGCAAATGGAGCCGTTTGAACCCGCACAAGTGCTCAAATCATTCACATGGGACGCTTGTGCGGACATTTTCGAAGGCGCTCTCGCTCCTATCCATGAAGCCGTGGACGAGAGCTGTCAACGTGCAGGTCAACCCCAAACGGCGGCTTTTGGCGGATAAACCAGCGCGCCTTCATAGCGTAGTCCCGGGTCACGATCATGTGCGAGAAGCAGCGGGCCATCAAGGTCAACCACATCAGCTTTCTGGGCAAGCAGGACCGCAGGTGCCATGCCGAGCGACGTTCCGACCATGCAGCCCACCATGATCTGAAGGCCGAGATCGATTGCCTTATTTCGCATAAGAAGGCCTTCAGTTAGTCCACCTGCCTTGTCGAGCTTGATATTGACGGCGTCATAGCGCTTGGCCAGTTCCTCAAGTCCAATCGATGTATGAACGCTTTCGTCGGCACAGATAATGACAGGTCGTTCGATTTCGCTGAGAATATGATCATTATTTGCGGGTAAGGGCTGTTCGATAAGAATGACGCCCGCGTCCGCTGCTGCTCGCATGTTCCCGGCGATATTCTCCGCTGTCCAACCTTCATTCGCATCAATGATTATGCGGCTATTCGGTGCCGCATTGGTGACCGCGTGGATTTTTCGATATCGTTTTCGCCGCCCATTTTACCTTGATGAGCGGATAGTGAGCGACCTTTGCTGCTGATTCCGCCATCTCGGAAGGTGACCCGAGCGAAACGGTGATTGCGGTTTCAAGTGGACCGGTTGGAGTGCCAAGCATCGCGGCGACACTTTTGCCCGTTTTCTTGGCTTCAAGGTCCCATAAAGCACAATCCACAGCATTGCGGGCAGCACCTGCTGGCATCAAATTCTGGATATCCTGCCGCGAGGCTCCATGCTCGATAGCAGGGCGAACGGCTTCTATCTGTGCGAATACACTTTCGATGCTTTCCCCATAACGTGCATAGGGGACGCATTCGCCGTGCCCTTGATGGGCACCGTTGCCGATCACACACACAACGACAGCCGCTTCCGTCTTGGAACCTCTGGAGATTGTGAATTTTCCGGCGATGGGATAGCGTTCTACGATGATATTCAAGGTATTGTGCATAGAGATGCCCTCAGGGACGCAGTATTTCGGTCGTTCAACGACTCGTATATGAGGTAGGCCATGTTGACCGACACTGCCGACAAAGCAAGAGCTACCGATAATCCTGCGCCGAAGATTGATTTGGTGGAGGAGGATGGTGCGCGGCGTATTCGGTTGAGTGGTCGCTGGGTCTCGCAGAGTGTCAATCTTGTTGATGACAGAATGCGCAGTCTCGAAAACGCAGACGAACACAAAGCCACGATAATTGACGTCCTGGCGTATCCAGTCTTGATACGGCCGGTGCTTGGCTAATTGAACGGATGCGGCAAAGGCTGGAGACAAAGAGTGCTGATGCGCAACTCGAAGGTGTGCATAAATCCTGGCTTCCTCTAATGGAGGAAGTGGGGCAGGCCGTCCAACGCACTCTGGATACTCCGCGTCAGAAAAAGCCTTTCTTTTCATTTCGTTTCTGGCTGCGCTTGGCGGTGGCGTTATCTCTATGGGTAACGACTTCAAGATGGCAATGCACATCCTTGGGGCCACGATCCGCGGAGCCCAGCTGAAATATGGACGTGGAAGTGGTATTCCCGTTGCAGCTATCGTCACGCAAATGGATCGTATGGGTGTTGGAGCGATTCCCATCATCATTCTGATGTCGACGATCGTTGGGGCCATCATTGCTCAGCAGGGTGCATTTCAGCTGCGCTATTTTGGCGCGGAAATCTTTGTTGTCGATCTGGTGGGCATTCTGGTCTTGCGCGAACTTGGCGTTCTTCTGACAGCAATCATGATTGCAGGCCGTTCCGGTAGTGCGATTACAGCGGAAATCGGCTCCATGAAAATGCGCGAAGAGACCGACGCTTTGACGGTTATAGGCCTCAATCCTGTGGGGTTCTCGTGTTCCCCGCCTTGTTGCGCTTGTCGTGGTCTTGCCATTGCTCACGATCATTTCAGATATTGCCGCCTTGGTCGGGGCAGGTGGGGTTGCCTGGTTCTACTCGAATATTTCCCTGATGCTTTCATCAGCCGTTTACATGACGCCGTTGCGTTGAACACCTATTTTGCGGGTCTTATCAAGGCTCCGTTCATGGCCATGATCATCGGAATCCTCGCTTCGGTAGAGGGATGAAGGTCGGCGGCAGTGCAGAATCACTGGGTCGTCGCGTTACGGCTTCCGTTGTGAAGGCAATTTTGTGGTTATTGTCGTGGACGGTTTGTTCGCGATGTTCTACGCGGCGATTAATTTTTAGAAGCGGCTTATACTCTTTGTTTTAATGGGTTCTTTGAGACACAGTTGCACAAAAATTGACCCCTCAATCGTGTTCAACGGTTCAGTCCGAAGTCAAGCTCGGTTAAAGAATGGTTATGGAGAACGGCATCGACCACCGGTCGCAATCGCAGGACGAAGACAACCGCCAGACGGCCGTACCGATGATCTCGGTGCGCGACGTGACGGTTTCTTTTGGGCGTCAGACGGTGCTCGACAAGCTGTCGCTTGAGATTTACCAAGGCGAGGTTCTGGGCTTTATTGGTCCTTCCGGATCGGGCAAATCCGTGCTGATGCGGACCATTCTTGGTCTCAACAAAAGCAGTCGGGTGAGATCGAGATTCTGGCCGGGACATCGATCAGCTGAATGAGCTGGAAAAATGTCTATCGACATGCGTATGGGTGTCTTATTCCAGCACGGAGCGCTATTTTCGGCGCTGAATGTTCTTGAGAATATTCAGGTTCCGATGCGCGAATATCTCGATCTGTCACCGAAACTGATGGACGAGTTGGCGCGACTGAAAATAGACCTTGTCGGTCTGAAGCCGGATACGGCAGAAAAGTTCCCGTCCGAACTGTCTGGCGGCATGATCAAGCGCGCCGCCCTTGCGCGTGCTCTGGCGCTGGACCCGGACATACTGTTTCTTGATGAGCCGACATCGGGTCTCGATCCTATCGGGGCCGCAGAATTCGATGATCTGATTGCCAATTTGCGGGATACGATGGGACTGACCGTCTATATGGTTACTCATGATCTCGACAGTCTTTTGCAATTTGCGATCGGATTGCTGTTCTTGGAAACAAGAAGGTACTTGTCAGCGGCACCATTGAAGACATGCTGACGGTAGACGATCCGTGGGTTAAATCCTACTTTCGGGGCAAGCGTGCGCGCCAGATCGATCCATCGGCGCCAACGAGACGGCGGCCCGGCAGCCGCTTGCAAACTGGATAAGATATGGAAACTAAGGCCAATTATGTACTGGTGGGTGTCTTTACGCTGATCGTCAGCCTGTTGGCTTTCGCATTCGTGTTCTGGATTGCCCGTTTCGGGAAGCACGCGATTCTTTGGAGCTCGATGTTCGTATCCCAGGTTCTGTTACCGGCCTTCGATCGGAAGTCAGGTTCTGTTCAACGGTATCAAGGTTGGTGATGTTCGGGCGCTGCATCTAGACGAGACCAATCCGGAAATGGTGATCGTCAAAACGCGCGTCAACGCGACGACGCCTATTACTCGATCAACCGCCGCAACTCTTGGTTTTCAGGGGCTGACCGGGCAGGCTTATATCGAGCTGAAGGGTGGTCGTCTTGACGAACCCAATCTTCTGACCGAGGCTGCGAAGGTAGACACGGTTGCCCGTATTGATGCCGATCCATCTGCCGTCAACAATCTTCTTGCCACCGCTCAGGATATCGCAGCACGTGCAAATTCGGTGCTCAGTCAGCTGGAAGGCTTCGTAAAGGATGCGCGTGGACCACTGACGGATACGATCAACAACACAAAGACCTTTACCGATGCTCTGGCAAAGAATGCCAACATCATTCAGGAACTTGGCGAAAACACCGGAAACATCAACCAGATCGTCACTGACGCAAAGGACATGATGGCTCGCTTGAACGCGGCTTCCGTTCGAGTCGATGCCATTCTGGCGAAGACCGATAAGCTTTTGTCGAGCGACGACAAGAATGGTGTTGTCGCACAGGCAAAAGCAACGCTGAATCGATCCGTCAGGCTTCCGACAATCTCGACAAGCGGCTTGGGCCAATTGCGGACAATCTGCAACGGTTTTCCGGTCAGGGTCTGCGTGAAGTGCAGGGCGTGGTTCTTGATAGCCGCCGTGCCATACAGCGCATAGAACAAGCCGTTACCGAACTTGAGCGTAACCCCAGCGCCTTATCTTCGGCGGGCCGGGTAGCGTGCCTCAATATGATGGGAGGAAGCGTCATTGATTTCCAAAGCTAGGTCCAATGACATGAAATCACGAGGCATGTTCCGTCATAAAGGTTCCGTTTCGATCTTGTTAGTCGCGTTTCTGGCGGGTGTGGCACTACTACGCCGCTGGATACGTTCAATCTGTCAGCGCCACAGCCCGGCGTGACTTCGCCAAGCCGCAAGAGCACTCAGTTGCTGGTTCCGACGCCAACAGCTTCAAGGCGCTCGACAGCGAGAATATCGTTGTCAGTTCCGCGCCCGGCTCTATCGAATATCTCAAAGGCGCCCAATGGGGTGACAGGCTGACGAATATCGTACAGTCCCGTCTGGTACAGGCCTATGAGAACACGGGGGTCTTTGGCGGAATTGGCCGTCCGGGAGATGGACTGGCGATCAACTATCAGATCCTGACCGATCTCCGCATGTTCGGCATTCAGGCCTATGCTTCACCAAAGCTTGCCGTGGTCGAACTGGCCGTGAGGTTGATGAACGACAAAACCGGCGAAGTTCGCGCGACCCGCGTGTTCCGTACGGCCATCCCGGTGAGCGGTACAACAAACGCAGCCTACGTGAAGGCGCTCAATGCGGCTTTTGAACGGACTGCTAGCGAGATTGTGAGTTGGACAGTGACAGCGCTTTAAACCGAGGCAAGATAAACAATAAAAGGTCGGCGTGTTGCGCCGACCTCAGATTGATTACAAACCCCTCGATTTTTGGAAGCAGTCAAAAACGAGGGGTTTTGATTCCGATTTGTTCACGTTCTGAATATGGGACGTTCCGTGAATCTGAGGTCATTTTGACCCTGCCGGAGGTTTGTCAGCAGCTTGAGGTCGGCGTGTTGCGCCGACCTTTTCTTGAACGGAACCAACCGTTGTAATTTCTGTCAGTCAGCAAAAACGCGACCCGAAGGCCGCGTTTTCTTTGAGTTCTGGTCTTAGCGGAGACGACCGCTTGCATGAGCAAGCATGGTGTAGACCTTGCCGGTGTCCGAGGTGAGATAGGTCCGCGTTACCATGTTATCCCGGTCATTGCGGGCTACATCTTCAAGCAGGCGCTGGAAGTCATCCATGTAGCGGTCAACAGCGCGGCGGAATTCACCATCTGTCTGATACTTGCGCTTGATATCGTCAAACGTCTGCTGACCCTTCAGCGTATAGAGACGACGGGTAAAGACATTCCGTTCGCCGCGACGGTAACGGTCCCAAAGTTCCACCGAAGCTTCGTGGTCGATAGCGCGAGCAATATCCACCGAAAGCGAATTCAGCGATTCAACGACATGGCTCGGTGAACGAGGCGTCGCGGTCGGCTGAGCCTTTGGCTGGGCTGCTTCTTCCTCCTCGCGGGAAGCGCGGGCAAGGAGATCGGACACCCATCCGCGCGGCTTTTCCGCCTGCGTGGCTGCCGGAGCAGGTTGAGCCTTTGGCGCATCGTAAGCGCGCTGACGGATTGCAACATCTGCCTGCGCTACCGGTGCTTGAATCGGAGCTGAACGAGGTGCGACCGCTGCCGGACGCGAAACCGGACGATCTGCACGGCTTTCGCCGACATCGACCAGACGACCAGACTTGTTGACAATTTCGGCCAGTTCCTTGAGCGCGTTGATCTGTTCGCTCACGGCCTTGCGCATGGCGGTCGTGGTTTCCTTGGCTTCTGCAGGCATGTCGAGAACACCGCGCTTCAGCTCGCCACGGGTCGTGTTGAGCTCGTTGCGGATTTCGCTTGCCGTGCGACGGATATCGTCGGTTGCCGCAGAGAATTTCTGTGCAGCCTGCTCGACGATTTCCGAAACGCTTTCGCGCATCTTCTCGGCAGACGAACGGGTCTGGCCTTCGGCGCGCTGGAAAGCAGAAGTCACCAGCTCCTCGAAGGACTGCATCAGCTTTTCGACGCCTTCCGACTTCTCGACCAGGCCCGATGCTAGTTTGTCGAGCGCCTGATGGCGATCTTCAAGCGTGCTGACGAGGCCGTTCTGGGCCGTATTGATCATGTCGGAAGCCGAGGAGAGAACCTTTCCGTGCTCTTCGAAGCGGTCGGCAATGTCTGCGATCTGCGACAGCGTACTGTCGGAGAGTGCGCGCAAAGTACCGATATTGTTGTCGATCAGACCGGTGGAAGCCTGGAACATCTGCGCTGCACGATTGGTGTTCTCAACGAAGCTGGAAGTCGTGTCTACAAGACGACCATCGATATCCGTGAGATTGCGCGTTGCGGCATCGATCAGCTTGCCCAGTTCGCCGTTCGACGCAGCAAGGCGGTCGATCAGCTCGCTAACATTGTCGGAGAGACCAGTCTTGGCCTGCTGAACGGCGGCAATTGTTTCTGCCGTGCGGCTTGCAAGTGCATTGACCAGAGCGGCATTTTCCGAACGAAGTCTGTCAGTAGCAGCGTGGGTTGCTTCTTCAAGCTGCTGTGCCAGTCCACGACCGCTATCAGCCAGCCGCTGTACAAGCGGTTCTGCCGTATCGTTAAGAATCTTGGTGATTTCCTGCGAACGGGCTGCGAGAACGGCATTAAGTTCACGGGTACGTTCTTCCAGCGTCACCGCAGTCGTGTCGGTGACCTGTGCAATACGTGCCTCGACGGAACCCAGTTCCATCGTGATGCGCGAACCGATATCACCCAGACGGGTTGCAATCGCATCTGCGCGTTCTGCAAGGCGCGTTTCGGTACCGGCGAGATTGTCGGCAACGCTGGCCGAGAACGACTCGCTATGACCCGCAAGTGTTTCGCTCGTCTTGGATGCCGTATCTGCGATCCGGGCCTCAATCGAGCTAAGTTCGCCGGTGAGGCGGCTTTCGATTGCTTCAAGACCGCTGGCGATGGCACTGGCGCGTTCGTTGAGGCGTGTTTCCGTGCCAGCCAAATTGTCGGCAACGCTCGCAGCAAAGGCTTCGCTATGGCCAGCAAGTGTTTCGCTCGTCCTGCTTGCCGTGTTCGCAATCCGGGCTTCGATCGAGCCGAGTTCGCCGGTGAGACGGCTTTCGATCTCGCCAAGACGACCGGCAATCGCATCGGCACGGTCGCCGAGACGGGCCTCGGTGCCCGACAGGTTGTCGATCAGGCGGGCGCTGAATACTTCGCCGAAACCGTCCAGAGCTTCACCAGCCTTGGCTGCTTCAGCCGAAAGCGTGCTCGCGGCTTCACCAATCTTCTCGCGCAGCGAGCCAGCAACGATGCCAGCGCTCTGCTCTAGCGCACGACGAACATTGTCGACGCCGATGGTGAGTGCCTTTTCCATCGTCTGTGTGCGTTCTTCAATAATGCCGGTCTGGCCTTCGAAAGCGCGGCTGATGGTCGAACTGCTGTCGGCGATTGCATTGTGCAGGCTGGCCGTGCGCTGTTCCAGAATGTCGCTGTGATCCTGCAGTGTCTTGCTCAGCGATGCTGTGCTGTCGCTCAAAGTCGAGCGGATTTCGGCAGCACGGGTTTCGATGGTACGTTCGTGACCGTCCAGAATGCCGGAGAGGGTATTGTTGTGGTCATTCAGGACAGTGTGAAGGCCGTTCGTGTGTTCCTCGACCTGACGGACATGTTCGCCGATAGCGGCGGCGAATGCATTGCGACCGGCACTGATGGATTCATTCATACTGCTTGCGCGTTCATCAAGAATACGTGCGAGCGTGTTCTGATTGTCTGCAATAAGCGCCTGTAGTGAATTTACTCGTTCGTCGAAGGTACGAGCGAGAACTTCACGGTTTTCATTGAAGTTATCGCGCATTGCAGCGGCGCGCTCATCCATCAGTTGAGCAAGCATGGTCTGATTGCCAGCAATGACGCCATGAAGCGCGGTCGCGCGCTCTTCCAGGAACGGGCATGGTCTGCAAAGCTCGCATCAAGCAATGCGGAGTGGCTTTCCATCGTCTGGCGCAGTGCGTTGGTCCGCTCTTCCAGAATTGCCGCATGATTGTCGGCAACCGAGTTGAGGGCTGACGCACTGGCATTGACCGCATTTTCGATGTCGCTCGTGCGTGCAGCAAGCGTATCGGCATGGCCGCGGATGACGGAGGAAACGCGTTCGGTTTCGCCTTCCAGCGACGCAGCGAGTACGTCGCGGCTTTCAGCAAGCTTGCCTGCAAAGGCATCGGCCTTTTCACCAAGAATATTGCCGACGCTTTCACCGATAGACGTCAGATCTTCGCCGATCTTCGTCTTGGTTTCGTCGATCATCGTGCTCAGAGACGTGCGACCGCTGGAGAAAGTTTCCGCGATTTCGCGAGTACGAGCGATCAGGTTTTCGTTGATCTGGCGCGAACGGGTTTCGAGAGCTGCATTGAGTTTTTCAGTGCTGCTGTCGAGAGCATGCGCGCGAGCTTCAAACTCGGTTAGAAGCGACCGGCCGCGCTCGGAAAGGGTGCTTTCCAGATTGGCAAGACGGGTATCGAATTCGCCGACCATCGACTGCGTCGCATTGCCGAGCAGATTGGCGATACCGGTGGTACGTTCGTCCAGAGCCTCGGCGAGACGATCGGACACCGTGCGCGACTGTTCGTCGAGCGTCGCGATCCGCGTATCGAGCAGATTTGCGAAAGCTTCGCCCGATGTCGTAATGCGCGAACCGATGTCGCCTGTGCGGGTTTCGATGGCTTCGGCAATGGCGCCGCCGCTTTCATTGATGCTGCCAATCAGGCGCTCGCCCGATTCGCTGAGCAGGGTGCTCAATTGCTGCGAAGCTGAAAGAACGTTGTCGCGGATGATGTTGGAAGCGCTCGAAAGCTCTTCCTTCAGCTGTTCATGGGCACCGGAGATGGACGAGCGCACGCGCTCGGCATGGCTGACGACGGCTTCGCGCTCATTGCCAAGGTCGCTTACCAGCGAACGAATACGAACCTCGTTATCACTATAGGCGCGTTCGCTGGTTGACTTCCGACTGGACGAGTGTTTCCAGCTCGACGGCCCGCGCCAAAGTGCGTTCAATGCCTTCGTTCATGGCGGCGACTTCGCGGCGCACAGCCTGTCCAAGGGTCGAAACGCGGTCACCGGATACAGCTTCCGGCTGGAGCAGCCGCATGGCAGCTTCCGACATGCTACGAGCTGCCGTATGCATTTCCTGTGCACGTTTCACGAGCTGTGCAAAGCCCCAGAACATTGCGACGGGCAGCGCAACACCCGCAATGACGCCGAGACCGGCAGGCGAGGTGAAGAAGTCCTTGGTAGCCTGAAAGCTTGCGAAGACATCGGGATTGATGGCCTTGCTCAGTGCAACGCCGCCAGCAGCCCACAACACGCTGATTGCGGTTGTTGTCCAGAAAAGCTTCGAGGAGTTTTCGTCGCGCGGCGTGGAGCAGCAATAATCGTCTTTTGCTGCGGAATCGTCATTTGCTGGCGTGAAAGTAGGAGATGCGACGTTGGCGGCGGTCGCGGCAGGTGTAGCGGCAACAGGCTTGCTGACAAGAGGTTCAGGCGTCGGCGCTGCAACATTCGACGTGTTGGCAGGCTTGTGCTGAACGCTGGCCGTGGCTTGCGAAACTGGTCCGGCGGCTTTCACAACCGGCGGGACCGGTGGTGCTGCTGGCGTTGCAATCACTGAAGCAGTGGTGACGGCTACTTTCGCAGCGGTCTCCACAGGGGAGACAGCAGCCGGTTCGGCTGTCTTGGTCTTCTGTTCGGCAACCAGTTCTTCAGCTGCGCGCGAAATCTGCTCTTCCAGATCGTCGACCGAGAAGCCGTCATCGAACGCACTCAGGTCCATGTCGATATCAAGATCGTCGCCGAAATCGATATCGAGTGCCTGTTCCAGTGCCTTTTCAACCTCAAGATCGAGCTTCTGTGCCTTGGATTTGGAAGCCATTGTTTGCCTACCTCGTACTCAATACTGCGACGGCCGGACCATAAAAGGCCGTTACAAAACTTTCTCCGCCATTTTGCATCGTATCGGCTCGGGCTTGTTAAGGAAATAGGCGACTTCTGCCGATACCTAAAACTTTAAATACAAGGTTAACGGAAACCGGCTCAATTCGTGAAAATTCGACATTTCCGGGCTTTCCGCGTTTACCAGCAAGTTGTGGAAATCGGTTCAGGCTGTTTCCTTCATCCGACAATGCTCTACGGATTTATTAATAAAATACCCGTATAGAATGCCTGAGTAATATTCTCTCACTTCATGGTTGCGCCGACCGAATGCGGGATTCTATCCATCATTCCTCACTGTCTCTCAATTCACATCATATGATGCACTTCCTGCAGACGGCAAGGAAGAGTTTACCGGCTTTAGGCGCAACTGTCAGATTTGGCAGGCATGCAAACTCTCAGTTGATGCACGGCATATTGGCGCAGTTACAGGCTTGAGTGCGGTCAAGGTTGAAACTATTTGCAGAACGCCGTATCTGCCATTCCGAGTTTACTTGCGTTTTCCGTCGGAACGGTGACGAACGCCAAAGATGAAGATCGCGCGGAACTTGCGTGTTTCAAGGAATGAAAATGACGAAGATCGTATTCGTATCAGCTGATGGCGCGACCCGGACCGAGGTTGAAGCCGACAACGGATCCAGCGTGATGGAAGCTGCCATTCGCAACGGCATTCCAGGCATCGATGCGGAATGCGGCGGCGCTTGCGCCTGCGCAACCTGCCATGTCTATGTTGATGAAGACTGGAGTGACACTGTCGGTGGCCCCGACGCGATGGAAGAGGATATGCTGGACTTCGCCTATGAAGTTCGCCCTACCTCGCGCCTTTCATGCCAGATCCGCGTGTCGGATGACCTTGAAGGCCTCGTCGTGCAGGTACCTGAGCGCCAGAACTAAATTATTGAAGAAATGGTGATGCGATGGGTGTAGAACCGCATAATGATATTGTCATTATCGGCTGCGGGCCCGTCGCACTTTTCTCTGTTTTTCAGCTTGGGCTGTTCGGATTCAGGTGCCATCTCATCGATGCCAGTGATCGGCCCGGTGGTCAATGTACGGCGCTCTATGCCGACAAGCCGATTTACGACGTGCCCGGTTTTCCCGAAATCATGGGCGGGGAACTCGTAGAACGGCTTCTCAGGCAGATCGAGCCGTATAATCCCGTTTTCATTTCAACAAGATAGCGGCCAGCATCGCAGTCGATGACGACAGTGTGGCCGTTGGCATTCGTAATGGTGACAAGCTAAAAGCGCGCGCAGTGGTGATTGCATCCGGTCTTGGTGCGTTCAACGGGGACGGACAGGTCATCCGTCCCGACCCGCTGGCCGAGCTTTCTTTTATTAAGACGGGTAACATGCTGGCTGTGAGCCCCGAGACCTTCAGAACTTCAAGTCCGATGGTCTACGCTATTGGGGATGCCTGCCATTATCCGGGGAAACTGAAACTCATCCTGTCCGGATTTCATGAAGCCGCTTTGATGACGCAGGCTATAAGGCGCGAATTGTGCTAGTTTCGGCACATCGTTACTTGGAAGCCTGCTGGGCGCGTTCCATGCGATAAGTCAACAAACGTGCGAAACGATTTTCAAAGTTGATCGTCTCAACCCGGTCAAATCGCTGCTGCTCCTTGTCATGCGCTTCCATAAGGCGCGCAGTCACCTTGTCGATATCAGCGCGAAGCACAGCACAATCTGCGCGGGTGCGCAGCCCCTTATGTCCCGTTCCATCCGGCTTGCAAAGCTGCGGGCGATAACGATGTGACTTTCTTCGTGGCGGCGAATGTCCTGCAACAACGTATCCCAGATCAGCGCCAGTTCCGGCGTTGCCTTGCGACGCTGTTTCCAGCGGGCAGGGAAACCTTTGCGTGAACATTCACATAGACGTCTTGCACCTTGCATGCTTTTCCGGGCTCGCGACCGTAACGTACTTTGGCATCGAAACGGATTTCGGCGGCGCCGGGATGATGCTGGCCAGTCTTCTTGAGGAAAGGGCCGTTACGGGAAAGAGCCTTGTCGAGGTCGGCTGCTGTTTTGCCGCTCACGGTATAGTAGCTGAATTCGCGAAAGATTGCCGCTGCCTCAGCCTGGGGAGCTACGATAGCGAGAACTGTACTAAGAGCCAGAACCTTCTTCCTCAAATTCATGTCCTGGCACCTCTTTCTAAAAACCAGTAAGAAATTCGCTTTTTGTTGCCGCGAGCATGGCATGCAATCGTCAAGAGAACTATAACGCCCTTCACAAAATGACTTCAGACGAAGTTGGTTGCAACCTCGCCGCAATGAAATGCCCCGGGCACATGACACAGGAACAGTCCGCTATGACCAAAGAATGGCGTCTTGCGCATGGACGGAGCCTTCAATTGGGGATAGGTCCGTAATCATGGGCATACTGAATGTCACGCCGGACTCATTTTCCGATGGCGGTCAGCATGACGAGCTGGAAAAGGCCATCGACGTGGCCGGCCAGATGCTCGCCGACGGAGCGACGATCATCGATGTGGGCGGGGAATCCACTCGTCCTGGAGCCGCTGCCGTCGATCCGAAATGGAGATCGCGCGTGTTGTTCCGGTAATCGAGGCGTTGGCGAAGAAATACGATTGCATCATCTCTATCGACACTTACCGTGCGGTGACAGCGCAGGCCGCAGTCAATGCCGGGGCACATATTGTCAATGATGTCTGGGGCTGCAACGAGAGCCTGAAATCGCTCATGTTGCCAAAAGCAGCGGCGCAGGATTGGTCATCATGCATACCAGCAGGGATCGATCAGTTCTTGCCGATGTCATCGAAGATCAGTTCTCGTTCCTGAATGTTTCGCTGGATATAGCGAAAAGGCAGGTATTGGAGAACCTCGCATTGTGCTTGATCCGGGTTTTGGCTTCGGCAAGAACAAGGATGAAGATATTGCGTTGTTGGCCAGAGCCGGCGAATTGCAAAATTCGGATTTCCGTTGCTCGTCGGCACGTCGCGCAAACGTTTTATCGGCGGCATGACAGGCAGGGACAATCCGCTCGACCGCGACATAGGAACCACAGCAACGTCGGTCGCACTGCGTTTGGCAGGTGCCGACATCTTCCGTGTCCACAATGTCGCTTTTAATAGAGATGCACTTGCCGTTGCAGATGATATCCTGCAATCCAGACGTAGTGAAAACAGAAAGTGAAGCCGTGTACACGATCCGAATGATGAATTGCGCATTTTCGCGCACCACGGCGTTTTCGATGAAGAGCACAAGCTCGGTCAGCGTTTCTACGTCGATGCTATTCTCGATGTCGATCCGGGCAATGCGCTGGAGAATGACAATATCGACGGTACTGTGCATTACGGTATCGCCTTTGCTGTCATTGAAGACATTATCACCGGTCGTCAGCGCTATCTGATCGAAACGCTGGCTCTCGACGTCGCCAAGGCGCTGACTGCACGGTTTCCGCAGGTAAAGCGGACTGAAATTACCGTTCGCAAGCCGAATGCGCCTGTTCCGGGTGTACTGGACCACGTTGAAGTGACTGTGGTTTATCCGCAGTGAAAGCAGACAGCCATTATCGCGCTTGGCTGGGGCTTGGCGGAAATATCGACGATCCTGTCGCTTCGATGGGCAAAGCGTTGCGCCTATTGGGCGAGAGAGCCGACACGAATGTCGTCGCGGTTTCTCCGGTCTATCGCACGCCGCCATGGGGAAAGACGGATCAGGCGTGGTTTCACAATGCTTGTGCTGAAATCGAAACCACGTTGCAACCTTTGGAACTGATTGCGGCCTGTCTTGATGTAGAGCGTTCTTTGAAGCGCGTCAGGCTCGAGCGATGGGGCCACGTATCATCGATATCGATATACTGGCAATGCAGGATGATGCTGGAAAGGCTATCGTTATGACAGATGCTGCTCTGGAGCTTCCACACCCGCGCATGCACGAACGAGCCTTCGTTCTCGTGCCCTTGAACGATATTGCACCATCACTCAAAATTGCAGGCAAGACGGTCGCTGCCTGGACTGCCGAAATCGAACGATCCGGAATAGAAAAAGCCCGCACGAATACGGGCTGGTGGCGTGAATAGACTTTCTCGTCAGTTTTTGGCGATGCTGCCGACAGCAATATTATCGACACGCTTCAGGCTCATGCCGATGACAGGAACCAGTTCCTTGTCAACGCGAACGGAAACCGTCACATTCATCGTGTTCTGATCGGAAACACGCGCCAGCATGGCACCGTTGAGTTGCTTGCGATTCAGGCCGAAGACGACCTTGTTGCCGCTAACGGAACCTGATGTAACGTCAAGTCCCTTGCCCGCTGCGCCATCGTTGAACTTGCCTGAATAGGCAGAGCCCACACGCGTCACGGTGGCTTTCATCGGTTGTGAAAAGACGCCAACGCGGCATGTGCCGTCAAGCGTCATGCCAACTTCTTCATCCGGTGTCGAGCCAGCAAGATTGCAGACGAACTTCGTGCCCTTGTACTTTCCGGCGACGATTTCACCTGGCCCCGACCATTGGCCTTCGATCGTTTGAAAAACTGCTTGTCCTTGTCGGCAGCCAGAACCGGCGCGGCAGAAAATGACACGGGCAGCAGCGTCAGGCAGGCGGCGATGCAATTCTTCATATTCAGCTCTGTCCCGGATTCACGACCTTGATCGGACGTCATTCCTAATCGTTGTTTTTCAGCATGTCACGACCAAAAGCTGGTCGCGCCTTGCAAACCGTCGGATATTCCGACGCTGCCATAAGCCGATTGAAAGGTAAGGGCACGATTCAGGGAGTGTGCCAATACACCGGATCGCTCGATTCTGGCGCTGATTTCTATCCGCTTATAATCGACGCGAATGGTTAACGCTTCGGAAATGTGTTACTCTTTTCTAGGATACTTTCTATCAGTTCTCTCGCCGCTTATCTTCGCAAGATCGCCGATAAAGTCGCCGATCCCGGGGCGCTTTTCCGAATTAAAGGGAATGGACGCACCACATCCATAGCTGCGATACCGATACGGGCTGTCATCAGACCGTTGACGACACCTTCACCAAGCTTGGCCGAAAGCCGTGATGCGAGGCCATGACCGACAAGCTGCTGGATGACGCTGTCGCCCATGGCCAACGTTCCCGTCACCGCCAGATGAGCAATGACACGGCGGGCAAGTTTCACAAAACCCAGTGTACCTGGTCGACCCCGTAGAGCTGTGAAAGCCGGCGGATCAGCCGGGCTGATTCAAAATGACATAGCCGATATCGACGAGCGCACGCGGGCTGATTGCAGTGACAATCGAAACGCGTTTTGAAGCATTCAAAATGAGTGCGCGCGCTTCGCGGTCGAGAGGACGAAGGATTTCCGTTTCGGCAAGCTGGATCAGATTTTGTCCGTCAATGATATCGTCGGTCAGACCGTCCAGAAGCTGCCGCCCGCGCGCTGTCTCGGGCAACCCCGCCGCAATCGAGCGCAACGAGTCCACTGCTTTTCTGGCTGCCGCCATATCGTCTCGCTCTGCCGCATCTGCGGCGTCCTTGCGAAGGTGCTGCACAGACGCAAGGCGACGCAATGCGATCAGTTCACGAACGACGATGGCTATAAAGGTGGTAAGCGCAATTATAGCGACACCCAGAGCGGTCCATCCCAGCCATTCTGCGCGGGAGAACAACGCCCGAATAAGATCTTCGGTCCAGATACCGATTGCGAATGAAACAAGAATACCGAGCGCGCCAAAAGTATTCTGCTGAGCGACCAACTCCTTCTTTCAGGAGTTTCAAACGACGGATCAAGAATTTCCAGCTCTGCCGCTTCCTCCTCACTCAATGCAAAACATCCGGTTGGGGATAACAGCATCAAGATCCCGCACCGCACGAGGGCGGCGCGGCTCTTTATCCTCCGTTTCAGGATGGGTGGATGGCTGGTTTATCGTGAACGAAGCCGGTTTACGCGGCGTCTTCTCTGTCATGCGAGACGATCCCCAATCAAAAACTGCAAGGCGCGATCCAGCCTTATATGAGGTAAGGACAACGTGAGGCCTTCGGCGTTGCGCTCGAGCCGGGGTGGCCGAAAACGGACAAAACGGATGGCCGGATCATCCTGTGCAAAAGACTTTTCAAAGATTGTATTGGGATTTTTAGGTAAGTCACCGGGGAATATGGCAGTTTCGGTTTCGCCATCGAATAGCTGGCCGTCGATTCTCTCGCCTTTCAACGGCGTGCCGACGATGACGGGAAGAGTTTCCTTGCCCTGCGTGACGGTTGCCTCGCGGGTGGCGCGAACTGCGGCCATTGCCAGCACATCGATATCCGCACCGGAAAAATCGGCGCGCTCGATAGCCCGCTCCACGAGACGCCGCACGATGGCCTGCAAACGGTCGTGGCTTTCATGATGCAGATGATCGGCTTTGGTAGCAGCGACAAGAATACGCCCGATCCGACGCTGGATCAGGCCGGTCAGCAGGTTCGAACGGCCCGGACGGAAGCAGGACAGGATATCGGTGAGGGCGCGTTCCAGATCGGCAACGACTGCGCCGCCTGCATTCATCGCCTGCATGGCATCGATAAGCACGATTTGCCGGTCGAGCCGTGCAATATGTTCCCGAAAGAACGGCTTGATGACATAGGTTTTATAGGCTTCGTAGCGCCGTTCCATCATGGCGCCCAGAGAACCGGGCTTCAAATCGTCCGGTTTCAGATTGGGCAATGGAGCAAATGTCAGTGCCGGTGAACCCTCAAGGTCGCCCGGCATCAGAAACCGCCCCGGCGGCAAGGTCGACAAAGCGCGTTCATCGGCTTTACCGGCCCGCAAATAAGCCGTGAAGCTCTTGGCCAGACGCTGCGCGGTCAGTTCGTCTGCCTTTTCGGAAGGGACAATGAAAGAAGCTTCGGCGATCCACGCCTGAGCCAAATCCTTGTGCGTCGGCTCATGGGCCAGAGCAAAAGAATCGGCGCTGAATTCTGCATATGATTTGCCAAGCAAGGGCAGATCGAGCAGCCATTCACCGGGATAGTCGACAATATCGACCGAAAGCTTGCCCGGTGACAGCCAACGCCCCCAGGCAGAGGCTGATTCATATTCTATTGTCAGACGCAATTGCGAGATAGCGCGGGTGGAATCGGGCCAGATGCGCTCATCGATCAAAGCCGATAGATGCTCTTCATATTGAAAGCGAGGACTGCATCATCTGGTTGCGGTTCGAGCAACGCGCGTGAAATGCGGCCTGATTTATAGGCTTCGAACATGGGGAGCCTGCCACCATGCAGCATGTTGTGAACGAGGGCTGTGATGAAGACCGTCTTTCCCGCACGAGACAATCCGGTTACGCCGAGCCGCAAGGATGGAGACAATAACCCGGTCGCACGGTCTGCCAATGTATCGAGTGCGATCTTCGCTTCGTCGCCAATACTTGTCAGCTTAGCCAATTATCCCTCGCCGAATTCAGTGGTCTGCCAGCACTATAGATAGGGTCGCGTCTGTCATCTTGACAAGGAATGCCGTTGCACTTGCGGAAAAACTACTGGGGCAGCATGAAGCTTTCGAGATAACCCGCGCCAGATTCAAGCTCGCTTAGCGAATCGGGGAAGGTGATGTTCGCCAGTGCGGCTGTCGGAAAACCGGCGTGAAGTTTCAGAAGACTGTCTTTTGCCGTCGCCACACAAGGCAAGCGCCAGATCTTCTATGCTGGGATTGTGCCCCACGAGCATGACTGTCGGCACATGGTCATATTTACGGATGGATTGCATGTAGTCGGCAGCACCGCCGCTATAAATTGTGTCATCAATAATGGTCTCGACCTCGATACCGAGACGCTCAACAATGCCGCAGGCTGTTTCCCTGGTTCGGCACGAGCCGGAAACGATCACCAGGTCAGGATAAAGGTCGAGTGATTTCATGGCTCTTGCAAGCTGGTCGAGCGAGGCTTTTCCTCTTGATCCAAGGGGCGATCGAAGTCCTTCATTCCGGGTTTTGCCCACATGGCTTTGGCATGTCTTAGGAGAAGCAAACGACTCATCTCTAACGTTCCAAGTTGAATGTTCGCGGCGATTCTTGTCATAGTTTGAGCGCGAATGAGCAAGCTGTTTGCTCATTCTCCCGATTTTTGATATCTGTCAGCATTATTTACAGGGGATGTCTGCCTAATTATTAGGCTCGTTATGCTGCTATAGGTTGATGCTATCTGTGAGTGGAAAATATATCCATTTTATTGGCAATTGATTGAAGTCATTCTGGAAATTCTAAGAACAACTATTCGCATGCATTTTCAAACTGCATAATTTTAATGCAAAATCATACAAAATTGATGCACTAAAAGTAGTGAAGTATGCTTGTTTGATGTTGTGTCCTTGTTGCTATGGAACTATATAACCGCTCGCGTCTCCTAGATGTGGGGTAATTCAAAATGAGTGAATTGATTGACCTTGACTATAGGCCCACTGAAGACGAGCCGTTCATGAATGAGCGGCAGAAGTCTTACTTCCGCACGAAACTGGTCGCGTGGAAGAATGATATTCTGCGAGAAGCGCGTGAAACGCTTGAGGCGCTACAGCAGGAAAATGCCAACCACCCGGACCTGGCGGACAGGGCATCCTCCGAAACGGATCGGGCAATCGAGCTACGAGCTCGCGACAGACAGCGCAAATTGATATCCAAAATCGATGCAGCATTGAGCCGCATTGATGAAGGAACATACGGCTTCTGCGAGGAAACGGGAGAACCTATTAGCTTGAAGCGGCTTGATGCGCGTCCGATCGCTACGCTATCCATCGAAGCGCAGGAGCGCCACGAGCGTCGTGAGAAAGTTTATCGCGACGACTAAGCTTCGAGACGGTTTAAAATTATAGGCTGCGGTTTCCGCAGCCTATTTTCTTTGGGTTAGGATAAATCCCAACCGAGATATCAGCTTCGGCGAATTTCATCCTTGGTCAATTCGCCGAGAAGCTTTTCCATCTCATCCTCGATGTCATCCTTGGCCTTGTCTTCAATAGTGTCGTCCGTAGCGGAAATATCAAGTGAACTCAGAGTTCATTTTCGAAGAACTCTGCGTCAAACGAAATGGCGTCATTGGCGTCATCGCTGGCGGCACTGTCCGAATTGACGTCCGCGGTGATCGAGCTGTGCAACGCACCGCCGAGGTTGGTCAGATCGTCGCTCGACGTTTCGGCTGTAACAGCTTCGGATTCTACCGGCTTTGGCTCTGCAAGCGTGATTTCAGGCTCGATGCGGTTCGGTTCCGAAGGAGTGCTGAACGCAGGTGCCGCGGTTGAGGAGACCGTGGGCCCGGTCACATCAACCGAGGGAGATTTATCCGTGGCCGTTGTTTCACGCTCGGGAACGATGCTGCCAAGATTTGCAGAAGTAACCGATGCGGCGGCGGCAACACCAGCAGCGGCGGTTGCGCCGGAAGAGGTTGAACTCAGAACGCCGCGTGAAACCTGGCTCAACGGATAAGCCGGGTGGGCGCGGGTTGACTGCGGCTGAGCTGGAGCGGGACGGGGCGGCAATACGGTGCGGGGCTGTGGCGGATAATTGGGCGCGGGGCGTGGTTGTGGTCGAGACTGGACCGGCTGAGCGGATTTCGGCTCGACAGGCGAGCGCGGTGGGATTGGGGCAGCCGGCGGGGCCTGTGGCGGAACACGAACAGGCGCAGCAGCCTGCTGGACAGGCTCTTCCCGCGCTGGCTCTGGCTTGCGATAAGCCGGTGTTTCGATCGCGGATGTAAGCTGGATCGCTTCGTCTTTCTCTTCAACTTGCGGTGTTTGCAGCGGAAGAGCAGGGCGCTCTGCCTTTTCATTGGTCAGGGTCGCTTCATGCTGCTTGAAGCGTTCAATGTGCTCCGGCTCTATGCGTGCAGCCTGCACGCGCGCATGGGCGCGCGATTCCATGACGATGTTTTGTTCCACTACAACGTCGGTCGGCCCACCGATGAGCAGCAGATGTTCCACATCGTCACGGCGAACGAGAACGAGCTTGCGCCGACTGTCGACTGCTGCAGCATCCATTACCGAAAGACGGGGCTGCCGTGTGCGCCCGTTCGAGACGAAAGTACCTCCGCTGAAACGACGAATGATACTGAGAACAACGAAAATTCCGCCAAGAATGATCGCAAATATTAGGATAAAGCCGACAATATTAGCCGCGCTCTCTCCAACGATGCCGCTGAGCCATTCTTTCATGCGGATACCCTCTTATACAATAAACGAAAAACCTGTGACGAATGGAGACTGCGCTTCCCCGACATTTCGCATCATCACATGTTTGGTACATTAATTGAATTTCTATGCCTTGGGAATGTTTCTTGGAAATGCGAGAAATATATGATCCCCAGGCAAAACGGTGCAAAAGTCCAATTTGCACCGTTTCAGTGCAGCAATGCTTGTACTGCTCGCCGATTAAAGCATTCTGCGAATCGGATATACCCTGACATATTGGCTGCGCGTTCTCACGCGATGGCTGAACTGCGCAGAAAAGTGCATTCGGGAAAATCGGATATGCGGATGATTGAAATGACGTCCTGGCTGATCGAAAAACACATGGCACGCCGATGCCTGTTGGTGAGCGGCCACGCAACATGGAAGGGCAGCAGGCTTGATGTCGCGACAGACGGACAACGCTTACCCGAAACCGCTCGTAATGCCCAAGCGCAATCGGAGCGGTGCCCTTCGCCTGTTGATCGTCGGCATTTTGCTGACCATCGCCGCAATCGCCTATTTTGTGTTCCGCGACCAGTTGGGGACGGATTTGCCCTCGTTCTGATGGGCATTCTTTCGATGGTTGGCGTTTTCTATCTTTTCGGCGCTGCAACCGGCCTCATTCAGTTCAGCCAGAAGAACGGTGAGCAGGACCTCGCTCATTCGTTCATGGATTGCAGCCTGAAGGAACGGTTATTTCCGATGCGCGCGGCCAGATCGTTTATGCCAATCAGGCTTATGCCGTGATGACCGGCGTTGCGAATGCGGAAGGGGTTCGCTCACTGGATAATGTGCTGACGGCGGAGTCGGCGGCCTCCGATGCCATTTATCGCCTGACGAATGCCGTTCGCGATGGTCTGTCAGCACAGGAGGAGGTACGCCTTTCCGGCGGTCTCTCCCGCGAAGGGCATGGTTCTCTGGCACCCGTCTGGTATCGCATCAAGGCGCGCCCCATCGAGGCGGGGCAGGAATTCAAAAGCCCGCTCGTTGCCTGGCAGATTGCGGATATTTCCGACGAGCGCGCGGAGCAGGAGCGATTCTTTCAGGAACTGCAAGAAGCCATCAATCATCTGGACCATGCACCTGCGGGCTTCTTTTCCGCCGATCCTTCGGGCCGGATCATCTATCTCAATGCGACACTGGCCGAATGGCTCGGCGTCGACCTGACTCAGTTCACACCGGGATCATTGACGCTCAACGATATCGTGGCGGGCAGTGGGATGGCGCTTATCAAGGCCGTGAAAGCCGAACCGGGCACAAGCCGTAACACCGTTATCGATCTTGATCTCATCAAGCGCAATGGACAGAGCCTTGCCGTGCGTTTCTATCATCGTGTTCAGGCTGCGCGCGATGGAACACGCGGTACGAGCCGTACCATCGTACTGGATCGTGCGGAGGGTGAAGATTCATCAATGGCGCTGCGCTCCGCAGAAGTACGCTTCACGCGTTTCTTCAACTCGGCTCCGATGGCTATCGCTGCGGTCGATTCTGGCGGACATATATTGCGCACCAATGCGCGTTTCCTCGATATTTTCGCTCCCGTTGTCGATCGTGATGCGATCGACGGCAATGCAAAGCTTGAGATCGTCGTGCACGAGCGCGACCGTGAGACTTTCAACAGAGCACTTGCAGCCGCCTTTGCAGGGCAGGCAAGCATTTCGCCTGTCGATACGGTTTTGCCGAGCAATGAAGAGCGGCATATACGTTTTATATGAGCCCCGTAACCGACCTGGGCGGCGAGCGTGCCGAAGAGGCAGCGATTATCTCGGCAGTCGAAACGACCGAGCAAAAGGCCCTCGAAAACCAGATGGCGCAGAGCCAGAAGATGCAGGCGGTCGGCCAGCTGGCGGGCGGCATCGCACATGACTTCAACAACGTTCTGACCGCTATCATCATGTCGTCGGATTTGCTGCTGACGAACCATCGCGCATCGGATCCGTCCTTCCCAGATATCATGAACATAAAGCAGAACGCCAATCGCGCTGCCTCGCTTGTGCGTCAGCTGTTGGCATTCTCGCGCCGTCAGACACTTCGCCCCGAGGTGCTCGATCTGACGGATGTTCTGGCTGATCTGCGCATGCTGCTGGCACGTCTGGTTGGCAAGGACATCGAGCTGAAGATCGATCACGGACGCGATCTATGGCCGGTCAAGGCAGATCTCGGACAGTTTGAGCAGGTTGCCGTCAATCTGGCAGTCAATGCGCGCGACGCCATGCCGGAAGGCGGTGAAATCACGTTGCGCACGCGTAACGTATCAATGCAGGAAGCTACAAAGCTCCATTATCGCGATCTGCCTGAAGCGGATTATGTGGTCTTTGAAGTGGAAGATACAGGAACGGGTATTCCTGCAGACGTGCTTGAAAAGATTTTCGAGCCGTTCTTTACGACGAAGGAAGTGGGCAAGGGCACCGGGCTTGGCCTGTCCATGGTCTATGGCATCATCAAGCAGACCGGTGGTTTCATCTATTGCGATTCCGAAGTCGGAAAAGGTACGACTTTCAAGATCTTCCTGCCGCGCCTCATCGAGGAAAAGCGCGCCGACGATGCACCTGTGGTCGTGAAGGAAAAGAAGGTCGAGAAAGCAACCGATCTTTCCGGCTCGGCGACAGTTCTTCTGGTGGAAGACGAGGATGCGGTCCGTATGGGCGGCGTGCGCGCGCTTCAATCACGCGGATATACGGTTCACGAAGCGGCTTCCGGTGTGGAAGCGCTTGAAGTCATGGCTGAGCTGGGGGTGAGGTCGATATCGTCGTGTCGGATGTCGTCATGCCTGAAATGGATGGCCCGACGCTTCTGCGCGAACTGCGGAAGACCTATCCTGACATCAAGTTCATCTTCGTATCGGGTTATGCGGAGGATGCATTTGCACGCAATCTTCCAGCTGATGCCAAGTTTGGTTTCCTGCCAAAGCCGTTCTCACTCAAACAGTTGGCTACCACAGTTAAGGAAATGCTGGAGAAGCAGGATTAATGCCTCGTCGAAGCTTTGATCGTGATGCCTAAGGGCAATATCGCCATTCTCGGAGGCGGCCCATCTGGTCTGATGGCCGCCGAAAGATTGTCCGCACGGGGCTACCGTGTAACGGTTTACGAGCAGATGCCCACGGTTGGTCGCAAGTTCCTGCTTGCTGGCAAGTCCGGTCTGAATATTACGCATTCGGAAGATTTTGCAGCTTTTGCGCAGCGTTTTGGCTCAAGCCGTGACCGCATATTGCCAGCCTTGACGGCGTTTGGTTCAACCGAACTGCGTGCCTGGGCGGATGAACTCGGCGCCGAGACTTTTGTCGGTTCATCCGGTCGTGTTTTTCCCAAGACAATGAAGGCGTCGCCGCTTCTGCGCAGCTGGAAAAACGACTGGAAGATCAAGGCGTCCGCATCCTCACCCGACATCGCTGGCTTGGCTTCGAGGGCAATGGTCTCCGTATCGAGAACCCGGATGGTGTTCAGACGATTACATGTGACGCTGTGCTCTTTGCTTTTGGCGGGGAAGCTGGTCGAAGCTCGGTTCCAACGGCCTCTGGATCGATGAATTTTACGACAATCAATCGATATAACGCCGTTTCAACCCGCTAATTGCGGCTTTGATGTTGCCTGGAGTGATTTCTTTGCCGAACGCTTCGCCGGTGAGCCGGTGAAGTCGGTCACCGCGACGTCCAGTGCAGGCACGACACAGGGCGAGTTCGTTATTACACGCGGTGGAATTGAGGGAAGCCTCGTCTATGCACATTCCGCAGCTCTGCGCGACAGCTTGCAGGAAAACGGAACGGCGTTTTTACACTGGATCTTGTTCCGGGACGAACTCTCAAGCGGCTGGAAAGCGATATTGCAAGGCAGAACTCAAAGCAAAGTTTCGGCAATCTTTACGAAAAGCCGCGGGGCTCACCAGTGTCAAAGCCGCTCTGTTGACAGAGTTCACGCGTGATAGAAGTCCGCGAGCGCTGGCCGCAACGATCAAGGCACTTTCCATTCCACTCCTTCGTCCACGCCCACTGGACGAAGTGATATCGTCGGCAGGCGGTGTTCGCTGGCTTGAAATCGACGAGAACTACATGCTGCCGAAGCTGCCCGGTATTTTTGTTGCCGGAGAGATGATCGACTGGGAGGCACCGACCGGCGGCTATCTCCTGACTGCCTGTTTCGCAATGGGCCATGCGGCGGCGGCGGGTATCGACGCATGGCTTAAGGCAAGCAACACGCTCCGCGAGAAATAAGCCAGCACTGAGTTTTAAAACTTGATCTTCTGTGGCGGATTTACTGGAAATGGACATACTGACAACGACTATCATGCTGGTCGTGAGTATTTGGGAAAGGCGCAACAAGCGGCTACGTCGTGCCGTGATCTAGCAGGCGGACTTTCAGTGACGTCGTCCAATACTTACCTACGGATCAGATCATATTTTGAAAGTTTATCGCACATCATGTCAGATACACAGCCCGTCGATCAGAAACCAACTCACAATGTCCATGTGAAGGTCGCCCGCAAGGTCGACATTGTGGTCATCGGAGCCGGGCAGGCAGGGCTCTCATCGGCCTATCATCTAAATAAGCTCGGGCTTGCAGAAGAGCAGCAATTCGTGGTTCTCGACAAGGCCACGGGGCCGGGTGGAGCCTGGCAATTCCGGTGGCCTTCGCTGACGCTCAGCACTGCGAATGCCATTCACGATCTCCCCGGCATGAAGTTTGAGGACATTGTTGAAACGACCAACGGCGAAGTGCGCGCATCAGTTGCCGTCCCGCAATATTATCGCGCATATGAAGAAAAGTTCGATCTTCCGGTGCACCGCCCTGTTACGGTGAAGGTGGTTTGTGATCGTGGCGAGCGGCTTCGTGTGGAAACGGATCGGGGCAACTATTCGGCACGCGGGATCATCAACGCAACGGGTACGTGGAAACGCCCTATATTCCGCCTTATCCCGGTGCAGAACTGTTCAAAGGCCAGCAACTTCACACACGTGATTATCAAACAGCGGATGCCTTCAAGGGCAAACGCGTTCTGGTCGTCGGTGCAGGCATTTCGGCTGTACAGCTTTTGGACGAGATATCACGCATTACAGAAACTGTATGGGTCACGCGGAGGGAGCCTGCTTTCCGCGAAGGCCCGTTCACGCCGGAGTTAGGCCGCGCTGCTGTAGCCCTGGTCGAGGAGCGAGTGCGCCGAGGTTTGCCACCAGGATCAGTGGTTTCAGTAACAGGTTTGCCGTTGACGCCGGCAATCGAAGCAGCCCGCGCTCGGGGTGTGCTCAAGAGGTTGCCCATGTTCAGCGAGATCACGGAAACCGGTGTTCGATGGGAAGAGGGAACCGAACAATCCTTCGATGTTATTTTGTGGTGTACGGGGTTTCGTAGCTCGCTGGACCATCTTGCTCCGTTGCAATTACGTAATGCGGAAGGCGGCATCCTGATGACCGGTCGTCTTGCAACACAAGTAGCCGCCGATCCCCGGATACATCTGGTTGGTTATGGTCCGTCGGCGTCTACGATTGGTGCAAACAGGGCAGGCGGTGCCGCCGCGCGGAGTTGGCAAGCTATCTTGGCCTGATATGATCTGACATACGATTATTTGCGAGGGGCAGCATGAAGCGTATTTTGAAGTTTGTCGGTGGTCTTCTGCTTGCCATTGTGCTTGGAGCAATTCTCTGGCTGGCCATTAAACCGCCTGAACTCTTGCGTGTGGGAACCGGCTATGCCGCAAAGATTATTTGCTCGAACGTTTTCGTTGCAGGCCGGGATGCTGATGCCGTCCTTGCAGATGATGTTCAGGCACCGGGAAACCCGCTTCTGCGATTTCTGAACGCCTCTCTCGACGAGAATGACACCAGCGTGACGGTGCGTATTTTTAGCTTTTCGCACCGAGTACTGCAACTTATCGCCCCGCGCTTGGATGCGCGAATATCCAGAAACACGATTTGCGTGTTGAAATTCCAACAGGCCCGCAGGTACCGGCGGAGCCGATCCGGATCGAGCCCGATCCGACGGTGCAGACTGTGATTGAGGATCAGGCACTTGCTGGTCCAGGTATGCGTGCGATTGCGGTCATCCACGACGGCAAGCTGATCGCCGAGAATTACGGTTCAGGTTTTAATGCCGATACGCCTTTGCTGGGTTGGTCCATGACCAAGTCCGTCATTGCGACATTGATTGGTATGCGGATTGCCGAAGGGCGCATGAGTTTGGAAACCACCGCGCTTCTGCCGGAATGGAAAAGTGATGAACGGGCGAAGATTTCTCTGGCAAACCTGATGGCGATGAATAGCGGCCTGCGCTTCGATGAAGATTATGGCACTGTTACTGACGTCACGCGCATGCTTTATCTGGAGCCAGACATGGCCGGTTTTGCCGCGTCTTTACCGCTGGAGGCTGCGCCTGGGACGAAATTCAATTATTCCAGCGGAACGGCCAATATTCTGTCAGAGCTATTCATGGACAGTTTCAAGAGCCGTGAGGAAGCTCTGGCCTATCCGCGATTAGCGCTTTTCGGTCCGCTTGGTATGAGTAGCGCCATTCTGGAGACGGATGCATCGGGTGTCTTTGCCGGCTCTTCCTATATGTACGCTACGGCCCGTGACTGGGCGCGGCTCGGTGCATTTCTCGCGGATGGCGGAAATCTGTACGGAAAGCCTGCTCTGCCAGCGAACTTTATTTCATTTATGCGCAAGCCCAGACCAGAGTCCGAAGGACGCTATGGTTCGGCACAGGTCTGGCTGCAGATTAGTGGTGTGAAAGCAGGCCAGGACGGCATTCCCGAAGATGCCTTCTGGATGTCAGGTCACGACGGGCAAAGCGCGATGATTGTTCCATCGATGCGTCTTGCCGTAGTCCGTCTTGGCCTGACACCATCTCGCACTCGCTACAATGTTCAACGCCTGAACGCCAAGGTTATTGAGGCTGTTCAACAGGCGCGCTGATCGTCAGTTTGCGAAAATCATTGCCGCTCGGATTCTGGAAGGCGCTGAGGCCAAACTCCGGCAAAACCGCATAAAGGTGATCGAAAATGTCCGACTGGATCTGTTCAAACGACGCCCAGACAGTTGTGTTCGTGAAACAGTAGATTTCAAGCGGCAGGCCTTCAGGCGTGGGATCCATCTGACGCACCAACAGCGTCATGCCTTTATGTACACCAGGATGATTGCGCAGATAATTGTCCACATAGGCACGAAATGTACCAATATTGGTGAACTGTCGCCTATTGACCGGGTTATTGGCGCGCTCGCCGAGCTTCTGGTTCCATTCGGCAATTTCCTTGGCTTTTCGGCAGATAATCCGCGAGCCAATTAACTGTGCCAAGTCTGGTTCGCTCCTCATCCGACAGAAAACGAATAGTGTTCTGATCGATATAAAGTGCGCGCTTGATGCGACGCCCACCGGATTCTGCATACCGCGATAATTCTTCATCGGCTCGGTTATGAGCTTGCGGATTGGAATGGTGGTGATCGTCTTGTCGAAATTCTGGACTTTGACGGTATAGAGCGCGATTTCCGTGACATCGCCATTGGCGTCGAGGTTTTTCATTTCGATCCAGTCACCGACGCGGACCATGTTGGAGGAGGCGATCTGCATACTGGCGACCAATGAAAGCAACGTATCCTGAAAGACCAGGATGAGCACGGCTGCCATGGCGCCGACACCCGAAAGAAGGATAACCGGCGATTTATCCAGTAATGTCGCGATGATGAGAACCGTCGCGATGATATAGACTGCCAGCTTGGCGACCTGAATATAGCCCTTCATGGGGCGGAATCTTGCCTCTGGACGGCGATGATAAAGGGTGTCGACAAGCCCGAACACTGCGTTGACCGCCAGAGCCAACGTCAAAATGATGAAGGCTATCGCCACATTTCGGATGACGGTAATGACGCCCTCGGGAAGACCCGGCACCGCCATGATTCCCAGATGAAATGATCAAGGCCGGAACGATATTGGCAAGGCGGCTGATGACGCCGTGTTTCTTTAGCTCTTCGTCCTGCCCGAACGATGTTTTCTGGACAATACGATCAAGCAGTTTCAGCAAGATCGCCTTGATCAGAAAGTTTGCAATGAAAGCTGAAAGAAATAATCCCCGAGTGCGCTAAGCGTTTCCGCCCAGGGATTAGCAATAAAAATTCCGACAATAGACTTTCCTGAGATTAACCTGCGGAGATTTTAAGGGCTGTGTTACGACGTCTGTATTGCGTTCTATCAGGAATTAAAGCAGCCGTATGAAGATTTCAACCGCGAGCAATGACTATCTGCATCAAAACCCCGACCAAAAGGCCGGGGTAGACTTGTTGTATTGGATATCGAGACGATATTACTGTGCTGGAGGTGGCGATGTGGGAGCCGTATCGCTTGCCGGCGCGTCAGTCGTCGGAGCATTCGTCTCGTTTGCTGCTGAAGGATCGGCTACACCATCCGCAAAAGTTTCGAACGGTCAAATGCCGGTGCATCGGTCAGCTGTTGTTTGGTTGCCTTGATGACCAGCCATTTTTGCCGTCACTGCGCGTTGCGAGCTGCAACTGGTCCGGGCTTACTGCAACGTCCTTTTCACCGATGCCAAGAAAACCACCCACACCGATCACTGCAGCCTCAATTTCACCTTCGGGGCTGACGATGAGGTCATTCAGCTTGCCGACGGTTTGTGCGTCGGCCGCGTCACTTTCATAGACGTTCTGGCCTATGAAAGAGGAGACGAAAGCTGGCCTTCTTTGGGTTCAAGAAAACCGACCTTGTTGGTCTCACCCGATGTGGGATTGCCAAACATGTCCTTGGATGAAACCGGCATCTCTTCTGCGGCAGCCGGTGGCTCGGCAGGGGCGGGCGCAGGCGCGGTTGTCTGAGCATAAGCTGCGCTGCCAACCAGCAATGCGCACGTCGTCAGAAGTGTAGTCCTGAACATAACTATCTCCTTTATACGTTCGGTTGCTTAGGATGAACGTCGGAATAGTCAGTTCGTTCCGAGTTTCATTAAATGTTACATGAGGCCATACGATTACAATCGGTGTGCAACTTGTCTTTCTATAGACACAAAATACAGAAAAGCCCGCACCAGGCGGGCCTTTCTTACCCGCTTTTATATCAGCTAATCTTAGCTACAGCCGCTCGTTGCGCCACAAGTGTCACACTTCAGGCAAGTGCCATTACGAACCATGGTAAAGTTCTGGCACTCGGTGCAGCTATCGCCCGTATAGCCCTGCATCATTGACTTGATGCGGCGATCAGCTTCCAGCCTCTTGGCGGCATTTGCACTTTCGGCCCGAGCTGAGGCAGCATCCGCTGCAGCCTTATCCGAGAAAAGTTCGGTGGCCGATGAACTTTCCTGCTGTTGCGCTGGAGCAGGCTGTTCCTCGAACTCGCGCTTGAACGCCGTCGCACCGTCCGTCACCAGACCGATCGTTGCCGGGCGGTGGTTGCCCGTCGGAGCGGTCGACTTCAAGGTTGTGACATTGGAAGCCTGCGGTGCAGAATTCGTAGATCCCTTGGCTTCGTTACCCGAGTTCGTCACCAGCGTAGGCTTGTAACCGCGCGTCCAGCCGGTCGAAACCAGATTGGTCTTGCCTTCCTTTATACCCTTGCCGAGCGCGGTATTGCCGAAATCGCTTGTATCGACATGGGCGAGGTCATTGCGACCGAGATAGGACACGGCCAGTTCGCGGAAGACATAGTCGATGATCGACGTTGCGGTCTTGATGGCATCGTTGCCGATGACCATGCCAGCCGGTTCGAATTTCGTGAAAGTGAAAGCTTCCACATATTCTTCGAGTGGCACGCCATATTGCAAACCGAGCGATACGGCGATGGCGAAGTTGTTCATCATCGCACGGAAAGCAGCGCCTTCCTTATGCATGTCGATGAAGATTTCGCCGAGGCGTCCGTCACCGAATTCACCGGTGCGCAGATAGACCTTGTGTCCACCGACGACTGCCTTCTGGGTATAACCCTGACGACGGTTCGGCAGCTTATCGCGCTCATGCACGATCTTCTCAACAACCTTCTCGACGATGCGTTCCGTTACCTGAACGGCACGAGCAGCTGCCGGTGCTTCGATCAGCGCTTCAACTGCATCATCGTCGTCTTCATCATCCGCAATAAGCGCGGCATTGAGCGGCTGCGAAAGCTTGGAACCGTCACGGTAAAGCGCGTTAGCCTTAAGAGCCAGCTTCCAGGACAGCATATAGGCGTTCTTGCAGTCTTCGACGGTTGCGTCATTCGGCATGTTGATCGTCTTGGAGATCGCACCCGAAATGAACGGCTGCGCCGCAGCCATCATGCGGATATGGCTATCCACCGACAAGTAACGCTTGCCGATCTTGCCGCACGGATTGGCGCAATCGAACACCGCGTAGTGCTCTTCCTTAAGGAACGGCGCACCTTCGAGGGTCATCGCGCCGCAAACGTGGATGTTGGCAGCTTCGATGTCCTTCTTGGAGAAACCCAGCGTCGGCAACATTTCAAACGAGAAGTCGTTCGCTGTTCGTCGGTGAGCTTCAGCACGTCCTTGCAGAAATCTTCGCCCAGCGTCCACTTGTTGAAAGCGAACTTGATGTCGAAGGCGCTCTTGAGCGCTGCATTCAGTGCTTCGATCTTCTCATCGGTGAAACCCTTGGATTTCAGCGACGAAGGATTGATGCCTGGAGCCTGATTGATGTTGCCGTGACCGACAGCATAGGCTTCGATTTCGGCGATCTGGCTTTCCGAATAACCGAGCGTACGGAGTGCTTCCGGTACGGCACGGTTGATGATCTTGAAGTAACCGCCACCGGCCAGCTTCTTGAACTTCACCAGTGCAAAATCAGGTTCGATGCCGGTCGTGTCACAGTCCATGACGAGGCCGATTGTACCAGTCGGCGCGATGACAGTGGACTGTGCATTGCGGTAGCCGTGCTTTTCGCCAAGTTCCAGCGCCTTGTCCCAGGCCGCGCGGGCATGGGCGATCAGATCCTGGTCCGGGCAATCCTCGGCAATCAGCGCCACCGGATTAACGGCGAGGCCTTCATAACCTTCTGTCTTGCCATGGGCGGCCAGACGATGGTTGCGAATGACGCGCAGCATATGCCCGGCGTTTGGCTCATAGCTTGGGAAGGTTCCGAGTTCCTTTGCCATTTCGGCAGAGGTCGCATAGGCCACACCGGTCATGATAGCCGTCAGCGCGCCGCAGATTGCACGGCCTTCGTCGGAGTCATAAGGAATACCGGAAGTCATCAGCAGGCCGCCAATATTGGCGTAGCCGAGACCGAGTGTACGGTATTCGTAGGACAGGCGAGCGATTTCCTTTGAAGGGAACTGCGCCATCATCACCGAAATTTCGAGAACGATGGTCCAAAGGCGTGCCGTATGTTCATAGGCCGCGATATCGAACGAACCGTCCTTGTTGCGATATGTGAGCAGGTTGATCGACGCCAGGTTACAAGCCGTATCGTCGAGGAACATATATTCCGAGCACGGATTGGAGGCGCGAATCGGACCGGCAGCCGGGCAGGTGTGCCAGTCATTCATGGTCGTGTTGTAGTGCAGTCCCGGATCGGCGGACGCCCATGCGGCATAACCAATCTTTTCCCAGAGATCGCGCGCCTTCAACGTCTTCATGACGCGACCGTCGCGACGAGCCGTCAGGTCCCAGTCGCCGTCGTTTTCGACCGCGCGCAGGAATTCGTCTTTCAGCGAGACGGAATTGTTGGAATTCTGGCCTGAAACGGTGAGATAGGCTTCCGAATCCCAGTCTGTATCATAGGTCTTGAACTGAATGTCGGTGTAGCCCTGACGCGCGAACTGGATCACGCGCTTGACGTAGTTTTCCGGAACCTGATTCTTCTTCGCGGCCTTGATTTCGCGCTTCAGGGCAGGGTTCTTCGAAGGGTCGAAGCAATCATCATTATCGGCTTCGCAGTTGACGCAAGCCTTCATGATGGCAGTCAGATGCTGCTTGACGATCTTGGAGCCGGTGACAAGCGAAGCAACCTTCTGCTCTTCCTTCACCTTCCAGTCGATATATTCCTCGATATCCGGGTGATCGATGTCGACCACCACCATCTTGGCGGCGCGGCGGGTCGTGCCACCCGACTTGATGGCACCCGCAGCGCGGTCGCCGATCTTGAGGAAGCTCATCAGGCCGGAGGACTTGCCGCCGCCGGAAAGCTTTTCACCTTCGCCGCGCAGATAGCTGAAATTGGAACCTGTGCCGGAACCATATTTGAACAGACGGGCTTCGCGGACCCACAGATCCATGATGCCACCTTCATTGACGAGATCGTCGCCAACGGACTGGATAAAGCAGGCATGCGGCTGTGGATGTTCGTAGGCCGACTTGGACTTAGTCAGTTTACCGGTCTGCCAGTCGACATAGAAATGGCCCTGGCCAGGACCATCGATACCATAGGCCCAGTGGAGACCTGTATTGAACCATTGCGGGCTGTTCGGCGCCACGCGCTGGGTCGCGAGCATATAGGCAAGCTCGTCGCGGAAGGCGAGGGCATCTTCTTCAGACGCGAAATAGCCGCCCTTCCAGCCCCAGTACGTCCAGGTACCGGCGAGACGATCAAAAACCTGGCAGGCATCCATTTCGGAGCCGTAGCGTTCGTTTTCAGGCAGTTTGGCAAGTGCCTCCTCGTCGGCGACCGAGCGCCATAGCCACGAAGGAACGTCGTTTTCCTCGACCTTCTTCAGCTGCGCGGGAACGCCAGCCTTGCGGAAATATTTCTGCGCGAGAATGTCAGCGGCAACCTGGCTGAACTGCGCGGGTACATTGATGTTTTCGAGGCGGAATACGATGGATCCATCGGGATTCTTGATCTCGCTGGTCGCAGTCCGGAACGCGATGTCCGCATAGGCCGACTGATTCTCTTTCGTGAAACGGCGTTCGATCTTCATCTGTCCCATCCAAACGTTCTATATATAGTAGCTCTAGTGACGGTTTTCAGCCACGGCCTGTCTGTATCGCGTCTCTGTCAAAACTGCTCTTCTGCGAGGAGGAGCGTCTTGTTGGGGAGAAAACTCCCGAAAATCCGCTTCTGCTTCATCTAGAGTTCACGAAAAAACGCCTCAGGGGAGCCCAATTGCAACCTTGCTGGCACTATCGCGGTCCAAAATCAGCAGAACGGAAAATACCTTATCTTGTACGAAGCATGAGCGCAAATACTAAATCTAGTGTTAACGCTGTTTCTGCTTGATGCTGCATCTGCTGCCTCAGAGAAGGTTGAGCCCAGAATCTGGACGCGAAAAGCACCGAGCGACAACCACACTTTCAAAGCGTAACGCCCGTTCGATACTCAACTTGACCGAAAAAGATCGGCAGATTACAACACCCGATCACGTTACTTCCGCAACGATAGCCTCATAAAAACGACTCGGCTTCGAGCGTCAAGCAATGGTTTGCTGCAACGCTTAAGCATCTAGATATTGTGCGTAACCGCATGGGGCAAATGTGGATAACGGGGAGAAGCGATGCTTTTATGAACCAAGCCGGCTATATGGTTTTGCGAGTTGAGGCCGGCGCTTCTATCGCCAGCCTAGGGGATAAAACCAGCAGCATCCACCACCTAAAAGGGAAATCTCCGTAATACGACGACGATCCAGAGCTATATTGCGCAACAAGCGGGCAGCATGCAGTCTACTCGGCAGCTGCGGCGATCCCCGAATCACCAAATTGATTCAATATCTGCTTTAGTTCTGTCTCTTCGACACGCTTGGCCGCTTCCTGGGGCGACACCCATTCGCAGATGCGCTGATCCCGTTCAGGCCAGTCTTTCTCCTGCCCGGTGAACTGGACCGCGAATACCGCTGCCGTGAACTGGTTTATGCGTTCGGGTGGAAGGTCCGTCTTGCAGTAGCAGAAGCTACCGATCGGGATCGGAGAAATCTCACCACGAATGCCAGCTTCTTCATATGCTTCACGAAGTGCGGTTTCCGCAAGCGTACGCCCGACCTGTGGCCACCCCTTCGGTATGATCCAGCGGCCCGTTCCGCGACTTGTGATGACAAGAACCTTGAGAGAGCCCATATCGCGACGATAAACAAGCGCTGCAACCTGCTGCAAACGACCGGAAGGCGTCAAAATACGCTTCTCGGTTGCAATCAGTTGTTTTACTTGCGACTTCACCGCGAAAATCCCCTTTTTCTTTATAACATGATCCGATTCGCCAAAATAACAACTGGTTAGTTAGGCCGCAGACCTTTGAGAATATCTAAAAAATCTTTTATTTTAAAGGTATTACTGAAATTTCGGGGTAGGAATAGCAGCTTTGAAAATGCAATCCGCCCTTAACCGGCGTTAATTCGATACGTTTTCCATAAGACGCGATTGCGGCGGAAATATCACCGCAATCGCGTTCGTTTGCTTTCGTTTTGTGGTATTTGAGCTGGCGGGTGGAAGACCGCATCAGGTTTACCTGAGGCACAACTGATGGGTTGCCACTTCAATCTGACTAGGTCGGACTTCAGCCGCGCTTATCGCCTGCGATCGGCTCCTGATAAGTGAAACCCATATCCCAAGGGAAGTAGATCCAGGTGTCCTGAGACACTTCCGTTACGAAGGTATCGATCAGCGGACGACCTTTGGGCTTGGCATAACGGTAGCGAAATGTGCCTTTGGCATCATTTCGCGAACGATGGCTGCGGTCTTGCCGGTATCAGTGAGATCGTCAACGACGATGACGCCTTCTCCGCCGTTGTCCAGCAATGTCTCACTTACACCCTTGAGAACCTGCATCTCGCCCTGCGACGTGTAATCATGATAGGAAGCGATGCAGACAGTTTCGATGAGGCGAATGCCAAGCTCACGGCAAACGATGGCAGCAGGGACCAGACCGCCGCGAGTGATGGCGACAATTGCGTGCCATTCACGACCCATGCCGGAAATCCGCCAGGCGAGGGCGCGGGCATCGCGGTGGAACTGATCCCAGGAAACGGAAAGGCTTTATCTGGCAAGGACATCGAAACGCTCCGTGGAACGATCCGGAGTTCGTTCTCCGGACCTTTAGAAACCAAAAATGCGCTGTGACGGATTGCCAAGCGCTGTAACTGTCAGGATCTGCAGCTTTTCTTCATCCGTGCCCATTTCAGGCGGGCGGCGGGAGAGGAAAGGCTCTCCACCCGGCACAGTCAGCGCCGGGTGATGCTGATAACCGCAAAAATGGTGTTCTTGCAAGCGTGTCGTGTCATCAGATGGCAGTTGTGGGCCAGTTGTCGGATCAAACTGGCTTTAATCGTGTCTTCTAACGCGAGAAAAGCGTGAGAATGGGAAGCTCGTTCAACATGGAGCGCGTTACACCACCAAAGACCAGCTCGCAGCCGGGAATGACTGTAAGCGCCCATCACAAGAAGATCGGCGCGTTCCGCGATGATATGTTCCCGCAACGCATCCTGCGCATAGCGTCCGTTGGATGCGATAGCCGTAGGAGTTACGTTAATGCCATGCCGCGATATTGACTCTGCAATATCATGGCTCGCCAGAGCTTGATCCTCCCCTTCGATTTCCGGCGGATCAATCCAAACGATTTCCGTTCTGTCCGCATGTTTCATCAAGGGCAGGGCGTCAAAAGCGGCTCGGGCTGCTTCCCGCTTGCCATTAAAGGCAACGACGATGCGGTCAAGTGAAACCATCTGCAGTACAGGCGCATAGGGAACCAGCAAAACGGGACAGCTCGAATTGAAGACTATCGTATCGGCGGTTTCGTCATTGGTGGCAGGGTCGTCCGGATCGGGTTGCCCGGCGACCAGCAGCTCGGCTCCAAGACATGCAGTGAGCACTCCGTCTGCAGCTGTGCCCGTTTCCGAGCGTGTGATGCGATACTCATAGCCGATGCCCTGGCGACGCATCTCTTCCTCAAAGACATGTTTCAGTCTTTCGGAAAGTTCCTTGTGCTGCTTGTCATGCAGTTCGAACATTCCCGGATCTATGAAGCCGTTAGGATCGGCATAAACGATGGGGAAGGGATTGAATATAGCCCGATGACATGAATGTCCGGCACCTTCTGCTTCAAAAGTCCAACGGCGGACACGACCCGTTTCAACTCGGATTCACTGCGAGAATAGGCAACCACCGTCTTGTAGGACATGACCGAACTCCTTCCAGCTGTGTTTCTATTTTAGCATATAGTGCAACGAGTTGCGCGGGCAAAAGGTTGCAGAGGATTAAGCAGCCCCTTCAGTCTCGAGCGACGAGATCATTTTTCGATTGCAAGGATTGCTATATCGATTTTTCAGGATCGCTTCCGCGTACGACGAGTTCAGTGCTGAAACGTCCATTCTCGAATTTCGGATAGGAGCCGATGATCGTGTCGGGGTTTTCTTTCTGGATTTCCGTCAGAGGAGCGCCGATCACACCCTCGCCAAAAGGACAAAATACTGATCTGGACAGAAGTTTGCGGCCCGTCTTCAATGTGGGCAGCACATTGTCGAGCATCGCCTGAAAGACGGACGGCACGCCCGCCATCACATAGACATTGCCGATATGAAAACCGGGAGCAGCGGAGATGGGGTTCGCTATATGCTCCGAACCTTGCGGCATGCGCGCCATGCGCTTGCGTGAGTCGGTGAATTCCAGTCCGCGCTTTGCATAATTGTCGCCGAGCAGCTTCATGGCTTTCTCGTCATAGATGCATGGGACGCCAAAGGCTGCGGAAACCGCATCGGCGGTAATGTCATCATGGGTAGGGCCTATCCCGCCTGACGTGAAGACATAGTCATAATGCGGCCTCAATGCATCGAGAGCCGCTACGATGGCCGCTTCCTCGTCCGGAACGATCCGCACTTCCTTGAGATCAATGCCTGCTGCTGTCAGGACGTCAGCCAGATGCCCGATATTCTTATCCTTGGTGCGGCCCGAGAGAAGCTCGTCGCCAATTGCCAGCATGGCGGCTTTGACGGCTTGCTGCGGATTGTTGGTCATATCCAGACTCCATTTCTGACATCAGTTAAGCGCCGGCAGGACGAGGCTGCAACTGCTTTATTTCAGCATTTCTTCCGTTTGCGAGAAGTTGTGTCTTTCCAAAGGAGGTCACCCCTAATTGATCCTGTCGAGGTTGAGCCTCACAAAACGGGATATGGAGACGTCACATGGTTAAAGTGCTGGTGCTGTATTATTCGGCCTATGGTCACATGGAACAAATGGCCAAGGCCGCCGCTAAAGGCGCGCGCGAAGGCGGTGCGGAGGTTACCATCAAGCGGGTTCCCGAGTTGGTACCGCCCGATGTCGCGAAAGCCTCGCATTATAAGGTTGACCAAGATGCACCAATCGCCACGCCAGCTGAGCTTGCGGATTACGACGCCATTATCATCGGTACCGCCACCCGCTACGGCATGATGGCGGCCCAGATGAAGAATTTTCTCGACCAAACCGGCGGACTTTGGGCAAAGGGCGCGCTCATCAACAAGGTGGGATCGGCGATAGTTTCAACAGCCACCCAGCATGGTGGGGCGGAACTGGCGCTTATTTCCACGCAGTGGCAGATGCAGCATCACGGTATGATTATCGTCCCGCTTTCCTATGCTTACCAAGGGCAGATGGGTAACGATGTGGTGCGCGGCGGTGCTCCTTATGGGATGACGACAACCGCCGATGGTGATGGTTCTCGCCAGCCTTCGGAACAGGAACTGGACGGAGCCAGATTCCAGGGTAAACGCGTTGCGGAAATAGCAGAGAAGCTTCACGGTTGATTGCGTTTCAAATAGAGAAGCCGCTATCTGATAGCGGCTTTCCAACTTGTTTATGATGCCGCGTTGGCCTGCTCCGCCTTATCCGGCGCTGCATTGTGATAAGTTACCTGCGGATAGGGAATATTAATCCCGGCTTTGTCGAATGACGTTTTCACGGCTTTCACCGTATTCCATGAAACTTTCATGTAATCTGCACTATTGATCCAATACCGACAGCACAGGATGACCGAACTGTCGGCCAGTTCCGATACAAAGTAGACTGGTTCCGGTTTTGCAAGAACGCCTTTCTGTGCCTCGACAATCTCCTTGATGATGGACAAGGCTTGGCCAATATCGTCCTCGTATCCAATCCCAACCTTGAAATCATGCATCCGAGATTTCATCCTGCTGTAATTGGTGACAGGCGTATTCCACAGCGTAGAATTGGGCGCAAGGATGTACAGTCCATCGTAAGTCTTCAGCTCGGTGGCAAAAGGCCAATTTCCTGCACGGTCCCAACAACTGTTCCGGTGCTGATGTATTCGCCAACGCGAAATGGTCTGAGAACCAGAAGCATAATGCCGGCAGCAATGTTTTGCAGTGTGCCCTGAAGGGCGAGACCGATCGCAAGACCGATTGCTCCAAGGGCAGCGAGAATGGAAGCGGTCTGGACGCCGAATTGTCCGAGGACCATTACCAAAATGACAATCAGCACGGCATATCGAACCATCGTTCCGAAAAGCCAATGAGTGTCGGGTCGAAACCGCGAATTTTTGATAGCGACTGTATCGTCCATTTCTGAAGGATTCCGGCCAGTATCCAGCCGACACAAAGGATAATCAGCGCCCCAGTGTGGAGACCGAATATCGTATGAGAAGGTCGTAGATCTGGAGAACGAATGCGTTGGTATTTGCGATAATCTGTGTGGCTTGCTCTTCCATTGTTCCGTCTGCATCTGTTTCGATAAGGGAAGACAGGAGGATAGGGCAGCAAACCGCCAAGACGAGGTTGTCCGAGACCGATAAGGGAAAAACAGAGGCAAAAAGGAAAGATGGTGCGGTCGGCGGGACTTGAACCCGCAAGTCTAAAAGACGACGGATTTTAAGTCCGTTGCGTATACCAATTTCGCCACGACCGCAGCAACTGCCATTGTCTATGTCATGATTTGTATCATGAATTCAAGCCACAAAGCCTGCTAACATCAACAGTTAGCATTGCCGAATATATGCTTACTCTAAATCGTTGAATTAACGGCCTGACCAGCTTCAACCTTGTCTGCATTGTCAAACCCATGTAGCGATGGGCAAAATCCCGCAGGAAATGCAGAAAGTCGAATAATGACCGCCTTCGTCAAATCCGTATCTCAGGCCGAAAAGGCAATGCGCGCGCTGTTTCCCGAAACGCCGCTGCAGCTCAACGATTACCTGTCGCGGAAATACGGCGCGGAAATTTGGCTGAAGCGCGAAGACCTGACGCCTGTCCGTTCCTACAAGATTCGCGGTGCCTTCAATTTCATTTCCAAGGCGGTCGAAACAACCGACAAGAATGTAGTGTTCGTTTGCGCTTCCGCAGGCAATCATGCGCAGGGCTTTGCATTTGTCTGCCGCCATTTTGGCCGCAAGGGCGTCGTGTTCATGCCGGTTACAACGCCGCAGCAGAAAATTGACAAGACCCGCGCTTTTGGCGGCGAATTCATCGAAATCAAGCTGGTGGGCGATATTTTCGACGTTTGCTATGCCGCCTCGCAGGAATTTGCCGCAAGCCATAAGGGCGTGATGGTGCCACCTTTTGATCATCCCGGCATTGTCGAAGGACAGGCCACGGTAGCGCTGGAGATCGAACGGCAATTGCCGGAAGGAAGAAGCCCGACTTTATCCTGCTGCCTGTCGGTGGCGGCGGGCTGTCCGGCGGCGTTACACAATATGTTTCCGATCGCGGTTGGAAGACGAGTTTCCGCTTTATCGAACCACAGGGCGCGGCGAGCCTGAAAGGCAGCCTTGAGGCAGGCAAGCGTATCAAGCTCGCCCATGTCGACAATTTCGTCGATGGCGCGGCTGTTGCCGAGATCGGCAAGGAAAACTTCAAGCTTCTCAAAGGCTTTGATCCGAAAACTGTCATAACGGTTCCGGAAAACCGGCTTTGCGCGACCATCATCGAGATGCTCAATATCGAGGGTGTCGTGCTTGAACCTGCGGGCGCACTCGGCATCGATGCGCTGAAGGATTTCAAGAAGAGCGATATCAAGGGTAAGCGGGTTGTCATCGTCGTTTCAGGTGGCAACTTCGATTTCGAACGCCTGCCGGACGTTCGTGAACGTGCGCTTCGCTTCGAAGGCCTGAAGAAATATTTCATCTTCCGCTTTCCGCAGAGGCCGGGCGCGCTGCGCTCGTTCCTCGATCTTCTGGGACCGGAAGATGATATCGCGCGTTTCGAATATCTGAAGAAATCAGCGCGCAATTTCGGTTCTGTGCTGATTGGCATCGAAACGAAAAACGCGTCAAACTTCAAGCTTCTGGAAAGAAATTCGCAGAAGCGGGCTGGGCCTATCAGGACATCACGGACAATCAGGTACTTGCTGATTTCATCATCTGATTTCGGTGGTTTAAGCAAAATCGGTTGCTTTTTCGGTGAAAACACCCCATATGCCGCGTCAGGCGCATGGGCCGACGTGTTCGTCGGCTTTCCCGGCATTGGACTTGTTGCGTCTCGCCTCTGTCTTCCGGAATGGTCCGGAAGCGGGGAGACCGAGAAAATGTTCGGGCACGGCAGCGCAAGTCGCCAGGAGTTTACAAACTTCGGCGTCCCGTCGTTATCATTGAACAGATAGAGTTCGGCAAGTTGCGCTTGACCGGCATTTGGATGCGGACCATGACATCATGGTGCCGCCGAAAGAGATTGAATTGACAAAAGAAATTACGGGCGGCTTTGCCGCTCTCGGCGTTACCGGCATTTTGCTCAAGGGCGTCGAAGCCGCTGGCATGACCGAGCCGAAGCCTATCCAGTTGCAGGCGATTCCACACCAGCTTGAAGGTCGCGATATTCTTGGTATTGCGCAGACGGGCTCCGGCAAGACTGCGGCTTTCAGCCTGCCTATCCTGCAGAAAATCATCGGCCTCGGCGACAAGCGCCGTCCGAAGACGGCACGCGCTTTGATCCTGGCGCCGACGCGTGAACTTGCCGTGCAGATCGAACAGACAATCCGCAATGTTTCCAAACACGCGCATATCTCGACGGCACTTGTTCTTGGCGGCGTTTCCAAACTGTCGCAGATCAAGCGTATCGCGCCGGGCATCGACGTTCTGATCGCCACGCCCGGCCGTCTGACCGATCTGATGCGTGACGGTTTGGTAGACCTTTCACAGACGCGCTGGCTCGTTCTCGACGAGGCTGACCGTATGCTGGACATGGGCTTCATCAACGACGTGAAGCGCATCGCAAAAGCGACCCATTCCGATCGTCAGACCGCATTGTTTTCGGCAACAATGCCGAAGGAAATCGCATCGCTGGCTGGAAGCCTGCTGCGTGACCCGGTTCGCGTGGAAGTTGCTCCGCAGGGAACGACGGCTGCAGAAATTACGCAGGTCGTCCATCCCGTGCACACCAAGGAGAAGCGTCGTCTTCTTTCGGCACTGCTGGGTGACAAGGCCATGCGTTCGGTCATCGTCTTCACCCGTACGAAGCACGGTGCCGATGCAGTCGTCCGTCATCTGGAACGCGATGGCTATGAAGTTGCCGCCATCCACGGCAACAAGTCGCAGAATGCACGTCAGCGCGCGCTGAACGGATTCCGTGATGGATCGCTGCGGATTTTGATAGCAACCGACATTGCTGCACGCGGCATCGACGTGCCGGGTATCAGCCACGTCGTGAACTACGATCTGCCAGATGAGCCCGAAACCTATGTGCATCGTATCGGACGCACTGGCCGTAATGGCGCCAGCGGCGCATCGATTACGCTCTACGACCCGGCAGCGGAAGAATCCAAGCTGAAAGCGGTCGAGCGTGTGACGCGCAATAAGCTTCCGATCAAAGATGCACCTGTGGAGCTTGCGCCGGCTCCAGCTCCGCGAGCCGCTACTCCGGGCGAGCGTCCGCAGAAGACCGGGCATCGTAAAGGCGGAATGCCACAGAAGCCGCGCCGCGCCGCGCCGAAGGCTGGGGAACATCGCGGAAGCGCTCACGCGAGCGGTGAAGGTGCTCCGAAAGCGAAGCGTCCGTTCCGCCGCAAGCGTCGCAATGCCAATGGCAATGGCGGACAGCGCGCAGCATAAGCTGCTCACCTCAAACATTTTTCAAAAGCCGCCCATTTCGGGCGGCTTTTCTATTTATAGCCGCAAAACGGGTTTCGATTTGCGTATCGGACAGGAAAAATATTCCATGCTTGCTTGAAGGGCAGGGCGCTTCCTCATAACTTCCTCTGCGAAACAGGAAGGACGTAAGCCATGTTCCAATCGGTGCTCGACGCTATCGGCAATACGCCATTGATCCATTTGAAGAAAGCGTCCGAGCTGACTGGCTGCGCAATTTACGGCAAGGCTGAGTTTCTCAATCCCGGCCAATCGGTGAAGGATCGGGCAGCGCTCAATATTATTCGTGATGCCGAAAAGCGCGGGCTTCTGAAACCCGGCGGTGTCATCGTTGAAGGCACGGCTGGCAATACCGGCATTGGACTCACTATGGTCGCGAAAGCACTTGGCTATCGCACCGTTATCGTTATTCCCGAAACGCAGAGTCAGGAAAAGAAGGACGCCCTGCGTCTGCTTGGCGCGGAACTGATCGAAGTTCCAGCTGCACCCTATCGAAACCCGAACAATTATGTGCGTCTGTCCGGACGCCTGGCCGAACAACTGGCAAAGACCGAGCCTAATGGTGCGGTATGGGCTAACCAGTTCGACAATCCGATCAACCGGCAAGCCCATATCGAAACAACGGCAAAGGAAATCTGGCGCGATACCGATGGCAAGGTCGATGGGTTTGTCGCCGCTGTCGGATCGGGTGGAACGCTTGTCGGCACAGCATTTGGCCTGAAGGACCACAATGCCGGTATCAAGGTCGCACTTGCCGATCCCTATGGAGCCGCACTCCATTCCTTCTATACGACAGGCGAACTGAAAGCCGAGGGCGACTCGATCACCGAAGGCATAGGGCAGGGCCGCATCACCGCCAATCTTGAGGGCTTCACGCCCGATTTCTCCTACCGCCTTCTGACGCGGAGGCGCTCGATATCGTGTTCGATCTCGTGGAAAATGAGGGCTTTGCCTTGGTGGTTCCTCAGGCATCAATATTGCAGGCGCAATCCGGCTTGCAAAAGATCTCGGGCCGGGCCACACAATTGTGACGGTGCTTTGCGACTATGGTAATCGTTACCAGTCCAAGCTGTTCAACCCTGCCTTTCTGCGTGGCAAGAACCTGCCCGTACCCGGATGGCTGGAGAAGAAGACCGAGATAGACATACCGTTCGAGGGATAATCATGGCATACGAGACCGAAGCGCTTTTCCGCGAAGATTCCTATCTTTCAACGGCGGAGGGCACGGTGCTCGCCATGACCGACACCGGCGGATCATTCTCGACCAGACGAATTTTTATGCGACCTCCGGCGGCCAGCCGGGATATCGGTTTTTGAGCGCGCTGACGGTTCCCGCATCGAGATAGCGGCGACTGTCACCGGCGAAAACAAGAACGAAATCATTCATGTTCCGGCAGAAGGGCAGGCTGCTCCCACAATCGGCGAAAAGCTGGTCCTGCATGTCGACTGGCCGCGTCGCTACAAGCTGATGCGTATGCACACGGCCTGTCACCTGCTTTCCGTGGTCTGCCCGTTCCCGATCACCGGCGCAGCCGTGGGGAGGATGAAAGCCGCGTTGATTTTGACCTTCCCGACCCGACCTACACCAAGGAATTCGTGACCGAAAAGTTGATGGAGCGCGTCAACGCCAATGACGCGGTTGCCATTCGCTGGATTAGCGATGAAGAGTTCCTTGCAAATCCTGATATCGTAAAGTCGAAGAATGTGCGCCCGCCGGTAGGCCTTGGCCGCATACGCCTTGTCCTGATTGGTGAAAACGGCGTGGTGGATTCGCAACCTTGCGGCGGCACGCACGTTTCCGAGACACAGGAAGTGGGTGAAATCCACATCGGCAAGATCGAAAAGAAGGGCAAGGAGAACCGCCGCTTCCGCATTCGGTTCGGTGCCTTGCCAGAAGCTTAGTTTTCGTTTTCGCATGTTTCCGTCTTTGGAGGCGCATGCTGCAGGAGTGACCCATGGTTGAAAAAGCGCTTTCGTTGTTTCGCGGGACTGGTTGAAAGAACGGCTTGGCAAGCCCGGCATCGCGATTGTCGATGCTTCCTGGTATCTTCCCACCGCTGGGCGCGACGGCGAGGGCGAATACAACGCCGCGCATATTCCGGGCGCTGTTTTTTCGATCAGGACAAGATCGCCGACAAGGAGTCCGGTCTGCCGCACACGCTGCCCTCGCCTGAGCTTTTCGCCCAGCATGTCGGTGCAATGGGCATCACCGCCGATGAAACAGTCGTTGTCTATGACGGGCCGGGCATGTTTTCGCGCCGCGCGTCTGGTGGATGTTCCGGGTTATGGGCGTGAAGAACGTCTATGTTCTCAATGGCGGCTTCGACAGATGGAAAAGGCCGGTTATCCGGTGACTGATGAGCCGACGAAGATTGCATCCACGCTGTTCACGCCATCCTTCAACGAGAAGGCAGTGGTCGATTTTGTGGAGATGCGCGAAATCGTGGATGAACGCCGCTCGCAGATCGCCGATGCGCGTGCAGCCGGACGCTTCACCGGACGTGACGCGGAACCGCGTGCCGGTATGCGCTCCGGCCATATGCCCGGTGCGCGCAACGTGCCTGTCGGCACTTTATCTGAAAACGGTGAATTGAAGGATATTGCTAGCCTGCGCAGGATTTTTGATGAGGCCGGTGTCGATCTTTCCAGGCCGGTGGTGACAAGTTGCGGGTCGGGCGTCACCGCCGCTGTCATCACGCTGGCATTGACGTCGCTCGGCCACACGGATAACCGTCTTTACGATGGTTCCTGGAGCGAATGGGGTAGTAGGCAGGATACGTCCGTCGTGACCGGTGAAGCCGAATAAGCATGTCCGAAAAACTGACTGCCCGCATCACGCATCTGGAAATGTCGACCCGTCAGGCCGTTGCTGTGCCGGTACCTTCCGGTATCCGCCTGGCAATCATGCGCGCAGGCGATATGCCCGTCCACTATTACCGCTATCTCTATGAACGGGTTGGCCGCAAACATCACTGGATGATGCGGCGTGTTCAGACGGATGTTGAGGTGGCGGCTGCGATTCATGCCGATACGACCGAAATTCACATCCTCTATGCAGAGGGCTGCCCGGCAGGTTTTGTCGAACTTGACCTCTCGGCTTTGCCGGAAGCTGCCGAGATCGTCTATTTCGGCCTTATCGATGACTTTCAGGGACGAGGGCTCGGCAAATTCTTCCTGAGTGAAGCCATTTCCGCGGCCTGGGCGCATATGCCGGAAAAGGTAACGATCCACACCAATACGCTCGACAGCCCGCGCGCATTGCAGCTCTATCAGAAGATGGGATTTGTGCCGGTTGGATGGTCCGAAGAGGTCATCGAACCCTGGAAATGAAGTCGGCGCTATCCGCGCGCTACTTCACGAGCACTTGCGATCGAGACGACAGACGCGCTGGCCAGGCGCCCACTTTCCTCATCGAAGACCACACAATTGCGTCCGCGCTGCTTGGCCATATAAAGGCAGCGGTCTGCGCGGCTGAGTACTTGCGAGTTCGTCTCGTTTTTCGGTGCAGATGCAACACCGATACTGATCGTCAACGGATAGACTTGGTACTCGGTGGTGTGAAACGGCGTGTTTTCCACTTCCGCGCGTATGCGCTGTGCAACGCGCATACCGGTTTCTCCACTGGCCCCGGCAGAAAACGCAGAATTCCTCTCCACCGATGCGTCCGACGAGGTCACCTTTTCGGGTTACATTTTGAAGCGCGAATGCGATCAGTTTCAAGGCGCGATCGCCAACGCCATGGCCGAACGTGTCGTTGATCGCCTTGAAGTGATCTGCGTCGACGACGAGCAATGTCCCGGTCTCAATACGGGAGCGGCTGATCTTCATAGCCTCGAAAAGCGCCTCGCGATTGAGAAGACCAGTCATGTGATCGATTCGCGAGCGTGCCTGCAGTTCGACATGCGCTTTCTCGAGCTGGAGATATGCATCTCTCAGCTTGCTGTGCTGATGAAAAATATAGGCAAGGGATGGAACGCCGTAGCCATGGGGATGCCTGCGCTTAGAGTAAGTGCAACGACGCCCGGGCTTACGCCAGCGGAATAAGCCGCTATCGATGTCGCTCCTACCGAGAACAGTACGACAGACAGCGTTATCAATGCTGCTTTCAAAAGAGCAGTCTTCTTCATGCCCTCGCACTCCCAACCCTGAGTGAGGATGATCAACGACCCCGCCTGAACCCCAGATGAACGGGCTCTATTTTGCGGGCCTTATAAAAGGAACGCCTGAGAGGGAAAGGTATCACCATGCGCCTCCTACAATTTTTGTTTATGAGTGCCATTAATGACACAATCATAGGTAGCATGATGGTTATATGTTACGAGAAAATGTAATTAAGCACAACTATGTTTAAAAGAAACGCCTCAAGAAGACATAAATCATAACTATCTAATATAAATCAGGAATTGCCTTCAGCAAGGCATTATAAAGAATCCCGGAGCGGCGAGGGACCTGACACTCCGGGATTTTGGCCGGTATTGTGGCTGTTGATGGCTTGAATCAGAAGACCGCCAAGTATTTCAGAAGCGAAATGATGCCGATGATGATCACGATAACTTGAGCGATCTGTTTGACCTTGGCATCCAGAGGCAGCATGTTGATGAGGTAAAGTACGAGGAAGATAACAAGAATTGTTATCAGAAGGCTGATGAGGATGGACATAGGCGGTCTGATCCTTCCCGGAACTTGGGGTTGCGTTGCTTAACCGGCGACCGTTCCTCCGCGCCGCCCGATTGAGCCCGTTCAAACCGGAAGGAAGAGCAGGGCTCTTGCAACCGGCACATCGTCTCCAATCCAAAACAATGTGCTGGTCAACGTCTCAAGGAAAAGAAGGTTCCGCTTTATAAGCAAGAACTTAAATCAAGCTGGCACCAGGCAGCGCAGGACCTTCCAGATAATCAACTGCGCATGCTGCCCGTCTCGCGGCGGCGATGATGCCAGCTGAAAGCCTCTTCGATCAGGTGAGGCGTGTGTCCGCCACGCGCGCATGCACGGTCGAAATAATCGTTGAGCTGTGGGCGATAATCCGGATGTGCGCAGTTATCAATGATGACACGTGCGCGTTCGCGCGGGGCGAGGCCACGCAGGTCGGCGAGACCTTGTTCAGTGACAAGAATATCCACGTCGTGTTCGTTGTGGTCAACATGCGTAACCATCGGAACGACAGACGATATGGCGCCGTTCTTGGCTTCGGATTTGGTGACAAAGATTGAGATAAAGGCGTTACGGGCAAAGTCGCCTGAACCACCGATCCCGTTCATCATATGTGTGCCGTCAACATGCGTGGAGTTCACATTGCCGTAAATGTCGAATTCCAGCGCGGTATTGATGCCGATAATGCCGAGACGGCGGATGACTTCCGGGTGGTTGCTGATTTCCTGCGGGCGCAGAATGAGCTTGTCCCGGTAACGGTCGATATTATTAAAGACACGCTCTCCGCAGGCGGGGCTGAGCGTGATCGATGATCCGGATGCAAAGTCGAGCTTTCCGGCATCGAAGAGATCGAAAGTGCTGTCCTGCAGTACTTCGCTATACATACGCAGATTGTGGAACGGGCTATCGGCAAAACCGTTCAATACGGCATTGGCAATGGTGCCGATACCGGCCTGAAGCGGGTTGAGTGTCAGGTCGAGACGTCCGGCAGTCACTTCCTGCATCAGAAATTCGATCAGATGGCCCGCAATGGCTATCGTTTCGCCGTCGGCCGGTTCCACGGTCGATGCGCTATCATTTTCCTGCGTGATGACGATGCCTGCGATCTTTTCCGGCGGAATGGGAATGTAGGGCAGGCCGACGTGGCTGTCGCATGCCGTGACCGGTATCGGATCGCGGGAAGGGCGCTTCGTTGGGATATAGATGTCGTGCAGACCTTCAAGGGCCATGGGCTGGTTGAGATTTACCTCAACGATCACCTTTTCAGCCAGAATGGCAAAACTTGCCGAGTTGCCGATCGATGTCGTGGGAATGATCCCTCCGCTTTCGGTAATGGCAAGAGCCTCGACTACGGCGTAATCAATCGGACCTATCTGGTTCGAGCGCAACTGCTCGACAGTTTCGGAAAGATGCTGGTCTATGAACATCACTTCGCCGCGATTGATGGCGGCACGCAGAGTTCTGTCGACCTGAAATGGCATTCGCCTTGAGAGCACATGGGCTTCGGTGAGAAGCTTGTCGACGTCGTGACCGAGCGATGCACCAGTAATCAGCGTGATCTTGAAGGGATCCGTTGCAGCACGGGCGGCCATGGCAACTGGCACAGCCTTGGCGTCACCGGCGCGGGTAAATCCACTCATGCCAACGATCATGCCGTCATGGATAAGACTCGCGGCTTGTTCCGCGGTAATGATCTTGTTCCGAAGCGAAGTGTTTCGAATACGTGCTTCCAGCATCTTTAAATCTACCTTCCTTCCCATCCGGGCCGTCCCATTCGGGTTTGAGCCGGAAATGGCGCTCGCCGTCTCGAAAGCAAGATACTGCTACCGACCATTTGCGAAATACGCCGTCGCTCGGGTAATAGCGCATATGAACCGTCAGCACACGCATGCTTTGGTCTTAGATACCAAGACGGATTGCCCTGATACGGAGTGTATTTCTCACGCCGTACGATTCTTCGAAATGATTGAAATCAACAATGCAAAGCGGGCTGGTGCACGGTCCAGTTGGCATGAAGAGCAGGATATAAAGGGCTGATGCTCGATGATACATATTGATCGCATAAGATAGATTATGGAACTATCCGATATCAGTCCGGCTTTGAGTATGCCAAACTTATGCGTAGCTGAACTTCTTCAAGGCTCGATGTGTGCCCTGAATTGGCAGCCGAAGATACTAGTGTGGCGAATCCGAAAATCGCCTCACTCGGGAGCAAGATTTTGTACAAATTTCGGATTCAAATCCACCACACTAGCGGTGTCGAGCGATATAGAGATGTCCCGGAACTGGCGATCCTTGTTCGCTGCGCACGACAATATCTTCACAACGCACGCAGTCCATTCCGTGATTGTCGAGCATTGCTCGGACATAGGATTGTGCGTGCGCAAAGCGCTGATAGTCACCAACCATGAATGCGCGCCCGGCCAGTCGCGTATCGTCGAGCGTCTCGCTGGAAAAGCCGAAATGTCCGCCCGACGACAGATGTGCGGCTACACCTGCGAAGAACTTGTCGAGTTCGCCCATATAAGGCAGAACATCCGTGGCAATGATCAGATCCCAATCCGGTTCGTCGGTGGTTTCAAGGAAACGCACGGCCTCACCAACGAATAGCGCCTGATAATCGCCTTTCTCGTAGGCCACTTCGATCATGTTCTCGGAAATATCGACGCCGGTTTTATGTTCAGCCATGTCATCGAGTGCATCGGCGGACAGCCCCGTACCGCACCCCAGATCGAGCATGCGTTCTGCGAAAAACGCTTCATTCATCTCAAGAAGCATTTCGCGCAGCTGCAATGGAACGTCGTAACCGAGCTGATCAACGAGGATCGTATCGAACATTTCTGCATGCTGGTCGAAAAGTGTAGAAACATAGGCATCCGGAGCCTTGAGCGGAACCGCGCCGCGTCCCATGCTGGCAAGCCGCACGGCAGCGCCGCCGTGATCCTCGGGATCGATCCGCAGCACATCTTCATAGGCCTTGGCAGCAGCGTCGAAATCGCCGGCTTTTTCCAGCGCAAGCGCCCGGTTATAGGCTTCTGCAAGCGCTTCCTGATCGAAAGCCGCCTTGTCGTTCTCAGCCATAAAGGTAGGCCCTTCTTCTGTCCGTGTCACTCGTTAGGTTCGGCATGTAACTATTTGTAAAATCAGAATTTAGTTCAAAGAACATTCGATAGCGTAGGGCAGGAAGAATGTCCTGCCCGTTTCCTACGCTTATCCGGTAAACCTCGCAAGCGGTTCCGCTCTGATCGGAAAACCTTGCCTATTCCGCAGCAGCAGCGACGCGCTCCTCATGCCCTTTGTGATCAGCAAGTTTTCGGGCAATCACGGCGCAAGCCATAAGCTGAATCTGATGAAAAGCATCAAGGGCAGAACGATGCTGCCGACATTTGCACCAGCGAAAATCGCGCTTGCCATCGGTGCACCGCTGGCGAGGCTCTTTTCGACCCGCAGAACATAATCGTTATGCGGTCCGGACGGTTGAAACCGAGCCATTTACTGCCGTACCAGGTGGCGAGCAGTATGGCGACCAGCAGGATAATATTGACGCCGACCATCATGCCGAGATCATCCCACGAAACGGTACGCCATAGGCCTTCGACCACGGCTTCGCTGAAGGCCAGATAAACCACCATCAGGATCGAGCCGCGATCAACAAAGCCGAGTGCCTTGCTATGGCGGCGCATGAAATTGCCGATCCATGGCTGGAGAATCTGTCCAAGAACGAATGGTGCGAGCAGTTGCAACAGGATGGATTCCAGTGCGTCGATCGATATTCCGCCGCCGCCTTTGACAGCGAACAACAGGCCTACCAGAAGCGGTGTGAGAAACATGCCAAAATGTTCGATGCTGACGCCGATACGATTGCGGCTGAGACATTGCCGCCTGCAATTGATGTGAAGGCGATGGACGACTGGACAGTCGAAGGCAAAACGCAAAGAAAGAGAATGCCTGTGTAGAAAGCTGATTGCGACAATCCCGGAATGGACCAGCCTGCGGCCAGGCCGAGGATCGGAAACAGGATGAACGTCGAGGAAAGGACTACCAGATGGAGTCTCCAATGCGTTATGCCTGCAACCACAGCCTCACGCGACAGCCGGGCCCCATGCAGGAAGAACAAAAGCCCGACCGCGAATTTCGTCGCCAGTGCGAACCAATCTGCAAATTCACCGTGCACGGGAAGCACCGACGCAATCAAAATGGTCACGATCAGCATGCTTGTGAATTTGTCAGGCAGGAAACGCATCATATCGTCCAATCTTGCAGGCATCGCGGAACGCGACGCCCGCTTCATTCATAAAGCTATTTCGGCCCGATTTGGTTCACTCGTAGCCGTTCGGATTCTGGATTGCCAATGCCACATATCCTGGCACATTTCGCGCAGGTTCTTCTCTGCCGACCAGCCCAGGAAATCCCGTGCGAAACTCGGGTCAGCGTAGCATTCCGCAACGTCGCCCGGACGGCGTGGTGCAATCTCGTATTTGATCTCGCGGTTCGAGACATGTTCGAATGCTTTGACCACATCCAGAACACTATAGCCCTGCCCTGTACCCAAATTCACTGAGAAACACTGCGGCTCGTCGAGCTTCTTGAGTGCCTTCAGATGGCCTGCAGCCAAGTCTACCACATGGATATAGTCGCGAACTCCAGTGCCGTCGGGCGTCGGATAGTCATTACCCCAGACATTCAGCTTTTCGCGACGACCGGTGGCGACCTGCGCGATGATCGGCATCAGATTGTTCGGAATGCCCTTTGGATCTTCGCCGATCAGGCCGCTCTCATGCGCGCCGACCGGGTTGAAGTAACGCAGGATGGCAATCTTCCAGCTATTGTCGCCATTGTAGATATCACGAAGCATATCCTCGATGATCAACTTGGTACGGCCATAGGGGTTCGTTGCCGATAGCGGCTGATCCTCGGTGATCGGCAGTTTTGCGGATCGCCGTAAACTGTGGCCGATGAGCTGAAAACCAAAGTCTTCACGCCCGTAGCTTCCATCGCCTGCAGCAGACGGAGCGTACCCACCACATTGCAATCATAATAGAGCATCGGCTTTTCGCTCGATTCTCCAACTGCTTTCAGACCTGCAAAATGAATGACGGCGGTGCATTTGTGATGCCTGATCACCTGTTCCAGAAAGGCACGATCTCGAATATCACCTGCTTCACGGCGCGGCGTGCGCCCTGTAATCTGTTCGATGCGATGCAGGGCTTCCGGGTGGCTGTTGTCAAAATTGTCGACCACAACGACGTCGTGGCCTGCTTCCAAGAGCTGAACGCAAGTATGTGAGCCGATATAGCCAGCGCCGCCAGTCACAAGAATTGTCATCGTTTATGTATCCGCTTGTTGAACATACCGCCCCGATATGCGATCCCCGGCTGACTATGCAAAATCAGTAACAGACTTCAAGCCATCCGGCGCGATTCTCTCGAATTGACAGCCACGGATTAGCCAAGTTTGATGGAGCAAAGATGAAGCCATCCCGCAATATTGATCGCCTTCTGGAAATTATGGCAGCGCTTCGCGATCCGAAAACCGGCTGCCCGTGGGATGTGGAACAGAGTTTCGAATCCATCATGCCTTATACGCTTGAGGAAACCTATGAAGTCCTTGATGCCATAGAGCGCAACGATATGGACGATCTGCGCGAGGAGCTTGGCGATCTGCTGTTGCAGGTGGTGTTCCATTCGCGCATGGCCGAAGAACAAGGCAGTTTTGCATTCGGTGATGTTGTCGAAGCCATCACGCACAAGATGATACGACGTCATCCTCACGTCTTTGGCGATGCTGAAGCCAGAAGTGCAGGCATGGCCAAGGGTTCGTGGAATCGCATCAAGGCCGAAGAAAAGGCCGAACGAGCCGAGCGACGCTCAAAACTCGGGCTGGAAACAACCGAGAAGAATGGCTTTCTGGACGATATTCCACAGGCCTTCCCCGCTCTGCTTCGTGCGCTGAAACTCCAGCAAAAGCCGCAAAGGTCGGCTTCGATTGGTCGGAAGCTGTACCTATCCTCGACAAGATCGCTGAGGAAACTGCAGAGCTGAAGGAAGCCATGGCGGCGAAGGAACGCGCGGATATCGAAGAGGAATATGGCGACCTGCTGTTTGCCATGGTCAATCTCGGTCGCCATCTTGAGATCGATGCAGAAACTGCACTCATCGCTGCCAATGAGAAGTTCAGGCGGCGTTTCCATTTCATCGAAAAGACGCTCGTTGAAACCGGAAGCGATCTCGATGCCGCGACCCTTGATGAAATGGAAGCAATCTGGGGTGAAGCCAAGAAAAAGGCCTCTAATGATGCCTATTTCTCGTCTTCCCATTTCGGGCGGAACATCTGGTAGACACTTTCCGTTGTGGCAAAATCCATATAACCGAGCCTGCTGACCGGTCTGGCTTTCGCAATATCGATGAGACCGTCGGTCAGAACCTGTTCATCGATATGCACGCCGACGACTTCGCCAATCACCATGTAATTGTCGGTCGGCCTGCCCTCCTTGTCCTGCAGTCGCTTGATTTCCACCGCAACACATTCAAGAGCGGCATAGGCTTCCTTGACACGCGGCGCTGCGATAAGCCTGCTTGGCGCTCTGGTGAGCCCGGCATATTCAAACTCACTGATCCCGCGAGGTGCGTTGACGGATGACGTATTCATCTGGGTTCTCAAATGATCGCTCACCAGATTTGCGGTGAACTCGCCGGTTTCCTCGATGAACGAAACGCTGTCCTTCGCACCGCTCGATGAAAACATGACCATAGGTGGCGTATCGCAGATCGCGTTGAAGAATGAATAGGGCGCGAGGTTAACAGCGCCCTCCTTCGACTGCGCCCCGATCCAGCCTATGGGGCGTGGTGCAACAATTGCCTTGAACGGATTATGGGGCAGCGAATGCCCCTCCCTCGGTTCGTAAAACATATTTTTATCCGTTGATTAGCAAGTCTTGTTGAAGTCGGTTCTAAGCTTGCGTCCATGGCCCGGAATAATCAGTTACGATCTTGTCCATATCGGCTCTCGGACGTTCCGGCATCTTGTTTGCTGCCGTTCCGATATGAACGAATCCGGCGACACGTTCATTGGGCGCCAGCCCCAGAAAAGCGCGGGCGGGAGCGTCGTCGGCATACCAGTTGGTAATCCAGTTGCTGGCATATCCAAGCGCGTTGGCAGCCGTGCAAAGGTTCATTGCGACAGCTCCAGCGGAAAGGAATTGTTCCCATTCCGGAATTCGTTCGTGCGCGACGGGCGATGACACCACGCCGACAACAAGGGGCGCGCGTGAAAAGCGTGTCAACTCTTTTCCTTCCGCCCTTCAGGCATCGGACCTTCAATTTCTTCGGCACGATGGGCCAGATACTCGCCGACTTTGAGGCGCGCATCGCCACGGTACAGGATAAAACGCCAGGGCGTCAGGCGTCCGTGATCAGGCACGCGTGCTGCAACTTTCAGCAAGGCTGCAAGTTCCTCGCCCTCTGGCGCTGGCTCGGAAATCGCCGAAATCGGGGTGGAACTGCGCTGCGCCAGAAAATCAAACACTGGGTGGGCCACGGATAACCTCGTTATTAAAATGCTGCTTATATTGCTCCACTTATTCGGAGCTGCCTCTTCTCGCCCGTTGCATCTGAACTGTAAAGTCAAAATTCAGGAATGAATTAAATGCTGGAAGTTGGAAAAATGCGAGCACGGGAAGCGATTTGGCCTTGAATTCGCCACCCGCATAGGCTCAAAAATACAGCATGTCGGATTGCTTGAACCTGTTTTATCCAAAGAGAAAAATCGCCCTGCACGGCGGATCGTTTGTAACAGCGGTTTTGCTTGCCGTCAGTGCAGTGCCATCGGTGGCTCAGGGCCTTGATCCGCAGACAAATATTCCGCAATTGCAGACCACCACGACCGGCCTGCCCGATCTGCCGCAGCCGACGCTCAATCTCCCGACACTGAACACTTACGCCTCTCCGTCCAGCCCCGAGAACAATCCGCTTGTCCAGACGCATGAACTCGATCTCAAGGCGCGATTGAGTGAAAATGGCGGTGACATTCCGACAGGTCTCGTATGGCGCGTATTCTCGCCCGATGTCGGAGCTGACGGTCAGTTGCCGCTGATCGCAAGCGCGCAAGGCGGCAGTGCTGTTTTCAATCTGCCCGAAGGCAGCTATCTGGTGCATGTGGCCTATGGGCGTGCAGGCGCCACCAAGCGGATTACCGTCGGCAATGCGACCCGTCATGAAATAATGATGCTCGACGCAGGTGGAATGAAGCTCAGTGCGATTCTGCCGGACGGCGGCAAGATCAATGACGATCTCCTGCGTTTCTCCATCTATGCCGACGAAGACAATAACGACCGTTCGCTGATTGTACCTGACGTCAAGCCGAACACAGTCATTCGCCTCAACAGCGGCACCTATCATGTTGTTTCGAACTATGGCACGGCAAACGCCACCATTCGGGCCGATATTCGTGTGGAAGCGGGAAAGCTGACCGAAGCCACCGTGCAGCATCGCGCCGCGGAAGTGACGTTGAAGCTGGTGCGCGAGCGCGGTGGCGAAGCGCTTGCTGATACCTCGTGGTCTATCCTGAATGCTTCCGGCGACGTGGTTCGCGAAAGTGCGGGCGCTTATTCGTCGATGGTACTTATCGAAGGCGATTATGTCGCCGTCGCCAAGAACAAGGACCGATCTATCAGCGGGACTTCAAGGTTTCGTCCGGCAAAAATGAGGAGGTCGAAGTCGTCGCCAATGGCGAGTCCGAATCCGTCGTAGACAGCATGGATTGAACTTAAGCTATCTGCAAAAGCAAAGGCCGCGCAATGCGCGGCCTCAGACTGCTGACAAACCTCCGGCAGGGTCAAAATGACCTCAGATTCACGGAACGTCCCAGATTCAGAACGTGAACAAATCGGAATCAAAACCCTCGTTTTTGACTGCTTCCAAAAATCGAGGGGTTTGTAATCATCTGAGGCCGCGCAATGCGCGGCCTTTTATTGTCAGCCACCATTCTTGAGGCGGAGCAGATCGGGTGGTGTCGCCTCTTCCACCAACCGCGCGATGGCTTCATCGAGCGTCATGGATTCCTGATCCCGCGAACCGAGACGGCGCATATTGACCGTGTTTTCTTCCGCCTCGCGCTTGCCGCAGACGAGGATCACCGGAACTTTCTGCAAGGAATGTTCGCGAACCTTGTAGTTGATCTTCTCGTTGCGCAGATCGGTCGCAACCTGCAGTCCGGCGGCTTTCAGCTTGGCTGCAGCCTGCGCTGCATATTCGTCGGCATCCGAGGTGATCGTGGCAACGACGACCTGCACCGGGGCAAACCACAACGGCATGTGACCGGCAAAGTTTTCGATCAGGATACCAAGGAAGCGTTCCATCGAGCCGCAGATCGCGCGGTGGATCATGACCGGCTGGCGCTTTTCCGAATCCTTGTCGATATAGAAGGCGCCAAAGCGTTCCGGCAGGTTGAAGTCCACCTGCGTGGTGCCGCACTGCCATTCACGCCCAATGGCGTCCCTCAGCGTATACTCAAATTTCGGACCGTAGAACGCACCCTCGCCCGGCAGAATGCCGGTCTTGATGTTGTTCGACTGCTGTTGAATCTTTTCCAGCACCGACATCATCACGCTTTCGGCGCGATCCCAGAGATCATCCGAACCGACGCGCTTTTCAGGACGAGTCGAGAGCTTGATGGTGATCTCTTCAAAACCGAAATCCTTATAGACCGACAGGATCAAGTCGTTGATGCGCAGGCATTCGGCCGCCATCTGCTCTTCGGTGCAGAAAATGTGCGCATCGTCCTGCGTAAAGCCGCGTACGCGCATCAGGCCATGCAACGCGCCCGAAGGCTCGTAGCGGTGCACATTGCCGAATTCCGCAAGCTTGATCGGCAGGTCGCGATAGGACTTGAGGCCGTGCTTGAAGATCATCACATGGCCGGGGCAGTTCATCGGCTTCAACGCAAAGACGCGATCGTCGTCGGTTTCTTCACCGGCGACGGTCACCTTGAACATGTTGTCGCGATACCAGCCCCAGTGGCCCGAGGTTTCCCAGAGCGACTTGTCGAGCACCTGCGGCGCGTTCACTTCCTGATAGCCGTGGCTGTCGAGGCGGCGACGCATATAGCTCACCAGATTCTGGAACATCTTCCAGCCCTTGGCGTGCCAGAACACAACGCCCGGCCCTTCTTCCTGAAAATGGAACAGGTCCATTTCGCGGCCAAGACGGCGATGATCGCGCTTTTCGGCTTCTTCAAGCATATGGAGATAGGCCTGAAGATCGTTATCATTCGCGAAAGCGGTGCCATAGATGCGAGTCAGCATCGGATTGTTGGCATCGCCGCGCCAGTAGGCACCGGCAACCTTCATCAGCTTGAAGGAATTGCCGATCTGGCCGGTTGAAGCCATGTGCGGCCCGCGGCAGAGATCGAACCAGTCACCCTGATAATAAATCTTAAGGTCCTGCCCGGCGGGAATGGCATCCACCAGCTCGACCTTGTAGTTCTCGCCCTTGTCGCCAAAACCTGCTTGGCCTTTTCACGCGACCAGACTTCCTTGGTGAAAGGCTTGTTGCGCTGGATGATCTCGCGCATCTTCTTCTCGATCACCGGCAGATCGTCGGGCGTGAACGGTTCATTGCGCGCGAAGTCGTAGTAGAAGCCGTTCTCGATGACGGGACCAATGGTGACCTGCGTGCCCGGAAAAGCTCCTGCACAGCTTCGGCCAGAACGTGCGCTGTATCGTGACGGATGAGTTCAAGCGCGCGCGGATCTTCGCGTGTCAGAATCTCAATCTTGCCGGAAGCGCCGAGAGGATCGGAAAGATCGCGCACGGTGCCATCGACGGCATAGGCCACAGCTTTTGGCAAGAGATTTGGAAATCGATTCCGCAAGGCCTGCGCCGGTCATCGACGCATCGTATTCACGCACAGAGCCATCGGGAAATTGCATGGAAACGGTATTCGACATTCTAATCATCCTTATCCAGTCCCGCCAACGATTGCGGGTGGGTTCATGCGTATGAAAATGAAGGTTGGGTTCTAGTCTTTTTGCCCAGCCAGTAAAGCGCAACAGACTGACAGCGTCAGCTCGCGCCTGTTGACGGGAAAATGATAGAATCAGTTCCGGATCGGAAGGCAGTCGATCTTCTGCTGCTTCAGCTGAGCACATGCCTTTTCGGCGGACGCCGAATCCGAAACCCGAGAAACGCGCGCGATAGACCTTGCGGCGCTTTTCGGCAGGAGAAATTTCGGCCTTCAAACCCGGCGCGACCTTGTCGACCGCCGGACGATACTGGCTAGCAGCTCCTTCGCACCGGCAAGCGTCGGCGGCGCGCCAAGCTGGATCGTCCAGGCCGACGCACTCGCGGTCGAAGCAATCAGGAAACCGCCGTCGCCCTGCTCAATGCGGGAATCATCGATCAGGTCGGCGACTGCATCTACCTTCGGCTGAGCGGCGGCAACGTGCTTTGCGACCTGCTGCGGCTTGGCCATAGCAACCAGCTGTCCCTTGGCCTCAGCGCTTTCGGTGCCAAAGCGTGTCAGCAACTTGGCCATCTGGTCGTCGCGCTGCCGCGCCGATCCAGCACCCAGAACGACGCCGACAAGATGCTTGTTGTTGATGATAGCAGACGAAACGAGGTTATAGCCGGATACATCCGTATAACCGGTCTTGATGCCGTCCACACCCTGATAGCGATACATCAGATTGTTGTGGCCGTTGCGAACACGGTCGCGGAAAGTGAAGGAGCGCTGTGAAAACAGCTCATATTGTTCCGGGAAGTCGCGGCGCAGTGACATGCCAAGCACGGCCATGTCGCGCGCCGTGGTCAGCTGGTTGACTTCGCCGTCAGTCCCGACGGATTGACGAAGAAAGTGCTCTTCATGCCGATCTGGCGCGCACGCTGCGTCATCAATCGGCCAAAAGCCGCTTCCGATCCGGCGATATATTCTCCCATCACCGTTGCGGCATCGTTGGCCGATACGATAATCATGGCATTGACGGCATCGCGGACTGTGATCGTTTCACCCGGCTTCAGCCAGAGCTTCATGCGAACCTTTGCAGCGGCGTTTTTCGACACAGGCATTGCATCGTCCCAATGCAATGTGCCGGTCTTGAGACCTTCAAATGCAAGGTAGAGCGTCATCATCTTGGCCAGCGAGGCTGGCGCGCGCTGCACATTGGCATCGTCCTGCCCGAGGATTCGCCCGCTATCGGCATCGAAAACAACCCATGACGTGTTTGCCATCGCCGCAGACGTACAAAGCACACTCGCACCGAGTGCCAAGGATGCAATGAGACGCGAAAGGCGGGACGATGAAATCAGCATAACAGCTCACAGGAATAAGGACGCCGGGGACATGCAGGCAAATTGCGGCCCGAAAAAGACCACAGCACTGCCTTAAATTCCAATTCTCAATGAAACGTTGATATCGTTAATGATTTATAATCAGCTAAATAAAAACCGTCAGAATTCACAGCTGCGTTCACTACGTTAGAGCGCCGTGCAACGCCAATACCGCCAGGGCAGATACCATTTTAGATCGCTGGAGAGTGTGCGAGGTACCGGATCGAAACCGTGGGTTCCGAACGGTCCGCAACGCATCACGCGAAAAGCCCCATCCAGCCGCCGCTCCAAAGGCCATGGCGGGCAATCGCTTCATAGGCATATTCGGAACAGGTCGGCAGATGGCGGCAGGAATTGCCGATGAGCGATGACAGCGTGATCTGATAGAGCCGCACGAACGAAGTGCCGATCAGCCTGCCCGGCGTCTTGCGCCACGGATCGGTAAAATTCCGGCTATAGCGCTTTCGCCCACCCTCGCTCGTGTGATTCTATCGCAGACACACATCAGGCAGCTTTGGCCTTTTCCTCGATCTGTCGGATGCAATCGACAACCGCGTCGAAAGTAAGCAATGTGGAGGCGTGGCGGGCTTTGTATTCGCGAACAGGCTCGAAATATTTCAGGTCGGCAAAACGTCCTTCCGGCGCCGGGCCTTCTTCCTTGAGCATTTTGTACATCTCATCGCGAACCGCTTTCAGCTCTTCCGCTGAAGCACCGATGATATTGCGCGCCATCACGGAGGAAGAAGCCTGCCCAAGCGCACAGGCTTTCACCTCATGCGCGAAATCCGTCACGATACCGTCAGCCATTTTCAGATAGACGGTAACGGTCGACCCGCACAGCTTGGAGTGCACCTTGGCAACTGCATCGGGTTCAGGAAGACGCCCCAGGCGCTCCATGTTTCCAGCGAATTCCAGAATACGTTTGTTATAAATATCATCGATCATGGAGGCGAACCTTCCGCTCTGCCGGAGAAAAACAAAATTTTGTCGCGCGGCTGCGGTTTGAAGTTGCAATTTATTGTCTATATAATAGGCAGGTAGCGTCTGCGCCATGGGTAACATTAGCACAGACCCGGGGCAGTCGCACGAAAACCTGTCCGGTGGCCTCAAGCACCGGATCAATACATCGCCCGCTCGCAAAGCGCATCGTTGTATTGTCCGTTTAACTCGTCTCCTCCTTGAAGGAGACTACTGGAGAATACTGATGGACGCTCGTATCCTCAAAGAAGATGATGAATCCGGCCTGCCCAACAAGCAGGCAGATGTAACTCTTTTGCATGGCAAGCCGACGCAAGCCGATGCAGAAGCCGCTGTACGCACGCTGTTGCTCTGGGCCGGAGACGACCCGGAGCGTGAAGGGCTTCTGGAAACGCCGAAGCGCGTCGCCAAGGCCTATAAGGAACTGTTCGCAGGTTATACGGAAAGCCCGGAAGAAGTCCTCGGCACGGTGTTCGAGGAAGTCGGCGGCTATAACGATCTTGTCCTCGTGAAGGATATTTCGTTCCATTCGCATTGCGAGCATCATATGGTACCGATCATTGGCAAGGCGCACGTCGCCTATCTGCCTGATCACAAAGTGGTTGGCCTTTCCAAGATTGCACGCGTCGTGGATATTTTTGCGCGTCGCCTGCAAACGCAGGAAAGTATCACCGCGCAAATCGCCGATAGCATCCAGCGTATTCTGAACCCCCGCGGCGTTGCCGTCATGATTGAGGCCGAACATATGTGCATGGCCATGCGCGGGATCCGCAAGCAGGGTTCGACGACCATCACCACCACGTTTACCGGCGAAATGCAGGTGAATGCGGAGGAACAGGTTCGCTTCATGACCCTGACTCGCAGATAAGCAGCAGACAATGAGCTTTTTCCCGCCCAGCCTTCTGACAAGAAGGCCATTGAAGAAGGCGCGGCATTCATGCCGCGTTTCGATGCATCGGGGCTCATTACAGCAGTCGTTACCGATGTGCGTGACGGCGAATTGCTGATGGTTGCCCATATGAACGAGGAAGCGCTGCGCCTCACCCTGGAAACGGAATTGCGCATTACTGGTCCCGCTCGCGGGGCACGCTTTGGAAGAAGGGCGAGACGTCGGGCAATCTGCAAAGCGTGGTCGAGTTGCGGACGGACTGCGATCAGGATGCGCTTTGGCTCAAAGTACGTGTCGCTGGTGATGGACCAACTTGCCATACGGGCCGCCGTTCCTGTTTTTATCGGCAGGTTCTCTCCGAAAATGGCGATATATTGCTGGCCATTGAAGGCACCTGCGATCACGAGCATTAACCTTGGTCAAAAGGATGTGATGGCGCGAATAAGAGTCGCGCCATCAATTCGCAGCATTTATTCTTTGGATACTATGTTTCGCTAATCTGAAGCGGTTCCTGTCGGATGGAATTGTCGGAATCGCTTTAGCTATTTGTTCTACGCATTTCCTGACGCAAGCCGCTTTAGTCTTTTGCCGGGAATGCTCCAAATCGAGACGAAGAGGTGTCCATCGTGATGCTTGCATGGGGGCAGAGGCGCAAGACTACGAATATCGACCTTGCACCGCCGGCAGAAGAAATCGTCGAAAAGCCTGAAATGAAGCGTGAGCCGCGCCGGATTGCCTTGGCGCTGGGCGGTGAGCTGCGCGCGGTTGGGCGCATATCGGCGTTCTGCGCGCACTGGACGAAGCCAATATCGATATCGAGATGATTGCCGGGACATCTATCGGCGCGCTCGTGGGCGGCTGTTATCTGGCCGGAAAGCTCGATGAACTGGAAGAGTTCGCGCGCAGCCTCACTCGGCGGCGCATGTTCAATCTTCTCGATATCACATTTCGCGGCAGCGGACTGTTCGGCGGCATGAAGCTCGACGGACGTCTGCGTGAACATCTCGACGGGCTGCGCATCGAGGAGTTGGACCGCCCCTTTGTTGCCATCTGCACCGAATTGCGCACCGGTCACGAAATCTGGCTGTCCTCCGGTCCTCTGGTGGAAGCCATGCGCGCCTCCTATGCCCTGCCCGGTGTTTTCGAGCCTGTGCGCTGGCAGGAGCGTGTTCTGGTCGATGGAGCGCTCGTCAATCCCGTCCCCGTATCCGTGTGCCGTGCTTATGAGCAACGCCTGGTTCTGGCCGTGAACCTGCATTACGACCAGTATGGTCGCGCTGCCGTCATCAAACATGCGCAAACACGCCAGGAGGGGCTTGCTGACGCCATTCATGGAGAGAAGGAAGCGCGCCTTGGTATTACCGGGGTGATGATGGAGGCCTTCAACATCATCCAGGACCGCATCTCGCGTGCCCGAATGGCTGGCGATCCGCCAGATGTCACGCTGATGCCGATTGTGGGACAGATCGGGCTTGCCGACTTCCATCGCGCATCCGAGGCAATCGATGCCGGTTATGCGGAAACATTGAAGCGCCTTGAGGATATCCGACGTCTACAAGGCATTGCGGGCTGAATTTTTCAAGTTTTGAGACGAATCCGAATGAAACGGATTCGCCGGATTCGTGCTTTGATGCCCTTTGCAGCCCTCCGTTCCGTCACCACGCTCTCGTTCGATGACGTTTTTCGGAAAAATTTCCAACTTATGGAAGTCTTTGAAAAAGCCCTGAAAATCGGGGTTTCGACTGTGTCTTCGATGATTGAACATCAGCTTTTTCACATTCTTTTCCAAAAGATTGCCGGAAGATGCAGATGGGGCTTGTGCACCCCAAAGTGATTTGCTAAATGCCCACTCGCCGACGGAGTTCGGCTCCTACCACGGGCGGTCGTGGCGGAATTGGTAGACGCGCAGCGTTGAGGTCGCTGTGGGGCAACCCGTGGAAGTTCGAGTCTTCTCGACCGCACCATCTTCTCTTAAGAACATACAAAAATACTTTCCCGCAAGGGGTTAAAGTTGTTTCTTGATTAGAGATATTCACTTCTCATCGATACATGAAAAAAAAACGCGCCCTTCGATGAAGAGCGCGTTGATAGAATGACTGTCCTTTCAATCAGCTTTTGCCGATTTCCGACAGGATCGTGTCGCTGTGCTCTCCAAGCTTCGGCGAACGCTTGTCGAGCTTTAGTTCGGCATCGGAGAAGCGAATAGGTGTCCGCAGGCCGGGAACCCCTTGAGGGGCGATTTTCATCGCCCTCGCCGCAAACTGCGGGTCTGCGAACACATCGGCAACCGTGTTGATCGGACCGGCAGGCACGCCGATTCTGGCAAGCTCAGCCAGAAGATTGTCGCGCTTCCACGCACGAGTCTTTTCTTCCAAAAGTGCCGTGAGAGCCGCCCGGTTAGCCACACGCGCCGAGTTGCTGACGAAACGCTCATCAGCGGCAATGTCGTCAATGCCAAGCAAGGCCGTCAATTTTCCGAACTGTCCGTCATTGCCGCAGGCGATGATGAAATAGCCATCGGAAACAGGCAGCGTCTGATAGGGCGCGATGTTCGGATGCGCATTTCCCATACGCTTCGGCGAAACACCTGATGCCAGATAGTTCATGGCTTGATTGGCCAGCACCGCCGACATGCAGTCGAACAGAGCCATATCGATATGCTGGCCGATGCCGGTGCGCGCGCGCATGATGAGCGCCGACTGGATCGCGATCACGCTGTAAAGCCCGGTGAAAATGTCGGCAAAGGCCACGCCGATCTTCTGCGGCTCACCGTCAGGCTCGCCGGTGAGATCCATGATGCCGCCCATGCCCTGGATCATGAAATCATAGCCTGCGCGCTCGGCATAAGGGCCGGTATGGCCGAAACCGGTGATCGAGCAATAGATCAGGCGCGGGTTGATGGCTTTCAGGCTCTCATAGTCGAGGCCATATTTGTCGAGCCCGCCCAGCTTGAAGTTCTCGATGACCACATCGGCCTCGGCCACCAGCCGGCGCACCAGTTCCCTGCCCTCTTCTGTGCGGAAATCCGCCGTAATCGAGCGCTTGCCGCGATTGCAGGCGTGGAAATAGGCAGCCGACTGTTCGCCCTCCACATCGATGAAGGGCGGGCCCCATTTGCGCGTATCGTCGCCCTCAGGGCTTTCCACCTTGATGACATCGGCACCGAGGTCCGATAGCGTCTGTCCTACCCATGGCCCGGCAAGAATGCGCGCCAGTTCTACCACCTTGAGACCATCAAGCGGCGTGTTCTGCATTTTCAGCAATCCCATGTAAAATATAAGAGCCCGCCCGCGAACTGCGAACGGGCCCGAATCGAAGGCTTGGCGATATAGCGATCAGAAGAAAGCCTGAATGCCGGTCTGAGCGCGGCCCAGGATCAGCGCATGAACGTCATGCGTGCCCTCATAGGTGTTCACCGTTTCCAGATTCTGCGCGTGGCGCATGACGTGGTATTCGATCTGGATACCATTGCCGCCGTGCATATCGCGCGCCTGACGGGCAATATCGAGCGCCTTGCCGCAATTGTTGCGCTTGACGATGGAAATCATCTCCGGCGCCATCTTGCCTGCATCGAACAGGCGGCCAACGCGCAAGCTTGCCTGAAGGCCGAGAGCGATTTCGGTCTGCATGTCGGCAAGCTTCTTCTGGTAAAGCTGCGTGCCGGCCAGCGGCTTGTTGAACTGCTTGCGGTCAAGACCGTACTGGCGGGCGCGGAACCAGCAATCTTCCGCCGCACCCAGCACGCCCCAGGAAATGCCGTAGCGGGCGCGATTGAGGCAGCCGAACGGACCCTTGAGACCGGAGACATTCGGCAGAAGTGCATCTTCCGAAACCTCGACGCCATCCATGACGATTTCGCCGGTGATCGATGCGCGCAGCGAAAGCTTGCCGCCGATCTTCGGTGCCGAAAGGCCCTTCATGCCCTTTTCGAGTACGAAGCCGCGAATGGCGTTGTCGTGCGCGGCGGACTTCGCCCAGACGACGAACACATCGGCGATTGGCGAGTTTGAAATCCACATCTTGGAGCCGCTGAGGCGATAGCCGCCGTCGATCTTTTCTGCGCGGGTCTTCATGCCTGCCGGATCGGAGCCAGCATCCGGCTCGGTCAGGCCAAAGCAGCCGATCAGTTCGCCGGAAACAAGGCCCGGAAGGTATTTCTTGCGCTGCTCGTCGGAGCCATAGGCATAGATCGGATACATCACGAGCGAGGATTGCACGCTCATCATCGAGCGATAGCCGGATCGACGCGCTCTACCTCACGTGCCACCAGACCGTAGGAAACATAGCCCGCATTGGCCGCGCCATATTCTTCCGGAAGCGTCACGCCCAGGAGACCGGCCTGCCCCATCAGGCGGAACAATTCCGGATCGGTGGTCTCATCCAGATAAGCCTTTTCAACGCGGGGCAGCAGAACGTCCGTTGCGAATGCCTTGGCCGAGTCGCGGATCATGCGTTCGTCTTCAGTCAGCTGGTCATCCAGCAGAAACGGGTCTTCCCAGCTAAAAGCCGCACGTGACATCAGTGTATTCTCCTCAATGAAAATTTGCAGGAAATATGAACCGTGCCGGAGTTCGGCGCAATCGACGTTTACTCATTGATCTATTCCGTTTAGTAATGGATCATGACTTCGATATCGCGACGCTTGCTTCCCTCCACCAGTGCGCTTGCCGCCTTCGATGCGGTTGCGCGGCATGAAAGCTTTTCGGCGGCGGCTGAGGAACTGTCGCTGACGCAAGGTGCTGTGAGCCGACAGATTGCAACGCTGGAAGAACAGCTCGGGACAGCATTGTTCGACCGCACCAGCCGCCATGTGGTTCTATCCGATGCCGGGCGCGCCTATCTGAAGGCGGTAAGCCCGGCGCTGGCGTCGATCCGCGCCGCTTCGCTGCAAGTCATGTCGCAGATGCGAGGCACCACACTCAATCTCGCTTTTCTGCCGACGTTCGGGACACGCTGGCTGATACCGCGCATACCGCGCTTCGTGGCGAAATATCCCGATATCATCCTCAATTTCGCAACCCGTATCGGGCAGTTCGATTTTGATCGCGAAGGGCTGGATGCGGCGATCCATATCGGAAAGCCGGACTGGCCCAATGCCGACAGCGTCTTCCTGATGGATGAAACGGTGGCGCCGGTATGCAGCCCCGCTTTTCTCCAGCGAAATCCGGTTCAGGCTCCGACCGATCTTCTGCCGCTGCCCCTGTTCAACATGGCTTCACGCCCCGGCGCATGGGATCACTGGTTCAAAAGCCTCGACATGGCTGCACCAGTTTCTCCGGGCATGCGCTTCGAGCAGTTTTCAATGTCTCGCAGGCCTGCATTGCCGGTCTCGGTGTCGCCCTGATGCCGCTATTCCTCATTCGTGCCGAGATTGAAAACGGCCAACTTGTCGTTGCCTGTCCGTATACGGTCAAAAGCCCGAGCAGCTATTATTTCGTAACGCCAAAGGCGCGTTCGAGCACTCCGGCGGTATCGGCTTTTCGGGACTGGCTGCTGGCAGAAATCAAAAGCGAGCGCTCAGGCGATTGATCGACTTGCAATCTCGTATGAATGCAGGCGCTTCCTGTGATCGTGGATCATGCCGGTCAGCATCAGTTCATCGGCTCCGGTGCTCTCCGCAAAGGCCTTGATGCCCTTCGCCACAGTTTCCGGCCCGCCGACCACGCGGCATGACAGCATCTGGCGGACGAGTGCCTGCGCTGGCGGATCAAGCCGCTCCATATAGCCTTCGACGGGCGCGGGCAGCTTGCCGGGGCGACCGCTGCGTAAGTTTACGAAAGCCTGTAGCTGCGACGTGAAAAGATAGTTCGCCTCTTCGTCCGTATCCGCTGCAATTACATTGAGGCCCAGCATCACATATGGCTTCTGCATATATTCCGATGGCTCGAACCGCTCGCGATAAAGCGCGATGGCGCGTTCCATTTCCGCAGGCGCAAAGTGCGAGGCGAATGCGTAAGGCAGGCCAAGCATGGCGGCAAGCTGCGCACCGAACAGGCTGGAACCGAGAATCCAGACGGGCACGTTCAACCCCTCGCCCGGCACTGCGCGCACGCGCTGGCCGGGTTCGGCAGGTTTGAAATAGTTGAGCAACTCGACCACATCCTGCGGAAAGGCATTGGCATCGCTGTCGAGATTGCGGCGCAGCGCGTGGGCGGTGATCTGGTCGGTGCCGGGCGCGCGCCCCAATCCAAGATCGATACGCCCCGGAAACAGGGAAGCGAGCGTGCCGAATTGTTCGGCAATGACCAGAGGAGCGTGATTGGGCAGCATGACGCCGCCAGCGCCGACACGAATGGTCGAGGTTCCGTTGGCGACGTAGCCGATAACCACGGATGTCGCGGCACTGGCGATGCCCGGCATATTGTGGTGTTCGGCAAGCCAGTAACGGTGAAAGCCAAGCCGTTCGGCATGTTGCGCAAGTTCCAGCGTATTGTGCAGCGATTGTGCTGCATCGCTGCCTTCGGGAACGGGCGAAAGATCAAGAACGGATAAGGGTATCATACTGGCTCATATGGGTTGGAACGCGGCGTTTGCAACGCCGGAAATATAAAGGGCGACCTATTTCTAGGCCGCCCTTTATTATTGGTTCAACGCAAGTTTCAGTGATGTTGCGTCGAAACCGGTCCGGTCGGTTCGCCGCCCTCTTCGTGCGGCGCCACGAATTCACCCTCCACATCCTTTTCGCGATGAAGGTGTAGAACATCGGCACCACGAACAGGGTGAAGATCGTACCGATCACGATACCGGTGAAGATCACCAGACCCATCGAGTAGCGGGCGGCGGCACCCGCACCCGTCGCGATGATGAGCGGCACAACGCCAAGCGCCATGGCGGCAGTGGTCATCAGGATCGGACGCAGGCGGGTTTCAGCCGCGACGATGATCGCGTCCCGGCGGAAAGACCATGCAGACGGCGTTGCTGATTGGCGAATTCCACCATCAGAATGCCGTGCTTGGTAATCAGCCCGACAAGGGTGATGAGACCGACCTGCGTATAGATGTTGAGCGTACCGAGACCGATATTCAGCGGCACGATGGCGCCGAAGATCGACAGCGGAACAGACATCATGATGATGAACGGATCGCGGAAGCTTTCAAACTGCGCCGCCAGCACGAGATAGATCACGATGACGGCGAGGCCGAAGGCGATCAGAATCGTGTTGCCCTGCTCCACTTCCAGACGCGACTGGCCGGAATAATCCAGGAAAAAGCCTTCCGGCATCTTGGATTTGGCCAGATCGACCAGCGTTTGCAGGCCCTGCCCGGTTGTAACGCCTGGCAGCGGCAATGCCGAAATCGTTGCCGAGTTCAACTGGTTGAACTGTTCGATTGCAGCAGGCGATGCATTCTGGTTGATCGTGATGACCGAAGACAACGGGATCATCGAGCCGGACACGCTGCGCACATAGAAATCGCCGAGCTTTTCCGGGTTCGAACGATAGCTATCTGGCACCTGCGTGATGATGTCATAGCTGTTCGAATCACGGTCGAATTTCGCGATAGATGCGCCGCCGGTCAGAAGACCAAGTGTCGAACCGATATCGCTGATCTGCACGCCCAGTGTCGCCGCGCGGTCACGGTCGATTGTGATCGTGATTTGCGGTGCATTGAACGAGAGCGAGTTCTGCACGATGATGTACTGGCCGGAAGCCTGTGCCTCGTTCTTGATTTCTTCAGCAAGCGCGAAGACCTGATCGGCCGGGCCGGTCGACTGCAGCGCAATCGAGATCGGCAGACCGCCGCCCGTTCCCGGCAGGGATGGAGGCGCGAAGATGAAAGCTTCGACGCCTGCGACCTTGGAGATACGTGCGGTCAGGTCTTCCTGAATCTGCTTCTGCGAACGGCTACGCTCGTTCCAGTCCTTCAGAACCCACAGCGCGATACCCGAGGTCGTACCGCCGTCCATGCCGACGATCTGGAAGCGGGTCTTCAGTTCCGGAAGATCCTTGGTCAGTTCGTCGATCTGTTCGGCATAGAGATTGGTATAGGCCGAGGTAGCATATTGCGGAGCCTGGAACATCGAGAACAGCGCGCCGGAATCTTCTTCCGGTGCCAGTTCGCTCGACGTGTTCATGAACAGGAAACCTGTCAGTCCCATCAACGCTATAACGATCATCAGCGTGATGCCGCGATAGTTGAGCGAGTTGGAAACGCGGCGGTGATACCACTTCTCGAAGCGCGAGAAGGTCCGGTCGATGAACTTCTGAATCGCGTCTGGTCGCCATGCTTGAGCATGCGCGCGCACATCATCGGCGAAACCGTCAAGGCGGCAACGCCTGAGATGATAACGGCACCGGCCAGCGTGAACGCGAACTCGCGGAACAGTGCACCCGTCAGACCGCCTGTGAAGCCCAGCGGTGCGAACACCGCCGCCAGCGTGATCGTCATGGCGATGATCGAGCCGGTGATTTCCTTCATGCCCTTGAACGCGGCATCCATGGGCCGAAGGCCCTCTTCGATATGCCGGTGTATGTTCTCCAGAACCACGATGGCGTCATCGACCACAAGACCGATGGCGAGAACCATTGCAAGGAGCGACAGCAGATTGATCGAGAGCCGAGCGCATAAAGGAAGAAGCATACGCCGATCAGCGAGATCGGGATCGTGACAATCGGAATCAGTACCGACCGGAACGAACCGAGGAAGACGATGATAACCAGAATGACGATAGCCACGGCTTCGCCGATGGTCGTGAAGACTTCCTTGATCGAAGAGCTGATCTGCTCGGTCGCGTCATAGACGAGAACAAGCGACATGCCTTCCGGCAGCGACGCCTGGATAGACGGCAGCTCCTTGCGAACGGCAGCCGCCATGTCGATGGGGTTTGCCGCCGGTGTCGGGAAGACGCCAAGGAACGTACCGGCCGAACCATTGAACGAAACGATGGTGTCCGTGCTTTCGCCGCCAGTTCCACCCGCGCCACGTCACGCAGACGAACGACATCGTCACCCGAAGCCTTGATCGGCATGGCGCCGAAGGCTTCCGGGGTCTGCAAAGTTGACTTCAGCGTGATCGAAGACGCGACATATTCGTTCTTCGTCGTGCCGGGCGCCGACAGGAAGTTGGAGGCTTTGATTGCCGCCAGAACTTCCGGCGCCGTGATCTGGCGGGCCGCAAGCTGGATCGGGTCGAGCCAGACGCGCATCGAATAGACCTGACCGCCGAGAATTTCAGCCTTCGCAACGCCCTGAATGGTGGACATGCGCGGCTGGATAACGCGCTCCAGATATTCGGTGATCTGTTCGCTCGTCATGTTCGGGTTCTGCGCTGCCAGATACATGGTAGCGAAGTTCTGGCCCGTTCCCTTGACGATGACCGGGTCGTCGGATTCGTCCGGCAGGTCGCCGCGAACCTGATTGACCTTGGCGATCACTTCCGTCAGCGCCGCATCAGGATTTGCGCCGAGCTTCATCTGCACGGTCACGGTGCTCGACGACGGACGGCTCGAAGAGGTCACATAGTCGATGTTTTCAGTGGTTGCGACCGCTTCGGCGATCGGTGCGGTGATGAAGCCCTGAATGAGATCGGCACTCGCACCGGCATAGTTCGTCGTGACCGTGATGACGGTTTCGTCGACCTTCGGATATTCGCGCACCGTCAGCTGCGCAATACCCTGAAGGCCCAATAGAATGATCATGAGGGCGACCACCGTGGCAAGCACGGGGCGCCGGATGAAAATATCGGAAAAGCTCATCGGGATCGCCTATTGCTTGTCAGCCGGTTGGCCGGCTGGAATCGGATTGACGGTGTTGTCGATTTTCACCGGAACACCGGGCGAAAGCCGGTTCTGGCCTGCCGTGATGATGATGTCGCCAGCCTTGAGACCGCTCGTCACTTCGACAAGACCGGAATAACGGCGTCCAAGCTTGATGAAGACCTGCTGCGCGACCTGCTTCTGGCCTTCTTCCGGCTTAGCATCGGCTGCAGGAGCCTTGGCGGCGTTTTCGCCTTCGGCAGCCTTCGCGCCTTCCTGCTTCTGTTCCGGACGAACCGCATAGACGTAGTCGCCATAAAGGCTGGAGATGATCGTAGTCTGCGGAAGAGCGATGACATTCTCTTCTTCCGGCAGTTCGACGCGAACCTGCACAAACTGGCCCGGTGTCAGCTTGTGATCCGGGTTCTGCACTTCGGCCCGCACCGAGACGAGACGGGTCGCAGGATCAATCTTCGGGTCGATACCGACAATCGTGCCGGTGAAGTCGAGCGCATCCGCGCTTGAGCCGACCTTGACGGTCTGTCCGAGCTTCATCGATGACAGCGACTGTTCGGGAACGGTGAAGTCGATACGCATCACGTCAGTGTTCTGCAGCGTGGCGATGATCGTGCCGGGGGTCAGATACTGGCCCAGATCGACCTTGGAAATGCCGATAACGCCGGAGAATGGAGCCTTGACGGACTTCTGCGCCAGCGTTGCACGCATTTTTCAACGCGCGCGTTTGCAGCATCGGCAGCCGAAGCTGTCGTATCGACATTCGACACAGCGCCGACGCCGCGCGTGCGCAGTGTATCGGCACGCTTCAGGTTCTGCTGGGCAAGAACAGCTTCGGCTTCTGCGGCTGCAAGGTCAGCCTTCTGGATGCTGTTTTCCATTTGCAGCAAGACGTCGCCTTCCTTGACTTCCTGATTGGCCTTGAAGTTGATTTTCTCCACGAGACCGTCAAGCTGCACGGTCAGATCGACGCCGTTGAGCGCATTGGCCGTGCCGATGGCTTCCACACCGGCTTCCAGACGCCCGGCTCCACGGTAACGGTCGAAACCGTCTGGGCGGGCTGCTGCATATTTGCGAAAAGTCTTTGATGGCCTGTGATCGGAACAGGTTAAAGCCAACAAGGCCTCCAACGACGATCACGAGGAATATTATTGCCAGAATAAGGCGCTTGATCATTGCGGATGCACTCCAGATGGCTCCCTGATCGATCAGGGTTGGGGATTGACCGCGGCGCCTTCTTTCGCATTCACGCAAAGGTCGCGCGTATTTTACTTGAATGAAAGTGGCGAATAACTGTACCGTCTGGACGGTATTGTCAACATACGAACTGTCAGGAGACACCAGTAAATTGCTAACAAAAAGAAGGTCTCGTCGCGTGAACGTATTTTGCGCGCTGCTACCGAGCTTGCCCGTGAGATCGGACCCGCTCATCTCTCTCTCGATGCTGTAGCAGCCGTGCGGGGCTTTCAAAAGGCGGATTGCTTTATTCTTTTCCGACAAAGGCCAAACTGCTCGAAGCGGTGGTCGAAGAATATATGAAAGAACACGAACACGCTATGGAGGTTCAGGAAACACTCCAGAAAGGTGACAAAAATCGTGTGGCGCGGGCTTTCCTCGATGTTTACCGGGTTCAGGCCGACGATGAGCCGCCCGCTTGCGGCGTTCTGGCCGCGCTTGCCGAAGACCCCGGCTTCATGGTGCCGGTTCGGCAATATCACAGGACTTTTCTCGACCGCATGATCAAGGACACAACCGATTCCGATACGGCGCTGATCGTCTATCTGGCCGTCGCGGGTCTCGAATGCTCCAAACTGATGGAATGTGAAATTCTGAATGATGAGGAACAGCGCGCTGTTCTCGTCCGTTTGGAAGACATGCTGACAGAAAACTGACAGCTATAATGAAAAGGACGCCGGGCGCCCTTCATTCTGGCAGTTTGCGAATCAGAGCGGGCTATATCGCCCCTCGCCCATCCTTCCGAGGTTTCAGCGGCAAAATCATTGAACCGCCCATCGGCAATCGAAGCACGGATGCCCTTCATCAGATATTGATAATAGGCGAGATTGTTCCAGGTCAGCAGCATTGCGCCAAGCGCTTCACCGGACTTCACCAGATGATGCAGATAGGCGCGGCTATAGTCGCGTGACGCCGGGCAATCCGATTCCGGATCGAGCGGACGATGATCGTCTGCATGGCGCGCATTGCGCAGGTTCACCTTGCCGAACCGCGTGAAGGCCAGGCCATGTCGGCCAGCACGCGTCGGCATCACGCAATCGAACATGTCGATCCCGCGTGCTACCGACTTCAAAATATCGTCTGGCGTGCCGACGCCCATCAGATAGCGCGGCTTTTCCGAAGGCAGGATCGGGCAGACCACTTCCAGCATGTCGAGCATGACCTGCTGCGGCTCGCCGACCGCAAGCCCACCGACGGAATACCCCTTGAGGTCCATCGCTTTCAGCGCTTCCGCCGATTTCTCGCGCAGCCGTGCGACGTCGCCGCCCTGCACGATGCCGAACATCGCCTTGCCCGGCTGGTTGCCGAAAGCGACCTTGCAGCGCTCGGCCCAGCGCAGCGACAGTTCCATGGCGCGCTCGGTGTTCTTTTCCGGCGACGGCAGCGCCACGCATTCATCAAGCTGCATCTGGATATCGCTATCGAGCAGCCCCTGAATCTCGATGGAACGTTCCGGCGTCATTTCATAAGGCTTGCCGTCGATATGCGAACGGAAGGTCACGCCATGCTCGTTCAGCTTGCGCAACTGCGCGAGCGACATGACCTGAAATCCGCCGGAATCGGTCAGGATCGGGCCTTGCCAGCCACCGAATTCGTGCAGGCCGCCCAGTCGGGCCACGCGTTCGGCGCCCGGCCGCAGCATCAGGTGATAGGTATTGCCAAGGATGATATCTGCGCCAAGTTCTTTCACCTGGTCCATATACATGGCCTTGACCGTGCCAGCTGTACCGACCGGCATGAAGGCAGGCGTGCGCACCACGCCGCGCGGCATGGAAATCTCGCCCTGACGCGCCGCGCCATCGGTAGCCAGCACCTTGAATTCAAAATTTTCTGTTGTCATGCGGGGTCTTTAGCTTTGTCGGCTCGCTCAAGCAAGCTGCCATCACCATAGGAATAGAAGCGATAGCCGTTGCTGATGGCATGGTCATAGGCGGCGCGCATCGTCTCGAAGCCGCTGAAGGCCGATACCAGCATGAACAGCGTCGAGCGCGGCAGATGAAAATTGGTCATGAGAAGATCGACGGCCCGGAAGCGGTAGCCGGGCGTGATGAAAATATCGGTCGGGCCTGCCCATGGACGGATGATGCCATCCTCGCCCGCCGCACTTTCGATGAGGCGCAGCGATGTCGTACCGACACAGATGATCCTGCCGCCTCGCTCATGCACAGCATTGAGCGCATTGGCAGTTCGCTGCGACACATATCCGATTTCCGAATGCATCTTGTGGTCGGTGGTGTCATCGGCCTTGACCGGCAAGAACGTCCCTGCCCCCACATGCAGCGTTACGAAATGTTCTTCAACCCCTTTCGCCTTGATTCTTTCAAGAAGGTCAGGCGTGAAATGCAATCCGGCAGTGGGAGCCGCGACAGCGCCTTCTTCACGCGCGTAAACCGTCTGGTAATCCTTGCGATCACGCTCGTCTTCAGCCCGCTTCGAAGCGATATAGGGTGGCAGCGGAATGTGTCCGACCGAGGCGATGGCTTCGTCCAGTATGGCACCGGAAAGGTCGAACACAAGAAGCGCTTCGCCTGCATCGCCCTTTTCTGTCACGGTGGCATCAAGCGTGCCAAGGAAGCAGCTAGAACCGGAATGACCGAAACGAATACGGTCGCCTTCCTTCACGCGCTTTCCTGGACGCAGGAATGCTTTCCAGCGATCAGGTCCGGTGCGCATATGCAGTGTTGCGCTGACCTGCGAAATATTGCCGTCGCGCTCGCGCATGCCTTCAAGCTGCGCCGGTATTACCTTGGTATCATTGAAAACAAGGGCATCGCCCGGCTGTAACAGATCAGGCAGCTCGAACACCTGTCGATCCTCGAATGGCTGGCCGGGGCGGACACGCAGCAGCCTCGCATGGTCACGCGGCTCTACTGGACGCAGAGCAATGCTCTTCCGGCAAATCGAAATCGAAAAGATCAACACGCATTATGAACCTCTAAAGCATTTCCAGCAAAAGTGCGAAGCGGTTTTGCGTTCGGAAATGTGGTAAACAAATTACGGCCCCGGCATGAACCGGAGCCGTAATTTCTCAATGGAATCGGCAGGATCAGATGTCGGCAGCGATGCGGGCCGTCACGATCGTGTCCGGATCGGATACAGGCTCACCGCGCTTGATCTTGTCGACATTGTCCATGCCTTCGATGACCTGGCCCCAGACGCTGTACTGGCGGTCGAGCCACGGAGCGTCGGCAAAGCAGATGAAGAACTGCGAATTGGCCGAATTCGGGTTGGCCGAACGTGCCATTGAAGCCGTACCGCGCTTGTGCGGCGTGTTGGAGAACTCAGCCTTCAGGTCCGGCTTGTCCGAACCGCCCATGCCAGCGCGCGAGCCATTGAAATGAGCGCCGCCGGTCTTGCCGAACTTGACGTCGCCGGTCTGCGCCATGAAGCCGTCGATCACGCGGTGGAACACGACGCCGTCATAAGCGCCTTCGCGAGCCAGTTCCTTGACGCGTGCAACATGATCCGGCGCGAGGTCGGGGTAGAGTTCGAGAACGACATTGCCCTTGGTGGTTTCAAGAACGAGCGTGTTTTCAGGGTCTTTGTAAGCCATTGGGCCTCTCCTTGTATTTTACTTCTTGTCGGCCTGAAGCGTGGCCTTGATGATCTTGTCAGGGTTTTCCACGGCGCCATTATCGGCTTCGCTACCCTTCTTTATCTTGTCGACGACATCCATGCCGCTGACAACCTTGCCGACCACAGTATATTGGCCGTTAAGGAACGCGCCGTCCGCAAACATGATGAAGAATTGCGAATTGGCCGAATTGGGGTTCTGGCTGCGGGCCATGCCGACCGTGCCGCGCACGAAGGGTTCCTTGGAAAATTCTGCCGGAATATCCGGATAGTCGGAACCGCCAGTGCCCACGCGAGACGCATTGAAACCCTTGTCCATGTTACCGAACTTCACATCGCCGGTCTGTGCCATGAATCCTGGGATGACGCGGTGGAATGCAACGCCGTTATAGGCGCCGTCGCGCACCAGTTTTTCGATCTGTGCCACATGCTTCGGTGCGAGGTCGGGGCGAAGCTGGATGGCAACGTCGCCGTCCTTCAGCTTGAGAACCATGGTGTTCTCGGCATTGGCGGCGAAAGCCGTCTGACCGCCCCTTGCGACAGCGCAAAATGCAACGGCAGCAACCGCTGAACGAATGAAAGACATGATCGAAAAACTCCCTGTGGTCAGGATTTGAATTTGGCGTTCAAGGCAGCGGCAACAGCTGCAGGAACGAAGGGCTTTATATCGCCGCCCATGGAGGCAATCTGGCGAACCAATGTGGCGGTAATCGTGCGCACTGCCGGGTCCGCCGGGAGGAACACGGTCTGCAATTCCGGTGCCATGGTGCCGTTCATGCCTGCCATCTGCATTTCATAGTCGAGATCGGTGCCGTCGCGCAAACCGCGCACCATCAATTGTGCGGCATGCTTGCGTGCCGCATCGATGACCAGCCCGTCGAAGGAAATGACCGAAACCCGACCTGCATCTTTGCCCAATATAGCCTTGAGCTTCCACCGATGAGCGCCACACGCTCCTCGAAGGTGAAGAGAGGTTTTTGCCGGGATGAACGCCGATTGCGACAATAACCTCGTCGGCAAGGCGCAGGGCACCTTTGAGGACATCCATATGGCCGTTTGTCACCGGGTCGAAGGAGCCCGCATAGATCGCGATCGTCATTTCTTCCAGCTAGCCTTTTCTGAACAGATTTTCAACAAGAACCACTGCGATAAGAAAACAGAAACCAAGAAAACAGATGAACGCGATATGAACAGCGATTTCACGACAAGTTCACAACCGATTTACCAAGATAGGTGCAAGTTTGGTGCAACCTTTTCGCTTCTGAAGCGTATGTATGTCGAAAGGATAACACGATGATGATCTTTCTTCTGGCATTATCCATGATGGTCGCAATGGCTGCATCGGCAATCATACTGCTTCTCGAAGAGAATGAAGCAAAGCGTCAGCGCGTGCGTCAGGTGGCATTTGACATCAATAGCTTGCGCAACATGCGTTCGCGCTGAATATTACCAGCCGAGTTCACGCAACAGCGTTGGAGCTTGCTGGCAAAGAGTTTGTGTGATCGCCAATTCCTCCAGTCTTGGCATCTGAAAAAGGCCGATGGTTCCCGCCATCGGCCTTTTCATTGTTCAGAACAAAGAGTCCGGCTCCTTGATCATTCCTCGGTGTCGGCACCCGGCGTTTCGCCTTCGGAAGCTGCCTCGCCGCCATTGCCGTTCTCTTCGTCGCTATCGGCTTCGGATATGCGTTCGACCGAGACGACCTTCTCGCCGTCCGCCGTGTTGAAGATCGTGACGCCCTTGGTGGAGCGCCCGGCAATGCGAATACCGTCAACAGGCACGCGGATGAGCTGTCCGCCATCGGAAACGAGCAGGATCTGGTCGCTCGCCTCGACCGGGAACAGGGCGACCAGCTTGCCGATTTCGTCGGTCTTCGACGTATCGGTGGCGCGGATGCCCTTGCCGCCACGGCCCGAAACGCGGAACTCGTAGGACGACGAGCGCTTGCCGTAACCGTATTCGCTGACCGTCAGCACGGTTTCTTCGCGCGCTTTCAGTTCCTGATAGCGTTCATCGTTGAGCTCGGTTTCGGTTCCGACTTCCTCACCGACGACCACGATATCATCCGCATCATCCGCCCCTTGCGCCCGGCGCTCGGCGATCGAACGCTTGAGATAGGCGGCACGCTCGGACGCATCGGCATCGACGTGATGCAGGATCGCCATGGAGATGACCTTGTCGCCATCGGCCAGATTGATGCCACGCACACCAATCGAGTTGCGGCCCGCAAAGACGCGCACATCGGTGACGGGGAAGCGGATGCACTGGCCGCCGGCACAGGTCAGAAGCACGTCGTCGAATTCCGTACAGGTATCGACCGAGAGGATTTCATCGCCCTCGTCGTCGAGCTTCATCGCGATCTTGCCGTTACGGTTGACCTGAACGAAGTCCGACAGCTTGTTACGGCGAACCGTACCGCGCGTGGTCGAGAACATGACGTCGAGGTTTGCCCAGGATTCTTCATCCTCCGGCAGCGGCATGATGGTGGTGATGCGTTCACCCTGCTGCAAAGGCAGCATGTTGATGAGCGCCTTGCCACGCGACTGCGGCGTGCCAACCGGCAGGCGCCAGACCTTCTCCTTGTAGACAATGCCACGCGAGGAGAAGAACAGAACCGGCGTATGCGTATTGGCGACGAACAGGCGGGTTACGAAATCCTCATCCTTCGTCGCCATGCCGGAGCGACCCTTGCCGCCACGGCGCTGCGCACGGTAGGTCGTTAGCGGAACGCGCTTGATATAGCCTGCATGGCTGACGGTGACGACCATGTCTTCGCGGGCGATCAGGTCTTCGTCGTCCATTTCAGCGCCGCCGAAACCGATTTCGGTGCGGCGTGGCGTTGCGAACTCGTCGCGAACCGCAATCATCTCGTCCTTGACGATCGTCATCACGCGCAGGCGCGACGAGAGGATGTCGAGATAATCGCGGATTTCCTCGCCGATTTTGTTCAGTTCGTCTGCTACTTCGTCGCGACCGAGCGCGGTCAGGCGCTGGAGACGCAGATCGAGAATGGCACGGGCCTGTTCTTCGGAAAGGTTGTAGGTGTTGTCTTCATTGATGGTGTGGCGCGGATCGTCGATCAAACGGATCAGCGGTGCGACATCGGCGGCAGGCCAGCGGCGCTCCATCAACTGTTCACGCGCGGTCGTCGGATCGGGCGCACGGCGAATGAGTGCGATCACCTCATCGATATTGGCGACGGCAATCGCAAGGCCGACCAACACATGCGCGCGGTCGCGCGCCTTGTTGAGCAGGAATTTTGTGCGGCGCGTCACCACTTCCTCACGGAAGACGACGAAGGCGCGCAGCATATCGAGCAGATTGAGCTGTTCCGGCTTGCCGCCATTCAGCGCCACCATGTTGCAGCCGAACGAGGTCTGCAGCGGCGTATAGCGGTAAAGCTGGTTCAGCACGACATCGGCAACGGCATCGCGCTTGAGTTCCACCACGACGCGATAACCTTCGCGGTCGGATTCGTCGCGCAGATCGGAAATGCCTTCGATGCGCTTGTCGCGCACCAGTTCGGCCATCTTCTCGATCATCGAAGCCTTGTTCACCTGATACGGGATCTCGGTGATTATGATGGCTTCGCGGTCGCCGCGCATCGGCTCGATGGTGGCGCGTCCGCGCATGACCACTGAACCGCGGCCGGTCGTATAGGCGGAATTGATGCCTGCGCGTCCGAGGATGATGCCGCCGGTCGGGAAATCCGGACCCGGAATGATTTCCATCAGTTCGGCAAGCTCGATAGCCGGATTGTCGATTAGCGCAATGCAGCCGTCGATGACTTCTCCGAGATTGTGTGGCGGGATATTCGTCGCCATGCCGACGGCGATACCGCCCGAACCGTTGACAAGCAGGTTCGGGAAGCGCGCAGGCATAACCACAGGTTCCTGCTCGCGACCGTCATAATTGTCCTGGAAGTCGACCGTATCCTTGTCGATATCCGACAGGATGGATTCGGTAAGCTTTTCCAGACGGCATTCGGTGTAACGCATCGCTGCCGGCGGATCGCCGTCGATGGAGCCGAAATTGCCCTGCCCGTCGACCAGCGGATCGCGCATGGAGAAATCCTGCGCCATACGCACGAGGGCATCGTAAATGGAAGAGTCGCCATGCGGGTGATACTTACCCATGACCTCACCGACCACACCCGCCGACTTACGGTAGGGGCGGTTGTAGGCGAGGTTCATCTCGTTCATGGCGTGGAGAATGCGGCGATGCACGGGCTTCAGGCCGTCGCGCACATCGGGCAGCGCACGGCTCACGATAACGCTCATCGCGTAATCGAGATAGGAGCGCTGCATCTCCTCGATAATGGAAATCGGTTCGATACCGCTAGGGCCGCCGTTTGGGCCACCATTCATATCGTCGGAACCGGGTGGAGGCGTTTGATCTGACACTATTCAGATTTCTTTCTCAACAGAATCGATAAAGTCACTTTATAACGGAAACCAGCAAAAACGCCAATTTCGCGACCGTTTCGGCGGCCTATTTCCGTTTGTCAATTCAATGACTTAAAAGATATTCACATAAAGATTGAGCAATGATGTTGCCCGTCATTGCGCTTTGCGTCGACCATGTGCCGTCGATCGTCTACAATTCCTGTATCCGATCGAGCATAACATGCCAACAAGAAGGGCGCTTGCAGTATGGGTTTCTACGATACGGTTTTCAGCGCGTTCGTCACCCTGCTTGTCACAATCGATCCGCCCGGGCTGGCGCCATTGTTTCTGGCCCTGACGCCCGGCATGGAGCGGCACCACCGCGGACAGGTGGCGCTTCGCGCCTCGATCATCGGCTTCATCGTGATGGCGCTCTTTGCGATTGCGGGCGCGCAGATCCTCGGCATGTTCGGCATTACCATTGGCGCGTTCCGCGTTGCCGGTGGTCTTCTCCTGTTCTGGATCGCTTTTGAAATGATTTTCGAGAAGCGAACGGAGCGCAAGGAAAAGAGCGCGGAGGTCGCCATCACCAAGGACCATATCCGCAATATAGCCGCCTTCCCGCTCGCTATTCCGCTGATCGCCGGTCCGGGCGCGATTTCGGCTATCGTGCTGACGTCGGACTCATTCCACGGTGTCGGACCGCGTTTGGCGCTGCTTGGCGTTATCTTCGTCTGCCTGCTGATTACCTATCTCGTGTTGCTGCTGGCGGAGCGCGTCGACCGGTTCCTTGGCGAAACCGGTCGTTCCATCCTGACCCGCCTTCTCGGCGTCATTCTGGCAGCGCTTGCCGTTCAGTTCGTTGCCGACGGCATCAAGACACTCATCAACGGTTAAGCCGATTTCTGCGCCTTCTTGCCGATCATGGCGTGACGAAGCTTGGACGAGAACCAGTCGATGACGGCGACGGCGATCAGGATCATGATAATCAGGAAGGAAACATCCTGAAGGTTCAGGACCTTGATCTGTTCTGCCAGATGCGCGCCAATGCCGCCTGCCCCGACAATGCCGATGATGGTGGCCGAGCGGGTATTCGACTCGAAGAAGTAAAGCACCTGACTGCCGATCAGCGGCAGAACCTGCGGCAGCACGCCGAAGCGATAACCGTGCAGCCTGCCGCCGCCCGATGACACCACACCTTCGACCGGCTTCTTGTCAGCCCCTTCAATGGCTTCGGAGAAAAGCTTGCCGAATGCCCCGAAATCCGAGCAGGCGATGGCGAGAATACCGGCGAACGGTCCAAGCCCCACCACCGACACCCAGATCAGCGCCCATATCAGCGTATCGACGCCGCGAATGGTGTCGAGGAAGCGGCGAATGCCGAAATGCAGGAAGACATTCGGGATAATGTTCTTCGCCGCCAGAAAACCGAACGGAAAGGCGAGGATTGCCGCCAGCAATGTGCCGAGATAGGCGATTGCCAGCGTTTCCATCATCGACCACAGATAAAGGTTGAAACGTCCGCCGGACGATGGCGGCATCATCATCAAGGCGAAATCGCCAAGGCGACCGAGACCGTTCAGAATGCGCAGCAGCGAAAAATCGAGCCAGTAGAAGGCGAACCAGACCGAAGCGATAAGAGCTACGCTTAAAATCGCCAGATTGCGCCAAGTGCGCCCATTGCCGAACAATTCGGCATGTTCCGCCCGGAGTTCCTTTTCGTGCGCGTGTGCCTCGCGGGAGACTTTGTGCAATATCGGTCATAATTCTCTCTTCTGTTTGAGCATGATCTTTTTCTGATCGAAGCGGGATTAGAAATTAGTCCAGTGGACTAATTTCCCCGCGTAGGCGGTTCCCACTTTTCGGGATCATGCTCCTCAACCAATACGGCCAAGCAATGCGTGACGAATGCGCTGCGTAATGAGATCGATGACAACAATGGTCACGATAATCAGAAGCAGGATGGCGCTGACATCGCTGTAATAGAACTGGCGGATGGAGGTGAGCAGTTCCTGCCCGATGCCACCTGCCCCGACAAAGCCCATGACGGAAGCGCCGCGCACATTGATTTCAAAGCGCAGCAGGCCGTAGGAAGCGAAATTCGCAGCCACTTGCGGAAGCACGGCAAAGCGAATGACCTGCAGGCCGGAGCCGCCCGAGGCGCGGATACCCTCCACCGGACGCATATCGATGTTCTCGACCACTTCGGAGAACAGCTTGCCCAGCGCACCTGTTGTGTGAAGCATCAGCGCCAGCACACCGGCCATCGGTCCAAGCCCGAAAGCGATAACGAAAAGCAGCGCGAAGACGATTTCAGGAACCGTACGCAGCAGCTCAGCCCGCGACGAACAATGAAACGCACCGTCGAATTGGGAGCCATATTGGATGAAGCCGCAAATGACGCGGCGAAAGCAACGGCTGCCCCGATCAGGGTAGCCAGATAGGCGATCAGCAGCGTCTCAAACAGCATCTTGAGCCAGCCGCCGAGGTTCCAATACCAGGCAGCAAGGTCGCCCCGGAAATTGGCAATGGTCAGATCCGGCAGAATACGACCGAGATAGCTTGTAAAGCGAAAGAGATTTTCGACCAGCGTGCCCGGCCGAACATCGGCAACGACGGAGGCAGCAATGGCGACAACGACAAGCGCGAGAAGAAGCGCGATACCGTAGAGACGCCGTTTGCCGACCTCCCTGCGATAATCGGCAAGCAGGCTTTTTGCTCCACTGCCGTCAAGTGAGGATATCGTCATGCAATCTTTCCTATGAAAATGCCCGGAACGGGTTAGGTTCCGGCACTTCAATTTCTCACGGATCAGGACTTGCGAGCCTTGTCGTTGAACTTGAGCATCTCGATGATCGGCTCATAATCCTTGGCTTCGGTCGCTACAAATTCCTGATCCTTACCGTCGGAAAGCGCGTCAAAGCCGGCCTTGTCCTTCTTCGGCATGTCGAGGAAAGCCTGCTTGATATCGGCCTTCAACTGGTCCGGCAGGGTGCTGAGAACAGCGAATGGGCCTTCAGGAAGGAAGTCCGACTTGAAGATGATGCGGAAATCGTCCTTCGTCATTGCCTTGCCGTTGGCATCTTTCAGAACGCCGCGGCTGACCATGCGGGTCAGGTTGGAATCGTCTTCCGAGTTCCAGGAATTCGCAGCGGCATCAGCGGTACCCTGCGCGAGAGCGAGCACGGCGTTTTCATGACTGCCAGCGAAGAAGTTCTTACCGAAGAACGTATCGACGCTATAGCCTTCGCGGTTGAGGAAGAAGCGCGGGGCGTTGTTGCCCGAGGTCGAGTTCGGATCGACGAGAGCAATGGTCTTGCCCTTGAGGTCTTCCATGGTCTTGTACGGGCTGTCGGCGCGCACATAAACAACCGAGTAATAGCCGTTGACGCCGGTGTCATGGCGCTGGTTGACAAGTGGCGTGGTTTCAACGCCGGTCATCACGGCACGGGAGTAGGAAGCCGGGCCATAGAATGCGATCTGGATGTTACCGGCGCGCTGGCCTTCGATGACAGCGGCATAGTCGTTGGCGACGCGCAGCGTGACCTTGGTGCCAAGTTCCTTGCCGAGATAGGCGGCCAGAGGCGCATAACGGTCAGAAGTGGTCGAGGCGTTTTCGGCTGAATCACACCCAGAACGATTTCCGGATAATCCTTGCTCCAGTCGGCAGCCTGAGCGGTGGAGGCCATCATTGGCATGGTCAGCGTTGCGGTAAGCGCAGCAGCCGCCAGAAAGTTTCTACGGTTAAGCATAGGTATCTCCTGTTAATCCTGAGTTTGGAGCGTGTTTTTTCCGGAGCTTTGTGCGCTCAGGCGGAAAGCTGGCGCAGAACGGCTTCGGCCGACTGCGGAACCGGCATTGGCATTGTTTCGTCCTGCTCATCTGCATCGATGACGTCAGCAGCTTCCATGCCGTAAAGGTCTCGCGCCGCCATTTCGGTCAGCATTGACGGTGTGCCGCGGAATACGATCTTGCCAGCCGACATACCGACGAGACGGTCGCAATAGCTGCGCGCAATATCGAGCGAGTGCAGATTGCAAAGAACCGTAATGCCATATTCGCGATTGATGCGACGCAGAGCGTCCATGACGCTGCGGGTGTTGCGCGGATCGAGCGATGCAATCGGCTCGTCTGCGAGAATAATGCGGGGTTGCTGAACCAGAGCGCGGGCAATCGCCACACGCTGCTGCTGGCCACCCGAAAGTTCATCGGCGCGATGCGCTGCAAGATGCGCAATGTCGAACTGCTGCAAGGCGGAAAGCGCGATCAGACGTTCTTCATCGCTCCAGATGCGCAGGAGCGACTTGGGCGTCGAAACATAGTTCAGGCGCCCCATCAGGACGTTGGTCAGGACATCCAGACGGTCGACCAGATTGAAATGCTGGAAAATCATGGCGCATTGCGCGCGCCAGTCCCGCAGGCCTGAGCCTTTCAGCCCGGTAACGTCGCGGCCATCCCAGTGAATGGTTCCCTCTGAAGGCTCGACAAGGCGATTGATCATGCGCAGAAGCGTCGATTTGCCCGCGCCTGAGCGCCGATAATTCCCACAAACGTGCCCGGTTCGATTTCGAGGTCCACGCCCGAAACCGCCACCTTGTCATTATAGCGGCGCGTTATGTTTTTCAGTTGAAGCATGAATTCGTCTCCATTCATGCTTAATCTGAATTGCTTCCATGACACTGCGATGAAAGCATAATGACGTTTGTGTAAATTTACACATCGCTATAGAGAATTTATTTAAGCGACTGTTTTACAGTTATTTCCTTCAAATGTTGAAGGAAAGACTCTGTGGACGCACTGACATTGCCGGAATTGTCAATTGTGACAACATCCCCGGCACCGTCATCGAAGCTCACTTCGCGCTTAAGCCGCGCCGCGATTTCCTCCCGGCTTTCGCGACCGCGTAAGGCAAGCCGTTCTGCCAGAACGTCCGGTCGGGCCGTTATCATCACCACTGAGCGCGACGTGTAGAGCCTGCGGATATCGCTCAAGACCCGACGCGAGACATTGGCGATCACCACCGTACCGTCAGCGATTTCATCCTCGAGCGATTTCGGCAATCCATAGCTCAGACCATGCGCCTGCCAGTGCAGGGCGAAAGCGCCCTCACCTGCCGACTTTGCAAAGCTCGCTTCATCCAGACTGTCATGATCTTCCGTTCCCGGCATTTGCGGACGCGTGATGATACGGCGTACGAAATGAAAACGCGTGTCGCCCGCAAGAGCCACACGCGCCGCATCCATGATCGTGTCCTTGCCGGCCCGCTGGGCCGACGACGGCAACGAAACAGCCTTTCGGCATATCGGATTGCATCTGCATCAAAGCACCCGCTCGCCTTCGCGCCAGACAGTGCGGACAACCGGAATTGCACCTTTCGGACGCACGCGAACCAGGTCGGCTCGCTTTCCAATAGCGATCTCGCCGCGATCATCCATAGCCATCGCGTCAGCAGGATTCTTGGTTACAAGTCGGATCGCATCCGGCAACGCAATCGGGCGTTCGCCGGAAGCCAGACCGAATGCCGACTGAATAAGGCTGAACGGAATATAATCCGACGACAGGATGTCGAGGCTGCCATTGTCCACCAGATCGCGCGCGGCGATGTTGCCGGAATGCGAGCCGCCGCGAACGATGTTCGGCGCGCCCATCAGAATGGAAAGCCCTGCACCTTTCGAGGCATTGGCGGCTTCTATCGTGGTCGGAAATTCGGCGATCCGCACACCGTGGTCGAGTGATTCATCGACATGCGCGCTGGTCGCATCATCATGGCTGGCCAGAACGATGCTGCGCGCTGCTGCCAGTTCCGCAATGGCGCGGCGATGTTTGGCCGAATAGGCGTCCGAATCCGCCATGCGCTTTTCACAATGCACCCGGAACTCCTCATCCGTGAGCTTCATCTTGCGCATGTAATAGGTGCGATAGGTCTCAAGATCAACGAATTGACGCTGGCCAGGCGCATGATCCATCAGCGAAGCAAGTTTTACGCGGTCGTCACCTGCGAAAAGCTCGAATGTCTCAAGGCAGTCCGCTGAGGAAACTTCACAGCGCAGATGCAGGAAGTGGTCGGCACGTAGGCGATTCTCGCGAACACCGCTTTCGATGGCATCCGCAAGCATCCGCATATCCGTGCCCACGAAGTCGCGGTCATAGTCCGTGCCGACGCGCATCGCATCGAAAACCGTCGTGATGCCGGACGCTGCGACCTGCGCATCATGCGCCTGAACCGCTGCATCGACATTCCAGCGCACTTTCGGACGCGGCGCATAATGGCTTTCCAGCTGATCCGTGTGCAGCTCGATCAGACCCGGAATGACATAATCGCCATCCATGTCATCGCCGCCATTGGCATTGCCTTGATCGATGGCTGCGATTTTGCCGTCACGGATCAGGATTGAACCGGAAACAATCTCGTCAGCGAGTACGATCTGCGCATTTTTCAGAACGATTTCATTAGCCATTGGATAGCTCTTTCATCACCGCATTTGCATTGGCGGGTGTTTCATATTTCGAGAGGAAAGCTTCGATATCGAGCGCACGGAAATCATCGAGCGCTTCGCGCAGACGCTCATGGTTCCAGTCCCACCAGGCCAATCGATCCAGACGATTACCGGTCGCTGCATCGAAGCGCTCACGAATGAGGTGCGCAGGCACACCGCCCACGATCGTATAGGGGCCACATCCTTGCTCACCACCGCACCAGCACCGACAACGGCACCATTGCCAACCGTCACACCCGGCAAGATGGTGGAGCCATGGCCGAGCCAAGTGTCGTGACCGATCTTCACCGCATTGCCGCGACGCCACTCGAAAACTCCGTCTCATCCTTTTCCTCCGGCCAGTAATCACCGGCACGATAGGTGAAATGATGCAGCGTCGGACGCCATGTCGGATGGTTGGTGGCGTTGATGCGCACATGGCTTGCGATATTGGAAAACTTGCCGATCTCCGCGCACCAGATTTCGCAATCGACGCCGAGATAGGAATAGTCGCCCAGCACGGTTTCCGAAACGCGGCTGCGCTCACCAATCTCCGTATAGCGACCAAGTGTGCAACCGCTGACGATAGCGGTTCCTTGCACCAGCGGCTCCACCGAGAGTTTGGTCATGCCAGCCCCTCGGAGAAAGCCGTCACGTCGATAATCCGGTCGGCAACTTCCGTGCGCACGTCTTCATCGTGGAAAATGCCGAGCATGGCGACGCCCTGCTCCTTCTTGGCCTTGATGAGATCGACCACGACCGCACGGTTCTTCGCATCGAGCGAGGCGGTAGGCTCATCAAGCAGCAACACCGGATGATCCGTGATGAAACCGCGCGCGATGTTCACGCGCTGCTGTTCACCGCCGGAGAAGGTCGCCGGCGGCAAGGCCCACAGCCGTTCGGGCAGATTGAGCTGCGCCAGAAGTTCGCGCGCGCGATTCAGCGCCGCTTCACGATCAACGCCGCGCGCAACCAGCGGTTCGGCAACCACATCGATTGCCGCAACGCGTGGCAGCGTGCGCAGAAACTGGCTGACATAGCCAATCGTGTCACGACGCACCGCCAGCACTTCACGCGGATCGGCGGTGGCAAGATCGACAACCGCGTCGGCATGACGGATCAGGATTGAACCGCCATTGACCGCATAATTACCGTAGACCATTTTCAGGATCGAGCTTTTGCCCGCGCCCGAAGGGCCACCAAGCACGGCGCATTCACCGGCATGGAGTTCGAAATTCACGCCGCGAACGACCGGAAGTTCGATGCCGCCTTGAAGATGCATGACGAAGGTTTTCGTGACATCGGTGACGGCGAGCGGGGTTGATGTTTGCAACATAGACATTTTTCACCTCGCGCATGAAGTTCGGCTAATTTAGGGACAACATGCTACAAATATCTGTTTTAGTTTACTAAACCTGCAGAATTGACGACACGAGTAGCTGCGTATATGGCGCCTGCGGATCGTCCAGCACGCGGTCGGTCAGGCCCTGTTCGACAATATGGCCGTCTTTCATGACCATGATGCGATGGGACAGAAGACGCGCCACTGCTAGATCGTGGGTCACGATGACAACCGAAAGGCCGAGATCGCTGACAAGGCCGCGCAGAAGGTCGAGAAGGCGCGCCTGCACAGACACATCGAGACCGCCGGTCGGTTCATCCATGAAGACAAGACGCGGAGCGGTCACCAGATTGCGGGCAATCTGCAAGCGCTGGCGCATACCGCCGGAGAAGGCGCGCGGCTGGTCGTCGATACGGTCTGAGGCAATTTCAACACGACCGAGCCATTCCGTGGCTGTCGAGCGGATATTGCCATAATGACGTTCACCGACGGCCATCAGGCGTTCGCCGACATTGGCACCCGCCGAAACGGTCATGCGCAATCCATCTGCCGGGTTCTGGTGAACAAAGCCCCAGTCCGTCCGCATCAGAAAGCGGCGTTCCGCCTCGCCGATCTTGTAGAGATCGCGGAATTCACCGTCGCGCATCCGGTATTCAACCGTGCCGGAAGTCGGTTCCAGGCGGGTTGCCAGACTGTTCAGGAGCGTCGTCTTGCCAGAACCGGATTCACCGACGATGGCCAGCACTTCGCCCGGCCACAGATTGAAGGAAATGTCTGCACAGCCGCGACGATTGCCGTAAAACTTCGACAGGCTGTTTACTCTCAGCAGAGGTTCGTTGTTCATTCTGCTGCCTCCTTATTCGCAGCCAGATGGCCGAAATGGCCGTTGGCCTGACGGTCTTCGCAAAATCGGTGTCGGAGCAGACGAACATCGAGCCGCCACGATCATCCAGCACGACTTCATCCAGATAGACGCCCTTCGCGCCGCAGAGCGCACATGGGTCCTTGAACTTCTGCACTTCGAACGGATGATCCTCGAAATCGAGGCTCACCACCTGCGTGTAAGGCGGGACGGCATAAATGCGTTTTTCACGACCGGCACCGAACAGCTGCAATGCCGGAGACATATGCATTTTCGGATTGTCGAATTTCGGCGTGGGCGACGGTGCCATCACATAACGCCCCTCGATCATCACCGGATAATCATAGGTCTTGGCGATATGGCCGTGACGCGCAATATCTTCGTAGAGCTTCACATGCATGAGGCCATATTCGGCCAGCGCGTGCATCTTGCGCGTCTCGGTTTCCCGCGGCTCCAGAAAACGCAGCGGTTCCGGGATCGGCACCTGATAGACGATCACCTGCCCTTCGGTCAGCGGATATTCCGGAATGCGGTGACGGGTCTGAATGATCGTCGCCTCGCCCGTATGGGTGGTCACGGCAACATCGGCAGTCTTCTGGAAGAAAGCGCGGATCGAGACGGCGTTCGTCGTGTCGTCCGCCCCTTGGTCGATGACCTTCAGCACATCATCCGGCCCGATGATCGAGGCGGTTACCTGCACGCCGCCGGTGCCCCAGCCATAGGGCATCGGCATTTCACGACTGGCGAAAGGCACCTGATAGCCCGGAACGGCAATTGCCTTCAGGATGGCGCGGCGGATCATCCGCTTGGTCTGTTCGTCCAGATAGGCGAAGTTGTAATTGGCCAGATCGCTCATTCGGCGGCCTCTTTGTTCTGGTGCTGCGCTTCTTCATATTCCGCCCGCATGCGGCGGATGAGATCGAGTTCTGCCTGGAAATCCACGTAGTGCGGCAGTTTCAGGTGCTCGACAAAGCCGGTGGACTGCACATTGTCGGAATGGGAAATGACGAATTCCTCGTCCTGTGCGGGAGCGGTCACATCCGTATCGAACTCGCGAACACGCAGCGCACGGTCGCAGAGCGACATGGACATGGCCTTACGCTCACTCTGGCCGAACACCAGCCCATAGCCGCGCGTGAATTGCGGCGGCTGCTTGGCCGACCCCTTGAACTGGTTGACCATCTGGCATTCGGTCAGCTGCACGCGGCCGAGCGAGACGGCAAAGCCGAGTTCCGGCACGTCGAACTCGACATCCACTTCGCCAATGCGGATTTCGCCAACAAACGGATGGTTGTTGCCATAACCGCGCTGGGTGGAATAGCCGAGCGCCAGCAGGAAGCCTTCGTCGCCACGCGCCAGTGCCTGAAGGCGTAGGTCGCGTTCCATCGGAAATGTCCAGGGTTCGCGGGTGAGATCGCCCGGTTCATGATCGTCCGGCAGGGAACCGTCATCCTCGATCATCCCGTTGACGCCGAGAATATCGGTTACGCGCGGGGTTTCCTGGATTTCAGCTTCACGCATTTCCGGTTCCGGCACGACCACATCGCCTGCCAGATCCGGATCAAGAAGCCGATGCGTATAATCGAAAGTCGGCCCCAGAAGCTGGCCACCGGGCAGATCCTTATAGGTCGCCGAAATACGGCGCTCGATCAGCATCTGGGCGGTTTCCATCGGACGGGAGTAGCCAAAGCGCGGCAAGGTGGTGCGGTAGGCGCGCACCAGAAAGATCGCCTCGATCAGATCGCCGCGCGACTGACGGACGGCAAGTGCGGCCAGTTCGCGGTCATAGAGCGAACCTTCGGCCATGACGCGATCAACCGCCAGCGCAAGCTGCTCGACAATCTGATCGAGACGTAGTGCCGGGACCGAACGGTCGCCGCGACGGCGATCATCAAGAAGACGGTGGGCATTGCGGATGGCTGTTTCGCCACCCTTTACGGCAACATACATTTTCAGCCCTCCAGATTGCTTACGCGCGTTGTGCGGGGAAGCGCTGCAACAGCACCGTCGCAGACCAGAACAAGATCAATGCCCAGCGGATATTGTGCACCGTTCTCGCGCCATTGATTGATGAAGTCCTGCGGCAGACCTTCGACGTGAAGCGCACGTTCACCATCGATACCGGGGCCTTTGAGTACAAAACCCTGCCCGCTTGTCAGCGATGCAACAGCGAGAACAATGGTTGTCGAACGATCAGGAAACTCGGCATCGCCCTGCGAAAACTCTGCCAGGGACGGCAGCAGCGATAGATTGCTGACCAGAGCAAATTGCGCCGCGTCGGCTCTATCGACACGCGGCGCGCCGGTGTGAAAAGTAAGCCAGGCGGTTGCATCTTGATCGGTAGCTATCGCTGCATCGCACCAGACCGTCGCGTCATGATCGAGCAGGGTTGCTGCAATAGTACCCAGTTCAGGCGTCAGTGGCTGCGGCGGTGTGGCTGCGCGAGCCAGCGGATAGATGCGGCCGGGATTGGCCATGGCGTGCATGACGGCATGAAAAGCCGATTGCGCATCCGTCACCGGATTGGCGAAGCCACCCTCGAAAGCTGGAGAATTATGGAGCATCAATTGTCTCCCCGGACCATTGTGAAGAAATCAACCTTGGTGGCGGCAGCTTCGCTGCGCAGCGTGGCGTCGGCGTCGTCGAGCCGCTGGCGCAAGACGTTCAGCACTTGCGTTTCCACCGCATCGCGGCGGCCTCCATCCAGCCACAGCGCATCGAAAAGAGCGGCAAGGCGCGCCTTTTCCTGATCGCGGCCAAGTGCGTAGGAATGACCGACCGAACCATCGGCAAGCCGCACCGTCGCGCGCGTGACCGTTGCCTCGCCGACATTAAAGGGGCACCCCGCCGCCGATGCGGCCTCGCAGCATTACGAGACCGGTTTCCGGCCCGCGCAGAACTTCGAATTCCGGCTTGTCGGACCATGCCTGCCAGAAGGCTTGCAGTTCTTCGCCACTTGCACGCGCAAGAACTGCCATGCTTGCCTGCCGTGCAATCTGCACGGCATCCGGTGCCTTTCCGCTTTCAGTGGCGGAACCGGCTCCGCCTCCCTTCGCACTCTGCTCCGTACCGTACATGAGCTTCCCTGCCCTTTGAGATCTTGTTGACTTGCTCTTCCGATTTGTCTAGTTATATAGACAACTATACAATATCAGAATGGATACACCCTGCCAATGACAGGACGATGACAGTTGATGACAAAGACGAGACGAATTGAGAGAAACAGCGGCGTTGCCATCTGGCGGCAGATTGCCGACGAGATACGCGGCGAGATCAGGGCCGGGAAGCTTCAGTCCGGTGCTCGGATGCCTGCCGAGATGGAACTTGCCGACAGGTTTGGGGTCAATCGCCATACGGTGCGCAGCGCCATTGCAGCACTCACGCAGGAAGGCGTGCTGCGTGCCGAACAAGGGCGCGGCACTTTCGTTGCCAATGCAAGGCGCCTCACCTACCAGATCGGGCGGCGCACCCGCATTTCGCAATCGCTGGCTTCGCAGGTGCGGGATATGCGGGGATTTTGCTGGCTTCAGGTATCGAACCCGCCTCTCCGGATATTGCTCATGCGCTGGCGCTGCATCCCGGTGACGACGTGATCCGGCTTGAAACGATGCACAATGCCGATGGCTACTCCATTTCGATTGCGACCCACTGGATCGATGCCGCACGCTTTCCTTCCTTTGCGGAGGATTATGCGGAAAGCGGCTCGATCACGGCTGCGTTCAAAGCAGCCGGCATTGCCGATTACCTGCGAAAATCGACCGTCATATCGGCCCGTCATGCCGACCCGGAAGACCTTGGAAACCTGAAACTGTCTCCCGGCGCCATCGTGCTTACGGCGCGCGCGGTAAACATCGACACGGAAGGACGGCCGATCCAGTATTCGCTGACCCGTTTTTCGGCTGACAGGATGGAATTTTCTATCGAGAATGACGAAAACAGCTAAAAACATGATTCCTTCATTCACTGGCCACGGCGGAAAGTTTCGATGACCATCACTATTTTCCATAATCCGAAATGCGGTACTTCACGCAATACGCTGGCGATGATCCGCGCCAGCGGTGAAGAACCTGTCATAGTCGAATATGTGCAGACCCCACCCACGCGCGAACGCCTGGTCGGTTTGCTGGCCGCAATGAATCTGACGCCGCGCGAGCTGCTGCGTGAGAAAGGCACACCCTATGCCGAACTCGGGCTGTCCGATCCGAAATGGACCGATGACGAGCTGATCGATTTCATGATGGCTCATCCGATTCTGATCAATCGGCCGATTGTCGAAACGCCGCGCGGCACCCGGCTGTGCCGTCCCTCCGAACTGGTTTTGCCGCTTCTGGAGAACCCGGTTGCTTCATTCACCAAAGAAGATGGCGAGCAGATTTCATCTGCGGACAAGTCGCGCTGACAGAACCGGCGAAGTCGCAAGCCGACACTGCGCATTCAGCGGATTTAGAACTATGACCAATAGAAAAGGCGCTGTAAAACAGCGCCTCAGGCTGCTGACAAACCCCTGGCTATGCCTGGGGTTTTGTGATTCATTGGGATATGTTGAAGAAACCAGCCGCCGCACAGACCGCGCTCGAGATGGTGACACTCGATCAACTGGTCCCCAAAGATCATCTGCTTCGCAAGATCGATGCGGTGATGGACTTCTCTTTCATCCATGATCGGGTTGCTGGGCTTTATTGCCCCGACAACGGCCGTCCGCCGCTCGATCCGACCTTGATGTTCAAGGCGCTGTTCATCGGCTACCTGTTCGGCGTGCGCTCGGAGCGTCAGCTGGTGCGTGAGATCGAGGTCAATGTCGCCTATCGCTGGTTCCTGCGCCTGAAGCTGAGCGATGCGGTGTTCGACGCCTCGACACTGAGCCAGAACCGGCGGCGGCGCTTTAACGACACATCGGTCGCCCAGGACATTTTCGACCACATCGTTGAACAGGCGATCAGGCACGGACTGGTCGATGGGACGGTGCTTTATACCGACAGCACACATCTGAAGGCCAATGCCAACAAGGGCAAATACGATCTCGCGATGATCGAGAAGTCGCGCGCCGACTACTGGGCTGCTCTCGACCGGGCAATCGATGTCGAGCGGGCGCTGCATGGTCAAAAGCCTCTGAGGGAGAAAGAGCGCGAACCGCGGGCGACGGAAACCAAGGTGTCGCGCACCGATCCGGAAAGCGGCTATATGGTGCGCGACGGCAAGCCGAAGGGCTTCTACTATCTCGACCACCGCACGGTGGATGGAAAGCTCGCCATCATCACCGACATCCACGTCACACCGGCCAATGTGCATGACAGTCGCGTCTACCTCGACCGTCTGGATCGGCAGCGTCGACGCTTTGACTTCGCGGTTGGCGCGGTCGGGCTGGATGCCGGTTATGCGACAGCGGCCATTGCCCAGGGTTTGGAGGATCGCCATATCCTCGGCGTCACCGGCTACCGCACTCCGACGCCGCCGCGGGACGGCATGATGCGCAAGTCGAAGTTCGCATTCGAAACCGATGCCGATGGCTATCGCTGCCCCGAGGGGCAATTGCTCACCTATGCCACGACCGACCGCAACGGTTACAAGCATTATGTATCCGATCCGGCCATCTGCCGGACCTGCCCGCTGCGCGCATCCTGCACGTCCAACGCCAAGGCCATCCGCACCATCACCCGGCATGTCTGGCAGGACGCCCGCCAACGCACTGACGCCCAGCGTCTCACAGTTTGGGGAAAAGCGATCTATAAGCGGCGCAAGGAAACGGTGGAGCGATCCTTTGCCGACGCCAAGCAGCTGCACGGCCACCGCTACGCCCGCTTTCGAGGCCTTGTCCGCGTCGCCTGCCAATGTCTGCTGCAGGCCGCAGCACAGAATATCAAGAAGATCGCAATGGCGCTGAACAAAGCGCCAGGGGCAGCCACCGCATGAGCGGCTGCGGCCACTTGCAACATCGCGCAAACGCTGTCGCAAAACGCGGCCCTCCTAAAAACAAAACCCGCCGAAAAATATCAACGGGTTTGTCAGCCTGAGGCGCTGTAAAACAGCGCCTTATCGTATTTTTCTTATAGATTGGATTACACCGGTTCTCAGAATGGAATTTCGTCATCCAGATCGCGAGAGAATCCGCCGCCGCCGCTGCCACCGCCCTGATTGGATGGACCCGACGAGCCGAAGTCACCGCCGCCGGAATAATCGGACATCTGGTTGCGATTGCCACCACCGCCGAACGAACGGCCTTCGCCGCCGCCTTCACCACGGCTGTCGAGCATCTGCAGTTCACCGCGGAACTTCTGCAGCACAACTTCCGTCGAGTAACGGTCATTGCCGTTCTGATCCTGCCACTTGCGGGTCTGGAGTGCGCCCTCGATATAAACCTTGGCACCCTTCTTCAGATATTGTTCCGCGACCTTGGCAAGGTTCTCATTGAAAATGACGACGCTGTGCCATTCGGTGCGGTCCTTGCGTTCGCCGGTCTGGCGGTCGCGCCAGCTTTCCGACGTTGCAATGCGCAGATTGGCAACCATGTCGCCGGAATTCAGGCGACGAATTTCCGGATCGGCACCAAGATTGCCGACCAGAATGACTTTGTTGACGCTACCAGCCATCGAAAAATTACTCCGGGTCTTGCATGCACACTCTTTCCGTACGACTTCGCACAGACAAGAGGCACTTTCCAAATGAAAGATCAGGCGCAACGATGCGCCATCACCAGAAACTCTATCTTCACCTTACAGGACTGGCTCAACGCATGTTCAATCCGGGCCGGTGAATTCGTCAATGTCCACAGAGTTTATGTTCTTGTTTTGTTCAAAATGCAACCTTCCGACACTAAAAGCCATGCGTTCGCCACAAATTTCAGAGGTTTTTGACCGTTTCCTGTGCTGAAAATGCAGTTTGCGTCATTTCGGGGCCTAAAACTGCATCTGCCTTAATTTCAAAACGGCTCCACCCACCACCTCGTGGAAGATATTCACCCGCACTTCGGACGCTGGATCCGCTTCAAGGAAAAGCCCTGCCGCTCACTGTATCTTTGGCGCGCAGGGCTTGGGGTTCGAGCAATGCTCATGTGTCGACATTAATTCGTCGGCAGGTCTTTTCGGATCACAAAGGCGCACAGCCATTTGCAGTCCGCGCAAATTCAAATTGTCGGCAATCGCACTTTCGATCAACGAGGCATCATTCCTTGCGAAAAGATGCTGCCGCAACCGAAACGGATTGTGCTTTCATCCTTGTGAAAGCTAGGCAACGTAGTCAGGTGGACTCATGCTCCTTTACCTCCCTACTGGGTCTTCCCGCCTCCTGCGGACCTCTTGCCGATGCCGTGTCATCCCACCGCGGCACCTCTCCGCTATCAGCGAGTAAAGGTAGTCTGCTCCTGTCAGGAGTGACAGTCAACGCTCTTGCGTTCACATTTCGTATCGCCTATCAGAAGGCTGGTTGTTCGATATTTGTTCTAATGATAAGAGTGCACCGATGAATGACCGGAGCCCCTTCTTATTGGAGGGTTTCACCCCATATTAGGTACCGGCGCGACGTGTTTCACCATTCGGCGCCCGTTTATCCATGGCAATATGAGCAGGCAGGACGCGGAATGAGCGATCAGAAATTCATTTCCATACGTGGCGCGCGCGAACACAATCTGAAAAATGTCGATCTCGATCTGCCTCGCGACAAGCTGATCGTGATGACGGGGCTTTCCGGCTCGGGAAAATCCTCGCTTGCCTTCGATACGATCTATGCGGAAGGCCAGCGCCGCTACGTCGAAAGCCTTTCAGCCTATGCGCGCCAGTTCCTCGAAATGATGCAGAAGCCGGATGTCGACCAGATCGACGGCCTGTCCCCGCCATTTCCATCGAACAGAAGACGACAAGCCGCAATCCGCGTTCGACGGTCGGCACCGTCACCGAAATCTACGACTATATGCGCCTGCTCTTTGCGCGCGTGGGTGTGCCCTATTCGCCGGCGACCGGTCTTCCCATCGAAAGCCAGACAGTCAGCCAGATGGTTGATCGCGTCATGGCGCTGGAAGAAGGCACGCGCCTTTATATCCTCGCGCCCATCGTTCGTGGCCGCAAGGGCGAGTACAAGAAGAGCTGGCGGAACTTCAGAAGAAGGGCTTTCAGCGCGTCAAGGTGGACGGCACCTTCTATGAAATTGCTGATGTTCCAGCGCTCGACAAGAAATACAAGCACGATATCGATGTGGTGGTGGACCGCGTCGTGGTCCGTGCTGACCTTTCGACCCGCCTTGCCGACAGCCTTGAAACCTGCCTCAAGCTTGCCGAAGGTCTGGCCGTTGCCGAATTTGCCGACAAGCCGCTGCCGCCAGAAGAAACGGCGGAAGGTGGTGCGGCCAACAAGTCGGCCAACGAGACGCATGAGCGGATTCTTTTCTCAGAAAAATTTGCCTGCCCGGTTTCCGGCTTCACCATTCCTGAAATCGAACCGCGCCTGTTCTCGTTCAACAATCCGTTCGGCGCCTGCCCGACCTGTGACGGCCTCGGCACGCAGCAGGCCATCGATCCCAACCTCATCGTTCCCGACGAAACGGCGGCGCTGAAGGACGGCGCGATTGCCCCTTGGGCGCGGTCTTCGTCGCCCTATTACAATCAGACGCTGGAAGCGCTTGGTAAAGCCTATGGCTTCAAGATTGGCGCAAAATGGGCCGATCTTTCGGAGGAAGCCCGACAAGCCATTCTTTATGGCACCAAGGGCAAGGAAATCACCTTCCAGTATGATGACGGCCTGCGCTCCTACCAGACGACGAAGCCTTTTGAAGGCGTGATCCCCAATCTGGAGCGCCGCTGGAAGGAAACCGATTCGGCATGGTCGCGTGAAGATATCGAACGCTTCATGGCCTCAACGCCCTGCCCCGCCTGTAACGGCTATCGTTTGAAGCCGGAAGCGCTGGCGGTCAAGGTCGGCATGAAGCACATCGGCGAGATCACGGAAATGTCGATCCGCAAGGCCGACGCCTGGTTCCGCGACATCGATGGCAGCTTCAACGAAAAGCAGCGCGAGATTGCCGCCCGCATCCTCAAGGAAATCAGGGAGCGCCTGCAGTTCCTCAACGATGTTGGCCTCGACTATCTGACGCTGGCGCGCAATTCCGGCACCCTGTCGGGCGGCGAAAGCCAGCGCATTCGTTTGGCTTCGCAGATCGGCTCCGGCCTGACCGGGGTGCTTTACGTGCTGGATGAGCCGTCCATCGGCCTGCATCAGCGTGATAATGCGCGTCTCCTCGACACGCTGCGCCATCTGCGCGATCTCGGCAATACGGTCATCGTGGTCGAGCACGATGAAGATGCGATCCTGACCGCCGACTATGTGGTCGATATCGGTCCGGCGGCTGGCGTCCATGGCGGCAAGATCATCGCTCAAGGGTCGCCGCAGGACGTAATGTCCAATGCGAACTCGCTGACCGGCAAATATCTGTCGGGTGCGATGGAAGTTGCCGTCCCGGCGGAACGCCGCAAGATTTCAAGTCCAAGCGCATTCGCGTGGTGGGCGCGCGCGGCAATAACCTGAAAAATGTCTCGGCGGATATTCCGCTTGGAACCTTCACCGCCGTCACTGGCGTTTCAGGCGGCGGCAAATCCACCTTCCTGATCGAAACCCTGTTCAAGGCCGCCTCGCGCCGCATCATGGGTTCGCGTGAGCATCCGGCAGAGCATGACCGCATCGAGGGGCTGGAATTCCTCGACAAGGTGATCGACATCGACCAGTCGCCGATCGGCCGCACCCCGCGCTCCAACCCGGCAACCTATACAGGCGCCTTCACGCCAATCCGCGACTGGTTCGCGGGCCTGCCGGAAGCCAAGGCACGCGGCTATCAGCCGGGCCGCTTCTCGTTCAACGTGAAGGGCGGGCGCTGCGAGGCCTGCCAGGGCGATGGCGTCATCAAGATCGAGATGCACTTCCTGCCGGATGTCTATGTCACTTGCGACGTTTGCCACGGCAAACGCTACAACCGCGAAACGCTGGAAGTCCTGTTCAAGGGCAAGTCCATCGCCGATGTGCTGGATATGACTGTCGAGGAAGGTGCGGAGTTCTTCTCTGCCGTGCCAGCGGTGCGCGACAAGATGGAAACGCTCGTCAAGGTGGGCCTCGGCTATATCAAGGTCGGCCAGCAGGCGACGACGCTTTCCGGCGGTGAAGCGCAGCGCGTGAAACTTGCCAGGAACTGTCGCGCCGCGCCACGGGCCGCACGCTCTATATTCTGGACGAACCCACTACTGGCCTGCACTTCCATGACGTAGCAAAACTTTTGGAAGTGCTGCACGAACTGGTTGAACAGGGTAACACCGTCGTGGTGATCGAGCATAATCTGGAAGTCATCAAGACTGCCGACTGGGTGATCGATCTTGGACCGGAAGGCGGTGATGGTGGCGGCGAAATTGTCGCCGTGGGCCGTCCGGAAGACATTGTGAAGGAGAAGCGCTCCTACACCGGCCACTTCCTCAAGGAACTGCTCGAACGTCGCCCCAAGCGCAGTTCAGAGGCTGCTGAATAAAGCACCAGCAACGAGAATTATTGGAAGCCGGGCATGCTGCCCGGCTTTCTGTTATCGACAGGTTTTTGATGCGCCCATCGCATCTATTTAAAGTATTATATTCTATTGCGTTAAACGAATAAGTAGCATCATGATACACCTTAAACTTGCATTACCAAGGTGATTCAGCATGCCACTAGAGCGCATTCACTTGCATAAAATATTGAAATTATTGTTTTCATCGGCCCCTCAGAGGCGCTCCTTACTCTTGAGGACCTGCGGCTCGAAAGGGCTAAAGAGGAGGGTCGAGAGGCCAACGGTCCAGACTTCTATACTCCGTTCTGGTCCGATGTGCGGGCACACATATTTGGCGGAAACGATCTCCACGAGAGTACCGAAGGACGTATTATTGCCAATCCAAGAAGCAGAAAAGATTTATATCCCAAATTGAGAGATGGTTTTTGCGGTGGTGGATAGAAAGGAGACGTTGGACGAATGAGCCATTTCGTCCCGGAAGGCACCTCAAATCCAGCTACACTTTTGCCGAACTGGGAGCGACAGTTAAGGTAGAAGGCGTTCTTTCAGTTCGCGATGCGCGAAGCGCTGAACATTTCATATATCCATATTTTGGTTCAGATCCGGCTCTATCGGACGAGGCTGCGAAACTTGGATTATGGCTCTTAATACAAGCTCTGCCAGAAGTTTTGCCAACAGAAATTCGTATCCTAGACATAATACGCGGACAAACCTTTTCCGTTGATCGACTTCCATTGAGCGGAAACGAAGAGGCTAAATTTCAAGAACAATACAGGAAACTTATCGACGAGAGAAATGCGCTCCTCGCCGGCTAGGCCAAACTTGTCTCCGCGGATCGCACCTCAACATCTCGCGTCCGATATACTAATGTCTCATAAACGAAAAGCCCGGACAAGCCGGGCCTTCTCGACAGCCATTCGCGATCATGCCGCGATGGCTGGGAATTTATCGTCACGATCCGTTCGAAGAGCTTTCGCCCTCCAGATCATGATTAGCCGTTTACGGCGTCCTTCAGGCCCTTGCCAGCCGAGAACTTCGGCACGTTGCGAGCCGGAATAGCAACTTCCTTGCCGGTCGAAGGATTACGGCCGGTCGAGGCAGCGCGATGCGAAACGGAGAAAACGCCGAAGCCAGGCAGACGGACTTCTTCACCAGCCTTCAGGGCACCGGTGACAGCAGCGAGTACGGCGTCAACAGCAGTACCGGCATCAGCCTTCGTCAAACCGCCCTTTTCCGCAACTGCGGCAACCAATTCGTTCTTGTTCATTGGCATTTCCTTTCTTTATCTACCGGAACGGATAACGTGACCGGATTGGTCGGAGTTTATTCAAATCGGTTCACAAACCAAGCCTGTCAACGTGAAAACCCCGGAAAACCGGGGTTAAACACAGAAATGCCGGGCAATTTGCCCGGCATTTGGATTGTTGGCCCTGATAAACAGCTCTTAATGGGCCATCGAGGCGCCTGTTTCCTCCTCGACCGAAGGTACAGGCGCCGGTGTTTCCGGCTCGGTCCATTCGATCGGTTCGGGTTCGCGAACCAGAGCGTGCTTGAGCACCTCGCCCACGCGGGACACCGGAACGATCTCAAGACTATTCTTCACATTGTCCGGAATATCCGCCAGATCCTTGGCGTTTTCTTCCGGGATCAGAACCTTCTTGATGCCGCCGCGCAGTGCCGCGAGGAGCTTTTCCTTGAGGCCGCCAATGGGCAGGACACGACCGCGCAGGGTGACCTCACCGGTCATTGCGATGTCCTTGCGAACCGGAATGCCGGTCAGCACGGAGACAATCGCCGTGACCATGGCGATGCCTGCGGACGGACCGTCCTTCGGCGTCGCACCTTCCGGCACGTGCACGTGGATGTCGCGCTTGTCGAACAGCGGAGGCTCAATGCCGAAATCGATAGCACGCGAGCGTACATAGGAAGCCGCTGCAGAGATCGATCCTTCATCACGTCGCGGAGGTTACCCGTGACGGTCATGCGGCCCTTGCCGGGCATCATGACACCTTCGATGGTCAGCAATTCGCCGCCAACCTCCGTCCAGGCAAGGCCTGTCACGACGCCAACCTGATCTTCGCCGTCAATCTGACCGAAGCGGAACCGCTCGACACCCAGATAGTCGGAGAGGTTCTTTTCGGTGACTTTCACCGACTTCTTCTTCGACTTCAGGATTTCAGTCACGGCCTTACGGGCCAGAGTCATCAATTCGCGTTCGAGGCTACGCACACCTGCTTCCCGCGTATAAAGGCGGATAACATTGCGCAGCGCATCGTCCGTGACCGAAAACTCTTTCGGCTGCAGAGCGTGATCCTTGATTGCCTTCGGCAGCAGGTGCCGCTTGGCGATCTCGAGCTTTTCATCCTCGGTGTAGCCGGCAATACGGATGACTTCCATACGATCCAGCAATGGGCCGGGAATGTTCAGCGTATTGGCCGTCGTCACGAACATGACGTTCGACAGATCATATTCGACCTCAAGGTAGTGATCCATGAAGGTCGAGTTCTGTTCGGGGTCCAGCACCTCGAGCATGGCCGATGACGGATCGCCGCGGAAATCCTGGCCCATCTTGTCGATTTCATCGAGCAGGAAGAGCGGGTTGGACTTCTTCGCCTTCTTCATCGACTGGATAACCTTGCCGGGCATCGAACCGATATAAGTGCGGCGGTGACCGCGGATTTCAGCCTCGTCACGCACGCCGCCAAGCGACATACGGACATATTCACGGCCTGTCGCCTTGGCAATCGAACGGGCGAGCGAGGTCTTGCCGACGCCGGGAGGGCCGACGAGGCAGAGGATCGGGCCCTTGATCTTGGTCGAGCGAGCCTGCACCGCGAGATATTCGACAATGCGCTCCTTGACCTTGTCGAGGCCGAAATGCTCGTCATCGAGCACTTCCTCGGCAAAGTTCAGGTCCTGCTTGATCTTCGACTTCCTGCCCCATGGAATGGACAGGAGCCAGTCGAGATAGTTGCGGACGACCGTTGCTTCGGCAGACATCGGGCTCATGCTGCGCAGCTTCTTCAGCTTGCCTTGCGCCTTTTCACGGGCTTCCTTGGAAAGCTTGGTCTTGTTGATGCGTTCTTCCAGTTCAGCCGCTTCGTCGCGACCGTCCTCGCCATCGCCAAGCTCCTTCTGGATCGCCTTCATCTGCTCGTTGAGATAATATTCGCGCTGCGTCTTCTCCATCTGGCGCTTGACGCGACTGCGGATACGCTTCTCAACCTGGAGAACCGAAATTTCGGCTTCCATGAAGGAAAGTGCCTTCTCAAGGCGCTCGCGCACCGAGAGGATCGACAGCATTTCCTGCTTCTCGGGAATCTTGATCGCGAGATGCGAGGCAACCGTGTCGGCAAGCTTGGAATAATCGTCGATCTGGCTGGCGGCGCCAACCACTTCCGGCGAAATCTTCTTGTTCAGCTTGACGTAGTTTTCGAAGTCGGAAACCACCGAGCGGGCAAGCGCCTCGATCTCGACGGCATCTTCTTCAGGCTCCGGCAAAGCCGCAGCATAGGCCTCGTGATAATCTTCGCGGTCGGTAAACTTGGAAACCTTGGCGCGCGCCGTGCCTTCGACCAGCACCTTGACGGTGCCGTCCGGCAGCTTCAAAAGCTGCAATACATTGGCGATCGTGCCGATTTCAAAAATCGCATCCGGTGCCGGATCGTCATCGGCGGCGTTCTTCTGGGTGGCAAGCAGAATCTGCTTGTCCACGCCCATCACTTCCTCCAGCGCGCGAATGGACTTTTCGCGGCCGACAAAAGCGGAACGATCATATGCGGGAAAACGACGATGTCACGCAACGGCAAAACGGCATAGAGCCCGTCTGCACCGCCCGCTTCAGAACCACCCAATGGGGTCTTCTGTTCAGTACCCGTCATAACTCAAGTCCTTTCTCAGGTCTTTCAACCTGACTGCCACATCCGCGCCCCCTTTCATCACGAGGCAGGTCACGAATGTGCTTCGGTCCATACTTGGAGAGCCGAACCCGGCAATTCAATAGCCTGTAGCGGGATGGCTTTCATAGAATCGTCATCTATCCTGCGCTGTACCGTGATTTAGTACAACATCTAGTTAGGCTGTACCCTGGTTGCTGCGCCTGCAATACTGACAGGAACAGCCCTGCGCAAGTCTGCACATGAAAAGGCCGCTTGCGCGGCCCTTTATGGATTGGCTGTTGCCGCTCAAGCAGAAACATTACCCTTTTCGTCCTGCCGCTCGGCATAGATATAGAGCGGACGGGCACTGCCATCCACCACATCGCCGGAGATGACCACTTCCTGCACGCCTTCCAGCGTCGGAAGCTCGAACATCGTGTCGAGCAGGATCTTTCCATGATCGAACGCAGGCCACGTGCGCCCGTCTTGCGCTCGACCGCCTTGTTGGCAATCGCCCGCAGGGCATCCTCGTGGAAGCTCAGCTCGACGCTTTCCATGTCGAACAGGCGCTGATACTGCTTCACGAGCGCGTTCTTCGGCTCGGTCAGGATCTGCACCAGAGCATCGACATCGAGGTCTTCGAGCGTCGCGATCACCGGCAGACGGCCGACGAATTCCGGAATGAGGCCGAATTTCAGAAGATCTTCCGGCTCCAGTTCCTGAAGACATCACCGATACGGCGTTCATCGACCGAACGGACTGTAGCGCCGAAGCCGATGGACGTCTTCTCGCCACGTGCGGAGATGATCTTGTCGAGACCGGCAAAAGCGCCGCCGCAGATGAAGAGGATGTTCGTCGTGTCCACCTGCAGGAATTCCTGCTGCGGATGCTTGCGGCCGCCCTGCGGCGGCACGGAAGCGACGGTGCCTTCCATGATCTTCAAAAGCGCCTGCTGGACACCCTCGCCCGACACGTCGCGCGTGATGGACGGGTTATCCGACTTGCGGCTGATCTTGTCGACTTCGTCGATATAGACGATGCCGCGCTGTGCGCGTTCCACGTTGTAATCGGCGGCCTGAAGCAGCTTCAGGATAATGTTCTCGACATCTTCACCGACATAGCCTGCTTCGGTCAGCGTCGTTGCATCGGCCATTGTGAACGGCACATCGATGATGCGTGCGAGCGTCTGGGCAAGATAGGTCTTGCCGCAACCCGTCGGGCCGACGAGAAGAATGTTCGACTTCGCAAGCTCGATATCGCTGCTCTTGGACTGATGGGCGAGACGCTTGTAGTGATTGTGTACCGCAACCGACAGAACGCGCTTGGCATCCTTCTGGCCGATGACGTAATCGTCAAGAACGGCCATGATTTCCTGCGGCGTAGGCACGCCCTCGCGCGACTTCACCATCGAGGATTTGTTTTCCTCGCGGATGATGTCCATGCAGAGTTCGACGCACTCGTCGCAGATGAAAACGGTCGGGCCTGCAATCAGCTTGCGCACTTCATGCTGGCTTTTGCCGCAGAACGAGCAATAAAGCGTATTCTTGGAATCGCCGCCGCTGTTGCTGACTTTGCTCATCGCAGTTTCCTTTCAATTGACCGAAATGAACCTTGGGCGTTCATATCGATCGTTTCTTCCGGTTCGGACCCAGTGCTGGAGGAGAAACGCGCCTCCCGCCGGTCACGACAGCAGCAAATACGCGCTACCTGTCGTCTAGGGCCTGTAGTCTCAGGATTCCTGTCACCGCATGGCTCCCCGACCGAAGGAGCCATTTGGGGACTTTTGCAGAAGCTGCACCGCCGAACAAATGAAAAATAAGTTCCCGGCAAAGATTCGGCATAATCTGACCAAGTTTAGCGCCCCGAACCAAACAGATGCTTAACGCGGCGCGTTAACCATCACGTAGGAGCAAGAATTAGGCCCCTTTGTGGCAAAGGGCGCTAAAACAGGTACGAGCCGGAGATCCGGGCTCTTACTTCGATCTGTCCGCGCCCACGTCGCGCGATTCAACCACCTTGTCGATAAGGCCGAATTCGAGCGCTTCCTGCGCGGTCATGAAATGGTCGCGGTCAAGCGTGCGTTCGATCGTCTCGTAATCGCGACCCGTGTGCTTGACATATACCTCATTGAGGCGGCGCTTCATCTTGATGATGTCCTGCGCATGACGTTCGATATCCGACGCCTGCCCCTGGAAACCGCCCGATGGCTGGTGAACCATGATACGTGCATTCGGCAGCGCATAACGCTGGCCGGTCGCACCGGCAGTCAGAAGCAGCGAGCCCATCGAAGCAGCCTGCCCCATGCAAAGCGTGGAAACCGGCGGACGGATGAACTGCATCGTGTCGTAGATCGCCATGCCGGAGGTTACGACGCCGCCGGGCGAATTGATGTACATGTTGATCTCTTTCTTCGGGTTTCTGCCTCGAGAAAGAGAAGCTGCGCGCAAACCAGCATCGACATTCCGTCTTCAACCGGTCCGTTTACGAAGATGATGCGCTCCTTGAGAAGGCGCGAGAAAATATCATAGGCCCGTTCGCCACGGTTGGTCTGCTCAACCACCATCGGGACGAGGTTCATGACGGTTTCGATCGGATCTCTCATTATGGGCCTCTGGATATATTTATGGCGAAGTGAATAGTTCTGAATCGTGAGTGTTCCATACATAGGGCGTTGCGCCCCTGTTCCGCAAGTGGCGCAGCACTCCGCGCTTTACTCCCAGTCCAACTCCGGTTTTCGGGACGAATGCCGCGCTTCGTCCAACGTTTTGCGCGCCACTTCGGTCAGCTGCGCCTTGATGCGGACGGAGCCGTCTTCCAGGTTCTCGCGTTCAACATTGCTGCCGTGCTGATAAATCCAATCGAGAAGATGAAGCTCGAAAGGAGACAGCACGACATCCACCGAACCGAGTGCACCCGCTATCCGCGTTTCGATAAGCGAAAGCAACCTGTCAACGCCCTCACCGGTGATAGCAGAGAGGGGATCGGACGCCCTCTTCGCTGCCTGCGGCGGCAAGGCGCATAGCGGCTTCACGCCCGCTTTCGTCGAGATTGTCGATCTTGTTCCAGATTTCGACGACACGCTTGCGGTCCTGCGGCTCGATGCCCAGCCCTGCAAGAATGCTTTCAACGTCTTCCGCCTGCGCGGCATTGTCCGGATCGGAAATGTCGCGGACATGCAGGATCAGGTCAGCCTCGACCACTTCTTCAAGCGTGGCGCGGAAAGCGGCAACGAGATGGTGCGGCAGGTTGGAGATGAAACCAACCGTATCCGACAGGATAACCGTTTCGCCATGCGGAAGGCGAATGCGCCGCAATGTTGGATCGAGCGTGGCGAAGAGCATGTCTTCGGCCAGCACTTCCGCGCCGGTCATACGGTTGAAAAGTGTGGACTTTCCCGCATTGGTATAGCCGACAAGCGCCACAATCGGATGTGGCACCTTGCGCCGCTTCTGGCGATGCAGTGTGCGGGTCCGCACCACCGTTTCAAGCTCGCGCTTAATCTTCAGAATCTTTTCCTGCAACATGCGGCGGTCGGCTTCGATCTGGGTTTCACCCGGACCACCGAGGAAGCCGCCACCGCCGCGCTGACGCTCCAAGTGGGTCCAGCTTCTGACCAGACGGCCCTTCTGATAATTCAGATGCGCCAGCTCGACCTGCAAGGCGCCTTCCTTGGTGCGCGCGCGCTCGCCGAAAATTTCGAGAATGAGACCCGTGCGGTCGATGACCTTGACGTTCCATTCCTTTTCCAGATTGCGCTGCTGCACCGGTGTCAGCGCGTGATCGACGATGACCAGCCCGATGGCCTTTTCTTCGACGGTTTCGGCAATGGACTCCACCTTTCCCGCACCCAGCAAGGTCGCAGGCCGCGGATTGGCGATAATCGCAATTTCGGCATGTTCGATGTCGAGATTGATTGCCCGGGCAAGCCCGACGGCTTCCTCTAGGCGCGCCTCATTCGAGCGCTGAAATTCGGGGCGAGCCCCATCTTCCGTCGACGTACCCGTATTATACCGCTCCGGCAGAACGGGAACGATAACGGCTGCCCTTGTGGGCTCAGGTTCTGAAATCTCGAAATCCTTGTCTGCATCGGCAGACATAGGCTTTATCCTTGAATTTGGACAAATATTTTCACTCCGGGACGCGGAAACTCTCGTGGATGCATCTTGGCTGAAAAGATCAGGTCAATGCACTATCTGACATTGCAGATAAGTCGCCGCTACAGCTGTTTCAAATGAAAGACGCCCCGGATTGTTTAAACATGAGGAACCGGACAGGCAGAGCGTGTCCGGTTATCATCAGCAGAAACAAAACTGGAGCGAAACAACCCAATGATCACGCTCCAGTGGAATTCGGAAAGCGTCAGGCTTCTTCGCCTTCGAACATCTGCACAGGCTGGCTTGGCATGATCGTCGAAATCGCATGCTTGTAGACAAGCTGCGAATGACCGTCACGACGCAGAAGCACGCAGAAATTATCAAACGACGTTACAATGCCGGTCAGTTTCACGCCATTGATAAGAAAAATCGTCAGGGAAATTTTCTGCTTACGTACAGAATTCAGAAAAAGGTCTTGTAGATTTTGCGATCGTTCAGCCATTGTTTTATTCCTTTAATCGATCAGCAGCCAGCTCGCGATGCGTTAAACGAACACGCGCATGCACATAAATCAAGCACCGGAGCGTGCAAAACCGGTACTCGACTGCAATTGCTGTGGAAAGACAACTGCTTCGCTATTTAGCTTCGGTTAACAGGATGGGAATCTTTGCGCAACCGTCAATTTCATTTGCCGCGCGGCAAATTGCGGAAAGCGAGACAGCTTCATCATCTTACTCTGCCACGACAAGCTCTTCTATTTGTTGGGATTCCTCCGATGCCTGCTCCCGATCCATTGCCCGCATGTAAAACTTACGGGCTGAAGCGAAACGAATGTTCCAGCTTGGGCAACGACATGAGGCCCCGTTGGTTCAGAAAAACTCCAGACTGACGCGGAACATCTGTTCCACATGCTTTACGGCATCAGATGTTGCGAAAATGACAACGCGATCCTGGGCTTGATCCGCACGTCGCCATTTGGACGGATCACCTGCCCGTCACGATAGATCGCACCGATTCGCAAACCTTCCGGCAGATCGAGATCACGCAGCGGCGCGCCAACCAGAGAGGATGTCTCCAGAGCCTCGGCCTCGATCAGTTCAGCCATATCGCGATAAACGCTATAGACTGCGCGGATGCGGCCGCGCCGCACATGCTGCAGGATTTTGGAGATCGTGACAGCCTTCGGATTGATATAGGCATCGATCCCCACCATGTGGGTGAAATCCTGATAGGCGACCGTGTTAAGCAGCGCCATGTTGGATTTGCACCCCAGACGCTTGGCCATGATGCTCGAAAGAATATTGACCTGATCCTGATTGGTCAGCGCGACCATCAGGTCGGCATCCTGAATATCGGCTTCCTGCAGCAGGTTCTGATCGAGCGCGCTGCCGTGCAGAACCATGGTGCGCTTCAGCTGGTCGGCAATCGCGAATGCACGGTCATGCTCGCTTTCGATCATCTTGACGCGCGTATTCCACTTGCGGTCCTCGATAGCCTTGGCCACATAGAGACCGATATTGCCGCCGCCTGCGATAACGATGCGGCTGGCTTCCGGCTTCTCATGCCCGAACAAAGAGAGCGTGCGGCGGACCTGCTCGCGCGTCGTCACGACATAGGCCAGATCCCCTGCATTCAGCTCGTCGGAGGAGCGCGGAATGAACAGGCTGTCATTGCGCACCACGCCAACGACGGTTGCCGCAAGGTCGGGAAAAGATCGGTCAGCTGCTTCAGCGGCGTATTGATGACCGGACATTCCTCCAGGCATTCGATGGCAAGGCCGATGATCTTGTCATCGGCAAAGCGCAGCACGTCCGTCGCGCCCTGCAACGCGATGCGCCGCAGAACCACCTCACCCACTTCCAGCTCCGGCGAGATGATCACGTCAATCGGCAGGTTTTCGCGCAGAAACAGGTCCTGATACTCAGCCTTGAGATAGGATTGGGCACGGATGCGGGCGATCTTGGTCGGTACGTTGAAGACCGAATGCGCCACCTGACAGGCCACCATATTGACCTCGTCGGACAAGGTGACGGCGATGATCATATCCGCTTCATCGGCGCCAGCAGCCGCAAGCACGTCGGGCTGCGAACCGTGTCCGACAAACCCACGCACGTCGAGCGTGTCGCGCACGATCTCGACATGGCGTGCAGATGTGTCGATGACAGAGACGTCGTTTTCTTCCGCCGCAAGCCGCTCGGCGATGCCGTATCCGACCTGCCCTGCTCCGCAAACGATTACCCGCATGACTGCTCCGTCCGAGACACTTGACTGTTTATACGCCGAGAGATTTCAGTTTGCGATGCAGCGCCGAACGCTCCATGCCAACGAACTCCGCCGTGCGTGAAATATTGCCGCCGAACCGGTTGATCTGGGCGATCAGATATTCCTTCTCGAAACGCTCGCGCGCCTCGCGCAACGGGAGCGCCATGATGTGCTGGTCGGATTCTGTCGGCGCGCGCGGCAGCGTATCGCCAATTTCAGCCGGCAAAAGATCGGCCGTCACCGGCGCTTCGGGATCATCGCCGCGCGCCAGAATCATCAGGCGTTCGACATTGTTGCGAAGCTGGCGAAGGTTGCCCGGCCAGCTATGCGCCTGCAAAACCGCCATGGCATCGGGGCCGATCTTGCGCGGCTTGATGCCTGCCTGTTCGGCAATCTGCTTCATGAAATAATCGACCAGAGACGGAATATCCTCGCGCCGGGCGGCAAGCGGCGGCACCTGCACCGGCACCACCGACAGACGGTGAAACAAATCCTCGCGGAACGTGCCTTCCGCAATCATGCCTTCAAGGTTCTGTGCGGTCGAGGAAATGATGCGCACATCCACCTTCACGCGCTTGGTGCCGCCGACGCGCTCGAACTGCTGGTCGACGAGCACACGCAGAATCTTGTTCTGCGTCTCGCGCGGCATATCTGCGACTTCATCGAGGTAGAGAATACCGCCATGGGCTTCTTCCAGAGCGCCCACCTTGCGCTCGCCGCCGTCCATTTCTGTGCCGAAGAGTTCGATTTCCATGCGCTCCGGCGTGATGGTCGCTGCATTGACCGTCACAAAGGGTCCGCTGGCACGGCCCGACTGCGCATGTATGGCACGGGCGGCCAACTCCTTGCCCGCGCCCGACGGACCTGTAATCATGATGCGGCTGTTGGTCGGCGCCACACGTTCGATGGTCTGGCGCAACTGGTTCATCGCCAGAGACGCACCGATCAACTCCAGATGATCGCCGCTGCGCTTGCGAAGATTGGAAACTTCGCGCTTCAGCTTCGAGGTTTCGAGCGCCCGTTCCGCGACGAGGATCAGGCGGTCAGCCTTGAAAGGCTTTTCGATGAAATCATAGGCGCCGCGCCGGATCGCCGACACCGCCGTTTCAATATTGCCGTGACCGGAAATCATCACGACCGGCAGTTCAGGGTGCTGCTTCTTGATTTCATCAAGCAGTGCCAGACCGTCCAGACGACTGCCCTGCAGCCAGATGTCCAGAAAAACCAGTCGGGGAACGCGATCATTGATCGCCGCGAGCGCGCTGTCTGCGTCGAAAGCCGTGCGGGTTTCATGGCCTTCATCGCTCAGAATGCCTGCAACAAGTTCCCGGATATCCGCTTCGTCATCAACCACAAGAATATCGGCAGCCATATCAAATCACCTGTCCAGCTATGTTTTTGTCGTCATTTCCCGCGCTTGCGCCAGCCTCGCTGGCAGGTGCCTGCGGAAAGACCATACGTATCATCGCGCCCCGCCCTCCGTGGAAATCCGGTGGCGCGTCATGCAATTCAGATGCCCGCCATGATCCTCGACGATCTTGCGGACAATCGCGAGACCAAGGCCGGTGCCCTTCTCACGCGTCGTCATATAGGGTTCGAGCAGCTTCTGGCGGTCGTCGCCCGGCAGGCCCTTGCCATTGTCGATGACATCGACAACCAGTTGCCCATCCGCCTGATAGGAACGGATAAGGATATGCCCTCCCTCGCCTTCCCTGGCGCGATCTTCCTTTGGAAGTCCGTCGATGGCTTCGCTGGCATTCTTGATGACATTGCCGAATGCCTGCCCGATCAGGCGGCTATCGAAGGAGCCGACCAGCTTTTCCGGGCCGAAATCGTTCTGGAAGCGAATATCGCTGCGGCTGACTTCCACCAGGAAGGAGGCTTCACGCAATGCTTCGCGCATGTCCATAAGCCGCATTTCGGGTTTCGGCATGCGGGCAAAGGCGGAGAATTCATCGACCATGCGCCCGATATCGCCCACCTGACGAATGATCGTATCCGTGCACTGGTCGAAAACCTCGCGATCCTCGGTAATCACCTTGCCGTAACGGCGGCGAATGCGTTCGGCGGAAAGCTGGATCGGCGTGAGCGGGTTCTTGATCTCATGCGCAATGCGGCGGGCGACATCCGCCCAGGCCGACGAGCGCTGCGCCTGCACCAGATCTGTGATGTCATCCACGGTCACCACATAGGAGTGGTCTTCGGATTCCGTATCTTCAACCGTCACCTGCACGTTGAAGGTGCGTGCCACGCCGCCTCGGGTCATGCTGACCTGCTCGCGGTGCACCGCGCGCCCCGTTGAACGGGTGACCTCGAAAGCCTGCCCGATCTCCGGCGCAATGCTGCTAAGGTTCTTGCCGACGGCATCTTCCGACGTGACGCCAAACATATGCTCTGCGGAACGGTTCAGAATGGAAATACAGCCATCCGTCTCGATGCCGATGACGCCCGCCGTCACACCGGAAAGCACAGCCTCGGAGAAGCGGCGGCGTTCGTCGATCTGGTCCTTGGCAGAAATCAGCTCATTACGCTGGCTCTTAAGTTCGGCGACCATGTTGTTGAAAGTGCCGGACAATGCGCCAACATCGCCATCTGAAGTCCGCACCGGCACCGAGACGTCGAGATTGCCCGCCGCCACGTCATCCGACGCCCCGATCAATAGCCGGATCGGGCGCACCAGCCGGTCTGCAACAGCAATGCCGGTCCAGATAGCCGAAAGCAGCACGATCAGCGTCAGGCCGAAATAGAGCAAGGCGAACGCGATCTGCGTCGGAATCCGGTTTGCATCCATCTCCTGATAGCGCTGGGTATTGGCTTCCATCAGACGCATGGCGTCGAGAATCTGCGAATCCACTGCGCGTACCGTATAAAGATAGACGTCCGGTATCTCGCGCATCTTGATGATGGCACCGACGAAATTACTGTTCCCCGGAGGGATGATAACCGGCTTTCCGTCGGGAGCCGTCTTCAAAGCATCTTCGGTCGGCGGCGGCAGACGATCCTCGACACCGGTATCGCTTTTGACGACAATATCTCCGTTTTCACGCACCAGAAACGCACCGAGCAAACCACGACCGCGCGTTTGCAGCGTCATCAACTGGATGAACCCACCACGGTCGAGACTGTAAATGGTGCGCTGCGCATCCAGATCCTGCAGCATCGAATAGGACGTGCTTTGCAGGTTGAGCGCCGTTTCACGGATATAGGCGGTGGTCAGGCTCTGCGATGAACTGACAATGTCGCGCGTATTGGTATCGAACCAGCGGTCCAGACCGAGATTAAGCGTTACAGATGCTACGATGGCAACCACAATCGCCGGCACGGCTGCAATCAGCGAAAACAGCGCGACAATACGAACATGCAGGCGCGAAGCGGCCTTCCAAGTCGCCGGGCCATGACGATACGGTAAACTTCGCGGCAGATCAGCAGAATGAGGAACAGAATCAGCGCGACATTGATGATGACCAATGCCAGCGTGACAGTCCGGTCAGGCGTGATCGGGGTAATGCCAATCAGAATCGCAAAGGATATCGACGCAGTAATCAGCGCTGAAACAACGGTGATAATGCCCGGCATGGCCAGAAGCCTACGCCCCTCGCCGCCTTGCGATGATTGTTTCTCGCCGTTCATGTCCGCCGTCAGATTCGCCGTGTTCATGTTAACCATGTTACCCAATAGCGTTGCATCTATGCAACGCATTGTGGCGAAAATGCAACGTTAATCTGCACGCCATTGTTGATGAGACACCCAGAAGAGCTGAGAGAACCGGGAATGCCGGTTCATAAAGCCTTTAGGGCTTTCAATACAAAGCAAATTCACCGCATAAGAGTCCGCTGAGTTCGGGAGTTTTGAATCTCTCATATATTGGTACGGAGGGCCCTCGGGCATATGCGGGACAATACGCTGGGATTCTACAATTCAAATGCCATCGACTATGCAGCCGACGGCGACACGCCCAATCCGAAGCTGTTCGATTTCCTGAAGCGCTGCAAGCCAGGCGGCCGCATTCTCGAATTGGGGAGTGGCTCGGGGACCGATGCACACGCTATTTTAAACGCGGGGTTTCAGCTCGATGCAACAGATGGTTCCGCCGAACTGGCGGCAATCACTTCGAGGCGGCTGGGCCAGCCTGTCAGGACGATGATGTTCGACGAACTTTCCGCGGTCGAGGAATATGACGGTATTTATGCTTGCGCATCCCTGACCCATGTGCCCCGAGGCGAGCTCGCCCCCATCATTGGGAAAACCCACACCGCTTTGGTGAAAGGCGGCGTTGTTTGGGCAAGCTTCAAGACCGGTACGGCTGAAGGCCATGACGCACTTGGCCGCTATTACAACTATCTATCACCTGGAGAGCTTCGGACATGGTGGTGCGAGAATGCCCACTGGTCTGATATCGAGATAGAATGCTGGACCGGTGGTGCTTACGATAAACGTCCCACCGACTGGGCAGCTGTCGTGGCGGTACGATAATTCCAAGCGAAGCATGTCAGAAATTGAGTCTGGCCATTGCGAGTGAGTCGACGAATTCTCCGGCTCTGAAGGCATCTTTCTTGCGAACACCTTCCGAAACGAAACCGAACTTCTCGTAGAGGCGGATTGCGGCGGCATTATCGACATAAACGGTCAGTTCAAGCCGCTTTAGATCGAGCCAGTTGTCGGCGATATCGATCAGCTCGCTCATAAGTGCGGTGCCGATCCCTTTGCCGATATGTTCGTCATCTATACCCATCATGATATCTGCGGCATGGTTCCGTCGTCCTCTGTATCGCAGTAAACCAGCGTTTCCAACGATCTTATCATTGATTATCGCAACGATTACCGTCGATTCCGGGCCAAGCGACTCCAGCCATTTCCTTGTCGTATCGAGGCGCTGGAACGGAGTGCGCAATGTACCGAGCCGAAATCCCGGCATATTCTGCAGACGAGTGAGGCCTTCGGCATCTGTGGTTTCCACTGCGCGAATGACGAGATTTTCGGGTCGCATTTGAACTCCACTTTTAGTGTTCAAGCAATATTCAGTTTGCAGGCTCACAAACATCCAGACAAGCCGATACCGGCTGGCGATTTTTATCGCAGATACAACCGTTTGACGCAGAGGATAGTGCGGGCATTTCCCGGCTGAAAAATGAATAAACTGCAGCAAGCACGAAGAGCGGAACCGCCAGACACAGTATTCGATGCATTTTGAACTCCCTTGAACCGGAAGATCAAACATTGTCCTTGCTGGCAGAGAAATTCTCAATGCCAACAATTGCCTCCTAATTATATGATTGCGCCTTCCGTGAAGATCTTACGTTTTCTGTCCTACCATTCGTTCTTTTGCCCCTGTATGAGCGGTTTCCTCTGACAACAACGCCGCCCCGGAGGGCGGCGATGCAAACTTCATTATACCAACCGGTCTTTCTTTTTGTCCGGTTAGTTTTCGGCGCCGTAAGCGTCGAAATCGAAGTACTTGTCGTTGACTTCCTTGTACTTGCCGTTCGCGCGGATCGCCTTGATGGCATTGTTGAACTTTTCAACCAGTTCAGGACGGCCTTTCTTCAGGGCGACACCGATGCCGACGCCGTGGATATTATCGTCCGACGGGTAGGTGCCGACCATCTTGCAGCAAGCGCCATCCGGCGTCTTCAGCCACTCGCTCAGCGTGACGCTGTCGTCGTTGACGGCATCAAGGCGGCCATTGGCCATATCGAGCCGATATTCCTCTGCCGTCGGATAGGCTTTGATTGTGCTATCGGTGAAAGCATGTTCGGCATAGTTGGCGTGTGTGGTGGACACCTGAACACCGATCGTCTTGCCAGCCAGATCTTCCTTGGTCACGCCCTTGATGTCGCTATCCTTGGGTACAGCTATTCCGGGAGGCGTATTGTAGTATTTGTTGGTGAAATCAACCTGTTTCTTGCGCTCTTCCGTGATCGACATGGAAGAAACATACGCATCGAATTTGCCGGCCTGAAGCGCCGGAATGGTGCCATCCCACTCCTGCGTTATGAATGTGCACTCGGCCTTCAATTCCTCGCAGAGCGCTTTTGCGATATCGACATCGAAGCCCGACAGGGACCCATCCGGGTTGATGAAATTGAACGGCGGATATGCGCCTTCTGTTCCGATTATCAGTTTCAGCGGTTCTTCCGCATTTGCGGTGCCAATTGCCAAACCACTTGCTGTGGCCACGAGCCCCGCAATCGAAGCTGCCACGGCGATACGCTTTGAAACGCGCATTCCAAGTCCTCCCATTTATCTCGGCGGTTCCAGAATTGATCTTCCGGTTCAGCCCATACAATGGGGAAGTTTTACAACTGTCATTGCGAATTTCCGACTCGCAATGATTTCTCCCCATTGTTATCAATAGATGGTTCGGGGAGCGTACACAATGTCTTTTGCTTGAAGAGATCGTTCTCGATTCAGGCTCACAGAATGCAAGCGCTGTCTATCAGCTCCGAAAACCAGAGGCTCCAATACGACAGCACGTTGATAAATTATGAAATGGCGCACCCGACAGGATTCGAACCTGTGACCTCTGCCTTCGGAGGGCAGCACTCTATCCAGCTGAGCTACGGGTGCATTGCCGGAAGGCTCGAAGCCTTATCATGCGCGTTTCTAACCGAACCGCGCATATGCATCAATGGCTTATTTTGAGAAATCAGAGCAAAGTTGCACTGGTTTCTGCGGTTACGAACGCAAACCCGGAGCCTCCTGCCCCGTTCGTTCCACATATTCCGTATAGCCGCCGCCATATTGATGAATACCGTCCGGTGTGAGTTCCAGAACCCGGTTCGACAAGGCGCCGAGAAAATGCCGGTCGTGCGATACGAACAGCATCGTGCCTTCATAGGAAGCCAGCGCTTTGATGAGCATTTCCTTCGTATCGAGATCAAGGTGGTTGGTCGGCTCGTCCAGAATCAGGAAATTCGGCGGATCGAACAGCATCGCCGCCATGACAAGACGTGCCTTTTCGCCGCCCGAAAGCACGCGGCATTTCTTTTCGATATCGTCGCCGGAGAATCCGAAGCAGCCAGCGAGCGCGCGAAGCGGCGCCTGGCCTGCCTTTGGAAAACGCTCCTCCAGCCATTCCAGTATCGTTGCATCGCCATCGAGAACGTCCATCGCGTGCTGCGCAAAATAACCGAGCTTGACGCTTGCACCGATATTGACACTACCCTTATCCGGTTCGGCAGCGCCTGCGACCAGCTTCAGCAGCGTCGATTTTCCCGCACCGTTGACGCCCATGATGCACCAGCGTTCGCGGCGGCGAACCATGAAATCAAAACCGTCATAGATCGTGCGGCTTCCATAGGTCTTATGCACGCCCTTGAGGCTCACGACATCCTCACCCGAACGCGGCGCAGGCGCAAAGTCGAAGGCGACCGTCTGGCGACGGCGTGGCGGCTCCACGCGGTCGATCTTCTCCAGTTTCTTCACGCGGCTCTGGACCTGCGATGCATGGGAAGCACGCGCCTTGAAACGCTCGATGAACTTGATTTCCTTGGCAAGCATCGCCTGCTGACGTTCGAACTGGGCTTGCTGCTGCTTTTCATTCAGCGCCCGCTGGCCCTCATAGAAGGCATAATCGCCGGAATAGGTGGTCAGCGAGCCAGCGTCGATTTCGATAATCTTGGTCACGATGCGGTTCATGAATTCGCGGTCGTGCGAGGTCATCAGCAGTGCGCCGTCGTAGTTTTTGAGAAACGCTTCCAGCCAGATCAGGCTTTCGAGATCGAGATGGTTGCTCGGTTCGTCAAGCAGCATCACGTCCGGGCGCATCAGCAGAATGCGCGCCAGCGCAACACGCATTTTCCAGCCGCCGGAGAGCTTGCCGACATCGCCATCCATCATTTCCTGCGTGAAGCTAAGGCCCGCCAGAACTTCACGTGCACGGCCATCCAGACCGTAGCCATCCAGCTCCTCATAGCGCGCCTGCACTTCGCCATAACGTTCAATGATCGCGTCCATTTCGTCCATACGGTCCGGATCGACCATCGCGGCCTCCAGTTCTCGCAATTCTGCTGCAACCGCACTGACCGGACCTGCACCATCCATCACTTCCGCAACGGCAGAACGACCGCCCATCTCGCCGACATTCTGGTCGAAGTAACCGACCGTCACACCTTTTCGACGGAAACCTGCCCCTCGTCCGGCTGTTCATCGCCGGTAATCATGCGAAACAGGGTTGTTTTTCCTGCACCGTTGGGACCGACAAGGCCGATCTTTTCGCCGCGATTCAAGGCGGCGGAAGCTTCGATAAACAGAATGCGATGGCTGTTGGACTTGCTGATATTGTCGATGCGGATCATGGAACGGGAGGACTTTTTGGATGAAGTGGAATGGAACGTAAGGTGGTCGCGTTGCGGCCTCCTATGCCATGACGACACGAGCAAGTCACCCCACCTCGCGATTGAAGAGCTGGCGAGTGGCTTAGGGAATGTTGTGCAACCATTGCTCAGTCGAGAATTTCTCGACCACAAGCTTTTCAGCCGCCGCATATTCCTCAGGCGTGATCTTGCTGCTTACACCGCCATTCAGCGACACGAACATGTCCTTCATGCGCTTGATGACTTCTTCGCGCGGCAGCCCCGTCTGGCTACGAACCGGATCGACGCGCTTGACGGCACTTGCCGTGCCCTTGTCGCTCAGCTTCTCGCGCCCGATGCGTAAAACCTTCACCATTTTTCCGCATCCATGTCATAAGCCATGGTGACGTGGTGAAGGACGGTCCCCTTGGAAAAGCGTTTCTGCGCCGCGCCGCCGATCTTGCCTTTGGAACTCGAAATATCGTTGAGCGGCTTGTAGAAGGCGTCAATGCCGATCGAATTGAGAGCTTTCAGCACCCAATCATCCAGAAATGCATAGGAATCGGCAAAACTCATATCCCGTACGAGTTCGCCCGGTGCATAAAGCGAATAGGTTATAGTGCTGCCGGGTTCCACAAACATCGCTCCGCCGCCGGTAACGCGACGGACAGTCTCGACACCAAATTCCCGTGTCGCTTCCATATCGACTTCATTGCGCAACGACTGGAACGCGCCGATGATGATGGCCGGGCGTTCCCATTCCCAGAAGCGCAGTGTCGGCGCGCGGCGTCCTGCGGCAACTTCTTGCGCCAGAACCTCGTCCAGCGCGAGATGCATGGCAGGCGAAACTGCAGGCATTTCAATAACCTGCCATTCGAAATCCCGCCATGTACGCGCAACGCCCAAAGCGCGCCGGACGGCAATCGCCACCGCTTCCGGGCTGAAGCCGAGCATCATGGCATCGGGCCGCAAACCTGCCCTCACCGCATCGGCAATCTGCTCCGACGAGGCGTCGGCTGAAAGACCTTCAATAGAGTTGCGGATATCCTCCAGAGCCTCGTCCGGCTCAAGGAAAAAATCGCCCGCCACCTGCACGTCACTCAGGCGCCCGTCACGAACATCCAGATCGACAACGACAAGTTTTCCCCGTGGACTTTGTATTCGCCGTGCATGTGTGCAGCCTTCCGAAGAGTGAACGTGAGTGTTTCACTCTCATTTCATGAAAGCGGCGGGAAAGAAAGCGGTTCTAGCGTGAAAAGCTGGACTATATTCCAGCTTCAGAGGGTGCGACGCGCTGAATAAGCAAGGTCTGGCGCACTTCCTTGGTCTTGTGACCGACATATAATCCGGCGGCAATCATGGCCGCCAGAACAACGATAATCGATTTGAAACTGAAAGGCAGATTGTGCATTTCGGATCCTCATTCCTGCCTTAGCAAACCAGAGCAGGAAATGATTGTCGACCCCCATCTCCATGGATTTTTAACAAATCGGCAGCGTTTCAGTAAAAACGAAACGCCACATCGACTCGTCGCACCGCTTTCATCCAGTCGCTTATGATAGCCAGTTGCTTGTAAGCATAAGCCGCCTTTAAAGCCCCGTCATGCTCTTACCCGCTCATTTGCGGAGAATGCCAAGTCTGTAGCCAGCCAACACGAAGAATCTTCGATAACGTCCTGCTCGTTCGTACTTCAGCCGCTCACGAATGTAGCGTAACTCCCTGCGCAAGAGCCGCCCTTTCGCCGTCCAAACCGGACTTTCCTCCTTAAAGGTCCAGTCAAGCCAACCTGTTTTCGCGAGATCGAAGAACCGTTCACCCGGCTCTTGCAGATAGGTTTCATAGAGAGCACGCTGATCGATGAAATAGCGACGTTCATTCCGGTCAAGATAGGCCGCAACCTTATCAAAATAATCTGCGGCGCATGGCGTGGCATAAATCAAAGCAGCAAGGACTTTTGTACCGAGATGTGCCTCCTCAGACCAATTATTGGTGTTATCCAAGCGAAAATAGAGCCCGACATCCGCTTCACCATTATATGGAATAGGCTTTCGTACAAGACTGTCGATGTCGAGTACCGCGATAGCGCTGCCTTTAGATCGCAGCAGCCGCGGAAGATGGTAGAAGCGGAGCGACTGATAAAATACTTTCCGCTCCAACGGAGACATCGCCGCTTTCGCACGGCCATCGGCTACGACTTCAAGTGTCAGATGTTTCTGTTGCGACAGCGACAGCGCCTTAACGAAATTCTGATCCACCCGCGATTGAAGTTCCGCAGCGCGGCGTTCAAGCGCCGGTCCCGGCTCCGGTGATATAATCACATGCACACGATGCCCGGCAGAAATTGCGGAATAGATAAATCCCCTGCCATGGGTATCAAAATATTTCTCGTCACATGCCGCAAACAGCACAGGAGAAGCGTTGACAAACTGCGAACCGTCCATGGATTGCCCCAAACCAATTGGGGCTAATTATCCTTGACCGGTTCGCTTTACAATGACCTGAAAGTGGTACTTAACCAATAAATATCATTGGAAGTGTTCGAGGAGACAGCCGCATATCCGCCGGGTTAACCACCTCGCAAAATTCCCATTGGGTATGGCACATTCATCCTCTGTTCAAGTTATCGGAACTAAAGCATATTTCATCGATATCAGAGGGACTTCACCATGACACCTGCACTCAAGACAACTGTTGCTTCACTATGCCTTGGCGGCCTGGTGGCCGTCCTTTCGCCACTCGTCACGCAGGCCTCTGCGGCCCGGCTGCAGCGCTGCGCAAGCGAGAACGGAATCTGCCAGCTCCCTATCCGGCTGAAGTGGTCTATGGCACCGGCGGACAGAATACGTCGCGCTTCATCGACCGGCCACAGGTCACCTGCTCGAACCGTGTCTTCGGGGACCCGGCACCGGGTAAAAGAAAAGCTGCTCTTTCGTGGTTCAGGATCGCTGGGACAGACCGGATCGTCCAGATCGCCGCGGTCGCCCGGACCGGTATGATCGCTATGACGACCGTGACCGCGATTGGAGCCGTTGCGCCAAGGAAGGCGGGTTCTGCGACTTCTACGGTCGCAAGCGCGTCCGTTACGGCGCAAATGGCCGGTTTACGGAAGGCGTATTCCGTAACGGCGTCCGGTGTGACAACCGCACCTTCGGCGATCCAGCACGTGGCAAGGCCAAGACCTGCTATGTCCTCGAATAATAGCCGACCTAAAACACAAAAGGCGGCGACCGGATGAGTCGCCGCCTTTGTCGCTAGAAACATGGACTGGAGGTCATCATAGTTCTACGACAATGCGTGTGCCGAAGCTGGCACTATTAGCCAGAATATTAGAACGAGCGCTGGAAGCGGATCTTGCCCTGCCAAGCGTCTTTATCGTCCATGCTCGTGTTTTGTCCTGCCACTTGGTGTAGGAAACTTCCGGCGTGATGGTGAAGCCAGGAACGAGCTGATAGGCAACATTAGCCGTTGCAGCGAAGGTTTCGCTGTCGTCATAAGCAGCCTGTACGTTGAAAGTCGCTTTGCTGGTTGCCTTGAACGCTGCACCGCCCCAGACGGCCCAGTCACCACCCCAGGTACCGTAGAACGAGTCGACGATGCGAACGCGATAACCGCCTGACGTGCCGTAATGGTCGTCATTGGACTTGTAAGCGCCCTGCAGCCAGACCGAGAACTGATCGGTGATGTTGACATCGCCGCGGACCTTCCAGCCCATTCCTCGTTGCGGGCATCATAGGCGACGACGCCGGCGATCTTGCCCCAGCTCTGCTCGTATTTCAGACCACCGACCACATGGGGCATGTAGTCCTTGATGGTGACGTCGACGTTCGAGTCAGAGTTACCACCCTCTTCAAAAGAGAGAATAGCCGAAAAGCCGTTTCCGCCCTTGAAGGTATAGCTAATGAGATTGGTACGGTAACCGCCAGCGAGGATCACATCATCGCTGATGACGTTGCCGAGATAGCCGGTAAAGGTGACGAAGGCCGATTCATCGAGACCAACACGCAGGCCGCCAAGCTGGATATAAGCATAACGCAGCGAGGTGCTGGTGGAGCCGCCATTGTAATTGTTGGCCTTGCCATTGCCGTCGCCGGTCCAGTCGTAACGCAGTTCGCTATAGGTCTTGAGCGTGCCGAGATCCGTTTCGGAAGCGGTCGAGAAACGCAGGCTGACGCGAGCCAGCTTATTCCAGGTGTCGCGCTCCAGCTGTGCCGGAGTGCGAGCATAGTTGTTGTCGCCGCCGCTTGCATCATAGCGAACATAGCCATGAATGCGCAGGCAGGTTTCTGTTCCCGGAATGTAGAAATAACCAGCACCGTATGCATCGCATACGCGGACATATTCGACGGCTTCCGGCTCGGGCGCCACGATTGCATCGGCCGCTTGTGCGCCAGAAATCGCTACGAGCGATGCCGCCGTACCGAGTAGTATTTTTCTGATATTCATAAATGCGTCTCCAGTAGATAAATTAGACGCCACCGCTATATTTACTCACGGTAATTTGATCAATATTTATTCAATGTAAGTTTTGTGAATTATTTATATTATATGTAGAAGACACTAAATATATTAAAAACTACAGAATAGGCAAAGTAATTCCCTTCATCGCCGCACCGCGCAACGAATCCATCGTATCGATACTTTCCTTATTCTACCCCTTATGCCCGTCCAGTCCGCGCGAAAAGCGGACGCCCTCGCCTATCCGGCAACGGTGAAAGTTTTATAACGGCAACACGAAATATATGTCGTAAGACCTGTGATTGTCTGTTTTTCCAGTCGAGTCTCGGAAACAAAATCCATGAATCGTCAATTCAAATGCATGGAGTGTTGATTCGTCATTGTGGACCTGACGAAGTGGTTTCCCTCGGTCATTCTTCCGCTCAATAAAGAAAACGAAGGCAGCAGGGGTAATACAATGGTCCTTTTCTCTATTGTCATAGGCGTGCTGACGTCTGCTGTCGTGATTGCCGCATGCATCATGCTTTGGAGATATGAGCGTCCCTGAAATTTACTACCGCGAGTGGGTGAAACGACCGGTCAACGGTCAAAACTAATAGCGGCCCGGCTTGCTTCGATTAACTGCCCGGCATTCGTTCGCTTCCACAATTGCACATGCGGCGACAAGCAGGGCTTCCATCTTTGCCTCTTCAGCAAAATCAGCGCCCATACGAAGCCTCAATCCGGCCTTTCCAATCGGCCTGCTTCGCCACTCTGAAGCATATTTCATCAATTCGCTTCAAAATGTTTTCATTTGCCTTCAGGCGTATTGCATTGCCACGATTAGGCTCCAATCCGGCTCGCTGATATGCTTCGTCTGCTGTCAGACCTTCAGCCACTCCTTTTGCGAACAATTTCCTGCTTTGCATTTTTCAATACTGGCTTATGCCCATCACGATAAGGATACTCTATGATGAGATCAGAAGACGCTTTGTTACTGAATGCTATTAGCGCCCAAGCCGACCGGGCCGAATTGATTATGCCCAAGACCCTCTCGCTGAATCCGATTGCCGAACGTCTACACGACGAATTCCCGCATCGATCCACTGCCGAAATAGAAACTCAGTGCCGAGTTGTCTGGCAGGACCGTTACCTGTTCTGGAATTGATATTCGCCTTCACAACTGGTTTTGACATAGACGTATCGCCATTGGCGCGGAAGAAACCGATCCAGCTCGCTGCCGCAGAATCAGCAGTCATTACCCCGCTTCGGCGGGGTTTTGTTCAGGAAGGCAATGGTTGTGCGCGATAAGGCGGACGCCTACGACCCGCTTATTTCGCTATTCTTCTTCTTTTTATCTTCATCGTAATGCCACTTGATGGCGAAGAACATGGCCGCGCCTAACACGACAACCTTGAACGCTACGAAGAATACAGGAATCCATTCCATTTTCTGAATATTTCCATATCGCTATCGATCGTGAGGAGCATTACCCCATAACTGCTGATTCAGCGACTTCTTTTTGCTCCAACGGTACTTTGGAAATCAAGCCGCTTAGATCTGCCATTGGACTGATATGGCATCTGTGGCCCGTTATGCGCACGTGACGGAAACTGACAAAGCAAAACGCTTCAATCATTGCCGGGTTCAGTGATTAGAGAAATACAGAATATCGTTGAATGGTGGGCGTGACAGGGATTGAACCTGTGACCCTCCCGTGTGAAGGGAGTGCTCTCCCGCTGAGCTACACGCCCGATGAGCCAAGCTCAATCAAGGTGGTGCGGATATACTGGCCAGCGGCTGCATAAGTCAAGCGCCTCGCCCACATGCTCCCACAGAGATTTTCATCGCATCTCCTGCCGCGCAGGATCACAACAAAACGGCAATCATCGAATGATAATTGCCGTTCTGTTTGCTTACAGCAAAATGTCAGAGCGCTGCGAGACGCGAATCCGCCGTCTTGTCGAATGCTTTCTGCAAACCGGCATCGCGGTTATAAACATCACCGTAATAATGGATTTTCCCATCCGCTTCCGGCCATGCGGTGAAATAGGAAATGAAGACAGGCACGGGTTCCTTGACCTTGATTCCACGCTCATTCTTGCCAAAATATTTTTGCAAATCCGTCACTGATGTTCCAAGAACCGCAGCCGCCATATCGCGTGGTCGTTCCAGACGAATGCAGCCGTGGCTCAGGGCTCGCATGTCGCGGCTGAAATAGGATTTGGCCGGCGTATCGTGCATGTAGATGTCATGCGCGTTCGGGAATAGTATCTTGAGTTCGCCGAGTGCATTGTCGAGGCTCGGTTTTTGACGAATGCCGACATGAGCCTTGCCAGCAGCAACTGCGCTCCAGTTAACGGCACTGGCCGAAACTTTCTTGCCGCCGACATAGACTTCGTAGCCGTTGCGGTCGAGATAGCTCGTATCTCGCATGACCTTTGGCAGCATCTCGTTCAGGATGATCGAACGCGGCACGCCCCATGACGGGTTAAAGACCACCGTCTGGACCTTGTTGTAGAAGAAGTAGGTCTGGTGGGTCGGCGAGCCGATAACCACATTCATCGCCAGTTTTTCTTTTCCATCCTCGAAATATTCGGCGCGATAAGCTGGCTGATTGACCATCACGTAACGCGTGCCGAAATCATGCGGGAGCCAGCGCAGGCGTTCCATCGAATAAAGAATGCGGTCGCGTTTGACGGAAGATTGCTCGCCCTGCAGGGCGGACACCGTATTGCGACCGATGATACCATCGGGCGTGCCGCCGGAAAGCTTCTGGTAATCCTTGATGGCGGCGACGAGTTCAGGATCGTAGACATCGCCGCTTGCATGGGTATCCAGCGCTTGCTTGTGCTCTGCCAGATAATCGGCGGGAGCGTGTCTCGAAATCAGCGCAACGACCTTGCTGAGCTGGTCATTGGTATCACCCGGTTTGATGATGCCGTTTAGAGACAAGCGGATCGGTTCGGCAGATGGCGGCTCGGTATTCGCCAGTTCGCGCTTCAATGCTGCATATTGCTCATTGCTCGGCTGGAAACCATGCAGATAGGCGGATGGATCACTCTCCGTGGCCAGCCTTTCCAGAACGGCCTTCGGATCGACGCGATTGCGCGGCAGATCGTGGAAGCCGCTGAGGCGGTCTGCAACGACACGCCCCTCGCCTGCGTCGATGGCATAGCGCAGCGCACGCGCTGACATGCGAATTTCAAATTCTGCGAGCTTTTGCTGGCGTTCGGTTTCGACGGTAGCGTCGAAACTGTCAGCCGGAATCGTGACCGCATATTCATCGGGATTGAGGCCGTCTTCGTCCGCGCGCGCAAAGAAGGCTGCAACGTTCTTGGCACGGTCAGTACCTTGTGGTCGGCCGACCACATGAAGGAACGCTCATTTGAATAATAGTCGACGATTGCCTGAGCGATCTCCTTCTCAGCTTTGACATTCACGGATTTCAGATAATCCACCGCTGCATCGAAAGCGCGCTGGCCCGGTGTTTCTTCGCGAATCTGCGGACGAATAGGCGACATGCCCGATGTCAGCGGATCGACGACGGCCGGTTCGGTTGCTGCAGTTACCTGCATGTCGAGCGCGCTGAAATCGATATTGACCAGAGCATCCGGTTTGTAGTCGTAAATCTGCGGTCCTTTGACAGTCACACGCTGGGCTGGCGGAAGGCTGCGCACGGCAGCACGCGGGGCAGAGACAGCATTTGGCGCTACAGGAGCGCGGGGGCGGCTTGCGGCTGGACAGGCTGGGCTGGCTGTACCTGCTGCTGGCGACGCTGCTGGAAAAGTTCCAGCAGGGAATTTGCGGCCTCAGCCTGCGCTGTGGGGAGAAACACCGAAGCTGCCAGAGCTATCGCGGCTGCGTGGCGGATATTTATCCCGCGTCCAGCGCTGCTCTTCTGATCCATCTGCGAGTGTCTGGAAAACTGCATTTCAAACCGCCAAAGTTTATGCATTCGCTGAAAAGCGAATCCGTCCGAATCTCGCGCATAGAATTTATGAATCTCGTATAGAAACTTTTAACGCTAATGTTTCCTGAAGCAATTTTCCGATTTGCGATTATCACAATTGTTTGAAGCTTCTTCTTGGGAGACATGCCAGGATCACCTGATTGAACAAAGTGACGCAGTGGCATCCATCCCGCATCGCGCTAAAAGCCCGACAGACTACGGTTCCGAAGCCCTCCTTCGGAGCTTCGATCAACATTTAGCGCGAGCCGGATAAGATTAGGTTTCCGACACGTGCAGCTGGCAAGCAAGCGAGGTACCACGATGGCAGAAGCAAGCGCCGCCGATCTTTTTCCTCTTGGTGAAGACGACACCCCTTACCGCAAGCTGACTTCCGATCATGTCTCTATCGATACGTTCAAGGGGCAGGAAATTCTGACTGTCGATCCGGAAGGACTTCGCCTGCTTTCGGAATCAGCTTTTGCCGATATCAATCATTTGCTGCGTCCTGGCCACCTGCAACAGCTTGCCCATATTCTCGAAGATCCGGAAGCAACGGACAACGACCGTTTCGTTGCCTATGATCTTCTGAAGAACGCCAATATCGCCGCAGGCGGCGTGCTTCCCATGTGTCAGGATACCGGCACGGCCATCATCATGGGCAAGAAGGGCCGTCGCGTCTGGACCGAAGGCGGTGATGCCGATGCTCTGGGTGCTGGCGTGCTTGATGCCTATAACAAGAAAAACCTGCGTTATTCGCAGCTGGCGCCGCTTTCTATGTTCGAGGAAAAGAATACCAAGAACAATCTGCCTGCGCAGATCGACATCTATGAAGAAGGCGAAGACGCCTACAAATTCCTTTTCGTTGCCAAGGGCGGCGGCTCGGCGAACAAGACATTCCTCTATCAGGGAACACCATCGCTCCTGACGCACGACCGCATGATCGACTTCCTCAAGGACAAGATACTGAGCCTCGGAACAGCCGCCTGCCCGCCTTACCATCTGGCAATCGTCATCGGCGGCACCTCGGCTGAAATGAACCTGAAGACGGTCAAGCTCGCCTCGACGCGTTATCTGGACAGCTTGCCGACCGAGGGTTCCGAAACCGGCCACGCCTTCCGCGATCTCGAAATGGAAGCTGAAATCCATAGACTGACGCAGTCTCTCGGCGTCGGCGCTCAGTTCGGCGGCAAATATTTCTGCCATGACGTCCGCGTCATTCGCCTGCCGCGCCACGGCGCTTCGCTGCCAATCGGCATCGGCGTTTCCTGCTCGGCCGACCGTCAGGCCAAGGGAAAGATCACCAGGGACGGCATTTTTCTGGAAAAGCTGGAAACCAATCCGGCCAAGTACATGCCGGATATCGACGAGGAAAAACTGTCGTCGCATGTGGTCAAGATCGACCTCAACCAGCCGATGCAGGACATTCTCAAGGAATTGTCGAAACATCCGGTCAAGACGCGCCTATCGCTTTCCGGCCCAATCATTGTGGCGCGCGATCTGGCCCATGCCAAAATTCGTGAGAGGCTTGAAAACGGCGAAGCCATGCCGGATTATTTCAAGAACCACCCGATCTATTATGCTGGCCCTGCCAAGACACCTGCCGGTTATGCCTCCGGTTCGTTCGGACCGACCACGGCAGGCCGTATGGATCCTATGTGGATCAGTTTCAGTCCTTCGGCGGCTCCATGGTGATGCTCGCCAAGGGTAACCGTTCGCGTCAGGTGCGCGAAGCCTGCGGACAACACGGCGGTTTTATCTGGGGTCCATCGGTGGTCCGGCTGCCCGTCTGGCACAGGATTGCATCAAGAAAGTCGAAGTCGTGGAATACCCGGAACTCGGCATGGAAGCCATCTGGCGTATCGAAGTGGAAGATTTCCCGGCCTTCATCGTCATCGATGACAAGGGCAATGATTTCTTCAAGGAACTCAATCTGGGTTAAAGCATTTCCAGCAAAAGTGCGAAGCGGTTTTGCGTAGGATAATCGACGAAACAACGCTTAGAGCACAGATTTGATTGAATCAGATCTGTGCTCTAAGCAAATGAAAGGGCGACGCAAGCCGCCCTCAGGCTGCTGACAAACCTCCGGCAGGGTCAAAATGACCTCAGATTCACGGAACGTCCCAGATTCAGAACGTGAACAAATCGGAATCAAAACCCCTCGTTTTGACTGCTTCCAAAAATCGAGGGGTTTGTAATCAATCTGAGGGCGACGCAAGCCGCCCTTTTAGTTTCAGGCATTTGTGCCGCCATCGATGGTGAGGGTAGCTCCGGATACGAAACGCCCTTCGGGGCTGGCAAGCCAGGCCACCAGACTTGCAATATCGTCAGGCGAACCGAAACTGCCGGTTGCGATAAGCGCGCGTTGCTGTTCGGCATGCTCGCCAGCTGCAGGGTTCATGTCGGTATCGGTGGAGCCGGGTTGAACGACGTTGACCGTAACGCCCTTCGGGCCGAGATCGCGCGCCAGACCTTTTGTCAAACCGATCAGCGCAGCCTTGCTTGCCGCATAAAGGCTGATGCCCGGCCACGGCACGCTTTCAGCGAGGTTGGAGCCGATGGTGATGACGCGCCCGCCAGCGCCAAGATGTGGTGTGGCCGCTGAAACGGCAGCAAAGACAGCCCGGAAGTTCACAGCCATCACTTCATCGAAGTCGGCAAGCGTGATCTCCTCAAGCGGAGCCGCATGCCAGATGCCAGCGCTGTTGACCAATATGTCCAGACGGCCAAAATTCTTGACCGTTTTCTCGATTGCCGCGGCAATCTGGCTCGCATCGCGATTGTCGGCCTTCAACGCCAGAGCCTTGCCGCCATTGGCTACGATTTCGGAAACCACCGCTTCAGCTTTTTCCTTGCCGTTCACATAAGTGACGACAACTGCCGCACCATCTTTCGCGAGCCGGTGTGCAATCGCTGCACCGATGCCGCGACTTCCGCCGGTGACGAAGGCAACCTTTCCGTTCAAAGCTTCCGCAGACATGCCATTTCCTTTCTGTATCGATTGATACATAATTGCTGACAGGCTTGCGCAGAACCGTCAAGGCATTTATTTAATGATCGATACAGAAAGGTTCAGACGTGGCAGAAAAGGACGCCCCGCAGCTTCGACCGCGAAACAGCGCTTCATGCTGCGATGCTTATATTCTGGGAAAAGGCTTCGACGGATCGTCGCTGGCCGATCTGACGATGGCTATGGGTATCAATGCGCCAAGCCTCTATGCGGCATTCGGAAGCAAGGAAAGCTCTATCTTCAAGCCCTCACCCTTTATGCCGGTGAAATCGGCGTTGAAATCTGGTCGGCACTGGATGAAACGCCGGATGTTCGCGCAGCTTTCGAGCGCTTTCTGCTTGCCACGATAAATGCCTATTGCCAGGAATCTGTGCCGCGGGGCTGCATGATTGCGCTGGATGCGCTGCATCGCACGCAGTCAAGCGACAAGGTTTGCAACGTGCTGCGCAATCGCCGCCAGACCAATATAGAAATACTGAAGAAGCGGCTTGAGCGCGGCATTCGTGATGGAGATATTCCGGCATCCGTCAATTGCGAAGCGGTCGCAACCTTTACGCAACAGTCCAGAACGGCATGTCCATTCTCGCGCGCGATGGCGGAACGCGCGAAGACCTCACCGCAACGGCATTGGGCGCCATGGCCGGTTGGGAGAAACTGGTTTTCCCAACGTATAATCAGGCCACCAGCCTTAACCTCGGAGCATCATCAAGATAATCCGCCACCAGCGATGCTACTTCGGCGCTCGCGATAATGCGGCGATGCCCAAGACCATCCGCCCAGTGCACCTTGACATGAGAGCCTGCCTTACCGGCCATTTCAGCACAGATGGCGGGCACTTCCTTGTCGTCATGCGCATGGATGACGAGCGTCGGGATCGTCATACGACGCAAATGAACATCGGTGTCGAAATCCGTGATCGGGCGCGCCGCGATATAACGGACTTGTTCCTTCATTGCGCTGCGCACCTCACGACCGAGCCCAAGCACTTTGCCAAAACCGTCAAAGACACCTGCCATGGAGTGCGGGAAGCAATCGTTACCAGCTTTGCCGGACGGTGTGACTGGTAGCATCCGAGAGAGCCTGCTGCGGCATTGACGATGACCGCACCGCCGAATGAATGACCGATCATTGCATCGAACGGACCATACTGGCGCCACGCAACATCAACGGCGGCGATTGCCTGTATCATGTTGAGGGTGCGGCCTGCCGATGCGCCATGCCCCGGCAGGTCGATGGAAACAACCCGCTCACCCCGCGCCACAAGTTCGCGAATGATCGTCATCATATCTGCTGTGCGCGACCCCCATCCATGGACGACGAGCGACGTTCTTCCCACATAGCTGTCCGGTTCGAACAGATAGGTTGCGATAAGCCCGCGATCGATAATCAGATCGAGCCGCTTTGCCTGGCTGAGTTCATTGCTCGCCCGCTCAAGTCGTGCGGCATAAGCCTTGGTCTTCGGCTTTCGGCTTGGCGTTCGACAGAAAATCCTGAATGCGGCGCGACCTGCCTTGTCGGCATCAATGCGGCCAAGCACACCCAGGCCGAATCGCGTAACCTGTAAAGAAAACGACGTCATGACAGGGCCTCAATTATGTTCAATCATGAACAAATAATTGTACAAGAATGAACAAAATGCAAGACAAGACTCAAAACTGCCGTGGGACAATCCACGCTTCAAGAACTGGATTGCCGTTGCGCGTGCCGGCAAGGCGGTGGAACGCGCCCTCGCCCAGGGATTATCGGCTTTCGATCTCAAGATCGCCGATCTCGATGTGCTGATGAATATCTATCGCCATCCCGGTGAATCCCAGCACGATCTGGCGCGTCGCATTCTTGTCGGGCGTTCGAATATCACCATGTTGCTGCCAAAGCTCGAAAAGCGCGGCTTGCTGGTGCGCGAGGGCGACCCGACGGACAAGCGCGTGATGCGTCTGACGCTCACTGCCAAGGGTGAAAAGCTATTAGGACATGCGCTGACGATTTATACCGACCTGATCGACCGTGTCATGGCGCAATCGACAACCGCGCAATGCAACGCGATGGGCGATGTGATGCGCCGCATATCGGAAATGCTGGAAAAGGACTGATAGATAGGCGGGATCAGCGGTCCCGCTTCAGGCCTTTTCGGCGAGCTCATCGAGATAGGTTTGCCATAAGGTGTCCTTCTCCGTGCCGAGCTTGTGGAGATAGGTCCACGAAAACAGGCCGGTATCGTGCATATCGTCGAACGTTATGCGGACGGCGTAATTGCCGACCGGCTCCATCTTCATGATTTCGACATTGCGTTTGCCGCCAACCGTTATCCGCTGTTCCGGCGAATGGCCCTGCACTTCTGCCGAAGGCGACAGAACGCGCAGCAATTCGGCGGTCAGCTCGAATTTCTGGCCATCGTCGAACGCTACAGTCAGCAGTTTGCGGTCGTGCGAAACGCGCAATTCAGTCGGCCAGACCTCACTCATCACCGTTCTCCAGCTTGGTTCTTCGCCAGCTTTTGATAGGCCCCGCGTTAAAATATCGCAATAGTCACGGTCATTATTGAAAGAGCTTCGCATGCGTGAAACTGGACATTGAGGCTCGCAGATCCTATTTCTAGTTAGACGGCGAGCACATTCCTCTGCATCTTGTGGAAACAACGGCTTAATGATGTACACAAACCAAGCGCAGCCACTTGTTTCCCCGACTGGACCCATGATTGATCCTTTCGGGCGCGCCATCACCTATCTTCGCGTTTCAGTGACGGATCGCTGCGATTTCCGTTGCACCTATTGCATGGCGGAACACATGACGTTTCTGCCCAAGAAGGATTTGCTGACACTTGAGGAACTGGACCGGCTTTGCACCGCCTTTATCGAAAAGGGTGTGAGGAAGCTGCGCCTCACCGGCGGCGAACCCTTGGTGCGCAAGAATATCATGCACCTGATCCAGCAGCTTTCGCGCCATCTGAAATTAGGTGCGCTTGATGAATTGACTCTGACCACGAACGGATCGCAGCTTTCGCGCTTTGCCGAAGAGTTGGCGGAATGCGGCATACGCCGTATCAACGTCTCGCTGGATACGCTCGATCCTGAAAAATTCCACCAGATTACCCGTTGGGGCGACCTTTCACGCGTTCTTGAGGGATAGAAGCTGCACAGCGCGCCGGTATTCGCGTCAAGATCAATGCGGTCGCGTTGAAGGATTTCAACGATCACGAAATTCCCGAACTGATCCGCTGGGCGCATGGTCGCGGCATGGATATGACGCTCATCGAAACAATGCCGATGGGCGAGATCGAATTCGACCGCACGGACCAGTATCTGCCGCTCGCAGGTGCGCGAGGATCTTTCCCAGCAATTCACGCTTTCCGATATTCCTTACCGCACAGGCGGCCCTGCCCGCTATGTGACGATTGCCGACACGGGCGGTCGGCTCGGCTTCATCACGCCGATGACACATAATTTCTGCGAAAGCTGCAACCGCGTCCGGCTCACCTGCACCGGCATGCTTTATATGTGCCTTGGCCAGAACGACGACGCCGATCTGCGCAAGGCCTTGCGGGAAAGCGAAAGCGACCTGCTGCTCAATCAGGCGATTGATGAAGCTATTTCACGCAAGCCGAAGGGGCATGATTTCATCATCGACCGCGATCACAATCGCCCGGCGGTCGCTCGCCACATGAGTCTTACCGGCGGCTGAACGGTTTATACTTAAAAAGCTAACGGCCCGAAATAATTGTCGCGAGATCGACTTTAAAACGGTATGCAGTTGCAAGGCTTAGTGCCTAAACTGGATTCTGTATCGTGCCGCAGTCAGCAAATTTTCGTGCAAGTATTTTCATGCTTCTCGCCATGGGTACCTTCACCATCGGCGATACGATCACAAAATACCTCCTGACCGAGATGAACAGCGGACAGTACATGCTGATCCGGGGTATATTCGCAACGGTTCTGATTGGTTTTCTGGCCTGGCGCCACGGCGCACTGCGCGGTCTTTCGCTTGAAAAGATGACCGTCCTGCGCGTTGCGGGGAAGTCGTCGCCACTGTCACCTATATTTATTCCCTTGGCCACCTCTCGCAGGCATTCTGCTCGGCTGTCTTTCAGGCTACACCCCTCGTCGTGACGCTGGGAGCAGCACTCTTCCTGAAGGAAAAAGTGGGCTGGCGTCGCTGGTCCTGTATTCTCATCGGTCTCGTCGGGGTTCTCATTATAATCCGGCCGGGAACGGATGGCGCCGCAAGCCTTGTCGCCGTTGTCGTTCTTCTTGCCAGCGTAGGCTTTGCGGCCACGCGAGATATCGCTACGCGTCGCGTGCCTGCGCATGTCCCCACCCTTTATCTTTCAACGCTGACGTCTATAGCCATCACACTGACCGGCGGTGCGCTGACCGTTCCAATGGGTGGATGGCAGCCCGTTGGAATTACAGCAGTCGGCGCCATGGCCATCGCTGCCGTTCTTCTGCTCGTCGGATATCACTTCATCATTCTGGCCATGCGCGAGGGTGAGGTGTCGTTTGTTTCGCCGTTCCGCTATTCAAGCCTGCTCTGGGCAATCGGCCTCAGCACGCTGGTTTTGGCGAAGCGCCTGACATATATACGATAGCGGGATCGATTCTGGTGGTCGGGAGCGGCGTTTACATGGTCTATCGCGAGAACGTGCTGAAGAAGCGCGAGCGAAGCAAGAGCACGCTTGCGACGATCCCGACCGGCGTGGAACCGTCATGATTGCAGGCGCCATCATCGCTGGCGGTCTTTCCAGCCGTATGCAGGAAGGCGGTGTTTCGGGGACAAATTTCTCCAGCCGCTCGGCAGCACCGGCACCATCATTTCCCATGTCGTCAGAAGGATCAAACCGCAGGTCGACACTTTGATCATCAATGCGAATAGCGACGATTCCCGCCTGAACGATCTCGGCGTACCGGTGATCAAGGACTTGCCTGCAAAACATGGCGGCCCTCTGGTCGGTATTCTGACCGCACTGACGCAGGCACGAGGGGCCTCGCTGTTGCTGACGACAGCCGCAGATACGCCATTCCTTCCCCATGACCTCGCCGACCACCTTCTTTCGCGTCGGAATGAAACCGGAGCGCGCGTTGTTCTCGCCTGTTCCCTTAGCCGGATCCATCCGATTTTCGGCCTGTGGGAAACCGGGTTGGCAGACGAACTCGCAGCCTGGCTTGCCAATACCAGCAGAGCCAGCGTCTTCGCTTTCGGCGGGCATATCGGATTTGAGACGGTCGATTTTCCGCTTGCCTTCATTGGCAATAGCCCGGAAACATATGATCCGTTCTTCAACATCAACCGGCCCGACGATCTTGTGGCGGCGCAGAAACTGGCTGAGGTAATGGAATGAACCAGAAGCTGTTCGGCATCACCGGCTGGAAAAATTCCGGCAAGACGACGATGACCGAACGTCTGGTCGCATGCCTTACCGCACGTGGATATCGTATCGCCACCATCAAGCACGCTCATCATAATTTCGATATCGACCATGAAGGCACCGATTCCTGGCGTCATCGAAAGGCCGGAGCAGCGGAAGTGGCTATCGTCTCGTCGCAGCGTTACGCAATCATGCATGAAGGTCTGGGCGAAGAAGAACCGTCTCTATGGGAGATTGCGGCCAAGCTGACGCCTTGCGATCTGATTCTGGTCGAAGGCTACAAACGCGAGACACACAAGAAAATCGAACTGCGTCGCGAAGGTGGTCATGCCGGGCCACCTCTCGACCGACGATCCTGCTATTGTCGCCATTGCCAGCGATCATCCCCAACCAGGTGAAACAGTGCCGGTGTTCGGCATCGACGATACCGAGCAAATAGCCGATTTCATCAAAGGCGAGATGGGTCTTTGAGAGACTCTCTATAATTCCCTCTTTACGACACAATTCCCCGTACTCTGGCAAAGCTCTGCCGAAAACGCCGAGAAATCCCCTTTGGGACACACAATTTAATTACGCAGACCATCTTGCCAATCGTCTCAAAATGGTGGGAATATCGTTGTCAGATTTGATGGTGGGGATGGAGGCGCGAAAAATATTGCGCATGATCGGCTCAACCATCTATTGGTAGTGACCGGGGAAATCACTACCAAACGTGCAGTTTAAAGTTTCACGGTCGTGACTACCCCTTAAGCGGCTGAGCCAGAAGAAATAATCAGGGAACCAGCCAGAACAAAACGAGAGGACTAAAATGCGCGTATTGAAGCGTATCGCCGCCGCGGCATCTGTTGCTGCGCTGGCAATCACAATCGGCAGCATGTCTACCGGTGTTGCAAATGCAGAAGAGCCGCTCAAGCTCAAGATCGGCACCGAAGGCGCCTATCCTCCCTTCAACTTCATCAAGCCGGACGGCACCCTCTCGGGCTTCGACGTCGATATCGCCAAGGCGCTTTGTGATGAAATGAAGGCGCAGTGCGAATTCGTCACCCAGGAATGGGACGGCGCTATTCCCGCCCTTCAGGCAGGCAAGTTCGATGCCTTCATCGCCTCCATGTCCATCACGGACGAGCGCAAGAAGCAGGTCGACTTCTCCAACAAGTATTACAACACGCCTCCGGGCATAGCCGCCCAAAGGACACCGACATCAAGGGAGTGACCAAGGAAGACCTCGCCGGCAAGACCATCGGCGTTCAAGTTTCCACCACACACGCCAACTACTCGGAAAAGACCTACACCGACAGCACGATCAAGGCCTATCCGACGGCGGAAGAATACCGTCTTGATCTCGCTAACGGTCGTCTCGACGCAGTCAACGACGACAGTGTGACGCTGGCCGAATGGCTGAAGTCTCCAGACGGCGCGTGCTGCAAGATGGTTGGCACTTTCCCGCCGGTTATCGAGATTCATGGTCCGGGCGCAGGCGTTGCATTCAAGAAGGGCCGTCCGAGCTGGTTGAAAAATTCAACGCAGCCATCAAGGCGATCCGCGCGAATGGCAAGTACAAGGAAGTCAATGACAAGTACTTTGACTTCGATGCCTATGGGGCCGAAAACTAATCAAAACTGACACCTATGCGCCGGTTTGCTTTCCTGCAAATCGGCGCAAAACATTTGTACGGGCATGCCGCACAAGCCTCGCCGGGCTGGTCCTCGCAGGCGTTGAAAACATAGGCAAATGCCTTTAGGAAAAGAATAGGCGCATGGAACATTACGCCACTTTGTTGAGTTTCGGTCCCGACGGTTGGGGCGCAAGTATTGCCTGGGGCCTTCTGGTTACCGTCTCACTGGCTCTCGCAACACTTCCCGTTGGTCTTGCGTTGGGATTTCTGGTTGCCATCGGCAAACAATCCAGCGAGCCGTCGATAAGGCTGGCCGCGAACATCTACACCACGATCTTCCGTGGCTTGCCGGAACTTCTTACGCTCTTCCTTGTTTATTTTGGCGCTTCTCTTGGGCTGCAGCGGCTTTTGAGCCTCCTCGGCATCGAGGCCAATGTCGAAATCAATGCGTTCGGCGCGGGTATGGTCGCGCTGGGATTCGTCTTCTCGTCCTATTCGAGCGAAGTCTTCCTTTCTGCCTTCCGCGCAATCCCGCGCGGGCAATATGAAGGCGGCTATGCAGTTGGCCTGTCGCACTGGCAGACCATGCGCAAGATCATCCTGCCACAGCTGATCCGCATCGCCCTGCCCGGCCTTGCCAATCTTTGGCTGGTGCTGCTCAAGGATACGTCGCTGGTTTCGGTCATCACATTGTCCGATATTCTGCGACAGACCTCCATTGCCGCACGTGTGACCAAGGAACCGTTCCTGTTCTTCGGTATTGCCTGCCTGCTCTATCTGGTTCTCGCAATCATCTCCTCCTACTTCATCGATCGCATTGCCCGCTGGGCCGATGCGGGCGCCAACCGTTCGCGAGGTGCATGATATGACCCAGACAGTTTCCCATACGGCGATTCCTGCCATGGCTCCGCCACCGGTCGTCAAGCAATGGACGCGGATGCGCATTGCGGGCCATATTATCGTCGCTCTCTGGTTCCTTCTTTTCGTGGGCCTTGCCATCTATCTCTACAATGCATGGCGTATAGATCTGTTTGAAACCTACGGGCCACGCTACTGGTCAGGGCTTCTGATAACGTTGAAACTGGTTGCCGTATCGATTGTCATAGGCGCCCTCCTCTCGTTGCCGATTACGGCTGCGCGCATGTCCAACAATCGGTGGCTGCGCGGAATTGCCTTCGGCTATGTCTATTTCTTCCGCGGCACGCCGCTGCTGGCGCAGACATTCCTTATCTATTACGGCTTCGGCACTTTCCGCCCGGCTCTGGAAAGCATTGGGCTCTGGGTCTTTTCCGCGATGCGTGGAACTGCGCCATTCTGGCGTTTTCGCTCAATACCGCAGCTTATCAGGCCGAAATTCTGCGCGGCGCTATCCAGAGCGTGGCGTTGGGCCAATGGGAAGGTGCTGCAGCGCTTGGCATTTCAAGCGTGTGACGTTCTGGAAAGTTATTCTTCCGCAGGCGCTTATCGTGGCCTTGCGTCCTTACGGCAATGAAATCATCCTGATGATCAAGGGATCGGCCATTGTGGCTATCATCACAGTGCTTGATCTGATGGGTGAAACGCGCCGTGCCTATTCGCGGACGTTCGATTTCCAGACTTATCTCTGGGCTGCGGTCATTTATCTGCTGATCGTCGAATGCTTGCGGCACGTTTGGGACTTTCTCGAAAGAAGGCTGACACGCCATCTCGTTCGTTAAAGAACGCCAAGTCGGCATAAAGCCCAAATACCGCCCTCGGAGCCTTGCGGTTTCCGGGGCGATCTGTTTAGAATGCAGCTTCCAACAGTAAGGTAACAGGTTGAGTCATGCTGAAAATCTGGGGTCGTATCAATTCCACCAATGTGAAGAAGGCGCTCTGGACAGCGCGTGAACTTAATCTCGACTATGAACAGATCGATGTCGGCGGCCAGTTCGGTGGATTGAAAGACCCGGCCTATCTCGCCCGCAATCCGAACGGGCTGATCCCCTTGCTGGAAGACGGCGACACGGTGCTATGGGAATCCAATACCATCACGCGTTATCTTGCAGCAGCTTACGGTAGGGACATGCTGTGGATCGAAGATCCGGCCAAGCGTGCGCAGGCCGAAAAGTGGATGGATTGGGCTTCCTCATCCTTCTACACCAATTTCAGCAATGTCATGAAACACCTGATCCGCTTGCCTGAAGCCGAACGCGATCCAGTCATTCTGGAACACAGTCTTCAGGGCCTTGCGCATTCGATGCAGATTGCCAATGAGGGCTTGAAGGAAGCGTCCTGGTTCTCGGGCGAGAATTTCGGTATCGGCGATATTCCCATCGGCTGCTATGCCTATGCCTGGTTTGAGTTTCCGATTGAACGCCCTTCTCTTCCACGTCTTGAAGACTGGTATGACCGTCTCAAGCAACGACTGGCCTATCAGGCGGCCGTTATGACACCCCTCACCTGATTTCTAGAATTTTTCAGAGGAATGAACGAATGACGACACCCGCTAAAGTCGCCTTTCTGGGCTTAGGCGTCATGGGCTATCCCATGGCAGGTCACCTCAAGAACAAGGGCGGTCACGACGTCACGGTTTATAACCGCACAACGGCAAAGGCCGAAAAATGGACCAAGGAATTCGGTGGCAGCTTTGCCGTGACACCTTCCGAAACCGTGCGTGATGCAGACTTTGTTTTCGCCTGCGTTGGCAATGATGATGATCTCCGTTCTGTGACCATCGGTCCGGATGGTGCCTTCTCCACCATGAAGAAGGACGCGATTTTCATCGACAACACGACTGCATCTGCGGAGGTCGCTCGCGAACTGGATGTCGAAGCACAGAAGCGCGGTTTCCATTTCATCGACGCCCCGTTTCCGGTGGGCAGGCTGGCGCTGAAAACGGTGTTCTGACTGTCATGGTCGGGGCACCGGAAGCCGTATTCGAGCGTGCCAAGCCGGTTATCGACGCTTATGCGCGCATGGTTGGCCTCATGGGGCCGGTCGGCTCAGGCCAGCTTGCAAAGATGGTCAACCAGATCTGCATTGCCGGTCTCGTTCAGGGGCTGGCCGAAGGCATCCATTTCGGCAAGAAAGCAGGGCTTGATATCGAAAAGCTGATTTCGGTCATCTCAAAGGGCGCGGCAGGTTCCTGGCAGATGGAAAACCGGTCGGGCACGATGAATGCGGAAAATATGATTTCGGCTTTGCCGTCGACTGGATGCGCAAGGACCTTGGCATCTGCCTTGAGGAAGCCGACCGCAATGGCGCGCTTCTGCCCGTCACAGCGCTGGTGGACCAGTTCTACAAGGAAGTGCAGAAAATCGGCGGTAACCGTTGGGATACGTCTTCATTGCTTGCGCGGCTTGAACAGTAATCAAGACCACGCCAAACGAAAAGCCCGGCAACGCCGGGCTTTTCATGCGCATCAAGAACTTAGAACTTGACCTTGGCAGTGAGCGAAAGAGCGCTGACCAGATCGTTACCAAAATCGCCGGTGCTGATCGAATCCCTCAACTCACCCGAACCGAGCCAGCCGATAGCGCCAGCCAAGCGCACGTCAACGACATCATTCGGCTTGTAGTTAGCGCCCAAACCAAACAGCCAGACGTCGGTCTGAGAGGTCCAGCCCGTACTGGTGCCGCGATCCCAGGTTACAGTTGCCGCACCCGACCATTGTTCATTGAACTTATGACCGACACCACCGGAAACGGTCCAACCATCCTGGTAGTACAGATCAAGTGAAGTGATCTTGGCTCCATCCGGCAGACCGCGATTGCCGTTAGACACGAAAGTCGCCTGCTGAATGCTCTTCCAGTCCGTCCATTTAACAGAACCGAAAGCAAGCCAATCAGGTGCAATACCCGTCTGGAACTTGAATTCGACTGACTGTGGAGCAGCGATATCGCTGGTCACATTCAAGGGGATGCCCTGTCCTGTGAGCGGGTTCAGCATGAGATTGTCAATCGTACCGTCGAGGTTGTACTTGACCTCAGACTGATAGACGAGAGATGCCCGCATGGCATATTCAGGGATCTCGTAGGCCGCGCCCAGACGCCAGCCAACCGAACCGTCTTCTACATCGAGCGTCGCGACGCGGAAATTACCTCTGAATTGGGTCGTTGGCGGGATCAGACGGGTCTGATAGCCCTTCAGTTCCTGATAGCTGACGCCACCCAGAATTCTGAAATAGGATTTTTCGCTGACGGCAAACCGATACGAACAGTTCAGGCCAAAGTCGCGTGACGAAATTTTCTGCTCGACTGCAGTGAACGCGCGAAGCGTGTTGAGACCCACATCGGTCTCGATACCCCAAGGTTCGCGATACTGGGCCGCACAGGCCAGATCATCGGTCAAATCGAACTTGGCAGATACCTTGGGGACCCAGTAAGTCTTTGCTTCGTCGACAGATGTCGACCATGGCTGGCCCTTATCCGATCCGTAAGGCACGACCGGTAGCGTCGGGACACCTGGGTTCGCGCGAATATTTTTCAATTTACGCTGTGGCATCACGACCGTCGCACCAGCTTCGACAGCATTCCCTTTTCGAAGAGAATATCAAAATCCTGCGAACTGCGCTCGAAGCCACCTGCATTGGCAGCAACCGCGCTGCCGAGGAGAGCCGCGACCATTCCTGCCATTTTCACGCGCTGTACACTCATAAATGTCCTCCCACACAGCAACGATATTAACGTTGACGGAAACGTAAATCAGGAACGATTCATCCCGCAAGAAGCATTAATTGGGATGGGGTGGGCTCAACTTTGGGATAATTGGTCGAAAATGCCTGAAACATCCGCATTCAGGGCGCTTCATTAGGAAAACTCGATGCCACTGACATAAAACCGTGCCTAAATTGGCCCATTTTCGGCCCATTTTTGGCCTTGTTGCTAAAGAGCAACAACATCGAAAAACAATCGAAACGGCGGTTCGATGAACCGTTTCGACAATGAAATCACGTCTCATACCTGCCGCTGCAAATAAAATGCCCGGCAGACATCGCATTGCCGGGCACGTGATTCGCGGTCGAATCTCGCTTTCCTACGTCAGGTCAATTCAGCTTGCATCACGGATGCGTGACTCGGCAGTCGCAACACGTTGCGCCGCTTCCTGCAGCTCGATCAGACGTTCGCGTTCCGCTGTAACGACTTCTTCGCGCGCATTTGCCACGAATTTTTCATTGGAGAGCTTCTTCTCTATACGATCCATTTCGGCGGCAATCTTGCCAGCTTCCTTGGCGAGGCGTGCAGATTCAGCCTTAAGATCAATCAGGTTGCCGAGCGGTATGCAGATAGTTGCCTCACCCAGCAGCATCTGTGCCGAACCCTTGGGAGCCTGTGCTTCGAACGAAACACTTTCAACGCGCGCGAGACGCTTGATCGCCGCGTCGTGACGGGCAAAACGATCAATGCTTGCCGCATTGGCATCCAACACCACAACCGGAGCAATTGCACCGGCAGGTACGTTCATTTCGGCGCGAACAGAACGAATTCCGGTGACGAGATCAACCAACCAGTTGATGTCGTCAGCAGCTTCCTCGTCCTCAAACGACAGTTCCGGCCAGGCTGCAAGCGCCAGCACCGTATCGCGCTTCTGCCCCTCGCCTGCAGTCAAGGTCCAGAGTTCTTCCGTCATGAAAGGCATGAACGGGTGCAGAAGCTTATAGATATGGTCAAGACAGTAGGCAGCTGTCGCCTGAGATTCGGCCTTCGCAGCTTCATCGTCACCCATGAAGATCGGCTTCAGCAATTCCAGATACCAGTCGCAGAACTGGTTCCACACGAAGCGATAGGCAGCACCTGCGGCTTCATTGAAGCGGTAAGTGTCAATACCTTCCGTCACAGCACGGGTTGCCTTGGTCAACTCTGTAAGAATCCAGCGATTCACGGCAAGCTTGGCGTTTTCCGGCTTGAAACCGGCGTCGAGCTTCACGCCGTTCATCTGGGCAAAGCGCGTCGCGTTCCAGAGCTTGGTGCCAAAATTGCGATAGCCTGCAATACGCGCCGGATCGAGCTTAACGTCACGGCCCTGAGCAGCCATGATCGCAAGGGTGAACCGCAGCGCGTCGGCACCATATTCATCCATCAGCTCCAGCGGATCAATGACATTGCCTTTCGACTTCGACATTTTCGCGCCGTGCTTGTCGCGAACCAGAGCATGCAAATAGACGGTATGGAACGGATTTCCTCCATGAAATGGAGACCCATCATCATCATGCGGGCGACCCAGAAGAACAGGATATCGAATCCCGTAACCAGAACGCTGGTTGGGTAATAGGTTGCGAGTTCCGGCGTCTTGTCCGGCCAGCCGAGCGTCGAGAACGGCCACAGCGCCGACGAGAACCATGTATCGAGAACGTCCGTATCGCGCTCTAGCGTGACGTCTTCACCATAGTGCGCGCGTGCGGCAACTCGCGCCTCCTCTTCGCTTTTCTCGACAAAATATTGGCCATCAGGACCATACCATGCCGGTATCTGGTGCCCCACCAGAGTTGGCGAGAAACCGCCCATGGCTGAATGTTCTCCATCCAGTCAAAATAGGTCTTTTCCCAATTCGTCGGGACAATTTTCGTCTTGCCTTCCCGTATCGCCGCCATTGCAGGCTTGGCAAGTTCGGCAGCGTTTACATACCACTGGTCGGTCAGATAAGGCTCGATCGGAACGCCGCCGCGGTCGCCGTGTGGTACAGCGTGTGTGTGATCCTCGATCTTTTCGAGATAGCCGCGCTCGTCCATCAGTTCGACGATACGCTTGCGGGCTGCAAAGCGGTCCTGCCCCTCAAGTTCGTGAATCAGCGCCTTCAATTCAGGCGTCAGCTGCAGCCCTTCGAGGAAATCAACATTGTCCTTGATCGTGATCGAAGCATTCGTCGTCAGAATGTTGATAGCGCGCAGTTCATTGCGCTTGCCGACTTCGAAATCGTTGAAGTCGTGTGCAGGCGTGATCTTGACGGCACCGGAACCGGCTTCCGGGTCGGCATAATCGTCGGCAACGATTGGAATATGACGACCGACAAGCGGCAGAACGACATCATTTCCTACCAGAGCGTGGTAGCGTTCGTCCTTCGGATTGACCGCAACACCTGTATCGCCCAGCATGGTTTCCGGACGGGTCGTCGCAACGACGATGTAAGTATGCGGGTTTTCCGGATCGAACGGACATTCTCAAGCGGATAACGGAAATGCCACAGATGGCCTTTCGTTTCGCGCGACTCGACCTCAATGTCGGAAATTGCCGTCAGCAGCTTCGGATCCCAGTTGACCAGGCGCTTGTCGCGATAGATGAGCCCTTGTTTGTATAGTGTGACGAAAACTTCCAGAACCGCGCGCGACAGCCCTTCGTCCATGGTGAAGCGTTCGCGCGACCAGTCGCACGAGGCACCAAGACGGCGCAGCTGGTTGGAAATCATGCCGCCGGATTCAGCCTTCCACTGCCAGATCCGTTCGATGAACTTTTCGCGGCCCATGGCGTGACGGTTCGGTTCCTGCCGTTCCATCAACTGGCGCTCGACAACCATCTGCGTTGCAATGCCCGCATGATCCATGCCGGGCTGCCACAGCACGTTCTTGCCGCGCATGCGCTCGAAGCGAACCATGATGTCCTGGATCGTGTTGTTAAGCGCGTGGCCCATATGCAGCGATCCGGTAACGTTCGGCGGCGGAATGACCACAGCGAACGGATCAGCTCCCGGCTTCGCGCCCGCACCCGCCTTGAATGCACCCGCTTCTTCCCAGCGTTCAGCAATTTTCGGCTCTATCGCCGCGGCGTTATAGGTCTTCTCAAGCATGGAATTATCCGGTCTTTATGCGGGATGAAAGGATTGAAGGCTCAATAGCAACTAACAGCTGACAAATCACTTTAAAAGTGATTGTGCCCCTGCGACCACCTTGTGAAAACCCGCCTGTTGCACAGACGGGTAACACTTCAACAGATCGGCTTATGCCGCTTATCGTTCGCCGCGAACCACGCGCTCGATTTCTTCCCGAACAAGCCGCTCAACAAGCGTCGGCAGATTATTGTCGAGCCAGTCCTGCAACATCGGGCGCAAAAGTTCCGCAGCGATATCGTCGAACGAGCGTCGCGGTTCTGCCCGAACTGCGTGGTTCAAGTCCTGAAATGCCGCCGCGACCTGACGTTCAGCGATCTGTGACAACATATGGGCAGCAGGCTGCATCTTTGCGACAGGTTCCGCAATTGGTGCTGCGGCCTCGGGCTGAACCGGAGCTTCCGACCCGGCGACAGCAGGTTCCAGTTCCGTTTCTGCATCAAGTTCAGGTTCGAGCAGTTCGTCAACTGCTTCAGCAATCCCGGCTTCAACCGAAAGGTCGATTTCATCCAGAGATATGCCCGCCTCGTCTGGCTGCTCCAAGGGTGACTTAGTCCTGGCGTGGGAATGGTCGTCATTCCCGGCATCGAGAATAACTTCATCCTCGGCTTCGATTTCGGGTTCAAGCGCCGCCTGCGTCGGCTCGCTGATCGGGCCGCGTAATGTCGGCTCGTCCTGAAACACATTGCGCATCATTGCAGGCTTTTCGGGCTGCTCGGTGACTGGACGACGGAATTCCGCAACCTTTCCATGAACTGAAGATGCCGCTGCTAGCGGTGCTGGCTGGCGGGTGACATCGCTGTCTTCAATGATCCTGCGGATGGAAGCGAGAATCTCTTCCATCGACGGTTCACGTGCTGCGCTGGATGTCTGTGCCATGGCTACTATCCGTTTTCCTGTATTGCGACATTGTCTGCAAAAGACAGAGAATCAATGGATTAAGGGTAGCGGACGATCCCGCATTTGAGAATCCCCAGCCAAGGCGCAACGGTTCAAACTCACAGCTTTATGGATTTGTTAAGAATTGTCAGCGCCAACAAAAGTCGAATCGACGGCAAAATAAAAGGCACCCGAAGGCGCCTTTTCAAGTCTCATACAATGACGAACAATCAACGACCGTCCGGCGTGCGCAGGCCGAACCACTTGTCCTGACAGCCTTGTAATGCTCTTCCGGCTTGTACTCGGCAACCTGCAAGCCCATCTGGCTGGCGGTCATGCGGCCAGTTGACATCAAGAGAGCGTAGCTGGCAACAACGACGTTACGTTCGGATTCAACCAGAGCGATCTGCGCCGTGATGAGATCGTTCTGGGCATTCAAAACGTCGAGCGTTGTGCGCTGTCAACCTTGCGCTCTTCGATGACGCCATCGAGAGCAAGCTGTGCAGCAGAAATACCGTCACGGTTTGCCTTGACCGACGCACGAGCGGCTTCAAGCTGCGACCATGCAGAGCCGATTGCCTGACGAACCTGATCACGGACGACGTCGACTTCGATGCGTGCCTGGCCGAGCTGTTCCTTGGACTGACGAACCTGAGCCGAATTGCGACCACCAGTATAGATCGGAATGCTGACGCCGACGCCGATGGAAGCCGAGTTACCGTCTGTCTGCGAACCACCGTCGCCGGAATAAGTATCGAGACGGCTGGCACTTGCTGTGAGACCGACGGAAGGAAGCAAAGCGCCCTCTTTAGCCTTCACATTATATCCAGCGGCATTAACGGCGTACTGCGTGGCCAGAATGCCTGGATGTCCGGCCGCCGCAACGGAGAAGGCTTGATTAGGCGAGCTCGGCAGGTTTCTTGCTGCCGCTGCAGTCGCAAGCTTATCCGGCTGAACGCCGATCACCTGCACATAGGTTGCTTCTGCCGATTTGACATCTGCACGAGCAGCGTTCAGCGCGGCAACAGCTGTTGAACGGCTGGCATCCGCCTGGGCAACGTCCGTGCGCGTCCCTTCACCCACATCGAGGCGAGCGCGAGCAGCACGAACCTGTTCGTTCAGGGCTGCAAGGTTACGTTCACGCAGGGTTGCAATCTGACGCGTTTGATAGACATCCATATAGGCAGTTACCGCCTCGAAGAGTCGGTTCTGCTCTTCGTTGCGGAGGTTTTCACGCTGGGCGAAGACCTGTGTTTCTGCTGCGGCAACGTTGTTCTTGGTCTGAAACCCATCGAACAGCATTTGATTCAGCTCAATGCCGAATGTGCCTGTCGTACGATATCCCCGACTTGTCGGCGTCTTGCCATGCCCTACATTATAAGAGCCGGTGATCTGAGGACGATAACCGGACTTGGCAATGGCCACGCCTTCATCCGTCACACGGACCCCGCACGGGAGTAGTTCAGGTTAGCATTGTTCTTGTAGGCCTTCACGAGAGCGCCGGTTAACGTCTCCGAAAACGCCGCCTGCCCCGTTAAAATGGTGCCAGACAACAAATGCTGCGGCCGCTACCAGTCCTTTGCACGTTTTGAACACCGGGTACCTCATTTTAAGAACAAACGAATCCAACTATCGAACCGATCGGTTCGGGCAAATCCTAATAACCTCTAAATTCGGTTATTTCCATTGCCCCCGCCAGAGCTTGCACAAACAAATTCCGCAGCGTTGCAGAATTGTATCATCCGCTAAAATTAAAACTCGAACTGTGGAACACGTTCGAATCCGGGTAGCGGACGAACGGCAGTGTTGAACACACCGCGTCCCGATGCAACACCATTCTCTTTAACGTAAATCCGTGCAACTCCCGCATTTCCGCGACCTTCGACGGCGACGAGCCGTCCGCCATCCCTCAACTGGCTAAGCAACGCATCAGGAACAAAATCGACCGCACCTTCGATAACAATCACGTCATAAGGTGCTTCGGATGGATAGCCTGCCTGCAGTTCGCCTGAAACAATCACAACATTGTCATAGCTTAATTCAGCGAGACGGGCGGTCGCAGCCGCGGATAATAAGGAATCACTTTCCAGGCCGATGACCGAGCCTGCCAGCTTGGAAAGAATGGCTGCCGAATAGCCGGTACCGCAACCGACATCGAGAACCACGTCTGTGTTCTTAACGCGAGCGAGCTGTACGAGCTTGGCGAAAGGCGAAGGCTCCATGAGATAGCGCGGCTGCTTGCTTTCGCTTTCAAGAAGCTGATCTTCATCGATATAGGCAAGCACCTGACGGGCGGCGGGCACGAAAGCCTCGCGCGGGACGGCCAGGAAAGCATCTATAACCGCCAGATCGGTTACGTCCGTTGTACGGATCTGGTTGTCGACCATCTTCGTGCGAAGTTCCTGGAAATCGGCTGCCATAGCCCTAAACCCTTCCTTGTCGCGGAATGCGATATTTCATGCCATCAGCGCCTGCAGCAAAGATTGATCCGCGTCGTCCTATTACACGCTCAAATCCATTCTCGCTGCCGGGACACCATAAACGAGATTTGCCGTTGATGTGGCAAAAATCGCGAGCCCAGTCAATGAAACACAGCATTTGCGGTATTCATGCTCACTGAAACACGTCGTCGGTTTCCGGCCAACTAGCTTTGAGAATGCACCGCTGCAAGTGCCATAAGATCACATTATTGAGCGTTTGATGCCGGATAGCCAGCTGTCGCCAGCATAGAAAGCACCGCATCATGTGGAAGGTTGGTATCAAACTCGATCGCTTTGCTGTCGAGATTGATTTCGATGGGCGCAGTTACATCAAGCTTCCGCAGCGCGACGGTAATGTTATCGGCATAACCGTCGCATTTCATCGTGGAATGGAAAATTTCATAAGCTCAGTCACTCCTTCAGGAATGACCACAAAGTGCAGCGTTCCACCGTGGTAAGGTCAAGCGCTATTTTCAAACGGTTTTCTTATGGCGCTTCGCAGGTCTCCGGCACGCTCTTTTCAAGTTCCAGAGGAGATTTCGTCAAAGAGCCCGTCATGATCTGCATCGGTTTGAACGGCGGCTCTTCCTGCATAGCCGGATTTGTGAGGTGAATCGTATAACACCCCGTAAAGACTTCCTTCTTGCCGTCGTTGGTTTCGGCCTCGATGGCCAGAGGCTGGCTCCAATAAATTTGTCCGGCACCGGGATCAGGATCTGTCTTACGCAGCGCAACTTTGACGCTTTTGGTATTTTCATAGCCCTTGACGAAGGTTTTGAAATCAGGCTCCCGCCCTCCTCGGAATAATAGCCGTAGGCTCGGGTATATTCCTTGCGGTTGATCGCATTGTAATAGGATCGATCAGGGCCTGTGGTGTGGAACGATCATCGCGATAATCGGGGACAATTACGCCACCAGCCGCATCCTGCGTCTGCTCGGAAGGTTTGGTTTCCTCAACCGGCTTGGCAGCTTTATCGTGCTTCTCCTCAACATTTCTGGGCGTTTCTTCGGGTGCGGCCTTCGGCGGATTTTGTGCCAGGGTAGCTTCAACCGAAAAGCCTGTCAGCCCTGTGCCCATAAGGCCGATCACAGCAGCCAGCATCAGAGGTTTCATCCGGTCATTCGACATTCGCTTCTCCTCTTCCTAGCAAACTTATTGCGGAACGCTTCAGCGGCGCTCCCGATTTGGTGTATTGCAGTAATGATGTTACAACACTAACTATAGTGAAAACGTGGCAGACGCAGAGGAAACTCAGCCTGCTGCGATATGATTGAACGATTCTCCGTTCATATGCCAGCACGATACCGGAAGAGAGAAAATGGGCCGTTTCGCAGTCATGACGCTAACTGATAAAGCAGCTGATCGCGTTCGCGAGATCATCGCATCTCGGGATGGCGCTCTTGGTATCCGGGTGGGCGTGAAAAGGCGGCTGCGCCGGGATGGAATACACCATCGATCTCGTGACCGAGGCCAAAGCTGGTGACGATGTAGTCGAGAATGACGGCGCAAAGGTTTTCATCGCGCCTGAAGCTGTTCTGTTCCTGCTTGGCACCCAGATGGATTTCGAAGTGACCACGCTGCGCACGGGTTTTGTCTTCAACAATCCAAACCAGACATCTGCCTGCGGTTGCGGTGAATCTGTCGAGATTAAAGCTGCCTCTCCCGAAAGCCTTCGCCAGATGCAGGGCGCGGCCTGACCTAGGACAAGGTGTTCGCCGATGGATGACGAAGCTCTTCGCGATTTGCTGCAGGACTTCGGCTCTATCAGCATCCGGCGAATGTTCGGTGGTAAGGGCATTTATCATCAAGGATTGATCTTTGCACTCGTCGTCCGCGACGAGCTGCTCTTCAAAGCTGACGAGATAACCATTCCGGAATTCATCGACTCCGGCGCGACCCAGTGGACCTATGAAGGTCGTAAGGGTGGGGATCCAATTGCCATGCCCTATTGGAGCGTGCCAAGCGAAGCTTTCGACGATCCGGAAGTGATGACGCACTGGGCGCGCCTTGCCTATGATGCAGCCTGCGGAGCGAAAAACCAAGCCCAAAGAAATCGACTGCGAAGCCTTAGCTTCGCAGCCGATTGATCCATTTTCCTGCTGCTTCAGTCAGATTCCCGTCGGAATCAACATGAAGGCTGGAATATCGTTGCCAAAACCAACAGGCGTCGGGCCGTCATCGTCACGATCACGACGGCGTTTCTGCTCATGCTGCGGCTTGCCCCGGCGCTCGTCATTGGAAGCGCGGATCGCATCGCGGCGCTCGCTGGCTTCGATGACTGGCTGCGGCTGTTCGGCAGGATCGAGAACTTCGGCAGACTTCGCCTTTGCTTTCTTTCGGCTTGTCCTTGCCCTTGGCATCCTTGCCTTTGCCACGAGCATTCTTGCCCTTGCGCTGATCGTCTGCCTCGTCAGCGGCTGGCAGCGTCGACAGATCACCGTCGAGCCATTCGATCTTTTCGCCGATCATATTCTCGATGGCTGCCAGATATTTCGTATCGGAAGGCGTCACGATCGTGAATGCCTTGCCGGAACGCCCTGCGCGACCGGTACGACCGATGCGATGAACATAGTCTTCCGAGTGGATCGGAATGTCGAAATTGAAAACGTGGCTCACGTCAGGAATGTCGAGACCGCGCGCAGCAACATCGGAAGCCACCAGCAGCTGCAGTTTGCCTTCCTTGAAGTTCGCCAGCATGGTCATGCGCGCGCGCTGATCCATATCGCCATGCAAGGCACCGGCGTTGAATTCGTGCCGGGTCAGCGAGCGAAAAGCTCGGACACGTCCTTCTTGCGATTGCAGAAGATGATCGCGTTCTTGAGCGTATCGCCTTCCGCACGGATGAGATCGCGCAGAACAGCACGCTTGTCCCAATCCTTCTTGCTGGATTTTACCAAGCGCTGGGTCACGGTTTTGGCCGTGGATGAAGCCTTTGCAACTTCAATGCGCGTTGGCGAATGCAGGAACTGTTCGGTCAGCTTGGTGATTTCCGGCGGCATGGTGGCCGAGAAGAAAAGCGTCTGACGCGTAAACGGAATGAGCTTGCAGATACGCTCAATGTCGGGGATGAACCCCATATCGAGCATACGGTCTGCCTCGTCGATGACGAGAATTTCAACGCCAGTCAGGAGCAGCTTGCCGCGTTCGAAATGATCGAGCAGGCGACCGGGCGTGGCAATGAGAACATCGGCACCACGTTCCAGCTTGCGCTCCTGTTCATCGAACGACACACCGCCGATCAGAAGGGCCACGTTCAGCCGGTGATTGACGCCATATTTTGTGAAATTTTCCTCGACCTGCGCTGCCAGTTCACGGGTCGGTTCCAGAATGAGCGTACGCGGCATGCGCGCCCTCGCCCGGCCTTTTCCAGAAGCGTGAGCATCGGAAGCACGAAAGACGCGGTCTTTCCGGTTCCCGTCTGCGCAATGCCGAGCACGTCTTTGCGTTCAAGAGCTGGCGGAATAGCTCCTGCCTGAATGGGTGTGGGCGCAGAATATCCCGCCGCTTCTACAGCAGCGAGCACTTTCGGGGAAAGACCGAGTTCGGCAAATGTCGTCAATGGAGGCGCAGCTCTCTGGTTTGGAAATGATTTCCACCCATCCTGTCATTGCAGCCGCGTCATCGGGCGCAGGAACGAAGGCAGAATAAGGCGTCTGCAACGCAATATGCGTTTTCTTGCAGCATCGCGTACGTCCACAGCGTGCAAAAGTCAACTAAAATACCATCGAAAGATATCAAATTGCTTCAATTGTGCTGCAACAATCGAAATCAATGCGGAACTTGAACAAATTTACTCAAATTATCAAAAGCTAAAGAGCATTTGTGTCGCTGAATTTGCGCGCCACTTATACGCCGAAACTAATGCCTGAACTGTTCCGTCAGGATGCGCTCGTCCCAGGAATGATTTCGGTCGAAGAGGATGGCGACCTGGCTGTTCGGCGCTTCCCGCACGGTTACAGATTTAACCGACTTGACCTCGTTATTGTCCGCGACCGCATTGACCGGGCGTTTTCGGTTTCCAGCAGATCCATGCGAACGGTCACGTGCTTCGGCAGAAGCGCCCCGCCCCAACGGCGCGGACGGAACGGGCTTACTGGTGTCAGCGCCAGAAGCGGCGCTTCGAGCGGCAGAATGGGACCCTGCGCCGAAAGATTATAGGCCGTGGAACCCGCAGGCGTTGCGACCATGACGCCATCGCAAACTAGCTCATCCAGTCGCACCTTGCCGTCAATGGTTATCCTGATCTTGGCGGCCTGATAAGACTGACGGAACAGGAAACTTCGTTGATCGCCAAAGCCTCATACGATTGCCCGAGTTCAGTCTCCGCAACCATGACCAGCGGACGAATGGTTTCCATCTGCGCAGCCAGAATACGTTCCGGCAAATCTTCCACGCTGAACTCGTTCATAAGGAAGCCGACAGAGCCGCGATTCATGCCATAGATCGGAGTACCGCTGTTCATGAAGTCGCGAAGCGCCTGCAGCATGGTTCCATCGCCGCCAAGCGCGACGATGATATCCGCATCTTCAGCAGTCACATGACCGTAGCGGGCCACCAGCTTTTTGGGCAACAAGTGATTCTTCGGTTCCCGACGACAGAAAATGAAGCGCGAGCGATTTATCTTCCATATTTACAGTCCCGAATCTGGCCCAACTCCGACAAGTTTGCCACTGTTTCCCCAATCCGCTATTGGCTATCACATGAAAAACACGGTTGCCATGACCTGCATGCGATGAATTTTCGTTTTACACGCGCTGCATTTGTGCTAATCGGGCGCAAGTGCCCTTATAGCTCAGTTGGTAGAGCACCTGATTTGTAATCAGGGGTCGGGAGTTCGAGTCTCTCTGGGGGCACCATTTTTCCAGCTGGCACATGATATGCTGGCATCTTTTAACGTATTTCCTATCTAGAGATATCAGACATGGCTGCTGCCATGGCCTTACAGGCAGCTTAATTTTCTTGACGCCACCCAATGAACAACCAATATTATATTAGTCTATTTTTGTAGTTTCCTGTATTTTTCCTCATCTATTTTTCTAAATTATTTAATTGAAGATTTTACGATGCCAAAACTTAATATTATTATTGCGACCGTTACGCGCAATCGCCCCAGAATGCTTGTAAACCTTTACCAGTCACTTTCCGGCCTGGATTTTCCAGACGCTGTAGATGTCGAGTTTCTGATTATAGAGAATAATCTGGTCAGCACTTCACATGACTGGCTTCATGAAATCAGATCTAAGATTGGCCCACGCCGCGTAAATTATTCACTCGAAAGAGCATTGGCATTTCATGCGCTCGCAATCATGCCCTTGAATATGCCAAGCAGACGGAAGCCGATTTTCTCGTTTTTGTCGATGACGACGAACTGGTGGAGCCGGATTGGCTGCAGCAATTACTAGCAGAACAACAACGTTCGGATTTTGATATCGTCGGTTCGCCGGTGAGACCTCGGCTTTTCAAAGCTCAGCTGAATATGTGGCAAAGGTTAATATGGTCAGGCGTCGAAAAGAACAGCGCCAGAGCTGAACTCCGCACGCGAAAACTCTGGCAGGAGAATCGTGCGGACGCCATCAAGGTAGCAACCGGAAGCTGGATGGGAAAACTCGATTTTTTCGACGAACAGGTTTGCGGTTCGATTCGCAATTGGGTCTGACAGGTGGAGAAGATTGGAATCTCTGGCTGAAGGCCAAGGCGCTCGGTGCCAGAACGGGCTGGGCTCCCAACGCAATTGTCTATGAAACTGTTCCTTGCTGCAGGATAAGCTTCGTATCATTTCCGCCGGAGTCGGGATCACAATGCTACAGAATTCGGGCTGCGATATAGCGAAAACCCTGAACAGGCGATCAAGCAAGTGCCTCTCAAGATTCTCAGTCGGGCTTGGAAGCTGATCGTTTCGATTTGCGCTCTGCCCTTCAAAGGCGGACAAGCTGTTGTTTCGCTCGCAATGGCACTTGGAGGCATTGTGGGGCTGATTCAGGCTTTTGCGGGAAGCGGCCACGGCATTATGCAAAGACGACCGGATTTTAGAGCATTCCAGTCCTTACTTTGGAGGCGCTTTCTTGCGGGCAGCTCTTTTCATCCGACAATGAAAAATGCGGCCCGAAGAGCCGCAATTTTAATCTCGGTCAGATTTCAATACCAGCCGACGGCCACCTGAGCTTCTTCGGACATACGATCCGGCGTCCATGGCGGATCGAATGTCATCGTGACTTCCACCATTGAAACACCCTCGACCGTACTAACTGCGTTCTCGACCCAGCCCGGCATTTCGCCTGCAACCGGGCAGCCAGGAGCTGTCAGTGTCATCTCGATTTTCACGGTACGGTCGTCTTCTATGTCGATCTTGTAGACGAGGCCGAGCTCATAGATATCTGCCGGAATCTCCGGGTCATAGACCGTTTTCAAGGCGGCGATGATGTCGTCCGTCATGCGCAGGAGGTCCTCCTGCGGGATGGCAGAAGCGGAAAGTACCGAATTGCCTTCGGCCTTTTCTCCACCCTCGCCAGGCGCGGTATCGGCTTTGTCCTGAACTTTCTGTTCCATATCGGTCATCCGAAAACTTCCTTGCCTTTTCCAAGGCTTCCGCCAATGCATCCACTTCAGCACGGGTATTGTACAGGGCAAAGGATGCACGGCATGTAGAGGTAACACCGAAGCGTTTCAAGAGCGGCTGCGCGCAATGTGTTCCGGCACGGACCGCAACCCTGCCCGGTCAATCACCATCGATACGTCATGTGCATGAATCCCCTCAAGCGCAAACGAGATGATGGCTCCCTTGTCCGGCGCATTGCCGAAAATACGCAATGAATTGATCCGACCGAGCTGCTCATGGGCATAATCGCGCAGATCCTCCTCATGGGCGAGGATCGCATGACGACCGATCTTTTCCATATATTCAAGCGCCGCACCTAGACCGATCGCCTGAACGATGGGTGGCGTGCCCGCTTCGAAACGATGAGGCGGATGATTGTAGGTGACGTTTTCCTCCGTCACCTCCTCGATCATTTCGCCTCCACCCTGGAAGGGGCGCATCTTTTCCAGCATTTCGGCGCGGCCATAAAGGACACCGATGCCGGATGGTCCATAAACCTTGTGGCCGGTAAAGACATACCAGTCACAGCCAAGATCCTGCATATCGACGGGCAGATGCACTGCACCCTGACTTCCGTCAACCAGCACCGGAATACCGCGCGCATGGGCAAGCTCTACGATCTTCTTGATCGGCGTAACAGTACCGAGCGCATTCGACATATGCGTGATGGCGACGAGCTTGGTGCGCTCCGTCAGACGCTTCTCGAATTCCTCGATGTGGAAGATGCCATCGTCATCGACCGGAGCGAAAACCAGCTTCGCGCCTTGACGTTCGCGAATGAAATGCCATGGCACGATGTTGGAGTGATGTTCCATGATCGACAGCAGGATTTCATCATCCTCGCCGATATTCGGCATGCCATAGCCATAGGCGACCGTGTTGATCGCCTCGGTCGCGTTCTTCGTGAAGACGATTTCGTCCACCGAACCGGCGTTCAGAAAGCGCCGCACCGTCTCGCGTGACTTTTCATAGGCATCGGTCGCGGCATTCGAAAGGAAATGCAGGCCACGATGCACATTCGCATATTCGCTGGAATAAGCATGCGTCACCGCATCGATGACGCTTTGCGGCTTCTGCGCCGAAGCGCCATTGTCAAGATAGACAAGCGGTTTGCCGTGTACTTCGCGTGACAGGATCGGGAAATCCCGGCGGATGGCTTCCACGTCGTAAGCCGCAACAAGCGGATTCTTCTGGTCCATAATCGTACCTTTTGCCGTTCGGCAGGAAAGGACAGCGCGCCTTTGCGCGCCGTCTCATTCAATCAAGCCCAACACAGTCAGGCCCGACTCAGTCAGGCATGTACGGCGAGCCAGTTGGACAACACTTCTTCCAGTGCCTCAACCAGCACTTCGTCTTCCAGCTCTTCGATAATCTCGGCGATGAACGCCTTGATCAGCAGGCCGCGCGCCTCGTTCTCCGGAATACCACGGGCCATCAGATAGAACAGATAATCCTTGGAAAGCTCGGTAACCGTTGCGCCGTGACCGCAGGCCACGTCATCGGCAAAGATTTCGAGTTCCGGCTTGGCATCGAACTCACCGTCATCCGAAAGCAAGAGCGTGTTGCAAGCCATGCGGGCATCGGTCTTCTGGGCGATCTGCGCAACACGGATCATTCCCTGGAAAACGCCACGCGCACGATCCTTGACCACATTACGGATGATCTGGGTCGAGCGGGTGTTTTCCACCAGATGGCCGACCGTCATGGTGATATCGGTGTGCGTATCGTCGGCCAGAAGATTGAGGCCGCGAAGTTCGAAGTCGGAATCTTCACCCGTCACATTGACGTGCACTTCCTGACGAACCAGCTTGCCGCCCGCATTGACGATATAAAGCGTGAGCTTGGAGCCCTTGCCAATCGTCGCATTGAATTGCGAAAGCTGCGTCGCCTGGCCGAAATCACGCAAGATGACCCAGAGGACTTCTGCGCCGTCGCCAACCGAAACATGGCTCACCGACGTCGAGAAAGCATCGCCCTCGCCGCCGTTCTGGCGCTCGATGATCGTTGCCTTGACATCCGAGCCAATGCGAACCGGAAAGCGCGTGTGGCCCTGACCAGTCTTCTGGATATTCTGGATTTCGAGAGGCGCGTCCAGCTCTGTGCCGTCGGCAATCGAAATCATCCAGCCATCGCTGACATAGGCAGCGTTGATCTGGCCGATTGTATCATCCGTACCACGTGTCTTGAGCTGGAGAGCCAGCGAGCCATCGGCCAGCGCTTCACGCACCGGCGTCACCGACACGCCTTCAGGCGCCTTGGCATCCAGCGCAACGCCATTGCTGGCGGCAAGGACGGTGGAACCGGCAAGAAAAGCCGCAAGCGGCTTCGTACCTGCAGCACTATCGAACGCCGCAACACCCTTCAAAAGCGTGCGGAAATCCGTGTAATGCCAACTTTCGACGCGACGGGATGGAAGCCCGTTGGTCTTGAGCAGTTCAAGCGCCGTATCGCGTGCGACAACGACATCACCGTTACCGGACAAATTGCCGATAAGATCGCCAAAACTGTCAATCAGCGCGGTTTCAGCGGGCGTCCGCGACTTTGCGGTCTGAGCGGTCTGGATATTCATAATCCAATCCTCCTCAGGCTGCTTCGCCGATTACTTCGGCATAACCGTTTTCTTCCAGATGCAGTGCAAGGCTCTTGTCGCCAGATTTGATGACCTGGCCCTTGTAAAGCACATGCACGCTATCGGGAACGATGTATTCGAGCAGACGCTGATAGTGCGTGATGACAATCACAGCACGATCTGGCGAACGCAGTGCATTCACGCCTTCCGATACAATCTTCAGCGCGTCGATGTCGAGGCCGGAGTCGGTTTCGTCGAGCACGCAGAGGCTTGGCTCCAGGAGCTGCATCTGAAGAATTTCAGCGCGCTTCTTTTCGCCGCCCGAGAATCCTACATTGAGCGGGCGCTTGAGCATGTTCATATCAATGCTGAGCTGGCCAGCGGCGTCCTTCACGCGCTTGATGAATTCCGGAATCTTCAGTTCCGGCTCGCCGCGCGCCTTGCGCTGGCTGTTCATCGCAACCTTCAGGAATTCCATCGTAGCAACGCCCGGAATTTCCATCGGATACTGGAAAGCGAGGAAGATGCCCTTGGCTGCGCGTTCAGCCGGGTCGAGTTCTAGGATCGACTCGCCATTATAGAGAATGTCGCCTTCGGTGACTTCATAGTCGTCACGACCGGCGAGGATATAGGAAAGCGTCGACTTGCCCGAACCGTTCGGACCCATGATCGCAGCCACTTCACCCTTGTTCACGGTGAGGTTCAGGCCACGGATGATCTCGGTATCCGTGTCGGCGATCTTTGCATGGAGGTTCTTGATCTCAAGCATGAATGTAAACCTTGTTCTAATGCCAGGAAAAGGCTGGCCAGAAAATCTGATGCGAGATGGAAGGAGCGCGTCGGTTAACCGACGCTGCCCTCAAGCGAAATGCCGATAAGCTTCTGTGCTTCGACGGCGAATTCCATCGGCAGTTCCTGAATGACTTCCTTCACGAAGCCATTGACGATGAGGGCGATGGCCTCCTCTTCCGGAATGCCGCGCTGCATCACATAGAACAGCTGGTCTTCGGAAATCTTGGAGGTGGTTGCCTCGTGCTCGAACTGCGCCGTGGCGTTTTTCGCCTCGATATACGGCACCGTATGCGCGCCGCAATCGTTGCCGATCAGGAGCGAGTCGCACTGGGTGAAGTTACGGGCATTTTCGGCCTTGCGATGGGCAGAAACCTGTCCGCGATAGGTGTTGTTCGACTTGCCCGCCGAGATGCCCTTGGAGATGATGCGGCTCGACGTGTTTTGCCGAGGTGCAGCATCTTGGTGCCGAGTCGATCTGCTGGTGACCATTCGAAACCGCAATCGAATAGAACTCGCCACGCGAATTGTCGCCACGCAGAATGCAGGACGGATATTTCCAGGTGATCGCTGAGCCGGTTTCAACCTGTGTCCACGAAATCTTGGAATTATCGCCGCGGCAATCGCCACGCTTGGTGACGAAATTGTAGATGCCGCCCTTGCCGTCCTTGTCACCGGGGAACCAGTTCTGGACCGTCGAATATTTGATTTCGGCGTTTTCCATCGCGATCAGCTCAACGACAGCCGCGTGAAGCTGGTTTTCATCGCGCTGCGGCGCGGTGCAGCCTTCCAGATAGGACACATAAGCGCCTTCATCAGCGATGATGAGCGTGCGTTCGAACTGGCCGGTGTTCTTCTCGTTGATACGGAAATAGGTCGAAAGCTCCATCGGGCAACGAACACCCTTCGGAACATAGACAAACGAACCATCCGTGAAGACAGCCGAATTGAGCGTCGCATAATAGTTGTCCGAAACAGGCACGACAGACGCCAGATATTTCTGCACCAGTTCTGGATGTTCGCGGATTGCTTCCGAAATCGAGCAGAAGATAACGCCGGCCTTGGACAGTTCTTCCTTGAACGTCGTTACCACCGACACGCTGTCGAACACCGCATCGACGGCCACGCGACCGGAGGCATAGACATTATCGGAGGGATTGCCGTCGATCTCGCTCGGCTCGCCCTGCTTGCGCACGCCAGCCAGAATTTCCTGCTCGCGTAGCGGAATGCCAAGCTTTTCGTAGGTCCTCAGCAGCTCTGGATCGACTTCATCGAGCGATTTCGGGCCGGACTGGTTTTCGGCGCCGCATAATAATATGCGTCCTGGAAATCGATCTTCGGGTAATCGACACGCGCCCATGTCGGCTCTTCCATAGTGAGCCAGCGTTCATAGGCTTTCAGACGCCATTCCAGCATCCATTCCGGCTCGTTCTTCTTGGCGGAAATGAAGCGAATGATATCTTCGTTCAGGCCCTTGGGAGCCTTCTCTGCTTCGATCGTCGTCTCGAAACCGTACTTGTACTGGTCCACGTCAAGGCCGCGGACCTGATCAATGGTCTCCTGCACTGCAGGCATTGGCGTTCTCCATCCTCGTCGGGGTCAAGGCCCGACAGTTGCAAACGTCAAGGTGATATGTCTTGAACAATACCGCCTCAATATAGTGTGCGTGGTCCTTCTTTAAAACCTCTCTAAACTGAATTTCAAGCACCGGGTTCAAATTTGCCCCTAAAAATGCCGATTAAAACGATCAACTTAATGAAACAGTCCGATGAAACGGTAATAGCAGGCGATACATCCCGGCTTTGACGTCTTGATTTCCTTTAAAGAATTGGAATTACCGAGCAGTCGATCAGAATCATGTCTGCCCTTGCCCTGCGCATGTAGGAACATAGATAGACAAAGGAAGGGAGACCACGATGAGCACCCAAAATCTGCAGGACTATGTAAAGTTTCTCGAACAGCAGGTGAATGACGAGGGTCGCACCATTGAGCAGCTGAAATTTTTCAGGATGCCCACGACAAGTTCAATATTTCAAATGCCAGCGCTTCCGATGATATCGCCGCCGATATTGCCAAGCGGGAAGAGTTCAAAACGCGCTACGAGGGCTATATCGCCGCCGCGAAGCAGAAGCTCGGCCTCGATTTTTGAACTACTGTCACACCTTCCTGGCGCGGCGCTCGATAATTTTGCGGAACACGTCGAGAAACGCCTCGACTTGATCAGGCGTTGCTGTTGGCTCAAGCGACACACGGATCGCTCCGAGACTATCTCCATGCCCCATGGCCGACAGCACATGGCTGGGGCCGACTTTTCCCGACGAGCAGGCCGATCCCGCCGACAGCGCAATACCGCCGAGATCAAAGGCGATCTGCACGGTTTCGGCCTTTTGCTCATCAAGGGAAAAGAACGTCGTGTTCGGCAGCCTGGCGACCGCTTGTCCGTAGATCAGCACATCCGGGGCGATCGCCTTCAACCCTGTTTCAAGCCTGTCCCGCATCGCCGGGGACCAGCCTTCGCCGTCCAGCCGCGCTTTGGCAATATCAGCCGCAACACCAAAACCTGCAATCAGCGGCAAAGCCTCGGTTCCCGCCCGATGTCCTTCTCCTGACCGCCTCCGCGAACGAGCGCGCGCGGCATCATGAGATCGGAAACGGCGATAATTGCGCCAACACCTTTCGGCCCGCCAATCTTGTGCGAGGAAATTATGAGATAATCTCCGCAATTATCTGAAATATCTAATTTAATGCGCCCTGCAGCCTGTACCGCATCGACGATATAAATGCCGCCAGCGGCCTTGACGATAGCGGCAATCTCCGCAATTGGCTGGATGATGCCGGTTTCATTATTGGCAGCCTGTATTGCCACAAGCGGCAGCCCCTGGCTTTTGTCGTGACCGACGAGAGATGTTTTCAGGGCATCAAGTTCTATGATGCCGTTTGCATCAACCGGCAGGACGGTGACCTCCTGCGCAGCAAACTGACCGCCAGACAACATGCATGGATGTTCTGTGTCGCCTACGTAGAGGTGCGACAGGCGAACCGGTGAACGCCCCATCATGTAGTGAGGGGTCAGCAGCGTCGAAGCGGCTTCCGTTGCTCCCGATGTGAAGAAAACATGATCCGGTCTGGCATTAACGAGCGCTGCAACGCCGCGACGCGCCGCTTCAACGAGGGCGCGCGCGGCACGGCCTTCGCGATGCACGGAGGATGGATTGCCGGTGATGGCGAGCGCATTGATGACTGCATCCCGTGCCTCATCGAGCAACGGAGCACTGGCATTATAATCCAGATAGAGCCTCTTGCCGCTCCCGTTCACCGTACCTATCTCCTAAACAAAATTCTGAAGCGCAATTTTCTTGAATTTTCAATCAAGAAAAGCCTATTAAGCCCCATAGGAACTGAAACTCGCTTTCAGTCTGTCGAAATTTCAAACCGGTTCTAGAAGCGGCGTCCAACGACGTCAAGTTTCGCCGCCCAAGTCCGGTCTTCCCGTTACGAGCGGAGTACACATGCCAGAAGTCATTTTCAACGGCCCTGCCGGACGCCTCGAAGGTCGCTATCAGCCTTCCAAAGAAAAGAATGCTCCGATCGCGCTTATCCTTCATCCGCATCCGCAGTTCGGTGGGACGATGAACAACAAGATCGTTTATGATCTTTTCTACATGTTCCAGCAGCGCGGTTTCACCACGTTGCGCTTCAATTTTCGCGGCATCGGCCGCAGCCAGGGCGAATTCGACCATGGCGCAGGCGAATTGTCGGATGCTGCAAGCGCACTCGACTGGGTGCAGGCACTTCATCCGGATTCCAAGACGTGCTGGGTCGCCGGCTACTCGTTCGGTTCATGGATCGGCATGCAATTGCTGATGCGTCGCCCGGAAATCGAAGGCTTTATTTCTATTGCGCCGCAGCCGAACACCTATGATTTCTCCTTTCTGGCTCCCTGCCCTTCGTCGGGCCTCATCATCCATGGCGATCAGGACAAGGTTGCACCGCCGAAGGATGTGCAGGCTCTGGTCGACAAGCTGAAGACCCAGAAAGGCATCACGATCACCCAGAACACGATTTCGGGTGCGAACCACTTCTTCACCGGTCAGGGCGACGAACTCATCGAGGATTGCGCCGAGTATCTTGATCGCCGTCTGGCTGGCGAACTGGTTGAAGCACGTCCAAAGCGTCTGCGTTAATTCTTATAAAAATACGGCAAGTCGTTTTCCAGATTTGCAACGTCTTATCCGGCGGGTCTCCCGCCGGATTTTTCATGCGATGCTACTATGGCGATCAAATGATTCGTTTTCTCAGCTCCATCTTATAGGCGCGACATGCCGGTTTATGCTTTCCTCGCTATCGCCATCGTGTCCGAAGTCATCGGAACCCTCAGCCTCAAGGCGTCGGAAGGTTTCACGCGGCTTGGACCGTCTCTGATTGTCGTGATTGCTTACGGTCTGGCCTTCTATTTTCTATCGATGACGCTGAAGAGCATTCCCGTCGGTGTCGCCTATGCAGTTTGGTCGGGGATCGGCGTCACACTTGTCGCTCTGATCGGCTGGCTACTGTTCGGTCAGAAACTCGACCTGGCCGCAGTGCTCGGCATGGGATTGATCATTGCTGGTGTCATTGTGCTCAATCTGTTTTCCAACACGGCGCAACACTAGCGGCCTGATTCCGACATTTGCATTCCCCGGATATGAGCACCGAGCAAATGTCGGAATCAAAAACTAGTAACTTTATGAATCTAGCGGGTTTTCGAATTTGACGTTTGAAACAGGATTAATATCGGACGGGTATCAAGCGTCAAATTCAATCCACTAGAGCGCGTTTCGATCTGATTGAACCAGATCTGCGCTCTAACTGTTTTCTGACGTGCATCTTATCCGAAAACCGTCTCACACTTTTCGGGATGCGCTCTAAGACTAACGCTGGCTGCTTCCAATCGATGAAGTCAAATTACTGGTTCGCAACCCGACAATTCGGGAGCTTCCTTGTTATTGACGGTTGATTGGTGCTAAAGGCGGACTTATCACATGGATGTAAGCAGCCGCTTGCGACCAGTTTCAACTTCGCCTTATCAGTCAGGGAAAAGGAATGTCCGGTTTCAAATCCGATTTTCTTCGCACGCTTTCCGAGCGTGGCTTCATTCATCAGATTTCCGATGAAAGTGGCCTCGACGAATTGTTGGCCAAGGAAACCGTGACGGCCTATATCGGCTTCGATCCGACGGCTCCCAGCCTTCATGCAGGTGGCCTGATCCAGATCATGATGCTGCACTGGCTCCAGCAGACCGGGCACAAGCCTGTCGCGCTGATGGGCGGCGGCACCGGCATGGTCGGCGATCCGTCCTTCAAGGACGAAGCCCGCAAGTTGATGACTGAGGATACCATTGCCGAGAACATTGCCGGCATCAAGCGCGTCTTCGCCAACTACCTCACCTTTGGTGACGGTGCGACCGATGCCCTGATGGTCAACAATGCCGACTGGCTGCGCAACATCAACTACCTGGAATTTCTGCGCGATGTGGGCCGCCATTTCTCGGTCAACCGCATGCTGTCCTTCGATTCGGTGAAGATGCGCCTCGACCGCGAACAATCGCTGTCGTTCCTCGAATTCAACTACATGATCCTGCAGGCATACGACTTCGTGAGCTGAGCAAGCGCCACGATATCCGTCTGCAGATGGGGGCTCGGATCAGTGGGGAAATATCATCAACGGTATCGATCTCGGTCACCGTATGGGCACCCCACAGCTTTACGCTCTCACCTCGCCGCTACTGACGACCGCATCGGGCCAGAAGATGGGCAAGTCGCTGGGCGGTGCCATCTGGCTCAATGCGGAAATGCTGAGCGCCTACGACTTCTGGCAGTACTGGCGCAACACCGAAGATGCCGATGTCGAGCGGTTCCTGAAGCTCTACACGACACTTCCGCTGGACGAAATCGCCAGGCTGGCAGCGCTCGAAGGTTCCGAAATCAACGAAGCGAAAAGATCCTCGCTACAGAAGTCACCGCCATTCTGCACGGTCGCGACACTGCCGAGGAATCTGCCGAAACAGCGCGCAAGACTTTTGAAGACGGCGAATTATCGGAAAATCTTCCGACAGTCGGTGTCCACAAGGCCACGCTCAATAGCGGCATTGGCATTCTGGCGCTGATGGTTCTGGCAGAACTTTGCACGACCAACGGCGAAGCGCGCCGTCACGTCGAAGGTGGCGCAGTGCGCATCAATGACGAGCCGGTCAGCGACCCTCGCATGACAGTCGACGCGGGTGCGTTGAACGATCAGGGCGTCATCAAGCTGTCACTCGGCAAGAAGCGCCACGTTCTGATCCGCCCCGCATAAGACGGAAATGTTTGAACAAATGAAGCCGGACCTCGCGTCCGGCTTTTGTATCAGAACTCGAAGATCGAGCGGAATATGCCTGGCGCGATGACGGAGATCGGATTGACAATCACCTGTGGCTGCTTGGCGCTGCCGGTCAGCTTGTAGGTAATTCCGATCAGACCCCGATCACGTCCGTTGCCGAGCAGCGCACCAAAGATGGGCAATTCTCCGAACAGTCGGTTAACGCCATAGGCAGGCATAAACGTACCGGTAATCGACATATTGCCCTGCTTGTCATAGAGCGTTCCCTGGAAAGTCGTGCCGACGGTTGGGCCACGCACCACGCCCTTTGACAGATTCAGATAGCCATTGCCTTTTTCAATCAGCGAAAAGCCGCGCTCGATGTCAACGCGCGAAACGTCGATGTCACGCTTTACAGCCTGATTGAGACTTGTGCCTCCATTCGAGGGAGGGCTGGAAACGATCTTGGCCAAACGCGGTTCGTTGATAATCGCAAAGTTACGTGCATCGATCTGGCCGCGCAACGGACCATTGCCCTGTGCGGCGAGACCAACCGTGATCTTGCCACCGCGCATCTTGTCATAGAAATCGAAGAAGCGAAGAACCGCTCCCGCATCATTGGACTGCAACGAAATAGAGCGCGCATCGCCCTGATCGTTGTTTGTGGCCACAAAGGATTCACCGGACGACGTGATGGCATTCACCGATACGCCCGACACTTTGCTGCCCGCACTCTCGTAGGAGACCGCAACATTACGCAATGTTTCGCTGTTAAAGCCGCTGACTTCATCAATCTGGGCACTGACAACTACGCGCGGATTGTTGGATTTACCGCCGCTATTACCCTTCTCACCGAGATCGGAAACTTGCTTGATCAAAGCACGAGCATCAAATTTCGAGCCACGCACGTTGACGCGATAACCGCTCCCGCTTTTGGCCGCCTTTACCGCAAGATTATCGTTTCTGTTCAGGCGGATCTCGCTGAAATTCGCTGACTGGAAATCGCCTTTTGCAATGGAGAGATTTCCTTTGGCTCCGAAAGCATCACCGGAGAAGACAAGATTGTTGAGGTCCATCTTGCTTTTATCGTCCGCATTTTGGACGAGATCGAAACTTGCCGTCGCTGGTATGCCCGCGCCTTTACGCCATCCGAGCCAAGGCAAGTCGATCTGCGTTTTGCCAAGATCGGCGGAAACATGACGCTTGCCACCGTCCTCCATACCGAGATCAACCGACATTACACCGGAAAAGATGGAATTCAGGCCCGGAAAGACTGCATTACGGGTCTTGTCGTCGATATCCAGCCTGACATTCTGTTCCCGTTTGACCGATCCTGAACGATCAACCGGCTCAGTCATACTGATTTTTGCAGGAATCCGTCAAGCTTGGCATCGGCGGTAATAATAGCTGCCGATTGATCGACCTCGATATTGCCTGTCGCATCGCTAACGGACGATCCTGCTATCGGTTTCGATATGTCGAGACCAGTGAAACCAATATCAGCGTTCCAGCTCAGCGTGCCAGGCGGCGGGTCTTTGGAAACAGCAAAATTCACCTTCACACGCGACTTCACATCCCCGGTCACGTCGCCAGGCAGAAACGGTACGTTCTTCAAAACGTCGATTGGCTTGTTTCCGGCGATTTCAGCGATAGCTGATGCCTCGCCGGAAACACCCAGATCCAGTTCTGCAATCACGGGACGTTGGGGACCCCAAGGAATAATCAGCGTACCGTCGGAAACATCGACCTTGCGGTTGTTTGGCGTATAGGCCACGCCTTTCAATAACTTGATAGTCGTATAGGCACCACGGACCGATATTTCGCCATCAGCATCCCGCACAGGCGGCAGTTCTCCGACCACATCGAAGCGCGTATCAACAACCTTAAAATCGGCCTTAATCTCATCACCCGTCAGTGGCGGAGGCAGTCCCGGTCCATTGAAGCGGCCACCTGCAAGTGAAATATCGATACGGCTGTCCTTGACGGTTCCGCCGAAGAGATTTCTCAGCACCCATTCGCGTGCGCCATCCGCAACATCGATCGGCCAGAGATGCTTGGCATCAGCAACCGGCATTTTGGGAATGCGCAGCATGAAGATCATTTCGGGCGAACCATCGCCAAATCCCATGCTTCCTTGGCCAAAGAGTTGCCCGGTTTCCGTCTGCACATCAAGATTGGCAAACTGAATGCGCTGCTGGTCTGCCATATAGCGCCCGGCGATGCGCGTTGCGAAGGACAGAGGCGGATCAGTCGATTCAGATGGCATGCTGGTCGCTGATGTGGTCAGGACCTCGAAGCGATATGTCGGCCCACCCGTATTGTTTTCAGTTTCAGGTTCGGGACCGAAAGCGCCGTTGAACTGCGCCTGCATGCCGCCAAGCTGCAGCCGCGACGGTTTGATCTCGATTTTGCGGCTACCCACGGTGTGTTCGAAATTGAGGCGAATAGCTCCGCGCACATCCTCAACCCTGCCGAGCTGCATATTTATGTCGTCCACCGCCAGTTCCGTCGCGAGACGTTCCGGTTTGTCGCCATCGGCCGCCGATCCGGTCAAGGACAAACGGGCCGATGCCTCCAATTCAAAATGGGCTGGATTAACGCGATTACCGTTTATAACGGGAGCGACTTCGGGCGGAGATCCCAATGCGAGGGAATATCACGGACGTTCAGTTCAAAACCGGCAAGACTGTTATCGCCTGCATGCCGTTCAATATTGCCATCCAGGGCAATTTTCTTGCCTTTCCAGATGATACTGCCGGTAATGCCGATCTTCCCGTCACTTTCAATGAGACGGGCCTGCTCAATGCCCAGAACCTGCTGTTCATCACCGATCTTGAAAGTGATCGTGCTATTAAAATGCCTATGACATGCGTTTCCTGCACGCGCAAAAGCTCAAGGCTACGGCGCATGGCGGCGAAAAGCTCACCTGAAACAGCATCAAAATCGAGAATGCCATGTTCGTCGTAAGGCAAAGATTTCCAAAATCCCGGCCCCTTGGTTTCCGGCATTTCAAAGGAAACACCATCCACTTCCAGCTGCGCCACACGAACCTTGCCAGCCAAAAGCGGCAGAGGTGCCAGCCCCAGACGCACGGACCTGATTCCGTTGATTTCGACGCCCTGTTTTGGATCCGCGATAGAGACGTTGCGGGCTTCAAGCGCAACATGGCTGTCCTGATCCAGCGACAGCGCCGCACTGCCTATTGATGCCGTGGCACCTTCGCCGAGAATATGTGTCAGGCTTTTCTGTGCTTCGTCGCGCAGAAGATTGCTGTCAACGCCGCTGCGAAGAACAACAAAACCGGCGCCAACTATGAGAACCAGAAGAATGCAGATCGATATAGCGGCATGGGAACAGCGCGATAACAAGGAACGGCTCGAACGCGCCGAACCGGGCAAAAGCCACACTCGCTGTCAGAGGCGAGACGTTCGATTCTTTTCATCTCCCGCTTGCTGAAGCGGATATTCTGCGGTTTCTCTGTCAACAACCCAGCCAGAAAAAGAGTGTCATAGTCAACGATCCCTTATAATTTACTTTATTAAGAGACCGTAATTATCTGTATTATAATAACTTCCTGCCCGATCCACTCATTTGCGCCAGCAGCCTTGTGCCTATCAACCGACGTCCCGACGGCGCCAGATCAATGGTTGCACAAGCCTTGCCTGAATGCGATAGCTCAGACTTTAACAGGTGGTTTCCATCCTAATCCATAAAAGAAAGGCACAGATATGGCTCATCCCCAGGTTGGCGACCCGGCACCCGATTTTACTTTGCCTTCGGATATTGATGAAATCTCCTGTCGTCTCTCAAAGGCAAACCAGTTGTCATCTACTTCTATCCGAAAGATGACACTTCCGGCTGCACCAAAGAAGCAATTGCTTTCTCTCGCTGAAACCGGAATTCGACAAGATCGGCGTTCGCATCATTGGCCTTTCTCCCGATAGCGCGACGAAACATGCGAAATTTCGCAAGAAGCACGACCTGACCGTCGATCTTGCTGCCGATGAAGATCGCGTGGCGCTTGAAGCCTATGGCGTGTGGGTGGAAAAAGCATGTATGGCCGCAAATATATGGGCGTGGAACGCACGACCTTTCTGATCGACACAGATGGGCGGATCGCCCGTATCTGGAACAAGGTCAAGGTCGATGGCCATGCCGAGGCCGTACTGGAAGCTGCCCGCGCGCTTTGAACAATGACAAACAAGCCATCATTCGAGCAGACGCTGCGCGGCGCGCTATCCGCGCCATATCAGCTTGCGATCTGGACGAAAAGGTCAGGCTGACGCGAGAGACTGCTCATCGTTGGTTCGGGCGCAGGCTTTCCATCCGTAGCCCTCTCGATCCGCCCTGCCTGAGCGTCCCGGACGTCCTGCAAAGCCGGAACTCGTGCCTCCCCGCATGTTAAAAAGCGTTCGCTCAACACCGAACATGGGCGTATTGCGCTGATGCATGCGCTTGCCCATATCGAATTGAATGCCATCGACCTTGCGCTCGATATCGTCGCCCGTTTTGCCGCCAAACAGATACCGCGCAGTTTCTTCGACGGCTGGATGAAAGTCGCCGATGACGAAGCGCGGCATTTCACGCTGCTGCGTGATCGTCTCAAGTCGCTTGGCGCAGACTATGGTGACATGCCCGCTCATGACGGGCTTTGGCAATCTGCACACCAGACCCGTAATGACCTTGAAGCTCGCCTGGCTGTCGTGCCGCTCATTCTCGAGGCGCGTGGGCTTGATGTTACGCCATCTCTGCTCGAGAAAATGGTTGAGACCGGCGACCATGAGACTGCAGCAATTCTCGACGTCATCTACAATGACGAGAAAACCCATGTCGCCGTTGGAGCAAAATGGTTTCGTTTCTTTTGCGCACGGAATAAAATCGATCCGGCAGCAAGATTTCGCGAACTGGTTCGCGCCAATTTCCGCGGTGACCTGAAACCGCCGTTCAACGAACTGGCACGCGCCGAAGCAGGATTGACACCGTCCTTTTATCGCTCCCTGTCGCCGGTATCGATCTAGCCGTTCATCAAAAACTTTCCTGCCGAAAACAATCCCGCTCGCATGGCCCGCGCAAGCCTCAAATGTAAAGGTCTGTTAACCCTAATAAGTTGTAATCAGGTTAGGGAATCGAGAAGGGGCATGCGGCTGGCATGACTGGGAATCAGGCGAAAGCATCGACGAAAAAGGTGTTCGGAGAACGCAAGGAGCCGCCTGTCCTGATTATTGCGCACGGCGAGAAGATCAGCCACTTAACATTTCGTCCGTGGATGGCCGCTCTTGGAGGCGCTGCTTTTCTGGCGCTTTCGGCGAGCTATCTTGGAGCGACCGCCTATCTCGTGCTTCGCGACGACCTGATGAGCGCTGGTATCGCACGCCATGCTCGCAACCAGCAGCTCTATGAAGACCGCATTTCAGCCCTTCGCACCGAGGTTGACCGCATTACCAGCCGGCAGATGCTCGATCAACAGGTGATGGAAAATAAGGTCGCCGAACTGATGCAGCGCCAGCAAACGCTGAGTGCGCGCGACGGAAAACTTGCACCGCTCCTGGAGCGAGCTTCACAATTGCAGCCAATGCCAGAAATTCCGACAGAAAGCGCGCCGGATCTTGAGCAGCATAGCCAACTTATCCCTGATGAAGCGCTGGCAGGACGCGATTTTCCGGGTATCGATCCGATCATAACCGGGCCTGTGCCAGGAAAACCTCCTGTAGGGAAGCCTGACCGTCGCGCCGAAGCTGGTTCCATTGGATTGCGTCTTTCGGGCGGACTTTCGGGTGAATCGACACTTGAGACTTCCGACAAGATATTAGCTACCATCACTCAAAACCTTCATCGCATTGAAAGCGAGCAGAATGGCAGAGTGCGTGTGCTGGCTGACGCCGCCTATGAAAAAGCCGACAGCATTCTCGACACTTTGAATGCGGCCGGACTGCGTATAGAAACCCCGAACAATACGGCCATTGCGATAGGCGGACCGCTTATCCCGTTATCTTTCACCGGTACGATGGTCAACGATTTCGATATGCAATTGCGTAACCTCGATAGCGCGCTTGACCGGCTTGATCAGGTACGCAAACGGGTCAGTGCCCTGCCCCTTGCGAACCCGGCGCCGGACAAGCCGGTTACGAGTCTGTTCGGTGTGCGTCGCGATCCATTTCTTGGAACGGCTGCATTCCATTCCGGTATCGACTTCCGCGCTGCCTACGGAGAGTCCGTGAAATCCACCGCATCCGGCAAAATCGTGAAGGCAGGTCGTTTTGGCGGATATGGCAATATGGTCGAGATTGACCATGGCAATGGATTCTCGACCCGTTTTGCCCATTTGAGCCGTGTGCTTGTACGCAACGGACAACAGATTGCCGCTGGAACGATTGTCGGTGAAGCAGGAAGTTCGGGGCGCTCGACCGGGAGCCATTTACATTATGAAGTTCGTGAAAACGGGCGTGCAGTCAATCCGGTCAATTTCCTCAAGGCTGGTAAACAGATAGAGCCCTTGCTTTGAGTTACTGAAACGAGAAAACCCGGCCAGAGCCGGGTTTCGTTTTCTATGCACATACCTGCAATTAATCAGTCAATGTCATCGACCAATTCGCCGCCACCCTGAATACGGTGGGCAAGTGCGGCTTCCATAAATGGCGTAACGGAACCATCCAGCACTTCCTGCGGGTTGGTACTCTCAACGCCAGTACGGAGATCCTTGACGAGCTGATAAGGCTGCAGAACGTATGAGCGAATCTGGTGTCCCCAACCAATATCGGTCTTGGTGGCATTCGCCGCATCCGTCGCTTCTTCGCGCTTTTTAGTTCCTCTTCGTAGAGGCGGGCGCGCAACATCGACCATGCCTTTTCGCGGTTCTTGTGCTGTGAGCGTTCGGCCTGACACTGTACCACAATTCCAGTCGCGATATGCGTGATACGCACTGCCGAGTCGGTAGTGTTGACGTGCTGGCCTCCAGCGCCAGAAGCGCGGTAGGTATCGATTCGAACATCCGCTTCCGTAACCTGCACATCAATGTTGTCATCGATCACAGGATAGACCCAGATGCTGGCGAAGGACGTGTGACGGCGAGCGTTGGAATCATAAGGCGAGATACGGACCAGACGATGGACGCCCGATTCTGTCTTCATCATGCCGTATGAATTGTGCCCTTTGACGAGAATGGTTGCTGACTTGATGCCCGCTTCTTCGCCTTCATGCACTTCCATCACTTCGACTTTGCGACCGCTGCGTTCTGCCCAGCGCGTATACATGCGCAGGAGCATCGACGCCCAGTCCTGGCTTTCCGTGCCGCCGGCACCCGCATGCACTTCGACATAGGTATCGTTCGCGTCGGCTTCACCCGAGAGCAACATATCGATCTGACGGCGATCAATCTCTTCCTTCAGTTCGCGGATAGTATTTTCCGCATCCTGAATGATCGACCTGTCGTCTTCCTCTTCGCCCATGGCGATAAGTTCTATGCTGTCGTTCAGCGTCTGCGTCAGGTGGTTGATGCCATTAATGCTGTCCTCCAGCTGCTGGCGCTCGCGCATCAGCTTCTGGGCTTCCTGAGCATCATTCCAAAGTGCGGGATCTTCAGCTCTCTGGTTGAGATAGCCGAGACGTTTTATCGCCTGATCCCAGTCAAAGATGCCTCCTCAGCAGGCTTATGGCCTGCTGGATTTCGTCAACCAGCGTCTCGATTTCCGCGCGCATGGGCAAATCGTTCCTTCAATATCAGTCAATTTCATTTGAGAAGCTGCCAGTCGGTTACGAGGCTCAGGCCTTCGGGCATGGACGGACAGTCCACGCGCCGCGGACCATAGTGAGCATGCGGCGCGCTGTAAAGGGCAAAGCCCTGCATTCCAGGTCAGTAAAGTCCGCCGGAACCTGAGTTGATCGCACGTGTTGCCTGCGGCGACTGTGGTGCAACCGGAGAACCTTCACGGAAGGTATCCATGCCGATGACCGAATAGCTATCTGACGGCCCTGTACCTGGCTTGAACGCTTCCATGATTACATTCGGATCGCCCGAATTGGCGCGCATGCCGGTCTTGCGGTTGATAGCAATAACCGTCATGCCTTCAGGTACACGAAAGTCCACTTTCGGCGTTCCGACCAAAGCCTGTTCCATGAAGGACTTGAATACTGGTGCAGCCAGGCCACCACCCGTATTGCCGCGCCCAAGCGATGTTGGGGTGTCGTAACCCATGAAGACGCCGACCACGAGATCGGGTGTGAAACCCACAAACCAGGCATCCTTTTCATCGTTCGTCGTGCCGGTTTTACCGGCCATCGGACGATCAAGGCTCTTCAATATTTGCGCAGTACCGCGTTGAACGACACCTTCCATCATCGAGGTAATCTGATAGGCAGTCATCGGATCAAGAACCTGATCGCGATTATCGATCAGCGTCGGCTCGTCCTGATTTGCCCAATCCTGCGCGTTGCAGCCCTCGCACTGACGGTTGTCGTGCTTGAATACGGTTTTGCCGTAGCGATCCTGGATACGATCTACCATTGACGGTGTTATGCTCTGGCCGCCATTTGCGATGATGGAATAGGCCGTCACCATACGGAGAACCGTCGTTTCGCCTGCACCGAGAGCCATCGAAAGAACCGGCAACATCTTGTCATAGATGCCGAAGCGTTCGGCATATTCGGCCACGAAGCTTCATGCCCATGTCCTGCGCCAGACGCACTGTCATGACATTACGCGACTGTTCGATACCGTAGCGCAACGTAGAAGGACCAGAGAACTTGCCCGAATAATTCTTCGGTGCCCAGACACCTAACGAACCACCCTGATTTATCTCCAGCGGACCATCCAGAACTACGGAAGCAGGCGTATAGCCATTATCCAGGGCCGCCGCATAGACGAAGGGCTTGAACGAGGAACCGGGCTGACGATAGGCCTGCGTTGCTCGATTAAACTCCGATTCTGCATAAGAGAAACCGCCAACCATGGCCAGAACACGGCCCGTGTGCGGGTCCATGGCAACGAGCGCTCCTTCAAGCTTCGGCGGCTGCTGGAGACGGAAACGGATTCGCCTTGCTTGGAGACATAAATGATGTCGCCCGCCTTCAGAACACCTTCCGGCGACTTAGCGCTGGTACGCTTGCCGCCGATATTGACGACGCGCATGGCCCACTTCATATCATCGGCGGCGATGAAGGCGCGTTTGCGCTCCTGCTGCGCGAGCCCGATGCTTCAAGCGGCGGCTGCAGACCGATATCTGCGCCAGCAGCCGAAACATTGAGCACGATTGCCAGTTGCCATTCCGGTATATCGCCGTATGACTGCATGTCACCAAATGCCGTACCCCAGTCGTTACCGAGTTCGACATTTTTCATGGGGCCACGCCAACCGCGCGCCTCGTCATAGCGGAGAAGTGCTGATTGCAAGGACTTGCGAGCTTCAACCTGCAACGTCGGGTTGAGCGTGGTGCGAACCGAAAGGCCGCCCTCATAAAGCGCATCTACGCCGTATTTCTGAATGATCTGGCGGCGCACTTCCTCGGTAAAATACTCCGACGCAAACACATAATGAGCGTCCGAACGCTCCTTCACGCCGAGCGGTTGTTTCTTGGCTTCCGTCGCTTCTTCGGCAGTGATGTAACCGTTTTCGCTCATCCGGTCGATCACCCAGTTGCGGCGCTCGATAGCGCGCTCAGGCTGACGGAAAGGATGATAATTGTTTGGACCTTTCGGCAGGGCTGCAAGATATGCGCTCTCTGCTATGGAAAGTTCACCGACCGATTTGTCGAAATAGGTCAGTGCCGCGCTGGCAATACCATACGAACCGAGACCGAAGAAAATTTCATTGAGATAGAGCTCGAGAATACGGTCCTTGGAATAGGCCTGCTCGATGCGCATCGCCAGAATGGCTTCCTTGATCTTGCGATCATAGGTCTGCTTAGACGTCAGCAGGAAGTTTTTGCGACCTGCTGTGTGATCGTGGATGCGCCAACCGGACGGCGACCAGAGCCCATATTCTTGACGTTTGTTATCATGGCGCGAGCGAGACCCGCGAAATCGAGACCATGATGTTCGTAGAAGGTCTTGTCTTCAGCTGAAACGAAAGCCGCTTTCACGCGGTTCGGCACTGCCTGAATGGGAATATAAAGGCGGCGCTCACGAGCGAACTCCGCCATGAGGCTACCATCCGAGGCATGCACGCGCGTCATTACGGGAGGCTCGTACTTTGCGAGCACCTCGTAATCTGGCAAATCCTTCGTGAGACTTCCGACGTAAAGGGCGACGCCACCTGCCACCAGGAGCATCAGCACCGTTCCGATCCCGAAGAAATATCCGATAAGCCTTACCATAAATGCGGAATCCTGCCTTCAGATTATTCATATGATAAGGGTCAAAGCACGAACAGCCAACCCTTTAACCCATTTATGCCATACGGCGACCACTGGCTTACTGACCAGCAAATGAGTCAAAGGCAAGATGGTCTACGTGTTTTACCAATTTAACGCGGTCACTTTCGTCCACACGACGAAAATCCAGAAAACTGTTGCATGCATGCATCTTATAAGCTGAAGCGTATCTAACTCCAAGCGGGACATTTTAACTTTCTAGGTCCCTACCCTTTGCTCATGCTTGCTGGATGCTTCAGCGCTTCGAATGCTTTGATCGCAATCGCCAGCCGGTCCGCGAGCCTCTTACGCCATTCCGGGTTACTGATCAGCTTTTCATCCTCAGCGTTCGACAGATACCCGATTTCAATCAGAACGGACGGCACGTCCGGCGCGCGCAACACCTGAAAACCGGCAAAGCGGTGCGGATTGTTGATGAGATTCACTTGTCCTTGAAGAGAATGGATCACCTTCTCGGCAAAACTCAACGAGAACGTATGCGTTTCCCGCCTTGTCAGATCGAGAAGAATATCGGTGACCTCGGGTTGCTCCTCGGGCACCGCTCCTGCAAGGGTGTCAGACTTGTTTTCACGTTCAGCCATGGCGCGCGCGACAGAATCCGATGCCTTGTCGGAAATTGTATAAACTGTCGCGCCGCGAATATCGTGCTGGTTAATCGTATCGGCGTGGATGGAGATGAACAGGTCCGCCTCATGCTGTCGGGCGATCCGTACGCGTTCTGAAAGACGCAGGAAGATGTCGTCGTCGCGGGTCATCAGCACTTTTATGTTCTTGTCCTGTGCCAGACGATCCCTCAGCTCTCGGCCGAAAGCGAGCGTCAGATCTTTTTCCTTGATGCCACTCAGGCTCTCCGCACCGCTGTCGATGCCGCCGTGACCGGGGTCAATCATGACTGTGAACGGACGAACTGCCCCATTCTGCTTGGATGCCAGAACGGGCTTTCACTACGATCCGTCGAGCTCGTAATTTCCTCACGGCTTTTCAGCTGCTCTGCAAACTCCCGGTCTGACGTTGCCACGATATCGGCTACCAAGCGATAACCCGATGCGCTTTCATTTTTCAGAACACGAAGATCCTCGACCTTGAAGGGACCACGTAGTGTTAAGATCAGACGTGAACGCCCCTTTCCGACAAGTCCATAACGAACACGGGATATCAGCCCTCGCGCCTCCAGACTTTTTCATCAAAACCAAACCGTGTCTCCGGCAGGTCGACGACGAAGCGATGAGGATTGTCAGAATCAGGGTCGAGAGCTTTGGCTCCCGATCGAACATCACGACGACGCGCGTTCGCAGATCATCGCCGGCCATACGGAAAGTCAGCGCAGATAATGGAGAAGTCACACGATCGGCGGCAAAGGCAGGCGCGGACGGGAACAGCCAAACAGACAAAAGAGCGACCAATGCCAAAAGCATCGCGCACCCAGCAATCGTGTTATAGCGTTTTCAGCGCTTCGAAAATGCATCGGCCGCCACAATCAAGAATCTCATTGAATGACTGGTATCAATAATCGCGATACCGGCACGCTTGCCCCTGCACCATCTCGCCCGAATACCCATAAAACACTCGTACAGAATTACAGTTAATGAAGGATTTCCAGCCGTATTTCGACCTTGAATAGGGCCTATACTCAGCTTTCGGCAAAATTGCGATACGAATGTCAAATGATATTCGTACTTGTCATCGTTCAAACGACGCCATAAAAGCAATCGAAGGTTTTGGGTGAACTACCAGAATCGTTTGCCGGTTCTCAAAATGAACTGCAAGGAACGGTAGTGAAAACAGCGGCATATTCATTCGCCGCCCCCGATAACCAGCACAGAATTCAGCGGAGATGTGGCTCCCCGCCCTCCGTTTCTATCGGCCGACTGCGCATCTTTACGCGCTGTCGCCAACGCTCGAAAAGAGCAATGAGGTCGGCCCGGCTTTTCCGGGTCATATATGAGGTCGTTTCGTTCGGAACAGCTATGGGTCAAGCAAGACTGACCACTGCAAGCCTGAAGACCGTGATCGCCGCGAGGCCGTCGCGCGCGGAGGCAGCAGCTTTTATTCCGACGAACCCAGAACCATCCGGCAGACGCAGCGCAGCGAGCACGACAGCCCTCAGGGTTTCGTCCGGCACACGCGTTTTGCGTCTTCGTGCCGGCAGGAAAGACAATAATGTCCAACAAAATGCTTATAGATGCCTCCCACCCGGAGGAGACCCGGGTTATCGTCACTCGGGGCAACAAGATTGAAGAATTCGACTTTGAGTCGGAACACAAGAAGCAGCTGAAAGGCAATATCTACCTTGCACGCGTCACCCGCGTCGAACCATCGCTTCAGGCTGCGTTCGTGGAATATGGCGGCAATCGCCATGGTTTCCTTGCGTTTTCGGAAATCCATCCTGACTACTACCAGATCCCGGTAGCAGACCGTCTTGCGCTGCTCGAAGCGGAAGCAAAGGCCGCACGCGCGGAAGACGATGAAGATGAACCCCGCGCCAAGAGCGAGCGCAGTGACCGGAATGATCGCTCGCGCCGCAACCGTCGTCGCGGTCGTCGTGACGGCCAGAACGGTGATGCGCAGGCCAATGCGGCTGACAGGGGATTGCCTGCCGCAGAGCCTGTCGGTCCGGCTTTTGAGAATTACGTGCCTGGCACACCGGCCATTGCCCTTTCGCAGAAAAGCGATGTGATTTCTGAAGCCGTCGACAACGGCGACGAGGACGACATCGAGCATGAAGAGGACATGGTCGAATCTGTCGGTTCGGAAGATGCACGAGGAGCTTCCGACACCTGCCCGCACCAATCGCCGCCAGTACAATATTCAGGAAGTGATCAAGCGTCGCCAGATTCTTCTGGTGCAGGTGGTCAGGAAGAGCGCGGCAACAAGGGCGCAGCTCTCACGACCTATCTTTCGCTTGCCGGACGCTATTCGGTACTGATGCCGAACACGGCACGGGGCGGCGGCATTTCGCGCAAGATCACCAATCCGCAGGACCGCAAGCGCCTCAAGGAAATCGTCAAAGAACTCGAAGTGCCGCAGGGCATGGGCGTGATCCTGCGCACGGCTGGTGCTAACCGCACCAAAGCCGAAGTCAAGCGCGACCACGAATACCTGATGCGTCTTTGGGAAAATGTGCGCACGCTGACACTGCAATCGACCGCACCTGCCCTCGTCTATGAAGAAGGCAGCCTGATCAAGCGTTCGATCCGTGACCTTTATAACAAGGACATCTCGGAGATTCTCGTTTCCGGTGAAAATGGTTACCGCGAGGCCAAAGACTTCATGCGCATGCTCATGCCGAGCCATGCAAAGGTCGTTCAGCCTTACCGCGAACAGGTTCCTATCTTCATGCGCAACGGTGTTGAAGCGCAGCTCGACCGCATGCTGCTGCCGCAGGTCACGCTCAAATCGGGCGGTTACCTGATTATCAACCAGACGGAAGCGCTCGTCGCCATCGACGTCAATTCGGGCCGTTCGACGCGCGAACATTCGATTGAGGACACCGCGCTCCAAACCAATCTGGAAGCTGCTGAAGAAGTCGCGCGCCAGTTGCGCCTGCGCGATCTTGCCGGTCTGATCGTCGTCGACTTCATCGACATGGAAGAAAAGCGCAACAATCGTGCTGTCGAAAAGAAGATGAAGGAATGCCTGAAGGATGATCGTGCCCGTATTCAGGTAGGCCGCATCTCTCATTTCGGTCTTCTGGAAATGTCGCGTCAGCGTATCCGCGCATCCGTGCTGGAAAGCACAATGCAGGTCTGCCCGCATTGCGGCGGCACCGGTCATATCCGCTCGGATTCCTCCATGGCACTGCACATCATTCGCGGCATTGAGGACTATCTGCTGCGTCATTCCGGTTTCGACATTCATGTCCGCACACCGGCTGCCTCGGCGCTTTATGTTCTCAATCACAAGCGCCAGCTTCTCGCCGATCTGGAAGGACGTTTTGGTGTAGCGATCAGCATCGACGCCGACGAGAGCGTCAGCCACCAGCATTTTGTCATCGACAAGGGTGCTCCGTCCACACGGCCGATCAGCCAGCCTCCGGTACAGCCGATGGCCTATATCGAGGACGATATCGAAGATCCGGAAATCCCGGTCGATGAGGACGAAGCCGAAGAAGAAACGACAGCAGACGTTCAGGCTCGCGAAGATCGTGGTGACGAAGGTGATCGCAAGCGCCGTCGCCGTCGCCGCCGTCGCGGTGGTCGTGATCGCGAGAACCCGGAACAGGCTGCAAAGACCGATCCGTTTCGAATGATGCCTCCGACGAAGATGATGACGCGGATGACGCGCAGGATTCATCTTCGAATGCTTCGCTGAGCGAAGAAGATCGTCGCAAGAAGCGTCGCCGCGGTCGCCGGGGCGGACGCAAGAACCGTCGTGATGACGAACCGCGTGCACGCAAGGTTCCTGATCCAGAATTCGTCGGTTACACGCCGGTTCTGCCGGTCAAGGCCGAGGAAGCTGTTGTCGAAGCAGTGGCAGCGGTGGAACAAACAGCTGAAGTCGCTGAAGCTGCGGTTCCGGTTACCGAAGCAGCAGTTGAGGAAAAGCCTGCCAAGCCTGCCCGTAAGCCCCGCGCTCGCAAGTCTGCGAAGACTGAAGAAGCGGCTGAGGATGTCATTACTGCTGAAGCAGCAGAAAAGCCTGCCAAGCCTGCTCGCAAGACCCGTAGCCGCAAGAAGGCAGCCGAAGAGGCTCCTGCCGAGCCGGTAGTGGTCGCTGACGAACCTAAAGCGGAAACCGAGAAGCCGAAGCGGCGCACTCGCAGAGCTGCTGCGAAACCAGCCGTTGAAGTCGAAGAGACGGTTGCAGTCGAAGCAGAAGTGACGACGATTGCCGAGCCGCAGAAAAGCGCTGAGCCCGTTGTGACTTCAAGCGAGAGCGAAGACCAGAAGCCCAAGCGCGCTGGCTGGTGGCAGAAGAAGGGCTTCTTCTGAAACCCGTTTCATAATTGAAATGAAAACCGGCGGAAACGCCGGTTTTTCTTTATCTTTAATACTGTGAATGGTTTGAAGGAACCGGTTCAGGCTTTCTGTTGTGGCAGCCAGCCTTCCAGGCGGCGAACAGCTTCTTCCATTTCCTCGATCTTTCCGGCATAGGAAAAGCGCATCGTGCGATGCCCGTCCAGCGGGTCGAAATCCCGTCCCGGCGTTGCAGCAATATTGATTTCGGCAATCATGCGACGCGCAAATTCCATGCTGTCATTGGTGAAGCGCGAAACGTCACAATAGGCATAGAATGCACCATCCATCGGTGCAGCCAGGCTAAGACCTACACGCGGAAGATGATCAAGCAGGATGAGCCTGCTCTGGCGATAACGGTCCTTTACTCGCTCAAGCTCCGCTGTTGCGTGAAAAGCTTCGATGGCAGCACGCTGGGAAAGCTCCGGTGCGGATATATAAAGGCTCTGGCTCAACCGCTCAATTGCGCGGATATCGCCTTCTGGAAGAACCATCCAGCCGATACGCCAGCCGGTCATGCAGTAATACTTGGAGAACGAATTGATGACCGTCACATCGTTTGAAATCTCCAATGCCGTGACATCATCCGTTTCATAGGAAAGCCGGTGATAAATTTCGTCGGAAATGACCCGGATACCGAGATCGCCGGCTGTTTCGATGATCGCTTTGAGGTCCGCCTTATCGATAACCGCGCCGGTCGGATTGGCCGGACTGGCAAACAATACGCCCTTCAGGGGCTTTTCAGTATGTGCCGCAGCAAGCGCTTCAGCGGTTAGTGATGCCGATGTTCCGTCTCCAGTCGATATTTCCACGACCTCAAGGCCTAGTGCCGTCAATATATTGCGATAGGCGGGATAGCCTGACGTGTAATGGCAACTCTGTCGCCCGGATCGAAATAAACCAAAAGGCCAGATTGAAGGCGGCAGACGAGCCAGTTGTGACGGCAATACGCTCCGGCGAGACCGAAACACCATAATGATCGGCATAATGAGCAGCGATCGCCTCTCTCAGTTCGACCAGTCCCAGAGCATCGGTATAACCAATGCGACCGTCTTTCAAAGCGCGTTCAGCAGCTTGTCGAACGACCAACGGTGCCGGGTCGGCAGGCTGCCCTACCGCCATGGAAATGATTGGATGTCCGACTGCGCGACGACGGTTAGCTTCTGCCAGAACGTCCATGGCATGGAAGGGTTCGACTGCGCTGCGGCTGGAAAGAGTGACCAACTTTACCTCCAGAAAATTGCGAGTGGCGTTCGCTACACCCGCCGTATAATCGCCAGATTGCTAAAGCAACAGCACCTTTTGAGAAAATGCGGCAAATCCGGGATGGAGACTATCTCTCACCTGCCTATAGATGATTGAATGCAAAGGCTATAAGAATCGAGCCGGTTTGAAGAAGGACGAACAACACGATGGGGACGATGACTGCACCTTTCCCAGCCAGGAGATTCTCTTCCATACTCTAGCTCGACATACGATGGCCGTAATGGCTGCGATGTCCGTAGCCGTTACCAGTGCCCTGCCCGCATCCGCACAATCGCGAGGCGGTAGTGTCCCCATTGTTCGTGACGCCGAAATCGAAGCGCTTGTCGCCGATTATGCAACACCGATCCTCAAGGTGGCTGGTCTGAGCAGCCGCGGCATTCGGGTCATTCTGGTCAACTCACAAAGCTTCAATGCCTTTGTCGATGGGCGCCGTATTTTTATCAATACCGGTGCAATCATGCAGGCGGAAACGCCCAATGAAATCATCGGCGTGATTGCGCACGAATCGGGCCACCTTGCCGGAGGACATCAGGAGCGTTTGCGCGAACAGCGAGCCGTGCCCGCAATATGGCGATCATCGGCATGCTGCTTGGTGTTGGGGCTGGCGTTGCAGGTGCCGCAAGCGGCAGCGGCAATGCCGCGGAGCTGGAGCTGGCATTGCCATGGGTTCAAGCGAAATAGCCATGCGCAGTGTGCTCAACTATCAGCGCACGGAAGAAATGACTGCCGATCGTCTAGCGGTGAATTATCTCAATGCCACCGGGCAATCAACCAAGGGCATGCTCGATACTTTCGAGCGCTTCGCATCGGCCTTGTCGCTTACCGGTACGCAGATAGACCAGTATCGTATTAGCCACCCTCTCCCGCGTGAGCGAATTGCCAATCTTGAGGAACTGGCGAGAAAGAGCCCTTATTTCAACAAGACCGACTCTCCGGCGTTACAGTTGCGCCATGACATGGCTCGCGCCAAAATTGCCGCCTATTCCGGCAATATGGGCGCGCTTCAGCGCATGTTCCGCAACAATCCCGGCGGGCTTCCTGCTCGCTATGGCAATGCCATCACGACATTCCTCAACGGATCGGCTCGTGCGGCACTGCCAAAGTTCGATGCATTGATCAAGGAACAGCCGAAGAACCCGTATTTCCAGGAAATGCGCGGTGAAGTCTTGTTGAAAGCCAACGATCCGACAGGGGCGGCAAAGGCTTTTCAGAAGGCCGTTTCGCTCGATTCACGCAAGTCACCACTGCTACGCATGAGCTACGGGCGCGCTATGATGCTTACCGGAGCAAAGGCAAGCATGCCGACGGCAATCAAGGAAATCAAAGCGGGCATTGCTTCTGATCCGGAGTTTCCGGGCGGATACGGCTATCTCGCACAAGCTTACGGACAACAGGGCGATATGGCGCTCGCCGATCTTGCCACTGCCGACATGAATTATTATTCGGGCAAACTTCAGCAGGCCAAGATCTTTGCCATCCGAGCGCAAAAGAAAATGAAGCCCGGCACACCTAATTGGCTTCGCGCGCAAGATATTATCAATGCCAAGAAAAGCAAATAAGGCAAGGGTTCGCACCTGAGCCCCATATTGAAGACAGATAGGAATTTGGAATGAAGAACGCAGTTTCCATAACAGTTGCCAGCGGGATCGTGGGCATCGCAGCGCTTGCAGTGGGCTTTTATGCAGGCATTGCCCGGCAGGCTCCAGCCACTGCGGAAAGCCCTACGGTCCCCGTCGCGATGAACCAGCAGGCCATAGAAAATGTTGTGCGCAACTATCTTATCCAGAATCCTGAACTGATGCTGGAAGTACAAAGCGCGCTTGAAACCAAGCAGGCACATGCGGCGCAGGAGCAGATAAAGCAGGTATTGGCCGCTAATCGCAGCACGCTTTACGACCCCAAGCATGACGCCGTGTTTGGCAATCCAGATGGCGATGTGACCGTCTATGAATTCTTCGATTACAATTGCGGCTACTGCAAGCGGGCACTGCCTGACATGGAAGCCATTTTGAAAACGGACAAAAATGTCCGGTTCGTTATGAAGGAATTTCCGATTCTCGGACCAGATTCGGTTAAGGCGCACATTGTGGCCCAGGCTTTCAAGGCGCTAATGCCTGAAAAATATGCTGAATTCCATGAAGTGCTGCTAGGTACTCAGGGACGTGCAACGGAAGAATCTGCCGTGGCTGATGCCGTAAAACTGGGGCCGATGAAGCGCAGCGTGAAAAGATGAAGGATCCGGCCATCGCCGGCTCATTCCAACAGACCTATCAGCTTGCCCAGCAGCTCAATATTTCCGGCACTCCATCCTACATCATCGGCGATGAACTGGTACCCGGCGCAATCGGTGTGGACGGACTGGTTGAGAGAATCGCGGCAGCACGTGCTGCAGTGAAGAAATAAGCAAAACGGCCATGGCTTGACTGATCACTTTTGTGAAACAGTTTAAGCCGTGGCATTTAATATTCGTGTTGAATGAAGAAAAATTGCCGTCTTGCCTGCCCATTTCGCAAAGAATAGCGGAAAAACCGGTTCGGCAAAACATCTGCAATGATTTAGAGGGTTTCGACTTGCGTCCAAGCCCTCTATATGAAATGCGAAGTGTACCGAAATTTCGTGGTAACGCGTTATCAGTCGCGGACGGATATGGCAAAAACGATTTTTGTTTTGAACGGCCCCAATCTCAATCTTCTCGGTAAACGAGAACCGGGGATATACGGCGTTGCAACGCTCGATAATATCGAGGCAGACTGCAAACGTGAGGCCGGGCTTCTTGGACTGGAAGTTGATTTTCGACAGTCCAATTACGAAGGCGACTTGGTGACCTGGATTCAGGAGGCAGGCGACAAAATGCCTATGTTCTCATCAATCCTGCCGCCTATAGCCACACTTCGGTTGCTATTCATGATGCAATCCGCTCGGCCAAGGTAACGGTCGTGGAAGTGCATCTTTCGAACATTCATGCGCGTGAAGCTTTCCGGCATCACTCCTATGTATCCGCAGTCGCCAAAGGTGTTATTTGCGGCTTTGGCGCGGAAGGATATCTGCTCGGTCTGCGCGCGCTTGCGGCAATTGCCAAAGAAGAAGAAAACAACGGGCAAAGCGTTAAAGGGGCCTGATATGTCCAGCAAAAATTCCGTCATCGACAAGGAAACGATCCGCGATCTGGCGGATATTCTCAATGAAACCGACCTGACCGATATCGAAGTGGAACACGGTGATCTGCGTATCCGCGTTTCGCGCAAGGTCACGGTTCAGGCGGCAGCAACCGTTATGCCTGCTGCAGCTCCTGTTGCTGCCGCTCCGGCCGCGCCAGCTGCTGCAGCCGCTGAACCAACCAAGGCCGATTTGTCGAAGAACGCCGTTCCGTCGCCGATGGTTGGCACTGCCTATCTTGCTCCTGCTCCAGGCGCCCGCAACTTCATCGAGGTTGGCGCACAGGTGAAGGAAGGTCAGACGCTTCTCATCATCGAAGCCATGAAGACCATGAACCAAATCCCGGCCCCACGTGCTGGTACGGTCAAGGCCATTCTCATCGAAGACGCCCAGCCGGTTGAATTCGGTGAGCCGCTCGTCGTAATCGAATAAGACAACAGATTACGGCTTATTCAATGAACGGGCAGCAAAGCGCAATGTTTCAAAAGATACTCATAGCCAATCGTGGCGAAATCGCTCTTCGCGTGCTCAGGGCTTGTAAGGAACTGGGCATCAAGACCGTCGCCGTTCACTCCACGGCAGATGCCGATGCGATGCATGTGCGTCTGGCAGACGAAAGCGTTTGCATCGGGCCGCCGCCGTCGCGCGACAGCTATCTGAACATTCATCAGATCGTCGCTGCTTGCGAAATCACCGGTGCCGACGCAATCCATCCGGGTTACGGCTTCCTGTCGGAAAATGCCAAGTTTGCGGAAATTCTTGAAGCGCACAGCATTACCTTCATCGGCCCCACCGCTTCACATATCCGCATCATGGGCGACAAGATTGAAGCCAAGCGTACTGCAAAGCGTCTCGGCATTCCGGTCGTTCCGGGTTCTGACGGCGGCGTGACGGATGACGCGGAAGCGGCTCGCGTTGCAAAGGAAATCGGCTATCCCGTCATCATCAAGGCTTCGGCCGGTGGTGGCGGACGTGGCATGAAGGTCGCCCGCAGCGAGGAAGATCTTTCTGTGGCCCTCGCAACCGCCCGCTCCGAAGCAGGAGCAGCCTTTGGTGACGACGCGGTCTATATCGAGAAGTATCTCGAAAAGCCGCGCCACATCGAAGTACAGGTCATGGGCGATGGTGCAGGCAATGCCATTCATCTGGGTGAGCGCGACTGCTCGTTGCAGCGGCGCCACCAGAAGGTTTGGGAAGAAGCCAATTCACCGGCGCTCAATGCCGAAGCACGCGACAAGATCGGCATGGTTTGCGCCAACGCCTGTGCGGAGCTGGGATATCGCGGTGCGGGAACGATCGAGTTCCTTTATGAGGACGGCGAGTTCTATTTCATCGAAATGAATACGCGCCTTCAGGTGGAGCATCCAATCACGGAAGCCATCACAGGCATTGATCTCGTTCATGAACAGATCAGAGTTGCAGCCGGCCTCGGCCTGTCGGTCAAGCAGAAGGATATCCGGTTCTCCGGCCACGCCATCGAATGCCGGATCAACGCTGAAGATCCGCTGACATTTGCGCCTTCGCCGGGCTTGATCACGCATTATCATACGCCGGGTGGGCTTGGCATCCGTGTAGATTCGGGTGTCTATTCCGGTTACCGTATTCCGCCTTATTACGACAGCCTTATCGGCAAGCTCATCGTGCACGGTCGCAATCGCGTCGAATGCATGATGCGTCTGCGCCGCGCGCTGGACGAGTTCGTGGTGGATGGTGTCAAAACCACGCTTCCTCTCTTCCAGGACCTGATCGCCAATCAGGACATTGCTAACGGCGATTACGACATTCATTGGCTGGAAAAATATCTGGCCACGAAAACCAAAACGCCTGACGAAAGTGACCGCAGGAGTGTCCCCGGACGACTATTCAATCGAACCGGAGTTGCTCCTGCGGGCCTATGCCACGGAATATTTCCCATGGCAGAAGAAGCCGACGACCCGGAAGTCTTCTGGGTTCGTCCCGAGAGGCGCGGTGTTATACCCTCGACAGCTTCCACATGCCGAAAAGCCTTCAGAAGACCATCCGCCAAGGCATTTTTGATATAAGACTCGACAGTGATTTCGATGGCGTGATCGAAGGTTGTGCCAGCGGAACCGGCGAACGCGCGCGCACATGGATCAATAGGCCAATCCGAGAGCCTACAGGAAATTGTTCGAGATCGGACATTGCCACACCGTTGAAGCCTGGCATGAGGGACAGCTCGTCGGTGGGCTGTATGGCGTGACGCTCGGGCGCGCCTTTTCGGTGAAAGCATGTTCACCCGCAAGCGGGATGCGTCGAAGGTCTGCCTTGCCTATCTGGTCCAGCATCTGGTCAGCCGAGGTTTCGTGCTTCTCGACACGCAGTTTACGACGCCACATCTCGAAAGATTTGGCGCTGTCGAAGTTCCACGAAAAAATATGAGAAATTGCTGGAAAACGCGCTCGACGGGATCGCGCGTTTCTGAAATGGCTGCCGTTAGTTACGCTGATCCGGCGGAGGCACTTCCGACTTCTGCTTGCAGTTCTTCAGCCAGACGTCATAGATCGGGTGCTCGACAGCGTTAAGACCTGGGCTATCGGCAAACATCCAGCCGGTGAAGATACGGCGAATCTTGCGATCCAGCGTAATTTCATCGACTTCAACAAAGCCATCCGTGCGTGGCGCTTCATCTTCGGTACGAGAATAGCAAACTTTCGGCGTTACCTGCAGCGCACCAAACTGAACCGTCTCATTGATATAGACATCGAATGTCGTGATACGTCCGGTAATTTTATCGAGACCCGAGAACTCAGCAACCGGGTTGGTGATGCGTTCAGCCATGGCTGTCTGAAAGCTGCTGGTGATCGCCATGAATGAAATCAAGGCAACTTGTACAGTCCTTTTGATCGAGTTTTTCCGTTACCAGCTGCGCCGTGAGATTGCTTCGTCAAAACGGAGATCCGCATCCAAAGGGTTTAAATTAAGCCGGAACAATTCCTAAGCATGAAATGTGACGATTCGTTGCCCTGTCGCAAGCCGCAATACAGCCATAAGCATGAAGCAAGCCGTCTATCCTCAAACCTTTTCCGCTATAGCATCAAAAGGCGGACATATAAGAAATCCGGCGCAGATGGATGGATGCGCCGGACAAAAATCAAAACCGATTATCAGTTGCCCGGTGTCCAGGCATCGTATTCGCCGGTCACGCGCGGACGTTCCGCAGGCTCCGCACCCGGACGAGCAATAGCGCCTTTCGGACGATAAGCCAGCGGCGAACCGGTCAGGTTCTGCAGATGCGGCTTCTGCCAGTCGCGCGGCTTGTAATCTTCCTTGGAGGGCGGCGTGTCGACGCGATGATGTATCCAGCCATGCCAGCCCGGAGGAATGGCGCTTGCTTCCGCATAGCCATTGAAGATTACCCAGCGGCGTGTGCGACCCTCAGTCCTTGCCGCCCTGATAATAGATATTGCCGAACTCGTCCTCACCGACGCGCTCGCCTTTGCGCCACGTATGAAACCGCGTGCCGAGCGTCTGGCCGTTCCACCAGGTGAAAACTTGCGTAATAAATTTCTTCATGACCTATTCCAGATCCATTATTGCCACAGGTGACCGAAACCACCGGGTTTTCATGCTTATGGCCCTATCGACCAGCCATGGCAAGGGTCAAGTTGCCGCTGTCACAAGAGTATGATGAGCCCAAAGCGCTACGCGCTTCAGGCTTTTGTGTTCTGGCATGTCTTGATCCCCAAACCGGTTCCCGCTTTGGGGAGACATGCTTTACATGCTCCAGCCTTCGAGCGGCTTTTCCATCACCAGCACAGGTTCCTTGCAATTGGGATCACCCCAATCTTCATTGCGCCCGACTTTGGTATAGCCCTTGCGCTCGTAGAAATTCACCGCTTTGGTGTTTCTTTCGATCACCTCAAGCTTCATCTTTTGAACGCCAGGAAAAGCCATCTCCATTTCAGCAAGAAGCATTGTCCCGATGCCCTGCACTTGCGCGTCCGGACGAACATAAAGCTGATGCAGCGAAGCCTTGCCTTCTTCGGATTGGCTGGCAAAAGCCATACCGTCAATGCCGCCATTGCCATTATCGGCGACGATGAACTCCGAATAAGGCTTCTTCAGATTGGCCTTCAGAACAGCAATGCTGTGCCACTGGGCGGTAACGGCATCCACCATTTCCCGCCCGAGAATATCATCGAAGGTCGCGTGCCAAGTCGATACAAGCAGCTCATGTACTGCCTTGAGATCGGCCTCCGTCGCACTTCTGACCCACATTACTCTTCGATCCCGAGCTTGGCCTTGACCAGTTCATTGACAGACTGCGGGTTGGCCTTGCCGCCGGTTGCCTTCATGACCTGCCCGACGAACCAGCCAGCAAGCGTTGGCTTGGCCTTTGCCTGCTCGACCTTTTCCGGGTTGGCGGCGATGACATCGTCCACGGCCTTCTCGATGGCGCCGGTGTCCGTGACCTGCTTCATGCCGCGTTCTTCAACGAGCGTCTTCGGATCGCCGCCCTCATTCCAGACGATCTCGAAAAGATCCTGGCGATCTTGCCGGAAATCGTACCATCCTTGATCAGATCGATAATCGCGCCGAGCTGGGCGGGTGATACAGGTGATTCCTCGATCTCCTTGCCCGCCTTGTTCAGAGCACCAAGAAGGTCGTTGATGACCCAGTTTGCAGCGGCCTTACCATCGCGACCATCACAGACAGCTTCATAGTAATCCGCGATGGCCTTTTCCGTGACCAGAATTGAGGCGTCATAAACCGAAATGCCGAGCTTCTCGACCAGACGATCTTTCTTGACGTCCGGCAGTTCCGGCAGTTCCGCTGCCAACGCGTCCACGAACGCCTGATCGAATTCAAGTGGCAGCAGATCCGGGTCGGGGAAATAACGATAGTCGTGCGCTTCTTCCTTGGAACGCATGGACCGGGTTTCGCCCTTTACCGGATCGAACAAACGTGTTTCCTGATCGATAGAACCTCCATCCTCAAGAATGGCAATCTGACGACGAGCCTCATATTCAATCGCCTGACCGACGAAGCGGATCGAGTTGACGTTCTTGATTTCGCAACGCGTACCGAACTCGCCGCCTGGACGACGTACCGAAACGTTGACGTCGGCGCGCATCGATCCTTCATCCATATTGCCGTCGCACGTGCCAAGATAGCGGACAATCGTGCGCAGCTTGGTCAGATAAGCGCGCGCTTCATCGGAGGAGCGCAAGTCCGGCTTCGACACGATTTCCATCAACGCTACGCCAGAACGGTTCAGGTCGACGTAGGACATGGTCGGATGCTGGTCGTGCATGGACTTGCCTGCATCCTGTTCCAGATGCAGGCGCTCGATGCCGATTTCCACGTCTTCGAACTGGCCCTTATTGTCCGGGCCGACCGAAATCATGATCTTGCCTTCACCAACGATCGGCTGCTTGAACTGCGAAATCTGATAGCCCTGCGGCAGATCGGGATAGAAATAGTTCTTGCGGTCAAAACCGATTTCAGATTGATCTGAGCATTGAGCCCGATGCCTGTGCGAACCGCCTGCTTGACGCATTCCAGATTGATGACCGGCAGCATGCCCGGCATCGCCGCATCAACCAGAGAAACATTCGAATTAGGCTCGGCGCCGAACGAAGTGGAGGCGCCGGAGAACAGCTTCGATTCTGACGTGACCTGCGCATGGACTTCCATGCCGATGACGACTTCCCAGTCGCCGGTCGCGCCGGAGATAAAGCGTTTGGGTTCAGGTATACGCGTATCGATTAGGGACATTACTGGCTCGACAATACTGTGATTGGGCTGAAACTGATTGTTGTATTGGCTAGAGCAAAGCCCCACCGGATGCAAGCTTTTCAGCCACCATTTCCGTGATGGCAAAACGAAAGGCCGCGCATAGCGCGGCCTCTCAAATTCATGCTTGAAGCGAAGATCAAGCCTCTTCGGACTTACCTTCGTCGGCCTTCTTCTTCGGAGCGGCCTTCTTCTTGGCAGCAGCCTTCTTGGCAGGCTTTGCTTCCGAAGCAGCATCTTCGTCCTCAGCCGTCAGCTCTTCCTTCGAAACCTTCTTGTCGGTCACATTGATGTTGGCGAGCAGATGGTCAACGACCTTTTCTTCAAAGATCGGTGCGCGAAGATTGGCAACGGCATCCGGTGTCTTGCGCAGGAATTCGTAGATTTCCTTTTCCTGGCCCGGATAGCGACGAACCTGGTCGTAAACAGCGCGCTGCAGTTCTTCTTCAGAAACTTCAACACCAGCCTTTTCACCGATTTCCGACAGAACCAGACCGAGGCGCACGCGACGCTCAGCAAGCTTGCGATATTCTTCGCGAGCAGCTTCTTCGGTGGTTTCTTCATCTTCGAACGTGCGGCCAGCCTGCTGCAGATCGAAGTTGATCTGCTGCCAGATGTTGTTGAACTCGGCGTCAACAAGCTTCTGCGGCGTTTCGAACTGGTAGTCGCCATCCAAGGCGTCGAGAATCTGACGCTTTACCTTCTGGCGGGTGATCTGGCCGTACTGGCTTTCGATCTGTTCACGAACAACCTGACGCAGGCGCTCAAGCGATTCGATGCCGAGCTTCTTGGCCGTTTCGTCATCGAGAACGAGTTCGTTCGGCTTGGCAACTTCCTTGACCTTGATGTCGAAGGTAGCTTCCTTGCCAGCCAGATGAGCAGCGCCGTATTCAGCAGGGAAAGTTACGTTGATAACCTTCTCATCACCGGCCTTGACGCCAACGAGCTGTTCTTCGAAGCCCGGAATGAACTGGCCGGAACCGAGAACAAGCTGCGCATCATTGTCCGCGCCGCCTTCAAATGGTTCGCCGTCGAGCTTGCCCAGATAATCGATCGTGACGCGATCTTCATTTTCGGCCTTGCCCTTCTTGGTCTCGAAGGTGCGGGTGGACGAAGCGATGCGCTTGACCTGATCGTCAACTTCCTCATCGGAAATATCGACAACTTCACGGGTAACGGCGATCTTTGAGAAATCCTTGACTTCGATTGCCGGCAGAACTTCGTAGTTCAGCGAGAAAACGAAATCGGCCTTGCCGTCGAGAACCTGTTCGGCCTCTTTTTCGTCTTCCGACATGATGACTTCAGGCTGCGTAGCCGACTTTTCGTTACGTTCAGCGAGAAGCGAGCGCGACGAGTCGTTGAGGATTTCGTTGACGATTTCCGCCATGAAGGACTTGCCGTACATCTTGCGGAGGTGAGCCGCAGGCACCTTGCCCGGACGGAAACCGTTGATGCGTGCGCGGTCACGCGCAGTTTCCAGCCGCTCTGCGAGCTTGGCTTCGAGGTCCTTGGCCGGAACCACGACTTTGATCTCGCGCTTCAGCCCTTCATTGAGCGTTTCGGTAACCTGCATGTTCAAACCTTCACTTGTCATTGTCCCGCCGTCACCGGCCTGTTTGCCTTGTCGCGGGAGAGAAATTCTTTTGCCTTATGGCAGTTGGTGCGGATGGAGGGACTCGAACCCCACGGTCTCCCGCCAGAACCTAAATCTGGTGCGTCTACCAATTTCGCCACATCCGCTTCTGAACCGAAGCACATTCCTCAGAACGCACTATAATTCGTCTCAGATATTGAACCGCCCCTCGAAAGCGCGCGTCTCTATATCATCCAATTTTCCCGGTTCAAAGGAAAAAGCCGCCTTCCCTGCATAGATTTGCAAGGTTCGATCAGACTACCCTTTCCGTCTCTATATAGCGATCCTGTCGCGTCAGCCAACCCTTTTGAAACAGGGCGTGATATCAGGATCAATAAAGTGGCTCCTGATAAAGCTGTCGTCCGTCTTCCTGCAGGGCTTTGATGACAGGCATTCCGTTCTGATCAACCGCCACAACGGCAGTAATCCGCCTCTTCCGCTGGCTGTCCTCAATCGCACGTCCCTGCCCTTCGGGTACATAATACCGTTCAATGCCGAAATTGAGACGGATATTCGATTGCGGATCATCAGAGATGGAATAGGTAGCTTCGCCCCGAATCTGCACTTCGCCTGAGGCGAGTTCCGAAAACGGATGGAATGAGGCGCGAGAAAAGCGTGCTATTCCGTTCGCATCGGGCTTCACCACCACATATACAGTACGCGAACCGGCAGGTCGTTCGCCTTGAATGTCTTTTCGTGACAGACTGGAAATCTCGTAACCCAGAACAACATAATCACCGCGCATCAGGTCGCGCGGGTCGAACGGTTCCGTCTGAAGTGTCACTTCCGTGCCGGAACGCAAGACAGAGGCACGTTTCTCTATGCCTGCATAAAGAATGCCTGTTTGCAGCAATGCAGTGATGGTTGCTCCGACATAGAGCCATTTGAACCGAATGGTCATGGATGAAGCTCCACGCTGCTTTTCCTTCCGAAACGGTTCTCCATACGTCGCACAAATGCAGCCAGCAGCAACACGAGAATACCCGCAGTCAGGAAGAAGCCGGATGTGCCGATCATCGTACCGACAGTCTCGAAAGCCAGATAGAGGACTTCGATTGAAAATGCAGCATAGGCTATCGAACGCAAGCCACCGTTATTCCGACCACCAATAGCAATGGCTCCGACCGAAAGCGCCAATATGAACATGCTATATAATATGTCCCGATCCAGACTTGCGGTAACACCGGAATAGGAGAACATCTGGTTGAGCTGAAGTGTAACAAGTGACAACAGTGCCAGAAGCAGGCCGTATGCCGCAAGCGGATGGGCGAAGCGGGTCAGTCTCTGCAGCGTCACATGGGCCAATCCGTCAGCCAGTATCAAACCGATTCCCGCGACTAGCATAAGCACCAGTACCGTATTGCTCTCATGCTCGGCATAAACGAGCAAAGCCCAACCGATGGAGAACGCGGCCCATAAATGCGCCGCATGTCGCGAGCGTGTGAACAAGGCCGCCGCAGCACCGAACAGCAAAAGCAGCGGTCCGATCCAACGATAAGCCATGTCATCATAGGACGACGTATCAAATACGTAGGTCGAGAGATAAAAGCAGGCGACACCAGCCCCGAACGCCGCCAGTACCGGCGCGCGCAAGAGAAAAGCTGAAACCAGAACGCCCACAGACCAATAGATTGCGGCGGAATGGAGATCGCCAGACAAATGATACATTTGCCCCACGAGCGCCAGCCCTGCCCCAAACGATGCAGCCCCACGACGTATAGTGCTGCTGGGAACAGTTTGTCACCACGCGATTGTCGCCAGGCTCCGCCGAGATAGCTCACCCATATCAGAACGAATATGAGGCCGATGCGCATCAGGCGTGGCATTTCCTGCCAGTTCGCAGCAACCAGCATGATAACGGCTGCTCCGAGAAGCAGCCCGCCAAGCGTAGCCAGAACGGAACCTAGGCTGAAGACCGCAGCACGCTTTTCAAGATCGGCATTCAGTTTCGATGCTGTCTCGGCATCGATCAGACCGTCCCGCTGCCATCTCTCGATCAAGCGTTCAACAGAAATGGAAAATGACAAATTAGCTCCTGGTTATTCTGGCAGTTGTCGCTATCGCAACCGTAAGCGGTTGAGAACATATAGGAAACCACACTGTAGGCAAAGAGTGGATCAAATCGCTTTGCGGCAATTTTGTGCCCTACCAGTCTAATCGATTTAACGTGTCGTGCAGAACCCGCAGAGCAGCTATGCAAACTCGGGTCTGCAACCTGCGAAAACAATAGCTTATATAATGGGCAACAAACGAGATGAATTGAACAGAACTCCAGTTCCTCAACGATGAAGGAATAGCACGATGAACCTTATCCGCTCTTACAACAACTGGCGCCGTTACCGCGACACCGTCAATGAACTCAGCCAGCTCTCCACCCGTGAGCTGAACGATCTTGGCATCTCCCGCGCGGACATTCCGTTCGTGGCTCGCCAGACCAAGACCCGTTAAAGACCAGGGCTCGCTAATTAACGAGCCTCACAGTTTATCCCGATATGGGTTTATCCAAGTCTGGCTCCTCCTCCCACCAGACCTGGTTCATCGCAGAACCATCCTCCTCCCAGGTTTTGCGATAACAAGACCGGTTCTCCTCCTCCCAATGCCGGTCTTACCATAATGGCATCCGTCGCTCCTCCTCCCGCGACGGATGCCATTTCTTTGCGGCTCGATTCCCATCCTCAGCGAGCCTTCTCCATTGAAGGCGTTCAACAAAGGCGATAAGGGAATGACCCATGTCAAACACATCCGATCTTTCTCCCGTTCACGTCGTCGGCGGCGGCCTTGCTGGTTCTGAAGCTGCATGGCAGCTCGCGCAGGCGGGCGTGCCCGTCATACTGCACGAAATGCGCCCCGTGCGCGGTACCGATGCCCACAAGACCGAGCAGCTTGCAGAGCTCGTCTGTTCCAACTCTTTCCGCTCGGATGATGCCGAAACCAATGCCGTCGGCGTTCTTCATGCCGAAATGCGCCTTGCCGGATCGCTCATCATGGCGTGCGCCGATGCCCATCAGGTTCCGGCTGGCGGCGCATTGGCTGTCGACCGCGAAGGCTTTTCGCAGGCCGTCACTGCCAAGCTTGAAGCCCATCCACTGATTACAATCGTTCGGGAAGAAGTGACCGGTCTTCCGCCAGAGGAATGGGGAACGAGCATCGTTGCCACCGGACCTCTGACCGCGCCTTCACTGGCTGAAGCCATCCAGGCGCAGACCGGTGCTGATGCTCTGGCCTTCTTTGATGCCATCGCGCCGATCATCCATTTTGATTCGATCAATATGGATGTCTGCTGGTTTCAGTCGCGCTATGACAAGGTTGGCCCCGGCGGCACCGGGAAAGACTATATCAACTGCCCCATGGACAAGGAGCAGTATGAGGCGTTCGTGGCCGCATTGGTTGAAGGCGACAAGACCGACTTCAAGGAATGGGAAGGCACACCCTATTTCGATGGTTGCCTGCCGATCGAAGTGATGGCCGAACGCGGACCGGAAACCTTGCGTCATGGCCCGATGAAGCCGATGGGCCTCACCAATGCTCATAATCCGACCGTAAAGGCTTATGCTGTCGTGCAGCTCCGTCAGGACAATGCACTCGGCACGCTCTACAACATGGTCGGCTTCCAGACGAAGCTGAAATACGGCTCGCAGACGGACATTTTCAAAATGATTCCCGGTCTGGAGAATGCGGAGTTCGCACGCCTGGGCGGCCTTCACCGCAACACCTATCTGAATTCTCCAGTATTGCTCGACGGTACGCTTCGCCTGAAATCGCGCGAGACATTGCGCTTTGCCGGTCAGGTGACCGGTTGTGAGGGCTATGTCGAATCGTCTGCCATCGGATTGTTGGCAGGCCGTTTCACAGCCGCAGAAAAACTTGGACAGACGCTGCCACCCCCGCCGGGAACAACCGCGTTCGGCGCTCTGCTCGGTCATATTACCGGTGGGCATATCGTGGCGGATGACGAGCCGGGCAAACGTTCGTTCCAGCCGATGAATGTGAATTTCGGCCTATTCCCGCCCGTCGATGTTCCAAAGCCCGAAGGCAAGCGCCTGCGCGGCAAGGAAAAGACCGTCGCCAAGAAGCGCGCGCTTGCTGCTCGCGCTCTGGCCGATTGCCGTCAATGGTTGGGACTGGCCGAGTGAAATTGTGATGGCTTCGGTTCGAATGGACTGAAGCTTGTCCTTTTGAATGCTCAGAAATTGGCTCTAAACATGAGCCATTGCTTTCGGATCGCGGAAATGTCCGCGATCTTTTCGAGGCCTGCGCGCCAAGACTCTCAATTGCCCGCAGATAGGCTGGAACGAGCGCCAAAGGCAGAAACGCCGGGGCAAGGCTCTTCGGCAGCTGCGATCTGTTTTTCTCGAAAATCGCCAGATGTTCACGCGCGAAGGCAAGCATGATGCTGATGACGCGCCCGATCGCTGCCTTGTCATCCCCGGCAAGCAACATTTCGCGCGTCACGCCGACCGCCTGCAACATATCGGCGGGAACATAGACTTGCCCGCGCCGCCGATGCATAGGCATAAGGCGAAGCAAGCCGGTCACCGCCTGAGCCACACCGGCATGGCCGGCTATTTCCGTCTGTGCCTGCGCGGCATCTTTGTCCAATATAAAGCCGGCTAATTGGATGATAGCCGATGCGGTTTCACCGCAATAACCTTCCAGATCATTGCGGCTGGGCATCGGGTCATCATAAAGATCGAAGATGCGCGCTTCGCAGTAATTATCGAAGGCAGCTCGGGGCAGCTCATATTTTTCAATGGTGCCGATCAGTGCTGCGGCCACGGGATGCGCTTCAGCACTGCCTCGCGCCTCGCCATTGATGAGATCGCGCCACCATTGCAACCGGACTTCGCCCGGCAGCGGTTCGTGGACCAGATCACGGATACGCGCAACCTCTGCATTGAACGCGTATAATGCAGCCAGACCGCCCCGATGGTCCTCCGATGCGTAAAGCACTGAAAGATAGCGATCCCTGTCCGCTTCGCGAAGCAATGCCAGGCAATGTGCCTCATTCTCGTTCATAGCAATCAGTCTACAGCAATCAGAGCCGCCGCAACCGCGCGATCTTCGGCCAGAAGCACATTATAGGTTCGGACGGCTGCACCCGTGCTCATGGGATCGGAAGAAATGCGGTGTTCGCGCAGGATGGCGCGCACATCTTCAGGGATACGGCGCAAATCCATGCCCGTCCCCACCAGAAGAATTTCAATATCGGATGCCTGCTCAAGGATCATCTTGAGATCGGCTTTGCCCAGTATCGGCGGTGTCGCGGGTTCCCAGCCATGAATGCCCGAAGGCAGGCAAAGGATGGACCCACGATGCGACATTTCGGCGAAACGGAAGCCCCCGTCCCCATAAGCATCAATGGGAGCACGGCCCGGAAAATGGGCCTCGCGTATCTCTATCCCCTTGGCCATTTTCAGCTTTCCAAATTCAGCGATTGTGCCAGTTCATCATCCATTTGATCGCTGGATTCATCCGGCCCGCGCGGCTTGAGGCCGAACTGAACCAACAATGGAGCTGCGATGAAGATCGATGAATAGCTCGCAACGATGATACCGACGCTCAGTGCCAATGCAAAGCTGCGGATATCAGCACCGCCGAAGGCATAGAGCGGAATATGCGCGAGAAAGGTCACAAAGGACGTCAGCAAGGTACGCGATAGCGTCTGGTTGATCGACGCATCGATGATGGCAGGCAGTGGTGCGCTTTTATAGACGCGCAGATTCTCACGCACGCGGTCGTAAATCACAACCGTATCGTTGAGCGAATAACCGATGATCGTCAGGATTGCCGCAACGCTCCACAGATTGAACTCCATGCGGAACACAATGAACATACCTGCGAGGATGATAACGTCGTGCAAGGTAGACAGTACTGCGCCAAGCGCAAGCTGCCAGCGGAACCGCACCCATACGTAGATGAAGATTCCGATCAGCGACAGAATAACAGCTAGAATACCGGCGCGGGAAAGCTGTTCCGAAACCGTCGGGCCAACGACTTCAACACGCTGAAACGAATAATCCTGCTCGAATTCGCCGCGCAGCTTCACAGCGACGGTTTGTTCGGCATCGTCGCCAACTTCCTGACTGCCAATAATGACAAGGGCAGAACGCGGGGACTTTGCCGGCAGGACACGGGCGCTATCGATGTTGAGTTCGGTAAGGCGTTCAGTGATATCTTCAAGATTGGCGTCGCCGCTGCGGGCCTGCAGTTCAACCATCGAGCCGCCACGGAAATCAATGCCGTAATTGAAGCCGATATTGACGAACAGTGCGACCACAATGGCACAGGCCAGAACCGAGATACCAAGTGTTACGAACTGCAGACGCATAAACGGAATGTGCGTTACAGTCGGGACCAGTTTCAGACGACGCTTCGGCACTTCCTTCGGCTTGGCCGTGCGTACCCATTGCGCAATCAGCAGTCGGGTAAAGGTGAGTGTGGTAAAGAGCGTTGTACCGATACCGACTGCCACCGTCAGCGCGAAGCCGTGAACCGTTCCTGAACCGAGCAGGAACAGAACGAGCGCAGCAATCAGCGTGGTGAGATTCGCGTCGATAATCGTTGAGAGGGCGCGATAGAAGCCGGATTCCATGGCCTGAACAACAGAATATCCCTTCCGACGATCTTCGCGCACACGTTCGTAAATCAGGATGTGAGCATCGACCGCCAGACCTATGGTCAGCACCAGACCAGCAATGCTGGCAAGACTGATCGAAGCGCCGATCAGCGACAATATGGCTGTCAGGATGATGATATTGACGGCCAGTGCGACCATGGCGATCACGCCAAGGATGCCGTATGACAAGACCATGAACAGGCCGACAAGCAACACCGCAAGCAATGCTGCCAGTGCGGCAGCGCTGGCATAGTCCTCACCCAGAGCCGATGCGATCGTGCGCTCTTCCAGAACCGTAACATTCTGCGGCAGCGCGCGGAACGCAGTACAACCGCCATATTGTTGGCCGCCTGAAGATCGAAAGCACCTGAAATCTGCAGCTCGTCGGTATCCAGCTTCTCATCGACAGCAGGCGCGGAAACGATCTGGTTATCGACGACGATAGCAAAACTGCCACCAACCAGATGCGATGTTGCTTCGGCAAGGCTTTTGCGGCCTGCATCGTCCAACATCAGCGTAATGACCGGTTCGGTATCATTGTCCGTAAGTGTCGCCTTGGCGTCGGTCACATTGGCGCCAGTCAGGATCGGCTGCTTCTTGACGAGATAGCCGACAGGCGGATCGTCATAGGAATAGATGATTTCACTGTCAGCCGGCGGCGTACCGCGAATGGCATCATCCGGCGACATGGTGCTATCGACAGCACGGAAAGAGAAATTGCCGCGAACGCTGAGAATGTCTTTCAGCAGCTGCGCGTCATAGACGCCGGGAACTTCGACCCGAATCTGATTGCGGTTTTCTTCTTCCACAAGAGGTTTGCCATAACCAAGCTCCTCCAGACGCTGCCGCATAATATTGGCTGTGCGCTCGAGGTCCCTCGCCCGAGGTTTTGCACTTGCAGGACCAGACGCGAGCCACCCGAAAGATCGAGCCCAAGGGCAATCTGCTGCTTCGGCAGGAAATTTGGCAGTTTTGCCAACGTCTCACGCGAGAAAAGTTAGGGGATGCGATGACGATACTCACGAGAACCGCGAGCCATATCAGGGCAGATTTCCAGCGTGAAAAATAGAGCATAGAGCAGCAATTCCGTATCAGCTTGGATAGAGCAGGCCGGAGTTCACCTGTTGCGAACCGCTCTCCGGCGTCGTGGTATGCGCATCATATGTTAGCGCTTACCGAATAATGCGCAGGCCCCGGTTATGGAAATCTTACCGGGGCCTGCGTGTCGTAAAAGAATTACTTGTTCTTGTTGTCGGCGACGGCTCGCCCTTGACGCGAACATCCATCAGCGTGCTGCGCATAACGCGAATGCGAACGCCCTCAGCGATTTCGACTTCAAGTTCGTTGTCGTCAACAACCTTCTGAACCTTGCCGACAATGCCGCCGCCGGTGACGACCGTGTCGCCGCGGCGAACCTGGGAAAGCATTTCCTGACGCTTCTTCATCTGGGTCCGCTGCGGACGGATGATAAGGAAGTACATGATGACGAAGATCAGGATGAACGGCAGAATGCTCATGAGCATGTCTGGTCCAGCAGCGCCGCCGGATGCTTGAGCGAAAGCCGGTGTTACGAACATTAGGAACTCCTCTGAAGTCTCGAAGACAAATTATTAACGGCATTACAATGGTTAGCGCGCCAAATGCAACCGGCGATGATCCCGCCTGCGCCAAGGTCGCACACTTTTCGCTTCCGCTGTGACATGTTAAGCCGTTCGTCTATCACTAGGGGCATGAAATGACGACCGAAGACATACTCAGCCAGAAACTGGACCGCTTGATCGCCGCGCTGGAACGCATCGCGCCGCCGGAAGCCAAAACACCCGATCTTGATGCCGCAGACTGCTTTGTCTGGGCGCCTGAGCGCCTGACCCTTGATCCGGTCAACAATGTGAACCGCGTGGATATCGCACTGATCCGTGGCGTAGATTTGGTACGTGACCAGCTCGTGGACAATACCCGGCGCTTTGCAAAAGGATTTCCGGCAAACAACGTGCTGCTTTGGGGCGCGCGCGGCATGGGCAAATCCTCGCTCGTCAAGGCTGCGCAGGCAAGCGTGAACGCAGAAATGCCTGACCGTACTCCACTCAAGCTGATCGAAATTCATCGCGAGGATATCGATAGTCTTCCGACATTGATGAATCTCATCAAGGAAACGGACTATCGCTTCATCCTGTTTTGCGACGACCTTTCTTTCGATCATGACGATACGTCATACAAGTCGCTCAAGGCCGCGCTTGAAGGCGGCGTGGAAGGACGCCCCGGCAATGTGATCTTCTATGCGACGTCGAACCGGCGCCATCTGATGCCACGCGACATGATCGACAATGAGCGCTCAACGGCAATCAATCCTTCGGAAGCGATAGAGGAAAAAGTATCGCTTTCAGACCGTTTCGGTCTCTGGCTCGGCTTCCACAAATGCAGCCAGGACGATTACCTCGCTATGGTCGACGGCTATGCAGCCTATTTTAAGCTGGCTTACGATCCTGCCAAAATGCATACCGAAGCGCTGGAATGGTCCACGACGCGCGGAAATCGTTCGGGACGCGTTGCATGGCAGTATATCCAGGATCTGGCCGGTCGCCTCGGAATTGCAATGTAAAGAGATGTACGACGCATAAAGGAAAGGCGGGCTTTTAGCCCGCCCCAGGCTGCTGACAAACCCCTGGCTATGCCGGGGTTTTGTGATTCATTGGGATATGTTGAAGAAACCAGCCGCCGCCCAGACCGCGCTCGAGATGGTGACACTCGATCAACTGGTCCCCAAAGATCATCTGCTTCGCAAGATCGATGCGGTGATGGACTTCTCTTTCATCCATGATCGGGTTGCTGGGCTTTATTGCCCCGACAACGGCCGTCCGCCGCTCGATCCGACCTTGATGTTCAAGGCGCTGTTCATCGGCTACCTGTTCGGCGTGCGCTCGGAGCGTCAGCTGGTGCGTGAGATCGAGGTCAATGTCGCCTATCGCTGGTTCCTGCGCCTGAAGCTGAGCGATGCGGTGTTCGACGCCTCGACACTGAGCCAGAACCGGCGGCGGCGCTTTAACGACACATCGGTCGCCCAGGACATTTTCGACCACATCGTTGAACAGGCGATCAGGCACGGACTGGTCGATGGGACGGTGCTTTATACCGACAGCACACATCTGAAGGCCAATGCCAACAAGGGCAAATACGATCTCGCGATGATCGAGAAGTCGCGCGCCGACTACTGGGCTGCTCTCGACCGGGCAATCGATGCCGAGCGGGCGCTGCATGGTCAAAAGCCTCTGAGGGAGAAAGAGCGCGAACCGCAGGCGACGGAAACCAAGGTGTCGCGCACCGATCCGGAAAGCGGCTATATGGTGCGCGACGGCAAGCCGAAGGGCTTCTACTATCTCGACCACCGCACGGTGGATGGAAAGCTCGCCATCATCACCGACATCCACGTCACACCGGCCAATGTGCATGACAGTCGCGTCTACCTCGACCGTCTGGATCGGCAGCGTCGACGCTTTGACTTCGCGGTTGGCGCGGTCGGGCTGGATGCCGGTTATGCGACAGCGGCCATTGCCCAGGGTTTGGAGGATCGCCATATCCTCGGCGTCACCGGCTACCGCACTCCGACGCCGCCGCGGGACGGCATGATGCGCAAGTCGAAGTTCGCATTCGAAACCGATGTCGATGGCTATCGCTGCCCCGAGGGGCAATTGCTCACCTATGCCACGACCGACCGCAACGGTTACAAGCATTATGTATCCGATCCGGCCATCTGCCGGACCTGCCCGCTGCGCGCATCCTGCACGTCCAACGCCAAGGCCATCCGCACCATCACCCGGCATGTCTGGCAGGACGCCCGCCAACGCACTGACGCCCAGCGTCTCACAGCTTGGGGAAAAGCGATCTATAAGCGGTGCAAGGAAACGGTGGAGCGATCCTTTGCCGACGCCAAGCAGCTGCACGGCCACCGCTACGCCCGCTTTCGAGGCCTTGTCCGCGTCGCCTGCCAATGTCTGCTGCAGGCCGCAGCACAGAATATCAAGAAGATCGCAATGGCGCTGAACAAAGCGCCAGGGGCAGCCACCGCATGAGCGGCTGCGGCCACTTGCAACATCGCGCAAACGCTGTCGCAAAACGCGACCCCTCCTAAAAACAAAACCCGCCGAAAAATATCAACGGGTTTGTAATCAATCTGAGGCGGGCTTTTAGCCCGCCTCAGATTGATTACAAACCCTCGATTTTGGAAGCAGTCAAAAACGAGGGTTTTGATTCCGATTTGTTCACGTTCTGAATCTGGGACGTTCCGTGAATCTGAGGTCATTTTGACCCTGCCGGAGGTTTGTCAGCAGTCTGAGGCGGGCTTTTAGCCCGCCTTTCTTTATAAGATCGCTTGTTTGATCAAGATTCCAGATACTTGCTGGGATTGACTGGAGCCGAATTCTTGCGCACCTCGAAATGCAGCTTCGGAGATTTTGCGTTGCCGCTCATACCCGATTTTGCAACTTCTTCGCCGCGCCGAACCTTTTGTCCACGCTGAACCAGTATCTGACTGTTGTGACCGTAAACGGTAACGAGGCCGTTGTCGTGGCGGATCAGAACAGTCTGACCGAATTCCTTGAGACCGTCACCGGCATAGATGACAACGCCATTCTCAGCCGCCTTCACCGATGTCCCTTCCGGGACCATAATGTCGATGCCGTCGCTTACAGACGTGCCTTCACGCTGACCGAAGCTTGCGAGAATACGGCCACGCACTGGCCAGCGCATTTGGGAAATGCCAGTTGAGGAAGGCGCTGCCGCCTGATCCTTTCGGCATCCTCGATCACCTTGTTGCTCGCCTGTGGTGGCGTGTAAGGCTTCACATCGGCATTGGCGGTCGGCGCAGTGGCAGCCTTGGCCGGATTTTCCGGCTGCTGCGAAACTGCTGCAACCTGTGTTGCATTGCCCGCTGCGGCAGACGGAATAAGAAGCGCCTGACCGACGCGGATAGCGCCATTTGACAGACCGTTTGCCTTCTTCAACTGCTCGACAGGAACGTTGTGCCTCTGCGCGATGGAGAAGAGCGAATCGCCGCTCTTAACCGTGTAGGTGCCGTTCGGCGCTGGCGGCGTTGTGGCATTTGCACCGGCCGAAGCCATATCGTTCGCCGAAGGCTTCTTGCCGTTGACAGCAGGTGCCTGCGGCACGACTGCGATATTGTTATCAGTCGGCCGCGGCATGGTTGGGTTTGCCGGAAGCTGGCCGAGAACCTTTTCCTGCGCACCGTTTACGGTATTGCGCGTGGAGGTGGCCGCGCTGGCGACTTTGGTTTCAGCGGCATTGACCGTGTTGTTCACACGGTTTGCGGCCATGTCCTGCGCCTGCCCAACCTGATTTTGAATGTTATTGGATGCCGCTGCGACCGGAGCCTGAACCGACTGCCGCGCCGCCGCCATCGGCGCTGAGGACACTGGCGGCAATGAATTGCGCTGAACGGAACCGCTCGAAGCGGGAGCTACGGGAGCCGCAGATGCATAAAGATCGCCAGCCGGCTGCTGTGCGACACGCTGACTGGACGTAGAGCCCGTACTGATACCATCAGTGAAGCGCATCGTATCGGCACTGCACCCGGCACCAAAACCGGCAATCAGAACGATCGCGACATTCCGCAGAAGACGTTCAGACGTGTGCTGCAAAATTTGTAAACGCATGTTCAACTCGCCCATACTCGAAACTCAGTAAGGTGATTAAAACGCGTTAATGTTACTCTCTGGTTAAGAACGGCAAATCTTCGAAAAAGATTCACCAATTAAATACCATAAGCGCACAAAGCGACCGAAAGCCCTCCCGCTGCTGCCGAAGAGAGCCTGATAGTCATCATTTTGACGAATCGATACGCCGCCGTTCACAGAACGGAAGAGACACCTTCGATAAAAGGCTGATAACGGACCGCCATCAGGTCTTCCTGTTCGAATCGGCTGCCGACCTTGGCGATACGGGTCATGACCTGCGGGCCATCGCCCGGACCAATCGGGGCGATCAGCACGCCATGCGTTGCCAGAAGATCAACGAACTGACGTGGCACTTCCTCGAAGGCGAGCCAGATCAGAATACGATCGAAGGGGCCGCCGGGCATTCCATGACGGCCATCGGCATGTTTGACCATGATGTTTTCGCGCTTCAGCGACACGAATTGCTGCAAGGCGTGGTCGCAAAGCTTGCGATAGCGCTCAACGGTCGTGACGCGACCGGCAAGCGAAGACATGACTGCCGCGGTAAATCCGGAACCGGTCCCGATCTCGAGTACACGATGACCGGGCTCCAGCTTGAGTGCGGCTATAGCCCGAACCTGATCGTCGATGCCTTCCATATACTCGCCGCAGTCAAGCGGCGCAGTACGCGAGCTATAAGCAAGATGCGACCAGGAAGATGCGAGGAAACTCTGGCGGGGCGTAGCTTCAACGGCCGCGAAAAGACGCGGATCGTCAATCCCGTATCCACGCATCCTCATAACGAAGGACGCAAATCCTTCCTTGTCCGAAAGCCGTGGGCGCTCAGACGCTGCCTGCCTCATGCTTCAACCCCAAGTGCTGCGCTCAATTCTGCCCGAACCTTATGCGCGGTCAGATCGAGGTGCAACGGGGTGACCGAAATGCAATCGGAACGGATAGCTGCTATATCGCTGTCGTCAGCCACCGGAGCCTTGCCGCGACCGAAATGCAGCCAGAAATACGGGAAGCCGCGTCCGTCACGGCGCTCATCGAGCCGGGCGTCATGGCTGAGTTTACCCTGGGCTGTGACGCGCACGCCTTTCACTTCCTCCGGACCGCAATTCGGGAAATTCAGGTTCAGAAGTACCCCTTCCGGCCAGCCTGCCGCCATCAGCTTTTTATAAGGTCTGGGGCATGGGTTTCAGCCGTTTCCCACGGCACGATACGGCGGTCACCCTCATATTCATATTCCTGCGACAGCGCGATGGCTCGCACACCGAGCAAGGTTCCTTCCATCGCACCGGCGACGGTGCCCGAATAGGTCACATCGTCAGCCATGTTCGCCCCGGAGTTGACACCGGAGAGGACGAGATCAGGCGCCCCGGCAAAACATGGCGCACGCCCATGATGACGCAATCGGTCGGCGTGCCGCGCAATGCAAAATGGCGTTCATCGATCTGGCGAAGGCGGAGCGGTTCCGACAACGTCAACGAATGCGCTAGGCCGCTCTGATCAGTTTCCGGGGCGACAACCCATACATCATCGGAAAGTTTGCGTGCGATCCGTTCCAGAACTGCGAGGCCTTCAGCGTGGATACCATCATCGTTCGTCAGCAGAATTCGCACGTCGTCACTCCTTCATTAAGGCTGTCAGTAATTTCGATTCACGCAGCTTTCTCTATCCGCGTGAGGCCGCCCATGTATGGCTGCAATGCTTCAGGAATATGAATGCTACCGTCTTCTTCCTGATAATTTTCCATGACGGCGATCAGGGCACGACCGACGGCGACCCCGAACCGTTCAGCGTGTGCACGAAACGGGTCGATTTCTCGCCTTCCGGACGGTAGCGGGCATTCATGCGACGCCCCTGGAAATCACCGCAGACCGAGCAGCTTGAGATTTCGCGATAAGTGTTCTGGCCGGGCAGCCATACTTCGATGTCATAGGTTTTCTGTGCGCCGAAGCCCATATCGCCGGTGCAGAGCACGACGGTGCGGAACGGCAGACCAAGCCGCTTCAGCACTTCTTCAGCACAGGCAGTCATGCGCTCATGCTCTTCAATCGAGCTGTCCGCATCAGTGATCGACACCATTTCCACTTTCAGGAACTGGTGCTGACGCAGCATACCGCGGGTGTCGCGACCGGCAGAACCCGCTTCCGAACGGAAGCATGGAGTCAGCGCCGTGTAGCGCTGGGGAAGCGATTTGGTTTCGACGATTTCATCGGCAACCAGATTGGTCAGCGGAACTTCAGCGGTCGGAATGAGCCAGCGACGGCTTGGATTGTCCGCCAGACTAAACGAAACTCGCTCTGGTGACTTGATCATAGATCTAAGCCAATCAAGTATCTCAGCCGGGCTTTTATTGGGTTCGCGAGCGATGGCTTGCTGGGCTATGTCCCAAGCTGCATCAAGCTGTTCCTTCAAATCCGTTCTTGATTCTCTTGATCCGCGGTTCGGAATAAGTCTTCTGAGAATTTGGGCAGTTGGCCCGTGCCATAAACCGCCTTGTCATTTACCAATAGCGGCGGCATCGTTTCGGTATAGCCATGCTCCATGGTGTGCAGGTCGAGCATGAACTGACCGAGCGCACGTTCGAGACGCGCAAGCGGTCCCTTCAACACGGTAAAGCGCGAACCTGCGAGCTTTGCGGCACGCTCGAAATCCATGTAGCCGAGTGCTTCGCCCAGCTCGAAATGTTCCTTCGGCTGGAAGGAAAAGTTACGCTGGTTGCCGATGCGACGAATTTCGACATTGTCGCTTTCGTCCTTACCGAGCGGTACGTCTTCGAGCGGAATATTGGGAATGGTCGACAGGGCGTCGTTCAGTTCCTTGGTCAGGCGGCGTTCTTCGTCCTCAGCCTGCGCAAGAAAATCCTTCAACGCGGCGACTTCGGCCTTCAGCTTGTCAGCCGTTGCGGCATCCTTTGCGGCCATGGCCTTGCCGATTTCTTTCGAAGCGGCGTTGCGGCGCTCCTGGGCGGCCTGAACCTTGCCGACATATTCGCGGCGTTTTTCATCCAGCGCCATCAATTCGGACGACAGCGGCTGAGCCCCACGCTTAGCGAGCGCTTTGTCGAGGGTTTCAGGGTTTTCGCGAATCCATTTGATGTCGAGCATGGGAAAAGCCGTTTCGTGAAATTGAACAGAAGCGAGGCCGCACAACCTGCGACCTCACAGAATTATCGTGACAAATCAGGACGATGAAGCGTTGTTTTCAGCGTCGGAAGCTTCCTGCGCCTCATCCCGCTTCTTCTCGATCATGCGAGCCACGATGATTGAAATCTCGTAGAGAAGGATCGTTGGCAAGGCAAGGCCGATCTGGCTCGCCGGGTCCGGTGGCGTCAGGACAGCTGCAACGACAAAAGCGATGACGATCGCGTATTTGCGCTTGTCTTTCGCCAGCCGAGGTGACCAGTCCGACACGGGCCATAAGGCTCGTGACCACCGGCAACTGGAAGACCAGACCGAAAGCGAAGATGAGCGTCATAATGAGGCTCAGATATTCCGACACCTTCGGCAGGAGAGAAATCTGCACTTCGCCGCTGCCGCCGGTCTGCTGCATTGCGAGGAAGAACCACATCACCATCGGCGTGAAGAAGAAATAGACGAGCGCGCCCCGGTCAAAAACAGGATCGGCGATGCGATCAGGAACGGCAGAAACGCCATGCGCTCATGCTTGTAGAGGCCAGGAGCCACGAACTTATAAATCTGCGCGGCGATGATCGGAAAGGCCAGAACGACGCCACCGAACATGGCAACCTTCACCTGCGTGAAGAAGAATTCCTGCGGCGCGGTATAGATCAGTTCTGCTTTCGAGCGATCCATACCAGCCCAGTCGAGCGCCCATTGATAAGGCACGACGAGCAGGTTGAAGAGCTGTTTTGCGAAAGCGAAACAGAAAATAAATGCCACGAAAAATGCCAGAATTGCCCAGATCAGGCGGCGGCGCAGCTCGATCAGGTGCTCAAGCAGAGGCGCTGCGCTCTGTTCGATTTCGTCCTCGTCGCGTTTCACGCTTTGGTTCCTGTCTTCTTCGTGGTCTTCTTGGCAGGTGCGACCGCAGCAGCCTTGGCTGTTTCCGGTTTCGCCGCTGCGGGCTTTTTGGCAGCGGGCTTTGCGACGGAAACCGTCTTAGAAGCTGCTTTCGTTTTGGCTGCCTTGGCTTCGGTCGCCTTATTCTCCGCCTTTGGAGCAGCCTTGCGGGTGGTTTTCTTCGGCGTTACGGCTTTTTCCCCGGCTGGCTTCACAGCAGGCGGAACCGGTGCGCCATCGGCATCAACCGGCGTCGTCACTTCGGCAACCTTTCAGGCGTCGCCGGAGACATGGAAGACGTGGATTGAAGGCCGGAGCGCAAATCCTCGCCTGCGCTTCGAATCGGATCAAATACCTGCGTGATCTTTGAACGTGGGTCGAGCTTGCGGGTTTCATCGATGATGTTCTTGACGTCGTCCAGCTCAGCCTCTTTCAAGGCTTCGTCGAACTGCTGCTTGAACTCATTGGCAGTTGCGCGCATACGCGCGGTCGCCTTGCCGAATGCCCTCAGCATCTTCGGCAAATCCTTGGGACCGACGACCACGATCATCACGATCGCAATAATCAGAAGTTCAGACCAACCGATGTCGAGCATATTCTTGATACCCCGCGCAATTCGCGCGCGCGTCCCGTCTTTCGGCGGAAAACCGCACTTGTAAATGGCAATATGCTGCGCGCGTTCTCCCGCGCGCAGCATGCTTTATCCGTCAGATCAGGACTTGGTGGTTTTCTTGACGTCGTTGACCGTCTCGTCAGCCTTGGCGTCGATCGTACGACCCGAATCCCGGGCTTCATCCTTGGCGTCTTCGTCGGACATGCCCTGCTTGAAGTTCTTGATGCCCTTGGCAACATCACCCATCAGCTCGGGAATCTTGCCGCGGCCAAACAGAAGAAGGACAACCGCCAGGACGATCAGCCAGTGCCAGATGGAAAAGCTACCCATTTTATTCCTCTCATTGCCGCGAATGCGCGACATGTTCCTGCAATGCCAGTTACGATTTAAGCGCTTTCAACAAATCTTTCAAACAGAAGTGTGACAGTGAACGGCCCTGCGGCAAATAAAATTCAACAGAAAGGCCAGACTGAGACTATTCACCGCGCGGCGCGAGCAAGCCAAGGCTTTCCAGATCGATATCTTCGAGCGGCTCTTCGTCTTCTGTCAGCTCATCCGGATCGATATTCGGCACCGGAACGGCAAAACTCGACGGCATACGTGCAGAAAGCAGCCCTGCCCCGCGCAGCTCTTCCAGTCCCGGCAAATCGCGGATTTCAGGCAGGCCGAAATGGTCGAGAAACGAATCTGTCGTCCCGTAAGTAACCGGGCGGCCAGGCGTCCGGCGGCGACCGCGCAATTTGATCCAGCCGGTCTCCATGAGAACGTCAAGCGTACCCTTCGATGTCTCCACGCCGCGGATATCTTCCAACTCAGCGCGTGTAACCGGCTGGTGATAAGCGATGATAGCCAGCACTTCCATCGCCGCGCGAGACAGTTTGCGCTGCTGCACGGCTTCCCGGCTCATGAGAAAGGCGAGGTCCGGAGCGGTACGGAACGCCCAAGCGTTGCCGACCCGAACAAGATGCACACCGCGCGTTTCATATACTTTCTGCAGATGCTTTAAAACTGGTGCGACGTCCACATTGGCTGGCAGGCGTTCTGCCAATGCGCGTTCGGAAACCGGCTCGGAGGACGCAAAACAATGGCCTCCACAATGCGTGCAAGGTCAGCAAGCCCCTGTGTCGAGACAGAATTTTCTGTTTCGATCTGATCGTCGTCACTATCGATTTCGGCCAGATTTCGACGTTCCGCCTCAGACATCCTCGTCCTCATCCAATTCGCTGATATCCCCTGTCGCCCGGATATAGATCGGCTCGAAAGGAGCGTTTTGCCTGACTTCCAGCTTGCCTTCGCGCACAAGTTCGAGACTGGCAGCGAAGGAACTCGCGAGTGCCGAAGCTCTTTCTCGCGGCGAAAGCGCATAATCGATCAGGAAACGGTCGAGAGAAATCCAGTCCCCACAGACCCCATCAAACGCTCAAGCGCCACGCGTGCTTCTTTCAATGACCAGACCGCCCGCTTGGCGATCTGCACCTGCGAAACGGACTGTCGCTGCCGCTGCGAAGCATAGGCGGTGAGAAGGTCGTATAATGTCGCAGAAAACTGGCTGGTCCTGTCCACCATGACCATTTCCGGCATGCCCCGCGCAAAGACATCCCGCCCCAGCCGATTACGATTGACGAGTTTTGCCGCCGCATCGCGCATGGCTTCAAGTCTCTTCAAGCGGTAATGCAACGAAGCCGCCAGTTCTTCGCCGGTTGCTCCATCATCGCCCGGCTGTTTGGGGATCAGCAGCTTCGACTTGAGATAGGCAAGCCACGCCGCCATGACGAGATAGTCGGCTGCAAGTTCGAGGCGCAAGGCGCGTGCCTGCTCCACGAACACCAAATACTGCTCTGCGAGCGCCAGAACGGAGATGCGGGCAAGATCGACGCGCTGACTTCGTGCAAGATGCAGCAGCAGGTCGAGAGGGCCTTCAAACCCCTGCACATCGATGAGAAGCGACGGCTCGCTTTCACTGCGCTCGGAATCGCCCTGCCACAGCGCATCCATCGGCACGAGCGTGCCGTCTTTGCCGTCTGTGTCTGCTCCCGATGCCGCCAAACCCGTTTCCCTGCTGATGAGGTTCACCGGCGGATCAATCCGCCGATGATGTCAGTTTACCAATTTTTGGCGATTACGCTATCAGTTCGAACATGGCGTTGAATTCTGCGCGCAGTTCATCCTCATCGGAAAGATCGGGGTCACCCGCATAGACTTCCGCCAGATCGGCACGGCGCTTCGCCTTGCCTTCAAGAACCGGCACACGTGCTGCAACCTGCTTCAGTTCTTCCATCACGCCCGCGCAATAGAGAACCATATCGCAACCGGCACCGATGATGCCGTCTGCAATATCGCCAAGCCCACCCGAGAGCGCCTTCATGGAAATGTCGTCGCTCATAACGAGACCGTCAAACTCGATGACATCGCGAATGATCGTATTGATGACGGTCGGCGACAATGTGGACGGACGCTGCGGATCAATGCAATCGAACACGACATGCGCCGTCATTGCCATCGGCAGGTCATTGAGCGCCTTGAACGGCACAAAATCATGCGCAACCAGTTCATTCAGTGGAACGGAGACGCGCGCCAGCTCTTGTGCGTGTCGGCAAACGCTCGGCCATGCCCAGGCATATGCTTGACTACAGGCAGCAATCCGCCGGCGAGCAAGCCTTCAGCGGCAGCTCGTCCCATTTCGGCAACCGCATGCGGATTCTTCGAATATGCTCGTGCACCGATGACATCATGCGCGCCTTCGACAGGTACGTCCAGAACCGGCAGGCAATCCACATTAACACCGATTTTCAGCAAATCGAATGCATGGAGACGCGCATGAAGCCATGCTGCACGCAGACCGGCCTCGCGGTCACGCGCATAGATCGCACCGACTTCCGAGGCCGAAGGATAGTTTGGGACGAGCGGCGGGCGAAGGCGCTGCACACGACCACCTTCCTGATCAATGAAAACCGGCGTCTGATCCCGGCCCGTCAAGTCGCGCATGTGAGCCGTCAGCTCTGAAACCTGTTCCAGACTTTCGACATTACGCGCAAAAGAATAAAGCCCCAAGGTCTTTCATCGCGGAAGAACGCGATTTCGTCCTCGGTAAGTTTCGTTCCCGACACACCGGCAATCCATGCCTTGCACTCTTTCATGCGCTCTTCCCCAAAATGGTCTGGAAATGCTGTTCTCAAACAACCCTGCCCCGGTGTAACTGAAAAATCGGAGCTTGGTAGTGGACCATGAAAAGGGCGACCGAGGCCGCCCTTTCAATGTTCAATATTCGATCAATTACTGCGTCACGAAGCAGCTGCCGCCTGCGGATTTGAGACGTCCGCAAAGTGCGGATGCATCTTCCTTGGAGCCGCCCTGAACGCGGACACGATAGTAGGTGCCCTTGCCCGGAATATCGGCGCGCTTGATATCGACGCTGCGGCCACCGATCACGTTGCCATACTTCTGGGCCATGTTGGCGTAAGATTTCTGTGCCAGTTCGGCAGATGGCTGCGAAGCGATCTGGATGAAATAGCCCCCGCACCTGCCGCCGATGCCACCTGAGGTGCGGCTGGCGCCGCCGGTGCCTGCTGCGTACGCTGCGGAACATTGCCAACGATATTAACCGGCTGTTCGGCGGGGCGTGACGGCACCACCGGTGCACGGACAGGAAGACGTGGTGCTTCTGCAGTCGGCTGAGGCTGTTGTGCCTGCGGGGCCGGTGCCGGTGTTTGCGCAGCCGGCTCTACAGGCGCATTGCCAGCCGCAAGCGCAGCAATTTCATCGCCAGCGGCGGAGCCGCCGGCTGAGCAGTATTTGCCGGAGACAGCTGCGAAGCGGTTTCCTCCGGCGCTGACGAAGGCTGAACGATAGAACCATCCGGACGAACGATCATGGTTTCCACTTCGCGCGGCTGAACCAACGGCGCATTGTGATTCGTGTTTTGATTCTGGGCCGAAGCATTATTCGTCACCGGCGGCTCATCTGGCGTATTGTCCGCCATGTTCGCACTGTCATCCGTGCTGGAAATATCGACCGGCTCTTCACCGGACGTAATCAGGGACTTTTGTTCCGGATTGTTCGGCAATGTACCGGCAACCCGATCATAAACGGCCTTGTCCTGATTCGGCACCGTGGCGCCGCCCGGATTTTCAGGCTGCACCTTGATCGGCTGATTGTCGGCACGAATCACGACCGGTTCGCTAGAACCGCCACCTCAAGGAAATGATAGCCGATCCCGCCAAGAAGCACCGCCACACCGGCCACGCTGGCCAGAATGAGGCCGCGACGGCCCCGAACCGGACGATTGCGATAGGCCTCGGCAGCGCTGCCAAGATCGTCTTCCGCCTGCATCGCAGCGCGTTCGCCATAGTCGCCGCCTTCCAGGGTCTGCGCGCCTTGGGCTGCCCAATGGTTATAGAAGTCGTCTTCGTTGCCCAGGGAGTTAGAGGCTTTCGACTGCGCTGCAGTCTGGGGTATCGCCTGAGGTGTCGCCTGCGAACGGCCATACGTTCCAGCTGTCGCGGCTGCACCGACGCCCATTGCGGCAGCACCTAGAGCGGCACCGACACTGGCGTCCGAATTCGGCAGATAGGTTGAGGCGCTTTCGCGGAATATATCTTCAAAAGCCCTGTCGGCTTCGCTTTGTGCGTCGGTTTTCGCCGATTCATCCACACCAACCGTGTTAAAGACATCGGCAAATTCTGCTTCGAGATCAGTCAGACCTGCATTGGGCTCTTCTTCACCGTAATTGATTTCCGGCAAATCGAGGGAGTGCGTCTGCTCGACCTTCTCGTCGGCCACGCTCAATGTTTCGACTTCGGGTGCCGGAGCAGCACTGACCGCAGCCGTATGAGCATCGCCGAACTGCGAAAAGAAGCCGGGGACGGTCGATAGTCATCGTCCGAACGGACCGCATGCGCATAAGCGGCGGTTTCGTCGACTGTTTCCGCACTCAGATCGAGATCGCTTTCAGTGAAGAAATCATCTTCGCTGAACGCATTCGCATCCTGCGCGCTGGAAACATCCCCGACGGCTCGAAACCGAAATCGTCTTCCGAAAGACTGATCTCAGCCAGCTCAGGAAGATCGTCCTCTGTTCCTTCAGCATCAATTGCAGCCGGGTTTTCCTCAAGATCGAACGAAAAATCGTCATCGAAGGAGAAATCGTCTTCATCATCGAGCGAAGGAGCCGATTCTGCAACCGGCGCATAATCAGCCCTTGGTGCTGTCGCTACCGCATCCTGTCCTGCAACTCCCGACGAGAAATTGCTTCGCGTGTAGTACGGGTATCCCGCCGGAACCGTCTGGGGGCGTAGGCTTCGATTGGCGCAACCGGTGCAGCAGCCGGAGCCTCATCATCATAAGCCGCCTCATCAAGCTGCAAATCATCGAAATGGAAGTCTTCCAGCTCCGGCACATCCTGATGCCCGGTATTCTGCACCGGCGCCGTATCGTGCTGAACATTTGCGCTTCCGCGGGCGCAACACGGGAGAAATAGGTGTTATCTTGAGTCACAGGCTGCGGCTCGTCGCCGAACAGGAGATTTTCCAGTTCGTCCTCAAGCGAAACCGGCGCTGCGACGGCAGCATAGGACTGCTCTGACGGCTCAACTGGCTGAACGTTCCAGTCATGCTGACGCGCAGGCGGGTAAGCCTCTTCTTGCGGCTCAATCGCTGGCTGATAGATCGTCGGATCGTAATCCGTTTGATCGATATGAACCGGCTCGACTGTTTCGCGGCGACCGTAGACCGACGGCGACGAGGCATACGCTTCCTCATTCGAATCGCGCGCAGTCGAATAATCGTTGTAGTCGAATTGCGGTACAGGTTCGGTACGGTCAGCTTCTTCAAACTCAAGCGTTTCAAATGATGGCGTATCCAGTTCAGGCGCCTGCTCATCCTCGCTTAACTGAAGATCAAGCTCGTCTTCCAACGCCGAAGCAAGTTCTTCCTCATGAATCAGAGGCTCATCCAATAGATGGGAATCATCTTGCACGGGCATCGCTGCCAACTGTGACTGATCCGCAGGCTGAGAATAATCATTGAAGTCACCGAGCAATTCGCGCTCCAGATCCAGCGATGGATCGAAGCCCGGCTCTGTTCGGTTGTCTTCAAAGTAAGGGCGGCGCTCATTCCAAGCGACGTTGTTATCAGCAGGCGTGCCGAAGTCCATGATCCGCGACAGTTCCATCAGTGGATCGTCTTCGTGCAACGGACGCTCGCCGTAATTACGGGGATTTGCACTGCTGTCCGTCATAGCGTGTTCCTAACTCAAACCCTGGACGTCGCAAGACGTCTCCATACATTGCTTTTAGCGAGGCAATGTGGGCAAAAGTTGACGGAAGTTTCCTGCGCCAGAAGGAAGACCAATGACTTGCGTTCATTATGGCCTTCCACCTGTTCGACTTGTCAACTTTTGCCTTCAATCAGTCTTTCGACCTGAAAAGCTTTGTGACAGTCGCCTGATCTCCGAAGTCATCTCGAACCGCATATTGCGACCGCTACAGCCGCGGAGATCATTCTTCGAGTATAATCCGTTCTAAACGGCGTTCACCTTCGAACTACACTCTAGCGCATTTCCGTTGGAGCATCCGCACCGATTATCATCAATCCGGAAGTCAGCACATCGGAAACAACCTGTACCAGCCCTAGCCTGGCTAGTGACAAGTCTGGATCGTTAACCTTAATAAAACGTAAGTCCGGGTTCTCTGTGCCTCTATTCCACTGTGAATGGAACGCGCTGGCGAGGTCATAGAGGTAGAACGCAAGCCGATGCGGCTCCTGATGAATAGCCGCAGCCTCGATCAGACGCGGATATTCGGCCAGCTTGCGAACGAGCGCAATTTCGCTTTCATCGGTCAGCTTGTCGAAATGCGCAGCCATGCTGACTCGGTCGAGATCGGCAAGCCCGAGCTGATCGACAGCCTGCCGGAAAACCGAATGGCAACGTGCGGAGGCATATTGCACGTAGAAGACCGGATTGTCTTTCGACTGCTCCGTCACCTTGGCAAAATCGAAGTCCAGCGGCGCATCGTTCTTCCGGTAAAGCATCATGAAACGAACCGGATCACGACCGACTTCATCGACCACGTCGCGCAGCGTGATGAACTCGCCTGCCCGCTTCGACATGCGCACAGGCTCGCCGTCGCGGAAGAGCTTGACCAGCTGACAGAGCAACACCGTCAGCTTCGCCTTACCGTCGGAAACAGCCTTTGCAACCGCTTCCAGACGCTTGACATAGCCGCCATGGTCGGCGCCCAGCACATAAATCATCTCGTTGAAGCCGCGGTCGTACTTGTCCGAAATACGCCACGTCGCCAGCAAAATAGGTGAAAGAGCCATCCGACTTCACCAGCGGGCGGTCGATGTCGTCACCCACTTCCGTCGAACGGAACAAGGTCTGCTCACGATCCTCCCAGTCTTCCGGAAGCTGACCCTTCGGGGAGGCAGCTTGCCCTTATAGACATGACCCTTGAGCGTCAGATCGTTGATTGCATTGCGAATCGCCCGTGCATGATCCACATGCAGTTTCCGCTCCGAAAAGAACACATCATGATGCACGTTGAGCGCATCGAGATCGGCACGGATCATTGCCATCATGGCGTCAATGGTCCGATCCTTTACGAGAGCAAGTGCTTCGGCTTCCGGCATTTCCAGAAGCTTCGTGCCAAACTCCTTGGCAAGCTCCTGCCCGACCGGAACGAGATAGTCACCGGGATAAAGACCCGCCGGAATCTCGCCGATATTCTCGCCGAGTGCTTCACGGTAGCGCAACATGACGGACCGCGCCAGCACATCGATCTGTGCGCCCGCATCGTTGATGTAGTATTCCTTGACCACATCATAGCCTGCAAACTTGAGCAGATTGGCCAGAACGTCACCCACGACAGCACCACGGCAATGGCCGACATGCATGGGACCGGTCGGGTTTGCCGAAACATATTCGACATTGACCTTCGATCCCGCGCCAAGCTTGGAACGACCGAAATCCGTACCTTCGTTCAGCATCGCGGAGAGTTCGCGCTGCCAGTAGGTAGCCTTCAGACGCAGATTGATGAAGCCTGGACCGGCGACATCGACAGTTTCGACATCTTCGTCCGTGGCAAGAGCCTCGGCGATACGACCGGCGAGTTCACGCGGGTTCTGGCCAACAGCCTTGGAAAGCACCATTGCAGCATTGGTTGCAATATCGCCGTGGGAAGCATCTCGTGGCGGCTCGACACCGATGCGCGAAAGGTCCAGTTCGCCACCGTCTTTCGGTTTCAGATCAATATCTTGCAACGTCTTTTGATACGTGCGTCGAAATCTGCAAAGATATTCATGGTCTGTCCTGTCAGGCTTACGCCGGGCTTTGTTTTACCGCATTATCCAACGCAAAACCGCTTCGCACTTTTGCTGGAAATGCTCTGTTTCGTCGCATTGTCCAACGCAAAACCGCTTCGCACTTTTGCTGGAAATGCTCTAAATTTCCTGCGGAACCCGGCCAGTCTGCCGGAAATGCCGCTTCGTTTGGCCCCGATTAAGCTAAATCGGGTGTGCGGTCAAACAATCGTCGGTGTTCTCGCACGGCATAATTGTCAGTCATCCCGGCAAGATAGTCGGCAACCCGCCGCGCTCGCGCCGCTTCATCGAGCGTCTCGCAGCCCGACTGCCATTCCGGCGGCATGATCGACGGGTCGGCAAAACAGGCATCGAAAAGATCCTGCAAGATCTTGTCGGCGGCGTGCCTGCGCACCACGACGCTGTCGTGGAAATAGAGGTTCTTGAACAGAAACCGCTTCAGCACCTTCTCTTCGGCGCGCATGGCATCGGAAAAGCCACAAGCGCGTGCGACTGTCCGTGCACCTCTTCCACGCTCTGCGGGTTTGCCGCGGCAAGACGGCGCTGGGCCTCTTCGATTACATCTTCCACCATGATGGTGATCTGCCTGCGCACCAGTTCATGACCGGTGCGAACGGGATCGAGATCGGGATAGCGCGCCCGAACAAGATCGAGCAGGCGTTTTGTCAACGGCACTTCGTCCAGTGCATCGAGGCTCAAAAGCCCGGCCCGCAGACCGTCATCGATATCATGGGCGTTATAGGCAATATCGTCGGCAATGGCCGCGCATTGCGCTTCCAGACTGGCAAAGCGCGTCAGTTCCAGATCATAGCGTTCGTTGAAATCGAGAATCGGCAACGGAACCGGGACATCCGGATGCGTCGCATGAGCGCCCAGCAAAGGCCCATTGTGCTTGACCAGACCTTCCAGCGTTTCCCAGGAGAGGTTGAGCCCATCGAAATCGGCATAGCGATGTTCGAGCTTGGTCACGATCCGGAGCGACTGCGCATTGTGATCGAACCCGCCGAAATGCTTCATGCGTTCGTTGAGCGCCTCCTCACCGGTATGGCCGAAAGGTGTGTGGCCAAAATCATGGACAAGCGCCACCGCCTCGGCCAGATCTTCATCGAGCCGCAATGCACGAGCCAGCGCACGCGCAATCTGGGCGACCTCTATCGTATGCGTCAGCCGTGTGCGGTAATGATCGCCTTCATGCGCGATAAAACCTGCGTCTTATGCTTCAGACGACGAAATGCCGTGGAATGAATGATACGGTCGCGGTCGCGCTGGAACGGCGTGCGGGTCGGGCTTTCCGACTCCGGCACCAGACGTCCACGGCTTCGTGCAGGATCACAGGCATAGGGCGCGCGTTCGCGATAACCGAAGCCTATTCCTTCCAGCGACATTGCGATGCATCCTTCACTGTAATATGATTACACAAAACTGTTGCGAACATTGACTTCCGCAGTTCGCGTTCATAGCTATCAGCTAATCATGAAGGCAAGTATGCGGCTATCGGAAATCTGGAAAATCGCCCGGTTCGATATTCGCAATTGCAAACGGAACAAGGCAGATGACAGGCATTACCGTTTCAGATTCCGCAGCAAGGCGGATCGCCAAGATTCTCGGATCGGAACCGGGAAAGACTGCCCTTCGCGTTTCTGTCGAAGGCGGCGGGTGTTCCGGTTTCTCCTATAAATACGATCTTGTCGATGAGCAAACCGACGACGACATCGTCATCGAGAAGCTCGGCGCCAAGGTGCTGATCGATTCCATTTCGGTTCCCTATATGGACGGCTCGGAAATCGATTTCGTCGACGATCTGATGGGACAGTCGTTCCAGATCCGCAATCCAAACGCCACTTCGGCTTGCGGCTGCGGAACCAGTTTCGCCATCTGATCGGCGCGCACGAGGTCGAAATTCAAAACCGGCTGCCATGGGGAGCCGGTTTTTCATGACTGCCGGAAAACAACAAGCCTCAAACCTTGACCGAAGCGACCGTCGCCTCAATGTGGTCCACCAAGGCATCCGGCAAACCGAGGCGACCAGCCAGCATATCCAGATATCCGCGTTCAGCCCGGTTATCCGGATCTATTGCAAGACGCGAAGCCGTATAAAGCTCGACCTTCTGCTCTTCAGTCTGTGCGGCTGAAACCAGAACATTGAGATCGACAGGATCGGCAAGTTCCTTTTCAAGGAAGGCTTCCGCCTCATCGTCGAGACCTGAAATCTTCACCTTCTCCATGATGCGAGCCCGCTCGGCGTCATCGATATGACCATCGGCTTTGGCGGCAGCAATCATCGCCTGCACAAGTGTCAGCGCGAAACTGTTGCTCATGGCTGGAGATTGCGGGTGGAACGGAGAATCGGCCGGAGGCGGCGGAAGCAGTTCAGGCTCCTTCGCAACCAGCTGTTCAGCTTCCTGCGGTGCCTGACCGGACTTATAATTCTTGTAGGCGAGATATCCCAATCCGGCGATGGCAGCAATGCCACCCACTGTCGCCACATTGCCCGCGAGCTTGCGTCCGGTCTTGGTGCCAAGGATGGCGGCGGCGATAGCGCCTGTCGCAAGCGGGTTCTTTTTGCAAGATCGGTCACCTGCCCGGCCTTGTCGCGGACACTTCCCGACGTACCAGGTACTTGTGATCCCAGAAACTGTTCGAGAAGTTTCTTGGCGTCGAACATTCGGATATCTCCTGTTTGGCTCCTGTCCAGAGCAAATAGGAATGCAAAACCGCCAATACAAATAGTCTTGCGCCGAAATATCCGCGGATATTGAAATTGTGGTCGATGAAAAGCTGTGGCGCGCGATTGCGTGCTGCTTGCCCTCACCTCGCCAAGCGCATAATCATAGCGATATGAAAATCGCGACCTGGAACATCAACGGCGTCAAAGCCCGCATCGACAACCTCCAGCACTGGCTGAAGGAGTCCTCGCCCGATATCGCCTGCCTGCAGGAAATAAAATCGGTCGATGACCAGTTTCCGCGTCTGGAGATCGAAGCGCTTGGCTACCATGTGGAAACCCACGGTCAGAAGGGCTTCAACGGCGTCGCGCTTCTGTCCAAGAAATCACCGGATGAGGTCAACCGTGGCCTTCCGGGTGATGATAGCGACGAGCAGGCGCGTTTCATCGAAGGCGTCTACTCGACGGACAAAGGCGTTGTTCGTGTTGTTTCGCTTTACCTGCCGAACGGCAATCCGGTGGACACGGAGAAGTTTCCTTACAAGCTTTCGTGGATGCAGCGGCTTGAACTATGGGCGAAAGATCGTCTTGCCCTGGAAGAGCCTCTGGTGCTTGCCGGTGACTATAACGTCATTCCCGAGCAGGAAGATGCAAAGAACCCCGGCCAGTGGGTCGGCGACGCGCTCTTTCAGCCCCAATCACGTCAGGCATTCCGCAGGCTTGAAAATCTGGGCTTTACCGATGCGATCCGTGCGTCAACCGACGATGGTGGAATTTACTCGTTCTGGGATTATCAGGCCGGTGCCTGGCAGAAGAACAACGGCATCCGCATCGACCATCTGATGCTGTCGCCGGAGGCGGCCAATCGCTTCATTTCAAGTGATGTGGAAAAGCATGTCCGCGCCTGGGAAAAGCCGTCCGACCACGTGCCGGTAACGATAACGCTTTCGGCCTGAGAAATGCCCCTACCTCAAAACAGCAATCAGAAATCGCCTTTGGTGACATAGTCACTGGAGAGAGCAACCGCATTGCGGCGGTCCGCTTCACCCGCAATCGAGAATGCCTGTTCCTGCATATCGCGTATCCACGGGCAATCTTCGGTCGGGCAGCGTTCAAAAGCTGCCGTCATCATGGCAAGGCCACGAACGGTTTTCCTGCCTGAAACAGCATGTTGCCGAGCATGGCCTGCGCTCCAGCATTACCCTTCTTGGCTGCGAGCTGAAACCAGCGTGCGGCCTGAACGGAATTGCGTTCTCCACCGTCGCCATCAAGCAGCATCTTGCCAAGCTCGAACTGGGCCGCTGAATCACCGAAATTCGAGGCAGCCTGCACATAAAGATTGCGCGCCATGCCCGGATTGGCATTGACCGGCGAGCCGGGAATACCGCGCTTCACATAGCCTGCAAGCGCCACGAGGGCATCAGCCACATAGGAGTCGTTCTCCGATCCCGGCTCGGAACCTTCGCGAACGATTTTCTCAAAAATCTTGTAGGCTTCGTAGTCATTCTCCGGCACGCCATCGCCATCGGCGTACATGCGGGCCAGTTTCCACTTTGCGCCTTGATGGCCGCGATCTGCAGCATAGCGCAGCGCCTTGATCGCCTCATCCTTGTGACCGTTCTTATATGCAGAGAAGCCGAACTTGAAGAGTTCGAACGGACTTCTCGACTTTTCGGAATCGTCATTGAGATCGAAAGCAAAGGCGCTGTTACAGGCAATGGCCAAGCCGAGAGCCATAGCAAGGGCGCTATATGAAAAACTGCGGATACGCATCACAACGCTGGTCTTTCACATTCAGTGGAGGAAACATTCATGGAGGACAGAATGCACGCTGTTTTGGTCAAGACTGAGACCCGATCTTGGCCGAAAAAGCCTTACCATCATGGGAAAGAATAAAGGGCGCGTGAACAGGGTTGATCCTGTTCCCAATCCGTTTGCTGTGCAACAACACGCCCTTCGTCATTCCTGCCTATCCTGCTGGAGCTTACCGGCTCCCAATGGTTCGACGGCTTCTGCCTTCCCTTGAAGCGGTGACGCCTGTTTGTGGCGGGAAATGGGCAAAATGTGCCAGAGCTCTTTCTAGCCTAAAGCAACGGTAAAGACTGTTGCTAATTGACAACAAACTGACTGTTGTTCTGATCAACAATCTGCTCTTGTTGACGCAAAGGACAAGAGTTCGCAGTCTGCCGCAAAATCAAGGACGCCAGGAATCGGGAAGCCACCTATGAGCAAATACCGTCGTCCTCACAGACGTCCCTACCGACCTGCCCGCAAAAGCAATAATATAAATTTTCGCAGTATCTTATTGACGATATTACTCTTTTCCGTCCTCGTCGCGCTTATCGCCTATCTGCCGATCCCACCAGCTCCCAAAGAAGCTTTGAACGGGCCGGCCTATGTCATCGACGGCGATACTGTGGTCGTTGGCAAGAGACATATACGGCTCAAGGGGATCGACGCGCCGGAGATGCAACAGCAATGCGTCCGGGCAGGAGCCGCTTATGACTGCGGCAAGGAAGCTCGCAACATCTTGCGGGCCAGAATCAGCAGGTCTTCGATTCGGTGCGAGACGGAGGGGCGGGATCAGTACAGTCGCGATCTGGCGCGCTGTTATCTCGGTGAAACCGATCTCAACCGCTGGATGGTCGAACAGGGCTGGGCCGTCGCCTACGGCGACTATCAGCGTGAAGAAAGAGACGCCCGCAGTAACCAACGCGGCGTTTGGGCAGGACAGTTCCAGCAACCGTCTCTATGGCGCAAGCAACATCGCAATGAGGAAACGGCCCGGCAATCCGACCGTCGATCACTGCTGGGTGTGATCGACGAAGCCTTTACCTATATAAGAGAGCATATCCGGACTTTAATCGAAATGATCCTGCCCCGAAACTGATAGAATTCGCCGATACAATTCATGGAAAAACCAGACACGCTCAGTCAGTCGATCCGGGCCTGCCGTATCTGCCGCGACACCCTGAATTTCCGCCGCCCCTTCCGCACGAGCCCAACCCCGTCTGTATCGTCTCTGATACAGCGAAAATCGCTATTTGTGGCCAGGCTCCCGGCATTCGCGTGCACAACACTTCCCTGCCGTTCAACGACCCGTCTGGGGATCGCCTGCGGCAATGGCTCGGCGTATCACGTGAAGAGTTTTATGATCCATCACGCTTCGCCATCATTCCGATGGGCTTCTGCTTTCCCGGCTATGACAAGCATGGCGGCGATCTTCCACCGCGCCGCGAATGCCGCCAGACTTGGCATGACCGTGTTTTCGCGGCGATGCCGCAACTGGAGTTCATTCTGGTCGTCGGGCAATACGCCCTGGCCTATCACCTGCCCGACTATCGAGGCCGCAATCTGACTGAAACCGTCAAGAACTGGCGGCATTTCATGGAGACACCCAATCCGGCGGGTCGAATCGCGCTGCCCCTGCCGCACCCTTCCTGGCGCAACAGCGGCTGGCTCAAGCGCAATCCATGGTTCGACGCTGAAGTTGTGCCTGTTCTTCAGGCAAAAGTGCGCGACATCATCCGAGACGATAAATAATTTTTATTCCATTCGTTCTCATCGGAATATTTTTCCTGTAACTTCGGATCATTGCGAACCATAAGGTATGACGTTTCACCTATTCGCAAAGTTCGGGAAACGATTTCTAAAACCGGGAACGGAAACGCATGGACAGGCTCGACAGAAAGATACTGCGCTTATTGCAGGAAGATGCGACACTTGCGGTGGCAGACGTTGCCAAGAAAGTTGGCCTTTCCACGACGCCCTGCTGGCGCCGCATCCAGAAACTCGAGGAAGACGGCGTCATCAAGCGTCGTGTCGCCATTCTCGATCCGGTTCGCGTCAATGCGCGGGTGACGGTGTTCGTGTCGGTGCGCACAAGCTCCCACAGCCATGAATGGCTGAAGCGCTTCTCCGAAGTGGTTCAGGAGTTTCCTGAAGTGATCGAGTTCTACCGCATGAGCGGCGATGTCGATTATCTGCTGCGCGTGGCCGTGCCGGATATCGCCGCCTATGATGCGTTCTACAAGCGCCTCATCAGCAAGATCGAAATTCGCGACGTGTCTTCTTCCTTTGCCATGGAGCAGATCAAATATACCACCGAATTGCCACTCGACTACATGGTGCTCGACAAAGATAACAACTGACGCTTTTAAGCTATTGATTAAAAAGAGCCCGCCGGAAGTGGCGGGCTTTTTGATAGTACTGACAACCTCTATTTCGAGCCGGATATGCCAGCCTGTTCGAACGTAGCCATGCCGCTATGGCACAGCGCCGCCGCCTTGACGATACCGGCCGCAAGCGCTGCGCCGGTACCTTCACCAAGGCGCATTCCCATATCGAGCAGCGGTTGCTTGCCCATCTTCTCCAAAAGCTTGCGATGGCCCGGCTCGGCAGAGACATGGCCGAACAGGCAATGGTCTATGGCTTCCGGGTTGGCCGCAAAAGAACCGCTGCGGCAGCACTTGCCACAAAGCCATCGACGATGACGGGAATTTTCTCCATGCGCGCCGCCAGAATTGCACCAGCCATGGCTGCGACTTCACGACCGCCGAGGCGGCTCAACACTTCCAGCGGGTCGCCGAGATGCGCCTGATGGAAGGCAACCGCCTGACGAACGGCGGCAAGCTTGCGCTCAAGCAATTCACCCGTTGAACCGGTGCCCGGCCCCACCCAGTCTTCCGCCGTACCACCGAAGAGCGCCAGCGCGATTGCCGCGGCAATCGTGGTGTTACCGATACCCATTTCACCGATGCACAGGAGATCGGTTCCACCGGCAATCGCTTCCATACCGAAAGCCATAGTTGCAGCACAAGTGCGCTCGTCCATGGCCGGTTCTTCCGTGATATCGCCGGTCGGATGCTCCAGCGCCAGATCGAACACCTTCAGCCCAAGATCGTTGGCGATGCAGATCTGGTTGATTGCTGCGCCACCGGCAGCAAAATTCTCGACCATCTGCGCCGTGACACTTGGTGGAAACGGTGTAATATTCTTGGCCGTAACACCGTGATTACCGGCAAAGACTGCAACCAGCGGACGATTGATCTGAGGTGTGCGCTTGCCGGTCCATGCGGCCAGCCATGCCACGATCTCTTCCATGCGTCCGAGCGAACCTGCGGGTTTGGTGAGCGTAGCTTCGCGCTCGCGAACGGCTCTTTCCGCGCCAAGGTCGGGACCCGGCAGATTTCGGATCAGTTCTCGGAAATCGTCGAAGGTACCGCTGGCGCTCATAAGTTCAGTCCAATCAATGATGGGAGGTGTAAATTCGTTGGGGTCGTCCTATAAGCACTGACGCGAATTTTCAAATCACCTCTTTGAGCTGAAGCAATATTGAGGCGAATTATCGCGAGAACGCCGCTCGGGAAACAAGGTGGAACAGTCACTTGCAGCGAAATAGTCTCATTGGCGACACGATCCGGAGTCTGGGCTTTCTGAGCCGCCTGCCGCTTCCGCAGAGCTGGTTCGAGAACGGCGATGATTCGCTGCCGCGCAATGCCCGCGCCTTTCCGCTCGCAGGTGCGGTTCTAGCCTGCTGGCCGGCATTGTGCTTTTCATGGCCCATAAAATAAACCTGCCGCCCCTTGCAAGTGCTCTGCTCGCCATTGGGGCTCTGGCGGCGATGACCGGCGCGCTTCATGAAGACGGCCTGGGCGATACTGCTGACGGCTTTTTCGGCGCTTCTTCCCTGATCGCCGGCTGGACATCATGAAAGATTCCCGCATCGGGACTTTCGCTGCGCTGACGCTGATTGTTTTCGTGGTTTTGAAGGCGGCGCTCCTGATGGCGATCATCGACCGTGCGGGCGCTGGCTATGCGGCACTTGCGCTGATTGGCTGCGAAGCGGCAAGCCGCGCGAGCATGCTGGCATTCTGGCACGCCCTGCCCTCGGCGCGTCCCGGCGGGCTTTCCGATAGCGTCGGCAAGCCGCAATGGGAGACCGTTGTTTGCGGTTTCGGGATCGGGCTGGTCTTTCTTGTCTTTACGCTCATACCAGCGGGCGGATTTCTCTCGCTCATCAATGCGCTGGTGCTGGCGACTGTTCTGCTGTTCGGCTTTGCCCGACTTTGCATGGCAAAATCGGCGGGCAGACGGGCGATACCCTGGGCGCAGCACAGCAGATCTGTTCGATTGCCGTTCTCGCCGGGCTTGTCATGGCGCTGTGACGCAACCACATTGCATCCATGGACACGACAACCATCGCATCCCCGTGCATCCTTGTCTGCACGATCGATCCGGAAACCGGCTTCTGCCTCGGCTGTGCCCGAACGCTGGATGAGATTGCACGCTGGTCCAGCATGAGCGCGGACGAGCGATTGGCCGTGTGGGCGCTTCTCGCCGACAGGCATGAAATCATTGTTGAAAAGAGAATTGGCTGATGGGGCGTTTTTCTGGCTCATTATTGCGGCGGTTGCGATTGTTGTCCTGCTGCTGATGTCCAACAATGACAGCGGCTCAACGCTGGGCATGGACAATGACGTATTTGCCCGCGCGGCCTATCTCGGCATATGGGGCGTCGTGCTTGCCGCGGGTCTGCTCGGCTCCGGTATCAAGCTGACCGACTTTGCACGCAACATGGCCATGTGGGCCGTGATTATTCTCGGCCTCGTTGCAGGCTACCAGTATCGTTATGAGCTACAGGACGTCGCAAGCCGGGTCACGGCCGGGCTTATCCCCGGAAGCCCTATTTCGGGTCGCAATGCCGATGGCTCCCTGACCGTCACGCTTGCAAAGGCTGCAAACGGTCACTTCGAGGTCAACGGACGCGTGAACGGTGAGCGTGTTCATTTTCTGGTCGATACCGGCGCGTCGTCGGTCGTCCTGTCCCAGCAAGATGCAGAACGCGCAGGCATAAACACCGCCTCGCTCAACTATTCCGTTCCGATCATGACCGCTAATGGCACGGCAAGTGCAGCAGTCATCAACATTGCCACATTGCAGATCGGCGATATCGAACGCCAGAATGTGCGCGCTATGGTGACGAAGGAAGGCCTGATGACCGGTAGCCTGCTTGGCATGAACTTCCTGCAAACGCTCGGCGGATTCACCGTTCGTGGCGACCAGCTTATTCTTATAGATTAAGCAGCTTCTGCCGCCGCTTCAGTCACAACGGCATAGGCCTGACGCAGAACTTCACTCGTCGCGCCCGGCTTGGTGGCGTCCGTCGAAAGGATCTGCCGCCAGCGCCGTGCGCCCGGCTGTCCGGTAAAAGCCCGACCATATGGCGGCTCACATGCGAAAGCCTGCCGCCTGCCGCAATGTGGCGATCAATATAGTCACACATCGCATCGATAACATCGGCCATCGAAGTATCGCGTTGTTCGCCGCCATAAAGGCGCGCATCCACCTCTGCTAGAAGCTCCGGATTATGATAGGCGGCGCGACCGAGCATGACCGCATCGACCTTGCGCAAATGCGTTTCGGCTTCATCAAGCGTGTTAATCCCGCCATTAATGCCGACGAAAACATCGCCGAGCCGTTCCTTGAGCCGATAGACGCGATCATAATCGAGCGGCGGAATCTCGCGGTTTTCCTTCGGCGATAATCCTTTCAGCCAGGCCTTGCGGGCATGGACCCAAAGCGCATCGGCACCAGCGTCAAGCGTCAGGTCGGCCAAGGTATCGAGCGCAACTTCCACGTCCTGATCGTCAACGCCGATACGGCATTTGACAGTAACAGGCACGGAAACGGCTTCCTTCATGGCTGAAACGCAACGCGCCACTACGTCCGGGGTCTGCATGAGACAAGCCCCGAATGTGCCGGACTGCACGCGGTCCGAAGGGCAGCCGACATTGAGATTGATTTCATCATAGCCGTAATCAGCGCCGATTCTGGCTGCCTCTTTCAGCTTCGCCGGGTCGGAACCGCCAAGCTGCAACGCCACCGGATGTTCCGCCACATCGAAGCCCAGCAACCGGTCACGCGGCCCATGGATGATGGCATCCGCAACCACCATTTCGGTGTAGAGCAATGCGCGTCTGGAAAAGAGCCGGTGAAAATAGCGGCAGTGCCTGTCCGACCAGTCGATCATGGGCGCAACGGCAAAACGGACATCGGGATAGTTGCGTTTTTTGATTTTATTTCAGTCATTTATACAACAATCCTGAGAATGCGATTCAGTCGCAACCAACGCTTTCGACATCTGTTCAAATTCGGATTGGTGCCAAAAGCCACAATCGATCGAAATGTTCAAGTTTTGCCATTATTGCGGTCACCAGCGCTCAATATAATAAGCCAGAGAGAATTTTCATACCCAATACGGCAACTCCGGCTGCTCCAGGACTGTCTTCCCGCCAAATAAGCACTATGATCGCGTTTGGAAGCATTCTCCCGATTCTCATTTGCGCAATTCAAGGACATTCGGCGTGACCTCCTTTTCCCCTTCGGCAAATCATTCGATGCGTTTCTATTCGACATGGACGGCACGATACTGAGCTCCATCGAAGCGACCGAACGCGTGTGGAGCGAATGGGCAATACGCCATGGCATCGATCCGATCACGTTTCTGCCGACCATTCACGGCGTCCGGGCAGTTGAAACGGTGCGCCGCCTTGCTCTGCCGGGCGTGGATCCGATCCGCGAGGCCGAAATATTGCTTCAGGCCGAAATGGCTGATCTGGACGGTATTGCACCTATCGACGGCGCATATGACTTTCTGAGTTCCTTGCCTGAAGACCGCTGGGCAATCGTGACCTCGGCCCCGCTTGAGCTTGCGACCCGTCGCGTCGCCGCGGCAGGGCTACCGATGCCGAAAACCATCGTTTCCGCCGAAGATGTGGAGCGCGGCAAGCCAAGCCCCGAATGTTTCCAGCTTGGCGCCAAAAGGCTTGGCTTCGATCCGCGCAATTGTCTTGTGTTCGAGGACGCGCCAGCCGGTATCGTTGCGGGGAAACTGCCGGCGCCAGCGTTGTCGTGGTGACGGCGACGCACCCGCATTCCCCGAAGACATCCCATCTGAGCATTGACAGCTATCGCTCTCTCCAGCTCGATATTCTGGATGATGGCAGATTGGCGCTGGAACCGACAAGCCCGGTCCCGGTGGGCTAGATAACCCGCCGCCCTTCCCGCCAGACGGTGCGGATGATCGGAACATGATCGGCAATCTGCACCCGAACCAGATCAGCTCGCTTGCCTGCGAGAATCTCGCCGCGATCCTCCAGCCCTACTGCTTTGGCAGGGTTGGCAGAAACCAGTCGAATAGCTTGAGGCAGCGAGATATTTTCGGCGACATCTGCGAGAAAAACGCCGATTGCATCATGCTGGCCGGAATATAGTCCGACGATATGATGTCGAGATTTCCAGCTTCCGCCAGTTCGCGCGCGGACACATTTCCCGAATGTGAACCGCCGCGCACGACATTTGGCGCGCCCATGAGAACCGACATTCCGGACTCCTTTGACGCCTTCGCAGCCGTATGTGTGGTGGGAAATTCCGCAACCCTTATTCCCTGCGCCTGCGCTTCCGCCACATGGTCCACCGTTGCGTCATCGTGGCTCGCCAGAACAACGCCGCGTTGGTGGCACAATTCGGCAATCGCCTTGCGTGTCGGCGCGGAATATTGCTGGGACTGCCCGATACGCCGCTCGCAATAGAGGCGGAACTCCTCTTCCGAGAATTTCAGCTTGCGAAGGAAATAGGTCTTGTAGCTTTCGATATCCGTGAACTGACGCTGCCCCGGCGCGTGATCCATCAGGGATACCAGCCTGACCAGCGGCTGATTGCCGAATTGTTCGAAGGCTGGAAGGCAGTCAGGTGCTGAAACCTCGCAGCGCAAATGCAGGAAATGGTCGGCGCGCAGACGGCCCGCATTGCGGCCCTCGGCAATTGCCGACGAAAGCTTGCGCATATCGTCTATACCTGTCTCGGCGTCGTCATCGAAGCCAATGCGCAATGCATCGAAAACAGTTGTGATCCCAGAAGCAGCAATCTGCGCATCATGCGCCTGCACGGCAGCAATCGGGTTCCAGCGGACCTTCGGGCGCGGCGCATAGTGCCCTTCGAGATGATCCGTGTGCAGTTCGACCAGCCCCGGCGTGAGGAAGTCACCTTCCATATCCTCGCCGATACTGGATGCGCCGGTCGCGATATCAGCGATCTTACCGTCCACGAGTTTCAGGGAACCGAGAACGACATCATCGGAGAGCACGACGCGGGCATTGCGCAGAACCGTTTCATTTCCCATTGATTACGGCCTCCCAACCGCTCGTGAGGCCCGAGCAGACGCTATCTTGCCACCGGTCAGAGGATGCAGCGAATGAATCTCGAAAGGAGCCCCTTTCTCAGGTTCCACGAACAGAGCGAGATTCGCAACCTCAACGGCATCGTCCAGCAGCGGCGTGAAGAATTCGTCCAGCGTCCGCTCCACGCGAGCGCGGTCTTTCTCCTCCACCGGGCCGGTCAGCGTCATATGAAAGCGGAACTCCTCGAAAACATAAGGATAGCCCCAGCGCTCGATATTATGCCGCTGTGTTTCGCTGAGACGCTCCGGACGCCGCTTTGCAATTTCAGCCTCGTTCAGAGGTGCGCGAAACCGGTCGAAGGCAACGACAACATCATTGGCAAGCTGGTTCAGCTCGGCAACCGGCTCTTCCGGCACAAGCGCGAAGAACGGGCCAATTGCGTGCAGTTTCAGACGCGGAATAACGACCGGCGATGCCGACGATGCGAAATGCATCAATGCGGCAAGCAGATCACTTTCGGTGTGCTCTTCATTCAGACGGAAGGGAGCCTTCATCGTCGCATGAAAGCCATAACGCCGTGGCTCTTCGGTCAGTTGGGCGATTTCAGCGGTCGCAAGCGAGCGAATCGCAGGCATCTTGACCGGTTCGCCACTGAAGGCATTGCGCCCGAGCCAATTTGCGGCAACCTTCAAAAGCGCATCATTGGATGGCGGCGTGAAATAAATCGCATAACGCATGTCAAATCCTTAAGCGAGGCTCGCTACACGACGTCAGCGGAACTCCCGAATATCCAGTAATGCATCGTGCTTCTGAAAAGCTATCCTGATTTTGAGGTCGATGCGGTCGGCGGATGCTTACACAATGAATGTGGCAAGTCGATAAAGCTGACATGACAGTGCTGACGAAATGCCGACAAACCAATTTACACGAGCGAAAATTAGTATAGGCGTTAGCGCCATTGGAAGTGAGGAGACTGACATGGGCGGATTTGCGTCTATCGGCGAATGCATGATCGAGCTTTCTGGCAATGAAGGCGATCAATGGCGCATGGGTTTTGCGGGCGATACGCTGAACACTGCGTGGTACATGCGGGCGCTGACGGACAAATCCTATCCCGTCGAATATATAACGGCCTTTGGTGAAGACAGCTTCTCCCAGAAGCAGCGTGTATTTCTGACATCGAACGGTATCGGAATCGCCCATAGCCCGGTTATCGACGGGCTTCATCCCGGTCTTTACGCGATCACGCTCAACGGCGCCGAGCGCTCGTTCACCTATTGGCGCAGCGATGCCGCCGCAAGACGCCTGGCCAGTGACCGTGAAGCCCTGGAAAAAGCCTGACCGGCCGCGACATCATCTATTTTTCGGGTATTTCACTCGCCATCATCCTGCCGGAGCATCGCGACACGTTTTTCAATGTCTTGCGGGAGTGCCGCGCCGCTGGTTCGCGAATCGCATTCGATCCGAATTTCCGTCATCAGCTTTGGCCCGACCGGAAAGTTGCGCAGGAGATCATCAGCGAAGCAATGCGTATCGCGGATATTGCATTGCCCACTTTCCCGGATGAACAGGCGCTCTTTGGCGACAAGGATGCAGAAGCCTGCGCAGATCGCCTCGCCGCTCTTGGCGTGAAAGAAATCGTCGTCAAGGACGGTACGGAACCGGCTCTTGTCGTCTCTGGCGAAGAAAAGTGCTGGTTCCATCTGTCGCTGCGCAAGCCGTGGACACCACTGGCGCCGGCGATAGCTTCAACGGCGCCTATCTTGCCGCACGATTGAACGGGCTCGCGCCAGTGGACGCGGCACGGAAAGCCCACCTGGTTGCGGCACGTGTCGTTGAGATACGCGGCGCGCTGGCTCCGATGGAAACCGCACGCGCCGCCTTTACCGACTAGCGTTCCTCACGCGTAAAACTGAAATGGCTCGTCTGGGCGTAAACCTCGCCCGGCCGCAATATTGCCTGCGGGAAATACGGATATTCCAGCGATCCCGGCCATATCTGCGGCTCGAGACAGAAGCCTGCGTGTTTTCCGTAGGGCTTGCCCATCAGGCCGATGCAGTCATTGGCCATGGTGTTGCCTGCATAGAACTGGACGCCTGGCTCTGTCGTCGAAATATCGAGACGAATACCGGAACGCGCGCCCTTGACCGATGCACATGGGCGTAATGGTCCCCGCGCTGCAGTCATGCAGAAATTGCTATCATATTGAACCTGACCGCCATTTTCCTCAAAACGAATCGGACGGAACTCCCTGAAATCGTATGGCGTTCCCTTGACCGGCAGAACGCGTCCGTCCGGAATGAGAGCATCATCGACAGGCATATAAGCGTCAGCTTCGATTTTCAGCTGATGATCGAGGATATCCCCTCGCCGCCATCATCAAGATTGAAGTAGCTATGGTGCAGCAGATTGCAGACGGTCGGCTTGTCGGTCACTGCTTCCAGACGAATAATCAGCGTTCCATCCCCATTGAGCATATAGGTACAGCTCACATTCAGATTGCCGGGGAAGCCCATCTCGCCGTCAGGCGCCACCGTCGCAAGCGTCACGAAGTCCGGACCCGTCCCGGTTATCTTCCAGACGCGATTGCCAAGCCCCTTGCTGCCGCCATGCAGGTTATGAATCCTGAAAATTCGGCTCCACCTCGTAAGTCGTCCCATCCAGATCAAACCGGGCATTGCGAATACGATTGGCCGAGCGACCTGCAATTGCGCCCAGATGCGGTGAATGAGCCGGATAATCGGCAAAGTCGCGATAGCCGATCACCAATGGTGCCGCATGGCCCTCCATGCGCAGATCCTGAATGGCCGCGCCCCAATTTATGATCCTGGCCGTCAGCGGGCCGTTGGAGATTGTGAGCCGGTGAACCGCCTGCCCGTCCGGTGCATATCCAAAGATTTCCGAATTCACTTTGCCCGCCTGTCAATGATGCAGCGATGAGATGCTCATGAAGCCGCATCCATGCACAGGACGCAAGACATATCGTGATCAAATAATGCTTGTGAACCAATCCCGATTGAACATGTCGACAAGTCGTTCTGGCACTATTCCCGCACTTAAAAAGATTATATTCTATTCCACAAATTACTGCTCTTCATTTTCAAATACTAAATTAGAGGCAATTAAATGAAACGGAATTTTCAGAAAGTCATTCCTTATATCTTTAGTGAAGAAGGCGGATATGTAGACAATCCTGACGATCCCGGCGGTGCGACCAATATGGGTATCACCATCGCAACCCTGTCTGCTTGGGAGAGCCGCCAAGTATCGCCCGAAGATGTAAAAGAAATGACGCAGGCAACCGCCACTCAAATCTACCAAACACAATTTTGGAACAAGATCGACGGAGACAACCTGCCTTCCGGCATTGACTACGCCGTATTCGACTTTGCGGTCAATTCCGGGCCGGGACGCGCAGCAAAATGCTGCAAAGCGTTCTGGGGATTCCGGAAGATGGAATAATTGGTGCGCAGACTATCGCCGCGGCAAACATGCGCCCCGCAGACGAGATCATCAATGCCTTGTGCGATGCGCGTGCATCATGGTTGGAAGGCTTATCTACTGCATCATCGTTCGGAAAAGGATGGCTCGCCCGTGTTGGCCGGGTACGTTCTCGCGCTCTGGCGCTTGCGGCCAATCCGCCGGTTACCCAGCCCGTCGAACCTGCGACTGACATTTCCCAAAAGCCCGGCAGAGTGACATGGCTTTCACATCTGCCTTGAAGCACCCGGAAGCCATAGGCACGATAGGGAGCGTGGCATCCGGTCTTGCGGCAATCGCGTCAGGGAACGGCCGGTCCAATACGCCTTGGCAATCGTCATGATAGCCTGCGCCGCTGTAGGGTTATGGTATTTTGTCAGACGCGTCAGAAACGAGCCTTAGGCAATAGTCGCAATAACTCAGTTTTGAGAATATTTCCAAAATTAGAGTTTGCCTTTATGTTGCGCTTCGCATGTTGCGCGCCTTATATGCGCTTTTGAAAAGCTCGGTGGTTGTGAAAGTAATATGACTTTCCCTATCACCGGAAAAACGCTAGACACGCGCAAACAGTCAGATGCGTGCCAACGTGGCACCGCCATGAATAAAGGAATCGAAACTTGTCCTCTACTTTTGACAAAGTCGCCGACATCATCGCCGAAACCAGTGAAATCGACCGTGACACCATCACGCCAGATAGCCACACCATCGACGATCTGGGCATCGACAGCCTCGACTTCCTCGACATCGTCTTCGCTATCGACAAGGCTTTCGGCATCAAGATTCCGCTTGAGCAGTGGACTCAGGAAGTCAACGAAGGCAAGGTTCCAACCGAAGAATATTTCGTTCTCAAGAACCTCTGCGCAAAAATCGACGAGCTGGTTGCGGCCAAAAAGGCTGATCTGGCACATAATATGGCGGTATTGAGGGGTGGACAGAAATGTTCGCCCTGATTCCGTTTCTGGTAATGCGAAATCTTCGCTTGTCAGAGCAGTCTCAGCATCGACGGACAAACGGGACCCATGCAGAACAATAAAGTCGTCATCACAGGTATCGGCATCATCTCTTCGCTCGGCGAAGGGGTCGACGCACATTGGAACGCGTTCTCAAAGACAGGTACTGAACCGCGCCTCGAAAAGGAAGCCTTCGCGCCTACACTGTTCACCCGCTGGGTGAAGTGGATTGAGCCTGCAGATTCCAAAGCGCGGTGACCAGCGCCAGATGGAAACCTGGCAGCGCCTCGGTACCTACGCCGCAGGACTAGCGCTTCAGGATGCAGGCATGAAGGACGACGAAGCGCTTTGCGCGACCATGGATATGGTCGTAGGCGCCGGTGGCGGCGAACGCGATATCACCGTCGACATGCAGATTCTGGAGGAAGGCCGCACCCGTAACGACCGCGGCGTCATGCTGAACGAGAAACTCTCGACCGAACTGCGGCCGACCCTGTTTCTGGCGCAGCTTTCCAATCTGCTCGCAGGCAATATTTCGATCGTCCACAAGGTGACCGGTTCGTCACGTACCTTCATGGGCGAGGAAGGTTCCGGCCTTTCGGCCATCGAAACCGCAGCCGCGCGCATCCGCACCGGTCAGAGCACCCATGCGCTGGTCGGCGGCTCCTATAACTCCGAACATTTCGACATGATTCTCGGCCACGAGCTTGGCGGATTGCTCAAGCATGATGGCTGGGCACCGCTCTGGCAGCGTGAAGGTTCGGCTGGCGGCGGCATGGTTTCCGGTTCCGGCGGCGTATTCCTTGTACTGGAAAGCGCTGACCATGCAGCCAAGCGCGGCGCGCGGGCCTATGCGGAAGTGAGCGGTATCGAAAGCGCACAGATTCGACGCGACAATGCCGACCTCGCCAACACCATCCGCGAACTCATCCTTGCAGCCAATGGCGGCAAGGACCCGTCCTATGTTATTTCTGGCGCTTCCGGTGCCCATGAAGCGACTGGCGCGGAAAAGGCTACACTGGACGCTCTGTCGGCCGCATATCGCGGCATTTCCGGCCTGACCGGTCATATGCGTGAAGCGCAGTTCCGCTGGCATTGGCACTTGCGGCCATATCCGTCTGGAAAGGCGAAGCTTTTGCACCGCTGGATGCATCCGAAAAGGATGCCGGTGGCCCAATCAGCGAAGCAATCGTCACCGTAATTGGCGCTACGCGTGCCGAAGGCGCAGCAAAGCTGGTGAGAGTATAAGATGACGAAATATACAGACCATCTCGGCCGTCCCATTGTCGCCATCACCGGTGCAGGTGTGGTTTCCTCACTCGGTCAGGGCAAGGAAGACAATTGGGCTGCGTTAACCGGCGGAAAACCGGGCATCCACGCCATTACCCGCTTTCCAACCGACAATCTCAATACACGCTTTTCCGGAACAGTCGATTTCTTGGCCGAAAGCGATGTCGGTGCATCAGCACTCTCAGAAGCACTGGCCCGGCTCGCCGGTGAAGAAGCCCTCGCACAGTCCGGCCTTTCGTCGACCGATTTCGGCGGCCCGCTTTTTCTGGCGGCTCCCCGGTCGAACTGGACTGGAAAAGCCGGTTTGCACTTGATGCGACCGTGAAGAATGAAGGCCCGGCGAGCTATCAGCTCCTCTTGGAAGCCTGCCGCCGTGCACGTCAGGACGACCTCTTCAACACGACCCAGTTCGGCTATATCGCCGAACGCCTGTCGGAAGCTTTCGGCACGCGCGGCCTGCCGATCACGCTTTCAACCGCATGTGCCTCGGGCGCAACTGCGATTCAGCTCGGCGTGGAAGCCATCCGTCGCGGCGAAAGTGACCGCGTTCTTTCTATCGGAACCGACGGCTCGGTGTCTGCCGAAGCTCTCATCCGCTTCTCACTGCTATCCGCTCTTTCCACACAGAACGACAAGCCGGAAAAGGCTTCCAAGCCTTTCTCCAAGGATCGCGATGGCTTTGCCATGTCGGAAGGATCCGGCGCTCTGGTGATGGAATCGCTTGAAAGTGCCGTTGCACGTGGCGCAAAAGTGCTGGGCATTCTTGCCGGTTGCGGCGAAAAGGCCGATGATTTCCATCGCACACGCTCCAAGCCGGACGCCTCGCCTGCCATTGGCACGGTGCGCGCCGCACTGGCCGATGCCGGTCTGACCGAAGAGCAGATTTCCTATATCAACGCCCATGGCACTTCGACGCCGGAAAACGACAAGATGGAATATCTGGCGCTTTCGACCGTATTCGGCGACAAGCTTGCCTCCATCCCGGTTTCTTCCAACAAGTCGATGATCGGCCATACGTTGACCGCTGCGGGTGCTATCGAAGCTGTGTTCTCGCTTCTGACGATCCAGACGGGTACGCTGCCGCCAACCATCAACTACGACAATCCGGACCCGGCTATCCCGCTTGATGTCGTGCCGAATGTGAAGCGTCAGGCTGAGGTTTCTGCCGTGCTTTCCAACTCGTTCGGTTTCGGCGGACAGAATACGAGCCTTGTTTTGGCGGCAAATCCGAATTAATCGGTCCGGCAAATACGAATTTTCCCATGATCCCGGACGGTTCGCCGTTTCCGGGATTATGTCTTGAAAAGGATTACTTCATGCGCGCCTTGCAGCTTCTTGATGATCGCCGCCTTGAAATTACCGATATCGCACCGCCGCCTGCCCCCGGCATTGGCGAGGTGACGGTGAAGATCAAGGCCGTTGCGCTCAACCACATCGACGTGTGGGTTGGCGCGGCATGGCGTTTGCCAAGCGCAAGATGCCGCTGGTTATCGGTGCGGAAGCTTCAGGCATTGTGGATGCCGTCGGTCCCGGCGTGTCTAATCTCCTGCCCGGCCAGCTCGTCTCGATCTATGGTGCGCGCACCTGCGGGCTGCCGCGCCTGCCGCGAAGGCCGTGACAATCTGTGCGAGCATGTCGGCGGCGTGCATGGATTCCACCTCGACGGTTTTGCCTGCGAGGCCGTGAACCTGCCTGCCCGCCTGCTCGTTCCGGCACCTCCCGGCGTGGACGCCATCGGCGCTGCTGTCGCGCCTGTCACCTTCGGCACGGTCGAGCATATGCTGTTCGACAATGCCAAGCTTGAGCCGGGCGAAACCGTGCTCGTTCAGGCTGGCGGTTCCGGCATCGGCACGGCGGCGATCCAGCTTGCCAAGAAGATGGGCTGCACAGTCATCACCACCGTCGGCTCTGACGACAAGATCGAGAAAGCCAAGGCTCTCGGTGCCGATCACATCATCAACTACCGTGAGGACCGCTTCGAGGGCGTCGTGCGCAAGCTGACCAAGAAGAAGGGCGTCGATGTCGTTTTCGAGCATGTGGGCGCAGACACCTGGGCCGGTTCGATGCTCTGCATGAAACGCGGCGCGCGTCTCGTCACCTGCGGTTCGACCTCCGGCGTTTCCACCAACATGAACCTGATGCAGCTCTTCCAGCAGCAATTGAAGATTTTCGGCTCCTTCGGCTGCCGCATGGAAAACATGGCCGACGCCATGCAGAAAATGGCACGCGGCATCGTGCATCCGGTCATCGACACCGTGGTCGGCTTCAACGATATCGACACGGCACTGAAGCGCATGGAAGGCCGCGACGTCTTCGGCAAGATCATTCTCGAGATCGACTGAGTCGCCCACGTCCATGATGTTCAAGCTGAAACTTCTGCTCTTCCGCTGGACCCGCAAGCTGAAGCAGTTCAACTACTGGCTCTGGGCACAGGCCGTATTTCTGCTGCTCGGCCTGCTGCGCCTTTTCCCGGCGAAGGCAGCGATCAGCTTTTCGCCAAAGTGGCCCGACTGGTCGGGCCACTGACGCCGCGCCACAAGGTTGCCACCGATAATCTACGGCAGGCCTATCCTGAGAAAACCGACGCGGAAATCGAGGATATCGCCCGCGAAATGTGGGATTCGATGGCGCGCCTTTTCGCGGAATATATCTTTCTCGACGCAGTCTTCGATTTCGATCCCTATTCCACCACGCCGGGGCTGGTCGAAGTGGAAGGCATTCCGATTTTCGAACGCCTGCGCGACGAGAGGAAGCCGCATATCTTCTTCACCGCCCATACCGGTAATTTCGAGCTTCTGCCGATCTGTGCCGCCACCTTCGGCCTGAATGTTACGGCGCTCTTCCGCCCGCCGAACAATCCCTATATCGCCGACAAGGTTTTGAAAGCCCGCCGCACCAATATGGGCCATCTGGTGCCGTCGAAAGCCGGTGCTGCCTGGTCGCTTGCGCATATCCTTGATGAAGGCGGCAATGTCGGCATGCTGGTGGACCAGAAATTCCGCCGCGGCGTACCTTCCACCTTCTTCAATCGTCCCGTGAAGACCAATCCCCTGCTGGCCGCTTGCGCGGCAATATGATTGCGACGTCTATCCGGCGCGCTGCATCCGCCTTCCCGGTGGACGCTATCGCCTCGAACTCTATGAACGCATGGAGCTGCCGCGCGACGACAAGGGCGAAATCGATATTGCAGCAACGGCGCAGCTTTTGAACGATACCGTCGAAACATGGGTGCGCGAATATCCCGGCCAGTGGATGTGGTTCCACAAGCGCTGGGGATAGGATTCTTGCCCCTCATGTGCTAGGGGCTGGCCAAAGTTACGGAGATCACAATGCGCCCCATCGCCATCGCCCCTTCCATTCTTTCCGCCGATTTCGCCCGTCTTGGCGAAGAAGTCGATGCCGTGCTGGAAGCGGGTGCCGACTGGGTGCATATCGACGTCATGGATGGGCATTTTGTGCCAAACATCACTTTCGGCCCGCAGGTAGTGAAGGCGATCCGCCCGCGCACCAAGGCATTCTTCGATGCGCATCTGATGATTGCGCCCTGCGATCCCTATCTGGCGCCCTTTGCCGATGCCGGATGCGATCTCATCACAATTCACGCCGAAGCCGGTCCGCACACGCACCGTTCGCTGCAATCGATCCGCGCTCTGGGCAAGAAGGCCGGTCTGGCGCTCAACCCGGCAACACCTGCCGAAGCGCTGACAAATGTTATCGAAGATGTCGATCTCGTCCTCGTCATGACCGTAAATCCGGGTTTTGGCGGCCAGAAATTCATCGCGCCGATGCTCGACAAGATCAAGCGCGTCCGCGAAATGGTTGGCGACCGCCCTATCGACATCGAAGTTGATGGCGGCATTACGCCGGAAACCGCAGGCTCGGTCGTTGCCGCTGGCGCTAACATTCTCGTAGCCGGTTCGGCGGTCTACAAGGGCAACTCCGTCGAAAGCTACCGCACCAATATTCAGGCGATCCGCGCCGCTGCCGAGGCCGCACGCAATCACTAAATTCCTTCCGTCTATTCCATTCTATAGGATGCACCCATGATCCCGCGCTATTCCCGGCCTGAAATGGTCGCCATCTGGTCGCCCGAAACAAAGTTCCGTATCTGGTTCGAGATCGAAGCCTATGCCTGCGAGGCGCTGGCGCAACTCGGCGTCATCCCGAAGGAAGCGGCAAAGACCATCTGGGAAAAGGGTAGCGTGGCGCAGTTCGACGTCGCCCGCATCGATGAAATCGAAGCTGTCACGAAGCATGACGTCATCGCCTTTCTGACGCACCTGGCCGAATTCATCGGCCCCGACAGCCGCTTCGTGCACCAAGGCATGACCTCATCGGACGTGCTCGACACCACGCTCAATGTCCAGCTCGTGCGCGCCGCCGATCTGCTGCTTGCCGACATGGACCGCGTGCTGGAAGCCCTGAAAAGCGCGCCTTCGAGCACAAAGACACGGTGCGCATTGGCCGCAGCCATGGCATCCATGCCGAACCGACGACGATGGGCCTCACCTTTGCGCGTTTCTATGCCGAAATGGCACGTGGCCGCGCCCGTCTCGTGGCCGCGCGCGCGAAATCGCGACCGGCGCTATTTCCGGTGCTGTCGGCACGTTCGCCAATATCGACCCACGTGTGGAAGAATATGTCTGCGCCAAGCTCGGCCTTGAAGCAGAGCCGGTTTCGACGCAGGTGATCCCGCGCGACCGCCACGCCATGTTCTTTGCAACGCTCGGCGTTATTGCCTCTTCGATGGAAAATATCGCCATCGAAATCCGTCACATGCAGCGCACGGAAGTTCTAGAAGCGGAAGAATTCTTCTCGCCGGGCCAGAAGGGTTCGTCGGCCATGCCACACAAGCGCAATCCGGTGCTGACCGAAAACCTGACCGGCCTCGCCCGTCTGGTGCGCATGTCGGTAACGCCTGCGATGGAAAACGTGGCTCTCTGGCACGAACGCGATATTTCGCATTCGAGCGTCGAGCGTGCCATCGGCCCGGACACGACCATTACGCTCGATTTTGCGCTCAACCGTCTGGCCGGCGTCATTGAAAAGCTGGTCATCTACCCGGACAACATGCTGAAGAACATGAACAAGTTCCGTGGTTTGGTGCACTCTCAGCGCGTACTTCTGGCACTGACGCAGGCTGGCGTTTCGCGTGAAGATGCCTATCGCCTCGTGCAGCGCAATGCCATGAAGGTCTGGGAACAGGGCGCCGACTTCCTTGAGGAACTGCTGGCCGACACAGAAGTGCGCGCAGCTTGTCCGAAGACCAGATCCGCGAAAAGTTCGATCTCGGCTACCACTCCAAGCATGTGGATACGATTTTCAAGCGCGTCTTCGGTTGAGATTTCGGCTCTGATGGCCTGCAAATCGCGTCTTACTGCGCTTCCGGTGCTCACGTACCTCAGGTACGCTGCGCTCCGGTTCTCGCAAGCCACGAGTTTCGGCACGTCATAACCAAAATCTGCGCCCCTCCTTTTAATTGGTTCATAATTTGATCGAAAAGCCCCATGTTTATGAAAACATGGGGCTTTTATATTCCGGAGATGGGCTGGTTACGCCTTGGTCTTGATCGTATTGACCACGTTGCCCCATGGATCCACGAAGGTGCTGTTGTTACCGCCGCGCGTATCCTCAAGCTCGACCCAGCCAAGCCCGGTGCGATCCATATCGCGCTTGCCAGCGCCAGCGCTCTGCCAGGCATTGGCAGCGATATGGTGATGGTAGCGCCCGGTGGACATGAACACGGCGCGATCACCATAGGTTTGAACGGTTTGGAGACCGAGTTCATTGTGCCAGAAGGTTTCAGCCTCCTGCGCATTGCCGACACGCAGATGCACATGGCCAACCACCGTATTTTGCGGCGCGCCATCCCACTCTCCGCCCTCACGCTTGATGACATCGAGCAGATTGCCGACATCGAGCGGATCAGTGCTCATGGCAACACGGTCGCCATTCCATTGCCACTCATTGTTCGGACAGTCTGAATAGATTTCGATGCCGTTGCCTTCCGGGTCGGTCAGATAGATCGCTTCGCTCACCTTATGGTCCGATGCACCGCTGACCGGCAACTGCTTGTCGATGGCGCGACGCGACCAGCGCGCAAGGTCTCCTCGCGTCGGCAGCAGGAAAGCCGTGTGATAAAGACCAGCACTGCGCGGATCGTCGGGCTTTGCGGCGGAAAACTGTTCGATTTCCATCAGTTCGCGATCACCTGCACCCAGTACAATCGACGCGCCACGACGGGCCATTTCGCGCAAGCCCACAACATCACGATAATATTCAGCCAATGTTTCCGCATCACGTGCCCTCAAGCCAACACGTGCCACACGCATGGGCGTGGTCATTGCGAATGGAAGCGGAGCGACCGGACGCTCGGTTTCGGCTGCCGCCGCTTTCAAATGCTGTGTCATGTCGCCCTCCTTCGACGGCATTTCTGCACGAACAGGAAGAATGTTGGCCATGACAGCAGTCCCGGCAGCGCCGAGAATCTTACGTCTGCTGATTGCCACCTCATTATCCCCGTCGCGTTTCAAATCTTGCCTAAACATCGCCATTTGGAGCGTGTTTCACAAGATCGCGATCAGCGAACAGGCTGTTCATCATTCGCATGCTTTCTATGCTAAGCATACGACAAGCACGGCTTGAAGAAGTTACAAAGCCTCTCTAAATGGGAAGCCATGAAAGTCAAAGACGCAGATATTCTCATCATCCCCGGCTATACCAATTCCGGCCCCGACCACTGGCAAACCCGTTGGGAGAGCAAACTCTCGACCGCGCGGCGTGTACAGCAGGCCGAGTGGACCAAACCTGTTCGTGACGACTGGATCGGTGAGGTCGTCAAAGCCGCCAATGCAGCAACCAGGCCGATTGTTCTGGTCGCGCATTCGCTCGGCGTTGCAACCGCAGTTCATGCCTTGCCACATTTTCAGCACAAGGTGGCCGGAGCGTTCTTTGTGGCGCCTCCGGACGTTTCAAACGACAAAATCCGCCCCAAGCATCTGATGACGTTCGGTCCTTATCCGCGTGAACGCCTGCCGTTCCCGACGATTACCGTGGTTAGCCGCAACGATCCCTTTTCAAGCTTCGAAGCAGCAGAAGATGTCGTGAAGGATTGGGGCGCAATGCTGATCGATGCTGGTGAATCCGGGCATATCAACTCGGAATCCGGGCATGGACCATGGCCGGAAGGCTCGATGGTATTCGCCGAGTTTATGACGCAGTTGCAGGCGCCGAAGCATCACTGATGTTTACTCATTCTGTATGAAAAGGCGGGCCACGTGCCCGCCTTTTCTTGTTCAGTACCTTGCAATGGAACTAGTCGCGAACCGCTTTCGTCAGCGTTTCCGCTGCAAGGCGGATATAACCGCCATCATTGCTGAGCGTCAGGAAGCGGAAACCAAGCGGAATATAGCGACGTGCAAACTCCGGTGATGGCGAATAGATGCCTGCGATCTTTCCTGCCGCAGCGGCCTTGCGGGCAATATTGCCAATGGGTTCCACAATCGCATCCGAATTCGGGTTGGCTTCGCGACCGTTGCTCCACGCAATGGAGAAATCCGCCGGTCCCACGAAAACACCGTCGATGCCGCGCACATCCAGAATGGCATCCAGCGCATCATAGGCATCGCGCGTTTCAATCATCGCGAAAGCAAGCGTGTCATGATTTGCGGTCGTCAGATAGTCATTGGAACCCGGCGCACCGTAATCCGCATTGGCCCGGAATACGCCCCATGAACGTTCGCCCACCGGCGGATATTTCATCGCGGCAGCAAAGCGGCGGGCATCCTCGACAGAATTGATCATCGGAGCGATGACGGCCTGCGCGCCAAAATCCAGCGCACGGCTTGCCATGTCGAAACGGCCGACAGGAATGCGCACGACCGGCGGCTTACCAGCGTTCAGGATGAGACCGAGAGAGCGAAGAACACTCGCCTCGTCATGGCCGCCATGCTGCATATCGAGCGTTACGGCATCGAAGGCGCTGTGTGCGAGAATTTCTACGGTCAGGGGTTCAGGCAGGGAAGACCATGCAGAAAGCACTGTTTCCCCGCGCGAAGGCGCGAAGACAACGACATTCGAATTTCCTTCGTTTCAAAGGGATCGGGGCGGAAGTGCCAACTGCTCTTCCGCCCCAAACCATCCATCAATCCTGCTTCACCTGACGAACGGCTTCCTCAAGGAAAGCGAACATCTTTTCGCGGATTGCTTCATCGTTTACGCTAACGCTCGCGGCATCGAAGTCGGCGCGAATTTTGCGGAAAACGTCCTCATCGCCAGCTTCCTCGAAGTCAGCGGCAACGACTTCCTTGGCATAGGCTTCAGCGTCCGCATCCTTCTTGCCAAGCTGCTCGGCAGCCCAAAGTCCCAGAAGCTTGTTGCGGCGTGCCTCCGCCTTGAAGCGCAGTTCCGCATCAAGCGCGAATTTCTTTTCAAAAGCGTCGCGGCGATCATCCATGCCAGTGGTCATTCATAAAGCTCCCAGACTTACAAGTTAGAAGAGACCGTCATCCGTTCTCTTGCCTAAAGCTGGCAAGGGGCGCAAGATTATACAAGAGCTAAAGACTACTTTCTTGCGACTCATGCATAAACTTGCATCAGAAACAGCAAAAACGGGGAACGGGCACAAAGCAGGATTGTTAAAAGCCCACAATTGCTATAGGTAGCCCGCGAGAATAGCGGCTTAGAGCCGATCACCATAGATATGGAAATCCGAGAAAAGCCATGAACCGTCGCCGCCGTATTTACGAGGGCAAGGCCAAGATTCTTTATGAAGGCCCTGAACCCGGTACGCTCGTCCAATTTTTCAAAGATGATGCAACTGCCTTCAATGCAAAGAAGCATGAAGTCATCGACGGAAAAGGCGTGCTGAACAACCGCATTTCAGAACATATTTTACCCAGCTCAACCGCATTGGGATTCCAACGCACTTCATCCGCCGCCTCAACATGCGTGAGCAGTGATCAAGGAAGTGGAAATCATTCCGCTTGAAGTGGTTGTGCGCAATGTTGCAGCCGGTTCGCTGGCCAAGCGCCTTGGCCTTGAAGAAGGCACCGTCCTGCCGCGCTCGATCATCGAGTTCTATTACAAGGCCGACGCGCTCGACGACCCTATGGTCACCGAAGAGCATATCACGGCTTTCGGCTGGGCAAGCCCGCCGGAAATCGACGATATCATGGCGCTCGCCATTCGCGTCAACGACTTCCTCACCGGCCTGTTCCTCGGCATCGGCATCCAGCTTGTCGACTTCAAGATGGAATGCGGGCGGCTGTGGGAAGGCGACATGATGCGCATTGTCGTTGCCGACGAAATTTCACCGGACTCGGCACGTCTTTGGGATCTCAGCACCAATGACAAACTAGACAAGGACCGTTTCCGCCGCGATATGGGCGGACTGGTCGAGGCCTATCAGGAAGTGGCGCGCCGTCTCGGCATCATGAACGAGAACGATACGCCGCGTCCAGCCGGCCCCACACTTGTAAAGTAAATGATCCGCCCAGCCCGGAAGGGCATGATCCTGACAGTCGACACGGTTTTCGGATAAGATCATGCCAGAACAAACCTTTCGGGCTGTTTCATTCGTTCTAAAATTGCAGGAACTATAGAGTGATCAAGGCACGCGTCACCGTTACACTGAAAAACGGCGTTCTCGACCCGCAGGGCAAGGCCATCGTCGGCGCGCTCGGCAGCCTCGGTTTCGACGGCGTCAGCTCGGCCCGTCAGGGCAAGGTGTTCGATCTGGAACTGGAAGGCTCGGACAAGGCCAAGGCCGAAGCGGACCTCAAGGCCATGTGCGAGAAGCTGCTCGCCAACACCGTGATCGAAGATTATTCTATCGCCATCGCCTGAGCCCAATAAAGGAAGCAGATGCCATGAAATCCGCAGTCATTCTCCTTCCCGGTCTCAATCGCGATCGCGACATGATCGCAGCGCTTACCAAGATTACCGGGCAGGCGCCGGTGACCGTCTGGCAGACCGATACGAGCATTCCCGACGATGTGGACCTGATTCTGATTCCGGGCGGCTTCTCCTATGGTGACTATCTGCGTTGCGGTGCGATTGCAGCCCGTATGCCGGTGATGCAGGCCGTGCGCGAGAAAGCCGAAAAGGCGTCATGGTCATGGGCGTGTGCAACGGTTTCCAGATCCTCGTCGAAGCCGGACTTCTGCCTGGCGCGCTGATGCGCAATGCTTCGCTGAAGTTCGTCTGCCGCGAAGTGAAGCTCGAAGTAACCAACGCCAACACGTCGTTCACGCGCGGCTACAAGCCGGGCCAGATCATCCGCTGCCCGGTCGCGCATCATGACGGCAATTATTTCGCCGATGCCGAAACGCTGAAGCGTATCGAAGGTGAAGGCCAGGTTGTGTTCCGCTATGCCGAAGGCACCAATCCGAATGGATCGGTCAACGACATTGCCGGTATCGTCAACGCACGCGGCAATGTGCTCGGCATGATGCCGCATCCGGAAAACCTGATCGAAGCGGCCCATGGCGGCGATGACGGTCGGGCGCTCTTCGCGGGCGCGCTTGGCATCGCGGCGTAAGCTGGCAAACAGATAAACGGAAAAGGCGGCTCCAATCGAGTCGCCTTTTATTGCGCCCGCTCTGCCGCCTCCACCGCAAAACTGCACTGGCAAAGCATCTATTTTCGTGGCAGCTTGGCTTCGGGAGGGTTCCAGCGGAAGAGAAAACGTCGGGATCGCCCCATATTTGTTTCACGCATTTTCCCAGCACAAAGCGTTCACATTTTTGCTGGAAATGCCTCGCACATTTTAGCGATAACGAATCAGGGGAACTTCATTCATGCAGCTTTATTCCAGACCTCTTTCCCCTTACTCGGCCTTTGTCCGTGGGGTTCTTTACCTGAAAGATCTGCCATTCGCCGATGAACCTGCCCTACCGTTTCCGGCTGATTTCGGCAATATCACGCCGCTCCGCCGCATTCCGGTGCTGATTACCAGCTCCGGCGAGACGCTGTTCGAGGGAGCAGTGATCGCCGAATATCTCGAAGACCATTTTCCGGAAGTATCCGTACTGCCCGGCACGCCGCGCGAACGCGCGCTCGCACGCCTGCTGGCCCGCGTAACGGAACTGGAAGTGCTTGGCCCTGCGATGAAGCTGTTCATCCTGCTAAGCAAGCCCGAGCGCGACAATGCAACCATCGAACGCCTGTTCGACAAGATGCATACCGGCCTGAAAGTGGTTGAAAGCCGTCTTTCGGACAAGCCTTATGCCGCCGGAGACGAACCAACCCTTGCGGATTGCTGGCTCTTGCCGGTGCGTTTCCTGATGGAACCGTTGAAGAAGCTCTCGGGCAAAGCGGATTTGCTGGACGAATTCCCGAAATTTGATGCATATGCCGCCAAGGCAAAACAGCATCCGGCTTTCGAGCGCATCTGGAACGAGATGAGCGACGGGCTGAAAGCCTTCATGCCGCAACTCGCCTGACACTGTTTACCCCCGCCCACCTCTCATGCGTGCCTTCAAAAGGCACGCACTATCGGAGCCCCTCCTGAAGACCAAGACTTTCGCTCTTCTGGCCCTCCCGGCCATTGCAATGCTTGCAGCCTGCACTTCCAGCAAGCCCACGGGGCCCATCGCCGTCGATGCCAGCAAGGCGGCACTACCAACAATGGAACGCATTGCGCTGGCAGCAAATAGCTGCTGGTTCAAATCCAGGGACAAGGATTTCCGTGGCTACACACTTGCGCCGGAGCTGAATTCCTTTACCGGACGTCCGCGCATTCTGGTCGTGCCAGCCCGCAATCCGGCATCTCGTCCGCTGCTTGTGGTGCAGGCGCAAGGCAATCCGGCTCGCGTCGAAGCCTTCGGTCCCATGATGCAGGAAAGCCATGGCGGACGCATCGCCGCCGATGTCAACCGCTGGTCTTCGGGCCAGAGCGGCTGCCAGTAACATCAAAATGCGTCGCGGAAAGCTGCTTTCCGCGACGCATCTCAACGCAAGTGAAAACGCACCTTGCGCGCTTCGCGCTCTGCTTCGTCGCGCTGTAGCCCGATGTCGCGCAACTGATCGTCCGTCAGCTCGCCCAAGGCGATCCGGGTGCGCCGCAGCATCATTCGATAAGATACCCAGTTTAAAAGCGGCTTATATATCCGACTTGCGGCCGGGAGGCCGTTGTCAGATTAACCTGCAATCCTTTTGGCAAGTCCGTGATACTATCTGCCACTGGAACGGGAAGAATTGTATCTATTGTCTCGGTCTGCGGTCTGAAGTAGAACATTGTCTCGGTCCATTTCATTGCCAGTTGGCCCAGTTGGGAGCTGGGAAGCAGTCGAGGCAAACCCTATGTTTGCTTAGACATCTTCATTGTCACCAAGCAGCGACAAATTGACTCTACAATTGACTTAACAATAGGTACAATTTATAAGTTGTCACCATGACAAATTGGATTCCAGACCTTGCCGGCAAATCCGGCCCGTTTTACCTGCAGCTTGCCGATGCCATTGAAGAGGCTATCGGGAATGGTGGATTGCCAGCGGGGCCAAGCTTCCCCGCAACGGAATCTGGCATTCGACTTGAAGGTGACAATCGGTACAATCGGCCGTGCCTATGCCCTGGCCCATGAGCGCGGCCTTGTGACGGGCGAAGTCGGCCGGGGAACCTATGTGTTGGGTGAAGAACCCGCAGACAATGCGCTGTCTGCCTCCGGCATCGCTGGCACAAAGCCTGCTGATGTCCCATCCGGGAAAATACGCTTCGACACCACGGCAGCACCGGATGTCGGCCAGCATGAAGTTCTGGCCAAAATCAACGCCGAGATTCATCGGGATTTTCCGCAGGATATTGCAAGCTATTCGCGCTACTTCCCGCAGCACTGGCTGGAAGCCGGGCAAAATGGCTTTCACGCGCTGACTGGCGGCCAGACCTCGACAACATTGTCGTCACCAATGGCGCGCAGGCTGCAAGCATCGCCATCATTACGGCTTTCACCAATCCGGGCGATCGCATCCTGTTCGAGAATCTGACTTATGCGCAGATCAGCCGTTCCGTGCGCCTTCTCGGTCGCCGGACCATTCAGGCCGGTCTGGATGAATACGGCCTGATCCCGGAAGAATTCGAACGCGCCTGCCGCCAGCAGCATCCCACCCTCGCCTTTCTGATGCCGACGCTGCACAATCCGACTTTATCCGTCATGCCGGAAGAACGGCGTCGCGCCATTGCCGACATCGCGAGGCGTTACAATGTCTGGCTTATCGAAGACGATATCTATGGCGTCATGTGCGACAGCCAGATTCCACCCTTGGCAAGTTTTGCGCCTGAACGCACCTTCGTCGTCTCCGGTCTATCGAAAGCCGTTGCCGCGGGGATACGCAGCGGCTGGGTCGCCTGCCCTGCGCATTGCGCGCAACGGGTGAAGGTAACCCACAAGATGGTCACGGGCGGCGCAGCCTTCCTGCTCGCCGAAACCGGCGCGCAGCTTGTATTGTCCGGTGAGGCAGACGCCATTCATAGCAAATGCCGCGAAGAAACGGTCATCCGCGAAAAATGGCGAGAGAAATCTTCGACGGTTTCGATTTCGTATCCCGTCCAACAGTTCCATTCCTGTGGATGGGACTGCCCGAGCCGTGGCTTTCAGGCACGTTCAAAGCGGCCGCCTATGAAAGCGGAATCCTGATCGATGACGAGGATGAGTTCAAGGCCGGACGTGTCGATCAGATCTATCACCGCGTCCGCATTGCTTTCTCTTCTCCGGCTGATCGCAACGTCGTCGAAAACTGTTTTCTGACGCTCCGTCGCCTGCTCGAAAACGAACAGGCAGGATATGAGGGAGTGTCTGACGGGCTCGGTCTCGCATTATCATTATCGATATACGATTGGGCCGGGAAAGCGGTATTTTCCTGTCGCACTTCATGAAAACTTAGGGTAAAGAGGCGCCTTGAAACCTTAGGCGCCAGTCTTCGGCAGAAGGCTTTCGGGTGCCGCAGCCTGCGACGGGGTTCCCCATTTCCATGACTATTTCCAATATGCGAGACATCACGCCGGAACTGATCGAAGCGCATGGTCTTAAGCCGGACGAGTATCAGCGCATTCTTGAACTGATCGGACGCGAGCCCACCTTCACAGAGCTGGAATTTTCTCGGCCATGTGGAACGAGCACTGCTCCTACAAGTCCTCCAAGAAATGGCTTCGCACGCTTCCGACAACCGGACCGCGCGTTATTCAGGGCCCCGGCGAAAACGCAGGCGTAGTGGATATCGGCGACGGCGATTGCGTCGTCTTCAAGATGGAAAGCCACAACCATCCGTCCTACATCGAGCCCTATCAGGGTGCGGCGACCGGCGTTGGCGGCATTTTGCGCGACGTGTTCACCATGGGCGCGCGTCCCGTTGCGGCAATGAATGCGCTGCGCTTTGGCGAACCTGACCACCCGAAGACCCGTCACCTCGTATCGGGCGTCGTTTCCGGCGTCGGCGGCTATGGCAATGCCTTTGGCGTGCCGACCGTTGGCGGCGAAGTGAATTTCGACAAGCGTTATAACGGCAATATTCTAGTCAACGCCTTTGCTGCCGGTCTTGCCAAGCATGACGGCATTTTCCTGTCGGAAGCCAAGGGCGTCGGCCTGCCGGTCGTCTATCTGGGCGCCAAGACGGGTCGCGACGGTGTCGGCGGTGCGACCATGGCATCGGCTGAATTTGACGAGTCGATTGAAGAAAAGCGCCCGACCGTTCAGGTGGGCGATCCCTTCACCGAAAAATGCCTGCTTGAAGCCTGCCTTGAACTGATGGCCTCCGGCGCCGTGATTGCCATTCAGGATATGGGTGCTGCCGGTCTGACGTGCTCTGCCGTCGAAATGGGCGCCAAGGGCGATCTCGGCATCGAACTCATTCTCGACCATGTTCCCGTTCGCGAAGAGAACATGACGGCCTATGAAATGATGCTTTCGGAAAGCCAGGAGCGCATGCTCATGGTTCTGAAGCCCGAAAAGAAGCAGAAGCGCAGGCGATCTTCCGCAAGTGGGGTCTCGACTTCGCCATTGTCGGCAAGACGACCGACGACCTTCGTTTCCGCGTCATTCATCAGGGTGAGGAAGTCGCCAACCTGCCGATCAGGATCTGGGCGACGAAGCGCCGGAATATGATCGTCCGTGGATGGAACCGGGCAAGCACGCGCCGCTCCTGCCAGCAATGTGCCGCAGGTGGAAGACTATTCGGCAGCCCTTCTCAAGCTCATCGGTTCGCCTGACCTTTCGTCGCGTCGCTGGGTCTATGAACAGTACGATACGCTCATTCAGGGCAATTCGCTGCAGGTTCCGGGCGGCGACGCCGGTGTGATCCGCGTTGAAGGCCATGACACCAAGGCTCTCGCCTTCTCGTCGGACGTGACGCCGCGTTATTGCGAAGCGGACCCATTTGAAGGCGGCAAGCAGGCTGTGGCCGAATGCTGGCGCAACATCACGGCGACCGGCGCGGAGCCTCTGGCTTCGACCGACAATCTGAACTTCGGCAATCCTGAAAAGCCGGAAATCATGGGCCGCTCGTCAAGGCCATCGAAGGCATCGGTGAAGCCTGCCGTGCGCTGGATTTCCCGATCGTCTCGGGCAATGTCTCGCTTTATAACGAAACCAACGGTCAGGCTATTCTGCCAACACCGACCATTGCAGGCGTGGGCCTCATTCCGGATTGGTCGCAGACCGCCAAGATCGGCGGCATGCAGGACGGCGACACACTGGTTCTGCTTGGCGGCGACGGCACGCATCTCGGCCAGTCGGTTTACCTGCGCGATCTGTTCGACCGTGCCGATGGCCCTGCCCCGACAGTCGACCTTGCGCTTGAAAAGCGTAACGGCGAGTTCGTTCGTTCAGCTATCCGCAACAGTCAGGTTACGGCCTGTCATGACCTCTCCGATGGGGGCTGGCGATTGCCGTCGCGGAAATGGTGATCAAGTCTGGCAAGGGCGCAGAACTCGATGCCGGTGACGGCCTGACGCACGCGGTCCTTTTCGGTGAAGATCAGGCGCGCTATGTCGTCGCGGCCACGGCGGAAATGGCAAAGCTCATTGCCCTCAATGCCGAAGGCGCAGGCATTCCGTTCCGCGTTCTCGGTACTGTTGGCGGCGACCGCCTGAAGATTGGTGATAGTGTCGATGTCAGCGTTGCCGATCTGACCGACGCCTTTGAAGGCTGGTTCCCGGGCTTCATGAGCGGCGAGCCGGTCAGCGATAACTGACCCGATTTCGCATCACTGATACCTTTTGCCGCCCGGTTGGAACTCCCGTCCGGGCGGTTTGCTTGTCTTGGATTTAAACGTTAGACAGATGTTTGTTGACGTTCCACGATGGTGCGTTACGATTCGATAAAACGATAAGAAGATGCTGGAAACGGCGGGAGATTTTACATGGCTATGGACGCACATGAGATCGAAAACTGATACGCGAGGATTCCCGACGCAAAGGTGACGATCCGCGACCTTGCCGGAGACGGAGACCATTATGCCGCCGAAGTTGTCGCGGAAAGTTTCCGTGGCAAGTCCCGTGCAGCAGCACCAGATGGTCTATGATGCGCTGAAGGGCAATATGGGTGGTGTGCTTCATGCACTTGCCTTACAGACAAGCGTACCGGAATAACGGAAGGTCGTTTCAGGGGAGCCTGTTTCGAGAAGCAAATCCTGCTGCGGCAAGATGCAGCTCCCTTGATACGGATTTCTCAAGCATTTGACTTGCTTTCAGCCAAACAGGGTGGTTACCAGCATTCAAATGACTATATTGGGAAAGACCTCCCATTTTGCGCCGAAATTTGCCTCGGCGTATTTGTTTAGCGCATAATCCTGTCCGAAAAGTCAGGCAACTTTTCGGGGTTATGCTGGAAAGGACCACAAATGACCGGCATCAACGATTTCATCGATAATGAAGTGAAGACCAACGACGTCGTGCTTTTCATGAAGGGCACACCGGGTTTCCCGCAGTGCGGTTTCTCCGGTCAGGTGGTCCAGATTCTGACTATCTCGGCGTGGACTACAAAGGCGTCAACATCCTTTCCTCAGACGAGCTGCGTCAGGGCATCAAGGAATACTCCAACTGGCCAACTATTCCTCAGCTTTATGTGAAGGGCGAATTTGTCGGCGGCTGCGATATCGTGCGTGAAATGTTCCAATCGAGCGAACTGCAGGCACTTTTACCGATAAGGGTATTGCCACCAAGGCCGCTTGAGGATTAATTGCCGAATATACGGCTTTAGCCTCACCTTTTCCAAAGGCGCCGTTCGACGGCGCCTTTTGCGTTTGCTGGATGCTTCAACGACGGATTTCCATCTGTCGGCTTCTGCTTTCTAAATTTTGTCTTTCGCATCGTGTCTTTTAGACGCGGCGCGCCATTTTGCCAGGGAATCCCAGTCATGCCGCTCGACATCAAGAACGGTTCGCCGGACCAGAAAACCTCCATGCGTGGGCGCGGCGAGTTCATCGCGCTCATCGCAGCCATCATGGCCATCAATGCGCTCGCCGTCGACATCATGCTGCCCGGCCTGCCGCAGATCGGTACAAGCCTTGGCGTTCAGTCCGAAAATCACGTCCAGTTCGTCATCACCGCCTATCTGCTCGGCTTTGGCGTTTCGCAGCTGTTCTATGGACCGCTGAGCGACCGCTTCGGTCGCAGGCTGCCGCTGTTCGGCGGGCTCGTCATCTACATTCTGGCAGCTTTGGGATCGGCCATCGTCACCGATTTCACGACGCTTATCATCCTGCGCGTCTTGCAGGGGCTTGGCGCTGCCGCCACCCGCGTGATCGCCGTATCCGTCGTTCGCGACAAGTTTGCCGGTCGTCAGATGGCGGAAGTCATGTCACTTGTCATGATGGTATTCATGATCCTGCCGGTCGTTGCGCCTGCAACCGGCCAGCTCATCATGCTTTTCGGCGAATGGCACCTGATTTTCCTGTCGATGGCCGTGATGGCGCTTATCGTCGGCATATGGGCGTTCCTTCGCCTGCCCGAAACCTTGCCCGCATCCAACCGGCGCCCACTGACGGTCAAGAGCGTGGTCGGCGGGTTCGGGATCGTTCTTTCGAACCGCGTCGCGCTGTTCTACATGCTCGGCACGTCGTTCATTCTCGGGGCGCTGTTCGGCTATATCAATTCCGCGCAGCAGATTTTCGTCGATATTTACAAGCTTGGCGCCCTGTTTCCGCTGGCTTTCGCGGCTGTCGCCATGACGCTGGCGCTTGCCTCATTCATGAACTCACGTTTGGTCGGCCGCTACGGCATGCGGCGGATTTCCCAGACCATGCTGCTGGTCTTCACCGGATTCAGCCTTTTGTGGATGATTCTGTCGGTCACGATGGACGGGCCCGTTCCTTCCCGATCCTCATGGCGATTTACATGATCATCATGTTCTCGTTCAGCCTCGTGACTGCCAATTTCAATGCGCTGGCGATGGAGCCGCTTGGCGAGGTTGCCGGAACCGCCTCCTCTGTTCTGGGCTTTGCCCAAACGGTGATCGGCGCGGCATTGGGCGCTATCATCGGCCAGGCGTTCGACGGCACGACCACGCCGGTTGCAACCGGCTATTGCGTGCTCGGATTTGTGGCCCTTGGCTGCGTGCTGATTGCCGAACGCGGACGGTTGTTCAGGGTGCAAAACCCGCCTGCAGAACACGTGATCTGACGATAAAGAAAACCCGCACGGGCTGGCAATGCTACGTGCGGGTCACATTCTTTACGTAAGTGAAACGGGTTGGGAGTCCGCGCTTCCAACCCACTCCGTCAATATAATGCGCGATAATGCGCGACTTCCAAAAACATAAGATAGAGGCCCCGGCCTGCTATTCTTCCCAAAGCGCAGTCTGAATCGACTGCCAGCTATCCCTGCTCGGCGCCACCAGAAGACCGCCGCCGGTGTGGGACGGCAAATATGCACTTCCATCCCAGCGCGCCAGATAGCCGCCCGCTTCCTGATGGATCAGGGCGCCCGGAAGATGGTCCCAAGGCATCAGCTTGTTGTAGACCGCGAAATGCGCGCCGCCGGTTGCGATAATTCGATATTCGTGTGCCGCGCAACGATAACCGATCTGCGACAGAAACTTGGTGTGGTTGCGTGCCAGACGCGACCGCATAGGCTCGGCCGTGTACTGCCAGGAAATTGAGCCGATCATCTGGTTAATCGAGGCCGGCTCGGCAACGCTGACCTTGCTTGCCTCACCGTTGGAATGGCGGATGTAGGTCCCGCCACCCTTTGAAGCCATGATCCAGTCATTGCCGACCGGATCATGGATGATACCGGCCACGGTTTCGCCTTTCGACACCACCGCGAGCATCACGCCGAAAAGCGGAACGCCGGACGCAAAGTTGAAAGTACCGTCGACCGGATCGATTGTGAAGGCAAGTTCCGTATCGCCCAGTCCGTCCAGCAGTGATTCATTATCAGAGCAGGCTTCCTCGCCGACAATCACCGCATCGGCAAAGCGCTCCTTAAGCTTGGCGGTGATGAACCGTTCAGCATTCACATCCGCTTCCGTCACCAAATCGGCGGGTGAAGTCTTCTGCCGGATATCACCGACATCCAGCCTGCGGAATCGCGGCATGATTTCCTGACGCGCCGCATCTGCCAGCAGATCCGCCAACCAGTCCATCTGCCCTTCATCAAAGCGCATGATCACCCCGTCATTCAATGTCAGTCCCGCAAAATCGAACAGCTTGCGATCCAGCAGATGGCTTGGACGAACATTCGTCATAGCCCGGATCATAGTGTCCTTGCGCCCCGGCATACGCTTCTCGATGTCGGTCAACATGGCCTTCATTGCATTGCGCTGAAGCCCTTCCTGACTGCCGCACAGATCGCACGGGATGATCGGAAACTGCATTGCTGTTGCAAACTTTTCCAGATCCTCCTCCGTAGCATAAGCCAGCGGACGGAACACCATCAGGTCTCCTTCATCGTTCAAAAGCTTCGGGGCATCGCAGCCAGCCGCCCGCCATGGAACAGGTTCATGAAGAAGGTTTCGAGGATATCTTCCCGATGATGCCCAAGAACGATCGCTGAACAGCCCTCTTCACGCGCGATGCGATAGAGGTTCCCTCGGCGCAGGCGCGAGCAGAGCGAGCAATAGGTGCTCGTTTCCGGCAGTTTGTCGGTCACGATCGAATAAGTATCCTGATATTCGATCCGGTGCTCGATTTCATACCGTTTCAGGAAGTCCGGCAATATGTGCTTCGGAAAATTCGGCTGGCCCTGATCCAGATTCACGGCCAGCAGCTCAACCGGCAGCAGACCGCGCCATTTGAGATCGAGCAACAGCGCAAGCAGGCCATAGGAATCCTTGCCGCCTGACAGGCACACCATCCAGCGCTCGCCGGGCTTCACCATCGAGAAATCCTCGACGGCCTGACGCGTCAGACGCAAAAGACGTTTGCGCAGCTTGTTGAACTCGACCGTGGTCGGCACATCGCGGAATAACGGATGACAGCCGTCGCTGCCTGCGTTCTCAGCAATATCTGGATCGAAAGCGTTCATGGTGCGTCCGAAAACGATTGAAGATGTTGAAGGCTTAATAGCGAAAACTGACCGCAGGGAAAACCGCCAAACCGGGATTCACTGCACGAAAATACTGCGTGCAAGAAAAAGCCGCGCTGCATGTACAGCGCGGCTTTTCGAGTTCGGCATATATCCAGCGCAGCTGAGTGCGCCAGATCGCGCTTGGGATTAACGCGAATAGAATTCGACGACGAGGTTCGGTTCCATCTGGACGGCGTAAGGCACATCCGAAAGGGTCGGAACGCGGGAATAGGTCGCAACCAGCTTGTTATGGTCGACTTCGATGTATTCCGGAACATCACGTTCTGCGAGCTGTACAGCTTCGAGAACGATAACCAGCTGCTTCGACTTTTCGCGAACTTCAACAACGTCACCGGCCTTCAGGCGGTAGGACTGGATGTTGACGCGGCGACCGTTCACATTCACGTGGCCATGGTTGATGAACTGGCGGGCAGCGAAGATCGTCGGAACAAACTTGGCGCGATATACGACTGCGTCGAGGCGCGATTCCAGCAGACCGATCAGGTTTTCACCGGTGTCGCCCTTGCGGCGAGCGGCTTCTTCGTAGGTCTTGCGGAACTGCTTTTCGGAGATGTCGCCGTAGAAGCCCTTGAGCTTCTGCTTTGCGCGGAGCTGTACACCGAAGTCCGACAGCTTGCCCTTGCGGCGCTGGCCGTGCTGGCCTGGGCCATATTCACGACGGTTTACCGGGGACTTCGGACGGCCCCAGATGTTTTCGCCAAGACGGCGATCAATTTTGTACTTAGCGGATTGCGCTTGCTCATCGCATTTCCTTCAAAGGTTATAGCGCCCGGAGGCGCTGGAGGAAACGCGCCCTCCTCTGCCCTCTGTTTTAGAGGACTGACAGGATGAAGCGCGCGAGCGCAATCTTCATCCACGGGACACGTCAAATGAAACGCCGGCACGAAACGCGCCAGCGATGGGCGGCTTTTAGTCATGTAGCTGTTATCTTGTCAAGCTCAAGCAGCCGGAAAAGCCTGAAAAACCGGTCTGCAAGACCTGTTTCCTACCATTTGCTACGACCTGCCATCAAGCGTGAAGGAACGTCCTTGCTTGTTCCATCATTAGACATGACGGAACCGCAACTCATGAGGCATCAATGGCTTTGTCTTTTTTCTGCCCGGCAAGGGTGCATTCACCGCTCTCTTTGCGGCGGGCCTTGTTGCAATACCCTGTTTTTCGGGCATCGGTTCCGGCGAGGCACAGGCACAAACTTTCATCGAACGTATTCTGAAACAAGATGCCCAAAAGGCAAAACAGCATCGCCAACGCCCGCCGGCAAAGCGTAGCCAGAAGAAATCGCCTCAGAAACAGCAGGCAACATCGCAGCCTGCAAGTACCCCGACAAAACCCAAACCCGCTCCCGGCGTTACAATACCCGTTCCGATGCCTGCGCCCCGTTCAGAAGATGCGGCAAATAAGGGTTTGGAACCGGAAACTCCACCCGTTCCAACGGAAAAGCCGGAAGCAGAGCCCGAAACACAACCGCCGGCCAGGCCTGCTCCTTCAACACCGGCACAGGAAGAGCCGCCAAAACCAGCTGATAACCCGAAACCGACGGATGACAAAGCGCAAGAGGCGAAACCCGGCCCTGATCAGCAGCCAAAGCCGGAAAAGGACGAACGTATCTATCAGGTAGCCTGCCCGGCGCTGATTTCCGGCGAAGTTGAGGGCAAGCTGTTACCCCGATCAAGGATGGAGAACAATGTGGAGCGCACTCCCCGTTGTCCCTGACCGCCATTGGCAAGGATGAACCGCTGAAATTCGCCAATCCTGTAACAACAAACTGCGCAATGGCCGTTACGCTGGCGCAGTGGAGCCGCGAGGTGAGCAAAGCGGCCCGGGATATTTACGGTCCGGATTCAAAGATCTCGGAGATAGGCACCGGTTCAGATTACCAATGCCGAAAGGTAAACGGCGCTTCGTCGGGACGGGTTTCCGAACACGCCTTTGCCAACGCGCTCGACATCATGGCGTTCAAATTTTCGGATGGCAGCAAGACCGAGCTGGAGAGCGGCTGGAACGGCTCGGATAAGGAAAAGGCTTTCTGGCGTGCGGTCCACAGCGCCAGCTGCAAGCTTTTCATGACAGTCATCGGCCGGACGGCGATGCTGCACATCGCACCAACATGCACCTCGATCAAGGTTGCCATGGCAAATCCTGCCTTGCGCGCATCTGCCAGTAGGATATTGTCGTAAGCATTGGAAATTCATAAAAACCAAATCGCTTGTCTAAGCTAATTCGCATTATCGATTTAGCTCTTTATCTTTAAGAGTATTCCCAGCATAAATGCGAAGCGCTTTTGCGTGGGATAATGAATATAAATAAAAGAGACCAAGCGGTTCTATGATTTCGTGTTAACTGGCAGCGCTCTAACAGTCGGCTATTTTCTAAAAGGATGTGAGCATGAAACCGACCCAAATTATACTTTCTACTATTTTTACATTTGGATTTATTGCAGCAGCTCACGCAGACGCGATTCCCAAACGTTCCAAGGATTTCACAACAAACTATCAAATGCTTGTCAAAGATCGAAAGGCGTCACCGCAAGTGGCTGACTGTATTGCCACCGCGTACGATTTTGTGAAGAAGAGTAAAAATACGATCGTCTTGGATTCACCCAAGATGATATCTCATCTGCCAAAACCGATGACAAATCGTCCGAGTTCAGCACCAGAGATCCACGCAAGGTTTCCGCTGTTATCTCTGTTCCTGGCGAAGCGCGTATCAAGCGCATTGGCTATAAATGGGATGATGTTGCGGTGCGTTGCGGCATCACCAATGGCAAACTACAAGCCATTGAATTCGTGCAGACAAAGGCTGCGAAATAAGCAGATCAGTCTGGCGGAAATACTGGAGCGATCCACTTAATCGCTCCAACTATTTTTACACATTTCGTTTTTGTGAATATTTCCAGCAAAACTATTTCGCGCTTTTGCTGGAAATACTCCGGAACAATTAGGAATTTTTGTCGTCGGAGACATGGTCCGGCAGGTTTTTCGTTTGGTTTCTGCAAACTCTTCCAGTTCCTTCTCGGTCATTGATTCATACATTTCTTTCGACGCGCCGAAGAGTTCGCTTTTCTTGATTTCACCCCGTTTGGCAGCAAGCGCTGCGCCGGCTGCTTTCTGTTGGGCCTGTGATTTTGCGGGCATGGGATTTCCTCCTGTTTGAAAGACAAACGCAAACGGAGCGAGACCGGTTCCCTTTAATCAACGCTTCCATCAAAGCGCGAGCGTGCATCGCGAAGTAAAGCCCGGTTTTGACGGCCCATTGGCCAAGAACGTCAATGGGAATGGCCAGAGAATGTCCGAGTTCGGTTAGCGCATATTCCACCTCGGGCGGAGATGTCGGGCGAACATGACGGGACACAAGGCCATCCGCTCCAAGGAGCGCAACGTAACCGTCAACATACGTTGAGAAATCCCTCAATAGCACGTCGCAATGCATTGAAACGCATCGAGCCTTCCTGAAGATTGAAAATGACGAGGATGCTCCATGTGTCGCCCACGCGGTCCAGCACTTCGCGGATTGGACAGGAACCGTCACCATCGGTTTCAAAAGCAGGTGTCGACGAGAGCAAAGGTGTCTTGCCATCTGGACGTGTCGGTATCGTCATCTTGTTTCTCCGGGGAACCGGCTTGCAGACCGGCGTTCCTTCTCATTATCGATGCCGGTGCATTTTCAGCATAAATGCGAGGCTTGTTACGGCGAATAGCATTAGAAAACATAGTGTTATACCAGCTCTGGAATGATGACTTTAACACACATCATTCTCGAACCCGTCTTTGAGGCGGTTACTTCCATGTATCCTGACCATGTAAAAGTGCGTTCTTCACAAGCCTGTAGGCATGGCCTATGTGGTTATCCAAAATAACCTGATTATGAAACATACCTTAATTCATTCGATATAAGAAGGTCGGAAAGGAAAATGCCATGACCAAGATCGCACTGATCGGCGCAACAGGTTTCGTAGGCGCTGCAATCCTCAAGGAAGCTGCTGCGCGCGGCGACCAGGTTACGGCACTTGTTCGTCACCCGGAGAAAGTCGAAAAGCTGCCCAATGTGACGGCGGTAACGGCTGACGTGTTCGATACCGATACGCTTGCAAAACAGCTTGCAGGGCATGACATCGTGATTTCCGCCTACAATCCGGGCTGGAGCGATCCAGAAATTCGCGAGAAGCATATCAAAGGCAGCCGTTCGATAACGGAAGCCACCAGGAAGGCAGGCATCAAGCGCCTTATAGCAGTCGGTGGCGCGGGCAGCCTTTCCATTGATGGCAACCAGCTGGTCGACTCGCCTGAATTCCCGGCTGAGTGGAAGCAAGGCGCGCTCGGTGCCCGTCAGGCGCTCGACGATTTGCGCGGTGAGAAAGAACTGGAATGGTCATTCGTGTCGCCCGCGATCATTCTTCAGCCGGGCGAACGCACTGGCAAATACCGGCTCGGCGGCGACGAACCTGTTTTCGACGACAAGGGTGAAAGCAAGATTTCAGTTGCCGATCTGGCCGTCGCTATTCTGGACGAGGCTGAAAAGGCCAGCACATTCGCAAGCGTTTCACCGCCGCCTATTGATGCCAATCACAAAAACGCCCTATTTTTGACAGGCGTTCGCCGCAAAATCGGTGGTGAAATACGCACATCACCACCGATTTTAGCGTAAAAGACGGCAAAACGGGCTCGCCCGCGTTTTGCCTTAATTATCTCAAACCAGCTCCACGTCCACGACGCCCTGAATGGATTTCATGGCACTGGCGATCTGCGGGCTGACGCGATAGCGATGCGGCAGCTCGATCTCGACTTCCCGCTGGCCGTTATCCTTGATGATGATGAAACTCACCTGCCCGTCACCGCGCGTGTTGAAATGCGGGGCGATATGCCGAACCGCATCGGCGGAGCGCAGGTAAAGCCGCAACGCCTTCTGCATGCGGCAGGCTTCGTCTTCAAGCGACTGCACCGTCTGGATGCGCAAGCCGATACCTTCCGGGCGATTTTCCGCCTGAACCGTGATTACCACCGACTTGCCGCTTTCCAGAAGATCACGATATTGCGCGAGCCCCTCAGAAAACAGGACCGCTTCGAACTGCCCGCTGGCATCGGACAATTGCACAATACCCATCTTGTTGCCGGTGCGGGTCTTGCGTTCCTGCCGAGCGGTCACGGTTCCCGCCAGACGACCGGCATTGGCGCCGCGTTTCACGGCTGCGGAAAAATCCGCCCAGCTCTGAACACGCATGCGGTTCAGCACATCACGATATTCATCAAGGGGATGGGCTGAAAGATAGAAGCCGACCGCCTGAAACTCGCGGTGCAGCATTTCCGATGGCAGCCAGGAGCCGCCTGCGGCAGGATAAGCGTTTCCTTCGGAGCGCCTGACAGGCCGAAAATATCGGACTGGCCGCTTGCGGCATTTTCCTGCGTGCGCTGGGCAAAGCCCATGATGCGGTCCATGCCTGCGCTCATGGCCGGGCGCTCGCGACCGAAACAATCCATCGCCCCGGCATTGATGAGACTTTCCAGCACGCGCCGGTTGACGATGCGCGGATCGACCCGCTCGCAAAAATCCTCAAGGCTTTCAAAAGGCTTCTCGGCACGCACCTCGACAATATGATCGACCGCCGCCTCGCCCACGCCCTTGATGGCGGCAAGCGAATAGAAAATCTGCTTTTCGCCCACTTCAAACGGACGGAAGGACGTCATCACCGAAGGCGGCACGACCTCGATGCCCAGACGGTTCGCCTCGCGGCGGAAATCGTTGAGCTTGTCGGTGTTCGACATATCGTAGGTCATCGACGCGGCGATGAACTCGACCGGATAATGCGCCTTCATATAGGCCGTCTGGTAGGAGACGATGGCATAGGCGGCGGCGTGCGACTTGTTGAAGCCGTAGTCGGCGAACTTGGCCAGCAGGTCGAAGATCATATTGGCCTGTGCCTTGTCGACACCGCCCTCGATCGCGCCATCCACGAAACGGACACGCTGCTTGTCCATTTCCTCGCGGATCTTCTTGCCCATGGCGCGGCGCAAAAGGTCAGCTTCACCGAGCGAATAGCCCGAAAGCACCTGCGCGATCTGCATCACCTGTTCCTGATAGACGATAACGCCCTGCGTTTCCTTGATCAGGTGATCGATTTTCGGGTGAATGGAGGCGATCTCCTCCTCACCATTCTTGCGCGCATTATAGGTCGGGATGTTCTCCATCGGACCGGGGCGATAAAGCGCCACAAGCGCGATGATATCCTCAATCCGGTCCGGGCGCATGCCGAGAAGCGCCTTGCGCATACCGGCACTTTCAACCTGGAACACGCCGACGGTTTCGCCGCGCGACAGCATTTCATAGGTCAGCGGATCATCGAGCGGTATATGAGACAGATCGATGTCGATGCCCTTGCGCGCCACCAGTTTGACCGCCGTTTCAAGAACAGTCAGCGTCTTGAGGCCAAGAAAGTCGAACTTGACCAGCCCCGCCTGCTCAACCCATTTCATGTTGAACTGGGTGACCGGCATGTCGGAACGCGGATCGCGATACATCGGCACCAGTTCCGACAGCGGACGGTCACCGATCACGATGCCGGCGGCATGGGTCGAGGCGTGGCGGTAAAGCCCTTCGAGCTTGAGCGCCATGTCGAGGAGGCGACCGACGACCGGCTCCTTTTCGCGCTCCTCATTGATCTTCGGCTCGGTTTCGATGGCCTGCGCCAATGATACCGGGTTGGCCGGGTTCTGCGGCACCAGTTTGCAGAGACGATCAACCTGTCCGTAAGGCATTTCCAGAACGCGACCGACATCGCGCAACACGGCGCGCGCCTGCAGGGTTCCGAAAGTGATGATCTGTGCGACCTGATCGCGCCCGTACTTTCCTGCACATAGCGGATCACCTCTTCACGGCGATCCTGACAGAAATCGATATCGAAATCGGGCATCGAGACGCGATCCGGGTTGAGGAAGCGTTCGAAAAGCAGAGAGAATCGCAACGGATCGACGTCGGTGATGGTAAGCGCATAGGCGACGAGAGAACCGGCACCGGAACCGCGGCCCGGCCCGACCGGAATGCCATGGGCCTTCGCCCATTTGATAAAGTCCGCAACGATCAGGAAGTAACCTGGGAATTTCATGCGGGTGATGATGCCGATCTCATATTCGAGCCGTTCGGCATATTGTTCCGTCGTATAGCCTTCTGCGAGACCTGCTGTCTCAAGCCGCATCTTCAGGCCGTCACGGGCCTGGCGCGCCAGCTCGTCGGCCTCTGCCTGAACGGCCGCCTCCGGATCATCGGATTCCCGGTAAACCGCGGCAGGATCGGCTTGCGGGTCTGCGTGTACCAGCTGCAACGCTCTGCAATTTCGACCGTGTTGTCGAGCGCTTCCGGCAGATCGGCAAAAGTGCGGTCATTTCCGCACGGCTTTTCAGATGATGGTCCGGCGTCAGACGGCGACGATCATCGTTTGAGAGAATCTGGCCTTCCGCAATGGCCAGAAGTGCGTCATGAGCCTCGAAGTCTTCCGCCTTGAGAAAGAAAGCCTCGTTGGTGGCCACCAAAGGCAGATCCATCTCATAGGCAAGCGCAACCGTCTTTGCTTCAAGCATGCGGTCGTAGCCTGCCTGACGCTGCAACTCGACATAAAGCCGGTCGCCAAAGGCTTCCCGCAGGAAAGCAAGCCGCGCCTGTGCCCTGTCGGGACGGTCGGCAGCAAAAGCGCGCCCGATTGGTCCCAGTGCACCGCCGGAAAGAACAATGACATCTTTCGACAATGGCGGTAGCCAGTCCGCTTCGACATGCACCGGATCACCTGCCGGTGTTTCCAGAAACGCGCGGCTGACGAGCCGCACAATATTCGCATAGCCCACTTCCGTTGCCGCGAGCAGCACGATTGGAGCAAGGTCCAGCACAGTCCTGCGATTGACGCTGCGGCCATTATCATTGTGATCGCCGAAGGCAACATCGAGCTGACAGCCGATAATGGGTTGCAAACCGTCTTTCGATGCCTTCTGCGCAAATTCGAGCGCACCGAACAGATTGTTGGTGTCGGTGACCGCGATAGCCGGCGCCTCGTCGGCAATCGCCTGTTTGATGATCTTGCCGAGCGGCAATGCGCCTTCCAGCAAGGAATAGGCCGAGTGTACCCGCAGATGCACAAAACGTGGCGCCAAAGCACCGTCTTTTGCTGCATTGCCTGCTGCCGCATCACTCATTCCATAGACCCCGATCATCTGCCGAGCCGCCCGGATGGACATACATCCGGCGCTCTAAATCCATGCATCCGGCCCTGCGAAAATCGTTTCCGATCTTCGCCGATGCCGAAGCCGCCTGATAGCACATTGCTCCAGTGATGGACCACATTGTCCATCGCGGCTGGCGACTCTGTCGCCCGATAATGTCAGTTTCGGGGAATGACGCAGCGATGTCCAGCGGGACTATCGCTACCTTGCGACGGGTTCACAGGAACCCGCAGAGCATTTCCAGTTTTTCCGGAGTTTCTGGCAATGCTCTATCTCTTCATCACATGTCCCGGTGCTCAAGAACGGTTTCCCGCTTCTGGCAGACATGCTCTATTTCCTTCAAATAGCGCTCACCCAGATGGCGAAAGTTGCGATGAACAGGCTGATCGAGATGAAAGACAGAATGTCGTAGACAAGATCGGTCATTTGGAAAACTCCTCTGTGTTCACGTATGTTTATTTTTGTTCTATTTTTGTTCCAAAGTCAACACCCGTTCTACAACGGCATTCATTTTAGGGTTTACGAATAGTGAATACACAACCGGCGGCAGGAGCCGGGAAGCAAACGGCAGCTTCTGCCGGTGTCCGCACCTCGCCCTTCGAGACGCCGCCTGCGACGGCTCCTCAGGATGAAGTGCTACCGTGATCCGGAAACTTAAAGATCGACGACCTTGCCGTCCTTCAACGTCACGCGCCGGTCCATGCGGCGGGCAAGTTCATGATTGTGGGTCGCGATCAGGGCCGCAAGCCCCGACTGACGTACGAGGGCCTCCAGAGCGCCGAAGACGTAAGACGATGTCGTCGGGTCGAGATTGCCGGTCGGTTCATCCGCCAGAAGAACGAGCGGCGCGTTGGCAACGGCGCGGGCAATGGCGACGCGCTGTTGCTCGCCGCCGGAAAGTTCCGACGGGCGATGGGACGCGCGCTTGCCGATCTTCATATATTCCAGAAGCTGCTGCGCGCGCTCCGCCGCGGCCTTCTTGGACAGGCCGCGGATCATCTGCGGCATCATCACATTTTCCAGCGCGGAAAATTCCGGCAGGAGATGATGGAACTGATAGACGAAACCGACATCGTTGCGGCGGACCGCCGTGCGCTCGTCATCGGACAATTTGCTGCAGGAACGCCCATCGAGAAAAACGTCCCCATTGTCGGGACGCTCAAGCAGGCCTGCCGTGTGCAGCAATGTCGACTTGCCCGCGCCGGATGGCGCAACAAGCGCAACCATTTCGCCACGGCGAAGCGTGAAATCGGCATCCTTCAGAATGACCAGTTCGCGGTCGGCTTCCTTATAGGCGCGGCCGACCCGCTCCAGCCGCATGATGATTTCAGCCGCCATTTATTCGTACCTCAATGCTTCAACCGGATCGAGCTTGGCAGCGCGCCAGGCTGGAAAAATGGTGGCAATGAATGAAAGCACCAGAGCCATGACGATAACGGAAATCGTTTCACCGGGGTCCATCTTCGCAGGCAACTGGCTCAGGAAATAAAGTTCCGGATTGAACAGTGTCGTGCCCGAGAGCCACGAGAAGAACTCCCGCAGGCGCTCGACATTGAGGCAGACGACAACACCCAGAACAACACCGGCTACCGTGCCGGTGACGCCGATGGCGGCGCCCGTCATCAGGAATATGCGCATCACCGCGCCACGGGTTGCGCCCATTGTTCGCAGGATTGCGATATCGTGCCCCTTGTCCTTCACCAGCATGATAAGGCCGGAAATGATGTTCAGCGCCGCAACGAGCACGATCAGCGTCAGGATCATGAACATGACATTGCGCTCGACTTCCAGCGCCGAGAAGAAAGTCTGGTTGCGCTGGCGCCAGTCGACAAGCGAGCTGGCGACCCGCCGCCTCTTCCACCGGCGCGCGCATCGCGTCCACCTTGTCGGGATTATCGACAAAGATTTCAAGCGATTGCACCTTGCCTTCCTGATTGAAGAAGAGCTGCGCCTCGGACAGCGGCATCATCACAATGGAACTATCATATTCCGACATGCCGATCTCGAAGATCGCCACAACAGGATAAGCTTTCACACGCGGATTGACGCCAAACGGCGTCACATCGCCATCCGGCGAAATCACCCGCAACGTATCGCCGATGGAAAGGCCGAGATTTTCCGCCATGCGGGTGCCGATGGCAACACCGCCACTCTGGTCAAAACCTTTCAGCGTACCCTGACGGATATTGCCGGAAACAAGCTTGAGCTTGTCGAGATCCTCTTCACGGAGACCGCGCACCAATGCACCCGTTCCAGCGCCGATATTCCCTGAACAAGCGCCTGCCCTTCCACCACGGGAATGGCGAACTTGATGCCCGAAATACCGTCGATCCGCTTGATAAGGCTGGCATAATCATCCAGCGGACGATCAATCGGCTGCATGATGAGATGGCCGTTTATGCCAAGAATTCGGGTCAAAAGCTCGGCACGGAAGCCGTTCATCACCGCCATCACGATGATGAGGGTCGCCACGCCCAGCATGATGCCGGTGAACGAAAAACCGGCAATGACCGAGATAAAGTCTCGCGGCGGCGCGCTCGCAGATATCGCCATGCGATCATCCGTTCGAAAGCCGAGAATGGACCGGACTTCGGTGCCTTTTGGGCTACCTTTCCTGGTCCCCGGGTTTTGCTGCCGCCGCGTTGCTCATGCTTCTGCCGTCAACAGGTTGATTGCGGCTTCAACGCTCAGATTCTGGCGCTCACCGGTCTTGCGATCCTTGATCTCGACTTCACCGGCAGCGACGCCGCGCGGGCCGACAATCACCTGCGTCGGCAGACCGATCAGGTCCATCGTGGCGAATTTCGCGCCCGGACGGTCATCCGTGTCGTCGAGCAGCGGGTCGACGCCTGCATTGGTCAGCGCCTCATAGAGCTTTTCGCTGACAGCATCGCAGCCCTCGTCGCCCGGCTTCATATTGACGATACCGGCACCGAACGGCGCAATGGCCTTCGGCCAGATGATGCCTGCATCGTCGTGGAAAGCTTCGATGGCTGCCGCGACGAGGCGCGACGGGCCGATGCCGTAGGAACCCATGGAAACCAGATGTTCCTTGCCGTCCGGACCCTGCACTTTCGCGCCCATCGGTTCGGAATATTTCGTGCCGAAATGGAAGATGTGGCCGACTTCGATGCCGCGTGCCGAAACCTGATCCTCCGGCTTGACCTTGGCCCAGTCGGCCTCGTCGTGCATTTCGTCGGTCGCCGCATAAGGCGTTGTCCAGCGCTTGACGATATCGGTCACTGCGCATCGTTGCGGAAATCGGTGTCCGCACCCGGCACGGCGAGATCAAGATAGGCCTTGTCGCAGAAAACCTGGCTTTCACCGGTTTCAGCCAGAATGATGAATTCGTGGGAAAGGTCGCCGCCGATCGGGCCGGTGTCGGCGCGCATCGGGATCGCCTGCAGGCCAACCCGCGCAAAAGTGCGCAGATAGGACACGAACATGCGGTAGTAAGCCATTTTCGCGCCCTCATAGTCGAGGTCGAACGAATAGGCATCCTTCATCAGGAACTCACGCGAACGCATCACGCCGAAACGCGGGCGCACTTCGTCGCGGAACTTCCACTGAATGTGATAGAGATTGAGCGGCAGGTCCTTGTAGGAGCGCACATAGGAGCGGAAAATATCGGTGACCATTTCCTCGTTGGTCGGACCGAAGAGCATGTCGCGCTCCTGACGGTCCTGAATGCGCAGCATTTCCTTGCCATAGGCATCGTAGCGACCGCTTTCGCGCCACAGATCGGCGGACTGGATGGTCGGCATCAGAATTTCATTGGCGCCCGCGCGGTTCTGCTCTTCGCGAATGATAGCGCAGACCTTGTTGAGAACCTTCAGACCGATCGGCAGCCAGGCATAAATGCCGGCTGACTGTTGACGGATCATACCCGAACGCAGCATCAGCCTGTGGGAGACGATTTCCGCCTCCTTGGGGTTTTCCTTCAGAATAGGCAAAAATACCGCGACAGACGCATCGTAACCACCAATCAAGAGGGACTGCCTGACTGCTTCAAGAATCAGGCAAAAATTAAGCATATTCGTCGGTTTCTTACCGGGTTATACACCGGTTGGAAACCCGCATGAAAAGCTTTCGCGATAGCGGATTTCCCCATCCACAGCCATGAATGTCAGCCGAATGAACCAGAGACGTAAAATGCGGCCTCCAGATTCACATTCAATTTCAATATATTACAGATATATCACCCTCAGTGAGGAAAATTTGCGAAAGAAATATGACGTCATAGAAGATTTTTCGTGACAAAAGCTGTGCAGTTCGCTATTTTTTCAGCATAAGAGCAACAACGGAATAAAACCGTTGGTTTCACGCGGTCAAAGTCTTGGGAGGATGGATCCAGGCGCGACTTCCGCAGCCGCCAGTCAAATGGAAACGGATCGAACGCGTATTTGATTAGCAAGGCGAAAGCCTTGCTTTTTGCACTTCCAAAACCTCCATGATTTTCGCATTTCCGCTATTTTATAGGCCGCAATAACACATTGATTTTGTGGGATTTATCGCAGTGCCCTCTGCGCATCCAAGTATTAAATTTCACTTAAGTATAAATCGATTTATTTGAAGAACTTCGCATATGCGAAGGCATCACCGTCTTAAATGACGCCGGGTTGTGACACGTCGGAAATTCAATATGTTACGTGGACAGGCTCAATATGCGGTACAACCTTTGATTGGCGCATCCACGTTTCTTTATATAAAGAAAGGCTGCCTATTTTTAGGCAGCCTCTTTAACCGAGCTGGGATGGTGTAAAATTCAGGTCAGGTCCGGAAAGAAATGCGGAATATCATCGAGGCCGAAACCGCTGACCTGCGTCAAATAATAATAGAGCAGGAAGATGAGCGTGGCGACAATGGTTGTCCGCAAAAGGCCCGTCCGATGCGCGGCTTGGCCGGAGCGCTGGCGACCGTGCCCAGCGTCACTTCATTTTCTTCGGCCTGCGTACGCAATCCAACCGGCAACAGCGCAAAAGCGTCGTCCACCAGATTATGAAATAAATCGCGATGCCTGAAACTAGCGACATGATTACACCTCTTCGAGTTCGATCAGTGTACCGTTGAAATCCTTGGGGTGCAAAACAACACCCGCTTGCCGTGAGCGCCGATCTTCGGCTCTCCATCTCCAAGGATACGCGCGCCTTCAGCCTTGAGACGGTCGCGGGCGGCAATTATGTCCGCAACCTCATAACAGAGGTGATGCATTCCGCCGGAGGGTTCTTTTCCAGAAAGGTCGCGATGGGAGACCCTCGCCCAACGGTTCCAGCAATTCGATTTTGGTGTTGCCGACGTCGATGAAAACCACGGTGACGCCATGTTCGGGCAGTGCTTGCGGCTCAGTAACCTTCGCCCCGAGCTTACCGCGATAAAGCGCTGCTGCGGCATCAATATCCGGAACGGCAATCGCCACGTGGTTCAAGCGTTCGAGCATCAGCACCTCCCATGCCGGTCATCTTGCAATCTGTGTGATTACCGTACCCTATTCACGAATACGGTCACCACGGGCTTTTGCCCCACGCTTCATTTGCCGCAGCGCGGACTGCACGGCGAACGGACTCCCGCACCAGCTCGATATCCTTGCGGCGAACGCGCGGAATGCTGTCGATGGCCTCGATGGCTGCATCCAGCAGAATATCTTCCAACAGGTCGCCCTGCGCGTTTTCTTCCGGCACGCCGAAAGTCACGAGATCGGGCTCGTCGATGATCTTGTGTTCACGGTCCAGCAATACCGAAACGGCGACATGACCGACATAGGCGAGCTTGCGGCGCTCGACCATGCCGATTTCTTCCTCGTCACCGATCAGCTTGCCGTCCTTGTAGATGCGGCCAACCGGCGCTTCGTCGATAATCTCGGCCTTGCCGGGCGCCAGACGCAGCATGTCGCCGTCACGCACCTGCGCAACCTGCCCGATGCCTTCCATCGCGCCAAGCGAGCCTTGGGCAACCAGATGAGCGGCTTCGCCATGCACCGGCACCAGAATTTGCGGGCGAACCCAGGAATACATGCGGCGCAATTCGCTGCGGCGCGGATGGCCCGACACATGCACGAGCGCGTCTTCATCGCCGATGATCTTGATGCCGCGATCGATCAGGCGGTTCTTGATGTCGAGAATGGCCTTCTCATTGCCCGGAATGGCGCGCGATGAGTAGATGACCGTATCGCCAGCGGTGAGCGCGAGGCTGCGCATTTCGTCACGTGCCAGTTTTGCAAGCGCGCGCGGCTCGCCCTGACTGCCGGTGAGGATCATCACCACGTTTTCGCGTGGAATATAGCCATAATCCTCTTCGCTGAGATATTCCGGCAGGCCTTCCATATAGCCAAGCTCGGTCGCAACGGAGATGGCGCGCTTCATCGAGCGACCGACCACCAGCACCTGACGGCCCGCATCGCGCGCCGCTTCGGTAATCGACCGGATACGACCGACATTGGAAGAGAAGTGGTGATGGCAACACGTCCGCGCGCATTTTCGATCAGTTCGCGCAGGCTTTCGCCCACCTGACGCTCCGATGGAGATTCCCCTCGCGCAGCGCATTGGTGGAATCGCAGATCAGCGCCAGCACGCCCGCATCACCGAGGGCGCGAAAACGCGCCTCGTCGATAACGGGTCCAAGCGACGGTTCCGGGTCCATCTTCCAGTCGCCTGTGTGCACGACCGTACCGAGCGGTGTCGTAATGGCCAACGAAACCGGCTCGGGAATCGAGTGGGTTACGGCAACCGCTTCGACATTGAAGGGGCCGACTTCGAATTTTTCGCCCGCCTTGTAGATCGTGATCGGAATCTCGGGCGCGCCGTCTTCCGACTGCCGCTTTGCTTCAAGCAGACCGGCAGTGAATGGCGTCGCATAGACCGGAACCGAGGCGCGGCCACAGATCGAGCAAAGCACCGAAATGGTCTTCATGCGCATGGGTGATGACGATGCCGCGCAGATTGTGCTTTTCAGCTTCAAGATAGCGGATATCCGGCAGGATGAGATCAGCACCCGGCTGTTCCGGCCCCGCAAAGCTCACACCCATATCCACGACCAGCCATTCACGGTTATCCGCAGGACCGAAGCCATACATGGCCAAATTCATGCCGATTTCGCCTACGCCGCCGAGCGGCAGAAAGACGAGTTCCGTAGTATTGGATCGGGCCATGAAATTTCCTCTGTGATTAGAGCGCGTTCTTGCGGCATCAACTGGACCTAAACTGGTCCTGTTGCAACCCCGGCAAGATGCAATAAAGCAATTATTTGCGTATCGTAGCAGCAGTTCCGAAATAGACATCGCCAGCCGTTACCGCAACCCGTGAACCGTCGTCTTCGCAAATAACAAAGCGGCATGCTTCATCGATTGTCTCAAAACGACCTTCGATAATGCGACCTTCGACCTGCATGGTGACATTCTGGCCGAGGCCATGGGCGCGCTTCAGCCAGCGCTTGCGAATATCGTCGAGACCGCGCCCTCGTTCCAGACGCGGTAATTGACCGACCAAGCATCCGACAAAGCTGCAAACAGGGTTTCGGCATCGCATTTGCTGCCGAGTGCCTGCAATGCGGTTGCCGGATAAGGCAGATCATCTGGGAAAGCGACAACATTGGTGCCAATGCCGATGGCAACGGCAAACAGGTCCTTAGCCAGAATGGAAGATTCAAGCAGGATGCCGGTCAGTTTGGCGCCGTTGACCAGAACATCATTCGGCCATTTGAGGCCAATTGTCGGCGGCACGGCAGGCCCCGTTGCTGCGAATACGGCATCGAGCGCATCGGCAAGCGACAAGCCGGCAACGAAACCAAGCGTTGCCGCCGTCTTCATTTCATAGGATTCAACAAGAAGCAGCGTGGAGGCAAGATTGCCTTCCGGCGTGGACCAGGCACGGCCCCGCCGTCCACGGCCGCTTTCCTGCCTCTTCGTGACAAGCCAGAGCTTGCCCGGATCACCGCTCGCTGCCCTTTCCAGTGCAACCGCATTGGTGGAACCTACCGTCTCGAAACTTTCGAGACGGTAGCCATCATTTGCCGCGACAGGCGAAAGCGCAAAACTCATCTATGCTTCCGCCTTGTGCATTGGTCAGAAGAACGTCTTGGCTGCGGCTTCGGCAAGTCCGCCAATCGGACCAGCAAGGAAGACGTAGAAGAGCACGAACGCGCCCGTTACGCCAAGAACGAGACGAAGCTCGCCTGCGACCGGAACGAAACCACCCGTCGGCTCATCGAACCACATGATCTTGATCATGCGCAGGTAGTAGAACGCGCCCACGACCGAAGCCACGATACCGATGATGGCGAGCGGCAGGAGACCGACCTGCTGCGGCGAAGGTGTACCACTTGCCGAAGAAGCCTGCGAGCGGCGGGATGCCAGCGAGCGAGAACAGGAAGATGGTCATGATCGTTGCCAGCACCGGATTGGTGCGGGACAGACCAGCCAGATCCTCAATGCTCTCCACATTGCCGTCTTTGGTGCGCATTGCGAGAATGAACGCGAAGGTTCCGAGCGTCATGGCAAGGTAGATCGCCATGTAGATCATCACGCCCTTCACGCCGATCACCGTTCCGGCGGCCAGACCAACGAGCGCATAGCCCATATGGCTGATCGAGGAATAAGCCATCAGGCGCTTGATGTTGCGCTGGCCGATGGCGGCAAAGGCACCGAGGATCATCGAAGCAAGCGCGATGAAGATCACGACCTGCTGCCAGTCATGGGTGACCGGGGCAAAGGCTTCCGCGACAACGCGGATGATGAGCGCCATGGCGGCCATCTTCGGAGCGGCGGCAAAGAATGCCGTTACCGGGGTCGGCGCGCCTTCATAGACGTCCGGCGTCCACATATGGAACGGAACGGCGGAAATCTTGAATGCCAGACCGGCCAGAATGAAGACCAGACCGAACACTAGGCCCAGTTCGCGCTGTCCGCCGGAGACGGCCTGCGCGATTTCGGCAAAGCCGATATGGCCGGTATAACCATAGACGAGCGAAATACCGTAAAGCAGCATACCCGAGGACAGCGAACCGAGAACGAAATATTTCAGGCCGGCTTCCGTCGAGCGGACGCTATCGCGGTTGAACGCTGCCAGAACGTAAAGCGCCAGCGATTGCAGTTCGAGACCCAGATAAAGCGACAGCATGTTGGATGCGGAAACCATCAGCAGCATGCCGAGCGTGGAAATCACGATCAGGACCGGAAATTCGAACTTGTCGAATTTTTCCGCCTTGGCGAAGCCGACCGACATCACCAATGTCACGATGGAGCCGATCAGCGTCAGCACCTTCATGAAGCGGCTGAAACCGTCTGTGACGATGGCGCCGCCGAATGCGGCGCCGTTCGTCGGGAAAAGGACAACCAGTGCCAGCGCCGCAATAAGCACCGCGACGGATAATCCGTTGACGAGCGTGGCCGCCCGCTCGCCGGAGAACACGCCAATCATGAGCAGTGCCAAGGCGCCCACAGCAAGGAGAACCTCCGGTGCTGCAAGGGTCAGATGAGCTATGAGATCAGTCTGCATGACCTACGCCTTTATTTCTTACTGTGCCAGCACGGCGCTCGCGGTGCCCGCGAGTGCTGCGTCATAATGTTGACCAGGGCGTTCACGGCACCGGCGGTCACATTGAAGACCGGGGTCGGATACACACCGAAGAAGATGGTGAGCGCCACAAGCGGGTAGAGAATGATCTTCTCACGCGGGCTCAAGTCGAGGAGCGCCTTCAGGCTTTCCTTGGTCAATGCGCCGAAGACCACCTGACGGTAGAGCCAGAGCGCATAAGCGGCCGAGAGGATGACGCCCGTGGTTGCGAACAGTGCTACCCAGGTATTGACCCGGAACACACCGAACAGCGTCAGGAATTCACCGATGAAGCCCGAAGTACCCGGCAGGCCGACATTCGCCATCGTGAAGATGAGGAAGGCCACCGCATATTTCGGCATATTGTTCACCAGACCGCCAAACGCCGCAATCTCGCGGGTATGCATACGATCATAGATCACGCCGACGCAGAGGAAGAGCGCGGCCGACACGATACCATGCGACAGCATCTGGAAGATGGCGCCCTGGATACCCTGCTCGTTGGCCGCGAAGATACCCATGGTCACATAGGCCATGTGCGCAACCGACGAATAGGCGATCAGCTTCTTCATGTCTTCCTGCACCATCGCGACGAGCGAGGTGTAGATGATGGCGATGACCGACAGCGCGAAGATGAAGGGTGCGAAGTCGGCGGAAGCCAGAGGGAACATCGGCAGCGAGAAACGGATGAAACCGTAACCGCCGAGCTTCAGGAGAATACCGGCCAGAATGACCGAGCCTGCCGTCGGCGCTTCAACGTGCGCGTCCGGCAACCAGGTATGGACCGGCCACATCGGCATCTTCACCGCGAAGGATGCGAAGAAAGCGAGCCATAGCCATGTCTGCATCCCCGCCGGGAAGTCGTACTTCAGCAGCTCACGATATTCATCGTGCCAGCCTGCCAGTACATGGCCATGATGGCGATGAGCATCAGCACGGAGCCCAGAAGCGTATAGAGGAAGAACTTCAAGCTCGCATAGACGCGACGCTTGCCGCCCCATACGCCGATGATGATGAACATCGGGATAAGGCTTGCTTCGAAGAACACGTAGAACAGGAACAGGTCGAGCGCGCAGAACACGCCGATCATCAGCGTTTCCAGAATGAGGAACGCGATCATGTATTCCTTGACGCGCTTTTCGACCGATACCCAGCTTGCGAGAATGCAGAAGGGCATGAGGAAAGCGGAAAGCACCACGAACAGGACGGAGATACCGTCCACGCCCATGTGGTAGCTAATGCCGCCACCCATCCAGTCGACCTGCTCGACCATCTGGAAGCCAGCGTTCGAATTGTCGAACCCTGCCCAGACGACGAGCGACAGGATGAAGACGAATATCGTCGTCAGCAAAGCGACATTGCGGATATTGCGACGCGAAGCCTCGCTGTCGTCCTGATCAGAAGGATCAGTAACGCGCCGACGAGCGGCAGAAACGTGACCGTTGAGAGAATTGGCCAGTCGGTCATCAGAAAGAGCTCCGAGCATCATCCAAGTGACGAGCGCGGCGACGCCGATCAGCATCGCGAATGCGTAGTGATAAAGGTATCCGGACTGCATCTTGACGACACGGTTGGTGACATCGAGCACGCGAGCCGAAATGCCATCCGGGCCGAAGCCGTCAATAAGCCAGCCGTCGCCGCCCTTCCAGAACAAGCGGCCGAGCCAGCGAGCCGGACGTACGAAGAGGAAGTCGTACAGTTCGTCGAAGTACCACTTGTTGAGAAGGAACTGGTAGAGGCCACGGTGACGGGCAGCCAGCGCCTTCGGCGTTTCCGGCGAGCGGATATAGAATATCCAGGCGACGATGAAGCCGAGAACCATCGAAATGAACGGCGACAGCTTAACCCACAGAGGAACATGGTGGTATTCCTCAAGGATCTGGTTGGCAGCCGAGGTGAACAGCGCGCCCTTCCAGAATTCGGCATATTCGTGACCGAAGAAGAGTTCCTGAACACGACACCGGCAAAGAGTGCACCGACGCCGAGGATCAGCAGCGGAACGAACATGACGGCAGGCGATTCATGGACGTGATGCATGACTTCCGCCGAAGCGCGCGGCTTGCCGTGGAAGGTCATGAAAATCAAACGCCATGAATAGAAGCTCGTGAAGAGTGCGGCAATGATGAGAAGCGTCGAAGCGTAGCCGCTGGCAGCACTGTGCGAAGCGAAGACGGATCGATGATCGCATCCTTGGAGAGAAGCCTGCGGTGCCGATAACTGTGCCCGGAATACCGAGGCCCGTAATGGCAACCGTACCGATGACCATCATCCAGTAGGTGATGGGGATCAGCTTGCGCAGGCCGCCCATGCGACGCATGTCCTGCTCTTCCGAAACGGCATGGATAACCGAACCGGCGCAAAGGAACAGAAGCGCCTTGAAGAAAGCGTGCGTGAACAGGTGGAACACGGCGGCGCCATAAGCGCCGACGCCGAGTGCCGCAAACATATAGCCGAGCTGCGAACAGGTCGAATAGGCGATCACGCGCTTGATGTCGTTCTGCACGAGGGCGACCGTTGCTGCAAAGAAGGCAGTGGTGGCGCCGATGATGGTAACGACCAGAAGAGCGGTCTGCGACAGTTCAAAGATCGGCGACATGCGGGCGACCATGAACACGCCCGCGGTAACCATGGTAGCGGCGTGAATGAGAGCCGAAACCGGGGTCGGGCCTTCCATGGCGTCCGGAAGCCAGGTGTGCAGCAGGAACTGCGCCGACTTGCCCATCGCGCCCATGAAGAGCAGCAGGCAGGTGATGGTGATCGCGCCCCGCTTGTCGAGCTGATAGCCGAGGAAGTTCAGAACGACCTGGTTGGCATCGGCAGCGCCTTCAGCCGGCAGGTAATTGGCGGCTGCTGCGAAGATCGTGTTGTAGTCGACCGACTGGAACAGCGCGAACACGCCGAAGATGCCGAGCAGGAAGCCGAAGTCACCAACGCGGTTGACGACGAAGGCCTTCATGGCGGCGGCGTTGGCCGAAGGCTTCTGGAACCAGAAACCGATCAGGAGGTAGGAAGCCAGACCCACGCCTTCCCAGCCGAAGAACATCTGGACCAGATTGTCCGACGTGACCAGCATGAGCATGGCGAAGGTGAAGAGCGACAGATAGGCGAAGAAGCGCGGACGGTGCGGATCGTGGTGCATATATCCAATGGAATAGATGTGCACGAGAGCCGACACCGAGTTCACCACGACCAGCATGACGCCGGTGAGCGTATCGATGCGCAATGCCCAGTCGAAGGAAAGCGTGCCCGACGTCACCCAGTGAAGAACCGGGATGCGGACGGTTTCCGCGTCAGGCCCAAGCGGAATCTGGAAGAACACGACCCATGACAGGATCGCGACGACGACCATGAAACCGGAAGTGATGTATTCGCTCGCCTTGGCTCCAATCTGATTGCCGAAGAGACCGGCAATCAGGAAGCCGAGAAGCGGAAGGAAGACGATCGCGTAATAGAGCATTTGCCCGTCAACCTTCATAACATTGACGTCTTCCACCGCGATGGAACCGCGATTACGGAAGAAAACAACGAGAATTGCCAGACCGATGGCTGCTTCAGCAGCCGCAACAGTCAGAACGAAAAGGGCGAAGACCTGCCCGACCATGTCGCCGAGCTGGCTGGAGAACGCCACGAAGTTGAGATTGACCGACAGAAGGATCAATTCGATCGACATCAGGATAACGATGACGTTCTTGCGGTTCAAAAAGATGCCGAAGACGCCAAGCGTAAACAGGATGGCCGAAACGGTGAGATAGTGGGCGATACCGATTTCCATATGCTTATCCTCAGATGCCTTTGCCCGTATCGACTTGTCTGATCTCGATCGCCGTTTCGGGCGTGCGAGCTACCTGGGCCGGGATGGACTGGCGCTTGACATTCGGCTTGTGCCGCAGCGTCAGAACGATGGCGCCGATCATCGCGACCAGAAGGACGAGACCAGCAACCTGGAAGTAGAAGACGTAGTCGGTGTAGAGAATGTCGCCCAGAGCAGCGGTGTTGGTCCGCTCGGCGATATTCGGGATCGGCACAGCACCCTGCCCCAGCTTCGGTGCAAACATGTTGCTTGCAAACACGAAGATCAGTTCGCCAAGCAGGATGAGGCCGACCAGAGCGCCAACCGGTGCATATTGCAACGCGCCGCGCTTCAGTTCGGAGAAATCCACATCCAGCATCATGACGACGAAGAGGAAGAGCACCGCCACTGCGCCGACGTAAACGACGAGCAGGATCATGGCGAGAAACTCGGCCCCGTCAGCAGGAACAGAGCTGCCGCATTGAAGAATGTGAGGATCAGAAACAGCACCGAATGCACGGGGTTGCGTGCCGCGATCACCATGAACGCGGATGCGATCATGATGAAGGCGAACAGATAGAAAAACGCTGCCGCAATACCTGTCAGCATGGGGATCCCCAACACCTTTCCGTGAGCAGAGCCTTATTGCCTTGCTCGCTTTAGTCTTTGTTTGCCGCGAATATTCGCGAAACCTAAATTCCGGCAACAAGATGGGCCGCCCCTTCCTGTTGCCGCTTTTCAAACCGGATGCCGAAACGAGGTTTCAGCAAAACCAATCAGCGATATGGCGCATCCATCGCGATATTACGCGCGATTTCACGTTCCCAACGGTCGCCATTGGCAAGGAGCTTGTCCTTGTCATAGTAGAGTTCTTCGCGGGTTTCGGTCGCGAATTCGAAATTCGGACCTTCCACGATGGCATCCACCGGGCATGCTTCCTGGCAGAAACCGCAATAGATGCACTTCACCATGTCAATGTCGTAGCGCACCGTACGGCGGGTGCCGTCATTGCGGCGCGGACCGGCCTCGATGGTAATGGCCTGCGCCGGGCAGATCGCCTCGCAAAGCTTGCAGGCAATGCAGCGTTCTTCACCGTTCGGATAACGGCGCAGCGCATGTTCGCCACGGAAACGCGGCGAGACCGGACCCTTTTCATGCGGGTAATTCAACGTCGCCTTGGGCGCGAAGAACTGGCGCATCGAAAGGAAAAACGCACCAACAAATTCCTTGAGAAGGAGCGATTTGGCTGCTTGAGCGAATGAAGTCATTTTATTACTCCTTACGCCAGACCGAAGACTTTGAGGAAGGTCGCGGTCGCGACAACCATGAAGAGCGAGATCGGCAGGAACACTTTCCAGCCAAGGCGCATCAGCTGGTCGTAGCGGTAACGCGGAACGAAAGCCTTCACCATTGCGAAGAGGAAGAAGCAGAAGCAGAGCTTCAGCATGAACCAGATGATGCCCGGAACCCAGTTGAGGAACCAAACGTCCACCGGAGGCAGCCAGCCGCCGAGGAACAGAACGGTCATCAGGGCACACATCAGCGTGATCGCCACATATTCGCCGAGGAAGAAGAGAAGGAACGGCGTGGACGAATATTCGATCATATGACCGGCCACGAGTTCGGATTCAGCTTCAACAAGGTCGAATGGCGGGCGATTTGTTTCAGCAAGTGCCGAAATGAAGAAGATCACGAACATCGGGAACAGAGCCAGCCAGTTCCAGTCAAGGAACGAACCCGGAAGGCCAAGCATGGTGCCGAGGCCGGTATTCTGCGAAAGCACGATGTCGGTCAGGTTGAGCGAGCCAACCGTCAGCAGAACCGTGACGATCACGAAACCGATGGAGACTTCGTAGGAAACCATCTGCGCAGCGGAACGAAGCGCACCGAGGAACGGATATTTCGAGTTCGATGCCCAGCCGCCCATGATCACGCCATAAACCTCAAGCGAAGAAATGGCGAAGATATAGAGAATGCCGACATTGATGTTGGCGATGGCCCAGCCTTCATTGACCGGAATGACCGCCCAGGTTGCCATTGCGAGAACGGCGGAGACGAAAGGCGCAAGGAGGAAGACACCCTTGTTTGCGCCAGACGGGATGATCGGTTCCTTGAAGACGAACTTCAACAAGTCGGCAAATGCCTGGAACAGACCCCAGGGACCGACAACGTTCGGGCCGCGACGAAGCTGCACCGCTGCCCAGATCTTGCGATCTGCGTAAAGCAGGTAAGCGACGACGATCAGCAATACGACGAGCAGAACGACCGACTTCAGCGCTATGATAAGCGCGGGCAAGACGTAAGCTGCAAAAATTCCTTCCATTGTTCCGTCTCTCTCTCGCTTACTCAGCTGCCTGTTGGAAGCCGCCGGCCGCGAGCGCCGAGCATTCAGCCATGACAGCGGAAGCGCGCGCGATTGGGTTCGTCAGGTAGAAGTCCTTGACCGGGGAAACGAACGCAGCGCCGTTGCCCAGGTTGGATGCCTTAGCTGCCAGCGCGACGAGATCGTCGGCGGAAGCAGGCGTGATGGTGTCGATAGCCAGCATATGCGGATAATCGGCATAGAGCTTGGCGCGAAGCTGCTGCAACGAATCGAACGGCAAACGCTTGCCAAGGCTGTCCGAAAGAGCGCGCAGGATTGCCCAGTCTTCCTTTGCCTCGCCCGGCGCGAAACCGGCGCGGCTGCCAAGCTGCACCCGACCTTCGGTGTTGAGCCAGGTGCCCGACTTTTCCGTATAGGCTGCGCCCGGCAGGATCACGTCGGCGGCGTGTGCACCGGCATCGCCGTGCGTGCCGATGTAAACGACGAAGCTCGAGCCCTTTCTGGTCATGTCGAGTTCGTCTGCGCCGAGCAGGAACACGACATCCAGATTGCCCAGCATGTCGCCAGCCGCCTTGCCGCCCTCACCCGGCACGAAGCCGAGGTCCAGAGCGCCAACGCGCGAAGCGGCAGTGTGCAGAACGGAGAAGCCGTTCCACTCGTCCTTGATCGCGCCAACGTCCTGAGCAAGCTTGGCGGCGGTCGAAAGAACCGCGCGGCCATTCTCGCCGGTGAGCGCGCCCTGACCGATGATAATCAGCGGACGTTCGGCCTTGGCCAGCACGTCGCGGAATGCGTGTTTGCCGGAAGCTACAGCCGCGAGCGTTTCAGCGCCAGCGCCCAGATATTCGTAATCGTAACGCAGTTCAGCCTGTTCGCCGATCAGGGCGACCGGGAAATGGCCCATGCGCTGACGCTTGCGGATGCGAGCGTTCAGAACAGCAGCTTCAACGCGCGGATTGGAACCGATGATGAGCAAAGCATCAGCGTTTTCAATGCCTTCAATCGTCGAGTTGAAGAGATAGGTTGCACGCCCCAGAGCCGGATCGAGAGCAGCGCCATCCTGACGGCTGTCGATATTGGCAGTGCCGAGCGAAGCCATCAGGCCCTTCAGCGCATAGATTTCTTCAACCGAAGCCAGATCGCCAGCGACTGCGCCGATTTTGTCGGCGGAAGCTGCGGAAACCTTGGCGGCAATGGCGGCAAAAGCTTCCGGCCACGATGCTGCGACCAGACGGCCATCCTTGCGAACATATGGGCGGTCGAGGCGCTGGGTGCGCAGGCCGTCCCAGATGAAACGGGTCTTGTCGGAAATCCACTCTTCGTTCACCGCTTCATTGACACGCGGCATGACGCGCATCACTTCGCGGCCACGGGTGTCAACACGGATGTTCGATCCGACCGCATCCATCACGTCGATGGTTTCGGTCTTGTTCAATTCCCACGGACGAGCCTGGAACGCGTAAGGACGCGAGGTCAGAGCGCCAACCGGGCAAAGATCGATAACGTTGCCCTGCAGTTCCGACGTCATGGCGCGTTCGAGATAGGTGGTGATCTCGGCGTCTTCGCCACGACCGATGAGGCCGAGTTCGGAAATGCCTGCAACTTCCGTCGTAAAGCGGACGCAGCGCGTGCAGTGGATGCAGCGCGTCATCACCGTCTTGACGAGCGGGCCGATATATTTGTTTTCAACGGCACGCTTGTTCTCGCGATAACGCGAGCCGTCGGTGCCGAAAGCCATTGCCTGATCCTGCAGATCGCACTCGCCGCCCTGATCGCAGATCGGGCAATCCAGCGGGTGGTTGATGAGCAGAAATTCCATCACGCCTTCGCGGGCCTTCTTGACCATCGGCGTGTTGGTGAAGATTTCAGGCGCTTCGCCATTCGGGCCGGGACGCAGATCGCGCACGCCCATGGCGCAGGATGCCGCCGGCTTCGGCGGTCCGCCCTTTACTTCAACCAGACACATACGGCAGTTTCCGGCGATGGAAAGCCGTTCGTGGAAACAGAAACGCGGCACTTCCGCGCCTGCGGCTTCGGCAGCCTGAAGGAGCGTATAGTGATCGGGTACTTCGATCTCTGTGCCGTCAACCTTGATCTTTGCCATCGCTTATCAAACCTGCGGCTTATGCCGCATCTTCCAGATCTCAAACTCTTGTCCCTGCCCTGACAGGTCTGCCGGGCAGGCTCACACAACTTATTCAGCCGCTTCCAGACGGATATTGCGGCTCTGAACGGCGTTGCGGGTATAATCGTCAATGCGCTTTTCAATTTCCGGACGGAAATTGCGGATCAGACCCTGAATGGGCCATGCAGCCGCATCGCCAAGCGCGCAGATCGTGTGACCTTCAATCTGCTTGGTCACGTCGAACAGCATGTCGATTTCACGCTTCTGCGCGTTACCCTTGACCATGCGTTCCATCACGCGCCACATCCAGCCGGTGCCTTCACGGCACGGCGTGCACTGGCCGCAGCTTTCATGCTTGAAGAACGCTGCCAGACGGGCAATCGCCTTGATGATGTCGGTGGACTTGTCCATGACGATCAGGCCGCCGGTGCCGAACGACGATTTCTTGTCGCGCATTCCGTCAAAGTCCATGATGGCATCCATCATGTCTTCGCCCTTGATGACCGGGCACGATGCGCCGCCGGGAATAACCGCCAGCAGATTGTCCCAGCCGCCGCGAATGCCGCCGCCATGCTTTTCGATCAGATCGCGGAACGGAATGCCAAGGCCTTCCTCCACGACGCAAGGCGTGTTCACATGGCCCGAAATCTGGAACAGCTTCGTGCCGACATTGTTCGGGCGTCCGATGGACGAGAACCAGGCCGCGCCGCGCCGCAGGATAGTCGGTGCAACTGCAATCGATTCCACGTTGTTCACGGTCGTCGGGCAGCCATAAAGGCCCATATTCGCAGGGAATGGCGGCTTCAGACGCGGCTGGCCCTTCTTGCCTTCAAGGCTTTCAAGCAGAGCCGTTTCTTCGCCGCAGATGTAAGCGCCAGCGCCGTGGGATACGAGAACATCCATATCCCAGCCGCACTTGTTGCCCTTGCCCAGCAGACCGGCTTCGTAGCACTCGTCGATTGCTGCCTGCAGGGCTTCACGCTCACGCATGAATTCACCGCGAATATAAATATAGGCGGTGTGTGCGCCCATGGCGCAACCGGCAATCAGGCAGCCTTCGATCAGCGTATGCGGATCGTGGCGCAGAATTTCGCGGTCCTTGCAGGTGCCCGGTTCGGATTCGTCGGCATTGACGACCAGATAATGCGGGCGACCGTCGTTCTGCTTGGGCATGAACGACCACGAGACCCGTCGGGAAGCCAGCGCCGCCGCGGCCACGCAGGCCCGACGCCTTCATCTCGTCGATGATCCAGTCACGGCCCTTTTCGACCAAGCCCTTGGTGTTGTCCCAATGGCCGCGCGCCATGGCACCCTTCAGGGACTGATCCTTGAAGCCGTAAATATTGGTGAAGATGCGATCTTTATCAGCCAGCATGTCTCACCTGTTTCCGTTCGTGTTTGCCAATATCGAAGTCATCATACCGGCTTCTTTCCGAATACCTTGATGTATTCCTCGACGCCGCCCTTGGCCAAAGCCTTAGCCTGCTTTACCCAATCTTCGCGCTCGATGCGACCATGGAAGCTGAGATAACCGTCGACCCATTCGCGCTCGGCCTTCTTCCAGGAAGCGACCTGCTTGAAGGTGAAGATGCCCGCTCATGCAGGGTTTCCTCGATCTTCGGGCCAACGCCGGAGATCAGCTTCAGATCGTCAACCGCTTCCGGGCGCTCCATGGCAATCGGACGATTGGCATCGTCGAGCTTGAAAGCCTGCTTGCTATCGACCGATGCTGCCTTTTCCGCTGCCTTCGACACCTTGACGTCCGAAGGCGTCTTGAGCGCCGGATCGGTTTCAGGTGCATTGGTCACAGGCTTTGCAGCGTTGGACGGAGCGACGTTCTTCGCTTCCTCGGCAGCTTTTGCAGCAGCTTCCGCCTTTGCCTTTTCCTCAGCTTCGGCCTTCGCCTTGGCTGCGGCGGCATCGGATGCCTTGCGGGTTTCAAGACCGACCTTCTTGTAGTCGAGATCTTCGGTCAGAGCGGTCAGGCCGTTGAGCGGCTCAGACGTCACACGATCAATCTGCGGACCTGGTTTAACGCTGTCACCCTTACCAGCTTCGAAAGCGTCGATGATTTCGGCAAGGCGTTCCGGCGTCAGATCTTCATAAGCGTCCTTGAAGATCATGACCATCGGCGCATTGGCGCAAGCGCCCTGGCATTCCACTTCTTCCCACGACAGGGTTCCGTCGGCATTGAGCTCGAACGGGTCGTGGTTGATCTTGTGACGGCAGACATCCATCAGCGCTTCCGAACCGCGCAACATGCATGGCGTGGTGCCGCAAACCTGAATGTGCGCGCGTGTGCCAACCGGCTTCAGCTGGAACTGCGTATAGAAAGTCGCGACTTCCAGAACGCGGATCAGTGGCATGTCGAGCATGGCGGCGACATATTCGATCGAAGCCTTCGTGACCCAGCCCTGTTGTTCCTGCGCACGCATGAGCAGCGGAATGACAGCCGACTGCTGACGGCCTTCGGGGAATTTTGCAATCGTCTTGTGCGCCCAAGCCTCATTTTCCGCGCTGAACGCGAAAGTAGCTGGCTGGACGGCATCATCTGCGAGACGGCGAACGGACATCAGCGGTCAACCTCACCAAACACGATATCGAGCGAGCCAAGAATTGCCGACACGTCGGCCAGCATATGGCCGCGGCACAGGAAATCCATGGCGAAGATGGGCAAAGCCCGGAGCGCGCAGCTTGCAGCGATAAGGCTTGTTGGAGCCGTCCGAGACGAGGAAGACGCCAAATTCGCCCTTCGGGGCTTCAACTGCCGCGTAAACTTCACCGGCAGGCACGTGGTAGCCTTCCGTGTAAAGCTTGAAGTGGTGGATGAGCGCTTCCATCGAGCGCTTCATCTCGCCGCGCTTCGGCGGCACGATCTTGTTGTCGGTGTTGGAAACCGGACCGACGCGCTCCTTGCCGAGCAGAAGATCGACGCACTGGCGCATAATGCGCGCCGACTGGCGCATTTCTTCCATGCGGATCAGGTAGCGGTCGTAGCAGTCGCCGTTCTTGCCGACCGGGATGTCGAATTCCATCTCGTGGTAGCACTCGTAAGGTTGCGACTTGCGCAGATCCCATGCAGCGCCCGAACCACGAACCATGACGCCCGAGAAGCCCCATGCCCATGCGTCTTCCAGCTTCACGACGCCGATATCGACGTTACGCTGCTTGAAAATGCGGTTCGGCGTGATGAGGTCATCAAGATTTTTAAGCGTGGTGAAGAACGGATCGATCCATTTTCCGATGTCTTCCACGAGCTGATCCGGCAGATCCTGATGGACGCCGCCCGGACGGAAATAGGCCGCGTGCATACGCGCGCCGCAGGCGCGTTCGTAGAACACCATCAGCTTTTCGCGCTCCTCGAAGCCCCAGAGCGGCGGCGTCAGCGCGCCAACGTCCATGGCCTGCGTGGTCACGTTGAGAAGATGGTTCAGGATACGGCCGATTTCCGAATAGAGAACGCGGATAAGCTGACCGCGCTTCGGCACATCGATGCCGAGCAGGCGTTCGACGGCAAGCGCATAGGCGTGCTCCTGATTCATCGGCGCCACGTAATCGAGGCGGTCGAGATAAGGCACAGCCTGAAGATAGGTCTTGGCTTCCATCAGCTTCTCGGTGCCGCGATGCAGCAGGCCGATATGCGGATCGACGCGTTCGACGACTTCGCCGTCGAGTTCAAGCACCAGACGCAGCACACCGTGCGCGGCAGGATGCTGCGGACCGAAGTTAATATTGAAATTGCGGACCTGAGTCTCAGCCATGTTCAGCTTCCTGTTTGGCTGCAAGAGCCGCCAAGAACGCCTCGCCGGTCATCCGGTGGGTGTCATTGGCAAAATCGTAATTCGCAGGCTTGTTATCGATGAAGATTTCTTCGGCGAAATGGAACCGTTCCGGCTCGGCGAAAGCCTGCATCGAAACGACCGTCATTCCATCATGGACACCGCGCCAGAACAGCGAAGAACCGCACGTCGAGCAGAAGCAGCGCTCACCCCATTCCGAGGAGGAATAGATCGTCAGGGCAGCTTCGTCCTCGATCTCGACGGACGTGCCGCAATTAACGGCCATAAATGTACCGCCCGACCATTGCCGGCACATGCTGCAATGGCAGACATCCATTTCCATCTTGACCGGAACGGCGGTGAATTTCACCGCTCCGCAAAGACATTGACCGTTCAATCTTTCGCCTGCGCCCATGAGTCTGCCCTCAGTTCGCCTTTGCTTTCTCATCGCCCGGCAGAACGTAATCCGTCCCTTCCCATGGCGAGAGAAAATCGAAATTGCGGAATTCCTGGCGCAGTTGCACAGGCTCATAGACGACGCGCTTCAGCTCGTCGTTGTAACGAACTTCAACGAAGCCGGTGAGCGGGAAGTCCTTGCGCAGCGGATGGCCTTCGAAACCGTAATCGGTCAGGATGCGGCGCAAATCCGGATGACCGGAGAACAGAACGCCGTACATATCGTAGGTTTCACGCTCGAACCATTCAGCACCGACGAAGACCGGCACTGCGGAAGGCACCAGCGTATCTTCGTCAGCCTGTACCTTGACGCGAATGCGCTGGTTCTGGCGCGGAGACATCAGCTGGTAAACGACATCGAAGCGCTTGGCGCGCTGCGGATAGTCGACGCCCGAAATATCCGTCAGGTTGACGAACTGGCATTGCACATCGTCACGCAGGAAGGTCAGAACGCTGATGATGCTCGCGGCCGGAACCGAAAGCGTCAACTCGCCATAAGCAAGCTTCGCCTCTTCGATCACGTCGCCGAGGCGTTCCTTGATGTAACCGGAAAGTTCACCGAGAGCTTCTTCGCTCATTTTCCTAACTTCCTTATTTAGAACTCACACTGCACTTGCCTTGGGAGACTTTTGGGAGAAATCCCACGCGGCGGTGTCAGTCGAACCCTAACAAAACCTGTATGGCGCAAACCGGTCCAGAGACCGGATTAACGCTCGATCGTACCCGTGCGGCGAATCTTCTTCTGGAGAAGAAGAATGCCGTAAAGCAGCGCTTCAGCGGTCGGAGGGCAGCCCGGAACATAGATGTCGACCGGAACCACGCGATCGCAGCCACGCACCACCGAATAGGAATAGTGGTAGTAACCGCCGCCATTAGCGCAGGAACCCATCGAGATAACGTAACGCGGCTCCGGCATCTGGTCGTAGACCTTGCGGAGCGCGGGCGCCATCTTGTTGGTCAGCGTGCCTGCAACGATCATCACGTCGGACTGACGCGGCGATGCACGCGGGGCGATACCGAAACGTTCAGCGTCATAACGCGGCATGGAAATGTGCATCATTTCCACGGCGCAGCATGCGAGACCGAAGGTCATCCACATCAGCGAACCGGTACGCGCCCAGGTAATCAGGGCGTCAGCGGAGGTGACGATGAATCCCTTGTCGGAAAGCTCGCTGTTCAGATCGTTGAAGAATGCATCGTCGGAACCGACAGGCTTGCCCGTGCGCGGGTCAAGAATGCCCTTCGGCTGCGGAGCCACGAGCGTTGTGTTGGCTGTGGTCAATCCCATTCCAGCGCTCCCTTCTTCCATTCATAAATGAAGCCGATGGTCAGAACGCCAGGAACACCATCATCGACGCAAAGCCGAACCAGCCGATTTCACCAAAGGACACAGCCCATGGGAAAAGGAAGGCGACTTCCAGATCGAAGATGATGAAGAGAATCGACACCAGATAGAAACGGATGTCGAATTTCATGCGGGCGTCATCGAAGGCATTGAAGCCGCACTCGTAAGCAGAAAGCTTTTCGGGGTCGGGCTGTCTATATGCGACGAGGAACGGCGCAACCAGAAGGCTACACCAATTACCATCGCGATGCCGAGAAAGATGACGATCGGCAAATAGGAACTTAAAAGCTCGTTCATGGTCCTTTATCCGGCTTGAATACGAGGCTGCGCCGCCTGTCATAAGCTTTTGGGGCCGACGACCATGCGACACATTGCATCTGTGCATCCTCGTCGCCCCAAGCAGCTTCAAAAGGCATGCCGTGCGAACTAAGCGCTTTTCGCCCGGACGGTTATCGCAGCGCGTGCGCAAGCGCAACCCCTCCGGCACTATCTGTTGGGCAAAGACGAGCCAAGATGCTTAACAAGACACGGCATCAAGCCCGTTTACCCCACAGAAACCCCGTATAACATGAAAAGATCATAATTTCGTGAGGAAAAGTCGCACCCTCATCCCCGCCAACTGGTCTGATTCCGACATTGGCATCCGTCGGATATTAGAGTTGAGCAAATGTCGGAATCAAAATGACCACTGGTCACTCCATATATCCAGTGGTTTTGGGAATTTGACGTTTGAAACGAGATTGATAACGGACGGGTATCAAACCACTGGCAATTATCGGGAGAATCAATGGCCTGCAATTTGGGTATGAAAGCAGTGGGTTTCGGCACTCGCAGTTAGATAAACTCAAGGAGCAGCGGAAGCCGTCACCCCGACTAGTCTGCCCGGCAGATAAAGCACAAGCGATGCGGCTCCCTTGATTGCAGAAGCACCGTCTGCCAGCACCGCTTGCCCTGTCGTTTGGTTTTCCCGTCCGTTCAAAGCGCCCAGCGAAAGAGTGCCGTCACTGACCAGAGCCATGAGCGATGGCGACGATGCAAAGACATTGTGCGCCCCACCATCCACGTCGGTCGCGTCTATCACCGCGATTCCATATTTCTGGAGCGTCGGAATACTGGTGCCGTCCCCTACCCGCGCGTGGCCGCCGGTGATGAAGGAAGAGACACCGAGCGCGCGATCGCTGCGCGATGTCATCACAGCTGTCGGATGCGGCATGGGATCGATATCCTTGATCTGCTTTTCAAAGACATCGAGGTCTATGTCGGGCGCGGCGAGCAACAGAGCGCTGATGCGGCCCAGCACGTTCTTTTCGCCACGCAAGGACAAGGTTCTCAAAGCCTCCATGGTGACGAAGCTGCCCATGGAGTGCCCTAACAGGACAATGTGTTCAGCATTGCTGCGAGCCACAAGTTCCAGCAAGCGCGCCAGACCGTCCCGTGCGAAGTCCGCGCTATCACGATCATAGACATAAAGCCCCAGATCGCCGCCCGACGGCCAGGCATATTCAACCGCCACCGATTTCATCCTGTAGTCATGGACGAATTGCGCCAGACGAAATGTGCTATCGGCAAAATTATTGTTGTAGCCGTGCACAAAGATCAGGATTTCCTTGTCCTTCTGTCCCTGCTTCGCCAGAGCGGCATTCAATTGAGCGAGAAACTGTTCTGCATTGTCATACGGCTGAAATGCCGTGGCAGCGAAATTTTTGGCGGGATCAGGTTTGTAACCGGTCGACTCGACCTGTCCTTTGACATGGGCCGCCGGAATACCGACATCGACCTGCGCAAAATTCAGCGTTTCGGAGCGCTTGGAATTGTAAGGTTGCGAGAAATCATCCGAACGCTGGCGGCTCGTCGCAACATAGATGGGAACCACTGCCGCCGGTTTCGCAGGTTTGACGATGGCGGCATTGGCTGCGGCCACCGATTGCGGGCTTGAATTCGGCCCGTGCCACAGCACGGCGCGGGGTGAGCCACATCCGGCAAGAATCAAAAACGTTGCAAGCACACCAAGAAGAGCGTGTCGGGCCATCGTCGCAGCGATCCGTTCCTGTCATCCGTTTCCACGCGATTGAAAACAGGAAATTCGCTCCATGGCAATGCATTGGCGCAGCCGCCGGCTTTTGCCATGCAAACCGCTCCGGGGCCAATGGTCCGCAGGTGAAAAATTCCGTTCGCATTTACAGGTAAAGTTGGAATGGAACCGTTCCAATTGCTGAAAGCTTTGCGAAGCCATGCCTTCAGATCGCATTCGCCCCAGCTATCATGAAACGCAGTCTCAGCCGAAGCATCGCAAGGAGGTCACGCATGAGCCAGTACCTGCTCGCCAGCGGCGATCTTCTCGCCATTGCAGCGATCATTCTGTCGGTCGCTTATCTGTCCTGGAAGCAATTTTCCAAATAACAAGTGCGCGGCTCGACGAAGTCGCTACGCCTTGGCAATTCCCATGAAGATTCTTGAAGATAAGGCGGTAGCGCCACTTTCGTATCAACGTTCAATCTATCGATTTGTTGAGAGGAAAGTGGCGCGAGTGACGGGCTCGAACCCGCGACCTCCGGCGTGACAGGCCGGCACTCTAACCAACTGAGCTACACCCGCGCATTTCTCGGCAACCTTGCGGCTGCGTCGCACCGGCGTTTCCGCCCGGTGTGAGCGGTCGTTTAAGGGGTTCTCGAACAAGTGTCAAGCGCGTGTTTGGAGAAGAATTGCGATATTACAAAATCATTCACAGGACGCATCAACGTCCCTTCGGTATCAGCAATTTGGGTTTGAAAAGAAGCAAAACGGCGGTGGGCGCCACTTTCGTGTCAACGGTCAATCTATCGATTTGTTGAGAGGAAAGTGGCGCGAGTGACGGGCTCGAACCCGCGACCTCCGGCGTGACAGGCCGGCACTCTAACCAACTGAGCTACACCCGCTCATTTCTCGGCAACCTTGCGGCTGCGTCGCACCGGCGTTTCCGTCCGGTGTGAGCGGTCGTTTAAGGGGTTCTCGGACGAGTGTCAAGCAAGGGTCACGAAGAAAGAATAAGAATTTTCGATTTTGCTGCAGAACGCCCGATTTTCGGGCATTTTCAATGACATCAACTTATCCACAAACTCAGTCTGGCTCTCGAATCCAAACCTGTTTCAAGAATCATCCACGTCGCACCTGCCGACAAGCGCCTCCTTACAGCAATTAGCAAACTGCAATTGCCCACTTGATTTCATACCAACTGGTTGGTATTGTATTTATAGGAGTAAGATTATGGCACGCAAACAAAATCCGTTGACCCGGTCCAACCTGCTTGATGCGGCATTGAGCGTTATTCGCACCAAGGGTTACACTGCAACGACGGTTGATGACATCTGCACGAAGGCATCCTTATCGAAAGGCGCTTTCTTTCATCATTTCTCCAGCAAGGAAGATCTGGCGGTAGCCGCCGCGAACTACTGGTCGGAAATGACGGGCGCGTTCTTTGCAGATGCGGCTTACCACGCTCCTGAAGACCCGCTTGAGCGCGTACTGGCCTATGTCGAGCTGCGTAAGCAACTGATTCAAGGCGACCTGCCCGACTTCACCTGTCTCGTCGGCACTATGGCGCAGGAGGTCTACGAGACCAATTCCGTAATTCGGAATGCCTGCTGGGACAGCATTTCAAGCCATGCGGATACGCTTGTTCCCGATATCGCGGCCACGATGGAGCGCTATCCGGCCGCAGGCGATTTCACCGCCGAGAGCCTCGCTCTTCATACCCAGGCCGTTATTCAGGGGCTTTCATCATCGCCAAGGCCAGCGGCGATCCGCGGCGCGCGGTCGAAAGCATCGACCATCTCAAGCGATATATAAGCCTGCTCTTCAAACAGCCTGCCAACCATTGAACCGAAACGACAAAGGAGGAAACCATGCCCAGCACTATTCGCCTGCACCGTGTATTCGCCGCCAAGCCGGAGAAGGTTTATCGCGCATTCATCGAGCCGGATGCGGTGGCCAGCTGGCTCCCGCCATATGGCTTCACCTGCACCGTCCACGAGCTTGAGGCAAAGGTCGGCGGCAAACACAGAATGTCATTTCGCAATTTCACGACCGGCGGCGGCCATTCCTTTGGCGGCACATATGTCGAACTCGTTCCGGGAGAACGGCTGGTCTATACGGACAGTTTCGACGACCCGAACCTGCCGGGCGAAATGAAAGTCACGATAACGTTGAAAGCAGTTTCGGTTGGAACGGAAATCAACATCGAACAGCAAGGCGTACCCGATATCATTCCGGCTGAAGCCTGCTATCTCGGCTGGCAAGAATCTCTGGAGAAGTTGAAGAAGCTCGTTGAGCCTGAAATCAACCAGTAACGCTGTTTCAACAGTGACGCACGGCTTGCTGTCTGCCGTGCGTCACCGATCAGGCAATCCCTATACTGCCTGTGGCTGCCTCAGCGACGAAAGGTGGCGAACCACAACCGGCACCAGTAACAGCAGTCCCACGATCGATGAGTAGATCTCCGGTGCAACCAGGAGAATGGCCGCAAAACCATCAGGACATTTTCCCACGCCTTGGTGCGCACCAGGAAAAGCCTGACAATGCGGCGCCCAAAGCAGTGATGCCTATGGCACAACCGAGGAATGCCACCAGGAAATCAGGCCAGTTGAAGTTCGACGTAACCAGCAGAAGCGATGGGGAGAAAACGAAAACAAATGGCACCAGCACCTTGCCGAGGCCGAGCCGGAAGGCCGTATTGCCAGTCTTGAACGGATCAGCACCTGCCATACCCGCCGCCGCATAAGCCGCGAGCGCAACAGGCGGTGTAATATCTGCCAACACCCCATAATAGAAAACGAAGAAGTGGGCCACAATCGGCTCAACGCCCAGCAGCCCCAACGCGGGTGCGGCAATTGTGGCCATGATGATGTAATTGGCTGTCGTCGGAATGCCGCAGCCCATCAGAATGCAGACAATCCCCGTCATGATGAGCGTGAATAGCAGCGTCAATGTTTGTGGGCCAAACCAGGCCGCGGGCAGAACAGTGCCGAAATAGGTCGCAAGCTGCGCGGCCGTCGATGTCACGATGTAGGAGATCTTGAAGCCGACACCAGTAAGCGTCACCACACCGACGATGATGCCGACAGTCGCCGCCGCCGCGCCAACGGCAAGCGCATATTTGGCCCCGTCGCGCAGTCCGTCAAAAATCTCGCCTATCGACATGCGCTTGCGCGGATTGAGCAATCCCACCGCAATACAGAGCGTAATACCCCAGAATGCAGCCAGATAAGGCGTATAACCCGACAGCAGAACGCCAATCAGCACGATCAGCGGAATGACGGTCGGCCAGTCACGCTTGAAGGCTTCCTTCAGGTCAGGCAGCTCTTCCTTCGTCATGCCGCGCAAGCCGTTACGCTTGGCTTCGAAATGAACCTGCATCAGCACACCGAAGAAGTGCATGAAGGCAGGCACGATGGCAGCCAGAATAATTGTCGTATAAGGCAGATTCAGGAATTCGATCATCAGGAACGCGGCTGCCCCATGATCGGCGGCGTGATCTGCCCGCCTGTCGATGATGCGGACTCCACGGCGGCGGCGAAGTGGCGCTTGTAACCGAGCCGGATCATCGCCGGGATCGTCAGCGAACCCACCGTCACCGTATTGGCGACCGACGAACCCGAAATCATGCCGAACAGAGCGGACCCGAAAATGGAAACCTTTGCTGGGCCGCCTGCGAAACGGCCCGCTACCCAGGCCGCGCAATCCAGAAACAGCTGACCGAGGCCGATGCGGGTGGCAAAACCCCGAACAGCACGAAATGAAAGACGTAAGTTGCAACCACGCCGAGCGCGATACCGTAGATACCTTGTGTCGTCAGATAAAGATGATTGACAAGCTGGCTGACCGTCGCGCCGGATGCACGAGAATGCCCGGCATATGCTGCCCATAGATCGCATAAAGCATGAACAGGACAGATATGATCGGAAGTGGCCAACCGACGGAACGCCGCGTCGCTTCCAGAAGGATCAGAATGAGAAGACCGCCGAGAACGACATCCGTCGTTGTTGGGTTGCCGACACGGAAAGCCAGATCGTCGAGCGGTATCAGCGGAACATGCGCAACGGACACGACCGCGATGATTGCCAGGGCCCAATCGATGATGGAAATGCCAAGTGGTCTCAGCCATGACGATGTGGTGGGCTTGTCGTATCCCTTGCGGGAAAACGGGAAAACAAGGAAAACGAGGCCGAGCACAAAGGAAAGATGAATGCCGCGATGCACCATTTCCGACAGAAGGCCGAAACCCGCAGTGTAATAGTGGAAAATGGAAAGCGCGATCAACAGCGCGCCGACTATACGGGCTGCGAGCGGCCCCAGCGGGCGAAAGCGAATCTCTGAGTCGAACTTCTCTTCCAGTTCGCGCGCCTTGGCTTCATCCAGTTCCATGGGCGACAGTTTCGCCTCTTGCTCGCTCACCATACTGGCCTCTCCATTCAGAGCGTGGTTGATCCAACTGAATCAAAACTGCCCTAACCACTTGTTTTAATGTTTCTTTGTTGGCTGGAAGCAAATGCACGGAGTTCTGGTGAAACTCCGTGCATCTTGTTCATCCAAACCGGAACGGCGACTTATTTCAGAACGCCTGCTTCCTTGTAGAAGCGCTCCGCACCGGGATGCAGCGGAATGCCGAGGCTGGTCGTTGCCGTATCGCTTGATAAGCTTGCCTTTGCGTGCCCGGCATCGAAGGCTTTTCTGCTGTCGTCGTTAAACAGGGTTTTGGTGATATTGTAGACGAGCTCTTCCGGCTGCTTGGCGCTCGTTACCCATTGTGCGGCGACTGCCAGAGTGTCGGTCTGGCCCACATCCTTATAGGTATCGGCCGGAACTGTATCCTTCGAGAAGAACGAGTATTTTTCGAGAATCTTCTGCGCTTCAGGGCCGGAAATCGGAACCAGCGAAATGCCATTCGACGTAGCCAGCTCCGAGATTGCGCCGGTCGGATAACCACCGACGAAGAAATAGGCATCAAGGGCGCCATCCTTCAGACGTTCTCCCGCCGGTCCCGGCTTCAAATGCTCGGCCTTGATGTCGCTTTCGCTCAATCCGTAAGCTTCCAGCACAATGCGAGCATCGACGATCGTGCCCGATCCCGGCTCATCGATGGAAACGCGTTTTCCCTTGAGATCGGCCACGGATTCGATCCCGCGCCCTTGCGCGCGACCAGATGGATGGTTTCCGGATAGAGCGTAGCAATCAGGCGCAGATCTTCCACCTTGCCCTTGCCGTCATAAAGCCCCGTGCCCGTATATGCCCAGTAAGCCACATCCGACTGGGTAAAACCGGATTCCAGCGAGCCGGACTGGATAGCGTTGATATTGGCGACCGAACCGTTCGATGAAACCGCCGTGGCCACCAAACCCGGAACGCCTTTATCGCCTGCTCCGGAAATCGCATTCGCGATCAGTCCGCCAATCGGATAATAGGTGCCCGCTGTTCCTCCGGTGCCGATGCGGAAGAAGGCCGGAGCTTGCGCAACGGCGATACTGGCCCCGACAACAAAAATCCCGGCAAATGCAGCAACCACGCCACGCCGAGTGAGTTTTCCGATTGTCATAACTGCTCTCCGTTCCCTGAATAATCTTGTTCAAATTGTGTCACCGAGCATGGAAAGCCGGGCACGGCTTGTCAAGCGCTCCCTCCAACATTGGTCATATCCGCTGACACTGGAGCATAATTTGACCGAAGCGAAACGAAGGCCGATCCGATCCGGTCAGATCGAAACACACCCCAAATGAAAACAGGAAATAACGATAAATAATCGTTCGATTGAAACTGATCGCTTAAAATATATACAAGTAAATAATTGATACTACTCATACATATCCCCAAATCGAAAGCAATCAATTCGAAACTATTATTGATGGAATGAAATGCGATGCGATTTCTTTCAATAATTGAATCGCGGCTTCATAAAGCGACTTGAAACCGCAGAATTTGTCGCTATCTTGGCATCATGGCGTGTGCTGCGTGCGCCCAGGGATTACCCTGAATACGGAGACTGTTCTTAACCGTTTCTGTCAGGGAGCTGCCATGGCTGGTCGCATTCAAAATACTATACGCAATTTTCTTGACAGCGAGTCGTCGGGCGGGCTGCTGCTTATAGCTGCAGCCATAGCCGCATTGCTGGTTGCAAACTCGCCATTTTCCGAAACTTATTTCAGCGCTCTTCATGCCTATCTTGGGCCACTTTCGGTTCAACATTGGGTCAATGATGCTCTCATGGCGGTGTTCTTCCTGATGGTCGGACTGGAGATCAAGCGTGAGATGGTCGATGGCCATCTTTCGTCGTGGCCACGCCGCATTCTGCCCGGTGTAGCGGCTGCAGCGGGCATGGCAGTGCCTGCTCTGGTCTATCTTTCGTTCAATCTCGATAATGGTGCTTCCCACGGCTGGGCGATCCCGGCTGCAACGGATATCGCATTCGCGCTTGGCGTCATCTCCTGCTGGGACCAAGAGTTCCAACCTCGCTTAAAGTGTTTCTTGCAGCGCTTGCCATCATTGACGACCTTGGCGCTGTGATCGTCATCGGACTATTCTATACAACCGGTGTTTCCTTGATGGATCTGGGGTTGGCTGCGGCGGTTGTCGCGGCCCTGATCGGCTTGAATCTTGGCGGCGTGAAGCGTCTGACACCCTATCTGCTACTGGGCATCGTACTGTGGTTCTTCACCTATCGCTCCGGCGTCCACGCGACCATTGCAGGCGTTTTGCTGGCACTGACCATTCCGATCAAGCGCACGCCCGCGAAACCTGAAGCAACCGCCTCCGAAAGCCCGCTGCATCTGCTTGAGCACAGTCTGATCAAGCCGGTGTCGTTCATCATCGTGCCCATATTCGGCTTCGCCAATGCGGGCGTCAGCTTTTCCGGTCTCGGCATGGAAGCCTTCTTCGCACCGGTTACCATGGGCGTTGCCGCCGGTTTGGCCATTGGCAAGCTGATCGGCATTTTCGGCGCAGTGTTGCTGCTGGTGAAAGGCGGAATCGTCGATTTGCCCGCCGGGGCAAGCTGGCCGCAAATGCTCGGAACGACCCTGCTATGCGGCATCGGCTTCACCATGAGCCTGTTTATCTCGCTTCTCGCATTCGATGATGTGCTGTTGCAGAACGAAGCGAAGATCGGAATATTGATCGGTTCGCTTGTTGCCGGACTTGCCGGTTTCATCGTGCTGCGTTTTGCAAAACGCGCCGACGGACGAAACTTCAGCCAATAGGCCTGACATATAGGGCGCCGATCCGATTGATCGGATCGGCGCCCCAATTTGTTTGTTTTAGCGCGATCTCGGCCCGATACCGTCGTTTGACACAATCAGAGCCGCAAGCGCTCCGTAGCAAACGCTTTACAGCGTAGACGCCCCCAACTTTGGGCAACATGCTCTACTTTATTGTTTTACGTGCACCTTATCCTGAAAACTATCTAACGTTTTCGGAACAGGCTTTAACGGCAACGTGCTTCAAAAACACGGCCATACTGATCACGATAGCGGCAGTACTGAACACCATTACGGGTCTGAGCGACGCCGACGAGCGTGCCTGCTGCTGCGCCAATAGCTGCACCGGTCAGCGCGCCACGCGTGTTACCTCCAATGGCAGCTCGGCAAGACCGCCGATCGCGGCACCGCCGACACCATAACCGGCTGTTCGTCGTTCCTCCGTCGTACATCCGCTCGCAGCGGCGCCTATTACGGCCATCGTCAAGGCGCTGTACAGGATCATCCTCATTGAATTCTCCTTCCCATTTTTTAGGCACAATATTACATAGGCCGCTTCGTGAAAGGTCAAGGCAACTGGCCAGGGCGGTCCGGTTGAGTGGCCGCTATATCGAGCGCAGCTGATTTCTCCGGCATATAAGTGGCAGATTGTACCAATATGCACTGGAACAGCTCTGCAGTATTTCAGCAGCAGCCCGCCATTCCATCCCCAAGGGGAACCATTCGAGCCTCAGCTTCGTTAATCCTCATTCACCGACTTGATACGACAACACGCGAATATCTCGACTGCAAAATATCCATATGCGCACGGATGACGGCTGGCTGGCGGAAGAGGCTTCATTCGAATGAGCGCAGCACTTCCTTGCGCATCACGTGCAAATCGGCGGAGGAATGCGGGAGAAAACGATGATAGAGAATGGATATAAACTTCAAAAGAATGGCGACGGCACGTGGTCGGTGATTGATGCCTTCAAGGGCCATCCAGTCACCTTTGAGGGTCGACTGCAGATCGCCCTGAACGAGGACGAGGCAAAGCGGGTTCTCGAGTGCCTTAACCGCCAGAATCTCGAGCGCCATCCGAAGACGGCAGCGGTCGCTTGCCCTGAATTGCGGGCGCCGTCGAAACATGAAGTGAACAAACGGGGCTATCTTAAATATTCAGGAAGCGTATCGTTGATGTTTCCGGAAGGAGGATATCGTACTCGGCGTTCCCATTGGTGCACTGTTCGCCGAACCTAACACCAACGACGCGAAACCCACCGGGCTCAAAGCGGGCAGAAAGCCGAAACGCAGTTAGCAAACTAATCGCACCGCAATTATTACCCCGCCTTACTAAACCCTTCTCTCAGCACACGCCGCGACAGCATAGAGAGCAGCGCAGCCATTGATGCTCGTTTTACATATTATAGTTAATAAACTTATAGTATGTAAAGTGCCAACAATTCACGCATGGATGTGCGAAAAATCGTTGGCGATAATTTTGCCCGGATACGAAAAGAAAAGGCCTGACACAGGAACAAGTGGCGGAGCGTTCAGGCTTCAGCCAGCAGTATCTGAGCAGCCTTGAAAGGGGACAGCGCAACCCGACAATCATAACGATTTACGAGCTTTCATTGGCGCTTGGAACAACTTATTCCAACCTGATTTTGCCTGAAAATACCCAAGCTAGGTAATATCGTTGAAGGTCTATAGCCTCCGACTGAACGCGGTTTCGGTAGCCTCTAAGCTGCCAGTCCGCTTTGCGCCCCAAGCCGGACATTCAGACTCTAATTAGCGCTCCCCAAAAGCGGACGAATGTCACTCCAATAGGCTCGCAGCCATCAGATGGTTCGAATCCTGCCGGGCGCGCCGGAAGAGATTCGAACCTACTTTCTATCTCGAACGCAAACGCATGTCTGCTTTTTAGTTTCGCTCCCGGAAAGCTGACAGTCCGATCTCGGCCCCTTTCCAGTCAATATGAACGCTAGTTTGACGCGACCACATATGGCAAAATTCCCTTTTGCCATATGATGTATTTCATGAATAACTTTTAAGCAGTGACTTTAACTCAATACGATACCCCATCGACATTGAGACTCTGCCCCGTTATGAAAGCGGCATCATCGGACGCAAAAATGCAACTGGTCCCACTACATCTTCGGGATCACCGATCCGTCGCATGGCGGTCTTCTCCTGCCAGGCTTCACGTATTGCAACGTCATCAAGATTGACGCGGCCCATATCGGTCAAAATGATACCGGGGCAGATGCAGTTTGCCGTGATGCCAAAAGTGCCCACCTCCTGCGCGAGCACCCGCGTAAAGCCCATCACAGCGGCCTTCGATGCGGAATAATGCGCCTGTTCCGGTGCGCCATGCTTGCCGCCGATAGAGGCGATATTCACGATGCGACCGTATTTCTGTTTCTTCATGTAAGGTAAAACGGCCTGCACGACGAGGAATGTGCCCTTGGCATTTACGTCGAGAACGCTGTCCCAGTGCTCTTCCTTGAGATGTTCGACGTCGCTGGCAATCAAAATGCCCGCATTGTTGACAACGGCATCAATGCGGCCAAAAGTGCCGACAGCTTTCTGTACCATCGCCTCGACATCGCCCTTGTTACTTACATCGGCATGAACCGCCAGAGCGCGACGACCGATAGCAGTGACTTCTTTCGCGACCTCTTCGAGCGCATCTTTCTGGCGTTCAATGTCATTGATCACCACATCGAAGCCGCGTTGGGCCATACCCACAGCAATTGCGCGCCCAATACCCCGACTGGCGCCGGTAACAAGCGCGATCTTTGCCGGATGTTCCATTTTAACTCCTCCAGAAATTCAAAGAGCCGTATAGCCGCCATCAACCGCCAACACAGTGCCGGTTACGAAGCTTGCAGCATCGGACGCGAGAAACAAAACCGCATTGGCGACTTCTCGCGGCTCACCCAACCGCCCCTGCGGCGTCATGGCAAGCCAGGTAGAAAACCATTCTTTATTGCTGCGTCCGGCCAGTGTCAGTTCCGTCGCGGTGTAACCGGGGCGACAGCATTCACCCGTACGCCCTGCTTCGCCCACTCAACCGCCAGTGACTTCGTGATGAGATTTACACCCGCCTTGGCGGCGTTATAGGCGATCTGCGGTTGAGGGTGGACAACGATTGCTCCGCACATGGAAGAGATATTAACGATCGCCCCACGCCCGACCGAGGCCATGCGCTTTCCAAACGCTTGCGCGCAGTAGAAAACGCCATTGAGATTGACGTCAATCACTGTACGCCAGTCCGCTTCCGTGACATCGCTTGCAGGCCCATTCCTGACGATACCTGCATTATTGATGAGGATGTCGGGCGCGCCGATATTACGCGTTATAGCTTCGGCCACCTGTTCGCTGGCATCCCGGTCTGTCACATCCAGCGCATAGAATTGCGCCGAAGCTGCTCGATTGGTGTTTAGCTCGGCAACAGCCGCTTCACCCGCGACCACATCGCGGTCGATAATGATAACAGTTGCACCCGCCTCGACGAAGAGTTCGGCGATGGCCCGTCCGATCCCTTTTGCGCCGCCCGTGATAACGGCGTTTTTACCGGTCAGCGAAAATCTTTGAGCATCAGTCCACCTCAACAGTCTTTATCAAGCGGAGCGAACGGACTTCAAAGCCGGATAAAGCGCCCGATATTGCTGATAAATCTCGTTATAGATCTCTGTTTCGCGCGGGCGAGGCTCAATGCATGTGCCCGGTTTGACCATGGCGGCAATACCATCATCGATACTCGCAAAATGTCCGGCGCCGTGTGCTGCCAGAACGGCGGCGCCTACCGAAGGCGCATCGCGCGACCGTGGCACGCAGACAGGCAAACCGGCTGTATCCGCATGTATCTGGAGCCAAAGCGGCGAAGCACTGGCACCACCCCGACCGTGATTTCACGTCCGCGATAGCCAGCATCTGCCATAGCATCGAGAATGGCGCGGGTGCCGAAACTGATGCCTTCCATGATCGCGCGGAATACGTGATGTGGCTCATGCGCAAGCGTCAGCCCGACGATTGCGCCTCGCGATAGCGGATCGGTATAAGGCGTGCGATTGCCCTGAAAATGGTCCTGCACAAGCAAGCCATCCGCACCCGGTTCCAGTGCCGCCGCCTTGCGGTTCAGTTCTTCCATATCCATGGTGCCGTTCATCATCCGACCAAGCCAGGCGATGATCGAACCCGTCGAGGTTTGGCCCCTTCGATAATATAGCGCTTTGGATAAACCATATCCGGATAGCTGCCCCAGATCCCAGGCGCGTGCAAAGGCTTGTCGGAAACGCCAAATTGCAGATGCGACGAGCCGGTGATCAGTGCCAGCTGTCCAGGTTTGGCAACGCCGAGACCGATCATGCCGATCAGCGCATCGGCCCCCTGAACTACTTTCACTTTCTGCGAAAGACCAAGTTCAGTCGCTGCCGCCGCGCACAGATTGCTAATGACCTCACTCGGCGCGACAACACGAGATGGCCATTTCTGCAGCAGGGCTTCAAGGCCGAGCTTTTCCAGAAGCGTCTTGGGAAACCCACCGCGATCCGTGGAATAATGCCAGCGCAACGACACATTGTTGAGGCTTGCGGCTTTTCACCCGTCAAACGCAATGTCATGAAATCCTGATACTCGCAGATAGTTTCTGCTTTATTGAATATCTCTGGCTCATTGCGAGCGAGCCAAAGCGCCTTGGGGATCATCCATTCCGCCGAAACAGGACCACGCCCGCCGCCATTGGCGAGCAGCGCGTCGTCGCCCGTGGCAAGGACTGCTTCGGCCTCAGCACTTGCGCGAACATCCATCCAAATAATCGAGGGACGCAAGGGGTTGCCCTCACCATCGAGAGCAACGACGGTACAACTCGTCGTTGCAAGCGTAATGGCTTCAATTGCTGTCGGGTCAATTGCGGATTCTGAAATCGCTTTGCGCGCAGCCTGAACGAAAGAAGACCACCAGTCTTCCGGGTTCTGCTCCGCACGCGCTCCGCTCGAAAATTTCGTTTCGTAGGGCACGGCGGTACTTGCCAGACACGTGCCAGAAAGGTCATAGACCCGCGCGCGGATGCTTTCCGTGCCGCCATCTGCGGTCAGAAAATAAGCCATTCAAATCCTCCCGAATGGATCCCGGAGACACTCCCTGTTTTCGGAAAGTCTCATCGTACAACATTTCACGTCAGTCCGCGGAACACTTCCAACGCCTTACCTGCATACATTACAGCCGGGCCGCCGCCCATTTCGACCGCAACCTCAAGCACCTCGACCAACTCCGGCTCGGTTGCGCCATGGCGGATGGCGGCGTCGACGTGATAAAGAATGCAATCCTCGCATCCCTTGGTGACCGCAATACTAACGGCGATCAGTTCGCGCTGTGCCGACGAAAATGCTCCAGAAGTCGTTGCAGTTTTACTGACCTTGGCAAAGCCCGTCATCAGATCTGGCGTTGCTTTGGCGAAGGCACCAAGCCGCGATTGTGCTTCCTTGAGCCGAGCTCACGTCATTCATTGTCTTCTCCCATGACACTCAAAATCAGATCGAGAACATCCTTTGTCTCATCCCATTGCGGCATATGCCCCGACTGAGCGAAGAAGTGAACACCAATAAAAGGTGACAATGCGGTTACCTGCTGCCACGGTATGATACGGTCCTGAAGGCCAAACAGAACGCGGACAGGTTTTGAACGTGACTGCCTTTCGAGCAAAGCAACAATATCTGCGCGCTGGCCTGAAGGCCCTATGATTGCCTTCGCAAGTTCCTTAAGACGCCCGTTTGCCATGGTTGCGGCAATCTCTCCTGCCAGAGCAGCCGTCAACTCTACGGACTTGGCTGCAACGCGGCGCAGCAGATGTGCAACCTCACCGGCACTCGTTGCCTGCGCCATGCCCGATACAAAGCCTGCGTCAATCTCCGAACCAAGGCCGGCAGGCGCAACAAGTGTCAGGCTTGAAACACTGGCAGGGTGGGCCGAGGCAAAAGCCGCCGCCGCGACTGCTCCCAGCGAATGGGCCACGATATCCACCTGACGAATGGAAAGGGCATCGAGGAAAGCGGGCAGGAATTCGCTCAATTCTTCCGGGTGTGAAGCATCGATCGTCGTCAGGCCATGGGCTGGAAGATCGGGAACGATAACGCGGAAACCCGCACGACGCAGGCCGGAGGCTATGCCGCTCCATGTCGTTCGATCGCCTGAAAAGCCATGAAGCAGCAGCAGGGTCCGCGCATTTTGGGGACCGATATCCGTATAGGCCACACGGCCTTTTGCCAGCGCCACGAATTTTACGTCAGTGTCGGCCTGCGTTCCGCTTGCGGCTGCCAGCACATCCTCTTTTCGACACGTCCTCTGCGGCCAGATCCTGAAAGACTGTTGATATCAAGGCCTTTCTGGCGGGCCAGCCGGCGAGCCAACGGCGTAGCACGCGTGCGACCAGCATTGCCGGAAGCCCCAGGCTTTTGCGCAACGCGCGCCGGTACATCTGCTGGTGCAACCGCTTCAGGGTCTACCACTTCGCCCTTCTGCACAACTGCATCTGTCGCGACCTCAATACGGGCGATAGCCTCACCAACCGTCACCATGTCGCCTTCAAGACGCAGAACCTCGATCAGCTTGCCGCTCACAAGAGCTGGAAATTCTGCAACCGTTTTATCGGTTTCAATTTCGAGTACAGCTTCGCCACGCTCGAATTGATCGCCCGCAGCCTTCAGCCAGCGTACGATACGCCCCTCTTCCATCGTCTCACCAAGACGCGGCATATCCAGATCGGCTATAATGAGCGCATTGCTGGAACCGGCTGTGCGTGCGGGATGCAACGCAGCCGGCTCCTCAGGAGAAGACGCGCTTTCGCCGCCATCATCCGTCCAGTCTGGACCACTGCCAATGTCGATGCGCGCCAGAGGCGCGCCGACCACGACATGATCCCCTATAGCGCCGATCCATTCATTGAGCGTGCCGTCGCCAAGCGCCGGGAATTCCGCAACCGTCTTATCGGTTTCGATCTCGATAATTGAATCCCCGCGCCTGAAACTGTCGCCCGGCTTGACGAGGAAGCCGACAATCTTGCCTTCATCCATCGTTTCGCCAAGACGCGGCATTTTGAGAATACGTTCTGTCATGACAGCATTCTTTCCGCGACAGACCGGATAAGTTCTGCGGTCGGCACGCTGCCAGCTTCAAGCTCCTGCGAAACGGAGATCGGGATGTCTTCGCCCGCAACACGCACAACCGGTTGTTCCAGATAATCGAAACATTCTTCCGTGATGCGGGCGGCAAGTTCTGCGGCAACACCTGCGGTCAAGACGCCTTCGGAAACAACCATGGCCTTGCCTACACGCTCGACATGTTCACGCACCGTATCAAAATCGAGCGGATTGAGCGTGCGAAGATCGATAACGGTTGCTTCAATTCCCTTGGCCGAAAGTTTTTCAGCTGCATCAAGCGCGTAAAAGAGCTGGCGCGAATAGGTGACGATAACCAGATTCTTGCCTGTACGACGAACCGCAGCCTTGCCCCATGCCAAGGGCTCAGCATCGAGATCAACCTCTTCCTTGCGTGTGTAGAGTGCCTTGTGCTCGATAAAGACGACCGGATCGGGTTTTGTGAGGCTCTGACGCAGCATGTGATAGGCATCCTGAACCGTAGCAGGCATGGCGAGCCGCAAACCTGGCGTGTGCATGATCCATGCCTCTAAGCTCTGCGAGTGTTGCGCGCCAGCGGAGCGTCCTGTGCCGCCCTGCGTTCGCAACACCATCGGCACTCCGGTCTGCCCACCGAACATGTAGCGGATCTTTGCCGCCTGATTGGCCAGTTGATCCATGGTCATTCCGAGAAAATCGATATACATGAGTTCAGCGACCGGGCGCAGCCCGGTCATTGCTGCACCCACGGCAGCACCAATAATTGCAGGTTCTGAAATCGGTGTATCGATCAGGCGTTCAGGGCCGTATTTGCCGATCAGATCTTTGGTAACACCGTAGGCCCCCCATAACGGCCCACCTCTTCGCCGATCACAACGATAGTGTTGTCTTCAGCCATGGCATCATCCAGCGCTTTACGCAGCGCATCGCGGTAAGTCATGGCAACCATTATGCTTCATCCCTGGAAAGTACGCGGTCGATACGGGCACGAACCGGCTCTGGTTCAGGTTCACCCACGGCGTAAACATCTTTGAACATGGAGGTGAGTGCCGGAGCTTTGGATTCGACTGCGAAATCGATCGTCGCGTCCATCTCCGCAGCAACTGCGCTGTCCATCGTGTCGAGGGCTCCTTCCTGCGCAAGACCTGTCGAGATCAGCTGATCGCGCGTGAACTTCACCGGATCTTTCTTGCGCCCTTCCGTCTCTTCCGCTTCTGCGCGGTATGGGCTCTTGTCCATGCGCGCATGGCCGAAGAAACGATAGCAGGTGACGGAAAGAAAGCCCGGTTTGCCCAGACGCGCATCATCGATGAGCCCTTGTGCTGTGGCCTTCACTTCTTCCACATCAAGGCCATCGACCACGGCACCGTTAAGCCCGAAAGCATGCGCGCGCTGTTCAAACGCCGTGTTGGCAGTTGCCTGATCGACACGAGTTCCCATGCCGTATTGATTATTGATGCAAACAAAACCACCGGCAGGCCCCAAAGCGCCGCCATGTTCATGCTTTCATACAAAATGCCCTGCTGCATCGCGCCATCGCCAAAAATGCGAGCGAGACAGAGTTCTTCTTGAGATAATTGCTGGAAAGACCAGCCCCCACAACAGAAGGAATACCGCCGCCGACAATTGCGTTCGCGCCAAGGTGGCCAAGCGCCATATCGGCAATATGCATGGAACCGCCCTTGCCACGGCAATACCCGGTTTCCTTACCGCCGATTTCCGCCATCATCTGTTTCGGATCGGCCCCGCGCGCCAGAAATATTCCGTGTCCGCGATGGTGGGTCGTGAATGTATCCTGCGGCTGCATCGCTGCACAAACACCGGCGGCAGCGGCTTCTTCACCGATGGACAGGTGAAGCATCGAACCTGCCGTCTGGCCGCGCACGAACAATTCGCCCACGCGTTCTTCAAAAGTGCGGATGCGCCGCATCGTTCTGTATAGTTCGAGGAGATTAGAGTTACTCGGATTTTGCACGTGCGCCTCCGACAGACCTGTCTGTTGCAAATGTTTCATGATGTTTGGTTCAATGCCTAACGCAGTTCCTCAAAGGAGCTTCAGTTTGGTGGTACGCGAAACGACCGCGACCGCGACGAGAATGATAAGACCCTTCACAATGCTCTGGATGTATGTGTCCATCCCGATGAGGTTGAGGCCGTTATTGATGACGCCGATGAAAAGTGCACCGAAGAAAGTTCCTGCAATTGTTGCAGTACCCGGACGGAACATGGTCATTCCGATAAACACCGTGGCGAGGCCGTCGAGCAGATAGCGTTCACCCGCGTTAGGTTGGCCAGAGCCCAGACGTGCTGCAAGAAGCGCGCCGGCAACGGCTGCGAAAATTGAACAGACCACAAGAGCGGCAGCGCGATAAAACGACCGTTAACGCCGGAAAGTTCCGCTGCTTTGAGATTGCCGCCGACCGCATAAATGTACCGGCCGAATACGGTCCGTTCCATCAGAAACCAGGCCACAAAACAACGATCACCATAGCATAAGCAAGAACCGGGATACCAAACAGCTGGCCTTGTCCAAGCCAGAGATAGCTGGCCGGAAGACCACCATAGATGGCGCGCCCGCCAGTCATCAAAAAGTTGATGCCGTAAAGAATGGACCCTGTTGCGAGTGTGGCAATCAACGAAGGCACCCCCACCAGCGTTACAAGCGCTGCATTGACGGACCCCACCACCAGACCAGCACCGAGACCGGCAAGCAATGCCAGCGGCAAAGGTGTGCCGGCAACCAGCAGAAGGGGACGATAATACCCGCCATTCCGACCATATAGCCGACCGACAAATCCATCTCACGGGCAGCAAAGCCGAAAGTCAATCCTGCTCCGACGATGGTCAGCATGGAAATCTGCTGGATGATGTTGAGAAGATTATTCGCTGTCAGAAAGCGGTCAACCGTGAGTGAAAAGCCGGCGAACAGGAGGAAAAGCACAAAAGCGTACTGTATTTGAGCAGCCACTCGCCTTTGAGTTTTTGCTGAAACTCTGCGCATGGCGAGCAGATTGCGGTGTGACCGCTGAGGATCGGGCGTTCATTGGGTAACTCCTGCCATTGCAGCAATAAATTTCGCTTCAGAAAACGCATCGCGTCCAATTTCTGGCCCGGGACGTCCGTTCACAAAGGGGATGACACGGTCAGCCACATCCGCGACTTCCATGAGGTCTGACGAGGTGACAAGAACGGCAACGCCCTTCTCTGCCAAACGGCGCATCTGCGCGTGAATTTCACGCTTGGCACCGATATCGACGCCTTCCGTCGGTTCGATGAAGATCATCAGGCGATAGTGATCGTCGGCTCCGTAAAGCCACTTACCGATCGAAACCTTCTGCTTGTTACCGCCACTCAGATCTTTAACAAACTGACTGCGCGAATGCGCCTTGACGTTCATAAGCTCCATCATCCGGTCTGCCTCGCGGGCTTCACGGCGCATGAACAATATGCCGGTGCCAGCAAAAGTCGCGTAAGACGGGTGCACCATTGCAAGGTTTTCACGTACGTCCCAATCACCAACAAGCGCGTTTTCCATGCGATGGTCTGGCACCAGTGCCACACCCTTTTTCTGCATGGTCCGCGCATCGACTTTCGCCTGCACCTCCCCTGAAACCGGTACGTTCCGTCGGTCACACCGCTTGCGGCATAAAGCGAGCGCGCAAATCCGAAATGTCCCGCCCCTGTCAGGCCGATAAGCCCGACAATCTCACCGGCGTGAATGGCAAAATGCTCGACCTCTACACCGCCTGCTTTCCAGTCGCTCACGTCCAGAACAACGTTGCCAAACGCACGTACAGGCTGAATTTCCTGTTCGCTTGCATCCTCACCACCTGTCCGCTGGAGCATGTGGTCAATCAGTTGCGCCTCGCTCGAATCTTCAGCCTGAAGCGTTGCAATGTGTCGGCCATCGCGCAGAACGGTAATACGATCGCTTAGCGCCTTGATTTCAGAAAGAAAGTGACTGATCAGCACAATGCCGACACCCTGTTTGGGCAGGGTCTTGATGATTTCCCAAAGACTCTCTTTTCGCGAGCAGGCAAGGTGGCCGTCGGCTCGTCAAGGATCAGTAGCTCACATTACCGCGCAGTGCGCGGACAATTTCGATAATCTTCTGGTCGGCCATAAGGCATATCGACCTGCTGATTAAGGTCGATAGAAACCTGGGGAAACCAGCGGCCCAACAGCTGTTCGCACGGGCCAGGAGCTTCCGGCTATCGATGATGCCAACCCCCATGCGTGGCTCGTCGCCCAACAGAATATTCTGCGCACCCGTCAGACCGGGAACGAGGCTGCCTTCCTGCGAAACATGTGCGATCCCCTTGCGCAAGGCATCGCCGGCGCTGCTCAGTTTCACCTCAGCTCCATCAATCGTTATCGTGCCGGATGTTGGGCTTTTGCTACCGCCGAGAATGCTGACCAGCGTGGTTTTTCCCGCGCCGTTTTCTCCGATCAGTCCGTGCACTCATCGAACCGGAATTCAGCGCTGACCTGATCAAGCGCCAAAGTACCGGGATAAGACATCACGATCTGCGAAAGGCTTACAGCCATCGAAGAACTCCATGAATTGAATTGCTAGAGCATGCCTCCAAAATAGGGATCCAGTTTTGGAGTAACGACATGCGGAAAAACAAGAAGGTAGAGCGGTTGCAACGACTCCGTTTTAGCCGAGACAGCTCTAAATCCTGAAAAAGGCCGGAACGTGGAACGGTCACGCCCCGGCCAGTGGCAGGCAATGGGGTGCCTACTTCTTCGGGAGGAAATCCTTGCAGTTCTGCTTCGTGACAAGTGGCGCATCAAGATAGACAGTCTTGGAAGGAATGACGGTGTCGGCATCTTCCTTCTTCACGACGATGCTTTCGATCCACTCGCCGGTCTGCGCGCCCATCTTTTCAAACGGCTGCGAAACAGTCGCGATCATCAGGCTGTCCGGCTTGCAGACTTCTTCAATTGCCTGTGGGTGGCCATCGATACCAATGACCTTCACATTTTTCAGGCCTGCTGCGGTGAGTGCATTGATGGCTGCCTGTGCCGGTTCATCCCAAGGTGCCCACACGGCATTGATTTCTTCTCCAAAGCGCGATGCATAATCCTGCACCGTGCTGGTCGTGTCTTCGAAGAAGGCAGTGTAGTCGATATTATGTTCGGCAATGACCTTCACTTCAGGATATTCCTTCACCACGGCGGCCATAACGTCACCGCGCTTGCGGGTGCCATGATGCTCTGCCATGCGCAGGAAAATCATATTGCCTTTGCCGCCCATCTCATTGAGCAGGTAAGGGGACACAGAAGCAGACATTGCCCAGTTGTTGGTTGTAACGTCAACGAGCACACCGTCTACCTGACCACTATCGATGGCGAAGACTGGAATTTTCGCAGCAACCGCAGCGTCAATCGCTGCACGCGATGCTCGGAGATCAGACATGCTTACGATAATGGCATCTACTCCGCGCGATGCGGCATCCTGAATGTTCGAAGCAGTGCGTTCGCCCGAGCCGCCGCTATCGAGAACGCTGACGTTCCAATCCTTGGCGGTTTCCTTGAGCCAGGCGTCAAATCCAGCCTTGGCACGTTGTTCAGATTGCGCAGCAGCGTTGGAATGCACCCAGGCTACATTGGTCGCGGATGCGCTGGCAGTACCCATAAGCATGGTTAAAGCGACCGCCGCGATGGACTTCTTGAAAAATCCCGTATTCATTTATTCCTCCCAGAAGCGGCGTGGTTGAGCCCACTACCCGCCTCACATTGTTGAACCCCGGCTCAGAGCGTCTCCGGCGACATTTCTATGATGTCGGCTTTCCGCCCTCCTCCAAGCCTGTCGCTTCGGCGCCTGTCAGGTTCAGATCCTCACGAACCAGACGCGGCTTTTGTGCTTTAACCTCGGCTTTCCATTCCGGTTGACCCACCTGCTCAATCGCGCTCTTGTCCACCGGAACAGTTCGAATTAAGCAATGGTTGGTTACAAATGTCAAACTAAATTACATTTGTATCAGTGTAGGAAAACGACAAGAGGAACCGATGAACGAATCTGAAGACAGCCTTATGGTGCGTGTCGCGTGGCTATATTACATCGGTGGATTCAACCAGGAGGCGACTGCCGCACGGCTGGGCCTGACCCGGGCACGCGTAAATAAAATTCTCGGAGAAGCCCGCGAAAGTGGTCTTGTCAGCATCTCCATCGACCACCAGAATGCTGGCACGCTGCCGCTCGAAAATAAACTTATGCGTCGCTATGGGCTGGATTTCTGCATTTCAACGCCACCATTCGACTTCGATACAGATGACACAGCGTCTGAAATCCGTAAGCAAGTTTCGTTTCGCGCAGTTGGCGTCGCTGCTGCGACCTACCTCAAGAATTTTCTTGCGGACAATCAGGAAGCGACCATTGGCACCGGCTGGGGACGCACGATAGAGCAGATGACGCTACAACTTGCCGGTGTGCGAGCACCGCAAGCGCGCTTCATTTCCGTCATGGGATCGCTGACCGCCAACTCTGCCTATAACCCATTCGAAGTTGTGCATATGTTGGCACGCCGCACTGGCGGACAGGGCTTTTCCTCCCCGTGCCGTTCATTGCCGATTCTGCCGAGGACCGAAAAGTTCTGATTTCCCAACGATCTGTAGCGCGCGCGATGGAAATTGCCCGCACGGCTTCGGTCTGTTTCATCAGTGCTGGTGAGTTGACAGAAGATTCATTGTTGCGCCGCCAAAACATGTTGAGCAAACCGGAGCTTGAAAGCCTCCGGGCCGCAGGCGCAATCGGTGACACCAACGGCATTTTCTTTGATAAGGAGGGCCGTCAGGTCGACCATGAAATGAACCAACGCACTATCGCTCTCGGATTTGCCGAATTGCAGAAGGTTCAGGTCGTCCTGCTCATCGCGGGCCAGGAAAAGGCTATCGCTACCAGAGCTCTTTTGAAGAGCGGTATAGTCAACGGCCTCATCATAGACGGTGATGCAGCCGAAGCGCTACTGAAGCTAGACAGCTCCAAAACTGACCTGCCGTAAGTATTTTCTCTCAGATTGGATTAGATCCCGGCTCGTTAAAGGATGGCCGAATGAAGAAGCAGAGCTTTACATAAGAGCAGATCAGTGCGGTTCAAAAGAAGACAACCTTTAAGACTTTTAGTCTGGGACACCTTACCCATGACAATAGCTCTAAATATTTTCATTGGAGATAATGGAACAAGATTGGTCGAGAAAGTATCACATATGGCAAAAATCACATTTTTCCATATGTCTATTTTCATGTTTGGACGTGTTTCAATCTAGCGCCAATATGCTGGAGGCGTCCAATTGGCACCCGAATTGTTGACGAGTGTACAGATCGACGTCGACATGTGGTCTGTGAAAAACAAAAGCTGTATATTCATCGCCGCCCTCCCTGTACCTCTGCTTCGCTTAGAGTGAAAATTACGAACTCTTCACTGTGCTGTTCGTCAATCGCCGGGCGTTGAGTTCTTTCAGCGCTCGGAACCAGCTCGGCGTTTCTCATCTAGATCGTCACCCAGCGTAGGGGCGGTTCTCCAACGCGCTTCATCGATTGATTCGTAGCAACTAAGGGCGAACCGGGATTTTCCAGGACGTCATGTGTAAAAATTCGAGCGCATATCCGATATCATCTCAAATTTAATTGAATGATGCCGCAGGAACTTTGGGGAGTTTTGAGGAAGAAAGCTCGCGCCGTCGCGCAATAGGTTTGCCCTAGCTGCAGCAATACAGTTGCTAGGCAAAAATGCAAACAACCGCACATTCTATTCAGTCAAAATTTGCAAGCAATTTCAAGGGGTAAGTGGTGGGCGATGAGAGACTCGAACTCCCGACATCTTCGGTGTAAACGAAGCGCTCTACCAACTGAGCTAATCGCCCGACTGTTGCGCCAAGTGTCTGGCCAGTCGCTGTGAGAGCCGTTTAGGCAATTCGCGCGACAAGCGCAAGTGCAAAATCAGCATTCGGCGTGTTTCTTGTGTTTTTCTACAATCCCTTTCACGCTTCTGCCGACGGATAAGCCAACGAGAGAATAGCCAACCGAAAACACCGTGAAAAGGTGCAGCGAGATCGGCAATCTGGCGTCAACAATGCCGGCAAGCGGGTAAGTGGATTGTCCAGCGGCGAGCATTCTGCCGCCGCTCCGAATAATTATCCAGCCAACCGGTCCGGCGAACACAGGATGGATGCGCCACCTGCTGCCTGTACGGCAAGGCTTCCATATTCGATACCGGCTGCAAGCGCCCGATAGGCATCGTGACCTTCGAGCCATGCATCGATGAAGCCTGCATTGAAAGCATCGCCTGCTCCGGTTGTATCGATAACCGGTACATCCTTTGCCGCCATGTGAAGGTCCGCTTCAGCAGTGCACAGCCACGCCCCTTCTCCGCCCCCTTGAGAGCCACGACCGGGAAATACCCGGCCAGCGCATCAAGCGCCTTTGCCGGATCGTCATGGCCGGTGATAGCCTGCGCTTCCTCACGATTGGGAAGGAATATATCGACACCTTCGCAGGCAGCGAGCAGGCCGGGGTCGTAGATCAGCGTTTCATCCCAGCTCGGGTCGAGCGAGACGGAAAGACCTGCTGCCTTTGCCCGCCGCACGAGATCAGGGATTTCATGCAGCGTGGCGAATTCGGCGATATGCAGATGCCCTGCATCCTTCCATTGCAGTGCGGCTTGAAGCGTTGAGGGAAGCGCTGAACCGGCGCGGCGCGAGAGGAATGCGCGGTCATTGCCGATCACACTGGCCACTGTCACCTGCGGTCCGGCATCGTCGGCCCGCTCCAGAAAGCGCAGATCGACACCATCGATCTTCAGGTCCGGCTCCAGCCCGCGTGACAGGCCATCAAAGCCGAGACGTGCGACCAGCGCGACCGCCCTGCCCGCATGGGCAAGATGGGCGGCGGAAATGAAGGCCCCGCCACCTGCCGCCATTTTCATATTTTCGGCAAAACCTCGCGCCCCGGCTGCGGTAGTGATTGCAGCCCGGTGAAGATTAGGTCGCAGTAAATCCGCCCGATGCTGAGAACTGCCGGACGCCTGAATTGTTGCGGCATCATAGGCGGCCCAGACTTTTCTCGGTCTTGGCATCGAAGAGATAGAGGCTTCCCGCCGGTGCGGACACGGAAAGCGTCCCGCCCGTTGCGGGAATGACCTTGCCCGGAGCCGTTGCAATCACCGAAACGCCGTTGACATCAAGATGCACCAGCGTTTCCGCGCCAAGCGGCTCTACCGCCGTCACCGTGCCGGTGAGCGATAGACCATTGGCCGTCCCTCCTCGACTTTCAGGTCATGCGGGCGAACGCCGACCAGAATGTCGCCATCAGGTGCAAGTTCCACGCCCGATCCATTGCGGCGCCCGCAATCAGGTTCATCGACGGGCTGCCGATGAAGCGCGCCGTGAACACGTCGGTCGGGTTTTCATAAAGCTCGGTCGGCGTACCGGTCTGGAGAATGCGGCCGTCACGCATAACAACGATGCGGTCAGCCATGGTCATGGCTTCAACCTGGTCATGGGTCACGTAAACGGTCGTCGTCTCGAGACGCTGATGCAAGCGCTTGATTTCAATACGCATCTGCGCGCGAAGCTGGGCGTCGAGGTTCGACAGCGGCTCATCGAAAAGGAAGGCTGACGGATTGCGCACCATGGCGCGACCGATGGCAACGCGCTGGCGCTGGCCACCGGACAATGCCGCCGGGCGACGGTCGAGATAGGGTTCCAGCCCCAGCGCCTTGCCGGTTTCCTCAATGCGCTTGTCCTTCTCGGCCTTGGACAGTTTCGACGTATAAAGCCCAAAGCCGATATTCTGGCGCACGGTCATATGCGGATAGATCGCATAGTTCTGGAACACCATGGCGATGTTGCGCTGCTTCGGATCGCGTTCGTTGACAACTTCGCCGCCGATCTTCAGATGACCGCCGGAAATGTCCTCAAGCCCGGCAATCATGCGCAAGGTCGTAGACTTGCCACAGCCCGAAGGGCCGACAAAAACGACGAACTCGCCATCCTTGATCTGGAGATCGATTGCCCGGACCGCCTCGACCTTGCCATAACGCTTGACCAGCTTTTCAAGTTCGATGGTTGCCATCAGCGTGCCTCCACAAGTGCACTGAATTTTTCATTAAGTTCGCGGGCAGCCTTTGCTTCGGCGGCCGCATGGTCGAAAGCAACCGCCTTGAAGCGGTCCGCTTCCGCCTTGTGTCGCGCGAGTGCCGCGTTCATCGCGGTTGGTGCCGGACCGCCAAGACGGTCGCGCACGGCTACGAAATGCTGCGGCGACACCAGTTCCTCGAACTTCGCCCCGAAGGATGGTTCGCGCCCGGCAGACTCGCGGAAAGCATCGAGGAAAGGTTCAAAACCGTCCTTCTCCAGACCGCCGCCCATCGCGACGACAGCGCGCGCGACCCTGGCTGCGATTTCATGCGCCTGCCGGAACGAAAGCCCTTCGATGCGCACCAGCGAATCCGCCAGTTCGGTGATAGTGATGCAGGAGCGGCGGATATTTTCCGCCACACGGGCCGGATCGATCCGGATCGCGCCGATGAATGCGGCCAGAAGATCGAGCACGCGACCAGCGGAGGCGAATGCCTCATAGCCCATCGCTTGAGTCTCGCCCTCACTGTCATTCATGTCGGTGAAAGGTGTGTTGTGCATGACGTCCAGAACGGTGCGGGCGCGGCCCATGGTCTGGCTTGCCAGGTGGCGCATATGTTCGATTGGAACAGGATTGCGCTTCTGCGGCATGATCGACGATATCTGCACGAAGGCGTTCGGCACATAAATCTGGCCGACCTCGAAACTGGTCCAGAACTGGAAGTCCTGAATGAGGCGCCCCAGATGCACGAACATCAGTTCCAGCGCCGAATAGGTCGAGGTGATGTAATCCACCGCCGCAATGCAGCTATAGGAATTGGATAAGGGGCAGCAAAGCCCAACAGGCTTGCCACTCGTGCGCGATCGATCGGGAAGCCCGAGGTGGTGATGGCCGCCGCCCCATGGGTGACAGGTTGACAACGGCACGTGCGGCTTCCATCCGTTCCATGTCGCGAATGAGAACCTCGATTGCCGCCGAAAGATAATGACCGAAGGTCGATGGCTGTGCAGGCTGGCCATGCGTATAGGCGACGATCAGCGTCTCCTTTTCGCGGGTCGCGGCTGCAATCAGGCTATCCAGCAGATTGCGGGCCTGCGTCATCAGCGTATCGATGCGATCCTTGAGGCCAAGCTTGAACAGCGTGTGGTCAATATCGTTGCGCGAGCGCGCCGTGTGAAGGCGACCGGCAGTATCGACACCAATGCGCGCCTTCAGCTCCTTCTCGATGAGAAAGAAAAAGTCTTCCACTTCACCCGTATAGGTCAGCTTCGCAGGATCGATTTCCCGGTCGATGGCTTCCAGCGCACCCGCAATGGCTGCGGCCTGTTCGCGGTCGAGAATGCCGGTTTCGGTCAGCATGACGAGATGGGCGCGGTCGATGCGGCGAAAGCCGTCGACGTAATGGGTCTTGGCGCCGTCAAAAGCGGGCGAAGCACGGTTTCCTTATAAACCGGATCGGGAAAGACGCTTTATCGGACATCCGTGGATCGAGATCGGACATGGTTCAACCCTTGAGGCCAGCAAGCATGACACCGCGCACGATGTAACGCTGGAGAAGAAGAAAGACGACGAGCGTGGGAAGCGTGGCGATTGCCGCGCCGGTCATAATCATTTCCCACTGGATGGATTGCTCGACGGCGAAGCTCGAAAGTCCGACCGGCAGTGTATAAAGCTCCGGGCTGGTTGCAACGATCAGCGGCCAGAAGAATGCGGTCCAGTTGCCGAGGAAGGTGAAGATCGCAAGCGCCGAGAGCGCAGGCGTCACCAGCGGCATAGCCACTTTCCACCAGATCTGAATTCGTTGAGGCCGTCGACGCGGGCCGCCTCCAGAAAGTCGTTGGGAACGCCTTCAAAGAACTGCTTCATGAGAAACGTGCCGAAGGCCGTCATCATGCCGGGGAACATGATGCCCCAGTAGCTGTCCAGCCAGCCGAGCTTGCTCGACATCAGATACCACGGGATCACCAGCATTTCGGTGGGGATCATCAGCGTGACAGGATGGCGAGGAAGATGAAATAGCGCCCGCGGAACTGGAATTTCGCCAGCGTATAGCCGACGAGACTGTCGAAGAAGACGTTCGACAGCGTGACCACGACCGCAACGATCATGGAATTCAGGAACCAGCGGATAAAGCGGCCATCCGCAAGGATGGTGACATAGTTCTGCAATGTCGGCTCTGTCGGGATCAGGCGCAGATCATAGACCTGTCCTGCCGTCTTGAGCGAGGTGGAGAACATGAAAGCCAGCGGCGTGACCATGATGAGGCCACCGATGAGCAGCAATGTCCATGTCACGATGCGACCGGGCCGCAGGTTCTGGAAAGGGAGCGGTTTGTTTTGAACGGACGCTGTCATTTCTTTTCCCTCAGAATCCAGAGCTGCAACAGCGAAACACAAAGCAGGATGGTGAACAGAACGACGGTTTGCGCAGCCGCATAACCCATCGCATAGGAGGAGAAAGCCGTCTGATAGATCATCAGCACCAGCGGCTTCGTGGAGCCGAGCGGTCCGCCGGGGTCGTTCGTGGTCATGTTGTAGACCTGATCGAAGATGCGCAGGAAGCCGATCGACGAGAAAACCACGAGGAACACCGTTGTGGGCTTCAGAAGCGGGATGGTGATCTTGCGCAGGATCGCCCACTCACCAAGGCCGTCAATGCGGGCGGCTTCATAGAAAGTGTTGGGAACAGCGCGCAGGCCCGCCATGAAAATGATGATCTGGAAGCCGAGACCGGCCCAGATGGACGTCGCCATGATCGCATAGAGACCCTGATCAACCGAGCGCAGGAAACCCTGCTGCGGAAGGCCCAGTGCATTCAGGATATTATTGATGAAGCCGATGGGGCTGGCTGATAGAACCAGCGCCAGACCCATGCCATGGCGGCAGCCGTGGTGAGGTAAGGCAGGAAATAGAGCGCGCGGATAAAGCCGTGCATGATGCGCACGCGATCCAGGAAATAGGCGATTGTAAACGCCACCACGAGGCTTATCGGCGTACCGACCAGCAGATAGGTGAAAGTGTTCCTGAACACTTTCCAGAATTCCGGATCGGCGAACAGCTTCTGGTAATTGGCGAGGCCGATGAACTTTGGCGGATTCATCAGGTCCCAGTCGGTGAGAGACAGCCAGAAGGCCTCTATCGTCGGGTAAAGCGGATGACCGAATAGAACAGGATCGGGAGAGCGAGGAAGCTCCACACCCAGATCAACCGTCTTGTGCGCATGGAAGGCGATCCGTCAGGCGATTGCCCGAAGGCCCGTTCGCTCTGCCGCCTGTTTCTGCAGTCATTGTCATGTTTCAAGATCCTTCGGCTACGGATGAGCCGTGCCGCGAAGAGCGGCGAGGCCCTGCCCCGCCGCATTTCAAGCCTGTTACTTGGCCGCGTCGAGCACATCCTGCTCGGCCTTGGCCGCCTGGTCGAAGATTCCTTGACCGGCTGCTTTTCGAGAATGACGCGGTTGGCCATATCGACGGCGATCTGGCGCTGCTTCAGCTCATCCACGAACATGGTCGTGTGCGCATATTCCAGACCTTTGAGGAACGGGCCATAGATCGGATCTGCAAGGTTCGCTTCCGTCAGGGCCGCTGAACGGCGCGCAGGCAGTTCACCCACATCCTTCAGCCAGATTTCCATGGCTTCCGGCGAGATGTAGTTCAGGAACTTCTTGGCGGCTTCGAGTTTCTCGCCGCTTGCCTTGGCGCTGATGCCGTTGGCGAAATAGCTCGCATAGTTGGAGCGCACGCCTTCCGCATTGGCCGGAAGCTCGGTCACGCCCCATTCAAAGTCCTTGATGGTGCGGAACGAACCAAGACGGAAGGTGCCGTCGATGGTCATGGCCGCCATGCCGGCGCGGAAAGCAGCCTGACCTTCATCCATGAACTTGACTTCGCCGACCTTATGTTCGGTCTGGAGACCGGTATAGAAGGCAAGCGCCTTTTCACCGGCGGCGTCGTTATAGGCGACCTTGCGGTCATTGTCGGTATAGGGCTGACCGCCGAACTGGCGCACCAGAACCTCACGCCACCAATGCTGGTCCTGCCCCGGCATGTCGAGCGTGATGCCTTCGGCCAGAAGATTGCCGGAAGCGTCGCGCTTCGTCGTCTTCTTGGCGGCTTCGACCATTTCATCCAGCGTCTTTGGCGGATTATTCGGATCGAGGCCGGCGTCGGTGAACAGCTTCTTGTTGTAGAACAGGGCCAGCGAACGCACAGCGGTCGGCAAACCGTAATATTCATCGCCGCGCTTCATCGCCGAAACGATCGGGAAGAACTCGCTTTCGATCTTGTCATGCGGGAACGTGTCCTGCGGCAATGGCTGCAGAATGCCGCCAGCCACGAACTTGTCCAGCCAGCCATAGAAAAGCTGCATCACGTCCGGGCTCTTGCCCGCCATCTTCGCTGCGATCACGCGCGTCTGATAGTCGTCGTAAGGAAATGTGACTTGCTTGACCTTGATGTCCGGATTGGCCTTCTCGAAATTCGAGATCAGCTTGTCCATCGCCTTGACGCGCGTTTCAAAGACATACTGCCAATATTCGATTTCGACAGCCTGAGCGGCATTGATCGCAAAGGTGCTGAGCCCTGCAACCAGACCTGCCAATAACAGCTTACGCATTTAAACCTCCCTAATGCCCCGCCCACCGGTACTCGAATGCGGTCGCCAGGCACGGCTGCGGCAGTGCCTCGCACAATCCGCATATTCCACCACATGCCGCGCAGATCATGCGCAGCGCCCATTTTCACTCATGCGGAAACCCACCTCCCCGACATGAGGCCGGACGGTCTTCACCACCCTGCCTTTACGGTTCAACGTTGCGGGCATTTTGTCAATAAGATAATTTAGTTGAATTAATATATTGCTGTTAAAAGCGCCTCGCGCTATCTCTTTTGACGGGAGACAGGAGGGACCATGACATCGAAACCGGATGGGCCGTCGGAAGACGAAACCGTGGCCGCAAGAGCGAGCACACAGGCTGTCACCCTCGGCAAGAATCCCGAGCGGATCCGCGATCATAACCGGCGCGTGGTGCTTGATGTCGTGCGTCGCCACGGACCACTTGGCCGAATGCATATCGCCCGCCTGACGCATCTGACCGCACAGGCCATTGCCAATATCGTCGATGAACTGGTTTCAGAAAATCTGCTCATGCAGCTGGGGCGGCTGAAAACAGGACGCGGCCAGCCGCCGATCCAGTTTGCCGTCAATCCCGAAGGCGCGATGACCATCGGCGTCGAAATGGGTTCGACGCATATGGTGACGACAGTGCTTGATCTGTCCGGCAAGCCGCGCACGCAGCATGTGCGCCCCATTCAGGATGTCAGCCCCGACAGGCTCTCCGCACAATTGCGAACGGAAGTCGATGCCGTGAAGGCTTCGTTTCCCGCGCGCCTGCTTGGCATAGGCGTGGTTATGCCTGGCCCGTTCGACATTGAAGGCATGAGTTCGGTCGGTCCGACCACCCTGCCCGGCTGGTCCGGGATCGATGCAGCAGCGGTTCTGAGCGAAGCCTGCGGCGAATCCGTTCTGGTTGAAAACGACGCCAATGCGGCGGCTGTCGGCGAGCGCCTTTTCGGTGCAGGCCATGCGATTTCCAATTTCGCCATGATTTATTTTGGTGCCGGTATCGGGCTTGGCATGATTCAGGACGGCGCACCGTTTCGCGGCGCTTTCGGCAATGCCGGTGAAATCGGTCATATCGTCATCACGCCCAACGGGCGCAACTGTGCCTGTGGCCAGAAAGGCTGTCTTGAAACCTATGCCTCTCTTCATATCTTGCGCGAAAAACTTCACGCAGCGGGCATTGAGGACACCGATTTCGACGCGCTGGAAAAGCTGCATGAAGACCGCAACCCGGTTCTGATGGGCTGGGTGCAGGAAGCCGCCGACCATCTGGCGCCAATGATTGCCATGATTGAAAACATTCTCGATCCTGAGACGATCATTCTGGGCGGCATGTTGCCCGACGCAATCATCGACGACCTGATCTGGCATATGGGTGGCCTGCCGATTTCGGTTGCAAGCCGCCGCGCACGCATTACCGCGCGTCATTCGCGGGCAGACGGGACAGTTCACCGCCGCCTTGGGTGCCGCATCGCTGCCGATGTTCGAGGCCATGACGCCAAAACTCGACACGAATTCGGAAATCTGACCATGCTTACCGCCCGCCAGCGCATCGAGCGCCAGAAGTCGTCCCCTGCCCTCGTCCGTCTGCACCGAGCGCTGAGCAGGCTGCGTTCAACTGTGACGCTGATGCATACGGGCGCACATCCTGACGACGAGCAGAGCGGCCTGATGGCCTATATGCGGTTCGAGCTTGGCATGCGGGTAGTGATTGCCTGTTCGACACGCGGCGAAGGCGGGCAAAATGCGCTTGGACCCGAACGTGGCGGCGCGCTTGGCGTGATCCGCAGCCGCGAAATGGAAGAGGCAGCGCGCATTCTCGATTGCGACGTGCATTGGCTGGGCCATGGCCCTGACGATTCCGTGCACGATTTCGGCTTCTCCAAGGATGGTGACGGTACATTCGCCCATTGGGGCGAGGAGAAAACTGTCGAGCGGCTGGTCCGCGCTTATCGCACCGAGCGCCCGGATATCGTGCTGCCGACCTTTCTCGACGTTCCCGGCCAGCACGGCCACCACCGCGCCATGACACGGGCTGCGGAAATGGCCATACAGCTCGCCGCCGATCCCAACGCCTTTCCGGAACATTTTGCCGAGGGACTGACGCCATGGCGGTGGCGAAGTTTTATCTTCCTGCCTGGTCGGGCGGCGGCGACACCTATGACGACGAGCTTCCTCCACCCGATACGACATTGATGATTCATGCCGCCGGCCGTGATCCAGCGACCGGCGCTGATTTCGACCGTATCGGCGAGTGGTCACGCGCCTGCCATGCCACGCAGGGCATGGGGCACTGGCCGGAAATGCCGAAGGTTGAGTGGCCGTTGCATCTGAAATTGCCGAACAGCCATTCAGAAACGACAATCATCGACGGGCTTCCCGATACTTTGGCCGCACTTGCGGAAATCAACGGACTGGCGCGAGAGCCGAAAGCAGCTTCGCGATGCCCATTCTTCTATTGAGCAGGCAATGACGGCTTTTCCTGATCGCGAAGCCATTGTCAAAAATCTGGTCGAGGCTGCGAAAAGTCTGAAGGCTTTTCTGACCAGCGCGCCGGAGGATTTTCTTGTGCAGCACCGGCACAGGCTGGAACGCAAGCTGCGGGAGATCGACGCCGCCCTGATCGAAGCGACCTCCCTGTTCGAGCGAGTTTATCTGGATGAGCCGATATTGCCGAGAGGCGGCGAGACGCGCCTTGTTGTCGAATATGGTCCCGGTGCGGTGGAGATTGCAGCAACGGCGGAAGCCATATTGCCGCAAGGCTGTTCGATCACCGGCGAGCATCGGATGCCGGGGCGAGAATTCTGGCTGTTACGCTGGCAAGGGACGCGGCACTTTCTCCGCTTTTGAACCAGCATGGCGGTCGCTCGGTGGCAATGGACAAGCCTTTATCCGGCTGAAGGCGCAGTTTGACGGGCATCTGGCAGAGTGCAGCTTCGATCTCGAAGAGCCGCTCGCCATCGTGCCGCCTGTCTCGTTGAAGATCGCCCCGCCCGCCATCGTCATATCGGGCCAACGGGGTCCATTGCCGATCGAGCTTCTGGCCCATGGCCCGGCAAAACAGATCACCTTCGCATCGTCGAACGGCTGGGAAGTCAAGGTAGACGGATCGAATGCCTTCTTGCACGGACCTTCCGATCCGGCACCTGGCCTGACCTGTCTTCCGGCATCGGTTGATGGCATTCCGGCGTGGCAAACACACATTGCCAGCTATCCGCATATTGGCAAAAATGTCTGGCGCGAGCCTGCCGTGCTGCCGATTCTGGCGCTCGACGTGAAGCTGCCCGACGCTCGCATCGGCTATATCGGCAACGGCGCTGACAATGTCGGCCTGTGGCTGAAACGTATGGGACTTGATGTCACCGATATCGAGCCGCATCATCTAGCTGGTGACCTATCAGGGTTCACGACCATCGTGGTCGGCATATTTTCCTTTGGCGTGCGCAATGACCTTGCTGCGGCAACGGAAAAGCTTCACCGCTTTGTCGAGAATGGCGGACATCTGGTGACGCTCTATCACCGGCCGTCGGATGGCTGGCATCCAGACAGGACACCACCGCGAAGACTGACCATCGGTTCCCCGTCATTGCGCTGGCGCGTTACGAACCCATGTGCGGCGGTTACGGTCCTTGCGCCCGACCATCCTCTGCTGGTCGCCCCAACATTATCGATAGGGATGATTGGGAAGGCTGGCACAAGGAACGCGGTCTTTACTTCGCCTCTGCATGGGATGACGCCTATCAGCCGCTTCTTTCCATGCATGATGAAGGGAACAGCCGCTTTTCGGTGCGCTTGTTTCAGCGCAGATCGGCAAGGGCCGCCACACGCATACAAGCCTCGTTCTGCACCACCAGCTCGACAAGCTGGTCCCCGGTGCATTCCGGCTGATTGCCAATCTGGTACAACCTGCGGGATAATTTCGTGATGTCGTTTTCGTGAAATATTCATGACATTCACATCCTCCTGTGAAGAATGTATTTCCCTTATATTTCATTTCACTAATTAATTTTTCTTGAGTTTCCTTCACTGGAAATTTCGCTCTATCACAGCGTGTATTCGACTCATGGAGATAAATTGTCATGCGCAATCTGGTACGTGTTTCTTTGACCGGCCTGTTCCTTGGAGCAGGTCTTGCTGGCGCTTTCGCACAAGCCACGCCGGAACAGATGGAAATGGCCTATAATGCCGCCCGCAATCAGCTTGGCGTGCTCCAGTACTGCCAGGAAAAGGGTTATACCGATGGCGGCGCCATCGAGATCCAGACGAAGATGATTGCGCTTATCCCTGCCCCATCCGACACGTCCAAGGCCGAAGTTGCCGAAGCAACCGGCAAGCAGGGCAAGGTTTCCGCGATGGGTATGGAGCAGGATATTGCCACCAGCGCAAAAGCGCAGAACATCTCTGAGGAAAAGCTCTGCCAGACCATGGCCGATGCCGTTAAGCAGGCTGGCGCTCGCTGCCGCAGTAAGGTGGATGACAACCACCCCAGAATAGAGCCTCGCGCAAGCGGGGCTCTTTGTTCTCTGCAACCCTGCATTCAGCAATACTCAAATGTCCTTCATGGCGAAATTTCGAATTTCATTTTGTATTCAGCACTTTATTAAGCATATAGAATACTCACCTTCCGTTTACCATGCAACTTAAGAGGGTGGACATAATTGCCGGATAGTTTGCTCGCAGGTCACAGCGACCGCTAAACAAGTAAAAATGATCTCAGGAGCAACACATGACCAAGCTTATCGCACGCTTTCGTAAAACAGATCCGGCGCAACCGCCATCGAATACGGCCTCATCGCGGCTTTGATCGCTGTCGTCATCATTACGGCAACAACGGAACTTGGTACCGCAATAAAGACCAAGTTCACGGACATCTCCACTGCAATCTCCACTGCAAGCAAGTAAAGAGCTATACCTCTTTTACAAAGAAAACCGCCCTTTGGGGCGGTTCAGATTGATTACAAACCCCTCGATTTTTGGAAGCAGTCAAAACGAGGGGTTTTGATTCCGATTTGTTCACGTTCTGAATCTGGGACGTTCCGTGAATCTGAGGTCATTTTGACCCTGCCGGAGGTTTGTCAGCAGCCTGAACCGCCCTTTGGGGCGGTTTTCTTTGGAGAAGCCATTCGCCTCGATTAGAGGCAACTTTTAAAACCGAAGCGCGTTAATCAGATGCACTCTATTCAAATCTGATCGCCTCAGTGTGGAGTTAAAATCACAGCTAAACAAGCTAACGCTCCGCAATCTTTATTGATTATGGGTTTCGTGTAGAAACGCGCATAATCCCTCTAAATAGTGGTTCGCCGCGTGGTTGTTGCGTATTCCAGCGCTGACCCCGGCTTTTCGGGAGTAGCGAACATGTCATTGAAATCCATCTTGCTGGCGCTCGGCATCGGCGTTGCCGGTCTGACGCTCAGCGGTTGCGTGTCCGAGGGCTATTACGGCTCAGGCTATTACGATCCCTATTATGTGCGTGGCGGCTATGTCGGAACGGGCGTCGTTTACGACAGCGGTCGTCATTATCGGAATTATCCGCGCTATTATCGAGGCTCCCGCTACTATCGTGACCGCGATTATTATCGTTATCGTGACCGGGATCGTCCGAGCCGTCCACCTCAAAGCAGACCGGACCGTCCACGCCCACCGCGGCCGGATCGCCCGCCGTCAGACAATGCAGGCCGTCCAAATCCGGGCAATCCATCGGTTATCCAGCATATCAAGCGTGGCCCGCACAACTGAAGCAAAACACCCGCCGAAATCCGGCGGGTGTTTTATAATGCAGGAGCGGTTGTCACAGCTTGATGACGTATTCCTTGCGGGTGGTTTCAAGAACCTCCCAACTTCCCTGAAACCGGGCCTGATGACGAAACTGTCTCCGGCCTTGACTTCGGGTTTTGCCTCCTCTTCGCTGACAATAGAGCGGCCCGACAGAATGTGACAGAACTCCCATTCGTCATATTCGATCCGCCACTTGCCCGGCGTGCTCTCCCATATGCCCGCAAAAGCGTGCCTTCGGCATTTTCCTCCAGATTCCATGTGCGGAATTCCGGAGCGCCTGAAAGAACGCGCTCCGGCAAGGGCGCGCCTTCTTCCGCTTCAATGCCGATCAGGTCGAAATCTAGAAACCGGCTCATCATCTCAAGCCTTTGCGAGCGCCTGTTCCAGATCGGCGATGATGTCGTCGGCATCCTCGATGCCGATGGAAAGACGAACCACGTCCGGCCCGGCGCCTGCGTACTTTCTGCTCGTCGCTCAGCTGGCGGTGCGTCGTGGAAGCAGGATGAATGACCAGCGAACGCGTGTCACCAATATTGGCGAGCAACGAGAAAAGCTCGAGGCTGTCGACGAACTTCACCCCTGCGTCGTAACCGCCCTTGAGTCCGAAGGTGAACACTGAACCGGCACCCTTCGGTGCATATTTTTGCTGCAATGCGTGATATTTATCGTGCGGCAGACCAGCATAGTTCACCCAGGACACTTTTCATGGCCGTGCAGCCATGTGGCAACTTTCAGCGCATTGTCGCTGTGGCGCTGCATACGCAGCGGCAAGGTTTCCGCGCCGGTGAGAATCTGGAACGCATTGAAGGGCGAAATGGCCGGGCCGAAATCGCGCAGGCCCAGCACTCGGGCAGCAATGGCAAAGGAGATATTGCCGAAGGTCTTGTGCAGTTCCAGACCAGCATAATCCGGGCGCGGTTCGGTCAGAAGCGGATAGTTGCCGGACTTGGCCCAGTCGAACGTGCCGCCATCGACCAGAATGCCGCCCATGGAATTGCCATGCCCGCCAATGAACTTGGTCAGCGAATGCACGACGATATCCGCGCCGTGCTCGATCGGGCGCACCAGATAGGGCGATGCCAGCGTATTGTCCACGATCAGCGGCAGGCCATTTCTGTGCGCGATTTCGGCAATGGCCTCGATATCCACCACGATGCCGCCGGGATTGGCGAAGCTTTCGATGAAGATGGCGCGCGTCTTGTCGTCGATCTGCTTCGCGAAATCGGTCGGATTGGTGGCATCGGCCCAGCGCACCTGCCAGCCGAAGGATTTGAACGACTGGCCGAACTGGTTGATCGAACCGCCATAGAGCTGGCGTGCGGCGATGAAATTATCACCCGGCTGCAATAGCGTATGGAAGACGAGAGCTGCGCTGCATGGCCGGATGCCGTCGCCACCGCTGCCGTTCCGCCTTCAAGTGCGGCGATGCGCTCTTCCAGAACGGCGGTCGTCGGATTGGTGATGCGCGTATAGATATTGCCGAATGCCTGAAGGCCGAACAGGGAGGCCGCGTGGTCGGCATCCTCGAACACAAACGACGTCGTCTGATAGATCGGTGTTGCGCGCGCGCCCGTCGTCGGATCGGGCCGCGCCCCTGCGTGAACAGCAAGCGTTTCAATTCCGGGAGAGCGTTTTGACATCATTTCCTCCTGTGTCCCAAACCCCAATCGTGACCGGACGTTAGGCGTTGCTGACAGGAAAGCAAAGGAGGAATTTCCACCTGATCCCGGAATCGCAGAAAATAAATCCGAAAGTGCTTATCGACCGATCAGACGCGGATAGTCGATGGCCGGACAGCGGTCCATGATGACCGTCAAGCCCGCTTCCGCGGCCTTTTTCCCGCCTCTTCGTGCACGACACCCAGCTGTGTCCACAAGACCGTCGGCCGATGCTTCATCGCCAGAACTTCGTCCACGATGCCCGGAAGCGAATAAGGTTCGCGGAAGACATCCACCATATCGACCGACTCTTGGATATCGGCCAGACGCGCCATGACTTGCTGGCCGTGAATATGCTTCCCCGCCTGCCCCGGATTGACCGGAATCACGCGATAGGCTTTGGACAGCAGGAACTCCATCACGCCATTGCTGGGCCGTTCCGGCTTCGGCGATGCGCCGAGAAGTGCAATCGTTTTCACGGAAAGAAGAATATCGCGGATCTGATCATCGGATGGATTCTGCATCTTGTCCTCTTCAATCGCCTGAGCCAGCGCTTGCATGAAAGCCGCCGCAGCCTCTATTGAATAATAAACTTTGGGAGGAATACATGAATATCAATACCGCGCAGCCTATAAGTGTCAGCCCCGTCATGAGCATCGATGAATTGCGGGCTTTCATGCAGCGCGAGTTTCCGCAGCTTGGCGATGCTTTTGAGGTGGTGGCCGTGGATGAGGGTCGGCTACAATGCGGCTTCATGCCGATGAACAACATCTGCGCCCCGGCGGCACGGTTTCCGGCCCGGCGCTTTTCGCGCTTGCCGACGTTACCGCCTATGCCGCCATTCTGGCCCATATCGGCCCGGTTGCTCTCGCCGTGACGACCAACCTCAATATCAACTTTCTGCGTAAACCCTCCCCGGTACGGTCGAGGCCGTGGCGCGCCTCCTGAAACTCGGCAAACGCCTTGCGGTTCTCGATATCAGCCTGACCGATGGCACGAACGGCGAACTGGTTGCCCATGCAACAGCCACCTATTCGATCCCGCCGCGATAAAAGCGCTCAAAAAGATGCGGTATTATAATACCAATAACGTAAGTGATTGATTTTACTTGCCTTTCAAAACAGTGCGCCGAATAAAAGGCTTGACGGCCGCCCGAACATTGTGTATCGACCCGCCGGAAGCGCGTGAAAGGTAACTTTTGCACGCCCGTTCGGGTTGGAGAATATCCAACACAAGCAACAAAAAAGCCCTGATTTTCAGGATCGGGGATCAAGTCAAGGAAGACTTCAATGGCAACTTTCTCTCAGAAGCCGGCTGAAGTGGTGAAGAAGTGGGTGCTGATCGACGCCGAAGGTCTCGTCGTCGGCCGTCTCGCAACCATCGTCGCCAATCGCCTGCGCGGCAAGCACAAGGCAACCTTCACCCCGCATGTTGACGATGGCGACAATGTCATCATCATCAATGCCGACAAGGTTGTTCTGACCGGCAACAAATATGCCGACAAGAAATACTACTGGCACACCGGCCATCCGGGCGGCATCAAGGAGCGCACTGCTCGCCAGATTCTCGAAGGCCGTTTCCCGGAACGCGTTCTCGAGAAGGCTATTGAGCGTATGATCCCGCGTGGTCCGCTCGGCCGTCGCCAGATGAAGAACCTGCGCGTTTATGCAGGCCCGAACCATCAGCATGAAGCTCAGCAGCCGGAAGTCCTCGACGTCGCAGCGCTGAACCGCAAGAACAAAGGGAATGCATAATCATGGCTGAGCAGCTCAACTCGCTCGAAGAACTCGGCACTGTTGCCAAGACCGAAGCTGCCGCTCCGGTTCATGTCCAGAAGCTGGACGCACAGGGCCGCGCTTACGCCACTGGCAAGCGCAAGGACGCCGTTGCACGCGTATGGGTCAAGCCGGGCACCGGCAAGATCACCGTCAACGACAAGGAATTCGAAAATATTTCGCACGTCCGGTCCTGCAGATGATCCTGCAGCAGCCGATCGTCGCTTCGAATCGCGCTGGCCAGTTCGATATCGTCGCCACCGTTGCCGGTGGCGGCCTGTCCGGTCAGGCCGGTGCCGTTCGTCACGGCATCTCCAAGGCCCTCACCTATTACGAACCGGGCCTGCGCACGGTTCTCAAGAAGGGCGGCTTCCTGACCCGCGACAGCCGCGTCGTCGAACGTAAGAAGTACGGTAAGGCCAAGGCTCGCCGTTCGTTCCAGTTCTCCAAGCGCTAATATCTATCGCTTCAGAGCGAACAAAAAGCGGGCCTTTGGGTCCGCTTTTTGTTATGTATTCTGCGACTCAAGCCAGCACGGAGCCAGCCTAATGTCGTCCAGTCGTTTTGCAGTTACGCCGGAGCCTCCTTATCTGATCGTCACCTTTGCTTCGCAGCGTTTTACGGGCGAGGATGACGGCTATGGCGACATGGCGGTTCGGATGGGAGAACTTGCAGCGAAGCAGCCGGGCTATCTCGGCATCGAAAGCGCGCGCGACGCGGAAGGCTTCGGCATCACCAATTCCTTCTGGGCAGACGAAGACAGCATCCGTGACTGGAAGCGCGACGTGGATCACCTGATCGCGCAGAAGCTCGGGCGCGAGAAATGGTACGAAGCCTATCGCATACGCGTTGCCCGCGTGGAACGCGCTTATGGATTTGATGCCAAGAGCGAATGAAAGCGCTATGGAAGCCAGACTGTCATCCGGGAAGCGCCATGCCTTCAAAGACCATTGACCACGCGATCACTGCCCGCAGCCTGACCAGTGCCGCGACCGACCCGACCCATGCGGGCGTACTGTCCTTCATGCGGCGCGTGTACACGAAGTCGCTCAAAGGTGCGGAAGCTGTCGTCTGGGGCGTTCCGTTTGATGCCGCCGTCTCGAACCGACCCGGCGCGCGCTTCGGCCCGCAGGCGATCCGGCGGGCGTCGGCGATCTTCGACAATGATCCGCAATATCCGTTCGAGCGCGACCTTTTCGGGAATCTCGCCGTCATCGACTATGGCGACTGCCTGCTCGACTATGGCAATCACACCAAAACCCCGGCCACCATCGAGCGTGAAGCGGCGAAAATCCTGAAATCGGATGCGTTCCTGCTGACGCTCGGCGGCGATCATTTCATCACATGGCCGCTCCTTAAAGCCCATGCCGCCAAATATGGTCCGCTGGCGCTGGTGCAGTTCGATGCGCATCAGGATACGTGGTTCGATGATGGCAAACGGATCGATCACGGCTCTTTCGTGGCCCGTGCGGTGCGCGACGGCATTATCGATCCCGACCATTCGATCCAGATCGGTATCCGCACGCACGCCCCGGAAGATTGCGGCATCAAGATCATTTATGGCCATGAGGTCGAAGATATGTCGGCGGCGGCGATTGCCGATGAAGTCCTGCGTCGCACCAATGGCAGGAAGGCCTATTTGACCTTCGATATCGACTGTCTTGATCCGGCTTTTGCGCCGGGAACCGGCACACCAGTCGCAGGCGGGCCTTCTTCCGCAAAGATGCTGTCTGTCCTGCGCAAGCTGGCGGCTCTTGACTTCGTGGGCGCCGATGTGGTCGAGGTTGCACCGGCCTATGACCATGCCGATATAACAGCAATCGCGGGAGCGACGATCGCAATGTACTATTTAGGCCTTCTGGCCGAACAGAAAGAACGACGAGACTAGAGCGGTTCCGGTTTAAATGGAATCGTCGGAACCGCTCTATCTATTTGTTTTCACGCATTATCCGACGCAAAACCGCTTCGCACTTTTGCTGGAAATGCTCTAGCTCACAAAATGATTCAAGCAGCTCGAAAACTGATTCCAAGTATTGTCGTAACTTTCTGAATTCAAAGGCAAAACGCATGAAACCGAAAATCTTCATTGATGGCGAACACGGCACCACCGGACTGCAGATCCGCACCCGTTTGGCCGAACGCGACGATCTTGAAGTGATCTCCATTCCGGAAGCCGAGCGGCGCAACAGGATTTGCGCGCCGACTATCTGCGCGCTGCCGATATTGCGATCCTGTGCCTGCCGGATGATGCCTCCAAGGAAGCGGTTTCCCTGCTCGAAGGCCATAACGCGACCCGCATCATCGATACTTCGACGGCGCATCGGGTGCATCCCGACTGGGCCTATGGTTTCGCCGAACTGATCAAGGGGCAGCGCGAACGCATTGCCGAGGCGCGTCTCGTTGCGAATCCGGGTTGCTACCCGACCGGTGCGATTGCGCTTGTTCGCCCGCTGCGCGATGCAGGCCTGCTGCCCGCCGACTATCCGGTGAGCGTCAATGCCGTCTCCGGCTATACGGGTGGCGGCAAGCAGATGATTGCGCAGATGGAAGACAAGAACCATCCGGAGCACCTTGCTGCGAATAATTTCCTCTACGGCCTACCGCTCAGGCACAAGCATGTGCCGGAACTGCAATTGCATGGCCGTCTGGATCGCCGCCCGATCTTTTCGCCTAGCGTCGGACGCTTCCCGCAGGAATGATCGTGCAGGTTCCTTTGTTCCTGGGCGAGCTTGAGGGATCGCCGTCGCTTGCAAAGGTCCATGCCGCGCTGACGGAGCATTATGCCGGTCAGGATATTGTCGAGGTTATGCCGCTTGAGGAAAGCGCGAAACTTCCCGCGTCGATGCGGAAGAGCTTGCCGGCAAGGACGGTATGAAGCTTTTCGTCTTCGGCACCGAAGGCGATGGAGAGGTCAATCTGGTGGCGCTGCTCGACAATCTCGGCAAGGGCGCATCGGGTGCAGCCGTCCAGAACATGAACCTCATGCTTGGCAAAGCCTGATGATGACGACACCGATATTTCCCAGCGAATGGAATATCGGTTCGTTCGAGCCTCTGGCCGATACACATTCAAGCCTCGTCTGGAAGGTCGAACGTGCCGATCATCCGGGCGAGGTTTTGTCGTCAAGCAGTTGAAGCCAGCCGGAATGGAAAGCGCGCGGCGCGCATTATCTGGACTGGCAGGACGGCCATGGTGCGGCACGATTATACAGCCTCAAAGGCACGTCGATGCTGCTCGAATATGCGGGCGACTATCACCTCGATGAGCACCTGAAACGCGGCAAGGATGCCGAATGCCTGCACATATTCGGAGAGGTTTTGACCGCGCTGCATACGCCCTCTCCGCCCCGATACCGGCTGACTTGCAGCCGCTGGACAGCACTTTTCCGGTCTTTTGCGGTGTCGCATGAAAGCCCGGTCTATGCGGATGGCATGGCGGTCGCAAAGCGTCTGCTGGCGACGCCGCGTGAGGCTATTCCGCTGCATGGTGACATTCACCATGAGAACATCATCAAGGGGCCACGAGGCTGGCTCGCCATCGACCCGCACGGACTTGTCGGCGATGCCGCCTTCGATGCGGCAAATATCTTCTACAATCCGCTCGACCGGGACGATCTCTGCCTCGACCTTGAACGCGCCCGGCATATGGCCGAGCATTTCGCACCGATCATCGGGCGCGAACCGGCCTATATTCTGGATTATGCCTTCGCTTATGGCTGCCTGTCAGCAGCATGGCATCGTGAAGACGGCAACGTTACGGACGAAGCGCGGGAACTGAAGATCGCCTCCGCGCTCAGACACTTGCGCCAAAAGGCTTATACCGCGTAAGCGCCCTTTGTTGCGCGCCAGTGCGCGACCGCGAAGGCCAGCACGATCAGCGCAAAGAACTGGTGCGTCAGACCCAGATGCAGCGGAACGCTCATCAAAAGCGTCGCAATGCCGATAACGGCCTGCACCAGAACAAGGCCAACCAGAACAATGGTGCGGCGCGCATGAGTGGTGCCGGGCGCCTGCTTCCAGACCTGCAGCGAATGCAGGACGGCCAGAACCAGAACTGTATAGGCGAACATGCGGTGCACGAACTGCACAGTTTTCGGGTTTTCAAACAGGTTGCGCCACCATGGCGACTGGATGAACAGATCGGACGGGATGACGGCGCCGTCCATCAGCGGCCATGTGTTATAGGTCAGACCGGCATGAAGTCCGGCGACCAGACCGCCCAGATAAATCTGCACCAAAACCGCGAACACGATCCAGCCCGCAAAGCGCTGGATCGACCTTTCCGCCGGTCGTTCACTGTAGGTGACCAGCCCACGCGCAATATAGAATACCGCTGTTATGATGATACAGGCTGTCGTCAGATGGATTGCAAGACGGTATTGGCTGACGCTGGTAAGCACGCTGAGGCCAGACGCGACCATCCACCAGCCGATTGCGCCCTGCAGGCCACCGAGCGCAAGCAGGCCCAGCATACGATATTTAAGGCCGCCCCTGAGACGCCCCGTCACCCAGAAGAAGGCCAGCGGAACAGCAACGAGAAAGCCCACGAAGCGGGCCAGCAGGCGATGCGCCCATTCCCACCAGAAAATATACTGGAATTCTTCGAGGGACATGCCCTTGTTGATCTGCTGGTATTGGGGAATCTGGCGATATTTGTCGAATTCCTCCAGCCATTCAGCGTGATTTAACGGTGGAATGACACCATGAATGGGCTTCCATTCGGTGATGGAGAGGCCCGAACCGGTCATGCGCGTGGCGCCGCCGACCATGACGATGGCGATCAACACAACGAACACCGCATAAAGCCAGTAACGCACAAGGCGGCGGTCACGATCTTCTTTCGATGATCTGGAACCCTGCCCTACACGCTGCGCCGTTGCTGCCGTCATGCGATACACCCTTCGATAATGAGCCGAAGGATACATGCCGCATCAATCCTCGAGTTACAAGCTGGCGTCACGCGACATGCCGCCGCGTTTTTGCCCTTTCACTGGCCCTTCTCACGCGCTAGTGATGAGCCGGGGAAAAGGAGAGCTGCGCTATGCCCGTTCGGCTGAAGAAACTGATCGGCACTTTTTGCTGGTTTCACTGGTCATCGTCTATGCGGTGTTTGCAACCATCATCGCAGTGGCGCATCTCGCTGAATCGAGCGCCTGGGTGCATCTCCTTTATTTCTTCGTGACTGGCATTCTGTGGGTTCTGCCAGCCATGGGCATCATCTGGTGGATGGCGCAGCCGCCACGCAAGAAACAACATTAATCCCATTTGAGGATGCTGCAGACGATGGCGGGCGAAGTTGCAGCGCGCATTCTGACAAATTTCAGCGAGATCAGACGTCTCTGGAACGGTGCTGCCGCCATTCACGGCGCGCCGCAATCATTTGCGTGGATCAATAACTGGCGCACAATCGTCAATGCTGACAGTTTTGTCGTGGGGCTTTTGACGGCGATGGTCCAATCCTGCTTCTGCCGCTAGAAGTCATCAGCCAGAACGGCGCGAAAATTGCGCGCTTTCCCGGCGGAAGCCACGCCAATTGCAATTTCCCATGGCTGTTGAAAGACTGTGGTGCGAACATCGAACCTAGCACGGTCCGGCAGCTGATCGACGCAATTCGCAAAATACGGCCCGATATCGATGCGCTTTCGCTGACACGCCAGCTTTCCGAACTGCAAGGCGTCGCCAATCCGCTGCTCACTCGGAAAAGCACCCAATCCGAATCCGGTTCTCGCCGCTTCGCTCAGTGGCGGCTTTGATGCCGTGCTTGACCGCGCCAATCGCAAGCGAAAGCTGAAAAACATCGCCAGCACAGCCGCCGTTACGAAGAAAGCGGGGCTGGAGAATTGCCGGGCCGCAAAGCCGCGCGGAATCCGACAATATTCTCGATCTTTATTTTGAGATGAAGGCCCAGCGCTTCAGTAAGATGGGAATTCGTGATCCTTTCGCCGATGAGAATGTGCGCAATTTCTTCAAAGCTTTCTTGGGTGAAGGATTGGCAAAAGGTCAGAATCTGAACGAGTTACGCTTTCTCGAAGTTGGCGGCACTGTGCGCTCGATCATCGGAAAACTGTTCAGCGATACAGGTCCTACCGTCGAGTTCGCTGCCATTGCAGAAGACGAGCTGATGACAGCTAGTCCGGGTGAGTTCCTCTTCTTCGAGGATATAAGCCGCAGTTGCGACGAAGGCCGTTCGATCTACAGTTTCGGTATTGGTGATGAGCCGTACAAACGAGAATGGTGCGACATCGAGCGCACGATCTATGACACGCTGGTGCCACTTTCAGTCAAGGGCAAGTTTTTCACAGCGCTGCAATCGGCCCGTAATGCGGTTGCCGGAGGCCTCAAGCGCAATCCGCGTCTGTGGGGCCTTGCCAAGACGCTGCGCAGCAGGTTCAGAGGATATTAGCAATCTGATTCAGGAACGCAGCCTAACGCCTTGTTTCCGAATCGGTTTCGTCCATCAGAATGACGACGTCTTCATAACCGCCCTGATCAAGGTCGAGAGCAGCCAGCGCAACGCCTTTGTCATCTGGATCGACGATGCTCATCACGACGGAAGCCGGTCCATCGGCGATGCGCCTTATCTGTTCCGAAGATGACGGGCCGCATTCCACCACCACAAAATCATAGACCGTTTCCAGCGCATCAAGAATGAGCGGCAGGCGGTCGGCAGAACGCATGGCGATTTCCGGGTCGGCCTCGCCCAGCGGCACGACATGAGCCTGCGAGAACCGGTCGCTATGGATGACCTCGTTAAAGCGGCGCTCGCCGGACAGAAGCTCAGTAATGCCGGGCAGATGCGCGCCGTCCAGCATGGCAAGGCCGACAGTTCCTTGCGCAGTCATGTCCACGAGAATTGCACGTTTGCCGCGGTCAGCGAATTCACGCAGCAGACGCACCGTTCCCGCCGATGCTTTATCGCCCTCGGGTGAGACGGCCACGATGCGCTTCAGCTTTCCGCCTGCGAGCAGATCGGCAACCGCCTCAACACCGTTGGGATTGCGCGGTCTCGTCTCGCGCTGCCCGATCTCACTTAGCTTGGTCCCACCTTGCTTTATCACGGAAAACTCCTCCACGGATTTCCTTGTTTCGGAAACCGTCGGCTTTGCCGCAAACGGCATGGTCCATGAACGGCGCGGCACCGCAATTGTTTCCTCGGAAACAGCATCACTGCGTTCGCCTCCGGATGGCGGCACGGCGCCAGCTTCAACGGCAGCGGCAATAACCGGCATTTCGACTTCCTCCACGGCGGCAACCCTTTGACCATCCGCCGTCACGAAAGCACGTCCGCTGAACAATTCACGCAACAGAACAAAATCGACAGCAAGAGCAGACCGGCAGCAAAGGTCGAACCGACAATCGGCAATATCATCGGATAATAGGGAACTGCCGGGGCTTCGGCGGAAGAGAAACCCGCGCATCCACCGGCACATAATTGCGGTCGGTGCGCGACGCGGCTTCGCGATAGCGCGTCAGATAGGTTTCCAGAAGCTGGCGCTGTGCCGCCGCCTCGCGCTCCAATGCACGCAGTTCGACTTCCTGATCGCCTGCTTGCGCGGCTTGCGCCTTCACGCGGTTCAGTTCGCGATTGAGTTCGTCCTCGCGCAGCTTTGCCGCGGAGACTTCATTATCGAGACTTGCAACAAGCTTGCGACCTTCGGCCCTGATCTGCTGATCGAGATCGGCAAGCTGGGAACGCAACGCCTTGATGCGTGGATGGCCGTCCAGAAGTGTCGTCGAAAGATCGGCAATCTGGGCATTGAGCTGGATACGCCTTTCGGCAAGGCGCTGCATCATGCCGGAGGCCACCACATCCGGCAGGGTGTCGATGGGAGCACCGGAGGCGAGCGCCTTGCGAATGCTTTCCGCCTTTGCTTCCGCCGAAGCGCGGCTGGTGCGGACCCGCGTAAGTTCGGTGGAGACTTCCGAAAGCTGCTGTGTCGCAATCGTGCTGTTGCTTTGCCCGGTCAGAAGCCCGCGCGATGCACGGTAATCCGCAACCTTCTTTTCCGCATCGCGGACGCGGTTGCGCAGGTCATCAATTTCTGGCGCAAGCCAGCCAGTGGCATCGTCGTTCGATTGCAGCTTCGCTGCCTGCTGAAACAGGATGTATTGATTGGCAAGCGCGTTGGCGACGTCCTTGGCCGTCTCTGGGTTTGCCGACGTATATTGCACCACGATCACGCGCGAAGCGGTCACAGCGAAAGCCTGCATGTTCTTGCGAAGTTTCTGTAAAACACGCTCTTCCGGGGTCAGTTGTGCGGGATCGGTCCGCATGCCGAGCATGATGAGAACGCGGGTCCACGGCTTCACTTCCGTCGTCGTGAAGGCTTCGTTGCTAGTCAGCTTAAGTTCGTCGGAAACTTTCTTGAGGAGATCACCGGAGGAGAACACCTCCACCTGGCTCTTCACGCCTTCGGCGTCGAATATGGGGCGCTCAGCTGCTGTTTCGCCATTGGGGCGGGTGTAAATGGATTCGCGAGCCTCGATCATGATGCGCGCTTCGGCACGATAATCCGGTGTCAGAAAAGGCAGATGGCCCAGGCCGCCGCCGCCATGATAAGCGCGCCAACGACAATGAACAGCCAGTGACGACGCAGGCTGGAGAACAGCGCGCCGATATCAATATCTGCGTCCCTTGATAACGGATCGACTTCTGCCATTCCCCATTTCTCCATGGACTTCGCGAGTGCGCTTGCGCGCGTGATCGCTCTCGCCCGCGTGGGGTAAAGCCCCCAGAATCTGGCCGAAGAGTAAACGAACAAGGTAACCAGAGAGTTAAGTAGGATAAGTTCCCAATTACCGGCGAGACATAAAGATTTTGCGTCGAACCCTGTCTTCTTTACCAGCCATTAACCCTAATCAATCGATAACGCTTGCAACCGATGTTCGTAATCGCGCTGTCAGTACCGCGTCGATTGCGTTTGTAAAATATTGCTTTTCGGAAGAACCGAGGCGGAAGATGACGGCGAAGACGATCCATAACAAGCGCAAAGGTCACGCTCTGCTCGTGGCGCTAGGCCTTGCCGCCTTGACGCTTTCCGCTTGCTCCAGCTATCGCCCTGCCCCGCCTGCCTTCCACGAGGCGCTGAACCAGCCTTATATGCTGGATGCGGGCGACCGCGTGCGCATTACTGTTTTCGAGCAGCCGAGCCTCACCAACACCTATAGCGTCGATCAGGCTGGCTATATAGCTTTCCCGCTCGTCGGCAGCATTCCGGCGCGTGGCAAGACATCCAAGCAGCTTGAAGGGCTCATTGCATCCAAACTGCGCGGCGGTTATCTGCGCGATCCCGATGTCAGTGCGGAAATCGACCGTTATCGCCCGATCTTCGTGATGGGTGAAGTCGGCGCCGCTGGCCAATATTCCTATGTTCCGGGCATGACCGTTCAGAAGGCCATTGCTGCCGCTGGCGGTTACAGTCCTCGCGCCAATCAGGAGAATGTGGACATCACGCGCCAGTTTAATGGCAAGGTGCTGACCGGTCGGGTGTTGATTTCCGATCCAATTCTGCCGGGCGACACGATCTATGTACGCGAACGTCTGTTCTGATGGCGATTGATGGCTGATGACACCAATGTCTCCCCACTGCGCATCGTCCACTGTTTTCGCGAACCGACCGGCGGACTCTTCCGCCACGTTCGCGATCTCGTGGGCCTGCAGACGGAAAAAGGCCACGCAGTGGCATCGTGTGCGACGCGACGACCGGCGGGCCGCGCGAAGACACGCTTCTGGAAGAATTACGGCCAAAGCTCACGCTCGGCCTTCATCGCATTGCCATGCAGCGCCATGTCGGACTGGGCGACGCGGCAGCTGCGTACAAAGCATATCGCATCATCAAGAAATTGCGGCCGGATATATTGCACGGACACGGCGCCAAAGGCGGCGTCTATGCGCGATTGTTCGGCTCAGTCTTACGGGTTTTCAGGTCTCGCGTAGCCCGTATCTATTCACCGCATGGCGGTAGCCTGCATTTCGACCTGAAGACGCGCGGCGGCGCCGTCTTTCTGGTCGAGAGGATGCTGGCTCCCATGACGACGCAGTGATGTTTGTTTCCAACTTCGAAAAGCGTATCTATGACGAAAGGTAGGGCGGCCCTATGGCCTCCATGCCGTTGTTTATAACGGCTTGACCGAAGACGAGTTCATCCGGTTACCGACGCAGCCGATGCCAGCGATTTTCTCTTTGTCGGCACGATGCGCGAATTGAAGGGACCAGACCTTCTGATCCGTGCCATGGCCGCTTGCGCGAACAGTACCAGCGCAATTTCACCGTAACGATGGTGGGAGACGGCGTGGAAAAGCCCGGTTTTATCGCTCTTGCCGACGAACTTGGAGTGTCCGGGCAGATCCGCTTTCTGCCCGGAATGGCGGCACGAGAGGCTTTCGGATTGGGGCGGATCATGGTGATTCCATCGCGCGCCGAAGCATTTCCCTATATCGTTCTGGAGGCGCTTGCCGCCGGAAAGCCCGTTATCGCCAGCAATGTCGGCGGCATTCCCGAAGTGTTCGGACCACAGTCCTCGGCACTGGTGGAGCCGAGGACGGGGCGCTTGCGAACAAGATGCTCGGTGTTGCGGATGATCCAATGGCATTTCGCACCGCAATGCCCGACGTGGCACGGCTGCATGAGCGTTTCAGCCTGCAATCCATGGCGCACTCGATCGAGACTATCTATTACGAGGCGCATCCAGACCGGGCAGTATTGGAAGACTGACTGATACCCCTCAGCCCACCATCGCAGCAAAGGATTCGGACGCTGAAAGCGACCGTCCGAACTGTGACCGAAACCCACCCCGCGCCACAAAGTAGATATAATGGAACGCATCAGCGCGTCCGCCAATGAGCGAGATATCTTCGCGTTGCCATTGCCAGGGCAGCATGTCTAGCTTGTCTTCGAACGGGTCCGATATAGTCGCAGACCAGAATGCAGCAATGCCATTCGGCTTTAGCGCCCTTTCACCAGCCTCAGACCATCATCTTCATAAATGGCGCCATTGGCCGCGCGAACGGTAAAGTCTGGCCCATTATCCGTGTCCATCAATATAGTATCGTATCGGCCCGGCTCTGCGCGAAGAACATCCATCACGTCTGCAACCCGAACATCAACACGCGGATCATTCAACGGATGTTCGGCAAGATGACCTATATGGGCCCGGTTCCAGTCCACGATCTCCGGCACAAGCTCACAAACCGTCACCCTGGCATCCGGTCCGAGCAAATCGAGTGCTGCCCGAAGCGTGAAACCCATGCCAAGGCCGCCGATCAGCATATGCGACACCTGCCGTCCGTGCAGACGAAGTGATCTTTCAGCCAGCACGGTCTCGGACTGGAAATTGACATTGGACATCAATTCCAGGCCGTTATATCGAATTTCGTAGATGTGGTCGCGTTTTCGCAACAAGATTTCGTCGCCGGCATGATTGCCTGCTCTAGCCAGTTCGGCCCAAATAGTCATAATCAACCCTAGCGCGCACTCCGATAAAGCTGAAACTGGTTCGGATAAAACGCAATAAAACAAACAGTTAGTACGACCTTGCAAGGTCGCAGCGTGAATTGTTCTCATCGGGATTTTGGGTCGCTATGCGGTCAGGCGCGCAGCAACCCTATGACATCGTCCGATCTGGTTCCGATCAGGAGCGGGAAGAGTGCCGATCTGTTGACGGTAACGTGAACCGAACAGTTCGACGGCGAAATGCCGCTTGCAGCATTATCTTCCAACGGTTTCATATCATTGTCCTAGGCAATATACTCGAACAAGGCAAGCCTTGCATTTTTCTGGCTTGCGACAACTGGCGCGTCTGTAATGCAATAAAATGCTATCGGCTCCCGCCACCAATGCTGTAGCGATATGGATAGAAACCATGTTATTTTAGCTACCACTAACAATAACGGCTTTCAGTCGTGTATTTAATTGAGTGTTTACCTAAGTCAAAAGCTTGTGATGCGGTGTTTATATTCTGCTTAGGACTCTCGGTCTAATTACGAGGCTATCAATTTACGATCAGGGGCAATGTTGTGCGAGATAATGATGCGCTTTCTCCTTTTGGCCGCAAAGCCATGGAAGCCAGCGGCAAGCAGCATTCCGGGCAGGATTCGGACAAGATTCCAAACCGCAGGCTCCAGTAGAACTCAGCCCGCTGGCACGCCAGATGGCAGAGCAATATCAGCGCGACACGTTCTCACCGCTGATGTTGAGCGGCGTGATGCGCATGGTTGAGTTCGGACTTGTCTTTTCTCCGGCATCCTGAGCTTCCTGCTCTATGTGGGCATCGACACACATCTCAACTTCTATTATCCGCTTATCATCGTCGCGGGCGGCGCGCTTTCGTCGTCCTAATGGAAGTCAATGACGGCTACCAGATCAATGTGCTGCGCAGCCCCGGTCGCTATCTGCGGCGCCTCATCATCAACTGGGCCGCAGTGCTTGGAACACTTGCCATCGCCGGATTCCTGATGAAAGCTTCCGCCGATTTCTCCGCGGCTGGTTCCTCTATTGGGCGTTGAGCGCTTTCGTCCTGCTTTTGCTTTCGCGCATCTTCATCGCCTGGAAAATCAAACGCTGGGCGCGCAATGGCACAATGGAACGCCGCGCCGTCATCGTCGGCGGCGGTCCCAATGCGGAAGCACTCATCCGCTCACTGGAACAGCAGTCCGACAACGATATCCGCATCTGCGGCATCTTCGATGACCGCGATGACAAGCGTTCGCCCCCATCGTTGCGGGCTACCCAAAGCTTGGCAATATCAACGAACTGATCGAATTTGCCCGTATCGCTCACATCGATATGCTTATCGTGTCCCTGCCAATCAGCGCCGAAGCCCGCGTGCTGGCGCTCCTGAAGCTATGGGTTCTTCCGGTCGACATTCGCCTATCCGCGCTGAACAATCACCTGCGCTTCCGCCCACGTTCCTACTCCTATGTCGGCACGGTGCCGATGCTGGATATTTTCGACAAACCCATCAACGATTGGGATTCGGTCGCCAAACGCATCTTCGACGTTGTCTTCAGCATTGTCGGCATCGTTCTTCTGGCGCCGATCATGGTTGGCGCCGCAATCGCCATCAAACTGGACAGCAAGGGACCCGTGATTTTCAAACAGAAGCGGCATGGCTTCAACAATGAAGTCATCAATGTCTGGAAGTTCCGGTCAATGTATACTGAAATGTGCGACCCTACCGCCAAGCAGGCCGTTACCAAGGACGATCCTCGCGTAACCCGCGTCGGACGCTTCATCCGCAAAGCCTCGATCGACGAACTGCCACAATTCTTCAACGTTCTTGTCGGCTCCCTGTCACTCGTGGGCCCGCGCCCGCATGCTGTCGCCGCGCATTCGCACAACGTACTTTATAATGAAGTCGTCGACGGCTATTTCGCGCGCCATCGCGTAAAGCCAGGAGTTACCGGCTGGGCGCAGATCAACGGCTGGCGTGGCGAAATCGACAATGAAAACAAGATCCGCATGCGCACAGAATTCGATCTCTACTATATCGAAAACTGGTCGCTCTGGCTCGATCTCAAAATCCTGTTCCTGACGCCGATACGGCTTCTCAACACGGAAAATGCCTATTGACCAGCGTAGCGCATAGATTTGACGGCAATCTGTCTCCAGCTACGGCTCTGCGGGCAGATGTAGCGCGCAAACGCGCGCTCAATCGCCTCATCGCCAATGCGGCAATCGGCTTTGGGGTTTTTCTGCTCGGCTTCGTGATGAGCGAACCTGCGCCTTACGAACTCTACATGGTCGGACTGATCGCGCTGGCATTGCTGTTCGGACTACGGCTGACCCGCACCAGCCTTGTGCTGCTGGCGCTTTTGCCGTGTTCAATTTCGGCGGGATGATCTCGGTCATGCAGATGGCGGACGTCAAGAAGGCCCCGCTCTATATCGCCGTTTCTCTGTTTCTGGCTTTCACGTCCGTGTTCTTCGCTGCAGCCATCGAAGGAGACTACCGGCGGCTTAAGATTATATTCAACGCTTATCTTCTTGTCGGCATGCTTTCTTCCGTCCTCGGCATTGCCGGTTATCTGGGTCTTTTCCTGGCGCAGAAATCTTCACGCGCTACGGACGTGCACATGGCGCATTTCAGGACCCCAATGTCTATGGGCCTTTCCTGATACTGCCGCTGACCTGGACGTTTTACCGCATCATGCGCGGGGCCTGCGTGACGCGGTCATTTATGTGCCTTTCTGCTGTCTGCTCACGCTCGGCGTTCTGGTGTCTTTCTCGCGTGCGGCGTGGGCGATGGTTCCCTCTCCTTCGCCATCCTGTTCGGCGTGCTTTTCTGCAAAGCAACAGCAACCGCTTTCGGCTTCGCCTCATAGCAATTGGCCTGCTCGCAGTTGTCACGATTGTTCTCGCGATCCTCATCATTCTGCAAATTCCCGGCGTCGGTGATTTCTTCCGCGAGCGCGCGCGTCTCGAACAAAGCTATGACAGCGCAAGATTGGGACGTTTTGCACGGCATTGGCTTGGAATGATCCTTGCCACACAGCATCCGCTCGGTATCGGCCCGCTCGAATTCGCTCCGATGTTCGGTGAGGATACGCATAATATCTGGCTGAAGGCAGTGCTCGACTATGGCTGGATCGGCTTCATAGCATTTTTGACATTGACCTTTCTGACGCTCGGGATCGGCTTCAAGCTTCTGTTCCGCAATCGCCCATGGCAGCCGTTTCTTCTGGTCGCCTACGCGACCTATCTCGACATGTTCTGATCGGCAATGTCATCGACACCGATCACTGGCGCCATTTTACCTGCTTTTCGGAATCATCTGGGGTTGTGCAGGGCTGGAATACAGGTATCAGCTTTCACTCAAGTTCAGAGACCAGTCAGGAGAGCAGCATCTTGCAATTCGCGATATACGCCGCCGCAGCTGTTTGAAATTGCCGGGTGTTTCGCCTTCTGGGCATGGCTGAAACTCGACAAGTCAGCGCTCTGGCTAGCACCAGGCATGGTGTGCCTCGCATTGTTCGCCTATCTGCTGACCCTCATTGAAAGCAATGTCGCGGGCCGTGCTTACGCAGCCTATGGCGGCATCTATATCATCGCGTCGATTTTGTGGATCTGGTTTGCCGAAGGCACCCGCCCGGACCGCTGGGATGTGGTCGGCGCATGTACTGCTTTCGCCGGGACATGCATCATCCTCTTCGCGCATCGATCCTGATCGCAAGGCTCAACCGCGGAACCGTTTTGCTTATTATCGAGTGCGTTCGAATTCGCCGCCCCCACCAGCTTCAAAAGGCGCGACGGGCGGGGATCCACCTCGATAATCCAAACGCCATATTCGCCCGGCCTGCTACGCCATAAATTGGCCCGACGGCGCCCGTCGATCAGTATATCCTTGTCCTGCGTGCGAACCACAACGAGGCTCCCCTCCACATAACGGGGCTTTTCCTTCGTCGTTACACATTTTCCAGCTGAACGCGCATCGCTGGTGTTCTGCATATGATCGAGAACCTCGCCTATACGCAGGCTGGACCATTTCTCGCGAAAGACACTCCCTCGAAACACGTCGATTTGGCGAAGCCCGTAAAGCCGTGTCCAGTCCCGTGTCAGTCTCTGGATTGCAAGTACCCCGTCGCGATGGAAGAAAAACAACGGCAAGATATTCTCCCATACCGGTTCACGATTAACTGCCAGATGCGCCCGCCAGAAATCCAGCGTGTGAAAAGGTGACTGATTCTCATCTCACAATAGCCCTCCCGCTCCCAATTTATTAGGAAAGGCATACCCTCTATCGAAGGCGACAGATTGTCACAATTTATTCACAATTCTGTCACAATGAGACCGCGACTGCTTTGAGCTCTGTGTACGGTTCCGCACATGATGCGAAGTCAGTGTGCAATTTTCCGGTTTCCCCAAATTAGCCCTTGCGTGCCAAGTCGTTATAATCTACGGCTTTCCCCGGCTCGGAGCGTAGCGCAGCCGGTAGCGCACTTGACTGGGGGTCAAGGGGTCGTGGGTTCGAATCCCGCCGCTCCGACCATTTTTCTTCCCCAAACCTCTATTTTCATACGATCTTTCCTTTGCACAGAACGTGCAAATCGGATTAGCTCCGCCATGGATTGCATGGAGAGCTGCATGAAGAATGTTCTGATTACCGGTGGCAGCCGCGGCATCGGCCGCGCCACAGTTTTGCGCAGCGCGGCGCAAGGCTGGTCTGTGGTCCTGAACTATGCGGGGAACGAACAAGCAGCTCAGCAAACGGTGGGCGAAGCAGCAAAGCTCGGAGTGAAAGCACTGGCGATTCAGGGCGACATATCCATAGAACGGGACGTTGTTGCCATGTTCGACAGGGCAGAAACCGACCTTGGTCCGCTGAAAGGTGTCGTCCTAAACGCCGGTATCGTGGCTCAGACCATGCCTCTTGCTGATATGAGTGCTGACCGCCTGAAAAACATGTTCGACGTGAATGTTTACGGCACCTATCTGTGCGCGCGCGAGGCAGCACGCCGTTTGCAGCCGGATAGCGCCATCGTTATTGTTTCCTCCATGGCCTCACGGCTTGGATCACCCTTTGAATATGTGGATTATGCCGGGGCGAAAGGTGCACTCGATACGCTGACTACCGGTCTGGCGAAGGAGCTTGCACCGAAAGGCATCCGCGTCAATGCGGTCCGTCCCGGCCTGATCGATACCGAGATTCATGCCAGTGGCGGCAATCCGGATCGCGCAGCGCGACTAGGCGCCGCTACACCGGCCGGACGGGCCGGAAAGGCTGAGGAAGTCGCGGAAGCCATCTTCTGGCTGTTGAACGATGCCCCGCCTATGTAACCGGAACATTTATCGACGTTGCCGGCGGGCGTTAGTACGAAACCGCCCCGACCTATTTCCCCGCAGCTGATAGGTTTCCGCAATGTAGCGATAGCCCTCACCTTCCCGTTTGAGGTAGGCCAGCGCCGGAAACGGCATATGGTAGCCGATGAACGGAAGCCGGTCGGTCGCGATCATGTCGAACATGCGTTTACGGGTCTGGACGGCGGCTTCCTTGTCCAGATCGAAGGAAACGTGCCGTTCGGGTCGCTGCAACGTAATGACGAAATGGCTCGCCGTAACCTCTTGCCTCGCGACTGGAGAATCACTATTTACAGGGCCGTGCAGGACGACCTGCGCCAATGTTCGCATCGGGGACGGCCCCACAGGAGGATATCCTATGGCAGGGCCGATCGAACAATTCGCAATCAAGCCCATCGTTGAACTTGGTGAAATCGGCGGTCAGCCGGTTGCTTTCACCAATTCCGCGCTTTCATGGTGCTTACGGCGCTGGGTGCGGCTGCGTTCATGTTCCTGTCGTCCCACAGGGCACTGTCGTTCCGGGGCGCTGGCAGTCCTCGGCCGAGCTCTCTACGAATTCGTGTCGAAGACATTGCGCGAGAACGCCGGGGAAAAGGCATGACTTTCTTTCCCTCGTCTTCTCGCTGTTCCTGTTTATTCTGTTTGCCAATCTGATTGGCATGTTCCCTATGCATTCACCGTAACGAGCCACATCATCGTAACGTTTGCGCTGGCTATGCTCGTCTTCCTGACAGTGACGATCTACGGTCTCGTACGGCACGGCTTCAAATTTTTCCAGCTGTTCATGCCGGCGGGCGTGCCGGTCGTGCTGGCGCCCATCATTGTGCCAATCGAAATCATGTCCTACATTTCGCGCCCGGTCAGCCATTCGGTTCGTCTGTTCGCTGTGATGCTTGCCGGACACATCACCCTGAAGGTCTTTGCGGGTTCGTCATCGGGTTGGGCAGCCTTGGAACGCTCGGTATGCTGACTGCCGTGCTGCCGCTGGCAATGACAGTCGCGCTGACCGCACTCGAAGTGCTGATGGCAGTCATTCAGGCTTACGTATTTACTATGCTGACTTGCATGTATCTCAACGATGCACTGCATCCGTCGCACTAGAACGTGTCGCGTTTGATCGCACCCATGGTGCTCGCTCTAGTGTGGTGGATTTGAAGCCGAAATTCGTACGCAACCTCGCTGCTGAGTGAGATGAATTTCGGATTCGCCACACTAGATTCTTTTAATTGTCGCATGTTTGCGAACGCTAAATGAATCCGATTGGCCGCAACATGCTCTAGGGCACGTCTCGGTCAGATCGACACTCTAACGGTTTGTTTAGATGCGCACTGATCAAACGACCTTGCGGGAAGGACGGCCTTCCCGCCTCATCAACGAACGGACGGCCCGTTCAGAACCCCTGTGAGGGAACATTAAAATGGCATGGCTTTATCTGGGACTGGCCGGAATTCTCGAAGTCGTCTGGGCTTATTTTATGAAAAAGTCGGAAGGTTTTTCCCTTCTGACACCAAGCGCTATTACTATCGTGACGATGATCGGCAGCTTCATTCTGCTATCTATCGCCATGCGCAGCCTGCCGCTTGGAACGGCCTATGCAATCTGGACAGGTATCGGTGCAGTGGGTGCGTTTCTGGTGGGTATCTTCATTCTTGGTGAGGCTGCAACATTCTTCCGCGTCGCTAGTGTGACACTGATCCTCGCCGGCATCATCGGATTGAAACTCTCATCGAGCTGATCCAATCCGCTTACAAAGCAAAGGGAGGCTTCTGCCTCCCTTTTCGTAACGCAAAGACAGATCAACGTACCTGATCAAGGAGACGCTTGCATTCGAGAAGATCGAATAGGGCCTCCTGCAGAAGTGAGCGATTATCCTTTGAAGGTCGCTTTCCATCGGCTCCGATGGGTCCATCTTCCTCGCCCTTCAACAGGCCGAAAAGCTTGCGGGCTGGCTGCGGCGCCTTGATACCGCTTGGCAGAGCCATTTCATTGTCCGCCGCTTCTTCGGCGGCACGCTTATCGGCGGCAGCCTGTTTCTGGCGTGTGATCGCCTCAATAGCCTGAACATCGCCATTGCCAAGCGCGATGATGAACTGCGCGTTGTTTTCGCGGAGCAGACGCTGCACACCCTTGATCGTGTAGCCCTGATCATAAAGCAGATGGCGAATGCCCTTGAGCAACTCCACATCGAGCGGCCGGTAATATCGGCGACCGCCACCGCGCTTCATAGGCTTGATCTGGGTAAAACGCGTTTCCCAAAAACGCAGCACGTGTTGCGGAAGATCGAGATCATCCGCTACTTCGCTGATCGTCCTGAATGCATCAGGGCTCTTGTCCATTCCACTTGCCCTTTCCAGTGGTTCCGGCTTCGCCATCACGGCGCAGCCATGCCGATCCAGATAGTTCAACTCGCTGCCAACGCGAACGCGTCTTCTACGCGAAAGATGCTTGCCACCAACGGATTTTAAAAGACGGGAAGTTAACAAACCCCAGCGTGCAGAGAGACACAGCTTAGACGTCATTCAAACCGGACGGCATTCAACACAAAACTCGTTTCGAAAAGCGTATCGCCTTTCAAAATTCAGTATTAGCGAAGCGATTCGTTCCGCTGAATTCATTATATAATATCGGGACTTTATAAGCATCCCTTCACGCAAAGCGGAATAAGGCCAGACATTGCATGGTCGACCCAGGGCAAGCCACAACCTTCACATTCCTGATGGGTCCGACAATAGAACGAAACACCGTTCTCCGCGCATGGTCGTAAACCAGACGCAAAACGGTGTCAGTGTTTTGCAATGATGATTGCCAAAACAAAATGCTGCCCAATGGGCAGCATTTAAAAGCATATCGCTTACTTATGATAAAGCGCGATATGCTTTAACTTCTTGTTTTACGTATGTCCTTGTCCCAAAATCGGTTTCTACTTTTGGGAGACATTCTTTATTTACGGCTTTTGCTTCGCGCTTCTGGTGTTCCTGCAGAATACGCTGCTTAAGAACGTTGGAAGCTTTGAAAGTCATCACACGGCGGGGAAGAATTGGAACCTCCTCGCCTGTTTTCGGATTACGGCCAATGCGCTCGTTCTTGTCGCGAACCTGAAATGTCGCGAAAGACGACAATTTCACGGTTTCGCCGTTGACGATAGCGTCACAGACTTCATCGAGGATCATCTCGACAAGAGCCGCCGACTCCGTTCTGGAAAGGCCTACCTTCCGGTAAACAGCCTCTGCCAGATCAGCTCGCGTGACCGTTTTACCTCCCATGACCGAACCTGCCTGGTTAGCGTTTGAACAGATAATATCCTTACGTGACAGGACGTTACACAAATAAAAGCGTAACGGTCAAGCCGCGAGTTCCCTCATGGCAAATCAAATTTGCGCTTACCAGCGCAAGAGAACCGCGCCCCACGTGAATCCACCGCCCATTGCCTCCAGCAGAACGAGGTCGCCTTTCTTGATGCGGCCGTCCGCGACAGCGGTCGCAAGAGCCAGCGGAACCGATGCCGCAGAGGTGTTGCCGTGGCGATCGACGGTGATAACCACCTTGTTTTCAGCAATATTCAGCTTCTTCGCGGAAGCGTCGATAATTCGCTTGTTGGCCTGATGCGGGACGAACCAGTCGATATCCTCGGCGGTAAGGCCGGTTTCCTCGAAGGAAGCCTCTATAACATCCGTAATCATGCCGACAGCATGTTTGAAGACTTCGCGGCCTTCCATGCGCAGGTGGCCGACCGTCTGGGTCGTGGACGGCCCGCCATCCACAAAAGTTTTTCCTTGTGATTGCCGTCCGAACGCAGATTGGCGGCAAGCACACCGCGATCCGAGGTCAGCCCATTGCCTTCGGCAGCTTCCAGAACCAGCGCTCCGGCGCCGTCGCCGAACAAAACACAGGTCGTGCGGTCGCTCCAATCGAGGATACGCGAGAAAGTTTCCGCGCCGATGACCAGAACCCGCTTCGCCATGCCGCCGCGGATATAGAGATCGGCCGTCGTAATAGCATAGATGAACCCGCTGCAGACGGCCTGCATATCGAATGCAAAACCGCTGGTGATTCCCAATTCACGCTGGATTTCCACGGCACTTGCCGGGAAGGTATGATTGGGTGTCGAGGTCGCCAGAAGAACGAGATCAATATCGGTCGGCTGCAGACCGGCATTTTCGATTGCTGCGCGGGCCGCAGCCGTGCCGAGCGAAACAGTGGTTTCGTCATCGCCTGCAATGTGGCGCTCACGGATACCAGTGCGCTGCACGATCCATTCGTCCGAGGTTTCGATAATACCTTCGAAATCGGTATTCTTCATGACCCGCTTCGGCAATGCCGAACCGATACCCCGCACGACAGATCTTATCATCTCTTATTTCCTGTCCTACATGCGACCCGCGCGACGACTCTGCACGCGCGCAGCCCTGAATTCTGGCCCTAGAGCGGTGGAACCGCCCAAAATAATTGTTTCGTCGCATTATCCCGCAAAACTGCTTCGCACTTTTGCTGGAAATGCTCTAGAGCGCGTTTTGATCTGATTGGATCAGATCGGCGCTCTAATCGTTTGTTTTACGGTCTCTTTTCCGAAAACCGTTTCATATTTTCGGGACGCGCTCTAAGCCTTCGCAGCCTCGCCGCCCTCATTCGAAACATGCGGATGACTGTGGTGGAAATGCGCCAGATCAGCCTCGATCTTTTCCAGAAGACGATTTCTCACCATGTCATAGCCGACTTCCACTGCCGAGCAAAAGCCTTCTGCATTCGCGCTGCCATGACTTTTGATGACGATTCCACTGAGACCAAGAAAGACGCCGCCATTGACCTTGTTCGGATCCATCTTTTCGCGCAGGCGATCGAACGCACCCTTGGCGAAAACATAGCCGATTTTGGCAAGAAGCGTGCGGCTCATGGCCTGACGCAACAGTTCCGCCATCTGGCGGGCGGTGCCTTCCGCGGTTTTCAGCGCGATATTGCCGGTGAACCCCTCGGTAACAACAACGTCCACCGTACCCTTGCCGATGTCGTTGCCTTCGACGAAACCGGAATAGGCCAGCCCGTCCAGCGGCGTGTCGCGCAGAATCTGGCCGGCTTCCTTAATCTCGTCGAGCCCCTTGACCTCTTCCGTGCCGACATTGAGAAGGCCGACAGTCGGCTTGCGCACTTCAAACAGGGCACGCGCCATACCGGCGCCCATAACGGCATAATCGACGAGCTGGCGCGCATCGGCACCAATGGTAGCGCCAATATCAAGCACAATACTTTCACCGCGCAGCGTCGGCCAGATACCGGCTATCGCCGGGCGCTCGACATCCGACATCATGCGCAGGCAAAATTTGGACATAGCCATCAGCGCACCGGTATTGCCGGCAGAAATACACGCCTGGGCGTCACCGGTCTTTACAGCCTCGATAGCCTGCCACATGGACGACTTGCCCCGACCGGCACGCAGCGCCTGGCTCGGCTTGTCATCCATGCCGATCGCAACCTCGCTCGCGCGGAACTCGGATGCGGCCTTCAATTTCGGGTAGCGTGCCAGCACGGGCTCCACCTGGGCGGGGAGACCGAAAAATATGAAGCGGATGTCAGGATGACGCTCAAGCGCCTTCGCTGCGCCGGGGATGACCACTTCAGGGCCAAAATCACCGCCCATCGCGTCAATCGAAATTTTGATCACTCTTGATTATTCCTGTGCGATCCCTGTCCTACCCTGCTTTTGCAGCAGACAGGTTTTCGGCGAAAATAGTGTTTTGCGTTTCCACACAACCAAATTCTATCAAACTCATCGTGAATTATGGCTTCTTTTGCCATTCCGAAAGTTTCGCAAACGGCGAAACGGGCTTCTCGTCACCGTCATCGTCCCCAAAACCTTCGGCTCGCTCTCGTCAGGCAGACCCGGTTTGCGGGGATATGGATCAATGGCGAGATCGAAGAATTCCTCTGCAATCGCACCAACATCGATCTTGTCACCAGCAAAGACTTCCGGACTGTCCGCACCTTCCGCATCGAGCAGCATTTCACCGCTTTCATCAAGCTGAATTCGGGCGAGCCGTGAATTTTCCGGCACGAAGATCGTGTCGACCTCTTCGGCGACACTGTTGGTCAGCGGCTCCAGCGTCACGACGCAGGATTGAACGATTTCCGCATCGATGCGGCCACGCACCCGGATACCGTCCTTCTTCCAGGGCGTAATCAGAAATTCCGCGCTAAAAGCGTTCACGGCCTCAAGTCCATGGTCTGCCGCGAGCGCTGCACGCTCATTCTCATCCGTGCCTATTTTCACCGTTACACCCTTTTGCGGCAGGTGAAGAACCGGAACAGGATAGGTGAGCGCCGGTTTATCAGTCATTCTCATTGGCCTTTTCAGCATTGTTCATTGGCGCAAGGCCAATCTCATCGGCATCCATATAGGAAATGTCGCCTGTGGCCAAAGCATCGTCCGAAATTTTTGCAGATGATCGCGGCAGGCCAGAACATATTCACTTAAATGGTGGGCATGCGGCCAGAATTCGAGATCCGGGCGGATATTTCGTGTAAGCGCCGCAGCCAGCGCATCCGCATCATTTGCATCCAGCGCCGCACCATAAGCCGCGACACGGCCATAAAACATGCGCGCAAGCTTCTTCATGCGTTTCGGCACACCCTGATCGCCGATACCCAGTTCACGCAGCGAATGATCGACATCCTTGAAAAACTCGTCCGCGATGTCCTGTGCCAGGTCGCCAAGCGCCTTGTTTTCCCCTTCATGCGGTGAAGAGCGAGGAAAATATGCAAGGAAAGCATTTCATAGCGACCGAGTGGCATATCGGGCACCTGAAATTGTGCATAAAACCGTTTTTGCCGCGCCGCCGCCACGATCACCTCGTAAACGCGAAGCACAATAGCCTCGTTTGCTTTTGATTTGCGGCGGAATAGTTGGAGAATCATGTCCGTACGACCGTTCCAGTTGCATAAATAGGCAAGGTGGTTTACCGAAGTTCTCCCGACGGCGAAAGTGCCGCGCTGATTTAGAATGTATGGAGAGGTCTTTGTTGCAGCGAATTTTTCCAAGCGTACGCAAGCAGCGTGCTCTTCTCGCAGGCACGGCAATTCTCTTTTCGGCGGCTCTTGCGGGGTGCAACACTGCATCCACGCTCAATCCGTCCGAAACGCTGACAGAGGGTTACGTGCTCGACCAGGACGCGCTTGATTCGGTTCCTGTCGGCTCCAGCCGCGAGCAGGTGCTTCTGGCGCTGGGTACGCCATCCACCACCGCGACTTTCGACAATGAAGTGTTCTATTACATTTCTCAGAAGCGTTACCGCGCAGCGCAGTTCATGAAGCCGAAGATCATCGAGCGACAGATCCTCGCCATCTATTTCGACAAGGACGGCAAGGTCGAGCATATCGCCAATTACGGCCTGAAGGACGGCAAGCTGTTCGACTTCGTGTCGCGCACCACACCGACAGGCGGCAAGGACCAGACATTCCTCGGCCAGATCATTCAGGGCGTCTCCAAGGCCCCGACATCGTTGCCGGGCATGGGCTCTTCAGGCGGGCCCAACAACTGATCCGTCAAATATCTACAAAGAAAACCCGCCTTCACGGCGGGTTTTCTTTGTTTGAAGTTCAATCCGTCACGCCATATGCGCCAGCACAGCCAAAAGCAGAAGCGCCACGATGTTGGTAATCTTGATGGCCGGATTGACGGCTGGACCAGCGGTATCCTTATAGGGGTCGCCCACCGTATCGCCGGTCACGGAGGCCTTGTGCGCTTCCGACCCTTTCAGGTGCTTCACGCCATCGGCATCGGTAAAGCCATCCTCGAAGCTCTTCTTGGCATTGTCCCATGCGCCGCCGCCCGACGTCATGGAGATCGCCACGAACAGGCCGTTGATGATGACACCGAGCAGCGATGCGCCAAGTGCCGCGAAGGCTGCTGCCTTAGAACCTGAGATAAGCAGCACACCGAAATAGACGACAATCGGCGCCAGCACGGGCAGAAGCGACGGGATAATCATTTCGCGGATCGCCGCTCTGGTCAGAAGATCGACCGCACGCGCATAATCCGGACGTTCCTTGCCGGTCATGATCCCCGGCTTTTCGCGGAACTGGCGGCGCACTTCCTGCACCACCGCACCGCCCGCCCGGCCCACGGCCGTCATCGCCATGCCGCCGAACAGATAGGGGATCAGACCGCCGAAGATCAGCCCCGCAACCACATAAGGGTTGAGAGATCGAAGGAGACAGGCCCCATATCGGCGAAATAGGGATAGGTCTGCCCATTGGCGGCGAAATAGGCCAGGTCGTTGGAATAGGCGGCAAAGAGCACCAGTGCACCGAGACCAGCCGAACCGATGGCATAGCCCTTGGTAACGGCCTTGGTCGTATTACCGACCGCATCGAGCGCATCGGTGGCCTTGCGCACTTCCGGATCAAGACCGGCCATTTCCGCGATGCCGCCCGCATTGTCCGTAACCGGGCCGAAGGCATCAAGCGCCACGATTATGCCTGCAATGCCGAGCATGGCAGTGACGGCAATAGCCGTACCGAACAGGCCCGCAAGCTGGTAGGTCGAGATGATGCCGCCGACGATCACGATTGCAGGCAAAGCGGTCGATTCAAGCGACACGGCGAGCCCCTGAATGACATTGGTGCCGTGGCCCGTGACGGAAGCCTGCGCGATGGAATTGACCGGACGCTTATTGGTGCCGGTATAATATTCCGTGATCACGACGATCAGGCCGGTCACGACCAGACCGATCAGGCCGCAGATGAAGAGATTGGTGCCGGTAATGCTTTTCCAGCCACCGTCCCGATCTCACCCCAGCCGACGGTCAGCGTATTGGCAACGGCAAGGCCGGCAATGGACAGCAGGCCCGTCGCGATCAGGCCCTTGTAGAGCGCGCCCATGATGGAGCCATCCACGCTGAGCTTGACGAAGAACGTGCCTACAATCGAGGTGATTACACAGGCACCGCAGATCATCAGCGGATAAAGCATGACGCTAGGCAGAACGTCCGATCCGTTGAAAAGATCGCCCCGAGAACCATGGTCGCGACGACCGTTACCGCATAGGTTTCGAACAGGTCGGCGGCCATGCCTGCGCAATCACCGACATTGTCGCCGACATTGTCCGCAATGGTTGCAGGGTTGCGCGGATCATCCTCTGGAATACCGGCTTCCACTTTCCCGACGAGATCGCCGCCGACGTCGGCACCCTTGGTGAAGATGCCGCCGCCAAGACGCGCGAAGATCGAGATCAGCGAAGCGCCAAAACCAAGCGATACCAGCGCATCGATAACGGTGCGGTCCGAAGGCGAGTAGCCAAGCCAAACAGTGAGAATGAAATAGTAGACGGAGACACCGAGCAGCGCCAGCCCGGCCACCAGAAGGCCGGTAATGGCCCCGGATTTGAAGGCCAGTTCAAGCCCTCCGGCGAGGCTGAGTGAAGCTGCCTGCGCGGTGCGCACATTGGCGCGAACCGAAACATGCATGCCGATGAAACCGGTGACACCCGACAGAACCGCACCGATCAGGAAGCCGATCGCGGCACTGAGCGACAGCAGATACCAGGCTGCCAGAAAACCACGACGCCAACGATGGCAATCGTCGAATATTGTCTTGTGAGATAGGCTGAGGCACCCTCGCGGATGGCTTCAGCGATTTCCTGCATGCGCTGCGTCCCCTGATCGGCTGCAAGAACCGAACGGATCGCCCATATGGCGAAAAGGACGGAAAGCACGCCGCAGGCAATGACGAGAACTAAGACTGCCACTCCCATTTGCATAAAGGCCAACTCCCATTGAGCGCATCCCGAAAATTGTGAAACGGTTTTCGGAAACGATGCGCGGCCAATCAGACATCGGAGCGCCGATCTGTTGCAAACAGATCGAAACGCGCTCCAGAGCTGCGCTGGCTACCGTCAGACCGCGAGCCGCGATCATCGGCAGGCACATGCGCAGGATAGGCCCGAAAACCCCTCCCCGGACCCGATTGAGCGGCATGGAAGTGCCTGAAGCCGAATTAGAGATACCGGGCTTCAACGGTATATTTGTCGGGGAACTTACGCCTTGGAATCAATCAATTGGCGCGATTCCTGCATTTCAGCATTCTCAATGCCGCGCGACCAACATGCGAAACGGTTTAACAAACGTCAAGTCGTTCTTTGCCAGCGTACAATGAAAGAAGGGCTGCGATTTCTCACAGCCCTTCTTTCATGTTTGTTGTTGCTTAAACCCGATCAGCGTGGCTTCACGCCGCGGCTCTCGCCACGAATGACAAATGCCAGACGATCAAGCACGGCGTTGACCAGCTTCGGCTCTTCTTCCGTATAGAATGCCTTGGCGATATCGACATATTCGGACACGATCACAGCCGTCGGTACGTCCTTGCGCGTCTGCAATTCCCATGCGCCTGCACGGAGAATGGCGCGCAACGTCGAATCGAGACGCGACAGCGGCCAGTCTTCCGTCAGTGCCTGATGGATCATCGGATCGAGCTTCAGCTGCTCATTGACGACACCGGCGACGATTGCGCGGAACCATTGCGGATCGGCATCAAGATACTGCGTGCCGTCCACTTCCTTGCCGAGACGGAAAGCTTCGTACTCAGCCACTACTTCCAGAACACCCGTCCCGGCAACATCCATCTGGTAGAGCGCCTGGACCGCAGCAAGACGGGCAACGCCGCGCTTGTTCGCCGTGCGCGGCAGATTGGGGTCGGTCGGCCTTCGGTAGAAGAAGTCATGGTAATCAGACTCCAAACTTCTTGCGCAGGTCGATCATGGTCAGGGCAGCACGAGCGGCAAAACCGCCCTTGTCCTTGTCTTCACGACGAGCGCGAACCCATGCCTGCTCTTCGTTTTCGACGGTCAGAATGCCATTGCCGATAGCGATGCTTTCCTCGACCGCAAGATCGGTCAGCGCACGGCAGGATTCATTGGACACGATATCGAAATGATAGGTTTCGCCACGGATAACTGTGCCAAGCGCGACAAAGCCGTCATATTCGGTGCCGCCATTGTCTTCGCCATCGAGCGCGAAAGAAATAACCGCCGGAACCTCAAGAGCACCTGGAACCGTCACGACATCGTAGGTTGCCCCTGCCTCATCCAAGGCTGCCTTTGCGCCATCCAGAAGCGCGTCGGCGAGATCATCGTAGAAACGCGCTTCGACAATAAGCAAATGCGGCGCATGCGCCTCGTGCTTGGACATGAGAGACTCCATGACAAATTTTGCGGACCGCAACGATTGCGGTCAACGCTCAAAATCGGGAAATGCTGTTACAGCTTTAGAGTTTTAGGCTCTAAGCCTATTTCTGATATTGCGCAAGCCTTGCTGCGTAACGTGCCAGCTGGTCAATCTCGATATTTACCTTGTCACCCGCTTTCCGCTCGCCCCAGGTCGTGACTTCAAGCGAGTGGCGGATCAGCAGCACATCGAACTCGTTTCCGTTGACGCCATTGACCGTCAGCGAAGTACCATCAAGGGCGACCGACCCTTTCTGGGCAATGAACGGAGCCAGTTCTTCCGGCACGCGCAAGGTGAAACGCACTGCATCGCCTTCTTCCTTGCGCTCGACGATTTCGGCCTGCCCATCGACATGGCCCGAAACGAGATGGCCACCCATTTCGTCACCGAGTTTCAGCGAGCGCTCCAGATTGATGCTCCGTCCGTTCTGCCAATTGGAGATCGTGGTCAGGCGCAGCGCCTCTTCCCATGCCTCCACCTCGAACCAGCGCGCATTCGTGCCTTTTTCCGGAAGCGCCACCACGGTAAGGCACACACCGGAACAGGCGATCGACGCGCCAAGCTCGATCGTTTCGGGATCATAGGCAGTTTCAATACGCAGAAGAACGCCTTCATTCAGCGGCTTGATCCGGTCAACCTTGCCGATATCGGTTATAATGCCTGTAAACATCAGTAAGTCTTCCTTGCATATTCCGTATAGGCATCGTCACCATAGCGCGCCTGCCTCAGAATTTTGAATTCGTCTGCGATATGGGTTTCAAGCCCTTCCACGGCAACCCCGTATTCGCCACCGATTTCCATCGGCGAACGGAATATGACAAGCCGATCCACCAATCCCTCGTCCAGAAAGCTTTTCGCAACACCTGCTCCGCCCTCGACGAGAACCGAGGAAATGCCCTGCGCAGCGAGATCGTCCATCAGTTCGGGCAAGGCAATACGGCAATCATGGGCTTCGGTTGCAAGAATGCGGCAACCGGCTGCCTGCAATGCATGGCGCCGTTCCGGCAATGCCTCCTCGCCGCAGGCGACCCACAAGGGCTGGGCATTCGCGGTCTGCACGAGCTTAGAGGAAAGCGGCAGGCGCAATCCGCTGTCGAGTACCACACGAACAGGCGAACGCTGTTCCAGCCCCGGCAGGCGACAGTTCAATACCGGATCGTCGGCCAGGGCTGTTTCGATACCAATCAGGATCACATCGGTTTGCGCTCGCAGAATATGCGACTGCGCCCGCGCAATCGGTCCCGTTATCGCGACCTGCCCTACGCCCCGGCGGCCGATCATGCCATCGGCAGAAAGCGCAAGCTTCAGAATCACTTCCGGGCGTTTCTTCGCAGATCGATTCAGATAACCGGCCAGATCATCGGCAGCCTGTTGGGCGAGAATGCCGGGTACGACCTCGATGCCCGCCTCGCGCAGAATGGCAAAACCCTTTCCGCTGACGCGCTCGTCCGGGTCGGTCGCGGCAACCACGACACGCGCCACCCCTGCCCGCACAAGCGCTTCCGCACAAGGCGGCGTGCGTCCGTGATGCGCGCATGGCTCCAGCGTCACATAGGCCGTTGCACCACGCGCCTTTTCGCCCGCGTCGGCCAGAGCCTGCGGCTCGGCATGGGGCCTGCCGCCCAATGCAGTCACACCGCGCCCGACGATGACGCCATCCTTGACGATGATCGTACCAACAGAGGGATTGGTGGCGGTCAGCCCCTTGTGACGGCGAGCAAAGCGGATCGTCGCCTCCATGAAGCGAACATCATCCGAAGTTGCATTCGAAGGCGGAAATTTGCTGCCAGTCATACTCAAGCGTCCAGATCGTCCTCGGTTTCAGCAACTGTCAGTTCATCGATGACGTTGTGGAAATCGACGGCCTTGCTGAAATTACGGTAAACCGAGGCAAAGCGGATATAGGCAATATCGTCGATGCCTTTCAGCGCATCCATCGCCAACCGCCCGATTTCATCGGACGTCACCTCCGCCTCACCCGAACTTTCGAGCTGGCGGACAATACCGGAAATGGCGCGCTCCACCCGCTCATTATCGACGTCGCGCTTGCGCAGCGCCACTTCGATGGATCGTGTCAGCTTGTCACGATCAAAAGGAACCCGACGCCCGCTTTTCTTCACGACCATCAGGTCGCGCAACTGCACGCGCTCAAAAGTTGTGAAACGCCCGCCGCAGACCGAACAGACGCGGCGCCTGCGAATGACGGCACCGTCTTCCGCCGGACGGGAATCCTTCACTTGCGTATCTTCAGACTGGCAATAGGGACAACGCATGGAACTCTTTCACTCACTCTTCGAAGACTGATTCCCATAGATCATAGCTGATCTGCGCCAATCAACCTACCGAATGCGACCCACCGGATATGGGGCAAAAGCCCCGCTCAACAGAGTTGAACGGGGCTTCGTGTCAATCATGGAAACAGGCTTATCCCTGGTAGCCGTACATCGGGAAGCGGTCGGTCAGGGCGATGACCTTTTCCTTTACCGCCTGTTCGACGGCGGCATTGCCTTCGTCGGAATTGGCGACTTTCAGGCCGTCGAGAACCTCGGCGATCAGCGAACCGATTTCCTTGAATTCCGCAACGCCGAAGCCGCGCGTCGTACCGGCAGGCGTGCCAAGACGGACGCCCGAGGTCACAAACGGCTTTTCAGGGTCGAACGGAATGCCGTTCTTGTTGCAGGTGATGTTGGCGCGGCCAAGCGCAGCTTCCGCCCGCTTGCCGGTTGCGTTCTTGGGACGCAGATCGACCAGCATAAGATGGTTATCGGTGCCGCCCGAAACGATGTCGAGGCCATTCGACTTCAGCTCTTCAGCCAGCGCGCGCGCATTGTCGACGACGTTCTTGGCATAGAGCTTGAACTCCGGCTTCAGCGCTTCAGCAAAGGCAACAGCCTTACCGGCGATGACATGCATCAGCGGGCCGCCCTGAAGACCAGGAACACAGCCGAGTTGATCTTCTTGGCAATGTCGGCGTCGTTGGTGAGGATCATGCCGCCGCGTGGACCACGAAGCGATTTGTGCGTCGTCGTCGTGCAGACATGCGCATGTGGAACCGGCGAAGGATGGACACCACCGGCAACGAGGCCGGCAATATGCGCCATATCGACCATGAGATACGCACCCACTTCGTCGGCGATCTCGCGGAAACGCTTCCAGTCCCAGACGCGCGAATAGGCCGTGCCGCCTGCGAGGATGAGCTTCGGCTTGTTTTCGCGTGCGAGACGGCAACTTCGTCCATGTCGAGCAGATGATCATCCTTGCGGACGCCATAGGACACGACATTGAACCACTTGCCGGACATGTTGACCGGCGAACCATGGGTCAGGTGACCGCCCGAATTGAGGTCGAGGCCCATGAACGTGTCGCCCGGCTGAAGAAGCGCAAGGAACACGGCCTGGTTCATCTGGCTGCCGGAATTCGGCTGAACATTGGCGAATTCGGCGCCGAAGAGCTTCTTGGCGCGTTCGATGGCCAGTTCTTCAACAACGTCGACATACTGGCAGCCGCCATAATAGCGCTTGCCCGGATAGCCTTCGGCATATTTGTTGGTGAGGATGGAACCCTGCGCTTCCAGAACAGCGCGCGAAACGATGTTTTCCGAGGCGATCAGCTCGATTTCATGGCGCTGACGACCGAGTTCGTTGCGGATTGCACCGAAAATCTCGGAATCAATGTCCTCGAGGCTTGCATTGAAGAAAACGTCGGACGACGCGTTCTTGGCGGCGGCGTTGGCTTGAGACATATTTCACACCCTCCGGGTTAGCCGGTAAAAGCTATATGGATGAGGCGCATTATCACACTTGGGAGCACAAGGCCAATGGCCGCAAAGCGAAAAGCATGTTCCAAAATGCGGCAAACCGATTTGATAATTCAACAGAGACGAAAAGCCGCCCGGAACGGGTCCGGACGGCTTCGAAAATTCAAACTCAGGATGAGAATCAGGTGTCGGTGCCGAGTGCGAGTTCGGTCGCACCATCCATCTTGTAGATGTCATCGCGGAACTGCACCACACCATCGCCGGTAGACCAGGCGGAAATGTAGACAAAGTGCAACGGAACCGGATCAGCAAGCTGGATCGGGGTATTCGTGCCGGATTTGATCGTGCTTTCGATGTTCTGGCGATCCCAGCCGGCAGTGTTCTTCAACAGCCATACGTCGAGATCGCGCACGTTCTGGACGCGGACGCAGCCTGACGAGTCGAAGCGCATGAGCTTGTTGAAATAGCTCTTCTGCGGTGTATCGTGCATATAGACTGCGTGCTGGTTGTGGAAGTTGATCTTCGTCGAAGACATAGCGTTGATCTTGCCGGGATCCTGACGGAACATCAGCTTCACTGCATCGTCCGTATTCCAGTCGATGCTTTCCGGCGCAACTTCCTGACCGGACTGGTCGTAGAGGCGGATCTTGTTCTTCGCCAGATATTGCGGGTCTTTCCGCATCAGCGGAATGATGTCCTTCTGGATGATCGACTTCGGTGCAGTCCAGTAAGGATTGAGAATGACTTCGTGGATCTTCGAATTGAGGATGGGCGTCTGACGGTCGATCTTGCCGACAACCGCCGTATGGCGTTGCACGACGCTGCCGCCTTCAACGGCCTCGATACGTGCAGCCGGAATGTTGACCATCACGAAACGCTGTTCCTGCATACCCTGATTGGCCAGAGGCGAAAGGCGCTGCAGGTTGGTCTGAGCTGTCCGAGGCGGGTATTTGCGTCCACATTCATGGCCGCATAGGTAAACTGCCCCATAACACCGTCGGCCGGCAGGCCATGACGGACTGGAAGCGCTTCACGGCAGCATCGACATAGGTGTCGAAAGAACTGGAAAGCCCGGCTTCCTGCGGCAGATCGCCGGAAATCATGAGGCGCTTGCGCAGCGCCTGCACGGACGGATCGGTGACACCGATCTGAAGCTTTGCGTTGCCCGGCACGCTCGGCCAGCCACCGCGACCGGCAATATCGGTATATTGCGCTATAGCAGTCTGGAGATTGCCGACCGTCTGCGGGCTCAAAACCGGCTGGTTGGTCGCGACCCGCTGGCCGCCCGTTGCACGGGCGTCGAACTGGTCAGCCCAGTTGCCGCGGCGCGAGGATCCGATAACGTCGGTCAGAGCTTGCTGAGCATAAGCCGATGAAACCATGGCGGAGGCAGCCACGGAAAGGCCGGCGGTTGCCGCGCCGCGCAGGAAACTCCGGCGATCTACTCTGAAAGCATCGGCTGGTCTGTCGGTCTTGGTCATTTTGCTTAGTCCCAAAGGCTAACCGCTCGCGCGGGATCTTCCCAGAGAATATCAGCAATAGGTCAACAAGGCGATAACCGGATTGCAAGCAACGCAAAGCTGCTCGCTTATCCGAAATTCGATTTCGAGCCCATTCCTGACTGAAGGTGGCACAATATTGCCCGTGCCGTTCTAAAACGCTTATGTCGTTTTTATGGCTTAATCATGTCGCACGGCCGGAATTTCAAGCCATGCGCCTTACGATTGGGAGCTTCACAGCGCCTTATTCTTCTCAATGGCAGCCCGTTGTGACAGTTCTGCAACAAAGCTTTCCGCCAGCCAGCACTCAGTTAGTTTAGAGCCGATAGGCGATGCTGTCGTTCCAGAAACGGTCAAGGCGCTGCAGCGACTTGTTCATCGCCATGAATTCTTCGACCTGGATACCGCCGACCTGCTCGATCGATGCGATATGGCGCTCGTAGAGCGAGGCCACCTGGCTGGCGATCTCATTGCCCTTGTCGGTCAGGCTGACGCGTACCGAACGGCGGTCGACGCGCGAACGCTGATGGTGGATGAAGCCCATGTCGACAAGCTTCTTGAGATTGTACGAAACATTGGAGCCGAGATAGTAACCGCGTGAGCGCAGTTCACCGGCGGTCAGTTCCGAATTACCGATATTGAACAGCAAAAGTGCCTGCGTCGCGTTGATGTCGTTCTGGCCGTTACGGTCAAATTCGTCCTTAACGACATCAAGCAGGCGACGATGCAGACGCTCGACCAGCTGGAGTGCTTCCAGATAAAGCGAACGAAGTGCAGTTTCCGGTGTCATGAGCGGAGCGGATATGTCCGTCTTGCGCTGTGCGTTGGTCATTTCTTTTGCCTCTCTGCCGGAGCCGCATTTCATGAAACCATGATGCAGCTCTCTTCCTGTTTTATGCGGTGTATTGTTTTCACCTTGTCTGGAGAGGAATTTAGGGGAGATGCATAAAATTCGACTTAAAAGTCAGCCTTAACAGTAACTTACCGGAGAGATTGGTCATTCAGGCTTAATGTTTGCTTACTCCGCGCCATTTATGAGGCTTGATCTGAAAGCACGGTTTCAGTGCAAACATGCCGGTTTTCCGGGGCTTCGCAAGGTCGCCACATTAAACTTTCGTCATTTGAGAAGTGTGTCGATAGCAGGTAGATACGAGCCATCAACAATCTATTGGAGGGACCATGGCGCTTCGTCTTGCACAGTATTTTGTGGTCGGCGGGCTTTTAAGCTTTACCGGCTTTACGAATTTCGCTCATGCCGAACCGGTTACCACAGCTCCACAAATGACCATGTATAAAGACCCTTACTGCGGGTGCTGCGACGGCTGGGCAGACCACATGAAAGCTGCTGGCTTCAATGTCACCGTCAAGGTCGAGGAGGCGATGGACGCCGTAAAGGCAAAGTATGGCGTCGGCGCAAATCTTGCCTCATGCCACACGGCGGTGGTGGATGGGTATGTCATTGAGGGGCATGTTCCGGCCGGTGCGGTGAAGCAGTTGCTGGCAGAACGCCCGCAGGCAACGGACTGACTGCGCCCGGCATGCCGATGGGATCGCCGGGCATGGAAATGCCGGGCCGCAAAGCCGATACCTATGATGTCCTGCTCTTCAAGGGTCAGATGACGAAGCCCTTCGCCCGCTATGAAGGCACGCAGGCGCTTTAATGCATGTCTCCCAAAGTGGGAACCGCCTTCGCGGGGAAATCAGTCCACTGGACTGATTTCTGATCCCGCTACGATGGGATAAAGACATGCATGAGAATAAAAGCTTAAAGCGTGTCGTATGACTACGATAAAGCGCGACACGCTTTAAGAGGTCAGACCTGCAGGCTCGCACGTGCTTGCCGTCTTTTCTCGAAAAAGAGCAGAATACGAAAGACGATATAAATACCTATACAAGCCGCGTTGAACCCAACGGTCAGCGGCCTGTATTCGAAATGCCGGGAAAAACGGAATAAATGGCGATTTCGCCGAGTGCCGCCACGAACCACAGCACAGGCCCCAGGGCGCCCGCATCCACAATCCGGTTGCCGCAACCGGCATCAGAACAGCCAGAGCGACGACCGCGGTCTGCCAGGGCCAGGGCATCAGATCGAAACGCCAGAGAAGTCCCGGGTGAAGTCCGATCAGCCTGATCCAGTAGAAAACGCCGCTGGCCAGAGCCACGAGAGCAAGTATCCGAACGAACCATGTAAAGGCCCATTCGGTTCCGCTCGGCTGGGTATGCTGGCGCAACTCGTTCATATGCATCAAAAGGTCAGTTCCTGTCACCCAGATTTGCAAAATAGGCATTGACCTGTTCAGGCTTCACCTCATCGAGGTTTGCCGGTTTCCACGCAGGCGCACCATCCTTGTCTATGAGCAATGCACGAACGCCCTCATAGAAATCGTGCGCTTCCAGCATCCGGTTGGCAATGCGGTATTCCATACGCATGCAATCATCGAGATCAAGTGGACGGCCGTCGGTAATCTGGCGGAACGTCACCGCGACGCTGGTTGGCGAGCGGGTGGCGATCACATTCACGATGTCCATTGCAGCCTTGTTGCCCGCTTCCGCTTCTTTTCAAGGGCCGCCACACAATCGCCAAGCGTTGCGCCGGAAAAACACTCAGCGATGATCTGGCGCGTTTCGACCGCGGTTTCAAAATCGGGATACTGGCTGCGCGTCAATGCCGCATCAATATCGGCAGTCGCAATGATATCGTCCCGCAAATCGTGCAGATCGCTTGCGGCTACGGCGTGGGTTGCAATGCCGCTCTGCAGGCAGTCACCCCAGCGGATGCGATTGCCGGTCAGCGCCAGATAGTAGCCGAAATTGTCATGCAGATGCGGAAGGAAAGCACTGCCGCCCACATCGGGAAAGAAGCCGATGCCGGTCTCCGGCATGGCGAACATGGTGTTTTCAGTCACGATGCGATGCGAACCATGAACGGAAATACCCGCACCGCCGCCCATGACGATCCCGTTAATGAGCGAGATATAGGGCTTCGGAAAACGTCCGATCCGGGCATTGAGCCGATATTCGTCACGAAAAACTCATAGGCAGGCGTTCCAGACCGTCCCGCCTTATAGGCCGCAACCACATCGCCGCCCGCGCAGAATGCTCGCCCTTCGCCTTCCAGAATCACACAGGCCACCTCCGGATCTTCTTCCCAGGTCTGCAATGCGCGATCCAACGCCAGAATCATTTTATGCGTGAGCGCATTAAGGGCTTCGGTCCGCGTAAGCTTCACAAGCCCCGCCTTCCCTTGCGTTCAAAGCTGATTTCGCTGCCACCGCCGAAGTCAATCTGCATATCGTGTCTCCCGTTCCATCAAATGGGTAGAAAGTGAGACGCCCCGCGTCAATCCTGCACAGGTCAATGTTCTTGGTTTCATCACTTTTCCCATGATAAACGGTGCGCATCCGATATCAGCCTTGAGATTTCATAATCCAAGGGATCAATTCTCGGGAATAGCTTGATGACCGACCGCCAGTCCAAATACCTGCCCGCCAATATCAGCCAGCATGTCGATGACGTTACCGGCAGCAGACGTCTGCGCCGCATGCGCAAGGCCGACTGGTCGCGCAGGCTGGTGCAGGAAACCCGACTGACGGTCGACGACCTTATCCTGCCTTTCTTCCTGACCTATGGAACCGGCGTGGCGGAGCCTGTGGAAGCAATGCCCGGCGTCGAACGCTATTCGGTCGATATGGCCGTGCGCATGGCGGAAAAGGCTGCAAGGCTTGGCATTCCTGCAATTGCTCCCTTCCCGCGCGAAAAGCTGGAAGTGAAGACCGAGGACGGCGCCTTCGTCGCAAGCCCGGACAATCTGATCAATCGCGCCGTGCGCGCAATCAAGAAGGAAGTGCCGGAAATCGGCATCATCACCGATGCAGCGCTCGATCCCTTCACCACGCATGGCCATGACGGCATTTTGCGGAACGGCGAGATCGTCAATGACGAATCGGTTGCCATGGTGGTTCGCGGTGCGCTTTCGCAAGCCGAAGCCGGTGCCGATATCATTGCGCCTTCCGATATGATGGACGGCCGCGTCGGTGCCGTGCGACAGGCGTTGGACGAACATGGGTTCAGCCACCTGCCGATCATGTCCTATGCCACCAAATTCGCTTCGGCCTTCTATGGCCCTTATCGCGATGCCATCGGCACGCAGGGACTGCTGAAAGGCGACAAGAAGACCTATTATCTCGATCCGGCCAATCCGGAAGAAGCCGTGCGCGAAGCCGAGCAGGATATTGCCGAAGGCGCGGATATGCTGATGGTGAAGCCCGGCCTGCCCTATCTCGACATCATCCATCGCCTGAAGAGCGAGTTCCGTCTTCCCACCTATGCCTATCAGGTGTCGGGTGAATACGCGATGATCAGGGCCGCCGGGATCAATGGCTGGATCGACGAAGAAAAGGTCATGATGGAAAGCCTTCTGGCGTTCAAGCGCGCAGGCTGTGACGGAATCCTCACCTATTTCGCAATAGAAGTGGCTGAAAAGCTTAAGCAACAGGGCTAAGCTGCCAGTTCTTCCGGCGGGAAATCTTCAATTTTCCTTGAAACCGCCGATTTCGGTTCCCATGTTGTTGTGTGTTCCGCCGAGGTGGCGGGACAGCGCCGGTCGTTTCATTCGCCGGGCGCTTCTCTGGAAACGACTGGAAGGAACAATGTCCGACCACATTCTGCACGGCGAAGTCATGGGTCCGCGTTATGAAAGCCGCGCATTCTTTGAAGGCGTGCGCACGCGCCGCATAATGGCTTTTCTGATCGATTACCTGATTGTCTTTTGCTCTGCATCCCGGCAGCAATCATCATTGCAATCCTCGGCATCATTACGCTCAGTCTCGGCTGGATGCTCTATGGCATCATGTTTCCGATGGTCGCGCTGTTTTATGTGGCGCGCACGCTGGGCGGGCCGCAGCAGGCCACCAAGGGCATGCAGATGATGAACATCAAGCTCGTCCGGCTTGAAGGCGGCACGGTCGATCCGATGCTCGCTATCGTTCACACGGTTTTGTTCTGGGGTCTCAATGTGGTGCTGACGCCGCTGATCCTGCTTGCGACGCTCGTTCTCGACCGCAAGCGCACGGTGCACGATCTTCTGCTTGGCACGGCTGTCATTCGTTCAGATCGATAAGCGATCGAGCAGTTCCCACTTTTCGGGATACGCTTCAGATCAAAAAATTCAGAGCCGGCTGCGCAAAATGCCTATTGACGTTTTGTGCCGTCGGCTCAATCCTACAAACAGTATCGTGATGGTTTCGGTATTACCATTTCGTGGATATTGAATGACCCATCAACCGCAACAGTCTCCGCAGTTCTTTCTGACAGCTCTCGCCCTGCCCTTATCTTGAGGGTCAGATGGAGCGAAAAGTCTTTACGCATCTGGTCGGCGACAAGGCCAACGAGATCAACGATCTTCTGACCCAGGGCGGTTTTCGCCGCTCCCAGAACATTGCCTACCGCCCGGCCTGCGAATTGTGCAGAGCGTGCGTTTCTGTGCGCATACTGGCCGGTGAATTTGAAATGACGCGCAATATGCGCCGCATCTGGAACCAGAACCGCGACCTGATCGGGCGTGTGCACAAGGCACAGCCCAGCACCGAACAATATGCGCTCTTCCGCGATTATCTCGACGCGCGCCACCGTTCCGGCGGCATGTCGGACATGACCGTTCTCGACTATGCGATGATGGTGGAGGATACCCACGTCAATACGCAGATCATCGAATATCGCAAGCGCGGGCCGGACAGTTTCATCGATCCGAAAGGCGATGGCGAACTGGTTGCCGTGGCTCTGACCGACGTGATGGCCGACGGGCTGTCGATGGTCTATTCATTTTTCTCGCCGCATATGCATGAGCGCTCGCTCGGCACCTATATGATCCTCGACCATATCCAGCGCGCACATGCGGCGGGCCTGCCGCATGTCTATCTCGGCTATTGGGTCGAAGGATCGCGGAAAATGCAATATAAGATTCGCTTCACACCGCAGGAGCATCTGGGCCCCGCGGCTGGCAGCGGTTCGAGGGTTAGGGCGCGAGCTGTTTTCCATCGGATATGACAGTTTCCTGCCCCACCATAACTGCGGTTCGCCTGCGGGCCTGTAGCCTATTCCCTGATAAAATCGACGCGCCGTTTCCGTGCTGACAAGGCGGGCAACCGTCACCTCGCGCAGCAAAGGTAGCTCTCAAGCTCCGACATGAGCACCTTGCTGACACCGTGGAAGCGAAACTCCGACGCGACGTAATTCAGCAGGATTTCCCTTGTCCGTCGCCAGCCCGACCCCCGCCATGGCGCTGCCGATTTCGGCGACGAGCAACGATTGAAACGGCGTTCCTATCCACTTGCTCACATTTTCCGGGGTCTTGTTGGCGAGCCAAGGCAGCAGAATATCGTCGCGTCCTCATGATCGACCGTGCAAAGCTCGGTAATGGAGCGCCTCAAAACGTCACAAATTTTGGCGGCATCGTCAGATAAAGCCGGGCGAACGTGCATGGAACCTCCTGGAGCGCGGCCTGTATGGCCGCATCCCATGTTATTCAGCAACTACCCGCAAATCGACCGCAACTTCTTGCGGCTCCGAACGATTCAGAACTTGCCCGAACGCGGGAAGCCCTTCGGGACCAGACGGCCGGCAGAGGCGCGCGCGCCGATCCATTCGACAAGCTCTTCCTTGCTGCGATTGAAGGTGCGCTCTGCCGAATCCTGCCAGGAAAGCCCTTCGGCAATCGCAAAGGTGCGGACGTCGGATACGCCGCCATCCTTGTACTTTTGCAGGCGCACGCCCTTGCCGCGGGTCATTTCCGGGATATCGGAAAGCGGGAAGACCACCATCTTGCGATTCTCACCGACGACAGCAATGTGATCGCCGGAAACGCGCTGGCACAGCTTCGCCTCGTCCGGAGCCTTGACGTTCATCACCTGCTTGCCCTTGCGGGTGTTGGCGACCGCCTCGTTTTCCGGAACAATGAAACCGTTACCCTCGTGGCTGACCAACAGCAGTTTCGCCGCCGGATCATGCACGAAGGCGGTCAGGATATCCTGATCGTTTTCCATATCGACGAGGATGCGGATCGGCTCGCCATGGCCGCGACCGCCCGGAAGCGTGTTGGCGCCGATGGTGAAGAACTTGCCGCCCGTCGTGAAGAACAGAAGCTTGTCGGTGGTCTCGGCATGGAAAGCGAGCTTGAGCTTGTCGCCCTCCTTGAACGAAAGCGTCGAGAAGTCGGCCAGATGCCCCTTCATCGCGCGCAGCCAGCCCTTTTCCGACACCACGATGGTAACAGGCTCACGCTCGATCATCGCCTGATGAATATCTTCAAGGTCATGAGTGGGCGCATTGGCAAAAGTCGTACGACGTGCGCCCAACTTGGTCTTCGGGCCAAACTTCTCGCGCACCGACTTGATTTCGGCGCTGATCTTCTTCCACTGGCGCGTGCCGGAAGCGAGCAGACCTTCGAGATCCGCCTTCTCGGCGGTAAGATCATCGAACTCCTTGCGGATTTCGAATTCCTCAAGCTTGCGCAAGGAACGCAGGCGCATGTTAAGGATCGACTCGGCCTGAACGTCGGTCAGTTCGAATGTCCGCATCAATTCCTGTTTCGGCTCATCCTCCTCGCGGATGATGCGGATCACCTCATCGAGATTAAGATAGGCGATCAGAAAGCCGCCAAGGATTTCCAGCCGTCTTTCGATCTCCGCCAGACGATATTGCGAGCGGCGGACAAGCACTTCCTTGCGGTGGTCGAGCCACTCACGCAGAACGCTGCCCAGCGACAGAACGTTCGGCACCTTGCCGTGCGACAGCACGTTCATGTTGAGCGAAACGCGGCTTTCCAGCTCGGTCAGCTTGAACAGCGATTCCATCAAAAGCGCGGGATCGACCGAACGGTTCTTCGGCTCCAGAACGATGCGGATGTCTTCCGCCGATTCATCGCGAATGTCGTCGAGCAATGGCAGCTTCTTTGCCAGCAGCAGCTGGCGATCTTTTCGATCAGTCGCGATTTCTGCACCTGATAGGGAATTTCGGTGACGACGATCACCCAGGTGCCGCGATTGCCCTCTTCCTTCTCCCAGCGGGCACGAACGCGAAATGCGCCGCGGCCCGTGCGATAGGCGTCGAGAATATTGCCGTGCTCTTCGACAAGGATGCCGCCCGTCGGGAAATCCGGGCCGCGCACCTTGCATTTCAACAGTGCAGCCGGATCAGTCTCGGCTTCGCGCTTCAGTTCTTCCCATTGTTCCGGCGAGGTAACGAGTTCCTCCACCGGCGCGTCGGGATGATTGATGAGATAGAGTGCGGACGAGCAAAGCTCCGCCACATTATGCGGCGGAATATTGGTCGCCATGCCGACCGCAATGCCCGCCGAACCGTTTGCAAGCAGGTTCGGGAAAGCGCCCGGAAGAACGATCGGTTCTTCATCCTCTTCATTATAGGTCGGGCGAAAATCAATGGCGTTTTCGTTGATGCCTTCCAGCAGCAGCGTCGCAACTTCCGTCATGCGCGCTTCGGTGTAGCGCATGGCAGCCGCGTTATCGCCATCAATATTGCCGAAATTGCCCTGCCCGTCCACAAGCGGATAGCGCACCGCGAAATCCTGAGCCAGACGCACCAGCGCATCGTAGATCGACGCGTCGCCATGGGGATGGAACTTGCCCATCACATCGCCGACGATGCGGGCGCATTTCGCATAGGCCTGATCGGGATTGAGGCGCAACAGACGCATGGCGTGCATGATGCGGCGATGCACCGGCTTCAGGCCGTCGCGCACGTCCGGCAGCGCGCGATGCATGATCGTCGACAGCGCATAAGCGAGGTAACGTTCCTCGAGAGCCGATTTGAGGTCGACCCGCTCGATGTGTTCTTCGCCGTCATCCGGCGGAATCAGACTTTTCCCATGTCTCTCAGTACCAACTGCGCGATTCGCCAGCAAGAGTTCAGGAGAACCAATCCAGTACATTAGTGCGTCGTGCGTCCATTTGGACGCACAAAGGTCGCCCTAACTTATTGAATCTACGCATCGTGCTTTCCAAAAATCGATTCCGATTTTTGGGCCGATGCTGTAGTGTGCAATAGTCGCAATCCTGCCGCCATTTGTGTCCTATAGAGCTGTTGGGGCAAGTTTCCCGGCTGCAATCGCAGGCTGAGGAAATCATGTTGTTATTGCGCATGATTTCCGCCTATGAATGCCGCGCTATACTAGAGATTAGGCAGGAGCTTCGAATGCAGGTATTCGTCAATATCAAGCCAGCGGCACGTGTTTTAGCCGCCGGTACAGCGCTTTCGCTGATTTTCGGCAGCGCGGCCATGGCGGCAGATGCCAATGCAGTCGCCGAGCGCATCAAGGCGCTCTACGCAAAACAGGGCGGCGAGCTTAGCTTTGCCAATGTTCAGGCGAATGGCTCCGACATCGTGCTTCAGGGCACCAAAATCAAGCTCCCGACGGTCGGTGAAAAGAAACCGCCCTCGGCGACGTGACACTCCAGAACGTTCAGGATGCACCGGACGGCGGCTATAGCATCGAACAGGTCACCGTACCCGACCTCGCCTTTGCCGGTGAGGCCGACAAGAACGACAAGGCCGAGATCAAGGGCCTTGCCATGCAGAATGTCCATATTCCGTCGGAAACGGCCAAGGGGCCGCTCGACAGCATGGTCATGTATGACAAGCTGAAGATCGACGAAATCCAGTTCGGCACGCCCGGCACGGATGGCGCCACTGTAAAGGGGTTCGACCTGTCGCTCGACACGTCCAACAAGGCCGAGAAGATCGATTATGTCTGGACCATTGCCAATATCGACGCGACCTTTGAAAAGGGCGGCAAGAACCCGCTTGCACCGCTTGACATGAATACCTTCAACGGTTCGCTGAACTCCAAGGGCAGCTGGTCACCGGCTTCGGGCGACACTTCGCTGGACCAGCTGGAGCTGCAGGCAAGGGAACTCGGCAAGATCAACATCACCGGCAGCCTGGGCGGTTATGATTTGGCTTTCCTCGAAGCCGTACAGAAGACCCAGGAAAGCATGAGCAAGGCCGACGCAGACAAGGACGCTGCCGGTCTCGCCATTCTGGGCTTGGCAGAACAGCTGAATCTCAAGAACCTGTCGATCCGATTCGACAACGAAACACTGACCCAGAAGCTTCTGGATTATTATGCCAAGCAACAGGGCGCCGATGGCAAGCAGCTTGGCGAGCAGCTGAAAATGATGGTTCCGCTGATGGCGACACAGCTGAAGAACCCGGAATTCGCCCAGCAGCTCAAGGCTGCATCCGACAAGTTCTTCGACGATCCGAAGTCGCTCACCATTAGCGCGTCGCCGGACCAGCCGGTGACCTTCGCTTCCATCGTTGCTACCGCATCGCTGGACCCGACGAAGATCATCCAGCTGCTGAAAGTCAGCGTCGACGCCAACATTATGAAAAGCCCGGTGATTTTTTCACCGGGCTTTTTCAGATGATAAAACCCGGCTCAAGGCCGGGTTTTTCTATCAGTTTTAGCTCTTTTGAACCGGAGCCAGACGGATATGAAGGTCACGCAGCTGCGCGGGCGACACATCCGAAGGCGCGTTCATCAGAAGATCGAGCGCCTGCTGGTTCATCGGGAACAGCGAGATTTCGCGCAGGTTCTTCGCACCGACCAGAAGCATGATGACGCGGTCGATACCGGCGGCCATACCGCCATGCGGAGGCGCACCGTACTGGAACGCACGGTAGAGGCCGCCGAAACGCTCTTCCACATCCTGTTGGCTCAGGCCAACCTTTTCAAACGCCTTGACCATGACGTCCGGCAATTGGTTACGAATCGAACCGGAAGCGATTTCAAAACCGTTGCAGACGAGATCGTACTGGTAGGCCTTGATTTCCAGCGGGTCCTGGTTTTCCAGCGCGTCCATACCGCCCTGCGGCATGGAGAACGGATTGTGCGCGAAGTCGAGCTTCTTGTTGTCCTCGTCCCATTCGTAGAACGGGAAGTCGATGATCCAGGCGAGTTCAAAACGGTCGCGATCAACGAGGTTCAGTTCTTCACCAGCACGCGTGCGGGCATCGCCTGCGAACTTGTAGAACTTGGACGGCAGGCCGGCCACGAAGAAGCAGGCATCGCCGTCTTCCAGACCCATCTGCGTGCGGATCGCTTCAGTGCGCTCTTCGCCGATGTTCTTGGCAATCGGGCCAGCGCCTTCGAGCTTGTCGCCTTCCTTTCGCCAGAAGATATAGCCGAGGCCCGGCTGGCCTTCGCTCTGCGCCCAGGAATTCATACGGTCGCAGAATGCGCGCGAACCGCCGGTCTTGGCCGGGATTGCCCAGACCTCGACCTTTGGATCGTTGGCGATCATGTTTGCGAAGACCTTGAAGCCGGAACCCGCAAAATGGTCGGTCACGGCCTGCATCTCGATCGGGTTACGCAGGTCCGGCTTGTCCGAACCATAGGTGCGGATCGCGTCGTCATAGGCGATGCGACGGAAGGTCTGCGTTACCGGCTTGCCTTCGGCAAACTCTTCAAAGATGCCGCGCATAACCGGTTCCATCGTTTCCCAGACTTCTTCCTGGGTCACGAAGCTCATTTCAAGGTCGAGCTGGTAGAACTCGCCCGGCAGGCGGTCGGCACGCGGGTCTTCGTCGCGGAAGCAAGGCGCGATCTGGAAGTAGCGGTCGAAACCGGCAACCATCAGAAGCTGCTTGTATTGCTGCGGCGCCTGCGGCAGCGCGTAAAACTTGCCTTCATGAATACGGCTCGGTACGAGGAAGTCGCGCGCGCCTTCGGGCGAGGAAGCCGTCAGGATTGGCGTGGTGAACTCGTTGAAGCCGATTTCGGTCATGCGGCGACGCATCGCGGCGATGATCTTCGTGCGGCTCATGATGTTCTTGTGCAGCGTTTCGCGGCGCAGATCGAGGAAGCGATACTTCAGGCGGATATCTTCCGGATAATCCGGCTCGCCGAAGACAGGCAGCGGCAATTCCTTGGCAGCGGCCAGCACTTCGATTTCGGTTGCGAAGATTTCCACCTCGCCAGTCGGCAGATTCGTATTGACCGCATCGTCTGCGCGGGCCTTCACTTCACCATCGACACGGATAACCCATTCGCCGCGAACGGTTTCGGCAACCTTGAAGGCGAGCGAATCGGGATCGGCCACGATCTGGGTAATGCCGTAATGATCGCGAAGATCGATGAAGAGAATGCCGCCATGGTCACGGACGCGGTGAACCCATCCGGAAAGGCGAACGTTCGAACCAACGTCCGTCTTGCGAAGGGCTGCGCAGGTATGGCTGCGGTAACGGTGCATGATTTCTGCCTTTGGAATAATAAGTCAGTACTAACTGACGGAAACGCTTTAAATTCTCGCGGAAAAGCGCATTTTGACCGGGTTTTGTCAAGTCTGCACTCCCTACGGGTTTTGGTGTTAAACCACCTTGACGTAACGTGTCGACAAAAACACTATGAGCACGCTCTGCGGAACGCTACTTACTGATTATTTAGCGACAAGCGGCAAAGCTTTGTCTTTTGTTTTGTCGCATTATCCGACGCAAAACCGCTTCGCACTTTTGCTGGAAATGCTCTAAAAGGTTGACATGCATCTGATTACGACCACTGAGGCCCTTGAAGAGGCCGTATCCGCCCTCGCCAAATCCGACTTCGTTACGGTTGATACGGAATTCATCCGTGAAACGACGTTCTGGCCGGAATTGTGCCTTATCCAAATGGCTTCGCCGGACCATACGGCGCTTGTGGACGCGCTTGCGCCGGGTCTCGACCTTGCGCCCTTCTTCCGCCTGATGGCGGACGAGAAGATCGTCAAGGTTTTCCACGCCGCACGGCAGGATATCGAAATCGTCTTCCATCTCGGCAATCTTATCCCTCGCCAGTCTTCGACAGTCAGGTCGCGGCGATGGTCTGCGGTTTCGGTGATGCGATTTCCTACGACCAGCTTGTCCAGAAGGTCACCGGCAAGCACATCGACAAGTCGTCGCGATTCACCGACTGGCGTCGGCGGCCGCTTTCGGAAAAGCAGCTGACTATGCTCTCGCGGACGTTACCTATCTGCGCGATATCTACCTCTATCTGAAGGAAGAACTTCGCAAAGAAGGCCGCAGCGAGTGGGTAAACGAGGAAATGGCGGTGTTGACTTCCCGCGAAACCTACGACCTGCATCCGGATGATGCGTGGCGGCGCGTGAAAGCCCGCGTGCGAAAGCCGCTTGAACTTGCCATCGTGCAGGCTGTGGCCGCCTGGCGTGAACGCGAAGCACGCGAGCGCAATGTGCCGCGCGGACGCATCATCAGGACGACACCATAGCTGAAATCGCACTGCAGCAGCCGCGTGACTCGGAAGCGCTGGGCCGTTTGCGCTCGATTCCCAAAGGATGGGAGCGGTCGGCGCAGGCTGCAGGTCTTGTTACCGCGATCCAGTCCGCGCTTGAAATCCCCAAGGAAGATTTGCCGAAATTGCCGAAGCCGTCGCATTCGCCGGAAGGCAGCGCCGCTGCTGCAGATATTCTCAAGGTGTTGCTCAAGCTTGTAACGGAAGAATACGGCGTTGCAGCAAAGATCGTGGCCAGTTCGGACGACATCGACAAGATTGCCACAGAAGGCGGCAAGGCCAATGTGCCTGCCCTGCACGGCTGGCGTCGCGAGGTGTTCGGTCAGAAGGCGCTCGATCTCATCGAGGGAAGATCGGCATCAAGTTCGAGAACCGGCGGATCACGGCGGTTGAGTTAGGGCAGTAGGGCAATAGGGCAGTAGGCAGTAAGGCAGTAAGGCAGTATGTTTAACACAGACGTTCACATACCGCCTTACTGCCCTACTCACTTACTGCCTTATTCCCGTGTCCCCTCAATGGCCGCATCGCCAACCGCGAAATAGATGTTCTTTCCGGTCAGTTTGGAAAGCTGCTGCAAGCGGCCTTCGGGGCGATCCGAAATCAGATCTGCAAGATCGCCGGGAACAACCAGTGCAATGCCGGTTTCCTCCTCGCGCCAGACAAGACGCGGGATAACGCCCGGCATCGACGCCGACAGAAGATACACCACGCGCAGCAAGGCTCCGAGCAGCTTCGCTCTTTCACGCAGACGCGGCGTGGCAAGCTGCATGATTTCCGGTGCAATCTCGTCCTCGATCAGCCCTTCGTGGCGATAATAGTTGGCAAGCGCCATGAAGGAGCGTCCGGCATGGTCGATACCGCCGAACGAGCCATGGGCAATGATGTTCAGCGCCTGCGAGCCGCGATAGTCGGGGTGCGCGCGCCAGCTTATATCGGCCACAAGGCATGCAGCTTGCCTGTAGCGCGCCTCGTCCTCGGTTTCATCAAAACCGAGAACAGGCAAGGATAAGGTCGTCCAGCTTGCCAGTTCGCGGGCATGGCGCGGTGAGCGTGAGCGCAGGATGGACAGTTCATCTGCCGACGCCAGCAGCGGATCGAGCCGCTGTTCGTTCTTGGGCAGAAGGGAATAAAGATAACCTTCACGCACGCCGAGGGCGGAGAAAACGATCTTCGAAGGCTTCATCAGGCGGATCGTTTCGAGCAGCACCGTAGCACCGTAAGACAAAGCTGGCGGCGGTTTTCGAAACCGCCTCGATGCCGCGCATCGTATCCAGATTGCCCTTGGCAACACGCTTGAGGAAGCTTTGCGCTTCCACCGGGTTTATCTCATAGCCGTGCATGACATGCAGCGGATAGTTCTTCGCCGTCATATGCAGCTTGGCAAGGTTACGCCAGGTACCGCCGACCGCATAGAAAACCTGGCCCTGATGGCTTGCAGCAGCTTTGCCTTTGCCAGTTCCGTACGTGCAATCTTGACCGCTTCCGGCAATCGCCCGTCAGACATATCCTGCAGACGCAGGCCACCCAGCGGCAGGGTGATCCCCTCGCCCACCTCATGGTCGTCCACGGCTATCAGTTCCAGACTGCCGCCGCCAAGGTCGCCCGTTATGCCCTTCGGCTTGTAGAAACCGGAGATGATGCCAAATGCTGAATAATAGGCTTCTTCCTTGCCGGACAGGACTTCGATATGGCGGCCGAGAATGGCCTCCGCCTGTGCGATGAAGTCTGGCCCGTTTTTCGCCTCTCGTGCCGCCGCGGTTGCCAGCGCGTGGATGGAAACCGCTCCGGCCTGTTCGGCCAGAGCGCGAAACCGTTTCAGCGCACGAAGCGCCGCCTCGACGGATTTCTCGTTGAGCTTGCCGGTCTTCGCGAGGCCTTTTCCGAGGCCGCAGAGAATCTTTTCATTGAAAAGCACCGTCGGCGAACGGACGATGCCTTCATAGATGACGACACGGATCGAGTTCGAGCCAATGTCGATGACCGCGACGGGCTTGAGCCCTTTAAGGCGGCCTTGTGCTGCTGGACTCATGCAGTCGTTTTTTTCCGCCTGCGCGCGCTTGCGATGCGCGATAAGGCGGGGGCCGAAGACTTCAGCGACTTTCCGCGACCCGACAGGCTAGGATTGGTCATGAAATATTCCTGCGCGTTGAAAGCTTCCTCTCCTTCTTCTTTTTCTATCCGGCGAGAGGTGCCGTCCGCAAGTAGCTGATAGCTCTGCTGGTTATCAATTATGTTGGCAAACATGATTTGCGACAGGATTTGCTGGTGCACTGTGGCATTTGTGATCGGAACGAGGGTCTCCACACGGCGATCGAGATTGCGCGGCATCATGTCGGCGGAACCGATATAGACGATCGCCTTGTCGGAAGGCAGGTCATTACCGTTTCCGAAGCAGAAAATACGGCTATGCTCCAGAAAACGCCCGACAATCGACTTGGCGCGAATATTGTCCGATAGCCCCGGAACGCCCGGACGCAGGCAGCAGATGCCACGCACGACGAGATCGATCTGCACGCCCGCCTGGCTTGCCATATAGAGCGCGTCAATAATCTGTGGATCGACCAGCGCATTCATCTTCATCCAGATCGCTGCCGGTTTTCCGGCCTTCGCATGGGCGATCTCATCCTCGATGTGCTTGAGGATGCGCGCGCGCAGCGTAAAGGGTGAAATCGCGATCTTCATCTCCTCGGCGGGCTGCGCATAGCCGGTGATGAAATTGAAGATATGCGCTACGTCGCGGGCAATATCCGCATCCGACGTGAAGAAGGACAGATCGGTATAGATGCGCGCGGTAATCGGGTGATAATTGCCGGTGCCAAGATGCACATAGGAACGCAGCTTCTGGTCTTCACGGCGCACCACCAGCGACATTTTTGCGTGCGTTTTCAACTCGATAAAGCCAAACACCACCTGAACGCCCGCGCGTTCCAGATCGCGAGCCCAGCGAATGTTCGCTTCCTCGTCGAAACGCGCCTTGAGTTCGACCAGAGCCGTCACGGATTTTCCGGCTTCGGCGGCATCGACCAGCGCGCGCACGATCGGGCTGTCATTGGAGGTGCGGTAGAGGGTCTGCTTGATTGCCAGCACGTCCGGATCGGCTGCTGCCTGCCGCAGGAACTGCACCACCACATCGAAGGATTCGTACGGATGATGGACCACGATGTCCTTTTCGCGAATCGCTGCAAAGCAATCGCCGCCATGCTCGCGAATACGTTCCGGGAAACGCGGATTGTAGGATACGAATTTCAGGTCATCGCGCGGGATTGAAACGATCTCCGAAATCATGTTGAGCGCCAGAAGGCCCTCATGCACGCTGATACGGTTTTCCGAAACGCCAAGTTCCGTCGCCACGAAGACGCGCAGCGCTTCCGGCATTTCTCCGTCAAACTCGATGCGGATCACCTGACCGCGGCGGCGTCGTTTCAGCGCCGTCTCAAACAGGCGAACGAGGTCTTCCGCCTCTTCTTCCACTTCGATATCGCTGTCGCGGATGATGCGGAACGTTCCGGCGCCGCGCACTTCATAACCGGGGAACAGCCGTCCGATGAACAGGCTCACTGCGTCCTCGATGGTGATGAAGCGGTAAACGTTCTGCTGGTCCGTCGGCAGTTGGATAAAGCGCTTCAACGCACCGGAATGCGCAGCAGCGCCGTCATCGGATGATTATCGGCACGCCGCGCAAGCTGCAAGGCAATGGAGAATCCGAGGTTCGGAATGAACGGGAACGGATGCGCCGGATCGATGGAGAGTGGCGTCAGAACCGGGAAAATCGTTTCGAGAAAATGGTTTTCAAGCCATTCCTTTCCGGTTTTGAAAGCGCGGACGGACGAACAATCTCGATGCTTTCCTGTTCCAGTTCCTCGCGCAGTGCACGCAGGCGCTGCTGCTGTTCTTCCTGCAGGCGCCCTACTTCATCGAGAACGAAATCCAGCTGTTCCTGCGGTGTGCGTCCATCGGCACTGCGCAGTGCCACACCGGCGCGCACCTGGGCGGCGAGACCGGCAATGCGGACCATAAAGAATTCATCGAGATTGGCGGCGGAGATGGACAGGAAACGCAGGCGTTCGAGCAAGGGCTGGCGCATATTCGCGGCCTCCTCGAGAACGCGCCGGTTGAATTGCAGCCAGGAAAATTCGCGATTGACGAAGCGGCCGGCGCTTTGCATCGCTCGCCGTTCAAAGCTTTGTGAACGTCAGGGGCTATGTCCATGTCGGGAACGACGGTTGGGTTAGGGGCTAGTCCGGCTGTCATCTCGTGTGTTCCGCCTTGGAGTGCGCTGGGGTTTCGCTCGCCATAACGCTGTTTTCGCTCATTTTTCCTGTCCCGACTTCCGCCGGAACATTCCGGCTCCATCTATTTCTTTTCCGCGCATCTGATTCCGAAAACCGCTTCGCACTTTTCGGGATACGCTATAAGCCTATGGCTGCCATATGACAGTTTGATAGCAATTAGCTTGAAATGTCCTCAGAATTGATGAAAACGCTTCCGGAAACAAGACTTTCGCGGTACAGGCATGCCAATGTCTATGCATGATCTTGCCCGGCATACGGTTCAGGATCATGCTCATACCGCCATCGACCAGAACCGGAGCATGTTATGTCCGATCACATCATTCCTCACTTTCAGAACGACGCCGGCCATGCTGCCATCGAAATCGGCGTGAAGGAATTCATGTGCGTTGGTGCAAACCCGCCCTTCGATCATCCGCATGTGTTTCTCGACATGGGCGATGAAAATGAAGTCGTTTGCCCGTATTGCTCGACCCTCTATCGCTACAACGCCAAGCTTCATGCCGACGAAACCGTTCCGGCTGGCTGCGTTTACGAAGCACCTGCTGATAAGGCCGCTTAATCCGGGCAGTCTCACGACGGGGCTGAATGCCGGATGATCTCATCGACATGAGCAAAGGGCGCATATTGATTGCCGGGGCCGGAGTTGCCGGCCTGTCGGCAGCACTGGAGCTGGCAGCACGCGGCTGGAATGTCCGGCTTGTCGAAAAGGCCGAGACCCTTTCGGAAGTCGGCGCAGGGTTGCAACTTGCTCCCAATGCAATGCGCCATCTGGAACGGCTCGGCGTTGCCGACCGTCTTTCTTCCGTAACACCGGAAGCGCTCTACCTCATGGATGGGCGTAAAGCGCGTCCGCTGATGGAAATGAAGCTCGGTGACAAGGCTCGTCAGCGCTGGCACCATGCTTACGTCGTTTGCCATCGCGCCGACCTGCAATCCGCCCTGCTTGATGCCTGCCGTGAAGAGCCCGGCATCGACATCAGCCTCGGCGCTGAAATCACAAATCATCGCGTCGAAAACGGGACCGTTGCGGCCACTATCCGCCACGGCAATTTTGAAGAATCTGTCGAAGGAGCCTATCTGATCGCCTGCGATGGCGTCTGGTCGGCGGAACGGTCAAAGGCAGGCATCAGCAACGCCCGGTTCAGCGGCCATATTGCCTGGCGGACAACCCTTGGCGCCGATGCCCTGCCCTCCTCTTTCCTGAACGCGATGCCGGAGCGCAAAGCTGTCTCCGCCTGGCTCGGCAACAAGGCGCATTTCATCGCCTATCCGGTCAAGGGCGGCAATTTCTTCAATTTCGTCGCCATCACGACGGGCGAGAATCCCGGCGAAGTATGGTCCAGAACCGGCGATCCGGCACATTTGCGCTCCATCTATGCGGATTGGGGCGCTCCGGTTCGTGATCTTCTGGCAGCGACCGATGCATGGACCTATTGGCCGCTTTTCGAAATGGCAGACGCCCAATTCGCAGGGCCGGATCGGATGATCTTTCTGGGCGACGCATCGCACGCGGTCACACCTTTTGCGGCGCAGGGCGCTGCCATGGCAATCGAGGACGCGGCGGCCCTTGCCGAAGCGTTGGACAACAACGACCCCGAAGCAGGGTTGAGGCGCTTCGATACCGTCCGCAAGGCGCGGCTCGCGGCGGTCGCCAAGCGCGGTCAGTTGAACAGGTTCGCCTATCATGCCACCGGCATTTTCGCGCTTGGCCGCAACACGCTCTTCGCCATACGCAGCCCGGAAAGTTTCCTGAAGGATCTGGACTGGCTTTACGGCTATGACGCCATTGCGGCCATGCAGGATTGCTGCGTCACGCGCTGCTTCGAGCGTCGCCACGTCGAGCTTGACCATCTTCATAACGGCATCGGCTACGCGCTGGCGCTGTTCGGCGGAGCCGTTCTGCAGGATATCCAGCACCATTTGCGGGACCACCTGCCACGAAAAGCCATATTTGTCCGTCAGCCAGCCGCATTCCATCGGCGCACCGCCCTCCATCAGCTTTTCCCAGAACATATCCAGTTCCGCCTGATCCCTGCATTGGACGAAGAGCGAGACCGCCGGGGAAAACTTGAAGGTCGGTCCGCCATTCAGACCGGATATCGCCTGCCCATCGAGCGTGAAGTTCACGACGACCGGTGATCCTCGTTCTGCCCGTGGCCGTGCTTGAAACGGATAGCGCCGTCAATTGAAGCCGGTCTTCCGCAGGCGCGGAAGATCGAGACATAGTGGTTCGCGGCTTCTTCAGCCTGTCCGTCGAACCAGAGACAGATTGTCAGTCCTGACATTTTCTTCTCCTTTGTCTTACCTCGCCACTAGCCCATGACCTTTTTGGCTTCTTCCATATCCATCCACATAATCTCCCAAATATGGCCGTCGAGATCTTCAAAGCTGCGTCCATACATGAAGCCGTAATCCTGTTTCGACCTGGATCGGCCTTGCCGCCAGCGTTTACCGCCTTCTCCACAGTGGTATCGACTTCAGCCTTGCTTTCCGCAGACAGACAGATCAGCACTTCGCTGACCGTGTTGGCATCGGCAATCTTCTTTGGCGTGAACTGGCTGAACTTGTCGTGGTCAAGGATCATCACGTGGATCGTATCCGAAATGACCATGCCGGAAGCCGTTTCATCCGAGAACATGGGGTTTTGGTCGCGCCGATGGCTTCATAGAAGCTGGTCGACTTCTCAACATTCTTCACTGGCAGGTTCACGAAAATCATTTTCGGCATAGGATTTCTCCGTTGGCGGGCCAAGTGACCCGATCTTACTTTACGATTATCCATCGCCTGCCCGGCTCCCCGGCGATAAGGTCGAGCCATGTGTCTCAGGCCCGTCATGTGTTCGATGATCGAGCCTTCCGACGCGAAACAATTCACGCAATTGGCATCGGAAGAACTCAAAGTTCGCTTGTACATAATGGCATATAAGTTATAATTAGCAACTATGACGTTAGAAAAAATAACCAAACCGGGAAAATCGGCTGCCAAACGCAGTTATGACGACGCCTGCGCTGCGGCTCATGCCCTTGATTTGATTGGGGAACGCTGGTCTCTTCTGGTCATGCGCGAATTGATGTTCGGCCCCAAACGCTTCAGCGATCTGCGGGCTGATCTGCCGGGTGTGAGTGCAAATGTTCTCACACAGAGGCTCGAAGGACTGGAAGAAGCTGGCATTCTTCGCAAGACAAAACTTCCTCCGGCATCGGTGCAGGTCTATGAACTGACCGAATGGGGCTATGAGAGCGAACCCATCCTTCAGGCGCTCGGCCGCTGGGCGGCACGTTCGCCAAAACACGATCCCAACCTGCCGATTTCAACCACTTCCTTCCTGCTTTCACTGCGAACCATGATGGATCATGACAGGGCTCTCGGTATGCAGGCCGTGATCGGTCTCCGTCTGACGGAGAAGATTTCACCGCGCGGTGGACGATGACGGGATCCAGATAGAACGCGGCACAGCGCAGCAATACGATCTCCATTTTGAAAGTTCGCCGCGCATGCTGGCCGCAGCCATCTATGGTGGGCAACCCCTTTCAGTGCTGGAAAACGCCAATGTTCTCAAGGTCATAGGCGACCGTGCCCTGGCGGAAAAATTCGTGACATTGTTCCCGCTTCCCGACAAGGCTCCGCTGCCCGAGTAAATTATGCAACTTTTAGTTGCGTATTTTTGCAGTTCTATATTGGCAACCATTAAGTTGCCAATTACGGAGGATGCATATCATGACCGTTGCAAGCAATACTGACCGCATCGTGAAGACGGTCGACATTCGTGCAGGGATTGACCGCGTATGGCGCGCCCTTACCGATCATGAAGAATTTGGAAGCTGGTTTCAGGTGAAGCTCGACGGACCATTCATTGTTGGCACCCGTTCGACCGGCCACATCACCTATCCCGGTTTCGAGCACGAGCCGTGGAATCCTTCATCAAGGAAATGAAGGCGCCGAGCTATTTTGCCTTTACATGGCATCCCTATGCCATAGACCGAAGCATCGACTATTCCAAGGAACCGCCGACACTGGTGGAATTCAAACTGGAAACGGTCGAGACCGGAACGCGGCTGACGGTGATCGAAAGCGGTTTCGATGCCTTGCCTGCCGAACGCCGCCCGCTGGCGTTGCGAATGAATGACGGCGGCTGGGAGGAGCAGGTCGGCAACATCAAAAGACACGTCGAAAATGAACGATAGGCCAGCGATGACCGGCACGGATATGTCCATGGTTTTGCAGCGCTGGCCGACCCGACCCGACTGGCGCTCATCGAAACCTTGAGCGATGGCGAAAGCCGTTCGATTGTGGTGCTGTCGCAAAATGGCAGCATCACCCGGCAGGCAGTCACCAAGCATCTGTCCGTGCTGGAACAGGCAAAACTGGTCGAACGCGAAAAGGTCGGACGGGAGAGCAGGTTTCGCCTGCACCCTGCCCCTTGTCGATGCCCGCGCCTATCTCACAACTGTTTCCAGCCAGTGGGAGGATGCTCTCCAGCGCCTGCGCCGGTTTGTGGAAGATTAAGGCTGGTTGAAAAGCAGCGAGGATGTGCCCTTCACGAAGCCCAGCTTTTCGTAGAAGGGCACAAGCCGTTCCGGGCAATAAAGCTCGAAGCTTTTCACGCGCTTCAGCTTTTCATGACTGAGAATGCGTTCGACAAGGGCTTGCCCCAGCCCCTGCCCCCGATGCTGTTCCGATACAATCACATCGAAAATCAGCGCCTTGAAGGTGAAGTCGCTCAGGACACGAGCGAAGCCTGCAATCTGGCCTTTTGCGTCGAGGCAGAAGAGAAGCAAATCGCAATGGCCGAGCATATGCGTAACGTCATCAAGCGTACGTTCTTTCGTCCACCATTCGTTGCAATAGAACGCATGGAATTCGCGATACCGTTCGGCTGGAAGCTCTTCGATCCATTGAAAATTCGTCACAATGCCCTCGTCACAAAACACCCGCCGGAAAATACCGAGCGGGTGTTTTGATTTCAGGTTTAAAGCGGATCAGTGGAGAATCTGGCTGAGGAACAGCTTGGTGCGCTCGTGCTGCGGATTGTCGAAGAACTGATCCGGCGAGTTCTGCTCTACAATCTGGCCCTGATCCATGAAGATCACACGATTGGCAACCTGACGGGCAAAGCCCATTTCGTGCGTCACGCAGATCATGGTCATGCCTTCGGCAGCAAGGCTCACCATCGTGTCCAGAACTTCCTTCACCATTTCCGGATCGAGAGCCGAGGTCGGCTCGTCGAACAGCATGACCTTCGGGTTCATGCACAGTGCACGGGCAATCGCCACACGCTGCTGCTGACCACCCGAAAGCTGGCCCGGATATTTGTTGGCCTGTTCCGAATCTTCACGCGGTCCAGATAATGCATGGCGATTTCTTCTGCCTTCTTCTTCGGCATCTTGCGAACCCATATCGGCGCAAGTGTGCAGTTTTCCAGAATGGTCAGATGCGGGAAAAGGTTGAAGTGCTGGAACACCATGCCGACTTCACGGCGCACTTCGTCAATCTTCTTGAGGTCATTGGTCAGTTCGATGTTGTCGACAACAATCTTGCCCTTCTGGTGTTCTTCCAGACGGTTGATGCAGCGGATCATGGTCGATTTGCCCGAGCCCGACGGCCCGGCCACAACGATGCGCTCGCCGCGCATAACCTTCAGATTAATGTCCCGCAGGACGTGAAACTCACCATACCACTTATGCATATTGGTGATTTCGATGGCGACATCGGTTTTGGAAACCTGCATCTTCGAACGGTCGACATCCACTCCGAGCTGGATTGCGGGAGGGCGCTTTGTGCACTCATTTCCATTATTCCCTTTATTCTTATCGTTTATGACCCGTGTCGAGCCGTCGTTCCATGAATATAGAGTATCGCGACATAGCGAAACAGAAAATCCAGAAAACGAAGCCAGCAAAGATCAGACCGGTGGCAGGCGTCTGTGGAGAAGCCCAATTGGCATCGGAAAAGTTCTGACGGACGATGCCCAGCAGATCGAACATGCCGATGATGTAGACAAGGCTCGTATCCTTGAAGAGCCCGATGAAAGTATTGACTATACCCGGGATGACGAGCTTCAGCGCTTGCGGCAGAATGATGAGGCCCGTCTTCTGCCAGTAGCTGAGGCCGAGTGCATCCGCACCCTCATATTGCCCGCGAGGAATGGCCTGAAGACCGCCGCGCACCACTTCCGCCATATAGGCCGAAGCAAAAGCGCCACGCCGATGAGCGCACGCAACAGCTTGTCGAATGTTACGCCCGGCGGCAGGAACAGCGGCAGCATCACGCTGGCCATGAACAGCACCGTCACCAGCGGAACCCCACGCACCATCTCGATGAAGATGATCGAGAAGGTCTTGATGACAGGCAGCTTCGAACGGCGCCCGAGTGCCAGCACGATACCAAGCGGCAGCGACACGGCGATACCGACAAAGGACAGAACAAGCGTGACCAGCAGCCCACCCCAGAGCGGCGTTTCCACAAAGGGAAGACCGAACCAGCCGCCGACCAGCAGGAAGAAGGCGACAATCGGGAACACGAAGAAGAACAGGATCGCATTGAGAGCCTTGTTCGGAACCTTCGGGATCATAAGCGGCACGAGCAGGACGACGAAGATAAGCGCCGTCAGATTGACACGCCAGCGTTCGGAAATCGGATAGCGGCCATAGAGGAACTGCTCATATTTCGCGTTCACGAATGCCCAGCAGGCACCCGACCAGCCTTCCGGTTGCGCACCGCCCTGTGCGACGGTCAGGCAGGCCGTGCGATCCGCACCGGTCCACACGGCCTTGAAGAACAGCCACTCGATGATCGGCGGAAGGAACCATGCCACGGCCAACAGGCCGAGAATGGTCAGTGCCGCGTCAACAGGCGTTGCGAACAGGTTGACGCGCAGCCAGTGCGAAATGCCCTGCACGGAGCGCGGTGGCGCTTCGCCTTCCACCATCTGCGCGCGGACATATTGGAGCTCTGCGTTTTCCATTGTCACCTCTCCACCAGCGCCATCTTGGCGTTGAACCAGTTCATCAGGCCGGAAACGATCAGGCTGATACCCAGGTAGATCACCATCCAGATCGCCACGACTTCGACCGATTGACCGGTCTGGTTGAGGATCGTGCCGCCGACGGCGACAAGATCAGGATAGCCGATGGCAATGGCGAGCGACGAGTTCTTGATAAGGTTGAGATACTGGCTCGAGAGCGGCGGAATGATGATGCGCAGCGCCTGCGGCACGATGATGAGACGCATCGTCTGGCCGGGACGCAGACCAACCGCATAAGCCGCTTCGGTCTGCCCTTTGTTGACACCGAGAACACCGGCGCGAACCGTTTCGGCGATGAAGGAAGCCGTATAGAAAGACAGTGCCAGAAACAGCGCCAGAAATTCCGGCTTGATCTGTGTCCCGCCCGCCAGATTGAAGGTTCCGAGCTTCGGCGAGTCAAACGAAATCGGAAAGCCGGTCGCGATCAGCGCCAGTATCGGCAGGCCGATAATCAGGGCGGCGGACACGCGTATCGTGTGAAAAGACTGGCCGGTTGCCATCTGGCGGCGTTTTGCCCAGCGCGCGACAACGACGGAGGCCACGATGCCGACGAGAAGCGCCACCGGCAGAAGCCAAGCCCCTCGCCCCAGATAGGGATGGCATGAAGAAGCCGCGATTGTTGAGATAGGTGCCAAGCGGAAGGGCGAAACTGTCGCGTGCCTGCGGCAGGACCGACAGAACGCCGAAATACCAGAAGAAGATGACGAGCAGCGGCGGAATGTTGCGAAAGATTTCCACATAGACCGTGCAGATCTTGCGGATCAGCCAGTTGCGCGAAAGACGCCCGATACCGACAAGAAATCCGATGATTGAAGCCGTCACGACACCGAGTGCAGCCACGTAAAGCGTATTCACCAGGCCGACCAGAAAGGCCCGGCCATAGTTCGAATCGCTGTTGTACTGAATAAGCGTCTGGCTGATATCAAACCCGGCGCGCCCGTTGAGGAAACCGAAGCCGGACGCAATATTTGCGCGTTGCAGATTGGTGATCGTGTTGCCGACGACCCAGTAGATTGCTCCAATGACCACGCCAAAGACAAGGACCTGATAGAAGATGCCGCGAATCCGCGGATCGTACAGGAGCGAAGTTCCGCCGCTGTCCTGGCGACGTTCAGTTGCAGAATAGGAAGCCATATGTTTCCTGTGCCTCTCGGCTGGCTGCATCGATGTCGATCGGGAAAGGCCGACCCGCGCTTGCGGAGCAATTCCTGAAATCGAGGCATCGAATGCCGAACCGTTCGGTCCTGCAGTCCTCTGTTCAGGCTCATATCGAGCTTGCGGGCCTGCACGACGCGGTTGAATTCCAAAACAGCTTGTCAGCATTCAAATACCCGCACGATGCGGGACCAACAGCAAACGGACAAACTGCAGAGCCGACAAATCCGGCGGGTGCTGTGCTGCACCCGCCTGACGATCAGTCTCGAGAGTAAGGCCCGTTAGCGCACAGGGATGCCATATTGCAGGCCGCCCTTGTTCCACTGGGCATTGATGCCACGTGCAATCTTGAGTGGGCTGCCGGCGCCGATATTGCGCTCGAAGATTTCACCGTAATTGCCGACACCCTTGATGATCTTCACCACCCAGTCATTGTCGAGTCCGAGATCAGTGCCGATCTTGGTGTCTGCTTCCACACCGAGGAGGCGCTTGATGTCCGGGTTGTCGGACTTCTTCATCTCTTCGACATTGGCCTGCGTAATGCCGTATTCCTCGGCGTTGAGCAGCGCATTATGCGTCCAGCGAACGACGTCTGTCCACTGGAGTCGCCCTGACGGACGGTCAGGCCGAACGGCTCCTTGGAGATGATTTCCGGCAGGATGACGTGATCGTCCGGATTGGCAAGCGCCAGACGAACCCCGTAGAGGCTGGACTGGTCGGTCGTATAGGCGTCGCAACGGCCGGAATCGTAAGCGGCATTCGCCTCTTCGATCTTCTCGAAGACAACCGGATTATATTCCATCTTATTGGCGCGGAAATAGTCGGCCATGTTCAGCTGGTCGTCGTACCGGCCTGAACGCAGATAGAAGCGCCGGAAAGCTGCAATGCGGAATTGATGCCCGACAGCTTCTTCGAATTGATCATGAAGCCCTGGCCGTCATAATAATTGACGCCGGCAAAATCGAGACCGAGCGCAGTGTCGCGGCTGATGGTCCAGGTCGTGTTACGGATCAGGACGTCCACCTCACCCGACTGAAGGGCCGTGAAACGCTCCTTGGCGTTCAGCGGCGTGAACTTCACCTTGGTCGGATCGCCGAAAATGGCAGAAGCCACTGCGCGGCAATAATCAACGTCGAAACCGGACCATTCACCCTTGTCGTTGGGCGAAGAAAAGCCCAGCAGGCCCGTGTTAACACCGCATTGGAGAAAACCTTTCGCTTTCACATCGGAAAGCGTGTCCGCGGATGCTCCCGAAGCGACGCCAAACAGCGCCGCCGCACCCAATACACCCGTCATAAGAGTTTTTTCATCTGGCCTGCAACCTTTTTGTTCCCTGGAGAACGCTGGACCGTCGGCTCGCAGCGCCTCTTGTTGCTTTATTTTTGCATAAACCCGTTGGAAAATCCGCGTGACCTCCCAAGCCCATGCCCTACAACAGATTGTCCCGCCCGAGACCGATTCCGGTCTTCGATTTTTATTTTTGAGCACAGTGACAAACCTGTCGCCTTCACGGATCTTATCGAAGGCGAAAATTTGCCGTTGGTCAAGGCAATAACGCAGTCTGGTGAACAGGCTTTCAAAAAGATGAGGGAGAAATATTTGAAAATTTACACGGTTTCCCGATTTCTGGGTAGCGACTATCCTATGCGACTCCAGTGAAGCTACTGAACAAAAAATATGAATATAACCCAATAAATACAATTATCTATAGATTATAGCCATTCCAGATGCGCATGCCTGAAGACAACCTGTGATGGAAATCAGATATGCGGCATCGTGCTTTCTTCATCCAAAGAAAAATAATATTTCGCGTCGCCATGTAGCGGGCAACCCACCAGGTCGCGACGAAACCGATCGTCAGCCCCGCGACAACGTCGGTCGGATAATGCGCGCCGGCGGCAAGCCTGCTGATCCCGAAGAGAATGCAGATGAGGACTGTCAGGATGCGCCAGCGCGGCAGGAATATCCAAAGCGACACCATCATGATGCCAGCCATCATGGAATGGCCGGATGGGAAGCTTTCATAGAGGAATTGCCCCTTGAAAGGCGAGAAATAAGCCGCTCCCACGTCATCGAGAAGAAACGGCGCGCGCGGCCTATGGCGAGTTTGCCGATTTCGACCGGAATGCTTGCGACAACGATCGAGGCCAGCACGAGCGTTGCCCGCTGTGAAGCTTCACGAGCCATGACGCGGCGCTGCCACGCAATTTTGGAGAGAGCAATATCGCTGTGACGAGCCACACGACAATGCCGATTGCCAGCCAGACGACAGTGCGAATCGCGTCCGTGACCGCACGCAGAAATTCCATGATGAAACTGGTGCTCGGCACGGTGATGCGGATAATGTCGGCATCCCACAGATGCAGCACGAGAATGATGAAAGGCATAAGCACGACGATTGCGGTCATTTCTAGCGTCCATGAGGACGGCGCGCCCTTATAAGCCGGTCGTATAAGAGCTTGAAGAAGTTCCAGCGCAGCGCGAATGGGATAAAGAAAAATGCTACCCGTATCTGGCGCCGTCATAACAGAGATATCCTTTCAAACGCATCTTACACAATGAATTGCACGCGAGGTTGCATCCGAAACGCGCACATCCTATCCAAGTATTCAAAGTTTCCGCCGCAAACGGAATCGCAGATCTTTTGCCGCAGCCGATCTTGATGCGACCCGGCAGAATCCTCTCTTTCGAGAAGCGGCGGGCGAGAATCGGCGGACGAGAATCAGTGGGATAGCATGCAACATGGTCTGGAGGCATTTTCGTGACTAAGCAGCAGGGCAAGACGCAGCAGGACAAGGCGGGGAAGCTGGGCATAAACACACGGCTCGCTCACGACGGTTATCAGCCGCGCGATTATCATGGTTTCGTCAATCCGCCGGTTGTCCGCGCCTCGACCGTGCTTTTCCCCGATGCGGAAACGATGGCGACCGGCAACCAGAAATACACCTATGGCACGCGCGGCACGCCAACCAGCGATGCGCTGTGCGCAGCCATCGATGCGCTGGAAGGTTCGGCGGGCACGGTTTGCGTGCCGTCAGGACTAGCAGCGGTTACTGTTCCGCTTCTCGCCTTCCTGTCGCCCGGCGATCATGTGCTGTTTGTTGATTCGATCTACAATCCGACCCGGCATTTTGCCGATACGATCCTCAAGCGCATGGGCGTGGAGGTCGAGTATTATGATCCCGAAATCGGTGCCGGCATCGCGACGCTGATGCGCCCGAATACCAAGGTCGTGTTCACGGAATCACCGGCGTCAAATACATTCGAGATGCAGGACATTCCGGCCATCGTTGAAGAAGCGCATAAGGGCGGCGCCATCGTCATGATGGACAATACCTGGGCGACGCCGCTTTACTTCAAGGCGCTCGATTTCGGCGTGGACATCAGCATCCATGCCTCCACCAAATATCCGTCCGGCCATTCGGATATCCTGTTCGGCACGGTTTCGGCCAATGAGAAATGCTGGCCGCAGCTTCTGGAAACGCATGGAACGCTCGGCCTGTGCACCTCGGCTGACGACACCTACCAGATCCTGCGCGGCATGCGCACCATGGGCGTGCGGCTGGAACATCACCGCAAAGTGCGCTGGAAATCGCCCGCTGGCTTGAAAGCCATCCGGCTGTTGACCGCGTTCTGCATCCCGCACTGGAAAGCCATCCCGGCCATGAAATCTGGAAGCGGGATTTTTCCGGCTCGTCGGGCATTTTCTCCATCGTGCTTGCAGGCGGCGGGCAAAAGGAAGCCCATGCCTTCCTCGATGCGCTGGAGATTTTCGGCCTTGGCTATTCCTGGGGCGGCTATGAAAGCCTCGCGGTTCATGTCCGCCTCAATGACCGGACCGTTGCCAAGGGCGACTATCCGGGGCCGGTGATCCGGCTCCAGATTGGTCTGGAAGACGTGGCGGACCTGATTGCCGATCTCGAAAAGGCTTCGCAGCGATCTAAGCCGGTTTTGCAGCGGTCATCTTGCGTGACCGCGCTCGAACCGTCTTTTGCCGTTTTCAGGGGTTTCGGTTCTCTTCGGAAAGTCCTTCCACAACGGCCTCTATCATGGTGCAGGCGACGAAATCCGCCTGCATTTCTTCCCGCAGCGCTTCCCGGTCGACAGATCTCGCTTCGTTCGGATCATGCCATAGCACCACCCCGATGCGCAGGGAGGACCTTAGCCGCCGTAGCCGACGCACGGCAAACCGGGCGTGACGCGCTGCCTGCTGGTCCAGAAAGCAGATCATCAGCGTATCCCTGCCGGAAAGATCCAGCGTCCTGAGATTGGCAGGATTGAGCGCATCATGCGCGACAGCTTCTGCTGAAGCTTCCTGCACGGCCAGCACCTGTGCCAGCATATTGGCCGCCGTGTCATCAAGCCCTTTTCGGCCACCAAACGTCAGAAGCGACCGGCCTTCTCCAGATGGAAGTTCCAGATCGGACGCATCCTCATCGCCGTCCGGATTTTCAATCGCTATATCTTCACCATCGCCCTCTTCCTCGCTCGCAATCTGCTCCAGATTGGCCACCAGCGTCTTCGTGCTTTCTGCAACGATCTGCAATTGCGGCTGGGTCAGCACGCCACGGAGGCGATCCTGCTCCGCCATCAAAAGCGCCGGAATGGCGACCGAACCATAGAATTCGACCAGATATTTTTGTTCCAGCATTTCCTCGGCATTGTCGGTGGCTTCGTCCGGGTCGCCAGCCAGCAGACGCTGATAAAGGCGTTCCTTGGGATCAAGCACAGGCTCGTTGCCGAACAGAATTTCCAGAAATTCGAACTGCGGCACATGACGCCCCAGCACCACGAGGCAGACCGTCAAGGGCGTCGACAGAACAAGGCCCACCGGTCCCCAGAGCCATGTCCAGAAAATAGCCGAGACGATGATCGCAAGCGGTGAAAGCCCGGTACGTGATCCATAAAGCCATGGCTCGATCACATTGTTTATAAGAAGCTCGATGATGATGAAGAGCCCGATCGTCCATAGGAGCAGATCCCAGCCGGGAGCAACCGCAAAGGCGAGAAACAGCGGCAGGATCGCCGCGATGACCGGGCCGATATAGGGGACGAACCGCAGGACAATCGCCAGCATTCCCCATAGGGCCGCATTGGGAATACCCAAAATCCAGAGTCCCAGGGCGAGAGGCACGCCATAGGTGATATTCACCACAAGCTGCGTCAGCAGATATTGGCCAACCCGTTTTCCTGCGTCCTGCAGGGCTTCGGTCGTGCGGTGAAGATCGCCATAGCCGACAAGCCTTATGAAGCGATCCCGCAACTCCTCCCGTTCAAGCAGCATGAAAATCACGACGACGACCACAAGCCCCGTCGTCGCCAGCGGACCGATGAGTGGCTCGATGATGCTCCTGAGCGTTTCAACCGGATGGCGCGGCGAGAATATCTGAACGAGAAGCGGTTTTTCTTCCGGTTGCTCCGAGGGTAAGGCCTGCGTCTTCTGTTCCGGCCGGTTTATTTCGGTGCCGATGCGCTCGACAAAACTGTTGAGCCGATCAAAGAAGCTGTTATCGGAGCCGGCTTCCTTGAGCGTCCTGATCTTCTCGATGATGTTGTACTGATAGATCGATATATTCTGCCCAACTTCGGATACCTGAAAGGCAACCACGGCGCTGAAGACCGCCATGATCAGAAAGCCGCCAGCGACACTTGTAATCACCGCGACCAAACGCGGAAGGCCGGCCCTGCGGAAAAAGGCGACAATGGGCGCCAGCGCGAATGTCAGCAACACCGCTATGGCAAGCGGCAGGAAAACGTCTTTTGCAAAATAAAGAATGGCAACGGCCACAGCCATTGCCGCCAAAGTCGGCAGGCGTGGCGGTGCCATCGTGACAGAACGTACCGCAGAATCCGGCTTGTCGATACTCTCCATGAACCCCTCTTCAGCCGTCTTGGAATATTCGGCCTGTTAGCCGCAATAACTGAAAAGGCAGGCATTCGGTTCCAAGTCTACATTAGCATTTACTAATAATAATATTCCTCACCATGACTTGGTATTTTTGGAAGTAAATTTTAATATAAATAAATATAGGATATACACTCAATGTATTGAGTGCTGGAAATATGCGGGGACATGCTTTGTCGTTAATATCAGTGGAAAAACTTATCAATCAAAACTTACGTAGACATCTCCTAACTCTACTTTTGGTAGTAGTTTCGTCGGTCTCATATGCTCAGCAAACACCGGGATCCGTACAGGTCGGCGTCTATGTCAGCGAACCATTCGTCAACAAACAAGGCAGTTCTTACTCCGGCATGGCAATCGATATCTGGCAGGATATCGCCACGCGCATGAACCTGGTGTCGCAATATGTGGAATATCCGAACTATACCGAGCTGGTAAAAGCCGTCTCCGAAGGCAAGGTCGAAGTCGCCGTTACAAATATGACGATCACGGAACAGCGCGCCGAGATCGTCGATTTCACTCATCCATGGTTTGACGCAGGCTTGCGCATCATGGTGCATACCGAAGCAGGCAACGGCTGGGACGACCTTATCACTCGCCTTGATGATGCCGGGCATCTTGCGACTTATGCCTGGATTCTGGCTATCCTCGTTGCCGCCACTTTACTGCTGACAATCTTCGACAGGCGTTTTGATGAAGGTTTTCCAAAGCGCTGGCGCGAGGGATTGGCAGAGAGCTTCTACCATGTGGTCTCGGTTGCGACCTCAGGCAAAACTTCGCGAAAGAATCTGTTCGGCTGGGTGGGGCGCATCTGGCAGACGTTCTGGATGGTGTTCGGCATTGCGATCATCGCCTATGTGACCTCATCGATTACAAGCGTCATGACCATTGCGCATATCGACAACAACATTTCGAACCTTTCCGACCTGCAGGGGAAATCCGTTGGCGTACGTGCGGGCAGCGTCTCGGAGCAATTTCTGAAGTCCCGCTCCATCGCGACAGTTCCTTTCGACCATATGCCCGAAGCCGTAAGCGCGCTCCTCAACGATGAAATTGCGGCAATCGTCGGCGACGGACCCGTTCTGGAATATTACGCCCATCAAAATGCCGACCAGCCCGTCGATCTGGTCGGCAATATATTCAGCCCCGACAAATATGGTTTTGCCTTTCCGCGTCATAGCGAACTGGTCAAACCCGCGACAGTCGCGATCATCAGCGCCCATGAAAGTGAGACAATCGCCAAGCTGAAAGCCAAATATTTCGGCCCCAGAACTGAACTGCACACAAAAGGCGGCCAGTGGCCGCCTCAGACTGCTGACAAACCTCCGGCAGGGTCAAAATGACCTCAGATTCACGGAACGTCCCAGATTCAGAACGTGAACAAATCGGAATCAAAGCCCCTCGTTTTGACTGCTTCCAAAAATCGAGGGGTTTGTAATCAATCTGAGGCGGCCAGTGGCCGCCTTTTCATTGTTCCCATGAATGGCTTACCGGCCCGCCACGATGGACGAAATGATGCCGGTCGCAATGCCGATCAACATGTAATCATTGTTGACCTTGACCCAGTGATAGCCCCGCGGCGGCTTGCGCAGCCTGTAGCTCGAATAATTTTTACGACATGACCGCGATAGTTCGGCGGCAGGCGATTGCCCTTCTTCCAGCTTTGGTGACGGCGATTATCATACTTGCGCGCATCATATTTCGGGCCTCCCTTGTGCATCTGGCTGTAAGACGGCTTACCGTGATGCGACGGATAGGGTTGGGCCATTGCAGCTGGTGCTGCGAGAAAGGAAAAGGCAGTAAGAGCAATAACGATCGGCTTCATATCGGCTTCCTCTGTTTTGTTCGATGTGAGGACAATGCGCCCGCCAATGTGAACGCCAAGTGAATGCTGTCATTAAATAAATTTAATCATTTCATAGGCCTAGCCCTAATCTGACGAGATGCATTTCCCATCGGATCAAAATGCGCTAGGTAAAGCCAAAATCGTACGCCCCCTCAACGGGGTAAGTGCCAGAGGACGACATTATGATGAACTGGGTATTCATTCTGCAAGGCGTTATCGCATTTGGACTGGCTGGCCTGGCCATTGCAGTCATCCTGCGCCATCGTCGCCACTGACGCAGTTTCTGCCTGTGATCTTTTTCGCACGCGGCGGCTGGCTGCAACGCAACCGAACGCGAAATCAACCGTTTAAGCTTAATGTGATTTTTCTCAGGAGGAGACAGGGATGCGGAAAGTAGCACTTGGGTTGGTTGCTTTGCTCGCGATAACGGGCTGCACGACCACGGAAAAGGATATTTCCATCGGCACCGGCGCAGGTGCCATCATCGGCGGTATTGCCGGCGGTGGACGCGGAGCGCTTATCGGTGCGGGTGCGGGTGCGCTGGGTGGCCTGCTGGTGCGCGAACTGCGCAACGGTAATTGCCAGTATCGCGACCGTCACGGACGCATGTATGTTGCTCGCTGCAGACGATAGTCCCGGCACTCTGCAAGGATCATCGAAAGCGTCGGTTTTTCCGGCGCTTTTACTTTGGATACCTTCGGCCTGCCTGCCCTGATTGGAACTTTCGCTCATCGAGATCGTTTCATGTGCAATAAAGACAGTTCAGGGAGAACTCCGATGAAGCTTGCTCTCAAAGCCGCCCTTGTAGCCCTGGGCGTATTTGCGGCGGGCGCAGCACGGCGGCGAACGCCATATCCACCACCAACCTCAATATCCGCACAGGCCCCGGAACACGCTATGCGACGCTGGGGTCGATCCCCAGTGGCGCGCCCGTAACCGTACGCGGCTGCACATCCGGCTATGGCTGGTGTCAGGTCAGCTACGGCCCGACCTATGGTTGGGCATCGTCGCGCTATCTGGCATTTCGCGAGGGAACCTCCGGCGGTTATTCCGATGATTTCGGCCGAACGGCTGCGCTGATCGGAATTCCGCTGATCGCCGGTGTCGCCATAGGTTCTGCACTCAATGATCGTGACGACTATTGGCATCGCGATCGCCGGTACTATCGGGACAGACATTGGGACCGCCGCGGATGGCGCGACCGTCCGGGCTGGTATGGGCGCCACGGCAATCACGGGCCGCGTGTTTACATGAGACGGCGTGGACCGGACGGCCCGCACGGACAGTAACCGATTTTGGAACTGAAACTGAAAACGCCGTGAAGCGGAAGACTTCGCGGCGTTCGCACATTCGATTCCATGCCGCTCATCAGAAGAAATTTGTCGAATGACACGATAAATTACCTTTGCAATTGGCATAACCTATTGAAAATAAATAGATAACAACACTCCTGTTGCAGTAAAACAGCCTTTTTGCCAAGGTACTTTGCCCTTGCCTGAGCGGCAAAGCGACATTCAACTTTGACCTAACGTCCGGGATTATCGCGATAAAGGTCGTGTCGGCTTTCGACCTCATGTCGGCCGTTCCGCTCCCAATGCTGCCGCCCAAAACCGGCCGGTCATCTGACGACCCACGTCACAACGAAAGGCGATCTCTGTGGTGCAGCTTTCTGCTAGAGAGAATGTGAAAACTGCGTTGCGATCGGTAAGTCTGTCGCGGGTTGCATTGCAAGGTCAGCCCGCCAATCACCTCAGCAGCGCAAGCACATCGTCGAAGATGTCCTCCCACTCGCTTTCATCCATTTCGCGCAGACCCATGAACCGAAGCATGAAGGCGCCTTCAGCAGCTAAAAGGCCACACGTGCCCTACGACCCTCTTTCGTCGTCATGTCTATGCCGCTGAGGCGGCTTTGATACCAATTCCTCACCCGAGTCATGTGTTCAGGCGATTGCAAAAGTGCCGCAATGATGCTGGCTGCCTTCTTCTTCGCGACAATACTCTGCTTGAAGTCAAATACGATATCCCGCCGTACTTCATCGAGAGCATCGATTGGCTCAGGGTACAGAGAGGCTATATCGGCTTCGTATTCGCGACCCCATCTGTCGAACATCGCGGCGATCAGGGCGTCTTTTGAGCGGAAGGAATACTGCAGTCCACCAACTGACACCCCGGCTCTGCGCGCGACGGCCTCGATGGTCAAGCCGCCTGCGCCATTTTTCGAATGACCTCCTCTGCGGCGTCGAGGATCGTGTTCTCGTCAATTCTCTTGGCGCGGCTCACGCTTGCTCCATTTAAATAAATATGTTCATATTGATAATCGTAGCAAATCCTCACCAGAATCTCCAGCAGGCTTTCTCATGACAATACAATCAGAGCCCCATCCAAGGTTCAGGACAGTCGACCGCCGTTCACCGGCCCGCGCCGAAATCGCGACGATGGCCGCCGAGAAATTACCGCTACGTTTCCTGAATTGCGATCTTGAAGAGGCCGACCTTTCCAACATCGACATGACCGGCTGGCGATTTGAAGATTGCATTTTGAAGCATACCAATTTCACCGGCGCCACTCTTGATGAGGCGGCGTTCGTCAGCTGCCGTGGAGCCTTCATCAATTTCACGGCAGCGAGGCTTGTCGACGCGACCGTCGAGAAATGCGACTTCAACAACGGGAAATTCGGCGGGGCGACCATTACTCTCGCAACCTTCACCGGCTGCAAGCTCACCGGCGCCGACTTCACCAGAGCGCGCACCAATTCCGTCGCTTTCAAGGAGACCATCCTGTCGGCGGCCGTTCTTCCCGGTGTTTCCTTCCGCAAGGTCGAGATCGAAGAGGTGGATTTCAGCATGGCAGACCTCGCCGGGTGCGATTTTCGGGAGACGTTCTTTTCTGGCTCGAGTCTCAGGGATGCACATCTCGTCGATGCCCGTTTCGAGGGAGCTGATTTGCGCGGCGCGGATCTTGGAGGCATTCGTCTCAATGACGCCAGGAGATTCAAAGGGGCAACAATCTCGCGTGAACAAGCTGGCGCTCTTCTCGCCGAAATGGGTTTGAAGGTCCACTGACCATGGATTTCGAAGAGGCGATACGGCGAATTGAGCCGACAGAAGATGTCACGTTCAACCGTGTCGACATATCCGAATACCATCTCCATGAAGTGAGGTTTCGCAACTGTATATTCGTCGATTGCAATTTCGACGTCGCCCGCATCTCGAATTCGAGTTTCATCGCTTGCGATTTCCGTGAATGCAGCTTTCAGGGCACCGTATTCACCGACTGCACATTTGGCGACGAGGCTCAGGATGGTGGTAGCCGATGGCGGCGTGCAAACTTGGTGGATTCGAATTCAGGAAGTGCAATCTCAGTTACAACACAATGATCGGCGGAAGTGCTTTTCGGGCCCTATTCGTTGATTGCAAAGCCATTGGGATCAAATTCTCGGTCGAAGCCTACCGCCCGGCCAAGAGGCGCATCGGAACCGCAACATTCTCTCATTGCGCCATGATGTTCGGGGCATTCGGTCCCGGCGATTACCGGGACTGCGTGTTCGAGCACTGCGATCTGCGCGATTGCGATTTCTCGGAGAGCAACTGCGCGAATGCTAGCTTCTTTTCCTCCAATCTCAACAATGCGCGGTTTCTCCACTCCAACCTGGATGGGGCTAATATCGCCAGAGCGCAGATCGAAGGTTTCCAACTGACCGATCTTTCCTCCTACACCGATATCATGCTCAGCAGGGACCAGCACGAGCAGGTGCTGAAATCCCTTTTCATTCAGACGTTTGACTGAGAGCGGTGCTTGTAAGTGTTGATACACCTGGATGAAACGCCAATTCGTAGGCTTGGATGCAGGCACAGCATTTGCGGTAGCGGCAACAGAAGTCTGCAGCGGGCAATTGGCGGTGTTTCGCTGACTGTCCAGAGTTCGAACGCATATGTTGGACGTATCCGGTGGCGCATGTATGGGCAATGGACGATGTCCGCTGTTGTAAATTGATCAGCTTAGCGTCCGCTTGCATTGCACTGTCGCGCAGAAGCAGAAGGACCGAAATCCACCCCGTCTCCGATGCGCGAGCCACCCGCCCCCGAAATCCTGTGCTACCGCCTCGGACACATGCGGCTGAAATCGCTGGGAAAGGTCAGTGCTTCTGACCCAAAAGGCTAATTAGCGCGGCGATCGACAAAATTAAAGAAAGTGGCGATCCCGACAGGATTCGAACCTGTGACATTCAGCTTAGAAGGCTGACGCTCTATCCAACTGAGCTACGGGACCTCGCCTTTCGAAAAGATCGAAGATATTTCAATGAACGCAGGGCTTTGCCAGAAAAGCCCTGCCGAATTATCCCAACATCAGGCCCGAAGCAAGTGTCAGGCTAAACAGTCAATCAATGCGTCTCAATGAGTCCAGGGCATTGTCCGGTCGAAGCGGAAATTATCCGAATAGGAAACCTTGCGACGCTTCGGCTCGTTCGGCTCGATAATGCGATAGGCGATGCTGTTGCGCTTTGCATAATCTACCGCTTCTTCCTGTGTCGCGAAGAACAGACGAATCTGGCTCTTCATATCGCCGGAAGATGTATAGCCCATCAAAGGGTCGATCATACGCGGGCTTTCCGGCTCATATTCCAGAAGCCACTGGTCTGTTTTAGCCTGACCGGACTGCATTGCAGTCTTAGCTGGACGGTAAATACGTGCAACCATTTGAAGAACCCTGAACTACTCTCTTGCCCGCTGGGGAGCTGAAAATCCACCAAGCCAATAGTTTACACGTGAATGCATGTCAACGCGATAAAGACGCACGCCACAGCCTGTGCCGGGGCGTTCATATATCGACCAATTCAAATCTTGAGGAAAATGGTCGGAGCGAGAGGATTCGAACCTCCGACCCCTGATCCCAAATCAGGTGCGCTACCAGGCTGCGCTACGCTCCGTCGCTTTCAAGCGGTGCGGCTTCACTAGATAATCAAACGAGATAAAGCAAGAGGCAAATTCGCCAGATCGTGTTTTTCTCTTCAATACAAACAGGATGACGCATTTTAGTGGCCGCCAGGTTTCCCGGAACCAAATCATACAGGTGCGCGTTCTCTCCTCAATATCAACCAGCTGGAGACTGAATGTGAATAGAAACGGGCTTTATCTGATTATTGGCGCGCTGATTGTCGTGGCTGCGGGTCTTGCGGTTTATGTCTATCGTGAAGAAACCAAACCCGCCGGGATCGAGATGAAAATCGGAGAAGACGGTGTTTCCATTCAGGAAAATTGAAACGCAATACAGGTTATAAACATATAAATCGATTAAGATTTCAAGCGCTTACGCTTTGTGATGCAACGTTTCGATCATCGCTATGTTATTTGGGTCACCAGATAAAACGGAGGACCGAAATGGGTATCCAGACTGTTTCCGACGAGCTTTATCGTCGTCATGAACGCGAATGGGCAGAGCTGCGCAACGCAGTTGAGGCAAGCGAAGCCAACCAACGGCAGCAGGAGAAGGCATCGGGCCAGACCTCTTGCGATGACAAGACGTCTGGACACCAGTAAGTCTTTACCAATCGACCTCGAAACGCCGCGAAAGCGGCGTTTTTGTTTACGCTTCATCGGTCTGACCCTGTGCAGCGGACCGTTCCGGTAACCAAATGCGAAGGAACAATTGGTAGCGTCTCCCCATCGCGATTCGAACAGGAGACTGACGATGGCTGCACGCAAACGCACCACCCGCTCGCCCAAGCGCTCCACAAAGCGCTCGGCCAAGTCATCGGGCTCGTCCACTCCCCTGCTCGCTCTTGTCGCAATCCTCGGCCTCGGCGCTTTCAGCCTGTGGGCAACCACCCAGCACAAGAGCCCGCAAGCCGCGATAACAGCCCTGTTCCAGCGCCCCGCGTCCAAGCCGAACACGCAGCCAGCTGCGCGAACCGAACCAAAAGCAACCGTCACCAGCAAAGCGCCTGAAAACAAGGCACAGCCGAAGGATTACGGCGCAGCCGTCGGCCCTGTGCCGCGTCCATCGGCGCCCGTTGTGGCACCCGCACCGCAAAAGCCGGTGCAGCAGGCGGCAATCCAGCCCGCCACCCCGCCGCGCCCCACAAATCAGGTCGCCGCCTCCGCAGCCAGCGCCACACCGCACGCAATGCCTCCGCGTGGCGTCAACACTCCCGCAAGCTCCCCGTCGGTGATTTATGCCAAGGCGCGACTCACCATCCATAAGAATGCCTGGGACAAATCACCGTCCATCGGCGTCGTGGAAAAAGGCCGCGAAATGCGTTCCTATGGGAAGACCGGACGCTGGCATCGCGTGATCGTCCCGAAGACAAACATGATCGGCTGGGTGCATGAAGATCAGCTCGTCGGTGGACGCAACAAGCCGGATAGTGCCAGCCTGATAACCGGCTCTATTGCCAGAAGCCGCAGGCTACGACGACGAAGGCACCGAAGCACGCTTCAGCTCCTGTGCATTCACGCATGGTGCCGCCCAAGGCTGTGGGCCAGAAAAACTAGAGCGGTTCCGGTTAAAACGGAGTCGCTGGAACCGCTCTATCTCTTTGTTTTACGCATGTCTTTATCCCAAAACCGGTTCCCACTTTTGGGAGACATGCTCTAATCCCGCCCCAGCGCCATTGCTTCGAGCTGCCGGTCGCCCGGCAGATAATCGAATCCTGCATCGATAAGCGATGAACTGTCTGCGACCAGATCGCCATAAAGCTGGTCGTAAAGCCACTTTACCCGCCACTGAAAGCAAGATTCGCATGAAGATCGGCGGAACAGGGACAAGGCGTGAAGGCTTTCCCAAGGCTGCACGCAGCTTCGTCACGAGTTCTTTTGTGGAGCGCGGTTGCGGTTCGGCAAGGTGAAACACCCGCCCGGCAACCTTTTGCGCAGGTGCTACGCTCAAAATGTCAGCGCACGCGCAACGTTCTCAAGCGATACGAAGCTGCGCCTGTTGTTTGCCAGACCGAAAGGCAGCGGCAATCCGCTATTGCAGAGCTTTATCAAAGCTTTGAGGTTCGCCCGCGCCCCGGGACCGTAAACGAGAACCGGGCGCGCGATGACGATCTCGATCCCGTTGATTTCGCGCAGATCGGCTTCCGCCCTTGCCTTGGCGCGCCCGTAGTCGTCACGCGGTTTCAGCGGCATGTCCGGCGTCAGCGGCGACGGGTTTCCCACAATCGTATAGATCGTGGATACAAACACGAAGCGCTTTACGCCGGCAGCCTTTGCCCTGGCGGCAAGGTCCACCGCCAGCCGATGATTGACCGCATCGAATGTAGCGGCATCCGGTCGTTCCGTTCCGGTGCGGTGAGCAAGTGCTGCACAATGGACAACGGTTTCCACACTGGAAAAGTCGGGATCAGACAGTTTATTGCGAGATAGAGGCAGGACGTCATGCCCCTCCCCGGCCAGCATTTGCGTGAGAGCGCTTCCGACAAAGCCACCCGCCCCGGTAACGGCGATCTTCATCCTCAGCGATCCGGCTGTTCGCTGCCCGCCAGAACCTGTGCGGCAAGCGTGCGCGTGATGCGGCTTTTCTGCTCAAGTGCCGCCCGGTCGAGCTTGTCGACGATCTGGATTGCGGACAGAAGCGAGCGCTCGATCCGGCTGACCAGATAGGCGACGACATGCGGCTCGACGCTCACCTGCCGGTCCGCGAAGAGCTTGTGAATGACGCCGGAAAGCAGCAGATCGTCCGGTTCTGAAATTTCCACGACGGTTGCGGCCTTGAGGCGTGAGGCAAGATCGGGAAGCTTTACGTTCCAGTTGGCGGGCCACAGGCGGGACGTCATGAGCAGGGACGGCCCCAGCCCCTGCGCCGCATTCTGCCGAACACTGTTGATAAGATGGAAAAGCCCGGTTTCATCAAAGGTGCAGCACCGATATCATCGATCAGCACCGGATATTCGGCAGCGCCGTTCACGACTTCCTCGGTAATATTCGTGGGGTCTACCAGAAGCGCGCCCGTCCCTGCGCGCCAGATTTCTGCCAGATGCGTCTTGCCCGATCCTGTCGGCCCAGCAAGGATCGTAACAGGCGACAGCCAGTTCGGCCAGCGATCGATAAGATCGACGGCGGCACGGTTGGAGTCCGTGACGATCATGTCTTCCCGATGATAACCGGGCTGATGCTCGAGATTCAACGGAATCTGGCGCGGTGCCTCACGCATCGCGGCCTCCTGCAAATCCGTTCCAAATCCTGCCCGGTTACGACCCAGTCTCATTTCTCTTTGTCCGCATTCTCGCCCGCCTCAATCAGCGGCCCGGCATCGGGGTTCGGCTGATGGTAGGCAGGATCATACATCGGTGAGTGGAGATAGCTATTCAATGCGAACCGCACAAGCACCCCGACGGCGGCTGCGGCGGGCACTGCAACCAGCATTCCGGTGAAGCCGAACAGCGAACCGAAGGCGAAAAGAGCGAACATAAGCCAGACCGGATGCAGACCCACGGACGAACCGACGAGCTTCGGCTGGAGGATGTTGCCTTCCACGAACTGGCCAAGGAAAAACACACCTGCAACGGCACAGATCATGATCCAGTCAGGCCAGAACTGGACCAGCGCCACACCGATGGCGAGCGCCAGACCGACAAAGGAACCGATATAGGGAATAAAGCTGATGAGACCGGCGAAAAAGCCGATCAACAGGCCGAAATTGAGCCCGGTCAAAGTGAGGCCGATGGCGTAATAGGTTCCCAGAATGAGGCAGAGCGTTCCCTGCCCGCGAATGAAACCGGCAACGGCGGCATTCATCTCAGCGGCGATGCGGCGGACAGTGTGAAGCTGGCGGCGCGGCACCCATGAATCGATGCTCGAGACCATGCGGTCCCAGTCCAGAAGCATGTAGAACGCAACCACCGGAGTGACGACGAAAAGCCCCGCAATATCGATCAGCGATTTCCCCGAATTCCACAGGGACTGGAGCAAGGTCGACAGGAAACCGGCGCCCTGCTGGAGCAGCGAACTCAGATTTTGCTGAATGACGGAACTGTCAATGCCGATATATTTCTTCAACCATTGCGAATCCTCATTCGCCAGCAGCGACTGCAATTGGGTAATGTATTCGGGAATTTTGGAAATGAAATCCGCGAGCTGCGTTGCCAGAATCGGCACGACGATCATCAGACCGAGGATCAGCGCCATCAGGAAGATGAGCAGAATGACGATCGTGGCAGCAAGCCGTGAGAGGCCGAGACGTTCCAGCCTGTCGGCGACAGGGTCGAGGAAATAGGCCAGCGCCATGCCAGCAACAAACGGCAGCAGGACCGAACTGAAGACGATCAGGAACAGGACAAAGACCGCGACGGTCCCCGTCCAGAACATCGCCTGACGGCGGACCGAGGAACCGGTCAGCCCACCGACTTCCACATTGACGTGAATGTCGCCATCGCGAACCTTCGCGTCCGATTGACGGATCGTTCGGCTGGCGGTGGTGCGCGCGGGTGTCGGTTTCTTGGCCATGGGCGTCCGTTTTAAAGAAAAACTATTGGATAAGCCTGTCCTGATAGCAGAACGGCGTTACGGATATCTTATTGCAGTCGGGAACAAGTTAGAACGGTTGCCAAGGATTGCAATGTCTGTGCGAAAGCCTGACGAAACACAACCTTCTATCGCAAGAAGAATGATCCATCATGTTTCCAGGTGGAATCCTGCGCTATTTTACGCTTTTCGGGCCTTCTGGCCTTGCGGGCAGCGCCGTCTCGTGTCATTGCGCGCACATTCTCTGTTTATCGCATTTTCTCAAGCAAAACCGTTACACGCTTTTGCCGAAAATGCATTAGACAACTGCGTGGATAAGCGCCCAGTTTCAGGAGCAGGCCATGACCATGGAAAACAAGCCCGCCAATAAGCCCGCCGACAAGTCTGCTGCCCATAATGGCCTGACCTATGCGCAGGCTGGTGTCGACATCGATGCCGGTAACCTGATGGTCGAGAAGATCAAGCCGCTCGTGCGCTCCACGCGCCGCCCCGGAGCTGACGGGGAAATCGGCGGCTTTGGCGGCCTGTTCGACCTCAAGGCTGCCGGCTTCAAGGACCCGGTGCTCGTTGCCGCCAATGACGGTGTCGGCACCAAGTTGAAGATCGCCATCGATGCCGACAAGCACGATACGGTGGGCATCGATCTGGTTGCCATGTGCGTCAATGATCTCGTCGTTCAGGGTGCTGAACCGCTTTTCTTCCTCGACTATTTTGCGACCGGCAAGCTTTCGCCGGATCAGGGTGTCGATATCGTTGCGGGCATTGCCGAAGGATGCAGGCAGGCCGGTTGCGCGCTGATCGGCGGTGAAACCGCTGAAATGCCCGGCATGTATCGCGACGGTGATTACGATCTTGCCGGTTTCGCGGTTGGTGCTGCCGAACGCGACCGTCTGCTGCCGCGTGGCGACGTTGCCGAAGGTGATGTCATACTCGGCCTTGCCTCCTCCGGCGTCCATTCCAACGGATTTTCTCTGGTGCGCCGCATCGTCGAACTCTCCGGCCTCAGCTGGAAGTCCGATGCACCGTTCCAGCCGGGCGCGACGCTCGGTGAAGCGCTGCTCACCCCGACACGTATTTATGTGAAGCCTCTTCTTGCCGCGATCCGCGCTTCGGACGGTATCAAGGCGCTGGCGCACATTACCGGTGGCGGTTTTCCCGACAATATTCCGCGCGTCCTGCCGGAAGGTCTTGCCGCCGAAATCGACCTCGCGTCGATTGCCGTTCCGCCGGTCTTTTCCTGGCTTGCCAAGACGGGCGGCGTCGAGCCAACCGAAATGCTGCGCACCTTCAATTGCGGCATCGGCATGATTGCCGTCGTGAAGCCTGAAAAGTGGAGGAAGTTCTGGCTGCCCTTGCCGCTGAAGGCGAAAAGGTTGTCACGCTCGGCCGGATGGTGAAGCGCGAAAAGACGGCGTCGTCTACAAGGGCGCGCTTTCGCTATGAGCCGCAAGCGGGTCGTCATCTTCATCTCCGGCGGCGGCTCCAATATGGAGGCGCTGATCCGCGCCGCTGAAGTCGCCGATTTTCCGGCGGAAGTGGTGGCGGTCTTTTCCGACAAGGCGGAAGCTGGCGGCCTTGCCAAGGCGAAGGCTGCCGGTATTGCGACACAGGTTTTCAAGCGCAAGGACTTTGCCTCGAAGGATGAGCATGAAGATGCCATTCTGGAGGCGCTCGCCGCCTTGAAGCCGGATATCATCTGCCTTGCCGGTTACATGCGCCTTCTGTCGGGCCGCTTCATTCTTCCCTATGAAGGCCGCATTCTCAACATTCACCCTTCCCTGCTGCCGCTTTTCCCCGGACTGCATACCCATCAGCGGGCACTGGATGCAGGCATGAAAGTCGCAGGCTGCACCGTTCATCTTGTAACGGAAGGGATGGATGAAGGCCCCATTCTGGCACAGGCGGCAGTGCCCGTACTCGCTGGCGATGATGCGGAAGCGCTTGCGGCCCGCGTTCTGAAAGCCGAGCATCGGCTCTATGCCTTGGCGCTCGCCAGATTTGCCCGCGAACAAAGCGGTCCCGCGGATGTCACCGATGTAATGGTTCTGAGCGCCTGACAGCGCGCGACAAATTCATCACACCCCAAGTTTTTGTTAATAAAACTTTAATTTCCCGCAAAAGCTCTAATTGCCCATCGTAACGGAACTTGCTTCGGCAAATCTCGTTAAGAGACGTATTAGCGTCTCTTTCAATATGTTTTAGAAGAGGACAAGGACATGTCTCTCCGTTTTTCGACTTCCTTCCTTTCGGCAATGGCCGTGGTTTCCGGCATTGCGGTCACGGCTCCAGCCGTCGCCGCTGACTTCGTAGCTCCTCCCGCTTCAGGTCGCACCCAGCCGCGTTCGGAAGTCGGTATGCTGTCCTGCGATATTTCTCCTGCCATCGGCGTCATCATCGGTAGCCAGCAGGATGTGGATTGCGTATTCAGACCCGCCCGTGGACGTGGTCCGCTTGAACATTATACCGGGACGATTACCAAACTCGGAGTCGATGTCGGCTTCATCAATGGCGGTCGTGTTGCCTGGGCCGTGTGGGCTCCGTCCGTTCGCCCCGAGGGCGCTCTTCAAGGCGGCTATGTCGGCGCATCCGCCAATGCAGCCATCGGCGTCGGCTTCGGCACCAACATCCTGACCGGCGGTTCGTGGAAGACGATTTCGTTGCAGCCGATTTCCCTTCAGGGCCAGCGCGGCCTGAATGCAGCTGTCGGCGTTTCCAAGCTGAAACTGCGTTACGCTGGCTAACGAGCCCAAAATCAACAACGCCCGGCGCATATATAGTTTATATATGCGCCGGGCGTTGTTGGATAAATATTTATGCGCTCAATTTGCGAATCCAGATCTTGGTGTCATGCACGGCCAGTCCGCCATAAGGAGCGGCAGGTTCGGCGCCGATCAGGATGTTGATCCCTCGCCGCGCTCGAATGCGGAATTCGGGAAAATGCCCTCCGACACGACGACCCCGCGTTTTTGACCGGCGCGCAGAACCGCATGAAGCACCAGTTCGCCACGATGATTGCCGATCTCGATCCGCTCGCCATCCTCGATGCCAAGCTCTGCCGCATCGTCGGGATGGATAAGCAATTCGGGCCGGATTTCCTTGGCAAGCGATGTCGGCGTTTCGGCAAAGGTGGAGTTCAGGAAGTTATGCGCCGGTGAGGTGGTCATGCGGAAGGGATGCTCGGCATCCGCCGTTTCGATCACGTCCCAATAATCCGGAAACTCGGGGATCGACTGGAAAGCACCTTGAAGGCCCATGACTTCCGGCGGCTTGTTCGGCGACGGCTTCGTCCAGTCGGGACGGAAGCGGAATTTGCCGTCCGGCCATTTGAAGCCATTGATATAATGCGCCTCTTCAAACGGCGGCTGCAGATCGACAAACCGCCTTTCCTTCAATTCATCGAATTGCGGCAGATCGCTGTTGGCGTTCATATTGTCGATCAGCGTGCGCTCGTCCAGATCAAAGCCCGGCAGATGGCCGACACCGAGACGTTTGGCCAGTTCGTTGATGACGAAGATATTGGGACGCGCATCGGCCAAAGGCTCGATCAACTTCGGTCCTAGAACCACATGCTGCTGTCCACCGGCGCGATAGATATCGTCATGCTCAAGAAATGTCGTCGCGGGCAGGACGACATCGGCCATCCTGGCTGTATCGGTCATGAACTGTTCGTGCACGGCGACGAACAGATCCTCGCGCGCGAAACCTTTGCGCACCAGCCGCTGTTCCGGCGTGACATTCGCCGGATTGGTGTTCTGGATCAGCATGGCCATGACGGGCGGCCCGCCATAAAGCGCTTGCCGGTCGCCAGTCAGGATGCGTCCGATCTTCGACTGATCGAGAAAGCGCAGACCGACATCCTGCATGACGCGGCCTTCGATCTCGCGCTTGTCCATCTTGAAGATGCCGGAATTGGAATGGAACGCCCCGCCGCCTTCATAGAGGAAAGCGCCGGTGACACAGGCAATCGAAGCGGCTGCGTGCATGTTGACCGCGCCGTTGCGCTGACGGGTGAAACCGTAGCCGAGGCGGAAATAGGTCCGCCTGGTCTTGCCGACGAGATGGGCGAATGCCTCGATCTCTTCGACCGACAGGCCGGTGATTGCAGCGGCCCATTGCGGCGTGCGGGTCTGAAGATGCGCTTCAAGCCCCTTCGGATCGTCGGTATAGCGCTCCAGATAATCCCAGTCGGCCAAACCGTCACGGAACAGCACATGCATGACGGCACAGGCAAAGGCGCCATCGGTGCCCGGTTTCAGCACGATGCCCATATCCGCCTGGCGGACGGTCGCATTGGCATAAACATCGATCACGACGATCTTCGCGCCGCGTTCCTTGCGCGCGCGGACGGCATGGGTCATGACATTGACCTGCGTTGCGGCGGCGTTGGTGCCCCAGATCACCACGACATCGGCTTTCGCCATTTCGCGCGGATCGGGACCGGTCAGGCTTCCCGTTCCGGCAAAATAGCCGGTCCAGGCCATATTGGTGCAGAAACTGTCGAACTGGTTGGAATAGCGCTTGGCAAAGCGCAGGCGATTGATCGAATCGCGCTGCACCAGTCCCATCGTGCCCGCATAGTAATACGGCCAGACGCTCTCGCTGCCATAGTCCTGCTCGGCTTTCAGAAAGCGTTCGGCAATGAGGTCGAGGGCCGCTTCCCATGAAGCCTGCTTCCATTGCCCCTCGCCTTTCGCACCGGCGCGCACCAGCGGATGCTTCAGGCGGTCGGGATGATACACACGCTCGGCATAGCGCGCAACCTTGGCGCAGATGACGCCAGCCGTATAGCTGTTGTCCTTCGCGCCGCGCACGCCGATGGTGCGCTCGTCGAGAATTTCGACATCGAGCGCGCAAGTTGACGGACAGTCGTGCGGGCAGGCCGAATGGCCGATCCTGATATTTGAAATAGGAGCGTGCTGGTTCATATCGCCGTTTTACTCCAAGCCACTTCTCACAGAAACGAATTTCTACCGGAAGATTATCGCTGTGACGAAATAAATTTTACGCCAGACGGAGCGAAATCGCGCCCAAGACGATCAGTCCTGCAGCGAGGAAACGCGGCAGACCCACTTTTCTTTCAAGACCAATGCGGAAATGAGAACACCAAACAGGATCGCTGTTTCCCGCAATGCTGCAACCACGGCAATCGGCGCCATGGTCATGGCCCACAGCGCCAGACCGTAGGACCCAAGCGTCCCAACCCCGCCGATCAATGCCGGGCGCCAGCGATTGCGCAGATAATGGAGGAACCGGTCAGGTTCGCGATAGAACGCCCAACCGGCGAGCGGTATTGCGTTCATGAGAAAAGCCATAGCGTGTAGGACAATGGCTCGCCGGAAACACGGACGCCAAGACCATCAATGATCGTATAACTTGCGATGAAACCTGCATTTGCAAGTGCAAGCAAGGCGGTACGGCTTGAAGCGCCGTGATTTCTGCGTCGCGCATCAACTGCCATAGCAAGAACGCCGGAGCAGATCAGCACGATCCCGAGCCAGCTTTGCCAGCCCATGATTTCTCCCACCAGCGGCGCGCTTACCAGCGCCACGATCAAAGGCGGTGTACCGCGCATGATCGGATAGGCTTCACTCATATCGCCGGACTTATAGGCGGCGGCCACGAGCGACATATAGAAGGTCTGCGTGACCGTCGACAACAGCATGTAAACCCAGCTTTGCGGGTTGGGCAGCGGCAGAAAGGGTACGATGAAAAGAGCAATCAGCCCGGCGGCGCCCGTGACGCTGGCCGCACCGAAGAACTTGTCTCCACTCCCTTTACAATTGCGTTCCAGCTCGCGTGCAGGAACGCGCCGAAGAGGACGATCAGTAGGACGCCACCAGACATTTCGGGACTCGACTCAAAGGTAGGAGCGGATATTAAAGGTTGTATGTCACATTTGTGACAGCAGGGATACCGGGGTATTTTTGCCTTTCGCTATCGCCCCTCTTGCCGAAAACAGACCGGCATGAAACAAGCGCAGCCATGAATTATCGTCACGCCTATCACGCCGGAAATTTTGCGGATGTCGTCAAGCACGTCATCCTGACGCGCCTTGTCGAATATCTGAAACGCAAGGAGCAGGCCTTTCGCGTCATCGACACCCATGCAGGCATTGGCCTCTATGACCTGAAAGGTATCGAGGCAGGCAAGACCGGCGAATGGACCGGCGGCATCGACCGCATCATGGACGCGGTGAAGAAAGACCAGATCGAGCAGCCCGTATTGGATTTGCTGGAGCCTTATCTCGCTGCCGTTCGCGCCGTCAATGACGAAGACAGGCTTCGCCATTATCCGGGATCGCCCCTGCTTATCCGGCATTTGCTGCGCAAGCAGGACCGTCTGTCTGCGTTGGAACTGCACCCGCAGGACTCCACCAAACTGGCGAAACTATTCGACGGTGATTATCAGGTTCGGGTGACCGAGCTGGACGGCTGGCTGGCGCTTGGCGCTCATCTTCCGCCGAAGGAAAAACGCGGCATGGTGCTTGTCGACCCGCCTTTTGAAAAGGAAGGCGAATTTGATCGCCTTGTCGACGGCCTGGCCAAGGCACACAAACGCTTCGGCGGCGGTATTTATGCGCTGTGGTATCCGGTGAAGGACCGCAAGGAAACGGAGCGATTCACCCGGCAGCTGCGAGAAACCGGCATTCCGAAGATCATGCAGATCGAGCTTGCGATTCGTGCGCCGTCCACCGAGCCGCGCCTCGACGGCACCGGCATGATTGTGGTCAATCCGCCCTATACACTTGAAAGTGAGATGCAAACCCTGCTTCCCTGCCTTACCAAGCTTCTGGCAGAGGAAAAGGGAGCAATTTCAGCATCAAGTGGGTACGCAGCGAGACGGATCGGACTTGACCCGCGTGAATTGCTGACAGAAACTGCGCCTCAACGCTTCGACTATCATAGATTTGAGCGGGTGCCAGCCCGCAATTTGGGACAGGACAGAGATATGCAACGAACCCTGGAACGTATCGGACAGTATTCACGCGCAGCCCTGTTTGCAGCGTCTGTCCTCCCCTGACGCTTGTCTCCGTACCGGCCAGTGCCGCCGACTATCTTGTTCCGGCTCCTGCGGGTGTTGCCGACGCAGGCGCGTGCAGCCAGCAGAGCGTTTTGCGTTCGGTGGTTTCCGATTTCGGCTATCAGGTACGTCATGTCCCGAACCTGCCGCAGGTCGGCATTTCGGCCATGAGCGATGTTCAGCTGACGCGCTATGAGCCGAAGACCAATCCGGCCCAGATCGAGCGCACCTATTGCAAGGCAACCGCCGTTCTGACCGACGGCCAGTATCGTTCAGTCTGGTATATGGTCGAAGAAGGTCAGGGCTTTGCCTCGATGGGCCGCAATGTCGAATTCTGCGTCGACGGTTTCGACCGCTGGTATGTGTATGACGCGAGCTGCCGCGTTCTTCGCTAGTGTCTGCTCCAAAAGTCGCCATGCCGGTCTGCAAATGGCAATTTGTCTGCGTTCCGGTGCTCACGTACCTTTAAGTACGCTCCGCTCCGGTACTCGAAAATCACCATTTTCGCCTCGGCCTGTCGCTTTTGATTCAGACACTGAAGCCTTGAGCAACGATTGAGTGGAGGGCATATGCTGCGGAAGTTTGGTGCGGCTGCGGTTACGTTGCTCGCAGCGGCGGTTGTGAGTGTTCTGGCAGTTGCGCCAGGACAGGCTAAGGATATTCCGGGCGAGTTCGACTTTTACGTTCTCGCCCTCTCCTGGTCGCCCAGCTATTGCGCATCGGAAGGCCCGCGCGCCAACAAGCAGCAATGTGCAACCAACCGTCCCTTCGGTTTCGTGGTGCATGGTCTGTGGCCGCAAAACGAATGGGGCTATCCAGCCAACTGTCAGTTCGATAATGTCCGTAGCCGGGGCAATTATGTGCCTCGCCCGATTATCTCCCGCCTGTCGGACATCATGCCCTCTGCCGGTCTTGTCGCTTATCAGTGGCGCAAGCATGGCAGTTGCTCAGGCCTGTCGCAGGACGACTATTTTTCGACGCTGCGCAACGCCTTCGATCAGGTTCGCATTCCGCCCAGCCTGCGCAATCTTGCGAGTGGGCGGCGCGTGGATCCTCTTCTCGTCGAGAAAGCTTTCATCGCGGCCAATCCCGGCATGAAGCCGGATGGAATTTCGATCAGCTGCAAGCGGAACTATCTTCAGGAGGTTCGCATCTGCATGACGAAGGATCTGCAATATCGCGCCTGCGGTCAGGTCGATGCCAATGCCTGCCGAAGCCGCTCCGTCATGATGCCCGCCACGCAATGATTTATCAGGCCCTAATCAGGAATTTACGATGACACAGATTCTCTATTCGCCCGCTTCGCCCTACAGCGCGAAAGTCCGCATGGCTGCTCACTATGCCGGCGTTCCGTTTGAAAGCGTCGTCGTCAACACATCGGCGGAACCGGAGAACCTGATCCATGCCAATCCGCTCGGAAAAATTCCGACGCTTGTGACCGATGACGGCAAATCGGTTTTCGACAGCCGTGCCATCACGCAGTATCTGAACCGGGTTTCGGGCAACAAGATTTTCCCGCGCAATGCCGAAAAGCGCACCGATGCAGAGCGCTATGAAGCCATCGCCGACGGTCTTTGCGACGTGCTTCTGGTGCATGTCTATGAACGGCGCATGCGCCCGGAAGAAAAATCCACCAGCCCTGGCTCGACCTGCAATGGCGCAAGGCCGAACGCGCGCTCGATCTTCTGAACGAAGCGCCGCCACGTCTGGCTGGCAAGCTGCATGGCGGTCATATCGCCGTTGCTGCCGCGCTTGGCTATCTGGCGCTGCGCTTTGAAGGCAAGTGGGAGCGTAACCGTCCCAAGCTCAAGCGCTGGATGAAGCGTTTTCAGGAACTGCACCCGGAACTGACGGAACTGCTGCCGCGCGGCTGATCGGTCTGGAAAGAATGAAACCCCGGATTTTCCGGGGTTTCTTTGAGGATTATTGTTTCTTGTCGAGCGCTTGCAATATCCGATAGGCGGCTTTTATGCGCTCATCGATCGGATAATTCCGGTTGGCAAGCAGAACGATTCCTGTCTTCTTCGCAGGCACAAAGGCAGCATAAGCGCCAAACCCGTTGGATGAGCCCGTCTTGTTGAAGAATGTATCCGCCGAGGGTTGCAGGGGCTGATCGAATTTCTCGATTTTATGCGATTTCAGCGCCATGTCGGACGAATTACCCGCAAGAAGCGTTTCGAGCGACGTCGGATAGCTGTAGAACTCCCAGCCAAGCCCCTGATTGGTCGCGCCGACGCGGTAATGGCCCTCATGGGTTGTCGCCACGGCCTTCCGGAAATCGGGGTCCAGCGGTGAACTGTCCATATGCAGCTCGACAAAGCGGATGAGGTCAAGCGCCGTGGTCTTGATGCCATAGGCCTGTGCGTCCAGCGCGCCGCGCGATACGCGGACCGGCTTGTCGGCTTTGGAATAGCCGTAAGCGTAGTTCTTCATCCGGCTTTCCGGCACATTGACGAAAGTGTTCTTCAGACCAAATGCAGGCAGAAGCTTTTGCTCCATCAGGACATCGAACGGTTTGTCCATGCTTCGCGCTGCCAGATAGCCGAACAGGCCAATGCTGGGGTTGGAATATCGGCGCTGCGTGCCTGCCGGATAGTCCGGCTTCCAGTTCTTGAAATAGTCAATCATCGAACTGTCGTCGGTGACAGAATCGGGAAATTGCAGCGGCAACCCGCCCGCCGTGTAGGTCGCAAGGTCGAGCATGGTGATCTTGTCGAAGCTGCTGCCCGCCAGCGCGGGAGCCCATTTGGTCCCCTTGTCGGACAGGAGAAAGCACTTGTCACGAGGCCATAGCCGCCAAGCGTCGCGGTGAAGGTCTTGCTCACCGAGCCGATCTCGAAAAGCGTTTCTTCATCGACTTTCTGGCCGCTTTCCTTCGAGGCCACACCATAGCCGAAGAAATGGCTCTTGCCGTCGATGGTGATGGCAACCGCCATGCCGGGGATATTCTGCTCGGCCATGAGCGGACGCACGGTTTCATCGACGATGCGGCGCAGGTCACTATGGTCTGCAGCAAACGCGCCGCTATTAGCGGCAGTGGCGAGGAAGCCGATCAAAAATGTCGTAGATTTTCTCATGACAGACAAATAAACCTCATGATTATGCGTTCGGCCACATCTTTATCAAGACATAGCCGTCAATGCGCGATCCGTTATTGAAGCCCGTTTTCTACGGGATATATGCCGCTCAGGCCCTGTCGATATACGACGCTTGCGCAATCGCGACAAACGACGTTATCTAGCATTTGGCATTAGAAAAATTAGGGTCAACATGGTCCGACCGCATCTCCCGCTCAATTCGCTGCGCGCCTTCGAGGCTTCGGCGCGCCACCTGAGCTTTACGAAGGCCGCGATTGAACTTTGCGTCACGCAGGCAGCCGTCAGCCATCAGGTGAAGAGCCTGGAAACCCGGCTGAACGTGACGCTGTTCGAGCGTCTGCCCCGCGGACTGATGCTGACGAGCGAAGGCGAAACGCTGCTTCCCACATTGAAGGATGCCTTCGACCGCATAGCCGGAACGCTTGAGCGTTTCGAGGCGGGGCATTATCGGGAAATATTGCGGGTTGGCGCTGTCGGCACGGTGGCCGTCGGCTGGCTTCTGCCGCGTCTGCGCGATTTTCAGAATCGCTATCCGTTCATCGATCTGCGGCTTTCGACCAACAACAACCGGGTGGATATCGCGGCGGAGGGTCTCGATTACGCCATCCGTTTCGGCAGCGGTGCCTGGCACGGCATCGATGCAACCCGATTGCTGGAAGCGCCCTTGTCGCCGCTATGTATTCCGGAGCTGGCGCGTGAATTGCGTACACCGGCCGATCTCGCGCGACATACTTTATTGCGCTCCTATCGTGCGGATGAATGGGCGCAATGGTTTCTGGCAGCAGGTGTAACGGGTGACATGCCCCTGCCCCGAAGCATCATGTTCGATCTGTCGCTTGCGATGATGGAGGCAGCCATGCAGGGAGCGGGGATAGCGCTTGCGCCGCCGCTCATGTTCGTCCGTCAATTACTGTCGGAAACCATCGTCCAGCCCTTCGAAACGACGGTGACGATGGGCAGTTACTGGCTGACCAGACTGCAGTCGCGGACGGAAACCGAGACGATGGCAGCTTTTCGCGACTGGCTGACGGATGCCGCGAACAACTGAGTAAAAACGCAACAAAAACCGGGCAGTTGCCTGCCCGGTTTTCCGTGTTCAATTATCAGATAATTAGAACTTGTAGCCAACGCCGACGCGGATGTCGTGGGTGTCGAGCTTGTTACGGACCGACTCGGTACCAAGATCATAGGTCTTGTTGCCGAACTGGGTGTAACGATATTCAACACGGCCCAGGATGTTCTCCGTGAGCTTGGCTTCCAGACCGGCACCAGCAGTCCAACCAACGCGGAACTTGCTTTCGTCGTCAAAGCCATTGTCGAGCTTGACCTGCTTGCCAGCAACACCGGCGGTGATGTACGGCATGACCGGGTTCAGGTCGTAGCCGAGACGGCCACGCAGCGAGCCTTCAAAGCCTTCCTTGACTTCCAGGCCATTCTTGGACTTCTTGGCCCAGGAGTAACCGGCGTCGCCTTCAACACCGTATAGGAACTGATCCTGCTGGAAGTTCCAGCCAGCGTAAGCGCCAGCCTTCATGTCGTCCGGCTTGATGCTGCCGTCGGTATTGGTCTTGACCTTGTTCCAGCCGTAGCCGAGGTACAGACCGGTGTAGCCGCCAGCCCAGCTGTACTGCGGAGCCATTTCAACCGGAGCCGGAACAGGAGGCTGTTCCTGAATAGCGTCAGCAGCGAAAGCAGTCGCAGAGAACGGCAGCAGCGCAGCCGAGGCGATTACGAGAGACTTAAGAGTGCGCATAGCATTCTCCTTACACAAATTACCTTTAGCGCGGTCCCTTATCGGGCGGACGATGTTGGGAGCAAATCGTCCATGCCGCGCTGACAGGACCGACATATCGACGGTAATTGCGGCACGAAATGCCCCTTCTGTGGAGAGAACCTGACGAGAACATGGCAAAATGCGATGTTGCATTATCGCAACGCCGGATTCAGCTACCTATATAGTGGGAGAGAGTCGATTACGGGGACGATAGCCCCGGCAGACAAAACGAAGTCGCTGAAATCTCTACCAATTTGTCAGTTATGAATATTGCAGAGGCTGTTTTAGCTGTAATCTTCCGGCCGAAATGGCATGAAAAAGATCGAAGAATCTCGATAAGAAAGTGTTTACCGTGTTGAACGATCACGAGCCCCGCCTGCTTGCCAAATGTCCGGTTCTGATAACCGGCGGCGCACGGCGTATCGGAAAGGCAATTGTCGAAGACCTTGCCGCTCATGGCTTCCCGGTCGCCATACATTGCAACCATTCCATCGATGAAGGCGCGGCTCTGGCAACAGCCATCACGGAACGAGGCGGAACAGCCTGCATCGTGCGTGCGGACCTTTCGTCCGAATCCGATGTTCGCCATCTTGTGAAAGATGCGTCGCGCCAGATCGGACCGATTCAGCTTCGTCAATAATGCGTCCCTCTTTGAAGATGACCGCATCGGCCAACTGGATATGGCGCTGTGGGACAAGCACTTTGCCATCCATCTCAAGGCGCCGGTCCTGCTGGCCGAAGAAATGGCGAAAGCCCTGCCCGACGGCAAAGAAGCACTGGTGGTGAATGTGATCGACCAGCGTGTCTGGAAGCTCAATCCGAACTTCTTTTCCTATACGCTTTCGAAGACTGCTCTCTGAATGCCACCCGAACCATGGCGCAGGCACTGGCACCACAGATTCGGGTCAATGCAATCGCACCTGGCCCGACATTGCCGAGCGAACGGCAGAAGCCGGGCGATTTCGAACAGCAGGTCGAAAAACTTCTTTTGCAGCGTGCGCCGGAATTGTCGGAATTCGGGCGTACTGTTCGCTATTTCTGGGAAAACCGTTCCGTCACCGGCCAGATGATCGCGCTTGATGGCGGACAGCATCTGGCATGGGAAACCCCGGATATCGCAGGAATTACCGAATGACTGGAAACCGCAAGAACAATGAGGATACCGTCGCAAACCTGCCGTCGGATGACGAGCAGGATGTAGCCGGTATTATCATTGGCGACGCGGAAACCGAGGAGGAGGATGAGAGCGAGGACATAATTGAAGCCCCCGCATCGCCATCGGCTGCCGATTCCATCCAGTGGGATTCCTCGGATGGCCTGCCGGATATCGAGGGCCTGAGCGGTCAGGATATCATCAATGCTTTTGTGAAGCGTCTGCCGAACAATCCGGGCGTCTATCGCATGTTCAACAGCGATGGCGATGTGCTCTATGTCGGCAAGGCGCGCAATCTCAAGAAACGCGTTTCCACTTATGCGCGCGGCATAGCCCATTCGAATCGTATCGTGCGCATGATCCGTGAGACGGCGATGATGGAATTCGTCGTCACCCGGACGGAAACCGAAGCTCTGCTGCTCGAAGCCAATCTCATCAAGAGATTGCGCCCGCGCTTCAACGTGCTGATGCGCGACGACAAGTCATTTCCCTATATTCTTCTGACCGGCGATCACCGGGCACCTGGCATCTTCAAGCACCGCGGCGCACGGTCCCGCAAGGGCGAATATTTCGGCCCCTTCGCCTCTGCCGGAGCCGTGGGGCGCACGATCAATGCCCTCCAGCGCGCCTTCCTGTTGCGAACCTGTACCGATTCGGTCTTTGAAACGCGCACGCGTCCCTGCCTTCTCTATCAGATCAAGCGCTGTTCCGGCCCCTGTACGCATGAAATCAGCGACGCGGACTATGCCGAGCTTTGTCAGCGAAGCCAAGGCGTTCCTGTCCGGAAAGAGCCAGTCGGTAAAGGACCATCTGGCAACGGCAATGCAGGCGGCATCGGCTGACCTCGACTTTGAACACGCAGCGGTTTACCGGGACCGTCTGGCCGCACTTTCCCATGTCCAGTCACATCAAGGCATCAATCCGCAGACCGTTGAAGAGGCAGACGTTTTCGCCATTCATCAGGAAGGCGGCATGACCTGCATCCAGGTCTTCTTCTTCCGCACCGGTCAGAACTGGGGCAATCGCGCCTATTTCCCGAAAGCCGACAGTTCGCTTGGCGCGGCAGAAGTTCTGGGAGCTTTCCTGTCCCAGTTCTACGACGACAAGCCATGTCCGCGTCTCGTTCTGTTGTCCGAGACTGTCGAGGAACAATCGCTTATCGCCGAAGCGCTCTCGACGCGCGCGGGACATAAGGTACAGGTCAACGTTCCCCAGCGCGGTGAGAAGAAAGACCTTGTGGATCACGCGCTCACCAATGCCCGCGAAGCGCTTGGACGGCGGCTTGCCGAAACATCGTCGCAGGCACGCCTGTTGCAGGGCATGGCAGAGACTTTCGGCCTGTCTCAGCCGCCGCGCCGGATCGAAGTCTACGACAACTCCCATATCATGGGCACGAATGCTGTCGGCGGGATGATCGTCGCCGGACCGGAAGGTTTTGTCAAAACCAGTATCGCAAGTTCAACATCCGCTCGACTGATATTACACCGGGCGACGACTTCGGCATGATGCGCGAGGTAATCGAGCGGCGCTTCTCGCGGCTGGTCAAGGAACATGGCACGCCGGAAGAACCAGCCGATGCGGAAGCAACCGATACGTTTCTGCCTGGCCCGACGTCATTCTGATCGACGGCGGGCAAGGTCAGGTCGGTGTGGTCAGGCAGATTCTGGGCGAGCTTGGCATCAGCCATCTCGTCAATGCAATCGGCATTGCCAAGGGCATCGATCGTGAAGCGGGACGCGAACGTTTCTTCGTGGAAGGCAAGCAGCCCTTCACGCTGCCGCCGCGCGATCCCGTGCTCTATTTCATCCAGCGTCTGCGCGATGAAGCACACAGGTTTGCCATCGGCACGCACCGCGCCCGGCGCAAGAAAGAGATGGTCAAAAATCCCTCGATGAGATTGCGGGAATCGGTCCATCGAGAAAGCGTGCGCTTCTGCATCATTTCGGGACCGCAAAAGCGGTTTCCAGAGCCGCTGTCGCCGATTTGATGCAGATCGAAGGCATCTCGGAGGCGATGGCCAAGACGATTCACGACCATTTTCGTGACAGATGACGTAATTTTGTCCGGGATCGTGCACAAGCGTCATTAGGTCCCGGCACAACATATTCGCAGGTGTTGATTTTATCGGTCATCCCTGATGATGTGCGCCAGAGCAATATCGAGCCAACAGTGTAAAACGGTTTGCGTTCGGAAATGCATAAAAACAGATGGTTAGAGCAGTTCGAATGATCCTGTTGAAAACAGGAACCGCTCTAACAACGACGCGGCGGAACAATGCAGAAGAAACATACCCTCTCCTTGCCCAATATTCTCACTTACGGACGGATCATTGCCGTTCCCCTTGTGGTATTGTGCTTCTTTGTCGAGGGGCGGCTGGAATCAAGCGATTTCGCCCGGTGGACGGCTCTCGGATTGTTTGCCGTCGCCAGCATCACAGACTTTTCGACGGCTACCTTGCCCGCATCTGGAAGCAGACTTCGACCATCGGTCGCATGCTTGACCCGATTGCTGACAAGCTTCTCGTCTCTGCCATTCTGCTGCTTCTCGCAGTTGACGGTACCATTGCCGGCTGGACGCTTTGGGCCGCAATCATCATCCTGTGCCGTGAAATCCTGGTTTCGGGCCTGCGTGAATATCTCGCCGAGTTGAAGGTCAGCGTTCCCGTTTCCCGTCTGGCCAAGTGGAAGACGACCGCGCAAATGATTGCGCTGGCATTTCTGCTCGCGGGTCCTGCCGGTGACAAAATCATGCCTTATGTAACGGAAATTGGCATTGTCCTGCTTTGGGCCTCGGCGCTTCTGACGCTTTATACTGGCTGGGATTACTTCAAGGCAGGCCTCAAACACGTAATGGATTGATCCAGTGACGGTAAAACTCGTTTATTTCGCATGGGTGCGCGAGAAAATCGGCAAGGGTGAAGAGATCATCGAACTCCCTCACCCAAAACAACCGTGGGCGATCTGATCAGCCACCTGAAATCGCGCGGCGATGAATATGAAGCCGCCTTCGAGCATGAGCATGTCATTCGTGCCGCGATCAATCAGGAACATGCCGAGCATATCGAACTTGTAAATGACGGCGATGAGGTTGCGCTCTTTCCGCCCATGACGGAGGGTGAAATGAGCGGGCAGACTACGTGCCCACTTTTCGTCGGCATAAGAAGCGAGAACTTCGATACGGCAGCGGAACTGCGCAAGCTTGAGCATGGGCGCACGGATATCGGCGCAATCGTCACTTTTACCGGCCTTTGCCGCGATGAAAGCGGCACGCTTTCCGCTCTGGAACTGGAACATTATCCGGGCATGGCCGAAGCGGAAATCACCCGCATCGCGCGGCAGGCCATCGAACGCTGGCCGATAACGGCTCTCACGATCATTCACCGTTATGGGCTTATAAAACCGGGCGAAAACATCGTTCTGGTCGCAGCAGCGTCGTCGCATCGACATGCGGCGTTCGAGGCCGCCTCATTCCTGATGGATTACATGAAAACCGACGCTCCGTTCTGGAAGCGGGAGCACCTCGCGGACGGTTCGGTCGGCGGTTGGGTGTCGTCCAGGGAGGAAGATGAGAAAATTCGTGAACGCTGGCAGCAATCATAATTTTCCGATTACAGGTTATTCTGTTGATCGCTATTTCCCATTTTAATTGCGAATTAACTATTTAACCCCTAAATTAATGAATAATTTGGTCGGTGTGTTCTTGCGCCGCCACAATTTTCACATGAAGATTTCGCTAATGTCAGCCTTATGAATCAGACGCTGACAAGCGACGATGACGGACAGATTGGAATCCCCATTAGCGCCATCTGTCTGGCAACAAACAACGCGTGCGGGAACGGAAGTTTCGGGCTTTAACGATGCGAAATGGACTGGCAAAACCCTTTCAATTGCGGCGGCGCTTGTGGTCGGCATTGGCGCGCTTGGCGGCGCTGCCTTGTTCCTGACCACGTCGATGCCGACAAGCAGTCTGGCGGCCGAAAAACGGTCAGCGGCAAGGTCACGTATCGCGAACGTATCGCGCTGCCGCCGGAAGCGAGCCTCACCGTTCAGCTATCCGACGTCTCGCTGGCTGACGCCCCTCCAAAGTCATTGGAGAAACAAGGATCGAATCCGTTCAGGGTTCGCCGATCCCGTTCGCCATCAATTTTGATACGGATCAGATCCAACCCGGCCACACCTATGCCCTGCAGGCGCGGATTTCGGCAGGCGATACGCTGTGGTTCGTCAATGACGAACGCTATGCCATCGATCCGGAAAATCCCGGCGCACCGGCAGAAATCAAGGTCGTGATGGTCCGCAAGAGCGGTGACGAAGGCGTGGCCATCGGCATTGAGGGCAAGGACTGGCTCGCAGAAGATATTCAAGGCGGCGGCGTGATCGACAATGCGCAGACGACATTGACGGTTTCGACCGACGGCACCGTCAGCGGCTCGGGCGGCTGCAATCGCTATTTCAGCAAGGCAACCGTCACCGGGGAAAATATTTCCTTCGCCGATATCGGATCGACCTATGTCCAGTGCCCACCTGCTCTCATGAACCAGGAGCGCAAGTTCATGGACGTCCTGGGAAGAACACGGTCCTACAAGATCGATATGGGTAAGCTTGTTCTCTTCGATGACGACGGGAAAGAAATGGCAAGGCTCGCGCAAAGCCTTTGAAACGAAAAAGCCCGGAATGATCCGGGCTTTTTCCTGAATATTCAATGGGATCAGCCGACGATTTCGGTGCCCGAGAACCAGTATGCGATTTCTTCTGCAGCGGTTTCCGGAGCGTCCGAACCGTGTACGGAGTTTTCGCCGATCGAGAGGGCGAATTCCTTGCGGATGGTGCCTTCGTCAGCGTTAGCCGGGTTGGTCGCACCCATGACTTCGCGGTTCTTGGCGATGGCGTTTTCGCCTTCCAGAACCTGAACGATCGTCGGGCCGGAAGACATGAATTCGGTCAGTTCGCCGAAGAACGGACGATCCTTGTGAACAGCATAAAAGCCTTCAGCTTCACGCAGGCTCATCCAGACGCGCTTCGAAGCGACGACGCGCAGGCCAGCTGCTTCGAGCTTGGCGGTGATAGCGCCGGTCAGGTTGCGGCGGGTCGCATCGGGCTTGATCATGGAGAAGGTACGTTCGATTGCCATTATGACACCTTGTTTGCTGGGAAATTTTAGAAAAGTGAGGCTCTATACCGTCGATAGGCCGAATTGCCAAGAGGCCGCGCTATTTAGAACACATCGCGTACCGCCTGGCACCTTGAGACAACGGAAATTTGAAGGCATAGATAATGCCATTCTGATTCAGGCTATCGAGTAGCGGGGCTTTCATGGAACAGTATTTTCAGATGTTCGCCTATTATAACCGGTGGGCGAATGAACTGGTCTATGCCGCGGCTGCCGAATTGAGCGACGAGGAATACAGGCTCGACCTCGGCCTGTTCTTCGGCTCCATTCATCGCACGCTCAACCATTTGCTGGTTGCCGACCGCATCTGGATGAAACGCTTCACTACGGAAGGCGACCATCCAAAGCAACTCGACACCATTATTTCCGACAATTTCATCATGCTGCGTGATCTGCGTCAGGCGGAAGACGCGCGCATTTGCCGCTATGCCGACAGCCTCGATGCTCAACAGCTTGGCGGTCGCTATACCTACACGCCTACGCGCGAAATGCGCACGATAAGCCAGCGGCTCGCCCCTCGATTGCCCATATGTTCAACCATCAGACGCACCATCGCGGGCAGATCCACGCCGCCTTCACAAGGCTGGGGACCGAAGCGCCGTCGCTCGATCTCATGCATTTCCTGCGAACGGAAGGCGGACGCCGCTTCGCCTGACTATTGTTGAAGCTTGCGGAAACGCTTCAAGCCGTGCAAAAGCGCTTTCATCATGCTTATTCTTGACGACATCTCCGTACGAATTGCCGGACGCCTCTTGATCGACCACGCCAGCGTAACGCTGCCTGCGGGATCGAAGACGGGTTTTGTTGGCCGCAACGGCACCGGCAAATCAACTCTGTTTCGCGTGATTACGGGAGATCTTGCGCCGGAAACCGGCAGCATCTCGCTTCCGAAGAATACACGTATCGGTCAGGTGGCGCAGGAAGCACCCGGCACCGACGAAGCGCTGATCGAAATCGTCATGAAGGCGGACAAGGAGCGCACAGCACTTCTTGAAGAGGCCGACACGGCAACCGACCCGCATCGTATTGCTGAAATTCACACCCGCCTCGCCGATATCGACGCCCATTCGGCGGAAGCGCGCGCAGGCGCCATTCTCTCCGGTCTCGGTTTCAACGCCGAAGCACAACGCCAGCCGGCCTCCGCGTTTTCAGGTGGTTGGCGCATGCGCGTCGCACTCGCCGCCGTTCTCTTTGCCGAACCAGACCTGCTGCTCCTCGACGAACCGACCAACTATCTCGACCTTGAAGGCGTGCTGTGGCTGGTCGACTATGTGAAGCGCTATCCGCACACAGTCATCATCATCAGCCACGACCGCGATCTTTTGAACTCGGCGACCAGCTCGATCATGCATCTCGACCAGAAGAAGATCAGCTTCTGGCGAGGCAACTACGATCAGTTCGAGCGCCAGCGCCACGAAATGCTGGAATTGCAGCAAAAGGCCCATGCCAAGCAGGAAGCCCACCGCAAGCATATGGAAAGCTTTGTGGAGCGATTTCGCGCCAAGGCGACCAAGGCGCGGCAGGCACAGTCGCGCCTGAAGGCTTTGGAAAAGCTCAAGCCCATTGAGCTTTATGTTGAAAGCCATGTGCAGCCCTTCCGCTTTCCGGATGCGGAGAAGAAAGCCGCCTCCCCGATCATAGCTCTCGACAATGCGGATGTGGGCTACGTGCCGGGCAAGCCGGTGCTGCGCAATGTGACGCTGCGCATCGACAATGACGACCGCATCGCGCTTCTCGGCTCGAACGGCAACGGCAAGTCGACGCTGGCCAAGCTGATTGCCGGTCGCCTGACGCCCGAAAAGGGCACACTGACGGTTTCGCCCAACCTGAAGGTTGCCTTCTTCGCGCAGCATCAGCTGGATGACCTCATACCGGAAGACAATGCCATCGAGCATGTGCGCAAGCTGATGCCGACGGAACCGGAGGCGAAAGTGCGCGCCCGCGTTGCGCAGATGGGGCTTTCAACCGAGAAAATGCTGACACCGGCCAAAGACCTGTCCGGCGGCGAGAAAGCACGCCTTTTGATGGGGCTTGCAACCTTCCATGGTCCGAACCTGCTGATCCTCGACGAGCCGACCAACCATCTGGATATCGACAGCCGCGAAGAGCTTGTGCATGCGCTCAATGCTTTCAACGGCGCGGTTATCCTGATCGCCCACGACCGCCATCTGATCGAAGCCACGATGGAACGGCTCTGGCTGGTCCGCGAAGGCGGCGTGAAGGCATTTGAAGGCGATCTCGATGAATACCGTCAGATCGTTCTGGCCGACGCCAAGGGAGAACCGGCCGCCGACCGCGACGATAGCGCCAGGGTCAACAAGGCAGAACAGCGAAAGCTCGCCGCCCAGAAGCGCGAATCCATGGCCCCTTGCAGAAAAAGATCAAGGAAACCGAAGCCTTGATTCAAAAACTGCAGAAACAGATTCAAGGCTTCACCGCGCAGCTTGAAGACCCTGCCCTTTACGAGAAGGAGCCGCAGAAGGCGATCCGGATCAACAAGGACATGAGCGATGCCCGCTCCGCCCTTGCAGATGCTGAAGACAAGTGGCTGGAGCTTTCCACCGAATATGAAGAAGCAATGGCCGAATGAGCGCTTATTTCTGCCGTCTGACATCAACTCTCATTATGGGTTGATGTCAGCCTATTAACGGCAATCGGATTTGACGGCAAAATCCCTCTATTTTGTTGTCAAACTGTTTTGACGTCATTACTCTGTCAGCAACCCGAGTTGATGACAGAATCGACAATAAAATGATCACCAAAGCCTACGACCTATCGGCAGCGGTCCACTATCATGCCGGAGCGTTTCCTCCCGCTTCTCTCGATTACGAGGCTCTGCTTGGCCCTCTTGAGGAGGCTGCAGCATCTCTAGCGCGTTACGATGCCAAAATGTCGAGCATGGTGAACAGCGAACTGTTTCTTGCCCCGCTGCGTCGTCAGGATGCAGTCAGTTCATCAAGAATGGAAGGTACGATCTCCACCATTGAGGAACTTTATCGCCTCGAAGCTGAAGAGGATGCGGGCGTTTCCGATCCCTACAGGGAAGCGCGCAACGACGATATAGAAACCTTCCTGTATTCCCGCGCGCTGCGCAACGCGCAACAGGCGCTGGCCGAAGGAGCGCCGTTGAGCGAACATCTGATCCGAACCGCCCACCAGCAATTGCTGTTTGCCGGGCGCGGTGCCCGCAAACGTCCAGGTTCCTACAAGAACGAGCAAAACTATATAGGCGAGCAGCGGCGGGAAAAAATCTACTATGTCCCGATCTCCCCAGAGCAGTTGGAACCTGCCATGGGCGAATTGCTTCGTTTCATGAACGGAAATGCGATGCGCCCGCTCATTCGCACGGCTCTTGCGCATGTGGAGTTTGAAGCGCTCCACCCGTTCGAGGATGGCAACGGTCGGATTGGGCGTATGCTCATCACCCTGATGCTCTGGAAACTGGGAATCATCAGCCAGCCGAACTTCTTCGTTTCAGGATATTTTGAACAGCATAAGGATGAATATATAGAGAGAATGCGCCGTGTTTCCTCCGATGGCGACTGGACCGGCTGGAGCGTCTTCTTTCTGCAAGCCATGCACGCACAGGCCACGGTCAATATTCAGACTGCGGACAGAATTTTTGCTCTGCATGGCGAAATGCGCGAACGGTTTCGCGAGGTCCTGAACTCCCAGTTCCACGATCAGGCGCTGGATTTTGTTTTCGCAAGTCCGGTCTTTCGTAATGACCGCTTCGTGGATCGTTCCGGCATTCCAGCCTCGTCGGCCCGTTTGCTATCGCGTCGGCTTGTCGAGGCCGGGCTGCTACGCACCATTGAGCCGTCATCAGGGCGACGGGCAGCACTCTATGCTTTTAGCCCCTTGCTCGAATTGCTGGATATCTGACGAACGGCGGAACCGTGTCCATGAACATTCCGTCTGAAGGAGAAACCGGCCTTCAGGGGCCTTTCGATCCGACTGGATCAGATCGGCGCTTTAAGTTCTTCTATTTCAAGCATAATCTTATCGATCCTCGTTTAACTCCGATCGGATTATGCTCTATTCAAACCTACGTCTGCGCAGGCGCGTGCGCATCAGGGCATAAAGACCGGTTGCACCGAGGATCAGACCGATCGTCGTATAGACCTCATCGGGTGTTTCCGCTCCGCGGCGCAGCACCAGATCGGCTTTTGAAAGTTGCAGCCCGTCCGTGTTTCCCTGCACCAGACGAAACGCGTAAAGCCCCGGAATGACCGGATCGATGTCACCCGCACTCTGACGCAGAACGCTGCCATCCTGCGGTCGGTCCGCATTGATGGAACCGCTGGTCGAAGCGAAATCAAGCCCCTGCGAAAGAACAGGCATCCCGTCGCGGCTGACGGCAAGCGTCACCGCCGAACGCCGTTCCGCAGGCACATAGCCCGGCAAGGGCGTCGCATCGATGAACACGCGCACCGGACCATCATCCGCCGACAGCCTGACTTCCTGTATCTTGAAGCCGCTCTGGCGGTTTTCCAGCATGGTCCAGCGGCCGATTTCGCTGCCGGTGAAATGACGCATATACCAAGGATAGCCAATGCCAAGGCCAAAACCCGCGACGATCATCAAAATGAATAGCGCCCGCATCACGCCTTTCGCTCCCAGCGTCGATCCGGTGCTTGCTGCCAGTAGGTCAAATCGTGGTTTCCAGCCTTGAAGCTTTTCCATTGCCCCCGGGCAATATCGAGCTGTTCCTGATCGTGCCCGTCAAACATCACGACCAGGCGTTCATAGGCATCCGCCTGTTCCAGCCCTGCCCCTCAACGAGAAAGCGCACCGTCGCACCGTTGGGATTGGCTTCACTGGTGGTGAGCAGGACCGGCTGGTGTTCGGGATGAGGCTCCTTATCGGTGCCATGCGCCACGAAAGACGTATCGGAGAAGGTCCAGAGCAGGCCATCCAGCGCATCGCGTCTTTCCTCGCTGACAGTCTGGATCGCGACGCGCCAGCCGCGCCCGAGCGAGCGCTCGACCAGACCCGGCAAGGCCTCGTCGAGTGTCGATTCCGTCAGATGGTAGAAGAGGATTTCCGCCATGCATTATCCGTTTCGGGAACGGGTGAAGAAATTGATTCCGCTTCTCCACCCATCCTGTTGTTTTAGCTTTCGAAATGATCCCGGACAAGACGGTCCAGCAGGCGCACGCCATAGCCGGAAGCCCATGTCTGGCTATATTCGCTGGCAGGCGACCCCATGGCCGTTCCCGCAACGTCGAGATGCGCCCAAGGAGTCTCACCGACGAAACGCTTGAGGAACTGCGCTGCCGTAATCGATCCGCCATAACGGCCAGAGCTGTTCTTCATATCGGCAAACTTCGAATCGATCATCTTGTCATATTCGGTGCCGAGCGGCAGGCGCCACAGCTTTTCGCCGGTCGACTGGCCCGCATCGTAAAGCTGGTCCGCAAGCTCGTCGTCATTGGAGAAGAGGCCTGCATGATACTGGCCAAGCGCGACCATGACCGCGCCCGTGAGCGTGGCCAGATTGATGATGAAGCGCGGCTTGAAACGGTCATTCGTGTAGTGCAGCGCATCGGCGAGAACGAGACGGCCTTCGGCATCGGTATTGATGACTTCAATCGTCTGACCGGACATGGATGTCACGATGTCGCCCGGACGCTGGGCATTGCCATCGGGCATGTTTTCGACAAGGCCGATCACGCCAATGGCGTTAACCTTCGCCTTGCGACCTGCCAGCGCGCGCATCAGGCCGGTGACAGCTGCCGCACCACCCATGTCGCCTTTCATGTCTTCCATGCCGCCAGCAGGCTTGATGGAGATGCCGCCCGTATCGAACACCACGCCCTTGCCGACGAAGGCAACCGGCTTTTCCTTGCTCTTCGCGCCCTGCCATTCCATGACGACCAACCGCGGGGACGAACCGAGCCCTGCGCCACGCCCAGAAGCGCGCCCATGCCGAGCTTCTTCATTTCCTTTTCGCCCAGCACCTCGACCTTGACGCCAAGCTTTTCGAGCTTTTCAGCTTCCTGCGCGAACTCCACCGGACCAAGAATATTCGCAGGCTCATTGACGAGATTGCGCGCCTGGATCACACCGTCCGCGACCGCTTCTGCAACTTCGAAGGCACGCTTTGCCGTATGCGGGTCAGCAACGCAGATGCTGATCTTGGCCGCATGTTTCGGATCGCCGCCATTTTCCTCATTGTTCTTGCGCGTCTTGTAGCGTTCAAACTTGTAAGAGCGCAGGATCATGCCAAGCGCCAGATCTGCTGCTTCGTCACCGGCGATGGTGGTTTCAGGCAATGCCAGCGTTACAGTCGCGCGCTCCGCCTTGCCGATTCGCGAAAATGCAGCCCCACCGATCTTCAGCCAGTCGTCATTGCCAAGCTTGCCGGTTTCGCCAACGCCGACCAGAACGATCTTGTCCACGCCGCTGGAAGTTGTCTCAATCGCTTCCGCCGTCTTGCCGAGAGCGCCGGTAAAGCCGGAAATTTCGGCAATCCGCTTGATCTTTTCCGCACCGCCGACGGCCTCAGCCGCTTCATCCGCAAAACCACCGCCCTCGGCGACGAGAACGATGGATACGCCTTTTCCGGTACTGCAAAATCGCTGAAAGAGATCGAAGGACGTTTAGACATGACAACTCCAAACTTGGTGTTGATTTGAGAATGACACGATTGTGTCGCGACTTTTCCCCACTCATGTGAGACGAATATGGCGAAACAGCAAGAGCAGATCCCAGATTGTTCCAGTTTTAGGTTGAGGAAAACCGTGCAATACACAATCGCAAATCCGTCTTCCCCACCGCTTGCAAAAACTGGTTGCCATCAGCCCACTCATCACCCATTAAGGGAAACAGCAGAGCTGGTGTCTTCATGATGCTTTTAGTAATCTGTTAACTGCGTTTATTGGGTCAATCTTAGCCAAGCGTCATTAAGTTTAGTGATTATCACGAGCATTGCAGCCTTTTCGGGCGCGTGCCCTTCAACGGAACCGGGATGTAGACTCCACCTATGCGATTGATCGAGTTATACATCTTGCGCCGGGTGGCGATCATGTTCCTCGCAGTGCTTGGGGCGGCAGTCGGTATTACCTGGACCGTGCAGGTGCTCCAGCGCATCGACTTTCTGACCACAAGCGGACAGACATTCCAGACCATCGTTCAGTTCAGTTCGCTGTTGATTCCATCGGCCATCCCGCTCGTGATGCCGTTTGCCCTGATTATTGCGATCACGCAGACGCTGTCCACCATGAACCAGGATTCCGAGTTGGTCGTCATCAATGCATCGGGCGCGCCGCAGCGCGGTGATGCGTCCCATCCTGATTCTTGCGGCCGTGATTTCCGTCGTCTCGTTTCTCGTCGCCAATTATGTCGATCCTTATGCGCGCATGAACATGCGCGCCATGATCGCCAATGCCAGCGCTGATCTGATGAATGTCATCGTTCAGGAAGGCAATTTCCGCAAGCTGGCGGATAATCTCTATATTCAGGTGGCGGAGCGGCGCGCCGACGGCAGCATTGGCGGGCTTTTCATCGCCGATTCCCGCGATCCGTCGCTCGATCTCATCTATTACGCTGCGGATGGCGCGATTGCGTCGACGCCGACCGGCGACATGCTGTTGATGCAGAATGGCGAAGTGCAGCGGCGTGATGTGTCCGATGGCACGGTTTCGATCATCAAGTTCAATTCCTATGCTTTCGATCTCAGCCAGTTCGCCTCAGCCGGTGACGATTTCGTCATCTATGCAAAAGACCGTCCGCTATCCTATCTGTTGAACCCGGACCCGAACGACCCGATCCTGCAAACCCGCCCGCTGCGCTACAAGGCCGAATTGCACCGGCGCCTGACACAATGGCTCTATCCGGTTGTCTTTGCGATGATTGCGCTGGCTTTTGCAGGCGATTCCCGTTCGCACCGCGAAGCACGTGTTTCGGCCTCCTTCTCGGCAATCAGTACTGCGCTTCTCGTCTATTGGGCGGGTTATTTCGCATCGGATCGCGCAGACAAGGACGCTGGCTATATCGTCGTCATGTACCTTGTCCCGCTCGCCGTCATTCTTGTGACGGGCTTTGCTCTCGCCACCGGGCGGCGGATCGGCCTGCCGGACAAATGGAACGACCGCATTCTCGACAATTTCGACAGTCTGAGAAACCGTGCCTCGGAACTTTATGCCCGTTTCACCGGGCGCTCGCGCAATAATGCCGGAGGCCAGGCATGATCGGTTGGACGCTCGGGCGCTATTTCTTCATCCGCTATGTGCAGATTACACTTTATTTTCTGCTCGGCATTTTTGCGTTGGCATTGCTTCTCGATTTCACCGAGAACGCCAGCAAGCTTTCCAATCTGCCGGACTATTCGGTGTGGGCGGCGCTTGCTCTTTCCGCCATGCGCGTGCCCTTCATCATGCAGCAGATGATCCCCTTCGTGGCATTGTTTTCCGCAATGGCAACGCTCATCTCGCTGAACCGGAAATACGAACTGGTCGTTGCGCGCTCCGTCGGCGTTTCGGCCTGGCAGTTCCTTTGCCTGCCTGTTTCGGTGCTTTCCTGTTCGGTCTTGCCACGATCTTCATTCTCAATCCATTCGCCGCTTACGGCTTTGCCAAGGCTGATGAAATCGCGTCGACATGGAAGACCGGCAAGGTGACTGACGTTTCCGCCCTGCGCGATCCGTGGCTGCGCCAGAAGACCGATGAAGGCGAAACCATCATCGGCGCAAAAGCATTCTGGATCAGGGTGCGACCCTTGCCGACGCGACATTCATTCAGTTCGATGAAAAGAAGAACATCAAGGAACGCTACGACGCCCGGACAGCACAGTTGAAGGACGGCTACTGGGAGCTTACCGATGTGACGCGATTCGCACGCGGCGAAGAACCCCAGAAAATGGCGAGTTTCCGGATAGAGACACAGTTGCGTCCCGAATATGTGGAAGAGAAGCTCGCAACGCCGGATACGATTCCGTTCACACAATTGCGCCACAAGATCGAAGTCGCGCGTTCCTTCGGTTACTCCGCAAACGCATTTGACATGCAATACCAGTCACTTCTGGCGTTGCCGGCATTGCTGATGGCAATGACTCTCATTGCTGCAACAGTATCGTTGAAATTTGTGCGATTTGGTCAGTCGGGAGCGATGATTCTGGGTGGCGTTATCGCAGGCTTCATGCTTTATGTCGTTTCGGTGCTGGTGAAGGCATTCGGGAATGCGGGATTCGTTCCGCCGTTCGTGGCTGCCTGGGTTCCGGTTGTTATCGCGACATTCTTTGGTGTCTCCTTTTGTTGCATAAGGAGGATGGTTAGTGGGTTTGAGTAGCGCCCGCATGGTATTGCCCCATTCACTCGCGTCTTGCGCGCGGGACTGCCTTGGTGTGCGTCCTTGCTTCACCTTTCATTTCTGTCGCAGCCCTGCCCTCGCCTGCATTGGCACAGGACGCCCTGGCTTCCAATTACCAGAGTGATCCGAATGCGCGTATGCTTCTGCAAGCTGACGAGCTCGTCTATGACCGCGATGTGAATACCGTCACCGCGCAGGGCAAGGTGCGTATCGAATATGACGGCAATCGTCTCGTTGCCGACAAGGTCACCTATAATCAGCAAACGCGGCGCATGACCGCGACGGGGAATGTTGAAATCGTCGAGCGCGACGGCAACAAGATTTACTCCGACCATATGGACGTCACCGACAGTTTCCGCGACGGCTTTGTAAATGGCCTGCGCGTCGAGACGACGGACAACACCCGCTTCGCAGCCGAGAGCGCGGAGCGCAGCAATGGCGAGATAACGACGTTCAACAACGGCGTTTATACGGCCTGTGAACCCTGCGCGAAGAATCCGGACAAGCCGGTTCTCTGGCAGATCAAGGCACGCAAGATCATCTGGAACAGCACGACGAAAACGGTCCGCTTCGAACATGGCCGCTTCGAGTTATTCGGCATGCCGCTTGCCTGGTTCCCGGCATTCGAGATGGCCGACCCGACGGTGAAGCGCAAGAGCGGCTTCCTGTTTCCGGGTTTCGCCTACAAGGACGATCTCGGCTTCGGCATCAAGAACTCATATTTCTGGGCTCTCGCCCCGAATTATGATCTGACGCTATCCACGACTGCCTATACCAAGCAGGGCTTCCTGACCGAAGCCGAGTGGCGTCATCGCCTCGAAAACGGCACTTATAATCTTCGCATCGCGGGCATTCATCAAAGCAAGCCTGAAGAATTCAGCGCTGATTCCGTAGATCATTACGAAGACAATCGTGGCATGGTCGCCTCGAAAGGCGATTTCGATCTCAATTCGCGCTGGCGTTTTGGTTGGGATGTGATGGCACAGACCGACCGGAATTTCAGCCGCACCTACGGTCTTGAAGGCTATAGTGCCGAAACTCAGGTATCGAAAATATATCTTACGGGCATCAACAACCGTAATTATTTCGACCTGAATTTCTATCGCTTCAATGTGCAGGAATCTTTGCTCGCGAATAACCCGAACGAGATGCACTCGAAGCAGCCCTGGGTTTTCCCGAGCCTCGACTATTCTTACACATTGCCGGAACCGGTCTATGGCGGTGAACTGAACTTCAACGCCAATCTGCAGGTTCTATATCGACAGAATGCAAATTATACTCCAGCGATTAGAGATCTTAGCGGGAATCTTATTGGCCCACGATATCCCCGTGTTCCTGGCTTCGACGGAACCAATGCGCGCCTGACGACCGAAGCGGAATGGAAGCGTACCTTCATCACGCCTGCCGGTCTGGTCATCACGCCATTGCTGGCATTGCGTGGGGACGCCATCGGCGCCAATACGAACTTCAATCTGACAGATGCCGGCTATACGGATGCGCTTGTGCGTTCCGAAGCATTGCGGGCCATGGCAACCGCCGGGCTTGAACTGCGCTGGCCGATCCTGTTTTCGACCACGAGCTCGACCCATATCATCGAGCCGATCGCTCAGATTTATGTTCGCAACAACGAACGCTATGCAGGCGAATTGCCGAATGAAGACGCCCAGAGCTTTGTCTTCGACGCGACGAACCTGTTCTCGCGCGACAAGTTCTCCGGTTATGATCGTGTCGAAGGTGGCACTCGTGCCAATCTCGGACTGCGCTATTCGGGTAACTTCAATAATAGCGATTGGTCTCTGTACGCCCTCGGTGGTCAGTCGTTCCAGCTGGGTGGCGTAAACTCGTACGGCACGAGCGACTTCCTGAACATCGGCGCAGACTCCGGCCTGCAGGATGCGCGTTCCGACTATGTGGCTATGATTGGCACGTCCAACTCGACCGGTCTGGCCCTTGCAGCTCGCGGCCGCTTTGACAAGGACAGTTTCTCTGTTCAGCGCGGCGAACTTGAAGCCCAGCAGAGCTGGCAGAAGCTGACCGTCTCCGCGCAATATGCCTATATCGCCCCGCAACCGGCTTACGGTTATAATGATCTCCGTCAGGAAGTCACAGGGTCCGCTACGGCGCGTGTCAATACGAATTGGCGCGTATTTGGCTCGAGTACTTATGACATGGTATCGGAAACACTGGTTCGGGCCTCAGCCGGGCTTGCTTATGACGATGAATGCTTCACGTACTCGATGGCTTACGTGCAAACACGTAACCCGTCTCGCGATGGGATAGATGATAAGCCGTCCCATAGTATCGGCTTCAACATCTCGCTCCGCACTTTGGGTGACATTGGCAGCGGTAATCAGACTTTCTAAACTTGATGGACCGGAAGCATTGGAAATGCTTTCGGTCTTTCCATTACATTTGATAAAGAGATTTGCACCTCATAGCCTGATTTGGCTTCCTTTTTGCAGTATTCAAACGATACAAGCTTCCTAAAATAGCTTTAGGGTCATTGTTTCGCCGCACTGGGTCATCTATACAGGCAGCTTATGATCAGCCACTGATATGATTGCTTGCTGGGCTCAATAGTGGCAAAGACTATAACGGAATATGTCCGGTAAGGATTGTCGTTTGTCGGCCGGAAGGAATCGGGAAAGAAAGATGATGATTGCAAGACCTCTTTTCGCCTCCATGCTGAGCGCCGCAGTCTGCCTGACGACGCTTGGAACGGTTGCGGTTCCAGCATTTGCTGCGGGTGCAGGTTCCGAGGTTAAAGTCATCGTTTCCGGCAATGCCATCACGAACAGCGACATTCAGCACCGCGTTGCCTTTTGAAGCTGCAGCGCAAGGGCGGCAATCTCAGCCAGATTGCCAGACAAGAGCTGACCGACGAAATGTTGAAGCGCATCGAAATGAAAACGCGCAGCATCAACATTTCCGATCAGCAGGTAGATGAGGCTTATGCCGGATTTGCCAGCCGCAACAAGATGAGCCTGGCACAGCAATCAGTTGATGAACCAGTCAGGCGTTACGCCGGATCATTTCAAGAAATACATCATGGTCCAAATGGGCTGGGGCCGCCTTGTCAGCGCCCGCTTCCGTGCAACCGGGATGGTCAGCGAACAGGAAGCGGTGCAGCGCATGTTGAAGGATGGCGGCAAAAGCCTGTGGCAACCGAATATCGCCTCCAGCAGGTTATTTTCGTGGTGCCTGCCTCCAAGCGCTCTCCTGCCCTGCTTGCCAAGCGCAAGCAAGAAGCCAACGCACTCCGCTCGCGCTTCCAAAGCTGCGACACGACCCGCCAGCAGGCAAAAGGGATTCTGGACGTGACCGTTCGCGATCTCGGCCGCATCATCGAACAGCAGTTGCCGGGCGAATGGTCGAAGGCCGTCAAGGCAACCCCGGTCGGCCGCACGACCGCGCCGCAGGAAACCGAAAAGGGCGTGGAATTCCTGGCCGTCTGCTCCACCCGGCAGGTATCGGATGATCGCGTGGCCCAGCTCGTCTTTTCCATGGAAGGCGCGGATTCTCCTGGAGGCCAGGAGAAAAGGCTGAACAGCTCAGCGAAAAATATCTGAAGGAACTGCGCGAAAAGGCGAAGATCGTAAATCGCTAAACCGATCTGACGGATTCATCCGCATTCATTGGAATATTGACGCGATGTCCGCAGCACCAGTTCCCCTCTCGCCGTCAGCATTGGCGATCCATCCGGTATCGGCCCCGATGTTGCGCTCGCCGCCTGGTCGCGGCGCAATGAGCTTTCATTGCCGCCCTTCGCCTTGCTGGCAGACCCGGAACAACTTGCCGTCCGTGCGCGGCATCTCGGGCTTGATATCGAGATCGAGGCTGTTTCCGCGATTTCGGCGGCAGGCCATGTGTTTTCGCGAGCATTGCCGGTGCTTCCGCTCAACAACACATTGACGGAAAGTATCGGCACGCCCCTGGCGACCAATGCCGCAGGCATCATTGAAGCCGTTGAGCGAGCGGTCGAACTTACCCTGAATGGTGAGGCTTCGGCAGTTGTCACCAGTCCGATTTCAAAGAAGCCGCTTTATGAAGCCGGGTTCCGGCATCCGGGCCATACGGAGTTTCTGGCCGAACTGGCAAGCAAACACATCGGCAAGCCGGTCACGCCGGTCATGATGCTGGCCGGACCGCAGCTTCGCGCCGTTCCGGTCACGATACATATTCCGCTTGCCGAAGTGCCCGTCCGTTTGAGTACTGCCGATATCATCGAAGTTTCGCGGATCACCGCCGCCGAATTGCGGGAACGGTTCGGCATCCTGTCACCGCGTCTGGCCATATCGGGACTTAATCCGCACGCCGGTGAAGGCGGAGCCATGGGCAAAGAGGATGATACCATCATTCTGCCAGCAATCGAGGCGTTACGCCGTGAAGGAATAAACGCTCGCGGCCCCTGCCCGCCGATACGATGTTTCATGCGACCGCCCGTGCGACCTACGACGCTGCAGTCTGCATGTATCACGATCAGGCTCTCATCCCCGCCAAGGCACTGGCTTTCGACGAGACTGTGAATGTGACTTTGGGGCTTCCTTTCATTCGCACATCGCCGGATCATGGTACGGCTTTCGACATTGCGGGCAAGGGCATCGCCCGCCCGGACAGTCTTGTCGCGGCCATTCGCCTCGCACAGGAACTGGCTGAGAACGCAGCCAACGGACATTAACGAGTATAGATGGCATGAGTATTGATGGCCTTCCCCGCTGCGCGAGGTAATCGAACGGCACGATCTGATGCCGAAGAAATCACTTGGCCAGAACTTCCTTTTCGACCTCAACCTGACATCGAAGATCGCCCGACAGGCAGGCAATCTGCAGGATCAGCCCGTTATCGAAGTCGGTCCAGGCCCCGGTGGTCTGACCCGCGCACTTCTTGCGCAAGGCGCTCATGTTACGGCAATCGAGCGGGATGAGCGCTGCCTGGAGGCGCTCGCGGAAATCGAAGCGCATTATCCGGGTCGTCTGCGCATCATCTCCGGTGATGCACTTGAGCAGGACTTTTCGGCCTTGTTTCCAGATGGGCCGCAGCCGCGCATCGTTGCCAACCTGCCCTACAATGTCGGCGCACGCTGCTGCTCAACTGGCTGCTTGTCGAGCCATGGCCACCCTTCTATTCGTCCATGACATTAATGTTTCAGCGGGAAGTCGCAGAACGTATCGTTGCGACACCGGATAGCGATCACTATGGGCGTCTCGGCGTGCTTGCCGGGTGGAGAACCGTGTCCAAGATCAGTTTCGATGTGCCGCCGCAAGCATTTACGCCGCCGCCGAAAGTCATGTCGTCGGTCGTCCATATCATTCCGCGTGAAGAGCCCCTGCCTTGCAATGCCGATGCTCTCGGACAGATCACACAGGCCGCTTTCGGGCAGCGCCGCAAGATGCTGCGCCAGAGCCTGAAGCCGGTTGGCGGAGCCGAACTTCTTGAAAAGACCGGCATTGACGGAACACGCCGCGCAGAAACACTCAGCGTCGAAGAATTTGTCGCGCTGGCAAACGCCTATCGCCCGATAAGGTAATTTTCAGCCCTTCGTCCGTCCCCGTCGATGTTCGACCAGCATCGACCACGTATAGAGCGCAAGCCCGGCCCAGATCAGCGCGAAAGCGCCGAGCTGTGCCGTTGAGAACGGTTCGTGGAAGATGAAGATCGCAAAGAAAAACAACATCGTCGGCGTCATATATTGCATGAGGCCCAGCGTCGTGTAGCGCAGAAGCTTCGCACCGCCTGCATAAAGGATCAGCGGAATGGCCGTGAAAGGCCCGGCCAAGAGCAGCATCGATACGTTAAAGGCGGGGCCGGTCGAGAAATGGTCCTGACCATTTGCCGCCAGCCAGAACACATAGCCCAGTGCCGGAATGCACAGGATGAGCACTTCAAGCGTAAATCCTTGCAGCGGCGGCATTGGCAGTGATTTGCGGAAGAAACCATAGAGGCCGAAGGTCAGCGGCAGCGCCAGCGATACCCATGGCAGACCGCCTGCATTGACAGTCAGCAATATCACTGCAGCGAAAGCCAGCCCCACGGCGACATATTGAACCCTGGTCAGCCTTTCCCCGAGGAACAGCCCGCCGAGAACGACATTGAACAGCGGATTGATGTAATAGCCGAGCGCTGCCCCCATCACCTGATCGTTGGCAACGGCCCAGACATAGATCGACCAGTTGATCGTGATAAGCCCGGCGGTCAGAGCAGCCATGGCCAACATGCGCGGCTGGCGCACGGCATTGAGAATATCCTTGAACTGCCCCAGCATCAGCAGGAGCAGCAGCGCGACCGGAACAGACCAGATCACGCGATGCGACACGACTTCCATGGCCGGGATATGGCCAAGCGCCTTGAGATAGAATGGCAGGGCACCCCAGAGCCCATAGGCTCCGATTGCCATCAGAAATCCGCGCGACCCGTCAGAAAGGCGCGTATCGGTGATGGTCTGATCGGACATGCCTCTCTCCTCGGCAAAACTAAAGAAGATGCCATGCGCCACTACAGCCGGCGAAGCATCCAACTTCACCTGCTATGCGCCCAACAATCCATAAAATCCATTCAATTAAACTGATCGAAGTATCAATTGCCGTGAACAGATGGGTTTATTCGGCAGCGGCCAGTCCGGTCATCGAACGGTTCTTCATCAGCTTGTAATTGACCGAATCCATCAGCGCCTGGAAGGATGCATCAATGATGTTGTCCGACACGCCGACCGTGCGCCAGCGAGCACCGGTCGCATCGCCGGATTCGATCAGGACGCGTGTGATTGCCGCCGTGCCGCCATTGAGGATACGCACCTTGAAATCGACCAGCTCAAGATCCTCGATCTCGGCCTGAAAGCGCCCCAGATCCTTGCGCAACGCGATATCGAGCGCGTTGACCGGACCATGCCCTCAGCCACCGACATGCGAACCTCGCCATCGACCTCCACCTTAACCACGGCTTCGGAAACAGTCTTCAGCATGCCGTTGGCATCAAAGCGCCGCTCGACGAGACAGCGGAAGGATTCGACCTTGAAGAACTCAGGCTGCGGGTTCAGCATATTGCGCGCAAGAAGCTCGAAACTCGCATCCGCGCCTTCATAGGCATAGCCTTCGGCTTCGCGTTCCTTGACCACGGCAATCAACGTGTCGAGACGCACATCATCCTTCGCAACGCGGATGCCGCGGCGCTCCAGTTCGGCGATGAAATTGGACTTTCCGCCCTGATCCGACACCATGACACGGCGACTGTTGCCGACCGATTCCGGCGGAATATGCTCATAGGTCTGCGGCTCCTTGAGCAGCGCGGACGCATGAATGCCTGCCTTGGTTGCAAATGCAGAAGTGCCGGTATAGGGCGCCTGCTCCGTCGGCGGACGGTTCAGAATATCGTCGAAAGCGCGCGAGATTCGTGTGATCCCTTTCAGCGCGGCAGGTTTGATACCCAGTTCGAACCGCTCGGCCCAATAGGGTTTCAGCGCCAGCGTCGGGATCAGCGAAACGAGATTGGCATTGCCGCAGCGCTCGCCGATGCCGTTGAGCGTTCCTGCACATGGCGAACACCCGCATCAATGGCTGCAAGCGAGACGGCAACGGCCTGCTCGGTATCGTTATGGGCGTGGATGCCAAGGCTCTCGCCTGGAACTACAGCCGTCACGGCGGCAACAATTTCGCCAATCTCCGACGGCTGCGTGCCGCCATTCGTGTCGCACAGCACGACCCAGCGTGCACCTGCGGAATAGGCTGCCCTGGCACAGGCGAGCGCATATTCTGGATTGGCCTTGTAACCGTCGAAGAAATGCTCGCAATCGACCAGCGCTTCCCGTCCTGCCATACGGGCTGCGGTGACGGAAGCCGTGATCGACTCCAGATTTTCCTCATTGGTGCAGCCAAGCGCCAGACGGACATGATAGTCCCAGCTTTTGGCAACAAAGCAAACAGCATCGGCAGAGGCTTGCAGCAGGCTGGAAAGGCCGGGATCGTTGGAGGCCGAAACGCCAGCGCGCTTCGTCATGCCGAAAGCCGCGAACTTTGCACGAGCGGTCTGGCGACGCTTGAAGAAGGCCGTATCGGTCGGATTAGCACCCGGATAGCCGCCTTCCACATAATCGACGCCCAGTTCTTCCAGCAGCGTGACAATCGACTTTTGTCTTCTACGGAAAAATCAACGCCGGGAGTTTGTTGCCCATCCCGCAGGGTGGTGTCGTAGATATAGATGCGTTCGCGTGCCATTTTGCCTGCCTGTCGGTGGGTATGCAGTTCCGTCAACCTTGCTGTTGCGGCCAGCTTTCAGTGTCGTAATCGGGATGCTGATAGGAAATCATCGTTCTTACAAATTCGATGCTCTCCGGATCGCGTTCCGTTGCATAGCCGGGAAGGTTTGCAAGTCCGGCCACATAGGGAAGCTGCTTTTCGATGCCCCACTGAATCGTCGGCTCAATCTCCTCCGGCGCATCGAAAGCGCCGATGGCAAGCGCAATCCCGTCAGGCGCTTCATAAGTGAGAGGCGTGCCACACTCAGGACAAAAGCCCCGCTGCACATGATTGGACGAACGGAAACGCTTCGGCTCGTTGCGCGTCCATTCAAGCTTCGCATCACCCACCGACACCAGCGGCGCATAGAAATTGCCAAATGCTTTCTGGCACATGCGACAATGACAGATCGATGCGGAACCCATCGCGCCATCGACGCGAAAGCGCACCGCCCCGCACTGGCAACCGCCGGTATAGATCGGTTTGTTATCAAGCGTCATGTCGTCCTCCCTGCTCCAGAAGCTGGTTAACCTACCACATCCCAGGTCGTGATGCGCTCGCCTGTTGCCGGGTCCTTGCCATCCTTGAGTTGAACACCTTCGTGCAACAGTTCATCGCGAATGCGATCAGCCTCGGCCCAGTTCTTCTCGGCGATGAAGCGCAGACGCTCCGCAATCCGGGCTTCGATGGCTTTGCCATCCACCTCGACCTTGGCGAAAACCGGAATATCATCCGCCGAAACGAAATGTGGATCGAACAGGCCCATGAGCGCCATGCCCTCGCCCAATCCGGCGACATCGCGCGCCTTGAAAGCCTTGCGCAAAGCCGTGATCGCCGTCCAGCTGTTCAGATCGTCGGACAGGGCCTCCACGACCTCGCCCACGGCGGTCAGCGTTTGCGGCGCAGTGAAATTCCTGTCACGCAGCAGGCCATACCAGCGGTGCAGCTCGTCGGCGGATTCCGCCAGACGCTGCGCCGTCCAGTTGATCGGTTCGCGATAATGCGTCTGCAACATCGACAGGCGTGCCGCCAGGCCGACCCAGCGATCACGCGCATCGACGTCGTCCCACACGCCCAGTTGCGGCAGGCCTTCATTCAGCACATCGCGAATGGTGATGAAATTGCCGAGCGATTTCGACATCTTCTGCCCTTCGACCTGCAGGAAGCCATTGTGCATCCAGATGCTTGCCATCCGCTCGGTGCCGAATGCGCAGCATGATTGTGCAATTTCGTTCTCGTGATGCGGGAAGACGAGATCAATCCCGCCGCCATGAATGTCGAACTGGTTTTCAGCGGATCGTCGCATTTCAAGCCACCGCCAAACGGCTCAAGCAGCTTGGCCATCGACATGGCCGAGCATTCGATATGCCAGCCCGGTCGGCCCAATACCGCGATCCCTGCCGGAGAGGCCCAGCCGGGTTCGCCCTCCTTCGACGGTTTCCACAGGACGAAATCCATTTCGTCGCGTTTATAGGATGCCACGTCGACGCGGGCGCCCGCCAGCATCTCGTCCAGCGAACGGCGGGCAAGCGCGCCATAGCGCGGTCCCTTCCGTTCATTCATGGCGGACGGCGAAAAGAGGACATGATCCTCCGCCACATAGGCCACACCGAGCTTCACGAGACGATCAATCATCGCCCGCATCTCGTCCATATGCTCGGTAGCACGCGGCTGGACGCTCGGGGCCAGATTGCCAAGCGCCGTCACGTCGGCCTGAAACTGCGCATTGGTGCTTTCCGTCACCCGGCGGATTGCTTCATTGAACGACAGGTCCGGGTAGTCGCGAGCAGCGCGGGCATTGATCTTGTCATCGACGTCCGTGATGTTGCGCGCATAGGTGACGTGCGCCGCGCCATAGACGTGGCGCAGCAAGCGGAACAGCACGTCGAAAACGATCACCGGACGGGCATTGCCGATATGCGCGAAGTCGTAAACCGTCGGTCCGCAGACATACATGCGCACATTGTCGGCATCGAGGGAGAAAACTCCTCCTTCGTACGGGTCAGCGTGTTGTACAGACGCAAGTGCGGCGCATAAGCCATTGTAAATATTCCCCAAAGAGATCATTGAAATCAGTGCGCACCTGACCGCAGCCGACTGACCGGGGCGTTATCATCCAATTTTATGAAAGGGAGACGAAAACGGCCGGGCCAGCAAGCTGCTAGCCAATAATAATCGCACAAATACAAATGATCGTGGTCGGCGTTTTCATGAGAGCACTTATCCTCAGCGGGAGTGCCCCCGTCAAGAACTTTCGCTAAGAGATTGATAGTTTAATCAGATCGCCGCTGATGTTGTATTTTTGCAACCTGCGGGCGCCCTCTTCAGCGTTAACCGGAAAACCGCAAAACCGGCTCCAAACAGCCTTCATTCGGTCTCAATCAATCACAAAATGGTGAGCAGGCATTATAGGAAGGAAGAACCAATGTCTAAGAGTGAACTGCAACCCCGCCAAGACCGACTGGTTGATAAATACCGCGAGATCGGGCCTGCCGTGCTTGTTGCAGCATTGCTGAACGCAACGCGGCGCACCAGCGACGGCCGGAACAACAATCGCCGACGTTCCATTCTCGCCAGCAAAAGATCGGCTGAGAAAGCTTATCGGGTTTAGCGCCCGGATTCGGTGAAAGCGTAACAAATTGCGCCAGTCCGGCAAGACTGGCGGTCCCTGTCAGAACATCGAGAGCTGCCCGTCATTTCCGTCGTCGGATTCGGGCTTGGTCTTTCGCTTCGGCCCCGCCTTCTCCGAAGGTGCCTGTTCCTCGACACGCTCCTGCAAGTCGGGCGTCGTGTTGGCCACCTTGTTGACCTTGTCCGACACGGGAATCGCTTCAAAGAAATCATCCTGAACCGGGCGCATGATATCCGCCACTTCGCGCGGTAGAAAACGTTTGCAGTCCAGCCAGCGCGCAAAATCTTCCGGCTGTACGACGACCGGCATCCGTTCGTGGATCGGCCGCAACAGGCCGTTGGCGCTTGTCGTCAATATGCCTCCGGTGTCGATCTGCGATCCGTCCGCGCTGCTCCACGTCTCGATCAAGCCGCCAAAGCGACAATGCCGCGTTCACGCGGGCGCACCCAGTAGGCTTGCACCTTGTTCTTGCCTTCACGGCGCCACTCATAAAACCCGATGCCGGGATCAAGGCGCGCCGGTGATTCAAGGCAGCGCGAAACGAATTCTTCTCCGCAGCCGTCTCGGAGCGGATATTGAACATAAGCGGCCAGTCGTTCGGGTCTTTCACCCAGGATGGTACAAATCCCCATCGCACAAGCACACCGACCCGATCCGGCCTGTTGCTGCCCGGCGGCGGCGTTTCCCCGCCCAGAATGGTCAATATGGGCTGCGTTGGCGCAATATTATATCGTGGAGGAAAATCCTCTGCGATCAATGCGGCCACGAAGGCTTCCAGCTCTTCCCGGCTTGCGGTCAATGAAAACGTCCACACATGGCAGCCATGTTCAAGCTTTTGCCAAGCGGTCAAGGGGTGCTTTTCCACTGCCAACTGGTGTAGTTCTAGCATCATGAAAACAGTTCCCGTATTTCCGATTCCTGCGAAGGTTCATGGTGTTTCGTTGATCTGCCGACGCGAAGGGCGGTTTCTTCTGGTCGAGCGCGGAAAGGAGCCGTGGAAAGGCTGGCTTGCTTTTCCGGGGAAGTATCGAACCGGGTGAAACGCCGGAACAGGCCGCAATCCGTGAACTCAAGGAAGAAACGGCACTTGATGCAGAGGCCCTGTCGCACGTCATAACCGTCGACCTGGCGCTTGAAGGCAAGGCATATGACAGGAGCTATTACCTGTCCGTTTTCCGGGCCATCGAGGTGTCAGGTCAGGAAGTCGCCGGAGACGACGCTGCATCCATTCACTGGCTGACGATTGAGGAAATGGCATCGGCAAAGGTGACGGACAGCACCCTTGATGTCGCCCGCGCTGTGGCAGAGACAGAGGACGAGTATTCGGATATTAATCCTGTTTAGCGATCTGCCTTGAAGAGGCCTCGATTTATAGCAATAGCTCATTTTCAGGTAAGAGGTTTTCGATTGAATAACATTCCGTTCTTTCGACCGGCTGTCTGCTTCTCGATCGCTTTATGGGTCGGAACGGCATCTCCGGCTTTCGCTCAGGACGCGCCCTATGAAGGGAAGATGTTGCGGCTCGCCGAAGTTCTCGGCTCGCTTCATTATCTGCGCAATCTGTGCGGCGAAGCTGGCAGCGAATGGCGCGATCGGATGGATGCAATTGTGACGGCGGAAAAGCCTTCCGAAGCCGAACGGGTGCGGCTCATTTCGAGCTTCAACCATGGCTATCGCGTGTTCAACGACAATTATACCCGCTGCACCCCTCGGCGCTTGCGGCGATTGATCGCTACATGAAGGAAGGCGAGGACTTGTCGAACGAGATTATCTCGCGCTATGGAAATTAACCAATCATTCACTCTTGTGCGGATTGACGGGATTAGTTCGTTCAAATCCGTGATAATCTGTTAACACTGCCTTAAGAAGGCAGTTACGTTGCAAGGTGGTAGAGCTCCCGCGAAACGGTGAGACGCCAGGACTGCAGCAGAAAGGCGAAAGCCAGGATGAAAGCTATGGAACATGCACCGGCCGATCTGGACGAAATGATTGCGCGCGAGAAGAAGCTCGTCGCAATCGAATATCATAACGAGGCCTGGGCAGACGGTATCTCTGAAGGTATCGAACCGGAAATCCTTGCTGAAGCAGCCTTTACGACCGCGCTTACCGAACTGATCCGCGAAGCAGGCGACGACTGTGCGCTGGAGCTGATTGAAAAAATGCGCGAACAGATCATCGCCGGAACCTTCCTGCCGCAGCGCATTCTTCAGTAACAGCAAAGAGCGCCGGTCGCGGGACCAGACCGGCGCTGAAATTCCTTCCCCGGCGTCCCCTTCCAGCGCCAAATGCCATTCCCGATCCGGAACTCCGCCTCGCCCCGAACTCTATTGGCCGGGATAATCCTTGCCTGCGGCATCGTTTTGCCCGCAGGAGCCGTCAGCCCTTTGAAGTCGCGCTGGCCGATCGGTCGGATTTCCCGCTGCGGCCCGGTGCCCGCGCTGTGGCGGATGAAGGCGACAGCTCTTCCCCATTCCCCTGCCCCGCGCGCTTCCGCGCGCCGCGCCACGCGTATCGCCGGACAACGCGCCTGCCCCGGCTTCGGCGACCAAACCCATGCCGGAAATCCATCGCGATTTCGACATGCTGCCCGAACCTGTAAGGCTGACGCGTGAACGCATGCTGGAAGCAGCTCGTTCCGGTGACATCGAGAAACTGCGACCGCTCCTCGGCGTCGAGGACAAGGCCACCCAGCTCTCGCTGGAAGAACACGAGGAAGACGTCATCGATTTCCTCAAATCGCTTTCGGGCGATGAAGCTGGCCGCGAGGTGCTGGCGATCATCGTCGATCTGCTGGACACGGGCTATGTGCACCTGAATGCAGGCAAGGACGATGAAGTCTATGTTTGGCCCTATTTCTACGCCATGCCTCTCGATAAGCTGACGCCACCCCAGATCGTGGAACTTTTGAAATCGTCACCGCCGGTGATTTCGAGGATATGAAGAAGGCGGGCGGCTATATCTTTTACAGTATCGGCATCGGGCCGGACGGTAGCTGGCGCTTCTTCACTGCGGGCGAATAGTCAGACGCCAAAACGTATCCGGCTCGGCGGCTCATTGTAGATGCGTTGCCAGACCCGGCGAAACTGCCGGGCGGAAGCAAAACCCGCCTGCACCGCAATATTCTCTATGTCGAGTTCGGAATGCAGAAGCATCTCGCGCGCAAGACTGATCTTGAGCCGATTGACATAGTCCGTCACCGTCATTCCGGCATATTCATTGAACAGACGCGAAAAGTTGCGCGGGCTTGCCCCGCCGATATCCGCCAGCCGTTCCACCGACCAATCCGCAGCCGGATCGTGCGCGATGGCATCCTGTGCGCGATGCACGACCGGATTCATATGGTTTCGCCCCTCAAGCCAGGGCGACAGCTGCGGATCATTGCCGCTGCGCCGCAAATAGACGACCAGATAACGCGCGACGGCCAGCGCCGTGGCGTGATCGGTCAGCCCGGCAACGATATGCAGCATCAGATCGATGCCTGCGGTGATTCCCGCGCTTGTCAGCCTTTCACCATCTTCAACGAACAGCCTGTTTTCATGGACACGCGCCGCGGAGCCAGGCGTTGAAGTTCATTGATCGTCAAGTGATGGGTAGTACAGGAATAGCCGTCGAGAAGCCCTGCCCGCGCTGCGAGCAGCGCACCGGAACAGATCGTCACCAACCGTACGCCGGGACGCACCGCCCGGCGAAGCCATAGAACGATCTCTTTTTCCAGTGCCGCATCAGCGGATCGGTCAATCTCAGCATCTCCCAGCGGGACATCGGCGGCGCCCGAAACAATGACCAGCGCGTCATCTGGAAATGCTTCCGGCAAAGGCTCTACGCCCGCCACCGGCAAGCCAATGGAGCTCAGCGCAGTTGGCGCAGGCCCAATATAATGAACGTCGAACCGCACCTTATGCTGTTCAAGGTTCGCCTTGCGCAGGACCTCAAGCGGTCCCGCCACATCGAGTAAAAGCACGCGCGGCGGGATGACGACATAAACCGGAATTATCCGGACAATGTCCGCATGGTCACTCATGCTGCCTTCCGCTCTCCCGGTGCAGCCAGCGCCTGTTCCACGGTTACAATACGGGCAAAGCGATTGGCCAGAACAAGCTCGGTGCGCGACTTGATATCGGCAGCGCTCCACTCGCGACCGCTTGCGTCCGTCATAGGAAAGGTCAATGTCGCCTCACTGACGAAATCGACATCATATCCAAAATCCGATGCCTGCCGCGTTGTCGTCTCGCAGCATTGCTCGGTGCGAATGCCGGAAACCAGCACACGGCGAATACCGTTGGCAACCAGCCACACGTCAAGCCCGCTTCCGACCAGCGCGCTGTGGCGGCGCTTGCGGAACACCGCATCCGGTTCAATCGACAGCGGCGAGATTGCCTTCACCAGGCCCGATGCTTCCGAGAACGGGCCTTCATTCTCGACATGGAAAATCTGCACCACCGGAATACCGGCACGCTTGGCGCCATCAATCAGCGCCTGCTGGCGCTCGATATAGGCGCCCACCTCTTCGTCCCGGTAATAAGGCCGGTGGCGGAATGATTCCTGAGCATCGATAACCAGCAAAGCCGTATCTTGAGCGGACATTTTTGTTCTCCCTATCAAAAGACTATAGGGAGAAAATACGCCTTGCAACCAGAACTAAAAGCCGCCTCACGGACAAAGAGCGGACAGATTACGCCAATCCGTTACCAGCTCCTTATCTTAAAGAAGATCACCAAGAGGAGTTGCATATTTCGCGGGCGTAAACTCGATGACATCGTAAGTTGCCAGTTCGTATTGCCTGAAAGGATCGAGCTTCAGTATCGCGTCCAGCTCACTCTTGCTGACCTTGCCGCTTACGAGGATCACGCCGCCATCGCGTGGGTTTTTCGGTCCGGAAGCCAGAAAAACACCATCCGCATACTGCCGGTCCAGAAATTCCCGATGCGCTTCAAGATGCCTCCCGATCTCCTCAAGAGGCTTGGTGTAGGTCAGGTTGACAACAAACATGAGACGACCTTCAACGATGCGGCAATGCTTCGAGGAACTCCACCGGCTTGCCCTTGTTGGCGTTTACGATTTCCGCTTCCCACATCACCTTGATACCGCGCACGAAAGTGCCAATCGGCCATCCGGTGACGGTCTTGCCATGATAGGGCGTCCAGCCAGCTTTCGAACCGGCCTGCTCATGCGTGATCGTTTCTCGGCGCTTCATGTCCACAATGGTCAGATCGGCATCATAGCCGACCGCGATGCGCCCTTGCGAGCCATGCCGAAAATGCGGTTCGGGCCATGGCTGGAAAGATCGACGAAGCGTTCCAGCGTGAGCCTGCCAGCATTGATATGGTCTAGCATGATCGGCACCAGCGTCTGTACGCCCGTCATGCCGGATGGGGAAGCCGGATAGGGTTTCTGCTTTTCTTCCAGCGTGTGCGGGGCATGGTCGGAGCCGAGCACGTCGACAATACCCTGATCGATCCCCTTCCAGACACCGTCGCGATGGCGCTTGTCGCGCACAGGCGGGTTCATCTGGATGAGATTGCCAAGCGTCTTGTAGTCGTCCGCCGACAAGGTGAGGTGATGCGGCGTTGCCTCACATGTCGCGACATCCTTGTGATCTTTCAGGAAGTCGATTTCCTCGGCAGTGGAGATGTGCAGCACGTGAATGCGCCCGCCCGTATCGCGCGCGATGCGCACAAGCCGTTCCGTGCACTGAAGCGCTGCTACTTTGTCGCGCCAGACCGGGTGGCTCGACGGATCGCCTTCAACGCGCAGGCCTTCACGTTCCTTGAGCCGGAATTCGTCTTCCGAATGGAAGGCGGCGCGACGGCGCGTGTTCTTGAGGATCGAGCGGACGCCGTCATCGTCTTCAACAAGCAGATCACCGGTGGACGAGCCCATGAAAACCTTGATGCCGGCAGCGCCCGGCAGGCGTTCCAGTTCGGCAACATCTTTCGCATTGTCACGCGTGCCGCCAACCCAGAAAGCGAAATCGCAATGCATGCGATGGCGGCCACGTCTCACCTTGTCTTCCAGCGTCTCGGCGGATGTGGTGAGCGGCTTGGTGTTGGGCATTTCGAAAACCGAGGTCACGCCGCCCAGTACGGCGGCAAGCGAACCGGTTTCGAGATCTTCCTTGTGTTCAAGGCCGGGCTCACGGAAATGGACCTGGCTATCCACCACGCCGGGCAGAATATGCAGGCCGGTGCAGTCGATCACCTCACCCGCCGCATGGGTGGAAAGAGAACCGATGGCAGCGATGCGACCATTGCGAATACCGATGTCGCGCTGGCCTGTACCATCGTGATTGACGATGGTTGCACCCTTCAAGATCGTATCGAATGTTTCGGCCATGGTTGTCTCCTGCCAGATTGATAGGACTTGCGAGCCTTTCCATTGGGGCTTACGTAACGAGGGCGCGAAAGGCAAGGACGAAGCGATGACGACGGCAGTTGAAACGGTAAATCTTTCAAACAGGGTTTTGGTTCACATCACGGGTGACGACGCGGAAAAATTTCTGCAAGCCGTGATTACAACCGATCTCGACAAGCTCGGACCGGACGACCTGAAACCGGGAGCATTGCTCGCTCCGCAAGGGAAAATCCTGTTCGACTTTGTCGTTTCACGCATTGATGGCGGCTTGCGTTTCGATCTCCCGGCAAGCATTGCCGCCGATTTCATCAAGCGTATCACCCTCTACAGACTGCGCGCGAAAGCCGAAATAAAGCAGTTGCCAGAATCGCTTGTCAGTGTTTCCTGGCACAATGAATCACATTCTTCACAGAATGATTCAATCAAGCGCGACAGCCGCTTTCCAGACGAACTGAATGTTCGTCGGATTTACGGGCCGGCAGATGGCACGACCGATGAAAGCGCGTGGACGAAGCTGCGCGCAGAATATGGCATAGCGGAAGGCGAAGCGGATTTCGCTTATAATGACGTCTTCCCGCATGACGTCAATTTCGACCAGACCGGCGGCGTCTCCTTCCCGAAAGGCTGTTTCATCGGACAGGAAGTCGTATCGCGCATGCAGCATCGCGGCACGGCGCGGCGGCGCGTTCTGGTGGCTCGTTCAGAAGGAGGCCTCCCCGATGGGTACGCCCATTACCGTGGACGGGCGCGAGATCGGCACGATGGGAAGCTCCGCTGACACAATCGGCATCGCGCTTGTGCGCATCGATCGTGTCAAGGATGCAATAGATGCAGGCAGTCCGATTCTGGCAGGTGAAACGCCCATAACGCTCACCTTGCCGCCGCATGTGCGGTTCGGGTTTCCAGAAACTGACGCAGGTAACGCCTGATGGCCAGCGCCGACCGATCTTCCGGCAAAACGCGTGCCTGGCAACGCATGTTGTCGGGGCGCCGCCTCGACCTGCTCGACCCCTCGCCGCTCGATATTGAGATCGAGGATATTGCTCACGGTCTTGCCCGTGTTGCGCGATGGAACGGTCAGACTATCGGTGAACATGCGTTTTCGGTCGCGCAGCATTCGCTGCTGGTGGATCAGATATTCATCCGTCTGGTGCCCGATGCCAGTATCGAGTGGCAGTTGCTTTCGCTCCTGCACGACGCACCGGAATATGTGATCGGCGACATGATCTCCCCTTCAAGGCGGTGATGGGCGGCAATTACAAGATGATTGAAACGCGGCTGGAAAACGCCATTCACCTGCGTTTCTCATTGCCGGTCGCCGTGCCTACCAAGCTCAAGACACAGATCAAGCGCGCCGATCAGGTTGCCGCTTTCTTTGAAGCCACGCGGCTTGCCGGTTTCACCGAGGCCGAGGCCGTCAAATATTTCGGGCGCCCGCGTGGTTTCGATCCGACAGGGTTGGATATAGCACCGCGTCCCACGCAGGACGCGCAGACGGATTTCCTCGCACGGTTTGCGGCATTGGAAAAGCACGGCAAAGCCGATGAGCCGGATCATCGTGACACCCTTGTCGCAACTGGCAATGCAACTTGCATTGCACCGGCCAAGCCATGTCGTAACGCTTGGAAGCGAAGACCCGGCGGCTCTGCCCGACGGTTTTGATGCCGTCCGTCTGGCGCTCACATTCAACGATATTGTTGAACCGCGCGCAGGATTGGTTGCGCCCGATGAAGGCCACGTGCAGGCGCTTCTGGACTTCGCGAAGGGCTGGTCCATGGATGCGCCTTTGCTCATCCATTGTTATGCCGGTATTTCCCGTTCCACGGCTGCGGCTTACATCATTGCATCCGCTTTGAACCCGGCATTCAATGAAAGCGAACTTGCCGGACTTGTTCGCAGCCTCTCGCCATCGGCAACGCCGAATATCAGGCTCATATCGCTCGCAGACGAAATTTTAGAGCGACAAGGGCGAATGGTTGCAGCCATACGCGCAATCGGACGTGGAGCGGAAGCCTTCGAAGGTGAGGTTTTCAGCTTGCCTGTGAGACATTGATCGCTCGCCCGAGGGCGTTCAGAAACCCGCCACGCGCATCAGGCGGGGTGACGGCACGTGGCTCCCATACATGCCGCATCAGAAAATAACCGGTCATCGTGAAAGCATGGTCGATATCGTCATAGGATGCAGCGCGAACAGCCGTATTATTGACGAAGCCCGGCAGCAGCAGAAGCTTGTCAGCCCATGGTGCACCCGCATCACGGCAGACCGCGCGCCCGGATTTCGGCGACACATAGATCAGGTCTTCCCTGACGCCTGTTGCGGCACATTCCTTGAGATCAAGACCGAAGCCAAGTTCCTCAAGCATCATCACTTCAAAGCGCAATACCAGTTCGCCAGAGGCCAGCGGATCGTCAAAATGTTCGATGATAAGCCGCAATGTCTCATAGAGGCCGCGATGCGGATCGCGTTCCGGCAGAAGACGCAAGTGCGAGGCTGCCGCTGGATACCGTATAGGGCCACCGGCGTTTCGATGAGGCGGGCAGCAGCAAATTCCAGCGGTTCGATGGTAAAGCTGCCCATATGCTCATCCAGCCGCGCCCACCATGTCACATCCACATGATTGCCCGGCTGCAGCAAGGGCTGCATGCGGCGGGAACGCCCGCCGCGCACCATACCCATATGGCGGCCATGCTCACGGGTCATCACTTCCACGATGGCGCTTGTCTCGCCATGGCGTCGTGTCCCGAGAATTATGCCTTCATCGCGCCATTCCATGGCCGCCAGCTTTATGAATTAGGTTGGAAAATCAAGACCCATTTCGCGGTAACGTTCCGGGTCGTTGCCCCAGTTCTCACGTACTTTCACGAAAAGGAAGAGATGAACCGTCTGTTCCAGTATCTCGGAGATTTCCTTGCGTGCGGATTGCCCGATTGCCTTGATCGTCTCACCCTTGTGGCCGAGCACGATCTTCTTCTGGCTTTCACGCTCGACATAGATCACCTGCTCAATGCGGACTGATCCATCCTTGCGCTCTTCCCAGCGTTCGGTTTCGACCGTGGACGAGTAAGGCAGTTCTTCATGCAGGCGCAGATAGAGCTTTTCGCGGGTGATTTCGGCTGCAAGCTGGCGCATCGGCATGTCGGAAATCTGGTCTTCCGGATAATACCAGGGGCCGTTCGGCACGTTTTCAGCCAAATATTTTGCAAGATCCTTGCAGCCCGAGCCGTTCAGCGCTGAGATCATGAAGGTCTGGTCAAAAGCGACCAGCTCATTGGCCTTGCGCGCAAGGTCCAGCAAGACCGGCGGATCGACGCGATCAACCTTGTTGAGCACCAGAACCTTCTTCTGGCGCACATCCTTCATGCTCGCAAGCAGCGCTTCGGCGTTCTCATTCAGGCCGCCTTGCGAATCGAGAAGAACCAGAATGATGTCGGCATCCTTCGCGCCACCCCAGGCCGTCGTGACCATGGCGCGGTCTAGCCTGCGCTTCGGCCGGAAAATGCCCGGTGTGTCCACCAGGACAATCTGCGCCTGACCTTCGGTGAATATGCCGCGCACGAGGGCGCGCGTCGTCTGCACCTTGTGCGTGACGATGGAAACCTTCGTTCCCACAAGCTGGTTGACCAGCGTGGATTTCCCCGCATTCGGCGCCCCGATCAGCGCCACGAAGCCGGACCGGGTCTGACCTGCCTCGTTGTCGCCGTCAACCGGCGTCGTCCGATTATTCATTCTTTATCCTTCCAGACGATATTTCCTTGCAGAACGCCGCCGTCCCCTGTGTACGGCATTCCAAGTACGACAAAACCGCTGATGAAAGCGACATATCGTATAAGACTAATTATAACCGATCTCGATTTAAAAACGCCAATTCTTGCATCAAGCGGAATTGTCACGCTTCCAGACGCCTTCACGATAAAGCATCGCTTCCGCCGCGTTCTGTTCGGCTATTCTTTTCGAACGCCCTCGCCCGTTTCCGTGGCAAAGCCCTTGACCGTCACCTCCACCATAAATAGCGGATCATGGTCTGGGCCAGTACGGCTGATGATGGAGTATGAAGGATGGACATTGCCCTGCTGGTGCGCCCATTCCTGCAGTTCGGTCTTGGCGTCGCGGCGGGCTGCACCCGTTTGCAGGGATCGCTTTTCCCAATAGCGCTTGACGAAAGGCCGTACGGCCTCCAGCCCGCCATCAAGATAGATCGTGGCGATCAGCGCCTCGACCACGTCTGCGCGCACGTTCAAAAGGCGCTTGTCATTCAGTGACTTGATATCGGAACCGGTGTGAATGAGATCGGCAAGCCCAATCTCGTCGGCAATCGCTGCACAGGTTTCTGCATTCACCAGCGCATTGAGGCGAACCGATAGTTCACCTTCGGATGCTTCAGGAAACTCGTCGAAAAGCATTTCCGCGACGGTCAGTCCCAGAACGCGATCGCCTAGAAATTCGAGACGTTCATAATTTGCGCGCGACGGCGCCTGCACACTTGAGTGGGTAAGCGCACGATCCAGCCGTTTCAGATTGAGAAAACGGTGTCCGGTGCGCTGCTCCAGAATTGCTGCTGCCTGATTTGCCGAAGCCATTTCAGTTTCCGGTTACGGCCGTATGCGGCGCGGCATTGACTGAACTGAACAGTCGACCAAAGCGTACATCAGTCGGCCATTTCCAGATTTCCAGCGGGCTTGCCTTGTCGGCAATGGAGAAGAAGATGATGTTCGCGCGACCGACCAGATTTTCAAACGGCACATATCCGACGCCGAAACGGCTATCGAGCGAATTGTCGCGATTGTCGCCCATCATGAAGTAATGACCGGCCGGAACCTCGAAGACGCGCGTGTCGTCACCGATGGAATTCGGCGCGAGATCGAGCGTGTCGTAGGTCACGCCGTCCGGCAAGGTTTCGCGATAGACCTCAACGGGGCGGTTCACTTCCGTCACGTCGGGATTGTCGATCGTGCCGACACGTTCGCGCTTGACCGCCTGATCGTTGATATAGAGCACGCCGCCGCGCATCTGCACGCGGTCGCCCGGCAGGCCGATCACGCGCTTGATGTAATCGACGGAAGGATCACTCGGCAGTTTGAACACCACCACGTCACCGCGCTTCGGCTCCGCACTCCAGATGCGGCCTGAAAACAGATCGAGGCCGAACGGCAGCGAATAGCGCGAATAACCATAGGCATATTTCGAAACGAACAGATAATCGCCTTCCAGCAGCGTGGGGCGCATCGAGCCCGACGGTATGCTGAAAGGCTGAAAAGCAGGGTGCGGATGACCAGTGCCAGCAGCAGCGCCTGCACGATAACGCTGATGGTTTCGCCAAGGCCGCCGGATTTTTGTCTCACTCTTGCTGGACACGCTCATTGTATCTCCGCTTCCGATAACGCGATCTAATAACGACTATGAATGCATGACGCAATCAGGCCGCCGGCAGAACGCCGGTTTATCGCACGATTATGAGCAGGAGTTACCTGTCACAATCGCAATTATTTTGTCTCAGGCAGGGCTTCGATGATAACGAACGCCTGTGCGAGAGGAAAATCATCGGTAATTGTCAGATGTATGGCGGCACGCGTTCCAGCGGGCAAGAGTTTCTGCAGTTGTTTCGCGGCACCGCCGGTCAGATGCATGGTGGGCTTTCCGGAAGGTGCATTGACCACCCCATGTCTCGCCAGAAAACGCCCTTTGCTATGCCGGTTCCAAGCGCCTTCGCACAGGCTTCCTTCGCCGCGAAACGCTTTGCATAAGATGCAGCACGCTGCTTGCGTCCGTCCGATTTTTCTGCTCGATCTCGGTAAAGACCCGGTTGCGGAAACGGTCGCCATGGCGCTCAAGAGTACTTTCGACACGACGAATATCGATAAGATCGCTTCCTATACCGACGATCATACTTTTGAAGCTCCTGTTCGCGGTGCAGACGATGCTTTTCGGCAAGGCGCTCGATACGGCGACGACGGAAAGCCGAAACGGCAAATCGGGTAACGAAATAGACCACGACAGCGAAGGCCGCGCCCAGAATCGTCGAGCCGAACAGCATCGGCTTTAGAAGCGGTGTCCAGATTTCATCGAAATGCATGGTCTCGAGCGCCCGCCCGAGATGAATCGGTGGAGCATTATCGATACTGCCATTCATGATGAAACGGCCAAGCTCGAACGTACTGCCCCAGATGAAGGGCAGCGTCAGCGGATTGGCAAGTGTCGTGCCAAGCGCTGCGGCGGCAATATTTCCGGCAAGGAAATAGGCCAGCACGATTGCGATGATGAGATGGAAGCCGAAGAAGGTGTAAATGCCGAAAACACGCCAACGGCGAGACCTGCTGCGACGGCGTGAGGCGAGGCAGTGATGCGCAGAATCCGCTTTCCACCGTAGCGGAAGGAACGGGAGAAGGAGCGGCGCGGCCAGACCAGAAGCCTTAGACGCTCTTTTCTGGTCGGAGGATGTCGGCGTTGAAACAACATGCGCTTCTATTAATGCTCTCCCATCGCGGACACAATTGTTATTATTCAGCCAGAGCCGAGGCACTATCACTGCGTTCGAAAGGAACAGTGTCCAGCCTCGGCAAATAAAACCGCGGCGAAACACCAAGCATCCTGCGGAACATCGTCGTGAAAGCGGAAACGCTGTCATAACCCAGATCCAGCGCCACGCTCGTCACCGCCTCCCCTTCCGCAAGCCGGGGAACCGCAGCAAACAGACATGCCTGCTGGCGCCAGACTGAAAGACTTACGCCGGTCTCCCGCTGGAAATGCCGGGTGAATGAGCGTCGGCTCATCGCCATCTTGTCAGCCCAGTCATCAATTGTGGCGCGCGAAGAAGGCTTTTCACGAATTCACGACATAGCTTCTGCAAGCGTGGATCGGATGGAAAGGGCAGGCCCAGAGAACGTTGCGGTAATGTGTGGAGGTCCCGCAGGATCAGCTCGATCACCAGCGCATCGCGACTATCCGGCTCCGGCGTGCTGTCCTGCGCTGTCGCATCGGTGATGAGGCACCGCATGAGGTCGGTCAGCCCGACCACGTGCAGATAATCCGGCACACCAGATACCGCGTCGACGCAGATATAGATCGAGCGCATGTAGACTTCGCCGAGGATTTCGACCGAATGCTCCACGCCGGCCGGTATCCACATGGCATGGTCGCTTGGTATCATCCAGCGTCCGGCATCCGTCGTCACCAGAACCACCCCTTGAGAGGCGCAGAGAAGCTGTGCCCGGCTGTGACGATGGCGCGGCACGAAATAGCCGTCAGGATAGCGCGTCGGCAGAGCAATCACCGGTCCGCTCATGCCTTCCAGCATGGCGATACGTTGCTCGTGGAACTTCCGCAGTTCCTCACTTCCCGGCAATAAAAGCCCTGGTGGAGACTTCGGTTTCATTGCAGCTCTGCCCTGTGTTTGGCCCACTCTCGAAACTATTGGACCAAAACACGAAAGCGGGCGAGAGGCAATAGTCCTATTAATAGCTTGCTGAGAATGGGTCGCGACATTCGCTGGCGGAATGATTTTGACGTTCGAGCAGGACAAGCGCCTGTTCAAACGTCAAATTCGTGAATTTTCGCTGGCTTCTCATCAACACCCCGCAATTTCCTTGAGTGCCTTATTTCCTGTGGTCGGAAAATATCTGCAGGAAATACGCCTGAAGACCGACTTTCATCTTCGGAGTAATAGTATGAGCATGAGTGCTGCACAGCAGCCATCAAACAGCGGCGCGGACAATACTGTCCTGGCCATTATTCTGGCCACAAGCATGGGCCATTTCCTGAACGACATGATGCAGTCGCTCCTTCCGGCCATCTATCCGATGCTGAAGGACAACTATAGTCTGTCATTCTGGCAGATCGGCCTCCTGACCTTCACCTTCCAGATGACGGCATCGATACTGCAGCCGCTCGTGGGTATCTATACCGACCGCAAGCCAATGCCTTATTCCCTGCCTTTCGGCATGGGGTGCACGCTTGTCGGACTCGTCTTTCTGGCGACAGCGCATCACTATTCGATCCTGCTTCTTGGAGCGGCCTTTGTCGGCTTCGGCTCGTCCGTCTTCCATCCGGAAGCGGCCCGTGTGGCACGTCTTGCCTCCGGCGGACGTCATGGCTTTGCGCAATCCCTGTTTCAGGTAGGCGGCAATTTCGGCTCATCGATCGGCCCTCTTCTGGCAGCGTTCATCGTTCTGCCTTTCGGCCAGATCAGCGTGTCGTGGTTCTCTGTCGCCGCACTCATCGGGATGATGCTGCTCTGGTATGTCAGCAACTGGTATAATCGCTACCGGATTGCCAATGCCAGCAAGGCCAAGCCCGACAAAACCCTTCCGCTTCCACGCAACAAGGTTCTGGTGTCCGTTGGTGTCCTGGCGATGCTGGTCTTTACCAAGTACATCTACATGGCCAGCCTAACCAGCTACTACACCTTCTATACCATCAGCCATTTCGGCGTGACGGTGCAGGCATCGCAGCTGCTTCTGTTCCTGTTCCTCGGTGCAGTAGCCGCGGGAACGATCATCGGCGGTCCGATCGGCGACAAGATCGGTGCGCGCAAGGTGATCTGGGCATCGATCCTCGGCGTCCTGCCGTTCACGCTGGCCCTGCCCTATGCGAACCTGGAAATGACGGCTGTGCTGACGGTGATCATCGGCCTGATCCTCGCCTCTGCCTTCCCGGCAATCGTGGTGTTTGCACAGGAACTGCTGCCGGGCCGTGTCGGTATGGTATCGGGCTTGTTCTTCGGCTTTGCTTTCGGCATGGCCGGTATCGCGGCCGCCGTCCTCGGCATCGTCGCGGATCACAAGGGCATCGAGTATGTTTACAATATCTGTTCGTATCTGCCGCTGCTCGGTCTGCTGACGATTTTCCTGCCCAAGCTGGAGAGCCGTAAGGCTTAAGCCATATGCGCACAACCCGAAAGCCGGTTAGGCTTTCGGGTTGTGTCAGTGGAGCACCGCACGTCCCCAACGGCGGTGCTCCCATGCTACTGACCTTTGACGGCCCGGTGCAGCAGCATTTTCTTGATAGAGCATCTCAGGCTCTATCTCTTTGTTCCAACGCAAGTTCAGACGGCGAAACTGAAGCCGTGCATCGTCTCCCTGCGAAATTCATCGAAAGCAGCCGCGACCAGACGGATCAGCGGTTTACCGTCGTTCGTTGCGCTGATGACCCCATTGCGAACTTCCACCAGCCCGTCAGCCACCAGAGGGCGCAGCAAGGCCAGTTCGTCGGAGAACTCCACGCCCGGCGCCGTCGTATTCAGATCAACCCGAAAGTTGCACATCAGGGCCGTGATGATACCGGCCCGGATACGGTCGCTCTCGCGCATCGCATAGCCGCGAACCGTTGCAAGGTCACCCGCTTCAACACGCTTGGAATATTGCTTCACATCCGAGATATTTTGGGCATAACCGCCGGGGAACTGCGAGATGGATGAGGGTCCGAGACCGATCAATGTTTGGCAGCGGTCGTCCGTGTAGCCCTGGAAATTGCGATGCAGTGTTCCGTTGCGCGCAGCAATGGCCAGATTGTCGTCCGGCAATGCGTAGTGATCGATCCCGACCGACTCATAGCCGAAACCGATGAAACTGTCCGCAACCACGCGCGCCTGAGCAAAGCGTTCGTCAGCATCCGGCAAAAGACTTGCATCAATCAGGCGCTGATTGGCGCGCCGCTGTGGAAGATGTGCATAGCCATAGCAGGCAACGCGGTCAGGTTCGAGTGCGGCGACCTTTTCGCATGTCTCGCGCAGTGTCTCGACGGTCTGTAACGGCAGGCCATAGATGAGATCGAAGTTCAGACGATCAATACCGACTTCCCGCAGAAGGCTGGCAGCCTTAGCAACTGTCTCTATCGGTTGAATGCGACCGATGGCTTTCTGCACTTCACCGTCGACATCCTGTACGCCGAGGCTGGCACGATTGACCCCATGAGCGCAAGCGTGCGCGCCAATTGCGGCGTGACCGTGCGCGGGTCAAGCTCGATGGCATGTTCCATCTCGGGCGCAAAATCGAACGCAACGCGCAGAGCAGCCAGAATGCTTGTAAACTGGCGCGGATTGAGAATGGAAGGCGTCCCCCACCCCAATGGAGATGGACCACGCTGGGCCGCGCTGTCAGGCTCTTGCTGACAGTTTCGATTTCGCTGAGCAAAGAGATGCAGAAATTCTCAACCACATCGTTGCGAACTGCCATTTTTGCATGGCAACCACAGTAGTGGCAGAGCTGCCGACAATAAGGCACATGGATATAAAGGGAGACGCTTTCTTCCGGTCCAATCTGGCGCAGCCAGCGATGCGTCGTCTCAACACCGACAGGCATAAAATCTGCGGCAGTCGGAAAAGACGTATATCTGGGCACAGCCAGTGCGGCGTAACGTCTTATCGCTTCTTCATGCATAGCGCATCCACCTTAAGCGTCGGGCGCTCCGGTGAAGCCCTGCCGGATATGCGCGCACCGGAACCGGGGCGACATTCTGCGGGCAAGACGGCATGATGCGGCAAGGAAGCCCGCATGCATGACAGCCGATATTGCAATTCCCAGCCACAACAGCACCTGTTTTCCCCATTTTGAACGGCGCGATCCCACAGCATCGGCCCGGAAATCGATTACGATTTTCGGAAAGCACGACGCCTGAGTTCAACAGGCTAGAGCGTCCTTTGTGTATCCGAATGGACGCACGGCGCTCTAATGCGGATCGCATCAATCTCTATGGTCAGGAATAGGCTGTTCTGCCGGGTGCTGCATTGATTTGAATCAACGGAAATGCACCTGCTTATAGGACGGCAGCTCGAATTCAGAGGCTTTCCAGGTCCATTCCGGCAACAGCGGCCAGTGACCGGCGGGACAGGATTTCCACCGTATTGGCATCGGGCAGCTGGATCAGCCCCTGGGTCTTGAGCTTCGTGAAGCTGCGGCTGACGGTTTCAATCGTCAGGCCGAGATAATCGGCAATATCGGTGCGGTTCATCGACAGATGAACCGGGTTTGGCTTCACCCCGCTTTTCCGCCCGGGCGGACAGGACCAAAAGAAAGCTCGCAAGCTTTTCCACCGGCGCGAGGCGTCCGAGAACAAGCTGGTTGTCGCGTGCGGTTCGAAGTGCTGCCCGCGTCATTTGATGCAGACGCTCCTTCAGCTTCGGAAAGCGCTCCATCAAATCGTCCATCTCTCTGGTGGAGAAGGCACACAAAACCGATGGCACGACAGCTTCAGCCGACTGAGAGTATGTCTCGTCATCGGCAAGACCGAGATAATCGCCGGGAACAGGAAGCCGGCAATCTGCCGGCGCCCGTCGGGAAGCGATGTATAAATACGAAGCATACCAGATGTCAGGCTGAACACCCGGCGCTTCAGCTCTCCTTCTTCCACCAGCTGCTCGTTGGCATCGAGACGCTTGGAGCTCATGATTGCTTCAAGAGCGCCTAGATCGCCGTCGTCAAGCGCAGCACAGACCGCCGTCCGTCGAACATCGCAATCCACGCATACCCCACATGGCGCGCGATAAGGCGATCTGGGATCGAAAATGATGGGCGCTACACTCACGATGGAATCCTGTTTGTGGAAGCCGGAAGAACGTCTTTGCGGTTACCCTTAAATAGGTAACTATAACGCGTTCCGCAAAGCGGAATTTCGCCGCAGGGTGTATTCCCTTGCAGCGTGTCAAAAGCTGTCGGCTTGTTTCCTTAAATGTTTCGGCTACCGGGTTTCACAGCCGGAATTGCAGCGAGTTCCGGCGGCAGTTTATCCACGGAATAAGCTGGAACTTCATATTCGGCGAGAGAAATCAGCTTCGTACCGACGTCCGCCTTCCCGGCAGAGCGGTCAACGATGCAGGCTGCAGCCACGACTTCAATACCGAGGTCCTTCATGCAGTCGATAGTTTCACGGATGGAAAGTCCGGTCGTAACGATATCTTCCACGATAACGACCCGTGCACCTTTCGGCACATCGAAACGGCGCAGACGGAAAATACCATTCTCGCGCTCCACCCAAACCGATGGCACATGGAGATGGCGCGAGGTTTCGTAGGAAGGATCAGACCGCCAATAGCCGGTCCGACCACGTAATCGATGGTCCCCAGATTTGCCGCCTCGATCTTCTTTGCGAGCGCTTTACAAAGCTTTTCCGTCTTGTCGGCGTGCATGAAAACACGCGCCTTCTGCAGGAAAATGGGGCTACGCAGGCCTGACGTCAGAATAAAGTGGCCTTCAAGGATCGCTCCGCTTCGCGGAAGACGGCAAGCACATCTTCGGTATTCATCTTAGTCCTATCCGTTCACGCGTTTAGCGCCGCTGACGCTCGCGCTTTCTTTCAATTGGGAAATGATACGGTTGAGATGCTTGAGGTCCCAAACCTCGACATCAATAATCATCTCGGTGAAATCCGGTGCTGTGCGCACCATGGAGAGATTGTGAATATTCGCATCATTGGCAGCTGCGATCTGCGCAATTTCGGCCAAGGATCCCGGCGAGTTGATCGCCGAAACACTGATGCGCGCCGGGAAACGCTCACTCATCTGCTCGTCGATATCCCAACGCACATCAATCCAGCGTTCCGGCTGATCGTCATAAGCCGTCAGAGCGGGCGACTGGATCGGATAGATCGTTATACCAGCGCCGGGCTGGAGAATACCGACGATACGATCTCCAGGTACAGCGCCTTCCGGGGCAAAGCGCACCGGCAAGTCCGAATTGGTGCCGCGAATCGGGAGCGCCTTTTTCCCAGGCTTCGGCGCAGCATCGGGACCTGTCTTCGCAGCCTCTTCGCTACCTTCAGGCACCTTGAAGATCATGCCGGCAGCATTCTGGATGTTAAACCAGCCCTTTTCGCCTGTCTTCGCCGGGCTGTTCTGAGACGTTACGCGTGTGTCCTGATAGTCAGGATAGACTGCCTTGACCACATCAGTGGACGGCAACTCACCGCGTCCGACTGCGGCCAGAACGTCCTCCACATCCTTGCGCGCAAGCCGCGGAAGCCCCGGCTTCAGAATATCCTTGCTGAACGGCTTTCCGGCACGCTCGAATGCGCGCTCCAGAATGCGCATACCCAACCCTGAATACTGCTTGCGGACAGCTGAGCGGGTTGCGCGGCGGATGGCGGCGCGTGCCTTGCCGGTTGCCACAAGCGACTCCAGGCTGCGGGCGGCACCTGTGCCTTGGAACGGATGATATCCACTTCATCACCGTTCTTCAGCTCCGTCATCAACGGCATGATGCGACCATTAACTTTGGCGCCAACGCAGCTGTCACCGATATCGGTATGAACGGCATAGGCGAAATCGATGGGCGTCGCCCCGCGTGGCAGAGCGATGAGACGGCCTTTGGGCGTGAAGCAGAAGACCTGATCCTGAAAGAGTTCAAGCTTGGTATGTTCGAGAAACTCTTCCGGATTATCGCCTTCGGAAAGCTGCTCGATCGTCTGGCGCAACCATGCATAGGCATTGGTCTCGGTGGAAATCTTGTGCGGATTATTGGCTGCCGCGATCCTTGTAGATCGAGTGGGCCGCGACGCCGAATTCCGCAATCTCATCCATTTCGCGTGTACGGATCTGCAGCTCGACACGTTGCCGCGACGGGCCGATGATGGTGGTGTGGATCGACCGGTAGTCGTTCTGCTTGGGCGTGGAAATATAATCCTTGAACCGGCCCGGAACCATCGACCATGTCGTATGAATGAGACCAAGCGCCCGATAGCAATCCTGCGTCGTGTCGACCATGACACGGAAACCGAAAATATCGGAGAGCTGCTCGAATGACAGGCCCTTGGTTTCCATCTTGCGGAAAACCGACCATGCCTTTTTCTGGCGGCTCTTCACGCTGGCCTTGATGCCGTGCTTCTCGAAAATCTCCGACAGGTCCTTTTCGATCTTTTGAAGCAGGCCGCGATTCTTTTCCAGAAGTTCGGCCAGACGATCCGTGACGGCGCGCCAAGCATCCGGATTGATATAGCGGAACGCCAGCTCTTCGAGCTCTTCGCGCATATCCTGCATACCCATGCGGCCAGCGAGCGGCGCATAGATATCCATCGTTTCTTCCGCGATGCGCAGGCGCTTGTCTTCCCGCATCACGCCCAGCGTGCGCATATTGTGCAGACGGTCCGCCAGTTTGACGAGAAGTACGCGGACGTCCTCGGAAATAGCCAGAAGAAGCTTGCGAAGATTTTCGGCCTGCACTGCCTTCTTCGAAACAAGGTCGAGCTTCTTGAGCTTGGTCAGTCCTTCTACGAGCTTGCCGATCTCGGGGCCGAACAGCTGATCGATCTCTTGCCGCGTGGCTGTCGTGTCTTCGATCGTATCGTGCAGCAGCGCGATGGCAATCGTCGCCTCGTCCAGATGCATATCAGTAAGGATTGCAGCGACTTCGAGCGGATGGGAAAAATAGGGGTCGCCGGAAGCGCGCTTCTGACTGCCATGCTTTTGCATGGCATAGACATATGCCTTGTTGAGAAGCGCCTCGTTCACGTCAGGCTTGTATCGCTGAACACGCTCCACAAGCTCATATTGGCGCATCATCTACGAGAACTCCCTTTCGAAACCGATGCCTCGAACCATATCGGCCCAGCACACCGGGTATTGTGACCCAAAATCACCGAAAATCGAATGGTTCTCGACGTTTAGGTTTAATTTTCTGCCGACAATATTAATTTCCGACAGAAATTGCTCGTCATTTAAGCGCGTCGCGTTTTCCCAACAAGCATTCAAAATTTCAGCGGCGGACTAGTCTGCACAACTGTCCGCGCATAAAACATGCGCCACGACGGGAAAGTCGCAGCGCATGCAAAATAATTCGAACGACGATTAAAAATCGTCGTTCTTTTCTGGCGCAACGAGGCCCTCGATACCGGCGAGCAGTTCTTCTTCTGACATACGGTCGAAAGTAACCACATCCTCTTCCGCAGCTTCTGCAATGCCTTCCGTGACCTCTTCAGAAGAAGAAGTGATCTGTGCAGGCGCAGCCGCTTCCGGCTCGTCGACTTCCACATGCTTCTGCAGCGAATGGATGAGATCTTCCTTCAGATCATCCGGCGAGAGGGTTTCGTCGGCGATTTCACGCAGGGCAACGACGGGGTTCTTGTCGTTGTCGCGGTCAATGGTGATCTGCGCACCCTGGGAAATTTGGCGAGCACGGTGACCAGCCAGCAGAACCAGTTCAAAACGGTTCTCGACCTTATCTACGCAGTCCTCAACAGTGACGCGGGCCATGCGCGGTCCCTTTCATTTCTCGAACTTTAATGGATTTTTCTCCACATAACGCTTGTGGAACCAAATTACAAGCAAAAGCGGAATTGCTCATACCGCTCCTCAAGGTATCTGTCAAAAGAACGTCAATTTCATGGATTCGCCGCATAAAACACGGCGACGCGGCAAAACGGCACAATATTTTATAAGCCTGCCAGGGATTATTGATACAGGACTCCTTATAGGTAATTTAGTGGGGCAAATAACAACCCATGATTGCTTGTTTTTCTGTAATATGTCCTTAGAAGGCAATAAACGCATTGGTAAAATTTAATACCTTCGCCGTTTAGAAAACAAACTGAATAAGCGGTCGTCGGTCCACTCCCGTCCGGCCGTAGAGTGGATATATTGCACGATGTTCGATTCTCGTGAAAAGATTGCGCTTTTATTGACGGCGCCAATTTATACGCTGCCTCAAAAACTCTGGGGTTCGATATTGATTATCGGAAGCTTTTGAAGGCATTTCAAAAGCGCGGCTATCTGCTCCGCGCTTATTATTACACGGCGTTGGTTGAAGATCAGGAGTATTCCTCGATCCGCCCACTGATCGACTGGCTGGATTATAACGGCTACAAGGTCGTCACCAAGGCTGCCAAGAATTCACGGATTCAACCGGGCGTCGCAAGGTGAAGGGCAATATGGATATCGAGTTGACCGTCGACGCCATGCAGCTCACCGACACAGTCGACCATTTTGTGATTTTCTCTGGCGATGGCGATTTCCGTTCGCTCGCCGAAGCCCTTCAGCGCAAGGGCCGCAAGGTTTCGGTCGTCTCGACCCTCACCACCCAGCCCGCCATGATTTCGGATGAACTGCGCCGTCAGGCGGACCATTTCATCGATCTGGTCTCGCTGAAGGCTGAGATTGGCCGCGATCCGTCGGAGCGTGCGCCTCGTCGCCCGGACGATGATCTCGACGATAGCTATTGACGCCATCGTTGAGCCGGTTCATGCAAAGGGATGATTTCCGAACCATCTCCCAACTGTGATATCTGTCCAAGGTTGCACGCATTCCTGCAAGAATGGCGGCGCAAGGAGCCGTCGTGGCACAATGCTCCGGTTCCGCCGTTTCTACCTGCACATGATACCGATGTCCGCCTCCTGATTGTGGGCTTGGCGCCAGGCGTACGCGGCGCCAACCGAACCGCCCTTTACCGGCGATTACGCCGGCGACTTGCTCTATAGCACGCTATGTGAATTCGGATTTGCTGCCGGCAAGTTCGAAGCGCGTCCCGACGACAGCCTGCACCTACTGGATGCCAGCATCGTCAATGCGGTGCGGTGCGTGCCACCGGAAAACAAGCCCATCGGCTCCGAAATCAACAATTGCCGCCAGTTCCTATCTCCGATGTTCAGCCGGTTTCCGAACCTGCAGGCCGTCGTTACACTCGGAACAATTGCACATCAGTCAACGGTTCGAGCACTTGAGCGCCCGTTGCACGACATCCCTTCGGCCATGACAGAGCAAGTGATATCGGCAATCTACGCATTTTTCCAGCTATCATTGCTCCCGCTACAACACGAATACCGGGCGGCTGACGGATGCCATGTTCCGAACCGTATTCCGGAATGTACGCAGCTACCTGAATCAAAAGAGCGCCTGAGGCGCTCTTCAGACTGCTGACAAACCTCCGGCAGGGTCAAAATGACCTCAGATTCACGGAACGTCCCAGATTCAGAACGTGAACAAATCGGAATCAAAACCCTCGTTCTTGACTGCTTCCAAAAATCGAGGGGTTTGTAATCAATCTGAAGAGCGCCTGAAGCGCTCTTTTTACTTTGCCGGTTTTAGCCGCGATCCCGTAACAAACGGGCCTTTTCGCGATTCCAGTCGCGTTTCTTTTCAGTCTCGCGCTTGTCATGAGTCTTTTGCCTCGCGCCAGTGCCAGTTCCAGCTTCGCCCGGCCCCGGTCATTGAAGTAAAGCTTCAATGGCACCACGGTCATCCGTCTCGTGATACGGAGTTGAACAAGCGAGACATTTCTCGCTTGCTGACAAGCAGTTTGCGAAGACGCCGCGGCTCGTGGTTAAAGCGATTTCCTGCGTGTATTCCGGAATATAGGAATTGATGAGCCAGAACTCGCCGTTTTCAAAGCTGGCATAGCTTTCCGCTATGTTCGATTGATTGGCGCGCAGCGACTTGACCTCCGTGCCTGTCAGGACGAGACCGGCTTCGAGCGTATCAAGAATTTCAAAATTGAAGCGCGCCTTGCGGTTTTCCGCGATGATCTTGCGCACAGGAGAATTCTTAGGCTTGTTCATGATGGCACCATATAATGTGCAATGCCTGAATGAAAACGCTCCCGAAGCTACGGGAGCGTAAAATCAGCGAAAGCGGTAAATTTAGCAGGTCAGTTGACCAAACCTGCATGCTTCATAGCCTGATCGATCTTCTCCGCCGTCGCCGCTTCTACAGTCACCATCGGCGACCGCAGCGCGTTTTCCACACGGCCAAGACGCGACAGCGCATATTTCGGGCCCGATGGATTCGGCTCGATGAAGAGCGCCTTGTGCAGCGGCATGAGGCGGTCCTGCAATTCGAGTGCCTTGCTGAAATCACCAGCCTGACATGCATCCTGGAATTCGGCGCATAGACGCGGCGCGATATTCGACGTCACCGAAATGCACCCTACCCCGCCATGAGCATTAAAACCGAGGGCGGTGGCATCTTCGCCCGATAGCTGGATGAAATCCTTGCCGCAGGTTGCACGTTGTTCCGACACGCGCTCGATCTTTCCGGTCGCATCCTTGACGCCCACGATGTTCTTGTGGTCGCGAACGAGAGCGCCCATCGTTTCCGGCGTCATGTCGATGATCGAACGACCGGGAATATTGTAGATGATGAGTGGGATCGAGATGGAGCGAGCCACACGCGAGAAATGTTCGTAAAGACCACGCTGGTTCGGCTTGTTGTAATAGGGTGTGACAACGAGAACAGCATCGGCGCCAGCCTGTTCGGCATGCTGTGCCAGTTCGATCGCTTCCACCGTATTATTGGAGCCTGCACCGGCAATCACCGGAACGCGACCGGCAGCAACCTCGATGCAGACCTCAATGACGCGCTTGTGCTCATCATGCGACAGGGTTGGCGTTTCGCCGGTCGTCCCGACCGGGACGAGCCCTTTGGTGCCTTCTTCGATCTGCCAGTTTACAAATGCGCGAAAGGCTTTCTCGTCGAACGCTCCTTCGGAATCGAATGGCGTGACAAGCGCGGTAATTGAGCCCTTCAGCATTAGTGAACTCCTGAAAAGAAAGACTGAACCTCTGTCCGCCAGTCATTTCAAAGGTGACCGAATACGGACGAGGCGTTGCACAATAGTCTTGCCACACGAGTGGGGCAAGCGGGGTATACAGGCAAAACAAGGGCAATAAGGCAGTTTTGCGACAAAAATACGGGATTGAGCAACCCCACCCGCTATTCATCCATCTGCCTCAAGCAATGTCACCTGCCCGAGACAATCAAATCACAGCCGCACCTTGATGATAACGCTTTATTAAGGATAGATTCATTCCTTGAGCCTATCCTCCCAATTGAAATCGGCGGTCAAGAACCGGGCTCAGAAAAGCCGGATTTCAACAACATATTGCCCGTCAACCAAGTCTCTGTTCTAGTTAGCCAATGTCAAAAACGCCGCAGCAATATCCTTGAAAAGAAAAGCACTCCTCGCGAGCTGCTTTGTTGCGGTTGCCCTGCAGCCGGTGATTTCACCCGCACAGACCTCACTGCCGCCAGACATTCCAACCCCGCTTGCACGCCCGTTCGCGCCGACGACGACTCACCAGTCGCCAATGAATCTGGTGACGCCCAAGCCACGCCCGAACACACCCGACCCGGTCGTGACTTCAGCGGTCAGCCGCATGGAAAACCCGGCGGTGATCGGCGGAACACTCAAGAGCGGCCTTGATGCCCTTTCCTCCCGTGATGCGGCGAGTGCGATTGCATTCCGCAACGGACTGCCGCGTGGATCGCTCGATCGTCAGATTTTGACCTGGGCCATAGCCACATCCGGCCTTGATGGCGTTTCGAGCACCGAAATCGCAGCAGCGGCAGAGGAACTGCGCGGCTGGCCCGGAACGTCGGTTCTGCGGCGCAATTCTGAGCGAGCTTTATTCAAGGAAAACCCAGCAGCCTCGACAATAATCGCGACATTTGGCAATGCAAAGCCACAGACCACTGAAGGTATGATCCTTCTCGCCCGTGCCTATGTCAGCACTGGAAATGCCGGCAAAGCACGTGGACTGCTTTCGCCATGGTGGGCCACACAGCGCCTTTCCGCTGATGACGAACAAAAGATTCTGAAAGAGTTTTCAAACGTTCTGACGCGCGAGGACCATCAGCGCCGTATTCTGCGCTCTTTATATAATGGCCGCATGCAGTCCGCCAAACTTCTCGCAGGCCCCGCGCAAGCCCAATCGCTCTACAACGCCTTTGCTGCGGTCGCGCAAAATCTCAGAATGCAGCCAAGACGATAGCGGATGTTGATCGTACATGGCAGGGTAACGCAGCTTTTCAGTTCCTGAAGATTCGCTACCTGCGTCGCGCCGAACGCTATAATGAAGCGGCAGAACTCATGTTGAAGGCACCACGCCAGGCATCGGCACTTGTCGACCCGGATGCCTGGTGGGTCGAACGTCGCATCCTGTCACGGGAACTGCTCGATCTTGGCAAGCCGGAGCTCGCCTATAAGCTTGTCTCAGCCCACGCAGCCGAATCGCCCACCATGGCCGCAGAGGCGGAATTCCATGCCGGATGGTATGCACTTCGCGCCCTGAACCAACCGAAGACGGCTGCACCACATTTTGCGAAGATCGCAGAAATCTCGTCGCGTCCAATTTCGGCGTCTCGCGCCTTTACTGGCTCGGACGGTCGGCAGAAGCCGGCGCCGGTGGCGATGCGCGCGATTATTACCGCCACTCCGCCCATTTCGGCACAACATTCTACGGACAACTTTCAGCTGCCAAACTGAGTGAGAAAGCGCCGGAGCTTATCTATCCACGGCCAACCGAAGCGGACCGCACACGTTTTGCAGGCCGTCCCGCCGTACAGGCAATCAAGCGGCTGGAACAGGTCGGCTACAGCAATCGCGCAACGACGCTTTACAACCAGCTTTCGCGGGAGCTCAACAGTGTCGGTGAACTGGCTCTGCTGGCAGTTATGGCTGAGCGCAACGAAAATCACTATCTGGCATTGCGCGTCGGCAAAACCGCAGCATTACGCGGTCTTGACGTTGGTGCTCTGTCGCACCCGCTCGGCGCAATTCCTGCCAATGCGAATATAAGCGGATCGGGCAAAGCCCTCGCCTATGCCATTGCACGACAGGAAAGCGAGTTCAACGTCGGTGCGGTTTCAAAAGCAGGCGCGCGCGGCTTGCTGCAACTTATGCCGGCAACCGCAAAAGCGTAGCAACTCGAAACGGCATGAGCTTCTCCGCACCGCGCCTCACAACGGATGCTGGATATAATGCGACTCTAGGTGCACATTTTCTGGGGAGCAGCTTGACCGCTTCAACGGATCTTACGTTCTTACCTTTGCCGGCTACAACGCCGGGCCCCGTCGAGCCTCCGAGTGGGTTGAGAAATATGGCGACCCGCGCGGTAAGCCAATCGATCAGGTCGTGGACTGGATCGAACGTATCCCTTATTCCGAGACGCGGAACTATGTTCAGCGCGTAATGGAAAATTACGAAGTCTATAAGGCGCGTCTGACGGGCACCGCCGATATCAAGGCCGATCTGATTTACGGCCGACGTTAAGCTGTCCAAATTGCAAGAAAACAAAAAGCAGGCGAATAGCCTGCTCAGACTGCTGACAAACCTCCGGCAGGGTCAAAATGACCTCAGATTCACGGAACGTCCCAGATTCAGAACGTGAACAAATCGGAATCAAAACCCTCGTTCTTGACTGCTTCCAAAAATCGAGGGGTTTGTAATCAATCTGAGCAGGCTATTCGCCTGCTTTTTGCCCGTCGTGATTTTGGTTTGGCAGCCGTTTTTGGGATTTTGCCGCTTTCTTGGCCCCGGTCTTGTTCGCCGCATTCGCCAGCCTGGCAGCTTGCCCGATCCAGCCTTCACGCTCCACACGCCGCGGAAAACCCATATTCCGCTCGATCCAGCGCGATTCGTCATCACTCCAATTGGCAATCTGGTCATAGTGAAACACGCCAATTTCGTTGAGCAATCCCTGAACTGCCTTGCCGATACCTTTAATAACAGTGAGGTCATCAGGCTTTCCAAGGCGCGCAGCTTCCAGAAGCTCAGGACGCCCCGGATCGCGCACAGGCTCCGCATCCGCCCCTGCTTTTTCCGTTGGCAAAGACCAATTCCCAACGACTTCAGCATCGGGTACAGACTCCAACTGAAGCTTTTCCGGCTCAGTCGGTTGGTATGAAGTGCTGGATTCTTCAATTTTTGCCGGTGTTTCGGCCCGCCCGGTCTCTTCCCGCTTTTCGTCGACAGGCAATGTGGCGTGTGCCGCAGCGATGATTGTGCGCTCATGGTCCGGCATCGACCCACTTCTGCGCCGTATGAAACGGCCCAGAAGACAGCCGATAACAAACGCGATGGCGACAAGAACAGCCAGTTGAACAATCAGCAACGGCATATGGTTTCCTCGTACTCCAGATTACTCAAGCTCGACGAACATATTCGCCGTCAATTTTTCTCCGCCCCAAATTCGCTGCCGCTATTTTGAAGCGGTCAGCCAGCCACGCCCGCGCCGATCAGAACGGCCAAAACGAGAACCGGCCAAAACGATACGGCTAAATAAAGCATTGTCAGGTCCGCTTTCTGTTCCGGAAACGCAACATATGATCCGCTATGCCTATTCATAGAGGGAAAGGAAAGGCCCGAACAGGCGGGCTGTCAATTCCGAACAGAAAACTAACGGGGACGACGCTACGGACCCGGTTACCTTTCGCAACAATGGAATTTACGGCTTGCTGATCTCGGCTTGCCCCAGTTTCAAATCGAAGGGAAGCGGCGGATTCAATTGCGATTGTATCTTTCGATAGCTGGCATCGTCAGTCGCCTTACCTTTAATCGAGATACTGGAATCAGAGATATCGATTTCCCTTCCCTCAAGCTCGACACGAGCCGCAAGGCAAACTCCACCGATTCTGCAAAATTTGCCGGACTCCGCGACTTACCGCCATTTCATCGTCAAGAGGTATATCCGGAGCCACACTTTCCGCCATAGTCATAATGCGGTCTCTAACGTCATTATCCGGGACCGAACCAGACAGGACAATTCCGTCTGCATTCTTCTTTATCTGTAAAGATAAGGCGATACGAGCGGGAGAACCCCCGTCAGATCGGTAATCTCCCGAATGCCTCTTACCTGCTCCAGTGCGATTTTTGCGGCGGATTGATTTTCTGGATTGGGTGCTATGCCTTTAAGTGTCACATCACGACCGTCCACATCAAAGCCCGCCCATGTGTATGGAGCAAGTGCCTCGCCGGTACGCGCCGCGATGTCCGTCTCGACCCGGTCGGCACCAAACCAGAGGGCAAGCGCTGTTAGCGCTGCGGTCCACGTTACACCGGGCCAAAACCATTTGAACATGTCGCGACGTCTCCACGCTGGAAATTATCGGATACGAAACAGCGAAGCAGATGCCGCTTTCTCATTCGTACAAAGACTGAGTTTTCGGTGAAAGCAAGATCGCAACCTTGAAAATCTGCAAACAAAACCCGGCAGCGATGCTGCCGGGTTCTTTGAACAATCCCAGAGGGATTAGAACGAGCGCTGGAAGCGGACCATACCCTGCCAAGCGTCTTCGCCCTTCAGGACGGAGTTCTTGTCGTCCCACTTGGTGTAGGAAACTTCCGGGGTGATCGTGAAGCCAGGAACCAGTTCGTAAGCAACGTTGGCGGTTGCAGCGAAGGTTTCGGAGTCGTCGTAGGCGAGCTGCACGTTGAAGGTAGCCTTTTCGGTTGCCTTGTAAGCAGCGCCACCCCATACAGCCCAGTCGCCGCCCCACGTGCCGTAGAAGCTGTTGATCTGGCGGATACCGCGATCACGACCATTGGCATCCGTGTAGACGTACTGATAGGTGTCGTCGTTCGACTTGTAACCACCCATGACCCAGACCGAGAACTGATCCGTGACGTTAATGTCTGCGCGAATCTTACCGGCCCATTCTTCATTATAGGCGTCGTAAGCTGCAACACCCGTGATCGAACCCCAGCCGCCAGCGTACTTCAGACCGGCAACGACATGCGGCATGTAATCATCGATCTTGCCGGAGATGGTATATTCAGCACCCGTGTTAACGTCGACGTACGTGCCGGTGTCAACATCAACCGTATTGCCCTGTTCAAGCGACAGGATAGCCGAGAAACCATTGCCGCCTGTGAAGGTGTAGCTGATGAGACCGGTGCGGTAGCCGCCAGCGAGGATGACGTCGTCGTTGATGACGTTGCCGAGGTAACCAGGGAAGGTTACGAAGGCCGATTCGTCAAGGCCGACGCGCAGGCCGCCGAGCTGGATGTAACCGAAACGCAGGGTGCCGGTCGAGCCGGAGTCCACGCCGTCAGCCCACTGGAAACGCATTTCCGAATAGGTCTTGAGGGTGCCGAGTTCGGTTTCCGAAGCCGTCGATACCTTGAGTGCGAAACGAGCAAGTTTGGACCAGGTGTCGCGGTCGGTGTCGACATTGCCGTCACGGTCCTGAAGCCACGACCGTAAACGTTATCACCGCCAGCAGCGTCGTAACGGACATAACCATGGATGCGCAGGCAGGTTTCGGTGCCTGGGATGTAGAAATAGCCGGCGCCGTAAGCATCGCAGACGCGGACATATTCAACGGCTTCTGGCTCTGGCGCGACGATTGCGTCGGCGGCCTGAGCGCCGGAAGCTGCAACCAGAGCTGCAGCGGAGCCAAGGAGAAGGCTCTTGATGTTCATTTCTGACCTCCAGTCAAAGTTAAAAATGGGTCTGGGCATTCTGATTTGGCTGAAGGACAACCTGTCCCCATCCCCTTTTGAAAAAGTCGCCCCGAAGCGCTCCTTCTTCTGGATGTGAAGATACTCGCCCGTTTTCTCGTTTCAACATCGAATGCACTCTCCCAACCTTTCTCGTGCTTGTATGAGGGATGGTTGTTGCAGAAAGACACGAAATTGCCCGTTTTCGGCTGGGCAATTTAGGGTTTATTAACATGAGTAAACGCGAATTAACGGGTCTTAACGCTTGAAAACACGCGATATTTAGCATCGACGCTATTTCTAACACACGAATCCGCGACTTCTCTGTTTCAAGCGGAGAATATGTCAGAGTACCGTCATGAACCGCGACATTGATCGCTTTCGGGGCGAATCTTCCCGCCTTTCACGCCGTGTGATTGGCCCGGGAGGGCCTGGGGAAAAGGCTCCGATTCCACACACATTACTGATTGCGCATATATAAAGTGCGATAATTCGCAGGAAAATTTACCAGTTGGCGCGCAATTCGCTTGAAATGACAAAGCGTACCGGCTATCTCGCCCTTACCGGAGAGGTGGCCGAGTGGTCGAAGGCGCTCCCCTGCTAAGGGAGTAGACCTCATAAGGGTCTCGTGGGTTCGAATCCCATCCTCTCCGCCAGTTGTTTCAAGCAAGTTTCCTCACAAAATAAGATCCAGATTGCCTCGCGGCGTGCATTTTCGTGTTTTCATGCACCATATCCAGGCATATGAGGCCACCGCCCCAAATTCCTGATTTTTCGGAGTTGAAGTTTGTCAATCTGATAACATACTGAAAACGTTGTTCTATTTCTAGAATCTCCGATTCTTGACTGGAGGTCAGAAATGAACATCAAGAGCCTTCTCCTTGGCTCCGCTGCAGCTCTGGTTGCAGCTTCCGGCGCTCAGGCCGCCGACGCAATCGTCGCGCCAGAGCCAGAAGCCGTTGAATATGTCCGCGTCTGCGATGCTTACGGCGCCGGCTATTTCTACATCCCAGGCACCGAAACCTGCCTGCGCATCCATGGTTATGTCCGTTACGACGCTGCTGGCGGTGATAACGTTTACGGTCGTGGCTTCAAGGACCGTGACGGCAATGTCGACACCGACCGCGACACCTGGTCCAAACTTGCTCGTTTCGCACTCAAGGTATCGACGGCTTCGGAAACCGAACTCGGCACCCTCAAGACCTATTCGGAAATGCGTTTCCAGTGGGCTGACGGCGTGGACTCCGGCTCGACCGGCACCCTGCGTTTCGGTTACATCCAGCTCGGCGGCCTGCGCGTCGGCCTTGACGAATCGGCCTTCGTAACCTTCCCTGGTTACCTCGGCAACGTCATCAACGACGACGTCATCCTCGCTGGCGGCTACCGCACCGGTCTCATCAGCTACACCTTCACAGGCGGCAATGGTTTCTCGGCTATCCTGTCGCTTGAACAGGGCAATACGGTTGATGTTGACACCGGCACGTACGTCGACGTTAACACGGGTGCTGAATATACCATCTCCGGCAAGATCGATGATTACATGCCGCATGTCGTTGCCGGTCTGAAGTACGCTGGCGGCTGGGGTTCGATCACGGGTGTTGCAGCTTACGACGCCTATAATGAAGAATGGGCCGGTAAGATTCGCGCAGACATTAACGTCACGGATCAGTTCTCGGTCTGGGTCATGGGTGGTTACAAGTCGAACGACGACACCTATCAGTACGTCTACACGGATGCCAATGGTCGTGATCGCGGTATCCGCCAGATCAACAGCTTCTACGGCACGTGGGGCGGCGACTGGGCTGTATGGGGTGGCGCTGCTTACAAGGCAACCGAAAAGGCTACCTTCAACGTGCAGCTCGCCTACGACGACTCCGAAACCTTCGCTGCAACCGCCAACGTTGCTTACGAACTGGTTCCTGGCTTCACGATCACCCCGGAAGTTTCCTACACCAAGTGGGACGACAAGAACTCCGTCCTGAAGGGCGAAGACGCTTGGCAGGGTATGGTCCGCTTCCAGCGCTCGTTCTAATCAGATCGACGCTTGAGCAAAATGCGCCAACGGGAAACCGTTGGCGCACATCCATTTGAAACATAGCTCACGAATGCATGAATTCCGATCCTTCAGAAATGGGGATTTCGAAAAGGATCGAAAAACGAGGGGAGTTGCGGGGACGACAAAACTTTGGGGCAATAGCTGGTCTTTTAGAAGGATCCAAACATGTCTCCGCATAAAGTTAGCTCACTTATCTTGTGTTCCGGGAATTATTTCATTAATTGTGCGTCTCATATATCTATGGGGGCATGCAATGATCGTCGTTGGGGAAACGAAGATCGATATGGGCGATAAGTTTACGCCGATAGTCGACTACAACCTTCAGTATACATCCAACAAAGCCCGAACCACCGGCTTGTCGAACAATTTTCGGTGGCGGAACTGACGGGGAAATATATCAACATCCTATGGGATGACGGGTCACACAAGTATAATGTTAGGTCGTTTCTTGGCGAGATTGACGAAATTCTGAAGGGTGAACGCTTTTCAGGCTTCGATCAGGAAATGCTCGATTCCGTCATCGGCTCTCTTCGTGAGCGCGGCAATAGCAATGCAACCATCAATAGAAAGATGGCTGCGCTGAGCAAGCTGCTGCGAAAGGCGCACAAAATGGGGATATCTTCAATCTACCGGAATTCGTCCGGCAGAAAGAGCGTGTGGGACGTATTCGATTTCTTGAATATGAGGAAGAAAAGCGCCTGTTCGCCGCGATCAAATCGCGCTGTGAAGATAGCTACCGGTTATCCCTGTTTCTGGTCGATACAGGCTGTCGCCTTGGGAAGCAATCGGCGTTACCTGGAACGATATTCAGGATCACCGGGTTACATTCTGGCTAACAAAATCAAATCGCAGCCGCACTGTCCCTCTTACCCGTCGTGCCAATAAAGCAGCACACATTCCACATGAGAAGCTCAAAGGCCCTTCTCAATGCTCAATCAGGTCCGGTTCCGCCAGATCTGGAATGAAGCAAAATGGAAGTTGGGCTTGGCACGGACGATCAGGTCGTTCCGCACATTCTTCGTCATACATGTGCATCCCGTCTGGTCCGCGGTGGTATCGATATTCGTCGGGTTCAGATGTGGCTGGGTCACCAGACGCTGCAGATGACCATGCGTTATGCACATCTGGCAACGCACGACCTCGACTCATGCGTGAAAGTGCTTGAAATTCACTAAGTGATTTCGGCACCTCCGCTTTCGAGATTCGATAGCCAGCCACTGGCAACATGGCTGTGGCATTGGCTGTTCATTTATGCTCGATTCCAGCCTGGATTGCTCGGTCAAAGGTGACACAGCCCTTGAAACCCGACTGACAGGTTTCAGTTCCGAAGAAGCGCCTCGCTTATTCAGCCGTCATAGAATCATTGTGATGGAACCTGCCAATACAAGTTGCTATGCCTTTCATAGTGGGACAGGCGCAGGTAACTGACGGCATATCCAGCCCTTCGGCTCGTCCTCTTCACACTGTGCTGGACTGAGAATCGACTGGAAATCACCATGGGATCCCCGCCTCACATCACTCGTCGCAAGCTTGCCTTCTACCGTTCCTTTTACCGGCCCCGAAACACTGGAACTGCAGCGAGGAAAACCTTTCAGAGCGCAGATCGGCGCGAATGAGAGCAGTTTCGGACCAGCGCCGTCTGTCCTAGAAGCCATTCGGATGGAAGTGAGCGAAATCTGGAAGTATGGCGACCCTGAAAATTACGAATTACGCCATGCCATTGCTGCGCATCACGGCGTGGCAGCTGAAAACATCATGCCCGGAGCAGGCGTTGATGCCTTGCTCGGGCTGGTTGTCAGGCAATATGTCCAAGAGGGTGACAAAGTTATCAACTCGCTGGGCGGTTATCCGACCTTCAATTATCATGTTGCCGGTTATGGCGGAAATCTGGTCACGGTTCCCTATCTTAACGACAGATCGGACCTCGACGGACTGCTTGACGCGGCGCGCAAGCAAGATGCTGCAATCCTATATCTTGCCAATCCGGATAACCCGATGGGAACCTGGCATGAGGGTTCGGATATCCAATCCTTCATCGAGCGCGTTCCTGAAACCACGATGCTTGTCTTGGATGAGGCCTATTGCGAAACCGGGCCTACCTCCGCCTTCCCGCCCTTTGAAACCGACCGACCAAATATTCTGCGAATGCGCACCTTCTCCAAAGCCTACGGTTTGGCGGGCATTCGCTGCGGTTATGTTGTCGGCAGTGCTGAAGCTATCAAATCTTTCGACAAGATTCGCGATCATTTCGCGGTGAACCGTCTTGCGCAGGCAGCAGCTATTGCAGCCCTCAAGGATCAGGCTTACCTGCGTAACGTGGTTACCCAAATAATAGCCGGGCGAGACCGCATTGCCGCAATCGCCAAGGAAAATGGTCTTACAGCCATTCCGTCCGCCACCAACTTTGTCACCATCGACTGCGGAAAGGATGGAGCATTCGCCACGGCAGTTCTCAATAGCCTGATCGCGCGTGACATCTTCGTACGCAAACCAGGAGCCCCGGTTCTCGACCGCTGCATCCGTGTCAGTGTCGGCGCTGACGAACAGCTCGATCTTTTGAAGCTGCCCTACCCGACGCTTTGGAGGATGCCCGAAAACATGTAGATATTCGTGAAACTGCCTGAATCGCGGAGCCGCACATGCTGATTCGATCAGACAATCGACCTCAAAACATTCTTTTCAGTACACTTGCCGGGCTGTGCGGTGCACTCGCGATTGCCGCTTATGCAGGCGCGGCCCATGGCGGCGAGAATCATCTCGGCAATATTGCTCCGCTGCTTCTTGGACATGCGCCTGCATTTCTTGTGTTGTCACTCATCGCACCGGCCAGCCGTACCGCTTATTTGGGCGGTGCCTTGCTTGTTATCGGCCTTGCCTTGTTCTGCGGCGATCTCTTCATGCGCGATATGACCGGCAACCGGCTCTTCCCGATGGCTGCACCGACCGGAGGATCGTTGATGATTCTCGGTTGGCTTTCTGTTGCAGTCACCGGCTGGTTCGCAAGAACCAAATAAAAAGGCCGAGAGGCCCCTTCAGATTGATTACAAACCCCTCGATTTTTGGAAGCAGTCAAAAACGAGGGTTTTGATTCCGATTTGTTCACGTTCTGAATCTGGGACGTTCCGTGAATCTGAGGTCATTTTGACCCTGCCGGAGGTTTGTCAGCAGTCTGAGGGCGGCCCGGGGCCGCCCTTTTGATCCGCAGCGCTGGATATTACTGGCGCGTCAGGCTCTCGCTCTTGCAGATCAGACCGCCCATCACGCAGCCGGAGAGTGAAAGCGTATTGCCCTTGACACTGGCCTTGCCGGTATAGGTTTTGCCTTCGTCAAGCTTGTTGACCTCACCCTTATAGCTGCCCCGGTGCCGGACATCGTGCCGATGGACTTGCCCTTGTATTCGCCGGTCTGCACCGTACCGCAGAACTTGTTGGCGCCGCAGGCCGTATAGCTGATGATCGTTCCGTTCGGGCGCTTCCACGTACCGACGATCCCTTCTTCGGCGAGGGCGGGCGCGGCAAAGGTGGCTGCAAGCGTCATTCCAAGAATAAGTGTGCGGATCATTCTTTCCTCCCAAATCGCCGCCAGTCCCGGCTTTGCCGGTTGCAACGATGAAACCGCTGTGATGCGTTCTGAAGTTTAAGACGGAAGCCTCCTCGATCATCCATCAAACTTACGCAAACGTAAACGTAAACTAGTTTCCGGCGAAGCGGAAGAGGGATATTTGTGACGCTCTCTGCTCCTGAAACACTGCCCTTTGTACACACACGCCCGCATTCGAATGTTGTCTATAGTTAGCAACTGGTTTCGTTCGATCATGCGGATTTGAATCGAGTTTTTACTAAAATCCAGCAATCGGCGGCACTTGCATGTTTAACAAAATCCCAAGTTTACCCCTTGTTCGGATTTTGTTGGTTGCTCGTTAAGCATCTGGTTTAACGCGCATTTCAATCCTTTCCCCTAGATTTGAGAGCATGAACGGAACGACAGAGACGGCAGTTTCGAAGCAACGAAATCAAGCTTTGAAATAAAGACCGGACGGTTCTCGGATTTAACAGGGACAAAGAAAATGGCACAGTTTCAGAGCTTTACGAATAAGAACAACGCAATCGCGCAGGATCGCATTCTTCTGGAAATGGGCATGAAATTTGCCATCGGTCGCGATTGCGAGATCGACGTGGTGCAGGCCCACAAATGGCTGAACATTGCGGCCATCCGCGGCAGCGAAGGCCGCCCGTATGCGTAATCAGGTGGCTGCCACGATGAGCAAGGGCGAACTGGCAGCAGCCCTGCGCGGCGCACGCGAATGGATGACCGCCCACTGACTGATAACGCCTTCGTTTATGAAGAAAGCCGCCTTCGAGGTGGCTTTTGCTGTCTCAGCTTATACCGAGATACCGGCCCGGTTTGTGATTGATTGCGATGATGAGATTCATGGCAATCGCACCGATCAGGAAAGCACCATGTTCTCCCATGGGATAAAGAACAGCGAGACCAACATGATAAGGACGTCGAGGCCGAGCTGAAACCAACCGGCTCTGATCCCATAGGCGTCCTGCAGATAGAGCGCCAATATGTTGACGCCGCCGACACCGGAGCGATGACGGAAGAGTGCCAGCACACCCATACCCATCAAGGTGCCGCCCATGAGTGCGGCGAAAAGCGGATTAACGCTTGAGAAGTCGACACTCAAGGGCATCAGTCGCGCAAAGACCGACATCATGGCCACTGCGACGAAGGTTCTGATCGTAAAAGCCCAACCCATTCGACGCACGGCAAAATAGTAGAATGGCAGATTGATCAGGAAATAGAGCAATCCGAATTCCGTGCCTGTTGCATACTGGATGAGAAGGGCGATACCGGCGGTGCTGCCGGTCATCAGCATGGCCTGGCTGTAAAGCGTAATGCCGAGTGCGATGAAGGATGTACCGATCAGCATCGCCATCGCATCTTCATAGAGGTGGTGACGGTCGAATGCGGCAGCTTTCGGCGCATCAATAAGGGCAGCGGCGTTATCAGTGATATCAGCCACGTGGAAACTCCAGAACAGCGAGAAGCCGGCAATCCGGCGAAAGATTACGGTGCCGGAACGAGTTCCGACATGTCATACATTCGCGCTGTGCAGATGGTTGGGCCATAGCACGCAGCGTAAAGTCTTGGGAGACAACTAAATATAACAGCAGTAGCGATGCAGCGCACGGCTTGAAATATTGTTATTTCAAGGTCTGCTTTGTGAGTTTATCGCTCTCGGAGAGGCTGATTGTTTTAATTTATTTCGCGCGCCATCTGCGCGAGGAAGCGCTTCACCGCTTGCGGACTGCGCAAGTGATGCTTGATAAGATGTTGCGGCGCCTTTTCCAGAAAAGCCAATGCGCGAACCCGACCGTCTTTGCGATAGCTCGCCACCCATTTCAGGAAGCCCCAGTCAAAACGCTCCACACAACCTTCAGCCATATCCGGGCGTGAGCCCCGTAATGGATTACCGTTCTTTTCAATACACGCCACAGACGACGCATGGTCGATATATCGAGAAAAATAAGCATATCTGCCCGCGAGGCCCGGTAATTCATAGTTTCGCTATTGTTTCCCTCGAATATCCATCTGTCCTGATTCGCCGCTTCTTTGGTGAGGTGGCCGATCTCGTCACGCGAGCGCATCGTCCAGCCGGGCAGCCAGTAGAGAGTATCGATATGAACAACCGGTAGACCAGTGATGTCGCCAAGCTTGCGCGCAAGGCTGGATTTTCCCGAGCCGGCACCACCTATAATCATGATTCGCTTTATCACAGCTATCATCCTCAGATTTTAACTCTATTTGAATAAAAATCGGACATGGGGAAGAAGTACTATAATTCTACTTCATGGCGCCTGCATGACCATAACGAGCAAAGAAAGCCCGTTAGAAAATTTGTATTGGATATAAGAGTAATATTGACCAAATGATTGACAGTCAACTTGGTGAAGCGCAATATTGACGTATAAACGGAACGGGCGAGAGCAACAGTGACATCTACCGTTCTTCTATATTAGCAAGATCGCAAGGTGCGAACGGATACCAAGCGATCAAAAGGGCTGCATTCGATAGGGAGTAACACGATGTCTATTCGAACCATCACAGCTATGGCAGGCACAGCCATTATCATGAGTGCCGCTGCATTTGCTTTTTCATCGCCTGCCAATGCACTGACGATGAAGGAATGTAGCGCAAAATATCAATCTGCCAAAGATGCTGGCACGCTTGGCAGTATGAAATGGAATGATTTCCGCAAGGCGCAATGCGGAGATGGCGCAGATGCCGCCGCAGCACCGGCAGCTCCTGCTGCTCCAGCCAAAAGGCAGCCAAGAGCGCTGCTGCTCCTGCGGCAGACGACTCTGCCAAGGGCCTGACCATGAAACAGTGCAGCGCTAAGTATCAGGCAGCTAAGGATTCTGGTACGGATAATGGTGTCAAGTGGAACGCTTTCCGCAAGGCCGAGTGCGGTCCGGGTGCAGATCCGGTCGCGATGAGCACAGACGGAAACAGTGAACCTGCCGCTCCGACGGTTGCTGCCCCAAGGGCGTGAAGTTCCCAACCGCTGTTTCAGCCAAATTCTCCAATGAATCCGCCGGCAAGGCGCGTATGCACACTTGCCTGGAGCAGTACCATGCCTTGAAGGACGCCAATGCTTTGGGTGGCCTGAAGTGGGTGCAGAAGGGAGGCGGTTATTACAGCCTCTGCAACGCACGCCTGAAGGGCAACTCTTGATTGGATTGACTATCTAGTGAGAAGGGCCTCTCGGCCTTCAGACTGCTGACAAACCTCCGGCAGGGTCAAAATGACCTCAGATTCACGGAACGTCCCAGATTCAGAACGTGAACAAATCGGAATCAAAACCCCTCGTTTTTGACTGCTTCCAAAAATCGAGGGGTTTGTATCAATCTGAGGGCGGCCCCGGGCCGCCCTTTCTTTCACCGCTTGTTCAGCGTGCCTTCTGACCGAAGAGAATCTTGTGTTCCTCTTCCTTGTTCGCTGAAGCATTTGCGCGTTCCCGTTCTTCTTTGCCGACCAGCAGACCACGCTGAACCGCAGGGCGCGTATTCATCGTCTCGTGCCAGCGCTTCAGGTTCGGGAAATCATCGAGATTCTGCTCGTAATTCTTATAGGCGTTGATCCAGCCGATTGATGCCATGTCGGCGATTGAATAATCGCCAGCGATATATTCCTTGCCTTCAAGCTGCCTGTTCAGGACACCATAGAGCCGGTTGACCTCATTCGTATAGCGGTCGATCCCGTACTGAACCTTCTCCGGTGCATAGATCCGGAAATGACCAGCTTGCCCCGACATCGGGCCAAGCCCGCCCATCTGCCACATCAGCCATTCGTCAACGGCGACGCGATTGCGTTCGTCGATCGGGTAGAACTTGCCGAACTTCCGCCCGAGATACTGCAGGATCGCACCAGATTCGAACACTGAGATCGGTTCGCCGCCCGGCCCTTTCGGATCGATGATCGCGGGCATACGGTTGTTCGGGGCGATTTTCAGGAAATCTGGCTGGAACTGATCGCCCTTGCCGATATTGACATATTTGACCTCATAGGGAACGCCCAGTTCTTCCAGCATGATGCTGATCTTGAAGCCGTTCGGTGTCGGCCAATAATACAATTCGATGGGCTTGGTCTGTTCGGCCATGGGCTCTCTCCCGCTGATCCTGACGTTGAGCGGGACATGTCCCCGCATTCCAATGATGGGAAACATAAGACCCTTTTGAGCAGGCACAAGAGCCACTTGTGGCAATAAACGGAACATCAATATTTTTGAACGGCGCATGAACGGCGCTCTCAGGGACGGTTCAGGCGCGATCGCTAGATTGACCAGGGAGAACAAAATCAGAACGGCTTTGGGGCCAACCGGTATGCTTCGGCGTTTAACAATTGTCTGCCTGATGATCGCTGGCTTTGCCACAGTCGCCAGCATTTTCGTCGACCAGAGATACAGTGTTTACCGTGACCAGCCGATAATCGGGCCTGTGGCCGCATTCACTCAGAAGCATGCCGGAGAGCGGCCATGAAAAGAACCCGGACCATCGCCGCAATCGCCCTTCGGGTTTTCCTATTCACAGCCATCTTCACCGGTCCGGCAGCAACCTTCGCCTATACGCAGATCGGCCAGCATTCCCAGATGAGCGGTGTCGGCCTCGTGCTTTATGTGAGCTTGCAGCGAGCCGCATAAACTGGGTCATGTAACAGTCATCGGTTTTGTTATACTAGGCCATGACACAGCGAATCGAACATCCATTTCTGACCGAGATCAAAACACCTCCGACCGTTGACCCGGAGGTTTTCAACGACGCCGGTGCGGCGGTTGCCGCCCTGCAAAACTCTATGACCGCAATACGGCCTTCCTGCGCGATGCGTTCGAGAAGGTTGCACGCGGTGAGGTTCCGCCGCAGCGTTATCGCGCCTACTATCCCGAAATCTGCCTGTCCACGTCTAGTTTCGCGCATGTGGATTCGCGTCTGGCCTATGGCCATGTTTCGACGCCCGGCGATTATTCCGCAAACATCACGCGGCCCGATCTGTTCGACCATTATCTGAACGAGCAGATACGCCTCCTGATGCGCAATCATGGTGTAACGGTAACGGTGAAGGAATCCTCGACGCCGATCCCGATCCATTTTGCCTTCAGGGAAGGCACCTATGTCGAGGCTTCGGTCGCCAGTGCCTTCACGCATCCGCTGCGTGACCTGTTCGACGTACCCGATCTGGCGGCGACCGACGACAAGATCGTCAATGCCGATTTCGAGCCTGCCCCGGTGAACCGATGCCGCTTGCGCCCTTCACGGCCCAGCGCGTCGATTATTCTTTGCATAGGCTGGCACATTATACGGCGACAAATCCGGCACATTTCCAGAACTTCGTTCTGTTCACCAACTACCAGTTCTATATGGACGAGTTCTGCGCCTATGCCCGCGAATTGATGGCAAATGGCGGCGGTGGATATGAACGGTTCGTGGAACCGGGCAACATCATCACGCTGGCGGGCGAAACCGCGCCAAGCAACGGAAATCCGTTGCAGCGCCTGCCCCAGATGCCTGCTTATCACCTGCAGCGGGCTGACCATTCCGGCATCACGATGGTCAATATCGGCGTGGGACCATCCAATGCCAAGACCATAACCGACCATATCGCCGTGCTTCGCCCCCACGCATGGTTGATGCTGGGTCACTGCGCGGGCCTGCGCAACAGCCAGCAGCTTGGCGATTATGTCCTGGCACACGCCTATATGCGTGAAGACCATGTTCTCGATGACGATCTGCCCGTCTGGGTGCCGCTCCCGGCACTTGCGGAAATTCAAGTTGCGCTGGAAGAGGCTGTTGAGGAAATCACCGGCCTGGAGGGTTACGATCTGAAACAGATCATGCGTACCGGCACGGTCGCCACCATCGACAACCGCAATTGGGAATTGCGCGACCAGCGCGGCCCGGTGCAGCGCCTTTCGCAGGCGCGCGCCGTCGCGCTTGATATGGAATCCGCGACAATTGCGGCCAACGGTTTCCGTTTCCGTGCCTTACGGCACCCTGCTTTGTGTTTCCGACAAGCCGCTGCACGGTGAACTGAAACTTCCGGGCATGGCGACCGAATTCTACAAGCGACAGGTGGCGCAGCATCTGCGCATCGGCATCCGCGCAATGGAAAAGATCGCCGCCATGCCGGACGAGCGGCTGCATTCCCGCAAGCTCCGCAGCTTCTACGAAACGGCTTTCCAGTAAAGTTGGGGCAATAGGGCAGTAAGGCAGTAGGGCAATATGTTGGTTCGCAACAACGGTGCTCCTATCATACTGCCCTCCCTTCATCATCAAGCCGCAATCAGCACCTATGGGCACCTTCATGTCGAAACGCCGTGAAAATCTTTCATTCCTGTTGCTGCTGGCCGCCGTCGCACTGTCGGTCCCGCTCGTGCTCGGATTTCTTGGGGCGGTGCATCCCGCACTGGATTCCTTTTCGCATTTTCGAGCTCACCTCGCCGTCTTGCTGGCAGTGCTGACTATTCCTTTGCTTTTCACCAAAATGCGGCGCGAGGCAGCGATGCTTCTGCTTTTTCCGTTATGGCTCTCAGTACAACTGTCGGTGCTGCACGCGATTTCCTGAGCGGCTCCACAGGTGTACAGGCGCAGGAACAAGGTGGGGCACGCTACAGCCTCGTCCAGATCAATTTGCGCGAAGACAATCCCGAACCAAAACGTATTCTCCAGATGATTGCGCGAGAGAAGCCGGACGTCATCACCTATGAGGAAGCGAGCGAGCAATGGACAAAATGGCTCACCATTCTCCAGGGCTCCTATCCCTACCACCTCAATTGTGCTGACGATCCCAATACATGGGGCGTGGGCATCCTGTCGAAGCGGCCTTTCAGCGAAGATGCACAGACGGCCTGCGTCGGCGATGGCTTACTGGCCATTGCGCCGATCAACTTCGGCGGAACGACCGTGCATGTCGCCGCCCTGCACTTCTCATGGCCATGGCCACGCTGGCAGCCTTATCAACTCCGCTATATCGAACCGGAACTGCAGAAGCTGAAAGGTCCTCTGGTCGTCGCCGGTGATTTCAATGCGGCACCGTGGAGCAATGCGGTTCGTCGCGTCGAACATGCATCCGGCACCCGCCATATGACCGGTATTGGCGGCACGTGGATGACGCATCTGCTGCCTGTTACGCTCGCGCCTTATATCGGCGTGCCGATCGATCAGATACTCGTAAGCCCTGAAATCGGAGGAGCGAAGGTTTCGGCACGCGAGGATGCTGGCTCCGATCATCTACCGGTGCGGCTCGATTTTTCCGTTCCGCCGCCTGTCCGGCCAGATGCAGACGAGCCGGAAACCCAATCCGTCATGCTTCAATAAAAAGGCGGTTCCAGACCGCCTTTTCTTTACATGTTCACGTAAACAGGCCCCTCCCGCCTTGTGGCGGCACCCAGTTGATGTTCTGGTTCGGGTCCTTGATGTCGCAAGTCTTGCAGTGCACGCAATTCTGCGCGTTGATGACGAATCGCACGTTCTTTGCCTGCGGATCGGCAGCGGAGTTGCCGTCGGCATCCACCCATTCATAGACGCCCGCAGGGCAGTAACGTGTCGACGGGCCAGCGAAGACGTCGTGCTCCGACGTCTTCTGCAGTTCCATGTCTCGGACCTGAAGATGCACAGGCTCGTTCTCGTCATGGTTCGTGTTCGATAGGAACACCGACGACAGGCGGTCGAACGTCAGGACACCATCCGGCTTCGGATAATCGATCTTCGCGTGCTTCGCAGCCGGTTCCAGCGACTGCGCATCGGTCTTGCCATGCTTCAGCGTCCCGAAGATCGAGAAGCCGAAAAGCTGGTTGGTCCACATATCGAGACCACCGAGCGCCACACCTGCAATCGTGCCGAATTTCGACCACAGCGGCTTGACGTTGCGCACCCGCTTCAAATCCTTGCCGATCAGGCTCGAGCGCCAAGTGTTCTCGATCTCGACCGGCTCGTCATTGGCGCGGCCCGCACCAATTGCCTCCGCGATCTTGTCAGCGGCGAGAATGCCGGACAGAACCGCATTGTGGCTGCCCTTGATGCGCGGCACATTGACCAGACCAGCCGAGCAGCCGATGAGCGCTCCGCCGGGGAAAGAAAGTTTCGGCACCGACTGGAACCCGCCTTCGGTGATCGCACGCGCGCCATAGGAAAGGCGCTTGCCGCCCTCGAATACGTCGCGAATGGCCGGATGGGTCTTGAAGCGCTGGAATTCTTCGAATGGCGACAGATACGGGTTCTTGTAGTTGAGGTGCAGCACGAAGCCGACCGCGACCATATTGTCTTCGAGATGATAAAGGAACGAACCGCCGCCGGTCTTCATGTCGAGCGGCCAGCCGAAGGAGTGCTGAACCAGACCCGGCTTGTGCCTGGACGGATCGACCTGCCACAATTCCTTGAGTCCGATACCGTATTTCGCCGGTTCACGGCCCTCGTCGAGTTTGAACTTCGAGATCAGCTGCTTGGCAAGCGAACCACGCGCGCCTTCGCCGACCAGCGTATATTTGCCGAGCAGAGCCATGCCGCGTGTATAGTTCGGACCATGTGTTCCATCGCGCTCGACGCCCATATCGCCGGTGGCGACGCCGATGACCGCGCCCTCGTCGTTGTAGAGCACTTCGGTTGCCGCAAAACCCGGATAGATTTCCACGCCAAGTTCTTCGGCCTTGGTGCCCAGCCAGCGGCAGACATTGCCAAGAGACACGATGTAATTGCCATGATTGCTCATCAAAGGCGGCATCGCGAAATTCGGCAGGCGCACCGAGCCCGCAGGCCCCAGCACAAGGAAATGATCGGCAGTAACCGGCGTCTTGAAAGGGTGTCCCTCTTCCTCGCGCCAGCCCGGCAGAAGCTGGTCAATGCCAACCGGATCAACGACAGCGCCGGAAAGAATATGCGCGCCGACTTCCCCGCCCTTTTCGAGGACAACGACGGACAGCTCGGGATCGCCTGTTTCAAACGGATAGCCGCAGCAAGGCCAGCAGGACCCGCGCCGACGATCACGACGTCGAATTCCATGCTCTCGCGTTCGGGAAGCTCCTGGTTCGCATATTCTGGGGCTTCAGACATTCATCCCTCCGTCCGGTGCAACATCGTCTTCTCACTAAGATAGCCCAGACGACGCATCCAATTGTTTTGTGCATGATCTAATCGCGAATACCCATGAACCGACTGCCCGTCAGCACTGGCGGTACGAAAAGATCGCCGTTTCCCCGTATTCTGCCTTACCCTGTCGCAGAGTTGGAGACTGTCGCAAATGCGTCCAATTGTCCAAAACAGGCGTCCTACGCTCTCAAATTGATTTACCTTAACGTAAACGTCAAATTCATTCCATTCAAGAAGCTGCGATGAGGATTTGTTTGTGATGGTATAAAAGCCAAGGCGTCATGGTTTGTGATTGCCAATGTCTGGCCTTGGTTTGGAGATGTGAGTCAGATCAGATCTGAACTGTCACTAACCTGCGAAACGGACCCTAAATCTGAACCAGGCTCTTGCATTCGCCTTCAAAATTCGCCACCTCAGAGGTGAGGTATATAATGGCTGATAATCGCGAAACGCTGGATATTGAAGGTTTGCTCCGCTTCTATGCGGAAGCAGGCGTTGACATGCCGCTTTCCGAAACACCTATAGATCGGTTTGCGGAACCTCAGCGTCCCGCTCCCTCGCAGCCTGCAGCGCAAATGCCGAATGCGCCTGAGCGCGCCCGACAGCAACAACCGCGCCCTGCCCCGACACCCGCCCCCACCAGCAGGCCTGTTCAAGCCGCAGCCGACCTTCCTGACACAGCGCAGATTGCGCTCGCGCGCGAGGCGGCGGCACAGGCTTCGACGCTGGAAGAACTGCGGGAGAAACTCGCCGCATTCGACGGCTGTAACTTGAAATTCACGGCGAAGAACCTGTGCTTCGCCGATGGCGATCCGTCATCCGACATCATGTTCATCGGCGAAGCACCGGGACGGACGAGGACATGGAAGGATTGCCCTTCGTCGGCAAATCCGGCCAGCTTCTCAATCGCATGATCGAATCCATCGGCCTGAAGCGAGAAAGCGTCTACGTCGCCAATACAATCCCGTGGCGCCCACCGGGCAACCGCACACCGACGCCGCTTGAGACGGAACTTTGTCGGCCATTCATCGAGCGACAGATCGAGCTCGCCGCGCCGAAAGTTCTGGTTGCACTGGGTGGCCCAGCAGGCAAGGCACTCAGCGGCGCGACGGAAGGCATCCTGCGCCTGCGCGGCAACTGGAAGATTCACAAAACACCTTCCGGCCTCGAAATTCCCGTCATGCCAACCCTGCATCCAGCCTATCTTCTGCGCACACCAGCGCAAAAGCGTTTTGCATGGCGCGATTTTCTGGCTGTGAAGCTGAAATTGGCCGAATTGATGAGTTGAAATCTCCGTAGTTCAGTGGCATCGGCAGGCGGCGCAGGTGGCATTGTCACCAACATGCCGCAAACTTGTTCTATTTCGCCGCTTGCCAAACCGCCTTCCGGCGACAAGTAGCCCTAAATTCAGATTCCCATGGGTTTTCTGTGGAGTTTTTCATGGCTGGCCAGCTCCTGCCCATAGCCGCTTTGCTTGCAAGCACCTTTCTTATGCTGCTTGCCGGTGGCCTCGCGGGTATTCTTCTGCCCTTACGCGGCGGCATGGAAGGCTGGTCGACCACGACCATCGGCTGGATGGGCACGAGCTATTCCCTTGCGTTTACGATCGGCTGTATTGTGGTGCCGCATCTGGTCCGGCGTGTGGGCCATGTACGCGTCTTTTCCTCGCTGGCAACACTGCTTTCGATAGCGCTTCTTTTCCACGCACTGGTTGTCAATCCCGTTGCTTGGATGATCTTCCGCGGCGTCGCGGGCTTTTCGCTCGCAGGCAGCTATATGATTATCGAAAGCTGGCTGAATGAGCGCGTGACCAATGAATCGCGCGGCCGCGTTTTCTCGATCTATATGATCATCACCATGCTCGGCCTGCTATGCGGGCAATACATCCTACCGTTCGGCGATGCGGGAACCCAGACACTTTTCATCATCTGCGCCATCATCTATGCAAGCGCGCTGCTTCCAACGGCCCTTTCAAGCGCGCAATCACCCAATCCGCTGACGCAGGTTTCGCTCGATCTGAAAGGGCTATATCGACGGTCGCCTGCTGCGGCTGTCGGTTCGCTGATCGCCGGCATTGTTGCGGGCACATGGAACTTCCTCGCCGCCATCTATGGCGAGATGAACGGCCTTTCCACCTTCGGCATCGCCACGATGCTTGCCTGCGCCATGGTGGGCGGCGCTATCTTCCAATATCCGCTCGGACGAGGATCAGATTTTGTGGATCGTCGCTATGTCATGGTGATCGCCGGTGTCATCGGCTTCGCCCTGTCAATGGTCATGGTGCTGTTCCATCCCACCTCGCCCTATGCGCTTTACGCCATGATGTTTCTGTTCGGTTCGGTGATTTATCCGATCTACAGCCTTAACGTCGCCCACGCCAACGACTATGCGGATGCCAGCGAATTTGTGAAGGTCTCCGGCGGATTGCTGATTATCTACGGCGTGGGCAGTGTCATCGGGCCTGCCCTTTCCGGCCCGTTGATGGATCTGGTCGGTGCTTCGGGCTTCTTCGTAACCATGGCCATCGCTTACGGCTTATATGGCCTGCACGCCTTCTGGCGCATCCGTCGCTTCGAACGTCCGGCCATCAGCGACCAGAAGACCGAGTACAAGTTCCATACCCCGGACGGCCAGTCCACGCCGGAAACCATGCAGCTCGATCCGCGTGCGGAAGGCACACCCGGCCAAAGCTAAATTACTGCGTCTGCGGTGCGTTTACCTTGTGGGGCGCGATGGAAAGCTTCTGCTCGCGGTAGATGATGAAACCGCCTGCAGCCATGACGACGGCGCTACCGGCCAGCATTTCGAAGGTCGGAATATCGCCGAACAGCAGAAAGCCGATGGCAAGCCCCAAAAGCATGGAGGTGTATTCGAAGGGCGCAATCGTCGACATTGGCGCATGGCGGTAGCATTCGGTCAGAAGTATCTGGCCGACACCACCGGCAAAACCCGCACCGATCAGCATGGCAAGCTGCGACCAGTTCGGCACGATCCAGCCGAATGGGATGCTCACCAGGAAATGACGCTCGCGGATATGGAAAAATAGATCACGATGGTCGATGTGCGTTCCGTCTGCACGAGGCGACGTACAAGCATCATGGCCACGGCCGATGTGAGCGCCGCACCGAGGGCGGCAAGTGCTCCGACGGCCTCTTCATGCCCCATACCGCCACCGGAAAACACCGTCAGTCGCGGCCAGATGATGACCATTACCCCGCCAAGCCCGATCAGAACCGCGCTCCAGCGGTAAAACCGCACGACTTCATGCAGGATGACCGCGCCGAGAATGACGGTAATCAGCGGCGAAGCATAGTTGATCGCGATTGCTTCCGGCAGCGGCAGCTTGGTGAGCGCGAAAAGCTCATCGACATGGAGCTGACCCCCACCAGACCGCGCCAGAAATGGCTGAACCCGTTTTCGGTGCGAAAAACGCCGGAAAGCTGCCCGCGCCACGCCAGATAGAGCAATATCGCGAAGATTGCGAAGAAAGACCGGAAGAAGATCAACTGTCCCACCGGCACGCCATCAGCCGCCTTCAGCAAGGTGGACATGGCGACGAAAACGGTAACGGAAGCGATTTTAAGACCGATGCCGAGCATCGGATTCGTTTCAAGATGGGCAGCCTCGACAGGCGCGCTCGTGTGAGCGTTCACAACGCAATCCCTTAATAACCTAAAGCCAATAATGACCCAAAGTATTGGGCGCCCTTTTTCTTATTCCTGTTTGTGACACAGCACCAGTAGCACAAAGGTCAAGTCGAAAAATATTTGGCAAACCGCCCGCTATTTGGTTTGTTGCATTATCCGACCCATCGAAGCGGGATCAGAAATCAGTCTACTGGACTGATTTCCCCGTGTAGGCGCTTCGCACTTTTGCTGGAAATGCTCCGGCCACAAAAGGCTGGTTACTTGTTCTGGAATTGAGTTTCCCTTGGCAGCAATTTTGGCTACGAATCCAGCATCGTGAGTTCAACGCGAGTTCAGAGAGAGAGTTTCACCATGCGTACTGAAACCGGCCAGACATTCCGTCTCGAAGATTATCGTCCAACACCCTACGCCATACCCGAGACGAAGCTGGACTTCTCGCTGGAACCGGAAAAGACCCTCGTTCGTACCATGCTCACCATTGAGCGTCGTGATGACACACCAGCGGGCACGCCGTTGGTTCTGGACGGCGACGAACTGAAGCTCATCAGCATCGCCATTGACGGGACGCCGCTTGCCGATAACAGCTATGTCGCAACGCCTGACCAGCTGGAGATCAGCGACCTGCCGGAAGGCAAGCGCTTCACGCTTGAAATCGTGACGGAAATCAATCCGACGACAAACCGCCAGTTGTCGGGCCTTTATCGTTCCAGCAGCGTCTATTGCACCCAGTGCGAGGCCGAAGGCTTCCGCCGGATTACCTATTCTTATGATCGTCCAGATGTTCTGTCGGTCTATACGGTTCGCATCGACGCCGACAGGCAAGCTGCTCCCATTCTTCTGTCCAACGGCAACCCCGTTGATAAGGGATCGGTCGAAGCGAAGCCGGACCGGCATTTCGCCACCTGGCACGATCCGCATCCAAAGCCATCCTATCTCTTCGCGCTCGTTGCCGGATCGCTCGGTGTCGTGAAGGATCACTTCACAACGCAGTCCGGACGTCCAGTCGATCTGGCGATCTATGTCGAACGTGGCAAGGAAAGCCGGGCGCTCTATGCAATGGATGCTTTGAAACGTTCCATGCGTTGGGATGAGGAGAAATTCGGTCGCGAATATGACCTTGATGTTTTCAACATCGTTGCCGTTTCCGATTTCAACATGGGCGCGATGGAAAACAAGGGGCTCAATGTCTTCAACGACAAGTATGTGCTGGCCGATCCAGAAACCGCTACCGACGCCGACTATGCGGGCATCGAGGCTGTCATCGCGCATGAATATTTCCATAACTGGACGGGCAACCGCATCACCTGCCGCGACTGGTTCCAGCTCTGCCTCAAGGAAGGATTGACAGTCTATCGGGATCACGAATTTTCTGCCGATGAGCGCTCACGCCCGGTGAAGCGGATCGCCGAGGTGAAGATACTCAAGGCGCAGCAATTTCCGGAAGATGCCGGGCCGCTCGCTCATCCGGTGCGCCCGCGCGAATATCGCGAGATCAACAATTTCTATACGGCGACCGTCTATGAAAAGGTTCGGAAGTGGTGCGCATGATCCGTACAATCATCGGGCCTGAGCTGTTCCGTAAGGGTATGGACCTCTATTTCGAGCGCCATGACGGCGAAGCTGCGACCATCGAGGATTTTGTCAAGGTCTTTGCCGATGTTTCGGGCCAGGATTTTTCGCAATTCGCGCTCTGGTACGATCAGGCAGGAACGCCGAAGGTGGCAGCTACCTTCGCTTATGACGCCGCGAAAGAAACCTATACGATTGAACTGAAACAGTCGCTGGGAGCCACGCCCGGACAATCGGTCAAGAAACCGATGCTTATCCCGATTGCCTTCGGCCTGATCGGACCTGACGGCAAGGATATGGTTCCAGCCTCCATCGAAGGCGGGGATGTGCGCGGCGATGTCATCCATCTGCATCGTTCTTCCGAAAAGATCATCTTCCATGGCATCAAGGAACGCCCTGTGCCGTCGCTGTTGCGCGGGTTCTCGGCTCCCGTTAATCTGACAGCGCCATTATCGGACGATGATCGCGCCTTCCTGGCCCTGAACGATCATGATCCGGTGGCGCGCTGGCAGGCATTAACCGGAATCTTCAACCAGGTTCTGCTTGAGGGTGCCAAACGTGCGCGCGGAGGCCATGCCCCGGCGATTGAAGACAAGATCGTTGAACTTGCCGGAAAAGTGGCATCCGACGAAACGCTTGATCCGGCCTTCCGCGCGCTTTGCCTCACGCTGCCGAGCGAAAGCGATATCGCACGCGAAATGGGCAATAATGTCGATCCCGATGCGATCCTCGCCAGCCGAAACCATCTGGTGGACGCCATTGCCGCCCGTTACGCCAAGGGCTTCGCCAGCCTCTATGATGCCCTGAAACAGGATGGCGCTTTCTCGCCGGATGCGGGTGCTGCGGGCAAACGTGCCTTGCGGAACGTGCTGCTCGATTATCTGAGCCGTCACGAGAAAAGCCAGCAACGCGCCGCCAGCCAGTTCGCCAATGCGGATAATATGACCGACCGCTTCGCGGCACTGACCGTTCTGGTGCACCGCTTTGGTGATACGAACGAGGCAAAGGACGCACTGGCAAGTTTCGAACGTCAATTCGGCAAGGATGGTCTTGTGATGGACAAGTGGTTCAGCGTGCAGGCGAGCCGTCCGGCGACGAAGCCTTGCAGGCTGTACGCGATCTTACGAAACACGCCTTATTCTCGCTCGACAATCCGAACCGCGTCCGCTCGGTGATCGGTTCATTCTCCGCATCCAATCCGACCGGCTTCAATCGGAAGGATGGTGCGGCCTATGAGTTCTTTGCAGATACGATCCTTTCCATCGATCCGGAGAATCCGCAGCTCGCAGCACGACTTCTGACGGCGCTTCGCTCCTGGCGTTCGCTCGAAGATACCCGTCGTGAACATGCAAGGGCAGCGCTGGCGCATATTTCCGGTACGGGCAAAAACTGTCGACTGATCTGCGCGATATTGTGGACCGTACTCTCGCCTGATTCGCGATCTATCCTGATCGTAATGATGATTCGCTCGTTCCGCTTGTTCAGCCAACTTTCGGAACGAGCCTTTTCATGCTGATGAACGCAAAGGCGGCGGACAGTCGGCTTTCATGAGTCTTTTCATGCCTTTAGCCGAATCACCTACCATGCTGATTCCACTTAAAGGCTTGAGATTCATGTATAAATTAGCTGATGAAACTTTCGTTTTACGCCTCGTTAACGAATTCGCTGGACAGCGCGAATCACTTTTGATTCATTGATGATATTCGGAGGTGGCGTATTCCGAATCACTTCACTTGCAGGGAATTCACGAGGGACCATTATATGGCGAGCACCGACGCGTATGGCGCGCCGGCGGGGACGCATTGCGAATCCGGTCGGAAAAGAAGGAAGGGCAGGCTCTCGGGCCATGTCAGTCTTCTTGCTGGTCCGGCCTATGGCAAGTTCATCTCGATCGAGCCTATCCTTCGTCGCCTCGTTCCCGCGCTCATCATCATTTTCCTGATTATTCTGGGCGTGGCGCGCATTTTCTCGATGCTGGCATGGCGCGAGGATATCGAGCAGCAGCATAAGGCTTTCCTGTCGGCGGCAACGGCCAATCTCGCGCAGATGATCGAACGGGTTGCCAACGGCACCGATGCCGGGGCGCAGATCGCCGCAAAGGACATTCAGGACACGATGGCGGAATTTCGCTCGCGCGGACTGTCATCCTCCAACATGACACTCGCCGTCATCGACCAGCAATCCTCCGTGGTGGCGGCATCCGGCCCGCTTTCCGACCTGTCCGGCAAGCCGGTCGATACGATCCTTTCGGACGCGCAGCCGCTGTTCCTGTTTGCAGAACGCGCAGGCGTGCTGAAAGTCACGCTACAGGGTGAACCGGCCTATGGCGCCCTGTCGAAGCCGATGACCCTGCCCTATTCCGTCATCGCCATCGAGCCGGAAAGCACCATCTTTGCGGAATGGCGGCGGGCCGTGTCGCTCAATGTGACGCTCTTTGCTGGCACGACCGGCGTCATGTTTGCCATTCTCTATGCCTATTTCAGTCAGGCGGCGCGGGCTCGCGAGGCCGACGATCTTTCCGGCCAGATCCAGCGCCGTATCGATCTGGCGCTGGGACGCGGTCGCTGCGGCCTGTGGGATTGGGACATGGCGCGCGGCCGCATCTACTGGTCGCGCTCCATGTATGAAATGCTGGGCTACGAAGCGCAGGATGCGGTGCTGCCATTCGGTGATGTGGCCGCAATCATCAACACGGAAGATGGCGACCTCTATTCCATCGCCGAACAGGCAGCTGCAGGCGATATTTCACATGTCGACCGCGTCTTCCGCATGCGTCATGCCGATGGTTCTTGGGTGTGGATGCGTGTCCGCGCCGAAATTGCCAGCGAAGGCGATCTTCATCTGGTCGGTATTGCCTTCGACGTCAGCGAACAGCATCGTTTTGCGCAGCAGACGGCAGAAGCCGACATGCGCATCCGCGAAGCCATCGAGAATATTTCGGAAGCCTTCATCCTGTGGGATTCCAACAACCGCCTCGTCATGGCAAATTCCAAGTTCAGTGAATATGCTGGCCTTCCCGTCTGGACGCTGAAACCCGGCGTGCCGCGCAACGAAGTTGATGCCCATACACGCCCGTTCACTTTCGAGCGTCGCATGGCCAATGAACATAACCGCGCCGGTGGCCAGACCTTCGAGCGTCAGCTCAGCGACGGACGCTGGCTTCAGGTCAACGAACGCCGCACGCAGGACGGCGGTCTTGTCTCCATCGGCACCGACATTACCCAGCTCAAGCTGCATCAGGAACGCCTGGTGGACAGCGAACGCCGCCTGATGGCGACCATTCACGACCTGTCCATTGCACGCAAGGGCGAGCGGGACCGCGTGCGTGAGCTATCCGAGCTTGCCCGCAAATACGGTCAGGAAAAGGAACGCGCCGAGGCGGCGAACCGCGCCAAGTCTGAATTTCTCGCCAATATGTCTCACGAGCTGCGCACGCCGCTCAATGCCATCATCGGCTTCTCGGAAATGATACAGGCGGGCACGTTCGGCCCGCTCGGTTCCGACCGCTATGAGGAATATATCAACGATATCCATACGAGCGGCAATTTCCTGCTCAATGTCATCAACGACATTCTCGACATGTCGAAGATCGAGGCCGGGCATTTCTCGCTCGACCGTGAGGAAATCGATCTCTGCCCGCTCATCAACGAAACGGTGCGGATGATCTCGCTACAGGCGGACGAAAAGAATATCGCGGTCAATACGCGCATCGAAGATGCGATGCAGCTTTATGCCGACCGCCGCGCGATCAAGCAGGTGCTGATCAACCTTCTTTCCAATGCGGTGAAGTTCACTTCCTATGGCGGGCAGATCACTGTGAGGGCACGCAAGACGGGCTCGGCCCTCTTCATGACTATACAGGATACCGGCGTCGGCATTCCGAAATCGGCAATCAAGAAAATCGGCCAGCCCTTCGAGCAGGTGGAAAACCAGTTCACCAAGACCCATACCGGGTCGGGTCTCGGCTTGCCATCACCCGTTCACTGGCAGAGCTTCACGGTGGCTGGCTTCGCATTCGCTCGACCGAAGGCGTCGGCACGGTGGTTTCGGTCTGCATCCCTGACCGCAAGCCGGGTCATATCGGCAATCACAGCGCGGAAATCCACGCCGCCTGATCAGATATTCAAAAGCTTTTCAAAACTTGTCCGCACGTCCACGGCGACTTCCGCCAGATGATGCTCGACGCGTTTTATGTCTGGCATGTCCGCCGCACGGCATAGCAGGTCAATCATGCCGGGTATGAATTCCTCGCGTTTGGCATCGCCACCAAGACACAGGCGGATCGTCTGGCTCAGATTGGTATAGAGACGATAGGCGCCGACAAGGTTATCGGCAAGCGCCGGATCGGCAAAGGACGGGTCGAGGACTGACAGGATTTCCTCGGTGCCCAACGGCCGTGGCTTCCGGTCGATCTTGTTTGCCAGCACGGCAAACTGGGCGATGAATTCCAGATCGACAATGCCGCCCGGCTTCAGCTTGAAATCCCAATCATCGGCAGGTGGCTTTTCCTGATAGATGAGGTCGCGCATCTCGCGCACATCCTGGCGATCTTCTTCACGTCACGCGGCGCAGACAAGACTTCGTCTATCTCGCTTTTGATGTGATCCATAAAGGCCGCATCGCCATGGATCGGGCGCGCGCGGGTCAGGGCCATATGTTCCCATGTCCATGCTTCGCTGCGCTGATACTTACCGAAGGATTCGATATGGGTCGCAACCGGCCCCTTGTTGCCGGAGGGCGCAGCCGCATATCGACTTCATAGAGCACGCCTTCCGCCGTGGGCGCGGAAAGGGCAGCAATGAGCCGCTGCGTCAGGCGAATATAATATTGGGATGGAGCCAGCGGCTTTTCACCGTCTGATTCATCCGTCTCCTTGTCGTGATCGTAAAGCAGGATCAGATCGACATCGGAACCGGCGGTGAGTTCGCGACTGCCGAGCTTCCCCATGGCCAGAAGAGCGACTTTCGCGCCCTTGACCTTCCGTGGCGCCGCTCCAGTTCAGCCGCAACGACTTCAAATGCCTTGCCGATCATCAGTTCGGCCAGATCGGAGAAAGCGCGGCCAGCGCGCACGCCATCAATAGCGCTCGTCAGCAGGCGGATACCGATCAGGAAACGATGCTCGGCAGCGAAGATACGCAGCCGGTCCAGCACCTCCTCATAATCGGTCGCAGGCCCCAGAAACACGCGAAGGCGTTCTTCCAGATAGGCGCGTGTCGGCATTTCGGAGAAAATCGCCGGATCAAGCAGACCGTCGAAAACATGCGGATTGCGGGTGATGATTTCGGCAAGCCGGGGCGCGGCGCTCATAATCATCACGAGGAGGTTCAAGAGGCGGGGATTGGATTGCAACAGGCTGAAAAGCTGAATGCCCGCAGGCAGGCCTTTCAGAAAACCATCGAAACGCAAGAGCGCCTCATCCGCACGTCTGGTCTCGGCAAAGGCCTTGAGCAGAGCGGGCGTCAATTCGGTCAAGCGCTCACGTGCTTCTGCCGATTGTGTGGCGCGATAACGCCCGAAGTGCCAGGTGCGGATCACGCGGCATATATCGCTCGGACGCTCATAGCCCATGGCGGTGAGCGTCTCCAGCGTGCCGGGATCATCCACATCGCCGGTAAAGACCAGATTTCCAGATGAGCTTCCAAGTTCAGGAGCCTGCTCGAACAGCGCTGCATAGTGCTTTTCGACGACCTTGAGCGCATCGAGAAAAACATCTGAAAAGGCCGACGGATCGGCATAGCCCATCATATGGGCAACACGGGCAAAGCCTTCGTCGTCCTCCGGCAGGATATGCGTCTGCTCGTCGGCAATCATCTGGATGCGATGTTCGACATCGCGCAGGAAATAATATTCCTTCGCCAAAGCATCGCGCGCCATTTCTGTGATCCAGCCCCGCTCCGCCAGTCTTGCCAGCATTGGCACTGTCTGGTTGCCGCGCAATTCGGGAAAGCGCCCTCCAGCGATGAGCTGCTGCGTCTGGACGAAAAATTCGATTTCGCGGATGCCGCCACGTCCCAGTTTCACATTATGGCCGTGCACAGCGATATCGCCGTGACCCTTATGGGCGTGAATCTGCCGCTTGATCGAGTGCACGTCGGCAATGGCCGCATAGTCGAGATATTTGCGCCAGACATAGGGGAGAGTTCCGCCAGCACCTGTTTTCCGGATTCGCGGTCCCCTGCAACGGGCCGCGCCTTGATCATGGCTGCGCGTTCCCAGTTCTGGCCGCGCCCTTCGTAATAATGAAGTGCCGCGCCAACAGGAATGGCCAACGGCGTCGAGCCCGGATCCGGTCGCAGGCGGATATCGACACGGAAGACGTAGCCGTCACCGGTACGATCCTGCAAAATGCGGACAAGGCGGCGCGTCAGCCGAGAAAAAGTTTCGACGCATTCATACGGGTCGCCGATGGCCGGTCTGGTTTCATCGATGAAGATGATGAGATCGATATCGGAGGAGTAGTTGAGTTCGCGCGCGCCGAACTTGCCCATGCCCAGAACGATCCAGCCACTGTCCTTGTCGGGCTGGTTCCGGTCGGGAAGTTTGATCTTGCCCGCACGATCGGCATCGAGCAGCAGAAACCGGACGGCAGCGCCCGTGCAGGCTTCAGCCAGATCGGTGAGCCAGCCAGTCGTTGCTTCCGTGTTGAAAATACCTGCGAGATCGCAAAGCGCAATCAGGACATGCGCCTCGCGTTTCAGAATACGCAAGCTGGTCATGAGCGAGGTTTCGGTTACGTCTTCACTTGCGGCACTAGACGAGATTTCCGCCAGAATATCCTTCAACGCAGCCTCCGGCGATTTGGCGACAATGCGGTCTAGAATACGCGGATGACGGGTCAGTGCTTCGCGAATGAATGGAGAAAGATCGAGAACGGCGGAAAGAAACGCGCAGCTTCTGCCTTTGCAACAGGGCCGTGACGCCCGAAATGTCCTCTTCGCGGGCGCGTGTGGCAAGGTCTGTCAAGAAGGTTTCCGCCCTTACGGGATCAAGCGGCGTCAAAGCACGAATATCTCTGTCGAAGAACAGTGCCTCTGCGTTTTCCACCGCCATGATCCCTCTTATGTCACGCCATTATTCGACCTTGTCCGAGGGCAACGGAAACTCCAATACGGCGCGCAGGCCCGGTTCATTGCCTTCGAGACGAAGTGCGCCACCGTGCAATTTCATCACGGCCTTGGCAAGACTTAAACCGAGGCCCGAGCCGGGTTGCGTGCGGCTTTCCTCAAGGCGGACAAAACGTTCTGTCGCCTGTTCGCGTTTTTCTTCCGGAATACCGGGCCCGTTATCGGCAACGATGATGCGGACCCAGTTCGGATCACGTTCCATCGAAAGTCTCACGGTTGCGGTCCGCTCATCACCGCCCGCATATTTAATTGCGTTGTCGATGAGATTGGAAATCGTCTGCCCGACCAGTTCGCGATTGATATGAAGCGAAACTTCGTCAAGTTCGCCAAGTGTCAGGTTCACGCCCACATCCTCGGCAACAGGTTCATACATTTCAGCCACGTCGCGAAGGATTGGCGCGACCGGCATGTTTTCCAGATTCTCGGACGAATAGCCTGCTTCAAGACGTGAAATCATCAGGATTGCATTAAACGTGCGGATCAATTGATCCGACTCACCAATGATATCTTCGAGCGCCTCACGGTATTCAGGCCCGGCCTTCTTGCCGGAAAGAGCCTCTTCCGCACGGTTACGCAAACGCGTCAGCGGCGTTTTGAGATCATGTGCGATGTTATCGGAGACCTGTTTCAGCCCCTCGTTCAATTCGAGAATTCTGCCAAGCATGACGTTGAGATTGCCCGACAGACGGTCGAACTCGTCACCAGAACCGTTGACCGGGAGCCTGCCGGTCAGATCACCATCCATGATACGCTGCGACGCCCGCGAAACCTCATCGATCCGCTTCAACGCACGTCGTCCGACAAAGAACCAGATCAGCAACGCTCCGACACCCATAATACCGAGGGCCAGCATCAACGAGCGACGAATAATGTCACGGAACCGCTCCGGCTCACCCAGATCGCGGCCGACCAGAAGCCGCATGCCATTCGGCAATGCGATCACGACAGCGATGGCGCGATGCTCAGTCTCGGTGCCCTGTTCGCCGTACCGCCGATATTTGAAACTGCGTTCAATGACACCGTCTGTGTCCAGAACACCGGGCTCCACGCTTTCCACATTACCCGCGAGGATGCGGCCCGTCGGGTCGGCTACCAGATAGAGGTAAGCGCCTGGCTGACGCGAACGATAGTCAATCGTGCGCACAAGCTGCGGGATACCGCCCCGCGCATAGCTTTTGCCGATGCTGCCGATCTCCTCGCCCAGCGACTGCTGGGTCTGTGCGGCGAGCATGGATGCCGACAGATTGGTCATGTAGAAAACCAACGCGATTGCACCCACAACAAAGAGCAGCAGATAAAGCGTCGATAGCCGGACGGCAGTTGTGCGCATGAGCGCTGAAAAGCGGCTCATCAATCCACCTTGGCGGCTGCGGATTGCTTTGCTCGTCCTGCCTTCAGCATATAACCAGCGCCGCGCACCGTATGGAGCAGCGGAACATCGAAGCCCTTCTCGATCTTGGAACGCAAACGCGAGATATGCACATCGATTACATTGGTCTGCGGATCGAAATGATAATCCCAGACGTTTTCAAGCAGCATGGTGCGCGTGACGACCTGTCCGGCATGGCGCATCAGATATTCGAAAGCCGGAATTCACGAGGCTGGAGCGTAATATCCACATCCTGACGGCGCGCCGTATGCGCAAGCCGGTCAAGCTCCAGATCGCCGACGCGGTAGATCGTATCAGCCTCACGGGGGCTGGAGCGACGCTGCAGAACCTCAACACGAGCCAACAACTCGGAAAATGCATAGGGCTTGGTCAGGTAGTCGTCACCACCAGCCCGCAAACCGGTGACACGGTCATCCACTTCGCCGAGTGCGGAAAGGATCAGGACCGGCGTTTCCATGCCCTTGGCGCGCAAACCAGCCACGACGGACAAGCCGTCGCGCTTCGGCAGCATGCGGTCGACGACGAGAACGTCGTAGCTCCCATTTTCGGCCAGCGCATAGCCGGTTTCACCGTCACCGGCGATATCGGCGGAATGTCCGGCCTCGGTGAAGGCCTTCTCCAGATAGCGGGCCGCTTCGCGGTCATCTTCAATAACGAGAATCTTCATGGCGCTACTATAATACCGTTTGATGATAAGGCGATGCCAGGCGGAGAACCGCCTGGCATCGAATTGTTCAGGGCCTAAGGGCTGCCGGTCATCATCCTGATCGATCGGCAGGGCCACGAAGCGGCTCTGATCGTTGCTCTGCAATTGCAGCAGCACTGCCTTGCGACCCGACTTGGCGGCTTCGCTGATGGCGTTGTTGATGTCCTTGGCGCTCTTCACGGTCTGGTTGTTGACGCTCATGATGATATCACCGGAACGGATACCGCGGTCCGAGGCATCACTGTCAGGATCGACATCAGTTACCACCACGCCGTTACCGTCTTCGGACGGTGTCACGGTCAGACCATAGAGTCGAGCGTCTCGCTCTGGCTGCCGCGATTGTCATCCGAAGGACTGGCCGACTTGCCGAGATCGCCAGGCATCGCTTCGATGGTGACGTTGATTTCTTCCGCCTTGTTCTTGCGCCAGATGGTCAGTGCCGCCTTATCACCAGGAGCAATGCCGGCGACCTTACGTGCCAGATCGCGCGGATCCTGCACGGTTTCGCCATTGACGGCAGTGATCACATCGCCGGACTGGATACCAGCCTTGGCAGCAGGACCATCCTTCTGCGGCGACGCGACGATTGCGCCCTTCTCTTCAGCAAGGCCGAGCGAAGCGGCAATATCCTTCGTCACCGGCTGAATCTGGACGCCGATCCAGCCACGTTCCACAGAGCCTTTCTTGATGAGCGGTCAACAACCTGCTTCGCGGTCGATGCCGGAATTGCAAAGGCAATGCCTACACTGCCGCCCGAAGGCGAGAAGATGGCAGTGTTGATACCAATCACCTGACCGGACATGTTGAAAGCCGGGCCACCGGAGTTACCCTTGTTCACGGCCGCATCGATCTGGATGAAGTCATCATAGGGACCAGCGCCAATATCGCGGCCGCGAGCCGAAACGATACCGGACGTCACCGTCCCGCCAAGACCGAATGGATTACCCACCGCTACGACCCAGTCGCCAACTCGATCTTGTTATCGTCGCCGAACGCGACATAAGTGAATTTCTTCTTCGGATCATTGACCTTCAGCACGGCCAGATCGGTACGCGGATCGGTGCCGATCAGCTTGGCATCAAGCTCAGTGCCGTCATCCATCACAACACTGTAGGCATCGCCGTCGGAAACAACGTGATTATTGGTTACAACGTAACCATCCTCGGAAATGAAGAAGCCTGAACCTTGGGCAATAGGCCGCTCATGACCCGGACGTGGACCGCGTTTGCCAGGACCACGGCGATCTGGACGAGCATCGCCACGCGGATCCATGCCGAAATCACGGAAGAAGCGTTTCAGGGGTGATCATCAGGAAGTTGGTCAAAGCCGGGAGGGCCGAAGAACTGGCCGCGACCGCCGCGATCAGCAGTTTCCTGTATATCTTTCTTCACACGGACGCTGACGACTGCCGGACGAACTTTCTCAACCAGATCGGCAAAACCTACGGCCTGCAATGGCGGAGTGATCTGAACCGCTTCGGCGCGGGCATCGTTAAGTGCGCCAAGCGGCCCAGTAGCAACAAAACCACCAGCCAGAACGGCTGACAATGCGATTGCGGCAACGCCTCTGCGATAGTTGGAAATCCTGGCTCTGGACATTTATTATTTCTCCTTACGAGCAGTAATCCGGCCGTCGCCCTGATCCTTCAGAAAACGCAGGCCTGTGAAACCTTTATAGAGCGTAAGATAGATAGGACTACCTTACCGCTCGGTTTCCACAACATGAAAGTTTCGTAAGGTTGCAAATAACAACCGCGAGCAGTTGACGGTTATTTGCCGTCCAGCAGGCGCGAGTTCTGCCTTTTCGCTCGCCGTGAGCGGCGGGCGCTTCGCCCGCCCGCCTGCGTCCGCGAAAAGCCAGGACCAGCGCCACAGCACCGATCAAAAGTACGACGACGGGAAAACCCCACAGAAGCACGGTACGCGCATTAAGGCGCGGCTTCAAAAGAACGAACTCACCATAACGGTCAACGATGAAGTCCATCACCTGTTCGTCGCTATCGCCTTCCTTCAGTCTGTCACGCACAAGAATGCGAAGATCACGGGCAAGTTCGGCATTGGAATCGTCGATCGATTCGTTCTGGCAAACCATGCAGCGCAGTTCACCGGAAATAGTGCGGGCGCGCTTTTCAAGCGCCGGATCGGGCAAGACCTCATCCGGATTGACCGCGAGCGCCGCAGTCCCTTGAATAGCAAGGGCAACGCCAAGCAGAAATGCCGCGAATGCCGACCGTTTTCTCATGCCGCAGCCTCCGCTTTTTCGACGCGGATTTACGACTGCGCGAAGGCGCACCGACCCGCAGACGGCGATCTGCCAGGGAAAACAGCGCACCCACCATCATGACAAGGGCGCCATACCAGATGAGCGTCACGTCCGGTTTCCACCATATGCGCACCACCGCCGATCCATCGCCCGGCTCGTCGCCAAGCGCGACATAGACCTGACTGAACCATAGCGTCTTGATGCCTGATTCAGTCGTCGGCATCTGGCGCGCGGGGAAGAAGCGCTTGGACGGTTCGATTTGTCCGAGATTGCGCGAACTGGATCAAGCAATGTAAAAGTGCCGCGATTCTCGGTAAAATTTGAGCCGGTTAATGGACGCAGGCCCTCAAAACGCAACGTGTAATCCTGCACCTTGGCGGTATCACCGGGGCGCATGATCAGGACATTCTCCGTACCGAACGTAGTCACGCTTACAATGCCGAGCAGCGTCACACCAAGCCCGATATGGGCAAGCGCCGTGCCGAAAACCGAGCGCGGCAATCCTTTGAAACGGGCAAATGCCTTGTTCGCAGAAACTTTGCCGATACCGGCCTTGAGAACAAGATCGGTCAGGCTGCCGAAAATCAGCCATGCGGCAAGCCCTATTCCACAGGCGGCCAGAACCGATTTTGCCGACGTGCTCCACAAGACTATTGCCGCAGCAAGAAGCGAAAGCGCGAAAGCCGTCATCAGCCGCTGTGACACACCGTAAAGATCTCCGCGTTTCCAGGCGAGCAGCGGACCGAAAGGAACCGCAAACAGAAGCGGGATCATCAGCGGGCCGAACGTCATATTGAAGAACGGAGCGCCGACCGAAATCTTGTTGCCCGTCATCACTTCAAGCAGCAGCGGATAAAGCGTGCCGATCAGCACGGTCGCCGCGGCAGTCGTCAGAAACAGATTGTTGAAGACGAGCGCGCCTTCGCGGGAAATCGGGTGGAATATACCGCCTGCCGTCAGGCTCTGAACGCGAAGCGCGAAAAGCGAGAGAGACCCGCCAATGAAGATTGCAAGGATCGCCAGAATGAAAAGACCGCGTCCCGGATCGGTGGCGAAGCTGTGAACCGAGGTCAGAACGCCGGAGCGGACAAGGAAAGTGCCGAGCAACGACAGCGAAAAGGTGAGGATCGCAAGCAGCACGGTCCAGATTTTCAGCGCCGAGCGCTTTTCCATCACGAGAGCGGAATGGAGCAGTGCGGTGCCGACCAGCCACGGCATGAACGATGCGTTCTCGACCGGGTCCCAGAACCACCAGCCGCCCCAGCCCAACTCATAATAGGCCCAGTAGGAACCCATGGCGATGCCGCCGGTCAGGAACATCCAGGCAACCAGCGCCCACGGACGCACCCAGCGCGCCCACGCCGCATCGAGGCGCCCTTCGATCAGTGCCGCCACGGCAAAGGAGAAGCACACCGAAAAGCCGACATAGCCGAGATAGAGCAGCGGCGGATGGATCGCGAGGCCGATATCCTGAAGGATCGGGTTGAGGTCCCTCCCTCCATCGGAGCCGGGAAAATGCGTGTAAACGGATTCGAGGTAAAGATGATGAATGCCAGAAAGGCGACACCGATCCAGCCCTGCACGGCAAGGACATTGGCGCGCAGTGTTTCAGGCAGATTACCGGAAAAGGCAGCGACCAGCGCGCTGAAGAAGGTCAGAATGAACACCCACAGCAGCATGGAGCCTTCGTGATTACCCCAGACGCCGGTGATCTTGTAGAGGAGCGGCTTTTGTGAGTGCGAGTTTTCGACCACATTCAGGACCGAGAAATCCGACACGACATAGGCATGGACAAGCACGGCCGATGCAAGGCAGATCAGCGCGAAGACAGCAATTGCCGTCGGCGCCGCGACTGACATGAGCTGCATGTCCCTACGGTGTGCGCCGATCACTGGCACGATCGATTGGACAATCGACAGTGCCAGCGCCAGAACCAGAGCAAAATGGCCGATTTCGACACTCATCTGCAATCTCCATCAAGCAGCCTGCCGGACCACTGGTCCGATATGGAATGCCCTAACCTTTACTTGCCTTCCCAGACACCTTTTCCTTCAGGCTGTCGGCAAGATCCTTGGGAACGTAATTTTCGTCGTGCTTCGCCAGTACATTGTCGGCGCGAAACACGCCGTCGTCTCCGAAGCGCCCTCGGCGACGACGCCCTGCCCTCGCGGAAGAGATCAGGCGGAATCCTCGAACACGACCTTCACGGTCTTGATCGTATCAGTCACCGTGAAACGCAGTTCGCTGCCTTCCCGGCTGACGGAACCTTCCTCGACGAGACCACCAAGACGGAACCGCGAGCTGGAGGCCATATCCTGTTCCGTCAGATCGGCCGGTGTGCGGAAGAAACGAATATCCTGACTGAAAGCCATCAGCATCAGTCCGACCGCTACGGCCAGAACCGCCAGTGCACCGCCGATCAGGAACAGGCGCTTGCGCTTTCTCTGACTGACGGTACGGGCGAAATTGCCTACCAGTTTGGTACTCCGTGCATTGTCATCTGTGGTCGCGCTCATTTTTGTGCGTTCCCTGTCTCTAGTCCAAGACCGGCTGCGAAACTTTGAAGGTTCGACCGGCTTTCGCCCTGAAGGGCTGTCATACCGCGATTAAGGGCGTCCAGCGCTGCATCGCGGCGGTTGAGGATCATATAGGAGCGCACGAGACGCTTCCAGCCTTCGACATCCCCACTATTCTGGCGAAGACTTTCATCCAGACGTTGAACCATGCCTTCGATCATCGCCTGCCGGTCTTCCGGGCTGAGCGACGAAGCGGCATCGACGTCGTCCGTTGTTGGCCCTTTCGGCTGCGGTTCGCCGCTGGAAGCGGGATCACGAAGCCGGGCGATAGCCTGCTCAATCTGGCCGCGCCACGCATCGGCGGGCGCCTTGTCAGGAACGCCTGCAGACGATTGGCGGCCATATCCATGCGACCGTCCTGCATCTCGCCTTGCGCAAGGTAGAATTGCGGGCGAACGTCATTCGGCTCGAGATCGGCAGCTTTTTGAAGAAGCCTTCAGCCTCGGCAGTCACGGTGCCGCCCGAAGCGGTGGCCAGCGCTTCACCCAATCCCAGAACGCGCGGGAAATTCTCTCCGGCGATACGAATGGAACTGCGATATGCATTGACGGCATCGGCAGCGCGACCAAGCCGCAAATAGATCGGCGCCAGCACATCCCATCCGCGCACATCGCCCGGATTTTGTGCCAGATGTGCTTCGGCACGCGCCACAAGCTCATCCACAGAGCCGCGATCCGCACTTGCCGAAAGCCGTTCGGCGAGTGGCATGGACGGCATGTCCGGCTTACCGAAAAGCGGGTAGACGCCCCAGGCGATCAGCGGCACTGCGAGCACGGCCAGAAAAGCCAACAACCGGCCCGGTGCGGCCTTGCCTGCAGCCTCCGCAGCTTCCTTGCCGGTCTTTTCAGCATTCAAAATGCGACGCGATATTTCAATGCGCGCCTGTTCGGCGCTCTGCGGGTCGATCATGCCCCGGGCTGCATCGGCCTCGACCTCGCGCAACTGATCCCGATAGACTTCAAGATCATTCTTTTCAGCGGACAAGAATGCCTGCTTGCGCCGCGTGAGAGGCAACAAAACAGCCAGAGTGGCTGCCAATGTCAGTAATGCTGCAATAAGCCAGAATCCCATGGCCACGACTTAAGCGCAGCCAAGGGAAAAACCAACTACTACTTGCAGTAAGTTGCCGACTAGGGCAATTCGCCGCAAAGGCGGGATATCAGGTCAGCGGTGTCCAGCTGCCGTCCGGATTGCGACATGCTGTTCCGCGGATAGTCTGTTGCGATCCGCCAATGGTGAAGCTGTGCGAATACTGGCGGCAGTTCTGAGAGCCGACCTGATAGGCTGCGCTGCCGTCACATCACCGGAATTCGATCCGCTGCCGCTCCACGATACGGCCTTGCCGGCCGGAGAATATTCGAGCGCGCGATATTCAGCCTCAAGTGCTTTCTTGCGATCGGCTGCGTTCAGCTGATTTGCAGAGCTGCCGAGAAGACCATTGCCAAGAGACGTCAACAGGCTGGTTTCGGGCTTCTGTGCCGTGGAACCACCACCCAGCGAGCCAAGACCGGTACCCTTGCCGGTCGTGCCGCAGGCCGACAGTGCAAGCGCCACAGCAAGCATCATCGAAGCAACTGAAACTGGGTGAGAAAACCTGGATACCATCATCATAACAACCGGCCTTCATATATAATTAGCACGCACACTATATCAGCGCATGGCTTTTCAATTTAATCTTCTAGTGCGGATCCTGTTAACATAAAATCATGGATCCGCTCTATCTCTCGGTTTTACACATTATCCTACGCAAAACCGCTTCGCACTTTTGCTGGAAATGCTCTAGTTCGCTTTCGGCCCAAAACAACCGTCAATCTTCCGTCAGCGGCAACACGACCCGGACACCCAATCCGCCCCACGAGCTCTTGCCCAGATGCAAGCTCCCGCCATATTCACGAACGGTGTCCTGCACAATCGCCAGCCCAAGGCCGGTTCCAGGTTTCGTTTCATCGACGCGGCTGCCGCGTTTCAGTGCCGCCTCGATCTTGTCCGTCGCCAGGCCCGGCCCGTCATCTTCTATCAGGACTTCAAACTGTCGTTGCTCCCCATAAATGGGGCAAGCCCGATATTGATACGTTTGCGGCCCCATTTGCCCGCATTCTCCAGCAGGTTACCGACGATCTCTTCCAAATCTTCGCGCTCCCCGGCAAAACCGCGTTGGGCAAGTCATTTCTGAAGGTAACGCTGAAAACCGGATTGAGTTTCGCCGTCACGCGCCGCATGCGTTCAAGAACCGGGGTCACGGGCGTACGGAACACGACACTGTCACGCTGCGCGGCGATGCGCGCACGCTGCAGATAATGCTGGATCTGCACCTGCATCGCCTCGCTTTGTTCCTGCACAATGCGCCCATGTTCGCCGCCCATGCTTCGCGCCTCGTTGACCAGCACGGAAAGCGGGGTCTTGAGAGAATGCGCGAGATTGCCGACCTGTGTTCGCGACCGCTCGACAATGCGGCGATTGTTTTCGATGAGCGCGTTCATTTCGGTGGCGAGCGGCGCAATTTCGACAGGCAACGACGCATCGAGCTTTGACGAGCGCCCTCGCGAATATCAGCCAATGCCTGACGTACCTTGTCGAGCGGACGCAGACCGAACAGGATCACGGCGGCATTGATGAGGATACTGCCGATGCCGAAGATCGCCAGATAGATCGCGAGGCGGGTTCTGAAATCGGATATCTCCTTCAAAACCTCGCTGAGATTGCCCATGACGCGAAAGCGCGCGACTCGGTTGGCATTGTCCAGCACCACTTCCGTTTCAACAATGAAAAGTTCTTCGCCGTTGAGACCGGGCAAGGTGTAGCTGCGCATGAAGGAACTGTCGAAGGAACCTGCGTCACCGGCATTTCCGGCACGATGCGCCCGAGCATCGAAGGCGACTGCAGCCTTCCGGTGAGATTTGGCGTGACGGGATCGACGGACCAGTACCAGCCGGAAAGCGGGCTGGAATAGCGCAACTCGCCCAGCTCGGGCGTCCCTGCAACGCACCCTCTCCCGACGTGCTGACAGCACCGACAAGACTGAACAGATGGGCGGTCAGCAGGCGTTCAAAATTGCTGCGTGCGGCATCGCCATAAAGTGACCCGATGAAGGTCGCCACCACTACAAGTGCGACGATGACCCAGATCGTGGAAAGGGTGACGACGCGGACCGCGAGTGAACGCAGCGGAGGAAAGACCCGGAGAAGCTTCAGCTGTCGTTGCCTTTCGTTTCGCCTTCGACCTCCCCTTCGGAGCGGATGCGATAGCCCATGCCGCGCACGGTCTCGATCAGGTCCACACCCATCTTCTTGCGCAGGCGACCAACGAAGACTTCAATCGTATTGGAATCGCGGTCGAAATCCTGATCATAAAGATGCTCGACCAGTTCGGTACGCGAGACCACCTCATCCATATGGTGCATCAGATAGGACAAAAGCCGGTATTCGTGCGAGGTAAGCGAGCGCGACGCCGTTGACGCTTGCCTTCGATGTTTTCGTGTCAAGATAGAGCGGCCCGCAGACGAGTTCCGACGAAGCATGACCAGCCGCACGGCGGATCAATGCGCGCAGCCGCGCCAGCACTTCCTCGATATGGAAGGGCTTCGCCACATAGTCGTCGGCGCCGGCATCGATGCCGGCGACCTTATCGCTCCAGCGGTCGCGGGCAGTGAGCATGAGAACGGGCATGGTACGCCCGCTGCGCCGCCAGCGCTCCACGACGCTGATGCCGTCCATGCGCGGCAAGCCGATGTCGAGCACCACGGCATCGTAAGGCTCGGTGTCGCCGAGATAATGCCCTTCTTCGCCGTCATAGGCGCGGTCGACCACATAACCGGCAGCAGCCATCGCATCGGAAAGCTGCCGGTTCAGGTCCTTGTCGTCTTCAACGATCAGGATACGCAAGCGGACATTCTCCCTCAATTCATGAAAAACAGCGGCAAAACCGTTGCTATTGAGCGGGAACAGCCACTTCGACGCGGCGCGGGCGCTCGCCGTCGCGCCCCGGCACAAGCACCACGATCACACACACGGGGCGACCGTTCTGAGTCGCGGCGGTTGCCTTGGCAAGCTGGCCGCCCTGCTGGGCAGCCACCTGTTCGCCGACTGCCGCACAATCTCCGGCGGCAGCGACGATGAGATTGGACTTCTGCGGCGCAGTTATCGGCAGGGCACCGGCATCGACCGGCAGCAAGCCAATACTAACCGCGAGAAGCGCGAAAACTTTGAGTGCAGAATTTTGTTTCATCATGCCGCCTTATATAGCGCCCGACAGCTGAACGATGCATGAACAACCATTCCTCCTCCAGGCCCAAAGGAAAATTCAGCCCCTGACTATCACGCTTTGTGAAATTATGAAATGCGTGAAGTTGCCCCGATACGCCCGATTATCGTAACAATTCCGGCAATTGCAGTCGCCAGTTGCAGCAAAACATCCGTCAGTGCACCCTGATCGATCACATCGGTAGCCACACCGAAAACGCCTGCAAGCGAAAGAAAAAGCGCCACGAAACCAGCCCAAACCGTCCGCGAAAGATACCATGATTTATCTGCGTTCATATTTTTCCTGTCAGTTGTCGATTGCCGGGATATCGAGATACGCAAAATCGCCCGGCCCGCTTTTTGCGCCGATCATTGCAACGCGAAACCGGAATTCAGCATTGCCGATATCGGCCTGTCGTTCCGCCGCGCCATAAATCCATGACGGCGCCGATGTCTGGCTGCTTCGTACCAGCGTGTCGTTCCACCAGATTTCGATGCGATAGGCCTCGCGCTCCTCGCCAAGCGGAATGTCCTCTTGCAGCCAGTCATCCGCATCGATCCGCCCGCGCCGGATCCAGTTGAAGGAAAGATCGCCATTCGCGAGCCGCACCATCTTCGGATGCACCGGGCTGAGCGGACGTAAGCCCCGCATACCGCCGCTTGTCCGGACCGTATCGAAATAGTCATCCGAAAAGGCCTTGCCCGCCGTTCCGACACGCCAGTTCAGTTCAAGCCCGATTTCCGGGACCTGCAAACCGGCTGACACAACCGCGCCGTCCAGCAATATGAAGGGCGTCTCGGCGTCCTTCAAGGCGGATGCCGCCTGCTCGGTTCCGAGCTGTCCGCGCAAAAGGCGCGTCAGCTTCCAGCGGCTCTGACCGATTTCCTCAGCCTCCAGAAACTGAAACACCTCCCAATCGCCGCCAGGTGCGCGCAGCAGGGCCGTGTTGGCTCCGTTCAATATCTGCGCCATTGGCCGCGATTGCAGCTCACCTGCATAAAGCGCAACCTCAACCGACTGCCCTTCAATCAGGCGTCCGCTGGGAGCGCCTTCCAGCGGCGCGGTCAGTTCCCCATGATTGCGCGGTCCTGCACGACGGTGCGTTCAGCAAAGCCGTCTTCCGAAGGCGATGCAAACACTGCCGCGCCGCGCCATGGCTTTGCGTGACAGGCGATGCGGAATTGCCCGGCGGGTTCCTCCGCGCCCGGCCAGAGCGGCAGATCGATCATGTGAAAGATCGGCTTCATATCGAGAGCCGGACCGCCGCCGGGACTGGTCGGCGTTTTGCCGTGATCTGCAAAGACGATGTTCGGCGCCAGCGCCACGGCGCGGACAGTGCGGATTTCCCCATCGTCCAGACCCGTCACGACATAATTGCGCTCGCCGCTTAGTATGCCAAGCCGCACACGGTCGCCGACGTGAAGGGCCGCCATCGACCATGGCAGCGCGAAATCCACCGAGCGCCGTTCCGCATGACGTCGCGCCATCCAGGCTTCGGCGAGTGCCGTTGCCTGCCCCTGTTCCATGACGCCGGAAAGGCTCAGCGTTTCCGTGCCCTGCCCCTCCGCACGGCGAACCGAAGCCCCGGCAATCTGGAAATCCCGCAGGGGATCGTTGCAATAAAGCTCGGCCACGGACGGCAGATCGCCGCGATCCTCGATCATGACGGTGAGCGCTTCCCGGTCCTCCGGCTGAACAAAATCCGGCAATTCGAGCACCGATCCCGCACGCGTGATGCTTTTGAAGATGAAACGCCCGGCCTGTTCAAACCCATGAACGCCAAAGACATTCAAGAGCGGCTCCAGCACGCCCCGCGCGCTCGATGGCTCACTGATGACAAAGCCGGAAAGATAGCCATCGGCACCGGAGCAATCGGCTTCCGGCAGGCCGAAATCCTTGAGGATGCCAGCGATCAGCTCATCCAGCGACACGCCGCTGATGCGCCCGTTCAGCCAATGGCCAAGACGCCAGTTTTCCGTATCGCCCCAGGTATCAGCAGCGAGCGGAAATTCCGGAAACGGCCTCGTATCCCACGACCACAGATAGATGCGGTCCATATCCAGCATCGGCCCGCCATAGAGCGGGGAAACGGGATTGTTGTCCTGCCAGTGGCGGTAATGCGCGCGCAAAAATCGGTCCATGCCGATATCCGCGCGTGATCCGTTTGAAAAATACGGCGTCGCGTTTTCCGATGATTTCGGATCGGGGAAAACATTCGGCTGGTTCGGCCCCTTGTCGACGGCGGGACAGCCAAGCTCGGTAAACCAGAACGGCTTGGAATGCGGTATCCACGCCGTCGGCTGCGCGGCTTCGGCCCCGCGACGCGGTTATAATGCCGGTTGCTCCACCAGCCATGCAAATCCTTGTAGCGATAGACCCATGGCTTGCCCGCCAAACCGTCCGTAATGGGCGAACGCCTGCGGGCCTCTCGGTCATCGGCATTTGCATAATACCAGTCATGGCCCTCGCCGGATGCCACCTGACCTGCAAGGCCACCCGGATCATAGGCCGTCGCGAACCCGTCCGGGTTGCCATTGTCGAGATCGCTGTCACGCCAGTCGGCAAGCGGCATATAATTGTCGATCCCGATGGCATCGATGGCCGGGTGCGCCCAGAGCGGGTCGAGATTGAAGAAGAGGTCGCCGCTGCCATCCTGCGCCTGATAGCCGAAATATTCCGACCAGTCCGCGCCATAGGTGATCCTGCAAGCCGTGCCGAGCTTTGCCCGCATGTCGGCGGCAAGCGTGCAAAGATGGGTGACGAAGGGAAAACTCTCCTGTCCATCGCGGATGGCGGTCAAGCCACGCAGTTCCGATCCGAGCAGGAAAGCGTCCACGCCACCGGCCTGCCGGGCCAGATCGGCGCAATGGTTGAGGAAGCGGCGATAGCCCCATTGCCCATCGACAAAGGCCCGCACCTCTTCGCCCGCGGCAGGCGTCCTGTCAGGCGATCCGTCGACGCCGACCGCAGGGTGACAGGTGATGCGCCCGCGCCATGGATAAGCAGGTTGGCCAATGCCGCCATAGGGCGACGGCAGTTGATTGCCTTCCGGCACATCCATCATGATGAAAGGGTATAAAGTTACCTTCAGCCCACGCGCCTTCGCATCGCGAATGGCGGCAATCACCGTCTGATCGGATGGCGTTCCACCATAGGCAGCGCCCTCGCCGCTTGTGGAAATGAGATGGGCTGTCGCCCGCGTCACATTTTCTACTTTCCAGATATGGCTCGGCTTGCGCGCTGAAAGCGCGGTGACGCCGGGCCTGATCCGGCAGGAACCGGCGCGCAGATCATCGCCGAACCATGGCAGCACAATCGCGACATGGCGCAAGCTCGGACAAAGCGCCTGCAACTCGTCCATCGAAGCCGCCCAGTCGCTGCGGGCGCGCAAGATATTGCGGTTGATCCAGCGCTTCTGACCGGCAAGCGGTTCATCGCTCACCGGATCGGGCGACAGTCCGAATTCCGTCGAGCCGGGAATAAGAGCCACCGCCCGGACGGATTGCGCTACCTTTCCGACAGGCCGCATCACCTCGAACTGGAACTGCGGCAGACGATTGCCGAACCGGTCGAGCGGAATGCGCTCGAACACCACATAGGCCGTGCCGCGATAGGCAGGCGCGTTGCCCGCTCCCTGTTTCGCCTCGATCAGCGGATCGGGAGCCTGTGTCTCCGTGCCGCGATAGATACGCATTTCAATTTCTGTGAGATCAAGTTCCTGCCCATCGGCCCACATGCGGCGGATACCGGCAATCGCGCCTTCCGCAACGGCATAGGCGGCATTGCCGAAATAGCTGTAGCTGGTGACTTTCGGCCCGCCCTTGCCGCCCTGACGTTCCGTGGTCTTGTGCTCCTCGAAGCGGGTCGCCCAGATAAGTGTGCCGGAAACCCGCACCGTGCCATAGACAAAGGGCAGCGCCGCCCTTCCTCCGCCGTGGCGACACGCCCGCCGTTGAGGCGCGCACCCTCGACGTGGCGTGTGGAATTGATGAGCGCATTGTCGATGGCATAGCCGCCCATCGCGCCAAGACCGGCGCCGATAGCGGCACCGACAGGCCCGAAAATGCCGCCGACCGCAGCACCCACCGCCTGCAAAACAATTGTGGCCATGTTTCAGATTTTCCGTTCGGGAAAGATGAAAATTCCAGCAATGCGATTGCGCCATTGCGGCACCAGCGCTGAAGCCATCACGCTATGCCCCTGATAAGCGTGGATGAAACGGTTATCATGCGCCATGATGCCCAGATGCTTGGCTGCAACGCCTGCCCGCCAGCGAAACACGACAAGGTCGCCGGGCTTTGGCTCGGAACCCCGCCGGATCATGTGGCGGGATGCCGCTTCCAGCATGGGATCGCCGGTCGAAACCTCGGCCCAGTCGGGCGCATAGACGGCGGGCGCTTCCGGCTCGCAGCCGTAAAGCGAGCGCCAGACACCCCGCACCAGACCGAGGCAATCGCAACTGACGCCCCTTCTGGAAGCGCCATGACGATAGGGTGTGCCGATCCACCGCTCCGCCTCGGACAGAACCTCGTCAGCCATCGTCATGGAACAAGCGCGCTCCCGTCATATTCACCGCCGCCATTGACATAGGCATAGGCCGCATCATTGCCCGGAAGATGGGGAAACCGCGAAAATTGAGATGGTTCGCGAACTTCGCCTTGCAGGTCGCAAAGCTCTTGTCGCACCCGGCAATGATGCGAAAGGCATCGCCTTGCGCGACAGGCAGCACCGGCGGTTCGGCAAGTTGCAAAACCTGTCCGGAATGAACCGTCACACGCACGATCTGACCGGCATTCGCGCCGCCGGTCCAGTTGAGCATTCCGCCTGAAAACCAGCCGGAAGCAAAGCCGTCCAGACCTGTCGCAGTCAGGCTTGGACCATCCGAAGCCTGCACCGTGCTTTCCGCAAAGTAACGCGGATCGTTGACATCGACGCGGCAACGGCTGTCGCCCAAATCTGCGTCGCAATGGCGCAGCACGCGGCGTCCGCGCACCGCGTCGAACGCGGCAGCAGCCCCTTTCAGTTCCATCACGAACCGGCTGCCGGATCGGCTGATCTTACCAGCCGTCCAGCGACGTAAGAGCATATGCTGTGCCGGTGCAGACCAATTCACCAGATAGGCTTCGATGGAGGCGCCATCATAACGCCCCTGCTCGATATCCATATCGCTGATCTTCGCGGATGACAGAACGCCCTCAACCTCGCCGCCTGCCACCGATAGGCCGAGCGCTGTCGAGGCTTCGCTGCTGTTGAGACCAGTCAGAGGTTCGCAGGCAATTCCGCTGACCTGCAATGTGCGATCATGATCGGTAAAGCCCAGAACAATGCCGTCGCTTCGTCTGATAAGCCAGGCAAAGCAATGGCTTGTCACCTCGCCCTGCAAATGTGATTCAAGTTCCGGCGGAACCGGGATCATATCTTCACCTCTATGATCGGGATCGACGGAATTTCGCCCGCCTGAAACGAGGCGATGCTTGCCGTCAGGCGATCCGTGTCAAAACGCACCGGCACATCGAACAGGAATCCGGCGGTGATATTCACACCGGGCGCTGGCACATAATCCGGTGAAAATGTCACCGTTCCAGCGGTGTGATCGACCGTGAAGGCTTCGCCTTCCGGCATGGCCGCGCCATTGGCCGCGACCAGCACGGAACCGACAACGGGATGCGTGATCGGGCGGTCATAGCTCTCATAGTGTTTGACGAGCTGAAAGCCCGCCTTCGCCCCGTCGCCAACCCCAATCCGCTGATCGGTCGCCCTGGGCGCGCGCGCTGCCCGCAGCAGACGAAAAATCGAACGGATCGCGAAAGCGGAATACATGAAGCGAGCCGCGCCGCGCTTCAAAAGGCCAGCACCTGCCTCAGATCATCCAGCGAGCGCAGACCCGTTCCGGCATCAAAATGCCGACGCGAATGCGCCCATCTTGCATTGCGCTTTTCCATGCCGGAGGTGAGCGTGACGATCTCATTGCGCCATTCCGGCCCGCCCGTCGCCCCGAAGGATACGCCGAGCGGAAAGCGCACATCGTGAAAGGCTTCAATCATGGTCTCGTTTTCACGCACGATCCTGAAAACCGGTTCCCACTTTTCGGGATCATGTTCAAAGCCTCCGTGCGCCGCGCCGCACCGCGCCTGCCAGCATCGTGGAAAGCTGCGCTTCCGACTTGCGGAAGGACGAGGCATCCGGCGACGTCATGTTGAATACGACCTGCACCGGCTTGCCGCCGCCGCCCGTCGCAACACCTAAGCGACCATCCGCGCCACGCGCCAGCGGCAGGATGGCTTCGGCACCCGCCTCGCCCGTCAGGCCAAGCGAGCCGTTGCCCATGCCGAAATAGGTCGGGCTTGACACCACCCCGCCCTTGGCAAAGGGCATGATGCCGCGAATGCCGCTGAAAAGCCCACCCATCATTGACGAAGTGAGGCTTTGCAGGGGCTGCATGCCCGCTGAAAGCGCGGTCCCGGCTAGGCTGCCTGCAAGGCCGCGCAGCACGTCCTCCAGCCCCTTGCCGGATGTGATCGCGCCCTTCAAAGCCGAGCTCAGGCTGTTGCCAAAGCTCGACGAGCGCTTTTCGAGATCGGTCAAAGCGCGGTCGAAGGCGCTCGTATCCGCGTCTACGGATACGGTAACGGTTTCATCTGTCATCATTCACCTGTCTGGAAAGGCGCGCATCAGCGTTTCGAATGACTGGCGCGAGGGCGCGTCGAAAACCGGCGCGGCGGGGCCGAGTGCGGCGTTCAGTTCACGCGGCGTCATCGACCAGAATGCCTGTGGGGAAAGCCGCAGCAGACCGAACCCTGCCCGCATCGCCTCATCCCAGGGAAAGGCGACAGTGGAGATTTCGATTCAACTGCGGTATTCAAGGGTTTGGCGCGGAATCCTTTTCAGGCGATCCGAACGTAACCGTCAGCAGCGATGCGACGATGCGGGCAAAGCCAGCCGCCCCGCCCTCCACGCGCATATCGGCAACGTCGTCCACGCTGACCGTATGGCCGCCGCCGCGAAGCCCGGCGCAGAGAATGCGCTGCATGTCGCGCGCCGACAGCCGCCCCGTTGAAAAGCAAGCCGTCAGGTCAGAAAGATTATCGACCTCGAACGCCGCTTCCAGTTCCGCCAACGCGCCGAGCGTCAGGCAGAGCGTCCAGTCGCGATCATCGAGCCGTGCGGCGACCTCGCCGCGATGGCGGTTGACCATCACAGCGCTTCACCAAAGGTGATGAAGCTCGCGGATTCCAGCGCGATCTCGAACGTCACTTCCGCATCGTGATTGCCACCATATTCCAGCGCCGTTATCTGGAACGGCCCGCTGATCGTGCCGAAATCCGGCAGGACGATCTGCCAGTCGCGGATTTCGCCCTCGAAGAATATCCGGCGGATCAGCGCATCGGACGCGGCATCCTTGAAGATGCCCGAGCCGCTGACGGATGCGCGCTGCACCCCGCTGCCCGCGAGCAATTGCCGCCAGCGACCGGCGGCGTCGGCATCCGTCACATCCACGGTTTCGGCGTTGAACGCGATACGCTTGGTGCGCAAGCCCGCGCAGGTTTCAAACATGCCGTCGTCACGCGCCGTCTTGAGCAAGATGTCCTTGCCTCTCTGTGCTGCCATTCTGACTTCCCTTGTTTTAACTGACCGGTTCGGTCACGGCGCGATAGCGCATGGTGCCGAGATAGCTGCCCTGCCCGTCGGTATTGCGGGCCAGCACTTCGGTCAGCATCAGGTTCACAAGGCGGTGGCCGCTGACCTCCACCGGCTTTTCGTCGAGCGCCGTTGCGATCCTGGCCGCAATGTCCAGCACGCGCTTGCGCCCGCTTTCCCTGGCCCATATCTGGATATTGAGAAAATGCTCGCCACCCTTTTCCGTCGACGTATCCCAGTCACGGCTGGCGGTCTCGCCAAGCGTCACATAGGAAAAGGCGTTTTGGGCGGAACATGGTCGTAGATACGTTCTCCGCCAATCGATTCAATGAGTTCGCCATCCTTCTTCAGAGCCTCAAACAGTGCCTTCTGCAATGCTGCCGCGCCATTTTTCATGCTTGCCCCGCCTGCATCCTGAGTTGTGCGAATGCCGGTATCATCCAATCCCGGCGCCTGTTGAACAGCGATGGTTTCCCGGACCGACAACGCTTTCCAGCGCAGCGCCCGGACAAGACCATCGAATGTAAGTTGCATTGAAATATTCATCGTCCCTGTTCGCTCGCGAGACAGACGAGATAGCGTTCGCTTTCATCGGGATCGTGGATGGAACGCAGCGAAAAGACCCGCCCCGCCTTGCGCAGCCGCATGGCGGTGGAGAGATCAGGCCGATACCGCAGCAGGATGCGATGCGTCACTTCCGGGTGCGGGCGTGTGCCGAAATCCTTCTGCGATGTGGAAAGCGGCTCGATCCGTCCCCAGACCATACCGACCTCGGACCAGCTCTCGTCGTAACCGCCCATGCCGTCCGCCACCGGCTGCATCGCCTCCAGCACCAGCTCGGATGTGAGCTGGCCCGGATCGATAAAAGCACGTTATTCATAGGGACACCCTCTTCCAGCTGTCGATCATCTGGTTGATGACCGGCGGGAAGGAGCGTTGGGCGGCATCCGCATCGACACCGGCACGTGACTCATAAAGATGTGCCACGAGCGTCAGGATCGCATGTTTGAGAGCGTCCGGAACCTCGACGCCGCTTTCTCCGAAACCGGCCAGGAAATCGACTTCAAGGCCGATGAATTGCGCTGCGTCCGGATATTGCGCCATATAAAGGCGCTGCGGCCTGCGGTTGTGATGCAGGACAAATTCTTCCGGTGAAAAGCAGATTGCGGTTCCGTCCACCCTGTATGCCACGACGGACGTCACCGCCTTGACCGGATATTTGAACAAAGCCAGGCGACCCGAGCGCGGCCAGCGATCGACGCGCAGGCGCCAGGTCTGGTCGATCAGCGACAGGCCGGTTTCGGCTTCGATGATTTCGCGGGCGGTCGCGATCAGACGATGCAGAACATCGTCCTCGCTTTCAGTGGAAATTCGTAAAAATGCGCGCACATCGGCTATCGTCACCGGCTCCAGCGCCGGTGGCGTGACAAGAAACATTGTCATGGATCGTCCCTAAATGATAACTTTCAAATCAGACAGTTAAACACGAACTCCGGGTGCAGATTCACCCGCTTTGAAACTGGAAACTACCTGCCAAAACCGGCAGGATAGGCCGGTAATCCACTGCAAAACTGACAGCTTCAAGCTGCCAGTTCCGTCAGGCGGAAAATTTCAGCAATTTGATTGCCTCGAAATCCTGCACTCCGCCGCCGACGCGCTTGGTTGTATAGAAGAGCACATAGGGCTTGGCCGAATAAGGATCGCGCAGCACACGCACACCAATGCGATCCACCACCAGATAGCCGCGCCCGAAATCACCGAAGGCGATGGCCGGGCTATCGGCTGCGATGTCCGGCATATGCTCGGCCTCGACCAGACCGAAGCCCATCAGAGAAGCCTTTTCACCAACGGCAGATGGCGGCTGCCAGAGATAATTGCCGTCCTTGTCCTGAGCTTGCGCAACACGCTCTGCGTCTTGCGGTTCATGACGAAATTGGCATTCTGGCGATAACCGGCCCTCAGACCATAGATGAGCTCGATCAGCTTGTCCGAAGGATCTGCTTCCGGCAGCGCACCGGCAACGCCGGTTGCAATATGACCGATCTTGCCCCATGCCCAAGCATTATCCGCCACGCTCTCATAGTCAAGGAAACCGCGCGGCTTGTTGATGCCATCGCCATTGACGAAGGCAGCGCCCTCCTGTTCCGCGAAGGCTGCTTCGACTTCCTCGGCAATCCACTGTTCGACATTGATTGCCGCGTCGTCGAGAAGCGACGAGGTCGCCGCCGGCATGGCGTAGATTTCCATGGTCGGGAACTGCAATTCGGCCAGTTTTGCCGATGCAGTCTGCGGGCGTGCATCGGTTTCACCAACCCAGCCCGTGGCCGGACCGCTGACCGAGAACGGCTTTTCAGAACAGCGCCTGAAACCTGCCGCACGCTGGAAATACCGCGGATTGGGGACAGAATGGCAAGCCTGCGTCCGATTTCGGTTTCCAACTCGGCCGGAACCAGATAGCCGCCATCCGGGCCGGAGGCATAGGAATGCGCCTTCTGCTCAAGCCCACGCAGAGTCTGCTCATCGCCACGGCGGACATAGCCGTCAAACGCCTGCTTGTGCTCGATATTGCCAAGCGGTGCGACGCCACCCAGCGGCGGACGCGCCTGCTTGAGCACATACTGGTCGAGCGCCGCCTTCTGCTCGTCAAGCGTACGATTGATGCGATCAACCTTGTCGCGCAAAAGCACATCGGCATCGATACCCTTTTCGACCTTCTTCAGCCGTTCGTCATTGGCCTCGCGGAATGCCGAAAAAGCCGTCATGAACTCATCGAAAGCCTCGGATACATCGCCATCATTATGGCCAAGCGCCTTCGTTTCCACGCTCTTGGTTTCGAGCGGGACGGTCTGGTTTTCTTCCATTTAGGTCCTGTGATTTTCGTTGTTTCAGATCATTCTAGAGCATTTCCGTTTTGATTGAATCATTGGAAATGCTCTATCTATTTGTTTTACGCATGTCTTTGTCCCGAAACCGGCTTCCACTTTCGGGAGACATGCTCGAGCAGCCTCACGCATACGTTGCGCGAGGCCTTTATCCTCAGACGACAGGCGAGCGTCCCGCCCCTGTCTCCCGTCGGCAAGGGCTGCAAAGCCCTTGGCTATGACGGTTTTCGCCGCAGTCCGGCTCAGCCCCGCATCCCGCGTGAGCCAGCGTTCGAATTCACGGATCGTCGGCAGTGTCGCCTTGACGCTGCTGACACGCGCCTGCGGCAGCATCGGAAAGGTGACGACCGAGATTTCCCACAGATCGGCTTCGATAATATGGCGCAGGCCGGTTCGCGCATCCTTGCGCGCCTTGACTGTGCGAAAGCCGATGGACAATCCGTCCAGCCCGCCGCCGCGCATCAACTCCAACGCATCGCGCGCCCGCGCAACGCCCTTGGCCAGCCTGCCCTCGACATAGAGCCCCGCGCATCCTCGCGGATCGCGGTCCACACGCCGATAGGCTCAGCCGCATCATGCTGCCAGAGCATGCGCACGCCCGACACGCCGCCCCTGGCAAGCGAGCGGGCGAAAGCGCCCCGTTCGATCACATCATTACCGAGATCCGGCAGGCCGAAGACGCTTGCATAGCCGGAAAAGCTTCCGTCCAGCTCCACATCCTGGATGGAGAGAGCAGCCTGTTTCGTTTCCAGCCGCATATCATGCATCGCCATTGTGCTCCCTTTCCTCGGGGAGAATTCCGGGGACGGGCGCGTGCTTCAGCCGTTCGGAGAACCGCTTGAAGATGCCGAGTGCCGACCAGGCGGCAAGGCTTGCCGCAGCGATCCCATCAGCATCAGTTCCGCCCGGCCAAGCAATCCGCCGAGAGCCAGGGTTTCGGAAATCTTGACGCCTGCCGCGCCGCCGAAAACCATGCCGCAGATGATGCCGACCGCGAAACGGATCGCCGCCTCGCGTTTTCCATGCGGCAGCATATAGGCGAGCGACACGGCGGAACCCGCCACCGCGCCCGCCATCTTGGCGAACCATATCCAGGCCGCTTCCGAAGCAAATACTGCATCGTTGAGGTTGGTCATGATGGCCTCCTTCCCGCGTGCGGCTGATAACCGACCGCATCGCGTTTTTCTTCGTCGGTGAGGAACGATGCCTCGGAAATGCGCCGCCACAGCGATTCCCGCTCGGACGACAGGCCTTCTATGCGGTCGATGTCATGATCGAGCCGCAACCCGTCGCCGAAATGCGGGCCGAGCCAGCCACTGAACGCCTTGGCGGCGCGGCCTATCAGCGGCAGCACCGTCAGCCGGTAAAAGGCGCGGTTGGCCTCTGCATAATTGGCAAAAGTATTGTCGCCGGGAATGCCGAGCAGCATCGGCGGCACACCGAATGCCAATGCAATGTCGCGGGCAGCACTATTTTTGGCCTCGATGAAATCCATGTCCTGCGGGCTGTAGCCCATGGCCTTCCAGTCCAGACCGCCTTCCAGAAGCAGTGGACGCCCCGCGCCGGAAGCGCCGGTATAGCCCTCCTCCAGTTCTTCCTTGAGGCGTTCGAACTGTTCTTCCGTCAGATTGCCGCCATCCTTCGGCGCATAGACCAGCGCGCCGGAAGGCCGGGCCGAATTGTCGAGCAAAGCCTTGTTCCAGGCGCCTGCCGCATTGTGAAGATCAAGCGCCATGAGAGCCGCTTCCAGCGGCGGAAACCCGTAATGGTCATCCAGCGGATGAAACAGCTTGAGTTGCAAGGCAGCAGCCCCGTCGCTTCCGAGCGAAAGGCGTCTGCCCGCATTTCCTGAACGATAGACCAGCGCTTGCGGCCAGCCTTCAGTGTCGGTCTCGACGCTAACCCGCTCCGGGCGCAGGAGATGCAGTTCCATGCGGCCGCTCGGCAGGTCAACGCGTTCGACATAGGCGTTGCCGGAAATCAGCAGGTGCCCGTAAAGCCGCTCGAAGAACGTGGCCCCGTCCAGCCCGCACTGAGGGCGGGTAAACAGATCGAGCAGCGGATGCGTTTCATGTTCGGTTGCACCTTCATACAGCAGCCACGGCACGCTGCTCGCGGCTTCCGCAATCATGCGCACGCAGCGATGGGCGACCGGATTGCGCATGAAGCCTTCACGCGCCAGCGATGTATAATCCCGCGCGATCCACGATGCGCCATGATCCATATGCAGCGCGACAAAGCCGTTCGCCATTTTGGTCTGACGTGGAGCGTCAGACTTTATGGCAGATACCGGCGTGTTTCGTCGCCCCGGCCATTTTCGGACCCAGTTCCATGCCATTCTATGGCTTCTCCAATTGTTTAGAGTCGTTCAGCCAAACCGGCGTATACGCGGTTTGCGTTCGGTGCCGAGCATCAGTTCGCCCAGCGCCCAGACAAGCGCGTCGAGCCGGTCCGGCGACCGCCCGCTGGAAAGACCGCCCGGCGCAAAATCGCACATTTCGTCCTCCAGCGCCGGGAACCGTCCGGCATGGCGAATGCGCCCCTGTTCATAAAGTGCGGCCACCGGCTCTGCCCGCAGCCATTTGCCTCTGGACGCATGGCGCTTGAGAACCGGCACGCTCGCATCCTCCGCAGCCAGCACCGCCGCCACCATCTCGCCGCCCTGGTTGACCTCCGCGACAATCGCATCGGCCTGATGCGCATGGAAAAGCGCAATGGCCTTTCGCGCCCATTGATGCGGCTTTGCCGCGTTCATGCTGGCATCCGCCAGCACGTGGCCATTTCCCTCCTCGTCGAGACCGGCAACGACAATACCGCAGGCATCCGACACCTTGCCCGAGGAGGCAGGCGGGTCGATGGCCACGACGATGCGGACCAGTTCAGGCGTTGCGGCCTCGAAACAGCGCTCGATAAGGTCGCGCGACCAAAGGGCACCAGCGCGTTCCTCGATCAGTTCGCCGTCGAGTTCCTGCCGTCCCAGACGCGTCCCGGCATAGCGATGGTTGATCGTCTGCATGAAACCTGCCGCCAGATTGGCCGCGTTTTCGTCCGTCCGCATATGCGTCATCGAAACCGAGGCATCGCCAACCAAGGCTTTCAAAAGCGGAACCGCGCGCGGCGTCGTGGTCACGACCTGCCTTGGAAAGGTTCCCAGACGCAGGCCGAATTGCAGCATATCCCAGGTTTCCTGCGGGTTTTCCATTTCGCAAGCTCATCGCACCATGCGGCATCGAATTGCGGACCGCGCAGGCTGTCGGGATCTTCGGACGAATAAAGCGACGCCACCGCGCCGTTCTCCCATAAAAGCCTGCGCCGGGTCGCTTCATAGCGGGGCGCGCCAGCCGCGACACTGCCAGTATGCCGGACGGTCCATCCACCATAACTTCGCGCGCATCGCTGAAGGTTTCACCGACCAGTGCAATATGCCCGTATGCCGCCTTTGCAAAGGCGGCAGCCCCAGCGCCATGCCGGAAGCCCATTCTGCGCCTGCCCGCGTCTTGCCGGAACCACGTCCACCCATGATGAGCCAGGTGCGCCAGTCACCATAAGGCGGCAATTGCGCATCACGCGCCTGAAAAAGCCACTCCGCCTCTGCTGCTTCCACTTGCTGCGGCGTCAGGCCTGCCGTCCAGAATCTCCCGCGCCCGACTTTCTGCAAGTTCGTTTATCCTCCTGCTTATACGCATCAGCGCCTTGCGCGTTTCGCTCAACGAAGCGACCGCGCGGCCAGCAGGCGGCTGGCTGGGCGCCTTCTCCTCAGCCGTCAACTCGCTGACGGATTTTACCGCACGGGCAAGCGCCATCAGCGCTTCCGACTTGCTCTTGTCCGGCAGGTCTTCGCCTTCAAGCAACCGTTTCAGCTCGGCCTGCAGACGTTCCAGAATGGCGTCGCGTGCCCGCTGATCCGAATCAGATGCTGCAAATGAACAAGCCAGGTTCAGGCGGTTCAAACGGTTGAGATATTGGCTTACCGAAACAGACAGCAAATCCGCAATATCAGCCGGATCAATGCCATGTGCTGTCTGCAACTGATGCGCCAAACGAATGCGCGCTTCTCCGCGCGACATCTTTTCCACAATTTCAGGGTGTGTGTTCACAATTTTCACAACTGCCTTAAACGACATAACCCTGAAAAGCCGCTATAGCTTTTCAGGGTTATGCACACCGGTATCAGCTGGGGTATATAGCGTAACCAGCGACAGTCACAATTTTTCGACTGTACATAGAACCTAGCAAAGCACCGTTACGCAGTCAAGGATTATTTTCCTATTAATTGACTTTTTCCTGCAGCCAAAAAGCTGCTTGTGTTTTAACCATTTCACATGAGGTGTGGCTTATTAATCTGCTATTATGGATAGGAAAGTTCCGCCTATCTCCGAAACCAACCATGCCGAAGTCAGTGTTTATGCGTAAAACGGCAGAAAAAGATTCCGGAAGCGAGAAGCGCAAGCCCTTCAGGGTTTCGCGCCTGATCGGACTCGACGCATGGATTGACTCCACTCTCTACAGCCTGCGCTACAATCTCGGTGAATGGTGGGAAAACATCACCATTTTCTCACGCCGTTTTCGCGTACGCGGTTTCCGGCGTTTCGTGGTCGAAGTCCTTGACGAAGGGTTCACGCTCGGCGTCGGCGGTGCCGTTTTGATGCTGGTTCTGGCCCTGCCCGCATTCGAGGAAACGAAAAGGACTGGCGCGCGCAGGACGATTATGCGGTCACCTTCCTCGACCGCTACGGCAACGAAATCGGCCAGCGCGGCATTCTGCATCGTCAGGCCGTGCCTATCGATGAATTACCGGATCACGTCATCAAGGCTGTGCTCGGCACCGAAGACCGGCGCTTTTCGACCATTACGGCATCGATCTCTGGGGCCTGACCCGTGCGCTCAGCCAGAACATGCGCGCCAATGGCGTCGTTCAGGGCGGCTCAACCATCACGCAGCAGCTTGCCAAGAACCTTTTCCTGTCCAACGAGCGCACCATCGAGCGTAAGATCAAGGAAGCCTTCCTTGCGCTCTGGCTGGAAAGCAATCTGAGCAAGAAGGAAATCCTGCAGCTTTATCTCGACCGCGCCTATATGGGCGGCGGAACCTTCGGTATCGCAGCCGCTTCCGAGTTCTATTTCGGCAAAAGCGTGAAGGATGTCTCGCTCGCCGAAGCTGCGATGCTGGCAGGTCTGTTCAAGGCGCCTGCCAAGTTCGCGCCGCATGTCAATCTGCCCGCAGCGCGTGCGCGCCAATGTCGTGCTTTCCAACATGGTTGAAAGCGGTTTCCTGAGCGAGGGACAGGTTGCCGCCGCGCGCCGTCATCCGGCCAGCGTCATCGACCGCGCCAAGAATGAGAGCCCGGATTACTTCCTCGACTGGGCCTTCGAAGAGGTAAAGAAGGTCGCCGCCAATATTCCGCAGCACACATTGATCGTGCGCACCACGCTCGACCGCAACTTGCAGAAGGCGGCAGAGGAATCGCTCGAATATCATCTGCGCCAGTTCGGCAAGGACTATAATGTTGCAGAAGCGGCGACTGTGGTGCTCGCCAATGACGGGTCCGTCCGCGCACTGGTGGGCGGGCGGGATTATGGCGAAAGCCAGTTCAACCGCGCCACCAAGGCATTGCGGCAGGCCGGTTCTTCCTTCAAGCCCTATGTCTATGCGGCGGCGATGGAAAAGGTCTGACGCCCAGCACCATCGTCTCGGATGCTCCGATCGCTGGGGCAACTGGTCGCCGCGCAATTATGGCCGCAGCTTTGCCGGTCGCGTGGACCTGACGACGGCGCTTGTCCGCTCGTTGAACAGCGTGCCGGTCCGGCTGGCGCGCGATTATCTGACCACGGCCCCATCGTTGCGCTGACCAAGGCGATGGGCGTGGAATCGCCGATCTCGTCGCACAAGACCATGGTGCTCGGCACATCGGAAATGACGGTGATGGATCAGGCCACCGGCTTCAACGTGTTTCCGAATGCAGGCATGGCCGGCAACCGGCACGCGTTTACGCAGATCGTTTCGTCGGAAGGCAAGGTATTGTGGGATTTCGGCCGCGATGCACCGAAGCCGCACAGGGCACTGTCGGAGAAAGCCGCACTCGAAATGAATTCCATGCTGGTGCAGGTGCCCGAACGCGGCACCGGACGCCGCGCAGCATTGCCGATGACGCGGGTGGGCGGCAAGACCGGCACAACGCAAAACTATCGCGATGCATGGTTCGTCGGTTTTACCGGCAATTTCACGGCAGCAGTCTGGTTCGGCAATGATAATTTCACCCCGATGAAAGACCTGACCGGCGGCATCCTGCCAGCCATGGCCTGGCAGCGCATGATGGCCTATGCGCATCAGAACATCGAGCTGAAGCCCATACCGGGCGTGACGCCACCGTTCCCGGCTCCGCCCAAGAAGAGCGAGCCGCAAGTGGCAAATGCCAAGCCGGAAGCAACCGTGGCCGCGCCGCCGCGTGTACTGTCTCCTCTATCGACAAAAGTAATCAAGGAGCTACACGACCGCTTCCTTGCGGCCCCGCCGCTGCCTAAGATCGCCGAACGCACGAAAATATCGGTACTCTGAGGGGCGATGTTCAAAACGATATTCAACACGGCGATTGTGCTTGTGCTGGCGCTGGGCGGCGGCATCTGGAGCGTCGACAAGGTTCTCGACCGCTTTGAGGGTTTCGGTGAACTCCGCGTCGGAGCCTGGAGCGCCTATCCGGCGGCAGGCACGCCCGCTGCCGACCCCTATTCCAAGGCCCGTGCGGCCCGCAAAGCCTATCTGGCGCTCGGAACCGCTGAGGGGCTGCCCTTTATGCGCGCAGCGACAATAGCGGGCGAACGCTCCGGCGCGGCTGCACTTACCGCCTGAGCGGCATGACGCCGCCTGCCCGCTTCTGGACCGTCTATCCCGCCACGCCTGATCTGGAGCCAATCAAACCGCGCGAGGGATTGCAGGAAGCACTGCATTCCCGCGAGGTGCTCTACGACGATGGCGGCAGCGTCACGATCACCATCGGCCCCGATGCAGCGCCGGGCAACTGGCTCCTGTAGAAGGGAGTGGCGATTTCGTCCTCGTCATGACTCTTACGACACGCCTGCCGCATCGTCTTCCGGTCTTTCCGATCTGGTGATGCCGAATATTGAGCGGGTTGCCGGGGCAAATCCGGGGCATGCCGTGGCTAGAATTTTCCGCCTCGTTCTCCTCGGCATCGTGGGCGCTGCGATTGTTCATATCGCGGTTCTCTTCCTCGTTCCCTTCTACTCAGACCAGAACGCATGGTCGCGGATTGAAGCCGGAAGCGAGCCATACCGTTTCCACAAGCTGGATGAAAAGTCCGGCCCGGTCAGCGACAGTGACCCGCTTGTGCAGCAAGCCACCTGTCGCTTTGATCTTGCCGACGGACCTGTGCACTTCACCACCGGGGCCAATGTGCCTTATTGGTCGCTCTCGATCTATGCGCCCAACGGGGACAATCTCTATAGTTTGAACGACAGCGTTTCCAACGAACGCAAGCTCGATCTGATCCTGGCCGATCCCATCGGCATGGCCAGCCTGCGCTCGGACGGTTCGCGGGCCGATGCGCGTTCGATCCTGATCGAGCAGAATATCGGCGAAGGTGCCGCCGTGCTGCGGGTTTTCGTGCCCGATGCAACATGGAACACGGAAGTGCGGCGTTTTTCAACGACGCACAATGCGCGCCCTTCGAAGGGCTCTGAAAACCGAAGCCGATGCTGTTTCTTTATGGCACGGTTAATGAGTTGCTAAGGCTTCAACGCTACTATCCGGGATACCGACCCATGCGGGGTGCATTTGCGCATCAACCGGCTGCCGCCGGATGCGTGATCTGCAATTGGGGCGGGTGAGTTGTGTGCCCACCGGAGTATTCTGCGTGACAAATGATCAGTTCCGCGCCCTGGAGGATATTTCAGGCCACCGGAGCCCATCGAATTCAAAAGCGGGAGAGCCAAGGCGGACGACCTTCTGGCCGCCGCAATTTCGGCGTTCGCGGGTATCACGCGCCCCGGACGACAGGACATGCAGCAGCTCGAAGATCTTGCCATGCCGCTTCTGCAATGCGCTTCCACCCGCGGCAAGCGTCATGCAGCCAATGCGCTGGCACAATTGGAGGACGCGCCGCGTCGTCTCATTCTGGCGCTGGCTGACGAGCCCGTCGAAATCTCCGCACCCATCCTGCTGCGCTCTCCCTTCTGCGTCCTTCCGACCTCATCGAAATCATCGGCAGGAGCGGTCTTGCCCATGCGCGCGCCATTGCGCGGCGCCAGTCCGGTGACGTTCTTCTGCAAGGTGTTCTGCGCAGTTTCGCCGATCCGGTCATCGACCGCACGCTGGCGCTTCAGGAAAACCTTGCCAATATCGAGGCAGAGCCGCTCGAAAGGCCCGATATTCCTGATCTTTCTGCAGCCAGCACACCGCTGATGAAGGACGGAAGTTCCGAACGGCTGGCGCGTGCGCTGCAGCAGCCTTTCTACGAGGCGGGCGCGACCACCGGCTCGCAGCATCTCATCGACACCGCGCTTCTGATCGACAGCCAGTTTTTCCGCAATGCGCTGGCCGATGCGCTCGACCTGTCCTTGAACGGTCCGATGCGATCATCGGACAGTGGCCGGACTCGCACCTGCCGATCGCACTCAAGGCGCTCGGATTGTCGCCTGCCGAATGCTATCTCGTCATGACGGCCATTCTGGGTCCTATCGACACCAACCGCGACAACCTTCGGGAGTTCGTCCATATCTATCGCTCCATCGACCGCGAAAAGGCGATGGCGCTCGTACGGCGCTGGAAGGCCGAGGATATGTCGGCCATGCTGCGCGGCAAACTGCGCGAAATGGCCGAAGCCGAGGACGACACCCCGCTCGCGGATGCCGCCAATTCCGATCACCCGTCGCGTCAGACGTCAGTGAAGTAATCCCGCTCTATATTGCCTCGCCGTCCTGCGAGACGGAAAAGAACGCCGATGCGTCGGCAACGTCTTCCAGTTCGACCAGCCAAAGATCGGGATCGAAGCGGGTTTCCCGTGCCATGCGGTCGCTTGCCGTTATCTCATCGGCGTCGTGGAGAATACGCAGGAACATGCGCTCGCCGTCATTATCCTCCTCATAGGAGGTTTGGGGCGCAGGCGAATAGAGGTCGCAGGTGCCGAAGCGCGAACTGACCTTGATGAAGATAGCGCCCGCTTCCGGCGAACCGCGACGGGCGAGATAGGCAAAACCTCCCTCGCCCTGCACCTTGCGGATCAATGCCGAAACCCAGAAGTCGGATGTCAGGCGCATCGGGAACCCATCAGCTTATCAGGCCGATCTCGCGCATCTTGGCGATGAGCGTTGCATCGATTTCGCCCGTCACCGGCATGCTGAACAGTTTCTGGAATTCGCGCACGGCTTCCTGTGTCGTCTTGCCCGGCTGTCCGTTCACCGGCACGGTGTCATTGCCGAATGCCTTCAACCCGGCCTGCACGCGGATAATATCCTGCGAACTCACTTTCGCCGATTGCACGGCGGGCGTTGCCGCCACCTGCTTTTTGCGCCGGTTTTTCATAGGATGCGAGGGCTGGCTTCGGCTTTGCATCCGTTTCCGTTTTCAAAGCAGCGGGCTGCGGCCGCGGCGTCGGAACCGCGACCTCGATGGCTTTGGCCACCTCGTCCTGACCGGGGCAGTGCTTTGCGTATCGGCCTGCAATTGCGCAGGGATATTTGCTTCCTGCACGCCGAGCTTCTGCTGCAGGGCGCGCCAGCGTTCCACCGCTTCTCGGGTCTGCGGCCCGGTAAAACCATCCACCGGCCCCTTGTAAATTCCAAGCGTCGAAAGCCGCTGCTGGAGGCGCGCGATTTCCAGATCGGCATTGGGCGCAAGCGCAGGCAGCATGTCGTCCACCGATGCACTCATCGTCATGCGGTCAGGCGACGCGCTGGCAGCTTCCAGCGACTGCGCCATGTCATTGTTTGCAGAGGCAGTCTCGGTCGGTTTCGGGGCGTTATCCTTCGCCGCCGCCGTCCCCGGCAGGACCGGGCGCGGCGTCGGCTTGAACACGAAATCCGGCCTGGTGCGGAAGAATACGGCGTTGTGCGCCTCCGGCTGATACCAGAGCGCATTGGCCGAAACGAAACTCATCACCACCAGAAACGCAGTTGCCCCGCCGGTCAGGACGGGGTTGCGCACGATGAATTCACCCGCTGCAATCGCCAGCGCGGAAGCCGATGTGAAGAAGAAATGGAGGAGCCGCGAGCCGAGACTACGCCGTTTTACGGGTTTGCGCATTTTTCTGCTCCCGGATTTGGCTGTTGTCTTCGTCGTTCTGCCAGTCATTACGCCTTTCTCCCTGGTGACGGTACATGTCGATCACCGTGCCAAGCTCTGGGCCGAGCTCTGGGCCAAGCTCCTGATTGTCGTCTTCTCCCATGACAAATTGCGGGCCTGCCACCGGAAGGCGGATCGTGACGATCGTGCCTTCGCCGGGGCAACTTTTCAGTTGCATGCTCCCTGATGCAGTTCCACCAGCCCCTTGACCACTGAAAGCCCGAGGCCGCTTCCCTCCTGTGCGCGCGTATAATTATTGTCGGCGCGCACGAAAGGCGTGCCGATGCGCTGCATATCTTCCGGCTCGATGCCGATGCCCGTATCCGAAACGATGATTTCCAGCATCGGGCGACCGTCAGTCATCACCCGGGTTGCATCGATGGTGACGCAGCCGCCGCTTTGCGTAAACTTCACCGCATTTCCGGCGAGGTTGAGCAGGATTTGCTGGACGGCGCGGCGGTCGGCCACCAATTCGCCGATGCCGTTGCCGACGCGGTGGCAGAAAGCGACGCCTTTCTTTTCCGCCTGCGGCAGCATGACGGCGGTGCACATTTCAGCCGCCTCGCGAAAAGCGAAGTTCTGCGGATCGATGCTGTAATTGCCGGTTTCCAGACGTGAATTGTCGAGAACGGCATTCACGAGTTCCAGCAGATAATGGCCGGACTGGTGAATGAGACCCGCATATTCGCGCTGCTTCTCATTGGCGAGCTTGCCACCCATTTCATGCGACAGCATGTCGGAAAAGCCAATGATGGAATTGAGCGGCGTGCGCAGCTATGGCTGACGGCTGCAAGCAGACGGCCCTTGCCGATGCGCTCCGATTCCAGCTCCGCTTTCAGCGTTGCAATCTCGTTCAGAAGCTTCTGTTCGCCTTCGAGCGAGCGGCCAATCAACGTGATGGCATGAGCGCTTACGGCACCTTCGAGACGGTAGGTGCGGAAGATCGTATCGCCATTTTCGATGGAGCGCAGACGCGCATCGATCTTGCGCAAGGATGCGCCCGCGCGAAGATCGGCCAGAAGCGAAAGATACTGCACACGGTCGGCCACATGAACGCGGTCGATCAGCGCCGTCCCTTCCAGCATTTTGGGCTGTACGCCCAAAAGCTTTGCCGAATTCGTATCGACCGACGACACCACGCCCTCGGCATCGAGCGTGAACTGCACGTCACCCGCAGCCACGGCCACCTGCGGCGCGCTGATCCTGATCTGCTTGGGGTGGACGCGCTTGCAAAACCACGCGCAACGAGGCTTGCCGCGTAAAACACCAGAACAGCGACGGAAACATAGCTGCCGCCGGAAATGGCGCCGCCGCTTGCCGTCGCAAAGTAGCCGAGAATCATGGCTGCAAATGCTGCACTTGCGGCGGCTGCAACCGGTTTGCGGGTCGCGAACCAGACTTCAAGCGGCAGACCGGCCGCCATCAGCCACAGAACTGCATTGCCATGCGAAAAGCGCCGATGACCGCAAGACCCGCGCCATAGGCAGTGAAGTTCAGGCCAGCCAGTAAAGGCACTGCGACGCCCATAAGCGACAGCGCACACAGGATCATGGCGACGCCTGCAAAGCTTGCTGCCAGGATCGCAAATTCCGTAAAGCCCGGCGTTACGCCGGAGCCAAGCACCGCAGCGCAAAGCAGGACCGGCACGGTGAGAACCGAACCGATGACACGTATGGAGGCCGTATCGGGATTGGATACCCAGCGGCGGCAGAAACGTTCGTAAAACGGCTGATCGCCTGCACATTCATGCGGACGGTTTCGGCTGTTTTCAAAAGAATGGCGTTCAACGTGCCGTACTCACTCAATACTCTTGCATAATCAAAACCGGAAAACTGTTCGCCGTGACGACACTCTTCCAGCCAGCAACAGATTGCAGCCGAGGCTTTAAAGAAACGATAAAACGGGACCGTCCAAAGCGGATAAGTGACACGCCGGGTCTGCTTTTCTGTCTATGGTAAACAGAGTGTAGCAATCGGCGAGACCATATTTCTGCCCGCGTGCAATTTTAACGTTTAAACTGGACGGTTACGGAATCTTTTCCAATTCGTCGGACATTGACGCCAATACACCGCAACAAAAGCAGGGCGATGATCCGTTTTCTCCTCAAATCCGTATTCTGGCTGTCGTTGGCGTTCATCGTGATGCCGCGCATCTTCCCTGCGGATGAGCAAAGCAAGCCGCAGGAGAAGCCAGCCATTGCCGAGACGAAGCGGGAGCCGGATTCAATCGACCAGCTTCTCGCCAATGGCAAAACCGCCGTGGAACTGGGCAAGCTGTGCATCGACAACCCTTCCTTCTGCCAGAACGGAACCTCGCTTGTTTCCAGCGCCGGAAGCGGGCTTCTGGAGGAAGCCGCGCCGCGCTCGAATATCTGAGCGACCGTTTCGGCACCAAGCCGCAACCGCCTGCAAAGTGGAACCGGCAGCTGCCGAACCTGCGCAGACCGGAACTGGCATTCCCATCCCGACATCGCGGAAAGAAGCCCTACGCGCACTCGACCGCCGCCCGACTGGTTCCATTTCGCGCTAGTTTTCCGTGACCTCGCGGCGTTTCGTGACTATATAAGCGGCAGGAAACTTCTTTCAGGCGAGTACCATGACCACGACCATCGATAGCATCATGTCCGATTTCGAATTTCTCGACGATTGGGAAGACCGCTATCGCTATGTCATCGACCTCGGCAAGGAACTGCCGCCCTATCCCGACGATGCCCGCGATGCGGCGCACAAGGTTCAGGGCTGCGTGAGCCAGGTCTGGCTCAAGACGCTGCCGCAAGGCGGCAACGATCCTGTCATTGAATTTCTGGGCGATTCCGATGCGCATATCGTGCGCGGTCTGGTGGCCATCGTGCTGGCGCTTTATTCGGGCCACAAGGCTTCGGACATTCTCGCCGTGGACCCGGAAGCCATTCTGAAAAAGCTCGGCCTCGATGAACATCTGACGCCGCAGCGCTCGGCCTGCGCGCCATGGTGGCGCGCATCCGTCGTGAAGCAGAGCTGGCGAAAGATCAGCCTAAGAGCCCGTTCCAAAGTCGCCCTGTGCGGCTGCAAATGGCAATTTACCTGCGTTCCGGTGCTCATGTACCTAAAAGTACATTGCGCTCCGGTACTCGAAAATTACCATTTTCGCACTCACATGCCGCTTTTGATTCAGGCTCTAAAAGTTTCTCGACCGACAGGGCTGCGGCCAGCAGCCTTTTGTCCGTGCCACCGCGTGCGCTGAGCATGAAACCGGTCGGCAGCGTCATGCCCGGCATGGGCACGGTGATGCTGCACAGGTCGAACTGGTTTCCAACCTGCGTATCACGCAAGAGCAGCCCTTCCACACGGTCATATTCAGCCTCGTCATGGCTGACCGAGGCAATCGTCGGTGCAACAATCGGCGTGGTCGGCGTTACGAACATATCAAAATCGCTCAAACGCTCATCCATTTCGCGCACAAGCATTGCCCGCGTTTCCATGATCGCCCGATAGGTTTCCATCGGAACCTTGACGCGGACGGAAAGCGGATGTTTCACGCGGATATCGACATTCGCATCAGGATCGCCAAGCCATGTCGAGGCATGGATATGGCTTGCCTCGATCCCGGCGATGGAACCGACGCGGGTTGCCTCGCGCAGGCGCTGGATCAGATCGTCGACTTCCAGATCGGCAATGATCGCGCCTGCCTTTTCAAGAAGCGCGACGGTGGCCGCGAAGTGTTTTGCTACATCCGGCTCCATATCGGCCAATAGATAGCCTTTCGGCAGCGCGACGCGCAGACCCTTGAGCGGCAGGGCATCGGGCAGCACCGGCGTTTCGCCTGCCATAATCGCATCGGTTAAAATGGCATCGGCCACCGTTCCGGTCAGCGGGCCGATGGAATCGAGCGACGGCGCCAGCGGAAAAGCACCGTCGAGCGGAATGCGCCGGGCCGTCGGCTTGAAGCCGACAATACCGTTCAACGCTGCCGGAATGCGCACCGATCCGCCTGTATCCGAACCGATGGCAATTTCGCTGGTACCTTCTGCGACCGAGACTGCGGCGCCGACGACGACCCGCCCGGAACACGTGCGGGATCGATGGCATTGCCCGGCTCGCCGTAATGCGGATTGAGACCGACCGGCGTGAAGGCAAATTCGGTCATGTGGGTTTTGCCGACGATGACGGCGCCCGTATCGCGCAGACGCCGGACAATCGCGGCATCCTGCGTTGCCGGAGTTGCATCGCGGCGAATAACCGAACCGGCCAGCGTCGGTTCTCCGGCAATATCGAAGAGATCCTTGATCGAAACAATACGCCCGTCGAGCGGCCCGAGCGCGCGTCCGTCGCGAAGGCGTGCATCGGCGGCATCCGCCTCGGCTCGCGCCTGTTGCGCATAGACCTTGCTGAAAACGTGCTCGCTCCCGGCCCGCGCTTCCAGCTGCAACAGAGAGCTTTCCAGCCGATCCCGTACCGAATTCATGTGATATCTCCCCACTTCCCCAACGGGTACAAAGTCCCTTTGAGAAAGAGGCGATAGCCCCGCCCCGAAAGGTGTCAATGAGGGTGTCACCTCATATATTCTGTGGCCGCATATGCGGCCGATAGTCGTTGGTTCCCCAGTGCAGGATTGTGTCCGCATTCCGGGCCTTTTCGACATGAGGATTATAGTGCCTGTGCAGCGCCGCAAGACCGGCCTTGAGCAGCATCTTGGCCGAACGTGCGGGCCATTGCCGCTCACGTTCCACGGTTTCGAGACCCTTCAGGAAGCAGCAGACATCGACAAGAACGCCGTTCAGTTCCGGTCCGACCGCCTCCAATGCCCGCTCGACGCGAATGCGGCTGGCAAGCGCAATATCGGTCAGTTCCGCCATGCCGCCCGGTCCGCTGCGCCTAGCCCTGACGCTGGTGTCCCAGCGCATCGTGACGGATGGCATCAGCGATCCGCGCGTGAAGTCGGTGCGCAGCCTTTCACCGGCAAGAAACTCGCTTTCCGAAATGAAGGAAGCACCATTCAGATTCTGCGCCTGTAGAGCATGGCCAGCGGCGATTCCTCCGGATTGATCTCGGCCCTTTCGCCCTGTTCATATTCAATGGACTGCAGGTTTTTGCCGAGCGAGGTAATGGTTTGCCGTCATCTTTCGAACGCCGCTTAGCGGGCTGCGATGGAACAAGCCGCTCTTCATTCCAATGCAGCAATCCCTTTGTCTGCATCGCCTCCAGTTCAGCACGGGAAGCGGCAATAGTCCCCTGATCCGTTGCAAGCAGCACATGCGAAGCGCGAACGGAATCCTGAACCTCACAGCCATCATGTTTCAAAAGCGCAGGATTCTCGCTTCGGATACCGACAGTTGCGTGGTCATGCCGCCATCCTCCAGCCCGTGAAGGCGCTTTGCGCAATTCGTTCAAATGTTGAGACAATTGCATCGAATTCCGTATCGTCACGCATATCTTCCACCAGATGACAAGCGTGCATCACCGTGGTTCGATCCCGCCCAAATCCGGCCGCTACCTCACTCATCACCATGCCGAAAGCCGTATGTGCGACGTACATACCGATCTGCCGGACACGGGCAACCTCGCGGCGGCACCGCAACGGAGACCGCAGCTTGTGCCGGAAACTCCAAACATTGCCACAAGCAAATCGATGAGAGCATCGCACAGCGCTACATTCTGCTGCTGCCGCGACCGGTCAGCGGTCCCTTCCACCCTTTCAAGGCTAAGGCTTCGCCCGTGCCGTGCAGCAATCAGCTTCAATGCTTCGAAAGCTTCCGCCCGCGTATGAATGACATCCGATAGTTCCAAAGACATTCATCTTCCCTCACCAGAATAGGAATATCTTCTTATACGGAGGAAATTGCAAGTGTGGATAAGTTTCGTAAAAGAACTGTCGTCTTTGGTTATTTTCGCAAGTTCTAAGATGAGCTAAGGCCTTGTCAACGCAACATTAATGCGCCTCAATCCTGCATGGTCAGCGGTTATCTTACAGGAAAAACCGGCAAATTCTAGGAATATTATCCAACACTATCTGACATGGCGCATGCTTATTCGCATCTGAGAATGAGGAAAATGGCCATGGAAGCGGAACTCAAACATGCCTGCACACTATTTTTGCCCGGCAAAAACAGAATCAATTGACGGCGATGCAGCAGGTTGCCTTGCAGATCATTGCGGGTATCGATCTGGATGAAGTTCTCAAAGCCTCACAGGAAGAGAAGGAACGAACCAAACGACGTCTCACACGTCTCATGGAAAGGGAGCGACTGAAGGGAGCGTGCGGCCATTGAGTTACGACCTGAACCGGCATATTGCATTGAAGCAGGCATTCGACCGGATCGGATGAAAAGATCATCAACTTCCGGAAGAGCTAAACCCAAAACAAAATGGCCGTTATCGACAAGCACAAGCTCGACGATAACGGCCATTTCTATAAAGTTCACAGAACAGATGCGACAAAGCGCGTCCTGTCCGGGAGTCAGGTCTATTAAGCTTCCTTAGGCTTGCGGCCCAGGCCCATCTTCTTCGCCAGACGCGAACGAGCAGCAGCGTAGTTCGGAGCGACCATCGGATAGTTCGGGTCGAGATCCCACTTTTCACGGTACTGTTCAGGCGTCATGTTGTAATGCGTCATCAGGTGACGCTTCAGTGACTTGAACTTCTTGCCGTCTTCAAGGCAGATGATGTAGTCGTCGTGAATCGACTTCTTCGGATTGACTGCGGGCTTCGGCTTCTCAACAACGACAGGCGCTTCTTCACGTTCGACGTGACGCTTGAAAGCAGCATGTACTTCAGCGATCAGTAACGGCAGTTCGCCTGCACGAATCGAATTATTGCCGACATAAGCAGCGACAACATCTGCAGTAAGGCTCAGAAGCAGTTCTGCGCTTTCGTCGTGCGTGTCCAGATTTTCCATCAGATTTCCTTTTACTTCTTATTGTTGCGTAATCGACGACTGGAGATCCCCGCCTGCCATCGTCGTTACGTATTCCAAAACTCTGCCCCATCCGTTCGCGATTGCGAATACCAGTTGACAATGTCATTTGCAATAGAATTGTCAAACCACATTACATTAATAACAAGTCTTTCTTCTTGAATCGGCAAATAGAAAAACTCGAACTCAACCTTGCTACGATAGGGAAACTTTGAATCGCAACGTGTTCACGTCGCCGCCCCTGTCATTTATTGAAGGATATGGATGAAGCCACAGTTCACTGCACGGCTTCCTTTAATTTGCCCGGACAACGTTAGCAATAGTTTTCTCCCTCAAGTTTTCTTGTACGAAGTTCAAGACTAACATGCTTCCGTTACGTAGCTTTTGACGGCAGAATCGGGCCTCAAAAGGCATTGTTCAAATATATTTCAACGGAATCAACTCGCTTTCGCCTTCTCCGCCAACTATATAAACACCAGTATCACCCGCCCGAAGGCACGGCTTACCGGCCTTGCAGCAAATCGAAACAGTTTTCATCGGAATTGTGGATGTCTCAAAACTCCTCCCAACTTCAACCGCCGCACGCACCCAAGCATCCAGTCAATGACACCCGCCACGGGATCACGCGCACCGACGACTATGCTTGGCTGCGTGCAGATAACTGGCAGGAAGTATTCAGGATCCGTCGGTTCTGTCCCCTGAAATACGTATGCATCTGGAAGCAGAGAATACATATCAGGCAGAACTGATGAAGGACACGGAGGCGCTGCAGAAAAGCCTGTTTGCCGAAATGCGCGGGCGCATCAAGGAAGACGACTCGTCCGTTCCCGCCAAGGATGGCCCTTTCGCCTATGGCGTGTCCTATCGCACCGGTGGCGAACAGCCCTATTTCATTCGCACGCCGCGTGACGGCGGCGCAGAAACCATCCTTCTCGACGGTGATATCGAAGGCAAGGACAAGGCCTATTTCCGCCTTGCATCGGCCGACCATGCGCCGGATCACAAGCTTTTGATCTGGGGCTATGACGACAAGGGTTCGGAATTCTACAAGCTGAAAGTCCGTGACCTCACATCCATGAAAGACCTTGAAGACATCGTCACCGATACGAATGGCGGCGGTGCCTGGGATGCGGAGAGCAAGGGCTTCTTCTATACGCGGCTCGATGAGAACCATCGACCGTCCAAAGTCTTCTATCACAAGGTAGGCACGGACCAGTCGGACGACAGGCTGATCTACGAAGAAAAGGACCCGGGCTTTTTCCTCGGCGTCGGCGGCTCGGCGCTGGACGACTATATCTTCATCGACATTCACGACCATGAGACGTCGGAATGCTGGCTCCTTCCTGCCAGCGATCCGGCGGCAAAGCCGCAGCTCGTCATGGAGCGCAAGACCGGTACGGAATATGACATCGCGCCGGGCGGCGATGTGTTCTACATCCTGACCAATGCGGATGGCGCCAAGGATTTCAAGATTTGTCAGGCGCCTGCCATCTCGCCGCAGCCGGAAAACTGGGTGGAGGTCGTGGCGGAAAAGCCGGGACGGCTGATCCTGTCGCATTCGGCCTACAAGCATCACCTTGTCTGGATGGAACGCGATAACGGCCTGCCGCGCATCGTGATCCGCGACCGCGAAACCGGCGAGGAACATGCCATTGCCTTCGACGAGGAGGCCTATTCGCTCGGCCTTCATGGCAGCGCCGAATATGATACGGATGTGATCCGCTTCTCCTATTCGTCCATGACGACACCGGAACAGCTCTTCGACTATAATATGCGCACGCGCGAGCGGACGCTTTTGAAGACGCAGGAAGTTCCTTCCGGTCACAATGTGCAAGACTATGTCACCCGCCGGGTCTTCGCCAAGGCACCGGACGGCGAACTGGTGCCGGTGTCCCTGCTCTATCACAAGGATACGAAGCTCGACGGCTCGGCCCCTTGCCTGCTTTATGGCTACGGTTCCTATGGCATCACCATTCCCGCAAGCTTCAGCACGTCGCGGCTGTCGCTCGTGGATCGCGGTTTCGTCTACGCCATCGCGCATATCCGCGGCGGCAAGGACAAGGGTTTCGCCTGGTATGAAAACGGCAAGCGCGACAAGAAGGTGAACACCTTCACCGATTTCATTGCCGCCGCCAAGCATCTCGTTGCCGAAGGCTTCACCAGTCATGACCGCATCGTTGCACATGGCGGTTCGGCAGGCGGCATGCTGATGGGCGCGATTGCCAATATGGCCCCGACGCATTCGGCGGCATCATTGCCGAAGTGCCGTTCGTCGACGTGCTGAACACGATGCTGGACGACACCCTGCCGCTTACCCGCCGGAATGGCCCGAATGGGGCAATCCGATCACATCGGAAGCGGATTACCGGACCATTGCGGGCTATTCACCCTACGATAATGTCAGTTCTCAGGCCTATCCGGCCATATTGGCCGTGGCCGGGCTTACCGATCCGCGCGTCACGTATTGGGAGCCTGCCAAGTGGGTCGCCAGACTGCGTGAGCTCAAGACCGACAATCATCCAGTCCTGTTCCGCATCAATATGGATGCGGGCCATGCCGGGCGTCGGGTCGCTTCTCGCGGCTGGAAGAAGTTGCCTACACCTATGCCTTCGCGCTCAAGGTGACGGGCAAGGCGGGCGATACGCTCTGAGCCTTGAAAACAAGCATCGCATCCAGATTTTATGGGTGCGATGCTTCCTTCTTTACGCATGTCTTTATCCTGAAACCGGTTCCCACTTTCGGGAGACATGCTCTGGAAGAACGCGCTATTTCGCTTATGATCTTATAGTATTGTTCAATAGCTATTCTTTTTAGGGAGAGACCGATGCTGCGTCAGGTCATTGCTGTTTGCCTCACTTCCGCCTCGCTCGCGGTTTTGGGCCTTGTCGCGCTGCCGATGTCGGCAGAGGCGCAGGTGCGCAAGGATGTGGGCGAATTTGCCGGTCAGCGCTGCAGCGTGCCGAGAAGAGGCAGCGGCATCATCGTCGGCCAGTTCAGCGGCGTGGACGACTCGCCCTTCATCACCGGCGGCGACGGGCTGGTCCCGATCGACCGTGTCCGGTGCTTCAGCAGCATGTCGGAATGCAAGGGTTGGCTCTATACGATGCAGAGCAAATATACCAATGCCGGTGCCGCTACGCTGGTGCGTTGCACCAAGCGCTGAACCCGAACATAAAACTGCGGTTTCCACGAAGCTCCGCGAATGGCATCCTCCCATCACTTGATGCATCGCCTTCGGGCGTCATCTTCGGTTTGGGAGGATCGGAAATGCAGCAGGCCAGCTATGTTCCCAGCTATGTTCATGGTGCGAGCGACAAGCTTCTCATCGGTAATACGATCGGTCGGCACCTCGACCAGATCGCAGAAAAATATCCCGACCGTCCGGCCGTTATCGTCCGACACCAGAATGTCCGGCTGACCTATCGCGAACTCAGGCAATTGACTGACGAACTTGCCGAAGGCTTCCTCGCCATCGGGCTGCGCCCCGGCGAGCGTCTCGGCATCTGGTCGCCGAACAATCTCGAATGGATTCTCACCCAGTTTGCGAGCGCAAAGGCGGGTCTGATCCTCGTCAACATCAACCCGGCCTATCGAGCGCATGAGCTGGAATATGTGCTGGGAAGGTCGAATGCGCAGCGCTTATCCTCGCGCCGTCGCTGAAAACCAGCAACTATATCGATATCCTGCGCAGCATCGTACCCGAACTGGATGAAGCCCGGCCCGGTCATCTGATATCCGAGCGGCTTCCCATGCTGCGCTGCGTGATCCGGCTGGGTGCGGAACAAACCTCCGGCATGCTGAATTTCGGTGACGTCGCCCAATCCGGCGATGATGTCACGCGCGAAGAACTGGCAGAGCTTGCCCAAGACCTGCAATTCGACGATCCCATCAATATCCAGTTCACCAGCGGCACGACCGGCAGTCCGAAGGGCGCGACGCTCTCCCATCACAATATCCTCAATAACGGGTTTTCGTCGGCGAGGCGATGCAGCTTTCCGAACAGGACCGGCTCTGCATTCCGGTGCCGTTCTATCATTGCTTCGGCATGGTGCTCGGTAATCTTGCCTGCGTCACTCACGGCTCCTGCATGGTGGTCCCGAACGACAGTTTCGACCCTCTCCTGACGCTCCAGACCGTTGAAGAGGAGCAATGCACCGGGCTGCATGGCGTGCCGACCATGTTCATTGCAATGCTCGATCACCCGGAATTCAGCCGCTTCGACCTGACCAGCCTGCGCACCGGCATCATGGCCGGATCGCCCTGCCCTATTGAAGTGATGCGGCGTGTAGTGAGCGAGATGCACCAGAGCGAAATCACCATCGCCTATGGCATGACCGAGACAAGCCCGGTCAGTTTCCAGAGTTCGACGACCGATCCGCTGGAGCGGCGCGTCTCCACAGTCGGGCGCATTCACCCGCATCTGGAAGTGAAGATCGTCGATGCAGATGGCAAGGTGGTGCCGCGTGGCGAAAAGGGCGAATTGCTGACGCGCGGCTATAGCGTCATGCGCGGTTACTGGAACGATGCGGAAAGTTCAGCCGGCGCTATCGACGATGCAGGATGGATGCACACCGGAGACCTCGCAACGATAGACGAGGAAGGCTATTGCAACATCGTCGGACGCATCAAGGATCTTATCATTCGCGGCGGCGAGAACATCTATCCGCGCGAGATTGAAGAATTCCTCTTTACCCATCCCGCGATCAGCGATGTCCAGATATTCGGCATTCCCGACCGGAAATTCGGCGAAATCATCTGTGCCTGGGTCAAGCTGCACAAGGACGGCCAGCTTTCCGAGGAAGAACTGATTGAATATTGTCGGCAGCGGATCGCCCATTACAAGGTTCCGGCCCATATCCGCTTCGTGGATCAGTTTCCAATGACCGTAACCGGCAAGATTCAGAAATTCGTCATGCGGCAGGTCATGATCGAGGAACTGGAATTGCAGGAAATTCGAACAGCGTAATTATCTCGTCACCTCACGAGTCATATTCTCCAAGAGCGGGATGTTTGTAAGTTTTATCGTCGTCTTGCTCTAAGTTTTTGTTTGAGCATGATTTTATCCGAAAACCGGTTCCCACTTTTCGGAATCATGCTCTAATATTTTCGCTCATGGCGGCTTGCAAAGCGAAGGCGAGAATGCATATTACGTAAACGTAAGATTTTTGGGAGAGTTTCCATGGAAGAACTGATCGCACGCATCACCTCCAAAGTTGGCATCGATGCGGCAACGGCAGAAAAGGCAGTCGGCATGATCCTCGCCTTCCTGCAGAAGGAAGGCCCGGCAGCGGAAGTCCAGAAGCTTCTGGCAGCATTTCCCGGCGCTGAAGAAGCAATCGCGCAGGTCAAGGGCGGCGGCTTCCTGTCTGGCCTGATGGGCGGCGTGATGGGTCTCGGCTCCCAGCTGATGGGTGCGGGCCTCGGCATGGGTGAAATTTCCGGCGTTGCCAAGGAAACCATCCGCTTTGCCAAGGAAAAGGCCGGTGACGAACCGGTTGACGCCGTCATCGGCGCCATTCCGGGCCTCGGCCAGTTTGTCTGATCGAACTTCATACGCTTGAAAAGGCCCCGGTTTTCCGGGGCTTTTGTTTGTACTGCCCCGACAAACCCGGCTCAGTATAAACAATAGTATATCAGTCATATTTTTCACGATAACGTGAAACCAGTGTAATAACCACTGTCAACTCAGGATGATACTTGCCGCATTGGGGATTTAGCCGATGCGATGATTGCAATGTGCTGCATTGTATCGGATATTTGAACCAAGGGACGAAGTCTGTTCAATTTTAAATGCGGAGGATCGCATGCGTTTGTTTTTCTGACTGTCAGCTCTGCGGCGGTATTGGTTACCGGTGTCGCGCAGGCCGATGTCACTGCCGATCGTCAGGCAATCATGAAGGATCTTGGACGTTCGGTCGGGTCGATTGCTCCCATGATCAAAGGCGAGAAGCCATTCGATGCCGCCACAGCGCTTGCAGCGCTGGAGAAGATCGATGCCGATGCCAAGAAACTGGATGTGGACGCTTTGTTCCCGGCAGGTTCCGATCAGGGCGACACCGAAGCCTCACCGAAAATCTGGGAAAACAAGGACGATTTCGTCAAGCACGTTGAAAAATTCCAGACCGATGCGGCTGCAGGACTGGCTGCCAAGCCGCAGGATCTCGATGCGCTGAAACCAGCCTTCCAACAGGTCGCCGCCAATTGCGGTTCCTGCCATCAGGCCTATCGCGTCAAGAAGAACTGATCTTCACAATTGACACAGAGCGCACCGGACGGAAAATTCGGTGTGCGAAGGCATTTCCGACAAAGTGCGGTGCAGTTTTCCAGCGCCTTCGCACATTGGAACTGTTACGCTGAATAGCGATCATAAGAGCGGTCCGGTTCGCGCCGGAACCGCCATACGGGAACCGATGAAATGGTCCGAAAACTGGCATATGTCGCAGGCGCCGTGGTCGTCGTTGGAGCTGCGGCTTTCTGGATTCTGACCGCGCCACAGAAAGTGGACGCGACCATTCTGGACGCGATGAAGCCTGGCGATCCAGTCAAGGGCGAACAGGTTTTCTGGGCGGGCGGCTGTGCTTCCTGTCACGCCGCGCCGGGGGCATCAGGCGATGCGCGCAAGGTTCTGGCGGGCGGGCACGAACTGGTTTCGGATTTCGGGACTTTCATTGCGCCCAATATTTCCCCGTCCGATCAGGGTATCGGCACCTGGACTATCCAGGACTTTGCCAATGCGATGCTGAAGGGCGTCGGCAAGCAGGATGAACATCTTTATCCGTCCTTCCCTACACCTCTTATACCAAAATGCAGCCGCAGGATGTGGCCGATCTCTTTGCCTTCATGAAAACGCTGCCGCCCTCCGACAATGTCGCAGCGCCGCACAAGCTTTCCTTCCCGTTCAATATCCGGCGCGGGCTCGGCCTCTGGAAGCAGCTATATCTGTCCGACCAGCCTGCGGTGGAAATTTCAAATGCCTCCGATCAGGTGAAACGCGGCCAGTATCTGACAGAAGCACTCGGCCATTGCGGCGAATGCCACACGCCGCGCAATGCGATTGGCGGGCTGGATACCGGCAAATGGCTCGCCGGAGCCTTGTCGCCGGAGACCGGCAGCGATGGAAAACGCGGCGTTGTGCCGAACATCACGCCCGATGAAGCAGGCATTGGCGGCTGGAGCGAGAACGATATCGCCTATGCATTGCAGAGCGGCTTTACCCCGGATTTCGATTCGCTCGGCGGATCGATGACCGATGTGGTTGCGAATATGGCCCATCTCACCGAGGCGGACCGAAACGCCATTGCCACCTATCTGAAAGCCATTCCAGCCCACCCGAACGGCTATCCTGAGCGTTGAGGGTCGCGATCCGGCATAATCTTACCGATCCTCGTTTCACTCCGGCCGGATTTTGCTCTATATCGTAAGTTATACCAAGTCTCATTGAGTTTGACTTATCGAGACGTGGTTAAGCCCGTGCGGCAATTGAGCATTTTCAGGGCGTGATGCGTTAGCATCTTAGCGCCCTGCTATTATAGTTGAACAGAGGGAGCAAGCTGCCTGATGACTGCCGAAGACGCTATTTTTCTTGGCGCGAGCCGCAAGCCGGACGACTCCTACCAGCAGCCGGAATATCTAGCGCTGAAATATGGCAACCGGCACGGCCTCGTCACCGGCGCGACCGGCACCGGTAAAACGGTCACGCTGCAAGTTCTGGCCGAAAGCTTTTCGGCGGCTGGCGTTCCGGTTTTCTGCGCCGACATCAAGGGCGATCTTTCCGGCATCGGTGCCATCGGCGTTCAAAATGACGGCCTTCTCAAGCGCGCATCGGAAGTGAAGCTCGATCCGTACGAAATGCGCGCCGCGCCCGTTATCTTCTGGGACATTTTCGGGGAACAGGGGCACCCTGTCCGTGCGACCATTTCCGAAATGGGGCCGCTGCTTCTGTCGCGCCTGATGAACCTCACCGACGCGCAGGAAGGTGTGCTGAACATCGCCTTCCGCCTGGCGGATGAAGAAGGCTTGCTGCTTCTGGACCTCAAGGACTTGCAGGCCATTCTCGCAGAAATGGCGGAGCGCTCCGCCGAGCTTTCGGGCAAATACGGCAATGTGAACAAGGCTTCGGTGGGTGCGATCCAGCGCTCGCTTCTGGTTCTCGACCAACAGGGCGGCTCGAAATTCTTCGGGGAACCAGCGCTCAAGATTTCCGACCTGATGCGCACCACGACCGATGGGCGCGGCGTGGTGAGCGTGCTTGCCGCCGACAAGCTGATGATGAGCCCACGGCTCTATTCCACCTTCCTGCTCTGGCTGATGTCGGAACTGTTTGAAGAACTGCCGGAAGTTGGCGATCCCGACAAGCCAAGGCTCGTCTTCTTCTTCGATGAGGCGCATCTTCTCTTCGATGAAGCGCCGAAGGCACTGGTCGACCGTGTCGAGCAGGTCGTGCGTCTGATCCGCTCCAAGGGCGTTGGCGTCTATTTCGTGACGCAAAACCCGCTCGACGTGCCGGAAACGGTTCTGGCGCAGCTTGGTAATCGCGTGCAGCACGCACTTCGCGCCTATACGCCGCGCGAAACCAATGCCGTGAAAACCGCAGCCGATACGTTCCGTCCGAATCCTGATTTCAACACGTTTCAGGCGATCACCAATCTCGCCACCGGCGAAGCACTGGTTTCCACGCTTCAGGCCAAGGGCGTGCCATCCATCGTGCAGCGCACACTCATGCGTCCGCCCTCGTCACGCATCGGCCCGCTGACGCCGGAAGAACGCGCGAAGATCATCGCTGCAAGCCCGGTTGCCGGGCAATACGATCAGGCTGTAGATCGCGATTCCGCTTTCGAAATGCTGGCCCGTAAAGCGCAAAATGCTGCCGCAGCACAGCAAAAGACCAAGGAAGAGGAAGAAGGCGGCGGTGGCATCCTCGGCGATCTCGTCGGCACCGCACTTGGCACCGGCCGTCGCTCCGGTCGCCAGACCGTCGCGGAAGCCGCGATGAAATCCGTCGTCCGCTCGGTTGGCAACTCGCTGGGCCGCGCACTCGTGCGCGGCATTCTCGGCAGTTTCAAGCGGTAGAAAATGCCAGCGTCACGCCTTCGCCGGTTTGGCGAGGGCGTAGGCGACCAGGGCATTGGCGTGGCCGTGCCCCATGTCGAATTCCGACTTCAGCCAGTTGACGATTTCCATATGCTTGTCGCCCTTTCGCTGCTCAATCAGCGAAAGCCAATGCTGGACGGGCTGTCCGTACTTCTTCTCAATGGACGGAAAATAGGATGCAGGCCCTTTCACGGCTTCCTTGGCGGCTTTTTCCTCGGACATGGTTTCCCTCCCCTTGCTCCGACGATTTGTCCGCGCGGAAAGTGGCTTATTTTAAGACAACGGCAAGTGAACCTGTAGCATCACAGAAAAAGCCCCGGACAGATGGCTGTCCGGGGCTTTTGCGATCTGCCGTTTCGGCACGCGCCATTACATCACGAGAATCGGTGATTTCGGCGGTACGCGATCATAAAGATCGATGATATCCTGGTTCAGGAAGCGCACGCAGCCCGAAGAGACTGCCTTGCCGATCGACCACCATTCCGGGTTGCCGTGCAGGCGGTAGAGCGTGTCCTTGCCATCCTGGAAAATGTACAGCGCACGCGCGCCCAGTGGATTCTTGAGGCCCGGCGCCATGCCGCCGTTCTTGGCGCTATAAGGCTGCAGTTCCGGCTGGCGGGCAATCATTTCGTCCGGCGGGGTCCAGCGCGGCCACTGGCGCTTGTACTGGATCACGGCACGACCCGACCATGCAAAGCCCTCACGACCGATGCCGACGCCGTAACGCAGCGCCTGGCCGTTGTCGAGAACGAGATAGCAGAAACGGTTGGAGGTATCGATGACCAGAGTACCGGGCATTTCGCCGGTTGGATCCTGCACTACCTGACGCAGATAGCGCTTGTCCATCTTTTGGATCGGAATTGCCGGAAGCTGGAAGCCGCCATCTTCGACGGCGGCATACATCTGCGCCCAGCCGCCATAGGAAGCGTCGACATTGGCCTGCGGGGTGCGGTTGATCGGGTTGCCCGACTGATCCACATCGATGATTGGAACATTCTGCCCCAACTGAGCGCAACCGGCCAGGCCGGCGGCCGCTGTTGCTGTCATTGCCGTCAGAAAGGAACGGCGGGTAAGGGTCGTTTGCATATGAAAACCAGTTTAGTGACGGGAGGGGTTACAGATACACATTCAGGGTTAACGAATTGCGACCCAGCCAATTGTGGCAGATACGCGGCGAGCTATCGAAACGTCCGTAAACGGCTGTTTCCGGTGATTGGTTGCACGGAAAACGCCCGAAAAATGTGGCGTACGCCCGTTCGGAATGCGGCCTAAACATGGCGAAAGCCCACCAGTATGGCTCGTGTTGCAGCCGCGACACAATTTTGGGTGCTAGAGCCAGCCTTCAATAAATCGCACAGTTCAACTTTTAGTGAGAACTCAGTCGAGCAGTTGAAGACTTGGCAAGATGAGCGCCGGAGCAAACTGCTTGTATTCGTCAGGCTGGTTGGACCGATTGATCCAGACCCCGCGCATGCCGAACCGTACCGCACCTGCCACGTCCCAGCGATTCGAAGACTGGAACGAAATCGCTGACGGATAAAGCCGCCATTGCAGGGTGATGAGCTCATAGACCGCCGGGGCGGTCTTGTATTTTCTGACTTCATCGACCGAAATGACATCATCCAGGAGAACGCCGAGCGCTGCCGAACGGACAGCGGATTCCAGCATTGCGGGTGAGCCGTTGGAGAGAATTGCAAGCCGCGCTCCCTTCTCCTTCAGGCTTTTGAGGGCGCCGGGCACTTCCGGATAGCAATCGAGCTTCCAATAGGCATCGAGCAGGTCATTACGTAATGCCGGATCGACCGAAGGATAGCGCGCGAATGCAAAATCGAGCGAATCCTCGGTGAGTTTCCAGAAGTCGCTATAGGCGCCCATCAGGCTGAGAACCCAGGAATATTCGAGCTGTTTTGCCCGCCACAGTTCGGAAAATGCCCGCCCGTCCGGCCCGGCTTTATCCGCATGTCGCCGCACCGCCGAATGGACATCGAACAATGTGCCATAAGCGTCGAAGACATAAGAACTGTGGGACACCATTTCCTCCCTTGAGGCGCAATCGCACCGTGATGCTGAAAAATGAACTCTGCGCCATCCTACTGTGATTTCAATAATAATTCATTGTCTTGAAGCTGAATTGCTCATTCGCGCCATTGCCGCCCGCACCGATGCGGCCTATGTAGATTCCGCACGCAAGTTTTAGGCAGCGTCTGCTCGGCCCGCCGCAAGCTGCCCACGTAAGCTGCCATGTAAGCTGAAAGAAAAGAGGAGAGTTTCCAATGGCTTTCGAACTGCCCGCCCTGCCGTATGACTATGACGCCCTTGCGCCTTTCATGTCGCGCGAGACGCTTGAACTTCATCACGACAAGCACCATCAGGCTTATGTCACCAACGGCAACAAGCTGCTCGAAGGCTCCGGCCTCGAAGGCAAGAGCCTGGAAGAGATCGTCAAGGAAAGCTACGGCAAGAACCAGGGCCTCTTCAACAATGCCGGCCAGCACTACAACCACATCCAGTTCTGGAAGTGGATGAAGAAGGGCGGCGGCGGCAGAAGCTGCCAGGCAAGCGAAAAGGCAATCGAGTCCGATCTCGGCGGCTATGACAAGTTCCGCGAAGATTTCATCGCCGCCGGTGTCGGCCAGTTCGGTTCGGGCTGGGCCTGGCTGTCGGTCAAGAACGGCAAGCTTGAAATTTCCAAGACTCCAAACGGTGAAAACCCGCTCGTTCACGGCGCAACGCCGATCCTCGGCGTCGACGTATGGGAACACTCCTACTATGTCGATTATCGCAATCTGCGTCCGAAGTACCTCGAAGCCTTCGTCGACAACCTCATCAATTGGGAATTCGTCGAAGAGCTGTACGAAAAGGCCTGATGCCTTTCGTGTGGGAATAAAGAAAAACCCCGGTTTTGCCGGGGTTTTGTTGCCGCTATTCCTTGATGACCTGCACGCCCACATGTTGCGCGCGCCCTGCCCCCATCCGGCGATAGCAGCCCCAACCCCAGCAGAGCAAAGAACGCACCGCAGGCGCAAAGCTGCCAGTCGCGCTGTGGATCATCCCGACAACGAGCGGTCCAATCGCAGCCAGTGTGTAGCCGACGCACTGTGCCATGCCGGACAGATGGGCTGCGGTGTGCGAATCCGGCGCCCGCAAAACGATCACCATCATGGCTGCAGCGATGAGACCACCCTGCCCGATGCCCTGAATCACGGCCAGTATCCAGAATGTCCACTGCGGCAGGTAAAGAAACCCGATCAATGGCAAGGCCGCACAGGCGCAGAGAACGACATTGAGCAGGCTCTGGTTCTTCTGACGGGTGGCAATGGAAGGCACCCCGAGACAGGTAATGACCTGCGCCATGATGGAAAAGGACACCAGACCGCCCGCAGCTGCTGGGCTCAGGCCCTGCTCACGCAGGATCGGCGCCAGCCATCCGAAGACGATATAGGCGGTGGAAGACTGCAGGCCCATGAACAAGGTTACCTGCCAGGCCAGCCTGTCCTTCCACAGGCCGATAACCTTGAAACCCGAATGAGCGACATTGTGTTTCGCACGCATGGCCTGCGGCAGCCACAGCATCAGAATGATTGCTGCCGGAACGGCCCAGAAGGCCAGAGCGAGGCTCCAGGAACCGCCGAGCACTCCCTTGATCGGAATGGTGAAACCGGCTGCGGCTGCGGCACCGCCGCACAGCGCCATCGTATAAAGACCGGTCATGATGGCTGCGGTTTTGGGAAAGTCACGCTTGACGACACCCGGAAGCAACACATTGCCCGTTGCAATGGCGGCACCGGCCAGCGCCGCACCAATATAGAGCGAGGAGAGCGAACCGAAGCCACGAAGTGCCGTGCCCACGGTCAGCACAGCCAGAACAACAAGCAGAACCCGTTCAGCGCCAAAACGCTGCGCCAGCCGTGGTGCGAATGGCGCGAAAACGCCAAGACAGACCACCGGCAAAGTGGTCAGAATACCGGCCGCAACGGACGACATGCCGGTGGCATCGATGATTTCCGGCAAAAGCACGGAAACGCTGGAAAATACCGGTCGCAGATTGGCGGCGATCAGCACGAGGCTCAACCCCAGCAAAATGCCCATCGCCTTGCCTGGCAGTTGCTGGACAGGCGGCGGCGGAACGCTGTCCGCTTCCGCATCAACCAGCGCTTCAGGCAGCAGCATCGCCTCGTTTTCTGTCGTGCCCGGCAGGGCTGTGTTCGTGTGGCTCATGATGCCAGCAACCTTTCAAGTTCTTCAATCAGGGGTGCCATGAAGCGGCGAACCGTTGCTCCGGCCTTGTCGGGATCACCCGAAGCGATGGCTTCGACGATCTGGCGATGCGCTTCATCGCTGGGCTCAGGCAGTTCACCGTCGAGCGTGGCTTCTATGGATTCGCGAATGGAAGCAGAGAAAAGGCATAGACCTCGATCAGCGCGCTATTGCCCGAGGCCGCGACGATGGCCTCATGAAGGCAAAGTCTCGGGCCACGAAAGTTGCCCGGTCGATTTCATCGCGGTTGCCGCGCTGTGCCAGCATTTTCTCAAGATGCGCAATCCCCTTGGACGTGATGCGTAAGGCGGCAAGCCGTGCCGCCTCCGTTTCCAGAACTGCCCGAGTCTCAAAGCGGTCACGCAGACTGGTATGGCGGATGCGGTCGAGGCTGCGCGCCGTGTCGGCAGTGGAGCGGACATAGGTTCCCGAACCCTGCCGTGTTTCCAGCATTCCCTGCGCCACAAGCGCCCGCACGGCTTCACGTATTGTACCACGGCTGACGTCAAGTTTTGCGGAAAGTGCGGCCTCATTCGGTAGCTGGTCGCCTATCGACCAGCGTCCTGACATAATTTCCCCACGCAACGACTGCATGGCTGAATCCGTCAAAGTCTTGCGGGATATCGCCTTCATAGTCTCACCAAAGTCATCTGATGACTTGATGAATTAGACCTGTGCAATGAAGCTGTCAACCGTCATGAAGCAAGCTGATTGCAGCTGGCGTGGCGGATTTGAAATTCCTGTCGCCAGACTGGTAACCACTGCCGCATTCCGTTAACAATTTTCGCGCACAGTGCCCATAATCCAGCCGCTCGAGATTTCGGGCCAGACTTCAGGTGCCAGTATGATCACACTTTACAGCCTTTCCGGAGACCACCTCGAACAAGTGGAAGTCGAGCCGGGTACTCCACTGCCCGAGAATGTGATCTGGATCGATCTATTCGCTCCCGGCGTCAATGAAGACAGCATTGTCGAGGCCTGGACCGGCATCTCGATCCCGACACGGGAAGATATGACGGAAATCGAGGAATCGAGCCGATTCTACATGGAAACCGGCGCGCAATATCTGACCGTTCCGATTCTGCATGCGGTCGATCTCGACCATCGCGAGCTGGCGCCGATCACCTTCATCCTGCACGGTTCGCGCCTGATAACCGTGCGCTATGCCAATCCGAAATCGTTCAGCACCTATATCATGCGCTCGACCAAGCCGGGCAACGGGTTGATCTCACCCAAATGCTCGGGCCTGTCAATCATGCTTGGCATCACCGAAGCCACAACGAACCGGCTCGCCGATATTCTGGAAGGCGTGGCGGGCAAGATCGATGCCGCCTCGCACTCCATCTATCGCCGCCAGCCAAAGGCGCGCCCGATGACGACGCAGGACTTCCGGCACATATTGACCCAGATCGGCGGACAGGAACCTTTCTCGCGAATGCGCGAAAGTCTGGCGGGCATCAGCCGCATGCTGGTCTATCTGTCGGCGACGAACAATCCCGCATCCGGCAAGAAGGAAACCCGCAGCTGGATCAAGTCGCTGGAGCGCGACACGCAATCGCTGACCGCCTATGTGGATTTTCTGTCCAACAAGGTCACCTTCCTGCTCGATACGATCGTCGGGCTGATTTCGGTGGAGCAGAACGCCATCATCAAGATTTTCTCTGTGGCGGCGGTCGGCTTCATGCCGCCGACACTGGTGGCTTCCATCTACGGCATGAACTTCTCTTTCATGCCGGAGCTGCAATCGCCATGGGGCTATCCGATGGCGCTGGGCCTGATGGTCGCTTCCGCTCTGCTGCCGCTCTATTATTTCCGTCGCAAGGGCTGGCTGTAGCTTGTGGTGACACCACAGGCGCACCATGTTATATCATGCGTTATAACATAGGAGAAAAGCCATGTACGTAACCCTGCGCAAAATCGGCAATTCCGACGGTGTGATCATCCCGAAGGAAATGCTGGAGCAGTTGAACGTACAAACTGGCGACACTCTGGTCCTGACCGCAGACAAGGATGGGCTGAGACTGACCAGGAGCACGGAAGACCCGGAAATCTTCGAGAAGAAAATGAAGATCGCCCGCGAGCGGATGAAAAATACGAGACCGCTTATCGCGTGCTCGCTCAATGATCGACTTTCATTCGCGGGCATTCATAGAGGCACTGCATCGGGAGCAGTTGCGTCTGCATGGCGGTGCAGCGGGTATTCGCGATAACGGCTTGCTTGATTCAGCATTTGCGCGTCCGCTGCAAAAGGAAGCCTATGGCGATCTGGATATTTTCGACCTGGCGGCGGCCTATCTGTTCAGAGTGCTGAAGAACCATCCTTTCGTGGATGGCAACAAGAGAACAGGATTGGCTGCCGCCGACTTGTTTCTTTATTTCAATGGTTTCAGTCTTGAGGCCGAACAGGAAGACATTATCCAGCTCGTCCTGATGGTTTCGACGAGTGAAATCGATGAATTGGGTGCTGCGGCGTTTTTCCGCGACCATACCGTCGCTTTAGACGAAGACTAAACAACCTTAGAGCGCGGTTTGATCTGATTGGATCAGATCGGCGCTCTAAGCTTTCTTTCCAAAGCATAATCTTGTCGATCCTCGTTGCACTCCGGTCGGATTATGCTCTAAGCGACACGATTTCCCATTCGACATTATTGATTTTCACGACATCTCCGACCGGCTTGCCGAACAGCAGGATCGCGACCGGCGCAACGTGGGAAATCTTGCCGTTGGACGGATCGGCTTCGTCCTCGCCCACGATGGTCCAGCGGCGGACCTTGCCGTCGTCCAGATTTTCCAGTTCCACCGTCATGCCGAAACGCACGACATCGCTGTCGGGAGCGGGAACCGAAAGCTCGGCATTTTCGCGCCGCGCCGTCCAGTAGCGCAGATCGCGTGAGATACGCGCAATCGCCGAACGTTCGCCAGCGACATTGGCATCCGCAAGTTCGCGCTGCAGTCGGGCGATTTCATCCTCGATCATCTTCAGGCCCGTCGGCGTGACGAGATTGCGATGCGGACTGACCGGGCGCTCACCGAGATCGGTTGGCGCATCATCCTGTTCTTTGGTGAAAGCTCTGCTCATCAGTTGAATGTAAGCAGTTGGCGCCTCCCCGGCAAGGCTCCCTGTCATACAAGCCACCCACTGTTACGACGGTAAATGCATGATTTGCATATCTGGTTTTATTGATTGATGAGTCAATCAACGTTAGAATGGCCGGTAATTAGCCTGAGAACGGACCACGATTATGCCCAAGATCGGGATGGAACCCTTGCGGCGGCGCGAACTGATCGATGCCGCCATTCGCACTATCGGCCAGCGCGGTTCGCTGGACGTGACCGTTGCGCAGATCGCCCATGAGGCAGGCGTTTCGCCCGCGCTCGCGCATCATTATTTCGGCGGCAAGGACAAGCTCATTCTCGCCACGATGCGCCACCTGCTGCGCGAGTTGGGGCAGGATCTGAACGCCGCCATTGGACGGACTGAAACGCCACAGGAGCGCATCGCTGCGATCATCGCGGTCAATTTTTCCGCATCGCAATTCGCGCAGGAAACAATTGCGGCCTGGCTCACCTTCTACGTGCATGCGCAGCAGTCGGAGGAGACGCGTCGACTTTTGCGCATCTATGCGCGTCGCCTGCATTCGAACCTCGTTTTTGCGCTTGAACACCTGACAACGCGCGAGCGGGCCAGCCGCATTGCTGAAGGCGCGGGTGCCATGATCGATGGTCTCTATATCCGTCACGCGCTCGGCGCCGACGCGCCTGATGCTGCCTCGGCCATAGCGCTGGTGGAAGATTACATCGCAGTTCAGCTTATGGGGGCAAAATGAGCATGGAAGCGGATTTCGTCATCATCGGCTCCGGTTCGGCCGGATCGGCCATGGCCTACCGTCTCTCGGAAGACGGTCGCTATTCGGTAATCGTCATTGAATATGGCGTGCCGGACGTCGGCCCGCTGATCCAGATGCCAGCCGCCCTCTCCTTCCCCATGAATATGGAAACCTATGACTGGGGCTTTTCCACCGAGCCGGAACCGCATATTGGCGGGCGCAGCCTTGTCACCCCGCGCGGCAAGGTGCTTGGTGGTTCATCTTCGATCAATGGCATGGTCTATGTCCGAGGCCATGCGCGCGACTACGACTATTGGTCGGAAAGCGGCGCGCGCGGCTGGGCCTATGCCGATGTGCTGCCCTATTTCAAGCGCATGGAAAATTCGAGCGGCGGTCAGGAAGGCTGGCGCGGCACCAGCGGCCCGCTCTATATCCAGCGCGGCAAGCGCGACAATCCGCTGTTTCATGCCTTTGTCGAGGCGGGCCATGAAGCGGGCTTTGAAGTCACGGAAGACTATAATGGCGAGAAGCAGGAAGGCTTCGGCCCGATGGAGCAGACGATCCATAATGGTCGTCGCTGGTCTGCCGCCAATGCCTATCTGAAACCGGCCCTCAAGCGCCCGAATGTCAAGCTGGTCAAGGGCCTGGCCCGCAAGATCGTGCTTGAGGGCAAGCGCGCGGTTGGTGTTGAAATCGAGGCAGGCCGCAGCTTCTCGACCATCCGTGCGCGGCGCGAGGTCATTATTGCCGCTTCATCGATCAATTCGCCCAAGCTTCTCATGCTTTCCGGCATCGGACCGGCCGAACAACTGAAACAACACGGCATCGACGTGGTGGCGGATCGTCCCGGCGTCGGCCAGAACCTGCAGGACCATCTTGAGGTCTATATCCAGCAGGAATGCACACAGCCGATCACACTCTACTCCAAGCTGAACCTGTTCTCGAAAGCGAAAATCGGTGCGGAGTGGCTGTTCTTCAAGACGGGCGACGGCGCGACGAACCATTTCGAATCCGCTGCTTTCGTGCGCTCGAAGGCAGGTGTGGAATATCCCGACATCCAGTATCACTTCCTGCCGGTCGCCATCCGCTATGACGGCAAGGCGGCAGCGCAATCGCACGGCTTTCAGGCCCATGTCGGGCCAATGCGGTCGAAATCTCGCGGCAGTGTGACATTGCGCTCCGCCAACCCCGCGAAAAGCCTGTCATCAAGTTCAATTATATGTCGCATGAAGATGACTGGGCCGATTTCCGCCACTGCGTGCGGCTGACGCGGGAAATCTTCGGACAAAAGCATTCGACGCCTATCGCGGCGCGGAAATCCAGCCCGGCGCGCATGTTCAAAGCGACGATGAAATCGACAATTTCATCCGCGAGCATGTTGAAAGCGCCTTCCATCCATGCGGTACGTGCAAAATGGGTGCGGTTGACGATCCAATGGCAGTGGTCGATGCTGAATGCCGGGTGATCGGTGTCGAAGCCCTGCGCGTTGCGGATTCATCCATCTTCCCGCGCATTACCAACGGCAATCTCAACGGCCCGTCGATCATGGTCGGCGAAAAGGCCTCCGATCATATTCTCGGTCGTACGCCGCTCGCGCGCTCCAATCAGGAGCCTTGGATCAATCCGCGGTGGAGGGAGGCAGACTGACGCGGTCCAGGGAATAGGGCAGTAAGGCAGTAGGGCAATATGTTAGAGCATGTCTCCCGAGTGGGAACCGGTTTCGGGCTAAAGACATGCGTAAAACAATAGATAGGTCATGTTCCCTGCGCTTAAAACATACTGCCCTACTGCCTTACTGCCCTACTGCCTTAAACAAGGAACCAACAATGAAAGCACAACCCAAAGCCTCGCACTTCATTGGCGGCGCATTCGTGGAAGACAAGGCGGGCAAGCCGCTGCCGGTCATCTATCCGGCAACCGGCGAAGAGATTGCGAAGCTTTATTCGGCGACGCCCGATGTGATCGAAGCGGCCTACGCGGCGGCGCTGAAGGCGCAGGGCGAATGGGCAGCCTTGAAGCCCGTCGAGCGTGGCCGCATCCTGCGCCGCACAGCGGAAATCCTTCGTGAGAAAAACAAGAAGCTGTCGAAGCTCGAAACGCTGGATACCGGCAAGGCGCTTCAGGAAACCCTCGTTGCGGATGCCGCCTCGGCAGCGGATGCGCTGGAGTTTTTCGGCGGCATCATTTCCGGCTTCAACGGCGAGTTCGTGGAGCTTGGCGGTTCGTTTGCCTATACGCGCCGCGAAGCGCTCGGCATCTGCGTCGGTATCGGCGCGTGGAATTATCCGATCCAGATCGCGGCGTGGAAATCGGCGCCGGCGCTCGCCATGGGCAATGCCTTCATCTTCAAGCCGTCCGAAAACACGCCGCTTTCAGCGCTCGCATTGGCTGAAGCCTATAAGGAAGCAGGTCTCCCCGACGGTCTCTTCAATGTCGTGCAGGGCTTTGGCGATGTGGGTGCCGCGCTCGTCAATCATCGCCTGACAGCCAAGGTGTCCCTCACCGGCTCGGTGCCGACCGGCAAGCGCATCATGGCGCAGGCAGGCGAACACCTGAAGCACGTGACCATGGAACTTGGCGGCAAGTCACCGATCATCATCTTTGACGATGCCGATCTTGAAAGCGCCATTGGCGGCGCGATGCTCGGCAATTTCTATTCGACCGGTCAGGTCTGTTCGAACGGCACCCGCGTCTTCGTTCACAGGAAGGTGTGCGAGCGCTTTGTCGAGCGGCTGGTCGAACGCACGCGAAAAATCCGCATTGGCGATCCGCTGGATGAAGCAACACAGATGGGTCCGCTCGTCAACGCCTCCCAACGCGACAAGGTTTTGTCCTATATTGAAAAGGGCAAGGCAGAAGGCGCGACACTCGCCTGCGGCGGCGGCGTGCCGAAGCTGCAGGGTTTCGACAAAGGCTATTTCATTGAGCCGACCGTCTTTACGGATGTGACCGACGACATGACCATCGCGCGCGAGGAGATTTTCGGGCCGGTGATGAGCGTTCTGGAATTCTCCGACGAGGAGGAAGTGATCGCACGCGCCAATGATACCGAGTTCGGTCTGGCAGCGGGTGTGTTCACCGCCGATATTGCGCGCGGCCATCGCGTCATCGGCCAGATCAAGGCCGGGACATGCTGGATCAACGCCTATAACCTGACGCCGGTAGAAGTACCGTTCGGCGGCTACAAGCAATCCGGTATCGGACGCGAAAACGGTATTGCAGCCCTTGCCCATTACAGCCAGATCAAGACTGTCTATGTAGAGATGGGCAAGGTCGACAGCCCCTACTGACCCCTGAAATCGGTCTGCGGAGCCTAATTCGGTTGCGCAGACTTGGTGGCGAATCCGAAATTCGTCTCATACAGGAGCGAGGTTGCTTACGGATTTGAAGTTGCTGAACGCAGATGCCATCCAAATGACAGGAACTTCAAATCCACCACACTAGCGTCCGCACTCATAGCGGAAAAGCTGCGGTGACGGCACCGCCTTCGGATGACGACGGCACGTTGTGACCGTTGGCCAGCGGGATTCGACAAGGGCATCGCCCAGGATGGCCGTGTGACTGCATCTGGAGAACCTGTCCCTGAATGGGAATGCGTCGGCACTCTATGCCGAAATTTCTCTTCGGCCCGGCTGCAGAAGCGACATTCGACCAGCTAATCAGGGCAAGCGCCAAAACAATAAAAATAGTCTCATATCGCAACATTCTTCCAATAATATAATATCGGTTTGAAGTTGGTCAGCTTCAATAACCGCTTTCGCCTGATCGCCAACCAGGACGCCCCAAATAAAATTGACGGACCGGCCTATTCGTTCCGCGGCGTAAGCCCAGGATTTTCAGCGACCTGCGAGCGCTGAAAACTGAGAGTCCTTTTGAAAAGGTCTTCAATGAGCAATTCGCCTGATGAGTAGGGCTCCGAGAGCAATGTGGATCATGGCTTCGGAGACGTCGATGCGTTGCTCGTAGTCACGTACGAGACGTCGCCATCGCACCAGCCATCCAAAGGTTCTTTCCACCACCCATCTGCGCGGTAGAACATGGAAACCCTGTGCGCCTTCGATACGGCGTACAACTTCAATAACGAAGTCGAGAAAAGCTGCCTTGTCCATCAGCCTGGCTCGATCATATGCGCCGTCGGCAAACAGGTGCTTCACCCACGGCCAGCGCTTTCTGATCGCATCAAGAATAGCCTGCGCTCCTGCACTGTCGGAAATATCGGCGGTGGTCAGGTTGACCATAAGCAACCGTCCGTCCGTATCCACAGCGATATGGCGCTTACGGCCGACGATTTTCTTATTCGCATCAAAACCACGGTTTGTGGCGGCGGGAGCCTTGACTGATTGACTATCGATGACTGCGGCAGTTGGGCTGGCCTCGCGCCCGGCTTGTTCACGGTCAATCATCACAGCCATGTTGTGAAGCGTGACGAACAGGAAGCGCCGCATCAGAGCTCGGAACCACCAATAAACCGTTTGCCAGGGCGGAAAATCCTTCGGCAGCATCTCCCAACCACAACCCGACCGCACCAGATAACGAAGTGCATTGACGACTTCACGCAGATCAGTCTTGCGGGGGCGTCCGCGCCGCCCGGCCGTTGGCATCAAGGGTTCAATCAGCAACCACTCGGCATCAGTCAAGTCCGTCGGGTAGCGCTTCTGCTTCTTGCGAATATCGGCCATCCGGCCACGGCTCTCTCGTGTCCACATCAAAAGCTTGAATCACAACCAACAGCACCAATCAACCTTTTCAAAAGGGCTCTGAGTACCCAACACCCATTTATTTATATTAGCTAGCAATCATATACACAGACCTAATAAAACCCCAATTCCACAAATCATATCGACAAATCTATTTGCAGACCATAAGAATGCAATTCTGATTTATTGGTTGCAACAATCAATAAGACCATAACTAGCTAACATATTATTGATTCTTTCATGCATAGTTCACTTTCAAATCAAAAGCCATGACCTTAGGCTAAACGGTTAGTGATGAATAACGAGACTTCATACTCTACGGACATGATAGAAGGAAAGCTGCGCGATGAGTTCTGGCGTGCCGTCCTCAACCCCATATATGAAATCACGGACGAGGACGATGCCCACCAGTTGTCTGGAGCGGCTGTTGCCCGTTCTATCGGCTCGATCCTGATTGGTGCGACTTCGTTCAATTCACAAAACTACATGCGTGCCCCGAAGCTTATCGCGCAAAGCGGTGCCGACCAATATATTCTGCAACTTATCACCGGTGGTGATCTGCGCGGAGATTTCAACGGTTTCTATATAGAAGCGAAACAGGGCGATATCATCATCATCGATCTGACGCAGACTGTTGAAAGTCGGGCATCGGGCGGCTCTCGCATCACAGTGATGATACCACGCGGCGAACTGGAAAAATCGTAGGGCTGCGGAAACTGCACGGCCTCGTCATGCCAGCTGATGCTCCCATGACGCGCCTGCTTTTCAATTTTCTCCGTAATCTCCAGTCATTGAGCGGGAATTTTAACAGGATCGAGGCACAATCAGCCCAAGATGCAATGCTCACATTACTTAGCGCCAGCATCCGCGGCGCGGAAGGCAGTGCAGTCGAAACTCTTCCGGCCAACCTGCCCATGCGCAAGCGCATCCTCGCCTATATCGATGAGAACCTTTTCAATCCACTGCTAGGGCCGCATTTCATCATCAAGAGCCTTCGCATCTCTCGTTCGCGTCTTTACCGGGCATTCCATATGGACGGTGGCGTTGCCAGAATTATCCGCGACAAGCGGTTGGATCGCGCCTATCGAATTCTCGTCGACGAACGTGACCGACACGTATCGCTCAAGGAAATCGCCTATCGCTGCGGTTTTAATGACGGGACGCAATTTACCAAAGCATTCAAATCCCGTTTTGGCATGTCGCCCAAAGATGCCCGTGAAACTGACGCGGCTCTGCTAACGTCGGATCCGGCCAATTTCGATTCACCTCATCTTTCGGAAGAAGCTGCCAAACGTGGCATCGATAAACCGTAAGCTGACGATCAGCTGGGGAAAGACGGTTCAAAAGTCGTCGCACCAGCGATTGACGTCGTGTGTTGTCAGAAAGGCTATCATGCTTTCGAAACGCTCCTTGCGTTCCTCCAGCGGCATGGCAAGTGCCCGGGCCATGGCATAGGCCATCGCTTCGGTGTCATAGGGATTGACCAGAAGCGCACCATCCAATTCCTGCGCTGCGCCCGCAAAACGGGACAGAATCAACACACCGGGATTTTTGGGGTCCTGCGCGGCAACATATTCCTTGGCGACGAGGTTCATGCCATCGCGCAACGGCGTGACCAGTGCGACAGCAGCCAGCCGGTAAAGCCCCGCCAACACTTCCCGGTTCAGGGAACGATTGATATAACGTATCGGCGTCCAGTCGACCGTCGCATGGGCTCCATTCACCCGCCCGGCAAGTTCAGCAACTGCATGTTGCATGTCCTTGTATTCAGGCACCTCGGGCGGGATTTCGGGTGACCTGCAGGAAAGTGACCTTGCCGCGATTGCCGGGATCGACCTTCAGGAAATGCTCGAAAGCCTCCATGCGGTTCGTGATGCCCTTGGAATAATCGAGCCGGTCCACACCGATGATAAGATCGCGATCCAACATGCTGTCGCGCATGCGTTTCACCGTCGAATGACGCTGTGCCTTTTCGCCATTTCAGCAAAGACGGCGGTCTCGATACCGATGCCGAAACGTTCGGCGCGAAACTGATGGCCGAAAGCCTCGAACAGACCACCATCCTCCAGAGGCTTGCCGATTTTCTCACGTCGCAGGCAACCGATGAAATTATCGACGTCGTTCTCAGTCTGAAAGCCAACGACATCATAGGAAGCGAGGCCACGCATGATTGTCTCATGCACGGGCAGCGTGAACAGGATATCGGCGGGCGGCCAGGGAATATGCAGGAAGAAGCCGATGCGGTTGGTGACACCGAGATCGCGCAGTTCGGCGGCCATCGGAATGAGATGATAATCATGAATCCAGATGAGATCGTCCCGCTCGATCATCGGCAGAAGATGCTTTGCAAACAGACGATTAACCCGGAAATATCCCGCCATGTCCTTGCGCGTGTAATCGATCAGATCGAGGCGGTAGTGGCAGAGCGGCCAGAGCATACGATTGGCGAAACCTGCGTAATATTCATCGATATCCTTCTTGTGGAGATCAAGCAATGCATAGCGAATAGGCCCCACATCACGAATCGTCAGCTCCTGGGCCTGACGATTAGGAAGCGTCTTGCCGGACCAGCCGAGCCATATGCCGCCACGTTCACTCAGCGCAGCCTGCAATGCCACGGCCAGCCCACCCGCAGGCGCCTTGCCCTGTTCATCGGGCAAGGGAACACGATTGGAGACCACGATCAGCCGTCCCATACATCAAGTCCTCTCATTGCTATGCTTGTCTGTGATACCGGACAGCCAAAGGCGCAATTCGTCCGGATTACCCAGCCGCGCGCGCGGGCAAGATCAATCGCACGCCCGATCACAACTGCCTTGCCGTTCAATTCCGCCGCAGCCTCAAGCATTGAAAGGTCGGTGAGATCGTCTCCGAAGGCGACCGGAACCCGGCCAGCAAAGGGCTTTTCCCCATGAAGCGGCGCAAGGCCGCGCCCTTGTCGCTGACGGCAGGCCGCAGTTCAAAACCATCTTGCCCGACTGCACGATCCAATCCGCCCCGGCAAGCTTCAAGGCCTTGTCGACAAGATCATGCGCCAAGTCGGCTTTTTCAGGCGCAGCGCGATAATGAAGGGCAACTGCGCTCCCCTTGTCTTCGGCTAGGAAACCGCTGACACGCAATGCAGCCTGACGCAGAAAATCCTTGGCAATCAGAAAATGTTCGTCCGGTGCGATCAGTTCGACCAGACCTGACGCGTGCCTGAATTCGGCGCCGTGGAGCGCGGCTATCGGGCCGTGATAATCGGGAAAGCGCTCCTCGATAAACGCGATTGATCTGCCTGTGACCAGCGCCATCGCGCCGGACAAACATTCCGAAAGAACAGAAATTGATTTTTGCAGCTCGCCAGGAACGATAACACCGTCCGGATTGGCGGCGATATCGAGCAGGGTTCCGTCCACATCGAAGAAAGGGCGTGTTTTTGAAAGTCGATGACCGGCATACCGATTATATCGGTAGCCGGGTCCTGTTCCTTGCTGGGCATGTTAAGGCAAACATTCGTCCCGACGAATGGTTCCCGATTAAATGCAGCCTGCGCCGTTTTCCTCTGCAGTCGCGCCGGTCAGGCCGCCCTATGTGCGACCATAGACGTCATCGAAACGCACGATATCGTCTTCGCCCAGATATTCGCCGCTTTGCACCTCGATGAGCACGAGCGGCAGAATGCCCGGATTTTCCAGCCGGTGGCGGAAGCCGCAAGGAATATAGGTCGACTGGTTGGTTGTGAGCAGTATCTCGCGGTCACCATTGGTAACCTTCGCGGTGCCGGAAACGACGATCCAGTGTTCGGACCGGTGATGGTGCGCCTGCAAGCTCAGGCGACGTCCCGGCTTCACTTCGATCCGCTTGATCTTGAAGCCGTCGCCCTCTTCGAGAACCGTATAGGTGCCCCATGGCCGATGCGCCGTGCGATGCAGCTTGGCCGCTTCATGGCCGTTTGCCCGCAGCTTGTTGAAGACCTTGCGCACCTCCTGCGCCTTGTCGCGATGGGCGACAAGCAATGCGTCGGGCGTGTCCACCACAAGGAGGTCGTGAACGCCGACAAGGCTGACCAGCCGGGTTTCGGACAAGACAAAGCTGTCTGTCGTGTCTTCGATGACCGTTTCGCCACGCAGACGGTTGCCGTCTTCATCGGGCGTGATGAGATCGGCCATCGCCGCCCAGGAGCCGATATCGGACCAACCGCAGGATACCGGAATGCAGGCAATATTGTCGGCCTTTTCCATGATCGCGTAATCGATGGAAATTGCAGGAGCGGTCACGAAATCGTCCTTTGCAATTTCGATGGTCCTGGTCTCCCCGTTGACGCCGCGCCGGGCATGTTCGAGCGAAGCCTGCACGGCGTTGAAAATATCCGGCGCAAAATGCTGCATCGCTGCAAGCATGGTGCCCGCCGTGAAACAGAACATGCCGGAATTCCAGAAATACCGACCGCTTTCCACATAGGTCTGCGCCGTCTCGGCATCGGGCTTTTCGACAAAGCGCAGCACATCCGTGCCTTCGGCCTCGATATAGCCGAAGCCGGTTTCCGGATGATCGGGCACGATGCCGAAAGTGACGATGCGACCGGTTTCCGCCAGCTGGCGAGCTTTGGACACCGCTTCGGCAAAGGCGGCCTCGTCCTCGATCAGGTGATCGGCCGGCATGACCAGCAATGTCGCATCCGGGCCGTAAGTCGCAGCCGCATGCAGGGCCGCAACCGCGACAGCAGGCGCCGTATCGCGCCCGAGCGGTTCCAGCAGAAATGCGTTGTCGACCTTGGGGCTTTCGCATCGGCATAGGCATCGAGCGTCAGAAATAGAAAGTCGCGATTGGTCACGGTGAGGATATGGTCCACACCCTTGAGCTTTGCCGCACGCTTGTAGGTCTTGCCGATCAGAGTGCTGCCGTCCGGCAGCTCAATAAACGGCTTCGGATGCGCATCGCGTGAAAGCGGCCACAGTCTGGAACCGGAGCCGCCGCTGATAATGACAGGAATAAAGCTCATTGCTCAGTTGTCCTTCGTTGCGTTGCGGGCGATGGCAAGTCCGTTTCCAGAAGCCTCGCCGCCTGGCTCTCGTCGGAAGCTTCCACATAGCATCGCAGTTCCGGCGCATTTCCGGAAGCGCGGTAGTGAATTGCATTGCCTGAATGAAAGAAGAGTTTCACGCCGTCAATCGTTTCGGCACGAACAATCGGATCATCCCGATGAAACAGGTCATTGCGCGCAGCTTCGTTCTTCAACAGGGATAAAAACTCAAGGCTCTTTTCCTGCGGGACATTCTGGAGCCTGTCGCTCAACGCGAAACGGAAATGAAAGCGGGCCGCGATTTTAGACAATGGCTTGCCAGTTTCCTTGACGGAACCAAGGCTGCTCAGAATTGGCAGCAACGCATCGCGGGTCGGCAGAGCAATCAGCATGCGGTCGTCACGGCTGATATCCGTACCCAGCAACACACCGCCATTGGCCTCAAAACCGACAACTGCAGAAGCACCCTCCTCGATAGCCCGCTCCATGCCTTCGATGACATAGGGCGACCCCACCCGTGTTCGGATAACACGCTCGAAATGTTCTTCAAGAGCGGAATTGGAGGTCACCGGCGTCACAATCGTTTTACGCCAAGCCATTTCGCGGTAATCGCGCCCACAAGATCGCCCCGAACGAAGCGCCCCTTCTCGTCCGCGATCAACGGGCGGTCGGCATCTCCGTCGGTGGAAACAATGGCGTCGAAACGCCCTTCCTGCCCCCATTGGTCGAGAAGCTCAATATCCTCGGAGCGCAATGCTTCCGTGTCGACGGGCACGAACACATCGGATCGACCGAGCGGTACGGCTTCCGCGCCAAGCTCAGTGAGGATACGGACAATGAGATCACGCGCCACAGACGAATGTTGATAAACCCCGACGCGCAAACCGCGAAGGCTCTCAAGTCCGACAAAATCAACATAACGCTTCACATAGCGGTCGATTGCATCACTGCTGAGCGGTGCATCATGCAGATGACGAAAGGCAAGATTTTTGGCAGAGCGGCATAGACCCCACTGATGGCGCTCTCATCATTCTTGTCGATTTCTCCGTCGTTGCGATAGAATTTGAGCCCGTTTCGATCATCGGGAATGTGGCTGCCCGTGACCATAATGCTGGGTGCGTGCTGCGCGATCGCATAATAGCTCAGTGCCGGGGTCGGCAACACCCCACAATCGACCGGCTGAAAGCCTGCATCCTCAATTGCTGCCATGCACAATGCTGCAATGGCCGGACTGGACGGACGAAGGTCGCGTCCGACGAAGACCTTGTCGCCCTGCTGCAGCTTTCCGGCTTCCGACAGCATTCCAACAAAAGCAAAGGAATAGGCATAAGCGGGCAAATCATTCAGTTCGTCCGCCAATCCCCTAAGACCGCTTGTGCCAAATTTAAGCGATGTGCCGCTCATGCTTTCCGCCAGATTTTCCAGTATCGAAGAGGCGACGCCCGCAAGCGCCCGCCGGGCTTAAAAGTCTTGCCATCTTATAACGTGAATCCGAAAATCATCATCCCCACAATGGTGCAATCCTATGCACCTTATTGTGGGTCATAATCCGTATAGGCGGGCAATATCAAATCCTTAACGCAGACTGCGTTAATAATTACTGTTTTGCGCTTCTTTGGCTGAAAGCCATACCAACCGGACACAACGTCCCGCAGCGACGACTTCCAATGCGGTGCCGACCAGTTGAACGCCTGTTGGAATTTTGCCGTCGACAGGCGGGAGTTGGCGGGGCGTACGGCCTTGGTCGGGTAATCGGCGGTCGCAATATCCGTAACGGTCGCCGTCGGCCCGCCAAGCCTGGCACTTTCATCGAATATGGCGTGTGCAAAGCCGCTCCAGTTCGTATCACCTGTTCCAGCCAAATGATAAACGCCATAAGCCGAAAATTCCGGTGCTGCCGCCAGATGATCCGCCACCTGGATAATCGCGTCGGCGATATCGAGCGCACTGGTCGGGTTGCCCCATTGGTCGGAAACGACAGAGAGCGCATCGCGTGTCTCCGCAAGCTTCAGCATCGTCTTGACGAAATTCTTGCCAAAAGGACTATAGACCCACGCCGTCCGCAAAATGATGTGCCGCGGATTGGCTTGGGCTACGAAAGCTCACCTTCAAGCTTGGAGCTTCCGTAGACGCTGCGAGGTCCGGTGACATCCGTTTCGACATAGGGTTTGTCGGCGTCGCCCGCAAAAACATAATCCGTCGACAGATGGATGACGGGAACGCCACAGGTTTTCGCGGCTTCGGCAACTGCTTCGGCGCCAATAGCATTCACCGCAAAGGCAAGTTCCTGCTCGTCCTCAGCCAGATCCACCGCTGTATAAGCGGCGGCAGAGACGACGTCGGGCTTGATCGCCTCAATGGCACTGCGCACGGTGTCCGGCATTGTCAGATCCAGTTCCGGGCGGCCCAACGCAATCACTTCCAGATCGGGACGTTGAGCCGCCTTCTCAAGAAGGCTCTGGACAACCTGCCCTTCCCGCCCGGTGACGAGGGTTTTCATGCCTTCGCCTCTCTTACTCGCGTGCTGCCCAGACGCTCACCGGCATAGGTACCGCTGCGGATCGGCTCCCACCACCATGCATTATCGAGATACCATTGAATGGTTTTCCAACCCGGTCTCGAAAGTTTCCTGCGGCTTCCAGCCCAACTCACGCTCGATTTTCGAAGCGTCGATCGCATAACGGCGATCATGGCCGGGGCGATCCGTCACGAAGGTGATCAGGTCGGCATAGCTCTTGCCGTTTGCGCGAGGCCGCTTCTTGTCCAGAATGGCGCATATGGTTTCCACCACGTTCAGGTTGGTGCGTTCCGCGCGCCCACCGATATTGTAGCTTTCGCCCAGCTTGCCCGTCGTCGCAACCAGTGCCAGGGCACGCGCATGGTCTTCGACATAGAGCCAGTCCCGCACATTCGCCCCAGCCCCGTAAACCGGCAGCGGCTTTTCATCGAGCGCGTTGAGAATGACGAGCGGAATCAGCTTTTCGGGGAAATGGAACGGGCCGTAATTGTTCGAGCAATTCGATAGCACAACCGGCAGACCATAGGTTTCATGCCAGGCGCGCACCAGATGGTCGGAGGCCGCTTTTGAAGCCGAATAGGGCGACGAAGGCTTATAGGGCGTTTCCTCGGTGAAAATACCGCTGTCGAAAGGCAGATCGCCAAATACTTCGTCCGTCGAGATATGGTGGAAACGGAAGTTCGATTTGCGCGGCCCTGACAGTTCCCGCCAATAGGCAAGTGCCGCATTCAGCAGGCGAAACGTTCCGACAATATTCGTCTCGATGAAAGCACCCGGACCATCGATTGAACGGTCGACATGGCTTTCTGCCGCCAGATGCATGACCACATCGATTTCGTTGGCGCGCAACGCTTCCAGAACGCCGGTGTCATCGCAAATGTCAGCCTCAAGGAAGCTGTAATTCGGGTGGTTTTCGATCTGACGGAGAGACGCCAAATTGCCCGCATAGGTCAGTTTGTCGAGATTGACGACATTGACCTTGGGATCGGCTGCCAGATGGCGACAGACGGCTGAACCAATGAACCCTGCTCCACCGGTAACGAGAATATTCATATCATTTCCTCAAGCAAAACTTCTGCGTCGGCAAAAGCGGGGCTTTCTGATCCTTATCGGAAAGCTGGACGCCTGAAGATGCGATTGGCCAATCGATACCAATGGCGGGGTCATCAAACCGGATCGAGCGATCATGCTCGGGAGAATAATAATCCGTCACCTTGTAGATAACTTCAGTGTTCTCCACGAGCGTCATGAAGCCATGTGCGAAGCCCTTCGGCACCAGAATCTGGTTCCATTTTTCAGCCGAGACTTCCAACGCAACCCACTTCCCGAATGTTGGTGAGCTTTTGCGGATATCGACCGCAACATCGAGAATTGCACCGCGCGCAACGCGCACGAGCTTATCCTGCGCAAATGGCGGCAACTGATAATGAAGCCCGCGCACAACACCCTTGGCGGCTGAAAGAGAATGATTGTCCTGAACGAAAGTCAGATCAATCCCGGCCTCGGCGAATGATTTCGCATTATAGGTCTCAGAGAAAAAGCCGCGATCATCACCGAATTTACGCGGGCTGAGTTCCAGAAGACCCTCAAGCTTCAATGGGCGAACTATCATCTTTCGCTACCGATTTCCTCGACGCGACGACGCAGATAGGCAGCATATTCGGTCTGGCCAAGTTTTTCCGCCCGTTCGAGAACGGTGTTTCCATCAATCCAGCCTTTTCAAACCCGATTTCCTCAGGACAGGCAATCTTGATGCCTTGCCGTTTCTCGATTGTACGCACGAAAGACGACGCATCCTGAAGACTGTCATGCGTTCCGGTATCAAGCCAGGCATAACCTCGTCCCAACTGCTGGACTGTCAGATCGCCACGCTGAAGATAAATATTGTTGACGGCTGTAATCTCCAGTTCGCCACGCGCGGAGGGTTTGAGCGAAGCGGCAATATCAACGACTTCATTGTCGTAAAATACAGCCCCGTGACCGCCCAGGAGGATTTGGGCTTGATCGGCTTTTCCTCAATGGAGATTGCCTTACCGGTTGTCTTATCAAACTCAACCACGCCATAGCGCTGGGGTCTTCCACTCGATACGCAAATACGGAACCACCCTTATCAAGACGGGCAGCGCTTTCGCACAAATGGGACAGGCCATCGCCGAAATAGATATTATCGCCGAGGATCATCGCCACATGGTCGTTACCGATAAAATGGCGACCGATGATGAATGCTTCCGCCAGACCGTTTGGTTGCGGTTGTTCCGCGAATGAAAAATCCATGCCAAATTCGCTACCATCTCCGAGCAACTTACGGAAAAGTGGTAGATCGTGTGGTGTAGAAATAACCAGAACATCTCTGATCCCCGCCAGCATCAAAACACTCAACGGATAATAGATCATCGGCTTATCATAAATCGGAAGAAGTTGCTTAGAAACTGCAATAGTCAGAGGGAAGAGACGGCTACCGCTACCGCCAGCGAGAATGATCCCTTTCATACAATCTCCGTAATCAGTTTCGTCTACCCGCCCCCAATACTCCAGTCTATCAACGCATCGCGCAACTTCACTCTTTGAAATTAGCAACGATTGACCCGCGAAATTTTGCGGACTATATCACGAGCACTAAACTTCACCCAGGTCAAATACCTACGGCGCGGACTCATAAACTTTGACACCCTATTCTCGTAGAGACGAGCTTTACGGAAGGGCAACGCAGAGAAGTGCCGGAATGAAATTTTCGTAAGCGCATGCAAAATTTTGAAAGGGCGAGCAACAGGTGCAAGACACATAAAAGTTTCCAGGCAAACGCCTGGATTCCCAGCCAGACCAAATTCCTCAATGATTTCAATAAATCATTTTTCACATTCGCCAAATGTGTCATAGGTTTGTGCTACAGTTGGCGCACGGCGTCAAGCAGGTCAAAATTATTTCCGTGATAAGCGAAAACGCGGCACCGTTCGTTGAACGATGCCGCGCTGAGAATTTATGATATCAAAATGTTAAATCAGTCTGGCCACTATATCGCGTAATTACGACTGCCAATGCGGTGCGGGCCAGTTGAACACCTGCTGAAATCTGCTGGTCAACAGGGTGGAGCTGGCTGGGCGCACAGCTCTGGTCGGTTTTGTCATGCCCAGTTCAAAGCAACCGCGTGCAATCACCTCCAAACCCGAGCACCGAGCTACCATGAGCAAGCCAGCCATATTGCTTAATTTGTTCGAATTAGCTATCTACGGACAACATCTCCTATTTCCCGGATTGAATATGACTTCTCACGCGGTGGATTATATAACATCACAGATCAATGATATACGTACGTTATATGGATATCTGTTCCCCAATAACATCCGCTTGATAGTTAAGCAAGGAGATGAACCCTATTGGGGAACCCACGAGTAGTGTCACATACTCTCAATCCATGCGACATAGAGGGCCAACTATTACATATTGAGGAAACAAGACACTGTGAAAACAGTCCGTCTTTGTCCATAATTGTTCAGATCCCGCCGGAATCTCTACCCAATCACAATAGCTCACCAGATACATGGACTCCACGCACTGCCTTTCATCAAGTAGCTGTTCAATACTTTCCAACAATGTTCGAACACTTGAAGTATCGCCTTGAACAAAGAAAGCTATCGCAATCGCGTAAGGTTCATCAATGGAAAAAGTTACGTATCGCACGTAATTTCAGCAATGTTACGCCAATTCAGCAAAATAAAAAGAAACCTTCCATAGTTATAGCTATGCATTGGCTGGAAATGGGAGGGGCAGAAAAATTTGCGTTTGACTGCGTCAATATCGCGGCAAACGCAGGCTTTAGAGTTTTCATAGTAGCAGACAAATTAGCAGAGCAGTCGAGAAGAACACTCTTCGAAGGTATGCCTGATGTGAAATTTCTTCGCACCGACCGTTATCTGCGCAACGAAGATTGGCCTCTTTTTCTTGAGAGACTAGTACGAGCAGAAAATGTTAAAGCACTACATATTCATCACTGTTCTTCGGCCTATAACGCGCTGGCGCATTTACACATCACCTGCCCATCACTAAAGATTGTAGACACAACTCATATCCTTGAATACAGTGATGGAGGTTATCCTCGCGTATCCGGAGTGTGGAGTCGCTACATTAATCACCATCATGTAATTAGCGCCGAGCTAACCAGATTTTATAACAACGAATTTGCTACAAATAAAAATGTCGTATTGGGGCGCCTAATCGAGAGACGGTGCCCGTTATTATCATTTCGAATGATAACAGCAAAGGACCCATTACAGCTTATATTTGTAGGACGCCTTATTCATCAGAAGCGGCCATTTCTTTTGATTGATATTATGAAGCGGGTACTTAAAACTCATCCTACAACCAAGTTAAAGGTAGTAGGAGACGGACCTTATAAGACTGCCTTTGAAAGCCTCGTATTAAAAATGGATTATCTGATGTCATAACAATTCATGCCCCGGCTCCCCGTTAAAGAGCTAATGCAAAGTTCTGATATACTTATATTACCTTCTGCTAATGAGGGTTTAGCGCTGGTATGTTATGAAGCAATCGAAAACGGCGTCATTCCTATTTCTTCAAATGTTGGTGCACAATCAGAATTGCTGCCTGATGCTTGTTTGACTCACCCAGAGCCGTATCGGTGTGTCCGTGAAACAGTCGACATTATTCAGAAGCTAACAAGGGATGCGAAATTTCTAGAAAAACAAAATCTGAATTAATAAGAAAGTATAATATTATCTCTAACGAGCCGACTGGAAGCGAAGTGATAGAAAACCTTTATCATTCAATACTGGTAGATAAAAATGCGTAAATCTATAGCCGCAGTAATTGTAACCTACAATCGAGCTGAAAAATTAAGCAAAGTCTTAGACAGTGTACTCTCCCAGCAGATACCAGTCGACGCAATCTACGTTATAGACAACGCGTCAACGGACCATACACGACAAATAGTAGCTTCCAAAGACAGTACTCTAATCACTCATATCGTGTTAGCCAAGAATGTAGGTGAGCTGGCGGGTTTCACGCTGGCATCAAAATCGCCTATGAAGACAGTTACGACTATCTGTGGGTAATGGATGATGATGGATATCCGAATCCCGAAGCACTAGAGTCCTTTATAACTCCATAGAAACATTCACGGAACGTCATCATTGGAAACCTGCATTTGCGTGTTCCAGTGTACGATGGGTGGACAACGATTTATGCGAAATGAACACGCCAACCCCTGTATGGGACTGGCCACGTTTCTATTCACCCAAATTACCAGTATTCTTGGTGAACTCGTGTTCGTTCGTATCTGTACTAATACCAGCTTGGGCTGTAAAAACATGGGCTCCCGCTAAAAGAATATTTCATTTGGTATGATGATGCAGAATACACACAACGGCTGTCCACATCCTATCCCGGCTTATTTTGCCCACAAAGTGTGGTTATCCATGACACCCCAGAAAATAAAGGCGTGAATTACTCTTTAGTGACCAGAGAAAACTTGTGGAAATTTAAGTATGGAGCAAGGAATGAAGCATCATACAGATATCATCAAGCTGGAAGACTAAGATTTATCCTATTCCTTCTTCGCGTTCGACGAGAACTGGCCAATGGGAAGGTCCCCAGAGCTCTCAGGTATGAAGTATATAAAGCAATATTGTCTGGAATTGGCTTTAACCCTAAAATTGAATACGTTTGATTTGCCCCGTTGCCCCTTCGCTTATGGCAAACGGAGGCAGCAACTGACGTTACGCCGTAGGTCAAGGTTGTCGTCGTTGTAGAGATTGCTTGAAGAAGCGTCAACTGGAGTGGAAGCGGAAAACGCGAACAAAAACCTGACGCAACAGCCAAATGTAGGTAACCGCCCGATTGTTACCGTGGAGAATATGTCTTGACGCGGGCGTCGATTTCTTCGTCATCGACAAAGCATTCGAGGAATTCTTGCCATTTTTCGGCTGATTGACGCGCGTCGACCAGCATCTGTCTGAGTTCATCGATGCCGTCGTCCGTCAAAGCGGAAGTGGTTTGATCGTCGCCGGTTACGACAGTGACTATGTTTCCATAGGTCAGGTTATCGTCATTGCGGATGATCGCATACAGAAGGTCAGCATCCTCGTTGAGCATTTCGGCGACATAGTCGAGCGTGAAGACAAATCTGACCGTCGCCATCAGGCTGCCTCAGCATGTTCTGCTGTGAGAGGCTTCCAGTTCCAAGGGAGCAACTCATCGAGCCGATTGATTTTGTGATCATGAATGCGGTCGAGCACATCGGCCAGATAGGCTTGCGGGTTGATGCCGTTCATCTTCGCCGTTTCAATGATCGTCATGGCGCGTGCCAGAGTTTCCGCGCCAGTATCCGCGCCCGCGAATAACCAATTCCGGCGCCCTACTCCTATCGGCCTCAGGGCTCGCTCCGCAGCATTGTTGTCCATGGCCACACGCCCGTCCTCCAGGAACAGGGATAATGACGGCCATCTGCTCAGCCCATAGCGCAAAGCCTTCGCCAGTTCGCTTTTGCCCGGAATGCGAAGCAACTGCTTTTCCGCCCACGCGCGCAGTTCCTCGACCTTTGGCTTGCTGTGCTTTTGACGCGTGACAAGCCGTACATCGGCGGGCCGACCTGCAATATCCCGCTCGATATCATACAGCGCGCCGATCCGATCGAGAGCCTCGCGCGCAATCCCGGATTTGTTCGCGGTCCAGATGTCATGAAAGTCACGCCGCCAATGTGCCCAGCAGGAAGCTTCGCGGAAGCGGCGCTTCCCGTCCGATCCCGGCTCATATAACTTCGCATAGCCTTTATAGCCATCAGCCTGAAGGATGCCGCTCGCCTCTCGCAGATGATGGTGGACGTGCTCTTCCTTCCAGTCGGGAGCGAAGTAATAAACCGCACCCGGCGGTGCGCCGCCTGCCCATGGACGCTGATCGCGGACATACGTCCAAATCCTGCCCTTCTTCACACCTTTGCCCAGTCCCTTGTCGCGTAATGAGCGATCCAGCACCCGGATCGGCGTATCGTCAGCATGGAGGAGATCGCTTTTCATGATCTCGGTCTCAATACGCTCGATCAGTGGCCGAAGCACTTGCATGGCACGACCGCACCAGTCCACCAGTGTGCTGTCAGGTATATCGACACCCATCCGCGCGAAGATCTCGTTGAGGCGATAGAGCGGCAGATGATCGTCGAACTTCGAGACCAGAATATAGGCCACAAGGCCCGCACCAGCCATGCTACCCGGTATCGGGCGGCTGGGCGCAGGAACCTGCACCATCTTCTCGCAACAACGGCACGACTTCTTTGGCCGGGCGATCTCGATAACCTTCATCGTCGCTGCGACCATGTCGAGGATTTCGCTGACATCCTCTCCGACAAGGCGTAATTCTCCACCGCAGGCAGGGCAGCAATGACCGGGATCCAGTTCCCGGCGTTCGCGAACCGCATTTTCCGACACGCGCGGACGCCGGCGCAGCGGTCTGGTTTGTGATGTCTCATCCGGGACGCAAGCCGGATCGTCTTCGCTCCTCGACGGTCGCGGTCTCGTGTTCGGCACTGGCAATCAACAGATCCTCAAGCGCCAGTTCCAGTTGCGCAATTTCCCGCTCGATCTTTTCAGAAGACTTGCCGAAGACCTGTTTCTTCAGCCGGGCAATGCGTAGCCTCAGACCCTGGATCAGGTGGTCATGCGCTTTCAACGCCGCCGACATCTTCGCATTCTCCGCCTGCAAGGCGGTGATCATCGCCTTCAGAAAGGCTGGATCATCAGGAAGATTTGAGCTCGCATTCGACATGATCCTGACTAGCACAAATCAGGACAGGACGCCATAAAACAAGTAGTTTCAGTAAGATAAAATCAACCGACACGTGCCGGCGGAGCACCCCAGTCCGGGCGTCTCCAGTCTATTCCTTCCCATAACATCGCCAGTTGGGCTGCTGTCAGTCGAGCCGTCCCATCCGCCGCTGAGGGCCAGGGGAAACGGCCTTTCTGCAGAATTTTATAATAAAGGCAAAATCCTGGCCATCAAAATACAGCAGCTTCACCCGATCGCCACGCCGCCCGCGAAAGGCGAAGACAGCTCCACCTGTCGGCTTCTGACGCAAGACATCCTGTGCCAACATCGAAAGGCCCTCAATACCCTTCCTCATGTCTGTGACGCCGCAGGCAAGATAAACCCGAACGCCGGTGCCCGGTCCAATCATGCCTGTTCCACCGCCCGGATGAGCCGCGTCAGCACCGTGCCTTCCACTTGGCTGCCAAAACAAAGTCGACGGCCGCAGCGCAATTGCAATGTGAGCGCGACGAACATCCCACCTTTTCTTTTGTGAATGATGCCGCGAGATAAGCTCCTTCATTGATAGGAGCGGACCGGGATGATTGGAGATCGCGCTGATGCCATGCTTGAAGACATGGATGAAGCCAGGCATGAGGGAAAGTATCGTCGGATCGAGGTGATTACCGGCCGGCGGCAGCGGCGGAATTGGACTGACGAGGAGAAGGCGCGGATCCTTGCGGAAAGCGCGGAACCTGATGTTAACATCTCGGCCGTTGCCCGGCGCTGGGGCGTCAATCGCGGCTTGCTGAACGTCTGGCGCCGGGACGCTGGGCTGACCTCTCAACGATCTGCGAGGTCCAGTGCGCAGCAGGCGATGTTCGTGCCGGTGACGGTAGTTGGCGATCGAACGCCGGCTCCAGGCTCGCCGTCAGATGTCGCCCACTTTGCCGCGGGTCGAATTGAGATCGAGATTGCTGGCGCGCGCATGACGGTTATCGGCCCGGTAGCACCTGAACTGGCGCAAGCGATGGTGGCGGCCTTGCGAGGTCGCCGGTGATCGGAGTTTCGCCGAGTGGCGTGAAGATCATGGTGGCTACGCAACCGGTCGACTTCCGGCGCGGCATGAATGGCCTTGTGGCTTTGGTGGCGTCAGCGCTCGCGGCCGATCCCTATTGTGGCGACGTGTTCGTTTTCCGCGCCAAGCGTCTGGATCGACTTCGCTGCATTTACTGGGATGGGTCAGGCATGATCCTGGCGACAAAGTGGTTGGAGAGCGGAAAGTTTGTTTGGCCCCGATCCGCGATGGTGCGATGCAGATGAGTGCCCAGGAGTTCTCGCTTTTGCTAGCTGGCATTGACTGGACGCGGGTCAAGCGAAACGCGGTGAGACGACCCTCAAAAGTAGGCTGATCCTATTGGTTTTGCTTGAAGATTCAGGCTAATATGATAGGGTCGGTCATGCTGCTTCGACCCGATCCCTTGCCTCAGGATGCTGCGCAATTGACCCGGATCATTCTCTTACTCGACGAAGAGAATGCCGATCTCAAAGCGCGTATTGCCTTCCTTGAGCGCCAGCTCTTCGGGACGAAATCGGAGAAGATGACGATCATCGATCCAGCCCAGGCAACGCTCGACCTGGGCGATCTAAGCGATATTCCCGTTGCAGCCAATGACGATGCCGCACCGGCCGGTGAAGACAAAACACAGGCACGGCGATCGTCTGCCCGCAATATCGGCCGCTTGCCCAAGCATCTTCCGCGCTATGAAGAGATCATTGAGCCGGAGAGCAAGATTTGCCCCTGCTGTTCGTTCGAACTGCATTGCATCGGCACGGACGTCAGCGAGGCGCTCGACATCGTACCTGCTGTTGTCCGGGTCAAACGGACGATCCGGCCGCGCTATGCATGCCGGGCCTGTGAGAGTGCCATCGTGCAAGCACCTGCACCGGCGCGCGTGATGGACGGTGGCATGGTGACCACGGCGTTTGCCGCGCATGTCGCTGTTTCGAAGTTTGCCTGGCATCTCCCGCTCAATCGACAGGCGCAAATGCTGGCCTCCTGCGGTGTCATCATCGATCGCGGTACGCTTGGCGCCTGGGTGATGCGGGTCGCCTGGTGGCTGGAGCTTCTCTATGACGCGCTTACCGCCTTTATCCGCTCGCAGCCGAGAGTGTTCTGTGACGAGACGCCGTTGCCGCGGCTCGAGCCGGGGCGCAAACGAACCAAGGTCTGCCAGTTATGGGCGCAGGCGGTTGACGACCGTCCCTGGAATGGTCCGGCACCGCCGGCCGTGGCCTATATCTTTGCCGAAAGCCGCAGCGCCCGCGAGATCGAGGGGCAATTGTCGTCGTTTACCGGCGTGCTTCAAGTCGATGGATACCAAGCCTATAAAACCATGGTCAAACGTCGGGGCAAGAGCAATGTCGCACCCATGCGGCTGGCCTTCTGCCTTGCTCATGCGCGGCGCAAGTTCGTCGATGTCGTCAAGCTGACGGGTTCTTCGGAGGCTTTGTCGATCCTGCCAGGATTGCGGAAGTCTATCGGATCGAAGCAAAACTGCGCGGCGAAAGCGCCGATACCCGGCTCGTCGTGAGACGTCGCGAGGCTGCTCCAGTCATGAGAGAGCTGAAAGTCCACCTCACCGAACTGCGCGACGAGGTGTCGGCGAAATCGGCGCTTGGCAAGGCCGTCAGCTACACGCTCAACCATTGGAGCGGGTTGACAGCCTGCCTTGATGATGGCCGGGTCGAGATCGATTCCAATGTGGTCGAGCGTTCAATGAAATCCGTGGCCCTGACGAGGAAGAATTCGCTGTTCGTGGGCAACGAGCGGGGTGGAAAGACTTTCGCTGTCCTCGCATCGCTCGTCAACACCTGTAAACTGAATGGTGTGGACCCCGAGGTCTGGCTTGCCGATGTGCTGGAGCGCATCATCTCCGGCAAAGTGAAAGCCAGCGAAATGGAAAGTCTCCTGCCGTGGGCCTGGAAGGCTGAGCGTGAAGCGATGACGCAGCAGGAGCGACGGGCGGCATGATGCACAACAGCCAGGGGACGACGGATCGACCGAAGCTTGATGACGCGGCGTTCGAAGCCTTTATCAGGGGACGCCGTCCGGCATCGCCAATCTGGTCAATGAGCGGTCTCGATGGTTATCTTACGGCTCTGATCATTGGCCCAAAGTTCATCGACCCACGCAAATGGATCCCGGAACTGACTGGCCCGGACGCCCTGAACCTGCCGATGGAAACAACCGAACATCGGGCCGTGCAGACGATCGTTGCGGAATATAACCGTATCTCGGGAGCCTCTCTGAAACCCCGAAAGACTACCGGCCCAGGTTCACCAGGATCGATGATCAAACCTTTGATCCGTTCGATTGGGACCTCTGCTTTTGCTGGCAACAGGATACGCGCCGAGACTTTGGCAGCCGGTTCTTCGCGGTCATGCCGTCACCGGCGATATCATTGCGCCAATTCGCAAGCTCGGCGAGACAAAACGCAAAGCCACCCGCCAGGATGCCGCTGACGTCGCTGAAGCACTCGTCAATATCCGAACCTATTTTATGCCGAAGCGGGCAAAGCAAAAGTTTTGACTGCCAGCCGGAAACCCATTCCGTCAATCACGAAAGACGTGGGCTATTCGTTGCGCTCACATTGCAATTCAACCATTGAGGATGAAGCATCGACGGAACTGTTCGCCTCAGAACCGAGTGGAGCGTCAGTCATGTCAACGGAAGAAACAAGGGCTCCGGCGAGGGAGGCAGAAGCCCCTTCCTCTTCAACTCGCTACGCCACATATAAATCTGCTGCCGCGATACATCGTGACGTAGCGAAACTTCTGTTACTGTCGCGCCATCAACCCCAACCGAACTGACTATCGCAAGCTTCTCTTCGACCCGCCACCGACGGCGGCGTTCGTGACCCAGTATCTCCATCCGCATCGTCTACCTCAATCTCAAGACACGTCATTAACGTCGTCGCTAAAGACGTGTCTTACGTCACGAGGCTTTGCTTCAACAGGCGGTAGCAATCGGGCCGTTACAAATGTAGAAAATTGGAGCCTTATGATGCGGGACGTTACTATATATGCAGGTTGGGACATCTACCTAAATTTTGAGAAAAGCCATCTTACAGGCGCAGTCATCCGCCAAGTGCGACTATTGACGATCAAATTTTTCTCCGCCTTCTCGTTCTCAAGATTCTCACTAATCTGAGCAATATTTAACAGCGCGGCATCAAGCTGAGTTACAAGTCCTGCGCATTTCTCGTCTGATAATGCTAGCGACCGCAGGTTCTTTGACCAAATATCTATAAAGTGAAATGGTAACGCGGTTGGCTTTTCAAGCCACATCAACGCGGATCGAGCTTTCTCTTGCTTTTTCTTTACAAAAGAATCGCGCACAACCTTATTATAGGTCGTTTTTGTTTTAAGTTCTCCTCCATGACTTTATGAATATTCTCGTAAATACCGTCTTTATAAAGCACCGGCCATTTACTACCCATATTACGGACAGCCTGATGCTTTGTATCGTAATAACTCGTCGCACTCAACGCGACCCTTTAAAACCGGACAATGCTGCCAATAAGTGCGGATGGTATCGAGACGTAATAGTCAAACCACCGATACTTACGGGAAAGCCATCTTCAGCAAGCTGTTTAGGGTCTAATAATGAAATGCTGAAGCCATTGCTTTCCAGTTGGCACCGTAACGCCTCACTTGGCCCCTCACATCTGCGGCCATAGCTGCAGCATATATAATGCTCCCAATTCCGTATGACTTTAGTAACTCCATTACAGACGGACTTAATAAGCTGGCAGCAGCGGCATCACCGGGGAACAAATCGTTCTGGAGACATATCACCAGCGCGGGGACATCTAAGATTTGAAGCGGATACTCCACCCGACCATCACCGACGGATAGAAGTGCATCATCGCCTGAAAAACTAACCTGCCCTGGCGCGAGGGAGTTTAATAGATCGTAAGACTCGACATCTCGGACATCGACAGAATCGAACGTCGACAAAATACCAACCAGTCCAGAAACGTCATCCTGTTTTGTAGGTAGAAACCCAAGACCTGTTGCAATAATGCGCGCCCCAGATCGCCATGCGATGAGTCGGGCTAATAATAAAATTATGTAGTTCGCGGGCCACAATTCATTGAAATACCCGCCACCGATTATATGAATCTGATCTATATTATGACGTCTAACTGCTTCCACACAGTTTATTACGCTCCAAGCACAATCTGGATCATAAAAGCTGGCCTGTATTTCATCCCATGAATTTGACGAATTGCGAACCCGATCTGAAACCGCAGAATATGTATAAGTCCATAGGCTTTCATCAGATTTCAATGTATAAATATCGTCACCGACAAATTCTTCCACATTATCGGAGTTGTATCCATCACATATTATTATAGAAGAGTCATCGAATTTCCTTATTTCTTTTATCCAAGAAGCAAGTATGACTTCATCACCGAAGTTTGGTCCCCAACAGCACCGATTAATAGATATTTAGCCATCGAGGTTTTACTTTCTATTTCTAGCCGAACGGTTAACTGCCCCGTCCTTTAAAACTCTGCGAAGCATCACCTTCGCTTTTATAAGCAACATATTAACAACTCTGCCAAAAAACAACCTTCAGCATTAACTTTACGATCATACTAAAATTTCTATAATCTTCATGAAAGGAACAAAAAGTAAGTACGAGGCTTCAAATTACCCTTACCTCTAGCGAGACCTTTAATGAGGCTCGGGAAACCTTTGACACTTTTCTCAACAAAACCATTCTGACGATCTCTTTAAGGAAAACAAGGAAAGACCGAATTCGAACAAGAACGGAACGTATCTATTGTGCTTTTATAGTACTGTTTAATTAATTTTCTGTTCCTTATTGCGTAATACCTAGAGACGTTACTCGAGTCGTTTAGATGCCTAAGCCCCACATTTACACTCCTCTGCCTCCTAACTTTCTGAAGACATTCTTCTGCAATAAATGCCACTTCAGTATGCTTCGAAGCGAGCCAACCATAAATGGCGTCGTCCCAAACGATAAAGAATCGCGGATCTGGCAACCCGATCTTGTTCACTATACTGCGATGAACCATCATCCCTTCAAAACAACCGTAATTGGTCAGGAAATATCCTTTTCCTTCATAAGGATCTTTCAGAAAAGGCAACTGAACCGCAAGGCTATCGCTTACCCATTGCTCGCAAAAAATGATCGCCGTTTGGATCCTGCCTGCCAGCATGAAAACATTTGAATTGACCTGCCCAACGCATCATTTTCTCTAAGCCGTGAGGAAGAATGATAACGTCGTCATCCATAAGCCAGAACCAATCCGCAGATGTTTTCAAAGCTTCTTTCACACCGACAGAAAAGCCTCCCGCTCCCCGATATTTGTGTCTAGAGTTTTATAATAAGTTCAAAGCCTAGCTCTCTCGATGAAAATGCCCCAAGGATATCTTTGGTCAGATCGTTGCTATTGTTGTCGACCACAATGACAAAATTCGGCTTACGTTCAAGCGATATGATGCTCGTTAAGAGATCAGCTAGTAAAGTATGTCTATTATACGTTACGATAACGATGGCCACATTTTGATCGTCTTTTATTTCTGTAACCGTCATAGTATACGCTCTCACTCAAGCAGTTAGGGCTTTCGGTCAAATCTATAGCGAATGCCATCAAAGAAAGCGCACCACCATTCGTTAAAGCCGCGCCAATCTAGCTTTTTCTTTATCAGAAAATAATAAGGATATAACATAATATCCGCACAGAAACTCAAAGGTCGGCGATGCCGACGGGCAAGATATCCACGGTTACGAAAAAGTAATATTTCTTGAAACTGCTTTCCGGAACCAATAATTGAATTCGACCTTCAATGATCGAGGCAATTTCCCCAAACAGGCGGATGGCTTACCAACGCCGTTGTTAGAGTACCGAAGCGTACGCCATTACGTTTCAGACGCAACAAGAAATCAACTTCGTCACCGCGAATAAATAATCGAATATCCGGGATACCAACCTTAAAGAAAACGTCACGGCGAATAAGCGCACCGTTAAAAAATGCGCTAAATTTGCGATAAATTCGTGTTCTTGAACTGCCTTGCGGTCGATAGTCAGTCGTCCATCAATCTTGAATGGAAATGCCGTTTTGAGGTTATCTTGAGGCGACACAATCAAGGGAGAGATCACATCAAGATCATATTTCTCAGCTCCATCCAGAAGCGCCCTAAGACAGTCCGCGCCAATAGGGCAGGCATCATCATCCATGATCCATACCCAATCAGCACCTGATGCGAGCGCGGATAGGATTGCAAACGAAAACCCACCGGCACCGCCCAGGTTGATCTCTGACTTATGATAAGTTAGATCAAGACCGTCATAATCCGGCTTCCCGCTCTGGCCAGCATCAACAAGATGTATCGATACCAATTCCGGTTTTAGTTGTTTGGATGCATTAAGAAGACGGTTAATGTCATCTGGACGGTTGCACGTCAATACGGCCATTGAGACAGACAAAGCAAAACTTTCCTTTGAAAAATATCGTATTCATATAGGCATAGCGGTTGAATACTTCTACTCAACCGCTATGCCGAACGTTCTGATATTTCAAGCTCAATTGCCTCTCAAACGTGACTCAATGGTTGTTTCATAACATTTCAGCGCCGCCCCAATCGCCTGATGCATATCAAGATACCGATATGTACCGAGACGACCTCCGAATATCACATCGCGCTCAGCATCTGCCATTGTCTTATAATCGAGATAAGTCTTCTTATCTTTCTGCGTATCGATAGGGTAATAGGGTTCGTCACCGCGCTGAGCAAAACGTGAGTACTCGCGGACGATGACGGTCTTTTCTTTCTGATAATCGCGTTCCGGGTTGAAGTGCCTGAACTCAAGGATACGTGTAAATGGAACATTTTCATCAGCGTAGTTCATGACGGCTACCCCTGAAAATCTCCCACCTGCAGAACTTCTGGCTCGAAATCAATAGTACGCCATCCAAGTTCCCCGCCTTATAATCAAAGAATTTATCAATGGGCCCGGTATAAACCACTGGCTTTCCGACAGGTATCTGATCTTTGATTTCAAAATAATCGACACCAGTGCGGACGTGAATCAGTGGATTAGACAGCATTCGTTCAAATATCGCTGTATAACCGTCGACTGGTAGGCCCTCATAGGCATCGTTAAAGTAGCGATTATCGAAATTATAGCGAACAGGTAAGCGAGTAATAATATGCTCTGGGAGCTCACGTGGATCAGTCTGCCATTGTTTGGCTGTATAGCCGCGAATAAACGCTTCATAGAGTGGACGACCAATCAACGAGATCGCCTTTTCTTCTAGGTTTGCGGGCTTTTTATCTCCCAGCTCACGCGATTGTTCCAAAATCAATTGTCGTGCCTCCAGTGGCGACATACGGCGACCGAAGAACTGACACACAGTGCCAAGGTTGATTGGCATCGAGTAGACCTGATCTTTATAAGAGGTGTATACGCGGTGCTTGTAATCAGTAAATTTGGTAAAATTGTTTAGATAATCCCAAACTAGCTTGTTAGGCGTATGAAAAGATGTGCGCCATACTTGTGCACTTCAATACCAGTCTGAGCATCGTTCTCACTATAGGCATTCCCGCCGATATGATCTCGGCGGTCTAAAATGAGAACCCTCTGCTTCAGTTCATTGGCGACACGCTCCGCTATAGTAGCCCCGAAGAAACCAGCACCAACAATTACAATATCGTAGTTCTCAAAATTCACGATGGGCCATCCAGCGTTTGTTGAAGTTAGACATATTACTTCTTCAATAATCGAACTTAGTGGTCAGCTCAAGGTCAGATTCTCACCCGCATGACTACTTGAATAGAGGCACAGTTCGAACATGGAGTTTGCACATTCTCCCACACTGTGAGTGGGTATCGGCGTTGGCTTAAAAATTCAAAAATCAGGTTGCAATGACGCGGTCACAAGCCGGGCCTTCTCGTCATCTAACCAGTCACGCGGCTTGCGCGTATGCGCCGTCTCTACCCCATTGATTTTGGGCATTTTGGGTGAGCTAGGTTTCTGCCAGAAGGTTTTCAACAATAGCAGGAGAATCGTAAGTGTTATGATAATGCCATGGTCGAGACCGTCTTCAAGACGATCAAGTCGGAACTGATCTGGCGCACGGTATTCCAGACTAGAAATGACGCGATCAAAGCCATTGGCCAATACATTGATGGGTTCTATAATCCGGTGCGCAGACATTCTGCCCTCGGATATAAATCCCCGATCCAGTTCGAGACTATGAACCGGAAATTAGAGATAGAAGCTCTCCACTAAATAAGGGCAAGTCCACATACAGGTTCCGCTGTTAAAATCTCAAATATCTGGGAGTGATTCATATCGTCATTCATAGGACTCTCCGTATGATTCATACGGAAAATCGCCCATCCCACCGAATAATAATATGTGGGATGGCTTATACCAAAGCGCATAAAGTTTGACTCAAAAGGGCTTCCACTGTGCTTTGTTTTGTGATTCCTCCTCCCAAACAGGAGATTTTGGATGAGCAAAGCACTGACGCTGCGCGGGGATTATTCATCTGATCTGCTTCGTTCGCTGGCCAGAGCCAGCGACGATGCCGATTGCACACGACGGCTTTTAGCACTTTCGATCATTTATGACGGGGGTACACGCACAGAAGCAGCCCGGTTTGGCGGTGTCGGCCTCCAGATTATCCGCGACTGGGTTGTGCGCTTCAACGCCCGGGGCCGGATGGTCTGGTGAATGGCAAGTCCCTGGACGCAGACCTTTACTCAGTGATGAGCAGCGTCAGGCGTTGGCGGCTCTTGTCGATAAAGGCCCCAACCCTTCCGTAGATGGGATCGCCCGATGGCGCCTTTGCGATCTGGTTCGATGGATAGAAGAAGAGTTCGGTATTGTAACCAGTCGCCAGACGGTTGCACGTGAACTGCGTTCCATGGGCTATCGCAAGCTGTCCGCCCGTCCCCGACATCATGCTCAGGATCCTGATGCCATTGATGAATTTAAAAACTTCCCAACCACTCTGGCAGAAATCCGAGAACATCAAGCAAAGGGAAGCAGATAGAGGTGTGGTTTCAGGACGAGGCCCGCGTCGGTCAAAAGACGAAACTCACCCGGCGGTGGGCCAAGCGTGGAAGCAGACCTTCTGCACCTCAGGACCAACGAACCCGTTCAGCCTATATCTTCGGGGCTGTGTGCCCGAAGCACGGCAAAGGGCCGCGCTCGTCATGCCCTATTGTGATACGCATGCGATGAACGAGCATCTGGCCGAAATATCCCGCCATGTTGCTCGTAACGCTCATGCGGTGGTCATTCTCGATCAGGCTGGGTGGCATATGACGAATAAGCTGAGGGTTCCTGATAATATCTCGCTCATTGCTTTGCCACCAAAGTCGCCGGAGCTCAATCCGATGGAAAATATCTGGCAGTTCATGCGCGACAACTGGCTATCCAACCGCATCTTCAAAACATACGACGATATTGTTGACGTCTGTTGTCATGCCTGGCGCAAACTCGTCTCCGATCCATGGACCATTATTTCAATTGGGCTACGTGATTGGGCACATAGGTTCTAATTAATGAGCTCTAGTATTACCCGCTTACCACGCATCCTATGGCTAGCCTAACACAATTTGATTGTGTACTTAGTTTTGCAATGTATATGAAAATCGCTTCCCTGAAGTAAAGTTTTTCAATGCTTTGACAGCAAAACATCGTTCGTAACAAATCGAGGAGATGAATGAGCTCGATCCGCAAAATTCGTAAGGCAGTTTTCCCGGTTGCCGGTCTTGGAACCCGCTTTCTTCCGGCGACAAAGTCCATCCCCAAAGAAATGCTCACCGTCGTCGACAAACCAGTCATCCAGTATGTGGTGGACGAGGCTCGCGAGGCTGGGATCGAACATCTGGTTTTCGTTACCGGACGCAATAAGGCTGTCATCGAAGATTATTTCGATGCACAGGTCGAGCTTTACTCCACGCTTGCCGAACGTGGCAAGAAGGCTGAGCTTGCGCATTTACAGGAATTGCAACCACAGCCAGGCGCCACTAGCTTCACCCGCCAACAGGCTCCACTCGGCCTCGGACACGCGGTCTGGTGCGCGCGCGAGATCATTGGCGATGAGCCCTTCGCACTTCTTTTACCAGATATGGTTATGCAATCGAAGAAGGGTTGCCTCAAGGAACTTGTTGAACTTTACGAGCAGACTGGCGGCAACGTAATTTCCGTACAGGAATGCGACCCTGAAGAAGCCCATAGGTACGGCATTGTTGCCAAGGGCAATGCGATTGGCAATGGTTTTGAGATTACCCAGATGGTTGAGAAACCTGCCAAGGGTACTGCTCCTTCCAATCTCTATATTAATGGCCGCTACATACTTCAGCCCGAAATATTTACGTTACTGAGCAAGCAGGAGACGGGCGCTGGCAATGAAATCCAACTAACTGACGCCATGCTCAAGCTTGCGAATACGCAGAAGTTTTACGGCTTCGATTACCGAGGTTTGACATTTGACTGTGGCTCCAAGTCCGGTTTCATCGAAGCCAACGTGGCTTTTGCCCTTTGGCGCAAGGATATTCGTCCAACAGTCGAAGTTTCTATTGCCAGTATTCTTAAAAGAAGCCGTTCCTAACCTACGTGACCTAGCGCATGTTTCCCAAAAGTGGAAACCGGTTTCGAGATCAAGACATACGTAAAACAAATATTTAAAGCGTGTTGCCTGAATACGATAAACGCAACACGCTTTAGAGCGTAGAAGCAAACCACGCCGAGCGTTCCAGCAAAATCCGCTCAACGGGCTTGCTTTACTTCTGCTCCTCACCGAAATAAGCGGACAGTACCTCTTGAGTAGGACCATCCATTTTCAGCTGACCATGCTCCAGCCAAAGAATGCGATTGCAATTTTTCATTAGCAATTCCCTCGAGTGACTTGCCAAAATCAGAATCTTTGTAGCCCCCACCAATTCGTGCATGCGTTTGTTTGCGCGCTCTTTGAAGTCTTCATCTCCGGTTGATAACCATTCATCCATAATCAGAATTTCTGGACGCACAGATGTCGAAGTTGCAAAGGCCAGCCTCGCTGCATACCTGAGGAATACGTTCTGAAAGGCATGTCCAAGAAATCACCCAAGCCGGAGAATTTGGCGATCATATCGAATTTCTCGTCAATTTCTTTCGGAAGCATTCCCATCATAGCGGAGCGCAGGCGAATATTTTCGCGTCCCGTCGCATCCGGGTCAATGCCAAGATGGATATTGATCAATGAAACACAGGTTCCATCAATATACGCAGTCCCCTGCGTTGGGGTATAGATGCCCGAAAGCACTCGCAACAGCGTTGTCTTTCCCGAGCCATTATGGCCGATCAGCCCGATCCTATCGCCGTCCTTAAGAGTCATCGAGACTCCTCAAGACCACGGATCACAACCAGTTTATCAGTTCTCCGTTCAATTTTTCCGCCTGTCGCGATGCTTAGAACACGGTTCTTTAGGGAGCGACTTGATGAGTTATAAATTGGAAACTCAACGCTCACGTTGTCTAACTTAATCAAGCTCATGTCATCACAACCAATACGCTACACGCCAACGGTATTTTCCAAAGAATACTAACGCAACAGCCCAACCGAAAACTGCAAGCCCAACCGCAACAAACCAGCTAGCATTTTCAGGAGCATGCCCCAAAAGTGGCGCTCTGACCAACTCAATGAAGTGGTAAAATGGATTAAACTCGATAAATGCCCTGGAAACATGATCCGGCAGGATCTTCACCATCCACATAATTGGCGTTGCATAAAAAATATCTGTAGGAAATTTGTTACAACTTGAGTCATATCGCGAAATCTAGCGCATAAGACGGCCAGAATAAGCATAATCCAAGCTAGATTCAAACAAACGAGTAAGAAGCCAGGAAACGACAATAGAACATAAAAATTTATTGAATGACCAAGAATTAAAGCAATAAAAGGAAATATTACAATATTATGCATGAATATTATTATATTCCTCCACAATGTGCGCAGTATATGCGTAAAAGTGGCATCCTTACCTGAAGGATAATACCGTCGGACCCACTGAAAGTAGTACAACCTTCTGATAATGAGCTTGTAATGAAGCTCCACATAATGATGCCAGCGCATACGTGAGGCAAATACTCATGCATCTCAGATTGGAAAAGCGTTCCAAAAATAGCACCCAGTGCACCAATCAACACAGCCATATTCAAGGTCAGCCAAAATGCTCCAACTCGCGAACGGCGATAACGCTGCGCAACATCTTGCCAGCCGAAAATCAAAGCTAACCGATAATTTGCAAAAGCCTCTACAATATCATTCAATGCAACTTTGATACCTGCCTTCGGTCTCACTCGATATGCAACCAACTCGGCGTTCCCATCAAAAGCTTCAACGCTCATAAAGACCTAATCCTAGTTGAAATTATGCAGGCTCGCCCATGCGCCTTCGCAAATTTTTCGTCTATTTGATCGCGTGTGTAGTAATGGAAATGTTTGAATTAAGTCAACCACCTCCAATAAGAGAATGCCTTCACAATGCGACTAAACTGCGATTGACGACGTGTCTGAGTTTCCTCGGCTGGTTAGCCCTTACCGGTCAGGCTCCTGTACAGTGTGTAGTGGGTTATTCGATGGCAATCACCCAGCCCCACCGAAACCCGTTTCTGCCCTGCTCCCATCGGTAACCGAAAGGATTGCAGACAATGCGGCTTCGGCCGATCTGAACGTCGAACGCGTGGTGCGTATGACCACAGATCCACAAATCTGGAGCCTGTTCGGAATGAAGGATGTCACTGAAGGCTTCAGCACCACAGGCGAACAGAAAATTTGCGTCTTGCCCCATATAGACCGGCGGCGTGCAATCAGGATGCGGCATGTGATGCGTCAGCACGACAGTGCGGCCGTCAAATGGTTCTGCCAGCTTTTGTCGAATATAGGCTGCATCTGAACGATGTAGGTCAAGCATATTCTCAGGCGTGAACCGATTGCCATCTTGCATATATATTGCATGAAAATCGTTGAGCATCTGACGTGCCATCAACATTCGCTGGCGCAGGTCAGACTTCGCGGCGAGTTTCATCTGGAAATCGACCCATAGGCTTGCGCCGATGAAGCGCGTATTGTCGATAATCACCGTATCGGCATCGAGACAATAAAACCGCTGCGGCCATTGCAGAGAAAGGGCCTCAATTGCCTTGATGGTCTGCCTATCGCTTTCCAGCGAACGATCCCTATCACCGATAAGCCATTTGTTCTGATAGAATTCATGATTTCCGGGGACATACAGGATCGGCTTCTCGTAGCGCCTGATCAGAAATTCCAGCGTTATGTGGAGATCTGGTGCCGCGCTGAGATCGCCCGCTATCATGATCACATCACAGTCCGGCGCTTCTTCCCGTGTTGGATAGGCAACATCTTGCAGTTCATTATGCACGTCAGACCAGATCCAGAGTTTCATGCGATTCTCCCTATTCCTATCCGTATTATCGAAGCCGTTTTCGCGTCAGGTTTTCCAAGACAGGCATCCACGTCTCTGGCAGACGTGCAGAGACTTTCACACCAGCTGCCATGTCGGTTGATATTGTGCTGTCTGATCAGCTTCATTTTTCTCAGTGGCCGATGTCTTGTTGGCCAAGCCGATAAAAGCGACTGAAGGTGCGGGCATAATTTCTGTCGAGATCCAGAAGCCACAGCTCGGACGTGATGCCATTGGGCACGATGTAACCAAGACGAGGATGTTCGAACAATACGCCTTCGAGACATGTTGCCGGTCGTTTGCTCAGCTTCCAGCTTGTGATTGCTGGCGAATTTGCCAGTGTCCGTTCATCTGGATAATCACCCTGGAATATCCGCTCGAGATCATCGACCAGAGATTTCAGCATCTTGATTTCAAGTTCGAGTTGTTCGCGATTGTATTTTCCGTCTTTGATTGTAACCATCACGCTGTGTTCCTGATTTATGAAAAAATGAGGGATCGTTCAGGCGCGCAACAACGCGCCCGGGGATTGGCGTTTCCTGATTTCCACGCATTTGATTGTTATCGAGAGCAAAAGCTGAGCTGTTCAGCGTAACAAAGGCATCCACCCTGATATCTGAGCAGAAGCTACTCTGCTGCCTTATCTATTTTGCTTTAACCTTCGTTCTCATCGGTTGTCCGTTAACTCACCATTGAGAATACTGGATACCCTTGTTGGTCTGCATCGCGGCAAACGTCCACGCTGCTGCATAACGGATATGTCCGTGACACGCAGTTTCAGAAGCTTCGCACGAGGCATCAGCTGATTGGTCACGCCGTCTCAACGCTATTATCCGGCCACAAAATCTGAATCCTCGGCATAGACATCTTGTCGAGCGCTTCGACCGTAATCTTCGCGATCTCTTCATCGATAAGCTGTGCTTGCTCTGCTTCAGTTTCCGCGAATGTATCGCCGAGCCAGATGATAAGCTCTTCCCTGAGAGCTTCTTGCACATCCAGCACTTTTCCCGCGATACCCGGTGCGCCGATCAGTCGGTCAAGGTCAGCCAGTGCCCAGATGCCCTTTTCTCGTGGGCTTTCATTCAATAGCGGATCGATCAGCGCGAATTCACACTGTTCGATATCTATATCGTAGTATTGTGATGCCAAACGCGCCAGAATTGCTGCTGTGGTTGATGCTTCAATGCGCCATTGACACAAGGCGTTTTTGTGCGCGTAGATACCGTACACCATGCTGAACATCAGTAGTCGTTTTTCTCAGCATCATAATGCACGAGATCAAAAGCATAAGGCTTCGTCGGGAGTGCTGATGCAGCAATCTCGATGCTCATTGTAGAAACCGATTTGGGGCAACCGACTCGATAACATGATTAAGCGTATCACGTGTGATTGGCATTGCACGGCTCGGTCCCCTATGATCGAAAATCCTCAAACGCGCTGACGCTTCTTCAATGAGCCCCAGGATTTTCTCACCTTCGTTCCAGATCGCCCAGCGCAAGAGCGTATCGCGAACCACCGTTTTCTCTGTATCCCGGTTATGGGCTTGGTCAATTCGATGGAGAAGCCACGATAGATGCAGCGCTGCATTTAATTCACGTGTGTAGCTGCGCTGCGGAATTTTGTTTTCGATCAGGTCGATGTAGCCGATCACTGTTTCTGCAAACATAAGTCCTCCTTCTCCGGAGCGACTATCGGCCGCCGGAGCTAAATGGTGTGAGGTGTTGGTCGCGCTTGCCCTTGCAAGCGGCACCAGTTTTAAAGACAGCAAAGACCGTGACGTTGCGCGCGAACGCACACGAGCAGAGTGTCAAAATCGGAATTGGGGAGTTCGGCTTTAAAGAGCGCCGAACGTGTCAGAGGCGGAAATTACTTCCGCTCAGGAGCCACAAAGCCGATACGATTATCGGGCCACAGATCTTTTAATTCGAGACGAATGTCGATAATAACCAGCATAGCTTGGCTCCTGTGTTGGCAGGCTAAGTTAGTCTCCATTCCGGTGTTCCAGCACCGGAATGGAGATGTCTGATCGATCAGACAAAGTGACTATTGCAGGATCTCAAACGCGCTGCAAGGATCTGGAACAAAAGATCTCCAGACCGTATTTTTATCTAAGTCCCGGATATCACCGGCTTTTTAGAATAGCCCCAATCGCTACAAAACCCAGTAGCCGTAAGGCTTCTGCTTTGGTCGGCGACTGATCCGGGCGGCTGAAAGCAAGATAAAAGTTATCCACAGGCGAGACATCAGGCCCCATTTTAACTGCATGCCAGAGTGCTCATCGAAAGAAGCGCCCTTGCCCGACATCTCACATGAACAAAGACGCCGAATACGTTTCGACCTTACTTTCAAACGGCGTTTGTCGCTGAATCGGGAAAATTGCCTCGGGTAACACTCTTCTCGAATTTTGAATCGGATTACTGCAAATTATTTCGATTTGAAACATGTTGCTGACAAATCGAAATGACGTGCCTGCACATTGCGTGGCCCTACCTGCCTGCCATTTCAAACTCGATATTTCCGATTCATCTGCAAACGGCGTTTTATGAAGTAATGGGGAGAACAGACAAAAGGGACAAACGCCGTTTGTGAAACGAGGCCATTGAAATCAGGCTGCCACGGTTTTGGAAGCCATCTTCATTGCTCGGGGTCGTCGGCGTCTCCATGAGGCATCAGATGCACTTTGCGTCGGAAATCCCAACCCCTTTTGGTGTATTTGTCGATCAGATCATCAATGACATCCAACGAAGCATCTTTATCGAAGCCCTGATCTGCCAGCCCATCAAGCAGCATATCAATTAGCTTCTCCATCCCGTCTTGATTGCCAGACTTCATCGCTTTGGCAATCATGAAATGCAGAAACACCCGAGCAACGTCGTCGCGTGTCGGTTTGCGCTCTGCTCTCAAACGATCCCGATATTCTTTCTGCCGTTCTCGCTGTTTGCGCAAGCGTTCTGCCTGCTGCTTGCTCGATGCCATTTCACCCCAATTGCCCGCGAACAATTAAACTATGAGATCAAAACCAGTCGGCGCAAAGCGTTTTTCTTCCTCCCCGCCTACCCATAAACGGCGTTTGCCCTTGAATCGGAAATCTCGGGTTCAGCAACGTTTACCCCGAACTCTGTAACGCTCCTCCCAAGTTTTGAATCGGATTACTGCAAATTATTGCAATTTGAAATGCATCACTGGCAAATCAAAACAACTTGCCGACACGTTGTAATGCCCTACCCGCAACTTCAAATGAAGTACCGGGAAGTTATTGCAATTCAAATCACCTACTGGGGTCGCCAATGCAAACGCCGTTTAAATTATGCAATATATTTCCCGAACTTATTTCCGAAACACGGGTCTGCTGCGCTTTCCGTTCCGTTCGATGGATGCCTCCCACGTTGATAATGAGTATAGCGCGACACCTAACGACGTCGCGCTGTTTTCTTAATTACGAATTGCGACGCCGGGATGGCTTCTCTTTTCTTTTCTAAACCAGGGCGCAGGTTCTTTTGCCTCGACATACGACAGCAAGCGTAAGGGCTGTGGTTGCAGATGCCCGTAATGACCGGATACACATCAATTGTCTTTTCATCACCGTCAAACTGGCAATATTCGTATATCGTGTATCTCCCTCCGTTCGGCCCAGATGCCCGGTAATGTCTTCTATAATCGACATTTCTATCCCCTTCTGTTTCAGCGTGTCGCTGAACCCATGGCGCAGGGCATGGATTGCACGACCCCAAAGCTGATCACCAAGCCCCGTTTCCGCTTTCAACAGAGGGACAAAGCTCTTGTAGAAACGATCACCGGTATCGTTTTTGCGTCCTGGAGCGACCAATTCCGGAAATAAACATCTGTGTCCAAGTTCCTTCAAACGCTTTGCGTAGTCGAGAAAACCCAGTCGGATAAGCTCATCTGGTACGGGAGATCGCGTTTTGATTGGAGGTTCTTCAATCCTCGGAGCTCGTTTTTCCGAATTTTGATGGACCACATACCTTGATCCTTTGCATAAACCACATCATCAATCATGAGGCCCGTAAATTCGGCGCGTCTTGCGCCCAGATATGCGTAGAGCATTGGCACATAATAAAGGGACGAATGATATACGGTCTGTCCGAACTCCCGCATTTCCTCCGGCATCGGCCCGGCACAACCGGTGAACACCGGAAGCCGGAAGATCGCTTCAACCTGCTCAGGGCCGGGTTTAGCAGTCAGCTCCCGAACGGATGCGAGGCTGCGTTTCTTCGGCTTGATCCTTTGAACGTAAATGCCCGCAACATGAAACCTGACGCGACAAGATGATTCAGGAACTGTTCGAGATTACCAAGGTGACGCCTGATTGTTCCACTCGACAAGCCGACCTGGGGTTCTGGCAAATTAAGCTTTTGTGCGCGGATTACTTCCCGTTCTGTCGCCTCCCGCAATTGCACGGTCGTCATTGCCACGTAACGCGAACTGCTTCCCCATCTGACAAGGATGTTATTGAAATGCTGGCGCAAAGCCGCCAAGTGGGTCTGAGTAATGGCACTGCTCGTGAGAACATTGTGCTCGTCCAGAATACCGCAGAAAATGCGAACAGCTGTCCTGACGTCCTTTGCCGTATCTTCGTTCCAGTTCTCACGGTTGTTGGCGATCAGAAGGTCGCACTGCTTCATGAATTGCTTCACTGGCAAGTCCTGCCCAGTAAGCCCCAGCATGTCAGATACTGATACAGGAACAGGATTTTCTACAACTGGCTGTGGCTGTGGCTGTGGCTGTGGCTGTGGCTGTGGCTGTGGCTGTGGCTGTGGCTGTGGCTGTGGCTGTGGCTGTGGCTGTGGCTGTGGCTGTGGCTGTGGCTGTGGCTGTGGCTGTGGCTGTGGCTGTGGCTGTGGAATGATATCCGGCACAGGTTCCACGTTTGCAACCGAAACAATTGGTTCTGGCTGGATGGGGGCTGGTTCAGCCTGCTCGTCAGTATATTCGATGAGATAGCGATTCTCGGTGCTCAACAGTACATCAGCCCGCGCTTTAAAATACTCGGCCTTCGCTTTTCGAAATTCAGGATCGAATAAGCGAGGCCATGTTCCTGCATGAGCGCTCTCAGTTCACCAGCGAAGCGTGATGATTCTGCGTATTCTCGCTCTCCGTGATATGTTGTAACGATGCCTTGATGCAGGCTCTGCGGGACGTTTGCCTTTTCGAGAACACGCCAGCCCAGACAGGATGCATCTTCAAACAGGATCCGACGGGTACCAAATTTTTCCAGAAGCCTGTAGGCCCAGCCTGCTTCCAAATCGGAACGAATATTATCAATGTGATGGAAGCCTACTGTCGTACTCCTGCTGGCAGCCTGCAGGTTGTCCATATGATCATTCATCCGCGCGATTTCGGACTGGAACAATCCTTCGAGAGCTTCTTTCGACATCAATACACTTCGCGGGTTCTCTGCAATTTCATAGAGCATAAGATTGAGCTTGCGGGCCATGTAGCCTGCCTGTCGATGATCAGATTGTTTGAGGCTGAAAGCAAGGTGACGCGAACCAATATTGCGGCCCAGATGTGCCGGAAGGCGCGCGCGCCAGTAAAAATATTTCCGCGCCGTTGAAGATTCTGAACCTGATGTCTGATTGCCATGATGGACTCGCCGTTTGGAGCCACGAGACAAACCGACCAGGCGAATCGGCATGTGTCATAGCTCTGTGTCACAGTTTGGTGCACAGTCGGCGAAATGGAAAAAGCTTGAGGATTCCCAGCAAGGAAAACACTAAGTAAAATCAATAAGATATTGATTTTACACATGATTCATGGCTGGGGCGCCTGGATTCGAACCAGGGAATGGCGGTACCAAAACCGCTGCCTTACCGCTTGGCTACGCCCCAACAAATCACACCGAAGCAATCGGTTGCGCGGCCTTATAACCGCTTCGAAACCTGAGCGCAATCGCCTAATAACGAAATCCGCCCAAGATTACAGGCCCTGTGAAGAAGCTTTTCAACCGCATATCGCCACTGTCAGCTCAACAAAACCAAAGCGATGATTTGCGTCCAGCTTCAAAGCTGCTAATTCCTACAGATAAATGGGATTTTGGTATTCATCATGCTGTTTCTGTTGATTTCGTTTCTCGTCAGCACTGCCTTGTGCGGCATTGGCCTCTATCTGCTGAACCAGCTGTTACCCGCGCAGTTTCTCGCGGCACGTATGAGTTCGCGCTCCAACCACACAACCGTGGCACGGCAGATCGGCGGCCTGGCGCTTATCCCCGCCATCATCGCGACCCTACTGATCTTCGCACCGGATCTGGAGGTGAACGCGCATCTGGCACTTTGCCTTTCCGGAGCTTCGCTGTTGCTCTGGATCGTCGGTGGACTGGATGACCGCTATGAGCTTTCAGAAATCATCAGGCTGGGATCACAACTCCTTGCCGCCGGACTGGTTGTCTACGGCCTGGGACCCGATTTCCGGTTGTTGCCAGACCTGCTGCCCTACTGGCTGGAGGCAGCACTTATTGCCTTTGCTCTGGTGGTAGCGATCAATGTCACCAATTTCATGGATGGCCTCGATCTTATGACGGCGGCAGGGATTGGGCTTCCTTTGGCTGGTATCGGGCTTCTGGCCGCTCTCAGCCTTACCGGACTGGAAAGCGGCGGCATCGCTATCATCGCAGCTGGAGGTCTTGTCGGCTTTGCCTTGTTCAACCGCCCGCCGGCAACTATTTTTCTGGGTGACTCTGGAAGCCTGCCGCTCGGCCTGATCACAGGTACGGCGCTTATCCTGCTTGCGCGGGAAACGCATATCGCCGTCGCGCTGATCCTGCCGCTTTATTATATTCTCGATGCGGGAACGACTCTCGTAATGCGGTTAAGTCAAGGCGAGAACATCCTTAAAGCGCATTCCAAACACGCTTACCAAGTGGCAAAACGCGCAGGCTGGAGTGTGCTAAAGGTCGTTGGCCACGTGGCGCTCCTGAATCTGATCCTCATCGCCTGCGCCATAGCGCTGCTCGCGCTTGATCACATGCTTACCCAGGTCGCATTTCTGCTTGTCGCTATTGTCGCAACCCTTGTTCTGCTATTGGATTTCCGCGGACGCTTCAGGAAGTTATAACGTCGAACAGTACCTTGCGAACCGCATCGACATCACCGCTTTCCATGGCAATACGTAGCGCCGTGAGGCTGGCAGGCACATCGACCGCAGCCTTATTGCCTTGGGGGCACGCATGATCTTGGGATGGCGTGTCGGCTGCGCGAGTGACGGATCGTAGAAGAGTTCTTCATACATCTTCTCGCCCTCACGAATCCCCGTTACTTCAATACCTATATCGCCATGCGGATTCTCGTCGTTCCGGACGCTCAACCCCGCCAGAAGAATCATATTCTCTGCCAGATCGCGAATTTTAACCGGCTCTCCCATTTCCAGCAGCACAGTATCGCCGGATTCGGCAATGCCGCCTGACTGTACGATTAACTCGGCAGCTTCCTTGATCGACATAAAATATCGGGTCATGTCTTCATGGGTCAGCGTAATCGGCCCGCCATTGGCAATCTGCTCGCGAAAAGCGGAACCACTGAACCGTTCGATCCCAGCACATTGCCGAAACGCACGGAATAGAATGCCTTCTTTTTCCCGGATTGCTCGGCCAGTTTGCCGCAATAATAAACGACCAGTTCAGCCCACCGCTTGGTCGCACCCATCACGTTCGTTGGCCGCACTGCTTTGTCGGACGAGATAAGCACCACGCGTTCAACATCGGTATTCAGAGCAGCCTGAGCCACTTCCAGCGTACCGAAAACATTGTTAAAAATACCGATCAGCGGGTTTTCCACGAGCGGTACATGCTTGTAGGCAGCACAATGATAGACCGTGTCGACATTATAGTCGCGAATGGCTTTTTCCACGCAGGCCCGATCACGCACCGAGCCCAGGATCGGCACAATCTCGCAACTAGTAATCTGTCTCAATTGCCGGTCGATATTGTAAAGAGCAAACTCGCTCGACTCGAATAGGACAATGCAGGCGGGATTCCATTGCGAAATGGTACGGCAGAGTTGGCTACCGATGGACCCCCTGCTCCTGTTACCATGATGCGCCGTCCTTCGACGACTTCCCGCAACAAGGCTACATCCGGCGGCACAGGTGACCGTCCGAGCAGATCGTCAATCTCCACATTGCGCAGCGAACTGACCAGATATTTTCCTGCCGTCAGATCGGCAATCGGCGGAAGAATACGTGTGTTGACCGGAAGGCGGCCCAAAAGTCGTGCAAAATCCTGACGCTGTTTCTGGTCCAGGGCCGGCTCAGACACAACCACTTGTTTGATTCCGTAATTTTCGATCAAGGCAGGGATGTCTTCCACCGCATAGACACGCAGCCCGATAATATCCATACCATTAAGCTGGCCATCGGGATCGACGAACCCGACGACCAATGTATCGCTGTGGCTGCGGAGTGCCGTTGCGAGCTGGCGGGCAGGCTCGCCCACGCCGATGATCAGTGCTGAACTCGTATAACGCTTGTCGGACTCGGAACTCCGCAAAGCCATTTCGCACCGAAACGGCTGGCAGAGATGAATACGGTGCTCAAAAGCCAGTAAAGCAGCGGAACCGAGCGCGGCAGGCCGGTACTGCCGTAGAGTTCCATAAGAAAGACGAGCGCAACCCAGAAAAGCGCCGCAATGGCAGTGGCCTGAAAAATCGGCCAAATCGCACGTTCGGCGAGATAGCGGATGATGGCGCGATAAAGCCCGAACCGGACAAAACCGGGATCGCCAGGACCGGTGCGATGAAAATCAGAAATGTTTGTCCCTCGTTCGGCACGAAGACGAAACCAAGACGGATGACAAATGCGAGATAGGCACTCAACAACAGCAGAACACAATCGCTCAGCATCAGAATGATCTGTTTGCTGGCGCGGGGCAAAAGCGCCAGTCTCTGCCATGGATATTTCAAACTCATCCGCGTGTTATCCCGCTCTCCTATGGAGAGAAATACCGGAATGTTTCCAGCGCCATAAGGCTATTCAAACGACAAATAAGGACTAAAACCTAGCCAACTTCTCCGCAACAGGTGCATGCGTTCTCGCTGCGAAGCATTCAAATTTCTCGCCACCGTTACCATGAGTCCTCTGGCTGGACTATATCAATTGCCATTGCAGGGGCTTAACAAACATCTTTTGACGAGATTATGGCTCATAAACAACATCTTGGCACCTGTGCGGCCCAGTCCGCCGCACTCCATTGCTTTGCTTTACGCATGTCTTTATCCCATCGTAGCGGGACCAGAAATCAATCCAGCGGACTGATTTCCCGCGGAGGCGGTTTCCGCTTTGGGGACATGCTTTAGGCAATTACAGTGCCACTGCGAATGCTCCGCCAGTTCAGGCCATCCGAATAAGCCATTTCAGCGCCAGATGACGCATCGGCAACGAAGACCAGCGCACCGGCTCCATGGTTTTCGGCTGAAGGCAGCAATGCGACCGTATAGGATGATGGACGGATAGGACCGTCGACATCAAGCTGGGTCTGGGGCCAGATCGAACCGACGGCAACGTTACCGGTCGCATGATCGATCCTGATCGCCTCGCGCCATTGTCCGCTATCACTGCTCACCTTTACGCTGAAATCATTGCTGCCATTAAGCCCCATTTCGGCGAAGCCGGTCCAATTGGTCTGATACAGCAGGCTTGCCGTATCGCTCACCGCCTGCTTGTTCACCTTCACCTGATGCCCTGCACCGGCATTGTTGAACAGGCTCGCATCCGACGAGATGGCAAGCCGGTTAACCGCATCGGCAGTGGCATGAACGCCCAGCATGGACAGGGACAAGTTTTCGGGAACCGACGAAACGCCCTTCCAGAGTATGCCGTCAAAACCAGCAACAATGCTTCGTCCTCGACGTAGGCTTGCCAGCCGATAGCGGGCATCACGAACAGCCATCCGTCGTCAATGAAAGAGGCAATTGCGCCGTCCTTTCCTGCCCATGCCCCGGCAGCCGCCACAGCCACGAGATAGCGATCTCCGCTGGCAGGTATTTCGGGCGCTTCAGCTCGATTCCGTGATTTGACGCTCAGATGCACAACAGCATCGAGCAGCCGCAATGCCTCATTGTGGGTGACATGTTTCTGCGCCTGACTGGGCAGAATATAGGGCATTTTCAGATTTGGGGTTTGATCCATGAACAACTCCTCGCAATGGATAATGCGAGGAGTTTAGTTCTCTGCCCGAAAAGAGGATAAGTCTGGATCAGCTTCCGCGATAGGTGGAATAGGACCACGGGCTGACAAGCAACGGCACATGGTAATTTCCATCGGCATCAGCGATTGCGAAGCGGATCGGAATAAGATCGAGAAATGGCGGATTGGCTTGTTCCGCACCACGTCCTTCAAAATATTCGGCAACATGGAACTGCAACTCGTATGTACCGGAGCGCAATTCATCGCCGGAAAGCAGGGGAGCATCCGTGCGTCCGTCCAGATTGGTCACCGTACGTTTGATAAGTTCGGAAGCGCCGTTTGCACCGATACGATAAAGTTCGATGCGCATTGCCGCCGCGGGGCTGCCATGGGCAGTGTCGAGAACATGCGTGGAAAGTTTACCCATAATATCCCTCGATAGAGCTCAGGCAGTTTTTCCGCTTCAATACGGTATGCGGTATCGGAGAAGAAGAACTCCTCCAGATTGTCTTCCTTGCCTGCCCGGTCGACAATCAGAAAATCGGATTTCTGCTCAAGCGCCAATAGCGGATGATGCCACACATTGCGCAAATAATTGACGCCCTGATCACCGCGCGCAAGGAACACACGCGGACGGGCAGGCTTGCCACCGTTATCCTCGGCGACCACGACGAGAAACGGCCTGCCGTTCAATGGAATGAAGGCCTGCGAGCCAAAAGGATGGCGTTCCATCATGACGATGTCGATTGGCGCTTCGAACGATTGTCCCGGAAGATGTTGATGAGAACCCTTGCCTCGGTGCCAGCGGCTTCGACACGCGCGAGATCATGGTATCGCTCGGTCGTCCCGTTGTTGATCAGCCGGAGCTCGGCTCCTTCTGTCTCGATGACATCGCCAAATGGCGCAAAAGCGTCTTTTGTCAGCGGTTCGACCATCAGAGTTTCGACGTGCAAATCATCCTCCCCGTAAAAGCAGATGCGTTATAGCGACAAAGCTCGACGATGGGGCCTCTGTCAATTGCGAAGCAGTTTCAATCGAAACAAGAAAAGCCGGGCAGAAAGCCCGGCTTTCAACATGTAAAACCAATAAAACTCAGCGCTTCAGAAGCGTCATCACCGCAGGAACGCCGCATGCGGCAAGTGCGAGTTTCACCAGATCGCCGGCGATAAAGGCGCCGAAACCGAAGGCAATGGCGTTTTCCAGACCGAAGAGATAGGCCATCCAGCCAGCCCCCATCAAAAGAATGACGGCTTCTGCAAGCAGCATTGCACCGCCGAGAGCGAAAGGATTGCGCGCCAGTCCTTGTCAGCAGCGCGTCCGACAATCCAGGCCGCAGCAAGATAGGAGAGAAGGTAACCGCCCGTCGGGCCGACCATATAGGCAAGGCCGATGCCCTTTTCCGGCGTTCCGGTGAAGACCGGCATGCCGAGCGCGCCTTCAAGCAGATAAAGAGCGACGGTCGCTACAGCGAGCCGCGAACCGTAAAGTGCTGAAATTGCAAAGAGAGCGAAGGTCTGCATCGTCACATTGACGTAGACCAGATCAACCTTGATCTTGGCGGAAATGGCAAGAACAGCCGTTCCGATCAGCGCAAGCCCGACGAACCAGAAGGCGCGAGCCAGTTGTCTGGTCGGCAAATATTCCGCAGCGAGAGGCGGTGGCGACGCGAGACTTTGCTCTGTGAGGCATATCCAACTCCACTTTTGACGCGGCGACAGACACCGGAACACAACATTCTCCGGAATCTACCAGCGACGCGATTGTCAGCGCGCGTGACTGTTCACGTTTGCAACCCAACTATATAAGGCCTATGCCGTTTCATCAATCAAACCAAAGAAGAATTGGAAGCCGCTTCAATGGCGCTTGTTTTCGACAGCAGTTTCACGCCCCAATATGGGAAGCCGGTTGAACTGAGTAAAGGCATTTTGCGTCTCACCGTCAACAATCCGAGCGCTTTTACCTTTCACGGCACCAACAGCTATATTATCGGCACGGATACACTGGCGATCATCGATCCCGGACCGGAAGACGAGGCACATTACAACGCCCTGTTAGCGACCATTGCCGGTCGCCCGGTCAGCCATATCTTCGTCAGCCACACCCATCGCGATCATTCACCTTTGGCCCAGCGTCTGAAGGAAAACCTTGGCGCCCGCACCGTCGCCGAAGGATCGCATCGCCCTGCCCGCCCCTATTATGCGGGCGAAACGAACATGCTTGAGGCAAGCGCCGATACGGATTTCATTCCGGATATCATGCTGGCGGATGGCAATGCAATCGAAGGCGACGGTTGGGCTTTGGAAGGAATTCATACTCCAGGACATGCCGCCAATCACATGGCTTTCGGCCTGAAAGGAACCGGCGTTCTTTTTCCGCAGACCATGTCATGGCATGGGCAACATCCATCGTGGCACCGCCCGACGGCTCGATGAATGACTATATGATCTCGCTCGAAAAACTGCTGGTACGCGACGACAGGGTCTATCTACCGGGCCATGGCGGCGCTGTGACCAAACCTGCCGCTTTCGTTCGCGGCCTGCGCGCCCATCGCAAGATGCGCGAACGCGCCGTTTTAGAGCGGGTTCTGCAGGGGACCGGACGATCAGCGACATGGTGAGGGTGATCTATCGCGATACCGATCCACGGTTGCACGGTGCGGCGGCGCTATCCGTGCTTGCACATCTGGAAGATCTCGTCGGGCGTGGGGAGGTCACGACCGATGGCCATCCGTCACTCGACGGTATCTATCTTCCTGCCTGATTATTCCACATCGGCTGGAGCCTTGTTAACCTCGCCTTCCAGCGCCCCAGAAAATCGGTGATGAAGCCCGCATTCTGCCCCATGTCGCGCTTGCCATAGCGTGACAGCGAGCGCACATCGACATAGGTGGTTTCGCCTTCGTCGAGCAGGCGGATGACGATATCGCTTTTCAGGCCCAGAATGAAACTATGCGCTGTCACGACAAACCGCATCGCGTTCTGCTCCGGTGAAGGAGCATTTCGCGCAACCTCCTGCCATCCGAATGTCTTGAGAACAGTCTGGACGCCTTGCGCAACGCGGTCGGGTGCAGCTTCGTAGCGGCGTCCAACCACATCGGGATAGGCGGTCAACTGGGTCAACGCATCACCACTCACCGCCACTGTCAACGGATTCATCCATTGCAGGCGTGGCGGCATATTGGATGGGAATTGCGGCGGCGTCTCAAAATCTGTGGAGAGGTCGTAGAGAGGTGGAGAGAGATACCACAGTGCCGTTACCAGCCCGACCGGAAGCAACACTGCAAAAGCGAATATGCCGCCCCAGAAGGAGCGCGCGCCGCCTTGTCGCCATTGACCCACAGATTGCGAAAACCTTTAACCGCGCAGAGAAGGGCCAGAACGGCAAGACCGGTGCTCAATCCGGTAAGCAGCACCAGATCAGGTGTCTCCAATGTCCAGAAGCGATGCAGAAGAAATGCCATCGCAAGCAGCACGAGCGCAAAAATGCCGAGCCGAAGCGCCCAAACCGCAGAGCGCGACCGACGCCGCTGATAGCGAAGTTTTCTCATGCAGTCTCCGAGAGCATTTCCAGCCTATAGTGAATCATTGGAAATGCTGTTTCTCTCTGTTTTCACGCCGTATGAATAGCAGAGAGAATTTCACTCGGCAAAACCTCAACATGGAAATTAAAATGCCTCGCCTGTCAGGACGAGGCACTTTCCCTGGCGATACCCGTCAGTAGCGCGCGTCTTTCGGCTTCTTCATGTTCGGCCAGTCCTTCGCTTTGCCTGCGAAATCAGGCCGCGGCATATGGGTGAAATATTCCGACACGTCGATGGCTTCCTGATCGGTCAGAACACCACCCTGCCCGATGGGCAGATTGTAGTTCTGGGCAGGCGGCATCGCATATTTGACGAACTGCGCCGCCTTGTAGGTGCGTGCCAGACCGGCGCCGATGTTGAAGCTTTCATCGCCCCATAGTGGTGGGAAGATATAGTCACCGGCCTGATCCTTCATGCCTTCACCGGCAGCGCCGTGACAGGTCGAACATTGGGCCGCATAGATTTGCGCACCTTTGACCGGGTCAGGAACAAGGCTTTCGTCGATGGGACCGGCATTGCGGACCGCCACTTTCGTGCCCTTTTCACATCCTGGCGCAGCCAGTCCATATAGGCGATCATTGCCTTCATGTCGGCCCCATCAGGCGGCAGCGGCTTGCCGTTCATCGAACGCTGGAAACAGCCATTGATGCGCAACACCAGATCGACTTCCTTGCCTGCACGGGGCATGACGGCGGGATAGAAATTGCTGGTATTGATATAGGAGGCGACGTTATCCATCTTGCCCTGCCCCATGTGGCAAGAGTTACAGTTCAGGCCGTTGCCGACATTGTCGGGCAGAAGCCGCGCCGTTTCGTTGAGCAGCCGCTTGCCATGCATGATCTCGGACGCGTTCGGCTGCTTGAGAATGTCACGGTCCGGCGGGATGACATAGGTTCCAACCTGCTTCTTGTCCTTGTCCAGAACAGCATAGGCTTGGGGAGCCGGGGCATCCAGCGAGGGCCGCAGGTGATTGAAGAGGAAGGCGCCCCCGTTACCGCCACGGCAAAACCGGCACCGAGAACGACAATCGTACTGGTTTTCATTGCTTGTTCTCCGGAACGTAATGGACGGGCTTGTGAGCGATTTCACGTCGCATACGTGCGATATCCTGCTCCGTTATGGCAGCGCCATGATTGCCCCAGCCGTTGCGAATAAAGTTGAGGATTTCAGCGACCTGCCAGTTCGGAAGATTGGCGAAGCCCGGCATGGTGAAAGCCATCTTGTCCGCCGGTGTATCAGGCGTCCTGCCTCCGGTCAGTGTGACCTGAATGAGCGAGCTTGGATCATCGGCAAAGACAATCGAATTGCCAGCAAGTGCGGGATAGATGCGTGGCGCGCCCTTGCCGTCCATGCGGTGGCAGACCGAACATTGCTCGACATAGGACAGGGCGCCCGGTGCACTGAAATCTCCAGCCTTGAGCGCCGCGGTCGTCACGTCTTCCTTCGGCTGCCATTCACGCACGCGTCCTTCGCTTGGCTGTAGCGACTTCAGATAGCGGGCAATTGCACGCAGATCATCTTCCGCAAGATATTGGGTCGAGTGCTGCACGACATCGGCCATTGAACCGAATGCCGCTGTGCGGTCTGTTCGTCCTGTCTTGAGGAAAGTGACGATCTCGTCTTCAGCCCACGTCGAAAGCCCCGTATCCTGATCGCGCAGATTCTTCGCATACCAGCCTTCCAGAACCGAGCCGGACAGGAACTTGCCCTTCGGATCGTTCTTCACCGCTTTTTCTTCATAGGCGAGACCACGTGGCGTATGGCACGCGCCGCAATGACCGAGCCCCTCGACCAGATAAGCGCCGCGTGCGATCACCGGATCAGTGTCCGCTGCAATTTCGAACGGACGCGAATTTCCAAAGAAAAGCTGCCAGTAAGCGAGCGGCCAGCGCATATTGGTCGGCCATGGCAGAGTGCTGGGCTGGTTGTCCTGCTTTACCGGCTCCACCTTCGACATGAAGAATGCGTAAAGCGCCTTTATGTCTTCATCATTCACGACCGTATAGGAGACAAAGGGCATTGCCGGATAAAGATGAACATTATCCCGGCGCACGCCCTGCCGCACCGCACGCTCGAAATCGGCATAGCTGTAGCCGCCGATGCCAGTTTCATTGTCGGGCGTGATGTTTGTGGAATAAATCGTGCCGAGCGGCGTCTGCATGCCGAGCCCGCCCGCAAACGCCCTGCCGCCCGGCGCCGTATGACAGGCCGCGCAGTCCTGCCTGGGCGATATATTCGCCCTTTTCGATCAACGCTTTATCGGTAACATCGATAGTGCTTTCCTGTTTGGCCGTCAGCCAATGGGGTGTTGAAAGCGCAAAGAGCCAGGCTGCGGCTAGCGCACCCGCGCCGCCGACCGCCGCTTTCCAGATCAGTTTCATGTGCCCTCCGACACCATTCCCTTGTGATGAGGAGAACATCGAAGATTCGGAAGGAAGGGGCATTGACCGCGATCAAAACCTATCGGGATCAATGTTTAGCGTTCTACAAAAGCAATAACTAATGCACTCTTAGCGTGCTTGATAGATGATGCAAATCGCATTAGGGGCAGCACCCTCCCGGAGCGCAATTCTATATGACCGCATCAAATCAGCACCTCAATTGTTTGTTCAACACGCATCATATCCGAAAACCGTTTCTCACTTTTCGGGATGCGTTCTTAGCCTGCAAAGATCACCAGCTTTAAGAATAAGTGAGAAAAAGCTAGGTAAATCAAATAAAAAGGCATTGCAGCAACCGCTAACAGAAGGCATGATTGCGCTCGTGGGGGCTTATATTGCAATCGTCGGAGAGGACGGAATGGATCGCGCCCTTCAAAATGGCAACCAGTCATCGGACGGCACAACTACAGACGATACGATGACGCTTGAAGCCGTCGAACTGGAGTTTGCGCTTGGAGCCATCGACGTCCTTATCGAAGGTTTTGATTCCGCGCTTGCCAAGGCCGCTGAACGGGTGGGCGGCGAAGTTCTTTTCAATATGCCAGCTCTCGACACCAGCGAAGCACAGCGCATCGGTGCAATTGCCATTGCCGGACAACCGGAAGATCAGGTTATTTTCGTCACATTGCGCAATGACGGCACGACGCTGTCCGTTGAACCGCCAACAGGCGAAAATGCCGTTTTTGAAAGCCTTGGCCGCAACTACGCCGCCGTCATGAAAAGCCTTTCTCCGAAGGAAAAGTCAACGGCGCCTGAACGGGATTATTTCGGCACCGCAGGCTTTGGAACCCCGCATGAAGATTGTGCGGAGCAACCGGGTTGAGCGTCATCGTCGTCTCGACATCCTTGAGACGCACGAATTTCATCCCCTTCGCTTTCAAGGCTAGAACGCCTTTGGCCACGCCTTCGCCCGCTGACCGCGTTGGTTGGTTGATATGCGAGATAATGACATCGCCGTCACGCGCGGCGGTGATGCGGCGCTCGACCGTCGGCGCCAACAACGAGGCGCCCTGATCGCCATTCAGTGAATAGCCGCCGATCTTATAGCCCATGCTGGTGGCAAGCTTGATGGCATCGGTCGAATAACGGGCCGTCGCATCGCGATACCAGCCAGGCTTTGACACTCCGGCATCGATGATAGCCATCGCGCCGGCATCGATTTCCAGATGGATGGCTTCAAGCGAACCTGCCGTCCTGATACCGTACATTTTGGCTCGTTCGTGATGGCCGGAATATGCATTGCGCCATGGTTCTCGATATCGAACAGATCGGCATTGGCCTTCAGAACCGCCATGGCCGCTTGGTTCTGCTTTATCCATCGTCCCGTCACGAAGATCGTCGCTGGAATACGGTTCTGCACCAGCATGTCCAGAATGCGATGATCGGTCTTGCCCATGCAGGCATCAAGCGTCAACGCCACCTGTGGCGATGCAGCGCCACCCCGCGCGATATGCAATTGCGGCTCAACGATCTTGATCGTGTCACGCGCAGCTTTGTTCTCCGCTCGCTCCTGCGGCGAGATATCGTATGCACTGGCAATGCCAGTCGTGGCGAGAATGACGGCTCCTGCCGCAGCAATACAACGAAGCATGACAATATCTTCTGAAAATGGCTTAACTACCGGGGACTACTCCGGCAGCTAAGCCAAATTGTGGCGTGCTGTCAAACCTTGCGTATGGCCGACTGCGCGGCGGCAAGACGGGCAATCGGCACGCGGAAGGGCGAACAGGAAACATAGTCGAGACCTGTCTTTTCGCAGAAGGCGATCGACGCCGGATCACCACCATGCTCGCCGCAGATGCCGAGCTTCAGTTTCTCGCGGGTCTTCCGTCCGCGTTCGGCGGCGATTTCCACCAGTTCACCGACGCCTTCAAGATCGAGCGATACGAACGGATCCTGTTCGATCACACCCCGCTGTTGATAGGAAGTCAGGAAGGACGACGCATCATCGCGTGAAATGCCGAATGTCGTTTGCGTCAAATCGTTGGTGCCAAACGAGAAGAACTCAGCCGTTTCGGCAATTTCGGCAGCGCGCAAGGCTGCGCGCGGCAGTTCGATCATCGTGCCGACCATATAGTCGATCTTGACGCCTGCCTCACCCATGACTTCCTTGGCAACGGCATCAATACGCGCCTTGACGAAATCGAGTTCTGATTTCAGACCAACCAGCGGCACCATCACTTCCGGCACCACATGTTCGCCGGTTTTTGCCTGCTTCGACGGCAGCTTCGAAAATCGCCCGCGCCTGCATTTCCGCGATTTCCGGATAGGATACAGCCAGACGGCAGCCGCGATGGCCCAGCATCGGGTTGAATTCATGCAAGGCGTCGGCGCGCTCACGCAGCTTTGCTGCATCGACACCATTGAGCGGGCAACCTCTGCGGCTTCCTCGTCGGTGTGCGGCAAAAACTCGTGCAATGGCGGGTCGAGCAGACGGATCGTGACCGGTAGCCCCTTCATGATCTCGAACAGCTCGATGAAATCGGAACGCTGCATCGGCAGAAGCTTTGCCAGAGCCGTGCGTCGGCCTTCTTCATTGTCGGAAAGAATCATCTCGCGCATGGCAACGATGCGGCTTCCGTCGAAGAACATGTGTTCGGTACGGCAAAGGCCGATGCCTTCCGCACCGAACGAACGCGCCGTGCGTGCATCTGCTGGCGTTTCGGCATTGGCACGAACCTTCATCCGGCGGGTACGATCAGCCCATTCCATCAACCTTCCGAAATCGCCGGAAAGTTCAGGCTGCAGCATCGAGACAGCGCCTTTCAGAACCTGCCCCGTACCGCCATCGACGGTGACGACATCACCTTTCTTGAAGGTCTGACCTGCTGCGAGCATGACACCATTGCGATAATCAACGCGAAGCGATCCTGCGCCGGAAACGCAAGGCTTGCCCATGCCGCGTGCGACAACCGCTGCGTGACTGGTCATGCCGCCGCGCGTTGTCAGAATGCCCTCCGCCGCGTGCATGCCGTGAATATCTTCCGGGCTGGTCTCGATGCGAACGAGAATAACCTTTCGGCCTTCCGACTTTGCCTGTTCGGCATCTTCCGACGAGAAGACGATTTCGCCCGTCGCAGCACCCGGCGATGCGGGCAGCCCCTGACCGATAACCTGACGCTCCGCACGCGGGTCGATGGTCGGGTGCAAAAGCTGGTCAAGCGCTGCCGGATCGACGCGCAGAACCGCTTCCTCCTCGGAAATGAGACCTTCGCCTGCCATTTCGACGGCCATTTTCAATGCTGCTTTGGCGGTGCGCTTGCCCGAACGGGTCTGGAGCATCCACAGTTTGCCGCGTTCAATGGTGAATTCGAGATCCTGCATATCGCGATAATGCTGTTCCAGCCGGTTGGCGACGTTCAGGAATTCAGCGAAGGCATCCGGCATTACCTTCTCAAGCGACGGCTTGTCGGAACCGGCTGCGATACGCGCTTCCTCGGTGATGTTCTGCGGCGTGCGGATACCGGCAACGACGTCTTCGCCCTGTGCATTGACGAGGAACTCGCCGTAAAGCTTCTTCTCGCCCGTCGAAGGATTACGCGTGAAGGCCACGCCCGTCGCAGAGGTCTCACCCATATTGCCAAACACCATAGCCTGGACATTGACCGCCGTGCCCCAGGCCGCCGGGATATTGTGCAAGCGGCGATAGGTGATGGCGCGTGCATTCATCCAGCTTGAGAAGACGGCTCCGATGGCACCCCAGAGCTGTTCGCGCGGGTCTTGCGGGAAAGGCTGACCGAGTTCTTCCTCGACCTTCGCCTTGTAAGACCCGATGACACCTTTCCAGTCTTCTGCCGTCAACGCCGTATCGACCTCAATGCCGAGATCGGCCTTCTTGTCTTCAAGAATTTCTTCAAAGAAGCCATGGTCGACGCCCAGCACGACATCCGAATACATCTGTATGAAACGGCGGTAGCTGTCATAGGCAAAGCGCTCATCACCCGCCTCACGGGCAATGGCCTGCACCGTCTCGTCATTGAGGCCGAGATTGAGCACCGTGTCCATCATGCCCGGCATGGACGCACGAGCACCGGAACGCACCGACACTAGAAGCGGCTTTTCGGCATCGCCGAAATTACGCCCTGTCACTTTCGCGATATAGGCCAGAGCCGCCTGAACCTGATCGTTCAGCTCGGACGGATAGGTACGCTCGTGATCGTAATAATAGGTGCAGACTTCGGTCGTGATGGTAAAGCCCGGAGGCACCGGAAGACCAAGGCTGCTCATTTCAGCCAGGTTCGCTCCCTTGCCGCCGAGAAGATTACGGTCGCTTGCCGCACCTTCTGCCTTGCCGTCGCCGAACGTGTACACCCACTTCGCCATCATGGCCTCCCTTGATGCAGGATAGGCTCACGAAAGGCTTGCAACAGTTGCAAGCACTCCCAGAACCTGCTTCCCGTTGCTTATGCGATCCGCAAGGCTGCTGCCAACCAAAAAGACAAGCCGCGACAATAGAATCGATTAGAGACGGGATTGGCTGGACAAAGGCCACATAACTGATTGACTCTGCTGGCCAGATAGAGCAAGAATGAGAACAAATAAGGAACATACTGGAGTTCGGCCATGCGTATCACAGGCAAGCTTGACTATCTGGAAATGCCGGCGGGAAACGGCTCGCTCGATGCGACGAAAAGTTTCTATGCGCGCGCCTTCGGCTGGTCATTCATCGATTACGGCCCAACCTATTCGGCCTATTCCGAAGGGCTTGATGGCGGCTTTGACGCCGACCTGCAAGCGACAGCAAAGCCGCTGCCCGTGCTCTATGCGCTGGAGCTGGAAGGCGCGCTGGAGGCTGTTACCGATGCGGGCGGCACGATTGTGAAACCCATCTTCTCGTTCCCCGGCGGCCGGCGTTTTCATTTTACAGATCCAGCCGGAAACGAACTTGCCGTGTGGAGTGACCGGTAATCCTGTTTGTGGCGGCGCGATGACGAGTTTCAGTGAATATGCTCGGCAGAAGCGCGATCTACCGTTTCCATCTGCAATGTGGTGTGGTGGAGATCGTATTTCTCCTGCAAGACCTGTTCAACCGCACAGCGCACGGTTTCACCCTCTGCCCCGGCGGCCAGCACGATATGCGCAGTCAGGGATTTCTGGTTCTTGGTCAGCGACCAGACATGCAGGTCGTGGAGCGTCACTACACCGGGTACAGCCAGAACGGCTTTTCGCAGATCATTGAGATCCAGGCCAGCCGGAACACCTTCCAGCAGAATATTGATACATTCCTTGAGCAGCACCCAGGTACGCGGAAAGACCATAAAACCGATAGCGATCGCGATCAGTGAATCCACCCATTCCCATCCGGTCAGATAAATGATCACAGCACCGACGATCACACCGACAGAGCCCAGCATATCCGCCCATACCTCAAGATAAGCGCCCTTGACATTAAGGCTTTCGTCCTTGTGCCCCATCAAAACCCGCATGGATATCAGGTTGACGATCAAACCAAGCACCGCAACAACCATCATGCCCACAGACTGCACATCAGCGGGGCGCGAAAGACGCTCATAGGCTTCATAAAGGATATAGAAAGCCACGCCCAGCAACAGGAGTGCATTGACCGTCGCCGCAAGGATCTCGAAGCGAGCATAGCCATAAGTGCGAAGAATATCGGCTGGCCGTCGGCCCAGATAGATGGCGATCAGGGCAAGGAGAAGCGCAAAACTGTCCGTTGCCATGTGCATGGCATCGGATAAAAGCGCGAGACTGCCGGTGACGAAACTGCCGATAATCTCGGCAATCATGAAAAGGCTGGTCAGCGCGAAAGCGATCCATAGTCTCGGAAGAGGTGTGTCGCTAACGTCTCCATGATCGTGATCGCCGCTCATACCGTCCTCCGTACAGATTATGCTCTATCTTTTTGTTTTACGCATGTCTTTATCCCAAAACCGGTTCCCACTTTTGGGAGACATGCTCTAGCTTGCTTCGCGTAGTTGTTCCGCAGTCTGCAAGTCCACGGAAACGAGCTGGCTTACACCCTGTTCACCCATGGTCACACCGAATAGACGGTTCATGCGCGCCATGGTGATCGGGTTATGTGTGATAACCACGAAGCGCGTTTCAGTTGAAGCCGCCATTTCGTCCATCAGATTGCAGTAGCGCTCGACATTGTGGTCATCGAGCGGTGCGTCCACTTCGTCCAGCACGCAGATCGGCGCCGGATTGGTAAGGAACACCGCGAAAATGAGTGCCATAGCTGTCAACGCCTGCTCACCGCCTGAAAGCAGCGTCATGGTCTGCGGCTTCTTGCCGGGCGGACGGGCAAGAATTTCAAGCCCGGCTTCCAGCGGATCATCGCTTTCGATCAGCTGCAGTTCAGCCGTGCCGCCACCGAAGAGATGCGTGAACAGGCGCTGGAACTGCACATTTACAACGTCGAACGCAGCCAGCAGACGCTCGCGACCCTCGCGGTTGAGGCTCTGGATTGCCTGGCGCAGCTTCTTAATCGCCTCTATCACGTCTTCGCGCTCAGAGACGATGGTGTCGAGACGCCCAGAGAGTTCCTGCTGCTCCTCATCGGCGCGCAGATTGACTGCGCCGAGCCGCTCGCGCTCGATCTTCAACCGCTCCAGCTGACGTTCCAGCTGGTCAGGATCAGGCAAAGCTTCATCCGGCTTCAAGCCGGTCTGGCGAATAGCCTCGTGGGGCGGGCAGTTCAGCGCTTCGGCAATACGGGCTTCTGCATCCTTGCGCCGCTCTTCTGCCGCCGCAAGGCGTTCTTCAGCGCGTACCCTCTGTTCGCGGCTTGCCGCCAGTTCCTGGATGGCAAGGGTTGCTATCTTGTCGAGTTCCGCTTGTGCGGCCTCGGCTTCGGCCAGAATGTCGCCTGCCTGTTTGCGCAGGTCATCAGCGTGCGAAAGCTCGTTCAACAATGCGCGGCGGCGGCTCTCGATCTCGTCAGGCGCTTCCGCAAGCGCCTCAGCCTCGTCAGCCGTTTCCGCCCGGCGATCATTCAATGCAGCTATATGGCGGTCAGCATTTTCCGCACGGGATTTCCAGTTGCGGCGTTCCAGCGCAATCATTTCCAATCGCCGTTTGCGGGCATCGGCCTCGCGTCGCAGCCCTTCATAAGCGGCGCGCGCTTCTGCCAGGGCAGTACGATCCGACATGACTTCGCTGTTCAATGCGGCAAGGCGTTCGCCAATCGCATCTATATCCGGCATTTCGCCTAGCCGGTCTTCGGCTTCCGTGACACGGATCTGCGCTTCTTCGAGATTTTCTTCCAGATGTGCCTTGCTGTCTTCCAGACCGGCACGGCGTGTTGCCAACTGACCTGCTGCACGCTCCGCAGCCGCCAGAGCTTCACGCGCTTCGTCAAGCTTGTGCTGGTTTGCCCGCCATTGATCGCGTGCGACGCGCTCCTGCTCGACTGCCTCGCGGACGCCTGCTTCGGTGCGTTGCACATCCTGCTCAGCCTGCTCGGCACGCTTACGCGCAGCAATTGCTTCCTGTTCGAGCTCCGCCAGCCGGTTTTGTGCCAGTCGCTGCGCTGCCGGGGTCGGCGCATCGGCGCTTGCTGTATAACCATCCCAGCGCCACAGCGCACCTGCTTGGCTCACTAGCCGCTGGCCGGGCCGCAACATAGCCTGCAGGCGCTTACCGTCGCCATCCGCAACGACGCCGACCTGTGCCAGCCTGCGGCGCAATTGCTGCGGTCCTTCCACCAGCCGATCCAAAGGCGTCACGCCGTCTGGCAGAGCGGGATCGGCGGTGACAGCAGGGTGTAGGCCCAGTAGACCGGCGCATGCTCATCGCTGGCCGCATCGAGGTCTTCACCAAGTGCGGCACCGAGCGCGACCTCATAGCCCTTCTCGACACGCAGCTCTTCAACCACCGGCGGGAATTGTCCCGTTTCACCGGCATTCAGAATGCGGGCCAGCGTCTGTGCTTCCGTTTCGATACGGTTCAGTTCCGTGCGCGCTTCGCTCAAAGGCTGGCGACTGGCGGCTTCAGCTTCGCGCGCATTTGCAACAAGCTCTTCCGCGCTGGCCACCATCTCCTCCGCCGAAGCCAGCGCTTCCGCGCAACGGTCAACGACGATGCGCCTTTCCGCCGGGTCGAACAGGCCGCCAATCTGTTCCGCGACCGCGGCGATATCGCGCTCAATCGCTTCCATCTGGACAGAAAGACGGTCACGGCGGTCACGCGTTTCCTTCAAGGCCCGTTCGACCTGCGCGCGCTCCGCGGCGGCTTCGGCGCGCTCCGCGGTCACACGCGACAGCGCATTCTCACTGTCCTGCAAGCGAATTTCCGCTTCCTCGAACAGTGCGCGCAGTTCCTGATCGCGTTCGCCCGACTCCTCGGCAGAGGCGATCAGTTCCTGCTCCTCCTCATCAAGCCGCGCCAGAATGTCGGCGTTCTCGCGCATCATGTCTTCTTCACGCGCAATGTCGGCGGAAAGCTGCTCAAGACGCTTTATCAGTTCGGCCCGGCGGGAACGCACACGCTCGCCTTCCTCGTCAAGCTGGGTTCTCGCTATGGAAAGTCGCTGCAATGCAGCCGCAGCCTTTGCTTCAGCCTCGCGCAGTTCAGGCAGTTTGTGCGCACCGACTCCTTGCGCCTTGGCGGCGTTCATCTGCGCCTGCGCCATATCGCCGACGGCAGACGTCGCCTGTGCCAGGGCGCTTTGCGCCTCGCCTTCCTGCATCTTTGCCTGTGACCAGCGCAAATGCAGGAGTGCAGCTTCCGCCCGGCGAATATCCGCGGAAAGGGCCTTGAAGCGGTTCGCCTGGCGTGCCTGACGTTTCAGGCTTTCGATCTGGCTGCCCAACTCGCCCACCACATCGTCCAGACGCTCAAGATTGGTCTCGGCAGCCCGCAGGCGCAGCTCGGCCTCATGACGGCGCGTATGGAGACCGGAAATGCCAGCCGCTTCTTCCAGAAGCGCGCGACGGCCTGCGGCTTCGCCTGAATAAGCTCACCGATACGTCCCTGCCCGACCATGGACGGCGAACGTGCGCCGGTAGACTGGTCCGCGAAAGGAGCTGCACATCCTTGGCGCGGGCTTCCTTCCCATTGATGCGGTATACTGACCCGGATTCACGCTCGATGCGGCGAGAGACCTGCAACTCGTCCGCATCATTATAAGCGGCGGGCGCTGTGCGATCGGAATTATCCAGAAAAGCGTGACTTCCGCGGTATTGCGGGCAGGCCGCGTGGCAGAGCCGGAGAAGATCACATCATCCATGCCGGAGGCGCGCATGTTCTTGTACGAGTTTTCCCCATCACCCAGCGCAGCGCTTCGACAAGATTGGATTTACCGCAGCCATTCGGACCGACAACGCCGGTCAGCCCGCCTTCGATGACGAACTCCATCGGTTCGACAAAGGATTTGAAACCGACGAGGCGCAACTTGGAGAAGCGCATTAATAGACTCCTCCCATTGTCACCTTAGAAACGCAAAAGCGGGTGCAAGGGAGCGCCCGCTTTTCGATCTGAAAAACGGATCAGAGAAGCTTGTCGATGATTGCCGACATTTCGTCAACCGAAAGCGCTCCAGCGTATTTTTGTCCGTTAATGAAGAAAGTCGGCGTTGCACTCACACCGAAATCCTTCGACCCACGCTCCATCGTGGCTCTCACATCATCGAGAAGTTGCTGGTTCGTCAAGCAAGCCTTGAAGGACTCCTGTGTAAAACCAGCAAGTTTCGCGATTTGCAGAAGAGCCGCTTCGCCATCTTCAGCCGTCGCCCACTGCTGTTGCTGTTTGAAGAAAACATCGACCATCGGGAAGTAACGATCTTCTGGTGCGCAGCGCGCCAGCATGAATGCAGCCGTCGCGCGCGGATCGAATGGAAATTCGCGGAAGATGAGCCGCGCTTTGCCCGTATCGATATATTTTTCCTTGATTTTCGGGAATGTATTGATCGTGAAATCCGCGCAATGCGGGCAAGTCAGGGATGCGTATTCAACGATGGTAACGGGCGCGTCGGCCTTGCCGTAGACCATGTCCTTGAGCTTACCGGGTTCGGCAATCTTGGCCGCATCGACTGTGCCTTCAGGATCGCGCTGCTGCGCATTCGCGCTGCCGGCAAAAGCCAGCCCGGCAGCAGCCGCTCCGGCAAGTGAAATAACGTGTCTGCGATTAAGCGCTGCAGGCATCCGAATCATCCAGTCCTGTTTCAATAGTTGACTTCGACATACAATTTAGAGCGGCAGATCACACTTCGCTAGACCCGCTGCGTTCACATGAAAGTCAGAACCTCGGATTATTTGTCTTCAAATCTGCGACAATAAATTAAGATTCTGAACACAAACTCCTGAAAGCTTGCATCAATTTTATGGCAGTAGATTGAATTCAGCTGTCCTTGCCGCCTTTTTGACCGATTGCCCGCTTCTCAGCGAGAATATTTTTGCCAAGACGCGCGAGAGCTGCACGAAGCGCATCGTCTTCGATGCCGTCCGTAGCCTTGTCGATGCGGCGTTCTTCCGCAGGTCCGAGCGGCGCCAATCGCTTCACGCGGCGTTTGGGCGGGATGACCGGCGGTTTCTGCTCGATGCGAATGCGCCCGACCGCCGAGAATCCGAGAAAACCATTGATACGACTGATGATTTCCCCTGTTTCATGCTGGACTTGCAGGGCTGCGAACCCTTCACAGGCAATGATCAGCGTTGCGGGTGAAAAGGGATCGTCGTCATGCAGGCGACGCGGCCAGATGATCCGCAAAGGACGTGAGGTTGCCCCGATCGCGGGACCGACAATATCTTCCCAGGATTGAAGCAAGGCGAGATTGATACCGGCACGCTTTTGCAGCATCGGGTCCACCAGTCCCGAAGCCATATCTGCCAGCGGCCTGAAGCCGCGTCTGGTTGTTGGTTCGCTCATCGTGCTCCATTATAGCCGCGAAACCATTCGACAAACAAAGGAATACCCTGATCGAGTGTTGTTTTCGGGCTAAAGCCAAGATCACGTGCGGCCAGTGCAATATCGGCATAGGTGCGCGGCACGTCGGCAGCTGGCATAGGTTCCAGTGTGCGAATTGCCTCCTTACCGGTCGCTTTTTCGATCGCAGCGATAAAATCGTTGAGCATAACGGGGCGGTTGTTGCCGAGATTGTAGACAGGTGCCGTATCCTCCGGCTTGTCGAGTATGCGTCGCACCGCGCCGACCACACCGCTGACGATGTCGTCCACGAAGGTGAAGTCCCGCTGCATCTCACCATTGTTGAACACCCGGATCGGTTCGCCCTTGAGGATCGCAGATGTGAACAACCACGGGGCCATATCCGGCCTTCCGTATGGGCCATAGACCGTAAAAAGCGCAAACCGGTGGAGTGCAATTTGTGCACGTGGCGGTAGGAATAGGCCAGCAATTCGCCCGAGCGCTTCGTTGCGGCATAAATCGAGACGGGATGATCGACAGGATCGCTTTCGGAGAAAGGAACCTTTTCGTTCGCGCCATAAACCGACGATGAGCTCGCATAGACGACCGGTGGGCGCTTCTCCAGTCCCAGCGCGGTTTCGAAGACCGTAACCTGTCCCTGAACATTGGCGGAAATATAGGCCGCAGGGTTCTCGATGGAATAACGTACCCCCGCCTGTGCTGCCAGATGCACGATGATATCTGCGTCCCGATCAGCCCCAATAGCAGCATTGAACGCTCCTGCATCCGAAATATCCGCCTTCGCAAAACGGAAACCTTCACGCATATGAAGCTTCGAAAGGCGCGTTTCCTTCAAGGCGACCGGATAATAGTCATTCACATTGTCGATGCCGATGACCTGCCAGCCCTCATCCAGCAGGCGCTGTGCGGTATGGAACCCGATGAACCCGGCAGCGCCCGTTACAATCGCTTTCATACAGGTGATTTCTTTCCAAAATATACGAGGCGAGGCCTGCACGCCGTGCTGCCATGATGCGTCTCGATGCAGCCGCGTTCAGTGCCGCGAGGAAGAACATCGTTGAGGCAATGGTTACCTCGTGCAACAATGGATTATGCAGCATGCCGTAGCTACCGCACACCAAGGCGAAGTAGATCAAAGCTCGCCGCATTGCCCAGCTATCGGCGGTACGCCACAAATAGATGAAGATGGAGATGAAGGCGCCAGCCATGAATACGAGGCCCAAAATGCCGTCGTTCAACAACTCATCCAAGACCGTGTTGTGAACATGACGAAAACCATCCAGCATCGCGGCTTTGTCTCCCGCTTCGGCCTTCACGTAATCCATTTTTGAGTAGGAACCAACGCCTGTCAACGGGTGGGCTTCAATGACATGGGCTGCACTTTTCCACATGACCTCACGAATGTCAGCCGAGATTTTGTCCTCCCAATCGGCGGCACGCCCAGTATCGTAATATTCCACCATTCCGGAAAAACGCTTGGACATGATATTCCCGACAGGTCCGACGACGATAAGAGCTGCCATCGCTGCAATCAATGCAGCATAGACGGCTCCTTGCTGCCTTATACTGAAGCGTCTCAGGAAAAGCATAATCTCCACCGCAGCGAAAATGGGCAGCACCACGATGACCGCTCGTGTCTCAGACGTCAAAACCGCTGCAAACCCCAGAACCAACCAATGTGGGCCGTTCGGTAAGTATCGTGAGGCCCTATGCAACGGATTGCAGCAGAGATCGCCGCTACTCCAGCCACGAATGCAAAGACTGCCTGGTTGCCACCGATACCGATGCGCCCGCCGTCTGTCGCCGAAAGATAGACTGCAGCAATGACGGCAAGCAAAGTGCCAACCCGCGCCCCGAGGACATAGGCTCGCAGCGGATCACGGACGAGTACCATCCCCGACCCGGCAAAAGCGAAAACAGTGATGAGCAGAGTATAACCGATCTGTCGATTATCCTGAAATGGTTCCCCGCGGAACAGGATCAATCCCAACGACCAGACGCCGTATAGCACTATGAAAGGTAGAATTTCCTGGCGAACATGCGGGTTGTCGCGTGACGACCGCAGGCCAGATAAATACCGATACATGAGAAGACGAAAAGTAACAGCGGTCCTATACCGACACGAATGGGCATTGCCGCCGATGCGATTCCGAGTACCCAAGAATCCACCCGGCGACGTAAAGAAAAGACTTTTTAAAATAACTCAATCTTCTGCCTCTTTCAGGCTCTTCCTGTTTAAAGCGTAAGCGATTCGCCGGACATAGTCAGTTGCTCGAAAGCCAAGTGTGCTAATCCTTTTGTACATCGGCAAACGCGCTTTGGCATAAGCCGAGCGCCCCTGTGCGATCGTCGATTCTGTGACTGAAAAGGAGACCAGAGGCACATTCGTCGTGAATATTTCATGCCCTTTTGACCATCCGCGTTCAAGCTCAACATCATACGGCAAATGCATTGTGCGGATGGAGTTGCTGAGTTTTCTCGCCGCCTGCCTCGTCACCAGATATGCAGCCGCACTTCCCATCGGTCCATGTAAACTACGCCCAACGGCAATTTCATCATTCACCTGCAGGAAAGAACGAAATGCCGAGAGGCGATGATTTACGAGCTTGATTACGTCCCAGCCTTGAATATGCGTCATTTGCTCCACTGAGGCACTGAACGCGGGAGGCAACACCACATCATCCTCCACAATCACTGCGAAAGGCTCCGGTGCATCGGCTATGGCTTCCAATGCCCGAATATGGCTGAAATAACAGCCTATTTCTGCAGGCAATGCCACTTTACCGTGCCACCGGCGGAACCCAGCATCATCGAAATGCGCCAGTTCTTCCGGCGAAAGCAATTTTCCTTCGATGGCCTCCACGCGCCGAAGATCAATCGAAAGCGCATCGGCATTGACTTCAGCCTGTCCCAGCGGTCTCGCGATCGCGCAAGATTGATGACATAGACAGGTATAGGACGATCCACTTATTCTCTTTCCGCCACAAGCACTGGAGCACACCGGAGACTCACAGATAAACTTCTATGCGCTACGCCCCAATATACACAGCATTGTTTCTATCAATTGTAAAAATAAGGCATTAATCAGAATGTTGCCCAACTGTTATCTCACGTACATTTCATGCTGAATTCTGCCATTTCCGATCGAAGCACAAAGCTCCTGCACTGGTATGACCGACACCATAGGGTTTTGCCGTGGCGTGTAGGTCCGGTCGAACAGGCATCCGGCATCAAGCCCGACCCTTACCGTGTCTGGCTTTCCGAGATCATGCTCCAACAGACAACAGTTGAAGCAGTAAAAGCTATTTCAACGTTTTTGTGGCACGCTGGCCGACCGTTCAGGACATGGCAAAGGCAAGTGAAGACGATATTCTTCGAGCATGGGCCGGGCTCGGCTATTATTCGCGCGCACGTAACTTGAAGAAATGCGCCGACGCCGTAGTCATGCAATATGACGGCAAGTTTCCGGACAATGTTGAGGGGTTGAAGGAACTGCCTGGCATCGGTGATTACACTTCCGCGGCAATCGCAGCAATCGCGTTTGGCGAAGCTGCAGCAGTCGTCGACGGCAATGTGGAGCGCGTAATTTCGCGGCTTTACACAATCGATACGCCCCTGCCCGCAGCAAAACGGAAATCCGCGCGCTCATGGGTCAATTGACTCCCACCGACAGGCCGGGAGACTTTGCTCAGTCCATGATGGATCTGGGAGCAACCATTTGCACGCCACGACGCCCGGCCTGTGCGATCTGTCCGGTTAACGAAGATTGCATGGCGCTCGCGTCGCGCGATCCGGAAGAGTTTCCGGTCAAGGCACCCAAGGCGGAAAAACCCGTTCGCACCGGGGCGGCTTTCATCGCCATTGCGGGGATGGTTCAATCCTCCTACGCAAACGGAAAGGTGAAGGCCTGCTTGCCGGGATGACTGAGGTTCCAGGCAGCCATTGGACCGCGCGTATCGACGGAGATGCAACGGTCAATGCGGCACCGTTCCCGGCACAATGGACCGCTTCCGGTTCAATCACACATGTTTTCACCCACTTCGAACTGCGATTGTCAGTCTACCGCTCCGAGAATGTCAGTAAGGCTGCATCCACGGATGGATGGTGGTCTCGACCGGACGAACTTTCGGACGAGGCACTGCCGACTGTCATGAAGAAGGCGATTACCGCCGCCATTCCAGAGGCTTTCAAACGGGAGAGGAAGCACCGTTGAGCAATCCCATCAAGCATGTCGTTTTCGATATTGGCCGGGTTCTGATCCATTACGATCCTGAACTTGCTTATCTCGATGTCATTCCCGATACGTCGGAAAGACGTTGGTTTCTGGAAAATATTTGCACCAGCGCGTGGAATATCGAACAGGACCGCGGCAGAAGCTGGGAGGAAGCGGAAGCGCTTCTGATCGATACATATCCGGAGAAAAGCGATCACATCCGTGCATTCCGGCAAAACTGGAACCGCATGGTGCCGCACGCATATGAGGACAGCGTCGAAGTTCTGCGCAGCCTGATCGGGCACGGCAACGATGTTACCATGCTGACGAATTTCGCTTCAGACACTTTCCGCGAAGCACAGATTCGCTTTCCCTTTCTGACCGAAAGCCGGGGCGTCACCGTATCGGGCGACATTCATATGCTGAAACCCGACCGCGAAATCTACGATCATCACGTTGCATCGTTCGACCTTGATCCCGCGGCAACGCTTTTCATAGATGACACGATGCACAATGTGGATGGTGCCAGACAGGCTGGCTGGCAGGCGGTGCATTTTACGGATGCGGACAAGCTGAGAGCCGATTTGAAGGCCTTGGGTCTCACCTTCTAAGCCTAGAATAGCGAAGGCGCCCGAAGCCGATGCTTCGAGCGCCTCACTATCAGACTATGCTGGAGGCCGTCCGATAACTTGTGTTTGCGCATCTTTTCCGAAAACCGCTCCGCACTTTTCGGGATGCGCTCTAAGCGCCCGCAACTGCCATCTGGTCGCGGATGACCTTGCGCAAGGCGTCGATTGGCTTCAGCGCGCCGTTTTCCTCATAGTGCCAGAAAGTCCATCCATTGCAGGCATCAAAGCCCTGGACCTTTGCACCCATACGATGGATCGAACCCGCTTCACCGTTGGCAGCCAGCGTACCATCCGCCCTAACAATGGCAGCAAAACGGCGACGCTCATCGGAAAGCACCGTGCCGGGGCGAAGAAGGCCTGCTTCGAGGACACTGGTGAATGCCACACGCGGTTCAGCCCGCTTGCCGGTCATCACTGTCAGTTCGGCTTTGCCGAGCGGTTCAACAGCATCGATGCGTGCCGTTGCCGCATCGATATAGCTCTGTTCGCGCTCTATGCCGACAAAGTGGCGTCCGAGGCGCTTGGCAACTGCACCCGTTGTCCCGGAACCGAAGAATGGATCGAGAATAACGTCGCCGGGCTTGCTGGATGCCATCATGATACGGGCAAGCAGCGCTTCCGGCTTCTGGGTTGGATGAACCTTGTCACCGTTTTCGTCTTTCAGGCGTTCAGAACCGGTGCAGATCGGGAACAGCCAATCCGAGCGCATCTGTATGTCGTCATTGGCGGCCTTCATCGCTTCATAGTTGAAGGTGTAGCCTTTACCCTTCTGGTCACGCGAGGCCCAGATCAGCGTTTCATGGGCATTCTGGAAGCGACGACCGCGGAAATTGGGCATCGGGTTCGTCTTGCGCCAGATGATGTCGTTCAACAGCCAGAAGCCGAGATCCTGCAACTGCGAGCCAACCCGAAAAATGTTGTGGTAAGAACCGATGACCCAGATGGTGCCATTCGGCTTCAAGACACGGCGGCAGGCCATAAGCCAGGCACGCGTGAAGGCATCATAGGCTTGAAAGCTCTCGAACTGGTCCCAATGATCGTCAACTGCGCTGACCATCGACTGGTCGGGACGATGCAAATCGCCACCCAGCTGGAGATTATATGGAGGATCGGCAAAAATGACGTCCACGGAATGATCCGGCAGGCGTTCCAGAGCCGCGACGCAATCACCTTTGATGATGGAGTCAAGCCAGGCGGTACGCGGAGCCTCGATGGGCAACTCATGTGCAAGACGTACAAGAGACATGGGATACTCGATTACCTGTGGACGCAAAAACTTGTCCTTATGGTTACCGGGTAGGGTAAATATGCAGTTAACGCCAAGTGATTGAAATCGTAAATCTTTTCTTAACCGGGAGGGAAAGACCGCAGTTCCGGGCTTTTCGCGGTTAATTGGCACTCGACATTTTACCGCCTGTCATCTTAACGCCGTGATCGCTATGCAATGGTGGCTTTCTCATCGTGCCATCGATAAGGCTTGGTTATTCCTTTTGCCTATAATCGGCATTCAACTTCTGAGTTTGCGTGGCGGGCGGGCGAGCCGTCCTGCTTGTCCGGTGTATTTTATGATGAATATCGCTGAGCTGCGACATAACCGGTATTTGCGGGTTCTTTTGTACCCTTTCGCATGCGAGCATTGGTTCGCGGCAGCGAAATAGGTCTCGTCATTGCCGGTACAGTCATCGGCATCATTTCCGGACTGATGGTTGCCGCTATAGGCAGCATTTCCCAATGGATGCACCAGGCCATCTTCGCCCTGGAGCCCGGCGAAAAGCTAAGTTCAGCAGCGTCACTGCAACCCAGCGCCTATATTGCGCCACTTGCGGGCGGCGTCTTGATGGGGATCGTGATCTGGGTTCTTGCACGCTGGCGCAAGCGTCCCATCGTCGACCCCATCGAAGCCAATGCACTTCATGGCGGGCGTCTCTCGCTGACGGACAGCTTTATTCTCGTCGGGCAGAACCTGATTTCCAACGGGTTCGGCGCATCGGTCGGCCTTGAAGCTGCCTATACACAGCTTGCGAGCGGTTTCGCGTCCCGCATTGGCCGAGCACTCAAACTTCGCCGCGCGGATCTGCGAACATTGGTCGGCTGCGGTGCTGCTGCCGCCATCGCCAGTGCATTCAATGCGCCCCTTACAGGCGCTTTTACGCATTCGAACTCATCATCGGCGTCTATTCTATCGCCACGCTGGCACCGGTAGTTGTAGCGGCAATGATCGGTGCTCTGGTAACACAGGCAATCGGCGGGGCACCGTTCGTCATCGATATCGGACAGATCAACGACATCACACCACGCGATTATGTTCCTGCACTCGTTCTCGGCTTCTTTTCAGCGGGCATCGCCATTCTCATCATGCGCGGCGTCACTTTTGTTGAAACGTTCGCCCGACGGAGTGTTATACCCAATGTAATGGCACCGGCAATCGGCGGTGCACTCGTTGGAACGATAGCGTTCTTTTCGCCGCAGGTTCTGGCCTCCGGTCATGGAGCTCTGCACCTCGACTTGAACGCGAACATCACCATTCCCGCGCTACTGCTCTTGATCTTCACCAAATCGCTCGCCTCTGCCGTCTCCATCGGATCGGGCTTTCGCGGCGGCCTTTTCTTTGCATCGCTGTTTCTCGGGGCACTGACCGGCAAGCTATTTGCCGCAGTGGCGGGAGCGGTACTGCCAGTCGGCTTAGCGCTTGCACCGGAAGTATACGCTGTAATCGGCATGAGTTCACTCGCCGTAGCAGTTGTTGGCGGTCCAATGACCATGACCTTCCTCGCACTGGAGCTAACGGGGACTTTCCGATCTCCATGCTCGTGCTAGGTGCCGTCGTCTCATCTTCGCTGATGGTACGAAAGACCTTCGGCTACTCCTTCGCCACGTGGCGCTTTCACCTGCGCGGCGAGGCCATCCGGTCCGCGCACGATATCGGTTGGATACGCAATCTGACCGTGAACCGGATGATGCGTCATGATGTACGGACCGTACTGATCGATACCGACATCGAAACATTCAGGCACGATTTCCCGCTCGGCTCGACTCAGCGCGTCATCGCGGTCGATGCCGATGGGCGCTATGTCGGCATGATCCCGGTTCCGGAAGTCTATGCCGACAGCTTCGACACATCAGATAGCGAACACAGCATCAGCGAGCTTCTCAAATATCAGGACGAGTTCCTGCTGCCCCAGATGAATGCCAAGGAAGCCGTCGCCCGTTTCGACCGGGCAGAAAGCGAAGCTCTGGCGGTGGTCAACAACGCGCAGGAGCGTAAGGTGCTCGGTCTTCTCAGTGAAGCGCACACCCTGCGTCGCTACAGCGAGGAGCTGGACCGGCGGCGGCGTGAAGTTTCCGGTGAGGTCTGAATCCGAACCAACCCGATTTGACGGCTTCGCCATAAAGGTGTAGCTCAATCGCGGTGTTTCCGGCCGCTGCCGGTGCCCACTCCTCCAGTCGAGCGCTGTTCGATCTGAATGAATCAGATCGGCGCTCTAACTCCTTCTATTTGAAGCATAATCTTATCGATCCTCGTTTCACTCCGGTCGAATTATGCTCTAAAAGGCTATTATCATGGCGGCACCGTCCTCATCATTTTCGATTGCGATGGCGTTTTGGTGGATTCCGAAATCATCGCGGCAGAAGTAGAATCCGCCCTCCTCACCGAAGCCGGTTATCAGATCGCCGCGGATGAAATGGCTGAACGTTTCGCCGGTCTGACGTGGCAGGATATTCTTCTCACCGTAGAGCGAGAAGCAGGGATTCCACTTTCGGCATCGCTTCTCGACAAATCCGAAAAATTCTGGACGAGAAGCTCGAGAACGAAGTTCAGGCGGTTGAGGATATCGTGGAAGTGGTCTCGGCGCTAAGGCTGCCGAAGTGCATCTGCTCCAACTCGACCGGCCATCGGCTGGAAAGCATGCTGAAACGTGTCGGCCTTTACGAACTGTTTGCGCCGAACATCTTTTCGGCCAAAGAAGTCGGCACCAAAAGACCAAGCCCGCTCCAGACGTGTTCCTCTATGCGGCCAAGCAATTCGGGGTCGATCCGAAGGATGTTATCGTGATTGAAGATTCCGCGCATGGCATTCAGGGCGCGCGCGCCGCTGGCATGCGTGTGATCGGCTTTACGGGCGGTGCACACACCTATCCCGGCCATGCCGACAAGCTGACCGATGCCGGTGCGGAAACCGTCATCCATCGCCACAAGGATTTGCCAAGCGTTATCGAAGCGCTGTCCATCTGGACTGATGCCTGAATGAGATAATCCGACGCCCGGTTTTTGTCAGGCGGCGGATTGTTTGTTGCGTCCTTTCGGCGGAGCATTGAGAATTGCCAGAAGCTCTTCGGCTTCGCTCTCAGAGAGGCCGATCAGCAGGCGGGTTCCCATAATGACGGGTTCGCCAGTGGACGTATCGAAGATCGCCCAGGTGTCCGTCGGCTCAAGAATGCGTTCGTATTTCTGTTTCATAAGAACACACTAGCCTAAATCCGTTGCCATTCATTTCATACCGGCAGTCGCATTTAATTCGAATTTTATCGATCTGCATTTATCCACGGAACCGGTTATTTTAGGCTGTTCCCGTGACTGCTCGGGTACGCTTTCGTCTGGTTTTGGCAAACTGACCGTCACCAGCGCCTTGGCTTCTTCGGCTTGTAGCGGTTTGCCATAGAACCAGCCCTGCGCTGTCATCGGCTTCTTCATTTTGCGGAAATATTCAGCCTGAGCTTCAGTTTCGATGCCTTCGACCACGATGCCGAGATTATGCTGCCGCGCCATCGATATGATCTGGGGAACGATCGACACCGTATCCCCGTCAGTACAGACAGTGCGCGTAAAAGCTTTGTCGATCTTGATCGCGTCGATCTGCAGCTTGCCAAGATAGGAAAGGCTTGAATAGCCCGTTCCAAAATCATCGATATAGACTTTGTGCCCCTGATCACGAAGCTGCCTAATGCCCTTCGACGCTTTCGAAAAATCTACTGCTGTGCGTTCCGTAAGCTCAAGACCAATCTGACGAGGATCGATCCCCGCGTCAGCCAGTTTCGTCTGGATGTTTTGTTGAAATGCGGACGCCTGAACATCACTGGCGGTAATATTGATGTTAATCTGAAGATTTCGATTGCGACGCAATAAATCTCCCATTTCATCGATAACATGATCCACGACATAGGCTGTTACCCGGCCTGCCATACCCTTCTCTTCCGCTTCAGCGATAAACACATCGGGCGGTATCAGGTCGCCAGTTTGCAACTGCCAGCGCAACAAGGCTTCGAAGCCAGTAATTTTGGCATCCGCCACATTGACCACCGGTTGATAAACAACCTCAAGCTGCCGGGCTCTCAAGGCTTTGTTGAGCATGGACGCTAAGGGGCGTTCGCGGTTGCGATAAGCGAACCACCCCAAGCCAAGAGTTGCACCTGCGAGCATTCCGAGACTGACTGCGATGAAAGATTTCCACCGGGCGGAGTTGCCGGAATTGTCCAAGCGTGCCTCGAGAGCAATACAGATTCCCGTATTGTCATCACAGCGATATTCCTTGATAACGTTGCTCAGCACGTCGTATTTCCGTCCAAGATCGCCGAAATCTGGTGCGGGAAAATTCCCCGACGGATAACTGTAAAGGCGGGCGAAATGCTTCTGATCCGCATCGCGCATATAGATTGCAAAGCCGTATTGCGGCGTATGGAGCAGATCGAATGCGACCGAACTCAAAACAACATTGGCTGCGTCTTTACCAATCACGGAACCGTGGCTGCCCGGAGTAATCAAGGATCGGTCGCCATAAACATAAGTGCCGTCACTCAAATGAACATCCGCAGGCGAACGGTCGGGTTGTCCAGGATATTGCTCAGAAGTGTGGAACAGATAAAACGGCCACCGCGAAAACGACCTATATCCTTGATCTGATAAGCAGAAAAGATCAGATCCCGTAGATATGCCATATCTTCTGGAGAACACATCTCGTAGGGTGAGCGATTGGCCGCATCGATTGTTTCATGCGCAGAAACAACCAGGCGATTTGCATGAGCAAGCAAAGCGGCCATATAAATATTTATGTGCCGCTCTTCATCCAAAATTCGCAATCTATTGCCTGCCCACTGCCCGAAAGCCGCACCAAGAAACAGCATAAGAAGTAAGATGAGAGGAACAGGCTTTAGAAATTTACTGCGATCAAATCGCATATGATACTTGCCCTCAAATATATCAGATTATGTTCAGGGATTTATCAAATTCAACTATCGCCGGTATTCCAATACAAGTACGATAAAGGCTTTACAGCACAACTCGATCCAAACACACGAACATTATCTGAATCCGCATTAATACAAGATTAAAACCAAAATAATGTCTCAGATTATCACAATCACATAAAATTAACACTGTAAAATATGCCTGAGTGCGAACCAGCATAAATAAATTATAGAAAATATAAACGATGCGCGGATATGCTGATCCACGCATCGTTTATGAACAGGCTTATATTATCGAGGATCTCGGTAATTTTTACTTCGTATTGTACGGCCCTTCGTCAAAACCAACGAAAATCTGGATATTTTTCTTATCCGTCATCGGCACAGTGATTGCCTTGTCATTGAAGACGAACTGGGTGGCTGTGTCCCCATTGGATATACTAACCGCCTGCTTGTGCAGTTTGGAATAGATGACCTGATCGCCCTGACGGACAGCAACACGGATCGGCATGGTGATGGTGCCAGTCTTGAACTTCGGCCCAGGGACAACCTTGCCGGCCGCAGCAACGTCGATGGTCATGGTTCCAGCGCCGTACTGGCAGGCGCGGGTCGTGTCGGTCAGGGCCGCCTGATAGATCACGCGCGCGGGGTCCTTATCGCCACCCTTTTCATATGTATTGAAGAAGGCCGTGCCGTCGCGCAACGAAACCGAAGGGCAGAAAGCGCGAAGCTCGGATTCCTTAACGCGCTGATCGCCGGAAACGGCGGGCGTAGTCAATGAGGAACCTGCGGCTCCGTCGGCAGCCTTATCAGTGCCACTGGTTGTGCAGCCTGCGAGGGCTACGAGCAAAACCGTTGCAAAGACTGGAAACAACGATGAACGATTCTGTGGTGCTGTTTGCATAAACCGGCTTCCCTGCACTGATAGAGCTGTCTTCTACATCACGCATGTGTATAGCGTGATGACGTTTTCCGTTTTTGCTCCAGAGAGCAACCCCCATCCACGCCAACATGCTTTAAAACCTTGCGGCTTTTTAGGGAAGCTCTATTGCATTACGCGGCTCAAAACCGCGCCGATCTGAAATGAAGGCCCAAGAAATGAAATATGTAAGCACGCGTGGGGAAGCGCCGGTCCTGGGGTTCAGCGATGCATTGCTGGCCGGTCTTGCCCGGATGGCGGTCTCTATCTACCGCAGGATTATCCCCAGTTTTCGCCAGAACAGATTCGCGAACTGCGCGGGAAATCCTATGTGGATATTGCGCTGGCGGTGCTCACTCCATTTGTCGATGGCGAAATCCCGCATTCGGATTTCCGCCGCATGGTGCATGAAGCCTACGGTACTTTCCGTCACGATGCAGTCTGTCCGCTGGTCCAGACAGGCGCAAATGAATTCGTCCTTGAGCTTTTCCACGGTCCGACACTCGCCTTCAAGGACGTCGCAATGCAGCTTCTTGCTCGCATGATGGATTATGTTCTGGCGCAGCGCGGCGAACGTGCCACCATTGTCGGAGCAACATCGGGCGATACGGGTGGCGCGGCCATTGAAGCCTTTGGCGGTCGTGACAACACCGATATTTTCATCCTGTTCCCGAACGGCCGCGTGTCGCCAGTGCAGCAGCGCCAGATGACATCATCCGGCTTCTCCAACGTTCATGCCCTTTCCATCGACGGTAATTTCGATGATTGCCAGAACCTTGTAAAAGGCATGTTCAACGACCTTCAATTCCGTGATGCACTGTCGCTTTCGGGTGTGAACTCGATCAACTGGGCCCGCATCATGCCACAGGTCGTTTATTACTTCACAGCGGCGCTGAGCCTCGGCGCGCCGGATCGGGCCGTATCCTTCACCGTACCGACCGGTAATTTCGGCGATATTTTTGCAGGCTATGTGGCCAAGCGCATGGGACTGCCTATCGATCGGCTGATTATTGCCACCAACGATAACGACATTCTCTCACGCACGCTTGAAACCGGCGCATATGAAATGCGCGGCGTCGCACGACGACATCGCCGTCGATGGATATCCAAATTTCCTCGAACTTCGAACGTCTCCTGTTCGAAGCCCATGGACGCGACGCGGCGGCATTGCGCGGCCTGATGGAAAGCCTGAAGCAATCCGGCGGTTTTTCGATATCCGAAAAGCCGCTTTCGGCGATCCGTGGCGAATTCGCCGCTGGTCGTTCGACTGTCGACGAGACCGCAGCAACGATCAAATCCGTGCTTGAGGCGGATGGCTATCTGCTTGATCCGCATTCGGCAATCGGCGTGAAGGTCGCTCGCGAAAATGTGTCCGGTGCCGCGCCGATGGTTGTTCTGGCAACGGCACATCCGGCCAAATTTCCCGATGCCGTAAAGGCTGCCAGCGGTGTCGAGCCGCAGCTTCCGGCGTGGCTTTCGGACTTGATGCAACGAAAAAAGCTTCACAGTTCTTCACAACGACCTGAAAATCGTGGAAGAATACGTTCGCCGCCATTCGAGAGCTTAAAAGACCGGCTCCGAGACGAGAACCAGAGCGGGAATGCAGGGAGCAGTTTGCTTATGGGTGTTGAAGTAACGCGTCTTTCCAATGGATTGACGATAGCCACCGATACGATGTCCCACGTGGAAAGCGTGGCGCTTGGAATCTGGGTCAAAGCCGGAGCGCGGAACGAAGCTACCGACAGACATGGCATTGCTCATCTTCTTGAGCATATGGCATTCAAAGGAACCGAAAACGTACAGCGTGGCAGATCGCATCGGATATTGAAAATGTCGGCGGCGAGATCAATGCCGCCACCAGCGTCGAGACCACATCCTATTATGCGCGTGTTCTGCGCAACGATGTGCCATTGGCAATCGACATTCTTTCCGACATCCTGACCGCTTCCAAGTTCGATGAAGCCGAACTGGAACGCGAGAAACAGGTTATCATGCAGGAAATCGGCGCGGCGCACGACACACCCGACGATATTGTTTTCGACCGCTTCACCGAAACAGCCTACCGCCATCAGCCGATCGGACGCGCCATTCTCGGCGAACCCGAGACAGTGATGTCGTTCACCTCCACCGATCTGCGCCAATATATGGATGAACAATACAGCGCTGACCGCATGGTCGTGACTGCGGCGGGTGGCATTGATCACGATGCTTTCGTCAAGGAAGTTGAAAAACGTCTCGGCAGTTTCCGCGCCCACAATACAGCGCCAACACTCGACCTTGCCCATTATGTCGGCGGTGATTTCCGCGAAAATCGCGAACTGATGGATGCGCAGGTTCTGATCGGCTTCGAAGGACGCGCCTATCATGTGCGCGACTTCTATGCCTCGCAGCTCGTCCATGGTACTGGGCGGCGGTATGTCCTCGCGTCTCTTCCAGGAAGTGCGTGAGAAGCGCGGTTTATGCTATTCAGTCTATGCCTTCCATTGGGGCTTCTCGGATACCGGTCTGTTCGGCATCCATGCAGCGACAGGTCGCGACGAACTTGTCGAACTGGTCCCCGTCCTGATCGATGAACTGCACAGGGCCGCCGACTCCATCAGTCTGGAAGAAGTGGATCGCGCGCGCGCGCAATATCGCGCGAGCCTGCTTATGTCGCAGGAAAGCGCTGCAAGCCGTGCAGGCCAGATGGCACGCCAGTTCCTGCTCTATGGTCGTCCTGTCGAAAATAGCGAACTGATGGACCGTCTCTCGCTGATTACTCCAGAACGGCTGACCGATCTGGCCGGGCGCCTGTTCCTCGACAGCAAGCCCACTATCGCCGGTGTCGGCCCTATTGGACGTCTGATGAGCTTCGACGGACTGTCTGACGCCCTTTCGACCAGTGCGCATGCGAGGAAAATCGCTGTATAATTAAGGCAATAGGGCATTAGGGGTAGGGCAGTATGTTTAGCTCGGCGAATACGTCCACCCTTCCCTATTGCCTTACTGACTTACTGCCATATTGCCTTATCCCGTCATGATCGGCCTGCCCTTCCGTAGAAGCAATCCGAACGTCCTGCGTGGCCAGCGCATTTATCTGCGCGAGCCGATGATGAGCGATTTTGCAAACTGGGCCAGTCTGCGCGAGCAAAGCCGGGCCTTTCTCGCGCCATGGGAGCCGACCTGGCCCGATGACGATCTTACCAAGAGCGCCTTTCGCCATCGGATAAGGCGCTTTCAGGATGAAATCGCGGCCGGTACCGGCTACCCGTTTTTGTGTTCCGCAACAGCGACAACAAGCTCGTCGGTGGCATTACGCTCGGCAATATCCGGCGTGGCGTCGGCCAGAACGGCATGATCGGCTACTGGAGTGGGGCGCCCTATGCCGGCAAAGGCTATATGACCGAAGCGCTGTCGCTGGTTATCCCCTTCGCATTCGACCGACTGCAGTTGCACCGGATTGAAGCAGCCTGTATCCCTCATAACGAGCGTTCGATACGGCTTCTCGAAAAGCCGGATTTGAGAGAGAAGGACTGCTGCGTTCCTATCTCAAGATAAACGGCTTCTGGCAGGATCACCTGCTTTTCGCCCTTATAGAAAGCGACAAACGTATGACGAATAGCCGCATGATCAATGGCAAGGTTGGACGCTCGTGACGGGTTTTGCGGATAAGTGGTTTGTTGCCGGTGCAAGGTTTCTTGCGCTCGTGGTTTTTCTGACCGTTTCGGTCATTCAGGCATCAGCCATTGAACCGATAAAAATTTCCAAGGAAGATACTGCCCTCGACCTGTCTCGCGCTGTCGAACTTCTGCGCAACAAGGGCGAAAGCGTCCAGGTATCGACCGCACCGGGTCCTGACGGTATTGTCCGCCGCATCGAAGTGCAGGCCGATCAAAACAGCAAGGCATCCGGCGACTGGGCCGCTTTCTCGATTGCAAACCCCACCGATGAGCAGATCGACCGCCTGATTGTCGCTCCGCATTTCCGTCTTGTCGGCTCCGGCGTCATCTGGCCCGATCTTGGCTCTCCGCGCATTGCATCAATCACGCCGAGCGAGGGCTTCGCGCTCGATCGCCAGCCAAGTGCCGATGCAGACATTTTCCGCATCACACTCAATCCGGGCAGCGTTGTTACCTTCGTGGCCGAACTGTCCTCACACAATCTGCCCCAGCTTTATCTGTGGGAGCCGGAAGCCTATAAGGATGCGGTTAATTCCTACACGCTCTATCGCGGGATCCTGCTCGGAATTTCCGGCCTGCTGGCGCTGTTTCTGACTATCCTTTCGTCGTCAAGGGCACTTCACTGTTCCCCGCAACCGCCGCACTTGCATGGGCGGTTCTGGCCTATATCTGCGTCGATTTCGGCTTCTGGAACAAGCTGATGGAGATAACGCCGGGCAACGAACAAATCTGGCGCGCCGGCACCGAGGTGGCACTAGCAGCCTCACTTGTGATTTTCCTGTTCACCTATCTCAATCTCAATCGCTGGCACGATCATTTCAGCTATGGCGCGGTGACCTGGGTGCTGGGCCTGCTGGCACTTGCAGGGGTTGCCGTCTTCGACCCGCCCGTGGCTTCCGGTATTGCGCGCATTTCGCTAGCGCTTACCGTCCTGTCCGGTGTCGCCATCATCGGCTATCTGGCGGTCAAGGGTTATGATCGCGCTGTCATGCTGATACCGGCCTGGCTCCTTACCCTCATATGGTTGCTGGGTGCCTGGATGACAGTATCGGGCCAGCTCGATAATGATATCGTGCAGCCTGCACTTGGCGGCGGTCTTGTCCTGATCGTTCTTCTGATTGGCTTTACCGTCATGCAGCATGCCTTTGCTGGCGGAGCGCTGCAACAGGGCCTTCTATCTGACATGGAGCGGCAGGCGCTAGCTGTCATCGGTGCGGGGACATCGTATGGGATTGGGACGTGCCGCGTGATCGCGTGGTGACAACGCCAAACATTGCCAATTATCTCGGCCATACCGCCAACAGTCTGCAAGGCCCGGTGCGCAACTGGCTTCCCGCCATGCACGCCGATGATCGCGACCGGTTCCGGTCTACGCTTGACGCCATTCTGGAAAACCGGCGCGGACGGATCGGCCAGATTTTCCGGCTGCGCGCCAATGATGGCCACTATCACTGGTATGCGCTGCGGGCGCGCCCCGTCATCGGTTCGGATGGCGAAGTGGTGCGCTGCGTCGGTACACTGGTCAATGTGACGGAACAGAAGAAGGCGGAGGAACGCCTGTTGCACGATGCGGTGCACGATAATCTGACCGGCCTTCCCAACCGCGAGCTGTTCCTCGACCGTCTCAGCAATGTCATGAATATGGCACGCGGGGAAAGCAACCTGCACCCAACAGTGTTCATCATCGATATCGACCGCTTCAAACAGGTCAATGACAGCCTCGGTATGTCGGCAGGCGATACGATCCTCCTGACCATTTCGCGTCGTCTGGGGCGCCTCATGAAGCCGCAGGACACGCTCTCGCGCCTGTCCTCTGACCAGTTCGGCCTGTTGCTAGCCTCTGAAAGCGATCCGGGGCGCATCGCATCCTTCGCCGAAGCTTTGCGTCAGGCCGTGCGCGCACCGATTGCCTATGCAAAGCGCGAAATCGTTCTGACATCGTCCGTCGGCCTGATTACCTGGACGAAAACGGCGACGACCGCGGAAGATTTCGTGAAAGACGCTGAGCTTGCCATGTATCAGGCAAAGCGTTTCGGTGGAGACCGTATCGAACCATTCCGTCCGGCATTCAGAGCCATCGGCAGCGACAAACTTCAGCTTGAATCCGATCTGCGCCGTGCGCTTGAACGTGACGAAATCAGCCTTGTCTATCAGCCCATCGTCAAACTTGATGAAGGCACAATTGCCGGTTTCGAAGCGCTCATGCGCTGGGAACATCCGCGGCGCGGCGCCATTTCGCCGTCGGAATTCATTCCGATTGCCGAAAACTCTGGTCTCATCATCCAGCTTGGCCTCTTTGCAATGCAACGGGCTGCAGAAGATCTGTTCGCCTGGCAGGAGCAGTTTCCGAAGCTCGAACTTTTCGTTTCGGTCAATCTGTCATCCACGCAACTCATCCGTCAGGACCTCATCAATGATGTCCGCTCGGTGCTTTCGCGCATTCATCTCAATCCGGGCAGCCTCAAGCTTGAACTGACGGAATCCGTTCTTATGGAGAATCCGGAGCAGTCCACGCATGTCCTGGCACGCCTCAAAGCGATGGGCATCGGCTTGTCGCTAGACGATTTCGGGACCGGTTATTCGTCGCTGGCTTATCTCACGCGTTTCCCGTTCGACATCATCAAGATCGATCGTTCCTTCGTGAAAGGCGATCAGCCACAGAAAGCGACGCTGCTTCGCTCGATTGTGAGCATGGCGCACGATCTTGGCCTCGCCGTCGTCACGGAAGGCGTGGAGAGCGAAAGCGATGCACTTCAGCTTCGTCAGATGGGTTGCGAGTATGTGCAGAGCTTTATGTTCGGCCAGCCAACGAGTCGCGACGAGGCAACGCGCATGATCCGCGAACAGCGGGACGCGGCAGCGGCTTGATTTAGGGCAGTATGTTAGGGGAATTTGAAAGAATCGGATAAGCTAAAGCAAGTGATTTTTAGCTTTACTCCCTTACTCCCTTACTCCCTTACTCCCTTACATCAAGCATGCCCCGCATCAGAGACGAGCCGGGACATATCAATGCCCATGTGGAGCATTAAGCGCGCGTACTTGCCCTCGATATCACTATCGAACAGCATGTCGAGCGGCGCGTCGCAGGTCAGCCAGCCATTCTCGGCAAGTTCTGCTTCGATCTGGCCTGGCGCCCAACCAGAATAACCAAGCGCCATTAAAGCCTGTGACGGCCCCTGCCCCCATAAATGGCACGCAGAATATCGACGGTTGCAGTAAGGCAGACATCCTCCGAAACCGGCATGGTCGAGTCGACCATATAATCGTCGGAATGCAGCACGAAACCACGCGTACGATCCACAGGCCCACCATTACGCACCATCATATGCTGTGCGCGATCCGGCAGAATAATCAATTCATCCTCATCGATGACCCCGATCTGACGCAGGAGATCTGGAAATTCAACTGGCTGAAGCTGATTGATGATGAAACCCATCGCGCCTTCATCGGAATGCGCACAAATATAGACCACCGACCGGGCAAAACGCTCGTCGCTCATTCCGGGCATGGCAAGCAGGAACTGCCCGTTCAGAAAACCCTGCTCCTTGTTCGGCGTCTTTAGAATGGTCATGAATATGAAGGTAGCAAGACTGCGTAAAATAACAATGGTCATTTATTTCGCGCCCCACGTTCAGAGTGAGAATCCGTTCAAGTAGCCAGACAGGACACCACAGCACTGCCAGCCGCCAAACGGTGCAAGCTCGGCAATATTGGACTTGAAGCGACCATCTTTTCATTCCATCTTTTGTCCATGAACATTCGAACGCTTGCTCTCGCACCTTTTCTGTTAGCCTCGCTGGCACTACCAGCAATCGCATCCAACTCTGACTGGACCGAGACGCCAGGCGGACGCGTTCGCGTCGTGCTTGAAGACAATGGCACCAATAAAGCGGCCAGCCACGAAAGGCGCGGTGCCTTGCAGATCGAGTTGCAGCCCGGCTGGAAGACCTATTGGCGTAATCCCGGCGATGCAGGCGTTCCACCGCAGATCAATATCGAGGGGATGCCAAAGCGCGGATCGATTTCCGGCACCTGTCCGATTTGCAGGGGATGATGAAGGCGGGATCGGATATAAGCACCCGGTTTCGCTGCCGATAGTGTTTCACCTGAAACCCGCTGATACGCGACTAAAGGGCCATGTTTTCTCGGGGTCTGCGAGAAAATCTGCGTTCCGGTACAGGCTACATTCGACTTCCCGCTCGATGGCAAAGGGCAGCCAGCTTCGCCGCAAGAAGTTGCTGCCCGCACGATCATTGAGACCGCGTTCGAACGACTCCTACACCGGCATCCGCAGAATTCGGCATAAGCGATGTAAAACGGGAAGGAGATAAGGCCGTCTTCGACCTCACCGTTCCCGACCCTGTCGCCCCAGCGGAACTGTTTGTTGCCAGTGACAAGATCAGGCTTTCCGATGCTATTGCGATCCAGAGTGGGCAATCCGGTCAGCGTTTTACCGCTACAATGCACGGCACGGCAGACAATGCCATTATCGATTACACCATTGTGCAGAATGGAAGAGCCGTCTCCGGTCAGGTAACGCTGGATTAGTCTTTCCTGCTTTTATCCGTGTTTTAAAATTGTCCAGCGACCAGTTATCGGTTTAACTGTGTCATCCCCGCTTCGCGGTGCGGATGAGAATTTGACAATGGCAGAGGAGCAGACGCCCTTGCCCGAGGAGAGATTAAATGACGATCAAAGTTGGCGACAAGCTGCCTGCAACAACTTTCAAGGTAAAGACTACCGATGGCGTTAAGGAAATGACGACCGATGAAGTCTTCAAAGGCAAGAAAGTTGTTCTCTTTGCGGTTCCAGGTGCCTTCACGCCGACCTGCAGCCTCAATCATCTGCCGGGCTATCTCGAAAACCGCGACGCGATCCTCGCTAAAGGGGTCGATCAAATCGCAGTTGTGGCGGTAAACGATCCATTCGTCATGGGCGCTTGGGCGCAGAACACCGGTGGCGAAGGAAAGATCCTCTTTCTTGCCGATGGAAGTGCAACCTTCACCAAGGCAGCCGGTCTCGATATCGATCTTTCCGGTGGCGGCCTCGGTGTGCGCTCCAAGCGTTATTCTGCCATCATCGAAGACGGTGTAGTAAAATCTCTCAATATCGAGGAACAGCCGGGCCAGGCGGTCACATCCGCAGCTGCAGCCCTTCTCGACCAGCTTTGAGAATAAAGAAGGGCGGCGAAAGTCGCCCTTGCTATTTCACCTTCAAAGTCCGGTGGCCGACATATTTAAACGGTTCCATGCCTTCACGGGCGAGTTCATCCGCGCGTTCGTTTTCTGGATGCCCTGCATGGCCCTTGACCCAATGCCAGTTAACTTTGTGCGGTTTGCGCGCCTCATCGAGCGCCTGCCACAATTCGGCATTCTTGACCCGCTTCTTGGCAGCAGTCTTCCAGCCGTTGCGCTTCCAGCCTTCGATCCAGCCGGAAATGCCATCGCGCACATAAACTGAATCCGTATAGAGATCGACTTCGCACGGTTCCTTGAGTGCCGAAAGCGCCGAGATAGCCGCCATTAGTTCCATACGATTGTTGGTGGTATCGGCTTCGCCGCCCTTTAACTCCTTGACGTTACCGTTCCAGCGCAGAATTGCCCCCAGCCACCGGGACCGGGATTGCCCGAGCAGGCACCATCCGTAAAGCCTCAATCCGCTTCACGCAGCCGCTCCTGTTGCTCCAAACCATATTCAGCAGCTGTTTCGATCTGACGATGGAAGCGCATCTTGCGCACATATTCCATCGGGTCTTTCTTGATCACGAAACTGCCTTCCGGGACATTGAGCCAGTCATAAAGCCGGGTCAGCATAAAGCGGATGGCGGCGCCGCGCGCCAGAACCGGCAGCGCATCGGCCTCAGCCACAGAAAGCGGACGAACCGATGTATAGCCGCGCAGAAGCGCTGCTCCCTTGGTGCGATTATAAGAGAAGTCCTTTTCAAAGCACCATGCGTTCAGGCAAACGGCAACGTCGTAGGCCAGAATGTCCGTGCAGGCAAAATAGAAATCGATAAAGCCCGAAAGCTTGTCGCCAAGGAAAAGACATTATCCGGGAAGAGATCGGCGTGAATCACGCCTTGCGGCAGATCGGCAGGCCAGTTCTGTTCAAGAAAGGCAAGGTCGGCTTCCGCCTCGCGGACGAGGCCTGGTTCTACCGCATCCGCGCGTTCACGCGACAGGTTCCACAATGGGCGCCAGTCGGAAAGCGTCAAACCATTGCGGCGGTGCAGTGAAAAATCAGCGCCTGCCAGATGCATATGGGCCAATCCTTCGCCGACAGCTTCGCAGTGCTCGACCGTTGGACGGCGCATCCACATGCCCTCAAGGAATGTGACAATTGCGGCAGGTCGTCCGGCAAGTTCACCAATTGTGGAGCCGTCACGACGGACCACCGGCTGAGGGCATTCGAGGCCACGGCGGGCCAGATGCTGCATCAGGCCCAGAAAGAACGGCAGGTCTTCGCGATTGGTGCGTTTTTCGTAGAGCGTCAGGATGAAGGAACCTGAAGATGTGTGCAGAAGATAGTTGGAGTTCTCCACGCCTTCCGCGATGCCTTTGTAAGATGTCAGTGTGCCGATATCATACTGCTGCAGGAAAGTGCCAAGTTCGATTTCATTGATATCCGTATAGACGGCCATGCCGCTTATTTCCCTCAATTGTCCTTGGGCATCAGTTTTGGAATACCAGCCACCCGGTGTTCGCCGTTGACGAAGGCCATGTCTCGGACCGTCAGTTCCACATCGCGAATCTCGCGATTTACCAGGAAGTTCTCAGTCTCGACCGTCGTTTCAGCCAGCTCGATTTTCACGTTGAAGCGTGCCTTGAAGGCATCAATGATTTCATCGACGATGATTTCAGGTGCCGAAGCCCCGGCCGACAGCCCCACCACCGATATATCCCCGATGCGATCCCATTCGATATCAGCGGCGCGTTGAACCAGCATCGACATCCGCGCGCCTGCCTTCTCCGCGACCTCAACCAGACGCTTGGAGTTGGATGAATTTGGTGCACCGACGATCAGAAAAAGATCGCAGCCGGGAGCGGCGGATCGCACCGCGTCCTGGCGGTTGGTCGTCGCATAGCAGATCGACTCTGCCGCCGGGGCCGAAAGGTTTGGAAAGCGGGCCTGCAATACCTCGATAATGCCTGCAGTGTCATCCACTGAGAGCGTTGTCTGCGTCACGAAACCAAGATTGTTCTCGTCATTGAAATGGCAGTTTTGTGCATCCTCAACCGTTTCGATCAGCGTAACGGCACCCTCGGCAATTGTCCCATGGTGCCGATCACTTCCGGATGACCGGAATGACCGATCAAGATGACATGGCGACCAAGGCGTTGATGACGCATGGCCTGCTTATGCACCTTGGAAACAAGGGGACAGGTTGCATCAAGATAAAACAGGTTCTTGGCGGGCGTCGGCAGGCACTGATTTCGGCACACCGTGGGCGGAAAACACTACCGGCTGGTCACGGTGCTCTGCAGGTATCTCGTCCAGTTCCTCGACAAAGATCGCGCCGCGCGATTGCAAGCCCTCGACCACATAACGGTTGTGAACGATCTCATGGCGAACATAAACCGGCGCGCCGTACTTCTTCAGCGCCAGCACGACGATCTGGATCGCCCGATCCACTCCGGCACAAAAGCCGCGCGGGCCGCAAAGGCGGATTTCCAGTGGTGGTCGCTGATCAGTCATGAAGCGTGCTCGCAAGGTTCGGCGTGGCTTTAAACTTAAGCGCGTCGCGCTTCAGTCTTTATTTCATCGCATGTCTTTATCCCATCTCGGCGGAATCAAAATCAGTCCGGTGAACTGATTTCCCCACAAAGATGCGGTCCCACATGGGAAAGACACGTTTTAGTCTGGGAGTTGGGCCGCAACGAGACCGTTGTCAACCCCTCCCCTTTTCGATAGCGCCAGAACCACGCTCCGACCACCCTATCAGGGCCAGGGCAAGGCCGTACCATGTTACCGCATACTGCAGATGATTGTTGGGAAAATCGATAATCGTCACGCCGCCAATGGGTAAACCACCCGGATTGGGCTTGTTGTCGGCGTCGATAAAGAACGGCACGACCTCATCCAGACTTGGCAAACCGGCGCTTGTCCCCATCGCCGTCCAATCCTTCCAGTAGAAGATATTCTTGGCGATATCATTGTCGGGAAGGAAAAAGCCGGGCTTTGCCGACAAGGGATCACGTGCCAGCCCAGTGACGCTTACCGGGCCGTCAGCTGTCCTTCAGCACGCGTTGCCGGATCTTTCTTTTCGTAAGGAACGAAACCGCGATTAACCAATACGAAGCGCCCATCTTCCAGCATCAGCGGCGTATAGACATTGTATCCGGCGACTCCTTATAAGTGGCCAGAAAATGCCGTTCGCCCTGATGCATGAAGGTACCGAGACCGTCACCGAACGATACTCGACCGATCCCTCCTCCTTGTAGACTTTCTCCATTTCGGAAAGCGGTAGTGGCGGCTCATGAATGCGCTGTTCGGTCGATGCGATCAGCGCTTCCTTCCATTGCAGTCGTTCCACCTGCCAGGTGCCAAGCGCCAGCAAAATAGCCAGCGCGATGGCGGATGCGATCACCACTCCCCAAGGAAAGCGGCGCGACTGCTGTGCTGCCGTCATTGGCCGTCATCCTGTCGGCTGTCCAGACGCCCTGCGCGGCCTTATGACGATACTGCATATTGATAAGAACGCCCTTTGCCCACCGCATGGCCACGAGGCTGAGGATAACGGCCAGCGGCACCCATAGAATAAAATGCACCCAGAGCGGCGGCCCGAAATTCACTTCCATCCAGAGCGCAAGACCGACGACGATAAAACCGATAATCAGAATGACGAATGCCGCGGGCCCATCGCCGGAATCGGCAAAAGAGTAATCCAGCCCGCAGGCCTTGCAGCGCGGAGCCACTTTTAGAAAACCGTCGAACAGTTTTCCTTCGCCGCAACGCGGGCAATGTCCAGCAATGCCGCTCTTTATGGGATCGACGGGGATAAATGTTCTGATCCGGCATTGCGTTTCCCTTCTCAACATCTCTTCACAAACAAAAGGCGGCCATGTCGCCAGGGCCGCCTTCGAACCTTTGACTGCTGGCAATCAGCCTGCATGCATTGGCGCGCCCCAGCCACCCCAGACATAGATGGCGAAGAACAGGAACAGCCAGACCACGTCGACGAAGTGCCAGTACCAGGCAGCTGCTTCAAAACCGAAATGCTGCTTCGGCGTAAAATCGCCGCCAATGGCGCGGATCAAGCAGACCAAAAGGAAGATCGTGCCGATGAAAACGTGGAAGCCGTGGAAACCCGTCGCCATGAAGAAAGTTGCGCCGTAGATCGAATCCGAACGCGAATGGCGCGTGAATGTACTCATACACCTGTACAAAGGAGAACAGAACACCAAGAGCTACGGTGATCGCAAGGCCGGCAATCATACCCTTACGGTCGTTGTGCAGCAGCGCATGGTGCGCCCAGGTCAGCGTCGTACCCGACAATAGCAGGATAACGGTGTTGTAAAGCGGCAGATGCAGAGGATCGAGAACCTCGATACCCTTCGGAGGCCAGACGCCGCCAGTAAATTCGGCGCGCGCTACTTGATGCACTTCATTCGGGAAGAGACTGGCATCGAAGAACGCCCAGAACCAAGCCACGAAGAACATCACTTCCGAGGCAATGAACATGATCATGCCATAGCGAAGATGCAGCGACACGACGCGGGTATGATGTCCCTCATGCCCTTCCTTGATCGTATCGGACCACCAGCCATACATGCAGTAAAGCACGATTGCGAGGCCGATGAAGAAAATCCACGGCGTCACGACATTCAGGCCGAAAAACGGCAGCTCGCCGGAGTTGATGTAACGCATCCAGGCAATACCGCCAACGGCAAGCACGAATGCACCCACCGAGCTAAGGAACGGCCAAGGGCTCGGCGCGATGATATGATAGTCGTGATTTTTCTGATGAACGTCGGCCATGTTTCTCCCCGTAAATCCCCTTAGGGGTTCCTCTCTCGTACCTTCTTGCATACTCCCCAACCGGGTTGCCAAGCAAGTCTGTCTATAACAAGCGGTATCTCCCGTCAGAGTAAAACCGCTTCATTGTTTTGTCTTTGCGGCATTGTGCGCCGCCAGGGCATTTCGCGTTTTCCTGAAACATCGAGAATACTCTATCTCTATGTTTTTATGCATTATCAACACAAAACCGCTTCGCACTTTTGGTTCGAAAATGCTCAAGGCATCAACTTCCGTTCGTCGAGGTCTCCGCCTTGGCGTTTGCGACAGGCTTCGGCTTCTCAATCGGAAAGAACGTATATGACAGCGTGATCGTTTTGACATCCTTCAAATCGGGATCGTTAACAATCTCCGGATCGACAAAGAACAGCACCGGCATTTCCATATCCTCGCCAGGCTTCAAGGTCGTATCTGTAAAGCAGAAGCATTCAACCTTGTTGAAATAAGCCCCGGCCCGGCCCGGCGCGACGTTGAAGCTTGCCCGGCCGTAGGTCGCCTGATCGAACAGGTTGCGCGCTTCATACTTGATCAACGTCGTTTCGCCGATGCGAACCGTGACCTCACGCTGCACGGGTTTGAAATCCCATGGCAGCCCATTGGCCGTATTCGCGTCGAAACGCACCTTGATGGTTTTGTCGAGGATGGTATCGGAATATTGTTCGACGCGCTGCGTCGTGCCGCCATAGCCCGTCACCTGACAGAAAATGCGGTATAGCGGCACGGAAGCATAGGCTGCACCGATCATGCAGACGAAGAAAGACAAACAAGCAAAAGCAATCGTCGCGTTGGAACGCTGTTGCTTTTCAGCTTTTGATTCTTTTCCTGCTGATCCGCCATTTTCTCCTCCCCGATAAAATTTAGAGTGGCCGTACCAGAATGTTAGCACCCAGTTTCGCAATCGTGCCGACGTAAACCAGCAGCACGAACAGCACCAAGGCGATCGCCAGTCCCGGGAACGATTGCGCTGGGCCCGCTTTTGCCGCTCCGTCGGAACGACCAAATCCAGCTCGCTGTTCACCGGCTTCTGTACGGTTTTATCCATTAGAACACTCCAAAGGCGGCGAATGCCTTCATTACCAGTGCCTCTACAAGTAGCACTGCGAACAGTCCCGACAGGTAAAGTAGCGAAAAGCGAAATAGTTTGCGGGCAGCCGACAGCATTTCAGGCTGCGATCCTGCAACCAACATACGCCATGCATAATAAACGAAAGCCAATCCAAGCAGCGTGGAAATCGCGCCATAGACAGGCCCTGCAAAGCCGAGCACCCAGGGCAGAACGCCGACTGGCGCCATGATGATCGCATAGAACATCGCCTGACGTCGGGTTGAAAGCTCGCCTTTAACGTTCGGCATCATCGGAACATGCGCTGCTTCATAATCATTAGCTGAAAAGAGGACAGTGCCCAGAAATGCGGTGGTGTCCATAGGAAGATAATCATGAACAGCACGACGCTGTCCCATGTGATTTCACCCGTCGCCGCCGCCCAACCGATCATTGGAGGGAATGCGCCTGCGGCACGCCTATGACGATGTTCTGAGGCGTCGAACGCTTCAGCCACATCGTATAGATCACAGCATAGAAGAAAATCGTAAAGGCGAGCAGCGCCGCCGACAACCAGTTGACCATCAGTCCAAGCGTGACGACTGAAAAAGCCGACAATGTCAGACCGAAAGCCAGAACCTGGTTGGGGCAATGACGCCTGCCGGAATGGGCCGATTGCGCGTGCGCTTCATTACCGCGTCAATATCAGCATCGTACCACATGTTCAGCGCACCCGATGCTCCAGCACCAACTGCGATGCACAAGATGCTGATGGCGGCGAGAACTGGATTCATATGTCCCGGCGCGACCACGAGACCGACCAGCCCGGTGAAGACCACAAGGGACATCACCCGGGGTTTCAAAAGAACAAGGTAATCCCGTGCTGTCGCTTCGGAGAGAGCGAGCGCATCGTCGGTACCTGCATTTTTTCCACCAGAGACATTTTAACTTTAACAACCTCAAACTCACCGGTCCGAACCCCACGCCCCTACAGCGTGGATCGGCACAATCACGACAATGTCCTCCCGAAAACCATTCTGTCCCCGTCGGAAAGTGCCGCAATTGATGGCCAACTTTTTCGTCTACCGGCGACGGGCGGAACAGAATGCCGTCCGCCCATAGCACATTTTGTAAAGATGGGCGAAGCCTTTCCGTGCCCCGCCCATAGCACGATTACTTGATGCGCGGCAGCTGTTCCCACTGATGGAATGGAGGCGGCGACGAGAGCTGCCATTCCAGCGTGGTTGCACCATCACCCCATGGGTTTGCACCGGCTTCACGCTTCTTCGCGAATGCCTCAAAGACATTGTAGAGGAAGATCAGGACAGCAAAGCCCGAAATATACGAGCCGTAGGACGACACCATGTTCCAGCCCGCATAAGCGTCGGGATAGTCAATGTAGCGGCGCGGCATGCCAGCAAGGCCAAGGAAGTGCTGCGGGAAAAGAGCAGGTTCACGCCGATAAAGGTGACCCAGAAGTGCAGCTTGGCGGTGAACTCATTATACATATAGCCGCTCATCTTCGGGAACCAGTAATACCAGCCCGCAAAGATTGCAAACACCGCACCCAGAGACAATACGTAGTGGAAGTGCGCCACAACATAGTAGGTGTCGTGAAGTGCACGGTCGAGTCCGGCATTGGCGAGCTGAACGCCGGTCACACCACCGATCGTGAACAGGAAGATGAAGCCGATCGCCCACAGCATCGGTGCCCGGAAGGTGATCGAGCCCCCACATCGTCGCGATCCACGAGAATATCTTGATACCCGTCGGAACCGCGATGACCATCGTGGCAAAGACGAAATAGCGCTGCGTATCGAGCGACAGGCCAACCGTGTACATGTGGTGGGCCCAGACAACGAAACCGACAACCCCGATTGCAACCATGGCGTAAGCCATGCCGAGGTAACCGAAGATCGGCTTGCGTGAGAAGGTCGACACGATGTGGCTGACGATGCCGAAGCCCGGCAGGATGAGAATGTACACTTCCGGGTGTCCGAAGAACCAGAAAAGGTGCTGGTAAAGGATCGGATCACCACCGCCGTCCGGAGTGAAGAAGGTTGTTCCGAAGTTGCGATCTGTCAGCAGCATGGTAATGCCACCCGCCAAAACCGGCAGGGAAAGCAGAAGCAGGAACGCCGTAACCAGCACGGCCCAGGCAAAGAGCGGCATCTTGTGCAGCGTCATGCCCGGTGCGCGCATGTTGAGAATCGTGGTGATGAAATTGATCGCACCAAGGATGGACGACGCACCGGAGATGTGGATTGCCAGGATGGCAAAGTCCACAGCCGGTCCCGGTTGACCCGAGGTCGACAGCGGCGGATATAATGTCCAGCCGCCACCAGGACCCCAGCCACCGGGCGCCGACGGCATGAACAGTGAGATCAGCAGCAACAGCAGCGCTGGCGGCAGGAGCCAGAACGAGATGTTGTTCATGCGTGGAAAAGCCATGTCGGGCGCGCCAATCATCAGCGGCACCATCCAGTTGGCAAAACCACCGATCAGCGCCGGCATGACCATGAAGAAGATCATGACCAGAGCATGCGCGGAGGTGAACACATTGAACATCTGCTTGCCGGCGTCGAGCGCGGCATCACCTTCAACACCGTAAACCATGGATGCAAGGCCATGGAAAATCTGAATGCCTGGCTCCTGGAGTTCAGCGCGCATCGCGATGGATAGAGCGCCGCCGATGATGCCGGAGATGATTGCAAAAATCAGGTACAAAGTACCGATGTCTTTATGATTGGTCGAGTATACCCAACGAACCCAGCCGTGCGGCTTGTGGTCGTCTTGGGCACCATGCTCGTGAGCTGCTGTGCCAGCCATGGAATTCGCTCCGTTTTCAACAGTCTTGCGTATCGGGATCAGAGACCCGCCGCAGCCACTTTATCGTTTGCGCCACCTTCAACAGCGGCCTGAAGTGCCTTGTTCGCGCCATTCAGGTCAGATCCCGCAGCGGCGATCCAGGTCTGATACTGCTCTTTCGAGACAACGCGCACGGCGATTGGCATGAAGCCATGATCCTTGCCGCAAAGCTCAGAGCATTGACCGTAGTAAAGGCCTTCCTTGTCAGCCTTGAACCAGGCTTCGTTGATACGTCCCGGAACGGCATCCATCTTCACGCCAAAAGCTGGAATCGTCCACGAATGGATCACATCGGCAGCGGTAACAAGGAGGCGAACCGTTTCACCGACCGGAACCACGACCTCGTTATCGACGGCGAGAAGACGCGGATAACGCGCGCGGTCTTCCTTACCGGCAGCGGCGCGATCACCGTCCTTTAAAAGAAGGAATCAAAGCTGACCGGATTATCGACCTGATACTCATAGCCCCAATACCACTGGTATCCCGTCGCCTTGACGGTGAGCGTCGGATCTTCAGGCGAATATTGCGCCGTCAGAAGCTGGAAAGACGGGACCGCCAGAAACAGAAGTATGATAACGGGCCCAATGGTCCAGACTACTTCAATGGCGGTATTATGGCTGGTTTTGGAAGGCTCCGGGTTTGCACCCGCACGAAAGCGGAACACGACCCAAACCAACAAAAACAGAACCAGCAAGGTAATCGGAACAATGAACCAGAGCGTATAACGCTCAAACCAATGAATCTGCTCGGCAATTCCAGTCGCTGCGTCCTGAAATCTCCATTCCCAGGGACGGGGCTGATCCGCAAAAGCGGCACCAGTCGTCCACAGCACTGCAAGAACGCCGCCGAAGGCGCCCTTCGTTGTGGCAACAATCTTATCCACCAGAACTCTCTCCTTTTCGCCCTTTCGAGCTGGACGCCGGACGCTAAAGACGGCCGCATCCCCGTCGGCGTTCAAACCACACCTTAGCGCACACCGCAAGGAAGGCGAATATGTTCCTGTGCGGCATTTTTGCGCGCAGCCTGCAGGAGAAAGAGTAAACGTCCGGATTTATTCAAAGCAAGGCACGGTTCGCTTAAACCGCGAAAACTTGGGAAAACCGCACGAAACCCATAATGAAGCCATGATTTGACAAGACGTTTCCTTTAACGTGCCGCGTGACAATCGATGCAACAGACGGTATCACCGTTGCCATGATGGCCAAGACTGTTAAACGCCAATCACGGCGCTTTTCATGGCCAATGCAGCGCGTTAACGTCCCGGTGATTCGATCTGGAGATTTCATGACTTTTCGCATGCTTGCCCGCCGCACGTTCAGCCAGCACCTCGTGACTCTTGCAACAGGTGTCAGTATGGCGCTCGCCGTTGCAACGCTTCCTTCGGTTGCTCAGGAAAAACCGGCGCAGTTACAAACCCCACAAGAAGCTCCCGCAGCCCAGTCGCAAGCGGCTCCGACCAGTCCGCAGCAAAGCGGCAAGCTCAAGTCGCAGCATGGCGCATGGTCCGTTCTGTGTGATACGCCCGCTGGCGCCAAGACGGAACAGTGCGCTCTGATCCAGAACGTAGTCGCAGCAAAGCGCCCTGAACTGGGTCTTTCGGTCGTCGTTCTCAAGACTGCGGACAACAAGGCCCGCATCCTTCGTGTTCTGGCCCCGCTCGGCGTTCTATTGCCCAACGGTCTTGGTCTCAATGTCGACGGCAAGGATATCGGTCGCGCCTATTTCGTCCGCTGCTTCGAAGACGGCTGCTATGCTGAGGTAATCCTTGAGGATGATCTCCTCAAGACATTGCGTTCCGGCAAGGCAGCTACCTTCATCGTCTTCCAGACACCGGAAGAAGGCGTAGGCATCCCCGTTGATCTGAAAGGGTTCGGCGAAGGCTTCGATGCTCTCCCCTGATCACAACTGCGATGACTGGTTGTTCTCAACCGATTTAGGGCTTACATCCTGCAGCAAACACATGCTGCAGGATTTATTTATGAAAAGCCTGATCGACAGTTTCGACGCCAGCCGCGACGATATCGAACGCCTTGTCGCCCGAAGCCTGAAAGGCAGTGATGATGGCGAACTCTTCGTGGAATATCGCGAAGCGGAAGCGCTTGTTTTCGATAATGGCCGTCTCAAGACCGGCTCCTTCAATCAGGATCAAGGTTTTGGCCTGCGGTCCGTTGCAGGTGAAGCCATCGGCTATGCTCATGCAGGCGATCTTTCGATGGCCGCCTTGAAACGCGCTTCCGATGCGGTCTCCGCTACTCTTCGGGGCTACGGCGGAAATTACGCGGCGGCACCTGCTGGCACCAATCGTCACCTATACACGGATGAGAACCCCATCGGTTCGCCGACATTCGACGCTAAGGTGCAATTGTTACAACAAATCGACGCCTATCTGCGCGCCAAGGACCCCAAAGTACGCCAGGTTTCTGTTTCGCTCGCGGGCTCATGGCAACAGGTCGAAATTCTGCGTGCCGACGGTCATTTCGTCCGCGATATACGGCCCATGGTACGCCTGAGCGTTTCAGTTGTGGCGGGCGACGGCGACCGTCAGGAATCCGGTTCGCATAGTGTTGGCGGACGCAAGGGGTTCGGCGACTTCATTACCGCTGAAAGCTGGCAGCACGCAGCCGATGAGGCATTGCGTCAGGCGCTTGTCAATCTCGAAGCCATCCCTGCTCCGGCAGGCACATTCGACATCGTTCTCGCCAATGGCTGGCCGGGCGTCATGCTGCACGAAGCCGTCGGGCATGGGTTGGAAGGTGACTTCAACCGCAAGAAAACCTCTGCCTTTGCTGGCCTGCTCGGCCAGCAGGTTGCCTCAAGGGTGTCACGGTTGTCGACGACGGCACCATCGCCGAGCGCCGCGGCTCACTGACTATCGATGATGAAGGCACGCCCACCAACCGCACCGTGCTGATCGAGGATGGCAAGCTCGTCAATTACATGCAGGACAGGCAGAATGCGCGGCTGATGAGCATGGAAGCGACCGGCAATGGACGCCGCAGATCCTATGCTCACGCGCCGATGCCACGCATGACCAACACCTATATGCTGTCCGGCGACAAGACGCCGGAAGAGATCATCGCCTCTATGAAGAAGGAATCTATGCGGTTTCCTTCGGTGGCGGTCAGGTGGATATCACATCCGGCAAGTTCGTGTTCGGCTGTACAGAAGCCTACATGATCGAGGACGGCAAGGTGGGAGCGCCCATCAAGGGTGCGATGCTGATCGGTAACGGTCCGGATGCCATGCAGCGGATTTCGATGATCGGCAACGACATGAAGCTCGATACCGGCAGCGGCAATTGCGGCAAGGGTGGCCAATGGGTTCCTGTCGGCGTCGGCCAGCCACATCTGCGCATGGATCAGGTAACGGTAGGCGGCACAACTGTATAAGAGCCATGCCATTATCCGCGCTTCAGTCAGAACACCGCTTATTAGAGCCATCTAACTTGCAGATACAGGGAGTAAAGTGCAGGTTACGGGTGTGGCCTGCACAGCGTTACTCGATGCCAGGCCGATCTGGAGAGATGAATGCCTGAATCGCCTTACGACTGGACGGGCAAGCGAACGGAAAAACGCGACCGGCAGAAGCGTATGCTGGTTGTGACAGCCATCACGATGGGCGCACTCATTCTTGTCCTCGGCATGGTGGACGGCCTGCTGATCCTGTTAGGCTGACATGCTGCCCATCTACGAAATCGATTGTGCCGGGATAGAAAGCCCGGACGATCTTTGGCAGAGATATCTTTCCGCCGTTCCGGCCAAAGAACCGGAATCCTTCGGCTACACACTCGACTCGTTCTGGGACGCTGTGCAATGGCAAGGTCCGGGCTGGCCCGGTGAATGCGAATTGGTGTTCAGGAATGCCGAAGCTCTGCGCAGGTTGAGAACACGCGGCGGGAAGCCTTTTCTCGACGCCTTAAGGCGTCTTGTGAGCGAAACAGATCGGATAGTTGTGAGGCTCTCGTAAAATCGGGTCTTGATTTACATGCCCGGCTCTTCTTCCAGCAAACCGGTTACGAAATCGAAAAGTCCGGGACGACGGTCGCGGCGAAGACGTTCAGCCTCGATGATCGACTTGATAGCTGCAAAGGAGCGGTCAAGATCTTCATTGATGACGATATAATCGTACTTCACCCATTTCTGGATTTCAAAGCGCGCATTCTGCAGACGGGTCTCGATGACATCTGCTGTATCCTCCGCACGACGATTCAGGCGCTGCTGCAATTCGCGCATGGTGGGCGGCAGGATAAAAATCGAGACCACATCAGCCGGCATTTTTGCTTGCAGCTGGTCTGCACCCTGCCAGTCGATATCAAACAGCATATCCTGACCGTCGGCCAGCGCGATTTCAGCAGTTTCACGCAGCGTGCCATAGAAATTGCCGTGGACCTCAGCCCATTCGATCAGCTCGTCATTGTCCCGCAAACGTTCAAATTCGCGGATCGTCTTGAAATGGTAGTGAACCCCTTCAATCTCGCTCGCGCGGCGCTGGCGCGTCGTCACGCTGATCGACAGCGAGAGGTCCATCTTCTTGTCTTCCAGCAACAGCCGGGCAATAGTGGACTTACCGGCCCCAGATGGCGACGAGATCACCACCATCAAGCCTCTACGTGCGACGCCATTTTCAACCGAAGAGATGGCCATGATACCTGTTACTCCAGATTTTGTACTTGTTCGCGAAACTGATCCACGACTGCCTTCAGTTCCAGACCGATGGCTGTGATCGACGCTGCATTCGATTTAGAACACAGTGTATTAGCTTCACGATTAAATTCCTGTGAAAGAAAATCGAGCTTGCGCCCAACGGGGCCGCCATCTTCCAGAAGCTTGCGAGCCGACGCCACATGGGTATCCAACCGGTCAAGCTCTTCCTGAATGTCGGCTTTGGTCGCAAGAAACACTGCTTCCTGGTAGAGCCGCGCTTCGTCGAGTTCGCGTGCGGTATCCATCAGCAATGCCACCTGTCCGGCGAGACGTGCCTTAATCGCGTCTGTGCCGCGTGACGGGTCGCAACGAGCCTTCTTGGTCAGGCGTTCGATACTATCGACATGAGCGGAAAGTATGGTGAAGAGGGCTTTACCCTCCTGCGTGCGCGCATCGGCGATTGCCTTGAGTGTTTCCTCAAAGCCCGAGACGATAGCAGCTTCCAATCCGCCCCGCTCATCTTCGTCGTCAGCCATCTGCGCCTGATCGATGATACCGCGCAACGAAAGAATACCGTCTACGCTTGCCGGGGCCAGGCCGTGCTTCGCCTGCAGATCCGCACCGAGCTTCAGGACTTCGGCGAGCATGGCTTGGTTAATACTGAAACCGGCCTGAGCCTCGCTCCGCTCAACGTTGAGGCTGGCTTGAAAATTACCACGTGAGAAATGACGCGCCAGCATAGAGCGAACTGGATGTTCGGCGGCTTCAAGACCTTGCGGCAGACGCAGCCGAAGGTCGAGCCCCTTGCCATTGACGGAACGTACCTCCCAGACAATGCGCGCTTCTCCGCCTTCCATGGCGTGTTGCACGGCATGGCGTGCAAATCCAGTCATGCTTTGGAGCGCCATGCGTTCCGTCCTCAACTCACGCCCGCAAATGTGCGGCCTACTCAAAACCAATCCGAAGCCGGCGCTCGCCACCGGCTTCGGTTACACCACCCCAGATCATAGCGAAGCACTATTGGCCCGCACTCTGATCTGTATTACTGCCGCTATTATTCTGCTGTTCGATATTCTTCTGTTGTTCCACGGAACGCCACTTGCGGACATTGGCGTTGTGTTCCTGCAGCGTCTTCGAGAACACGTGACCGCCCGTACCGTCAGCAACAAAGTAAAGGTCTTCCGTATCCAGCGGATTGGCGACAGCTTCCAGCGCGGCCTTGCCCGGATTGGCAATCGGCGTCGGTGGCAAACCGTTGATCACATAGGTGTTGTAAGGGGTCGGTTTTCGATGTCCGACTTGAAGATCGGTCGGTCCGAAGGTTTGCCTGCCCCGCCGAACAGACCGTAGATAATGGTCGGGTCGGACTGGATGCGCATGCCTTTCTTCAAGCGATTGACGAAGACCGAGGCCACATGCGGACGTTCGGACGCGATGCCGGTTTCCTTTTCCACGATGGAAGCCAGCGTCACGAATTCGTTCTTATCCTTGATCGGCAAATCGGGATTACGCTTTGCCCAGGAGTCGTCCACGAGCTTCTTCTGCGAGGCAACCATACGATCGATGATTTCCGAACGCGTCGTGCCACGTGTGAAATTCAGCGTATCGGTGAAAAGCGAACCTTCCGGAGGCATATCCTTCGGCATGTCGCCAACCAGCGTCGGATCAACCGAGATTCGGTCGAAAATCTGCTTGACCGTCAGACCTTCCGGAATGGTCAGCGGATACATGATGGACTTGCCGCTGATGAGAATGTTCATCACGTCGCGCATCGTCGCGCCCGCGGGAATAGCGTATTCACCCGCCTTCAGATCGTTCTCATGGCCAAGCGTTCGCATACCGTATCGGAAAATACGCGCATCGCTGACGATATCACGGCTTTCCAAGCTGTTGGAAACTTCGGAGATACCAGCACCGCGCTTGACGAGAAATGTCGTCTCAGCAGTGAGCGGACCTTGCCCGTCAAACTGCATCTTGCCGAAATAAAACAAAGCGGATGCACCGAGCAGAACCAGCACGACCAGCGACAGCATGAAGTTCATGAAAACGACGATCTGACTGCGCGCATGGCGCGAACGCTTGCGCGGCGGTGGCGTTCCCGGTTCGGGACGCAGAGCTTCAGACGCGGATTTCGGCACGAACGGCTTGGACGTCGCGTTCGTTTCCTGCGTCGCACCCTGAGGCTGCTCGTCTGCAGGGGGTCCGGATGGCGCCTCTGAATTCACTCAATCACCTCGGTCCAGAGCATTTCGAATAGCTCAACCAAACTATCAGAAAGACTCTATCTATCTATTTTGGCGAGCTTCCCGACACATTGTGTTGAATGCCCGCCCGGAACGGCTTTTGCGCTTATTATTCCTAAGAGCGAATAAACCCTTTGGATTCGTATTCACACTAACCGCTGTTCACGATTTTAAACATCGCATCCGGTTATATTTTGACAAAAACGCGGAGAAATCCCCGCGTTTTTAAATTCGATATTTTATTTCCAACTAATGCCGATCAGGCATATCGGCGCAGGACCAGCGAAGCATTGGTTCCGCCGAATCCAAAGGAGTTCGACAGAGCTACATCGATCTTGCGTTCACGCGCCTTGTGCGGAACCAGATCAATCTTCGTCGTGACAGCTGGATTATCAAGATTGAGCGTTGCGGGCGCGATATTATCGCGGATGGCAAGCGTCGAGAAAATCGCCTCAGCTGCACCAGCGGCACCCAGCAAATGGCCGATAGCCGACTTGGTCGAGGACATCGAGATCTTCGACGCAGCATTGCCGACCACGCGCTCGACAGCGCCGAGTTCGATGGTGTCAGCCATGGTCGACGTGCCATGAGCGTTGATGTAGTCGATCTGGTCCGGCGTGATTTCAGCACGCTTCAGAGCTGCAACCATGCAGCGCTCGGCACCCTCGCCGCTCTCGGTCGGAGCCGTGATGTGATAGGCATCGCCCGAAAGACCGTAGCCGATGACTTCCGCATAGATTTTCGCGCCGCGCGCCAGTGCATGCTCCAGCTCTTCGAGAACCACAACACCAGCGCCTTCGCCCATCACGAAGCCATCACGATCTTCGTCATAAGGGCGGGAAGCTGCGGTCGGGTCGTCGTTCCGCTTGGTGGAGAGCGCCTTGCAGGCGGCAAAGCCTGCCAGCGAAATGCGGCTTACCGGCGATTCCGTGCCACCGGCAACCATCACATCCGCGTCGCCGAAAGCGATGAGGCGGGCAGCGTCACCGATAGCGTGCGTGCCGGTTGCGCAGGCGGTCACGACCGAATGGTTTGGACCGCGCAGCTTGTGCTTGATGGAAACGTGGCCGGAAGCCAGATTGATCAGACGGCCCGGAATGAAGAAGGGCGAAATGCGGCGTGGCCCTTGTCGCGCAGCGTGTAGCCTGCCTCGACAATACCTTCGATGCCGCCAATACCCGAACCGATGAGAACACCGGTGCGCACCTGATCCTCGTCGCTTTCGGGATGCCAGTCGGCATCGTCCAGCGCCTGGTCCGCAGCGCCGACGGCATAGACGATGAAAGGATCAACCTTGCGCTGTTCCTTGGCTTCCATATGGAGGTCGGGGTTGAAGGTGCCATTGGTGCCGTCGCCAACCGGAATACGGCAGGCAATCTGGCAGGCCAGATCGTCAACTTCAAATTCCGTGATGCGGCGAGCACCGCTTTCACCGGCAATAAGACGCTTCCAGGTCTCTTCGACACCGCTGGCAAGCGGCGACACCAGACCAAGACCGGTGATGACGACACGCCTCATATCCACCCCTTAAAATTCTGTTATGTCACGAGCACCGCGCCCCGCAGGCTTTAACCGGCAGAACATATGTCCGGGCCTGACTGAAAGGGATGGTGCCCCAATTGTTAAAACTGGAGCCTGCCATGTCGAACACAATCTCAGATCAGTGTTCTGGCAGATTCACAAACAGGCCGTTGAACGACCGTTGTGCAAGCTCGCCTCGATCGCGGACGAAAGAGGCGATTAAAGACAAGCAGGGCCGGGATTCGCGAGAACCCCAGCCCAATGCCCAAGTTCAGATTAGGCGGAAGCCTTGTCGATGAACTTCACAGCGTCGCCGACCGTAAGGATCGTTTCGGCAGCGTCGTCAGGAATTTCAACGCCGAATTCTTCTTCGAAAGCCATGACCAGCTCGACAGTGTCGAGGCTGTCTGCGCCGAGATCATCGATGAAGCTTGCGCCTTCCGTGACCTTGTCGGCATCTACGCCCAGATGTTCAACAACGATTTTCTTGACGCGCTCTGCGGTATCGCTCATGTCGGAACCTCGACCTGTGTGTTTGTTGCTCTGCCTTGGTTAGCGGCATGCAGGATTGTAATCAAGTTATAAGATGTCTGCCAAGTTTCGAGCGAAGCCGCCCGGACAGTCATCCTGTGGATATTCCTTTCGGAACAGGATCGCGGCACTTCTACTCAGAATGCCGCAATTCTCGATGGGCGCATTACCATGCTTCTTGAGCAAGGCAAAGCGCCTTTTCCTTCTCTACCCCCGTATTAAGGCATTTTATACCATAATAGAGGGAAGAAGGAGGCTTAGATCATGGCCATGCCGCCATTGATGTGCAGGGTCTGGCCCGTCACATAGGCTGCCTCGTCGCTTGCCAGATAGACAACTGCCGCAGCAATATCGCCACCAACACCCATGCGTTTCATGGGGATATTGCTCATGATCGCTTCCTTCTGCTTTTCGTTCAGCTTGTCGGTCATGGCCGATTCGATGAAGCCCGGAGCGATGCAGTTGACCGTTACATTGCGGCTGGCGATTTCCTGCGCCAGCGACTTGGAAAAGCCGATGAGGCCAGCTTTCGAAGCGCAATAGTTCGCCTGCCCCGGATTGCCGGTCACGCCAACAATCGACGTTATGTTGATGATACGGCCATTGCGGCGACGCATCATCGGATGGGTCAGTTCACGTGTAAGATTGAACACGGACGTCAGATTGACGTTCAGAACTGCATCCCAGTCCTCGTCGCTCATGCGCACGAACAGACCGTCGCGGGTAATGCCGGCATTGTTGACCAGAATGTCAACGCCGCCCATTTCCTCTTCCGCCTTCTGGCCGAGAGCCTTGACGGCTTCGCGGTCGGAAAGATTGGCTGGAAAGACGAAGGTGCGGTCGCCAAGTTCAGCAGCAAGCTCTTTCAGCTTTTCTTCACGCGTGCCGTGCAGGCCGACGATTGCGCCCTGTGCATGAAGAGCGCGGGCAATCGCTTCGCCAAGACCACCGGTTGCGCCGGTTACCAGAGCCTTGCGGCCAGTCAGATCAAACATATCGGATCCTTTTAGCTAGTGAGCTTTTATGCCAACGCTGCAAGCGCTGCATCAATTTCTTCGGCAGAACCGACAGCTGCACCGGCCACATCCTTCGAAATGCGGCGCGCCAGACCGGTCAGAACCTTGCCCGAACCTACTTCATAAAGCGTGGTGACGCCATTGGCTGCAAACCATTCGACAGTTTCGCGCCAGCGCACCTGACCCGTAACCTGCTCGACAAGAAGATCGGCAATCTCGTTAGCGTCCGTCACCGGTGCCGCGCGCACATTGGCGATAAGCGGCACAATCGGGTTGTGCTTTTCGACCGAAGCCAGCGCTTCACGCATTGCGTCAGCAGCAGGTCCCATCAAAGTTGAATGGAAGGGAGCAGATACGGGCAGCATGATGGCGCGCTTGGCGCCCTTTTCGGATGCAAGTTTTGCAGCCAGTTCGACCGCCGTCTTGGAACCGGAAATGACGAGCTGGCCACCGCCATTGTCATTGGCGATCTGGACTGAACCAGATGCCTTGGCTTCAGTGCAGACGGCTTCTACGTCGCCATGCTCCAGACCAATGATCGCAGCCATCGCGCCTTCGCCAACCGGAACAGCCTTCTGCATCGCATTGCCGCGAATGCGCAAAAGACGCGCCGTATCGGCAAGCGAGAACGTGCCAGCAGCGCAGAGCGCCGAATATTCGCCCAGCGAATGACCCGCGACATAGGAAACCTTGTCCTTCAGCGAGAAACCGCGCGCTTCCATGACGCGCAGCACGGCCATTGAGACGGCCATCAGAGCAGGCTGGGCATTTGCAGTCAGCGTCAATACGTCTTCCGGCCCTTCGAACATGGTGGCGGAAAGCTTTTCGCCCAATGCGGCGTCCACTTCGTCGAAAACGGCGCGCGCTTCAGCAAACTGCTCGGCCAGAGCCTTGCCCATACCCACAGCCTGGCTGCCTTGTCCGGGGAAAGTGAATGCTACCGCCATTGATGCCTCGTTCTGGTTTTAAGCATATGATAATGTCGAAACCGATATCTGTTTTCGCCGACATGCCTTGCAATTAATTGCACAATTTGGCGCGATGTGCCCTAGCGAGGACTGCAAAGTCAAGCATTTCCCGGTTTTTGTGAGGTTTGCGCCTTGCAAAGCCGGGGAAAAACACGTAATAGCCGCCCGTTCATTGCTCGGCACCAGCTGGGGGCTGAACGGAGGGCCGTTCTCCTGACTAATCATTTAGTGTGGAAACGTTGGAAGCCACAAGCGCTTCTGCCTCCCGTGTCTCCGCTCTCGACCGTCTCAAGTTGCGCGTCCTTTCTTCTCCGGTTTGCCGGATCAAGAGAAGTCGCAGAGGCTTAGCCGCTGGTGTCAGCATGTTGTAACAGAAGAAAGGCAAAGCCAATGGCTCTTTATGAACATGTGCTTCTTGCCCGCCAGGACATTTCCCAGCAGCAGGTCGACGCTCTCGTCGAACAGTTCAAGGGTGTTCTCGAAGCTAATGGCGGCAAGGTCGGCAAGGTCGAAAACTGGGGTCTGCGTCCCTCACCTACCGTATCAAGAAGAATCGCAAGGCGTATTACACGCTCGTAAACATTGACGCTCCGGCTGCAGCCGTTGCCGAAATGGAACGTCAGATGCGTATCAACGAAGACGTTCTTCGCTTCCTTACCGTTCGCGTTGAAGAACACGAAGAAGGCCAGTCGGCCATGCTCACCCGCCGTGACGACCGTCGCGAACGCGATGGTGATGATCGTCCGCGCCGCCGTGAAGGCGGTTTCGATCGTGGTGATCGCGGCCCACGTCGCCCGCGCGACAACGAAGCTGGTGAAGGAGCATAATCATGGTTGATATCAATCAGATCCCGACCCGCCGTCCTTTCCATCGCCGTCGCAAGACGTGCCCGTTCTCCGGCGCAAACGCACCTAAGATCGACTACAAGGACATCAAGCTTCTGCAGCGTTACATTTCCGAACGCGGCAAGATCGTTCCTTCCCGTATTACGGCTGTCAGCCAGAAGAAGCAGCGTGAACTCGCCAAGGCGATCAAGCGTGCTCGTTTCCTCGGCCTGCTGCCCTACGTTGTGAAGTAAGAACAAGATTTCGAGAGGCGCTCTCTTAGAGATCGCCTCTCGTGCCCCTCCATTGCGATGGGCGCAACGGAGCGCAATAAAACCAAGTTGGGGCAGCCGCCTCTAACTGCACGAACCGGCAAGACCGGAGCAGGACAGCGAAACTTATGAAATTCAATGGAACCATTATCGGTATCGGCATATTGGCGGGGCTTGCCTCGGCCTTGATGTCGTCCGGCGTCATCGCACAAGGTGGCGCGATGGCCGCTATGGCCATGGTTCTCTATTTCCTGACACCACTTCCCATCTTCGTTGTCGCCCTTGGCTGGGGTTCGAGCGCCGGTATCGTTGCCGCCGCCACAGCCACGATTGCCGTCGGCGTTGTCGCCGTCCCGCTTGCAGCACTCCTGATGGCATTGACGAGCTTCATTCCCGCGGCAACCGGCGCTTATCTGTCCGGCCTCGCGCGGCCAGCCGAAGAACTCGGCGGACCGAAGGACATTCTGGTCTGGTATCCGCTGTCGGACATCGTGTTTCGGCTTGCTATGATGGTGGCGCTCAGCTTCGTCGTCATCGGTGCGATTCTTGGTTTTGGCCCGGACATGGCGCGCGAACTTGCAAATACGCTTATCGACCGGGTTGCCGAAGCCGATCCGCAGTTCACAGCCAGCGACGACATACGCAACAATGTAACCTCGCTGCTGATGGTCGCCCTGCCCGCGATCCAGCCGGCAACCTGCCTTGCGATTCTCGTCGGCAATCTTTATCTGGCACAGCGCCTGATCTCCATGTCGGGTCGCCTGCGCCGTCCGCGTGATGACTGGCCCGCAACGCTGCGTATGCCGCGCCCGGCCCTGCTCGTCTTCGCGGTCGCTCTTGCGGTTGCATTTCTTCCCGGCGGCGCCGGATTGATCGCAACCGTCGTTGCCGGTGCTCTCAGCGCAGGTTTCATGATGTCAGGCCTTGCCATCATGCATTTTCGCACACGCGGCAAGCTGTGGCGCCCGGTGGCGCTGTGGCTCGCCTATTTTGCGATCATACTCTTCGCATTCCTGCTTTTCATCTTCATGGTTCTCGGACTTTTCGACACTTCGCGCGGCGCGCCAGTCTCGAAAATGCCGGGAACTGACAGTCAGTAACCGAATCAGAAACTCGAAAGGAAACTCCAATGGACGTTATTCTTCTGGAACGTATCGGCCGCCTCGGCCAGATGGGCGAAACCGTCAAGGTCAAGGACGGCTATGCCCGTAACTTCCTGCTCCCGCAGGCAAGGCTCTTCGTGCCAACGAAGCCAACAAGAAGAAGTTCGAAGGCCAGCGCGCTCGCTCGAAGCCCAGAACTTGGAACGCAAGAACGAAGCAAGCGCCGTCGCTGAAAAGCTCAATGGCGAAAGCTTCATCGTTGTGCGTTCGGCTGGTGAAACCGGCCAGCTCTACGGTTCCGTTTCAACCCGTGACATCGCCGACATCATCACGGCCAACGGCTTCACCCTGCACCGCAACCAGGTTGAGCTGAACCATCCGATCAAGACGATCGGCCTGCACGAAGTCTCGATTTCGCTGCATCCGGAAGTTCAGGTTCAGGTTACGGTCAACATCGCCCGTTCGACCGAAGAAGCCGAACGCCAGGCAAAGGGTGAAGACCTGACCTCGATCGAAGCCATTTATGGCATCGAAGAACAGCCTCTGTCGGAAGAAGTATTCGACGAAGAAGACGAAGCTGAAGATCAGGCTTAATTTAGCCGCCTATTATCCATGAGGATGCCCAGCCAGACGGCATGCATTCCCATCGTGGTAAACTTTATATGATCGTGCCCGGCGGCCCTCGCCGGGCATTTTCTTTCAGATCGGTAAAACTCCTATTCTGCATATTAGTATTGGATTGGAGAGGTGCTGACGGAAACGTCTGCGTTGCTTGGGCATTCCTCCCGAGGCCGATTGACCGAGGGATATTGCCTGAAAATCTGATGACAGTGCGGCTCTGATACTTATGCACCGCCGCCTGCCATGCAAACGCATGGACGTGCGCCTGCTTCGATCCCCAAGAGGAGATGGGGCCGATGTATGGAATGTTGCGTACTGTTCTTTCGCATATGATTAAAACCGGTGATCTGACGGTTACCGATTCGGAAGGGTCGCGTTTTCAGTATGGCGACAAGACCGGCGCGCCGGTTCATGTACATTTCAAGACCAAGCATGCCGAGCGCGCCGTTGCGCTCGATCCAGAACTAAAGCTCGCCGAATGCTTCATGGACGGTGAGATCGATTTCCTGGACGGAGATATATATACGCTGCTTCAGGTGGTGTTCGAAAATACCGGGCCGACAGCGGCAACCGAGCCATGGATGAAAGCTGCCGGAAAACTGCGGGTGCTCTTCCGCCGCTTCCAGCAGATGAACACGATTTCGCGTTCTTCGAACAACATCAAAAGCCACTATGACCTTTCGGGCGAGCTTTACGACCTGTTTCTCGATCCCGACAAGCAATATTCCTGCGCCTATTTCGATCCGCCAAATGCTACGCTGGCTGAAGCACAGCTTGCCAAGAAACGCCATATTGCGGCGAAGATGCTGGTGAAGGAAGGCGACAAGGTACTCGATATCGGCTGCGGCTGGGGCGGCATGGGGCTTTATCTCGCCCGCCATCTCAAGGCCAATGTGACAGGCGTGACCTTATCCGAGGAGCAGCACGCCATCGCCAATCAGCGCGCGCAAGACGAAGGACTGGCCGACAGGGCAAAATTCGAACTGACCGACTATCGCAATATCAACGACAAATTCGACCGGCTGGTGTCGGTCGGCATGTTTGAACATGTCGGTGTCGGCCATTTTGCCGAGTATTTCCAGCATGTTGCACGGCTGATGAAACAGGACGGCGTGTTCCTTCTGCATGCCATCGGACGCGCCGATGGTCCGGGCGCAACCAATCCGTTCATCCGCAAATATATCTTCCCGGGCGGATATATTCCTGCGCTTTCGGAGGTTCTACCGCACATCGAAAAGGCCGGACTTTATGTCACCGATGTGGAAATCCTGCGGCTTCATTATGCGGAAACGCTAAAGGCGTGGCGAGAGGCATTTATGGCCAATCGCGACAAGGCAAAGGCGCTTTATGACGAGCGCTTCTGCCGAATGTGGGAGTTCTATCTGGCTGCATCCGAAAGCGCATTCCGCTGGCAGAACATGATGGTGTTTCACATTCAGATCGCCCACAAGCAGGAATCCGTTCCGCTGACCCGCAACTATATCGAGGCAGAGGAAAAGCGTCTCAAGCGTCTCGACAGCGCGCCGAAAGGCGCCAATAGCGAGGTTCGCGCCGTTAAGAAGAGCATGAACGCCTGACCGCAATTCCATCGGGTCAGATGTCAGTCCGCGTCAACAGCGGACTGACAAAACCATGATCCGAACTGTGGATCAGTGTGAATCATGGTATAGCTTGGTCCTTCCAGCAGGAATCATCCGAAGTCGCGTTGCGTTTGGCATCGCTTGAGGGCTAGCTGGTTGGATCAGGAACGGAAAAGAGAATCATGGCGGAAGCGGCGGTACGCAAACTCGACGATGCGCGGGACCAGAAAGATGCGCTCTATCGGGAAGCCCCCACAATATTGAAGCGGAACAGGCGCTGCTGGGCGCGATCCTGATCAATAACGACGCCTTTATCGGGTATCGGACTTTCTCAAGCCAACTCATTTTTTGAGCCGTTACACCGCCGTATCTATGAGATCACGACCGATCTCATTCGCGTGGGCAAGATGGCAAATCCTGTAACGATGAAGACCTTCCTGCCAACCGAAGGCAAGGTGGGCGATCTCACCATCTTCCAATATGTAACCCGTCTCGCAACCGAAGCCGTCACCATCATCAATGCCGAGGATTATGGCCGCGCGATTTACGATCTGGCGACACGCCGTGCGCTGATCGGTATCGGCGAGGATATGGTGAATGTTGCTTATGATGCGCCTGTCGACATGGCACCGCAGGAACAGATCGAAGATGCTGAGCGACGCCTGTTCGAACTGGCAGAAACAGGCCGTTATGATGGCGGCTTCCTGCCGTTCAAGGATGCCGTAACCACCGCCGTCGACATGGCCAATGCCGCCTTTATGCGTGACGGCCATCTTTCCGGTGTTTCTACCGGCATTCACACGCTCGATGGCAAGATGGGCGGTTTGCAGCCTTCCGACTTGATCATCCTCGCCGGACGCCCGGGCATGGGTAAAACCTCGCTCGCCACCAATATCGCCTTCAATATCGCCAATTCCTATGAGGGCGAACAGCAGGCGGATGGTTCAATGAAAGCCGTGAACGGCGGCGTCGTCGGCTTCTTCTCGCTCGAAATGTCGGCAGAGCAGCTCGCAACCCGTATCATTTCCGAACAGACCGAAGTTTCCTCCTCGAAAATCCGCCGTGGGGACATCACCGAGACCGATTTCGAAAAGCTGGTCGCCTGTTCGCAGGTGATGCAGAAAATCCCGCTCTATATCGACCAGACCGGCGGTATCTCGATTGCCCAGCTTGCGCGCGCGCGCCGCCTCAAGCGCCAGCGCGGCCTTGACGTTCTGGTGATCGACTATGTGCAGCTGATGACCGGTTCGTCGAAGGCTTCCGCACAGAACCGCGTGCAGGAAATCACCGAAATCACCACCGGGCTCAAGGCGCTCGGCAAGGAACTCAATGTTCCGATCATCGCGCTTTCACAGCTCTCCCGTCAGGTTGAAAGCCGCGACGACAAGCGCCCGCAGCTCTCGGATCTTCGTGAATCAGGCTCCATCGAGCAGGACGCCGACGTGGTACTTTTCGTGTTCCGCGAGGAATATTACGTCAAGAACCTCGAACCGCGTGACGAGTTCGACCCGAAATATGAAGAATGGAAGCAGCACTTTGAAAAGTGCGTGGCACTGCCGATGTCATCATCGCCAAGCAGCGTCACGGACCGACCGGAACGGTCAAGCTTGCCTTCAATCCGAATTCACGCGATTTGCAGATCTGGCCGAGGGTTCCTATCTCCCGGAACAGTATGAATAAAATCACGATCAAGATGGAGCGCGTCTGATGGCCAAGGCGCGCATTCAATTCATTTGCCAGAATTGCGGCGCGGTCCATTCGCGCTGGGCGGGCAAGTGTGATTCCTGCGGCGAGTGGAACACGCTTGTCGAGGAAGGCACCAATAGCGGCATCGGGTCCGGTCCCGGCGCCATGTTGTCCAAGCGTAAGGGTCGCGCTGTGGCGCTGACCTCCCTGTCCGGCGATATAGAAGATGCACCGCGCATCATTTCCGGTATCAGTGAGCTTGACCGCGTAACCGGCGGCGGTTTCGTACGCGGTTCGGCGCTGTTGATCGGCGGGGATCCCGGCATCGGCAAATCCACGCTTCTGACACAGGCGGCGGCAGCCTCGCCAACCGCGGCCACCGCATCGTTTATGTTTCAGGCGAAGAAGCCGTCGCCCAGATTCGCCTGCGCGCGCAGCGTCTGGGCGTTGCCTCGTCGGCGGTGGAGCTTGCCGCTGAAACCAACGTCGAAGACATCGTTGCCACCATTTCGGACGGCAAACGCCCCGATCTGGTGATTATCGATTCGATACAGACGCTTTGGACCGACATGGCGGATTCTGCGCCGGGCACGGTCACACAGGTCCGCTCGTCAGCGCAGGCGATGATCCGCTATGCCAAGCAGACAGGCGCTGCGGTGGTGCTCGTCGGCCATGTCACCAAGGATGGCCAGATTGCCGGTCCGCGCGTGGTCGAACACATGGTTGACGGCGTTCTCTATTTCGAAGGCGAAGGCGGGCATCATTACCGCATCCTGCGCACAGTGAAGAATCGTTTCGGTCCCACCGATGAGATCGGCGTTTTTGAGATGTCCGATGGGGACTGCGCGAAGTTTCCAACCCGTCAGAGCTTTTCCTTGGTGAGCGGAATGCCAAGGCTCCAGGTGCCGCAGTCTTCGCTGGCATGGAAGGCACGCGTCCTGTGCTGGTAGAGATACAGGCACTTGTCGCGCCCTCCTCGCTCGGCACTCCGCGTCGCGCGGTCGTTGGCTGGGACGGCGGACGGCTTGCCATGATCCTCGCCGTGCTGGAATCGCATTGCGGCGTCCGCTTCGGCCAACACGACGTCTATCTGAATGTCGCCGGCGGCTACCGTATCAGTGAGCCCGCTGCCGATATAGCTGTGGCTGCTGCACTGGTTTCGTCCATGGCCGGTATTGCCCTTCCGCCAGATTGCGTTTATTTCGGCGAAATCAGCCTTTCCGGTGCTGTTCGCGCAGTAACGCATGCAGTACAGAGGCTTAAGGAAGCTGAGAAGCTCGGTTTCCGGCAGGCAGAGGTGCCCGGCGGCAGCGGCGAACTTTGGAAAGATCGCAACTTCCGTCTCATGGAAACTTCGGCCCTGCCTGACCTCGTAGCGCGCATTGCGGCTTCAGGCTCCGGAAAGAAGCAATAAATCTGGTGATTTGCCATTGGAAGAATCTGTCAACTTTCCGGTGATAAGCTCCAGCATCTTTGACTGCCCTGCGTATTGAAATGATTGCGCATAATAATTGAGGACAGGCAGAATGCCGATAACCATGCTTGATGGAATTCTACTCGGGATAACGCTGGTTTCAGCCGTTCTGGCGATGGTACGCGGTTTTTCCGCGAGGTGCTGTCGCTGGTATCGTGGGCGGCAGCGGCGGCTGCGGCCTATCTCTTCTACCAGCCGGTTCTGCCTTTCGTGCAGCCCTATATCAACAACGAAACCATCGCGAAGATTGCCGCCGCTGGCGCGGTCTTCCTGGTCGTGCTGATTGTCGTTTCGCTGATTACCATGAAGATCGCCGATTTCATCATCGATAGCCGTATCGGCGCGCTGGACCGTACACTCGGCTTTCTGTTCGGCGGCGTGCGCGGCGTGCTTCTCGTCGTGGTCGCCATGCTGTTCTTCAACTGGCTCGTGCCGACCAACCAGCCAGCCTGGGTAACGAATGCAAAATCGAAGCCGATGCTCGATTCGTTTGGCCAGCAGTTGATCGACCTTCTGCCGGCAAATCCCGACCAGATGATCGACAAGTTCAAGCCGCAGCATAATGCTCCGGCTTCCGGCGAACAGGAAGAAGCGCCGGTTCCGGACGATACGCCTGCGCAGCAATAAGCCGTTTTCGACGATCGGGAAGCCGTCAGCCTCGCTGGCGGCTTTTCCAATTCCGGAAGCCGATAGCCAAATTGACGCCCCGACATTGTCATTTCGTTTTCGCGATCATATTTCAGACGGGAATTTGCGGGATTATTCGCGGACATCGTGCGATACTCATATTCATGAGACTATATCGACGCAGCGGTGAACTCTTGGCTTTTAACAAAAGCCATCTTGTGATAGAGAGGCGCTTTAGTTGCCTCTGCAATCGAAAGGCCTTGCGGCAATGACCAGCCATTCTTCTGAAAATGCTTCCTTCATGCTGGATGAAGACACCCTGCATGAAGAGTGCGGCGTATTTGGCATACTTGGCCATGAAGACGCAGCCGCGTTGACCGCGTTGGGCCTGCATGCCCTCCAGCATCGCGGGCAGGAAGCCGCTGGCATCGTTTCCTACCATAATCGCCGTTTCCATTCCGAACGCCATATGGGCCTCGTGGGCGATCATTTCACCGATGCGGCGACGCTGAACCGCCTGCCGGGCGACCGCGCCATCGGTCATGTGCGCTACTCCACCACCGGCGAGACAATCCTGCGCAATGTGCAGCCCTTGTTCGCGGAACTGGAAGTCGGCGGCATTGCCATTGCCCATAACGGCAACTTCACCAACGGCATCACACTGCGCAAGCAGCTGATTGCTTCGGGCGCGATCTTTCAGGCGACCTCCGATACGGAAGTCGTGCTGCACATGATCGCCCGTTCGCGCCACTCCTCCTCTTCCGACCGTTTCGTCGATGCCATTCGTCAGGTCGAAGGCGGTTACGCCATGCTGGCGCTGACCCGCACCAAGCTGATCGCCGCACGTGATCCTATCGGCATCCGTCCGCTCGTCATGGGCGAGCTCGACGGCAAGCCCATCTTCTGCTCAGAGACCTGCGCTCTCGACATCATCGGCGCGAAATATATTCGCGACGTCGAAAATGGCGAAGTCATCATCTGCGAGATACAGAAGGACGGCTCCATCACCACCGAATCCATCAAGGCTGAAAATCCGCAGCCGGAACGGCTTTGCCTGTTCGAATATGTCTATTTTGCCCGTCCTGACTCCGTCGTCGGCGGTCGCAGCGTCTATGTCGCGCGCAAAAATATGGGCGTGGAGCTTGCCAAGGAAGCCGGCATTGAAGCCGATGTGGTCGTGCCGGTGCCCGATGGCGGCACGCCTGCTGCCCTTGGCTTCGCGCAGGCAAGCGGCATTCCGTTCGAATATGGCATTATCCGCAACCATTATGTGGGCCGCACCTTCATCGAACCGACGCAGCAGATTCGCGCGCTCGGCGTCAAGCTGAAGCATTCGGCCAATCGCGCGATGATCGAAGGCAAGCGTGTCGTGCTGGTGGATGATTCCATCGTGCGGGGCACAACCTCCGTCAAGATCGTTCAGATGATCCGCGATGCAGGCGCAAAGGAAGTGCATATCCGCGTGGCAAGTCCAATGATCTACCACCCGGATTTCTACGGTATCGACACCCCCATGCCGATAAGCTGCTGGCCAACCAGCACGAAAACCTGGAATCCATGTGCCGTTACATTGGCGCAGATTCCTGGCGTTTCTTTCCATCGACGGGCTCTACACGGCCGTTGGCGGAAAGCCACGTGATCCGAAAGCGCCAGCTTTCACCGATCACTATTTCACGGGCGAATATCCAACCCGCCTCCTCGATCAGGAAGGCGAGAGCAACGTGCACACGCTGTCGCTGCTCGCCAGCAACGGCTGATCGCCCAATTCTTCACGCAGGCGGCCCAAAAGGCCGCCCGTTTCTTGTGTTTGCACGAAATATGGGGACTAGATGAGCATCGACCTTACGGGCCGCATCGCACTGGTAACAGGCGCATCGCGCGGTATTGGCTATTTTCTTTCACTTGAACTGGCAAAACGCGGCGCACGCGTGATTGCGGTTGCTCGTACCGTCGGCGGGCTTGAAGAACTGGACGATGACATCCGCAAACTTGGAGGCAGCGCCACGCTGGTGCCTCTCGATATCACCGACATGGAGGCGATTGATCGCCTCGGAGGCTCCATTCATGAGCGCTGGGGCAAACTCGATATCATGGTCGCGAATGCGGGTGTCCTCGGCACAATCTCACCAATCGGCCATGTCGAGGCTAAGACCTTCGAAAAGTCATGAACGTCAACGTTACCAGCGTCTGGCGCCTTATCCGGTCTACCGATCCGCTGCTGCGCGCTTCCGACGCTGGACGCGCCATTCTTCTCTCGTCAGGTGTGGCGCATAGCTGCCGCGCCTTCTGGGGCCTTATGCTGCCTCGAAAGCTGCCGTCGAAGTCATGGCGCGCGGGCTGAAGAAACGAAGCAAATGAAGCTCAAGATCAACTCGGTCAACCCAGGCGCGACCCGCACCGCAATGCGCGCGCAGGCGATGCCGGGTGAAGATCCGGAGACATTGCCAACACCGCAGTCCGTCGCGGAAAAGATCGTCAAGCTAGCCGACCCAAAACTTGAAGTTAGTGGCAAGCTTTTTGACGTCCGACAGGATCGCTTCCTAGACTATCATCTGCCGAGCTGATTTGTTTCTTCCGGCCTTGCCTATATGCAGGGCCGGTTGTATTTGTTTATTTATTGTTGTTTCCCGCCTAGCCACCTGCGGCTCTTTTCAGCGGGCACTTCTCCCACTCTCAGATCCCTTCGTCGCGCGCCGACCGTTTTGGCGTGCTCTTTTTGCTATTGGAGGACGTATGACCAAAGATCACCAACGTTTCATCATTATCAGCGGCGGGCCAGGATCAGGCAAAAGCACACTGATCGATGCGCTTGAAAAGATGGCTTTCCCCGCACGGTAGAAGCTGGACGCGCCATCATTCAGGATCAGGTCTCTATTGGCGGCAATGCTCTGCCCTGGAGTGATCGCGCGCTTTTGCGGAGTTGATGCTTTGCTGGGAAATGCGCTCTCACGAGATGGCGAAACAACAGCGCGGTACAGTCTTCTTCGACCGAGGCGTTCCCGATGTAATCGGCTATCTGACGCTGTGTAACCTGCCCGTTCCCCGACATATGGAAGAGGCCGCACGGCAGTTTCGGTATAACAGAACAGTTTTCCTGACGCCGCCATGGGCTGAAATCTTCGGTCAGGATGCCGAGCGCAAGCAGGATTTCGAAGAAGCCGTGCGCACCTTCGATGCGATGGACAAAACCTACAGGCGGCTCGGATATGAAATCGCGCTCCTGCCGAAATCATCGGTCGAGGAGCGCGTCGGTTTCATCAAGCAGGAATTGCCTTCAGTTTTCCTCTGACGGCTTGTCCTCTTCGGAGTTGGTTTCTTCCTCAGCCCTTCGGTCAGCGGCTTCGCGCCTGTTCCAGGCCACCAGGCTAAAAGGAAGAAATGCAAGATAGGCAAGCGCCGTGAGGCTCAGAGTTTGCCAAGTGAAGCTCATCAGGAACGCGACGTAAACGACCACAAACAGGATAAGCGGCATGACAATATCGCGCCGGACAAGGCTTCCGGCGGATTTGCCATTATAGACCGGCAGGCGGCTTACCAGCAGAAACGCGATTGCCACGGTATAGATCGCCACACCGAAAGCGAGCGCCCGTGTTGGAGTCAAACCGAGAAAACCGAGATAGACCGGCAGCAGGACGAGCATGGCGCCCGCCGGCGCAGGAACGCCGATGAAATAGTTGCTTTGCCAAGCCGGACGGTTCGGGTCTTCCAGCATGACATTGAAACGCGCCAACCGCAGGCGGCAGGCAATGGCGTAGAGGAGTGCCGCGATCCAGCCGAACGAGCGTGCTTGATCCAGCATGAAGGCATAGAGCACCAAAGCAGGCGCCACGCCGAAATTGACGATATCGGCGAGTGAATCCATCTGGGCGCCGAACTTCGACGATCCCTTCATCATGCGCGCGACACGCCCATCGATCCCGTCGAGGAAGGCAGCGACAAGAACCATAACAACGGCGAGCTCGAAGCGGTTCTCGAAGGCCAGACGGATGCCCGTAAGACCAGCACAGATGGCAAGAACAGTTATGACATTGGGAATGACAATACGCAGCGGTATCTGCGACAGCTTCGGGCCGCGCGATGAATCCACGCGGCCATTGGGCTCAAAAGGCGGAAAAGGTGTTTCCATCGGCTCAGCCGATCCGCACCACAGGCTCGCCGCGTACGCTGCCGTAATCGGCCAGCACGGTTTCACCGGCGACTGCCGTTTGGCCGATAGCGACACGAACAGTCGCATCTGCCGGAAGATAAACATCGACCCGTGATCCGAAGCGGATCAGGCCGAACCGCTCGCCCACGGACAAATCATCGTCTTCGTTAGACCAGCAAACAATGCGCCGCGCAACCAGACCGGCAATCTGGACAACGCCGATCTTGCCGTGCGGACTTTCGATCAAAAGGCTGTTACGTTCGTTTTCCGTGCTGGCCTTGTCCAGTTCCGCATTGAGGAACTTGCCCGGACGATGCGCGACTTTCTCAATCTTGCCACGCACGGGAGAACGGTTGATGTGAACCGAGAACACATTCATGAAAACCGATACGCGCATGCGCGGCTCGACACCGAGATCCAGCTCGGCGGGCGGCACAGCCAGACCGACGAAAGAAACCTTGCCATCAGCGGGGCTGATAACGAGATCGTCATCCATTGGCGTCACGCGTTCCGGATCGCGATAGAAATAGATGCACCAGACCGTCAGTACCATGCCGATCCAGAACAACGGGTCCCAAAGCCAGCCCAGAATAAGCGAAACCACGAAAAGCCCGCTATAAACGGATAGCCTTCCCGATGGATCGGCACGAAAGTATTGCGGATGGTGTCAGTAAGGCTCATCGCTCTTCCTTTGAGTTTGGCCGTTATTTACATCATCCTGTCCAGAATCGAAATCCATTTCGCAAATTATTCACGGCTGTTAGAGCACGTGATCGCGCCCTAACATAACCAACCACCGACAAACGGTTTATTCCGCAGCCGGAACACCGCGTTTGACGATGCCCAATTCGTCGTTTTCCCGGACCTGACGCAGACGCTCTTCCGCCTCGTCCGCCTCGCGCTGGCGAGCCCACATGGATGCATAAAGCCCCTTATGCTTAAGAAGCATGCGATGCGTGCCGCGCTCAGCAATCAGTCCGTCTTTCAAGACGATAATCTCATCCGCACCGATCACGGTCGACAGGCGGTGCGCGATGACAAGCGTGGTGCGCCCACGGCTGACGATGTCGAGCGCAGACTGGATTTCCTGTTCAGTTGCCGTATCGAGCGCTGAGGTCGCCTCATCGAGGATCAGGATTGGGGGCGCCTTCAGGATTGTCCGGGCGATGGCGACGCGCTGCTTCTCACCGCCTGAAAGCTTGAGACCCCGTTCGCCGACCATGGATTGATAGCCTTCCGGCAGATGCTTGATGAAGCCGGAAATCTGTGCCAGTTCCGCCGCCTTTTCCACTTCTTCGGTCGTGGCATCGGGACGGCCATAACGAATGTTATAAGCTATCGTATCGTTGAACAGAACAGTGTCCTGCGGCACCATGCCAATGACCTTCCGCAGGCTTTCCTGCGTAACGTCGCGGACGTCCTGCCCGTCGATGGAAACCGATCCGGACTGGACATCATAGAAGCGGAACAGGAGGCGCGAGATCGTGGATTTACCCGCGCCCGAAGGTCCGACTATCGCGACTGTCTTTCCTGCCGGAACTTCAAAACTGATGCCCTTGAGGATCGGGCGGTTCGCATCATAAGCGAAATGCACATCATCAAAACGGATCGCACCGTGATCGATTTTCAATGCTGGTGCATTGGGCTTGTCGACGACTTCCTGCTTCACATCGAGGAGATCGAACATCTGCTCAATATCGGTCAAACCCTGACGGATCTCGCGATAGATGAAACCGATGAAATTGAGCGGAATGGAAAGCTGCATCAGCATGGCATTGATGAAAACGAAATCGCCAATGGACTGCGTCCCGGCCCGAACTTCCAGCGCCGACATGACCATAACCACCGCCATGCCGACGCCAAAGATGACGGCCTGACCGAAGTTCAGCCAGCCAAGCGATGTCCAGGTCTGGGTTGCCGCCTTTTCATAGCGTGCCATCGACGCATCGAAGCGCTTGGCTTCCATATTCTCGTTGCCGAAATATTTGACCGTTTCGAAGTTGAGCAGTGAGTCGATCGCCTTGGTGTTGGCGTCTGTATCGGAATCATTCATCTCGCGGCGAATATTGATGCGCCAGTCGCTGGCCCTGATCGTAAACCAGGTATAGAGCCAGACCGTCGCCGCGACCACGAGCAGATAGGAAATGCCGTAAGCAAAGGCGAAAATCACCGCCGTCAGCGCAAATTCCAGAATGGTTGGCAGCGTGTTGAGGATCGTGAAACGGACAATCGTTTCGATGCCCTTGGTGCCGCGTTCGATAACCCGCGAAAGCCCGCCCGTACGCCGTTCAAGATGGAACCTGAGCGACAGCTGGTGCATGTGCACGAAAGTCTTGTAGGCCAGCTGACGCACCGCATACTGACCGACACTCGCAAACAATGCATCGCGAAGCTGATTAAGACCAGCCTGCACGATCTTGGCGCCGTTATAGGCCAGAACCAGCATCACCGCACCGACCAGAAACAGCGGAATATAATCCGGCGGGTTCAGTTGACCGGTCAAGGCATTCGTCACCCATTTGAAGAAATAGGGTACGAGGATGAGCACGATCTTGGAAATCACCAGATAGAACGTGGCCCAGACGACGCGCATACGCAGATCGGGCCTGTCGGACGGCCACATATAGGGCCAGAGATTTCGCAGCGTCTTGAACGTCTCGCCAGAGTCGGCGGAAACCGTTTTGGGGAACTCATAGTGTGTTCTTTCAAGTCGGTGGACTCAAGCGATTTCGCACGAGATGAAACTCCGTCATCGCTCTGTCTTTTGCTTTTACGCGCATCTCATCCCGAAAAACGGTTCCCGCTTTTCGGGATGCGCTCTAGCCGCAGCATCTGCTCTGGAAGGAAGCAAAATGCGCGCGGACAGCATTTAATTGCTGCCAGTTGACGCTGTAACGCGACGACTGGCGCTCAGGCCGATAATCGATAAGGCCGGCCTGCACGAGAACCGAGGTGTTGGGAAACAGTCGATTGGGCGAGATCGAGCCTGCCGACAATATCCTTGCAGCAGCAGGCGTCCTCCATTATCAACTGGCGGATAATTCGAATGCGGACAGGATGGCCCAGCGCAGCGCAAATGCGCGCTGCCGCTTCATCGTCAATGCCCGGCTGCGCCAGATCAGGGACGGCTTCGGTCGAGTATTTGTCCAGAACTACTTTCATCGTCTATCGACGATATACGATATTGCTCCCAATTTCAATATTTGGAAACGTTCTTTCCAGAAAAGATCGCCAAACAGAAACACGCTATCGTCGCTGACACTCATTGCCGAAACGCGCCGCCATTATCGGAAAGCGCGGTTCAGTATTCAAAACGTTCCGTCAGTTTTATGGTCTTCCAACTGGCGCCGAACCTCGTCTTCACCCAAAGGTTCCTTCGGCATATTGAACACCTGACCCGGCCAGATCAGGTCCGGATTGCGAATCTGGTCGCGATTGGCGAGATAGATCGTCGTATATCGCGTACCCTTGCCATAGGTGCGCTTGGATATCGTCCAGAGATTGTCCCCGCGCCGAATGATGACGGAACCCTCGACCTTCCGGAGCGGGGTTGCCGATGAAGCGGCTTCACCGCCGTTTTCTTCCGATTGAGCTGCCATCTGACCATCCGTATCGGAAGCAACGGCTGAAATGTTCTCGCCAGCTTCGCGACGGAACGGGACGCGGGCTGTCGCCAGAACCCGATTGGCATTATCGAGCAGATCGGCTCGAATGATATAATCACCGACGCTCAGCGGCTGTTTGCTCTGCACGAGGAAGCGGCCATCAGGTGAAATGGAGCTTGCGCCAAGCAACGTATCATTGGCGTGGACGATCACGCGATTACCGCCCTTGGCCTTACCCGCCACGAAGACCGACTGGCCTTCAATCTCCACAGCTTCGATGGCAATCGGCAAATCCTGTGCAGGCTTCGCTTCCGGTTTGTCGGCCTTGGCAGCAGCTTCCGTATTTTCCTGCGGCTTCTTCATTGCCGTTTCTGGCTTTGTGATCAAGCGGCTCGCCTGCCCCGGCTCTCAACCAGCGCCAGCACCTGCCCCGACTTGGTTTCAGGTACTGACACGATGGCCGTCTGCGCGGAAGTGGCAACATTGTTGTCCGCGCCAGTCGAGCGCAGGACAAGCTGATGATCGCCGCTCTTCAAAGGCTCATCCAGAACGATGGCGAAATCACCATTGGCTCCGGCCTTGGCTTTGCCTACAACCTTTGCACCTGCGACAACCTCGACACCGGCGTTGGGAAGCGCCTTGCCCGCAATCACGACCGAACCGTCAGGCTCGACGCGAAGGAGATCGAAAACCGGTGTCTTGCTGGCCTGTTCTGCGGGAGTAGCATCAGCCTGCTTGGCCGTTTCTTCGGGGTGAGCCTCCTGTGGCTTTGTATCGTTTGCCGCGGCTTCGTCCGTAGGCTTGGTCGCTTCGGGTGCTTTGGTCTCGGACGGCGTTGCTTGCAGCTGCGCTGGCGCATCGTTCGACGCTGGCGCAGCAACATCGGATTGCGGCGCCTCGACACGGGATCGAGTTGCATTCCAATAAAGGCCAAGCCCGACGACAATTGCGACGAGCCCGATACCGAGCAATCCTAACCTGTTCTTTTGCATTTCGCTTCGAAACCCACGCCAGAGACTATAATAGCGGGTTTATAGCTTTTGGCTTCCCCTACAAGAAATCTGCACCGAAACAGCAAAGGTACGAGGCTTTTTATTAGCAAGGTCACTGTTCTACACAGTTTGTCGGCTTTGATTGGTCCGGATCGTCCATAAGGTTATAAAGATCGGCCGTCTCGCCCTTGGTCCACCAGATATAGACACCCCGGCATATTTGGCTCCCGACCCTGAAATGACATTGGAAGCAACGACGGTTTCGTCTTCGAGCTCGAGTTCGGCAAGCGAAATATCACCGGCATTGTAGTAGGTTACCGAGACATTTTTCTCACCGCATTTATACAGGACGGCATTGGTCGTAACTTCAGTGTCATCCGGCAATTTGATGTTGATCTCGCCAGCCGATGCAGATGATGCGGCAAAGGTGAGCCGAAACACAACCCAATTCTTCATATCCAATCCACTTCTCAATCTGGAGTACATAATGATTGAGATATAACAATCGCCGTAAATGTCCAACCGGAACCTGGCTTGCACGTCTGCCTGTCGGCAATCTTCACCGCAAAATGAAATCGCAGACGCTTGACGCTGAAAGGCCAAAAGCGCACAAGAAAATCATGTCTGAGATTCGATCCATCTGTGTTTATTGCGGCTCGTCTACGGGCTTGAATCCCATTTATCGCGAAGCGGGGTTACGCTCGGCCGATCCATCGCCGAACACGGTTTGCGCCTCGTCTATGGCGGCGGCACACGCGGCATCATGGGCGCCGTGGCGCAAGGCGTGATGGAAGCTGGCGGCGAAGTCACCGGCATCATCCCGACCTTCCTGCTCGACAAGGAAGCAAGCCTCGAAAAGGCCGAACAGCTCACCGAACTTATCGTCGTGGGTGACATGCATGAGCGCAAACACCTCATGTTCCAGAAGTCGGATGCGTTCGTTACGCTCCCCGGCGGTATCGGCACGGTTGAGGAAATCGTGGAAATGATGACCTGGGCGCAGCTCGGCAAGCATCGCAAGCCGATGGTGTTCGCAAACATCAACAATTTCTGGCAGCCAATGCTTTCGCTTCTTGAGCACATGACGGCAGAAGGTTTTATCCACACCGCCCATCAGATGAAGCCACTCGTCATAGACAGCGCAGAAGATATCGTCCCCGCCATTATCGCCGCCAATGGCAAGGCACATGAGGGCGACCAGACGATCATTGAGAAGATGTGAGTTTAGGGCAGTAGGGCAGTAGGGCAGTAGGGCAGTAGGGCAGTAGGGCAGTAGGGCAGTAGGGCAGTAGGGCAGTAGAAAATTACAGCCGTCGCGGCCATCTACAACCCAAACATACTGCCTTATTCACTTACTGCCTTATTGCCTTACCTCTTCACCAGCGTCGCCACAGCTTCGACATGTGGCGACCAGAGGAATTGGTCAATCGGCGTGACACGCGTGACGCGATAACCGCCTTTCACCAGAATGGCGAGATCACGAGCCAGCGTCACCGGGTTGCACGAAACTGCGACAACCTTCTCCACCTTGGATTTTGCCAGTTCCAGCGCCTGCTCCTCCGCGCCTGCCCGCGGCGGGTCGAAAACGACAGCATTATAGGGCAGCAATTCCTTTGGCATAAGCGGACGACGGAACAGGTCACGACGTTCGACCGAAACAGGCTTCAGTCCCTGCACATGGCGCACGCCACGATCGAGAGCGGCCAGGGCCAGCGCGTCGTTTTCAACGGCATGAACTGCGCTCTTTTCTGCAATCCGTAATGCAAATGTTCCAACACCGCAGAACAAATCCGCGACACGCTTGGCCTTGCCCACATGGTCCAGCACAAGCTGCACCATCGCTTCTTCGGCATCGGTCGTTGCCTGCAAGAAACAGCCGGGCGGAACCGGAACCGGTACCTTGCCGAAATGGATAAGCGGCTTTTCGGTTCAACGATGATTTCGCCTTCATGCGAAAGGCGCGCAAACCCCTTCGTCATGACAAGCGCGGTCAGCGCGCGCCGTTGATCGTCGCTCAGCTTGCCACAACCGCTCGCCGCAAGGTCGAGACCGGATTCCGTCTGCGTCACTGCCAGCGAACGGCTTGGAACCGGGAGCAATCAAAGCCCCTACTTCACGCAGATCATCAAGCCGCGCGATGATCTCTGGAACGGTTACCGCGCATTCAACGATATCGATGATTTCATGGCTGAGGTGACGGTTGAAGCCGAGCAGCACCCCTTCTCCGTCTTGCGTGCCGCAAAAACAGCGCGACGGCGCGCGGCTGGCAGGCCACCAGAGGAGCAACCTCCGTGTCGATCCCCTGCCCTTCAGAGCGGAGACGACAAGTTCGCGCTTCCACAGACGATAGGGTTCATCCTGCCAGTGTTGCAGCGCACAACCACCGCAATCCTCGAAGTGCCGGCAGGCGGGCGCCTGCCGCTCAGGCGATGTTTCGAGAAGTGCCATAACCGTCGCGCGGTTCTTGTCGCGCGCGACATTGGCCACTTCGCCCGGCAATGTGAAAGGCACATAAATCTGGCCGTCTGGAAGGTTGGCAACGCCATCGCCGCCCGCGCCAATCGAGCGGATATTAACTTGCGTCGTCATCGGTCTTTCTTTCCTGCCAGGAGATATTCACGATTGCCATCGCCGCCTTCGATGGGCGACGGACAAAGACCGAGCGCGCGCCATCCGGCTTGCGTTTCCAGCCATGATCTCAGTTCTTCTGCTATGCGTTCGCCATCTTTCGGATCGCGCAGAATGCCGCCCTTGCCGATAGCCTCCCGGCCCGCTTCAAATTGCGGCTTTACGAGAAGCGCGCAGATAGCACCTTTTGCGCAAAGGCCAATGCTGGTGGCAAAGCCAGTTTCAGCGAAATGAAGCTTACATCCGAAACTACACAATCGACATCGCGTCCATCCAGATCGGAAAATTCCAGCGCACGGGCGTTAAGCCCTTCCTTGTTGGTGACGCGAGGATCGGTGCATAGCGTCTCGTGCAACTGGTCATGGCCGACATCAATGGCAAGAACATGGTTTGCGCCACGCTCCAGCAAAACTTGCGTGAAACCGCCTGTCGATGCGCCTATGTCGAGCGCGGTGCGCCCCTTCACATTGAGGTCGAAATGATCGAGCGCCGCGATAAGCTTCAAGGCAGCGCGGGAGACATAGCGGCTAGCCGGATCATCCACGGCGATGTTTGCGGTGCGCAGAACCGTCTGGCCCGGCTTGGTGACAGGCTTGCCGTCCATCTTGACCGTGCCGCGCTGGATTGCATCACGCGCCCGCGAACGCGTTGCAAAAGCCCCAGTTCCACCAGCAGCTGATCGAGCCGCAGGTTCTTGTCGCTCGTTTCTCCGCTCATCGGTCAGGCGCTAAATGGCGCTGCAACGGCCTCACGGCCAAGAGCTGCAAACACCGCATGCACGATGCCTGCCCGGTCAAGACCGGCCTCGGCATACATAGCGTCCGGCTTGCCGTGGTCCTGATAGCTATCCGGCAATGTCAAAGCCCGCACCTTGAGGCCACGATCAAGAAGGCCATCGGTGGCAAGAAATTGCAGAACATGGGAAGCAAAGCCGCCAACAGCGCCTTCTTCCACCATCACCAGTACTTCATGTTCGCGTGCCAGACGGCGGATCAGATCGTGATCGAGCGGCTTGGCAAAGCGCGCATCGGCAACCGTGGTCGAAAGACCGGCGGCGCTAACTCATCGGCAGCGGCAAGGCATTCCTGCAAACGCGTCCCGAAGGACAGCAGCGCAACCTTCGTGCCCTCGCGCACGATGCGGCCCTTGCCGATTTCGAGCAATTGTCCTCGCTCCGGCAGATTGACGCCGACGCCATCGCCGCGCGGATAACGGAAGGAGATCGGGCCTTCATCATATTCGGCGGCCGTACGCACCATATGGCGCAGTTCCGCTTCGTCCGACGCAGCCATCACCACGAAACCGGGGAGAGCGGCGAGGAAGCCTGTATCGAACGAACCCGCATGGGTCGGGCCATCGGCACCAACCAGACCGGCACGGTCAATGGGGAAGCGCACGGGCAGGTTCTGGATCGACACGTCATGCACGACCTGATCGTAGCCGCGTTGCAGGAAGGTGGAATAGATGGCGCAGAACGGCTTGAAACCTTCGCTGGCAAGACCGGCGGCGAAAGTCACCGCGTGCTGTTCGGCTATGCCGACATCAAAGGTGCGCTTCGGAAACACTTCGCCGAAGAGGTCAAGCCCGGTGCCCGACGGCATGGCGGCGGTGATCGCCACTATTCTGTCATCGTGACGCGCTTCCTCAATGAGGCTGGAGCCGAAAATCTTGGTATAGCTCGGCGCATTTGCAGGCGGCTTCGACTGCTTGCCCGTAATGACGTCGAATTTGTTGACGCCGTGATATTTGTCCGCTGCAGCTTCCGCAGGCGCATAACCCTTGCCCTTCTGCGTCACCACATGAATGAGCACCGGGCCTTCCTGCGTATCGCGAACATTTTTAGGATCGGCAGCAGATGGTCGAGATTATGCCCGTCGATGGGGCCGACATAATAGAAGCCCAGCTCCTCGAACAGCGTGCCGCCGGTAAAGAAGGCGCGTGCATATTCTTCCGACTTGCGGGCCTTGTCCTGCAGGAATTTCGGCAGCTTCTTTGCTACCTGCTTGGCGGCTTCGCGAACGCTACGATAGGTCTTGCCCGAAACGAGGCGCGCCAAATAGGCGCTCATGGCACCGGTCGGCGGCGCAATCGACATGTCGTTATCGTTGAGGATGACGATCAGGCGCGCATCGAGCGCCCCGGCATTGTTCATAGCCTCATAGGCCATGCCAGCCGACATCGAACCATCGCCGATGACTGCAATCACATTGCGTTTTTCGCCAGAAAGGTCGGATGCGACCGCCATGCCAAGACCGGCGGAAATCGATGTCGACGAATGCGCCGCACCGAAGGGATCATATTCACTTTCGCTGCGCTTGGTGAAGCCTGAAAGGCCACCGGTCTGGCGCAATGTGCGAATACGGTCGCGACGCCCGGTCAGAATCTTGTGCGGATAGGCCTGATGGCCAACGTCCCAGATGATACGGTCATGCGGCGTATCGAAAACGTGGTGCAGTGCCACTGTCAGCTCCACCACGCCCAGTCCCGCGCCCAGATGCCCGCCGGTAGTCGAAACCACGTCAATCAGTTCTGCACGCAATTCCTCCGCGAGCTGCGGCAGATCGGATTCCGGCAATGCACGCAGGCGATCCGGGGTCGGCGCCCTGTCAAGCAATGGGGTCATAGGTCGGGACATTCAAACAACCTGTTTTGGTTAGGCCTTGTTGTCGGTATAGCAGCAACGCGACAGGATCAAGCAGGGCGGGACATCGTGTCCTATCGCCGAACGCAATCCACATTATACCAAGGCGTTAAGATGCTAACGCATCACGCTTTGAAAAGTTCAATCGCCGCTCGGGCTTAATCCGCCCCATGAGTCGGACTCATGGGGCTGACATTATTCAGGCAAAGGTATGAAATCCTTCTCGTCACCGGGCACGATATCGAAGCGACCACTGCGCCATTCTTCCTTAGCCTGCTCGATCCTCTCACGTGAAGAAGATACGAAGTTCCACCATACATAGCGTTTCGAACCAAGAGTTGCACCGCCAAAAGCATAATATGCGCGCCTTCCGGTCCGGCCTTTACGACAACATCATCGCCCGGACGAAACGCCAGCAAACGGTCTGGCGGAAACACTTCGCCGCCAATGCCGACATGGCCCTGCAGCGTATAGATAGCGCGTTCTTCGGCCACAGGCGGGATTGGAAAACGCCCGTTCGGTTCTATACGAATATCTGCATAAAGCGTATCAGCGTGCTGGATCACGGGCGACGTCACCCCGAGCATGGAACCCATGATCAGCCGACCGGAGAAATCACGATCTTCCATCACTGGCAAATCAGGCGCATTGGTGTGAAAAACTCAGGATTGATTTCTTCCAGCGCATCGGGTAGCGCAAGCCAGGTCTGGATACCGGAAATCGATAATGGTCCGTCGCGTTCTTCTTCCGGGGACCGTTCGGAATGCACAATGCCCCGACCTGCGGTCATCAGGTTCACGTCACCAGGGCGGATAACCATTTCTGTACCGAGACTGTCTCTGTGACGAATATGCCCGTCGAAGAGATAGGTCACCGTGGAAAGACCGATATGCGGATGCGGACGCACATCCAATGCATCTCCATCCCGCAGAACAGCCGGTCCCATGCGATCGAAGAAAATGAACGGCCCGACCAGGCGTCGACGCACCGTCGGCAAGGCTCGTCGCACTTCCAGCCCCCGATGTCGCTTGTACGCGGAATGACGAGCGTTTCGATGCTGTCAACCGAGGTCTTGTCGCCAAGAACCGGATCAGGACATGGAAAGAAACTCATGAAACGCAACTCCAGCCGTTGATCTACGCCGTTTATATAAGCAATAATTTCACTTTATCGAATGTTCCCCAAAACAAAACCGCACCGACAAGCGGTGCGGTTCGATTACAACGTAAATCCCGTCAACGTCCCTGCAACAGCTTCGAAAGCGAGCTGGCATCGGGAACTTGCCCGTTTGCAGTTAGCTTGTCGACCAATCCCGGCAGAACCTGAGACAGCTGGTTCAGAAGTTCCTGCTGGTCGATACCGGCATGCTGGGCGATTTCACTCAGCGTTTTCTGGCCGATCGCATCACCAAGCTGACCTGGCTCGATTGGATGGTTGGAACCTTGGCCGACCCAGGAATCCACCTTCTCGCCAAGACCAGCCTGTTTCAGCTGATCGAGGAGACCACCAAGTCCTCCGCCAAGAGAGCCCGGAGCCGAGGGAGCAGCAGAAGCATTGCCTGCAGCCGCGCCACCGAGCAGTCCGCCAAGACCGCCAAGGATGCCGCCGAGCAGACCGCCGCCTGCCTGCGACTGATCCGGCACGGGCTGTGCCTGAGTGGTTTCCGGCTCAGCGCTATTTCCTTCAGCATCTTGCCGACCAGCAGGGCGCCAAGCGCGATCAGCACCGGTTTCGCGAGGCTTCCGCCGGGAATGGGCGAATTTCCTGAGTTGTCGTCATAACTTCCCATCACACGATACTTCCCTGTTATCCGATGCCAACTGTGCATTCGGTAAGTTAAAGTTAAATGGGTTTCCCAATTTGACAAGCATTATACCTTGCAAATTTTGTAGTAGTATGAAAATTTCCTAAGTGCGTGATGCAAAAGTGTAATTACGCTTCGGGAGATATTAGATGTCTTTTATAAGCTGGATAATACTAGGCTTGATTGCCGGTTTCATCGGCAGCAAGATCGTCAATAAAAGCGGCCAGGGAATTTTCCTGGACATTGCTCTCGGCATTGTCGGCGCCATTGTCGGCGGTGTGATCTCGTCTCAGCTTTTGGACGTGGCGTCACCGGTGCATTTGATCCGATCAGTCTTGTTATCGCGATTGTCGGCTCAATCATCGTGTTGTGGGTCTATCACGCAATTACCGGCAAACGATCCATCGGCTGAAATCAATTCATGTAATTCAGGCTCCGGTTCGTCCGGGGCCTTTTATTTCTATTGGCCGAAAGACCTGCCAATCAATGAGTTTTCTGGAACCCTATATCACCGCTTATGGTGCGCTAGCACTTTTCTTTATCGTATATTTTGAATCTTTCGGCGCACCCTTGCCGGGTGAAAGCGCCCTCATAGCAAGTTCGCTGCTTGCCCTGCATGGCACATTGAACATCAACGCCGTGCTTCTTGCGGTCTTTGTTGGCGCGGTACTAGGCGATTGCACCGGCTATCTGATCGGGCGGTTCGGTGGACGCCGACTGATCCTGCGATACGGACATCTCGTCAAGCTGACGCCGGAACGGCTGGAGCAATTCGAGAAACTCTTCGATACAAAGGGAATTTATGTCGTGGCGACAGCACGCTTCGTCGTGCTGCTAAGGCAGCTGAACGGCATCGTAGCGGGTTCAATGAAAATGAACCCGCTGCACTTTCTGGCAGCCAACATTGTCGGTGCAGCGGGATGGACGCTTGCCTGGGGATTTGGCCCCTATATGCTGAGCGGCGTTCTGGCGCCTTATGTCGCCCAGCTCAAAACACTATTCTGACCGGAATTATTCAGGCCGGGTTACTCAGGATCCAGCGGTTCGGTTCCGACCGGCTGGCCATCACGGCCAATGCGGATTTTCTCCACCTTGTCCTCGGCAGACTTCAGAAGCATGTCGCAATGTTTCTTCAAGGCTTCGCCACGCTCATAGATGCGAATGGACTCTTCCAGCGGCACGTCGCCCCGCTCCAGAGCATCAACAATCTTTTCGAGCTGTGTCAGCGCATCCTCGAAACTCATCACTGCAATATCGGCGTTGGACGGTTCGGTCACCATGATTCATCCTTTCAACAGCCGCGTAATATGCGCAGACGCGGACTGCGACAAGCCCTCAAGATCATATCCACCTTCAAGCACACTCACCAGCCGGTGATCGCAGAACCTTTCTGCCCGCTCCATGAGTTTGCCCGTCGCCCAGTCAAAATCCGCTTCGTCGAGATTGAGCTCGGCCAGCGGATCGCGAAAATGAGCATCGAAGCCCGCCGAAATAAGGATCAAATCTGGCCGGAAATTGTCCAAAGCGGGCAATACACGACTATTAAACGCCTCGCGGAATTCGCGACTTCCCGTATCGGGGAAAGCGGCGCATTGAAGATGTTACCAACGCCGGTTTCATCCTTCGCACCCGTGCCGGGATAAAGCGGGAACTGATGCGTCGAACAGAACAGGACGCTTGGATCATCCTTGAAAACATCCTGCGTTCCGTTCCCGTGATGGACATCCCAATCAACGATAGCGACACGCTCCACGCCATGATGATGCTGCGCATGACGCGCCGCAATCGCAATATTGTTGAAAAGGCAGAACCCCATCGCGGTGGAACGCTCAGCGTGATGTCCCGGCGGGCGGGCCGCGACGAACACATTGTTTGCAACGCCGGAAAAGACATCATCGACCGCGGCCGTCGCCGCACCAATTGCCGTCAGCGCTGCATCCAGACTTTTGGGCTGACATAGGTGTCGCCGTCGAGCTTCACCACAGGCGCAGGTGCATCCTCGTCCAAAACTGACTCCGGTATGCCGGCGCGTATGGCTTCCAGATGTTTTCAGGATGCGCAAGAAGCACTGCCGTCTCATCGGCGCGTGGCGCTTCCACCCGGTCGAGCCGATAGAAATCCGGCCCTTCCAGCTCACTCATCAACGCCCGGATACGATCCGGACGCTCGGGATGGCCGGGCGGCGTCAGGTGTTCGAGATAGATCGGATGCCAGTAAAGCCGTGTCGTCATGGGTTCACTATAACATCCTGATGGCGCATGACCATGATGGCCATGCGCCTGATCTGTCTGAATGGGGTTAGATGATTTCCGTGCGGGCGATACGGATGCCGAAGCCTTCAAGGCCGACATAGTGACGCTCACGCGAGGCCAGCAGCACGATCGACGTGATGCCGAGATCCTTCAATATCTGCGCGCCAAGACCGATCTGACGCCATTCTTCCTCGCGGGCAACCGCTTCGGCATGGCTTTCATGGTCGCTCTGAATCGCATCGCGAGCGCGGGTGTCGTGGTGATCGGCGCGCACGCCAACGGAGCCTTCGCGCAGATAGACCAGTACGCCGCGGCCTTCCTTGCCCATCTTTTCCATAATGGCATCGAGATTGCTCCCGCCCTTGCCGAAAACATCGTTCAGCACATCCTCGCGATGCAGGCGAACCGGTACTTCCTCGCCGTCACGAATATCGCCGAATACGACAGCCACGTGCTGCATGGGCTCCCATGGCAGTTCGTAGGTATATGCATGAGCCGCACCTGCGCAGGTATTCACCGGTGCATCGCCTACACGCTTGACCAGCGTTTCCTTGCGCTGGCGATAGGCGATGAGGTCCGCAACCGTGACCCGGTGCAGCGTGTGCTTTTCGGCGAATGCCTTCACGTCCGGGCCGCGCATGACGGAACCGTCATCATTGACCAACTCGCAGATAACGCCGATGGGCGGCAGGTTCGCGAGCTTGCAAAGGTCGACAGCGGCCTCCGTATGGCCGGACCGCATCAGAACGCCGCCTTCGCGGGCGACCAGCGGGAAAATATGGCCGGGGCGTACGAAATCCGAAGCGCCAGCATTGGGATTGGCCAGATTGCGCACGGTCAACGTGCGGTCTTCCGCCGAAATGCCTGTCGTCGTGCCATGGCGGTAATCGACTGTCACGGTGAACGCTGTCGTGTGAGCGGATTCGTTTTCGGCGACCATCGGCGCGAGGTTGAGGCGCTTGGCTTCGTCACGAGTCATCGGGGTGCAGACGATGCCGGACGTGTGGCGGACGATGAAGGCCATCTTTTCCGGCGTGCAATGCACAGCGGCAACGATCAGGTCGCCCTCGTTCTCGCGCCCGTCATCATCCATGACCACAACGATTTCGCCACGTTCGAAAGCGCGAAGCGCATCCACGACCTGTTTCTGATTATAGCTCATTTCGACCTCTATATGTCAGGCAACCAACGGGCCCTATCGTCGGTCAGATATGGCCAGTCTGGCCGAATTCAATCAGATGCGGCCAGTTTGGCCTCAAGTTATTCAGACGCGGCCAGTTTGGCCCCAATTATTCAGACGCGGCCAGTTTGGCCGCGGTGGCGCAGATAATGATCGGCAATAGCGCAAGCCACCATCGCCTCGCCAATCGGCACGGCACGAATACCCACATGGATCGTGACGACCCTTGGTCATCACATCCACTTCCTTGCCGTCCTTGTCGATGGAGCGGCGCGGCGTCAGGATAGACGAGGTCGGCTTGACGGCAAAGCGCGCAACAACAGGCGCACCGGTCGCAATACCACCGAGAATGCCGCCTGCATGATTGGACAGGAACAATGGCTTGCCATCGTTGCCCATCCGCATTTCATCGGCATTCTCCTCGCCGGTGAGACGGGCAGCCTCGAAACCGTTGCCGATTTCCACGCCCTTTACAGCATTGATCGACATCAGCAGGCTTGCAATATCCTGATCGAGCTTGCCGTAAATCGGCGCGCCGATGCCCGCAGGCACGCCTTCGGCAACGATCTCAATGACCGCGCCAACCGACGATCCGCTCTTGCGAATGCCATCAAGATAATCCGCGAACAGCTCGACCGAACCCGCATCCGGCGAGAAGAAAGGATTGTTGTCCACCTCCGCCCAGTTCCAGCGGCGGCGGTCGATACCGTGCACGCCCATGGCAACCAGCGCGCCCTTGACTTCCAGCCCCGGCACGATCTTGCGTGCAATGGCACCAGCCGCAACACGGGCCGCCGTTTCGCGCGCCGATGAACGTCCGCCGCCACGATAGTCGCGAATGCCATATTTGACGTCATAGGTGTAATCGGCGTGGCCCGGACGATACTGGCGGGCAATCTCGCCGTAATCCTTCGAGCGCTGATCGGTGTTCTCGATCATCATCGAAATCGGTGTGCCGGTCGTCGTCATCGTCACGCCGTCGTCGTCCAGAAGAACGCCGGAAAGCACGCGCACCTGATCGGGTTCGCGGCGCTGCGTCGTATATTTGGACTGGCCGGGTTTGCGCTTGTCGAGATAAGCCTGAATTTCGGCTTCCGTGAACGTGATACCGGGCGGGCAGCCGTCGACAACGCAACCGAGCGCCAGACCATGACTTTCGCCCCAGGTGGTTACGCGGAACAGATGACCGAAACTATTGTGAGACATGCGCGACGCCTGAATTATTTGTCCTTGTCCGGAGCAGGTCAAGGAGAGCAGCTACTTTACGGCCCGGTTTTATTGAGCTTTTCGATGGCGGTCAAATCAAGCTCCCCGCTGACGTAAAATTTCCTTCTGAAGATCGATATCCGGCATTTTTTGACACATTCGGCACGCTACATTGTGGGATATGCGGCGCGGCGCGCCGAAAATCGCAATCACGACAATCGTGTCGAATCGGTCAGGCGACAACCCAACCCGAGGCACAACCAAAGGAACGGAAAGTCATGCATTATCTGGTCGGATTAATTCTTATCGTGGCTTCGCTCTTCTCGACGGTAGCCATGGCAGACGATGCCGAAGGCAAGATCACCGGTATCAACAAGGATAGCGAAACCATAACGCTGGATGACGGCCAGACATACAAACTGCCCGGCGAGTTCGATTACAGCGCGATCAACAAGGGCATGAAAGTCCTCATCATCTATGACATGGTCGACAGCACGCGCTTCATCACCGACATTCAGGAAGCGCCGTAAGCCCGGAACCAGCCGTTTCTGAAGACACGCGCCCCAACCAATCTACGGAATCAAACCCACTCAAGCTTGCTGTTTGCGAACTTCAAAATCTTGTCCTGTGGGATGGAAAGATTAGCGGCGGCATGACCGTCCATATCGCCGTATAGATAAAACAGCGTGCGGATGCAGCCGCCATGCGTCACGCAGACGGTCGGCCACTCCACGGCTTCCACCCAGCGCCCGATACGCCGCGATAGGCCCATATAGCTTTCGGCGGTTATGCCCGGCGGCACGAAATTCCACTTGTCGCGGGCGCGTGCTTCAAGAAGATCTTCGCGCTCCTTGGCAATGTCTTCCATCATGAAGCCCTGCCAGTCGCCGAAATTGACTTCCATCAACTGCGGATCGGTTCGGTAATCATACGGGTCGAGGCCCATGCGCAGGCGGATGCGCTCCATCGTCTCGCGCGTGCGGCGCAGTGGGCTTGCCACGAAATCGAAGCCCGCGCCGTCGCCGATCAGCGATCTCAGCATGTTGCCGTTGCGGTCGGCCTGGCTGCGCCCATTATCGTTGATATCGATATCGAGCTGACCCTGAATACGCTGCGAGACATTCCAGTCCGTCTCGCCGTGACGCGAAAAGTAGATAATTTCCCGAGCCACAACCCTACCTCTATCTGCCGTCAATGAACAATCTGGATAGCTTTCCCGCATCGGAAAGACAAAGAAAAATCCCGAAAAGCCGGTCAACTTTTCGGGATTTTGTATTCGCTGCCTCAGTCTTTCACGACCGAAATGTCCGGAGCGTCAACCGCTTTCATGCCGATGACATGATAGCCGCTATCCGCGTGATGGACTTCGCCGGTCACCGAGCGAGACAGGTCGGACAGGAAATAAAGGCCGACATCCCCACTTCCTCAATGGTGACGGTACGACGCAGCGGCGCGTTGTATTCGTTCCACTTGAGGATATAGCGGAAGTCGCCGATGCCCGAAGCGGCCAGCGTCTTGATCGGACCAGCCGAGATTGCGTTGACACGAATTTTCTGCGGACCAAGATCGACGGCCAGATATTTCACGCTTGCTTCGAGAGCGGCCTTAGCCACGCCCATGACGTTATAATTCGGCATGACCTTTTCGGCGCCGTAATAGGTCAGCGTGAGGATCGACCCGCCATCCGCCATCAGCTTTTCCGCCCGGCGCGCAACCGCCGTCAGCGAATAGACCGAGATCAGCATCGTGTTGGTGAAATTGGCTTCCGACGTATCGAGATAGCGGCCAGTCAATTCGTCCTTGTCGGAAAAACCGATAGCGTGCACCAGGAAGTCGAGTTTGCCCCACTTCTTTTCAAGCGTCTCGAAAACAGCATCAATACTGGCGGCGTCCGCCGCATCGCAATGTCCGGCAACGAACGCGCCAAGCTCTTCTGCCAGTGGCTCGACACGCTTCTTCAATGCATCGCCCTGATAGGTGAATGCGAGCTCTGCGCCTGCATCGCGAGCGGCCTTTGCAATACCCCATGCGATGGAGCGGTTGTTGGCGACGCCCAGAATCAATCCACGCTTGCCCTGCAACAAACCTGACTGTGCGGTCATTAGGGGTCCTCATTGAAAACAATTAACTTGTTGCCCTATCGCACAGGCTCGGCTCTCCTTCAAGCAATTGCGGTGAAAAGCCGGGCATTGTCACTTTACTGCCGCAAAGAGACAACACCCGGCTTCAAACGATTGAAGTGGAACTTAAGCGACTTTGCGCTTTTGCAGGAATTCTTCCAGTTCCTTGTCACCGCCTTCCGGCAGCATGATCCGCACATGCACGTAGAGATCGCCACGTCCGCCGGCTTTCAACGGAAGGCCTTTTTCTTTCAGGCGCAGCACGCGGTCGGAGCTTGACCAGGCCGGTATTTTAACCGCGATCCGTCCGTCGAGCGTTTCAACTTCCTGCTTGCCGCCAAGCACGGCGTCAGCAAGCTCAACCGGCAGATCTACATGGACATCACGCCCTTCCAGCCGAAACCGTGGATGCGCCTTGAAATGGATCGTGACGAGCGCGTCACCGGCGGTTCCGCCGATCAATGGCTCGCCCTGCCCTTTCAGGCGAATGGTCTGACCGTCTTCGACGAATTTCGGCAATTTGATCTTCAGATGCTTGCCATTCGGAAAAATCGCTTCGACCTTCTCCGCACCCGCCGCTTGTTCCAGCGTAATATTAATAGACGCGGAAAGGTCGGCTCCCTTCGCCTGGCCGCGCTGACGCGCGCCTGCGCGGGCACCGCCACCGAATGCACCGCCAAAAGATCGTTCAGAATATCTTCCGCGCCGCCATAGCCCCCACCTCGCTGAAAGCCGCCGGGACCGGATCGAAACTCGAAATGACTGTTGCCGTCGCCACCCTGCCGAAACCCGGCGAACGGGTCGCCATGAGCACCGCCGAAGCCTTGTCCGCCGGCAAAACCCTGAAAGGCTGGCTTGCCTTCGGCATCGATCTCGCCACGGTCGAATTGTCCGCGCTTGTCCGTATCGCCCAGGATTTCATAGGCCTGGTTCAGTTCTGCAAAGCGCTCCTGCGCCTTCGGATCGTCCTTGTTCTGATCCGGATGGTGCTTTTGGCCAGTTTGCGGAAAGCCGATTTTATTTCCTCGGGCTTCGCCGTTTTGGCGACGCCCAGCACGCTATAGGGATCGCGCATATAGTTCCTCTTTCAGGAAAATGACTGTGAGATAAGTAAGACTCGTTGCCCATAATATGCGCATGTGACCGGAAAAGTTCCAGTCAAGCCGGAGTTTTCTTTTCAGCACCTTTTGGATCAGGCACTCAGATCGGAGCGAATGAAGTCACCGTCCATTGACCGCCGCGCTGCATGCAGGTTTCGCCGCGATAGATGGAAACGCCGTCAAAAGCTTCACGCGAGGTTTCAAACTCGCGGCAAAGCTGATTGTTCTTGTTGTTCTCGGCAATCGTCGTGATGGTGCCCTGGCTGCCCGTATCCGGATTTGCCCATGGCACAGGCTTTTACCCCATTCCGTAAAATTAAGTGCGGAAACAACGTTCTTTATCGCAGACTGATCGGAAAGCTTGCCGGTATCGGTTTCAACCGGCTGCGGCTGCTTCACGGAGCCGGTAATCGTGGAAGAATCAGGAACAGCTTTTTCGATGCTCACGCCACCCATGGCGCAACCGGCGAGTGAAAGGAAACATATGCCAAACGCAGCCTTGCGCAGAGAATTTGCGCCACAGTTCAGAGTCCGGAGATTGTTTTGTGGCGAGCCGTATCGATAGCCAACGCTATTCCCTTATTCTACACGCTAAAGATGCAGGGATTATGGGTGAACTTGAGTTAACAAGCGGTGTGCCGGGAAGGTAAACAAATCGGAATCAGAGCACAACGCCCAACTCTATACTTTATGCAGCCGTCAAACGATGTTCCCGGTTTTCTGTGACCGACTGTGCCCAATTTGGGCATGTTGCATCCCTTGTCGGCAGGCAGAGGAGCCGAACCATTCCCTGCGACGACCTATCCCGGCAAAACATTGGACAAAATGGCGGTTATCGAAGAAGCTCCCTTCGATCCGCCCCATATGGGGTTTCTTTGGCGGGGATTCCCTTTGCAGGACGATCCGCAAAATTCCGACAGGCTGTTGAAATATCCAAAATGACAAACGCAAGCGACGACTTCACCGAATCCGCCCAGCCGTTCAAACTTTTGCAGACTGGCTGGCCGATGCCAAAGAGAGCGAACCGAACGATCCCAACGCCGTAGCGCTGGCAACGGTCGACCCGGATGGCCTGCCCAATGTGCGCATGGTGCTGTTGAAGGATTTCGACGAACAAGGCTTCGTCTTCTACACCAATTATGAGAGCACAAAGGGCAAAGAAATCCTGTCAGCCGAAAAGGCTGCAATGTGCTTTCATTGGAAGACGTTACGACGTCAGGTGCGCGTGCGCGGACCGGTGGAAAAAGTCAGCGATGTCGAGGCCGATGCCTATTACGCCTCGCGCCCGCGCGGCAGCCGCATCGGCGCCTGGGCATCCAAGCAGTCACGCCCGCTGGAAAGCCGTTTCGCGCTGGAAAAGGCGGTCACCGAATATACTGCAAAATATGCCATTGGCGACATTCCCCGCCCGCCCTACTGGTCGGGTTTCCGAATCCGCCCGGTTTCAATCGAGTTCTGGCACGACCGGCCTTTCCGCCTGCATGACCGCGTGCTTTTACGCGACCGACGCCGGACGGCGACTGGAACAAGGACAGGCTCTATCCGTAAACTGCTATGCGCACCGCCCTCATCCTGAGCCAGCCGGAGGGTCGAAGGATACTCTAAGATAGCCCCGTGCTTCGAGGCAGGCTTCGCCTGCACCTCAGCATGAGGGGCTATCCATTCCTTATACAATCGGCTTGATCGCCACCCAGAGGCTTCCGAACACAAGCCCCAGGAAGATCAGCCAGCCGACAATATTGTTCGACTTGAAGAGCCGCAAGCATTGGTCGGGATTGTCGATATCGAGCACGATGATCTGGCGATAGAGATGCACGCCCGCCGCGAGCAATCCCGCCAGTGCCGGCATCGGCACCTGTGCCACGGCGAAAGCAGCCGCGAAGAAACCAATAGCACCGCCATAGAGGATCATCAGCGCCGTCTTGGTGTGTTTGCCGAACAGGCGCGCCGTCGAGCGCACCCCCACCAGTGCATCGTCTTCCTTATCCTGATGGGCATAGATCGTGTCGTAGCCGATCGTCCACAGGATCGCGCCGATATAGAGGAGCACCGGCGGAAGCGCGAGCGAGCCTTCCACCGCAGCCCAGCCCATGAGTGCGCCCCATGAGAACGCAAGACCAAGCACGAATTGCGGCCAGTTGGTAATGCGCTTCATGAAAGGATAAGCGGCGACGATCAGAAGCGAGAAAATGCCCAGTCCGATGGAGAACCAGTTGAACTGCAGCACGACGACGAGGCCGACCAGCGCCTGCAAAACCAGAAAAATCTTGGCCTGACCGCGTGTCACCTGCCCCGACGGCAACGGTCTTGACCGCGTGCGATCCACCTTGTCGTCAATATCCTGATCGACCAGATCGTTATAAGTGCAGCCGGAACCGCGCATCGCGATGGCGCCGATCAGGAACAGAACAAGATGCCAGATCGAAGGCATGACGGCCCAGGCGCCATCGCCCGGCTTGGCGCCCGCACCTGCCACGAGAGCAGCCGACCACCAGCACGGCCAAAGCAGAAGCTGCCAGCCAATGGGACGATCCCAGCGGGCAAGCTGCGCATAGGCCAGAGCCAATGCGGTAGCAGCTTATAGACCCAATGGCCCGATGGAGCATCCTTTACACGCCCTTGCGCATTGCGTGACTGAATCGATCCGTGTAGTTCGGGCTGTGCCATGGCGAAATCCTTGATATATGCAGCCATCACTATAACCCCGACGAAGACGGAGCAAGCAATGAGAGTTCTTTTAATCGGTTCTGGCGGTCGTGAACATGCTCTGGCCTGGAAACTGTCCGCTTCTCCGTCACTGACAAGACTCTATTGCGCTCCCGGCAATCCAGGCATTGCAACGGTCGCGGAACTCGTCGACATCGGTGTCGATGACCATCAGGCGCTGATCGCCTTCGCCAAGGACAAGCAGATCGATCTCGTCGTCGTTGGACCGGAAGCGCCACTTGTAACTGGCCTTTCCGACGAAATGCGCGCAGAGGGTATCCGTGTGTTCGGTCCTCCAAGGCTGCAGCGCAGCTTGAAGGATCTAAGGGTTTTACCAAGGATCTCTGCGCGCGCTTCGATATTCCGACGGGCGCTTATGGCCGTTTCAACAATGCGCCGAAGGCCAAGGCTTATATCCGACAGCAGGGTGCGCCCATCGTCGTCAAGGCCGACGGGCTTGCCGCAGGCAAGGGCGTGGTTGTTGCGATGACGCTCGATGAAGCGCTCGACGCCGTAGACGCCTGTTTCGAGGGCGCATTCGGTTCTGCGGGGCCGAAGTGGTGGTCGAAGAATTTCTGGATGGCGAAGAAGCAAGCTTCTTCTGCATCTGCGATGGCAAGACCGCCTTGCCGCTCGGCTCGGCGCAAGATCACAAGCGTGTCGGCGACGGCGACACCGGCCCCAATACAGGCGGCATGGGCGCCTATGCCCCGGCCCCGGTGATGACGCCGGAAATCGTCGAACGCACCATGCGCGAACTGATCGAACCGACCATGCGCGGCATGGCTGAAATCGGCGCGCCGTTCTCCGGTATCCTGTTTCTCGGCCTGATGATCGGCAAGGACGGCCCGAAGCTCATCGAATACAATACCCGTTTCGGTGATCCGGAATGCCAGGTGCTGATGATGCGCCTCAACAGCGACCTGCTCGCGCTCATCAATGCCGCCGTGGACGGCAAGCTCGATGAAGTCTCGCTCGATTGGAAAGACCAGCCCGCGCTGACGGTGGTGATGGCTGCGGAAGGCTATCCGTCCAATGTGAAGAAGGGCAGCGTCATCCGCGATCTCGACAAGCTCGAAGGCATCGATGGCGTCAAGGTTTTCCATGCTGGAACGGCGGAGAAGAACGGCAGCATCGTTGCCAGCGGAGGCCGCGTGCTCAACATCACCGCCATTGCCGAAACGGTCGCCGAAGCTCAGGCGCGAGCCTATGAAGCTGTAAAGTTCATCGACTGGTCGGAAGGTTTTACCGCTCCGATATCGGCTGGCGCGCCGTGGAGCGTGAGAAGCAATCCTGATCTCGCCAGTTGGCTTGACTGCCACGACATAAATTCTTCTCATTCTGCGAACCCTTCGTCATTGCGACGAAGGGTTGTTCTGGATGGCCGCGCGACATCTCATCATGATGACGTGCATCGAAAACATTGACGTTTACGTAATAAGCCGATAGCTCTTATATCGGATAGCCATTTGGCGCCTGCCGGAATGCGAACAGCGCCGATGCAGGATGGCTTCTGAGGAGAGGCCAGAGCATTTTGCAACTAAATGAAACATTTGGTGTCGCATAAATGCGCAGAAAATAAATGGTTAGAGCGGTTCCCATTTCGATGGAATGGTCAGAACCGCTCTATCGGACCATATTTGGAGGAAAGATGTATCGCGCGCCGGTTTCTGAAATTTCCCATACACTGATGAAAGTTGCGGGGCTGGAGAAAGCCCTCGACGACAACCGCTTTCCCGAATTTTCCGCCGATCTTGCCGCTGCCATTCTGGAAGAAGCCGGCAAGTTTGCCTCCGAGCGCGTCGAGCCTTTGCGTATCACCGGCGACAAGCATGGTGCCACCGTCAGGACGGTGTCGTCACCACGGCACCGGGCTGGAAAGAGCTTTACCGCGACTGGATCGAAGGCGGCTGGAACTCGCTGACCGGCACGCCGGAATATGGCGGACAGGGCCTGCCCACGATGATGTCGGTTGCAGTAAGCGAAATGTGGAACTCCGGTACGCTTGCCTTCGCCATCGCGCCGACGCTGACCATGGGCGCCGTCGAAGCGGTCGAGAAGCACGCCTCCAAGGAATTGAAGGACATCTATCTCGAAAAGCTCATCAGCGGCGAATGGATGGGGACGATGAACCTAACCGAACCGCAGGCCGGTTCAGACCTCGGCGCACTTCGCACCCGTGCGGAACGCACCGATGACGGCAGCTACCGCATCTTCGGCCAGAAGATTTTCATCACCTATGGCGAGCATGACCTGACCGACAATATCGTGCATCTGGTACTGGCGCGCCTGCCGGATGCCCCGACCGGCACGAAAGGCATTTCGCTTTTCCTCGTACCGAAGTTCCTTGTCAATGATGATGGCTCGCTTGGCCGCAGGAACGATCTGTTCTGCTCCGGCCTCGAACACAAGATGGGCATTCATGCCTCCCCACCTGCACCATGATTTATGGCGATGGTTTCGTGAAGGGTGAGGAACAGGGCGCTGTCGGCTACCTGATCGGCGAGGAAAATCGCGGACTGGCCTGCATGTTCACCATGATGAACAATGCTCGTCTTCTTGTCGGCATTCAGGGTGTCGGCGTGGCCGAAGCCGCCTATCAGCAGGCTCTTGCCTATGCGAAGGAACGCAAGCAGGGCCGCGCCGTCGGTGCAGATCCGAAGCAGGGTATGAGCCCGATCATCGAACATCCAGACGTGCAGCGCATGCTGTTGACCATGAAGGCGCTGACGCAGATTGCCCGTTCGATCACCTATTCCTGCGCTCATGCCATTGATATGAGCCACGCGACGGATGACGCAGACCGGCAGTTCTGGTCGGATCGCGCCGGCTTGCTGACACCGCTTGCCAAAGCTTCGCGACCGATGCAGGCGTGGACGTTGCTTCGCTCGGCATCCAGATTCACGGCGGCATGGGCTTTATCGAGGAAACCGGCGCCGCCCAATTGCTGCGTGATGCCCGGATTACCCCGATCTACGAAGGCACCAACGGCATTCAGGCCATCGACCTCGTGGCGCGCAAGCTGCCGCTTGGGCATGGTGAGCATATCAAGGGCTTCCTTGCAGAATTGCAGGACGACGCCGACAAGGCCGCCGCATCCAATCGTCCGGAACTCGGCGAAACTGGCGCTCGCCTTTCCAAGGCCATCAATGAGGCCCGCGAAGCGACCGACTGGTTGCAGAAAGCGATTGCAGAAGGGCAGCTTGAAGCAGCGCTTGCCGGGGCCACGCCTTATCAGCGGCTTTTGTCGCTCGTTTCCGGCGGTGCCTATCTTGCGCGTGCAGCACTTGTAGACGACGATAGCGGCCGCGCAGTGCTGAGCCGCTTCTTCGCGGAAAACATGCTCGCCGAAGTATCCTCTCTGAAGGACACCGTCATCACCGGCGCCGCCAGCCTGCCGCCGCCAAATCTGCGCTGGAGGCGTGAGCATGAGCGAACATATCCTGATCGAACGCAAAGGCGCGATCCAGATCATCCGCTTCAACCGTGCGGACAAGAAAAACGCCATCACCCGCGCTATGTATGCCACCTTGGCAAAGGCGCTCAAGGACGGCGATGCCGACGACGCCGTGCGTGTGCATGTGTTTCTTGGGAGTCCGGGTGCCTTTTCCTCCGGCAACGACATGCAGGATTTCATGGTCGCGGCATCGGGCGGCGATCTCGGCAACGACATTCTGGATTTTCTGGGTGCTCTTTCCAGCGCAAAGAAGCCGATCATTTCCGGTGTCGATGGCCTTGCCATCGGCATCGGCACGACCATCCACCTGCATTGCGACCTGACATTTGCGACGTCGCGCGCTCTGTTCCGCACACCGTTCGTCGATCTTGGCCTCGTGCCGGAAGCAGCTTCCAGCCTGCTGGCGCCGCCACTGATGGGACACCAGAAGGCATTCGCCCTTTTGGCGCTCGGTCATGGATTTACTGCGGAAGCCGCACAGGAGGCCGGTATCGTCTATCAGATCGTTGCCGAGGATACGCTGGAAACAGTAGTGATGAAGGCTGCCGAAGAAGTCGCTGCCAAGCCACCACAGGCCATGCAGATCGCCCGCGCCCTGATGCGCCTGCCAGCTGAAAAGTTTCCGAACGTATTGCACGTGAGGCCAAACATTTTGCTGAACGGCTTACCTCGGATGAAGCCCGGGAGGCCGTCATGGCATTTCTCAGCCGAAAAATAAGCCCGGATGCGTTCTGAAAACAAGACATCCGGGGGCTTTTGGAGGTCAGCCATTTTGAAGGGGTCGCCTTTATCGGGCGACCCCTTTCGATCAATTTCGAGCAATGATTTCCTTGCCGGAGATTACCAGGCGGACGCCGAGCGTACCGGTCTTGCGGCGAGCGAGAAAACGCGGACGGCGACGGCGTGGCTCCTGCCCCTGACGACGAGCCTGCGGCTGGCCGGTGCGGACTGCGCCTGTGCTTTCGTAAAGCGGACGGGCGATGCCGTCTTCCTCGACCAGCATCATCGGCAGATTGAAGCTTGCGGCCCAGGCGCGCCAGTCGGCGGCAACGTCGGTCAGATCATGCGCAACAAGCGGGGAACGGAAAGCTGCGGGTCTTCATGCATCAGCTCAGCGTCACCGTGATTTCTCCGAACTCATCTTCCACTGCACGGGCGGCAACGCCGACAAATGCGTTGGCTGGGAGAGCGATCGACATCGGCAGGCCACTTGAAGGCAGAACCTGCCGGATCACCGCGCCGCGCTCGTTGATGGTGAAGGTAACGTCGCTGCTCCCGTCATGGGTCGCATAGCTCACAACCTGCGGAAAGTGAAACGGATCGAGCCGCAATTCCCGTCCTGCCCAGTCGGGCTTCAGTCCCTCGCTCATCATTTTCGACGCCTCTGTCTCTCTGTCTTTTTATTTTGGGAGCCGGTTATTCCGACTTCCCTTTGTCGAGCTTTTGCTCTTCGTTGAGATGGAGAATAGGCGCGGTTTATTACCGACGGGCTTAATGAGTTGGGTTAACTTTTTCCTGCCTTTTCCTTTGGTTAGCAGATTGCAACCGGGTGTAAGAATTCGGAAATTCTTCTGAAGAAGCGTTTACTAAAACAAACGGGCGGTTAATACCGCCCGCCTTACACGATTAAATAGTGATACTTTTACAGAACCTTGCCGGGGTTCATGATGCCTGCCGGATCGAAGGCCGACTTGATGCGGCGCATCAGGTCGAGCGCGATATCCTGCTTGAAGAAGGCCAGTTCTTCCCGCTTGAGCTGACCAATGCCATGTTCAGCCGAAATCGAACCCGTATAGCTCGCGACGATCGTGTGGATACGATGGTTCAGTTCATGCCAGCGTGCAAGGAAGGCTTCCTTGTCGGCGCCGACCGGCTGCGAAACATTGTAATGCAGATTGCCATCGCCGATATGGCCGAAGCAGACGATGCGTGCGCCGGGGATCATTTCCAGCGTCGCGGCATTGGCTTCGTGGATGAAGGCGGGGATGGAAGCGACGGGCACTGAGATGTCATGCTTGATCGAACCGCCTTCCGGCTTCTGCGCCCAGGACATTTCCTCGCGCATCTTCCAGAAAGACTGTGCCTGCGCCACGCTTTCACCAATGGCCGCATCTTGAATAATGTCGCTCTCAAAGGCTTCAGTCAGGATCGTTTCCAGCGTCGTGCGCGCATCCTCTTCCGAGCGGGTAGAGGAAATATCGATTAACACATACCAATCATGCGGGCTTTCGAGCGGATCGCGCACGCCATCGACATGGCGCACGGTAAATTCCACGCCGACGCGCGGCATCAATTCAAAGCCGGTCAGCGATGGGCCTGCATGTTCCGTTGCAAGCTGGAACAGACGCAGCACGTCTTCTGGATTGCGCAGGCCCGCATAGGCCACTCCCTTGCCTTTCGGCTGCGGGAAGATTTTCAGCACCGCAGCCGTGATGACACCAAGCGTGCCTTCCGAGCCGACAAAAGGTCTTTCAGGTCGTAACCCGTATTGTCCTTCTTCACATAGCGAAGATCGTTGAGAATCTCGCCGGTCGGCAGCACGACCTCAAGGCCAAGGCAAAGCTCGCGCATATTACCATAGGCAAGCACTGCCGTGCCGCCAGCATTGGAGCCAAGGTTGCCGCCAATCTGGCATGAACCTTCGGCACCCAGCGACAGAGGAAACAGACGACCGGCTTTTTCAGCTGCTTCCTGGAGGTTCTTCAGGATGACGCCCGCTTCGAGCGTTACCAGATTGCCGACCGTATCGAGATTGCGGATGCGGTTCATACGGCCAAGCGACAGAATGATGGCCGTACCGCTTTCATCGGGCTGCTGGCCGCCGACGAGGCCCGTATTACCACCCTGCGGCACCACCGGCGTTTTCGTCTCGCTGGCAAGCTTCATGATGGCCGCGACTTCTTCCGTCGAACCCGGGCGAAGGACGAGAGGTGTGCGACCGTGATAGAGATCGCGCTGCTCGATGAGATAAGCGGCGATATCTTCCGGCGCGGTGAGCGCATTCTTTTCGCCCACGATGGCAGAGAAACGTTCGATCAGAGCGGTATCCAGCATAGTCTGTCTCTTGAATTCAAAGGGAGGATCAGCGCGGGCCGCCGCGCGTTTCAAACGGTCGTTGATGGCCTCCCGAGACCTTCAAAGGGATGGGTTCGACGGCAATCGTTGCAGCGCCCGTTGCATCAAGCCTGCGCATGAAGTCGAACAGATTGGCCGCCGCTTCGCGGAGATCGCCTGTCTCGCTGAGGTTCAGAACTACCGCCGCCCGGTCGCTCCTGCAACCCGGTGCGGGCCGAAGGAGAGAAGCGCCTCGCCCGGCTTCACATCGCGCACGGCAAGCCGCATGGCCGCATCAGGCGCATAATGCGACGCCATCATGCCCGGCGCCTGAATTGCCGACATGTGGTCGGCTCGCACGAGCTTTCGCCGATGACTGCCTCGATTTCTTCCGCAGCCAGCCCGCCCGGACGCAGCAGATGCACTTTATTGCCGTCAACCTTGACGATGGTGGATTCAACCCCAACACCGCACGGACCGGCATCGAGGATCAGATCAAGCTTGCTGCCCAGATCGCCCGCTACTGCTGCGGCGCTCGTCGGGCTGATGCGGCCCGACGTATTGGCGCTCGGTGCGGCGACGGGGCTATCCAGCGCAGTGATGACATCGCGCACGCGGCCAAGCGGCATACGGACGGCAAGGGTCGAAAGCCCTGCGGACACAAGAGGATGAATGGGACGCTCGGCATCTTGATGCGCCTTCAGCGGCAGCACTATGGTCAGCGGGCCGGGCCAGAACAGTTCGACAAGCTTGCGCGAAAGGTCGTCGAAAGTGACATAGCGCTCAGCCATGGGAATGCCGCTCACATGCGCAATCAGCGGGTTAAACTGAGGACGCCCCTTGGCTGCGAAGATACCGGCCACGCCCTCGCCGTTCGAAGCGTCGGCGGCAAGGCCATAGACCGTTTCGGTCGGAATGGCGACGAGACCGCCACGCCGCAGCACTTCCACCGCGCGCAGGACTGCCTCATCATCGAAGTTGACTATATCGGACACTGGTTCTCCGCCGCACGGGCGTCCCAAGGTTAAGCCCGTTCTGCCTACACAAGCTCAAGCCCCGGTGCAAGCGATGTGCAAGCAAGCTCGAACCCTATCCCGACACAATCACGGCAAGACGATCATGATTGCGCATGAAAATTGCGTTTTGTTAGGTTTTTCAGGGCATGATGATATTATTCATGCATGAGGTGAATAATGTTATCGCGATTTATCGCTATTTCGCTGACGGCTATCGGATTGCCCGCAATTGCTTCCGCAAACGGGGGCGAGCGAACGCCATCGGCCTATTATCAGGTCGGCTCCATAGATTATATCGGCTATGACGAGATCGGCGCCGACGGACTGCCGGTCTGCGGCCCCTGTGCTGAAAAGCAGGCCGCCGCGACGAAGGCGCAGAAGGAAATCGAAGCCCGCCGCAAGCGCGCCCGCGCCTATATGGCGCGCATGCAGGGCCAGCCAGTCCCCGACGACCTGCTTGAGCCCGCCGCTGCGCCAGCGGAGGATTTTGACCCTGCCGCCGGTGCGGGTCGTTGGCGATGCCTGGGCCGTGGCATCGGACGAAACCGACCTCGGTTCTCTCGACCTCAGACCCAGCTTGAAATAAAATAGCGCCTCCGTCGCGGGCCCTCATCCTGAGGAGGCCCGCAGGACCGTCTCGAAGGATCGAGAAGCCAAAATAGCAGAGTGCGACAGCGCAGTGCGTTTCCTCAGCCCTTCGAGACGCCTCCCTTCGACAAGCTCAGGGAAGCTCCTCAGGATGAGGGAAACAGGAGACGCACTCGACTGATTATCAGCCCGCGATTTTCGAGAAATCCGCCACCTTGCCGGTGGCTGTACGGATCAGGTCGAGCAGAGCCAGACGATTGGCGCGGACATTCTCGTCCTCGTCATTGACCAGCACCTTTTCGAAGAACGTATCGACGGGACCGCGCAGCTTGGCAAGCGCCGTCATCGCACCGTTGAAATCTTCGCGGGCGATCGCTTCCTCGGCATCCTTCGAAGCCAGAGTGACGGCTTCAAACAGCGCCTTTTCTTCCGCTTCACGGAGAAGGGAAGCGTCTACGCTGTCAGCAACCCTGGTGCCCTTCTTTCTTCGGCGGCGAGAATATTGGCAGCGCGCTTGGTGCCTGCCAGAAGGTTCTTGCCGTCTTCCTCGTTGATGAAGACGATCAGCGCTTCCAGACGGCGGGCGACCAGCAGCAGATTGTCGGCCTCCGGCGTCAATACGGCATCAATGGCGTCGTAGCGTGCACCTTCGTCTTTCAGATGCACCTTGAAGCGGTCATGAAGGAAGGACAAAAGATCAGCCAGCAGCGGCTCGGACGATGCTTCCGCCTCGGCGCGAGCCTGCTTTTCATAGCTGGCCAATGCGTTGTCGACATCCTGTTCGCCGTCGATATCACCGGAGTTTTCTGCAGCAAGCTTGGCTTCAAATTCGCGTAGCTTGCGCTGGACCTGACCTTCTTTCAGCGCGGCAAAGGCCGACCGGAAGAGCGGAAGCAGCGGGAATTTCCACTCCTGCGACAGCAGGAGACGGATCACGCCCAATGCTGCACGGCGCAGCGCATAAGGGTCCTTCGACCCCGTAGGCTTTTCGTCAATTGCCCAGAAGCCGACCAGCGTATCGAGCTTGTCAGCAAGCGCGACGGCAACCGAAACCGGGTTCTTCGGCACGACATCGGACGGGCCTTGCGGCTTGTAGTGTTCTTCGATTGCAGCGGCGACGGCTTCGTCTTCGCCTTGAAGCAACGCATATTTGCGGCCCATTGCGCCCTGAAGCTCGGGGAACTCTCCGACAACTTCGGTCTGGAGATCGGCTTTGGCGAGAACGGCTGCGCGGGTGGCAAGCTTCGGATCGGCGCCGACCAACCGTGCGATCTGTGCAGCCAGTTCGCGAATGCGTTCAACACGAGCGCCTTGCGTGCCAAGCTTGGCATGGAAGGTCACATTCAGTGCATCCAGACGCGCCATGCGCTGATCGAGCGGCTTTTCAGGTCAAGACCGAACTTTTCCGCCGAGGCGGCAAGCTTGTCGAGGTCGGGCAGGTCATGCTGATCGGTGTGCCAGAAATAGAGCGCATCCGACAGACGTGCGCGCACCACCTTGCCGTTACCGTAAGCGATTTCCGTGCCGCCATCGCGAGCCGCAACATTGGAGACAAGGATGAACTTGTTGGAAAGCGCTTGTATCTCCTCATGCTGAGGAGTTGGCGAAGCCAGCCTCGAAGCATCGCCTTGCTTGCGGGTGACAAAACACTTCTGGTTGGCGCGGATGGTGAGACGAATGACTTCCGGCGGAATGGCCAGAAACTCTTCCTCGAACTCGCCCATCAGCACGACCGGCCATTCGACCAGACCGGATACTTCTTCCAGAAGCCCATCGTCTTCGACCAGTTCAAGGCCGGAAGCGAAGGCGAGATTATGCGCGTCCTGCGAAATGATTTCCTTGCGGCGCTCTGCATCCAGAACCACGAAAGCCTTTTCAAGTTTTTCGACATAATCCTCGAAGCGGCGCACCTTGATTGCCTGACCGTCGCTCAGGAAACGATGGCCATAAGTGACATTGCCCGACTTGATACCATCGATATCGAAGTCGATGACCACGGTTTCCTCGGTTTCGGGACCGAAGGTGCAGAGGATCGACTGCAGCGGGCGCACCCAGCGTAATGCACCCGGCTTGGCCGAAGCCGCGCCCCAGCGCATGGATTTCGGCCACGGGAAATTGCGGATCGTCTGAGGCACCAGTTCAGCGACAATTTCTTCCGCAGCACGGCCCGGCTTGGTCAGATGGGCAACATAGAAATCACCCTTCTTCGGATCAGAATGCACATGCGCCTGCGTGACATCGGTGAGACCAGCCTTGCGCAGAAAACCCTGAATGGCCTGTTCGGGTGCAGTAACCGCCGGACCCTTGATGTCTTCATGAACGTCCTTGGAGCGTACTGTCAGACCACGAATGTCGAGCGTCAGACGACGCGGCGTCCAATAGGCGGTTGCGGCTTCATAGGTCAGGCCAGCATCAACCAGACCATCGGTGATCATCTTTTTCAGATCGCCTGCGGCCTTGCGCTGCATGCGGGCTGGAATTTCCTCGGAAAAGAGTTCGAGCAGTAGATCAGGCATCAGCGTGCGCCTCCGGCTTCCGCATTTTTATCATTGCCCGTCCTCGCTTCGCTGCGGTCGGACGGCAGCGCCTCACGCTTGAAATTGAAACCACCGGCATCCGTCAAAAGGAATGCCTCGCCGCACTGACGCGCAAGATTGCGCACGCGTAGAATATAGCTCTGGCGCTCGGTGACCGAGATCACGCCGCGCGCATCCATCAGATTGAAGACGTGGGACGCCTTGATGCACTGGTCGTAGGCCGGGAAGACACATTTATGGACGTTCCCTGTCGTGCCTTCGGCACTCCCCGCCTCTTGTGGAGCGCCAGCCTTCAGAATGGCTTCGCATTCACGCTCGGCATCGATAAAGTGCTGGTGCAGCATCTCCGTATTCGCAATTTCGAAATTGTAGCGGGAATATTCCTGCTCCGCCTGCAGGAATACATCGCCATAGGTGACCTTCTCGTCGCCTTCGAGGCCGTTGAAATTCAGTTCATAGACATTGTCTACACCCTGCACATACATGGCGAGGCGTTCAAGACCATAGGTCAGTTCACCGGAAACCGGCGAGCATTCGATGCCGCAGACCTGCTGGAAATAGGTAAACTGCGACACTTCCATGCCGTCGCACCAGCATTCCCAGCCAAGGCCCCACGAACCCGTCGTCGGGTTTTCCCAATCATCCTCGACAAAGCGCACGTCGTGAAGGTTCATATCGATGCCGATGGCCTTCAGCGAACCGAGATAGAGTTCCTGCAGATTGGGCGGGCTTGGCTTCAGAAGAACCTGATACTGGTAATAGTGCTGGAGACGGTTCGGGTTTTCACCATAGCGACCATCCTTCGGGCGACGCGATGGCTGAACATAGGCCACATTCCACGGGCGCGGTCCGAGCGCCCGCAAAGTCGTCGCCGGGTGCAACGTACCCGCGCCTACTTCCATGTCATAAGGCTGCAGAATGGCGCAACCTCGCTCCGCCCAATAGTTATGGAGCGTCAGGATCAAACCCTGAAAGGAACGGGTGGGATGCATATGTGCGGGCAACGTACTGGACACGGGGTCAGGCCTTGTAATTGAAATGATGGCCCGGTCTAATTTGTCCGCCCCACATGGTCAAGCATGACATTTGATCGCTGAAAGCTCCGGCGGACAAATAATGCAGTCGGCGGCAGAGAAAAATACATGAGTTTACTGGAATAGAGCAATATTCTTTATCGCTAAACAGTAAATTAGATATATCAATTAACTATTACATGTACACTTAGTTTGACTTTCCTCAATTTTTTGCTATATGGCTTTCTATATTTTATATCTAATAGGTTTATATTATGAGCTGGAACGCGCCTGTAGCAATAAAAGTGAATGACTTATTATACAGTATACGGTCTACCCATAATGCCGAGTGGTTTATGCTTCAGCATTGGCCCTTGTTCGGCCATTCGGATCTGGAAGATGCGATATTGTCCTGTCTGTTGAGCTGGCCGGACAATGCCGCAGCAGAGCACCACGCAAGGGTAAAATTCATTCACGCTTGCGCCAACGCAGGCATCCTGATCATGACCGACCATGATTTGCGCCGCGATGACACCCAACAGCGAATAGCCGCAACGAGGCGCAAGAGGACTGTGGCCCGTAAATCGGAGCTGCCGCAGCCTCCGGCCCAGGTCTTTGAAGAACTGCGCTGACCATACCGGTAGCGCAGAATCTCTCAATCCTCAGCAGGCTTGTTGTCGACGGGTTTTTCCGCCTTGACCGATGATTGGCCTGGAACATCGGGAAGGCCCTTCTTCAGCTTTTCCTCGATCTTGACCAGATCTTCCGGTTCGGGCTTGCCTGCAATGGCATGGTTCCACTGGAACGTCGCTTCCAGAAGGCGCCCCACACGCCAATAGGCATCGCCCATATGATCGTTGATCGTCGGGTCTTCCGGACGAAGCTTGACCGCTTTTTCCAGTTCGACCACCGCCTCATCATAGCGGCCCAGCATATAATAGGCCCAGCCCAGCGAGTCGACGATATAGCCGTCCTGCGGGCGAAGCTCGACCGCTTTCTTGATCATGCGCAGCGCTTCATCGAGATTTTCACCTCGGTCCACCCATGAATACCCCAGATAGTTCAGCACCTGCGGCTGATCCGGATAAAGCTCCAGCGCCTTGCGGAAATTCGGTTCGGCCTTGTCCCATTGCTTCAGGCGTTCATAGGCAATGCCGCGCTGGTAGAAGACCGGCCAGTCCTTGCGTTCCGGCGACTTGATCTGTTCGACCGCAGCATCATAAATCTTCGCCGCATCGGCAAAATTCTTGTCCTGCGCATAGACGCCGCCAAGCGCCAGATAGGTGCGCATGTCGGTCTTGTCGCGGTCGAGCAGAACCTTCAGCTGCTTGACGGCTTCGGCAGACTGGCTGTTTTCCGCCAGATTGAGCGCACGCTGCATTTCCGCATCGCGGCGATAAGGCGATTTCTCCGGCACGCGGCCATAATAGTCGATGGCCTTTTCCGACTGGCGCAACTTGGCGGAAATATCGCCTAGCTGATAAAGCGTCGCGTCATTGTCCGGGCGCAGCGGTAACGACATCTGCAGATAAAGCTTCGCAAAGGCCTCAGCGCCGCTGCGGTTGATCGCTGTGCCAAGCGTATAGAGCGCTTCGGCAGCACCTTCCTGCGCGGTCTTGATCAAGCGGCCATATTTCTCGCCAGCTTCGATCTTTTCGCGCATTTCCGTGATCGTCATGCGGCCGTTCAGAAGCTCGGCTGCATCATTCAGCGTCTTGATCGCGCCTTCTTTGTCACCCTGACGAAGCTTGAAGGAGGCATAAGCCATCACGATGCGTTCATAAGTGTCGGGAGCGGCACTTCCGCCGGGCCGATCATCGATGGCCTGCTGATAGAAATCACGCGCTTCCTGCTTCTGGCCGGCAAGATCAGCTATCAGCGCGGAATTGTAGGTGCGGAACAGACCATACCATTCCGGTCCCTGCATTTTCTGGATATCGGCAAGCGCCTGCTTGGGATTGCCCTGCCCGACCTTCACCCACGCGTTCATGAAGCCCGTCGCAAGGCGATCCATATCGGATTGCAGCGACAGCATCAGAAGCGGCCCGACCTTGCGATATTGCTTGCGGTCGATGGCGTCGATGGCCAGCGCCACGCGCGAAAAACGCTCGATCTCCGGGACGTTCTTCAGTTCTTCCGCCAGAGGCAGCGCGTCCTTAAAGCGGCCTTCCGTCAGCAAGACCAGCAGCAGGTCCTGCTTGATCTGCGTGTTATTCGGATCGAATGCCATGGCTTGACGATAGAAATCGACGGCGGTGGCGAGATTATTGTCGGATTCAGCAGTACGTCCGGCAAGATAGGCCCCGGCAAACGAACCGGCGCGGACAGGGGCCGGTGCGGAATCGGTTGTCGCCTTGGCCAAAGCCCCGCTTGCCGGCATTGCAATTCCCGCTAGAAGCGAGAGCAGCAAACCATAAAGCGGGCGGTATTTCGATCCTTGCCGCATAAAGCCCTATCCTCTTCTCAAATCCCTGTGACAGATACCGGCAAGCAAACCTCAAGTGGCTCAAAAGCCGGGCACGCTGTCTCTTTGCCGGAAAAGGCACCCCAAGCATGGCCTTTTGGGATGGTGGGGCAAGAAAAGCATCCGTGATGGGGTGCTTTTCCTGCGTATTATTGGCCCACAAGAAATACTGGCCAGCGTTTACGGCTGTTGCCGGGTCAGTTCACGCGGCTGATACAGAAATCGATGACTTCGATCAGCGCGTCCTTCTGAGGCGTTGCTTTCAAAGGCGCCAGAGCATCGCGGGCAATTTCGCCGAAATGCCGTGCGCGCTGCACAGTGTCGGCAATCGCGCCGTGCTTCGTCATCAGGCCGATGGCTTTTTCAAGCGAGGCGTCATCGCTCGCACCGTCTTCAATCGCGTGCTTCCAGAAAGCGCGCTCATCGTCAGTGCCGCGGCGATAGCTCAGAATCACCGGAAGTGTGATCTTGCCTTCGCGGAAATCGTCGCCGGTATTCTTGCCGAGATCGGCAGCCGAACCGCCATAATCGAGCGCGTCATCGACAAGCTGGAAGGCAAGACCGAGATTGAGACCGTAGTCGCGCAGCGCCGCGCGATCCGAACGCTGTGCACCGGCGATGATCGGTCCGACTTCACCGGCAGCCGAGAACAGCGCCGCAGTCTTGGCCTTGATGACCGCCAGATATTCGTCTTCCGTCGTTTCCATGTTCTTGGCTGCTGCAAGCTGCATCACTTCACCTTCGGCGATCACCGACGCTGAGGTGGCCAGAACGTCGAGCGCATCGAGCGAACCGACATCAACCATCATCTTGAAGGCCTGCCCCAGAAGGAAGTCGCCGACGAGAACGCTGGCCTGGTTGCCCCAGATCATGCGCGCCGTGCTTTTCCGCGACGCAGATCGCTTTCATCGACCACATCGTCATGCAGCAACGTGGCCGTGTGCATGAACTCGACAGCAGTCGCGAGGCGCACATGGCCATCGCCTTCGTAGCCGAACATGCGAGCTGCCGCGAGCGTCATCATGGGACGCAGGCGCTTGCCGCCGGAGGAAATCAGATGATTGGCGACTTCCGGTATCATTTCGACATCGGACCCGGCCCGGGAAAGGATCATCTCGTTCACCCGCGCCATGTCGGCCTTTGTCAGATCGACAAGCGGCTGAACCGATCCTTCCTGTTTCTTTTACCGTCCAGATTCAGAACCACACCCAATGCCATTTCTCCTAGCTGCCCGGCCACATTATTGAAACGGACCGGATTGCTCAAGACGCAACTGCCCCCAAAGCGCCCTCAAAGCGTTACTCTTCCGACGTCTGTTCACCATTGAAGGAAGCTGTTGTCAATGCGGTGCATTCGCTACAAACTGTTCAAATGATCGAACTTATCCGTACGAATGATTCCGTTCTGCTATCCTTTGCCGAAACCTTGATGAAAGAGGCCGGGATCGCTTATTTCGTTGCCGACACGAATATGAGCATCATCGAGGGCTCGTTGGGTGTATTGCCGCGCCGCCTTCTGGTCAGCGAAGAACAGCTTGAAGAGGCACGGCAGATTCTGATCGATGCCCAGATTGAACATGAACTGCGTGATCAATGAATTCGGAAACAAGTTCGGAAACTGAAGGTGAAGCCGGAGAAACACTCGACGTGTTTCATCGTGGGGCGTTTCATCTCGTCCAGCCTGCATTTAAAGGCCATCGCTCCGGTGTGGATGCAATGATTCTGGCAAGTGCCGTTCCAAACGGCTTTGTGGGACGTGTTGCCGATCTTGGCAGCGGTGCAGGCGCTGCCGGGCTTGCAGTCGCTTCCCGATGCCCTGACACCAATATCACCCTTGTGGAACGTTCTGCCTTCATGGCTGGCTTTGCCCGTAAAAGCATTGCGCATCCGCTGAATGCCGCTCTGGCAGGCCGTATCAGCGTGATTGAAGCCGACGTCGCCCTGAGAGGCAAGGCGCGCATCGCCGCCGGACTTGTCGATAACAGTTTCGATTTTGCCATCATGAATCCGCCCTTCAACGAAGCGCGCGATCGCAGCACACCCGATCCGTTGAAGGCGGAAGCGCATGTCATGCCCGAAGGCATGTTCGAACAATGGGTGCGCACTGCGGCAGCCATTGTGAAGCCCGGCGGCGACATTGCCATCATTGCCCGGCCCAGCTCCTTTCTCCCGTCCTCGAAGCCCTGTCGGGACGGTTCGGCGGCCTGAAGATCATTCCCGTTCAGCCTCGCCCCGATGCGGCAGCTATCCGCATTGTCCTGACAGGCACACGCGGGAGCCGTGCCGGTCTTTCGCTGATGCCAGCGCTTGTTCTCCACGGCAGCGAGGGCCATGGCTTCACTCCACACGCCAACGACATCAATAACGGGCTCGATGCTCTGATCTAGAAACGTTGCTGTGCCAGCACAACCAAGTTGCGGTCCAGATCGTATAATCTCAGGATCATCATATAGAGCGCCGTGCGTCCATTCGGACGCACAAAGGTCGCTCTAACTTATTGAATCTACGCATCGTTCTTTCCAAAATCGATTCTGGTTTTGGGCCGATGCTGTAGTCGGCGGCTTCGACATTTCCGGGGCGAAAATAGGTGTAAGCACCATCGCGGTCTCCTCCCGGATCGGATAGCATGGCAGCATTTCAGAAGTTCCGGCGATTCAATCGTATCGATTTCAGGCCGCACAGGTAATTTTTATTGAAACCCTGTGGTCGAGCCAATATTCCTAAATCGCAATTTTCGTTCTGCGGCTCCCCGCCGCCCTTTTCCGAAAAAGCGCAAACAACAAACGACAAGAACAGGCAACGGGAACCGATGAACCACAGCCCAAACAAAAGCCGTCCCGTATCGGTCATGCGGCGCTTCCTCGATAGCGAATCTGCTGGCGGCATCAGTCTTATGGTCGCGGCGGCGCTTGCGCTCATCGTGGCCAATTCGTCCTTTTCACAAATCTATTTCGAGACGCTGCGCGCCCATATCGGCCCGCTGAGCCTGACGGACTGGATCAATGATGCCTTGATGGCGGTGTTCTTTCTGCTCGTGGGGCTGGAAATCAAACGCGAGTTCCTCGACGGGCAGCTGGCAAGCTGGCCGAACCGCATGCTGCCCGGCATTGCTGCCGCGGGCGGCGTCATCCTGCCAGCCATCATCTTCACCCTGTTCAACTGGCACGATCCGGCCAAGCTGCGCGGCTGGGCTGTGCCATCGGCAACCGACATCGCCTTTGCGCTCGGCGTGCTGTCGCTTCTGGGGTCGCGGGTTCCCTCCAGCCTCAAGGTGTTTCTGGCGACGCTCGCCATTCTGGACGATCTCGCCGCCGTCGTCATCATCGCCATTTTCTATACGGCTGAAATCTCCATGCCATATCTTGGTGGAGCTTTTGCTGCCGCTATCGTTCTGTTCGCCATGAACCGGATGGGCGTGATGAAGCTCCTTCCCTACCTGATCGGCGGAGCGGCGCTCTGGTTTTCGTGCTGAATTCCGGCGTTCACGCAACGGTTGCAGGCGTGGTGACCGCGCTGATGATTCCGCTGAAGCCCGCGCCCGGCAAGCCTGACGATATGACCTCGCCGCTGCATGTGCTGGAACATGCATTGGCCAAGCCTGTTGCTTTCATCATCGTGCCCATTTTCGGCTTCGCCAATGCAGGCATATCGTTCGCCGGTCTCGACGCCTCGGTGATGAGCGACACGCTCACCCTCGGCATCATGCTTGGCCTCTTCATCGGCAAGCAGCTCGGCGTTTTCGGCGCGGCCTGGCTCGCGATCAAGACCGGCCTTGCGCAAAAGCCGCTCGGGGCCACATGGATTCAGCTTTACGGCGTGGCGGTCCTGTGCGGGATCGGCTTTACGATGAGCATCTTCATCGGCCTCCTCTCCTTCCCGTCCGAACTCATGCAAGCGGAAACCAAGATCGGCGTGCTGGCCGGTTCGGGCCTGTCGGCCATTTGCGGCTATATTCTGCTGCGGTTGGTCACAAAGCCGAAAAATCCTGACGGAAACGACACACCGCCCGGAAAACAAAATTTCCGGGCGGTTTTCTTTGTGTTTCCCATATCGCTTCCTACATTTGGCTGGAATCATTTCTACACGCAGGAGTTCACCTTGCCCGGTTTATTGACGCGCCTTGTTCCACGCCGCTTCCGCCCGGTTTCCATCGAGATACCTGTCGTGCGACTGCATGGCGCCATCATGTCCGGTGGGTCTGCCTTCCGTCCGATGCTTTCACTGGCGTCGACGGCGGCAGTTCTTGAAAAGGCATTCAACGACAAGGAAGCGCCTGCCGTCGCCATTTCACTCAACTCACCCGGCGGTTCACCAGTACAGTCCCGACTGATCTACCGGCGTATCCGCGATCTCGCCGCCGAGCATCAGAAGAAGGTCTTTATCTTCGTTGAAGATGTTGCCGCCTCGGGTGGCTATATGATTGCGCTGGCCGGTGACGAAATCATCGCCGATCCTTCATCCATCGTGGGCTCCATCGGCGTTGTGTCGGCCTCGTTCGGTTTTCCCGAGCTTTTGAAGAAGATCGGGGTCGAGCGCCGTGTCTATACGGCAGGCTCCAACAAGGTGACGCTTGACCCGTTCCAGCCGGAGAAGAAGGCCGACATCGAGCGACTGAAATCATTGCAGCTTGAAATCCATGAAACCTTCATCGACATGGTGAAGGAACGGCGCGGAACCAAGCTTGCGGAAGACAAGGATCTGTTTACCGGCCTGTTCTGGACCGGCATCAAGGCGCAACGGCTTGGCGATTGATGGGCTTGGCGATATGCGCAGCTTCCTGCGCAAGACCTATGGCGACAAGGTCAAGCTCAAGCTCGTCGAACAGAAGCGCGGCCTTCTGGGACGCAAAATGCCCGGCGTAGATATGGCACTCGGTAATCTTGAACCGGCTTCCATTGCCGCAAATCTCGGCGAAGGGCTGCTTTCGGTAGCTGAAGAAAAGGCACTTTGGGGCCGTTATGGCCTCTAAAGGCCGAGCAGAGGCAAAATCAGCATCGATTTTCGCACCAATGCTTTGAATTCCTTCGTTTCACCATGATATGGTGTCAGAAAGTGGGGCGGGCCGCTTCCCGCCCCTTCATGAACATCCGGCGTTTCGACCGTTGCGATCCGGCAATCCGAAGTGCAACCCTTAAGGATTTGAGGCCATGCCCCAGCTCATCTTTCTGCTGCTGATCATCGCCGCCGCCTGGTACGGCTACCGCTCGTTCAAGCGTGAAGCCTCGCGCGTGTCCCAGCGTGTGCGCCAGGCGGAAAAGGAAGCGCAGAACCGGGCCCACGGTACGCTCGTGCAGGACCCTAAAACCGGCGAATATTACGTCAAGAAGGACTGACCTTTTCCGCAGGAAAGGTTGCCGACGAAGCGGCTTGGCCGCTCGCCGCAACCGAACCGTCTGCTTTCTCCATTCGCAGCCTCAACCGAAATGACCCTTTCCCCGAAAACCGAAACATCCGCACAGGCCGAGGATGCGCAGGCGGTGACACGCCTGGCTCCGGCCAAGATCAATCTGGCACTGCATGTGACGGGGCGTCGTGACGATGGCTACCATCTGCTCGACATGCTGGTGGTCTTTGCGCGCTATGGCGACATCATTCGCGTCAGCCCTGCCGATGAGGACGGTTTCACGGTCGGCGGTCCTTTTGCAAAGGGCATACCGCTCGATGGCGGCAATCTGGTGCTCAAGGCCCGCAACGCCTTGCGCGACCATGCGCAAAGGGTCTTGCCGCCCGTTACCATCCATCTGGAAAAGAACCTGCCGATTGCCTCGGGCATCGGCGGCGGATCGAGCGATGCTGCAGCAACGCTGCTCGCACTTGATGCGTTGTGGGGCCTCGATCTCGGTTTCGGGCAGCTCGCCGCGATGGGGCTGCATCTTGGCGCCGACCTGCCCATGTGCCTGCACGGCGCATCGAAGGGCACGCCCCTGACCGCGCGCGGCATCGGCGAAGACCTCGCTCCTGTCGCCGGGTTTCCGGCCTTGCCCATGCTGCTCGTCAATGATGGAACCGCTATGGCAACGCCGGATGTCTTTCGCGCGCTCGACAAACGCGATCACCCAGCGTTGAACCTTCCCTCCCATACAGATATCGAACGCCTTTGCGCTTATCTGCAAACAACTCGCAACGATCTTCTTGCCCCAGCGCTGAAACTTGCGCCCCAGATCGGTGACAAGCTTGACCTGCTTCACGCAAGCGGAGCACTCTACGCACAGATGTCGGGTTCAGGCGCAACCTGCTATGCAATCTTTGACGACATGGCAGCCACCGAACAGGCAGCCGCACGCCTTTCAGCCGAGAAGCCTGACTGGTTCGTCATCGCGACCCAAAGCGTCCCTTCCCGAAAATAATCTCTGAACGACCTCCTTTCTGAATGCCCATAAAATCGTCCTATTGTTCACTCTGATTGGACAATATATTCGGACAGACTGTTCGCACTTTTGAACAAAAGCCTTCTACAACTGTTTCGTGAATGCCGACACATAAATCAACACATTGATTATATTATATTTTTATTTGAAAATTATCGTCACGCCAAAAATATGCCGCACAAATGTGTGATCAACAAAACATTTTCGTGACTGGAACTTTCGCTCACTGTCACCCATTTCAGGTACATCGGAACGACGAACAAAACGCCGCTCCACTTTCCAAGGAGATAGGAAAATGAAAAGATTGTTCTTGCTGCTGCCGCCCTTGCTCTTAGCGCCGGTGCTGCCTTTGCAGAAAACCCGCATGTTGGCGAACCTGCCGATCTTTATGCAAACGACCGCACACCGGTCGCTTCCCAGAAGGTCGACTACACAGCTCTGCCTCGATCAAAGCTCCTGTCTATCAGGACGGTTCGGCTCATCGCTTTGGCGACGCATCGCCTTCCTCTTACCAGAACTAATTCAGTCAGCATGTCTGGCGAAAAGGCGGAGTTTCCAGCTTCGCCTTTTCTTTTGCTCAATCCTCGTCGGGCGGTAGAATGGGATGCTTGAGGCGGACGGTTTTCAGCCGCTGTGGAAGCTGATCAAACGCCACGCCATCGAGCAGCAGCGGCTTTATCACGTCCAACCGAACCAGAAGCCCGGCATCAAGTGTCGCCTTGTGACCGAAGATTTTACGGACCGTGCCGAAGCCGCTATCTTCCGGCAGCGAAAAGCGTGCAACATCGCCATCGCTTTCCATGTGACGCCGGAGGACTTCCTCCCAGCCCTCCTGTGGAACAGCGCCCGGCTTCAGCAACAGCACCCATGGCGTGCGGATCTCATCGAGCGCCGCCTCAATATCCATTTCGGCATAAAAGTCACAGCCTGCACCAAGCGCAACGAGGGCGGTTTCGTCCGATGAGCCGCGATCCACGACCGTAACACGGCGCAGCAACCCCTCCACGACAGCCGGCACCAAAGCCGAAAGCGTGTGGGCCAGCGCTCTTTCTGAATTCAGGGTTTCGATGATGACGGACAGCATGCGCGCTTCATATATCAAGAATGCGTGAACGGAAAGCTGCTGCGCATATGTTCTTGATTTGTTCCGTACCTTGCGATAGGAATAGATTCATCAGAATAGAGTCGCATGGCAGCACGGTGCGCACAACAGAACAGTTTTTCGCTGTTCCGCGTTTGCTTTCACCGTGCCTGTACAACGCCCGATGTTTCCATTCAGGAGACTAAAATGGAAGTGATCCAGCAGGCAGATATCATCAAGCAGGCCGACAGGGCCGCCTTCGGCAGTGGGCGTGCGGATCACGCCAATGCGGTGATTGGTGAAGCTGGCCTGCGCATCGACCATGCCCGCAGGCGCGGGCGCGGCGCAGGCATCAATCCGACCGGGCGCTTTGAGCCGACGACGCGGCATGAGTTCGATGACGGCTGGACCACGCTTGAGGAACTGCCGCCGTTCAGGACCGACGTACAGATCGAAAAGCCGCGCACGATCATCACACGCAACGATTCACCCGATATCAACTTCGACCGCTCGATCAATCCATATCGGGGTTGCGAGCATGGCTGCATCTATTGCTTTGCCCGACCGACCCATAGTTATATGGGACTTTCAGCTGGTCTCGATTTCGAATCCCGCCTGTTTGCAAAGCCGGATGCCGCACGCCTTCTGGAGCGCGAGCTGGCCAAACCCAATTATCAGCCGAAAACAATAGCCATCGGCACCAATACCGACCCCTATCAGCCGGTCGAGAAGAAATGGCGCATCATGCGCGAAATTCTTGAAGTGTTGGAGGCCGCCAATCATCCGGTCGGCATCGTGACCAAATCCGCCCTGGTCGTGCGTGACATCGATATTCTGAGCCACATGGCCGAGAAAGGGCTGGCCAAGGTCGCCTTGTCGGTCACGACGCTCGACGCTCATCTGGCCCGCACGATGGAGCCGCGCGCCTCGACGCCGACGCTACGGCTTCAGGCCATTCGGAAACTGACCGATGCGGGCATCCCCGCTTCCGTCATGATGGGACCGGTCATTCCGGGTATAAACGATCACGAGATAGAGCGCATTCTGGATGCCGCCTATGCGCAAGGTGCGCGCGAGGCGGGCTATGTTCTGCTGCGCCTGCCGCTCGAAGTCGCGCCTTTGTTCAAGGACTGGCTGCTGCGCAATTATCCGGATCGTTATCGTCATGTCATGTCACTGGTGCGTTCCATGCGCGACGGCAAGGATTATGATGCCGAATGGGGCAAGCGGATGCGCGGCACTGGCCCCTATGCGTGGCAGATCGGACGCCGTTTCGAGATTACCGCACGCAAGCTTGGCTTCAATGCACGCCGCCTTCAGTTACGTACCGACCTGTTCGAACCGGTCGAAAAGGAGGCAAACAGCTTTCGCTGTTTTAGAGTTTCCCAGAGCGGGAAACCGGCCTGATCCGCCCAGCAGCTGCATTTCTGGCGAAACATGTAGTGCAATGATTGATTGAGTTTCCGTCTGATTGTCCCTCAGACGGAGGGGCTACCTGCTTTCACGCCACCGTCCTCGAGCAGGGCCCTTGCGGAGAATCGGAAGCAATGCGAGCATTACCGCCAAATGAAACGCTCGGCTTCTGATTCTCCGCTCCTTTTGAAATCCGCTCGCGCCTGACTTTTCCGAAGAGAAAAGACTGCTTTCGCGCGGACTGAAACACATCGTCGGCATCGATGAAGCCGGGCGTGGCCCTCTGGCTGGTCCTGTGGTTGCCGCTGCGGTTGTTCTTGATATTGATGACCTTCCAGACGGTCTGGACGATTCCAAACGGCTCACGACGGCAAAACGCGAGGCGCTTTACGAAATCATTCTGACAAAAGCCATCACCGTTTCGGTTGCAAGCCTCAGCGCACGCAGCATCGATGGGAGCGATATCAGGAAAGCCGCACTGGAAGCCATGCGTCGCGCTTCTGTCGGCCTGACCTTGCGGCCATGCCATGCACTGATCGATGGGCGCGATGTTCCGCCGGGGCTTTCCTGTCCTGGTTCGGCCCTGGTCAAAGGCGATCAGCGCTCTGTCTCCATCGCCGCCGCATCCATCGTAGCCAAGGTGACACGCGACCGCATGATGATCCGTGCGGGAGCGGCACATCCACCTTACGGGCTGGAGGTTCATGCAGGTTACGCGACCGTGAAGCATCGCGCTGCAATCGAAAGCGCGGGGCCGGTTCCCGGTATCCACCGTTACACTTTCGCGCCCATCAAAGGCCGTTATAGCGTTTAAACAGTCGCCAGCTTGGCCGCGAAGCCGAAGAGCAGAGCGGCAAAGCCCCAACGCTGGACCGCTTGTATAGCAGGATAACGTTTGAACAGGTTGCCAAGCGACGACCCCGTCAAAGAGTAGATCGTGTCGAACGACAATCCCACTACAGTCATGATCGCTCCCAGCAATGCAAACTGGAGCGTGATGCTGCCGTGTTCCGGATGAACGAACTGCGGCAGCAAGACCGAACAAAACAACAGGGCTTTCGGGTTGAGCAGATTTGTTAGCAGGCCCTTGCGGGCCGAAGCCAAATAGGAACGGCGTTCGCGCGCGCCGCCGGCTGTATCCACAGTGGGCAATGGGTGGCGCAGAATGCCAATGGCAAGCCAGACCAGATAACAGGCACTTATGATCCGAACGAACTGAAACGCGACAGGAAAGCATGCAGAAGCGCAGCGAGACCTAGTGCTGCAAGAACCACATGGCAGGCGCGAGCGATTGCAAGCCCTGCTGCCGCCGCCAGCGCATGCGCCCTGCCCTGTGCAGCACCTGTCTGGAGCAGCAGAATCATGTCAGGTCCCGGAATAAGAAATGCAGCAGCCAACGCGCCTGCATATAACCACATCTCGCTCATCGATATTGCCCAGAAAAGAGGATGCCAGCCAAATCGCGACGCAAAGCAGCTGTGCGCCTGAAACTATGCGGAGATCTATGCGCATGTCCTTGCGATTTGTGGCGCGCGATTACGATTTTGTGGTATATTCTGCCAGTATTCAAACCATCATTGTCGGATCATGCCAAAACTTAAACTGGACGCCATCGACCGCAAGATACTGACCGCGCTTCAGCAAGATGCGCGGCTCTCCAATGTGCAGCTGGCGGAGAAAATCGGCCTGTCACCCTCTCCATGCCTGCGGCGTGTCAAGATGCTGGAAAAGGCAGGAGTCATTCAAGGCTATCACGCAGCGCTGGATCGTAACGCGGTCGGGCTTGGATTGACCGTTTTCGTCGGTATCCGCGTAGAGCGGCATCATGAGGAAACTGCAACGGCTTTTCGTATCTCGGTGCAGAATCTCCCGGAAGTCTTCTCCTGCCATCTTGTGTCGGGGAAGCCGATTTTTGTTGCAGGTCGTCGTGGCTGATCTCGCTGCCTATGAACGCTTTCTATCCGGCACGCTGTTGCGGCTTCCTGGCGTGATCGACATTCGGAGCAACTTCGCCATTCAGACGGTCAAGTCACAGGAGAGTTGCCGCTTACACATCTGGCAGACCTCAGGACTGACCTCACTTCGTACCGCCGGAGGGCCATCATGCCGGATATTGTCAATGCGGTTCTCGTCGGCCCCAAGGGCATTCTTCTTGGCGCCGCAGCCCAGATCGTCGTGCCTATCCAGATCGGTGGAGTTTACCGGGCGGTCATGTTGAAGCGGGCGAGAGCTTTGAAAGCGCGCTCCAACGGGAAATCCACGAGGAACTCGGATTAACGATCCGGTTGTTCTCGCTCCTTACCACCATAGAGGTCGCAAATCCGGTCGCGTCATTCCACCTCTTTACGGTCACCGCCTGGGACGGCCACCCCACCATTCGCGACCGGGAACACACGGAACTGCGATGGTTCAGGCCGGCGGAAGCCTGCGCATTGGATGACCTTGCTTTGGAGGAATATCGACCGTTGTTTGACAAACTGGGCGGCATGGCTGCCAGCCTCTGATCGGACTGCATTGAAATCGATTTCTCAACCCAAGCAACAAAAACGCCGCCCTTTTGAGGCGGCGTTTCTCTGAAACTATATGAGCCGAGATCAATTCAGGTTCGACTTGACCTGTGACAGAGCATCCTTGAACAGGTTGCCTGCGACTTTCGTGTCGACCTTGTCGGCAACGATCTTGCTGGCTGCGGCGACCGCAAGGTCGACTGCCGAAGCGCGGACAGCATTGATGGCATCGACTTCGGCCGTTGCAATCTTCTGCTCGGCGAGTTTGTTGCGGCGAGCAACATATTCTTCCGTCGCACGCTTGGCGTCTTCGAGAAGCGCCTTGGCTTCGCGCTCGGCAGAAGCAACGATGTCGCCTGCTTCCTTCTCGGCTTCCTTGCGCTTGCGATGATATTCGGCCAGCAGCTGCTGGGCTTCTTCACGAAGCGTGCGGGCTTCTTCCAGTTCGTTCTTGATGCGGTCAGCGCGCTCGTCCAGCGAACGACCGATCATGCCCGGTACTTTCAGATAGGCCAGGATTGCCAAAAGATGATGAGGCCAATCAGTGCCCAGAATGTAGCGTCCATTGTCCTCTCCTCAGGCGTTAGCGGCCTTGACGGCTGCTGTTACCGAAGCCTTGTCAGCCTTGGTGCCCAGAAGCTGTTCGACGATCTCTGCCGTGGTTTCCTCGGCAATGTTGCCGACGTCGTTCATGGCCTTGGCCTTGATCGCGGCGATACGTTCTTCGGCTTCCTTGAGCTTGCCTTCAAGTGCGGCTTCGGCCGTGGCGCGTTCTGCGTCGGCTTCGCCCTTGCCCTTTTCACGCGCGGCTTCGGCGATCGAAGCAGCCTTGGTGCGGGCCTGGGCCAGTTCCTGCTCATAGGCAGCAATAGCGTTGTCGGCATCCTGCTTGAGGCGGGCTGCCTGCTCGAGATCCTGAGCGATACGGTCGCGACGGGTTTCGATCACGCCGCCGATACGCGGCAGAACCACGCGCGACATGAACAGATAGAAAAGCCCGAACGTGATCGCGAGCCACAGGAGCTGCGAAGCGTAATGGGTGGAATCAAACGGCGGGAATACGCCGCTGCCGTGTCCGGCATCGTTGGCGACCCCGGTCTCGGTGTGCACAGCATCGGCTGCGCCGTGCTCGCCAGCAGCAGGTGCCGGCTGCGATTCGGTGGCGGTTTGGGCAAACGCCGTGGACACGAACATCCAGATTTCCCTTTAATCCAGCACGATCTGATCCAGATGGAGAAGGATCATGCCTTACTCAGACGTCATATGCAAAGGCCAGCCGCGCTGCATTTGAAGATACAGATCGCGGCCAGCCCGTTTCTTGCGACCGTTGATTAGACGGCGAAGAGGAGCAGAAGCGCGATGAGCAGCGAGAAGATGCCCAGAGCTTCCGTAACGGCGAAACCGAACACCAGACGGCCGAACTGGCTGTCAGCAGCGGACGGTTGCGCAGAGCGCCGGAGAGGTATTGGCCAAAGATATTGCCGAGGCCGAGAGCCGTACCGGCCATACCGAAACAGGCGAGACCGGCGCCGATGTACTTTGCTGCTTCCGCTTCCATGTTAAGCTCCTTCTGGATTGAATATAAGCGCGGATTTCAGTTCTGGCGGTCGCCCGCCGGCTTGAACTCAGTGTCCCGGATGTACTGCGTCGTTGATGTACATGCAGGTGAGAACGGTAAACACGTAGGCTTGCAGGAAGGCTACGAGGAATTCGAGTGCGGTAATCGCGACCGTCATGATCAGCGGCAGGACAGCGCCGCCGATACCGATCGGCCCAAGGGCCGCCAGCGAAACGACGAAGCCCGCAAAGACCTTGAGCGTGATGTGGCCAGCAAGCATGTTCGCAAAAGACGAACCGAGAGGCTGATCGGACGCGACAGGAACGAGATGATTTCAATGGCGACAACCAGCGGCACGATTATGCCCGGAACACCGCTCGGCACGAACAGCTTGAGGAAGCCGAAACCGTGCTTGAAGAAACCATAGATAATGACCGTTGCGATGACCAGCACGGCGAGCGCGAAGGTCACGATGATCTGGCTGGTGACAGTGTAGAAATACGGAAGAGACCCAGGAAATTCGCGACCAGCACGAACATGAAGAGCGAGAAGACGAAGGGGAAGAACTTCATGCCCTTCGACCCTGCCGAATCTCTCAAGCTGGTGGCCACGAATTCGTAAGCCATTTCAGACACCGACTGAAGACGGGTCGGGATGAGACCGCGACCCGAAGACGTCAGGTAAAGAAAGCCCGAAGCAAGCACGACGGTTGCGACCATGAAGGCCGAAACATTCGTGAACGAAAGGTCCACGCCGCCTACGTCGATGGGAATCCACCGGGAAACCTGGAACTGATGGATCGGATCGTTCGCCACCTTAACCTCGTCTGTCTTCCCTGCCCGAAGGCAATTTGGCCTGCCCGAAGGCAATTCAACCTGCCTGAAGGCGTTTCAGTCTTGCCTGACGGCCCATTGTTCACTTACACTTGAACGAACTTTACCGTGAAGCCCGTCAAGTCCTATTTCTTGTCGCTCTTTTCCGCGCTAGATTTGATGTTACCCTGTTCGGCAACATATCCAGCGGAACGAAGCACGTTGAGGACGCCCGCACCGAAGCCCAGAAGGAGAAATACGATCAATCCCCAGGGCGACGTACCGGCGACACGATCAATGAACCAGCCAATCAGCGCACCAACCACAACCCCGCGATAAACTCGCTGGAAATCTTCATGGCCTGCGCGACCGAGCTTGCAGTCGCCGATCGTTCCTCTTCGGAAGCCGGTTGCTTGAGCACACCCTTCTTGGCCAGTTCGGCCTCCAGGCGGTTCAAACGCTGATCCAGCTCCCCGGAACCGGGTTCGTCCTTCGCATTCTTGATGGTACCGGATGGCTTTCCGGGTTCAGTCCCGCACGCCATTGGCAGCTCCTTTTTCAAGAAATACGAGGATTTCAATCCCATTTCCAAGTTGCGCGCAACATATTGACACGCCGCCCGCTAGTCAAGGCGGTGCGGGCTTTGCTCCAAAAGGTTTTTATCCAGCAATGTCAATTAGTTAGGTATTGGTGCGACTCATTTTCCGACCAAAGCATCAGATTGGCCACATTATTGGCTAAAAACGGAATCGATTTTGGGCGGTCACACCCTGTTCGGCTGAGGATGAAAGTCGACCTTATGCGCCTGTTCGGCCTTTTAGTCCGCTAACAAAAACGTGAGTTGAAGCCAGTCAGTCTCGCCATTGCGCGAGAACGGAGCGATCAGCTCCATCCGCCGCCATAGGTACGGTAGAAAATGTGGAGGCCGATTTTCGCAACCTTCTTCATGGTTGGAGCCCAGAATGGGCGAACATAGGTCGCGTGGTAATGGGTGGCGGAACCGACTTCCGGCAGCCAGATCTGACCGGCGGATACCGTCTTCGCCACCTGCTGCGCCATGCGCCATTGCGGCATTTCGGTCACGCGATGCTTCTGGCCGTCGCAGGCAAACGAAAACTGGCAGGCATTGAGCCAGTCGCGATTCTGGTAAACCACGCCGCAGATCGATCCCGGATAGGCCGGGTTGCGGACCCGGTTGAGAACGACCTGGGCGACGGCAACCTGACCCTTCACCGTTTCGCCGCGCGCTTCATAATAGACGGCTTCGGCAAGGCACTTCTGCTCGCTCTTGCTGAAAGCAGAAGGCGGCAGCGGCGTTGCTGCCCATTCATGGTCCTTCTCGCCGATAGGCGGTACGAAACGACCTTCATCCATCTGCGGCTTCAAAATGCTTTCGAAAGGCGATGTCTTGCCATAATCCGGCGTTGCAGGCGCATAACCAAGGGCCAGCACATCCGGCCGGTCATTGGTAATGAGCTTGGCAAGCTGGGTCGGCATTTCGGCGCGCGGCTTCGGTGGCTTGACCGCATGGAACGCCATGGTAATGGCAACTTCCTTGCCTTCCAGCTTATTGGAGAAGGCCATTTTCGCGTCCGTCTTTTCCGGCGGACGCGTAATCATGCTGATCTTGTCGAACATGCTGCCTGCGGTGAAAGCCTTGGCAGGCGCTTTTGGTTTCACCGAGACGAGACGGCCCGTCTTGTCGGCACGATTGATACGGTTTTCATCCGGGTTCGGATCGTCCGGACCAAGCTTTGCCGTCTTGCGTCCGCCGGAAAGCGCAACACGGCCGATACCCGGCACTTCGATCCCGTTGGTAGCGATGCTGCCTGTGACTGTGGTGGCATCCACGAACGGCATTTCAGCCTGATGCACCGAGCCTACCGGCGCCTTGGCAACAAAGGCAGTCCAGCGGTGCGATCCCAGATCAGCCGACGGCACCAGGCTTGCCATGTCCTGAAAGGCAATCGCATTGGAATTGAAGAGATAGGTCATGGCTGCCAGCATCAGCGGCACCAGACGATGCGGCTTATGAACTGTCTGGCGTGGCTTTGCCCTTACGGCGTAATAGCGCCCCTCTTCCGGGCAATAGCCCGTGACAGGGTAATGCCACACCGGCTCGGCAACGGCCTTCCTTCGACCAAACAGCGCTCGTAAAGATACAAGACGCACCGCACACTCCACTCACACGAACTAAACTGGTGCGGCGATAACGAAGTATTAACCTTGTCCATTGGGTGGAGGACGCGCTTGCAGCCCCGCTAATACAGTCATTATCAGCAGCGCATTAACCATGAACGAATATGGTTAATGCAGGGTTTAAGCGAATTCAGCTGCGATGAAGGAGGTGCATCATGGATAGGATCACAGGTGGATGCCTGTGCGGCAATGTTCGCTTTGAAGCATCAGGACAGCCATATCGGGTCGGCATCTGCCATTGCCTCGACTGTCGCAAGCATCACGGAGCGCTATTTCATGCTTCGGCGATATTCCCTGAGGCTGCGATTACAGTCAAGGAGAAACCCGCGACTATGCGGGACGCCATTTTGTCCACACTGCGGCTCTCCGGTTTTCGGGCGCAGTGCCGATGAAATCGAACTCAATCTCGGTTCGCTCGATGCGCCGGATCAGTTCAAGCCAACCTATGAACTCTGGACGATCCGTCGCGAATCCTGGCTTCCGCCTTTCCCGAACATGAAGGGCTATGAGCGTGACCGCGATGGCTCGAGCCGCTTTGAGGATTAGAGCGCATCCCGAAAAGTGTGAAACGGTTTTCGGAAAAGATGCGCGGTTCAAAACAAAGGATTAGAGCGTCTTTTCTTTCGTGACAGTCGTTCTATTTGCGATAATGATATTGTTCTTCAAAGCTTCGGGGAGGGAATTTATGCGGGGATTGAAGCTCGGGATTATCGGAGTGGTTTTCGGTTCTTTTGCGGCTATTGCCACGGCGCAGGCCGATGACTGCCAGAACGCCAGTTCGCAGGCCGCACTCAATGAATGCTATGGCAAGGCCTACAAGAAATCGGATGCCGAGCTGAACAAGATCTTCAAGACCTTGCAGCGCCGCGCCGACGATGCGGACCTGAAGAAAAGCTGGTTCAGTCGCAACGGGCCTGGATCGCCTTTCGCGACGCCGAATGCGATATGCAGACAGTTGGCGGCGGCAGCATTTCCGGCATGGCTTATTCGATCTGCCTGTCCGACCTGACGACGGAGCGCGTCAACGATCTCAGGAAATACCTGAAATGCGAGGAAGGCGACAGCAATTGCCCTTCCCGCCGCCAGTAACTGATCAGTTCTGGCTCTCATAGGCGGCATCGAAGAATGCCTTTTCCAGTTCGACCGCACGCCGGAAGAACTGCTGGCATTGTTCTGCCGCCTCCGGGCCGACCCGGTTAAGTTCCGAGCGCAGGAAACCCACGAACTCCACGAAATATGGATTATCGTGCAACACAATCCATTCCGCGAAAATGAAATCGTCGGGCAGAGGCTTGGCTGCTTTTTCCGCCCAGTCGAGATAAAGCCATTCGGCAACCGTCAGCACCGACAGGCAGGCCGCATAGGAGCCGGACCGCGCAGCCTCAAGCATCAGTTCCTTGAATGCAGCGGTTGGTGCTGCATCGGGCGTATCGAAACGCTCGGCGTCGGAGACTGCGAGTTTTGCAAAGGCACGTTCGAAATATGAATTCTCGTCGCTGCTGATCATGCCTATGAAACGGCCCAATATCAGCTTGGCTTCCATCCGGTCGCAATTGACGAGCGTTCCGCCCAGCAATGACAGAAAGCAGTCGATAAACCGATGGTCCTGCACCAGATAGCGCGTCATGACATCGGGCGCGACCGTACCCGCATAGATTTCGCGAACGAGGCGATGGCCGACGGCTTGCGACCAGAATGGTTCGGCGCTTTGCCGCAGGCGTTCAGAAAAGGCTTCGACGGTGCTGTCTGACACGATGATCTCCATTTCTTTGAACAGAAAACTGCTCGGCCAATGTTTACTATTTTACTGCCCAGCGGTCGATATCCGCGCTCTGCCCGATCAATGCGAGCCCGTTGGCGATGGAATCGAACTGGTTCGAGCTGGTCACCACCGCGTCAGGGAAGCGGCTTTCAAACACGGTGCGGATGACCGGCACGAAAGAGGTGCCGCCGGTGAGGAAAACGCGGTCGATAGACGACGTTTCAAGTTCCGCTTTGTCCACCGCCTGCTGCACCGACTGTTCGATCTGACGTACATCGTCCGCGATCCAGTTTTCGAAATCGTTACGCGTGATATCGGAACGGATTTCGAAGTCGTCGGCCTTGAAGTGTAGTTCCGACATGCGCTGTGAGGAGAGGCGTATCTTGAGGTCCGAAACGGCGCGGTAGATTTCATAGCCGTAGTCATTCTCGATCAGGTTGATGAAATGTTCGAGCGGCTTCGGATCAACCGCTTGCCGGGCCAGTTCATCCAGATCGCGAATGGTCGCCGGAGAGTTCATCAGGAACAGCGTGTTCCAGCGCGCGAAATTTGCATAATAATGGTTCGGTATCGTCAGCCTTTTGCCGAAGGACTGGTACTCCGTACCCTTTCCAAGCAGTGGCGACACGGCATTGTCGATGATGCGGTAATCGAATGTGTCGCCCGCGATACCAAGGCCGGTCTGGCTGAGCGGCATGAAGCTGAGGCCATCCTTGCCGACTTCAAACCGCACGATGGAAAAGTCGCTCGTACCGCCGCCAAAATCGGCCACCAGAACAGTCGATGCTGCCTTCAATTCCTGTGCATAGAAATAAGCCGCCGCGACCGGCTCATAGACATAGTGAATATCGGTGAAGCCGAACGCCCGGAATGCCTTTTCATAGCGCTGCATAGCCAATGCTTCATCCGGTGAAGCGCCCGCAAAGATCACCGGCCTGCCAATAACCACGCGATTGCCCTTCGGCGGCAGGCGGTCGCCCAACCGTGCCGCAACCGTTTCGAGAAATGTCTTCAGAATATCCTCGAACTTGAACCGCTTGCCGAAAACCGGTGTGTCGGTGAAGGATTTCGATGCCGCGAATGTCTTGAACGATTGCAACATGCGCGTCGAATGCGGCGCATTGACAAATACATCCATCGCCCAAGGTCCGCTTTCAACGGTGCGCTCGCCAGTTTCGCGATCCTGCCAGAAGCAAAGGATCGAGCGATAACCGGTAATCTCGACTCCATCCTTCGGCACACTCAGAACGGCTGTCGTGCCGTCAGGCGCCGCAACAGAAATAACCGTATTGGTCGTGCCAAAATCGATGCCCAATGTCACGCCGTCAAAACGGCTCTGGTCAGCCTTCGTCATCACTGCACCTTTTGGAGGAAATCGGAGAGCGGGCGAATTAGCAGCCACACAAGCCAAGCTCAACCTGAAATTACCAAATTAAGTGCTGGTCATGATCACAATCGCGACGTCGCTATGCGGATGAGAAAAATTTCCGGTCGCGCAAATGTTAATGCGTGTTTCCAAAGTTTACATGACCTCTCTCTTCTGCCTGTTAGGTTTCTGCGCCGCATCTGGAGTGGTTCGTCTTTCACTCACACCCCTGAACTGCTCCGCTTATTTGTTTTCACCGCCTTCGCAATGCCGGATGTTTTCCATCCGGCTTCGCTATGTTCAAGGTCAACCAACAGATGAAAGCGATACTCATGGCGTTTCTCTCACGTACGGTTCTTGCCACTGTCCTGCTTTCGGCGAGTGCGCTTCCCCACGCTGCGTTTGCCCAGGAGACGGCCAGTCAGCCGATAGCAAGCGGTTATCACAGCAGCGGTCAGGCCACCGCAGAAGTGAGCGGTGTCGTAGCAGATGGCGACAAGCTGACCGTCAAGGTCCGCTTCATCAATGCCAGGGAGGGCGGGAGCGTTTCGACGACGCTCTACACCGCGCTGTCGGACAAGGATTACGAGAATGACTATTATCTTCTCGCAGGCGACAAGAAATATCTTCTGCTGAAAGATTCCGAAGGCAAGCCGCTTGCTCCGGCATCGGTTTCCCTGTTCGGCACCGGTCACGTCGTCGGTGTCTGGCACGGCGTCTTTCCGCTCCACCGAAGGGCCAGAAGGTGACGCTCTATATCAAGGGGTCGAGCCGCTCGGGCCTTTCGCCGTTCCCGCCGAATAGGGGCTGACCATGACCAATCAGATCATAGGCTGCATCGCATTCGGGCTTGCCGCACTCTGCCTGCCGTCCATAGCGGCGGCACAGAATACGGACAACAGCGCCTATATTCGCGACCTTGTGCCTGAAATCCGCGATCTGGTTTCAGCATCAGGCAGCACCGACGGCAAAGCGCGCGGGCTGTCCGGTGCGGCCCAAGAGATTGTCGAGAAGAGCGGCAATATCACCATGCGGGAAACGGATGACAGCATCGTCCTTTCCGTAACCAGCGATATTCTGTTCGATTTCGACAGCGCCAAACTGACCGGCAAAGCCAAGGCGACGCTGGCCGATATTGCCAGAATATTGGAAAGCATGCCGGATTCTGCCGTTCGTGTTGTGGGGCATACGGATTCCAAAGGGTCCGACAGCTACAACGATAAACTGTCGAAAAACCGCGCCGATGCGGTTACCAGGTTTCTCGTCGGCAATGGTGTTCAATCGGCACGGTTGAAACCGGAAGGGCATGGCGAAAGCGAGCCTGTCGCACCCAACGAAATCAAGGGCAAGGACAATCCCGATGGTCGGGCGCAGAACCGGCGTGTCGAATTTGTGCTGCCTAAGGCGTGATGCCGTCTCACCTTCAAACAAAAAGCCCGGAGCGATCCGGGCTTTTCTCTCTATGGCGTTTATTTCTTTTTCTTCGCGCGGCCTGCGAACGGATTATCCGAAGTGCGCAATGAAAGCCTTATCGGCACACCCGGCATATCGAAAGTTTCACGCAGACCGTTGATGAGATAGCGCACATAGGATTGCGGCATCGCATCGGGGCGCGAGCAGGACACGACGAAGCCCGGCGGGCGGGTCTTCACCTGCGTCATATATTTCACCTTCAGGCGGCGGCCTGAAACTGCCGGTGGCGGCTGATGCGCGATAACGCCTGCCAGCCAGCGATTGAGACGCCCGGTCGAAACGCGACGGTTCCAGATTTCGTGGGTCTTGACGACATTCTCCATGAGCTTGTCGATGCCCTGCCCGCGCTCGCCGGAAATCGGCACGGCGCGAGCCGCGCACCTGCGGCAGCAGGCGGGCCGTTTTTCGTAAAGATCGGCAAGAACCATCTGGCGGTCCTCAATCAGATCCCATTTGTTGAACGCGATGATCGGCGCGCGGCCTTCACGGATGATGAGATCGGCAATCTGCAGGTCCTGCTTTTCAAACGGGATCGTCGCATCAAGCACGATGATGACGACTTCCGCAAAACGGATCGCACGCAGGCCGTCAGCAACCGAAAGCTTTTCGAGCTTTTCCTGCACGCGCGACTTGCGGCGCAAACCGGCCGTGTCAAACAGCTTGATCTTGCGGTCACGCCATTCCCAATCCACCGAGATCGAGTCACGGGTGATGCCTGCTTCCGGTCCGGTCAGCAGGCGGTCTTCACCAAGCATCGTATTGATGAGCGTCGACTTGCCCGCATTCGGGCGTCCGACAATGGCGATGCGCAACGGCTTGGTCGCATCATAGGCCGGGATTTCTTCTTCATCCGGGTCTTCGATGTCGTCGCCGATCAGTTCACCGACAGCCTTCGGCGTGAAGACCTCGTCTGCAGCTTCCTCTTCCTTCTCATCGGCAAAGACGCGCTCTTCGCCCAGAAGCTCGACAATGGCGTCGCGCAGGTCGGGCATGCCCTGACCGTGTTCGGCAGAGATCGGGCACGGTTCGCCAAGGCCAAGCTGGAAAGCGTCATACATGCCGGATTGCGCGCCGCGTGCTTCCGCCTTGTTGGCGACCAGCACGACCGGCTTGCCCGAACGGCGTACCACTTCGGCAAAGGTGCTGTCGGTCGGCGTCAGGCCGTTCTTGGCATCGACGACGAAAAGGATCACGTCGGCTTCCTGAATGGCAGCCTCGGTTTGCGCGCGCATGCGCGCTTCCAGGCTGTCATTGGCAGCTTCTTCAAGACCTGCCGTATCGATGACCTGAAACTTCAGATCGTAGAGCTTGGCATCGTGGATGCGCCGGTCGCGCGTTACGCCCGGCAGGTCATCGACCAGCGCCAGCTTGCGGCCGACGAGGCGATTGAACAGCGTGGACTTGCCGACATTGGGACGCCCGACGATGGCGACTGTGAAACCCATGGGAGAGGATGACTCCAGAAATTATGATTACGTATTTTGCGCGTCAGGCACCTTGACGCCTGCGCTGCGCATCAGATCGAGCATCGTATTGGAACGCTGGCGGATATTGGCCGGAGCAAGACTGTCATTGGCGATCTGCTGGAACAACTTGACCGCATCGTCGAAACGCTCGGCCTTCCAGGCAGCCAGACCCAAGGCTTCCCGTGCGCTGGAACGCATCGGATTACCGTCGGCGGAAAGCGTCTCGACGCGCTTGGCGACGTCGTCATAGGAACCGCTGTCGACCAGCAGATAGCCGGCACGCAGGCGAGCGACATCGCGAAGCGGTGCAGGCACGGCGTTGTCGGCAGCGACGTCATCGAAAGCCTTCACGGCACCGGCGGCATCGCCCTTGTCCGCGAGAACCGATGCGGCGCGCAGACGTGCCAGCACCGGATAGGAGCCGTAGCCGGTCTTTTCCAGATCGTCGAGCGCGGCCAGCGCTTCGTCGTTCTTGCCTTCCGAGGCGAGATCCAGCGCGGCAAGGAACTTGTCGCCGGAAGCGGAAGCCTTACTGTCGGTCCAGTGCTGATAACCGACCCAGCCAGCCGTGCCCAGAACAATGGCCACAGCGCCGCCGATCAGCAGGGGACCGAAGTTCTGCCAGATCTGCTTTGCCCGTTCCGAACGGATTTCCTCGTTTACCTCGCGAATGAAACTGTCGTCTGCCATGGACCTGCCGCTAAAGCCAAATTGATGTTGGTATTTATTCGTTCTGGCGCTTTTAGTCGTATTTCGCGCCATATGTAAGACCCGTCTGCGAAATAAGCCGAAACACGTGTCACAAAGTGCATTTCGGTCCGACAATAGCCTTATTCAAGGACTAGCCACAGAATTTCTGGAACTGTTCCTCCCCGCTTCGTTTCGTGATTCATGCGCTTTCTGTCCCCCGCCCTGTTCTTCTATCCGCTTTCGTTCTGGCCAGTTGCACCGCTCAGGCGGAACCCGTGTCCGCAAAGCCGCAATATGTGCTGATTTCCTTCGACGGCGCGCATGACAATGCGCTGTGGAACGCTCCCGCACGCTGGCGAAGAAAAACAATGCCCGCTTCACCTATTTCCTTTCCTGCGTCTTCCTGATGACCAAGCAGGATCGGCGCGATTACAAGCCGCCCTATAAGCGGGCGGGATCGTCCAATGTCGGCTTTGCGCTCAGCCGCGATGAAGTCGTCGCCCGCCTTGGCAATATCTGGCAGGCGCATCTGGAAGGAAACGAGATAGCGAGCCATGGCTGCGGCCATTTCGACGGCACCGACTGGTCTACCGCCGACTGGGACAAGGAGATCAAGGAGTTCCGCCGCATTACCGCTGACGCCTACAAGAATAACGGCATCGACGGCGAGCCGGAAGGCTGGCGCGATCTCGCGTTGAAAGGTATCGACGGTTTCCGCGCGCCCTATCTCGCCGCATCGAAGCCGGTGCAGGACGCGCTGAAGGCAAACGGCTTTCGCTATCAGGCGTCCTCGATCACACGCGGCCCCGAAGAGCCGATCCTTTCCGGTCAGTTCGCTTCATTCGGATTGCCGCTTGTTCCGGAAGGCCCGTCACAGCGCCCTATCGTGGCGATGGACTATAATCTCTATGTCCGCCACTCGAAGGGCAAGGAAGCGCCGCAGCAATCGGCAGCTTTCGAGGAGCGAGCCTACAAGGCTTTCCGGGCGGCATTCGACAGGCAATATGCGGGCAAGCGCATTCCGCTGCAGCTCGGCTTTCATTTCGTGCTGATGAATGACGGCGCCTATTGGCGCGCCATGGAACGGCTGGTGTCGGAAGTCTGCACCAAGCCGGACGTCAAATGCACCACTTACAGCGATTATCTGGACAGTCTCGACAAAGATGCCGTCCAAGCAGGCCAGAACAGATCCTGATCCTGTAAGGTTTCAGTCCTGTACCTTTGCAGCGCGTCCCGCCATGATACCGAGGACCGCAACGACCACCAGCGAGAACGCTGCGGCCAGACTTGCCGAAGTGAATGAACCGGACCGCTGCGCCATGAAGCCTGCAACCAGCGGGCCGATGATCTGGCCGATACTGAAGCAGACCGTCATCCGCGCCAAAGCGCGTTTGGGAGAAGCCGGTGCAAGTGTGCGGGCGATCTGCAATCCGAAAGCCGTCAATGCCATGAAGGTGATACCCAGAAGCGCGCCGCCTGCCAGAGGCCCGAGCGGCGGTGCCAGAACCACACTTGCAGCAACGCCGACGGCTTCGAGAATGGCCGCCAGGGCGAATGCGTTGAAGAGGCCGAACGCCTTCGCAGCCGGTGCCCAAAGCCAGATCGAGGGCGCGGCCGCCAAACCGGTCACTACCCACACAAAAGCTTCCATAAGCGGGCCACCATCGGTCGCGCGCACGATTGCAATGAGGAAAGTTGCTGTGATGACATAGCCAAAGCCGAAAATGCCATAGGCCAGCGCCAGCGCATTGAAGGCGAAGCTTTTGGGGAGCGGCGGTTCACGCGTGCCGCTGTTTGCACCCACCGGCCCTTCCTGACGAAAGCCGCAACCAGAACAACCATCACGATGGTCAGAACCGCAGCACCGATCCAGTCGGCGCGCCAGCCCTGCCCAACAAGGCGGATCAGCGCCACCAGAACGGCAGAAAGTGCAATGCCGCTGCCGACGCCGCCGAAATGCAGCGCTCCAAGCCCGGCTCGTTCTGCCGCAGTGACATGGCTCAGCACGATTGCCGTGCAAAGAATCATCGTCACCGCACTGACGAAACCAGCGGCAAAGCGGATGATGGAGAACAGCCAGACACCGTCAAAGAGCGCCATGGCAGCGCATAATAATCCGCTGACGATCAGGCCTGCGATCACGCTTGCCCGTTCGATACCCGCAGACCAACCGTAGCCGGCGACCACTGCCCCAGCAGATAGCCGATATAATTTGCCGATGCGATGAAACCTGCATCTGCAGCCGTGAAGCCGACATCAGCCATCATTCCCGGCAGGATCGGCGTATAGATGAAACGCCCTATCCCCATGGCAGCGGCCATGGCCGAAACCCGCCGAAAGCATAGCGGACGGCGGTGCGATGTTGTGACGATTCAGGCTTGGTGATTTCCAGGAGGTCATTCACGGGAAAATAAACCTCAACTATCCAAGAACAATTGAATTTTTCTGATCGGATCGATCACACGGATTGAGGTCGAAACCACAGAGTTGGGTTTGAACTCTGCCGCAGCAGACCTACAATAGACAATAGATTGATTGCATTCTCTTGATGGAGGGGCAGGATGAATAGATCAGGACTATCCTTTTGTCTGTTGACCGCCGTTGCGATCACCACGGCAGGGCCAGTTCAGGCGCAGGACCTGAAGACGATGGACGAGGTCGGCAGCGCGCTCAACGCCTGCTGGTCGCCGCCCTCAGGCAGCAAGAATTCTGCCGTTACCCTCAGCTTCAGCTTCAAGCGTGACGGAAGCCTGATCGGCCCACCGCGCCCCAGCGCGATCAATGTCGAGGGCGACGACAAGGTCAAAAAGGCATTCGTGAATGCTGCAATTGAAGCCGTGGAAAAATGCACGCCGCTGAAGCTCGCACCCTCGCTGGCAGAGGGCATAGGCGGCAATGTCTTCACAATGCAGTTTCATTCGGCGGATTGATCATGCCTGACAAGGCAGTCCGCAAATGTCTGCTGGAGGATCACGTCGCACCATACGATGATCCCATCGCCTTCACACAAGGCCAGACAATATCCCTGACTGGAGAAGCCGAAATCTGGGACGGCTATCGGTGGCTATGGGCTGTGGGAGCGGATGGCCGTGCGGGGTGGATTCCCGATAACAGCGTTATGGTCACGGATAACACGGTTGTCACTGTCCGCGACTACTCGGCAATGGAACTGACTTGCAACAGAGGGACCATCCTCCACGTCATCGAAGAAACGCATGGATGGGCATGGTGCAGCGCGCCCAATGGATTTTTCGGTTGGGTGCCGGTGAACAAACTTGCCTGACATTTTCGCCAGTTTTGGGCCAGCGATAAGTTTCCTTGCGAATCGCATAAGTGCGTGCTTATGTGATTGCATGAATGAGAACGATATATTCAACGATGTATTCAGGGCACTTGCCGACCCGACCCGCCGGATGATTTTCGAAAAGCTGGCAGCGGGCAGCATGAACGCCAGTGCGCTGCGGGAGGGCATGGAAATCAGCCAGCCCGCCATGTCGCAGCATCTGGCCGTGTTGCGCGGTGCAGGACTGGTGCGTGAGGAACGTGAGGGGCGTTTCGTCAATTATGAAGTCGATCCGAACGGACTGACCATCATCGCCAATTGGCTTGCCAAATACCGCGCCTACTGGCCGGAACGCATCGATGCTCTCAAAACCTTGCTGAAGGATATGGACCAATGACCGACCGGCAGGAAGAACCACGCGAAAAAGGCATCGAGCTTGAATATGAGCTGGATGCCGCGCCGCAGAAAGTCTGGCGCGCGATCAGCATTCCGGAGTTTCGCGAAAACTGGCTTCCATCCGAGGCATTGGCTGATCCGGAGCCTGCATCCTGCAAGCCCGGCGAGGAGATCAGCTACCGGATGCGGGAAAGCGAACCGCCCTTTCTGGAAAGCACGGTAACGTTCCGCATTGCACCGGGCATTTCCGGCGGCACCTTCTGCGCGTCATCCATGAACTGAACGACACGCGCCTGAAGCGCGTCGCAGCGCTTGCCGCCAACAGCAACCGGGCGCCGATGATGCGCGCAGCCTAAACTATCCACCTCCCTGAAGTTCTGGAAAAGAGGAGTTCGCCGATGCGCGAAACGATGCAGCTCGTCCCTATGGTCGTCGAACAGTCGAGTCGCGGCGAAAGGTCGTTCGATATCTATTCGCGGCTGCTGCGCGAAAGGATCATCTTTCTCAATGGCGAAGTGAACGACACCGTATCCGCGCTTATCTGCGCACAATTGCTGTTTCTGGAAGCGGAAAACTCCAAACAGCCGATCAATCTCTATATTAACTCGCCGGGCGGCGTTGTGACCAGCGGTCTCGCGATCTATGACACGATGCGCTATGTCCGTGCGCCGGTGCACACGCTTTGCATGGGAACGGCCCGTTCCATGGGCTCTTTCCTGCTGATGGCGGGTGAGCCCGGCCATCGCGCAGCTCTTCCCAATGCGAACCTGCTTGTCCACCAGCCTTCCGGCGGCTTTCAGGGGCAGGCATCGGACATTTTCATCCATGCCGAGGAAGCCCAGCGAACCAAGCGGCTGATGACGCGTCTTTATGCCGAACATTGCGGACGCACCTATGAAGAGGTGGAACGCGCCCTCGACCGCGATAACTTCATGACTGCCGAACAGGGACTCGAATGGGGATTGATCGACCGCATTCTGGAACGGCGGGAAGTCGCTGAAGCTTGAAGACGAGAAGATATTCTGTCTTCTGCCATCGTTGTATATGTTCGTCAGGAACAGTATCAACGAATGATGGTCGGAAATCACGTAACAATCCCTGACGAAGCGACAAAGGCTCTGACCGTTTTGCGGGAAAGTCTGGGGCAATCTTTGCAGGCCGTGTATCTGCACGGCTCTGCCGTAAATGGCGGCCTTCACCCCAATAGCGATGTCGATCTGCTCGCGGTCTGCGACCAGCCTCCCGCACTGGAAGCCGGCGCGCGTCTCGTTGACAAGCTCATGCAGATATCAGGTCGGCATCCGGCCAAACCCGGCACGCCCAGATGTCTGGAAGTGATGATTTTTCTAGAGCAGGATCTCGCCGCACTCAGCTATCCTGCGCGTTGTACATTCATCTATGGCGAATGGTTGCGCGACGAATTCGAGGCGGGAACCGTACCGCAACCGCACACTGATCCAGAATACACATTGGTGCTCGCGCAAGCCGGTCAGGAAGCCATAAGCCTCCTCGGCCCGGCGCGAGAACACCTTCTGCCACGGGTGCCGCTTGACGATGTGCGACGGGCGATTGCTGACGCCTTGCCCGGCCTGCTTGGCAATCTTCAGGGTGACGAGCGCAATGTGCTGCTGACGCTTGCGCGCATGTGGTACACACTCGAAACCGGGAAATTTACCCCGAAAGATGCAGCTGCCGAATGGGCACTGCCGCTTGTTTCGCCCGAAACCGCAGCAGCCCTTGCGCTCGCGCAGGCGGCCTATCGGGGCGCGGCTGTTGACGACTGGCAGAACCGCCCCAAGCTCGCCCGACAAGCGGCGGATGAGCTGGCGCATCATGTGCGGTCGCTTCTCTGAAAATCGTCAGGCTGCGGCTCCGTCCTGCTTTTGCTGCCGTTTGGGCACGGGAAGACTGTCCGGAATATCAGAATGCAGGAAATGCAAAAGCGTGTCCTGAACTGACGATAGCCGGTGCGCGCAATCACGCCAGCCGAACGGAATGTCCTTTGGCATGGGAGAAATCCGGCTTGGCTCCTGCCCCTCCTCAAGCTCGCAATTGGCAATGACCACCTGCAAGGCTTCCATCAGCCAGGGCGGCGGCGGCGCCTCTTTCTTTCGCAGTGCATTGCCCAGCGCTTCGCCGAACAGCAGCGCCGATGCGTAAAGACGGATGCCGCGCCGGTCATACCGGCCCGCCATTTCCGTAACCTCGCGCGCCACCAGCCGCCCGCGCAGTGACCAGCGCGCATTGCTGCGCGCCAGTGCAATACCGTCGCCCAGTGCGATCACCGCCCGGTGCGCCGATGTGAACTGGTTGATAGCGCTTTGCGCCCGCACCGGGTCCTGTTTTTCGAGCGCTGCAGCCGATTGCTTGAGCCCATTTGCAAGACGATCAAGCAAGCCGCGAACAGCTCTGTCGATCAGAAGTACCGGGCTTGGCGTCATCAATATCTGGCTGAACAGCAGGCCAACACCGGCACCGACGAGAACATCGATCAGCCGCGTCACGCCCGCAACCTGCGGCCCCATAGCAAGAACCAGAATCGCCGAAACGCCCGACTGGATGGCAATTGCCGGAGCCATTCCGAAAGAGGTCGCCAGAACCATCGCAATGAAGGTCACTATGCTTGTGTGGAAGACCGGGACCGTTTCGGGCAAGAGCAGAGAAAGCTCGCCGACCAGCACGCCCGTCGTGACGCCTACCATCACCCCTATTGCCTGCTTGCCATGGTTTGGCAGGTTCGGCGCAAGGCAGATCACGGCCGTGACCATGGCAAAGACAGGTTTCGGCTGCCCCAAAGCCAGCTGGCAGATCAGCCAGGCGACACCACCGGCGAAGGAAGCGATCAGGGAATCGCGCCAGCTCGCAGACCATTGCTGGACAACCTTGTTCGCGCGCTGCCGCATAGACTTCTCCATCTGCTTATCGGCAGCTATCTATGGCAGTACTCCTCCACCTCAAGGCTTGAAGAAGTTTTCGTACTGGTCCGGCTTGAAACCGACCGTCAGCTTTCCATCCTTGTCGAGAACCGGGCGCTTGACCATGGAAGGCTGCGCCAGCATCAGTGCCCGCGCCTTGGCGGCATCGACGTTCTGGCGTTCTTCCTCGGGAAGTTTGCGAAACGTCGTTCCGGCCCGGTTGAGCAATTGCTCCCACGGAATGTCCTTCAGGAAGCGGTCGAGCGTTTCGCCGTCGAGCCCTTCCTTCTTGTAATCGTGAAATGCGTAGTCGATGCCATGGTCTTCAAGCCAGGTGCGCGCCTTCTTCATCGTGTCGCAGTTCTTGATACCGTAGATGGTCACGCTCATATCCGACTCCTTCGATCATTTTGTTGCGATCAAAGGCTATCGAAACCCCGGTTTCAACCTCTATCTGGAATCGTGAAAGATTATGCCCAGCGTATGCCGCTTGCCCGACCTTATGCGGCTGACGCCGTGCCGCATCCTGACGCGATAATCGCCGCGTGTGCCTTGCATCGGGCGGTCATTGACCGCGAAAACCACACCGTCGCCTTGTCGGAGCGGCACGACTTCCGCCCGGCTTTGCATACGGGGACGCTGTTCGGTCAGCACGAACTCCCCGCCCGTAAAATCCCTCTCCGGTTCGGAAAGCAGAATCGCAACCTGCAACGGAAAAGCGATATCGCCGTAAATGTCCTGATGCAGGCAATTATAGTCACCCTCTACATATTGCAGGATGAGCGGTGTCGGGCGGGTCTGGCCCGCCGCGTGGCACCGGTCCAGAAATTCGTCATGGGTCGGTGGAAAACGGATATCCGATCCCAGTCTCTCGCTCCATCGATTGGCGATGGGCGCAAGCTGAAAATAAAGCTTCTGGCGCAGATTCCAAATTAAGGCAGGAATGGGATTTGCGTAATATTTGTATTCTCCGCGCCCAAAACCGTGTTTTCGCATCGAAATAACGGTTCGAAATGCGGCGAAATCACAATAGCCGACGGCTATTTCGCGGCAATCCTGTGGCGAAATTATGTTTTCGAGGATTGAGGCACCGAACTCGTCCAGTTCGGCGCCAATTTTTGCCAGTCATAGGCAGGGATATTTGCCGCCTGAGAGGGTTCATTTTGTTCATGCCTGGCTCTCCCGCTTCAGGAGATCGCGCTTGCGCTCGACGCCCCAGCGATAGCCAGAGATGTCGCCATCGTTGCGCACAACCCGGTGGCAAGGAACCGCGACGGCAACCTTGTTGGCCGCGCAGGCCTGCGCCACTGCGCGTACCGCTTTCGGCGCGCCAATGCGTTCGGCAATCTCAGTATAACTTACTGTTTTCCAACAGGAATTTCACGCAATGCCTGCCAGACACGCTGCTGGAACGCTGTTCCCTGCAGATCAAGCGGCAGGTCGAGCCCGATGCGCGGCGCTTCGACAAACCCGACCACTTCCGCCACCATATCCTCGAACTCACGGTCCGCACCAATGAGATTGGCCTGCGGAAACCGCTTTTCCAGATCGCGGATCAGTTCTTCCGGGTCATCGCCCATCAAAATAGCACAGACGCCCTTGTCGCTTGCAGCCACCAGCACGGCACCGAGTGACGACTGGCCGATGGCGAAACGAATCTCCGCATTCTTGCCGCCCTGCTTGTAAGCCTTTGGAGTCATTCCCAAAATCTTATCCGAAGCCTCATAAAAGCGGCTGCTGGAATTGTAACCGGCATCATAGATCGCGTCGGTTACGCGGATTTCCGGGCATCGAGCGCCGCCCTCATTTTCCTCGCACGATGCGCATCGGCATAGGCTTTCGGGGTCAGCCCTGTGAACTCTTTGAATACACGATGGAAATGGGCAGGGCTCGCCTTTACGGAAGCCGCTATTTCTTCAAGCGAAGGCACTTCTTCCGCCGTCTCGATGAAGCGGCAGGCGCTCGCGACCATATCAGCATAACGGGTGCTGTTCTGTGTCGCCAATGTCTCTGAGAGATGCGGCTTGCAGCGCATGCATGGCCGGAAACCGGCGCGTTCCGCATCCTCGCAACCCTCGAAGAATTGCACATTTTCGCGCTTTCCACGCCGCGAGGGGCATGATGGGCGACAATAAACGCCTGTGGTGCGCACCGCATAGACAAATGCACCGTCCGACGCCTTGTCGCGATCAAGCACCTTCTGCCAGCGATTTTCGTCAGGGTCGTGGGTCTTCATGGTCATAAGGTTCATGTCCGTATTCCTTCAATATGAGCATGAAGGAAGGCTAATGCCACCGCCTCGAAGCTACACTCCGCTGCTTGCTTTCAAATTCGAAACAGTGCCGTTGCACAGTCTGTTCACAAATAAGGATCATGCAAGCTTCCCGCTTTTATATCATGATGAGAAAGGTAAACAGGGAGAAGACCATGACGACAATCGGCTTCATCATCGATGGCAAGGAAACGGCATCCGCATCGGGTAAGACATTTGATCGAAAAGACCCGGTCACCGGAAAAGTCGCCACCACCGCGCCTGCGGCCAACCTCGCCGATGTCGATGCGGTCGCAAAATCTGCCGCAAAAGCCTTTGAAAGCTGGTCTGAAACCGGACCGAACGAACGTCGTTCGCTTCTGAACAAGGCAGCGGACCTGATGGAAAGCCGGGCCGACGAATTCACCCGTCTCATGCTCGAAGAAACCGGTGCAACCGCCCCATGGTCGGGCTTCAACGTCCATCTTGGGGCCGGTGTGCTGCGCGAAGCCGCAGCGCTCACCACACAGATTACCGGCGAGATCATCCCTTCGGACAAACCCGGCATCGTTTCCATGGCCGTGCGCCAGCCGGTTGGCGTGGTGCTTGGCATGGCGCCATGGAATGCGCCGATCATTCTCGGCGTGCGCGCTATTGCGGCAGCACTTGCCTGCGGTAACACGGTTATCCTGCGTTCGTCCGAATCCTGCCCCGGCGTTCATCACCTGATCGTCAAGACACTCAACGATGCTGGCTTCCCTGCCGGTGTGGTCAATGTCATTTCCAATGCGCCAGAAGATGCGCCGGAAATCGTTGCGGCTCTCGTTGCCCATCCATCCATCCGCCGTATCAATTTCACCGGCTCCACCCATGTCGGCAAGATCATCGCCAAGCAGGCGGCAGAACATCTGAAGCCGGTGCTGCTGGAACTGGGTGGCAAGGCACCTTTCATCGTGCTGGAAGATGCCGATCTGGATCAGGCTGTCGATGCCGCAGCTTTTGGCGCATTCATGAATCAGGGTCAGATCTGCATGTCGACGGAACGCTTCATCGTGCATGAGAAGGTGGCTGACGCCTTCGCGGAAAAGCTTGCCGCCAAGGCAATATCCCTGCCTGCCGGCGACCCGCGCGGCAATGTCGTCCTCGGTTCGCTGGTCGACCTCAAATCAGCCGAGCGCATGGACGCCCTCATCAAGGATGCGGTGGCGAAAGGCGGCAAGGTTCTGGCGGGCGGCAAGCGCGAAGGTTCCATCGTCGAGGCGACGATCATCGATCACGTGACGCCGGACATGGATATCTATACGCAGGAATCCTTCGGGCCGGTAAAACCCATTATCCGCGTCAAGGATGCCGACGAGGCGATCCGCGTGGCCAACGACACCGAATATGGCCTCTCATCGGCGATTTTCAGTCAGGATGTGAAGCGGGCATTGGCGCTTTCGAAAAAGCTTGAAACCGGCATCTGTCATATCAACGGCCCGACGGTTGCCGACGAAGCACAAATGCCTTTCGGCGGGGTGAAGTCTTCCGGCTATGGCCGCTTCGGTGGAAAGGCTGTCATCAACGAGTTTACCGACCTGCGCTGGGTCACCATCGAAGGCCCACAGCATTATCCGTTTTGAAACAGAAAGGGCGGTGTTTTACCCGCCCTTTCGTTAACCGTGCCAGTTCAAGACTTTCGCGCTTCCTTGATCGCCTCGATCAGTTCCGGCTCCTTCATGACGCCGCCATAAAGCTTGGTGCCGATGACGAAGGAAGGCGTGCCGCCGAAATTGAAGGCTTCGCCCTGATCCATATTGCGTTCAAGAATGGCATTGATGCGCTTTGAATCGGCTTTATAGGCTGCGTTGAGCTTTGCCGGATCGAGCCCACCCTTCTTCAGGGCCGCATCCACCTGTTCCGGCGTGAGACGACCCGGCGTTGCCATCAAGGCTTCCATGGCCTTCACATAGTTGCCGGATTTTTCCGCAGCCAGAACGAGACGCGCAGCATAAGCCGACGTGTCGCCGAAGATGATCCAGTCCTTCATGACAAGGCGAACATTGCCGTCATTCTTGACCACACGCATCAGCTCGCCATGCCCCTTCTTGCAATAAGGGCATTGGTAGTCGAAATATTCCACGATGGTCACATTACCGTTCGGGTTGCCCAGAACCGGAATTTCCTTGTCGTAAAGCACTTCCGCAACCGTCGGCACGCGCTGCGCAAGGCTTTCGCCGCCTGAAATCGCAATCGTTGCGGCTCCGGCTGCGGTTGCGGCCAGTATCTGACGACGGTTCATCATGAGCTAACTCCTTTACCCGACTGGGATTTATCCAACACGACGACACGCGCACCGGCGGTAGCGCGCTTGTAGAGATCGAGGATGTCCTGATTGTAGAGACGTATGCAGCCGGACGACGCAGCCTTGCCGACGGACCAGGGCTCGTTGGTGCCATGAATGCGGTAAAGCGTGTCCTTGCCATCCCGATAAAGATAGAGCGCGCGGGCACCGAGCGGATTGCGGATGCCGCCCTCAAGACCTTTCGCGTATTTTGCGTAATGCTCCGGATTGCGCTTGATCATATTGGCTGTCGGCGTCCAGCGCGGCCACTGCGATTTGTAGGCGACCTTTGCATCGCCTGAGAAAGTCAGACCGGCGCGACCAACCCCACCGAATAGCGGATCGCCTTGCCGCCGGGCTGCACGAGGTAGAGATAGCGCGCATAGGGATCGACCACGATGGTCCCAACCGGTTCCGTCGTGGCATAATCAACTTCCCGGCGCAAATTGCGATCCGCAATCTTGCTGACATCAAGCGCCGGAATAAGATTGCCGCGATCATTGACCGCACCATACATGGCTTCATATTCACTCTTGGCCGTTTGCACTTCTGGCGCCAGTTCGCTGACTGGTTCGACAGCAACAGGCTCCGGTGTAAAGGCCACCGGCTGCGGCATGGTGACGGCAATCGGCCGATCCGCGGATGCAGTCGAGCATGCTGCGGCAGCAAAGGCAGACAGGCAACCACGGCTACCCGCAACAGCGTTCTGCACGCATTTCGCTTTTCATTCACTACGGTCAAAACCCCAGCCCCGGTCCATCTTAAAATCCTTACATCTTTATTTCTGGTCGGCGTTCACAAGGTCGACCGAACGTTCGATAGAGGCGGTTGTGACATCGCCCACCAATCTGGTTCCCTCCAGTTCCTTGCTGACGCGATTGAAGAAGATCATTGTCGGCGGACCCGCCACGCCAAGCTTTGCCATCAGATCGGCATTGCCGCTGGTGAGCTGCGAAATATCCGCCTTGACCAATTGATAGCCATCCAGCGCCTTCTTCACGCTCGCGTCGGGCAAAACCCGGCGCTCCACGGTGGAACAGCTTACGCACCAATCCGCCGTGAAATAGATAAGCGTCGGCTTGTCGCCGCGCACACCGCCAAGTTTCTCCTGAAGGGAAGAAACAGTCTCGACCGGCGCAAATTGCAGCGCGGCCAGATTCTGGTTGCCGCCACGGTTAGCGAATGCGGCCAGCGGTTGCAACGGGTCTTTTCCGCCTGAAGCCACGCCGAGCATCAAAATGACACCATAGACGAAAGCTGCCGTGCCGATTGTGCGCGCCACGACGCTGCGCCCCGGAATTCTGAGAAAGGCGAAACTTGCAGCCCCGAAAAGCAGAAGCGCCCACAGCACCATGTCCACACCAGGCGGCAGAAGCGGAGCGGCCATGAAGATTGCGGTCGCCAGAAAACCGAAGCCGAAAATCTGCTTCACCGTTTCCATCCATGCGCCTGCACGCGGAAGCGTGCCCGCGCCGAGTGTGGCAAAAGCAATAAGCGGCAATCCCTTGCCGATGCCGAGCGCAAAGAGCGCGGAAGCGCCCAGCGCGACATTGGCCGTCTGCGCGATATAGAGCAGCGCCCCTGCAAGCGGTGCCGTCACACAAGGGCCGACAATCAGCACCGACGAGAAACCGAGAATGGCAGCCGACCGCTTGGAACCTGTTCGCTGCTGGCCATGGGGCCAGTGCGCGAAGAAATCGCGCTGACCCATGAATTTGGAAGCTGTATCTGGAACAGGCCGAACATGGAGAGCGCCAGAAGCGCGAATAGTCCGGCCAGCGCAAGCGCCGTCCATTTCGATTGCAGTACCATTTGCAGGTTCTGGCCCGACCAGCCTGCAATTGCGCCCACCAAGGCAAAACCCAGTGCCAGGCTGACGACATAGACAGTGGAAAGCACGAAGCCGCGCTTTGCCGTCAGCTTCTCACCTTCGCGGGCCAGCGTTCCGGCCAGGATGGGATAAATGGGGAAAACGCACGGCGTAAAGCAAGCAGAACACCGAAAGCCAGAAATGCCGCGATCACCAGCGCGGTGCCGCCCTGATCGAGCAGTCCTTCGACCATGCCCTTTTCAGGCGCAAGGGTGAACGCCGTATTCTGCTCCACGGGTTGCACAGCAGCCGGAGCAAATGCCGATGCCTGGGTCAGTGCCTTGGCCTTCTGCCCCATTTCGCTCGATATGGCGAGGGTGACCGGATCGACGGTTCTGGTTTCCGGACGATAACAGATACCGTCTTCCTGACAGCCCTGATAAGTCAACTCCAGCGGCTGTGCATCTGCTTTCACGCTTGCAGTGGCATGGGTGTAATAAACTTCAAGCCGCCCGAAATTAGGATCGTCCTTGGGCGTGCCGGGCTGCGTATCGACGGCAAGTGCATTCCCCTGCCCGTCCTTTGCTTCTATATGATCGCGATAAAGATAGTAACCGTCAGCGATCTGCCAATCGAGTACGAGACGGCCATCCGTATCCTTCGTGACATTGAGGCGAAACGCCTGATCGACCGGCAGCGGGTTCGCTGCCGATGCCGGACCGAGCGCGAGAAACAAGCTGATGAATAAGCCGGCAAGGCTGGCAAAGAAACGCATTACAATTTTCCGCATAATTCGATTCGGGACAAATTGATCCATGTTGCAAAGGCGAATGTCCCCGCCACCTTAAGGCAGCCTTAAGCTGGCGCGGTGAAAAGCCCGCGTGCTTCTAATTGTCAAAGAAGGCGGAAACAGGAACTCATGCGCATACTCGTGGTAGAAGACGACACGATCCTCCTCGACGGACTGACTGTAGGGTTGGGGCTTGCCGGTTTTACCGTGGATGCCGTTTCGAATTGCGGCGACGCGGAAGCCGCCCTTGCCGCACAGAAATATCATGCCGTGGTACTCGACCTGATGCTGCCGGACGGCTCCGGCCTCGACATCCTCAAGACGATGCGGCGCGGCCGCGACGAGACGCCGGTCCTCCTGCTGACCGCTCGCGATCAGGTGCCCGAGCGCATTGCAGGACTTGATGCGGGTGCCGATGATTATGTCGGCAAGCCCTTCGATCTGCACGAGCTTGCAGCCCGCGTGCGCGCGGTCGCCCGGCGCGGTGCGGGGCGCGCCAATGCCCTGCTTGAATGGCGCGGCGTCGAACTCGATCCGGCGGAAATGTCGGTCCGTTTCCATGGTGAACCCGTCAGGCTGACCCGGCGCGAATTCTCGATCCTGCGCGCCTTGATGGAACGGCCGACCGCCACCTTCTCCAAATCCTCGCTGGAAGAAGCGCTTTATGGCTGGCAGGAGGAAGTGGAGAGCAATGCGGTGGAAGTTCATATCCACCACCTGCGCTCGAAACTCGGTTCCGATTATATCGAAACGGTGCGCGGGGTCGGCTATCGTCTCGCGGGGCAAGCACATGAATTCCATTCGCAGCCGCCTTACCGGTATCCTGATCGGCGTCACCTGTCTTGTCTGGCTTTTCGCAGTGGTGTGGATCCACATCAGCACCCAGTCACAGCTTGAAAAAGTGCTCGATGCGCGCCTGATGGAAGCCGCGCGCATGGTCAATTCGCTTTTGACCGAGCATCGCGTGGAGGTTGGGCCGGAAGGAGATGGCGGGCAGTTGTCGCTGAAGCCGATGCCGGATTTTCCGCTCTATGACCGGCAGCTGTTCTGCCAGATATGGGCGCTCGACGGCAAGCTGGTGGGCCGCTCCGAAAGTGCTCCCGGCGTGCGGCTCACCAACGTGGCGAACGGCTTTTCCAATACCGAAGTCGCTGGCGAACGGTGGCGAGTCTTCGCGGTCGAGAATACCCAGCTCGGCCTGCGTGTCATGGTCGGTGACAGTCTGAGTGTTCGTGAAAGGCTGGTGCAGAATGTCGTGACCGGCCTTGTCCTGCCAGCGCTGCTGATGCTGCCTGTTCTGGCGCTTATGATCTGGCTGTGCGTACGACGTGGCCTCGACCCGCTGAGCCGCCTTGCATCCGTGCTTTCCGAGCGTCAGGCGCAGGATTTGCGACCGCTTTCCGAACAGAACCTGCCCAAGGAGATTGCGCCCGCCGTCACCGCGCTGAACGGGCTTTTCCATCGCGTCGAAGAGGCGCGCGAGCGTGAGCGCAACTTTGCTATTTTCGCTGCACATGAACTGAAGACGCCGCTGGCCGGGTTGAAGACGCAGGCGCAGATTGCCGAAGGGGCAAAGGACGAAACAATGCGTGCCAATGCGGTGCGCCAGATTGCGGCGGGCGTCGACCGTACCAGCCGCCTCGTCAACCAGCTTCTCGATCTCGCCGCACTGGAAACCAGTGACGAGATCGAGACGCTCCCCGAGCCCGCCTGCCAGATTCTGCTATCGATCTCCACTGACATGCGGATGCTTGCCGCACATCGCGGCGTTTCCATCGAATTGCCGGAAGCGATGCCGCTTGTGCAATTGCCCTCGCCTCACCTCTTCACGCTTGCTGTCCGCAACCTGATTGAAAATGCCATCAATCACTCGCCCAGGGATGGCATCGTTCGCTGCCGGATCGAAGCCTCAGCGGGCAAAGTCAAGCTCACCGTCGAAGATGATGGACCCGGCATTCCCGAAAGCGAAATGCCGCGTGTGACAGAGCGTTTCTTTCGGGGTGCGCATCGCAACGAGACCGGCAGCGGTCTGGGCCTTGCTATCGTCAGGATGGCCGTGGAACGGCTGGACGGGGAATTGCACCTCGCCAACCGCCAGCAAGGCGGCTTGCGGGCTGAATTCGTTGTTCCAGCCCCTGATAACCCGTCCCGGACAGCCGGCCCCTGACAGGATGAGCAAGCCGAGGGCGGGACTGTTGGGGTCCCAATTTGTCACAGGTCTTTCCAGCGCTCTTTGATTTAGATCAATGACTCTATGCCGCTTGATGCGGGATAGGAGAGCTATCGCTAATGCTGCCCATCCGGGGCGGCTTTCGTCATGCGCTGCGAGGGATTTCATGAACTACGCCGCTGGAACAGTCCTTTCCGGTCTGGGAGCACTTTTGCCGTGCTTCTGGCCGGATTTTCCCATGATGAGCTGTTCAGAACCCATATGTGGATTCTGTTCGCTACACTGGCCATCTTCACCATTCTTCTAATGCGAAATGCCAACTATGGCCTGACGCCGAAAAGGTCGACCAATCCACCTATATGGATGGTCCGATCCGCTATGGTGTCATCGCAACAGTCTTCTGGGGTGTGATCGGCTTTCTGGTCGGTGTAGTCATTGCCGCACAGCTTCGCCTTTCCCGATCTCAACCTGCAGCCTTATCTGAACTTCGGCCGCCTGCGTCCGCTGCACACTTCGGCGGTTATCTTCGCATTCGGCGGCAACGCGCTGATCTGCTCGTCATTCTATGTCGTGCAGCGTACCTGCCGCGCCCGCCTCTTTGGGGCGATCTTGCCTGGTTCGTGTTCTGGGGCTACCAGCTTTTCATCGTGATGGCCGCAACCGGCTATCTGCTCGGCATCACGCAGAGCCGCGAATATGCCGAACCCGAATGGTATGTCGACATCTGGCTCACCATTGTCTGGGTCGCCTATCTGGTCGTCTTCCTCGGCACGATCCTGAAGCGCAAGGAGCCGCATATCTATGTGGCGAACTGGTTCTACCTGTCCTTCATCATCACCATCGCCATGCTGCACATCGTCAACAACCTGGCGATCCCGGTTTCCTTCCTTGGCGTGAAGAGCTATTCCGCCTTTGCCGGCGTTCAGGATGCGGTGACGCAATGGTGGTACGGCCATAATGCCGTTGCCTTCTTCCTGACAGTGCCGTTCCTGGCCATGATGTACTATTTCGTGCCGAAGCAGGCAGAGCGTCCGATCTATTCCTACCGCCTGTCGATCGTGCACTTCTGGTCGATCATCTTCCTCTATATCTGGGCCGGCCCGCACCATCTGCATTACACGGCTGTTCCCGACTGGGCGCAGACGCTCGGCATGGTGTTCTCGATCATGCTCTGGATGCCATCCTGGGGCGGCATGATCAACGGCCTGATGACGCTTTCGGGCGCATGGGACAAGGTTCGCACCGATCCGATCATCCGCCTGATGGTTGCAGCTATCGCCTTCTACGGCATGGCGACCTTCGAAGGCCCGATGCTGTCGATCAAGGCCGTCAACTCGCTGTCGCATTATACCGACTGGACCATCGGCCACGTTCATGCGGGTGCGCTCGGCTGGAACGGCATGATCTCGTTTGCCGCCGTCTACTATCTGGCGCCGAAGCTGTGGAACCGTCAGCGGCTCTATTCGATCCGCATGGTCAACTGGCACTTCTGGCTGGCGACGCTCGGCATCGTTCTCTACGCGGCTGCCATGTGGGTTGCCGGTATCCAGCAGGGCCTGATGTGGCGCGAATACGACGATCAGGGCTTCCTCGTCTATTCCTTCGCGGAAACCGTGCTCGCCATGTTCCCCTATTACGTCATCCGTACGCTTGGCGGTGTGTTCTATCTCGCTGGCGGACTGCTGATGGCCTGGAACGTCTATCAGACCATTCGCGGCAATCTGCGCAATGAAGCCCCCATGGGCGGTGCGCAGCCTGCAACTGGCGCCACCGTGCAGCCTGCCGAATAAGGAGCGTGTGATTTATGTCGATACTAAAGAACCACTCCAAGCTGGAGAAAAATGCAACGCTGCTGCTGATCGCATCGCTCGCCGTGGTTACGGTTGGTGGCATCGTTGAAATCGCACCGCTCTTCTATCTCGAAAATACCATCGAGAAAGTGGAAGGCATGCGCCCTATTCGCCGCTGGAACTCGCGGGCCGTGACGTCTATGTGCGTGAAGGCTGCTACCTTTGCCACAGTCAGATGATCCGTCCATTCCGCGACGAAGTGGAACGCTACGGTCACTACAGCCTTGCGGCGGAATCCATGTACGATCATTCGTTCCAATGGGGTTCCAAGCGCACCGGTCCGGACCTTGCGCGCGTCGGCGGACGCTATTCGAACGAGTGGCACGTGCAGCACCTTATCCGCCCGCGCGACGTGGTGCCCGAATCGGTCATGCCGAGCTACGCCTTCCTGAAGGACCGTCCGCTGGACGCCTCCAACATTGCAGGCAATCTGAAAGCCAATGTGGCAGTCGGCGTACCTTACAGCCAGGAAATGATCGACAGCGCGCTTGACGATCTGAAGGCTCAGGCAACGCCTGACGCCGATACATCCGGCGTCGAGGCACGCTATCCCAAGGCCAAGCTCGGCGATTTCGACGGCAATCCGCAGATGATCTCGGAGATGGACGCGCTCATCGCCTATCTCCAGATGCTCGGCACGCTGGTCGATTTCTCGACCTACGACCAGTCCCCAAAGCGAGATAAAGCGGAGATTTAGCGATGGATTACAACACCATGCGCACTTTCGCCGATAGCTGGGGTCTGCTCGGCATGGCGCTCTTTTCCTCTTCGTCGTCTTCTACGCCTTCCGGCCAGGCAGCAAGCAGATAGCCGACCACGCGAAGGACATTCCTTTCAAGGATGACGCAAATGACTGACAAGCAAATCGACGATGTCACCGGCGTAGCGACAACCGGCCACGAATGGGATGGCATCAAGGAACTCGACAATCCAATGCCCCGCTGGTGGCTGTGGACATTCTACGCCACCATTTTCTGGGCGATTGCCTATGTCATCGCCTATCCGGCCTGGCCGCTGATCTCCAGTTCCACTGGCGGCATGCTCGGCTGGTCGAGCCGTGGCGCTTTCTGGGAAGAAACGGCCAAGATCGACAGCGAGCGTCAAGGCATCATCGACCAGATCAAGGCCAAGGACGTGCAAGAGATTCTGGCTGACGAAAACCTTCGTCAATATGCGATTGCCGGTGGCGCCGCCGCCTTCCGAGTCAATTGCGTGCAGTGCCACGGTTCCGGCGCTCAAGGTGCCCCGGTTATCCGAACCTCAATGATGATGACTGGCTGTGGGGCGGCTCCATCGACGACATCCTGACGACCATTCGTCATGGTGTGCGCTCGCAGGATGATGCCGACACCCGCGTTTCCGAAATGCCGGCTTTTGTCGACGTGCTGGAACCGCAGCAGATCCGTGATGTTGCTGCCTATGTGGTCAGCCTCTCCGGTACGCCGCATAATCCGGAATTGGTACCGGAAGGGCAGAAGGTGTTCGCCGAAAACTGTGCTGTCTGCCATGGCGCCGATGCCAAGGGCCTGCGCGAGTTCGGTGCCCCGAACCTGACCGACGCCATCTGGTTCTACGGTTCTGGCGAAGACGCAATCGCGCGCCAGGTCGCGCATCCCAAGCATGGCGTCATGCCCGCATGGGAAACACGCCTCGGCGATGCCACCGTCAAACAGCTTGCCATCTTCGTCCATTCGTTGGGTGGCGGCGAATAGCTGGGGCACAAGCCCCAGCTACAGGGCAGTAAGGCAATAGGGCAGTAAGGCAGTAGGGAAATGAGGAACTAGGGACAGTATTGATCGCGGCCATCACATACTGCCCTATTGCCTCACTGCCCTATTGCCCTCCTCTCCCCAAGGAGCAAAAATGTCAGACGATGTCGAACGCATAGACGTTCAGGCAGTCAACTCCCCAAGACCCGCCAATCGCTTTATGCGGCGCGGGTGAAGATTTTTCCGAAGCGTGTGCAGGGCGAGTTCCGGCGCTTCAAATGGATTGTCATGCTCATTACGCTGGGCATCTACTATCTGACGCCCTGGTTACGCTGGGATCGCGGCCCTATGCGCCCGATCAGGCGGTGCTGATCGATCTTGCCAACCGCCGCTTCTATTTCTTCTTCGTCGAAATCTGGCCGCAGGAATTCTACTACGTTGCGGGCCTGCTCATCATGGCGGGCCTCGGCCTGTTTCTCGTGACCTCTGTCGCGGGCCGCGCCTGGTGCGGCTACACCTGCCCTCAGACCGTCTGGGTCGATCTCTATCTGGTTGTCGAGCGCGCCATCGAAGGTGACCGCAATGCGCGCATGAAGCTCGACAAGGCCCCATGGACTTTCGACAAGGTCTGGAAGCGGGTTGCCAAACATTCCATCTGGCTCGTTATCGGCGTGCTGACCGGCGGCGCATGGATTTTCTATTTCGCCGACGCGCCGCTGCTCAGGGATTTTGTGACAGGTCATGCCGCGCCCGTCGCCTATTTCACCGTCGCCATCCTTACCGCCACCACCTATATATTCGGCGGACTGATGCGCGAGCAGGTCTGCACCTATATGTGCCCGTGGCCGCGCATCCAGGCCGCGATGCTGGACGAAAATTCGCTCACCGTTACCTATAATGACTGGCGCGGCGAACCGCGTTCACGCCATTCCAAGAAGGCGATTGCCGCAGGGGAAACCGTGGGCGATTGCGTGGATTGCAATGCCTGTGTCGCCGCTTGTCCGATGGGCATCGACATTCGCGACGGTCAGCAGCTCGAATGCATCACCTGCGCGCTGTGCATCGATGCCTGCAATTCGGTGATGGACAAGATCGACAAGCCGCGCGGTCTCATCTCCTATGCGACACTGGCCGATTACAACTCCAACATGGCGCTCGCCACCAATAATGGCACGGCGCCCATCGACCCGACGCGTGTCTATAAGGCGCCGAACAGCTTCTCGGACAAGGTGCAGAACCTCTCCTGGAAGAAGGTGTTGCGCCCGCGCAGCATGTTCTACTTCGCCGTATGGGCGCTGATCGGCCTGACGCTCGTCATTTCGCTCTCGACCCGCCAGCGCATCGGCATCAACGTGCTGCATGACCGCAATCCGCAATATGTGCTTCTGTCGGACGGATCGATCCGCAACGGCTACACGGTCAAGCTGCTCAACATGATCCCGACGCCGCGCACCTTCCGACTTTCCATCGAGGGGCTGCCCGGAGCAACGCTGACCGTTCAGGATGAAACAGCGGATGCAGACGGCAATTACAACGTGCCGGTGGAGCCGGACCGTCTGAAGACGTTGCGTGTCTTCGTCACCATGCCGCATGATGCGATTACCGATCTGCGCCGCGACTATGAAATCGAGGTGCGTGACGCGAACGGCGCAGAACATGCACGCTACAAGGCAACTTTCATGGCACCGGAGGGCAGATAATGTCGATCAAGTCGAAAACCGCAGGCACATTTACCGGCTGGCATATGCTGGGCATCATGCTCGCTTTCTTCGGTGTCATTATCGCGGTCAACCTGACCATGGCCTATAATGCCATCCAAAGCTGGAGCGGGCTTGTCGTCCAGAACACCTATGTCGCCAGCCAGGAGTTCAACGACAAGGCGCAAACCGGCAAGGAGCAGGCCGCCCTGCAATGGCAGTCGAAGCCCGCCTTTGAAAAGGCATATTCACCTGGCAGCTGGCCGACCGTGAAGGCAAGGCCGTCGCGATGACCGGCGGCACGGTTGAATTCAAACGCCCTGTCGGCGACGTAAATGATACCAAGGTCACGCTGACCGTTCGCGAACCCGGCGTTCTGACTGCGCCGCTGGAACTTGGCGAAGGCGCGTGGATCATGGAAGTGAATGCAGATGCAGGTCTTGAAGACCCTATCGGCACATCATCCGCGTTCTGGTGAAGGATGGGAGGATGCTATGAGCTGCTGCGTCGAGAATGCACAGATAGCAACTGTCGTTCAGGCCGTTTCGGCAGATGAAATGCAGGTGGCGAGTCGTGCGCTCGGTGACGGCTTTCGCCAGCTCGACCTGTCGGTTCCCGGCGTTCATTGCGGGTTGTGCATCAAGAATATCGAGGAAACGCTTGGCAGGATCGCGGGCGTTGCCTATGTCCGCGTCAACCTGACGGCGCGCCGTGTAACCGTACGCTGGAAAGATGGCGAGACGCCGCCCGATGTTGTCGATCCGCTGCGCTGGCTCGGTTATGAAGCCCATATTTTCGACATGGCGCAGGACAAGGACCCGACCTTCACGCGGCTGCTGATCGCGCTTGGCGTCGCGGCCTTCGCTTCCAGCAATGTGATGCTCCTGTCCGTCGCCGTATGGTCGGGAGCCGATGCCGCGACACGCGACATGTTTCACTGGATTTCCGGTCTCATCGCCCTGCCGACACTGATCTATTCCGGCCGGATTTTCTATGTTTCCGCCTGGAATGCGCTGCGCGCACGACGCGTCAACATGGATGTGCCGATTGCGCTAGCCATCACGCTTGCCTTCGGCATGAGTGTTTATGAAACCCTGAATCATGGCCAGCATGCCTATTTCGATGCATCGGTGACATTGCTCTTCTTCCTGCTGATCGGCCGTACGCTTGATTATATGATGCGCGCCCGCGCCGTTCCGCCGTGCGCGGCCTGGCACAGCTGGGCTCGCGCGGCGCCGTTGTCATCGGCGAGAATGACGAGCGCAATTACCTGCCGGTCAACGAAATTCGCCCCGGAATGCGTATCATTCTTGCGGCTGGCGAGCGTGTTCCAGTCGATGCCAAGGTGGAAGAAGGCCGTTCGGAACTCGATTGCGCCATTGCATCGGGTGAAAGCGATGCCGTGCCTGTCGGCCCCGGCTCGGATATCCGCGCAGGCACGCTCAATCTTTCCACGCCGCTTGTCATCCGCGCGACGGCGGAAGCCAGGATTCCTTCCTTGCCGAAATGGTGCGACTGATGGATGTGGCCGAAGGCGGGCGCGCCTATTATCGCCGTCTTGCCGACCGCGCTTCCGAGCTTTACGTGCCGATGGTGCACACGATTGCCTTTGCGGCCTTTGTCGGCTGGATGTTCTACACCGGCGGCGACTGGTATCGCTCCATCTATATCGCGATCTGCACACTCATCATCACCTGCCCCTGCGCGCTCGCCCTTGCGGTGCCGATTGTGCAGGTGGTCGCGGCCCGCCGCCTGTTTGAAAACGGCATCATGATTAAAGACGGCTCCGCCATGGAGCGGATGGCCGAGGTGGACACCGCCATTTTCGACAAGACCGGCACATTAACCCTCGGTCAGCCGAGACTGATCAATGCAGATGCCATTGATCGCCACAATCTCGAAATTGCCGCCGAGCTGTCGCTTTACTCGCGTCATCCGCTGTCGCGGGCGCTTGCGCTGTTCTCGGGCGCAAAACCCGTGACCGCCTTTACCCGTATTGAGGAAGTGCCGGGAGCGGGCATCGAAGCAGAACTGAACGGTTCCATCTATCGGCTCGGCAAGCGTGACTGGGCGGACAGTAGCGCCGCCCTGTCCCATGCCGATGGCCCAGAGACCTGCCTTCCATCGACGGCAAACTGGTTGAGACCTTCCGCTTCGAAGACCAGCCACGCGAGGACGCTGCCGGAGCGATCGCCACACTGAAGCGCAACGGCCTGAAGCTTGACATCATTTCGGGTGACAGGCTGCCTGCCGTCGAGAGGCTTGCGGGTTATCTTGGTGTTGACAATTTTCGCCGAAGTCCTGCCCGCCGACAAGTCGAAGCTGGTGCAGGAACTGTCAGCCGAGGGGCGCAAGGTCCTGATGGTCGGCGACGGCCTCAACGATGCGCCCGCACTCGTCGCAGCCCATGTTTCCATGGCTCCTGCGACCGCTGCCGACATTGGCCGCAACGCTGCGGATTTTGTCTTCCTGCGTGAAAGCCTGTCTGCCGTGCCGCTCGCCTTTGCCGTATCAAAGGAAGCAGGCCGGTTGATAAGCCAGAATTTTGCACTTTCCATCGGCTATAATATCATAGCCGTGCCGATTGCGATTTTCGGCTATGTCACACCGCTGGTGGCCGCACTTTCCATGTCGCTGTCGTCCATCGTGGTCGTCAGCAACGCATTGCGGTTGCAGGCGGGAAAACAAAAGCAACAGACGCAGAAAGCCATCGCGCCTGTTGCCGTCATCAAGGAAGCGCACAAATGAGCGGGCTTATCTTTCTCATTCCCATCGCGCTGTTTCTGGGCCTGCTTGGCCTTGTCGCCTTCTCTGGTCGTTGAAAACGGCCAGTATGACGATCTGGATGGAGCGGCAAACCGTATTTTGCTCGATGATGAAACTAGTCCGTTATCAAAATCGCGCGTAGATCATTAACATTGGTGCCCGTTGGTCCCGGCACGAACAGGTCGTCAATGGCGTCGAATGCCGTCCATGCATCATTGGCATTGAGCCGCGCTGCGCCGTCCTCGCCCGCCTGTTGCAAGCGCAAAATGGTGGAACCATCGGCAAAAGCACCTGCATTATCTTCCGAACCGTCAATGCCGTCCGTGTCGGCGGCGAGCGCGTGGATATTGTCATAGCCATCGATATCGAGTGCGAAAGACAGCAAGAACTCGCTGTTGCGCCCTCCTTTGCCCCCTTGCCGCGAATGGTAACGGTCGTTTCACCGCCTGATAGAATGACCACCGGCTTCTGGAAGGGGCGGTCACGGTCGGCCACCTCACGGGCAATTGCCGCATGAACATGCGCTACTTCCCGCGCCTCGCCTTCCATCGCATCGGACAGGATCACCGCTTCGACGCCATGGCGCGCGGCTTCTTCACCGCCGCTTCCAGCGAAACGGCGGCGGAAGCGATGACGCGCACTTCATTATTTGCAAAACCCTATCACCCGGCTTCGGCGCATGGGCGGCTTCACTCCTGATGTGGGCAAGTGCTGCCTCTGGCAGATCGAGCCGATAGCGTTCGATGATTTTCAAAGCCTCATCGCGGTCTGTCTCGTCCGGCACGGTCGGGCCGGAAGCCACAAAAGCCGGATTGTCGCCCGGAATATCCGAGACAACGAGCGAGAACACCTTTGCCGGATGGGCGGCTGCAGCAAGCCTGCCGCCCTTGATGGTGGACAGGTGCTTGCGGACTGCATTCATCGCCGAAATCGGCGCACCGGAAGCAAGCAGCACCTTGTTGACGGCGATCTCGTCCTCAAGCGTCAACCCTTCCGGCGGCGACGGTAGCAAGGCAGACCCACCACCGGAAACAAGCGCCACCACGAGATCATCTTCCGTCAGGTTCGACACTGCATCGAACAGCCGCTTCGAGGCGGCAAGCCCCGCCTCGTCGGGAACCGGATGCGCCGCCTCGATGATCTCTATGCGCTCGCAGGGTGTGCCATAGCCATAGCGTGTCACCACAAGGCCTTCGAGCGGAGCGTCCCACGCCCTTTCGAAAGCGGCCGCCATCTGTGCCGAGCCCTTGCCCGCACCGATGACAATCGTCCGTCCCTTCGGTTTGGCCGGAAGATTGGCGCGGATCACCAGTTCAGGATCGGCAGCCGCAACCGCGGCATCGAAAAGGTTGGTCAGAAACTTCTTGGGATCGGTGATGGCTGTCAGATTCCCGATATTGATTATTGTTGGGCGGCACTATTCCCCGCCCGAGGTGTAAAATCAATGGAGCCGGCCACTTCCTCCAAGCAGCCAGCTCACCCTCTCCCTCCAGAGAAATCAGATTCCCGAATTAGGCGACGTCGTGGTTCGCCATCCGCTCCAGAGCGCGCACCAGCCCCGAATGGTCGAGACCATCATCGCCATGCGCAGCGCATGAATTGAACAGTTCCTGTGCCGTGGCCGTGTTCGGCAGCGAAACACCGAGCGCCTTTGCGCCCTGCAGTGCAAGGTTCAAATCCTTCTGGTGCAGCGAGATACGGAAACCAGGATCGAAAGTGCGTTTGATCATGCGTTCGCCATGCACTTCGAGAATGCGGGACGATGCAAAGCCGCCCATCAGGGCTTCACGCACCTTCGCCGGGTCGGCCCCTGCCTTGGAAGCAAAACCAGCGCTTCGGCTACGGCCTCAATGTTGAGCGCGACGATGATCTGGTTTGCGACCTTGGTGGTCTGGCCATCGCCGCAATCGCCGACGAGCGTGATGTTCTTGCCCATGAGCTTCAAGAGCGGCAGAGCGCGGTCGAACGATTCCTGCGAGCCGCCAGCCATGATGGAGAGGCTGGCATTCTTCGCGCCGACCTCGCCGCCGGAAACCGGCGCATCGACATATTCACCGCCGGTTGCGCGGACCTTCTTTGCGAACTCTTTTGTCTCGATAGGGAAATCGAGCTCATGTCGATGAGCAGCTTGCCTTTGCCAAGACCACCGATTGCGCCACCTTCACCGAAGATGACTTCGGCCACCTGCGGCGTGTCCGGAAGCATGAGGATGATGGTGTCGCACTCTTCGGCAACAGCCTTCGGCGTTTCCAGAATTTGCAGACCGTTATCGATCAGCTCCTGACGCGGTGGAGGATTGAACCGGGAGGTGAAAAGCTGATGTCCCGCATCCTGCAAATGACGCGCCATCGGCGTGCCCATGATCCCCAGTCCGATGAAGCCTATCTTGGCCATGTCGTTTACTCCCTAATCAAACCTATGCAGTCAGCCGTTCGGCTTCGTATGAAAGTTTTTCCTCACGCATTATCCAACGCAAAACCGCTTCGCACTTTTGCTGGAAATGCTTTGAACCAGCCCAGACCTTCCTCAGTGGTGGTCTTCGGCTTGTATTCGCAGCCGATCCAGCCCTTGTATCCGGCGTTTTTCAGTGCTTCGAACACGTTCGGATAATTAATCTCACCGGTGCCCGGCTCGTTGCGGCCCGGATTGTCGGCAAGCTGGATATGGGCAATCAGCGGCTTGTAACGTTCATAAGTCGCAACCAGTTCGCCGCGTGTCCGCTGCTGATGGTAGAGGTCGTACTGGATGAACAGGTTGTTGCTGCCCACTTCATCGATGATCGAAACCGCCTGCTCCACCGTGTTGAGGTAGAAGCCCGGAATGTCATAGTGGTTGATCGGCTCGATCAGCAGGCGAATGCCGTGCTTGCCCAGTTCCTTTGCGGCCAGACGCAAATTGCTGACGAAAGTGGCGCGCAAGACGTCTGGGTCCACGCGGGCAATCCCCGAAAGACAGTTGACCTGCGAACAGTTGAGCGTCGTGGCATAATCGATGGCATCGGCCACACCGCGTCGGAAATCATCGACGCGATCCGGCAGAACCGCAATGCCACGCTCGCCGCCAGCCCAATTGCCCGCAGGCAGATTGTGCAGGACCTGCGCCAGATTATGCTTGGTCAGCGCCGCCTTCAGCTCATGCCGGTTGAACTCATAGGGGAAGAGATATTCCACCCCGGTGAACCCGGCTTTTGCGGCCAGCGCAAAGCGATCCATGAAAGGCGCTTCATTGAAAAGCATTGTGAGATTGGCTGCAAATCTCGGCATTTTCGCCTCCTTATAATTCTCTATTTGCGCAATTGCGGACAAAACCGGAATTGCTCTTAATCCAACAACGCTGCGATAGCTGTCGGCGCATCTTCGCCACGTTCGGCCAGTTCCTCGAATTCGACAACCTGATCGATGTCGACACCCATGGAAATATTGGTAACGCGTTCCAGGATGAATTCCAGAACCACCGGCACCTGATGCTCAGCCATGAGCGCTTTTGCCTGTTCAAAACTTTCGGCAAACTGGTTGGGGCTGCGAACCCGGATCGCCTTGCAGCCGAGGCCTTCGGCGACGGCCACGTGATCGACGCCGTAACCCTTTTCCGCATCGCCATCGGCATTGATGTTATCGAAGGCGAGACTGACCTCGAAATCCATGTTGAAGCCGCGTTGTGCCTGCCGGATGAGGCCGAGATAGGAATTGTTCACGACCACATGAATGTAGGGCAGCTTGTGTTGTGCGCCGACCGCCAGTTCCTCGATCATGAACTGGAAATCATAGTCACCGGAAAGTGCAACAATCGGACGGTCTGGATCGGCAGCACGCACGCCGAGCGCTGCTGGCAGCGTCCAGCCGAGCGGACCGGCCTGACCGCAATTGATCCAGTTGCGTGGGCGATAGACATGCAGGAACTGCGCGCCTGCAATCTGGCTGAGGCCAATGGTCGTGACATAGCAGGTATCGCGACCGAACGCCTTGTTCATCTCTTCGTAAACGCGCTGCGGCTTGAGCGGCGTCTGGTCGAAATGCGTCTTGCGCAGCATGGTGCGCTTGCGTTCGCCACATTCCTTGGCCCAGTCCGACCAGTCGCGCAGCTTGCCTGCAGACTTCCATTCGGTCGCAACGTCCAGCAGCAGCTTCAGCGCCTTGCCTGCATCCGAAACGATACCGAAATCCGGTGCGAAGACGCGACCGATCTGCGTCGGCTCAATGTCGATATGGATGAACTTGCGGTCCTTCCTGTAGGTATCGACATTGCCGGTATGACGGTTCGCCCAGCGGTTGCCGATGCCGATCACGACATCGGAGGCCAGCAGATTGGCATTGCCATAGCGGTGCGAGGTCTGGAGACCGCACATGCCCGCCATCAGGCGATGGTCGTCTGGAATGACGCCCCAGCCCATCAGGGTCGGGATGACCGGAATGCCGGTGATTTCAGCGAATTCGACCAGAAGATCCGACGCATCGGCATTGATGATGCCGCCGCCCGCGACGATCAGCGGACGTTCCGCCTCGTTCAGCATGGCCAGCGCCTTTTCGGCCTGCGCCCGCGTGGCAGCAGGCTTGTAGGCTTCCATCGGCTGATAAGTGTCGATGTCGAATTCGATTTCGGCAAGCTGGACATCAATCGGCAGGTCGATCAGAACCGGGCCGGGACGACCCGACTTCATGATGTGGAACGCCTTCTGAAAGACATAAGGCACCAGTGCCGGTTCCATGACCGTGACCGCCCACTTGGTGACGGGCGCTGCGATCTTGGCGATATCGACCGCTTGAAAATCTTCCTTGTCCAGACGTGCACGTGGTGCCTGACCCGTGATGCAGAGGATCGGGATCGAGTCGGCTGACGCCGAATAGAGACCCGTAATCATATCCGTTCCGGCGGGGCCGGAAGTGCCGATGCACAGACCGATATTGCCATGCTTTGCCCGCGTATAGCCTTCGGCCATATGCGAAGCGCCCTCGACATGACGCGCCAATATGTGGCGGATCGAACCGCGCGCTTTCATCGCTGAATAAAACGGATTGATCGCTGCGCCCGGCACACCGAAGGCACAATTGATCCCTTCTCTTTCCAGCACAAGCACGGCTGCATCGACTGCACGCATTCTGGCCATGGCCCATCCTCCTCAAGCGGCGTCCGTTCCTGCGGAACGGCTATTGCCGCTTTGTTTCTTTTCTCACGCATTTCCAGACGCAAAGGCTTACGCACCTTTGCTGGAAACGCTTTGTGGAATTCATCTCCATTTACAAATGCTAATATCAAAAATGGAAATGCATACCATTATATGGAAATAAAGATTTTCAACGGAATGGAGATAATCCGCCGCGCCCTTTCCGAGTGGCAATGGATGCGATAGTGATAATTCCTGAGTTTAGGTGGGATTCGGAGACGGTGATGGAACAGGAAAAGGAAAGCGGGGCCGCAAGGCGGCAGAAAACGCCGCGCCCTCATCTGTGCAGGTTCTGGACCGAAGCCTGAAGCTGCTGGCGCTGATTGCCGAAAATGACGGCTCGACACTGACCGACCTTGCCGATGAAAGCGGCATGGCGCCTTCCACCGTGCACCGGCTTCTATCGTCGCTTGCCAATCATGGTATGGTTTCTCACGATCTGGAAAGTGGAGACTGGACCATCGGCGTCAAGGCTTTCGAGATCGGCAATGCCTTCCGCCGCTTTCGCAAGCTCGGCATTCTGGCGCGGCCCTATCTCAAGACATTGATGGAAACGACAGGCGAAACCGCCAATATCGGCGTCGAGGATGGCGGCGATGTGGTGTTCATTTCGCAGATAGAAAGCCATGCTCCGATGCGCGCCTTTTCCGGCCCGGACGGCGCGGCCCCATTCATGCATCCGGCATCGGCAAGGCCATATTGTCCACTTGGTCGGACAAGGAAATCGCGCACGCTCTCTCGGGCCGCACGCTTGAACATTTCACGCAGCGCACCCTTGATACGCTGCCCGCGCTATTGAAAGACATTCAGGCAACCCGCACCCGCGGCTGGTCTATCGATGATGAGGAACACACACTCGGCATGTGCTGCATCGCCGCTCCCATCTTCAACGAATATAGCGAGGCGATTGCCGGCATTTCCGTTTCCGGTCCTGCCGTGCGCCTGCCGAAGAAGAAGCTCGAGGAATTCGGGCCGCTGATCCGCGCAACCGCCGATGAGCTGACCCGCGCCATAGGCGGCAAGCGACCGGAAGAGTTTTAACAAAAGACCCGCAGCAGATCGCTCCGCCACGGGTCATCCTCCTCCAAGGATTGGGTATCAGGCCAGTTCAGCCTTGAGCGGCTTGCCAGCCACATAGGTTTCGACAATGGCGCGGTCATCGCCCAGCGTCTGCAGCAGAAACAGCTCCTGCTCCAGCGTCGCGCCAGCCGCCATGCGCAGCCGCATCGGCGACGTGGCGGACGAATCCAGCACTACGATATCGGCTTCCGTACCCTCGTCGAGCGTGCCGATCCTGTCTTCCATGGAGAGGGCGCGGGCGTTGCCGAGCGTCATCATATAGAAGGACTGGAACGGGTTCAGGCGCTGTTCGCGGAGCTGGAGGACCTTGTAGCCCTCATCCATGGTACGCAGCATGGAGAAACTTGTGCCCCGCCGACATCGGTCGCCACCGCCATGCGCACGCCCGATGCCTTCAACCGGTCGCGGTCGAAGAGGCCTGAACCAAGAAACAGGTTGGAGGTCGGGCAGAAGACGGCAATCGAACCGGTTTCCGCCATGACACGCACTTCGCGTTCTTCCAGATGGATGGAATGGCCGAGCAAGGTCTTGTCGCCCAGAAGGCCGTAATGCTCGTAGATGCCGAGATAGTCCGGCGCATCCGGATAAAGCGACTTGGTGAAGGTGATCTCGTCGTGATTTTCGGAAAGATGCGTCTGGATGTAGCTGCCGGGATGCTCACGGACAAGCGCCTGGCTTGCCTCAAGCTGCTCCGGCGTGGATGTAATGGCAAAGCGCGGCGTGATCACATAATCAAGGCGACCCTTGCCTTGCCAGCGCGCAATCAGCGCCTTCGTATCGTCATAGCCCGACTGTGCCGTGTCGCAGAGTGCAGGCGGCGCATTGCGATCCATCATCACCTTGCCGCCAAGCATGCGCATGTTGCGATGCTGCGAAGCACGGAAATAGGCATCGACACTCTGCGGATGCACGGAGCAATAAGCAACCGCCGTGGTGGTACCGTGGCGGATCAGCTGTCAAGAAAGCGCTCCGCAATGAATTCGGCATGCTGCTCGTCGGCGAATTTCTGTTCCGCGACGAATGTATAGGTGTTGAGCCACTCCAGCAGATTGGCTGCATAGGAAGCAACTACCTGTGTCTGCGGATAGTGGATATGCGTGTCGATGAAGCCCGGCAGGATCAGGTGCGGGCGGTGGTCGGCGACGTTGACGTCGCTGCCCGCCTCGGCACGGACTTCGGCATAGTCTCCGAGGCGCAGGATACGGCCATCTTCGACAAGAACTGCGCCGTCTTCGATATAGCGATAAGCAGCATTGTCATCGAGGCTTTGCGGTTCGTTACGAAAGGTTAGCACGCGGCCGCGAATTAGAAGCTTGGTCATCGAATTGGTCCTTATTTCGGGCCTTGCGTGGCAGACTGGTACCAGGAAGCAAGAAGCTGGCGCTCTTCCTCGCTCACGCCGGTGACATTGGCAGGCGGCATGGCATGCGAGCGACCGGCCTGCAAATAGATTTCACGCGCATGTGCGGCAATATCCCGGTCGGTGTCCAGCACGACGCCCTTCGGTGGCGCAATGATGCCTTCCCAGCCTGGTTCCTTGGCGTGGCACATGGCGCAACGCCAAGAACGGTATCCCGCACTTTTCAAAGTGCGGGTCCGAGATGAAAGATTGCTGCAATGCCGAGACCTTCTGTTCCTCCGGCTCACCGGTCAGAACCTTCGGCACCGTAGAGAGCCAGATGATGATGATGAACAGGATCACCGTTACCAGCCAGGTCCAGGTTGGGCTGCCCTTGCGGGCATGCTGCGTGTTGAACCAGTGACGGATCGTGACCCCCATCAGGAATACCAGCGAAGCGATGATCCAGTTGAACTCGGTCCCGAAAGCCAGCGGATAGTGGTTCGACAGCATCAGGAACAGAACAGGCAGCGTGAGATAGTTGTTATGCGTCGAACGTTGCTTGGCGATCTTGCCGTATTTCGGGTCCGGCTTGCGGCCTGCGATCAGATCCGCCACCACGATCTTCTGGTTCGGAATGATGATCATGAACACGTTGGCAGACATGATCGTTGCTGTGAAGGCACCGAGATGCAGGAAAGCTGCACGTCCTGTAAACAGGTGTGTATAGCCCCAGGCCACCACTACAAGGATACAGTAGAGAATGACCATCAGGAGCGTATCGCTCTTGCCGAGCATCAGCTTGCAGATCGTGTTGTAGGCAATCCAGCCAAAGGCCAGCGAGGCAATAGAAATGCCGATGGCGACCGGTACGGAAACATCGAGAACATTCGGATCGATCAGGTAAAGATCAGCCCCGGCATAGTAGACAATGCAGAGCAGCGTGAAACCCGACAGCCAGGTGGCATAGGATTCCCATTTGAACCAGGTCAGGTGTTCCGGCATTTCGGCGGGCGCAACCAGATATTTCTGGATGTGATAGAAGCCACCACCATGGACCTGCCATTCCTCGCCATGCGCACCTTCCGGCAAGCCGGACGCTGGCGCAAGCCCAGATCAAGCGCAATGAAGTAAAAGGACGAGCCGATCCACGCAATCGCGGTAATCACATGCAGCCACCGCGCTGCGAAGCCTAGCCAGTCCCAGGCTACGGCAAAATCATACATCAGGGACTCCCATTTCTTAGCCCGTTTCTTGGGCCAATTCTTAGCCCATTGTTCGTTGTTGCATTATGTGCCAAAGGAATCAGGTTCAGGGAACGTCACATCACGACCAGCACTTTCAAAAAATCTAGACAATCGTGGAGGGACGTATGTCATATCTTGATAATCTGCGCGTTTTTGTGCGCGTTGTCGAATTGGGAAATCTATCTGCGGCGGGTCGCGATCAGCGCGCATCGCCGGCAGTTGCAAGCAATCGAATCAAGGAGTTGGAGAAGCATCTGGGGTCAGGCTCTTCAACCGGACGACGCGCAAGCTTACACCGACCGAACATGGTCGCGTATTCTATGACGGAGCATTGAAAATCCTCGAAGCCGTGGATGAGGCGGAAGCGGCCGTAGCGGAATTGGCGAAGAATCCGAAGGGATCGATTCGCATCACCGCCCCGCTTGGCTTCGGGAGACGGCTGATTGCATCGGGGATTCCGGAATTTCACGACAAATATCCGGACATCGAAGTACGGCTTCGTCTGTCCGATCATGAAGTCGATATCATGAGTGAAGGCGTCGATGTGGCTTTCAAGCTCGGTGTTCTGGAAAATTCGAACCTGCGTATGCGCGGTATCATGAATTGCGAGCGCGTGATCTGTGCAGCGCCTGAATATCTGGAAAAACATGGGGTTCCGCAGTCACCGGACGAATTGCTTGGCGACAAGCATGACTGTCTTCTGCTGCGCTTTCCAGGTTCGAAGGAATATTACTGGTCGCTGCAGACGGCGGAAGGCTTGCGCAAGTTTGAAGTCACCGGGCCATATGACTCGGATGACGGCGACGTATTGACGCAATGGGCGCTCGGCGGGCGCGGCATCATCAACAAGCCGCTATTCGAAGTGAAGGAATATATTCGCGACGGGCGGCTGGTTCCCATTCTCGAAAGCACGCCGCCAGCGCCGATCCAGCTTGCTGCGATTTACCCGCACAAGCGCTTTCAGGACCCGAAGGTGCGTCTCATCATCGATTTCATGACGGAACGGTGCCAGAGATTGATACGGAAGCCCTGGCATAGAGCGGCTCAAACCGCTCTATACTTATTTGCAACCTTGAGAGTTCCAAAGAAAACCCGCCGGATCAGGCGGGTTGCGATACACGTACCGAAGTCAGAACCGCCGTCAGAACTTCGGCTGCGGCCAATGCCGCAATGACTTCTGGCCTCTTGTCTTTTACAACGGCTCCACCGACGGGGCAGACAAGATTTTCAAAAGATTCTCGCTACCGATTTCCCGTTTCAACCAATTTTTGAAAGTGGCCTTTTGGTCTTCGAGCCGATCATGCCGACATAGACAGCATCACGCCGCTGCAATGCCTCCGTGACGATGAGAAAATCAAGCGCGTGGTCGTGGGTGAGGATGATAAAGGCGCTGCCCGGCGGCGCGGAACGCACCACCTGTTCAGGCATCGCCGAAAGGCAGGTTTCGACGCCCGGCACATCGCAGGCCATCAGTTCCGCTTCGCGGGTATCCACCAGAATGACGCGCACCGGCGTCAGCGAAAGCGCATGCGCCAGCGCATCGCCAACATGCCCCGCACCGAAGATATAGACATGTGGCCGCGTGGCTATTTCAGCATCGACCTTGCCGACAAGCTCGTCGGTGAGTCCGCGATTGACACGTCTGAAGCTTAAGCCCACCCGTCCGCCGCAGCACTGGCCGATTTCAGGACCGAGAGGAACATCCATCGGTGTGTCCCTGCCGCCAGCCAAGATTTTCCGGGCATGGTCAATCGCCATATATTCAAGCTGACCGCCGCCGATGGTTCTAAAGATTATGTCGCGGGCAACCAGCATCCACGCCCCCGCATCGCGGGGCGCAGAGCCTTCACATCTGTAACTTCAACCAGTACACTGTCCGGACGCCGGTTGAGAAAAGCCCGGATATCGTCGCGTGCACCCGGCATCTTTCTAGCCCTTTTGCTTGCGGAGCCGTTCGATGGCCATCAGCACACGTTCCGGTGTTGCGGGCGCATCGAGGCGCGGGCAGACCTTGTGATCCGCCACGCTGGCAACGGCATCAGCCAGAGCATGCAGCACCGACAGACCAAGCGGCAGCGGCGGTTCACCGACAGCCTTGGAGCGATGGATTGTCGGCTCATAGGCCTCGGACCAGTCGGTCAGCGCGACATTGAAGATCTTGGGCCGGTCGGACGCCAATGGAATCTTGTAGGTGGACGGCGCATGGGTACGAAGCCGTCCCTTGTCGTCCCACACAAGCTCCTCGGTCGTCAGCCAGCCCATGCCCTGCACGAAGCCGCCTTCAACTTGACCGATATCGATGGCGCGGTTCAGGGAACGCCCGGTATCATGCAGAATATCGGTGCGCTCCACCACATATTCGCCAGTCAGAGTGTCGACGGAAACTTCGGAACAGGCTGCTCCGTAAGCATAGTAATAGAAGGCATGGCCCCGGCCCTTGGCACGGTCCCAGTGAATCTTCGGCGTCTTGTAGTGACCAGCCGCCGACAGCTGCACGCGACCGATAAAGGCCTGCTTTACGAGGTCGTTGAAGCTGATTTCCTGATTGCCGACGCGCACCCGGTTGGGAAGGAACACGACCTGATCTTCCGGCACCTGATATTGCTGCGCCGCAAAATGGATGAGGCGTTTCTTGATCTGGCGGGCGGCATCCTGTGCAGCCATGCCGTTGAGATCGGCACCGGAAGAAGCCGCCGTCGGCGCTGTGTTCGGCACCTTGGCAGTGGTGGTCGCAGTGATCTTCACCCGATCAATGTCGATCTGGAATTCCTCGGCCACAACCTGCGCCACTTTCATATGGAGCCCCTGCCCCATTTCTGTGCCGCCATGGTTCATATGCACCGAGCCGTCATTATAGACATGCACCAGAGCGCCAGCCTGATTGGACTCCGTCTTGGTGAAGGAAATACCGAATTTCACCGGCGTCAGTGCCATGCCGCGTTTTACATAGCGGCTTTTCGCGTTGAATTCTCGGATCGCTTCGCGGCGCTTTGCATAATCGGAACTTTCCTCAAGTTCCGCAACGATGCGCTGAATGATGCAATCTTCGACCTTCTGATGGTAGGGCGTGACGTTGCGCGTCCCATCCTTACCCATCTCGTCGTAGAAATTGCGCTTGCGGATTTCGAGCGGATCCTTGCCGACAGCGAAAGCCACTTCATCGATCACGCGTTCCGCACCGACCATGCCCTGCGGGCCGCCAAAGCCGCGAAATGCAGTGTTGGAAACCGTGTTCGTATAAAGCGGCGCCGACTGCGCATGAACAGCCGGGAAGAAATAGGCATTGTCGCAGTGGAACAGCGCGCGGTCGCCAACGGGTCCCGAAAGGTCAGCCGAAAAACCGGCGTTGAGGGCGAAAAGATAATCGACGCCCAGAATATTGCCGTCATCGTCGAAGCCGACTTCATAATCGATGACAAAGCCGTGGCGCTTGCCGGTCGAGGTCATGTCCTCATCGCGGTCGAGCCTAATCTTCATGGCGCGCTTGTGCTTCTTGGCCGCAATGGCTGCAATGGCCGCCCACTGGTTGGCCTGCGTTTCCTTGCCGCCGAAGCCGCCGCCCATGCGGCGCACTTCCACCGTCACGGAATGGCTCGGCACGCCCAGCGCATGGGCAACCAGATGCTGCGTTTCGCTCGGTCCCTGCGTTGAGCAATAGACGGTGACGTCTTCATCCTCGCCGGGAATAGCCAGAGAAACCTGGCCTTCCAGATAGAAATGATCCTGCCCGCCAAGATACATGCGGTTCTTGATACGATGCGGCGCGGCGTCGATGGCCGCGCGTGCATCGCCGCGCTTCAGCGTCAATGGCGTGGTGACAAGCCGGTCCTTCAGACCGTCCAGCGCATCGATGGAATAAATGCCCGCTGCTTCCTCATATTCGATCTTCGCCAGACGGGCAGCGCGGCGCGCCTGATCGCGGGTTTTCGCGATAACCGCAAAGATCGGCTGGCCATGAAACTCGACCTTGTCGACGGCAAAGATCGGGTCGTCATGCATGCCCGATGGTGAAACATCATTTTCGCCGGGCACGTCCTTGTAGGTCAGCACGTCGATTACGCCGGGAGCGGCGCGCACTGCCGACAAGTCAATCGACTTGAATGAACCATGTGCAACGGACGAACAGCCGACCCCGATATGCAATGTGCCTTCGGGCTCCGGTATATCGTCGATGTAGACAGCCGTTCCGGTCACATGCTTGTGGGCGGAATCGTGTTTCTGGTCGGTCGCGACGCCACCCACAATGCGGGCGGCTTTCAATGCGTTTGCAGGATGCTTGTTCATGATTGCCTCCTCACGCCGCCGCGATTTCAGCCGCACGCAGCGGCGTGTAACTGCCTTCCGTTTCGGCGAAGAAACGCCGCAACAGATTGCGCCGCGAGCAGCCGGTAATCCGCTGTCGCGCGCATATCGCTCAAGGGCGTATAGTCTTCAGCATAGGCTCCCAATGCCGCTTCAACCGTGGCCTCGGTCCAGGGCTTGCCCGTCAGTACCGCTTCCACCGCACGGGCGCGCTTTGGCGTTGCCGCCATGCCGCCATAGGCGATGCGAATTGTTTCCACATTGCCGGCCGTATCGAGCGTCAGGTGGAAGCTGCCCAGCGTCGCCGTAATGTCTTCCTCGAAGCGCTTCGATACCTTGTAAATGGCAAAATGGCTTCCTTTCGCCGGAACCGGTACATGCACGGCCTCGACGAACTCGCCGGGCTGGCGATCCTGCTTGCCATAAGCAATGAAGAACTCTTCCAGCGGTATGGTACGGCGCTCCGCCCCTTGCGCAGGGTCAGCCTGGCATTGAGCGCGATCAGCGGCGGCGGCGTGTCGCCAATCGGCGAACCATTGGCGATGTTGCCGCCGATGGTGCCCATATTGCGCACCTGCTCGCCACCAATGCGGTTGATGAGGCTCCCCAGCTGCGGAATGCGCCGGGCAAGAAATCCGAACGCTTCCGTGTAGGTGACACCTGCGCCGATGGTAACAACACCATTTTCCTCACGGATGGAGCGCAATTCCTCCAGATGGCCGATAAAGACGACCGGGGAAATATCGCGCATCATCTTCGTGACCCACAGGCCCACATCGGTGGAACCGGCAACGATGGTTGCCTTCGGCTCTGCCGCCAAAATGGTCGCGAAATCATCGATATCACCGGGCACGATCAGGCGGTCCTTGCCTTCACCCACTTCCACCCGCATGCCATCGCGCATGGCGGTCAGCTGTTCAAGAACATGGGTGCGCTCGGCTGCGAGCGGATCTTCCATGACTGTGCCATAGTCAGAAATGATGCGGGCGGCGCGCATGATCGCCTCATAGCCCGTGCAGCGGCAAAGATTGCCCTGCAAGGCTTTTTCGATCTGCGCATCGGCAGGCTTCGGCTCGCGCATCCACAAAGCGTAAAGCGACATGACAAAACCCGGCGTGCAGAAACCGCATTGCGAGCCATGGAACTCGATCATCGCCTTTTGCACCGGATGCAGATCGCCATCGGCCCCGCGCAGATGCTCGATGGTCACAACATGGCAGCCATCCAGCGAACCCATGAAACGGATGCAGGCATTGACGCTCTCATAAACGAGCTTTCCGTCGGAAATCTTGCCGACCAGCACCGTGCACGCTCCGCAATCGCCCTCGCCGCAACCTTCCTTGGTGCCACGCAGCTTGGCGGACAACCGCAAATAGTCGAGCAGCGTTTCGGCCGGGGAAACGCGGTCGAGTTCGACCTTTTCACCGTTCAGAAGAAAGCGGATCGTGTGTCGCACAGACTGGTGCACAGGCTGATTCATGGCGCTTAGCTCCCGCGATAGGTGGAATAGGAAAACGGCGAAACGAGAAGCGGTATGATAATGCGCTTTTTCATCGGAAATGCCAAAGCGCAGAGGGACGACATCAAGGAACGGTACAGCATTTTCGGTCTTGCCGAAATATTCGCCGACATGGAACAGCAGCTCGTAAGAACCTGCCCGCAAATTCTCGCCCGACAGCAGCGGCTCGTTGCAGCGGCCATCGTCATTGGTGCGAATTTCCCGGATTGGTTCGACCTGCTGATTCTCGACGCGGCGCAATTCGATGCGCAGATTTGCAGCTGGTTTGCCGCTTACCGTGTCGAGGACATGCGTCGTCAACCGGCCATTACCGCTTTTTCCTGACCCATTTGCACTCCTGCAGCTTGCTGATTCTCTAACCACGTGGGTTGGAAAATGCTGCAAGCTTTTGATTTCTGGTAGTTTATTTGAGCCCAACGTCGCCATTGGCTGTGGGGCCGCAAACCACACCATGTTCCCAGCATTCAGTATTTCGCGATCCTCCTCATTGCGAAAGATGGTTATCGTTGGATGTCTTTCAAATTTTTGAAGGGGAATAATAGCGATAAATCTTTATTATCATGAGTAAAACGAACGAAATGAGGGAAAACCTGCAATGAAATATCCGCGCAATCTCGTCGGCTATGGACGCAACACGCCAGATCCGCGCTGGCCAGGGGAGCCAATATCGCTGTTCAGTTCGTCGTCAACTATGAGGAAGGCGGCGAATGCAGCATTCTCGACGGCGATGCGGCCTCCGAATGCCTTCTGTCCGAGATTGTCGGCGCGCAGCCTGGCAGGGCCAGCGCAACCTCAATATGGAATCTATCTACGAATATGGCGCGCGCTCCGGCTTCTGGCGTCTGTGGCGCGCATTTACCCGCCGCAACATGCCCGTCACCGTCTATGGCGTGACGCTCGCCATGGCGCGCAACCCCGAAGCGGTTGCAGCGATGAAGGAAGCCGACTGGGAAATTGCCAGCCACGGATTGCGTTGGTGGGAATATAAGGACGTGCCGGAAGAGGTGGAACGCAAGCACATCCGCGATGCGGTTCGCCTTCATACGGAGATCACCGGCTCGCGCCCGCTTGGCATCTATCAGGGCAAGCCTTCCGACAACACGCTGAAACTGGTGATGGAAGAAGGCGGTTTTCTTTATTCCGCCGACTCCTATGCCGACGAGCTGCCTTACTGGGTTGAAGGCCCGAACGGACCGCATCTGATCGTGCCATATACGCTTGATGCCAACGACATGCGTTTTGCAACGCCGCAGGGTTTTAATTCCGGCGACCAGTTCTATACCTATCTGAAGGACACGTTCGACGTGCTCTACCGTGAGGGTGCGGAAGGTTCACCGAAGATGATGTCCATCGGCCTGCATTGCCGCCTTGTCGGCCGTCCCGGTCGCGTGGCCGCACTCGAACGGTTCCTCGACTATGTGCAAAGCCATGACAAGGTCTGGGTGGCGAAGCGCGTCGATATCGCCCGCCACTGGCATGAAAACCATAAGCCGGTCACAGCCGACGTCGTGCCGTCGAAAGCCGACAAGGATGCATTCGTTGCGCGCTATGGCAGCATTTTCGAGCATTCGCCCTGGATCGCCGAACGCGCATATGAAGCCGGTTTCAACCGAGAAGAAGACACCGCATCTGGCCTTGCGGCCGCGATGACGAAGGCATTTCGTGCCGCTTCGGCAGATGAGCGGCTTGCGGTCTTGAAGGCGCATCCGGATCTTGCCGGCAAGCTTGCGCAGGCCAGACGGCTCACGGCGGAATCGACCGCCGAACAGGCAGGAGCCGGTCTCGATGCGCTAACCGATGCCGAAAAACAGGCTTTCACCGAACTGAATGACGCTTATACCGCGAAATTCGGCTTTCCGTTCATCATTGCCGTGAAGGGCCGTAACAAAAGGAAATTCTCGACGCTTTCCAGCGCCGGGTTTCCAATGACCGCGACACGGAGTTTGAAACGGCCTGCGCTCAGGTGGAGCGTATCGCCCTCCTGCGCCTCAAGGATATTCTGCCGGAAGCGCTCTACTGATCCTGCCGCCTGGAAGGTCGGCTTCTCACATAAGGAATTCCCCATATGGGCAACGACAAGAACAATCGCAGCTATTACGCACCGACAGGCGGATTGCCGCCGCAGACCCAGCTTCTCACTGATCGCGCCATGTTCACCGAAGCCTATGCGGTGATCCCAAAGGGCACGTTCAGCGATATCGTAACGAGCTTCCTTCCCTTCTGGGACAAGACGCGGCTTTGGGTGATTGCGCGCCCCTTTCTGGCTTTGCCGAGACCTTCTCGCAATACATCATGGAAGTGCAGCCAGGCGGCGGCAGCGACCGTGCCGAGCTGGATGAAAGCGCGCAAGGTGTGCTGTTCGTTGTTGAGGGTGAGATTGCCGTCACCGTGGCAGGCAAGACACACACGCTGACCGAAGGCGGCTATGCCTATCTGCCACCGAAGAGCGGCTGGACGCTCCGCAACAATGGCGCGGCAACAGCGCGGTTCCATTGGGTGCGCAAGGCATATGAATATGTCGACGGGCTTGATGTTCCCGACCCCTATTCCTCAACGAAAGGATATCGCGCCCAACCCGATGCCGGACACCAACGGCGCCTGGGCGACGACCCGCTTTGTCGACCCGAACGATCTGCGTCACGACATGCATGTCACCATCGTGACCCTGATGCCCGGCGGCGTCATTCCATTTGCAGAAACCCACGTCATGGAACACGGGCTTTATGTGCTGGAGGGCAAGGCAGTCTATCGGCTCAATCAGGACTGGGTGGAAGTAGAAGCAGGCGACTTTATGTGGCTGCGCGCATTCTGCCCGCAGGCCTGTTATGCGGGTGGTCCCGGCAAGTTCCGATACCTGCTCTACAAGGACGTTAATCGGCATATGAAGCTCTCGCGATAGGCCACACCCGACTCATATAAGGGGTCGATCTTGAGGCTTCTGACATGATTACAACTTGCCTGAAAATCACTCCACGGTCTTGAGTATCTGCATATAACGAAAAGGCCGGATCACTCCGGCCTTTTCCTATCTGGGAACAACCGCGCGCTCAAGCCCGCAGTTCAGATATTCTGGAGGAGGTATCCCCAGTGCGGTTCCTGTTTTACGGAACCGCACAATCCGTTTGCTTTTACGCGGCTCTGAACGCAAAATCGCTTCGCACTTTTGCTGGAAATACCTATTGCGGTTCCGGTTAAAAGGAGTCGTCGGAACCGCTCTGGGTATTTGTTTCGCCGCATTATCCTACGCAAAACCGCTTCGCACTTTTGCTGGAAATGCTCCAGCGGTCTGATTCCGATATTTGCATCCCTCGGATATGAGCGCTGAGCAAATATCGGAGTCAAAAGACTACTAATAACTTTATGAATCTAGTGGATTTTTCGAATTTGAAGTTTGAAATGGGATTAGTATCGGACGGGTATCAAACGTCAAATTCAATCCACTAGAAAGAACGCTGAAAGCGGACCATTCCCGCCAAGCGTCCTTACCATCCAGTACCGACTTCTCGTCGCTCCATTTTGTGTAAGAGACTTCGGGTGTGACAGTGAAACCCGAAACGACTTCGTAAGCGACATTTGCAGTTGCCGCGAAAGTTGAAGTTCCATCGTAAGCGGCCTGGAGATTAAACGTCGCCTTCTGGCTGGCACGGAAGGAAGCGCCGCCCCAAACAGCCCAATCGCCACCCCAGGTACCGTAGAAACTGTTGATAGCACGAATTCCACCGATAACAGTCCGTCGTTACCCACCACGCGGATATATTCATCATCGATATTCTTATAGCCGCCCATAACCCATAAGGAAAAACGGTCGGTCACATTGACATCGGCGCGGATTTTTCCGGCCCAGCCTTCATTAAGTGAGTCATATGCAGCTACAGCCGTCAAAGCGCCCCAGCCCTGTGCAAAACGAAGGCCACCAACGACATGAGGCGTATAATCGTCAATCGTGCCGTAATAACCATATCGCGAATCGGTATCCACGTTGTTGCCCTGTTCGAGCGACAGGATTGCGGAGAACCCGTTACCACTCGTGAAAGTGTAGCTGATGAGGCCTGTGCGGTAGCCACCCGCCAGGATCACATCGTCGTTGATGACGTTACCCAATTTGCCTGGAAATGTGACGAAAGCCGATTCATCGAGACCAACGCGCAGGCCGCCGAGCTGGATATAGGCAAAACGAAGTGCGCCCGAAGCGCCTTCATAACCATCAGCCCAGTCATAGCGCGTTTCCGCAAAGGTCGTCAGAGTACCGAGTTCCGTTTCCGAAGCCGTACTCAAGCGTAACGTAAACCGTGCAAGCTTTCGCCAAGTCTTATTGCCATCCACATCACTTGCGAAGGCACCGTCGACACTTCTGTAGAAGCCCCGGCCATATACATTGTCGCCGCCAGCTGCATCGTAACGCACGTAACCTGAAATGCGCAGGCAGGTTTCCGTGCCGGGAATATAGAAGTAGCCCGCTCCATAAGCATCACAGACGCGTACATATTCGACAGCTTCAGGTTCCGGCGCAATTACCGCGTCGGCAGCATAAGCACTTGATATGCTCACCAACGTCGCCGCACATCCACATAATATATTCTTCAATTTCATGCCTACCTCCTGTTGATCTGGTGCCAGCCCATTTAGCTACAACCGGCAGCCCTCATCAACACTATAAAACAAATATAAATATGTATTATTTACAATGTTGCATCTTTAATACTAATTATTATTTAGTAATTTTCTTTGAAGATTATAATAATTTAATTAAATTATAAAATATTATGCGGAATATTATGAATATATATTCCAAATAATACCTCTAAATTACTTTATAATAAAACTGGAAGGCGCAACAAAAACGGCGAGCCGAGGCTCGCCGTGCCATTCTTTCGACTGGAGATCAAAATTGAAAATAGCGCAGTCCTTCTACACTATCGAATGGCTCTTTCAATGTAGTATAGATACATTGAAATGAAAAGTTAATTTAGTGTATAAATTATTATATAATTTATACACTATTTAACTCAAATAAACACTGATTTAATTGGGTGCAATACAAGTAAATATTTATATATACTAACGCAACTCCCGAAAGTGGGGACCAGGTTAGGGAGTTATGCGTGAAAACAAATAGATAGAGCCGTTCCAGCGACTCCATTTTAACTGGCAACGCTCTAAATACCCATCCACTTACCCAAGGCGGCAGAGGGATTACCTTCTGAGATAGACAGGCACGCCCCAACCAACATCAGAACGAGCGCTGGAAGCGGACCATGCCCTGAACAGCATCTTTCCCGTTAAGATAAGACTTGCTGTCACGCCATTTGGTATAAGAGACTTCCGGCGTAACTGTGAAGCCCGGAACCATTTCGTAGGCCACGTTGGCAGTGGCTGCGAAAGTACTGGTGTCGTCATAGGCAAGCTGCGCGTTGATGACGGCCTTGTCGGTAGCCTTGAATGCCGCACCGCCCCATACAGCCCAATCCCCGCCCCATGTGCCATAGAAGCTGTTGATCGCACGAACAGGACCAAGCACGTCGCCATTGCCGTTGGCCACGTCAATATATTGGTCTTTCATGGACTTATAGCCGCCCATCGCCCAGACAGAGAAACGGTCCGTAATGTTTACGTCGCCACGAACCTTGCCGGCCCATTCTTCATTGCGCGCGTCATATGCTGCAACAGCGGCAATCTTGCCCCAGCCGCCTTCATATTTCAGACCACCAACGACATGCGGGGTGTAATCCTTGATGACGCCGTTGAAGCCGTATTTGTTATCCGTATCTTCATTATTGCCCTGTTCGAGCGACAGGATGGCAGAGAAGCCGTTGCCACCGGTGAAGGTGTAGCTGATCAGGCCCGTACGATAACCGCCGGCGAGAATCACATCATCGTTGATGACATTGCCAAGGTAGCCCGGAAAGGTGACGAAAGCCGATTCATCAAGACCAACCCGGAGTCCACCAAGCTGGATATAGGCAAAGCGCAGCGAACCGGAGGAACCTTCAACGCCATTACCCCAATCATATCGGGTTTCGGCAAAGGTCTTCAAAGTGCCGAGCTCGGTTTCCGAAGCCGTCGAGAGACGCAGCGTAAAGCGGGCTTTGTTATCCCACGAGTTGCGGCGCGTATCGACGCTGCCGTCACGGTCAACGAAACCGCGTCCATAGACATTGTCACCGCCAGTGGCGTCGTATCGGACATAGCCGGATACGCGAAGGCAGGTTTCGGTGCCCGGAATGTAGAAATATCCAGCACCATAGGCATCGCAGACGCGAACATATTCAACGGATTCAGGCTCAGGCGCCACGACGGCATCGGCAGCATGGGCACCTGTAATAGCGGCCAGCGATGCCGCGGAGCCGAGAAGCAGGCTCTTGAGTTTCATTTTCATTGTCTCCAGAAATTTTTCAGACGAGGCTTCTTAGAAGATATCTATCAAATACATCAATTCCAATTTTAAGCATAAATAGAACACATATTGATAAGTGTGCCAATTAAGACACTAATTATAGATTGCTTTCCTTTGTCGCAATTAAATATTACTTAGACATCACTGGCAATTAATATGAAACTACTTACAGTTAGCAATTACATAATCTCCCTTACGGCATAGCTAATATGACATCACAAAAGAAAACGGGCTGAAACAGCCCCGTCCATCTCGTAACCCCTTATAAAATCGCCGCTATTTTCCTGCAGCCTGCTGCGCATAAACATAGCTGTCATAGGTGTATTCAGCGACCCGGAACCACTCGAAGCCCTCATCGCGGAACTTTTCCATGACGGATAAATTTTCGCCCAAGCCGGATTTTTCTCATTGTATTCGGCATAAAGCTCGAATGCGACTTTATAGGCAGCATCCAGAACGTCACGCGGCAAGGGCTGCAATTTGACCCCTTTCGACACCAACGAACGGATCGCAGCGGTGTTCTTCACATCGTAAAGCGCGATCATGTTCTGAGTCGCGGCTTCGGCCGCAGTGTTCAGCGCCACCTTGTATGGCTCCGGCAGGCTCTCATATTGCTGCTTGTTGATGAAGAAATGCACCGAGGCACCGCCTTCCCAGAAAGCCGGATAATAATAGTATGGTGCGATCTGGTAGAAGCCGAGCTTCTCGTCGTCATATGGGCCGACCCATTCAGCCGCGTCGATCGTGCCGCGTTCCAGCGACGGATAGATGTCACCGCCGGGAAGCTGCTGCGGAACGACGCCGAGACGTGACATGACCTCACCGGCCACGCCCGCAATACGCATCTTCAGACCCTTCAGATCTGCAAGGCTCTTGATTTCCTTGCGATACCAGCCACCCATCTGGGCTGCCGTGTTGCCGCCGACAATGCCAACGATGCCGTAATCGGCGAGGAACGTATTATAAAGCTCGTTGCCACCGCCGTGATAGAGCCAGGCGTTCTGCAGGCGCGTGTTCATGCCGAAGGGGATCGCCGTGCCGATGGCGAAAGCCGGGTTCTTGCCAGTGAAATAATAACCGCATGTATGGGCCATTTCGACGGTATTGGCCTGAACCGCGTCGATAGCCTGCGGACCCGGCACGATTTCACCAGCCTGGAACACCTGTATCTGGAACTTGCCCTCGGTCATTTTCGATACGGCATCAGCCATGAAGACCGCGCCGCCATAGATGGTGTCCAGATTGTTCGGAAAACCCGAGGTCAAGCGCCAGCGCAGCGTCGGCAATTCCTGCGCGATTGCAGGTGTCGCCAGAGCTGCTCCGCTTGTCGCCGCGGCGGCGCCGATTGCGGCTCCCTTTGTCAGAAATGTCCGGCGGCTCAAATCCTGTTTCATGTGTCTCCTCCTAAGATTATTCCGGTTTTATCGGGACTTACGCAATGCTCGTTTTCCCCTCACTGCGCAGGTTTTGCTGTTGGTCGTTATCCTGTCCGAAGCTCGGCTGAGGTGAACCAAAAGAAGGTGCGGGCAAAGGCTCGTTCGATGGCGAAGGCGCGCCGAAAGGTGCTGGCGCGGTGCCAAACGGATTGCCGCCTCCGGCATCGGGCATCGGTACATTGATCTGGATCGATGCCGGATCGGCCTGCGGATGGCCGCTCTTGTAATGTGTAACGATACCCGGGAAGCTGATGATGATACCGACCATGACAAGCTGGATTATCAGGAACGGATCGACCCCAGGTAAATCTGGCCAGATGTCACGGGCTGGATGGTCGCGCCCGTCACCTTGTCCTTATAGGGGCGGGATGGGGCGACCGAGCGCAGATAGAAAAGCGAGAAGCCAAATGGCGGATGCATAAAGGATGTCTGCATATTGACCGCCAGCATGACGCCGAACCAGATCAGATCTATGCCAAGACTGTCGGCCACCGGGGCCAGAAGCGGGATGATGATGAAAGCCAGTTCGAAATAATCGAGGAAGAAGGCCAGAAAGAACACCAGAAGATTGGCGACGATCAGGAAGCCGACTTCACCGCCGGGAATCGACGTCATCAGATGCTCGACCCAGACGTGGCCGTTGACACCATAGAAGGTGAGCGAGAAGACGCGTGCACCGAGCAAGATGAAGATGACGAAGGATGACAGCTTCGCGGTCGCATAAAGCGCCGAAGTCAGAATCGCCATGTTGAGGCGGCGGTTGATAATCGCGAGAAGCAGAGCACCTACTGCGCCCATGGCGCCGCCTTCCGTGGGCGTGGCTATGCCGATGAAGATCGTGCCGAGCACGAGGAAGATCAGAACGAGCGGTGGGACGAGTGAAAGCACCACGCGCTGCAGCAGCTTCCACCCTTTCAACGTGCGGGCTTGAGGCGGCAATGCAGGCACTGAATCTGGCCGCAGGATCGCCATGCCGATGATGAAGGCACAGTAAAACCCGACGAGCAGAAGGCCGGGGACCAGCGCGCCCTTATACATATCGCCGACCGAGCGGCCCAGCTGATCGGCAAGAACGATCAGAACGAGGCTGGGCGGAATGATTTGCGCCAGCGTGCCCGATGCAGCAATCGTGCCGCTCGCCACTTTGCGATCATAACCGTAGCGCAGCATGATCGGGAGTGAAATCAGCCCCATGGAAATGACGGAAGCAGCCACTACGCCCGTCGTGGCCGCGAGCAGCGCACCGACGACAATGACAGCGAAGGCAAGGCCGCCGCGCACCGGGCCAAAAGCTGCCCGATCGTATCGAGCAGATCTTCCGCCATGCCGCTTCGCTCCAGTATCAGCCCCATGAACGTGAAGAACGGAATGGCCAGCAATGTCTCGTTCGACATCTGCCCAAAGATGCGATCCGGTATCGCTCCAAACAAATTGACCGGCAGAAGCCCTATCTCGATGCCGACGAAACCAAAGGCAAAACCGACAAAGGCCAGCGCGAAAGCCACCGGGTAGCCAAGCAACAACACGACCACCAGCGAAAGAAACATCAGCGGCGCGAGATTTTCCGCAATAAAAGCAACCATATCCGTTCCCCTCAGAGCGCCCTGGCTTCAGCGTCTTCAATGGCGACCGTATCCGGTATGCGCCCTTGCAGAATAGCGATGCGCTTGATGAGTTCGGAGATGCCCTGCAACGCAAGCAGCCCGAAGCCGATGGGTATCAACACCCAGACCGGCCAGAGAACGAGCCCGCCCGTATTGTTGGAGGTTTCGCCACTTGCGATCTTGGCTTCCACGATGGGCCACGACAGATAGATCGTGATGAGGCAGAAAGGCAGGAGGAAAAAGATCGTCCCGAAAATCTCGACGAGGAGCTGAGTCCGGCGCGAATAGCGGCTGTAGAGAAGATCGACCTTTACATGCTCGCTATGCAGCAGTGTATATCCGGCGGCGATCAAAAGACTGCCGAGAACAGATACCATTGTGCTTCCAGCCACGCGTTCGAGCTGGCATTGAACAGCTTGCGCGAAATCGCATTAATGGCGCTGATAAGCACTGCCAGAAGCACCAGCCACGATACGGATTTTCCGATGAAATTATTGGCCGCGTCGATAGCACGCGACAACGCCAGCATAACCGACATCGCTCCTCCCCTTCTGTTCCGCCTCCTCAAGCGGTTTTGGAGCGAATGATAGGACTGGCGATTCCACGCCGCAAGCGGACGAAAGTTCTAAGAAACAGAGCGCTACCCATTAGTGGGTAAGGCGATATCGGGAGATGAAACTGGATATATGTTATTGCGAAGACAGGCGTAGCCGGTTTTCGATAGCATAGCGCGTAAGCCCGGCAGTGCTGGCAATTCCAAGCTTCTTCTTGATGTTCTTGCGGTGAGTTTCGACTGTCGCTTCCGAAATACCGAGCCGCGTCGCAATCTCGCGATTGCTTCCACCTTCGGCAACCAGTACGAGTACGTCATTCTCGCGCGTGGACAAGCCTTCCGACTTTCTTTCTCCGCTATCGAGTAGAGCTTCCGAAACGCCGGACGAGAAATATGTTCCGCCCGACGCAACCGCGTGAATGGCAGCAACGATTTCAGTCGTGGACACATCCTTTAGCACATAGCCCGACGCGCCGCGCATGATGGAAGTCGAGATGTATTCGCGGCTATCATGCATCGAAAGCATGAGAATACGAATGCCGGGCAACTGCTTCTTGAACAGTTCGATAGCGTCGATACCGTTGAGAAGCGGCATATTGATGTCCATCAGAACCACATCGGGATTGACGGAAAGCGCCAATTCAAGAGCAGCTCGCGCATTGGAGGCCGCTCCTGCAATATCGATATCATCATAGGTTTCGAGCACAGCTCGCAGGCCATCCAGCACCAGCGGATGATTATCCACGAGCAATACGCGAATCTTGCATTCGTTCGTCATGCGACTTCCGGTTCCCGCCTTCTTTCTGTTGCCGATTTCGGCAAACGCGCGGTGAGTTGCGTACCATCTGTGCTGGTTTCAACCAAGAGTACACCGCCGAAATGTGCCATTCGCTCCTGCATATTACGCAAGCCCAAACCCGACAGCTCGTCCTTCAGATCCCGCGCGGTGAAACCATTGCCGTCGTCCGCAACGGTCATTGTTACCTTGCCATTAGCACCCCACAGCCGGATTCCAACATGGCTTGCACCAGAGTGACGCTCGACATTGGTGAGCGCCTCCTGCACGACGCGATAAAGTGCAGTGCTTGCCTCCGGCTTCAGCGTCTCGTTCAGCCCGCCTGCTTCCAGCGCGTTTCAATGCCTGTTCGCTCCGAAAATGCTCACACAGGGCTTTAAGAGCTACCGTCAGCCCAAGATCGTCCAGAATGCGCGGGCGCAAATCGTGTGAAAGCCGCCGCACTTCCTTGATCGCACCATTGAGCGCATCCGATGCTTTCTCGATTGCAAGCGGTGCACCTCCGCTGCCCATTCTCACCTGACGACTTGCAAGATCGATAGCATAGCGAACACCGACGAGATTTTGGGAAATACCGTCATGAAGCTCGCGCGCCAGACGCGCTCGTTCTTCTTCCTGCGTGTCGATGATGCGCTGCGCCAGCTCCTTCAACTTGTTGTCGGCCATGCGCCGCTCGCGCAGATTGAGCAGCATACAGGTCGCGAAGACGAGCATTACGGCAGGCACGGCTATCAGGCTGACGATGAGGAAGGTTGTACGGATATTGGCACGAAAATCCGCATTTGCGGCGGCAGTCTGTGCATAGACGTCATCGAGATAGACGCCCGTTCCGAGCATCCACTTCCACTTATCCAGGCCAACAGCAAATGAGAGCTTGTCGGCCATTTCGCCGCTCGACGGCTTTTCCCATTTATATTGGTGCAGTCCTCCGCCTTCCTTGGCTTTGCCAATCAGATTGGCGATAACGCGGTCGCCGTCGGGATCGACAAGATCGAGCCAATTATGGCCGGGCCGGAATGTCTGACGGGGATGAACGACATTGTTGCCGTCGTAGTCATAGACGAAGAAATAGCCATCGCGACCATAATCGAGCGACGTCAGGATCTTTCGCACCTTTTCCATGGCTGCAGTATCGGCGGGACCAGCCTCGTCGTAAATCTGCTGTATGGAGGAAAGCGCCAGATTGGTAAGATTGAGAAGTTCTGTCTCCTTGGCTTTCAGCATATTCTTTTCGAAAGTCGCGATACTGCTTTGCACGAGATTTGCCGATTGCCAGGTAATAAAGGCGGTCACCGTCAGAATGGCCACGATAAGAGGCACAATCGCCAAGGCAACGATCTGATAGCGTAGCGTCACGTTCTCTCCTCCCGGCACCACAGGCAGGCCCGTCAACCAGTGACTTTAAAGTTCCCACCCCGCAAGGAAAAGGGGTGCGGAGAAAACCTTGCGCTGTAGAAAATACAGTTTATAGGGATTAAATTGTATTAACATCTACTTATATAGCAAATATACAAACAATAATCCGTCGTTGAAGACATGGATATTTTATGCTCAATAGAGTTTTCCTGGACGCCGCGTCTTATTATACGGCTCCAGGACTCATTAGTTTCAGAGAGAATCTATTTATGAAAAACTATCGCTCAATCGGTCTTGCATTCACGCTCGCTTCCATTATCGGCACACCAGTGCTGGCGGCTCCTCTTCCCGGTGGAGCAAGCACTCTTCAGGAGACCTATCAAGACTGGACCGTTTCCTGCCAGACCCAAAGGAAACAAGCATCTGTGTCATGCGTCAGGACCAGAGCAGTACACAGACCGGCCAGCGCGTCCTCACTGCAGAATTGCGCAATACCGACGGCAAGGTCGAAGGCGTTTTCCTGATGCCCTTCGGTCTCGACCTGGCAAAAGGCGCGGCACTCAAGATCGATGAAGCCGCAGGGCCTAATCTGGCTTTCTCCACCTGTCTGCCCCAAGGTTGTCTGGCGCCGGTAAGTTTCGACGCGAAGCAGGTCGCAGCGCTTAAAGCCGGCACCAATATCAATGTCACCACGACGGCCTTGAGCCCCAGCCAGCCTGTCGCCTTCAAGGTTTCGCTGAAAGGCTTTGGTGCCGCGCTCGACCGCATCACCGCGCTGACGAAGTAAGTCTCGGAGTTGCAAATCAAAAGCCATACGACGCGATGTCGTATGGCTTTTGTTAGGCCGGATGGGCCGAGACATGCGCGAGATGCCTGCGCCACCGCAATGTCATCAACACCGCAACGATGCCGAGACCGGCAGCGAGACCGAGCCAGATACCCACACCGCCGAGTTCGAACGAACGCAAGCAAGGCGCCGAGCGGCAAGCCGACACCCCAATAGCCGAATAGCGCCAGGAACATCGGTATCCGTGTATCACGCAGGCCGCGCAGCATGCCCGCAGCGACCGCCTGGGCACCATCAACAATCTGGAACAGGGCGGCAAGCGCAAGGAACGTAACGGCAAGTTCCATCACCGGCTGATTTTGCGGATCGTGCAGATCGAGAAAAACACCGATGAACAAGCGCGGTATGAGAACCATCAGGAGGCCCATCACAGCCATGAAGCCGACACCGAGGAAATAAGCGCTCCAGCCGGCATAGGCAATCGCTTTGGGGTGGCCAGCGCCATAGGCTCTGCCTACGCGCACGGTTGCAACCTGTCCGAAACCGAGCGGCACCATGAAGCTCAGTGATGCGATCTGGATCGCCACCGCATGGGCCGCCATGGCGGTGGGTCCGATACGACCCATCATGACGACGGCTGCATAGAAGATGGACGTCTCGAACACGAAAGTCAGCGCCATCGGGATACCAATCCGCCAAAGTTCAAGCAGGCGCGGCCAGTCAGGACGCCAGAACCGACCGAACAGATGATAGCGACGGAAGCGGCGATGACGCAGTGTGATGAACGCAAGTCCAAGGAACATCATTGTACTTGACGCTGTAGTGGCGATACCAGCGCCGTGCAGTTCCATGCGCGGAAAGCCAAAATGGCCGAAAATCAGCGTCCAACCGGCGAGCGCGTTGAAGCCGATAGCGAGTGCTGCAATCAGCAGTGTCCACATCGGCTTTTCCATGGCCGCAAAGAACGAGCGCAGGACGATATAGCCGAGATAAGGCAGCAGCGCCCATTGCAGCGTGTGCATGAAGTCGGTCGAACGAGCGGCAATATCAGGGCGTTGGCCGAGAAACAGAAAAATCTCCTCGCAATGCCAGAGCACAATCCAGATCGGGATCGCGATCATGATCGCGGTCCAGAATCCCTGACGCACGGTGCGGCGCACATCGCGGACTGAATGGCGGTTCTTGCCGAGCGCAATGGCGATCATCGGCATCACAGCTGAAACAAGCCCCATCGAGAAGATCATCAGCGTATGATAGAAGCTTGTCGCCAGCAGCGCCGAAGCAAGCGTGTCCGCGCCGAGACGGCCGATGAAGATGACATCGGTAGCCGTCAGCGCTGCCTGCGAGATTGGTGAAGATCAACGGCCAGCCAAGCTTCAGCGCCGCCGCCATCTCCCGGCCCCAGCGCTGCGTGCCGGATTCATGGGGTTGCTGAAAACCCGCATCAATTGTCCTGTCCATAGTTCGCTCCCCGAAGCATCCAGGGCCGTCAATCCGCCGGATGTTCCATTTTACTGAGGCCGCACCTCGGAACATCAGAGACCAAGTCAATCTGAGAAGAGGCGTGGAAATACGATCATCGACCGTCCCATGCCGGCTAAGGATGTCCGTCGCTCGTAAAGCGACTACATCCCATTTTTCGGGTTGTTCAATTTCTATTGGGAACGTTGTGTATGTTCCAGAAACTGATCCGGAGCCAAGCGGGCTGCGCATCGATTTGCACAAAATTAGAGCATCATGGATAGCAGACTTGTTCAAAGAAGCAACACGTCTCGAAATGGATTTTTCATCTCCTGCCACTGAGAGGAATGAAATCCTCATTCTGACGCGAAAGCGCAATTGGCCGTCCGATAAATGATTGACGCTGACACCTAACCGATAGGAATGATTGCAGGAATTGCAGGAGGCATCATGCGCAGCACCAAGGTCATCCATATTGTCGGCTGTCACGCAGAGGGCGAGGTCGGCGATGTCATCGTCGGCGGTGTCGCGCCTCCTCCCGGCGATACCTTATGGGAACAATCGCGCTTCATCGCCCGCGACGAGACCTTACGCAATTTCGTGCTGAACGAACCGCGCGGCGGCGTCTTTCGCCACGTCAACCTGCTGGTGCCGCCGAAAGACCCGCGCGCGCAGATGGGTTTCATCATCATGGAACCCGCCGATACACCGCCCATGTCGGGTTCGAACTCGATCTGCGTTTCGACAGTGCTGCTCGACAGCGGTATCATCCCGATGCAGGAGCCGGTGACGCGCATGGTACTGGAAGCGCCCGGCGGAATCATCGAAGTGGAAGCTGAATGCCGCAACGGCAAGGCCGAGCGCATTTCGGTGCGCAATGTGCCGTCTTTCGCAGACAGGCTCGATGCTGCGCTTGAAGTCGACGGGATCGGCACAGTCACGGTCGATACGGCCTATGGCGGCGACAGTTTTGTCATTATCGACGCGGCGCAGATCGGCATGAAGATCGAGCCGGGTCAAGCGCGGAACTGGCCGAGATCGGGGTGAAGATCACCAAAGCCGCCAATGAACAGCTTGGCTTCCGCCATCCTGAAAAGACTGGAACCACATTTCCTTCTGCCAGATCACCGAGCCGGTGACGCGCGAGGGTGATGTCCTGACCGGCGTGAATACCGTGGCCATCCGTCCGGCCAAGCTCGACCGCTCGCCGACCGGCACCGGCTGTTCGGCCCGCATGGCCGTGCTGCACGCAAAGGGCCAAATGCAAGCCGGTGAAAGATTTATCGGCAAATCGGTGCTGGGTACGGAGTTTCATTGTCGGCTGGACAAGGTGTTGGAATTGGGCGGCAAGCCCGCCATCAGCCCGATCATTTCCGGCCGCGCATGGGTGACGGGAACCTCGCAGCTCATGCTCGATCCGAGCGACCCGTTTCCCGGTGGATATCGGCTGTCTGACACCTGGCCAAAGATGCCTGAATAGTCGCATCCCTCACCCTGAGGTGCGAAGCGAAGCCTCGAAGGGCGATCCTTCGATCCTTCGAGACGGCCCTGCGGGCCTCCTCAGGATGAGGATCGAGAAAATGAAAAACCCCGCCAAAGCGGGGTTTTCGATAGTGCTAAGCTAGAACCTTACGCGAAATCGAGTGCGCGGTCGCCGTTTTCATCCTTGATACGGGATGGCAGGCCGATATGGTTCAGGATGTTGAGGAAAGGCTTCGGGTTCAACTCTTCCACATTGACCATCTTCTTCACATCCCATTCGCCCGAAGCGATCAGGATGGCGGCAGCGACAGGGGTACACCAGCGGTATAGGAAATACCCTGCGAACCCACTTCGTTGTAAGCGTCCTTGTGGTCGGCAACGTTGTAGATGAAGACTTCCTTTTCCTTGCCGTCCTTGGTGCCCTTGACGAAATCGCCAATGCAGGTCTTGCCGGTGTAATCCGGTGCCAGTGACGACGGATCAGGCAGAACGGCCTTGACCACCTTGAGCGGCACGACTTCCAGACCTTCAGCGGTCTTGACTGGCTGCTCGGACAGGAGGCCCAGATTATTCAGCACCGTGAAGACATTGATGTAGTGATCGCCAAAGCCCATCCAGAAGCGGACATCCGCGTTCGGATAGTTCTTGGAAAGCGAATGCACTTCATCATGGCCGGTCATATAAGCCTTGCTCGGGCCGACGACAGGCAGGTCGAACGTGTGGCCGACTTCGAACATCTTGTTCGACTGCCAGGCACCCTTCTGCCAGGAATAAACTGTGCCGGTGAATTCGCGGAAATTGATTTCCGGGTCGAAATTGGTCGAGAACCAGCGGCCATGCGAACCGGCATTGATGTCAACGATGTCGATGGATTTGACTTCATCGAGATAATCATCGGCTGCCAGACGCGCATAGGCATTGACCACGCCCGGATCGAAGCCGATACCGAGAATGGCGGTGATGCCCTTCTCTTCACATTCCTTGAGGTGCTTCCATTCGTAATTGCCATACCATGGCGGCGTCTCGCAGATCTTCTTCGGATCTTCGTGAATGGCCGTGTCCATGTAAGCAACGCCCGTGTCGATACAGGCGCGAAGGACCGACATATTGAGGAAGGCCGAGCCGACATTGATGACGATCTGAACGCCCGTCTTCTGGATCAGAGCCTTGGTGGCCTCAATATCCATTGCGTCCAGCGCATGCGCTTCCAGCTTCACCTCGGTCTTGAGGCTCTTCTTTTCATGCACGCTATCGATAATCTTGCGGCATTTCTCAACCGTGCGGGACGCAATATGGATATCGCCCAATATGTCAGAGTTTTGCGCACATTTATGTGCAACAACCTGTGCCACGCCCCCGGCGCCGATAATGAGAACGTTCTTCTTCATTTTCTGTCGATGCTTCCTCTTCCAGCGGTTCCCCGCCATCTGTTTCTCGTCCCCGGCGCCCTCAGCCGTAGAACCTGTTTAAGTTTTACGCCGCTAATTAATACTGCGGCGCAGGGCTCAGGAGAGCGAACCCTCAAAATCCGCATAATCAAATTCGCGGACAAGTTTGACCGTGCCATCCAGCTCGCGCACGGCAATCGCAGGCATTTTCACGCCATTGAACCAGTTCTTCTTGACCATCGTATAACCGGCCGCATCTTCAAATGAGAGGCGGTCGCCGATGGAAAGCTCCTTGTCGAACGTGAACTCGCCGAAAATATCGCCTGCAAGGCAGGATTTGCCGCAGACCATATAGCTGTGCTCGCCATTGTTTGGCGCCATCTTCGCCTTTTCGCGATAGATGAGCAGGTCAAGCATATGCGCTTCGATGGAACTGTCGACGATGGCAAGGTTTTTGCCGTTATAAAGCGTGTCGAGAACCGTGACTTCCAGAGTCGTGGTTCTGGTGATCGAGGCCTCGCCCGGCTCCAGATAAACCTGAACGCCGAACTTTTCCGAGAACGCCTTCAGGCGTGCGCAGAATTCATCGACCGGATAATCGTCGCCGGTGAAATGGATGCCGCCGCCAAGGCTCACCCATTCAACGCGATGGAGAAGCGAGCCGAATTTTTCTTCAATGTCGGTCAGCATCTTGTCGAAAAGACCGAAATCGGAGTTTTCGCAATTGTTATGGATCATGAAACCGGTAACGCGATCCATGACCTTTTCCACCTTCGCCACGTCCCACTCGCCAAGACGGCTGAACGGACGCGCCGGATCGGCCAGATCGAAGCCCGAGGACGAGACACCCGGATTGAGGCGCAAGCCGCGCCTGATATGCGCTGCCTTGTCGGCGAAGCGTTCCAGCTGTCCGATGGAATTGAAGATGATCTTGTCGGCATGGCTGATAACGTCGTCGATCTCGTTATCGGCGTAGGCCACGCTGTAGGCATGGGTTTCGCCGCCAAATCTCTCGTGACCGAGACGCACTTCATTGAGCGAAGACGATGTCGTGCCATCCATATATTCGCTCATCAGATCAAATACCGACCACGTGGCAAAGCATTTCAGCGCCAACAGCGCCTTGGCGCCGGATTTCTCGCGCACATATGCAACCTTTTCCATGTTGCGCTTCAGCTTGGTCTTGTCGATCAGATAGTAAGGCGTCTGGATCATGAGAGTTCCGGGTCGTCCAAAAGGAGAAATCTGGCCTCGCCAGCAAGGCTGGTTTGCCAAGTTGAGGAAACATACAAGTAGTTTCCCAAATTATTTGAAGGCTTATAGGAAGCTTGTGACAGAAACACAAATCCGCCACAGCATTATCGGGAAAAATTTCCCCACAAGCTATCGCGGATTGCTTCTCCACCTCCGGCGGGTGAGCTTCATATAGAGCTTTTGCGAGGATTTGAACCCCGTCCTCTTACTCGCCCCTTGCCCCGTCATTTTCATTGAAAGTCTTTGCCTGGACAAATGGCTTCAACCCGGCAAGACAGCTTGCTACAGTTTCATGAGTATCATCAATCCGATTAAACAAGCGCTTGCTTGACAAATTATAGGCACGGGCGTAGCCATTATTTCCATGTTCGGATCGGCCTTATTCGGGCTTTCGACCGCTTAATGACAGTCAGAGGAAAATGAAATGCAGGATCACAAGCCGACCGCCGGTTGGGGAGATCTGTTCGCAGGTAGAAACGGCATTGTTTCGCTGACGCTTGTTGGCGGCGTGGCGCTTCATGCCATCAACGTGTTCATCGCGACAACCATCCTGCCAACAGTCGTCGCCGACATTGGCGGCATGGATTATTATGCGTGGAACACGGCGCTGTTCGTGACTGCATCCATTCTCGGCTCAGCCCTCGTGCCGCGCCTGCTTTCACAGGCAGGCCCGCGCAGCGCCTACCTGATCGCGGCGGTCATCTTCGCTGCCGGAACCCTGACTTGCGGTCTGGCCCCATCCATGCCCGTCATGCTGGCGGGGCGCGCCATACAAGGCCTTGGCGGCGGCATGATGCTGGCGCTCTCCTATTCCATGATCCGCATCGTTTTCGACGAAGCACTATGGCCGCGCGCCATTGGTCTCGTTTCCGGCATGTGGGGCGTCGCCACCCTTGTCGGCCCAGCCATCGGCGGTGTTTTTGCGGAGCTTGGCGTCTGGCGCGCCGCTTTCTGGTCACTGGCGCCAGTGATTGCCCTGTTTACCGTCATGGCCATGATTATCCTGCCGCGTGAATCCGGCGCTGCCGCCAGCAATGACCGGCTTGCCTGGCCGCAACTCATCCTTTGGCTGCTGCTGTCCTTGCCGTCTCTGCCGGGAGCATTTCATCTGAGCTGGCGCTGAATGCCGGTGGTGTCGCGGTTGCCATTGTCCTGCTGCTTCTCCTTGCCGCAGTGGAAAAGAAAGCCGGCAGGCGCATCCTTCCGAAAGGCTCGTTCAGTATCCAGAAACTCGGCGCGCTCTATCTGACGCTTGCCTTCCTCAGCGCATCCGTTACCAGTGCTGAGGTCTTCGTGCCGCTGTTCTTTCAGGTATTGCACAACCAGTCGCCGCTTGTTGCGGGGTATCTGGCAGCCATCATGGGCGGCAGCTGGACCCTTGGCTCTATCGGATCGTCAGGAGTTGCCGCCGGGCGCACTGACCGTGTGATTCTCGCCGCCCCCGTCATGGGGGTGGCAGGCATGGTAACGCTGGCTGTTCTCATTCCCGCAGGCAGCGAAGGACATTGGTATGATCTGCTGCCGATCTGTATCGCGCTGGCGGTCATCGGTTTCGGCGTCGGCCTGACATGGCCGCATCTGCTGACCCGCATTTTCAAGCGCGCCGACACAGAGGATCAAAATCTGGCTTCCGCGTCCGTGACGATGGTACAGCTTTTACGACCGCCCTTGGTGCCGCACTTGCCGGAATGGTTGCCAATATGGCTGGCCTCACCAATCCCGGTGGCTTTGCCGGCACCGCACATGCCGCACTTTGGCTCTTCTCCGGTTTTGCCATTCTGTCTGCACTGGCGTTCGTATCAGCGCTTGCTCTGGTCCGCAGCGCGAAACAGCCGCAACCGGCACAATGCTGAAAGGGTGGTTAGGGCTGAAAGGATGGTTAGGCGGTTGGCGCAATAACGTAAGCACAGCGCCGTGCACCGGCCAGAATATGCTCGGTGCGGTTTACAGAAACATCAGGGCCAAGCACGGCCCTGAATACCTGAAGCTCCGACCTGCAAAAGCCCTGACAAGCATCGGCAGCGGCACAGATCGGACAATGGTTTTCTATGAGCACCCAGGAACCGTCTTCCCGCTTTACGGCATCAGCCATGTAGCCCTCGGCGGAACGAATATCGGCAAGTTCCTTCACTCGCTGGTCAAGAGGCAAATCCTTCAGGCGTGTCTGATATTGACGTCGCGTCTCGGTCTCGCGATGGGCGATCAGCGTGTCCAGCGCATCGTCACCAAGAATGGCGCGTACCGAATGAAGAAGCTGAACAGTCAAATCGGCATGTGTATCGGGAAAACGTTTGTTACCGGCTTCGGTTAAATCCCAGAACAATGAGGGTCGACCAACGCCCTGCGACACGGAATGTGAGGAAACAAGCCCCTCCTCGGCAAGACGCACCAGCTGTTGGCGAACCGCCTCACCTGTGGTTCCCAAATGCTCTCCGATGGTCGCCGCGGTCTGCGCTCCCCGCATCTTGAGCGAGAGCATGATCCTTCCTGCGGGAGAACGTGCTCCCAATTCATTGGTATTTAGAAAGTCATTCCTTGACATATGTGCCGTTTTCTATTTAAAGAAGGATTATCTTGTTAAATAGGCGATCAGACCTGTCAAAGCAAGATAATTCTGAATTTTCAATATTCAAACCGGCTTTCGTCAAAGCCAGAGTCGACACCGGAATCGATCCTCAGGATGCCGACCGGTGATCATGCTCAAGCGATCAGGAGTTTTAAAATGAGCTTCACTTTGCCACCACTTCCTTCGCAACCAACGCACTTGAAGGCGTCGGAATGGGTACGGAAACGCTCGAGCTGCATCACGGCAAGCACCATCAGGCCTATGTGACGGCACTCAACGGTTTCGTTGAAAAGAATGACGCGCTCAAGGATAAAACGCTCGAAGAAATCGTCCTCTTCGCCAAGGACAAGGCCGATCTCGCTCCGGTGTTCAACAATGCTGGCCAGCACTGGAACCACAATCTGTTCTGGCAGAACCTGTCGGCAACCGGTGGACGCCTGCCCGGTTCTCTGGAAAAGAAGATCGTCGAGGATTTCGGCAATGTCGACCAGTTCAAGGAAGCCTTCAAGACTGCAGCCGTCGGCCAGTTCGGTTCTGGCTGGGCGTGGTTGGTTCTTGCCAATGACGGCAAGCTGAAGGTCACCAAGACACCAAACGGCTCCAATCCGCTGGCAACCGGCGAAGGCAAGGCGCTATTAGGGCTTGATGTCTGGGAACATAGCTATTATCTCGATTTCCGTAATCGTCGGCCTGACTATGTAACGAATTTCCTCGACAAGCTGGCCAATTACGAATTCGCGGAAGCCACCCTGAAGGCAGCATGACGCGCTTACATTGATTGCGATCAAGGCGTTTTGCCTGCAGCGGATGCAGTCTCCACGGAGGTGCATGGTTGCGGGCAAAATGCAGCAATGACCGATAAGACCGAACCAACCAATCCAATTCCCTGGACGCCGTCCTCCCAAGCGGTGCAGGAGCAAGACAGAGACAGTTCCGAAAATGAGCAGCAACTTCAATCAGGAAACCGTCACCGACATCCATCACTGGACCGATACGCTGTTTTCCTTCCGCACGACGCGCGACCCCGGTTTTCGCTTCCAGAGCGGTCAGTTCATCATGATGGGCTTGAAGTGAACGGCAAGCCGCTCACGCGTGCCTATTCGATTGCCTCTAGCCTTTATGAAGACGGCTTGGAATTCTTCTCGATCAAGGTGCCGAACGGTCCGCTCACTTCCAAGCTCCAGCATTTGAAGGTTGGCGACCAGATCATCCTGTCCAAGAAGCCGGTCGGCACGTTGCTCTACGACAATCTGAAGCCTGGAAAAATCTCTGGCTGCTCTCGACCGGCACCGGCCTCGCACCATTCCTGTCGATCATTCGCGATCTGGAAGCATACGAACGTTTCGAGAAGATCATTCTCGTTCATGGCGTGCGTCAGGTCGCCGAACTCGCCTATACGGATTTCATCGCCAGTGAACTGCCGCAGGATGAATTCCTCGGAGAAATGGTGCAGAAGCAGCTCATCTATTACCCGACCGTCACGCGTGAGCCCTACAAGAACCGAGGTCGCCTGACCGATCTCATCCGCTCGGGCCAGTTGTTCACCGATGTCGGTCTGCCCGAGTTTAACCACGACGACGACCGCATGATGCTCTGCGGCAGCCCGGAAATGCTGGCCGAAACAAAACAGATTCTGGAAGAGCGCGGGTTCACCGAAGGCAGCCAGAGCGAAGCCGGACATTACGTCATCGAGAAGGCTTTCGTCGAGAAATAAGCCCAGCATTCGTGCCAGAGCCTATCTCCTGAAAGTGGGAACCGGTTTCGAGATCAACACACTTGTGAAAACAGATGGATAGAGGGAGGCACCCAGCCTCCCTTTTCTTTGGGGTAACTGCTATGCGCGAACTGCCTGCAGGAAAAATGCTTTCACTCCGGCGACCATTTCGACACGATCCATCATATCCGGATTGGAGATGATCTCATCGACCGCACCGTGCAACGCATTAAACAGAAGCACGGCGGTCAAACGTGTATCGGCTATTTTCCACGCGCCTGCAGCATTACCGTCGGTCAATAGGGCATCAAGCCGGATGATTGCCGGATTTTCCTGTTTCATGCGGCGCATGGGTGGATGGAAATCGTGAAACACCATGTCGTGGAGCTTATAATTGTCGAGATAGCCGGCAATGCCGGTTTCGGCCCAGACAGCCAGCTTTCCCTGCCAGTCATCGACTGGACATTGTTCCAACTGCTGCTCCAGCCCTTCGCAGAACCGGTCGATAAAGCGCTGCCGCAAGGCGATCAGCATATCGTCCTTGCTGCGAAAATGCAGATAGAACGTACCTTTGGCGACATCCGCCAGACGCACGATTTCATCCACGCTTGTCGCCGCGAAGCCCTTCTCGAGGAAGAGGGCTTCGGCTGCCGCCATCAGTTCGTTGCGACGTATTTCCGCTGGTTTGGTGCGAGGTTTGGGCTTGATGGCGGTGGACGGCAAATCAATCTCCGGAACTTCAGGACGGTGCCAATTTATCCCGGATCGCCGCCCTGTCAAAATCAAGCTGGTTTGGTCGAACAACCCGATCCTCCAACCAATGTAACGCCGCGTCGACATTGGAGAATGTGCCCGCCGGAACGCGAAACAGCTTTTCAGCATCCATGCGGCTCGCCTGTTCATAAACAGATTCCGGCACGATGTTCACCATGCCCAGCACCTGTGCGCGAATGCGCTGTGCATTCTGCTGAAACCACTGTTTGACTTCACGCGCCGAGCCTTCGGGATGCGCAAGAGCATCCTCATCCAGAAAACGGCGGATCGTGACAAAGGGTGTTCCTGCATCAAGCCAACGGTTCCAGACATCAAAGAATTCACGCGTTTCTTCCGCGGTCGATACGCCCCTCGAGAGGGTGACGACGTAAGGCCAGTTTTCCGTATGGTGAAGCATCACGCTTCCCTCCTGCTCGATGTTCCTCATTCTGAGCGGTACTGCCGTGACGGCGATCCGGCAGTCGGCACGCACACAAGCAAGCTGCCAGACCGCCACACGACTCATGACTGACTATCAGTCAGTGACTTTGTGACATAAAAATATGAATAATTCAATCATGTTTTTATGTATGGAATTCTCGCCTCAAATACGCAAGACCAAGCCTCGCGAGGTGAACAAACCCTGATAGCAGAACACGTTTGAAATTTGGTGATGCAGGAGGGGCCATCTCCCATATTACTCAAAGCGTAATGCCTCAGTTACTCAGTTCAAAATCGAGCCCAATATCGAGGTTTGGCGCGCTGTGCGTTGTCCAGCCAACCGAAATCAGATCAACCCGCTGGCGGCAACCGCCGCCACCGTTTCAGGCGTGATGCCGCCGGATGCTTCCGAAATGGCGCGCCCGGCGATCACCGACACCGCCTCGCGCAACTGCGCAGGCGACATATTATCGAGCAGCACCGCATCCACACCCGTCTCCATGGCTTCATCGAGTTGTTGCAGCGTATCGACTTCGACTTCGATCTTGACCATGTGACCGGCACCAGCCTTGGCGCGTTCGATGGCCTTGCGCACGCCGCCAGCGACTGCGATATGATTATCCTTGATCAGCACCGCATCATAAAGCGCGAAACGGTGGTTCATGCCGCCGCCTGCCCTGACGGCATATTTCTGCAAGGCGCGCAGCCCAGGTGTCGTCTTGCGCGTGCAGACGATGGAGGCCCTGGTGTCTTGGACCGCCTGCACCAAGCCGGCGGTGGCTGTGGCAATGCCGGACAGATGGCCGAGGAAATTCAGCGCCGTGCGCTCCCCGCCAGGATCGAGCGCGACGAGCCGGAAACGCGGGCAACATCCGCCCCTTCTCAAGAGACTGACCGTCCCGCGCCAGACGTTCGAATGTGACTTCCGGATCGACCAGACGAAACGCCATTTCGGCCACATCCAGCCCGGCGATGACGCCCGGCTGGCGCAGGCTGAACAGCATGGCCGAGCGGTGATCCTCCGGCACCACCGCATTGCTGGTAATATCGCCAGCAAGCCCCAGATCTTCAAAAGTGCGGCGCGCACCATCGGTTCGACGACAAGCGGAGACAGGCGCGGCAGGTTCATCATGCAATCCTTGCAACAGGGTGAGACGCGGCTATTTCGCGAGCCAATGCGAAAGCTGCCGGAAGGTGAGAAAGCTGCGGGCTGGGGCCGCATCTTTGGCGGGATAATCGGTGCGGGCATGGCTGCCGCGGGACTCGCGCCGTTCAAATGCCGCAACTGCAGCGACCAGCGCCACAGCGGCATCGTCGGTCTCCGCGAGGAGGAGAAGGGTGGTGATTGCAGAACGCAAACCTTCTTCATCACGCAGCAGGCCAAGATGGTTGGAAACAATGCGCCGTACCGGTTCGGGATCGGCATTTTGCGGCGGGCTGACCGGCACGGGATGCCGAACGGCGACCGCGCTTTCATCACCGAGCGCGCGTGCGGCGCGCAGCCCCATCGCGGCGGCTTCAAGCAGCGAATTGCTGGCAAGCCGGTTCGCGCCATGCAGGCCGGTGCAGGCCGCTTCGCCCACCGCCCAGAGACCCGGCAGACTGCTGCGCCCATTGCCGTCGGTCCTGATCCCGCCCATATGGTAATGCGTGGCCGGTCTGACCGGGATCATATCCATGGCCGGATCGATGCCATGCTGTCTGCAAAGCGCGTCGATACCCGGAAACCGGCTCGCAAACCGCGCGCCCAGAGCCGCGCGCGCATCGAGAAAGACCTTGCGCCCTTGCGCAATCTCGCTGCCGATAGCGCGCGCCACCACATCACGGGGTGCAAGCTCGCGGCCCGGAATATCGCCCATGAAGCGCTCGCCGCGATCATTGACAAGTTGAGCACCCTCCCCGCGCACCGCCTCGCTGATGAGCGGCAGGCGCGGCGCAGAAACGGCAAGCGCCGTTGGGTGGAACTGCACGAATTCCATATCGGCAAGCACAGCGCCCGCGCGGCCTGCCAATGCGGCTCCCTGCCCAAGATTGCCGAGCGGCGTGGTCGTTGCCTGATAAAGTCCGCCGATCCCGCCCGTCGCCAGCACCACGGCGCGGGCTACAACCGGCCCGACATTTTCAAGGCTGGCACCCACAACACGGTCGTCCTGCCTGAGGAGCCGCAGGGCGCGAGTGTTTTCCATGAGGGTGATGGAAGGCGTCGCCAGAACCCTTTCGATCAAGGCGCGCACGATGCCCGCGCCCGTCGCATCGCCATCCACATGCACGATGCGATGGCGGCTATGGGCAGCTTCCAGACCGAGCGAAAACGAACCGTCCGCCTTGCGGTCGAAGTGCACGCCATGCGCTTCGAGCGCGGCCACGACCTCCGCGCCCGCCGCGATGATTTCTGCCGCCACGCCTGCGTCACACAGGCCGTCGCCCGCCACAATCGTATCGGCCAGATGCAGCGCCGTGCTGTCGTCCGCGCCAACACTTGCGGCAATGCCGCCCTGCGCCAAGGTGCTGGAACCGGACAGGCCGAGGTTTCCCACCGTCACCAACAAGACCGGCTGCGGAGAGGCGTCAGCGCCGTCATCAGACCGGCAAGGCCGCTGCCAATGACGAGGACCGGGGCGTATTCATACCGCCAGCATCCGCTCGACGGCGCGTCGGGCAGGTTCCATCAGTGCGGCATCGACGGTCACTTCATGGCGGTTGTTTTCCAGCGCATCGCGAATATTGGCGAGCGTGATCCGCTTCATATGCGGGCAGAGATTGCACGGGCGGATGAACTCGACATCCGGGTGGTCGACGGCAACATTGTCGCTCATCGAGCATTCGGTCAAAAGCACGACACGCTGCGGCTTCTTTTCGCCGACATAGTCCGACATGACCGCCGTGGAACCGGCGAAATCGGCAACTGCCACCACGTCCGGCGGGCATTCGGGATGGGCCAGAACCACCACGCCGGGGTGGCTTTCGCGCAATTCGCGGATATCGTCGGGCGTGAACCGCTCATGCACCTCGCAATGGCCATGCCAGGCGAGAATTTCGACATCGGTTTCGCGGGCCACATTCTGCGCCAGAAACTCGTCGGGGATCATCAGCACGCGCGGTACGCCAAGCGATTCCACCACCTTTTCGCATTGCCCGAGGTGCAGCAAATATCGGATACCGCCTTCACGGCAGCAGATGTGTTGACATAGGTGACGATCGGCACGCCGGGATGCGCCTCGCGCAACAGCGCCACATCTTCCGGCGTGATGCTGTCGGCCAGCGAACAGCCCGCAGCCATATCGGGGATCAGCACCGTCTTGCCGGGATTGAGCAGCTTGGCCGTCTCGGCCATGAAATGCACGCCCGCCAGCACGATCACATCGGCATCGACCTCCGCAGCCTTGCGCGCCAGCGCCAGACTGTCGCCGACAATATCGGCCACGCAGTGAAGATTTCCGGTGTCTGGTAATTATGCGCAAGGATGACGGCATTACGCTTTTCTTCAGCTCGAGAATGGCTGCGACGTCGTCTTCGAAGCCCAGCCACTCCGCCTTGGGCAGCACCTTGGCCACGCGGTCATAGAGTTGCGAAACGGAAACATGATCGTTCATGGTTGGACCTCCAAGGTCACCTACGCATTGTCCCGCGCAAAACCGCTTCGCACTTTTGCTGGAAATGCTTGTCTACCCATTTATACTCAATATGAGTATTTAATGTTTATGAACTTATACTCGATTCGAGTATATTGTCAATCGCGGGAGATTGGCAGCTTGGCTCCAGCCAGATGGCGCTCGGAAAGGGCGCGTTCCTCGACAATCGAGTAGCGGAAACGGAACAGTTTTGCCGGGCGACCGCCGGTTTCGCTGTCGCTTTCGCCGGTTTCTTCGACGAGATCCTGCTGCTCGATCAGGCGGCGGAAATTCTGCTTGTGCAGGCGCAGGCCCGCCAGCGCTTCGACAGTCCGTTGGAGTTGCAAAAGCGTAAAACTGTCCGGCATCAGCTCGAACACTACCGGGCGGTATTTGATCTTGGCGCGCAGCCGCGCAATCGCCGTGGCAAGGATGCGGCGATGATCGGCAAACATGGAACGACCGTTCTCGTCTTCCTTCATCCCGGCTTCCGCCACCAGCCCGGCCTCGTAAAGAAGCTCATAGCGCTGCAACACGAGGTCTTCGTTCCAGCGCCCGCCCCACTCGCCGTTTTCAAAGCCGAAAGTGAAGGCGATGCGCCGCATGCGCTGCGCGGTCAGTTCCGGCGTTTCGGCCCGATAGGCCCAGACAAGGAGCGCATTGTTGAGATGCTCCATGATGGCCGGTTCGCCCTGACGGTGATCTTCCCATGGCAGATAATCATACCAGCCGCGCCAGCCCGCCTGCCCTGCCGCCGCATCGCTTTCGCGCACGAGGCCGAGATAGCTGATCGAGATGATGCGTTCGCCCTGCGCGTGACGGTCACGGTCGGCAAAGGTGTAAGCTGCTCCAGATAGCCGACCGGATGCGCGGTTTCCGACTGCACCCAGGCGCGCAGACCCGATTGCAACGAACGGTGCTCGCTTTCGAATGGGCCGGATGGCGGGGCTTGCCTGCCGCACGGTCATGACGCGCGGCTGTTCGCTGGTCACGGCGGCCAGCACGGCAATCAGTTCGGTATGGGCAATATCGTCGGTCACGGCAACTCCGGAAAATACTTCCGACATTGAACGCGATTGACGAATAATTACAAGGCGCTACCGCCATACGGCACAGAATTTAAGGGTTAAGTTTTCGGTTTAGCGCCGAAAACATGCTCCGGCCCCGGGAATGTACGCGCCCGCACCTCCTCGGCATAGGCTTTCGCCGCATCGGACACTTGCGGCGCCAATTGAGCAAAGCGCTTCACAAAGCGCGGTGTGAAATCCTGAAACAGCCCCAGCATATCGTCGGAGACCAGTATCTGCCCGTCGCAGGCTGCCGAAGCCCCGATGCCGACCGTCGGAACGGAGAGCGATGCGGTGATCGCGCGCGCCAGCGGCTCCACCGTGCCTTCAATGACCAGCGCAAAGACACCGGCATCGGCGATAGCCTGCGCATCGCGGCGAATGCGGTCGGCCTCATCGTCATCGCGTCCGAGCGAGCGGAAGCCGCCAACCGTATTGACCTGTTGCGGCATCAGGCCGACATGACCGAACACCGGAATGCCCCGCCGAACCAGAAAATCGACCGTTTCGGCCATTTCCTCCCCGCCTTCGAGCTTGACGCCGTCGCAGCCGGTTTCCTGCATCACGCGGGCGGCATTGCGGAACGCCTGTTCCTTCGATTCCTGATAGGAACCGAACGGCATATCGACGATGACACAAGCCGTCTCCGCTCCGCGCATCACCGCCTGTCCATGGGCGATCATCATGTCGAGCGTCACGGCAAGGGTGGAATCCATGCCGTAAAGCACCATGCCGAGCGAATCCCCACCAAAAGCAGGTCGCAATGCGGATCGAGCAGACGCGCAATCGGTGTCGTATAGGCGGTGAGGCTGACAATCGGGCGTTCACCCTTCAGGGCCGAGATAGCCTTGGGCGTCAGTCGCTTCTGTTTGACGGGCGCGCTCATCTCACGCCGCCTGTTCCTGCGCGACATGCGCAATCACGCGATTATCGAGGAGCCGCGTCGTGCCAAGCCGTACGAACAGCGCAATCAGCACCGGGTGCCCCTGCACCGCCGCCAGGCGCTCCAGCGTTTCGGGGTCACGCAGCGCCACAACTTCCGGCATCGCCAGCGGCTCTGTGGCAATAAAGGCGCGAATTGCCGCTTCCAGCGCATCGGGATCGTCCAGACCGGACCGATAAAGCCGCTCGGCCTCATCAAGCGCCTTCGGCACGATGATGGCAGCGGCGCGCTGTTCGGGCGTCAGATAGACGTTGCGCGACGAACAGGCGAGCCCGTCATTCTCCCGCACCGTCTCAACACCGACCACGCGTACGGGTATCGCCATATCCTCCACCATGCGGCGGATGATCACGAGCTGTTGAAAGTCCTTTTCGCCGAAATAAGCGGTATCAGGCCCAACGATATTGAAAAGCTTGCTGACCACCGTTGCGACACCGGCGAAGTGGCCGGGACGCGCCTCACCTTCCATCTGGTTGCCAAGGGCTGGCACATCCACCACGGTCTGCATTGGGCGCGGATACATCTCGCTGACGGCTGGTGCGAAGAGGTAATCGACCTCTGCCCCGCGCAATAGAGCCGCATCGCGTTCCAGATCGCGCGGATATTTGTCGAGGTCTTCATTCGCGCCAAATTGCAGCGGATTGACGAAGATCGACACGACAGTCACGTCATTGTCGGCGCGCGACCGGTGAACAAGTTCCAGATGGCCTTTGTGAAGATAGCCCATTGTCGGCACGAAGCCGATGCGCTTGCCCGCACGACGCGCAGGCGCCAGCACCTGCCGCAACTCCTCGATGGTGCGGATAATCTGCATGAGGTCCTCCTCGCGGCCCGAACTTTCTGGCCGCGAGTCCTACAGCGTCAGCTTAAATAAGACAACTGCAGAGGCAAAGCGTTCTACTGCGTCGGGATCGTGACTGCGCCAACCGTATTGCCGACAGCACGGCCGAAACGATCAATCTGCTCGTCATAGGTTTTGCGCGTGTTCGGATCGAACACGGCAATCGGCGCTGTTACCACCAGCGAAGCCGCCGTACCGACACCTTGGGCCGTACCGATCGCGACTGCACCCAGACGATCACCGAGACCGACCTGCGAATCCGTGATGGTCTGGCCTGCAACAAGGCGCTGACCGATCAGCTGTACGACCTCTGGACTGGAGGCGAATTTGCCATGGTTGAGCCTATCGCCCGACTTGAGCTTGGTGAGATCGATGACACTAATGCCTGCTTTTTCAAGCTCGGAGCGATACGGCTCGATTGACGGATCGATCTGGCCGAGACGGTCGATATTGCCGGAAATACGCCGTGACAATGCAAGTGCCTTGTCATCTCGCGACGTGAACAATGTGAAGCGCGGATGCTGCTTGCCCATCGCCAGAAACTGTTTCGAGAACACATCGACGTCGAGATCGGGCGATGCGAGAATGACGTCTGTTATCTTGGCATTCACGCGACCGTCGCGGATAGCCATCTGCCGCAGAGCCTCGACCGTCAGCCAGCTGCCCATTGAGTGGGCCATGACCGTGATATCCTTGACTTCGGGTTCGCGAACGATGGCGCGCAATATCTGTTCCAGCGCGTCGCGGGAATAGTTGGTGCTTTCCTTATCGTAATTATAGTCGAACACGCTGGCACGCGACGGCCAGGTGAAGATCACCGGCGCAACATCGGCTCCAGAATCGTGCACGATCTGGGCAAAGCGATAGACGGAATCCTCGAACGTATTGTTGAAGCCGTGCACGAAGACCATCACGCGGCGACTCTTGGTCAGATGCGGGCGAACCCAGCCTGCCATTTCCACATCTGTCTTGAGCGGCGTCACGCTGACGGTGGTGAAATCCTTCTGCGGATTGGGTGGCAGCTTCTTGGGCCACTGTACTTCACCCGCCTTGCGGTTTTTCCGGCGGAATGGACACAACAATCTCGTTGAGCGACACGAGCTTGTCACGCTCGCCGGAGAAAAGAATGCCCGGTTTGTCGGATGGACGGCGCGTGGTCGCCACGACAAGATCGACCTTGGTGGTACCGGGAGAAGCGGCATCGCCAACGGGTACAAGCACACCTTCAGGCCGGCTGGCGCAACCGGCAAGCAGAGACATCAGAACAAGCAACGCAGGGGCAGTCCGAGAAAAATGCGCCGCAAAACCAAACTCCCTAAACGCTACGCCAGCAGGTCTCTTATACCAGAGCGCTGCGATACTGACGCATCACGCCCTGAAAATGCTCAATCGCCGCACAAGCTCAACCAAAACTCGATGGGTCAAACTCATCTAGTTTTGGTATTACACCGAAATTTGAGGGTTAATATATTCTTTACGTGAAAGGTTCTGCCAAGCCCCAATTATCCACCGTTGTCGGAACGCAAGACGATTGCGGCTTATTGGTTACACACTGTTCAACAGGTGATACTTTCCTCGCGGGCTGCCCCGACCGATATAACCGCCAACAGCAACTCCGTATCTGAAGGAGGCACATTATGGCATCGGAACTGACAGGGCTGCATCATTTGACAGCCATCACCGCCGACGCGCCCGGCAACCGGCGCTTCTACACCGACACGCTCGGACTTCGGCTCGTCAAGAAAACCGTCAATCAGGACGACACCAGCGCCTACCATCTGTTTTACGCAGACGGGCTGGCTTCGCCCGGCACGGACGTTACCTTTTGACTGGCCGGTACAGCGCGAACAGCGCGGCACCAATAGCGTTATCCGTACCGGCTTGCGTGTGAACGGTGTGGAAAACCTAGAATGGTGGCGAAAGCACCTGAACGATAAAGGCGTCCAGACCGGCGATATTTTCGAAGTTGCAGGACGGGCCGTTCTCGACTTCGAGGACCCGGAGGGGCAGCGTCTGCGTCTGACCGATGACGGTGGCGCGGGGAAGCACACAGTTGGGACCGGAGTCCTGTGCCTGCAGAAAAACAGATCAGGGGCCTCGGACCGATTACGCTCAGTGTTCCCGAACTGGCGCCCACCCAGATCATTCTGGAAAAGGTCATGAACATACGCCAGACCGGCGATTACGTTTCGCCTGACGGTGAAGGTCATGTCCATGTCTTCTCCATGGGTCCGGGCGAGCTGCAGCCGAACTGCATGTCGCGGTACAGCCGAACCTCCCCACTGCATGGCAGGGTGCGGGCGCTGTGCACCATGTGGCATTCCGCACGCCGGATCAGGAAGGCATGCAGGAATGGGTCGACCGCCTGCGGTCTGTGCGTATGCCGTCAAGCGGCGAAGTCGAACGCTACTATTTCCGCTCGCTCTACTTCCGCGAGCCGAACGGCATCCTGTTCGAGATCGCGACCGATGGTCCCGGCTTTGCAGTCGACGAGCCGCTTGAAAGCCTTGGCGAAAGCCTGTCGCTTCCGCCTTTCCTCGAAGGAAAGCGCGAAGCGATCGAGCGAAACCTGAAACCGCTTGATTAATATAGTAAAGGGCTGCGGAACTCTCCGCAGCCCTTTACTTATATCTTGTCTCGAAGCCAGTCGCTTACGATGCGGATATCTTCATCTATGAGCGCATGCCCGGCCTCGACCTTACTGATCGTAAGATCGGCCCCGTCTTCTCTCAGGGCTTTTCCAGTGTTCCGTTCCCATCTCCAAAAGGATCGGAAGCGCCGTTCATCAAAAGCACTGAAGCATCCGACAAATCCGCGCCATCGGGCTGCTCCTCCAGAACCTCCTGACCACGCAGAAGAACCGCCGTGCGAACCACATGCGGATGCAGGCGCATGAAAGCCGCCAGCAGATTTGCGCCGTTGGAGTTCCCGATAAAGGCCGTCCGGTTCAGATCGATGCCATAAGCAACGGCGGCACCTTCAACGAAAGCCTCGAATGCCTGCGCTTCAAACTGAATATCGGCCTGATCGAACTTTTTCAGGTCGAAGCGACGGAACCAGCGCTGGATACCCTCTTCCGTACTGCGTCCACGTACCCCCAGCAGGATTGCGCGTGGCGCAACCTTGCGGGCGAAAGGCATCAGGTCATTTTCGTTCCCGCCAGTACCGTGCAAGAGCACTAGCGTACTGCCATCCGGGTCTTCCGGCTGGTGTATCCGATGAACGAAAGGCAGGTCGCGATAGATGACGCGCTCTTCGCCCGGCAGGGCAAATTGCGGCATCCGTGCCCGGATGGCATCGGCCTTTTCTTCATTGCCCGGCGGCACGAACAGGAACTGGCCCAGTTTCTCGACCGGCTCGTCTATTGCGAAGCCCGGCGCATCGGTTGCAAATTCGAACAGCGTTCCACCCGGCTCGCGAACATAGAGCGACGTGAAATATTTGCGGTCGTGCACATTGACGGCACTAGAGTTGAGCTTCGACAGTTCCTTCTCCGCCTTTTCCACTTCACCAGTATCGGCGGCACGAAAAGCGACATGATCGGCAATGCCCGTGCCAGGAATACCCGGCCAGAAGCCGCCCGCATCACGCACATCAATGGCATCGCCGGAATCTGACAGAAGACGATCTATCGTGCCCTCTTTCGCCGAAGGCCTGAAACCAAAATGGCGTTCGATGAAACCAGCCGTCTGTTCCGGCGCTTCGGACAGAATGGTCGTGGCACGCAAACGCCTGACGGCGAAAGCTGCCGGAATACCTTCGCTTTCCCACGCATCGTTAGCGGCAAGATCGCAACCGACAAGCTTGACGATCACACCATCGGGATCGCGCAGGCGCAGAACAGGCTCGCCAAACTCCTGAACCGGTCCTTCGGATGGCACATGATAGCGCAAGGCGCGCTCCAACCAGAAACCGATGGCAGTGCGATCAATGGCAAGTGCGATTTCGCTAACCTGACCATGGCCGACACGGCCCCTGGCACCATCTTCCCACACCAGGAACGTAATTAACGATCCGGGCGTACCCGAACGGTCGCCATAGAACAGATGGAGCTGCTCGGCATCTTCAAACCCGCCCGTCTGCTTGACGATACGCAATCCCAGAAAACCGGCATAGAAATCGACATTCGCCTGCACTTTTCGGGTGATGAGGGTAATGTGGTGGATGCCGCTTGTCATGGACGCTGTCTCCCCGATTCAGAACTTGAGTCAAAATAGAGTAGATATCGCAGCTTGCCTATGGGGCTGTGCGGTTACGCATTGTCAATGCATGGAGACGAAAGCGAAGCAGGATTGCAGTGAGCTTAAAAGAAAAAGGCCGCGCGGGAGGAGGATGCGCGGCCTGATCTTGAATACGGCTTGGGAGGAGGAGTGCCGTATTCCTTATCGAGTTCTGGGAGGAGGAGTGAACTCGATAAAGAGACGTTTACCCGCTCCCCTTTTCTGCAGCAACGGTCATTAATGCATATCAGTTATGCAAAGACGTTGACGCTCAAGAAAAAGGCAGATTCACGCATACAGAAAACGCCCGAAAACCGGGCGTTTTAAAGAATCACCTGTAAAATTAACCCCTTACAAAAGTGGGCAATCAAAGGTGCGGCAAGCACGTTCACCAGACCGACAAGCACCATGACCAGCCCGGCAATCGAACCTTCCTCACTGCCGATCTGGTGAGCTTTGGCCACACCAGCTCCGTGTGCGCCCATGCCGAAAAGGGCTCCGCGTGCCAGTGCGGAGCGTATCGGCAGCCAATTGAGCATGACTTCACCGAGAGCTGCACCGAACACACCAGTTAGTACCACGAAGATCGCTGTCAGGTCAGGCGTACCACCAATGTCGCCCGAGACAGTCATGGCAAAAGGTGTGCTCATCGAACGCGGCATGAGGCTGAGGCTGATTGCCTCGTTGAGGCCCAGCAGATGCGCCAAACCCCACGCAGACGCCATAGCCGAAGAACTTCCGACGACCACGCCCGCCAGAAGCACCGGCCAATAGCGGAGGATCGTTGCGCGCTGCTGATAAATCGGGATCGCGAAGGCAACCGTTGCTGGTCCAAGCAGCGCTACCAGCCAATGGGTTGCGCTGAAATAGCCGCGATAGTTCTGATTGAGCCCAATGACCAGCGCCATCAGCAACAATGGCGTAACGGCGAGCGGCGTCAACCACCACATGGGAAAGCGGCGGTAGACGCGCTTGGCAGCAAGATAAAGCAGGATCGTTGCGGCAGACCAGAAAAGTGTCGCTATAAACGGGTTACTTAGCAACATAACGCAAACTCCAACGGTAGCAGAGATCAACCGTCAATGCGGTGACACTCATGACCGTCAACGTACCCAGCAAGATCACAGCCATGATTTTCAGGCCAAGCAAACCGATCAGTTCTTGATGTTCGAGAACGGCAAGCACTGCGGAACGAAGAAAAGCAGCATTTCAGCCAGAAACCATTCGGCACCGCGCTTCATGCTGAACAGGCTGATACGGCCACTCAGAAGCAGGGCCAGCACCAGCGCCATGCCGACAATGCCGCCGGGAAGAGGCAGACCGACGAGACGGACGAAAAGCTCACCCGCCAGCCAAAAGCCAACCAGCGTCGCAATCTGCATCAGACGGCTGTGATGCAGTGCGTAACGAAACCGGATTAAAAGGCTGTGGGCGTTCATGTGCTTTTCCAATGGGGACTAATGTATTTTCATCGGTGAATATAGGCCCTCGTACGCTATTCTAGAAATGAATTGATTTCATTGCAGCTATTCCGTAATAGAATGGCTCATGAACTTGCGCAGCTTCCAGGCCTTTGTCGAAGTGGTGCGGCAAGGCGGTTTTTCCGCTGCCGCAAAACCATCAACGCGACCCAGTCGACCGTCAGCAAGGCGGTCAGACAGCTTGAGGACGAATTGGGGTTGGTTCTGCTGGATCGCGAAATCTGGCCCTCTCGCCTTACGACAGCAGGTGAAATTGTCTTTCGTCGCGCGATCACCATGCTGGCAGAAAAGGACGACATGCTGGCTGAGCTGGGCGAGTTGCGCGGCCTCAAGCGCGGCCTGCTGAAACTGGGCCTGCCCCGATCGGGTCCAGCGTGCTTTTCGCTCCCGTCTTCGCGGCCTATACGAAGCTCTATCCTGAAATCGATATTCAACTGGTTGAGCATGGCAGCAGACGGCTGGAAGAACTGCTGCTGGCCGGTGATGTGGAACTTGCGGCTTCGCTTCTGCCGGTCGAGGACAGTTTCGAATGGCAGGATGTGCGATGCGAACCGGTTGTGGCGCTTCTCCCGACCGATCATGCACTTGCACACGGGAGCGGCGTCTCGCTGCAGGACATTGCCAGCCTGCCGTTCATTCTTTTCGAGAGCGGTTTTGCCCTCAACCACATCATCCTCGACGCATGTCGTTCGCATGGATTTTCTCCAAGTGTTGCGGTCCGCTCCAGTCAGATTGACTTTATTGTCGAACTTGTGTCGGCAGGCATGGGTATCGGATTTCTGCCGAAAATGATTGCGGAACAGCGGCATCACCCGGGCGTTCGTATCCACCGGATCAAAGGCGCTGATGTGAACTGGCATCTGGCGCTGATCTGGCGAAAAGGCGCATTCCTGTCTCACGCAGCTCGCGCATGGCTCGAGCTGAGCAAAGCCGGAACCAGCACCGCATCATCTTGAAACGCACACCATATCGCCTATCTCAAATAGATATACCGACTGGATAAGTGCTCTTGGCACCTCTTCAGCCATAGGCCCGTGTGTAGAACATTGCTCTACCCACCCGTTTCAAAGCGCGCGACGCCTGAAACCGCCGACGGATTTTCTGCTCTGCGCGTCATCAGAAGGAGGCTATGATGGAAGGTCAGGTTATATTCTATAAGGACGACAGAATCCTCTATCGGCACCATATCGACGTGCAGGAAGACGATTTTTCAAAGGGCGTCAACGACGCGCTCATTGCCTTTCAACGTAACTATGCGGGCTTCGATCTCGCAAGCGACAACATCCACATCCGCTTCAAGAAGCCGGGAGACGTGTAGTTGAAGCAGGGCTGCTTGCCAAAACGGTAAACCGGCCCTGATTTGTTGCATCAGGCAAAAGCGGCTTCGTATGCGACGCGATGGAAATCGGTGCGAAGATTCTTGGCGATATCCTCTTTTCATCTTGCTCCCACCAATGAGCTTCCGTCTTTCTCCGATTTTGAGAAGTGATCCTGCATGGCCGCTGTGATTGCAGCGAAATCCCGGTGTTTCACTCGAGCTTCCCGCCTCTCGAAGAAATAGCCTCCAACTATTGTAATCATTATGTAATTCTAATTTAGATATACCTGCCGTCTCAAAACCGGCACAGGTTCATTCTAATTAGAGTTGGAGTGCATGAAAAGACATTGATCATCGTCGGCAACGCGCCTTTACCGCGTGATCTTTCTGCCGAAGTGGATGCAGCGGATTTTGTCGTCCGTTTCAATGAACCCAAACAATCCATCGGCATGAGCGGCACCCGGACAGATCTTCTGATGCTGGCAACCTCCAGCAAACCAATGCAGCGACGGCTTCGCGATCCGGGCTTCGTACAGACACCGACTTTCAAGGCGGCCAAGGAAGTAATGCTCGCTTATCATCCAAGCATCATCCGCAAATATCACCCTGGCCCGAATTTCCTCTCCCGTCTCAAGGGCAGGCGCGGCGACTGGACGATGCAGACCATTGAGGTCGTCGGTTCAGCTGGCAAGGAAATCCGGATCATGCCGCCCCAATTCTATCTGGCCGGATGTAAAGAGCTGGGTGTAACCGACGAAAATATAAGCAAAGCCTTTCCAAGTACCGGCTTTTTGGCATCTGGTACATGCTCGGAAAATGTCCAGAGGAAAGCTGGGACGTAAAATCTGCGGCTTCACCTGGGAAGGCTGGAAACGCCATACCTGGGGAGATGAGCGCAATTGGGTTGAGCAGAAGGTCAAATCCGGACGCATCAGCCTCATCCAGTGATCCAGCGCCATCATTATGTTTCCAGCGGAAAACGTGGGGACGATCACGACACAATCTCTTTAGAGGAGCCTATGAATGAGTGAACCGTTACGCATTTTCATCGGATGGGATTCTCGCGAACCCATCGCATATGAAGTCGCCAAGGCATCAGCACTGAAACATTCCTCTATCCCGCTGGAGATTGTGCCGATCAAGTTGCAGGACCTTGTCGATGAAGGGGTCTACACGCGTGAAGTCGATCCGCTGGCATCGACAGAGTTTACCTATTCGCGTTTTTCACGCCATGGCTTGCGGGCTATAAGGGATGGGCGCTTTTCTGCGATTGCGACTTCCTTTTCCTTGGCGATATTGCTGGCCTGCAATCCTATAATGATCCGTCGAAGGCCGTTTATTGCGTTCAGCACGATTACCAACCCAAAGACAGTGTGAAGATGGACGGCAAGGTGCAGACCAGCTATCCGCGCAAGAACTGGTCGTCCTGCATGTTGTTCAACTGCGAACATCCCGCCACACGCCAATTGACACCGGAGCTGATCAACAGCGAAACCGGCGCTTATCTGCACCGCATGCAATGGGCTGCCGATGATGAAATCGGTGCGTTGCCGACGGATTACAACTGGCTGGAAGGCTGGAACGAGAAGCCGGAAACCGGACTGCCGAAAGTCGTACATTACACGCGCGGCGGCCCTTGGTTCAAGGATTGGCAGAACGTCGACTATGCCGATTTGTGGCGGACAGAAGCCGATATTGTCGAGCCGGGCTGGAAGCCTGTCTGACCTGCAAAATTCCTGGAGCTTTTATGCGCTCCAAGGTAGATAAGGACCATGAACGAAACGCGTCCTGACATCACTGTGAATGACGGCCTGCAGAGGGCCGTCAAGGCTTTATCATCCACCTGGAGCGCGCCGCCGACCGGCAGTCGCAAGTTGAAGAACTCATTCGAAAGCTGCCCGTAGAGACGGAAGTAGTGAACGCCGTCGACGGGCGTACGCTCGATATGCAAACGATCGGCCGTGTCTATCGGCGGTCGGCGCACAAACCCCGCTATCCATTCCAGCTCAGTACCAACGAAATTGCGTGTTTTCTGTCGCATCGAAAGGCCTGGCAGGCGATTGTCGATCAGGGACTGGATGCCGGTCTCGTCTTGGAAGACGATGTGGAACTGACACCCGAATTTGCCGCAGCCTATTCCGCGGCTTGTCAAATTCTCGAGGCCGATAGCTTTATCCGCTTTCCGTTTCGCGAGCGGGAAAGCGGGCATGTAGTGCTGACGAGGGGAACTTCGCGGATCATCGAGCCGGTACCGGTCGGCCTTGGCATGGTGGCTCAACTTATCGGACGCGAGCGCGCAGCGGTTGCTGTCGGCAACAGAAGTTTTCGATCGTCCAGTGGATACAACAGTACAGATGAACTGGGTTACCGGGCTCAAACCGCTGTCGGTCCTTCCAGGCGGAGTGAAGGAAATCTCGGTGCAGCTTGGCGGCAGCACAATCCAGAAATCGCGTACCCTGCCAGACAAGCTGAAGCGTGAAATTCTGCGCCCGCTTTATCGCTGGAAGATAAAATCGCGCTCGCGCGCAGCTGTTTGAGGTTTCCTGTGCCTGTTCCGATTCTTCTTTACCACCAGATTGACGTACCTCCGGCACACCGCGCGCCCTATCGCAGCATGACGGTGCATCCAGACCGCTTTCGCCAGCAGATGTCCTGGCTCAAGCGGCTGGGTTATCGCGGCCTGTCGGTACGGGATGCAATGCCTTACATTTATGGCGACAAGCAGGACAAAGTGGCCGTCATCACCTTTGACGACGGTTTCGAGAATGTTTTCCGCAACGCCCTGCCGGTGCTGCAGGAATTCGGTTTCACCGCCACGAATTATTTCGTCGCCAATCAGATCGGCGGCTTCAATCTGTGGGATCAGAAGATCGGCGTTGCGCGCGCCAATTGCATGAGCGTCGCCGAATTACGCGAATGGGCGGATCTTGGTCACGAAGTTGGCTCTCATACGCTCGACCACATCCTCCTGCCGGAAGCAAGCGAGCAGGAAGCCATATCGCAAATCCAGCAATCGCGCATAAAGATCGAAGACCTGCTCGGCGGCGAAGTCACGTCTTTCGCCTATCCTTATGGCGGAGAAAACGCAGCAACACGCAAAATTGTCGAAGCGGCGGGCTATACAAACGCGACGACGACGGAAAAGCGTCGCGCACGATCAACTGACGATCCGTTCGGCATTCCGCGCCTCACGATCAGGCGCAATGACATATTGCTGCAGTTCCTGCGCAAGACGTTTACGCGCTAACTCGACACGTCGGCCTGCTTCCACGCTCCATGTCGCCCAATTCGGCCATGAAGCCGCGCTTAACCAGACAATCAGAACCTGTGTACTGGACCGAACCTTCATAGACAAGCGACAGTTCGTCTGAAAAACGCTCGTTTTCGATAATAGCGCGGTAGTGCTCAGCGCCGCCTGCATGGCTCTTTTCCGATGCAATGCGTTTGAACTCACCAACTGAAAGTGACGAAAAGCGGTAATGAAGAAGAGCGCCTGTTGCCGGAAGGAAGTTCCGGAAACACGGCCCCGGCCCATGAATGCTGCCCCGGCGATAATCTGTCTTCTTGTCGACCCACATCAGCGGAAATTTGGAAAGCCGCATGCTGCGTCCGAACAAGCGTAAACGCGGCCCGCCGCGCACCGCGACGCCAAATTTCTCCGGTGTCGCCGTATAACCATCGCCGTCGAAATGGGATGAAACCTCAAACGGATATTTCGTCCCATCATCAACGAAGATCCCGTCGCGCAACAAACCGCCAGGATACATGTCGATCATCGGGGCCAGACACCGACGGATTCCGTTTTGATCGAGTTCATTGATAAAGGAGCGAATATCCCGCTGCTCCATCCTTGGAAACACGAAAACTCGTCGGCATCGACAGACAGATACCAGCGCTCACGTCCGTAAAGATTGAACAGGGCATCACGCCAAGCCCGTCCCCGGTCAGCCTCCGCATAACGCACATTTGAACCGAACAGGTCCACATCGGGTGCAGCGACAGAATTTCCGTCGTGCCGTCATCTGATCGGTCGTCCACGACGATGAAACGCGTAACCCCTAACTCACGGTAGTAGCGGAGGAAAGATTTCATGTAGGGGCCGCATTGCGAACAACGCAGACAAGCGGCAAATCACTTGGCCGTAAAGCTATGAAACTCCCGGACATGGCGACTAGGTTTGCCTTGTTCTTTCGGTTCGGAAGCGAAAGCTGGACATGCCGCCAGTGCAATTGAAGGTGTCGTATCGGTGAAGTGCGCCAATAGACTTTCCAATCCGCCGATGCTGAGGCCGGATAGTTCATCACCGTTTGTGCTGGTTTCATAAGGGAGCCGGACTTTTAACAAAGTATCGCCCCCAATCCCAATTTCTTGCGGTTCATTTAAGCAATTCTGTGTCAAGGCCGATCACTCTGGGCGCGCTCCCGATACAGTCTGTGATGAAAACTGGCCGTCACCAATTTTTGGCGTCGAGTGATTTGCTTGATTTCAATCAATGCTGCTTCATGCGAACGTGGCAAATTGTCAACAATGCGCGGTGGACGGCCAGTGCCAAAAGCGCTAGTTAGGGAACAGACTAAGGAGCGCATTATGGACTATCGCCGTTTTTGAAGAAGCGATCGACCAGTTGCACGCCGAGAAGCGTTACCGCGTTTTTGCAGATCTTGAACGTATTGTCGGACGTTTCCCCGAGCTATCTGGCGCAACAATGGCACTGCCCGTGAGATCACCGTTTGGTGTTCCAATGATTATCTTGGCATGGGACATCACGCCGACGTAATCAAGGCTATGTGCGATACGGCTGGCAATGCGGGTTCAGGTTCCGGCGGTACACGCAATATTTCCGGCAATAACCATCCGCTCGTCGAACTCGAAACGGAACTTGCCGATTTGCATGGCAAGGAAGCGGGCCTCGTTTTCACATCGGGCTTTGTTTCTAATGAAGCCTCGATTTCCACGATTGCGCGGCTGTTGCCGAACTGTCTCATCCTTTCCGATGAGCTGAACCATGCTTCGATGATCGAAGGCGTGCGCCGCTCGGGCGCGGAGAAGAAAATTTTCCGTCACAATGATATCGAGCATTTGGAACAGCTTTTGAAGGCTGCCGACCCGGCGCGCGCAAAGCTGATCGTGTTCGAATCCGTTTACTCGATGGATGGCGACATCGCGCCAATCGAGAAGATTGCCGATCTGGCCGATAAATATAATGCCATGACCTATATCGACGAAGTTCATGCTGTTGGCATGTACGGCGCGCGGCGGCGGCATTACCGAGCGCGATGGTCTGGCGCATCGCATCGATATTATCGAGGGCACGCTTGCGAAAGCCTTCGGCGCTCTTGGCGGGTACATTACTGGCTCGCGCGCAATTGTTGACGCGGTGCGCTCCTATGCACCGGGCTTCATCTTCACTACCTCATTGCCACCAGCGGTCGCCGCATCCGCAACGGCCGCCATCCGGCACCTGAAGGCCTCACAGGTGGAACGGGACGGCCAGCAACGCCAGGCCCAGCGCGCCAAGGATGTGCTCTCCGCAGCGGGTTTCCCTGTCATGGCATCGGAAACACATATCGTGCCGATTCTGGTGGGTGACCCTGAACTGTGCAAGAAGGCCAGCGACCGCTTGCTGGAAGTACATGGTATCTATATCCAGCCGATCAATTATCCGACCGTACCGCGTGGCACGGAAAGGCTGCGCATCACACCGTCGCCTCTGCATGACGACGCTTTGATCGACGGCCTCAAAGATGCTTTGCTCGAAGTATGGAACACGCTCGGCATTCCTTATGCGGAGCCTACGGTCTCACAGCCCGCCACTTCCGAGCGGATCATTCCGCTGATGGTCTCCAAGGCTGGCGGCTGACAATTTCTTAAATCTTCAAATAAAAGGCCGCTTCAAGTGGCCTTTTCTTGTCAGAGTTTCTCGATCCAGCGCACAAGCCGTTCTGCAGCTTCATCCACCTGTTCAGGATTCCGGCAGAAACAAAGGCGGAAAAACCCTTCACCACCGCGGCCAAATGCGCTGCCGGGCGCCAGCCCGACATTCGCATTGTCCACCATATCCATAGCTGCCTTGACGGAATCCTCAACACCATCCACGCCGAAGAATAGATAAAATGCCCCTGTGGCGGTGTCAGGCGAACTTTCCCTGTTGATATCAGCGCGGCGCACAAACTATCGCGCGTGGAACGTGCCCGTTCAACCTGCATCGAAATAAAGGCATCGCCCTCATCCAGAGCCGTAACGGCACCACGTTGCATGAATTGCGCTACACCTGAATTCGAATATTGGATCAGATTTTCAATGACTGGTCCTAATGACGGGTGAACGGTCATCCAGCCGACACGCCAGCCGGTCATCGCCCAGTTCTTGGAGAATGAGTTGACGAAGATGATGCGATCATCCGGCTCCATGATATCCATGAAGGACCGAGCGCGACCGCCACCGTAATAGAAATGGGTATAAATCTCATCGGCGATGATCCAGAGACCATGCTTGCGCGCAAGATCGAGAATAAATTCCAATGTTTCCCGATCCGCCGTCCAACCTGTGGGATTGGATGGGGTATTGATGAAGAGTGCTTTCGTGCGCGGCGTGATGGCGGCTGCGATCTTCTCGGGATCCAGCATCCAGCCATTGGCACCGAATTCCAGCTCGACCGGAACCGGTACCGCTCCCGCGAGGCCAGCTGCGCCAACAAAATTAGGCCAGGCAGGGGAAAGATAAATCGCTTCTTCGCCCGCTCCAACGGTTGCTGTCAGCGCCATTTCGATGGCATGCATGCCGGAGCCGGTGACATAGAAATTCTCCGGCTTCAAAGGCAGCGGAAAATGGCGGGCATGATAGCGAGCCAGCGCCTCTCGCAGCTCCGGGATGCCAGCTTGCCAGGTGTAGAAGGTCTCACCGTCAGAGATGCCTTTTGAGCCGCAGCGCGGATGAAATCAGGCGTCGAAAGATCGCCTTCACCCACCCAGAGCGGAATAAGCCCTTCGCGCCCGCGCCCGTGATTGGCGACAGCCACAATCCCGCTTTCCGGTGATTGAGCTGCTTCCCGACGAAGATTGGCTATGAGCGTCATGATTTCCCCGCGTTGAATTTCGATTTTGATTTCGTGCTTATCAAGGCTGGCTATCGAAATCACGCGGCTTTTGTGATGGTCCGATCAAGCGTATTTATGGATCAAAAGAAAACGGGACCATAAGGCCCCGTTTTCACTGACCCGTTCTGAACCGATCAGGCTTTCTGCTTTGCCAGAAGATCGCGGATTTCAGTCAACAGGACCTCTTCGCGCGGTGCTTCCGGTTCCGGCTTTGCCTCTTCCTTCTTCTTCATGCGGTTCATCCCTTTCACCACAAGGAACAATACCCATGCGATGATCAGGAAGTTGATGAGAAGTGTAATGAAGTTACCGTAAGCGATAGTCGCACCGGCTTCACGGGCAGCTGCCAGCGTGGTCTTGGGTTCACCTGCCAGCTGAATGAACATGTTCGAAAAGTCCACACCGTTCGTTAGCAAGCCGATGAGCGGCATGATGATGTCATTGACGATGGAGTTGACGAGACCGCCGAACGCCCCGCCGATGATGACACCGATGGCCAGATCGACCATATTGCCCTTCAGGGCGAATTCCTTGAATTCCTTTAGCATAAGCCTGTCTCCCTCACGAACGCGGACCATCGGGCCGTCCTGCTGTGGCGGCGTTCGCCAAATCAACCTGGGCACCAGATAAACTGGCAATGGATGGCAGGCCGTCTTCCTGAAGCGGAACTGAAAAGCGCTCTGCCATTTCAAATGCTATCCTGAAAAGTGACGTGCACTTATTCTGGATCACGCTTCTAGTGTGTAAGCGAAAATTACCAAAGAAAAGATGAAACAGCTAAAAACACTGTTTTCATCAACAGACATTTCCTATTTTGCCTGAACTGTGGAAGATGCTCTATCTCTTTATTTTACACATTCGCCTCACACGCAAAACCGCTTCACTCTTTTTGGATACGCTTTAACCTTGCGCGAACGCACCGAAAGTGCTTGCGTCAAATCATATTCAAGGAGTGAGGGAATAAGCCGGTTATGCAGGGCTGGGGTATTATTGGCGCCGCCTTCTTATATTTGCTGCTGCTTTTGCGGTAGCCAGCATCGGCGACCGGCGCACCTCACGCTGGAACAGCGCCCCACGCCCATATATTTATGCGCTCAGCCTGGCTGTTTACTGCACCTCCTGGACCTTCTTCGGCTCGGTCGGCCTATCGGCTCAGCGGGGCCTCGAATTCCTGGGAATCTATATCGGCCCCATTCTCGTCTTTACGCTTGGCAACCGGTTGTTGCGACATATCGTACGACTGGCTAAATCCGAACATATCACCTCAATTGCCGATTTTCTCGCGGCCCGATATGGCAAGAGCTTCGGCGTAGCTTCTCTTGCAACCTGCATCGCAGCCGTCGGCTCGATCCCCTATATCGCACTACAGCTCAAAGCCGTTTCCGGCAGTGTCGGGCTTGTCATGGAGCATTACGGATCGGCCGTCGACCCGTCAGTATTCATATTCGGCGACATCTCCCTCCCCGTCGCGGCTGTGCTGGCTGTCTTTGCGATCCTGTTCGGAACGCGCCACACCGACGCTACGGAGCACCAGAACGGTCTCATTCTGGCTGTGGCCCTGGAATCAGTCATCAAGCTTTGCGCCTTCCTGACCGTTGGCTTTGCCTGCACCTTTTTCCTGTTCGGCGCTCCGTCGCAGCTGATCAATCAGATATCCCAATCGCCGGAAGCGCTGGAAGCGTTCCACTACCAGACATCCATCGGCACGTGGATCGTACAGAGCGCGCTGAGTGCCGCCGCCATCATCATGCTGCCGCGGCAGTTCCATGTGACGGTGGTGGAAAGCCGCAGCGAAAGGAACTCCGCACCGCCTCCTGGCTGTTCCCGCTTTATCTGGTCCTTATCAATATCTTCGTGTTTCCCATCGCGCTGATCGGCGTGATGACGCTCGGAGGTAATGTCAGCGGAGATTTATACGTTCTGGCTCTGCCGCTGGCAGCGGGTGCCCATTGGCTCGCGCTCGTGGCTTTTCTTGGCGGATTATCAGCAGCAACGGCGATGGTCATCGTCGCCTGCGTTGCGCTTTCGATCATGATCTCCAACCATCTGGTGCTGCCACTCTTCATCCGGCGGCTGGCAAAGCAACACGCGGCAGAACAACGCGACCTCACCAAGATCATTTTGAACACACGCCGCCTTACCATTATTGGTATTCTGGCACTGGCATTCGCCTATTACCGCTTTACCTCCAACAACATTCATCTGGCTTCGATCGGTTTTGTTTCCTTCGCCGCGATTGCGCAATTCGTTCCCGCCTTCATCGGCGGATTGTTCTGGCGCAATGCGAATGGACGCGGCGCCATGCTGGGATTATCAGCCGGATTTCTTGTCTGGGCCTACACACTATTGCTGCCAACCATGGCGCCGGAAAATGCCGCCATCCTGCGCGACGGCTTTCTCGGCTTTACGGCCTTACGCCCCGAAGCGCTTTTCGGAACCAATGCTCTCCCTTTGACCAACGGCGTGCTGTGGAGCCTTGCGGCCAACTCACTCTTCTACATCCTTGGCTCCTTTCGCGCGCCTCGACGCCGCTTGAACGCATTCAGGCCAGCATTTTCCTACCGCGCTATTTCATCGGCACACCGACACTCAAGCGCTTTCGCACAACTGTCACTGTCGCGGAACTGAAAGCCACCATGGCGCGTTATCTCGGTGCTGAGCGTGTCGAACGCGCCTTTCTTCGTTTTGAAGGAAGGGAACAGCGGCGTCTCGATCCAGGCATGACCGTCGACACGCCGCTGATCCGTCATGCGGAACAGCTTCTTGGCACAGCTGTCGGTTCCGCATCGGCCCGCCTTGTCCTGTCGTTGCTGTTGCAGAAGAGCGATGCATCCGGGCGTGACGCACGACAGCTCTTGACGATGCTTCCACCGCCCTGCAGCAGAACCGCAATCTGCTGCAGACCGCCCTCGATCAGATGGAACAAGGCATCACCGTTTTCGACAAGGATCTGAGACTGACATTCTGGAACCGGCAGTTCCGCAAGCTTTTCAACCTTCCCGATGAAGTGATGCAGGTCGGGATACCCATTTCGGAAATCGTGGAACATCTTCACCATCGCGGCGATATATCGTTCAACGCGCAGAATGGGGTCATCCGTTCGCTTGCAGCTGCGCGCCAGCCATGGCGCATCGACATGAAATCGACGGGCAAGGTGCTGGAAATTCAATCCAACCCGATGCCGGACGGCGGAATTGTCGCGACATATACCGATATCACGGCGGCAGTCGAAGCCGACGTCACGCGCCAGAAGGCAGCGGAAATGCTGGAGCAGCGCGTGGCGGATCGCACGGCAGAACTGACCCGCGTCAACCAGCAACTCGCCAAGGCGCAAGCCGCAGCGGAAGAAGCCAATCAGGGAAAGACGCGATTTCTGGCAGCCGCCGGTCATGACATTCTGCAACCGCTCAACGCAGCGCGATTGTACAGCACCGCACTTGCCGAAAAACTTGGGCGCTCCGAAACCAGCGAATTCGCACGCAACATCGATTCCTCGCTGGAAGCCGTGGAAGCCATTCTAGGCATGGTGCTGGATATTTCCCGGCTGGACACCGGATCGCTCAAACCCGATCTCTCGGTATTTCGTCTCGACAAGTTGATGAGCCAGATTGCCACGGACTTTACGCCTCTTGCAGCCGCCAAGGGGTTGAAGTTGCGCGTTGTACCGTCAAGCATCGTCGTCAAAACTGACCGCAACATGCTGCGGCGCCTGATCCAGAACCTTGTTTCCAATTCGATCAAGTATAGCCGCAAGGGCGGCATTTTGCTTGGTGTCCGGCGCCGCAGCTTTTGTGGAACTGCAGGTACTCGATACCGGCATCGGCATACCGCCTCAGAAACTCAAACTCGTCTTTCGGGAATTCACACGCCTGGATGAGGGGATGCGGGAAGCGGAGGGGCTTGGCCTCGGCCTTTCCATCGTTGACCGTATCGCAAGGCTGCTGTCGCTGTCGTTGTCTCTGTCTTCTACCCCGAGAAGGGAACTATGTTCACCCTGCGTATTCCAATTTCGCAGGAAAAAGTGCCCGTCGATGAAGCGAAGAGCCCTCGCGGTTTGCAACGGGCGCTGGAACTGACCGGGCTTGATGTTCTCTGCATCGATAATGACGCCAGCATCCTGTCCGGAATGGAAACGCTGCTTCGTGGATGGGGTGCCAGGTCACGACGCTACCCAATGGAACTGCATTGAGGGGCTATTGCGCGGACCACGCCGCTCCCGATACGATCGTCGCAGATTATCATCTACTGAACGAAAACGGTCTCGATATGATCGGCTTTGCCCGCGAGACGTTTCAGGTGGAGATACCGGCCATTCTGCTAACGGCCGACCGTTCCAAGGAAGTCCGTCAGCGCGCTGAGGATGAAAATGTCACTGTTCTGCACAAGCCGCTTCGGCCTGCTGCACTCCGTTCCCTGCTATCGCATTTTTATCATGCGCGGCAAGACAACACTTCAGCACAGAACGCCGCTCAGTAACAGTGCAGCATCTAATCCGTGCTCAGCGCATCATTGCCGATGCGTGACAGAAGAATGACCGCCTGTGTGCGGCTGTCGACGCCGAGTTTCTGCAGTACTGCCGAAACATGCGCCTTGACCGTGGCTTCCGACACACCGAGTTCGTAAGCGATCTGCTTGTTCAGCAAGCCTTCTGCCAACATGGTCAGCACACGCGTCTGCTGTGGCGTCAATGTACGTAACCGCGTAATCAGAGCTTCGATTTCCGGATCGTGCGGATGATCCAGCTCAATGTCTGCCGGCGTCCAGATATCGCCTGCCAAAACAGCGGCTACGGCCTCGCCAATGGTCTCCATGCTGGCGGATTTGGAGATAAAGCCTGAAGCGCCGAGTTCGACTGCGTGGCGGATGGTTGCTGCATCGTCTGTCGCCGAGACGATGATGACGGGAAGCGCTGGCTGCAACGCTTTCAACGTCACCAGACCGGAGAGCCCCGTTCCGCCCGGCATCGTCAAATCCAATAACAGAAGATCGATATCCTGTCGCTCGCCGACCAGTTTCTTGACGGCGTCAAAATCGCCGACTTCGACGATTTCTACACTCTGTGACTGGCCTGAAAGGACCTGCCTGAGCGCTCCCGGAAAAGCGGGTGATCGTCAGCGATGATGAAGTGCATGAGCCTCGCGCGCCATTGTTTCAGATCTCCTCCTCGCGGTGCCAACTATTCAAGTCGACCACTCCGTTTTATGCTGTTTTTGGCTCGGGCAACCAAAATTCACGTTGCTAACCTCTTTTCACATTCGTCATTGCCGCCATCTAGCCGCATTGTGTGTTAGGCTGAGCATTGAAAATAACAAAAGAACGGCCCAACCAACCAATGGAAGGGAACCAAAAGGCATTTCATGACGCGCAATACGCTTTATCCAGAAATCCAACCGTTCAAGGAAGAGATGCTTCAGGTTTCTCCGCTGCATCGAATCCATGTCGAACAATGCGGCAACCCCGACGGCAAACCGGTCGTCATGATCCATGGTGGCCCCGGTGGCGGCATCACGCCCACCATGCGCCGCCTGCACGACCCCGAGCGCTACCGCATCATCCTGTTCGATCAGCGCGGCTGCGGTCGTTCGACCCCGCATGCGGAACTGCGTGAAAACACAACCTGGGATCTCGTGGCGGATATGGAGCATATTCGCGCGCATCTCGGCATCGAGAAGTGGCAGGTCTTCGGCGGCTCCTGGGGATCAACCCTCGGCCTTGCCTATGCGCAATCCCACCCGGACCGGGTGGCAGAGCTTGTTCTGCGCGGCATCTTCATGATCCGCCGTTTCGAAGTCGACTGGATGTATTCCAACGGGGCAAGCATTCTCTTTCCCGATCATTTCGAGGCTTACCAAGAACATATACCCGAAGCCGAGCGCGGCGACATGATCGCCGCTTACTACAAGCGCCTCACCGACCGTGACCCGCAGGTGCAGCTTGAAGCAGCACGCCGCTGGGCGCGCTGGGAAGGCTCGGTCATTTCGCTTCTGCCTGATCCGGCGCGCGTGGACGCATTTGGCGAAGACCAATACGCCATCGCCTTTGCACGCATCGAATGCCACTATTTCCAGAACCGCGGCTTCCTCGATTCCGATGACCGCTTCTGCGCAATGTAGATCGCATCCGGCATATTCCCGGCGTGATTATCCATGGGCGCTATGATGTCTGCACGCCGTTTATCAATGCCTGGCAGCTCAAGAAGATGTGGCCGGAAGCCGATCTCAGAACCGTCGAGGACGCAGGGCACGCGGTAACGGAACCCGGCATTACCCACGAATTGATAGAGGCGACAAAGCGTTTCGCGCAATAGGGCGAAACGCACTCACATTTGCTGGGAATGTTATAATGAAAGGCGCGCGGCGCCTTTGTTCCTGCAGTCAGGTCCGCCCGCCCGGTGCAGCCTCGTTGACCGGTTTTTCCGGCTCGCTGTCAAAACTTTTCGCTATATCCATGAAGCGGCGCATAAAGCGTTCCATATAGCTCATGGACTGCTCGAATTCCTGCTCGGTTGGCAGGCCCGAAGCGGCACTTCCACTTTTCCCTTCAAGGACGGAAACCTTGTCCTCCAGCTTATTCACGCGATCCTGCAAGTCTGCAATGTCGTTCTCATAAGCTTCGCGATCCTCTGTCGCCATCTTGCAGACGAGTTGTCCCTGCTGCTCCGTACAGGTCGAGAGTGCCCCGGTTCGGGTGTCCAGACGGACATAGCCAGTTTCCGTGCCTTCCAGCCGGTAGCGCCCGTTTTCCTGCGCAACTGCATTAGCCGGAGCGAGCGCTGAACCGAGAAGAGCAACAGCAGCCAGATTGCGAACCATCAATGTCTTTCTGTTCAACATAATGCAATTCCCTTCAGCTTCTCTTTCAGATGTCCCCATCATATGGGACGTTTACGACGAAAATCGAACATGCGGGACTTTGATTTCCGAAGAATTTCGGTCTAGAGAACAGCCATGACAATTCAGATCATCTATAAGATCGCTCCGCGCGACCTTTGGGTACAAGCAGAACAGGCCGGTAGTTTTACCGGGGCTCCGGTTGATATTGCCGATGGCTATATCCATTTCTCCACTGCAACACAGGTGCGGGAAACGGCTGCCAAGCATTTTGCGGGCCAACAGGATTTGCTTCTGATCAGTGTGAATGCTTCTGCGCTCGGCACAGCATTGAAGTTTGAAGTTTCACGTGGTGGAGCTCTGTTTCCTCATCTTTATGGCGAGCTGCCGCTTGCAGCTGTTTTGAAGGTTGATCCCTTGCCATTGGGTGACGATGGTCTTCACATTTTTCCGGAGCTTGAAGATTAATGAGCGGGCTTTTGAAACTCTCGGGCGACGTGCCCTTTTGCCTTCGATGCGGAACAGGCACACGGTCTTTCCATCGCGGGCCTGAAGACAGGTCTTGTGACCTGCGGTGCGCCAAACGATCCCGCTCTTTCCGTCAAGGTCGCTGGACTGCAGTTCCCAAATCCGCTTGGCATGGCCGCCGGTTATGACAAGAACGCCGAAGTACCGGATGCACTGTTGAAACTTGGTTTCGGCTTCACCGAAGTCGGCACCATCACACCGCGTCCGCAAAGCGGCAATCCGCGCCCGCGCATTTTCCGCCTTGTGGAAGATAGAGCGGTTATCAATCGCCTCGGCTTCAACAATGAAGGTCATGACGCGGCGTTTAAACGCCTGTCGCAACGCGCAGGCAGGAGCGGCATCGTGGGCGTCAATATCGGCGCGAACAAGGATACGGAAGACCGCATTACCGATTATGTTGCCGGTATTCGCCGTTTCTACCAGCTTGCGCGCTATTTCACGGTCAATATCTCTTCGCCCAACACGCCGGGCCTGCGCAACCTTCAGGCGCGCGAAGCCTTGCGCGAATTGTTGAACCGTGTACTGGAAGCCCGCAATGAAGAAGGCAAAATGTGCACGCTGAAGCGTCCGGTTTTTCTCAAGATCGCACCTGATCTGGCCGACGGAGAATTGGACGATATCGCCGCCGAGGCAACCGAACAGAACCTGGACGGCATCGTCGTATCCAACACGACGCTGTCACGCGCCGGATTGAAAAGCGCAGAAAACCGCAATGAAACAGGCGGGCTTTCCGGTGCCCCGCTTTTCGACCGCTCCACCATCGTCCTTGCCCGGATGCGCGAACGCGTCGGTCCCGACATGCCGCTGATCGGTGTCGGCGGCGTGGATAACGCTGAAACAGCGCTGACCAAGATCAAGGCAGGCGCCGATCTTGTGCAGCTTATACGGGCCTGATCTATCGCGGCCCGAACCTGCCTGCCGAAATCGTGAGAGGGCTGTCAGCCGCGGTAAAACACGAGGGCGTTACAAATATTGCCGCATTGCGCGACCGGGATACCAAAGACTGGGCCAGGCGCGAATTGCCCGCATAATCAGGCGATGAATTCCGCACGATAGCGTCGCGGCAGGATCGCCAGAAGCGTGACGCCGCGGATAGACAGAAACAGGTTAAGAGCAAGCCAAAGCCCGTGATTGCCCATCACGGGCTTTGCTGCATAAAGAACCACCAGAAAAATGCAAGCGACAGAAACATCATGTTGCGCATGTCGCGCGACCATGTAGCGCCGATATAGACCCCGTCCATATGAAAGGCCAGCAAGCCCGTAATGCCTGTCAGCGCCGCCCAAGGGAGATACTTCAGGGCCTCAGCATGAACGTCTTCCGCCTTGGATAGAAGCGCGATGATCGCATCGCCGAACACCAGCAGGAAAAAGGCGATTATGCTCGCCATGATCAGCCCCCAAACAAAAGTAAGCTTGGCGCCGCGCACAAAGGCCGGACTGTAACGCGCCCCGATCGACCGACCCACAATCTGTTCGGCAGCCGCCGCCATACCGTCCAGAAAGAAACCGGCAACGAGAAAGAAGTTCAGCAAGACGGCATTCGCCGCCAGTGTGACCGGGCCGAGATCGGACCCCGCCCGCGTGAAGAATGCGAAGGCCGTAAGAAGCAGGAATGAGCGGATCATGATGTCGCGATTGACCGCGAACATGCGCAAAATACCCTCTTTCTGAAAGATTCGTACCCGGTTGGGGCGTAGCGATGCGTCCTTGCGGAAATGCCGCAGCACAATGAACATGCCGACAAGCGCTGCAACGGTTTCACCGGTCACCGTGGCCCAGGCAACACCGGTAACGCCCCAGCCCAATTCCAGCCCGAGGATAATGCAGAGTACGATATTGATGCCGTTTAGCAGCACTTGAAGACCGAGGCCGACGATGCCCTGCCCGCGACCGAGGACAAGCCCCAATATCGAATAGTTGATGAGCGCAACCGGTGCCGACAACATGCGGATGGAAACATAAGTCGCCATGGCTTCCTGCGTGGCGGAGGTTGGGTGCATGAAGGTGGATGAGACGGCGATGATGATCGGCAGGCAGAGGATCATCAGACTGCCAGCCACGACCGCGATGATGATTGCGCGCCAGAAGATTGCCTGCTCTTCGACGGCATCTTCCGCACCCACGGCCTGCGCAACAAGTCCAGTCGTGCCGGAACGGAGGAAATTGAACATCGACAGCAGGAAATCAAAAACAAGCGCGCCAATCGCCAGACCGCCTATTAGCTCAGCCTGTCCCATCTGGCCAACAACGCCCATGTCCACCAGCCCGAGAAGCGGCGTCGTGATCGCGGCAAGCGTCATTGGAATGGCGATCAGCATCACCATCCGGTGTGTTACGTCGAACGGCCTTGTTACGCCACCGACGCGTTGCAGCGACTGATCCATATGCTTGTCCCGAATGCATTCCCTCTGATCAAGATCATCTACTCTGGAATCAATCGAAACGACAGATAATTCGGCCACCGGATTGTCGCAACTCCTGACAGCGAACTGTCAGGAGAAAAAGGACTATTACAGTCCGAGCATCATGGCCCAATATATATAAGTGGGTTTGTCTTCGGGCGTAGCCCAGGCAAGGCCGTAATGCTCAAATGTTGGATCAAGCATGTTCTTGCGATGGCCGGGAGATTTCATCCATGCGTCGAAGACAGCCTGTGTATTGCGTTGTCCCGATGCTACATTTTCCGCTGCCGGTCCACGGATACCCACCTGACGCAGTCGCGCAACGAAACCATTACCCCAACCAATGCTGTGACCGATCTTGCCATAACTCGCCATACGTCTGGCCTGATACAGCGCGGCCTGCTCAAGCTTGGAATCCGTCGCCATCAAAGGCAGACCGTTCGCCTTGCGAATAGCGTTGAAAATGAGGGTTGGGTCATTGTCGCCCGCAGCCCGCGCCATGTTCAATGGCACTGCCGACACCGCCAACGCTCCACCGACCAGAACCAGAAATCCGCGCCGGTTGAGTGTAAATCCTTGTTTTGCTGCATTGCCTGTCTGTACTATCCAATTACCGAACCAAGAGCATTTCCAGCAAAAGTGTAAACCGGTTTTGCGTAAGGAAAATGCGATGAAACAAACCGTTAGAGCGGTTCCGGCGATTCCGTTAAAATAGAAACCGCTCGAGTTCATTTCCGGTAGCTGAGGATACGGAGCAAAATAAAGGCAGGAATAACGACTGCCGCACCAAGGATGAAATAATCGACAAAGCCTGCGATCGCCGAAAAGCCCATATTCCAAAGCCGCAGGAAGAAGTCACGAATACCGTAGAAAATATCGTAGGGCGTCCAGTGAAATGCACTCATAACCACACCAACGACCAGCGAAATCAACACCAGCTTGATCAGGACACGGGCGGGCGTATCGCCAAGAAAACGGTTCACACCATCCGACATGCAAATCTCCTGTGTGGTTATTGGTCAGAGCGACAGACTCATCGCGCAAGAAATAGGCTGTCCGTGCAGCCTTCGCAAGTTCTGCACCCGCTCATCGCTGCTTGCGGTATTCGCGGGGCGCTTTCTGCTTTGCCGTGAGAACGAGCGGTTCATGCTCCGCGTATCGGTGAAGCCGCTTGCAACAGCCACTTCCAGTAGTGACAGGCCTGTTTCGGACAAAAGTTCCTTGGCTTTCTTGACCCGAAGCTCTTCACGAACCTCGAATGCCGTTCGTTCAAGGGCAAGCCTGAAGCCACGCTCCATCTGACGAACGGAGATTCCCAATCGACGCGCGACATCGATCATCGGCACCGGGTCTTCCAGCGTTTCCTCGAATATACGGATCGCCTTGCGGATCATCGGTGAGCGCACGCCGTTGAAGCTCAGGGCCGGTTGTTCAGACCGCACAAGCTCGTAAGGGATCATGAGGATGGATGCGCTCTTGCGCGCCAGTTCCTCAGAAATCTCGTTCTGGATAATTGAAAGCGCCAGCGACGCAGCACCAAGTCCGCCGGCGCAAGTGTAATGTCTTCCGCTACGATGAAACAGACTGGTCGTATCGGCTGTATAACCGTCGAAAAGCTCCAGAAAATCGTCGCGATGAAACCAGCTCACACAACAATTGCGATCCGGCAATAGATCCGCTTCTGCCAACAGAAAGGCGGCAGTGCAGAGACCAACCACGGTCTTGCCGCGTCGGTCTGCACGTTTGATAAGATCAATCAGCGTTTGTTGCCTTGGCCGATACTGTGCAAGCAGCCCACCGACAATGGCCACATAATCGCAATCGTCGAGTTCTCCCATGGGAGCGGTTGGCTCGATCACCATGCCGGAACTTGACGTGACGGATCGCCCGACAGCGTGCAAATTTTCCACGCACAACGTATCTGACGGCTCTTGTCGCGATCATCAGCAGCAAGGCGAAAAGGATCAAGAAAAGGCTGAGTGCGCTCAACGTGAAGCCCGGCAACGCAACAATACCGACCGACAGCCTGCGTTGCGGGTCATCGCTTGCAGCTTGAAACTTCTTGTCCTGGTCCCGTTCAGTTCCATTCATCACGTCGAGCGTTCTCCTCCACCCCAATTATATCTGCTCGGAGGAGGCTAATATAGTCAACGAAAATGCTTGGAAAGCTTCAACTGCTGTGCCTGATAATTGGAGCCGAGATCGACACCATAGAGCGCCGAAGGGCGGTGCAACATATGTTCGTAAACCAGACGCCCGACAATCTGCCCATGCTCCAGAATGAACGGAACTTCGTGGCTGCGGACTTCCAGAACAGCGCGACTGCCGGTTCCGCCTGCAGCACTATGCCCGAAGCCCGGATCGAAGAAACCAGCATAATGAACGCGGAATTCACCGACCAGCGGATCGAAGGGCGTCATTTCCGCCGCATAGAGCGGCGGGACATGCACCGCCTCGCGCGAAACGAGAATATAGAATTCATCCGGGTCAAGCACGAGTTCGCGCGAACCCCGATCATAGATCGGCTCCCAGAAATCAAGGATGTCGTGCGCCGCACGCTTGTCCACATCCACCACAGCCGTATGGTGCTTGCCGCGATAGCCAATCAGCCGGTCAGGACCACCTGAAAGATCAACCGACAACGCAATGCCACCGCCGGAGATGTTCGGCATTTCCGCTGCGACCAGCGTTTCGGTCTTATGCAATGCAGCAAGTTCAGCCTCGCCCAGCTGAGCCCGCCCCTTGCGGAAGCGTATCTGCGACAAGCGCGACCCCGTACGCACGACAATCGGAAATGTGCGCGGGCTGACTTCCAGATAGAGCGGACCATTATATCCGGCAGGCACCTTGTCGAATTCCTGTGCCCCGTCAGCAATGACGCGGGTGAAGATGTCGAGGCGGCCCGTTGAACTTTTCGGATTTGCCGATGCCGAAAGGTCTGGCGATAGCGCCAAACCTTCGAGAAGCGGAACAATGTAAACACAGCCAGTTTCAAGAACAGCACCAGCGGTCAGGTCGATCTCGTGCAGCTTCAAACGTTCCAACTTATCGATGACTGGTGTGCCGGGACCCGGCATGAAGGAGGCGCGAACACGATAAGCTTTTGCACCGAGCCTCAGATCAAGGCTCGCCGGCTGTATCTGGTCGGGGTCGAGGGGCGTGGAGACGCCAGCAAACCGTTTTCAAACAGCGCGGAAATATCCGCATCCGCCAGAATTCCAGCATCTTTCTGCATCATCAACCCGAAACTCCATAGCCTAGAGCGCCGTGCGCCCATTTGGGCGCACAAGGGGCGCTCTAACGTATTGAATCTACGCATCGTGTTTCCAAAAATCGATTCCGATTTTTAGGCCGATGCTGTAGCACATTGCTTGTCAAAGACAATTGACCGGTCGCGGCGACAATGCCAAGCCTTGGAGCAGCATGAAACCGAGTTTTCCGCAGGTTTCGGAGCATTATCGGGCCATGCGGGACGTACTTTTCCTAAGATGGAGCGGTTTCGGCATTGACGGCTCCATTCAACAGGCATAATGAAAAACTGTTCCGTGGTGATTTGGCCGGCCGGCTTGCAGCCACGTTAAAGAATTCGCTAAAAGGCCGCGGTTCGTTACCGGCCTTTTGCGTGTTCGCAAGGCCGGTTTTATTGGCCGCCGAGGCTTTTCTTCCTGCCCCGGCCGACCAGCTTTTCGACAGGTTGGAAAAATGACGACTGACAATACCCGCAAGTTTCGCCCCGCGACCGAACTCGTGCATGCCGGATCGCTTCGCTCCGGATTTGCCGAAATGTCGGAAGCAATGTTTCTGACGCAGGGCTTCCTTTATCCAAACGCTGAAGCTGCGGAAGCGCGCTTCAAGGGCGAAGATCCGGGTTTCATCTATTCGCGTTATGCCAACCCGACCACCGACATGTTTGAAAAGCGCATATGCACGCTGGAAGGCGCCGAAGAGGCGCGCGCCACCGCATCCGGCATGGCGGCAGTGGCCGCCGCCATTCTGTGCCAGGTGCAGGCGGGCGATCACGTAATTTCCGCTCGTGCTGTCTTCGGCTCCTGTCGCTACATCGTTGAAACGATCTTGCCGAAATATGGCGTCGAAATCTCGATCATTGACGGTTCCGATATTGAAAACTGGAAAGCGGCCGTTCGCCCGAACACCAAGGTCATGTTCCTTGAAAGCCCGTCCAATCCAACGCTCGAAATCATCGATATTGCAGCAGTCGCGCAGATTGCCAATGAGGCAGGCGCCAAGCTGATCGTCGATAATGTTTTCGCAACGCCGCTTTTCCAGAAGCCCCTAGAGCTCGGTGCACATATCGTTGTTTATTCTGCGACAAAGCACATTGACGGCCAGGGACGCTGCCTTGGCGGTGTGGTCCTTTCCGACCGTGAATGGATTGAAAACACTCTGCAGGATTATTTCCGTCACACAGGTCCGGGGCTTAGCCCGTTCAATGCGTGGATCATGTTGAAGGGCCTCGAAACATTGGCCGTCCGCGTTCGCCAGCAGACGTTATCGGCGACTGCGGTTGCCAATTTTCTGGCTGGTAAGCCGGGCGTCAAGCGCGTGATCTATCCGGGACGGGCAGACCATCCGCAGGCCGACATCATCGCCAAGCAGATGACGGGTGGCTCGACCCTTATTGCTCTCGAACTGGAAGGTGGTAAGGAGGCTGCGTTCAAGTTCCAGAATGCCTTGCAGGTCTTCAGCATCTCCAACAATCTGGGTGATGCAAAAGCCTTATTACTCACCCGGCAACCACGACACACAAGAACCTTGCCGACGAAGCTAAGGCAGAGCTGGGCATTTCCGACGGGTTGCTGCGAATCTCGCTCGGTCTTGAAGATACCGACGACCTCGTGGAAGACGTGGAAGCAGCCCTGAAGATCGCTCGCTGAACGCCTCCATTTCAATATTGTAGGCTGCAGACAGAGAAACAAACGATGCAATTGCCGGAACATTCCGGCAATTGCCGCGCATTTCCGCTCCGAATTGTTGACCTCCCCGCAACTTTAGCGATAGGTGAGTGAATAACGGCGTCCGTAAACCAGAACCGACGAACCGTTGAGTAGACAAGCATCATTGCGATACGGCTTCGTCATATTGCAGGGTGCCAGGGCCGATGCGAATGTAGGGCGGGTGCGCATGTACAGAGCGGTAACGCGGGGATCGAAGTTTCGGTCGAACCTTTCTATCTGGAAGACCAATCCGAGCCCGACGAAAACCGTTATGTCTGGGGCTACCGCATCACGATTGCCAATAATTCCGCAGAAACAGTGCAACTTCGCTCGCGCTACTGGCAGATTACCGACGCGAATGGTTATGTCGAAGAAGTGCGCGGGCCGGGCGTGGTCGGGGAACAGCCAACACTTGAGCCAGGCGATTCATTTCAATATTCATCGGGCTGTCCGTTGACCACCACATCAGGCGTCATGGTGGGTCGTTATCAGATGCAGGGCAACAGCGGCAGCCTGTTCGAAGTGGAGATTCCCGCCTTCTCGCTTGACATGCCGGACCTGCAACGTACATTGAATTGAGGATTTCCTCAACTTATTCCCCGGCGGACAGCGTAATGAGCAGGACTAACAGTAGCATTCTGTTCATTGCGATCTTTTGCCTATACTGGATCACGCTCGATCCTTTTATTGATTTGCGCGATCCGGATGTTCTTCTCGCTCAGGAAGCGGGAAATCCGATGCAACAGGTGCTTTCACTACTTATCACCACTCTCTGCCTCGGAGTTCTCTGGCAAAACCGCAGTCTGGTCGGCAAGGCACTGCCGCCGTCTTTGGTCTTATTGCTGGGATGGCAATTCATTACAGTCATTCTTTCCACACATCCCGATCTCTCGTTTCGCCGCTATGTTTTCAGTGTCACGGTTATCATTACTGCTTTCGCCTGGCTTCTTTTGCCGGAGAACGAGAACCATTTCATTCGCCTTGTCAAACCGCTATCGCTATTCGTGCTCGGACTAGCCTATTTTGGCGTCATCTTCTTGCCGGCCGTGTCAATTCACAATCTGGCGGAGGTGTTGGAATTGACAAATGCCGGGTCGTGGCGCGACATTTTGCCCACAAGAATCTCGCCGGACCGGCTATGGTGGTGCTAAGCTGCTACGGCATGTATCTTTGGAGGGCCAAAGCTCGGCTCAGCGGGGCACTCATTACGATATCCGCGCTTTTTTCTTTACAAAACAAATAGCAAGACCTCTATCGGCCTAGTCGTGCTGGCCTTTGTCCTCGCATATTGTCTTGTGCAAACGCGAAGCCTCGTCGTGAAAGCGCTGATGGTTTACGTCCCTCTTCTGATCATGGCCTATCTGACGTTGGGAATTGTCCTTTTCCTTCAGCCAAAAGCTTCGCCGAAAGCTTCACTTCCGACCCGACCTTCACGGGGCGTACCGAAATATGGAAATTCGTCCTCCGGCAACTTGCGGACCATCCGTTGGCGGGCTATGGCTACGATGCCTTCTGGGGCACCTCACGGCTAGTGAATGGCGGATACGACATAGAAACATGGGCTGCCCGCGCAGGTCATGCCCACAACGCTTATCTCAACATAGCGATTACGACGGGTTCCATCGGCTTGGCTTTGCTGATCTGGTGGATTGGAGTCCGCCCCTACTCGACTTCCACCGTGCGCAACAATCAGGCAACTCCCTTAGCCTGGCGCTCATGTACCTTCAAATCTGGTTATTTATAATGTTCTACGCAAATCTGGAAACCCCGTTCTTCGTCGCGCGCGGACCGGTCTGGTTCAGTTTGCTTACAGCGGTTATAGGTATGCGGCTACACGCCTGCACCGTACAGAAAAAGCAGCAGTCAGAAATCCTTGCGAAAAATGGCCGACCCATTCGGGTCATAAGCTAAGCCGTCGATACGGCCCAACGCAACATCGATCAAATTTCCAAGAGAAGCCGGACTCAAGACCGGCTCAGCTTTCCTTCAACTAGGCTGTACATCGATCTTTTTCCGTAGCGTCGCCTTGGAACCCAGGCGGGTAAACGGTTTTCAATCACGAGATAAGAAATCCTCGCCGCGACGAGACTGCCGATGACAATCGCCGTCGCAGCCAATGGGAATGCCTTTTCGGTCAAACCGAGACGATTGAAGACGGCCCAACCCGCGCCGACGACAAACATATGCGTCAGGTACAACGAATAGAGCTGTCACCGACCAGCAGTAACAAATTCCGGGGTGAAAGATCGCGCAACCAGCGTTCGACACAGAGCACTGTCGTCACCAACAGAACGGACGTGATCAGGTAGACTAGAATTCGATGAAAAGCGGCCCCTGAGTGAAATCGACGGTGAACAGAGTGGCAATGCCCAAAAGCATCGCAAATACCAGCACCGGCAGGCTATGGATGGAAAACCGGGCCCAGACACCCCTTCTTTGCAGCTCGGCGATCCACATTCCCGCTAAGAACGGCATCAGGTTGAAATTGAAATAAAAGCTGAGACGCTTCCGTGACGCGGAACGAAGAACGCACCTAAAATGAGGCTCCCAAGTACGCCGCTCATCAAGACGGTGCGCTGTAATCCGTTGCGGCACCACCAGAACAACGAGAAGAGAACATAGAAGAAGATTTCGTAATTGAGCGACCAACCCGGCGAGTAAAGGCCGCCAGTCATCGGGAATACCGGGAACCGCCATAGGCAGGAAGGCCAACGACTTTAGCAGATATTCCGGCGTAAACACGGTTGTCTTGAAAAGGCTCGGCAGAACAATGGCGCAGACAGCTAGGAATAGCGTGCAGATCCAGTAAAGCGGCACCACCCGCATGATACGCCGTCGCATGAAGTTACTCGGCGTGAAACCGCCGGAATGAATATAGGCAATAATAAAGCCGCTGATAACGAAGAATATCGACACGCCAAACGCACCGAAAACGCCGAGAATGCGCGGAGGATCGGCAAGCGTATGCTGCAAAGTATGATCGATCACGACCAGGAGAGCTGCCAGGCCACGTAAAATCTGTATGGAGTTGAATTTTTCATTCTGTATGCCAAGCCCCGACAATTCACCACCCCATTGCCACAATCCCTAGGCGGCAGAGCTAGCATATTTCCAGGTAAAATACATGGCAATAATCCGCAGTGGGAATGTGACAGTCCAGCAGCTTTGGGCCAAGAAATCGAGCGAAGGTGGTTCGGTCACAGACCCACATGGATGGCATTTTCCATTGGCTGACGAGTATGGCGTATAAAGAGAGCGCCAAAACCGGCGCTCGTTTTCAACGGTTACAGACGTTCGAGCAGGAAATAGGTTGTTGGCCCAGGGGCACGGGCAAGGAGGAAACATTGCTCCACAGCTCCGCACCTATTGAGAAGTACCGTCTCCCGACACGACTTGCGGCTGCACAACCCCGTCAAGATTGATAGGAGAAATTCTCCATGGGCGATCGGTTGGCAATGAGAATTGCACCCACTCGACTTTGATCTCGACAGGCAGCGTCCCATAATTGGAAACGATCTTCTGCTCCGTATCGGAAAAAGTCATGCCGGTATTACGAGCATTCGTGGCCATGATAATTAAAAGCTTGCTGCTTTGCGCCACTGTTTGCCCATCAAGCGACGAGACCGCGAACAGGCTTGCACCGGAAGCATTCCAAACAGTCATCTGACCAAGTGAAATGGGCTGGGTAACTGATGCAAACGCTATGGCCTCCGTGTGCGGCGTAACAACCCTCATCTGTTTCGCCGCCATGTCGAGCGTGACCTCTCCAGTATCGCTGGCATAAATGCCTGACGCCGCATCGCTAGGATTATCAGCCGCCAGCACGCCACTGTTACGCAGCAACGTGACCGCAGCTGCCCGGGAATTTATCTGGCGGGGAGAGCCGACCGATACCGCCCCAGGTGCAAGTGTGGCGTCTCCTTGTGCGAAATTTGTCATCAACGACATGATGGTAACGGCGTCCGGTTCCTGTGTGTCCAACCCAACAAGATTGCTGACATCTTGTATTTGCGCCACAATCTGATGAGCCGCCTTTGCGACATCTCCACGCCGGAACAGCAGTGCCGCCAGAGTTTCGCCAGCACGAGCAATGGGATCAAGTGCCGTTCTGTAGGGGCGGATATACTGTTCATTAAAATCGCTGCCACCATAGCCAAGGACCAGTGCTCCATTGCTATGGCGGCAAAGCACATCCCATCCTTGAAACGCGGCATAAGATGGCATCGCCAAGCCAGCCTCATATCGAAATTTATTCCAGAATAAGTGGTCGTATTCTGTCATGACAAACGGCTTGCCGAAATGCCGTGCCGAGGCCGCAAGACGGAAATACTCCACCGCATTGGCGAGCGAACTATCCTGCTGGATCTGCCCGCCGGGCGACATATCACCGATCCAATCGTGATAGGTGTTCATCGCAACTGCCGTCTGATTGCGGCGCGTCAGGGCAGGCTGGATGCCTGTCCAGTTGTTGTGCGGTGCCACAACGCCAGTGAAACCCATAGCCCGAACACAGTCCCCATCCTCTCCGCGGTTCGTGTTTCGACGTCCACCAGAAAGCGGGCAAAATCTCGCAGCCGCGCCGTGCTAACATAGCGATCCTCGGGCAATGCGATAGTGCCGTTTTCCAGATTCTCGTTCTGTGCCAGTTCGCTACCCCATGCGTTGGCCAGACCAGCCGTCGTACTGTAGCGTTCACGAAGCCACTCATTGAAAGGCTCGTGCAATTCGGCCAATCCTGCAGATCACCGTTGGCGTAAACCCACGAGTTGAACGACAATCCATTTTCATTAAATGGCACGACAACCGCCATTGCCGGGTCTTCGAAAGGCACAAGCCCAGTGTAAGGATTGACTGTACCGAATATATCGACTTGAAAGCGCAGCCAGTGGCCGAAAGCCGCATTTTCAACATGCGTCTTCAGCTTCAGCCTGCCTTCCGTTCCCCAGCGGTCCATTACGCCGCCCAACGCACCGCCATTGGATGTAAGGCCATCCACGATCCAGTAGATGCCGTTCTGCTTCAACGCGGCCATGTAGTAGCGGAACCGATCAAGAATATCCTGCCGGTATTCGAAATCCTGAAGCTGCCCCTCCATCAACGCAATATCGAGAAAATGAAATCGCGCGCAGTTATATCCATGGCGCCGCAACTGGACGGCCATCTTATCCGCTGTCGCATTGTCAGGAATATTGCCGATGGTGCCGCAGAGCAGCCTATATGGAACAGACGGGTTGCTCTGCAATGCGATGTGACCATCCGGATTGACGATGAGCCGTCGCTCCTCCGTGATCGGCGGATTCAATAGGAACGTTGAGAAATCGAGTGGGCTGCCGGCCCCGATCTCGAGATTCTGCTGGGTAACTGGTAACCAAATATCAGGCATATCGTATCTCCACAATTAACCCGTGAAGATTAACAGCCTGCCCCAGCATGGGGATAAATTCCTACCAAATTTTTCTTTGGGTTAGCTACCGAACTCCGCAGGATCAAACTCATAACGTTTCGAACAGAATTCACAGGTAACGGAAATCTTTCCGTTTTCCACGCTGTCCTGGATTTCCTCGGCTGTAAAACCGGAAAGTACGCCAGAGATTTTTCACGCGAACACGAGCACTCGTCCAACACCGGCACGGAGTCGAACACGCGTACGCCACGTTCATGGAACAGACGGTAAAGCAGCCGTTCCGAGCCAACTTGCGGATCTGTCAGCTCTGAGCTCTCTATCGTGCCAACCAGCGAACGGGCCTCGTCCCATGCGTCGTCTTCCGGATGAAATACAACTTCGTCTTCATCCCCGTCGCCGCCGGGGAGATCGGGGATCCGTGCACGTAGTTCAGATTCCGGGAGGAACTGAATAATCAGTCCGCCAGCGCGCCATTGTTCAACAGGCTTTCCATCGGCACCGCGTTCGACAAGCCTGGCGACACTCAGTTTCAGATCGGTCGGTATCTGTTCCGACTGACGGAAGTAGGTCGTTGCGATTTCTTCCAGCGTCGAGCCATCGAGCGCAACAATGCCCTGATAGCGCTGGGTGTAAGCGCCCTGATCCACGGTAAAAGCAAGTGTACCCCGTCCAAGGAGTTCCTCGGGCTTCGTCTTGTGGGCGGCAATCGCGTCCTTCAACCGTTCTTCATCGAAACGTGCATAAGCACGTACCGAGCGCGGCGTGCGAAAATCGACGACCAGCATGTCGACAGGACCGTCGGATTGCGTCTGGAAGATGAACTTGCCTTCAAATTTGAGTGAAGTGCCAAGCAATACGGTCAACACCGTTGCTTCCGCCAGCAGGCGGGCCACTTCTTCCGGGTAGTTATGGCGCTTCAGAATGCCGTCGATACTCGTGCCAAGCTGAACCGCGCGACCACGCACGTCGAGCCCTTCCACCTGAAAGGGCACAACGGCGTCATCGCCTGCAAAGTCGAAATCGCCCAGATTGACCTGAATGTTCTCGACTTCGGTATGCTCGGTGCTGGTCTTATCAGCCAAATTATGCTCCTTGCAGGCACCAGGCCAGAATGGCTTTCTGGGCATGGAGCCTGTTTTCCGCTTCATCGAATACGACCGATTGCGGCCCATCGATCACTTCATCCGTCACTTCCTCGCCGCGATGGGCAGGCAGGCAGTGCATGAAAAGCGCCTTTGGATCAGCTTTCGCCATCAGTCGCGCATTGACCTGATAGGGCATGAAAACATTGTGGCCGCGAGCATGATCTTCCTGCCCCATCGAAACCCACGTATCGGTCACGATGCAATCCGCACCGCTTGCCGCCTTTTCCGGATCGATGGTGGACATGATGCCCGCGCCATTGGCTTTCGCCCAATCGACATATTGCGACTTGGGTTCACTGCCTTCCGGCGTTGCGATATTGACGTTGAAATCAAAACGCGCCGCAGCCTCGACTAGTGAATGGAGGACGTTGTTGCCGTCCCCATCCAGGCAAAGGTCTTGCCTTTGATCGGGCCGCGATGTTCTTCATATGTAAGAACGTCAGCCATGATTTGACAAGGGTGCGTATCGTCCGTCAGCGCATTGATAACCGGAACGGTCGCATATTCGGCAAGCTCCAGCATGCGTTCATGCGATGTGGTGCGGATCATGATCGCATCGACATAGCGCGACAGAACCTTCGCCGTATCGGCAATGGTTTCGCTGCGTCCGAGCTGCATTTCCGAACCGGTCAGCATGATTGTCTCGCCGCCGAGTTGACGCATACCCACATCGAACGACACGCGTGTGCGCGTGGATGGCTTTTCAAAAATCATCGCAAGCACCTTGCCTGCGAAAGGTCGTTCCATTTCTCCCGCCTTGAGACGCGCCTTGCGTGCCTTGGCATCTTCCATGATTGCGCGAAGCTCCGACGCAGGAACGGCAGAAAGGTCGATAAAGTGTTTGATCCGTTATCGCTAGCCATGATATCACGCCGTCTTGCTGATCGGATTTGCAGTTGCGATCCGTTCGACCGCTGCTTCGATGCGCTTCAGCGCTTCGCGCGCTTCTTCCGGCGTCGTAACCAGCGGCGGAAGCAGACGAACGACATTATCACCAGCACCGACGCTCAGGAAATGCTCGTCACGAAGAGCCTGAATAAGGCTGGTGTTCGGCACCACGCATTTGATGCCGATAAGAAGGCCGCGACCACGGATTTCGGAAACGATGTTCGGGAAGCGATCGACAATGGAGGCAAGTCCCTGTTTCATGACCAGAGCGGTTGCCTGAACATTTTCGAGGAAGCCATCTGCCAGAACAACATCAAGCACCGCATTGCCGACCGCCATGGCAAGCGGATTGCCGCCATAGGTCGTGCCGTGAACGCCCGCCGTCATGCCCTTGGCAGCTTCGGCAGTCGCAAGGCAGGCCCCCATCGGGAAACCGCCGCCGATGCCCTTGGCAACAGCCATGATGTCCGGCTTGATACCGGCCCATTCATGGGCAAAAGCTTGCCCGTGCGGCCAACGCCGGTCTGCACCTCGTCGAGGATCAGCAAAAGGCCCTCTTCGTCGCAGATCTGACGCAACATCCGCATGAATTCTTCAGGAAGCCGCGCAGACCACCTTCGCCCTGTACAGGCTCAAGCAGGATCGCTGCGGTCTCGCCGGTAATGGCGGCACGTAATGCTGCTTCATCGCCGAACGGAACCTGATCAAAACCATCGACCTTCGGGCCAAAACCTTCGAGATACTTAGCTTGACCACCAGCGGCGATCGTGGCCAGTGTGCGGCCATGGAAAGCACCTTCAAAGGTCACGATGCGGAAACGTTCCGGGTGACCGCTTACATAGTGATAGCGGCGCGCAGTCTTGAACGCGCATTCAAGCGCCTCTGCGCCGGAGTTGGTGAAAAGACCTTGTCCGCGAAGGTGTTGTCGACAAGGCGCTGCCCGAGTTTTTCCTGAGCCGGAATTTCATAGACATTCGACAGATGCCACAGCTTTTCGGCCTGGGCCTTCAATGTCTCCACCAGATGCGGATGCGAATGACCAAGCGAATTCACAGCAATACCGGCTGCAAAATCGAGATAGCGGTCACCGTCTTCGGTAATAAGCCAGATGCCCTCACCTCGCTCGAAGCGCAGAGCCGCACGATTATAGGTGTCGTAAAGCGGTTGCACGGTCGTAGCGTCGGTCATAACGTCAGGCCTCCAAAGCCCTTTTAGCAGCCTGCCCCGCGGCAAAGCTGTGCTTCCCATTAACAGTCCCCGGACGCTCGAACCGTTTCCCACCATTCGAAAATCGCCCGATATTCCATTCCCAACTGCCACGAAAACAATGAAACGTGAGAGGAATGGCCCGGATAACTTCGTGCTCCTCGCCTGAGCCTCCGGCAGAAAATAAAACCGCCCCCAGGGCGGCATATTTATCTCGCGCGTATATTGGCGTTCATGGAAAAATGTCAATCAAAGCAAATAAGGTTTGAAGGCCATCTTTCAGCATGAGTTCATGCATTTTCGCATTCTTGCAACATTCGGCTGTCGAAGGTGACTTTACGCGCGCATCCATACTATATAGAGAAAAGCCATTCCCCGGTGGAGGCTGCCAGTCGGCAGGTCCGCTCTGCAAGTTCGCGATGTTCCATCCTGAAACAATCCGGGTTTTCAGTTCAAAAGCAATTGCGTGCAAAATTTCGGTGCGGATCAAAGAAAAACCGTCTTTAGCACCCAAGTTGGGGAAAACCATAAAATGGAATCTGCCTGACAAGGCTATCCCTTGTCATGGAGTCGTTGGATATTGTAGTTTCTTTTTAGAGATTAAAGCTACATTTCGTGCGGCGGACCTAGTCACCCGGATAGATATGGTGTTTGCGCTTGGAGCGATCCGAGAACACTGGTGGATTCGGATAACGAAAATGATTGGAGCCCAGGGCGATGAACTGGACAGACGAACGTGTCGAACTACTGAAGAAGCTGTGGAGCGAAGGCTTGAGCGCAAGCCAGATCGCAGCGCAGCTTGGCGGCGTGAGCCGTAATGCAGTGATCGGCAAAGTGCACCGTTTGAAGCTTTCGGGCCGTGGCAAAACCACGACCGCTGCTCCGCGCAGCAAGAAAGTCAACACGGTTGCTGCAGCACCGCGTCCTGCAACACAACATTCAGCCGGCGTGCATACGACGACGATGCGCACGGCTACGGTCACCAAGACGGTTGGCGCCACTGCCCTACAGATGGACTACGCCGTAGACGTCGTTGCGGAAACCGTGGTGAAGCCCGCGTCTGATGTGGTGGTGCCGATTTCGCGTCGTCTTTCGCTGTTGCAACTGAGCGAGCGCACCTGCAAATGGCCGATCGGCGATCCGCTGAACGAAGATTTCCATTTCTGCGGACATGAATCAGGTGAATCCAGCCCTTATTGCAAGTATCACTCGCGCATGGCCTTTCAGCCGACTGCGGAACGCCGCCGGGCGCGCTGATATAAGGGAATAGGTGAGTAAGGGAATAAGGGAATAGGTCTGACGATATCGTCGGCAATCCCTTTTCTATTCCCGCACTTTCTCAGGACACAAGCCGAAAAGTGGCAGTGTGCGAGATGCACGGAGACTTTTGGAACAGGCGCTTCTGCCCCTACTCCCTTCCTCCCCTACTCCCTTCCTCATAGACCTTCAGCGTGCGGTCGGCGATCCCGCTCCAGCTATAATCTCGCGCAATCCAGTCAATCATTTCCTGCGACTCCTCGTTAGTCAGCGGTTGATCGATCTTCTGCCGCAGCGCATCCTTCAATGCATCGACATCGCCAAGCGGAAAATAACTCTCCTTTGCAAGCCCCACTTCAACATTGGCGGTGATATCGCTCGCGAGCACATTTAAGCCATACCCCATCGCCTCCAGAAGCGCGATCGGCATGCCTTCATGGCTGGATGGCAGGACGAAAAGTGAGGCCTGACTGAACAAAGCCGACAGTTCCTCCCCTGAAGTGCACCGGTCAGAACGACACCCGGCACAGCTTCAGCTTTGCGCGAACCGTTCCGGCATATTCCGCCGTATATTCCGCCGAACCGATCAGAGCCAGCTTAAGAGAAGGATCGGAAAGCTTCGCGAAGGCCTCGATGAGATCAAGCTGGCGTTTTTCCGGGACAATACGAGCTACCAGGGCAATGTAGCGGTCAGGCGTCAGACCGTGTTTTTCCAGCCATGTCTTGTCCTGGCAGGCAGGACGGAGCGTGACGCCGTTTGGAATGAAGGTGATCGGCACATGATAATGCCGTTGCATGGTTTGCGCGATGTCGTTGGACACTGCGATACGCGCATTTGCGAAGCGCATCCCGCACCATTCACCAAGCTTGAGCATGGTGCGCGCAAGTCGTCCCCACTTCTGACGATTATAGTCAAAACCATGATGCGTCACGATGGTGCGCAATCCCAGCAGTCGCGCCAGCGGAACGGCGAGAGCCGGACCAATTGCATGAATATGCAGGACGTCTGGGCGTTTGAAACCTGCCCGCAGCACGCCCAATACCGTATGGACAATCGCCTCGAATTTCATAGAGGTCGGCGCCCGGATCGGCGTTACCCGCACCCCTTCCCAGACGTAAGGCTGCTTCTTTTCCAGATAAGGACGACGCCCGATAACCTCGACGTCCCATCCTTTCGTCACGTAAAGTCGAGCCAGTTCCTCGACATGCTTTTCCACCCCGCCCTGCACATTTGGAACACCGCGCAGGCCAAGCATCATGACGCGACGTCGTTTATCGTCTCGGCCCATCACAACGCCCCCAACTCGGCATAAAGTTCCAACGTCCGAGTTCTATATGCCTGCGGCGAAATTCGCTACCGGCCCAAATCCGCCCTACATTTCCCATCTTACGCCTGGCTTGCGGAGATAATCTCGCAAAATCGCCAAGAACGCGGGCGAGATCATCGACATCGCCCGTACGCGAAACCGTTCCGGTTTCGCCTTCGATAATCATTTCCGGAATTCCGCCAATGTCAGCACCGATTACCGGCACGCCAAGCGCATAGGCTTCCAGAATGCTGATCGGGGCATTTTCATACCATTCAGACGGCAAAACGAGCGCCTTTGCTTCGCCGATGAGCCGATGCAGCCGCTCACCCGAAACATAGCCTGCAAATGTAACGTCGCCTCCCGTCTCAGTCGCGAGTGCCTTCAATGATTGCTCCTCAGGCCCAGTGCCTGCAATGACCAGTTTCTGGCCTGCAATGGCCGCTGCGCGAATGAGGGTACCGATCCCCTTTTCCGGTGCCAATCTTCCGACATAGGTGAAATAATTCCCTCATCCGAATAGGGCTTCAGATCGTCCGTATGGGCGAAATTTGGAATGTAGACCAGCTTCTCTTCCGGCCAGCCCCATTCAGCTAGCTTCGCTATATAGAAGCGGCTCGGCACGACGATACGGTCAAGCGTATTGCGGTAAAGGCCAAGCATGCGATGAATTGCTGTTTCGACGAAAACCAGCCCGCTCAGCGCCGCGGAATTCTTGATGCATTTGTGAAGCGCCACGTTGTAGATGCGCCCACCCTTGCAGCGTTCGCAGATCTTATTGTGCGACAACATCTTATAGGCCGGACAGGCCAGTTTCAGGTCGTGTGCTGTCATAACCGTCGGCACACCGGCTTGCTTCAAAACTGGAAAAATCGACGGCGATAAATGATGATAGATATTGTGCGCATGCGCCACATTCGGGCGAAAGTGCTCGATCAATGCTTTTATACGGTCGCGTGCTTCCCATGAATAGATGATCTTGCCCGCCTGCACGACTTTGGTGAGCGGACTGCTTTCCCGGCCATACTCAATTTCCGAAACGAAATAAGACGACCAGTCGGATGCAAAATTATCAGGATGCTGCATGGCGAAAGGAGCCGTTTTCCAGCCGATCTCAGAAAACAGTTTTATATGGTCGAGAAAACTGTTTCGGCGCCGCCGCGCCGATAAAAGTAATTGTTGATCGCCAGCAGGCGATGTTCCTTATCATTTCCATCCGTCAAGCAGCACCTCGTTGTACACCAAGGCGCGCCAAGGCCTCGCGCACAGAAAGAACAGTCGCCCCGCTTTTACCGCGTGAGATACGAGGCGCTCAAAGGTTTCAGGCTTGCACCCGAATTCGGTCGGCGTATCGCTGACATCATGCGTATAGAAGACGAGCCAGCCGGGATCGGCATTCAAATCGTCGATCCAGCGGGTCTGACGTGCCGCCTCACCATCAGGCTGCCTGATTTCCACTGCCTGTAAAAGGCCAGATCGATCATGCCGCGATTAATGCGGTTGCCGCCACCGCGACATGTTGCGAAACGATCCGCAAAAGTCGACGCGACATCATGGAAGATGCGCAATAGGGATAAGCGAAATTACGCGGTTCGACACGATCAGGCTCGAATGCGTCGAGATAAGCGGTGTTGCGCTCCAGATCGGCCACAATGTTCCGGGCGCCCACATAAGGGACCTTGAGATGATTATAGGTATGACAGCCCAGTTCGTGTCCACGCTCGACCAGCTTCCGGCACCCTTCCTGCGTGATCAGGTTCCTTTTGGCTTCTTTCGTGCCGACCAGATTTCCTGCAATATAAAAGTGCCATGCGCTCTGTACTTGTCGAGAATCGCCGCCCCGTGCTTTCCGCCGTATCGGGCACATCATCGAATGTGAAAGTGATGATCCGCTCGTTCTTCGGCAGGCAGAATGGACGTAATGGAAACCGGCTACTGATAATATCATTCAGCCGAATAGCATACCATTCCAGGCGACTGCGCGCCCTGTCGAGACTATACATTTCCACCATTGCCCCAGCTCCCCAAAAGCTATTTCAGACAAGTTTTTCCTTTGCCTGCAAGCGCAACCCGAAGACAACAACCATTATGCCCACCATTCTGAAAGAACGTATTTCTCATACAAGACATGTATAATCCGTAAAGACAAAAGCGAATATAAAGGAGCGTTAATATAAGATCGTTGTCTGTGCTTTCTGATTTCCTAATATATCGAAGCGGAGAGGCCGTTATCCAGATAAGTGTCAGAATTAAACCGATAACACCAGCATTGATCATCATATCCAAGACAGAACTAGGCGCATTGAAGGCGGTGGTGTTCCTGTGCACATGGTGCCGCGCCCTGTGCCAGCCAATACGGGTTCAATGACGTCAGTACTCTGATAAATCGCGCCGGCGGCGGCACTAATATCTGTATAGGGATTGGCGCCTATCCAGATGAATAGGAACATGCAGAGAAGACGAACAGCCCGACGGCTGACAAGGCCTCCGACTGTATCCCTTCACGCCAATGAACCGATATTCAGGCCATATTCTCACGGTTTCGGCGCCACGCGCCAAGATAGCCCAAACCGAGCGCGAGAACTACACCAAGCCCAATCCCGGCAATGCCGCCCCAGCTCCCAACACCACGGTTTTAGGTGGCCAGCTGCGACCGATCGGAGGAACGGCGGTCGAAATGATCCGAATATTGGTTGCATCGAGCTGCTGGCGCTGGCTCGTTTCCGAAGAACGGGTCAGGAACGTATTATAGATCGATACTTTCACGGCCATGTCACGTTCGAGGTCCGAAAGCTGAACTTGCGCATCATTGTCAAGCGCGACGGCAGACCGTGCGGAAGCTGCCTGTGCATTAAGCGCGGCTACAACGGCATGTGCCTGATCAAGGTCAACCTTGGCCGATTGCAGGATACGCGCCCGTTCCTGCACCATCTGCTGTTCCAGCCCCGCAAGCTGACGTTCCGTATTTATAAGTTCCGGATAACGCGGCCCATAGGTCATGGCAAGAGCATCGTAGCGCTGTTTCAGCGACGCATATTGTCCACGCAAGTTTGTCATTGTGGGTGACTGCAAAGTGCTTGCCGGACTGACTGCACTGCCCGTATCTCTTGTCAGCTCCTGATAGCGCGTGCTCGCATCGGCAACTCGGGCTTTGGCATCCACCAGCTTGGAGTTGATCTGCGTCATCGACTGGGTGCTGACGAGTTCGCCACCCGCGGTCTGCAAACCATGTGCCCTGCGAAACGTTGCAACTTTCTCTTCCGCTTCGGTTGCTGCTTTCTGTAAGGAGGTCAGGCGTTCGGATAGAGCGGCAGCAGCGCGCCCTGCACCATCTGCATCTGCCTGTGCAACTTCTTCCTGAAAGGCATTCGCCAGCGAATCGGCAACTTTCACGGATTTCTCCGGATTATCCGTCCAGACGGCAATCGTAATCAGATAGGATCGTTCAGGCCGTGCGACATTGATCCGTTGCGAAAGTGCGCGAACCGCCGTCAGGGTATCATCTTTTGGACCCGCCGGTTTGCTGAGACCCAACATAGCGCGAAGATCAAAACCGGTGGCGGAGGAACAAACTCCTCATCCTCGTTCAGTTTCAAATCCGTTACGACCCGCCGGAGTACGTTGCCGGATGTCAGGATACGCATCTTGCTTTCGATATCGAGAATCTGACTATCCGCCTGCAGACTCTGGGCATAGACGTCGTTGGGCAACAACTGAAGCCCCGAAGGTGGAACCAGCAAGTCCGTATAGGCTGTGTATCGCGGCTTTGCCGTCATGCCATAAGCGAACCCGGCCATGCCTCCTATTATTGCAAATGCCGCAATCAAAACCCACCGCGCACGCATCCAGGCCAATGCTTCAAACAGATCGAGTTCAGGCAGCATCAGCCCCTTCTTTGCGGGAGCAACCGTTTCAGAAACCTTTTGTGTCTCACGAACAACATGCGTTTCGTGCCTGACTGCGCGTAGACGGTCATCGACAGAAGCCAGATTTTCACTGTCCATCTCCGTTACCCGTGCTTTCAAGGCGAGGTCGCGCAAAGTGTACATTAGTCGTTCCTAAAGTTCCCTGAGTAGCGTGAACATCGCGCCACTGTTTTTCTTAGGCTTAAAGATTAAAAATTCGGTTAATGAAAAGCAATCATCTGCAAAAGTGTCACTAAAATGCAAATGACCGTCATTAATCCTGTAGTTTCTCATAAATTTCAGGCGACATGCTTGGCATCCCATGTTTTTCGGGATTAAGAGAAAGGGAGGCATTTATCTCACCATCAGAAACTTTACGGAAAATAATCCGGTTCTCTGCCATAAGCTTCTCTTGAAATTCCAAGCGTCTTTTATTCTCCCAGAAGTACGCTGGGCTAGAGCGGCTCGAAAATTCGGTATGGAAACTTGAAACGCCATTGGTCGACATTACTGTCCTACGCAGCTTCTAGCGGCAGCCTTTTCGCAGCAAACATCGCACAGCTTTTACATTTGCTATTCTGGCGCGATATCTCGGCTCTCACGAATTCGGTCTGTTCGTAACGGTGATGGCAGTTTGCAGCATTGCTACCTTCATCTGTGGTCTTGGGGAGCTGAATGCCTTGTACGTCGCGTGGCACAGGATCGAGCGATCTACCCGGCAATGCTTGGCCACAATCTCATTCTCATCGCAATAACTGGCGTCATCCTCGTCGCCGCCGGGATGGTGATATTACCAATCTGGCTGAGCAGTTCTCCAGAGTTTACAGAAAATCCAGCCGGACTTTTCCTGTTGCTTGTCACGAATATTGTGCTGGTGCGTCTCATTCTGCTGGTCGAACAGATTTATATAGCACATACCGATTTTGTATCCGCCAATCTCTCAGTCGTCGGGTTTGCCATTGCCCGCACTATTGGCGCGGTAATCGCCTGCCTTGTATTCGGGGTCTCGACGGTTGTCGGATGGGCCTATTGGCAGTTTGGGGTTCATATATTAGTTGCTGTTGTTTACGCCTTGTTCTTGCGCAGGCTCGGTCAGCCACAATACATGATCGTGCGCGACGAACTGCGGCTCGGCCTCATGTTTGCATCGCAGTTCATCTTCAAGGCAGTGCGCCAGAATGCCGATCTTCTGCTACTCGGCACATTGATGCCGCCAAGCGTTGTCGGCAGTTACGGTGTCACCCGCCGCATCATCGACAGCAGCACATTGACAATCGAAGCGATGAACCGTCTAGTCTACCCCCATCTGGCTCGTGCAAGCGCAAACGGCATACATCATGCTCTGCCAATCACGATGCGCCTGCTCGGCGCCGCATTTGCAATCGGCATATTCACATCGCTGACTGTATTTATTATTGCGCCTTACCTGCCATATCTGTTCGGCAGTGAATACGACACGCTGGTTTCCTTCTGCCGCACACTTTGCTGGATCACGGTGTTTGTTGCCTTGTGGTCGATAGCAGTCGATCTTCTGGGCGCGGCGAGCCAGCACAGCTACCGCACTGCGGTCTTGAACACTGGCAATATTCTGGGCGCACCATTTCTGGCATTGGCTACCTGGTATGCACCAATCACCGGAACTTTCGCGGCCATTTACGTAATTGAAATCAGTATCGTGCTGGCATCGTGAGCTGCGTTATCTACCTCGTTCGCCGGAGTCGTGATGCGGAAGAGAAAAAGGCGCTTTCAAGCAGTTGGGGCTTAGATCGCGCATATCTCTGGGATGATCTCATCACGATAGACAAGAACAAGCAGCGTGTGCTTAGCCCGGTCAGAATATGGTCCCGTATTGCGAGGCCTACAAGAAAAGCAGATGCGGCCAGTCGCAAGATTTTCATCACGGCTCTCTTAGAACCTTGCTTTCGATCCAGTCGGTTGGTTTGCGACGCGGCTGAAAAAGCCGAGCGGAAGTGCAGCCGCATGAAATATCCATGCGACCACTGCATAGACACCCAATTCGATACTACGTGACCGAACAGACATTACCACAAACGGAACCGCCACAATTACGGCTGCTACCAGAATTGCCAGCGGCCATCCCGGCACGAGAATAAGAGAGGCGATAATCGCCAGCCACCAAAGATAAACCGCACCCCAAAGCCGTAGTTCCGGCAGTTCACGGAACAAGTTTTTCTGATGTGGGCGCCCGATCGCGGCGCGCAACACTTCACCAGTCCCACGCAGATATTTGCTTCTCCATCGTCGAACCAGGAGCTTGTATGCAGTCATCGTATAGCCAAAATGCTGTACGAAAGGACGATCAAACGATATAGCTTCCAGCCATTGGTACGCAGGCGAACCCCGCATCAAACTCTTCATGGCCATGAAGATTACGATCCGAAAATATCCTGCTTGCTCGATCGCGCTGCGTCTGTAAAGCCCGCCGCCATTCATGCGATCAATGTCACCTGTGCGTGCTTCGGGTGAGTGTCGTTTCGCACGGCGCTGGAACTCCAGACTTTCCAAAATCTGGTCCACCACATGGCCTGTCACGCCGCCCACATCAGGATGCTTGTCGAAGTAATCGAGTGCCTCCGGCAGAAATCAGGCTCGAGTATCATGTCGCCGTCAATCAGGCAGATATAGGGCTGTGTCGAATACTGAAAGCCCAGCTGCGGACCCAGACCACAGCTGGGCTGTGCCGGCGGCACGATCTGTACAACCCTGATTGGATAGGATCGTGCAATCTCCGTTGTGCGATCCGTGGAACCACTATCGGCCACGATCACTTCCACTTTTCCGCCAGGCAGAGCTTTCAACGCGCTCTCCACAGCCTCGGCGATGCGCTCTTCCTCATTCAAAGTTTTGATGATAATCGAAACTGACATCGTTACCCTATTTGCGAGAAAGCATGTGCATAGCAATCTAATGGCTGGAGGCAGTCAAGCCAGCATTTCATAGTGTTCTTTAGTTTCAAATCTACTAAACACTTTATCTATCAAATGAAATTCGGCGTACTCACATAATTGAGATTTCCTAAGTTTAGCAGGCTCTGAAAGAACTTTATGCTGGCCTCTGATTTTGATATTCGCGTTCATAAGAACACTGAACAGTTATCCACCGACTGGCCGGATGCTGATGACAAAACCGGCAGCGCATTTTTGTGTTTCAGGCCAGGTCCTTCCTAAAGGCATGGGAAGCAAGTTACGGGCAAAAATCCGGTGTGCAATTATGCTTGACCGAGGTTCGCCAGCACGACGGTGTACCACTTCTTTTCTGCCGCTCGCTATTACCCGTGTCTACGGTTCCCGGGTGCTTTCATTTATCGATGAAGGCGTAAGCGACTATAACGGGCCCATCGTGTTTCCAGCTGCAGCGCAGCTGTCTCAAGACACGGCGATACGTATTCTCGAATCTGTTGTCGCGACGGTCCCTTCTCACGATGTGATCGCATTCTGCAAAATGCCGGAGTACATCGAAGGCGTTGCCAATCCTTTGTGGCAGCTAACAAACCTGCCATCAGAAGCATCAACACACGCGATTTCCTGACACGCCCAATGGAGGAGATCGAGCAATCTATACAAGGCATAAAAACCTCAAAAGCGTGACAGGACACTTCAAAAACTGGACGGATTTCATTTTTATGTGACGCGAACCAAAGCCGAACGGCAGTCTGTGCTCGAGACCATGTTACGTCAGAAACAACGGCGTTTCGAAGAAACTATGGTCCCAGGTTTCGATGCCCATCCTGAAAAACAACGTTTTTCGAGGAAGCCACCGAGCAGCTTGCCCGGTATGATGCTTTGCATCTTTCAGCACTCACAATTGGAGAAACAATATTGGCCACTATGTGGAGCGTCGTTCGCAATGGCCATTACTGTGCAATGATTACCACTTTTGAAGACGGCAAGTGGAGCAAATTTTCACCGGGCAAAGTAATAATTTTGCGTCTGCTGCATATGCTTAAAGCAGACGGCTACCGATGTTTCGATATGGGCTATGGAGACGAACCATGGAAGCAGGGGCTGCGCGACCAGACTGTCCCTTTGCGGGACTATATTCGCGTGACCACTCTTCGGGGCGCATGTCGCGATTTCTCGGCCGATCCCTGGAATGGGTACGCGCCACCGCGGTTTACCACAGGTTGCGCCCGCTGAAATGGCAGTTATTGCGCAGACTTCGATAAAACTACGTCGCGCGCATTGGCAGACGCACCGTAAACGTCGACCCTTCACCCAACTGTGAACGAACAACCAGACGGCCGCGATGGCGCGCAAGAATATGCTTAACGATGGCAAGACCAAGACCTGTGCCCTTTTGGGCCCGGCTTGTTTCCACATTGATCCGGTAAAAGCGTTCTGTCAAACGCGGCAAATGCTCAGCTGCGATGCCCGGACCGAAATCCTGAACCGACGCAACGACTTCCGGCGCGCTGCCACTATCGTCCTCATCGAGTTTGACGATAACACGTTTGCCTGCCTGTCCGTATTTGCAGGCATTCTCGACGAGGTTTTGGAAGACCTGAATAAGCTCATCACGCGCACCGGTGACCATAACAGGATGATCGGGCAGGTTGCGCCCGATACTAATATCGAGGCCCGCTGCCAACGGCGTCAGTGTATCAGCGACGTGATTGAGAACGGCAGTCATGTCAACGCATTCATTGACCGTCAAATGCGCTCGCATTTCAAGTCGTGACAGAGACAAAAGATCATCGATCAGGCGCGACATGCGCTCAGCCTGTTTCTGCATTATGTCCAGGAAACGATCTCGCGCAGCCTCATCGTTTCGGGCTGGTCCTTGTAACGTTTCAATGAATCCGCGAAGCGACGCGAGAGGCGTCCGCAATTCATGGCTCGCATTCGCAATGAAGTCCGAACGCATGCGATCAATGCGACGCGTCTCGCTTTGGTCGCGAAACAGCAGAACAAAAGTTCAGGTCTTCCATCCTTACCCGGCAAAGCCTTGACCATGGCCTTGAACCAGCGATCAATAGGGACGCGTTCGAAATACTCAATGCTTCGCGCCTCGCCGTCTGCAATAACGCCTTGAATGAGCGCGTGCATTTCCGGCGCACGAAACCGCAGATAAAGCGCTGTGCCAATTTCCAGTGACTGGAATGCGTCGATAGCCGCAGAATTTATGAATAAAACTGTGCCGCTATGATCGAAGACGATCATCGGATCAGCCAGAAGGTCTCCCAGACGCTCGCCCGACACTCCCGCCATTTCGGTGGGCGCTATGTTCTTCACCGGTGCTTCATCTGGCTCACTGCTCGCAACTTCACTTGCAAGCCACACAGCGCCAAGAACGACAACAGCCAGAAGACCTGCGCGAAACCAGAATGGAAGATCGAGGGCCAACACGCAGACCGCAAGAACAATGCTGGCGATCACAACGCCCTTGACCCGGAGAAGCGGTTCGAAAATCGAGTTCTCGGCTTCTGATTCTGGACCGGTGCGGTTGCCTGCCTCGCTCATGCTGTTTCCTTCTGCGGTTGTGGCATCGACTTTATCCGGAAATGTTCGAACGTCCTTTACGGAACTTCCAAACAGCCCATATCATGCTTTGATATAAACGAAAGGGAATTGCCGTGGGTGACAGTTCAAAGACAGCTAACAAAAAGAAAGACAAAAAGACACTGCAAAACCAGCTGACAAGCCAATCAAGCTGAAAATTGGCGGTGTGGGGCGTTCGTTTGACATAAGCGATCCCAAATTGCCGAAATGGATCGACGACAATGCACTGCAGTCGGGTGGATATCCTTATCCATCCAAGATGAAGTCAGATGAATATGAAGAGACGCTTGAGCGACTTCAAATCGAACTCGTCAAACTGCAATACTGGCTTCAGGATACAGGCGGACGTGTCATCAGCGTTTTCGAGGGACGCGACGCTGCAGGCAAGGGCGGAACCATTTTACAATCCGCGAGTTCATGAATCCAAGAACCGCACGTAATGTTGCCTTGCCTAAGCCGACCGAAACCGAACAGGGGCAATGGTATTTCCAGCGCTATGTTGCACATTTTCCAACTGCGGGTGAGTTCGTCACATTTGACCGCTCATGGTATAATCGTGCCGGCGTTGAGCGTGTGATGGGTTTTGCACCCAAACGCAACTGGAGACGTTCTTGACCGAGACACCCGATTTCGAGCGTATGATCGTTACAGACGGCATTCATCTATTCAAATTCTGGCTGGATATCGGTCAGGAAATGCAGCTCAAGCGCTTTCATGAACGCCGTCACAGCCTACTTAAAACTGGAAGTTCTCACCGATGGACGTGGCGGGCATTTCTCGCTGGAATAGCTATTCCGAAGCACTCCACACAATGCTCGAAAGAACCGACACAGGTTACGCCCCTTGGACAATCATCCGTTCGAATGACAAGAGGCGCGCCAGACTGGCTGCAATCCGGCGCATCCTTTTGACATTGCCCTATGAAGGCCGAGACCTTCAGGCAATTGGGGCCGAGGATCAATCGATCATCGGGCGTGGCTCTACATTCGTCACCTCGTCATCGGCGGAGATATAAAACAAGCTTGGCTGGTGCGGTGTCTTTTCCCACAGATGCGGCACTCGCACCAGCTGCCATAGTGCGCGCCAGGCCGAGATCGAAATCAGCATCCAGTATATCGGGATTGAGAACAGGTAGGCATAACCTCTCAACTCCGTCGGTTCCATCGTTCTCGCACCCAGAAGATAGAAACTCAGATAGGCCAACAGAATATTCGTCACATCAATCCCCAACAGCCAGATACCGTGTGTCGTCAACGGTCCAAACAACATGGTGATCATCAAGACCGCGAACATGGCCAGCATCAAGGGATGCAAAAGCGCCGAACTGATTATGCCAAAAGTATAAATCTGATTGACGGTAAACCTGAACCAGCCAAGTTCGCGCCATGTGTTATGCGGCTGGCGTCCGTGGACTAGCCATGTCTGCATCCAGCCTTTGAGCCAGCGTGTTCGTTGTTTGCGCCAGACATCATAATTTACCGGCGCATCCTCAATCGTTCCACGCGTGATGACACCAATGCGATAGCCGAACCGGGCAAGTCTCACACCAAGATCGGCATCTTCCGTGACATTGTAGGCATCCCAGCCACCCACCTCTTCCAGGCAAGATCGCCGGAAGTGATTTGAAGTTCCGCCAAGTGGAATGACAAGCCCCGAGACGCGAGCCAAGGTAAGAGGCCGCGGAAAAGTGCGGCATATTCAAAGGCAAACATTCGCGTGAGCAAATTATGGCGGAAATTTCCGATTATCAGCGGAGCTTGAACACAGGCCAGCTTATTACCTTCAGCCCGAAACGTCTGCCATGCTTCCAGCAACTGATCAGGATGCGGACGATCCTCAGCATCAAAGACCGCAACAATTTCACCTCGTGCAAATTGTAAAGCATAGTTCAAAGCCTTCGGCTTTGTCTTCGGCCCTCCGGATGGCACGAGAACCAGTTCGAAATTTGACGGTAGTCGTTCACGACGTATGGCAGCTATCGTATCAAAGTCATCCTTTTCGCAGACAAGCTTGATATCGAGTTTGCTGGCCGGCCAGTTCAACCGTTTCAGGCCCAAAATGAGTTGGCCAACCACTTCCTGTTCTCGATATAGCGGGACCAGGACGGAATAATTCGGTAAATCGCGTGGTCTATATTTCTTGATTTCAGTAAATTTCAATCGTTGCCCGGAAACTGCTGCAAACAATCGAATTGTCACACATCCAAAGAAGAATATCGACAGCGCGACATGAAGCACCAGCAGAGTCATCCCTGGCCAGTTGAACAAGCAGGCGAGGAATACATAGATTGCCATCGCAATGATGAATGCCTGCGGCGTATCCAAAACGCGTGCCGCTGAAAGCAACTGCGGTGTCATTTCATGAGCCCGTGCAATCAGATCCTTTTGATGGCGTTGACGCATGATCTGCTTCAAAAGGGCTGGTGTGCAGATACGTATTCTGCTCTTCAATGTCGGTGTCGCTTGAATATAATCTCGAAGAGTTACGATGCGATTTTCCGACGGGGCGATATAGAGATAACTGCCACCGTCCGCGCCGAGCACCATAACTTGTCCTACGTCAATGAAAGCCGATGGTTTCTCCTCGCCTGATACAAAAATGCGCGACGGTAAAGCCTCGCTTGTGAACTCCACTCCCAGAAAGTCAGCAATTGCTGCATAAACGACTGTTTCTGAAACCTCACCTCGCTGCACCAGTTCCGCGCAAAAGATGTTCCATGGTGAACAGCCGCAGTATAAGCCCCTAACAAAGCTTCTCTGGGCACGCCACATTGTTCCAATCTGGCTGATATGGCACTGCATACCTCCAGATCGAACACACTCGATACACTACTCATAGCACCCCGCACTATTGAATATTCATAATTTATGTTTTAGGAATTTACATTTATACTAATTTCACCAATGGTTTTATTAGGTGTTTTCTTTGGTAAAACTCTCAGCTCGAAGGTATTACACTGCAAAAGAATTGCAACCTTTATTTTTATAGCACCTTGGTTGAATATCACGCGCCGCTCGATTTTTCAGTTAACGCGAAATTATAGGAAAAGGGGAAAAGGGGACATGAAACGCAACCTTTCAAGACTGCTGATCGCGCTGACATTCACGTGTGGCACTCACGGCGTCTGGGCTTTAGACTCCCAGCCGGAAGCCCCTTTCTTCATGAGCCAGAGAGAGCGCCTGCCCTTGCCATCCCTGCAAGCGCTCAACCGACTAAGGTTCATCACAACGGTCGATTTCCCCTTTTAATATGCTGGGCGATCAGGGGCAGCTTTCCGGCTATAACGTCGACCTTGCCAAGGCTCTTTGCCGTCAATTGGGCGTCGATGACATATGTCAGATTGAAGCCGTGCCCTGGAATGAGCTTGAAGAGCGACTGCTTAGCGGGCAGGCAGAGGCCATCATAGCGGGGTGGAGACCGACCGAGGCAAACCGCGAACAATTTGTCTTTTCACGATCCTATATGCGATTGCCTGCACGATTTGCCACAACCAATGCAGACGCATTTAGCGACAACGCGGTTATGGCCACAAAGGGCAAGATTGTCGGTGTGATTGCGGGAACAGCACATGAGCAGCTTCTGAAAAGCTACTTCCCTCAGGCGATCGCCAAACCTTACCCCGACGAGTCCCTCATGCTCGCCGATCTCAAAGGCGGTAAGGTAAGCGCTGTGTTCCATGATGGTATGTCGCTTTCGATCTGGCTGGACGGTTCTGAAGGTCATTCATGCTGTACGTTTGCAGCTGGGCCCTATCTTGCACCGCAATATCTTGGCAGTGGCCTTAGCATCGCCGTGGCACAGCAAAACATTCCTCTTGTCGACGCCTTCAACAATGCCCTTCAGGCCCTACAGCAGAAAGGCACCTTAACGGAGCTCTATCTGCGTTATTTTCCCAACAGCTTTTATTGAACGGAACATCAGACGGATCTGACCGATAGAATCGGACCACCTATTGCGTGCCATTTTGACGCAGCAAAGATTCAACAGCAATCGAATTTTCACATATTTTTGAAACTTCCGATATATCGATACTTACAGCATAAAAGTAAAATTATTTTCTATCAGATATATAAGCCGAACTTAGCGTTTAAAAGTCGACCTCAATATGTAAGATCCAACGTGAATTGCGCCGCTTTTAACATAAAACCCCAACAAATACATCCATTTATTTTGACTTGAACAAATCACCCTCTCATCAATAATTAAGTTGAGGGAGAAGGAGGATTTATACAATGTTCGATGGTGTACCTGCTCAATGGCACAAAACTCCGGAACAGACGAAGCGCTCGCCCAATGAGGCTGCCTACGTGTTTCTCGGCATCATGCTTGCGGCACTCAGTGTACCGGCAACTTTTCTAGGGTGGGCAATCGTTCAGAGTATCGCATCGCTGTTCTAAAACCGGTGCAGCCCTTTTCGAAGGGCTACCGCAAAGAATTTCCAGTCTTGCCAAGGAGTGCAAGCCTAGGCTGATGTAAAAAGCCCGCCTTTCGGCGGGGCTTTTGGTACTAAGACTAACTAGATTTGGCTATCAGCCTGTCCGCTGGGACCAGTTGTTTCATTCACATCTTCATCCTCCGGCTTCTTCGGAGGCTTGCGCGCTATCAGGCTGTAGAACATCGGAATGAAGAACGTAGCGATGAACGTTGCCGCCAACATGCCGCCGATAACGCCCGTACCGATCGAGTGACGGCTTGCCGAACCGGCACCCGTACTGATCGCAAGCGGCACCACACCGAGAATAAAGGCCAGCGATGTCATCACAATCGGACGGAAGCGCAGACGAGCCGCCGACGCCGCCGCCTCAATGGCGGACTTGCCCGTCTCTCGTTCAAGCACCGCGAATTCCACAATCAGGATCGCATTCTTCGCCGCCAGACCTATGAGTGTCACCAGACCGATCTGGAAATACACGTCATTCGTCAACCCGCGCAGATCCGTCGCCAACAATGCACCGAAGATTGCAAACGGCACTGCGGTGATGACGGCGAGCGGCAGGCTCCAGCGTTCATACTGTGCAGCAAGGATCAGGAACACCATGACGAGACCAAAGATCATAGCCTGAGTGCCTGTGCCGCTGGTGGTCACTTCCTGATAGGCTGAGCCGGTCCATGCAATCTGATAGCCTTGCGGAAGAACTTCCGCCGCCACTTCCTGCATTGCCTTGATCGCATCACCAGAAGTGAAACCCGGTGCCGGATTACCGGTAATCTTCGCTGCATTGAAAGCATTGAAGCGTTCCAGCGATCCGGACCGACAATACGCTTTACGGTCACAAGAGCATCGAGCGGGATCATGCTACCGGAATTGGCCCGCACAAAGACATGCTTGAGATCGCTTGGGTCGCGACGGAACTCAGCTTCCGACTGCAGGTTGACCTGATAGTTGCGACCAAACAGCGTGAAGTCGTTGACATAGAGGCTACCGAACGTTGCCTGCATTGCAGTGAACACAGAGTTGATCGGCACACCCATAGCCTTTGCCTTTTCGCGATCAAGCTGGATGTCGTATTGCGGAACATTCGGATCGAACGTTGTACGCACGCCCTGCAGTTCCGGTCTCTTGGCCGCAGCGTCGGTAATGAGCTTGGTTGCACGCGTCAACGATTCCACGCCGCCGCCCGTACGATCCTGAACATAGAGTTCAAAACCGCCAGTCGTGCTGAGACCCATGATCGGTGGCGGGTTGAATGCAGAACAAGCCGTCCTTGATGCCCGCATTCATCGCCATGATAGCACCGGGAAGATTGCGTGCATCGGTTTCAGGCGTCGTACGCTCCTTCCAATCCTTGAGCATGATGAACATCGTGCCTGCGCTGGTTTTCAGGCCACCCGACAGAAGGTCGAAACCAGATACCGCAAAGACGCTTTCCACCGCAGGGCTCTTCCGAATATTCGCGCTCGCCTGATCCAAAACTGCCGTTGTACGTTCCAAAGAGGCAGCTGGGGAAGGACCGCGACGCTGAACAGGAAGCCCTGATCCTCATCTGGCAACAGCGATCCCGGCACCCTTTCGAAAAGATAATAGGTAGCGCCAAGAAGACCCGCGAAAATGATCAGACCGATCGCAGCACGCTTCAAAAGAAGCGAACGCCACGAGAGTAACCGTCTGTCACACCCTCGAAGAAGCGGTTGAATATGCGGAACGGTAGCATCGGCTCATGATGACCTGGCTTCAGAATCAGAGCGCAGAGCGCCGGTGTCAGCGTCAAGGCCACTAGACCGGACAGCGTCACCGAAATCGCGATAGTAACGGCGAACTGCTTATACATTTCACCGACAAGACCGCCCATGAAGGCCACAGGAATGAACACAGCGCAGAGCACGAGAACAATTGCGATAACCGGTCCCGTCACCTCGCCCATGGCCTTGATGGCGGCCTTGCGCGGCGACAGTTTCTCTGTCGTCATAATGCGTTCGACGTTTTCCAATACCACGATAGCATCATCGACCACGATACCGATTGCCAGCACCAGACCGAAGAGCGTCAAGAGGTTGATGGAGAAGCCGAGCACATACATGCCCGCAAATGTACCGATAATAGAGATCGGCACTGCGATGATCGGGATGAGCGTTGCCCGCCAGTTCTGCAGAAAAATGAATACAACCAGGACGACGAGAATGATCGCCTCGATAAAGGTGTGAATCACCTCCTCAATGGAGACTTTGATGAACTTCGTCGTATCGAACGGTATCGAATAATCGATCCCTGCCGGGAAGCTCGCCTTCAGCTCATTCATACGGTTTTGAATGAGTTCCATCGTGTTGAGCGCGTTCGCGCCGGGTTGCAGATAGATCGCAATCGGGACAGCAGACGTGCCGTTGAGATTACTGTCGACGAGATAGCTTTCTGTACCGAGTTCGACGCGGGCAACATCCTTCAGACGAAGGGTCGCGGCGTTGGGGCTTGAACGCAGGATAATGTTCTCGAATGCCGCAGCATCCGGCAGACGCCCCTGCGTCGTCGCCGTATAGGTGAACGGCCCGGCTTGCGGGTCCGGCTGATCGCCGAAGCGACCGGCAGCAAACTGCGCATTCTGCTCCTGAATAGCCGTCGATACATCGCTAGGCGTTAGATTATACTGCGCCAGCTTATCCGGACGCAGCCAGACGCGCATTGAATAATCGATATTGCCAAGCAGCTGCACGTCGCCAACGCCCTGAAGACGTTTAAGGTCATCGACCACGTTCAGGAGAGCATAGTTACCGACATAGGTGCGGTCATAGCGATCGCTGTCGGAGAACATGGCAACCATGCCCAGAATCGTGGTGGAACGCTTGTCCACCGTGACACCAAGACGTTGCACTTCCTGCGGAAGCGACGAGGTCGCACGCTGTACGCGGTTGTTGACGTTGATGGTGGCCTGATCCGGGTCAGTACCCAGAGCGAAGGTTACCGTCAGCTGCATGGTGCCGCTACCGAGGCTCGAGGACTGCATATAAAGCATGTTCTCGACGCCGTTGATCTGCTGTTCCAACGGCGCAGCAACTGTCTGCGCCACCGTTTCAGCACTTGCACCGGGATAGGTCGCACTGACAACGACCTGTGGCGGCGTCAGTTCGGGGTACTGGGCAATCGGCAGAATCCGAATACAGATCAGGCCGGCCAGCACGAGCACAATGGAGATGACCGCCGCGAAAACGGGGCGGTCGACGAAGAATCTATTCATTGCTTGCCTGCCGCCTGTTCTTTGCCAGCTTCAGCCCCAGCCTTGTCCGGCGATGCCTGATTGCTTGCTTCAGTAGCTGCGTCGACTGGATTCACGGGCTTACCCGGAGCGGCCTTGATGAGGCCTTCAGTTATGACCCGATCACCTGCATTGAGACCTTCAGAAACCAGCCAAGCGTCACTCAATTCACGCGCAACAGTGATTGGCCTCACTTCGACAACGTTGTCCTTGTTGACCACGTAGACAAACTGCGTTTGCGGCCCCTGAAGCAATGCTGCTTTCGGGATGGTGATAGCGTTCTTGACCTGAATACCGAGGATCACAGCACGGACGAACTGACCAGGGATCAGGCGACGATTTGGATTCTCAACGACAGCACGGGCACCAAGCGTGCCTGTTTCCGTATCAAGTGACGACGACGTGAAATCGATCGTTCCTTCATGATCGTAAGCATGTCCGTCACCGAACAGGATCTTGATCTTGAGACGATCGGCATCTTCACCGGTGGCACCGCGTTCAGCGCGCAAACGATCAATTTCGGCTGCTTCCGTATCGGTGAAGGAGAAGTTCACGTAGACCGGATCGAGTTGGGTAATCGACGTCAGAAGGCTGGAGGAGGCATCTGTCCCGATAAGACTACCCTCATTCACCTGCTCAAGGCTTGTGATACCGCTGATTGGTGCAGTTACCTTGGTATAGCTCAGATTGAGCTCTGCGGTACGCAATTGCGCCTTGGCTGCTGCCACCGACGCCTTATTCAAGTCGCGTGTAGCGAAAGCAGAATCACGAACGGCAGTACTCTGCACCTTCTGCTGCACCAGCTGTTCTGCACGTTCCGCATCACGAATGGATTGCTGATATTGTGCTTCGGCCTGAGCAACCTGTGCCTGAGCTTTTCAAGCTCCGCCTCATAAGGCGCAGGATCGATCTCGAACAACACTTCGCCCGCCTTGACTTCCGTACCTTCGGTGAAATTACGGTGAAGCAATATTCCACCCACGCGGGCGCACCTGAACATCACGATAAGCGCTAATGCGCGCTGCATATTCATAGGTAACAGGTACATCATGCGGCTCAACCACAATTACGGAAACCTGCGGCGGAGGCGGCGTAGCACCCCGGTGCTTGCGCCAGAACGGGCCCCGCAAAGGCAAGAAATGCGGCCCCTGCCGCAAAAGCCGAATAGAACGGTTCATAGTCATGATGGGAGTGCCCTTGCTGTCGCGCGGTGCTGCCAATTTAACATACACGAGTGTTTGTAAATACGAACTACCGTGTTATAGTCAATCACCTAATATTACAGATCACGAATGAGTTATCCAGATTCAATGGCATATTGAGCCATTAGCCTGCATCCACCTGAGAGAAGTCATGCGAAGAACGAAAGCCGAGGCGGCCGAAACCCGGGAAGCCATTCTGGTGGCTGCCGAGCAGGTTTTCCTCGAGCGTGGTGTCAATCAATCTACACTGATGGAAATCGCATGTCATGCGGGAGTGACGCGGGGCGCGATTTATTTCCACTTTCACGATAAGCTTGAAATTATCCGTACAATCATAGGCAGCGTCCGATTTCCACAAGAAGAAATCATGCTGCAGGCGGCGACCGTCAATCATCCCAATCCAATGCATGTCCTGGAACAATCCATTATCCAGGCCCTGCAACTCTTCTCGAACGACGAGCGCCAGCAAAACATTTTCATTATCATTAACCAGCGATGTGAATTCGTCGGCGAAATGGCACCGCTTGAAGATCGTCTCCGGGAAGCCCGCGCCAATGTCCTCTCATTGTTTGCAGGATTGCTCGATGTGGCCGCAAGACGTGGCGAACTTTCGAAAGAATGGACTGCCGATACGGCTGCACCGATCCTGCTCTCCATGCTGAGCGGCCTTCTCAATGAGTGGTTGCGAGGCGACAGAAACTACGATCTTGTAACCCATGGCGGCAGAGCAATTTCGATACTCGTCCAATCCCTGAGAAATCAGGCACCGGCAGCGCAGTGAGCGTGTGACTTCTGGTCGGACCTGCTATTTCTCTACTGACAACCAGTTTCAACCCATTGTGATTGTTAAACTTCAAAATTGGGAAAGACGCTCGACTCTTTTATAATTTACGCTTACGTCAATGTAACTCTTGCGAAGAGAGTAAAACTCGACCACATTTATGAATGAGGAGGCTGTCCGGGCGGGCAGCTTGGGAGACGGCGGGCGCGCAGCTGCCCAACTTAGGACGGAGCAATCCGGGGAGAAGAAATGGCGAAAAACGACTGGGCAAGGCGTATTCGCAGTTGAATCCGTCGCGGCAGAATCGGCTGACAAGGGCATACCGACGCAAGAAAAATTTGGTTGAAATCATATCCAGCCGGTGTTCCGCACGAGATCGACCTGAGTAATAGCTCATCCATCGGCGATATGATTCTAGCTTCCTGCCGACAGTTCCCGGATCGCCCTGCTTTTACCTGCATGGGCAAAGATCTCACTTTAAAGCTGGACGAGCATTCTCGCGCGCTCGCCGCATTTCTGCAATCTCGTGGCCTCGTCAAAGGTGACCGCGTTGCCGTGATGATGCCGAATATTCTGCATTATCCAATTGCGTTTACCGCCATTCTCCGTGCTGGTTTCGTGGTGGTGAACGTCAATCCGCTTTATACCCCGCGCGAACTGGAGCATCAGTTGAACGATTCCGGTGCAAAGGCATTGATTGTTCTGGAAAACTTCGCATCGACAGTGGAGAAGACCCTCGCCTCCGTCAATGTTCCCAATATCATCGTCGCTTCGATGGGCGACATGCATGGTTTCAAAGGCCACATTATCAATCTCGTGGTGCGCCGCGTGAAGAAAATGGTGCCAATGTGGAGCATCCGGGACATGTCCGTTTCAAGGACGCACTGGCGCTAGGCCGCGCCCAATCCTTCGACCCGATTCAGTGCAGGGTTCGGACCTTGCCTTCCTGCAATATACCGGTGGCACGACAGGCATCTCGAAGGGTGCCATGCTTACCCATAGCAATATTCTCGCCAATGTCGAGCAGATGAATGTCTGGATGGAAGTTGCGTTCCGGAACAAGGGTAAGCCAAAGGCGCTGAATTTCGTATGCGCGCTTCCGCTTTACCACATTTTCGCGCTTACCGTGAATGCGATGATCGGCATCAAGCTCGGTGCGAGGAATATTCTCATTCCTAACCCCGCGATATTCCCGGCTTTGTGAAAGAGCTGAAGAAATACCCGTTCCATATCTTTCCGGGCCTCAACACCTTGTTCAATGCCCTCATGAACAATCCCGATTTTCAGACACTGGATTTTAAGCCCCTCATTCTGACGCTTGGTGGCGGCATGGCTGTTCAGCGTCCGTTGCCGAGCGCTGGCAGAAAATGACCGGTTGCCACATCACAGAAGGATACGGCCTTTCGGAGACCTCGCCCGTCGCCTGTGCCAACGCACTCGATGCAACCGAGTTCTCCGGAACCATCGGCCTGCCCATGCCGTCGACTGACGTAGCAATCCGTGACGACGACGGAAATGACCTGGCGCTTGGCGAGGTCGGGGAAATCTGCGTGCGCGGACCTCAGGTAATGAAGGGATATTGGGAACGTCCTGATGAAACAAAACGCGCGATCATGCCCGATGGTTTCTTCCGCACGGGCGACATGGGCTTCATGGACGAACGCGGCTACACCAAGATCGTTGACCGCAAGAAGGACATGATCCTGGTTTCCGGCTTCAATGTCTATCCAAACGAAATCGAGGAAGTTGCCGCCGGGCATCCAGGCATCGTGGAGACCGCTGCTGTCGGCATACCGAACGAGCATTCGGGCGAAGTCGTGAAATTGTTCGTTGTCCGCAGTGACCTCAACCTGACCGAAGACGAAGTCAAAGCCTATTGTGCCGAACGTCTCACCAACTACAAGCGCCCGCGCGAAGTCGAATTCCGCGAAAGCCTGCCAAAGAGCAATGTCGGCAAGATTTTGCGTCGCGAACTTCGCGACTGAGAACGTTGAAATTTAGAAACGATTGCGGCCGGACATTTCATCCGGCCGCAATCGTTTCAGATGAATCATGCAGAGGGCGGCGCCAAAGGCTGAACGATTTCCTGAAAGGGTGCCAGCGCTTCGCATCGAGCCGCCAGACCAGCCAATGCCGGATATTTCTGTTCATTAAAGAGATTGGGATGCGCCTCACGCAGAAAGCGAAGTGCACAAGCCGCCGCGATAGCAGCGTGCCTGATGCCGTCTCCAAACCAGTACAATGATTTCCGTTCTGCGAGATCACTTTCCAGAACATCCAGCACCCGCGCGATCTGCGTCTCGCACCGCTCAACCCAAACGTTTGATTTTTCGCTTCGCAGCAAACCTTCATAGAGGAGGCTTACTGCCTTATCGGCAAGCCCGGTAGAAAGCGCGCATATCTTCAAAGCCTGACGGCGTTCGGCACCTTTGGGCGCGATCAACGGAGACTTGCCGACTGCGATCTCATCGAGATAGTCGAGTATCGCCGCGCTTTCGATCACGACGTCACCATCATCCAGCACAAGCGTCGGCACGCGGCTCAGCGGATTGAACTCTGCAATCCTGTCACGGTCACCGAACGTCGACCACGGCTTGTGTTCAAATGGCAAGTCGTAAAGCCGCATGGCGATGGCAACACGCCGCACAAAGGGGAATCATACTGGCCGATCAGGATCATGGATGTAGCTCGTCGGGAACGTTAAACGTCCCGCATGCTACTCCACACCAACCACACCGCAAGTGCAGTGAAGATGAATTGTCCTGATGCTTCCATTCAATTCGCCGAATGGAAGCCAGCACTCATCTCTTCAGCAGTTCAGGCAATCCAGCCACGCTGTCCAATACCACATCGGCATGGGGTTCGAGCGCTTCGCGCGGAGAGTTGCCCGACAGAACACCAACCGCAAGCCCAGCATCGGCTGCATGGGCTGTTTCCAGATCGTGCAGATTGTCGCCGACCATGGCGATCTCTTGCGGCATCAGTCCCAACTTTTCCGCAAAATAGAGCAGCGGATCGGGATAAGGCTTTGGCCGCGCCGCCGTGTTGTAGCCGATCACCACGTCGAAAAGCCCATCAATGCCGAGCGCCCTGGCAGTGGCATGCGCCCCGGCCTCAGAATCATTCGTCGCGATTCCCAACCGTAAACCCATTGCACGCAATGTTTCGAGGGTCTCATGCACGGCCTCTATGGCAACAGCCGAACGCGCACCTTCGGTGACGCAATAAGCATCATATTCTTCGACCAGTTTGCGCAACTGCTCGGACGCGACGTCAGGATGCCAAAGCGAAACGATATCTTCGACTGTACCGGCCGCGATTACCGAATTCGCCCGGAAACGTTCGGTCAGCCAATCGTAGCCTCCGGCATCAAGCAGTGCACGAGCCCGTATTTCGTCACCTTTTGCAGCACGCTGCGCAAGCTGCCATGAGATTGCAAACCAAGTGCGGTCGAAATCGATCAGGGTGCCGTCCTTGTCGAACAGGACGGCACGGATTGACTTTAAATGTTCTGCGGACAGCTTGTCGCTCATGCTTCCAACGCACCGGCACGCTTTTGACAGCAGAAGGCTTCGCGCCAAGCAGTTTGAGAAGATCATCCCCACGACGAACATAACGCAGCGAGCGACGGGTCAGGATACGTCCGTCCTGCGGCGCGGTTAGCGTGATGTCGCCTTCCGGTTCACCCGGTTTCGTAACCACTGTAACCAGCTTCGTGCCCGCCTTTACTTCATCGCCGGGCGCTACATGAAACAACACCATGCCGCCTTCCGGTGCGCGCAACATCTCAACATGCGAAAGCGGCGTGACAAGACCCTTATATTCCGTCTCTAGCTTCACATTGTCGTCGCGGATGACACCACGATGCACGAGGAATTTATAGAGACCTTCCGCGTCCCCTTGCCCGTATCCGCATAAACATCGCTCAAGCCGCGGAATTCAACCGTCGTCACAGCCCGGCGTTTCATATCGCGCTTGTCTGCCGGCAATTTCAGGACAGGATGGGCGCAGGCCTCCTCAAAGGCCGCGTCAGCCGTCGTGTCCCATGCGAGGATTGCCGTCGAGTTCAACGCGATGGCCAGATCCTTCATGTCCTCGGCAAATTCTTCCGCAATATAGACGTAGTTTTCGCTCTCATCGTCACAATGCAGATCGAGCACGATGTCATTTGGCAGAGCCAGCTTCAAAAGCGTTGCCTTCAGGCGCTGTGCAAGCGCGACGGGTGCATCCGGCTCAGGAAGCTCGGATGTGTCGAAATCCGGCAGAAGTGGAAAGGCACGGTTGAAATTGGTCAGCGAAAACGTCTCGAAACGACCGAGATGCTGATGTGCCTGCCACTGGTTGGAACCGATCGGATTGGCTTGCGGAACAATGGTGATATTGCCAAGAACGCGCCCTTCCCCGGCTGCCTTCTTCAACATTGGGACCAGGAAATGAAGTGCTGCCTGCCCCGGAAGTTCGGCACCGTGAAGCGAGGATTGCAGATAGGCGGAAGGCGCATCGCTGTCCTTGCCCGCAAAGCGCAGCACACGCAACTCGATGGCATTTCCCGGTACATCGCCGGCAAATTTTACGGTCTCGGTTTTCATTTCACTTCCCATTTTATTTCTCATGAAGAGAGCCGGGTTAGGAACCCGGCTCTCCTTTATTTCTAGCTGTGCAGAGAATGCCGTCAAGCTTTCCTTCGCGCATGCAGATGCGCGACAAGCCCTTGCGTGGATGCGTCGCGACCGTCACTCGTTTCCTGGCCCGAAACTACCGGCAGAAGTTCGGTGGCAAGTTCCTTGCCAAGCTCGACGCCCCATTGATCGAAAGCATTGATGCCGAAAATCTGTGCCTCGACAAATACGCGGTGCTCATAGAGCGCCACCAGGCGCCGAGCGCAAACGGATCAAGCTTGTCATGAACCAGCGTCAATGAAGGACGGTTGCCCGAGAAAACGCGATGCGGCGCAATGCGTTCGACTTCGCTTTCCGGAAGGTTCTTCGCTTTCAACTGCGCCCGCGCTTCATCAAGGGTACGCCCCTTCATCAAGGCCTCGGACTGCGCAAGGCAATTCGCCAGCAGCATTTCATGCTGATGGTCGAGGTGCTTTTCATGGCCTTTGCCGCAACGATGAATTCCAACGGGATCGTGTCCGTGCCCTGATGCAGAAGCTGGAAGAAAGCGTGCTGGCCGTTCGTACCAGGCTCACCCCACACAACCGGGCCGGTGGGACCGGAAACCGGCTTGCCATCGACCGTTACGCTCTTGCCATTCGATTCCATATCCAGCTGCTGCAGATAGGCCGGGAGACGGGCAAGACGCTGGTCATAGGGAATGATCGCACGGCTGCCATAGCCACAGATCGCACGATGCCAGTACCCGATAAGGCCCAGCCAGACGGCTAAGTTCTTTTCCAGCGGCGCGTCTCGGAAATGCACATCCATCGAATGCGCACCTGCCAGAAACTTGCGGAAATTATCCGGTCCAATCGCAATCATCACCGGCAGGCCGATAGCCGACCACACGGAATAACGTCCGCCGACCCAGTCCCAGAAACCGAAGACCCGGTCTGCGGCTATGCCGAAGGCTGCGACCTTGTCCAGAGCGGTCGAGACAGCCGCAAAATGCGCGCCGACGGCCGCTTCTCCGAGCGCATCCGCCACCCATTTGCGCGCAGTCTGCGCGTTGGTCATAGTTTCGATGGTCGTGAACGTCTTGGAAGCAATGATAACAAGTGTCGTCGCTGGATCGAGGGTGCCAAGCGTATCTGCAATGTGCGCGCCGTCGATATTGGAGACAAAATGCGCACGAGGACCATCATGATATGGAGAAAGAGCCAAAGTTGCCATGACAGGTCCGAGGTCGGACCCGCCAATGCCAATATTGACGATATCGGTGATTTTCTTGCCCGTTGCGCCCTTGATTGCGCCAGACCGGATACCATCCGCAAATGCCGCCATACGGTCGAGCACTTCCTTCACGTCCGGCAAAACATTGTGACCGTCAACGAGCACTTCCTTCGAAGAAGTATCGCGCAGCGCGACGTGGAGAACAGCCCGGTCCTCCGTGTTGTTGATGTGCTCACCCGCAAACATCGCCGCACGACGGCCTTCAACATCGGCAGCAACAGCCAGTTCCTTGAGGAGCCCGATCGTTTCGTCGTTGACCCGGCATTTTGACCAGTCGAACAGAAGGTCATCCAGGGATAGCGAATACCGCTCGAACCGGCCCGGGTCTGATTTGAACGCCGCGCGCATATCGCGCGGGGCCGAATCTGCCCAGTGCTTTTAAGCTTTGCGACCGTTGCTTCAAGCTTCGTCGCGTCTCTTGCCATGATGCTACTCCCGAATCAAATCGATTTAATTGCGGACATTAAGCGTTTTAGAGAGGATTTGCGGCAAATAAATTACCGAACTTCCAATTTGGACAGAGTGTCATATACACCATATTGATCAATTTAGGGTGATCCACCTCGGAGTGAAGCATGGACCTTACCGGAGAAGAGCGGATTGCGGCGCCACGGCAAGCAGTTTGGGATGCGTTGAACGACATCGAAACGCTGAAATCCTGCATTCCCGGTTGCGAAGATATTGAGCGCATTTCGGAAACGGAGATACGCGCCGCTCTCAAGGTCAGCTTCGGAATCCTGAAAGTCCGCTTTCACGGCATTCTCGAACTGTCGGATATGAAACCGCCGGTATCCTATACGATCTCCGGCCATGGTGAAGGCTCGATAGCCGGGTTTGCGCATGGCGCGACCGATGTGCGTCTGGACGAAGATGGCGACGATACGATCCTATCCTATGCGATACGGGGAGATGCGGGCGGCAAGGTGGCGCAGATCGGCACGAAGCTGCTCGGCTCGGTCGCACGGAAAATCGCAGACCGCTTCTTTGCCAATATCGCAGAAGCGGCGTCGAACACCGCCGCAAAACGACCTGATAGAGTTTCACTCTTAGAAAATCGATAGTTCTGCCCGCAATCGTTTCTGAAAGTCCATCGGCATGAAACCGAAAGATGTCGCGACTTATATTTTCCTTGCCGTGGCATGGGGACTATCGTTCCTTGTGGTCCTGCGCGTGGTGGAAGCCTTTGGCTGGGCTGGCGCGGTCGCTTTCCGCTCCTTCATTGCTGCCGGAACGCTTTTGCGATTGCGAAACTCTCGGGACGCAGGCTTGATTTTCACGCAGGCTGGAAACCCTTCGCGGTCGTCGGCGCAACCACCGTCGCGGGCCAGTTGATCGGCCTTTCCTACGGCACACCGCTGATCGGCACGGCAATGGCTGCAATCTGCGTTGCATCCATTCCGCTTTTCTCGATGGTCATCAGCCAGCTCTGGGGCTTGAACGCATTACTTCGCGCGGCCTCATCGGCCTGCTGCTCGGCGTCACCGGCATCGTGCTACTGGTCGGCTTCCCGGCGGTTGCCGTCACGCCTGCCTTCGTCATGGGCTGTATCGCCGTGCTTTTCTCCTGTTTTTCTGCGGCTTTCGGCAGCAACTATGCCAGCCGCCGCCTATCCGGCACCGGCTCATGGGAAACCACTATCGGCGCATTCGTCTTTGGCGGTATTCTGACCTTGCCACTGATCTTCGCAGTTCCCGTGCCAACCATGCCGGGGCCGATTGATTTTATCTATCTGCTTATCTCAGCCTGCGTCATGAGTGCCCTCACCTATGTGCTTTATTTCAAGCTGGTCGGAAATGTCGGGCCAACAAAAGCCATCAGCGTTGAATTCGTCGTGACAGTCATCGCGGTTCTCGTCGGTGCGGTGTTCCTCAAAGAACAGCTTTCCGTGATTCAGTTTGTCGGCGCTGCTGTCATCATCGCAGGTTGCGCTCTGGTGCTGAGTTCGCGCCCGGCACTACCCAAAGAATCCCAAACTTTCCCGACCTCGGAAGCGACACCGGATGGTCTCAAGTCCGATCCGCTTTGATTTCGCATTTAGCTGAATGTTAAAGACCCGCGCTCCCACAGCCGGGCCATTTCTGCATTTGTAGTGCAGGATCCTCATAAATTGACCAGATGATAAAAATTTGACCTTCCGTGAAAATCTGTCATCCTGTCATGAACGGGCATCATATGACGACAAAGATCGCAGCCCGGAATAGTTGAGGCGCGCAAAGGGAACCCGCGCCAAAACGCAAGCAAAATGGGAGATGCGATCCATGCGATCAGCAGAGAATTCGCCTATTGATGCAGTCGATCATCCGGGACACACGAACGGGCCTGACATCCGTGGGGCGCGGCGAAAAGGCCGACTACGCGCATGTTTTCGACGATCTGCATCCGCCACTTACCAAGCATGAAGCTTTAGTTGAATCGGACCGCTGCTATTTCTGCTACGATGCACCGTGCATGAATGCCTGCCCGACCAGCATCGATATTCCACTGTTCATCCGGCAGATCAATGCCGGTAATCCGGTGGGCGCAGCAAAACCATCCTTTCGGAAAACATTCTGGGTGGTATGTGCGCCCGCGTTTGCCCGACCGAAACGCTCTGCGAAGAAGTGTGTGTTCGCGAAACTTCGGAAGGCAAGCCGGTCAAGATTGGCGAATTGCAGCGCTATGCCACCGATGTTCTGATGGAAACCGGCATTCATCCATTCAAGCGCGCGCCTGAAACCGGCAAGCATATCGCCATCGTGGGTGCAGGCCCAGCAGGCATCTCCGCAGCGCATCGCCTTGCCATGTATGGTCATCAGGTGACGATTTTTGAAGCGCGGCCTAAGGGCGGCGGTCTCAATGAATATGGTATCGCTGCCTATAAGACGGTCAATAATTTCGCCCAGCGCGAGCTGGAATTCGTGCTGAAAATCGGCGCTATCAATATCGAATATAACCAGACGCTCGGCCAGGACATCACCATTGAAGCGCTGAAAATGGGCTATGATGCGCTGTTCCTCGGCATGGGCATGCCGGGTGTCAATGATCTGGCACTTGGCGGAGAAGATGCGCCCAACGTGATTGATGCCGTCGATTACATCGCTAATCTGCGTCAGGCAAAAGATCTCGTCCCTGCCCGTTGGTCGCAATGTCGTGGTTATCGGTGGCGGCATGACCGCAGTGGACGTTGCCATCCAGACCAAGAAGCTCGGCGCTGAAAACGTGACAATCGTTTATCGCCGCGGTCAGGAGAATATGAATGCCAGTGCCTATGAGCAGGAACTGGCGCAGATTCATGGCGTGGTGATCCGTCACTGGTTGCAGCCGCACGCTCTTGAGCGGGGCGAAGACGGCACGGTCAATGCCGTTGTCTTTGAGTATACAGCCATCGACGGCGGCAAGCTTTCCGGCACCGGCGAATATCTCATTCTTGAAGCCGATCAGGTTTTCAAGGCTATCGGTCAGAAGTTCGAACCGGAGTCGCTAGCGGGTTCAGGCATCGGACTCTCGAAAGGACGCATCAGCGTCAATGAAGATCGCCGCACATCTGTCGAGGGCATATGGGCCGGAGGCGACTGCGTTGCAGGCGGTCAGGATCTGACCGTCGCGTCGGTGGAAGACGGCAAGGTTGCCGCTGAATCCATCCATGCAACGTTGACCAGGCGTCCCGAAGCGATTGAAGGCTTTGCCGATGCGGTGTTGTCGGGCGGCGCTCTTCATGCGCCTGCAACATCTGCTTCCCGTGACCGCAGTGTCCATTTGGGCCAGGAACAGGGCTGAGGAGAGTAAGAATGGCTGATCTTTCAACGAATTTCCTCGGCATCAAGTCGCCAAACCCGTTCTGGCTGGCTTCAGCCCCACCCACCGACAAAGCGTATAATGTCGAGCGTGCCTTCAAGGCTGGCTGGGGCGGCGTGGTCTGGAAAACACTGGGTGCAGAAGGCCCTCCGGTCGTCAACGTCAATGGTCCGCGCTATGGCGCGATCCATGGTGCTGACAGGCGTCTGCTTGGTCTTAACAATATCGAGCTGATCACCGACCGACCACTCGACGTGAACTTGCGCGAAATGAAAGAAGTGAAGATGCGCTGGCCCGACCGCGCATTGATCGCTTCGATCATGGTGCCATGCGAAGAAGAAGCATGGAAAGCCATCCTGCCTCTGGTGGAAGAAACCGGCGCAGATGGCATCGAGTTGAACTTCGGCTGTCCGCATGGCATGAGCGAACGCGGCATGGGTGCGGCTGTCGGTCAGGTGCCGGAATATGTCGCCATGGTGGTGAAGTGGTGCAAGCAATATAGCCGGATGCCAGTGATTACCAAGCTGACGCCGAATATCACCGATATTCGCAAGCCCGCCCGAGGCGCTCATGCCGCAGGTACGGATGCTGTATCGCTAATCAATACGATCAACTCCATCATTTCGGTCGATCTCGACAGCATGTCGCCAGTACCGTCCATTGACGGGCGCGGCAGCCATGGCGGTTATTGCGGTCCAGCGGTTAAGCCGATTGCGCTGAACATGGTGGCGGAAATCGCACGCGATCCTGAAACGCATGGCCTGCCGATTTCAGGCATTGGCGGCATTACCACATGGCGTGATGCAGCAGAGTTTATTGCGCTCGGCTGCGGCACGGTTCAGGTCTGTACGGCTGCAATGACCTATGGCTTCAAGGTCGTTCAGGAAATGATCGATGGTCTTTCAGACTGGATGGATAGCAAGGGTTATCGGTCGCTCGATGATTTTCGTGGCATGGCTGTGGGGCATGTCAGCGACTGGCAGTATCTCAACCTCAATTATGTCACCAAGGCGCGGATCGATCAGGATCTCTGCATCAAGTGCGGTCGCTGCCATATTGCGTGCGAAGATACTTCGCATCAGGCAATCACCAATCTGGTCAATGGTGCGCGCCACTTTGAAGTGATCGATGAGGAATGCGTTGGCTGCAATCTTTGCGTCAATGTCTGCCCGGTCGAAGATTGCATCACCATGGAGCAGATCGGTGATTTCGATCCGCGCACTAAGGCACCAATCCCGGCACAATATGCCAACTGGACGACCCATCCGAACAATCCGATGGCTGTAAAAGAAGCCGCAGAGTAAAACAGAAACGCCGGGGAAAACCCCGGCCTCAGGCTGCTGACAAACCCCTGGCTATGCCGGGGGTTTTGTGATTCATTGGGATATGTTGAAGAAACCAGCCGCCGCACAGACCGCGCTCGAGATGGTGACACTCGATCAACTGGTCCCCAAAGATCATCTGCTTCGCAAGATCGATGCGGTGATGGACTTCTCTTTCATCCATGATCGGGTTGCTGGGCTTTATTGCCCCGACAACGGCCGTCCGCCGCTCGATCCGACCCTTGATGTTCAAGGCGCTGTTCATCGGCTACCTGTTCGGCGTGCGCTCGGAGCGTCAGCTGGTGCGTGAGATCGAGGTCAATGTCGCCTATCGCTGGTTCCTGCGCCTGAAGCTGAGCGATGCGGTGTTCGACGCCTCGACACTGAGCCAGAACCGGCGGCGGCGCTTTAACGACACATCGGTCGCCCAGGACATTTTCGACCACATCGTTGAACAGGCGATCAGGCACGGACTGGTCGATGGGACGGTGCTTTATACCGACAGCACACATCTGAAGGCCAATGCCAACAAGGGCAAATACGATCTCGCGATGATCGAGAAGTCGCGCGCCGACTACTGGGCTGCTCTCGACCGGGCAATCGATGTCGAGCGGGCGCTGCATGGTCAAAAGCCTCTGAGGGAGAAAGAGCGCGAACCGCGGGCGACGGAAACCAAGGTGTCGCGCACCGATCCGGAAAGCGGCTATATGGTGCGCGACGGCAAGCCGAAGGGCTTCTACTATCTCGACCACCGCACGGTGGATGGAAAGCTCGCCATCATCACCGACATCCACGTCACACCGGCCAATGTGCATGACAGTCGCGTCTACCTCGACCGTCTGGATCGGCAGCGTCGACGCTTTGACTTCGCGGTTGGCGCGGTCGGGCTGGATGCCGGTTATGCGACAGCGGCCATTGCCCAGGGTTTGGAGGATCGCCATATCCTCGGCGTCACCGGCTACCGCACTCCGACGCCGCCGCGGGACGGCATGATGCGCAAGTCGAAGTTCGCATTCGAAACCGATGCCGATGGCTATCGCTGCCCCGAGGGGCAATTGCTCACCTATGCCACGACCGACCGCAACGGTTACAAGCATTATGTATCCGATCCGGCCATCTGCCGGACCTGCCCGCTGCGCGCATCCTGCACGTCCAACGCCAAGGCCATCCGCACCATCACCCGGCATGTCTGGCAGGACGCCCGCCAACGCACTGACGCCCATCGTCTCACAGCTTGGGGAAAAGCGATCTATAAGCGGCGCAAGGAAACGGTGGAGCGATCCTTTGCCGACGCCAAGCAGCTGCACGGCCACCGCTACGCCCGCTTTCGAGGCCTTGTCCGCGTCGCCTGTCAATGTCTGCTGCAGGCCGCAGCACAGAATATCAAGAAGATCGCAATGGCGCTGAACAAAGCGCCAGGGGCAGCCACCGCATGAGCGGCTGCGGCCACTTGCAACATCGCGCAAACGCTGTCGCAAAACGCGGCCCCTCCTAAAAACAAAACCCGCCGAAAAATATCAACGGGTTTGTCAGCAGCCTGACGCCGGGGAAAACCCCGGCGTTTTTCATTGCTGACAGATGATTTAGCGACTAACGCGCATGCCTTTTCCGGCTCAAACACGTGGCTTGTTGCCGGATCAATAGCAATGGTCAGCACATCGCCCGGACGCACCGTCAGGCGTTCACGGAATAGACAGGTAACCGGCTGATCGCCGAGCTTGCCCATAACCATGATTTCCGAACCGGTAGGCTCAACGATTTCGACTGCGACCGGCACGCCGTTGTCGGCAATCTTCATATGCTCAGGGCGCATACCATAAACGGCCTTGCTCGATAGGCTGACATATTCGCCTTCAGGAAGCGGCAGACGGAAGCCGCCTTCGGCCACAAATGAACCTTCCTCGATCCTGCCGTTGACGAAGTTCATCGATGGAGAACCGATGAAGCCCGCGACAAACATATTGGCCGGACGATCATAAAGATCGAGCGGCGCGCCGATCTGCTCCACCAGACCATCGCGCATGACAACGATCTTGTCGGCCATGGTCATGGCTTCGATCTGATCGTGGGTCACATAGATCGTGGTGGTCTTGAGACGCTGATGCAGCCCCTTGATCTCACCGCGCATCTGCACGCGCAGCTTGGCGTCAAGGTTGGAGAGCGGTTCGTCAAACAGAAACACTTGCGGATCGCGAACAATCGCACGGCCCATGGCCACACGCTGGCGCTGACCACCGGAAAGCTGGCGGGGAAGCGGTCGAGCAGCTTGTTGAGACCGAGAATTTCCGCTGCACGATTGACACGGCTGTCGCGTTCTTCCTTCGGTGCGTTTTTCAGCATGAGTGCGAAGCCCATATTGTCGGCCACCGTCATATGCGGATAGAGCGCATAGTTCTGGAACACCATGGCGATATCGCGTTCCTTGGCGCGCAGATCATTGACCACGCGCGGACCAATGGCGATTTCACCATCGCTGATTTCCTCAAGCCCTGCGATCATGCGCAGAAGCGTGGATTTTCCACAGCCCGACGGGCCGACCAGTACGACAAATTCGCCGTCCTGAATATCCACTGACACGCCGTGCAACACGCCGACATTGCCATATTTTTGATCGCATTTCGGATGGATACAGATGCCATCTTGAACCTCAACTCTTATTTGACGGCACCTGCAGTCAGACCAGCAACGATCTGGCGCTGTGCGAAAACGGTTAGCAACAGGACCGGCAATGTCACCACAAGTGCCGCGGCGGCAAGCGGCCCCAGCTGACCTGTTCAAAGGACAGCATGTTGTAAACTGCGACCGGCAGGGTGCGCGTCTCGCGGCTTGCAAGCACGATGCCGAAGACAAAATTGTTCCACGAGAAGATCACCGCAAGGATCAGCGACACCACGACGCCCGGCTTGGCAATCGGGAGTGCAACTTTCATGAACACCTGCCACGAGGATGCGCCATCGATAATGGCTGCTTCCTCCAACTCCAACGGTGTCGTCTCGAAATAACCGATCATGATCCAGATCACGATTGGAACGGTAACGACCAGATGGATGATGATCTGCGGCCAGAGTGTGCCGAGCAGACCCAGAGTCTGGAACAGCAGGAACAGCGGGATCAGGTAAGAAAGGCCTGGTGTCATACGCGCAATCATGATGACGATTGCCGATTTATGCGCCTTGAGTCGTGCGATGCCATAGCCCGCCGGAACACCAACCAGCAGCGCAAGCAATGTCGCCATACCGGTCACGAGAAGGCTGTTCCAAAAGTAGAGCAGGAAGTCGTTGGCCGCAAAGATATCGGTGTAGTTCGACCAGGCAAAGCGTTCCGGTATCAGGATCGGCGGATAAGCACCGTTGTCGATTTCGTATTTCAACGAAAGCGACAGCATCCAGACGAAGAAGAAGATTGCCGGCGACACGATGATGAACACAAGAAGTGCAGTGCCAAGCTTTGAAAGAATAGACTTGCTTGCCATGACCGGTCCTTAAGCGTTCCACTTGGTCGCTGGCGCAGCGCCAGAAGAACCAGTGACATGGCGATAATGACAATGAAGAACACCACGGCAATCGCCGATGCGTAGCCAATGTCGTAATAGGAAAACGCCACGTTATAGAGATAGATATTGATCGTTTCCGACGCTGTTCCGGGACCGCCCTGCGTCATCGCATAAATGATGTCGAAGCTTTTCAGCGCATCAATCGAGCGGATGATGACAGCCACCATGATGAAGGGCAGGATCATCGGAAGGGTGATGTAGCGGAATTTCTGCCAGCCATTTGCACCATCGATTTCCGCGCTCTCAAACGGATCGCGCGGCATGGAGGCAAGGCCACCCAGCACGATCAGCATGACAAGCGGCGTCCACTGCCAGGTTTCAACAGCCACCAGCGACGGGATAACCGTGTTCTGGTTGAATATCCATTCCTGCGGTGGAATGCCGATCAGCGACAGAAGATAATTCAGCACACCCAGTGCGGGTGATACATCATCGTCCAGACAAGGGCGACGGCAACCGGCGTCGCCATCATCGGCATGACGAAGATGCCGCGCAACAGCCCGCGCATTGGCAGCTTGCTGTCAAAGACCAGCGCTGCGATCGTGCCTAAAACCATCGGAGCTACGACCGACAGGACCGTATAGACAACCGTATGCCACATGGATTCCCAGAAGCGCATATCGGCTGCAAGACGCAGATAATTGTCGAAGCCGACAAAGCTCTGCTCTCCACCAAGCTGCCACTGGTTGGCACTCATCCAGAGCGTAAATACCCATGGGAAGACGATCACCGCCCCGACGGTGATCAAGGCTGGAAGAACAAACGGCCAGTAACTCGGCCGCAAGCGGCTCTTGCCAGTCCTGGTGGAGGAAGCTGCATTGGCAGCAGCTCCCGTTTTGCTCCTGTCGGGGCGACAGATGTCATTTTCCTTCGCTCCGTGCGAGGACCGGACGGAATTCCTCCGTCGCGCGTTTCATTTCAGCTTCGGCGTCCGCACCATTCAGAAGATTGGTGAGACCGACACCAATGATGTCGCGGAATTCCGTGACAGGTACGATGACCGGCAAGCAGAGCTGGCTGATCGGGGCAGACTTCGAGAGAGCTTCCACCCAGCCTTCCGGCATGGTGACGCCCTTGCGCACGGCCTCATCGTCGATGACCGACTTGCGGAACGGAACGCCCGATCCCGACTGCAACAGGCGGGCACCCATTTCCTTGAAATGGCCCACTGGCAGTAAAGATATGCCGCTTCCTTGTTCTTGGAGGCTTCAGTCACGCCGATGCCGTCGCCGGTCGTCGGTGCTGCCTGTGCATTCGGGCCTGCCGGCATGACGCCATAGCCAACCTTGCCGACAACACGCGACTTGTTCGGGTCTTCGAGCGGCGGGGCAAAACCGATGCCGTCGAGCCACATGCCGACGCGCCCCTGCAGGAAGTTCGACTGGCATTCCGCCCAGTTGAAGCCTGCAACACCGGGAGGTGCCGATTTGGTCATCAGACGCTGATAGAGCTTGGCAGCTTCGATGCCTTCAGCTGAATCCGTCTGCAGGTTGCCGTCCGCATCAACCGACTGCTTGCCATAGCCGAGCAGGAGGCTGGTATAGACCGGCGCATTGGCATTCTTCATGCCGCGAGCGACAAAACCATAGGTTCTGGTTGATGGATCGGTGAGCGTTTCTGCAGCGGCAACCAATTCTTCAAAAGTCTTCGGGAATTCGATGCCCTTAGCCGCGAACAGGTCCTTGTTCCAGTAGATGATCCAGTAATCGACCGAGAAAGGCAGCGCGCCAAAGCGACCATTGGCATCCTTCGCGAATGTCAGACCAGCGCTTGCGAAATCATCTTCCGTCAGCGACGCCTCGGTCAGCGTCGGATCTTTCAGGAACGGATTGAGGTCGGCAAGCCAACCACCCTTTTCAAACTGGCGCTTCTGAACGTGATAGCTGATATGGATGACGTCGAAGCTCGGGCGACCGGACGTCAGCTCGATCACCGCCTTCTGGCGCTGCTGCTGTTCGGGCATCTGCTCGGAATGCACCTTGATGCCGGTCAGTTCCTCGAATTCCTTCTGGTATTTCTGAAGGATTTCACCGCGCGGGCTCTTGATGAGGTTTACTTCAAGCGTGGTGCCGGCAAACTTCTTCCAGTCAACTTTCGACTGTGCGAAAGACGGGCTGATGCCCGTCATACCAGATGCAGCAATTGCTGCTGACCCCGCCAGGAACTGGCGACGTGTTGACGTAATAAATTCATTGCATGCTCCTCCCTATCCTTCTTCCGACCTGGCAACTCCTCTTGCCCGGCCCTAGTTGTTAAATCTGCAAAGCCAGCTTCCGCGCATTGTTGATGTGAACGGCGATGGCATCCATGGCTGTTTGCGGATCGCGTGTTTCGATTGCTGCGAGGACGGCCAGATGTTCCTGCATGACCGGGATAACACGTCCGGTGATGCGGAATCGCTCCTGATTGATCAGGCGCATCTTGATGGTGTTGGTCTGATAGGCGCGCCAGATGATTTCATTATCGAGCGAGCCGACAATCGTATCGTGCAGGCTCCAGTCGATATTCTGCGCCCGTTCTTCAAGCTCCGGCGTTTCACCTTCTGCCTTTGCACGCTCCAGAGTTTCCTCATGTTCCGCACGCAATGAGCGCAGCAACTCATCGGAAGCCGACTGGCAGAAAATCGCAATCGACTCCTTTTCGATGAAAAGGCGGAACTGAAACGCTTCGCGGATCAGATTGAGATCAATATGGGCGATCTGGAGCCCACGCTGCGGCACGGTCTTGATAAGACCTTCCGCTTCAAGACGCGGATCAGTTCGCGGATCGCCCCAGCGTCAAGCCCGTCATGGTGACGAGCTGGCGCTGCGAAACGAACTGGCCCGGATGAAAATCACGCGCCAGCAAATGCCGGGTGAAGCTCTGATAAGCCTTATCCCGCAATTTCACCGGTTCGTTGTGATCGTCTGCCAAAGCCTGTCCCTCTTAGTCCCGCTTGCTTATGCCGCCCTTAAGCCGCTTTTGCCATATGCAAACGGTCGAATACACTGCCAATTGCATCGAATTCCGCATCATTCAACGATATCAGCGGTGCACGTACGCGACGCCACTCCTTGTCACCCGTATGACGCGCCACCATGGCCTTGACCGCAGGCGTTACGGGATAGTTCAGCAACTGCTGCACGGCATCGACCAGTTCGGCATCATCCTGACCGTCATTGATCATGCGCAGCAGGCGGTGCGGGAACAGATTTGCCATGCCGGAAATTGCGCCTTGCCCACCAAGACGAACACCAGCTGCAAGATCGCGCTCATCGCCGATCAGGATCGCAATGTCCTTGTGGGCTGCAAGCAGCTTTTCCGTATAGGCCCAATTACCGGACGAATCCTTCACGCCCGTAACAATGTCACCGAAAGCCGCACGCAGACGACCGATGAGATTGACCGACAGTTCAACCGCAGTCACCGACGGAATATTGTAGAGAATGATGCTGCGCGCATCTTCGCCCAAACCTTTGAAGACTGCCGAGAACCAGTCGAACAGGCCCTCATCGGAGAGGTTCTTGAAATAGGAAGGCGGCGCCAGAAGGATGGCCTTGCAGCCGCGACGCAACGCATCGCCTGCCTGAAGAACCGCATCGGCAACCGAGTTCTCCATAACGCCAACAACGATATTGGCGGCAGGAAAGCCCTGCGCGATAAACGCATCAAGAAGTGCGGCGCGCTCGGCATCGGCAATCGACGAACCTTCGCCGGTGGTGCCGAACAGGGTTACGCTTGAGCAGCCATTATCAAGGCGTGCGCGTGCGTGCTTCAGCGCACGGCTGACATCAATCTTGCCATCTGCATCGAATGGCGTCGTAAGCGCTGCAGAGAGCCCAAAGCGCTCCTGCCCTGAATGATTGTGCGCCAAAACTGGCTCCTCCCAAATTTGAACTTTAAGTTCGCACATACTAACATGTTAGTAAAGAGTCAATCCGGGTTCAGTACGTAATCGCACTTTTTGAAGAGCGTTTCGATGCTTATTGAGCGGGAACGATACCGCTTTCGATAAAGCTGATAACTTCGGCCTCGCCTGGCGAGCCGGCACGTCCGCCAAAGCGCGCGCATTTGATGGCGGCAGCGGCATTGGCAAAGCGGATGATGTCGGTCATCTCGTTGCCTTCCACCAGACCATGCGCGAAAGCGCCATGGAACACGTCGCCTGCAGCCAGCGTATCGACTGCATTGACCTTGAAACCCGCAACATGGGAAACCGGCTTGCCAGCGCCTTCCGCCCAATAGCAGCCGTCTGCGCCAGCCGTGACAGACGTGAAAACATCATAGCGGTTGCTGAGAATTCGGACGCATTCACGCAAATCCGTAGTGCCCGCAACGCTGATCGCGGCAGGCTCCGATGCAACAATATGAGTTGCAAGCGGCAGCAGTGTTTCCAGCAATTCGACAGGCGCGGTATCGGCATCCAGGATGGCCGGAATACCTGCATCGCACGCAGCACGCAGCGCAGTTTCAGCTGCCCAAGGCCAGCGCACATCGGTCATGACGGCAGCATAGGCTCCTGCCGTAATCGGCGGCACCGGATCAGACGGACTTGCAAGCCTGCGATCATAAAAGGCACAATGATGCGTTCACCATTCGCATCGACAAGGATCGAAGAAAATGCCGTGCGCGCGCCTTCCAGCCGCCGAATATGGCTGCAATCAATGCCTTCGGCTTCCAGTTCTGCAACGGCACGATCACCCACCGGATCAATCCCGCAGAAGCCCAGAGCGCCACATCGCCGCCAAGCCGGGCAATAGCGGCAGCCGCACTAGAAGCCATGCCGGCTGCGATTTCACGGCTTCGCGCGGCAGATATTTACCTGCCGCGTGTGGGAGTTCATCAAGGCGGAGAATGGTGTCCATGGTGAGGGCACCAACGCAGAGAATTTTGGAAGTCATGATTAGGAAATGAGACCTTCCGAGCGAAGCGTCGTCCAGAATTCGCCCGGGATAGACTGCTCGAACCAGACGACATTCTGCGTGATCTGTTCTGGCGAACGCACACCGATCAGAATGGAGCTGACCGCTTCATGCATCAACGGAAACTGCATGGCGGCAGCGGCAAGCGGCACATGATACTCATCGCAAATATCATGTAGGCGATTGGTGCGAGCAATGATTTCTGCAGGCGCATCGGCATAATCGAATTTCTGTTCGCCGCCGCGCGGTGCCGCCAGAATGCCGGAGTTGAACACACCGGCAATCACCAGCGCCATGCCACGCTTTTGTGCCAGCGGCAGAAATTCCTTTTCCGAAACCTGATCGAGCAGCGAATAACGGCCAGCCAGAAGCGAACAATCAAGATCAGCCTCTTCAAGCGCATCGCGAATGATCTGCCATTCGTTCACACCAAGACCGAAGCCCTTAATATTGCCTGCCGCGCGCAACTCGGTCAGCGCACGGAAACCACCACCCTTGGTCAGTGCATTCCAGTGACGCTCGTGTCTGTCACCATGGGTCACGCGGCCAATATCATGAACATAGAGAAGATCAATTTCCGGAAAGCCGAGACGCTGCTGGCTGTCATCGAAGCTCCGCATGATGCCATCATAGCTGTAATCAAAAACCTCACGAAAATTGAGGCCATTGTGCCAGCCCGAATCGAATGGATTTTTCGGCAGTGGCGGCGGTAAGGTACGACCAGCGCGCTCATTAGCCATCAGGCGCCCGACCTTCGTTGAGACAACGGCACGCTCGCTCTTTTCGCGCAGCATATCACCAAGCAGATGTTCGCATCGGCCATAACCATACATCGGTGCGCTGTCGAAATAGCGGATACCGCTGTCCCAACCGGCTTCCAGCAACGCGTCCGCATCAGCACGCAACACGGGCGCATAAAGCCCGCCCAAAGGTGCGGTGCCCAGACCAAGCGCGGTTACGGTCAGACCTGTACGGCCAAGCGCCCGTTTCTCAGATGCCTTCAATTGCATGGATATCTCCTCCATCGCGGCATGCAGCATGCCGCACTCCTTTTCAGCGCATCTTATTCAAAACCGCTTCGCACTTTTCGGGATGCGCTGCCTCTTCCAGCGATTGATAGGAGCAAGCTTGCCGAAGCGCAATCGGAAAAGCATGCGCATGCGAACAGTCTATTCACTTGCAAATAAACCGTTCTTGACAGCCGTCAATTTCAGCCGATATTACTATGATGTCAGACCAATTTTAAAACCAATAAGGGAACCAGGTCTGATCTGATTGCGCTTCAAGTTTCTAGGCCAATCTGTGAAGTGGAGGCAGGATGAAAGATCGCAGGCTGCTGCAGATTGCGCCACTACCGCCGATGGATCGCGCCCGGCAGGTAACGGACGCGCTCGCCAATTATATCGCGACAGCGCATCTTCGCCGGAGACCGCCTCCCGGCTGAACGTGAATTGATGGCAGCACTCGCGGTTGGTCGTTCCACCATTCGCGAAGCAATCCGACACTTTCAGGCCCTGGGTGTTATCGAAGCCCGCAAAGGCAGCGGCACGTATCTGCTGAAGCCGATTTCGGCGGCAACCATCCACATGCCGCTTTCATTCGATCCTGCGCAATTGCGCGATGCTCTGCTGCAATCGCTTGAAGTACGCCGCGGCATCGAAGCCGAGGCCAGCATGGTCGCCGCCCGCAAACGCACGGCAGAAGACCTCGTTATCATTGAACGCAATCTCGATGAGATGGAGCGCGTTCATATCGCGGAAGGCACGTCAGGCCCGGAAGATCTGGCGTTTCACCTGGCCATTTATGACGCGACCCACAATCCGCTTTTCAGACAATTGCTTGAACAGATGCGCGAAGCCTTTTGCACTTCTGGGATCATCCGTTCGAGCGGATCGACTTCGCGCGGCGGACCTTTCCGTTCCACCGCACGCTCTTCAACGCCATTGTGGCTCAGGACCCTGAAGCCGCTCGGCAGGAAACACTCAAAATCCTCGACATTGTCGAGGAAGACATCAAGGAAATGTCCAAATGACTGACGGGATGGATCCGCTGGATTTCGCAGCGCTTACGGTTGCCCATGATGAAGGCAATGCTTTCGACGCCGTGGTTCCGCCCATCGTGCAGACATCGCTTTTCACCTTCCCAAGCTATGACGACATGGTCGCCTCCTATCGTGGCGAAAAGGTTCGCCCGATCTACACACGCGGCCTTAATCCGACCGTACGGGCATTTGAAGAAATGCTGGCAAAACTTGAAGGCGGCGAAGACGCGCTGGGCTTTGCCAGCGGCATGGCGGCGATCTCTTCAAGCGTGCTGGCCTTTGTCAATCCGGGTGATCGCATCGTTGCGGTGCGCCATGTCTATCCAGATGCGTTCCGTCTGTTCGGCACCATTATGAAGCGCATGCAGGTACAGGTTGACTACGTCGACGGCCGCGACGAGGAAGCGGTCGCAAAAGCTCTGCCCGGTGCAAAGCTCTTCTATATGGAAAGCCCGACGAGCTGGGTCATGGAAGCCCATGATGTCGGCGCCTTGGCAACGATTGCCAAGCAGCATGGCGTGCTTAGCATCATCGATAACAGCTGGGCCAGCCCGATCTTCCAGCGTCCGCTGTCACTTGGCGTTGATCTCGTCGTGCATTCAGCATCGAAATATCTTGGCGGTCATAGCGATGTCGTGGCCGGTGTCGTGTCCGGCTCGAAAGAGTTGATCAACGCGATCCGTGCGGAAACCTATCCATATCTCGGCGGCAAGCTTTCACCATTTGATGCGTGGCTTCTGGTGCGTGGCATGCGCACTTTGCCAACACGCATGAAGGCGCATGAGGCTTCTGCGCTGGAAATCGCAAAGCGTCTTCAGGCGCTGGATGTGGTTGAGACCGTCTGCCACCCGGCACTTGCCAATCGTCTGCCTGCGGGCCTCAAGGGTACGTCCGGTCTCTTCTCGGTCATCTTCCGGGAAGGTGTGAACATTCGCGAATTCTGCAATCATCTTGATCTGTTCAAGCTTGGCGTGAGCTGGGGCGGACATGAAAGCCTGATCGTGCCGGGCGAAGTCGTGCTGCAGCAGAAGGCGCAGCCAAACTCAGCACATACGTTCGGCATCGACCCGCGCTCCGTGCGCCTGCATGTCGGACTGGAAGGAACGGAAGCGCTGTGGCGGGATATCGAAGGAGCGCTCGCAGCATCGACCGAATAACGAAAATCCAGTGAGGAGCAATAAGGGGAACTGCAATGAAAAACTAATAGCAGCCGCATTCGCAACCATGCTTTTGAGCGGTACGGCGCTTGCCGATACCACTTTGAAGCTTGTTGAAGTCATCACCAGCCCGGAGCGCACAAAGACGCTCGAATCCATCGTTGCCAAGTTTGAGGCAGCCAATCCGGGCACCAAGGTCGAAATCATCTCGCTGCCATGGGGCGAATCCTTCCAGAAATTCGCCACCATGGTTTCAGCTGGTGAAATTCCCGACGTCATGGAAATGCCGGACACCTGGGTTTCGCTCTATGGCAACAACGGCATGTTGGAGAACCTCGAGCCTTATCTCGAAAAATGGGAAACCACGCCAGACCTGACCGAACGTGCGCTTGAGCTTGGCCGAAGCGTCAACAACACAGCCTATACGCTGCCTTACGGCTTCTATCTGAACGCCATGTTCTACAACAAGAAGCTGCTGTCTGAGGCTGGTGTGTCCGAGCCACCGAAGACGATGGACGAATTTGTCGAAGCCTCCAAGAAGATTGCCGCCCTTCCCGGCAAGTCCGGGTTCTGTATGCGTGGTGGTCCCGGCGGCCTTAATGGCTGGGTGATCTTTGCCGCATCCATGGCAGGTGACAATAAGTTCTTCAACGAAGACGGCACCTCGACCATGAACAGCGAAGGCTGGAAAAGGGCATCACCTGGATGGTCGATCTTTACAAGAACGGCCTTGCACCGAAGGACAGCGTCAATTGGGGCTTCAATGAAACTGTCGCCGGTTTCTATAGCGGCACCTGTGCCTTCCTCAACCAGGACCCGGATGCGCTGATCGCCATTGCCGAGCGCATGAAGCCGGAAGATTTCGGCGTTACCATCATGCCGAAGGGTCCGGACGGCAAGACCTTCCCCACCATCGGCTTTGCCGGCTGGTCGATGATGAGCGCCAGCAAGAACAAGGATCTTTCCTGGAAGCTGATCTCGATGCTGGAAGGCCCGGAAGGCAACATCGAATGGAACAAGCGCACCGGCGCCTTGCCGGTTCTCAAATCCGCTCAGAACGATCCGTTCTATAGCGGCGAGCAGTTCAAGGGCTGGTTCGATGAACTGGCTGACAAGAACGTCGTTCCAACCGTCATGCCGACCTATCTGGAAGAATTTGCCTTCTTCGGATTCGCTCGTCATCAAGACCTCGCAGGAAGCGCTTCTCGGCGACATCACGCCAGATCAGCTGGCCGACCAGTGGGCAGAATATCTCACCAAGGCACAGCAGAAGCACCTTTCAAAGCAATAGCACCATGAACGGCTTGCAGGCGTGGAACAACCGCGCCTGCAAAGCGAATGATGCAACCCCGCGAAGGGAAAAACGATGAACGACACCGCTTCCATAAAGGCCCCGGTGCGCAACGACGTGCCAAGGCAGGACCGCCGCAGCCTTCTGCAGCGACTTGCGCACGCCTCCGAACCTTATCTCTACAGTGCCCCCGCACTGATCCTCATCGGCGCGATCATGCTGGTTCCGCTGATCCTCGGCGTCTCCTATGCCTTTCGCGATATCCAGTTGCTCAATCCGTTTTCCGGCGGCTTTGTCGGACTCGATCACTTCCGCGAGCTTGCGACCGATCAGGCTTTCTATCGTTCCTTGAAAAACACGCTCTGGTGGACCGGTTGCTCGGTGCTGCTGCAATTCATGTTCGGGCTTATTCTTGCCCTGCTGCTCGACAAGCCATTTGCCGGACGTGGGCTGGCACAGGCGCTGATCTTCCTGCCATGGGCCGTGCCGACTTTCCTCACCGGTCTTAACTTTGCGTGGCTTTTAATCCGGTGATCGGCCCGCTGCCGCACTGGCTACATGCAATCCGCATTCTGAGCGCACCAGACAACATCCTGTCCGACCCTAATCTGGCCATGTGGGGTATCATTACCGCCGGTGTGTGGTGGGGTATTCCGTTCTTTGCCATCACCATGCTGGCCGCCTTGCAGGCTATCCCGCGCGATCTTTATGAAGCAGCAGCGATCGATGGCGCTGGCCCCTCCAGCGCTTCCTCTCGATCACACTTCCCTATCTTGCGCCAACCATGGCCATCACCATTTTGCTGCGCACCGTCTGGATTGCCAACAGTGCCGATCTGATCGTCGTGATGACCGGCGGTGGCCCTGCCGACCGGACCCAGATCGTCGCCAGCTATATCTTCACACAAGCCTTCAAACGGCTCGATTTCGGCTATGCCTCGGCGATTGCGATGGTCCTGCTCGTCTTGCTGATGGTCTACTCGATGCTCATCGTGCTGTTGCGCCAGACGCTTCTGAACAAGGATTGAGGCCATGACCAACCGTAAGCTCCTCCTTGTTGGCGCGCATCGCATTGCAATTCTTCTGTTCGTCCTGTTTGCACTGTTTCCGATCTTCTGGCTGGTGAAGGTTTCCGTCACGCCCAATGATCTGCTTTACAGCGAAGGCGTACGGCTCTGGCCATCGCGCATGACGTTCGATCACTTCAGCCATGTGTTGAACAACAGTTCATTTCCGCTGTTCTTCCGCAACAGCCTGATCGTATCCGGCTCAACCGCCATCATCGTTACGCTGCTCGCATCGCTCTCCGGCTATGCGCTGTCACGTTCAACTTCCGCGCCAAATACTGGATTGTGGCGCTGATGCTGCTGACTCAGATGTTCCGCTCGTGATGCTGATCGCACCGATCTACAAGATCATGGCACCGCTCGGTCTCACCAACAGTCTGATCGGCCTCATCATCGTCTATTCGGCATTCAATGTGCCTTTTGCCACCTTCCTGATGCAATCGTTCTTCGACGGCATTCCGAAGGATCTCGAAGAAGCTGCCAAGATCGACGGCGCAACACAGTTCATGGCTTTCCGCCAGATCATTCTGCCGCTGACCCTGCCCGGTATTGCTGCAACGCTCGGCTTTGTTTTCACCGCAGCGTGGAGCGAGCTTCTGTTCGCGCTGATGCTGATTTCCGGCAATGATTCAGCCACATTCCCGGTCGGACTTTTAAGCTTCGTCTCAAAGTTCTCGGTCGATTTCGGACAGATGATGGCAGCGGGCGTGCTCGCGCTGATCCCGGCCTGTCTCTTCTTCTTCCTCATTCAACGATATCTCGTGCAGGGCCTCACGGCTGGCGCGGTCAAAGGCTGAAAGGATTTTTCCCTATGGCTTCCATCGATATTCAGTCAGTCCGCAAAGCTATGGCGAACATGCTGTTCTGCACGGCGTTGATCTTGAGATCAAAGATGGCGAATTCATTGTGCTGGTCGGCCCGTCAGGCTGTGGCAAATCCACATTGCTGCGCATGATTGCGGGCCTTGAAGACATCACCGCTGGTCAGGTGCAGATCAGTGGCAAGCGCGTCAATGAACTCGCACCCAAAGACCGCGATATTGCGATGGTGTTTCAGTCCTACGCGCTCTACCCGCATATGAGTGTCGCCGACAATATGAGCTACAGTATGCGGCTGCGCAAAACGCCGAAAGAAAAGATCACAAGCGCCATCAAATCGACCGCCGCCAAGCTCGGCCTAGATCCTTTGCTCGAACGTCGCCCGAAGGCGCTTTCGGGTGGCCAGCGTCAGCGTGTTGCCATGGGCCGCGCCATTGTGCGTCAGCCCAAGGCCTTCCTCTTTGACGAGCCACTTTCCAACCTCGATGCGCTGCGCGAGCAGATGCGTGCCGAAATCAAGAAGCTGCATGGTGAGCTGAAAGCCACATCCATCTATGTGACACATGACCAGATCGAAGCCATGACTTTGGCCGACCGTATTGTCGCCATGCATGGCGGCGTGGTGCAGCAGGTCGGGTCTCCACTGGAGCTTTATGACCGTCCGGCCAATCTCTTCGTGGCCGGTTTCATCGGATCACCCGCCATGAATTTTCTCGATGTGACCTATCTAGAACAGGATGGTGGTCCGCGTCTGAAACTCATGGACGGCACGCTCATCGCATTGCCGCAGCCCGTAAAACTCAAGAATGGCGCGAATGCCACGCTCGGCATCCGTCCCGAGCATGTGCATATCGAGAATTCAGCGGGCCTGACGGCTGATGTCGATCTGGTCGAGCCGACCGGCTTCGGCATTATCCTGCATCTCAGCCTGCATGGATTGCCGTTCAAGATTTTACACTGGATCGCGATGCGCTTCACGCGCAGGGTTCTATTCAGGTGAGCTTTCCGGCACAGCACCTCCACCTTTTCGACAGCGACGGAAACCGGGTGGAGCCGCGAGCAGTTCAGTAATCCGTAGCAAAACGCGCTTGAATGCTCTGCGAGAGCAGAGCGACCGGGCGCGTCGCGTCACCTGGCGGGTTCCATAGAAGTTCCTCGATCTCGCTGGATGCAATTGGAACCTGACCGTCTTTCAGTGTGAGGTGAAACAACTCCGCCTCAACCGTTGCGTCGACTTCGTTGGCGGCGGGCGCCGACATCTTTGCCGCATAGCGCAACTGGCTCTCGTCAATCAGAATGCCGAGCTCTCCTCGATTTCGCGGATCAGTGCGATTTGAGGCTGCTCGCCCGCATCGATCTTACCGCCGGGCTGGAAGAAAATCTCGCTGCCGCGCTTGCGCACGAGAAGGAAACGGCCCGCCTCGTCGCGGACAATGGCTGCAGAAATTCGAATCGTTTTCATGATGACGAATTCTCGTTGCGTGGGCGAATGCCGTCAAGAATGATGGCGCTCACCGCTCTGGCCGTTTCACCATAAAACCCAGCCTCCTCCGAACGCGAACCGAGAACGGCACTGACCTGCACGGAAAAATCCGAGTAATGCTGTGTTACCGCCCAAATGGTGAAAATCAGATGGTAGGGATCGACCGGAGCCAGACGCTTTTCAGCTATCCACCGATGAATGACCGCCGCTTTTCGTCGACCAACTGCCTCAGATGTCCTTTCAGGAAGTCGGAAATTGCCGGAGCGCCGTGTAGAATTTCATTGGCGAAAAGGCGCGAAGCTTCAGGCTTTTGCCGACATTTCCAGCTTCAAGGCGATATAGCGGCGCAACTCCTCCAGCGGATCGCCATCCGGATCGATGTGTTCGAAAGGCTCCAGCCAGGTGGCGAGCGTATCTTCCAACACGGTCACATAAATGTTCTGCTTGCGCGGGAAATAATAAAGCAGGTTCGGCTTCGACATGCCTGCCTTCTCCGCGATCTGATCGACCGTCGAGCCGCGAAAGCCGTATGCGGAAAAACCTCCAGTGCTGCGTCGAGGATGAGCCTGCGATTTATACCCTGAATGCGCGTCGCACCTTCCGATTTCTCGTTCGACATTTTCTCGTTTTCGACCATGTCGGTCCGTGAGTCTGAAGGAGCTGTGGCCATTTGACACCTTTCAGCAGTGTAGAATTTTTCAAAAGCGCTTGACCATATTCAAACGCTCTTCTAGCCTGCAATTTGACCAACTAGTCAAGTTTTTGCCAGCAAGGCAAGAATATTGTGGCCAAAGAGCTAGGTCGTGGGAACATATATTGGCGGGTGGATGCGGGCTAGCGGTGTGATGGCTCGAATCTGAACGTACATACATAATGCGGAGGCAGAGCGCATGGTGCTCACCAGCAATCTTAGAGTCAACGGCGATCGTCTTTGGGACAGTCTGATGGACATGGCCCAGATCGGGCCTGGTGTGCGCGGTGGCAATAACCGCCAGACCTTGACCGATGAAGACGGCGAAGGCCGCAAACTGTTTCAGAGCTGGTGCGAAAAATCCGGGCTTACCATGGGCGTGGATACGATGGGGAACATGTTCTTCCTACGCCCCGGCGAAGATTCCGACGCCGATCCGGTCTATATGGGCAGCCATCTCGACACGCAGCCGACAGGCGGTAAATTCGATGGCGTGCTGGGCGTTCTCGGCGGCCTCGAAGTCATGCGTACGCTCAACGACATGAATATCAAGACGAAGCGGCCCATCGTCGTCGTCAACTGGACGAATGAGGAAGGCACCCGATTTGCCCCAGCCATGCTCTCGTCCGGCGTATTTGCCGGTGTCCACGAGCAGGATTGGGCCTATCAGCGCACCGATGCCAAAGGCAAGAAATTCGGAGACGAACTGGAGCGCATCGGCTGGAAAGGCGATGAACCGGTTGGGCAACGCAAAATCCACGCCATGTTCGAACTCCATATTGAACAGGGGCCGATCCTCGAAGCGGAGCACAAGGATATCGGTGTCGTCACACACGGCCAGGGGCTGTGGTGGCTGCAGGTGACCTTGACCGGCAAGGAAGCGCATACCGGCTCTACGCCCATGAAGATGCGCAAGAACGCAAGCCTTGGCCTCGGCAAGATGCTGCAGCTCGTCAACGAAATCGCCATGGCGCACCAGCCGGATGCGGTGGGCGGTGTCGGCCATATCGACGTCTCACCCAATTCACGCAACGTGCTTCCGGGCCAGATCGTTTTCACCGTGGATTTCCGCTCGCCCAACCAGGATGTGCTGGACGACATGAAAACGCGGTTTGAAAAGGAAGCGCCGAAGATTGCCGCAGAACTGGGCATCGGCATCGAGATCGAGGTGGCCGGACATTTCGACCCGGTGACTTTTGATGATGGCTGTGTGGTGGCGATCCGCAATGCAGCAGAGCGACTTGGCTATAGCCATCGCAACATCGTTTCCGGCGCAGGCCACGATGCATGCTGGGTCAATCGCGTCGCACCAACCGCCATGGTTATGTGTCCATGCGTGGACGGGCTCAGCCATAATGAAGACGAGAATATTTCGAAGGAATGGGCGTCGGCGGGAACCGACGTGCTTCTGCATGCGGTATTGGAGACTGCTGAAATTGTAAGCTGATTTCACAACCATCCACTACTGCTACTGTTCGCAACAAAACCAAAAGGGAACGACGAACAATGGCAAAGGTCATCAAAGGCGGAACCGTCATCACGGCTGACCGCACCTTTAAAGCCGATGTTCTCATCGAAGGCGAAAAGATTGTCGCTGTCGGCGACAATCTCTCCGGCGATGAAGTCATAGATGCATCCGGCTGCTATATTATGCCGGGTGGCATCGACCCGCACACCCATCTGCAAATGCCCTTCATGGGAACCTACTCTTCCGACGATTTCGATACCGGAACTGCGGCCGCCCTTTCCGGCGGCACGACGATGGTCGTCGATTTTGTGCTGCCGGATTCCGAAGGCAATCTGCTCGACGCACTTCAGGAATGGTTCCAGAAGGCGGGCAAGGCGCGCACCGACTATTCGTTCCACATGGCGATCACCGGCTGGAACGAGCGCACATTCAACGAGATGGCCGAAGTGGTGAAGCGCGGCATCAATACTTTCAAGCACTTCATGGCCTATAAGGGCGCGCTGATGGTGAATGATGACGAGATGTTCGCCTCGTTCCAGCGCTGTGCGGAACTGGGCGCCATGCCGCTCGTTCACGCTGAAAATGGCGACGTCGTTGCGCAGTTGCAGGCCAAGCTGATGGCCGAAGGCAATGACGGGCCGGAAGCCCACGCCTATTCGCGCCCACCGGAAGTGGAAGGAGAAGCGACCAACCGCGCCATCATGATCGCCGATCAGGCAGGCGTGCCGCTTTATGTCGTGCATGTTTCCTGCGAACAGAGCCATGAAGCGATCCGCCGTGCCCGGCAAAAGGGTATGCGCGTGTTCGGCGAGCCTTTGATCCAGCACCTGACGCTTGACGAGAGCGAATATCATAACAAGGACTGGGATTATGCTGCACGCCGGGTAATGTCTCCGCCATTCCGTGACAAGGTCAACCAGGATAGTCTGTGGGCCGGTCTTGCGGCTGGAAGCCTGCAATGCGTCGCAACAGACCATTGCGCATTCACCACCGAGCAGAAGCGTTACGGCATCGGCAATTTCACCAAGATTCCGAATGGAACGGGCGGCCTCGAAGAACGCATGCCAGTGTTGTGGTCGCGCGGCGTGCGCACTGGCCGCCTGACGCCAAACGAGTTCGTGGCTGTCACCTCGACCAACATTGCCAAGATCTTGAACATCTATCCGCAGAAAGGTGCTGTGCTGCCGGGCGCGGATGCTGATCTTGTCATATGGGACCCGGAGGCCACCAAGAAGGTTTCTGCAAAACACAGCATTCCTCCATTGATTACAACGTGTTCGAAGGCTTTGAACTCAAGGGCCTGCCGAAAATGACGCTTTCACGCGGGCGTATCGCATTCGACAAGGGACATGTCACGGCAGAGCCCGGTGACGGACGCTTCATCGAGCGCGAGCCGAACGGTGCCGTCAATCGGGCGCTGTCACAATGGAAGGAAATCGTTGCGCCGCGCAAAGTGGAGCGCAGCGCCGAACATATGCCGATAGGGGTCTGAGACATGGCCATCGTCCAGCTTCGGGAACCGCGCATGAGTTTGAATGACAGCATGGCCCCGGAGCGGGGCGAAGCAGATGCGCAGACAGTGATCGACATCAAAGACTTGTCGCTCGTCTTCGAGACGAATGATGGGCCGGTCCATGCGCTGTCCAATATTGATCTTGCCGTCAAGCGCGGCGAGTTCGTTTCCTTCATCGGACCTTCGGGATGCGGCAAGACCACATTGATGCGCGTCGTGGCCGATCTGGAGCAGCCGACATCAGGCTCCGTAACGGTGAACGGAAAAACGCCGGAACAAGCCCGCCTCGACCGATCCTACGGTTATGTATTTCAGGCAGCCGCTTTGTTTCCCTGGCGTACCATCGAAGACAATGTCAGCCTGCCGCTTGAGATTATGGGATTTTCCAAGGCAGAAAGACGCGAGCGGATCGAAAAGAACCTCGCACTCGTCAACCTGTCAGGCTTCGGCAAAAATATCCCTGGCAGCTTTCGGGCGGCATGCAACAGCGCGCATCGATAGCTCGCGCACTTTCCTTCGACCCGGATATGCTGCTGATGGACGAGCCTTTCGGCGCTCTGGACGAAATCGTGCGTGACCATCTCAATGAACAGCTTCTCAAGCTTTGGGCCGCGACCCGCAAAACCGTGATTTTCGTCACACACTCGATCCCGGAAGCGGTGTTTCTCTCGACCAAGATCGTTGTCATGAGCCCACGACCGGGCCGCATTCATGAAATCATCGATTGCGATCTTGGTCCTGACAGACCGCTTGAGATTCGCGAATCTGAAGCATTCCTGAAAATTGCCCATCGGGTTCGTGAGGGGTTACGTCTGGGGCATATCCATGATTGAGGATACTCAGAAACCGCATCGTGCTGGAGATCGCCCATGAAAGGCTTTCTGCACGACAGATTCATTCCGGTGGCAACCATACTTGCCGTCATTATTGCGCTTTGGTACGGCCTCGCGGTGGTGCTCAACGCGCCGTTCGAGCGGGATCAGGCGACACGCGCGGGAACAGAAATCCCCTTCTCGACGCTTGTCGCCAATACGATGCATCAGGACCGACCTGTTTTGCCCGCACCGCATCAGGTGGCTGAAGAAATCTGGAAAACCGTCTTTGGAGTCAAACCGAGTTCCAAACGCAGTCTGATCTATCACGGGTGGGTAACATTATCGTCTACCCTGCTCGGTTTTGTGCTTGGATCGGCACTCGGTGTTCTTCTCGCTGTGGGAATTGTTCATTCCCGCACACTCGACAAGAGCCTCATGCCGTGGATCATCACCTCGCAGACGATCCCGATCCTTGCCATCGCGCCGATGATTATCGTGGTGCTGAATGCCATTGGCATATCGGGCTTGCTGCCCAAAGCCATCATCTCGACCTATCTCTCCTTCTTTCCCGTGGCGGTGGGCATGGTGAAGGGGCTGAGGTCACCTGATGTAATGCATCTCGACCTCATGCGTACCTACAATGCATCGAGATCACAGGTGTTCTGGAAACTGCGCTGGCCTGCGGCCATGCCGTTCCTCTTCACATCGATGCAGATCGCCGTCGCGATCAGCCTCGTTGGCGCGATTGTCGGTGAATTGCCAACCGGCGCAGTTGCCGGCCTCGGAGCGAGATTGCTTGCAGGTTCCTATTACGGCCAGACCGTGCAGATATGGGCAGCACTCGTTGCAGCCGCTCTGATGGCTGCGGTGCTGGTTGCGCTGATTGGCGTCGCGGCACAGCTTGTGAACCGACGCATGGGCGTAAAGCCGGAAAGGGCAGCCACATGATGACAGGCATTCTTTCCGTCATAGCGCTCATCGCTGTTTCATGGCTGCTTGTTGGTTGGGTCGCAAGTCTGAAGACCCGCAACCCTTTGGGCCAAAAGCTTTTGGATATCGCAGTGCCGGCGCTGTTCGGCATCGCAATGCTGATGCTCTGGGAGGTAACCGTCAGGCTTTTCGCTATTCCTCAGGTTCTTCTTCCAGCACCATCGGCAATCTGGGCACGCATAGCGGCGTCCGTACCAATTCTCTGGGCGGATTTCAGACAGACCTTTTGAAGGCGGTCATTATCGGCTATGTCGCCGGATGCGGTCTCGGTTTCATAACCGCCATCATCGCGGACCGGATTCCATTCCTGCGGAAGGGGTTGTTGCCGCTCGGCAATCTGGCTGCAGCACTTCCTATCGTGGGCGTCGCGCCAATCATGGTGATGTGGTTTGGCTTCGACTGGCAATCGAAGGCAGCGGTGGTCATCATCATGACCTTCTTTCCTATGCTGGTGAACACGGTTGCAGGCCTTGCCAGTACCGGGGCGATGGAACGGGACATGATGGAGACCTACGGTTCAAGCTACTGGCAGACCTTGTTCAAGCTGCGTCTTCCAGCGGCTATGCCGTTCATATTCAACGCTCTCAAGATCAATTCCACCCTCGCGCTGATCGGCGCGATCGTGGCAGAATTTTTCGGCACGCCAATTGTCGGCATGGGCTTCCGCATCTCAGCGGAAATCGGGCGCATGAATGTGGATATGGTCTGGGCTGAAATCTTCGTAGCCGCTCTTGCGGGATCGCTCTCTTACGGGCTGATCGCGCTGATCGAGCGCAGACTGACATTCTGGCACCCGTCTTACAGGCGGGGTTGAACGGAACGATTTGGCATCCGTCACCATAAGACGGAGCTAATAACCAGAGGAGAACTGAAATGAAAAGGCAATTTCTTTATGCCTTGGAACTGCAGGACTGGCGCTCGCGCTCATGAGCAGTTCGGCAATGGCAGCCGACAAGCTGACCTTGCAGCTCAAATGGGTGACGCAGGGACAATTTGCCGGTTATTATGTGGCCAAGGACAAGGGCTTCTATGAGGAAGAGAATCTCGATGTCGAGATCAAACCGGGCGGACCGGACGTCGCTCCGCCGCAGGTGATTGCCGGTGGCGGCGCAGATGTTGTTGTTGACTGGATGCCGTCAGCACTTGCTACCCGTGAAAAGGCGTTCCGCTCGTCAATATCGCCCAGCCTTTCAAGAAATCCGGCATGATGCTGACCTGCCGCAAGGACACCAACATCACCAAGCCGGAAGACTTCAAGGGCCGCACGCTTGGTGTGTGGTTCGGTGGCAACGAATATCCGTTTCTTTCATGGATGAGCCATCTGAAAATTCCGACCGAAGGCGGCAAGGATGGCGTGACAGTTCTGAAACAAGGCTTCAACGTCGATCCGCTGATCCAGAAGCAGGCCGATTGCATTTCCACCATGACCTATAATGAATATTGGCAGGTGATTGATGCAGGCATTCCAGCCGATCAGCTTGTCGTCTTCCCATATGAAGAGCAAGGCGTCGCCACTCTCGAAGACGGACTCTATGTGTTGGAAAAGACCCTCGACGATCCGGCAATGGTCGACAAGCTCGCCCGTTTTGTTCGCGCCTCGATGAAGGGCTGGCAGTATGCCTCCGAAAATCCAGGGAAGCAGCGGATATCATACTCGATAATGATGCTTCCGGTGCGCAGACCAAGGAAGTTCAGGAACGTATGGTCAAGGAAATCGGCAAACTGGTTGACGGTTCCGATGGCACTCTCGACGTAGCAGCTGCGGACCGCACGGTGGAAACACTACTTGGCGGCGGTTCCGACCCGGTCATCACCAAGAAACCGGAAGGTGCGTGGACCGCGAAGATAACCGACGCAATGAAGAAGTGATTGTACTCAAAATGAGAAAGAAACCGGCCTCAAAGGCCGGTTTCTTTGTTCTGAATTTACTCTGCTGGCTCAGCCGTGCCGCCTCTTTGCGACTTTTCTTTGAGAGCATTGTTTAGCTCTCTTCAAGCCGGGCTTCTTCCTCGGCTTTTGGCTGTGTAAAGCGCCCCAGCAGCAGATAGGCGACCGGCGTTACATAGAGTGTGGCAATCGTCGCAAGGCCGAGGCCACCAACAATGACCCAGCCCAGAGCCACACGGGCTTCTGCGCCAGCGCCACTTGCCAAAATCAGCGGCACGCCGCCAAGCACGGCGCATATCATCGTCATGCAGACAGGGCGAAGACGAATATTGATGCTTCTTCGATTGCTTCACGAACGCTCAAGCCCTTATCGCGCAACTGGTCCGCGAATTCGACAATCAGAATGCCGTTTTTGGCCATGATACCGACAAGCAGCACAAGCCCGATCTGGCTATAGACGTTCAGGCTCGTGCCGGTGAGCAGCATGGCAAAGACTGCGCAGCCGAGCCCGAGAGGAACGGTCGCCATCACGATCAGCGCACTGACAAAGCTTTCGAACTGCGCTGCCAGCACCAGAAGAATGATGATGATGGCAAAACCGAACACCATTGCCAGACCGCTCGAAGTTTCGCTGAGCGTCGAGGCTTCCGCCAGCGGGATGATGTGGCTGCCAGGCGGCAGAAGCGGCGCGGCGATCTCCTGCGCGGCCTTATAGGCATCGCCCAGCGCAAAATCGTCGCGCAGATTTGTCGTTATAGAAACCGAACGCTGACGTGTCTCGCGATTGAGCTGTGGCGGGACCGCTTTCTCAACGACTGTGGCGATGGATGACATCGGTACGTAGCGACCGTCTGTCGTCTTCATGAATACATTCTCAAGATCGGTCGGATCATTGATTGGATTTGTGGTGGCAACGAGTTTCACATCGAAACTGCGATCCCCTACATAGACCGATCCGATCTTGCGACCGTCGAGTACTGATTGCACGGCATTCGCCAGCCCGGTGATGTCTATACCCAGATCGGAGGCGCGTTCGCGATTAATCTCGACGGAAAGCTGCGGCTGGGTCGGTTCGACGGAAAGTCGCGGCTGGACAAAACGCGGATCCTTTTCCAGCGCGGCAACGACCGCCTGGGCAGCAGGCTGTAGCTTGGCATAATCACTACCGACTATGGCAAACTGCAAACCATTACCCGCACCGCGAATACCAAGACTGTTCGGCTGGGTGGTGAAGACACGCACCGCCGTTATGCCTTTGATGCGTTGGGTAATGTCAGCCATGATTTCCTGCTGGCTGCGTGCGCGTTCCTTCCAGGGCGCCAGCGTCAAGACAACAAAGCCGTTATTGGACGATCCGCCGGAGCCCGCGATGGCATAGGTGGTAATGATTTCACCGCTATCGCGCAGAGGCTGAACCGCGTCCTCAATCTTGTCGAGCTGCGATTGGAGAAATTCCACGCTGATGCCCTGCGGCCCGTTGATACGCAGCAGTGCGACGGCGCGGTCTTCCGACGGCGTCAGTTCCTGACGAATCAGACCGTAGCCGACATAGGACGCGCCTGCGAACAGAATCGCCACGAGCACAACAACGAACGGCGCCGACAGGCAGATATGCAGGGTCTTTCGATAAAAGGTCGCGAGTCCCCGCCGATACGGCGCAAGAAAAGCGGACCATGGCCGCCATCTTCACCACTCCCTCTTTGAGGAAACGAGAAGCAAGCATCGGGCAAAGCGTAAGCGCAACAACCGATGACAGAAGAACCGCAATCGCCAGCACGAAGCCGAATTCACGAAACAGACCACCCGCCTGCCCCGGCAAAACGAAATCGGAACAAAGACCGCCGCCAAAGTCAGCGTGGTGGCGATGACGGCAAAAGACTTCCTGCGTGCCGAGCACTGCCGCCGCGCGCGGCCCCATGCCCTGATTGCGTCGCCGGACAACATTTTCCAGCACCACAATGGCATCGTCCACCACGAGACCCGTCGCGAGCACCAACGCCAGCAGGGTAAGAATGTTGACTGAGAACCCCGCCAGATAGATGGCTGCAATTGTCCCGATAAGCGCGACGGGCATCGACAAGGCCGGAATGAGCGTGGCGCGTATATCCCACAAAACATGAAGATAATCGCTACGACGATGATCACCGACGCGATCAGAGCGATTTCCACCTCGTGGATTGCACCATTGATGAAATTCGCATCGTCGCTGGTGACAGCAATATTGACGCCCTCCGGCAATGTCTTCTGCAGATTGGCAACCGCTGCGCGGATGCCCTCCGAAATGTCGAGCGTATTTGACTGTGCCTGACGCACGATACCAAGGCCGATCGCCGTCTTGCCGTTGGAACGAACTGCCGAGCTTTCGATGTCCGGTCCAAGCGTCACGGTTGCGACATCGCGGATTTGCGTACGTCCGTTGATGTAGACGTTCTCGAAATCCTCAGGCTTTTCAAGATTGGCTGTAGCACGGACAACAATGGACTGATCGGCGCTACGTAAGGAACCGGCAGGAGCATCCAGTCCCATGGAGGACAGCGCCTTGGTTATATCGGCGATAGTCAGACCGTAGCTCGCAAGGCGCGCCTGATTAATATCAATGCGGAAAATCTTGTCGCGGTCACCATTGATCTGGACGTCAGCAACACCCGGTACGGCTGACAGGATATCCTGTATCTGGTCTTCGACCAGCACCGTCATGTCATCGACCGACATGGTATCGGACGTAACCGCCAGACGCATCACCGGATCGGCATTGAATCCGCCTTGATGATGCGTGACGGATCCGCCTCTTCCGGCACGTCATTGGCAACACGGGAGATCGCATCGCGCATATCGGCGGCTGCAACATTGAGGTCCACGCCGTCGTTGAACTCTACCGTGACACGGCTGCGCTCAAACGACGATGTGGAAGAAATCGACTTCACGCCCGAAACTCGCGCAACAGCGTTTTCCAGAACCTGTGTCAACTGACGATCGATGGTTTCAGCAGATGCGCCACTGAAATCTGTGCTGATTGTCACGACAGGCCGGTCAACGTCAGGCAGTTCGCGAATATCGACGCCTGCGAATGCTGCAAGTCCCGCAACCACGATCAGAACGTTGATAACGAAAGCAAAAACTGGACGACGGATGAACAGTGCGGTCGATCCGCTGTTGCCGGATGGGGAATTGTGACTTGTCACGCCTTTACCCTCATCCTGCAGCAGGTTTTACCGAAGCAGGGTCAGCCAGCACCGTGCCTCGTTCGTTCTTTACGCGCACAGGTGCGTCATCCCGTACGGTTTGGACACCCTGCGTAACGATCATGTCTCCCTGCTTTACCGGGCCATCGATCAGAATGTTGGTTGAATTGCGCTGAACAATACGAGCGTCGATTTTCTTGGCGACACCGTTTTCAATGCGCCAGACATAGGAACCGTCCGCTCCCCACTGAATAGCCAGCGGGTCGACCGAAGGATAGCGATCACCCGGAAACAGCACCGTGACGGAGAACGACATGCCTGCACGCAGACGATCCTGTGTGTTCGGCACTTCTGCACGGACATGCAGCGTACGGCTGGCTTCGTCCAGCATATTGTCAACCGCGTTGATTTCGCCGTTATAGGTCTCACCCGGAAAGGCAGTCGATTCCGCAGTTAATGGCTGGCCGACCCTGATTTGCGGTGCGAAGCGTTCCGGCACCCATATATCGATCAGAACTTTCGACCTGTCGTCGATACGGCCAATGGATGTCTGCGCGGTAATGTAGTTACCCACATTGACAGGAAGAATGCCGACAATACCAGCGATCGGCGCACGAACCGTACGGCGGCTCAGCGCAAGCTGCGCATCCTGCAAAGCGAGCTGCGCATTCGCGACTGCCAGTTCCGCTTCGACCGCCTGAACTTCCGTTGCGGTGTTTGTCGCCCGCAATTTTGCAATGCGCTGGCGTGTCGTCTGCGCATCCTTCAACGCGATCTCGGCTTTGGAGACAGCGATCTTCTCCGTCTCGGCATCAAGTTCGGCAACCGGATCACCTTCCTTCACACTATCGCCAGCCTTAACGTAAAGCTTCGTCATGTAACCGCTGGAGTATGGGGTTATCGATACGGTGCTGAGAGCCCGTGCCGAACCGATAGCGGTCAAACGGTTGTTGATCGTTTCTTCACCCGCCGCTTCAACGACAACAAGCGGCGCTGAACGTTCGCTTCCGTTTTTGGCGTTTCTTCGCTCGTCGCAGCGGTCTTCGCCACATCATTCTTGTTCTTGTATGCATACCAACCGCCGATGGCGGCCGCAGCTATGAGCAGGCACAAGGCAATCTGCTTCCAGGATTTCATTCAGCTCTCCGGCAAGGTCTACCCGTCACCCTGACGGACCTCGTATTCGAAACCATTATGTCGGGCGCGGACAATGCCAGCAAATAGTATCAGAGTGATGATTGTCTTCACATTGCGCAAATCACACATCCCATAAGGATGCATGGATTTTTCCGTCCAAGACTTTGCACGCACAATCTTAAAGCGTCGAGTTAAATTTCGGTAATGCTACGCTGGAAGATAACATAAACGAATGCGTTTTTAACCGATTGAACAAAGGTTGTTGGATTTATCGGTCGGCTGCTTATATAGGAGGCTACCTTTATGAATTGCGTTTCGACGGCACACCGGTTGAGGCTCCGCGGCAATTAGGCCGGCCCGCCTCGAATTGGAAGCAGGTTATGGCGGTTGTTGAAAAGACCTCAGATACGGGCGGGCCTTCCTCTGAAGCAGTCTCCCAAGCTGCGGCCACGGAAAGGCTCTCGTCAACCCAGTTCACGCGTTTACCCTGGCGCAACCGGCTTTCGAGCAAGCTATTGCTCTTAACCGCACTTGCCGTGCTGATCACCGAAGTTCTGATCTTTGTCCCTCCGTTGCCAATATGCGCGTGCGCTGGATGAGCTCTAGATTGGATACAGTCGGCGCTGTCAGCGAGGTTCTCGCCGCAGGCGGCAATATGGATGTGCCGCGCGATATTCAGGACAAAGTACTTCTGGCAACGGGCACGAAAGCCATTGCCATGCGTGAGGCTGGGGCATCGCGCCTGCTCGCCATGTCGGAAGTTCCCGGCAAGATCGATCAGGTCATTGATCTCAACAATGTCAGCGAAGCCGGTGCCATTTGGGATGCATTCGGAACCTTGTTCAATGGCGGAGACAGAACGCTGCGAATCTACGGTTCGGTTACCCCATCCAGTTCTCCAGGACGTATCATTGAAATCGTGACCTCGGATGCACCCCTTCGACATGCCATGCTTGTCTATGCCCGCAATGTGACTTTCATCTCGCTGATTATTTCAGTGATAGCGGCAAGCCTGATCTATCTGATTATTCACGAGATGCTGCTGCGACCGGTGCGCATCATGCATCGCAACATGATCGATTTCGCCTCGTCTCCTGACAATCCTGCGCTTATTCTCGTTCCGGAAAACCGCAAGGACGAGTTCGGCGTCGCGCAGCGCCAGATATCCCATATTCAAAGCGATCTTCAGCGAACGCTCAAGGAACAGAAACATCTTGCTGATCTCGGTCTGGCCGTCTCCAAAATCAACCACGACATGCGCAATATTCTGGCTTCCGCGCAATTGATGTCGGACAGGCTTGCCGATACCGAAGACCCGATGGTGCAGCGGTTCGCACCCAAACTCATCCGCACCCTCAGCCGCGCAATCAGCTATTCCGAAAGCGTGATGGCCTATGGTCGTTCCCAAGAAGCGCCTCCGCGTCCACGCCGCGTCCTGCTTCATACGATTATTGCAGACGTGCAGGAAACGCTCAGCCCCAATTCAGAAAGCAACATCGAGTTCGAGAATTTCGTTCCGGAGGATTTCGAGCTGAATGTCGATTCGGAACAGCTGTTCCGTGTGCTGAGCAATCTCTGCCGAAACTCTGTACAAGCGATGGAACGTGACCAGACCAATGATGACGCCACCATCAAGCGGCTTACGATTTCAGCCGGCAGAATAGGAACAACTGCAATCATCGGCGTTGAGGACACCGGCCCCGGTCTGCCGCAAAAGGCACGCGACAATCTTTTACGGCTTTCAAGGGATCGACACGCAGCGACGGTACCGGCCTCGGACTGGCAATCGCGCAAGAGCTGATCCGAGCGCACGGCGGAACAATCGAGCTTCGGGAAGATCGTCCCGTTGGCGCGCATTTCGAGATCGCATTCCTGATTTGCCGCCCCGGCGTGAAGACCGCAACAACCAGCGCACTGAAGAAAACGCTTAAACAATCTGCAGCTGCACGGATTTCTGACCGAAAAGCCCGGAAATGCGGGCACTGACAAGAAATCTTCACAGAACCACATTTTTTCTAAGAAGACGCTTGCATTTAGTGATCGGTCCGATTATCAACCGCCCATCGCCGCAGCGAGCGGCACCAAGGCAAGCACCCGTAGCTCAGCTGGATAGAGCACCAGACTACGAATCTGGGGGTCAGAGGTTCGAATCCTTTCGGGTGCGCCATTTCCTTACTATTTGATTTTCCTACATAATTCGGCATCGACGTGACAGCGTTTGCGTGGCTGTTTCGGCGCCGTGGTAGCATACTGGTAGCTTTCGCTTTTTCTTCAAGAACGGCGATCCCTCTGTGGATAACAAAAGCCCGCTCGGTGGCGGGCAATTCGATTCCATCGGTGTCAAAATTTGGTCTTGGCCGAATTATCAAGCGCGCATCGGCATCAAGATTGCGAATTCGTTTTCCGGCGATTCCGGCGCGGTAACACATAGCTCACGTGATGAGGCTGCCATCGCAAAATTGCTTTGCGCGTCTTTCGCATATCTTCGGAATTGAACAATTCTGCCAGAGCGGTTCCAGTTATAACTGAATCGTTGGAACCGCACTTGCCGCAAACCGTAATCAGCGCGGTTCCAGCCCGCCATTCTCGACGATGAAGTCGATGATCTCCGGCACGCCCTTGCCGCGATGGAGATCGGTGAAGCCGAACGGGCGCTTGCCGCGCATTCGGGCCGCGTCGTCTTGCATAACATCGAGATCGACATGAACGTGAGGGGCAAGATCGCTCTTGTTGATGACCAGAAAATCCGACCGCGTGATGCCCGGACCGCCTTTGCGCGGGATTTCTTCGCCCTGGCAAACAGAGATGACATAGAGCGTCAGGTCGGCCAGATCGGGCGAGAAAGTGGCTGCGAGATTATCACCGCCGGATTCGATGAACACGATATCCAGATCCGGAAATCGCCGGTTCATTTCCGCAATTGCCTGAAGATTGATCGAGGCATCCTCGCGGATTGCCGTATGCGGGCAGCCTCCCGTTTCGACACCCATGATACGCTCTTCGGACAAAGCCTGAGAACGTGCCAGAATGAGGGCGTCTTCCTGCGTGTAGATGTCGTTGGTAATTACGGCGACCGAATATTTGTCACGCAGCGCTTTGCATAGCTTTTCGGTCAGTGTCGTCTTTCCCGATCCCACCGGTCCACCGATACCGATGCGCAAGGGTCCGTTTTTCTGTGTCATGTGCGAAAGAGCCTCGAATGTTGGGTTTCGTGTTTCATGGCCGCGATGTCGCTCACGTAAGTCGCAGAGCCAAGGTCACTCAATGAAGTTTTTCTATTCGCGCCGCCGTTTCGGCGAGAACCGGCTCCAAGTCTGACATGGTTGCAGTCACGCCATTCTGCCCCATGACCGAAAGACGGATGGATGCCTGCAAAAGATTGATACAGAAGGCTTGCAGAAAGGCGGCGAGCGTCAATCCAAGCGATACTCCGTTGCCGCCCGCTACAGCACCGACTGCCACCGGATAGGGACAATCGGCTGGCAGGCGGTCGAAAACAGGGCTGGGCCAGCTTCGCGCCGCAGCCATGAACGCACCACCTTGCAGCATCGTTTCCATGTGACGTTCACGCGAACCGGCCAGCGCTTCGGCCAGTTCCGCAACCTCTGCAAGATCGTCTTCACCAATTGCACACCGCCAACTTTCAGCGCAAAGCACGGCATCGTTCCACCCGGAGCCACGCGTCACAAGCCAGCGCAGCCAATCGACCATGGTAGCGACATCTGTGACATAGCCGTCATGGACTGCACGCTCCAGTCCATGACTATAGCTGAACGATCCCACCGGAAAGACGGGCGACAGCCACGCCATCAACCGCAGCAAAGCGGTGGTGGTGTCAGTCGTGGTGGTGGTGATGATGTTCATGATCGTGTTCGTGATGACCATGATGATGATCGTGGTCATGGTCATGATGCGAATGGCCGCCAGAATAAGCACCGCGCAGCGGACTGAAAATAGCCGTTACATCCGTAACCGTCGCACCAAGCCCTTCAAGCATCGCCTTGATGACATGATCGCGCAGAATGAGGATACGGTCGGTCTCGATCTGAGCGGCAAGATGCCGGTTGCCGATATGCCAGGCAAGCTGGCTATGTGCAGCGGATCGCGCCCGCGGATTTCGTAAAGGTCCTCGCTTGCGGCGCGGATTTCAATCTCACGTCCGTCATCAAGAACAAGCCGGTCGCCGTGCTCAAGCACAACCGGCTCTGCAAAATCGACAAGCACCTTCTCGCCGCCTTCCAGCGCGATGGCCTTGCGCCGCAGATGACGCTCATCACGCTCAAGAACGGCATGGCCTGCAGGCACCGCATCGATCACCTTATCCGCACGAATAATGGCAGTGGCACGAAACATTTGTTTGCCTTTCAAGCTCAAAACATGAAGTAGCGTTGCGCCATCGGCACGACGTCGACAGGCTCGCAGGTGAGAAGTTCGCCATCCGCCCGCACCTCATAGGTTTCCGGATCAACTTCCATTTGCGGCATCGCATTGTTGAGGATCATGGAATGCTTGCCGATACCGCCTCTGGTATTGGCTACTGCAACCATCTGTTTGTCCACCCCGATCTTCTCTCGAAGCCCTTCATCCATTGCAGCCTGTGAGACGAAGGTAATGGAGGTATTGGTGCGGGCTTTCCCGAATGAGCCGAACATCGGACGGTAATGCATCGGTTGCGGCGTTGGTATCGAGCCATTCGGATCACCCATCGGCGCGGTGGCGATCCAGCCGCCAAGCAGCACCATTTCCGGCTTCATTCCGAAGAATGCAGGGTTCCACAAAACAAGATCAGCGCGCTTTCCGACTTCCACCGAACCGATTTCATGCGCCATGCCATGGGCGATAGCTGGATTGATGGTGTATTTCGCAATGTAGCGGCGTGCCCGGTAATTGTCATTGCCCGGCTTGTCGTCCGGAAGACTGCCGCGCTGCTTCTTCATCTTGTCCGCAGTCTGCCAGCAGCGAATAATCATTTCGCCGACACGGCCCATCGCCTGACTGTCGGAGGAAATGATGGAGAACGCCCCATATCGTGCAGGATATCTTCCGCAGCGATGGTTTCCTTGCGGATGCGGCTTTCTGCAAAGGCAATGTCTTCAGGGATTGCCGGAGACAGGTGATGGCACACCATCAGCATGTCGAGGTGTTCTGCGATCGTATTGACCGTGTAGGGCCGGGTCGGGTTGGTCGAAGCGGGCAGCACATTCGGATACTGGCAAACCCGGATAATATCCGGCGCGTGGCCACCGCCCGCACCTTCCGTATGGAAGGAGTGGATCGTGCGCCCTTTGAAGGCATTGAGCGTATCTTCGACAAAGCCGCCCTCATTGAGCGTATCGGTGTGGATCGCCACCTGAACGTCGAACTGATCGGCGACCGAAAGGCAATTGTCGATGGCCGCCGGTGTGCAGCCCCAGTCCTCATGCAGTTTCAAGCCGCAGGCACCAGCGCGGACCATTTCTTCCAGCGCGCCCGGCAGCGAGGCATTGCCCTTGCCGAACACACCGATATTCATCGGCAGGCCGTCGAACGACTGGATCAGCCGCGCAATGTGCCAGGGGCCGGGCGTGCATGTGGTTGCAAGCGTGCCATGGGCCGGCCCGGTGCCGCCACCGACCATGCAGGTAATGCCTGCATTGAGTGCTTCGTCCACCTGCTGCGGCGAGATAAAGTGGATATGCGTATCGATCCCGCCTGCGGTGAGAATCTTGCCCTCGCCTGCAATGATCTCGTGCCGGGGCCGATGATGATCGAGACGCCCGGCTGCGTATCGGGATTGCCCGCCTTGCCGATGAGGGCGATGCGCCCGTCGCGAAGTCCGATATCCGCCTTGTAGATGCCGCTATGATCAAGGATCAGAGCATTGGTGATAACTGTATCCATCGCGCCATCGGCGCGGGACAATTGGCTTTGCCCCATACCGTCGCGGATAACCTTGCCTCCGCCGAACTTCACCTCTTCGCCGTAGATGGTAAGATCGCGTTCGACTTCGATAAAAGTTCCGTATCGGCTAGGCGCACCTTATCGCCGACTGTGGGGCCAAACATCTGCGCATAGGTGGCGCGACTAATTCTGGCTGGCATGAAATGTCTCCGTCACCTGTTCTAAAGCTTTCCCATGACCATCTGGCGAAATCCGTAGATCTCGCGCTTGCCGCTCACGGGAACCAAAGTCACGTCGCGTTCCTGGCCGGGCTCGAAGCGCACGGCGGTACCCGCCGCAATGTCCAGCCGCTGTCCGAGCGCCTTGTCGCGTTCGAAAGAAAGGGCCGCATTCACTTCATAAAATGAAAATGGCTACCGACCTGGATGGGGCGGTCGCCGGTATTGGCGACCTTGATCGTGACGGTCGGCTGTCCCTGATTGAGTTCTATGTCGCCGTCCTGCGTAATGATTTCGCCGGGGATCATGTCACACCTCAACCGGCCATCAGCATAAGGCCGCCAAGCGCCGTCGCACCGCCAGCCACACGCATGGCGAGACGCCCCGCCTTGCCTGTCATCAGGCGACCCGCGCCAAGACCGAGGCCGATACCCGCCGCGTGAAGAAGCGCCGTCGCCAATGCGAAACCCGCCGCATAGGAAAAGAAGGTTGCGCCGCCAATTTCACCGCCATGGGCATGGCCATGGAAGAAGGCAAAGAAGCCCGCGATGATGGCGCCCACGACCGGGGAAACGGGCAGAGCAAGCGCCACCAGCAGGCCCAGCACGACGACCGAAGCCAGAATGACAGGCTCAACAAAGGGCAGCGGCATGCCCAGAAGCGCCGCCACAAAGCCGAGCAGCATCACGCCGACAAATGCAGCCGGCACGACGAAGAGTGCTCGTCCACCGAGCATGGCGGCCCAAAGCCCTACCGCAACCATTGCCAGAATATGATCCGCGCCGGAGAGCGGATGTGTGAAGCCCGCCGCGAACGACCCGTGTTCAGCCGGATTAAGATGGGCAAAGGCAGGGCTTGCGGTGAGCGTCATTGCTACTGCGGCGAGAACCGTAGTTTTCTTCATTATCGTACCTTTCAAAAACAGGTTCGTCTTGGCGAAACCTGAAAATCAGCGGATCGGCTTCGTGAACTGTGACGAGCTTCGTGCCATCGGGAAATGTGGCTTCGACCTGAATGTCGTGGATCATTTCGGGCACACCATCCATCACCTGTTCGCGGGTGATGACGTGCGCGCCTGCTTCCATAAGATCGGCGACCGTGCGCCCATCGCGGGCACCTTCAACGACAAAATCGCTGATCAGCGCGATCGTTTCCGGATGATTGAGTTTTACCCCACGCTCCAGACGGCGGCGGGCAACCATGGCGGCCATGGCGATCAAAAGCTTGTCTTTTTCCCTGGGCGTCAAATTCATGACTTCATTCCAAACTTCAAAGCGGGTTTCATTCCGCTGGCGTTAAAAGCGGCGGGATTGCCGCGAACTCAAAATGTCCAAACTTTAGGCAGTCCTGCCTTGCCATTAAGCAGGGCAAGCAATGGCCCCAGACGTTTGCGCAAGGCATAACTGTCCGGCGCGTAAAGCCGCACCACCAGTTTGGTTGCCGCACCAACCTGCCAGAGGCTGGCGCCGCCCTCCTCTCCAATGATCTGCCGGGCAGCTTCCAGATGTTTCCCGGCGTTCCCCGAAATCAAAAGCACCGTAGCGACTGCAAGGGCCGCATTTGTTACCGCGTGCGCCTGTAATTCAGCTCCAAGGTCCGGTCCCAGCCGAAATTCTTCAGCATGCACAAGCCTCCCATCGGGCCGCCCACCCAACCGCACACGCCAACGGTCACTGAACATCGCTTCATCAACCCGCTCCCCATGGCAAGGCGCCCGAATATAGTCGCCTCCACCACCAGGATTTCTGCCCCTTCCTCCAACTCGACATCCAGCGTTCGTGACAACACGGATTGATTGAACAGAATGGTTTCCTGCGGAAGCCAAGCAAGATGCGTGCCTTTTGCCATTTTCAAACGCGTGGCAATGCGCGCCTCGCCGCCCCGGAGCGATAAATACGCTCACAGGCTTGCGTGGTGATGACAGCCGAAGCGTTTTCGCCAAGCTCCACATCCCATCGCAGTCGGTCACCGCCTGTCAGCCCCTGATGTGTTGATCAGGATTGCTTCCAGCGGATCGTTTCCGACCTGCGGCATGCGATCTTGGCCGCGCCTTCCTGGTAAAGCCTGGAAATGCGCGAACGCCCGTCCTTGAAATGTATCGAAAGCCCACCCAGCCCGTTGACGCGCTGCGAGGAGAGCTCCGCTAACTTATTGTTATTTATTATCATCTGCGCGAATCTCGTACCGCTCTTCTAAAACAGAAACGACCGCAGAATAAAGGGGTGGGGGTGCGGCAGGACGCCGCCACACCTTGGAAAGCTTGAAATTGTTTCATCGAGAACCGTGGCAATCCCCTTCAAGACGTTGCTTTGGAAGGGGATTGACCGATCCCGGCCAGAGCATTTCCTGTTTTGATTGAATCATCGGAAATGCTCTGTCTCTTTATTTTACGCATTGCTGCCGGGTGCGTAACCGTCTTTCGATAGAGATGCCAGGTCGCATGCCCAAGGATGGGTATTACTACTGCCAATCCGGCAAACATCGTGGCAAAACCGACGATCAGCATCGCGGTTACGATTGCAGCCCAGAGCAGCGATTCCACGGGGTTGCGCATGACGACACGCAACGATGTCGCAACCGCTGCCGCCGCACCGCAATCCTGATCAAGCAGCATCGGGAAAGTCACAATCGTCGAGCACAGGACCACGATTGCAAAAGCAATCCGATCCCGCAGCCAGTGAAGATCAGACTACGCCCTTCTTCAGTTGACGATATCTGGTTCATCATCATGGAGAAGCTTTCGGGCGGCATCGGACCGAAATAGTGAACATAGAGGTTCTGGGCCACCAGCAACCATGCGACAAAGATTGCGAAGAGAAAAGCGCCGACAGCCATGATAGACGGCAATGCCGGAGAATGGCTCACATCCAGCGCACGTTTCCACGACGTATCCAACTTCTCTTCACGGCGTCGGCTCATCTCATAAAGCGGCAACGCAGCAATCGGTCCGATCAAAGCAAAACCGGACATCAAAGGGAATAAAGCGGCAGCGCGTTTGCGTTCGTGCTCCAATAGGTAATGAGCAATCCCGCAAACGGATATATGAGACAAAGAAAAACATAATGCGAAGGCTTTGCCCAGAAATCGTTAAACCCCAGACGCAAGGCATCAAATACATCCGCCATGCGGATACGTTTAACTTCGGGGTAAAAGATCGACTGGTCTCGTCCCGCGATAACATGAAACTGTGCCATGACGCTCCTCCTGCTAGTTAGGCAGTCCTGACGACAAAGGCGGCGGTCAGGACATGGCCTGCACGCAATTTCCGGCTTCCGCACGATTAGCGAATAGATCCGCGCTTCTGTGATAATAATTCATCCGCCAGAGCCTGACGGTCTGCCGATGAGTATACATCGAAAAGATCAACTGCGAAAGAAAAGCGACAACATGCGCTTGAAACGGCTTGAACAAAATCGAGAAATAACACGCTCTCCATGATAACCAGCACTACCGGAAACCACGTGAAAACCAATTTTTAGATTTTGATCGGAGGATAATGGTGCTGCGAGAGAGGATTGAACTCTCGACCTCTCCCTTACCAAGGGAGTGCTCTACCACTGAGCTACCGCAGCAATCTCTTGAGTGCGGCGGACTTCTGCCACATCGTTACGCAAATCGCAAGCAAGCAATTGCATTTCTTTTCACATAATGTGGAAATCTGCCGAACACGCATTTGAAAGCCGCTTTTCCGGCGCTTTCTCCCGTAGTAAAAGACCGCTATGAGCGAAAATACGACCAACAAAGAGAAACAAACCCAGTCGGACCAGCGCAAAAGCGCCGGGCCGAGGAGTTGCGCGCGAATCTGATGCGCCGCAAAGCCCAATCCAGATCGCGTCGCGCAGGCGAAGCGGATGAACGAAACGACGGGATCACTGCGGCAAGCGACAATACCGACTGAGCACCACAGCAACAAAGCCTTCCTTGAAGATAGGGGCTCTGCGGTAAAAGCTCATTTCTGTCCTTTGCAGCGATATCGTCCCATTGTGATTCGTTTTGACGTAATTTGGCCGCAAGACTCGTAATTTCATGACGCAGCGCCACCGCGCCACAAGGGCTGCCGGATTTGGCGCAATTTTATCGGGCAAGGCATCGGCCCAGAAGGTGACACAGTATGGATCGCATCAAAATCGTCGGCGGCAACAAGCTCAACGGCATCATCCCAATCTCCGGCGCAAAAACGCTGCTCTGCCGTTGATGATCGCCTCGCTTCTGACCGACGATACGCTGACGCTCGAAAATGTGCCGCATCTGGCCGACGTCGAACAGTTGATCCGCATCCTCAGCAATCATGGTGTCGATTATTCGGTCAATGGACGCCGCGAGCATCAGGATGGAGCCTATTCGCGTACGATCCATTTCACCGCCCGCAACATCGTCACCACCACAGCACCCTACGAACTCGTGTCCAAGATGCGTGCAAGTTTCTGGGTGATTGCGCCTCTTCTCGCCCGTATGGGTGAAGCCAATGTTTCCCTGCCGGGCGGCTGCGCCATCGGCACGCGTCCGGTCGATCTTCTCCTCGAAGCATTATTAGCTCTTGGAGCCGATATCGAAATCGAAAACGGCTATGCCAAGGCAAAGGCCAGAAATGGTCTCGTCGGAGCGCGCTACAAGTTCCCGAAGGTTTCTGTCGGCGCGACCCATGTCATGCTGATGGCAGCAACGCTCGCAAAGGGCGAAACGATCATCGAAAATGCCGCTCGCGAGCCGGAAGTCGTCAATCTTGCCGACTGCCTCAATGCGATGGGCGCAAAGATCACCGGTGCTGGAACCGGCACCATTCATGTGGAAGGCGTCACCAGCCTTTCCGGCGCGCGGGTCCGCGTCATTCCGGACCGCATTGAAACCGGAACCTATGCCATGGCCGTCGCCATGACGGGCGGCGACGTGCTTCTGGAAGGCGCGCAGGAAAGCCAGCTTTCCGCCGCTCTTGAAACGCTGCGCCAGGCTGGCGCTGAAATCACCGAGACCAATAGCGGCCTGCGTGTGGTGCGTAACGGCCACGGCATCCACCCCGTCGACGTCACGACCGACCCCTTCCCCGGCTTCCCGACCGACTTGCAGGCACAGTTCATGGGCCTGATGACCAAGGCAAAGGGAACTTCACGTATCACGGAAACCATTTTGAAAATCGTTTCATGCACGTGCAGGAACTGGCACGTCTCGGCGCAAAAATCTCCCTTTCCGGCCAGACTGCAACCGTCGAGGGCGTGGAGCGCCTGAAAGGCGCACAGGTGATGGCAACGGATCTTCGAGCCTCGGTTTCGCTTGTGATCGCTGGGCTCGCCGCGGAGGGCGAAACCTTGGTCAACCGCGTTTATCATCTGGATCGCGGCTTCGAGCGTCTTGAAGAAAAATTGTCCCGTTGCGGCGCGACAGTAGAACGTATCAGTGGCTGATCAGAACAGGCCGGAGTGACATTCAGTGTTCCGGCTTTTCCTGCGTAGCGTTTGAGATTCAATTCAAAGGGCGACAGGCTTGAAAAGCCTGTCGATTTTGTTTTGACATGCCAAGTTGATAATCGGCCAAGCGGGCGATTGATTTTCCGCCTGTCGAGCTGTTATTGACCAATAATGGGAAAGTGGTGCTGGAGTATGGATATGTTGAAGCTTGTGGCGCTGGATGAGGAGGATTTGCAGGTCCTGTCCGCTCATCTTCAGGACGCAGTTTTGAAAGTATCCGATCTCCAGTACATCGGGAATGAAAAGCGCTTCATCCTGACGGCAAACCGCTTCGTCTGGGAAGAAAGCAAGCCGAAATTCCTGCGCAAGCCGAAATATCAGCGCCGAAAAACGGCCCTGCACTTCAATCGCGTGATTGCAGCCAAGGCCACCGGGATTGACCGCCATAAGCCGGATGAAGTGCTTTCCCTGATGGCCATTCAGTTCACTGCCGGCGAAACACCCGCCGGAACAATAGAACTGACTTTCTCGGCAAATGCGGCTATCCGTCTTGAGGTAGAATGTATCGAAGCGCAAATGACGGACCTTGGCGCGGCATGGGAAACAGAATCGCTTCCTCGCCATAACGTCTGAGAGAAGGTTCTGCACAACCATCTTTCGTCAGCCGGGCACCCAAGTCCGGCAAGCATATTTGAAGGAACAGAAGCGTGGTCAAGACGCTCAGACAAACCGATCCCGATTTCGAGAATAATTTCGAGATATTTCTGGCAGGCAAGCGCGAGGCATCCGAGGATGTCGATCGCGCGGCTCGCGAAATCGTCGACCGCGTGCGCCGGGAAGGCGACAGCGCGCTTATCGACTATTCGCGCCGCTTCGACCGGATCGATCTCGATAAAACCGGCCTCGCGGTCACAGAGGCCGAAATCGACGCGGCTTTCGAAGCGGCTCCGGCATCGACGGTCGAGGCACTGAAGCTTGCCCGTGAGCGCATCGAAAAACACCATGCGCGGCAATTGCCGAAGGATGACCGCTATACGGATGCGCTTGGCGTGGAGCTTGGCTCGCGCTGGACTGCTATCGAGGCTGTGGGGCTTTATGTTCCCGGCGGCACGGCAAGCTATCCCAGTTCTGTCTTGATGAACGCTGTTCCCGCCAAGGTGGCGGGCGTGGAGCGCATCGTCATGGTGGTTCCGGCGCCCGATGGTGTGCTCAATCCACTGGTTCTGGTGGCTGCCCGTCTGGCTGGCGTTTCCGAAATCTACCGTGTTGGCGGCGCGCAGGCTGTTGCGGCGCTTGCCTATGGCACCGAAACCATTCGCCCCGTTGCCAAGATCGTGGGCCCCGGCAACGCCTATGTGGCGGCGGCAAAGCGCATCGTCTTCGGCACGGTCGGCATCGACATGATCGCCGGCCCGTCGGAAGTGCTGGTCATTGCCGACAAGGATAACAATCCCGACTGGATCGCCGCCGACCTCCTCGCCCAAGCGGAGCACGATACAGCGGCGCAATCGATCCTCATGACCAATGATGAAACGCTCGCACAGGCTGTCGAAGAAGCTGTCGAACGGCAGCTTCGCAACCTCCCGCGCGCGCAAACTGCCGCCGCGAGCTGGCGTGATTTCGGCGCGGTTATTCTGGTCGAGGATTTCGAGGCAGCCATTCCGCTTGCCAACCGCATTGCAGCCGAGCACTTGGAAATCGCCACCGCAGATCCGGAAGCCTTGCTGCCAAAAATCCGCAACGCAGGATCGATCTTCATCGGCGGTTATACGCCGGAAGTGATTGGCGATTATGTCGGCGGTTGTAACCACGTTCTGCCGACGGCGCGCTCGGCGCGTTTTTCATCCGGCCTATCCGTTCTCGATTATATGAAGCGCACATCGCTGCTCAAGCTCGGCCCTGACCAACTGCGTGTTCTCGGACCCGCTGCAATCGAGATTGCCCGCGCCGAAGGGCTCGATGCTCACGCGCAGTCTGTCGCCATCCGGTTGAATCTATGAGGTGACATGACTGCCGGTGTTCCAAATGCCCGCCTTGTTGACGTCGAGCTCGATGAGTCCATCGGGCGTTCGACGCCTGACGTCGAGCATGAGCGTGCGGTGGCCATTTTGACCTCATCGAAGAAAACTCGTTCCATCCCATCGGAGACGATACGGGTGGGCCATACCGGCTGAAACTTTCACTGATGGAATCACGGCTGATCTTCGCTATTGCACGGGAAACAGGCGAAGACGTCGCGACCCATATCCTCTCCCTCACGCCTTTGCGTCGTGTGGTGCGTGATTATTTCATGATTTGCGAAAGCTATTATCAGGCGATCCGATCCGCGACCCCAAGCAAGATCGAAGCAATCGACATGGGACGGCGCGGCCTGCACAATGAAGGATCGCAAACGCTGCAGGCCCGGCTAAAAGGTAAGATCGAGGTTGATTTCAACACGGCACGGCGGCTTTTCACACTTGTCTGCGTTTTGCACTGGAGAGGCTGATCATTGATGGTCATCACCGATGCCCCTCGACAAGTGTGAATACCGATGACAACGAAGATCATAAACAGCGCTTGCCAAAATCGCTGCTTTTCGTCTGCGGCAAGAATGCAATTCGTTCGCCCATGGCGGAATTACTGGCAAGAAAAGCCCTGCCACCCAATATTTATGTAGCGTCGGCAGGCGTGATGCGAGGCGAACGCGATCCGTTTGTCGATGCCGTCCTTCAGGAAGAGGGCCTATCACTCGATAACCGGCAGCCGCGCGGCCTCGAAGAACTGGCGGACGGTTATTTCGACCTGATCGTAACGCTGACACCGCTTGCCCATCATACTGTGCTGGAACGCATGCGGGGTTTCTCGGTTGATGTCGAATATTGGCCGACGCCGGACCCCACGCTTGTAACGGGCAGCAGGGGCAGCTCTTGGCGGCATATCGCGATGTGCGGGACCGTCTGAAGCGGCAAATCACGCAGCGTTTCCATAAGCAATAAGTTCGCGGAATTCCGTTGTTCACAAATGCCGCCTAATCATATAGGTTCCGCGCAAATTCAGACCTAAAGACCGCTTGAGAGCGGCATTTTACCAAAGAAAGAAACAGGTATCGCATGGCGAAAGAAGAAGTCCTCGAATTTCCGGGTGTTGTTACGGAACTGCTGCCCAATGCTATGTTCCGCGTGAAGCTCGAAAATGAACATGAAATCATCGCCCATACGGCAGGCCGTATGCGCAAGAATCGCATCCGCGTTCTGGCCGGTGACAAGGTTCTGGTTGAGATGACCCCTTACGATCTGACCAAGGGCCGCATCACCTACCGCTTCAAGTAAGCAGTCCGTTCCCGTTCCAGGAAATGTCTATTCGATGAGCGCGCAACACAAGCTGGTTCTTGCCTCCGGTTCTCCACGCAGGATCGAGCTTCTGAGGCAGGCAGGCATCGAACCGGACCATATTTATCCGGCTGATATAGATGAAACGCCGCAGCGTGGCGAACATCCGCGCTCGCTGGCGAAACGTCTGTCGCGGGAAAAGGCGCGCAAGGCGCAGGAGCAATTGAAGGACGATGCGAGTTTCGCGGGTGCCTTCATTCTTGCAGCCGACACTGTTGTGGCGGTTGGCCGTCGCATTCTCCCCAAAGCGGAGATTGCCGACGAAGCAAGGGAATGCCTGCGTCTGCTTTCGGGGCGCACGCACAAGGTCTTCACCGGGGTGAGTCTTGTCCTGCCGAACGGGAACTTGCGCCAGACGCTGGTTGAAACACGGCTGCGTTTCGAGCGGCTGTCCGAAAACAGATGGATGCCTATCTTTCATCCGGTGAATGGCGGGGCAAGGCGGGCGGCTATGCTATTCAGGGACTGGCGGGCAGTTTTGTCGTGAAGCTGGTCGGTTCCTATACCAATGTGGTGGGGCTGCCGCTGCAGGAGGCCATAAGCCTGCTGAGCGACGTCGACTATCCGGTTTATGCTAACTGGAATAGCGGGAAAGTCTGAGAACAGATATGAGCGACAAGAAGGACATATCAGCAGCAGCGGGCGCCCGCGTGACGCCCTTGCGTCCGACGCGCCCCTGCCCGGAATGCGGAAAGCCTTCATCACGCGAATCCTATCCGTTCTGTTCGCCGCGCTGCAAAAGCATCGACCTCAATCGCTGGCTGTCGGGCAGCTATGTCTTGCCGGGAAAGCCGCTTGATGAAGAGGAAGAAGAGGGAAACTAGACGGTTTCAAAGCATCTTCTTGCAATAAAATCAGCTATTTATCGAAACTGTGAGAAAAGCTGATAAAATTGCGATACGGTGCTGGACAGCGCGGAATTTAATGCTATAACCCACCCACTTCCGGCGGGAACCAACACCGCCTCGAACAAGCAAATGCTTGTTACGGATGCCCGGATAGCTCAGTTGGTAGAGCAGCGGATTGAAAATCCGCGTGTCGGTGGTTCGAATCCGCCTCCGGGCACCATTCAGTTTTCTACAGCCTCCAATGATGATGTTTGTTGATCAGATTTGTGCGCTCTTTATTCTGGAGCTTCTCCAGTTAAAGCGAAGTCGCTGAACAGCTCTGTTGCGTTTTGTTAGGTCTCATCTATGCAAAACTGTTTCCAATATGCGCTGACAACATGAACGTGCTCGAATATTGACCTGACGGTTTTCCTCTGCAAGGACTGGTCATTCGACAAATTCTTATTCAAGCACTTCACCCAGCGAGGAAATATCCATGCTCTGGACGTTGTTCGGCATCCTTTCCGGTGCCTGTATTGCTATTCAGGCTCCCATCAATGCGGCATTGGCTCGCGGGTTGGGATCGCCGGTAACGGCGGCTGCAATTTCATTTCTGTCCGGCGCCGTCATCCTTGCCATTATTGCCGGAATTACAGCGCGCGCGACGGGTGCAATGCCAGCCTTCAATGTTCCTGCGGGCTGGCTCTTTGTCGTGGGCGGTGCGCTTGGCTGTATCTATGTGACCGCATCGGTGTTGCTGACGCCACGCATCGGGGCTGCTGCCGTGATGGGGCTTGCTGTTGCTGGACAATTGATGGCCGGGCTGGCTGCCGACCGTATCGGCTTCATGGGCGTTGCCGTGCGTGAAATCACTGCGGGACGCGTCGCCGGTGCCGTTTTGCTGCTGACCGGCGCGCTCATGATCCGCTTTCTGTAAAGCAAAAGCCGCGCTTTCGGCGCGGCCTTTCTGCATTTGAATATGATGGCTCTCAACCCTTGAACGTATAGTCCGCAATCGACTGCGGCTTCATTTCAATCGAGAAGCCCGGCAGAGACGGCGGCATATAGGCCGCGTTCCTGATGACGCACGGGTCGACGAAATGCTCGTGCAGATGATCGACATATTCGATCACGCGGCCTTCCTTGGTGCCCGAAACGACCAGATAATCGATCATCGACAGATGCTGCACATATTCGCACAGGCCAACGCCACCCGCATGCGGCCAGACCGGCTTGCCGAACTTGGCAGCGATCAGCAACACAGCCAGAACTTCATTCAGACCGCCCATGCGGCAGGAATCGATCTGCACGATGTCGATAGCGCCTTCCGCGATGAACTGCTTGAACATGATGCGGTTCTGGCACATTTCGCCGGTCGCAACCTTCACGTCACCAATGGCTTCGCGAATCTTGCGATGGCCTGCCACATCGTCGGGCTGGTCGGTTCTTCGATGAAGAACGGCTTGGAAAAGGCAAGCTTGTTGACCCATTCGATGGCCTGATCGACTTCCCATACCTGATTGGCGTCGATCATCAGATAACGATCCGGGCCGATCACTTCGCGCGCGATGGTCAGGCGACGGATATCGTCTTCGAGATCGCGGCCGACCTTCATCTTGACGTGGTCGAAACCTTCATCGATGGCTTCCTGGCAAAGACGGCGCAGCTTGTCGTCGTCATAGCCGAGCCAGCCAGCCGAGGTCGTATAGCAGGCGTAACCTTCCGCTTCGAGCGTGGCGATACGTTCCGCCTTACCGGCTTCCGCCTTGCGCAGGATCGCGACGGCTTCGTCACGCGTCAGCGCATCGGTGAGATAGCGATAATCGACAATGTCGGCGATTTCTTCGGGCGACATGTCGGCCACAAGCCGCCATACCGGCTTGCCAGCCTGCTTTGCAGCCAGGTCCCAGAAGGCGTTGACGACGGCACCGGTGGCCAGATGCATGGCGCCCTTGTCCGGGCCGATCCAGCGCAGCGGCTGTCGCCGGTCAGGTAGCGCCAGAACTTGCCGGGAGCCGCGCGGAAATCTTCCAGCGAAGCGCCCACGACCAGATGACGCATGGCGAGAATCGCCTGACAGCAAATGTCGTTGCCGCGTCCAATGGTGAAGGTAAGGCCGTGGCCCTTCAGCGACGCATCATCCGTATCGAGGATGACATAGGCCGCCGAGTAATCCGGGTCCGGGTTCATGGCATCCGAGCCGTCCAGACTTTGCGAAGTCGGGAAACGCAGATCGAAGACGCGCAGGTCAGTGATTTTCGTCATGATATATCCGTGATCAGGGTATGATCCCAAAAGGCGGCAAGCGGTTTTGGGATCATGCTTAAAGAGCCTAGATGTCAGCGCGTACGTTCTGCTTCTGCGAACCAAGGCCTTCAATGCCCAGTTCGACAACGTCGCCAGCCTTGAGGTAGCGCGGCGGCTTCATGCCCATGCCGACGCCGGGAGGCGTACCGGTGGATATGATATCGCCCGGCTGAAGCGACATGAACTGCGAGAGATAGGAAACGAGGTGGCGAACACCGTAAACCATGGTCTTGGTCGAGCCGTCCTGCATGGTTTCACCATTGACGGTGAGCCACATTTTGAGATTCTGCGGGTCGGCAACTTCGTCCTTCGTCACCAGCCATGGACCGGTCGGGCCAAACGTGTCGCAGGACTTGCCCTTGGTCCACTGACCGGCGCGCTCGATCTGGAAAGCGCGTTCGGAAACGTCATGCAGCGTGCAGTAGCCGGCGACATAATCCAGCGCGTCTTCTTCCGAGACATATTTCGCGGTCTTGCCGATGACGATGCCAAGCTCTACTTCCCAGTCGGTCTTTTCAGAGCCGCGCGGGATGAGCAGGTCATCATTGGGGCCGACAATGGCGGATGTGGCCTTCATGAAGATGACCGGCTCCGGCGGCACGGCCATGCCGGATTCGGCAGCGTGATCGGCATAGTTGAGGCCGATGCAGATGAACTTGCCGGTGCCTGAAACGCACGGGCCAAGGCGCGGATTGCCTTCGACCTTCGGCAGCGAATTGATGTCGATTGCGCCAAGCTTGGCCAGCGCATCGGGGCAAGGGCCGCACCGGAAAGATCGCCTACATGGGCGGAAAGATCGCGGATTGCGCCATCGGCATCGAGAATGCCAGGCTTTTCCTGACCGGCTTCACCGTAACGAAGAAATTTCATGAGTTTACTCCTTTAAAGGGATGAAAGATGGGGCTGAGGGTGGTTGAGATTCTGGCTATGACGTGCCGAAAATGGTGTTTTCGAGAACCGGAGCGGAGTGTACTTAAAGGTACATGAGCCTAGGCAAGCGAAGAAAAATGCCATTTGCAGGCCGCCAGAGCCTGAATATCGACTGCCCTAAATCGTCCAGCCTCCATCAATGTTGTAAGCTTGTCCGGTCGTATAGGTCGCGCCAGCGAGATAGACCGCGAGATCGGCGATTTCTTCCGGCTGACCGATGCGGCCAATCGGCTGACGGGCGATGAAGGCTGCGCGCTGTTCTTCATAATCGCCCTGCGAACGCAGACGATCCTGCAAGGACGGGCTTTCAACCGTGCCGGGGCAAATGGCGTTGCAGCGAATGCCCTTGGTAATATAGTCGGCAGCAACAGCCTTGGTCAGACCAATGACAGCGGCCTTGGTGACGCCATAGGCAAAGCGGTTCGGCACACCCTTCACGCTCGACGCGACGGACGCCATGTTGACGATAGAACCGTCCTTGCGTTCCAGCATGCCCGGCAGCACGGCGCGGATGGTACGGATCATCGAACGAATGTTGAGATTGACGGCGAAGTCGAGGTCTTCGTCCTTCATTTCGAGGATGGAGCCGCCATGGACCACGCCTGCGCAGTTGAACAGGATGTCCACCTGGCCGATCTCAGCGACAAGCGACTTCACCTCAGCCTCGTCAAGCACGTTGAGCTTGCGGGTGATGATGCCGTTGACACCTTCGATTTCCTTGAGAGCATCCATGTTGATGTCAGTCGCATAGACCTTGGCACCCGCTTCCGCGAAAGCCAGCGCGCTGGCGCGGCCTATGCCTTGTGCTGCGGCTGTCACCAGCGCGGTTTTTCCATCAAAGCGTATCGTCATGTTCAAGCCTTCCGTTCGACAAGCAGGATGTGGTCGCAAGCGAGCACCACTTCATCCCGCTGATTAAGCACTTCGCACCGCTCCGTCACGCGTCCCATATTGGCGCGCTTGGGATCGTCTTCCTTCGCACTGATCGTAACCCGCGTGCGGATCGTATCTCCAATATGTACCGGACGAATAAACCGCAGACGATCATAACCATAGGAAAATGCAACCGGATTGATCAGCGTCGCGGTCAATCCGACACCGATTGCAAAAATCATCGTGCCATGCGCAATGCGTTGACCGCCCGGCAGGATCTTGGCGAATTCCGCATCCATATGATGCGGGAAGAAATCGCCCGTATGGCCGGCGTGAACCACGAAATCGGTTTCGGTGATCGTGCGGCCTGAGGTTAGGCGCACATGGTTCATTTCATAGTCTTCGTAGTAGATTTTCTGTTCGGCCATGATCAGACCTCCGGTTTTGCGGCAAGCGGCGTGGCGGGGGCTGCGCTCGACTGATAGGCCGCTTCGACCAGCGCCATGGTGTGCCAGGCATCTTCGACCGAGCCGATCAGCTCTGCATCTTCGCCGGTCGCGAAGCGCTGCAACTGCGCCATGCGGTTCAAGAATGCGTCCGGGAACCAGGCACCTTCGAGCGGCACGGAAACCCAATCGTCACCGCCCTTGGGCTTGATCCAGAGTTCGTCCGGCTCGCCACGCGGATAATCGAGATTGACGCCAAGTTTCACATAGGCAGCGCCCTCGGTGCCGCAGATGCGAAACTCGCAAGCCTGAAACTTGCGGCCGAAATCATGGTCGTGATTGACCGACAGAGCACAACGCACACGATCGCCATAATCGAGAATCGCTGCGGTGCGGGTCTGTGCAACTTCATGGTTCGGATGGCCGATGGTCTTGGCGTGAACGCCTTGCGGATTGCCAAGCAAACCACGCACGAAATCCAGATAATGGATCGAGTGCATGGCGATTTCGATACGCGGCAAACCTTTGAGGAAAGGCCACAGTCCCCAAGGGGTCGCAAGCGCCAGCCATGCGTCGAAATCCACGACTTCGCCCAGCCAGCCCTTATCGACCGCGTCGTAAAGGGCGAGCATCATCGGCGCGAAACGCAGCTGGAAATTCACCGCTGCTTTCAGATTGCGCGCGCGGCAGACTTTTAGAATTTCCGTTGCCGCGGCCAGATCGCTGCCCATCGGCTTCTGGATCAGAACCGCCGCACCTTCCGGCAATTGCGCGAGGATCGAAGCATGGGCTGAAGGCGGCGTAGCAAGATCGAAGATCGCGCCTTCGACGGCAATCGCTTCCTCAGCGCTGGCAAAAGCCTTGATGCCCCACTGGTCGGCAAGCTCTTTAGCCTTGTCCAGATTGGGATCAAAAATGCCGGCAACCGGAAAGCCGCCCTTCTTATAGGCGGGCAGATGCGCGTCGCCGACAATGCTGCCCGCGCCGAAAATCACGATTGGTTTCGGTGTGCTCGGCTTCGGCCACCATTGACGCAGGGTTTTCGGATCAAAGAGCTCAGTCATGATGAAACACCTCCTCCATCATCGCCCACCACTCACCCTCTTTACGGGTTTCAAGTGGTTTCTGGCACGGCATGCAGACGGACCACCATTCCTGATTTTTCGGGTTATCGGCCATCTTCTTCATGTCGGCTTCAAAATCGGTGCCGACATAGTCCCATGTGCCGAACAGCAGGTTCTCCGGCTCTTTGAGAAAGATCGTGTAATTGGTGATGTTGCATTCCGAGATGAGCGCCAGAATTTCCGGCCACACGGCAGCGTGCAGCTTCTTATATTCTGCGATCTTTTCAGGCTGAAGCCCGATCACCATGCCCATTCTTTGTTTCTGGCTTTGAACCATTACGCCCTCACGATCTCGCGGGTGAATTCCGAAATCGACCGGGCGCGCACGGCGTCCCAATCCCACTCGATACCGATGCCCAGCTCGGACGGCGCAATGGCGTGGCCATCGCGAATTTCCATGCCCTTGGTGGTCAGGTCATCAAGCTGCGGGATATATTCCACATAGCGCCCGTTCTGCACGGCACAGGTGAGGCTGACATGCAGCTCCATCAGGAAATGCGGGCAAACCGGAATGTCGAAGGCTTCTGCGGCGTGCGCCACTTTGAGCCATGGCGTGATGCCGCCGATGCGCGCCACATCCACCTGTACGATGGAGCAAGCGCCCTTCTGCATATATTCGCGGAAATGGCGGATCGAATAGATCGATTCACCCACCGCAATCGGTGTCGGTGTGGAGCGGGTCAGGCGGATATGACCGTCGAGATCGTCAGCCGGAAGCGGCTCTTCGATCCATGCCAGATCAAGTTCCTTCAGGCGCTCGGCGCGACGGATTGCTTCATCCACCGTAAAGCCCTGATTGCAATCGGTCATGATTTCAAAGCCGTCACCAACGGCTGCACGAACGGCAGAAAGACGCGCATAATCTTCCGAACCATGCGGCTTGCCGATCTTCACCTTGGAGCCGGAGAAGCCCTTGGCCTTGGCGGCAAGCGCATCCTCGACCAGCGCTTCTTTCTCGATATGCAGCCAGCCACCTTCGGTCGTGTAAAGCGGACAGCGATCCTTGGCACCGCCCGCAAGTTTCCACAGCGGTAGGTTCTGCTTCTTCGCACGCAAGTCCCACAATGCCGTGTCGATGGCCGCAAGCGCCAAAGCCGTGATCGGCCCGATAGTCGTGGCGTGGGTTGCAAATTCGAGCTTACGCCAGATCGCCTCGATGCAATCTGCTTCCTCATTCAGGATAAGCGGCACCAAATGGTCGTTCAATAGCCGCATGACGGATGAGCCGCCCGTGCCGATGGTGTAGCTGTAGCCCGTCCCCACCGCCCCATCACTGTCGGTGATGGTGACAATCGGCGTTTCCTGGCTCACAAAGCTCTGGATCGCGTCGGTGCGCTTGACCTTCGGCGGAAGGTCGACCATGCGCAGTTCGACTTTTCAATACGCGCCATGTTTAAACCGCCAAACTCTTGCCGCTTGCCGCATCGAACAGATGCACCTGCGACAGATCAAGTTGCATGGTGATGGTTTCGCCCGGTTGCAAGTGACGCGGGTTGAGCATACGTGCCACCCATTCCTTGCCCGCGAATTCGACAAAGACCAGCGTTTCATTGCCGAGCGGCTCGGTGATCGAAACGCGCATGTCCTTTTCATGCACGGCGTCACTAGTGGAAATGCCGTGACCTTTCGGGAAGATATCGTCCGGGCGCAGGCCAAACGTCACCTTGGAACCGTCCTTGGCCTTGCCTTGGAACTGCGCAGGCAGCGGCAGGCGGTCGCCGTTTGCGAAGACCAGATCGCCACCCGTGACCGTCGCCTCGCCCATATTCATCGGCGGGGAGCCGATGAAACCGGCGACGAACTGCGTCGCCGGGCGCTTGAAGACTTCATCCGGGGTTCCGGCCTGTTCGATATGGCCGTCGCGCATGATGACGATGCGGTCGGCAAGCGTCATGGCCTCGACCTGATCATGCGTCACATAAACGACTGTGGACTGCACCTTGGCGTGCAGCTTCTTGATCTCGGTGCGCATCTGCGTGCGCAATTTCGCATCGAGATTCGACAGCGGTTCGTCGAACAGAAACACTTCCGGGTTGCGCACGATGGCGCGGCCCATGGCGACGCGCTGGCGCTGGCCGCCCGAAAGCTGCGCCGGGCGGCGCTCCATCAGCGCTTCCAGACCGAGGATCGCCGAAGCCTCGTTGACGCGGCGGTCGATTTCCGCCTGCGGCTGTTTGGCGATTTTCAGCGAAAAGCCCATATTCTCGCGCACCGACATATGCGGATAAAGCGCATAGGACTGGAACACCATGGAGATGTTGCGATCACGCGGCGGCAGATCGTTCACAACCTTGCCGCCAATTTCGAGCGCGCCGTCGGAAATGCTTTCAAGACCTGCGATCATGCGCAGCGTCGTGGACTTGCCACAGCCGGACGGACCGACCAGCGCTACAAATTCCTTGTCGGCAATTTCGAGATTGATGCCATGCACCACTTCGACATTGCCGTAGCGCTTGACGAGATTTTTAATGGAAAGCTGAGCCATTGTTCTATCAACCTTTAACCGCGCCGAACGTCAGACCAGCAACAAGATGCTTCTGGACGATGAATGTGAGGGTCAGCGCCGGAATAATCATCACGACCGCCAGCGCACACATGCCGCGCCAGTCGATGGTGAATTCAGCGGTGTAATCGAGAAGACCGACAGGAAGGGTCTTGGAATTGACGGAACGGGTGAGCTGGGAAGCCAGCGCATATTCGTTCCATGAGGTGAGAAAGGCGAAGATGCCTGCGGTCGCAATGCCGGGACCGGCCAGCGGAAATTCCACCTGCCAGAAAGCCTGCCAGCGCGTGCAACCGTCAATCTGTGCGGCCTCTGCCAGATCCTTCGGCACCTGACGGAAGAAGCCATCGATCAACCAGATCGTGAACGGCACGTTCAGCGCCACATAGGTGAGGATCAGGCCGAAATGCGTGTCGATGATGCCGATACGGGAAAAGACCATGAAGAGCGGCAGCGAAAGCGCGATGCCCGGCACCGAGCGCGTCAGCATGAGACCGAGGAAGGTGGTCGACTTGCCCCAGAAGCGGAAGCGCGCAAAGGCATAGCCGCCCGAAACCCCGACAACCAGCGCGATGATGGTGGACGTGACCGAGATGATGAGCGAGTTGCGGAAATAATCCCAGACCGGAATACCGCCGCCGCCTGCGCCCGAGAACATGGCGCGATAGGCATCGAGCGTGATTTCCTGCGGAATCCAGACCGGCGGCTTTGCCATGATTTCGACCGGCGGGCGCAGCGAGGACAGCACGATCCACAGGCCGGGCAGGCAGATGATCGCCATCGCCAGAAACAGGCCGACGAGATAGGCGACTTTTTGACGCGGCGCAGCGAGGCGATGCTGGCTGTTGGAGAGCGTTGTTGTTGCCATGATTACCACTCCGCTCCAATTTGCGCGCGTGCGGCTGCAAGCTTGCGGAAGAACATTACGGTGAATAGGATCGAGAGCAGGATCGCAACATAGGCCATGGCATTGGCGAGGCCCATCTGCGCATCCGAATAGGCGGTGCGTCCAACCAGCGTCCAGATCAGCTCGGTGCGGCGTGCCGGTCCGCCATCGGTCATGATCTTCACGATGTCATAGGCGCGCGCCACGTCGAGCGAACGAATGGTCATTGCGATGAAGGCAAAGGGCATTAGATAGGGCCAGATGACATAGCGGAAGGTCTGCCATGGCGTGCAGCCGTCGACACGAGCCGCTTCCACCGGATCCTGCGGCATGGACAGAAGACCGCCCAGAATGAGGATTGCGAATACCGAGGTCGACATCCAGACTTCTGCCAGCAAAATCGCAAACAGCGCCAGATTGCCGTCAATCAGCCATGGAATGGCGGTATCGGTGATACCCAACGACTGCAGCGCATTGTTCACAAGACCGATATTGTCGTTGAACATGAATTTGAACTGGAAGCCGACCAGAACCGGCGAAAACATCATCGGGAACATCATCAGCGTGCGCAAAACGCGCTGGCCGTGGGTCGCCTTGTTGATGAGCAGCGCCAGACCAAGGCCGAGCAGCATTTCCAGATTGAGCGCGATGGTGAGGAAGATCACCGTGCGAATGAATGCAGCCCAGAACACCCAGTCGCTCATGATGCGCTGATAATTGCGCAGGCCGATGAATTTGAACAGGCTGTCAGGGCGCGTCAGCCGAAACGGCGTGAAGCTTGAATAAAGCGAAAGCGCGAGGAAACAGAACCACCGCTGCAAGGATAATGATAGCCGGAAGCAGAAGCATAACCGGTGGAGAAATTCGTCTAAACATTGTTCTTCCGAAGCGGTGGAACTGGCAGCAAGGCACACGCGCATCTTGCGCTTGGATGGCCCGCCAGATGGTTCTCAAGGCGGGCCGTATGTTCACGAAGCGAAATCAGAGCTCGCCGGCATCCTCAAGGATCTGCGTTGCCTTTTGGCTGCATCGTCAAGTGCCTGCTGCGAAGTCTTGTCGCCAAAATTGCTGCCTGAAGTTCAGGATAGACCGCGTTGGAAATCTCGATCCATGAGGGGGTCTGCGGAACCGGGAAAGCGGTCTTTGCCGTTTCCTGGAACACCGAAAGCACTTCCTTCTTGTACGGATCGGACGCAGCCTGCTCGATGACGTAATCCCAGACAGCGGTACGGGTTGGCAGTGTGCCCGCAGCCGATTCCTGCTTCTGCGAATCCTCGTTGGTCAGGAACCAGACGAGCGAAGCAGCAGCTTCCTTGTTGTCGCAGGATTCAGTGACCGAGAAGCCGTGATGCCCCGACCAGCCGGTGCGCTTGCCGGAAGATCCTGTCGGAGGCGGAACAATACCGACATTGCCTGCGACCTTCGACGACTTTGGATCGTTGAAATAGGTCGCCCAGCCCGGCCAATCCAGGTTGATTGCGATGGTGCCCGAAGCAAAGCCTGCGCCCAGCTCATCCCAGAGGTAGTTGGTGGTGCCTGCAGGAACGGCCTTGGCCTTGTAGAGATTGACGAACCAATCGAGCGCACGCACACCGGCTTCCGAATGAAAGCGGGCTTGCCTTCGCCATCGAGATATTCACCGCCTTCCGCAACCAGCATTTCATAGAAGCGGCCATTGATGGCTTCTTCCTTGCCCGCAAACTGCGTGCCGTAGAAATTCGGTGGATCGGCAAAGAACACAGCCTGATCGGAAACCTCTTTCCAGGTCTTTGGCGGCGCCAGATCGTAGCCGTATTTTTCCTTGAACGCGGTCTTCTTGGCGTCGTCTTCGTAAAGGCTCTTCTGATAGTAGAGCGCCGAGACGTCGAACTGCGCGCGCGGCAGCATGACCAGCTTGTCATTCAGCGTGGAAGCCTTGATGACCGATGGCACGAAGCCTTCGATTTCGCCCGCAGGAAGCAAACCATTCAAATCGGCATAAAGATCAGGATATTGCGGCGCAAAGACGAATGGTTGGAGCCGACGCACCAGTTGATCGAACCGGAAGCGATGTCCGACTTGATTTCCTTGTCCAGTTCGAAATGGTTCTTCTTGGAAAGAATATTGACCTTGGCGCCAGTCGCTTTTTCCCATTCGGCAATGCGCGAATAAAGCGCTTCATATTGCTGACCGCCGATCAGCTTGGCGTTTACCGTCACGCCTTCAAATTTACCCGGCAGATCGGCGGCACCAGCGGACCCCATTGTCAATGCCAATAGAGCCGTTCCCGCCAGGCAGGACGCTTTGAAACTCATCATGCTTCTCCTCCTCACGACGGACTTTTCCCCGGTCCGCCCCAATTGTGAATTTGGTATTTATATGCAAACATATTATTCAAAACCGGTCAAGGCGAGTTTCCGCACATTTGCGACTTTCGCTTTCAGTATTGTTCGTATATGAAGAATCATATTCATAAGGGAGCCAACTTGGAAACAGACGATCGCTACCGCGCGCCCGCGCTGGACAAGGACTTGATATCCTCGAATTGCTGGCAGGCGTCGATGGCGGCCTGACGCAGGCGGAAATTGCCAAACACCTCGATCGCAGCCCCAACGAGTTTTACCGGATGCTGGACCGTCTGGTGAAGCGCGGTTACGTGACCAAGCTCGAAGGCGACCGCTATTCACTGACGCTCAAGCTGTTCGGCCTTGCACACCTTCATGCACCGGTGCGCAGGCTTGCATCCTTTGCCACGCCTTTCATGCGCGAACTTGCCGACCGCTCGAAACAGGCCAACCAGCTTGCCGTGTTTGACCGGGGATCTGTTGTTGTCATTGCACAGCAGGAAGCTCCGGATTATTGGGGCATCTCAATTCGCGTCGGTTCGCATATCAGCCTGTTCGACACCGGTTCCGGCCATGTGCTTCTTGCCTTCCGGTCACCGGAAGAACGCAGGATGATGATTGCCGAATATGCGAAAGACGGGGAAAGTCTCAAGCTCGATGAGAGTTTCTACGAGCGCCTCGACCAGATTCGCGAACGCGGATATGAAATGATGCCCAGCGCCCAGGTGGCGGGCGTCTACAACCTCTCGGCACCGATTCTCGGTCCGGACGGCACATGCATTGCCTCACTGACCTGTCCCTATGTAACACTCGTCAATTCGGCTTCAGCGCCCGACATTACGCAGACCATCAGCCTGCTGCAAAAACTGTCAAAGACCTCTCAAAGCTGGTGGGGTCCGATATCGGAACGACTGATTAAAGATCATCGAAATTCTTATTTGAAAACTCTCTTCTTTTTGAAAAAATGGTGTCGGAGGAGAGTTTTCATGATTATCGATACCCATCTGCATCTGATCGACAAAAGCGCGCTGAACTACCCATGGCTGGGAGATGTACCGGCGCTTGACCGCGACTTTCTGTTTGAGACCTATCGGAAGCAGGCTGAGCGCTGCGGCATCAAGGCGGCGCTGCATATGGAAGTGGATGTGGCAGCCGATGCCATTCAGGCTGAAACGGACCATATTCAGGAGATTTCCAGAAGATCGGGCGGCTTCATCAAGGGCGCAATCGCCTCCTGCCGCCCGGAGGAGCCGGAGTTTGCCGAGTATCTTGAACAGAGCCGCAGCAATCCTTTCGTCAAGGGCTTTCGCCGTGTGCTGCATGTCGTGCCTGACGACGTTTCTGAGGGTGCCCTTTTCGCGAGAATATCAAGCGGCTGGAAGGCACCGGCCTGACCTTCGATCTCTGCGCACTGCCGCACCAGATCGACAAGGTGACGGCGCTTGCCGATCTCGCACCGGACGTGCAATTCGTGCTCGACCACTGCGGCGTGCCGGATATCAAATCAGGTGCGCTGGAAAGCTGGCAAAAGGGGATCAGCGAGATTGCGCAGCGCGAGAATGTGGTCGCCAAAATCTCCGGGGTTGTCGCCTATGCCGACCCGGCAAGCTGGACCGTCGACACCGTGCGCCCCTATGTTGAGCATGTCATTGATGCATTTGGCTGGGAGCGGATCGTGTGGGGAAGCGACTGGCCGGTCTGCACACTAGCCAGCAATGTCGATGCCGGGCTTTCAACATGGGTGGCGACAACCCATGCACTCCTTGAAGGATGCAGTGAAGACGAAAAGCGCTGCTTCTCTCCGAGAATGCAACGCGTCTCTGGAAACTTTAAGCCAGCAACGCCTCCCTCATCCTGAGGAGACGCCTGAGCTTGCGAAGGAGGCGTCTCGAAGGGTTGAGGGCAGCGTATCGATTTGCCAGCTGTCAGAAGCTTTCGCGGAAAAGCCGGTTGAGGTCGGCGATGACATCTTCCGCCTTGTCATTGTCCAGCAAGCCCTTGTTGATGCGCTCGGAGGCCGCTTCCTGAAACGGCATATAGCCATCGTGACGCGGACGCACCCATGCGCCCTCCAGCGTCGCACGCGTGTCGCGGTAGAAGCCTGAGGTTGCCGCATTCACAGTGTCATCTTCCCAGGCTGTCGCATGTCCCGGCTGACCGTTGGAAGCCGCGTAAAGCCCTTTCTGCACGTCACCGCTTGCCACCCAATAGGCAAAATCGATAGCGGCTTCAGGATGTTTGCTGAAGGCTGAAACTGCAATGCCGGTACCGCCCAGAGCAGAGCCTGCAACACCCGCCGCGCCCGCTGGAATATCGGCAAAGCGGATCAGGCGATCACGGAAACCCGGCATGGCATAGTTCACATAGCCATAGATGAGCGGCGAGCAGGCGATTTCGGATCGGGCCATTTCCTCGAATACGGCAATCGGGTCCATGCCGAAACATTCCGGCTTCACCAGCGCAGCGATTTCCCGCAATTGCTCGAAAGCTTGTGAGCCGTCCGCAACGGAGACCAGCTCGCCTTCCACAGAGCACGGCGTACCGTTATTGGCGGCGAATGTATAAAAGCACATCAGCGAATGCGGCGAGCGCAGTGGCAGCAGAACTTTCCCGGCGCGGGCAAGACGCAGCACCTCGCCCCATGAGATAGCTGGCTTGTCCATGAGATCGGGACGCCACGCCTGAACCTGTGTTGCCGCATCCAGCGGAAACGCCCATTGCCGCCCCTGCCAGTTATAGCTCGGGAAAGACCGGCCTACAGAACCATCGGCAAGCGCCTTCAACTCGGTTTCTCGACCCGGCACATCAAGCGGCAGCAGACAGCTTTCCTTGGTAATCTGGCCCACATGCGGATGGTCGATCACGATCATATCGAAGTTGCGCGCCAGTTCCTCGACCGGAAAGGTCTCGAAATCCTGTAGCGACCGCTTTTCCCACTCGATTTCAACGCCCTTGTCTGCGAGCCAGTGTTCGGCACCCGCAACCATCGGATCGTAGCCGCGCGGGTGGCTCCAGGTCATGCCTTTCAGCTTGATCGTGCTCATAGACCGAACTCCTCGCGAATCTGCTGGCTATTCTCGCCAATGCGCGGCGCGGCGCGTGCCACCTTCGGGCGCTGTCCATTGATGCGCAGTGGGGAACGCGTTGTGGTGATGGAAACATCATCTTCACGCGTTACCGTCTGGAGCATGTCGAGAACGCCAAAACCTTCGCTTGCGAGAAGCTCTTCCCAGTTGAGAACGCGGGCGCACCAGATATCAGCCGGTTCCAGAATGGCGAGCCACTCATCGACGGTCTTCTCGGCAATGCGGTCGGCAATCAGGCGCTTGATCTCATCGCGCTTGTTGAAGGCGATCTTTGGATCGTCCGCAAAGGGTGCCAGCGTGTCGGTTTCAAGCAGCGCCGCCAGTTTTGGAATGGGCATCATCGCGATTGCGAGATAACCGTCGGCTGCCGGATAGACACCATAGGGTGCTGCAAGATAGGCATGGGCGCTGCGAAATTCGGAACGCTTTGGCAGGCGGCGACCATCGTTCAGATGGGTCGTCAGCACTTCAAACTGGAAATCGACCAGCGCTTCGAGAAGGCTGGTTTCGACATGCGAGCCCTTGTTGGTGATGCCGCGGCGAACCAACGCGGCGAAATACCTTGTGCCGCGGCGGCACCTGCCAGCATATCGGCAACAGCAAGACCGAATGGCACCGGTCCTTGGCCTTCATCACCATTGAGCCACATGAGGCCCGAGCGCGCCTGCGCCAGCAAATCCTGCCCGGGCCGCCCGACCCATGGCCCTTCTTCGCCATAGCCGCTGATTGATGCATAGACGAGACGCGGATTGATTTCTTTGGCTGCCTCGTAATCGAGACCAAGACGCTTGATGACACCGGGGCGGAAGTTCTGGATCAGCACATCGGCCTGTGTGAGAAGCTTCTTCAACGCCGCCAGATCGTCAGGGTTTTGAGGTCAATGGCAAGGCTGTCCTTGCCGCGATTAATGGCATGAAAAATCGTGGAATCGCCGCCGATTTCCGTGTCGCTCAGATAAAGCCTGCGCGAGAGATCGCCGCCATCGGGCCGTTCAATCTTTATCACACGTGCACCGAGGTCCATCAGGCGCAACGAGCAATAAGGCCCCGACAGAAACTGGCTCATATCGACAACAACAAGCCCGCTCAGCGGCAGTTCGCTTTCCGGCATAGGGAAATTCCCTCCTCATGAATTTCTTATGTGAATATAATCTTCACATATGGATTTACGGAAGGCAAGGCTGAAATTGGGACCAGAACAGGTTTCGAACGCTCCCCTCATCCTGAGCCGGTGCGAAGCACCATGTCGAAGGACGAGGGACGCTGGTGCATTTCCTCAGCCCTTCGATCCTTCGAGACGCCGTTTTCAACGGCTCCTCAGGATGAGGGAAGGAGAAGCCGGCGCTCCAGGCTCTGCAATGCAAAACGCCGCCCGGTGGGCGGCGTTTTCAGGCAATAAGGGATCAATCAGAGTGTCAATTCGACTTCATTGCTGGCCAGCTCAGCAAGGTCCAGACGTGATCCGCGAATGAGTTCCACACTTCGATACGATAATGATCGGCATCCCACTTCAACAAAATGATCTGGGCATGGTCGAAGACCGTGCGGGCAGCACCAGCCTTCATCTGCGAAAGGTCAAGCGGCGAAGCGGCATTCAGCAGCCATTCGGCCTGTGGGCCGGAAATGTCGATACCTGTTTCGCGATGGCTGACCTCAGTAAGGCTATGCGGTTCGGTCTCATAAAGCTTGGCAAAAGCCTGCGTGATGGCCGCGCCCTGGCTTCCTCGGCCCAGATATACCATTCATCCGGTCCGATGCAGGCTACCGCAATATCGCCGCTGCGCGTGAGATCACCGATCTTGGCCGGGAACTTTGCACCCAGCGCCTTTTCAGCCAAGGCGAGTTTTGCGGGAGCAATGCGCAGGATGAAGCGGGCAGCATCATCGGCTGCATGGATTTCCAGACGACCGGGAATGACGACCTTGCGGTTCGAATAAGGTTTTGTCTCAACAAGCATGGTTCAATCCTTATCACTACAGTTGCAAATTCGTCAGGCCGTGGCGAAAAGTGATTTTCGAGTACCGGAGCGGAGCGTACTTAAAGGTACGTGAGCACCGGAACGCAGACAAATTGCTTTTACAGCCCGGCATCACGAAGAATGCAGCTGTAGTGTTATCCGTTCAGTTTCTTTCCTTCGGGGTCATAGAAGACCATGCCCGAAACAGTGGCCTCGTGTACGCTGCCATCAGGCATCGGCATATAAAGCGTTTCGCCCATACGATCCTTGCCGCCTGATACCACGGCCATGGCGATAGACCGGCCAAGCGCCTCGCTCCAATAGGATGAAGTGACATGGCCAAGCATGGTCATCGGCAGCGCCTGTTTTGGATCGGCGACAATCTGCGCGCCCTCCTCCAGCACCAGCTTTGGGTCCTTGGTCAGAAGCCCGACCAGATGCTTGCGGTCCTTTTCAGCATGTCGGGGCGCGACAGCGACCGCTTGCCGACGAAATCCGGCTTCTGCTTGCCGATCGCCCAGCCAAGGCTTGCATCGTCCGGTGTGAGCGTGCCGTCGGTATCCTGACCGACAATGATATAGCCCTTTTCAGCACGCAGAACGTGCATGGTTTCGGTGCCGTAAGGCGTGATGTCATATTGCTGGCCCGCCTCATAAAGCGCCTTCCACAGCGCAAGACCATAGCGGACGGCACGTTGATCTCGAAGCCCAGCTTCGCCGGTGAAGCTCATGCGGAACAGACGCGCTGGCACGCCGAGGAACTTGCATTCCGCCACCGACATATGCGGGAAGGCTTCATCGGAAATATCCAGACCTTCGACCATCGGCTCAATGAGCTTGCGCGCATTCGGACCGTTGATTGCAACAACTGCCCACTGTTCGGTGGTCGAGGTAAGCTGCACTTTCAGGTCCGGCCATTCGGTCTGGAGATAATCTTCCATCATGTTGAGAACACGCGCGGCACCGCCGGTCGTGGTCGTCACATGGAAGCGATCCTGCGTCAGACGACCGACAACACCGTCATCGCGGATGAAGCCATCTTCACTAAGCAGCAGACCATAACGGCAGCGCCCGACGCCAAGTTTCGTCCATGGGTTGGTGTACATGCGGTTCATGAATTCCGCTGCATCCGGGCCGACCACTTCGATCTTGCCAAGCGTCGATGCGTCGAACATGCCGAGCGACTGGCGGGTTGCCTTGCATTCACGCGCCACGGCCTGATGCATGTCTTCGCCGGTTTTCGGGAAGTACCATGCGCGACGCCACAGCGAGACCGGCTCGAAAGCCGCGCCATGCTGTTCGGCCCAGCTATCGATTGGCGTCTTTCGCGTCACATCGAACAGCTTGCCGCGATTGTAGCCGCAGAAGGCGCCAAAGGTCGTCGGCGTATAGGGCGGGCGGAACGTGGTAAGCCCCACCTGCGGCGTCGGGCGCTTGAGGGCATCGGCTGCTACAGCCAGACCGTTGATGTTCGAGGTTTTGCCCTGATCGGTCGCCATGCCATTGGTGGTATAACGCTTGACGTGCTCGATGGAATGGAAACCCTCGCGCACCGCCAGACGAATATCCTTGGCGGTCACATCGTTCTGGAAATCGATGAAAGCCTTGGCTTTACCCGGATCGCGATCCGTCGGCAATTCGCGACAGCTGACACCATCGCAGATGAAATCACCCGCAACCGCATATTCAGATGCCTTGGCTTTATGGCCTGCATCATTGGCTGCGGCAGCACCCGCTTCCGCACCCTCACGCAATGCGGCCTGCAAATCGAAATTGCCATTGCCTGCACCGGCACAGCGGCTTTCCTCAGTGCGTTCGCCCGGAAGATAGATCTGACGTGCCTCATCCCAGACGAGCGAGCCCTTTGTGTGCGAGAACAGGTGCACGCTCGGATTCCAGCCGCCAGACATCAGCAGCACATCGCAGGCAATCGTGCGTGCGGCACCGACCGAACCATTGGAAACCGGATTAGCCCGCACGGACGACACGCGATGGCGTCCGCCGGTATCCGTCACAGTCCAGCCGGTCAGCGTCTCGATGCCGAGCATCTTTGCTCGGTTGACGAGGCTGTCGGCAACGCTTGAACGCACATCGATGATGGCCGGAACCTTGACGCCCGCCACGGCGAGATCGAAAGCGGCAAGCCATGCGCTGTCATGCGAGGTGACAACGACAGCCTGATTGCCGACCTTGACGCCATAGCGATTGAGATAGGTGCGTGCGCTCGATGCCAGCATCACGCCCGGACGGTCATTGCCGGCAAAGACCAGCGGCTTTTCAATCGCGCCCTGCGCCAGCACGACCTGCTTTGCGCGCACGCGCCACATGCGTTCACGCGGCGCATTGGATGGCGGGTTCGGCAGGTGATCGGTCAGGCGCTCACAAAGGCCCAGCATGTTCTGATGGTAATAGCCAATGGCCGTCGTGCGCGGCAAAAGCGTGACATTCGGATTGGCCTTGAGTGCAGCGATGGTCTCATTCAGCCAGTCCCAGCTTGCGCGACCATTGATGACCGGCTCCGGTTCCGACAGAAGCGAGCCGCCAAATTCGGCCTGTTCGTCAACGAGAATAACCTTCGCACCGCTCTTTGCGGCCTCTAAAGCTGCGGCAAGACCGGCAGGCCCGCCACCGGCAATCAGCACATCGCAATAGGCATAGCGGCTGGCATAGGTGTCCGGGTCCGGTTCGGATGGCGATTTTCCGAGGCCAGCAGCGCCACGGATGAAAGGCTCATAGACCTTGTTCCAGAAGCTCTTCGGCCACATGAAGGTCTTGTAGTAAAACCCGCCGAGAAGAACGGGAAGAACGCGTCATTGATCGCGCCGACATCGTGCTTCAGCGACGGCCAATGGTTCTGGGTTTCAGCCTTCAGCCCGTCATAGAGTTCCAGCACCGTTGCGCGGGTGTTCGGCTCGAAACGGCCCGGCCCGCGTGAAACGCCCATCAGCGCATTCGGCTCTTCGGAACCGGCGGAAAGAATGCCGCGCGGGCGGTGATATTTGAACGAACGACCGGCCAGATGCTCGCCATTGGCAAGCATGGCGGAAGCCAGCGTATCGCCCTCGAAACCGGAATAGGACTTGCCGTTGAAGGTGAACCGCACGGACTTGGCCTTGTTGACACGGCCTTTGTTATGAATGCGCATATCGGTCATTATTTCGTCTCCGCAGCCGGAGTTTCTGCCAAAGCAGGACGGGGTTCACCGGCCTTGTAGGTCACGACGAACTTGTCGCTCACCGTATCGCGCACCGCATTGAAGAAGCGACCGCAGCCATTGATATGCCGCCAGCGCTCATAATGGGTGCCGCGCGGATTGGAGCGCGTGAACAGGAAATCGCGCCATTCATCGTCGGAAAGCGTCGATGGGTCGGCTGGACGCGCGATATGCGCTTCGCCCGCATAGGCAAATTCCAGTTCCGGGCGTTCCATCTCGCAATAAGGGCAACGGATAAGAAGCATTTGTGTTTCTCTTATTTTTCAACGCATTTCCGAACGGAAAACCGGTTTCCACTTTTCCTGGAAATGCTTTTAGTGCGCAACAGCGGCGGCAGCGGCTTCGTCGATCAGGCGACCGGTGGTGAAGCGTTCAAGCGTGAAGGGTGCGTTGATCCAGTGCGGCTCGTCGCGCGCGATCGTGTGGGCGAAGACATGCGCCGAACCCGGCGTCGCCTTGAAGCCGCCCGTACCCCAGCCGCAATTGACAAACAGGCCCGGAACCGGCGTCTTGCCGATGATCGGCGAACGATCCGGCGTGACATCAACGATGCCGCCCCATTTGCGCAGCATCCGCATACGGGTGAAGATCGGGAAGACCTCGCAGATGGCCGCAAGCGTGTGCTCAATCAACGGCAGGCCGCCGCGCTGGCTGTAGGACACATATTGGTCGGTACCCGAACCGATCACCGCTTCGCCCTTGTCGGACTGGCTGATATAGGCATGGACCGTGTTGGACATGACCACGCAGGGGAAGATCGGCTTGACCGGCTCGGACACCAGCGCCTGCAGCGGGAAGCTTTCAAGCGGCATACGCACGCCTGCCGTATCCATGACAATCGATGTGCTGCCAGCAGCGGAAACCGCCACTTTCTTCGCCTTGATGAAACCGCGTGGCGTATCAACGCCGGTCACGCGACCCGATGCGTCACGACGAATGGCCGTGACCGGGCAATTCTGGATGATATCAACGCCGCGCTCCGTCGCACCGCGCATAGCCCCATGCAACCGCATCGTGGCGGGCCACGCCGCCGCGCCGCTGCAAGGTGGCGCCGACAACCGGATAACGCGCATTGGCTGAAATATCGAGCGGCGGGCAATATTCCTTCGCCTGCTCCCTGGTCAGCCATTCATTGTCGATGCCGTTGAGGCGGTTGGCATGGATGTGACGCTTGAAGCTCTGCACATCATGCACCGTATGCGCCAGCATCATCACGCCGCGCTGCGAGAACATGACATTGTAGTTGAGGTCCTGGCTGAGACCTTCCCACAGCTTCATCGCATGTTCGTAAAGATGCGCGCTCTCATCATAGAGGTAGTTGGAGCGGATAATCGTGGTGTTGCGCCCGGTATTGCCGCCGCCAAGCCAGCCTTTTTCGATGACGGCAACATTGGTGATGCCATGTTCCTTGGCCAGATAATAGGCGGCACCCAGGCCATGCCCGCCCGCGCCGACGATAATCACATCATATTCGGCCTTGGGTTCGGCATTCGGCCATTGCGGCTTCCAGTTCTTGTTGCCGGAAAGCGCATTTTTAATAATAGAAGCTGCAGAAAAATGGGACATGAACAACCACCAGTTTCGCGACCGCAAGCGCCCTGACGACACAAGCGAAGCCTTTGATGATATTTCTATTGTTTCCGTTTCAAACCCGACAGCAGGCTTGCGTCAAAAGACGCCACAAATACGACATGCCCACCATTTCGCGACATCTCGTCCGTTCCATGCAATTGTGCCCGCGCCTGCAACCGGACGATAAAGCAGTTTCAAAATCGCCCCTGTAAAATAGGACAACATTATTGTCCTTTTCTCTTTCTTTTATTGCGCAAAGGTCTAGGCATTCTTTCGTAAAATCGCGCCCAAAATAAAAGAAACGCAAGAAAGGTGATTCCGTGACTAAGGAGAATCTACTCGAAAGCGCACTCGTTCGTCTGGACGAAGCGGCAAGCCACATCAACATCGATGCGGATGTCATCGAGAAGCTGAAATATGCGCGTGAGACCATGAAAGTGCGTCTGATGATTCGCATGGATGACGGCTCGCGAAAATCCTTTCTTGCATGGCGTTGCCGTTATGACGATACGCGCGGCCCGACGAAGGGCGGCATCCGCTATCATCCGGAATCGACTGCGGAAGAAGTTGAAACGCTGGCCTTCTGGATGACGTTCAAATGCGCAGTGATGAACCTGCCTTATGGCGGCGGAAAGGGTGCTATCCAGGTCGACCCACGCCAGCTTTCCAAGGCTGAACTGGAACGCCTTTCGCGTGCCTACATTCAGGCTTTCTCCGGCATTATCGGACCGGATCGCGACATTCCGGCACCGGATGTCTACACCAATTCCATGATCATGGGCTGGATGGCAGACGAATATTCCCAGATCGTCGGACAGTCCTCGCCTGCCGTCATCACCGGCAAGCCGCTGGCGCTGGGCGGTTCGCTCGGACGCAATGATGCCACGGCACGCGGCGGCTTTTATCTGGTGCGCCATCTGTCGCACGATCTGGGCCTTGCTTCGCAGCTTCGCGTCACGGTTCAAGGCTTCGGCAATGCAGGTCAGTTCATGGCCAGGCTGATGGCAAGCGACGGTCACAAGATCGTTGCCGTATCGGATTCGTCCGGCGCTGTTTATTGCGCCAACGGCCTTAATCTGGACGCGCTTGTGGAAGCGAAAGCACAGAACAAGTCGGTTGTTTCAACCGCTGGCAAAACGGTCATGAAGCGATCACGCCGGACGAGCTGGTTGCAGCCGATTGCGATGTTCTCGTGCCAAGCGCCATGGAAAACATGATCCATGCAGACAACGCCGCATCCATCAAGGCCAAGCTGATTGTCGAACTTGCGAATGGTCCTGTCACACCGGAAGCCGACAAGATCCTGCAGGAAAACGGCGTCGTCGTGCTGCCGGACATTCTGGCCAATGCCGGCGGCGTGACGGTTTCCTACTTCGAGTGGGTGCAGAACCGCCAGGGCTATTACTGGACGCTTGAAGAAATTCATGAGCGCCTGAAAACCATTATGGAACGCGAGGGCCGTGCGATCTGGAACCATGCCAAGCAGCATAATGTAACGCTCCGCTCGGCAGCTTATGTTCATGCGCTGCAGCGTCTTGCACAGGCCATTGAAGCACACGGCACGCAAAACGATTTTGCTGCCTGATCCAGCCTTCTGACATTACCCCTCCTGCCAGCCTTCTGTCAGGAGGGGTGTCGAACGGCGGTTTCCTTTTCCCGCCTGCGCTATAGTTTACCTTCACAAGGGAAAACCAGCGCGATGGGATGAAGAGCATGTCGTACGGAAATCTATTCAAGGGAAGTGCTGTCGCACTTGCCCTCTTTGCGGGCGCAATTCAATTTTCCAGCCTAGCGCAGGCACAGGTCGTCGTGTCTTCCAAGATCGACACCGAAGGCGGTGTTCTCGGCAACATCATTCTGGCCATTCTCAATGCCAATGGTATCAAGACCACGGATCGCATCCAGCTCGGCGCGACGCCGGTCGTTCGCAAGGCGATCACCGCCGGCGAAATCGACATCTATCCCGAATATACGGGCAATGCCGCCTTCTTCTTCAACAAGGCGGACGATCCGCTCTGGAAAGACCCCGCCAAGGCATTTGAGACGGCAAAACAGCTCGACTACGATGCCAACAAGATCGTCTGGCTGACGCCCTCCCCGCGAACAACACCTGGGGAATTGCCATCCGCAAGGATGTCGCCGATGAAAACAAGCTTACGAACCTGAGCGAGTTCGGAAAATACATTTCGGGAGGCGGAAAGGTCATTCTGGCGGCATCGTCGGAATTCGTAAATTCGGCGGCGGCCCTGCCTGCCTTTCAGACTGCCTATGGCTTCACCCTGAAACCCGACCAGCTCATCACGCTTTCAGGTGGCGACACTGCAGCGACTATCGCTGCTGCGGCCAACCAGACCAATGGCGCCAATGCGGCTATGGTTTACGGCACCGATGGCGGCATCGCCCCTTCAGGGCTCGTCGTGCTCGATGACGACAAGCATGTACAGCCCGTCTACCAGCCAGCCCCGATCATCCGTGAGGAGGTTTTGAAGAAGAACCCGAAAATCGAAGAGCTGCTGAAGCCGGTTTTCGAAAAGCTTGATCTCACAACCCTTCAGGAACTCAACGGTCGCGTGCAGCTTGGCGGTGAACCGGCCAAGGCGGTCGCCGAGGATTTTCTGAAGACCAACGGTTTTTGAAATAGAGCGGGTAGCGGATATTTGCCGGGCATGCATGCAACACACCAGACGATCCAGGCAAATGGCGCGAAGAGCTTGTTTGCATATATCGACAAGCTTGGATTGGTCATTGCAGCAATCGGCTTATCGGGATTGCTCTTGCCATTCGCAACCTTTCGGGCAAACCGCATCGTTCAAGGCGAGCCTCGTTATCTTTTGATGCTCTACCGACCGAACTGGCGCTATCGCTTGCGGCTATCCTAGCAGCAGGGCTGCTGATCGGCCTTGTCCTTAACCGCAGCTTGTTGCGGCTTCTGGCAGCTCTGTTCTGTCTCGCATCCGTCATGGTGGCAATCGGACTGGCCGCGTCCTACCTGTCGCCTGAAGGAAACAATTATGCCCGAATCTCTCCAGCTTCCGGCTTCTGGCTTCTGTTCTTCGCGAGCGCTCTTTATGTCGCCGATGGTCTGGTCCGGCTGCGCGCCGGTCCGCTTTACGCGTCGGACTGCTGGTAATTGCCGGATTGCTCCTTGCTGCGCTGCTTTCTTCAGGGCTGTGGGACAGCATTTCATTCATGAAGGAATATCGAAGCCGCGCGGACAGCTTCTGGAACGAAGCGGAACGGCATATTGCCCTGGCATTAGGGTCACTTGCAGCGGCTGCGGCAGTGGGCATTCCGCTTGGGCTTGTCAGCCATCGTGTGCCGAAACTGCGCGTTTTCATATTAAACAGCCTCAACATCGTGCAGACTATTCCGTCAATGGCGCTGTTCGGCATTTTGATTGCACCGCTCGGCTGGCTTGCCACACAGTTTCCCTGGGCAAGCGCCCTCGGTATTCACGGTATCGGTGCTGCACCGGCATTCGTTGCGCTTTTCTCTATTCGCTGCTACCGATCGTGGCAAATACCGTAGCCGGGCTGGCGCAGGTTCCCGAACCGGTGACGGATGCAGCCCGGGGCATGGGCATGACCCGCCTGCAGCGTCTCTTCAAGACAGAATTTCCGCTGGCTTTCCCGGTTATTCTCACCGGCATACGGATCGTCATGGTGCAAAATATCGGCCTGACGACCATTGCTGCACTGATTGGCGGCGGTGGCTTCGGGACTTTTGTTTTCAGGGTATCGGGCAGACGGCGATGGATCTTGTATTGCTGGGCGCCCTGCCAACCGTTCTCCTCGCCTTCGGTGCGGCCGTCATTCTCGATGCGGCGATAGAAATCACCGAGAAAGGCAAAACCTTATGATCGAGTTCGACCATATCACAAAGCGCTATAATGGGCGCGCAGCTGTCGATGCGGTGAGTTTTGCCATCGAACCTCACAGTATTGCTGCAATCGTTGGAACATCGGGTTCAGGCAAGACGACCTTGCTGCGAATGGTCAACCGGCTGGTCGAGCCGACCGACGGAGAAATCCGCATCGATGGTCAAAGCATCCTGAACGAACCGGCGCATGGGCTGCGACGGCGAATTGGTTATGTCATTCAGCAGAACGGGCTGTTTCCGCATCGCACTGTCGCAGAAAATATCGCGACGGTGCCTCTCCTGCTCGGCTGGCAAAAACAGCGCATCGATATCCGCGTCGATGAACTGCTTGACCTGTTTCAAATGGAACCAGCGGACTTTCGCGACCGTTATCCGCACGAACTTTCCGGAGGGCAACAGCAACGCGTCGGTGTGGCACGCGCACTCGCTGCAGGGCCGAACATTCTCCTGATGGATGAGCCGTTCGGAGCGCTCGATCCGGTTATCCGGGCCAAGGCGCAGGAAGACCTGAAATCGATCCAGAAGCGGCTCGGTACGACCATACTCCTTGTCACGCACGATATGGAGGAAGCGATATCGCTGGGTGACCGTATCGCCGTCATGGATGATGGAAATCTGCTGCAATATGGTCCGCCGGCCGAAATTCTTGCTCATCCGGCAACCGAATTCGTCGAGCGTCTTGTCGGAACGGGCGAGCGCCCCTTCCGCCTCCTGTCCCTCATGGATCTGAAAACGGTGCTTCAGCCCGGTGACGCAAGTGGCGACCCATTACCCGTAACAGCGTCGCAACGTGACGCACTTGCAGAACTCTTATGGTCAGGGCGAAAAGCGCTTCCCGTTCTTGACCATGACGGGAGACCACTTGGGCAAGTCACTCTGGACAGACTTCTGTATCAGGCAGAGCGTCCGGAATGAGATTGTTCTTGTCCCTTGTTCCGCGCGCGCTGCTTCTGGGCGTATTGCTGTTATTTCTGTTGCGGCCTCATCTTTTCGAGCCCTTGTTTCGACCGCTCGTCGATGAAGGCGTCCCGGTCATTTATGATCGCGCCAGCTTCGTGACATTGACCTTGCAGCATCTCGGACTGGTTGGTCTCGCAACACTTGCGTCCACGATGGTTGCCGTCTCGATGGCGATCTTTGTCACCAGAAAGCAGGGTGCAGAATTTCTGCCGCTGTCACGCAGCCTCGTGAATATCGGCCAGACCTTTCCCCGGTCGCGGTGCTGGCGCTCGCAGTGCCAGTCTTCGGTTTCGGAGACAAGCCTACCTTGATCGCCCTCTTCCTCTATGGTCTGCTCCCGATTTTTGAGAATACGTTGACGGGACTGACGACGCTCCCGGCCCCGTCATCGAAGCGGCGCGCGGCATGGGGATGACCAGCGCGCAACGGCTCGTCAAAGTCGAAGTTCCGCTCGCCATGCCGGTCATTCTGGCAGGTATCAGACTTTCCGCCGTGATTGGCCTTGCAACGGCTACCATCGGCTCAACCGTCGCCGCCAGAACGCTCGGCGAGGTCATCATAGCGGGGCTCATTTCCAACAATCTTGCTTTCGTCCTGCAAGGGGCTCGTTGTTGCGGCGCTCGCTATACTCATCTTTGACGGGTTTCAAGCATTTGAGCATTATCTCATGAAACGTTCCGGAAGAGCTATCTGAAAGCATCAGACCTCTTTGAAAGGCGCCCCGGCATTCCTATATCCTTGCAAATGACCAGCCAGCGAGGAACGGGATGAACATCGGGCAGACAGCCGCATCATCTGGCATATCGGCGAAGATGATCCGCCATTATGAGACAATCGGACTTATCGAAGCTGCCGAAAGAACTGTTTCGGGCTATCGCGTCTATACGCAGAAAGATGTCGAGACCCTGCGTTTCATCCGTCGCAGCCGCGATCTCGGTTTTCAGGTCGAACAAATCAAGGAATTGCTGGCGCTCTGGCGCGATCGCAACCGTGCATCCGCTGACGTCAAGAAAGTGGCCCTCGGTCATGTCGAGGAACTTGAAGCCAAGATGCGCCAGTTGCAGGAAATGGCCGATACGCTGCGCCATCTGGCCAGGAATTGTCATGGTGATAATCGCCCTGACTGCCCGATCATTCATCAGCTTGCCGAAAGCAACGACGAAAGCCGTAAACGTCCCGCGTCTCGCAAAGGCGCGCTGCTGCACAGTAAAATCTAAAATTGTCACACAAGAATGCCGGGAGCGATCCCGGCATTCTGGTTTTAAGACGGCTGGCTCAGCCTTTCGGCAGGGTATAGGCGATCACATAATCGCCGGGCTTGGTGCCGACCGAGCCATGGCCACCGGCAACCATCAATACGAATTGCTGGTCGCCGACCGTATAGGTCATCGGCGTGGACTGCCCGCCTGCGGGAAGCCGCGCCTGCCAGAGCTGCTTGCCCGAAGTCAGATCATAAGCACGCAGATAGTCGTCAACAGCCGCGCCGAGGAAGGCAACGCCGCCAGCCGTTATCATCGGCCCGCCAATGCCGGGAACGCCGACTTTCAGCGGAACGGGAACCGGTGACATATCCTCGATGGTGCCGTTGCGATGCTTGTAGGCAATCTTGCCGGTACGCAAGTCGACGCCAGCAACATACCCCCATGGCGGCGTCTGGCGGGAATGCCGAGCGGGCCGAGGAACGGTCCCATGAAAACGCCATAGGGGCGCCATCGTTGCGGTTCAAGCCCTGCTCGCTTCCCTTTTCATCCTGTCCTTTCGGCGGAATGTCCGCGCGTGGAACCAGACGTGATGTGAAGGCAAGGTAGGTCGGCATACCAAACATGACTTGCCGCACCGGATCGACCGCCACGCTGCCCCAGTTGAACACACCGAAATTGCCGGGATAGACGATCGTTCCGCGCAATGAAGGCGGCGTGTAGCGCCCCTCATAGAAGAGCTGGTGGAACTTGATGCGACAGGCAAGCTGATCGAACATGGTCACGCCCCACATGTCGCTTTCGCGCAAGGGCGGCGGGCTGAAAGTAAGGTCGGAGATAGGCTGTGTCGGAGCGGTATGGTCCTCTGGAATTGCACCCGTCGGAGCAGGAATTTCCCTGACCGGAATAATCGGCTCGCCGGTGCGCCGATCCAGAACGTAGAGATCGCCCTGTTTGGTCGGGCCGACCAGCGCCGGAACGCCATTGATGTCGAGAAGCACCGGCTGGGCGGGAACATCCATATCCCAAAGGTCGTGGTGGACGGTCTGGCGTACCCAGCGGACCTGTCCGGTGTTCACATCGAGCGCCACGATGGATGAAGAGAATTTCTCCACGCTCTCGCTGCGGTCCATGCCAAGCTGGTCAGGTACCTTGTTGCCAAGCGGCACAAAGATCAGACCAAGCTTTTCATCGACGCTGGAAACGGACCAGCTGTTGGGTGAGTTGGTCGTGTAATGCTCGCCCTCCGGCAGCGGCGTGGTCACGTCCGGATTGCCGGAATCCCAGTTCCACAGGAGCTGGCCGGTGCGGATATCGAATGCGCGGATGACGCCCGACTGTTCTTCGGTCGAATAATTGTCGTTCACCGCACCGCCGACGATGATCTTGTCATCGACCACCACCGGCGGTGAGGTGGAGTAATAATACCCTGCCGGATTGTATTTCATGCCATGGCTGAGATCGAGCGTGCCGCCATTGGCGAAATCCGTGCAGATTTCTCCGGTGGCCGTGTCGAGCGCGATCAGGCGTGCATCGGACGTCGGCAGATAAACGCGCTCCGCGCACTTTGCGCCAGCGGTGGCCGACGCATCCTTCCAATAGCTCACGCCACGGCAGGTCTGGTGCTGGCGGTCCGTGTTGAAGCCGACCTTGGGATCGAATTTCCACTTTTCCTTGCCGGTGGCCGCATCCAGCGCGATGGCCCAGTTATGCGGCGTGCACAGATAAAGGAATCGCCAATCTTAAGCGGCGTAACCTGATAGGTCGTTTCGCCCACATCCTGCGGCTGCTTCACATCGCCCGTCTGATATTGCCAGGCGACCTGAAGCTTGGAAACATTTTCCGGCGTGATCTGCGCCAGCGGCGAATAGCGCTGGCCGTAGGGCGTGCGCCCATATTGATGCCATTCGCCGTCGGGAACATTGCCGCCCATATCCGGCGTTGCCGCGACCTTTTCCGTCGGCAGATTGCCTGCGATATCGTAGGGGTCCTGCGTCATCGAATAGACGGCAACGACCAAGGCGACCAGCGAGGCGACGGCAAGCGGCAGACTGCCGCCGCCCGCTCCGTTGTTCAGCGGTCGTCTGATCCAGGGTGTCAGCATCCACAGCCCGATCAAGACGATAAGGCCGCCGCGTGCGCCAAGCTGCCACCAGTCGAAACCGACCTCGTAATAGGCCCAGCCGAGCGAACCGAGAATGACAAGAGCATAAATCCATAGCGCTGCGGCGCTACGTTTGAAAAGCAGAACGGCGGTCAGCAGGAAGCCGATCGCCGTGACAATATAGTACCAGCTGCCGCCAAGTGCAGCGAGCCAGATGCCTCCTGCACCAAGTGCAAGTCCGATGAGGAGCAGAACGATGGATGTCAACCAGATAAGCACGACAGGGTCCCCTTTCAGATCGTGTCACTGTTCCTCCGGACATGTCCGTCAGAACCGATCATATGCTGCCTAATGGTTGACATAGGCGGTCACGGAAAAATCTAGGCGGCAGCAGAATGTTTCTTTTGCCGGACGGAGCGAAAGGAGGCGCCCGCCCTTAATTAAGGCAAAGTGAAGGCAACGGGGTTTTAGGCTGTCAAAAGACGTGAAACGATGCGCAAACAGGCGTATTGCCGCTCATCAATTGCGGCGAACGCATGGTGAAATCGTGGCTTTTGGCGGCGTCAGGCCGAGCTGCGCATGAAAAGCTGGCTATCCAGATGGCGAATTTCCGACTGTCCGGACGGGGTATTTTCCCGGCCATTGATACGGGAAAAGAGCATATCAAGACCAAGCTGCGCAATCTGCCGGTAATCCTGCGCAACGGTGGTCAGTGCCGGACAGGTGAAGCGGCTCAAGGGATGATCGTCATGGCCTGCAACGCGCAGATCGCAGCCTTCCTCGCGCCCGACCCGCAGCTTGCGCTCGAAAGCGGCTGAGATCACGCCGAAGGCGAGACGATCATTGGCACATAGAACGGTGCGCGTCGGAAATCCGCCGCGATCGAAAATGCGGCCAGCCTCCTGATAACCCAGTTCCTCGAAATTCCAGCTTCTGGCGGCAATGGGCAGGACTATCGGCTCGACACCGAGCCTTTCCATCGTTTCAATATAGGCGGCGCGCCGTTCCACCGCGTTCTGGTTGACGAGAGGCATTTCCAGAAAGCAGGGATGCTCCCCGGTTCGATAAAGATATTCGGTGATGTTGCCGATGCTCTGGCGGTTATCAGTGCCGACAAAGGCTGGTCGTCGCCGATACGGCTGTCCAGAAAAACGGCAGGTATCGAATCCGACAGGCTGGAAAGCAGTTTCACATCCGTGTCGAAGCCGAGCGGAGCCATCAGGACACCGGCGATCTTGAGGGACATCAGGGTTCGCATTGCCCTCGCCTCAAGTTTTCGTTCGCCATGGGAGGAGAGCACGATGGTCCAGTAGCCCTCCGCCAGACAGCGCATTTCGATCTGGCGGATGATCTCCGCATAGAATGGATCGGAAATGTGCGGGACGATAACGCCGATGTTCTTCGGCTTCTTGCGATTGAGACTGATCGCAAAGATATTCGGCTGATAATTATAGTCTTTCAGCGCCTTCTCGATACGGGCGCGTGTGGAAGGCTTTACATTTTCAGGATTGTCAAAATATTTCGAGACCGTCGGACGGGACAATCCGCTTGCCGCTGCAAACTCTTCCATCGTCCTGATCTTATGTTCGGCCATGCCTTGTTTTCCCATCGCGGGTATCGAGGCGATTTTTCAACGCCATCCATTTTTCTTTTCATGCGTAAATTTATTTTCACACAGAAGCAAGCCACTTTCATGCTTCTCCGGTCGGCGATGCGTGTTTCCTCCGCAATTCCCCGCTCATGCAGGTGGTTCAAAACGAGATTTAATCGTTATAATTTTTACACGTGAAAAATTTTATATTGACACGATGAACAAGCTCCAGCATGTCTAGAGGATGCTCAATCATGAGCTGGAGGCCCTGCCCTTCGGGAGGTTTGAAGTTGGCGACAACCGATGAACCAGCAGGAAAACCGTTGTTCATGTCCCATAGAAGGACGTCCCGGCGAGCGCCGGTCATTCGGAGGAAATCATGTTTCGCAAATCGCTCAGCCGTATTCTCTTTTCCGGCGTAGCTCTGGCAATGATGGCAGGTGCTGCATCTGCCGAAGGCATCGGCGCATCGCTTCTCACCCAGCAGCATCCTTTCTACATCTCGCTCGCAGATGCGATGAAGAAGGAAGCGCAGGCAGAGAATGTGCCGCTGGAAGTCTCCATCGCCAATCAGGACCTGAGCAAGCAGCTCGCCGATGTGGAAGATTTCATCACCAAGGGCGTCGACGTCATCATCATCTCGCCGGTTGACAGCAAGGGCGTTCGCTCGGCCATCAACAAGGCTGAAAAGGCTGGCATCAAGGTCATCACCGTCGATGTACCGGCCAACAATGTCGATGTGACCTCCTTTGTGGGCACGGACAACTTCGCGGGCGGCGAAAAGGCCGCCGAACTGATGGCGAAGTCCATCGGTGAGAAGGGCAATGTCGCGATTATCGACTACCCGACCGTTCAGTCGGTCGTCGACCGCGTTGAAGGCTTCAAGAAGGGCATCGCCAAATATCCGGACGTCAAGATCGTGGCGATCCAGCCGGGCATCACACGTCCGGAAGCGCTTTCGGCTGCACAGAACATCCTTCAGGCCAATCCTGATATCGTCGGCATTTTCGGCTTCGGTGACGATGCAGCACTTGCCGCCGCCTCGGCAGTAAAGTCGGCCAAGCTTGAAAGCCAGGTCAAGGTGATCGGTTTCGACGGCATGGAAGAAGCCCGCAATGCCGTGAAAAATGATCCGGTCATGGTCGGCGTCATCGCACAGTATCCGGATCAGATGGGCAAGGTTGCAGTTGAAACCGCGGCCAAGGTCATCAAGGGTGAGGAAGTGCCCGCCAAGCAGCCGATCGTTCCGGGCGTCGTCACCAAGGACGGCGAAACCAAGTAACACCGCGTGAAACAGCGACGCTCCTCCCAGTCGCTGTTTCCATTCTGCGTGCGGCGGCCCGGCGAACACCACGCGCCTTGCCGCCGCCGCAACCCTTTGAATTGCAGACTTTGCTCGGAATCAATCTTAAAATCCGTCTGCGGAACTGAATAACGGAGAGTGGAGGCCCCAAAGTGACAGACACCGAGACAGCCACCAAATCCGAACGAAACGCCATGCCGGATATGGTTCTTGAAATTCGCGATGTAGCGAAATCCTTCGGCCCGGTTATCGCGCTGAAGCGCATGAACCTGACCGTGCGCCGTGGCCGCGTGCATACGCTGCTCGGCGAAAACGGTGCGGGCAAATCCACGCTGATGAAGATTCTGGCCGGCGTGTTCAAGCCCACCTCCGGCACCATCCTGCTCAAAGGCGCGCCCTATGCGCCGAAAAACCCGCGCGATGCGCGCGCCAGCGGCATTGCCATTGTCTTTCAGGAACTGAGCCTGTCGCGCAATCTCACTGTGGCCGAAAATATCTTCGCCAATCATGAGCCAAGCCGCTTCGGTTTCATCCGCGAGCGCACGCTGAATGCGGAAGCGATGAAGCTGGTGGCCGATCTCGGCCTGCCGGTCGATGCGCGCGCGAAAGTCGGTGATCTTTCGATTGCCCAGCGCCAGCTCGTCGAAATCGCCAAGGGATTGAGCCAGCCTGCTGACGTCGTCATTCTGGATGAGCCGACCTCATCGCTTTCCGACAGCGAAGCGGAAATCCTGTTTTCGATTATCGAGCGCCTGAAAGCCAGGGGCACAGCCGTTATTTATATTTCGCATCGCATGGAAGAAATCATGCGGCTTTCCGACGACATTACGGTCGTTCGCGATGGCGAATATGTAACGACCACGGAAAAGAGTGAGACCACAATCGAGCGATTGATCGCGCTGATGGTCGGTCGCGAGATGAACGACATTTACCCGCCGCGTGAAGCGCCGAGACCATCGGCAAGCGTGCCGCCCATACTTGAAACGAAGAACCTCTCGGTTGCGGGCAAATTTCACGACGTCTCCATCGATGTGAAACCCGGCGAAGTCCTTGGGCTTTTCGGGTTGGTCGGTTCTGGCCGTTCGGACGTGATGAAGGCACTGTTCGGGATGCTGCGGCCCACGGGCGAAATCAGGCTCGACGGCGAAGCCATCACCCTTGCCTCGCCGACCGATGCCATTCGCAACGGCATTGCTTTCGTGACCGAGAACCGCAAGGAAGAAGGTCTCGTTCTTCCGCACAGCGTTGAACGCAATATCAACATGGTAGGGCTCGGCCAGCTTGCAGGGCCTTTCGGCCTCATGCGTTCATCAGCAGAGCGCGCTTCGGCGAAAGCGGAAGTGCTGCGCCTCGCGATCAAGACCGCGTCGCTCGACACGATTGCCGGGTCGCTCAGCGGCGGCAACCAGCAGAAGATCGTGCTGGCAAAGTGGCTGCAGACAAAGCCGCGCATCCTCATTCTCGATGAGCCGACACGCGGCGTCGATGTTGGCGCGAAATTTGAAATCTATCGCATCATCCGTGAACTTGCCGCCAATGGCGCGGCGATCCTGATGGTTTCCTCCGAACTGCCGGAAGTGCTGGGTCTCAGCGACCGCGTGGCGATCATGCATAACAAGCATGTCGCCGCCATTGTCGATGCCGATGGCCTTACGCCCGAAACCGTCATGAGCTACGCAGCAGGAATGCATCAATGAGCAATGCAGATATTCAGAAGAAAGCCGTGGACGCGGAAGTCCGCCGTTCGCTTTTCAGCTCCCCGCTGATCCGTCAATATGGCGGCATCATCATCTCTCTGGCCGTGCTCTGCGTGGTCTTCGCGGTGTTGAATCCGCGCTTTCTCGCCTTCAACAATTTCATGAACATCATGCAGCAGGTGGCGGTGATTGCCGTTGCCGCCTATGGCATGACCTATGTGATCCTGCTCGGTGAAATCGATCTTTCCATCGGCTCCATCATCGCGGTTTCCGGCATGGTGGCGGCGCAAGCCTTCTCCATGGGCTTCGGCTTTGTGCCGACCGTGGTTTTCACCCTTGCGGCGGGCGCCATCATGGGCGGGCTGAACGGCGTGCTTTCGGCAAAGCTGATGCTGCCATCCTTCATCGTGACGGTGGCGACCATGGGCATCTATCGCGGCATGGTCAGCCTGCCAACCAATGGCGCGCCTGAAATCATCGAGAACGACACCTGGCTCGCCATCGGCTCGGAAAACTGGCTCGGCCTGCCGATCATCATCTGGATTGTCGGCGTCCTGTTCATCTTCAACTATATCCTGCTGTCGAAGACCGTTTTCGGTCGCCGCATCTATCTGTCGGGCGGCAACAAGGAAGCGGCGATCTATTCGGGTATCCGCGTCGACCGCATCAAGATCATTGTCTTCATGCTTTCCGGCATCATGGCAGCGATCAGCGGCATTCTGCTCTCGTCGCGCCTGTCCTCCGCGCAGACCAATGCGGGCATGGGCTATGAACTCGACGCCATTGCGGCGGTGGTGCTGGGCGGCACCTCACTTGCTGGCGGCGTCGGCACGATGGTCGGCACCATTCTCGGTGCGCTCATCATCGGCGTCATCAATAACGGCATGAACATGCTGTCGGTGCCTTACTTCTATCAGCTCATCGTCAAGGGCATGGTCATTCTGGTCGCGGTCTGGCTCGACGTGCGCTCTAAATCCGTACGGACGTAATCGCGGTACTCACATGAAAAGATCATCACCATCGGCGAAATCGTCGTCGAGATCATGGCCGTGGAAACCGGCAACGGTTTCAAGACCGCCATCCCGTTGATCGGTCCGTTCGCTTCCGGCGCGCCTGCGATCTTCATCGATCAGGCGGCCAAGATGGGCCAGCCTTGCGGCATGGTCAGCGCGGTCGGCAATGACGATTTCGGCGCGCTCAATGTCGAGCGCCTGCAAAAGACGGCGTGGATGTATCGGCCATCGGCGTGCATCCGACAGCCGCCACCGGCAGCGCCTTTGTGCGCTATCGCCCGGATGGCAATCGCGATTTCATCTTCAACATCAAGCACAGCGCATGCAGCGCCATCGGCCTGACGCCGGAAGCCGAAAAGCTGATCGAGACTGCCGATCATCTGCATATCATGGGTTCGGCGCTGTTCTCCGACGGCATTGTTTCGGCGATCCACGAGGCGACGATCCGCATCAAGGCGAAGGGCGGCACCGTGTCCTTCGACCCGAATATCCGCAAGGAAATGCTGGAATTGCCGGGCATGCGTCAGGCATTGGCCCATGCGCTGGAGAACACCGACCTGTTCATGCCGAGCGGCCCGGAAATCTTCCTCTTCACCAAGGCGACCGAAGAAAAGGCCGCCGTGGAAGAACTGCTGGCGCGCGGTGTCAAAGCCGTTGTGGTCAAGCGCGGCGCGGAAGGCGCAAGCTATTTCGACCAGTCCGGCGAAGTTTTCGCACCTGCTTTCAAGGTGGAGGAAATCGACCCTACCGGAGCAGGCGACAGTTTTGGCGCGGCATTCGTCACCTGCTGGCTGCGCGACATGGCGCCGAAGGACGCTCTTGTCATCGCCAACGCCACTGGCGCGCGCGCCGTCGGCGTCAAGGGGCCGATGGAAGGCACCTCGACCATGGCCGAAATTGAAGCATTCCTTCAGAAAAACGGAGTTCCAGCATGAGCAGCACGAAAGTTCTGAGCGCACTTCCCGCACGTTACGCCAGCGGAGTTCGCGGCGGCATCACGTCGATCTGCTCTGCGCATCCTCTGGTGATCGAAGCCGCCCTTCTGGAAGGCGTTGCGACCAATACGGACGTGCTGATCGAGGCTACCTGCAATCAGGTCAATCAGGATGGCGGCTATACGGGCATGACGCCTGCCGACTTCCGCCGCTTTGTGGAAGACATCGCGGCCCGCGTCGGCTTCGACACCAAGCGGCTTATTCTGGGCGGCGACCATCTCGGCCCCAACCCCTGGAAGCATCTGCCCGCCGAAGAAGCCCTTGCGAAGTCGGATGTGATGATCGATGCCTTCGTGCGCGCGGGCTTCACCAAGATCCATCTCGACACGTCGATGGGTTGCGCTGGCGAACCGGTTGCACTGCCTGATGCCGTGACCGCCGAGCGCGCCGCGCGTCTGGCCAAGGTTTCCGAAACGGCGGCCCGTGAAGCCGGATATGACCTGCCGGTCTATATCATCGGCACCGAAGTACCGATTCCCGGCGGTGCGATGGAAGAAATTGAAGAGCTGGAGCTGACCGCCGGGCGCGGCAGTCGAAACCGTTGCCATTCACCGCAAGGCTTTCGCGGCGCTGGGACTGGAAGATGCCTTCGCCCGCGCCATCGGCGTCGTGGTGCAGCCGGGCGTCGAATTCGGCAACGAAAATGTGGTCTTCTACAACAGCGAGAAGGCGACCGCACTGAGCGGTGTTCTGAGCGAAATGCCGCAATTCGTTTTGAAGCGCATTCGACCGATTATCAGCCGGTGGAAGCGCTCTCCGATCTGGTGCATGACGGCTTTGCCATTTTGAAAGTCGGCCCCGGCCTGACTTTCGCGCTGCGCGAGGCGCTTTACGGTCTCGACCAGATTGCGGCTTTTCTCGACAAGCTGCCGGAAGAAGAAACCCTGCGCGGCAAGATGGAAGCGCTGCTTCTGGCCGAACCGAAGAATTGGGAAAAATACTATCACGGCGACGCGGAGGAACTGCGCCTGCAACGCCATTTCTCCTATAGCGACCGCATTCGCTATTACTGGCCACATCCGGTCGCAACCGCTGCCGTCGATGCGCTTTTGAAACGTCTGGAAGGCCGCAAGATACCGGAAACGCTGATCAGCCAGTATCTCGGCACGCTTTATCCGGCGGTCGCATCGGGTGCAGTTGAAGCAACACCGCATGCCCTGATGGTGGAAGCCGTCCGCAACGTCGTGCGCACTTACGGCAAGGCTGTCGGAACGCACTGAAGTAAAAGCGCGGCTCAGACCGCGCTTTTTCGCTTTATCGGGCGATAACGATATCCTAAATCGGCAATCTGTTGTGCGCGGCAGGTATTTTCAGACCAGTATTGCTGCGATTCTGGATGAAGGAATGCACGTCCCCGGCGGGCATTGGCCGACCGGTCAGGAAGCCCTGAACCTCGCCAAAACGCTCGGTTCTCAAACGTTCCAGCTGCTGTGCCGTTTCTACACCTTCAGCCGTGGTAACAATATTGAAGCCTGCGCCAAGCGTTGCCACGGCCTGGATGATGGCCAGATCGCGCGTATCCACCTCGATCCCGGAAACGAAACTGCGATCGATCTTTATTTTATCGAACGGAAATGATCGCAGATAGCTGAGCGAAGAGTAACCGGTTCCAAAATCATCCATCGCAATGCGAACACCCAGTCGGCGAAGTTCGAACAGGAGCTCGATATTGTTCTTGCTGTTCGAAAGAAAAACCGACTCGGTGATTTCAAGCTCGAGCCTGTCCGGGGCAGGCCTGCCGCTTCAAGGGCATCCGTGACTGAGCGCAAGAGCGTCGTCTGATTGAACTGGACCGGTGAAAGATTGACCGAAACCTTTATGTCCTCCGGCCACAGCGCAGCTTCCCGACACGCCATTCCCAGAACCCAGTCTCCGATCGGCCCGATCAATCCGGTTTCTTCCGCCAATGGAATAAATTCTGCCGGTGAAACCATGCCACGGTCAGGATGACGCCAGCGAATCAGCGCCTCAAAACCCGAAATCCTGCCGCTTTCAAGATTGAATATCGGTTGATAATGAAGCTCGAACTGTTCCTCCAGCAGGGCCTGGCGAAGTTCGCCCGTCATAACGTGGCGCTTCTCCGCGGCCAGGCGCAAGGAGTGCTGATAGAAACGAAATGTGCGGCGTCCACCGGATTTTGAGGCATAAAGCGCAAGATCGGCATTGCGCATCAGCCCATCGGGATTGTCGCCATGCAACGGCGCCTGGGCAATACCCATGCTGCAGGTGACAAATTCAGAATTGCCCACCAGCTTGAACGCATCCTGAAAAGCCGAAAGGATCCGGTCAGCAAACATCGCGATTTGCCCCAGCGTTCCACTGCGATAAACGATGGCGAATTCATCGCCGCCCAACCGCGCGATGAATTCATCCGAAGTCGTGATTTGCTTCAGACGATGCGCCACTTCCTGCAAAAGTTGGTCACCCGCCTGATGACCGATACTGTCATTGATGTTCTTGAAATGATCGATATCGAGATAAAACAATGCGAAGGGTTCTGAATCCCCGCCCTTTTCAACAGGCTCTCGACATGGTGGGCAAAATAGGCACGGTTCGGCAGGCCGGTTAGACTGTCATGCATGGCAATATGTGCCATACGTTCCTCAATCTCGCGCCGTTCAGTTATATCCTCAACGAGGCCGATCAAATAGCGGGGTTCATTGCCTTCGACGGGCGGGATCGAACATTTGATGATCCGCATCGTTCTCGACGTTCCGTCCTTGCGCTCGACCTCGCGTTCGACGCTTAACACATCCCGGCGTCGCATTGCCATGCGATCTTGCTGGCCGAAGGCAATGGCCTCGCGCTCGGGAAATAGTTCAAGGTCTGTCGATCCGATAGCTTGATCTATCGCCTGCCCGCTCGCAGTTGATGCAGCCTGATTGTAAAGCACATAACGGCCATCGTCGTGCATATCCTTGACGAAAACACCGAGCGGCAGATTGTTGACGAGACTGTCCAGCAAGGTTTGGGCGTGGTTTGCCTGACGATTGGCCTCTGCCAACTCTGTCCTATCCTGGACAATAGCCAGAATCGCTTCCTTGCCGTCGAATATCACCTGGCGCCCGTAAGTCAGAACATCGATGGTTTCACCATTGGCGCGCAGATGCTGCCAGCGCTCGGGCCGCTCAAGATCGCTGCGGTCCCGAATTGCAGTCAGCATTCTATCCCGTTCGGTTTGTGGCCGAATATCGAGCACTGTCATGCCTGGAATTTCGTCTGCGGTATAGCCGTAGAGCGTGTACGCAGCATCATTCATAACGATGAAACGCAGTGTTTCCGGGTCATAAACCCACATAGGTGTCGGGTGTGTCGTGAAAAGGATACGGAAGTCCGGTTCGGACGTGCGCGCCATCGTGTCTTCAGCCGAAGCCGAAGCGCCCCTTCCCTTCCTCATCCTAAACCCCTCATCCGACTGATCCTAAAGGACAATTCCGACCTGCTTCATGAGCAGACCGTCTCGTTTCATAGCACTATGAGCAACACGTGGAAGATGCACCCCGACCATAGATTAAAGCTGAGAATTTTAATAAACCATATACAAATTGAGGGTCGATTTAAGGATTTTCTTTAAAACTGCATTTTTCCATCGCTTGACCGGCTTCAACTTCCGGCCTATGCCTATAGATGCAAAATTCGTTGGGGTGCCTCGCAAGAGGCTGAGAGGCGCGTTCTCGCGTTAACCCATTGAACCTGATCCGGGTAATACCTGCGTAGGGAACGGAGTTTGATGCGTCGCGGACGGGATTTATCCCACTCGGAGCTTACGCTCCCTACAGGTTCATGACGTCTCATCTTTCCGTTCGGAATGAGAGACGATAGAATGGACCAAAACACAGTTTCTCCCGAACCCAAAACCATAATGGCCAGACACGGTCTGTGCCCACCTGCGTACCTCCCATCTGTGTGACCATTGCCGGTTCCGACAGCGGCGGCGGCGCCGGATTCAGGCCGACCTCAAGACGTTTTCGGCGCTTGGCGCCTATGGCGCGAGCGTCATTGCTGCCGTGACCGTACAGAACACCTGCACGGTGAGCGCGGTGCACGACATCCCGCCCGCCATCGTCGCGGGCAGATCGATGCGGTTTTCAGCGATCTCGACGTGGCGGCGGTGAAGATCGGCATGGTTTCCGTGCCTGAAACCATTGAAGCCATCGCGCGCGGCCTTGCCCATTTTTCCGGCCCCGTCGTCGTCGATCCGGTGATGGTGGCAAAGTCGGGTGACCGGCTTTTGAGCGAAAACTCCATTGCGCTTCTGCGACAGAAACTCATTCCGCTCGCCACGCTTTTGACCCCCAACCGGCCCGAAGCGGCCTGCCTGCTCGGCTGTGGTCTGGCGCTGGATGATGCAGACGCCGAACAACAGGGCCACGCATTGCTCGAACTCGGCGCGAAGGCGGTTCTGATGAAAGGCGGCCATGCGGAAGGCGAAATCTGCGTCGACCTGCTGGTGCGCCGCGATCAGCCGACGCTGCGTGTCGAAGCGCCGCGTATCCGGACCGGCAATACCCATGGCACAGGCTGCACGCTTTCTTCGGCCATTGCTGCGGAGCTTGCCAAGAACCTGCCGCTCGAAAAGCAGTGCTGAGCGCTCATGCCTATCTGCAAGGGGCAATCCGCGCCGCCGATACGTTGAAGATCGGACACGGCCATGGGCCTGTGCATCATTTCCACGATCTCTGGACAATCCGAACGGAGGAGATTGCATGATGCGCGTCACTGTCATCGGAGCGGGCGTCGCCGGGCTTGCCACCGCCGCCGAGTTCACCGATCAGGGCCATGCCGTCACCGTCATCGCCAAGAGCAGCGAGATTGGCTCGGACAGCTGCTCGTGGTTTGCGGGTGGAATGCTGGCACCCTGGTGTGAGGGTGAGAGCGCAGAAGAGCCGGTCGTTCGCTTGGGACAGGAAGCAATCGGCTGGTGGGAACAGCACGTTTCGACAGTCCATCGCAAGGGCACGCTTGTACTCTCGCACACACGCGATGCGACCGAACTTCGTCGCTTTGCCCGCAGGACAGAGGCATTTGACACCATTGATCATGAGCAGATCGATACGCTCGAACCAGACCTTGCAGGCCGTTTTCGGCAGGGACTTTTCTTCGCGGCAGAAGGCCATCTCAACCCACGCAAAACATTGATTGAGCTTGCCGAAAAACTGCAGAAGAAAGGCGTGGTCTTTCATCTGGGGCAGGATGCGAAAACATAAAAGTCGAGGCCGATATAACCGTCGATGCACGTGGCCTTGCAGCGCGTGATCAGCTGCAGGATCTACGCGGCGTCAAGGGCGAGATGCTCATTGTCCGCTCACGCGACATCAATCTCAGGCGGCCCGTCCGCCTCCTGCATCCGCGCATTCCCTCTACATCGTACCACGCGGCGACGGTGTGCACATGATCGGCGCGACGATGATCGAAAGCGACGACCGCCACGGCATAAGCGTGCGCTCGACACTGGAACTTTTGAGCGCGGCTTACGCCTTGCATCCGGCATTCGGCGAGGCGGAAATTCTAGAAACCGGCGTCGATGCGCGCCCGGCCTTTCCCGACAATCTGCCCCGCGTAAAACGGCGCGGCAAAACCATCTATGTCAACGGGCTTTACCGCCACGGCTTCCTGCTTTCGCCGGCGATAGCGCGCATGGCGGTCGCAGCTGCGACCATGCCCGAAACTATGCCCGAATTTGTGGAGGATTATGCATGACAATCGTGCTGAACGGTGAAGTCATCACCACGGCAGCGACCAATCTGGCGGCGCTGCTCGCCGAGATCGAACTGGACGAAGCCGTGGTCGCAACCGCGCTGAACGGCGAATTCGTGGCAAGCGACGAGCGCGCCGCCGCGATCCTGTCGGCTGGTGATCGCATTGAGGTTCTCGCCCCGATGCAGGGAGGCTGAGATGCTCGAATTCTATGGTCAAAATTTGAAAGCCGCCTGCTGCTCGGCACGGCGCAATATCCATCGCCCGCTATTCTTGCCGATGCGGTGCGCGCATCGCGGGCGGGGATCGTGACCGTGTCGCTGCGTCGCGAAAGCGGCGAGGCCCGCGCCGGGCAGGACTTCTGGGCGCTGATCCGGAAACTGGGCGTGGCTATTCTGCCCAATACGGCAGGCTGTCACACGCCGCGTGAAGCCGTGACCACGGCCAAGATGGCGCGTGAAATCTTCGGCACCAGCTGGATCAAGCTGGAAGTGATCGGCGATCACGACACGCTGCAGCCCGATCCGTTCGGCCTTGTGGAAGCAGCGCGCACGCTCTGCGACGACGGTTTTGAGGTCTTTCCCTATATGAATGACGATCTGGTCGTCGCGGAAAAGCTCATTGAAGCTGGTTGCAAGGTGCTGATGCCCTGGGGCGCGCCCATCGGCTCGGGCCGTGGCCTCAACAATCCTTACGCGCTGAAGACCATGCGGGCGCATTTCCCCGATATTCCGCTCGTCGTGGATGCTGGCATCGGCGTGCCATCCCATGCGGCAGAGGCGATGGAGCTGGGCTATGACGCCGTGCTCATCAACACCGCTGTCGCCAAGGCAGGCGATCCCGTCGCCATGGCGCGCGGTTTCGCGCTTGCGGTCGAAGCCGGGCGGCTCGCTTTCGAGGCCGACGCCATCGAAGCGCGCGACATGGCGGCCCCTCCACTCCCCTTCTCGGAAAGGCATTTCTGTAATGGCCCTTGATCCGTTCTACCCTATCTTCGACAGCGCCAAGTGGCTGGAGCGCATGGTGCCGCTCGGCGTCAGGCTGGTGCAGTTGCGCGTCAAGGACAAGACCGAGCCCGAACTGCGCAGTGAAATCCGCGCCGCACGGGAAATCTGCCTTGCACATGACTGCCAGCTGATCGTCAACGACTACTGGAAGCTCGCGCTGGAGGAAGGTTGCGACTTCATCCATCTCGGACAGGAAGACCTTGACGATGCCGATCTCGACGCCATTCGCGCCGGTGGTTTGAAGCTCGGCGTTTCAAGCCATGACGAGGCCGAACTCGATCGCGCTTTGTCGGTAAAGCCAGACTATATCGCGCTCGGCCCCATCTACCCGACCATTTTGAAAAAGATGAAATGGCACGAACAGGGCCTCCCCGCCTTGGGGAATGGAAGGCGCGGATCGGCAACATTCCGCTCGTCGGCATCGGTGGCATGAGCGTTGAACGCGCGCCAGGCGTTTTCGATGCGGGCGCCGATATCGTTTCCGTCGTCACCGACATTACCCTTAACCCCGATCCGGAGGCCCGCGCGCGGAATGGATCGAAATTACACGGCCCTATGTAACTTAGAGCGGTTCCGGTTAAACGGAATCGCTGGAACCGCTCTAACTATCTGTTTTGTCGCATTATCTTACGCAAAACCGCTTCGCACTTTTGCTGGAAATGCTCTAGTTTCTGGAGGAAACATTGAAAAACTGGTTTTGCAGCGCTCTTCAGCGCCACGGCTTCGTTTGCCCTGATTTCGGCTCAGGCCGCCCAGGCGGGCGACAGGCTGAAGCTCATCCTCGACTGGTATGTGAACCCCGATCACGGGCCGATCATCGTTGCCGACAAGCTCGGCTACTTCAAGGATGCCGGGCTGGATGTGGATATCGTCGCGCCTGCCGATGCTTCGACACCAACCAAGATGGTGGCGGCGGGACAGGCCGATCTCGCCATTTCCTATCAGCAGCAGGTACATCTTCAGGTGCATGAAGGCCTGCCGCTTGTTCGCGTCGGCACGCTGATCGACTCGCCGCTCAACTGCCTGATGACCCGCGACGACGGATCGGTGAATGCAATTGCCGACCTCAAGGGCAAGAAGATCGGTTATTCGGTCGCCGGAACCGAGGAAACTTTGCTTGGCACCATTCTTGGCCAGCACGGCGTCAAACTCTCCGATGTCGAACTCATCAATGTGAATTTCTCGCTGGCGCCATCGCTGATGTCGAAGCAGGTCGATGCCGTGATGGGCGCTTATCGCAATGTCGAATTGAACCAGATGGCTGTCGAAGGCGTTCCCGGCAAATGCTTTTTCGTCGAGGAGGAAGGCGTGCCGGTCTATGACGAACTGGTCTATGTCGCCGCCACGAACAAACTGGATGCGGCGGAAAGGACAAGATTTCGCGCTTCCTCGCCGCCACCGAGAAGGCCGCGCAATATATCGTCAATCACCCCGAGAAGAGTTACGAGGTCTTTGCCTCCTACAGCACGGAACTGAAGGACGAATTGAACCAGCGCGCGTGGAAAGACACGGTTGCCCGCTTCTCGCGCGCGCCTGCAAGCCTCGATTATGGACGCTGGCAGCGTTATGAGGCCTATCTCAAGGAGCACAATCTGGTGCCCTCCATCCTGCCGGTCGAAAAATTCGCCATCGATGTCAATGCCGAAGGGAGCAAATCATGAGCCAGCCGCAGCCGCATTATTCATCCGAACTGTTCACGCGCCTTCGCGCCGCAACACTTGGTGACTGGAAGCCTTATATCGAGCACGACTTCGTGCGCGGGCTGGGTGACGGCACGCTGCCGAAGGCTGCTTTCCTGCATTATCTCCGTCAGGATTATGTCTATCTGCATCATTACGCCCGCGCCTTCGCGCTCGGCGTCGTCAAGGCCAACACCTTGCAGGAAACAAGGCTTTGCGCCCAGATTATGCATGGTCTGACAGTGACGGAGCTGCCGCTTCATATCGGCATCTGCGCCCGCGAAGGGATCAACGAAGACGAGCTTTACGCAACGAAGGAGGAGCCGGAAAACCTTGCCTATACGCGCTATGTGCTCGATTGCGGACAGGCAGGCGATTTCCTCGACCTGCTGACGGCGCTTGTGCCCTGCGCGCATGGCTATGGCGAGATCGGCCTCAATCTCGCCGCGACCGCCTTGCCCGGCACGCCCTATCAGGAATGGATCGATACCTATGCCGGGGCTGAATATCAGGACATGTGCCACACGGTGGGCAGGCTTTTCGATCAGGCTGCCAAAGACCGCATCGGCGACGACTTCGAAAAAGCCCGCGCTGGCCAAGACTCTGCCAGATTTTCGCCACGGCAAGTAGGCTCGAAGCCGATTTCTGGTCCATGGGTTTGAAAGCCGGATAGTGAACGAAGCACTCCAGAACCGAAGTCGAATAAAGCGCGTCGCCGATGGATTGCTGTCGGCGGCGGCGGCACTCGCCATATGGCAGGCGGTGGTGAGCATCGGTCAGATGCCGCGCTTCATCCTGCCGGGACCGCTCGATGTCGTGCAGGCGCTCGTGACCAATGCGGGACTGATCGCGGAGAATGCCGCTGCCACCATCGGCGAAGTTCTGGGCGGTCTGGTGCTCGGCTCTGCGGTCGGCATCGCCACCGCCATCGGACTGATGATGTCGCCGCTTGCGCAGCGACTTGTCATGCCGGTGATGGTGTTCAGCCAAGCGATTCCGATCTTCGCGCTCGCCCCCATCCTGACCCTCTGGCTTGGTTATGGACCGGCTTCCAAGATTGCAGTCACCGTGCTGATGATCTTCTTTCCCGTCGTTTCAACCTTCTTCGACGGGATGCGGCGCACCGAAACGAGCCTGATCGACGCGGCGGAAATTCTCGGAGCCGGACGCATGGCGATCCTGTTTCGCATCCGCATCCCTCCGCCTTTCCTTCGCTGGCGTCGGGTCTGAGCCTCGCCGCCGTCTATGCGCCCATCGGGGCGGTGGTCGGCGAATGGGTCGGTGCATCCAAGGGGCTCGGCTATCTGATGCTGCTCGCCAATGGGCGTGCCAAGGTGGATCTGATGTTCGCCTGCCTGTTTGTTCTGGCGGCTTTCACCATGCTGCTGCACGGCACGGTATCGCATTTCGCCCGCAAGCTTGCCGCCTGGCCGAAAAGCCGCATAAAAACCGGCGGTTTCCCGCCGGTTTTGCATCCACTCAGACCGCTAAAGCGTGTCGCGTTCAATCATATTCACGCGACACGCTTTAAGCTTTGTTTTACGCATGTCTTTATCCCGAAACCGGTTCCCACTTTCGGGAGACATGCTTTATCAGGCCAGCGTATAGGCCGTCTTGACGGTGGTGTAGAACTCGGCTGCATAACGGCCCTGCTCGCGCGGACCGTAGCTCGAACCCTTGCGCCCGCCGAACGGCACGTGGAAATCGACGCCGGCGGTCGGCAGATTGACCATCACCATGCCCGCTTCCGAATTGCGCTTGAAATGCGTGGCATATTTCAGGCTCGTCGTGCAGATGCCCGATGACAGGCCGAAGCTCGTATCATTGGCCGTGGCAAGCGCTTCCTCATAATCCTTGACGCGGATGACCGAAGCGACGGGCCCAAAATTTCCTCGCGGCTGATGCGCATCTGGTTGGTGGCTTCGGTGAAGAGCGCTGGCTGGAGATAGAAGCCCGGTGTTTCGCGGTTGAGACGCTCGCCGCCAAAGGCAAGCTTCGCGCCTTCCTTGCGGCCGATCTCGATATAATCCATGTCCTGCTTGAGCTGGCTTTCATCCACGACCGGGCCGATATGCGTGCCCTGCTTCAGGGCATTGTCGACCACGACGGTCTTGAGCTTTTCGATTGCCGCGGCGACGAACTTGTCGTGGATGCCTTCCGTCACGATGATGCGCGAAGACGCGGTGCAGCGCTGGCCGGTCGAGAAGAAGGCCGAATTGACCACGGATTCGACCGCGACATTGAGATCGGCATCGTCCAGAACAACTACCGGGTTCTTGCCGCCCATTTCAAGCTGGAAACGGCGGTTATGCTCGATGGAGGCGGCGGCAACGCGCTTGCCCGTACCGGTCGAGCCGGTGAAGGTGACGGCGTTGACGTCCGCACTGTCCAGAATGGTCTGGCCGACAACCGAGCCCTTGCCCATGACGAGGTTGAGAACGCCCTTCGGAAGACCCGCGCGGTGCAGGATATCGACAATCGCCCAGGAGCAGCCGGGCACGAGATCAGCCGGTTTGAACACAATCGTGTTGCCGTAGCAAAGTGCCGGAGCGATCTTCCAGGCCGGGATGGCAATCGGGAAATTCCACGGCGTGATGATGCCGACCACGCCGACCGGCTCGCGGGTGATCTCGACGCCGATGCCCGGACGGGCAGAAGGCAGAACCTCGCCAGCGAGGCGGAGGCACTCGCCTGCGAAGAAATCGAAAATCTGGCTGGCGCGGATGGTTTCACCAATGCCTTCGGCCAGCGTCTTGCCTTCTTCGCGCGACAGAAGACGGCCAAGCTCGTCCTTGCGCGCCAGAATTTCGTCGGCGGTTTTGCGCAGGATGGCATGGCGCTCCAGAATGCCGGAACGCGACCAGGCCGGGAAAGCGGCTTTCGCAGCAGCAATCGCAGCCTTGGTGTCCTCGGCAGTTGCCCGCGCATAGGTTCCCACGACATCATTGGTGTCCGAAGGATTGATGTTGGCGCTCGCGTCGCCGCCGACCCATTCGCCCGCAATCAGATTTTGATGAATTGTCATGAAACTCTCCTGTGCACCGCACTGATATATCTCAGGATGACCCTTCACCCATGAGCGACGGAATTGCAAGGCCGGAGCCGCCTTATAACGAAAAAGTGAAATACGCGCCAGACACAGGTCTGAAAGCTATATCGACGCGCTTTAAAGCAAGGCTTGCAAATTTGTCACAGTCAAATGATTGGATAGAAAATTCGTCATTTTGCGCCTTGGCAAAACTTTCTGCTCATTTATTGTGCACGCATCTGCAACACTGGCAAGAGGTATGAGATGCGTGTCTATGACCCATTCCCGATGGTGCCCAGTGTTAACGCGGGCGCTTCCAAGCTTTAAGTCTTCGGCCCGCATTGCAGGCTGAGGCCTGAACGCCCTCCCTAAAAGGGCAGATTCCAACATTTCCAAATTTGCCGCAGCCCTCACCGGCTGCTTGTTTCGTCTTTGTTTTCACGCATTGTCCGACGCCAAACCGCTTCGCACTTTTGCTGAAAATGCTTTTAAAGGAACCAGAATCCGCCCAAACGCGGCCTGGTATTGTAGATATGACTCGGTTTCGCATAGATTTCCGGGGACCTGCCTTCCGCAATGTCCTCGGCTACACATTCGGCCACTGGCGAAGTCAGCCCTTGCGGCTGACGCTGATGATAATCGGCATGCTGCTCGCAACAGCCGCAGATGTTCTGACACCGCTCTATTCCGGTCGATTGGTCGACGCGCTTTCATTAGGTAACGAAGGTGCGTGGGATGCTGCCATTCACGCTTTGATCATCCTGCTTGCGCTTGGTGCGCTCGCCTTGGTTACGCGCCAGCTGACCTTCTATGTCATCACGGACTTCACCTTGAAGATCATGAGCGACATGGCAGCAAGTTCGTTCCGCAAGCTGCAGCGCTTTTCGACCGACTGGCACGCCAATGCCTTTGCCGGATCGACGGTCCGCAAGGTCTCGCGTGCCATGTGGGCGCTCGACCTGCTTAACGATACGCTGATCGTGGCACTGTTACCATCGATCCTGATGCTGGTTGGTTCGGTGGTACTTCTATCGTGGTATTGGCCACTGATGGGACTGCTGGTCGCAATCGGTTCGGTGCTTTTCATCGTCTGCACGATTGTGATTTCGCTTGGCTTTGTCGCGCCAGCGGCAACGCTTGCCAATAGCTGGGACACACGTATGGGCGGCGCTCTGGCCGATGCCATTTCGTGCAATGCCGTTGTCAAGGCATTCGGTGCGGAAAGCCGCGAAGATGTGCGTCTGGCAAAGGTCGTTACCAAGTGGCGCGGCCGTACTCGTCGCACATGGCTGATCGGTACGCTGAACGGTTTCATTCAAGGCGCCAACCTGCTGGTAATGCGCGGTGTGGTCATTGCCTTTGCGCTCTATCTGTGGAGCCAGGGCAAGGCAACGGCGGGCGATATCACCTTCGTCCTGACAGCCTTCTTCATGCTGCAAGGCTATCTGCGCGACGTCGGCATGCACATCCGCAACCTGCAGCGTTCGGTCAACGACATGGAGGAACTGGTCGACATTGAGGCGCAGCCTTACGGCATTGCCGACAAGCCAGGTGCACCGGCGATCAAGATCGGAAACGGCGAGATCACTTTCGATCACGTCACTTTCCACTATGGCAACCACGAAGCCGCTCTCTATCGCGACTTTTCGGTCAAGATCGAAGCTGGCGAACGGGTTGGTCTGGTCGGTCATTCGGGTTCGGGCAAGACGACATTCGTCAAGCTCATCCAACGTCTCTACGATGTCAGTGGCGGTGCCATCCTGATCGACGGGCAGAACATTGCCGATGTTACGCAGGCATCGCTCAGATCGCAGATCGCTATCGTGCAGCAGGAGCCGATCCTGTTTCACCGGACGCTGGCCGAGAACATCGCCTATGCACGCCCCGGCGCGACACAGGCGGAGATCGAAGAAGCTGCGAAGCTTGCAAGCGCGCACGACTTCATCAGCCGCCTGCCAAAGGGCTATGCAACGCTTGTCGGTGAACGCGGCGTGAAGCTTTCGGGCGGCGAGCGTCAGCGTGTCGCGATTGCCCGTGCATTTCTGGCAGATGCACCAATCCTTATTCTGGATGAGGCCACATCGAGCCTCGATTCAGAATCGGAAGTGCTGATCCAGCAGGCAATGGAACGGCTGATGGTGGGTCGTACAACGCTTGTCATTGCGCACCGGCTTTCGACGGTTCGTGCACTTGACCGGCTGCTGGTCTTCGACAAGGGCAAGATCCTTGAAGAAGGCGATCACGACGCGCTTATCCGCAAGCCGGGCGGCATCTATCGCCGCCTGTTCGAGCGGCAGGCGCTGGAACTGACCAAGGGACTGGAAGACGTCTTTTCGTAATCCAATCCGCTATATAGCCATGGACAGGGCCGGATCAATTCCGGCCCTGTTCTCATTTTAAATGCTCCATTCATCATCCATTCAGATCACGGTGCGTATCACTCGCCGCCCAAGCGTGCTTCAAACGTGAGTTGACATTTCCATGACAGAAATGTGACAGGATTTTTGTAAAAGTTTGGGAGTTGATGAGTAAAACATGCCGGGTGTGATGGAAAATACCGCAGCGCGTCGCTGGAGCGATGCCGCGATTTTCGGGCCTGCCCGTATTGCCTGGCCGCTGCGCCTCGCAGTGATTGCGCTTGCTTCCATCGTGCTGTCCACCCTTCTGGTTTTCGCCATCGAATGGATCGTACGCGGTTCGTTCACCGATACGATGCAGTTCTTCCGCACGCCGCATAAGCCTGCATGGACGACGGTTGCGCTCTTCGTCGTCGTACTAACGGCAAGCGACGCTATTTTCGGACGGATTCACTATGGCTTCTTTGTTGTCGGCCCGCTGGCGCTGATTGCGGCAACGACCGCGCGCGAAAAGAGCCTTTATCTCGGCGACCCGCTTTATCCGAGCGATTTTCTACGCCCGTCAGATCGTCGATCTTTTGCCGCTCTTGGTGCGTGACCGTCCGTGGAGTGCTGTCGGCATAGCCTTGCTTCTCATTGCTTCCGCAGCATTGATGATTACCGTGACACTGTTCTGGTGGAGGCGCTTCGATCCAATTCCGTGGAAGGGGCGAATGCTGCGTCTCGCCTTCGCGCTGCCGCTGCTCGCCTGGTTCGCAGTCATTTCCGACTATGCCAGCTTTTCGCTGGCACGTGACCGTCTGCGTATTCTGCCGATCATGTGGGACCAGAAGGAAAACTACGCCCATAACGGCTTTACCATGGCCTTCATCCTGAATGTGCCGATGGCGACCGTCTTCGCGCCGGAAGGCTATTCTCCAGAAGCAATTGCCGCTATCGAACCGCCTGCGCAGCTGATCCCTGCCGCGTTCGATGCCAGAAAACCCGACGTCATCATGGTGATGAGCGAATCCTTCTGGGACCCGACGCGCCTTCCGGGTGTGGCTTTCAGTGCGGACCCCATTCCGACGGTGCGCGCGGAACAATCCGGCCATGTCTTCTCGCCGGAATTTGGCGGCATGACCGCCAATGTCGAGTTCGAGGCTCTGACCGGATTTTCCAAGGCCTTCCTGCCGTCCGGCAGTATCCCGTATCAACAATATATCCGCCGTCCTCTTCCCTCGCTTGCAAGCTTTTCAAGGAACAGGGTTACGCGACGCGCGCCATTCATCCCTACCGTCAATGGTTCTGGAACCGTGGTCCCGTCTATGAAAACATGGGCTTCGACAAGTTCATGTCGGAAGAAAACATGCCGCCGCTGGAAAAGCGCGGCTCATTGGCCTCCGACGCGGCCCTGACCGATGAAATCATCCGCGAAGCAGATTCCATGGATGCACCCTTCTTCTTCTTCGCGGTTTCCCTTCAGGGACATGGCCCTTACCAAGCCAATCGCTACCCGGATTCCAAGCTTGAGGTGCAGACCGACGCCAGCGAACACACACGCCAGTCGGTCCGTTCCTATTCGCAAGGTGCCATGGATGCCGATGCAAGCCTTGAGCGATTGATGAAATGGGCGTCCAGGCGCGACCGCGAAACCATTCTCGTCTTCTTCGGCGACCATCTGCCGCCGCTCGGCCCGCCTATGTCGAGACCGGATTTATGACAAGTCGGGTCGCAAGCCGTACGGCGCCTGCTGCCGATATGATGCTGCAGCACGAAACGCCTCTGGTGCTCTGGTCGAACAAGCGGGGCGCCGAGCGGGGAACAGGCACGATCAGCCCCGCCTTCCTGCCGCTGCACATTCTGGATATGGCAGGGATGCAGCATCCCTATTACACAGGCTTCCTGCGTCAGTTGCACGAGCAATACCGCGTCGTCGATAATCATGCGATTTTCGACCGGTCGGAAAATGCCGAGGAAGGCTGGCAACAGAGGCCGCCATTCCCGCCGCTCCTGCGTGACTATCAGATGCTGCAATATGACATGATCTTCGGCAGCAATTTCGCCCGCGAGCGTTTCTTCCCCGGCCCGCAATCGCAAAGCTGACCTGTCGCATCAGGCGGGAACCTTGCCTGATGACTGGCGGACGATGAGTTTATACTCAATCCGCCGGGAAGCCGATAAATGGCCCGTGTCAATCTGGTTCAGAAGCATATCAGCGGCATCGCGGGCCATCTCGAAAATCGGCTGGCGGACGGTGGTGATCTGCGGCGAAACCATGCTGGCGATCGCACTGTCATCGAAGCCGACCACTGTCAGCTGATCCGGTATCGCGATGTTACGGTCATAGGCAATCTGCATGACGGCAGCGGCCATATCGTCATTGGACGCAAACACGGCTGTCGGTGGTTCCTCAAGCGAGAGCAGCTTCTTTCCGGCAGCGAGGCCACTCGCAAAACTGAATCCGCCCTGCACCTCATAATCCGGATTGCGCTCGATCCTCGCCTCTTCCAGCGCGCGCCGATAGCCTGCAAGACGCAGCTCTGCCGAACGGTGCGTCGGATCACCGATCACGATAGCAATCCGACGATGCCCGAGCTGGAGGAGATAGTTCATCAGATCGACAGCCGCCGTTTCATCATCGATGGTAACGCTGTCGGTCGGGTGTACGTTCACATCGCCGGCGACACGGGCAAAGGGCATGGCAGACGCGATCAATTCGGCCAGAATTTCAGGATCGTCCGACATGGGCGGCGTCACGATGATGCCATCAAGGCCGGAAGCATGCGCCGTTTCGATCAGCGCCCCGCGGATATCGTCGCGATTTTCGACAGGGAAGATCAGCAGCCGGTATCGCGTGTCACGCAATCGTTCCAGCGCACCCATCTGCAGTTCGGTGACATAGCTGGCGCTCGGATTCTCGAAAAACAGCCCGATCAGATGAGAACGCCGCTCAACGAGATTGCGGGCGGCGGCATTGGGACGATAACGCAGCTCACTCCCCGCCTGCCTGACCTTTTCGCGAATGGCGTCGCGAACATTCGGTTCGTCATTATAAACGCGTGAAACTGTCTTGATCGACACCCCGGCAAGGCGTGCCACATCATGAATGGTTGCTCGTTTTCCAGCTGCGGTCATATCGGATCGTCTCCTCCCTCTCCGCCCTAACTAACCGCTTTGCCGGGAAACGAAAAGGAAAATCAGGGAACCGAACAGACACGCGAGCGCGTCAGAAACCGAACCTCGCGCCCATTGTCGAGCGAGAACATGCCGCCGCGCCCCGGCACGACATCGATGATGAGTTCGGTATGTTTCCATGCCTCATATTGCGGGCCGCTGATATAGACCGGCGCGCCGCCGATCTCACCGAGCTTCACGTCCGTATCGCCGACGATGAATTCGCCCTGCGGATAGCACATGGGCGATGAACCGTCGCAGCAACCGCCGGACTGATGGAACATGATCGGCCCATATTCGGCCTGCAGTTCGCGGATGAGATCGAGCGCAGCCGAGGTAGCGCTCACCTGCCCCTTGCCGCCGGAAGCTTGCTCAACCATATCCTCCTCCATGATACGAAAGGGCGGAATTCCACCGCCCATTCGCATATTAACTCAAGCCGCCTATTGAGTCAGGTCCATCACGATGCGGCCTTCAATATTGCCTTGGCGCATATCGTCGAAGATGGCGTTGATGTCTTCCAGCTTGCTGGTATGGATGGTGGCCTTGACCTTGCCGTCGGCTGCAAAATCCAGCGACTCCTGCAAATCGAGCCGCGTACCGACGATTGAGCCGCGCACGGTTACGCCGTTCAGCACCATGTTGAAGATAGAGAGCGGGAAATCGCCAGGTGGCAGACCGTTCAGCGATACAGTCCCACCCCGCGATACCATACCCAGGGCCTGTTCGAATGCAATCGGCGAAACAGCCGTAACCAGCACGCCTTGTGCGCCGCCATCGGTTTCTTTTTGATATAGGCCGCCGGATCGTTATGCGTCTTGGCGTTGACGGTTACCGTCGCACCAAGTTTCCGCGCGAGATCGAGCTTGCGGTCATCGATATCGACGGCGGCAACATTCAGTCCCATGGCCCTGGCATATTGCACGGCCATATGGCCAAGCCCGCCGACACCTGAAATCACCACCCAGTCGCCCGGTTTGGTGTCGGTTACCTTAAGGCCCTTATAGACCGTCACGCCAGCACAGAGAACCGGCGCGATTTCGTTAAAATCGATATTCTTCGGCAGATGTCCGACAAAGTTCGGGTCGGCCACGACATATTCGGCAAAGCCGCCATTGACCGAATAGCCTGTATTAAGCTGTTCTTCGCAGAGCGTTTCCCATCCGCCCAGACAATGACGACAGTGTCCGCACGCAGTGTAAAGCCATGGAACGCCGACGCGATCCCCTCTTTACGTGTTTGACACCACGCCCCACAGCCGACACATAACCGACGCCTTCATGCCCCGGAATGAATGGCGGATTGGGCTTCACGGGCCAGTCGCCTTCGGCTGCATGCAGATCGGTATGGCAAACGCCGGACGCATGGATGGCAACCTGTATCTGCCCCGGACCGGGCTCAGGTACTGGCACTTCATCGATCGTCAGCGGCTTTCCGAATGCCCGCACCACGGCGGCTTTCATTGTCTTTGCCATGAAGTTTCTCCTTCGTTGTCGAACTGCGCTGGCTTCCTGGAAGACGGAAGAAATGAATGCTTTACGGAGACATTAGAGCGCATCTCGTCCGAAATCCGTTTCACACTTTTCGGGATGTGCTCCAGAAAAGGTCACCCGGGCGTTTCCGCCCAGGCCCCTTGGGAGGGTATTGGAAGCCGTTATGCTCGATGCAATACTGGCATGAAGAACGGCTCTGCCCTTGATTGAGCGCAATACGAAGATTTTTCTCCGTATTGCGGTTGCGGGTTCAACTTTGGTTAGAAGAAACCCAGTTTCTTCGGGCTGTAGCTCACCAGCATATTCTTGGTGTTCTGATAATGGTCCAGCATTTTCAGATGGTTTTCGCGACCGATACCCGACTGCTTATAACCGCCGAATGCCGCATGGGCCGGATAGGCATGGTAGCAATTGGTCCAGACACGACCGGCCTGAATGGCACGCCCGAAGCGATAGGCACGTGTCCCGTCACGGGTCCATATACCGGCACCCAGACCGTAAAGCGTATCGTTGGCAATCGATAGCGCCTCCGCATCGTCCTTGAAGGTAGCAACAGACACGACCGGTCCGAAGATTTCCTCCTGGAAAATACGCATCTTGTTGGTGCCCTTGAATACGGTCGGCTTGACATAGTAGCCGCCAGCCAGATCGCCCGGCAGGATATTGCGCTCGCCACCTGCCAGCACTTCAGCACCTTCCTGACGGCCGATGTCGAGATAGCTCAGGATTTTTCAAGCTGTTCGCTGGAGGCCTGCGCGCCGATCATCGTGGCAGGATCAAGCGGATCGCCCTGCACGATCGCATCCACACGCTTCAGCGCCTTTTCCATGAACTTGTCATAGATCGATTCATGAATGAGAGCGCGGCTCGGACAGGTGCACACCTCGCCCTGATTGAGCGCAAACATCACAAAGCCTTCGATGGCCTTGTCGAGGAAGTCGTCGTCTTCCGCAGCAACATCCTTGAAGAAGATGTTCGGCGATTTGCCGCCAAGTTCGAGCGTAACCGGGATGAGGTTCTGGCTGGCATATTGCATGATCAGTCGACCGGTCGTCGTTTCGCCGGTAAAGGCGATCTTGGCGATGCGCGGGCTCGATGCCAACGGTTTTCCGGCCTCAAGGCCAAACCCGTTGACGACATTGATTACACCGGGCGGCAGAAGGTCGCCGATCAGATCCATAAGCACGAGGATCGACGCCGGGGTCTGTTCAGCCGGTTTCAGGACGACGCAATTGCCTGCCGCAAGGGCCGGAGCGAGCTTCCACGTTGCCATGAGCAGTGGAAAGTTCCACGGAATGATCTGGCCGACAACGCCGAGCGGTTCATGGAAATGATAGGCGACCGTGTCGTGGTCGATTTCGGAAATGCCGCCTTCCTGCGCACGGATGACACCTGCGAAATAGCGGAAATGGTCAATGGCCAGAGGCAGATCGGCAGCGGTGGTTTCGCGGATTGGCTTGCCGTTGTCCCAAGTTTCTGCAGCAGCGAGCGCAGGCAGATTTTCCTCAATCCGGTCAGCAATGCGATTGAGGATGAGCGCGCGTTCAGCCGCGCTCGTCTTGCCCCAGGCATCCTTGGCGGCATGCGCTGCATCGAGAGCCGCTTCAACATCGGCGGCATCCGAACGGGCTACTTCGCAAAGCACCTGACCGTTGACTGGCGAAGTGTTTTCGAAATAGCGGCCCGACTTAGGCTCGACCCATTTGCCCCGATGAAATTTCCGTAGCGTTTTGCGAAAGCCGGCTTCACGGTCCGGCTGAATTCAACCTTGTTCATGACATTCCTCCCAACACCACGCTGCTCCTACAGCGTTTCATGCGTGAGGATCGCGCGACCGTGGGAAAGAGTCATCCCGCACATTCAAGCTTGCAAGGTTATGTGTCGCAATATTGAGACAGTTGTGTCCGCTTATTTCTGATTAGTGCGGACGAATGATCTTCAGCCGGTTGAGCTTGCGATGAAGCGTGGCGCGACTGATGCCCAACAGCCCGGCAGCAGCCGAGATATTCCCTTCTGCACGCGCAAGAGCGCGCAGAATTACGCTCCGCTCCGATTCCGCCATATCTTCACGTGGATCGGCATGCCAGCCGAGAAGATCGGCTGCAGGCAACGGAACCGCAAGAGCGGCATCGTCAAGCCCCATGGCCAGACGCGCCGCACGTGTGGCGCCGATAACCAGATCATCCTTGTCGACCGCGATCAGTGCGCCGCCGGTTCTGTCGGGGCTTGGCGCCAGCATGATACGAGCCTCGGGAAAAGCCTGACGGAAATTTTCAGCCTCGATGCGCCGTGCAGCATCGATCACGGCGACAGATATAAGCTGCGCAAAAGCCTCCGTCAGATCGGCGCGGCATGACGAAACATCAAGTGCTGCCATCAGGCGCCCTTGATGATCATGGATCGGGGCGACCGTACAGGAAAGCCCGATATTACGGGTATGAAAATGCTGGTCGCGATGAATTGTCAGCGGGCGCTGTTCAACAATGCAGGTGCCGATCCCGTTCGTGCCTTCGCTTTGCTCGCTCCAGACAGCGCCGGTCCAAAGCCCCAGCGATAAAGGTATCATCGTCGCCGGGTGCGCCGCGACGTTCGACCGGCACGCCCTCGCTATCGGCCAGAAGCACGCAACAACCGACCCCGCCAACGGCCAGATAAAGGCGGTCCATACTGGCTTGCGCAATACTCACGAGGCGCTCGATACGCTGATGTGCGGTTCTGAACTCACCGTCGGAAAGGGTGCGCACCGAACCCAGCTCGGCAGGATCAAGCCCATGCAGTTCCGCCGAGCGCCGCCATGAGGCGACCAGAGCGGATCTGGCAGCCCCACTCGCCGTCATGATTGCAGACTGAATCCGATCAGCATGTGTTCGGTCTTGCGGCGTGCCCATCTTTTCCTCCCAGGAAGGCTGGAACCCGCTTTATGGGAGGATAATGACGGCTCACGGCATAACTGGCAAGTGCGGCTAAAGATTGAGAGAGCTTAGGCGACGCGTGCTGGCTTCAGATACTCCTCAAGTGAGGAAACATCCGCCGCATTGAGGCGAAGACCAAGTTTCGTACGCCGCCACAAAATATCCTCGGCGCTCACTGCCCATTCATTCTCAAGCAGATACCGCACTTCGGCTTCATAAAGATCGGCACCGAAATGCTGTCCGAGGTCGGCAAGTGAAACGGCTTCTCCAAGCAGAACATGAATACGCGTTCCATATTGCCGGAACAGACGCCGCGCATGAGTGGGCGTCAGGAAAGGATAGGCGGCAGTCACCTTTTGCAGCTCACGCTCAAACTCGATATCCACGAAATCACCGCCGGGCAAGGGTGCTGCATGGGTCCACGGCGCACCTTTTGCCCCAGCCGATGCTCGATCTTCTCCAGCATATGTTCGGCAAGTCGCCGCGCCGTGGTCAACTTGCCCCCGAACACATTGATCAGAGGAGCAAGCCCATCCGGCGCATCCTCTTTCAACACATAATCGCGTGTTGCTTCCTGTGCCTTGCTCGCGCCGTCATCATAAAGCGGGCGCACACCGGAATAAGTCCAGACGATATCCGAACGATTGACCGGATCCTTGAAATATTCGCTGGCTGCCGCGCAAAGATAGTCAGTCTCGCCATCGGTGATCGCAACCTTGGCCGGATCACCCTGATAATCCTGATCGGTCGTGCCGATCAGGGTAAAGTCGTCCTCATAGGGAATGGCAAAGATGATGCGCCCGTCATTGTTCTGGAAGAAATAGGAACGGGGACCGGAGAATTTCTTGCGCACCACGATATGGCTGCCCTGAACCAGCCGGACATTGTGCAGCTGTCGGTCTCCCTCGACACCCTGCAATACCTTGTCGGCCCAGGGACCAGCAGCATTGACCAGTAGGCGAGCGCGAACTTCCTCGCGCTCATATGTACCGGTATCTTCCAGCGTAATGGTCCAGTATTCGCTGTCACGACGAGCCGCCACGACTTTGGTTCGGGTTTTGATCATCGCGCCACGATCCGCGGCATCACGGGCGGTCAAAGCAACGAAACGCGCGTCGTCCACCCAGCAATCGGAGTATTCAAAGGCCTTCGTAAAAGGGGCTTCAGGGGCTGCGCTGCCGGGTCGGAGCGCATATCGAGCGTACGCGTCGCGGGGAGCTTTTACGCCCGCCCAAATGGTCATAGAGAAACAATCCGAGCCTCAACAACCATGCAGGGCGCATTCCGCCTTTATGATAAGGCAACACGAACCGCATCGGATGAATGATGTGCGGTGCATTGGCCCACAGCACCTCGCGCTCCATCAGCGCCTCGCGCACCAGACGAAATTCGTAGTGCTCCAAATAGCGCAAACCGCCGTGAATGAGTTTGGTTGCCCGCGAGGAGGTGCCGCTTGCCAGATCATTCATTTCAGCAAGGCCAACTGAAAATCCCCGGCCAACCGCATCACGCGCGATACCGCAGCCGTTAATGCCGCCGCCGATTACAAAAATGTCGAATAGTTTCTCTTGCGCCATGGCGAACCCCGAAGACCAGTCTCCGAAAACCAAAGCGAATATAATTCATTTAATACGAAAGCAAACCGAAAATGAAACGAACCTACGCCCGTTTTTCTTCCGTCTGGCTTTCTCCAAGGGTTTCGATGAGATCGACCTCGCTTTCCCGGCATAATTCTCGCAACTGGTTCGACGGACAATGGTCCGTGATGAAGGTGTCGATTTGCGATATATGACCGATGCGCACCGGAGCGGTCCGTTCCAGTTTCGTGGAGTCAGTCACGAGAATGACGTGCCGGGCATTGGCGATGATGGCTTGCGCCACTTTCACTTCGCGGAAATCGAAATCGAGAAGAGCTCCGTCCTCGTCCATGGCGGAAGCGCCGATAATCGCATAATCGACCTTGAACTGCCGGATGAAATCAACCGCAGCTTCACCGACGATGCCCCCATCAGACGGACGCACGACACCACCTGCAACCACCACCTCGATCGAGGGATGAACGCGCAACGTGTTCGCGACGTTAATATTATTGGTAATGACCATCAAATTGTCGTGGTCGACCAGCGCTTGGGCGACGGCTTCGGTCGTAGTGCCAATATTGATGAACAAGGAAGCTCCGTCCGGGATAATTTCAGCGGCGGCACGCCCGATTGATTCCTTTTCGTGCGCGGCGATGCGGCGTCGCGCTTCATATTCCATGTTCTCCACGCCAGACGGATAGAGTGCCCCCATGAATGCGACGCAACATCCGGGCGCGGCAAAGGTCGTTCAAATCCTTTCGCACCGTCTGCGGCGTCACTTCGAAAGCCGCAGCAAGGTCATCCACCAGAACCTGCCCCTGCTTGCGAGCGAGCTCAAGAATTGCGTTGTGACGGGGGTAAGCTGCATTTTTATCCCAGAGCTAAAATTCTTCGGATTGCGTTCGGGTAATTTCGCGGTTTTTGATAGAAAGCAACCACTTCAGTTCGCATGGCCGCGAATGGCATTCGCTTTCCGGGATTTTTCGCCAACGAATGTTGAGCTGCGAGTTCAAGCGAAATCGCAAAGCAGGACTATGGGCTGTCTCACCCTGGTCAAAGGAGGAGCCGGTTTCGGGAGACATGCATAAAAACCCGGCATTTTAGTCGAGATCGAATTTCTCGCCGTACATTCTGTGCAGCTTGCATGCCACTTCCGTGCGGTTCGCGGCGCCGATCTTCTTCATGATATTATGTACATGCGCCTTGACCGTGCCTTCACTCATACCGAGTTCAAAAGCAATGATCTTGTTCGACTTGCCAATACGAATGGCGTGGACGACTTCGATTTCCCGCGCCGTGAGCAATTCACCCAAAACATCATCATCGACATCCGTCGGTGCACTCTGAAAACCATCGAAGCGGGCACGTACATGCCGCCAGCAGTAGCCAGATGAATGGCCTCGACGCAGACCTTTATATCGACGGAAGTGGGGATATAGCCACGAGCTCCGATTTCCATGGCGCGTGCGACCTGTGCCCATTCCTCACGCTCAGCAAGAAAAACGACTGGAACCGGACGCCAGAGTTCGATCACAGCCTGCAATTTTTCCGAGAAGAACGGATCCGCCAGCCGCTTCGAACCTATATTGATAAGAACAACAGCAATATCGTCTGCTGGATCCGCCAGCTCAATCGCCGCTTGTGTCTCCACCGGAAGCTTGAGGCCATTCAGCACAAGGCCATTATAAAGGCACTGCCGCTCGAGATTGCTCCTGCATACGAGCAGCATACGCCGTCCACGCGCTGCCTCAATGCTCGCAGCGTTAGCTCTGTCGCCCACGCTCTCCGACGCAGCCCAGAGGCTATCCCTCTCGTCTCCAACATGCGATACTCCCGGCGCTACTCAAGTTGCTCTATGTTTATGCATCCAACTATTACTTTCGTCAGAGACGAATGATTTCCTGTGTTTGCCTTGATAGACCTGTAGGCTGGTTCATGGTAAATATTGCTACCGGGAAATAATCGTGTCATTAACTTATGTTAGCAATGCAGAAATTTATGACCGCCCATAAGAACGACTTGCAGAGCGGGAGGATATAGTGCCTATATCTTTCGTTTATTTGGTTTTCAATTTTACTGAATTGATCGACATAAAGGGACAGTTTCGCATCTTTCGAGATAGGTTCCAACGGGTTGAAAATGCACAGTGGCAAGCAGACCACAGACCCATCGATTGAAGCGCTGATTGGTTTATTGGAGTCAGCTCAATTCTTGCCAAGCTTGAAGCGCGGGAAACAGACGCGCTTTCTTCGCTGACCATTATTGAAAGCGATTTTACCGCCGATGCCACCATTATCGAACAGGGTGCGCGCGTCAGAAGTATCCATCTCGTGCGCTCCGGCTGGGGTGTGTTTATCGCGATCTGTCGAGCGGTGAACGGCAGATTATCGATTTCCCAATGCGAAGCGATTTTCTGGGCCTCCGAACCGCCGACGGATACAGCTACAACACCATAGCTGCGATCACACCTATGTCGGTTTTCGAAATTTCGCTTGCCTCGCTTGAAGCCTCGATTGAGAGTGCGCCGCGCCTCAGCCTGATCCTCATCGAGCTTCTTGCGCGCCAGCGGTCAATGTTAATTGAGCATCTTACCAATATCGGATGTCGGGCCGCTTTCGTCCGAACCGCACATCTGTTTCTTGAGCTTTCTGATCGTGTGCAATCATGCGGGATGGGCGATCCGGATTCTTTCTATTGCCCGCTGACGCAGTATCAGCTTGCCGATGCCTTGGGATTGACACCGATCCACCTCAATCGAATGCTGCGCGACCTGCGTGAAGAAGGTCTGATCCTGTTCCGGTCAAATCGTGTGGAAATACTGGATCGCAAACGCGTGGTCGCCCTCGCCCAGTATGATGGAGAGTTCATGCGCATGTCGGTTTTCGGGAAAGCAGAATAAGGCGAAACCTCCGGGAAAAATGGTCGGAGTGAGAGGATTCGAACCTCCGACCCCTCGTCCCGAACGAGGTGCGCTACCAGGCTGCGCTACACTCCGTGACCATGTGGCCGTGACCATTGAGGCGGCTTATAACGCCCCAAATTTCAAGCCGCAAGAGCATCTTGTCGTTTTTAAACGCCTGACTTGAAAAGTCGGAAACATCTTTCCAGCAAGCATCAAACCGCAGCAAAACGGGCTTCGTGCCACCGCCAAAAGCCACAAAATCAGGATTGGCGAAACCTGCAACACCTTCATTGGCGCGCTGGCCATAAGAGAGCGGCTCTCCCTCGAAAGTGGTGGTAAGACCGCCAGCAGCGCGTAACACGGCATCGCCCGCCGCGGTATCCCATTCCATTGTTGGGCCGAAACGCGGATAGATGTCGGCCTCTCCGCTGGCAATCAAGCAGAATTTTAGCGACGAACCGACAGAAACGCAGTTGCTGATCCTGTTGTCGCTCAAGAACTTTTCGTTTCCGGATTGTTGTGTGACCGGCTGCAGACAGCGATCTGTTCCGCCCCGTGAACACGCACCGCTATCCCACGCCGTGTTTGGACTGCATGATCTTTGGTCGTCGTTATTTCTTCAGCACCGCTGCTATCTCCAATAAACAAGCGATTGCGAACCGGCGCATAAACGATACCGAGAACCGGAACACCATCCTCGATCAGGCCGATATTCACCGTGAAATCGCCGTTACGCAGCAGAAACTCACGTGTCCCGTCCAGCGGATCGACCAGTAGAAACCGCCGCCCCAGCTGTGACGGAAGCCGCCCTGCCGCCACTTCTTCTTCCGCCACGACGGGAATATCTGAAGCGACGGAAGCAATTGCCGCAAGAATGATGGCCTCCGCATCGCGATCCGCCTCCGTGACGGGTGAGGAATCCTTCTTGCTCTGAACCGCGCAACCATTGGCATAATGCTTCATGATGACGCGCCCGCCTCCAGTGCAGCTTCCTGCAGGACGACGAGCATTGCTTCGCCGTTCGGACCGGCTTTCGGAGAGGCGGAAATCTTCATTGTTCAGATCGACCAGGAATCGCTGCCATAACTGCCGATGATACCACGTTCGGCAAGATATCTTTCCACTTCCGCGACGAGTTCGTCAACGTCACGGCCCGTCGTATTCAGGCGGAGTTCCGGCGAAAGGGGCGCTTCATACGGAGAATCAATGCCGGTGAAAGCCTTGATCTCGCCGCGCAACGCCTGCGCATAAAGCCCCTTCGGATCGCGGGCCATACATTCCTCTATCGGCGTATCCACGAAAATCTCGACAAATTCGCCCTCCGGCAGGCGGGTGCGAACGCGATCCCGCTCGGCCCGGAAAGGCGAAATGAAGGAGACCAGGACGATCAGGCCCGCATCGGTCATCAAACGGGCGACCTCTCCGACACGACGAATATTTTCGGCCCTGTCCTTCTCGGAGAAGCCCAGATCGCTGTTGAGGCCATGGCGGACATTGTCGCCATCCAGCAGATAGGTGTGCTTGCCCAGCGCATGAAGCCGCTGCTCCAGCCTGTTTGCAATGGTGGATTTGCCGGAGCCGGACAGACCCGTAAACCAGAGTACTGCCGGTTTCTGGAACTTCTGCGCCGCGCGCGTCTGCTTGTCGAGATCGAAGGATTGCAGATGCACATTCGTCGCCTGACGAAGCGCACTATCGATCATCCCAGCACCCACAGTCGCGTTTGTAAGCCGGTCGATCAACACGAACGCGCCGGTTACGCGATTGTCGGCGTAAGGATCGAATGCAATCTGATCCACGGTCTGGAGATGACAAAGTCCAATCTCGTTGAGGTCGAGACGAGAAGCTCCCTGGCGGGTGAAACTATCGATATCGGTTCTGTATACGATCTCGTTGATCGTTACCGGCGTCTGGTCGGTCTCGGTGCGCAGGATATAGGATCGGCCGGGATGCAACGCCTCCTCACCGAACCAGACTATATTCGCGGCGAAGCGATCAGCCACTTCGGGCCGGGCCTCCTTCCCTACCAGCATATTGCCGCGCGAAACCTCGATCTCGTCCTCCAGCACCAGCGTGACGGCCTGCCCTTCGGATGCCCGCGGCAGGTCACCGTCATAGGTGGCAATGCGTTTCACGCGGGAGGTCTTGCCGGATTTGGCAACCACCACGGCATCACCGGCGCTGATCGAACCGGAGGCCACAGTGCCGGAGAAACCGCGAAAATCGAGATTGGGCCGGTTCACATATTGCACCGGAAAACGAAAGGGCTTTGCCGCCGCCTCCGTATCGATGCGCACGGTTTCCAGATGTTCGAGCAGATGCGGCCCTTGATACCAGCCCATGCGGGCGACGGCAGCATGACATTGTCGCCGAAGCGCGCCGAGAGCGGGATCGGCTGCACGCTGACAAAGCCAAGCTCTTTGGCGAAGCTCATATAGTCCGCGACAATACGCTCGAAGGCTTCTTGCGAAAAATCGACCAGATCGATCTTGTTCACGGCCAAAACGATGTGACGAATACCAAGTGCGGCAGCAATAAAGGAATGGCGCCGTGTCTGGGTCAGCACACCCTGACGCGCATCGACCAGCACGATGGCAAGATCAGCGGTAGAGGCCCCTGTTGCCATGTTGCGCGTATATTGCGCATGCCCCGGCGTGTCCGCGACGATGAACTTGCGGCGCGGCGTCGAAAAGAAGCGATAGGCGACATCAATGGTGATGCCCTGCTCTCGCTCTGCCTCCAGACCGTCAACCAGCAATGCGAAATCGAAGTCGTCATCCGTGGTGCCGAACTTGCGGCTATCGTTCTTCAACGATGCGAGCTGGTCCTCGAAGATCAGTTTCGTGTCATAGAGCAGGCGCCCGATGAGCGTCGATTTGCCGTCGTCCACCGACCCGCAAGTGAGGAAGCGCAACAGCGTCTTGCGCTCCTGATCGGCCAGAAAGTCGCTGACTGCGGCATTGGTCGCAACAGGCTTGATTATCGCATTCATCAGAAATAGCCCTCGCGCTTCTTTTCTCCATCGAACCGGCTTCGTCGCGATCAATGGCCCGGCCCTGCCGCTCGGATGTACGGGCAATCAGCATTTCTTCGACAATATCGGAAAGGTCCGCAGCACTGGATTCAATTGCGCCGGTCAGCGGATAGCAGCCAAGCGTGCGGAAACGCACCAGCCGGTTTTCCACCCGTTCGTCCGGGCGCAATTTCATGCGGTCATCGTCGACCATAATCAGCATGCCGTCACGCTCAACCACGGGACGATGCGCCGCAAAATAAAGCGGCACGATGGGGATATTCTCCTGCAGGATATATTGCCAGATATCGAGCTCAGTCCAGTTCGACAACGGAAAGACGCGGATCGATTCCCTGCGGAAACGCGGGTATTGTAGATCTTCCACATTTCCGGACGCTGGTTCTTGGGGTCCCATCCATGCTGTGCGTTACGGAAGGAAAAATGCGCTCCTTGGCGCGCGATTTCTCCTCGTCGCGACGGGCGCCGCCAAAAGCGGCATCGAACTTGTACTTGTCGAGCGCCTGCCGCAAGGCGACCGTCTTCATCACATGGGTGTGGACATTCGACCCGTGGCTAAAGGGGCCAATATTCTCGCGCACGCCGTCCTCGTTGATATGCACGAGCAGCTCGAAACCCTTTTCACGTGCCTGAGCATCGCGAAATTCGATCATCTCCCGAAACTTCCATGTCGTATCAACATGCAGGAAAGGAAATGGCGGTGGAGCAGGATAGAATGCCTTCATCGCCAGATGCAGCATCACCGACGAATCCTTGCCGACCGAATAAAGCATTACCGGGTTGGAAAAACTTGCCGCGACCTCGCGAAAAATATGGATAGCTTCCGCCTCAAGGCGCTGAAGATGCGTCAGGTTCTTGGTCAGGGATGCATGATGCACGACTAGTTACTCCCGGCAACCGGATGGGGTCTCGATACTGGCGGGAGGGATGGCAAATGCCTTCATCCGGCACAGATGCGGCAAAAGCCGCGATGCGCGCATTGTCGTGAAATGATGCGGGAAAGTGAAAGAACCCTATCGCGTATTGCGACCGGCTTGCGCGAAAAACTTACCGTATTTGCAAGCAGGGCCGGAACAAACTTGCGCGCGCTCACAAAAGCTGATTTTCGGCCAAGTCACGGAAAATCATACAATTTTTGTGATATTAAACAAATTTCCGCTTTGGAGCTGCCCGTCATTCGGACAGCTCCAGAGCAAATTATTACTTGGCGAGTATTACTTGGGCGAGGCTCGCCTGAACATCGTTCAGCGTCGCCTCCAGCGCCGATACCATCGTATCGATCTGCTCGTCATTGATGATGAGCGGCGGACAGAAGGCAAGTGTATCGCCCATCGCACGGGAAATGACGCTCCGCTCCTGAAGAACAGCATTTGCCTGGGCACCTAGAGCGCCCGCCTGCTCAAGGCCTGTCTTGGCCTGTTTATCGGTGACAAGCTCGACACCGGCAATGAGACCGACGCCGCGCACTTCGCCAACCAGCGGGTGATCCTGCAGCTCGCGCAGGCGCTTCTGCATATAGGCGCCGCGGTCGCGTGCATTGGCGACCAGATCGCGTTCTTCGATGATCGCGAGGTTTTCCAGCGCTACCGCTGCCGCCACCGGATGGCCGGATGCCGTAAAGCCCGTCCCAAGCGTGCCGATCTTGTGGCTTTCTTCTGCAATCGGTGCGTAAACGCGCTCATTGATAAGGAAGGCCGAAATCGGCAGATAGGATGACGAAAGCTGCTTCGACATGACCAGAATATCCGGCTTCATATCGAAAGTCTGGCTGCCGAACAGGTTACCGGTACGACCGAAGCCGCAAATGACTTCGTCGGCGACCAGTAGAATATTGTAGCGATTAAGGACCGCCTGCACCTTTTCCCAATAGGTTTTCGGCGGCACGACCACCCGCCTGCGCCCATCACCGGCTCTCCGATGAAAGCGGCAATGGTGTGAGGCCCTTCGGCGAGGATCAATTGCTCCAGCTCATCCGCCAGCCGTGTTGCGAATTGTTCCTCGCTCTCGCCTGGCAGCGCATCGCGATAATGGTGAGGGCAACCCGTATGGAGAATACGGTCGATCGGCAGGTCGAAGGAACGGTGATTGTTGGGCAGGCCCGTCAGGCTCGCAGAGGCAATCGTTACGCCATGATAACCGCGCTTGCGCGAGATGATTTTCTTGCGCTCCGGTTCGCCCAGCGCATTGGAGCGATACCAGATCAGCTTGATGACCGTATCGTTGGCTTCGGAACCCGAATTGGTGAAGTAAGCCTTGCTCATCGGCACAGGGGCCATCGAGACAAGCTTTTCGGCCAGATCGATGACCGGGCCATGCGAGCGGTAGGAAAATGTATGATAGAAAGGCAGCTTCTTCATCTGCCGTGCAGCTGCTTCGGCCAGACGCGGCTCCGAAAAGCCCACGCCGACACTCCAAAGACCTGACATCGCTTCAATGTAGCGCTTGCCAGTTACGTCCTCGACGTAGATCCCATCGCCACGCTCGATGACGAGCGGACCTTCCGCTTCGAGGCGGACAGCATCGGTGTAGGAATGGAGGTGATAACGGATATCGCGGGCTTCAAGAGAGTTTGGCTGAGCAGTCATTCATTGATCCTCCGGGAAAGATAATGAATTTGTAGCCCGTTTCAGAAAAAGCGCAAACCGGAAAGCCGCTGAAAATGCCCTTCGGATCAAACCGCCGAGGGACCTGGAAGATATTTATAGAAGTCCGAAGGTACGGGCTTTGGCGACCGCCTGAACTTTATTGACCGCAATGAGCTTGGTCAGCACGTTGCTGATGTGGAAATTCACCGTACGTGTCGAGATATTGAGGATCGTGCCGATGATCTCGGCAGTCTTTCCTTCACTCGTCCAGCGCAGGATTTCCCGCTCGCGTGCCGTCAGGTTCACTTCAGAGACACAATTCATCGTCGGAACATCGAGATGTTCATACATAGATAAATGTAGCAGATTGGCAGCGATCTGCATCTGACGCCGCAACATTGAAATCTCACCGGAAGACAATGCCGGACCATTTCTCAGGAAAGACAGCATTCCGAACACGCCCTGCGCCGCCCAGCACGGCTGGGAAATTCCTACCTTGAGGTTGAAGCGCTGGGCATCCGCCCATATCTGCGGCGCATCTGCAAAAAGCTTGGCCGACCATACCAAGGGCTCGATACTATTCAATGCTTTGCGAACCAATGGGTCGACATCCGCATATTTTCTGGCCGCATAGTGATCTATCCACTCCTGCGGCAACGATCCGAAACTAAGCCACCTGACAGTGCCGTTTAGCAAAGGAACGCGCATGACATATGCCGTATGTGCAAAACCGCACTTTCTGGCATAGGTATCTATATATTCAAGGAGCTGTCCGGCATTGTCAGCAGATTGCATGGATTCATAAATTTGTTCCCATTTCATTGCAGACTTCCCAACAAAAATACAACTATTGATGATTATTGAAATTCGGCGAACTTAAATAAAACGCCAACAAATCACTAACACGCTTATCTAAATTTCGCTATACACCTTTTGATGATATAAATATCTGTTTTGTATAAGAAATACATATATCTAAATTATAAACTACTTTCATAATTAATTACTTATTGTATTGGCATCACCAATCTTGACGGCAAATCAATCAGCCTTCCAAACTTGAGTGCCGGCAGGACGCAGCCACGTCCGCCGGCTTGCAATTGATAAACAACTACAAACCAGTCGAACGCGTCTGGCGCATCTGTCAGAAATACGAGTGTCTGAGATTCAGTTAATCAAGCGACGACATTGATTATTCCGCAGCCTCTTCGGCAGCCGCACCGGCGTGTAGTTGAGGATCGGTGTAAGCCAGCGTTCCACATCCTCGACACTCATTCCCTTGCGGTTCGCGTAATCCTCGACCTGATCACGTTCAACCTTGGCCACGCCGAAATAATAGCTTTCCGGATGGCCGATATAGAGACCCGATACAGAAGAACCGGGCCACATCGCATAGCTTTCAGTCAATTCCACGCCCGTCTTCGAGGTCGCATCCAGAAGGCGGAAAAGTGTAGACTTTTCGGTATGGTCGGGCTGAGCCGGATAGCCCGGCGCCGGACGAATGCCCTTATAAGGCTCCCCGATCAATTCTTCAGGCGTATAGGCTTCGTTGGACGCATAAGCCCAGAATTCCTTGCGGACACGCTCATGCATCAGTTCTGCGAAAGCTTCCGCAAAACGGTCGGCGAGCGCCTTCACAAGAATGGCCGAATAATCGTCATTGGCGCGCTCGAAACGTTCGGCTATCGCCACTTCACCAATACCCGCCGTCACGACAAAACCGCCGACATAATCCTGCTTTCCGCTTTCGACAGGTGCTACGAAATCGGACATGGCTACATTCGGGCGGCCATCGCGCTTGCTCAATTGCTGGCGCAGTGTGAAGAAAGTGGCGAGTTCCTCGTTCCGGCTTTCATCGGTGAAAAGACGAATATCGTCGCCGATCGCATTGGCCGGCCAGAAGCCGACGACTGCTTTCGGCGCGAACCATTTTTCGTCGATGATCTTTTCAGCATCGCCTGCGCGTCGTCCCAAAGCTGCCGGGCTGCCTCGCCCTGCTTCTCGTCTTCAAGGATGGCAGGATAACGGCCCTTCAACTCCCAGGTCTGGAAGAATGGCGTCCAGTCGATATAGCGCGCGATTTCGGCCAGATCATAATCATCGAAGGTCTTGGTGCCGGTGAAGGTCGGTTTTGCCGGAACAAAGTTGTCCCAGTCGAGCTTATGCGCATTGGCGCGGGCGCGCGCGATCGGCAGGCGCTGCTTTTCGGCTTCGTTGCGCGCATGAGCGGCTGCAACCTTGGCATATTCGCCGCGCAGCCCATCAATATAGCTCTGCTTGCCTTCCGGCGACAGCAGGTTGGAAACCACGCCGACGGCACGGCTGGCGTCGATGACATAGACCGCCTGCCCACGTTCATAGCGCGGATGAATCTTCACCGCCGTATGGACACGGCTGGTCGTCGCACCGCCGATCAGAAGCGGAATGTCAAAACCTTCGCGCTCCATTTCCGCCGCCACATGCGCCATTTCGTCGAGCGAGGGCGTGATGAGGCCGGAAAGGCCGATGATATCCACCTTTTCGTCGCGCGCCACCTGCAGGATTTTCTGCGACGGCACCATCACGCCAAGATCGATGATTTCGTAATTGTTGCAGGCCAGCACGACGCCGACGATATTCTTGCCGATATCGTGCACATCGCCCTTCACGGTCGCCATCAGCACCTTGCCGGCGCTCTGGCGTTCACCGCCATCGACGCCGTTTTCCGCATTGCGGCGCTTTTCCTCTTCCATGTATGGCAGGAGAACCGCCACCGCCTGCTTCATAACGCGGGCGGATTTGACCACCTGCGGCAGGAACATCTTGCCCGCGCCGAACAGGTCGCCCACCACATTCATGCCGGCCATCAGCGGACCTTCGATAACATGCAGCGGACGTTCGGCTGCCTGGCGCGCCTCTTCCGTGTCGGCTTCGATATATTCGGTAATGCCGTTGACCAGTGCATGTTCGAGGCGCTTTTCCACCGGCCATTCGCGCCAGGTCAAATCCTGCGCTTTGGCTTCCTGGAACCGGAATCGCGGAAGCGCTCGGCGATTTCCAGCAGGCGCTCGGTCGCGTCGGAGCGGCGGTTCAACACCACGTCCTCACAGGCCTCGCGCAGTTCGGATCGATGGCATCGTAAACCGCCAGCTGACCGGCATTGACGATGCCCATATCCATGCCCGCCTGAATGGCGTGGTAGAGGAACACGGCATGCATCGCCTCGCGCACAGGCTCATTGCCGCGGAAGGAGAAGGATAGGTTCGACACGCCGCCCGACACATGGACATGCGGCAGGGTGGCGATGATCTGCCGGGTCGCTTCGATGAAGTCGACCCCGTAATTATTGTGTTCCTCGATACCTGTCGCCACCGCGAAAATATTCGGATCGAAGATGATGTCTTCCGGCGGGAAACCGACCTGCTCGGTCAGGATATTGTAGGCGCGGGTACAGATTTCGATCTTGCGCGCCTCGGTATCGGCCTGTCCGGTTTCATCGAACGCCATGACCACGACCGCTGCCCCATAGGCGCGGACGAGCTTTGCATGATGAATGAAGGCTTCCTCGCCTTCCTTCATCGAAATGGAGTTGACCACCGCTTTGCCCTGAACGCATTTCAGGCCAGCCTCGATGACGTCCCATTTGGAACTGTCGATCATGATCGGCACGCGGGCAATATCCGGCTCGGCGGCGATCAGATTGAGAAACTCGACCATCGCCTTTTCGGAATCGATCAGGCCTTCATCCATATTGATGTCGATGATCTGGGCGCCATTGGCAACCTGATCGCGCGCGACATCGAGCGCAGCCGCGAAATCGCCCGCCTTGATGAGTTTGCGGAAGCGGGCGGAGCCGGTCACGTTGGTGCGTTCGCCGACATTGACGAAGGGAATATCCTCAGTCAGCGTAAAGGGTTCGAGGCCGACAGGCGCATCAGCGGCGCAACCTTGGCGGGCTTGCGCGGCGGATGCTTTGCAACGGCCTCGGCAATGGCGCGGATATGGTCCGGCGTGGAACCGCAGCAGCCGCCGACGACATTGACCAGACCATCACGGGCAAAGCCTTCGATCTGGGCGGCCATCGCTTCCGGCGTTTCGTCATACTGGCCGAATTCGTTCGGCAGACCGGCATTCGGATAAGCGCAAACAAATGTGTCGGCGATAGTCGACAATTCGTCGAGATGGGCGCGCATGGCGTTGGCGCCCAGCGCGCAGTTAAGTCCGATGGTAAACGGCTTGGCATGGCGCAGCGAATGCCAGAATGCCGTCGGCGTCTGGCCGGACAAGGTGCGGCCGGAAAGATCGGTGATCGTGCCGGAAATCATCACCGGGAGGCGAACGCCCTTTTCCTCGAACACTTCTTCCGAAGCGAAGACAGCAGCCTTGGCGTTCAGCGTGTCGAAGATTGTTTCGATCAGGATGATGTCGGAACCGCCATCGATCAGACCTCGGATCTGCTCGGCATAGGCAATGCGCAGATCATCGAAGGTGACAGCACGGAAGCCCGGATTGTTGACATCCGGCGACAGCGAAGCGGTGCGGTTCGTCGGCCCCAGAGCACCCGCAACGAAACGGCGGCGACCGTCCTTTTGCTCGGCGCGCGGCCGCGCGGCGGGCAAGGCGCGCGCCATCGCGGTTCAGCTCATAGACCTGCGCTTCCATGCCGTAATCGGCCTGTGCGATTGTCGTGGAAGAAAAGTGTTGGTTTCGAGAATGTCCGCGCCCGCAATGGCGTAGGCATAGTGGATTTCCTCAATGGCCTTGGGCTGGGTCAGCGTCAGAAGGTCATTATTGCCCTGAAGCTGACAGTCGCAGGCGCCAAAACGCTCACCCCGAAAGTGTTCTTCGTGGAAGCCAAGCCCCTGAATCTGCGTTCCCATCGCACCATCGAGGATCAGAATACGCTCACGCGCTGCCTTCGTCAGTGCCGCCAGCACTTCCGAACCATCCGGCTTCGCAGCCGTTGCACCGAAGAGATCGTCGAGAGAAGACGCCATAAAAGTACCGCCTGTATTCAATCTGTTCTCAGGCAACAGGTCTGTTCGGGACATATCAACCTAAATTACCTGTCATACGCACATTGCGAAAGTCGCTTAATGACATAAACATATCTTTATGTCAATTCGAGCAAGCATTTCCCATCTTGTTATCCAGACATCACCGATCTGTTGCCGGACCCAAGAAATTGTGACTGCGCAGGGCCACCGCTCTGCCACAATGTCCGGCCTAAAATAATCGCAGGGACGATATATGTTGTTCATTTTACGCGCATCTTATCCGAAAACCGTTTCACGCTTTTCGGTATGCGCTGCGAGGAGAGACCTATGAAAAGGTTTGCTTATTCCCTGTTTGCCGCATGTTTGTCACTCGGCATGGGACTATCCGCCGCGGTCGGGAATGCAAATGCGGCACAGTCATCTTTGATGGCGACACCGTCCGCACAGACCTCGGCACCGAATATACAAAACGTTCAGTATTACGACTACCGCGGCGACCGCCGCTATTGGCGGAACATCGTCGTCACTGGCGACATCACGGTCCGCGTTATCGCCCGTACTATCGCTATGATCGCCGTTATTGGGGACCGCCACCTGTCCGCCGCTACCGTCCGGCGCCGATCTATCGCGGTGGCAACCCCATGTACGCTGGTGCTACAACCGTTATCGGTCATACCGCGCCTATGATAACACCTTCCAGCCCAATTACGGGCCGCGGCGTCAGTGCTATTCGCCCTATCTCTGAACGAAAAGCCCCGGACGACTCCGGGGCTTTCTCTTCAATAAAATGGTTCAGTAATCAGGTAACGTAAGCACCGATTGAAGCCGCGACCAGACCGATCGCAACTGCAATCATTACGCCATAAACGCGCGGCTTGTCGAACAGGACGGCAAAAGCCGCAAACCAGCTGACAACCGCAGCGCCTAGCGCGAATAAAAGCCCGGCTTGTCACCGTGGTACAGGTTAGCCGCCATAAGGCCACCGATAATCAGCGCGCCAAAACGATCATCAACCCTGTGGCATATCGCTCGTAATCGTCCATTTAAATTCCTTGGTTCCACTCCCGCCGAGACAGGTATCGGAAACTCTCGTCAATCCGTTTGGCCATTTAAGGGCATTGGCCGGTTGCCATCACACAATCATTATTCGTGTCGTTCTTCAACCATTTCACTGCGCCATTTTCCGCAATTGTTACGACTTTTCACGCGAACGTTCCTATCGTTACCCGATAACCAGCATTTGTCGCGGTGAAAACCGTGCTAATATTACTTCCATGGAATCGTCAGGCATCATTATTTTCAAAACGGACATCGGACCGTGCGGGATTGCCTGGCGCGGCCAGACAATTGTTGGCGTCGAGATCGGAGATGCTGACGAGAAGGAAACCCGTTATCGGCTCGGCGAACGGTTTCCCGGCGCAGAAGATACCAATGTGCCGGATTTCGTTACTCATGCAGTCCAAGGTGTGCGAGCGCTTCTGACAGGGGCCGATGTCGATTTTTCGGGTACACCGCTGGCGCTCGATACGGTGCCCGATCTCAACCGGCAGGTCTATGAAATCATCCTTGAAGCTGAAGCCGGGCGAGACGACGACCTATGGTGCGATTGCCCGACGGCTCGGCGATGTAAGTCTCTCACAGGCTGTCGGCTATGCACTGGGCAAAACCCGTTTCCAATCATCGTGCCATGCCATCGGGTTCTCGGTTCTAATGGCAAGGTCGGTGGTTTTCGGCGGCTGGCGGAACGACAACAAAGCTCAAGCTTCTCAATATTGAACGGGCGAGAACGTCCAGCGAGCCTGATCTTTTCGGCGGATTGCCACTGCAGGAACGACTGCAGGCCGACTGGTAATCAAGCCTTATCTGTCACGACATCGGCTGAAAAGCGCAATTCGCGCATCGGACGCACCAGTTGCGTCGTCGCGTCATAGGTCGGATGTTTCTTGAAAGCGAAAAGCGCTTCCTCATCTTTGAACTCGGCATAGACCACGAGATCAATGCGGTCGCACATCGGATCGACCCTGGAATTCGGCAGAACTTCAAAAGGTCAGCATGAGGAATGGTGCCGAGTTGCTCCAGCCCCTTTTGACCGTCTCTATGTCCTGACCTTCTTTGACGCTGAAGAAAACAATATGCCGGATCACGCCGCGACTCCTGAAGTTGGTGAGGCGTGTCTAGCGCATCAAGGCCCGCAGAAAAATGGCAAATTTGAGCGATGTGCCTAACTTGCCTTGACGCGACGCCAGGCAAACCCACCCTCCTCTGGAACGGAACCGCGTCCCGGCTGATAATAGCCGGGCGTATCGACAAGCCGCTTTTCGCCGAGACGACCTTGGGCAACCTTGTTGGTCACCTGAAGGCTGTCGAAGCCGGTGCGCAGCATCAGGGCGGCCTGATCGATCAGCACATCGCCGACGGCGCGCAACTCGCCCGCAAAACCTTCGCGGCGCAAAATCTCGGCCTTGGAATAGGAGCGACCGTCGTTGAAAGCCGGGAACTGCAAGGCGATCAACGGCAGGCTGTCCAGCTCCTTGAGAAGCGGTTCAATGGCTTCGCCCGGCGCAACCGTAACACCGATCCGGCGGTTGGAAGCGCGGCGGCGCTCTTCATCCAGTCAAGCCAGACGGAGAACGGAATAATGATCGCCGGGGCGTCGCCCGCCGCTTCAAGATCGTCGGCAAAGATATAATCGTCTTCGCGAAAGCCATCGGCAGACCAGAGTTTGGTTTCGTTGATATCGCTCATTTCCGGTCCACGGCTCCCAGTGTCTTAAGGCTGTCGGCAAGGCCAGTCAGGTGGATGCCGCATTCTGTCTTTTCCGACCCCGCCCAGCGTCCGGCACGCTGATCCTCGCCATCGCTCACGGGCCGCGTGCAGGGCATACAGCCGATGGAGCGATAGCCCTGCGCCGTCAGAGGGTGCGGCGGCAGATCATGCTTTTCCGCATAAGCCTTGAGATCGGCTGCCTGCCAGCGCGCCAGCGGATTGATGCGGATGCGCGGTCCGACCGATTCGAAAACCGGCAGGCTTTGGCGTGTCGACGCCTGAAACTGCTTGCGGCCGGTCATCCAGGCACGATAGGGCGCGACGGCGCGCGCCATCGGCTCAACCTTGCGGATGAAGCAGCAGCGGTCCTTATCGGTCATCGACAGCGCGCCGAACGGATCATCGCTTTTAAGACTGTCCTCAAGCGGCAGGACATCCTGCACATCGGTCAGCCCCAGCCGGTCCACCAGATCGTGACGATAATCGAGCGTTGCCCGAAAGTGCTTTCCCGTATCGAGAAACAGAACCGGTGTCGCCGGATCAATTTCCGAGATCATGTGCAGAAGCACCGCCGATTCCGCCCCGAAGGAAGAGACGACCGCGATCTGCCCCTCATAGAGTTCGCGCGTGACGAGCGCGATCACTTCCTGCGGGGTAGACGCGCCGTGGCTTGCCTCCAGAAGGCGGGCTTCGGCGGCAGCACTTTCTTCAGCATCAAGCTGCACGGCTTATTTCTCCATAAAGCGCGCGTTTGAACGGCTCCATGCCAACGCGGCGATAGGCGGCGAGGAAGGTTTCCTCCGGGCTTTCCCGCAAGGCCAGATAGGTATCGACAATGGTTTCGATGGCATCCACCACAGCTTCCGACGAAGCCGCGCCCGGTGATTTCACCGATGGCCGACTGCTCATCCGCCGAACCGCCAAGCGTGATCTGATAGAGTTCCTCACCCTTCTTCTCAACGCCCAGAATGCCGATATGGCCGACATGGTGATGGCCGCAGGCATTGATGCAGCCGGAAATCTTGATCTTGAGATCGCCGATTTCAAGCTGGCGCTGCTGATCGCCAAAACGCTCGGAAATGCGCTGCGCCACCGGGATTGAGCGCGCATTGGCAAGGGCGCAATAGTCGAGACCGGGGCAAGCGATGATATCGGTGATGAGACCGGCATTCGGCGTCACCAGACCATCCGATTGCAGGAGATCGTAGACAGCTGCGAGATCGGCCTTAGCCACATGCGGCAGAACCAGATTCTGCTCGTGGCTGACGCGGATTTCATCGAAGGAATAGGTTTCCGCAATATCCGCCACCAGTTCCATCTGCTCGGCGCTTGCGTCGCCCGGAATGCCGCCAATGGGTTTCAGCGAAATGGTGACGACGGCATAATCCGGGTGCTTGTGCGGCGTGACATTGCGCGCCACCCAGCTTGCAAATTCCGCGTCGGCCTTCTGGGTAACAGCCAGCACTTCCCAGCCTTCCGGCCGTTGCGGCAAGTTCGGCATGCGGAAATAGCTTTCGATGGTGTCTATATCGCGCTGCGGCAGCTTCAGCTCATTATCACGGATATTTTCCCATTCAGCGTCGATCTCGCGGGTCAGTTCCTCAATGCCGGTTTCATGGACCAATATCTTGATGCGCGCCTTGAACTTGTTGTCGCGACGGCCATGCAGATTATAGACGCGCACGATGGCCGTCACATAGGTCAGCATGTCCTCGATGGGCAGAAAGTCGCGGATTTTCTTCGCCACCATGGGCGTGCGGCCTTGACCGCCGCCAATATAGACCGCCAGTCCCAGATCGCCCGCCTCGTTCTTCTTCAGCTGCAAGCCGATGTCATGCACCTGAATGGCGGCGCGGTCATGCTCCGAGCCGACAATGGCAATCTTGAACTTGCGCGGCAGATAGGAAAACTCCGGATGCAGCGACGACCACTGCCGCAGAATTTCGGCGAACGGGCGCGGGTCAGCCACTTCGTCGGCGGCAGCGCCTGCGAAATGATCAGCGGTCACATTGCGAATGCAATTGCCGGAGGTCTGGATGGCGTGCATTTCGACTTCCGCCAGTTCTTCCAGAATGCGCGGAACGTCCTTCAGGGCAGGCCAGTTATACTGGATATTCTGGCGCGTGGTGAAATGGCCGAAGCCGCGATCATAAACGCGCGCGATGTGGCCGAGCTTGCGCAGCTGGCGGCTCGACAGCGTGCCATAGGGAATAGCCACACGCAGCATATAGGCGTGCAATTGCAGATAAAGGCCATTCATCAGGCGCAGCGGCGAACTGGTCCTCCGTCAGTTCTCCTGACAGGCGACGCTCAACCTGATCCTTGAACTGGGCAACGCGGGCCGCAACAAAATCGCGGTCGAATTCATCATAACGGTACATGAGCTATTCCAACAACAAGATCAGGAGGCACGTTTCAGCGGCGCATGTCCGAATGTAACGATGGAGGGTCCCGACAGGCGGATGCGCTCGCGCAGGCGGATCGGATAAAGCCCCTCCCGCGCTCCTCGACATCGATCACATTCACATCAACGACCAGATTGGCCTTCGCAGCCAGATTGCCCGCATCTTCAAGCGCCTCGACGGCCTCGGCGTGCCGGGCGACCAGCGCGCCGTCGATTGTTTCCTGCCACGAACCGTCGGCACCGAGCCACACAGCCTGCCCGTCGATCAGCCGGTTTGCAGTGAGAACTTTTACAACCATTTCCAAACTCCAAACTTTTGTTAACCGCGCATCCTGCGGGTTCAGGCTGCGACGGAAACCGGCGAGGGCCAGCGCTTCGGCTTTGTCGATTGCGGCACCGGCAACGGCATCGCCAATGATCACCATGACCGGGCCGGAAAGCTCCTTGCGGCTTTCCAGATCCGGCAAATCCTGAGCGTGCCGTGGAACAGGCGCTTGTCCTGTCGGCTCGCATTTTCCACCACCGCAACCGCGGTATCTTCGTGCAGACCCGCAGCAATCAGGCGCGCGGCAACCGATGCGGCGACGGTCGAGCCCATATAGACAGCAATGGTTGCGCCGGAGACGGCGAGCTTCGCCCAGCCCGGCAGCACATCGCCCGTCATGTCATGGCCGGTGGTGAACACCAGCGACGAGGCGACACCGCGCAGCGTCAGCGGCAATTCCATATCGGCAGCGGCAGCAAGGCCGAGGTGATGCCGGGCACGATCTCGAAACCGATACCGGCGGCACGCAGCGCCGTCATTTCCTCGCCTGCGCGTCCGAACACCAATGGATCGCCGGATTTCAGCCGCACAACGCGCTTGCCCTGCTGCCCGAGCGAAACCAGCAGGCGGTTGATCTCTTCCTGGCTTTTGGAATGGCAGCCCTTGCGCTTGCCGACGGCAAGACGCTCGGCATCGCGGCGACCCATGGCGATCACGCCTTCCGGCACCAGCGCATCATGCACGATCACATCGGCTTCCATCAAAGCGCGATGGGCGCGCAGGGTCAGCAGGTCTTCGGCACCCGGACCGGCGCCGACCAGCCAGACATAACCGGCGGCACTGTCACGCTGCTCGATCAGGTCGTTAGCAGCCTTATAGGCTTCCACGTGGTTGCCATTTTCGATTGCCTTGGCAACACGGCCCGAAAAGAAACCGCGCCAGAAACTGCGGCGCGCCAGCCCTGGGCAGTGCGCGCTCGACCAGCGGACGCCAGCTTTCGGCAAAATGCGCAAGCTCGCCAAGGCGCGGCGAGAAGGCGGCATCAATGCGCGCACGAACCATCTGCGCCAGTACCGGAGCGCTTCCTTCCGAACCAATGGCAATCGTCAGCGGCGCACGGTTGACGATGGCAGGCGTCAGAAAATCGCAAAGGGCGGGACGGTCAACGACATTGACCGGAACCTTCTCCGCCTTGACCACGGCAGCAATGGCGCGATCCTGCGCTTCATCGCCGGTCGCCACGAAAACCAGCTTTGCGCCCGCGACATGTTCCGGGGCAAAAGGTGCCGCCACATGCTCCGCACCATGGCTTGCGATGAAATCGGCCAGATGATGTTCGGTTTCCTCGGCCACGATGCGCAGGCGCGCGGATGTCTGCGCCACGAGGCGCGCCTTGTTCAAGGCTTCCTCGCCGCCGCCAACGACGACTACCACCTCTTCCGACACCCGGAAGAAGGCAGGAAAATCAGCCAGTAAACGCTTTTGCGGTAGAGACACGATGCCATCCGAGAGCATTTCCAGCGAAAGTGGAGACCGGTTTCGCGTGTGGAAATACGCCTTGTGAAAGTTGGCGCCATTATCCATGGAGAGCGGGAGATTTATAAGAAACGGGCTTGCGCGTGAAAATCACGGCGAGCATCACTTTTCTCAAAACGGTCGATTGCGGGATTTTAATTTCCCGTAAGGCCGAAAATATATCCCACAATTTTTATAGGGTTTACATAGGCTTATCGGTAACCGCCGCTCGTGAAGAAGGCCGGAACATGTTTCGGCCAGCGGCGCGGCAGCACGGCAATCAGGTCGAAACGCAGCGACAGACAGTCATGGTCGGGCTGGCATTGCAGCCACAGATCGGCTGCGGCTTCGATGCGATGCATGGCCTGCGGCGTGACGGCGAGATGCGCGGCTTCAAGGCTGCTGCGCGCCTTGACCTCGACGATCAGCACCAGATTGCCCCGCCGGGCGATCAGATCGATTTCGCCGAGTCGAGTCCGATAGCGCCGCGCGACGATGCGAAAGCCTTTCAAAGAAGCGCCATCGCCGCAAAGCGTTCAGCGCTGTGTCCGCGAAAGCGATGCGCTTTTTCTCGCGCAGCTCTGTCATCGCTGATCCGATTTCAGTTGCATGAGGCGCTGATAGAGAACCGATTTCTGCCCGCCGGTCATGCGCGCCGCCTCGCCTGCGGCCTTGGATGGCGGCAGTTCGGCGGCAAGCGACAGAAGCAGCCTGTCGATATCTTCCTCGCTTTGCGGAATGGCGTTGCCCGTGGGTGGACCGACCAGCAGAACCACTTCACCGCGAATGCGATCCTCGCCGTCGAATTCCGCCGCTAGCTCACCCAGTGGCGCGGTGCGAATGGTCTCATAGGCCTTGGTCAGTTCACGGCAGAGCGCACCCAGACGATCCGGCCCGAACACTTCAGCCATTTCGGCCAGCGTCGCTGCCGTCCGGTTGGGCGATTCATAGAAAACCAGCGTCGCCTCGATGCCCTTGAGGCTTTCGAGCTTCGCCTGTTTTTGCCCATGCTTGGAGGGCAGGAAGCCGCAGAACATGAAGGCATCGGTCGGGAGGCCCGAAGCGGCAAGGGCTGCCAGAACGGCGGAAGCGCCGGGAATGGGGACAACGCGAATACCCGCCTCGCGCGCTTCGCCGACCAGCCGGAAGCCCGGATCGGAAACGAGCGGCGTGCCCGCATCCGACACCAGCGCAACACTTTTGCCCGCCGTCAGCGCGGCAATCAGCTTCTCACCGGCCTCGGCGGCATTGTGTTCGTGATAGCTGATGGGGCGACGCGCTATACCATAACGGTCGAGGAGAACGCGGGTCACGCGGGTGTCCTCGCAGGCCAGAACATCAGCTGCGGCAAGCGTTTCGATGCCGCGCAGCTCATGTCGCCAAGATTACCAATCGGCGTCGAGACGATATAAAGGGCGGGCTCCAGCGGACGGGCGCGCATCGTCGTGCCGCCCACCACATATTCCCGTCGCCCATCGCCCGTATCTTCAGTCATTGCTTATCCCTCATGCGGCCAGATCGGCGACCAATGCATCCAGCACCAGCGCACCGTCCGGCGTTGCACGAATGATGTTACCGCCCATTGGTTCGATCATGCCCTCGGCAATCAGTTTCGCCAGACGCTTCTGGTCAACGCTCTGGCCCGATAGCCGCTTGTAGCGATCCAGATCAATGCCTTCGCGCAGACGAAGCCCCATCATCAGGAACTCATCGCCTTCCTGCCCGCCATCGAGATATTCCTCCTCGATAATGCCGTGGCCGCTGCGTTCGACCTTGTCCAGCCAGGTTTCCGGGTGTTTTTCGGTCATGGTCACCGTGCGCACATCGTTTTCCACGAAACGCCCATGCGCACCGGGGCCGATGCCGACATATTGCCCATAGCGCCAATAGACCAGATTGTGCTGCGACTCACGCCCCGGCACTGCGTGATTGGAAATCTCATAGGCCGGAAGGCCATGCTCAGCCGTCACCCTTTGCGTTTCTTCATAAAGCGCTGCGGCATGATCCGGCTCCGGTGTGGTCAGCTTTCCAGCCTTCCAGAGATTGTAGAACTGCGTGCCTTCCTCAATGGTCAGCTGATAGAGCGAGAGGTGATCGGCAGCCAATCCGATGGCTTCCTTCAGCTCTTCGCGCCAGGCCTCGATGGACTGGTTCGGGCGCGCATAAATCAGATCGAACGACAAGCGCGGAAAGATCTCGCGCGCCAGTCGAATGGCCGCCTTCGCCTCCTCGACCGAATGCATGCGCCCGAGGCGACGCAGATCGGGATCGTTCAGCGCCTGAATGCCGAGCGACACGCGGTTGACGCCTGCCGTGCGATAGCCACGAAACCGGTCGGCTTCCACACTGGTCGGATTGGCTTCCAGCGTCACTTCGATGTCCGGCGCAACAGACCAATGCGAGGCAATGCCATCAAGAAGCGCGCCCACCGTTTCGGGCTGCATCAGCGACGGTGTGCCGCCGCCCAGAAAAATGCTGGTGACGGTGCGCGGGCCGGTGCGTTCGCGCAGCGTTTCCATCTCGCGCCGGAAGGCCTCGGAAAACCGCGCCTGATCGACCGGCTTGTGGCGGACATGGCTGTTGAAGTCGCAATAAGGGCATTTGGCCAGACAGAACGGCCAGTGAACATAAACGCCGAATGCGGTTTCCCCATTCGCACGCGCGATGGGAATCGTGCTCACGCCGTCCGCTAACGCCGGTGAAGAGGGAAACGGCTTGTTCATTTCGCGGAAACCGGCTCCACGCTGAGCGCCTTTTCGGCAAAAGTTTGAAAGCGCGGGCGCGGTGCGACAGGGCCTCGGCGTCGCCCGGCTTCCAGCCGTGCTTCTCGTCGGCGGTCATTTCGCCAAAGGTTTTTCATGACCATCCGGCAGAAACACCGGATCATAGCCGAAGCCGGTCGTGCCGCGTGGCGGCCAGATCAGCACGCCTTCCACTTCGCCACGGAAATATTCCGCTTTGCCGTCCGGCCATGCAAGGCAGATGACGGAGACGAAACGCGCCTTGCGCTTGTCCGCAGTCGTCGCACCCTTTTCCTGCAAAAGATCTTCGACCTTGCGCATCGCCATGTCAAAATCGCGCGTACCGTCTTCGGCCTCGGCCCAGTTGGCCGTGTAAACGCCCGGCTCGCCGTCCAGCGCATCAACCATCAGGCCGGAATCATCGGACAATGCGGGCAAGCCGGTGGCTTCTGCCGCAGCAAGCGCCTTGATATAGGCGTTTTCCTCAAACGTGGTGCCGGTCTCGTCCGGCTCCGGCAGGCCAAGTGCTGCAACAGAGCTGACATCGAAGCCGAACGGACCGATCAGCCCGTCGAATTCCTTCAGCTTGCCTGCGTTATGCGAGGCGACAATCAGCTTGCCCTTTTCCAGCGTTCTCATTTTCATTTCCATAGTTTGGGTTCGGCAATCTCCAGCGAATTGCCGGATGGATCGCGGAAATAAATCGAATGCGCGCCATTCGGCCAATCGAACTCGGCCTCAATGGCAACGCCATGTCGTTCCAGATGTTTCCGCCACCCCTCCATCTCCTCCCGGCTTGCGGCAAAACAGACATGGCCGGGACCGTGCGTGCCATGCGGCGGCACTGGCAGATGGCCGGGTAAAGGCGGCTTCAATGTCTCCTCCGCCTTGAAGAGCAGCAATATGCCATCGCCGCAACGGAAGAAAGCATTGCGTTCGCTGAGCTGCCCCACCGGTTCCAGCCCCATCGTGTTGCGATAGAATTCTACCGCTTCGGCAACGTCACGAACATAGAGTGCCGTTTCAAGAATACGTGCAGCGCGCATGGATTTCCCTTCGGTTGCGACGCATCCGATACGGTATGCGGTTCAGTGAGATTCCGGTTATGGCGAGCCGAAAATGGTGGTCTTTAAGACCCGGAGCGAAGTGTACTTAAAGTACATGAGCACCGGAAGCGAAAAGAACGCCATTTGCAGGCCGCCAGAGCCGGAATAACGCGAACCGTCAGGCGACGGCCATCTTCTGCAGGGACACAAGACGATCGACGCCGCTGCGTGCGAGCTTCATCAGGTTCAGGAACTCTTCTTCCGAGAAAGGCGTGCCTTCGGCGGTGCCCTGAATTTCAACAATGCCGCCGGTGCCGGTCATGACGAAATTGCTGTCGGTCTGGGCGACGGATCTTCCGCATAGTCGAGATCGAGAACAGGAGCGCCTTCATAGATGCCGCAGGAAATGGCGGCGACATGGTCCTTCAAAACCTTCTCGACCCGCACCATCTGGCGCGCTTCCATCCAGCGCAGGCATTCATGCAGGGCCACCCAGCCGCCGGTGATGGCTGCCGTGCGCGTGCCGCCATCGGCCTGAATGACATCGCAGTCCACCGTGATCTGCACTTCGCCCAGCGCCTGCATGTCCACGACGGCGCGCAAGGATCGTCCGATCAGACGCTGGATTTCCTGCGTGCGACCGCCCTGCTTGCCAGCGGCGGCTTCACGGCGCATGCGGTCGCCGGTCGAACGCGGCAGCATGCCATATTCCGCCGTGACCCAGCCCTTGCCGGTGTTGCGCATCCAGCCTGGCACCTTTTCTTCAAGGCTTGCCGTGCACAGAACATGGGTGTCGCCGAATTTGACCAGGCAGGAGCCTTCCGCATGTTTGGAGATGCCGCGCTCGAAAGAAACGGCGCGCATTTCGTCGGCAGCACGCTTGGATGGACGCATATATCAATTTCCTTGATCGAGTTTTTAGGGATTCAAACGGTTCTGTGCGGCTTTTAGGCGCCCCGGGAGCAAATAGAAAGGAATTTTGCGCTTTGCCAGCCCAAAGATAGGTCGAGAGTGTTGAGAGCTCTGCCAGGACAGAGCTAAAGACTTTGACGCTTCGACTTACAATCTTATATTATCGTACGCTATTCATAAGGTTCGCTACCATAACATGATAAAACCGCCGGAACACCAGCTTTTGAGTTCGCTCGATCAGCGCTCGCGCGATATTTTCCGGTTGATTGTGGAAACCTATCTCAACGAGGGCGATCCTCTCGGCTCGCGCAATCTGTCAAGGCTTCTGCCGCACGCGCTTTCGCCTGCAACCATCCGCAATGTCATGAGCGATCTGGAGCATCTGGGCCTGATCTACGCACCGCATATTTCAGCCGGACGCCTCCCGACGCAGATCGGTCTGCGCTTCTTTGTTGACGCGTTTCTGGAAGTGGGCGACCTGCCTCCGGAGGAACGTTCCTCCATCGAAGCGCAAGTCCGGTCCGCCGGCACGAACAACTCTGTCGAAAGCGTCCTTACCGAAGCAAGCCAGGTCCTTTCAGGCTTGTCGCGCGGCGCGGGTCTCGTGCTTGCCAACAAGGCGGAAGGCGCACTGAAACATATTGAATTCGTTCGTCTCGAACCGACGCGAGCGCTCGCCGTTCTGGTCATGCAGAATGGCGATGTCGAAACCGGGTCGTCAATCTGCCCATCGGGATCAGCAACTCGCAGCTGGTCGAGGCGTCGAACTTTCTCAATGCGCATATTCACGGCCACACGCTTTCCGAAGCCAAAGCCGAACTGAAAAATTGACAGAAGAAACCCGGCAGGAACTTGACCAGCTGTCGCAGGAACTGGTTTCCCAGGGGCTGGCAGTCTGGAGCGGCGCCGGAACGGATCAACCAGCGCGGCTGATTGTTCGCGGACGCGCCAATCTTCTGGAAAACATCCATGCGCAGGAAGATATCGAGCGCCTGCGTCATCTGTTCGATGACCTCGAAACCAAGGATGGCATGGTCCAGCTTCTCGATCTTGCCGAAGCCGGTTCGGGCGTGCGCATTTTCATCGGCTCGGAGAACAAGCTTTTCTCCCTTTCCGGCTCATCACTGGTGGTCGCCCCTATCGCGACAGCGAGCAAAGGGTTATTGGTGCTTTGGGAGTCATCGGGCCTACACGGCTCAACTATGCGCGGATCGTGCCGATGGTGGACTATACCGCCCAAATCGTATCCCGACTCCTGCGGTAACTGTCAGACTTGCCGGGGCTAACCATGCCCCTGAAAATAGACCTTGATTTTATTGGCATGAAACTCGATATCCGCCCCAGAAGTTATTCAAGACGGAAGTAGCATTATGGCTGACGAAAAAACAAATCCCAGAACCCCGATCTTGAGCAGCGCGACATCAACAATCCCGGGATCGTGAGGCGCTGAACCGTGCCGCCGACGATTTTTGAAGGCGCGCAAGGCAGAAGCGCGTGCGGAAGCGGCCGAAGATGAAGCTGAGGCGGCCGTAGATGAAACCGCAAACCGGATCGCCATGCTCGAAGCAGACAACGGTGAGTTGAAGGACCAGCTGCTGCGTGCTGCGGCTGAGATGGAAAATTTGCGCAAGCGCACCCAGCGCGATGTGCAGGATGCACGCGCCTATGCCGTGACCAACTTCGCCCGCGATATGCTGTCGGTTTCCGACAATCTGCGCCGTGCACTCGAAGCTATCCCTACCGATGCTCTGGCGACGGATGCGAGCCTGAAATCGCTCGCAGACGGCGTCGAAATGACGGAACGCGCCATGCTGCTTGCCCTGGAGCGTCACGGGGTCAAGAAACTGGAACCGGAAGGCCAGAAGTTCGACCCGAATTTCCATCAGGCCATGTTCGAAGTACCGAATCCGGACTTGCCGAACAACACCGTCGTGCAGGTCGTGCAAGACGGTTATGCCATTGGCGACCGGGTTCTGCGCCCGGCTATGGTCGGCGTTTCGAAGGCGGTCCGAAGGCAACCGCTGATAATGGTGGCGCTACTACCGATGGTAATGGCTGATTTCAGCAAGAGCCGATGAACCGGGAGCGGCAGCTTTGTCTGCCGCTCTTTTCATATCTGCAGTCTGGTTTGCAGTAATGTGCATATTGCTATTGCAGCAAACCGGTGAAAAGTTGTCACTGGATATGTGGAGGAGATCTGCAGCGTGACGATTCCCGAGTTTTGAACTTCGCAGGCGTTTTCGTTTTCGCTGCGACCGGTGCACTTGCCGCTTCGCGCCGCCAGCTCGACATTATCGGATTCCTGTTCCTTGCCAATATTACCGGCATCGGTGGTGGAACGCTGCGTGATCTCGTCCTTGGTGCACCGGTTTTCTGGGTTGTCGAACCCGCTTATCTGCTGGCCGGTACACTGGCAGCCATCTTTGTCTATTTCACGGCCCATATGGTCGAGTCGCGCTACCGCGTATTGCTCTGGCTCGATGCCATCGGCATGGCCGCTTATACCGTGCTAGGTGCAGCCAAGGGGATGGCACGGCTTCGGGCCATCCGTCGCTATCGTGACAGGCATATCCACCGCTACCCTCGGCGGCATATTACGCGATATGGTGGCTGGCGAGCCTTCTGTGCTGATGCGCCGTGAAATCTATGTCACGGCTTCGCTCGCCGGTGCGTGTCTTTATGTTTTGCTTGCGTGGCTGCAAATCGAGCCTGCCATATGTGCCATTGCAGCCGCCCTGATCGCGTTTGTTGTTCGCGGCGGCGCGCTTTATTTCGGCTGGACATTGCCTGTCTACAAAAGTCGTCCCGGGCGCACCGAAGAAGAGCTTCAGCGCGACCGGATCATCAGGCCGGAATAAACCCTTATGCCAGCCCAGCCTGGCTTGCAGCAGCCTGCAGGCTGAGCTGTGGACGCGGACCCATTTGCTGAATGATGAGGCCTGCCGCTAGTGAACCGAGACGGGCGCAATCTTCAAGCGAACGCTCTTTGGTATACCCATAAAGGAAACCGGCTGCGTAGAGATCACCTGCCCCTGTCGTGTCGACCAGTGCATCGATTTCAATAGCAGGGACGGTCAAGGTCTGATCAGGCGTAACGACGATCGCGCCTTTTCAGAACGGGTGACGATCGAAAGCGCGCAATCCATGCGCATGGAGGCTATCGCCGTCTCAAGCGACTTCGTCTTATACAGCGACTTGGCTTCTTCCTCGTTGGCAAAGACGATATCGACAGTGCGCGAACGCATGAGTTCCAGAAACTCCTCACGATATCGGTCGACACAAAACGGATCAGAAAGCGTCATTGCCATCTGGCGATTTTTCTCATGAGCGATCTTCGATGCCATCACGATCGCTTCCTTGGCACGCGGCGGATCCCAAAGATAGCCTTCGAAATAAGTCACCTTCGCATCGGAAACCTTGGAGGTCTCGACATCCTCCGGTCCCAACTCAAACAGGCGCCAAGATAGGTGTTCATCGAGCGTTCGCCATCCGGCGTCACAAAATCATGGAGCGAGCGGTCGGCGATCCTTTCTCCAGCGGGCGTGTATCAAAGGCGACGCCCTGCGAGCGGATATCATGCGCAAAAACGCGCCCAAGATTATCGGTTGCCACCTTGCCGAAATAGGCTGAACGTCCGCCGAGGCTTGCTACCCCTGCTGCCGTATTGCCGGCACTGCCGCCGGACATTTCCGTCGCCGGGCCGGCAATCCGGCTATAGAGCAATTCCGCACGCTCTGCATCGATCAGGTTCATCGCGCCTTTGACGATACCATTCGTTTCCAGAAAAGAGTCATCGGTGCGCGAAAGAATATCGACAATGGCATTGCCGATGCAAAGAACGTCAAATGTGGCCATGAGCGCGAAGCTCCCCTTTTGATTAGTCTCCTGTCCGCCTGGAGCAGATCATTATCGGAAAGTGGCTATGCACTTTTCCGCAACATGCATCAGGCTGGATATGCGACAGTCATGTGCGTGCCGGTTTAGCTGTTTGCAACCCCTTTGGCTACCCTGCACACCTCCCACATTGTGGGTAGTGCAGGTTGCGCCAAGGTGAAGGCATACCTATTTCCCTCTTCGTCCACAGTCAGAATTGGGTCGAAAATGATCTTGGATGCTGCCTTGAAGGCCCTGAAACGCCTGACAACACCGGAACTGCGCGCGGTTTTCTGGAAGACACTCGGATTGACGCTATTGCTGCTGGTCGGCCTTTGGGCCTGCAGTCCGTCAAATCTTTTTACTTTTGCCTGGCCATGGATGGAGCAGATTTTGCCCGGAATGCCGGGATGGGCGGGCTGGTTCGGTATCGCCGCCGCCATCGTCGCAGGCCTTGGTCTAGCGCTTGTGCTGGCATTAATGATTGCACCCGTCACCGCACTTGTGGCGGGCCTGTTTCTCGATGACGTGGCAGAAGTGGTCGAGCGCGAGGACTATCCGGGCGATCCTCCAGGCACATCCTTGCCGATTGCCCGTTCCGTTGTCGTTTCGCTGAAATTTCTCGGTATCGTCATCCTCGGCAATATTGTCGCCTTGCTGATGCTGTTCATACCCGGCGTCAATCTGATCGCATTCTTCGTCATCAACGCCTATCTGCTCGGACGGGAGTTTTTCGAGTTTGCAGCCATGCGCTACCGATCTGAATCGAAGCCAAGGCACTAAGGTCGCATTATGGCGTAACGGTCTTTCTGGCCGGATTGTTGATTGCGGGCTTCATGGCTATTCCCATCGTCAATCTGCTGACACCGCTTTTGCGGCAACAATGATGGTGCATCTGCATAAAGCCATCTCGCAGCGCGAGGCACTCTAACTGTTTTGTTTTGAACCGCGCATCTTATTCCGAAAACCGTTTCACACTTTTCGGGATGCGCTCTAAACCTGTGGCGGCAAGGGGATAAGAGGCGCAGGCACGTCGCAGGTTTTCGCCGGATATTTGCAGATATCGGCAATCACGCATTTCTCACATTCCGGCTTGCGCGCCTTGCACACATAACGCCCGTGCAGGATCAGCCAGTGATGCGCATGAAGCATGTATTCTGCGGGAATGACCCGCACCAGAATGGCTTCGACTGCCTCCGGCGTTTTTCCCGGCGCAAGGCCGATCCGGTTGCCGATGCGCAGGATATGCGTATCCACCGCCATTGTCGGCTGGCCAAAAGCCATGTTCAGCACCACATTGGCCGTCTTACGGCCAACGCCCGGCAGCTTTACCAGCTCATCCCGATCTCCCGGCACCGCACCGCCATAATCGCGAATCAGGGCTTCGGACAGGAGAATGACGTTCTTCGCTTTGTTGCGCCAAAGACCTATGGTGCGAATGTAGTCGCCGACTTTTTCCTCTCCAAGAGCCAGCATTTTCTGCGGCGTATCGGCAACGGCAAAGAGCCCACGGGTCGCCTTGTTGACCCCGCATCGGTGGCCTGTGCCGATAAAACAACGGCGACAAGGAGCGTGAAGGCATTCACATGTTCAAGCTCGCCCTTCGGCTCCGGTCTCTGGATGGAGAAACGGCGGAATATCTCATGAATTTCATCCGCTGTATAAAGCGTACCCCGCACACGACGCTGGCGGGGCGCGGCAGGAAGAAGCGTTCATAGGCGATTTGATTTTGGCCTTTTCCATTCCGCCTCTATAATGGTTTCCCTATCGACAAAACAATCAGCAGCTTGACGCAGGCCGTTACAGCCCTGCAAGATGATCTGAAAACGATGTACCATCCAGACGGCGCAGAACCTGACCGGTTCGACAAACCCATTTTCGAAGCCCTGTTGACCCCTATCGTTCATTGGGGCGCACAGGCTTCATCATCCTCATGGGAGCTCTGATCGCCTGCTGGATGTTCGTCGGCATACTTTTCTGGTCCATCGGCGCGTGGCCGATCTTCGGGTTTTCGGTCTCGATGTTCTGCTGATTTATCTGGCTTTTCGCTGGAATTACCGCGCAGCCCGTGCTCGCGAGGAAATCTCCATGTCACGCTCTGCCTTACATATTCGCAAATATGCAGCGTCCGGCAAAATGACGGCGCATCGCTTCAATCCATTCTGGACGCGCTTCAAGGTTGCGCGAAAGCCGGATATAGGAATCACAGGCATGAGCGTCGAAAGTCGTGAAAGGAGTGTCGCGATCGGGAGCTTCCTCACGCCGGATGACCGCGAAAGCTTTGCAACGGCTTTCGGTGCAGCACTTGCAGAAGCACGTCGATAGAGCGCGTTTCGATCTGATTGAATCAGATCGGCGCTCTAACTATTTTACGCGCATCTTATCTGATCGAAGTAGAATCAGAAGTCAGTCCAGTGGACTGATTTCCTGCGTAGGCGTTTCACACTTTTCGGGATGTGCTCTAGCAACACCCTAAAGCGTGTCGCGTTTTATCGTACTCTTACGACACGCTTTAAGTTTTTGTTTTATGCATGTCTTTATCCCAAAACCGGTTCCCACTTTTGGGAGACATGCATTAATATTACCGGGTATCTTGCATCCGAACTTCGTTTTATCCTGAAACGAAGGAATCCGGATAGGCCCTTGAAGTCGGGCTTTTCACAAGCCATATCAGTAAACAAGGAGATACGCCGTAAGGGTTCTCCTCATAACGGTCGCTTCTCATCAAGGACTGATGCAATGACAAGAATGACACCGTTTTCGAGCCCTCTGCTGCTCGGATTCGACACGATGGAAAAGACGCTGGAACGGATCGCTAAATCCGGCGACGGTTATCCGCCCTACAATATAGAACGCCTGCGCGGCGAGACGGGTTCGAACGCTTGCGCATCACCTTGGCGGTGGCCGGTTTCTCCAGCGACGACCTCGAAGTCATGACGGAAGACAATCAGCTCGTCATCCGCGGACGCCAGACCGACGATACCGAACGCGAATTTCTGCATCGCGGCATAGCTGCCCGACAGTTCCAGCGCGTTTTCGTTCTGGCTGACGGTATGAGGGTTCTCGGTTGCGATCTAAAGAATGGTCTTCTGGCCATTGATCTCGACCGTCCGGAACCCGAGCGGCTGGTTAAGCGAATCAACATAGCGGTGAAAGACTGATCTTGTTCAGTTTTTGTTCAGTACATTACCGTTATATTGAAAATGTGAAGCTCTGATGCGGCATGGTCGCAAATGACATGCCGACTAAATGGAGGCTAAGACCATGAACAGACATATATTCACCGAAAACGAATTCGCCCACCTCGGCGAAGGTGAAGTTGCCTATGTGCGCAAGATCCGTTCAGATGACCTTGCCCGCAGCTTCCCTGCCCTCCCACCGATCGAGCCGGGCCTGGAACTTTGGGCGCTCTTCGGCGCCAGCGGTGAGCCGATCGTGCTCTCCGATGTTCGCGCCACCGCACTACAAGGCGCACAGGACCACGAACTGCGCACAGTGATGCTGCACTAAGGTTTGATGCGATACCGGTCATCGCCGGTATCGTTTCTCCGCATGGCTTTGCTTGGAGCGTTTCCATTCCTGCACAAATTGTTTCGCAAGCGAACAAGAAAAACCGCCGTTCGAGATGAACGGCGGTTTTGTTACGAAACTATTTGAACTCAAGCAGCGTTGGAGGCTGGTTGAGCGGTCAGGAATGAATAAAGTGCCTGCGCGTCATGTGTACCGCGCAATTTGGCAACAGTATCGGCGTCGCGCAGCATACGGGCGATGCGCGAAAGTGCCTTCAGATGATCCGCGCCGGCATTTTCCGGCGCGAGAAGCAGAAAAACAAGATCGACGGGTTGATCGTCCAGCGCCTCGAAATCGACCGGGGTTTCCAGACGAGCGAAGATTCCGGCTATTTTGTTGATGTTCGCCAGCTTACCGTGCGGAATGGCAACGCCATTGCCGACCCCGGTGGAACCGAGGCGCTCACGCTGGAGAATTGTTTCGAAAACTTCACGCTCAGGGAGACCGGTCAGTTCCGCAGCCTTCTCAGACAAAATCTGCAAAAGCTGTTTTGGAGCTGGCTTTCAGCGCCGGGATAATCGCCCCAGGCTGAATCAGATCACTAAGATCCATTCTCTCCGTTCCTTCTTCAATCAGGCCTTTGCGGCCCGGTTTGGGAAGCGCACGCGGCCGCCTAATCGCGATCCGCTGCGTGCGCTTCAGGTTTGCCGTCAGGCGCGTGGCGCGGCCTGGCGGGTGACCATCGATGGATCGACCCAGCCGATATTGCCGTCCGCGCGACGGTAGACGATGTTAACTTCATCATTGCCGGCATTGCGGAATACCAGAACCGGGTTCTCGATCAGATCCAGCTCAACGACCGCCGATGCCACAGACATAGTGCGCAGGGCGACGGATGTTTCCGCAACAATTGTCGGCGCGTAATCCGCCGGAAGATCCTCCTCTTCCTCCGACAGCGGTGCCATAACACGATATGCAACGTCATCATAGATCGCATCTGGCTGCGTAGCCGGGCGCGACTTCAGACGGCGCTTATAGCGGCGAAGGCGGGTTTCGATCTTGTCCGCAGCCGCTTCAAAAGCCAACTGCGGATCCTGCGCGTCGCCAGTGCTTTGCAGAGTTGCACCGCTATCGAGGTGCAAAGTGCAATCCGCACTGTAACGCGAACCGGACTTGGTGACCGTAACCTGTCCGGAAAAGCCATGATCAAAATATTTGCCGACAGCTTCATTCACCCGATCTATGATCCGGGTAGTGAAAGCTTCACCGACGTCCATATGCTTTCCAGATACACGCAGAGTCATTTGGCACACCTCATTTGCGTTACACCACAGGACTCAGTCTAATCACAAGGCGAGCGAAGCGCAAAGCGAACCAGCATCAAAGATGCGTTTCGTCCTGTGCGTTTTCCGACTAAATTCATGGTGCAAACACGCTTCTTGGGCACACTTTCCGGCAAGGCGTTGAAACACCTTCCCAAAAGCCTTCGAAGTCGTGGCTGTTCCAAGATAAAGCCCCTTGAAGGGATGGTCGCCGCACATCGCTATTTTACGTAACGCCCCAGTAGCCGGTCCGTTGCCCGGATTATTCCGGAACGTCACTTTGCCCTTCCTTCACACATATGAACAACCGCAATTTCTTCCAGAAATTGCAGTCAGATATTAAACGCTGTCTGCAAAACCATGTCATCACACTCAAACGACATATCACGGTTACCCCGGAAACCGGGCATTCCAGATATTTGCCGCAGCGCGAGCCGGGCTTCTATTGGGTGAATTGGCGGTTGTCAATTGGTCCTCCTGCCAGTTGGTCATCTTGCAATACTGTTCATTCCACAAATCAAGATAGAATTTTTTGAAAAACGGATCTGTAGATCCAAAATTTTAGAGCATAAGCCGCTCTCCTAATACGAGAACAAAGCCCTTGAGGTACAATCGTTAATTTAAAACAATATCTTCGCAGCGCAATCTGTGAGACTGTCCTGGCTGCGCAATCAGGAAGCTGACAATCTTGCCTGCTTTTCACGCCTGCGCTGAACTGATGAAGCAATATTCATCGATTCCTATATTTTGCGACCGTTCTTCGCGCGATATCCACACCGTCCTTCTTCAGTACATCCACGATGGCATCATCGGACAACACCTCATCGGCCTTTTCCGCATCAATCATCCGGCGGATACGATGGCGCACGCTTTCAGATGAATGGGCGTCGCCACCCTCGGAAGAGGCAATAGACGCCGTAAAGAAATAGCGCAGCTCAAACATGCCGCGCGGCGTGGCCATGAATTTGTTCGCCGTCACGCGGTGATGGTCGATTCATGCATGCCAACCGCATCTGCCACGGTCCGCAGATTAAGAGGCTTCAAATGGGTCACCCCATGGCGCAGAAAGCCGTCCTGCTGCCGGACGATTTCCTGTGTGACCTTCAGAATAGTCCGCGCGCGCTGATCAAGGCTGCGCACCAGCCAGCTCGCCGTCTGCATGCAGTCCGAGAGAAACGCTTTTCCTCTGCTTTCACGGAGGTACTCACCTCCGCATAATACTCGTTGTTGACGATGAGACGAGGCATTGCGGCCGCATTCAGCTCGATAGCCCAACCACCATCGCGCGATGGTGTCACCAGTGCATCCGGCACGATTGCATCGGCCAGGAGACCTCGAACAGAGCGCCGGGCTTTGGGTCGAGCATACGGATTTCGGACAGCATATCGAGAATATCGACCTGATCGACGCCGCACAGTTTCTTGAGCGCCGCGAAATCCCGCCGCGCCAGAAGATCGAGATTGTCGATCAACGCTTCCATGGCCGGATCGAAACGATCCTTGAGACGCAATTGTATCGCCAGGCACTCCCGTAGGTCGCGAGCAAAAGACCTGGCGGATCAAAGGTTTGCATCAATCCAAGAATATGTTCTATCTCGACCGTTTCCACGCCTAGATTCTGGGCAAACGCGACAATATCGATACGTAGATAGCCGCTTTCATCCAACGCGTCGGCGAGCGCTGTCGCAATGAACCGGTCCACCGTTCTGGAAAAACTCAGCGCGATCTGTTCGGCCACATGCTGGCTCAGTGAGATGCGGCTGGCAATAACCTGATCGATATCGTAGCTGCTGCCAGCAACATAGCCGTCCCCGACCGACGATTTCCATTGTGCGGAAAGATCGGGGCCGATCTCGTCAAAGCGTCCCGGATCATCTGGAAAGATATTCTCAAGCGAACTGTCGAAAGTGGATGAGAGGCTCTCGGCATTATCCGAAGCATCCGTTTTGAACCAGTCGTCGTCCGATAATGCTGCATCGTCCCCGCCAGTTTCGGCACTGTCGCGTGCCGATTCATCCTCCCTAAAATCATCATTCGCGACTTCGATTCGTTCCAGCAGCGGATTTTTCTCGATTTCGACGTCGAGAAATTGCTCCAGCTCCATATGCGTCATCTGCAGCAGCTTGATCGACTGCATCAACTGCGGTGTCATCACCAGCGATTGAGATTGGCGGAAATCGAGCTTGGGCGACAGTGCCATGCGACAGGTTATTCTCCCCAATTAAACCCTGCCAATAACATGGTCAACGTGCAGGTTACCTTGACAGCAAACTTGTTTTCAGACGACCCCATCGACATGGGGCCGAGCCCCTACAGAAGAATAGGCCGTCCGCTCCCAGCCATTTTAGGCTGAAAGGGCATTTGAATGAAAACTGGTATGAACCTTGCTTGTCAATTCAGAATGTGCGGCTTCAGGACAAAGGAGAAATAGTCGCGGTGCAGCGGCACTTTCTGTAACGTTGTACAGAACATGACAGGCTCAAACCGATGATCGGTCAGCGTGAGGGCACTTCCAGAGAAAAGTGAGACGATCTGCAAATGCCCTGAATATCAGAGCGTAAACTGGTCGCCGAGATAGAGTCGGCGCACGTCCGGATTCGCCACAATCTCAGCAGGACGTCCATGCGTCAAAACCTGACCGGCGTGGATAATATAGGCACGGTCGATAAGGCCGAGCGTTTCACGCACATTATGGTCGGTGATCAGAACGCCGATGCCACGGCTCGTCAGATGGCGAACGAGCTGCTGAATATCCGAAACGGCGATCGGATCGACCCCGGCAAAAGGCTCATCAAGCAGCATGAAGTTTGGGCGTGACGCGAGCGCGCGCGCGATTTCGAGACGACGGCGCTCCCCGCCGGAAAGCGAGATAGCGGGTGCCTTGCGCAGATGGGCGATGTGAAATTCTTCCAGCAGCGCGTCCAGCTCGGAAGCACGTTTGGAGCGATCCTTTTCCACTACTTCCAGCACGGCCTTGATGTTGTTCTCCACCGAAAGCCCCGGAAAATAGAGGCTTCCTGCGGCAGATAACCGATGCCCAGACGGGAGCGACGATACATCGGCATGGACGTCACGTCGAAGCCGTCGATTTCGATAGAACCAGCATCGGCCGGAACAAGTCCGTCACCATATAGAAACACGTCGTCTTGCCTGCGCCGTTCGGCCCAAGAATACCGACGGCCTCGCCTGCACGCACACCGAACGACACGCCATTGACGACTTGCCGTCCGCGATAGCTCTTGCAAAGACCGCGCGCCACCAATGTTCCCTTGAGGCGTGCCGATTTACCGGCTGGCCGGGCATAGCGCCCGCGGCATCGGATGGTGCGTTCATAGTTTGCGATGCGGCTTGCGGCCCGTCGACCTTCTTGTTCCAGAACAATCCCACGCGTGCTCCGGTCAGTTCTGCTTGGGCGCCGCGCCGCCCTGCTGTTGATCTTTCGGGGCCATGATGATCGATACGCGCCCCTTGGTCTGGCCCTTGCAGCTTTCGACATTAGCGCGACCCGTATCGAGATGCGCTGTCAGTTTGCAGCCGGTCACGATATTGTCGCCATCGGTCAGGACAACCTTCTGCCCCTGGAGAACCATCACCTGATTTTAGCATCATAACGACCGGTATCGCCGGTTGCGACCTGCGTGCCGGACTTGAGATAAACTTTTCCCGAGATGTCGATATGATCGATACTCGATGAATCAAGACCTCCAACACCAGCACTAGCCGGCTCCGAGGCTTGTGCCTCGCCGTCTTTCTTGGCCTTATTGTAATAGACTGTCATCTGCCCCGCCTTCAGCAAGGCATCGCCCTGCGAAACGGCAACATTTCCAGTGAATACGGCAATGCCTTCCTTGTCGCGCATTTCCAGCTTGTCAGCGTCTATCTTGACGGGCGCTTTGCTGTTGGAAAGCTTCAAGCCGTTCACGGCTGCGCCTTCCTGTGCCAGAGAAGCCGCCGAGCTGCGACAAGCCCAAGCGCCAGAACGGCAAATCCCATCCGCAAAGTGCGGGCCATCTTACCCTTATTCATCTTGCCCGTCTCGCGTTCCATATATCTTCAGCTCCCGAAGCATTCGGCCCTCCCTGGGCCGACATGCGGTCAGACGCAACATTAAGCACTTTGCGGCCAAATGGGAACATTCGGCATCGCAAAATGCGATCAAAAAGCGGTTTAGAGCGTATTGCACTCTGATTGCATCAGAAACACGTTCTAACAATTTGTTTTCGAGCACATTTCAGTCTGAAAATTGACTTCAGAATGTACTCAGGCGCCGCACAGATATAAATCGGCACGAACACTTTCCCTGTCTCACATCAGACACCCTTCTCAGGGAACCTTGTTGGGCGAAACAACGCTGCCGTCAACAGTCATTCGAACCTTGTTCTCGAAAATCAGAACCTTGCCGTTGTCTTTGACCTGCATGCTGTCGGCCAGAATATGCGTGCTGCCGCTGCGGATATCGACGGGCTTATCAGTCGTGATCTGCCCGCTCTTGAGATTTACGTCCGCAGAACGCAGCACCGCACGTAAACCGTCGTCTGTTGTAACAATAAAGTCCTTATCAAGTTGCAAACGCCCATTGGCATTATCGTAAACGCCGGATGTTGCCTCGACCTTGGCCATGCCTTTTCACCAACCGGCAACTCGGCGGAAATACCCTCAAGCGTAATCGCACCGCTGTTCTTCGCGTCCTGCGTCGCCTTGGCCGCAGTCATCGAATAGGGTCGATTATCCTTGGTATATCCGTTGAGATGCGGACTGGTCATGACGAGCTTGCCGCTTTCGCCACCGTTATTCACTTCCACCTTTACAGGCGTATTCGGTGTTGCAAGAAACGTGTACCATGAAAATACGGCCCCACGATAATCGCGGCGACCGGAAGCGCCGTCTTCAAAACCCGGACACGGACCGAATGGCGTTGCGCAGCATGGAAAAGCGATCGGCTTTCTCCGACGCACCAAAACGCATGCCACCTGTGCCGCGACCTGGAGCGGTCGCGTTCTGCGGTGCATGGCTATGTGTAGTGTCGGCGGTCATATAGCGTTTGATACCTCAACGGCTTTCATGGAATTCGATAATTAAGCGCGGCTGTGTCGCGCTTTTCTATTTCAATTAGGTTTATTTGGGGTGAAATAGTCGGTCGCTCAATAGCTTTATTCCGCGCAAAATATCGCACCCGCCTCGCAAACGGCAAGCAGGAACGGGGTATGCTTTTGATAATTCAGCCCAATTAGCATTCCACCCAATTAAGTAGAATGCTAATCAACTCTTTGATACCACAAAAGGGGACAAGTTACAGCCATGTACGGCACAGCGTTGGAGGCAACCTGACGACAAGCTTCAGAATCTTACACTGTTTCATTACAATATGTATTTCGAGCACTATCTTAGCCAGACCGGCTTTATCGAAGAGACTTGCCGCATGCCTTCATTCGAGGCAAAAGGTGACTCGTCGGGCGCAAGCTGCGCTAGCTAAACGAACGGATGGACGGGAATGGCTCAGGACGCCGAAGCAATCATCGAACGCAGGAAATTGCGCAGAAAGCTTACGGTCTGGCGCGCAGCCTTCCTGCTTCTGATCGCAGCTCTGATCGCTGCCTTCGCTTCATGCTCCTTGCGCGGCGCCAATTTCAACCAGCCGCATATCGCCAAGGTTCGCATCGAGGGCACGATCTTCGAGAACGAGGAATTGCTGAAGCGCCTCGAAAAGATCGCCAGGACGACGCCGTCAAAGGTGTGATTTTGATTCTCGATTCGCCCGGAGGAACCACAGTGGGCGGCGAAGCGATTTTCGGTGCCGTGCGCAAGATTGCCGAGAAAAGCCGGTCGTCACCCAGGTGGGTACACTTGCCGCCTCTGCCGGCTATATGATTGCCAGCGCATCCGACCATATCGTGGCGCGACAGACATCCATCGTCGGCTCAATCGGGGTTTTGTTTCAATATCCAGATGTCTCGAAGCTTCTCGATACGATCGGTGTAAAGGTCGAAACCATCAAATCCTCGCCACTCAAGGCGGAACCCAATTATTTCAGCCCGGCCAGCGAAGAGGCCAAGGGCATGATCCGCAACATGATTATGGATTCCTATGCATGGTTCGTGGACATTGTCGAAAAGCGTCGTTCGTTTACGCATGAACAGGCGCTCGCGCTCGCCAATGGTGCCGTTTTACCGGGCGGCAGGCGCTGGATAAAAATTGATCGACGGCTTGGGCGGCGAAGAGGAAGCTGTTGCCTGGCTTGCGAGCAAGGGGCTTTCCAAGGATTTGCCGCGCCTGGAATGGAAGCCGGTCAATAGCGAAACGGGTTTTCGTTGCGCGATCTCATCATTCATGCCGGCGCTCGTCTCATCGGCGTACCGCAGGAAGCCAATGGCATATTGAAGGAAATCGCCAGGGAACGCATCTTTCTTGACGGACTTCTCTCGGTTTGGCACGTTGACGGTACGCCTGAAGCGAATTGACGCCAGCCGGGCAAACTTACACAATATCCGGTAAATACCGGATGAAACAAACAGAAGAACAGGGGTTTAAAGCCGTGATCAAATCGGAACTCGTTCAGATTATCGCCAGCCGTAATCCGCATCTCTTTCAACGCGATGTCGAAAACATCGTGGGCGCGGTATTCGACGAGATCACAAACGCCCTTGCCGAAGGCAATCGTGTTGAGTTGCGCGGCTTCGGCGCCTTTTCGGTGAAAAACCGCCCGGCACGCAGCGGCCGTAATCCGCGCACCGGCGAAACGGTGGACGTGGAAGAAAAATGGGTCCCCTTCTTCAAGACTGGCAAGCTGCGCGACCGTCTCAACGGCGCAGTCTGATAGACACCATGGCGGCAAAACGCATCATCGCCATCATCGTTCTCGTGCCGCTCGCAGTGGTCCTGATTGCATTGTCTGTGGCCAATCGCGCATCGGTGCAATTCACGATCGATCCGTTCAATCCGGGCAATCCTGCTCTGTCCTATAATGCGCCACTGTTCTTGTGGCTGTTTGGCGCACTCCTTCTTGGCGTTGTTATCGGCTCTCTGGTGACGTGGCTCACGCAGGGCAAACATCGCCGTAAGGAACGGATGTACAAACAGGAAGCCGCGCGCCTGCTTGAACGCAGCACCGCCGCCGAAAGGCGCAATATACCGGTCGCGAACGTCTGAAAGCCCCACTATTCCCCAACCCGGAAGCAAAACTTCCGGGTTTTCAAGTCTTGAAAAGCCTTTTGTGCGCGATTGAACGTCGTTTTCCCCTTCCACACGGCCCCTGTTTATCCTACCTAGACCTCAATCATGATGAGTGGAGTTTCGGGTGAAGACGCCAAAAGGAAAAGGCAAAAGCCGTCGGGCGGCAAGCAGGAGCGCAGCTTCGAGCGCGCAAGACATGATGCGCCGCGCCCGGACAGCAAATTCGACAACAAATTTGAAGGTAAAAGCTCGTTTTTCAAAAGCCGCGGCCACAATTCGCAAAGACGGCTCCCAAGCCCCTTGAGGATAAGCCTGTCACCTCGCTTCGCGAAATCAAGCTTTATGCCGGTGCGCGTCCAGGAGAAAGACTTCCGCTCATCCTCGAAACGGAACCGTCATCCGATTATGCGCTTCTCGATAGCGGCAACGGTTTGAAGCTTGAGCAATACGGCCCCTATCGCATCGTCCGCCCGGAAGGGCAGGCAATCTGGCTGCCAAGCCTGCCGCAAAAGAGTGGGATCAGGCCGATGCCGTCTTCACCGGCAACACCGACGAGGAAGGCATGGGACGCTGGGCGTTTCCCAAAGTGCCGCTCGGCGAAACATGGCCCATGCAGCATGACGGCATTTCCTTTCATGGCCGTTTCACCTCGTTCCGCCATGTCGGCGTGTTCCCCGAGCAGGCAGCCCATTGGTCTTATATGGACGGACTTATCCGCGAGGGTAAAATCCGGACGCAGCGTGAAAGTGCTCAATCTTTTCGGCTATACGGGCCTCGCTTCGCTGGTGGCAGCGCGTGCGGGCGCCGAAGTGACCCATGTGGACGCCTCCAAGAAAGCCATTGTCTGGGCGCGTGAAAATCAGGAAATGGCCGGGCTTTCCGACAAGCCGATCCGCTGGATCTGCGAAGACGCAATGAAATTCGTGCAGCGCGAGGAGCGGCGCGGCAGCTTCTATGACATTATCCTGCTCGATCCGCCTGCCTATGGGCGTGGCCCGAGCGGTGAAGTCTGGCAGCTGTTCGAGCATCTGCCTGCCATGGTCGATACGTGCCGGTCGATCCTGACGCCAAAGCCGCTGGCCGTCATCCTGACTGCCTATTCGATCCGCGCCTCTTTCTTTGCCATTCACGAACTGATGCGCGACCGTTTCACCGGCCTTGGCGGCACGGTCGAATCGGGCGAACTTATTCTGCGCGAACAGGCAGCAGGACGCGCACTTTCCACTTCCATGTTCAGCCGCTGGGTAGCCAAATGAGCCGTAACGACGATTTTTCCAAAGGCGGCTCTCGTGCCGAATATTCCAAAGTGGGTCAGGTGAAGGAAGTCACCAGCCTCACCAACCCGATCGTGAAGGATCTGCGCTCGCTGGCACTGAAAAATTCCGCGACCAGCAGGGCGTTTTTCTGGCCGAAGGGCTGAAACTCGTCATCGACGCGCTGGAGCAGGATTGGCGCATCAAGACACTGGTTTTGCCAAGTCCGGCAAGGGCAACAAAATGGTAGAGCAGGTTGCCGCACGCACTTTTGCCAAGGGCGGACTGGTGCTGGAAGTGACCGAAAAGATCATGGCTGCCATCACCCGCCGCGACAATCCGCAAATGGTCGTCGGTGTTTTCGAGCAGCAATATCGCCCGCTTGCAAATCTGAAACCGAAGAACAATGACGTTTATATCGCGCTCGACCGCGTGCGCGACCCAGGCAATCTCGGAACCGTCATCCGTACCGCCGATGCGGTCGGCGCCAAGGGCGTTATTCTGATCGGCGATACCACCGATCCCTATTCGCTCGAAACCGTGCGCGCCACAATGGGCTCAGTCTTTTCCATGCCTCTCTACAAAGGGACGGAAGCCGATTTTCTTAACTGGCGCAAAGGCTTTTCCGGCCTTGTCGTCGGCACCCATCTCAAAGGCGCCGTCGACTATCGCACCATTCCCTATGCCAACAAGCCGGTCGTGCTGATGATGGGCAATGAACAGCAGGGCCTGCCGGACAGCCTTGCCGACACTTGCGACAAGCTTGCCCGCATTCCGCAGGCCGGTCGTGCAGATTCTCTCAATCTCGCAATTGCCACCGGCGTCATGCTCTACGAAATTCGTCGGGATGCACTCACGCTCGATGAAAGGGCTTCCGAATGAAGCGGCATGCGGTCTGGTCCTCACTTTTCGTCGTCATTCTTACCGTGTTGATCGACCAGGGTGTCAAACTTCTGGTGGAAACAAGAATGGGCTACGGCCAGCAGATCGACCTGCTGCCGTTCCTTGCCTTGTTTCGTACGCACAATGAGGGCATCGCCTTTTCCATGCTGGCCTGGCTGCATGATTGGGGACTGGTCGCAATCACCGCCGCAGTTATTATGTTCGTACTTTATCTGTGGTGGACCAACGCGCCGGACCGCATTTTTGCGCGCTATGGTTTTGCGCTCGTCGTCGGCGGCGCCATCGGCAATCTTATCGACCGCGTGATGCATGGTTATGTCGTGGATTATATTCTGTTCCACCTGCCGACTTGGTCATTCGCGGTTTTCAACCTCGCCGACACGTTCATTACAATCGGCGCAGGCCTCATAATTCTCGAAGAATTTCTCGGCTGGCGGCGCGAACGGGCTGCCCGCTAACCCACCGGGTTGAACAGTTTCTGCCTTTCGCATAATTTGATCTCTTAAAATTAAAAGCTTTTTGAAGAGGATAAGGTCCAGTCATCCGAATTGACACATTGGTGACATGCTTCTGTCATCGTCGCGTAGCACTGAATCTGTACTGCTTCGGTCGAACTGGACATCCTGTCCACGCAATCGACTGAACGAGGATTGGAATTGGTTAGCCCTTACTGAAATATCAGTGGGAAAGCCGTTCAGGAATACGTGAATAGAGAAATCAGGAGCCATCATCATGACAGTACTGCTTGGAATGGACCAGCAAATCATTGATGATACGGTCATGTCAGGCTTAGAAGCACAACAGGCGCTGTTCGCGTCCAACGGCGACCCTATTGTTCTGGGGCGCATCGGATCGCTGGAAGTACGGCTTGCAAACTCACGCGAGGCTATCGAGGCCGCGCAGGAACTGCGTTTCCGTGTCTTCTTCGACGAAATGGGTGCACGTCGGGAAAGCATCGAAGCCGTGGAACTTCGCGACGCCGACCGCTTCGACGCTATTTGCGATCATCTGCTCGTTTACGACACCGCCCTGCCCGTGCCGGAACACCAGCAGATTGTCGGCACCTATCGTCTGATGCGCAGCGATCAGGCGGAAAAAGCGCTCGGCTTCTACTCTGCCGACGAATATGACGTACAGCGTCTGGCCCTTTCGCGCCCGAACCTTCGCCTGCTTGAACTGGGACGCTCCTGCGTGAAGGCGGAATACCGCTCCAAGCGCACCGTCGAGCTTTTGTGGCAAGGGGCATGGGCTTATTGCCGCCGCCATTCCATCGATGTGATGTTCGGCTGCGCTTCGTTCCACGGCGCTGTGCCTGCAGCGCATGCGCTCGGCCTGTCGTTCCTGCATCATAACTGCCGTGCCACGGACGACTGGGACGTGCGCGCCTTGCCCAATCGTTATCAGGCCATGGACCTGATGCCGAAGGAAGCCATCAACAACAAGGTTGCATTGTTCTCGATGCCGCCTTTGGTGAAAGGCTATCTGCGTCTTGGCGCAATGATCGGTGACGGTGCAGTCATCGACGAGGCATTCGGCACGACCGATGTTTTCATCATTCTGCCCATCGAGCGTATATCCAGCCGCTACATCACCTATTACGGTGCTGAAGCGAACCGCTTTGTATAAGCAAAAGGCGAAACAGATGTTTCGCCTTTTAGTTCACGCCCTGCCTGCCAGTTCCTTCAACTTGTAGATCAGATCCAGCGCTTCTCGCGGAGTCAGCTCATCGGGACTGATTGCAGAGACAGCCTTGGCCAGTTCACTATCTTTCGCCTGAACCTGCGGCTTCGGCTTTTCCTGCTGCAAGACAACCGAGAACAGCGGCAGATCATCGATCAGCTTGTCTGCCTTGCCGGAGGTTTCGCCGGCTTCCAGCTGATGCAACACATCGCGCGCACGATTGACGACCGCTTCCGGCAGACCGGCCAAACGCGCCACCTGCACGCCATAAGAACGATCGGCTGCCCCTTTTGCCACCTCGTGCAGGAAGACGACGTCATTGTCCCATTCCTTGACCCGCATGGTGACATTGGAAAGCCGATCCAGCTTTTCTGAAAGTGCCGTCATTTCATGGAAATGCGTGGCAAATAGCGCGCGGCAACGGTTCTTCTCATGCAGATATTCGACTGCCGCCCAGGCAATGGACAATCCGTCGAACGTCGCCGTACCGCGCCCGATCTCATCAAGGATCACCAGCGAGCGTTCGCCTGCCTGATTGAGGATCGCAGCCGTTTCCACCATTTCAACCATAAAGGTCGAGCGTCCGCGCGCCAGATCGTCGGAAGCGCCGACGCGGCTGAACAGCCGGTCCACGACACCTATCTGTGCAGAACCCGCAGGCACGAAGGAGCCCATCTGTGCCATGATCGCGATCAGCGCATTCTGGCGCAGAAAGGTCGACTTACCGCCCATGTTCGGACCGGTCAGAAGCCAGATCGCGCCATTGCCGCCGTCCATTTGCGGCGAGAGATCGCAATCATTGGCGACGAACGGATTGGCCGCTTGACGCCGGAGGGCCTGCTCTACGACCGGATGACGACCGGCAACAATGTTAAAGGACAGGCTGTTATCGACTTGCGGGCGGCAATAGCCCTGCTCTTCCGCCAGTACGGCAAGCGATGCCGAGACGTCGAAAACCGCCAGTGCCGATGCGGCGGCACGAATACTGTCGGCATGGGACACGGCCTCCGCCGTCAGTTCCTCGAACACGGCAAGCTCGATGGACAATGCGCGGTCGGCGGCATTGGCGATCTTGCTTTCCAGTTCCGCCAGTTCGGTCGTGGTAAAGCGCATGGCATTGGCCATGGTCTGGCGATGGATGAAGCGGCCCTTGGCTTCATCCGTATCCGTCATCGCCCCGGCATTGTTGGCCGTCACCTCAATGAAATAACCAAGCACATTGTTATGCTTGATCTTCAGCGATTTGATACCGGTTTCTTCGATATAATTGGCCTGCAGACCGGCGATCACCCGGCGTGACTGATCGCGCAGGGCCCGCATTTCATCGAGTTCGGCATTATATCCTGCCCGCACGAAACCGCCGTCGCGTTTCAAAAGCGGCAACTCGTCGGCCAAGGCCCGGTCGAGATGAGCAGTAAAGATGGCGGGCATGGCACTGACGGCATCGCGGGCAAGTGCCAGTTCGTCCGGAAGCAAAGCGCTTTCAAGCAAGTTCGCAATGGTGTGCGCAGCCTCGAAGCCTCGGGCAAGGCTGCCCAGATCACGCGGACCTCCACGCCCGACGGCAAGGCGCGAGAGTCCGCGCGGCATATCCGGCACACCCTTCAGTTCTGCACGCATGGCTTCGCAGAGCGACTGCTCGCTCAGGAACCAGGAAACGGAATCGAGCCGCAGCGCGATTTCTTTCGGATTGGTCAGCGGTGCAGTCAGGCGTTCGGCGAGAAGCCGCGCGCCGCCACCCGTCACCGTACGGTCAACTGCCTTCAGCAAACTGCCGTCGCGATTGCCCGACATGGTGCGCGCAAGTTCCAGACTGGCGCGCGTAGCAGGATCGATGAAAAGCGTGCCGCCCTCATGTTCGCGTTCGGGCCGCATCAAGGGCGGACGCTCGGAAATCTGCGTCTTTTCAATATAGGCGATTGCGCCGGAAATAGCGGAGAGTTCCGGGCGGCTGAACTGGCCGAAACCATCCAGTGTCGCGACGTTGAAATAGCGCTGGATGCGCGCCTCCGCCGCTGCACTGTCGAAAGCGTTGCCGGCTGCGGCGTTACCGCCTTGCCGACGAGATCGAACACTGGACGCAGTTCCTCATCATGAAAAGCACTGTCGGCCACGACCAGTTCACGCGGGTCCACCCGCATCACATCGGCGAACAGCCGGTCCGGCGTGGTTTCCGCAACGCGAAAAGTTCCGGTCGAAATATCGATCCAGGCGAGAGCCAGCGCGCCATCGCCGCGTGTTCGCCCCATCGCCATCAGGAAATTGGCTTCGGATGGATCCAGCAGCTTTTCTTCGGTCAATGTGCCCGGTGTAACGAGACGGATCACATCGCGCTTCACCACCGATTTGGAGCCGCGCTTCTTCGCCTCTGCCGGGTCTTCCACCTGTTCGCAGACCGCGACGCGATAACCCTTGGCGATCAGCTTCTGCAGATAATCATCGGCAGCATGGACCGGCACGCCGCACATGGGAATATCCTCGCCCAGATGCTTGCCGCGCTTGGTGAGCGTGATGCCCAGCGCGGCGGAAGCCTCCACTGCGTCATCGAAGAACAGCTCGTAAAATCGCCCATGCGATAGAAGAGCAGCGAATCGACATTCGCCGCCTTGATCTCAATATATTGTTCCATCATGGGCGTCAGGCGAACGGGCGCTGCCTCGGCGGCATTGTCTTCCGCTCCCGAGCTATGTTCGTTAGCCGTCGTTTCCATCTACAAACCTTCATTTATTGCTTAGCTGACAAGGCTAAAGTTATAAAATTTCGTATTCCATCGCTTTTGGATGAATATCTATTCCTCGAAGCACTGTTTACACGATGCGTGACTGGCGCTATCGAAGTTCTCCCGCAGATGAAACCGGAGGGAACATGCCAGCCTCGACGCCGAAGGGCAACACATCAGAACGCGCACCCACAGCCAGTGAGAAGGAAGCGCTCGACTTTCACGCGCAGGGCCGCCCGGGCAAGCTGGAGATCAACCCCACCAAGCCCATGACCACGCAGCGCGATCTGTCGCTCGCCTATTCTCCGGGCGTCGCCGTGCCGGTGAAGGCAATCGCCGAAGACGCCGCCCGCGCTTATGACTATACAGCCAAGGGCAATCTCGTCGCCGTTATCTCGAACGGCACCGCCATTCTCGGCCTTGGCAACCTTGGTGCGCTCGCATCCAAGCCGGTGATGGAAGGCAAGGCTGTGCTGTTCAAGCGCTTTGCCGATGTCGACTCCATCGATCTTGAAGTCGATACGACCGACATCGACGCTTTCATCAATGCGGTGCGTTATCTCGGACCGTCATTCGGCGGCATCAATCTGGAAGATATCAAGGCGCCGGACTGCTTCATCATCGAGAGCCGCCTGCGCGAAATGATGGACATTCCGGTCTTCCACGACGACCAGCACGGAACGGCCATCATCGCCGCTGCCGGCCTCATCAATGCGCTGCATCTGACCGGCCGCGACATGAAGACGACGAAGCTCGTCTGCAATGGCGCAGGTTCAGCAGGTATTGCCTGTATCGAACTCATCAAGGCGATGGGTTTTACCTCGGAAAACGTCATCCTGTGCGACACCAAGGGCGTCGTTTATCAGGGTCGTGAAGAGGGCATGAACCAGTGGAAATCCGCACATGCCGTGAAGACCGACAAGCGGTCGCTTGCAGATGCCATGAACGGCGCGGATGTCGTGTTCGGCCTTTCGGCCAAAGGCGCGCTCACGGAGGACATGGTGCGCTCCATGGCGCCGAATCCGATCATCTTCGCCATGGCCAATCCCGACCCGGAAGTCACACCTGAAGAGGTGGCGCGCATCCGTGATGACGCCATCGTTGCCACCGGTCGCTCGGATTATCCGAACCAGGTCAACAACGTTCTTGGCTTCCCTTATATCTTCCGCGGTGCACTCGACGTGCGCGCGACAACCATCAACGATGCGATGAAAATCGCCGCCGTCAACGCACTGGCTGAGCTTGCCCGCGAGGATGTGCCGGACGATGTGGTCGCGGCCTATCAGGGCAGCCGTCCGCGTTTCGGCCCGAACTATATCATTCCGGTGCCGTTCGATCCGCGCCTGCTTGCATCTGTCTCGGCGGCCGTCGCCAAGGCAGCGATGGATACCGGCGTGGCCGGGCGCGCCATTGCCGACATCGAAGGCTACAAGCGCGAATTGTCGGCGCGTCGCGATCCGATCGCTTCCACATTGCGCGGCATCTATGAACGTGTCCGCCGCCAGCCGAAGCGCATCGTCTTTGCCGAAGGCGAAGAAGAACAGGTGATGCGCGCCGCCGTTTCCTATGTCAATCAGGGTCTCGGCACCGCAATCCTGGTTGGCCGCGAGGAACGAGTGAAGGATACGGCGAAGGCTGCCGGTCTTGATCTCGACCGTCCGGGCATCGAAATCATCAATGCCCGCTTGTCGAGCCGCAATGCCGCCTATGCCGACTATCTCTACGAGAAACTGCAGCGCAAGGGCTATCTGACGCGCGATTGCCACCGTCTCATCAACAATGACCGCAATCATTTTGCGGCCTGCATGGTGGCGCTTGGCGATGCCGATGGCATGGTGACGGGCGTGACCCGTAATTATGCGACAGGCCTGGACGACGTGCGCCGTGTGATCGATTCCAAGCCTGGTCATCGCATGGTCGGTGTTTCCATCGCGCTTTGCCGTGGGCGTACGGTGTTCATCGCCGATACCGCCGTTCATGAAATGCCGACCGCAGCCGAGCTTGCCGATATCGCAGTTGAAGCTGCAGGCATGGCGCGCCGCATGGGCTATGTACCGCGTGTCGCGCTGACCGCCTTCTCGACTTTCGGCCATATGGGCGGTGAACGTTCTGCACGCATTCAGGAAGCCGTCCGCATTCTGGCGACGCGCCATGTCGATTTTGAATTCGACGGCGAAATGAGTGCCGATGTGGCGCTGAACCCGAAGCTGATGGAACAATATCCGTTCATCCGCCTGTCGGGCCCGGCCAATGTGATCGTCACGCCGGACAATCATTCCGCCTCGATTGCCGCCGACATGCTGCAGGAGCTCGGTGGCGCGACAATCATCGGCCCATTGCTCGTCGGCCTCGACAAGCCAGCGCAGATCGTCACCATCGGCGCGAAGGATTCCGATATCGTCAACATGGCGGCAATTACTGCCTATAACGCGACGAACTGATAAATCAGCAGATAGTGTTAGGCCGGGGAAACCCGGCCTTTGCTTTTGGATATTCATCATCCATAAAAGCGGCTATAGGATACGGACCATCGTCCACTATCATTTTCTCCGCAAACCGGATCTACATGCCGCATGAGCGCCCACGACCTTAAGCTGGAAGAGATTGTCAATCCCGAGACGCTGCGCCGCAAGCTCAACGAACTGGCGGACTCCACGGACGAAAGCTACACCAGTCTTACCGTGCGCAAAGTCGTGCTTCAGGCTCTGAAGGATGCTTTGGTGCGTGGCCGCGCCAATGCAGAAGGCATGTTGATGAAGGATGGCGGCGGCACGCTCTGCGCCAAACGCCTTTCCTTTCTTATGGACACGCTGATCGAGGCGCTGTTCGAATTCGCAACCACCAAAGCCTATCCGATGGTTAACCCGTCGAAGGCCGAGAACATGGCTATCGTCGCTGTCGGCGGTTACGGGCGCGGCGGACTGGCGCCGGGGTCGGATATCGATCTCCTGTTTCTGCTGCCTTACAAGCAGACTCCTGGGGCGAGCAGGTGGTCGAGTACATGCTCTACATGCTGTGGGACATGGGGCTGAAAGTCGGCCATTCCACACGTAATATCGATGAATGCATTCGTCTGGCGCGCGAGGACATGACGATCCGCACGGCAATTCTCGATGCCCGGTTTCTCACCGGCAATCGCGATCTCTTCAAAACGCTTGTCACCCGCTTCAACGAGGAAATCGTCAAGGATACCGGCCCGGAATTCATTCAGGCCAAGCTTGCCGAACGCGACCAGCGCCACCGCAAGGCAGGAGAGACCCGCTATCTGGTTGAACCGAACGTCAAGGAAGGCAAGGGCGGCCAGCGCGACCTGCATACGCTGTTCTGGATCACCAAATATTTTTACCGTGTCAAAACGAAAGAAGAGCTGGTCAAGCTCGGCGTTCTGTCGCGAGCCGAGCTGAAGCTGTTCAACAAGGCGGAAGATTTTCTCTGGGCGGTACGGTGCCACATGCACTTCGCGACACTGAAGGCAGAAGAGCGCCTTTCCTTCGACATACAGCCGGAAATCGCAGAGCGCCTTGGCTATACGGCACATCCCGGCCAGAACTATGTTGAACGCTTCATGAAGCATTACTTTCTCGTGGCAAAGGATGTGGGCGATCTCACCCGCATCATCTGTGCTGCACTGGAAGAACAACAGGCCAAGCATGTGCCGGGCTTCAACCGCATCTTCCTCACTTTCTCGCGACGCAAGCGCAAGCTTTCCGCAGATGGCGATTTCGTTTCCGAAAATCATCGCATCAACATCGCGCGGCCGCAGGTTTTCAAGGAGGATCCGGTCAATATCATCCGGCTCTTCCATCTGGCCGACAAGCACGGGCTGGAATTTCACCCCGAAGCGATGCAGAGCCTTACCCGCTCACTGAAACTCATCAATTCCGATCTGCGTGAAAATCCCGAAGCCAACAGGCTTTTCCTCGAAATCCTGACTTCACCGCGCAATCCCGAACTCATTCTGCGCCGCATGAACGAATCCGGTGTGCTCGGAAAGTTCATTCCGGACTTCGGCAAGATCGTCGCTATGATGCAATTCAACATGTATCACCATTACACGGTGGACGAGCATCTGTTGCGCTGCATCGCGGTGCTGTCGGAAATCGAGCATGGCGAACTGGAAAACGAGCACCCGCTTTCAAATCATCTCATCACAACGATCAAGCGCGACCGCAATCTGCTTTATGTGGCCCTTCTTCTGCACGATATCGCCAAGGGTCGCCCGGAGGATCATTCGATTGCCGGAGCGCGCATTGCCCGCAGGCTTGGGCCGCGGTTCGGCCTTACCCTGCCGAAACCGAAACCGTCGAATGGCTTGTGCGCGAACATCTGACCATGAGCATGGTGGCACAGTCGCGCGATCTTAATGATCGCAAGACCATCATCGATTTTGCAGACACAGTGCAGACCATGGAGCGGTTGAAGCTTCTCCTGATCCTGACCGTCTGCGACATCAAGGCGGTCGGTCCCGGCGTATGGAATGGCTGGAAGGGCCAGCTTCTGCGCACACTCTTCTACGAAACCGAACTGGTCCTGACCGGCGGCTTTTCGGAATTGTCGCGCGCCGACCGCGATCATCAGGCGCGAGAGGCACTTGCCGAACGGCTCTCCGATTGGCCGCAGGATAAGCGCGATGCCTATCTGGCGCTTCATTACACCAACTATTTCCTGACGGTCAGCCTGGAGGATCAGGTCCGGCACGCCCATTTCATTCGCGAAGCAGACCGTAACGGACGGGCGCTGGCCACCATGGCCAAGCCGCATACTTTCGAGGCCGTCACGGAAATTACCGTGCTGGCGCCCGATCATCCACGCCTGTTGTCGATCATCACCGGTGCCTGCGCGCGCTGGCGCCAACATCGTTGACGCGCAGATTTTCACCACCGGCGACGGACGCGCGCTCGATACCATTCTCATCAACCGCGAGTTCGACACCGACGATGACGAACGCCGCCGAGCGGAACGCGTCGGCAAGGTCATTGAGGATGTCCTGTCCGGCAAGGCCCATCTGCCTGACGTGCTGGCCAAACGTACCAAGCCGAAGAAAGCAGCTAAGGCTTTCAAGGTGGAGCCGCGTGTCGAGATCAACAACACGCTCTCCAACAAGTTTACCGTCATCGAAGTGGAAGGCCTGGACAGGCCCGGTCTGCTTTCAGAACTGACCGGCCTTATTTCCGATCTTTCGCTGGATATTGCATCGGCCCACATCACCACTTTCGGCGAGAAGGTGATCGACAGTTTTACGTGACCGACCTCGTGGGTCACAAAATTTCAAACGCCACCCGCCAGGGTAATATCAAACGCAAACTGCTTGGTATTCTCGGCGGGGAAAATGGCAGCAAGACAAACGGTCGCTCGTCTCAGGCCGCAGCATAGGTTTTTCAGTCATATGAGTTTGGTCAAAAGTTCGCCACGGTCGCGTCCGGAACGCTGATGAGCCGCATTTTTGGCTTCACGCGCGAGATGTTCATGGCGGCGGCGCTCGGCACCGGCCCGGTGGCCGACGCTTTCAATGCAGCTTTCCGCTTTCCGAACACATTCCGCAGGCTCTTTGCCGAAGGCGCGTTCAATTCAGCCTTCGTGCCACTCTTTGCCAAGGAAATCGAAAAGAACGGCATGGACGGTGCGCGCCGTTTTTCAGAAGAAGTGTTCGGCGTTCTCTTCACCGTGCTTCTGTTCCTGACCATCGTGATGGAACTTTCGATGCCCTTCATCGTGCGCACCGTCATCGCGCCAGGTTTCACCGACGATCCGGTGAAGTTCGACAATACGGTGCGTCTTGCCGTCATCATGTTTCCTTATCTGGCCTGCATGTCGCTGGCGGCGATGATGGGCGGGATGCTGAATTCGCTGCATCGCTATTTCGCTGCGGCAATCGCACCGGTCTTTCTCAACATCATCCTGATCGGGGTTCTCGCCGTGGCCTGGTGGCGCGGCTACGACGCACTTTCCGTTGGCTACGGCCTTCCTGGGGCGTCATGGCCGCAGGGCTGGTCCAGCTTGCAATTGTCTGGCTTGCGGTGCGCAATGCAGGCATCAAGATCGGCTTCCGCCGCCCTCGCCTCACCCCCAATGTCAAACGGCTGCTGGTACTGGCACTGCCTGCCGCGATCACCGGCGGCATCACGCAGATTAACCTGCTGATCAACACGAATATCGCGTCGGGCATGGAAGGTGCAGTGTCATCGCTCGTTTATGCGGACCGCATTTATCAGTTGCCGCTCGGCGTCGTCGGCATTGCGGTCGCGACCGTGCTTCTGCCCGAACTGTCACGCGCGCTGCGCGGCGGCCATATGAGGGAAGCGTCAAACCTGCAAAACCGTTCGGTCGAGTTCACGCTATTCCTCACTCTTCCCGCCGCTGCTGCCCTTCTCGTCATGTCGGAACCCATCGTCCGGCTTTTGTTCGAACGCGGCAAATTCAGCCCGGACTCCACGCTCGTCGTTTCCAATATTCTGGCGATCTATGGCCTCGGCCTGCCTGCTTTCGTGCTGATCAAGGCGTTTATTCCCGGTTTCTTCGCACGCGAGGACACCCGCACGCCGATGATCTTCGCCGCCATTTCAGTGGCGGTGAACGTCTCGCTCGCCATCACGCTTTTCCCGCATTTCGGCCCGACCGGCATTGCTACGGCTGAAATCGTCGCCGGCTGGGTCAATGCCGTTCTTCTGTTCGCCATGCTCGTGAAGCGCGGCCATTGGGGACTGGATATTCCGCTGCTCACCCGTATTCCGCGCCTCCTCGTCGCTGCCGCGATCATGGCATTCGGAATCCATTATGCTATCGGCTATTTTGCCTATGAGCTTTCCTCAGCGGCACCGCTTGTCCTGCGGGCAGGGACCGTAACAGCAATTGTTGTTGCGGCAATGGTCGTCTATTTCGGTTTTGCCTTCGGACTTGGCGGCGCCAATACGGGAATGATCCGTCGCAACATCAAGCGCAGTACGACAAAGAAATCCCCTGAAAGCGAGCAATAATTCAAGCTTGAAAGGCGGCTGCGTCTCTGCGAAAAGACCAGCATTCAAAATCCCCGCTCTCCACCGGCGGGGCATTTTCGTCACGCATTTCCGAACGCGAAACCGGTATCCACTTTCGCTGGAAATGCTCATTCAGGATAAAGCCATGAGCACGTTCAAACCGCTTGTTTTCTCCGGCGTCCAACCGACCGGAAATCTTCACCTCGGCAACTATCTGGGGCGATCAAGCGGTGGGTCGAGGTTCAGGAGACGCAGGAATGCATCTATTGCGTCGTGGACATGCACGCGCTGACCATTTCGCCTGATCCGGTTGAGCTGATGCAGTCAACCCGCGAAGTCACCGCAGCTTTCCTTGCCGCTGGTATCGACCCCAAGAGGAGCATCGTCTTCAACCAGAGCCGCGTCATGCAACATGCCGAACTGGCGTGGGTGTTCAATTGCATCGCGCGCATCGGCTGGATGAGCCGCATGACCCAGTTCAAGGACAAGGCAGGCAAGGACCGTGAAAACGCTTCGCTCGGACTGTTCGCTTATCCAAGCCTAATGGCCGCCGACATCCTGCTTTACCGCGCCACCGCTGTCCCGGTTGGCGAGGACCAGAAGCAGCATCTGGAATTGACCCGCGATATCGCGCAAAAATTCAACAATGACTATTCCGACCGCATCGCATCGCTCGGTGTGGGTGTGGATATGCAGGTTGGCGACGAGCAGGTTTCCGGCTTCTTCCCGATGACCGAACCGATGATTTCCGGCCCCGCCATGCGGATCATGTCGCTGCGGGACGGCACCAAGAAGATGTCGAAGTCCGATCCGTCCGATCTGTCGCGTATCAATCTGATCGATGATGAAGAGACCATCACAAAGAAAATCCGCAAGGCAAAGACCGACTCGGATGGTCTGCCGACGGAGCTGACGGTCTCACCGGTCGTCCAGAGGCGGATAATCTGGTTGGCATCTATGCAGCACTCTCCTCTCAGTCAAAGGAAGATGTGCTGAAAGAATTCGGCGGACGCCAGTTCTCTGAATTCAAGGCATCGCTTGCCGATCTGGCCGTAGCGAAGCTTTCGCCGATCACCCATGAGATGCGCCGACTGGTTGCCGATCCTGCTCATATCGACAGCGTTCTGCGCGACGGCGGCGAGCGGGCTGGCGTGATTGCGGAACAAACCATGCGTCATGTTCGCGATATCGTCGGCTGGTTGCAGAACTAAATTTCTCATTATCAAACGGGCGGCAGTTTTTCTGTCGCCCTTTCATTTCACGATCAAGTTTCGATCTGTTGGTCCCTGTCAAATGTCAGCTTGCAGACGATCAATCCCGATGGCAAATTGCGGCCATGGTATCAAAACGACTTAGCCGGGAAGCCGGCCACCGCCGCAAGTTTCTTGCCGTCATCGACGAAACACCCGAATGCGGGCGCGCCGTCGCCTATGCCGCGCGCCGAGCAAAAATACGGGCGGCTCGCTCATCCTGCTTTTCGTAATCGATGATTCCGATTTCCAGCAAATTCTGGGCGTAGGCGAAATCATGCGCTCCGAAGCGCAAGATCGTGCGCGGGCAGCGCTTGAAAAATTCGCGGCAACCGTTCGTGCAGATCAGGGATCGAACCGGAAATCAGCATCCGCGAAGGCGAAACCGCCGCAGAACTGATTTGTCTCATCGAGGAAGATCAGGACATCGCCATTCTTGTACTGGCCGCTGGTTCTGGCAAGGAAGGGCCCGGCCCTCTCGTGCAATCGCTGGCCGGTCGCTCGCAGTTCCCGATCCCGGTTACGGTCATTCCGGCAGGTATGAGCGACGATGACATTGATGCGGTGACCTAATCACCCTATATTGATGACAACTGATACGCGCGGGATCGGGACAGCACTTGCTTCCATATGGATCTGCGCTTACGAAAATCGTTCCAAAATCTGAAAGCGGGACAACTGGCATGTTCATCCAGACTGAAACCACGCCCAACCCGGCGACCCTGAAGTTTCTTCCCGGCAAGGTGGTTATGCCGGAGGGTACCGCAGATTTTCGCGACCCATCCACCGCTGGCAACACATCACCGCTCGCAGCCAAGCTCTTCTCGGTTCCGGGCGTGACCGGTGTATTCTTCGGCTACGACTTCATCACCGTCACCAAGGACGATGGCGAGTGGCAGCATCTGAAGCCCGCCATTCTCGGCACGATCATGGAACATTTCATGTCGGGCGCCCCTGCAATGGCTGGCAACAGCAATGCTGACGCTGCTGCTGCACATGGCGACGAAGAATTTTTCGATGAGGCCGATGCCGAAACCGTTGAAATCATCAAGGAACTGATCGAAACCCGCGTTCGTCCGGCAGTTGCGCAGGATGGTGGCGACATCACGTTTCGTGGTTTTGAAAACGGCACAGTGTTCCTGAACATGAAGGGCGCCTGCTCTGGCTGCCCGTCATCGACGGCGACCTTGAAGCATGGCATTCAGAATCTTCTGCGCCATTTCGTGCCGGAAGTGCAGCAGGTCGAGCAGATCTGATTGCCGTTTGACTGTAATGAAAAGGCCGCTTCAAGCGGCCTTTTCATATCCTTATTGCTTCACGATAACCTTGGCACCCTGTTCGGTGCGATCATAAAGATCCATGATATCCTGATTCATGAGGCGGATGCAGCCGGAAGACATTGCCTTGCCGATGGACCACCATTCCGGTGTTCCGTGCAGGCGATAACCCGTGTCGCCGCCCTTGTTGAACAGATAGAGCGCACGCGCGCCGAGCGGATTGCGCAAGCCGGGTCCATGCCATTGCGATATTTGGCCAGTTCCGGCTGACGCTTTATCATGGCGGAAGGCGGCGTCCAGGTCGGCCATTCCCGCTTCATGGCAACGCGCGCCGTACCGGACCATTCGAAACCTTGACGGCCAACGCCAATGCCATAGCGCATGGCCTTGCCCTCAGGCATGATGAGATAAAGGAACTTTTCCCGCGTATCGACGATGATGGTGCCAGGCTTTTCATCCGTCGGATATTTGACGATCTGGCGGCGATATTGCGCCGCTATCTTTTCGCTTGGGATGGCCGGGACAACGTAACCGGCGTCAGTGACCGAAGAATAGGAAGCAGTATAGAAAGTACCGCCTACGGTCGAGCAGCCCGCCAGGGCGCCTGCCAGAAAAGAGCCGACGTCAATTTTAGGACGCGAGAATTCATGCATTCCCCAGATTGGTTCATTCCGTCAATGGGACCGCGATGGGCCGGAGATAGATGCGAATCGTTCGTTGTCGTTGAAGATGAGGCAGTATTGTTAACCAGACGTTAACCGTAAATTGAAAATTCCTTAATTAAGACATTTTTGGCCATGTTTTGCCGTGTCGCTGCAGCTTTCACGCAACGCGCTCCAGTTTTCCGATTGTTTCGATCTGAATCCGCGCACAAAATGCGTCCATGCCAATCGTGATTCCCGATCAGACCCATCCCCTTCCGATGGTCGCCAGTCAGAGAACGCCATGCTGGTGCGGCGCGGCGTGCAACGTCTTTTCTGGAGATGGGGCTTGCCACGTTGCCTGAACTGCCGCTGGCATCGGGCAGGCGCGCAGACCTGATCGCAGTCAACCGAAAGGGTGAAATCTGGATCGTGGAGATCAAATCATCGATCGAGGACTGGAAGGCGGATCACAAATGGCCCGATTATCGCGCTTATTGCGACCGGCTGTTTTTCGCCACCCATCCGGCGGTGCCGCGCGAAATATTTCCGCAAGAATGCGGCTTCATCCTGTCAGACGGATATGGAGCGGAAATTCTGCGTGAGGCTCCAGAACATAAATTGCCGGGTGCAACGCGAAAGGCATTGATGTTACGCTTTGCGCGAGCGGGTGCCGCCCGCCTGACGATTGCCGAGCTTGCCGGTCTCGATGTACCAGAGACCGAAATAGATTGATTTAGTTCTCTAATTTAACGAGGCGCGCGTTTCGCCAGAATGCGCTGCAAGGTGCGGCGATGCATGTTGAGACGGCGTGCCGTCTCGGAAACATTACGCTCGCACATTTCATAGACGCGCTGGATATGTTCCCAGCGCACTCGATCTGCAGACATCGGATTTTCCGGCGGTGCAACCTTTTCGCCAGGACGGCGAGTCAATGCGGCAAAGACCTCATCGGCATCGGCAGGTTTCGACAGATAGTCGATAGCGCCGAGCTTGACGGCATTCACGGCGGTTGCGATATTGCCGTATCCGGTGAGAACGATGGCGCGCGTATCGGCACGGCGCGCGCGAATAGCTTCGATGATATCGAGACCGTTGCCATCGCCGAGCCGCATGTCCACAACCGCATAGGCCGGGGCGGCGGCCTTGGCGGCGGCGATGCCATCCTCAACCGATTCCGCAGTCGTCACCTGAAAACCCCGGCTCTCCATGGCGCGGGCAAGGCGCTGCAAGAAGGGCTTGTCGTCATCAACCAGAAGGAGGGTCGGATCGTTGCCTATGGCTTCGGTGTCTTCCTGCTTCAAGTCGTCCATCGGGTGCTTCCTGCCTGTATTTTTCTTTCCTTATTGATACCCCTGCGTCAAAAGTCAAATAGCCATTGAATTGTTGAAGCAATTTCAGCATTCGTCCATTCGCAAGAATAGCGCAAATCTTTGTATTTTCAGGATATTTTGAAATGTGGACACAAGGATTTGATAGAAAATCATATTTTACCGGAACCAGGCCTCAGACGGACCAGTATTCTCGTGCGTCGTCGGAAAGCCCGGTCAGAAAATCATCCAGCTTCACTTCGTCGATATGTGCACGCAGTGCCTTGGCAACGTCGTAAATAGCTGAATCCGGTGCAAAATTGTGATCTTTGCGCAGAGATTGCACTTCACGGGTCAATGCCTGTCGGCTCAGAAATGGCTGTTTCGCTTCACCAATATCCCAGTTTGCTATAAAAACAGCACGAAGAACGGGTGGCAATATCGTGGCAAAGCGAATCGCTTGATCGACCTCTAACCGGTGGCGGAAGGTGAGCAGCACAGCCTCCACCATCGTATAGGCCTGATTGCGTGTGGCGAGCCCTGCCTCGTCCCGAGCCATGGAGAAACTTGTCGAATTCCTCTGTCGCTCTTTGGATCTCAAGCGGTATCGTCATATGGCATCCTTCTTTAGCCGGATATGAATGCGGAACGCGGCCAAACCACTTTTACCTCTGCGCCTTGCCCGGGATTGTTGCGATTACGGAAGGTGATATGCGCGCCTGAGCGTTCCAGCAAAGTCTTGGCGATGAACAGGCCGAGGCCGAGACCACCGCCGTTCCGTGTATTTTCGCGGCTCGTCATATAAGGCTCGCCGATACGGTCGAGGATTTCCGGCTTGAATCCTTCGCCGTCGTCCTGAATAGTCACACTCACATTGCCGTCCGTCCAGCCCCAGGTAACGTTGACCGTACCACGTGCGAAATCGACGGCATTTTCCACCAGATTGCCGAGGCCATACAGCAGGCCGGGATTACGTCGGGTGACAGGTTCCGGTTTCGGGCCTTCCGTCTTTTGCACGTCGATCGTGATACCGAAGTTGCGATGCGGAGCGATCACCTCTTCGATAAGCGAAGAGAGCGGCAGGCGCGACATATGTTCCTCGCCTTCCGAGGACAGGCTGGTCAGCCGCTGGAGAATTTCCCGGCAGCGCTGTGTCTGTGAATGAAGCAAGGCTATATCTTCGGCAAGGGCCGGATCGGTGGTGTGGGCGCGCTGCATTTCCTTCACCACCAATGCAATCGTTGCCAGTGGCGTACCCAGCTCGTGGGCCGCTGCTGCAGCCAGCCCATCCAGCGCCGACAGATGTTGCTCGCGCTGGAGAATAAGTTCCGCAGCGCTCAATGCATCGCCCAGCTGGCGCGCTTCCTCAGCGATGCGATAGGCATAAACGCCAGTGAATCCGAGTGCCGAAATAATGGCACACCAGATACCGATCACGAACAGGAATGGCAAGTTCAGCGTTTCACCCGGATACCAGGGCAACGGCTCGTGCCTGATGGTAAGCACTGAAGTACAGGCAACCACCAGCAAGGCGAGCACCAGCGTATGGCGGGCTGAAAGCGACGTCGCCGAGATGATGACTGGCACGATCATCAAAATGATGAAAGGGTTCTGCAGCCCGCCGGTGAGATAGAGAAGCCCCGCCAATTGCAGAATGTCGAACGCCAGAACCAGACTTGCCGCCGCCGGATTGAGCCGATGATTGGTCGGAAAACGGAAAGCCAGATAAAGATTGAGCCATGCCGAACAGGCGATCAGTGCAAAACAGATGCCAACAGCAAAAGGAAACTGCAGATAGAGCGCCACGAACATGACTGCGGCCGTCTGCCCGGCAATGGCCAGCCAGCGCACACGTATCAACGTGGTCAGGCGCGGACGGCGCGAAAGATTGGAAGCGCGATTCTCGAATTCTGCGTGCATGGGGTCCCTCGTCAGGGCCTCTTATGAGGCAAGCCCGGACCAGAAAGCAAGTGAAACTGCGTTATCCCGTCGCAGGCTGAATTCAGGTCCCGCGTGGTTTGGCACGGCGCGTGGCTTGCGCATTGGCCGGGTCTTCCGGCCAGACATGTTTCGGGTAGCGTCCGCGCATGTCGGAACGCACATCGGCCCATGATCCCTTCCAGAAGCCGGGAAGATCGCGGGTGATCTGGATCGGACGATGTGCCGGAGAAAGAAGCTCCAGCAAGAGCGGCACCTTGCCGTTGGCGATGGCCGGATGCACAGCGAGGCCGAACAGTTCCTGCACACGGACCGCAATCACCGGCTCTTCGGCATCATAGCGGATTGGAATATTCGATCCGGTCGGCACTTCGAAATGGGTCGGCGCAAGCTGGTCGACACTGCGCTGAAGGTCGAAGGGGACGAGGCTCATAAGACCGTTTTTCAATACGTGTCCCGGAATGCGGTCGAGCTGGGCTTCGCCCGTCAGGAAAGGCAGAAGCCAATCGTCTAATGCTTCGACGAGATGATCATCATCCATAGACGGCCATGGGTCTCCAAGGCCGCGATAAAGCCAGCCCAGACGGCGACGCAGGATTTCGGTCTCTTTGCCCCAAGGCAGGATTTGCAAACCATGTTCACGCACGGCGGTAATCACGCCTTCGTCGGCAGTACTTCCCGAAGGAGTGGCGAGCGGCTTTTCCGACAGAGCAATCGCACCAATGCGCACAGCTTCGCGAGCGCGCAAGGCGTTCTTTCCGGATCATAGACCACCTGTCTGCCGCTTTCGATACGATCCTCGAGGGCAATGCGAATTTCGGGTTCGCTGACTTCTGCAGCAGAAAGAACATGCGCTCGGCCTGCTTTGCCCGACATATCCGCAACCACAAGCCATGACGCCCGGCTAAGACTGATGGCGGGATCGATTTCGCCACCACGCCCATTGGCGAGCAGAAACTGCCCGGTCTGGCCGCGTGCTTTGGCGATGCGGTCAGGATAGGCGTCAATCAACATTCGGCCAACACTTGAGCCTGCCGCTTCGCCCTTGTTCGGGGCATTTGCTGCAAGCCGCCTTGCCAGCCCTTTTGCACGCTGCGCACGATCGGAACGGTCATTGCGGAATCGCGACATGCGGGTGTCGAGGTCGGTTTCATTGCCGCCGAGGCCACGTTCGGTCAGCAACACCGCGAGTTCGGACGCCTTCTGTGCCTCACCGCGTTTGCCAGCTTCTGCCACCATATGCGCCAGACGTGCAGGCAGGGCCAGAGAGCGCATGGCCTCGCCGTCCGGCGTCAGTCGTCCCGCTTCATCCAGTGCGCCAAGCCGCATAAGCAGAGCTTTTGCTTCCTTTAGCGCTGGCTTGGGCGGAACATCGAGAAAGCTGAGCGTCGCCGGATCGGTCACACCCCATGCAGCAGCATCAAGCACGAGACCGGACAAGTCGGCTTCCAGAATTTCCGGCGGTGAGAAAGCGGGAAGCGACGCCGTTTGACCCTGATGCCAGAGCCGGATCGCAACACCGGGCTCGGTTCGCCCGGCACGACCAGCCCGCTGATCGGCACTTGCGCGAGATGTCCTCACAGTTTCAAGCCGGGTGAGGCCGGTTGCCGGTTCATATTTCGGCTGGCGCGCAAGCCCGCTATCGATCACCACACGGACGCCATCAATCGTGATGGAGGTTTCGGCAATTGACGTGGCCAGCACCACCTTGCGATGGCCTGTCGGTGCAGGCTTGATTGCTGCATCCTGATCACGGCCTTCCATCGCCCCGTAAAGCGGGGCCAGAATGATATTGGCAGGGAGAAGTTTTTCCAGAATGCCTGCCGTGCGCTCAATCTCGCCCTGCCCCGGCAGAAAAGCCAGAATGCTGCCGGTCTCGTCGGCCAATGCATCACGGATCGCACGCACCATCACGTCTTCGATCCGTTCATCTGCCTTACGGTCGCGATAACGGATATCGACGGGATAAGCGCGGCCTTCACTTTCGATCACCGGCGCATCGCCGAGAAGCGACGCAACACGGGCGCCATCAAGCGTCGCAGACATCACGAGTATTTTGAGGTCGTCGCGCAATGCCTCCTGCACATCCAGCGCCAGCGCCAGCCCAAAATCCGCATCGAGGCTGCGTTCGTGGAATTCGTCGAAGAGAACCGCTGCAACACCCTTCAGGTCAGGATCGTCCAGGATCATGCGTGCAAAAACGCCCTCGGTGACAACGAGGATTCTGGTTTTGCCCGATACCTTGCTTTCAAGGCGCATCCGGTAACCGACCGTTTGCCCAAGTTCCTCGCCCAGAAGCTGCGCCATACGACGGGCGGCTGCGCGTGCCGCCAGACGTCGCGGTTCAAGTAACACGATCATGCCATCCTTGCGCCAATCCGCGTTCAGCATATGAATGGGCACCAGTGTCGTCTTGCCCGCACCGGGCGGCGCGACAAGGACTGCGCTCGCATGATGCACCAATGCCTCCTCCAGCGAGGCAGAATTCGTGTCACAGGAAGATCAGGCAGGCTCGTCAAAATAATTTCCGTTAGATAAGGCTTCCGCTTTCGTGCTTATCACACAGGAACGCACATGATCCATATTCGAAAATCGAACAAGGCCGATGCGCCCGCGTTGACCAAAATCTGGCGCGCCAGCGTTCTCGCCACGCATGATTTCCTGAGCCGCGATGATTTTCTGGAAATCGAAAAGCTGGTGGCCGAGCAATATCTGCCGAATGTCGAAGTCTGGCTTATTGAAGACGCTGGCAAGCCGGTCGGCTTCATGGGCATGAGTGAGTGTCATATCGACAGCCTGTTCATCGCGCCCGACCAGCGCGGCAAAGGCATTGGCAAGCAGATGATAGCGTATGCAAAAACGCTCGGCAGTCCGCTGACAGTCGATGTGAACGAGCAGAACCTGCAGGGTATCGGCTTCTACCGGCATATGGGGTTTGTCGAAACCGGACGCTCGGAGACAGATGACCAGGGACGCCCCTACCCCTGCTTCATCTACGGCTGGCAGCCAACAATTGACATACTCCCCATAGTATATAGTTTTAACGGAAATCGGGAGTTTCCATGCCGCATTCACCGGAAGACAAGAAGCGCGCCATGACGCGCCTGCGCCGCATTCGCGGACAGGCCGAAGCACTGGAGCGCGCGGTGGAAGCCGGCACGGAATGCGCGGCATTGCTGCAGCAGATCGCGGCACTGCGGGGTGCTGCCAACGGATTGATGGCGGAGGTGCTGGAAAGTCATTTCCGCGAGACATTTGCACAGGAAACCAAAGCTGATCCCGATACGCAAATCGACGAAATCATGCGGATTCTACGCACCTACCTCAAATGAGTGCGTTGCTCTAAGATAGACTGAAAGGGAGAAACATCGTCATGAAATCACGCGCAGCCGTTGCGTGGGAGGCAAAAAGCCGCTCACCATCGAAACAGTCGAGATTGGCGGTCCACGGGCTGGCGAAGTGCTGGTCGAAATCATGGCGACAGGCGTTTGCCATACAGATGCGTACACCCTTTCCGGTCTCGATTCCGAGGGCAAGTTCCCGGCGATCCTCGGCCATGAAGGCGCGGGCATCGTGCGCGAAGTGGGCGCGGGCGTTACCTCGGTCAAGCCCGGCGACCATGTCATTCCGCTCTACACGCCGGAATGCCGCCAGTGCAAAACCTGCCTGTCGCAGCGCTCGAACCTCTGCACCTCTATCCGCGCGACCCAAGGTCAGGGCCTGATGCCGGACAAGACCACACGCTTTTCCTGCGATGGCGGCGAAGTGTTCCACTATATGGGCTGCTCGACCTTTTCAAACTTCACCGTTCTGCCAGAAATCGCGGTTGCCAAGGTGCGCGAAGACGCGCCTTTCGACAAGATCTGCTATATCGGCTGTGGCGTAACGACCGGCATTGGTGCCGTGATTTACACGGCAAAGGTTCGCCCGGGTTCCAATGTCGTTGTATTCGGCCTCGGCGGCATCGGTCTCAATGTCATTCAAGGTGCCCGCATGGTCGGCGCGGACAAGATCATCGGCGTGGATATCAATCCGGCCAAGGTCGAAATGGCGAAGAAATTCGGCATGACCGACTTCATCAATCCGCGCGAGATCGGCAATGACAAGGTGGTGCAGGCCATTCAGGATTTGACCGATGGCGGGGCGGACTATTCTTTCGACGCCACCGGCAATACCGATGTCATGCGTCAGGCACTGGAATGCTGCCATCGCGGCTGGGGTGAATCGATCATCATCGGCGTTGCGGAAGCAGGCAAAGAAATCGCCACCCGCCCGTTCCAACTGGTCACTGGACGCGTCTGGAAAGGCACTGCATTCGGCGGCGCGCGCGGGCGCACCGACGTCCCGAAAATCGTTGACTGGTATATGGAAGGCAAGATCAACATCGACGATCTTATCACCCACACCATGCCGCTTGATGAAATCAACACTGCCTTCGATCTCATGCATGAAGGCAAGTCCATCCGTTCGGTGATTGTCTACTGATGGGTAAAAGCTTCTCGTTTCCCATTGGGACCAAATCGACAATCTGACCCCGCGCGCACTTTATGCGATGCTGAAGCTGCGCGTAGATGTCTTCGTGGTCGAGCAAAAATGTCCCTATCCGGAAATCGACGGCAAGGACTTCGAGGCATTTCATTTGCGCATTCTCGATGGCGAGGAACTTGCGGCATCGCTGCGGGTTCTGCCGCCGGAACAGGCTGGCAAGCCGGTGAAAATCGGGCGCGTTGTCGTGGCGCCGGATTATCGCGGTTACAAGCTCGGCCAGCGCCTGATGAAAGAGGCCATCGAATTCGCTCATGGCCGTTTTCCGGGTATCGCTATCGAGCTTGGCGGACAGAGCCATTTGCAGAAATTCTATGGCTCGTTCGGCTTCGTGGCGATTTCTGACGAATATCTCGAAGACGGCATTCCACACGTCGATATGCGATTGGAACCAAGGGAAACGGTTGCCTGATGTTTCTGCTGCGTCGCCATATGTCGTTCTATCTTGGCGCTCTTGGTGGCGTAGCAACATTCATCATTGCCTGGCTTTTCAAAAGCCCTCTTGCCCCGGTTATCGGCGCAAACTGCTTCTTCGTGCTCTATCTGGGGCTGGCGGCGTCTGCCCTGCCAAAGCTCACGGCCAGTTTTTGAAAAAGCACGCTGCAAGTGCTGACGAACCTGTCTGGATCATCTTTCTGGTAACTTTTGCGACCGTTCTCGTCGCGATCGTCTCGCTGTTCATTCTCATCAACGGCGAGAAAAAGCCGATACATTCTCACTTGTGATGACACTCGCTTCCGTGCCTCTCGGCTGGTTCACCATTCATATGATGACGGCGATCCATTACGCGCATGTCTATTGGCAGCCGGGTGAACCGGCTGGCGACGATACCAGCCATGCCAGCCATTATCGTGGCGGCTTTGAATTCCCCGGCACACAAGAACCATCCGGCTGGGATTTTGCCTATTTCGCCTATGTCATCGGCATGACGGCGCAAACCTCCGATACGAGCGTGACGACACCTGCCATGCGCAAGGTCACGCTGCTGCACAGCATCGTCTCCTTCTTCTTCAACACCGTGCTGGTCGCCGCTTCTGTCAATGTTGCGGTGGCGCTCGGAAGCTGAACAAAACTGAGGTTCTTTCATGGAAACGATTTCGACTGCAAAGTGCTTTGATGGAACGCAAGGCGTCTATCGCCACAAAAGCGAGACGAACCAGTGCGACATGACCTTTGCCGTCTTCCTGCCACCGCAGGCTAAGGATGGGCCGGTGCCCGTATTATGGTATCTGTCCGGCCTCACTTGCACGCATCAGAACGTGATGGACAAGGGTGAATATCGGCAAATGGCCGCAGAATTAGGAATTGCCGTCATTTGCCCTGATACGAGCCCACGAGGCGATGACATTCCGGACGAGTCCGACAACTGGCAATTCGGCAAGGGCGCCGGTTTCTATGTTGATGCAACACAGGAGCCTTTCGCCAGAAACTACCAGATGTACAGCTACATCACGCAAGAGCTGACCGATCTGGTGGGGCGCGAATTTCCACTCGATATGTCGCGGCAGGCGATCACTGGCCATTCCATGGGCGGACATGGCGCGCTGACAATTGCGCTCAAGAACCCGGACCGTTTCAAATCAGCATCCGCCTTTGCACCCATCGTCCAGCCTTCGACAGCAGACTGGTCCAGACCAGCGCTCGAAAAATATCTCGGACCGGAAGAACGGGCTTGGCGCGCCTATGACGCCACGCTTTTGATCGAGGACGGCTACCGCTTTTCAGAGTTTCTGGTCGACCAAGGCACCGCAGACGGCTTTCTCGATGACGGCTTGCGTCCGTGGCTTCTGGAAGAAGCCTGCAAGAAAGCTGGCATCCCCTCACGCTCAATATGCGCGAGGGCTATGACCACTCCTATTTCTTCATATCGACCTTCATGGACGACCATTTGAAATGGCATGCAGACCGGTTGAAGCGCTAATCAACGCTTCAAAACCTTCATCGGCAGACCGCCTTGCGGCTGGGTGGTGAGCTTCTGCACCGGCCACGGCTTCGTCGTTTCCAGCACCTCGAAACGACGGCCATCCAACAAGATCGCCAGTGCAATGACCGCTTCCTGCAAGGCGAAGCTTGCACCGATGCAGACCCGTGGGCCTGCACCAAAGGGCAAATATTGAAAGCGGTCGAGCTTGTCCCGGTTTCCCGGCCAGAAGCGTTCAGGCATGAAAGCGTCCGGCTGGTCCCAGTAGAGCCTATGGCGATGAATGACCCACGGCATGACCAGCACGGTCGCGCCCTTCGGGATTTTCAGATCGTCATACGCATCGTCGGTCGCCGCCTCACGATTGATCGACGGTGCGGGCGGATAAAGCCGCATGGCCTCCTCGAAGGCCGCACGTGTGAAAGGCAGCGATGCCAGCCATTCCTGCGGCGACAGATCGCGACCGTCCTTTGCGAAAAAGCCGTCAACTTCCGCTTCAATACGTTCGCGCTCTTGCGGTGCCTTCGCGAGCAGATAGAGCGTCCAGCCAAGCGCGCGGGCGGTCGTCTCGTGGCCGGCACCAATGAACGTAATGATGTTGTCCTCAATCTCGGAACGGCTCAGGCCGTCCGGTCCTTCGGCGCGCAAAAGCAAAGTGAGGAAATCGCTTGGAACGTCCTCGCCCTTGTCCATGCGCGTTTTACGCAGCGCGATGGTGTCGGAGACCAGCTCACGGAAAAATCCGAGCGACTGCTGCCCACGCAGGCGCGTCAAGCGCGGCAGCCAGTCGGGTAGCCCCAAGAGGTCGAACGGATCGACCCGTCCCATAGTCTCGAACAGCTTGTCGATCTGGTGTGCGAAATCGTTGGGATCTCCTGCGATCTCGCCCGAGAACAGCGTCTCCGCCAGAATATCATAGGTCAGGAGCGTCATGTCATGGGCGACATCGGTAATCGTCCCGGAAGTCTTGTATCGCTCGGCGAACTGGCGGGACCGATCGCGCATGGTTTCGGCAAAGCCGCCGATATGGCGCGGGGTAAAACCGGCGCCATGGCTTTGCGCGAGCGCTTCCACACCTGACCCTCGGCGGTCAGCAGACCGTCGCGCAACAAGGGGCGCAGCACACGCTGGCGAATGGCGGACATGGGATAATTGGCGGCATTGTCGACCAGTACATGGCGGATCAGCCCCGGATCGTTGGCGATGATGGTTTTCATGCCGAACCAGCTGACGGAAATCCACCGCTCGTTATAGGACGGCTCGCCCCACAGCTCGAGCGGGTTTTGTAAACGACCCGCATCATCTCGAAACGCCCCACCGGCTTTTCGCGCGGGCGCGCCGGCGGCACGAATGGACCCGGTCTTTCGCTCATGACGTTCGCAATTTCCATCAAGCGTTCCTTTCGTCATAAAACAGGTCGAGAACGCCCCCGTCAAACCGGATATAAGCGCCAATTATGGCAGTTCCAAAAGCCATTCAGCGCCCGGATCGCCCTCATACGTACAGACTGCCGGAATCCCCGGTAAATTTACCGCCAGAATTTGGAAAAAGCCGTTAGCACCTATATTAAAGCCATGTTTGTCGCGTGATTCGACATATCTTTGAAGCTGCATTCGCAGCGCGTTTTTCGAAAGATTTTCATGAGCGAGATGCCCGAGATGAATTCCGAAGCCCCGCCGAGTATGGCGCGGATTCCATTCGTGTCCTGAAAGGTCTGGATGCTGTTCGCAAGCGCCCCGGCATGTATATCGGTGACACGGATGACGGCTCCGGCCTGCATCATATGGTCTACGAGGTCGTGGACAATGCGATCGACGAAGCGCTGGCAGGACATGCCACGCTTGTCACCGTCGCCCTCAATCCGGACGGATCCTGTACCGTGACCGATAACGGTCGCGGCATCCCGACCGACATCCATAAGGAAGAAGGCGTTTCGGCGGCCGAAGTCATCATGACCCAGCTTCACGCTGGCGGTAAGTTCGACCAGAATTCCTACAAGGTGTCCGGTGGTCTGCACGGCGTCGGCGTATCGGTGGTGAACGCGCTGTCGATCTGGCTGAAACTGAAGATTCGCCGCGCTGGTAAAATCCATGAGATGCGCTTTACCCATGGCGTGGCCGATGCTCCGCTCGTGGTAACCGGCGATGCCGGTGCAGAGACAGGCACGGAAGTAAGCTTCCTGCCATCGCCCGAAACCTTCAGCATGGTCGAATTCGATTTCGACACACTGGAGCGCCGCCTGCGCGAACTCGCCTTCCTCAATTCCGGTGTACGCATCAAGCTCACCGACCGCCGCCATGCGGATGTGGTTGAGCATGAGCTGCACTATGACGGCGGGCTTGTGGAGTTTGTAAAATATATCGACCAGAGCAAGAAATCGCTTCTGGAAGAGCCGATCTATATCCGCAGTGAAAAGACGGCATGACGGTTGAGGTCGCCATGTGGTGGAACGATTCCTACCACGAGAAAGTGCTGTGCTTCACCAACAACATCCCGCAGCGCGATGGCGGCACGCATCTGGCCGGTTTCCGCGGCGCGCTGACGCGTCAGGTGACAGGCTATGCCGATGCTTCGGGCATGACCAAGAAGGAAAAGGTGACGCTTACCGGCGATGACTGCCGCGAAGGCCTGACCGCCGTTCTTTCGGTCAAGGTTCCCGATCCGAAATTCTCATCGCAGACCAAGGACAAGCTGGTTTCCTCGGAAGTTCGCCCGGTTGTGGAAAGCCTCGTCAACGAAGCGCTTTCGACATGGCTTGAAGAACATCCGGCGGGCGGCAAGATCGTGGTCGAAAAGGTTATTCAGGCAGCAGCGGCACGTGAAGCGGCCCGCAAGGCACGCGACATCACCCGCAAGAGCAATCTGGGCGTGACGTCCCTGCCCGGCAAGCTTGCCGACTGTCAGGAACGCGACCCGGCGAAATCTGAAATCTTCATCGTCGAGGGCGACTCCGCAGGCGGTTCCGCCAAGAGTGGACGCTCGCGCCAGAACCAGGCGATTTTGCCGCTACGCGGCAAGATTCTCAATGTGGAACGCGTTCGTTTCGACCGCATGATCTCTTCCGATCAGGTCGGCACGCTGATTACCGCGCTCGGCACATCGATCGGCAAGGATGAAACGCACGGCTTCAACCCGGACAAGCTGCGCTACCATAAGATCATCATCATGACCGATGCTGACGTCGACGGCGCGCATATCCGTACATTGCTGCTGACGTTCTTCTTCCGCCAGATGCCGGAACTGATCGAGCGCGGCCATATCTATATCGCGCAGCCGCCGCTCTATAAGGTGTCGCGCGGCAAATCCTCGCAATACATCAAGAACGAAGCCGCCTTCGAAGACTTCCTCATCGAAACGGGTCTTGAAGAAGCCACATTGGAAATGGCAAGCGGTGAAGTTCGCGCCGGGCCGGACCTGCGTTCAGTGGTGGAGGATGCACGCACCATGCGTCAGCTTCTGGCCGGTCTTCACACGCGCTATGATCGTCGCGTGGTGGAACAAGCAGCCATTGCCGGGCTGCTGAACCCGGATGCCTCGAAAGACAATGAGACCGCACAGCGTTCCGCCGATATTGTTGCAAAGCGTCTCGACATGATCTCGGAAGAAACCGAGCGTGGCTGGGAAGCCCATGTAACGGAAGATGGCGGCTATCGCTTCGAGCGCATGGTGCGCGGCGTGAAGGATGTTGCCATTCTCGATATGGCGCTGCTCGGTTCTGCCGACGCCCGCCAGATCGATCGCGTGGCTGCACGCCTGTCGGAAGTCTTTGCCGAGCCGCCGGTGCTGCGTCGCAAGGACAAGGTGGAGACGCTTTCCGGCCCGATGGCTTTGCTCGATGCGATCTTTGCGACGGGCCGCAAGGGCCTGACCCTGCAGCGTTATAAAGGCCTGGGCGAAATGAACGCCGAACAGCTTTGGGAAACCACGCTCGATCCGAATGTGCGTTCGCTGCTGCAGGTCAAGGTGACGGATGCGACCGACGCCGATTCACTCTTCACGCGCCTCATGGGCGACGAGGTGGAACCGCGCCGCGAATTCATCCAGGAAAACGCGCTGAGCGTTGCCAATCTGGACGTTTGATAAAGAAAGCCCCGGACACCCGGGGCTTTCTCTGAAAACTACGCGTTATGTCTTTTCATGTTGCAGAGCACTGTTGCACCTCATGTAAAATGGGGAGTTTTGTGACCGTGCTTGTAGTTATAACCTGGGAAACTGTTGTGACCTTTCCAGGATTTGAGCGATATGTTTTTGAAGTTATTATTTATGCTGTGCGCAACATTTCTTTCCATCGGACACGCAAACGCAGAAGATATCAAAGGGGTTGGTGTAAAGAAGCTTGATGTAATTGACCCGGTTGGGCAGCGTCCAATGGATGCGGTCGCGTTCTTTCCCAGTTCTGGACAAACGGAAGAAACCTCAATCGGTCCTATAAAATTGCTGCGTCCAAATCGGCAGCAATCGAGGGAAATCGTTATCCTTTAATTTTGATATCGCATGGCAGCGCGGGCAGCATGTGGAGCCACCACGACCTCGCATCCACTCTTGCCCGCAAGGGCAATATCGTTATCAGTGTTACTCACCCGGGCGATAATTTTCGGGATACGAGCCAAGTCGGCGCTGTCAGTAACATTTATGGCAGACCCGCGCAAATAACGGCAATTCTGAACGCCGCACTCCAAGATTCGATACTCGCTCCACATATGAATTCGCAACGAATTGGTTTCGTTGGATTTTCTGCAGGGGCACCACAGGCCTCATCCTAGCGGGAGCAAAACCGACTTTTCTCGCTTCGAGAGTTATTGTACCCAGCGCCCTGATGACCGGCACGTGTGCGAAGCACAGGGAAAATCAGAAACGACCGGCCTGAGCTTGCACCTTCGGCTGATCCACGCATTCGGTCTCTGGTTTTGCTTGCGCCTTTCAGCGTCATATTCCCGCCGGAGGAATTGAAGCGAATAAATGTTCCAGCGCTTATATTCGTTGGAAGCGAGGACAAAGAATTGTCACCTTCCGACAACGCAATTGCTCTTGCCCATGAGTTGGCCACCAAAACAACACTGGAGGTGATTCCGAACGCAGGGCATTTCACATTCCTTGCGCCTTGCTTGCCGCAATTGGTTCGATCCGCCCCAGAACTGTGCATCGATAATGCAAAGATCAATCGCAGCGCGCTTCACCAGAAGATCAATGCGGAAATAGCAAGTTTCTTCAACCGAACGCTTGGTGCACTTTGAGTCGTCGTGCGCATAATTCAGGCAGAGCGTTTCCGATTGGGAAACGCTCTGCCTGAGCAATCATTCGCCGCGGCGCTTCTTACTGTAACCGCCGCCTTCGGGCTTTTACCACCCTTCTTGAAGCCGTCTTTCTTGAAGTCGTCTCCACGGGAGAAATCACGCGGCTTGTCCCACTTGTCGCCTTTCGAGCGGTCGCCTTTATAGCCATCGCTCTTGTAGCCGTCGCGGAAGCCGCCTTCCTTGAACTTGTCGCCGCGCGGTTTAAAACCGCCCTTGCCGTCACGCGGGGCAGCATCGCCGCCTGCACCTGCAACGGCAGTGCGGATCACGAGACCCTTTTCGCCGGTTCCACGTTCTTCGACCGAACGGCGAAACTCATCAGCTTTGGACGCTGTGATTTCGAAGCGGGTTTCATTGTCGAAAATCTTGATCGACCCGACATCGCGCTTGGACACATCGCCCGCCTTGCAGATGAGCGGAAGCAGCCACTTCGGATCAGCACGATGCTTGCGACCGGCAGAAACCGAGAACCAAACGCCGTCAAAATGTGCGTTACGGTCGAAACGCTCGCCCGGTTCGCCACGCTCACGGCGCTCGCCGCGTTCGAAGCGGTCGCCGCGCTCAAACCGGTCACTACGCTCGCGTGGTTTCTTACCACCAACTGGATGCACCGGTGCATCGGACACTTCTTCTGCGGCCGGGTAGGAAGCGACTTCGCGGTTGAGGAAGGCGCTAGCGATCTGTTCCGGCGTGTAACGCTCAGTCAGCGCCTTCAGGAGATCCTGATATTCTTCTTCAACCGGCTGGTTGAAGACTTCCGCATTCAAAATGCGCTCATTGGTCTTGGCGAACAGCAGCAATGCTTGGTGCCGGAACCGTCTGCGCATCGAGCTTTGCCATATGCAGAAGGCGCTCTGCAGTGCGGCGACGCGAGAACGGCACGACCAGCACGCAGGTGCCCTTGCGACCTGCGCGACCGGTACGACCCGAACGGTGCAGCATCGTTTCAGGATTGTTCGGAAGATCGGCGTGAATAACGAGATCAAGGTTCGGCAGATCAATACCGCGCGCAGCAACGTCGGTTGCAACGCAGACACGGGCGCGTCCGTCGCGCATGGCCTGAAGCGCGTTGTTGCGTTCCGCCTGGCTCAGTTCGCCCGACAGTGCAACGACGGCGAAACCGCGATTGGAAAGCCGGCTTGCCATGTGCTTCACTGCTTCACGGGTCGAGCAGAAAATGATCGAATTCTGGGAATCGTAATAGAGCAGTGTATTGATGATCGCGTGGTCGCGCTCATGCGGCGGCACCGGCATGGCAACATAGTCGATGTCGGCGTGCTGGCTGGTCTCGCTTTGAACGGTAATGCGCAGCGCGTCGTTCTGGAAGCGCTTGGCAAGCTGAGCAATCGGCTTTGGCACAGTTGCCGAGAACATCAGCGTGCGACGATCTTCCGGTGCTTCGCCGAGAATGAATTCGAGGTCTTCGCGAAAGCCCATGTCGAGCATTTCGTCTGCTTCATCAAGAACGACAGCGCGCAGCTCCGACATATCAAGCGCATTGCGCGTAATGTGGTCGCGCAGACGTCCCGGCGTGCCGACGACGATATGGCTTCCTCGTTCCAACGCCCGGCGCTCGGTGCGGATATCCATGCCACCAACGCAGGATGCAATGCGCGCACCGGTATCGGCATAGAGCCATTCCAGCTCGCGGCGAACCTGAAGTGCCAGTTCACGCGTCGGCGCGATGATCATGGCAAGCGGGCTACCTGCATCGCCGAAGCGAAGTTCATCTTCCAGAATGGTGTTGGCCATGGCAAGGCCGAAAGCAACCGTCTTGCCTGATCCGGTTTGTGCGGAAACGAGAAGATCGGCATCGAGCGTTTCGGGTGCCAGAACAGCGTTTTGAACGGCAGTGAGTGTATTATAACCGCGAGCGGCTAATGCTCCGGACAGAGCCGGAGCGATGGTTTCGGGCAAAGACATGAACCACTTTCACGAAAAAGCTTCTCAAGCCGTATACCCATTGGTCGCGAACCCACTTGTCCACGACTCCTGACGACCACCGAAGCAACAGAATTGGTGCTTCCCTATAGGGTTGGACCGCTCAGGTCAACCGGCCAAGCCTCAGAGCGCAATTCGATCCGGTTGAATCGTACCGCCGCTCTGGTCCTTTTGACGCGCATTTGGCCCGAAAACCGTTTCACACTTTTCGGAATGCGCTCTAGTGTGCCTCATCCCAGTTATGCGCTGCGCGCGCATCGACATGCAGCGGCACTGCAAGCGAGACAGCGGGCATGGCCGCATTTTCCATAATGTGACGAACCACCGGAATGGTCTTTTCGACTTCATGATCAGGCACTTCGAAGATCAGTTCGTCGTGCACCTGCAACAACATGCGGGCAGCGAGCTTCTCTTTTCAAGCGCGTCTTCCATGCGAATCATGGCGCGGCGGATGATGTCGGCAGCCGAACCCTGTATCGGCGCGTTAATGGCCGCGCGTTCGTTGAAAGCGCGAACCTGCGGGTTGGATGCCCTGATATCGGGATAATGCGCACGGCGACCGAAAATCGTTTCGACATAGCCATGCTCGCGCGCGAAAGCCTTGGTCGCCTCCATGTAGTCCTTGATGCCGGGAAAGCGCTCGAAATAGGTCCGAATATATTGCCCGGCTTCTTCACGCGGAATCGACAACTGGTTCGCCAGACCGAAAGCGGAGATGCCGTAGATGATGCCGAAATTGATCGCCTTGGCGCGGCGGCGCACTTCCGACGGCATGCCTTCCACTGGCACACCGAACATTTCCGATGCCGTCATGGCGTGAATGTCGATGCCGTCTGCAAAAGCCTGCTTCAATTGCGCAATATCGGCCACATGGGCCAGAACGCGCAGTTCGATCTGGCTGTAATCGGCGGAAATCAGCTTGTTGCCCGGTTCTGCGATAAAGGCCGTCCTGATCTTGCGGCCTTCGGCGGTGCGGACCGGAATATTCTGCAGGTTCGGATCGGATGAAGAGAGGCGGCCGGTCGAGGTGGAAGCCATCGCATAGGATGTATGGACGCGCTTGGTCTCAGGGTTGATGAACCCCGGCAGCGCATCGGTATAGGTGGATTTGAGCTTGGTCAGCTGGCGCCAGTCGACGATCTTGCGCGGCAACGGATGGCCTTCGGCTGCGAGGTCTTCCAGCACCTGCGCAGATGTGGACCATTGGCCGGTCTTGGTCTTGGATGCGCCGGACAAACTCATCTTGCCGAATAGGATATCGCCAAGCTGTTTCGGCGAACCGATATTGAATTTTTCGCCCGCCAGTTCGTAAATCTCGTCTTCATAGGCGGCTGCGGCCTGCGCCAGATCGCCGGAGAGGCGCGACAGCACCTGTCGATCCACGGCGATGCCGCGCTCTTCCATACGCGCCAGCACATCCACCAGCGGACGCTCCAGCCGTTCATAGACCGACATCAGCCCCTCAGCCGCGAGCCGCGGCTTCAGGACTGCCACAGGCGTAAAGTCACATCGGCGTCTTCAGCCGCATAGGCCGTCGCACGGTCGATATCGACCATATCGAAGGTCACGGCGCTTTTGCCACTGCCCGCAACATCCTTGTAGGCGATTGGCGTATGACCCAGCCAGCGCTCCGAAAGCGGGTCCATGCCATGACTGCCCGTACCGGCGTCGAGCACATAGGAAATCAGCATCGTATCGTCGAAGGATACAGTGTTGATGCCGTGGCGGCGCATGACCAGCCAGTCATATTTCATGTTCTGCGCAATCTTGAGAACGGAAGCATCCTCAAGCACGATCTTCAAAGCGGCCAGCGCATCACCCAGCGGAATTTGTCCTTCGACCATACCGCCCCCGAGCAAATCGCCCTGACCGGATTTGTGCTGAAGCGGGATATAAGCCGCCTTGGACGTGCTGTTCTGGCCCGGGAGCGCCAGCGAGAAGCCGATGAGTTCCGCCTGCATCGGATCAAGCGAATTGGTTTCCGTGTCGAAAGCCATGAGACCGATTTCGACCGCGTCAGCCAGCCACAGCTTGAGCGTGGCGATATCGCGAATGCAGGTGTAAGCGCTGGTATCGATTTTCTGCGCGGTGGCTTGTGCGGCGCGCTTTTCGGCCAGTGCCTGCGGCGTATAGCCTGTTGCCGCAGCAGCAGGCTCTCCCGTCGCTGCCGCGACGACCGTGACTTCTTCAACGCTCGTCACCACGACATCGACGTCCGGACCATGCGCATCCGCGCCCCATTGCGTCTCGACATGGCACGGCTCGACGGCGGACGCATCCGTGTCGGTCGCTTCGGCGACGCGCCGCGTCAGCGAGGTGAACTCCATGGCCTTGAGGAAGCCGATCAGCTTCGGCCCGTTCTGCGGTTCGAGAACCAGAGCGTCCAGATCGACATCCAGCGGTACGTCAGTCTTGAGCGTCACCAGCTCGCGCGAAATCTTGGTCTGGTCTGCAAAGGCCAGAATGTTTTCGCGGCGCTTGTTCTGCTTGATTTCCGAGGCGCGGGCCAGAAGCGTGTCGAGATCACCGAATTCCTCCAGCAATTGCGCTGCCGTCTTGGGACCTATGCCGGGAATACCGGGCACATTATCCGTGCTGTCGCCGGTCAGCGATTGCAGGTCGATCATCTTTTCCGGTGGAACGCCCCATTTCTCGATCACTTCCGGAATCGAAATCTGCTTGTCCTTCATGCTGTCATACATCGACACACTCGACGTCACGAGCTGCATGAGGTCCTTGTCCGACGAAACGATGGTGACATCACCGCCAGCCTGCTCAGCAATACGGGCATAGGTCGCGATCAGGTCGTCGGCCTCAAACCCTTCCTTCTCGATGCAGGGCAGATTGAAGGCGCGCGTCGCCTGACGGATGAGCCCGAATTGCGGAATGAGATCTTCCGGCGGTGCGGTACGGTTCGCCTTGTATTCGGGATAGATTTCGTTGCGGAACGTCTTCGACGAATAATCGAAAATAACCGCAAAATGGGTCGGCACCACACCGACATCCGTATTGCGCGCATCCTTCAAGAGCTTCCACAGCATGTTGCAGAAGCCCGAGACGGCCCCAACCGGCAGACCATCCGTCTTGCGGGTCAGCGGTGGCAGGGCATGATAGGCGCGGAAAATATAGCCCGAGCCGTCAACGAGAAAGAGATGATCGCCTTTTTCATAAGATAGAATTAGAGGAAAGCGGCCATAAAGGAAACCGCTCCGGTGTCAGGAGAAACGTCCGTCCACGAAAGAAAACCGATCACGGCACGATAACACGTTTGTTACAGATTTGTAATCTTCTGTGCCCTTGAATAGCCACAGTTGAAAGGCCAAATCCAGGTCATCGACAGTTCGTCGGTCGCCGGTTTTCTGACCCGTCCCCGTTGGATACCGGATGTTAGCGGCAGCCTCATTCCCTCTCCGGGCTGCCGCTTTGAGTGTAGTGATATGGCCGTTACGGTAACCCCTCACCGTAACGGCCAATTCATTTTCGGAGAGATGCCCTTCTCTCAATTTGGGTTTCTTCTTGACGAAGCTGGTTGTAGTGTGCCGCCAGTTTACGTTACGACTCGTCAGGAAGTTTCCATGTCCGCGCAATCGCTCGACAAAGTCCTTACCCATCTCGACACCAATCTCGACAAGAGCCTCGACCGCCTGTTCGATCTTTTGCGGATCAAGTCAATTTCCACCGATCCGGCCTACAAGGCCGACTGCCGCAAGGCTGCGGAATGGCTTGTGGCCGATCTGAAGTCGATTGGCTTTGACGCCAGTGTGCGCGACACGCCGGGCCATCCGATGGTGGTTGCTCACCATGACGGCGCCACGCCGGATGCGCCGCATGTGCTCTTCTATGGTCACTACGATGTACAGCCGGTCGATCCGCTGAACCTGTGGGAAAACGACCCCTTCGATCCGGCCATCAAGGATCTTGGCAATGGCCGCAAGATTCTGACCGGCCGCGGCACGTCCGACGACAAGGGCCAGCTGATGACCTTTGTGGAAGCCTGCCGTGCCTATAAGGCGATCAATGGCAAGCTGCCAGTCAAAGTGACGCTCCTGTTTGAAGGTGAAGAGGAATCCGGTTCACCATCGCTGAAGCCTTTCCTCGACGCTAACAAGGAAGAGCTCAAGGCCGATGTGGCGCTGGTTTGCGACACGGCCATGTGGGACGCGGAAACGCCTGCCATCAGCGTCGGGTTGCGCGGGCTGGTTGGCGAAGAAATCGTCATCAAGGCCGCCGACCGCGATCTGCATTCGGGTTTCTTCGGTGGCGCGGCAGCAAACCCGATCCACATTCTCACCAAAATTCTAGCCGACCTGCATGACGAAACCGGACGCATCACCGTTACGGGTTTCTATGAAGGCGTGGAGGAAACCCGTCGCAAATCCTGCAATCCTGGGAAAGCCTTGGCCGCACCGCGAAAACTTCCTCGGACCTATCGGCCTTTCCATCCCGTCCGGTGAAAAGGTCGCAGCGTTCTGGAGCTCACCTGGGCGCGCCCGACTGCGGAAGTCAACGGCATCACCGGCGGCTATACCGGCGAAGGCTTCAAGACCGTTATCGCAGCGGAAGCTTCCGCCAAGGTCTCGTTCCGCCTCGTGCATAAGCAGGATCCGGTGAAGATCCGCGAAGCCTTCCGCGCCTTCGTGAAAGAGCGTGTTCCAGCCGATTGCTCGGTCGAATTTCATCCGCATGGCGGTTCGCCTGCAATCCAGCTGCCTTATGATTCACCGCTGGTTTCCAAGGCCAAGGATGCGCTTTCCGACGAATGGCCGAAGCCAGCCGTGCTGATCGCCATGGGCGGCTCGATTCAATTGTCGGCGATTTCGACAAGTTCCTCGGCATGGAATCGCTTCTCGTCGGCTTTGGCCTCGAAGATGACCGCATTCATTCGCCCAACGAAAATACGAGCTGAACTCTTTCCACAAAGGCCAGCGCTCTTGGGCAGAATTATGGCGGCTATTGCCGCCAAGTAAGGAACATTAGATGACTATCCGTTTTCATAAAACGATCTGCCGAACCTCGACCATTATCAGGTTGATGCGGTCGCCATAGACACCGAAACGCTGGGCCTCAATCCGCATCGCGACCGGCTCTGCGTGGTGCAGATTTCGCCCGGCGACGGCACGGCAGATGTGATCCAGATCGAGGCCGGGCAGAAGAAGGCTCCCAATCTGGTCAAGTTACTGAAAGATCGATCGATCACCAAGATCTTTCATTTCGGCCGTTTCGACTTGGCCGTTCTGGCGCACGCTTTCGGCACCATGCCGCAGCCGGTCTTCTGCACCAAGATCGCGTCGAAGCTGACCCGCACCTATACGGATCGTCACGGGCTGAAAGAGCTTTGCAACGAGCTTCTCGACGTGTCGATTTCCAAGCAGCAGCAATCATCCGACTGGGCCGCGGAAACTCTGTCCGCTGCCCAGCTCGAATATGCGGCATCCGACGTGCTCTATCTGCATCGCCTGAAGGCCGTTCTGGAACAGCGTCTTGAGCGCGATAGCCGCGCGAAACAGGCCGAGGCCTGCTTCAAATTCCTGCCGACGCGCTCGGAACTCGATCTGATGGGCTGGCCGGAAGACGATATTTTCGCGCATTCGTGATGAAATCAAATGGCGGCGGCAGCCGCCGTTTTCTTTGCGGCGCCTGGTCGATATAAGCCCAGCCGGGGCGGCGGAACAGAAATTGCCCGTGGCCGCTCCACTGGATAAGGCCATAAAGAATGACCGGGCCAATAACGCCGCTTGCGGTTGTCAGAAGCGAGACGGTGCCGATATCGCCGATGCCGAGTTTCAGCAGCACCGTGCGGGCAATGGCCATGGGCAAGAAGAAGGCCAGATAGACGACAATCGAATGCGCGCCGAGCCAGCTCAAGCCACGATGCAGCCAGTTTCTGACTGGCAGCAGACTCAGAAGTGAGGAGATAGAGATGATCGCCAGTGCTCCCACCAGCCCCAACAGGAGCGACACAACCGGCAGATCACTGACTGCACCGCGCCCGTTCAGAAGGTCGCTTGCGGGCGATATTAACGCAGCAAGGCTTTCCGGCACTGGCATAAAGACGAGCTTATATTCGACAAGACCCCAGACGAGCAGTCCGACAATGGCGATCAACGGACGCTGGCGTAGCCAGTCTGCAGCCCGAAAGATGGCGGGAGCAAAGGCATAGCCCGCATAAAATAGACGAAACGCGAGCAGAATTCGTCGATCATCACCCAGCCCGTATGCACGGGCAGAATTTCCAGAAAAGCCAGTGCGGTAAAGGTCACCCCACAGGCACGCGCTTTAAAGCCGCGTCGCGATGAAGAAAACAGGCAGAATATAGATGAACCACAACGTCCCGAATGGCTCTATGAAGGCCATCAGATAAGCGTTCAGCACACCGGAAATCCCGCTTCGCTGGCAATGCCCGGTGCCTTGAAGGCAAACTGTATCGTGAGCCACAGAACATAAAAATAGAGAAAGTGTACGATCTTGCGGTCGAGATAGCGCCGCCATGGCCTATCAATGACAAGACTGAGGAACAGGCCCGATATCATGAAGAAATCCGGCATACGGAAAGGCTTGGCAAAGGCGACAACGTAGTGCATCCAGCCTTGTGCACCGGCTGCCTTCTCCACGCCAAGCGTGGAATGCATCATGACCACGAAGATGATGCAGATGCCCTTGGCAATATCGACCCAGTCGATCCGCCCGTTTACGCTCTTCATGTCATGCATTCTCGTTTCCCCGCAAGTTCAGCTGCCTTCTATAACGCGAACGGCGGCAGAATAGTATCCCGAAGAATCTGCGTGAGCCTGCGCCATATTGCACCTGTCTGAGGTGAAAACCCCTCTCATGGCATTCACGGGAACGTGTACTACCCAAGCGACATTCCCTTGATGTGTCTTGTTTGCTACAGACATTTAACAGCGATCGCTTATATTAGGGACAACTATTGGTTCTGAGACTTTCCTTCAGGAGGTTTATCATGAAGCTCAAAGCCCTTCTTCTTGCATCGACTGTCGCCGTTGTAGCCGCTACCGGCGCGAAGGCCGCTGACGCCGTCATCGAACAGGAACCGGCTCCGGTCGTGATTGCTCCAACCTTCACCTGGAACGGTGCCTATATCGGTGGCCAGATCGGTTATGGCTGGGGCAAATCCCGATTTGATGATGGTTTCGATACTCTCGAACTGAAGCCGGATGGCTTCCTCGGCGGTCTCTATGCCGGTTACAACTTTGACCTCGGCAACAATGTCGTTCTCGGCATTGATGGTGACGCTACTTACAACAATCTGAAAGATGACTTCACCGGACTTGGCGGCTCGCTTGAAAGCAAGCTTCGCTGGTCGGGCGCCGTTCGCGGCCGTGTCGGCTACGCATTTGATCGCTTCCTGCCTTATATCGCAGGTGGTGTAGCCTTCGGACAGGTCAAAACCAGCGGCAATGTTGGCCCCGTAGAGTTCTCCGAGAGCAAGACGCTTACCGGTTGGACGGCAGGTGCCGGCGTTGATTACGCCGCAACGGACAATGTGATCCTGCGCCTCGAATATCGCTACACTGACTACGGCGACAAGGATATCGACTTCGGCGGCGTGAACGTCAACCAGGATTTCAAGACCAACGAAGTCCGCCTGGGCGTCGCATACAAGTTCTAATTCTGATTGGATCAAGTTCGGAAAGCCCGCAATGCGGGGCTTTTTCGCGTTTAGAGCCAGGTAAGGAAATCGGTCGTCGGATTGACTTCCTCATATAGAGAAACATCACCATCGACTGGCGGAAAATCAATTTCATTATCTCATAATATACACTAAACTATTACTTAACAATAATATGTAATAATTTTAAACTATGTGAATTTGATTTATAGTTGCATATTTACTACATACATAAATGACACGATGCTTTATACGAAAAGAATAGTTCCATACTATATTTATTTTAGGAGATTGTAATGAAATTTGGATCGTTGATCACCGCATCTTTCTTTGGACTCTTGGCTGTGACCAGCGCCAAAGCGGCTGATGCAATCGTTGCTGAAGAACCTGCACCGATCGCTGTCATGCCAGGCTTTAGCTGGAGCGGCGCCTATATCGGCGGTCAAGTTGGATACGGCTTCGGCAAATCGAAATTCAGCAATACGGACTTTGGTGACGGCGTTGATTCCTTCAAGCCCAAGGGCTTTCTCGGCGGCGTTTATGCGGGTTATAATTTTGACGTCGGAAACAACGTCATTCTCGGCGTCGACGGCGATTTTTCCTATGCTGGCATCTCCAAGAAATTTGCTTTCGGCGGCGATAACAGCATTGAAACCAAAACCGCTGGTCTGGCGCTGTTCGCGGCCGTATCGGTTACGCTGCCGACCGCTTTATGCCCTACGTAGCAGGCGGCGTCGCCTTCGGTCAGGTCAAAACTCATACAATATTGTTCTTGACCAACTGCATGTCATCAGCGGTACGTCCAGCAAAACGAGCACCGGTTGGACCGCAGGTGCCGGTGTTGATTACGCTGCAACGGATAACATCATTCTTCGCCTGGAATACCGCTACACCGACTTCGGTAAGAATGATATCCGGCCTGCGGGCATTGATGTCGGCACGAAGAACCACTTCACCACGAATGACATTCGTCTCGGTGTAGCATACAAGTTCTGATCGCTTTTAAAGCACGCTTTGAAAAGCCTCGCAGCATGCGGGGCTTTTACGTATTAATAAGAAGCCTCCCTTTAAACTGCCGCATTTACCCTGCACCGGGTTAGACCCTTGTTTGCTTTTGCGGCGCAAAATCCCGTAAAACACGCAAACATTATTCATAATGACCGGTTTTCATCACGATTGTACCGGCAAACGGGTGGGCGGCTCCAGACTGACATGGCATCGCGTGACGATAAAACCGACGCATCGAACCTTCCTTCGGTGGCGAAGAGAAAAAGATGACGAGGTGTTTCGCGTTGATGAGGAGGACCGCATGGCTCGCACACAGCAACGCCGGCGCAAGAAATCAGACGAACCGGAACCGCGTTCCTCACGACGCGGCAAGAAGAAGCCGCGCGGCTTTCTCGGTTTCTGCGCCGCTCGATCTATTGGTGCCTCGTGCTGGGATTATGGGGCGGCATCGCCTTTGCAGGCATGCTCGTCTATTTCGCCGCCAAAATGCCGCCGACGACCGACTGGACTATCCCGGATCGTCCACCGAATGTACGCATCGTCGATGTCAACGGTAACCTGATCGCCAATCGCGGCACCACCGGCGGCGAGGCTGTCGGCTTGCATGAAATGTCGCCTTATATTCCAAAAGCGGTCATCGCCATCGAGGATCGGCGCTTCTATTCGCATTTCGGCATAGATCCTATCGGCCTTGCGCGCGCGGTTGTAACCAATGTCGTTTCAGGCCGCGCCGTTCAAGGCGGATCGACGCTCACGCAGCAACTTGCCAAGAACCTTTTTCTTTCTCCTGATCGCACACTGGAGCGTAAGGTGCAGGAAGTCATGCTCGCGCTGTGGCTCGAGCACAAATACACCAAGGATCAAATCCTCGAGATGTATCTGAACCGGGTCTATCTCGGTTCCGGCGCTTTCGGCGTTGATGCAGCCTCGCGGCGTTATTTCAGCAAGCCCGCCAAGGACGTGAACCTGATGGAAGCGGCAACACTTGCTGGTCTTCTAAAAGCACCGTCGCGCCTGTCGCCTGCCCGCGATCCGGAAGCCGCCGCCGCACGTGCCAAGCTGGTGCTGGGCGCCATGCGTCAGGAAGGCATGATCGACGACAGCCAGATGGCGATCGCGGAGAGCGAACCGATGACGCGTGCGCCATCCTACTGGCAGGGTTCCGAAAACTATGTCGCCGACAAGGTTGTGGCGGAACTGCCCGAGCTGATCGGTGAAGCGAAGGAAGACATCACCGTCCAGACCACCATTGACCTCAACCTGCAGCGCGCCGGTGAAGAGGCAATCAAGGACCAGATTTCCCAGAATGGCAAAAGATGAATGCCAGCCAGGGTGCGCTCGTTTCCATAGATAGCACCGGCGCTGTTCGCACCATGGTCGGTGGCGTCGATTACGCGACAAGCCAGTTCGACCGTGTCACCGATGCGCGCCGCCAGCCAGCCTCCTCTTTCAAGCCTTTCGTCTATCTTTCAGCGCTGGAACAGGGCCGCACGCCGGATTCGGTACGCAATGACGCCCCTGTCCGCATCGGCAAGTGGACGCCAAGCAACGATAATGGCAAATATATGGGACAGGTGACGCTCGCGACCGCGCTTTCTCATTCGCTGAACTCGGTAGCGGCACAGCTCGTGATGGAAGTCGGCCCGCAGACCGTGATCGACACGGCGCATCGGCTTGGGGTTCAATCGAAACTCGAAGCCAATGCCTCGCTGGCGCTCGGAACATCGGAAGTGACCTTGCTGGAACTGACCGACGCCTATGTACCGTTTGCCAATGGCGGCTATCGCGCGCCGGTCTATTTTATCACCAAGGTAACGGATTCGGACGGCAAGGTACTTTATCAGAAGGAAGATGGCGTCGGCCCGCGCGTGATTGACGAGCGCAATGTCGGCATGATGAATGCCATGCTGCAGCGCACCGTCGAGGACGGAACGGCAAAGCGTGCTGCCTTCGGCTGGCCTGCCGCAGGCAAGACCGGCACCAGCCAGAACTTCCGTGATGCCTGGTTCGTCGGCTATACGGCCAATCTCACAACCGGCGTATGGTTCGGCAATGATGACGGCAAGGGCATGAAGCGCGTATTCGGTTCGACCCTTCCCGTGGCAGCCTGGAAAAATTTCATGAAGGAAGCACACAAGGGCGTGCCTATCGCCCAACTTCCCGGCCACTACGACATCCAGAACATTGTCCCTGGCGGCAGCGACGGCATCGACCCGAATGCGCCTTACGATCCCGGCATGATGCCCCAGGATCCCTATGGCAATCAGCCGATGGCAGGCAATGGTGATGACGGCTATTGGCCGCCTGCGCCGGATTCCACGGCCCGCAACGGGATCCAGCAGTCGAGTGAGACGGGACGCCCGCTCGCCGAACAATCCGGCGCGGCCACATACCCGGCCAATGATAACTATCGCCCGGTTCCCCGGCGATGTGGGCGGTGGGCAGCAGTCGGGAAAATCCACGACATTGCTCGACATCATCATGGGTAATTCGCAGTAGCACCAGCAGGGCCGTCACCACAGGCGGCCTTTACGTACGATCAAGTGAAGCAGCTTCAATGCAAGTGTGCTCAAGGGCGTTTCGATCTGATTAAATCAGAACGGCGCTCTCACTATTTTCGCTAACGCGTATTAAATCCGAAAACCGTTTCACACTTTTCGGAATGCGCTTTAATTCCCCTCGAAATCTTGAGCGGCTTGGTCTATTCAAGATTGGAGAGCGAGGTTTCCATGTCCCAAGTTACCAAAACAGACGTTTCCGATTCCGATACTCCCAAGACGGATACCGAGCGTAAAACTCTGGTCCTGACCGGGGCCAGCCGTGGCATCGGCCACGCGACAGTGAAACGTTTTTCGCGTGCCGGGTGGCGTGTCATCACCTGCTCCCGACAGGATTTTTCCGACAATTGCCCCTGGCCCGCAGGACCGGAAGACCACATCAAGGTCGATCTGGCCGATCAGGAAGATGTCGGCAAGGCAATAGCCGAAATCCGCCGCCGTCTCGAGGCCGATGGCAGCAAGCTGCATGCGCTGGTCAACAATGCGGGCATTTCGCCGAAGGCCGAAGGCGGTCGCCGCATGAATTCCATCGAGACACCGATGGCAGTCTGGCGTGACGTGTTCCAGGTAAATTTCATGGCGCCGATCATGCTGGCCCGCGGCCTGTTCAAGGAACTGGAAGCAGCACAAGGCTCTGTCGTCAATGTGACCTCTATCGCCGGTAGCCGCGTGCACCCATTCGCCGGAACCGCCTATGCAACCTCGAAGGCCGCACTTGCTGCCCTGACCCGCGAAATGGCGTCCGACTTCGGGCCCTATGGCATCCGCGTCAATGCCATTGCGCCCGGCGAAATCGATACGGCGATCCTTTCGCCGGGGACCGACAAGCTGGTGGAACAGCTTCCGATGCGCCGCCTCGGCAAAACATCGGAAGTGGCAGAAACCATCTATTTCCTCTGTTCTGAGGCTTCGTCCTATGTGACGGGCTCGGAAATTCATATCAATGGCGGCCAGCACGTCTGATATCCAAACAAAGCGCGGAGATTGAAATTCTCCGTGCTTTTGTGCTTATGTCTGTTTCAATCGATTTAACAGCTGAGTTGTGCCTTCATGATCCTGTGCTGCGGTGAATCCCTGATCGACATGCTGCCACGCGAAACAACAGGCGGTGAGACCGCGTTCCAGCCTTTCGCGGGCGGTTCTGTCTTCAACACGGCCATCGCACTTGGACGGCTTGATGTACCAACCGGTTTCTTTTCCGGTATTTCATCTGATTTTTGGCGAAGTGCTGCGCGATAATCTGGCGCGATCCAATGTCGATTATTCCTTCGCGGCAATCTCGGATCGGCCGACGACACTGGCTTTCGTGCGTCTGGTGGACGGACAGGCACGTTATGCCTTCTATGATGAAAACACAGCAGGCCGCATGCTGGCAGAAAGCGACATGCCCTATGTCGACGATGCCATCGATGCCATGCTGTTCGGCTGTATCAGCCTGATTTCCGAACCGTGCGGCAGTGTTTATGAATCGCTGATGACGCGCGAAGCATCAAGACGTGTCATGTTCCTCGACCCGAATATCCGCGCAAGCTTCATCACCGACCGCAAAAGCATCTGGCACGCATGAAACGTATGATCGCGCTTGCCGATATCGTGAAGCTCTCGGACGAAGACCTTGCCTGGTTTGGCGAAAAGGGTAGCCACGACGAAATCGCCGCCGAATGGCTGAAGCTTGGACCGAAACTGGTGGTCATCACCAAGGGTGCGCATGGTGCCGACGCCTATACCGCCAAGGCAACCGTGCGTGTGCCGGGTGTAAAAGTGGACGTGGTCGACACCGTTGGCGCGGGAGACACAGTCAACGCAGGCATTCTTGCCAGCCTTCACAATCAGAGCCTTCTCGACAAGGATGCGCTTGCCGAACTGACCGAAGACCAGATTCATTCCGCTGTCGCGCTCGGAGTCCGGGCTGCTGCGGTAACTGTTTCGCGCGCAGGGGCAAACCCGCCATGGGCGCATGAGATGAAGGATTGACGCACAGAAAAGCCGTGACATGATGCGTGCACAAGTATTTCCAGCAAAAGTGCGAAGCGGTTTTGCGTAGGATAATGCGCAAAAGAAAGCTGACGCATCATGAGCATCGAATTTCTGCTGACATCCTTCATCATCGTTGCCTCCCCGGCACTGGCGTGCTGGTAACGCTTGCTGCCGGGCTCTCCCGTGGCGCACGCGCCTCGGTCATTGCCGCGCTCGGCTGCGCGCTCGGCATCGTGCCGCATATGCTGGCTGCCGTGACAGGGCTCGCAGCCCTGCTCCATGCCAGCGCACTGGCTTTTGAAATCATCAAATATGCAGGTGTTGCCTATCTGCTCTATATGGCGTGGATGACGCTCAAGGAACACGGCACACTGAAGATCGAGACTGACGACGCGCCGCGTTCGGACCGTGAGGTGATCTGGTCGGCGATCCTCGTCAATCTGTTGAATCCCAAACTGTCGATATTCTTCTTTGCCTTCCTGCCGCAATTCGTGAATACGCAGCAGGGCGGGACGGTTGCCCGCATGGTGGAACTGTCGCTCGTTTTCATGGCGATGACATTCGTGGTGTTTGCGATCTACGGTGTTTTCGCAGCTGGCGTCCGCAACCAGATCATATCGCGCCCCGCCGTACTTGCATGGATGCGCCGCAGCTTTGCTGCCGCCTTCGTCGCGCTCGGGGCAAAACTCGCACTGACCGAACGATAGACCATGGCCCAGAATATTTATGATCGCGACGATTTCTTCACCGCTTACAGCCAGCTGCCGCGCTCGGTGCATGGGCTGGAAGGCGCACCGGAATGGCCCTTCGTCCGCTCCCTTCTGCCCGATCTGACCGGTCGTGACGTCGGCGATCTCGGCTGCGGCTTCGGCTGGTTTTGCCGCTTTGCCCGCGCAAAGGGGCTGCCTCCGTCACCGGCTACGATCTTTCGGAAAACATGCTGGAACGCGCGCGCCGCGACACTGATGATGACGCCGTTCGCTATATTCAGGCAGACATGGAGGAGCTGGAACTTCCGAAAGCAAGCTTCGATCTCGTCTATAGTTCCTTGGCCTTTCACTATATTCGCGATTTCCCGCGGCTTTTGAAAACGATCCACGCGGCTTTGCGGTCCGAAGGCCGGTTTGTTTTCACGATCGAGCATCCGATCTTCATGGCACCACACGCGCCGGGCTGGATCGAAGAAAGTAATGGCCAGAAGCGGTGGCCAGTGGATCATTACGCCGTGGAAGGTGAGCGGCGAACCGACTGGCTGGCAGACGGCGTCATCAAATATCACCGCCGTCTCAGCACGACAGTCAACGCACTGATTGAGGCCGGATTTGCCATCAACCGGCTGGAGGAATGGAGACCGTCGCCAGAGCAGATCGCGGCATGGCCAGCCCTGTCGGAGGAAATGGAGCGGCCTATGCTGTTGATAGTTTCCGCCAATGTGGTGGACTTGAATCCGAAAATCGTTCACGGCGCTGCTCCCAAGTGATGCGAATTTCGAATTCGCCACACTAGCCGACAGACTGCTTGACCGGCCACATTTCACGCTTTTATAGGGGTGGGCGGGACACGAATCAGACTGGCGAGGAGAAACCATGGACGTGTTGCGCATTGCTGCCTTTTCGCAAGGCAATCAGGGCGGCAATCCCGCTGGAGTGTTGATCGCCGATCGCCTGCCCTCCCCGCAGGATATGCAGAAAATCGCAAAGGATGTCGGCTTTTCCGAAACCGCCTTTGCTGCGCCGGAGGACGATAGCTGGCGCGTTCGTTATTTTGCGCCGGAAATGGAAGTGCCGTTCTGCGGTCATGCCACGATTGCTCTCGGCGCCGCGTTGGCCATGCGTGAAGGCGATGGCCGTTTCGCGCTCAAGCTCAACAATGGCGATATCAGCGTCGAAGGCCGCAAGGAAGGCGAGCTGTTTGCGGCCAGCCTGCAATCGCCGCCAACACGCCAGCGCGCCGCTACGGAAACGGAAATCGAGCAGGCGCTCGCCCTGTTCGGTTATGAAAAGACGATCTGGCGCCCGGCCTTGCGCCCGCACTGATCCATGCCGGTGCGGACCATATCGTGCTTCCGCTTCGTTCACGCGAGAAGCTCGCTTCGATGCATTACGACCTGCCGCGCGGACGCATCCTGATGAACCGGCAGGGATGGACGACGATCCTGCTCATCTATTCGGAAACGCCGCAGCGCTTTCACAGCCGCAACCCGTTTGCATCGGGCGGAGTATATGAAGACCCGGCGACCGGTGCGGCCACGGCGGCCTTTGCCGCTTATCTGCGTGACAGCGGCTGGCCTCATGGCGGCGAGATCGAGGTCTTTCAAGGCGAGGATATGGGCAGCCCCTCACATCTGCGCGCCCGGATCGGCAATGAACGCGGCGGCTCTATCCGCGTTTCCGGCACAGCGCGGTTGATGGAATAGAGCATGTCTCCCGAAAGTGGAAACCGCCTCCGCGGGAAATCAGTCCACTGGATTGATTTCTGACCCCGCTACGACGGGATAAAGACATGCGTAAAACAAATAGACAGCGTTGCAGCTCGTCACACACGGACGAGCTGCTCCACCGTTCCTCATTCCCGAAGAACTTGAGATAACGCGCCACTTCCTTGGGATCGCCCGTCGCCTTTTGCGGATTGTCGGAAAGCTTGACCGCCGGATGGCCGTTTGCATCCGTCACCTTGCAGACCAGCGAGATGGCATTCAGCCCTTCGATTTCCTTCGGGGCGCAGCCCGCGAAATCATTGGTGAGATTGGTGCCCCAGCCGAAGCTCATGCGCACACGTCCCTCGAAATGACGATAGGTCTCCTCGATCGTGTCCACATCAAGCGCATCGGAAAAGATCAGCAGTTTTTCACGCGGGTCCTTGCCGCGCGACTTCCACCATTCGATGATGCGCTCACCGCCTTCGATAGGCGGGGCGCTGTCGGGGCGGAAGCCGGTCCAGTCGGCAACCCAGTCGGGCGCATTGCGCAGGAAGGCAGCCGTTCCGAAAGCATCGGGCAGCACGATCAGAAGATTGCCGCCATAGTAACGGTTCCAGTCTTGCAGCACACGATAAGGCGCTGAACGCAGTTCCTCGTCATTCTTGGCAAGCGCTGCCAGCACCATCGGCAATTCATGCGCATTGGTGCCGAGCGCTTCAACGTCGGTATCCATAGCCAGAAGCACATTGCTGGTGCCGGTAAAGGCATTGCCGATGCCTTCCTTCAGCGCCTCGACGCACCAGCGCTGCCACAGGAATGAATGGCGGCGGCGCGTGCCGAAGTCCGAAATCTTCAGGTCGGGAAGCTGGCGCAGACGTTCGACCTTGCTCCACATCTTCGCTTTGGCGCGCGCATAAAGCACGTCGAGCGAAAATGGCCCGAGATTTTTCATCGCCGCGCGCGAACGCAGCTCATTGATGATGGCAAGTGCGGGAATTTCCCACATGGTCGTGTGCGACCACGGTCCATGGAAATGCAGCTCGTACTGGCCGTCCTTACGGCGCAGATCATACTCCGGCAGCTGGAAATCGTGCAGCCAGTTCAGGAACTCGGGCTGGAAAATCTGCTTGCGGCCATAGAAACTGTTACCCGCCAGCCAGATCATTTCCTTCTTGGAAAAGCGTAGCGTGCGCGCATGATCGAGCTGCGCACGCAGTTCGCCCTCGTCGATTTCGTCGGCAAGGCGCACGGAAGTCGTGCGGTTGATGAGCGAGAAGGTTGCATCCACCTTGGGGTAAAGGCCCCAGATCATCTGCAGCATCAGAAGCTTGTAGAAATCCGTATCCAGAAGGCTGCGGACAATGGGATCGAGCTTCCATGCGTGATTGTAGACGCGGCGCGCAATATCAGTCTTGGCCATGACGGCCTCCATTGCATGATCATATGCTTCAACCAAACCAAATGCTTGGCAGCAAAAGAAAGGCGGGTTTTCACCCGCCTTTCTAATCGTTCACTTCTGTTTGGGAAGCTCTACGACGATTTCATGTTCGCCGTCCGGCTTGATCGGCACGCCTTCATCCGGCTTGCTCACCTTCCGACCATTGAGCTTTACCGTCCTGTCTTTGGCACCGGCAACGACCTTGACGCGATAGAGCGCTTCGCCGAAGCGAGCTCTGCTTCATAGCCGTCCCATTCCGGCGGCAGGGCCGGATCGAGATGCAGCCGGTCGCCACGTTTTGTGACGCCGAGAATACCCTCGGTCGCAACGCGGTAGAACCAGCCTGCGGAGCCAGTATACCAGGTCCAGCCGCCCTGCCCGCGACGCGGCTCGACGGAATAGATGTCGGCTGCAATCACATAGGGCTCGACACGGTAAGTGTCCGGATTACGGCCATGGCTGACCGGGCTGATGAGCGAGAACAGCTTCCATGCTTCCGCCGTCTTTCCCATACGGGCGAGCGCCAGAATAGCCCAGGTCGCGCCGTGCGTGTATTGGCCACCATTCTCACGAACGCCCGGCGGATAGCCCTTGATATAGCCCGGCTCCTGAATGGTGACGTCGAAGGCGGCGTGAACAGACGCAGCAATTCGCCTTCGTCATCCAGCAGGTATTTTTCGAGCGAGGCCATCGCCTGTTCGGCGCGCTTCGGATCGGCAACGCCGGACAGCACGCTCCACGATTGCGCGATGGCATCGATCTGGCATTCGTCGCTGTCCTTCGAGCCAAGCGGCGCGCCACTGTCGTAGAAACCACGGCGATACCACTGGCCATCCCAACCATCGCGGTCGAGGGCCTTCGTCAGGCTTTCCAGATGCGCTTTCCAGATATCGACGCGCTTCTTGTCCTTGCGTGCTTCGGCAATCGGGATGAACTTGCCGAGCGTATAGGCGAGGAACCAGCCGAGCCACACGCTCTCGCCCTCTCCCTTCACGCCGACGAGATTCATGCCGTCGTTCCAGTCGCCGCCAAGGATCAGCGGCAGGCCGTGCTTGCCGGTACGTTCCACCGCAAGGTCGAGCGCCAGGGCGCAATGCTCATAAAGGCTTGCCGTCTTCTCGGAGATTTCCGGCTGATAGAAGGCATCATGTTCGCCGTCCTCCAGCTTGCGCCCTTCGAGGAACGACAGCTTTTCATCGAGAATCGAGCGGTCGCCCGTCGTCTCGACATAAAGTGAGGCACCATAGCCAAGCCAGACCACATCGTCCGAGATCAGTGTGCGTACGCCCGCACCCGTTGCTGGCAGCCACCAATGCTGAACATCGCCTTCCGGGAACTGCCGCGATGCAGCATTGAGTAACTGCGCACGGGCAAGCGTCGGATCGATCAGAAGCAGCGAAAGCGTGTCCTGCAACTGGTCGCGGAAGCCGAAGGCACCACTTGCCTGATAGAAGGCAGCGCGCGCCCAGATGCGGCAGGCAATAGCCTGATAAGGCAGCCAGCCATTGACCAGAAGGTCGAAAGCCGGGTCTGGCGTTTTCACCTGAACGCGGTCGAACAGGCCTTCCCACTGTTGCTTGGCGGCGGCAAGCTTGTCGCCGAACGAAGCCTTGCGGGTCTCGGCGATCAAAGCCTTTGCCTGTTTCTGATCGGCAGCATTGCCAAGCAGGAAGACGATCTCGCGTGCTTCACCCGGCCCCACTTCGATATCGAGGGCAAGCGCGGCGCATGGATCACGGCCTGCTTCAACTGTATCCGAAAGCGCCTTGCCAGCCAGCACAACCTCCGGCTTATCCACCGAACCGGTGGTGCCGATGAACTCGCTGCGGTCGGCAGTGACGGATTGCGGCTGTTCGGTTGCAGCAAAGAAGGCGACCTGCCCGGACTTGTCCGGATGATACGGATTGCCTGCAAAGAGCGCGCCCAGTTCCTCGTCCTGCGATGGCACGATGAAAGGCACATTCTTGGAGCGGGCATTGCCCAGCACCCATTCGACATAACCATAGACGCGCAGCTTGCGCTTGGAACGTCCATTATTGGTGACGGTCAGGCGCGACAGACGCACTGGCTTGTCCGCATCCACAATGTGGGTCAGATCAAGCGCCAGTTCACCATGCTGTGCCCCGAAGCTCGAATAGCCATGTCCATGACGTGCTTCATAGGTCACCGCCTCATCGCGCAGCACACTTGCCGTCGGTGCAAAGGTGCGGCCCGTTTCGCGGTCAAGGATATAGATCGCCTCGCCCGGACGGTTCGTTACCGGATCGTTCGCCCATGGGGTGAGCTGATAATCGCGGCTGTTGCCTGCCCAGGTGAAGGCCGAACCTTCCGCCGAGACATGGAACCCGAAATTCGGATTGGCGATCACATTGATCCACGGATGCGGCGTGTTGGTGCGATTGTTGATGCGCACCACATAAGAGCCATCCTCGGCAAAGCCGCCATAGCCGTTCAGAAGCGGAGATCGTCGCCGGACGGAGCAGGACGGTTCACCGCAGGCTTGACCACAGGACGGCGTTCTTCCGTTCCACGCTCGATGGCGACAGGTGCAAGACCTGCAGCGCCGAGTCCCTGAGCAGACATCTGAGCCGAAGCCTGACTGCCAATGGCGGTCTTGGCGTCGCGCGCAGCCAGATCGACGGTGATTTCTTCGCTGCGGCGAGCTGTTCGGCCAGCGAGCCGTTCTGCGCATGCATGACGATGCGCGCCGAAGCAAGCAGCGTATTGTAGCTTTCATCGCTCATCTGGTCGCGGCGCACCGCGAAGATGTGCGGCTGACCGCCGCCACGAGCACGGAAACCTTCCACGATCCAGTCGATGGCCCGCTGTGTGTCCTGCGCATAGGAGAAGGCACGTTCGTTGACCGCCACGACATCGACCGTAAGACCCTTGCTGCGCCAGTATTCCTGCGCGCGCAGCACGCCGCGCAACACGTCGAGATCAGCTTCGTTGTCGATGCGCAGCGCGAAGATCGGATAGTCGCCGGAAATCGACATCGGCCACAGGTCCGACTGCTTGCCGAGGCCGCTGGCGATGGTTTCCGGCGGCTGACGCAATGTCCGCTCCGGATAGAGCAGATAGGCAGCCACCTTCTGATAATCGGCAGCCTCGGCAGGCTTGATGCCGATATGGTAGAGCTGTACCTGCGAACTGGTCCACGACAGGGAATATTCGCGGGCGAAGGTTTCCGGATGGCGATGCAGCGCCACGGCATGTTCCACCGCATCGCGGCTGCCGCCTGCGAAAGTCCAGAACACGAGGCTCACCTTCTTGTGCGCCGGTACGCGGACGCGTGTGCGCACCGAAGCAATCGGGTCGAGCACACAGCCCTGGCTGCCGGTGAACTTGGCACCCTGATCGAAGGCAGCCGCATCGCGCAAGCTGCGACCACGCCCGACAAAGGCACGGCGGTCGGTTTCGACTTCCGTTTCGCGGATCGAGCCGGAAAGATCGGTCACGAAATGCGCAACGTGGATATCCGGATCGGACGGCGCCCGCTTGCGGCGCTTGGCATAGATGGTGGAACCGTTATCGGAGATTTCGGTTTCCACGAACATCTTGGCAAAGGCCGGATGGGCGGCATCGCTGTCGCTATCGTTCAACACCAGTTCCGCATAGGAGGTGACCTCGATCATACGATCGCGGGCAGACGTGTTGATGATGTCGAGCCTGCGGCCTTCGCCGTCCGATTCCGACGACACGATCACTTCCATGACGGTCTTGATGTCACCGGCGGTCTTGTAGAATTCCGCCTTGTCCTCGGTGAAGACCGTCTTGGTTTCCTCTTCCGGATTGCGGACCGGTTCGCCGGTCGCCGACCACCAATATCCGCTTTCCATGTCGCGCAGGAACAGGAACGTGCCCTGCAAATCTTCCGACGCATCGGCGTGGAAGCGGGTAATGTCCCAATTGTGCCAACGGCTGTAGCCCGAACCGTTTGCCGTCACCATCAGCGCATATTGTCCGTTCGACATCATATGCGTGGTACGCGGTGCCTTGAACGGCTTGTCGACAATCCGCATCGGCGCATCGTCGAAGCCGCCGGAATCCACGCGCATCGGATTTTCCGTCTTGGCGTAGATCATCGGGATTTCACGCGGTGCCTTTTCCTGCAGCAGCAGTTCGGCAGCCTCGATCACCGGATCGGAGTGGAAACGCTCGCGCATCCGGCCTTCAAAGATCACGTTGTTGACCGCGATGATCGCCATGCCGTGGTGGTGGGCGTAGTAGTTCTTCACCACAGCGCAAAGCTCGCCTTCGCGAACACGCGACGGCGTGAAGTCCACCGAATCGTGGAAGCCATAGCGTCCGAGCGCGCCAAGCTTGGCGAGGCGCTTCAGGTTTGCGACAGCGGCAGCAGGCTGATACTGCGCGGCAAGCAGGCTCGCATAGGGTGCAATAACCGCATTGCGCGACAGGCCGCGCTGGAGGCCCAGATTGGGCACACCGAAGTTGGAATACTGGTAGTTCATATGTGCGTCACGCGCATTGAACGCCGCTTCCGAAATACCCCATGGCAGGCCGCGCGAGGTCGCGTAGTCGATCTGGCGCTGCACCACGAGCTTGTTGGTCTGGTCGAGAAGCGAACCGAGCGGCTCAGACATGACCAGCGGCGGCATCAGATATTCGAACATCGAGCCGGACCAGGAGAGCAGAGCGCCCTTCCAGCCCACCGGCACCAGAAGACGGCCAAGCTTGAACCAATGTTCGACCGGCACGTCGCCCTTGGCAATCGCAAACAGGCTCGCCAGACGCGCTTCGGACGCCAGAAGATCGTAGCAGCTTTCATCCAGTTCGTTTTCCTGCACGCGGAAACCGATGGAGAGAAGGCGGCGTTCTTTCCGTTCAAGGAAGCCGAACTGCATGTCGAATGCGAGCTGGCGCGAACGGGTCGCAAGGTCGCGCAAGCGCTCACGCAACGCGTCCGTATCGTGCTCGCCGATGGAATCATCGGTATGCGCCTTGCAGGTATCGACCAGAATGCGCGCCCATTCCACGGCTTCAGCGCTTGCCGGTGTTTCGATTTCGCCATCGAGTTCGTCCATCAGGCGAACGATGTCGGTTACGAACAGCGACAGGTTGATGGTGCGGAAGGATGCCGTTTCCGGCTCATCCTTGATAGACAGCACCGCCCGGCGGAAATTGGCAATCCGCTCTTCCAGACGGCGGCGCAGCGGACGCAGAATCCGGCGATCATCCGGGATTCCGGCGATGGTTTCTTCAAGGATATCATTGACATCGAGAATGCCGTCAAGGTCGCCCTGCATATAGACAGACGGTGCTTCCGCCCATTCTTCCAATGCCGACGACAGTGTGACCAGATGACCGGCAAGATTGCCGCTATCCACTGCCGAGACATAAAGCGGGCGCATCGGCGTCAGCGTATTGGTCTCGTACCAGTTATAGAGATGGCCCTGATACTTCTCCATCTTCTCAAGCGTATCGACAGTGGCCTGAACGCGATCCAGCGTTTCACCGAAGCCGATCCAGCCGAAATCGCGCGCGGCGACGACGGACAGGAGATAGACACCGATATTGGTCGGCGACGTGCGCTGCGCGACAATCGGTGCCGGATCTTCCTGGAAGTTATCCGGCGGCAAATGATGATTTTCGTCATTTGCGAACTCGGCGAAGTAACGCCAGGTCCGGCGTGCATAGCGGCGCAGGTCCGACTTGTCGGAAGAAAGCACCTCCAGCGTGTCCTGCGGCTTCGCCGAGCGGCTGACCAGCCAAGCAATCAGCGGCGAGGCAAACCAGATGACGGCAAACGGCGCTGCGATCATTGCCGCATGACTTTGGGCGGCAAGCGGGAAGAATATCGCCAGACCCGCAATCGCTATGGCGGGCCACATGAGCTGGAAATAGTAAAGCAGCGTATCGGGCGAGGTTCTCGCCTGCGCTGCCGTGCGCCATTCCAGAAGATTGCGATGCGAAACGAACAGGCGATAGACGGTGCGCGCAATGGCATCCGCCATCAGGAACGCCGAATGCGCGATGAAGGTGGTGCGCAGCGCCACATCAGCCGTGCCGAGCGCGATGTCGGTCAGCACCGACTGCGCATGGCCTTTCAGCGAATAGTCCATGTTTGATGGAATAAGATTGGTGACAATGCCGAATGTCGGCGCGACGAACATGGAGAGAATGAGGAAGCCCTGCCAGACGGCAGCAGGCCCGATTGGCAGCACGCTCCAGCCGACGACGGCTGCGATCAGCCACAGGATCGGATTGAGCGAGCGGCGCAGATTATCGACCATCTTCCAGCGCGTGATGTGGCTGACGCCACGGCTCGTCGAAAACAGCCAGGGCAGCAGCTGCCAGTCGCCACGCGCCCAGCGATGGTGACGCGATACATCGACATTGTAGCCGGTCGGATAATCCTCGACCACTTCGACGTCGCTGACCAGAGCCGCGCGGGCATAGCCGCCTTCGAGAAGATCGTGGCTGAGCAGCGTGTTTTCCGGCACGCGGCCTTTCAGCGCCGCCTCGAAAGCATCGATGTCGTAAAGCCCCTTGCCGGTGAACGTGCCTTCGCCAAGCAGGTCCTGATAGGTGTCGGAGACGGCGAAGACATAAGGGTCGATACCGCGATTGACCGAGAAGACACGCTGCAGGAACGATGCTTCGTCGCCGGTGGTGAGCGATGGCGTGACGCGCGGCTGAAGAATGCCATAGCCACGGATGACCTTGCCGGTCTTTTCGTCGATGACGGGACGGTTCAGCGGATGGCTGAGCTTGCCGGCCAGATGCGTGACGGATTCCGGTGTCAGACGCGTGTCGGCGTCCAGCGTCATGACATATTTGATTGCCTTCGGCAGACGTTCGTCGGCGGGAAGAAGCTTGTATCCTGATCACCGCGTAAGAGCAGGTTCAGCTCATGCAGCTTGCCGCGCTTGCGCTCCCAGCCCATCCAGCAATTCTGCTTCTCGTTGAACAGGCGGCGGCGATGCAGAAGGAAGAAACGCGGCTGGTCGTCGCCGGTATAGTGCTCGTTGAGCTTGGCGATTTCCTCACGCGCATATTCGTAGATTTCCATATCCGCAGGCGTGATCTCGTGCTTCGCATCGGTCCAGTCGCTGACCAGAGCGAAGTAGATTTCGCCACGCGGATTGGTGAGATAATGCACTTCGAGATTGCGAATCTGCTCGTCGATGGAATCACGCGAGGTGATGAAGGTCGGCACCGCGACCAGCGTGCGCGCCTCCTCCGGCAAGCCTTCCTTATATTCGAAACCGATGAGCCGTGTCGGCTGGACGAACCATGGCACCAGCGCATTGAACAGCGAATAGGACGCATCCATTGCCGGGAAGATTGCCAGAAGCGTGAACAGCGTGCGCAGATCGGTCGAAAGACCGGCACGGATCATGCAGTAATTGACGAGCAACAGAATGAGGATCGTGAAGATCGCCGTGGGCACGAACAGGCCCCAGAGACCAAGACCGCGATAGAAACGCAGCGCCTTGACACCAAACGGCGCTTTGTAACCGCAGACTTTTCCAATTCCTTGCGGCCTTCGCCCGAAAGATAATAGGCGATTGCGCCCTTACCTTCCGCTTCCGGATGACCGGCCTTTTCCGCACGGTGCCCATCCTCGGCCAGCTTGAGCGCTGCCCATGTGATATCGATTTCGCTCATGTCCGAATAGCGGGCGAGCTTTTCGATGGTCACGCGATAGGCATTGCGGGAGCGGAAATCCAGAAGTTCGAAATCGCTGTGGTCGCGCAGGATCGCATCAACCTCGTTGACGGTTTCAAACCAGGTTTCCCAGTCCACATCATCAATGGATTTGAGCGAGCGGATGACGTTGCCCATCGTGACGCCGCCAGTGGACTGGCGGGCATGTTCCTCGACGATGGCGTCTTCGGGATTGCTGCCCTCCTGCTCCAGAATCCGTTCCAGCCAGCCGGCAGCAGCCGTGGTGTCGGTCGAAGAGGAGCGCAGGCGATAAAGAAGATGGGTCGCGAAAGTGCTGTCGCGGGCGGCATCGGCATACTGCGCCAGAACCGAATCCAGTTCGGCCCGTCGGCAGCGACCACGATGCGGTCGGCAGCCGTATTGGCCAGATTGCGCATGATGCGCGCGCGATCGACCCGCAGCGCCAGACGGCGCGCATTTTCGATCAGGAAATAGCGCACCGCAGACGGCAGCGCCCACAATTCACCGATCTTCAGCGGTTCGACGGTCTGGAAACCCTTGACGATAGCCGTCAACGTCTTCAGCGAGAAATTGCTGTCCGTATGGGCGACATAGAGCCAGGCCAGCGCGAAAATGCGCGGCATGCCCTCGTAATTTTCAGCCGGGGCCTTGTAGAGCGGCAGCTGGCGAATGAAGCGGCGCGGCAGGTCGCGACGGGCCTGCTGCACGTTCTTGTCGATCTGGTAGTGATTGTCGAGCAGCCATTGTGCAGCTGGCGTGATGGTTTCACCCGCCCGCGATGCGGCGTCGGAAGCGCGATAGGCATGCAGGATCAGCTTGCCGTTTTCAGAAAGACGCTGATCGAACGGGAAGGCGATATAGCCCGGCAGCGGAATGTCTTCGCCGCGCGCCACGGCAGCGGCAAGCGCGCCAAGCTCTTCCTCGGTTTTGTACAAGGCCCGGATGGGAGATGGCTGTTCAGGCGGAATCCGGCCCGATGCATCGGGCTCGCTGGATTTGGGCTCCATCGAAGGTTTCTGCATCGGCGATTTATTCTCGGTAGAGGTTGAATTGGAGAGCGAAGAAGACAATTCCGGCATCTGCCTTAACAGCCTTTCCGAAGGAAATGAGTTATCTGCGGCGGGTGGATACTGACATTATTCTGAATTTTCATTTCAAGGAAACGGCAGTATCCGTGTTCGGTTCCCTGAATGTCGACCGCATTTGGCCAAAATGCGACGGCGCAATGTGCTGATATTCAAACCGTTTGAATCGCAACGCACAATTCTTTCCGCCCATTAATGTTGCGTTATGGAACACCCCGTTTCCTGCAACCCTAACATATTGAAAATAAAAATAATACTACCGCAGGTAACGTGCTGGAAAATTTCAGCGCGGCAAGGCTGCGACCCTCAATAGAAAAGCCCGGCAGACATTCGGGAATCACCGCATGTCTGCCGGGCCTTGCGTTTCAGTTCACCAGAAAGTGACGATCATGAACCGGTTTCATTGGCCGGAAAAGCTTCCAGTAACGCGGTCGGAAAGCGATGCGGCTCTTTTCTGCGGCTGGATGTTCCGCAGGAATTTCGATCTCGACCCGCTCGCGCGCGCCACCCACTTCCAGTTCGACACGCCGCTTGCCGCCCGAACGGCGGCTGGCAACCACCGTGCCTGCGATGCAGCCGCCGCAGCCATCCAGCAATTCGACATCATGCGGACGGAAGAAAAGCTGCGCATCACCATCCGCCACATCTTGCGCCGTCAGGCCGATATTGCGATCCACCAACCAGATTTCGCCCTTTTCAACCCGCACCGGAAGCGTGCTGGACTCGCCGATGAAGCCATAGACGCCGGGGAATTCGGATTGTCATAGACCTCGTCCGGCGTGCCGATCTGCTCGATACGGCCCTGGCTCATCACCACCACGCGGTCGGCCAGTTCCAGCGCCTCATCCTGATCATGCGTCACGAAAACGGTGGTATGGCCGGTCTTGTCGTGGATTTCGCGCAGCCAGCGGCGCAATTCCTTGCGCACCAGCGCATCGAGCGCGCCGAAAGGTTCGTCGAGAAGCAGGACTTTTGGTTCGATCGCCATGGCGCGGGCAAGCGCCACGCGCTGGCGCTGGCCGCCGGAAAGCTGCGCCGGATAGCGCTTCTCCAGTCCCTGCAGCTGAACGAGATCGAGCAACTCCAGCGCGCGATTGCGAATGGCTTCGCTCGACGGGCGCGTCGCGCTCGGGCGCACCTTGAGGCCGAAGCCGATATTGTCGGCCACCGTCATATGACGGAACAGCGCATAATGCTGGAAGACGAAGCCGACATTGCGCTCCTGAACGCTCTTCTGCGACGCATCCTCTTCACCGAAGAAGATCGTGCCTTCGGTCGGTGTTTCCAGCCCGGCAATCAGACGCAAAAGCGTGGTCTTGCCCGAACCGGAAGGTCCAAGCAGGGCGATCAGCTCGCCGGAACGAATATCCAGCGAGACATTATGCAACGCCGGGAAGCGAGCGAACTCCTTACGCACACCGGCAACACGAACTTCCATTCCCAATCCTTTCCCCTGCGCGGCCATGTTCATTTCTACCGCCTTGCGGACGGCTATCGGTTTAATTTTAATGTCCGTTTCCGCTGCCGGCCAGTTCATCGCCATAGCGCAGTTCCAGCGCTGTCTTGATGGCAAGCGTCAACAAGGCCAGAAAAGCCAGGAGCGACGCCACCGCGAATGCACCGACGAAGTTATATTCGTTGTAGAGAATTTCCACATGCAGCGGCATCGTATTGGTGAGACCGCGAATATGTCCGGACACAACGGAAACAGCGCCGAACTCGCCCATTGCACGCGCATTGCAGAGCAGCACACCGTAAAGCAGCCCCCATTTGATATTGGGCAGCGTCACGTAACGGAAAGTCTGCCAGCCATTGGCGCCCAGCGAAATGGCTGCCTCCTCGTCGCCGGTTCCTTGTTCCTGCATCAGCGGGATCAGTTCGCGCGCAACGAAGGGAAACGTCACGAATACCGTTGCCAGCACGATGCCGGGGACTGCGAACAATATCTCGATCCCATGCCGCGACAGCCACGGGCCAAGCAGGCTGTGACTGGAAAAAGCAGCACGAAAACAAGGCCTGAAATGACCGGCGACACGGAAAAGGCAGATCGATCAGCGTCGTCAGCAGCGCCTTGCCCTTGAACTCGAACTTGGCGATGGCCCAAGCAGCTGCAATGCCGAAGGCCAGATTGAGCGGCACGGCGATGGCAGCGACCATGAGCGTTAGCTTTATCGCGGCCCAGGCATCCGGCTCGACCAGTGCTGCCAGATATTCACCTGCTCCCTTGCGGAAGGCTTCAACGAAGACCGCAATGACCGGCAGGATGAGGAAGAGAGCCAGAAAAGCCAGCGCCAGAGCGATCAACGTGATGCGCGTCGGCAGACTTTCGGTGACAGCGCTTCGGCTTTTGCGGGCAGCGGAAGAGACAGGTTCATTCGCCATGACCGTATTTCCTCCGTGTCCACGACTGGATGAGATTGATGAAAAGCAGCATCGCGAAGGAAAGCGCCAGCATCACCGTGGCAAGCGCGGTCGCCCCGGCATAATCATATTCCTCCAGCTTGATGACGATCAGAAGCGGCGCGATTTCCGAGACATAGGGCGTGTTGCCCGCGATGAAGATGACCGAGCCATATTCGCCGACGCCGCGCGCGAAGGCGAGCGCGAAGCCAGTCAGGATGGCAGGTTGCAGGCTCGGCAACAACACCCGCCAGATGGTCTGGAACCGGGATGCGCCAAGGGTTGCCGCAGCCTCTTCGACCTCACGGCTGATTTCCTCCATGATCGGCTGGACCGTGCGCACCACAAAGGGCAGGCCGATGAAGATCAGCGCGATGACGATGCCCGCCCGCGAAAAGGCGATGCGAATGCCGAGCGGGGTCAGCAGGCTGCCGATCCAGCCATTCGGCGCATAGATCGCGGCAAGTGCAATACCCGCCACTGCCGTCGGCAAAGCAAACGGAATATCGACGATGGCATCGACAAATCGGCGCCCTGGAAACCGATAACGCACGAGCACCCAGGCGAGGATGACGCCAAAGACCACATTGACCAGCGCCGCGATGAAGGCGGTGCCGAAGCTCGTTTCAAGCGCCTTCAAGGTGCGCTCATCAGTAATGAGTCGCCAGAAGCCGGAAATCCCGACTTCGCTGGAACGCAGCACCAATGCCGCAAGCGGAATGAGAATGAGAAGGGTCAGATAGGCAACACTGAAGCCGAACGTCAGCCCGAAACCGGGAATGACGCTCGGCTTTCGAAAGTGCGACCCCGCCCTGGCCCGTGCAGGGAGCGAAGACATGCGTTGGTTTGTTCCCTCTTCAGTACTTACTGTTTGCTGCTTGTCCTCGATTTCCGGACTATTTTCCCGGCTTGTAGATCTGGTCGAAGGTTCCTCCGTCGCCGAAATGATAGGGCTGAGCCTTGGCCCATCCGCCGAAAATCGGATCATCGATCGTCACCAGCGTCAAGTCAGGAACTTGCGCTGCTTGTCGGCTGGAATGACGTCAGGCTTCGACGGACGGTAGAAATGCTTGGCGGCAAGCGCTTGCCCTTCCGGCGAATACAGATATTCGAGATAGGCAGTTGCCAGTTTGGTGGTGCCGTTTTCCTCAGCGTTCTTGTCCACCACCGCGACCGGCGGTTCGGCCAGAATGGACTGCGGCGGAACGACGATGTCGAATGCATCCTCGCCAAATTCCGCGACCGAGAGATAGGCTTCGTTCTCCCAGGCCAACAGCACATCGCCGAGCTGGCGCTGCACGAAAGTGGTCGTCGCGCCACGCGCGCCGGTGTCGAGCACAGGCACATGGCGGAACAGTTCGCCGATGTAATCCTTGATCTTCTGCTCGTCGCCACCGTATTGCTTGTAGGCCCAAGCCCAAGCGGCGAGATAGTTCCAGCGTGCGCCGCCGGAAGTCTTCGGGTTCGGCGTGATGACCTCGACGCCGTCCTTCACCAGATCGCCCCAATCCTTGATGCCCTTTGGGTTACCCTTGCGCACGAGAAAGACGATGGTTGACGTATAGGGCGCCGAATTGTTGGGCAAGCGCTTGCGCCAGTCCTTGTCGATCTTGCCTGAAAGCTCAGCGATAGCATCGATATCGCTTTCCAGCGCAAGCGTGACCACGTCGGCCTTGATTCCGTCGATCACCGACCGCGCCTGCTTGCCCGACCCGCCATGGGATGCGCGAATGGTGACAGTTTCGCCGGTTTCCGCCTTCCAGTGGGCGGCAAAAGCGGCGTTGTAATCCTGTAGAGTTCACGCGTCGGATCGTAGGATACGTTCAGAAGCGTCTGATCTGCAAAGCCTGGCCGAACTGTCCCGGCCAGCGAAGCCGCAGCGACCAATGCCGCCAATGTGAGCGAAAATCTCGATATCTTCATGACCGCCTCCATGGTTCATTGGTCAAGACAGTATCAGAGCTCTTTGAAGACAGGATGCCACAAGCCGGTCGTTATTTGAAACGACTTCGAAAAATCTGCTCTTTTCCTACGCGGCATCGGGAAATATTTTTCCATTCGACCTGCAAAACTGCCTTCGGACGCAAAGTTCAAAGCGTTTCCCATTGAAGCCGTAAAGGAACCGGCAGCCCATGCAGGCGAGGCCCGGACTGGGGTTGCGGGGGCAAGTATTCATCCGGGCCTCGGCCAGTCTCGCGACCGGCAGACTAACAACGGGCGAAACCTGTTTCGGTTGCAGGAAATCAGTTACGGTCGATTATTTTTTGCAGTCGAGTTGCAGCCATATCGAGCGCACCAAGCGCTCTCTTGAACTATGCCGCCGAAGAGTTACTTTCCCTGTATCGATTGACTGACCAGAGGATTTTCCGACCATGGCATATTGCAGGCGCTATATCGGCGCTCTTTTCGTGATTGCGACAGGCCCGGCAATGCTGTTCGCACCTTCTGCATCAGCGCAAGCCCAGAATCTGAACCCCATTGAGCGGGTCGATTACATATGCGAGCGCGGGGTCGTCGTGCCTGTCACCTATATCCGCAACGGCAGCGCTCCCGAATTTGCCGTGCTCGATGCCGAGGGCAAGATGATTGCGCTGCAATGGCACGACAATCTCAAAAGTATGTCGCCATTGATGAGCAGGACAGCTACCGCTGGAGCGATAAGGACGGACAGGCCGTGCTGAGCCATCTCGAAGCCGATCACACGGCCAAGGAAGTGACGCTGCTGTCGGCGTGCCGTTCGGACGATCCGGAAGAATAGGAGATCCCCGTTACGGGACGAGGTAATGCTTGTCCCATTGGTTGTGGGGCACTTCGTCACCGATATCGTAGCGGAACGAAACGATATTAATATGGTCTTCGTCCGTCTTGCAGACGAAGGACAGCTTGTACCAATGCTCGCGACTGCGGAAGGCCGCACCATCGGCCCTGATGGAATTCTTCCTGGTTACCGGGTCAGAAAAGGCATAGGCCAGAACCTTGTCGACCGAAAACTTCTGTTCCCGCGTGATGCGCTCCATGGCTTCCACATCGCAACGCTGCTCAAGGCGGGTTGCCGGATCGAGCTTCTCAAGCTGGGCCTTTTCAGAGGCGTTCATCGCAAAAGACGGGGAAAACGCCGCATCGAAAAGGAATAGACTGGCAACAGCGGATGCGGACAACAGAACGGGCATGAATTTCATCGGACTTTCGGGAACTCCTCGGCACTCACATTATCGGTGGTGATAGTAGCCATGATTTGCGGCAATGTACGGATCATCACCGGAAACTTATCGAAGGCCAACCGTAAAACCGCCATCCCCAAATTTATCTTCGCATACGGCTATTTGGGCTCACTCTTCCACATAGGTCCGATTGCGCCCTCCTTTCTTGGCGGCATAGAGGACTTTGTCGGCCCTATCGACTGTTTGCCAGAGATCCCCGCTCCGGCAGACGGACACAGCCAATGCTGCAGGTGACACTGGTTTCCTTGGATAGGCGCTGGAAACGATGTCTCTCGATATTCTGCCTCACCCCTTCCATAAGCTGGAGGACATTATCAGCGTGCATCTCGTCGAGACAGATCACGAATTCCTCACCACCGGTACGGGCAATCAGCGGCCGTTCGCCGATGAGCCTGCGCAGGATTCCGGCAAACTCCTTCAGGACGGCATCGCCCGCCGCGTGACCGTAAGCATCGTTCACCGCTTTGAAGTAATCGATATCGCAAACAGCGACCCAGCCGGATACGCCCTTTTCGCCTGCGAAAGCGCATTGTAACGTATTTCCAGTCCGCGCCGGTTGAGAAGTCCGGTCAGGGGATCGCTGTCACGTTCGTGTGACAGCACACCGATACGGTCATAACCGGCGGCAGCCAGCAATACGAAGCCTAGAACGACCGCTGCGATGGTGGTGGAAAACACTGTCCATTGCCAGAAGGCCGTAACCGCGAAATTGGCAACATTCTCGTCGTCCACCAGGGATTGTATCGTCAGTAGCGTGCGCGGAATGAAATGCAATGCCACGAGAACGAGCGTGACAAGCAGGAGACGATCTATCAGGGCGCCTTTTGCCAGTCTGCGCAATCGCCAGGCGAAGACCAGAATCATAGCAGCCATGCCAAAATTCAGAATATAGACACGCGCAACAAGATTCCGGTCGATGTAAAAGAAATACCCGATACCCCCGATGATCAGAGCGAAGCTGATAGCAACAAACAACCAGGAAATATCCATATCCGAGCGCAGCAGGATACCGCGGCCGCCCGCCAGAGTACCGGCCACATAAAGGGTCGCCGAAACAAGCGTGTTCAGGCCGACATCGCCCGGCACAAAGGCCAATTGCGACAACATGGCGATACCGATGAACATAAAACCCAGGCTGCACCAAACAAGTATCCGGCGTTCACGATCGGAAATCCACGTGATCGCGAGAGCCATCGAAAACAGAAGCAGAACGGCGGGCAGCACGAATTTCATATAAATCGGACGCGAAACTTGCAATTTTTGGGAGAAGACTTATCGCGCCCTCTAAAGAAAATTACAATTGCGTAAATTAAAACTTCCTGGTTGACCAGCTATGCGTGCTGGGCAGGACTGCAGACATGACCATCCGGCTGCATGTCGCAATCCGCCGCTTTCGCTCTTGATTTCATCGGGCTGTCCGTGTTTGTAACCTGCAAACATTGCCGTGATATGCGCTATCATATGCGCCACGCAGTCCCGTCGCGAAAGGAAGAGACATGAAGCCCGTTTTCCTGCAACTGCAGTGCACGCCCGGCAAGACCTACGAAGTCGCCGATACGCTCTTTCAGCGTGAAATCGTCTCCGAGCTTTATTCCACCAGCGGCGAGTTCGACCTTCTGGCCAAGATCTACATCGCCGAAGATCAGGACATCGGCAAGTTCATCGCCCAGAATGTCCTCGACATTCCCAATATCGTTCGCTCGCTGACGACGCTGACCTTTACGGCGTTCTGACACGCGCTCGCTTCATCGCTCCCGACCGGTAAAGGTTTGATTCACCATTAACGAATTATCATGTCGGCAAAGGGAACCTCTGCTTGCGCTCGCGCATTTCTTGCGTGAAGGGCTTACCTCAAAAAGGAGGCAGCGAGACAGGTGATGAACGATCTTGGACAGCGGCGGGTATTGGTGGTGGAAGACGAGATTTTCGTCGCACTTGACGTCGCCGCGACTGTCGAGGATGCCAACGGCACCGTGCTGGGTCCGGTGGGTACCGTCCGGCAGGCGATCGATATCATCAACCGCAATGAAGTCGACGCAGCCATTCTCGATGTAAACCTTGCCGATGGCGATGTGGAAGCGGTGCTGGACCGGTTAAAGAGCCGCGACATCTTCGTGGTCATCCATACCGGGGCGGATTGCCTGCCCGTCTGGCGGACCGCTATCCGGAAGTGCCGGTTTTCCAGAAGCCGATCCCGCCATCGGTGCTGACACGCACGCTGGCTTCCGCCCTCGCTTCGCATATGGTCTGACGAGGCAGGATGCGGCAGACATCTCCCGATTTTGCAACCGTGCTGAAGGAAGTCGAGGCCGATGCAGATCAGGCGGACCACGGCCGCCGTCCGCAATTCGGGTTTGCGTCGGCCGTCTTTTCCGCTGACTTGGACAACGCCCCGATGCCGCCCCGCCAGCCGGACAATCTGGATAGCCTGTTCGACGTCGAAGACCTGCCGGAGACTGGACCAGCGCCTGAACAGGAAAGGCAGGCAATAGAAACGCGCATGCAGAAACAGTCACCGGATGCGATCCGCCGAGCTGGACCTGCGCCCTGACCTGAAACGCGCAGAATTGCAGCAACGACGCCGCAGCTTTGCCGCCAGCAACCATCCCGACCGCCTGCCGGAAGAGTTTCGCCCTGCCGCAGAACAGCGGATGAAAACGGCAAATGCCCTGCTCGATACCGCCATGGCCACGGCGTCCACTTAAAGCCAAGCAATTTCCTTACGTTTTCAGCGCAAAATCTTTTGCCTTATAACAAGAACGTGCTAGATTGCCCTGTCTGTGCCTGCGAAAGCTGTCGCACGCCGGAACCCTTTCCGTTGTCCGCAAGTCTGCAAACGGTCTCGCTGCTCTCCCCGTACTCCGGGCAAAATGGGCGATATGGGGCAATTTGCGCTTTGCCCAGCGGGGCGGTTCTGTCATAGCGGTTACAATTAGAATAGTTCCTAAAAGGTTTGAAAATGCCTCCTTATCGTTCGCGTACAACCACCCACGGTCGCAACATGGCCGGCGCGCGCGGCCTATGGCGCGCCACCGGCATGAAGGATGAGGATTTCGGCAAGCCGATTATTGCCGTGGTGAACTCGTTCACCCAGTTCGTGCCGGGCCATGTGCATCTGAAAGACCTCGGCCAGCTCGTCGCACGCGAAATCGAAAGCGCTGGCGGCGTGGCAAAAGAATTCAACACCATTGCGGTCGATGACGGCATCGCCATGGGCCATGACGGCATGCTCTATTCGCTGCCGTCGCGTGAACTCATCGCCGACTCGGTCGAATATATGGTCAATGCGCATTGCGCCGACGCGATGGTGTGCATTTCCAACTGCGACAAGATCACCCCCGGCATGCTGATGGCCGCGCTGCGCCTCAATATCCCGGTCGTGTTCGTTTCCGGCGGACCGATGGAAGCGGGCAAGGTGGTCTGGGACGATTCCGTCAAGAAGCTCGACCTCGTGGATGCGATGGTTGCCGCTGCCGACGACCACTACACTGACGATCAGGTCAAGGCAATCGAGCGCTCCGCCTGCCCGACTTGCGGCTCCTGCTCGGGCATGTTCACCGCCAATTCGATGAACTGCCTCACCGAAGCGCTGGGTCTGTCGCTGCCGGGCAATGGCTCGACGCTCGCAACCCATGCCGACCGCAAGCGCCTCTTCGTGGAAGCCGGTCATCTGGTCGTCGATCTCGCGCGGCGTTATTACGAGCAGAACGACGAAAGCGTGCTGCCGCGCTCGATTGCAAGCTTCCCGGCTTTTGAAAACGCCATGACGCTCGACATTGCCATGGGCGGTTCGACCAATACGGTTCTGCATCTGCTTGCCGCTGCACAGGAAGCCGAGATTGACTTCACCATGGCCGATATCGACCGCCTGTCGCGTCGCGTGCCGGTCCTCTGCAAGGTCGCGCCTGCCGTCGCCTCCGTTCATATGGAAGACGTGCATCGCGCTGGCGGCATCATGGGTATTCTGGGCCAGCTCGAAAAGGCGGGCCTCATCAACACCGATCTGCCGACCGTCCATAGTGAATCCATGGGTAAGGCGCTCGATCATTGGGACGTCACGCGCTCCAATAGCGAGATGGTGCACAAGTTCTATAGGGCTGCTCCCGGCGGCGTGCCGACGCAGGTTGCCTTCTCTCAGGAGCGCCGCTTTGACAGCGTCGATTCTGACCGTGAAAAGGGCGTCATCCGTTCCAAGGAACATGCCTTCAGTCAGGACGGTGGTCTGGCGGTACTTTACGGCAATCTGGCCGAAGACGGCTGCATCGTGAAAACGGCAGGCGTGGACGATTCCATCCTGAAATTCTCCGGCCCTGCCCGCATCTTCGAGAGCCAGGATTCGGCTGTGCTCGGCATTTTGAACGGCAAGATCAAGCCGGGCGACATTGTGCTGATCCGCTATGAAGGCCGCGCGGCGGCCCCGGCATGCAGGAAATGCTCTACCCGACCAGCTATCTGAAGTCGAAGGGCCTCGGCAAAGCCTGCGCGCTCATCACCGACGGACGTTTCTCGGGCGGCTCTTCGGGCCTCCATCGGCCATGTCTCGCCGGAAGCGGCTGAAGGCGGCACCATCGGCCTGGTGCGCGAAGGCGATATCATCGATATCGACATTCCGAACCGCAAGATCCACCTCGCTGTTGATGATGCAACGCTGGCAGAACGCCGCGCCGAGCAGGATGCAACCGGCTGGAAGCCAGCAGAGGAACGCAAGCGCAAGATTTCCACGGCGCTGAAGGCCTATGCCTCAATGGCAACCAGTGCTGCCAAGGGTGCGGTCCGGAAATTGCCGGATTGATTCCATTACGAAGTATTTTATTAAGGGCTCTTCGGAGCCCTTTTATTTTTGGGAGACTGGAAATCATGAATTTTAGAACAATGCTTTTGCATCTATATCAACGTCGCTGTTGTCAATTGCACCGGCACAGAGCCAGGAATTAACCAAGCAAGATTATCTAGCACTCCCTGCAAAATCTTTGAAAATTTTCAATGTGCAATTCTCATCCAGAACATGGGAACTGCAATAAATCCATCTGCCTCGTCCTACCTTTTGTCGTCCAGTTTTACACAAAAGGCTTATGAGCTCGGCAAGCAGTATTATGAGGCGCTGGAAAGCAACAAGATTAGCGTCATGGACCTCACGCTTGACATGCCTTCAGAGTTTAAACTGGATACGGTTGCGATCATGGCCCGAGATCAGCAAGAAGTCATTGCTTTTAAGTTAGGCCGTATCTCGGTCAAAGCGACTGCTGACCTTCTTTACAAGGTTGGAGCCGTGACTGATGAGGGCGAAGTCGACACCTCCAAGTTCAGACAGAAATCTCCAGAACTTCTGGATGAATATTGCGATTTCGCGGGATTGAACATGCCTGCTCCCATGCTGGAGAAGCTGCAGCAGGATCTCAAATCATCGATTCAGGACTAAGCACAACGACTATTACTGAAGGACCTTCTCCACCGCCGGCATCAGATCGTTCTTCACCGACTCCGGCGTAAACGGCCCCACATGCTTGTAGACAATCTTGCCGTCCTGATCGACGAGGAAGGTTTCCGGCACGCCGTAGACGCCCCATTCGATGGCTGAACGCCCGACGCGGTCGGCGCCGACGGCAGCAAAGGGATTACCGAGATCGCCGAGGAAACGGCGCGCATTTTCCGGCTGGTCCTTGTAATTGAGGCCAACCACGCGGACGCGCTCATCCTTGGCGATTTCCATCAAGAGCGGATGCTCCTGACGACAGGAACGCACCACGATCCCCAGACATTCACCAGTGTGAGCTTGCCCTTAAAATCTTCGCTGTTGAGGCCGGGAACAGGCACGCCATCGCGCAGCAGACCTTCGACAGGCGGCAGGTTCGTCTGCGGCGCCTGTTTGCCGATCAGCGCGGAAGGGATCGTCGTATTGTCCTTGCCCGACAGAAGCTGGACGGCAAATACCGCCGCCAGTCCGACGAAAATTGCCAGCGGCAAAAGGGCAACCCATGTGGAGCGCTTTTTCGGCGCGACGGGTTTCTCGGTCGTTTCGGTCATTGTGCTTTACCGGGGCTTTTGCAGAACGGCGGCGCACGCCCTGCACTTCCAGCCGTTTCAATTCGTTTTTCTGGATGCGCTGATCGATCAATATCCAGCCGATGATGATGACAAGCGCTGCTGCCGTGATGCCATAGGAGGCCAGAACAAAGCCGAGATGGTTCATATTACACCCTCCTGTGTCTTGGTCTTGCGGTCGGCATTCCGTGCGGCAAGCTTTTTCATCGACGCCACGCGGCGGCGCCAGATTTCATTGCGCATGGCCATCATGTGCAGCGTGAAGAACAGAAGCGAAAAGCCGATGGCCATCACGAAAAGCGGACGCAGCATGGATGCATCGATGGTGGGGCCGTCCATGCGGAACACCGAAGCCGGCTGGTGCAGCGTGTTCCACCAGTCGACCGAGAATTTGATGATCGGAATATTAATGAAGCCGACCAGCGTGAGCACGGCCACCGGCCTGGCGCTTTTCGCCGGATCATCCATGGCGCGCGACAGCGCGATAATGCCGAGATACATCAGGAACAGCACGAAGACCGAGGTCAGCCGCGCATCCCACACCCACCATGTACCCCACATCGGCTTGCCCCAGAGCGAACCGGTGGCAAGCGCAAGCGCGGTGAAGACGGCGCCGAGCGGAGCGGCTGCGCGGATCGAGACATCGGCCAGCGGATGCCGCCAGACCAGCGTGCCCAGCGCCGACACCGCCATGATCGAGTAGCACATCATGGAAAGCCATGCGAAAGGCACATGGATATACATGATGCGGACCGTCATCCCCTGCTGATAGTCCTCCGGCGACTGGAAGAAGACCATATAGAGGCCAACCGCCAGAAACAGTACCGAAAGCCCGGCCAGCCACGGCAAGACCTTGCCTGCAAAGGCAAGGAACCGCGTGGATTGGCCAGATCGAGCCAGCTCGTGGTTTTAACGGCATCTTTGGTCATGTCTTTTCCATGGCCTATATTTACCTTCCACCCCTGTCCCGTTCAATTGACCGTAATCAACTGCGTCAATCCGCCGAACTTTTCAGCGCTGCGCTCGCGGCCAGCGGCCCAAGAACGGCAAAGAACAGGGTGAGAGCGGCCAAAATGAGAAAGGGCGCCAGAAAGGGCGCATTGTCTACTGTCGCTCCATGCGAAGCTGATACACCGAAAATGAGCACCGGAATGGTGAGCGGCAGAACAATCACCGACACCAGCAACCCGCCGCGCGGCAGCGCTACGGCAAGGGCTGCACCCACAGCGCCGATGAAGGCAATGGCGGGCGTTCCCACCAGAAGCGTCAGCGATGTTGCGCCGATTGCCGTCGCCTCCATATTCATGAACAGGCCGAGCATGGGCGATGCGATCACCAGCGGCAGCACACTTGCCACCCAATGGGCCGCGCATTTCACAAAACCGTGAAGGCCAGCATGTGACTGTCCGCGCCGATCAGCAGCAGATCGAGCGAACCATCCTCCCGGTCTGCCTGAAACAGCCGATCGAGGCCGAGGAGCGTTGCCAGCAACGCACCGATCCACAGCATGGCGGGGCCGATCCGCGCCAGAAGGTTGAGGTCAGGCCCGACGCCGAAGGGCATGACGGCAATGACCGCGAGGAAGAACAATATGCCGATCAGCGCGCCGCCACCGGCGCGGAAACTGAGGCGCAAGTCTCTCAGGAAAAGTGCCAGCATCAGGCGCCCTCACCTGAATAGGCGGCCATGTCGAGCGTGCTGACACCAATACTTCTTTCAATGCAGTTTCGGACGGGAAACCGGTTTCCACTTTCCCTGAAACTGCATCCAAGCCCAACGGAATATGCGTTGCAGCGACGATCATGCCCCTTCTCGCATATGGCCGCGCATGATTTCTGCAAAGCGGGCTTCCGACGCCTTGTCGAGACCGGCGGTCGGCTCGTCCACGATCCAGAGCGGACGATGGCTGACCAGAAGCTTGGCGATGGAAACACGGCGCTTCTGCCCCGTCGACAGATAGCCGAACGGCAGATGCTCCACACCGGGCAGATCGACGGCTTCCAGCGCCTCATCGATCTCGCTTGCGCGGCGCCGTTGAACTTCTGCCAGAAGGACAGGTTCTCGCGCACGCTGAGCGCCGGTTTCATCGCATTCTGGTGTCCGAGATAATGGCAAGCGGCACGCACCGGCAGAACCGTGCCGTCGTCGCTCAATTTCACCTTTCCGGCTTCGGGCTGAAGCAGGCCGCAGATGATTCGCAGCAACGTGGATTTGCCCGAACCATTCGGTCCGGTCACCACCAGCGCCTCGCCTTCACTGAGAGCAAAATACAGGCCAGCGAAAATCGTTTCGCCGCCTCTTTCGCCCGCCAGATTTTCGGCTTCCAGCCGCATTTTATACCTCTAAGCCCCGATGGATAATTGCCAGACCAATAGAACCGGAGCCCCGAAATATCCATGGAAAGGCATCGCAACATTTCGCCGCAAGGGGCCGAATTCACGATATTCTGTCTGGAATCGTTTTAGAAAACTCTCTATATGAGGGCTACCACGCCAGCGGTCGGCGTGGAAACCATTTTGGCCGATCTCAAACACTTGGCGCCCGTAAGGACCCAGGCTTCGGGACGGACAGCGGAAATGACTGCACCCGCACCTTGGCGCGTCCTTGAAACGCTAGCCTAGGCGTTCGTCCTGGTTTTCCGGCCAGTAGCATGAAGGACGAACGCAGTGTCGCACATCGACAGCTTTAAATGCCGCAAAACCCTTACCGTGGGTGGTAAGGATTATGTTTATTACAGCCTGACCGAAGCCGAAAAGAACGGCCTTGAGGGCGTTTCCAAGCTTCCATTCTCCATGAAGGTTCTGCTCGAGAACCTGCTCCGCTTTGAGGACGACCGCTCCGTCAAGAAGTCGGATATCGAAGCTGTCGCCAAGTGGCTGAACGATCGCGGCTCTGCCGGCGCAGAAATCGCCTACCGCCCGGCCCGCGTGCTGATGCAGGACTTCACCGGCGTTCCCGCCGTCGTTGACCTCGCAGCCATGCGCGACGGCCTCGTCGCTCGGCGGCGACCCGGAAAAGATCAATCCGCTCGTTCCCGTCGATCTCGTCATCGACCACTCGGTCATCGTCGACGAATTCGGCAATCCAAGCGCGTTCAAGGCCAATGTGGACCTCGAATATCAGCGCAATGGCGAACGCTACCGCTTCCTCAAATGGGGTCAGCAGGCATTCAAGAACTTCCGCGTCGTTCCTCCGGGCACCGGCATCTGCCATCAGGTGAACCTCGAATATCTGGCCCAGGCTGTCTGGACCAAGGAAGAAGACGGCGAAACTGTTGCCTATCCTGACACCTGCGTCGGCACCGACAGCCACACCACCATGGTCAACGGCCTTGGCGTTCTGGGCTGGGGCGTCGGCGGCATCGAAGCCGAAGCGGCCATGCTCGGTCAGCCAGTTTCCATGCTTCTGCCGGAAGTCATCGGCTTCCGCCTCACCGGCAAGCTCAAGGAAGGCGTGACCGCGACCGACCTCGTTCTCACCGTAACGCAGATGCTGCGCAAGAAGGGTGTTGTCGGCAAGTTCGTCGAGTTCTTCGGCGCAGGCCTTGAAAACATGACGCTCGCCGACCGTGCGACCATCGGCAATATGGCACCCGAATACGGCGCGACCTGCGGTTTCTTCCCGGTCGATCAGGAAACGCTTGCCTATATGCATATGACCGGTCGCGACGAGCACCGTCTTGAACTGGTCGAAGCTTACTGCCGTGCGCAGGGCATGTGGCGTGAAAGCGGATCGGCTGATCCGGTCTTCACCGATGTTCTCGAACTCGACATGGGCGATGTCGTTCCGTCAATGGCTGGCCCGAAGCGCCCGGAAGGCCGCATTGCGCTGGAAAACATCGGCTCCGGTTTCGCCACCTCGCTCGAAAACGAGTACAAGAAGACCACCGGCCAGACCACACGTTATGCCGTCGAAGGTGAAGACTATGACCTCGGCCATGGCGATGTGGCAATTGCCGCCATCACGTCATGCACCAATACCTCGAACCCGAGCGTCCTGATTGCAGCCGGTCTTCTGGCACGCAATGCGGTTGCCAAGGGCCTCAAGTCCAAGCCATGGGTCAAGACCTCGCTTGCCCCCGGCTCGCAGGTGGTTGCCGCCTATCTCGAATCCGCTGGTCTCCAGAAGGATCTCGACGCGCTCGGCTTCAATCTCGTCGGTTTCGGTTGCACGACCTGCATCGGTAACTCCGGTCCGCTGCCTGCACCGATTTCCAAAGTGATCAATGAGAAGGGCCTGATCGCGGCTGCCGTTCTTTCCGGAAACCGCAACTTTGAAGGCCGTGTTTCGCCGGACGTTCAGGCCAACTATCTGGCTTCGCCGCCGCTCGTCGTCGCTCACGCTCTCGCCGGTACGGTCACCAAGGATCTGACCAAGGAGCCGCTCGGCGAAGACAAGGACGGCAACCCGGTATTCCTGCGTGACATCTGGCCTTCCTCTCAGGAAATCCAGGATTTCATCGCCAAGAATGTTACCCGCAAGATTTTCTCGGAGAAATATGCGGACGTATTCAAGGGCGATGCAAACTGGCAGGCCGTTCAGGTTCCCGCAGGCCAGACCTATGCATGGGACGACGATTCGACCTATGTGCAGAACCCGCCTTACTTCGTCGGCATGGGCAAGTCGGCAGGTCAGATCGGCGACGTCAAGGGCGCCCGCGTTCTGGGCCTCTTCGGCGACAAGATTACGACCGACCACATTTCGCCTGCCGGTTCCATCAAGGCGCAGTCGCCGGCCGGCAAGTATCTGCTGGACCATGGCGTCGGCGTTGCAGACTTCAACCAGTACGGCACGCGTCGCGGCAACCATGAAGTGATGATGCGCGGCACCTTCGCAAACATCCGTATTCGCAACCACATGCTGGGCGAAAACGGACGTGAAGGCGGCTACACCATCCACTATCCGTCGAAGGAAGAAATGTCGATCTACGACGCGGCCATGGAATACAAGGCCGAGGGCGTGCCGCTCGTCGTCTTCGCAGGCGTCGAATATGGTAACGGTTCGTCGCGCGACTGGGCGGCCAAGGGTACCAACCTGCTTGGCGTCAAGGCTGTGATCGCGCAGTCCTTCGAGCGTATCCACCGTTCCAACCTCGTCGGTATGGGCATTGTGCCTTTCGTCTTCGAGGAAGGCACGAGCTGGCAGACGCTCGGCCTCAAGGGCGACGAAATCGTCACCATCGAAGGTCTGGCCGATGTGCGTCCGCGTCAGAAGGTCGAAGCCTCCATCACCTATGCCGACGGCTCGGTGAAGAAGGTTCCACTCATCTGCCGCATCGATACGCTGGACGAGCTCGACTACATGAAGAACGGCGGCATCCTGCAAACCGTTCTGCGTGACCTCGCCGCTTAATCGGCAAAAGCATAAAATCAGAAGTCGCCGGAGAAATCCGGCGGCTTTTTATTTTGACTGGACACGGAACCTATCGGCCCGAACGGATCATTTCCCTGATTTTACCGCTTTTCAAAGTGATCGAGGGTATGGGTGTTGATCCACCACTCGGCAGCCTCCATGAGCAATTCCGGCTCCGTGTTCCTGTTGGCAAAGAAGGCATAGAACGAAATACCGACCAGTTCGCCCTTTTTCGCTATCTTCTCATCGCAGATAGCGATGGCTTTTTCTCTCAAGCTCGATCTCATGTTCAACCAGTCTCTTTTCCGCACGATCCGTTGTGAGCTAATTTTGAAAAGAGTTTCGCGACCTCTGCGAATCTCACCGCAACGTGAATTCCTATTGATTGCAGGACTTCTTACATAATAGATGTCAGCGACAATAATTGCAGGATGAAACGAAGTGATACTCCACGCCCCTCTCTATGGGACAGGTCCATGGCTTACCGGCGAGCATTTGCCCGGCTGGCGTAGCATCTGTGCCGTTCTGGGGCTGGCTTTCACCGGCTGCATCTCCATGCAGGGACAAGCCAAGGCACAGGACAGCAGCAAGAAGACCGCAGTTCTGGAGCTTTACACCAGCCAGGGCTGCAAGTCCTGCCCCAGGCTGACCAGAATTTCGCGAAATATGCCGACGATCCCAATGTTCTGGCACTGTCGTTTCACGTCAATTACTGGGATTATATGGGATGGCGCGATACGCTTGCCACCCAGGAGAACACCGACCGGCAGAACGCCTATCGCAATTCCTTCAATGCGCGCATGATCTATACGCCGCAGGCCATCATCAATGGCACGGCGGAGGTCAACGGGCGCGACAGGGAAGCCGTTCAGGCACAGATTGCGGCCAACAAGCTGGATGTGCCGGTTTCGATCACACAGCTCGATGACGGGCGCCTATCCATCGAAATCGGCGCAGGCAAGAAACCAAAGGCCCCTGTGCATGTGGTGCTGTTCTATTTCCGTGATTCCGTGACTATCCCGATCACGGAGGGTGAAAATGCCGGTCAGGCCGTCACCTATCGCAACACCGTCCGCGATACCAATACGATCGGCATGTGGGATGGCAAGCCACTGAAAATCGAAATCCCGGCTTCGGAACTGAAACGCAAGGACGTTTCGGGCTGTGCCGTGGTGCTGCAGGAAACCCGCGACGACAACACGCTCGGCCCCATCCATGGTGCCGGCATGTTCAAGCAAAAGAAACCAGTCGGCCTCTGAGCCTTCAGCAAGCCTCATCGCTCTCGCGCGATTTATAGCGAGAAACGCGTCCGATCAGATCGAACAGATTTTCCTTTTGGGCTGATGCCGTGCCGGGCTTCTGCATAGGGCTTATGGGCGCGTGTTGCAACTTGGTTCAGCGGAAGCTGGAAAAGGTTGGTTCGGCTCGGGCAGTCCTTTGGGCGGGGGCTTGGGGTCGGACATACCCGAACCGAACCGTCTCAGGCAACGTGTAGATGCTGAAGCCATAATCAGGCTGGAATGCGAAACTGACAAGGCGAAAATGTGGCCGACAATCACCATTGCAAACAGGCATTCTCTTTTCGTGAATAACTAATATTTGGCCTCCAGTCCCTATTTATTGGGGTTTTTCCAGTGAATAATCAGCGGTTGAAATCGGCCCGCCGAAGCCTCCCCTTGAAATTGCTTCACAAAAGCATCACCCTGTTGTCATGCGCCGGTTCGGTTCGCTTCTTCGCCATTGCCGAATATCCAAACCGGTTGCGCGCAGTTTGTTTATGAGCCTGCCCGATTTTCGGTCCGTGCTCTGCAAAAGGCTGAAAGGAAGGAAATGGATACGTCAAGCGCAGCGAATGAGGATTTGTCATCCCCTTCTCCCTCGTCTGCTTCGCCAAAGGTCATTCCCTCGACCGTGCGCGATCTGCTCCCGTCAGTTTCAACCGGCACGAACTCGGCAAAATCCTGAATATCTATGGCCGCATGGTCGCCTCCGGCACGTGGCGCGATTATGCCATCGACCATCTGGCTGACCGCGCCGTGTTCTCCATCTTTCGTCGGGCAAGCGAGATACCGCTTTTCCGCATCGAGAAGAATCCGAAGCTGGCGCAGAAGCAAGGCGCCTATTCGGTCATCGCCGCAAGCGGGCTTATCATGAAGCGCGGCCATGAGCTGGAGCGCGTCCTGCGCGTGTTCGACAAGAGCCTCAAGCTTGTCGAAAGCTGAGCCTTCGATGCATCAGTAGATTATGAAAGCGGCGGCGTTCCCGGCTCGATTGAACGCCCGCCGTTGAGCGGCAGCTGCATCAGCACGGTGTCCAGCCAGCGTCCGTGCTTGAAGCCGGAACCCTCGATACGTCCGCAATGGGTGAAACCAAGGCTCTCATGCAGCTTCACCGAACCGATATTGTGTTCGCCATCGCCGATCACCGCCAGCAATTGCCGGAACCCCAATGCGGAGATGCGCTCGATAAGTTCGCGCAGGAGGAGCTTGCCGACGCCCTTTCCCTTCGCATCCGGAGCGATATAGATCGAATCCTCCGCAAGCCAGCGATAGGCAGGCCTGACGCGGAAATAACTCGCATAGGCATAGCCCAGAATCCGGCCATCCTCCTCCGCGACGAGGATCGGAAAGCCCTGCTCCGCAAATGCCGCGAAGCGCTTCACCATTTCGTCCATTGTCGGCGGCTTGATCTCGTAGGAGCCGGCGCCGGTCAGAACGGCTTCCGTATAGATTGCGGTGATCGTTTCGATATCGGCAGGCTGGAAATCACGAATGACAGGCATGAGGGGAACCAGACAAATCATGGACTGGCCCTCACAATGCATCAGGAGTTGCCTCGATAAAGCAAAAGGGCAGCGTTTCCGCTGCCCTTTTGTTCAAGCACTCTTCAGCTGACTATTCGCGGTTGCCCATGAACTGCAGCAGGAAGGTGAACATGTTGATGAAGTCGAGATAGAGACGCAGCGCGCCCATCACGACCTTGCGACCGTGCGCATCAGAAGAATCGCCTTCGTAATACATTTCCTTGATCGACTGCGTGTCATAGGCGGTGAGGCCTGCGAAGATCAGAACGCCGATCACCGAGATCGCGAACTGCAGCGCGGTGGAACCGAGGAAGATGTTGACGACCGATGCCAGGATCAGGCCGAACAGGCCCATGATCAGGAACGATCCCATGGCGGACAGGTCGCGCTTGGTCGTGTAACCGTAGAGCGACAGCGCGCCAAAGGAAGCAGCCGTCACAAAGAAGGTGCGAACGATGCTCTGGCCGGTGAAGACCAGGAAGATCGACGACAGCGACAGGCCGACGAGAGCTGCATAGCCCCAGAAGACGGCGTTAGCGGTCGAGACCGACATGCGCTCGATGCGGAAGCTCAGGAAGAACACTGCCGCGAGCGGCGCAAGCATCACAACCCAGCGAAGCGGGGACGTGTAGAGCGCTACACCGAGACCGGTGAGCATCTTGCCGTTGGCAAGCTGCGCGACGGCTGCGGACGGGTCCGTGGTCGTTGCGAGTGCTGCAACGGCAAATGCGGCAAGGCCGGTAACGGCCAAGCCGATAGCCATCATGTTATAGACGCCGAGCATATAGCTGCGCAGGCCCTGATCGATGCCTGCATCAGCACGAGCGCCGCCTACCGGCCTCTGCTGCGCCTGAATATTACGAAAGTCAGCCATGACTTAAATCCTCTTGCCATGTCCCGTCCGGTGTCGGGGCGCTCATTCCGGCGAGCCGCCGCCAGGCGCCGCTGGCGGGACCCCAGCATGCCTGCCTGACATTATGGGGATTTCGGCCTTCGCGTACAAGTACCATCCGTAAAAACGTGATGCAGCGGCGTGAAAGCACAAACGCATTATCCATAATATCCAACGGCTTACGTTTTCTCACCCTTCCGTATTACAAATCGTTCATATGGTTCTGAGTACCTGTGCAGGCTTCTGGCCGAGAACGCGCCATGTCCCTGCAAGGCCGAAACCGACAGTCAGCACCAGCGCTATGGCAACGGTCATCAGCGCGACATCAGGCAGGAAGCTTGCTTTCAGCTTCATGATTTCCACCACGACATACCAGCCCGCCACGCTGCCGGCGACGAGTGCGAAGAGCGCCGTTGCAAGCCCGAGCAGCATATATTCAAACACATAGGCCGTAATCAGCGTGCCGCGTGTGGCGCCAAGCGTCTTCAGCACCACTGCGTCGTGGACGCGGGCACGGTTACCGGCTGCCAGCGCCCCGCCCAGCACCAGAACCGATGCAGCCAGCGCAATGGAAGCCGCCGCACGGATGGCGGTCGCGAGCTGGCTGATCAGATCATTCGCGACATTGAGCGCATCGGTCACACTGACGGTCGTGACGGCGGGCCATGTCTTGGTTACCTGTCGCAGCACATCAGGCGCAAAGTTCTTCTGGCCGTCGGGAATGGTGAGCGTCGCCAGCCACGTCGCCGGCGCACCGGCAAAGGTGTTGGGCGAAAACACCATCACGAAGTTCATCGCAAGCGTTTCCCACTGCACCTGCCGGAAGCTGGCGATCTTTGCGGTGATGTTGCGGCCAAGCACATTGACCGTCACCGTGTCGCCGAGTTTCAGGCCCAGTTCCTTGCCTTCGCGTTCGGCGAAGGAGACCAGCGGCTCACCGCTATAATCGGCAGGCCACCATTCGCCTTCGCTCAAGGTCGAATTATCCGGCACCTTATCGGCAAATGTGATGCCGCGATCGCCACGCAGCACCCAGGCCGCTTCGGGCGGAATGGTCATGTCGCGCACATTGGTGCCGTTGAAGGCAACAATACGCCCGCGCAGCATCGGACCGGAAGTGAGTTTGCCATCCGGCACGATGTCGCTCACCAGCTTGGTGAAATCGCCGATGTCGCGGTTCTGAATATCGACGAAGAAAAGTCAGGCGCCTGCGCCGGAATGTTTTCCGTGACCTGACGGCGCAGATTGCCATCGATCAGGGCAATCGCAACCATCAACGTCAGGCCAAGGCCAAGCGAAAGCACCACCGAAGGGGTAAGCGCGCCGGGACGATGGATGTTACCCACTGCCAGCCGAAGCGCTGTCGAACGCACGCGCGGAACCCGGCGGGCAAGCCAGCGAATACCGTCGGCGACAAGCCGCAGCACACCGAAGGCTGCGATAGCCGAAACGATGAAGATTGCGGCGATGCGCCGGTCATAGGCGACGTAGAGCGCCAGCCCAGCAAGAGCTGCGATCAGCAGAACCGCCAATCAAGATAAAGCAGCGGCGGCAGGCCACGCTGCTCAAAACCCTGCTCGCGGAACAACGCCGTCGCGGGAATATCCCGCGCCCTGCCAAGCGGAATGATCGCGAAGGCAAGCGTGGTGATGAGGCCGAAGACGGCGGCAAGTGCCAGCGCACCGGGAAGAAACCGCCGCCACCGGCGACCGGCAGATAATTGGCGAGCGCCAGCGCAGCGGCATAGGGATAATCGCCGCCAGAATGAGTCCGAGCACGATGCCGATCAGGCCGATCACCATGATCTGCACGAGATAGACCAGCACGGCGAAGCGCGCAGGCGCGCCAAGCGACTTGAAGGTGGCGATCACGCCGCGCTTGCCATCAAGATAGGCGCGCACCGCATTGGCAACGCCGACACCGCCGACGATCAAGGCCGTCAGGCCCAATGTCAGGAATTGCGAAAAGCGCTCGATATTGGCGCTCAGCGCTGGCGCAGCATTGGCGCGGGAGCGGATATTCCAGCCTGCATCCGGAAAATCGGCGGCAGCCTGACGCCTGACGTCGGCGATTGCCGCATCCGGCGCACCATCGGGAAGCGCTACCTTGTAGATATGATGGACAAGGCTGCCGGGCTGGATGAGGCCAGAAGCCCGCAAGCCATCAAGCGAAACGAGAAACCGCGGTGCAAAATTGAAGCCGGACGACAAGAGGTCCGGTTCGCTTTCGATCAGGCCGCGCAGTTCGAACACTTGCGAACCGAGCAGCACTTTCGCACCAAGCGACAGGTCCATGCGATTGAGAAAATCCTGGGCGACGGCGGCGCCATAGATGCCGTCCTTCTCACCGGTTATGTCAGCGAGCGATTGCTGCGGCTGGACCTTCAATTGACCATAGAGCGGATAGGCAGCGTCGACAGCCTTCACCTCGACCAGCGACTGGTCGGAGCCATCGGGCATGCGCGCCATGGAGCGCATCGTGGCGCTCTCCGCCATTCTGCCCTGCTTTTCGATGAAGGCGCGCTCTTTCGCCGTTGCTTCCCGCTGATTGAGCGCAAAGCTGACATCGCCGCCCAGAATGCTCTGGCCTTCCGATGCAATGCCGGTACTCACCGACCGTGCTACCGAATTGACGCCGCCGATTGCGGCAACGCCAAGCGCGATACAGGCGAGGAAAATATAGAAACCGGACAGGCCGCCGCGCATTTCACGCAGCGCAAAACGGAGAGCAAGCGAGAACGACTTTGCCGCACTCATGCGCCAGCTGCCAGCGATTCGAGAACGGAGGTGCCCTGTGCAGGTTCCTCGATCCGGCCCGAGCGCACCGGAATTTCGATGTCGCAGCGCGCCGCAAGTGCGGGATCATGCGTGACCAGAACCATGGTCAGGCCGTTTTCGCGCTGCTTGGTGAACAGAAGATCGGCAATCTGACGTCCCGTCGTGGTGTCGAGATTGCCGGTCGGTTCATCGGCAATCAGTATTTTCGGGCTTGGCGCAAGGGCGCGGGCAATCGCCACGCGCTGCTGTTCGCCGCCGGAAAGCTCGGATGGATAATGGGTAAGGCGCTCGCCAAGGCCGACGGCGCGCAATTCGCGTTCCGCCACCTCGAAAGCATCTCTGCGCCCGGCAAGCTCCAGCGGTACGGCGACATTTTCGAGCGCCGTCATGTTGGGAATGAGGTGGAAGGACTGGAACACGATGCCGATATTGGCGCCGCGGAAAGCCGCGGCCTGATCTTCGCTCATCTGGCTGATCGTCCGACCTGCAATCTTCACAGTTCCGTTATCGACATGCTCCAGACCGGCCAAAACCATCAGCAGCGTGGACTTTCCGGAACCGGACGGACCAACGATGCCGACCGATTGTCCTTGCGATATATGAAGGGAGACGCCCTTCAGCACATGCACCGATGAGGCGGCGTGACCAAGGGTTAGATGAACGTTCTCAAGTTCGATAATCGGGCCAACAACCTGTTCCGTCACGCGGTTTTATCCTATATGAATCTTTAGAACCAAACAGCGCGCCACAAATTTGAACCTATGTTGCGCCAATTATTGAAGAAGTCCGGCGGGCCATTTGCCCACAGCCCCTCAAATATGGGTTTTCGACGATGCGTTTCAAACTCTCAATTCCGGCATGGCTCCCGATTTTGCGGTGATTGCGTCTTTTATGGCAGCAAGTCCCATCATTGCGGCAAGCGCGCAGGAAGATCCGACCGGCCTCGAAGACGCACTGCCGACGGAGCAGCTTTCACAGGTCAAGATCGTCGGCTTCGGCGACAGCCTGATGGCGGGCTATATGCTGCCGTCCGGTGCCGCCTTTCCGCAGCAGCTGGAAAAGGCGCTCAACGACAAGGGCGTCGAGGTTTCGATCGAGAATGCGGGCGTATCGGGCGACACGACCACGGGCGGGCTTTCGCGCATCGACTGGTCCGTTCCCGATGGCACCGATCTCGTGATCCTTGAACTGGGTGCGAATGACGCGCTGCGCGGTATCGAACCCGACATTACCGAAAAGAATCTCGACGAGATGCTGGCGCGCCTGCAGCAGCGCGGCATTTCAGTCATTCTTGCGGGCATGATGGCCCCGCCCAATATGGGCAAGGACTATGCCGCCAAGTTCAACCCGATCTATCCGAAGCTGGCACAAAAATATGGCGTGCCGCTCTACCCGTTTTTCCTCGACGGCGTAGCAACCAAGAAGGATTTTTGCTCGAGGACGGAATGCACCCCAATGAAAAGGGCGTCGAAACGATGGTGACTAACTTTATGCCCACTATCGAAAAGAGCCTGACGAACATGCAAAACAAGGGGACATCGGGAGGCTGACGCCGGTCGGGAGCATAAACAGCTTGCTCCCGGACTCAAACTTTGATTCGCTGAGTCTGCATCGGCAAATATCGAATCATCTTCGATGGAACGATGCACTGACTCTACTAGTGGATTGAATTTGACGTTTGAATCCCGACCGACATAGATGCTGCTTCAAACGTCAAATTCGAAAAATCCACTAGAATTATAAGTCAATAGTGGTCTTTTCGATCCCGACATTTGCATGAGCAGATGGTAGCACCGGGAAGCAAATGTCGAGATCAGACCACTATGCTAGAGTGTCCTTTATGCATCCTTTGGATGCCCGGCGCTCTGGCATGGAACGCTTCGAGGAGGATGCCTTATGCCGCGTCTTTTCACTGCCCTCGAAATCCCGCGCGACGCCGCGCTTTCGCTCGTTGTTGCGAGGCGGTCTCCCCGGCGCACGCTGGATTGATGTTGAAAACTACCACATAACGCTACGTTTTATCGGAGATGTGGAAGGCCATGTGGCCGACGAGGTTGCCAATGCGCTTGATCGCGTGCGGCGACCTGAATTCATGCTCAACCTGTCGGGTGTCCATGCTTTCGGCTCCAAGAAGCCGCACAGCATCTATGCGGGTGTATCCCCTCGCCTGAACTCAACGCATTGCAGGCGGAAATCGAACGTATCTGCCAGCGGCTGCACATTCCCGCCGACCCGCGCAAGTTCACGCCTCATGTGACGCTGGCGCGGCTCAGAAACGCCCGCATCGACGATGTGGCGCGCTATCTCTCCTCACGCGGCAACTTCGCGACGCTGCCCTTCAAGGTGGGACGATTCGTGCTGATGTCGTCACGCGATTCGGTTGGTGGCGGACCTTACATCGTAGAGGAAGCCTGGCCTTTGGTTGCCCGTTCCGGCCAGAACTGGTCGGCAAGCGCGATGGAAGCTGCCAGAACCATCCGGTAAACAAGCTCGAAATCCCCGATGCCGCCATAATAGGGATCGGGGATTTCAATCGCCCGCCCTTCGGCAATCTCGGTGAAAAGCCCGATATGTGCGCTTGCATTTGCAGGCATTCGCCCCGCGATCATTCGCATATTGTAGCGGTCCATACCGAGGATCAGGTCGAAACGGGTGAAATCAGCGGCGATCAGCTGTCGGCAGCGCTGCGTGGAAATATCGAGACCATGACGCGCCGCAACGCTGATGGAGCGCTCATCCGGCTCCTCGCCGGTATGGTAGCCATTGGTTCCCGCAGAATCGACCGGCACGTGGCGGATGCCGCGCTTTTCCAGCACATGCCCCATCACGCCTTCGGCAAGCGGAGAGCGGCAGATATTGCCTGCGCAGATGAAAAGGATGCTGGTCGGATTAGGTGCCGTCGCTGATATGGTCACGGAACTCTCGCGCTTATGATAGGTTATCTCAGGAACCGCAACATAGGCGAAAGACGATGGCACGCAACCGGCTGACGGAAAGTGAACTGAACGAAGCGCTCAGCTGGATGGCTGGCAGAAGGTCGACGGACGCGAGGCGATTGCCAAAAGCTTCAAGTTCAAGGATTTCAACGCCGCCTTCGGTTTCATGGCGCGCGCAGCGCTCCATGCCGAAAAGCTCGACCATCACCCCGAATGGTTCAATGTCTACAATCGCGTCGATGTCACGCTCGCCACCCATAGCGAGAACGGTATTACGGAACTCGACATCAGGCTTGCGCACAAGATGAACGCCTTGGCCTGATTTTAAAGCTTTGAGATATATACGTAAATCTTCCGGCGGTCATAGTTGAAGCTGCCGTCAGGGTTGCGGCTGGAATAGGGAAGAACGCGGGTAAGATTAACGCGATCCTGCCAGTTTTGTCCGAGTTTGCCGCCATGGACGCCACGGATATGGACATCGCCAAGCGAAATGGCGGCATGGAAAATATGCCCGGCCTGGACATCATAGAAGCCGATTGCCTGACCGAAAGGCAGTGCCGAATAACCGTTCCATTGTTCGCCTGCCCTGAAATTCAGGATGGGTATCCAGTTCTGGCTCGATGTGCCGCGCAGCGTGTTGAGCGAAATTCCGGCACCGAAGAGAAACCGCAGATAGACGGCGGCATCGTAGCATCCCGCCTCGAACAGATCGACGGTGATGTAATTATCTTCACTTCCCGCCGCCAGCAGCTGGTTGCCGCGAAACAGCCGTGTTGAACGGTCGCTGCGGATGAAGTTTTCCCCATAGCCGGTCAAATGCATCAAAACCTCCATTCATTCTGCACCTGCTTTGCCGCGCGTCCAAAACGCTTCGGAAGCGATCCGATCGAATCTGTATTTTGGGGATTTGATGAGAGCGTTGTAGCTGATGGTTGTTGCAGGTGACCGGGATGATGGAATCATCATGGTCTTGCAAGGGCGGTCAAAACTCCCCATTTTTATCCGGTCGTAGCCCACAATCGGAACGGCAGGAGTTGAACGAGAATGGATGACGTCAGAATCGGTGAAATCCTCGAACCCGGCAGTGAGAGCGAATTCAAGAAGCGCAGCGAACGGGTGAAGAATGGATTCTGGAAGGCCGCGCGCCGCGCCGGCCGCATGGTGCCGTTCATGGATGAGGTGGTTGCAGCCTATTATTGTGCACTCGACCAGAAGACACCGACACGCGTGCGCATGACGCTGATGGCAGCGCTCGCCTATTTCGTGCTGCCGTTCGACGCCATCCCCGATATTCTGGCCGGTATCGGCTTCACCGATGACGTTGCCGTGCTGATGGCAGCGCTCACCGCCGTTCGTGCCCACATCACGCCTGCGCACCGGCTCGCCGCGAAGCAGGCGCTGGAGGATGAGGGAGTAAGGGAGTAAGGGAGTAAGGGAGGCCGTTCACAGCTATGTGATCCTGACGACCCCACAATCAATTATACTCGTTTTTCTTCTTATTCCCCTACTCCCTTATTCCCCTATTCCCTTAACATACCGCCTTACTGACGCCGCTTTCTTTTCATTCAACTGGAACCAAGGGATGGCGGGGCGACTTGGCTGCTCATTCAAGTTTTCTTTCGAAACTTCACCGTTTGGTAACCCAGATTAAGGCAATTTAATCGGCAACTGAGCGGGACGGCGTGATGAACGGCGGCATCCCGATATTCAAGTTTGAAGCAAACGAAAGAGAACCGGTAAAACCAATGCTTGGAAAATCGATCGTCGCGGCTTCTGTGTTCATGATTGGGATGGCGGGCTCGGCACTCGCCCAGACCCCGAGCCAGATCAGCCAGTTCAACGCCTGGGGCGCCTATAGCTATCAGTCGGGCAACGGCAAGGTCTGCTATGTCCTCTCCGTACCGACCGAAAAGGCCCCGGCCAACGTCGATCACGGCGACAACTTCTTCCTCGTGAGCCAGAAGCCCGGACAGAACATCTCGTTCGAGCCGCAATTCATGGCCGGTTACGACCTCAACACCAATGCGAAGGTCGTCGTGACCGTCGGCAATCGCAGCTTCAACATGTTCGTCAACGGCAAGTCCGGCTGGATGGAAAATGCAGCGGAAGAGCCGCAGCTCATCGCGGCCATGCGCGGCGGTTCCGACATGAAGGTGCAGGCACAGTCGAAACGCGGCACCAAGACCAGCTATACCTATTCGCTGAAGGGCATTTCCGCAGCCCTTGCCGCAATCCAGAAGTGCAAATAGTTTGCACAGTTGAATAGAGTTTCAAAGCCCGGATCGCTCCGGGCTTTTTCTTTACCCTGCGCACGCATGGCACCCCGGATGTCATGTGGCCGGATTTCATGTGGCCGGATTTCATGTGGGATGACGAATGCGATATTGTGTGCTAAGAGCGCGCGCAACAGGGGTCGAAAAGCCAAGTGCCGGACCCTATTTATCCATGCATTCGGGCCAGATTATCTGGCGAAGCTTATCGACGCGCTTCAGCCGTCGTCTCCAACAGTTGAAAACAGATGTCCATTTCGTTCGACCTTACCATTGATGATACGCGCGACCAGCTTGCCCGCCATGCGCGCGCCAGCCTGGAGGCAAAGCCGTCGCTGATCGGCATGTCGCGCGAGGAAATGGCCGAAGCGCTGATAAAGGTCGGCGTGCCGGAGCGTCAGGTGAAGATGCGCATCAGCCAGCTCTGGCATTGGCTTTATGTGCGCGGCGTTTCCGATTTTGCCGACATGCGCAATATTTCCAAGGATCTGCGTAGCCTTCTGGCGCAGCATTTCACCATTCAGCGCCCCGAAGTGGTCGAAGAACAGATTTCGCAGGACGGCACCCGCAAGTGGCTGTTCCGCTTTCCGCCGCGGGGCGCCGGTCGCCCGGTCGAAATCGAAAGCGTCTATATTCCCGAAGAAGGTCGCGGCACGCTCTGCGTTTCCTCGCAGGTCGGCTGCACGCTCACCTGTTCCTTCTGCCATACCGGCACGCAGAAGCTGGTGCGCAACCTGACCTCGGAAGAAATTCTGGCGCAGCTTTTGACCGCCCGCGACCGGCTTGGCGACTTCCCGGACAAGGACACGCCCGACGGCGCCATGGTGCCTGCCGAGGGCCGCAAGATCACCAATATCGTGATGATGGGCATGGGCGAGCCGCTCTATAATTTCGAGGAAGTGAAGAAGGCCCTGCTGATTGCCTCCGATGGCGACGGCCTGTCCTTTCCAAGCGCCGCATCACGCTTTCGACCTCCGGTGTCGTGCCGGAAATCTATCGCACCGGCGACGAGATCGGCGTCATGCTCGCCATTTCGCTGCATGCCGTGCGCGACGAATTGCGCGACATTCTGGTGCCGATCAACAAGAAATATCCGCTGGCCGAGCTCATCAAGGCCTGCCGCGAATATCCGGGCCTGTCAATGCCAAGCGCATCACCTTCGAATATGTGATGCTGAAAGACATCAATGACAGCCTTGAGGATGCCAAGCTTCTGGTGAAGCTGTTGCAGGGCATTCCGGCCAAGATCAATCTGATCCCGTTCAACCCGTGGCCCGGCACCAATTACCAGTGCTCGGAATGGGAGCAGATCGAGAAATTTGCCGATTATGTGAACGCGGCAGGCTATGCATCGCCGATCCGCACTCCGCGCGGCCGCGACATTCTTGCCGCCTGCGGCCAGCTCAAGTCGGAATCGGAGCGCATGCGCAAGAGCGAGCGCCTTGCGCTCGAAGCCATGATGATTGCCGGGCATGGCGAATAACGGGGCGAATAAACCGATGGGTGAGCGCGCTTGAACGATACTTTCGACTACATAACGCGCTTCGTCATCGTGGTATTCGGCTATTGCTGCGGTGTGTTGACGGCAGGCTGGTTTCTGGCCGCCATCCTTTTCCGCACCCTCGGCGTCGATTCCTTCATGAACGACTTCGTCATGATGGCAAGCGATATGGATGCCGGTTCGTTCTTTGCAGCCACCAGCTTCTGGAGCGCCGTCTTCGTCGGCGGTTTTGCTCTTGCAGCAATGGCTGGCGGGTTCAGCTTTGTGCCCGCCCTCATCCTCATCATTCTGGCGGAAGCACGCGGTTACAAATCGTCGCTGTTCTATTGCGTTGCGGGCGCCCTGATCGGGCTTGCCGCAGCAGGCGCATCGCTTCCGTTCAGCGATGGAAGGAGCGTGCCGGAAAGCTCGCTCTGGATCGCAGCCATAGCGGGGCCGGTGTCGTCGGCAGCTTCGTCTACTGGCTGCTGGCGGGCGCAATGCCGGGCGGCTTTTATCCCGCCCGACAGACTGATTTTTATTACTTCGCCTGCGCGGTGATGATCTTCAGCGCAAAGGCCGAGAATACGCCCGCAAACATCCAGTCCACGATGCGCGTCACGGTCGGGTTCTTCTTCAGAAGCCCGGCAAAGCGATCAGCCGCCACCACCATCGGAATGGTGAAGGGCAGCGCCATCGGAATGAACGACAGGCCGAGAAAGAACAATTTGCCCATGGCATGGGGTCATGCGCGGAGACGAACTGCGGCAGGAAGGTCATGTTGAACAGAATGATCTTCGGGTTGAGAAGATTGATGCCGAGACCCGTCAGCCAGTTCTGGAACAGCGTATGTTTCTTGCCGCCATTCTTTTCCGGCGAGAAGGCCGATCCCTTGCGGATCGCCTGCACGGCCAGCCAGACCAGATAGCCCGCCCCCACCACTTTGAGCGCCGTAAAGGCTGTCGGCGACGCCAGAATGAGCGCCGAAAGACCGAGCGCCACCATGGTAGTATGAATGACGATACCGGTGCTGGCACCAGCCATGCAGGCAAAGCCTGCAGCCTTGCCTTCGGACAGGGCGCGCCCGACGAAAAGCGTCATGTCGGGACCGGGCGTGATGGAAAGGATCGCGGTTGCTATCGCGAACTGGACAAAAATCGTCCATTCGGGAATGAAGGTCAGGTTTGTCAGAAAAGACATCGAAATGTGCTCCAAGAGATGGCGCACGCTAGAATAATTTCCCGGCAAATGAAACAGTCGAATGGAGACAGAAATGCTGCTGATCATAGGGACCGTCCGCCTGCCGCCGGAAAATCTTGACCGTGCACGCGAGGCCATGCAGCGCATGATCTTGGCCAGCCGCGCGGAGGATGGCTGCGTGGACTATGGCTACGCCGAAGACATCCTTGAACCGGGTCTCATCCATGTGAAGGAGATGTGGCGCGACCGTGCTTCGCTCGACCGGCATTTCGCCTCCGCCCATATTGCCGAATGGCGCGCGACATGGCCCGAGCTCGGTATCGGCGACCGCAATCTCGTTGTTTATGAAGTTGGCGAACCACAGATCACGTAATACCAAAACTCGATGAGTTTGACTCATCGAGTTTTGTTAAGCCCGTGCGGCGACTGAGCATTTTCAGGGCGTGATGCGTTAGCATCTCAGCGCCCTAGTATAATACGCATGAGTTTTCGCGATAAGTCGCAGCTCGTCGGCTTGCACGCTGCTTGGCAACTGATAAAAGAACTACGGACAAATTTTGGGCGCCGCTCTGGAGCGCCTGATGAGACGGAAGTTTATTATGAGCAAGTGGAAAGACGTTAAGAAAGTCGTTCTCGCCTATTCGGGCGGCCTCGACACCTCGATCATCCTGAAGTGGCTTCAGACGGAACTCGGCGCGGAAGTCGTGACTTTCACTGCCGATCTCGGTCAGGGCGAAGAACTTGAGCCGGCCCGCAAGAAGGCGGAAATGCTGGGCATCAAGGAAATCTTCATCGAGGACGTGCGCGAAGAATTCGTGCGCGATTTCGTTTTCCCGATGTTCCGCGCCAATGCCGTCTATGAAGGCGTCTATCTGCTTGGCACCTCGATTGCCCGCCCGCTGATCTCCAAGCACCTGATCGACATCGCCAGAAAGACCGGCGCCGATGCCATCGCACACGGCGCAACCGGAAAGGGCAACGACCAGGTTCGTTTCGAGCTTTCGGCCTATGCGCTGAACCCGGATATCAAGATCATCGCCCCATGGCGCGACTGGTCGTTCAAGAGCCGCACGCATCTGCTCGAATTCGCCGAACAGCACCAGATTCCGGTTGCGAAAGACAAGAAGGGCGAAGCGCCGTTCTCCGTCGACGCCAACCTGCTGCACTCCTCGTCCGAGGGCAAGGTTCTGGAAGATCCGGCGCAGGAAGCTCCGGAATATGTGCATATGCGCACCATTTCGCCGGAAACCGCGCCCGACAAGGCAACGATCATCAAGATCGGTTTTGAAAAGGGCGATGCCGTTTCCATCAATGGGGAGCGCCTGTCGCCTGCGACGCTTCTTGCCAAGCTCAACGATTATGGCCGCGACAACGGCATTGGCCGTCTCGACCTCGTGGAAAACCGCTTCGTCGGCATGAAGTCGCGCGGCGTCTACGAAACGCCGGGCGGCACGATCCTGCTGGCAGCGCACCGCGCCATCGAATCGATCACGCTCGACCGCGGCGCGGCGCACCTGAAAGACGAGTTGATGCCGCGTTATGCGGAACTGATCTATTACGGCTTCTGGTTCTCGCCGGAACGCGAAATGCTGCAGGCGGCAATTGATCACAGCCAGCGCCATGTCGAAGGCGAAGTCACGCTCAAGCTCTACAAGGGCAATGTGATGGTGATCGGTCGCGAATCGGACAAGTCGCTCTATTCCGACAAGCTCGTCACCTTCGAAGACGATCAGGGTGCTTACGACCAGAAGGACGCAGCGGGCTTCATCAAGCTCAATGCACTGCGCCTGCGCACGCTTGCCGCTCGTGATCGCAAATAAAACCCGAATAACCTGCGATTTAAAAACGCCCTTCCGGAAAACCGGGAGGGCGTTTTTCTGCAATTTTCCTTGCGAAATCGACCCGTTCAGATCGCCGCAAGTGCCTCAGAGAGGCCCTTAAGCGGTGCGCGAAGCGAAATCCGGTTGGATCGTCCTTGCACATCCGTGAAGCTGTAGGAAATCTCTGGCGCGCTGCCTTTTGAAATATAGCCGCGCATGCGCGGCCCTACTGGCAGATAAGACACACAAACATTCCGGTCGCATCCTGTGGTCTGGATTTTGATGGGCGCAGTCTTGTCAGCAAATTCGAGCTGGATGTCTTTTCCGACACCGACGATGGGCGGCACCCGGATAATCATGAAGGGCTTGCCTTCTTCAGTCGCAGCCAGTGACCAGCTCCATACCGTCACACCCTTATCGTGGACGATCGTCTGCGAGATGTTGCAAACCCGCTTTTTGATTTTCAGATTTTCGTCGCAAATCTGCGTCCAGTTTTGAAAAGGCCGGATGATACGGCGATACTGCCCCACCGGAACGCCGTCCGGAATGGCGATATCGGCGGGTTTGATGGCAAAACCGGGAGGCATCGTAAAGCCTGCGGCGGCTGTAACGGCAGGCGATTCTGTTTTCCCTTTTGCCCGGCGGCAACGCCGCCGGGCAAAAGCCAGAGTCAGGCAGGATAATACCAGACACATCCTGCCGATCCGATATGTCGCAAGCATAGGCATGCGGCCTTAGTTGAAAGTATAGCTCAGGCCGACGCCACCGCCGACATTGCCGCCTGCGGTCGTCATCGAGACGTTGGTACGGAACTTGGAATCCTGGCTGGTGTAACCAAGGCCCATGGCAAAGGCGCCTTCATTGCGCCAGACGCCGCCGCCAATGGCCGCGCTGAGCTTGCCCGGCCTGTCGTCATAACGCAGCGACGCCGCAGCAAGACCGATTGCCGCAGCCTGCCGGGCTTCCTTGCGGACTGCACCGATATCCTGGCTCAGCATCCCAAACTTGGTGTCGGTATAGGCATTGGCTTCACCGACGGCCCGCGTCATCTGCTGGTCCGTATAGGTGTTTGCTTCACCCAATGTCTTGATGGACTGCATATCCGAATAGACATTCGCCTTGGCCAGTGTCGAAGACGCGGTATTCTGAAGCTGGCCGACATTAACCGCATCGTTACGCTTCACGCCATTCGCGACATTGGACAAGACAACCGGTGCGTTGGAGTCTCCTCCCTCCATAGAAACAGAACCGCCATTCAGCGTTACAGAGTCCGCCCGTGTCCCATCTGGATTCGTATCATATTTAACCGCATCGTTTGCCAGTTTTGAAACGCCTGCAGCCAGATTGTTGACAGCCTGATTGGTGGCAAAAGCTGTGACCCGTTCACCGCATCCGTGGATGCCGCATCCAGACGACCTGCGGCAAGGTTCGTTATGGTGCGTTCCTGACCCGCCGACCCAATCGACACGGTGGCAATCGGCGTGGCACCAGCAAAGTTGAACACTTCACCATTGATGGTAGTGTTCGCCGAGCCTACAGCCTGTTCCGTTACCGAGTTCGATCCCAATGCGACGTCGTTCAGGTTGGACGCTTTGCTCGCGTCACCAATCGCAACTGTTCCCTCCTCTTGAGCAGAGCTACTCGAACCCAGTGCAGTGCTTCCAAAACCCGCTGCGGACGCTTTTCCACCTATCGCCGTTGCCCATCCGCCAGCTGCCTCTGCCTCAGTACCGAGCGCAACTCCGGCCCATTGGCTGGCATTCGCGTCAATACCAGTCGCAATAGAAAATGTACCCAAGGCGGAAGCGGTATTGCCAATGGCTATTGCGGATTGTCCATCAGTTGTCGCATCCTGACCAACTGCGATAGAGCCGTGTTTTTAGCACTCGCACCCTGACCTGCAGCCACAGCAACATCACCTTCTGCGGTAGCACCATCAGCGGCCCAAGCGTTTTCTCCCTTTGTTACAGCATCTTCGCATGCGCGACGCCAGCAACAAATGGAAAAATACACAACGATGCCATAAGTATATTTTTATTTAATAATTTAATTTTATTCGAATTCTTCATAGTAAACCCTGTAATTTCAACTTAAATAAATTTAATCTAATATATACCCTACATATAAAATCCACCCCTCTCTCGATTAGTTCTAATGACCTACAAAAATAATCAATAATCACATAAATTTTATTTCCTAGACCCATAGTGGGGAAGCTATTTCGAGGCTGGAAGTAAGATAAAAATCAAACTTCTCCCTAATTTTCTGTCGGCGCTTGACTCTTGTCTGACTCGATTCAATATTGGAACAAATAGAGAACATATTGATAGGGATTCTGACGTGAGCGGCATCGACATCGCGGCGCTGCGGCGCATGGTGACAGTCATTGAAGGAAACAGCTCGCAAGGCAGTCTTTCAGGCGAAAAGGCCGCGGGCTTCGGGCGGGCGCACAGTTTCACGCTGGGCCTTGCCGGGGCAGATGCCGCCTTTCCGCATGGCCTTGCAGGTGATGCGCTGCATGAGGTTTTTGCCGAAAACCCCGGCGCGCATATGGCCGCAACCGGCTTTGCACTCGCCTTTGTCACCCGCGCGGCAGAACGTGCAACAGCCCCCGGCGCCCGATCATCTGGATCGAGGAAGAAACCGCCTCAAACGAGTATGGCGGGCTTTATCCGCCGGGGCTTCACGCCTTCGGGATCGATCCCGCACGACTTTTGATCGTGCGCTGTCCCACGGCGCAGGATGTGCTGAAAGCGGCCAATGATGCGCTGGAAGCCGGAAGCGGCGGCACGGCCTCGCATCTGGTTTCCGGCATTGTCGCCTCGATCAGCGGCCAGCCGAAATGCCTCGACCTCACCGCCTCGCGGCGTCTGCTGCTTGCAACCGAAACCGCGCAACTGCCCGTCATCCTGCTCCGAAGCCACCGGACGGCTGTGCAAAGCGCTGCTGTCAGCCGCTGGCGGGTGGCGCCCGCCCCATCCCGTTCAAGCGGAGCGAACGCACCCGGCAAGCCTGTCTTTTCGGCGGTTCTTGAACGCAATCGCCACGGCACATGCGGGCAATGGATCATGGAATGGAACAATGAAACCCTTGAATTTGGCACAAGAGAACGGGACGGCAGAACGTCTGTTCCTCGCCCTCTGGTTTCCGTTTCTGCCGACCGATCGGCTTCGCCGCGCCGTTCCGCCTGACGGCAAACCGCACCTGCCTTTGGTTGTGATCGAGCGCACGGCCAATGCGCTGCGCCTGACGGCGGTGGATGGTGAAGCGGCAAGGCTCGGCCTTTTCCCGGCATGGTGCTAACCGATGCGCGCGCCCGCGTGGAAAGGCTTGATGTGGCAGCGGCCGCGCCGGAACAGGATGCGGCGCTTTTAAAGCGCCTTGCCCATTGGTGCGAACGCTACACGCCGCTTGTCGCCTTCGATCTGCCGCATGGGCTGATGCTGGACATAACCGGCTGCGCGCATCTGTTCGGCGGGCTTGCCGCCATGCGCGTCGACGCAATCCGGCGTCTGGAACGCGCCGGGCTGCACGTGCAGGCAGCGATTGCCGATAACAGTTTTGCCGCGCGGCTTCTGGCACGCGGAACGAAGGGTGGCCTGTTCAGCAGGACAGAGGCCGACCGGCTGCTCCCCGCCTGCCGCTCTCTGCGCTTGAACTGACGCAAGCTGCCGAAACCGGCCTCAAGCGCGCCGGATTGAAACGGATCGGCGATGTGATGGGACTTCCGCGCTCCGCCCTCACCGCCCGCTTCGGCAGCGATCTTGCCACCAGGCTCGACCGGCTGGCGCGGCGTGAGCGCGCGCCGATTTCCCTTGCGCATCCTGCCGCTCACCCTTGCCGAACGCCGCCTGTCAGAGCCGGTGACGGCAATGGAACTGGTGGAACATATATTGCGGGAACTGGCGCAGGCGCTGTTTGAGCAGCTTGAAATGGAAGGCAAGGGCGCGCTTCTGATCGAGGCGTCATTCTTCCGGGTCGATGGCGAGGTGCGCCATATCCGTATCGAAACCGGCCAGCCCTTGCGCAACGACAAGGTTTTCCTGCGTCTTGCGCGCGAAAGGCTCGATGCGCTCACCGACCCGCTTGATGCCGGTTTCGGCTTCGATATGATCCGGCTGGCAGCGCTGCGCAGCGCGGCGGTGGCCCAGCGCCAGACGGGCCTCGACCAGTATGAGGAAGACCAAGCAGGGTTCGGCCAGCTGGTCGACCGACTTTCGGCGCGGCTTGGACAGGACCGCGTTCTCGTCTCCTTTCCGCGCGACACGCATATCCCAGAACGGGCCTTTGGCCTCGTCCCTGCCTTGCATGGATGGCGAAAACCGAAGCCGATTATCGCAGCCAGGCGGAACTGCCGGGCGACCCGCCAGCGCGCCCCATCAAGCTGTTTCGCCCGCCACAACCAATCGAAAGCGTGGCGGAAGTGCCCGACAGTCCGCCTTCGTTTTTCTGTGGCGGCGGGTGCGTCATCAGGTTCGCCTTGCCGAAGGGCCGGAACGGATCGAGCCGGAATGGTGGCTCGCAATCGGTCAGAACGTGCCGGAACTGCGCGATTATTACCGGGTGGAGGATGAGACCGGCCAGCGTTTCTGGATTTTTCGCGAGGGGCTTTATGACGGCGCCAATCATCCGCGCTGGTTTCTGCATGGGCTGTTCGCGTGATGGCTCCTTATTTTGAAATAGCTGCTGCCAGCAATTTTTCCTTCCTTTGCGGTGCATCGCATCCGCAGAGCTGGTCGCGCGTGCGCATGCGCTTGGCCTGTCCGGTATCGGCATTGCCGACCGCAACACGCTGGCCGGTGTGGTGCGCGCCCATGCGGAATGGAAGGAGATTCGCAAGAAAAGCGATTTCCGGCTTTTCATCGGCTGCCGCCTGTCCTTCACCGACGGCACGCCGGATATGGTCGTCTATCCGCGTGATCGCGCTGCCTATGGGCAATTGTGCCGCCTGCTGACGGAGGGCAAGCAGCGCGCCGCCATCAAGGGCGAATGCCATCTCGAATGGGCCGACCTCCTGTTTCGCGCGCGGCAGTTCCAGATCGCGGTCTTTCCGCCTGACGAAGACAGGCCGGATTTTGCCGCACGCCTGACGGAGATTGCGCAAGCTGCCCCCGGCTCCGTCTGGCTGGCGCTCGCCATGCCGCATCAAGGCCATGACGGACGCCGCGCAGAACGCAGCGCCCGTTTTGCCGCACAGGCAGGCGTGCCGCTCATCGCCACCAATGACGTGCTCTATCACCATCCCAACCGCCGCGCGCTTCAGGACGTGCTGACGGCCACGCGCCATCACACCACGGTTTTCGCAGCCGGGCGGCTTCTGGAAAAGAATGCCGAGCGCCACCTAAAACCGCCAGAGGAAATGCTGCGGCTGTTCCGCGATTATCCTGAAGCTGTCGCGGCGACCGCCGATTTCGTCGCGCCCATCACCTTCCAGCTTGATGATCTGAAATATGCCTATCCCGATGAGCCCATCCCGCCCGGCAAGACGGCACGGCAGCATCTGCACGATCTCACCTGGGAAGGCGCGGCGCGCCATTACGGCGCGGACACGATCCCGCCAAAGGTGCAGGGCCTCATCAACAAGGAACTGGCGCTGATCGCCCAGCTTGAATACGAGCCCTATTTTCTCACCGTCTATGACATTGTGAACTATGCCCGCCGAGAAAAATTCTGTGTCAGGGGCGCGGTTCGGCGGCCAATTCCGTCGTCTGTTTCTGCCTTGGCATTACCGGCGTGAACCCGACGGAAGTGGACCTCCTGTTCGAGCGCTTCATCTCCGCCGAGCGCCAGGAACCGCCGGATATCGACGTCGATTTCGAGCATGAGCGGCGCGAAGAGGTGATGCAATATGTCTATGACCGTTATTCGAGAGATCGCGCGGCCATTGTCGCGACCGTCATCAGCTATCGGTCCCGCAGCGCGATCCGCGATGTCGGCAAGGCGCTGGGGCTGACCGAAGACGTGACGGCGGCGCTTGCCAATACGGTCTGGGGCATATCGGGCGGCGGCATCGACAAGCAGCATATCAGGCAGGCGGGTCTCGACCCCGACAACCCCATCATCCGGCGCGCGGTGGAACTGGCCATCACGCTGATCGGCTTTCCGCGTCACCTGTCGCAGCATGTCGGCGGCTTCGTGCTCACCCGCGACCGGCTGGACGAAACCGTGCCCATCGGCCCGGCGGCGATGGAAGACCGCTCCTTCATCGAATGGGACAAGGACGATATCGACGAGGTGGGGCTGATGAAGGTCGATGTGCTGTCGCTCGGCATGCTCACCTGCATCCGCAAGGCCTTTGATCTCATTCACCAGCACAAGCCGCAACTTTATGGTGGCGAGAAGCTGACGCTGGCAACCGTGGAGCAGGGCGACAAAGCCGTCTACGACATGCTGTGCAAGGGGATTCGCTCGGCGTGTTTCAAGTGGAAAGCCGGGCCCAGATGAACATGTTGCCACGCCTGCGTCCGCAAGAGTTCTATGATCTTGTCATCGAGGTCGCCATCGTGCGTCCCGGCCCCATTCAGGGTGACATGGTGCATCCTTATCTGAGGCGGCGAAACGGACAGGAACCCTGCACCTTGCCATCGCCTTCGCCGGAACATGGCCCTCCCGACGAGTTGCTACAAATTCTCGGCAAGACCAAGGGTGTGCCGCTGTTTCAGGAACAGGCGATGCGTATCGCCATGGAGGCTGCAAAATTTACGCCCGAAGAAGCCAACCAGTTGCGCCGCGCCATGGCCACTTTCCGCAAGATGGGCACCATTCATACGATGGAGACAAAGATGATCGACGGCATGGTCAATCGTGGCTACGACCGGACCTTTGCCGAAAACTGCTTCAACCAGATCAAGGGGTTCGGCGAATATGGCTTCCCTGAAAGTCATGCGGCAAGCTTCGCGCATCTGGTCTATATTTCCGCCTGGATCAAGTGCCATCACCCGGAAGTGTTCGCCGCAGCCCTTCTCAATTCCCAACCCATGGGTTTTACGCCCCCGCCCAGATCGTGCGCGATGCCCGCGAACATGGCGTGACGGTGCTGCCCGTCGATGTGAACTTCAGCCAGTGGGACAATATTCTGGAGGAAACACCCGACGTTCACCTGGCGCTCCGGCTCGGCTTTCGCCAGATCGATGGTTTTTCCAAGGAGGACGTAAAGCTTCTGATTGCCGATCGGCAGGAGCCTTACCGCACCATTGAAGACATGCATCGGCGGCTTCGGCTCGACCGGCGCGCCTTCACGCTTCTGGCGGATGCCGATGCCTTCGGCTCGCTCGATATCGACCGCCGCGCAGCACTTTGGGCCGTGCGCCGTCTACCCAACGACGAAACCCTGCCGCTGTTCCGCGCCGCCGCAACCAGCGAGCTGGCGGAAGAGCCGCGCACGAAGCTTCCTGAAATGGCCGCATCCGAGCATGTGATTGCCGATTACGAGACGACCCGGCTCTCGCTGAAAGGGCATCCGCTGCAATATCTGCGCGAGGGGCTTGCAGCGGAAGGCGTTTCAACCTGCCGCGCGGTTCAGGAAGGCGCCGACGGACGCCGCATGAAAGTGGCGGGCGTCGTCACCGTGCGCCAGCGCCCCGGCAGCGCCAAGGGTGTGGTGTTCCTCACCATTGAGGATGAAACCGGCATCGCCAATATTGTCGTCTGGCCGAAAATCATGAAGGTGTTTCGCCGCGAAGTCATGGGCGCGCGGCTGATCCATATCGAAGGCCGCATCCAGCGCAGCCCCGAAGGGTCGTGCATCTGGTGGCATCAAAACTGCAGGACCGTTCGGCAGCGCTGATCGAAATGAGCGGACGCGAAGCCCAACGCCTCGTCGCTCCGTCGCAAATGGCGCATCATCCGCGCAATGTTAGAATAATGCCGAACTCGCGAGACTTTCATTGAGCAATCACGCGCTCCGAAGCCCGTTCGCTATTTTGGCTATGACGCGACGAAAATGGTGCAATTCGAGAACCGGAGCGGAGTGTACTTTAAGGTACATGAGCAACGGAAGCGCAGAAGTGCGCCATTTGCAGACCGTCAGAGCCGAAATAGAGCGGGCTTCAGTTCCATGCGCCAACGAAAAACACCGCGCAATAATGCAGCGCTGCGCCCACCACGACAAAGCCGTGCCAGATGGCATTCTGAAACCGCAGACGCTCCCAGACATGGAAGATCACACCCAGCGAATAGACCATGCCACCGGCTGCAATCAGCCAGAAGACGGCTGGCGGCAGCGACTGCACCATGGTGTCATAGACCATGACGCCGCTCCAGCCGAGCGCCAGATAAAGCAGGATCGACAGCCGGTCGAAACGCCCCGGCATGAACAGTTTCAGCATGATACCGATAAAAGCCACGCTCCAGACGAAGAGAAGCAGCGGCAGAGCGCGATCCCCATATGCATGGCAAAGGGCGTATAGGTTCCGGCAATCAACAGATAGATCGCCGAATGGTCGAAACGGCGCAGAAACCATTTGGTCGGTGAAACCGGCCAGATATTGTAGACAGCCGAAATTCCGAGCGCCGTCAGCAGGCTCGCAAGATAGACGCCGGATGAAATCGAGGTCGCCGCAGGCATGTTCGGCAGAAAATAGAACAGCATGGCAATGGCGCCGGCAAGCGCCAGCCCGACACCAGCACATGGATGACGCCATCGGCCCACAATTCGGCCCGGTCATATTTCCATTTGACTGGATGAGGCAGTCTTACATTCATGAAATTTCCCTGTCGTCGGTTCCAGAGCGCGTTTCGATCTGATTGGGTCAGATCGGCGCTCTAGTCCTTGCTTTAACGCGCATCTTTTCCGAAAACCGTTTCACACTTTTCGGGATGCGCTCTCAACAGGAAACTGCCATCGCTTTGCAGCGTCAAGATGACAGTTCGTTCAAGCAGGTTTACTGCGCTGGCGTGTAGGAAGCCTGAATGGGTGCTACGCCCGGAAGCGGTGCTGCCCGCCTTCCGGCAAGGATGCCGGTTGGATGGAAGCGGCTGCATCACGGGTCGGGCCATTGCGCTTCCAGCTGCCGTCGAGGCCGGTCTCCTGCAACAGTCCCTTGCGCTTGGCATCGTAATAATAGCCGCGCGCATAATAGCGGACTGCCTGACTTTCATCACCGCCTGCGACCTTATAGGCGCCGGACAGATAGCGAACAGCATATTTCAGATTGGTTTCCGCATCGAGCAGGCCCTTGGCCGAACCCGTATAACCCATGCCGCGCGCGGTCGGATGGCTGATCTGCATCAGACCCCAATAGGGTCCATTGCGCGCACCCGGATTGAACCGGCTTTCGCGATGCACGACCCGGCGCACCAAGCGCTCCGGCACGTCATAGGCGACGGAATATTTGGTAATCAGCGCATCGAGACCTTCCGGCGCGTGATCCGGCGTCTCGAAGGCCATATTGGCGGCAACGGAAGCCGGCGAAGCGGCAGCCTGCGCACCGGCATAGGCCATCATCGGTTCGGACTGGCCACGAATGCCGGGAATGGGAACGGCGGTCGGCAGGACTGGATCGGAAGCATCGGTCACGGCTGCGACAGTTTGCGTTCCGGCAACAGCGCCTGCATCGGCGGTTGCCGCGCCTGTCGCGGAAGCGGTCTGGCCGGATGTATCGGTCTGCGTGATCAGCGCCGTCTTCACGGGCTTGCCGTCATTGGTGGTGTTGCAGGCGCTCAGCGCCACGGCACAACCAAGAAGCATGAGGCCCTTGCGGACCAGATCAGCGGATGAAGAAGAAAGCGCGTAACGCATGACCGGACCCGTTCTCAGGAATCGAAATCTTTTTCGATGCGTTTTCAAGCTCGACCAGATCTTCAGGCAGGGGCAAACCGCTGGCCCGCAACGCATTGAGCTTTTCGCGAACCGTTTCGCGGATTTCATGAGCGTCTTGCGGCTGGTTCACCATTTGCTCGAAAAGCAGCGCAATTTCCGCCTTGATGTCCTCGAATGCCATCCAGATCCTCTTGGCTTACACGGACTTTGAGGGCCCGGCTCAGTCAGTCTTCTTTCGGTCGATGACAATCGTGTACCATGCAAAAGACGGCAAACGGAAGCGCTAAACGTGAGGGCTTGGCCAAAATGAATATTTCAAATGGTAACAAAAGATTAACGCACTCACAGAATGCGTGGCAGCACCGTAACTACGGCATTGAAATCACACGCGAAAATTCCGAGATCATCGAAGTCCAGACCGCCATTCGGATCGAAGAGATAAATGCTCATCCAGACGAGCGCGATCACAAGCAGGAGTGCCAGAATCATCAGAATCAAAAGGCGTCGCCCGAGCGCGGTCTTGCGACCCGCCCCTTCCGGCGGCTGTTTGGCCATAATCAATTGCTGCCTTGTTCAGTCGTCATTGGTCGCGTTCAGTTCTTCCGGCGGCGTGCCGTGTTCGGGCTCCGCCGACAGATAACCCTCGCGCACCAGCCATTTGCGCAGGATCAGCGTCATCGCCTCGGTCTGGTTAAGACCGGGATGCTTTTCGGCGATGAAGCGCTCCAGAGCGCCGTGCACGTCATCGGGAAGATAGATGCTCATTCATACTCCTCCACGTGAAGAGAATCAGACCACGGTTACGGTGAGAGTTGCCACACCGTCGACCTTGCCTTCCAGGCGGTCGCCGCGCGTCACCGGCCCGACGCCCGCAGGCGTACCCGTAAAGATAAGATCGCCGGGCTGCAGCTCAAAGAGCGAAGACAGGTAGGAAATGGTTTCCGCGACCTTCCAGATCATCTGGTTGAGGTCGCCAGACTGGCGGGTTTCGCCATTGATGGCGAGCGAAATCGCAGCCTTTTCCAGATGGCCGATGTCCGACACCGGCACGATGGCCGAACAGGGCGCGGAGTGCTCGAAAGCCTTTGCGACTTCCCACGGACGACCGGCCTTCTTGGCCACGGCCTGCAGGTCGCGGCGCGTCATGTCGATGCCGACGGCGTAGCCATAAACATGGTCCAGCGCCTTTTCGACAGTAATGTCGGTGCCGCCGGTCTTCAGCGCCACCACAAGCTCGATCTCGTGATGTACGTCTTCGGTCTTTGGCGGATAGGGAAAGTCACCGCCTTCGATCACGAGGCTGTCCGGGTTCTTCTGGAAGAAAAACGGCGGATTGCGGGTCGGATCGCCGCCCATTTCGATGGCATGATCGGCATAGTTCTGGCCGACGCAATAGATGCGATGCACGGGAAAGCGCGCGTCCGTTCCCTTTACCGGCAGAAATGGCTGCGGGGCGGCGCAAAACATAAGTCGTCATGGGGAACTATTCCGGTCGGAAACTGATGAAGCGATTTTTGCCATCATGCAGACGCAAGCGCATCGCCGCAACCCTTGAAAGGCGCAATTCTCTATTATCGTGCGCCCGATTTCACGACAAAATCCGCCTTGCGCGATTGCGCTACCACGAGTTCGGCATTGGGAATATCGTTGGAAAGAGCGCGGTTTCGGGCCGTTTCGGCATCGAAGCCGAAACTGAGCCAACGATCGGTCAGGCGGCGTTCCAGCTCTGCAAACGGTACGTCCAGATAGAGCGTCATGTCGAAAAAGGGGCGAGCCTGGACCAGGGTTCCTGATCGAGCAGCAGATAATTGCCCTCGACCAGAAGCACGCGGTGCTCGGGGCCAACCACGGATGCGGCGGCGCGGGAAAGCTCCAGCGAACGGTCGAAGACCGGGATGAAGATTTCGCCCTCCGCCTGTTTCAGACGCTGCAGCAACACCGCAAATCCGGCGCAGTCGAAGGTGGGCGGCGAACCCTTGCGGCTCAGCAATCCGCGCTGATCGAGAATCCCGTCATCAAGATGAAACCCGTCCATGGGCACGACGATGGACGGTGTTTCACCGCCCTTGTTGATGGCATGGAGCAGATAGTCGGACAGCGTGGATTTGCCCGCGCCCGGCGGACCGGCAATGGCCACGATCAGGCGTCCGCCGGTCTGCGCCAGCCGTGCAAGAATTTCCGAAGGCAGGGCTTCGCGCTCGATAGGCGTCATGTCCGGTTTCCGTGATTCGTCCTGCCAATTTATCGGAGACGTACCGGCTCTGTTCGCCGCTTCCTTCGGCCTCATTGCGCCGGTCATCAGCGCCACGGCATCCGACATGGAATATTCCTTCGGGTCGATGACTGTCAGGCGGCGTCCGAGCCGGTGAATGTGGATGCGGTCGGCAACCTCGAACACATGCGGCATGTTGTGCGAGATGAGGACGATGGGCATGCCGCGCCGCTTCACGTCCTGAATGAGCTCCAGCACGCGGCGTGATTCCTGACGCCGAGCGCCGCAGTCGGCTCGTCCATGATGACCACCTTGGAGCCGAAGGCAGCAGCACGCGCCACCGCAACGCCCTGACGCTGACCGCCCGAAAGGGTTTCCACCGCCTGGCCGATGTTCTGGATCGTCATCAAGCCTAGTTCTGACAGTTTTCGCGCGCGATCTTTTCCATCGCACCACGATCCAGCATGCGCAACATCGAACCGAGCGGTCCCTTGCGGCGGATTTCACGGCCAAGAAACAGATTGTCTGCAATGGAAAGCGCGGGCGACAAGGCAAGGTTCTGGTAGACAGTCTCGATGCCCGCCTGCCGCGCTTCCATCGGCGAATGGAAGCTGACCGGCTGGCCGTCGAGCAGGATTTCCCCTCGTCGGGCTTGATCGCGCCGGACAGCGCCTTGATGAGCGAGGACTTGCCTGCGCCATTGTCGCCGATGACCGCGAGGATTTCGCCCGGATAGAGGTCGAAATCGGCATGGTCGAGAGCTGTGACGCGACCATAGCGCTTGACCAGCCCCTTGGCAGAAAGAACAGGCGTGGTGTTCGTTTTCATGCGGCAGCCTTTCTGATCCACTGGTCGATGGCGACGGCGGCAATGATGAGAACGCCGATCAGGAGATAGGTCCATTGCGGATCGGTGCCCCACAGGCGCAGGCCCAGCGAAAACACGCCGACGATCAGCGCGCCGAACATGGTGCCGAGAATGGAGCCGCGCCCGCCGAAGAGCGATATGCCGCCGATCACCACGGCGGTGATGGATTCGATATTGGCGAACTGGCCAGCGGTTGGCGACACGGAACCGAGACGACCGATCATGGCCCAGCCCGCAAGTGCGCAGATGATACCGGCCAGCACATAGACCGACATGAGGATCGGCTTGACCGAGACACCGGAAAGCTGCGCCGCCTCCGGATCGTCGCCAATAGCGTAGACATGCCGTCCCCAGGCGGTATGGTTCAGCACATACCAGAGCAGCAGCACCAGAAGCACCATCGCGATGACGCCATAGGTGAAGACCGCGCCGCCGATGCGGATGCTCTCGCCGAAGAATTGCAGGATCGGCGCTTCCGCCGTGATTTCCTGCGCGCGGATCGTCTCATTGGCGGAATAGAGGAAGTTGGTGGCAAGGATCACCTGCCACATGCCAAGCGTCACGATGAAGGGCGGCAGACGGACATAGGCCACCAGAAAGCCATTGATGAAACCGCAGAGCGCGCCGGTCGCAAAGCCGCAGAGAATGGAAAGTTCGGCGGGAAGGCCATAGCGGAAGGTGAACTGCCCCATCACCACCGATGACAGCACCATGATGGCGCCGACCGAAAGATCGATACCGGCGGTGAGAATCACCAGCGTCTGCGCCGCCGCAACGATGCCGGTGATGGCGACCTGTTGCAGAATGAGCGTCAATGCGAAGGCGGAGAAGAACTTGCCGCCAAGCGTGACGCCAAATACCAGCAGCGACAGGACGAGCACGATCAGCGGCACGGCGGCGGGATTGTGATGCAGGAAATTGCGCATCCGATAAAGCACCGACTGGTCGCCCGCATCGAAGGAGGCGACATCGGCCGCGCTCTGCGACAGCGTCTTTTCATAGTCCTGCATGGACTGTTTTGTGCAGCGGAAGCCGCCTGTGGCTCACTCATGTCTGTCTCCTGCCTTCACTCGCAGACCCTGCCCGGCAGATCTTCCGATATGCCGGGCCTGAGTTCGGAAAGGGGATCAGCCCCAGCACTTGTCGAGTGCGGTCTTCGTGTCGATGGACGGAACGCCTTCCGCCGGCTTGTCGGTGACAAGCGACACGCCCGTATCGACAAAGTCCTTGCCTTCGGTCGGCTTCGGCTTTTCACCCGTATCGGCAAACTTCTTGATCGCCTCAATGCCGAGTGCCGCCATCTGCAGCGGATATTGCTGCGAGGTCGCGCCGATCACACCGGCTTCGACATTCTTCACGCCGGGGCAACCGCCATCGATGGAGACGATCAGCACGTCCTTCTCGCGCCCGACGGCCTTCAGAGCCTCATAGGCACCGGCGGCGGCAGGTTCATTGATGGTGTGGACGACATTAATGTTCGGGTCCTTCTGGAGAAGGTTTTCCATGGCGCGGCGTCCGCCTTCTTCATTGCCGTCGGTCAGGTCGCGACCGGCAATGCGCGGATCATCCTCGTCGCCCAGCTTGGTCTTGTCCTTCGGATCGATGCCGAAGCCGGTGGCAAAGCCCTGATCGCGCAGAACGTCGACGCTGGGCTGCGATGCGGTGAGGTTGAGGAAGGCAACCCTTGCATCCTTGGCCTTGTCGCCAAGCGTTGCCGCCGCCCATTTACCCACCAGCTCACCGGCGAGGAAATTGTCGGTGGCAAAGGTTGCGTCAGCCGCGTCGGCTGGCTCAAGCGGCGTGTCGAGCGCGATGATGAGCATACCGGCATCGCGCGCTTTCTGCAGCGACGGCACGATGCCCTTGGTGTCGGAAGCGGTGATCAGAATGCCCTTCGCCCCATCGGCGATACAGGTTTCGATGGCTGCGACCTGGCTTTCGGAATCGCCGTCGATCTTGCCCGCATAGGTCTTGAGATTGACGCCCAGCTCCTTGGCCTTGGCGATGGCGCCTTCCTTCATCTTGACGAAGAACGGGTTGGTATCGGTCTTGGTGATGAGGCACGCGCCGACATCGGCGGCATTGGCCGAACTCAATGGAATGGCGGCAGCGCCAAGCGCGAAGGCAGCAAAGGCTGCCGACAGAACTGTCTTCTTCATGGACTCCTCCCAGATTGAGCCGGTCCTCTTCCCCGGCAGGAGAAGCAAAACACGGCTTCAAAACAGAGTCAATTAATAAATCCACTTGATTTATTAATATGCCGTGTCATTCTGGAAGACGGAGGAGAGAGGACCGGCAAAGGCGAACGGCAGGCTGGTCGTTTCATTACGTGGTCTATCTTAAGCGTTTGTTTTATTTTATATCCCTTGCAAAGAGGGCTTTTTCTCCTTCGATGGTTGGTTTAGGAATTCCGGCATTCCATGGCTGCATTTCGAGATTGCATTCCATGGGCTGGAATCGGGGAGAGGCAATGGTCAGGCATAAAGTTGAAGGCGAACCAGACAGCAGGTCTGCCGATACGCTATCCGGCACCCTTTCCGGGACACTTTCCGGCACTCCGGGGCCTGCCATGCTGCAATTCGCCGGGCCGGGCGCGAGCGTCAATCGCGGTTCAAACCAGATCGGCGTGCGCGCCTATAATGAGCGGCTGGTTCTGGCGCTGGTGCGCAGGCATGGTGCGCTTGCCCGCGCCGATATTGCGCGGCTGACCGGACTTTCGGCGCAGACGGTTTCCGTCATCATTCGTGCTCTGGAAAAGGACGGTCTCATCACGCAGGGCGAACGGGTGCGCGGTCGTGTCGGCCAGCCTTCCATGCCGATGCGCCTTGCCGCCGACGGGGTTTTCTCCTTCGGTCTCAAGATCGGGCGACGCAGCGCGGAAATCATCCTGATGGATTTTCTGGGGGCGATCCGCGAGCGGCGGCACATCACCTATCGCTGGCCTGTGCCGGGTGAAATCCGCCGCTTCACCCTCGACAGCGTGGACGATTTCACCATGGCTCTCGATCCCGGCAAACGCGGGCGCATTGCGGGGCTGGGCATCGCATTGCCCTTCGAATTGTGGAACTGGGTCGAGGAAGTGGGTGCACCGGCTGAGGACCTGGATGCATGGCTCGGTGCCGATCTGGTCAGCGATTTCGCCAAGGCATTTCCGTTTCCGGTCTTCGTGCAGAATGATGGAACAGCGGCTTGCGGTGCGGAACTGACCTTCGGTCGCGGGCCGGAATTCACCGACTTCGTCTATTTTTCATTGGCTCGTTCATCGGCGGCGGCGTGGTGCTCAACAACACGCTCTATCCGGGCCGAACCGGCAATGCGGGCGCGCTCGGCTCCATGCCGATGCGGATGCGCGGCACGTGGGAGCGCGGCGAGACCTTGCAGCTCATCGATACGGCCTCGCTGTTCGTTCTAGAACGCATGTTGCAGGAGCGGCATCTGCCCTCCGACGATCTGTGGCTTTCGCCGGAAAACTGGCGCAATTTCGGCACGCCGCTCGATGAATGGGTGGCGCTTGCCGCACGCGGGTTGGCCCATGCGGCGGTGGCAGCCGCCTCCGTCATCGACTTTCCCGCCGCCGTCATCGACGGCTGGCTGCCGGGCAATGTGCGCCACCGCATCGTGGAGGCGACGCGCGTGGAGCTTTCATGCCTCGACTTGCAGGGCCTGCGCGCACCGACGATCATCGAGGGCAAGGTTGGCGTCCATGCCAAGGCGATGGGCGCGGCAAGCCTGCCGCTCTCAACCGCTATCTGTTCGACCAGAGCGTCCTGTTCAAGGAACTAGGCTGACACAACAAACACACAGTTTGTTATTTTCAATCAACAAGTTTGATCTATGTTGTCTTGCAATGACCGCAAATGCCCACACATTGACCGCTTAATTCATTGAACCGAACGGGAAAAACATGACCGTCAAGACGATTGCGACCACGCCATATCAAGACCAGCAGCCGGGCACTTCAGGCCTGCGCAAGAAGGTTCCGGTTTTCCAGCAGCCCAATTATGCGGAAAACTTCATCCAGTCGGTTTTCGATGTGCTGGAAGGTTTTGCCGGCAAGACGCTCGTGGTCGGCGGTGACGGGCGCTATTACAATCGCGAAGTGATCCAGAAGCTCATCAAGATCGCCGCCGCCAACGGTTTTGGCCGCATCATGGTGGGTCAGGGCGGCATTCTCTCGACGCCCGCCGCCTCCAACATGATCCGCAAATACAAAGCTTTCGGCGGCATGGTGCTTTCGGCCAGCCACAATCCCGGCGGTCCGAATGAAGATTTCGGCATCAAGTACAATATCGGCAATGGCGGGCCTGCGCCGGAAAAGATCACCGAGGCGATCTTCGCCCGCTCCAAGGTGATCGACCAGTACAAAATTGCCGATGTGGCGGACGTCGATATCGACAGGATCGGCACCAACCGGATCGGCGATACCGAGGTCGTCATCTTCGATCCCGTCACCGACTATGCCGAGCTGATGGAAAGCCTGTTCGACTTCGACGCCATCCGCGCCATGATCAAGGGCGGGTTCCGCATGAAGTTCGACGCGATGCATGCCGTGACCGGACCTTACGCCAAGGAAATTTTTGAGCGCCGTCTCGGCGCGCCGGAAGGCAGTGTGGTCAATTTCGTGCCGCTGCCGGACTTCGGCGGTCATCATCCCGATCCGAATCTCGTCTATGCCAAGGATCTCTATGATCTTTTGATGTCCGATCATGCGCCGGATTTCGGCGCGGCTTCCGATGGCGACGGCGATCGCAACCTCATTATCGGGCGCGGCATCTTCGTCACGCCATCCGATTCGCTTGCCATGCTCGCCGCCAATGCGCATCTGGCGCCGGGCTACAAGGACGGCATCAAGGGCATTGCGCGCTCCATGCCGACCAGTGCCGCCGCCGACCGCGTGGCCGACAAGCTCGGCATCGGCATGTTTGAAACGCCGACGGGCTGGAAATTCTTCGGCAATCTGCTCGACAACGGCAAGGTCACGATCTGCGGCGAGGAAAGCTCCGGCACCGGCTCCGACCATGTGCGCGAGAAGGACGGCCTGTGGGCCGTGCTGCTCTGGCTCAATATTCTCGCTGTGCGCAAGCAGAGCGTGAAGGAAATCGTCGAGGAACATTGGGCGCGTTTCGGGCGCAACTATTACACCCGCCACGATTATGAAGCGGTCGATTCCGATATCGCCAAAAGCTGGTGGCCGATCTGCGCGACAAGCTTGCCAGCCTGCCCGGCACCACGGTCAACGGCCTCAAAATCGAGAAAGCCGACGATTTTGCCTATCACGATCCGGTCGACGGCTCGATCAGCGAGCATCAGGGCATCCGCATCTATTTCCCCGAAGGCGGTCGCGTGGTGCTGCGCCTGTCCGGCACCGGCACATCTGGCGCAACCATCCGCATCTATGTCGAGCGCTATGAAGCGGACACCGCGAAGCATAATCTCGATACGCAGGAAACGCTGGCCCCATTCATCGAGGCGGCAGAACAAATCACGCAGGTGAAGAAGCGCAGCGGACGCGATGCGCCGAGCGTTATCACCTGACCAAAGAAAAGGGCCGGAAACGGCCCTCAGGCTGCTGACAAACCTCCGGCAGGGTCAAAATGACCTCAGATTCACGGAACGTCCCAGATTCAGAACGTGAACAAATCGGAATCAAAACCCCTCGTTTTTGACTGCTTCCAAAAATCGAGGGGTTTGTAATCAATCTGAGGGCCGGAAACGGCCCTTTTCTTACTCAAAACAATGGCCGGCGCTGGCTTCCCGGCCCCTTGCCGCCTTTCATGTTGTCCCAGACCTTGCGCGCTATCTCGCGATAGATTTTCGCGTGTTCGCTATCCGGCTCCTTGACGGTAATCGGCGTGCCAGCGTCCGAATAGGCACGGACGTCCATATGCAGCGGCACTTCGCCGAGGAACGGCACGTCGAGACGTTCCGCTTCCTTCCTCGCGCCGCCATTGCCGAAAATATCATAGCGCGCGCCGGTGTCGGGCGCGATGAAATAGCTCATGTTTTCGACGATGCCGAGAAGCGGCACATTCACCTTGTGGAACATGTTCAAGCCCTTGCGCGCGTCGATCAGCGCCAGATCCTGCGGCGTCGAAACAATAACGGCGCCTGCCAGCGGCACCTGCTGCGCCATGGTCAGCTGTGCGTCGCCGGTGCCGGGCGGCATGTCGACCACCAGAACATCAAGCTCGCCCCAGGCCACTTCGCGCAGCATCTGCGTCAGCGCCGACATGACCATCGGCCCGCGCCAGATCATCGGCGTTTCCTCATCGACCATGAAGCCCATCGACATGACCTTGATGCCAAAATTTTCCATCGGCTTGAGGGTTCGTCCCTCGACCGTTTCCGGGCGGCCGGAAAGGCCAAGCAGGCGCGGCATGGACGGCCCGTAAATATCGGCATCCAGAATACCGATCTTCAGCCCGTTGGCGGCAAGACCGAGCGCCAGATTGACCGCCGTGGTGGACTTGCCGACGCCGCCCTTGCCGGAAGCAACGGCAATGATCGCGCCGACGCCCGGAATGCCGGGCTTTTGCGCCGGGCGTTGCGGTGGCGCGGGATGGCGGTGCTGTGCGGGTGCGGCGGCAGGGCGCGGCTGCGGTTTGGGTGGCGGCGGCGCATCGTCGCTGGTGCGTCCGCCTCTTTTTCCGCCGTAAGCGTGACCAGCGCACCGGTGACGCCCGGAATTTCCTTCACGGCCTTTTCAGCAGCAAGCCGCATCGGCTCCAGCGCATCGGCGCGCTCGGCGGGGACCGTGATGGAGAAAAGACCTTGCCGTCGGCAATAAAAATATCGGAAACCAGACCGAGCGACACAACATCGCTTTCGAAATCCGGCCCCGTCACGGCCTTCAGCCGCTCCAGAACCTGTTCGCGTGTTACGCTTGCCATTTCACTGCACCAAGAGGGTAAGGAAGCGGCGACATAAGGAAATCCATATCGAGCAGAACAGACTGCCCGATTGCCTTATTGCCCTCGCACCTTACCGCCCTGCTCCTTCATTGTTGCTTCATATCCAGTCCTGACATAATCAGCTTTCCAACCAAACGCCAATAGTGCCCAACCATTTAGAGTGGTTCCATTTACGAAAGAATTGCTGGAGCTACTCTAAATATTTCTTCTCACGCATTATCCAGCGCAAAACCGCTTCGCACTTTTGCTGGAAATGCTCCATTCCAAACATCGGAGCAAGCCATGGCCAAAGCCATTCACACGATGATCCGCGTTCTCGACGAAGAGAAGTCCGTTTCCTTCTACAATCAGGCTTTTGGCCTCGATATTGCGGAACGCATCGATTTCGAAACCTTCACATTGATTTATTTGCGCAATGCGGAAGCCGATTTTGAAGTCGAGCTGACCGTGAACAAGGGCCGTACCGAGCCTTACAATCTTGGCGATGGCTATGGTCATCTCGCCGTGGCGGTCGATGATGTCGATGCAGAACATGCCCGTTTCACGGAACTTGGCTTCAAGGTCGGCAAGCTGGTCGATTTCAAGAACAATGGCGTGCAGCTTGCCCGCTTCTTCTTTGCCGAAGACCCCGATGGCTACAAGATCGAGGTTCTGCAGCGCGGCGGGCGGTATGTGTAGGGAGTAAGGGAGTAAGGGAGTAAGGGAGTAAGGGAGTAAGGGAGTAAGGGAGTAAGGGAGTAAGGGAGTAAGGGAAAACGCTTATTTCTCGGTCAAGGCAAATATTTTGCTTGCCTTGTCCACCGCCTGCCCACACCCTATTCCCTATTCCCCTATTCCCTATTCCCTATTCCCTATTCCCCTATTCCCTAACAATCGGACTATTTGTCCAGTGGCAAAGACGGCCCGCATAGGCTAGGTAAATTCGGCTTGAACGGAGAAGCTTTGAGTTGAAGACGAGCATCGGCCAATATCGGATGTCTCTGGCGATACGCATCCTCAGCGTATTTGCCCTGATGTTCGTCGCCTTTGCGCATAAACCCGTCGATCTCAATGGGCCCGACAGCTATCTGCTTGCCCAGTACAAACTGCCGGACGGCACCTATCCGGTGCTTTGTATCGGTGACCACGGCTCCGATCCGAACAATCAGGGTCACGACAAGCATCTGAGCAACAATAGTTGCGAAGCCTGCCGGATTTCGTCGGCCTTCCTGTGCCCGGCACCTGCCGGTTCCACCGGCGCTGCCCCCATATCGCCATGGCCGACGGGATCGTGCCGCCGCAGCCCGTTCTGCGCCGCAACGCCTATCCCCATCGGCTCCGCCGCAAGCGCCGCCCATCGCCTGAATAATCCCGTTTGAGCGAATGCGTTCTTTTGAGCGCATCCCGAAAGGTCTGAAACGGCTTTCGGACAAGATGCGCGCCAAAGCAAACAGTTTGAGCCCCAATCTGATTCAATCAGTTCACAATCGCGCTCTGAACCGCATTCCGCAATGAAATTGCGCCCAAACCCAGTTTCGGCGCGTCTTCCAACGATTATTCAGGTTTAACACAATGAAAAACTATCGTTTTCTCGCTTCTGCGATCTCATTTGCTGCATTATGCGCCTCCGCCGGCATGGCCCATGCCCATTCCTCTCGACCAGGGCGAAGCCAAGGCAGGCAGCTTCTACAAGGCAACCTTCCGCATTCCACATGGCTGCGATGGCAAGCCCACGACCGAAGTAAAGATCGAGCTACCCGAAGGCTTCATTTCGGCTCAGCCGCAGGCCAAGGCAGGCTGGAAGATAGAGACCTTCAAGGGCGACTACGCGAAGAGCTACAAGGTGCATGGCAAGGACGTGTCCTCGGGTGTCCAGGAAGTCCGCTTCACCGAGGGCAATCTGCCCAGCGACTTCTATGATGAATTCACCGTCGTCGGCCAGCTCGCCAAATTCGACAAGGATACGACCCTCTCCTTCCCCGTGACACAGCTTTGTGGAAGCGATGCATCAGTTGCCTGGACGGAAATCCCCAAGGATGGCCAGAACCCGCACGATCTGAAGCACCCCGCGCCCCAGCTGCATGTAATGGCGGCAGGTGCTGACGATGAGCATGGCGGCCATGACGGGCACGGCAAGATGGGCCAGATGGACCATATGGGCAAGATGGACCATGCCTCCATGCAGGCAGCAATGCCGACGAAGCTTGGTGACCTCGAAATCACGGGCCCTTCGGTACGCGCCATGGTTCCCGGTGCCAAGGTCGCAGGCGGGTTTCTGACCATCGCCAATGACGGCAAGAATGCCGACAAGCTGGTTTCCGTCACCACAAAGGCGTCAAGCGTGTCGAAATCCACGAAATGTCGATGCAGAATGACGTGATGAAGATGCGCCAGCTTGAAGGCGGTCTCGATATCCCGGCAGGCGAGAAGGTCGAGCTGAAGTCCGGTGGTTATCACCTCATGTTCATCCAGCCGGAGAAGCCGTACAAGGAAGGCGAGACCGTGCCGGTGACGCTGGAATTCGAAAAGGCCGGTAAGGTCACGATCGATTTCCCCGTCACCGCGCAAAGCGGCCAGAAGGGCGAGGACCATTCGGGTCATTAGAGTGTGTTGCCGTCTGATTGAATCAGATCGGCGCTCCCGAAAGCATTTCCGGTAAATCGCGCCATTTGCGCCGTTTCTGGAAATGCATCAAAGCCTGTTCGCGAGAACGAGCTCCTTTGCAAAGGGGCGGATGATCCGCGGTCTCTCCTTCGCGCATTATGCGCCCGTTTGCCGCAACCGCTGCGCCCCGCAGCGGTTGCGTTCCTGCCTGAATGCTGTAAACATGACTATTCTAGTCTAGAATTATTCTAAATAATTGAAATATAATATGTTTTAAAGTTGAGGAATTGACTCCAGATGTATTTTCAGGCTTTTATATACAGTGCAAATTCACAACCTTTGATGTCTGGGCCTTGAACCCTTTCGATTGGAGGACCCTATGATTGGTCTCGGCGAATGCCGGTCCGCAAATGTCGACGGCCTGCCCTGGCAGCTCAGTCTCTTGCCGACCGGATATTGTAATGTGCGGGGAAACCGAACGTCCCTCGGCAGGCAAGCAGGGCTTTGTCCCCGCATCCATGCGCATGTCTTCGTTCCGCACCTTCTGCGGGAGGCGGACATGAATATGCGCATATCCCAACTGAACGGCGCCAACAGTGCGGGCTATTTCGATCGCCTGCCGGAGAAGCTGGTGCTGGAAGGCTATCGCCGCTGGACTGCAGGTTTCGAGACCGGCTCGATCATCCCGTGGGAAATGACCTGGGGCCTCTATTCGGAAGTTCTCGGACCGTCGGAAGCAAAACGCGCGTTGGGCGAGCTGTCGCATTTCATCCGCGTTCTGCGCCATTGCGCCAGCTGTCCGTTGCGGGCGTTTCCTTTCGATTCGCACCATGTCTGCCGCGAGGAATGCCTGACGCTGGGGTTGATTTCCGGCATCCACAATCAGGACGCGCTGCTGCTCGATACCTGCCTTGAAGCCATTGCCTGCCGTCGTCGCTGCGACGATGTAGCAGGGCTGCCCGCAATTTTGCCGATACGCTGGCTGATTTCGGCCAGACTTTGTTGCCAATACCGATTCATGCCATCGACAGCGCTTTGAATTTTACGCAGCGCGCGACTTTTCACTGACCGCCAGGGACAGGAAAGCCCAGCGTTTTGCGAACAGGTATGATTCTTAATTTTAAGTCGCCGCAGGTGACACAAGGAGATAGAAATGCAGGCCAGAACCGAACGACGCTTGGGCATTGCCGCCGCCCTCGTCCTGACCGCAGGAGCGTTTGTCATGCCGGGCGTATCCACCCAGATCGTGCAGAACGATGTTGCGCCGCAGAGCCAGGTCCATATGGCCTCGGCAGAAAATCTGCGCGCCGAACTGCGCCATTTCATCAATCTCGGCGAAGCTATGCCGAAATCGATGCGCTACGAGTAAACACATCGAGACTGAAATAAAAAGCCGTGCCAGATCTGGCGCGGCCTTTTGTGAGAAATCAATTGCTTATCCGACGATGATCGGGGCCTTCCCTGAACGCGGTTATAGAGGTCGATAATGTCCTGGTTCATCAGGCGGATACAGCCGGAGGACATGGACTGGCCGATAGACCACCATTCGGGCGAGCCGTGGATGCGATAGCCGGTGTCCTGCCCATTCTGGAAAATGTAGAGCGCGCGTGCACCCAGCGGGTTTTGCGGGCCGGGCTCCTGGCCGTTGCGGTATTTCGCCAGCTCCGGCTTGCGCTGGATCATCTCCGGCGGCGGCGTCCAGACCGGCCATTGCCTCTTATACTGGACATTGGCAGTGCCTGACCATTCAAAGCCCGCCTTGCCGATACCGATGCCGTAACGCAGCGCTTCGCCACCCGGTAGAACGTAGTAGAGAAGATGATCCTTGAGGCTGACGACAATCGTTCCCGGCGCTTGTCCTGTCGGGTCCGGCACGATCTGACGGCGGAATTGCTTCGGCACTTTCTGGTATGGAATTGCGGGCAGCGAATACGGCCCTTCCTGTACGGCGGCATACATGACATCCGGCGTCGTGATATCGCGGTCGACGCTGATCTGCGGACGCATCGGCGTAATCCCGCCAGTCGACATCGGGTCGATATTCATCTGCAGGGCCGACATATCCATCGTTTGGTTACAACCGGCAGCACCGGTGAGGAGGATGGCTCCGGTGCCAAAAGGAAGCGGCGGCGGCTCAGATCGTCAATGAACTTGGTCATGCAAATTACCCGGACAGAAGGGTTGAAACACAGCCGTCAAGCGACCGCCATACTCAACAGCAATTTGCGTTCTTATGGTTGAAGAACGGTTAAACAACTCGCGCAAACGTGTCGGAAAATCACCATTTAAAGCATAAATTGTAGCGATTATGGAAATTCAATCGATTTAAAAATCAAGGCAAATGCGGCGAACGTATGTGCCTGGCGGTTATTTGATGGCAAAATTATGGTTTTCACCTGGAGCTGCTATTCTGGATTGCAGACAGAATAGCAAAAGGCCGAGTCCTGAAACCCGGCCTGGATCGCCTTCAATAATTTGCGGCGATCAATAGTCTTTTCGTAGAAGATACCGCCGCTGGAATCGCCTTCCGCACCCAGCGACCCCTTGGCCTTCAGATTGCGGGTGATGTCGAGATTGACAGTGCCCTTGGTAGAACCGCCTGAACCTGCTTCCACGCCCAGATAGATATTGTCGCGGATATACCGACCGGCGCGAACTGCCGTCTGGCCCTTGTCATCCGTCACGACATCGAGATCGTCAAGACCCGTTCCGGCGCGCAGCTTGTTCATCAGCGAGTTGTTGGAACCGCCCGCCAGTTCTGCCGCCGCAGCAGCAAGCTGTGCGATCTGGAACGCCGACAATTCGCCAATGGAGCGCTTGAAGATCAACTGCGCCAGCACTTCATCCTGCGGCAATTCCGGTGTCGACGAGAACTTGATATCGAGATTATCGACCGTACCCGTCACCGTTACGATTGCGGTGATTTCATTGCCTTCCGAACGCGCCACGAAATTGAGCTGCGGATTGAGATCACCCACCAGCGTGACATGGCCTTCGTCGAAGGTAATGCGCTGGCCGAGAATGCCGATGCGGCCGCGGATCATGTCGAAGGAGCCGACCGGCTTGATGTCGGTCACAGGTCCGGTCAGGCGAAGACGTCCGCCCAGTTCCGTATCGAGGCCACGACCGCGCACGAAAATCTGGTTGGGCGCATTGATGAGAACGTCGAGGCGCGGCACGGTCGGACGCGCTGTCGGTGTCGGCACCCGGCTGCGGCGCGTTTCGACCTTGGCGCGATCAAGCGTCGCCTGAACGTTCTTCGGCGTGTTCTTGTGGCGAACCGGAACATAGGCTGCACCACCGCCGAGATTTTCCGGCACCGAGATTTCCGCCCTGTCGACATCGATGCGACCTGAAATCAGCGGATCGCGCATCAGCGGACCGCTGATCGTGATCCCGCCATCCACCGTCGCCACGACCAGCTTGCCATCGGCATAGCGGGCGCGATTGAGCTTGATCTCTATATTGGCCGGGAAGTTTGCTTCGGCATTGGTCGAAATCGTACCGCTGGCGGAAACCGAACCGCCGCTGCCGAGCGCGGCATTGACCTGGCGCAGCGTGACAGTTTCGCCATCCATGCTGCCCATGATATTGATATTGTTGAGGCGGACATTGGTGTCTGGATCGACAAAGGTTGCGCCATTGGTGGAGAACATGCCGCGCAATTGCGGACGGTTGAAACCGCCCGAAACGCTGGCGGTCAGCGTCAGCGTACCATTTGCCTGCGCACCGCGATCCGCCAGGAAACGGTTGGCGAGCGCCAGCGGAACGCTGCCATTGACATTGACGCCAAGCCCCTGCCCCGAGAATGGCACCTTGCCATTGGCGGTAACATTGAGGCCGCGTGGACCATCGACGGTCAGCGACGAGAAGTCGATGGCCATGGCCGCATAGCTGCCGGCGGCTTGCAGGGTCAGAGGCGCAAGCCCGTTATCGCGCAGCGGCTTGGCTGCAAGGCCGGTGCCGCGCAGATTGAAGGTTGCTGCAGGATTGGTGAGCGGCCCTGTCACACGCGCTGTCCCGGTAACATTACCGGCAAGATCCTGTCCCTTGACCGCACCGTTCAGCGCCGTCAGCGGAAGATTGGCGAGATTGACGTCAATCGCGAGGTCGCCCTTGCCCAGCGGCACACTACCATTGGCGCGAACATCAATGCCGCCTCCTCCAGTGACATGCGCATCGACATTGAGCCGATTATCGGCAGAGGTGCCTTTGGCATCGGCATTGAGAGCCGCAATGCCCTGCTTTTAAGCTCGGCTGCCGTCACGCCGCGCGCCGCCATATCGAAGGCGACATTGGGCGCTTCTTTCGTGCCGGTGATGCGAGCCGTGCCGTTGACTGTGCCGCCGAGCCCCAGTTCCGGCTTGAACGTATTGGCAAGCGCCAGCGGCAGATTGGAAAGAGCGACCGAAAGATCAAGACGACCATCGACCACGCCATTGACCTTGACCTGACCGGCACTGGCATCCGCGCCTGTATTGATGATGATATCGCCGAAGGAGATTTCCTCACCCTTCATGGAAATGGTGGCGGGCGCGGCCAGATTGGCGCTGAGCGTGCCCTGCTTCACATTGGCCGAGGCGAGACCCAGTTCAAAACCGCCATCCTTCGGTTCCAGCGAACCGGCAGCACTGGCGACCGTACCGATCTTCAGCTTGGTGTTGGCCGTGAAATCGGTCTTCGACCCGGTCGCATTGGCCTCGGCGTCAAAACTGTCGATGCCGAACGTGCCGACCATGATGTCGCGCGCCGCGGCATTGCCGTCAACCACCGGCACCCCGAACAGGTCCTTTGCCATCAGGGCAATGTCAGCCGACGTGATATGATTGCCATTGACCTTGATGTCCTTGGCATTGGCTGTGATCGATGCATTCTGGCGGCCGTCATTGGCGTCAAGCGTGATGTCGGCATTGGCCGCGCCGGTCGCCTCTGCCAGCGCCAGGGCTGCAGCCGTGGAAATATCCGGTGCATCGAGCTTCAGCGCGCCGGTCAGGAGACCTTTCGCGGTCTGGGTGACATTGCCCGAAAGATGCGCACCGCCTGCATTGAAGACGAGATCGGTCAGGCGCTTTTCGTCATTGACGATGTCAATCAACGTTCCAAGATCGACGCGCTGGCCATTGAGAATGCACTACCGGCAAGCTTGCCGGAAAGGGCGGCGCCTGTCTTTGCATTGCCGTCAAGCATGGCATTGAAATCAAGACCGCCTTCGGAAAGCTTGCGCCCAGCAAGAGTGCCTTGCGGCGCATCAGCGCGCAATGCCAGTGCGATCAGCTTGTCGTCGCCGCGCGCGCTGCCCTTGACCGTCATCCGGCCCGATGCCTGATCCGAAAGAAGCTTCAGATCGGACAGCATCACGCCGAAATCGAAACTTGCCTTGTCGGAGGCAAAGGAACCATTGGCGGTGATTTCACTCAGCTCATTGCCGATACGGAAGTCACGCGCCGAAAACCTTCGGCGCTGCGGCCAAGCGCACCGCTCAGGTTGACAGCACCGTCGAGAATGCGGTCAACCGCTTCCGTACCGGTGCGCATGTTCTGCGCCGTTCCGTTGAGGTCGAGCTGGAATGCACCGCTGACCGGGCGAACAATGCCCTTGGCATTGACATCGATGCTGCCTGCAAGGTCACGGTCGGCGAGAGCGCCGAAAGGTGCAAGGCTTGCCACCTTGGCAGCGATATCACCGTTGAAGGCAAAGTCGTCAATATTGCCCTTGAGGTCGAGACTGAGACCGTTGCCAGCAATATTGGCTTGCGCCAGCTCCACCGGCGAACCGGCACGCCATGCACCGTCGATGGCAAGCGCAATCTTGCTTCCGAGCGCTTCGGCCATTTCAGCACGTTCGCGGAAATGCCGTCCATCCCGCCATTGACCTTGAAGGTGATATGGCGATTGGCGGCATCATCCAAATTTTCAGCAACGCCGCCCATGTCGAGTGCGATGCTCTGGGCAGAAATCGTTGCGTTCTTGAGACCGGCAATGGCGAGCGTTCCTGTCCAGTCATTGGTCGGGCGATCACCATAAGCGACCTGGAACCTTGCATTGTCGATATAGGTTTCCGCGCCCTTGACCGGCAGGAGAACGCGTCCCTTGCTTTCATCGGCAATCGAAGCATCGATACGCAGCTTGTTGAGGAAGCGGTCGTTACCTGTCTCGGCGGAAGCCTTCAGCTTCAAGGCAGCACTGCTCAGCGCCAGATCGTCGAGACGGAAGCCGCCTGCATCCTTGAGAAAGCCATCAGCCGACAGCATCGTCTCGGCACCGAAGAAATCACGGAATACCGGCGGCACCAGAACCGCGATCGGACCATTGAAACGGGCAGAGAAAACACGTCCGCCATCGGGTGCCTGACCTTGCCGGTTGAGTGCGAATTCGCCCGTCAGCGTGCGGCTGCCATTGGTGTCGAGCGCAAGGTCCACCTTCAACGCGTCAAGCGGGCCGGCACCGGTCAAAGTGAGATCAACCGGCGGACGGCCATCGATGTTCAACAGGTTGGCGACAATGCCGTTGGCCGGTTCCGAGACTTTCAGGTCGAGATCGACCTTCTGATCGGCATTGGCATAGGCTGCGCGAAGGGCAAAATTGCCGCCTGGGCCGTCAAGGCGCTTGATATCGAAATTGGAATTCAGCGAACCATCGGCGAGCGAAAGACTACCATTGGCCGACACTTCCGATTCGAGGCCGAAAATGTCCGGCCCGAAATGCAGGCGCGCAATGGCAAGCTGGTCGAGATTGATCGAAATCGGCAGGTCCGGCAGACTGAACGTCGATGATTCCGGCGATGGCAGGCTGTTGTCAGGCAACGGCTTGCGAATGACATCGATACGCTCGGCGGCCAGCGACTGGATGCTGAGGCGACCGACCAGAAGTGCGGTGCGGCTCCAGTTCAGCTTGGCATTCTCGATACGCAGCCAGACGCCTTCACGGTCTGCGATGGTGATCGAACCAACGGTTGCTTCCGAAGACAGAACGCCGCTGATGCCGGAAATGGAAATACGGCGGTTCGGCGCGGAAAGCTGGCTTTCCACGAAAGACAGGAAATAGGATTTCTCTTCTTCGGGCTGAGCCTGTGCATTATCCGACTCCTGCGCCTGAGCATTTTCCTGAGCGCGGGCCGTCACCGGTGCCTCTCGCTCAGGCCAGCCGAAGATGACTGCCGTGACGGCGAATGCGACGAAGGCGATGATTGCGAGAAATCTGGTCAAAACGCCTGTCCTATACCTACGTACAAGCCATAGCTCGGATCGCCCGAGCGGCGGTTGAGCGGAACGGCGACATCAAGGCGGATCGGTCCGAGACCGGTCAGATAGCGCAGACCGCCACCGACACCGACACGCATCTGTTCCGAGAAATCGGGGAAGGATTTTTCACCGACGTAACCGGCATCGACAAATGCCACCGCGCCAATGGAATCGGTGATGCGGGTGCGCACTTCACCATTGGCCTCGACAAGTGAACGTCCGCCGATGATCTCGCCATTGCCCGCACTGACGCCGATATTGCGATAGCCGTAACCGCGAACCGAACCGCCGCCGCCTGCCAGGAAGAGCTGGCTCGGCGGCAGATCCTCGACCGAGGCGCCGACAATCGAACCGACCTTGAGACGGCCCGCGAGAATCACACGATCCTTTTCGCCAAAGCCGTAATAGGTGCGGCCTTCGGCGGTGAAACGGGTAGCGAAATTGCCGTACTGGAATTCATAGAAGGGCTGGATATTGCCCTCAAGATAGAAGCCCGAACTCGGGTCAGGCTTGTTGTTGCGGCTGTCATAGAGAAGGTTGCCCTCAAGACCCGCCGTCGTGAAGGTGCGGTTGCCGAATACGTCATCGTCGAAAGTACCATGGCTGGCCTTGGCATAGAGCGCGCCCGACAACTCGTCGCTGAATATCTGCGTGAAGCCCGTCTTCGCATTGACCGAGGTTTCGGTATAGGCATCCAGCACTTCGCGCTTGGCATCAAGCGCGGCGACAAAATCCGTATCCGGCGTATAGACGCCCGGCTTCGTAAAGCTCGTACCGATAAGATAGGTAAAGTTCTTCGGGTCGAAGGAATTGTCCTGCGTGCCGCCTATGCCGCTGATCTTGGCGTCGAAACGCAGACGCTCGCCGCGCCCGAACAGGTTGCGGTGCATCCAGTAGCCGGTCAGGCCGAAACCGTCGATAGTCGAATATTCGGCACCGAAGCCGAAACGGCGCGGCTTGCGCTCCTGCACATTGAGCGTCATCGGCAGACTGCCATCCGGCTCGATCTTTTCAGCTTCCTCGAAACTCATCGCCCGGAACACTTCCATGCGACCGAGACGCTTCTTGGCTTTCTCGATGTCGTCGGGATCGTATTCCTGGCCTTCTTTCGCCGGTCATCCAGGCCACGAATTGCGGGTCCATGCGCGCCGTACCGACAACGCTGACCGGACCGTAATGCGCCTTCTGGCCGGGATCGAGCGAAACATCGGCAGAAACGCGATTATCGGCATGGTCGGCGACAATGTCCTCGCCGGTAACCCGCGCTTTCGCATAGCCCTGCTGGCGCCATGCCTCGACGGCAAGGCGCTCAGCCTTGATGACCGTGCCGGACCGCGCCACCTGTCCGGGCGCGAAGCCTGCCTCTTCCGGCGACTGCACCTTATCGCGCTTGTCGACCGGCGGCGGCGCAATATTGGAAATGGCGGTGCGTGAAAACAGAAATTGCGGGCCTGGATCGACCGAGATCGCAACCTTGGCATTGTTGGGGATTTCCGCGTCGGGCGGAATGTCGTTTGCCTCGCGGCCATCGACGAGAATAGAAATCGTGCCGCCATAGCGGCCCTCGCCATAGAGCGCGGCCAGAATGCGACGATAATCGCCGCGCGCCTTGGCCAGCAGACCGGCGGATCCCGATGCAGGTCTCTGCATCCGAAACCAGGCCCGAAGCGCCTTCTATGGTGGATTTCAGATCGGCTTGCGTGCCGTCCGCATTCTTGCGGTCGCCCGTAGTCGTGACCTCGACGGTATAGGTCTTCGGGTCGATGATGTCGGGATCTTCCTTCTTGTCCTCGCCCCACAGACGAACACCGAAGATCTCGAACGCCAATGCAGGCGACACCGCGAAGGAGGAAAAATGAGCCGCCAGCAAAAGCACGGCGATGCCCCTTCCCTGTATCGTCCTGTTACTCCAAGTCATACGCGCTACTGTCCGGTTCCTGTCTATGCGGTCGCTTGGCAGCGTCCCGTTCATTACCCCAGCCCAGGACGATTCAGGGATTACCATAGGGAGAACGGAAGTCCAAGCAACAACGCTAGATATGGACCATTTCAGTCAATGGAGTATTAACGTTACCACACCATTGCAATTTTCCGTGCCTATGAAAGCATTTGCAGCCCTATCGATCTGATTGCAGGACCACATGCCTTGAAAGGCTTAACGGCTCGTCGGCGGGGTTTCTGCCGACGAGCCGCCATCAGGTCATTGGGAGGAGGAGGGAACGACCTGATACCAAAACTTCTCGTCTTCCCACACATCATATCTCTTGTTCTTAATACCGAAATTCGATGAACAAGGCTCTGCGTGCCGTTTCGATCAGCGTCCAGCATGATAGGGACGAATATTTCCAAAATGGATGCCGCCGCCAGTGGTATTGCCAACCGCCGGGCCAGGGCCCCAGATCGGCCTTTGCGGCTGCAACGGTCTCTGCGGTTGAATCAGCGGTAAATCCGGGCCGACAGGAGGCCATGAACGCATAACTCGCGGACCTACGCCCCAGTTCGGATTCCAGTTACGCCGCCAAGCCGGTGGTCCGTAAGGGCCGCAACCGCGCCAGCTGCACGGTGGAACATAATCCGGTCGCCAGCCATGCCGCCGGGGCCGTACCAGCCGAAATCCGGCCCCAGTCTTCCTCAATGATGACATTCGGCCCCGGCCGCGCCGGATAGACCGGACGACCCGCATAGGCTCCGAACCGGACATAGCGAGCCGAAACCCAGCCGAAATATCTCCCGTTGCGAACCTGACACCAGCCGCCGCGGCAAGGACCGGCGTCGACCTGCATCCCGGCCGGAAATGTCGCGATACGGCCGAAACTGACGCCGGGTCCTGTACGTACATTGACGGAGGCTGAAAGCATAGCCGGTGCTGCGGCAGCGATGCCCGAGAACGAAACAACTGAGGCAAAACCGCCACCCCAAGAATACGCTTATTAATAAGTATATTATTAAATAAATTCATTGCATCCTCTCAATAATTGCGAGAAAAGATAGACGCAAAACTATATAACACCAACGACAATACATAACTTATGAAAGTATAACAAACGCGATACGCATATATGGTAAATCAATACCATATATTTCTATTTTCTACACTTTAATAGACAAACAGCAGATGCTCTATCCAATTGTTTTAGCATATCTCCTGAAACCGGTCCCTACTTTCTGGAGGCATGCTCCAACAATCAATAGAGAAGGCGCCCCGGAGGGAACCGGGCGCCACGCGGCTTTGGGGAGAGAGGGAGGATAAAGCCGCGATCACGGGCCGTCAGGCCAGTTGTTTTGCGAGGCTCGCAGAAGCATTCCCCGCAGCATTGTGGTGCAGGGAATGCTTTGACAAACCTTGTTACGGCAGATTGCGCACGTCTTCGGGCGACATATACATCGGCATCATATTGGTATCGAGGTGATGCATGACCCAGATGGAGCCGGCAAGCACGATAGCCAGAATGATAACCGTGAAGATGAGCGCCAGAATATTCCAGCCGCCTTCCGACTTCGGATCGAGGTGCAGGAAGTAAACCAGATGCACCAGAATCTGGACGACGGCGATACCGAGCACGATAGCAGCGGTGGTTCCCGGCGTGAAGTAGCCGTTCATGGCCATCATGAAGGGAACGACGGTGAGGACGACCGCCAGCACGAAGCCGATCAAATAGGACTTCAGGTTGCCGTGGCTTGCGCCGTGGTCGTGTGTTTCATGTGCAGAGCTCATCACAGTACCCCCAGCAGATAGACAAGAGTAAAGACGCCGATCCAGATGATGTCCAGGAAGTGCCAGAAGAGGCTGAGGCACATCACGCGCGTCTGGTTCTTTTCCGTCAGACCGTCACGCAGAAGCTGGGCGGAAAGCACCAGAATCCAGATCAGGCCGGACGTGATGTGAAGACCATGGGTTCCCACCAGCGCAAAGAAGGCCGAGAGGAACGCGCTGCGGCCCGGACCTGCACCTTCATGGATCAGGTGATTGAATTCATAGATTTCCATCACGAGGAAGGCAGCGCCCAGCAGGAAGGTCACGCCCAGCCAGAACAGAACGCCTGCGCGGTTCTTCTTGAACATCGAAAGCGTTGCCAGACCGTAGGTCAGCGACGACACCAGCAGGAGCATGGTTTCGATCAGAACGAAGTTCAGATCGAACAGTTCACGGCCGGTGGGACCGCCCGCGAACTGATGCGCCAGAACGGCATAGGTTGCAAACAGGCCTGAGAAGAGGACGCAGTCGCTCATCAGGTAAATCCAGAAGCCGACCGTCGTGGTCGACCCTGCATCGTGATGATCCTCGTGAGCGGATGCTCGTTTCCGCCCGTGAACGGTGCGGCGGTTGAAATGCTAGCGCTCATGGATCAAGCCTCCTGAGCAGTCAGTTGCCGGGTGCGAAGATCTTCGACGCTCTGCACCTCTTCGGCCGAGACGTAATAGTCTCTGTCATTGTTGAACGAGTGAGCGATGGCAACGGCCAGCACAGCGAGGGCCGAGGCAATTGCCAGCCACCAGATGTGCCACACCAGGGCAAAGCCGAGCGGAATGTTCAGCATACCGATGATGAAGCCGGTGCCGGTGTTCTTCGGCATATGGATGCGCGCAAACTTTTCAGTGCGGCGCACATAACCGTTCTGCTTCATATCCCACCAGCCGTCATGATCGCGCACATGCGGAACTTCGGCGAAGTTGTAGAAGGCAGGCGGCGAAGCCAGCGACCATTCCAGCGTACGGCCCGTACCCCGCTGTCGCCATTGGTGTCGCGCAGCTTTTCGCGGTCGCGGATCGAGATCGCGATCTGCAGAACCTGGAATACGATACCGCACAGGATGATCGCAACGCCGATGGCAGCAACAATGAGATAGATGTGCCATGCCGGGTTCTCGGTGTGGTTCAGACGACGGGTCATGCCCATCAGGCCGAGCACATAGAGCGGCATGAAGGCCAGGATGAAGCCGACGAGCCAGCACCAGAATGCGTTCTTGCCAAGACGTTCATTCAGCTTGAAGCCGAAAGCCTTCGGCCACCAGTAAACGACGCCTGCGAAGCAGCCGAACAGAACGCCCGAGATAATCACATTGTGGAAGTGGGCGATCAGGAACACCGAGTTGTGCAGCACGAAGTCTGCTGGCGGAACGGCGAGCAGAACGCCCGTCATGCCGCCGACGACGAAGGTGCACATGAAACCGATGGTCCACATGACCGGCGTTTCCATACGGACGCGGCCCTTATACATGGTGAAGAGCCAGTTGAAGACCTTCGCCCCTGTCGGGATCGAGATGATCATGGTCGCCACGCCGAAGAAGGCATTGACGTTGGCGCCGCCGCCCATGGTGAAGAAGTGGTGGACCCAGACCAGGAACGACAGGATGGTGATGGCAACGGTAGCGTAAACCATCGACTTGTAGCCGAACAGGCGCTTGCCGGAGAAGGTTGCCACGATTTCCGAGAAGATGCCGAAGCACGGCAGAACCAGAATATAGACTTCCGGGTGACCCCAGATCCAGATCAGGTTCACATACATCATCGGATTGCCACCGGCGTCATTGGTGAAGAAGTGGAAATCCAGATAACGGTCAAGGCTGAGCATTGCCAGCGTGGCGGTGAGGATCGGGAAGGCTGCAACGATCAGCACGTTGGAGCAGAGCGCGGTCCAGGTGAAGACCGGAACCTGCATCATGCCCATGCCGGGCGCGCGCATCTTGATGATGGTGGTGATGAGGTTCACGCCCGAAAGCAGCGTCCCCATACCGGAAATCTGCAGAGCCCAGATATAATAATCCACCCCGACATCCGGGCTGAACTCCTTGCCGGAAAGCGGCGGATAGGCCAGCCAGCCGGTCTTGGCGAATTCGCCGACACCGAGCGAGATGTTGATGAGAATAGCACCGGCAACCGTCAGCCAGAAGCTGAGCGAGTTGAGGTAGGGAAAGCCACGTCGCGCGCGCCGATCTGAAGCGGCACGGCGAAGTTCATCAGGCCGACGATGAAGGGCATCGCCACGAAGAAGATCATGATCACGCCATGGGCGGTGAAGATCTGGTCGTAGTGGTGCGGCGGCAGGAAGCCTTCATTGGCACCTGAGGCCATGGCCTGCTGGGCGCGCATCATGACGGCATCCGAGAAGCCGCGGAACAGCATCACGAGTGCCAGAATGATGTACATCACGCCAATGCGCTTGTGGTCGACGGACGTCAGCCAGTCGTTCCAGAGCGGAGCCCATTTGCGATAGTAGGTAATGGCTGCCAGAATAGCGAGCGCCCGCCAGCCACCGCGGCCAACGTGACCATGATGATTGGCTCGTGATAGGGTATCGCTTCGAGCGTAAGTTTTCCGAACATTTTTATCACGCTTCGATTTTAGCAATTCCGGGGCGGCGCAGGAGCGCTCTTTCCGGAACCGCGTGAAACAAAGGATTGAATGCGGATGGCCGTGACCTCTTTCGAGATCACGGTCCTATCGGCACATCAGTTTTCGAGCTGCGAAAGGCGCTGCGGCTGGACTGCGCAGATGATGTCGCTGGCCCACAGGCTGAAATCGACAGGCGAAGACTTGCGCAGATTGGCGCGCGCTTCGCGGATCATCTGTTGACGATGCATTTCATCGTCGAGGCAGACGGACTTGCCGTCCCAGCAGCGGTTCACGATATTGTGGAACAGCGCCTGATCCTTATAGTCGAAATATTGCGGCGGAACCTTCTCGCTCGGCTGGACCAGCGAGGCGTAACGGTCGCGGCTCAGCTCTTCGCCATTCGCCTTTGCCTTCACATCGGCCACCCACTTGTCGAAGTCAGCCTGATTGTAAGCATGTGCCTTGAAGCGCATCTGGGCAAAGCCCTGACCACTGTAATTGGCGGAGATACCGTCGAATTCGCCCGCATGATTGGCAACCAGATGCAGCTTCGTCTGCATGCTTGGCATGGTGTAGACCTGGCTGCCGAGCTGCGGGATGAAGAAGGAATTCATGATGTTGCTGGAGGTCAGCTTGAAGTTGACCGGCACATCGACCGGCATTGCCATCTCGTTGACGGTGGCGATGCCTGATCCGATAGATGAAAAGCCATTTCCAGTCGAGCGCGACGACTTCGACATTGATCGGCTTCGCGTTCGATTCCAGCGGGCGATACGGATCGAGCTTGTGGGTGCTGATCCAGGTGACCGAGCCGAGAACGACGATGATCGCCATAGGGATGAGCCAGACCGCAAGCTCGATCCTGGTCGAGTGATGCCAGTCGGGCTGGTAATCCGCCTTCTCATTCGAGGCGCGGTACTTCCAGGCGAAATACAGCGTCATGAAGATGACGGGTACCACAACGAGCAGCATAAGGCCGGTCGCAAAAGGATTAGATCGCGCTCCGCCATGCCAACTTCCCCTTTCGGGGAGAGCAGGACCTGGTTCTGGCAACCTGCGAGAAACGCAGAGAAGACCAAGACGGCGAACGAAACGATCGTCCGGGGGTGCCGTTTTTCATTTGTCTTTCCATCCTGCGCACAGACCGTCAATTCCGGCGCATTCATCATTTCCTAGTTTTCGGTAAATTCTGAAATTTCCAAAAGTACCGTTATAACGAATAACGCCGTTTGTCACGTGTCTGACGAAAATTGTGCTGGATCGTAATGTCGCGCCCAAAACCGGGCATTTTGTCTAAATAATCCGGCCTGATCGCAGATGCGGCGATGTCTTGGCCATATCTCAAGCCGGAATTGGCTGCGCCGCGTTGGCCTGGTCTCGTTGGTCGTCTTTCGGCTTTCCAATCGTCAGACGCGGCGGACGCATAAGCGCAAAGCGACGGATTTGCAAGAAGCAAACCGGCTCCTGACCGCCCAATGAACGGGATTGTGACGGAAAACCGCGCCATCTACCGCACATTATGCGGACAATTTTGACATAGCTTAAGCAATCTACCGTTTTTCAGGCATATGTTTTTCTCCCCGGCGGATCTTTGGCATCAAGCTTTCATTCCGGTCGGATTATGCTCTATTGACGATAGTGTGAGGGAATTGGGGAAGAAATGATATTTGCCGAAATGCCGCTTGATGACGCCGAAGGTGCAATTCTCGGCTATGCGATGACGGCAGGCGCGCTCACTTTGCGCAAAGGTACGGTTCTTGATGCCGCCAATTTGGCTTTGCTGCGAGGGGCGGGCATAAGTTCGGTTCTGGCCGCGCGTCTGGAAAAGGGCGATATCGGCGAGGATGAGGCTGCACTGATGATCGGACGCGCGCTTGCCTCCGCTGAGGTGGAAATCGGGAATGCCACAACCGGGCGGGTCAACCTGCATGCACGGCACAACGGCGTGTTTTCCGCCAATGTCAGCCGTATCGACGCGGTCAATGCACATGATGCGCGGATTTCCATCGCGACGCTGCGCAATCATGCGCGCGTGGAAGCCGGGCAGATGATCGCCACCGTCAAGATCATTCCTTTTGCCGTGCCGGAGACCCTGTTGCAGGAGATCGATCCTGATGCGCAGCCTGCACTGCACGTCTATCCTTTCAATGGCGCGCGGATCGGGCTGATCCAGTCGCGCCTCCCCTCGATCCGCGAGACGGTTCTTGAGAAGACCCGCGAGTTGATGGAAAAACGGCTACCCGAAATGGCGGGATGCTTGTTTGCGAAAAACGCGTTGCGCACGACCAGTCGGCTCTTGCGGCGGCAATCGCCGAAGTCGGCCCAGCCTGTGATATAATCGTGATTTTCAGCGCCTCGGCGGTCGCCGACGAGGCGGATATCGTGCCGCAGTCGATCCGTATGGCAGGCGGCGAAATCCTGCGCATCGGCATGCCGGTCGATCCCGGCAATCTGCTGGTTCTGGGCCGACATGACGGCAAATATATTGTCGCCGCCCCGGATCGGCCCGCAGCGCCCGCGAAAACAGCCTCGACCGGGTGCTGGATCGCCTGATGGCAGGGATTGCGCTTTCTGCCGACGATCTTTCTTGCATGGGGGTGGGCGGGCTGGTGCTTTAAAGCGTGTAGTCGAAAACCAATATGCCTTCGATACCGCCTTCGGCTGCTTCGACGAGGCTTTTGCCGACCTTCGCGTGTTCGGGATGCGGAAGATAGATATCCCGCGCCGCACTATCCGCGAAATCGACGACGAAACCATGCCGGAATCCTTTTCCAGATTTTCCGGGCTGCTGTTTTCGCCAGCCGTGATGGACAGGATACCCCCAATCTTGTCTTTAAGGGCCACAATCGCCTGCAGCCTTTCCTGAATCTGCGCGGCGTCGAGTTCAGAACTGAATTTGATGAGCACGATGTGGCGTATCATGAACAGTTTCCGTCATTGAAATAAGCTTCGGGATCATTTTCATACGGCCTTTGCCGGAGAACGCCCAGACGAAGCTCCCAAAGCGAAAAAGGCCGGGCTGAACCCGACCTTCCGCTTTCACCTGAGTTTGCGCCAGTACATCCGTGGTCGCAGTCCCAAGTGAATTCCCGATACGCATATGGATATAACCTGCCTGCGTTTCAGGAATATGACATTGCGGGCAGAAGCCAGATTGCTCCAAAACCGGTTCAACCCGGCCCTGCCCCGACAATTTCGGCCCACAAACCGTTGCCTGAAACTGCCGTATTCTTGTCTGGGCGGCTCATCCATGCCCAATCCATCTGCGCCAAACTACCCTCGCAGATTGCCGCTTGCATTCCCGTCTCAGCCACCCGCAGGAAAACCTAGTATCCACCGGGCCGCAGAACTGTCATCAGGCCGCCATCGGCGTTTCCGCCACATCGGGATGGTTGTAGTTCCAAACCTCGATCAGGCATTGCCGCATCAGATCAAGATCGACCGGACCGATCCGGCTTAGTACGAGATCGAGTTCGTCGGGCTCCACGCCCCGGTTGAGTAACTCAACAATCGCCTCGATCAGAATTCGTTTATCGTCAAATCTATAGCGCTGCATAAACCTGCTCCGCTAACTGCCCCAGCACATAATCGTAGATTAAACAGTCATGGTTAACCGAAGCTTAAACCCCGAAAAACCAACGCGATTTATTGATACCACAAACTGACGCCGACGCTTGCCCCAACAAATTTCCCGCACACATTCGCGGAACTCGTTGAAAAATAGCGCAAACACAAAAATGAAACTCTTACTTTCCCGAACAATATTAAGTCCAAATCCTAGTATATTTCGCCTGGAAACCAAGAAGAAATTCTTGAGCTGGTTTATTTAAGTATCTGCTTTTGTTCGGATGAGGCCCCTATGTCGTTCTTTCGCAGATATGTCGATTGGTCCTTCACTTACATCCGGCTGGTCGGGCTGGGGTTGCTGATCGGATCGAGCGTCATGGGCGGTTATCTTTATACACTGCAGTATAAGGGTAACGTTCACACCATCATCGACGGGCAGGCCTATCGTTCCAACCAGCCTGACCCGGCGCGCATTGCTTCATTGCAGAAGCTTTACGGCATCAAGACCATCATCAATCTGCGCGGCCCCGAGCCGGGTTCCAAATGGTATGACGACGAGATTGCGGCCGCCAAGACGCTCGGCATCAAGCATGCGGATTTCGAAATGTCGTCGCGGCGGGAGTTAAGCCCGGCGCAAACCAGACAGCTCATCGCCCTGATGCAGAATGCGGAAAAGCCGGTGCTCATCCATTGCAAATCCGGCGCCGACCGCACCGGACTGGCTGCAGCGCTCTACGTGGCGGCAGTCGCGAAGGGCAGCGAAAGCAAGGCCGAACGGCAAATGTCTATCGCCTACGGCCATTTCGGCTTTCCGCTTAGCCCCACCTACGCGATGGAAAAGACATTTGAGGCCGTCGAAGCGGAACTGGGTTACACCGGTTCCTGACGACCTTCCGCCCGCAAAATGCAAAACGCCGAGGATAATCCCCGGCGTTTCTCTATCTTAAAACCACGATGATCTTATTCGAGGCCGACGATCTTGCCATCATCCCACTTGAAGATGTCGAAGCTTGGCGAGCTGAGGTCGCCGCTTTCGCCATAGGTGAGCGTACCGATTGCGGTTTCGATCGGCTTGCCGTCATGCAGCGCCTTGGCGACAGCAGCGGAATCATCGGTCGAACCGGCGCGCTCGATGCCAGCCTTGATGACTTCCACGGCAGCATAGGCGTTCATGGTGAAGGCTTCAGCCGGAATGTTCTTCGCTTTCAGGGCTTCGATGGCATCCTTGGAAGCCGGGTTCTTGGTGGCGTCCTTGGCATTGGTGAAGAGCGTTCCTTCAGCACTGGTGCCGCCGATTGCCCAATATTCGGTATTGGAGACCTTCACCGCCAAGCACCAGCGCCTGCATGCCAGCGTCATGCAGCTGACGCGACAGGAGACCGCCTTCGGCATGGTAGCCGCCGAAATAGACGACTTCAGCACCGGCTGCCTTCAGCTTGGTAACGAGCGCGGAAAAATCCTTGTCGCCCGGCGTAACCGAATCATAATGGACTTCGGTGATGCCACCCTTGTTGATCGCTGCCTTGAAAGCGTCGGCCAGGCCCTTGCCATAGGCGCCCTTGTCGTGGATCACGGCAACCTTTTGTCCTTCATGTTCTTCAGGACGTAATCGGCCATGACTTCGGCCTGCTGGTCGTCGCGGCCGCAGGTGCGGAACACGTTTTCCAGGCCGCGCGCGGTCAGGTCCGGGCCAGTGGCCGTCGGTGTGACCATCAGGACGCCGTTTTCCGAGAAAACGTCGGAAACGGGGATGGCAACGCCGGTCGTGACCGGGCCGACGACAAACTTGATGCCGTCGCCGACGATCTGGTTGGCGGCGGAAACACCCTGCTTCGGTTCACCGGCATCATCGGCAAACTTCAGAACGACTTTCTCGCCCTTGATGCCGCCAGCCTTGTTGATGACTTCAACGGCGGTTTCCGCACCCTTCTTCACCTGGTCACCGAAAGCGGCGACAGGGCCCGTCAGCGGTGCAACCACGCCAATGGTGATGTCTGCATAAGCGGTGCTGGCAAAGCCGAGTGTAGCTGCGAAAGCCACGCTGGACAGAAGTTTCAGGTTCATTCTTTTTCTCCTTTGGTGGGGCAGCGTCCTCCGACGGCCCCGAGACAACCCTTGCCGGCCAAATCTCAGCGCATCTGCGCTGCCGAATTGCCGGGCCCTCCCTTTGTTCATCGCATGATCTCAAAGGGTCAATCCAAAAGCGCCCTCCCCACTCATTGAAGAGGTCAGAGCCATAATATTATCCGAAATTGCATCCGCTCTTTCGGAATCATGCTCCAGACCGGGAGCGCGCTTTCATGATGTAATAAGAATGCATTTCCGGCTTTCGATTGCAAGCGTCAAGTACCCGCAACTACAACGAAAATCGGCTCCTCCCAAAGTCAGAGAGTCTGTTCCAAAAGTCGCCATGCCGGTCTGCAAATGGCGCTTTTCTGCGTTCCGGTGCTCATGTACGTTCAGTACACTCCGCTCCGGTACTCGAAAATCACCATTTTCGCCTCGGCCTGCCGCTTTTGATTCAGACTCTTAGTCTCCTCCTTTCCATGACGGTGATTTCTTCGCAAAAAGGCCGCGATTCCCTCCGCGGCCTCCGGTGTCTCCCATGTGTCGGCAAGGCGGGTGAGCGTCATGTCGATCACCAGCTCGTCTATCGGCGCGCCCAGCGCATGGACCAGCCGCTTGGAAGCGGCGACTGCGGCGGGCGCGGTGGAAAAATAGGGTTTGATCTCAGCTTCCACCGCCGCATCGAGCCTTTCAGCCTCTACCACCTCATGCAGGAGGCCGATGCGCAGTGCCTCCTGCGCGTCGAACAATCTGGCAGAGGTAAACATGCGCAGTGCATTCGCCTGCCCGATGCGCGCTACCACGTAAGGGCTGATGGTGGCCGGTATCAGGCCGAGCTTCGTTTCCGTCAGGCCGAAGCGCGCGCCGGAAACGCCGATCGCCGCATCGCAGACGCTGATGAGGCCGACGCCACCGCCATAGGCCTGCCCGTTGATGCGCCCGATCAGTGGTTTCGGCAGATCGCGCAACGCTTTCAGCATGAGGGCGAGTTTTCGCGCCTCCTCAATGCGCCGGGTGCGGGTGGCATTCACCTGTTCGCGCATCCAGCCAAGGTCGCCGCCCGCGCAAAAGCTCGTGCCTGCGCCGGTCAGGACCACGAGGCGCACGGCTTCATTGTCCGCCAGATGCAGCGCTGCCGTCGTCAGTTCATCGATCATCCGGCCAGACAATGCATTGTGCTGTTCGGGCCGGTTGAGCGTCAGCGTGGCCACGCCGCGCTCATCAATGGAAATTCGGATCGTCTTGAAGTCGTTCATGCGGCCTTATCCTGACGAAGAGCCTGGGCGAACAAGGCCGCCGACTTTAGCTTGTCCAGATCAAGGCCGGTTTCAAAACCCAATCCATGCAGCATTTCGACAACGGAAACCGTATCGACATTGCCTTTGGCGCCCGGTGCGAATGGACAGCCGCCGAGCCCGCCGACCGAAGCATCGAACACCCGCAAGCCTTTTTCGAGACTAACGCGGATATTGTCGAGCGCACGCCCTCCCGTGTCGTGATAATGGCCGGCAAGGCTGTGCGCGGGCGCAATGGCCAGCACCGCATCGAGCATGGCTGCAACCTTGTCCGGCGTGCCGCGCCCGATCGTATCGCCGAGGCTTACTTCGTGACAGCCGAGCGAGAAGAGTTGTTCAGTCACATCGGCTACCGCTTGCGGGGCCACCGGCCCGTCATAGGGGCATTCGACCACGCAGCTCACATAGCCGCGAATGGCAAGACCGTCATTGATGGCAGCGCCGATGACGGGAGACAGCCGCTCGATACTTTCGGCGATTGAGCAATTGATATTGGCTTTCGAAAACCCTTCCGAGGCGGAAATGAAAACCGCGATTTCATCGACATTTGCAGCGGCAGCAGCTTCATAGCCCTTCATATTGGGCACGAGGACCGAATAACGCACACCATCGGCGCGGCGGATTCCGGCCATGACTTGCGCGGCGTCGGCCAGCTGCGGCACCCATTTGGGGCTGACGAAACTCGTCGCCTCGATGCGGGCATAGCCGCAGCCCGACAGGCGGTCGATCAATGCGATCTTGTCGGCTGTCGGCACAAAACGCTTTTCGTTTTGCAGGCCATCACGCGCAGCCATTTCAACGATTTCCACGTGTTCAGCCATGTTCTTCCTCCAATTCGACGAGCATTGCGCCTTCATTGACCTGATCGCCCGCCGCGACTGTTACGGACGCGACCTTGCCGTCGCGCGGCGCGGTCAGTGACAGTTCCATCTTCATGGCTTCCATCGTCACCAGCGGGTCGCCCTTGGCGACACGCGCACCTTCTACCACGGAAACCAGCCGCACCAGTCCGGCATCGGCGACAGGATGCGGCTTTCGCTGACGCATCCTCCTCCGCACCGATCGCCTGCACATGATGGAATATGGTGTCGCGGCCATAAAGTTGCACCGTCACATCATGCCCGATGCGCATCACGGACGCTTCCGACACGCGGCCATCGATGGCAAAACGGACGAGACCGTTCTTGTGCTCACGGATTTCGATAGTGCCGAAAGCAAAGCCGAAATGCCGCTGATCGTTGATCGTGAAGTGGGTTGATCGACGCTCGCCGTGATGATCGATCAGAATCGAGCGCGATGCCTCGCCCCAAAGCCGGAACCCGCGCAGGCTCGACCATGGGTCGCCTTGTGGGGCTCCGTTTTGTGGCGCATCCAGGAGATCGAGCGCACCAAGCGCGGCGAGCGCAAATGCGATATCCGAAGGCTGCTTATCGGCGAACAGTGTCGCCGTCTCGCGTGCGATCAGGCCGGTATCGACATCACCGGTACGGAAAGCTTCGAGGTTGCAAAGCGCCGACAGAAACTGGCGATTGGTGACGAGGCCCGCAATCCGGGTCTTGTTCAGGCTCGCATCAAGCCGGTTCAGTGCCTCATCGCGCGTTGCGCCATGGGCGATGATCTTGGCGATCATCGGATCGTAGAACGGCGTGATCGTGTCACCGGTTCGCACACCGGAATCGACACGGGCATTTTCAGGCGGCGCGAACAGAGCAAGCTTGCCGGTCGCGGGCAAAAATCCCGCGCCGGGTCTTCCGCATAAAGCCGCGCCTCGAACGCCCAGCCGTTTATGGAAAGTTCGTCCTGTCGTTTCGGAAGCGGATCGCCAGAGGCAACGCGCAATTGCCATTCGACCAGATCGAGGCCGGTGATCGCTTCCGTCACCGGATGCTCCACCTGTAGCCGTGTATTCATTTCCATGAAGAAGAAGCGGTCGGATCTGAGGCCCTCCGACACATCGGCGATGAACTCCACCGTGCCCGCGCCGGAATAGCCAATGGCGAGTGCCGCCTTGACAGCCGCTTCACCCATCGCCGCGCGCATTTCCGGCGTCATGCCGGGCGCAGGCGCTTCCTCGATCACCTTTTGATGGCGGCGTTGCAGCGAGCAATCGCGCTCGAAAAGATGCACGGCATTGCCGTGACTGTCGCCAAAGACCTGCACCTCGATATGGCGCGGCTTCGCCATATATTTTTCGACCAGCACCGCGCCATCGCTGAACGAAGCCTCCGCCTCGCGCCGCGCACTGTCCAGTGCGGCTGCAAAATCGGCGGCGCTATCGACACGGCGCATGCCCTTGCCGCCGCCGCCCGCGCGCGCTTGATGAGTACCGGATAGGTGATCCGGTCGGCCTCGCTTTTAAGGAAAGCTGCATCCTGATTGTCGCCGTGATAGCCCGGCACGACAGGCACGCCTGCCTTTTCCATCAGCGCCTTGGCGGCATCCTTCAGCCCCATGGCGCGAATGGCTGGCCGATGGGCCGATGAAGACAAGCCCGGCGGCTTCAACCGCGTCCACGAAACGTGCATTTTCGGAGAGAAACCCATAGCCCGGATGGATAGCCTCTGCGCCGGTTTCCTTCGCAGCCTCTATGATCGCACCGACATTCAGATAGCTTTGCGCAGAAATGGCAGGGCCGACGCGCACCGCCTCGTCGGCCATCTCCACATGCAGCGCTTGGGCGTCGGCATCGGAATAGATCGCGACAGTGACGATGCCAAGCTTGCGCGCCGTGCGGATGACCCGGCAGGCAATTTCTCCGCGATTGGCAATCAGTATCTTTTGAACATCTGATTGCTTCCTTACATCCGGAATAAACCAAAGCGCGTCGGCTCGACCGGCGCGTTCAGCGTGGCGGAAAGCGACAGGCCAAGCACTTCGCGGCTCTTGCGCGGATCGACGATACCGTCATCCCAAAGCCGCGCCGAGGCATAGAGCGGGTGGCTCTGGCGCTCGAACATTTCCAGCGTCGGGCGCTTGAACTCCGCTTCCTCTTCCGCCGACCATGTTCCGCCGGTGCGTTCGATCCCGTCGCGCTTGACTGTTGCCAGCACGCCCGCCGCCTGTTCACCACCCATCACTGCAATACGGCTGTTTGGCCAGGTCCACAGGAAGCGCGGCGAATAGGCCCGACCTGCCATGCCATAATTGCCCGCGCCATAGGATGCGCCAATCAGCATGGTGATCTTCGGGACATTGGCGGTTGCCACCGCCGTCACCAGCTTGGCGCCGTGCTTGGCAATGCCTTCGGCCTCATATTTACGACCCACCATGAAGCCGGTGATGTTCTGCAAAAACACCAGCGGAATATTACGCTGGCAGCAAAGCTCGATGAAATGCGCGCCCTTCAGCGCTGCTTCTGAAAACAGCACGCCGTTATTGGCAATGATGCCGACCGGCATGCCGTAGATGCTGGCAAAGCCGCAAACCAGCGTGGCGCCGTAACGCGCCTTGAACTCGTCAAAATCCGAGCCGTCGACCAGCCGCGCAATCACTTCTCGCACATCATAGGGAATGCGCGTATCGGCGGAGACCACGCCGAGCAGTTCTTCCGGATCGTAGAGCGGAGCAGCACCATCGCCCTTCGGAATGAATGAGCGCTTCTCGCTGTTGAGGTTGGCGGCAATGGCGCGCGCAATCTGCAAGGCATGGGCATCGTCATTGGCCAGATGATCGGCCACGCCGGACAGCCTTGTATGCACGTCGCCGCCGCCGAGATCTTCCGCCGTGACCACTTCGCCGGTTGCGGCCTTGACCAAAGGGGACCCGCCAGAAAGATCGTACCCTGGCCCCGCACGATCACCGTTTCGTCGCTCATGGCAGGCACATAAGCGCCGCCTGCCGTACACGATCCCATGACCACGGCGACCTGCGGAATGCCCGCCGCCGACATCTGCGCCTGATTGTAGAAGATGCGCCCGAAATGGTCGCGGTCCGGGAAAACCTCATCCTGATTGGGCAGGTTCGCGCCGCCGGAATCGACCAGATAGATGCAGGGCAGGCGATTTTCGCCCGCGATTTCCTGCGCGCGCAGGTGCTTTTTCACCGTCACCGGATAATAGGTGCCGCCCTTCACTGTCGCATCGTTGCAGACGATCATGCAGTCGCGGCCCGACACACGCCCGATGCCGGTGATGATGCCGCCGGACGGAGCCGCGCCGCCATACATGCCATGCGCTGCCGTCAGCCCCACTTCGAGAAAAGGGGAACCCGGATCGAGCAATTGCGCCACGCGCTCCCGCGGCAGAAGTTTTCCGCGTGCGACGTGACGCTCGCGCGCCTTCTCACCGCCGCCGTCAATGGCAAGGCGCGCGGCTTCCGCCACCACATCGATTGCCGCCAGCATCGCCTTGCGGTTGGCCTCGAAGCTGGCGCTGCGCGTCGAGATTTCCGATTTCAGGACCGCCATCAACGGGTCTCCTGAAAGAGTTCCCGTCCGATCAGCATGCGCCGGATTTCCGAGGTGCCCGCGCCGATTTCATAAAGCTTGGCATCGCGCAAAAGACGGCCCGTCGGGTAATCGTTGATATAGCCGTTGCCGCCCAGCGCCTGTATCGCCTGCAAGGCCATCTGCGTGGCATTTTCAGCCGTATAAAGAATGCAGCCCGCCGCATCCTTGCGCGACGTCTCGCCCCGGTCGCAGGCCGCTGCCACCGCATAGGTGTAGGCGCGCGAAGCGTTGAAGATCACATACATGTCGGCAAGCTTGCCCTGCATCAACTGGAACTCGCCTATCGGCTGGTCGAACTGCTTGCGCTCATGCACATAAGGCACCACGACATCGAGGCACGCCGCCATGATGCCGAGCGGCCCGCCCGCCAGCACCACACGCTCATAATCGAGGCCGGACATCAGCACATTGACGCCCTTGCCCTCGATCCCGAGCAGGTTTTCGGCTGGCACTTCGCAATCCTCGAATACCAGTTCGCGGTGTTGAGCCGCGCATGCCGAGCTTGTCGAGCTTCTGCGCGGTGGAGAATCCCGAAACCTTTTTCAACGATGAAGGCGCTGATCCCGCGCGATCCCGCAGCCGGATCGGTCTTGGCATAGACCACCAGCACATCAGCATCCGGGCCGTTGGTGATCCACATCTTGTTGCCGTTGAGAATATAGCGATCACCGCGCTTCTCGGCATGAAGCTTCATCGAAACGACGTCGGAACCCGCCCCCGGCTCGGACATGGCGAGCGCGCCGACATGCTCGCCGGAAATAAGTTTCGGCAGATATTTCGCGCGCTGTTCTGGCGAACCGTTCCGCTTGATCTGGTTGACGCAGAGATTGGAATGCGCGCCGTAGCTGAGGCCAATGGAGGCGGAAGCGCGGCTGATTTCTTCCATGGCCACGCAATGGGCAAGATAGCCCATGCCCGCGCCGCCATAGTCTTCCGGCGCGGTGATGCCAAGCACGCCAAGCTCACCCAGTTCACGCCACAGATGCATGGGAAATGCATTGTTGCGGTCGGTTTCAGCGGCCAGCGGCGCAATGCGGCTTTCTGCGAAACGGCGCACCGTATCGCGAAGGGCTTCGATCTCCTCGCCAAGACCGAAATTCATGCCCCATTTTGGCCCAAAGCAAACATACTCGTCCTCCACAAGTTCTGCCCGGCGACCATCCTTTGCAAGATGGCTTATGTGGAAGGCAGGGTGTCCCGTGAATTTCAAATAGGCAATGGCTTTGCGCGGCGTTCTGTGGCTATTTATTACCGGATAACGAAATTTTATTGCGCTCTTTATCCGGCAACCAATCAGTCCTCCTGAAGCTCTGCTATGTCGCGATAAAGCTCCAGCGCTTCCGGATTGGCCAGCGCCTCACGGTTCTTCACGTCGCGCCCATGCACGATATCGCGCACGGCCAGTTCCACGATCTTGCCCGACTTGGTGCGCGGAATATCGCGGACGGCGATGATCTTCGCCGGGACATGGCGCGGCGTGGCGCCGGTGCGAATCTTGGTCTTGATGCGCGCCTTCAGATCGTCATCCAGTGTCACGCCTTCGGCAAGGCGCACGAACAGCACAACCCGCACGTCCTTGTCCCAATCCTGACCGATGCAGAGCGCCTCGGCGATCTCTGGCATCTGCTCGACCTGATTGTAGATTTCCGCCGTACCGATGCGCACGCCACCGGGGTTCAGCGTCGCGTCGGAACGGCCATGAATGACGATGCCATCATGCTCGGTCCATTCGGCAAAATCGCCATGGCACCAGATATTATCGAAGCGCTCGAAATAGGCGGCCTGATATTTTTCGCCTTGCGCGTCATTCCAGAATTCCAGCGGCATGGAAGGAAACGCCTTTGTGCAGACCAGTTCGCCCTTTTCGCCCCGCACCGGCTTGCCATCATCGTTCCAGACATCCACAGCCACGCCAAGGCCAGCGCCCTGAATTTCCCCTTGCCACACGGGTTCCGTCGGCACGCCCAGCACGAAGCAGGACACGATATCCGTTCCACCCGAAATGGACGCAAGGTGCACATCCGGCTTGATGGCGTCATAAACAAAGGCAAAACCTTCCGGCGACAGGGGCGAGCCGGTGGACGAAACGGTGCGCAGTGCCGAAAGATCGTGTGTCTCTGCGGGCTTCAGACCAGCCTTCAGCACGGCATCGATGAATTTTGCCGATGTGCCGAAATAGGTCATGCCTTCGGCGGCGGCATAATCGAACAGCACATTGCCATCGGGATAGAAGGGCGAGCCATCATAAAGCAGCAAGGTGGCTCCGGAACCGATGCCCGAAGCCAGCCAGTTCCACATCATCCAGCCGCAGGTGGTGAAATAGAAGAATTTGTCGCCCTCGCGGATATCTGCATGGAGACGCTGTTCTTTCAGATGCTGCAACAGCACCCCACCGGCGCGATGGACGATGCATTTTGGAATGCCGGTCGTGCCGGAGGAAAACAGGATATAGATCGGATGATCGAAGGGCAGGCGCGTGAATTCGACGGGCTTCGCGGCAAAGGCGCTCAGCGCTTCATCGAGCGCAACGCCCTTCTCGGCCTTATTTGCGACGGCTTCCGCTTCGCCCAGATAGCTGACGATGACCGACCGCCGCAATCCCGGCAGCTTTGCCGTGACCTGCGCTACCTTGTCGGCCACGTCGATGCGCTTGCCATTGTACCAATAGCCGTCGCAGGCGAAGAAAAGCTTCGGCTCAATCTGGCCGAAGCGGTCGAGCACGCCCTGTACGCCGAAATCCGGTGAGCATGACGACCAGACAGCACCGATGGAGCTGGCAGCCAGCATCAGCGCAACCGCTTCCGGCATATTGGGCATCATGCCCGCGATACGGTCGCCGGGTTCAACACCTTCCGACAGCATGAATTGCTGCAGTTTCGAGACCAGCGCGTGAAGATCGTTCCAGCTCAGGCGGCGCTCGACCTTGTCCTCGCCGCGAAAAACGATGGCGTCGTCATGGCCTGCTGGCGCAGAAGGTTTTCCGCGAAATTGAGCCGCGCTTCGGGGAAGAATTTCGCCTCGCGCATGTGTCCCTTGTCGATAAGGGCGGTTGCACCGCGCTCGCCAATGACCTCGCAGAAATCCCAGATGAGCGTCCAGAAGCCCGCGCGATCTTCCACCGACCAGCGATGCAGCGCCGCATAATCCGGCAGGCTCAGGCCCGTGCGCTGTTCTGCGCGAATGCGGAACTGTTCCAGATTGCTGGCGGCAATGCGCCCCGCATCCGGCTGCCACAGCGGATGGTCGTGCGAAAACTGCGTTGGGATTGCGTTGGTAGTCATCATTCCTCCCAGAACCGTACGGAGCCAGACATTCTCCCGATCAACTCTGTCACGAGTTTCTAAAAGAGTGTTTCCGATACGTCCATGGTTTTCCCATGGTATGGCTATCAAGAGCATATCAAAGGCCGGCCCTTGTGTTGCCTGCACCTCGAGCGGTCCGGCCCAAACGGAGCCACTGGAACCGATCGAATATTTGTTTCGTCGCATTATCCTGCGCATCGAAACGGGAATAGAAATCAGTCCAGTGGATTGATTTCCCGCGTAGACGCTTCGCACTTTTGCTGGAAATGTTCTAATTGTCATTGCCGGGCTGGCAAACGCAACCTAGCCTGCATCTTGCTTTATGGGAAAGCGTAACCTAACTACAGCCCGCGCCGCAGTTCATGCTGATGTCCTCTGGCGCAAAAGTCATATCCAGTTCTCAGGGCGGGCGAAACTCCCCACCGGCGGTAACGGGTCAAACACCCGAAGCCCGCGAGCGCCTGTCACGGCAAACGTGTCAGGGTCAGCAGATTCGGTGCGATTCCGAAGCCGACGGTCATAGTCCGGATGAGAGAGAACGAGGTTGGAACCATGCATGTGCCAGACGGCTTGCCGTCGTCATCCTGCTGTTTTTCTTCCCGTGCCCTGAAGTAACAGGCTTGCCAGAGCATGTTCTGCCTGAAGCGGAACGCTCTGTCCATTTGTTTTGCCGCATTTATGCGACGCCAAATGTTTCCATTTGGCTGCAAAATGCTCCGAAGGAAGAAACCGTTGAGCCAACTTGCCTCTGCCCCAACTTTGAAACCGACCGTGCGCGGAGCAGCGCTGATGGTCGCCGCCTGTTCAGCCTATGCGGCCGTCAATGTCGCCACACAATGGGCGGGAACACGCACCGGCATTCCATCCGTCATCATCGCCTTCTGGCAATACATAATCGCTCTGGTGCTAACCCTGCCCCTGCTTGTTCGCGACGGCACGAAGGCCTTGCGCACCAGACATTTGGGCCTTCACGTCGTTCGCGTCGCGCTGGCAGCGGCTGGCGTACAGGTCTGGATTTATGCGCTGACCCATGTGCCGATCTGGCAGGTGGTTGCTCTATCCATGACGTCGCCCTTCTTCGTCATCCTGTGCGCGCGACTGTTCCTGCAGGAAAAGGTCACGCCAACACGTCTCGTGACCACGTTCACGGGATTTGTCGGAGCGCTGATCATCATCGCGCCCTGGTCGGATTCCTATACGGTCTATTCGCTCCTGCCGATTCTGGCAGCCGCTCTGTGGGCCGGCTATTCAGTGTTGACCAAATATCTGACCCGTTTCGAAAAACCTGCCAGCATTTCAGCCTATATGCTGGTGCTTCTCACGCCTATCAACGCGGCACTCTGGCTGGCATCCGGGCTGGGTATGTCCGCGATCAGTGCGCCGTCCGTCGACGTCTGGTCCATATTGATCGTCATCGGCGCTTTCACGGCTCTCGCGCAATATTTCCAGACAGCCGCCTATTCGGTAGCGGATGCGGTCTATCTGCAGCCTTTCGATGATCTGAGACTACCGATCAATGTGATTTTCGGCTGGATCGTATTTGCTGCCACGCCAAGCATCAATTTCTGGCCGGGAGCTGCCCTGATCGTCGCTGCATCGCTCTACCTCATGCGGCAGGATAGCGGTACGACACGCACGGCCTGAGTGATCCGGTGAAGATATTTGCCTGTCGGAAAATGGGGCGGTTCTACAATTCCGTTTTAACCGGAACCGCTTCAGGCGAGCCGCCTCTCGCGCGCCCGAAAACTTGCTTGAACCTTCGGGTCTGCCGATCCATGCGTCAATTTTCTTCACCAGCCAGCGTTGAACGGGATTCTCGAACAGGTGGTATGCGGCAATCGCCGTCAATACACTGGCAAGGGCAGCTCGCTCATGATCAGGACCGCGCCCGTCGTCGTCTCGCTCCATCGCTCAGGGACTATTCTGAAAACATCATCCCGACCAGGGGATGAAGAATGAAGATACCAAAGCTGTAACGGGAGAGTTTTGCCAGCGCACGACATTGCAGCGGCGTATAGATGCCCTGGCTGGACGCGATATAGAACACATAGATGCCAGCATAAACGAATGCCAGCCGCCAGGGACCTTCGAGCGTATTGGGTTCACCCGGGCCGTTTCCGGGGTGATAGGACAGAAAGACGATCAGGCAGGCGGCAAGCAATATTCTGATTGCCGCGACCGGCATCACAGGATGTGTTCGCCTTGCAAGCCACATGCCGAAGAGAAAGGATGGCAGTACCCGGAAAACACCCACACTGGATATTTGAATGCGGGTGAGCGACAATACACCAAGCTTTTGTGCCAGATATTCACCGCCGATGGTAGCGACGATTACGCCGACAAGAACCCAACTCCCGAAACGGCGGCACAAGATGTCGAACAGCGGAAAAGCCAGATACATAGCAAAGAGGGCACTCAGCGACCAACTGACATAATTGTAGGAGGCGGTGCGCCCCAACCCCAATTATGCACCAGCAGCAACTGTGCCAGCCCGTCACGCCAACTTGTGCTGGGAGCGACCAGAGGATGCAGGAGTCCCGCTACAGTCAGGGCTGACAGGAGCGCAAAACAAGAGAAAGCCACCAGGTGCAGCGGGTAAATTCGTGCCAAGCGCTTTCCGACAAAAGCCACATAACGGGGCCAGTTCCAGAGATAGTTTCGTCGTCTTGCCAGAAACAATCCAGAGATAATAAAAAGACATCGGTAAAATAAGCAAACGTTAATATAAAATCATTCAACATCTCGTTTTTACCGGGATGCGGAAAGAAAAATGAAAAACGGCGATTCCTACACATAATAAAAATCGTAATCCGTCGAAATCAGGCAGTCTGTTCATTCAAAATAGCGCTGATAAATTACTTCCTTAAAATTCTATTTACCAATTTTAAGGGAGTTGTCGAGCGCAACTTCGGCGTGAGATCTACCGGATACGAGAATTTCGATACTGCTTTAGTCCGCAGCAGCGAAATGTTCCATCTGGTCAGTATAGGCTTTCTGGAATGCTGGCCGCGCTGTGGCGCGCTCGACATAGGCCCGGCAGGCCGGATGCTGTGCCAGACCGTCAAAATGATCGACCAGACGCAAAACGTCGGCCATCAGAATATCGGCAATCGAAAATTGCTCCGTCAGCCATTCACGGCCTGACAATGCCTGCTCCATATGCCCCAACCGACCGGCCAGAAAGCTGTCCATGAGCTGACGTCCCGGTGTCTGTTCTTCATCACCGGTGAATTTATAGAGAGCGAGCGGCAGTGCAGCCATTTCGACCGAATTCAACGCCGCAAACAGCCATTGTATGACCTCGTTGCGTGCCCTCGCATCGCTTGGCAGGAGCGCGTCGCTCTTCTCCGCGATATGAAGCAGGATGGCGCCGCTTTCAAAGACCGACATATCGCCGTCGATCAGCCATGGCACCTGCCCGAAGGGCTGATGGGTGAAATGTTCAGGCCCGCGATCTTTGAACGGAACGCCTTCGACGCGATAGGGGAGTCCGGTTTCTTCCAGCGCCCAGCGCACGCGAAGATCGCGGACGAAGCCGCGTGGCATTTTGGGAACCCAGTCGAATGTCGCCAAGATCATTTCCGTCATGGAAAACGACATAGCGCACGAACAAGCTTTGTCCAACGACAGCTATTGTGCGGACCGATACTGATTTGTGCCTTGGCTTCTTAGGAAAATATTGGTGGAGCCAAGCGGGATCGAACCGCTGACCTCCTGCATGCCATGCAGGCGCTCTCCCAGCTGAGCTATGGCCCCATCAGACCTCTTTCGAGGTGGGCCAGGCAAGACTTGCTGCCCGGTGTGGCGGCTTATTAAATGGCGTTGGTCAGAAGATCAAGAGCTAAATCGCAACTCTTTCACATCTGCCAAAATAATTCACATATCGCACTGAACGTCCCGTAGAGCTCTCATGTGGATGCGCTCAAAACGCAACGAGGCGACCCGAAGGTCGCCTCGCAAAACATCAGGTCTTGATCTGCGTAACAGATCAGCCTTCTTCGTCTTCACCGCCGACGCCGCCGCCGAGAATGCCCGACATGTCGTCGTCCTCGTCTTCCTCTTCTTCAAGGAAGGTGTCGTCATCGTCATCGCCGAGATCGACATCGTCGTCATCCATATCCGGCAGATCGTCGCTCCCGCCTTTGGTTTCGTCGTCGGCATCCTCAAGCGAGACGAATTCCGGCTTTTCGAGTGCCGTATCCAGTTCTTCCTCTTCGGTTTCCTCTTCGGCAACACGGCTTTCAAGCGTGGCGTCGAAATAGGAACGCGGATAGGAAATGCCGGTGTAAGGCGAAACGATCGGATCGCGATTGAGATCGTAAAATTTCTTGCCCGTTTCCGGGTCGATACGCTTGGTACCAAGTTCAGCTTTTGCCACGTCTAGCCTCGTTAATTTATACGGGGACACAAATTCATAAAATCGCGCCGGAATGCCTGCCTTGAAGCATATAGCCCATCACCATGCTGTTATGGCAAGGGACAAGTCTTGAGCGCGTTTATATTGTTGTCCGGTGCATAAACGTAATTTGGCGCGTTTGTCAAAGCTAAACGCAAGAGGATACGCAGACTCTTGCTTCCGCCTCTTGGTTATGGGTGTCGCCTGCACCGCGTATTCGCGGATGACCCCGGCTTTATCCTATGCTAGTGAAGCCCCGCTTATCTCTCAATCCCGGCGCATGTCTGCGCCAAAAATGTGACTGCGAAAAATCCATGTCCCATTCTGCATCCCCGAAACCAGCAACCGCCCGCCGCTCGGAGGCACTCACGGGCGAAATCCGCATTCCGGGCGACAAGTCCATCTCGCACCGCTCCTTCATGTTCGGCGGTCTCGCATCGGGCGAGACCCGCATCACCGGCCTTCTGGAAGGCGAAGACGTCATCAATACCGGTCGCGCCATGCAGGCCATGGGCGCGAAAATCCGCAAGGATGGCGATGTCTGGATCATCAATGGCGTCGGCAATGGTTGCCTGTTGCAGCCCGAAGCAGCGCTCGATTTCGGCAATGCCGGAACCGGCGCGCGCCTGACCATGGGCCTCGTCGGCACCTATGACATGAAGACGTCCTTTATCGGCGATGCTTCGCTGACCTCACGCCCTATGGGCCGCGTGCTGAACCCGCTGCGCGAAATGGGCGTTCAGGTGGAAGCAGCCGAAGGCGACCGCATGCCGCTGACGCTGATCGGCCCACGAACGGCCAATCCGATCACCTATCGCGTGCCGATGGCGTCCGCGCAGGTGAAATCCGCCGTGCTGCTCGCCGGTCTCAACACGCCGGGCGTCACCACCGTCATCGAGCCGGTCATGACCCGCGACCATACGGAAAAGATGCTGCAGGGCTTTGGCGCCGATCTTCGGTTGAAACCGACAAGGATGGCGTGCGCCATATCCGCATCACCGGCCAGGGCAAGCTTACCGGCCAGACCATCGACGTGCCGGGTGATCCGTCCTCGACCGCCTTTCCGCTCGTGGCCGCCCTTCTGGTCGAAGGTTCCGACGTCACCATCCGCAACGTGCTGATGAACCCGACCCGTACCGGCCTGGTCATGACGCTGCAGGAAATGGGCGCCGATATCGAAGTATTCAATGAGCGCCTAGCCGGCGGCGAGGATGTCGCCGATCTGCGCGTCAGAGCCTCGAGGCTCAAGGGTGTTGTCGTCCCGCCGGAACGCGCACCGTCGATGATCGATGAATATCCGGTTCTGGCGATTGCCGCTTCCTTTGCGGAGGGCGAAACGGTGATGGACGGGCTCGACGAACTGCGCGTCAAGGAATCGGACCGTCTCGCAGCCGTCGCGCGCGGCCTTGAAGCCAATGGCGTCGATTGCACCGAAGGCGAGATGTCGCTGACGGTCCGCGGTCGTCCCGACGGCAAGGGGCTCGGCGGCGGCACGGTCGCAACCCATCTCGATCACCGCATCGCGATGAGCTTCCTCGTCATGGGCCTTGCATCGGAAAAGCCGGTGACGGTCGACGACAGCACCATGATCGCCACGTCCTTCCCCGAATTCATGGACATGATGCCGGGACTGGGCGCGAAGATCGAGCTGAGCGACGCGCGATGACGCCGTTTATCGTCGCGATTGACGGACCGGCTGCCTCGGGCAAGGGAACCCTTGCCCGGCGCATCGCCATTCACTTCGGCATGCCGCATCTGGATACGGGGCTGACCTATCGCGCCGTCGCCAAGGCGCTTCTCGACAAGGGACTGCCGCTCGATGACGAAGCGGTGGCGGCAAAAGCCGCGCTCGATCTCGATCTGCGCGAGATGGACAAGGCGGTGCTTTCCGCTCATGCAATCGGCGAAGCGGCATCGAAGGTTGCGGTCATGCCTGCTGTCCGACGGGCGCTTGTCGAAGCGCAGCGCAATTTCGCCAATGCCCTGCCCTCAAGCGTGCTTGACGGGCGCGATATCGGCACTGTCGTCTGTCCCGATGCGGCCATAAAGCTTTTCGTCACAGCATCGCCGGAAGTACGCGCCGAGCGTCGCTATGAAGAGATCGTGGCGCGCGGCGAGAAGGCGGATTTCGCTGAAATCCTCGCGGACCTCAAGAAGCGCGACGAACGCGACACGAATCGCATCGATTCTCCGCTCAAGCCTGCTGAAGACGCGCACTTGCTTGATACGAGCGAAATGAGTATAGAAGCGGCATTTCTTGCCGCAAAAGCTGATCGATCACGCTTTGGCGCAGCATCGGGGATGAAACCGGCAAGTTTTAAACTTTTCGGACTTCGTTATGCCTCGAAGAGCTGGATTATCGTGAGTTTGGACCTATATAGGCTGCACTCATACTGAAAAGTCTGACTTCGCGTTCCACGCGCCGGTTGTCTGCAAAGACGGGGCCGAGGTCAGGCATAACGCAACACTAACCCCCGGCGCTGTATCCGATGAATTTTCCGGATGCACCAGGAGTATTCATGTCAGAATTCAATCCAACCCTCGCAGACTTCGAGTCGCTGCTGGCGGAATCCTTTGCAACGAACGACCTTGCTGAAGGTTATGTCGTCAAGGGCCGCATCGTAGCCATTGAAAAGGACATGGCGATCATCGACGCCGGTCTGAAGGTCGAAGGCCGCGTGCCGCTGAAGGAATTCGGCGCAAAGGGCAAAGACGGCACGCTGAAGCCGGGCGACGAAGTGGAAGTTTACGTCGAGCGCATCGAAAACGCTCTGGGCGAAGCTGTCCTGTCGCGCGAAAAAGCACGCCGTGAAGAAAGCTGGGTCAAGCTCGAGCAGAAGTTCGCCAATGGCGAGCGCGTCGATGGCGTCATCTTCAATCAGGTCAAGGGTGGTTTCACCGTCGACCTCGACGGCGCTGTTGCCTTCCTGCCGCGTTCGCAGGTCGACATCCGTCCGATCCGCGACGTCACCCCGCTCATGCACGTCCCGCAACCGTTCGAAATCCTCAAGATGGACAAGCGTCGCGGCAACATCGTTGTCTCGCGTCGTACCGTTCTTGAAGAAAGCCGTGCGGAACAGCGTTCGGAAATCGTCCAGAACCTTGAAGAAGGTCAGGTCGTTGAAGGCGTCGTCAAGAACATCACCGATTACGGTGCGTTCGTCGATCTCGGCGGCATCGACGGTCTCCTGCACGTTACCGACATGGCATGGCGCCGCGTCAACCATCCGTCGGAAATCCTCACCATCGGCCAGACGGTCAAGGTGCAGATCATCCGCATCAACCAGGAAACCCATCGTATCTCGCTCGGCATGAAGCAGCTCGAGAGCGATCCTTGGGATGGCATCGGCGCAAAGTACCCGATCGGCAAAAGATCACCGGCACCGTCACGAACATCACCGACTATGGTGCGTTCGTCGAAATCGAGCCGGGTATCGAAGGCCTCATCCACGTTTCCGAAATGTCGTGGACCAAGAAGAATGTCCATCCGGGCAAAATTCTGTCCACCACGCAGGAAGTCGAAGTCGTTGTGCTCGAAGTTGATCCGGTCAAGCGCCGTATCTCGCTGGGCCTCAAGCAGACCCTCGACAATCCGTGGACGACCTTTGCCCAGAAGTACCCTGTCGGTACCGTTGTTGAAGGCGAAGTCAAGAACAAGACCGAATTCGGCCTGTTCATCGGCCTCGACGGCGACGTTGACGGCATGGTTCACCTCTCCGACCTCGACTGGAACCGTCCGGGCGAACAGGTCATTGAGGAATACAACAAGGGTGAAGTCGTCAAGGCTGTCGTTCTCGACGTTGACGTCGAGAAGGAACGCATCTCGCTCGGCATCAAGCAGCTTTCCGGCGACAAGGTCGGTGAAGCAGCAGCTTCGGGCGAACTGCGCAAGAACGCCGTTGTAACGGTTGAAGTCACCGCAGTAACCGATGGCGGCCTTGAAGTTCGTCTGGTCGATCACGACCTCGACAGCTTCATCAAGCGCTCGGATCTGTCTCGTGACCGCGACGAACAGCGCCCGGAACGCTTCACGGTCGGTCAGAAGGTTGACGCTCGCGTCATCGCTTTCGACAAGAAGACCCGCAAGCTGCAGGTCTCGATCAAGGCGCTCGAAATCGCCGAAGAAAAGGAAGCGGTCGCTCAGTACGGTTCGTCCGACTCCGGCGCTTCGCTCGGCGACATCCTCGGTGCCGCTCTGAAGAAGCAGGAAAAGAACTGATCTTTCCTTCTTCAAATGAACATGGAAAAGCCGCCTCTCGGCGGGCTTTTCTTTAGTAAAATAAAATTGAGACGATGACGCCGCCACAAAATAGTCAAGAATGAGATTAACCTTAAGATCAACATAAACTTGCATAAAAGAGGAGCTTGAATATCTTATTAATCCATAAATTAATATTACTACTTAGTGTGAATACTTATATAAAGATGAATATATAAAATTACTCACCCTATAAACAAAGATACGTTTCATCGAAAGGGCTTTAGAATGTTTTTCATTACTTCTTTTCCCGCTTCTCGCCAAAAGATGTTTCTTGCCAAGATGCTCGTCTCTTCCTCGTTGATCGCAGCATCTTTGACGGTACCGAGTTTTGCTGAAACCGCAGCAAAGCCGGCGCAGGCCGACACAACATCTCCTGCTTCCTCGCCCACAAAATCATCCTCTTCATCTGCGCAACTGGCAGCTATCAATAAGCTTGATGCGATATCCAAAGATGCGCTCAATGCGGTGCGCGGTATAAATTTCTCAAGGCTCGCAATTTTCCAAGGCACTCCTGATGAAGCCAAAACTATTCTCAAAAAGTCAAAGACGACCTCGATAAAGCACAGAAAAGCACCCCGGCTCTCATCGATAAATTGAAGGCGGCGGGAGCGACAACTGACGAAATTACGGCCGTACAATCAGGTACATTGCCCATCGATATGCAGGTCGGCGTTGTTGACGACTACACTTTGACGCCCGAGAAAACCGAGCACATCAAGAAAGCCAATGAGCATCTCAAAAATGGCCGCAAGAATGAAGCTATCGAAGAACTCAAGCTGGCAGACATCAATATCGTGGTAACAGAAACTTCAGCCAATCTGCCCGCCATAGGAAAGTACGTCGATCAGGCACTGTCGCAACTTGATGACGGTAAATATTACGAAGCCAATATGACCCTCATCAAGGCACAGAGCATGGTGACGATCAATTCAAGCATGGCGCCAGACATAAAACCGGGGACACCTGCTCAACCGGCAAAAGCCGCGACGAAAACAAAGTAACACCACTCGCTGACTAAGCTAGAGACCGGGTCCATCTTGGAACCCGGTCTTTGCGTGATCCAGATTCAGAATTCGGTCATGCAACAGACAGCAGCTGAATCAAGCCCAAGCTGATGACGCATAGTGCGACCAGCGAAAGCACGGCAGTCAGCGTGACCCTTCCCCGGCCGATGCCACCGAACGTATATCGACGCCAAGGCCAAGGGCTGCCATCGAAATGATGGTGAGGATGGTCGAGGCATATTGAATGCCGGGCAGGATCGTTTCCGGTATCAGATGCAGCGAATGCAGCGCCATCATGCCAAGGAAGCCGAGGATGAACCATGGCACAAGCTGGAAGAAGCCAGGCTTGGCGTTTGCGTCCTTGTTTCCGGCAAGAAGCGCCAGCGCGAGAATGACCGGTCCGAGCATCAGCACGCGCACGAGCTTCACCAGCGTGCCAAGCTGGACACTGATCGTCGCGACCGGCGCAGTGGCCGCCAGAACCTGCGGCACTGCATAGACGGTCAGACCCGCCAGCACGCCATATTGCGTGTGCGACAGTCCCAGAAGCGGCACCAGAAGCGGCAGAAGCAATACGACGACGACGCCGAGAATAGCGGTGAAGGCGATGGAAGCCGCCACGTCTTCGCTCCCCGCACCGATAACCGGTGCGGTTGCGGCAATGGCGGAATTACCGCAAATGGAATTGCCGCAGGCGACCAGCACGGCCATGCGATGCGGCAGTTTCAACAGGCGTCCGATCCCGTAGCTAAGCGTAATTGCCAGCACCACCACCCCTGCGATGCCGAAAATGAGCCCGGAACCTGCGGCCACAACGGCACTGGCGCTGATCGATGCGCCGAGCAGCACGACGGCAATCTCCAGAAGAAGCTTGGCGGAAAAGCCGATCCCCTTGTTGAACTGCTTGCCCGGACGCAGAAATGTCCGCACGACCGTGCCGAGGAGAATGGCGATCACCAGTGCTTCAAGCCAGGCGCGCCCTGCATAATGTTCCTCGATCCTTTCAAGTCCGAGCGCCGCTACTGCAACGGCGACGCTCAAGCCAAGTCCTGGGAGGATGTTCTGGATTTTGGAGTAGGTCATTGTCGGCATTTCGAATCTGTCTGTTTGCTTTTTCGCATTGTCCTGTGCAAAACCGCTCCGCACTTTTACTGGAAATGCTGTTTCCATTCGCATTGTCCTGCGTAAAACCGCTCCGCACTTTTACTGGAAATGCTGTTTCCATTCGCATTATCCCGCGTAAAACCGCTTCGCACTTTTACTGGAAATGCTCGTATGAGAATTATTTTCTCATCAGATGCCCGATTTCGCCTATTCAATCCATTTCATTATATGGCATATTTCGTTCGATAAAATCGAATGGTTATCGACATGACACTGGAACAGCTGCGAATTTTCATTGAAGTGGCCGAGCGCGAGCATCTAACGCGCGCTTCCGAAGCCTTGCATCTGACCCCTTCTGCTGTCAGTTCGGCCATCCGCACCATGGAGGATCGCTACGGCGCGACACTGTTCAATCGTATCGGGCGACGGATCGAGCTGACCGGTGACGGGCGCATGTTTCTGGATGAGGCACGCGCCGCACTTGCACGCGCACGTTCCGCCGAACGAATGTTGTCGGAACTCGGCGGCGGCAAACGCGGCATCCTCGCCATTCATGCCAGCCAGACCATCGCCAGCTATTGGCTGCCGCCCTTTCTGGCGCATTTTCACGCCGCTTTTCCCTGATCGATGTGCGGCTGACGCTCGGCAATACCGAAAGCGTTACCGAGGCGACACAGGAAGGCGTCGCCGATATCGGCCTAGTGGAGGGCGCTGTGCAGTCGCCATCGTTATCGATCAACAAGGTTGCCAGCGACCAGCTTATTCTGGTGGCGCGCCCCGATCACGATTGGGGCTCGTGGAAAACTGACCTGGGATCGACTTTTCGAAGGAAAATGGATTTTACGCGAACAAGGGTCTGGAACCCGCAGTGTTTTCGAGGATGCCATGCGCGCTTCCGGCTACAATCCGGCGCGACTGCATGTGGCGCTTGAACTGCCCTCGAACGAGGCCATCTGTTCGGCAGTGCGCTCGGGTGACTATGTGACGGCCATATCGGAACTTGTCGCCGCCCCGCATCTTGCCGCCGGAACGCTCATGAAGGCGGACTTTGCACTCCCGCAACGCCAGTTTCTCATGCTGCAGCACAATGACCGCTACAGGACAAAAGCGCTACGGGCTTTCGCTGACTTGTTGAGCGGCACGGATCAGCGAATCTGACGCAACAATTCCGGTTGTGGAAAACAGGTCGGCGCCATGCCGTTCTTCGTCTGCCACAGGCCGATGGAGCGACGGGTCTTGAAGCCCGGCAAACCATCCGGCTTGCCGACATCATAGCCCAGCGCCTGCATGCGTTTCTGCATGGCGCCGATATCGGAGCGATACATGGAGCCGACATCGCCCCATGCACGACTGAAATCACCCGCATCATAGGCGATACGGTCACCCACATGACCGATAAAGAGCGCATAGAGATCGCTCATATTATAGTCCTTGAGCACGTAGAAATTCGGCGTCACGATGAAAGCCGGACCGTAGCGGCCAGCTGGCATGAGCAGATAGCCCTCGCCTTTCATTTCATTGGCCGGAAACGGTTTGCCATTCACCCGCGTAATGCCGAGCTTTGCCCATTCGGCAATCGTCTTGCCCTGATCCGGACCTTCCAGCGAGCAGGATACGTTCTGCGGAACGCTCACTTCAAAGCCCCAGTCACGCCCCTTCTGCCAACCATGCAGCTTCAGATAATTGGCGATGGAGGCGAGCGTATCCGGCACCGAGTTCCAGATGTCGCGCTTGCCGTCACCGTCGAAATCGACGGCGTTTTTCAGATAGGACGTCGGCATGAATTGCGGCTGGCCGAGCGCGCCCGCCCATGAGCTTTTCATAGCGGCTTCGTCGATATAACCCTTGAAGCAATTTCGAGCGCAGCAATCAGTTCCTTGCGGAACATGTCCTTGCGCGTCGCCATAAACGCCTTGGTGCCAAGAACCTCATAGGCATTGTAGGGAATCTTCACCGTACCGAAGCCGGATTCGCGGCCCCATACGGCAAGCAGGATCGGCCCCGGAACACCGTATTTCTGTTCGATGCGTTTCAAGAGATTAGCGTATTGGCCATAGCGCGCCTTGCCGCCGCTTGTGACCGACGCAATAGTCTTTGCATTGAAATACTTGACGGGCGCGCCGAATTCCGCCTGTTTCTGCTCTTTTGGTGTCGAGGGCTTTTCGCCGGGAATGACGAGGTCGGGCAGCTTCCAGTTGATCGAGACACCGGCAAAAGCCTGATCGAACACGGCGCGGGATACGCCTGCGGCCTTCGCTTCCGGCCAAAGGTCTTTTCGAGCCATTTGCGATACTGGCTTTCAACCTGCGCCCTGGACGGAGCCCCAATGGCGGGAGAAACAGCAAGAATGACGGCAAGACCCAGAGCAGTTTTCAAAGCTTGCTTCCAACGGCTTGCAGCCATCATGTTTCTCCATCAAATCTAAAGCGTGGTTCGTGCCCGCAAGGCGGCGGCAAGCGTACCTTCATCCAGATAATCGAGTTCGCCGCCGACCGGCACGCCATGGGCAAGCCGCGTGACGCGCACATCGAAATTCGACAGCTGGTCGGTGATGTAATGCGCGGTGGTCTGGCCTTCGACGGTGGCGTTGACCGCGAGAATCACTTCCTTGATCTCCCGGTGGCAACCCGTTCCACCAGACCTTTGATGTTGAGATCGTCCGGGCCGATGCCATCGAGTGGCGACAGGCGACCGCCAAGAACGTGATAGCGCACATTCATCGTGCCTGCCCGCTCCAACGCCCAGAGATCGGAAACATCCTCCACCACGATGAGGGTGGTGGGATCGCGCCGCTCATCGGTGCAGATCGTGCATGGATCGCTTGTGTCGACATTGCCGCAGCAAGAACAGATCCGCACCTTTCGGCAGCCTCCTGCATGGCGCCGCCCAGCGGCACGAGAAGCGCTTCCTTCTTCTTGATGAGATGCAGCGCCGCACGGCGGGCCGAACGCGGTCCAAGCCCCGGCACACGGGCCAGAAGCTGGATAAGACGTTCGATTTCGGGACCGGCTATTCGTTTGGACATTTTTGTAAGGGAGTAAGGGAATAGGGGAGTAAGGGAGTAGGAATGGGAACTCGGGAATATGCGGCATGGCGGCAATCAGCCGACCAAACATACTCCCCTATTCCCTTATTCCCCTACTCCCCAAGAATTAAAACGGCAGTTTGAACCCCGGAGGGATCGGCAGGCCGGCGGTGAGCGACTGCGTCTTCTCGGCCATGGCGGCTTCGAGCTTGGCCTTGGCGTCGTTATGTGCCGCGATGATCAGGTCTTCGAGGATTTCCACCTCTTCTTCCTTCATCAGCGACGGATCGATCTTCAGCGCCGACAGGGTGCCCTTACCGGAAAGCGTGATCGTCACCAGACCGCCGCCGGAAGATGCCGTGGCTTCAAGATTGGCGATTTCGTCCTGCATGGCCTTCATCTTGGCCTGCAATTCCTTCGCCTGCTTCATCATGCCCATCATGTCACGCATGGGTTCACTCCATCATTCCGTAAATCAGTCGTCTTCAGACGGGGCGCCGGGGCTATCCACCACGGCATCGAGGTCAATATCCTCGTCGTCATTCTGCTCCGGCACGGCAATGCGCACGTCGGTGATTTTGCGCCCGGAAAGGCCGCGAGAATGGCGGCAACGTCGGGATCGGCGCGGGCGTCGGTCACCAGATTGTCGCGGCGCTCGGTCTCCGCCTCCGAAATGGTCTGCCCCGCCACGTCGCGGGTGACGGTAACGATCCAGCGAATGCCGGTCCAGTTCAGGAGGCGCTGTGAAATGTCGCTCGGCAGCGATTTCGGCGCATCGTCGGTCAGGCCGATTTCGAGACGCCCCGGCGCTATTGCTGCCAGTCGCACACAGTTCTTGACCAAAATCTTGAACTGCATGTCGCGATGCTTGTCGGCCAATGCCACGACATCATGCAGGCTGTTGACCGGCACGGAAGGTTGCGGCACCGCTTCAGACGGTTTCGGCGCGGAAACCTGGATCGGCGGCGTTTCCACGATGCGCATGGCCGTGGCCGGTCCGCCAGAGGCGGAGCCATCGAGGATGCACCAACCGCGTCAGCGGCAAAACGCGCCTCCGGTGCGCCACCGCCGCCATTGGGCCGGGGATTGTCCGGCTGCGGGCGCGGTGCCAAAACCGAGCCATTATCGAGACCGCGGATCGCCTCGTCCAGCGTCGGCAGATCGGCAGCATGGGCAAGCCGGATCAAAAGCATTTCCGCGGCCTGAACCGGCCGCGTCGCCGTATCGACTTCCGCAATGCCCTTGAGCAACATCTGCCAGGTGCGCGACAGCACACGGACGGAAAGTTTCTGCGCGAATTCACGACCGCGCACGCGCTCGTCTTCCGACAGGGACACGTCTTCTGCCACATCCGGCGTGAAACGCAGGCGTGTCACCAGATGGTTGAAATCGGCAAGATCGGTCAGAACAACCGACGGGTCGGCACCGACATCATATTGCGCGCGAAATTCCGTCAGTGCTCCGGCCACATCGCCGCTCATCAGCATCTCGAAGAGGTCGATGATACGGGCACGGTCGGCAAGGCCCAGCATGGAGCGCACGGCTTCCGCCGTAACGGTGCCTGCGCCATGCGCGATGGCCTGATCGAAAATCGACAGCGAATCGCGTGCCGAGCCTTCGCCAGCGCGTGCGATCATGGCGAGCGACGCGTCATCCACCGCGATCTGTTCGGCTTCAGCGATGCGGCGCAGATGTGCGGCAAGCGTGCCCGATTCGATGCGGCGCAGGTCGAAGCGCTGGCAGCGCGACAGGACCGTGATCGGAACTTTTCGGATTTCGGTGGTGGCAAAGATGAATTTGACGTGCGGCGGCGGCTTTCCAGCGTCTTCAACAGGCCGTTGAAAGCCTGATTGGAGAGCATGTGCACTTCGTCGATGATGTAGACCTTGTAGCGCGCAGAAACCGGGCGGTAGCGCACCTGCTCAATGATCTCGCGGATGTCATCGATGCCCGTATGCGAGGCGGCGTCCATCTCGATCACATCGACATGACGGCCTTCCATGATCGCCTGGCAGTTTTCGCCCTGCGCGGAGAGATCGATAGTCGGCTGGTCGATCGTATCTGTCTTGTAATTGAGCGCGCGCGCCAGAATGCGCGCAGTCGTGGTCTTGCCCACCCCGCGAACGCCGGTGAGCATCCAGGCCTGCGCAATGCGGCCCGTCTCAAACGCGTTCTTGAGCGTGCGAACCATCGGCTCCTGGCCGATAAGGTCGTTGAAATTCTGGGGGCGATATTTGCGGGCGAGAACGCGATAGGCGCCATCGGCGGATTTTGTGTCCATAGCGACCCTTCCGTTCTTCCTGTTCCGCTTTTTCTCAGTCGCCAGTTTGGACCGGACGCATGAGCGGCGTCAACCAAAGAGGCAACCCATCAACAGTCGTCGGCGTCGTGAGAAAGGGTGGGAGGCTGGCACGATGACCCGTGCCGTGGCTCGTTAGGGCTGCTTCCTTCCGGACCTGACCCGGTTGGCGAGTGGCTCGTCCACCACCAACCTCCCACGCTGCATATCGTCAATTGTGAAGCAAAAGCAAGGAGGGCGCCACGCAAAAAGCAAGCGCTGAACGAAAAAACTGGTAAATGTCGGCCTATGGAACAATTCGAACTCGATAAACGGCTTCATGCCGACACTTTTCTGTTGCCAAGCTCGGCCTGTGCGAGCTTCGGCTGATGAATGACCGGCGCTGGCCATGGCTGATCCTGGTGCCGCGCCGTCCTGGCCTTGCTGAAATCCACGACATGACTCCACTCGACCAGACCATGCTGACCTTCGAGACCGGTATCGTTGCGCAGGCGCTCAAGACCGTGACGGGCTGTGAGAAGATCAATACGGGTGCACTCGGCAATATCGTTCGACAGCTACATCTGCATGTCATCGCCCGCAACGAAGGCGATGCAGGCTGGCCCGGCCCTGTCTGGGGCTTCGGCACCCGCGAGACCTATGACGAAAAGATGCCCACCAACTGATCGCCGACATTCGCACGGCGCTTTAGTTTGTTTTCACGCGCATCTTTTCCGAAAACCGTTTCACACTTTTCGGGATGCGCTTTAATCCCCAACAATTCCGAGATAGATATGACTTTCCGTCTCTATGACCTGCCGGAAATCGAACCGAGCCGATCTGTCGGATTTTCCGGCAACAGGATCGACCGCCAATCCGAAAAGCGACAGGATGATTCTGCCTTTACGGCGCTGGAACTTCCCGAAACGCGAATCATGCTGCTCGGCAGCAACAGGCTGCTGCTCGACTATGCCGATGAAAAGCCCCACGGGCCTTGTTCCGCCTCGGCGAGGTGAAGGAGTTTGCGCCCGATCTTCATGAACCGATTTTTCTCGGTCTTCAGGACGGCGTACCGCTCGTCGCTTTGACAACACCGTTCGACCCCGAGACGATGGAAACGCCTTTTCGCCTGCAGGATTATCGCAGCATCTATACGGAAGGGCTGGTATCCGCCGATATGCTCGGCGCGCTGGCGCAAGCCGCAGCGCTGACCGCATGGCATGCCAATTACCGTTTCTGCGGGCGTTGCGGCACGAAAACCGACATGCGCGCCGGCGGCGCCAAGCGGCAATGCCCCAATTGCGGTGCGGAACATTTCCCGCGAACCGATCCGGTGGCGATCATGCTGCCGGTGCGCGGCGAAAATGCATTCTGGCACGCGGGCCCCATTTCGCGTCCGGCTCCTATTCCTGCCTTGCAGGATTTATCGAGCACGGCGAAACAATCGAGGCCGCCGTGCGCCGTGAAAGTGTGGAGGAAATGGGGCTCTCCATCGGCCGAGTTGCCTATCATGCGAGCCAGCCCTGGCCATTTCCTTATTCGCTGATGATCGGCTGTCATGCCGAGGTTTTGAACGACGACTTCACTATCGACCGCTCGGAGCTGGAAGACGGTCGATGGTTCTCGAAGGCCGAGGTGCGGACAATGCTGGAAGGCACACATGAAAATGGGTTGCGGGTGCCGCCATCCGGCGCCATCGCAACCCATCTGATCAAGGCCTGGGTCTACGAAGCAGGCTGATGTTGACTGCTTATTCGGCGGCGAGCAACTGCGTGCCGCGAGTATCGCTGCCCTGATAGACGCCGAGAATGCGCACTTCCTTGGTGAAGAAGCGCAGTTCTTCCAGCGCAAGCTGAAGATTGTGATCTTCCGGGTGCCCTCGACATCGGCATAGAACTGCGTGGCGATGAAACGCCCGCCGATCTGATAGCTTTCGAGCTTCGTCATGTTGATGCCATTGGTGGCAAAACCGCCCAGCGCCTTGTAAAGTGCTGCCGGAACGTTGCGCACACGGAAGACAAAGGTTGTCACGATGCGCTCGCCGTTTTCAGGACGCGGCGCCCACCGCTTGTTCTTGGACAGAACAACGAAGCGGGTCACATTATCTTCAGAATCCTCGACATTCTCTTCCAGAATATCGAGACCGTAGAGTTCGGCAGCAAGGCTTGGCGCCAATGCCGCCATCGAACGGTCTTTCATATCGGCAACGAGACGGGCGGCTCCTGCCGTATCGCCTGCGATGACGCCCTTCCAGCCATTCTGGCGAATGACGTTACGGCACTGGCCGAGCGCATGGACATGGCTGTGCACCGTCCTGATTTCCTCGCGCTTGACGCCCGGAAGCACCATCAGCTGGAAATGGATCGGCAGGAAATATTCGCCGATGATGTGCATGTCGGCGAGCGGCAGCAGATAGTGAATATCGGCGACGCGACCGGCCAGCGTGTTCTCAATCGGGATCATGGCGAGGTCGGCGGCGCCGGTTTCAACCGCGTTGAAGGCATCCTCGAAAGTCGGGCACGGCAAAGGCTCCATATCGGGAAACATGTTGCGGCACGCCGTATCGGAATTTGCGCCCGCTTCACCCTGGAAGGAAATCCTGTTGGTTTTCATCGTACCCATGCTTTCTCAAATGCCGCTCAACGGCGGTCGTCAGATACCCTGTGCTACAAGAAGACGCGCGCGGTCAAGATCAGCCTGCGTGTCGACCCCGAGTGGTACGGTCTTCACCAGCTCCACATCGATGCGCATTCCGGCTTCGAGCGCCCGCAACTGTTCGAGTTTTTCGCGCTTTTCCAAAGGCGACTGACCGAGTTTGACGAAGTGTTCAAGAGCCGAGCGGCGATAAGCGTAGAGGCCGATATGATGATAGAGCGGTCCTCGCCATAGGCGCTGTCGCGCGCGTAAAATAAAGCGCGCGCAAGCGGCTGCTACCGGCAAGCGGGGAGCCGACGATCTTCACCACGCTGGGATTGGTCTTTTCCGATTCTTCCTCGATTTCGACGCCGAGCGTCGCAATGTCGGCGGGTCCGTCTTCGAGCGGCAGAAGCGCGCGGCGGATAATATCGGGATCGATGGTCGGTAGATCGCCCTGAACGTTCACCACGGCATCGACCTCGCCCGCCGGATCGACTTTCATCAATGCTTCATAGATGCGGTCGGAGCCGGATTCATGATCCTCACGCGTCATGATGGCTTCGTGGCCATGCGCGGTAACAACCGAAAAATCTCTTCGCTGTCGGTTGCGACCACGCTCCGGCCCAGCTTTGCAGCCGCTGCACGATCGGCCACATGGACGATCATCGGCTTGCCGCAAATATCGGCGAGCGGCTTGTTCGGCAGCCGCGTGGAGGCCATGCGTGCGGGAATAAGGGTCAGTGTCTTTAATGTCTGAAGCATCATCGCCTCTTGTAATCGATAGGTCGCGGACGTCTTGTAACGCGCTTTGCCAATGCTGGAAATGCATCAAAAGTGTCAAAAGTCACGGGTCCAGTCACCCTTATAGGTGTTGCATCGCCCTGGTAAAAGACCTAGTTTCCGCCCGATGCCGGGGAGAGAATTGCGACCTTTATTAAAGGTTTGCATGCCGGCTAGGAAGGCGTTCTCGGGGAGAGCGTTTTGGTAGAGGGAGCGCTGACCGGCGATGAATTCAACCCGGACTAACAAGTTTATCATGGCTTTTCTGGCAACGGTGTTCGTTGTCATGACGACAGGCATCCTGTCCGATTCGCTGTTTTACTCGCCTGCGCCTGAAAAGCCGGGCTTTGCCATCGAAGCGGCGGAAGCCTCGACCGGTGAAGGAGCTGCACCGGCCAAGGAAGAAGTTTCCATTGCAACGTTGCTGCAGTCTGCCGATCCGGCACGCGGCGAAACCGTCTTCAAGCGTTGCGCTGCATGCCATACCGGTGAAAAGGGTGGCGCCAACAAGGTCGGTCCGCATCTGTGGGATGTCGTGAACCGCCCGGCTGCCTCCGTTGAAGGTTTCGGCTATTCGGCAGCCATGAAGGAATTCGGCGCAGCGGGCAACAAATGGGATTTTGAACATCTCAACAAATTCCTGACTTCGCCGAAGGGCTACATCAAGGGCACCGCCATGGGCTTTGCCGGTGACAAGAAGGACAATGAACGCGCCGATCTGATCGCTTATCTGCGCACGCTGTCCGACAATCCGGCTCCACTGCCGACCGCTGATGCGGCACCTGCTGAGGGCGGCGAAGCCAAGCCTGCCGAAGGCGAAAAGCCCGCGGAAGGTGCACCGGCAGGTGGCGAACAGAAGCCTGCGGAACCGGCACCGGCGAATTAAGCCGACAAGATAGAATGACGATCAAAGCCCGGTTCGCCGGGCTTTTTCTTGCCCGCATCAAATTTATTGCGCTCATGCCTTTCTTCCTCCGCAAAACCCATAAGACTTCATCCTAATATATCCGAAACAGAAACGGAGAGGCTGGATGAGAGCTTTTGGGCGGGTGCGTTCGCGGTGGCCATGCTTGCGAGCACGGTTTCAATTGTTCGCGCAAATGACGCGGAACCCCAATGGCGGTATTCCTCCAGCCTGCTTGGCGAGCCCAAATATCCGGCTGATTTCAAGCATTATGACTATGTGAACCCCGATGCGCCGAAAGGCGGCACGCTGAACATGGTCTCCGTCGGCACTTTCGACAGTCTCAATCCGTTCGTGGTGCAGGGCGTTCCTGCCGCTGGCCTGTCCGATTTCGGCGGCGGGATGCTCTACGACACGCTGATGACGGCTTCGGTCGATCAGCCCTCCACCCAATACCCTGGGATCGCCGAGGCTCTGCAATATCCCGACGATTTCTCCTGGGTGAAATTCAAGCTCAACCCAAAAGCGAAATGGCATGATGGCCAGCCGATCACCGTCGATGACGTGATCTGGTCGTTCGAGGTGCTGAAGAAGCAGTCGCCAATGTATAACAGATATTATGGCGACGTGGAAAGGCGGAAAAGACCGGCGACCATGAGGTAAAATTCACCTTCAGCCAAAAGGTAACCGTGAATTGCCGCAGATTATGGGGCAACTTGCCGTTCTGCCCAAGCACTGGTGGACGGCCAAGGATGCACAAGGCAGGCAGCGCGACATCACCCGCCCAACGCTTGAAATTCCGCTCGGCTCCGGCGCCTACAAGATCGAGAGCATGACGCCCGGACGTTCCATCACCTGGGCGCGCGTGGATGATTACTGGGGCAAGGATCTGCCGGTGAATGTCGGGCGCAACAATTTCGACCGCCTGCGCTATGAATACTATTTCAATGAGGATGCGACCTGGGAAGCCTTCAAGAAAGGCGGCCAATATGATTATCGTCTGGAGAACCGCGCGCAACGCTGGGCAGAACAGTATAATTTCCCGGCAGTGCAGCGCGGCGATGTCATAAAGACATCGTTCCCCTACCATGCAGTCGGACGTATGCAGGGCTATTTCCTGAATACCCGCCGCGACAAGTTCAAAGACCCAAAAGTGCGTCAGGCGCTGACCTACGCCTTCGACTTCGAATCGATGAACCGCCTGCTGTTCTTCAACCAGTACAAGCGCATCAACAGCTATTTCGCAGGCAATGAACTGGAATTGAGCGGCCCGCCGACACCTGAAGAACAGGCGATACTCGAAACGGTGAAGGATTCGCTTCCGGCCGATGCACTGACCAAGGAATTCAAGCTGCCGGTCTATGACACGCCGCAAGCCACTCGCGAAAACCTGCGCACAGCGCTGAAACTCTTTTCGGAAGCAGGCTGGACATTGCAGGGCAACAAGCTCGTCGACGCCAAGGGCAATCCGTTCACCATCGAATTTCTCGGCAAGGACCCGACGGACGAGCGTATCTACAATCCATTTGCCGCAAGCCTGCGCAAGATCGGCATAAACGCAACTGTACGCATCGTTGACGCGGCGCAATATCAGGCCCGTGTCAATGATTTCGACTACGACGTGGTGACCTCCATCATTCCGCAGAGCAGTTCACCGGGCAATGAGCAGCGCGACATGTGGGGCTCCAAAGCCGCAGATTTCAAAGGCAGCCGCAACTATGCCGGTATCGAGAACCCGGCCATCGACAAGCTGATCGACCGTGTCATCTATGCCAGGATCGGGACGAGCTGGTCGCCTCGACCCATGCGCTCGACCGGGCTCTGTTGTGGAACTATTACGTCATTCCGCAATGGTATGATGACAAGATCAACGTGGCGTACTGGAATAAATTCGGAATGCCTGAAAAGCAGCCGGACTACAGCGGCATTGATCCGTTCTCCTGGTGGATAGACCCGCGAAGGAAGCCAAGCTCAAGACCGGCAGTGAATGAGGGCCTAGCGAGAATGACCATCCTTCGCATGAACCGCCGCCATTTTCTGGGGCTTTCGGGAAGTGCCACCATTGCGGCCTTCCTGCCGCCAAGTGCCATCGCCGACATATCGACGGGCAAGGCGCTGCACGGGCTATCGGCTTTCGGTGACCTGAAATATGGTCCCGATTTTCAGCATTTCGACTATGCCAGCCCCGAAGCGCCGAAAGGCGGCACATTCAACTTTGCCCCTTCAACCTGGGTCTGGAACCAGAATACCGACACGTTCAACACGCTCAACACCTTCACCTTCAAGGGCGATGCGCCGCCGCGCATGGAACTGACCTTCGATACGCTGATGGCTTCGGCGCTGGACGAGCCAGATTCCGTCTACGGCCTGATTGCGGAAAGTGCGACGCTTTCCAAGGACCGGCGCACTGCACGTTCAAGCTTCGCAAGGAAGCGCGTTTCCACGACGGCTCCCCGATTGAGGCGAAGGACGTGGTGTTCACCTACACAACCATCAGGCAGAAGGGCCACCCGATCCTGCGCCAGTCGCTGGCCGGCGTGGAAAAGGTGGAAGCCACCGGCAAGCACGCGGTTCGCATGCGTTTCGTTGCGGGCCGCGGCCCCAACGCCATTCTCGATGCCGTGACCGTGCCGATCCTGTCGGAAAGCTGGTTCAAGGATCGTGATTTCGAAGCCACGACCATGGAGCCGGTGCTGGGCTCCGGCGCCTATAAGGTCGGCAATTTTGCCGCCGGTCAGTTCATCGAATATGACCGTGTTGAAGATTATTGGGCGAAAGACCTGCCGGTGCAAAAGGCTTTAACCACTTCGACCGCATCCGTATCGAGTTTTTCCGCGACCGCCAGCCGCAATTCGAAGCTTTCAAGAAAGGCAGCATCGATTACCGCGAGGAGAGCGTTTCCAAGAACTGGGCAACGGCCTATGATTTCCCTGCCATCCAGCAGGGAAAAGTCGTCAAGCGCACCTTTCCGAAGGAGAAACTTCCGCTGATGCAGGCGTGGGCCGTGAACCAGCGCCGCGAACGGTTTCGCGATCCCCGAGTACGCGAAGCCATCGCGCTCTGTTTCGACTTCGAATGGACCAACAAGCATCTTTTCTACGATGTCTATGCCCGCTCGCAATCCTGCTTCAACGGATCGGATTTTCAGGCGAGCGGCATGCCGACGCCCGATGAACTTAAAGTTCTTGAACGTTATCGCGGAAAACTGCCGGATGCGGTTTTCAGTGAAGCCGTGCTAATGCCGGTATCGGACGGAACAGGCCGCGACCGCGCGCAATTCGCGCAGGCCATCAAGCTGTTAGAAGAAGCGGGTTTCGAGCGCAAGAACGGCCAGTTCCACGACAAGGACGGATCGAAATTCGCGCTGGAGATTCTCTCCAATTCCGAAGCTTTCACCCGGATTTACAATCCCTTCGCGCAGAAACTGCGTGCCATCGGCATCGACGCCAGCCTGCGGCTTGTCGATGCAAGCCAGTATCAGGCGCGGCTGCAGGATTTCCAGTTCGACATGGTGGGCATGGCGCTGCAATTCAGCCCCACGCCGACGCAGGAATCGCTTGCCGGCATGTTCGGCTCCGATCAGCCAAAGTGCCAGGCAGCTACAATTTGCCGGGCACAAAAGATCCGTTGATCGATGCGCTGATTGCGGATATCGGCGAGGTTTCGACGCGCGAAGAACTCGTCGCCACGATGCGGGTGCTTGATCGGTACTTGCGTATCCGGCGCGACTGGATTCCAAATTGGACGACAGCGAATCATCTCGCGGCCTATTGGGACCGGTTCGGTTTCAAGGAGCCGAAGCCTGATTACGGCTTCCCTGTCGAGACGTTGTGGTGGATTGATGAAGAAAAGGCAAAAGCTGTTGGCAAGCCATAAAACAATGAATCTGCGGAGCAAACAGGGCTGATGGGCGCTTATATTCTCCGCCGTCTGCTTCTGATGATCCCGACGATTTTCGGCATCATGGCTATTTCCTTCGCTGTGGTTCAGTTCGCCCCGGCGGTCCGGTCGAGCGTGTGATCGCGCAGCTTTCCGGCCAGGGCGGCGACGCCCTCGACCGCCTTTCGGGCGGTGGTGGTGATTTCGGGCAAAGTGCCGTCGATAGCGGCTCGGTCAATTCCAAATATCGCGGCGCGCAGGGGTTGGACCCGCAATTCATCGCCGATCTGGAAAAGCAGTTCGGTTTCGACAAGCCGCCGCTGGAACGTTTCGGCCAGATGCTGTGGAATTATATGCGCTTCGATTTCGGCCGCAGCTATTTCCGCGACATCAGCGTGATCGACCTCATCAAGGAAAAATGCCGGTTTCGATCTCGCTCGGGCTTTGGCTGACTTTTCTGTCTTACATGATCTCGATTCCACTCGGCATTCGCAAGGCGATCAAGGACGGTTCACGCTTCGACACCTGGACCAGCGGCGTCATCATCGTCGGCTATGCCATTCCGAGCTTCCTGTTTGCGATCCTTTTGATCGTGCTGTTCGCAGGCGGTTCCTTCTTCGACTGGTTCCGCTGCGCGGCCTCACCTCGCCCGATTTTGCGCAAATGACGTGGTTCGAGAAGATCAAGGATTATCTCTGGCATATGGTTCTGCCAGTGACAGCACTCGTACTTTCCGCCTTCGCAACGACGACGTTGTTGACCAAGAATTCGTTTCTGGAAGAAATTCGCAAGCAATATGTGACCACGGCCCGCGCCAAGGATTGACCGAGAATCAGGTTCTCTATCGTCACGTCTTCCGCAATGCGATGCTGATTGTGATCGCCGGTTTTCCCGGCGCCTTCATCTCGGCTTTCTTCACCGGATCGCTTCTGATCGAAACCATCTTCTCGCTCGACGGGCTTGGCCTGCTGGGCTACCAGTCGGTCATCAACCGCGATTATCCGGTGGTCTTCGCCAATCTCTTCATTTTCTCCCTGATCGGCCTTTTGGTCGGCCTTTTATCCGATCTCACCTATACATGGATCGATCCGCGCATCGACTTTGACCGGAGGGACGTGTGATGACCGACACCACGCTTCCCCTGCCGCGCAACCGGTAAAGCGCCCATGGCTGTCGCCCTCAACAAGCGCCGCTGGCAGAACTTCAAGGCCAACAAGCGCGGTTACTGGTCGCTGTGGCTTTTCCTGTTCCTGCTCATCGCAGCACTTTGCGCCGAATTCATCGCCAATGACCGGCCCATCCTCGTTTCCTACAAGGGCGAGCTGCTGATGCCAGTTTTTGTCGATTATCCGGAAGAAAAATTCGGTGGTTTTATGCCGTCACCGATTACCGCGATCCGATCATACAGGAAGAGATCGCCAATAATGGCTGGGCTATCTGGCCGCCGATCCGCTATTCCTACAACACCGTGAACAACGAGATACCCGAGGCCGCGCCATCGAAGCCGTTCTGGCTCTATTCGGCGGAAGAACGCTGCCAGCGTTATCCGCAGGGTGTGAGCGATCCCAATTGCCGCTTCGGCAATTTCAATCTGCTCGGCACCGACGATCAGGCGCGCGATGTCTTTGCGCGTGCTCTCTACGGCTTCCGTATTTCGGTGCTGTTCGGCCTGATTCTCACCTTCTTCTCGGCCATTATCGGCGTGACGGCAGGCGCGGTTCAGGGCTATTTCGGCGGCTGGGTCGATCTTCTGTTCCAGCGCTTCATCGAAATCTGGTCCTCAATCCCGGTTCTCTACCTGTTGCTGATTATCGCGGCGATATTGCCGCCCGGCTTCTGGGTGCTTCTGGGCATCATGCTGTTATTCTCATGGGTGGCTTTCGTCGGCGTCGTGCGCGCGGAATTTTGCGAGCGCGAAACTTCGAATATGTGAATGCGGCGCGTGCGCTCGGCGTGAAGAATGGCACCATCATGTGGCGGCACCTGTTGCCCAATGCCATGGTCGCGACACTTACCTTCCTGCCCTTCATCCTGAACGGCTCGATCACCACGCTCACCTCGCTCGACTTCCTCGGTTTCGGTCTGCCGCCCGGATCGGCTTCGCTCGGCGAACTGCTCGCCCAGGGCAAGAACAACCTGCAGGCGCCATGGCTCGGCATCACAGGCTTCGCAGTCATCTCGCTGATGCTGTCGCTTCTGATCTTTATCGGTGAGGCAACGCGCGATGCCTTCGATCCGCGAAAGGCATTTCAATGAGCGGCGGACCGATGAACCAATTGGGGAATAAAGCCCTGCTGTCCGTCCGCGACCTGTCCGTGGCATTCCGCCAGAATGGCGAAGAACGCATCTCGGTCGACCGCATTTCCTTCGACATTGCCGAAGGCGAAACGGTAGCGCTCGTCGGCGATCGGGATCGGGCAAATCCGTCTCGGCGCTATCCATCCTCAAGCTGCTGCCCTATCCGTCCGCAAGCCATCCTTCCGGGGAAATTCTTTTCAACGGCAAGGACCTCATGAAGGCTTCGGAGCCGGAACTGCGCCATGTGCGCGGCAACGACATTACGATGATCTTTCAGGAGCCGATGACATCGCTCAATCCGCTGCATAGCGTGGAGCGGCAGATCGGTGAAATCCTGAAAATGCATCAGGGCATGGGCGAGCAAGCGGCACGCGCGCGGACGCTGGAACTTTGAACGAAGTCGGCATTCGTGACCCGGAAAAGCGCTTATCGGCGTTCCCGCACCAGCTTTCCGGCGGACAGCGCCAGCGCGTCATGATCGCCATGGCGCTTGCCAACAAGCCGAAACTGCTGATTGCCGACAGCCGACCACCGCGCTCGACGTCACCGTGCAGGCGCAAATCCTGAAGCTGCTGGCCGAGCTTAAAGCCGCACAGGGCATGTCGATGCTCTTCATCACCCACGACCTCGGCATTGTGCGCAAGATCGCCGACAAGGTCTGCGTGATGAGCAAGGGCAAGATCGTCGAGGCTGGGCCAACCAGGAAATCTTCGACAATCCACAGCACCCTTATACCAAGCACTTGCTTGCAGCCGAACCGAAGGGTGAGCCGCCCGCAGCCGATCCCGCAGCCAAGACGGTGATGGAAGGCAAGGATATCCGCGTCTGGTTCCCGATCAAAAAGGCTTCATGCGCAAGACCGTGGACCATGTGAAGGCGGTGGATGGCATCGACGTAAACTTACGTGCCGGCCAGACGCTCGGCGTCGTCGGCGAATCAGGTTCCGGCAAGACGACGCTTGGCCTGGCACTTTCGCGCATGATCTCATCCAAGGGCGAGATCAGGTTCGATGGGCGCGACATTGCCAAGTTCAGCTTCAAGGATATGCGCCCGCTGCGCCGCGAGATGCAGATCGTCTTTCAGGACCCGTTCGGCTCGCTTTCCCCGCGCATGACCATCGCGGACATCATCGCCGAGGGGCTTCTGGTGCATGAGCCGAAACTGTCGGCAGACGATCGCGATGCGCGTGTCGTTGCCGCACTCAACGAGGTCAATCTCGACCCGGAAAGCCGCTTCCGCTATCCGCATGAATTTTCCGGTGGTCAACGCCAGCGCATCGCCATTGCACGCGCCATGGTGCTGAACCCGAAATTCGTCATGCTGGACGAACCGACCTCCGCGCTCGACATGAGTGTCCAGGCGCAGGTGGTCGATCTGTTACGCGCATTGCAGAAGAAGCATGATCTCGCCTATCTTTTCATAAGCCACGATCTGAAAGTAGTGCGGGCACTGGCAAATGACGTGCTGGTGATGCGCAACGGCAAGGCGGTCGAATATGGCGCGGCGAAGGAAGTCTTCGCCAACCCGCAGACCGACTACACCAAGGCGTTGATGGCGGCAGCCTTCCATATGGAGGCAACGGAGGGAGGTATAAGACAATGAGTGGAACCAAGGGCAATATCCTTCTGGCGATCACCGACTGGGACCCGGAAATCTGGCTGAAGACATTTCTGGATCACGCGCCGGATCGTCCGGTGGTGACAAATCGAACGGAAAACGATCCTTCCATCCAATATGCGCTCGTCTGGAAGCAGAAGCCGGGCTCGCTTGAGAACCTGCCCAATCTGAAGGTCATCTTCTCGCTGGGCGCAGGCGTCGATCACGTCTTCCGCGATGATCGGATTCCCAATGTGCCACTAGTGCGCATCATTTCCGACGATCTCACCATGCGCATGACGGAATATGTCGTCTGGCAGGTGCTGGATCATCACCGCCTCGGACAGCGTTATCGCAAGCAGCAGCAGAATCATGTCTGGCACGAAGATCGTCGCCAGCCCGCCGCGCATGAAGTGACAGTCGGCATTATGGGCCTCGGCGTTCTGGGACGCGATGCAGCGGAAAAGCTGAAGTTGCTCGGCTTCAATGTCACCGGCTGGAGCCGTCGTCCACAAGAGATCGATGGTGTGCAGACCTATCACAGCAAGGACGGCTTTGGGAAATTCCTCAAGACTGCCGACATCTTCGTCTGTCTGCTGCCGCTGACGCCCGACACAAAGGGCATCCTCTCCATGTCGATGTTCGCGCAATTGAAGAGCGACGGGCCGCTCGGCGCGCCGGTGCTGATCAATGCCGGACGCGGCGGTCTGCAGAACGAAGCGGATATTCTGGCCGCGCTCGATCGCGGGCTTCTTTCGGCAGCTTCGCTCGACGTGTTCACGCAGGAACCGTTACCGACCAGCAGCCCTCTCTGGGATCATCCGCGCGTGACGATCACTCCGCACGCGGCGGCAAGCTCATCGGCAACCGCTCTTGTGCCGCAGATCATCCGGCAGATTGAAGCCTTCGAGCGCGACGGAACGCTGGAGCATGTCGTGGATCGCAATACGCAGTATTAAGCAGCAATCCCAATCGTCCCATCCTCACCGACCATCACCCGATGGCCGGTGAGTTGCTGAGCCTCCCGGTCGAGTTCAATAGCGATAGGCACATCATGCCCCATTTCGCGAGCCACGATGAGGCCAAGGAGCAGGATCGCATCCGGCTCATGCAGGACGATGGCTGCAGGCGCATGACCGCTATGGACAAGCTCCAGAAGCACCGCTGCTGCCGATGACGACCCGATAGTTCCGGGCAGGCACAGAACCCGCCCGGCAATGCTTTGCCCGTGTTCCGGGTGACGTACATCGGCAATGCGCCCGCTTTTCGGATCGACACCGCCCCAGAAGCTGATCGGCGCAGAGAGACCAATGCCTCAGCATCGGCCTCCTTGCCTGCAACGAGTACGGAACTTTCCCCAATGCTCATGCCGCCTGTCTCCCGAAAACCGGCCTGCCCGCGACAGCGCTTTCCACGCACTCTTCCAGCGAGCCGTAAAGCACGCCATAGCCGGTATTACCGGGCGCATAATGCGCGAACTTTCCGGAATTGGTCATCAGGACGGCATCACCCTTGAGCGGCAAAATGGGTGTAACGACCACGCATGTGTCGGCGACAATGACGACGCCTGCTTTTCAAGCGCCTGCCTGCGCCCGTCTTTCTCCAGCTCAACCAGTGCATGACGGCCGGTGCAGGCATAAAGCGGCACTGCGAGCTGGCGCTCCCTATGGCTCGCTCCAGACGGTCGAATTCCGCTATCGAAAGATGCGGACTGCCAATGGCAACAGCATCGATATGATCCGCTCGCTCGACTGTCGAAAGACGCTTGCGCGTCGCCTCGATCATTTCCGCGTGACGCGGATGACGCCTTCCGGCTTCTGGTGCTGCAAAGCTGTTTCAAGGTCGGGTGCCTCGGGCGTCACGCCCGCAATATGGAATAATCCGACTGCACCCACCGATGCCGAGGCCGCACCGAAAGCCTTGAGGTCGTCTTCATCGGGATGGACAGGACTGCCCGCAACGACACCAATATTCGTACCAACGCTGCGACCGAAGAGATTCCCGAGAATAGGCCAGGCGACTTCCGAAGACAGGAACGCCCGGTCCAACCCTGAAATATCGATCACCACGGTGGCGCGACGATTTTCGCTGCGATGCAGGCCATAATCAGGGGCGCGTCCAGCAATGGCGCAGGCGATATCCAGAAAATCGCCATAGCGATTGGTGCGTGCGCCCAGAACCGAATTGCAGAACACGACCGCATTGGATTCGCCCCATGCGACATCGGTTCCTTTTCTGGCCTGTGTCCCGCCTGATAAGGCGCGCAGGTCCAGGTCGACTCGCAGCCGAGCTTGATGTAGGCGCGCATCATGCGCCTAGCCATATCCGCCTCGTGAGCCGGCAAAAGATTATGCGAACAGCCGGTCAGATCGATAGAACCGACATTGAGCGTGGCGCGCACCTTGACCTTTGCGCCGCCCCTACAAGCTTCTCAGCAAAAGCGTTCCGCTATCGCCGTGATAAAGCGCGCCGTCGATATGCGCCGATGCGACAGGGATAAGACGCGGCGCACCCATCAGTCTCGCAGTGTCGGCCACGATGCGCATCGCCATCGCAGCGCCTTCCCCTGATTGCCGGCGGCTATCGACCGCTCTTCATCGGTTAATGCCAGTGCCATATTCAGCCCTTCTTGCGCGCCTTGTAGCGAATTGTTTCGAAGCGGACATTGAGCGCGTTATAGAGCAGCAGACGACCGACCAGCGGCTCGCCGATGCCGGTGATGAGCTTGATGACCTCCATCGCCTGCAGACTGCCGATCACACCCGGCAGGACGCCAAGCACACCGGCCTCAGCGCAGGTTGGCACAGTTCCGGGCGGCGGCGCTTCCGGAAAGAGATCGCGAAAGGACGGATTCTGTGTGCCATCCGGCCCGGTCGTATAGGGCATCAGCACGGTGACCGTGCCGTCGAAACGGCCCATCGCGCCAGCCACCAACGGGCGCCCAACTTTCGCGGCGGCATCGGCCAGAACATAGCGTGTGGCAAAATTGTCAGAACCATCCACCAGGACATCATAATTGCCGATCAACGCTTCAACGTTGTCGACATCCAGGCGAAGCTGGTGTCCTTCCACCTTCACATGCGGGTTAATGCGGGCAATGGTGGCAAGCGCGCTTTCCACCTTTGGCTTACCCACGCTTTCTGTGTCGTGAATGACCTGCCGCTGCAGATTCGACAGTGAAACCGTGTCGTCATCGACGATACCGAGCGTGCCGACACCGACAGCCGCCAGATATTGCAGCACAGGCGCGCCAAGACCACCTGCGCCGACGATCAGCACACGGGCAGCCTTCAGCTTCTGCTGGCCCGGACCGCCGATTTCCGGCAGCACGATATGACGCGCATAGCGTTCAAGTTCTTCGGACGAAAATGGTCTGGATGGTGCATTCATACCCACAAACATATGCCTCTCCCAAAGCGCTGTCAGCGGATATTTTGCCTCATGGTACGATCTTTCGAATGAAACCTGTCAGATCAGGCGTCGGACAGTCTGGTGAGATGACCGGCTGAGACGTTGAAGAATTGCGCTTCCCCTTCAAGGGCTTCAAAAGCGCGCGATCCGTGCCGGTCATGAAAGCCTGCCCGCCGAGCTCATCAAGGATACCGAAGAGCGCGGCGCGGCGTCCCGTATCGAGATGGGCGGCGATTTCATCAAGCAGGAGTATCGGAGCCATGCCGGAAAGCTCTGCCGTCAGTCGCGCATGGGCAAGCACCAGACCGATCAGCAACGCCTTTTGTTCACCTGTGGAACAAAGCGCGGCTGGCATGGCCTTGGGGCGATGCTGGACGATCAGGTCAGTGCGATGCGGGCCGTCGAGTGTGCGGCCTGCCGCCCGGTCTCGCGCGCGGCCATCGCGCAGGGTACGGCGGAAATCCTCTTCGAGATCAAGCGCTGCCTCGACATTGATTCTCTGCTCCAGCGCCCCTTCCAGAAAGCAATCGGCCTTTGGAAACGGTCCTTCGGTGGGCAGCCGTTCGATCATGGCTGCGATCAGGCGCATGGCTTCGGCACGGGCAGCGGCGATGGCCGTGCCCAGTTCCGCCATCTGGCTTTCGATTGCATCCAGCCATTGATCGTCATTATTGCCATCGTTCAGCAAGCGGTTGCGGCTGCGCATCGCTTTTCATAATCGAGCACGCGCTTGCCGTGGGCAGTATCGATGGCAAGCACCATACGGTCGAGAAAACGCCGGCGATCAGAAGCACCTCCGGTGAAAAGCCCATCCATCGACGGTACCACCCAGAGAATGCGCGCATAATCAAGCATATCGTCGCCGGAGGCCGCAATACCGTTGATGCGCACCTTGCGCCCGCCTTCGCCACCGCCTGCGGTGCCGGTCCCGATTTCAGCTTCACCATAGATCATGCAGTCGAGCGCGGCGTGGATCGCAAAACCGTCGAGCGAACTGGTGCGGGCAACATCGTCATAGGCGGCGCGACGCAGGCCGCGCCCCGGCGACAGAAAGGAAATTGCTTCGATCAGATTGGTCTTGCCGGAGCCGTTTTCGCCAGTCAGCACCACGTGGCCGGGGCCAAGCGGCAGCGACAGTTCCGCATAGTTGCGGAAATTCACAAGCAAGCCGCCGGATCGAAACACGATCCGGGCGGCTTTGATTAGGCTCAGGCGTATTCACTTTTCTCGTTCTTTAAACACGCATGGGCATCAGGACATAAAGGACGTCTTCATCGCCCGTGTCGCGCACCAGCGTCGGTGAACCGGCGTCGGCCAGCATGAAGACCGCATCGGAACCTGAAAGCTGGCTGGTGATGTCGAGCAGATATTTCGAGTTGAACCCGATATCGAGCGGATCGGCGTCATAGTCCGCCGCAAGCTCGTCGGTAGCGCTGCCGGAATCGGGATTGTTGACGGTGAGCGTCAGCTGGCCATCGGCAATCGAAAGCTTGACCGCGCGGCCACGTTCGCTCGAAATGGTCGAGACGCGATCCACGGAGGCTGCAAATTCCTGACGACCGATGGTGAGCTTCTTGTCGTTGCCCGACGGAATCACACGCTGGTAATCGGGGAAGGTGCCGTCGATCAGTTTCGAGGTAAGAACCACCGATCCGACCGTAAAGCGAATCTTGGCATCAGACAGCTCCACCGTGACGACTACATCCGGCACATCGACCAGCTTCTGCAGCTCGGCAACCGTCTTGCGCGGGATGATGATGCCCGGCATGCCTTCCGTGCCGGACGGTGCTTCAAGTTCGGCACGCGCAAGACGATGACCGTCGGTCGCGACAGCGCGCAGCTTCAAAGCACCGTCGTTTTCGATGGCATGGAAGAAAATACCGTTGAGATAATAGCGGGTTTCTTCCGTCGAAATTGCGAACTGCGTGCGGTCGATGAGACGCTTCAGCGCCTGCGCCTCTATCCGGAAGGAATGGGTGAATGCACCTGCGGTCAATTCGGGGAAATCAGACTGCGGGAGGCACTGCAGGCGGAAGGACGACTTACCCGAAATGACCGACATGGAGCCGCCGTCCGGGTTGGTCGACAGCATGACTTCAGCGCCATCCGGCAGCTTGCGGACGATGTCGTAGAGAAGATGCGCCGGAACCGTCGTGGCACCCGCCTGTTCCACCATGGCGGCCGTCGCTTCATTGACTTCGAGATCAAGGTCGGTCGCCTTGAGTGCGAGGCTTGCGCCCTCGGCCTGCAAAAGCACGTTCGACAGAATCGGTATCGTGTTGCGGCGCTCCACGACACGGTGGACGTGGTTGAGAGATTTGAGAAGGTTCGATCGCTCTAGGGTAACACGCATGTTCAAACGCACTCGCTCGCTGGGACAGGGCAACTGCATCTGACGGGCAGGCAGGCGGCCCCTGTCGATAAGGCGCCGAGGCGCCAGAAGGTCCGTTAAAGTGGCAGATTTTTGGAGAAAAGCAAGCCCGGGCCATGTCGGAAAGCGACAGGACCCGGGCTTTTGTTGATAACCGCCATTGATAGCGGGAAGCTTCTGTAATCAGGCAGCCTGATCGTTGATGAGGCGCTTCAGAAGCTCAAGTTCCTGGGCCAGCTTGGTGTCGGCACCGACCAGGTCTTCGATCTTGCGCACGGCATGAAGAACCGTGGTGTGATCGCGTCCGCCGAAGCGGCGACCGATTTCCGGCAAGGAGCGCGGCGTCATCATCTTGGCAAGATACATCGCCACCTGACGCGGCTTCACGATGGTGCGCGTGCGGCGGTTCGACAGCAGGTCCTGCTTCGAGACATTGTAATGACGCGCCACGATGCGCTGGATTTCCTCGATGCGGATGCGCTTTGGTTCGCCGACACGGGTCAGATGCCCCAGCAACTCGTCAACCCGATCAATGGAAATATTCGGTTCGAAAGACTGGCGGAACAGAAGCTGGTTGAAAGCGCCTTCCAGCTCGCGGCCCGATCCGGTGACAGTGCGGGCAACGTGAGAGAATCTCTTCGCCAATATTGAGGCTCGAATCTTCTGCCTGCGCCACGGCGAGACGGCGGCGCAACATCTCGACCCGCATGTCGTAATCTGGAGCCGCTACTTCGAGGGCAACGCCCCTGAAGACGTGAACGAACACGTACATCGAGCGATTCCAGTTCGGAAGGTGCACGGTCGGCAGCAACCACAACCTGCTTGGCGCTATCGAGCAGCGTATTCAGGAGATGACAGAACTCGTGCTGGATCGACTTGCCTTGCAGGAACTGCATGTCGTCGATCACGAGAAGATCGATATCGCGCAGCTGTTCCTTGAAGGAGAGCGCATTATTGTCGCGGATCGCAGTGGCGAAGCGCCACATGAAATACTCGGCCGTCAGATAGACAACGCGGGCCTTTTCCTGACGCTGGAGCGCGGCGGCGGCGATTGCCTGCAGAAGGTGCGTCTTACCGAGACCGACGGAAGCATGGATGAAAAGCGGATTGAAACGGACCGCACTGGAGCCGGCTTCCGCAATAGTGCGGGCGGCAGCAAGCGCCACGCGATTCGATGCGCCATCGACAAAGCTGTCAAACGTATAGCGCGGGTCGAGCGGAGACCCCAGGACCGATCCCGAAGCCGCTGCCGATTCTGCAACCACTGCGGAACCGCGCTTATCGCCCAGCGACTGACCGCCGAAGGACTGTCCAAGCGGGAACACCGTTTTTCGCGCGGAGCGACGGCAGGCTTGGTTTCAGCGGCTTCGCAGGTTTCGACGGGAGCGGCGCTGCGCACCACGCGGCTTACGCCACGAACCACAACTTCAACCTTCAGAATCTGCGGGTTTTCTTCCTGCCACAGCTCGGTCAGAAGTTCGGAATAGTGATTGTTGATCCAGGAACGCAGAAACGCCGTCGGAACCGACAGGCGGACAATGCTCTTGGAGATGTCGTCGAGCTTCAGACGACCAAACCAGCTGGAATAAATCTCGGTGCCGACGCGGGCTTTCAGCTTTGCCGTAAGGCGCTCGAAAACCTCATCACCTGCATTGCCGTTCAACTCGACCAGGCTCTTGTCATTTCCGGTAGCAGAAGATCCATGGATACGGTTTGCATGTGCATCATCACCCATCGTTGCCGTCGATTTGCCGGTCATCATTGCCATCGTCTCGCCTGCCTTCACATTCGTACGCGCCGTTTTTGGCGCTTGTCATTTTTCCTGTCCGAACCGCAGACTTATCGTCTGTCTGGCACGGCAGGTACTCACTCACAAAGCCCGGCTCTGCAGCCCTTGGCCAAACACAAACTCAAACAGTCCCATGAGGACCCACACCCGGATACTCCTTCCCGGCGACCTTTTACGACTCACAACACTTTTACCGGAGGCTGATTGCCCGGAAAGAAATCCGCCACAACCATTCAATTGTCGGGGACATGCCTAAAACGGCATTCCGGTTAATGAACGGTAAGCAAACAACCATGAGGAACAGGACCTTACGACCAGAATACCACACCCGCAGGCTATGATGCCCACGCCAACAAACTCTCTATTTGATGCTAACTCCGGGCCGGTGGCCCACCCTCTTATGCCCTGACTTTAGCGAAGCCCCGCTGCAAAGGGCAAGCCTCAGAAAGCCACATTTTTACCTAGAGCCCTTGCAGAGATATTTGGCCAAAGTAGGGAATCGGACGCCAGCGAAATAACACCTTTGGATTCAATGCGTTTTCATAGGACAATTTTTAGGTGATCCTGATATGTTCTGCTTAAAAATAAATTTAAAAATATTCCTTGACTCAATCACCCTTCCGAGTCCCTAAACCTGCCTGTGGATAATGGTGGATAAAAATATACAACCATTTGAAAATACTAATTAAATCACCAGATGTGAAATAAGCCGCCCTGCAAGATATTCCAACTAGGCATTGAAAAATCTCTACAATTCAAGGTGGAGCGAGAGAACGTCGGTTTTCTGAAAAGCGTTCAAAGAAAACCCGGCTAACAATGAGCCGGGTTTCGAAACTGATCCATAAGAATGGACGACTATTTAGGCGTTGAGAGCCTTAACGCGCTGGGCAAGGCGAGACACCTTACGCGAAGCGGTATTCTTGTGCATCACGCCCTTGGAAGCAGCGCGCATCAGTTCAGGCTCAGCAGCCTTGAACGCGACTTCTGCGGCCTGCTTGTCGCCGCTCAGCAGAGCGTCTTCCAGCTTGCGCACGAAGGTGCGAACGCGCGAACGGCGGGACTTATTGATTTCGGTGCGGGCAGCGATCTTGCGCACTGCCTTCTTGGCCGAAGGAGTATTGGCCATTAATGCCTCTCTTTTTCTGTCAGCTAGCCAGGGGCAAAACCGCCGGGCACAAAACCTCTAGGGCAGCCGAGAAAATCCCTTGAAGATCCCTGGGGCCGCCGATCCGTGGCGGGCTTATAGATCAGCTTTGGCGCGGCGTCAACGTGGATTCTGCCCCAAAGCGCGATCAAAAGCCGCAAACCGGGCCCGAAAGCCCGTCAAAAGCAACGTGAAGGCTTCCGGACAGCTCTTGTCGGGGCAGTCTTTGGACCGTCAGCCGACCAATCAGCGATTCTTGAACGATGGCGTGCGCTTGTCGATGAAGGCTGCCATGCCTTCTTTCTGGTCCTCCGTTGCAAACAGAGAATGGAACTGACGACGTTCAAAACGAAGCCCCTCGCTCAGCGTCATTTCATAGGTGCGGTTGACCGCTTCCTGACCATCAGCACCGACGGACGCGAGAAAGATGCAATGCGTTCGGCGGCCTTCAGTGCTTCTTCCAGAAGCTCTTCCGGCGCAACGACCCGAGAGACGAGACCGCTGCGTTCGGCTTCCGCCGCATCCATCATGCGCCCGGTCAGGCACATATCCATCGCCTTGGACTTGCCGACATAGCGCGTGAGGCGCTGCGAACCGCCCATGCCGGGCATGACGCCGAGCGTGATTTCCGGCTGGCCGAATTTTGCATTGCTGCCCGCGATGATGAAATCGCACATCATGGCCAGCTTCGCAGCCGCCACCGAGCGCATAGCCCGAGACCGCCGCGATGATCGGCTTGCGAACACGATCCACCTTCTGCCAGTCGGCGAACATATCCTGAAGATAGGCATCCACGAAATCGATCGGTTGCATCTCCTTGATGTCGGCACCGGCGGCAAAGGCCTTTTCGGAGCCGGTCAGAACAATCGCGCCGATCTTGCCGTCCATATCGAAAGCGCCGAGCGCCTCCGTCAGTTCGTCGAGCACCTTGCGATTCAGGGCATTGAGCGCCTGCGGACGGTTGAGGCGGATGAGGCCGACGCCGCCACGTGTTTCAACGATGATCGTTTCATAGGCCATGGATTTGAACTCCTCCTTCAACGGCTGGCTGCAGGTCTTTTGCCGCGCATCTTATCCGAAAACCGCTTCCCACTTTTCGGGACGCGCTCCAGAGCATTTCCGGCAAAGTGCGAAGCGGCTTTGCGTTGGATAATGCGTGAAAACAAATAGATAGAGCGGTTCCGACGATTCCATCTAAACCAGAACCGCGCTATTGGCGGGCAAAGTGGACCGGCAGGGCTTCTTTTCAAGGCCTCATTGCTGGCAGGAAGCACAGAAAAAGTCGAACGTCCTGACTGTACCGCGCGCTCGACAATGCCGTTGCAGGCAGGATTTCTGCATGGTTCCCCTCGCGCCCATAGACAGAGAATGAATGCTGGAAATAGCCGAGCGCACCGTCCGCCTGGATATAATCCTTCAGAGTTGAACCGCCTGCGGCAATGGCTTCCGCAATCACCATGCGGATATCGGAGGCCAGTTGCTCCATGATTGCTGCGTCCTGTGCAATAGACCCCGCGGAACGCATCGGCGACAGATGACTGCGCCAGAGCGCTTCACAGACATAAATGTTGCCTAGACCGGCGATCAGCCGCTGATCGAGCAGCGCTGCCTTGAGCGGCGCTTTGCGGCCGGTAAAGAGTTCCGCCAGCACAGTGCCTGAAAGCAGATTGCCTGTCGGCTCGATGCCGAGGCTTGCCAGAAACGGATGGGTATCCAGCGTGCCTTCCTCGGCAAAGAGCATGAAGCCGAAACGGCGTGGATCGTTGTAGATCACGCGGGCAGGAGCGCCATCGGCGCGCAGGAGATGAAACACGACATGATCATGCGCACTCAGCTTGGAACGCTCATGATGGAATTCGCCGGGCATGCCGCCGCAGTTATCGGTTTCGATGCGAAACGATCCCGACATCCCGAGATGGCTGATGACCGATAGGCCGTCATTGAGATGCATCGTGAGATATTTCGCGCGACGTCCAAGCGCTGCGATACGTCGACCGGAAAGACGTTCGACAAATCGGTCGGGAAAGGGAAAGCGCAGGTCCGGGCGACGCTGTTCGATCCGCTCGACGGTCGCGCCCTCCATGACAGGCTGCAGACCGCGTCGAACCGTCTCGACCTCTGGTAATTCGGGCATTGAAAACTGATCCTGAACAAGAGCCATGTATTGGCTTTGCCCTTATATGTTCAGTTTTGCCCGCGATGCCAAGCTCAGCAATTGGTACAGGGAATCGTGTTCGTATAGCGTGGCGCCAAATAATAGGTTTCGCTCATCGGAATGCTCGTGGAAATCCATGCATTGAGCGGCTTGTAGTCGAGCTCGACATCGACTTTGATGAAATAGGATCCCTCAACCAGGAGACTTGCCGGAAAATTGCTGGCAACACCTTTTTCTGCCGCAAAATCCGCAATATTGGCATAGGACCAATCCACCTTCGGCTCCAGGTTGTTGGCATTCTCCGTTCCGTCGATCCTGATTGCCGTGATCCTAATCTTCGGGTCGCTCCGGCCATAGGGCAGAAGCGAAGCGCGACCGATATTGAACATGTCGTCCAGGTCATTCTTCGTGACCGACAATTGGCGGGCAACCAGATCGGCAGGACGCTGGCCGAGCGCGACACTTTCTTGTTCGTGTCCATCCCATCGGCAAGATCGACGGAGCCTAGATAAAGCAGAAGCAGGAGGGGCGCGATGAGCGCGAATTCAACCGCTCCCAAGCCACGCCGGTCACTCAGAAATTTTCGAAGATAATTACACATGACACTTAATCGCTCTGGTGATCGCCCTGGAGCGCATCCCGAAAAGTATGAAACGCTCTTCGGAGGCGCGTCGGTTGTTTCAGTTCGGAAAAGGCTCGTTCTGCCAGGTAAGCGTTGCAAAAGAGGCATCGTGCCGCCCGCCGCATGGGGGCTTTTAACCAGATAAAGAATGTTCGTCAGCACGGGCCAGGCATAAACGACATTGAGCTGGTTGATCGTGGACGTTCCACTCTTCCCGGTAATGCCTGCCCACGTCAGCCTACCCGCTTCATCAAGAAGCCCGTCCGTCGGAACCTTGTCGAACCCTTCATAGGTTCCAAGGTTGAACGAAAGATTGGGACAGCCCGCAGCGACCATGAACTGCATCTGCTGGCAGAGTTCGGTGCGCAGGGCTTCCACGCTGATCGGGACGTCTCCGATCTTGCCCGTCATCTGCAACTTGCGCGCCACGGTCTCCGTCGCGTTGGATATGACCTGACGCGCCGCGAAACTCACGCCGACCTCGATCGTCGCAAAGATGATAATGAAAAACGGAACGATGAGCAGCGCGAATTCAACCGCCACCGCGCCATTTGGCGCATTGGTGAAACGGCGCAAATTCGCACTCACCCGCGCAAGGTGACGCGCAAAAATCCCCAGATCATAACCCCACCCAATTCTACCTGAACTCGATAGGGCGTATCGTTACAACAGGACAACCTGAAAGAGTATTAACGGAAAGGGTGGCTTACGACTGAATACTGTTATTTGTCGTCAAAACCGTTCTTTGTCGAAGCCTTTTCACAATAGGGCGTGCAGGACAGCGTTTGCACTTCAGCCTGACGATAAATCCGCGTCGTTCCGCGTGTATTGCGGGAAACCACCAGTTCGCGGTCGAGGATTGGTTCGCCCTGTTTATCCATGACGACAATATTGGTGACGCCGAAATCCTTGCCGGTCAGAACGATGGTCTGTGCATCCTGAACAACCGCATCGGCAATCGACGGGTTCCCGATCACGACGCTGTCGGCAGGACGCGCCAGCCGCAAGATGCGCGCCTGGCTGGTTTCAAGGGCTATATATTCTTCCGCAGACGCAGGTGCTGCAGCAAAGACTGCGACGAACGCAACGCCTATGGCGGGCACTATGCCGAAGCCACCCAAAGAAAACAAACGACGCGCCACGCGACGTTCCCCGCTGTACCGCCGATAGATGCGGCCCCATCAATATAATGAGCAAAGAATGAACGGGATTGGTGAAGGAAGAATTAAGTCGCTACCGTTCCGTGCAGATCGCGCCCGCAATTCGCCAAGGATTAACCAATCGCGCGATTGTCGCACACCGGAAAGCGCCGAAACGCTTCATTAACCCTGATTGTTAAGAGGACCACAATTCCTCTCCCTATGCTTGAGCACATCCGAATTTAAAGCGCATTCCAAAACCAGCGCGATCGGAACAGCGAGGAGCATGTGATGCCGACATTGATGACGCGTTTCATGAAGAACAGGGCCGGTTCGACGGCAATCGAATATGCGCTGATCGGCACGCTAGTTTCCATCATGATCATCAGCGGCGTCGCGCTTGTGGCCGGCAATGTCGGCGAAAAATTCAACGATACGGCCATACAGTTCGAACAGGCGACGAACCGCTAATCACTATAGCGTAATTTCGTGCAAACAGTGGCCCAATAATGGGATGACAGGCGACGCGGGGCATCGGCGATGACAGCAGCAGCCATGACGGCAATCTTCGCCCTGGCAATGGTGACCGCCATGATCACCGACCTGACGTCGATGACGATCCGTAACCGCGTTTCCGTCGGACTGGCACTTGGCTTCGTCCTGTTCGCCCCGTTCCTGGGGTTCTCCCTTTCCGACTATGCCTGGCATCTGGGTATCGGCGGTATCACGCTGATTATCACCTTTTCGCTTTTCTGCCTTCGCGCCATGGGTGGCGGCGATGCCAAGCTCATTGCCGCGACGGCCTTGTGGTTCGGCCCGAATATCAGCCTCGTGGACTATCTTGTGATGGTTTCGATCCTCGGCGGCGTGCTGACACTCACGATCATTCTTTACAGGATGATCCCCGCCCGCTACTCGCGAACCGCTATGTCTTCATGGGAACGCTTGCGCGCAAGGATGTGGGCATTCCCTACGGCATTGCCCTTGGCGCTGCCGGTCTCTGGACATTTCCACTGTCACCGGTCGGGGAAACAATGAAAACCTACATCGTGGGAGCACTTTAGCGCATCCAGAAAAGTGCGAACCGTTTTCGGATAAGATGCGCGACAAAACAATGAGATAGAGCACATTTATGTGCAACGCTCGCGTGTACTCCCAATCTTTCTTCATTCGAATAAGATTATATTAACCATAATTACACGATTCCCAGTGCAATTTTGGAACACGTCATCGAGACGTGGGGATTTGCGTGGGGCACATCATGAAATCAGCTCGACTGCTCATTTTAGGAGTGGCCGTTCTTGCGGCTGGTGGCGCTGGCTATATTGCCATGAATCTCGCCGCGCCGCCGCCGGCTCCAGTTGTCGTTGCGCCCGAAGCACCGCAGATGAAACTGGAAGATGTGCTGGTCGCCACCGAAAACCTTGGTGTCGGCGCAGAACTGACATCGCAGATGCGCTGGCAGCCCTGGCCTGCGGAAGCAATCAGCGAAGGCTATATCACCCGCGCGAGCGAACCCGATGCTATCAACCAGCTGAGCGGCGCCACCGTCCGATTGCAGTTCTTCACCGGCGAACCAATCCGCAAGACCAAGCTCATCGGTCCAGGCCAGAGCTTCATGTCTTCAATCCTGCCGCCCGGCATGCGCGCCGTCGCGACGCAGATCAATGCCGAAAGCTCGGCAGGCGGCTTCATTCTTCCCAATGATTTCGTCGATGTCATCATGACCCATCGGAAGCCGGACAATGGCGATAAATCGCTGACACCTTTACCACGGAGACCGTGCTTCAGAACGTGCGGGTTCTCGCCATCGATCAGGCCATTCAGGAGGATGAGCAGGGCCGCAAGGTCATGGTCGGCCAGACAGCGACACTCGAAGTCACGCCGGAACAGGCCGAAATCATCACCGTCGCCCAACAGATGGCCGACCGCCTGACGTTGGCCCTCCGCTCGACACAGGATGTCGAGGACAAGGATATCAAGCAGGCCGACTATCTGGTCTCTTCACCGACCCGCAGCGGTACGGTCAAGATCATCAAGTCCGGCAGCGTTACAGAAATAGGACCGCGCTCATGAGAAAGATAAAACGCGTGCGCCCGTATTCCGCAAAAATCGCGCTTTTGACCAGCGCGCTTGGCGTCTTTTCACTGCCGCTTTCGGATATGTCCGCCATGGCAGCAGCTGGCATTGTCAAGGTTGGCAGCCAGCAGCGTTCGCAAACGATCAGGCTTGGCCTCAACAAATCGGTTGTTCTCGACCTTCCGCAGGACGCTTACGATGTTCTCGTCTCCAACCCGACAATTGCCGATGCGGTGACACGCACATCGCGGCGCATCTATCTTTTCGGCAAACAGGTCGGGCAGACAAATATTTTCGTTTTCGGTCCGAACGGTGAACAGGTTGCCTCCATCGATGTCGAAATTGAACGAGACGTGAGCGGGCTTGCCGCCCAGCTCAAACGTCTTATTCCCGGTTCCGATATTCGCGTCGAATTAATCAATGACAATGTGGTGCTGACAGGAACCGTACAGACTCCGCAGGATTCGGCGCAGGCTGCAAAACTTGCCGGTCTTTTCGTTTCTGGCGGCGAAGCCACAACCGGCCAGTTTACGACTACAGCATCAGCACCAACCGATGGTGGCGGCGTCGCCATCAACAATCCTGACCGGGGACGGCGTCAAAGTGCCATTGTCAATATGCTCACCATTGTCGGCGAAGACCAGGTGACGTTGAAAGTCACTGTCGCCGAGGTCAGCCGCTCGGTCATGAAGCAGCTTGGCGTCAATATGAGCGGCGGCGGTGTTTCGAACGGCATTTCCTATGGTGGAATTTCCGAGAGTATTGCCGGAGCTATCGGCAACAACCTGTCCGATACCGGATTCGGCCTCGCGACGAGCAATTTTTCCGCCTATCTGCGGGCGATGGAATCGGCAGGCGTGATGAAGACACTCGCCGAACCGACGCTGACGGCAATCTCCGGCGAAAAGCGGCTTTCAATGTCGGCGGCGAATATAATGTCATCAACAGCGTCACCTATGACGATGACGGAAAACGCACCAATCAGCTGGCCAAAATCAATTACGGTATCGGTCTCGAATTCATGCCGACCGTGCTGGGGCCGGGACGCATCAGCCTGAAAATCAGAACCTCCGTCTCGGAACCGACGACCGAAGGTGCCGGCACGACCAACAAGATGGACGGCGTGGGCGCCAGTGTTCTGTCGCTGCGCAAGCGCGTCGCCGACACGACGGTCGAACTTCCGTCCGGCGGCTCCATGATGATTGGCGGCCTGATCCGCGATGAAGTGCGCCAGTCGGTTTCCGGTTTTCCGGGCCTGACCAAGATTCCGGTTCTCGGCGCGCTGTTCCGCAGCAAGGATTTCATCCGCAATGAATCCGAACTGGTGGTGATCGTGACGCCTTATCTGGCACGCCCTGTTGCCCGCCAGCAGCTTGCACGGCCTGATGACAATCTCAACCCGGCCAGCGATGGCGCGGGATACATCCTTGGCAAGGTCAATCGCGTTTACGGCACGATGGAAACCAAACTGCCGCCCGGTCGCTACAACGGCGTCGTCGGTTATATCTACAAGTGAGCGGGGACAGATCATGACAGTCAGAGGCTTTTGCAGGATTTCCGCCCGACCAGCGCTTGTCGCTCTGTCGCTGGCCCTTCTCGCGGGTTGCGCGAACCGCCAGCACGTCACTGTGGGTGCACTGCCGGACGATTATCGCACAAACCATCCGATCACGATTGCCGAGCGGGAGCAGGTCACCGATATTCCTGTCGCACAGGCTGACCAGAAGCTGAGCCCGATGCAACGCGGCATCGTTCAGGGTGCCATCGCCAATTATCGGCGCAGCGGTTCCGGCATGCTCTATGTCCTGGTGCCCTCGGGCGCATCCAATCAGGCTGCAGCCTACCGGCTGAGCACAGAGGTATCCGCCACACTGCGCCGCAGCGGTATCAAGGCGAACAATATCGCCATCGAAAACTATCCGGTCGAGAACCCGGAAGCGGCAGCGCCGATCCGCATCAGCTATTATGCGATGACGGCAGGCACGACGCCGTGCGGTCGCTGGCCGGACGATCTCGCCAGCACGCCTGAAAACAGGCACTACGCCAATTTCGGCTGCGCTTCGCAGAACAATCTTGCCGCTCAGATTGCCAATCCGGCCGATCTTCTGGGACCGCGCGTCATGTCGCCTATCGATTCGGACCGCACGACGGAGCGTCTCAACGGCGATCAGGGCTATGCGAAAATGTCACCGGCACAGACAGACAACTGGCAGGAAATCCGTAGCCAACAGGCCGAGTATTAAGAGGACGCCATGAGCAACTTCGCTTTCGAACCGGCGGAAGAAGAACAGGGCGTCGAGACGGGCCGCGCACCGATCATGCTTGAAAACGTGCGCCCAATTCCACGCATTTCAATCCAGGCCTTCTGCGTCAACGAAAGCGTCGCCATTCCAATCGAACGTGCAGGCGGCGACCGCCGCATGGCCAAAACCCATCTCAAGGTCATGATGGGCGGCATTGCAGCGGCAATCGAGTTCTATCAGACCGCTTCCACGCCCAATCTGATCATTGTCGAATCAGCTTCCGAACCCAATATGCTGCTGGAAGAACTGCAGCAATTGTCCGAGGTCTGCGATCCCGGATCGAAGGTTATGGTGATCGGCCACTCCAACGAGGTCTGGCTTTATCGCGAATTGCTACGCCGTGGCGTATCAGAATATATCGTCGCGCCGGTTTCGCTCGCTGATATTCTGGCCATTGTGTCCTCGATTTTTCTCGATCCCGGTGCGGAACCGCTGGGTCGTTCCATCGCCTTCATCGGTGCAAAGGCGGTGTCGGCGCTTCGACCATCGCACACAATGTCGCCTGGTCGATTTCAGACTTGTTCCGGCACGATGTCGTGCTAGCAGACATGGACCTGCCTTTCGGCACGGCGAACATTAATTTCGATCAGGATCCGACGCTCGGCATTGCCGATGCCGTCTTTTCGCCGGAACGCATCGACGAAGTTTATCTCGACCGGCTGCTGGTGCAATATGGCGACCATCTGTCGATCCTCGCCGCCCCGTCCACGCTGGAGCGCACATTCGACTTCGGCGAGGACGCCTTTGCCGAACTGATCGATGTTGCGCAGCGCAGTTCTCCGCTGATCGTGCTGGATGTGGCGCATGGCTGGAGCGGATGGACGCGGACCACCCTGATGCGCGCAGATGAGATCGTGATCGTCGCGACACCCGATCTTGCCAATCTGCGCAATACGAAGAACCTTCTCGACACGCTGGCGCAACTGCGCCCGAACGATCTCAAACCGCATCTCGTCCTCAACCAGATGGGCATTCCCAAACGGCCGGAAATCGCGCTCGCCGATTTTTCCGAACCGCTTGGCATCGATCCCATAGCGACCATCGACTTCGATCCGCAGCTTTTCGGCAATGCGGCCAATAATGGCCGCATGCTGGCTGAAACAATCCGGAAAGCCCGGTCGCCGAAGCCATCAGCCATATCGCGCATGTCGTCACCGGCAGGGCCGATGTGCAGCCGCGCAAGAAGAGCGGCATTTCGAGCCTTATCGGCAAATTTGCACGCAAGACCAGGTAACGGCAGGAAATCATGTTCGGCAGAAGAGGCAACGATACGGGAAACAAGCCGGAAAGCGGAATGCGGTCGGCTGCGCTGAAACCTGCCACGCCTGCTGCAATGCCCGTGTCGGCCCAGTCGGCAGTCCAACCATCCCGTATGCAGGCAGCCGTCCCGACGACACAGGCCCGATCTCCCGCCCAGCCAGGTACACAGGGCCGCGAAAAGACCGAAAGTTACTACGACACCAAATCGCAGGTCTTCTCGGCGTTGATCGATACGATCGATCTGTCGCAACTCTCCCGCATGGCACCGGACGCCGCGCGTGAGGAAATCCGCGACATCGTCAACGACATCATCGCCATCAAGAATTTCGTCATGTCGATTGCCGAGCAGGAAAGCTGCTTGATGACATCTGCAACGACGTATTGGGCTACGGCCCGCTGGAACCGCTTCTTTCCCGCGACGACATCGCCGATATCATGGTCAACGGTTCGCGCCGAACCTATATCGAAGTGGACGGCCTATTGCAGGAAACCGGTATCCGCTTCCGTGATAACCAGCAGCTTCTGAACATCTGCCAGCGTATCGTCAGTCAGGTCGGACGACGCGTCGACGAATCGAGCCCGATCTGCGACGCCCGCCTGCCAGACGGTTCGCGCGTCAACGTCATCGCGCCGCCCCTGTCGCTCGACGGCCCTACCCTGACGATCCGCAAATTCCGCAAGGACAAGCACACTCGACCAGCTGGTGCGTTTCGGTGCCATATCGAATGCCGGAGCGGAACTGCTGCAAATCATCAGCCGTGTGCGCTGCAATGTCATCATTTCGGGCGGCACCGGTTCGGGCAAGACCACGCTTCTGAACTGCCTGACACGCTATATCGACACGCACGAACGTATCATCACCTGCGAAGATTCAGCTGAACTGCAATTGCAGCAGCCGCATGTGGTGCGTCTGGAAACCCGCCCGCCCAATCTGGAAGGCGAAGGCGAAGTCACCATGCGCGATCTGGTGAAGAACTGCCTGCGCATGCGTCCTGAACGCATCATCGTCGGCGAAGTACGCGGTCCGGAGGTGTTCGATCTCCTGCAGGCCATGAACACCGGCCATGACGGTTCAATGGGCACGATCCATGCCAACAGCCCACGTGAATGCCTCAACCGTATGGAAGCCATGATCGCCATGGGCGGCTATGTGCTGCCGCAAAAGACCGTGCGCGAGATCATCGTCGGCTCGGTCGATATTATTATTCAGGCTGCACGCCTGCGCGACGGCACACGTCGTATCACCCACATCACCGAAGTGGTGGGACTGGAAGGCGATGTCATCACCACCCAGGATCTCGTTCTCTACGATATCAAGGGGAAGATGCTTCTGGCCGCATTCTCGGAAGCCACAGCTCGACCGGCATCGGGCGTCCCGCCTTCTGGGAACGGGCACGCTACTATAATGAAGACAGCCGCCTTGCATCCGTGCTCGACAGCATGGAAAGGGCAGACGCATGATGGGATCCGGCGCCAGCATTATAATGTTCATCATGCTTGCCGTGATTGCCTGTGCGGCTTTGTTCTATGCACTTTTTATGAAAAGCTCGGCAAGAAGGATCATGCGGCACGACGCTTCGAAACCGTGCGCAACAGCGGTTCGGAACGGGCGATAACGCGTAGCGAACGCGACAGAAACGCTGACATCCTGAAGCGCCGCAAACAGCTGCAGGACAATATCAAGGATCTGGAAGCGCGGCAGAAGCAACGCGAAAAGAACCAGAAATATCCGCCGCTCCGCATTCTTCTCGCACAGGCGGGATTAAATCTCACTTTGCGGAAATTCTACATCTATTCCGGTGTGGCTGCGTTTCTTGCAACATTCATCGCGCTGATCTTCGGCGCGCCGCTGCTTTTCCTGCCGGGCATCGCTATTGCCGGTTTCTTCGGCCTACCGCGCTGGTTCGTACTGCAAAAGCGCAAGCGGCGACTGAAGAAATTTCTCGAGGAGTTTCCCAACGCCCTTGATGTCATCGTACGTGCGACCCGGGCGGGCCTGCCACTCAATGACGGCCTGAGACTCATTGCGAGTGAGGCGGTGGAACCGGTCAAAAGCGAGTTCAAGAAGGTTGTCGAGGCACAGCAGATCGGGCTTTCGATCCCCGAAGCGGTCGGCAAGATGCCCGATTCCATGCCCTGCGCGGAAACCAACTTCTTCGCTATCGTCATCCAGATACAGGCACAGGCCGGCGGCAATCTCGGAAGCGCTCAACAATCTTTCAAAAGTTCTGCGCGACCGGAAGAAGATGAAAGCCAAGGTCAACGCTCTTTCCATGGAAGCTAAAGCATCCGCAGCGATCATCGGTGTCCTGCCCTTCATCGTTACGATTCTCGTCTATCTGACGAGCCCGCAATATATGACGCTGCTTTTCACGTCTTCGACCGGCCACATGCTTCTGGGCATTGCAGCCGTTTTAATGCTGACCGGCATCTTCATCATGAAGAACATGATCAATTTCGATATGTGAGGCACCGGACATGTTTTCTCTCCTCACACAAAAACTGACCGACCCGCAATTTCTCATCGGCGCTTTGATTACGGTTGCGGTTTTGCGACCGTGGTGACGATCCTCATGCCGGTTCTGAGCGGCACCGCGCTCAAATCGCGCATGAAATCCGTCGCAACCGAGCGCGAGGCCATTCGCTCGCGTGAGCGCGCCCGTCTTGCAGCGGAAAGCGACCGCCGTAACAGCTTGCGTCATCAGCAAAAGCAGGGCATTCGCGAATTCGTCGAAAAGCTCGACCTCAAACGGGCGCTTGCCGACGAAAAGACGATTGCTTCGCTCAGGCAGGCAGGTTTTCGAGGCCAGAACCCCTCAACATCTTTCTATTCCTGCGCTTTGTGCTGCCTTTCGGTGCGATGGTAGTTGCTGCCGTCTACATTTTATGCTCGGCGTGCTTGCCGATCAAACGTTCTTCGTTCGCTTGCTTGTTTGCATTTTCGCCGGCTATGCAGGCTTCTATGCGCCCAATCTCTATGTTTCGAACAAGGCGACCAAACGCAAGCAATCCATTCGCCGCGCATGGCCGGATGCACTTGACCTGATGCTGATCTGCGTCGAATCGGGCATGTCCACGGAAGCTGCCTTTCGCCGGGTGGCCGATGAAATCGGCATTCAGTCCGTCGAGCTTGCGGAAGAACTGATGCTGACCAATGCCGAGCTTTCCTTCCTGCCGGAACGTCGGCAAGCCTATGAAAATCTCGCCAATCGCACGGGACTGGACCCGGTGAAGTCGGTGACGCAGGCACTGATTCAGGCAGAACGTTACGGCACGCCCGTCGCGCAGGCGTTGCGCACGCTTTCTCAGGAAAGCCGCGATCTGCGTTTGCTGGAAGCCGAAAAGAAGGCTGCGGCCTTGCCGCCGAAACTCACCGTGCCGATGATCGTGTTCTTCCTGCCCGTGCTCTTTATCGTTATCCTCGGCCCGGCTTTCATCCAGATTTCGGCGCAGGGCGGATTGTTCGGCGGCAACTGATTTAAGAGATTTCAGCTCTTCGGCTTATCCTTGAGCATGTTCCAGGAATTCTGCTGGGCCAACATGGAGCGGAGATAATCCGTATTCGCCTTGGCCTGTTGCGGAGAAATCTCGCGTGCGGCAATCGCTTCAGCTTCCTGAAAACGCCCCTGCAGGCCGACTGAAAGGGCCAGGTTCTGACGCACACGACTGTCCGCACCGGGCGCGGCTGCAGCCTGCTTGAAATAGGTTTCCGCCGTTCGCGCATCACCGGCCAGAAGATAAGACATCCCCATATTGGAGATGATGGACGGTTCATTCGGCTGAAGCTGCAGCGCTTTCTGATAGGTCGCGCGGGCTTCTTCCTTCCGGCCCATCTGGTCGAGAATGGCGCCTTCTGCGGAAACCAGTTTCCAGTCGGGATAGGCCGGGTTCTGTGCACGGCGAATGGCATCAAGCGCGCCGTCGAATTGGCCAGCACCGGCAAGCGCCTTGCCGTAAGCCGCAAGAACGGCCTGATCCTTCGGATAGACGATGGCGAGCGCCCGCATCACGGCCAATGCCTGATCGTTTCGTCCAAGCCGCGCCAGCACATTGGCATAGTTGAGCGCTGTCTGGCGATCCTTCGGATTGCGTTCGTATTGGGCGCCGAGCCGTCCGGCCATGGCTGCAAGCTGCGCGTCGTTCATGTGATCGAAAGTGGCGACCGTTGCCGCGCGGCGTACCGAACCGGTCGTGGTCCGGTCGACCGATGTACAGCCGGAAAGTACAAGTGCCGAAAGAATGCAGGCGAAGCCAAGACGTGTTGCGATAGCGTCTTTTCGAACGATGTTCAGCATCCCGCCTCTCCTGCTAAAGCGCATCGCGCATCCAGCATGCTTTAGTCACCCTCAAGCCCAATTCCTGCTAAATCAATAATCTGTTAACCCTAATGATTGGTTAATAAAGCGATTGCGGTTTCTGTTTCCGCACGGCAATAATCGCGCTATCTGTCTGTTTTGGCGCGCATCTTATCCGAAAACCGTTTCACACTTTTCGGGATGCGCTATCTGTCTGTTTTATGGACTTCCGACAAAATCCCATGCGCTTTTGCCGGACATCACCTACTGGTCAGAAAGAGCATCATGTCTGTCGAACTTCTTTCCCGAAAATCCGAACAAAGCCGCCCGATCTGGTTTACGCCGAAAGGCGGACTGGAAACTTCCGGCCTTCCAGCCGATGCAATCGCATGGGCCAGGGCCAATGGCTTTGACGGCGAAGCCGGCGCGTACTCGTTGTTCCGGGTGCAGGTGGATCGGTGTCGGGTGCGTTCTTTGGAATCGGAGACGAGGAAAAGGGCAGCCAGTCGCAACTCCTTGCCGGAAAGCTCGCCCGCAGTCTTCCGGAAGGAGACTGGCATATTGAGGGCGCGGTCGATGAGGCAGCGCTTGCCGTTCTGGGCTTCCTGATGGGCGGCTATAGTTTTACGCGTTATCGCAATGCAAACGGCAAGGCGATCCGTATCGCCCTGCCCAATGGTGTGGACGAAGCGGAAATCCGCCGCATCGCCGATGCGGTCACACTGGTGCGCGATCTCATCAACACACCGACCAACGATATGGGGCCGGATGCTCTCGAAAATGCCGCTCGCGAACTGGCGAAGAGATACAAGGCCGAAATTGCCGTCACCGAAGGTGATGCACTTCTGGAGAAGAATTTTCCCATGATCCATGCAGTCGGTCGTGCCGGTGCCATTGCACCGCGCCTGATCGATCTCAGCTGGGGCAAGGCAGGCGATCCGAAAATCACGCTGGTCGGCAAGGGCGTCTGCTTCGACACCGGCGGTCTCGACATCAAACCGGCAAACGGCATGCTATTGATGAAGAAGGACATGGGTGGAGCCGCCAATGTGCTGGGCCTCGCCTCCATGATTATGGATGCGCAATTGCCGGTGCGGCTGCGCGTGCTGATCCCGGCAGTGGAGAATTCGATTGCCGGTAATGCCTTCCGTCCAGGAGACGTCTTGCAAAGCCGCAAGGGCCTGACCGTCGAAATCGGCAATACCGATGCGGAAGGCCGGCTGGTTCTTGCCGACGCACTTGCGCTTGCCGATGAAGAAGAACCTGCACTTCTGATCGACATGGCGACGCTGACAGGGGCTGCTCGTGTCGCGCTCGGCCCCGACCTGCCACCATTCTACACGCATGATGACGGACTTGCCGCTTCGATTGCGCAAAGCGCGGATGCCACGGCAGACCCGCTATGGCGCATGCCGCTTTGGAAGCCTTATGCGCAAAAACTGTCCTCACGGATCGCCGATATCAACAATGTCACCACCGACGGCTTTGCTGGCTCGGTGACGGCTGCGCTCTTCCTCAGCAAATTTGTCGAAAAGGCTCAAAGCTGGGCGCATTTCGACATTTTGGCTGGGCGCCGGTCGAAAAGCCCGCTTCGCAGGTCGGCGGAGAGGCACAGGCCATCCGCGCTCTTTACCAGTTTTGAAGGAACGCTACCCGGCTCGCTGAATCCACTTGCCTGAAACGCCGAAAGCAGATTGAATAAAACGGTTCCGAAACAATCCCCTTTTTGGTGGAGCCGGATGCCGATTGAGCTGAAGCCGTTGCAGGCGCTGACATTGCTGAGAACCCTGTCGCTGGAACAGGTGCGTGACGAGATGCCCGATCTCACCACGCGACAGGCAGCCATTCTCCTCACCATCTATCTGGAGCCCCGCCGCATACCGTGCGGGGACTTGCAGCAAAACTCAACGTCACCAAGCCGGTCATTACCCGCGCGCTCGACACGATGGGCGCGCTTGAGTTCGTCTCCCGGCATCGTGATGAAAAAGACCGGCGAAATGTGCTAATAAAGCGGACGGTCGCCGGTGCACTTTATGTTGAAAGACTGGGTGATCTGGTGATCGCCAAAGCCAGGAGTTACCACTTTGACCATGCTCGACCGCCGCCTCAACGCCTATCGACCCGACCTAGCAGATGAGCGGCTGTCCGGCCAGGTGGAAGCGGCGCGTTTTACCGCCGGAACACCGATGCAGGTTTCCGCACCCGTTGTCGATCTGCGTGCCGAACCGCGTATGGATAGCGGACCGCAAACACAGATGATTTTCGGTGATCGCGTCCGCGTCTACGAAGAAATGGACGGCTGGTCGTGGGTGCAGGCAGAACGTGACGGCTATACGGGTTACGTCTCCTCTGCCGCGCTGGAGCAGCCCGCTGGAACCGAAACACACTTGGTCATCGTGCCACGCACCTTCGTTTATCCCGGCTCCGATCTCCGCTTTCCGCACACAAAGGCCCTGTCGCTCGGCTCATGCGTGCGCATTGTCGGCGCGGCCGAGACGCGCGGCACAAAATATGCGCTTCTGGAAAGCGGCGAAGCGCTGATCGCAAGCCATCTTGCACCGGTGGGCGAACATGCAGCAGACTATGTGGCGGTCGCCGAAACGCTTCTTCACACGCCCTATCTGTGGGGCGGCACATCGGGCTTCGGCATCGACTGCTCCGGCCTTGTGCAACTGTCCATGTGGGTAGCAGGCCGCAAGGTGCTGCGCGATTCGGACATGCAGCAGAACACGCTTGGCGAGATTATCGAGCCTGATGCGGCCTATTCGAACCTGAAGCGCGGCGATCTTGTGTTCTGGAAGGGCCATGTCGCCATCTGCGCCTCGCCCGACATGCTGATCCATGCGAGCGGTCATACGATGACGGTAACGCTGGAACCGCTACAGGATGCCATCAAGCGAATTGCCTACCTCTATGATCTGCCGACACTCATCCGCAGACCCTAACTCGTAGATGCTCCAAAAGAGAGCGGGACTTATGAAGGGAAAGACGACATTGACGATAGCTGCGTTGCTGATCGGCTTTGCTTTGTCTTTTCCTTCCCCGTTTCGACTGAGAGAATTGCGCGCATGACCATTCCCGCATCCCCTGCCGCCTTTGCCGAAGTCAATGGCATCCAGATGTACTACCGGATCATCGGTAAGGGACCGCCGATCCTGCTTATTCCCGGCGGCCTGTCCGACCAGCATGTGTGGGATGCACAGCTTCCGATTCTTGCGCGTCACCACACCGTAATCGTTGCTGATAGCCGCGGACAGGGGCACTCCACCCGCACCGAAGATCCCATCACCTATGGATTAATGGCCGACGATTATGTGTCGCTGCTTGATTATCTGCAAATCGACAAGGTTGACCTTGTCGGCTGGAGCGATGGCGGCATTATCGGCCTCGATATCGCCATGCGTTATCCTGAACGGCTGAAAAGCCTGTTCGCGCAGGCGGCGAACGTCACGCCAGATGGCAATACCGGTTATGCCGAGGCTCGCGCCGCAGGAAAGCCGATACCGGAACTGCGCCACTATGAGAGCATCGACAAGGAAATCCAGGCACTCTGGGCAAATGAACCGAACTATACCGACGAGGAACTGTCGGATATTCGCGTGCGCACCGCGATTGTCATCGGCGACCGCGATACGGCCATCACGCGCGAACATACGGAATTCATCGCCAGTCAGATACCTGGCGCCCAGTTGATTGTCCTGCCCGATGCCGGGCATGGCGTCCCTATCGAAAATCCGCGCCTCTATGCACATACAGTCCTGCGTTTCATCGATGGAAAGGACGCCGAAGAAATGAAAACTGCGAGCCGGAAAAGTTAAACCCGGTTCGGCAATACGCGGTCGGGCGGGCGATGTCCGTCGACAAAAGCCTTGATATTGATGATGACCTTGTCGCCCATATCGATGCGGCCTTCCATGGTGGCCGAACCCATATGCGGCAGCAGGACAACCTTGCCTTTTCGGCAAGCGCCAGCAGGCGGGGATTAACCGCCGGTTCGTTCTCGAACACGTCCAGCCCCGCGCCGGCAAGCTTGCCCTGCTCGATCAGCTCGATCAGCGCATTCTCATCGATGATCTGGCCGCGTGCCGTGTTGACCATATAGGCTGTCGGCTGCATCAGCGCGATGCGGCGTGCGGACAGCAGATGGAATGTGGCAGGCGTCGAAGGGCAGTTGACCGAGATGATATCCATCCGGGCCAGCATCTGGTCGAGACTATCCCAATAGGTCGCCTCCAGCTCTTCCTCGACCTGCGGATTGACGCGCTTGCGGTTGTGATAGTGAATGGAAAGTCCGAAAGCCTTGGCGCGGCGGGCGACCGCCGTACCGATGCGTCCCATGCCGACAATCCCGAGGCGTTTGCCCCAGATGCGCCGTCCGAGCATCCAGGTCGGCGACCATCCCGGCCATTGCCCATGGCGCTCGCCCAGCACATTGGCACCTTCAACCAGGCGTCTTGGCACCGACAGGAGCAGCGCCAGGGTCATGTCGGCAGTGTCCTCGGTCAGGACATTCGGCGTATTGGTAACGGTGATTCCGCGCTTTGCGGCTGCGGCGACATCGATATTGTCCACGCCATTGCCGAAATTTGCGATCAGCTTGAGATTGGGGCCAGCCTGTTCAATCGCTGCTGCATCGATGACGTCCGTGATGCAAGGCACCAGAACGTCCGCTTCCTTCATCGCAGCGATAATTTCCGGCTGATTCATGCGGTGGTCGTCTATGTTCAGACGCGCATCAAACAGTTCCCGCATTCGGGTTTCCACTGGGTCCGGCAGTTTTCGCGTAAGAACGACCAGCGGTTTCTTCTTGTTCGACATCTCCACCCCATCGTTGAGCAAAGCCCCTGGAACTGCCCGTATTGTAATCAACTGGCAGGGCACGCTCCAAGAAATTTCCTGCACATTTCCAGCGGAAAACCGACTCCCACTTTTCCCGAAAATGCGTTAACCGAAGCTTCATGTTGAGACCTCCTTAACCAAGGCGGTGCAATATGGGATATTGCTTCGGCTGAACATCTCTATCAAGGCGAAGCGGCAAAGACAAAGAAAAACCGGAAACTTCAGGTGTCTCTTGGAAAGTCTGCAACGACTTTCTAAAAAGATGCATTTAAAATCAAATGATTAGGTCGCATCTCCATCTGTTGTACACATATGGATTCACGATCTGAAAACAGGACGGAAACGTCGCCTCGCAGCCCCCGTAAACTGCCGAAGCTACTACCGTTCTGCCGTGACAGGACGGCGAGAGGTCGCAGTTTGTACAGAGTACTTTCGCAACGCTTTTGGATAGCCACGCTTGGCTTTCTGGCATTTTTCCTCATTCTGGCGCCGCTTGGCGCTTCGAACAGACATGCCGCACAGGCTGTAGAGCCTGCAGGCACCACTGTCGGCGCAAGCGGGCTTCCGGTGCCGCGTTTCGTCAGCCTTAAACCCGCGCGCGTCAATCTGCGCATCGGACCGGGACGTGATTATGCGGTTTCATGGCTTTTCATGAAGGCCGGACTGCCCGTCGAGATCATCCAGGAATATGACAACTGGCGCCGTATCCGCGATGCGGATGGCACGGAAGGCTGGGTCTATCAGTCGCTGCTTTCCGGCAAGCGAACCGCTATCACGGCGCCCTGGCTCAAGAACGATCAGGGTTCGATGATCAATATGCGCCGCGATGCAAGCGATGCATCGGGACTTGCTGCCGAAATCGAGCCCGGCGTGGTTGGAACGGTGCGCGAATGCACCGGTCAATGGTGCCGGGTGGATATGGGCGGCGTCCGCGGCTGGATCAAGCAATCGGATCTGTGGGGCGTATATCCAGGCGAAGCCTTCGACTGACTTCGCCCAAGCGGGCGAAAATCGCCCCGCTTTCACTTCGGAGTATCACCAGGCAGGCGCTACCGATCCCTTGAACGTCGTGGCGATGAATTCCTTCACTTCATCACTGTGATAGGAGGCGATCAGGGCTTTCACCCAATCCGCATCCTTGTCGGCGGTGCGAACCACGAGAATATTGACGTAGGGCGCTTTCTCGCCTTCTCGCACCAGCGGATCGGTTGCCGGGTTCAGGCCAGCTTCCATCGCATAATTGGTGTTGATGACGGCAGCATCGACGTCTTCCATCGAACGCGGAAGCTGTGCCGCATCGAGTTCAACGAATTTCAAGTTCTTCGGATTTTCCACGATATCGATGGCGCTGACCTTCAATCCCTTGGTCGGGTCGATTTTGATAATCCCGTTTTCGGCAAGCACCAGCAAAGCGCGACCGCCATTGGTCGGATCATTGGGGATTGCAATCGTCGCACCGTCGGCCAGCTCGAAATGTTCTTCAGCTTCTTCGAATACAACCCCATCGGAAAGTTGACAGTCTCCGCAACGCTCACAATATCGAAGCCACGATCAGCCACCTGATTGTCGAGATAGGGCTTGTGCTGGAAGGAGTTGGCTTCCAATGCGCCATCCGCAAGCGCCATGTTCGGAATGACATAATCCGAGAATTCCTGAATATCGATTTCAAGACCGTTCTTTCCGGCGACTTCCTTCACCTTTTCCATGATCTGGGCGTGCGGCCCCGGCGTCACTCCGATCCGGACCGTCTTTGCAAAGGCGCTGCCAGCGGTAAACAGGGCAAGAATGGTCGCGGCGACAAATAGCTTACGCATGATATCTCCTTGAAATAAGCCCGGCTGGGCTTGGGAGGCTAGCCAGCCAGGATTGCAGAACTTCGCCCCTTTTCAGCCCCTTATGGTCCAATAGGCAACAAAAAGCGGCCATGGCCGCTTTCTATTCCCGACTGAAAGGGAGGCTCGCTACTGGTCCCGTTTATTGGCCCTTGCGGCGCAGGCGGACGATGATATCCACATTGACGATTTCCATGCCATGCGGAGCATCCGGCATGTTGGCAACCGTGGGCTGGCCCTTTCGCCATGTGGAATATCGAACACAACATTTTCCCCTTCGAGGAAGAAATGCTGGTGGTCCGAGATATTCGTATCGAAATAGGTCTTAGAGCCCTCAACCGCGATAATACGCAGCATACCGGCTTCCGTGAACTGGTGGAGCGTATTGTAAACCGTCGCCAGAGACACCGGCACATCGGCCATGACGGCCTCTTCGTGCAGGTCTTCCGCAGACAGATGGCGATCGCCCTGGGCGAAGATCAGGCTCGCAAGCGCAACGCGCTGCCGCGTCGGACGCAGGCCCGCGCGGCGGAGCTGCTCTTCCATCGAGACCGTCGAGTGGGTATGTGAAGACTGCATATTCACCGTTGGTTCCGTCACAAGCTTGTTGCAAAATCATCAATCGTCAAACGGGCTGTTGCCCATTGCATACTGACATTGATATATGCCGTTGCGAAATAAGTATCAATAGCCTTGGGAATTGGCCGGTTTTTCGGATAAAACCCCAGATAAACCCAATGCATGATTTTACTGCCGGAAACAGTCTGTGGTAGGGATGTTCCGGTGAAACCCACAACCGGGCCGGATTGCCGGTCGATACAGAATGAACCTCAAGGGAGGCGTAATGGCAGAACAGAAATCAAGCTATGGGTATGAAGAGCTCCTGGCCTGCGCACGCGGCGAGATGTTCGGCCCCGGCAATGCTCAGCTTCCCTGCCTCCGATGCTGATGGTCCATCGCATCACAGATATTTCCGAAACCGGCGGTGAGTTCGACAAGGGCTATATCCGCGCCGAATATGATGTGCGCCCCGACGACTGGTATTTCCCGTGCCATTTCATGGGCAATCCGATCATGCCGGGCTGCCTTGGCCTCGACGGCATGTGGCAGCTGACCGGTTTCTTCCTCGGCTGGCTCGGAGAGCCGGGCCGCGGCATGGCGCTTTCCACCGGTGAAGTGAAGTTCAAGGGCATGGTGCGTCCGCATACCAAGCTTCTCGAATACGGCATCGATTTCAAGCGCGTCATGCGTGGCCGCCTCGTGCTAGGCACGGCTGATGGCTGGCTGAAAGCCGATGGCGAAACCATCTACCGGGCGTCTGACCTGCGCGTCGGCCTGTCGAAGGACAGCGAGGGCCAGTAAGGCACCTCAATCATCATCATCCACGAGCGCGACTGCAAAAGTAAACAGTTTTCATGCGGCCGCGCTCAAAACATGCGAAGATCGCACCTATGTAACCGCGAACAGGCGGCAGTCCGCATGACGGACACGTCGCTCACGGATCAGGTGTAAAGGAGAACGCGATGCGGCGTGTGGTCGTAACGGGTATGGGGATCGTATCCTCGATTGGTAACAACACCGAAGAGGTCACGGCTTCGCTGCGTGAAGCAAAGTCCGGCATCTCCGCGCTGAGGAATATGCCGAGCTTGGCTTCCGTTGTCAGGTGCACGGCGCTCCGAATATCGACGTCGAAGCACTGGTTGATCGTCGTGCGATGCGCTTCCATGGCCGTGGCACGGCCTGGAACCATATTGCGATGGATCAGGCCATTGCGGATGCGGGACTTTCCGACGAGGAGGTCTCCAACGACCGCACCGGCATCATTATGGGCTCCGGTGGTCCTTCAACCCGCACCATTGTCGATTCTGCCGACATCACCCGCGAAAAGGCCCGAAGCGCGTCGGCCCATTTGCCGTGCCAAAAGCCATGAGTTCAACGGCTTCCGCGACGCTGGCGACCTTCTTCAAGATCAAGGGCATCAACTATTCGATCTCCTCGGCCTGTGCGACGTCCAACCATTGCATCGGCAATGCGTTCGAAATGATTCAGTATGGCAAGCAGGACCGCATGTTTGCTGGCGGCTGCGAAGATCTTGACTGGACGCTTTCGGTCCTGTTCGACGCCATGGGCGCCATGTCGTCGAAATTTAACGATACGCCATCCACGGCATCCCGCGCCTATGACAAGAACCGCGACGGCTTCGTGATCGCAGGCGGCGCCGGTGTTTTGGTGCTGGAGGACCTCGAAACCGCGCTGGCCCGCGGTGCCAAGATTTACGGCGAGATCGTTGGTTATGGCGCAACCTCCGACGGCTACGACATGGTCGCTCCGTCAGGCGAAGGCGCGATCCGCTGCATGAAGATGGCGCTTTCGACCGTCAAGACCAAGATCGACTACATCAACCCGCACGCAACCTCGACGCCAGCTGGCGACGCGCCGGAAATCGACGCCATTCGCCAGGTCTTCGGCTCGGGCGACGCCTGCCCGCCGATCGCCGCGACCAAGTCGCTTACCGGCCACTCGCTGGGTGCAACCGGCGTACAGGAAGCGATCTATTCGCTTTTGATGATGCAGAACAATTTCATTTGCGAAAGCGCACATATCGAAGAACTGGACCCTGCCTTCGCGGACATGCCTATCGTTCGCAAGCGCATTGACAACGCTCAGCTCAACACCGTGCTCTCCAACTCCTTCGGATTTGGCGGCACCAATGCGACGCTGGTTTTCCAGCGCTACCAGGGCTGAGGGAGAGGGAAAATATGGAAGGTTTGATGAAGGGCAAACGCGGCCTCATCATGGGGGTCGCGAATAATCACTCACTCGCCTGGGGAATTTCAAAGCAACTCGCAGCACAAGGCGCAGAACTGGCCTTCACCTATCAAGGTGATGCGCTCGGCAAGCGTGTAAAGCCACTTGCTGAACAGGTTGGTTCCGATTTCGTACTGCCTTGCGATGTGGAAGATATCGAGTCCGTTGACGCGGTCTTTGCTGAAATCGAAAGAAGTGGGGCAAGCTCGATTTCATCGTTCATGCCATCGGCTTCTCCGACAAGACCGAACTGAAGGGTCGCTACGCAGACGTCACCACGCGCGAAAATTTCAGCCGCACCATGGTGATTTCCGCCTACTCCTTCACGGAAATGGCACAACGCGCTGAAAAGCTCATGAAGGACGGCGGCTCGATCCTGACGCTGACCTATGGCGGCTCGACCCGTACGATTCCGAACTACAACGTCATGGGTGTCGCCAAGGCGGCGCTTGAAGCCATGGTTCGTTATCTTGCAGCCGATTATGGTCCGCAGGGCATCCGCGTCAACGCTATTTCGGCGGGGCCGGTGCGCACGCTGGCTGGTGCCGGTATTGGCGATGCACGCGCAATCTTCAGCTATCAGCGCCGTAACTCACCGCTACGCCGTACCGTCGATATTGATGACGTGGGCAAATCGGCAGTCTATCTGCTGTCCGACCTTTCCAGCGGCGTCACCGGCGAAATCCATTATGTGGATTCGGGCTACAATATCGTCTCCATGCCGACGCTCGAAGAATTGAAAAGTTCTGACGCGGAACGCGGCGAGTAAGCGTTCCAGAATTGAAAAGCCGCCCTTCGGGGCGGCATTTTATTTACTTCTTCGCATCGAATATCTTGAAACCATTCGCCTCTTCGAGAAGCGTCACGTTCTTGAACAGTCCCTTGAGGGTCGTTTCATACGGCAATTGACGGTTCGCGACCATCAGCAGACGCCCGCCGGGCTTGAGCCGGGATGCGGCGGCGGCAATGAACGCCTGACCAAGTGACACATCCGTAACCCGTCCCTCGTGAAACGGCGGATTCATGATCACTGTGTCGTAGATGCCCGCCATCTTTTCGCTCGTCACATCGAACCAGTTGAAACCAATCGGAACCGATGCCCCTAACCGTTCGAGATTGCCGCGTGCGGCCTCCAGCGCCTCGTAATCGGCTTCATAGAGGTCAATCGACGTGATGCGATCCGCAAACTTCAGACATTGCGCGGCGAGATACCCCAGCCAGCACCAAGATCGGCAACGTTGCCGAAAACGATCTTCTCCATATGCGGCACGAGCAATGCCGAACCTTTATCGATCACGCCGTGCGAAAACATTCCGGGTTCGGTCCGGAACACGTCGTCAATATCGGTCGCAAGCGGTTTCAAAGCTGTGATGAAATCATCGGTAAGATCGGCAGGACGCCTGAGCCAGAACACCACTGCATGGTTCTTCGACATGCGGTCGCTGATCTCGGCAATATTGCCGACCCATTTGCGAAAACTGTCGATGCCGAGCTTCTTGTCGCCGGACACGGCAATCCACCCCGGCTCAACACGCGCCAGAAGCTCCGCAAACCACGCCTCATTGCGTCCGCGATGTTTTCCGAGCAGGAGTAGCCCGCCGGAAAAATGGTTCTTCTCACCCAGCTCAAACGTCAATCTGGGTACTGCCTTGAAGCCTTCCTTTTCCAGCGCCAGCCAATCAGGGCGCCAAGGTTGCAGGACGGTCAGCGCCCGTTTCCATTCGTCTTCAAGACGTCGGTCTGCAGAAAGACCGCAGACAAGGAAGGGCTGGCCCTCTTCAGGCATATCCAGAATGTCCTGATCGAAGGGGAGAAAGAGAGTTTGTTGTGCCGGTGTGATCATGGGTCCATCCATGGTCTTGAAATGATTCACGTGCAACAAAAAGCGCGCCCTTAAGGCGCGCTTCAGGCTGCTGACAAACCCGTTGATATTTTTCGGCGGGTTTTGTTTTAGGAGGGGCCGCGTTTTGCGACAGCGTTTGCGCGATGTTGCAAGTGGCCGCAGCCGCTCATGCGGTGGCTGCCCCTGGCGCTTTGTTCAGCGCCATTGCGATCTTCTTGATATTCTGTGCTGCGGTCTGCAGCAGACATTGGCAGGCGACGCGGACAAGGCCTCGAAAGCGGGCGTAGCGGTGGCCGTGCAGCTGCTTGGCGTCGGCAAAGGATCGCTCCACCGTTTCCTTGCGCCGCTTATAGATCGCTTTTCCCCAAACTGTGAGACGCTGGGCGTCAGTGCGTTGGCGGGCGTCCTGCCAGACATGCCGGGTGATGGTGCGGATGGCCTTGGCGTTGGACGTGCAGGATGCGCGCAGCGGGCAGGTCCGGCAGATGGCCGGATCGGATACATAATGCTTGTAACCGTTGCGGTCGGTCGTGGCATAGGTGAGCAATTGCCCTCGGGGCAGCGATAGCCATCGGCATCGGTTTCGAATGCGAACTTCGACTTGCGCATCATGCCGTCCCGCGGCGGCGTCGGAGTGCGGTAGCCGGTGACGCCGAGGATATGGCGATCCTCCAAACCCTGGGCAATGGCCGCTGTCGCATAACCGGCATCCAGCCCGACCGCGCCAACCGCGAAGTCAAAGCGTCGACGCTGCCGATCCAGACGGTCGAGGTAGACGCGACTGTCATGCACATTGGCCGGTGTGACGTGGATGTCGGTGATGATGGCGAGCTTTCCATCCACCGTGCGGTGGTCGAGATAGTAGAAGCCCTTCGGCTTGCCGTCGCGCACCATATAGCCGCTTTCCGGATCGGTGCGCGACACCTTGGTTTCCGTCGCCCGCGGTTCGCGCTCTTTCTCCCTCAGAGGCTTTTGACCATGCAGCGCCCGCTCGACATCGATTGCCCGGTCGAGAGCAGCCCAGTAGTCGGCGCGCGACTTCTCGATCATCGCGAGATCGTATTTGCCCTTGTTGGCATTGGCCTTCAGATGTGTGCTGTCGGTATAAAGCACCGTCCCATCGACCAGTCCGTGCCTGATCGCCTGTTCAACGATGTGGTCGAAAATGTCCTGGGCGACCGATGTGTCGTTAAAGCGCCGCCGCCGGTTCTGGCTCAGTGTCGAGGCGTCGAACACCGCATCGCTCAGCTTCAGGCGCAGGAACCAGCGATAGGCGACATTGACCTCGATCTCACGCACCAGCTGACGCTCCGAGCGCACGCCGAACAGGTAGCCGATGAACAGCGCCTTGAACATCAAGGGTCGGATCGAGCGGCGGACGGCCGTTGTCGGGGCAATAAAGCCCAGCAACCCGATCATGGATGAAAGAGAAGTCCATCACCGCATCGATCTTGCGAAGCAGATGATCTTTGGGGACCAGTTGATCGAGTGTCACCATCTCGAGCGCGGTCTGTGCGGCGGCTGGTTTCTTCAACATATCCCAATGAATCACAAAACCCCAGGCATAGCCAGGGGTTTGTCAGCAACCTGAGGCGCGCCCTTAAGGCGCGCTTCTTTCGAAACCGAAGAGTACAACGCTTATTCAGCGTCAGCTTCTTCCTTCTTCTTTTCCTGAACGATTTCCTTGCCGGTTTCCTGATCGACAACCTTCATCGACAGACGAACCTTGCCGCGTTCATCGAAGCCCATGAGCTTGACCCAGACCTTCTGGCCTTCCTTGACCACATCGGTGGTCTTGGCAACGCGGTCGCTGGCCAGCTGTGAGATGTGGACCAGACCATCACGCGGGCCGAAGAAGTTCACGAAAGCGCCGAAGTCAGCAGTCTTGACGACCGTGCCTTCGTAGATTTCGCCGACTTCCGGTTCCGCAACGATCGAGTGGATCCACTTCTTGGCAGCTTCGATTTCTTTGCCGTTCGATGAAGCGATCTTCACCGTGCCATCGTCTTCGATGTTGATCTTGGCGCCAGTCTTTTCCACGATTTCGCGGATGACCTTGCCGCCCGAACCGATAACATCACGGATCTTGTCGGTCGGAATGTTCATCACTTCGATGCGCGGAGCGAATTCGCCCAGCTCAGCGCGCGACGAGGACAGAGCCTTGGCCATTTCGCCGAGGATGTGGATACGGCCACCCTTGGCCTGTTCCAGAGCGACCTTCATGATCTCTTCGGTGATACCGTCGATCTTGATGTCCATCTGCAAGGAAGTGATGCCATTTTCCGTGCCGGCAACCTTGAAGTCCATGTCGCCGAGGTGATCTTCATCACCGAGAATGTCGGAGAGAACGGCGAAGCGTTCGCCTTCCTTGATGAGGCCCATGGCGATACCGGCAACCGGACGGGCAAGCGGAACGCCTGCGTCCATCAGAGCCAGCGAGGTGCCGCAAACCGTTGCCATCGAGGACGAACCGTTGGATTCGGTGATCTCCGAAACAGCGCGGATCGTGTATGGGAACTGCTCGGCGGCCGGCAGCATCGGGTGGATAGCGCGCCATGCGAGCTTGCCATGACCGATTTCGCGACGGCCCGGCGAACCCATGCGGCCGGTTTCACCAACCGAATATGGCGGGAAGTTGTAGTGCAGCATGAAAGGCTGCTTGTAGGTGCCGGTCAGGGCGTCGATCATCTGCTCGTCTTCGCCCGTGCCGAGCGTGGCGACGACGATAGCCTGCGTTTCACCACGGGTGAACAGGGCCGAGCCGTGAGTGCGCGGCAGAAGGCCAACCTCTGAGACGATCGGACGAACAGTCGAAAGATCGCGTCCGTCGATGCGGGTGCCGGTGTCGAGAATGTTCCAGCGAACGATCTTGGCCTGCAAGTGCTTGAAGATGGTCGCGAACTGTTCCGGCGACATTTCTGTTTCTTCCGCGCCTTCCGGGAAGAAATGTTCCTTAGCCTTTGCCTTGGCGGCATCGACAGCGGCGTAACGGACCTGCTTTTCGGTGATCTTGTACGCGTCGCGCAGCTTGTTTCGACAACGGCAAGCATCTTGGCTTCGAGGGCCGAAAGGTCTTCTGGCAGGAAGTCGCGCGGTTCCTTGGCGGCAACTTCAGCGAGTTTGATGATCGCGTCGATGACCGGCTGGAAGCTCTTCTGGCCGAAAACAACAGCGCCAAGCATGACTTCTTCGGAGAGTTCCTGCGCTTCCGATTCAACCATCAGCACGGCTTCCGAGGTACCGGCAACAACCAGATCGAGCTTCGATTCCGGCATTTCGTCGATATTCGGATTCAGAACATATTCGCCGTTGATGTAGCCGACGCGTGCGCCGCCAATCGGGCCCATGAAAGGCACACCCGAAATGGTGAGCGCTGCGGAAGCGGCAACCATCGACAGGACGTCCGGATCGTTTTCCAGATCGTGCTGAACGACGGTAATGACGACCTGCGTGTCGTTCTTGTAACCGTCGACGAAGAGCGGACGGATCGGGCGATCAATCAGGCGCGAAACGAGGGTTTCGTTTTCGCTCGGACGACCTTCACGCTTGAAGTAACCGCCAGGGATTTTGCCGGCAGCGTAGGTCTTTTCCTGATAGTTGACGGTCAGCGGGAAGAAATCCTGACCCGGCTTCGGCTCCTTGGCAGAAACGACAGTCGCCAGAACGACAGTTTCGCCGTAGGTTGCCAGAACAGCGCCGTCAGCCTGACGGGCGATCTTGCCGGTTTCGAGCGTAAGCGGACGACCGCCCCATTCGATTTCCACTTTGTGGGTATTGAACATATCTTGTCCTCATATGGAGACGCCGCGCAAGGCGCTAAGGCATCTCCGTGGTTGGCGGACGCGCCACGGGCAAGACAACGGGAAGCTCGAGGAAAAGCGAACTACCTGCAATCCTGCCCCATGACTGGTCCATGTCATGAGCCTTTTCGGCTCTCGGCAACCCGATCCGGCCTTGTTTCGTCCGGGGCGGGAAATAAGGGCGTATGCCCTATTCTCTGTTTCTTCGCATTATCCAACGCAAAACCGCTTCGCACTTTTGCTGGAAATGCTTTAATAAACAAACGGGCGACGTTTATCACGTCGCCCGAATTACGTTAGCGGCGCAGGCCTAAACGGCTGATCAGCGCCTGGTAACGTGCCTGGTCGATGCCCTTGACATAGTCAAGAAGGCGACGACGCTGCGAAACCAGCTTCAGAAGGCCGCGACGTGAATGATTGTCATTCTTGTGGCCCTTGAAGTGTTCGGTGAGATTGGCAATACGCTCTGAAAGAACGGCAACCTGAACTTCAGGAGAACCGGTATCGCCTTCCTTGGTGGCATATTCCTTGATAAGTGCTTGCTTGCGCTCAGCAGTAATCGACATCGTACACCCTTTCTTGATGAGAGGAAAAACAGACGCCCAGGCCGGGATGTCGTCCAGCGCGGGCCATTTACACGATCTGATCTGCATTTTTGCGGGATCGCTGTTGGGGCATATAGTGCAAAAACGGCAAGAATACCAGCATCAAATACACCCCAGCAATGAGCAGACTCTTTTAGGCGACCGTAAAACCCGCTTCGGCTTGAACTGACCATGCTCGATATAGCCGATGGCGAGCAGCTTTCCGCGCGCCGTGACGCAGGCTTCGTCCGCTTCCAGTGGGGCATCGCGACCACGCAGGATCACTGGATTGCCGAGACGAACGCGCTGCGCCTGATCGTCGGTCAGAGGCACCTGCGGCAGGCAGTCGAGGGCAGCGCCCGTGTCGATCACCAGCGCGTCGAGGCCGGAAAAATCGCGACGCGGCGCAGGTTCAGCCACATTGCCATCCTCGTCTTTCGGCGGTAGCGGCGGCCAGACGGCTTCCAGTTCGGAAAGCGTCACGAAATCTTCTTCCGTAAACGGAGCGACTTCGATACGGCGCAGTTCAGAAATATGGCCGAAGCAGCCAAGGTCGCGGCCCATATCGCGCGCCAGCGAGCGGACATAGGTGCCCTTGGAGCACTCGACTTCGAATGACGTGCGGTTGTCGTCGTGGAATTCGACGATCTCCAGACGGTCGATCTCGACTTCGCGCGCCGGAATTTCCACCGTTTCGCCTTCGCGAGCGAGATCATAGGCGCGTTCACCGTCGATCTTGATGGCGGAGAACTGCGGCGGGATCTGCGAGATGACGCCGGTATAATTTGGCAGCAAGGCCTCGACCTCTTCCCGCGAGGGCGCTTGCCGGAGGTCTTGGTCGACTGGCCTTCCAGATCGTCGGTCGAACGTTCTTCACCCCAAGTCACCGTGAAACGATAGACCTTGGTTCCGTCCATGACATAAGGCACGGTCTTGGTGGCTTCCCCAGAGCAATCGGCAGCATGCCGGATGCGAGCGGGTCGAGCGTACCGGCATGACCGGCCTTCTCGGCATTGAACAGCCACTTGATCTTCGAGACCGCTTCGGTCGATCCCATACCTTTCGGCTTGTCGAAAATGACCCAACCGGAAACCGGACGGCCTTTTTCTTACCCCGTCTTGCCATGCTTTATTCGTCTCCTTTGCGGGAGGTTTTATCCTCGCCGTCTTCATGGTCATGCGAAAGATCGCGCGCCACTTCCGGCGACCGCAGAAGTGCGTCGATCTTCGAAAAATTGTCGAAACTCGTGTCTGAGCGAAAGCGGAACTCCGGCATGTATTTCATCTGGCCAGGACAGGCGCCATGCGTCCGCGAATAAATTTCGCGTTTGCGGCCAATGCCTTGACGATAGACTGCGGGTCAACATTGCCAAGTGGCATGATGAAACAGGTGGCGATCTTCAGATCGGGCGACATGCGCACTTCCGAAACGGAAATGACGGTGCGCTCGATCAGATCGTCACGGATTTCACCGCGCTGGAGCAATTGCGCCAATGCGTGGCGCACCTGTTCGCCAACGCGAAGCTGGCGCTGGGAAAGGCCGCCTGAGCCTTTTGGGTCCGGGGAACGTGCCATAGCTATATCCTCGATGAACAGCCATCAACCGGCGTTCAGCCTCTCAGGCTGTCCGACCGCATGGCTTGAAAATTATGGGCGTAACTTACCACAATTCAGATGGGAGTCAGACCCTCGGAACCGGGCAATAAAAGCCGGACCGCCCGTATGGGCGGTCCGGCCAAAGCTATTAAAGCGTGCGCGAAACGTGTTCGACGCGGAAGGCTTCGATGACATCGCCTGCGCGAATATCGTCGTAATTCTCGAACGCCATACCGCATTCCTGACCGGCCGGAACTTCCGACACTTCATCCTTGAAGCGCTTGAGCGTCTTGAGCTTGCCTTCGTGGATGACCACATTGTCGCGGATGAGGCGCACACCTGCGCCACGCTCGACCTTGCCTTCGGTGACACGGCAACCGGCGACCTTGCCGACCTTGGTGATATTGAAGACTTCGAGAATCTCCGCATTGCCAAGGAAGGTTTCGCGGCGTTCCGGCGACAGAAGGCCCGACATCGCCGCCTTAACGTCATCAATGAGATCATAGATGATGTTATAGTAGCGGATTTCAATGCCCTGCTGATCGGCTGCATCGCGAGCCTGCTTGTTGGCCCGGACGTTGAAGCCGATGATCGCGGCGTTGAAGCCTCGGCCAGCGACACGTCGCTTTCCGTGATGCCGCCTGCGCCCGAATGGACGATGCGGGCGCGAACTTCGTCGGTGCCAAGCTTGTCCAGCGCATTGCTGATCGCTTCGATGGAGCCCTGCACGTCGCCCTTGATGACGAGCGGGAATTCCTTCGTGCCCGACACCTGGAGCTGGTTCATCATCTGCTCAAGCGAGCCGCGAGCGCCTGACTGGCGTGCAACAGCCTTGTCGCGCGCCAGACGCTGGCGATATTCGGCGATTTCACGTGCCTTGGCTTCGTTGGCAACCACTGCGAAACGGTCGCCCGCCTGCGGCGTTCCTGAAGGCCGAGGATTTCGACCGGCATTGCCGGACCGGCCTCCTTGACATGCTCGCCACGGTCATTGACCAGGGCGCGCACACGGCCCCATTCGCTGCCGGCAACGAGAATGTCACCCGGATGCAGCGAGCCCTTCTGGACCAGAACGGTGGCAACCGAACCGCGACCGCGATCGAGCTGGGCTTCGATGACCACACCTTCGGCGGTACGGGTCGGATCAGCTTGCAGGTCGAGCATTTCCGCCTGAAGCAGAACTGCGTCGAGCAGCTTGTCGAGGTTGATCTTGTTCTTGGCCGACACTTCGACGTCGAGCACTTCACCGCCCATCGATTCCACGAAGACTTCATGCTGCAACAGTGCAGTACGAACCTTCTGCGGATCGGCGGCAGGCTTGTCGATCTTGTTGATCGCCACGATGATCGGCACACCGGCCGCCTTGGCGTGGTTGATCGATTCAATCGTCTGCGGCATCACGCTGTCGTCGGCGGCAACCACCAGAATGGCAATATCGGTTGCCTGCGCACCGCGGGCACGCATTGCGGTAAACGCGGCGTGGCCCGGCGTATCGATAAAGGTGATCTTCTGGCCGTTCTGTTCGACCTGATAAGCACCGATATGCTGGGTGATGCCGCCAGCTTCGCCCGACACGACATTGGCATGACGGATGGCATCGAGCAGCGAGGTCTTGCCGTGGTCGACGTGGCCCATGATGGTTACGACCGGCGGACGCGAAACCATGGCAGCCTGATTGTCTTCCACGTTGAAGATACCTTCTTCAACGTCCGATTCAGCAACGCGCTTGACGGTGTGGCCGAATTCTTCGGCGATCAGCTGTGCGGTATCGGCATCGATGACGTCGCCCGGCTTCATCATCTGGCCCTGCTTCATCAGGTACTTGATGATATCGACCGAACGCTCCGCCATGCGCTGGGCCAGTTCCTGCAGCGTGATGGTTTCAGGAATGGTCACTTCACGCGAAATCTTTTCGCGGGTTTCCTGCATCTGCGAACGCTTGAACTTTTCCTGACGGCGACGCATCGCGGAAAGCGAGCGCGAACGGCCCTCTTCCTCAAGATTGCTCGTAAGCGTCAGCTTGCCGCGACGGCGATCATCATCGCCCTTCGTGGCCTTCGGCGCGCGCACTTCCGGCTTCGCCGGAGCCCCGCGACGGACTGCGCCGCGACGATCATCGTCGTCATCCGACTGGCCGGGCTTGCGAAGCTGGCTCTGTGGAAGAGGCTTGCCCGGTCCCGGTGCGGTTTCGGCAAGCGACGGAGCCGGACGCGGTCCACCCTGCTGTGGACGACCGCCCTGCGGCGGGCGATTACCCTGAGGGCGACCAGCCTGCTGCGGACGGTTGCCTTGTGGCGCCGGACGTGCGTCAGTGCGCGCTTCCGATTGCGGCATGCGCTTGGCAGCTTCTTCCTCTGCCTTGCGGCGGGCGTCAGCCTCAGCCTTGAGACGGGCCTCTTCTTCCGCCTGACGACGGGCGGATTCTTCACGTTCCTTGGCGCGGCGAGCATCTTCCTCGGCGCGGCGCTTGGCTTCTCGACCGCGCGTGCGCGTTCTTCAACTTCACGAACCTGCGCTTCTTCGCGGCGGCGCGCATCCATTTCAGAGCGCGACAGCGTATTCAACACCATGCCGGAGCGGTCGGATGGGCGCGGACGCTGTGCCTGCTGGCCGCCAGGGCGTTGCTGTGCCGGTCGCTGCTGTGCAACATGCGGCCTTGTTACCGGAGCGGCAGGCGCCGCTGGCTTCGGTGTCGGGGCTGCGAGCTGGCGCACGTACGACCGGTGCGGCTTGTGCAGGCTGGGCAGCCTGCGCCGGCGCAGGTGTAGCAGGCGTGGGAGCAGCAGGTGCCGGAGCTGCCGGCCGTGGAGCCGCTGCCTCGACTTCCGGCTTCTCATCGGGCCGCGAGAATTTGCGCTTCTTCGTTTCAACGACGACAGCCTTCGTGCGGCCGTGGCTGAAATTCTGGCGCACGGTGCTCTGCTCGACGCCTGGCCGCTTCATGGTCAGCGTCTTCTTCGTATTAACGCTCAGCGTCTTGTCGTCGTTCGTTTTATCGCTCATTACGTTTCCGTTTCCTTCGCGGCTCCGGCCGCTCTCGAGCTTTATCCAACGCGACCAGGTCAGGTTGGATAAAGCTCCAGTCATCCGCCTCAACGCACAATCCGATCCGGAGCCTGCCAAGCCCCTCCAGAGTTGCGCTCTAATCCAGGTTCGATGCGCTTTCATCGCGATAGCGATGCAACATAAGCGCCCGCTTTACGAACCCGGCCGCCGCCTTTCCTTCAAGTACGGCTGCATGTATCACATTTCCGCCCCCAAATGCCAAATCCATTTCTTCCCCGTAAAAAGAGTGAAAGAAGGGATTTCCGGGCCATCCAGATGCACCACAGCGCGGCGAGCCTGATCAAGCTTGCGTACACCGTCGGCAGCGGCTTCCTTCGCGTGCAACACCATGGCGGCTGTCCCGGTGCGGATCGCCTGATCCACCTTGGTCGAGCCCGACACCACAGCTCCGGCCTTACGAGCCAGAGCGAGGCTACCGAGAGCAGATTTCGTCAGCAGCTGGTCCACCAGCGCGCAAGATCCCTGCGGCGTCACACCTTCTTTCAGCGCTCGCGCAAAAGCTTGCGCTTGACCGCTTCGTCCACCAGACGACGCTCGGCCTTGACCCAGCATCCCCTACCCGGCAGATTCTTTTCAAGTCCGGCACAACGGACCCGTCGGGACCAGCCACGAAACGGATCAGATCATCGGCAGAACCGCTTTCGCGCGTGACGATACAGGTTCTGTCATTCATATCCTGCTCCACGCGAACTCCAGTCTTGCCATATTGCGGTCTGCCGCGCACATCGGACGTGACGCGGGCGCTGTACCAGAGCAAAAGCCCCACCACAACCCGTAAGATGACCGGAACCCACTCGAAACCCGAACCGGCCAATCAATTCGAATGAACGATGACCATTTTTCCGGGATCAATTGCGAGAGCCGCACAGCTTACGCCTGAATTGTCTCAGACGTAAGAAGCCATGCGGCTCTTTTATTCCGGCTGCTTCTAAGAAGCCGCTTCCTCTTCGCCGACTTCTGCTTCTTCTTCCTGAGCAGATGCCAGTTCTTCTTCCGTGATCCATCCTGCCTTCAAACGCGCAGTCAGGACCATCTGTTCCGCATCGACGCGCGAAACATCGAACGAAGAGAAGATGCCGCTATGAGCAACGGTTTCGCCGTCCTTGCGCTCACGCCAGCCGACCAGATCGTCAACGGCATATCCGGCAAAGTCTTCGATCGTCTTGACGCCATCTTCACCGACAGCCACCAGCATTGCCGTGGTGATGCCCGGCAGTTCGCGCAGTTCGTCTTCGACGCCCAGTTCCTTGCGGCGATCATCCTGTTCGCTTTCGATGCGATCCAGATATTCGCGGGCACGTTCCTGGATTTCGCCAGCCGTATCTTCATCGAAACCATCGATGGACGCGATTTCGCCCGGCTCGACATAGGCCAGTTCTTCAACGGATGCGAAACCTTCGGAGGCCAGAACCTGACCAACCATCTCGTCAACGTTGAGCGCGTCCATGAAGAGCGTCGAACGCTCGGCGAATTCCTTCTGACGACGTTCGGATTCTTCGTCTTCCGTCAGGATGTCGATGTCCCAGCCGGTGAGCTGGGAAGCAAGACGTACGTTCTGACCACGACGACCGATTGCGAGTGATAGTTGGTCATTCGGAACGACAACTTCAATACGTTCGGCATCTTCATCGAGCACAACCTTGGCAACTTCAGCTGGCTGAAGTGCATTGACGATGAAGGAAGCTGCGTCTGGAGACCACGGAATGATGTCGATCTTTTCACCCTGCAGCTCGCCGACAACGGCCTGAACGCGGGAGCCGCGCATACCGACGCAGGCACCGACGGGATCGATGGACGCGTCACGCGACACGACCGCGATCTTGGCACGGGAACCCGGATCGCGGGCCACCGACTTGATTTCGATGATGCCGTCGTAGATTTCCGGAACTTCCATGGTGAAGAGCTTCGCCATGAAGGACGGATGGGTGCGCGACAGGAAAATCTGCGGACCGCGCTGTTCGCGGCGCACGTCGTAGACATAGGCACGAATGCGGTCGCCGTAACGGAACGCTTCGCGCGGGATCAGTTCATCGCGGCGCACGATGGCTTCGCCACGACCGAGATCGACGATCACATTGCCGTATTCGACGCGCTTGACTGTGCCATTGACGATTTCGCCAACGCGATCCTTGTATTCGTCATACTGACGGTCACGCTCGGCTTCGCGCACTTTTGCACAATAACCTGTTTTGCCGACTGGGCAGCGATACGGCCGAAATCCATCGGTGGCAGCTGATCGGCGATGAAGTCGCCAACCTGTGCGTCAGGATTGCGATCACGGGCGGTGAAGAGCGAAATCTGCGTCGCGTAATCCTCGACATGCTCGACGACTTCCAGCAGGCGCTGCAGCTTGATCTCGCCGGATTTCGCATTGATGTCCGCGCGGATGTTGCTTTCCTGACCGTAGCGCGAGCGCGCGGCCTTCTGGATCGCATCGGCCATGGCCGCAAGAACGATCTCGCGGTCGATCGACTTCTCGCGTGCGACCGCATCGGCGATCTGCAGAAGCTCCAGCCTGTTAGCACTGACTGCCATTGGACTCTCCTTGGTGTCGCATCCAGCTCCTCAAGATGCCGGACGTCTGAAACTTATTCTTTATCTTCGGCTTCGCCCGATGCAGCTTCATCGGACTGCCCGTCCGCTTCTTCGCCACCGAGGTCATCACCCGGAATACGCCCTTCGCGCAGGGCCTTGTCCTTGCGCAGCGCATCGCGGATCAGGTCATCGGTCAGCACGAGACGCGCATCCGAGATCAGGTCGAATGGAATGCGCACGACAGGTTCGCTGCCGTAGGAAATCTGGTCGCTTTCGATCACGACGGATTCCGCATCGCCCATAACGATACGTCCGCGGAATTTCTTGCGGCCTTCATGCACGATGGAGGTTTCCACCTTTGCGATATGACCGGCCCAATCGGCAAAATCCGACTTACGGACCAGCGGACGATCGATACCCGGAGACGAAATCTCCAGATGATATTTTCCGTTGATCGGGTCTTCCACATCGAGCACCGGTGCGACTGTGCGGCTGACCAGTTCGCAATCATCGACGGTCATCGTACCGTCGGGTCGTTCGGCCATGATCTGCAAGGTCTGGCCGTTCAACCCCGAGAGGCGCACGCGTACCAGTCGAAAGCCCAGCGTATTGATGACCGGCTCGATGATGGAAGCCACTTTCGCATCGATACCCGTCTCGCGAATGATGCGCTCATCCGCGCCTGTTGCGAGCACTTCTGCTTCGTTTGCCTGAACCTGTTCCGTCAACCTAAAACCTTTCAAAAGGCTGGAAAGCCTCTTCAAGTTAGCCGTAAGTAACAAAAAGAGCGGGACCGGGGACCCACTCTTGTTCAAACGACCAAGAATTTGAGTTTTATATACCAGCGGAAACGGATTTTTCAAGTCCGCTTCTGACGTTCGATTCATTCCCTTCGCTGTTAGTAACTTCAACGGCGAATGAACGTCAGATAGGCGGCACGTCGTCCTTCGCGAAAAGCCTTTGCCTCATAGCGCGTGCCAGGCCAGCTTTCATAAGCGTCATTCCAGTCAGACGGGCCTGCCGCCTGCCAGTCAAATGCCGGATGGCGGCGACAATGCTGGAGCGTCCAATTGACATAATGTTCGATGTCCGATGCAAACCGGAATTTCGCACCGGGCTTCAGGACTCGGGCAAAGCGGTCGAGATTGGCATCGCTAACGAAACGGCGTTTCCAGTGGCGACGCTTGTGCCATGGATCGGGATAGAAGAGATCGATACCCGCCAAGGAGGTATCCGGCAGCCAGTCCAAAACCGCCGTTGCATCTTCGTCGTAGAGACGCAGATTTTGTCGCGGTTCGCTATCCAATGCAGCCAGCATCTTGGCCATGCCGTTGACGAAAGGCTCGACGCCAATGAAACCTGCCTGCGGATAACGGCCTGTCTCATGGTGCAGATGCTCTCCGCCGCCAAAACCGATTTCCAGACGCACAGCATCGACCTTTGCTTCAAAAGCGTGCGCAGATCCTGCGGCGCGGGCTTTTCGACATCAATCTTCAGGCGCGGCAGAAGATCCTCGAACAGGTTCTTCTGATGGTTGCGCAAAGGCTTGCCATGGCGACGGCCGAAAAATTTCCGGCACCGCGCAGAGGATGAGATTCTTCGGTCATATTTGATCCATCGGGATGCGCTCTAATAGCGGAAGAGCGCGATCAAAGACCGCGCCCTCCGAAATTTGCCCGACACATAACGCCATGCAGCCCGCGATGCAACTTTCCGACTGGGAAGTTAGGCTACCGCTGCCTTCAGCGCCTTGGTAAGATCGGTCTTCTCCCAGGAGAAGGAACCGTCACGGCCCGGCTTACGACCGAAATGACCATAGGACGATGTCTTGGCATAGATCGGCTTGTTGAGGTCGAGGTGCTTGCGGATACCCGTCGGCGACAGATCCATGACCTCGCGAAGCGCTGTCTCGACCGCCGATTCGACAACCTTGCCAGTACCATGCAGATCGACATAAACCGAAAGCGGCTGTGCCACACCGATGGCATAGGAAAGCTGAATCGTGCAGCGGTCGGCAAGACCGGCAGCAACAACGTTCTTGGCAAGATAGCGCGCGGCATAAGCGGCGGAACGATCCACCTTGGTCGTATCCTTGCCCGAGAAGGCGCCACCACCGTGCGGAGCGGCGCCACCATAGGTGTCCACGATGATCTTGCGGCCAGTCAGACCGGCATCGCCGTCGGGTCCGCCAATGACGAACTTGCCGGTCGGATTGATGTACCAGTTGCAGTTGGCAGCAATCGGAAGCTCGCCCAGAGCCTCACGAATATAGGGCTCGACAACCGAACGGACCTTTTGGAATCCCAGCTCGCATCCAGATGCTGCGTGGAAAGAACGATCTGCGTGACCTCAGCGGCCTTGCCGTTCTCATAACGCACGGTAACCTGGCTCTTGGCGTCAGGTCCAAGCATACCCGCATCGCCTTCGCCCTTGTGGCGGGCTTCGGAGAGCTTTTCGAGAATCTTGTGCGAATAATAGATCGGCGCCGGCATGAGATCCGGGGTTTCGCGGCAGGCATAACCGAACATGATGCCCTGATCGCCTGCACCTTCCTCGCCCTGACGGTCGGCGGCGTTGTCTACGCCCTGCGCGATATCGGCAGACTGCGGATGCAGAAGAACGTCGATCTTTACGGTTTTCCAGTTGAAGCCATTCTGTTCGTAACCGATTTCCCGGATCGCCTTACGGGCCGCAGAGCGGAAGCGCGAAGGATTGATCAATGGATGCCCGGCAGTATCATGGGCGACAGTGCCGTCCTTATTCTTCTTCAGAAAAGTATCCGGCACACGCACTTCGCCGGCAATGACCACGCGATTGGTGGTAGCAAGCGTTTCGCAGGCAACACGGACAGACCATGGATCGACACCAGTACGGCGCGCTTCCTTGTAGATCATGTCCACGATTTCATCGGAGATGCGGTCGCAAACCTTGTCCGGATGTCCTTCGGACACAGATTCGCTGGTGAAGAGATAAGAACTGCGCGACACGGGTAACCCCTCTTGAAAATCCAACGGAGAATACCTCCGCCATGGAAACACAGTAGCGCCCGGAACAGGTTTTCAGCGTTCCGGGCACAGTAATGTGTTAGCGAAGTTAGGATTGAACCGTCAATGCAAATTCTTGTTGTCACAGCGTCTTGGCGGGAAATTTCGTTCCAAAAGACATTTTCTGCCCGCTCGAGCGCTGTAATTTGCAAAGTCCGGCGGGACATCGTTATGTCCCGCACGTGCAGCTTTTCCGGAATATGAAATCAGTCTGCGTCCGCAGCGAGCGACTTCACGAGATCGATGATCTTGCGGCGCACTTTCGGATCTGAAATTTTCGTGAAGGCGCGGGTCAGCTGAACACCTTCATTGGAATTCAGGAAATCGACCACATAGGTCGCTTCATTGTCTTCTGCAAAACCGGCCTGGTTCGAGGAACCCGGTGCATCTTCAAAAAGAAGGAAACCGGGACATTCAGAATTGCCGAGATCGCCTGAAGGCGGCTTGCACCGACACGGTTGGTGCCTTTCTCGTATTTCTGGATCTGCTGAAACGTAATTCCGAGGCTTTCGCCAAGTTTTTCCTGACTGAGACCCAGCATGTTACGGCGAAGACGGATGCGGCTGCCGACATGCACGTCAATGGGGTTGGGCTTCTTTTATTCTCAATCATACAAGTGTCACTCCTCGCAGCTGCGAGCTTTCATTCATGCTCTGTTCATCTGAACAGCGATAACAATAGGTTTTGGGAGGTAGTCTGACGATTTTCCGCAAAACCGTCGCCGCCGAGCCATAACATCGTAACAATATTAGTCTGTCATGAAAACGCCTGCCGATTGGCAGTCGGAAAGCCACGCTCAACACGAGTAAGGTTAACAGCGCTACCAGAGATTGTCGCGAACCCGGTGGCATGCCCCAAAATGGTGCACGAGATGACGGTAGGTAAGCATCAATGACGCCAACCGCGTCATGTGCGAGGCCATCAGTGATTCGACCATAAGCATCAACGACAGCTGAAAGACCATTATTAGCTGCACGAATGAGGGGAGCCCCTGTTCCACAGCGCGAACCTGAGCCTGCCGGAAATGCTGGTACGGGCCGGGTGTATCACCATACCATGCATCATTTGTCACATTGATGATGGCGCTGGCTCTTTGTCCCGAATATCCAAGCTCATCCGGAAAAATGGCTTCGTAGCAGATCAGCGGCAGGAAGGTCTGGCCATTTTACGTTCAGCGCGCGACGCGATGCGCCTGCCGTAAACCCACCCGGCATTTCCACCACTTCCTGAAGTCCGAGCCTGCGCAGGAAACTCTCATAGGGAGATATTCGCCGAAAGGAACGAGATGAACCTTGTCGGCGGCATCAACGATGACGCCGCGATTATTAATTGTATAAATTGAATTATAGTAGTGCGGCTCACCGCTACCAGCTGCCTTCTCTTCGCGAACGGCACCGGTCAGCAGCATCTGCCCGTCCTGTAAAACCTCGCCGATACGTGACAGAGCCTCGGGCGTTGATGTGAGAATATAAGGAACTGCTGTTTCCGGCCAAATGATCACATCGGGCTTCGGCTCGCCTTTGGCAGGCGCTTCGCCGGTCAGCGACACCAGCTTGTCGAAGATCGACCGACGTTCGGTATTATCCCATTTCATGGTCTGGGCGATGGACGGCTGTACGATGCGAACTGCAAGCGTGCCTTTTCCTCACCGATTGCCGGCGCCTTTGAAAGCGTCCAGGCACCGAAACCAACGTGACCGGCGATGAGCATCAAGGCTAATACGATACCTGTCCTGCAAACCGCCCGCCAATCAGCAGAGCCGGTGCGGCAAAGACAAATACGGCCAATGCACTCATTCCGATCAGACCGAGTACGGCAACCGATTGCATCAGGAGCGGAATCGGCATGACGGCATAGCCGATGGCATTCCACGGGAAACCAGTGAACAGGAAAAGTCGCAGCCATTCTGCCAGTGCAAAACCGAACGCCAGCGCGAAGATGCGCCCCAAACCATCCGACCAGAAAATCCGCGCAACCGTGGTTGCAAACGCATAGAACAACGCCAAAACGCAGGCAGGCCCAGAACCGCCAGCGGCAGGGCCCATGCAAACTGCTCCGCATCGACCAGCAGCGCCGTACCGATCCACCATAATCCGGAGACGAAATAGCCGAAACCGAACCACCAACCGACCATGGCGGCTGGCAGGAGACGCGCACCGGTCCGGCATTCGCTTTCGCAATAGCTCCGTCGATCAGCCAGACTAAAATGGGGAAGGAAACGAAACCCGCCACAAAACCATCGAAGGGCGGCTGGGTCAGCGTGGCGAAGGCACCACTCAGAAAAGCAGTCAGCGCACGACGCCAGCCGCTCGAAAGAATGATCCTGCCCGCCAGTCTTTCGATCATCAGGCCTCTTTGGGGTGTCGTTTGTGGCTTCGAGCTCTTCGGGTTGTTCTCCCGGCTTGGCGGATACTACAGCGCGCTGCTGGCGGCGACGATCAGCAGCAGAAAGCGGCACGATGCGCACTTTCTTCACCCGACGCGGATCGACTTCCAGTACATGGAACTCGTAGCCCGGAATTGCCTGCACGACTTCGCCGCGAACTGGAATGCGCCCGAGAACAGAAAGATGAGACCGCCGACCGTGTCGACATCCTCGCCATGTTCTCCCACTTCGAAAGACGGGCCGATTTTGCAGCCAGCTCTTCCAGATCGGCGCGCGCATCGACAACGAACACACCGTCGGCCTCTTCAGCGATCATGATTTCTTCGTCGTCATGCTCATCTTCGATGTCGCCAACGACCATTTCGACGATGTCTTCCAACGAAACCAGACCGTCGGTGCCGCCATATTCATCGATGACCAGTGCCATCTGGATATGGGTCGCCTGCATGCGCGCCATCAAGCCGCTCGCCATCATGGACGGCGGCACGAACAGGACCTTGCGCATCAGATTGAGTTCACCGATCGTCTTGGTGAGATCGATACGACCCATGTCGAATTTGGCAGCCTTATCCTCGGCCGTTGCCTTGCTGCGCGTGCTGCTGCGACGCGTAGTTTTTGGCGGGCCTGCTTGGTGATGAAGTTGAGAACATCACGGATATGGATCATGCCGCGCGGATCGTCCAGGGTCTCGGCATAGACCGGCATGCGCGAATGACCGGATTTTTCGAAAAGCTCCAGCACTTCCCAGAGGCGTGGAAATTTCCACTGCCTCGACATCAGCACGCGGGATCATCACGTCTTCGACGCGGATTTCGCGCAGGCGAAGGATGTTGTGAAGCATCGCCTTTTCTTCAGGTGAGAATGCTGAATCCTGTTCGCTTGCCGTGCTGGAAAGCGCATCGGCCAGATCTTCGCGCAGGGAAGATGACTGGCGCGAGCGCATGAACGGGAAAATATTAGACAATAGGGAACGCTTCTCGGCCACTACGGGCCGCTGCGTACTTTGCCCTTCGGCGTCTTGAGTCTCGCTGCGATTCTCGCCAGCGGACGGGGTGCGATGTTTGATCAGCCATGGTCAATCGTTGTTAGGGTCTTATTCGGATACAGCATAAGGGTCAGGGATGGCAAGGGCATGAAGGATCTCACGCTCGCGCCCCTCCATCACATTCGCTTCCGCATCGGTTTCGTGATCGTAACCCAAAAGGTGCAAAAGCCATGCACGACGAGATGCACGACATGGTTTTCGAGCGGCTTACCTTCTTCGTTGGCTTCACGCTCGACTGTTTCCCGCGCGATGATGATATCGCCCAGCATCGGACCCGGCTGCGCCCCGGCCTTGATTGGAAATGCTGGGAACGACAGCACATTGGTCGGCTTGTCCTTGCCGCGCCATTCCGCATTCAGTGTCTGGATCGAGGCATCGTCGGTGAAGACCACACTCAGTTCGCTTTCAGCGTCCTTAAGGTTCAAATTGGCCCAGGCGGCCTCGACCGACTTCCTGACGAGCCCTTCAAGGGCGGTCTCATCCGGCCAGTTGCCAGCTTCAACCATGATATCGATATGGATCGCGTTATTTGACACGTTCTGCGGCGGCTCTCCATGCTGGCTAGCCGCATCATCCTTTCAGTTACAAGAAAGCTGCCTGCCAAAAGGCAGACAGCATCTTTTAAATCGTGATTCCTACAGGCAATTGCAAGGCCATTTGCGCGTATCATTCCGAACGCGCGTGCTGTTTGCCGTCGCGGTCGTAAGCGCCGACGATTGCCGCTACCAGCGGATGACGAACAACGTCTTTCTCTGTAAAACGCACCTTGATGACTCCTCGACATCGTCCAGCACACGAAGCGCTTCCACGAGGCCGGATTTCTGGCCCGGTGGAAGATCGATCTGACTCGGGTCGCCGGTAACGATCATGCGCGATCCCTCACCGAGACGAGTCAAGAACATTTTCATTTGCATGGAAGTCGTGTTCTGCGCCTCATCGAGAATGACCGCAGAATGCGCCAGCGTGCGTCCGCGCATGAAGGCGAGCGGCGCGATCTCGATCACGCCTGCCGTAATGGCACGTTCGACCTTTTCCGCCGGCATCATATCGTAAAGCGCATCGTAAAGCGGGCGCAGATAAGGGTCGACTTTTTCCTTCATATCGCCCGGCAGGAAGCCGAGACGTTCGCCCGCCTCCACAGCCGGACGAGACAGGATAATGCGCTCCACCAGACCGCGTTCCAGCAGCATCGCCGCATGAGCGACGGCAAGATAGGTCTTGCCAGTCCCAGCGGGACCGACGCCGAACACCAGCTCCGACCGGTCCAGTGCACGCATATAGGCGTCCTGCGTCGGCGTGCGGGCAAAATGGTCTTCTTGCGCGTGGAAATCTGGGCCGCAGAGAGTTTGCCCTTGTTTTCCATCGTCGGCAGGGTGAGCTGGTCATCGGCGGCGATTGCCATACGCAAGGCGCCGTCGACATCCGACGTTGTCAGTTCATGGCCCTTCTGCAGCGTTTCATAAAGATGATCGAGCGCACGCCGCGCCTGCTCGGTTGCGGTCGGCTCGCCCCGGATCGAGAGTTGATTTCCCTTGGAGCGGACATCCACGCCAAGCTTCTGCTCGATGCGGGCCAGGTTCTCATCGAACTGACCGTAAAGCGCAATGGCAAGACGGTTATTATCGAAGGTGAGCACGATGTGGGCCATATCCGAGGCCCCGGTCGTCGGGCTTTTGCGTTTGATTGGTTGGCTTGGCAGACTTCAGCTTTTCCGTAGCGCTCAACCGTATCTCCTTAAAGCACAATCCTGAAAAGTTGCTGACTTTTCAGACCAGATTATGCGTGAACGCAAACCGTTCACGCATTGTAATCACAGTCTCGACAGGATTACCGGCAAGCGACTCAGAACGCCGAAATTTTCTGCCTCGGCACCATCATGCCTTCAGGCCAGTTTTGCGCAATAAGGCTATTGGTCCCTGTGGAGGTGATTTTCACATGAATGATGTCGCCAATCCGGTCCTGGTTGTCATCGATGATGACTGGCAGGAGCCATGGCGAGCGCCCGACCATCTGGCCTGCCTCGCGACCGGGCTTTTCGAGCAGCACATCCATCTCGCGACCGATCATGGAACCCTGAAACGCATATTGCTGTTCGGATAAAAGCGCCTGGAGGCGCTGGAGGCGCTCATCCTTCACCGCTTCTTCCACATGATCCGGGCAGATCGGCGCCCGGCGTGCCAGGGCGCGGCGAATATTTGAACGAATAGGCCTGCGCGTAATTCACGTCACGCACCAGCTGCATCGTGTCTTCGAAGTCCTGATCGGTTTCACCGGGAAAGCCGACAATAAAATCACCCGAGAGGGCCAAATCCGGCCTGACTCCACGGATGCGCTCGATCAGGCGCACATATTCATCCGCCTTGTGGCGACGGTTCATCGCCTTGAGAATGCGATCCGAGCCCGATTGTACCGGCAGATGCAGATAAGGCATCAGCTGGCGCAGATCACGGTGAGCGGCAATCAGGCTGTCATCCATGTCGCGCGGATGGCTGGTCGTATAACGAAGACGGGTAATGCCCGGAATGCGCGCTAAGCGAAACAGAAGCTCGCCCAAGCCCCATTCGCGACCATCATCACCAGCGCCGTGCCAGGCATTGACGTTCTGGCCGAGCAAGGTCAGTTCGCGCACGCCGCCATCGGCAAGGCGCTCGGCCTCTGCCACAATCTGCTTCACGCTGCGCGAAACTTCCGAGCCGCGTGTATAGGGCCACGCAGAAGGTACAGAATTTGTCGCAACCTTCCTGCACGGTGAGGAAAGCAGAAACACCGCGTTTGCGAGTCTCCTCCCGCCGTGGCGAAGGCAGATGTTCGAACTTGTCTTCGAGGGCATATTCAGTCTCCACGACCTTTTCGCCGCCGCGAACCCGCGCAAGCGCATTGGGCGACGATGATAGGTCTGCGGGCCGATGACGAGATCGACATTCGGCGCACGGCGCAGAATTTCCTGTCCCTCTGCCTGCGCCACGCAGCCCGCGACGCCAATGGTCAGTTCCTTGCCATTCGCTTCGCGAGCGTCCTTCATCTTGCGCAGACGACCCAGCGCGGAATAAAGCTTTTCCGACGCTTTTTCGCGAATATGGCAGGTATTGAGCAGAACCAGATCGGCATCGTCCGGCGTATCGGTAGCAACATACCCTTCCGCTGCAAGGCTGTCGGCCATGCGCTGGCTATCGTAGACGTTCATCTGGCAGCCATAGGTTTTACGAAAACCTTGCGCACATTGGGTCGCTCTGTCGTGGATTCGAGATCGGTGATATTGTCGCTCATGCGCGGCTATCTACAGCTTTTGTCACCAATTTGAAAGGTGACAATCTGCACCTGGCCGAACACGTGATCGAACGGCTATCAGTCTTCGGGGATTTCACGCCCCAGCAATGCGCTTTGCAAAAGCGCACGCACAGTTCTCCATTGTACGCGCCAACGTCTTGCGGTCCGTCCTGGCCGTTACCACGACCGGCTCGCCAAAACGTACTTCGACGTCAATGGCGCCTTCACGCAAGATACCCTTCAGGTGCGGCATCAGCTCGACGTCGCCCGGCCAGGAGGCGATCGGGCGGAAATAACGGCCCATGGCCATGCCAGCACGCCCGTATAGGCGATAGCAACCGGCTGTACTATGACTTCTGGCACGTTGGCTTCCTTGATCGCGCGTGCGCGGCACCGAAAAGTGCTGCTTGAACGGCAGGACGCGATTGCCATCCGAGGTCGTGCCTTCCGCGAACAGCACCATGGCATCATCGGTGGCCAGACGTCTGGCTATTTCCGAAGCCTGTTCACCGGTCTTGCCCCGGCGTTCACGCTCAACGAAAACGGTGCGTTGCAGAACGGCAAACATGCCGAAGACCGGCCAGCTCCTGACTTCCGACTTGGCAATGAAGGATATTTGTCCGACCGTCGACAAAACGATGATATCGCTCCATGACGTGTGATTGGCGACCAGCAGAAGGGGCCGTCCCTCATGCATCTG
>JAAVLL010000002.1:0-1302500 GCA_012103035.1 Brucella oryzae
TTGCGGCGCTGGTGGTTATTGCGATCTACAATAAGCTTTTGGCCTTTCGTCACTTTCATCGGGCAGCGGCGTTCAAAGCAAGAAGGCGATGTCGCCAGATAGCCCGCTACGCAGACTTGGCTATGGAATTCTGGCAATGATCTCGCGGATTTTCCGCCCGCTGGATCGCCTCTTTCCGCCGCGTGAGAGCGGCAATCCGGTCAGAACACTATATGTCGTGCTACTCATCGCCTTTTTGATGTTGCCCGGGCTAATTGTCATTCCGCTCAGCTTTACCTCGGGCAGAAACCTTGCTTACCCACCCCGGATTCTTCTGCGCTGGTTTGAGCAATATTTCAATTCAGCAATCTGGATGAGCGCAACGATGCGTTCCTTCGGAGTAGCATTTGCCACCGCTTTCGCTACAGTCCTCGGGGCTGGCAGCGCTTGCACTTTCGCGCAGCTCGTCACGACTCAATGGCGTGATCTTTGGACTCATGCTTGCGCCAATGATCGTACCAAGGATCGTAATTGCAGTGGGTCTATTCTATTTGATGGCACAGATCGGCCTTGTTGCAACCGATACGGGGCTTGTGATCGGCCATACGCTTCTGGCCCTGCCTTATGCGTTCATCACGATCGGATCGGTTCTGAAAAACTATGACTGGCGTCTTAACCAGGCGGCGGCAACCATGGGCGCAGGCAAACTCCAGGTCTTGTGGCTGATTACCATTCCCTTGTTGCGGGGCGGTCTGCTCTCTGCTGCGCTGTTTGCCTTTGTCACATCGCTGGACGAACTGACAATTGCGATCTTCGTATCGGGCGGATTGAAGACGACGCTTCCAAAGCAGATGTGGGATGACATGTTCCTGCAGCTCAATCCAACCCTTGCGGCGGTCTCCGTTATCGTTCTTCTGATCGTGACGGTAATCCTGCTCGTGGCGCGCAAACTCGAAAGATAATTCAAAGATAACCTCCCTATCTGACTTTGAATACTAAGGATGCAAGATGCATATCCATGGACTGGTGCGGTCGTTTCTGGACCGCGCGCAAAGCAGTGCGCAAAATACCTACGCGACATTGAACGGCCAGTTGTGCAGTTTTGGCGACCTTTATCGGGCGTCTGAATCTATCGGCCACGTCTTGGCGCGAGCAGGAACAATGTCGGGCGACCGTGTCGTCGTCATGTTACCCAATAGCCCCTATTCGCTGGCTCTGGTCTTTGCGCTTCTTCGTCGTGGATTGGTTCCGGTCAATCCCGCACTCGTGGGGAGCGCGCTTGATAATGTATTTCGTACCACAGAGCCGAAACTTGCCTTCTGCGAGGATAACGTCGCCGACACCTTGCGCCAAAGCGCAGAACTGACTGGCACCACAATCCAAATCGTAACGGATACATCCTTCCCGGAATATACGGGAGACGCTCCTGCTATTATTGATCTGCCGGGACCGCAGGATCTGGCTGCCATCATGTTCACGTCCGGCACCACCGGGCCTGCGAAGGGCGTAATGGTCACCCATATGATGCTGGAGCTCGCTTGCCACTCTGTTGCGCTTTGCACGGATATGAAGCCGGGCGACAAATTTTTCATGTGGGAGCCATTCTATCATATCGGCGGCGCCCAGGTGATCCTTCTTCCGCTGTTCCACGACATAACCCTGACGATGGTCGAACGTTTCAGCGGCTCGCAGTTCTGGAAACAGGTTAGCGAAACCGGTTGCACCCACATTCATCACTTGGGCGGCATTATCCAGATTCTGCTCAAGCAGCCTGAAAGTTCCTACGACCGGAATCACAATGCGCGCGTTGCATGGGGTGGCGGCTGTGCGCCTTCCGTTTGGCGAGCATTTGAGGAACGGTTCGGCGTTCAGATCCGCGAATGTTATGGCATGACCGAATGTTCTTCGCTGACTACCTATAATGACGAAAACATTGTCGGATCTGTGGGGCGACCATTGCCGTATTTCGATGTCCGGCTGATTGGTGAGAACGGCAAGGTTCTGGGGCCTGGCGAAGGTAAGGGCGAAATTGTGGTTTCGACCACACTCCCCGGCGCCATCACTGAGGGCTACTACCGTAATGCCGAAGCCACGGGCAGAGCCGTGAAACCTGATGGGTTCCATACCGGTGATCTTGGCTCTTGGGATGAGAGCGGCCATCTTTATTTCCACGGGCGCACAGGGGACTCAATTCGCTGCAAAGGCGAGAATGTTTCCGCTTTTGAAGTTGAAAGCGTCGCTAATCGTCACCCGGACATAGAAGAATCCGCCCTGGTGGGGGTCGACGCGGAAATCGGCGAATACGACATTCACCTGTTTATCGAGCCAATAGCGGGCGCCACGCCGGATCCTTTTGCGATCTGGACTTGGCTCTCGAGCCGCCTGGCTCCCTACCAGCGACCAAGATTCATTTCTTTCGTCGAGCGTTTTCCAAGAACACCAAGCCAGAGAATTCAGAAACATCTTCTGGACGTAAATCCTGAAAATCGGTGGGAGGCACCACAAATGGCGAAAGGGAAGGCAATATGAGCTGCGATGTTCTAATCACTGGCACGGGCATGTTTGCGGGGCGAATAGCTCTGGATATCGCATCCACTGCAAAACACCGGTGAATGTTGTGATTGCTGGCCGAAACAAGATGCGGCTCAACTGGCTGAAAACTGCTGGCAACGCACGTGCCGCGATGTTCTCGACGCCAGCACGGTTTTCAACCATTGAAGTTGATATGGTGGCAGATGGCACCAGCGACCGCCTGCTCGAAGAATGCAACCCGCGCATCGTGGTGCAAGCTGCATCAATTCAGACCTCAACTGTGATATCCGATACAGGTAATCGCTGGACTCAATTGGTTGCCGAAGGCGGGTTGAGCGCTACTGCAGTATTTCAGTCGCTGATTACCTCGCGCATGGCAGCGGCAATTTCACGCCGTCAGAATCCACCTGTGCTAATTAACTGCTCCTTCCCGGATGTCGTCAATGGCATAATAAAGGCCATGGGCAATGATGTGTTATGCGGCACCGGCAACGTGGCGATCCTTTCAAATGTGTTTGACGGTGCCTATGAGCATGCGAACTCCGATCCGCTGCGCGTTATTGCCCATTATCAATGCCTCGCGGCATGGCGTAAGCCACCAGAGGAGGGCAGGGGCTGTTGCACCACTCGTTTATGTGGGCGGGCAACAGCTGGACGATGTATTTGATACTTTCAAACAGTGCCAGTTGACGCCGGAACCTGCAATTGAGATTTCAGGCGCGTCCGGTGTGACCCTTATTCTGGCTCTGGCAGCCGGAACCTCTTGGCGGGGACATGCGCCGGGTCCGGATGGCTTGCCTGGTGGTTATCCGGTCTGTCTGGAAAGGGCAAGCTTGTTCTCGATTTGCCCGAATCCATCACGCGTGAAGAAGCGATTGCTTGGAATGCGAGCTTTGAAACAGCAAATGGACTTGTCGTTGAAGATGGAACGGTGCGCTACTAAGCTCGCAAGCATGCTGGAAGAAGAAAAATTTCAGCATGCGGAAGGGTTTGAAGCTAAGGAACTCGAACGGGTCTGCAACGATATGGCCTTGTTGCGTGACCGTTTGATGAGCGAGCCAACTTGACGACGTTTGCTGGCTAACTGAACCGCTACTCGGGGATGCCGTGAATGGTGTTCAGTGAGCCGAAGTAGGGTCGCGGTGCGGATCAAGCTGTTCGAAATACGGACGAGCCAGCACCCGATCCACAATTTCCGGGTGCGGAGGCGTTCCATAACCAGTCAAACCGCTTCCTGTTCGCCACAGTGGAGCCTGTCCTTTCTCTATGCCGTTATGGTGTTGGCACGAACAGCGATCGTGGCCGCAATTCCTATTCTTGCGCTGAAATTCCTTGGGCAAGTTAGTTATATCAGCACGCTCTATCTTTCAGCGAGTTTGATATGTCTGGCCTTCAGCCTTTTCCTCCCAAAGCTTATTTCCAATATCGGGTTATGGCGATCACTAATCCTCGCAGCGGTATTCGGCTTGATATCGGCTGGTTCCTTTTTGCCAACAATATCTGGTTTCTGCCCTGGGTTGCTTTTCCAGTTTCTGATGTTCACGCTTTTGAAAGCGTTATCAATATTTATACAACCCAGATTATACCACGTCGCGATTTATCATTCTTTGAATCTCGCAGAGTACTTTTTCCGGCTTCACATATTTAATAGGGCCGTTGCTGTGCGGTTGGGCAATCCATGTCGATGCTCTGTGGGTGCCCATCCTTCTCAGTGGCGCCTGTGCCGTATCGGTCCCTTTCTTGCTCAGGATATTGATACCGTCGGCCGCGAAAATTCAATCCACCATAAAGCTTCCCATGTCGAGCTATAAGGATCTGGTTCTTTTTACTTCGCAGCCAAGACTGGTTCTGGCTTGGTTTCTAGCCGTTAGCAGATCATCATGGTGGCAGGTTTATTCGGTCTATACACCTGTCTTCGCCGTGAAGGCGGGCTACAGTTCCGCCTCTGCCGGTCTTGTCATTGCGTTAGGCACGGGAGCGCTGATACTCGCTCCATTCTGGCAGATATTTTCGCGCAAATTCGGGCTGCGGCTCACCTTTTCTACGGATACCTGATGTGCGGTCTCACAACGATATTCGCTGGATTGCTTGGGAAAGTGAATCCATTTCTGTCCGTGGTTCTGTTGATCGGTGGAGCGTTTGCAATAAGTTCTGTCGATAGTGGAGGAAATGCGCCTTTTCTGCGTGCTGCCCGCCCTCATCAAAGAGTAAAATGGTTCCTCTATATAATACTTATCGAGATATGGCTCAGATCGCTCCGTCGGCAGTTTTGCGATTGTTTTATCTCATTTCGACGTGAGATATGTATTTCTCTTAACTGGAGTATTCCTTGTTATTGTCTCTTCGTATTGCCTTAAGTTGAACAAGCGGCTTTAAAACTGACCTTTGCGGGCTCCGTGGATTTATTAATTGCGTGATCAGCCCTTGAAGACAGCACTTCACTAGCTCTCGAAATCGCTGAAAATATCTTGGAGGCGAGTCAGGCTCTGCACCCTCTCATCTACTTGATTACCCAGCTGTATGATGATGTGAGAAAGCATAAGATCCATGATGGCAGTCATCGTTGCGGCGCCGTCCCAAAGTGGGCCGTGAGAACCGGGCACAATCAGCGCAATATCGGCTACCTCGGTTGCCCAAGGGCAGAATTCGTCGGTTAACAGGATTACTTTCACGCCGACACGGCGCGCTTCAACCGCCAGAGGGCGCGCCTTGGAGGCAAAGCGGCGCACATCGTGCAGAAACAGCACACGGTTTTCAACGGACCCATCCAGAAGTTCTGCATAGGTACCGTTCAGGCCGTCCATGAAGGAGACGCCGGGGCGCGAATAGGAAAGCTGCGACGCAAAATATTGCGCGATGCCGCGCACATTCTGATAGGCGGCGACATAGACTTCGCGCGCATCGATCAGGACGTCGATGGTCTGCTGCCATTCCGGGCGGGTGGTCAATTCGTAGACGGTGCCCAGGTTCTCGATCTGCTGCTGCACCAGACCAGCGAGCAATTTGCCTTCGCGAAAATCCTGCTGAAGCCGGGCGACCGGCCCCTTGACCTGCCATGCCGGATTGGAACGACCGCGCCTGAGCGCCGTTTTCATTTCTTCCAGCCCGTCGAAGCCCAGCCGCCGCAGGTAACGGCCCACCGTCATCTGAGAAATGCCAAGCCGTTCGGCAATGGATTTTGCCGTCTCAAACGGAAGGTCGGCGAGATTGCGCTCGATATAGCTGGCGATCAGCTTGTCGGCCTTGGATTTACGTAACTCGGCGCTTTGGAGACGTACGAGAATATCTTTAGCCAAACCTTACCTCTCGCAGGCTCCAGTCGCAGCAATGGCGACTGGAGCGCGCAATAGCTTATTGTGCTGTTTTACCTTTGTCCATACCCGGTCAAGCTGGCGGACACCGGAGCCCAGATCCTCGAATATCTGCAGCCGTTTCATCGTTTCGTCGGCCGGATTGATTTCCGTGCTGTTCTTGATGTTATCGGGCGTCAGCGGCGAGCGGGCACGGGGGTGCCATTGGTCTGTTGGGCAACATTGAGCGCGGCGATTTCAGGTCGCGTGTAGAATTGCATGAACTTGACGGCATTGTCCTTGTTCGGGGCCGTTTTGAGGACGCACATATCTTCCTGATACATCGTGCCGCCTTCCTCCGGGATCACATAGCCGAGATCCTTGGGATTGCCAAAGACGTCGATCATACTGCCGATGAAGTAATGCGCGGCAGCGCGTCGCCTGCACCAACCATTGGTCGGGAATCGTAAGTGAAGGCTGCCACATATGGCTTCATTGCGATCACGGTATCGGCGGCCTGCTGCAGTTGCGCGGGGTCAGTCGAATTCACGGAGTTGTCATTGAGGATGAGGCCCACGCTCAGCACTTCGCGCATATCGTCAAGAAGCGTGATCTTGAGTCCCTTTTCCTTGACTGTTGCCAGCAGGTCTTTCCAGCCAGTTACGTCCTTGCCGAGCACGCGCCGGTTATAGAGAATGCCGACAGTTCCGAAGGCGTAAGGCAGGCAATATTCGCCCTTCGGATCGCTTTTGGCACGAAGGAACGTCGGATCGATATTCTTGAAGCCTTCATAGCTATTGATATCGGTTTTCGCCAGCAGATCGAGTTTGGCCATGATGTCGTGCATATGTACGGACGGAAACACGATATCGTAACCGCTTGCGCCGCCCTGAATCTTGGCGAGCATCTCTTCATTGGAGGAATAGGTGGAAAGGTTGACCTTGATCTTGGTCTCTTCCTCAAATTTTTGAAGAACGGCGGGATTGATATATTCGCCCCAGTTATAGATGTTCAACTCATCCGCGAAGCTTTTGCTAGCAGATATGCCCATAACCGTAAGCGCAATCATCCCAAGGCGCTGAACGGCACCCTTGAAGGTTGTCATTGTAGTTCCCCTTGTCGTTTGTCACATTTTTCTCAAAGGCTGCAGTCTTCCCCGCTCGTCGCCGGTGATGGAAAGGATGGACCTTCGAGGCGTTGACTTGTACTCGAATATGGTATCAACATAACCAAATCACGCAAGAGTTAATTCAATAACATTTCGGGGAACGAAAATGCGGGATGCGATTGTGCGGCTGGTTTCAGCCGCGAAGACCTTGCCAGTCCGGAGGGCGGCGAGGTCAAAGCACTGGACGGTATCGATCTGGATATCGGTCGTAATGAATTCATCACATTGTTGGGCCCTTCGGGTTGCGGAAAAACGACTTTGCTCCAGGCAATCAGCGGATTTGCTGCGTTGGATAGCGGGCGGATTGAAATCGACGGCGTCGACATGACGGACCGTCCGCCTTATCGCCGCCCGGTCAATACGGTCTTTCAGAACTATGCGCTGTTTCCGCATATGAGTGTAGGGCAGAACGCCGGATATGCTTTGAAGTTGCGGGTGTCGGCAAGGCCGAGCGAACGGAGCGTCAGGGCTGTTTTGCAGATGGTGGGGCTTGGCGGTATGGAAGCTCGCCTGCCGCGACAGCTCTCCGGCGGCCAGCAGCAGCGCGTTGCTTTGGCCCGGGCCATTGTGGCGCGCCCAAAAGTTCTGCTGCTGGATGAGCCGTTATCCGCGCTCGACAAGAACCTGCGCGAGGCGATGCAGTTCGAGTTGAAGACCTTGCAGCACGAATTGGGCATTACCTTCATCTTCGTCACGCACGACCAGCAGGAAGCACTGACGATGTCGGATCGCGTGGCGGTGCTTTCCAATGGGTGTATCCAGCAATTGACACGCCGCATGTGGTGTATGACCGTCCGGTCAATGCCTTCGTTGCCAATTTCGTTGGAGCCAGCAATCTGCTGGAAGGACAAGCCGACGCAGACCGCTTCGTGCTGGAGGATGGAACGGTGCTGCATTACGACGGTGACAGCAAAGCCAAAGGCAGGGGCACCGCACTTCTGAGGCCGGAAAATTTCTCGCTTGTCGCGCGCAATGAAAGACATGGCGCGCTTGATGTCACGCTCGACCAGATTGTATTTGTCGGTTCGTCCTTCGAACTGCTTGGGCGTCTCGCTTCCGGGCGCAAGCTTATAGCGCAGATTCCCGCGGTGGACCGAAACTCCGTCAATGATCTACAGCCTGGGCAGGCCGCGCGCTGGTATTACGATCCGGCTACGGTCCACCTTCTGCGTGCTGGGGAGGGCGAGTGATGAATCTTGCTGCTCTGCGGCGCACGCAACTGACGGTGCTTCTTGGACCGGCGACACTTTTCTGATCGTCTTCTTCGCCATTCCACTCGGAATTATGGTGGTGACGAGCTTTCTCGCGCCCGGCCTTTACGGCGGCGTCGAATGGGAGTTCTACCCGCATAATTTCGGGCGCATTCTGGGCTTTGCCGACCCGGCATTTGAGGAATACGACCCAGTCTATCTGTCAATTTTTCTTCGCTCAGTACGGATTGCGGTTGTGACGGTTATCGCCGCCTTGTTGGTCGCTTATCCTGCGGCTTTCTACATCAGCAGGCTTCCTGACCGATGGAAGAATTTCTGTATTTTCCTCATTACCCTGCCGTTCTTCGCCAGCCTGATCGTGCGGTTGTTCGTCTGGGTGATGATTCTGCGCCCCACAGGCCTCATCAATGAAACGCTGATGTCGCTTGGCATCATTTCACGCCCACTCGACATGATTTATACGGATGGCGCCATCGTGCTGGGGATGGTCTATGTGTTCCTGCCGTTCATGTTCATGCCGGTTTATGCCAGCATTGAAAAGCTGGACTGGCGTCTTGTGCAGGCGTCGCTCGATCTGGGTGCCGGCCCGGTGCGGACATTCTTCCGAATTGTCCTGCCGCTGACCGCGCCGCATTGCCGCAGGCTCGGTGATTGTCTTCATTCCGTCACTTGGAAATTTCGTTGTGCCGCCGTGCTTGGCGGCGCCAAGGTGATGATGCTGGGCAACCTCATCGAAGGGCAGTTCCTGTCGGCGCGCAACTGGCCGTTCGGGTCGGCGCTCGCCATGATGGTGATGGCCGTCATGCTGGTGCTGCTCTTGTTCTATGTGCTTTTAACCAACCGGCGTAATGCTGCAGAAGCACTGTCGCGGTAAGGGAGGATATTTATGAAAATCGCCCGTTCTCTCTTCAATGGCGGATTGCTGCTTTACGTCGCCTTGTTCTTCGCTTTCATCTATATCCGCTTGCGCTGATCGTCGTCTATTCGTTCAACGCCAATCCGGTGAACATGATGGTGTGGAGTGGCTTTACCACCGACTGGTATGCGCAGGTGCTAGGCTTCAAGACAGGAGTTTCCGAAAGTGCGCTTTATATTGAATCGACCGATCAGCTTGTGGCGGCCGTGTTCAATAGCCTGAAAATTGCGATTTCAACAACGCTGATCTCGACCGTTCTCGGCACCGCGCTGGCGCTGGCCATGCATCGCTACAATTTTTGGGAAAGCGCTTCTATCAGGTGACGCTTTTCATGCCGATGTTGATGCCGGACATCGTGCTGGGCATTGCACTGCTGATCTTCTTCGTCAATGCCGGTATTCATCTGGAGCTGACGACGATCATTATCGGGCAATGCACGTTTCTGATCTCTTATGTCTTCATTGTGGTTTCGGCCCGGCTGGCTGGGATGGACCGCACGCTGGAACATGCGTCGGCAGATCTCGGCGCCAATGAATGGACGACGTTCCGCAAGGTCGTCATGCCTCAGCTCATGCCCGGCATTCTCGGTGGGGCACTGCTTGCCTTCATCATTTCAATGGATGACCTCGTGATCACCTATTTTATCGCAGGCGTTGATGTTACGACCCTGCCGATGTTCATCTTCGCCATGCTGCGTCGCGGCATCAAACCAGAAATCAATGCGATCGCCGTCATGATGCTGACTTTCTCTTTCGTCGTGGCTTCGCTCGGCCTCTATCTTCGTTCCCGGCAGAAATAATATGACTTCACAGACACCTATTCGAAAACCGCGTGGCCGTGACCTCGGCATTCCTTTCACCGGACGCACCGGGCCGCATAATGCGATCACCGATGTCGGCGGCGTCGGCGTTGGTTTCCAGACGATAATCGAGAATGAACCTCGCCTGGGCCGCAGACGTCCGGTGCGCAGCGGCGTGACCGCCATTCTGCCGCATATGCAATCGGAAACGCCGGTTCCGGTCTATGCCGGTGTGCATCGCTTCAACGGCAATGGCGAAATGACCGGCACCCACTGGATCGCGGATGGCGGCTATTTCCTCGGCCCCGTCGTCATCACCAATACGCATGGCATTGGGATGGCTCATCACGCTACCACACGCTGGATGGTGGACCGTTATGCCTCGACCTACCAGACCGATGATTTTCTCTGGATCATGCCGGTCATTGCCGAAACTTATGACGGCGCATTGAACGACATCAACGGTTTTCCAGTGACGGAGACCGATGTGCGCAAGGCGCTCGACAGCATTGCGTCCGGTCCGGTGCAGGAAGGCAATTGCGGCGGCGGCACAGGCATGATCACCTATGGTTTCAAGGGTGGTACAGGCACGGCATCGCGCGTCGTGGAGTTCGGCGGTCGCAGCTTCACCATTGGCGCGCTGGTGCAGGCCAATCATGGCCAGCGCGATTGGCTGACCATTGCGGGCGTTCCGGTCGGTCAGCATATGCGCGATGGCACGCCGCAAAGCCAGTTGCAGGAGCGAGGTTCGATCATCGTCGTGCTGGCAACCGACTTGCCATTGATGCCGCACCAGTTGCAGCGGCTGGCGCGCCGCGCCGCGCTGGGTATCGGTCGCAACGGCACGCCGGGCGGCAATAATTCAGGCGATATTTTCCTCGCCTTCTCGACAGCCAATCAGCGCCCGATGCAGCATCGCTCCGCGCCCTTTCTCCAGATGGAAGTGGTCAATGACGAACCGCTTGATCCATTCTATCTCGCTGCGGTCGACAGTGTGGAAGAGGCCGTGGTAAATGCGATGCTGGCTGCTGAAGATATGGGCGGGACTTCCTATGACCGACTGCGCGTTCGGGCCATCGATCATGACCGACTGCGCGAAGTACTGGCCAGTTATGGAAGACTTGCCTGAGCGCCCACAAGAACAGGTAACGGAGCTCCAACTCCGTCCGATCATGATCCGGTTCAATTCATACGGTTTCCGTCATGCAGGTCGGAAACCGTGAACGTCTCCCTCTATTTTGCCGTCTTGACAGTTTTCTATCGACAGCACTACGCTGCTGTAACACGGCAGATTTTACTGAAGTGAGGGGAGGAATTCATGACTAAAAGTTCAATTATTACAGGACTGGGTCGAGTTTCATTTCACGACGCCAGTTTATAAGCTCAAGCGCACTTGGTGCAGGCACTCTGCTGCTACCGTCCCTGCCATCCTTTGCAGCGGATAAACCTAAAGTCGGTTTGGTCATGAAGTCGCTCGCAAACGAGTTCTTCAAACAGATGCAGGCCGGCGCAGAGGATTACGCCGCCAAAAATACCGACAAGTTTTCTTTCGCAGCTGTTGGCATGAAGGATGAGCGGGATTTCGCCGCTCAGGTCGATGCGGTCGAAAATTTCATTACGCAGCAGTTCAATGTGATCGTGCTTGCTCCAGCAGATTCCAAGGCCATGGTGACCCCGGTTAAAAGGCTCTGGAGGCAGGCATCAAGGTCATTAACATTGACGTGGCGCTCGATGAGGAAGCGAAAAAGCAGGCCGGAGTCGATCTTGCCTTTTCGGTCCCGACAATCGCGAGGGCGCAAAGCTCGCCGGCCTGGCGCTTGCCAAGGATTTGGGCAAGGGCGCAAAGGTGGTTATCCTTGAAGGCAATCCGGAAGCCGATAATGCCAAGGAGCGCAAGAAGGGTTTTGACGATGCCGTGGCCGAGGGCGGTTTAACGCTGCTTGATTCCAAGACGGCACATTGGGAGACGGAAGAAGCCAACACGCTTATGACCAATTTCCTGACTCAATATCAGGACATTCAAGGTGTGATGGCAGCCAATGACTCCATGGCGCTCGGCGTCGTGAAGGCGCTGGATGCCGCTGGAAAGTCGGGTCAGATCAAGGTGGTGGGCTTCGACAACATTCCCGCTGTCCAGCCTTTGATCAAGGATGGCAAGATGCTGGCAACGGTTGCCCAGTTCGGTGCGCAGATGGCAGCCATGGGCATCGATTACGGTCTCAAGGAACTGGCAGGCGAGAAGTTCTCCGGTTGGGTCAAGACGGATATCAAGCTGATCACTGCCCAGGATCTCTAGGACATTGCCAATGATGGGGCGGCGATCATCGATCCAATCGCCGCCCCTAATCCGGCAGACAGGAACCGATATGCAGTCAGCCGATGCCATTTTAAGATTGGAGAATGTCGGTAAGATCTTTCCGGGAGTGGTTGCACTAAACGGTATCACGCTTGAGCTACAGCGCGGCGAGACGCATATCGTCCTGGGTGAAAATGGCGCGGGTAAATCAACCCTCATCAAGCTTCTTGCTGGCATTTATCAGCCCGATACAGGCGAGATCTTTCTGAACGGCCAACCCTATAAACCAAAGACTCCGCATGATGCACAGGTTCAGGGTATTCGTATCGTACATCAGGAACTCAACCTGCTGTCACATCTTTCCATTGCCGAAAACCTGATGCTGGAGAGCTTGCCGAGGCGCTTTGGCATCCTGGATCGAGCCATGCTGAACCGGCGTGCTGAGGAATTGTTGGCAGAGGTGGGGCTGGTTGTCGATCCACGTATGCCGGTTTCGAGCTGGGCGTTGCGCAAATGCAGTTGGTCGAGATCGCCAAGGCGCTTGGTTATGACAGCAAACTGCTTGTACTGGACGAGCCGACGGCGACATTGACGCCGCCGGAAATCGAGCGGCTGTTTGCGATCATCAAGCGCCTGAAGGGGAAAGGCGTCACGATTATCTACATCTCTCACCGTCTGCACGAGGTCTTCGAGATTGGCGACCGCGTGACGGTGTTGCGTAATGGTCGTCTGATCGAGACGCGCGATCTACAGGGGTTGAGCGTGCCTCATCTGGTGCGCATGATGATTGGCCGCGATATCGCCGATGAGTACAGCTTCAATGCCGATATCAAGCCCGGTGCCGTCGCCTTGGCGGTGAGGGATGTGAAGCGTAACAGTGGGGCTCCGCCTGTTTCGTTTTCGGTACGCCATGGAGAGATTCTGGGGTGGCCGGTCTGGTCGGGTCAGGCCGTACCGAAGTGATGCGCGCAATTTTCGGTGCCGATCCTAGATCGGCTGGAGAAATCGATGTTGACGGCAGGCCGGTGAATATCCGTGATCCGCGCGATGCGGTGCGCAACGGTCTTGGTTTTCTGACCGAAGATCGCAAGAGCCAGGGACTGCTGCTTGACATGCCTGTTTATGTCAACGCCACGATTACCGATTTGAAAAAATCTCGCATGGCGGTCTGCTGGACGGCAGTGTGGAGAAAGTGCGGTAGCCGAGCTGATTGAGCGGTTGCGGGTCAAGACGGCGTCTGTCGACACGCCGGTGCGTAACCTCTCCGGCGGTAATCAGCAAAAGGTGGTTCTGGCAAAATGGCTGTTTCGCGGGTCGTCCACACTGATACTTGATGAACCGACACGTGGGGTCGATGTTGGCGCCAGGCGAGAGATTTATCAACTTCTGTGGATGCTGGCCGCCAACCAGAAGGCAATCATCATGATTTCCTCGGATCTGCCCGAGCTGATCGGCATGTGTCACCGCATTATTGTTTTCTCCAACGGCAAACTGGTGGGGAATTGGACCGGTCGCAATTCGACCAGGAACGTATTCTTTCGCTCGCTTATCAGGAGCATGTTAACGCATGACAGAGCCCACTTTCTCATCTACCCAACAGCCCGAAGCTGTGGACCGCCAAAAGCTGAAGCGCTTCCTGCTGCGTGATGCCGGTGTCTTTCTGGCACTGATCCTGATTACATTGGTATTTTCTGTCACAGCGCCCTATTTCGCAACGTCGGGCAATGCGCTGAAGATTTTCGTTCAGATCGCTATCAATACGGTCCTTGCGGCCGGCATGACCTTTGTCATCCTGACCGCCGGCATAGACCTTTCGGTTGGCTCGGTTCTCGCTTTATGTACGGTCGTCGGCGCACTTGTCATGACGTCCGGTCTGGAGCCCGCCTTGTCAATCCCGCTGGCCGTACTGGCGTGCATCGCCGTTGGCGGGCTTTGCGGGTTCATCAATGGCAAGGTATCGACTTATTGGAAAATCCCTTCGTTTATCGTGACGCTGGGCATGTTGAATATCGCCGCTGGGGCGGCGCGGGTGGTGTCGAACAATTCCACCATTACCGGTCTTCCGCAGGGCTTTGTCGATTTTGGAAATCTGATCGTCGGCGGCTTCCTGCCATCGATTTTCCTCATCGCAGTGGCTGTGATCGCAGTTGGCTGGTTCGTTTTACGCTTTACCGTCTTCGGTCGCATGATCTATGCGGTTGGTGCCAATGACGAGGCTGTCCGCCTGTCGGGACACAATCCCGACGCATACAAAATCGCCGCGTTTGTCATTTCTGGCGTCACTGCGGGTATCGCTGCAATTGTCTATCTCCTGCGCCTGAATATCGGGAGCCCGATTGCGGGCGTCGGTTACGAACTCAATGCAATCGCAGCCGTCATCATCGGCGGTACCAGTCTTTTCGGCGGCAAGGGGTCGATCGTCGGCACGCTGGCTGGTGCCTGTATCCTACAGGTGCTCGCGACCGGCCTGCAATTGCTTGGCATAGGCGATAATTACAAACCGATCATTATCGGTACGGTAATCATCCTCGCCGTGATTGTAGACACCTATCGCGAGAGGCTGTTACGGCGTATTCGCTGAATGCACAAAGTTGCCATCTGTGGCTGCAAATGGCAATTTCCTGCGTTCCGATGCTCATGGTGTTAAGTACATTACGCTCCGGTACTCGAAAAATCACCATTTTCGCACACGCATGCTGCTTTTGATGCAGGCTTTAAAGTCAGCAAAGGACGTTTTATCGGGCGAATGAATGCAGATGCCATGCAAATCAAAAGGAACTTCAATCCACCGCATTAGTTGTTGGGTTCAGTCATCGCATTAATAAATCGCGAGAATAACTCTCCTTGTGAATTGATATGAAGCTTACCGTATATGTTGCGTCGATGGATCCGCACGGTTCCGCATGATATGCCTAAGGCACGTGCGGTCGCTTCGGCTGAATAGCCCTTCAAAATATACTCTGTTACCTCTACCTCACGGGCGGTTAAAATCTGGCGCCCCAGATCGCAAAATGCATGCTGGATAATCTTTGAAAGATTGTCTGTTTCCGGTGGCTGAGGGGTTTGGGTGAACTGCTTCGGCAAATCTGCCCAATTGTGCCGTCCTACCGCACCGATGAATGGAACCAGTTCCCCAAGCTTGCGAAATTCATGTGCGGAAAATGGTTTCGAGGTTCGCATGGCGGAAATGACGATACCGACATTGGGCTCAATATTGAGCATGAACCCGATCTCTTCGGCCAGTTCCGTCTGGACATAGTAGTTACGGAAATATTCTCCCTGATAGAAACGGTCGGGTGCCATATCCCGCAGTCGCACGAGGCGGGGATCACCGGACTGGGACGATTGCAGGTAAAATGGATCGAGGAGATAAGGCCCCTCCTGATAGTCCTCGACCATGACCTTGTGTTTCCATACAGGGAATTCTGAATGCAGGGCGATGGGACGCCGGTTGCCACAATAGGCAAAGGTCACCGTGTGCTCGAAAGGCACTACGTTGCGGATCGCCTCAATCAGCGTTGCCGGAAAATGTGGCTGGTGTAACGCATCGATGACCCGTGCAGATGCCTGCGCCCAGTTCATTCGAATCTCCGTCTCTATACCTTTTGTGATATATACAGGTATCGACTAATTTTATATGTTTTTCCAAAATAAGGGATATGCCACTTTAGGCAAAGCTCTCTAGGGAATATATTTTGATGGTATACGCTACCGAGGCTTCTGCCGGTCGAAGCAGCGACACTGTTGCGGAATTTGTCGGCACCACGAAACGCTACGGTGCCGTACTTGCGGCCAGTCAGCTCAACCTGAAAATCCGGCGAGGGAGTTTCTTTCCTTTCTCGGACCATCGGGCTGCGGCAAGACGACCGCACTGAGGATGCTCGCCGGATTCGAGCAGCCAAGTGAGGGCGAAATATTGATCGACGGGTCAGAGGTGGGGACGACACCTGCCTACAAACGCCCCGTCAATATGGTATTTCAAAGCTACGCTCTTTTTCCGCACATGACCGTCGCCCAGAATGTGGCTTATGGATTAAGGCAGTGTCGCCCGAGATTGGCTAAGTCCGAAATCGAGCTTCGGGTCGCAAAAGCCTTGGAAACCGTTCGCCTTGCCGATTTCGGCGGACGACGGATCTGGGAGATGTCGGGTGGCCAGCAACAGCGTGTGGCACTGGCTCGCGCGATCGTAAACGAGCCCAAGATACTGCTGCTCGACGAACCTATGGCAGCACTCGACGCCAAGCTCCGGACCGAGATGCAGCTCGAGCTTTTGTCTCTCCAGCGTAAGCTGGGCATCACTTTCGTTCTCGTTACCCATGATCAGCAGGAAGCGTTGTCGATGTCCGACCGCATCTGCATCATGGGGCATGGTCGTATCGCTCAGATAGGGACGCCGCGTGAACTCTATGACCGTCCCGCCAATCGCTATGTTGCCAATTTCGTCGGACGCGCCAACATTCTCACCGGGAAGGTCGAACATACCGACGGTGACGATGTAGCGGTGAGCCTGGCTTCGGGCCACAAGGTTGTGGTTGAGACAGCTTTTGCGGTGACACCCGGTGATACTGTCGACGTTATGATCCGACCTGAAGCGCTGCGCCTGACTATCTCCCCGACAGAAGGGATGCAGACGATTGAAGTACAGGTTGCCAACAAGATTTTCCTCGGCGAGCACATCGAGTTCCTACTGACACACCCGGTTATGGGCCAGTTGCAGGTTCTGGTTCCGAGGCAGGCGGAAAGAGCTTTGCCGGGTGTCGAAGTGGGCTCGACTGCGCATCTTGTCTGGGATCGTGGAACAGGCCTGATCCTTGAGCGTGACGAATGAGTTTTGCGAGTTTGGCGTCTGGCCAACAGTCTTGAGGACAAGCCTCAAATGCCAAATTCGATCTGCTGACAATAAACGGGAGGGATGAAATGACGAAGAACGACAAGCCGGTTTCCCGGCAGACCTTCATGGAAGAACTGCGCCGTTACCAGAAAGGTTCGGTTACACGCCGCCATTTTCTGGGCGTGACCGGATTGGGTGCCGCAACGGCGGTCTTGGCCGGCGCAATACCGGGATTTTGCCAACACGCTCCTGGGCAGGCGACATCGGTGATCGGGTTTCGATCGCGACATGGCCGAATTATCAGGACCCGGACAATTTGGCGGCATTCCAGAAAGCGACCGGCGCAGCGGTGCAGGTGAATGTCTTCGGTTCAAACGAGGAAATGTTCGCCAAGCTGCAGGCCGGTGGAGCGGGCTGGGATATTGTGGTCGCTACGAACTACGCTATCAGTACCTATGCCGACAGCAAGATGATCGAGCCACTCGATCTGACAAAAATACCCAACTACAACGCCGAATCCTTTGAGGCGCGTTTCGCAACGCCCGGCACTGTCGACGGCAAACTCTACGGTATCCCAAAACTATGGGGCACAACGGGTATGGCCTGGGACAGCAACAAGGCGAAGACACCTTTCACCAGTTGGAAGGATTTTTTCGACCGGACCAAAACCGACTTTTCAGGTCGCACAATTATCCACGACTATCAGCTGACCGCTATCGGAAATGCCCTGAAATATTACGGCTACTCGTTCAATTCCGTCGATCCGAAGGAACTGGCCGATGCAGAGAAACTGCTGATCGAGGTGAAGCCGCATCTCTTTGCCATCACCTCCGACTATCAGCCCTCCATGCGCAACGGCGATGCCTGGCTGACGATGTGCTGGACCGGAGATGCGAAACAGATGAATCGCGATCTGCCGGAAATCCATTACACGCTCGGAAAGGAAGGCGGCGAAATCTGGTCCGATTTCTATACCATTCCGACCAGCGCGCCCAATCGTGAAGGCGCTTACGCCTTGCTGAACTTCCTGCTCGACCCTTCGGTCAATGCGCGCGAGGAACTTTTCCATGGTTATCCGGTGCCTGACGCGCGCGTTGAAGCTCTGGTGCCGGAAGAAATGCGCAATGATCCTATCCTTCATCCGGCGGCGGAACTTCTGTCGACGCTGGAGTTCGGGGCGGCGGTCACATTGACTGATCCAAACCGGGCGGAACTTATTGCTCGCTTCAAATCGGCATAACGGACGGACACAATGGCACTGTCTCAGCGAAAATGCGCTGGCTCCTGCTGGGGCCGGCGGGCCTGTGGTACGCGGCGCTCCTTGTACTGCCGCTGGCGGTCGTCCTCGTCTATTCCTTCGGGGAGCGCAGCTGGCGGTTACGAGCCGGCTTTCACCCTTGCGCAATACGCCAATCTGGGAAGTCGCTGGGCCGCATTCCGCAACACATTGACGCTGGCGCCCATCGGCACCGTCGCGGCGCTGCTGATCGCTTACCCGCTGGCCTATTATCTTGCCTTGCGGGTTGGCAAGCAGTGGCGAACATTGCTGCTGGTATTGGTGATTGTGCCATTCTGGACCTCGATCCTGATCCGCTCCTATGCGTGGATATTTCTTCTCGGCGGCCGAGGCATCCCCAATTGCTTTCGGCATTCGGGCTCGGTGAGTTCCGCCTGATCAATACGCCTTTCGCCGTTCTGGTGGGCATCGTCTACGGTTATCTGCCGCTGATGTTCTTCCCGATCTATGTGAGCCTCGAAAAGCTCGACCGGCGGCTGTTGGAAGCGGCAGACGATCTTGGAACTCCACCCTGGCGGCGCTTCCTGCAAATCACCCTGCCTTTGTCGCTCCCCGGCGTCGCAACCGGCTCGATGCTCGTCTTCATTCTGCTCATGGGTGAATATCTCATCCCGCAGATGCTCGGTGGAGGTAACGTTTTCTTCGTCGGAAATGCGCTGGTCGACCTTTTCCTGCAGTCGCGTAACTGGGCGTTCGGCTCCGCCGTATCGATAACGCTGGTCGCGATCATGTTGCTTGTCGTCTCTCTTTACATGCGTTTCCTGCGCCTGATGGGGACAGCGCGCGACGATGTCAGTTTGATGTGAGGAAGCCATGCGCATCTATGCTTTTGCAATTTACCTGTTCCTCTATCTTCCCATCGGGATTATCGCGCTGTTCAGCTTTTCCGCAGGCAGGTCGGCGAGCCAGCTTCAGGGTTTCTCGACGCAATGGTATTCCAAGGCGCTCGACAATCCGTTCGTTATCGATGCTCTCAAGACTTCGGCATCAGTGGCGCTGACTTCGGCGTTCCTGTCGTGCCTGCTTGGCACGATGGCTGCCATTGCATTGACAGGCCTGAAAGGAAAATTGCGGGTTCTCTTCGACGCGCTCATCTATATTGCAGTGATGATCCCAGGCATTGTCATCGGCATTGCAACGCTTATCGCGCTGGTAACCGTATTCAACACCGTCAATCCCCGGCTTCAGGCGGTGACGGGTTTGAAGCTCTCTTTGGGATATGGCTCGCTCATAGCGGCGCATGTGCTGTTCACCATGTCCCTCGTCATCATTCTGGTGCGCGCCCGTATCGACGGCATGGATCGTTCATTGCTGGAAGCTTCGTTCGATCTTGGTGCAGGGCCAATCGGTACCTTTCGGCAAGTGACCCTGCCAATGCTGACGCCTGCGATAATGGCTGGTTTTCTTCTGAGTTTCACCTTCAGTTTCGATGATTTCATCATTGCTTTCTTCGTTGCCGGGCCAGAAACGACCCTTCCGATCTACATCTTTTCGTCAATCCGTCGCGGAGTGACGCCGGAGATCAATGCCATCGGCACGATGGTAATGGTGTTCTCTGCTGCTGCTTGTCTTCGCACAAATCATTCTCCGGCGCGGGAAACCGGCAGGTCATTAGATGCCAAAAGCATTTCAAGCGCCTGCCTTCCTCCTGTTCTCCGCGATCATTCTAGGGAAAAATCATGAAATCTTGTCTTGAGGGCCGGGTTGCTCTTGTTACTGGCGCCGGATCGGGTATCGGTCGCGCAGGTGCCATCGCCATGGCGGCAGAAGGCGCTACCCTTGTGGTCACGGATCTTCGCGCAGAACTTGCGGAAGCGACTGCGCAAGCGATCAGAGAGGCCGGAGGGCAGGCGGAGAGCGCAGCGCTCGATGCCCGTGATGATGCCGCCATCACAGAAACCGTTTCCGGCGTTGCCGCTCGTTATGGACGACTTGATGTTGTGCATTCGCATGTCGGCATCCAGATTGCAGGCAAACTGGAGGATGTGACGCCTACCCAGATGGATCTGGCGTGGGCGATGAATGTGCGTTCGCATTTTGTGGTGGCGCAGGCAGCACTCGTGCCAATGCGGGCGCAGGGTGGGGATCGGTGATTATTACTGCCTCCAATTCCGGATGCCAATATGATCGCGGCATGATTTCCTATGCCACCACCAAGCATGCAGCCGTGGCAATGGTACGGCAGATGGCGGCTGACTATGCGCGGGAGAATATCCGGTTCAACGCGCTTTGTCCGGGATTTGTCGATACGCCTTTCAACGCCGGTTTCGAACAGCAGATGGGAGGACGGGCAGCGCTTGAAAATTACGTTTCCGAAACAATACCAATGGGACGCTGGGCATCACCCGACGAAATCGCAGCGGAATTGTATACCTTGCTTCGCCACAGTCAGCTTTCGTTACAGGTCTCGCGCTGATTATCGACGGCGGCGAAGTTCTTTAGAAAGATGAGGTGGGCCGATCTGAGTCAGTGAAGTGTTTTCTTGTATGGCTGGTCGAGTACCTTTTGCTCATATCATATATTTGTCCCAGAAGCCTGCTTGCGGAGCAATCTGCTCGACAATATCGACCCAGAGACCCGAAGGATCTGTAAAGCCAAAACGGCGCTGACCGAATGGCTCATCGGTGAGAGGGTAGGTTACCAGTAATCCTTTGCGATCAGCTCATCATAGGCCACTTTTGCGTCCGCGACTTCCATCTCAAAACAGAGGCCAGTTCCGCCAAAGGTTTCGGGACCAGGGGCGCGGAAGGATGGTCGGGTGTCATGAAAGCGATTGAAGCAGTGTTCCCTTCGGCGGTTAGAAGACAGAACCAGGTACTATCAAAAATCGCTTCAAAGCCGAAATGTCTGATCCAGAAGTCACGCGCTGCGTTTTTCTTGTTGGTGACGATGATCGGATAGCGGTCCGAAAACTGCATAACGAATTTCCTTGTCAATAAGAAACAAACAGACTATCTGTTTTAAAGTTATAGAAACAGACAGTTTGTCTGTCAATTGTTTTGAAGGACGCTGTCATGTCCAAAATGAACTGCGCACAGCTCGGACCAAGGGACGATTGGTTCAGGTCGCACGCGAACTGTTCGCCCGCGATGGGTATGCACAAACCGGAACGGAAGCGATTATTGCAGCAGCGGTGTGAAACGCGGAGCGCTCTATCACCACTTTCGCGATAAAGCCGACCTCTTTGAAGCTGTATGCCGTGATCTTGCCGGAGAAGCAGCCGAAGCTGTGACGGCTGCCACCGAGGCGCTGACCGACCCCGTGGAGATGCTGGAGAAGGGGCGGTTGCCTGGATCGACTATATGGGACAGCCGGAGAACCGGCGTATTCTCGTTGTCGATGCACCTAGCGTGCTCGGGCGCAAACGATGGGAAATGCTTGATCGCGATCTTTCCTTCGATCTTCTGCGAACTGGTGTGGTACAAGCAGTTGAAGTCGATGCGATCCGATTTTCCGCTGGTGCCGATGTTCTCGCTATATTGCTCAATGGGTTGATGAACGAGATAGCGCTACGGTCAGATGAAGATGCTACCGCGCTGAAGAACGGTTTTTGGAATTGTTACGCTCGTTGAAAGCTTGATCCTTGCCCGACAATGTAACACTATCATCATAATCTGCCGCCTACTTGGCTTGCTCGTTAGTTGAGGTGGTAGTTTTTGTGCGGGTTCCCGAAGCAACGGGGCATTGGTCGCGGCAGCTTCCAGCCTCCTGTCAGCCGATCAGGGGCTGAAAAGCAAAAGAATACACTTCAACATTTCGGGAGCAGGAGTTTAAGATCGGAATAGTACCCCATGATACTTCCAGCTGTGTCAAGAGTATGAATTATGTCGAATCTTTTATTCATAACATCTCGTGGGCTACATCCAAACTGAACTCGGAATGCGTATGTGAAACTCTCCGGTGACGGGAAGCCGTATTTGTAAGCAATTGCCTTAATCGAAGTCTTTTGGCCGTTCCCATCTGTCAGTATTTGCTTAAGTGCCAATTCAAGACGTTGCTGTTTTATATAGCGGGCAATTCCGCTTTCTTTTCAAACATCCTATAGAGGGCTGATCTTGAGAGCTGGAATTTGTCCAGAAAATGTTCTACCCGCAAAGACGGATTGTGTATATTCTCAAGAATATAAAGCTTTATCTGATCCTTAATGAATGTAGCTGGCGGCGAATAATCAAAATTGCATGCTCCGCCGATCGCACAAACGATCATGTCCAGTAGAAAGTTTCCAGATATAAACGCATCTCGCTCATTTAAAACCGGAGACAGCTTGTGATATTCAGTCATAATACTTGTAAGTAGAATGACGAGGGATTATTATTTTTAAGGTGCATACCGTGTAGACCCGTTCTTCCACATTCTTTTTCAAGAATATTTCTATCTAGAACAACGGATAACGTGGCACCGTTACCGGAATACGCCTCCATACATTGTGTCGTGTCAGATATATATATTTCTCTATCGCATACTTTTATTTTTTTCCTCTTTCATTTACATAAACATTGTGACCTAGCGGCATATGAATCCATAAATTTTCAAACCTAGGTAGATTATTTTTATTTACTAGGCGTACACCACGATGTTGGCTAAATGTAGAATATACCAGTGAAACCTCTCCAAGAGAAAGTATCTCTACGGAGCCCCTAAAAAGTTTTTCTGGGTGCAGGAGTTGACTCATACAAAGGATAAGTGATCTGACGCCATAATTCCATCCTGTCCTCAAGGGGAACGTTGTGTGTAGAAATACAAATTCTATTGGCCATTTGCCTAGTGTCCAACTGACCGCCCTTTCTTTTATACTTATTTTACTTTATAATACCAAAGCTCAATAGCGTATATAAACGTTCCCAGGCGCGAAGATCGATTCAAACAGTTACTCATGAATCGGCAACGAGCAGGCAACGATATTCGACAATATCGTCACATGTTTCAAATCGAATGCAATCTGCGCCTCTGAAATTTTGATGCCTTTATGAAACTCTCCTTTTTCTGGATAAGGGGCATAAATGGAAAATTCAAGGGTAAACGGCCGCTGCAGGGGACATCTGTCTTAGCTTGACGGCTTGAAGTTCCGCGGGAGCAGGTCGTCGAGGCGGCTTTATGAAAGAATGCTGGACAATAATTGAATGACAGCTTCGCAATCGCCAACCAGATCTCGATGGAGGGCGGCGACCGTCTCGTCTGATTGTTAGCGCTGGTTTGCAATATTCAATGTTCGTCAACGAATGTGTATCAATCGATGAAAGCTATGATCATCAGTATTATGCTGGGTTAATACATCACCAGGGGAAGGAGCAGATGGATTCAAAGAAGCAATCGAGGCGGCAGATGCTCAACTGCATTATTTTTCACCTTACAGCCCCGATTTCAATCTGATCGAAATGGCGTTTTTGAAGCTCAAGGCTCTTTTGCAGGCGAAAGCTGAACACTCGATCTAAGCTTTGTGATGACGCGCGCTATATCGTTAATCAATGCGCTAGTCGGCAAATGAAGTTTAATGAATAAATCGACTGGCTGTTATACCAGTGTCATCTAGCTTTCTTATCTGACCCCCAACACGCATTACACAGTGGGGATTTCTGATATGCGCAAACTGCTTCTTGCTCTCGCCTCAGCAACCATGCTGACGACTGCGGCTGGTGCTGCAACCGTCTATCCGATTGACCGGGCGACAATCCTTGTCAACTCGCCTTTCGATTTCAAGGTTGAGTTCGATAAGGTCGTCGAGCCAAAGGACGTGAAAGTTACCGTCAATGGCCAGGACTATGAAGCTGTATTTGGCAGCAAAGCCGAGTTTACCGCTGAAGAAAAGGGCGCAGAAGACGAGGTTCTGGGCTCAGCTCTCATTTTGCGCGGACTGAAAATCGGCAAGGCCGGCGATTACAAGGTTGAAGTTTCTGCTGGCGACGAAACCAAGTCTGTCAATTGGGGTGTCTATGCGACCGGCAATGAAGCCAAAGCCAAGAACATCATCTTTCTGATTGCTGATGGTCTGTCGGTCGCGCACCGAACCGGCGCGCGCATCATGTCGAAGGGCTTGACTGAGGGTAAGGCCAATGGCCGCCTCAACATGGATGATATTCCCCTGTTGCCTTCATCGGCACTTCGTCGACCCATTCGATTGCGACCGACAGTGCCAATACCATGTCGGCTTACATGACGGGCCATAAGTCACGCGTGAATGCACTTGGCGTTTATGCCGACCGTACACCTGACAGCCAGGACGACCCGAAAGTCGAAACCATTGCAGAAGCAATGCGCCGTGAAACCAAGAAGTCCATCGGCATTGTTACGACATCCGAACTTCAGGACGCGACACCTGCGGCGCTGGTCGCCCATACGCGCAAGCGTTCCGACAAGGTCGATATTGTCGGCATGATGTATGACGTGAAGCCTGACGTTATTCTTGGCGGTGGTTCTGCTTACTTCCTCGCCAAGGATGTTCCGGGTTCCAAGCGCAAGGATGACAAGGATTATATTCAGCTGTTCAAGGATGCCGGATACGCGCTGGTCACGAGCAAGGACGAGCTTGCTGCATCGGGTGAGTCCAATCAGGACAAGCTGCTCGGTCTTTTCCATACCGGCAACCTCGACGTGACGCTTGATCGTGAGTTCCTCAAGAAAGGCACGGTTGACAAGTTCCCGAACCAGCCGGGTCTGGTGGAAATGACCAAGACCGCTCTCGAAAAGCTCTCCAAGAATCCGGAAGGCTTCTTCCTGATGGTTGAAGGCGCATCGGTTGATAAGATGAGCCATCCGCTTGATTGGGATCGCGCGCTGGTCGAAACCATCGAGTTCGACAAGGCTGTTGGCGTTGCCCGTGAATTTGCCGAAAAGAACCCGGACACGATGATTATCATCACCGGTGATCATACCCATGGCGTTGCCATCATTGGTACAGTCGATGATGAAAAGCCGGGCGATGAAATGCGCGAAAAGGTTGGCACTTACGATGCCGCCGGATTCCCGAATTACGAAGACACCAATGGCGACGGTTATCCGGATCGCATCGATGTTTCGCGTCGTCTGTTCCTCGCCGCCAATAACGGCCCGGATCATTACGAAACCTTCCGTCCAAAGATGGATGGCGCCTTCGTGCCAGCCGTTAAGAACCAGAAGGGCGAATATGTAGCCAATGAGGCTTACAAGGATGTTCCGGGCGCAGTCTTCGTTCAGGGCAACATCCCTAAGGAAGATGACACCGGCGTTCACGCGGTCGATGACGTTGTTCTTCAGGCAACGGGTCCAGGTTCCGAGGGTCTGCGCGGCTATATGGAACAGAGCGATGTTTACCGTGTGCTTGCTGACACTTTTGCGCTCGGCAAGGCAAAGTCTGAGTAATCTTCGTTTGATTAAGGGCAGGCGGGTTTTCCGCCTGTCCACTTCTCTTCAGGAGGACAAGATGCGCACAGGACCGCATTTCAATCGCAGGCAACTCATGCTTGGTGCATTGGCAACTGCGCCTTTGATGTGCATTGCAAACAGGGCACAAGCCGCAGAGCAACTTGGCTTTGACAACCTGTATAAAAGTTTCGGCGTGCTGGGTCTGGAGTTTTCCGATCAGGTCAAAAAGCTTCCGGCAAGGAAGTGGCAATCAGCGGGTTCATGGCACCGCCGCTCAAGGCTGAAGCCAATTTCTTTGTTCTGACTGAAATTCCGATGTCGATCTGTCCGTTCTGCTCGTCGGATTCTGACTGGCCCGACAATATCATGGTCGTTTATCTGGCATCCAGACAGACATTCGTGCAGTTCAACGCACCAATTCTGACGCGCGGGACGCTGGAATACGGTTCATGGACAGACCCTGAAACGGGCTTCGTTAGTCAGCTTCGTCTGCGTGATGCTTCTTTCAAAACCGTCTGATGATGATGCTTGCCAAGCCATCGGGCCTGCCGCTCGATATTGCCAATCTGGAAGTGCGCTTTCCGGGGTTGGCTCTCCTGTGCTTTCCATTGAAAAGTTTAATCTGGCTGCTGGTGGCCATCTGGCAATTACCGGTGCCTCCGGCTCGGGGAAAAGTACGCTGGTCAACGCCATAACGGGTCTCGAACCTGTGAAAGCCGGCAAAGTAGTGTGGGGCGAAACGGCAATCAGCAGCCTGTCTTCTTTCAGGCGCGATGCGTTTCGTGCGCGCAACATCGGTCTGGTGATGCAGGATTTTCACTTGTTTCCCGGCCTCTCGCACTGTCCAATGTGCTATTGCCGCTCAAATTGAGTTTTGGGGTGAAGAGTGATGATCGCGCACGCGCTCTTCAATTGCTTCAAACAGTCGGAATAATCCGTCCCGAGCAACATATTGAAACGCTGTCGCGCGGTGAGATGCAGCGCGTTGCTATCGCGCGTGCGCTTCTTTCTAAGCCTGGCGTGATCGTGGCCGATGAGCCGACTGCAAGTCTTGATCAGAAAACCGGTGCCGATGTTGCCGAGCTTCTGGTGCGGCTTGCGACCGAAGAAAAGGCGACATTGGTTGTCGTCACGCATGATCCGCAGCGATGCAATATTTGCAGCGCCGCATTCGCCTTGAAGGCGGAAAAATTGCAAGCGACAGCGCGGAGATGGAATTGTCATGATCGTATTCATTCTTGCCGATCTGCGCCGTTTCTGGAGCGGTGCCGTCGCCATCATCGTTCTGTTGGCTTTGTCGGTTGCATTAAGTTCGGTCGTAACCTTGCAGGAACGAGCTGTACGGCTTGGCACGGCGCGAGCATCTGACAAGTTTGACCTCGTGATCGGTGCTGCAGGAAGTGACACGCAACTCACACTTTCGTCTGTCTTTTGCAGCCATCGCCTTTACCGTTGATGTCGGGTGTTATGCTGGGAAAACTTGCCAATGACAAGCGCGTGGCTTTCGCGGCTCCCATCGGCTTTGGCGACAGCGCGATGGGCTTTCCCATTGTGGGCACGACAACCGAGCTTATTTCCGCCCTGTCACCACAACTCGCCGAAGACACGATGTTCGCGCGTCTGGGCGAGGCAGTTATCGGTTCGGCAGTCGATCTACCTGTCGGTGCCAAAGTCAATCCAATGCACGGCACTGTTGAAACCGGCGGACATGCACATACCGAGGTCAGCTATCATGTAGCTGGCAAAATGGCTCCGACCGGCACTGCATGGGATCGGTCCATTCTGGTTCCCATTCGCACCGTCTGGCAGTTGCATGGCATGGAAGCTCACGAAGTGCACGCGCATGACGACCATGCTGAAAAGCCCCATGACCATGACCCCGAAATCGACGTCAATGCGCCGCTTGATGAGGCTTTCGATGCCGATAGTCCCGGTGTTCCGGCCATTCTTGTAAAGCCGAAGACCATTGCGGATGCCTATCGTCTGCGGCAGGAATATCGATCTGATCGCACATTGGCGATCTTTCCGGCGGAGGTTCTCACGAGGCTCTATTCAACATTGGGTGATGCTCGCAGCCTGCTGCTTGGTATCGCCATCGGTACGCAGGTGATTGTGGTCTTCGCCTTGTTGTTGGTTGCGGTCATGCATATCGGCGCGCGCAAACGTCAGGTCGGTGCGCTGCGGGCGCTTGGTGCGCCGGTTCGCTCCATCATGGCGATTGTCTGGGGCGAGTTGTTTTTCCTGCTGCTGCTCGGAATCTTCCTTGGACTGGCTATCGGCTATGCGGTTGCGCAAGCCATCACATCATGGCTCACAGCAACTACTGCCGTCAGGATGCCGGTGGAATTTGCTATGAGCGATGTCTGGCTTGTTAGTGGCTTTATTGCTGTTGCAGCAGTGGTTTCATTGGTTCCTGCGTTGATGACGCTGCGCATGAGTACGGCATCCGCTCTGCGATCATGAACGAGATTTAAAGTGCAGCCCTGCCACGAGAGGGCCGATGGCGAGCAGTTCATGATGCTAAGCGAGGCGACAATCAGGAATACCATAGACCATGGGATCAGCGACCGGTGCCCATGCCCAGTGGGCGTCACCCCAGAACCCGTAAACCGCGATTTCTGCCACAGATACAGCATGTTGAAGAGCAAGCACGAGCAGCGGCGTCCCGAACAGAATAGCATCACGAAACGGGGCCGTCTGGCGCCTGACGGGGATTGCCGCGTCGCCTTGCTCGGCCATAAGACCTTACGCCATCGATGATCATGTCTTGGATGGCTTCATCCAGGTAAGCGCTCATGGGCAGGCTGATGACGCGCCTAGCCTTGCTTTCCGTCACGGCCAGCCCGCCCGGGCCCACGGGATAATGGTTATAGGCGGGTTGCTGATGTACGGGGATCGGGTAATAAACGGCAGTTGGAATGCCTAGAGATTTCAGATGGGCAGCGAGCCCATCGCGATCTTCGTGCTCGATTGTGTACTGGGCCCACACCGGGACGCCTCCGTCGATGACCTGCGGCACGCGCGCGACGTCGGGTGCCAATTTTCGCTGTAACGGTTGGCGATGCGGTTACGGCGGGCAATCTCGTCTTCAAAGATCGTAAGCTTCTCAATCAGGACAGCGGCCTGGATCGTATCAAGGCGGCCGGTAGAGCCGAGACGGACATTGAGATATTTCGGATCATGCTCGAACCCACGAGCCATCGCGTCGCGCGACGTGGCCTGGCCATGAACGCGGATTGAGCTAAGCATGTTATGGAGCTCATCATCATCAGTCAGAACCGCGCCACCATCGCCATAGGCACCGAGCGGCTTCGCCGGAAAGAACGACAGGCTTGAGGCGTCGGCCCAGTGGAGAGGGTGCTTATTGTGCAGCCGACAGCCAAAGCCTTGCGCGGTATCAGCGAGAAGCTTCAACTCGTGTGCATAGGTGACAGTGGAGATGGCGGGATAATTGGCGGGTTGTCCGAATAGATCGACGGCAATGACAACGCGTGGTGTCAGCCGCCCCTCTCGCTTCGTCATCTCGATGGTAGCATTGAGATGCACTGCGTCCATATTGTATGTGTCCGGGTCGATGTCTACGAATACAGGAGTTGCGCCGACCCGTGCCACGACCTCGGCTGTCGCGGCGAAGGTGAATGACGGGCAAAAGACGGCATCGCCAGGCCCGACACCCCATGCCATAAGAAGGAACATCAGGGAATCGGTGCCGTTCGAGCAGGACAAAGCATGTCCCGCATTACCGAAGGCGGCAAGTTTGGCCTCGAATTCATAGACCTCCGGTCCCATCACGAACTGACCACTCCGGGTGACTTTGAGGATCGCTAAGTCGATTGCGTCGCCTATGAGATTGCGTTGAGCCTGAATATCAATGAAGGGGATTGTCATTTTGGGTTTTCTTCTTGTTCTCAAGTATTTGGAATGAGGCCAGGCCAATAGAGGGCATCTGCCCCGGTCGAGGGCCAAAGATGGCCTGACCGACCCGGACGACATCTGCGCCTTCCTCGATCGCGATCTCGAAGTCTCCGGTCATACCCATGGACAGTTGCGTCAGGCCGGGGTTGATTGTGATGGCACGATCTCTCAGGTCACGTAGCAGCTGGAAACAGGTTCTTACGCGCTCAGTATCCGCACTGAAAATAGCAAGTGTCATCAATCCTTTCGGCTTCAGCCGGGGTAGTCGAGCAGACGTTCGGCAAAGGACATGAGATCGTCGGGATGCAGTCCGTATTTGCTCTCCTCGCCTGAGGTGTTCACTTGCACGAATACGTCCAAATCGCGGTCCAGAATATCGAGGCGGCGGTTCAGCTCCTCCGCCAGTCGATGGCTGTCCAGTGCATGAAACTCTGAGGCGAAGCGGACGAGATACTTTACCTTGTTCGTCTGGAGATGACCGATAATACTCCAGCGAATGGGCAGCTCGCCAAGTACAGCAAGTTTGTCACGCGCTTCCTGGAGCTTGTTTTCTCCGAAATCAGTGATGCCAGCGGCATAGGCATGGCGCAGCACATTTGCCGGGACCGTTTTGGTGACGGGCAGGAGGCGAACATCATTGCGATGTCGTCCACAGCGATGGCAGGCGGCTGCGATCCGCTCCAGAACGGCGATCATGTTTTGCGCAAAAGTTGCGGCTGGTTGGTCGCCAAACCGGGCGATATCTTCGGCTGAAAGCTCAATCCCCAAAGGTGTTTTCATGTCGGAACCGATCCTCCTTGCTCGATCAATAGGGAGCGGAAAGCGCACAACGAGCTGACGTACGCGCTCATTGATGCGTTGCTGATCGGTATCGAGCGTTCCGCCACGAACCGCGTGAAGAGTGTCGAGAATGAGTGTGGCGATGTCACGATACTCGCCGGCGCCGAAGCCACGGATGTTCCAGCAGCGCTGCCGACACGGATGCCAGAAGTCACCATCGGCTTTTCCGGATCGTTCGGGATCGAGTTTTTGTTCAGCGTGATGCCGACCAATTCAAGGGCTTTCTCGGCAATATCACCGGTCACACCGAAGGGGCGAAGATCGACCACGGCCAGATGACAATCTGTGCCATTGGTTGTGATCTTCAGTCCACCATCGATAAGCGATTGGGCGAGCACACGGCAGTTTTCGACGACATTGTGTGCATAGGTCTTGAAGGACGGTTCCAGAGCTTCGCCGAAAGCCACCGCCTTGGCCGCAATGACATGCATCAACGGTCCACCTTGAAGACCAGGGAAGGTCGCCGAGTTGATCTTCTTCGCAATCTCCGAATTGTTGGTTAGAACGAAGCCGCCGCGTGGCCCGCGCAGGGTCTTGTGTGTGGTCGAGGTGACAATGTCGGCAAAAGGTACGGGCGACGGATAAGCGCCACCTGCGACGAGGCCGGCGAAATGCGCCATATCGACCAGAAACGTCGCGTTTACCTCGTCGGCGATCTGCCGAAATCGCGCAAAATCCATCGTGCGCGGATAGGCCGAGCCACCAGCGATCAGAAGTCTCGGACGATGTTTCCACGCAAGCCGGGCGACCTGATCCATATCGATGAGCTGGGTTTCCGGGTCCACGCCATAGCTGACAACATTGAACCATCGGCCGGACATGTTGACCGGTGCACCATGGGTGAGATGCCCGCCCGCCTTGAGATCAAGACCAAGGATCGTGTCACCGGGGTTGAGCAGCGCGAGAAAAACCGACTGATTGGCCTGGCTGCCTGAATGCGGCTGGACGTTGGCATAGACGCTACCGAAGATTTTGTTTACCCGCTCGATGGCCAGATCCTCGACGACGTCCACATTGGCGCAGCCGCCATAGTAACGACGGTGGGGATAGCCCTCGGCATATTTGTTGGTGAGTACAGACCCTTGCGCGTCAAGGATTGCCTGGCTGACGAAGTTCTCAGATGCGATCAGTTCGATGGATTCGTGCTGACGGGTTTTTCGTTAGCAATGGCAACAGCGATCGCGTCATCGGCTGTAGACAGACTAACAGCGCTCACGCCTGCGCCCGCTTTCTTCTGAATTACGTGCGGCATGATCGATGAATCCATCGTTGATCTCCTTCAAAGTGTCGACATAGTTGATTGTCCACTGCGCTGGTATCCGGCGGCGATATTTGTCAGCACCTAGCATGCTTATGGCCTGATAATCCCTTCCACTTTTGATGTGACTTCAGACCATTTTTCGAGCTCAAGCAATCAATTACAACTTTACCAAGTCGCGGCTCGAGATCGACGGCATTGATGGCAACGTCTGCAGGGGAGGCCGAATAGGCTCGTGGGGAAATGCTGCCGTACGGCTCAATTAGGGCAAGCATACTGGCTGCCGTCGCGGTCGTGCTACGTATCTCCCGGAAGTCGATCAGCTAGGCAAGACAGTCGGCATAGTACTAGAATCTGTTCGAGATGAGGGCCACAGCCTTCAGCGTATTCGCGAGTTTCTCGACCGCGATTGCGATCTCCGACGGCGAATAGGCGGCAAAGCCCATCAGAAACCCGGCTTTGGAATTGTCGGTCGCATGAAGCCCCGACAACCCAAAAGGTCTATCCCGACACGCCGCGCCGCGTCGATCACAGCGGGTTCCGACAAATCGGAAGTCAGCACGCATGGCATTTGCAGTCCGCCGACGGGAACACGCGGCTCAACGAAATCCGACAGGTGCTCCCGGACCAAGGTCACCAGTATATCAAGCCGATCGGCATAGATACCGCGCATAGTACGGATGTGCGCGCCGAAATGCCCGGCCTCCATGAAACGGGCCAGCGTCAATTGCGCGATGGAGGCGGTATGTCCGTCGAGAAGGGTACGCGCGACGGTCATCGGCTTCACAAGTTGTGGCGGTAGAACGACATAGCCGATCCGCAGGCCAGGAAAGAGCGATTTGGTAAAGGTGCCGATGTAGATGGTCCGCTCATGCGGATCGAGCCCCTGTACGCAGGCTGTGGGCTTGCCAATATAATGGAACTCACTGTCATAGTCATCTTCGATGATCCACGCCTGATGTCGGGCGGCCCATTCGATCAGTGCCAGACGGCGGTCAAGCGCCAACGTCGCGCCAGTTGGAAACTGATGGGAGGGTGTCAGGAAAACACCTTTGGCCTTGCGTGGATCATCCATGATCTGTTCGACCAATATGCCCTGGCGGTCCAGGCGGACGGGTACGCATTCGAGCCCTCCAGCTTCAAACGCCTTGCGCGCGCCGTAATAGTAGGGGTCCTCGATGAATATCCGATCGCCGGGGTCGAACAGCATGTTCGCGCATAACGCCATTGCCTGTTGCGAACTGGTAAGGACCAGCACACGGTCGGCCGTGGCGCGCGCGCGCGTTCAAGGTTTACGTAATCGGCGATCGCGCGCCGAAGCGGCTCCACACCTTGCGGGTCGCTGGGCAAAAGGGCAGACGTCCCTGCTTCCTTTAGTACCTGCCGTTCCAGTCGTTCCCATAGCTGAAGCGGAAATGTGCGGGTTTCCGGCACACCATGCGCGAATGGTCGCGGCGCAAGCAATTCCCGCACACCGCCGCTACGGAACATGGCGCTGCCGCGCTTGCTGAGATTCGGCGCCTGATTACGCAACAGGGCATCCCGCTTTGAGCGACTGCGGCCGGTTGTGAATTCCGTCATTTCGGCCACGAAGCTGCCGCTGCCAACACGTCGCTCGATAAAGCCTTCAGCGTGAAGCTGTGCATAGGCGGCTTCCACGGTATCACGCGATACACCCAGAGATTTGGAAAGCGCTCGGGATGCCGGTAGCGGTTTGCCAGGGCCGAGTGCGCCGTCAAGGATCAACTGGCGGACAGCCCTTTGTATCCGCGCATGAAGCGGCATCGCCGCATGTGCGGGATGGGTAAGCCAGGCCTTTACGGATTCTAGTTGTGAATGCCTAAACAAATGGTCTGAATCCAAAATGATAAATGGCCGGAACTATCAGTCCATTATTGCGCTAAATGTCAAGGCGACACTTTGGTCATGCCCCAGCTTTCAGGAGAATCTTTGGCATCATGTCGTCTAGTCCAACATCATCTCTTGGGTGGAATGACCTGACCCATCCCATTATTGCAGGTCTGATTTCCGTTATCGTCAACTACGGCGGTACGTTCATTCTCGTGTTTCAGGCGGCGCGTGTCGCCGGCCTCAGTCCGGAACTCACGGCCTCCTGGGTATGGTCGGTCTCAATCGGGGTCGGTGTGACTGGTCTCGTCTTGAGCTGGCGTTATCGCGAACCGATTATTACGGCATGGTCCACACCGGCGGCGGCGTTCCTCGTGACCGCACTTGCCACCACGCCTTATGCCGAGGCGATAGGCGCCTATATTATCTCGGCCGCGGCCTTCGTTCTGCTTGGACTGTCAGGCTATTTTGAGAGGGTCATCAGATTGATTCCGCCTGGCATCGCCTCGGGTTTGCTTGCGGGCATATTGCTGCAGTTTGGTATCGGTGCCTTTGGCGGCGCGAGCGTCGATCCGGTGCTGGTCGGCCTTTTGATCGTGGCCTATGTCGTGCTGAAGCGCTTCTCCGCACGTTACGCTGTAGTCGGCATTTTGGTAATCGGCCTCGCCTTCCTGCTAATGCAGGATCGCGTCGATCTGTCCGGGCTGCAGCTAAAACTTGCCACGCCGATCTTCACCATGCCAGAGTTTTCGATGAACGCAATTCTGAGCATCGCACTGCCCTTGTTCCTCATCACGCTGACCGGCCAGTACATGCCTGGCATGCTCGTGCTGCGCAATGATGGTTTCAAGACCAGTGCCAACCCGATTGTGACCGTAACCGGTCTCGGATCGCTCCTAATGGCGCCATTCGGTTCCCACGCTTTCAATGTCGCGGCGATCACGGCGGCAATCGCCACGGGTCGAGAGGCACATGAAGATCCGTCCAAGCGCTGGATCGCCGGTGTTGCAGCGGGCACATTCTATGTGCTGATCGGCGTGTTTGGCGTAACGCTCGCGGCTGTTTTCATGGCATTCCCGACGACTTTTATCACTACCTTGGCTGGTCTGGCGCTCCTCGGTACGATAGGCAGCAGTCTGGCGGGCGCCATGGCGGAACCTGCTTCACGCGAAGCCGCGCTGATCACATTTCTCGCATCGGCTGCAAACATAAATATGCTCGGAATTGGCGGCGCTTTCTGGGGCTGGTGATCGGGATGATCGCCTATATAGTGCTGAACGGTCGCCTGTCGCGCCGAGAAACTGCTGAGAGCGTCATTCCCGCGACTGCCGGTAGAGGTGAGGGCGACTGATGGCTACGCAAACCTCCATCATCTCAATCCAGAGCCAGGTAGTGCATGGACATGTCGGCAACAGTTCCGCTGTTCTGCCCATGCAGTTACGCGGGCTGAATGTGGCCGCTGTGCCGACGACCTTGCTGTCTAATCACCCCGGCTACCAGACATTGCGTGGTCGCGTGTTGGAACCGGAGCTTGTCGGGGACCTGCTGCGCGGTGTTGAAGAGCGCGGATTGATCGAGAGAAGCCGCTTTATCGTGTCCGGATATCTCGGATCGCGTGCCAATGGCGAGGTGGTGGCGACCTTCGTTGAACGAGCTAAGAAGCTCAATCCCGATATCGTCTATATCTGCGATCCCGTTATGGGCGACATCAATCTCGGAGTGTTTGTCGCGGACCAAGTGGTCGAATGCCTGCTCGACCGGCTCATACCATTGGCTGACCTGTTGACACCTAACCAATTCGAGGCAGGCCTGATCACGCAAACCAAACCCGCGTCCTTTGAAGAACTCGAGGCCGAGATCGCAATGTTGCAGGTATCCAGAAGTGCGCGGTTGGTCGTCACCAGTTGTGTGTTTCATGACACACCGGATGGTTCGCTTGAGAATATCGTTTTGAAGAAAGAAACGGACACGACTGGTATCGCCCCGGCTTCCTATCGTGCCGGTTGGGACGGGCGATCTCTTTACCGGTCTGCTCACCGCCAATCTCGCACGCGGCCGCAATCTGGGCGATGCGACGCGAAATGCCACGGCGGTCGTGCTCGCGATGCTTCGACACACAATATCCGTAGGCGAACATGAAATGCAGTTCGGCAGTTCGATCGATATGCTGAAGCCGACATACGAGGACTAAGCCTGATGAGTGAATTCAATTATCAAGAATTTTTGCGGAAGATCTCGCGCAGTTACGCCGGGAAGGGCGCTATCGCGTCTTTGCCGATCTGGAGCGTGAGACGCAAAGCGGTATTCGGGCGTATGATCATCGCGCCGGAAGGCGCATCACCATCTGGTGCTCTAATGATTATCTCGCGATGGGCGTTCATCCCGATGTTGTCAGCGCAGCTTGCGAGGCCTTGGTACAATACGGCGCGGGAGCCGGTGGCACACGTAATATTTCGGGGACGAGCCATGAGCATGTCCTGCTTGAAAACGAGTTGGCCGACCTGCATGGCAAGGAATCTGCGCTGCTGTTCACTTCCGGTTATGTTGCCAATGATGCAGCGCTCTCGTCACTTGGCCGATTGCTGCCCGGTTGCGTGATTTTTCGGATGCGTTGAACCACGCATCGATGATCGAAGGTATTCGCCGTTCAGGCGCGGACAAGATGATCTTTGCTCATAATGACTGGCGCGATCTTGAACGACAGATCGCCAGTGTCTGTAAATATCGACCAAAGCTGATCTGTTTTGAGAGCTGCTATTCCATGGACGGTGATTTCGCGCCGATCGAGGCAATCTGCGACATCGCGGACAAGTACAACGCCTTCACCTATGTCGACGAGGTTCATGCAGTGGGCCTTTACGGTGCTCGCGGTGCCGGCATTGCCGAACGTGACGGGCTTCTTGATCGTGTTGACCTGTTTCAGGGCACGCTTAGTAAAGGCTTTGGTGCCATTGGTGGCTATATTGCCGGGACAAGTGTTGCTGTCGATTTTATTCGTAGCCATGCTGCAGGGTTCATTTTAGCACCGCGCTGCCGCCTTCGGTGGTAGCAGGCATTCGCGCGGCCTTGCATCACCTGAAGGAAGATAGTTCAGTCCGTCGAACCCTCGCCCTACGCGCGGCATCGCTCAAGGCAAAGATGCTGGCTAACGGCATTCCGGTTTTGCCGAGCCCCAGCCATATTTTGCCGGTGATGATTGGCGATGCTTCCCTGGCCAAGGCTATTACCGATTGCCTGATGACAGAGTATGGGATCTACATCCAGCCGGTTAACTATCCGACTGTGCCACGCGGCACCGAACGGCTGCGGATTACGCCAACACCGTTGCACACGGATGAGGACGAGGAGTTGCTCATCAAGGCGCTTCTAGCGATGCGGCAAAGCTTTCCAAAATGGCGCCAACTCACCGAGGCCAATTTCCGTTCTGAACAAGATAGGGTGACCTCGGTATTGCAGATGCGTGTCTGATGAGCATTGCCTCTCCTCAGTCTATCACTTGGGTGGGCTGTGCTCGAATGCGATCATGCCGGACTTTCCGAGCATGCGTGGTTGCATAATATTGGGCGCAGCCAGTACCGTTCGGCTAATGATGCGGAAGCCATCGAGGCGTTTCTGAACGCCGTGCCGTTTGGGTTTGTTGGCTGATTTATACGTTGATCAACGGGTTGGATAGTCGACACAATTCGCTAGAGGTCGAGTCGTGTTGAAAGAAATGGTTGTCATTAATATAGAGGTCTGTGAAGAATTTAGAGATATAATTATTAATTGCCACTTATTAAGTGATCACTACTTTTGTTGTATTATGGTGTAAATTATTTGTACTAATAATAGATTGACTGTAAACTTTATATAAACTACTATCGATGATTATGTCTTTTCGATGATGGTTTAATCTAGAGGGTGGCATGCCGATATCGAATATAAATCACTTATTTAATGCATTCGGTAAATCAATAATATTGTATAGACACCCTCTTCGTCCCGTCACGGTAGTTTTATACAGCGCGATCTTGCTTTCTACCGTATCTACCAATGCGCTCGCGGCTTGCTCGGGGGTTAGCTTTTGCGTCACGTCGACGACGGATGCCGGCGACAAGAACGCGGCTGGCACACTGAGTTGGGCAATCGACCAAGCTAATCGGGCGGAACACCTTCGGTGATCGGTTTTGATCCCGCAGCATTCACCGGCACATCCCCGACCCTAACGATGACCGGTACGGACAAGCAGACGCCGCGAATTTCCGGAAGCGTGACAATCGATGGAAGCGCTACCCCGGGCTTGACGATCGACGGCAGCGATCAGCGGAAATCTTCTTCATTCGCCCAGATACTCCAGACCCTAACAATCCGATCAATGTGACGATCCAGAATGTCACCCTTAAAATGGTCATGCGAGCGGTGGTGCTGGCGGTGGCGGGGATATGGCGGCGGCGGCGGTATGGGCGCTGGTGGTGCCATATTCGTTGGAAAGGGCGCTAACGTCACGGTCGAAAATGTCAGTCTTGATCAGAACAAGGCCACGGGCGGTAAGGGAGGAAGTGGGGAGTAGTTTTAACGGCGGCGGCGGTGGTGGCATGAATGGTGGTGCCGGTGCAGACATTCAATCTACTGGCGGTGGTGGTGGCGGTTTGGGTGCTGACGCGAGCACTACCAGCACAACCGGGGAGGATCGGGAAACTATAAAGGCGGCGATGGCGGCACCCCAGGCACCTCAGGCACCGTTGTCGGTGGTAAAGGTGGGTATGGCGGCGGCGGCGGCGGCGGCGAATCTGGAGGTTCAAAGCCAGCACAAAGTACCCCGCGTGGCGGAGATGGAGGTTTTGGCGGCGGCGGCGGCGGCGGTGCAAATTTTGCTAGCAGTGGAGGGTATGGACGTCCGGTGGTGATGGAGGTTTTGGCGGAGGGGCTGGTGGAGCATATGAGAAAGGTAGCTCTTCTCCTTCGCCGCACTATCCAGCGGCTGGATTCGGTGGTGGTGATTCAGGTCTTAAAGGTGACGGCGGCGGCGGGGCAGGCTTTGGCGGCGGTCTTTTCGTTGAAGACGGGGTCAGATAATATTCTCTGGCAACGGCGGCATTTCCGGTGGACAGGCAACTGGAGGAAATGGTGGCGGCGGTGATGCCGATTCTGGCCTTGGTCTGGGTGCCGGTATTTTCCTGAATGGCAAAACCGGTCTTCAGGTGACTGCCGGGGCAGGCGAGACGGTCACCATATCGGACGACATCGCCAGTGATGGTTATCGAGATCCCAATGATGCCACCAATTCCGACCCTGCAGGCGACGGCCTTGATGGCGGTGTCAAGATGAGCGGCGGTGGGCTGCTCAACCTCCATGGTACGAATAGTTACCTCGGTGGAACACAAGTCAGTGGCGGCGGAACAGTCAATATTATCGCCGACAAGGGTCTTGGGCATTCAAGCGAATCGTCACTCTGGATAATGGCACGCTCCAGTGGGGAGCTGCTTTTAACACTGCACGCAGCATTACTCTCGGTACTGGCGGGGCCGTATTGATACAAATAATTTCGATGCAACTGCTAGCGGTGTTCTATCGGGTGGCGGCAAACTGACCAAGACGGGTGCTGGCGTCCTGACGCTAACCGGCACCAACACCTATTCTGGCGGGACGGCGATCACGGCGGGCACGCTTTCGGTCGGCGCCGACAATAATCTGTGCAGCGGCAAGCGGGGTGGATATTGGCGCAGGTACATTGCAGTTGAATGCGGCCTTCAATTCGGGCCGCGCCATAACGCTGTCGGATGTAACCAGCACCATCGAAAATGCGCAAGATAACACGCTTTCGGGCATTGTGTCGGGTACGGGAAAGCTGACCAAGACGGGTGCAGGTACGCTGACATTGACTGGCACGAACACCTATGCAAACGGTACCGAGATAACCGATGGCAGGGTCGTTATCAGCAAGGATGAGAACTTGGGCGCTTCGGCGGGGGCTCGTTTTCGGCGGTAACGGAACCGGTATTCTGCAGATGACAGAAAATGTCACCAGTGCACGGTCTATCACCCTGACCCAAAATGGGACCCTCGACACGAAGAATGTCGGCGGCGGCAGCTCGCAGCTTAACACGTTCTCAGGTGTGGTCAGCGGCTCCGGCTCGCTAACGAAGACAGGCGGCGGCTCGCTGACGCTATCTGCTACCAATACCTATACTGGTGGAACGATTATCGATGACGGCCAGATCGTCATCAGTCGGGATGATAATCTGGGTGCTGCGAACGGCGCAATTAAGTTCACAAATAGAAATCTCGGACATCTGCAGTTTGCTGGTGATGTCAGCTCGGACGTGCTATCCAGCTTGACGGTATGGCGACGATTGACACAAATGGCCACCATGGAAGCTTTAGCGGTGTTGTTTCGGGCACTGGCGAGCTGACCAAGACGGGCGCTGGCGTCCTGACGCTAACCGGCACCAATAGCTATTCTGGCGGGACGGCGATCACAGCTGGCACGCTGCAGATCGGTGATGGCGGAACAACGGGCAGCATTGTGGGCGATGTGGCCAATGACGGGGTCCTTGCCTTCAACCGCTCCAACAGCTTGACTTTTCACGGCGTCGTCTCGGGCACAGGTTCGCTGTCGCAGATGGGCAGCGGCACGACCGTGTTGACTGGCACCAACAGCTATTCTGGCGGGACGGCGATCACGGCTGGCACGCTTTCGGTCGGGGCAGACAACAATCTGTGCAGCGGCAGGCGGGGTGGAGATTGGTGCCGGTACACTGCAATTGAGTGCTGCCTTCAATTCGGGGCGCGCCATAACGCTGTCGGATGCGGCCAGCACCATCGACAATGCACATGACAACACACTTTCGGGTGTTGTTTCGGGCACTGGCAAGCTGACCAAGACGGGCGCTGGCGTTCTGACGCTTTCGGGGCAGAATACTTACGCGGGTGGGACGGCGATCACGGCTGGCACGCTTTCGGTCGGGGCAGACAACAATCTGTGCAGCGGCAGGCGGGTAGAGATCGGTGCAGGTACACTGCAATTGAGTGCTGCCTTCAATTCGGGTCGCGCCATAACGCTGTCGGATGCGGCCAGCACCATCGCCAATACGCATGACAACACGCTTTCGGGCATTGTTTCGGGTACGGGCAAGCTGACCAAGACGGGTGCTGGCGTCCTGACGCTTTCGGGGCAGAATACTTACGCGGGCGGGACGGCGATCACGGCTGGCACGCTTTCGGTCGGGGCAGACAACAATCTGGCGCAGCGGCAGGCGGGGTGGAGATTGGCGCAGGTACATTGCAGTTGAGCGCTGCCTTCAATTCGGGTCGCGCCATAACGCTGTCGGATGCGGGCAGCACCGTCGACAATGCGCATGACAACACGCTTTCGGGCATTGTGTCGGGTACGGGCAAGCTGACCAAGACGGGTGCTGGCGTCCTGACGCTTTCGGGGAATAATACTTACGTGGGCGGGACGGCGATCACGGCTGGCACGCTGCAGATCGGTAACGGCGGGACGACGGGCCGCATTATGGGGATGCCGCGATCGATGCCGGTGCTGCGCTTGCCTTCAACCGCTCCAATAGCCTGACGTTCGGCGGTGTCGTATCGGGTGCGGGTCGGGTGGTGCAGGCAGGCAGCGGTACGACCGTGCTGACCGGCACCAACAGCTATTCTGGTGGGACGGCGATTACGGCTGGCACACTTTCGGTCGGGGCAGACAACAATCTGTGCAGCGGCAGGCGGGGTGGAGATCGGTGTCGGCACATTGCAATTGAGCGCTGCCTTCAATTCGGGTCGCGCCATAACGCTGTCGGATGCGGCCAGCACCATCGACAATGCGCATGACAACACGCTTTCGGGCATTGTGTCGGGTACGGGCAAGCTGACCAAGACGGGTGCTGGCGTTCTGACGCTTTCGGGGCAGAATACTTACGCGGGCGGGACGGCGATCACGGCTGGCACGCTTTCGGTCGGGGCAGACAACAATCTGGCAGCGGCAGGCGGGGTGGAGATTGGTGCCGGTACACTGCAATTGAGTGCTGCCTTCAATTCGGGGCGCGCTATAACGCTGTCGGATGCGGCCAGCACCATCGCCAATACGCATGACAACACACTTTCGGGTGTTGTTTCGGGCACTGGCAAGCTGACCAAGACGGGCGCTGGCGTTCTGACGCTTTCGGGGCAGAATACTTACGCGGGCGGGACGGCGATCACGGCTGGCACGCTTTCGGTCAGCGCGGACAATAATCTGGCGCAGCGGCAGGCGGAGTGGAGATTGGCGCAGGTACATTGCAGTTGAGCGCTGCCTTCAATTCGGGTCGCGCCATAACGCTGTCGGATGCGGGCAGCACCATCGACAATGCACATGACAACACGCTTTCGGGCATTGTGTCGGGTACGGGCAAGCTGACCAAGACGGGTGCTGGCGTCCTGACGCTTTCGGGGAATAATACTTACGCGGGCGGGACGGCGATCACGGCTGGCATGCTGCAGATCGGTGCTGGCGGGACGACGGGCCGCATTATGGGGATGCCGCGATCGATGCCGGTGCTGCGCTTGCCTTCAACCGCTCCGACGTGATGGGTTTCAGCGGTGTTTTGAGCGGTACTGGAACGCTGAAGCAGGTTGGATCGGGCACGCTGACGCTATCGGGCGACAGTTCCGGCTTTGCCGGCAAGACAGGGTACAGGCAGGTACCCTTCTGGTTGATGACAAGCTTGGCGGTGCGGTGGAGGTCGCCGCTGGCGGCGCGCTTGGCGGCAAGGGAACGATCATCGACAATGCCGTGCTTGATGCCGGAGGCGCCACGCTGGTGGGGCGTGAGGGCCAGACCCTGACCTTTGAGAAGGGTCTGACGCTTGCAGGCGGCAACAACATCAATGTGGCGCTCGGCGCGCCAACGACCGTTGGCCTGTTCAATGTCAAGGGCAGTCTGACACTGGCCGGAACGCTCAATGTGACCGATCTGGGCAGTTTCGGCCCCGGCCTTTATCGTATTTTCGATTATAGCGGTGCGTTCACCGACAATGGTTTGGTGCTGGGTACGGTTCCAGGCGGCCCTTCTGGAATGAGCATCCAGACCGCGATTGCAAACCAGGTCAATCTGGTCAATGCCGCAGGCATGACACTCAATTACTGGGATGGCGGCGATCCTGCCCTGCACGGCAACAATCAGATTGATGGGGAACGGGATATGGAACGTGGATACTCACGGTTCGGATTGGACCGACAAGGACGGTACGCTGAATGGACCATGGACCAATGGCGAGTTTGCCATTTTGCCGGCAAGGCGGGCACGGTGACGGTGGATAATACGGCGGGCGCGGTGTCTGCTGCGGGTATGCAGTTTTCCACCGACGGTTATCGTCTTGAGGGCGATGCGCTGACGCTTTCCGACACGACGAACAACGCCATGCCGATCGTGCGTGTGGACAAGGATATCACTGCTACGATTGCCGCAGAGCTTCAAGGCACACAGGGCCTCAACAAGACGGATTTCGGCACGTTGGTCCTAACGGGTGCGAACAGTTACACGGGCGGAACGAAGGTCAGTGAAGGCACGCTGCAGATCGGTGATGGCGGGACGACGGGCAGCATTGTGGGCGATGTCGTGCTGGACCAGACGGCGCATGATGTAGGAACATTTGCGTTCAACCGCTCCAACAGCCTGACGTTCGGCGATGTCGTATCGGGTGCGGGTCGGGTGGTGCAGGCAGGCAGCGGCACGACCGTGTTGACCGGCACCAACAGCTATTCTGGCGGGACGGCGATCACGGCTGGCACGCTTTCGGTCGGGGCAGACAACAATCTGGCAGCGGCAGGCGGGGTGGAGATTGGTGCCGGTACACTGCAATTGAGTGCTGCCTTCAATTCGGGTCGCGCTATAACGCTGTCGGATGCGGCCAGCACCATCGACAATGCACATGACAACACACTTTCGGGTGTTGTTTCGCACTGGCAAGCTGACCAAGACGGGCGCTGGCGTTCTGGTGCTTTCGGGGCAGAATACTTACGCGGGTGGGACGGCGATCACGGCTGGTACGCTGCAGATCGGTAACGGCGGGACAACGGGCCGCATTGTGGGTGATGTGGCCAATGACGGGATCCTTGCGTTCAACCGCTCCGACAGTCTGATCTTTGACGGCATTGTTTCGGGCACTGGCAAGCTGTCGCAGGCAGGCAGCGGCACGACCGTGCTGACCGGCGCCAACAGCTATTCGGGCGGAACGGCGATCACGGCTGGTACTCTGCAGATCGGTAATGGCGGGACGACAGGTCGCATTGTGGGCGATGTGGCCAATAACGGGGTCCTTGCTTTCAACCGTTCCGACAATCTGATCTTTGACGGCATTGTTTCGGGCACTGGCAAGCTGACCAAGGCGGGCGCTGGCGTCCTGACGCTAACCGGCGCCAACAGCTATTCGGGCGGAACGGCGATCACGGCTGGTACTCTGCAGATCGGTAATGGCGGGACGACAGGTCGCATTGTGGGCGATGTGGCCAATGGCGGGGTGCTTGCGTTCAACCGTTCCGATGCAGCCACTTTCTCCGGCGCTATCGGCGGTCAGGGTGAAGTGGTTCAAAAGGGAGCCGGTGAAACGGTCTTCACTGGCAACAACACCTATTCGGGCGGCTTGACGGTTGAGCGCGGCACGGCCAGAGCCGGTATTGCCGACAATGCCTTCGGCTCCGGATTGCTGACGGTAAAGAGCGGCGGCACGGCTGACCTCGACGGGTTCAATACCAGGGTTGGCGGACTGACCGGCGCTGGCGGCGTGACGCTCGGCAAGGGTACACTGACGCTCGATCAGAACGTCGACAGCCTCTTCTCCGGTTTGATGTCGGGTACGGGCGGTTTGAGGAAGAATGGTTTGGGTGTTCTGACGCTAACCGGTGCCAACAGCTATTCGGGGATTACGGCAGTCAATGGCGGCACGCTCAGGCAGGGTGGGGCTGGCGGCATCAGCGGCGCATCCGCATTCAATGTGGCCAGCAATGGCAGGCTGAGCTGGGTGGCTTTGCCACGACGATGGCATCGCTGGACAATGGCGGCACGGTCGATTTCGGCGGGACTGGCGGCACGGTGTTGAATGTTGCCGGCAACTATACCGGTACGGGCGGCACCCTCGTGTTCAACAGTGTTCTGGGCGGTGATGTCTCGAAGACGGACCGACTGCAAGTGGGCGGCGACACGTCGGGCAGCAGCCATGTGAAGGTGGTCAATCGCGGCGGCAACGGCGCACAGACGACGGACGGCATCAAGATCATCGACATTGCCGGTGCATCGAACGGCCTGTTCGATCTGCTCGGCGATTTCGTCACCGGACGGCCGTCAGGCCGTGGTGGCGGGTGCCTATGCCTATTCGCTGTACAAGGGCGGCGTGAGCACCCCGGCGGATGGCGACTGGTATCTGCGCTCCGCACTCAAGAACCCGCCCCCGCCTTGTGAGGAAACCGGCACCTGTCCGCCCCCGCCACCCCCGCCGCCGCCACCGCACTACAATCCCGGTGTGCCCCTTTATGAGGCCTATGCAGCCAGCATGCAGGCGCTCAACACCTTGCCGACCCTGCAGCAGCGTGTGGGCAATCGTTCCTGGGGCGGTGCAGCCAACCCGGTCATCGAACAGGAGCGGATGCAATCGGCACGCCACTCGTGCCGGCAAGCGAAGCTGGCACGGCCATAGACCAGCACGGCATATGGGGGCGCATCGAAGGGGCGCACAACCGGCTGGAACCGTCCGGCTCGGCAACCGGCATGCGCCAGAGCATGAACACCACGCTTATGCAGGCCGGTCTCGACGGCCTGCTGCTGGACGCAGCCGACGGTCGCCTGCTGGGCGGCATCACCGGCCTTTACGGCAAGGCGCACAGCAGGTCTCTTCCCTGCATGGCGATGGCACAATCGACACGCAGGGCTGGGGCTTGGGGCGACGTTGACCTGGTATGGCGACAATGGCTTTTATCTCGACACACAGGCACAGGCCGTCTGGTACGACAACGACCTTTATTCCGCTACGGCCAACAAAAGCCTTGCCAGCGGTCGGCGCGGCTTTGGCTATGCATTGAGTGCAGAAACCGGCCAGCGCATCGCCCTCGATGACAACTGGTCGCTGACGCCGCAGGCGCAGCTCATGTGGTCGTCGGTGTCATCCGCCAGCTTCCGCGACGCGTGGGAAGCGCGTGTCGGCCTGCACAATACCGACAGCCTGACGGCCCGCATCGGGCTTTCGGCCGATTACCGCAATGCCTGGCATGACGCCGATGGACAGCTTACCCGCATGAACATCTACGGTATCGCCAATCTCTATCAGGAGTTCATGGGCAGCGCGCCGGTCGATGTCGCGGATGTCAGCTTCGCCACCGGGAAGGACCGCACATGGGCCGGTGTCGGCGCAGGCGGAACCTATACATGGGCCGATGACAAATATGCCATCTACGGCGAAGGAGCCATCAACACAGCCCTCAACCATTTCGCAAACAGCTATCAAATCAAGGCAACCGCAGGGGTAAGGGTAAGATGGTGAGGGAAAACTGTAAGCATACGGCGAAGGCCACAGACTATACCGTCTGAACATCGAATATGAGTAATGCCAAATTCCATGGAAGTGACTGTTCCAGTTTGGTAATCCTTGTGTCGGCGCTGCGGACGAAAAACGTCCGCAAGCCATGCCCGGGATCGAGATCATTAAACTTTGCTCTTATGATCAGCATGCTCATGAAGACCGCATGATCGGCGCTGTGGTTCAGTCCGGCGAAGCGCCATGATTTGCGACCAAGAGTCCCCGCAACGCGCGTTCCGCTGCATTGTTTGTCGGAAAATTCGGCCGTCATCGGGAAATGCCGTAAGGATAGCGGATTTAGAATTTTGGTTTTTCATCACGGAGTTTCCGATTGCGGCTCGTGGGGATGATCAGGTTCGCCCCAATTTTCCAAAAGCAACTTTTGCATTGCTGCGCCGACTGCCATTCCCGTCGGTAATCATTGATCAACCGAAATTCGGAAGCCGAAGGGAGGGAAAGGGACCCCGCCGCGGTCAAGCCAATATGCGTCCAGATCGGGTAATTTCATCTTGCGGCGCTTTGAGGCACGGTGATTGATGACATGGGTGGAGTTGCTGACAGCAATCAAATAAGTCGTGACGCTATGCGCCGCGAACCCTTTCAGCACCAACATGATTGCATCTTTCGGTCGCAGACCGCCGAGATCACGGGTTGCAGAAATTATCGCGCGTTTGGCATCTGCGTTGGCCGATCCCTGCAGCCCACCGATAATGATACTGTATGAATCGCTCGGACGACGCACAAATACGAAGCTTGCCATGCACAGAAGTGTCTGATCCGTTGCTTGCACCAGACGCACGGTAAACACGCCTTCGTGTCGACTGCCGCAATGATCGGAAAGTAGTAATTGGAGGCGATAATGATGGTCTCTGCCGCAAACTGTTCCAAGCTCAATCATTTCACCACGCCAAAGCGCCTGCAACACATGCGGGCACATTAACTGGCGCGCCAGATCGAAATGCTGGGTGAGAATATTGAGCCGAGTTCGCCATGCCATGCGGTGCACGAGGAAGGATGACAGGGATTTCCGGACAAGATCATCATGAGGCGGAGCGAAAGTATGCTGTTCCGTAAAGTCGCCAAGGAACCGAAACCAGCGAAAAGTCAGCCACGGCGACAGAACGCTTCTCAACAGAAAAGCCAGAGTTTTGCGGAACTTCAGCCGTGAAGCAATACTGATTATCTGCCGCGACATTGAATGTGAGGCAGCCAGATGCTTCAGGGGTATATTTTGGATACTTGCATCGTTATTTTGGACGAACTTCGTTGAAGCTGCCTTGCGGCAGATGTTGGATGGGTAATTTGTTCTGCCAGCATGATCATTGTCCGCTGCTGTAGGGAGGGCGTGCGCCGGACTTTTCCTTGGCTTTGTCAAGGTCGCATGAAGAATTGTCGTGTACTCGGCGAGCCGTGGGGCTGAAGGAAAAGTGCGCGCCGAAACATCTCACACTGTCGTCGATCGCCGCAGCTCGACTGGAAATTCTTTGCCAGAGCCACATCATCAGACATAGGATCAAGCCCCAGGCAACAATGACGTCTGATAGAAAATGCGCGCCGAAGAGAACCCGGTTGAAGGAAACGAAGAACAGGATCGGAACGGCAATAACAGTTGCGGGGATCGCCATTGCACAGGCACGAAGACGATCAACGACAGGGTGGCAACGGCGACAGCAGCTTCACCAGAAGGAAAGGAGCAACTGTGTCTGCAGGCGGCTGCATATTGCCATACCGGAGAGAAATCAGCTGTTCCACCGAATTCTACAATATCGCGCGGACGGGCCCGCCCGATGAGGTTTTTCAGCAACTGTACCGTAATCAACGGACCGAGCAAAAACTCAAGAGCACAAAGAGAGCTTTGTGCGGTGGGCAGAACGCGTATTTACGTGGCAGAACCGCATGAAGGCCTATTGTGAACAGCATGAACAGCAGAAGATAGATCAGGCCCTGTCGATTTATATCCCGGACAGCCTTCAGAAATAGATTTTCAGACAGCGGGAAGCTGTGTCCGTTCGCAAAGAAGCGTGAAATGGCCAGATCGGCTGACGGGAACACCACGAAGATGAAACTTACAGCTAGGATGGACATGACCAGCAGCTGCGTTGTCCATGAAACTGGTTCATAACGTTTGAGAACGTTGGTCGCCGAATGGGAAGCGTTGGAGCCTAGGGCGGTTTCTTGCATGTCGACACCTCGGAAGAGTTGAACGACTGCGATTTGAGGTCCGATCATCAAGACTTTGCGAAGATCGAACCAGCACTGTGTCCAAAATCGGTCTCTGAACGGTGCACATACTGTTTGGAAATTGCACGTTGATGAATTGCCGGTCATAGTCCGCGCTGATTTCACCCAGGTGTAGATAAACGACCTCAAGAAAATTCGGAGCCGCTCTTGGACAACAGTCTCGTTCTTATTGTGGAGGATGAGCCGGAAATTGCGCAGATCCTGGACGCTTACCTAGTGCGGGAAGGCTATCGCACGGTGCGGGCAACTGATGGAGAAACGGCACTGCAACATCACGCCTTGCTGTCGCCGGATATTGTTCTGCTTGATGTTCGCATTCCCAAACTTGACGGGTTTGCCGTACTGGCACGCCTGCGGCAGACCAGAAATACGCCGGTTATCATGGTGACAGCGCTGGCCGAAGACATCGACCGGCTCAGCGGCCTTCGTCTCGGGGCGGATGATTATGTTGTTAAACCGTTCAATCCACAGGAGGTGGTTGCCCGGGTCAAGGCGGTGCTGCGCCGTACAAAAGGAGATCAACAGGAGAGCCTACGACGGTTCGGAACGATAGAGGTCGATTTCAATGCTTATTCCGCGTTCGTCAACCGTGACGGAGAACGTGTTGCTCTCCAGCTCACCCTGAGCGAATTTAGAATTCTCGCTTATATGGTTCGCCGTCCAACACACGCCTTCGACCGCGCTGATATTCTTGACGCCTGCCTGCCGGAAAGCGACGCGCTGGTTCGCACAGTGGACACCCATATATCCAACTTGCGAAAGAAGCTTGAAGCGTTTGGACAGAAAGATTTCTTTCCCGCAGTCCGTGGCATCGGTTATCGTCTGGCAGACCCCAAATGAAAGTACCGACGCTCCCGCTTGCCACTCTGACTGCTATCATAATCGCTGCTATGCTTCTGCTCAGCGTTGGTCTGGCTTATCTGGGCGTGACCTCTTACGCTGCCTATCTAGAAGAGGGCGTGGTCAGAAGCCTGCCCACCAATGCGGCTCAGGCCTATCGCGATATGAATTCCGGTATCGTACCGGAACCGGCAGCGATAAAGAATTGTTTGACCACCTCGATAACCTTCCGATCCGGTCGATTTTCAACTCTATCTTTCCGTACTCGTTTGCGGACTGGTTTCCGCGCTCATTTGCAGCATCATCGGGATATACTTGGCGAGGAGGGTCGCACGACCTCTGGAGCAGCTAACTCTGGTCGCCGAAGGACTGAAATCTGGAGATTTTTCTGTCCGGCTCGAAGAATCGCATACCAGTACGGTGGAGGTCAAAAGCCTCATTGAGAGCTTCAATGCGCTGGCGACGAGCCTTGAAACCATGGAGGAGAGGTTGCGGTTCAACAATATGGCTGTGGCGCATGAATTGCGCACACCGCTCACCATATTGCGCGGTTCGATGCAGGGCATGGTGGACGGCGTATTTCCATTGGATACGAAAACAGTAGCGAGTCTCTTGCTCCAGGTGGAGGGGCTATCTCGACTTGTCGAAGACTTGCGTACCTTGTCGCTAGCGATAGGACAAAAGCTTGTTATGGACTGCGAGCGTTTTGAACTGGCCGAGCTGGTGAATGCCGTGCTCGACGCAGCCAAACCTATGCTCGATGCAAGTAGGCTGGCAGTCGAAAAGAACTGATTTCTATGGAGGCGACCGCCGATTGTCAGCGCATTCGGCAGGCCATACTCGCGCTTCTGGAAAATGTCTGTCGTTATGCTGCGAGCGGCGGAATATTGCGATGCCAAACGGAATTGGTTGCGGACGGCTTTATCGCGATCCATATCCATGATCACGGGCCCGGCTTTCCTGAAAATATGGGCGAAGTAAGCGCCAATCCGTTCTGGCGTGGAGATACGTCTCGTTCAAGAGCTACGGGTGGAACTGGGCTTGGCCTGTCTGTCGTACAAGCGATCGCAGCGGCCCACGGCGGAAAACTTGAACGCAGCAATCGACCGGGTGGTGGCGCTACCGTATCAATTCTCATCCCGCAGGAGTCCACAGAACGTTCATTTGAGTAGACATCGCAGTTTTGCGATCCCAGCGGTCATCAATCTGCCTCGCCGGGGCGCTTGGGTTGATCCTTAAGCAAGTGATCTTCAAGTCAATGTCAGGTGCTGCCATCCCCGGTGGAGAAGCCTCAGTATATCCGCTTCACCTCTAGTGCCGGTTTTGGAATAGAGACTCTTGAATTGAGATCTTATAGTCTCTTTCGATCGATCTGCTTCAAGAGCGATTTCATTTATCGACTGACCGTCAACTATTCCAGCGAGCGCGCGCATTTCGCCGCGAGAAAGCTTGAAGGCAGCACCAAACAGTTTTTGATCATAATGGGTTGATCTTGCTTTGAACTGCTTAAGCAAGACAATGATATGGGGACCTTCAAAATATAGAAAGTGCCGCTCTTTCTTTAGATGAATGAGAGTTAATTTTGTACCATGGGAATAAAAATCAAGTATTTCTGGTCCATCATAGCTTCGTTTCAACATGAGATCACTCGCGGCCTGGATTTCGCTTTGCCGGAAGCGAATTTTGCCATCCGCCAGAGTTCGCAGGGGCGAAATGTTCTCAATCATCTCAGAAGCAACCATTGAGATTATTCTGGGCCGATACTCTCGATCAAGAACCAATGCCCCGATATTGACTGTATCCATTAATGAAGAAGAATTGAATTGGGATCTTTTTCTCGTTGATAAAAATCAAAAGCTCGCTTCAAGTGCGGCGATAAGCTGGCTAAACTTAATACGGTTTTCTCAATACGCGAAGGTTCAATCGGGTCATTGTTCCAGCTAATTACAAGTGTGAAGGACTGGTTGCGAGATTTTGCGAACTTGACACCTGCCGTTCGCTTCATTCGCTGCGGAACAAGAAAATCATTATAAAATTCGGTTCTTCTCAGATTATCTTGCGAAATCAGGTCGAAGTCATAACCAGTGAACCCGATTGGTTTTGAGAAAAGAAGTGGTTGTAGCGGATTCAGTTTTCCATAATACGAATTATATAATTCTTTAGTTGTTTCTTCAAAGCCTGCAAAAGCCCATACCCTTCATCGTTACGTATGTCATGAGTCACTAATGCTGCTGTGCCGTCAGGTAGATTTGATGCGAGTTTTCCGAGAAAATGTTCCCAGGTCTCCTCACCAAGCATTGCCGCATAAACAAGCTTACTGAGCTGGCCATCCATTACTTTCCCCGTCATTCCCCGATTCGCGCCGGCACAATGTGCATAATCGCTTTTAATGTCCAGAAACTCACCCGTGAGGGTGAAGTGAATTTCAACCAGTTATGGTTTTCTTCCATTTGGGCCATGTATTGGTTCGCGGGGACTACAGCCCGTTTCGTATAACATCGATGTCAAGACCAACGCTATATATCATTGCGTTGAGGGAAGGGTTGCGCGGACATGCAAGATTTCGTAACGGGGCACTTTCAGGAGAAATCGAGCAAGAAAACTTCGCAGAACTTCAAACGTCATTCACGAGTGCTCAGAGGCGGGCGCATGACCAAGTGGAAAGGTCAGGCAGCAAGCTATGCCCCTAACGTTATGGAGAACATTAGCCGGCTTGTAACTGGTATTTTTGCGGTCTCGGCAATTGCGGGGCTAACCGTCAACTCAGCTGCTTCTGCAGACAGATATTGGGATCAAACGGTACCGCTGTAGGTCGCGGGGACAGGCGTCTGGAATTTGACCTCAGCTTTTGGAGCCCCGGTAATGACGGCGTCAGCGGGCCTTTTCAGCTTGGAACAACAATGCGTTAGACAGCGCCTATTTTGGCGGCGCAAGCAGCGGTACTGTGACTTTGGAAGCGCCCATTACCGCTGCTAGTCTCTTTTGAAACGCCAGGTTATATCCTTAATGGTGGTACGCTGACCCTTGCAGGAGCCAAACCTACTATTGCGAGCATCGGCAGCAGTACAGGAGTCACGATCAATTCAGTTATTACAGGAACATCGGGTTTTACCAAGACGCTGGCCGGTACCGTTGAACTCAACGGTGTGAACACGTTCACAGGCACGATTAGTGTTGAAGGGGAACGCTCGCTCTCAATGGCGATGCTGCTCTTGGCGCTGCGGTAACCATTTGGTAATGTCGGACGGTACAGTACTGACGTCATCTGGTGCGCTGGCTCCTGGTCGCGTCGTAAACTTGATGGGTGGCTCTGTGGAGGTCAGCGGTGCGGGTGTCGGGTCCGCGCACTTTACCGGGGCTGGCGGTCTTCTTGCCAGACAAAATGTCAAGCTTGATAATAATGCCAATGACTTTACCGGCCAGATGAGCTTTTTGGTTGATGGCGATGCTTATTTTACTTCCGTGCGCAATATTGGCGAAGCAAGCGCGCTTGGCGCGGGTGACATAATCCGCTTTACAGCCCAGAACCAGTATTCAGATAAGCTGCACTATACGGGTACCGGTAACAGTTCAAACAGGAATTGGGAATTTACAAGCTCCGGGGCACGACCGGCACAGTATTCTACAACAATGGTACTGGCACGCTAACCCTTACAGGAGATATCGCCGTCCAGAATAATGTCGGCAAATTCATGTTTTCGTGGCCCAGGACGCCGACCTGGAATTGCTGGGAACGATTAACCGGGCAAACAATGACGCGATCACATTCAGTGGTGGCGGCAATGGCCGGACCGTCACGCTTGGTAATTTCAATACTTATGCTGGCGAAACTGTCATAGGCAGTGCCAATTCCTCGCTGGGCATAACGGGACCGGTAACCTTGCATATAGGTTCATTGACGGATGCCGGGACCGCCAGCTCGTTGGGTACCGGTACGGCAGGCGGTATCAGCCTGCTCAACGGCAGCGTTCTCAGTTATAGGGAGTGGCCTCCAGCAGCAACCGCAACTGGACAATCGGTCCGGCCGCATCAGCGGGCGGGATTGGCGGTGTGATATCAAATGATGGTACTGGTGAACTCACACTCAGTGGCACTGTGCAATTCGCAGCGGGCAATTATAACGGCTTGACACTGGATAGCAGCTATAGCGGTGTCAATACATTATCCGGCATAATCTCAGGTAGTGGTACGCTGGCAAGCCGTGGATCGGGAACATGGACGCTCACCGGAGCCAATACACGCAGCGGTGCAATCGTGGTCGATGGCGGCACTTTGCGCGCAGGACATGCCTCGGCGTTTGGCACAACCAGCGGCGTGACGGTGAACGCCGGCACGCTTGACCTTAATAGCTACGACCTGACGACATCGGCTTTATCGGGTGCCGGAGGAACCATTGCACTTGGCACAGCAACACTCACTCTCGATACCGTTACCAAGACGAATTATGCGGGACTGATAACCGGCAGTGGCGGATTATTGAAAACGGGCGCGGGTACTTTGACGCTTAGCGGCCAGAATAGCTATTCAGGCAGCACTTCGTTGAGTGGTGGTGGCCTCACTCTCGATTTCACGGCATCCGGTGCCCCTGCCAGCAATATAATTTCCGCCTTGTCGACTTTGAACATGGCAGGAGGCACGCTCGCCATCCTCGGCGGAACGACAGCGAGCAGTCAGAGCCTCAATGGTTTGAATGTCAATGCTGGCAGCAATCGTATTGCGGCAACATCAGGTGCTGGCGGCAGTCTGACGCTCAATCTGGGAGCGATTTCCCGGACCGGCGGACTGATAGACTTTAACTTGCCCACCAATGGCAATATCACCACTACCAATACGACGCTTGGTGGCTGGGCTACAGTGAACGGTACCGACTATGCCAAAGTTGTTGACGGTAACATCACAGCCTTCATTGCGTCTGATTATACGAAACAGGATAATTCCAGCCTGTGGGTAGGCGGACAATTCGTCACCGATGACGATGGTCATACTGGCAGCTTCTATAACACGGTAAACGGCAGCGTCCAGCTGGGTGGCTTGCGTTATACCCAGGCTGCGGCCTCAACAGTCCACATCACGTCAGATCAGACACTCGGTATCGACGGCACAATCATTGTTGCGGCCACCGTCGGCAATAACAGTCAGACGATCACTGGCGGCTTTCTTACCGGCAGCCTCGGTGGCGGCGTACTTGGGATACAGCAGAACGGCGGCGGCAATTTTACCATTGCCTCGACAATCACCGATAATGGCGACGCCATCGGCTTTACCAAGGGTGGTAATGGTGTCGTCACACTGACGGGGCTAATAACTATACGGGCGTCACGACTTTGAGCGGGGCACGCTCTCGATCAATACAGTTGCCAATGGGGGCAGGCCAGCAGCATCGGCAAATCAGCGGCCGACTCCTCCAACTTCCTGCTTGAAAGCGGAACGCTGCGTTACACTGGTGCGAGTGCGTCAACCAATAGAGGTTTCACACTCATCAATGGTGGTCCGTCACGGGTGATCGAGGTCACCAGCTCTAGTACGGAAGTAGATTTCGGTGGCCGGATTACAAGTCCTGATGAGGCTGGTTTCACAAAGACGGGTGCGGGTACCCTGACCTTATCTGCCAGCAATAACGACTATGTCGGCGTAACCACAGTCAGTGACGGCAGACTTGCTGTCAGCACACTTGCCAATGGTGGTTTTGCCAGCAGCATTGGTCGTTCAAGCAATGATGCTGCAAATCTCGTGCTTGCTGGAGGAATTCTGGATTATCTTGGTTCTACGGCCAGTAGCGACCGTGGTTTCACCCTCGGCGCAGGCGGTGGGATTGGCGTGAACGACACGGATGCGACCCTTACTATGGGGACAGCGACCGGTAGCGGAAGTATGCGTAAAGAGGGAATGGTACATTGGTGCTTGCCGGTGCCAACAGCTATACTGGCGGTACCATTGTGAATGGCGGCATATTGCGCGCTGGTTCAGCCGCGGCATTCGGCAATCAGCCAAGCTTTATGACCGTCAATGCCGGCGGAACACTGGAGCTGGGTGGCTATAATATTACCGTAGCCGGATTGCTGGGCAGCGGCATTGTCGATCTTGGCGATAAGACACTTACTTCGTCGGGAGGCTCTGCCAACGCCTTTACCGGAAAAATTACGGGTACAGGCGGCTTTACGCGAACCGGTTCGTGGACGCAGGTTATCAACGGATGCAACAACGATTATACCGGCAAGACGACCATTGCCGGCAGCGCACTGACCATTGATTGTCTTGCCAATGGTGGCCAGGCCAGTGCTATTGGCGCATCGGGCAATGCATCAGCCAATCTCGTTTTAGTGGCGGCACACTAGGCTATACCGGCGCGAGCGTCACTACTGACCGGGGCTTTACGCTGCAATCAAGCCGAAGTGCCATCAATGTTGCCAAGGCAGCGACTGCCTTGAAATTCTCCGGCCAGATCGTCGGAGGCGGAGGGCTGGAAAAGAGTGGTGCGGGAACGCTGGTGCTCGCCGGATCCAATACTTATACCGGGGCACATTAGTATCCGCCGGTATTTTGCGAGCAGGATCATCGAACGCTTTCGGCGGCGGCGATATGACCCTGACCAACGTTGCGGGTGCAATACTGGATCTGGCAGGTCTGGACACAAATATTCGTACCCTTGTCGGTGGGGCAATCTGGGTGGAGATATTGAACTCGGTGGGGCCACAGCGACATTGACCGCCAACAGCTCGGGGACCGCAAATTATAGTGGCGCGATCAACGGCAGCGGAAGCCTGATCAAGAGTGGTACCTATACGCAGAGGCTAAGCGGCTGCAACAGCACTTATACTGGCAGCACTACGATCAACAAAGGCGTGATCGAGACCGACTGCCTTAACGACGGCGGTATTGCCAGCTCGATCGGTGCTTCCAGCTCAGCAGCAGGCAGCCTTGTCCTTAATGGTGGTACGCTGCGCTATGTAGGCTCTGGCAGCAGTACCAATCGTCAATTCACGCTGGGGCATCTGGCGACAATCTGCTGGATGCTTCGGGCACTGGCGCAATCAGCTTTACCAACAATGCGCCGTTGACTTTTGCATCGAGCAACGCCACGCAAACGCTCACACTGACCGGCACCAACTCAGACGGCAACAAGCTGGCGGCGCAACTGACCAATAATGGCACTGGCGTAACCTCGCTGAACAAGACCGGAACCGGCACATGGATTCTGACCAATCCGGACAGTACCTATACAGGCGTCACGACGATCAGTGGTGGTGTATTGGGGGTCGATAAGCTGGCGGATGGCGGACTTGCCTCAAGTCTTGGCGCATCGTCAGCGGCGGCATCAAATCTGATCATAGGTGATGGCTCGACACTGCGCTACGTCGGATCCGGCGATACCACCAACCGTCGTTTTACGCTTTCAGCAGGTACAATATACATTGAATCATCCGGTGCCGGCGCAGTTATTTTACTGACACCGGACCGCTGACGCTCGCTGATAACAATCAGGAGCGCACTATTGCATTGGGCGGCACGAACGCGGGCAGCAACACGCTTGCCGGTTCAATCGGTGATGCGGGAAACGGTAAAACCAAGTTTGCCAAAACGATAGCGGCACCTGGGTGCTGACTGGTAATAATAGTTTTACCGGCACGACCGTTGTTAACGACGGTATGCTGGTGCTGGGCAATGGTGGCATAACGGGCTCAATAGTCAGTGACCTTATCGTTGATAGCGGGATATTCGCTTTCAATCGTTCCGACATTTACAATTATGGCGGCCTGATATCGGGTGCCGGTGACATCCGCCAGATAGGCTCGGGTACGACAGTCCTGACCGGTAGCAACAGTTATACCGGTACCACCAATGTCAATTCTGGTACCTTGCTCATCAATGGCAACCAGTCTGCAGCAAACGGTGTTACGACTGTTCATTCAGGCGGAGCACTTGGCGGCAACGGAGTTGTCGGCGGTGATGTGATCGTCAGCGGCGGTACGCTCACGCCTGGCAACGGCAGTGCGGGCACACTCACGATCAATGGCAATCTTTCCCTTGATGCTTTGTCAACGCTTGCTTTGGAATTCGGGCAAGCGGGTACGCCCGGCGGGACGATGAACGATCTGATTGAAGTCAAGGGGAACCTGATACTCGACGGAACGCTTAATGTCTCGCAAACCCCAGGCAGCAGCTTCGGACCGGGTATTTATCGCATCATCAACTATTCCGGCAGCTTGACCGATAATGGACTGAACATTGGTGTGTTGCCAAGCGGCTCTGGCGCCATACAGACATCTATCACGGGCCAAATCAATCTTCTGGCGGGCGGATCGAATTTCAGCTTTTGGGACGGCAACGCCGGCCCCAAGTTCAATGGTGTCGTTGATGGCGGCAGCGGCAGCTGGCAGAACGGCACTGGCAACGACAACTGGACAGAATCGAACGGATTGGTCAACGCCGGCTATAGTGACGGCACTTTCGCGATTTTCGCGGGAACGGCGGGAACAGTTACGGTCGATAATAGTCTTGGACAGGTTACTGTGTCCGGGATGCAGTTTGCAACGAATGGCTACCGCATTCAGGGCGGCTCTGTTGAACTGACAGACCCGGAATCGATTATTCGCTTGGGTGATGGTACCGCTGCCGGTGCAGGTATTGTGGCCACAATTGCCTCCGATCTTTCAGGAACGGCGAGACTTGTTAAAACTGATGCCGGTACATTGGTTTTGACGGGAAATAATACTTATACTGAAGGAACAGCGATTAATGGTGGAACGCTGCAGATCTCAAATGATGCCAGCCTTGGCGCCATTTCGGGTGGGTTGAGCTTTAACGGCGGTACACTTAATACCACTGCCAATATGGTTAACAATCGGGCAGTAACGCTGGCAGGCGTTGGTACGATGAGTACGGATGCCGCCACGACACTGACCTTGAATGGCGGGGTAAGCGGAGGCGGATCGTTTATCAAGAGTGGTGCGGGTTCGCTGCTCCTGTTGAGTGACGCAATTCATCTCGGCGGCACAACGATCGCTGCGGGTACACTCCAGATAGGTAATGGCGGGACGAAAGGCAGTATCACCGGCAATATCGCTAACAATGGCGCGCTAATTTTCAGTCGTGCCGACGATCTTCTCTATACGGGAGCGATCTCCGGCAGTGGAGCGCTGCGCCAGAGTGGCACTGGCGTGCTGAACGTGACTGGCAACAGTAACTATAGCGGTCAGACTTATATAGATATGGGAAAGATGGTGCTGAACGGCCGGATCGTCGGCACATCCGCCTTGATGATGGCCGACACCGCTGGCATTTCTGCCGAAATGACCATTGATGGTGCCAATGCCAATTTGACGACCGGCTTGAATGGCACGTCCTATGTCGGTTATCGAGCTGGCACGCTGACGGTAAAGAATGGCGCTTCGGCCAACTTTGGCACACTAACCCTTGGCTACAGCGTCGGTGGAAGCAACGGCACTCTCAATGTTATCGGACCCGGTTCGCAGGTAACGACAAATGGCAATATCCTACAATCGATTGGAGCCAGCGGCACCGGTATTGTCAATGTTCTTGATGGCGGCAGGCTGGTTTCCGGTGGTGCCAGTGGTATTCGCGTCGGCTTTTCGCCAACGGGAAGCGGGACGATCACCGTTTCAGGCAAAAGTTCTGAATGGGTAGTTCCGAATGCGCTGCAGGCAATGCGCGGATCGTTTACAGTATCCAATGGAGGTCTGATAACTGCCGGATCGGCTGCGCTAGCAGGAACTGGAGCAGGCGTAGCAGATTTGCTTGTCACCGGAGCAGGATCCCGTTTCGAGACGAAAGGGGTTCTTAATCTTGCAAGCAATGCGACAGCAAAGGCAGTATAACCATTGCTGATGGCGGGTGGTCAGCGCGGGCAGCGGTACACTTGCCTTGGGGCTGGCAATGCCATGCTCAATATCGGCGGAGGCGAAGGCAATGCAGCCGTTCATGCGGGTATGCTTGATGCAAGCTCGGTCACATTTGCTGCAGCAGGCAACCGAATTAACTTCAACCATGACGATGCCAGCTATCTGTTTTCAGCCGCAATTTCAGGTGCAGGCTTCATCACCCATAGCGGTTCAGGCGCAACAGTGCTGACTGGCGCTAACAGTTATGCTGGAACGACTACGATCAATGCTGGCAGCCTTTATATTAATGGCAATCAGTCGGCGGCAACCGGTCTTGTTACCGTTAAATCCGGCGGCGCGCTTGGCGGAACCGGCATCATTGGCGGTAATGTCGTTGTCGATAACGGTGGTGCTGTCAATCCGGGCAATTTGGGTATTGATGCTGGAACACTGACGATTGCAGGCAATCTTGCGCTCGATGGCGGTTCGACCCTCAATTATAGTTTCGGCAAGGCTAATGTGCCAGGTAGCCCCTCAACGATCTGATCAATGTAGGTGGCGACCTTACCCTTGGCGGTACACTTAACGTCGTGACCTCGGTTGGCGGCAGCTTTGATCCAGGTGTTTACAGGGTGATCAACTATAACGGCTCGCTTGTAAATAACGGGCTGGTGTTAGGCAATGTGCCATCTCCTGATTTCTATATTCAGACGTCGGTTCCCGGTCAGGTTAATCTGATCAATAAAGCAGGCATGACTTTGCGCTATTGGGATGGTGGTCTGAGCACCTCTAGAAATAACGGTATAATTGAGGGTGGCAACGGTCTCTGGCAGAACTATACCGGCAATGATAACTGGACCGAAGATACCGGTGCGATCAATGCGCCGTTCAATAATGGCGCTTTTGCAGTGTTTATGGGCGCCGCTGGCACAGTGACTGTTGATGGCAGCCTTGGTGCGGTCAACGCATCGGGTATGCAATTCCTTGTTGACGGTTACGTGATAGAAGGTGACGTCGTTAACCTGGCAGGCGTTCCCGCTGCGGTCATCCGTGTCGGCGACGGCACGGCTGCGGGAAAGACATTACAGCCACGATTAGTTCCGATCTCAACGGCGCGGCACAGCTCCAGAAGTCCGACATGGGGACGCTGATCCTTTCTGGTAATAACAGCTACACCGGGGCACCGCAATCAATGGTGGAATGCTGCAAATTGCAAGTGATACCAATCTTGGCGCAGTATCCGGCGCCCTGTCATTCGACAATGGAGGTCTGCACACGACAGCCGATATCAGCACCAGCCGTAATGTGACTCTGGACCAAGCCGGCACTTTCCAGACCGATGCGGGAACTGCATTGACCCTCGGTGGTACGATGACCGGCACCGGTTCTCTCATCAAGGATGGCATGGGATCGCTGCTCCTTTTGAGCAATGCGACTTATACTGGCGGCACGAGAATTACCCAGGGTACACTGCAGCTCGGTAATGGTGGCGTGACCGGCCATCTAACAGGTGATGTTATCAATAATGGTAGGCTCATCACCAAGCGTTCCGACACTCTGGCGCTTGATGGCGTTATCTCGGGTAATGGAACATTGACGCAAGCTGGCACGGGCACCACGATATTGAGAGGTAACAACAGTTACGGAGGGGCTACGACCGTCAGTTCCGGTACGCTGCTCGTCAATGGTGACCAATCGTTTGCTAAAGGCACTACAACAGTTGCTGGCGGCGCGACGCTCGGAGGAGCTGGTATTATTGAGGCGATGTTTCTATCGCAGATAGAGCAACGCTTGAACCCGGCAGCACAACAGGAGCTGCAAGTACGCTGACCATTAAAGGTTCTCTTCTCTAGAAGACGGATCTTCACTCAACATGCAATTCGGTGAGGCGAATGTTGCCGGTGGGGCGTTTAACGACCTCATCAATGTTGGCGGCGATTTGCTGCTTGACGGCACACTGAATGTGTCCCTCTCATCAGGCGGTGTTTTCGGCACAGGCATCTACCGTGTAATCAACTATGGCGGCATACTGACCGACAACGGTCTGGAACTGGGGATGATGCCCGTCACAGATGGCATATTCCTACAAACTTCCGTCGCGGGCAGATCAATCTTGTCAATGGCGCAGGACTGACGCTCAACTATTGGGATGGAGCGGCAGGGCCAAAATTTGACGGCACGATCAACGGCGGGATGGCGTATGGCAGGGTAGCCCTGGCAACAACAACTGGACTGACGCGACCGGTGACATCAATGCACCTTACACCAACGGCTCTTATGCAATTTTACGGGCGCATCCGGCACAGTGACTGTAGATGACAGTCTTGGCAATGTAGAGGCCTCCGGGATGCAGTTTGCAGTCGATGGTTATCGTGTCGAAGGTGATGATCTGAAGCTTACCGGCCCGCAATCTGTAATTCGTGTGGGTGACGGCACCGTAGCGGGCCAAATGATGACCGCAACGATCGGTACAAGTTTGACTGGAGCGAGCGAACTGGTCAAGAGCGACGCTGGCACGCTGATCCTGACCGGAGCAAACAGCTATATTGGTGGCACCTTAATCTCCGGCGGCACATTGCAAGTGGCAATGGACAAGGCGCTTGGCGATGTTTCAGGTGGGATTTCATTTGACGGCGGTGCGCTGCATACGACTGCGGATATGACAAGCGAGCGCTCGGTCTCAATGACGGGCGACGGTGAGGTACGTGCGGACGCTGACACCGAGCTCATCCTCAAAGGCAGCTTTTCCGGATCCGGTGCACTTAAGAAGAAAGGTGGCGGTACGTTAATACTGACTGCCGATAGCGGAGCCTATTCCGGCTCTGCAAGTATTGATGCAGGTACGCTGGATGTGAAAGGCGTGCTTGGCGGTAACCTCTCCGTGAGTAAACAAGGCCGTCTGCGTGGAACCGGCACGGTGGGCGACACCAGCAATAGCGGTATCATCGCACCCGGATCGGACGAGATAGGTACGCTCACTGTTCAAGGTAATTACACTGCTAGTAATGGCGAACTCGATATTACGGCAATCCTTGGCGATGACAGCTCCAAAACCAGTCGTCTGGTGGTTGATGGTGCAACCTCAGGCACCACACAGGTCAACGTGATTAATCGAGGTGGCCTCGGAGGACAGACGGTTGAAGGTATCAGAATCATTGATGTAGCTGGCACATCCAATGGCGAATTCAAGCTCAAAGGTGACTATCTTTTCCATGGCGAACAAGCCGTCGTAGCTGGTGCCTATGGTTATCGTCTCCTGCAAGGCGGGGTTTCCAATCCGACCGATGGAAACTGGTATCTGCGCTCATCATTGCTGAACACGCAAAACCCAAATGAGCCGGCTTCACCGCTTTATCAGCCCGGCGTACCTCTCTATGAGAGCTATGCGGCGGCAATGCAGCAACTGAGCAAGCTGGGAACGCTCCAGCAACGCATCGGCAATGGGGTATGGGCTACAACACAATACGCAGCGACCACCGGTGCAGATCGGGACGCACCACCGATAGCAACGGTATCTGGACGCGTATTGACGCGGCACATGCCAAAATCAATCCGAGACTTCGACGAGCGGCGCAAACTACGATGCCAATACATGGAAACTTCAGACAGGTATCGATGGTGTGTTTGTAGAAAACGATGCCGGAAAATTGACGGGTGGTATTTTCGCACAATATGGCACCGTTTCTTCCGGTATCTGGTCACCCTATGGAGCGGGCAGCATTGACATTACTGGCGTCGGTCTAGGTGCGACTTTAACCTGGTATGGCGAGAACGGCTTCTATGCAGATGGACAAGTACAGATCACTTGGTACGATAGTGATCTATATTCCTCGACTGCGAGACGCGACCTCGTCAATAGCAATAACGGCATAGGCTATAGTTTCAGTATAGAAACCGGTCAGCGAATAAACTTCGGCGAAGATTGGTCGCTGACACCGCAGATACAACTGGCTTATTCTGGTGTTGAGTTTGACGACTTTACGGATGCATTTGATGCTGATGTTTCTCTAGGCAGCAGTCACAGCTTGACCAGCCGTCTGGGTATTGCGGCTAGCAGGGATACTGAATGGAAAGACGAAAATGGAAGATCTGCTCGCGCTCACCTCTATGGTATCGTCAATCTTTACTATGATTTTCTGGGTAAATCGAAAATTGATGTCTCTGGAACGACTTTTTCAAGCAAGGACTACCCGTTGTATGGTGGTATTGGTGCAGGCAGTTCGTTCAACTGGGCCGATGATAAATACTCACTGTATGGTGAGGCACGCTTCAATACGAATTTGAGACATATCGGTAACGTCAACGCTATTGGCGGGACGGTCGGATTCCGAATGCGTTGGTAGATTTCAGGTTTACCTTGGTGCCATTCAGGTCGAGCGTACCACGCTTCGACCTCAGGCATCGTGGTGCGATCAATGGTGACGTCGGCTTTCGTTCTCAATGTGTCGAGATATGCCTTGGTCAGCTGGGTATCGCTGCCGGTAAGTACCGAGCTGATCGTCGCGAACGATGGCGGCCTACCAAGGTGATCGCATCCCCGGTGACGACATAACCATCGCTCGCAACTGTATGGCTGCCGCGTGAACGGCATTTCGTCGATTGGCACAGCCAATTTAGTGGTGAGCGCCAATATTATCAGTTTTCGGCGCTTGCTGTCGGCTCATTTCTGCAAGCAAGGCTCGCAACTGGTTTTCGTCCACAGCATCAGCAGCCATGACAGCGCGGATTATGGGATCAGAGAGTAGTTCTTGAGCGGTTGGCACCGGGTAGCAGTCGGTTCTAGTGCACATATGAATTCTCTCCCTTCATACTCTGTTTCCCAGGATTGATCCCTGATCGAGTTCACAGGGCTGGTGTCCGTCATCGGGCGTGAAAAATACGTCGGCATGCATGTCTTCACTACGTAATCCGCGCGCCAAGGCGAGCTGAATGGCGGCGTCGACCATTGCCGGCGGACCGGCGACATAGGCCTTCCATCCATCAAGGTCCATCAGGTCATTGCCAACAGCCTTTGTCACAAAACCACGGCGGTACTGTGTCGTCTCTGCCTCGGATAACACCACCACAAAGGTAAGATTGACATGCTGTTCAGCCAAGGTCTGAAAATGCTTGATCAGGTAGAGATCGCGCTCGTTGCGTACTCCGAAATAAACATGGATCGGCTGCTTCATGCCGTGAGCAAGGGCGGTCTCAATGATCGACTTGATCGGCGCAAGGCCGGAACCACCGGCGATGCACAGCATCGGACCTGAATGATTTTGGCGCAGATAGGAGGAGCCGAGAGGGAATTCGAGTTCGACCTTGTCACCAGTCTTCAGTCCACCATGTATGTGCTCGGACGTAACACCTCCCGCGACGCGGCGAATGTGAAATTCCAGGCTACCATCGCCTTCACGATTGGCCATGGAATAGCTGCGTACCGGTATTCCGATGATCTTATCCGGGCATACTGCCCGGCGGTAAACGGCAAAGGACAGCCATCTGCAGGCGTGACCCGTACCAGCTTGATGTCGTGCGTAAGATCATCGAGACCGGTTACGACCGCATCAATGCACCGTGGAGGCTCCACAACCTCATCGTCGCCGACAAGCCACGCGACAGCGGCATCCGTCTGCGGCAATGCGCGGCATGCGAGGATCAGACCGTCGGATTTCTCCTCCTCGGTCAGTGCAAAGCGCGAGTGCTGAAGCAATTGAACCTCACCCTCGATGAGGCGTGACTTGCATGAACCGCAGCGACCGGATCGGCAGCCGTGGGGGTATGAAATACCAGCGGCGAGTGCGGCTTCGAGGATTGTTTGCCCGTCCGGGATTTCCAGGCGGGTCTGGGTCTGCCGAATATCAACGATAATTCTGGTCATCGGCTTTCCTTACAGTTCGTCATTCAGTCCGAGGACCTTGAGCAAGCCTGGCTTCTGCCGCGGAAATGTTCCGTAGAAAATTTCAGATCCGACAATCGTAATCGGTGCCACCCGAACCCCTGTGCGGGCTTTTGCTTCCTCGGCAATATCGGGCTCGCTGAGATCGCGCTCCTCGTAAGAAAGCCCCTGTTCGGAGAGCCAGCGCTTGAGGGCATGACAGTCCGGGCAGGTCGGGGTTGTGTAAATGAGAATGTGCGGTGCACTCATGTATGTCATATAGCTTCCTTTCACTCGGTAGACGTGCTTTTGCTTTCGCCCCCACATTCGACTTGAGTTCTGAGCGGCATTTTTCAGCCTGCTGCTTCCAACACTTGTAAGGTCAAGGTCGTTTTGCGCGGCGATGTGAACCTGATCACGAACAGAGCGAACGCCCCGGCTCACGCATGAAAGAGGAGCGTCGCTTGATCGATTATCTCTTCTTTTCTCGGAATACTGGCGGAACGACGCGCGAAATTGGCCGCCAAACCAGGCGGCAGCTGCCACCAAGATTCTCCTTGGAAAAATAGTTCTCAGGGCCTTGACCTTTCCACCGTTGGAAACAGCAAGGTCGTCAAATGACCGTCGTCACGTCCCGCTGGCAGAAGCTGCGGCCCTTTGAAGGAGAACGAGAATGAGTAATAAAGCCGCCGCCTTGTTTCTGGTCGGCGCCATTGTTGGTGGTACTTTTATGCGGCCTATCGAGACGAAATCGAACCATATACGCGAAATTTCCTTTCGCTTGTTTCATCCGCCACCGCGCAACCAGCGCGACCGCTTGCCCACAGGTCCCTGTCGCCGAAGTCATCACGCGTAAGGTCGCGCCGTCCGTGGAGTTTACCGGTCATACCGAAGCGATCAGTGCGGTTGAGCTGCGTCCGCGTGTGGGCGGGGCGATAGATACCGTCAGCGTTCCCGAAGGCGGCCTTGTTCAGCCTGGCGACCTTCTGTTTCAGATCGATCCAAGGCCGTTCCAGGTCGCACTGGATGCAGCCCAAGCTCAATTGCAACAGGCAATTGCTTTGCTTGATCAGGCTGAAGTCGATTTCAAACGCGCTGAAACGCTGGCTCCGAATGGGACCGTATCACGCAAGACCTTTGATGATGCGAAAGCCGCACTTCGGCAGCGCAAAGCTCAGGTGGAAATCGCCAAGGCTGCCATCGCAGCCGCAGAACTCGATCTGTCTTTCACACGTGTCACAGCACCGATTGCCGGTCGCGTTGACCGTGTTCTTGTCACGGAAGGCAATCTCGTTACCGGTGGCAATACGGGAGCTGCCACGCTTCTCACCACGATCGTTTCGACAGATCCGCTCTATGTCTATTTCGATATTGATGAAGCAACCTATCTCGAATTCGCTGCTCGCGGGCGCGCATCCGTGATGGGGAGTGATGCTGACAGACTTCCGGTCCAGGTCGGCTTGATGACCGATACGGGCCACCCGCTCGCTGGCGAGCTCGATTTCCTCGGCAACCGCATCGACCGGGGTACAGGCACGATCAGAGCCCGTGCGATCGTTCAAAACTCCGATGGCAGGCTGGCTCCCGGTCTTTTGTCCGGGTGAAACTTGTGACCGCCGAACCAGCTCAAACCGTACTCATTGACGAGCAGGCGATTGGTGTCGATCAGGGGCGACGCTATGTGCTGGTACTCGGAGCGGGGAACAAGGCAGAGTACCGCCCGATTGAACTGGGGCCGATGATCGATGGACTGCGTGTTGTTTCTACAGGACTCAAGTCCAGTGAAAAATCATTATCAAGGGGCTCGTGAGGCCCGGAATGGAAGTGATGCCGCAAATCGTGCCGATGCTCTCCGGCCAGCAGGGCGAAGCTGATCGGGCTGCAGCAAATGTTCGGGAGGCGCGTCGATGAACATTCCGCGCTTTTGTCGACCGCCCTATCTTTGCCGTAGTCCTCTCTGTCCTGATGCTGATCGGCGGTGGACTCACGCTCCTGAAATTGCCTTTGAGTGAGTATCCTCAGGTCACCCCTCCGACGGTACAGGTTACGGCGAGCTATCCGGGCGCCAGCCCGGAAGTGATCGCCGAAACGGTTGCCGCGCCACTGGAGCAGGTCATTAATGGCGTCGAGAACATGCTCTATATGAGCTCGCAGGCTGCCACCGATGGACGCATGACGCTGACCGTGACGTTCCAGCAGGGCACGGATCCTGACATGGCGCAAGTTCAGGTGCAGAATCGTGTCTCGCGCGCGCTTCCGCGTCTGCCGCAGGAGGTTCAGCGCATCGGTGTGGTGACGCAAAAGACCTCGCCCGATATCCTGATGGTGGTTCATCTCGTATCACCCGATGGCCGTTATGATCCGCTCTATCTGTCGAATTTCGTCACCTTGCAGGTACGCGACCAGCTCGCGCGTATTTCGGGTGTAGGCGATGTACTTGTCTGGGGGCTGGTGAATACTCCATGCGGGTCTGGCTCGATCCGGCGAAGGTGGCGGCCCGCGGTCTGACCGCTTCGGACGTCGTGACGGCGATCCAGGAGCAGAATGCCCAGGTAGCCGCAGGCTCGGTAGGCCAGCAACCCGATGCTTCGGCTGCACTTCAAGTTACGGTCAATACGCTCGGCAGGTTATCCAACGAGGAACAGTTCGGCGATATCGTCGTCAAGACCGGCGCTGATGGTCAGGTTACCCGGTTGAGGGACGTTTCGCGCATTGAACTGGGTGCCGACGCCTATGCTTTGCGCAGTCTTCTTGACGGAAAACCGGCATTGGCGATGCAGATCATCCAGAGCCCCGGTGCCAACGCGCTCGATGTGGCCAGTGCCATTCGCGGCACCATGGAAGAACTGCAGAAGGAGTTCCCCGAAGGGGTCGAGTATCGCATTGCCTATGATCCCACCGTCTTCGTGAAAGCCTCCCTTGAGGCTGTTGTGATGACGTTGCTTGAAGCCATTGTTCTGGTCGTGATCGTTGTCGTGCTCTTCCTTCAGACCTGGCGTGCTTCGATTATTCCTTTGGTCGCCGTGCCAATATCGTTAGTCGGTACATTCGCGCTCATGTATATGTTCGGTTTCTCGCTGAACACGCTATCCCTGTTCGGCTTGGTACTGTCCATCGGAATTGTGGTCGATGACGCTATCGTCGTCGTCGAAAATGTCGAGCGTCACATCGCACTTGGCGAAACGCCCAAGCAAGCCGCTCGCAAGGCGATGGACGAAGTGACGGGACCAATCATTGCCATTACGTCCGTGCTATCGGCGGTGTTCATCCCGTCTGCATTTCTGTCCGGCCTGCAAGGTGAGTTCTATCGCCAGTTCGCCCTCACAATCGCAATTTCGACCATACTGTCGGCAATCAACTCTCTCACGCTTTCTCCGCGCTTGCAGGTGTGCTCTTGAAGCCGCATCATGGCGACGTGAAACGCGATCTCCTGACACGGGTGATCGACGGCTTGTTCGGCTGGTTTTTAGAGTCTTCAACCGGTTCTTCGACAGCGCGTCGAATGCCTATGTCTGGTCGGTGCGACGCGCCGTGAGGCTGAGCGCGCTCGTCCTGCTCGTCTATGCTGGGTTGCTTGGCATGACATGGATGGGGTTCCAGACTGTACCCAGCGGGTTTGTCCCAGCTCAGGACAAATATTATCTCGTCGGTATTGCACAGCTGCCGACGGGAGCGTCGCTGGACAGAACCGAGGCGGTAGTTAAGAAAATGTCTGAGATTGCACTTGCCGAACCCGGTGTGGAAAGTGTTGTCGCTTTCCCAGGCCTTTCGGTCAACGGCATGGTCAATATCCCGAACGCTGCCGTTATGTTCACGATGCTCAAGCCCTTTGATGAACGCAAGGATCCTTCTTTGTCCGCCTTCGCCATCGCAGGCCGCCTGATGGGCAAATTCAGCCAGATACCTGATGGTTTTGCCGGTATATTCCCGCCCCACCGGTTCCCGGTCTCGGCACGACCGGAGGATTCAAGATTCAGATCGAAGACAGGGCGGGCCTTGGGTTTGACGCGCTTGCCGAGGCGCAGGGTGCAATTATGGCCAAGGCGATGCAGGCACCGGAACTCGCGGGGATGCTGGCAAGCTTTCAGGTGAATGCGCCGCAGGTTCAGGTGGATATCGATCGGGTAAAGCCAAGTCGCAGGGCGTGCCCCTCAACATCATTTTGAGACGCTACAGGTGAATCTTGGTTCTCTCTATGTGAATGATTTCAATCGTTTTGGCAGGACCTATCGCGTGGTGGTCCAGGCAGATGCGCCTTTCCGCATGCAGCCGGATGATATTGGCCGGCTGAAGGTCCGCAACATGGCGGGCGAAATGATTCCGCTATCCGCCCTTTTGACGATCAAACACAGTGCGGGCCCGGATCGTGTCATGCATTACAACAGCTTCCCATCGGCCGATATCAGCGGCGGTCCGGCACCCGGCTATTCGTTCGGACAGGCAACAGCCGCAATAGAACGCATCATGACGGAAACCCTGCCATCCGGCATGGCCTTCGAGTGGACGGACCTTGCCTATCAGGAGAAACAGGCCGGAAACACGGCAATGTATATCTTCCCGCTTTCCGTTCTACTCGCTTTTCTCATTCTTGCTGCTCAGTATAACAGCGGTCGTTGCCGTTCGCTGTATTGCTGATCGCGCCGATGGCTCTGCTTTCAGCAATTATTGGGGTCTGGCTAACCGGTGGTGACAACAACATTTTCACCCAGATAGGCTTCGTCGTTCTGGTTGGCCTTGCGGCCAAGAATGCGATCCTGATCGTGGAGTTTGCGCGGGCAAAGGAAGATGAGGGCGTCGATCCGTTGAATGCCGTGCTTGAGGCGGCACGGCTTCGGCTTCGACCAATCCTGATGACGTCACTCGCCTTCATCGCAGGTGTTGTGCCACTAGTAATCGCAACAGGCGCCGGGGCCGAAATGCGACATGTCATGGGCATTGCGGTGTTTGCTGGCATGCTCGGGGTCACGTTGTTCGGGCTGCTCCTGACGCCGGTATTCTATGTCGTGGTGCGGAAGTTCGCGTTGCGTCATGAAAAGCCAAGGCTCGGAAGGATCGGCACTGGAACAGAAATAACCTTGCCCTGTTGAAATCCTCCTTATCGACGTAAGCCCGGTCCACTTCAGAGGACCGGGCGAATGAAGCGTAGCTATTTTACAAATGAACAGAACATCGGCATTCGGAAAGAGTACAAGTTAGGCATTCCGATGATGCAAGCATTTACAAATGGAAAGCTAAATTCGGCGGTATGGATGGTTTCAGGCCAAGCGGTTTCTGGCGGGTGGGTGGTTGCAGGTTCCGCATTCTGACGGTCGGCGATTGCACCAGAGAACAACGCAATCCTATAAGTGCCGGACCAGGGTGAATTGGCATTCAGATCAACCGCATGGCTGTCATGCCGTGCGATGTAGAGAACCGGTTCCGACAGGCTGGAAGGCTTCAAGTCCGAAGCAGCTGCCGGGATCATGCTCGCAGTCGGCGAACTTATTCACATAATGTGCAAACAGCAGAGCTGTAACATAATCTTTAGAAACAAGACTGATTCAAACCGACGACTTTTGGTGGGAAATAAAACAGCATAAAACCGCCGCCGCGTATCTCTATGATACAGGGCGACGGTTTCGGTGGCTACTGGCTGTGATCAGCGAGCCACTTCTTCATAATGGTGATCTCGCCTTCCTGGGCCTTGATCACCTCTTCCGCAAGTTTTCGAACCTCGGGATCCTTGCCGTATTCGAGCACGACTTTCGCCATGTCGATCGCTCCCTGGTGATGAGGAATCATACCGCGCATGAAGTCGACATCGGCGTCGCCCGTATACTCTACCATCATGTCTTTCATCATGGTATCCATGGCGACTGTAAAGGCCTTTGTCGAAGGGCTGTCGGACGAAGGCTTCTGCATTGCGGACATATCGTGACCCTGCATGGCATTATCCGTGTTCATCTGGCTCTGTGCGATCGCCAAGCCTGCGCTGATCGCGAGCGCACCCGCGATGAATATCGGCGTGAGCTTGTTCATGATCTTGTTCCTGTTCAGTTAGCGGTTGCGGGATAACCTGCCTCTTCGAGAACCTTCAAGACAGATGCCAGCGTTGCAGTCGTTTCGACCTTGACCTCACGCGCTGCCGGATTGGTGTCGACCTTGGCGCCGGAATCCACCGACTGGATCGCCATAGTGATCGATTTGGCGCACCCACCGCAGGTCATGCCTTCGATTTTCAGTTCCATGAGATTTCTCCTTGTTTGGGTCTCATGGCATTCAAAATGGTGCTTCCAACGGTGGGAAGGTCAAGTGGAAAAACAAGAAAAATGCTATTGACCTTCCCATGGTTGGAAGCCTCATATTCGGTCCGAACCTGAATTTCGGAACGAGAAAGGAGGCAGCTATGAATGCTCCTGTTCGAGCTGCAGAGACGAAAAACGCAGCAATATCACTGCCAATTGAAGGCATGACCTGCGCGTCCTGTGTCGGGCGTGTCGAAAGGGCTCTCAAGGCTGTTCCAGGCGTCAAGGATGCAGTCGTCAATCTGGCGACAGAGAAGGCAAGCATTACGACCAGCATTCCGGTCGATGCAGTCACCCTTGTCAAAGCCGTCGAGAACGTAGGCTATAATGTTTCGCCGAGTTTTATCGTGTCGGCACCGGCTTCGCTTGAGTTTTCGATCGAAGGCATGACCTGCGCATCATGCGTGGGACGGGTTGAAAAGGCCCTTAGGGCTGTGCCCGGCGTCACCAATGCTGCGGTCAATCTTGCGACTGAAAGGGCCACCGTCCAGGGCACTGCTGATGCGTCCGCCATCATAGCGGCCATAGAACATGCCGGCTATGACGCCAAAGTGATTGCTGCGGTAACCGGAACAGGTCCCGGCGAGGCGGATGACCGTACCGAGAAGAAGGAAGCGGAGCGCCGCGAACTGACCCGCGATTTCACCATCGCGGCAGTATTGACGGCGCCTGTCTTCATTCTTGAGATGGGATCGCATCTCATACCGGGCGCACATGCCCTGATCGCTTCAACCATCGGCCTGCAGAACAGCTGGTATCTCCAGTTCATACTGACGACACTGGTGCTTTTCGTGCCGGGCATTCGCTTTTATGACAAGGGGCTGCCTGCACTCTGGCGCCTGGCTCCCGATATGAATTCACTTGTCGCTGTTGGATCGCTGGCAGCTTACGGCTATTCGCTGGTCGCAACCTTTGCACCCGGTTTTCTGCCCGCTGGAACCGTGAACGTCTATTATGAGGCCGCCGCCGTTATCGTGACGCTCATCCTGCTTGGCCGATTGCTCGAGGCTCGCGCCAAGGGTCGCACCTCCGAAGCCATCAAGCGTCTTGTCGGTCTTCAGGCCAAGACTGCGCGCGTGCGCCGGGATGACAAGACAATCGAACTGCCGATCGATGCCGTACAATCGGGAGATATCGTGGAAGTTCGCCCGGGCGAGCGTGTTCCGGTCGATGGCGAACTCGTCGAGGGTGAAAGCTTCGTCGATGAATCGATGATTACCGGTGAACCCATTCCGGTATCCAAGACCAGCGGCAGCGAGGTCGTGGCTGGAACTGTGAACCAGAAGGGCGCCTTTGCAATCCGCGCAACAGCAGTTGGCGGCAATACGGTGCTTTCGCAAATCATCCGTATGGTCGAGGAGGCGCAAGGCTCGAAGCTGCCGATTCAGGCAATCGTTGACAAGGTCACCATGTGGTTTGTGCCTGCAGTCTTTGCGGTAGCAGCACTTACTTTCGCAGCATGGTTTTATTTCGGGCCGTCACCCGCACTCACCTTTGCGCTGGTCAACGCCGTCGCCGTCCTGATTATTGCCTGCCCATGCGCTATGGGTCTTGCAACGCCAACCTCGATCATGGTCGGCACTGGACGCGGTGCCGAGCTTGGCGTTCTCTTTCGCAAGGGTGAAGCGCTGCAGCAGCTTAAAGACGCCAAGGTTGTGGCGGTCGACAAGACAGGTACACTGACGGAAGGAAAGCCGTCCTTGACCGATTTCGAACTGGCCACCGGTTTCGACCGGACCAGCGTGTTGGGTCTCGTCGCGGCCGTCGAAGCCAAGTCGGAACATCCAATCGCCCGTGCAATCGTGGACGCGGCAGAGGCAGAGAATATTTTCATGCCCAATGTATCGGATTTCGAGTCGGTAACGGATTTGGTGTCAAGGCTATGGTCGACGGCAAACCTGTCCAGATCGGCGCAGATCGTTACATGGTGGAGCTTGGCCACGACGTTACAGCTTTTCCGGAATCGCTGAACGGCTGGGCAATGAGGGCAAGTCCCCTTTATATGCGGCAGTCGACGGCAAACTGGCGGTCGTCATCGCTGTGGCAGACCCAATCAAGGAGACAACACCTGCTGCAATCAAGGCACTGCACGATCTCGGTCTGAAGGTTGCCATGATAACCGGTGACAACAAACGCACTGCGAAGGCTATCGCTGCGCGTCTGGGAATTGACGAAGTCGTGGCGGAAGTCCTGCCGGACGGAAAGGTCGATGCGGTACGACGCCTCAAGACCGAACATGGCAAGGTCGCTTTCGTGGGCGATGGCATCAACGACGCTCCGGCACTGGCCGAGGCGGATGTGGGGCTTGCTATCGGCACCGGCACGGACATTGCCATTGAGGCCGCCGATGTCGTGCTTATGTCGGGCAGTCTTCAGGGTGTGCCGAATGCCATCGCCCTATCCAAGGCGACCATCGGCAATATCCGGCAGAACCTGTTTTGGGCTTTTGCCTACAACACGGCGTTGATTCCGGTTGCGGCAGGCCTGCTTTACCCGGCTTACGGCATCCTGTTGTCGCCTGTTTTCGCTGCTGGCGCTATGGCGTTGTCCAGCGTCTTTGTGCTCGGCAATGCACTTCGACTCAAGACCTTCAAGGTCCCGAACTGATGGAGATGACGGCCCATCCGTATTCGGAATGGGCCGTCATTTGATTGTGGGAGTGACTACATGAATATCGGACAAGCGGCTAAAGCATCCGGCGTATCGGCCAAGATGATCCGCTATTACGAGCAGACCGGCCTCATACCTGCTGCCGACCGAACAGCTTCCGGTTACCGCGACTATTCGCACACAGACGTGCACATGCTCCGTTTCATACGGCGAGCCAGAGACCTCGGGTTTGCCGTTGCGGAGATCGGTAATCTTCTCGGATTGTGGCGTGACGAGACGCGACGGAGCGCGGAAGTCAAGCGTCTGGCACAAGGCCATATCGACGAGCTTCAGAGAAAGATCGCCGACTTGCAAGACATGGCCCAGACACTCACGATGCTGGTCAACGCCTGTCGCGGTGACCATCGTCCCCATTGCCCGATTTTGCAGCGACTCGAAACCGATCAGGATAATGAAGATCTTTCGGTTCAACCGCGCAGTGGTGCCATTGCCCGCTCCATGCAGTGAGACTGGCATCACCTTCGGCAAAGTCGGGAACCGAGACCATCTGTTGCCTGTTGTCTCGGGGAGACGATCGTTTCGACTGATGCCAGTCTTCAGCGCATTAAGTTCAGTGAATTGGTCGAAGTGTTCGCAAGAGTGAAATTATAAACCGGAGGAACGCAGATCATGGCGACCCATGCAGCAAAACACGCCGAGCTTTATCGAATGGTGACTGCCGAACACACCTGCCCCTACGGGCTCAAGGCACTCGACCTCCTCAAACGCGAAGGTTACGAGGTCGACGATCATCATCTGACCACGCGCGAGGAGACTGACGCATTCAAGGCCAAGCATGACGTAAAGACGACGCCCCAGACCTTCATCGACGGAAAGAGGATCGGCGGTTATGACGATCTCGTCGGTTTTTCGGTCGTCAGGTCAAGGACAAGGATGCCGTAAGCTACACGCCTGTGATGGCGCTCTTCGCGATGGCTGCTTTGATGGCATTGGCCGCGAAGCTGGGCAGCCTTTGAAGTTTCCCGGCTGTCCAGACAGCCGAATGGTTCGTCGCTATCGCAATGTGTCTTCTTGCACTGCAGAAACTCAAGGACGTCGATGGTTTTGCCACAATGTTCCTGAACTACGATCTTCTGGCGCAACGATGGGTCCGCTACGCTTATGTTTATCCCTTCGCGGAAGCGCTCGCCGGTATCCTGATGATAGCAGGCGCGTTGATGTGGCTGTCTATCCCGGTCGCCCTTTTCATCGGCGGCATTGGCGCAGTCTCGGTATTCAAGGCTGTTTACATCGACAAGCGCGAGTTGAAATGCGCCTGCGTCGGTGGCGACAGCAACGTACCGCTTGGTTTCGTGTCTCTGACGGAGAACCTTATGATGGTTGCCATGGCGGTCTGGATGATTTTCGCCGATGGGCCTCATTCACTGATCGACAGTACCGTCATGCCTTCTGCTCGCTTGCGGAAAGTGCCGCATATTCATCGGCCAGAAAATCGAGAAGGGCGCGCACAGAGGGCAAAAGACCGCGGCGCGACGGAAAGGCGGCATGGATTATGCCGCTGCGGGTGCCCAGTCGGGTAGAAGATCAACCAATCGTCCTGCCTTCACGTCCTCCTGAATAACCATTGCGGGAAACTGGCAAACACCGATGCCTTGAAGTGCGGCCAGCCGCAGCGCAACCATATCTTCTGTGATCAGAAGCGGTTGATAGGGAATTTCAGCCGTAGCGCCGTTGGGACCAAGTAGGTTCCATTCAAAACTGTTTTGTGATGCCCCCAGGCAAGACCAGGCATGTCGACAAGGTCGGCCGGCACGGCATTACATCCCTCCTTGACGAATATAGGGCTGGCCACCAGTCGTTGTTCGCTTTCCGCCAGCTTGCGGATGACCAGATCACTATCCTCCAGTGGTGGGAAGCGGACGCGGATGGCGAGATCGAAGCTCTCACGGATAACGTCCACGCGCCGATTTGTGCTTTCCAGATGTACCTTCACCTTGGGATATCGGGCCATGAAACGAGCGATCATTTCACCGACCTGGAAATAGATGACCGATGCCGGGCAACTCACCCGCACCGTGCCTTGCGGTTCCGCACGCATTCTGTCGATTACTTCCAGCGCAGCATCGGCCTCAATCATCATCGCCAGGCAATGGTGATGAAACTCTCGGCCGATCTCAGTTACTGCAAACAGCCGGGTGGTACGTTGAAGAAGGCGGACGCCGAGTTCTTCTTCCAACAAAGCGATCCGGCGGCTCAGCCTGGAGCGCGGCATATCCAGCTTTCGGGCTGCTGCTGAAAAGCCGCCTTGTTCCACGACTTCCACAAAAGCCGCATATCGTTGAGATCAGCCATGACCGGGTCTTTCATTGTCCTGTTTTCAGGACAGTATAGCCTGAACTTCGATCTACCGGCGCGTTTGTTCCAGATTTATTTTGCTCTCAGACAGTCATTCCAGTGCCCACATGGCAACGAAGCAAATTGGGAAGATCGAGATGAGACAGGTTATCGGCGTTTACAGCAGTCCGTCGCCCCATTGGGTGGGAGATGGATTTCCGGTTCGCTCCATGTTGTCCCACGCGACAATGGGCGAGCATATCAGCCCCTTTCTGCATCTTGATTATGCCGGTCCGGAACAGTTCGCCCCCACCTCAACCCCACGCGGCGTTGGCAGCCATCCCCATCGCGGTTTTGAAACCGTGACCATTGTCTATCAGGGCGAAGTTGAACATCGCGATTCCACCGGAAGCGGAGGACTGATCGGCCCCGGTGATGTACAATGGATGACTGCCGGCGCCGGGATTATGCACGAAGAGCGTCATTCGAGGACGTTTACCGAACAGGGAGGCACGCTGGAAATGGTGCAGCTCTGGGTAAATCTTCCTGCCAAAGACAAGTCCGCACCTGCCGCTTATCAGACGGTACTTGATTGGAATATTCCGACCGTGGTCTTGCCGGATGAAGCCGGAACCGTCCGCGTCATAGCCGGAAATTATGCCGGACATGCCGGACCAGCGCGCACCTTCACACCGATCGATCTTTGGGACCTGCGCCTGAAGCAGGGCGGAAGCGTTGTGTTTGATCTTCCTGATCGACACACGACCGGTCTGGCAATCTTGCGCGGAACGATCACTGTCAACGGCAGCCGGTCGGCACGCGATGCGCAATTCGTTCTGCTCAATCGAAAGGGCGGCAGTTTCGAGGTTACGGCTGACAGCGACGCAACCGTCCTCCTTTTGAGCGGCGAACCGCTTGGAGAGCCGGTCGCCATGCGTGGCCCGTTCGTCATGAATACAAACGAAGAATTGCAGGATGCTTTCGCAGATTTTCGAACAGGGAAATTCGGCGCCATTCCTGCCTGATCCATTCCCATGGTGTCAGTACGAGCCCTGGGTATCCCCGGACCGGAAATGATTTCGGCCCTGAACAAGTCCAAGCCTGAAGAAGGAGACTTAAAATGAGCAGTCCAGCTAACTTTAATGGCCAGCGTCCGGTTATTGATCCCAACGATGCCGTTATGCTTTTGATCGACCATCAGAGCGGCCTGTTTCAGACCGTTGCAGACATGCCGATGCCCGTCTTGCGCAATCATGCGACAGCACTCGCCAAGATGGCAACGTTGACCAAGATGCCCGTTATCACCACGGCATCCGTGCCGCAGGGCCCCAATGGTCCGCTGATCCCGGAGATTCATGAGAACGCTCCTCATGCCAAATATGTAGCCCGCCGTGGCGAGATCAATGCATGGGACAATCCGGATTTCGTTGCTGCCGTCAAGGCAACGGGCCGCAAGACCCTCATCATCGCAGGCACCATCACCAGCGTCTGCATGGCCTTCCCGGCAATCAGTGCTGTTCAGGACGGCTATAAGGTTTTCGCTGTGGTGGACGCATCCGGCACCTATTCCAAAATGGCCCAGGAAATCACGCTGGCCCGTGTCGTTCAGGCCGGTGTCGTGCCGATGGATACGGCTGCGGTGGCTTCCGAACTCCAGAAGACGTGGCATCGTGACGACGCGCAGGAATGGGCAAACGTCTACACCAAGATTTTCCCTCCCTATCAGCTTCTGATCGAAAGCTACATGAAGGCACAGGAAGTCGAAAAGAACCACGAACAGCTCGATTCACAGCGCAGCTGATGAAACCGAAGCACAGAAGGGCGGCAGGCAACTGCCGCCTTTTCAGACCACTAGTAACTTTATGAATCTATAGGATTTTTTGAATTTGGCGTTTGAAACGGGATTAACATCGGACGGGTATCAAACGTCAAATTCAATCCACTAGAACTGTCTACCGATCAATCGGTCTACTGACCAACGTCCGCTGCCCTGTGTGCTCAGATAGGCGAAGACACCTAGCCAGACGGTTGAAAGCTGAAAGCCGGAGCCGCGCGGGATCATGACCATGACCAGAATGACAATCATCTGAATGAAAAGCATGAAGGAAAGCGGACGGGTCAGCAGGCCAAGCGCAATGGCAATGCCGCCGAAAAACTCCAGCCCACTGGTGAAATAGGCCAGCGGCACTGCGGGTTCGAGACCCAGCTGCTGAAACAGCTCGATGTCGCGGGGCATGTCGCCATTGAAGAGTTTCTCCCAGCCAAACCAACTCATGATACCGCCGCTGGTTACTCTCAGCGCCGTATAGGCTGAATCGTGAGTCTTGCGATATAAAGGCGCTAGAAATGGAAATATCAGCGGTGTGTCGTGGTTCGGGTCTGTCGCTGTCATGGGTCCTCCACCCTGAAAATGGAAGACAGATCATTACGCACCGGGATCACCCTTATCTGATAAAATTCACGTTATCGCAGCATCTCTACGTTCACGTTTCAGTGTGTTTCGCCGCTCCCGGCCAGAAAATACTTTCATCGATGGCTTTGCGTTGCACAGCGCATTCCCTTGCCAGAAAGTCGATCAGGGTCCGCACTGAAGGCAACAGGCCGCGCCGAGATGGAAATACCGCATGCACAATGCCCGATGCCGGACGCCATTCGGGTAGAACCGGCACCAATGTGCCTGCCGCCAGATCCCGCCAGATCATCATCGTTGGCAATTGTACGATCCCGGCTCCGTCGAGTGCTGCGTCGCGCAAGGCTGCCATGTCGTCAGTCAGAAGACGGGGCGGTGCGGAATAACGGCACGCTCACCATTATGCTTTTCAAGCCGCCATTCATAATTATGGGAGGCCGATGTCCATGCAAGGCTTGGCAGGCCTGTCAGGCCAGCGGGTGTTGTGACCGGCGTTTTAAGAAATCCCGGCCGCGCGACCAGATATTGCGAGCTGTCATCCAGTTTCCGCATCAGAAGATCGGTCTGCTCCAGCGGTGGAAACCGCACGCGGATGGAAACGTCGAACCGTTCGCCGATCACATCAACACGGCGATTGGTGCTTTCAAGATGCAGATCCACCTTTGGGTAGGCTGTGAGAAATTTTGCGAATAACACACCGAACTGGAATGAAATCAGCGCTGTCGGGCAGCTTACCCGCACCACGCCCTGCGGCTCGTCGCGATGTTGTGCGATGAAAGCAGTCGCGGCTTCCGCTTCCACCAGAACGGCGAGACAGCGGCGGTAATATTCACGTCCGATATCGGTGACGGAAAAGTGGCGCGACGAGCGCTGAATCAATCGGACACCCAACCGCTCCTCCAGAAGCGCAATGCGGCGGCTGAGTTTCGATTTATGCAGGCCCATGGCGCGGCCTGCCTGCGCGAAGCCGCCATGATCCACCACCTGCACAAAGTAATAAAGGTCGTTCAGGTCTTCCATCGTTCTATTGATAGAACGCAACGTCGATTTTACAATCTTTTGCGCTTTTCGTTGCTGAGATAGCTTTCATTCATTCCACTAATGCCAACCGTAACACGAATATACGGGCGGCGATCCAAACTCTGGCTTCCAGAAAGGAACCGTCGATGACCAAGCCATATGTACGCCTCGACAAGGATGACGTTGCTGTTCTTCTCGTCGATCACCAGACCGGCCTGCTGTCGCTGGTACGGGATTTCGATCCGGACAAGTTCAAGAACAACGTGCTCGCCCTTGCCGATCTTGCCAAATATTTCAAGCTGCCGACCATTCTGACTACCAGTTTTGAAAACGGCCCGAACGGCCCATTGGTGCCGGAACTGAAGGAAGCGTTTCCCGATGCGCCTTACATTGCCCGACCGGGACAGATCAACGCCTGGGACAATGAAGAGTTCGTCAAGGCGGTGAAGGCTACCGGTAAAAGCAATTGCTGATCGCCGGTGTCGTGACCGAAGTCTGCGTGGCCTTCCCGGCATTGTCTGCCATCGAGGCTGGTTTCGACGTCTTTGTCGTCACCGATGCGTCAGGTACTTTCAGTGAAGTAACCCGCCATTCGGCCTGGGACCGCATGAGCGCAGCCGGTGTGCAACTGATGACCTGGTTCGGTGTGGCTTGCGAACTGCATCGCGACTGGCGCAACGATATTGAAGGTCTGGGCACGCTGTTTGCAAACCACATTCCGGATTATCGGAACCTGATCACCAGCTACAACACGATGACGACCGGCAAATAATCCGCCTGCCACAATAATCCCGGTCAGCGAGCCTTGCTTGCTGACCGGGATTATGAGGTTTTATCGCCTCACGGAGAATGGAGCGCAACCAGGCAACAGCCGGATGCGCCCCGAAAGTATTGTGCGACAGCATGTTGATCTGAGTGGCTGGCAGCGGATAGGGCGCCTCATGCAGAACGAGGCCATAAGTGTCTTTATAGGTTTCCGCCACGCTACGCGGCACAAGGGCGATCATGTCGGTTGACGCCACAAGCGGCGGCACGGCAAGAATAAGGGAAACTGTTGCGCCGATGCGGCGAGACAGCCCCGCGTCCCGCAGCAGACCCTCAAGAAACGGTGGATTGCTGGTTACAAATGCGCGTTCAAGACCTTCTTGCTCTTGCATGCCAGCAGCTTCCATTGCCGCGCGGCCCGACAACAAGACGTCAATATGCGGATAATGGCCGAGCGTCTCAATCGTCAGTGCAGCAGAAGAGGCCGGATGGCCTTCGCGCATGATCCAGACACTATCGACGGATACGAGCGGTTCACGCCTGAAGCGGCTGGGAACGCGCCCGAATGCGCCAACAACCAAATGTAACGTTCCCCGATCCAGTTCTTCAACGAGATTGAGATCGTTGAATAACCGCAGCCAAAGCCGGACACCGGGCGCTTCCCGTTCGCCGCGCCATGACAGCCGGGAAGAGAGTGCCGATATAAAATCGGAAGTGGCGACCACGAAACTCATATCCGCCGTGGCAGGATCAAATTGCACCGGTGAAAGTGCCGCCGATATATCGGCAAGGGCGGCACGCAGCGGCTGCGATAATTCCTCCGCTCGTGGCGTCGGGTGCATCCCCTGCGGCCCACGCACGAACAGCTTGTCCGACAGCGCTTGACGCAACTTCCCGAGAGCATGACTGACTGCGGACTGGGTGAGATTAAGTCTTTCCCCGCCTTGTCACGTTCCGCTCTTCCATCAGAGCATTGAAGACGCGGATGAGATTGAGGTCGATATTATGAATACTGCTCATAATTCAAATTATAACAAATCATTTCAATCATGGAAGGGTAGGCGCCATATTCGCTTCATCGAACGGCTTCGATTTTCTCGAGCCGAAAGCAAGGTCCAAGGAGACAGAAAATGAAAAAGATTGCTCTTGCCATCACCGCGATTGTGTTCAGCACAGGCATCGCTTCGGCTGAAAACCCATTCGTTGGCCAGCCGGAAGCCATGGCTGCACAGGACAAGGCATTTGTTCTGCCTGGACGGAGCGTGAACACTTCGTTCCGCAAGCTCGATTTCACGAGCACGGCTGCGATCACTCCTGCAAAACAGGTCACAGAGAACGGTTCGGCACATCGCTTTGGTGATGCTTCGCCTTCCAGTTACCAGAACTAACGACACCCGTCCTGTGTCGAAACCGAAAGGCGAAGCCACGGCTTCGCCTTTCGGTTCTCACCATCGGGCACCGATTCAGACAATCAATTCAGGAACTGCGTGTTATGAACAAGCCAGTTGTTCTCTTGCAGCAGCCAGCTCCAGCCAAGGAAAAGCCGGAGACCCCAAAAGCAACCAGAAAGTCTCGCCGCCGGGTCTATCTCAGCCTTGCACGTGCGTCTGTGATTGTTGCCGGGATCGGTCTTGCCATCGTCATTCCGCTTGGCTGGGGCAGTTGGGTTGCCGGCATGACCAGCCAGACGACCGATAATGCTTATCTGCGTGCCGACACAACGCCGGTCAGCGCTGAAGTTGGCGGGCGTGTCGTGCACCTGCTCGTAGAAGACTACCAGCACGTCAAGGTCGGCCAATTGCTGATGGAGATCGACCCGACTCAGTATCAGGCCAAGGTGGATCAAGCCAAGGCAAGTGTAACCGCCGCACAGGCTGCAATCCGCAATGCACAGAGCAACATCACCTTGCAGCAGCGTGTGATCGAGCAGGCAGAAGCGGGGCTGGCCGCGCTCAATGCTGATCGCGAACGTATCGTAAGCGAGGGCCAACGCCAGACGTCTCTGACGAAAAACGGCTGGTCGACCGCGCAAAAGCTGGAGGCCGCAATTGCCGATGTCAAACGCATAGAAGCGCAGATTGCCGAGAAGCAAGCCGAAATAGGAGCCGAGCGCCAGAAGCTGGACGTTCTCGCAACCCAGTCCGATCAAGCGCAAGCAGAACTGTCCAGTCAGAGGGCTGCATTGCGGCTCGCGCAGATCGACCTGGATCGTACACGCATCACAGCCCCGGTCGATGGTGTCGTGGGTGTCAGTAGCGTACGTGAAGGGCAATATGTGCGAGTCGGATCACAGCTTGTTTCGGTCGTGCCTGTCTCGAAGCTTTATGTGGTCGCCAACTTTAAGGAAACGCAGTTGGCCAAGTTCAGGCCGGGGCAGGTTGTCAGCGTGACGGTGGATACATTCCCGGGCAAGGAATTGCGCGGTCATGTGGAGCGGCTTTCACCGGCAACAGGTTCGGAGTTCAGTCTGCTGCCGCCGGACAACGCGACCGGCAATTTCACGAAGGTGGCTCAGCGCGTCGGCGTACGCATCGCACTGGAGCGGGATAATGAACTCGACAGCCTGCTTCGTCCAGGAATGTCGGTTATTGCAACCGTGCATACTGACCAAAGCATCGAGACGACTGCCAGTCTCATCAAATAGCTAGTTAGACCGCGTGTCGCGAAACTTGGTTTGAAACCGGCAGGCGGCGGGAGCAGAAAAGCCATGTCCATCGCTACGACCGTTCAGGGTGCCGCCCAATCGCGCCCCACAGGACTGCCCGACATGCGGGCTCTGGTCGGTGTCGCCGCCGTCTTGCTCGGCACGACGACATCCCTGTTGAACTCCCGCCTTACCGATATCGGACTTGCTGATATTCGCGGAGCACTTGGCGTCAGTATGGATGAGGCAAGCTGGCTGACGACAGCTTATGTCGTGGCCGAAGTGGCAGCTATACCATCTGCCGTCTGGTTGCGCTCCATCCTCTCACCTGCCCGTGGCGTTATGATCGGTGCACTCATTTTCACGGTTGCATCGATGGTGGCGCCACTCAGCCCCAATCTCCAGACACTTATCAGCGTCCAGGCGATACGCGGCCTGAGTGCAGGTATCCTGATGCCGATGGCTTATGCCGTGATTATGCGGCATCTGCCGCAGCACTTACGGCTTTATGGATTATCGCTTTACGCGCTTGCCTCGTCTCTTACGCCTAATCTTGCCGTCAGCATCGAAGGATGGGTAATTACCCATCTTTCATGGGAATATCTGTTCTGGATCAATATCGTGCCTGGCAGCCTTACCCTGCTGGCCGGAGCGTACGGACTTGCCAACGATCCTATCAAGTTCCTGTGTTTCCGCAGACATGACGGGTTCGGTCTGCTGGCGCTGTCTTTCGGGCTGGCGGCATTGGTAACGGCACTTGATCAGGCAATCGCCTCGACTGGCTTGGATCGGGATTGATCGTGGGTCTGCTGGCTTCAGCCTTGTTCTTTCTAAGCATCTATCTCATCCATGCATTGTGGCATCCAGACCCCGTCGTCAGCCCGCGCCTGCTTGCCAGACGCAATATTGGTTTCAGCTTGTTCTTGATGTTCGCCATGCGTATCGGGCTGATGACCTCTGCTTTTCTGCTGCCGCAATACCTGATCCGTATTCAGGGGTATCGTGCACTGGAAAGCGGCACAATGTTCTGGGTTTCGGCTTTGCCGCAGATCGTTCTGACACCATTTGTCGCCTGGCTGGCTTATAGAATGGACCCACGCAGTATGGCCGCTTTCGGACTGATGCTGTTCGACGCAGGCGTTCTTATACTGTCCAATCTGACGCATCTGTGGACGTCGGATCAGATATTGCCTTCGCTGTTCGTGCAATCCATCGCCGCACCATTTACCGCAGTGCCGTTGATGGTGCTGATAACGGAAGATATCAGCGTCAGGGAAATACCATGGATTGCTTCTCTCGTTCATATCGTTCGTACAGTCGGCACAGCCATCGGGCTTGCTGCGGTCAGCACATTCACACGCATACAGGAACAGGTGCACTCCAATCTGCTCGGTTTACACCTGGAACGGGGTGCTGCTGATGTGCAGGCTCGCATCGACCAAACCGCTGCCATGCTGGAAATCCATAACAGCGACCCGGCGACTGTGACTGCACAAGCCACGGCCATGCTCGCCAGAACCGTTCAACGTGAGGCTTTTGTGCTGGCTTACAGCGACATGTTCGTCATGATCGGCCTCGGTATCGCTCTTGCTGCGCTGGTGACACTCTTCATGCGCCGTCCACCGCTGCCGGGAAAATTCCTCTAATCCGAGCAGCATTCTGCACCGCCTCGATTCACCTGTCGGCAACCGTCCTATTTATAGGACATTGAGTACCGAAATCCGCACTACTCAGCGTTGGGCCGTGAAGCTACTTACAAAGGCATCGAAGCATGACTGCTTCAGGCGGACTATCAAAATTTCGCTCGCATTCACGCTTCACCATTACATCTCGATAAGGAAATAGACATGAGAGTATTCGCACTGCCGATCTTCGCCTCGTTGCTGTCCATCTCGGCTGCTCAGGCGGCAGATTACAAGCTGGACCCAACACACACAAAAGCTGTTTTCTATATTGATCATTTCAATACATCGACCAACAGCGGCGGTTTCTATGAGATCAACGGCGATATCTCGTTCGATCCTGAAACCATGGATGGGAAGATGGATATTTCAATCCCGGTAAAGACGCTGAATACAGGCATGGCCGCATTTGATAAGCACGTGACAGGTGCTGACATGCTGGACGCGGAAAAGTTCCCGACCATTGAATTCAAGTCGACCAGGTGGAATTTCGCCGGAGACAAGCTGGTATCGGTCGATGGCAATCTGACCATGAAGGGAAAGACACAGCCAATTCAGCTGACCGCCACCAAATTCGGTTGTTATCAAAGCCCTATCTTCAAAGCGGAGGTCTGCGGCGGCGACTTTGAAACAACTATCGATCGCACCCAATGGGGCGTGGACTTCCTCGTCAAGGAAGGTATGGCCAAGATGGTCAAGCTTGAAATTCAGGCTGAGGCAATCAAGCAGTAAATCAACTGCACTGTCGACATATATAGGCTTATAGTTCTTGGTTCCCATATGTAGCCCGCGAGCCAATGGCTCGCGGGCTACAGCTTGGTGATAATCAGCCACTCGCTTAAAAGCCGATTGTGGACTCAGTTGAGGAGTAACTTGACGAGCAACGGAACCACAAGCGAGGTTGCAATCGCATTCAGGGCCATGGCAATCCCGGCAAACAGTCCCGCCGTTTCGTTGACATCGAAGGCGCGCGCAGTTCCAATGCCGTGCGATGTCAACCCAACGGCAAATCCCCGTGCCGCATAATCCGTTATCCGCATCGCATTCATGAAAGGGGTGACGACAAGTGCTCCAATAATACCGGTCAGTACGACCAGTACTGCTGTGAGTGAGGGTGTGCCGCCAAGCGTGGAGGAAATTGCCATCGCCACGCCTGCCGTTGCCGATTTTGGAAGGAAAGAAATCAACACTTCATTGGAGAGATTGGCCCATTTGCCCATCACGACGATGGAAAAACAGCAAAGAAGGAACCGACGACCAATGCGGCCCCCATCGGAATGAGGGCTTTCCGCACCTGATGCCATTGGCGGAATAGAGGCACTGCGATGGCGACAGTAGCTGGACCAAGCAGGAAGTGGATAAACTGGGCTCCCTCAAAAAACTTGTATAGGGAACATCGAAAATCACAAGCAGGCTGGACAGCAACAAGATGGAAATCAGAACCGGGTTGGCCAGCGGATGGCGCCTCAGCCGGACCGAGATTTGTGTTGCCACGATCCATGCGCAGAGTGTGAGAGTGAGCCAGAGCAATGGCGAGGCTGAAAGGTAAACCCATAGTTCAAGTGGATGTTTCATAACGCTATCTCCGCCCCATGAAGCGCTGTACGAGAACGAATGTCCAGACCGTCACCGCCAATGTAAGAATTGCAGAGACAACGACGATTGCCAGAATTGCGGTAGCTTGTCCCTGAATCTGGCTCCACATCGCCACCACCCCAACGCCGGCCGGAACGAAGAGCAGACCGAGATTGCTGAGAAATGCATCCGCCGCTGTTTCAGCTTCGGCAAAGATATTCCAGTTGAATGTCTTGCACAGTTGCATGGCTACGAACAGAAGCACGAGTCCCACAACAGGGCCCGGTACGGGGAACCCGCTCATGAAGATGATGCTTTCGCCAAATAGCTGGAACAACAATAGAAGCGCTATACCCTTGATCATGAAGGCTTCGTCTCCAATTAAAGCATGCTTCCCGCAAGCGGGCCGGTTTCAGGATGAAACACGCTTAAAAACAAAAGGATAGAGCATTTCCAATAATTCAGGAAAACCGGAAATGCTCTGGAATCTGAACAACCAAGTTAAACGACCGATAATCCGGCAGTCTACATGATCTCCGACGATAGTGTTTTTCTGGTTTGCGAGAAAATTTACTCGTCGAATTGATCTCATCACAGGCACTTTCAGGATACCGGGTTTCGAAAATGTGCCTTCTTGCATGTCGGCAGGTAGTACCGATATTACACTCAGTCACTAATATATACCATTAGGCGTATGGTGTTCCCTGCGCCTCAAGGAGAGAACGACATGGAGCTAGGCGTATATAGTTTCGGGGACGTGCAGAAGAATACCGCTACTGGCGAGCTCGGCTCTACGGCGGATGCAACGCGCAACTTGCTTGAAGCCATTCAGCTCGCCGATGAGGTTGGCCTCGATTATTTCGGTATTGGCGAGCATCATACACGTGAGATGCCGGCTTCGGCTGCGACCGTCATTCTGGCGCCGCGGCGTCGACCACCAAGAACATCAAACTTGGCAGCGCTGTAACAGTGCTGAGCACCGATGATCCCGTACGGGTCTATCAGCAGTTTGCTACGGTGGACGCGCTGTCTAACGGTCGTGCTGAAATTACGGCTGGTCGAGGTTCTTCAACCGAATCCTTTCCGCTTTTCGGACATGATCTGAACGACTATGACGAGCTTTATGCTGAGAAACTCGATCTGCTTTTAAAGATCAATGAAAGCGAGAACGTCACCTGGCAGGGTAAATTTCGTCCGGCGTTGAACGACGCGCTTGTTGTACCGCGTCCAGATAGCGGTTCGCTGCCAGTCTGGCTCGCAACCGGGGAAATCCGCATTCGTCGGTTCGTGCTGGCCTGCTCGGTTTGCCAATTTCCTACGCAATCATCGGTGGGCAGGCATCGCGTTTTGCACCGCTGGCTGATCTTTACCGGCGCGCGGCCGCCCAGGCGGAAATCGCACCGGAAAGAGTGAAGGTCTCGGTCGCAACACCGGGCTTCATCGGTGAGAATGCCACGGAAGCAAAAGAATTCTTCTGGACTCACTGGCATGCAGTCATGGAACAGATCGGCAAAATCCGGGGCTTCGCTCCACCGCCCCGCTCGCATTACGACCGTGAGGCAAGGGGTGCAGGTGCGATTTTGCGGGCAGTCCGGAGGAAATCGCCGAACGTATTGTCGAGTTGCACAAGCACATCGGTCATATGCGGCAGTTCTTACAGATGGACGTCGGACAAATGCCGCACAAGGCATTCCTGCGTTCGATAGAGCTGCTGGGTACCAAGGTAAAGCCGCTTGTCGATGCGGAACTGGGTTCTGGAAAATAAACAGGAGTAAACGGAATATGCCAATATCTCAGGTCAGGACCATCGGCATATTGGGGGCGGGCCGTGTTGGCACCGCCATAGCTCGCCGTGCAATTGCGGCGGGCTATGAGGTGCGGCTGGCAACGTCCAAAGCGCCGGAAGATATCGCACTTGTGCTGGAAATCATGGTGCCAGGCGCGCGGGCCGATACGGCCGAAAGCGTGATTGCGGCTGCGGATATCGTCGTGCTTGCATTGCCGCTGTCCAAATATCGCAATCTTGCGCCGGAATTGATGCAGGGCAAGATCGTTATCGACGCCATGAACTACTGGGCACCGACGGACGGAATGATCGCAGAGTTCGAGGGTGAGCGTTCAAGCAGTGAGGTTGTGCAGGATTTCCTGCCGGGTGCACGACTGGTGCGGAGCTTCAACCACATGGGCTATCATGAAATAGATGAGGAAGCTCGTTTGAAAGGTGATCCCGAGCGCCGTGCGCTTGCTGTTGCCGGGAACGATGCGGATGCACGCAGGGAAGTGGGTGCCTTTATCGACCGTATCGGGTTCGATCCTGTCGATGCAGGACCGCTGGTTTTCAGCCGTTTGTTCGATACCGGCACTCCCTTGTTCGGTGCGACAGTCAACCGGGCGGATATGGAGCGCGCCCTTCAACTGCAACGCGCGGCATAGAGCCGGTTTTAAACAGCCGGGACGATCAGTTCCGTTCGTATCATTTCAGGCAGGTCGGTTGTTTGAGCCGGTTCGTCCAGAAGCTCAAATGCACGCTCGATCATAGCCTGAACATTCTGGCGGATCATGACAACCGGAAAATGCAGAACCTCGATGAAGGGATCCCAGTCGAAACACCCGATGGAGCATTCTCGAACTTCATCGACCGGAAGCGTCTTGAGAAAGCTGACGACGCCCTCGAAGGCTCGTCGAGTTGACGAACAGGGCCTCGGGTAGCCCATTCAGCTCTTTGTAAATATCACGGATCGTCCTTGCGGCGATATCGGGATCGTAGCCATTGTCATGATGGCATCAGCGTGTACCGGGAGGTTCAGAGCGTCCAGCTCATCTCGGTAGCCTTGAACGCGTGCGCGTGTATTGTGGTCACTGTCCACTCCGCCAATGAAATAGAAACTGTTATCCTTTCGACGGGGGCGACGATGGGCAATCTGATGCGTGAGTTGGCGGGCGCCATCATAATTGTCGCTGATCACAGACGCGCCGCGCTTTCCTGGAAGATCGACATTGATATGTTTCAGGTGAGCCGTTTCACAGAGTCTGGCGACGCTGTCCGGATCGGTTGCGCCTGCGATCAAGAGGGCATCGACATTATGGGCGATCAGCGTTTCCACAGTGCTGCGTTCCTGTTGTGGGTCGCGCAACGTGCTGGCCACAACGGGGATAAGATTGCGTGAGCGCGCCACCGTTTCGAACGATGCTGCCATGGAGCTGAAATAGCGATTGTCCAGCATCGGCAAGATCATGCCGATAAGGCCGGAATTCGATATACGTAGTCCACGCGCCTGAAGATTGATTGTATAGCCGAGATCGTCGGCTATCATTCGGATTTTATCGGCCGTTGCTTTGGTAATTCTCCGATTTTTCCATGAACCATTCATAACGGAAGCAACGGTTGAGGCAGATACACCTGCCCGCTCCGATATATCATAGATGGTTACTTTCCGGGGAATACTCATCAAGCGCGCTTATCCGTCTGAATTGGAGCCCGATCTTAACGGGCAGACACCATTCACCGCAAGTGGGGCGGGATCTAATCCGACCTATTCCTCCGTCATTTTCCTCTTGACCAGATGTGGGGTGTTGAGCAATGTTAATGCTGCACTATCGATGGTGCAGCATAATAATGCCCCGGTGATGCGATGAGTTGCAAAACGAAGCGACGCCGAAGAAGCGGCATTCATGGAGTGGAGGCCGCTGCGGGGAGAAATATGGGTGGAGCAGCGAATTTTAATTCGCCCGCAAGTTGGTCGAACCAGAAATGGAAAAATGGTGGGAGTGAGATATGAAGAATATGTTCGGTAAGGCAGCTTTTGCTGCAGTGGTGCTGTCATCTTTCGCAAGCAGTGGCGCACAGGCGGAAGTGAAGGATGCAGTGGTTGGCTTTTGATGCCGGATCAGGCATCGACACGCTATGAGGAGCGCGATTATCCAGGCTTCGCTGCCGAGATGAAGAAGATCTGCGAAAGCTGCAAGGTGCTTTATCTTAATGCCGATGGCGATGCGAGCAAACAGCAGCAGCAGTTCAATTCGGTCATTTCGCAGGGTGCGAAGGTGATCGTGCTCGACGCGGTCGATACGGCAGCGGCAGCTTCGCTGGTCAAGCTCGCCCAGTCGCAGGATATCAAGGTCATCGCCTATGACCGTCCGATCCCGGATGCGACCTCCGATTTCTATGTCTCGTTCGACAATGAAGCCATTGGCAAGTCGATTGCGGAATCGCTCGTCAAGCACCTGAAGGACAAGGGGTGCCGGGTGACAAGGGCGGCGTTCTGCAGATCAACGGCTCGCCGACCGATGCCGCAGCCGGTCTCATCAAGAACGGTATCCATGCCGGATTGAAGGACAGCGGCTACAAGACGCTTGCCGAATACGACACGCCTGAATGGGCGCCAAGCAAGGCCCAGCAATGGGCGAGTGGCCAGATCACCCGCTTTGGCGATCAGATCGTCGGCGTTGTGGCTGCCAATGACGGCACCGCAGGCGGCGCGATTGCGGCCATGAAGGCGGCTGGCATCGATCCGCTTCCGCCGGTCACCGGCAATGATGCGACGATTGCGGCACTTCAGCTCATCATTTCGGGCGATCAGTACAACACGATCAACAAGCCGTCCGAAATCGTTGCTGCAGAAGCTGCACGCGTCGCGGGTCAGCTTCTGAATGGCGAAACCCCGAAGGCCGAAGCTACGCTTTACAACACACCGTCGAAGCTTTTCGTCCCAGTGGTTGTGACGGCTGAAAACCTCAAGGCTGAGATCATCGACAAGAACATCGTTCCCGCCGCTACGCTCTGCGTGGACCGTTATGCCGAAGGCTGCAAAAGCTCGGTATCACCAACTAAATAGCGACACGCCCGGCCGGTTATCCGGCCGGGCAATTCGGTGCGGAATGGCATGTCCTGCTATGTGCCAGGGAAAGTGAGATCATGTCCCAAGATCACAAAGCCGCCGCGACATCATCGCAGCCTGTGCTGCGTCTTAGCGGTATATCCAAGAATTTCGGCGCCGTTTCAGCGCTGACCGATATCGATCTGGAAGTCTTTCCGGGCGAGGTTGTCGCTCTTGTCGGCGATAATGGCGCGGGAAAATCAACCCTCATCAAGACGCTGGCTGGCGTCCATCAGCCGACATCCGGCACCATCGAGTTCAACGGTGAGAAAGTCACGCTTTCCTCGCCCGGCGTTGCTCTCGATCTCGGCATTGCGACGGTCTTTCAGGATCTGGCGCTGTGCGAGAACCTCGATGTCGTCGCCAATATCTTTCTTGGCCGGGAGATGAGCCCATACCGCCTCGACGAGGTGTCGATGGAAATCAAGGCGTGGAAGCTTCTGAACGAATTATCCGCCCGCATTCCAAGCGTGCGCGAGCCGGTGGCCTCGCTCTCCGGTGGTCAGCGCCAGACGGTTGCGATCTCGCGCTCGCTGCTGCTCGATCCGAAGCTCATCATGCTCGACGAGCCGACGGCAGCGCTGGGTGTGGCACAGACGGCTGAGGTTCTCGATCTTATCGAGCGTGTGCGGGACCGCGGGCTCGGGGTTCTGATGATCAGCCACAATATGGAAGACGTGCGCGCCGTGGCAGACCGCATCGTCGTGCTGCGGCTTGGCCGCAACAACGGTGTTTTCTACCCGGATTCCTCGAACGAGGAACTGGTCGCAGCCATTACCGGCGCGAGCAGCAACTCCGTTTCCCGCCGCGCCGAACGGCGTCAGGCGCAGCATGAAGCCGGTCAGGTCCATGATCGGGGAGAAGCATAATGAACCAGGCAACCGGAAATACCCTCTCGACCGCCAGGATACACGCGTGCGCCATGATGAAGGCGTTTTGGGCGCGCTGCGCAATTTCTTTGACCGTGTTCGTTCGGGAGATCTTGGATCGCTGCCGGTTATCGTCGGCCTCGTCATCATCTGGACCGTTTTCCAGACGTTGAACCCGGTCTTTCTGTCGAGCAACAATCTCGTCAATCTGCTGTTCGACTGCTCCACCATCGGCGTTATTTCGCTCGGCATCGTCTGCGTGCTGATGCTGGGCGAGATCGATCTTTCGGTCGGTTCGGTCAGCGGTCTGGCTTCGGCCATCGTCGGTGTGCTCTGGGTCAATCACGGCTGGCCTGTCGGCTTTGCGATGCTGGCAGCACTTTGCAGCGGCGCGCTGATCGGCCTGCTTTACGCATTTCTCTATAACCGCTTCAGCATGCCGAGCTTCGTTTCCACGCTGGCCGGCCTGCTCGCAGCCCTTGGGCTTCAGCTTTATCTTCTCGGCAATACCGGCTCCATCAATCTGCCTTACGGCTCGTGGCTCGTGAGCTTCGGCCAGCTTCTGGTCATGCCGCGCCCGCTTTCCTATGCATTTGTACCAGTTGCGGGACTGGCCATCTTCTTCACCGGTTTCCGCGCCGCTGGGCGCCGCCGTGAAGCCGGTCTGTCGGCGCCGTCGTCAGCCGGGATCGCGCTCAAGGCCATTGTCATCACGATCATCGTCGGTGGTGCGGTGTTCTATCTCAACCAATCGCGCGGTGTGCCTTGGATGTTCGGCCTGTTCGTGGCGCTGGTGATCGCGATGAACTATGCGCTTACCCGCACCAGATGGGGCCGCTCCGTGCAGGCAGTCGGCGGCAATCGCGAGGCCGCGCGCCGCGCCGGCATCAATGTGAATTTCATCTATGTTTCGGCTTTCATGGCGTGCTCCACACTGGCGGCGGCAGGCGGCATCATGGCTGCGGCGCGTCTGGCATCTTCCAGCCAGCAGGCAGGCACCGGCGACGTCAACCTCAACGCCATTGCGGCGGCGGTTATCGGCGGCACCAGCCTCTTTGGCGGGCGCGGCAGCGCATGGTCGGCCCTGCTCGGCATTATCGTCATCCAGTCGATTGCCAGCGGTTTGACGCTGCTCGATCTGTCATCCTCGCTTCGCTACATGATTACAGGTGCCGTGCTTGCAATTGCAGTGATCGTCGATTCCCTTGCCCGCCGCTCGCGCCAGTCGCACGGTCGCGCCTAAACCTCTAAGGACTGAAAAATGGCTCAGGATCTCAACGGAAAAGTTGGCGCCGTTACCGGTGCTGCCTCCGGCATTGGCTTTGAATGTGCAAAGCACATGATCGAAGCGGGCATGACAGTGTTTCTCGTCGATCGCGACGAGAAGGCGCTGGTCGAAAAATGCGCCGAGCTTGGCGACAAGGCAAAGCCGCTGGTCGTCGATCTGCTTAATCCGGCATCTGTCGCCACCATGATGCCGCAGATACTTGAACAGGCGGGGCAGCTCGACGTTTTCCACGCCAATGCGGGTGCCTATATCGGTGGTCCTCTGTGGGAGGGCGACCCGGATGCCTGGGACCGCATGCTGAATCTCAATATCAATGCGGCCTTCCGCACCATCCATGCAGTGCTACCGCATATGATGGAACGTAAGACCGGCGATATCATCATGACGAGTTCCGTCGCAGGTGTCGTACCGGTGATCTGGGAGCCAATTTATACGGCTTCCAAGCACGCCGTTCAGGCTTTCGTGCATACGGTTCGCCGTCAGGTCGCCCCGCATGGTATCCGCGTTGGCGGCGTTCTGCCGGGTCCGGTCGTGACCGCGCTCATCAGTGATTGGCCGAAGGCCAAGCTCGACGAAGCGCTTGCCAACGGCAGTTTGATGGAAGCGAAGGAAGTGGCTGAATCGGTGATGTTCATGCTGACCCGCCCGCGCAACATCACCATTCGTGATCTGGTCATTCTTCCGCAGAGCCTCGATCTGTAAATGGGAGAGACCATGAGGAGCTATTATCTGGGCGTCGATGTCGGCACTGGCAGCGCCCGCGCCGGTCTCTTCGACGCCAGCGGTACCATGCTTGCTTCGGCCAAAAGCGATATCACTATCTGGCGTGAGGCGGGCAGCATCGTGGAACAGTCGAGCGCTAATATCTGGCAGGCCGTTTGCGAAAGCGTGCGCGAAGCGGTCAAGCTTGCGGGTGTCGATCCGGCCGACATTGCCGGTATCGGCTATGACGCCACCTGCTCGCTGGTTGTGCTGGGCGATGGAGGCAAACCGCTTGCCGTCGGCCCGTCCAACGATCCCGCGCGTGACATCATCGTGTGGATGGATCATCGCGCAATCGCTCAGGCCGAACGCATCAATGCGACGAGGGCCGGGGTTCTCGATTATGTGGGCGGCGCCATTTCGCCCGAGATGGAAACGCCCAAACTGCTGTGGCTCAAGGAAAACAAACCTGAAACTTTCGCCGTAGCCTGGCAGTTTTTCGATCTGACTGATTTCCTCACATGGAAATCCTGCGGCAGTCTTGCCCGCTCCGCCTGCACCGTCACCTGCAAATGGACCTATCTCAGCCATGAAAATCGCTGGGACGAAGCCTATTTCCGCGAAGTTGGCCTTGGCGAACTGGCGGATGAAAATTTCGTCCGCATCGGTACCGACGTTCGCGCTGGTGGTGAGAAACTTGGCGGATTGAACGAACAGGCTGCAGCTGAACTGGGCTTAAAGCCGGGCATAGCAATTGCCGCCGGTCTGATCGACGCCCATGCAGGCGGTATCGGCACGGTGGGGGCGCGCGGTTCGGAAGGCCGGATATTGTCGCGCATGGCCTATGTGTTCGGCACGTCGGCCTGCACCATGACCACTACCGAGCAGCCGGTCTTCGTGGATGGCGTCTGGGGACCATATTATTCGGCTATGGTGCCGGGTCTGTGGCTGAACGAGGGCGGACAATCGGCGGCGGGTGCTGCTATCGATCATCTGATCCACATGCATCCTTTCGCGGCAGAAGCTGAAAAGCAGGCGGCGGCTCAGGGCAAAGGGCTGGCCGACAGCCTTGCTGCCGAAGTCGAGGCGAGGGGCGGTGTTGACAAAGCGGCTGCGATCATCGGTGACATTCATGTCGTGCCGGAATTCCTCGGCAATCGCGCACCGTTCGCGGATCCTGATGCGCGCGCGATCATTGCCGGGCTTGATCTCGATGCCGGGATCGACAGCTTGACGGCACTTTATCTCGCCGGTCTGTGCGGACTTGGTTATGGTGCGCGGCAGATCGTCGAGGCGCAGAAGGCAAAGGAATCGAAACCGATACTATCGTGGTTTCGGGCGGTGCCGCGCGTTCAAATCTCGTGCGGCAGGTACTCGCAGACACGACGGGTCTCGTCATCGCTGCCTCCACATCGCCGGAGCCGGTGCTGCTTGGTTCGGCCATGCTGGGCGCGGTGGCGTCTGGGGCCTATCCGGATCTTGCCGCCGCCATGCATGCTATGTCGGAACTTGGCGCGGTGAACAGGCCGGATGCAGAGCGCGCCAAATGGCACGACAGGCGTTTCGAAGCGTTCGCGCTACTGCAGGCAACCGCACGCCAGATACGCTCCATGGACAGCTGAACTAACGAAAATAAACAGGTGGCGATAAGAAAACTTCTGTCGCCGCCTGTCTGCTTGGCTGAAGTCGTACCCGGCGGGCCGTGCATCTCTCTCGATCCGATCAAAGCGGCCCCTGCAAGCTGATGGTTCTGCTGCGACGAGTTCCTTCATAACCAGTACGACGCGTGATCTGGTTTTAGCTGTCGCCAATCGCCCAGACCGCGGCACCGGCGAGCATTCCGGCACCCGCTGCCGACAGGAGCAGCTGTTCACCGGGCTGAAAAGGCCGTGATCGGGCGGCGAGCGACAGCGACAGCGGTATCGTTGCCGCTGACGAATTGCCGAATGCGCAAATCGTTCTGGCAGCGATGGAAACAGGCAGCTCAAGCTGGTCGCAGACCGTGTCGATGATCCGCGTATTTGCCTGATGCGGAAAGAACCTGTCCACATCAGCGGTACCAAGCTGCGCTTGTTCCAACGCATCCCTGGCGCAATGCGTCATCAGGCGCACGGCCTGCGCGAAGACGGCTTTTCCATCCCGCATGGTCATTTTCGTGTCGCCAGCGGAAATGGATATCAGGCCGTAATTTCCGCCATCCGACAGGAGTGACGATCCACGCAATCCGGCCTGCGGATCGTTCGATGGCGCAAGCAGGACGGCCCCGGCGGCATCGGCAAACAGAATGGCCGTGTTGCGCTCCTCCATATCGATGCGGCGGCTCAATATATTGGCGGCGACCACCAGAACCGGCTTGCCGGTATTTCTGACGAAACCGTCGGCCAGCACGAGCGCATAGAGGAAGCCTGAACAGGCGCCCGCCAGATCGATCGCGCCGCAATTTTGAGTCCCAGCTTGTGGGCGAGAAGCGGCGCGGAAGGCGGCAGAAGATGGTCGGGCGTCGATGTAGCCAGAATGACGAGCGCCACCGAATTGTGTGGAACACCTGCATCATTGAGCGCCATTTTCCCGGCCTTCATTGCCATGTCTGTCAGGGTTTCGCCGGGTGCCGCCCACCGCCGTTCTCGAATGCCGGTGCGCCTTTCGATCCAGCCGGATTCCAGCCCGAGCCGCTGTTCCAGTTCGGCATTTTCAACCCGGCGCTCCGGCGTATAATGGCCGAAGCCCGCCATGCGGCTTGCACTCTTCATCGCGCCGCCATCCCGATCCTGTCGGCTGCCGCATCGATGGCATCATAGGCAAGGTCCAGATCGGCAGGCGTCACGCAATAGGGCGGCATCAGATAGATCACATTGCCGAGCGGACGCAGGAGCACACCCTGTTCGCGGAAAAAGGTTTTCAATTTCGGTCCCGCATCGGAAAGATAGCCGGTCTGCCCGACGGCAAGATCAAGGGCGGCAATCGTGCCTTGCTGGCGCAAATTGGTGAAACGGGGTCGTCCTGAAAGCGGGCAAGCCTTTGCGCATGCCATTGCGCCAGCGTCTCGATACGGTTTGCGACGGGTTCGGTCTGCCAGACGTCGATATTGGCGCATGCGGCGGCGCAGGCAATCGGATTGGCCGTATAGGAACTGGAATGAAAGAAGGCGCGGCTGCGATCCGTCGAAAAATGCGCGTCGAAGATTTCAGCCGTGCTGAGTGTCGCAGCCAGCGGCAGCGCACCGCCGGTAATGCCTTTGGACAGGCACAAAATATCCGGCGTGATGGATGCCTGTTCGCAAGCAAACAGGGTGCCGGTGCGTCCCCATCCTGTCATTACTTCGTCGGCGATGAGCAGCGTTCCATAGCGGCGCGTGATCCGCCGGAACTCGGACAGGAGATGCGCGGGATAGATTTTCATTCCGCCTGCCCCAGCACCAGCGGCTCTATCAACAGGGCAGCAACATCGCCGCTGCGACAGAACTGCTCCAGCGCATCAAGCGTTTCCTGTTCCCGCCCCGCAATTGGAAACGGGATGGTGTCAACCTGAAACAGCAGAGGCTCATAAGCCGCGTTGAACACTCCGCGCGCGCCTGTGGACATGGTGCCGATGGTATCGCCGTGATAGCTGTGCTCCATCACCACGATGCGCGAACGCGGTTCTTTCTGTTGTGAAAAAACCGAGCGCCATCTTGATCGCCACCTCGACCGCAGTGGAGCCGCTGTCGGAATAGAAGACGTGGGCAAGGCCCGGTGGCGCAAGCCTGACCAGATCACGCGCAAGCCTTTCTGCCGGTTCGTGGGTGAATTCGGCAAAGATGATCTGGTCAAAGCGTTCCAGCGCATCGCGGATCGCCGTCATGATTTTCGGGTGACGGTGCCCATGGGTAATCACCCACCATGAGGAGATGGCGTCCAGCACCGACCGGCCGGTTTCATCGTGCAGATAGGCGCCGTCGGTTTTGACGATCCTGCGGAAAGCTGGTTCGGTGGCGTGCTGGGTGAAGGGATGCCAGACAGGAGAAGAATGCCCGGTCATGCGGAAGCCTCGTTAAAAGCGTTCATGTCGAAATGTTCGCGAAAGGCGCGGCGGAGCCCGTCCCGGTCAAGTTTTGCCAGATGCGGCAACCGGCCCAGCCTGCGCACGCCGCTCATGTCCGGGATAATCTCCTCGGTGTCGGGTTGCGGTTCGCCGATAAAGGCGATGCCGAGTACGGGAATATTGCGCCGGCTCAATGCCTCCAGTGAAAGCAATGTGTGGTTGATGGTTCCAAGGCCGGTTCTAGCACACAGGATGACCGGCTTTCGCCAGCGCGCAAAAACATCGATGAATGTCGTGCGGCGCGTCAGCGGGACATGCAATCCGCCTGCCCCTTCGATCACCAGAGGCGCATCGAGCATCGGCACTTCCAGCGCATCCGCATCGATTTCCACGCCATCGATCCGTGCGGAGAGATGCGGCGAAGCCGGTGTTTTGAGCCGCCAGGCTTCAGGGATGATCCGATGCCGCGAAAGCCCGGCCAGCCTTGCCACGGTTTGGCTGTCGGTCGCCTCGTCCAGCCCCGATTGCACCGGCTTCCAGTAACAGGCATCGAGCGCATCCGTCAGCGCAGCGGAAAAGACGGTCTTTCCGATACCCGTATCGGTGCCGGTGACAATGAAAGTGCGGTTCATATCGTTTCCTCTCCCATGATCGCGGCAAGGCGCTCGAACATGCGCGCTATTGTGGGTTCATCGACATTGAGCGTGATGGTGATGCGCAGGCGCGCCGTGCCGGAGGGCACTGTCGGCGGGCGGATGGCGCGTATGTCGAAGCCTTCGGCCTGTAAGCGGCGTGCGATGCGCAAGGCGCACCCGGCATCGCCGATGATGAGCGGCAATATCTGCGTTCCGCTGCCGGCCCTGCCGAAAAGATCGGCGAAACGCGCATTGGCGAAAGCGACAAGCCGGTGCAATTCCTGCCGCCGATGGTCTTCTGCAACCATGGTTTTCAGTGCCAGCCGGGTTGCGAATACCTGCAAGGGGACGGCGCGGTGGAATAGATGAAGGGCCGCGCGCGGTTGACGAGATAATCACGCAGGATCGGATCTGCTGCAACCAGCCCACCGGAACTGCCCATGGCCTTGCCGCAGGTGTGGAGCACAATCACATTTGGCCTGCCTTCCAGCCCCGCCGCAAAACCGCGCCCGTCCGGTCCGTGCACGCCGGTGGCATGGGCTTCGTCGATGAAGAGAAAGGCATCATGGCGGTCGGCGATTTCAACGAGATCGGAGACCGGCGCGCAGTCTCCATCCATCGAATAGAGGCTTTCCACCACAATCCATGGCGTGCCGCTTCCGCCCTTGTTGCGCCAGGTGCGGATCGCCGTGTCGAATGCCTCCGCATCATTATGCGGGATGGAAACGGTGTCGGCCTTTCCGGCCCGCATCCTCATGCGCGCTGGCATGGACCAGCGCGTCATAGGCGATCAGGTCGCCGCGTTGCGGCAAGGTTGAGAGAACGCCAAGATTTGCTGCATAGCCGGTGCTGAAATAGAGCATCGACGGCGCGCGAAAAAGGTGGCGGCTTCGGCCTCCAGCAGCGTGTGTTCCGGGTGGTTGCCGCGCAACAGCCGTGACCCGCCCGCCCCGCTGGCAAGGCTGTTTTAAGCGCGTCGATCAATGCCTCGCGGAGTGACGGCGCGGCGGCAAGGCCCAGATAGTCGTTCGAACTGAAATCCGCGCCGCCATGATGCGAAAGCCTGCGCAGATGCCCGCGCCGCTCAAGGCTTTTCAGCCTGGCGGCATAGCGGGCCAATGGATCAGCGTTCATGCATGGGCGTCCGCTGTGTCGGCGGTGAGGCCAAGCCGGCGCATGAGGCTGGTGTCGCGGTCTTCGCCCGGATTGGCGGCGGTCAGCAGCGTGTCGCCGATAAAGATCGAATTTGCGCCCGCGAAAAGCAGAGCGCCTGCATTTCATCGCTCATCGCATGGCGTCCGGCGGTCAACCGCACATGCGATTGCGGCATCATCAGGCGGGCAAGCGCGATGATGCGGATAAAGGCGATTGGGTCGACAGGCTCGGCTTTTTCCAGCCGCGATCCCGGCATGGGGATCAGCATGTTGATCGGCACGCTTTCGGGCGGGGTGGGCAGATTTGCCAGCGACACCAGCATGTCGATGCGGTCGTCCTCGGTTTCTCCAAGACCGAGAATCCCGCCGCTGCAAACCTTGATCCCGGCGTCGCGGACATTGGCAAGCGTTTCCAGCCGGTCATCGAAACTGCGCGTCGTGATGACCTGCGGATAGAAACGCTCAGATGTATCGATATTGTGGTTGTAGTAATCGAGGCCCGCTTCCGCGAAGGTCTGTGCCTGATCCGGGTTCAGCATACCGAGTGTCATGCAGGTTTCCAGCCCAAGCGCCTTAACCTGTTTGACCATCTCGACAATCGCCGGTTCGTCGCGCGGCTTCGGGCTGCGCCAGGCAGCGCCCATGCAATAGCGGGTCGCACCGCTATCCTTTGCCTTCCGTGCTTCTTCAAGAACCCTATCAAGGTCCATCAGTTTCGAGGCTTTCAGGCCCGAGGCATGATGCGCCGACTGGCTGCAATAGCCGCAATCTTCGGGACAGCCGCCCGTCTTGATGTTGAGTAGCTTGCTGAGCTGAACGCGGTTCGGGTCGAAATTGGCACGATGGACGCTCTGTGCCTCGAAAAGAAGATCATTGAATGGGAGATCGTAGAGCAAACGCGCGTTTGTGAGCGTCCATGTGTTTTCATCCGGTTTGGACGCCGTTCTTTCAGCGCTTTCAGTGGCCAATTTCACCGTCTTCATCATGCTTTCCTAGTTTTATCTATAAAAATAGAAAGAATCTATGAAATATAGATTATCTTGATGTGCGTTGATGACTCAAGCTAAAATATTATAGATAATTTTACGGTGCCCATATGGCGTGCCGCTTTATGGCTGTGCCAGAACGAAGAACGCCGCGATCTTTTAATCGCGGCGTCAGATTGATACAAACCCCTCGATTTTTGGAAGCAGTCAAAAACGAGGGGTTTTGATTCCGATTTGTTCACGTTCTGAATCTGGGACGTTCCGTGAATCTGAGGTCATTTTGACCCTGCCGGAGGTTTGTCAGCAGCCTGACGCCGCGATCTTTTAATCGCGGCGTTATGAATCAGCGGTCGGAGAGGTTTGCAGTTGCGGCTCAGGTGATTACGCGTCTGAAGATTCGAGCCGGGTTTCAAGTTGCTCTTGGCGGAGGCGATGTCGTCCCAATGGCAGCATGATGGGGCGGCCGGAAGTTGGATCGGTCATGATACGGCTCTCGAGATGAAAGACCTCGCGAACAGTCTGTTCTGTCAGTACTTCGTCAGGAGTCCCGGTTACGTGCAGCTGTCCGTCAGCCATTGCGACCAGAAAATCTGCATAGCGGGCGGCAAGATTGAGATCGTGCAAAACCATGACAATTGTGGTTCCACGTTCCCGGTTAAGATCGGTGAGGAGGTCCAGAACTTCGACCTGATGGCTGATATCGAGGAAGGTCGTCGGCTCGTCCAGCAGGAGAATGTCGGTCTGCTGCGCCAGCGCCATTGCAATCCACACGCGCTGACGCTGGCCGCCGGAAAGTTCGTCTACCGGCCTGTCGGCCAGTTCGGTTGTCCTGGTTGCTTCAAGTGCCGCAGCGATTGCTTCGTCATCCGCCCGAGTCCATTGCGAGAAAACGCCGTGATAGGGGTTTCGGCCCCGGCTGACCAGATCGGCAACCAATATGCCTTCCGGCGCTATCGGCGATTGGGGCAGCAGGCCAAGTGTCTGTGCCAGTTGCCGGGAGGGAGCGTGTGGATCGATTTGCCGTCAAGCAGTACCTGCCCGTGGCGTGGAGCCAGAAGCCGGGACATCGTTCGCAAAAGCGTGGATTTTCCGCAGGCGTTTGCTCCGACTATTGCGGTAACCTTGCCGGAGGGCACCTCAAGATCGAGGCCGTCCAGCACAAGCCTGTCGCCATAGGCGGTGGTCAGTTCACGCACGACGAGAGTGTGATCGGTCATAGGGATGCCCCGCTGCGGTTGGCGCGTATGATGAGGTAAATGAGATAGGGAGCGCCCAAGCTCCGGTGACGACGCCGACCGGATAGCGGCCCGGCAGCAGGAATTGTCCGCAATAATCGCCAGCGAGAACGAGTATGGCTCCGATCAGCGCAGACGGGACGAGCAGGGAACCGTTATTGCCGATGATGCGCGCGGCAATCGGGCCAGACAGAAAGGCGACGAAAGCAATGGGGCCTGCAACGGCTGTGGCGAAGGCTATCATGCCGACGGCCGCAATGATGATGACAATCCGGGTTCGCCCGACATTCGTTCCCAATGCTGCGGCGCTGTCGTCGCCCAGCCGCAATGCTTCGAGATCGCGCGACCGGCTTATAAGCAAACTGCCGAAAACGATCAGCGCGACCAGAAGCGGAAGCATCTGGTCCAGCCTTGCGCCATTGACGCTGCCGGTCAGCCAACGCATGGCCTCCTGCAGGCTCCAGGCGGGCGCGTTTGAAAGAATATAGGCGATGACGCTTTCGAGCATCGCCGACACACCGATGCCAACGAGGATAAGACGGGTTCCGGCGATCCCGTTTCTGAAGGAAAGACCATAGACGGCCAGCGCTACGGCGAGCCCAGCGACAACGGCAAGGATTGAAACAATCGGGCCGCTCAGCGAGAGCACGACGATGGCAAAACAGCCGCAGCACTTGCACCGGAACTGATGCCGATAATGTCAGGGCTTGCGAGCGAATTACGAAGCATGAGCTGGAAAGCGATGCCGCCGAGACCGAAACTCAGCCCCGCCAGCACGGACAGGACGGCGCGCGGCAGGCGCAACTTGCCAACCGTGAAGCTTGCCCCTGAACATCTGCGCCCAGAAGTACTCGCACAACATCCTTCGGTGGGGTGAACGATTGTCCCAGCATCAAAGTGATGAGAAAGAGGGCGACGACAATGACCAGAAGAAGACCGATGACAAGATTGCGCTTGCGGGTGCGGCTGCGACGGTTTCGGGCGATGAGATCGGCAGTGGAATGCAGCATGGTCACAACTCGCGAACCCGTTGGCGCCTGACGATCCAGATGAAGAACGGTGCACCGATCAGGGCGGTGACGATCCCGACATCGAGTTCGGCAGGGCGGGCAATGAGGCGTCCGACAATATCGGCAGCAAGTAGAAGGCAGGCCCCGCTGAGGGCCGAGAACGGCAACAGCCAGCGGTGATCCACGCCGACCAGCAGGCGGCAGAGATGCGGCACAACGAGCCCAACGATCCGATGGGGCCGCAGATGGCGGTCGTTGCGCCGCAAAGGAGGATCGCGCCGAGCGCCGCGACAGCGCGCGCGACGGCGACCTTCTCTCCCAACCCGGCGGCAAGTTCATCGCCGAGCGCGAGCGAGTTCAGCTTGCGCGCCGACAGAAGGCTGACGCTGAAACCGACAGCGAGAAAGGGCAGCACATAAGAGAGCCGGTCGAAAGTCGCACCGCCAACGCCACCGATCTGCCAGGCGCGAATGCCGCCGGCAATATCGTTGCGAGGCAGCACGATGGCGATAACCAGCGAGGAAAATGCGACCGACGTAGCTGCACCGGCTAGCGCGAGTTTAAGCGGCGTCGCGCCGCCACGGCCAAGCGATCCGACCATATAGACGAAGACGGCAGCACAGCCGGCGCCGAATATGGCCGTCCAGATATAAGCCGGTGCGGAAACGATGTTGAACCAGGCCACGCCGATGACGATGGCGAGCGATGCGCCCATATTGACGCCCAGAATGCCGGGGTCCGCCAGCGGATTGCGGGTAATACCCTGCATGATTGCGCCTGCCAGCCCGAGTGCCGCTCCGGCGAGAAGTGCGAGCAATGTTCGCGGAATGCGCATGGCGACAGCGGCCTGTCCGACCGTGTCCATATGGCCGCGCAGGGCAGCAAAATGTCAGGCCACGGCACTTCGCGTGTGCCAAGCGACACGGATAAAACGCAAAGGATCGCGAGGAGAAACACGACCGCGCCGAGCCAGCCGGTCCTCGCTCTGTTGGACCGATATGTGGTGATCGGCTGGCGAACGCCGGATGTGGGCGAAGCTCATTTTGCTTTATCGGCCGCACCGGCGAGAAGGGCAGCATAGTCCTTCAGCACCCAGGAAATGGAAAGTGGAGTGGGATTGGCCGCTGTTCCGAGCGGGTTTCTGCCCAGCATGACGACTGCATTGTTTTCGACGACAGGCATTCTGGCCAGAAGCGGATTGCGCTTCATGGCATCCAGCAATTCCTGACTGCCATAGGTCACGACGATGTCAACGTCATCGAACATATCGACGCGCTCGGCGCTGACGGAGCCGGAGAACTGGCCCGGCTTGGAGGCGTCGACCACGCTTTTGGGCGAGCTGAGGCCAAGATCCTTGAAAAATCTCACCCGCGTATCGTTGGTGGTGTAAAATTGACCGTGCTCAGGTCCGTCGTGTCGAGATGCGTGACGAACATGGCCGATTTGCCCTTGAGATGCGGATACTGGCTGACCGTCTCGGCAATCTCGCCTTCGATCTTTGCAATCAGTGCTTCGCCTTCTTCCGCCATGCCCATGCCTGCGCTGTTGAGGCGGATCATGTCGCGCCAGTCGGTAGACCAGGCCGCTTCGGGATAGGCAACGACAGGGGCGATCTGGCTGAGCGTGTCGTAGTCGGACTGGCTCAGGCCGGAATAGGATGCGAGGATGACGTCGGGCTGCGTTTCGGCCACTGCCTCGAAATCGATCCCATCGCCTTCATCGAAAAGGACAGGCGTGTCGGCGCCCAGTTCCTTCAACTTTGCGGCCACCCATGGCAAAAGACCATCATTGTCGTCATCACCGAAATTGGCTCGCGCAAACCCAACCGGAACCACGCCGAGCGCAAGGGGACCTCATGGTTAGCCCAGGCAACGGTGACGATCCGCTCCGGCTTTTTCTATCGTTGTTGTTCCAAAGGCATGTTTGATAACAATTGGATAGTTTGTTTTATCGCCACCTTGAACCGCTTGCGGTGCGATGATTGCGAAGCAGGACAGAGCAACGAAAACGAGAGAGCGAATGGACCAAGTCATCCGGCGCATTCTCCTTGTGTATAAAGTGGCCTTTCACTCTCAAGTTAAACCCATCGCGTCAAGGCCGAAGCTCACACCTTGATAAAGCTGTTGCGAATTAACCGTGATTTCCTACAAAAAGCAGTTTTCTACAATACTGGATAAAGATTATCAAGTTAGTGGCGATCCGGGGACAACTCAGCTTCTTTATTGTTTCGATGATCGGACTCATCCGGTCATTGATGGCAACGCTGGTCGATGTTTCCACGATTTGAAAACCGTCGCCGAAAGCGATCGTCGCAAACTGCATATCGGACCTGACCATGGACATTGAAAAGACCGCTGAGATGAAGAAAACCACCCCGGTCCGTTACCGCAGGGCAATTCTTCTGGGGTGCACGGCGCTGGTCATATCCATGCCGCGTCTGGCTGTAGCGCAGCAGATGACGACGGAAGCGCCGACGGTGCTCAAGACCATTACAGTTGATGGGTCTGGTGGAAGCGACGACGATTCAGGTCGATTGTCGCAACGAGAACCACCGGCGGCGGCAAGATGGCAACGGATATCATGGATACGGCGGCTTCCGTATCGGTGATTACCGCCAAGGAAATTCAGGAGCGCAACGCGCAGACCGTCGAGCAGGTGCTGCAATATACGGCAGGCGTTTCCACCAATTTCTACGGGTCGGATGATCGTTTCGACTTTTCCAGATCCGCGGTTTCGATGCCAACACCTATCGCGATGGGCTTTCCCTCGGCCGTCCCTTTGGCGGCATACGCGAGGAACCCTATGCGTTTGAACGGATTGAAGTTCTGAAAGGCGCCAGTTCCACGGCTTTCGGAGTCTCCGATCCGGGCGGCATGGTCAATTATGTGACCAAGCGACCGAAGCGCGAGCGCTTTGGCGAAGCCTATGTCACAGGTGGCTCCTTCAACCACAAGGAAATCGGCTTCGATTTCGGTGACAATCTGACCGGCGACGAAACGCTGTCCTATCGCCTGACCGGCAAATTCAAGGATTCCGACGCCGAATATGATTATTCGCGCGACGATGAAAAGTTCATCATGGGCGGGCTGACATGGCGTCCGAGCGATGCGACCAATCTGACGGTGATTTTCGATCATCTTCACCGCAATGGCGTGCCTGGAAGCGGAGGCCACCCCGCCGGCACCGATTTCAACAGAAGCCGCTTTTTCGGTGAGCCTGATTTCAATTATCGCGGCACCGACAGAAATACTTTCAGCGCCATGTTCGATCATGATTTCGGCAATGGTTTGAGCGTGAGCGCCAACGGGCGTTACAGCAAGCAGGACACCGATTTCGGCTATGCCTATATTTCGGCCACGCCGACCGATGGCTCAACGATTGCCAGACGCGATTTCTTCGGAAATGAAGCTTCAGCCGAGAACTTCGTGGGCGATGTGAACCTGAAATATGAGACGAGCTTCGACCGGTTTGAAAGCCGGACGATGGCGGGCGTCGAATACAACAATTATTCGGCCACCAACAAGACGCTCTGGGGACCGGCGCCGAGCATCGACTGGACCAATCCGGTCTTTACCGGCGCTCCGGTCAACCTGCCTCTGACCGGCAATACAGCGACCAGGCAGAAGACCAAGGCGGTCTATTTCCAGCAGGATCTGACATTCGCCGAAAAGCTGATCGCCAGTGTGGGCCTGCGCAATGACTGGCTTGACCTGTCGCAGACGAACAACCTCAGTAACAAGACGACAGATGGCGATCTGAGCGAGTTCACCAGCCGCTTCGGCCTCACCTATCGGGTAACCGATGAATGGGCGGTCTATACGAGCTATGCTGAATCGGTCGCCCCTCCGGCCATCGGCGTCGATCCTGAGCGGGGCGAACAGATCGAAGTCGGCGTGAAATACCAGCCTACCGCATTTCCGGCCCTTTTCACCGCGTCCGTTTACGACCTGACCAAGAACAATATTTCGGTCAACGATCCAATCACGCTTCAACCATCCACGATAGGTGAGGTTCGTGTTCGCGGTATCGATCTGGAAGCCAAGGCCGAGCTGACGAACAATCTCAACCTGATCGCGGCCTATTCCTATATGGACCCGGAGATTGTCGAGAACGGCACCGGCGGCAATGAGGGCAATCGTCCGCAGTTTGTTTCCAAGCACCTTGCCTCGCTTTGGGCGAACTACAAGATCGAGGGCAGCGGTCGTCGCGGCGACATGACATTTGGTGTCGGCGGTCGCTATATTGGTGCTTATTACTTCACGCCTGCCAATACATCGGGCACCAGCGGCAATGTCCTGTTCGATGCCTCATTCACCTACGAATTCCTCGATAATTCGGCACTTCAGGTCAATGTCAGCAATCTGTTCGACAAGAAATACGTCGCCTATGGCGGTTTTGGAGCGGATTTCTACAATCCCGGTCGCGAGATCACGGCAACGCTTCGCCGCACCTGGTAAGATGAGCGGCTCCGTTGGAAACAGGCGGCGGAGCCTGCAATCCGGGAATGATTACCGGTTCGACTGGAAGCGCCGCCATGCGGCTGGCGTTTCCCCGACGATCTGACGGAAAGCCTTGGTCAGATGCGCCTGATCGGTGAATCCGAGCTGGGCCGCGATACCCGCAACGGTCATATTGCTATCCGCCAGCAATTGTTGCGCCAGATCGATGCGCTTCGCCATTTGCCATTGCAGCGGAGTTTTCCCGGTTGTCTGCTTGAAGACATTGGCGAACCAGCTTTCCGACAGGCCTACCGCTGCGGCCATTTCGGCGACACTTAACCGGCGATCACTGCAGCTGTCGAACCGTGCGTTCAGCTTGTTCATCTGCGCCATGGTGAGGCGGCCATAGCCCTGCTTGTTGTCCTCACCCGTTATATCGAGAAGTCCGGTCAGAATGCTGCCGATGAGGTTTTCCGCATAAAGCCCGTGTTTTGTCGGGTTGGCTGTTTCATCGACAAGCAGGCGGGCAAGCGTTTCTATGGCGCCAAGATCCTGAATTTCCACCGGGTTGCGCATGGCGGCCATGGCCATGGAGGTGCCGAGTGTCGGGCTCAGATATTTGAGCAGCCGATCCTTGTGGAAATGCAGGTTCAGGTGCGAAAACGGTGGAGCGAAACCGTATTCGTCCACATCGGCACGCCTGCGGGTATATAGATGGCGCGCGTCATCGGGCGATGATGCTGGGTAAAGAGGCCGCTGTCGTTCGATATGCGAATATTGGACGAAACATCCTGGAAAAGATCATGATGCGGGGATCGTGCGACAGGAAATAGCCGCTGGCTCCCGACTGACTTTCAGCCTCCCAATAGACGCTGACCAGCCCGTCCAGCACGCGCCATTGAACCGGCGCAACCACCCGGATGCCTTCGGCTTGCCAGATCATCGAATGCCAAAAGCCCAAAACGTTCCGATCCGTATGTGACAGCGCTTCAGTGAAATCCCGGCTTCGTTGCCGGAGGTGTTTCGTGAGAAATGCGTCGGGATATCGTCGCATTAATATGACTAAAATTATCATCTTTATGCGTTAAGACAAGATAATTCTGCCGAAATGCGGTGGAGGCGTTGCTCCTATTTCACTCGAGGTCTTCCTGCTCGAAATGTTGGGTGACGTGAATATCGGTTGTTTCCAGACGTCCGGGGCCGAGATTGACGAATTTGTGCGGTATGTTTGCCGGACCGAAGACAACCTGTCCTTCTGTTACCTCAATCTGTTCGTCGCCAACGATGAACAGTGCATTTCCCTGGCGGACGATGAAAATCTCGTCATAGGGGTGCCGGTGCAGTTTGGGACCATGCCCGACAATATCGGTCGAGAAGAATATGATCGACGCATCGGTACCAAATCTCTTGCCTTCGACGCGCCCGGACCAGGCGTCTTCGCGCCGCGCCCATTCTTCCCTTTTCAAGACAATGGCTTGTTTCGTCAAAGCGGTTCTCCCGGCTTTTCCACGCGCTGGAATTGCGACCCTGCTGTTTCCTGATCGGGAACGGAAGATCAAATTCTAACGAGGCCGGAGCGCTTCAACAACCCCATCAGGACCAGCGGCAAAAGCGTGGTGATGAGAATGGCGATGAATGCCATGGCCATGCCGAGGCCGACCGATCCTTGCTCGAACTGACGCCAGATGAAGATCGAGATGGTTTGCATTCCCACCGGAGCCACCAATATCGATGCGACGAGTTCACGCGTGGCGACGGCGAAGACGAGCAGCATCGCCGTTATCAGGCTGGGGCGATCAGCGGCAGCATGATGCGCCGGAAAGCGGTGAAGCTGTTTGCGCCGCAAACACGTGCCGCAGCTTCCAGATTGTCGCCGATCTGGTGGAAGGCTGCTGTTGCGTAACGGATTGGCTGCGGCAGAAGAATGCAGCAATAGGCAAGCAGCAGGATCAGCGGCGTATTGTAGGGCGAGACGGGCAGGGCTGGCTGGTTCCATGCCAGAATGAGACCAACCGCGACAACGACGCCAGGCAGGGCATTGGGCAGGACGGTCAGCACATCGAGCCAGAAACGCCCGCGAAAGCGCATCTTCACCACGGCATAGGCAGCAATCGCGCCGAGTAGTCCTGTCAGCAGGGCGCTTGCAACGCCAAGAGACAGGCTGTTGACGAGTGCGCGCATGCCGCCAGCGCTGTTTTCGGCAATGGCGGCAAAATTGTCGAAGCCGAGGTTTGATGGCGTCAGCCCACCAGATATGGTTTTGGAAAGAGCGGTCGCCAGAATGGCCAGCAGCGGAATACCGGTGGCAGCAAAGGCGACGATGACGAACAGCGACACCACGGGAATTGTGAGCACGCCGAGCGGGCGCTTGTCTTTCGCCTGCGGCTTGCCGCCGGTCGTCACATAGGAGCGGCGCGTCAGGTATCCAGCGCTGGACCAGAAAAGCGGCCAGCGACAGGCAGACAAGCGCCAGTGAAAAGACGGCAGCTCCCGCGAGGTCAATGGGCCAGTCGGAAATGCGAAGATCAATTTCCGTCACCAGAACTTCAAAGCCCGAGCGGCGTCCAAGGGCTGCGGGCGTACCATATTCCTCAATGGCTGCGGCGAAACCAAGAGCAGGCTTGCCGCGAGGCCCGGTGTCGCCAGCGGCAGGGTAATACGGAAAAGGAGCGCCAGGGCGAAGCCCCGAACACGCGTCCGACATCGGAATAGCGCGCGCCGACCGCTTCAATCGTGCGCGATACCGCAAAATAGACGAGCGGAAACGTGTTGAGCGCCATGACAAAGCTCATGCCTGCGACCGAGAACAGGAAGGAGCCAGACTGAACCCGGCGAGTTGTTCAAGATAGCCGCGCGGCTGCAGGGTCATGATCCAGCCAAGTGTGGCGATATAGGGCGGATCATGAACGGCACGAGCATCAGCACGTCCCACAGCACGGCGAACGGCACCTTGTAGAGTGCCCGGAACACTGCAAGCGGTACGGCGATAAGGGCGGAAAGCACGACCACCGAAAGCCCGAGCAGAACGGTATTGCCGCTCATGCGCAAAAGCTTCGGGTCTTCAAACAGGGCCGAGATGCAGGAAAGGCTCGGCCAGCGAGCCTCTCCCCAGTTGCGGAAAGATTGCCTGAAGGACGATGAAGACAAATGGCACCGCGACGATGAATGCGAGCCCGGCGACCGCAACGAATCCGAGCGGATTGCCAGCCGCCGCACTGCCTGTCTTCATGTCTGCTGATCCTTCAAGAGTTAGTTGCTGGCGGCGAAAGCGGCGCCGAATTCCTTCAGCGTTTCGTTGCGCTTGCCATAGACTTCCTTGGCGTCGACCGGCAGGATTTTTAGATCGCCGATCAGCGGGCGATTGGCCGGAATGTCGGTGCGCGACGGCATCAGATAGGTGTCGGCAACCATTTTCTGGCCTTCGTCGGACAGCATATAATCGATGAACTGCCTGGCCTCGTCCTGGTTCTTCGACCATTTGAGGATCATGGCCGGGCGCGGTGCAATCACTGTGCCGGATGCCGGGAAAATGACGTCGATGGACTCACCCTTGGCCTTGCCAGCGAGCGAGATGTAATCGACGGCGCCGAACACAGCGGCCTTGGCGCCCTGAAGGACGGGGTTCAACGCTTCCGCATTGGCGCCGGCGACAGTGGCGCCGTTTTCATGCAGGTTCTTGAACAGGTCCCAGCCCTGCTGCGCCTGAAGGGCGGCGACGAGCTCGAAGGTCGCGCCCGACTGGGCCGGGTCCGGCAGATTGACGAGATCCTTGTATTCAGGCTTGGCGAGATCGGCCCATTCGGCGGGCTTCGGCGTCTTGCTGGCCGGGTTCCACGCGATGCCCAGCGCAGAGACGCCCTGCGCAACCGCCGTTTCATTCTTGAGGAAATCCGGCACTTTTTCGGCATTCGGGCTGGCATAGGCGAGCAGCCAGTCACGCTTGGCGAAGTCGGTTGCCGTATCCCATGATGCCGAGATCAGAACATCGACAACCGGATTGGCAGCTTCTGCTTCGATGCGGGCCATGACCTTACCGGTGGTTGCCTGAAAGACGTTGACCTTCGCACCGGTCTTGGCGGTGAAGCCTGTGGCAAGCTTTTCGATCAGGCTGCCCGGACCTGCCGAATAGACCGTGATATCTGCATAGGCCGCCGTGCTGGCCAGCAAAGCGGTGACAAGCGCAAGCCCCGCGCCGAGAATTGATTTTTCATGTTTGCCTCCTGAGATATTGCCCAATGGAATGGTCTTGTTTTGAGAACCAGCGCAGTTGGCTGGCATCAACTGAAATGCCGACCGGAATGCCCGGTGAAAGGCGGACGCTGTCGAGATATGTCAGTTCGTGGCCGTCCTGCTGCGAGCCGATGCGCACTGTGGTCAGATGACCGTCGCCGCGAAACTGCGAGCGCAGGACTGTTGCCGGGATTGCAGCTTCGTTGACGGGAACGCTGCGAACCGAACGCGACGGCAGCAGCACATGCGTTGCCCTGTCGCTGATGGAACTGTGGGCGACGTGGATTTCGGTGCGTGCAATCCTGTAGGCATTGTCGCGCTGTTCGACCGGCATGACGCAGCCGAGCCGCAGAAAATCGGCGACCTCCGGTGTCGTCGGTTCTGCGACAAGCGCCTCAGGTGCCGCCAGTTGTTCGATCACCCCGGCGCGCATGACAGCCACCTGATCGGCAAGCGAAAAGGCCTCGCTCTGGTCATGGGTGACATAGATCGCGGTCAGGCCGAGATTGGCCACAAGCTGCCCGATCTCGGTGACCATGTTTTCACGCAGTTCGCGGTCGAGATTGGAAAGCGGCTCGTCAAACAATACCAGTCCCGGTTCTGCAACGATGGCGCGGGCAATGGCGACGCGTTGCTGCTGGCCTCCCGACATATCGCTGATGGCGCGCTGGCCGAAACCGGAGAGGCCGACGCGATCGAGCGCCGAGGCAACGCGCTTTTCGCGCTCGGCGCGTCCGAGCCTCCGCATTTCGAGCGGAAAGGATATATTGCCGAAAACGGTCATATGCGGCCACAGCGCATAATCCTGAAACACCATGCCGAGATGACGCTTTTCAGGCGGGACGAAAGTGCCCGTCGCGGCATCTGCAACGGTGACGCCGTTGATCGTGATAGAGCCCTTTGTCGGGGCGAGAAGACCGGCTACGAGACGAAGCAAGGTGGTCTTGCCGCAACCGGATGGCCCGAGCAAAGCGAGCGTCTGCCCTGTGGGTAGCGAAAGGTTTATATTTTTCAAGATGGTGGCCGGACCATAGGCAAGGTTCAGCCCTTCGGCCCGAACGGCGATATCCGCTTTAATATTCGAGGAATGCAACATTTTCCCACAATCCAAAAGATTGGGAGCTTTTATTCCGATTGCATGACAGTGGCATGACGCTGCGGAAGCCTGCGTTTTCTGGGTTCGGAACCAGCCGCCATCACATCGGTTCGTCCCTTCATGCCAGAAGGGAAGGGAAGACGATGATCCGCACGGCGCGCATCGAGATTCTCGCTGAGATAATAGAGTACCTACGCCCGGCTATGCGCCGTGGCGGCACCCAGCTTCCAGCCATGCTTGCCGCTTCCACCGCGTTGCGGATGTCTCAGCGGGGCGCACCTGTTCGCACCATGCAGCGTGCTGTCGAGAAACATCTCCTCATCGATAAGAGCAAGTACGGCAGGATGCGCGCCGCGCGTTTCGCGGACATGGCCGACTTTACGTCGATCGTGTCCGGTTGAGCATTTCCGGTTTGAATTGAAACATTGGAAATGCTTCATCTCTTGTTTTCGCGCATTATCCTACGCAAATCCGCTTCGCACTTTTGCTGGAAATGCTTTCGCTCAATTTTTCCGCTTCAACAGGCCTTCCAGAAATGTCCGGAATGCCTTGACGGCCCGTTTCGATGTGGCTTCGGGATCGTCGGAATTTGCAATCCACTGTGCAGCAGTGCTGCTGGCCGCATTGATCAGCGCGCGGCGGCTTCCGAGTCGATATCAACAATGACGCCTTCTTCACGCAAGGCGTCGAGACTTGCGGTTATCGTGCGGATACAGCCGTTGGCACTCGGCCAACTGGACGGATCGCCGAAAACCGCCGGCCCGTCGCGAAACATGATCCGCTGGATTTCCGGTTCAAGCGCCATCTCGATATAGGCTGCATTCTCGTCGACAAAGCCCTGCCAGCGGTCGGGAGCCTTCGCAGAAATCGTGCATAGTCTTGCGGCCATCTCGCAATCGATTTCGTTGATCACGGCCTGCAGAAGCCCCTTCTTGTCACCGAAATGGTGATAGAGCGCACCGCGTGTCAGCCCGGCAGAGGCTGTAAAATCATCCATCGAAGCCTCAGTGTAACCAACGGTCCCGAAAGCCTTGCGGCCCGCAGCCATCAGCTTCGCCCTTGTCTCGGCAATCATTTCGCTTCGCGGTTTACGCATCATGATTCCTTTTATTGGCATACGTTGCGTATATTAGTTGACATACGCCGCGTATCAATTATTTAATTAACATACGGACCGTATGCAAGTGATGTAATTTCCCTTTCAAGGACCCACTCCGATGTCCAATCCCTATAGAGAAATTTTCAGCGCCCCAGGCGCTATCGGCTTTCGGCGGCGGCTTTCTTCGCCCGTCTTCCCTTTGCGATGGCGCCTGTCGGCATTGTGGCCATGCTTGCGCAGACCCATGGCGAATATTGGCTGGCTGGCGCGGTTTCGGCCACTTTCGCGCTCACGAATGCATTCATATCGCCGCAAATATCGCGTCTTGTCGACCGTTACGGGCAAAGCCGCATCGTCATGCCTGCCACAATCGTTTCGGTGATAGCCTTCGCTCTTCTGATCGTAGCGACAAATCAGGGCTGGGCAAACTGGACATTGTTCGTCTCGGCGTTCTTTGCCGGTGCCATGCCCAGCATCCCGGCAATGGTGCGGGCACGATGGACGGAAATTTTCCGTAACCGTCCCGAATTGAATACCGCTTTCGCGTTCGAGTCGGCAGCGGACGAACTGGTCTATATTTCAGGAGCTTCACTTTCCGTGGCTTTGGCGGTTTCGTTATTTCCAGAAGCAGGGATGCTCATCAGTACGACGTTTCTGGCCGTGGGTACGATTGCCTTCCTCCTGCAGCGTTCCAGTGAGCCGCCGGTTCGTGCGCTCGATCAAAATAGTCCGCAACGTTCCGCGATCTGGTCGCGTCCTGTTCAGATCATCACACTGGCACTCATCTTCGTCGGTTCCACCTTTGCGACGGCTGAAGTCAGTGCCGTGGCGATTACACGTGAGCTTGGTCAGCCCGGCGCAGCCAGCCTTGTGATCGGCGTCTATGCAATCGGTTCGTTCCTTGTGGGGATAACGCTTGGGGCATTGGCGCTTCGCATACCCTTGCAACGCCAGCTGATGATTGCCGTCAGCGTACTGGCATTGACGGCCTTGCCGCTGCCCTTTGCAGGCACATCGACGATGCTTCTTGCAACCGCAGTGTTCGTCAGCGGCGTTGCGATCTCTCCGACATTCATCACGGCCTTCGGTTTGATCGAACGCCGTGTACCGGAGACGATGCTGACCGAAGGCATTACCTGGGTCATGACCGGCATCGGTATCGGGATGGCGTTCGGTGCATTCGTTTCCGGCTGGGTGGTTGATAATTTCGGTGCCGCAAACGGCTTCTGGGTTTCTGTCGTCGCCAGTTTCAGCGCGGCTGCAATCGTCGCGCTTGGTCAGGCCAGCCTGTCCGGAGCAACGGAAGCCGTTGAATGCGATGCGCTATGTGCAGCTGAAGCGGCGGAATAATCCTATAGGGCGAGCGGGTAAGACCCGCTCGTCAATCTCCGTAAATACGTTTTTCCAGGGGTGGAGGCAATCAGCCCCTTCAATCCGGCCAGCATGGCCTTTTCGGCCTTGTTGAGATTGGTTTCCGGATTCTGGATCAGGAAAACATCGATTGCGGAGGGTTATCGTAAGGTGGCAAACGCCAGAGGAGGCCGTCATCGATCTCGCGTCGCGCCACATGCAATGGAAGCGGGCCGATGCCAAGCCCGGTGATAATCATCCGGCGCACTTCTTCAAGGCTCGATGACGTGCCGACCACATCCGGTGAAAGCCGCGCTTCACTGCGCAACAGGGCTACGGGTCGCAGTGCGTCGGCAATATGGTCCGTCTGGAACGAAACCGACGGCTCCCCTTTCAGATCGGCAAGCGTCAAGCCTGACTGCCCGAACATCCGGTGCCGGGGTCCGCAGAAAAAGCCGAAGAACTCACGATAGACCATGGTGTAATCCAGCGCGGGATCGCGATTGCTCACCAAGCCAAGGCCGAAAGAGGCGCGCTTCTCGCGCACCAGCCGGGCGACTTCGGTGCTGGCGGATACGTTGATCGTCAGTGTCGCGCGGGGATGCTGTTCGTGAAAGAGTGCAAGCGCCTGATCGAAGATGGGCGAGATAATGTGGCTGGCGACCGATATGGTGACATGGCCGGTCACATCATCTCCCACCCCGCGCACCAGCTGCGGCAATTGCGAAATGGCGCCGAAGACCTCGATGCTCTGTTCATAGAGGAGTTTGCCAACTTCCGTCAGCTCAAAATGGGTGGCGTCACGCTCCACCAGCCGCTGGCCGATGCGGTCTTCCAGCCTGCGCAGCGCATTGCTCACGCTCGGCTGTTTGAGGTTGAGGCGCTCCGCGGCGCGGGTGATGCTTTTGACTTCGGCGATCACCACGAAACTGCGCAGAAGGTTCCAGTCCAGATCCCAGACAAGGCGTTCGGGGCGGTGCAGCGACATGGTTTTATCCATTCATGAGATCTATGTAATCCATTCCCATTATCTATTTGCGAAATGCATCCATAAAAGCAATCATGAATATTGGAAGGCATAAACAAGCCTCAGAAAAACAATTAAGAGGAAGTCGGGAACAGCATGTTTAACAAATTCACGGGTTTCATTGCCGCTGCAGCGATTGCCGCCACCGCAGTCTTTGCGGTTGCGCCCGCACAGGCGGATGATCTGGAAAAGATCAAGGCATCGGGCGAGTTGAAAATCGCCATGAGCGGCCAGTACCCGCCGTTCAATTTCGTCAATGAGAAGAACGAGGTCGTGGGCTTCGACGCTTCCATCGGTTCGGCCATTGCCGAACGTATGCAGTTGAAGCCGCAGCTCATCACTACGGCCTGGGATGGTATCGTTGCCGGTCTTCGGGCGGGCAAGTTCGACACGGTGGTCGGCTCCATGACCATCACGCCGGAACGCGAGAAGGCCGTGGACTTTGTCGGACCGTATTATCACGCGGGCCGCGCGGTTTTCGTGAAGGAAGACTCTGCCGTTCAGAAGCTTGACGACCTCAAGGGCAAGACGCTGGGCGTCACGCTTGGTGAAACCCATGAGAAGTGGGCGCGCGAACAGGGTGGTTGGACCATTCGCACCTATAAGGGCCTGCCGGAACTGATGCTCGAACTGAATTCGGGTCGTGTCGACGCCATCGTCGTCGATAACATCCCGGTCATGGTGGCAATCAAGGAAACCGGGCAGAAGGTCCGCAGGCTCGATACGCCGGACATTGAAGGCGGCAGCGTTGCCATCGGCATTGCCATCCGCAAGAACAATCCGAGCTGAAGGCTGCGATGCAGAAGGCGCTCGACGAGATCATGGCCGACGGCACCTATGAGAAGATCTCGATGGAATGGGTCGGCAGCGACATTCGCTGATATGTCGTCATCCCGGCCCGGCATATGTCCGGGCCGGTTGAGAACCGATTGACCGGAGTTTCCCGATGGATTTTGCGTTGATGCAGCGCGTCCTCCCGTTTTTCTGGAGGCGGCATGGGTAACTGTGCAAATTTCCGCTATGGCCCTGATCCTGGGGCTTGCAGTAGCAGCACTCCTTGTGGCCGCGCGCCTGTCGCGATCAGTCATTCTGCGGGGATTTGCAATCGCCTATGTCAGCGTCTTTCGCGGCACGCCCTGCCTTGTACAGCTCTTCATTCTCTATTTTGGCGGTCCGCAGATCGGCATCAATCTGGAACCGTTTACCGCTGGCGTCATCGGGCTGGGGCTGAACATCGGCGCCTATATGTCGGAATCGATCCGCGGCGCGATCCAGAGTGTGGACCGCGGGCAAAGCGAAGCGGCGCGCTCCATCGGCTTCGGGCGCGGCCAGACCATGCGGTTCGTCGTGCTGCCGCAGGCCGCCCGGCTGATGATCCGTCCGCTCGGCGTCAATGCGATTGCGCTTTTGAAAGGCTCTGCGCTGGTCTCCACCATTTCAGTGGTTGAACTGACCTATACGGCGCAGCGTTTCATCGGCTCGACCTACAAGCCGTTCGAGATTTCGGCGTCGCCGCCGTTCTCTACATGGTTATCATCTATGTCGTGGCGCGCGGGGTCGATCTTCTCGACAAGCGCTTCGCGGCGCAGTGAGGGAGGACCGGATGCAAGCTCTCGATTTCAGCATCGTCGCTCCCTATACGGATCTGCTTCTGACGGGCCTTTGGTGGACGCTGGTTCTGACCGTTTCGTCGGCGTCCTTAAGCTTCGTGCTCGGGATCGCATTTGCGCTGGTGGTGCTTTATGCGCCCGCCATCCTCGCCTGGCCGGTACGGTTCTTCATGTGGCTGTTCATGGGAACGCCGCTTCTGCTGCAACTGTTCCTGATCTATTTCGGGCTGGTACAGATCGGCATCAATATTCCGGCTCTTGGCGCGGGCATTATCGGCCTCAGCCTGCACTTCGCGGTCTATAATGCCGATATCATCCGGGCAGGTATCGTGGCGGTCGATCCCGGCCAGATGGAAGGCGCCCGTTCCATCGGTTTCAGCCATGGTCAGGCCTTGCGCTACATCGTCATCCCGCAGGCGATCCGCAACACGATCCCGCCGATCGGCAACAATATGATTGTTCTTCTGAAGGATACGTCGCTGGTTTCGATCATCGGCATTGCGGAACTGGTGCACAGCGCCCAGCTCGCCATCAGCGAAACCTTCAGCCCGTTCGAATTCTATATCACCGTCGCGGCCATCTATTATGTGGTCAATCTCGTGCTCGAGGCAGGCCTGCGGCGCATTGAAAGAAAAGTGGAGGTCACGCGATGAGCAGCTCCCAATCTGCAAAACCGATGGTCGAAGTGAAGGATGCCCGCAAGGCTTACGGCGCGCTGGAAGTGCTGAAAGGCATAGACCTTTCCGTGGCGCGCGGCCAGATCGTCGCGATCATTGGCCCGAGCGGCTCCGGCAAAAGCACATTGTTGCGCTCGATCAATCATCTGGAAACGCTGAATGGCGGTGAGGTCTGGCTTGATGGCGTGCAGGTCAACCAGCCGCTGACCGGGCAGGCGTTTGAAAAGCACATCAATGCGGTGCGCCAGCAGATGGGCATGGTGTTCCAGCACTTCAACCTGTTTCCGCATCTGACGGTGCTGGAAAACATCACGCTCGGCCCGATCAAGCTCAAAGGCATGGGCAAGGACGCGGCACGCACGCTGGCGCTGGAACTTCTGTCGAAGGTGGGACTTGCCGACAAGATCGACGTCTACCCTTCGCGCCTGTCGGGCGGCCAGAAGCAGCGCGTGGCCATTGCGCGTGCGCTTGCCATGCAGCCGAAGGTGATGCTGTTCGACGAGGCGACTTCGGCGCTCGATCCCGAGCTGGTGGACGAGGTCAATGCCGTTATGAAGCAGCTTGCCGCTGAACATATGACGATGCTGATCGTCACGCACGAAATGCGTTTTGCGGGCGAGGTCGCCGACCGCATCCTGTTCATGGATGGCGGCGTGGTGGTGGAAGAGGACCGCCGGATCAGATTCTCAGCAATCCGGTACAGGAGCGCACCCGCTCCTTCCTCAAGAAATATCTGGCTGCGTGAGGTGTCGGAATGAGCGAGAGAAACATTAACGAGTTTCCCGATTTCGGGCTGACGCCGGCGCAGCGGCGTGAAGCCGTCCTTGGCCATTATTACGAATATCCCGGCATGGATGGTCCGCGCGGCGAAATCTGGTGCTATACAGATGCCTATTCCTATCTTCCGGGCGCGACTGTCAATCTTCAGGTGAGCGCGACCGCCTCGCGTTTCGATATCGAGATCGTACGGGATGGAGCGGTGGAAACGCCGGTCTTCTCCAAGCGCGGGATCGACTGCAAATGGCAGGAAACACCGGCGCAATGTTCGGTTGTCGGCTGCGGCTGGGAAACGACATTTGCCTTCAAGACGGATGAGAACTGGCCTTCCGGCGCTTATCGCATCACCTTGAAGGCGCATGGCAATGACGGACAGCCGATCCATTGCCATCACCTGTTCATCCTGCGCCCGGCGGCGGGCGCAAGCCCGGACGTATCCTGCAGGTCGCCGCGACCGGCACATGGACCGCCTATAATACCTGGGGTGGTTCCAACCATTATCAGGGCATTACCGGGCCGAATGGCGATCAATATGCGACGACGGTGAGTATCGAGCGTCCTTTCTGCCGTGGCTTTGTTGTCCTGCCATCCGACGCGCCGCGCGTACCGCTGGAATTTGTGACGCCGCCAGCCAGCCCCCACGCTACCCGCATATGGAATGGGCCTATGCCAATGGCTATTCCAAGAAATATACCTCTTCCGGCTGGGCAAGCTATGACAGCCTGTTCTTCCGCTGGGCCGAGCGGGAAGGCTTTGCGGTCGATCTCGCCAGCCAGCACGAATTGCATTTCTCGCCGGAAATCCTCGACGGTTACGATTGTGTCGCCTTTGTCGGTCACGACGAATACTGGACATGGGAAATGCGCGATGCCGTCGATCATTATGTTGACGGCGGCGGTCGTGCGGCGCGTTTCGCGGGCAATTTCATGTGGCAGACCCGGCTTGAGGACAACGGCAAGCGCCAGACCTGCTACAAATATCGCGCCCGCGCCGAAGACCCGGTCTATCGCTCCGCCGATCCGCGCCGCACCAGCGGCTGCTGGGAAGCGAAAGAAACCGGACGGCCCGCAGCGGAGACATTCGGGCTCAACGCACTGCGCGGGCTATATGTCGGCTGGGGCGGCTGCGCTCGCGCGGCGTGCGTGGTTTCCCGGTCTATCGTCCAGAACACTGGGCCTTTGCTGGTACCGGCATCTATTACGGCGATCTTCTCGGTGCCGACGGTCATGCCTTCGGCTACGAAGTCGACGGGCTTGATTATGTGATCCGGGGTGGATTGCCGGAACCGGAGGAAGGCAGCGGTGCACCGGATGGATTGCAGATATTGGCGCTTGGTATGTCGTCTCTCAAGGAAGAGAGCGCAGATATTCCAGCCGACGACCAGTTTCTCTCCGATGCCGATGCCAAATTCGTTGCCGATACGCTGATCGGCGACAATGGTGATGCAGCCGTCGAACGCATCAAGCGCGGCTGTGGCATGATCGTCAATTTCCCGCGCGGCAAGGGCGAGGTTTTCCACGCCGGAAGCTGCGAGTGGGTAGCGGCTCTCAAACGCGGCGACCGCATGGTCGAGCGTGTAACCGCCAATGTTCTCAACCAATATCTCAAGCGCTGACAGAGTAACGCCATGCTCAACACAAAAGCACAGAACGAACGCCCCGCATCGCATCTTTTCTACCAGTCGCGCCTGCGCAGGCCGCTGGTGGATCGTGCCGAAGGCATCTACATCTGGGATCAGGACGGACGCCGCGTCATCGACGGATCGAGCGGCGCGATGGTGGTCAATATCGGCCATGGCAATCGCAACGTGCTCGATGCCATGAAGGCGCAGATGGACCGCGTGACCTTCGCCTATCGCCTGCATTTCGAAAACGAACCGGCTGAAGATCTGGCGCGCATGGCCGCCGAGCGGATGCCGGAAGGTCTGACAAGATATTCTTTGTTTCCGGCGGTTCGGAAGCGGTGGAATCTTGCATCAAGCTTGCCCGCCAATGGGCGGTTGCGACCGGGCAGGGCAAACGCTGGAAAGTGATTTCGCGCTTTCCATCCTATCATGGCGGCACGCTTGGCGCGCTCGCCGTCACCGGCTATGCGGCCTTGAGCGAACCTTTCGCGCCCATCATGCGTGAAATGCCGAAAGTCCCGGCGCCGACCGCCTATCTTGACCGCGACAATCTTTCGATGGAACAGCGCGGGCAGAAATATGCCGACATGCTGGAAGAACGGATTCAGGAGGAAGGTCCTGAAAGCGTGCTCGCCTTCATCATGGAGCCGATCGGCGGGGCGTCCACCGGCGCGCTGGTTGCGCCCGACAGCTATTATCCGCGCATCCGCGAAATCTGCGACCGTTATGGCATCCTGCTGATCCATGACGAGGTGATGAGCGGCGCTGGGCGTACTGGCAAGTTTCTCGGCGGCGATCACTGGAACTGCAAGCCTGATCTCATCGCGCTTTCCAAGGGCTTTGCCTCCGGCTATTGCCCGCTGGGCGCGATGGCCGCACCGGCCCGCATCGTCCAGCCGGTTCTGGATGCCGGGGCTTCCTGCATGGCTTCACCTATGCCGGCAACCCGCTGGCCTGCGCGGCGGGCAAGGCCGTGTTGCAGGAAATCGACCGTCTTGATCTGGTCGGCAATGCCGCCCACATGGGCGATGCGCTGAAGGGCGAACTGGAAGGGCTTGCGAAGCGCTTCCCGTTCATCGGCGATGTGCGCGGCAAGGGGTTGTTGCTGGCTGCTGAGTTCGTCTCCGATCCCGAAACCATGAAGCCGCTGCCAAAGGAACTGAACGCCCATCAGCGCATGGTCGATCTCGCCTATGAACGCGGGCTTATCATCTATTCGCGTCGCACGCGCGGCGGTGTCGAGGGCGACCATTTCCTCGTCTGCCCGCCAGTGATTGTGAGCCGCGAACAGGTCGGCGAGATTACGGCCATCCTTGGCGACACGCTGGAGGTTCTGGCGCGTGAACTCAAACTGCCCGTGAATGCGTAAGGAAACCGGATCATGACCGACAAGAAGAAGACGCGTCGCAAGGTGATTATCACCTGCGCGGTGACGGGCTCCGTCCATACGCCCTCCATGTCGCCGCATCTGCCGGTCACGCCGGACGAGATTGCGAGCGAAGCCATTGCCGCAGCAGAAGCGGGCGCATCCATCCTGCATCTTCACGCCCGCGACCCGCGCGACGGCAGGCCGTCCGCCAATCCGGACCTGTTCATGCAGTTCCTACCGCGCATCAAGCAGTCGACCACGGCAGTGGTGAATATTTCCACCGGCGGCTCGTCATTGATGACGCTGGAAGACCGTCTGGCCGCGCCGCTCAAGGCGGAGCCGGAAATGTGCTCGCTCAATATGGGCTCGATGAATTTCGCGCTGTTTCCCGCACTCGACAAGCCGCGTGAATGGAAACATGCATGGGAGCCGGAACTGCTGGAGGCTACCCGCCATTCGATTTTCAAGAACACTTTCGCGGATATGGAAGGCATTCTGACCAGCCTCGGGCAGGGCTGCGGCACGCGCTTCGAGTTTGAATGCTACGATGTCGGCCATCTCTATTCGCTGGCGCATTTCCGCGACCGGGGGCTGGTGTCCGGTCATTTGTTCATCCAGTTCGTCTTCGGTGTTCTGGGCGGTATCGGAGCCGATCCGGACAATCTCATGCATATGAAACGGATTGCCGACAAGTTGTTCGGTGACGACTATTCCTTCTCCGTACTGGCGGCGGGACGGCACCAGATTCCGATGATTACCATGGCGGCTGCCATGGGCGGCAATGTCCGCGTCGGGCTGGAAGACAGCCTTTATGACGGGCGCGGCCAGCTTGCCAAGAGCAATGCCGATCAGGTGCGGCGCATTCGCAGTATCCTTGATGGCCTGTCGCTGGAGGTGGCAACGCCCGACGAAGCGCGCGACTATCTGGGTCTCAAGGGTGGAGACAGGGTGGCGTTTTGATGCCGAAAATCGTGCTGGATAACAAAACAGGCGTTACGGTCCGGCTTGGCGAAGCCGCCGACGCGGAACTGATCCATGAGGCAATCCGCATCATGGGCGAAGGGCTTGGTGCTGCCGACAGGATTTCCAGCACGGTCGAGGATTTTCGCCGTTACGGTTTCGGTCCCTATGCGGCATTCACCAGCCTGATTGCCGAGGTGGACGAGAGCTTTGCCGGGCTCGCCCTGTTTTTCCCGATCTTCTCGACATGGTTCGGCAAACCCGGCGTCTACGTGCAGGACCTCTATGTCGATGAAGCCTTTCGCGGCAACGGGATCGGTGAAGTGCTTCTGCGCCATGTCGCCTCCTGGTCGATGGCGCGGGGCGGCGTCTATCTGCGGCTGGCCGTGGACCGGGACAATGTTGCTGCACAGAGATTTTACGAGCGGCTGGGTATCGGCTGGATCGAAGCCGACCGCGATCACGGAGCCTATGGCGATGATTTCGCCCGTCTGGCGCATATCAATAAAACAGGGAGCAGTCATGAAAGCCTTTTACGCCGTTGAGCAGAAGCGTCACGACCCAAAAGCCTTTCTTTCCAGCGGCGCGCCGCAACCGAATCCCGAACAGCCGGAGCGTGTCGAGCGCCTGCTCGCCGGTGCGAAGGCTGCAGGATGCGAGATTATCCGTCCGCAAAATCATGGTCTGGGCCCGATTGCAGCCGTGCATACGCCGGAATATCTGGAATTCCTTCAATATATCTATGCCCGCTGGCGGCTCGAGGAGGCGCCGGAAGAGGTGATCCCGAACATCCATCCGCTGGCGCGTGATGGCCGTTATCCAGCGTCAGCCGTGGGGCAGGTCGGCTATCACATGGCTGACACGGCTTGCCCGATTGCCGAACATACATGGGAAAGCGTGTGCTGGAGCGCGTGGAGCGCGGTCGATGCCGCCGATGCGGTGCTTGCGGGCGAGGTCGCGGCCTATGCGCTCTGCCGTCCGCCGGGGCATCATGCCTTTGCCGATGTGGCAGGCGGCTTCTGCTTCGTCAACAATTCGGCTGTCGCAGCAGAGCGCCTGCGCTCGAAAGTCGGGCGTGTGGCGATCCTCGACGTCGATCTGCATCACGGCAATGGAACGCAGGGCATTTTCTACGCCCGCCCCGACGTGCTGACCGTCTCGATCCATGCTGATCCGGTGCGCTTCTATCCATTTTTCTGGGGCCATGCCGACGAGCGCGGCGAAGGCGCGGGGCTTGGCTACAATCTCAACCTGCCGCTGCCGCGCAAATCCGGCGACGCCGAATTCCTTGCGTCACTCGCCACGGCATTGCGCCGCATCGAAGCCTTCGCGCCGGATGCGATTGTGGTCGCACTCGGCCTCGACCCGTTTGAGGGCGACCCGTTCGGCGGATTGTCGGTCACCACCGGTGGTTTCGGATGCATTGCCGAAGCAATCGCAAAACTGCGTCTGCCGACCGTCATCGTGCAGGAAGGCGGCTATCTGTGCGATGCGCTCGGCGATAATCTCACGGCCTTCCTCGGCGGCTATCGGTCGGTGGCGCGATGAACGGTCTTGTCACCTTTGTCGGCGTCGCGCATCCGTGGATGTGCGATGTCATGGGACATATGAATGTCCGCCATTATGCTGCGATGTTCGATGATGCGAGCTTTCAGCTCCTGGGTCACATTGCCGGGAAAATTCCCGACGACGGTTTTGGTTGGGCGGATGTGCGTTCGACAACCGAATACAAGCAGGAAGTGCCAGCCGGGGATCTGCTGACGATCCGTGCGCATGTGCTGAAAATCGGGCGCTCGTCGATCACATTTCGCCAGATGATGGTGGGATCGCTCGATGGCGAACTGCGCGCGGTTAACGAGACGACTACGGTTTGTTTCGATAAGGTTGCGCGGCGCTCAGCCGAACTCGAACCGGACATGCGCGTCCGGGCAGAAAAGCTGCTTGCGGATCATCCCGTCGGCTGACACGAAAAATGCAGCACGCTTTTGTGCAATCGCATTCAAGGTCGCGCAACAGGCCGTCCCTGAGGCCGTAAATCCAGCCGTGCACGACGATATCCTTGTTCTGTTTCCAGGCCGATTGCAAAACCGGCGTGCGCGACAGGCTTTCCACCTGCGATGCGACGGTCAGTTCGCAAAGCCGGTTCAGACGTTCTTCGGGATCGGTAAAATTGTCCAGCTCCTGCTCGTTTGCCTGTGCAATATCGCGAACCGGCTGGAGCCAGTTGTCGATGATGCCGTGCCCATAACCGGCCATGGCAGCACGCACACCGCCGCATCCATAATGGCCGCAGACGATGATGTGTTTGATCTCCAGCACCTCGACGGCAAATTCAAGCACCGACAGAAGGTTGAGGTCGGCGCGATGGACGAGGTTGGCGACGTTGCGGTGTACGAACACCTCGCCGGGCTGCAATCCGGTGACGACATTGGCCGGAACGCGGCTGTCCGAACATCCGATCCAGAGATATTCCGGGCGTTGCATCGATGACAGCCGACTGAAATATTCAGGGTCTTCCTGCCGCTTTTCCGCCGCCCATTGCCGGTTATGCTCGAAAAGGTCTGATATCATGAACCCGTCTCATTCGGATGATCTTCATTCTCAGACATAGAGCATTATAGAAATACAGTACTTGATGCGGATCAAGCAGGAAGTGCCTCGGCATGGAAGGAGCGGGCCGGATGCCCGCTCCTTTGTTTACGCCGCTGGGTTATCGCAACGACTGATGCCGAGCAGCTGGTAGAAGACGAGGGCCGCCAGCGTCGATGTTGCAATGCCGCCAAGGGCGAATTCGCCGATCTTCAGCGTGAAATCACCTGCGCCGAAAATGAGCGCCACGCCAGCGGTGAAGAGGTTGCGGGAATCCGCGAAGTCCACCTTGTTGACGATCCAGATGCGGGCCATTGCCGAGGCGATGAGGCCGAACACCGAAACGGCAAGGCCAGCCAGAACCGGGGCCGGGATCGTTTGCAGGATCGCGCCGAATTTGGGAGACATGCCGAGGATCAGCGCCATGATGGCGGCAATGACGAAAATCAGCGTGGAATAAACCTTGGTCATCGCCATGACGCCGATATTTTCAGCATAGGTGGTGACGCCGGTGCCGCCGCCCGAACCGGAAATCATGGTGGCTATGCCGTCGCCGAGGAAGCCGCGACCGATATAACGGTCCATGTTCTGACCGGTGATCGAACCCAGCGCTTTGATATGGCCGAGATTTTCAGCCACCAGAACGACGGCGACCGGCGCGATCAGCGTAATCGCCTGCCAGTTGAACTCCGGCGTGGTGAAATGCGGCAGGCCGAACCATGCGGCATTGCTGACGGCGGTGAAATCGATACCGGGCACGATGCCGAGGCCGTTGCCGAGGATCAGGACCAGCAGATAGCCGAACAGCAGCGCGAAAAGCACCGACAGTCGTTTTGTTCCACGGGGCCGTAGGCGGCGATCATCGCCATGCAGAGAACCGTGAGCAGCGCGATTGTGATATGCGTGCCGGTTCCCTTCAACTGGCCGACAGCGACCGGTGCAAGGTTGAGACCGATGGAAACGCCGATGGCGCCGGTGACGACCGGGGGCATCAGCCGTTCGACCCAGCCCGTGCCAATGGCCATGACCACAAGGCCGATCAGGGCATAGAGCGCGCCGCAGGCGATAATGCCGCCGAGCGCGATTGCGATATTGGGATTGGGGCCTGAGCCGCCATAGCCGGTCGCGGCAATCACGACCGCGATGAAAGCGAAGGACGAACCGAGATAGCTTGGTACACGGCCTGCCGTTAGCACGAAGAACAGAAGCGTGCCGATACCGGAGAAGAAGACGGCCACATTGGGATCGAAACCCATCAGAAGCGGCGCAACGATGGTCGAGCCGGACATTGCAAGAAGATGCTGCACGCCCATCGGTATGGCGGCGGCGGCCGGCAGGCGCTCGTCAGGAAGCACGACGGCGTTTGATGTCAAACGCCAACTTGGAAAATAGCCCATGATGTCCCTCTGGAAAATATTATCCGTTTGTTTTAACGCGCATCTTTTCCGAAAACCGCTTCGCACTTTTCGGGACGCGCTGTTGCCTTTATCGCCTCATGGCGGCGATTTCCAGAGGCGAGCGGCTCAAAAGCAAGCGAGTTGTTGATGAGTGATCTCAACAGTTTTCAGCCTGTCACCGTCACGTGGCCCTTACCATCCGTCACCTTGCCGATGATGCTGGCAGATGGATAACCGGCGCCGCGGATACTGTTCAGAAGCCTTTCGGCGTCCTCCGGCGCACAGGATACGAGAAGGCCCCGGATGTCTGCGGGTCGGTCAGCAATTGCAGTTTCCAGAGCGGATAGTCGTCCGGAAACTGCACGCCATGGCCGTAGCTGGCCCAGTTGCGGGTGGAGGCTCCGGTCACGAAACCGGCTTGTGCCAGATGCTCGGCCTGTTTGAGAAAAGGCAGCGCAGCATAATCAATGGCAATTCCGGCATTTGAACCATGGGCCATTTCGAGTGCATGGCCGAGGATGCCGAAGCCGGTGACGTCGGTGACGGCGTGGACGGTGTCATCCTTGCCAAGTTCGACGCCAACCCGGTTCAGTAAGGTGACCGACGCCATCATTTCATCATAACCGGTGCCGTCGAGTTCCTGTTTCTTAAAGGCGGCGGAATAGATACCGACACCGATTGCCTTGGTCAGGATCAGCATGTCTCCGGGACGCGCGCCGCTGTTCTTGCGAAGGCTGGAAAGCTTGCAGGTGCCGATGACCGCCAGCCCATAGATCGGTTCCGGCGCATCGATGGAATGCCCGCCCGCCACCGGAATGCCAGCTTCAGAACAGATGCTGGAACCGCCTTTCAGGATTTCGCGGATCATTTCGGCGGGCATCTTGTTCACCGGCATGCCGAGGATCGCCAGCGCCATGATCGGCGTTCCGCCCATGGCATAAACGTCGGATATCGCATTGGTGGCTGCAATGCGTCCGAAATCGAACGGATCGTCCACCATCGGCATGAAGAAATCCGTGGTGGCGATCACGCAGTTTTCGTCATCGAGCTGCCAGACGGCGGCATCGTCGCCGGTTTCCGTTCCGACGAGAAGCTGGCTGAAAGGCTGCATGGCCGGCTGGTCGGCCAGCAGATCCTGCAAAACGGCTGGAGCCAGCTTGCAGCCGCAACCGCCGCCATGGGCAAGGGTGCTGAGACGAATAGGCGATGCGATATCCATGATGTCCTCAAAATTTATATGGTTATTTCGCGTGCGGTCATCGCGTAGCGGAAAGTATCCGCATCGAGACAATCAAGACGGGCGCTTGCGACTTCGGCCTGCGGATACATCAGGAAACCGAGTTCCGGTCCTTGAGCAGATGGCAAGGCGATATCGCTGCCATCATTGAAGGCAATCCAGTTACCTTCCCATGAACCGAAAAGCTTTTGCCGCACGGCTGCGACACGCGGATCATCGGCGGTCAGCCCATCCTTTTCCTCTTCCAGCATCACCTTGCGCACATCAGCCGGATCGGTTGCGACCCAGCCAATGCCGTCGAGATAGATTTCGGCGCGGCAGTGCTGGGCCTTGGTGATGACTTCATTCTTTGCGCCAAGGCTCTTGTAGCCGAAGGCGGAGGGTGCAACACGCACGCCATAAAGGTCGCGGGCCGGAATTCCCGCTGCCCTGACCAGAGCTACGAATAGCGGATTGATGTCGGCGCATTTGCCGCCGAGATCGCCGCTACCAAGCATGGCGACGATGTTTCCATCACCGCAGCCGCGCGTCGAGGCGCGCCGGTAGGTATTCGCGACAACCCAATCATAGATCAGGCGCGCCTTCTCCTGATCGGTGTCGGCACCTGCAACGATCTTGTCGGAGGTTTGTTTGACGATGCCATCAATCGGTGCAAGGCGCGTCCCGGCCAGATAGCGTTCGCGTTCTGCTTGTTAGCGGCACGGCCTTTGCCGAAGCATCGAGGCTGCTTGCACGGTCGCGCGTAGAGATGAGGCTGATGATCTCGGCTTGCGGATTTGCTTCGTTTGCGTCCCATTCGAGATAAAGCAGGCCGGTGCCGCTGTCCGGATCGCGATCAAGCCGTGCGATTTTGGCATTTGTCGTCCAGCGATTGCCTTCGGGGCGGTTCCAGTCATTGCCATTGAACCCCGCCATCGGAACCCATACACGAATGATCTCTCCCGAAGCGGCAGGCGTAACGCTGGTAGTGATCTCGAAGCTGCGCCAAGCCGAGGGCTCCGGCGCGTATGTGTTGCCGGTTGCAGACGCAAAATTCGGCAGCATGCTGAAAGCGGCGCAAGCCGCGCCGGATTTAAGAAGTTCCCGACGGTTCATGACGATCCCCTTTTGCTTTGAATTGTTCCTGTTGCGATTGCGCGAGAAAAATCGCTTCGCGGCCTTCGGGCCGGAAAGTGACGAACATGCAATGATTGCAGGAAATCTGGATGCGGCTTTGTGCGATTGAAGAGAGCCTGAACCGAGGACCGCACAACACCGTCGCATCGGAGCAAGGAAGCCGACGCGAGGCAAGAGCCACTCAAAATTCAGGCCCCGAAACTCGGGAGCAATATAAGAAGCCACGACGTCAGTCTGGCGTTTTACACAGGAACGTCAATCAGCCAGCGCGCTTTCAAGTCATTCCTGTGGTAAGGCTTATGTATTAATACATGACTATGAAAGTCATGTTATTGATAAAGGTACCATATTGTTAATTTTTTAGCCTCCTGTTCGGTTGACAACTTGGTTTTATTGCGGTGAACTGATGTCAGGCAAGTCCAATTTAAAGAAGAGCATGCCTCGGCATTTTCTTCTGATGATCAGGAGGTGCAGCGCAATGAATGTGGAGCTCTCACGCCGCCAGTTTCTGGGCGGAACGGGAGCGGTAGTGGCGGCTTCGGCGCTTGGGTCTTTCGGTTTCGGTGCGGTGGAAAGCGCCTATGCCGAATCCATTCGCCCCTTCAAGCTGACCAACACGACCGAAACCCGAAATACCTGCCCTTACTGCTCGGTCGCCTGCGGCGTCATCCTTTACTCCAAGGGTGATGTCAGGAAGGCGAGAAGGCCGAGCTGATCCACGTCGAAGGCGACACGGATCACCCGACCAATCGCGGCACGCTTTGCCCGAAGGGCGCGGCGCTGAAGGATTTCGTGAAGGCGAAGACCCGCCTGCAATATCCGCAGGTGCGCGAGCCGGGTTCATCCGCGTTCAAGCAGATTTCCTGGGAAGATGCGCTCGACCGCATCGCGCGGCATCTGAAAGACGACCGCGACGCCAATTTCATCGCGAAGAACGCGGCAGGCACCACGGTCAACCGCTGGACCTCGACAGGCTTCCTTGCGGCTTCGGCCACGACCAATGAAACGGCGTTTCTCACCTATAAGGTGGTGCGCAGCACAGGCATAGTTGCATTCGATAACCAGGCACGCGTCTGACACGGCCCGACGGTGGCGAGTCTCGCCCCAACATTTGGCCGCGGAGCAATGACCAACTCCTGGACCGATATCAAGAATACCGACCTCGTCGTCGTCATGGGCGGCAATGCTGCGGAAGCGCATCCGTGCGGCTTCAAATGGGTGACGGAGGCCAAGGCCAATCGCGGGGCGAAACTGATCGTCGTCGATCCGCGTTTCACGCGCACGGCATCGGTCGCGGATTTCTACGCGCCTATCCGGCAGGGCACGGATATCGCCTTCCTGCTCGGCGTCATCAACTATTGCATCCAGAATGACAAGGTGCAGTGGGATTATGTGAAGCATTTCACCAATGCCAGCTACATCATCAAGGATGGCTTTGAATACAAGGACGGGCTGTTTACCGGCTATGACGAGGAAAAGCGGGATTATGACCGCTCGAGCTGGGATTATGTGATCGGCGATGACGGCTATGCCGCCGTCGACGATACGCTGCAGAACCCGCGCTGCGTATGGAACCTGCTCAAGCAGCATGTTTCAATCTTCACGCCGGAAATGGTGGAACGCATCTGCGGCACGCCGAAGGAGAAATTCCTGAAAGTGGCCGAGATGATGTCCGAATGCTCGGCGCCGGACAAGACGATGACGTCGATGTATGCGCTTGGCTGGACGCAGCATTCCAAGGGGTCGCAGAATATTCGCTGCATGGCGATGCTGCAGCTGATCCTCGGTAATATCGGCGTGCGCGGCGGCGGCATGAATGCGCTGCGCGGTCACTCCAACATTCAGGGACTGACCGATATCGGCCTCATGTCCAATCTTCTGCCGGGCTATATGAACATCCCGGTCGAAAAGGAAACCGATCTCGAGACCTATATGTCGACACGCGGTTTCAAGCCGCTGCGCCCGAACCAGACGAGTTACTGGCAGAACTATCGCAAGTTCTTCGTCAGTTTCCAGAAGGCGATGTGGGGCCGTGCTGCGACTGTCGAAAACGACTTCGTCTATGACTGGCTGCCGAAGCTCGATGTGCCGAATTACGACATGCTTCGTATCTTCGACATGATGTATGAAGGCAAGGTCAACGGCTATATCTGTCAAGGCTTCAATCCGCTGATGGCGGTGCCGAACCGCAAGAAGCTGACCGACGCTTTGTCGAAGCTGAAATTCCTCGTGACGATGGACCCGCTGGAAACGGAAACCTCGCGTTTCTGGGAAAACCACGGCGACTATAACGATGTGGATTCAGCTTCCATCCAGACGGAAGTGTTCCAGCTGCCTTCCACCTGCTTCGCAGAGGACGAGGGTTCGCTCACCAATTCCGGGCGCTGGCTGCAATGGCACTGGCCTGGTGCTACGCCGCCCGGCGACGCGAAGACCGACAACTGGATCATGGCGCAGATCTATCTGCGGCTGAAGGAGCTTTATAGTAAGGAAGGCGGGGCCTTCCCGATCCGATCCTCAATCTCGTATGGGATTATGAGGATGAAGGCGAACCGACGGCGGAAGAACTGGCCAAGGAACTGAACGGTCGTGCTCTTTCCGCGGTGACCGACCCGACCGATCCGACCAAGGTCGTTGCCGAGGCGGGCAAGCTTCTGTCCGGCTTTGCGGCGCTGCGCGACGACGGTTCGACGGCATCGGGCTGCTGGATTTATTCCGGCTGCTTCACCGAGGCTGGCAACAATATGGCCCGCCGCGACAATCATGATCCGGACGAGACAGGCGCCTATCTCAACTGGTCGTGGGCATGGCCTGCAAACCGTCGCATTCTCTATAACCGCGCCTCTGCCGATCTCAACGGCAAGCCGTGGGACCCGAGCCGCAAGCTCCTCGAATGGGACGGTTCGAAATGGACAGGCTATGACGTGCCGGACATCGCGCCGACCGCCAGGCCGGAGGAGGTCGGGCCATTCATCATGAACCCGGAAGGCGCCTCGCGTCTGTTCACCCGCGCCATGATGCGCGACGGTCCGTTCCCGGCCCATTACGAGCCGTTTGAATCGCCGCTCGCCAATGTGATCGCGCCGAAAATCCGGGGCAATCCGGTGGCACGCGTCTTCAACGATGACTTCAAGCAGTTTGCGGAAACGGCGTCGGAGGAGTTCCCCTATGCGGCAACGTCCTACCGCTTGACCGAGCATTTCCACTACTGGACGAAGCACGTCACGGTGAATGCCGTCCTGCAACCCGAGTTCTTCGTGGAAATCTCCGAAGAGCTGGCGAAGGAAAAGGGCATTGCCAAGGGCGACTGGGTGCGGGTGTGGTCGAAACGCGGATCGGTCAAGGCCAAGGCCGTGGTGACCAAGCGCATCAAGCCGCTCATCTGCGACGGCAAGACGGTGCACGTTGTGGGCATCCCGCTCCATTGGGGCTTCATGGGTGCTGCCCGCAAGGGCTTCGGCCCCAATTCGCTGACACCTTTCGTCGGTGACGCGAACATCGAAACGCCGGAGTTCAAGGCGTTTCTGGTCAATATCGAGCGCTCAAGCGCGCCTGTAGCTTAGGAGGGATTAGAGATGTTTCCACCCGTTCCCAATCCTAGCGTCCAGCCGCAACAGCCGCGTTTCGGTGACAAGGACCTCATCAGACGGTCGGCGTCGAATGTGACGCCGCCTGCCGAACGTCAGACCGAGGTGGCAAAGCTCATCGATGTGTCGAAATGCATCGGCTGCAAGGCTTGCCAGTCGGCCTGCGCCGAATGGAACGACACGCATGAGGAAGTCGGCATCAATGTGGGTGTCTATGACAATCCGCACGATCTGACGCCGAATACCTTCACGCTGATGCGCTTTACCGAGTGGGACAATCCCGATACCGGCAATCTGGAATGGCTCATCCGCAAGGATGGCTGTATGCATTGCGAAGACCCCGGCTGCCTCAAGGCTTGCCCGGCGCCCGGTGCAATCGTGCAATATTCCAACGGTATCGTCGATTTCATCCACGATAACTGCATCGGTTGCGGCTATTGCATCAAGGGATGTCCGTTCAACATTCCGCGCGTTTCGGAAGTGACCCACAAGGCCTATAAGTGCACGCTCTGCTCTGATCGTATTGCAGTCGGACAGGGGCCTGCCTGCGCCAAGGCATGCCCGACGCAGGCCATCGTCTATGGCACCAAGGACGAGATGAAGGAATGGGCCGACGGACGCATCAAGGATCTGAAATCGCGCGGCTTCGAGAATGCCGGTCTTTACGATCCGCCGGGCGTCAGCGGCACGCATGTCATGTATGTGCTGCACCATGCCGACAAGCCCGAAATCTACGCCAATCTGCCGAACAATCCGCGCATCAGCCCGGTTGTCGAAGCGTGGAAGGGCGTATCCAAATATGCGGGCATGGCCGCAATGGGGCTGGCCGCAGCAGCGGGTCTGCTGCACTATATCTTCAAGGGTCCGAACGTCGTGACAGAGCATGACGAGGAACAGGCCGAAAAGCTCACGGGAGAGAAAAGCTCATGAGCAAGACCGACTTTGACGATGTTGAACGCGGCGACGGGATAGAACCCGGCAAGCCGGTCAGGGTGCACCGCTATTCAGGCGGTGCACGCATCAATCATTGGATCACCGCCATCAGCCTCGTGCTGCTGGCCTTGTCCGGCCTTGCCATGTTCCACCCTTCGCTGTTTTTCCTGTCGGGCCTGTTCGGCGGCGGACAATGGACACGCGCCATCCACCCATGGATCGGCGTGGTGTTGTTCTTCAGCTTCCTTGGGCTTTTCGTGCGTTTCTGGAGTGCCAATCTGTGGAAGCGCGAAGACAGCCAGTGGCTGGCGCAGGCTAATGACGTGCTTGCCGGCCATGAGGAAAAACTGCCCGAAGTCGGCAAATATAATGCCGGTCAGAAGCTCGTTTTCTGGTCCATGTCGCTGCTGATCATCATTCTGATCGTTTCCGGCGTGATGATCTGGAACGAATATTTCGGTGCCTACACCAGCATCAACCAGCAGCGCTGGGCCCTGCTTGTCCATTCCATGGCGGCGGTGGCGGCGATCTGTGTGTGGATCGTGCATGTCTATGCCGCGATCTGGGTCAAGGGCACGATCCATGCGATGACACGCGGCACGGTTACTGGCGGCTGGGCATGGCGGCATCACCGCAAATGGTTGCGCGAACTGACATCGAAGCAGAAAGTGAAACAGGGCGGCAGAAAGCCCGCCGCCTGAATTTACGCGGTCGTCATTCGAGGGCGATCATATTCAGTGGTCCACGTGGCCCGTTGGGTTCGTGAGGAGTGACATGGCAGGCAAGAAAGATCTGGTGCCGGACCCGACGGTCATCGGCGAAATATCGGCCCCACCCTTCGTGCAATTGCCGGACCCCGGCGCGCTTTTGCCAAAAGAGCAGAGCGTCTGCGCCTTTTGGGCTCGGTCAGCCCGCTGAAACCCTATCTGGAATTCATTGCCGATCTGAGCGAGGCGCAGTCCGACATAGCGGCTAGTCTCGGTCCTGTCGCTACGCGGCACGGCAACGACCGGGGACGGGAATTCGACATGCCGTCGATCGATCGTGCGGATGCCATATCGGATGAGGCGCTGGATACCATCTTCGACCGGCTCTTCGCGCGCGCCCGCACAATCGCCAAGCCGCAGGATGCCGCCGATGCACTGGAGCGTGTGGCGCAAAGCAGTGCGGGTGAACGTCGCCGGATGATCGAGGCAGTCTTCGCTGGTATTCTGCCACCGGAAGCAATTGCCGAACATATTTATATATGGGCAGGCTTGCAGCTCCATTTCACGCGGCTTGCAGCGGCGCTTGATCCGAAGTCGCTGAAGCCCGTTGCCGATGGCGTCTGTCCGACTTGCGGCAGCATACCGTCAAGCTCGATGGTGGTGGGCTGGCACGGTGCGCATGGCGCACGCTTCTGCTCCTGTTCCGTCTGCAATACGCTCTGGCATTATGTGCGGGTCAAATGCGTGTGCTGCGGCTCCACAAAGGGCATCGGCTACAAGGAAGTTGAAGAAGGCGGCGGCATTATCAAGGCCGAAACTTGCGACGAATGCCAGCGTTGGGTCAAAATCATCTATCAGCAGCTTTCGGCGGATGCCGATCCGATGACCGACGATATTGCGAGCCTCGGTCTCGATATATTGATGCGAGAGACGCCTTACAGGCGAGGCGGATTCTCCCCGCTTCTAGCCGGACTGTGAGGCAGCATGGACCAGATCAAGGCTTCGCTGCGCCATCTTCCGTCCGTGGATACTATCCTGCATTTGACTGAGCTTGCCGCAGCATTGGAGTTTTGGCCATGCGGCGGTGACGGAGGCGGTACGGAAGGCGCTGGGCGATGAGCGCGAGGCGGTGAAATCCGGGGCCTCGCTTTCCAGCAATGCGCATTTGGCTGAACGGGTTCTCCATTTGCTTGAAGCGTCGGGGCAATCGAGCCTGCGCCCGCTGTTCAATCTGACGGGAACCGTTCTGCACACCAATCTGGGGCGCGCGATCCTTGCAGAAGCCGCAATCGAGGCTGCCACGCAAGCCATGCGGCAGGCGGTTTCACTTGAATTCGACCTCTCGTCGGGATCGCGGGGCGAGCGGGACGACCATCTGCGCGCACTTGTCTGCGAACTGACGGGGCGGAAGATGCAACCATCGTCAACAACAATGCCGCCGCCGTGCTGCTGGTGCTGAACAGTCTTGCCTTGGGCAAGGAAGCCATTGTATCACGCGGTGAACTGATCGAGATCGGCGGCGCATTCCGCATGCCGGACATCATGACCCGCGCCGGGACACGGCTTGTCGAAGTCGGCACCACGAACCGCACCCATCCGCGTGATTACGACAATGCAATCGGCCCCGATACCGGGCTGGTACTGAAGGTCCACACCTCCAACTATCGGATTGAAGGTTTTACGCGGGAAGTCTCAGCATCGGAACTGGCGGCAATCGCGCGAGGCAAAGGCGTACCGTTGGTCAATGATCTCGGTTCCGGCACGCTTGCCGATCTGACCGCTTTCGGCCTTGCCCATGAGCCGACCGTGCGCGAAGCGGTCGCCGAAGGTGCAGATATCATCACCTTTTCCGGCGACAAGCTTCTCGGCGGACCGCAGGCGGGTTTCATCGTCGGGCGGCGCGACCTGATTGCCCGCATCAACAAGAACCCGATGAAGCGCGCTCTGCGGGTCGACAAGATCAGGCTCGCAGCCCTTGAAGCGACGCTGAAACTTTACCGCAACCCGGAACGGCTTGCCGAAAAGCTGCCGACCATTCGCACTCTGGCGCGTCCGCAGGCAGAAATTGCTGCGCAGGCAGCACGGCTCAAGCCGGAGCTGGAGAAAATACTCGGCCCGGCTTTCACCGTGGCGGTGACAGATTGCGCCAGCCAGATCGGCTCCGGCGCATTGCCGCTTTCAACCGTTCCAAGTGCCGGATTGTCGATTGTGCCGAAGGATGGCAGCGGCTCCGCGCTGACAGCACTTGGCGGTTCATTGCGTGCGCTGCCTCTGCCGGTCATCGCGCGGATCGAAAAGGCGCATTCGTGCTCGATCTGCGCTGCCTTGATGACGAGAATAGTTTCATCAGGAACCTGTCATCCTATGCGGCTCGCTGATCTTTTCACCCGAAAACCGAAGCCGGACACGACGGCGCAGACGCTGGAGAATGCGCTTGCCGCTGCCAAGGCGGGTGATTACGCAACGGCGCTTTCCATATGGGAGCCGCTGGCACGTGCAGGCAATGCCCGCGCGCAGAACAATATCGGCGCCTGTTTTGCAGGCGGCATGGGCGTTGAGAAAATATCGGCCTCGCGCAGCTGGCTGGCGCTTTCAGCGGCGGCTGGCGATGCTTCCGGCCAGCGCAATCTCGCTTCGCTCCTCTTCAAGGGTGAAGATATCGAAGCCGATTATCCAGAAGCTGCAAGGCTGTACCGGCTTGCCGCAGAACAGGGCGATCCGCAAGCGCAGGATATGCTGAGCTGGATGCTCATGGAAGGCGAGGTTATAATTGCCGACCCGGTTGAGGCACGCGAGTGGGCGCTGAAAGCGGCGGAAGGCGGCATAGCCGCAGCCATGACCCGGCTTGGCATGATCTATCATAATGCTCTTGGCGTACCGCGCGATCCGTCTCAGGCCGTACACTGGTGGCGGAAGGCGTCCGCTGCGGGCGACCCGGACGGAGAAGCCATGCTTGGCGCGGCGCTTCATCTTGGCATGGGCGTGGAACGCGACCCGGTTGCGGCTTACGAATATCTGCTGCGCGCTGAGGCGGGCGGCAGCGCACTTGCCGCTCCCTTCATCGAAGCAGCGCGCAGTGCGCTGAAAGAAAAGCCATGATCGTCGGAACGGCGGGGCATATCGATCATGGCAAGACCTCGCTGGTGCGCGCGCTCACGCAGGTGGATACGGACCGGCTGAAGGAGGAAAAGGCGCGGGGCATTTCCATCGACCTAGGCTTTGCCTATCTGCCCCTGTCCGGCGACGAAAAGGATATACTTGGTTTTGTTGATGTGCCGGGGCATGAAAAGTTCGTGCATACGATGCTGGCCGGGGCGGCAAGCATCGATTTTGTCATGCTGGTTGTCGCTGCCGATGACGGAATTATGCCACAAACGCGCGAACATCTGGCAATCGTCAATCTGCTCGGTATCCGGCGCGGTGTCGCCGTTATCACCAAATCCGACCTTGTCGAATCTGACCGTCTTGCCGAGGTTGAAACCGCTATCCGCAATGAACTGGCGCTGACAGGGCTTGCCGACATTCCTGTTCTGGCGGTCTCCACTGTATCGGGTGCCGGGATCGACAATCTGCAGGCGATGCTGGAAATTGAAGCCCATGCATTCGGCGCGCGGCGCGCAAATGGACGCTTTCGTCTTGCCGTGGATCGTTCTTTCACGCTCAAGGGCGCTGGCACGGTCGTCACGGGCACGGTGCTTTCCGGCAGGGTCGCAATTGGCGACCATCTGCTCATCAGCCCGTCCGGCAAGGAGGTGCGTGTCCGCACCATTCATGCGCAAAACAGGCCAAGCGAAACTGCTGAGGCGGGTGATCGCTGCGCGCTCAATCTGGCAGGCGACGGCATATCGAAAGAGGCGGTGCACCGCGGCGATATGCTGGTACAGCCCAGCCTTCATCGCCCGACAGACCGCATCGATGCATCGTTGCAAATCCTGTCTTCGGAGAAAAACCGATCAGGCAGTGGTTTCCGGTTCGCCTGCACCATGCCGCAACAGAGGTTGGGGGCGCATCGTGCTTTTGCGGGACGAGGAACTGCGGCCCGGCACCGAAGACCGGGTGCAGCTGGTGCTGGATCGTCCTGTTGCGGCGGCGGCAGGAGACCGTTTCGTCATCCGGGATGTTTCCGCGCAACGCACCATCGGGGGCGGACGCTTTCTCGATCTGCGTCCGCCGCAACGCAAGCGCCGCAGTCCGGAACGCATGGCACAGCTTGACGCCCATTCCATTGACGCGCCTGTGGAAGCGGCACGCGCGCTGTTATCTGTCGAGCCTTATTATCTGGATGCGGCGGCATTCCTGCGCGACCGCGCTTTGCCGGACGATCCGCAAGGTCTTGCACAGGCGCTCGATGCCCTGATGCTTTCGCAGGCGAACTCCGTGCTCTTGCTGTTGCCGGAACGATGGAATGCTTTGCGTGAGGATATTGCCGCGCGGCTCGGTGCATTCCATGACGAAAATCCAGACCTGATCGGCATGGGTGTCGAACGATTGCGGTTGTTGTTGAAGCCGCGCCTGCCTGCGCCAGCCTTTCGCGCCGCCATCGCTGCGCTGGTCGAGGCGGACCTGCTGAGGCTGGACGGCGCCTGGCTTCGCCTCCGCGATCATGAAGTGACAATGAGCGATGCCGATGAGACGCTCTGGCAACGCATCGCGCCGCTGCTTGGAGGTGAGGCCCGTTATCGACCGCCGCGTGTGCGCGATATTTCGGTCTGCTTGATGAACGGGAGGAAGATATTCGCCGCCTGCTCAAGCTTTCAGGGCGCATGGGCCGGGTGCATGAAGTGGCACACGACCATTTTTCCTGCGGGCGACAATTGCCGAAATGATCGGAATCCTGTCGGATATGGATGCGGCCTTCGACAGCGGCTGGTTCATTGCGGCGCGGTTTCGCGACCGGGTGGATAGCGGTCGCAAGGTGGCGATCCAGATACTGGAATTCTTCGACCGTAACAGCGTCACGATAAGGCGCGGGGACATGCGCCGCCTGAACCGCCGCAAGCTGGACTTGTTCGGCGATTTCGCGCAAGGAGAAACAGCGCAAACCGGAGAAACGAAGTGAAATCTCTTTCCACAACCATCTGCCTGATACTGGTTCTGGCCACCATCAGTGGCTGCGCCAACCGGCAGTGCAATGAATGGCCGGGAACCTGCATCATTCAGTGATCGGCGGCTGGAATCCAGCCGTCCAGATTGACGCTCTGATTGCTGGTGCTGTAGGAATGAAATGGTAGCAACCGGGCGGAAAACCGCCTGCCGCTACGGTAGCTGATCAATATATGGAAGGGATACATGCCCGGTGGCATGTCCGGACTTCAAATCCGGGAGGGGCCGATAGACGGTCTTTGGTGGGTTCGACTCCCATTCTCTTCCGCCAATCGGCTTTTCAGATCATCTTGAGCGTACGATGCGCAGCACATTGCGCACCACCTCGTCTTGAAGCGGGCGCTGTTTCTCGATGTTGAAATGACCGATATCCTTCATGCCCGAGAAATCGCGATTGTCGAGGCTTCCCTTGAAGCGCGGCCCGGCTGTCAGCGGCAGACCCCAGCCGTGCTGCTTGAAATAGAAGTTCACGACACGCCTTATATTGCCGGGCAGAGGGCAGGCGCGGTGGCGGCGAAGGTCGCCATATAACTGACCTGAATGCCCTTTTTTCAAGAGCGGCTGCAATGTCGATGACGGCATTGGCACCGAGCGAATGGCCGATCAGAATGACGGGCGCGCGTGGGTTCTTCTGCTGGTCGGCGAGTATCTGGTTCAGCACGAAGCGCCATGCCTGATGCCCTTCGACATGCGCATCGACACCATTAGCCTGCAACTGCTTGCCAATCTCGTCGATGCCGGTGGAGAAGATGTCCCCGAAGCCACGCAGGAGATAGACATCGGCCTGCGGCGCGTTTCTGGAAGGCGTTTTGGGCGCTGCCTGTGCCGCGCTGCCATAGAGCGCAAGTGCAGCACCGGCAAACAGCAGACTGCGACGGGTCAGGTCTTTTAAACGCAAACTATTCGGCTTTGAAATCATCTTCGACTACCTGTTGGAGCGCGTCCGAGAACCGTGAAATGGCTTTCGAACGAGGCGTATCAAGACGGATATCTAGAGCGCCGGGCTGTTTCAGCCAAATCACTAGAACTTGAGTTTTGGAATGACACGACCGGTTCGGCTCGCATATTCGTCATAGGATGTGCCGAATGCCGCGCGCATCATCGCTTCCTCGTGGCCGACACGATAGAAATAGAGGATGCCAACGCCGACAAGCCCCGCCAGACCGGCGAACCAGTTCGGCAGCAGGCAGAATTGCGCAATCGCCCACAGCCAGAACGACAGATACATCGGATGGCGGACATATTTGTAAAGGCCGCCGGTTACCAGCTTGTGCTCGCGGCGGATTTCAAGCGAGACAGACCAGTTTTTGCCCAATTGGCGATGACTTGCATAGAAAAGCCAGAGGAAAGCGATTTCGACAATCAGCCCGATCCAGGCCAGCCATGGCTGGAAAGCATAGTCAGCAAGGGCGGGAAAGCCGGTTGCGACATAGACAATCGGGATCAGCGACAGACCGACAGTCGCTGCGCCCAGCGCCAGCCTGTCGGCCAGCGTCTTTGCATTATTGGCAACCTTGATCTTGCGCGCACGCCGTTGATGCGGAATGCGGATAACGACCCAGGCGACAAGCCCGATGCCCCAAACGATTGCGGCCAGTGTCGGTGTCATTCAGCAGTACTTTCTTTCATTGGCAAGGCACCGACTATTCGGTCCTCCGTCCGGTCTCTGAGCGAGGTCGGCCCACAGCAAATCTGAAAGAAATCATACCAATAGGGCTTCGTATTTCCGAATACATATTGATAGTGCACGCGAAAAGATTGCGCTTCACGCGCTTGTAGATTTCCGGCTGCAGCATATCCTTCATTCGCACAGTCTTTGTGACAGGAAAAGGCCGCTGCGGCTCCCGCTTCAGGCCCATTTCAGCCACGGGGTCGGTCTTGTAGAAATTGATCGCATCGGTCAGGCACTGGATTTCCACCCAGTCGATTTTGCCGTCGTCCACCAATCGTTGCACGCCTTCGCGAAAATGCTTGCCCGCCGGGTGATAGCCTGCCTTGAGCGCGGTCGATCCAAGGGTGAGGACCGTCACTTTGGGCGCGCGGCCGCTGAATTCCGGGTCGATGGCAAGACAGCGCGCTGCAACGTCCAGCATCAGCATGCCGCCGGTGCTGTGGCCGATCAGAATGACTTCGTCATAATGTTTCGCGGTGATGCGTGCGACGATATCGGCTGCAAATCGCTGCATCAGGGATTCGGCATCCTGTCGTCTTCCCCGAATGAAATTGAGCGAAAACGACCATAGATCCATCAGATGGTTGGTTGACCATCGCTTGCCCAGAACGGCAAGCGCTGTGGAAAACCACCAGGCCGACGAGCCAGCTGACGACGCCCAGCCATTGGACCGTCCAGCGTGCCGCTGCATAGCCTGCGGCAGCAAACAAAGCGAGCACGAGAAACGGGTAGAGGAAATAGAGCCCGAAGCGCCAGGCTTTCGCAAAGAAGCGAAAAGCTGTGCCGGTTACGACGAAATCGCCGAAGGCGAAAAGATATTTGGCCAGCCTGACAGGAAGAGGGCGGTCGAAATCCGCCAGCACTATTCTGTCCAGAACGAGAAAATTGAAGTCTGTTTCAGTGTCCCAATTATCGTCCGCGGGAGCCGTCTTGATCGACACGGAGCCGATCTCGCCGTCAGCCGAAATGCTGACATCCGAAACGTCGGAACGAACGCCCCAGAGCGCCTCGAACCTTTTGATTTCTCTATTCAATCGACCGAAAACGCCTCCGGCGTTTTCGGATCGTAGCCGCCAATGAAGAAGACAGCGCGTTGTCGAACCGGTTGCTTCATGCGCAAACCGTAGTTTGGGGCTTTCGGATTGTCGAGATCATTGCCGGTCATCCCCAAACAAATATGTTTGAATTTACTCGCTTATCTCATATCGACCAGACCGCGCCTGATTGCTTCACGGGTTGCTTCGGCGCGGGAAGAAACGCTCAGCTTTTGATAGATGGCCTTTACATAGTCGCTGACCGTGTGTTCCGACAGCCCAAGCTTGCGGGCAATCTCGCCATTCCTGTGTCCGACTCCGATCTCTTTCAGCACTTCGGTTTCCCGGCGTGAAAGGTGGATGAACTCACCTTCCGGTTCTGTTGCTGCCGGATGGGCGGATATGGCTTTCACCCGCGCGACCAGATTGAGCCTGGCGCGGATTGTGAGAATGAGGACGTCGAAATCGATCGGTTTCGTGAGATAGTCATCGGCGCCTGCTTCCCTGCCAGCCAGCTCGTGGCTGCGGTCCGCGAGCGCGGTCAGAAACAGGAACGGCGTTCCGGCAAGGTCGGCGCGGGAACTGCGAATCTGTTCCAGAAACTGCAAGCCGTTGGTGCCGGGCATCAATATATCGCAGATGATGATGTCGGGTATCGTCGTGCCCAGAGTGTGCAGCGCCTCGGCTGCGTTGGCTGCACCGACCGCGTTGAAACCCGAAGTGCTCAGTTCATCGATCAGTTCTTCAAGAATATGCGCCTCGTCCTCGATGCAGAGGACGGTGGGCGTGCGAGGAGTTTCAGGCAGTCGCATGGGGGCCACCTTTGGTAGAGACAGAATGAATACCGTACCTTGTCCTTCAATCGAAGTGAAGACAAGCGTTCCGCCGTGCAATTCGGCCAGCGCGCGTGACAGGCTGAGGCCAAGGCCCGTACCGGCCATGTGCGATGCGTTGCTGGCGCGGAAAAAGCGGGTGAAGATGCGGTCGGTATCCTCCGCCGGTATGCCGATGCCATAATCGCGAACGATGCAGCGGAATTCGTTGTCGTCTTCTTCCGTGGTCACTTCGATAGGCTTGTCGGCAGGGGAATATTTGGTGGCATTGCCGAGCAGGTTGACCAGAATTTGCTCGACCAGAATACTGTCGCAATAACAGAAAGTCTCGCTGTCCTGTATGTCTGTCACCAGTTCCAGTTCGGGATGCAGCTCTGATGGTAAGCGCAGGTATTGCGGACCAGTTCGAAAAATCAACCGGCTGCCGGTTGATCTGGAAGCCATTCTCATCGAGACGTTCCGCATTGGCCGTGCTTTCCAGAAGCAGGATCAGGCGGCGGCTGGCATTGCGCATACGTTTTGCCTTGTCGATGATGATTTCTGGCGTGAATTCGTCGGCACGGCGGATGAAGCGCTGGGCAATGATGTCGATGATCGATACGGGCGTGCGGAACTGGTGCGAGACGGTAGTAATGAAACTCTTGTAGAGTTCCTTGGCCTTGCGCTCGCTTTCCAGTGCCTCGCGCAGGGCAGCGGTGCGGTCGGCAACAGTGTGTTCCAGTTGCTGCTTGTACTCCTGCAGCGCCTTGTGGGCGCGCTCGGCCTTGCGCATGTTGGAAAATACCTGCCATGACAGAATGCCCCCGGTGGCCATGATGCCCAGCACCGCGAACATGATGAGATAGATCGATTGCAACTGCTGGTCGCGCTGCGCGCCGCGGTCGCGCTCCAGGATCATCGCATCATTGGCAACCTTGGTCAGCTCTCGCGCATGGGAACGAGTGCCTCGTAAATGGCAACCGGGTCGAATTTTTCCGGCTCCGCGTCGATCATCGCCTCGATCTCGGGAAGCCGGTCGGCATTGCGCTGGATGGTTTGGGCGCCGCCCGGAATGCGCGCGAAATATTTCTTCTGCGGGGCATCGGCCAGAAGCGCAAAGCGGCTGTAAAGCACGTCAAGACGGAGTGAGAGATCGGCGGTGTTGGCGTTGCCGCTCGGAAATGTCAGTGCCGTTTCACCCAGGCGCCCGGCGTCGCGCTCGGTCTGGGTGATCGCCCAGACCATGTTCTCGCCGACATAGGTCGCGAGCGACTTCTGGATTTCGAGAAGCTGGATGAAAGCATAAGCGAGCAGGGCTGCAAAACCCACCATGACCAGGCCGGAAAGAATATAGCCCCGCTTGAGTCTCATTTCACCTCGATCTGCTTCAGCTGCCATGCCCAGCGATGATCATAGCGCGAATCGTTCAACTCCTCATGCTGGTCGCGCGGGTAGACGATCCAGTATGGTCCCTTGTCACGCCGGTTCAACTCCTTGCCGTTCATCTTGTGTGCAACGAGGACGTCGTATTTATAGGCGTCTTCCAGCGGAATGCTGATACTGTAATCGTTGAGCGCCAGCACCGTAATCGAATGGCTGGTCGCATCTTTTCCGTCGACGCCCACCGTCGCCAGAACGTCGCGCAGCAGGACCCCGTCAAAACTCTGCGGGCCTTCGGTCCAGGCCGTGTTCGTCTGCAATGTGTTCTGCGGCAGTTTTGTGAAGTCTTCGCCAGTCAGCGCGCGTGTCGTGCCATCCGGAGCGACGATGGTCATGGTGGGTGGCGCAGCATTGGCTGCGCCGGTGAAATGGGTGATTTGGCAGATGGCGAAAAGCGCGATCAGTGCCCGGAGCGCCAGAAGACGCCGGAAAGCGAACATCCAGTTTGCGCATGACACGTGAGATTCTCCAGAAACGAAAATTGCGAATGTATCGAAGCTTAAATGGAGGACGCGCGCAATTTCAAGATTCTCTTGAACTTGCTGAGTGAAATCCCCTTCAAAAGCATCAACTCACACATAACATAAAAATTTGGTCCAATTCTAAATAAATATCAAACGGATTCACGGGATCTTTCAATATCTACCGGTGGTTACAAGTCATTTTGAATGAAATGGTGGGTTCTTCTTTGTGGCGCACCCCCTGAATAGGGAATTGTTTTAGCTACTAGAGCGTTCACTAAATGAGCGTCGGCCTGTTGGGGCTTAGGAGGCTGGCGCAAAATTGGCGGGCTGCTTATCGACCGCGGGAGTCGGGGTCGATAGGCAGCCAACCAGTCCGGATAGCGCGGAAGCGGCGATAACGGTTACTCTCGGAACGATACGTTTCGAGCTACGAATAAAACCGATCCTGCCTTTAACGAATGCTTTCTGGACAAGAATGGCCGACTGCATCTGGTCGAGCCTTGTGAACCTGCCGTTCGGGTTCGTCGATCAGAGCGAGCTTGCAACTCTTTCGCGTCCTTCATCTGGAGGGCGCGCTTTTTGCTTTTATCCGTATTGTTGCTGGAAACGCTTCAATAAAATTTGTGACGATTGCTGCTCATGGCAACGACCGTCACAAATGAAGATATGGCAGTTCAGCTTCAAACAGTTTCCGGCGTTTATTTCTGTTCCGGTGCCGTTGTCTGAATGCTTGCAGTGGTTTGGGGCTTCTCCATCTTCGTGGAGGATTGAGCACTATGATAGGTGCAGTCTGCCATCGCAGCTGTAACCGACAGAGCGAGGACAGCGGTAGTCACGAACACGACTTTCATGTCTGTCTCCCTTCAGTTTGGATGTGGCATTGCAACGGCAAGTTTAGCAGAGCCTGGCCAGCCTGTCGCATCACATCATTTTTCGAAAGTCGCCCGCCACGTTTTGGCCGTAATTTCGCCGGTTCTTCGCCGCAATTCCTGATGGGAAAATATATCGTTTCTTTTCGCAAAACGTATTTGGCGCGAAAATCGCGCCAAATCATGGTTCTGCCTTAATGTGATTTCGGCCTCGTTCAGGAGGCGCAGCGGCTCACCACTGCGCGCTTGCCGCCCATGGACAGGAACGAGATATGTAGCGTCTGGCCAACGGGTGAAATGGTGATGTTTTCTTTTGACTGCTGGCCATTGGCATTGCAGGACATGGCGACGGTAAACGTGCCTTCGTAATTGTTCATCCGCGTGACCGAACATTGGCTGTCGCGGCTGTCGAAACGCTCGCCGGAAATGGAGAAGCGCTGGCCATCGGGGCTGCACCAGTTGCCGGTGATGGGTGTGGGGTCGACGGGCGGTTTTGCAGGCGCGGCACTTGCCGAAGGACCGGGCGTCGTTTCGGAACACGCAGTCAATGCTGTGACAACAAGGGCGAGGGCAAGCAAACCGGGCTTCTGCAACAATCTTCTCCTTCATGCATTGGGCAAGCCTCCTCTTAAAAAGAGATTCGGGCGATATCGCGACCATGGCACGCCGGTCCACAATTTGCATGGAGAAAGGGCCGGATTGCTCCGGCCCTTCATGAAGATGTGGGGAAGACGCCACCAGCTATTCGCCCGGAGCCAGATGCGGGCCTCGATCCTGGCGCCTGCATGTTTCAACGGACGTTCGCCGGAGAGCTTGCGGATCAGCACATAGAACACCGGCGTCATGAAGATGCCGAAGGCAGTCACGCCGATCATGCCTGCGAAGACCGCGATACCCATGGCCGAGCGCATTTCCGCACCGGCACCGGTCGAAGTCACCAGAGGCACCACGCCCATGATGAAGGCCATCGAGGTCATCAGGATCGGACGCAGACGCAACCGGCTTGCCTCGACTGCAGCTTGCACGACACTTCGTCCGGAAAGCTCCAGCTCGCGGGCGAATTCCACGATCAGGATCGCGTTCTTCGCCGATAGTCCCACAAGGACGATCAAGCCGATCTGGGTGAAGACATTGTTGTCACCTCCGGTCAGCCAGACGCCGGTGAGCGCTGCCATGATCCCCATCGGCACGATCATGATGATCGACAACGGCAGGGCAAGGCTTTCATATTGCGCAGCCAGCACCAGATAGACCAGCAGCAGCGCCAGCGGGAAGACGAGGAAGCCCGAATTGCCGGCCAGGATCTGCTGGTAGGTCAGATCCGTCCACTCGAAAGCGATGCCCGGAGGCAAGGTTTCCTGTGCAATCCGTTCGATGGCAGCCTGCGCCTCACCGGACGAGAAACCGGGGCCGGGTTGCCGTTGATATCGGCGGAAAGGAAGCCGTTATAACGGATGGCGCGTTCTGCACCCACGGTTTGCTCGACTTTCAGGAGGGCCGACAGCGGGATCATCTCGCCCGATTGCGAACGAACCTTCAGCTTGCCGATATCCTCGGCATGGCTTCTGTAATTCGCATCAGCCTGAATGCGCACGCTATAGGTGCGTCCAAAGGCATTGAAGTCGTTGACATAGAGCGAACCGAGATAGATCTGCAGGGTTTCAAACACATCGGTCACCGCTACGCCTAACTGACGCGCCTTCGTGCGGTCGAGATCGGCATAAAGCTGCGGCACGTTGATCTGGTAGCTCGAATAGAGACCGGCCAGCTCGGGCGTCTGATACGCCTTGGCGAGAAACGCCTTGGTCGCATCGTCCAGCGCCTTGAAGCCAAGCCCGTTGCGATCCTCAAGCTGGAGCTTGAAGCCGCCTGTCGTGCCGAGACCCTGAACCGGCGGCGGCGGGAACATGGCGATGAAAGCATCCTGAATGGCACCGAACTGCTGGTTCAGGTCTGCCGTGATCGCATTGGCCGAAAGTTCCGGGGTCTTGCGCTCCTCAAACGGCTTCAGCGTCACGAAAACGATGCCGGAGTTCGACGAGTTGGTGAAACCATTGATCGATAGGCCGGGGAAGGCGATGGCATTGGCCACACCCGGATGCTTGAGCGCGATGTCACTCATGCGGCGGATCACGTCTTCCGAACGGTCGAGCGTTGCCGCATCCGGCAATTGCGCAAAGCCGATCAGATATTGCTTGTCCTGCGCTGGAACGAAGCCGCCGGGCACCGCACGGAACAGCACGAAGGTGACGCCGAGCAGCACGACATAGAGCCCCATCACCAGCGACTTGCGCGAGAGAATGCTGCCAACGCCGCGCCCATAGGCTTCCGAGCTTGCACCGAAGAAACGGTTGAAGCCACGGAAGAACCAGCCGAACAGCCTGTCCATGATGCGGGTAAGCCGATCCTTCGGTGCATCGTGACCGCGCAGAAGGAGAGCTGCCAGGGCAGGCGAAAGCGTCAGCGAGTTGAAGGCGGAGATCACGGTCGAGATCGCGATGGTGAGCGCGAACTGGCGGTAGAACTGGCCGGTCAGGCCGGTGATGAAGGCAAGCGGCACGAAGACAGCGACCAGCACCAGCGCGATGGCGATGATCGGTCCGGACACTTCCTGCATGGCGCGATAGGTGGCTTCGACCGGGACAGCCCTGCTCGATATTGCGCTCGACATTTTCCACCACCACGATGGCGTCATCGACCACGATGCCGATGGCAAGCACGAGGCCGAAAAGGCTGAGCGCATTGATGGAGAAGCCGAACACATACATCACCGCGAACGTGCCGACGATGGAGACGGGAACGGCGACCAGCGGGATGATGGAGGCGCGCCATGTCTGCAGGAACAGGATAACGACGATCACCACCAGCACGATGGCTTCAAGCAGGGTATGAATGACCGATTCAATCGAGGCTTTCACAAACGCCGTCGTGTCATAGACGATGTCGAAATCCACGCCTTCCGGCATGGTTTTCTTCAGGTCGGCCATGGCGGCATGGACGTTTTCGGAAATTTCAAGCGCATTGGAGCCGGGTGCCTGAAACACACCCATGCCAACCGCTGACTTGTTGTCGAGGAGCGAGCGCAGGGAATAATCAGCGGCGCCCATTTCGACACGCGCAACATCGCCCAGCCGGGTGATTTCACCTTCGCTGCCCGATTTCACCACGATATTGGCAAATTCCTCCGGTGACTGGAGACGGCCTTGCGCATTGACGGATAGCTGAAGGTCGAGGCCCGAAACGGACGGCGATGCACCGATGACACCGGCAGCGGCCTGAACGTTCTGCTGGCGGATGGCATTGGCGATGTCGCTTGCGGAAAGTCCGCGTTCGGCAGCTTTCTGCGGGTCAATCCAGACGCGCATCGAATAATCACCGCCGCCGAATATCTGCACCTGACCGACGCCCGGAACACGGGCGATACGGTCCTTGACGTTCAAAACGGCATAGTTGCGCAGATAGTTCACGTCATATCGCCCATCGGGAGAAATAAGGTGTACGACGAGCGTGAGGTCGGGCGAGCTTTTGGCGGTGGTAACGCCAAGCGTGCGCACTTCTTCCGGCAGGCGCGGTTCGGCCTGCGATATCCGGTTCTGCACCAGCTGCTGAGCCTGATCGGGATCGGTGCCGAGCGCAAACGTGACGGTCAGCGTCATGACACCATCGGCGGTCGCCTGACTCTGCATGTAAAGCATGCCCTCGACACCGTTGATCTGTTCTTCGCGGCGTGGCGACGGTTTGGGAAATAACGGCCGGGTTGGCGCCCGGATATTGCGCGCGAACCACGATCTGCGGCGGCACGACTTCCGGATATTCCGAGATCGGCAGACCTGTCATGCCGATCAGACCGGCAACGAAGATCAGGACCGACAGAACGCCAGCGAAGACCGGACGGTCGACGAAAAAGCGAGAAAAGTTCATCTGTTTATCCCCTTTAGGCGGATGGGCAAAGACTTCTCGGCCCGCGAAATCGGCAGATTTCGCGGGTTGTGCTGAGGCTGAGCATTTGCGGTTAGCGCGCGCTCAGGCGCGCCGTTTTAATTCAGTTTTGGCAAGTGTTTCGGTGACGGGCTGCGGTACGACGACCACGCCCGGACGAATGCGCTGCAGGCCGTTGACGACGATATTCTCGCCGGGCTTCAACCCGCTTTCGATAATGCGCAACCCGTCATAATTGCGACCGAGAACCACTTGCCGGTATTCAATCTTGTTATCCGCACCGACCACGAAGACGAACTTCTTGTCCTGATCGGAAGAAATCGCCCGGTCGCTCACCACCAGTTTTTCATCCGGTTCCGGTGTGCCGAAGCGGATGCGGACAAACTGGCCGGGTATCAGCCTTCCATCCGGGTTATCGATTGCCGCACGAACGCGGATCGTGCCGGTCGTGGCATCGACTTCATTGTTGATGAGCTGGATATGGCCGGAAATCGGCGTGCCTTCATCGGAAGCCGTGCCGATCTGCACCGGAATGCGCTCGATCGCGTTTCCGCCGGGCGAGGCGGCAAGCCTGGCAAGCGCTCTGGTGACGACTTCCTCATTGGCGCTGAAGCTTGCATAGATCGGATCGACCGAAACGAGCGTGGTCAGGACCGGAGAGGCGGAACTTGCGGCAACCAGATTGCCTGCGGTCACTTCCAGTCGCCCGACGCGACCGGAGATAGGCGCGCGCACTTGCGTATATTGAAGGTCAAGCTCGGCGGAGCGAAGGGTCGCCTTGGCGGAACGCAGGCTTGCCTGCGCCTCGTCATAGGCGCTGGAACGCTGGTCGAGGCCGCTCTGGGCGATGGTGCGGGTGGTCACGAGCTGGCGCCCGCGTTCCAGTTCGGTCTTGGCCAGCGCAACGCGGGCTTCTTCGGCGGAAACCTGCGCTTTCGCCTTTTCGACCGCTGCCGCATAGGGCTCTGGATCGATGGTCACGAGCAGGTCGCCCTGTTTCACCAGCGCGCCTTCGCGGAAATGAGCTTTGAGGATAGCGCCGCCGACGCGCGGGCGAATTTCAACCCGGTCAATCGCTTCCAGACGACCGGAAAATTCTTCCCAGGTCGCAATGCGACGCGATTCCGCCTTGGCAACAGAAACCGGAACGGCAGGCGGTGGAGCGGAAATATCGGTTGCGGCATCGGCTTTAAGATGCGGAGCACCAAAGAAGATGGCGGTGCCGCCTGCCGCAGACAATAGGATACTCAGACCGGCGCCCCAGAGGGCCCGGCGGGCTGTGATCGATGTCATTATAGTCTTCCTACAGCATAATCCGACCGGAGTGGAACGAGGATCGGTCAGATTATGCTTTCAATAAAGGAGGTTAGAGCTTTGCTCTAACCGGTGGGGCCGGCTTCAATGGGGCATCAGGTCAAAGCTTGGGAGGACTTCAGATCTGATGTTATGCTGCGATTGGCTTTGCGCCTGCCTGCCGGAAGAAATCGGAAAACAGGTCGATGAGTTTATGTTCCTGTGGCGACCAGTCGGTGCCCGCCACCTTGTTTTCGGGTATCCAGCCCGCTTTTCCGGACAGGACATGCGATTGACTTTCACGCCCGCCTGACGAAGACGCTCGGCATAGGCCTGCGTTTCATCGCGCATCGGACATTCGGCACTGGTGACGAGTAATGTCGGCACCAGACCGGCAAGACGCGTACACAGAGCGGGTGCCGCATAGGGTGGGCGAAACCCGCACACTCGCCCAGATAATGCTGCCAGCCATCCGACATCGTCTGAACGGCGCTTTCCGGGCAGTATTTGCGGAAAGACGCCGTGGCGAGGCAGGGATCGAGCATGGGCGAAAGCAGTATCTGACCCTTGAGGTCCGTCAGATTCTGATCGCGCGCCATGAGGGCCACGCCAGCAGCAATATTACCGCCCGCCTCTTCACCGGCGACGAACAGCATCGACTTCTTGTGCGCAAATTCGGGGCAACGCGCGCGCATCGAAGTCAGGATAGAATAGGCCACCTCAAGCGCCGCCGGAAACGGGTTGAGACAGGCCGACGAATATTCCGGCGAAACGACCACCGCACCTGCCTCGGCAAGTGTTTCGGCAACGCGCTCGCAGGCGCCAAGGCAGTTGACCGAGAAAGCCCCGCCGTGAAGGTGCAACACCACCGGCGGCGGAGAGAGCAATTTGGCACCGCGATAAACGCGCGCCGTGCAGGTGGAGCTACCTGCCTGCCCATGGGCTTGCCCATGAACTTGCAATGTCTCAACCGTAAACTTCTCACACATCTTTCCTGGCCTTCATGTATAGCGGCAAACCGCCATGGTTAGATATTAGCATTGTCTATAGACTGGAATAGTCCCCTATAATTGGTTACACTGTCCAGAATCTCGAACAATGACGGCTTTTGATAATGGACCAGCTCTCGGCCATGCGCGCTTTTCTCCGGGTTGTCGAAACCGGGAATTTCACGCGCGCCTCCGCCTCGCTCAATATGCCCAAGGCAACGATCAGCAATCTCATTCAGGATTGGAAGCCCATCTGCGCACAAAACTCCTCAACCGCACGACCCGCCGTGTTCTCGTAACACCGGATGGTGCACTTTACTATGAGCGCGCTGCACGATTGCTGGCCGATCTGGCAGAACTGGACGGCAGCCTGTCGAGCGCGCAGACCCTGCCCAAGGGTCGCCTGCGCGTTGAGATGGCAAGCGCGGTCGCCAATCTCATCATCATTCCGGCGCTGATCGAGTTTCACCAGCGTTATCCCGATATCCAGATCGATCTCGGCGTATCGGACCGGCCTGTCGATTATGTAGCGGAAAATGTCGATTGCGCTATTCGCATCGGTGAGCTGACAGATCAGTCGCTGATTGCGCGCCGCATCGGCGACATGCATTTCATCGCCTGTGCTTCCGCCGAATATCTCGACCGTTGTTCCATGCCGCTCCACCCGTCCGATCTGAGCCGTAATTGTACGGTGGTCGGCTATTTCCGGCCATCGACCGGCCAGCAGATGCCGTTCCGTTTCAAAAGGGGACGGAGGAAATCGAGGTTAGCGGGCGTTATGTCGTGGCGGCCAATGAGGCGACCACCTATCTCGCTGCCGCGCGCGCGGGCTTGGCGTGGTGCAAGCACCCTATTCATGGTGAAGGACGACATTAAAACGGCACGTTGCGCCCCGTCCTTCAGGAGTGGGAGATCGATCCGATGCCGATCTATCTGGTCTATCCGCCCAACCGGCATCTGAGCAACCGCCTGCGCGTCTTTGCCGATTGGGTCGTCAAGACAGTTGCCAAGTCTCAACTCAACGGGAATTAGCGTGCACAGCGCCGCTTGTTGAGCCGGACCTTGATCTTGTCGGGAGAGGTGCTTTTCGCCTTGTGTCCCGAGGAGACGATATGCGCGCGCACCGTGCAGTCGCCTGCCAGAACCTCGAAATTGTTGGAGCGGATATACATCACCGTATTGATCGGCTGGTCGGGCATCTTCTGCGCGACGGCGTCGACCACGGCGGTGACTTCCTTCGCCCTTTGTTTCGAGCTGCCATTGCTGGCAGCCAGCGCCGGGCTGAGCGCGGATGAAAATGCGAATATGCCCGCAAACAGAAAAGCAGTCTTAGCTTTCTTCATTGGCATGGCCTCCGATTGAGCTGGAATTGAATGGACCAACATAAGCCCTAATTGCGTCAATACCAGTACCGGAAAGCCGTTTTACCCGCTCTTTGCTTCGTTTATGCCGTTTGCGATGCGCTTGACAGTGGTTGCGGCCAGAAGCAGGCAAAGGAGCGGCTGCAGCCAGAAAACCCATTGTGGCAGAATGCCATCAATGGCAATCCACGCGCCGAGCACGCCAAAGACGACGGCGCGGTCGCTCTTGCCCATCGGGCCGTCATAACGGCGGCTCGCACCCGCGGACGCACCGGCAACGCCTGCAAATTCCGTCAGGGTGGCCAGAAAGATGATTGCGAAAATCCACGGGCCGGTGAACGGCGCAATCAATGCGAAAGGGGCATAGAGGGCAGCATCGGAAACCACGTCGCCAATCTCGTTGAGATAGGCGCCCAGCGTCGATTTCTGCCCATGTTCACGCGCCAGCATTCCGTCGACGGCATTCAGCGCCATGCGCAGAAACAGCCAGACCGGGACGAGTGCAAACCATGCCGCATTCTCGCTCCAGGCCAGAAAAGCGCCAAGTATGACCGAGACGAGCGCGGCGGCGACTGTAACCTGATTGGCCGTTACACCGCCTGCGGCAAGTCGCACGACAAGAGGTCTCAGTAAATTCTGGAAACGCGACTTGAGTTGATAGACCGACATCAAGAATCTCTTGGGAAACGAAGAATAAGTATTGAACAGCTATTTGCGGTTCGCTCCAGCTCGTTTATTCAAACATTCTGTTTCACTCAATAGAAATTGGCGGCGATTGTCCCATGAGGAAACAGCAGGAGAGGGATGGCATGAACGAGCACACAGTAAAACCGCATCGCGCGGCGCAGGAAAGCCAGTTCGTTACCCATGACGGCACGTCGCTGTTCTACCGTTTCTGGCCGTCACTCTCCGGTAAGCCGAAAGGCGTCATCGTCCTGCTGCATCGCGGGCATGAGCACAGCGGCCGCGTCGCGCACCTCGTCGACGAGCTGGGGCTGGACGACTACGCCTTCTATGCCTGGGATGCGCGCGGTCACGGCCAGTCGCCGGGTGTGCGGGGCTTCTCGCCATCCTTCGGCGCGTCGATCCGCGACCTAGACAGTTTCGTCACCCATATCCGTCAGGAAACCGGCACCGCCATCGAGGACGTGGCAATTATCGCGCAGAGCGTCGGCGCGGTGCTTGCTGCCGCATGGGTGCATGACTATGCGCCGAATATCCGGGCGCTGGTGCTGGCTTCGCCCGCTTTCGACATCAAGCTCTATGTGCCATTCGCCAAGGAAGGCATCGGCCTTTGGCAGAAGCTGAAAGGCACGTTCTACGTCAATTCCTACGTCAAGCCGCAATTCCTGACTCACGATCCGGAACGCATCGAATCCTATCGCACCGATCCGCTCATCACGCGGCCCATCGCGTCGCACATCCTGCTGCAACTCTACGAGGCGGCAAAGCGCGTGGTGGACGATGCGCGGGCGATCACCGTTCCGACGCAGCTTCTTATTTCCGGCAGTGACTTTGTCGTGCGTCCTGCGCCGCAACATCGCTTCTTCGAGAATCTCGGCAGCCGTATCAAAGAGCGTCATGTTCTGAAAGGGTTCTATCACGACACGCTGGGCGAACGGCATCGCAAACCGGCAATCGAACGCATTCACGATTTCATCGAGGCCCGTTTTGCAGAAAAGCCGCAGCGCGCCGATCTGACCGAAGCGCATATTGCTGGCCACACGCGCGACGAGGCCGACCGGTTGTCGAGCCCGCTGCCGCTTCTGACCGCGCAGGGGCTTTACTGGGCATCGACACGCGCTTCGATAGCCTTCGGTGCGTTGTTTTCGGAAGGGTTGAAAGTCGGCAAGCGCACCGGTTTCGATTCCGGTTCCACGCTCGATTATGTCTATGAGAATGAAGCGCGCGGCCTCGGGCCGGGCGGCAAGCTCATCGACAAACAGTTTTGAAGCGATCGGCTGGCGGGGTATCCGCCAGCGCAAGGTGCATCTGGAAGAACTGATCGGTGCAGCGATCAAACGGCTCAAAAGCGAGGGCCGCTCGACCAATATTCTCGACATTGCCTGCGGCCATGGCCGCTATGTCATCGATGCGGTGGTGCGTGCCGACGAAATGCCGGATAGCATTCACCTGCGCGATTATTCGCCGATCAATGTGCTGGCGGGCAACAAGCTCATCCGGGATCGCGGGCTTGAAGCAATCGCTCATATGGAAGAGGGCGATGCTTTCAACGAGGAAAGCCTTGCAGCGGTCACGCCGCAGCCGGACCTTGCCATCGTGTCCGGTCTTTACGAACTTTTCCCCGATAATACGTTGATCAATCGTTCGCTGTCGGGGCTTGCCCGCGTGCAGAAACCCGGCTCATTGCTGATCTACACCAACCAGCCATGGCATCCGCAGCTGAAATGATCGCGCGGGCGCTGACGTCGCATCGTGGCGGCGAGGCATGGGTCATGCGCCGCCGCACGCAGGGCGAAATGGACCAGCTTGTCGAGAAGGCGGGTTATCGCAAGATCGAACAGCGCGTCGATCAGTGGGGCATTTTCACTGTCTCGATTGCGGAGCGGGTGGGAGACGGCGAAGCGTGACAGTGCATTTGACGGAACTTGAAGGATCTTCGCGGCGGCCTGTGATCCGTCGCGCGATCCTTTGGCTTCTGTTCTCGCCCCTTTTTCTACCTGACCTACGGTACGGCCAACTGGCTCGCATCGCAGCAAGGCCATGTGCCGAACCTTGCTTTCGGATGGGAAAGCCAAGTTCCGTTCATCGCGTGGAGCATCGTTCCCTATTGGTCGGTCAATCTGTTTTATGCGATTGCGTTGTTCGTCAATGACAGTCCGGACCAGGTGGACCGGCTGGCAAAGCGCTATCTGACGGCGCAGATTATTGCCGTTCTCTGCTTCGTCGCTTTTCCGTTGACCGCAACCTTCGTAAAGCCGGCAACGGCTGGTCTTCCGGGTTTCATGTTCGATGTGCTTGGCGGCTTCGACAAACCCTTCAATCAGGCGCCTTCACTGCATATCGCGCTCTTGATTATCATCTGGGACCAGATGCGCCGCGTGATGGGCGATGCCATGCGCGTGGTCTGGCATGTCTGGTGTCTGCTGATCGGTCTGTCGGTGCTGACCACCTATCAGCACCACGCGGTCGATATTCCGGCAGGCGCTTTGCTTGGCCTGTTTGCCTTGTGGCTTTTTCCCCGCAGCGGCCCTTCGCCGCTGGCAGAGTTTCGGTTCACATCAGACCCCAAAGCCAGAAGGATCGGATTTTACTATCTGGCAGGCGCAATCCTGTTTCTGGTGCTTGCCATCCATGGCCTGACCGTCACCGGCTATGCGATTTTCTGGCTCTGGCCTGCAACCGCACTGGCCATCGTGGCTCTTGGCTATTCCGGTGCGGGCGCTGGCATTTTCCAGAAGCAGACAGATGGATCGGTCAGTCTCGCAAGCCGCTGGCTGCTTTGGCCTTACCGGCTTTTGCCCGGCTGAATGTGCGGTTCTGGACACGCAAGCTGCCGCCGCATGTCGAGCTTGCCGACGGGGTGTTTCTCGGCGTTTTCCAAAGGCCGCAGAACTCTCATCCTTTGCGGCCGTCATTGATCTTGCTGCTGAAATGGTGCCGCCACCCCATTCTATCGAATGGAAAAGTTTCGGCACGATTGATCTGATCGCGCCGTCATCGGAAAAGGTGCAACTGGCCTCCGATGCCGTTGAATCCGCACGCCATCACGGCCCGGTTCTTGTCTGTTGCGCGCTTGGTTTTCAGCGCAGCGCAACAGTTGCGGTCAGATGGCTCGTCTCTACTGGCCGTGTCGCCAATGCGCGGGAAGCCGAAGTGCTGATCCGCGCCAAAGGCTGGCCGGTCCACCTGCATATGGCCGGGGACTGGAATGAATACGCCTGCAACCTCCATGGTAATTGTTCTGCGCCGCAATGCCTTTCTCGGCATTGCTTTCGCAGTCGTTCTTCTTGCGGTCGCGCCCTTCATGCGTCCGGTGCATGATCTGGCCTTCTGGCTGATCTGGCCGCTTTTGTTGGTAAGCGCATTGATCGTGCTTGGTATTGCAGCGCATCTTCTGTTCGATGCTGCGCTCTTCAGGTTGATCGTCAGTTCCGATGAAACGGGCTTAGCTGAAGTGGACCATATTCTGGAGCGCATGGGCCTGCGTTCCAATGACGGCGCGGTCCGTCCGTTTGCGGCAAGGATTGAAGGCTCGCGACGGATCATAGGGCGTCTGCGGTTCTTCATGGGGCTTGGTATTGTGCTTTTCATTTTGCTGGCCACAGTGCCGTTGGGGCAGCCATTGGGATGGGGGCTGTAACATGCGGGAACTGGTCCGCCATCAGGTGCAATCGATTTTCGGTTCGTTTCTGGCAATCCTGTCGCGCGGGATTACCGGCGTGCGGCCAATCTGGAGCGGCACAGGTCCGTCGCGCAATCAGCGCATCTATTTTGCCAATCACACAAGTCATGGCGATTTCATCCTGCTTTCCTCCTGTCTCGATCAGGAAGAACGCGCGCGCACCCGTGCCGTCGCTGGTGCCGATTACTGGCGGGGCAACCGCGTACGCCAGTTCATGGCAGAAGTTCTGTTGCGCACCGTACTCGTTGAACGCAACTGGGTGGAACGCACGCAGGACCCGATGGAGGTGATGCTGAAAGCGCTGGCCGATGGCCATTCGCTCATCATTTTTCCCGAAGGCACGCGCAACATGACCGACGAGGCGCTGCTGCGCTTTCGTTCCGGCATCTATAATCTGCTGGCGCGCCCCGATGTCGAGCTGGTGCCGTGCTGGATCGAAAACATGTCGCGCGTGCTGCCCAAGGGCGCCATGCTGCCGGTGCCGCTTCTGTGCCGGGTCATTTTCGGTGCGCCGGTGCAGCTTCGCGACGGCGAGGACCGTAAGGAATTTCTCGCCCGCGCTCGCCAGAGCCTTCTCGATATTCAGCCTCAGAATGGTAATCACTCATGAGTGAAACGACCCGGTTATTCCTTGGCCTCATGGGCGTTCTGATAACGGCAAGCGCCGTTGCCGGTGTTCTTGCATGGCGCGCGCCGAAGCCGCTTTCATCCACGCTGGTCAATCTCAATGCCCGCATCAAGGCGTGGTGGATCATGGTCGGTGCCATGTGCATCGCCTTCCTGTTCGGGAAGGGTGGCGTGATCGTGCTGTTCGCGCTGATCTCATTCGCCGCCTTGCGCGAATATGCGACGCTGACGCAGACACGACGCGCCGACCACCGCGTGCTGCTCGGCATGTTCCTGCTGGTCATTCCGGTGCAATATTATCTGATCTGGATCGACTGGTACGGGCTCTATTCCATCTTCATCCCGGTCTATTGCTTCCTCGCCATGCCGGTTCTGACTGCCCTTTCAGGGGATACGTCGCGCTTTCTGGAGCGCATTAGCGAGCAGCAATGGGGCATCATGCTGTCTGTCTATTGCATCAGCCATGTGCCCGCCTTGATGACGCTGGACATTCCCGGTTTTGACGGCAAGAAGCTGCTGCTGATCGCGTTTCTGGTGGCCACGGTGCAGGGCAGCGATGTGCTGCAATATATTTTCGGAAAGCTGTTCGGAAAACATCGCATCGCGCCCGGCATATCGCCATCCAAGACCTGGGAAGGGTTTGTGGGCGGTGGCCGCAGCCTCACTTCTGGGGCAGGTCTTGCATGGCTGACGCCGTTTTCGCCGGTTCAGGCGGGCGCCCTTGCGGCGACGTCATGCATCATGGGCTTCTTCGGCGGGCTTGTTGCTTCCGCCATCAAGCGCGATCGCGGCGTGAAGGACTGGGGCCATATGATCGAAGGACATGGCGGGATGCTCGACCGCGCCGACAGCCTTGTCTTTTCAGCCCCGGTCTTCTTCCATATCGTGCGCTATTTCTGGACCTGAGACGCTGTCCTATCAGGGAGTTTCAAAGCGATGAACTGCGAGGCCTGACCGTGGTTGAAATTATTGTCGGAAGCGAGGATCAGCGTTCTCTTGCCGTCAACCATCGGCCCGAAGGTGATGGCCTCGATATTATCGATGTCGAGGCCGAAATCGCCTTCGTTGAGCTGGAGGAGAAGTTTCTTGCCGAGCGGTGCCACGGACTGGTTGGCCAGTGAGGGCATATCTTTCACATTGCTGGCGCCTCCGAAGGATGCGTGGTAGAGCGTAATGCGATTGCCCACACCCATGGCGAAGGATCGTTCGACAGTGAGGAGATCGTTTCCATCGGCAACGAATTCCGACAGACCGTTATCGTTCCAGAAGGGCGGCAGCGTCGCCTTGGTGAAGATCGGGTCGGTGTCATAGGCATATTCTGCCGTTACATTGCCCGATGCGAGCTCAAAAGCGATGATGCGTGAACGGCTGCCATGGTCGAGCGTCGCCTTGTTTCCATCCTGTATCAGGGCGTTTTCCGTTCCCGCCAGAAGCGTCTTTCCGTCCGGTGTAATGGTCAGGCTTTCAAAAGACAGATTGTTGCGGACGCCGCGTGTCTTGCTCTCGTCGGGGATGTAGGCTTCCGGCAAAGCAAATTCGCGAATGAAGCTGCCGTCGGTCTTGCTTCGCCGATAAAGGGCCTACCGTTCTTATCGCCTTCGCTCGACCAGTAGATCGTGCCGGTGGCCGCGTTGAAGCGGATGCTTTCAGGGTCCACATCCTTCAGTTCAAATGGTTTGCCGGCCTTGTCCAGAAGCGTGACAGTTTCCAGAATATCAAGGCTTTGCACGCCGGAACCGTCGATGGCGAGCTTGAGCTTGTAGAAGCGCGCAGGTGCGTTTTCCGAACGATCGTCGGATATGGCGTAATAGACATCTTCACGCGGGTCGTAGTCGAGGCCGGAAATTCCGCCGAATTCGATGCCGCCAATTTTGAGCCCCGTCGGCAACGTGATAGCACCGATGAGTTCCGGCTTCGGCATGTCCTGTGCAACGGCACTGGTCGCAAGGGTAAGAAACAGTGCAACAAAAGGTGCTTTCATGGCGGATATCCATTCGATCAGGAAAGTCACCGGATAGTCGTTCTGTTTGACAGGAAGATGAAAGCGGGCCTTAAACCCTGTCGGCCGTACGTGTCGGTTCTTCCCTGTCGATCAGATGGGAAGGGGCTGCAAATTGCAGCAGCTTGTTCTTGTTCGTGATCTTGATCGCGGAGGCCTGCACACTGACGCCGTGCGAGCCGAGCGTCGCAAAATTGCGCGACAGGTTCTCCGGCGTCATGCCGAGATAGGCGGCAAGGGTCCGTTTTTCATAAGGGATCATCACGACCTCCGCGCCGTTGTTTAACACCGATTCCCTGACGATCCAGTTGGCGAGGCGCTGCACGCTGCTTCGCAGCTTCTGTGTCTTCAGTTCCTTGACCAGGCGGCGATATGAGCGTGCGGTTTCAAAAACGACGGCGCGCATGAAGCCGACATCCTCGCTCATCAAATCCCGGACAAGGCTGGAGGGCACCATCAACACGCGGGTGGGCGTGAGTGTCTGCGCGGTTTGCAGGCACACGTCGTCATTGAGCACTGCCGCCAGAATGAAGATGTCGTCGGCGCGCAGTATCTCCAGCGCGGTCTCGCCGTCATCCGATTTCGCCGACATCAGCACAAGGCCGTCGAGGATCGCGAACAGAAAGTCCGCAGGCTCGTCCTCCTTGATCAAGGTCGTGCGCGGTGGAAATGACTGTACGAAGCTCGGACGCATGATCCGCTCGAACGTGGCATCTGCCATATCCATAAAAGCGGCAAATTCCTCAATGCGTCGATGTCTTCCTTCCGCATTAAACCTCACTTTCAGCCTCAAGTTTTACCAATCAATTATGCTTGATAAATATCAATTATGCAATATGAATTAATCAATACTTGGGTCAAACTAAATCTATTTTTGGTGTTAACGTACGATTATCTAAAATTCAACTTGAATAGTCTACCGATATTGATCTTAATCAATGTATTCATCTGACAGTCGACGCATAAGTGCAAACGAAACCTTCCATGGTATTCAATTCGGAGTACGCCTATGCAACATGTCGCAGGGGAAAATCCCAGGGCGCAGACTACGGCGCTAGCGATGAGTACGACCGCTTTACTGTCTGTTTTGCGGTCTGGACCATCTTTGCAATCATCGGCATTGAAATTCGATCCGAGCTTGGCCTGAGCGAAACCCAGTTCGGCCTGCTTGTCGGTACGCCTATCCTGACCGGGTCGCTGATCCGCGTCATTCTGGGCATATGGGCGGATCGCTACGGCGGTCGCGCCATTTTCACGCTCACAATGCTGGTCTCGGCAGTCGCCACCTGGCTTCTGACCTACGCCACCACCTATCCGCAGATGCTGATTGCAGCACTTGGCGTCGGCGTGGCGGGCGGGTCGTTCTCGGTTGGTGTCGCCTATGTCTCGCGCTGGTATCCACCGGAAAAGCAGGGCGTCGCGCTTGGCATTTTCGGCGCGGGCAATGTCGGCTCGGCGGTGACGAAGTTCTTCGCGCCGATGGTCATGGTTGCATTCGGCTGGCACGCGGTTGCCGAAGTCTGGGCGGCCGCGATGGTCGTCATGGCGCTGATCTTCTATTTCACCACGAGCGACGATCCGTTCTGGTCGAGCGCCGCCGCAAGGGTGAAAAGCCGACCAGCACGCTGATGGAGCTGGAGCCGCTGAAGAACATTCAGGTCTGGCGTTTCTCACTTTACTATTTCTTCGTCTTCGGCGCCTTTGTGGCTCTCGCGCTGTGGCTGCCGCAATATCTGATCCATGTCTATGGCGTCGATATTCGCCTGGCAGGCATCATCGCGGCGTTCTTCTCCGTCCCGGCCAGCCTTTTCCGCGCCTATGGCGGGCATCTTTCGGATGTCTACGGTGCGCGCCGGGTCATGTACTGGACCTTCGCCGTCTCGCTGGTCGCGACATTCATACTGTCTTATCCGCCGACGGATTATGTCATCCAGAGCGATAACGGCCCGCTGGCCTTCCATGCGGAAATGGGCGTGATCGGCTTCACGATCACCGTCTTCATCCTCGGCTTCTTCATGGCCTTGGGCAAGGCAGCCGTCTTCAAGCATATTCCGGTCTATTATCCGGGCAATGTCGGCTCCGTCGGCGGTCTGGTGGGCATGATCGGCGGTCTTGGCGGCTTCATTCTGCCGATCCTGTTCGGCGTGCTGCTGGACCAGACTGGCCTGTGGACAAGCTGCTTCATGCTGCTCTTCGTCATCGTCGCGGTTTCCTTTGCGTGGATGCATGTCTCGATCCGCCAGATGGAACGCGCCACGCAAGGCACGACGACGGAAGAGCTTCCGGCCTTTGCCGAATTGCAGGGCCTGAAGAAGGCTGAGGTCAAGCCTGCAAAGGGCGATTCCGTTCTGACCGACTGGCGTCCGGACGATCCGACCTTCTGGGAAGAGAAGGGAAGGAAGATCGCCAAGCGCAATCTGTGGCTTTCGATCCCGGCACTGCTTCTGTCCTTCGCCATCTGGCAGGTCTGGTCCGTGGTGGTGGCGAAGCTGCCGCTGGTCGGCTACCAATTCACGACCGACCAGCTGTTCTGGCTGGCAGCGCTCCCCGGCATTTCGGGCGCGACCTTCCGCATCTTCTATTCCTTCATGGTGCCGATCTTCGGCGGCCGCCTGTGGACCACCCTGACCACCTGGTCGCTGGTCATTCCGGCCATCGGTATCGGCTATGCCGTGCAGAACCCCAACACGCCTTACTTCATCTTCTTGGCTCTGGCGCTCTGCTGCGGCTTCGGTGGCGGTAACTTTGCCTCCTCCATGTCCAATATCTCGTTCTTCTTCCCGAAGCATGAGAAGGGCAATGCGGCAGCGCTCAATGCTGGCCTCGGCAATCTCGGCGTCAGCGTCGTGCAGTTCGTGGTTCCGCTGGTCATCACTGCCGGTATCTTCGGCAAGCTTGGCGGCGATCCGGCAATGGTCGCAACCGAAGCCGGCAGCACGCCGCTCTGGCTGCAGAATGCCGGTTTCTTCTTCGTGCCGTTCATCGTCGTTACGGCTTTCGCCAACTGGTTCGGCATGAACGATATCGCGTCAGCCAAGGCTTCGTTTGCCGATCAGGCTGTCATTTTCCGCCGCAGGCACAACTGGATCATGTGCTGGCTCTATACGGGAACCTTCGGCTCGTTCATCGGCTATTCGGCTGGCTTCCCGCTGCTCACCAACATCCTGTTCCCGGAAGTGAACGCGCTTCAGTTCGCCTTCCTCGGACCCCTCGTCGGCGCGTTGTCGCGGTCGGGTTCGGGCTGGCTTGCCGATAAATATGGCGGCGGTCGCGTCACTATCTGGGCATTCGTCCTGATGATGATCGGTGTGGCGGGTGTGCTGTACTTCGTCGGCATCAAGGATCAGCCGAATGCGTTCTGGGGCTTCTTCGCTTCCTTCATCCTGCTGTTCTTGCAACGGGCATCGGCAACGCCTCCACCTTCCAGATGATCCCGGCGATCATGTCGAAAGAGATGGACAGGCTTATGCCCAACGCCACCCCGGAAGAACGCCGTCACGAAGCGGACAAGGAATCTGCTGCCATCACCGGCTTCACCTCGGCCATTGCTGCCTTCGGCGCCTTCTTCATCCCGAAGGGTTACGGCACCTCGATCAGCATGACCGGCGGACCGGAAGCCGCACTCTGGGCCTTCCTGATCTTCTACGTGACATGCCTCATCATCACCTGGGGCGTCTACACCCGAAAAGGCGGTCTGCTCTACGACGTGGAGCATCGCAGCAAACCAGCCGCTGCCGCTGCCTGAAGAAATAAAGTGAGGATAAAATCATGAGTCTACTCCTCGATCGCCTGAACTTTCTTGCGCGCAAGAATGTCGGCACCTTCTCGGAAGGCCATGGCGTCACGACCAATGAGAATCGTGACTGGGAAGACGCCTATCGCAAGCGCTGGCAGCACGACAAGATTGTCCGCTCCACCCATGGCGTGAACTGCACCGGCTCCTGCTCGTGGAAAGTCTACGTCAAGGGCGGCATCATCACCTGGGAAACCCAGCAGACCGATTATCGCGCACGCGCGCCGATCTTCCGAACCATGAACCGCGCGGCTGTTCGCGCGGGGCAAGCTATAGCTGGTATGTCTATTCTGCTAACCGCGTGAAATATCCGCTGATCCGCTCCCGCCTCCTGAAATTGTGGCGCAAAGAACGCGCGCTGAAAACGCCGGTCGCAGCCTGGGCCGCGATCCAGCAGGACCCGGCCAAGCGCGCCGACTATATGAAGGTGCGCGGTCTCGGCGGCTTCGTGCGCGCAACGTGGGAAGAGGTCAACGAGATCATCGCCGCGGCCAATGCCTATACGGCCAAGACCTATGGACCGGACCGCGTGATCGGCTTCTCGCCGATCCCGGCCATGTCGATGGTGTCCTATGCGGCGGGCTCGCGTTACCTGTCACTGCTCGGCGGCGTCTGCATGTCGTTCTATGACTGGTATTGCGATCTGCCGCCCGCTTCGCCCATGACATGGGGCGAACAGACGGACGTGCCGGAATCGGCTGACTGGTACAATGCCGGTTTCCTGATGCTCTGGGGTTCCAACGTACCGCAGACCCGCACGCCGGATGCGCATTTCTATACGGAAGTGCGTTACAAGGGCACCAAGTCGGTCGTTGTCTGCCCCGACTATTCGGAAGCAGCGAAGTTTTCCGATCTGTGGCTGCATCCCAAGCAGGGCACCGATGCCGCGCTTGCCATGGCGCTTGGCCATGTGATCCTGCGCGAATATCACCTTGACCGGCAGGTTCCCTATTTCGAGAATTACTGCCGTAAATATTCTGACTTCCCGATGCTGGTCATGCTCTCGAAGAAGGACGGACGTTATGTGCCGGACCGCTTCCTGCGCGCTTCCGACTTCAAGGGCGATCTCGGCGAAGGCAATAATCCGGACTGGAAGACGGTCGCCTTCGACACGAAGTCGGGCGCCTATGTTGCGCCGCAGGGCTCCATCGGTTTCCGCTGGGGTGACGATGGCCAGTGGAACCTTGAAGAAAAGGACGGCAAGGGCAAGGATGTGGAGCTTGCCAAGAGCTTCATCGACAAGGACAGCCACGATGCCGTTGCCGATGTGGCTTTCCCTATTTCGGCAACCGCGAGCACGATTATTTTGAAGGCACGGACCATGACAGCGTGCTGGTGCGCAAGGTTCCGGCCCGCAAGCTGAAGATCAAGGGCGGCGACGTCATGGTCGCGACTGTGTTCGACCTGTTCGCGGCCAATTACGGCCTCGATCGCGGGCTTGGCGACGAGAATTCCGCCAAGTCCTATGACGAGGGCCTGCCATATACCCCGGCCTGGGCAGAGAAGATCACGGGCGTCCCGCGCGACCAGATCATTGCTGTCGCCCGCGAATTTGCTACCAATGCCGAAAAGACCAATGGCCGTTCCATGGTCATCCTCGGTGCCGGTCTCAATCACTGGTACCACATGGACATGAACTATCGCGGCATCATCAACATGCTGGTGATGTGTGGCTGTGTGGGTCAGTCCGGCGGCGGCTGGAGCCATTATGTGGGTCAGGAAAAGCTGCGTCCGCAGACCGGCTGGACAGCGCTTGCCTTCGCGCTCGACTGGAATCGTCCGCCGCGCCACATGAACTCCACCTCGTTCTTCTATGCGCATACCGACCAGTGGCGCTACGAGACTGTGAAGGTGCAGGACATTCTTTCGCCCACCGCGCCTGAGGGCGCGTGGGACGGCACGATGATCGACTACAACATCCGGGCCGAGCGCATGGGCTGGCTGCCTTCCGCGCCGCAGCTCAGACCAACCCGCTGGAGCTTGCCAAGGAGGCCGCCGCATCGGGCAAGGAGCCAAAGGACTTCATTGCAAATGCTTTGAAGAACGGCACTGTCACCATGTCCTGCGAGGACCCGGATCACGAGGCCAACTGGCCGCGCAACATGTTCGTCTGGCGCTCGAACCTGCTCGGTTCGTCAGGCAAGGGGCATGAATATTTCCTGAAGCACCTGCTCGGCACGTCGAACGGCCTGCTTGGCAAGGATCTGGGTCAGGAAGGCGCACAGGAAAGCCGTGAGGCCGTGTGGCATGAGAATGCTCCGGAAGGAAAGCTCGACCTGCTGGTCACGCTCGATTTCCGCATGTCCACAACTTGCGTCTATTCCGATATCGTTCTGCCGACTGCCACCTGGTACGAGAAGAACGACCTCAACACTTCCGACATGCACCCCTTCATCCATCCGCTGTCGAGCGCAGCCGACCCGGCATGGGAAGCACGCAGCGACTGGGAAATCTTCAAGGGTATCGCGAAGAAGTTCTCGGAAGTGGCGCCGGAAGTGCTGGGTGTCGAGAAGGACATCGTTCTTGTGCCGACCCTGCATGACACGGCAGGCGAACTGGCGCAGCCGAAGGATGTTCTTGACTGGAAGAAGGGCGAGGTCGAGCCGATCCCCGGCAAGACCATGCCATCGGTCGTGGTTGTGGAGCGCGATTATCCAAACCTCTACAAGCGCTATACGTCCGTCGGGCCGCTTCTCGACAAGCTGGGCAATGGCGGCAAGGGCATTTCGTGGAATACCCAACACGAGGTGGAGCTGCTAGGCAATCTGAACGGCAAGGTTCATGAGCCAGGGGCAAGCGAGGGACGCCCGCGCATCTATACCGACGTCGACGCAACCGAGGTCATTCTGTCGCTCGCGCCGGAAACCAACGGTGAGGTGGCGGTCAAGGCATGGGAAGCGCTGTCGAAATTCACAGGTCGCGACCATTCGCATCTGGCCATTCCCAAGGAAGACGAGAAGATCCGCTATCGCGATATTGTTGCGCAGCCGCGCAAGATCATCTCCTCGCCAACCTGGTCGGGCATTGAATCCGAAACCGTCTGCTACAATGCAGGCTATACCAACGTGCACGAGCTGATCCCGTGGCGCACGCTGACCGGCCGTCAGCAGCTCTATCAGGATCACCTGTGGATGCGAGCTTTCGGCGAAGGCTTCTGCGTCTATCGCCCGCCGATCGATACCAAGACGGTCAACCCGGCAATCCGTGAAAAGGCGGACGGCAAGCCGCATCTGGTGCTGAACTTCATCACGCCGCACCAGAAATGGGGCATCCACTCCACCTATACCGACAATCTGTTGATGCTGACGCTCAATCGCGGCGGGCCGGTTGTCTGGATTTCGGAACCGGATGCAGCAAGGGCGGGCCTCGTCGATAATGACTGGGTGGAAGTCTACAATGCCAACGGCGCCATTGTGGCCCGTGCGGTCGTCTCCCAGCGCATGAAGGATGGAACCATCTTCATGTATCATGCGCAGGAGAAGATCGTGAACACGCCCGGCTCGCCGCTCACCGGCCAGCGAGGCGGCATTCACAACTCCGTCACCCGCATCATCACCAAGCCGACGCATATGATCGGCGGCTACGCCCACCAGTCCTATGGTTTCAACTATTACGGAACCGTCGGCGCCAACCGCGACGAGTTCGTGGTCGTGCGCAAGCTTGAGAAAGTGGACTGGATGGAAGGTCCGCTTGAAGACGGCAACCAGAGCTCCGCAGCTAAGGAGGCAGCAGAATGAAAATCCGTGCCCAAATTGGAATGGTGCTCAATCTCGACAAGTGCATCGGCTGCCACACCTGCTCCGTGACGTGCAAGAACGTCTGGACCAACCGCGAAGGCGTGGAATATGCCTGGTTCAACAATGTCGAGACCAAGCCCGGCATCGGCTTCCCGAAGGAATGGGAAAACCAGAAGAAGTGGAACGGCGGCTGGGTTCGCAAGAAGAACGGCAAGATCGAGCCGAAGATGGGCTCCAAGTGGCGCATCCTCGCCAAGATTTTCGCCAATCCGGACCTGCCTGAAATCGACGATTATTACGAACCGTTCGACTTCGATTACGGCCATCTCCAGACCGCAGGCGAAAGCAAGACGATGCCGACCGCCCGTCCGCGCTCGCTGATTTCCGGCGAGCGGATGGAAAAGATCGAATGGGGTCCGAACTGGGAAGAAATTCTCGGCGGCGAATTCGCCAAGCGCTCAAAGGACTACAATTTCGAGGGCGTGGAGAAGGAAATCTACGGCCAGTTCGAAAACACCTTCATGATGTATCTGCCGCGCCTGTGCGAGCACTGCCTCAATCCGACCTGCGTTGCAGCCTGTCCTTCAGGTGCGATCTACAAGCGCGAGGATGACGGCATTGTCCTGATCGATCAGGAAAAGTGCCGCGGCTGGCGCATGTGCGTCTCCGGTTGCCCCTACAAGAAGATTTATTACAACTGGAGTTCGGGCAAGTCCGAGAAGTGCATCTTCTGCTATCCGCGCATTGAAGCAGGCCAGCCGACTGTATGTTCGGAAACCTGCGTGGGCCGCATCCGCTATCTGGGTGTGATGCTCTATGATGCCGACCGTATTGCGGAGGCTGCTTCCACGGCCAATGAACAGGATCTCTATCAGGAACAGCTCAACATCTTCCTCGATCCGAACGATCCCGCTGTGATCGAACAGGCACGCAAGGACGGTGTGCCGGAAGCCTGGCTGAATCCGCCAAGCATTCGCCGGTCTACAAGATGGCGATGGACTGGAAGATCGCCTTCCCGCTCCATCCTGAATACCGCACCCTGCCGATGGTCTGGTATGTGCCGCCGCTTTCGCCGCTCCAGTCGGCTGCTGCTGCAGGCAAGCTTGGCATGGATGGTCCGCTGCCGGATGTTCGCTCCATGCGCATCCCGGTCCGCTACCTTGCCAATCTTCTGACGGCAGGCAAGGAAGAACCGGTCATCTCGGCGCTGGAACGCATGCTCGCCATGCGCGCCTATATGCGCGCCAAGACCGTCGATGGCGTTATCGACGATGCGATTGCCGACCGCGTCGGCATGAGCGGTGCGATGATCGAGGAAATGTACCACATCATGGCGATTGCCAATTACGAAGACCGTTTCGTCATCCCGACGACGCATCGTGAAATCACCGAGGATGCCTATGATGTGCGCGGCTCCTGCGGCTTCACCTTCGGCAATGGCTGCTCGGGTGGAACATCGACCGAAGACCTGTTCGGCTCCAAGCGCCAGAAGGTGGTCCAGACGCCAACCGATATTTTCAGGGAGCAGGTGTAATGAACAAGACCCTGAAAATCATATCGTTGCTGCTGTCTATCCGTCCGCCGAGCTGCAGCTTGGCGGAGAGGAACTGAAAGAGGCGCTTTCCGGGGAAAAGCTCTCGCCCGGCATCCGCAGGCTTCTCGACAGTCTTGTCGATTATGTCTGCGACTGCGACCTCTATGAAGCACAGGAACGCTACGTGCATCTCTTCGACCGGACGCGTTCGCTGTCACTGCATCTTTTCGAGCATGTGCATGGTGAAAGCCGCGACCGCGGCCAGGCCATGGTCGATCTCATGAAGATGTATGACGACAACGGCTTTGTCGTCGATGCCAAGGAACTGCCGGACTATCTGCCGCTGTTCCTGAATTCCTGTCAACGCGCTCGCCGGAGGAAATCCACGATCTTCTCACCCAGACCGGCCATATCACGGCGGCCATCGGTGAGCGTCTGCGCAAGCGCCAGTCACCCTATGCCAACGCCTTTGCGGTGCTGCTTCATGTCGCCAATGCCAAGCCGGACAAGAACCTCGTCGGAGAACTGCTTCGGCAAGAGGAAGACGACCCGAACGATCTGGCCGCGCTCGACCGCATCTGGGAAGAAGAAGCGGTAACGTTTGGCGGCAATGCGGGCGACAATTCCTGCGGCCCGGACCGGTTGCGCACGCAGATGCGTGCAGCACAGCGCAAGCCCGGCTCCCCGTCCAACCCTTCACATATATAGGAGACGGAAAATGGCTTACCTCCATACGTTTCTTTTCGGCATCTATCCCTACATCGCATTGAGCGTGCTCGTGCTCGGCTCGATCTTCCGCTATGACCGCGAGCCCTATACGTGGCGTTCCGGCTCAAGCCAGCTTTTGCGGCGCAGGCAGCTCATGTGGGGTTCGGTTCTGTTCCATCTCGGCGTGCTGTTCATCTTCGCCGGTCATTTGGTTGGCCTGCTGACGCCGATCTGGGTTTTCGACATGCTCGGTATCAGCCATGAGGCAAAGCAGATTCTCGCTGTGGTGGCGGGTGGCATCGCCGGTGTGATGGCAATCGTCGGCGCCAGCATGCTTGTGCATCGCCGTGTATTCGATCCGCGCGTTCGCGCGTCCTCAAGACCGACCGACACGCTGATCATCATGCTTTTGTGGTTGCAGCTTCTGCTGGGTCTCGGCACCATTCCGATCTCGCTGCAGCATCTGGACGGCGGTGAAATGGTGACATTCATGAACTGGGCGCAAGGCATCTTCACCTTCAATCCGGCTGCATCGAGCTACATCACCAATGCGTCGATCGTCTTCAAGATGCATATCTTCCTGGGGCTTACCATCTTCCTGCTGTTCCCGTTCACGCGCCTTGTGCATATGCTGAGTGCGCCGGTACGCTACATCTGGCGTCCGGGCTATCAGGTCGTGCGTGAGCGCAACCATACGGCTCAGCCCTCGCATATGCGTATTCCTGCGGAGTAAGGCTCATGGTGACGCTTTTGACCGGAAACAGCCAACCGAACAGTCGCCTGGGCAAGCTCATGCGCATAATACGGGCTACACGACCTATCAGGAGCCGGATACGCGCGTGCCGCCGAAGCCGCGCCCGGTCTTCGATGCGGTGTCCGTCAATGGCGTGGCGATCAACGAACCCGACATTCTGACGGAGGCGCAAAACCATCCGTCGGAAAATCCCGGCGCGGCGCTGCTTGCCGCCGCGCGCGCTGGCGGTGCGCGAGCTTCTTTTGCAGCGCGCAAGGGAAATCGGCATCGTCCCCGAGCACGAGAAGGATGCTGACGGGCGCAGTGAAACCGACGAGGACGCGCTGGTGCGCATGGTGATCGAACGGGAGGTGGAAGTGCCTTCCGCCACCCGCGAGGAAGCCCTGCGCTTCTACGAAAACAACCGCCATCGCTTCACCAGTGCGCCCATTCTGGAGGCGAGCCATATCCTGATCGCTGCCGATCCTGCCGACAGCCAAGCCCGCGAAAAGGCTCGCACGACCGCATCTCATCTGGCGTCGTCGGTGATTGCCGCGCCTGCCACATTCGCCTCGGTTGCGCATGAATATTCGTCTTGCCCGTCAGGCGCGCAAGGCGGCAATCTCGGTCAGCTGACACGCGGCAGCACGGTGCCTGAGTTCGAGCGGGCGCTGGAACGCCTGACACCCGGCGAAATAACGCCAGCCCCGATCGAAAGCCGCTTCGGCTTTCATATCGTGCGGCTTGACCGCCGTATCGAGGGCGAGGAACTGCCGTTCGATTATGTCGCCGACAGGATTGCCGGCTGGCTGGAGGCCTCCACCTGGTCGAAGGCTGTGTCGCAATATATCGCGATCCTCGCAGCCGATGCGGATATTACCGGTATCGATCTGCTGTCGAACGATGGAGCTGAGGCATGATGAGTGAACCGACGCTTGCAGCCATCCTGGCTGCAAAGGATGTGCCGGTGGACCAGCTTCTGGCTGGTGTGGCGCATCGGGCCAGGCAGGCGGGCTTACGCGTGGCGGGTTTTCTTCAGCACCGCGAAAACAATACGGATGAATGTTGCCGCGATATCGAGATCGAGCATATCGGCACCGGCGTGACGCAGATCATCTCGCAGTCGCTCGGCTCGGGGTCGAAGGGATGCCGTCTCGATCCGGCGGCACTCGCCGATGTGGCAGGCTCGCTTCTGGCGGAACTGGACGGCGGCGCCGATATGCTGATCCTCAACCGTTTCGGCAAGGGCGAGACGGAAGGGCACGGTTTCCGCGCCCTTATCGAGACGGCTTATGCGCGCCAGATTCCGGTGCTGACCGTGGTGCGGGAAACCTATGTCGAAGGCTGGAACGACTTCGCCGGTGAATGCGGCGTTCTTCTGGCTCCGGATAGCCAGGCAACGCTTGGATGGTTCGACCGGGTGATGGAACTCCGGAAATTGCCGGAAGCCGTTTGACGACGGCCTCTCTGCCGGAAATGCTCTATAGATCGAGCTGGTCGCGGCGGTCTTCCGCAATCAGCTTGCGGATCTGGTAGACGATCTGGTCTCCATGCGCCTTGCCAAGCAGATCGGCGGTATCCACGTCCCGTTCTTCGATGGCGCGGATCATGTCTTCATGCTCGGTGACGTAGCGCTCGGGCAGCCGGTCAGCAAAGGACTGGTAATAGAGACGCAACAGTCTGCGCCCCTCATCAAGCAGCCTCGAAAAGAAGGTGGTGTAGAAGGGATTGCGACCCGCTTCCGCAATGGCCGCATGAAAATCGCGGTTGGTCGCGATCATTTCCAGCGCATTTTGTGAACGGACTGCGCGGGCAAAAGCTTCCTGATGCGCGCGGATGTTTTCAAGATCCTTGTCGGTCCGGTTGCGAGCGGCAAGCCGCGTCGTTACGCGGTACATCAGCGTCACTGCGTCGAAAAATGCGGGAGGCTCAGAAAGTCGATATTGGACACAACGGTCGAGCGATTGGGAAGCGTGGTTACGAAGCCGTCGCTTGCCAGCCGCACCAAAGCCTCACGTATAGGCGTGCGCGACATGGAAAAGCGTTCGGCCAACTGGTTTTCATCGATGGGGCTACCCGGCGCGAGCGAAAGATCGATGATCTCATCGCGCAGCACGTCGTAAACCAGCTTGACGCCTGAACCCTTCTTCCGGTCGGCTGTCTGGTTTGCGTCGTCTTTGTCCATGATTTTGTCGGTCCTTTATCTGTGCATTTGCCGCAGCACAACTGCGCTATCTCTTTATTTTAGCGCATGTCTTCATCCCAAAACCGGTTCCCACTTTTGGAAGACACGCTCTAAACACCAGTTTAAATCTCATCGGTCAAGCAATCCTAACCCGAAATAAAATTTTGGTCGACAAGAAAAATACAAAGTGTATATTTGATTCAATACAACGCTCGGCAGACCGATTGTAGATCCAGCCCGCGTGAAGAACGCTCAAGGAAAAACGTCCAAGGAACGACGCTATGACCTCTAACATTTTCTCCGGTTGCATTCCGGCCCTCATGACCCCTGCAAGCCCGACCGCACGCCGGATTTCGATGCGCTGGTCCGCAAAGGCAAGGAACTGATCGCGAAGGGCATGTCCGCGGTCGTCTATTGCGGCTCCATGGGTGACTGGCCGCTCCTCTCGGACGAGGAACGCATGGCGGGCGTCGAAGCGCTTGCCAAGGCTGGCGTGCCCGTCGTCGTCGGCACCGGCGCCGTCAACACGAAGATTGCTGCGGCCCACGCCGCCCATGCGCAGAAAGTCGGCGCGAAGGGCCTGATGGTCATTCCGCGCGTTCTCTCGCGCGGTTCCTCCATTTCGGCGCAGAAGGCGCACTTCAAGGCGATCCTGTCGGCGGCACCCGATCTGCCGGCTGTCATTTATAACAGCCCCTATTACGGCTTTGCGACCCGCGCCGATCTTTTCTTTGCGCTGCGCGCAGAACATCCGAACCTCATTGGGTTCAAGGAATTCGGCGGCGCGGAACCGATGCGCTACGCGGCTGAAAACATCACTAGCGCCGATGACGATGTAACGCTGATGGTCGGCGTCGATACCGGCGTTTTCCACGGCTTCGTCAATTGCGGCGCAACCGGCGCGATTACAGGCATCGGCAATGTGCTGCCGAAGGAAGTTCAGCATCTGGTGGCATTGTCGAAGGCTGCGGCTGCAGGCGATGTCGAAGCACGCAAGCTGGCGCTGGAACTGGAAGCTGCGCTCAACGTCCTCTCATCTTTCGATGAAGGCCCGGACCTCGTCCTTTCTACAAGCACATGATGGTTTTGACCGGCAATCCCGAATATGAGCTGCATTTCAACGAGACGGACAAGCTGTCCGATAGCCAGCGCGGCTATTGTGAAGCCCGCTGAAGCTGTTCCAGGACTGGTATGCCGACTGGATCAAGCAGGGCGGCACGGCGGCGAAATACGCTGCCTGAGCCGGGCTGAGATAAAGAAAAGGCGCCGAATTCCGGCGCCTTTTGTTTGGGATCACGACACCGCGTCGAGACCCTTTTCCTTCAGCTTTTCCAGAAGCGCCATTTCGGCGGCGGTCAGCGTAATGCCCTTGGCAAGTGAATCGCGGCGAGCGGCAAAGCGGCGCTGCGATGGCAAGCGCGCGCCCTGTCCGGCAATCGCCTCAATCAGCATCTCGCCGCGTTCCTGCGGGTTGCCGCGCCCGCCCGCCATGCGGGCAGGATCGAAGGCAATGATGAGTTCGCCGTGGCGCGGCGCAAGCGTCGTCGTGCCAAGGAAGTCGAGCGCTTCCGGGCTGGTGAAATCACCGATCATCACGCCGGCCAGAAGTTCGATCATCGTGGAAATGGCCGATCCCTTGTGTCCGCCGAATGGCAGCATCGCGCCTGCAAGGGCGGCTTCCGGATCGGTGGTCGGGTTGCCGTCCGCATCGACGGCCCAGCCTTCCGGCAGCTGCTTTCCGGCGCGGCGATAAAGCTCCAGTTCGCCGCGTGCCGCAACGCTGGTCGCAAAGTCGAACACATAAGGGTAGTCGCCGGGACGAGGCCAGCCGAAGGCGAAGGGATTGGTGCCCAGAAGCGGCTTCGTTCCGCCCGCGGGCGCGACGGTGGCGTAGCTCGGGCACATGGCGATTGCCGCAAGGCCCTGTTCGGCAAGCGCTTCCACCTCGGGCCACAAAGCCGCGAAATGGGTGCAGTCATTGATCGCCAGCGCCGCAATGCCGAGCTTGCGCGCTTGTTCGACGAGGGCAGGCGTGCCGCGTTCGAAGGCCAGATTGGCAAAGCCACCCCTGGCATCGACACGAACGACCGCGCTGTCATCGGTCGTGACGACCGGGTCGGCATCGGCGACAACCTTGCCGCTCTTGAGTGTCCGCAGGCAGCCTTCGATGCGGTAGACGCCATGCGATTTGCAGCCGTCGCGCTCACCCGCCACAATCGTCTTGGCAATGGCTGCGGCATGATCGGCGCTGAAACCTGCCTTGTTCAGGATCTCTCGTACAAGCCTGGCGAGTTCTTCCGTTGAAATCGAAATGGTGTCGCTCATTCTATCCTCCCTTGCCAATGCGCATGTATCGTTCGTGGAATGCATACAAGATGCATGCAGGCTTGTCATGCCGTGCCGAGGTAAAATCAGCCGGTTTTATTCTGAGCGGCATTATCAGGAATAAACCCGCCTGTTTGATCCAGATCAAAGAGGTTGGCGAGCGAGAGGTCTAAACCCCGTTACGTGGCGTGTTAAAGCCGAGACGGCAGGTGCGCCAATCGATGGAGATCAGGACGAAAATGCGTAACCTCGCGATCAAATTTGCTGCAGCAGGCATTCTTGCTGTGCTGGCGGCGCCCGCTCTTGCCGAAAATATCGAAGTTCACATGCTCAACAAGGGCGCCGATGGCGCCATGGTTTTCGAGCCCGCCTATATCAAGGCCAATCCAGGTGACACGATCACCTTCGTTCCGGTCGATAAGGGGCACAATGTCGAGTCGATCAAGGACATGATTCCGGAAGGGGCAGAGAAGTTCAAAAGCAAGATCAACGAGAATTATGTGCTGACGGTTACCCAGCCCGGCGCATATCTGGTAAAGTGCACGCCGCATTATGCCATGGGCATGATCGCGCTGATCACAGTGGGTGACAACCCGGCCAATCTGGATGAGATCGTTGCGGCCAAGAAGCCGAAAGTGGTTCAGCAACGACTGGAAAAGGTTATCGCCAGCGCGAAGTGAAGACCGCAAAGTAAGAATGCCAATACTCTCGATGGGCCGAACTTGAACCGGCCTCATGACGAGGACATCATGACCAGACAGCCAAGCCTGCAGGCAGTACCTGCTGCGATGCCATCCGATCAAAAGGTATGCCGCGCGGACTGAAAATGACCGGTCCCGTCCTCCTCAGCTATGGCTTCCGCCCATTCTTTCTGGGCGGAGCCATATGGGCCGTTCTGGCCATGCTTTTCTGGATATTGTCGTTGACGCTCGGAATGCCCCTTGGCGGCTCCTATGGCGGGTTGAACTGGCATGCCCATGAAATGGTGTTCGGTTTCTCCTCTGCCGTTCTCGCAGGCTTTCTGCTGACCGCCATCCCGAACTGGACCGGCGGCCTGCCGGTATCGGGAACACCGCTCGCTATTCTCTGCGGCATATGGCTTGTCGGCAGGCTCGTCTTTCTGGCGCCTGACCTTATCGATGTGCGCTTTGCCGTTGCCGTCGAGAGCCTGTTTCTCCCCTCCCTGCTTTTCATCTGCGCGCGCGAGATCATCGCTGGCCGTCAATGGAAAAACCTGAAAGTGCTGATGGGCGTGGCGGCGGTGATGGTCGCCAATCTGGCCTTCCATTATCTCATCCTGACCGATGGCGACGTGGCCATGGCCAATCGCATCGGTGTCAGCGCCTATGTCCTGCTGGTCATGGTGATCGGCGGGCGCATCGTGCCGAGCTTCACCCGCAACTGGCTCAACAAGATGGGAAAGACGCGCTTTCCGGTGCCGTTCAACCGCTATGACGGGGTGTGCATCCTTGTCGGCGTCGCTGCCTGCATCGGCTGGATCGCCATGCCCGACCAGACCATAACCGCCGTTGTGGCTTGGATTGCGGCGCTGTTTCATTTCGTGCGGCTTTATCGCTGGCGGGGATGGTCGGTGGCGCGTGAAAAGCTGCTGCTGATCCTTCACGTCGCCTATGCCTTCATCCCGCTCGGCTTCATCGCCATCGGCCTTTCAGCCATCGATCGGCTTAACCCTTATTCCGCCCTGCATGTCGTGACCGTGGGGGCGATCGGCTGCATGATGCTGGCGGTCATGACGCGGGCGACGCGCGGCCATACCGGACGCGAGCTGACGGCCTCGCCCGTCACGCAAGCCGCTTATCTTTGCCTCGTCGCGGCAGCGCTGATCCGCCCGCTGGCGGAAATCATGCCGAATTTCTTCCACACCATCCTTGCCGCCTCGGCCTTGCTCTGGATGGGCGCTTTCGGTCTTTATGTTCTCGAATACGGGCCAATGCTGGTGCGGGAGAGGCGCCAACGCATAGCAGGGGCTTAACCGGTTCATAGCGATGTCATTCCAAAGAGCAGTCCGTGGTCGTCTACGGGCTGCTTTTTCATGTTTCGGAAGGTGAGTCGCGGCTTCAAAGCGTTGATTCACCCCGCAAAAGGCCCGGAAACCGGGCTGTGGAAAGAAAATCACACTCAAGATCACATTTAAATCGTTATAATGTTATGGCCGTATTGTTATGCTTTTGAAACGGTGTTACCGGAACTGGTGCCTGAGGTTTTGGCTTCCAAACCGGTAGCGAAAAAGCCTCAGGCTCAAGGGTTTCCGATTGGCAAGGAGGTTGCCGTTCATGAATTTCGCCCCGCCCGTATCAGACAAGCTGCAAAGCGCCAATCGCATTCGCGCGCTTTCCTCCGATACCGTGCGCCTCGCAGGATTTTCAGGAGCAGGGCAAATGACAATGGCAGGTAACTTTTCTCCCTGGTTCTGGTTGGCGATAGCGAGCGCGTGGAAGCGGAAGCCGTCGGCGCCTATCTCGACAACTGGGCAGGCAAGGACGCTCTGCGTCTTGCGACTGCCGATGCGATCAAGGCTATTCTTTCTGGCGCGACACGGCTTGCCGGTCGCATTGCACGCGGTTCGCTTCCCGGCGATCCGGGCAAGCTCGTCGGCGTCAACAGCGATCAGGACCAGCAGAAGTGCATCGATGTCGGTTCGCACAATCTGTTCGTCGAGCTGCTTATTGCGGCGGGTGCGGCCTCCATTCTTTCGGAAGAAGCGGACCTCCCCGTGGCGGGCAAGGCCGATGGGCTGGTGGCTGTCGCCATCGATCCGCTCGACGGTTCGGGCAATGTGGGCCTCGGCGCGCCGCTCGGCACGATCTTCTCGGTTTTCCCTGCCGATGTGGAAGAACCCTTCCTCCAGCCCGGCAACCGCCAGATTGCCGCCGGTTATGTGTCCTACGGCAATTCGGTCGATCTCGGCTTTTCGGTCGGCGAGGGCGTGATCTTCGCGACCTTCGATCCGGCAAGCGGGGTTTTCCATATTACGCGCCGCAATGTGATGCTGCCGGAACGCACATCCGATCTGGCGTTCAACGCATCCGTTTATCGCCACCTCTCAGACGGCATGAAAGCCTATGTGGACGATGCCTATAACGGCAAGGATGGTCCGCGCGGGCGTAACTTCAACATGCGCTGGCTCGGTGCTGCGGTGGGCGACATGCACCGCATCATGCAGCGCGGCGGCTTGTTCTTCTATGTGAATGACAGCCGCCCCGGCTACGAAAAGGGCCGCTTGCGGCTCGTCTACGAAGCCAATCCGATTGCCTTCCTTGCCCGTGAGGCAGGCGGCAAGGCGACCGACGGTTCGAGACCCGTTCTCGATATCGTCCCGCAAACCTATCACGAGCGCAGTGCACTGGTGTTCGGCGTTGCCGAAGAGGTGGATATCCTCGGCACATATTTCGCGAAATAATCTGATCTGAAGTCGACTAGGAGGCTAGAAATGGCGCGCATTACGCTGCGGCAATTGCTCGATCACGCCGCTGAAAAGGGTTACGGCGTCCCGGCATTCAACATCAACAACATGGAACAGGCGCTCGCCATCATGGAAGCGGCGGATGCCGTCGATGCGCCGGTGATCCTGCAGGCTTCGCGCGCGCGCGCCTATGCCAACGACATCATGCTCCGTCACATGATGGATGCGGTGACGGAAATCTATCCGCATATCCCGGTCTGCGTGCATCTGGACCATGGCAACGAAGCCGCCACCTGCATGACCGCCATTCAGGCAGGCTTCACCTCCGTCATGATGGACGGTTCGCTGAAGGCAGACGGCAAGACGCCTGCCGACTGGGACTACAACGTCTCCGTCACGCGCCAGGTCAGCGAGATGTCGCATCTGGGCGGCATTTCGGTTGAAGGCGAACTCGGCGTTCTGGGTTCGCTCGAAACAGGCATGGGCGATGCCGAAGACGGCCATGGCGCGGAAGGCGTGCTGTCGCACGACCAGCTTCTGACCGATCCGGACGAGGCCGTGAAGTTCGTGCGCGAAACCAAGGTCGATGCGCTGGCAATCGCCATGGGCACCTCGCATGGCGCCTACAAGTTCAGCCGTAAGCCGGATGGTTCCGTGCTCGCCATGCATGTGATCGAGGAAATCCATCGCAAGCTGCCGAACACGCATCTTGTCATGCACGGTTCGTCTTCGGTACCGGAAGAGTTGCAGGAAATCATCAACAAATACGGCGGCCAGATGAAGCCGACCTGGGGCGTTCCGGTTGAGGAAATCCAGCGTGGCATCAAGCATGGCGTGCGCAAGATCAACATCGACACAGACAACCGCATGGCGCTGACCGGCCAGATCCGTCGTGTCCTGCAGGAAGACCCGAGCGAATTTGATCCGCGTAAATATCTGAAGCCCGCCATGGCTGCGATGACCAAGCTGTGCAAGGAGCGTTTCGAGCAGTTCGGCACCGCCGGTCATGCTGCGTCGATCCGTCCGATCCCGCTTTCCGACATGGCTAAGCGCTATCGCGATGGCTCGCTGGACCCGAAGTTCAGCTAAATTTAGCGGACACGACAAAGAAAAGCGGAGGGAAACCTTCCGCTTTTTGCTTTCTGGGCCCGTTGATAATAGTTGATAAAGGCTTTAACCTGCGATCACGCAACCAATGGAGGCCAACCATGATTAGCGCAGACCTTGGCAAGCAGCTTGAAAGCTACATTCAAAACCTTGTCGATACGGGACGATACGGCTCGAAAAGCGAGGTTTTGCGAGAAGGCGTGCGGCTGGTTCAGGAGCGGGAAACCCGTCTTGCTGCGCTCGACGCCTCGATCATGCGCGGGATTGCCGACGCTGATGCGAACCGCACATCCGGTGCGGAGGAAGTATTCGGGGCCTTGCGTAAACGCTATCAGGCAATGCTGCCGGACACGACCGAATGAAGGTCCATTTCACGGACGAAGCGACGGATGATCTCCTGCGGATAGGCGACTATATCGCGAGGGACAATCCGCTCAGAGCTTTATCCTTTATCGATGAAATGGAACGGGAATGCCTGGCGCTTGCTGCCTCGGCGGAGGCTTTTCCACTGGTGCCCCGATATGAAAAGCAGGGCATTCGCCGCAAGGTCCATGGCAATTACCTGATCTTTTACCGTGTGGATGTCGATCAGTTGGTTATCGTCCATATCCTGCACGGCGCACGGGATTATGCCGCTATAATCCCTGAAAACTGAGCCGTTCAGTTCAACCCGGCCCGAAAATCATTTCGGGCCGGTGTGAAAATTACGGGCGATCAGGCCTTGTTGTACTTCGCGTCAACTTCGTTGATCGCGTTGACATTGCCAGCCGAACGGCCACCTTCGTCAAAGGTTTGCGCGAGGAAGGCGTCGGCAATGGTTTTGGCCACTTCCGAACCAATGACGCGGGCGCCCATGGTGATGATCTGCGCATTGTTGGAGAGTGCTGCGCGTTCCGCCGAATAGGTGTCGTGCGTCAGCGCTGCGCGAATGCCGGGAACCTTGTTGGCCGCGATGCACACGCCGATGCCGGTGCCGCAAACGAGGATGGCGCGATCATAGGTGCCATCGAGAACGGCGGAAGCCACGCGGTCGGAAAGATTGGCGTAGAATGCATCCGCGCCAGCGTCCGTGCGCGAGATTTCCGAAACCTCGAAGCGATCCTTGAGGTGATCGGCCAGAACCTTGGCCAGACCTTCGCCGGCGCTGTCGCCTGCTACTGCTATTTTCATGACGTTACTCCTTATTTGGATGCAATTTTGTTGGCGCACCGGGCCAGAATGTCGAGATAGCCTTCCACGTTCCACGCCGAGCGGCCAATAAACAGGCCGTCAATGTGCGGGCAGGCGATCAGTTCCTCGCAATTGCCCGGATTGACCGAGCCGCCATAAAGGCACGGCACGCGGCGACCGAGCACGCTTTCTGCAACCGCGATGATTTCCGCCTGTCGCGCATCGGCATAGTCGGCGGAAGCCGGGATGCCGTTTTCGCCGATGGCCCAGACCGGCTCATAGGCAAACAGGATTTCAGCCTGCTTCTGGCTGTCGGAAAGTTTGGAAAGCGCGCCGCGCACTTCTTCTTCAAGCACGTGTGCCGCGCGTCCGCTTTCGCGGTCTTCCAGCGTTTCCCCAATGCAGATGAGCGGGATCAGGCCGTGGCGCACAGCGGCCTCGACCTTGAGGCCAACCGTTTCGTTGGTTTCACCGAAATGTTCACGGCGCTCGGAATGACCGAGTTCGACAATATCGAGATTGCAATCCTTGAGCATCAGCGGCGAAATCTCGCCGGTCCATGCACCCTGATCAGCCCAGTGCATGTTCTGCGCGCCAACCTTGACGGAGGTTCCGGACAGGATTTCCTTCACTTCGCGCACGGCGGTAAACGGCGGGATGACAAAGCGCTGGATGTCGGCGGAACGGCCTCCGTCAGCCGCCTTCAGCGCTTCCGCAAAGATGCGGGCTTCGGCCAGCGTCTTGTTCATCTTCCAGCTGGTGCCAATCCAGAATTTGGTCATGCGTAACTGTTCCTAGTCTGCTGCTATTGTCAGTCTGATCCCGGCCTGCTCAAGCTCGTCCAGAACCTCTGCGCCGGGGATGAATCGGTTATGATCGCGTCGAAATCCGACAGATTGGCCATGACGTGAAGGGCCGGGCGCCCAAACCGCTGGTGATTGACCAGAAGGCAGGTACGGGCTGCGGATGCTGTCATCGCGCGCTTTGTGCGCACCACATTCTCATCCATATGATAGACGAGCTTGCCATTGACTGCGGGCGAGGAAATGAAGGCGATGTCGGCGCTGAGGTGTGACAAGGCGCCTTCCGTCAGAATGCCGAAGAACGCATTGAACTTGGCCGAGAAAACACCGCCAAGCGCGATGAGATTGATCCCGTTCTCGCCCTTCAGCTCATCGATGATGACGGCGTTGTTGGTGATGACGGTGAGCGGGCGCTTTTCCGCAGCATACCGCCCAGAAGTGCGGCCATGGAACCATCATTGACCATCACGGTCATGCCCGGCTCCACAAGCTCAAGCGCGGCGCGGGCCATCTTCTGCTTGGCTTCGCCGTCCTGCCGCTCGCGGAAGCGGAAATCGCTCTCGAACTGCGTACCCGCGTCGATCGTCGCACCGCCGCGCACCTTGCGCAGCACACCGGTATGTTCCAGCGAATCCAGATCGCGATGAATCGTCATTTTGGAAACGGCAAACCGATCCGCCAGATCGTCGAGATCGACGGCCTGATTTTCGATCAGAAGGTTTATGATCGCCTGTCTTCTGTCGTCGCGCTTCACGCTTTATCCGATCTGTTGGGCGGAACATTATTGCATGAAGTTAGATCACAAAATCACAAAAAATCCACGGCAAAAATGTGATTTTGTTATTTTCCGTTCGGTCGTCCGACAAGCGCCTTTGCTGTCCGCTCATCGGTGATGAGGCCGTAAAGACGCCCGCTTTTCAGCACGGCGCGAATGGCGTCCGCCTTGGAAAGGCCGCCCGCAAGGCCCACGATACGGCTCATATCCGCGTTTTCCACGGAAGCCGCGATGGTACGGGCCGTCAGTGCGGTTTCAAGGCGCTGGCCGTTGGCATCGAAAAATGGCCGAGCATTTCGCCAACACCGCCGAGGCTGGCGATCTCTTCCACTTCGGCCAGTTCTATCATGCCGGATGTGACAAGCTGCGCCTGCGCATCGACTGTGCCGATGCCGACGATTTTCAGTTCGGCCTGGCAACCCATGTCGAAAACCGTGGTGACGCCGCGCTGCGCGAGCAGCACTTCGCGGTCTTCCGCTGTGTTGGCGAAGAAGGGCACCGGCATCACATAAGCGGGCATTCCGGTTTTTCCGCGATGCGGTGCATCACATCATGCGGGTTGGCGGCGAAATTGCGCGTCAGTCCGCCGAGCAGCGAGACGAAACGCAGATCATTGGCGACGACACGCGGCATATAGCTGACCGCTGCCGAAAGTGTGCGGCCATGGCCGATGCCGATGACCTCATGATCGCCATGCTCGATTTCGCGGCGCATGAAATTCGCGCCCGCATGGCCGAGCGCCATCAGCGGCAGGCCCTCCTCACCAATGTCGGGCGCAACCTCGCAATAGTCGAGGTCGTACATATCGGCGAGGCGGTTTTCGAGGTCGATGCATTCGGTGATGTCGCCGTCGATACTGACCTTCACCGCGCCATCGGCAACAGCCTTGGCAATGAGACGGTGGGCTTTCACCGAAGGCAGGCCAAGGCGCTTGGCAACGGCAGACTGGGTCATGCCCGCCACGAAATGAAGCCAGGCGGCGCGAAGCGCCAGAGAATCGTCTGCATCTGCCATTATAGAAAGCGTTCCCGTCTTGATTTCCCTATATCTTCAAGTCCTTAGCGCCAGTGTCAATGTGCGGAGCCCAGAAAGCCACACTTTCCGCAATCTGCGGAATGACTTCACGGTCGTTCGGCTCGCGCTCCTTGAACGAAAGTTCGAGGCAGATTTCATTATCCACCGCGCCGCCTTCGGCAAAAGCTTTCAAAAGCGGTTCCGGCTGGATGCGTCCCTTGGCATTGAATGCGGCAGTGAATGGACGATGCCCGCCCTTGTCCATCAGGCTTTGCTTGATGTGAATGATGGGTGAGACTTTCGGCACGGCGCGCGCCCAGGCGTAAGGATCGAAATCGTCCGGATTGGCGGACGTCACATCGCCGTGGTCGATATCGGCCATCATCCACATCGGAATTGCCATGTCGGCAGCACTGAGGCGATCCTGAAGTTTCATGCATTCGGCAATCGTTTCGCCAAATTCGCGCCCGACGCTCATCGGCTCCCAGAACACATAGTCGAGACCGGCACGGCTCGCATGTTCGGCGACTTCCGCCCAGCAATCGATGGCGACCTTGACAAGCTCTTCGCGGCGCGCCGGATCGTCGAAATCCTTATAGGTGAAGATCGCAAACTGCGTGCCGACGGACTTGCCGCCGAGATCGCCGATGATATCGGCAAAAGTCTTGAACCAGTCGATATAATAGCGACGCACTTCTGCGTCGGGATGGCCGAAATGGTTGAGGCGGCCATAGGGGCCAGTCATGCCCGAAGTGACCCGGACGCCGGTGCGCTGTAAGGCCTTGTCCATGTCGCGGGTGAGGCGGCGGATGGTTGAAGCCTGCCAGCTTGGATTGATGAATTCATGCGTAAGCTGGAGGTCACGCAGGCGCAGGTCGCGGGCAACCGTTTCGATCAGGTCATCCGGTTCGGCAAAGCGGTTGACCAGCGGATTGGTGTTAAGCGAAAGCGTAAGGGCCATGTCGTCCTCAAGCAACTAGATTGGCGTTGTCGAACCATTCCACAAAGGCGGCGCGTTCGGCTTCGGTCAGGTGTAGGTAATGCTTGGTGCGGCGATAGAGAATGTCTTCCGCCGTCTTCGCCCATTCCTTTGCCACGAGATAACGCACCTCCGCCTCGTGGAAATCGCCGCCGAAATGACGGCCAAGCCCTTCGAGATTCTGTGCGCCAGCCACCACGTCCTTCGTGCGTGCGCCATAGAGACGGCCATAATGATGGACGAGCGTGCGCGGCATCCACGGATAGGTGTCGCGCAAACTATTGGCGAAGGTTTCATAATCGGCATTGGCGATTTCGCCGCCCGGAAGCGGTGCGTCATGCGTCCAGTCGCCGCCCATTTGCGGGAAGATGTGCTTGAGGCGATGCATCCCGCGCTCCGCCAGTTCGCGGAAGGTGGTGATCTTGCCGCCAAAGACGTTGAGCAGCGGTGCGCCGCCGGTTTCATCGAGGTCGAAGACGTAATCGCGGGTGACGGCGGAAGGGTTGCCCTTGCCATCGTCGAACAGCGGGCGCACGCCGGAGAAGGAGTGCAGCACGTCTTCGCGCCGGAGCTTTTCCTTGAAATAGCGGTTCACTGCAGTCAGCAGATATTCGATTTCCTTCTCATCCGCTGCAACGTCTTCCGCCCGGCCTTCATAGGCAATGTCGGTGGTGCCGATCAGCGCCTTGTCGCCCTCATAAGGATTGATGAAGATCACGCGCTTGTCGTGGTTCTGGACGAGATAGGCATTGGCGCCCGACCAGAATTTCGGAACGATGATGTGGCTGCCCTTGACGAGACGCACATTGCGCGAGGAGTTGGAGCCGGCGACATTGTGGATGACATCTGTAACCCATGGTCCGGCGCAATTGACGACGCAGCGCGCGCGGAATGTACGGGTTTCGCCGGTGTCGCGGTTTTTGTTTCCACGGTCCAGCCGCCATTCTCGCGGCGTGCGGAGACGACCGGCGTGCGGGTGAGGATGGTTGCGCCCTTTCGGCGGCACCCACCGCATTGAGCGCCACGAGACGGGCATCATCGACCCAGCAGTCGGAATATTCAAAACCCTTGGTGTACTGGTCGAGGATCGGCGTGCCTTCCGGGTCACGGCGCAGATCGAGCGTGCGCGTGCCGGGAAGCTTCTTGCGGCCGCCGAGATGGTCATAGAGAAACAGGCCGAGCCGCACCAGCCAGGCCGGGCGGTCCTGTGGGCTGTGCGGCAGCACGAAGCGCATCGGCCAGATGATGTGCGGAGCGGCGTTCAAAAGGACTTCGCGTTCGATCAGCGCTTCACGCACAAGGCGGAACTCATAATATTCGAGATAGCGCAAACCGCCATGCACCAGCTTGCCCGACCGCGATGATGTGCCTTGGGCCAGATCGTCCTTTTCCGCCAGCACGACCTTGAGGCCGCGCCCGGCAGCGTCGCGGGCCACGCCCGCGCCGTTGATGCCGCCGCCGATTACAAACAGGTCGCAGGTTTCCGGTTCAGCCATTTCAATGTTTCCTTATTTGCCGGAAGCGAGTTTGTCCCAGACCGGCGCAAGAGCCAGCCGCGCTTCCCGATAGGCAACGAAAAGTTCTTCATAATGCCGTGCACGTGCCGCATCCGGCGCTTCGCTTGCGCCCAAAAGCGGCTCCACCCATTCGGCGATGCAGTCGTCCATGCTTGGATAGGCACCGATGGCCACCGCAGCCATCATGGCGGCACCGGCAGCGCCTGCCTCCTCGCGGGCCGAAACGCGCACCGGGGCATTGACCGCTGCGGCAAGGGTGCTGCGCAGCGCTTTTGAGCGCGCCGCGCCGCCAGTAATGCGCAGTTCGGCGGGCATTTCACCCATGGCGGCGTAGCAATCGCGCGTCGCCATGCCGAGCCCTTCCACGACCGAACGCACCAGTTCCGGGAAACGGTCGCGGCTGGAAAGGCCGATGAACCCGGCGCGCGCATCGGCATTCACAAAGGGCCGCGCTCGCCAGCTTCCGAAATGTAAGGGTGATAGAGGATCGCGCCGGGACGGCTGGCATTGAACCAGCCGTCGAGGCGCGGAATGAGGTCGCCAAGCGAAACCGGCTTGTCCGGCGTCGACATGAGATCGGCTGCGACCTGCAATATCCAGTCGATATTGATGGTTGCGCCCATATTGGTCTGCACCTGCGTGACAATGCCGGTAATCGGCAGCGCGATGACGTAGCCGGTGCCTTCCTTGTTCAGATGAATATCGGCGACCGGCTTTGCGCGCATGTGCACGCCTGTGGAACCGATGGTCGAGCATCCCGCGCCCGCCGTGCCGCCGCGAACACCCGCACCGAGCGCTGTCATGGCCATATCCACATAGGCAAGACTCACCGGCGTTCCTGCCCGCAAACCTGTTGCAGCTGCCGCTTCGGGGAAAGCGGATGCTGCACTTGCGTCCGTCGATGATCTCCGGCAGCAATCCGCGGCGTTTCGTCAGGCCGAGCGCGTCGATGACGACATCGTCATACTGACGATTGCGGAAATTGCCGAAGGTGAAGCTTGCTTCCGAGGGATCGGTGGCGCGAACGCCGGTGAGATTGAGATAGAGCCAGTCCTTGCAGTGAAGGGCGACCTCTGCATTGTCGAGCAGTTCCGGCGCGATTGTGTCCATATGCGCCATCTGCGCGCCCTGCTGGCAGGTATTCAGCCCGGTTCCGGTCGCTTCAAAGCGCGCGCGGTTCATGGGGCCAGCGGCAAGCCGCGTGACGGTCGTTGCCGCGCGGGCATCGAGCCACAACCAGGCATCGCCAACCGGCTGGTTGTCGCGACCGACAAGCCAGGTTCCGTCACCCTGTCCGGTGACGGCAATCGCGGCGGTGCGTTGGCCAAGGCCCGGCAGCTTGGCGCCAAGATCGCGCAAGGCGCGCGCGCAGTCATGCCATGTCTGGGAAAGTGATTGCGTGACGGCGCCATGGTCGCCGGTATCGTATTTGTTGCGAACGGCTGCAGACTCGATCTGACGTCCGCTGAGATCGAAAGCGACTGCCTTGAGCACGGAAGTGCCCGCGTCGATCCCGATGATGATGTCACCTTTCTCACGCATGGCGGATATGTGCTTTCATTGACATTTGGATTCCTCCCGCGACTGAAAATACGTCGCTCCCAGCCCCGTTTATAATGAAGTCGGGCAATGGCGTATGCCGGAGATAACATAACGCTATCAGCTTGTCTGTAAAATTTTCGAGAGAGCGAATTTTTTCACCAAAGAGTGATTGTGGGGAAAATCGCTATGCGTTCAAGCGCGTGCCTGGTTTCGTTTTCTTCAATCCATCGTCTTTTATTATCCGCTGAATTGTCCTCAATATACTGAAAACAAACGATAAAAATTGCAATTTCAATTGGTGTCCGGTTTGGCTTTTCTGGAAAACAGTGCACTGTGAATAGCACGTGCAGTAGCGAATTATGTAGTGGATTTCACTAGTCCGTGATCGGGATTCGGCGTGAAATTGTGCTAATTCACCGGTGTTTCGAAAACATCCGATTGACAGCTTTCGAGCTTTATAACATCATTATTGGAGTTAATAACACGCCGCTATCATAAGTTCCGATTGCGGCGCATCTGTTTCCAGGATGCACGGAGGAGCGGGGCCCTGGAATTCATGTGGAGGCTATCATGATCACGTCCGTCGCATCCTGCACCGCTTTGGCGGAGGCTTTCGCCTATCCGGCAAGCCCGATGGGTTTGGTCGAGGGTGGTCTCCAGGCGGTTTAATACAGCCGCATCATCCGTTTCCATAACGACAATCCGGCAGAATTGCTGAAGGCGTTTGATAATGAGTGCACAAACCAGTCAAGTTTCACAAAACCCGCCAGGCTGAGCCGCGCCGTCGTCTGGAGCGTGATCGCTGCGGTTGTGGTTGTCGGTGCGATTGCTTTCGACACGAAGGTCGTGAAGATCGGGTCTGATTCCGATGTGCGCCAGCAGGCTTTCTCTCCCGATGCCTATGGCGCTTCCGAATTTCCCAAGGTGAAGGCCAGCGTTGAGCAGCGTGCCGTGGATGCTGTTGAAGTTGGAACGGCTCTTGCCGCCGACAAGGCAGCAGCCGGAAAGAAATATGGCGTGGGCGACGTCAATCCGGTTGTCCCGGTCAAGTTCACGGGTACGGTGGAAGAGCGCAAGTCCAACTACAATATCGTGAAGGTCGACGGCCTGCCTGAAGGCATGGTTATCCGTGTCCAGACCGGCCCTGCCGTCAACGGCACCGATCTGCGCGATGCGACCGGCGAAATCCAGTTCGGCCAGTTCAAGAACCAAATCGAATACCAGAATGCCGGTTCTGCCCTGAACAACGAGATGAAGAAACAGGTGCTTTCGGGCGTCGATGTCGAGAATCTCACCGGCAAGACCATATCGGTGGTCGGCGTGTTCAAGGTCGTCAATCCGAAGAACTGGCTCGTCACGCCGGTAGGGCTTGAAGTCAAATGAGCACGGCTTCCAAAATCGAAGGCAAAAACGGCGATGTCGTTCTTGCCGCGCATAACGTTGCCAAATCCTACGGTCGCATTCATGCCTTGAAGGGCGTGAATTTCGAAATTCGCCGTGGTCAGGTCACGACGCTTTTCGGTGAAAACGGTGCTGGCAAATCGACGTTGATGAAAGTGCTTTCGGGCGTCATCCAGCCGACCTCCGGCACGATCATTCTTGACGGCAAGCCGGTGACGTTCAATTCGTCCACCGAAGCGCGCGATCTCGGCATCTCGATCATCCATCAGGAATTGAGCCTCGCACCCAATATGAACGTGCGCGACAACATCTTCATGGGACGTGAAATCCGCACCGCCACCGGCGTCGATTTCGCCGAGGAAGAACGGCTGACGCGTGAGCTTCTGAAGGAACTGGAAGAAGACATCGACCCGCTGACGCCGGTCGAGGAACTTCGTCTCGGCCAGCAGCAGGTCGTTGAAATCGCCCGCGCTCTTTCGGTCAATTCGCGCATTCTCATCATGGACGAGCCGACATCGGCGCTCAGCGCCTCGGAAGTCGAGGTTCTGTTCAAGGTGATCCGCGATCTGACGGCGCGCGGCGTCGCCATCGTCTATATTTCGCATCATCTGGAAGAAGCCTTGCAGATCACCGATCATGCGGTGGTGCTGCGCGACGGAACCATGACGGCCTATGCGCCGCGCGCGGAAATCGATCTGGAATGGATCGTGCGCAACATGGTCGGCGAGAACTTCGATCTCGGCTCGCCGCCGACCGGCTATGACTGGGGCGATGTTGCGCTTTCGGTTGAGAACCTGACCGTTCCCGATCCGGCTGGCGCGGGTTTCTCGCTGGTCGACCGCATGTCACTCAATGTGCGTGCGGGCGAAATCGTCTGCATTTACGGTCTCATGGGTGCCGGTCGTACGGAGCTTCTGGAAACGGTTGCCGGTCGTCTCAGGGCAAGCGGCGGACGCATTCTGCTGAAAGGGCAGGATATTTCCGGTCTCACCATCGCTGAACGTATCGAAAAGGGACTCGTGTTGGTGCCGGAAGATCGCCAGCGCGACGGTCTCGTTCAGACGATGACGGTCGGCAAGAACCTGTCGCTCGCCAGCATTGCCGAAATGACCAAGGGTCTTTTCACATCGCGCAAGCGCGAAAAGCAGATTGTCGATCAGTCGATCAGGAATGTGCACATCAAGACGGACGGCGGCGAAGCCTCGGTTCGCTCTCCGGCGGCAACCAGCAGAAGGTTGTGATCGGCAAGATGCTGGCAACCGAGCCGGAGGTCATCCTGCTCGATGAGCCGAGCCGCGGCATCGACATTGGCGCAAAAGCGGAAGTGTTCAAGCTTCTGGCCGAAAAGGCAAAGCAGGGGCTGGCCGTGGTCTACACGACTTCGGAAGTCGGCGAATGCCTCAGCATCGCGCATCGTATCATCGTCATGCACCGTGGACGCATCTCCGCCGAATTCGGATCGGACGTGTCCAAGGAGAAGATCATGGCCGCCTCGGGCGAAGCCATGGTCGGTCACTAAAATAGTTATGGAGCACTGATAGAATGTCAGTCACGAGCACCAACAAAGAAACAGCGGCTCCGAACGGCGCGAAGCGAAAACCCGGCATCGTGCATCTGCTGCTCGAAGGTCGTGCATTCTTTGCGCTGATCGCGATCATCGCCGTCTTCTCGTTCCTTTCGCCTTATTATTTCACGGTCGGCAACTTCCTCATCATGTCGTCGCATGTGGCCATTTTCGGCCTTCTCGCGATTGGTATGCTGCTTGTCATCCTCAATGGCGGCATCGATCTTTCCGTTGGCTCCACATTGGGGCTGGCCGGTGTGGTCGCCGGGTTCCTGATGCAGGGTGTGACCTTGCAGGAATTCGGCATCATCCTTTATTTCCCGGTCTGGGCCGTGGTTCTCATTACCTGTGCGCTCGGCGCGTTCGTCGGCGCGGTCAATGGGGTGCTGATCGCCTATCTGCGCGTTCCGGCCTTCGTTGCGACGCTCGGCGTTCTCTATTGCGCGCGCGGCGTGGCGCTTCTCATGACCAATGGCCTGACCTACAACAATCTCGGCGGACGTCCGGAGCTTGGCAATACGGGCTTTGACTGGCTTGGCTTCAACAAGCTGTTCGGCGTGCCGATCGGCGTTCTGGTTCTGGCGGTTCTCGCCATCATCTGCGCCATCGTTCTCAACCGCACCGCATTCGGCCGCTGGCTCTATGCATCGGGCGGTAACGAACGTGCGGCTGAACTGTCCGGCGTTCCGGTCAAGCGCGTCAAGGTGTCGGTCTATGTCATTTCCGGCATCTGCGCAGCCATTGCAGGTCTGGTTCTTTCTTCGCAGCTCACGTCGGCTGGTCCGACGGCAGGCACCACCTACGAACTGACGGCAATTGCTGCCGTGGTTATCGGTGGCGCTGCGCTCACTGGGGGCGCGGTACTATACAGGGCACGCTTCTCGGCGCTTTCGTGATCGGTTTCCTTTCCGACGGCCTCGTGATTATCGGCGTGTCCTCCTACTGGCAGACCGTCTTTACCGGCGCGGTGATCGTGCTCGCGGTTCTGCTCAACAGCATTCAATACTCCCGGCGATGATCGATAGCGGCTCTGTCCACCGTTCCGGATGGAGCCGCGAAAACAGCCGGGTGTATCGAAAGACTTCCAGGAAGGCACAAGATCTCGAAAACGGCCTGATGGAAATGAGTACCGCCGGGGAACCGGCATAACGCAAACGAAAATGTTAAGGGAGTGAGACCATGTTCAAGAAGGGAATGCGCGTTCTGTTCGCCGCTGCGGCAGCGTTGCCTCTCATCGCCAGCACCGCTTGGGCCGAAGGACTGATGACGATCATCGTCAACGATCCGTCCAACCCGTACTGGTACACGGAAGGCGAGATCGCCAAGAAGACTGCTGAAGGTCTCGGCTACAAGGCTGTTGTCGGCGGCCACAAGGGCGACACCAACACCGAAAGCAACCTGATCGACACGGCTATCACCAACAAGTCGGTCGCCATCATTCTCGATCCGGCCAATGCGGACGGTTCGGTCGGTGCGGTCAAGCGTGCAATCGCCGCCAACATCCCGGTTTTCCTCGTCAACGCGGAAATCAACCAGGAAGGTCTGGCCAAGGCACAGCTCGTTTCCAACAACGCACAGGGTGCCGCTCTTGGTGCCACCCAGTGGGTCGAAAGCGTTGGCGACAAGGGCAAATATGTCGAGCTGTTCGGTTCACCATCGGACAACAACGCCGCAACGCGCTCGAACGGCTATGAAACCGTTCTATCGCAATATCCCGATCTGGTGAAGGCCGGTCAGGACGTTGCCAACTGGGACCGCACCCAGGGCCATGACAAGATGCAGGCTCTGCTTCAGGCCAATCCGGACATCATCGGCGTCATCTCCGGTAATGACGAAATGGCTCTGGGCGCAATTGCTGCTCTGAAGAAAGCTGGCAAGCTGGATCAGGTGAAGGTCGGTGGTTTCGACGGTTCGCCGGATGCGGTTGCAGCCATCAAGGCGGGTGAACTGCAGTACACCGTTCTGCAGCCGGTTGCCGTGTTCTCGGAAGCTGCCGTCAAGCAGGCCGACAACTTCATCAAGACCGGCAAGACCGGTGTGGATCATGAAAAGCAGCTCTTCGACTGCATTCTGATCACCAAGGACAATGTCGACAAGTACACCTCGCCGTTCGTTCTCGAACAGTAAGGTTTGAAAAGACGCATCCCGGAAGCCAATAGCGCTTTCGGGATGCGTATTCTAAGTCCCTCTCCTCAATAAAGTCCCATGCAATCACTCGCTGGATTTTGGGGCTGAAGACCGCGCAATATAAAGCCTATCAGGCGATTCCGAAGCTTTCGGAACGCGCAAGCAAGGGACAAGTGACAGGCATGGCAGTGAGCAACAAAGCAAGCATTGACAAGCTGATGACGAATGGCCTCACGACGGGGCAGGTGCCGAACGATAGCCGGCATGCGCGTCAGCTGATCCGGCGCCAGCAGATTGCGGAAACTGTAATGGCCGAAGGCTCGATGCGTATCGAGGACCTCACCGAACGGTTCGGCATCAGCCTGATGACAGCGCATCGCGATGTCGATGAACTGGTAAGCCGTGGCTTGTTTCGCAAGTCGCGCGGCATCGTGTCGGCTGCGCCCACAAGCCTGATCGAGGCAAGCGATCTTTATCGCGTCACCCGCCAGTCGGAAGAAAAGAAACTGATCGCTGAAGCTGCAATGCAGTTCGTTGAGCCGGGACAGGCCATTTTCTTCGACGATTCCACCACTGTCCTGCAAATGGTGCCGCATCTGCCGGGCAAGGGACCGCTCACAGTTATTACCAACTCGCTGATCCTGATGAATGAGGTACGTGACATCAAGGATGTGACGCTGCTCGGTCTTGGCGGTCAGCTCTATAACTGGTGCAACGCATTCGTCGGCGGCATGACGATCCATGAAATTCGTCGTCTTCGCGCCGATGTGGCCTTCATTTCGATTGCTGCGATCACTGACGATCTTCTGTTCCACCAGTCGCCGGAAATGGTGGAGACCAAGCGCGCCATGCTGGACTGTGCCGCCAGGCGTATTCTTCTGGCCGATCACACAAAATTCGAGCGCCGGGCGCTGCACAATTTCGGTGCGCTCAGCGACTTCGATGTCGTGATTGTCGACGAAAAACGCCCTTCGCGCATATCGAGCGCATGGAAGCGCAAGGCATCAACGTGGTGGTTGCCCGCGCTGGAACAGGCGGAAAGCAAGAATAGCCCGCGCATACTTATCAGGAATACGATACATGCCTTCTCTGCTCGGAATCGACAGCGGACTGACCGTCACCAAAGCCGTATTGTTCGATGTTGACGGAACCACCCTTGCCGTTGCCCGCCGCCGCGTGGCGCAATCGCTGCCGCGCCCGCGCCATGTCGAACGCGACATGGATGAATTCTGGAGTGCGACCGCCGATGCGATTGCGGAAGTCATCGCCAAAAGCGGGCGGCCTGCCTCCGATATTCTGGCAATCGCCACCACAGCGCATGGTGATGGCATCTACATGCTCGACAAGGATCGCCGTCCGCTTGGCGCAGGCATATTGTCGCTCGACAGCCGCGCTGTCGATGTTGCGGAGCGCTGGGTCAATAGTCCGTTGCAGAGCAGGCCATAACCATCACCGGCCAGCTTCCCCATGCATCGGCACCATCGGCCATTCTGGCATGGGTGAAGGAAAACGAACCGGAACGCTATGGCCGCATTGCGCATGTGATCGCCTGCAAGGACTGGCTGCGCTTTTGCCTGACCGGCGATGTCGGCACGGATCGCACGGAAGCCTCGACCTCCTTCACCGATGTCAACACGCAGGAATATTCGAAAGAAGCGCTCGCCCTTTTCGGGCTCGATGCGCTTTGGGATGCCCTACCGCCCATGTCGCGTTCCGATGAAATCGTCGGCAGCGTCTCGGCTGAATGCGCGGAACGTACCGGCCTTATCGCCGGAACGCCGGTTGTTGGCGGCTTGCACGATGTCACCGCTTCAGCGCTTGGCGTCGGCGGGCTTGGCATCGGGACCGTTGCCGTGGTTGCCGGGACCTATTCCATCAACGAAACACTGTCTTCCGAACCGCGTGTCGACAAAAGCTGGTTCTGCCGCAACGGCATTGCGCCGGGCGAATGGAACAATATGTCGATCTCGCCCGCATCGACGGCCAATTATGACTGGTTCCTCGACAGGCTCTGCCCGGCAGAACGGCGCGAGGCGGAAGAAACAGGGCGCTCGATCCATGATATGCTGCGCCCGGAAATCGATGCGGCATTGGCGAAGCCTTCGACAGCGATGTTCCATCCTTATCTTTTCGGATCGCCCTATGGAGCGATGGCAAGCGGCGCCTTCTTCGGTCTGCGCGGCTGGCAGGACCGGGGCGACATGCTGCGCGCCGTATGGGAAGGCATTGCCTTCAATCATCGCATTCATGTCGATTACCTGAAGGACGGGTTTGCAATCTCCGCCGCGCGCCTCACCGGCGGCGTGTCGCGTAGCCCGGCTTTCGCGCAGATGTTTGCCAATGTCCTCGGTATGCCCGTTACCGTCACGGATACGGACGAGGCGGCGGCGTGGGGGCTGCACTTTGCGCTGGCAAGGGGCCGGTGTCTTTGCCGATGTCTACAGCGATCCGCGCGATCTCGACGCCATAGGCCGCACCTATGAACCGGATGCAGCGCGAAGCGCGCTTTATGAAAAGCGCTATCAGCTTTTCAAGGAGATCGCATCTGCGCTTGGGCCGGTCTGGCCAAAGATCGAAGCTCTTGCGGATTGAAGGACAAGGCGCGATGCGCCACAGACATAAAGACAGTAAGATGAATGACTTCGCAGGCAAAGCCGGAATGAAAAGCCGCATCGGACAACTGGAAGCCGAGGGCGTGGATGTGCTCATCCTTGGCGCTGGTGTTAATGGTGCGGGGCTTTATCGCGATCTTTGCGAGCAGGGCATAAGCTGCCTCATCGTCGACAAGGCGGATTTCGGTTCCGGCACAAGTGCTGCCCCGTCGCGGCTTATCCATGGCGGCCTGAAATATCTGGAAACCGGCGAGTTCGGGCTTGTGGCCCAGTCCACGCTGGAGCGCAATCTGCTTCTGAAAAATGCGCCGCACAATGTCGAGCCGCTGCCGACTTTCATTCCTGTCTTTTCGTGGACCAAGGGCATCACGGCGGCGCTGCGCACCCTGTTCGGCTCGACGACCGCGCCACGCAGCCGTGGCGCCGTGCTGATCAAGATCGGTCTGGCACTTTACGATTATTTTGGTGCGCGCGAGCGCATGCCGCGTCACCGTTTTCTGCTGAAGGAGACGGCGACGAAGGAAATGCCCTATATCACGCCCGCAATCGTGGCGGGCGGCATCTATCATGATGCGAAGGTCAGCCAGCCGGAACGTCTGGTCTATGAACTTGTTAGCGACGGCTTGCGCGCTAATCCGAAAAGCGCTGCCGCCAATTTCACGACACTGGTTTCCGCTGATAACGGCGTGATCGGTTTTGAAGGACCGGACGGGGAGAAATTCTCGGTCAGGCCGAAGCTCGTCATTAATGCCTCGGGACCTTGGATCGACCGGGTCAATGCCGCGCTCGGCAAGCCGACAAAGATGATCGGCGGCACCAAGGGCTCGCATATCCTCATCGACCATCCCAAGCTGGTGGAAAGCCTGAATGGGCGCATGATCTATTTCGAGGCCGACGACGGACGCATCTGCCTCGTCTACGATTATCACGGTCTGGTGCTGGTGGGGTCCACCGATATTCCATCGGATGATCCGGACAATGTGCGCTGCGACGATCCTGAAACCGATTATTTCATCGACAGTCTGCGTTCGCTGCTGCCCAGCCTGCAATTCGACCGCAGCCAGATTGTCTACACCTATAGCGGCATCCGCCCGCTTCCGGCTTCCAATGCGTCCGAACCGGGCCTCATCAGCCGCGACCATTCCGCGCCCGTCATCGAGGCGGATAGCGAACGGCCATTCGCCATTATTTCACTTGTGGGCGGCAAGTGGACCACATTCCGCGGCTTTGCCGAAGAAGTGGCCGACAAGGTTATGGGCCGTTTCGACAAGACCCGGCGGGTATCGACGCGCAACCTTGCCATTGGCGGCGGTCGGGATTATCCGGCGGATGACCGCGCCCGCAAGGCCTGGGTGACGAAATATGCCACCGAGACACGGCTGCCCGCCGCTCGGGTTGAAACCCTCTTGAAGCGCTATGGCAGCACGGCTCTGCCGATCCTTCGCGCGGAAGCGGGTACGTCAGTCACGATGCTGCCGGATACCGACACGGTCAGCACGACGGAAATCGCATGGATCGCGCGCAACGAGCTTGTCGTGCATCTGGCGGATGTCGTTTTACGGCGCACCACGCTTGCAATCGATGGGGCGCTGACGACCGGAAATCTTGCTGCAATCGCCGATATTCTGGCGCGGGAGCTTGGCTGGGATGATGCGCGCAAGGCGCAGGAAATCGAGGCGGTCAAAACCGAGCTTGAGAAGCGGCATAATGTGATTTTGCAGGCGCGGCCCGCCAAAAGACGCTGACCCCTTGGTGGAGTTGATCTATGGTGCCTTGCCTGCGAACAGGAAAGGAAACGCGCCATGGATATCAAGCGAAACGGAACCGATCCTTCGGGAAAAGGCCCAGCCGACTGGTTTACGGGCAATGTCCGTATCGATCCGCTGTTTTCTCCCAATAATGCCCGGCGCGCTGCAGCTGCGACGGTGACATTCGAGCCCGGCGCCCGCACGGCCTGGCACACGCATCCGCTTGGCCAGACCCTGATTGTGACCGCAGGCCTTGGCCTTGTGCAGCGCGAGGGCGGGCCGATTGAGGAAATCCGGCCCGGCGATGTGGTCTGGTTCGAGCCGGGCGAAAAACACTGGCACGGCGCATCGCCCAATAATGCCATGACCCATATCGCTATTCAGGAACAGCTTGACGGCAAGGTGGTGGATTGGATGGAGCATGTCAGCGACATGCAATATGGCGGGCGAAGTAAAATCCGCTCCGGTTTTGCGCAGCTTTCAGAAACCGGCACGCGCGATCAATGGTCCAGTCTTGCGCAAAACGCAAAGATGATTGCGCATATTGCGAAGAGATGTTTCCCGTTTCCCCTATCATGTTGTTTCCAATAAAACAATGGGGAGAAGAGAATGAAGCACCTACTTCTTTTGCTTGCAGCAAGTGTCGCCAGCCTTGCCAGCGTGCATGCGCATGCCGCCGAAAGCGAAACCTGCAAGGCACCCAAATTTTCCGATGTCGGCTGGACCGACATTACTGCGACGACGGCGCTTGCCTCGCTACTGCTTGAAAAGCCGGATACGAGCCGCAAACGACCATTCTTTCCGTGCCGGTCACTTTCCAGTCGCTGGAAAACGGGCAGATCGATATCTTCCTCGGCAACTGGATGCCGCTTCAGGAAGAAGCGCGCAAACCCTATCTGGACAGAAAGGCGTTTGAGCCGGCAGGCGTCAATCTGGAAGGCGCGAAAATCGGCCTTGCCGCAACGGGCAAGGATCTCGGCATCAGGAACTATGCCGATATCGCCAAGTTCAGGACGAGCGGCGGCAAGATCTACGGTATCGAGGCCGGCAGCAGTGCCAATGCCACGATCCAGTCTATGGTTGAGAAGGACACGTTCGGCCTGAAGGATTTCCAGCTTGCCGAATCCAGCGAGCAGGCCATGCTCTCGCAGGTTCAAAATGCGGTGCGCAAGGACGAACCTATCGTGTTCTTCGCCTGGACGCCGCATCCGATGAATATTCGCTACAAGATTACCTATCTGGAGAATGGCGACAATCTGTTCGGCCCGGATGATGGTGCGGCAACCGTCGAAACTTTGACCCGCAAGGACTATGCAACCGACTGCCCCAATGTCTCTCGCTTTCTGTCGAACCTGAAGTTCAACACGGAGATGGAAAGCACGATGATGAACATGATCCTGAATGACGGCATGGAAGCCAGGGACGCCGTCACGAAATGGATCAAGGAAAACCCGGCGCAGCTTGATGCATGGCTCGATGGCGTGACCACTTTCGACGGCAAACCGGCACTTGCCGTGGTGAAGTCGGGTCTGGGCCTATAAGCTGATTGTTACTGCCGCAGCTTGCTCGGCGATTGACCGAAATGCCGCTTGAAAGCGCGCGACAGCGAACTGATCGACGAAAAACCGGTCTGTTCCGCTGTGTCCGCCATGGAAAGATGTGTATCGAGGATCAACCGCCGGGCCGCTTTGAGCCGGAGCGACAGATAGTAATTGCCTGGAGACTGCCCGATCACATTGGCGAACAGCAATTCAAGGCTGCGCGTCGAAAGGCCGAGCCTGCGGGCGATGCTCGTCACGGGGATCGGGCGGTCGATATGGGTTTCCATGATTTTTATGGCGTCCGCCAGCCGGGGTTCGCGGTTGAGCAGACGGCCAAGGGAAACGAGCGGCTGGGCATCGGAAGCCTGTTTCACCTCATCGTATATATAGAGGCTCGCCACATCCAGCGCGATGGAATAGCCATGGCGGGCGCGAATGAGTGCCAGCATCATGTCGAGCGCTGGCGCCGCCCCTCCGGTCGTCAGAAATGCCCCGTCCCGCACCCAGCGGTCCGATTGCATTTCGATTTCCGGGAAGCCCTGTGAAAATGCTTCCATATCCTCCCAATGTGTGGTCGCTTTGCGTCCGTTGAGCAGTCCCGCCTTTGCCAGCACCCATGATCCGGCCTCCACGCCGACGATAAGCCTCGACTGTCTGGCGGCGTGGCGCAACATGGCGAAAGCTTCGGCGTCGCATGTTCCAATGCATGAAAGGCGCTGACAATGATCAGAATGTCCTGCGCGCCAGCCTCGAAACGGCCATTGGCCGCAACCTTGAGACCGCTCGATGTAACAGGATCGCTGCCGTCCGGCGACACCACCCGCCAGCGATAAAGCGAGCGACCCGTTACGCGATTGGCGCCGCGCATCGGGTCCAGCGTTGCAGCCAGCGACATCAGCGAACAATCCGGCAGGACCAGCAGGGTAACGCTCAGTTCTTCATCGGAAGGTTCAAAGATCATGCACTTCGCTCTTCGCCAAATCAATTTCGTAAAATGATAATCCCGGCATTTCGCGACCTGTCAAGCTTGGTGAAAATTGAGGGAAACGATCATGCCTTTAAAGCCTGCCCGCGAAATATTCATCACTGCTGCCGTCACCGGTGCCGGAGCCACCACGCACCGCTCGAACAAGGTGCCGATCACGCCGCGCCAGATCGCGGATGCGGCCATTGAAAGTGCCGAAGCAGGTGCCGCCGTCGCGCATATTCATGTGCGCGATCCGGAAACGGTGAACCATCGCGCAAGCTTGAGCTTTTCCGCGAGGTTGTGGACCACATCCGGGCGTCCGGTGTCGATATCGTGCTGAACCTGACGGCAGGTGTCGGCGGCGATCTGGTCTTTGGATCGGCGGAAGCACCGCTGCCGCCCGATGCCGCCAAGACCGATATGGCGGGCGCGACGGAGCGGCTTGCCCATGTCGCTGAACTCTTGCCGGAAATCTGCACGCTGGATTGCGGCACGATGAATTTCGGTGAAGGCGATTATGTGATGACCAACACGCCCGCCATGCTCAGGGAAATGGCCGGGCAGATACAGCGGCTTGGCGTGCGCCCGGAGATCGAGATTTTCGACACCGGCCATCTGCCGCTTGCCCAATGGCTGCAGCAGCAGGGCCTGCTTGACGATCCGGTTCTGGTGCAATTGTGCATGGGTATTCCATGGGGCGCGCCCGACGATCTGGCGACACTGGTTTCGATCCTCCACAACCTGCCGGATAACTGGATTTTCTCGGCGTTCTCCATCGGCCGCAATCAGTTGCCCTATGCAGCGCTTGCCGTGCTGGCAGGTGGCAATATCCGCGTTGGGCTGGAAGACAACATCTGGCTGGACAAGGGCGTGCTGGCGTCGAATGGCGATCTGGTCGAGCGGGCCAAAGCCATCGCCGTCAATATGGGGACGAAGGTTCTGACGCCTGCCGAAGTCCGCGAAAACTCAAGCTTACAAAGCGCTGGTGATATCCATGAACAGCCATCCTCCCAAGATTGCCTGTATCGGCAGCGGTGTCATCGGCAGCGGCTGGGCCGCGCGCTTTCTGCTCAACGGTTTCGATGTGGCCGTTTATGATCCGTCGCCCGATGCAAAGGCGACGACCGAACATTCTCGACAATGCGCGCAAGGCGCTGGCGGCGCTGACCACCGTGCGCCTTCCGCAGGAGGGGCGACTGTCCTTTTCCGCTTCGCTGGCAGAGGCAGTGGCAGGCGCGGTGCTCATTCAGGAAAGCGTGCCTGAACGCCTCGACCTGAAGCTTGCCGTGATGGCGGAGATTGAAGCAGCCTGTGCAGACGATGCGCTGATCGCCTCGTCCACTTCCGGCTTTCTTCCAAGCAAGTTGCAGGCGGGGCTACGCCATCCGGAGCGCCTGCTGATCGCGCATCCCTACAATCCCGTTTACCTGTTGCCGCTGGTTGAACTGGTGCCGGGAGGCAAGACTTCCGTATCGATAATCGAAAGTGCGTCCGCGCTCTACCGCCAGACCGGGATGGAGCCGGTCGTGCTTGAGAAGGAGATCGACGCCTTTGTCGGTGACCGGCTTCTGGAAGCGCTGTGGCGCGAGGCCTTGTGGCTCGTGCGCGACGGTATCGCCACGGTCGAGCAGATCGACGATATCATCCGCTATTCGTTCGGGCTTCGCTGGGCGCAGATGGGGCTGTTCCAGACCTATCGCATTGCCGGTGGTCCGGCAGGCATGCGGCACTTCCTGGCCCAGTTCGGGCCTGCGCTGCAATGGCCATGGACGAAGCTGACAGATGTGCCCGATCTCGATGACAGCCTCATCAACCGTATCGCGGACCAGTCGGACGCGCAGAATGAAGGGCTTTCCATCCGCGATCTGGAGCGGATTCGCGATGAAAATCTGGTCGCCATCATCCGCGCGCTTGCGCAACAGCAAAACGGCAAGGGCTGGGGCGCGGGCGCACTTCTCAATGCCTATACAGCACGGCTCGATGCGGCTGCGGAGCCTTCCGAGGCGGGTTCCGGCCCATTGCGCCTTCTGGACGTGCGCGTGATCCCGGAATGGATCGACTATAACGGCCATATGACCGAACATCGTTATCTCGATGTATTCGGCCAGGCGACGGACAGGTTTCTGGCGCATATCGGTGTGGACGAAGCCTATCTGAAATCCGGTCACAGCTATTATACGGTCGAAACCCACATCATGCATCGCGGCGAGGCCAAGGCAGGCGATGCGCTGCATGTCGAAACGCAGTTGCTCTCCTTCGACGAGAAGCGCGCACATGTCTTTCACAGCCTCCGGCGTGGCGATACGGAAATCGCGAGTGCCGAGCAGATGCTGCTGCATGTCGATAGCAAGGCGGGCAAGGCGGTCGCCGCGAAGGCCGAAATTCTTGCCGCACTTGAGGGGCTTTCCCGCACGCATCGGGAGATGCCGACGCCGATTGCCGTCGGGCGGCATGTCGGCAGACGCGGCTGAACGGTTTCCGGTTCTTTCTCCGAAAATGAAGCGTCGGTTCCCGATCGGCGCTTTTCTGTCCTGCTTGACATTTAATCAATCGATTGATTAAATCTTGAAATGAGTACAACGAAACATAACCGCCAGGAGCCGCCATCGGTCGATCAGACACGAATGGCGCTGATCCATGCGGCCTTGCAGCTTTCGGCTCAAAGGGATTTGACGCCACGTCGACCCGCGAGATTGCCGGTCTGGCCAAGGCGAATATCGGTTCCATTGCCTATCATTTCGGCAATAAGGAAGGGCTGCGACTGGCGGCAGCAGATTATATTGTTGAAACGATACAGGGCATTGCAGGGCAGGCGCTCGGACACCACGGTGTGATCAGTGCACCTGCCGAAACGAAGGAAACTGCCCGTGAGCAACTTGGTCTGGCGCTGGAGCGGATGACCTATTTCATCGTCGCACAGCCGCAATCAGGCGAGATCGTGCAGTTCCTTATGCGGGAACTCGCGCATCCGACGGCGGCGCTCGACCGCATCTATTCCGGGGTATTCGAGCCGACGCATAAAGGCTTTGTGCCATATGGGAGGTCGCGACGGGTGAACCTGCCGAGAGTGAGGCCACGCGGCTTCTCGTCTTCACCCTGCTGGGGCAGGTTGTTTATTTCCGCATCGGTCGGGAGGCGGTGAAACGGCGCATGGGCTGGCCGACGATGGGCGAGGATGAGGCGGCTGCGGTCGCAGCAATCGCACGCCAGAATCTCATGGCTATTCTTGCAGTGAAGGACGCCGCCAAAGACGGCGAGGTGTTGGCATGAGCATTCTCTGCATTCTTCCTTTCGCCTCTTATCTTTTCGCTGCGTGCAGCGCCCAGCCTGCGGTTGGCTATGTCGAGGGCGAATTCGTGCAGCTTGCACCACTGGAAGTGGCGCAGGTCCAGTCCGTGGCTGTCCGACGTGGTGATCGCGTCGAACCGGGCAAGCCGATAGCAAGGACGGAAGATGCGGATGCGAAGATCGCGGTCGCGCAGGCTGAGGCCGCACTGGCGCAGGCGCGAGCGCAACTGGCGGATTTGCAGGTTGGCAAGCGCCCCGATGAAATTGCCGTTCTGGAAGCGGCCGTCAGGACAGCCAATGCGCAGGCAGACGATGCCCGGCGAACGCTTTTGCGCACGCAGGACCTGACCAGGCGCGGGGTGATGACACAGGCACAGCTCGATGATGCCGCCACCAAGGTCGAAGTGGCTGAGGCCTCGATCAATCAGGCCACAGCCAATCTGGCGGTTGGTCGCTTGCCCGCGCGCCCGGAAGAGATCAAGGCGGCGGAAAATGCCGTCAAGAGCGCCCAAGCGCAGCTGGATTCCGCACGCTGGCATCTGACCAAGCGAACGATTGAAGCACCCGCACCGGGCCGGATCACCGATGTCATCCGCAATCCGGGAGATATTGCGGGTCCGTCCGCACCGGTGCTGACCATGCTGCCGGACGGTGCGGTCAAGCTGAAGGTCTACATACCGGAGGACAAGTTCTCGGCGGTGCGGGTCGGCGATATGCTGTCGGTGCGCTGCGATGGCTGTGCGCCCGGCCTGCAAGCCCGTGTGAGCTATGTTTCGCCCGATCCGGAGTTTACGCCGCCCGTCATCTATTCGCTCGAAACGCGCCAGAAACTTGTCTATCTCGTCGAGGCCCATCCGGTCGATCCCGCATCGCCTCTACAACCCGGCCAGATCGTGGATGTCGATCTGGCTGCGGATTGAGCGGGGCGGCGATGGTCAACGTCATCGACGTCAAAGGTCTGGTCAAGCGGTTCGGCGATGCTACGGTCGTCGATCATGTGAGCATGTCGGTGGCCGAGGGCGAGATTGTCGGCTTTCTGGGGCCGAACGGTTCGGGCAAGACGACCACCATCCGCATGATGTGCGGGCTGTTGACGCCCGACGAGGGGAAGGGCAGGTGCTTGGTTTCGATCTTCGCACCGAAGGGCTGAAGATCAAGCGAGAAGTCGGCTACATGACGCAGCGCTTTTCATTCTATGAAGACCTGACCATTGCCGAAAACCTTGAATTCGTTGCACGCCTCTACCGGCTGAAGCCGGTGAAGGAGCATGTGGCGCGCACGCTTGAGGAACTGGGCCTGACGTCACGCGGAGACCAACTGGCGGGCACGCTTTCCGGCGGCTGGAAGCAGCGGCTGGCACTGGCGGCCTGCATCATGCACAAGCCGAAGCTTCTGCTGCTGGATGAGCCGACCGCCGGGGTCGATCCGAAGGCGCGGCGTGATTTCTGGGACGAGATACATCGTCTGGCGGATGGCGGGCTGACTGTGCTCGTCTCAACCCACTACATGGATGAAGCCGAACGGTGCCACCGCATCAGCTATATTTCCTATGGCAAGCTATTGGCGACGGGAACCGTCCGCGATGTCATTGATAAGGCCGGGCTGACGACCTTCATCGTCAACGGTCCAAGGCTTGGCGAAGTGGCGCGGGAACTGGAGAGTGAAGCAGGTGTCGAGCAGGTTGCGCCTTTCGGCGCGACGCTGCATGTCGTGGGTCGGACAGGAAGAAGCTTGAGGCGGCTCTGGAAAAGATCAGGCATCGTGGGGGCATTACCGTCGAGGCGGGTGAAACCAGCCTTGAGGATGTGTTCATCCAGTTCATGGCCAATGCCCAGGACAATATGTCGAAAGGCAGAAATTCCGGGAGCGGCAAGCCATGAACGGCTGGTTCTCATTCGGGCGTCTAGGCGCAATGCTGGTGAAGGAATTCATCCAGATGCGGCGCGATCGCATCACCTTCGCCATGATGCTGGTCGTTCCGCTGATGCAGCTTTTGCTCTTTGGTTTTGCCATCAACAACGATCCGAAGAGCCTGCCAAGCGCGCTGGTTGTGACCAGTCAGGACCACTATACGCGCGCCATGATTTCCGCGCTGGAAACAACAGGCTATTACCGCTTCGACCATGTGGTGCAAAGTGCGGCGGAAGCCGAGGCGCTGATCGCCAATGGCACGGTTTCCTTCGTGGTGACGATCCCGTCGGATTTTGCAAGGCGTGTCGATGCGGGCGAACAGCCGCAGATACTGATCGAGGCGGATGCGACCGATCCGTCGGTGGCAAGCGGCGCCATTTCCACGCTTGGAACCGTCGCAAGTCAGGCGCTCCTGCGTGAACAGGGCAAGCAGGCTGAGGCTGCAGATGCCGCGCGAAGCCAGCTAGAGGTCATCGTGCATCGGCGTTACAACCCGGAAGGCGTGTCGCAATACAATATCGTTCCCGGTCTTTTGGGTGTCATCCTGCAAATGACGATGGTGATGATGACGGCCATGGCACTGACCCGTGAGACCGAACGCGGCACGATGGAAAACCTGCTTGCTATGCCCGCCACGCCTGCTGAAATCATGCTGGGCAAGGTTCTGCCATTTCTGGTCGTCGGCGGTGTTCAGGTTGTGGTCGTGCTGGTCGCGGCCAAGCTTCTGTTCGGCGTGCCCTTTGTGGGGTCGCTGGCGCTTCTCCTGACTTGCGTGCTGATCTTCGTCCTGTCGCTAGTCCTGCTCGGCTACACGATCTCGACGGCGTCGCGCACGCAGATGCAGGCCATGCAGCTTACCTTCTTCTTCTTCCTGCCATCGCTGATGTTGTCCGGTTTCATGTTCCCGTTTCGGGGTATGCCCGATTGGGCGCAGACGCTGGGCGAGATTTTTCCGCTCACGCATTTTCTGCGGATCGTCCGTGCTGTCATGCTTAAGGGCGCCCACCTCTCCGACATTGCCGGAGAAGTGAACGCCCTCATATTCTTCGTGTTCCTGTTTGCGTCGCTGGCGCTTCTGCGCTTCAGGAGAACGTTGGATTAGCAGGCTGATGGAGCCAGCGCTGTTTTCGGGCGGCGAGACAGCGTGAACAACAGTCCTGCCGCTGCCAGAAGGCCGCCTGCGACCGGAATCGCTGCATAGCCATAGCCTGCGCTGATGACGCCGCCGCCAAGGGCCGCGCCCACCGCATTGCCGAGGTTGAACGCGCCGATATTGATCGATGATGCCAGCCCCGGCGCTTCCGATGCAGCCTGCATCACGCGGGTTTGAACTGGGGAACGATTGCGAAAGCCGCCGCACCCCAGGCGAGCAGGCCGATTGCCGCACCGATATGGCTTCCCAGCAGAAACGGCAATGCCAGACTGATGATGGCAAGCGCTGCAAGAAATATCCGCGTTGCTCCATTGAGTGACCAGTCTGCGAGGCGCCCGCCGAGCGCGTTGCCAATGGTGAAGCCCACGCCAATGAGAATGAGCGCCAGCGTCACGAAACTTTCCGAAGCGCTGGTAAGGTCTGCCAGTACGGGTGCCACATAGGTGTAGAGCGTGAACATCGCGCCAGCGCCCATGACGGTCGTTGCGAGCGACATCAGCACGGTCGGGCGCATCAGGACGCCAAGCTCACGACGGATGTCGGGCATCTTGCCTGCCTCGCCACGCGGCAGCGAAAGCCAGAGCGCCGAGATGGCGAGCAGGCCCAGAACAGCAGTACCGGCAAATGACATGCGCCAGCCGATCTGCTGGCCAATCCATGTCGCTGCCGGGACGCCGCCGATATTGGCAATCGTCAGGCCCATGAACATGGTGGCAACGGCGCTTGCCCGCTTTTCAGGCGGCACGACACTGGCTGCAACAATGGAACCGAGGCCGAAAAATGCACCGTGATTGAGGCTCGTTACCAAGCGCGCTGCAAGCAGCGTCCAGTAATCCGGTGCGAGAGCCGACAGGATGTTGCCGAGCGTGAATATGCCCATCAGCAGCATCAGGGCCGTGCGTTTGCCGAACCGCCCGAAGGCAAGCGTCATGATCGGTGCGCCGACCATCACGCCGATAGCATAGGCGCTGACCAGAAGACCAGCTGTCGGGATGGAAACGTCAACGCCGTCGGCAATGACCGGCAGCAGACCCATCGGCGCGAATTCTGTGGTGCCGATACCGAAGGCACCGATTGCAAGCGCCAGAAGCGGCCAGTTGAAACCGGCCGCCTTCGTTGCGCTGTCATGAGACTTCATCGTGCTCATCATAGTCTCCGTTATTTGTCCCAGACTGGAGCCAGACCTTCAGGGCTGACCAGTCGTCCATCGGGCGGGCGAGTCTGGAAATCGCGGTCATGTCTTCTGCGCTGGCTCAAAGTCGAATATGTCGAAATTTTCAGCGACACGCTCGGGCTTGGCCGTCTTGGAAAGGGCGATAAAGCCACGTTCGATCAGCCAGCGCAGACCGACCTGAGCGGCCGTCTTGCCGTATCGAGCGCCAATGGCCTGCAAGATGGGGTCGCGCGGCACTGCGCCATCAGCCATGCCGTAATAGGCGGTGATGGCAACACCTGCTGCCCTTGCGGCGTCGGCTACGGCGTTCTGGTCGAGATAGGGGTGGACTTCGATCTGGTTGGTGACGATAGGTGCTGCACTGCGAAGGACAGACTCTTTCATCTGCGCGACATTCTGATTGCTCACGCCGATGAAGCGCGTCTTGCCTGCCGCTTGCACAGCGTTCAGCATGTCTATCTGGTCGGCAATAGCCACCTTGTCGGCAGGCCAGTGCAGAAGCAGGAGGTCGACCCGATCCACTTTCAGCTTGTCCAGGCTTTCGTCGACGGATGTACTGAATTTTTCGGGGCTATAATTATCGACCCAGACTTTCGTGGTGAGAAACAGGTCTTCGCGTCGTGCGCCTGCCTTTTCCAGTGCGCGCCCGAGAGCAGCCTCGTTCTGGTAGATCTGCGCTGTGTCGAAATGGCGGAAGCCAGCTTCCAGCGCCGCTGGAACAACGTTTTCCACTTCCGCATCCATCATGCGGAAAACACCGAAGCCGAGCGCGGGTATGGTCGCGCCGTGTGCGTTCACGATTTTCATATTATCTCCTGTCGATTGGCCTTCGGCGTTTCGCGTGAGGAGCGCGAGCTTGGGAGGCTCATGCTTCGGGCCGTCATTTTGTTGATCCTGTACCAAGCAGCTTTCGGTCAGGTTTGATTTCGTGAAGCAGAAATAGGATAATCGCGCGGACTTGAAAATCCGCTCGGATCCACATTATCTGTGAAACGATTTCACAGATGGAGCGGGCAATGGATAATCGCGTTGGCGAAATGCAGGTTTTATGCGGGTTGTTGAAACGGGTAGTTTCTCCGAAGCCGCCCGTCTTCTGCGTATGAACCCTTCGACCATCAGCAAGCTCATATCCCGTATCGAAGCAAGGCTCGGCGTGCGGCTTCTGGAACGCTCGTCCCGCCGCCTGTCGCTGACGACCGAGGGACAGATTTATTATGAGCGTAGTCAGGGACTGCTGCGCGATTTCGAGGCAGTCGAACGCGAGCTTTCGCAGGGCTCTGCGAGCACGGGCGGTACTGTGCGCGTCAACGCTTCTGTGGCACTGGGCACGCTGGCTCTGGAACCTTTGCTGCCGGAATTCCTGTCGGCCTATCCGAATATCGTGATCGACTTGTCTCTGTCTGATGAGCTGGTCGACCTTTATCTTGATCGCACCGATGTGGCTTTCCGTATCGGCACCTTGCCCAATTCCAGCATGATGGCGCGCAAGCTTGGTACGGCGCGGCGCAAGATCGTGGCGGCTCCCGCCTATCTGGAACGTTGCGGTACGCCGTTGACCATAGACGACCTTGCCGATCACAATTGCATCGGTTTCAATTTCCGCCGCGCCGCACCCGTCTGGCCGCTGAAGGAAAGCGGTCGCATCGTGGATCGCGCGGTCTACGGTTCACTGCTGGCCAATAACGGGGAAACGGTCCGGCGTATGGCGGTAGCTGGGCTGGGGCTCGCCCGGATTGGCGATTATCACGCGCGGAACGATCTCGCTTCTGGCGCTTTGGTGGAGGTTTTGGCCGAGGCGGTCGAGAACGACATAGAGGAAGTACACGCCGTGTTTCTTGGCGGCGCGCGACTGCCGCAACGAGTCCGTGTTTTCCTTGATTTTGTAGTGCCGCGTCTGCAGGCTTATCTTGCGACTTAATCGGGCCGATTTACTCGAATCATCGGCGATGATCCCGGAAACGTCGAATTTCCGGCGCAAAACACGTGCTTCATCCAAAATAATTAGGTTTCCGATAGCCTAACGATTTCAGCTCGTTGCTGATATGCGCCCCTATGATCACGGGTTAGTGCTCCGCTTTTGTGTTGACTATTAACATTTCGTTAACCACAGTTTGTTGCAATATGTAACATAGCGTTACATTTCTTGATGTCGAACGAGGTGTGGATTGAGCAAAACCGGCAGACCAGACAGCAATCCTTGCAGGCAAGGGGAGGTCTGCCGTGGCTGACATGACGTCGTTCTGGGGGCTGATGCGTGCCTATTGGATTTCCGACCGCTGGAAGGAAGCCTGGGTTCTCACCATCGCAATCTTCCTGATAACGGCCTTCGTGAGCAAGACCACCGTATGGGTGGCCGAGGCCTCGGGCCTGCTCATGAATTCCATTGTCAATGTCAACACTGCGCCTGTTCAGCATCCTCTCATGACTATTGCCGCCAATGCGGGCATTCTCGTGCTGTTGATGCTGGCAAAGGACGTGATGCTGGTCGGCTCTCGCCATTTCCTGTCCACAACGCTGCACCGTAAGTGGCGCAAATGGTTGAACGACCAGTTCTCCACTGCGCTGTTGAACGGCAAGCACACGCATTTCCACCTGCAACAGGGTAGGGGCAAGGATCAGCCTGACAATATCGATCAGCGTCTGCAGGAATCGATCAAGGGCATGACCGGTGGCGCCATCGGCCTCGTCATGGGCATTGTCGGGGTGTTCCTGTCTGCTTTCTTCATCGGCCAGAAGCGATCGAAATGTCCACGCATGTGGAGGGGCTGGATTTCCTCGGCAGCTATGGCAGCGCCGTTCTGGCCTTTGCTGCAATCGTGATCTATGTCCCGCTCGGAACGCTGATCGCGATCAAGATCGGCAAGCGACTGGAGCGTCTCAATCTCGGCATCCAGAAGGCCGAAGGTTCCTATCGTGGCGAGTGGACGACGCTGCTGCGTCGCAGTTTTCAGATTTCGGCATCCGGCGGCGAGGCCGTCCAGCGGTCGGTCAATGACCGTCTTTACAAGGATGTCGATGGCACCTGGAACCGGCTCAATCGTTTCGATGCCGCCTATCTCGCTTTCTCGCAGGCCTATGGTTTTCTGTCGAACCGTATCGTTGCCTATATTCCGGGTCTTTTGCCCTATATGAGCGGCTCCGTCAGTTTTCGGAACTATGTAACGGGTGCGGAACTCGTCGCGGCAATGATTAATGATTGTTCGTGGTTCATTCAGGTCATGCCGGCAATTGCCAATCTGCGCGCCAATGCGGGCCGTGTGATCGGCCTCGCGCAGGCAATCGAAAATGTTCAGGACCCGACCGAGTTCTACAGCCGATCCGGCATCAACCGCTTTGCTTTCGCTGAGCAGCATCCGCGCTTCGGCCTGTCGGTGCGCAATCTCACCCTCATGCAGGGACCGGACAGCGAAGCACCGTTCCTGCGCTCCGGCGTCATCAATATTCGTTCCGGCGACTGGGTTTATATGCGGGGCGAATCCGGCTCTGGCAAAACCTCCTTCGTCAAGGCGCTGAACGGCCTGTGGCCCTATGGCACCGGCGATATCATCTATCCGCAGAACGCCACCTCGCTTTATGCGACGCAGGAGGCCAAGTTCCCGTCTGTCACGCTGAAACAGCTTGTCAGCCTGCCCGCCGATGAAAGTCTGTTCAGCGATCTTGCTGTTGCTGCGGTGCTGCACGAGGCGGGGTTGGGCGAATTCATCGAGCGCATGAACGACGCCGATGCCGATGGTGCGCCGTGGGATATGGTTCTTTCCGGCGGACAGAAGCAGAAGATCGTGCTGGCGCGCATTCTGTTGCACAAGCCGTCGATCATCTTCCTTGACGAGGCAACAGGCGCCCTCGATCCGACTTCCAAGATGCGCTTCCATGAGGCGCTGAAGACGCGCTGCCCGCAAGCTATCGTCATCAGCATCATGCATGAGGACAAGCTGCCGCTGCTTGAAAACGGCCAAAACGTCTATTCGCATGTGCTGGATATCCGCAACGGCACTGTCTCGCTGCGTCCGGTTCACTTCGATACAATGCCGGATGTGGCTGTTGAAACGCCTCTCATCGCCGCTGAATAAAGCCGTAAGGTTGCAAAAGTCCAAATTTGGACTATATTCTGATCTGGACGATTGGAGGCAGCCATGGCCAGAAGCAATGCGGCGTTGAAGACAGTGATAGGCAAGGGGCCGGATATTCTCGACGCGGCCCGCTTTGCTCCTCATTCACGCAAGAGTTTGAGCGGGCCGGGCCTGCGCACGTTCCTTTCCATTGCCGATCTTTGGGGGCTGGACGAACAGCAGCGGCTCATGGTGCTGGGGCTGCCTTCGAGATCGACCTATTATAATTGGGTGAAGGCGGTGCGTGAACATCGCGACATTACGCTCGATGTGGATGTGCTGATGCGGCTATCCGCCGTGCTCGGCATTCATCAGGCTCTGGGTGTGCTTTACTCGGATGAGAAGGCTGGCATCCGCTGGTTACATACGCCCAATCAGGCTGGGGTCTTCGGCAGTCATCCACCGTTGAGCCTGGTAACAAGCGGCTTGCAGGATGGCTTGCTGACCGTCCGCCGGTTTCTGGATGCGGCGCGCGGCGGCCTTTACATGGAGCCGAACGAACTGGATCGCGAGTTTCGGCCTTATCGCGATGAGGACGTGGTGTTCTCGTGAGGCGCAATCCCGCCCCACAGCCAAGCTATCGCCTGATCCCGTCGCGTTTTCCGCCGATTGGTCTTTTGACACGGTTGCTACTGCTGCCGATCTGGAAGCGGTGATGGAACTGGCAGGCTGGACGAATGATCGTCTTCTGACTGAGCGATTGCAGCGCCTTCCGCATGAGGAATGGGTGTTTGGCAGGCCCAATTCCAGCATTGTCATGGCGACGTTTCTCCATGTGGCGCCGGGCGGCATGCGCTTCAACGGGCCGGAACTCGGTGCCTGGTATGCGGCGGCGCGGCTCACCACCTCAGTCGTCGAGGTTGCGCACCACATGCGTCGCGAAACCGTTGCAACGCAGCAGGACGGTCTGGTGCGTACGTTTCGGGTCTATACGGCGAAGCTGGAAGAAGAGTTTGTCGATATATGCGGCGAGCAGGCAGGGTTACCCGCTGTCTATGATCCGACGGATTACGCGGCCTCACAGACATTCGGCGAAGAGATGCGCAGGGGAGGTGAGTTTGGAATTCTGTTCGACAGTTTGCGCCACGAAGGCGGCATCAATGCTGTCGCATTTCGCTCCAGCCGGATCGGGCAAGTAACGCAGGGCGATCATTACGAAATCACGGTCGAAAGAGCCTCGCAGCGCATTCAAGCGAAAAAGCTCAATAGTTGAAGAGGCTGGAGACTGAAGAGGCAGTCACTACCGTCCACCTGGATTGTTTCCCCAGAGAATTTCCCGAAAACCGCTTCGCACTTTTCGGGATGCACTCTAACGCTCCAGGTCACACGGCCCACTCCACATCCGTGGTAAAGGCAATCGTCAGCCAACGGTTCGGCCCTTCACCGCCAAGCGCGTCGCCGATTTCATCACGCAAGGCGTCCCACTCCTCAAGTTTTCGTGGTGGGAGATCTTGAGGTACGATGAAATAGAGTTCGATCTGCTTGCCACGACCGACCTTGGCGACATAAGCGCGATATGACAGAAAGCCGTTCCGTTTGACGAACTCTTCCGCAACCGCATCGACATGCTGTTTGAGATCAACGGGCGTAATCAGGAATATGTCGGCCAGTGCCTGCCTGATCGTGCCGATTGGCATGGGAATGATGACAAGACAAACGACCGCGAGAACGGCCGGATCGATATAGGGCGTCACCCAGCCGAGCTCGGTTCCCTCAATCGCGTAGCCGATCGAAAAAGCGACCAAAAGCGCCGCAGTAATCCCACCCGACATGATCCAGGCTTTGGCGTCGAGCGCCACGAAGTCAGATTTCAATGTGCGGTTTGCGCGCATTTCGAACCACGCCATGCCGAGACAGGCGATAAGCGCGAGGACCGCATAGAAAATCGCATAGCTGAATTCAAGTTCGCGTCCGCCATCCATAAGGCTGCCGATTGCGTTGATGAGTGCGTAGATCGCAACGCCGGTGAGCATCATGCCATTGAGGCCCAATACCATTGGCTCAAGATGCCAGAAGCCCATTGTGAAGCGATCGCGCAATTTTCCGCGCGGCTGTTCCGGCAAGGCAGAAAGGGCGATGAGGCGCGAGACGAGAAGGGCGAGCCCGCTCATCGCAGCATCGGCCAGCATGTAAACGCCATCAAACACGATAGAAAACGAGCCGGATAACAGGCCGAAAACGACGCCGAAACCAGCAACCAGGATAGTAACTGCTATGGAAATTTGAAGAATAGATTGTTCACTGCGCAATTTTACTCCGATATAAACAGCATGCAACGCGGTCTGGTCTCGGATGTGCGTCTCTGCGTCCCGAACCAACTCCGCGTTGCACGCCAAATCTATACCAGTGGTGTGGATCTGACAAATCGCGTCAAATTTTTGGATATTCTTATGCCCATTCCGGCACTCGGGTTGCGGACTCGCGAAGGATCAGTTCGACGGGCCATAATTCATGAATGTCGGTGGCTGCGCGTCCGTCAAGTATGTCCATCACAAGGTCGGCGCAGCGTTTTCCTGCGGCACGCATCGATGAGCGCGTCGCGGTCAGGGACGGTACCATATTGTCGGCACTCAGAAACGAGATGACGTCGTCATGAGCGATGACAGAAATATCCTTGCCGATTGAAAGGCCGAAAGATCGTGCAGCGCGATAAATGCCAAGCGCAGTCATCATTGAACCGGCGACAAATGCCGTCGGTCGTGGATTGCGTTCCAGAAGCTTGTGTGCGAGTCGATAGCCGACCTCATCCGTGAAATCGCCGTGCTCGACAAGGTTCGGATCGAAAGTGATGCCCCTGTTTTCGAGAGCTTTCCGATAACCTTCGTCGCGGTGGAGTGAGAAGGTGAAACCGTAGCGACCGTTTATCATTGCGATATGATGATGCCCGAGATCGAGCAGGTGGGTAGTCGAACGATAAACCGCACCCTCATTGTCGATATCCAGCCAAGCGTGCGGAATGTCGGTATCAGACCGTCCGTGCACGAGAAAAGGCATGCCCAGTTCGTGCAGCATGCGGATGCGCTCGTCATTGGGTTTTGGAGACGTGACGATGATTGCATCAACTCGGTGGCTGGTGGCCAGGCGTCGGCAGAGTTGCACTTCATCATCGGTCCCATTATTGGCAATCGGGCTGACGAGAATGTCGACTTCATCCTGACTAAGCCGTTCCGCCATGCCGCGCATGAATTCGGCGAAGTGAAACTCGCTGTTGCGGCCCATCACAACGCCGATGGCACCGGCACGCCCCGTCACCAGCCTGACCGCATTGACGTTGGGTCGGTAACCGAGGCGGATAGCCTCATCCATGACCCGCTTTCGCGTGCTTTCCGCCACTTCAGGATAGCCGCTCAGTGCCCGGCTGACGGTCGTGGCTGAGAGGCCGAGATGTTTGGCGAATTCACGGAGTTTCATTTGGCTTTCGAACTATACAGGCAGGCAAGGCGGCGGATTATAGCCGCTTCCCTGCGATTAACAATTGGTTGGTCGAATTCTGTGCACCGCTGCAACATATAGGGTGCATGAAATCCAAACCGATTTCAAGTTTGTTTGAATCTCTGATCGAGAATGTTTGAAGAAATATATTTCTGAAGTTTTTATCAACAATGGGTCGACCATATAAGTCATTGAATTATATTACGTTAGAGCTAACTTCATACGAAGTGAAGCGAGGTGATAATCTTCGCCTTGACAGGAATGCGGTCCTCTGCGACCCTCTCTTTATCCAAACCGTTTTCGATTTTATCGAGATGCTTATAAAATGGATGGGAGGAGGGAGCGATGAAGGCTTTTCAGGTTCTGCTTGGGACATGCGTGGCGCTTGGTCTGGCGACAGTGAATGGTCATGCGGTGGAGATTTCCATCGCAGCAAATTCGACGGGCAATAACATCAAGTTCCTGCAGGAACAGGTTGTCAAATTCGAGAAAGATACCGGCAACAAGGTCAATATCGTTTCAATGCCGTCATCGAGCAGCGAGCAGTTCAGCCAATATCGTCTGTGGCTCGCAGCCGGGAACGCCGATATCGATGTCTATCAGACCGATGTGGTATGGGCGCCGCAACTGTCCGATCAGTTCATCGATCTCACGGAAGCGACGAAAGATGTGACGGGCGCGCATTTCCCTCGATCATCGCCTCTCAGACGGTCAATGGGAAGCTGGTCGCACTGCCGTTTTATACCGACGCACCAGCCCTGTTTTACCGTAAGGATCTGCTCGAAAAATACAACAAGCAGGTTCCCAGGACATGGGATGAGATGACGGCGACCGCCAAGGAAATCATGGACAAGGAGCGGGCTGAAGGAAAATCCGATCTGTGGGGTTACGTGTTTCAGGGTAACGCTTATGAAGGTTTGACCTGTAACGCACTTGAATGGGTCAAATCGTCGGGTGGCGGCCAGATCGTCGAGGCTGACGGTACGATTTCCATCAACAACGAAAAGGCAGCGGCGGCCATCGATCGCGCCAAGGGCTGGATCGGCACGATCTCGCCGCAGGGCGTGCTTGCCTATCAGGAAGAGGAATCCCGAGGCGTCTGGCAGACCGGCAATGCCGTCTTCATGCGCAACTGGCCCTATGTTTATGCGCTTAGCAACAGTGCCGATAGCGGCGTGAAGGATAAATTCGATGTGGCCCCGCTTCCTTCTGGCGCCGAAGGCGAGCCGCCTGCCTCGACGCTTGGCGGCTGGAACCTTGCCGTTTCCAAATATTCCACCAAGCAGGATGCTGCCATCGCGCTTGTGAAATATCTGGCGTCGCCGGAAGTGCAGAAGGCACAGGCGGTCGAAATCTCGCGCTTGCCGACCATTGAAGCACTTTACGATGACAAGGATGTCATTGCAGCGCAGCCTTTCATGGCCAATTGGAAGCCCATTTTCCAGAATGCCGTGCCGCGCCCATCGGCTGCGACGAAGGTGAAATATAACGAAGTCTCATCAAAATTCTGGACTGCCGTGCACAAGACGCTCTCGGGCAACGGTACTGCGGCGGAGAATCTCGAAATGCTTGAGGTCGAACTGACTGAGCTGGAAGGCTCCGGCTGGTAGGGGACCAATCAAGCCGCGTTCGGGTTGTGCTCCCAAGCCCCAAACGGGCAGCCCGGACGCTTCTTTCTTCCTCAGCAGGACCAAGAGTGGGATCATGAAGGAGACTTCTCTCGATATTTCGGGAATTCGGCCACAAAAGCCGGGTTCACTCCGATCTGCGCGCGCAACGTATCCGATCGGCATGGGTGTTTCTCGCGCCCACATTGATTGTGCTGGCGCTGGTGGCAGGCTGGCCGCTGTTCCGGACCATATATTTCAGCTTTACCAATGCATCCTTGACGAGCCTTGGTGCTGCGGAGTTCGTCGGCTTTAACAATTATCTGTCCTGGGTGACGCTCAAGAGCGGACGTACCATCTATCGCGGTCTTCTCGCCGATCCTGCCTGGTGGGGTGCAGTCTGGAACACGATCAGGTTCACTATTCTGTCGGTCAGTCTTGAAACGATCTTTGGATTGATCGTCGCGCTGGTGCTGAACGCAAATTTCCGGGGCGGGGCTTGTGCGCGCCGCAATCCTGATCCCGTGGGCAATTCCGACGATTGTGTCGGCCAAGATGTGGGGCTGGATGCTCAATGACCAGTTCGGCATCCTCAATCATATCCTGCTCAATCTTGGTATCATCAGTCAGAAGATAGCCTGGACGGCTAACCCCGACACCGCGATGATCGCAATCCTGATCGTCGATGTCTGGAAGACGACACCTTTCATGGCGCTGCTTATTCTGGCGGGTCTGCAAATGGTGCCATCTGACATTTATGAAGCGGCGAAGATCGACGGTGTGCATCCGCTGAAAGTGTTCTGGCGTGTGACGCTGCCGCTGATTCGTCCGGCGCTGATGGTCGCGATCATCTTCCGTATGCTGGATGCCTTGCGCATCTTCGACCTGATCTATGTGCTGACGCCGAACAACGCGCAGACCAAGACCATGTCGGTTTTCGCGCGCGAAAACCTCTTCGACTTCGACAAATTTGCCTATGGCGCGGCAGCATCGACGATGCTGTTCCTCATCATCGCGGCCATCACCGTGCTCTACATGTTCTTTGGACGCGTGAACATCGCCAGCAGGGGAGAATAGAAGATGCGGTACATAAAGTTAGCTGGCTTCTATCTTCTGGTGGCGATCATCATTCTGGTTGCAGTGTTCCCGTTCTATTATGCGATTATCACCAGTGTGAAATCGGGAACGGCGCTGTTTCAGGTCGATTACTGGCCGACCAATTTCTCGATTGAGAACTATACCAGCGTGCTGATACAGGGCAGCTTCCTTCGCAGTCTCGGCAATTCGCTGCTGGTGGCTACAGTGGTCGTGGCGATCTCACTGCTGCTGGCGGTGACAGCGGCATATGCGCTGGCGCGTGTGAAATTTCGTGGTCGCGGACTGTTACTGCTCACCATTCTTTCGGTGTCGATGTTCCCGCAGATCGCCGTTCTGGCAGGCTTGTTCGAGCTGATCCGCTTCCTCGGCATCTTCAACACGCCGCTGGCACTGATCTTTTCCTATATGATCTTCACGCTGCCTTTCACAGTCTGGGTACTCACTACCTTCATGCGCGATCTGCCTATAGAGATCGAAGAAGCAGCCATCGTGGACGGCGCATCGCCATGGGTCATCATCACGCGGGTTTTCATGCCGCTCATGTGGCCCGCACTGGTGACGACGGGTCTGCTTGCCTTCATTTCGGCATGGAACGAGTTCCTGTTCGCGCTCACCTTCACCTCTTCGGGCAGCCAGCGCACCGTGCCTGTGGCTATCGCGCTTCTGTCCGGCAACAGTCAGTTTGAAATCCCCTGGGGCAATATCATGGCGGCTTCGGTCGTCGTTACGGTTCCCCTTGTCATCCTCGTGCTCATCTTCCAGCGGCGGATCGTGTCCGGTCTGACGGCAGGCGGCGTCAAGGGCTAGGAGTTTTATACATGGCAGAACTTCAGTTGCGCGATGTGCGCAAGTCTTTCGGCAACTTCGATGTCATCAAGGGCGTGGATATGGATATCCGGCCCGGCGAGTTCATGGTCTTCGTTGGCCCTTCCGGTTGCGGAAAGTCCACGCTGTTGCGCCTCATTGCGGGCTTGGAAGAAATTTCATCGGGAAGCCTCGCCATCGATGGAACAGTGGTCAACAGTTTCGCGCCGTCGAAGCGCGGCATCGCCATGGTGTTTCAGTCCTATGCGCTTTATCCGCATATGACGGTCTATGAGAACATGGCCTTTGGCATGCAGCTTGCGGGCAAGAGCAAGGATGAATGCAAAAGCCGCATTCACAAGGCCGCGGAGATGCTGCAGCTGACGCCCTATCTTGAGCGCCTGCCACGCCAGCTTTCCGGTGGGCAGCGGCAGCGCGTCGCGATTGGCCGCGCCATAGTGCGTGATCCGAAAGTGTTCCTCTTCGATGAACCCTTGTCCAACCTCGATGCGGCACTACGTGTGGCTACAAGGCTTGAGATCGCCAAGCTCCACCAGAGCATGGAAGACACCACCATGATCTATGTCACACACGATCAGGTGGAGGCGATGACGCTGGCCGACCGCATCTGCGTGCTGCGCGACGGACGGGTGGAGCAGATCGGAACGCCGCTTGAGCTTTACGAAAAGCCGAATTCACTTTTCGTCGCCGGATTCATCGGGTCACCGAAGATGAATTTCCTGACCGGCAGATATAGTGAGCCTTTTGGCGCGCATACGGTGGGCCTGCGTCCCGAACACCTCGCCATCGCGCCCGACGGAGGCCATTGGACCGGTCAGGTAATCCACACCGAAATCCTCGGTTCCGATACCTATGTCTATATCGATCTTGGTCTGGAGGAGCCGCTGGTGGTTCGCGAAAGTGGGGTAGCATCGCGCAGGTCAGGCGAGACGCTCTCGGTTTCCCCGACAGGGGAAAATATTCATCGTTTCGATGAAAAGGCCGCGCTGTTTGACGCCGACCTCCCAAGCCTCGAGCATGATCCGACCGGAGCGAAACGAGGATCGATAAGATTATGCTTGAAATAGAAGAAGTTAGGGCGCCGATCCGATCCAATCAGATCAAAACGCGCTTTAACGGCACATGAGACAAATGGGCCGCGATGCCCGCAGCAAGGAGAATACTCGTGCCTATTCGTACCATCGTCTGGGGTGAAAACATTCACGAGCAGATCAATGAAACAGTGCGTTCGGTCTATCCGAACGGTATGCACAACACGATTGCCGAGGCGCTGAATGAGGACAGCGCAATCGAAGCGACGACTGCCACCTTGCAGGAACCGGAACATGGCTTGCCAGAAGCGCGCCTTGCTGAGACCGATGTGTTGGTCTGGTGGGGTCATAAGGATCATGGCGCGGTCAGCGATGCAGTGGTGGAGCGCGTGGCCCGACGTGTCTTCGAGGGGATGGGCCTTATCGTACTCCATTCCGGGCATTTCTCCAAAATCTTCAAGCGACTTATGGGAACGCCCTGCGCGCTGAAATGGCGTGAAGCGGGTGAGCGTGAACGGTTATGGGTGGTCAATCGCGGTCATCCGATCACGCAGGGGCTGGACGAGAATTTCGTGCTCGAGAACGAGGAAATGTATGGGGAACAGTTCTCCGTGCCTGAACCGCTCGAAACGGTTTTCATTTCGTGGTTTGCGGGTGGCGAAGTCTTCCGCTCGGGCATGACCTGGCGGCGCGGCGCGGGCAATGTATTTTACTTTCGGCCCGGCCATGAGACTTATCCCACCTATCACGACGCGAATGTGCGAACGGTTCTGCGCAATTCAGTCAAATGGGCTTACAATCCGCAAGCAGCATGGACAGGCATTCATACCGCCCCGAATGTACCCGTCGAGATGGCGCTGGAGCCGATCGTGGAGCGCGGGCCGAAATTGCACAAGGCCGGTGAGGCCGGTTATCGCTGAGGTGCATCATGCGTCTTCTTATTCTTGGAACAGGCGGCATGGCGAAAAACCATGCCGAAGCCTTCAAGGCCATCGAGGGCGTGGAGGTCGTGGCGGCTTGCGATGTTTCGGCGGTGCGCGTCGATGCGTTTTCAGAAAACCACGACATTCACAATCGTTTCACGCGGCTGGAGGATGCGCTGGAGTGGGATCGCTTCGATGCGGTTGCCAATGTGACCCCGGATGCCATCCATCATCCCACCACTCTGGCGCTGGTTGGCGCAGGCAAGCATGTCTTTTGTGAAAAGCCGCTGGCTGAAAGCTACGAGAAGGCTGCAGAAATGGCGGACGCTGCCGAGCAGGCGGGCGTGGTCAATATGGTCAACCTCACCTATCGCAATGTTGCGCCCTTGCAGAAGGCGCGCGAAATGGTAATGGCGGGTGAGATTGGTCAGGTGCGCCATTTCGAGGCGTCCTATCTGCAAAGCTGGTTGGTCTCGAAGACCTGGGGCGATTGGAAAACGGAGAGCAAGTGGCTCTGGCGACTTTCCACCCGGCACGGCTCCAATGGCGTTCTGGGCGATGTGGGTATCCATATTCTTGACTTCGCTACCTATGCCATCGGCAGCGATGTGGAGCGTGCGTCGGCGCGCCTCAAGACTTTCGAGAAGGCGGAAAACAACCATATCGGCGAATATGTGCTGGATGCCAATGACAGCTTCGTCATGATGGCGGAATATGCCAATGGCGCACTGGGTGTCATCCATGCAAGTCGCTGGGCAACCGGTCATCTGAATGAGCTGCGCCTGCGTATCCATGGCGACAAGGGTGCGCTGGAAATTCTCCACACGCCTACCGGTTCGAGCCTGCGCGGCTCCATCGGCGAGGATATTGAAACGCCGGTCTGGCGGGATATCGATGCGGGTACGGTAGAGACAAATTACCAGCGTTTTGCGCGTGCCGTGACCGATGTTGCGGAACTGGAACCGAGCTTCCGTCACGCCGCAAATCTGCAGCGCGTTCTTGACCATGCGATGAGCGTGGACAAGCCACTGCCGGAAGTGGTGAACGGATAGAACGGAAGCCCTCTCGGTATGACCGGGAGGGCTATCGGCTAGTGGTCTGATTCCGACATTTGAAACGGCATCTCATTCAGACGGGATTCAAATGTCAAATTCAGTCCACTAGCTGTCTTTGGTAAAGGTGTTGTCTACCTCACCACGGAAGAAGTCACGGCCATATATCAAAAGGCACAGGACAACACCGGTCGCAAAAGCCCATGCGGCACCGCGCGTGGCAAGAACTGCACCGACCACACCGGCAATGCCGAGATCGCGCTGGGAACGTGCTTCGAGAATGCCGACCCGGACCGAAACATATCCCTGAATAAGCAAAGTAAGGGCGAGTGCGACACCAAGTATCGGCTGCACCAGGGTGACGATCGGCATCAGGAACAGGCCGGTATTGGTGCCCCAGCGAAATGAGCCTGCGCCGCCGAAGATCGAATGCATTGCCTTCTTTCCTTGCGAAAAACGCTCGGTGATGACCACATGCATAGCTGACCAGAGCGGGCCGCACATGCATACATCCGGTCCAAGAACACTCATTGCAGCATTGCGCCCGCCAAAAATGAGATGCGCCCGGTCTGGGTTGTAGTCCACTTTTTCATCGGGGCGAGCTTCGTCGGCTTCCTTTAGAATGGCACGGCTTTGCAGGACATCGCCGAACACGACGATATAGGCTGCAAGCATGGTCGGGATTGCACTGAGAAACATCGAAAGTGGCGGCAAGCCAAGGCCGAAAACAGTATACTCACGCCAAAGCGTGGTGAAATCCGGACTTGTGATCGACCATTCGAGCTTTGGCCACTGTGCTTCGCCGAAGAGAGGAGCGATAATGACAGCGAGCAGAATAATCGGGAATACGCCGAGCTTTCCGATAATAGCGAGCACCGGATTTCTGTTCTTGATGCGCGCAAAATGGCGGGAAAAGATGACATAAAACCAAGGCCGACGGCGATGGTGATCGTGAAGGGAAACGTATCGAAACGTCCACCAAGCTGGAAAACCGATATGACTGCGGCAAATCCTGCGCCGACTATAATGCCCGCCTTGATAGCGGCAGGAATGAGTTGCACCACGCGATGCGCCATGCCCGTCGCACCGATAAAATCGAGAAGATGCCGAGCATCATTTGAAATGCGACCAGCGCATGGACGCGTTCCGGCCCTTCGGGGAATGTGGCGCAATAGGCCATCAAAAGTGGAATAGCAGGCGTGATCCAGCCCGGAACGACAGGGTCGCCCAGAAGATGGTGCGCGAGATAGAACAGCCCGTTCAGCACGACCACCGCAAGGGCAACTTCGAAGGGCATTCCAAGGAGCTCAGTCATGAGCGGGATGGCGGACAGATCCACCGCGCACATAAGCAGACCTTGAAAATAGTCAGGCCATTCGAATTTGTAATGGACGAAAGGCAATCGAATTTTGAACGGTCCGGCAGGCCAATAGGGCTGCTCCTGACCGTCGATGCGTTCAGTGCTCAATTTATTCTCCGGGGACATAAGGACAGACTGCGGAGAGTGGCAGTCAGCTCACTTCCCCGGCGCCTGATCCGTCAGGTTGTTATGTTTGGTCAGAAAGCTTCGCGATAGAGTGCCAAAGCGTCGGCCTCGGTCACGTCAACCGGGTTATTGCCCAGAAGCCGGGTTTGCAGCATCGCGTCGCGTGCCAGCATTTCGAGGCTGTCCTCCGTCACGCCGACATCGCGTAGGCGACGCGGTGCGCCGGACTTGTTCATCAGCTCTTCCATATAGGTAACGAAGGCCGCCGAGCGCGCTTCCGTGGTGCCTTCCGATTTCTCCAGCAGGAGATCGCCAAGCTCTGCATAAAGCTTGGCTGCGCCCGCCATATTGTAGCGCAGTACCGGTCCCAGCATTAGCGCGTTGGAAAGGCCATGCGGCACATGATAATGACCACCTAGAGGATAGGCCAGTGCATGAACGGCACCGACAGGCGAATGGAGAAAGCCTGCCCGGCATAATTGGCACCGAGCAGCATTGCCTCGCGGGCATGGCGATCATTGCCATGGCTGCACGCCGTGATCAGATTGGCCGAAAGAAGCTTCAGCGCTTCGCGGGCGAATGCGTCGGAGAGCGGGTTCTTCTTGATGCGGCTCGTATATGCCTCGATCGCATGGACCATGGCGTCGATACCGGTTGCAGCCGTATGAAGGGCAGGCAGACCACAGGTCAGTTCTGCGTCAAGGATAACGAAGTCAGCGTAAAGCTGACGGGCGACCACGCCCATCTTCGTGGTCTCGCCGGTCGTCAGAATGGTGATGTTGGTGACTTCTGATCCGGTTCCAGCCGTGGTTGGAATCTGGACCAATGGAAGACGGCTGCCCTGCACCTTGCCGATACCGTAGAGTTCGGAAAGTTTTTGTTCGGAGACAAGCAGCACTGCTGCGAGCTTGGCGATATCCATGGACGAGCCGCCGCCCAAACCGAGCACGAGGTTGCAACCGGCAGTTTTGCTTGCTCGACGCAGGCGAACAGCACGGCTTCCGGTGGGTCGGCTACCACATCATCGAAAACGCTGATACCGAAGCCTGCTTTTTCCAGCGAGGCCAGTGCATCGTTAAGGACACCAGCCTTATGGAGCCCCTTGTCCGTCACGATCAGAATCTTGCGTTCGGAAAACCGTTCGCCGAGAATTTCGCCAAGGCGCTTTGCAGCGCTCCATTCGACGAGCATCGAGCCGACCGTATCGAACGAAAATGGCTTGATCTCTGTTGTCATCATTCCACCCTTATCACTTTCACCAGCGCCGAGGTCTCTCATTTCCTCACCGGCACACAACGCTGGGCTTATTCGGGAGACGCTTCTGTCTTGGGAAGGAAGCGCTCTCGTAGTTTTCCGATGCAGCCGATGCACCGGCGGTCCTGAAAGAAAAGTCTTGGGAGAAACCTTTCATTTGTTCAATATATTGAACAATGTTCAAAACTGGATGATCGTTACAGGATAAGAAGCCGGACTGTCAATTTCTCCCTTCGGCTAAGATGTCGAAATCAACTCTTAAAAGCTGTCCGGTGAGGTAGCTCAAAACATAAGTGATTGAAAATGTACCTGTCGTCCGTGTGTTCCACACGACTTTGTGATGCTTCAATCAAAATAACTTGCCGGACTTCGCCCAAGGCTGCGTTTGAACGTTGCGGCGAAAGCGCTTGTGCTTTGGTACCCGCAGTCCAGTGCGACGGTAACAACAGGCATGCCTGCAGCCAAAGCGGGCAGGGCAGCGAGCAATCGTGCCTGTTGTCGCCAGCGACCATAGGTCATTCCGGTTTCACGCTCGAAATGGCGCATGAAACTGCGCCTGCTCATGCCCATTCGACAGGCGGCGGCATCAAGGGTTAGTTCCGTATCGGGCTTCGATTGCAATGCTCCGCAAAGATCGCGGAATCGTTGATCGACGGGCATGGGTAGATTGAGGGGCTCTGCGGGGAGAAAGGTCAGTTCTTCCAACAAAAGTTCACTGATGCGCTGTGTAAGGGACGTGATGGCGCGATCCTGCAAATCAACCAGACGCAGGATCAACTCCCGCAATAAGGGCGAAACTTCCACTACGCCGCAGGACGAGGGAGAGGCCGGGCAGCGTCGGGACGGACAAAGATAGTGCGAAACTGAACCGGTCCGTGGCTGCGCGTTGCATGTTCCACCATCGAAGGTACCCATACCGCGCGGTTGGGCGGTACGACCCATGTGCCATTCTCCGTTGTGACGGATACTACACCGGCGCGCGCATAGATCAATTGCGCATCCTGATGGCGGTGTGGTGGTCCGGCAAAGGCAGCATCATCTTGCGCCAGGGCAGACAGGCCAAGTGCAAGCGGTGGAGGGTAATTCAGCGACATGGGTTGACCCTTTTGCACTCTACAATGACCCGAATGCGCAAGAATGCCAACATCCAATCGTCTATGCTTAGTTAAAGAAGTTCATTTTCCAGAGAGCCAGACATTGCCCGTTTGCGCATGCCTTAAGACATTGGCTTCGACGGAGTTGAACGCTCCGGCCGGCGATGCGCGTCTCGCTTCCGTACTTCTTCTCCTTCGACTTACCGGCGACCGTTGGGCCTGATGGCATCCCGGCGGTCGTAGCCTGCCGTCAATCCCTCCGTTGTCGCAACCGCTGTTCAATACAGCCGAAGGAATTTTATTGTCATGATGCAGAACCCCGATATCAAATACCGCCCCTTCATTTCCCCGATCGAATTGCTGGATCGCCAATGGCCGAACCGGCGTTTGACGCAGGCGCCGCGCTGGGTGTCGACAGACTTGCGCGACGGCAATCAGGCGCTCGCCGATCCGATGGACGGTGAAAAGAAATTGCGTTTCTATCGCATGCTTCTGGAAATCGGTTTCAAGGAAATCGAAGTAGCATTTCCGTCTGCTTCGCAGACAGAGTTCAATTTTGTTCGACGTTTGATCGAAGATAATCTGATACCCGACGATGTGACCATTCAGGTGCTGACGCAATCGCGAGCCGACCTGATTGCACGTACTTTCCAATCCTGCTCGGTGTGCAACAGGCTATCGTGCATCTTTATAACGCAACCGCACCGCTATTTCGCCGCGTGGTGTTCAAGATGGAAAAAGAGGAAATCATCGATCTGGCGGTCTGTGGTGTCACCGCCATGCTGGAAGAGAGTCGGAAACAGCCCGAGACATGCTGGACTTTCGAATATTCACCCGAAACCTTCTGCTTTACCGAGCCTGACTTTGCGCTGGAAATTTGCGAGCGTGTTCTGGATGTCTGGCAACCAACGCCGGAAAACAAGGCGATCCTGAACCTTCCTGCTACCGTTGAAGTTGCAATGCCAAATGTCTATGCAGACCAGATAGAGTGGTTTTGTCGCAATCTCTCACGCCGCGACAGCGTGATTATAAGCGTGCATCCACATAACGACCGGGAACGGCGGTTGCCGCGACGGAACAGGCCCTGCTCGCTGGTGCAGACCGTGTTGAAGGTTGCCTGTTCGGCAATGGCGAGCGCACCGGCAATGTCGATCTCGTCACGCTGGCGCTGAATTTTTATACGCAGGGCATCGATCCGGAGCTTTATTTTCCGGAGTTGCGTTCCGTTGTGCGCACGGTCGAACATTGCAATGCCTTGCCGGTTCATCCCCGTCATCCCTATGCTGAGCTGGTTCATACAGCTTTTCCGGTTCGCATCAGGACGCGATCCGCAAGGGCTTCGCCGCCCATGAAAGCCGCAATGACGGCATATGGGAAATGCCCTATCTGCCCATCGATCCGAAAGATATCGGCGAAACTTATGAAGCCGTTATCCGTGTGAACAGTCAATCGGGCAAGGGAGGTGTGGCGTGGGTGCTGGAGCAGGATCGCGGACTGAAGCTGCCGCGTCCGCTGCAGATCGATTTTAGCCGCCGTGTGCAGGCATTTGCCGACGATACCGGCAAGGAAACGACTGCTGAAATGATCTGGTCGCTGTTTAGCGACATCTATCATATCAACGAGAACGCTGACTTCGAACTGCTGAACTACAGGGAAAGCAAACCGGCGCGTAGTGGGGAGGCACGTGTCTTTGTGGGGCGTATCCGGCATCTCGGCAAGGAAATCGCCATAACCGGGCGCGGCAATGGTTTGATGTCAAGTGCAATCTCGGCATTGCAGACCGGTTGTGGCATCGATCTGGACGTTGTCGACTATCACGAACATGCGTTGAAAAAGGGCGCCTACGCACAAGCTGCCGCCTACATTGAATGCCGGACGCATGACGGACGAAAAATCTTCGGGGTTGGAATCGATAACGACATCGCAACCGCGTCGATACGGGCGGTACTGAGCGCTGCCGCGAACTTCCCACGAGAGGTTTCTAAAAGTGAGGACGAAAACGCGATTTGCACTTGACCTCAACTAAGGTTGAGGAATTAGAGAGGCATGGCCGATTATCTGGAGTATCGTCCATGCGCTTATCGCTTCTTCTTGTTCCTCTGGCTTTTCTACCGCCCTTATTGTCTCGACAGCTGCCTTCGGCGATGAAGGCGATGTCGTGGCGGGAGAGAAACTCTTCAAACGATGCTCTGTCTGCCACACGGCAGATGCTGATGAGAGCAAGCGTGGCCCGTCGTTAAAAGGCGTCGTCGGACGCAAGGCCGCTTCCTATCCCGGCTATCCCTATTCGGATGCGATGCGTAAGGCAGCTGCCGAAGGCCTTGTCTGGAACGAAGGCGAACTGAAGAGTTTTCTCAAGAGACCCCAAGCCAAGGTGAAAGGTACCTGGATGGTGTTTGCTGGTCTGACCAAGGACAAGGATCTTGAGAACATGATTGCTTATTTGAAGCAGCATTCCGAGTAGCTGTTTCCAGCCGATGTGGCCGAGCGGGTATCCCGCCGCAAGGCCATGGCCGGTCGGAAACGCTGCGGGCGTTTCCGACCGGTACTACATAGGTATTCAATCTGAAGGGTTCGCAAGATGTTGAACAGAAACGTGCTGCATATAGATCGCGACCCAATCGGCGCCGTTTCTAAACGAGAATTCGCGGACGCGATGTCGCGGATGGCGGCTACCGTGTCCGTGGTAACGGCGCATGACGCTGGTGAAGCCCACGGCCGCACGGTAACTGCAGTGCTATCGCTTTCGGCGGAACCGCCGATGGTTCTGGTGTCGGTAAAAGCGATAGCGCGCTGGCTGCGGCAATCATGACTGATGGCGGTTTCTCGCTTGCCATGCTCGCAGAGGGCCAGGAAATGATCGGTGATGCCTTTGCAGGCAAGATACCGCATGCGCAACGTTTTCTGATCGGCGTGTGGGGCGAGTGGCCGTCAGGCAGACCGCATCTCTTTGGCGCTTCGGCCGCTATCGATTGTGAATTGGCGGGCAGCGTTCCAATTGCGGATCATACGCTCTTTGCCGGGCTGGTAACGAACACCGATCTGCCTTTGCACTCACGTCCATTGTTGTGGGCGCGTCGCAACTATCGCGCGCTGAGACATGACATGGATTTATGAGATGTCTTGCGTTGTTGTGGGGTAGCAGCCTACACAATCGGCATGATTGAGTTAGACGATATGGAACAATCCGGTCTCAAGAAAAGTCTCACCGTTGGTGACGTTTCGCGGCGTGCTGGCGTGGCTGTTTCGACAGTCCATTTCTATGAAACCAAGGGCCTGATTGAGGGGTGGCGTACAGAGGGAAATCAGCGTCGCTATCACCGTGCTGTGTTGCGCCGCATCGCTATCATCAAGATCGCGCAACGCGCAGGCATCCCTCTGGCGATCATTCGTGAAGCCCTGGCGGATCTTCCGCACGACCACGTCCCGACGGCAGAGGACTGGAAAGGCTTTTCGGAAGCCTGGAAAGATATGCTTCAGGAACGTATCGACAGTCTGATGCAGCTTCGCGATCAGATAACGAGCTGTATCGGTTGCGGTTGTCTCTCGCTTTCCGAATGCCCACTGCGTAATCCCGATGACGTCCTTGGCCAACAGGGTGCCGGTCCCAGAAGGTTGATGGTCAAGACGGACAATCCGATCTGACTTCCCAGCGTCCGAACCGAACCCTCCCGACCGCCATTGCGCTCGTTCGCCGTGGCGGTTTTTCCGTGGATTTGGGCCGAATTTCGGATCGTCCAGAACTCGGTGTTTGCAATGGAAATAGCCTATTGACCTCAATCAAGGTTGAGGTCCTATAAACCGGTCGGCAACAATTCAGTTCATGGAGGCCGACAGTGCAAAGTTCGATCGAAGAGACAATTCCGGCGGGGAATGCAGAACATAAGCCTGCGGGTTGGGGTGAGCTTCTAAGCGGCAAAATGGCCTTTATGCCTTGGCTTTGGCGGGCGGCGTCACGCTTCATGCCGTGAACATGTATATTGCCACCACAGTCATGCCGAGTGTGGTGCAGGATATTGGCGGCATGGACTTTTATGCCTGGGCCACGACGTTGTTTGTTGTTGCCTCTATCTTGGGTGCCGCGCTCACTGCACGGCTCCTGAAAAGCGCTGGCCCCGGGGCGCTTATGTGGTCGCGACCCTATTGTTCGCAGCCGGTACACTGATTTCATCCTTGCCATCAACATGCCGGTCATGTTGGCGGGGCGGAGTGTGCAGGGGCTTGGCGGTGGGTTCCTCTACGCGCTTGCTTATGGTCTTACCCGTGTCGTGCTGCCCGAACGTCTGTGGGGGCGGGCGATAGGCCTCATTTCCGCAATGTTCGGCGTGGCAACGCTGATCGGGCCAGCAATAGGCGGCATCTTTGCCGAATATGGCGCATGGCGTGCTGCCTTCTGGTCCTTGCTGCCTGTTGCGGGTCTTTTCGCCGTGGTCGCGTTTGCGACCTTGCCGCGCTCAGCTGGGACAAGAATGAACGCGTTTCCATTCCGGTTCTTCAGCTTATCCTGCTGACGGGCGCGGTCCTTGCCGTCTCGGCCGGCAGCCTGTCTCAGGAGACGCTATGGAAGATCGTTGGCCTGGGCGCTGCGATATTCATGATCGCCATCATCGCAGTCGTTGATCGCGACGCCAAGGCACGTCTCCTGCCGCGCCGTTCATTCAGTCTGTCGACCCCGCTGGGGGTGCTCTACCTTACGATCGCGCTTTTGATGCTCAGTATGCAGCCTGAAATCTACGTGCCTTATCTGCTTCAGCACCTTCACGGCCAGTCTCCGCTATGGGCGGGTTATCTGGCGGCACTGATGGCTATCGGCTGGACTATCGCTTCCTTCCTGAGTTCCAAATGGCAGGAGAAAGGTGGCGACAAGCTTGTCGTAGCAGGGCCTATTCTCGCGCTTGCCGGTCTCGTCCTGCTCGCCGTGTTTCTTCCGATCCATGGTAATGGTAACTGGTCGCTGCTCGCGCCCGTTTGCCTTGGGCTCATCCTGATCGGTTTTGGGATCGGCCTTGCCTGGCCAAGCCTTGTCACGCGCGTCTATCAGAGCGCTCCATCGACCGAGCAGGATCTTGCGGCGGGTGGAATGACGACCGTGCAGCTCTTCGCTATCGCCTTCGGAACGGCTTGCGCGGGCATGGTAGCTAATTTTGCGGGTATTGCCGTGCCCGGCGGCGTGGAGGGGCGGCAAATGCCTCGCTCTGGCTTTCGGTGATTTTCGCGCTCGCGCCAGCAATCGCGGTTGCCGTGGCATTCAAGGTCATCCGGATTACCGGTGGAAAGGACTGATCGATGCCGCGTCTCATTGCTGATATTCTCGAGTCCCGCGCCAGTCTTTTGCTGGCGCGGATCGTCCTCACCTTCGTTTTCTGGTCTAGCGGTCTGGCCAAGCTCTTCGATTTCGGTGCCAATGCCGCAGAGATGGAAGGTCTTGGACTTTATCCTGGCTGGCTGTTCAACACTGCCACCCTGCTTCTGCAAATCGGCGGGTCGTTGATGATCATCCTCAACCGTGGCGCCTGGCTGGCTTGTGGTGCTCTTGCTGTCTTTACGATTTTTACTATTCCCATCGCTCATCCGTTCTGGGCGAAAGAAGGAGAAGAGGCGTTCCGGGATATGACGGTGGCACTGGAACACATATCGCTGATCGGCGGTCTCGCTATCGCCGCCATTCTATCGCGCAAGATCTAAATCACTAGACGCGCGGATTGCCCTGCCTGTACCTTGCCTGTCATCGGATCGACAGGCAGGGAGGGCCTCGCATGGATGTGACGATCATAACGGGAGCATCGGAAGGAATAGGTGCAGAAACTGCACGGCAGATTGCCCGGCGTGACCGCGCCAATGCTGCTCTTGTGCTCGCTGCGCGTAATGTGGAAAATCTGGAAAATCTGGCCGCCGAATTGCGGCAACTGGGCAGCTCGGCCCTTGTGATACCCACCGACGTAAAGGATCGCGCTGCCTGCATCGCCCTGATCGACAAGGCGGTTTCCGCCTATGGTCGCATCGATACGCTGATTGTGAATGCGGGCATGTCGGCCCATGCCAATTTTGCCGAGATCAAGCCGGATGATCTCGATTGGATGCATGACCTGATGGAGTTGAACTATTGGGGCAGTGTCTGGCCTATTCATGCTGCACTTCCGCATCTTGCCGCCAGCAAGGGGCGGATCGTTGCTGTTTCTTCTGTTGCCGGGTTGATCGGTGTGCCGGGGCGCACCGCCTATAGCGGAACGAAGTTCGCCCTCTCAGGCTTCTGCGAGGCGCTTCGCGCGGAACTGACCCCAGCGGTATTTCCGTGACAATCGTCTATCCGGGTGTCGTCAAAACCGACATTCGCAAAGTCGGTTATGGTGCAAGCGGTGCCGCTCTTGGAACGAGCGGTGTGCGGGAAGATGACATGATGCCCGTCGAGGAAGCTGTGCGGTTGATGCTGGATGGCGTGGAGGCGCGCAAGCGTGAAGTGTTGATGACGCGCCAGATGCGATTCGGGCGGTGGTTGAAACTTATCGCCCCAACGCTGGTAGACCGCATGGCGCTCAAGGCGATTAAATCGGAGTTCAGACCGAAACCGATCAAACCCGCAAGATAAACAGCGATAATCCCTGCTATTCACAGGGCTGCCAGAATGGCCCGCTCATTTTACGTTTTGCCGCCAACTACCCGTTGACGGGATTTTTACTTCAGCTACTATATATAGTGTTCTAGGTTCTTTCGATTCGTTGGATCGAAAGCTAAGACGAATTCGGTGCGTTTCATCCATGATGGATGCGGCAATGCCGGAGCTGCCCCGCAACTGTAAGCGGAGAGTTCTGTTCATCATGTCACTGGCTTTGGCTGGGAAGGCGGACAGAACGTTGATCCGTGAGCCAGGAGACCTGCCTTGAACGAGTACGTCCACGGGCGGGGTGTCCGGTTGGCGCGCAATTATGTGTGGCAAACTATTGCCTTGCCGATTGCTGCCCCGAACTTCCGCTTTGTTTTACGCATTACCTTAAGCAAAGCCGCTTCGCACTTTTGCTGGAAATGCTCATAACTTCGGGGTGAAGTCCATGTTCAGTCTATTCAGTTTCGGTTCCGGTCCTCCCTTCGCGGCATAGTTTGTGCGGTCAGGCTGCTTATTTGCGGCTGGCCGATCCCTGTCTTGTGTCTTTCAACGCGCATTTTGCGATGCGCGAACGGCTCTTTGCGTCCTCCCAACCAGCGAGAAAAATGAACGTTACCGTTTACAGCAAGCCCGCCTGCGTCCAATGCACGGCCACCACCCGCGCCCTCGACCGCCAGGGTATCGAATATGAAGTCATCGATATTTCCGCCGATGCCGATGCTTTCCATCTCGTTCAGGGCATGGGTTATCGCCAGGTGCCGGTGGTGGTCGCGGGTGAATCCCATTGGGCGGGCTTCCGGCCCGATATGATCAGCGCGCTCGCCTGAGGGCTGCGGTCACATGAGCCTGATCGTCTATTTTTCCAGCCGATCGGAGAATACGCATCGGTTTGTCGAGCGGCTTGGAATGCGGTCGAACCGTATCCCGATGGACGGTTCAGGCGGATTGCAGGTGCGTGAGCCGTTCGTGCTCGTGACGCCCACATATGGTGGCGGCGGCTCCAAGGGCGCTGTCCCCAAGCCTGTGATCCGCTTCCTCAACGACGAGAGCAACCGCTCTTTCATCCGCGGCGTGATTGCCGCGGGAAACAGCAATTTCGGCGAGGCTTTCTGTATCGCCGGCAACATTATCTCCGCCAAATGTCAGGTTCCCTATCTCTACCGCTTCGAGCTTCTGGGAACCGATGAGGACATTGGCAATGTCAAAACGGATGGAACGATTTTGGACACGGCAGACACGACCCTGATCCGGGAGCGCGAGGCATGGCCAGCGGTGCAGGATGCGCCTCTAGCGACAACTACCAACAGCAGCACACCGTCAAAATCCTCGGACGGGATGGATTATCACGCGCTTAACGCGATGCTGAACCTCTATGATGACGAGGGAAAATCCAGCTTGATCGCGACCGGCAGGCTGCGCGGCAATATTTCCTCCAGCACGTGAACCAGAACACCGTCTTTTCCATAACTTGCGGGAAAAGCTCGATTATCTGGTGACGGAAGGTTATTACGAACAGGACGTGCTGGACCAGTATTCCTTCAATTTCGTGCGCGATCTTTTCGACGAAGCCTATGCGAAGAAATTCCGGTTTCCGACCTTTCTCGGCGCATTCAAATATTACACCAGCTATACGCTGAAAACCTTCGACGGAAAGCGCTATCTGGAGCGCTATGAAGACCGCGTCTGCATGGTGGCGCTGGCGCTGGCACGCGGCAATGAGCAGCTTGCGCACGATCTGATGGAAGAGATCATTTCAGGCCGCTACCAGCCTGCGACGCCTACATTCCTCAATGCGGGAAAGAAACAGCGCGGCGAGCTCGTCTCGTGTTTTCTGCTGCGTGTCGAGGACAATATGGAGTCCATCGGCCGCTCCATCAATTCGGCTCTGCAATTGTCGAAACGGGGTGGCGGGGTGGCCTTGAGCCTTACCAATATTCGCGAGGCGGGCGCCCCTATCAAGCAGATCCAGAATCAGTCATCCGGCATCATTCCGGTGATGAAGCTTCTTGAGGATTCCTTTTCCTACGCCAATCAGCTCGGCGCGCGGCAAGGCGCTGGCGCTGTCTATCTGCACGCACACCACCCGGATATCATGCGTTTTCTCGACACGAAGCGGGAAAACGCCGACGAGAAAATCCGTATCAAAACCTTGTCGCTTGGTGTGGTCATTCCGGACATTACCTTCGAACTCGCGAAGAATAACGAGGATATGTACCTCTTCTCGCCCTATGATGTGGAGCGGGTTTACGGCGTACCGCTGACCGAGATTTCGGTCACCGAAAATATCGGGAAATGGTCGATGAGGCGCGTATTACCAAGAAGAAGATCAATGCGCGCGAGTTCTTTCAGGTGCTGGCGGAAATCCAGTTCGAATCCGGTTATCCCTATATCATGTTCGAGGACACGGTGAATCGCGCCAATCCGATCGACGGACGCATCACCATGAGCAATCTCTGTTCGGAAATCCTCCAGGTGAGTGAGGCGAGCATCTTCGGCGAAGACCTTTCCTATGATCATCTCGGCAAGGATATTTCGTGCAATCTGGGTTCGCTCAACATTGCAGCAGCAATGGACTCGCCCGATTTCGGCAAGACCATCGAGACCTCCATCCGCGCTCTGACTGCAGTTTCCGATATGAGCCATATAGGTTCCGTGCCGTCGGTCGCCCGAGGGAATGATGAAAGCCATGCCATCGGTCTCGGCCAGATGAACCTGCATGGTTATCTCGCCCGCGAGCGGATTTACTACGGCTCGGAGGAAGGCGTCGATTTCACGAATATCTATTTTATACGGTGACCTATCACGCAATCCGCGCATCGAACCGGATTGCGATGGAAACGGGAAATCGTTCAAGGGGTTCGAGAAATCCAGATATGCGTCGGGCGAATATTTCGATAAATATACCGATCAGCTTTGGGAACCGGCGACCGAAAAGGTTCGCGAAATCTTCGAAAAGGCTGGCATTGCGATCCCGTCGCAAGACGACTGGCGCGACCTGAAAAACGCGGTGATGGAGGGCGGACTTTATAACCAGAACCTTCAGGCCGTGCCGCCGACGGGCTCCATCTCCTACATCAATCATTCAACATCCTCGATTCATCCGATCGTGTCGAAGATTGAAATCCGCAAGGAGGGCAAGATCGGTCGCGTCTACTATCCGGCAGCCTTCATGACCAATGACAATCTCGATTATTATCAGGATGCCTATGAGATCGGGCCGGAGAAGATCATCGATACTTATGCGGCGGCGACGCAGCACGTCGATCAGGGTCTGTCTCTGACATTGTTCTTCCGCGATACGGCAACCACCCGCGACATCAACCGCGCGCAGATCTACGCGTGGAAGAAGGGCATCAAGACTATCTATTACATCCGCCTGCGCCAGATGGCGCTCTCCGGCACGGAAGTGCAGGGCTGCGTTTCCTGCGCCCTCTGACCACTGGTGATGACCATGAATATTCAAGTGAAGACCAAGAACACGAAGCCTGCAGCCGTGCGCGCGATCAACTGGAACCGGATCGAAGATGAGAAAGACCTTGAGGTCTGGAACCGTCTGACCGGCAATTTCTGGCTGCCGGAAAAGTGCCGCTTTCCAATGACATTCAGTCATGGGAGACGCTGAAACCGCAGGAAAAGCAGCTGACGATCCGCGTTTTCACTGGGCTGACGCTTCTCGACACGATCCAAAACGCAGTCGGCGCAGTGAAACTGATGGATGATGCAGCGACACCGCATGAAGAAGCGGTGCTGTCTAACATCTCCTTTATGGAGGCAGTTCATGCGCGGTCTTATTCGTCGATCTTCTCGACGCTGTGTCTGACGCCGGATGTTGACGATGCCTATCGTTGGTCCGAGGAAAACGAATTCCTGCAGCGCAAGTCTGTCCTGATCCTGGACCAGTATCGCGCGGATGATCCGCTGAAAAGAAGATCGCCAGTGTCTTTCTGGAGAGCTTTCTGTTCTATTCTGGCTTTTATCTGCCCATGTACTGGTCGAGCCGGGCAAAGCTGACGAATACGGCCGATCTTATCCGGCTCATCATTCGGGATGAAGCCGTGCATGGCTATTACATTGGTTATAAATTCCAGCGCGGACTGGAGCGGCTGAACGAAGAGCAGAAGCAGACGATCAAGGATTTTGCCTTCGAGCTTCTGCTGGAACTTTACGACAATGAAGTTCGCTACACCGAGGCGCTCTACGATGGTGTTGGCTTGACCGAAGACGTCAAGAAATTCCTGCACTACAACGCCAACAAAGCCCTCATGAACCTCGGCTATGAGGCACTCTTCCCGGCTGAAGCATGCAAGGTCAACCCGGCGATTCTGTCCGCTCTTTCGCCGAATGCGGACGAAAACCACGACTTTTCTCCGGTTCCGGCTCGTCTTACGTCATCGGCAAGGCGGTCGCGACCGAGGATGAAGATTGGAGTTTCTGATCTCATCTCGGCGCCGTGTGATACCGGCGCCGAAACCTTCCGCTACGGACATGACGTTGACGTTACGGTCTTGTTTTGCGACACATGCATGATGCAGACCGCTATTACAATCGATCAGGACTATCTCGTAACACGGCTCAAGGCGCTTCTTGCCATACCCAGCCCCACCGGCTTTACCGACGAAGCCGTGCGTTACGTTGCGCGAGAGCTTGAGCATCTTGGGCTTGAGGTTATGCTGACGCGCCGGGGTGCTATTCGGGCGCGCAGGGCGGGCCTCACGGAGAGACCGGCACGCGGGATTGTATCGCATGTCGATACGCTCGGCGCGCAGGTAAAATATCTGAAGGAAAACGGGCGGCTGGAGCTGGTTTCCATCGGCAACTGGTCGGCACGTTTCGCCGAAGGTGCCCGCGTTTCTATCTTCTCGTCCAAAGGAATTTATCGCGGTTCGATCCTGCCGCTGAAAGCTTCCGGCCATACATTCAATGAGGAAGTCGATACGCAGCCGGTCGGTTGGCCTATGTCGAACTCCGTGTCGACGCGCTCGCCCGAAATCGTGATGATCTGCTGCAGCTCGGTATCGATGTCGGTGACATAGTGGCTGTCGATCCCGCGCCCGAATTCATCGATAATGGCTTCATTGTCTCGCGCCACCTCGATGACAAGGCAGGTGTCGCCATCATGCTTGCGGCTCTCGAAGCGATGCAGAGAGCCAATGTGGAAACACCGGTCGACAGCTATTGGCTGTTTACGATCGGCGAGGAAGTTGGGGTGGGTGCTTCTGCGATTGTTGTGCCGGATATTGCCTCGCTGGTTGCTATCGATAATGGCACCACCGCACCGGGCCAGAATTCATCGGAGTTCGGTGTTACGCTCGCCATGGCGGACCAGACTGGACCGTTCGATTACCATCTGACGAAGAAACTCCACGAGCTATGCGGAGAGCATGACATTCAGGTCCAGAAGGATGTGTTCCGCTATTACCGGTCCGATGCCGCCTCTGCGGTCGAGGCAGGACATGATGTGCGCACGGCTTTGCTGACCTTCGGTGTCGATGCCTCGCATGGTTATGAGCGCATTCATCTGAGTGCGCTGACTTCCATTGCCAAACTTACGGTTCACTACGCGATGAGCGAAGTCGAGATCAAGCGCGATGCCGAGGAAACCGCCAAGGGCCTCAAAGGTTTCACGCATCAGAAATCGACCAAGGCAGAGCAGGATTTGAGACCGGAGGATACGCCTGCAGAATAGGCTCTGAACTTTCTGAAATCACAAGCGGGCTCAGGCCCGTTTTTAGTCTCGCAAAAATTAATTATGATAATTCATTGATAGTCGTTGATTTATGCCTATAAATTAGAGTCTGACGGATTTGACAAATGAAGGGGAACCCTATGAGAAGGTTATTCCGTGCCGTCCTGACTGCTATGGCGCTTTCAGTCGCTGGGGCCGGCACAGTCGCGCTGGCGCAAACGCCGCCCAATGTGCTGATTGTCGGGCAGATTGCAGAGCCGCAATCGCTCGATCCGCATACAGTCACGGCCACCAATGATTTCCGCATCCTCGTCAATATTTATGACGGCCTTGTGCGCTACAAGGACGGAACGCTGGAAGTTGAACCAGCTCTGGCGGAAAGCTGGACGATTTCGGATGACGGAAAAACCTATACGTTCAAGCTGCGTCAGGGCGTAAAGTTCCATGACGGATCGGATTTCAATGCCGAAGCCGTCAAGTTCAACTTCGACAGAATGCTGAAGGAAGATCATCCGTTTTATAACACCGGGCCATTCCGCTCTCGTTCAACTTCTCGTCCATTGATGCAGTCAATGCGCTTGACGAACACACTGTTGAATTCAAGCTGAAGGAACCTTTGCGCCGTTCCTGTCCAATCTGGCCTACCCAACCGGCCTGATCGTTTCACCGGAGGCGGTCAAGAAATACGGTAAGGAATTTGGTCGTCACCCATCAGGCACAGGTCCGTTCAAGTTCGCCGAATGGCAGTCGGGCCAGCGTGTGGTGGTCGAACGCAATCCCGATTATTGGGATAAAGCGCCAGCATTGGAAGCAATCGTGTTCCGTCCGATCACCGATGCTAATACCCGTGTCGCAGAGATGATGGCTGGCGGGCTGGATGTCATGGTGGAAGTTCCGCCGGATAATCTTGCCACTTTCAAGCAGGATGCAAATTTCGCGGTTGCCGAACAGGCAGGCCCTCATGTCTGGTTCACCATCCTGAACGCGAAAAGCGGTCCGTTCGCGGATAAGAAAGTGCGTCAGGCGGCTAACTATGCGGTCAACAAGCAGGGGCTTGTCGACAATGTTCTGCAGGGGTCCGCAACCGTCGCTGCGGGGCCGATTCCGCCAGCCTTCAACTGGGTCGAGAACAAAACCGAACCCTATCCCTATGATCCGGAAAAGGCCAAGGCGCTCCTTGCCGAAGCTGGTGCAAGCAATCCCGAGATAACGTTTTACGTAACGGAAGGCGGGTCGGGTATGCTCGATCCAATCACCATGGGGCCGCAATACAGGCCGATCTTCAGGCTGTGGGCTTCAAGGTCAAGATTGAAACCTATGAGTGGAACACCTTCCTTGGCAGGGTCAATCCGGGACTGGAGGGCAAGGCCGATATGGCAGAGATGGCGTGGATGACCAATGATCCGGACACGGTGCCTATCTGACGCTTCGCAGCGATGCATTGCCGGACAAGGGCGGCTTCAATTCCGGTTACTATTCCAACCCCAAAGTGGATGAGCTTCTGGAAAAGGCGCGGTCATCGACCGATCAAACCGAGCGCGGCAAGCTTTATGGCGAAGTGCAGAGCATCGTCCATGACGATGCACCATGGCTGTTCGTGGCGAACTGGAAACAGAACGCAGTCACCACTGCTGCCGTCAAGGGTTTCAAGCTGCAGCCGTCCTTCCTGCTGCATTTGAAAGACGTTACCAAGGAATAAGCGAGGAGGGCATTCATGCCAGCCTATATCCTCAAGCGACTTTTGGCCGTTGTTCCTGTGTTGCTCGGGCTCTCGATCATCGTTTTTCTTGTCATGGCAATGATCCCGGGTGACACGGCAACCGCGTTGCTCGGATCATACGCAACACCGGAAAATGTAGAGCGGATCAATCGCGATCTCGGTCTCGACAAGCCATTGCTGCAACAATACTTCATCTGGATGAGCAATCTCCTGCATGGAGATTTCGGGCGTTCCTTCGTGCTCAATCGTCCGGTGCTGGACGAGGTTTTCGAACGTTTTCAGGCTACACTCGTCCTCGCGGGCGTAGCACTGGTGCTCTGTTCTGTGTTCGGGCTGCTTGCAGGCATCGTTTCGGCAGTGCGCCAGTTCGGATGGGCGGATAGGACGATCACTTTCATCGTGCTTGCCGGAATTTCCATTCCTTCATTCTGGTTGGGACTGCTCCTGATCTATCTGTTCGCGGTTCATTGGCGCATTCTGCCAGCCTCCGGCATGTATGCCGTTTATGGCGGCGGTGACCTGAAGGATCTGCTATGGCATCTGATCCTTCCCGCCACGACGCTGGCCGTGGTGGCGGCAGGCGTGATCGCGCGTCTGACCCGCAGCGCGATGCTGGAAGTGCTTCGCCAGGACTATATCCGGACGGCCCGGGCCAAAGGTCTCAACGAACGTCGCGTGATTTACGGTCATGCGTTTCGCGCCGCACTGGTCAGCGTCATTCCGTTATAGGTATTCAGGCAGGTTTCGTTCTGGGTGGCGCTGTCTACATCGAGACCGTGTTCCAGTGGCCGGGTATCGGCGCCATGCTGGTGAAAGCCATTTCCACCCGCGATATTCTGCTGGTGCAGGGTGGCGTACTTGTGGTCGCCGCCAGTTATGTCCTCTTCAATCTGCTGGCTGATGTCATCCAGACCATGCTCGATCCAAGGATACGCTCATGAGCGCGCTTCCAGAAATTTCTGCCGCGCCAGTGGCTGGTCGCATGTCCTCCTGGCGTCTCCTGATGAGCAATCGTCTGGCAGCTTTCGGCCTTTTCTACTGGTCCTGATCTGCCTTGTCATTTTGCTGGCTCCGGTTCTTCCGCTTCCCGATCCCGATGCCACTTCTCCCGCAATGCGATTGAAACCCATATTCAGCGAGGGGCATCTTCTGGGAACGGATCAGCTCGGGCGCGATATATTGAGCCGTGTCATATGGGGCACGCGGGTTTCTGTGGCGGTTGGTTTTGCAGCGACGCTGATTGCAGCAATTATCGGTTCTGCTATCGGGCTTGTGGCTGGCTATGCGGGCGGACGAACCGACAACCTGATGATGCGCGGCATCGATATGCTGATGGCGTTTCCTATATTCTGCTGGCATTGGCTATCGTGGCGGTGCTTGGACCCGGTCTGATGAATGCTCTCTATGCGATTGCAGTGGTCAATATTCCGTTCTTCGCGCGTAATGTTCGCGGGGTTACGCTTGGTCTCGCGCATCGTGAGTTTATTGATGCTGCCCGGCTCTCCGGGAAAAGTCCGGTTTCGATCCTGTTAAGCGAAGTGCTGCCCAATGTGCTGCCGGTTATCGTCATTACCATGTCCACAACCGCAGGCTGGATGATCCTTGAAACGGCGGGCTTGAGCTTTCTCGGTCTTGGTGCACAGCCGCCGCAGGTGATCTCGGCTCCATGCTTGGTGAGGGACGTGCCCAACTGTTCAATGCCCCGCACGTCTCCATCGTGCCGGGCTTGATGATTTTCCTGCTGGTCATCAGTCTCAATGTATTGGGAGACGGAGTGCGTGATGTTCTCGATCCGCGATTGCGCTCGGGTGCGCTGGCGCGGCCGGGAGCGGTAACCGATATTGCCAAGGACCGTTCATCACCCGTAATCAGGGATAGTGGCAACGCTCTTTCGATTGCGGGTTTGGAAACGGGCTTTGTCAATGGCGGGCATTTCACCCCGCTGTCCGCAATGTTTCACTGGAGCTTGAACGCGGCGAATGTCTCGGTCTGATAGGGGAGAGCGGATCGGGCAAGAGCGTAACTGCTTTGTCGGTGATGGGGCTGGTGGCATCCCCACCCGGACTTATCCGCAATGGTGCGATCTATCTCGGTGACCGGGACGTTCTTGCAATGTCTGAAACCGAGTTGACGGCGGCACGGGGCGCAAGAGTTGCCTACGTGTTTCAGGACCCGCTGACGACCTTGCATCCCATGTATCCGATCGGACGGCAGGTCGAGGAAGCGATTGCAGCGCATCGGCGGATTGGAGCCAGCGAGCGGCGGGAACAGGCGATTGCGCTTCTTGACAAGGTTGGCATTCCGGATGCTGCGGAGCGGGCTAATCACTATCCGCACCAGCTTTCAGGTGGCCAACGCCAGCGTGTAGGCATTGCCATGGCTTTGGCCAACGATCCCGATATCATTATTGCAGATGAGCCGACCACGGCGCTCGATGTCACCGTACAGGCGAGGATTCTCGAATTGCTGCGTGATCTCCAGCGCGAGCGCGGCATGGCTCTCCTGTTTATCACCCATGATTTTGGAGTGGTTTCGGAGATTTGCGACCGCGTGGCGGTAATGAAAGGTGGCGAGATTGTCGAGACAGGCACGACATCTGAAGTTCTTTCCAACCCGCAGCACATCTATACGAGACGCTTGATAGCCTGCGTTCCCGAACTTGGGCAGGGCGCCGGTTTCCTGGATCGTGTGGCGGGTCTCTTCAAGCGAGAACACGGAAAGGCGGCAGGATGAGCGAAAATGCGATCAGCGTTCGGGAACTCACCAAAACCTTCGGTGGCGGACGAACACTTCTGGGGAAAGAGCGTCACAAGGTCGAGGCCGTTAAAATGTTTCGTTCGATCTGAGAAGCGGCGAGACATTGGCGATTGTCGGTGAAAGCGGATCGGGCAAAAGCACGCTCGCCCGAATGCTTGTCGGTCTGACAGAACCGACGGGCGGTACGATGACAATTGCTGGCCGCGATGCGCATGAATTGCGAAATTCCGGTGCGCGGGCGTTCGGCAAGGTCATACAATATGTCTTTCAGGATCCTGTTGCTTCGCTCAATCCGAGAAAGACGATCCGGCAGATATTGGAAACGCCTCTCAAGCTTCTGAACGGGTTGGATTCGCTCGACGGAAACAACGCATGATCCAGTTGCTGGACGCCGTTCAGATGCCGAAGGATACGCTGGAACGCTATCCGCACGAATTTTCAGGCGGGCAGGCACAACGTATCGCCATTGCGCGAACGCTGGCTGCCGAAGCGGAAATCGTGGTGCTCGATGAACCGGTTAGCGCATTGGACGTCTCTGTTCAGGCGCAGGTTCTTTGCTTCTGGATCAATTGAAGAAAGAGTTCGGTCTCTCCTATCTCTTCATCAGTCACGACCTAGCTGTGGTGGAAGCCATCTCCGACAGGGTTGCGGTGATGTATTTCGGGAAATCGTTGAGGAAGCGACCGCAAGCGATCTTTTGCCAGACCGGAACATGCCTATACACGACAACTCGTGGAAAGCGCACCGCGCATCAGGAGAGAGTAGCAAGATATGGTCAGGACGGGCCGGAATTCCGATCACCAACCGCAATCGCGTACGAGGGAGGCCAAAGCCCGTCGGCGACCCGAGGAGATCGCCGACCGTATCAAGGATGTTATCCGTTCCGATGCATTGAAACCGGGAGATCGACTGCCACAGGAAAAGGAACTGATTGATCAGTTCAAGGCCGCCAAGGGGACGGTGCGCGAAGCGATGAAGGCGCTGGAGACGCAGGGGCTGATTTTACGCGCAGCGGCCCGGCGGTGGCGCTTTTGTGGCTGAACCTTCTGCCCAGCACGCAATGGAAATGCTGGGGAGCTATTTTTCTTCGACCAGCCGAGCCTTGCCGAAGTCTACGCCATCCGCAAGCTTCTCGAGCCAGAGGTTGCGGCCATCCTGTCAGGAAGATTGACTGACGATGACATTGCCCGGCTGGAAAATACAATGCGGGTCTATGACCGCCCGCCGGTCGATCTCGACGACCAGTATCGCCAGCGTGTCGCGAGCTGGATTTCCATTCGTTGCTGGCGCAGCTTTGTCCCAACCGTTTGCTGGGTTTCATCTGTGGATTGACCCATAATTTGTTGCGAAGCCTACCAATCGCACGTGCAATCTATGCCGATCCGACACCAGCCTCACGTGAGGAAGGGCTCATCTTTCAGCATCGATTACTGACGGCGCTCGTTGAAAATCGCAGCGAAGATGCCCGTTGTATTGCGTATGAGCATATGGTGTCTGCCGAAAGATATATGCTTTCCAAGGAGGGATCGATCAGGGAAACGGTGTAACGGGCCCAAAAGTTGGGAACCATCCCGGCGCTCCCGCATTAGCAATTATGCAGGCCGCCGCCATAACAGATGCGACGGCCTTGTTTGTTTGTGAACGACAATGGAGGTTTCGACCCTTTTATGTGTGGTATTTGCGGAGAAGTCAGGTTCGACGGTGGTTCGCCGTCAGTTTCGGCAGTCTCGAAAATGGCGGATGTGCTCAGTCCTCGTGGACCGGACGCATCCGGGATTGTGATCCGGGGCAATATCGGTTTCGGACACCGAAGACTAAGAATCCTCGATCTCTCCGAAAAGTCGCAGCAGCCTATGATCGATGCCGATCTCGGCCTGACACTAGTGTTCAATGGCTGCATCTATAATTTTCGCGAATTGCGCACCGAACTGGAACAGAAGGGCTATAAGTTCTTTTCCGATGGCGATACGGAAGTCATTCTCAAGGCTTGGCATGCATGGGGCGAAAATTGTATTAAGCGCTTTCTCGGCATGTTTGCCTTCGCCATCCATGAGCGTGATACGGGCAGAATTATCCTCGCGCGTGACAGGTTTGGCGTTAAACCGCTCTATCTGGCCGAAGTGAACGGTGCCTTGCGGTTCGCATCTTCGCTGCCCGCTCTGGTCAAGGCTGGTGGCATCGACACGTCGATAGACCGCGCAGCCTTGCACAATTACATGAGCTTTCACGCCGTCGTGCCGCCACCGCGCACGATCTATAATGGTGTTCGAAAGCTCCCCGGCTACGATCCGCGTCTACGAACCAAATGGCAGTTTCAGCGACAGTATTTATTGGCAGGCGCCTTATCGCCGACTGCCCGGCGACGGCGCATTGAACCGCGAGGAATGGCAGGAGCAATTGCTCGCCATGCTGCGTGTCGCTGTCAAGCGCCGGATGATTTCCGACGTGCCGGTCGGCGTGCTTTTATCCGGCGGGGTGGATTCCAGCCTGATCGTCGGTCTGCTTGCTGAGGCCGGTCAATCGGGCCTGATGAGTTTTCAGTTGGCTTTGAGGAAGCAAACGGGGAAAAAGGCGACGAATTTGTCTATTCCGATCTGATCGCCGAGCATTTTGGCACCGAACATCATAAGATTTTTGTGCCCTCGGCAGATCTCATGGATGCCCTGCCGGGAACGATCGCGGCAATGTCCGAACCAATGGTGTCCTATGATAATGTCGGCTTCTACCTCCTTTCCAAGGAGGTTTCGAAGCATATCAAGGTTGTCCAGTCGGGGCAGGGGCAGATGAAGTTTTCGGCGGCTATCACTGGTATCCACCGCTAGTCGATTCCAACGATGTCGTCAGCGACTATGCCAAAGGGTTCCGTGACCGCTCGCATGACGTTCTCGCCACGCAGCTATCGCCGGAATGGATGCCGGAACGTGATTACAGTCAGCAATTTCTCGAAGAATATCTGCTGCAGGATGGCGCCGACACGCCTGTCGACCGTGCCTTGCGGCTTGATACGAATGTGATGCTCGTGGATGATCCGGTCAAGCGTGTGGACAACATGACGATGGCCTGGGGCTTGAAGCGCGGGTGCCATTTCTGGATCATGAACTGGTCGAGCTTGCCGCCCGCATTCCGCCGGAGGAAAAACTGCGTGACGGCGGCAAGGGTATCCTTAAGGATGTGGCGAGGAAGGTCGTTCCAAGCGAAGTCATTGACCGCAAGAAGGGATATTTCCCGGTGCCGCAACTCAAATATATCGCCGGGCCTTATCTCGATATGCTTCGCGATGCCCTCTCTTCACAAAAGCGAGGGAGCGCGGACTTTTCCAGCGCGATTATCTTGAACGCCTGTTTGCAAAGCCGTCTGAACACATCACGCCATTGCGTGGTTCGGAACTGTGGCAGGCCGGCCTCCTCGAAATGTGGCTTCAGACCCAGGAGGCATGAAATGCGGAAAACCGGTGAGGTGGATATGACCCGGCAGAAAGCGAAAGGTCGCAAAGCCTTTTCGCACCGTCTTACGCGCTTGCGTACACCTGAAAGCGCAGGCTTTTATCAGGAACATGCGCACGGCCATGACAAGGCGGGAAGCGAAGATCGCAAGCAGGATGTGGTTGTCGATTGCGGCTGGGGTCGACTACTTTTCGCGCAGACCTTCGAGACCAATGAAGCCATAGTGGAAGCATTGCGGGGAAGCGCCAGCGAGCCGCGATATCGTCTTTACGTCAGCGATCCTCATGTACTGCTGTCACTCGCACCACATGAGATATTTCTCGATCCGTCGCATACATACCGGATTGAACTTGCGACCTATCGACCGGGCGGGCGACGGATACGTGGCATCACCATACGTCGCGCAGTCTCCGAAGTGGACGCGGAAGGCATCAACGCCGTCTATGCGGCCTGTGGCATGGTTCAACTGCGTCCCGACTTTTTCTCATCGGAGCGAGACAACCGTGCTGTTACTTATTTCGTGGCTCAGGACGATGCTACCGGCGAAATTGTTGGCACTGTAACGGGCATCGACCATCAGCGCCTTTTGATGATCCTGATCGCAGTGCTTCGCTTTGGTGTCTTGCAGTTCATCCTCAAGCGCGGCAGCCGGGTATCGGTGAAAAACTGGTGCGAAAACTTGCCGAGCATTTTCAGGCTCGCGGTTTGAGCCATATCGATCTCTCGGTTCTGCATGACAACGAAAACGCCATAAGGCTCTATGAAAAGCTGAAGTTTCGCCGCGTTCCGCTCTTCGCGATAAAGCGTAAGAACGCAATCAACGAGAAATTTTTCGCCTCGCATCTGGAAACCTTCGATGCGCTCAATCCCTATGCTCGCATAATCGTGGATGAAGCGGTGCGTCGTGGTATTCAGGTTGAAATAACCGATGCTGAAGGCGGCTTTTTCCGCCTCTCCTATGGCGGGCGTTCCGTCCATTGCCGTGAGAGCTTGTCTGAAATGACATCGGGTGTAGCGATGTCAATCTGCGACGACAAGGCCGTGACGCGGCGCGTCGTCGAGAAGGCTGGTCTGACAGTGTCGGAGCAGATTGCGGCCGAAGCGGACGATGATGCGCTGGAAGCTTTTCTAAAACGTCACGGCAAGCTGGTGGTGAAACCAGCCCGGGGCGAACAGGGAAGAGGAATTTCTGTTGGCATTTCGACTATGAAAGACCTGCGAACGGCAATTAAACAGGCGCGAACCGTGTGCGACCGCGTGCTGCTAGAGGCGTGTTTTGAAGGCGAGGATCTACGGCTGGTGATTATCGACTACCAACTCGTTGCGGCAGCTGTTCGTCGCCCGCCGCGGGTAGTAGGGGATGGCAAGGCAACCATCCGCAAGCTTATCGAGATACAATCGCGTAGACGCGCTGCGGCGACCGGTGGGGAAAGCTGTATTCCCGTCGATGCGGAAACGAAAAGGTGCCTTGAGGAGCAGGGTTGTCTCTCGCATCCGTTCTAGAAGACCGCCGCGAGATCACGGTGCGGAAGGCCGCTAATCTTCATGCAGGGGTACGATCCATGATGTGACCGGAACCGTCCACCCGGACCTGGTTGGCGCAGCATGCGAGGCTGCACGAGCAATCGGCATTCCGTTGTCGGGATCGATTTCATGGTCAAACAGCCCGAATTGACGGACTATATCTTTGTTGAAGCTAATGAACGTCCGGGGCTTGCCAATCATCAGCCGCAACCCACTGCCGCCAAGTTTGTCGATTTGCTATTCCCAGGTTCAAGATAATAATAGTTTAGAGGAATCTAAACTGCAAAATGTTCGCCGAAAAATTACTCCGGCGAACCTGAAACTATGCAAACTTCAAGCAGTATGATGTAATTTAACCATTGAGGAAATTTAAGCAGAAGTTGTATTCAGCAAATCAATTATTGATTGTAACGGGAAAATTCATTTTTCATTTGGTTTCTGCCTCTATCCCTTTACGACAAGGGCCTTGGGCGAAAGAGGGTGATCGAACCGTATTCACGCCTGAGCGGAAAAGGGCTGAAAATGGACACGCGGGGCAGAACAGCAAGGATGTGCCGCTGGCAGTCGATCTGGACGGAACTCTGGTTTCGACCGATCTGCTGTGGGAGGGTATTTTTCTTCTTTTGAAGAGGAACATCCTGTTCGTCTTCATGCTGCCGGTGTGGCTGTTCTCAGGCAAGGCATATCTCAAGCGACAGGTGGCTGAGCGCGTAACGCTCGATGCATCGCGACTTCCCTACCGAACCGAGTTTCTGGAATTTCTGCGTAGCGAACATGGGTTGGGGCGGACTTTGGTGCTGGCAACAGCTGCCGCTGAACCGATGGCCAAGGCTGTTGCGTCTGAGCTTGGGATTTTCAGCGCTGTCTATTCAACATCCGGTACGACCAATCTTTCGGCACAGCGCAAGGTTGATCTGCTTGTCGAGCACTATGGGCGACAGGGATTCGACTATGCCGGAAATGATCGTGATGACCTGCCGGTTTTCGATGCAGCCCGACAGGCGATCGTTGTCGCACCTGATCGTGCAGCGGCACATTTTCAGCAACGGACTGGCTGCAAATTTTTCAGTGGCGAAAAACCGACTATTAGAACCTATGTTCGTATGCTGCGTGTTCATCAGTGGCTGAAGAATCTGCTTGTCTTTGTGCCGGCCATTCTGGCGCATGACATATTGAAACCAGACGTGTTGATTGCGTCTTGTCTGGCATTCATCGCCTTCTCTGCTACAGCGTCTGCGATCTATATCGTTAATGATATTGTTGATCTTCCGGTGGATCGAAGACATGCGCGAAAAATCAGCGCCCTTTTGCAAGCGGACAGATATCCATTCCTTTTGGTCTAAGCGTTGCGTCGCTGTTGTTGATTCTAATGGCTTTCGTCTGTTTCTTCCTTCCACCCGCTTTCACGCTCGCAATTGTCACCTATCTGGTTTTCACAACCGCCTATACCTTCGCTTTGAAGCGCATGTTGTTGGGAGATGTGATTTGTCTCGCGGGGCTTTACAGCCTGCGGCTTTTGGGAGGGTCGGCGGCTGCCTATATTCCGCCATCGTTCTGGCTGATGGCTTTTGCCATGTTCTTCTTTCTGTCGCTGGCACTGGTGAAGCGCTATGTCGAGTTGCAGGGCGCTACAGTGACAGAAAAGGACCGGATTTTGGGGCGAGGCTACCGCCCTGAAGATCGCGATATTATTGGGCAGTGTGGGGTTGCGGCTGCATTTACCGCAGCACTGGTTCTGGCGCTTTATATCAATAGCGATGCCGTCAAGACGCTCTACACCTATCCCTGGCTGATATGGCCGCTCGGTCCGATCGCACTCTATATCAATGTGCGCGTTTGGATATTGGCACATCGAGGCGACATGGATGACGATCCGGTCCTCTTTCTCGCCAATTGGCGCAGCCAGCTAGTTATCGTGCTCGGCGCTGTATTAGTTCTTGTGGCCGGAATGCGCTGATGGAACATGCTTTCGACAGTTTCGGGCGTATTGACCGGCGAAGGCGGCAATACCTTCCGCTGGAGAGACTGGAGACTGGTTTCACGCAGGCCTTGCCGGGCAATGCGAGCCTGTTGCCGTTCGGAAATGGTCGTTCCTATGGCGATAGCTGTCATAATGATGCGAGCTTTCTCGTGCCTATGCAGGTACGAAAAAGGATACTGTACTTCGATCCCGATATGGGATTGCTAACGGCTGAGAGCGGCGTGCTCTTGAGTGAAATCATCGCTCATGTCGCATCGCATGGTTATTTCCTGCCTGTCACACCCGGCACCCAGTTTGTGACGCTCGGCGGTGCCATTGCCAATGACGTTCATGGTAAGAACCATCACCGGCAGGGGACTTTCGGGTGTCATGTTGAGGGGCTGGATCTGCTTCGCTCGGACGGTGTCCATTACAGATGTTCCGATGCGGAAAATATTGACCTGTTCCGGGCCACAATCGGCGGGATGGGACTGACCGGATTAATCCTTCGCGCAACGATCCGGCTCATGCGGGTGGATGGCCTCGACGTCGAAGAAAAGGTTCTGCCTTTCCGCGATCTTGATGCATATTTCGATATGGCCGAGGCGGCGGATCATGAAAATGAATATGCTGTTGCATGGCTCGACCAGCTTTCTAACGGTCGAGGCTTGCTGATGGTCGGTAATCATGTTGCCGCGCCTAATGACGCCATTTCGACAGCCGGGCGGTTTGGCGTGCCGTTTGAATTGCCATTCTCGTTTTTGAACAAGACAAGCCTGTCGCTTTTCAATGCGGCCTATTTCCAGCGCAAGAGGCGACAGGGGACAGCGCGTAGAGTGCCGTATCAAAGCTTCTTCTATCCACTCGACGGCGTCAGAAACTGGAACAGGCTTTACGGTCCGGCAGGGCTTTACCAGCACCAAAGCGTCATTCCCTTCGATGCAGCCCGAAAGGTTATTCCCGCTATGCTTGAGGCAAGCCACCGTGCCGGACAGGTCTCTTTCCTGACTGTGCTCAAGCGTTTCGGGTCAGTAAAATCTCCCGGTCTCATGTCATTTCCGATGCCGGGATATACGCTCACCATGGATTTTCCCAATCGGGGCCATACGACGCTGGCATTGCTGGAGTGTCTGGACCGGATGACAGTGGAGGCCGGTGGTCGTGTCAATCCGTATAAGGACCAAAGGATGAGCGCGGAAGTTTTTGCTGCGAGCTATCCGCTCTGGCGCGATTTCGAGGTTTTTCGCGATAAGGCTTTCAATTCCAATTTCTGGCGCCGCACGGCAGTGATGCTCGGTGCGGCAGGTTAGGAAACGTGATGAAATATATTCCCTTCATCCTGTTCACGGTCATGACAAACGCTGCCGCGCAGTTGATGCTTAAATATGGCATGCTGACGCTCGGACCGATCAGCTTTTCAGCCGAAACCCTGATCCAGCGCATGTTCCAGATTGTCTTCAATCCCTGGATTTTTGCGGGTTTGCTGACCTTCGTGGTCTCGATGGCGTCACATCTTTACGTGCTGTCGAAAGTGGATCTTTCGTTTGCTTATCCGTTCCTTAGCCTTGCTTATGTCGCGGTTGCTCTGTTCGCCTGGCTTTTGTTCAGGGAGGAACTGGGCGCCTACAAGATCGCAGGCATCGCATTCATCTGCATCGGGACAGTGCTGATCGCGCAAAGCGGCAAGCTATCCGAACCGCCAGCGGAAGCCAATGTAAACCAGCAGACGCATAGTTAAACCGGGGCGGTGCGATGAGACATATAATCTTCGGCGGCGATGGATTTGTTGGCCGTTATCTCGCTCCAAAACTCCTTGCTGATGGCCATGAAGTCATTGTCGCGGATATTGTGAAAAGCGATCTGCCGCACTATGCCGATGCCGCCTTTGTTGCGACCGATGTAACCGGTCCGGAAGCGATCCGCAGGCTTGGTATCCACGCAGACGATGTGGTCTACAACCTTTCCGCCAAGATGCTGTCGCCCATTCAGGTTCGGGCAAAGCGGCATGATTTCTTCTTTCCCGTCAACTATTACGGGACGGAAAACATCATCAAGGCAATGGATGCAGCGGGTGCGCACAAGCTTGTCCATTTTACCACGGATATGGTGTACGGGCACACCTATGTCTGGCCGCAGAAGGAAGACCATCCCTGCAAGCCGCTCGGAGAATACGGGTTTTCCAAGCTGAAGACCGAAGAACTTGCCATTGAATGGCGTGAGCGGGGCATGAATATTTCCCTGTTTCGTCCGCGTCTTATCATTGGCCCCGGCCGTCTCGGTATTCTGGAAAAGCTGTTCGCTGATTGACTGCAATCTGCCGGTGCCGATGATCGGCTCAGGCAAAAATCCCTACCAGTTTATTTCGGTGTTCGACTGTGCAGAGGCGGCACGGGCTGCTTTCAAGGCTGGCGTTCCCAACGAGGTGTATAATCTCGGTTCGCTCAATCCGCCGCCCGTCCGCAAACTGCTCGGTGATCTGATCAGTCATGCGGGATCAAAATCTATTTTACTGCCAACGCCCGCCTGGGCGGTGAAGCGCACACTGGGCCTACTCGACTGGATGAACATGCCGATCATGGACCCGGAGCAATATCTGATCGCCGATGAAATGTGCGTTCTGGATGTTTCGAAGGGCGAGCGCGAGCTTGGCTGGATACCGCAATATCGTGATGAGGACATGCTGATCGCGGCCTATAGCGAATATCGTAAGAAAATTGAGCTGCATCGTCGGATGCGCGGGCTTCCGAAACGGCATAGGGGCAGAAATGAAAAGACGAACACAACGCCTAAGCCGAAGCTGTTGACGGTTGCCGAGGCGAAAGCGCTCGATCTGCCGCGGATGACGGAACTGTTTACCGCTCACCTCAATCCGGGCCAGCTTCACTTCATGAAGCTGCTCGGCTTTCACAAGGTGAAGATCGAACGTGCCGAAGGCATGTATTATTATGACCAGAACGGGCGCCCCATTCTCGATTTCTTCGGCGGATTCGGCTCATTGGCTTTCGGTCACAATCACCCGCGTATTCTGGAAGCAAGGCGTCAATTTCAGGAGGAGATGCGCCACGAGATCGCAATCGCCTTCATGTCCCAATATGCAATCGCTCTCGCTTATGACATTGCGGCCTGTTCGCCGGGCGATCTCGACATGGTCTTCCTCGGGTCTTCCGGCTCGGAAGCGATGGAAGCCGCGATCAAGGTTGCAGAACGCGCCGCAGGTCCGAAAAAGCCCAAGATCGTCTATGCGGAAAATTCGTTCCACGGCAAGACCAAGGGTGTCTTGTCCATAACGGATGGCGGGCTCTATCGTGGGGAGTTCAAGCTGGTCGATAACACTGTGCGTGTACCTTTTGGCGACATTGCAGCCGTCGAGAATGCCTTCTGTTCGGATCCTGAAATCGGGGTGATCGTGCTTGAAACGGTGCAAGGTGGTGGCGGCATCATTCAGGCTGATGCAGAGTTCTGGCAGAAGTTGCGAAGCCTTTGCGACCAGTATGGTGTGATTTGGGTTGCCGATGAAGTGCAATGTGGGTTGGGCCGAACCGGCAAATTTTATGCTTTCGAGCATTATGGCGTCATACCGGACGTCACCGCTCTGGCGAAGTCGCTTGGCGGCGGAAAGACGGCAATGGCCGCTATGATCGTGCGCCGCGACATCTATATGAAAGCTTACGGTACGCCCAAGACGGCGATGATCCATGCAATGGCGACGTTTGGCGGGATCGGCGAAGCCTGTGTCACGTCGATTGAAGCTTTGAACGTGCTCTACGACGAGCATTTGATCGATAATGCAGCCGATGTTGGGGAATATCTTCTGGATCGCCTGCATGAACTGCAGAGCCGCTATCCTGCGCTTTTGAAAGACGTGCGCGGAAGGGAATGATGGTGGGGCTGGAGTTCCATGATTTCTCAGACCATGCCGGTCGTGTTGCGACCTGTCCTGGCGATGCTTGATGAAAAACTGAAAGGTTCGCTTCCCGGCTTTATTGGCAGTCATCTGCTGCGCGATCATGGGGTTCTCGTCGCCTTTACCGAGTATAATCGAAACGTCATCCGCCTTGAGCCGCCGCTGATCTGCGGGCGCGACCATGTGGACACGTTCATCAAGGCGCTGGATGAGGTTCTTTCACGCGGTATCGTCCGGATTGTGCGGGATTTCGTCAAAGCCCAGATCAAATGAGTTGCTGACTACGGACCAGGCCGGGGCGAAGCAGCAAATCCCAACAGGGGTTCAAGGCGACGACAGCGCGATCCCGTAGCGCTTCGGCATATATTTTCTGCAAGGCAAGGCGATTGGTCGTTGTCGGACATTTCGGGCGCAATATGCCGTCGGTTGCTTCTACGGCAGCTTTCGTTTCCTTGGATAACGCTGGGACGGTGCGGAAGGGATCGGCGCCGATCTGGATATGCCGCGTCGCGTCGCGATCCAGTATCCATGCAAACGGATTGACGAAGTCGAGCGACATGATGCTTTGCAGACGGACGTTGTTTTGGGTTTCGAAGGATTTCAGATCCTTCACCATCTGGTTGGCAGAAATGAGCCAGTACACCTGGAAATCGATTTCGGAATAAAGCTGCCAGCTGGGCAGTTGGCCCCGCGCCGCCAGTGCGTCATAGGCTGCATTGTTCTCCGGGTAATGGGTTTCGAAAAGCTCTGCCCGTTGCAGAAAGTCGGGCCGAGTCAATACCTGCCCGAGGTTCTTCAATTCCGGTAAGGGCGGTTGCACATAAGTTGGGGCGACGGCAACGGCGCGCAGGGTACGGTGCGCCACCTTGGTGAATGTAGGGATGACACAGAAGGCAGCCAACACGACGAAGGCGATTTTGAGCTTCTCTGGGCCAGCATTCACCCGCTGAAAGATCATAAGCAGTATGGGCCACAGGAATATGAATTCCTGGCTTCCGGTGTTCTGCGTTTCCAGGATGACACCGCCCAAAAGACCAATGGCGAGCCAGACAGAGCTCGGTCGAAAAAGGCGTTTTGTTCATCGGATTGGCGCTGTTCATACCAGTAAAGGGCCAGAACAAGGATCGCTGTCGGTAGAATAACGTCCAGTTTCAATGATATGACGGTCAGGAATCGTGGGAGCAGGGCTTCCTCGTTCAATGTGACCAATGTAGCAATATCGTGAATATATCCGCTGATAATCCCATTATGCAGCTCAAGGGCAAGCAGAAATGCTGCGGTAGCGGCGGCGGCCAGCAGAACATTGCGGATTGAGATCGTCCAGCGAGGAGCACCGCAAGCCCGAACAGTCCGCCTGCGAGAAAGCCCGTTACTTTCATCAAAAACAAGGCGAGCATCACCGCCGCACAAAAGAGCGCGAGCTTTGTGCCGTTGCGCATAAACAGCAGTCCGCACATCAGCACGTAGAGCAGAAGCGATGTGTGGCGGTTATAAATGCCAAACCCATCCAGTCCGGGATAGGGATAAAAGCTTTGTGTATTGGCTGGAAAGATCGCGAAAACCAGAAATGGAACAAGGATCAGAAGTCCGGTTGTTCGATTGTGGGGGCGAATCTCTGTCACTACCCACGCCATCAGAGGGGCTGCAACGGCAAATATTGACCATTGAGCAAGCAAAAGCGGTTGCGCTTGCGGGAATAGGGCGTGCCCCCATGCGAACAAATAATAGCCAAGCGGACCGACAGGAGTGGAGAAATCCACGCCGGGAACCTGGCCCATTCTTATCCGCTGGGCTGCGTCGAAATAGATATAGCTGTCCCAATACATCGGCCCAATAGGGGCATTGAGCCTGAATGACAGAAGCGCGATCAGCAGAACCAGAACAAAACCCAGCCAGAACACAGGTGCCCATAGCAGCGACGGTCTGGCCGATTTGAAGGTCTTGTTGACGAACATTGGAACCCCGCTCCCTCCTGCATCACGCGCACAAATTACCTGCAAACCCTTAAAACTACTGAAATAGTCACCGGGGAGTCCGATTGGGCGCAAATTTTCGATATGTGTAAAGAGTTCCAGAAAGAGAACGCCCACTGCACTGGGAGGAGGAGTGTGCAGTGGGCGAATCTATAAAGCGCGATTGGGAGGAGGAGTATCGCGCTTTGGGTTCGGTTTTTGGGAGGAGGAGTAAAACCGAACAAGCCCAAGATAGGAACAAGGGCAGCTGCTTACAAGGGGCAACGCTGCAATGGAGATATGCATTTTGGGTAGCTAAAAGAAACCGCCCCGCAGCGGTCTAGCGCGCTGGGGCGGTACTCCTCCTCCAAGTGAGAGGAACAATAACCGTGCTTATGGAGAAAGCAACCCCTAATAGAACTCTATAATTTTCAGAAAATACTGAAACTTGTGTAGAGGTATTGAATATACTCTTTCAGGCCTCACCCGGCTTAAGAGCATTTTGATTGCACAAGGGGACTGAACTATACCCGATCTTTAACAGTGTTGGGTCGAGCAGCTGAAAACGCGGAAAAGTTCGTTGAAACAAGGGCTTCTCAACCATTGGCTGATATTGTTCACCAGATTTTCAAGTGCGTATGCAGATTGTCTATTTATTTTCGTCAAAGCTGTGAGTAAATTCCGCCATCTTCCTCGATTGGGGGCTTTCGGGGAGATATGCCGCCTCAGCGCGTTCATCCGCTGCGAGGCGGTTTTCATTTGGGTCTGCTGAAAGTGCATATCAGCAATGCAAGCTTGTTGATTGAGCCGGCCGACCAGGCGGGTTAGTGAAATATGTCCGGTTCACTCCTCCTCCCAAGAACCGGACCTTAAGCGCGATACTCCTCCTCCCAGTCGCGCTTTACAGATTAAGCCCACAATGCTCTTCTCCTCCCGAGCATTGTGGGCTTTTCCATGTCGTGGTCACGTAATTTTTCAGGCTGGAACGCATTGTTAGTTCCAGAATCGGCGCTAACGTTCCATTTTCACTGTGCGTGCACTCCTGAGAGCTCGCCCGCCTCGCGCCCTAAGCCCCCGCCCAAACGCGAGGCGGTTCCTTTGAGCGGAACCTTTCAAAATTTATATTCCCGTGCTTCATTCAGGGATTATTCTCACTGAAATAGGGCTGTGTTCGAAGATAGAAGAAAGCGATCAGAAAGATCGTTGTTGCTTCGTTGGGTTATACTCATTCGCTACGCCGGTTGACGGGCTCATGAAGGTTCTTCCTGGCACATATTGTTCATAGAATTCTTGGCGTAGTACTGACAATACCAGAAACTGATTCAGTTGACCCCGGGAGGTTCCAGTAGTTAGAAGAACTATTCTTTAAAAAGAACGAGACGAATTTCTATGGTTTTCCGCTCGCTGTAAGGTATTCTTGTTTCACGGATAAATAAAAATGTATTATAAAAATATAATACATTACGTAGCGTCATATTTGATTGGAATTTAAGTTTATATTTTCTGCGTCGTCTTCTGTGGATGAGCGAAGAAACGACAATAATCGATCCGAATATCCGTTTACAATCAACAATAAGCTGAGTCGCTTTCTAGCTGAAGGCGACTTCGGCTGTTCAAGTGGCACAATGTTCGTGTCCGAAGGCTACGGTATCGGCCCGAAAATCGGAGATCGGTTGTCAGAAAGCACGGTGCGTAGATTTGGACGTTTAGAGTGTCCTTTGTACGTCCATAATGGCGCTCTAATGACTCGCTGATAGTTATCTCTGATCGTTAAAAGGGACCGTCTGCTCAGTTATTGGAACCGTTCGAGCTTCAGAAATTAACCATCTATTAACCATTACGCATATAGACCGGATAAACCGTTTTTAACCAAGATGAATCAAGTGCTAACACAGTCTCGTCCAATCCGCTTGAAAGGGAGATCCTTTCTTGCGCTGGTACTCGCCTGAATTGCCCCTCGATGGCTGGCTTGACAAGCTGGACGATCTTGCAGCCCGTTCAGTAGGGTTCTTTCTGAATCGCCCGATCGTTCTCGATCTGGAGAATGTTTCGATTGAGCGTCCACAACTGGTTCAGTTGCTTGAGGATCTGGTTAAACGTGGTGTCTGGATTACGGGCTTCGAAAATGCGCGGCCTTCTCTTTTAGGTCCTGGTATGCCGCCCGCAATGCGCGGTGGGCAGCCTGCAGCAGATTTCGACCCGGAGATCACGGAGCAGAAACCGCAGGAGCGTGCACCGGTTACCGCCGCGTCGGTACAACTCGTCAAGGCTGTTCCGTCCATGGTCGTTACCGAGCCGGTCCGGTCAGGCCAGTCGGTCTATTTCCCAGACGGCGATGTAACGATTGTCGGCTCTGTCGCATCAGGCGCTGAAGTAGTGGCTGGTGGCTCGATCCATGTATATGGCGCGCTGCGCGGTCGTGCGATGGCCGGAACAGCTGGAAATGCCGATGCGCGCATTTTCTGTCGCAAAATGGAGGCAGAGCTTGTCGCCATCGACGGCCTCTACAAGACGGCCGAAGACATGGAGAGCAGATTGCGTGGACAGGCCGTCCAGCTCTGGCTCGACGGCGACTACATGATGGCAGAAACGCTGAGCTAGCATGCCCAAAAGCTGAGAAGCTTTGAGCAAAGCAGATTTCAATCGGATTTAAGGCACTTTTGAGTGTCGTAAAGAAAAGCAGAGCACTTCATATCCCGGGTAACGAATGCTCTGGAGGCGCGCGGGAGATACAGGAGACAAATATGGCAAAAGTGATTGTTGTAACTTCCGGTAAGGGTGGCGTTGGCAAAACCACCTCGACCGCTGCAATTGGCGCTGCGCTGGCGCAACGCGGCGAGAAGACAGTCGTTATCGACTTCGATGTCGGTCTGCGTAACCTCGACCTTGTCATGGGAGCAGAACGCCGCGTTGTGTTCGATCTGGTCAATGTCATTCAGGGTGATGCGAAGCTTCCGCAGGCTTTGATCCGCGACAAGCGCCTTGAGACACTGTATTTGCTGCCTGCTTCACAGACGCGAGATAAGGATAACCTGACTATCGATGGTGTCGACCGCGTCATGGAAGATCTCAAGAAAGAGTTCGACTGGATCATTTGCGACAGCCCTGCCGGGATTGAACGTGGTGCCACGCTCGCCATGCGTCACGCGGATATGGCCGTGGTCGTCACGAATCCTGAAGTGTCGTCGGTGCGCGATTCCGACCGCATCATCGGCTTGCTGGATGCCAAGACACTCAAGGCCGAGCGTGGCGAACGCGTGGAAAAGCATCTTCTGCTGACCCGTTATGACCCCGTGCGCGCCGAGCGCGGCGACATGTTGAAGGTCGATGACGTTCTCGAAATTCTGTCCATCCCGCTTTTGGGTATTATCCCGGAAAGCCAGGACGTTCTGCGGGCATCCAATATTGGTTCTCCCGTAACGCTTGCCGATCAGCGCAGTGCGCCTGCATTGGCTTATCTCGACGCAGCCCGCCGCCTCGCCGGTGAAGAAGTGCCGATGACTGTTCCATCCGAAAAGCGCGGCCTTCTGGGTAAACTTTTCGGAAGGAGAGCGGCATGAGCCTGTTTCGTTTCTTCAGCAAGCCTGCTTCCGCGCCGCAAGCGCGCGAACGGTTGCAGGTTCTGCTTGCCCATGAAAGGGCGTCACACGAACATTCTGATCTTGTTGCGGTATTGCGAGAGGAAATTCTCGCCGTTATCGCCAAACATATCCAGATTGATCGCGACAAGGTCAGCGTGAAAATGGATCGGGGCGATCAGATGTCGACGCTCGAAGTCGATATAGAACTTCCGTTGAAGACGAAAGCGAAGGTGCGGGCAGCCTGATTAATGCCAAATTTGCGGATAGCCGAAAGAGATGGAGGGAAAAACCATGAACCGCGGTGCACTTCTCACCAGATTGAAGGAGCTTCAGGAGCTTCCAAAGTTTCAGAAGCGGGATATCTGTACCATCAGCGCTTTCTTGCAGCTTGAGGCACTGGCAGAACATGTCAGGGTTTGTGAAGAGGCAGCAGGCGTTGCACAAACGGGGCAGGATCATTGATCCTGCCTTATTTCTTAAAGTTCAGCTTTATCGAGCGCTCCAGCCCCTCGGCTTAGGCAGGCAGATCAGGGTTGCCGTTTTACGGCACGGCAAAAACATCTGCAAATAGCAGCCGAGGAAGACAAGGGCGATCAGCGCCGCGATGAGGAACAGGAGCTTCATTCATCATACATCGCCCAATCCCTGTTCACGTTCAAGAAAACAGATGGTGATTGATGAGGCCAGTGAAGAAAATCCTTCTCTATCCCATTGTTTCAATGGGGTTTTGGAAGTGGCGGCTTGCCTTATTTGTTTGAGATGGGTGCAAGCTCTTGTCGTGCTGTCGTCAAAACCGCCTGTGTCAGGCTTGCAAGCCTGTCAGCCGCAAGGCGGTTGACCTGCCAGAATAAAGGAATATCCAACGGTGTGTCCGGGATCAATTCGATGAGCTTGCCTGATTGCAAATGGTCACCGATCAACTGCATTGGATTCATCCCCATCCCATACCTGATAGGCTTGCATCGACAAAAGCCTGTGTCGAGGGTAGCCAATGCGTCGGGCACGCTATGTCGGTTCTGAGGGCGGTGCGCACCCACTGATCCTGCAACCTGTCTTTCTGGTTGAATGTCAGAGCCGGGGCCCTGGCGATAGCATCGCGGGTTATTCCACCGGGAAAGTGGCGAGCGACGAAATCTGGTGATGCCGTGGCGCGATATTGGAGAATACCAAGCGGCGTCAGACGGCAGCCCTGAACCGGTTTGGACAGGGGTTACGGCAGCAACGACGCGTCCGCGCCGCAGCCATTCGGCAGTGTGATCCTGATCGTCTACCGCAATGTTGAAGAGATATTCCGATGATGTGCTGAAATGCGAAATCGCTTTCAGAAACCATGTGCCGAGACTATCGGCATTGGTCGCTATATGAAGCGTTACGCGCTGTGCGGTATTTTCACTGCCGGACAATCCCGGCAATTCCGCCAGAAGTTCGCGCTCCAGCATGCCCACCTGCTCGATATGACGGCATAGCCAGTCGCCTTTCTCAGTGGCCGCGCAAGGAGAGCCTCGCTCGATGAGTACGGCACCAAGCCGCTCCTCGAGATGCTTGACGCGTTGGGAAACGGCCGATGGGGTTACGTTCAGTGCCCGCGCGGCCTTCTCAAAACTGCCTGTCTGAACCACCATCGCCACGGCTTTCAGGGCGGAATAGTCGATCATTAGTACTCCTAAACTGAAGTTATCAGATTTAACTATTCTAACTTTCTAACTTCCGGTATCCAAGTGCCAACTGAACCCCATATGGCGACTATTTATGAATCCTTCGGTCTATATAACCGGTCTTACCATGGGCCTCACCCTCATTGTTGCCATCGGCGCGCAGAACGCCTTTGTCTTGCGGCAAGGACTGCGCGATGAGCATGTGTTCGCCGTAAGTCTTGCTTGTGCCGTATCGGATGCCATCCTGATCCTGATCGGTGTCACGAGCTTCCAGAAGATCGCGGCCATCATGCCTGCGCTTGATCCCATCATGCGATATGGCGGTGCGGCTTTTCTGATCTGGTATGGCGCGCGCAGCCTCTATTCCGCTTTTACCTCGTCGGCAGTTCTGGCCACTGCGAATGGGGCGTCCGTGAGCCTCACCAAGACGCTTGCAACCTGTCTGGCGCTGACATGGCTCAATCCGCATGTCTATCTGGATACTGTCGTGCTGCTCGGAACGATCTCTACACAGTTTCCCGGTTTGGAAACGTCATTCGCGGCAGGGGCGATCACCGCGTCCTTCGTGTTTTTCTTTTCGCTTGGTTTCGGTGCCCGGTGGTTGCGCCCGATTTTCGCCCGCCCGTCGTCTTGGCGCATTCTTGAAGGCATCATTGCCGTTACGATGTGGTCAATTGCATTGAAGCTTGTGGTCGGCCTGTGACGATTTCAGGATAAGTAAACTAAAATGCCGGATACGTTTTCTGCATCCGGCATTTTATCTTTGAAAGCATGATATCTAGAGACCCATGGCCTTCAGTTCCTGAAGCGGAGGGATCGTTTCGTACATGACGGGGTCAAGGCGGTCCCAGATGATACCGCAGGTTGGCTTGTGCGGGTCCTTCACCTCGATTGTTCGGGTGGGGGTGAAAATCACGTCAGCAACCGTGTCATAGACATCCGGCGTGAGTTTTCGCTCAGAACCTGACAGTCATGCACCACAGCCGCTGCTGGCGTGGCTGCGGTGATGCGACCCAAACGGTAAAGCATGCCCCATTCGGCATCGAAGAAACCATGTCCTTTGCCAAAACGGACCCCTTCGAGATTGATCGCGCCGGTGCCGGTGACCATGTAGTCTACGACTGGCATGGCTGAGATATCTTTCAGCGTTACCGGCTGTCCCACACGCTCCATGCCGTCGAGCGTCGAGGCGTAAAGATAATGGTCCGGCGAAATCAGCTTCGGATCGAGAACCCAGAAGCCGCGCTTGATGGAATATGTGGTTATCAGAACAGTCTTGCCGTCTTTCAAAGCTTGAAGACGCAGGCGGTCGAGACAATTATCTGGCGTGATGAAGATGAAATCGGCATTCTGGTAATACCGATGGCTTGTCAGGCGGGCGACCGCCTCCTCGCCGCCTTCAAAATCCGCGATGAACTCACCAAAGTCGAAATGGAAACGGCTATCCGGAACAGCGACCTTGCGCAACTCGCTCCAAACACGTTCGCGAACGGAAGCTTTGTGATCGGTGATTTCCATGGGGACTCCTTGCATTTTAGTCTGCCGGGCTCATGCCCCGGCGAGCACGCGGTGCTCGCAGAGGGCTACGATTTGATAGAAAAGACGGACAGCATCACGGACACCACGGCAACGGCCCAGATCATGCCGTAGTCGAGATATCCGCGTGACTGGTTGAGAAGGTTTCCTAGCCCCGTACCTGTTGCCAGCCATTCGGCGATCATGACACCAAGCAAAGCGCGGGGTACGGCAAGGCGAATGGCAGCGAAGAGAAAGGGCAGGGAAGCGGGCACGGAAACCAGACGGATTTGTGTCCAGATGCTCGCACCATAGGCGCGAGGTACGTCCAGAGCGCCGCGAGGAACCAGTGCCATGCCCTGCGCCATGGTTACGAAGGCAGGGAAGAATGTCACTGAGACTGTGATCCAGAGGATGACGGACGGGCCGCGTCCTAACAATAAAACGAGCAGGGGCGTCAGGGCGACGAGCGGCATTGTCTGTGTGACAAGGGCGACAGGCATGAATCCGCGCACGATGGCAGGCTTGGCGACTGAGCCGATGGCGAGCGCAAAGGCGAAAAGGATGCCTGCTGCCATGCCCAGAAAGGTAAGCGGCAAAGTCTGCGAAAGCGCTGTCAGCAATTTTGCCTGTGCGGGAGCTGCCGACGGAGCGAGGAAAAGATAGTCGAACAGTCCTACTGGCGTTTTGGCAATCATGGCCGGGGTTCCCATGGCAACAAGCAGCAGCCACCACAAAGCGAACGGAAGCGCGATCGAACAAACAACAAGAACAAAATTTAGGCCGCGAGAGCCGCGTGGGGCAGCGTTCGGAGCGCTGGTTGGGACGGTGATGGCCTTGGTGCTGCCGGTCAGCATTTTTGCAAGAATGGAAAAGAGCGTATAGGCCAATCCCGCAAGCAAGGTAGCACACAGGCCGATACCCCAGAGCCGGGTCGGTTCAGCTCGTCCGAGAGAGCCGATCAGATAGGCGCCGAGACCGAAACGTCCGCCGCCGCCAAACTCGGCCAGAATGGAGCCCAGAACTGCATTCGGAGCAGCAATTCGCAGACCGGCAAGGATTGACGGCAGGGCGGATCGTAATTGCGCAAGACGCAGCACTTTCCATTGGTTGCCGCCATAGGCGCGAACGATATCTATCATACGGCGGTCGGTCTGGCTGATGCCGGTCACGGTGGCGGCCATAGTGATGAAATAACAACCGAGTGCTGCGAGCGTGATACGCGGCGTCATTCCTGAAAAGTCAATACCAGAATGGGAGAGATCGCAATCGGAGGCAGTGCAAAAATCGCGATGTTGACGCCACGTCCCAGTTTAGCAGCAGTTGGAAAGAGTGCGAACAGAATACCCGCAGCAACGGCAACAAGGTTGCCGATGACAAAGCCAGCGCCCGCCCCGTGAAGGGTCGCCAGTATGTGAGCCGGGTAGTCGGCACGGTCGATCCACAGACGGGCCAGGATCGCTGAAGGCGCGGGCAAGGCACCGCCTGCGATCAGGAAAAGCGGCCGCATATCTCCCAAGCTGTGACAAGAATAATCCAGTTGCGCAAGGCAGAGAGGCGGTTCGATGGCTTTATGTCAGCCATGCAGAGCCTCCGCGACGGCGTCCTCCAGCGCATGGAATTGCGGTGTGCTGAATATTTCGGGGCTGCGTGGGCGTTCCAGCGGAATATCGATGATCTGCGCGATGCGCCCAGGGCGACTATGCATCACCACGATTCGGTCGGCGAGGAAAACCGCTTCGTCGATGCCATGGGTAACGAGCAGGGTGGTCGCCTTGCTTTCAAGCCAAATGCGTTGAAGCTCGATGTTCATCTGGCGGCGCAATATCTGGTCAAGTGCACCGAAAGGCTCGTCGAGAAATAGAACGCGTGGATCAGTAACCAGAGAACGGGCAATTGCCACACGCTGGCGCATGCCACCTGAAAGCTCACCTGGAAGCGCCTTCTCGAAGCCTTTGAGGCCAACAAGGGCGATCAATTCGGCAATCCGCTCAGCCTTTTCCGGCCGAGACAAGCCGAGAACGTCCAGCGGCAATGCAATATTGTTTTCGACACTGCGCCAGGGCATAAGCGCCGCATCCTGAAAAGCGACGCCGGTCAGTCCGGCTTTCGCAGCCTTGACAGGGCTTTTGCCCATGACGGAAACCGAGCCGCTGTCGGGTTGGTCGAGACCGAGTGCCAGCCGCAACATGGTCGACTTGCCACAACCGGACGGCCCGATAAGTGCGGTGAACGAGCCGGTCGGGCATTCAAGCGAGACATCGGATAATGCAATTACATTCGTGCCGCGCCCTGAAAATGAGCGCGTCACATTTTCAAGTTTGATCCCGGACATCTCAGGCATCAAATCTCTTCAAGAAGCGTTGTGTCGAAATGATCGCGTTTGGCGGCAATACCGATAGCGCCGAGCGCCTTGATTGTGTTTTCGATGGCTTCTTCGCTCATGGAGAACACACCATTCGGCGACTCGATCAGCGGCTTTTGTGCGGTGTTGAAATAGACTTCATTTTCGATTGACCGACCCGTGCCCTTGAACCAGGTGTCGGCAAATTTCGGCGGATAGGCTGCCGGGTCCTTGAGGTTTTCATCCCAGCCCTTGCGGCTTGCCCGAAGGAAAGCAACGATATCCTTGCGTTTTGCCTTGAGTGTTTCTTCCGTCACGACAACCGTATCGTTGAAGATTGTAAAGCCGAAATCATAGAGCAAAAGGAAACAGCTTCTTCGCCTGCCTGCTTAATGGTGAAAGGAACATTGGTCGTAAAATCGAGCGAAGCGTCAATTTCCCCTTGATGAGCGGCGTCGGATCATAGGCGTAAGGAACGATGTTGACCTGAGAAGGCTCGATGCCCGAAATCTTCAGCATGGCTTCAACCGAGATAACGTTGACCGGCGGTACAGCCAGCGTCTTGCCGATCAGATCCTTTGGCTCCTTGATAGGGTTCTTGGCGAGCGAAATAATGCCGATGGGATTCTTCTGATACTGGGCGCCGATGATTTTGAAAGGTGCGCCCTGTTCGACGATAGCCTTGATCGTCGTATCGGGGTGGTAAGGGTCAGATCGGCCTTGCCAGCGATGATCGTGCTTTCCGGAATGACATCGGGACCACCGGAGATATAGTTCAGATCAAGACCTTCTTCGCGATAGAAGCCCTTATCGGCTGCAATGAAATAGCCGCTGAATTCCGCGTCATTGATCCAGGAGGCCTGAAAGTTGAACGGTGTATCCGCGGAGGCAAAACGGCTCATAGCTGGCAGAGCGGCTGCGACGCCCATAAGTCCGAGAAAACGACGGCGATCCAGGGCAATATTCATTGAATTTTCCTTTGGTGCTGAATTTGTCAGGCAATGCCGCGCATGCGCGCAAGCTCACGCAGGGGCGGAATGGATTGATTTCTTCGGCTGAAACGTCGTTCCAGCGAATACCGCGCGGCCTGCGACGGTTGCGTGTTATCTCGATGAAGCGGCTGGGCGTGGCAATGAAGTCGAGAGCAATATCGTTCTCCGATATGTTGAGGCGCTCTTCCACGATCTGTACGTCATGCACGGCTGCCGCAATGAGAGACTGCTCGTCGGCAAGACCCAGATCCGTGAACATGCCCCATTCCAGATCGAAGAACGCGTGGCCTTTGCCAAAGCGAACTCCATCGATGGAAACAGCGGATGCGCCAGTCGCAATGACATCAAAACGACCGATATGGGTCAGGTCTTCGAGACTGACCGATCGACCGAAATGTTCCATACCGTCAAGCCAGGCTGCGGCTTTCTCCAACCCCGGGGAACGGATCCCGGTTCCAGCAGGAGAAAGCCGCGCTGCATGCCGTAGGTCGGCATGATGAATGGTGTACCCGACATGATCAGGCGACGGCGCAACTCGATCATGGAATTATCTGGCGTCACAAAACCAATTTGGCTTTCGCAATCCCTTCGATCGCCAGCAAGCGATCCGTAGCTGCCTCTACACCTTCAAAGTCCGGTATGAATTCCGAGAATTTGAAGTGGAAGCGTGCATCAGGGCGGGCGACATCTTTCAGTCGATCCCAGATGCGCTGCCGTATACTGCGGGAATACGCCATGGAGATTCCATGAATTTCAATGTTTCATTATCAATGAAACAAATGTTTCAGTATTGCAAGAGGCGATGATAAGCTTTTTAGTGCACAGAGAGATTCGGAATAAACGCACATGGCTTCACGTCTGGTACTGCGCATACAGGAGCGCTACGCAAAGCTCACGGCAGGCGAGCAGAAAATCGCGCAGCTCGTTCTCGAGCGTGAGGATGACATTCTGATTCATTCCGCTACCGAAATCGCGGAGATGGCCGGCGTATCCAAGGCAACCACGGCTCGCTTTTTTCAGCATCTGGGCTATGCCGATTTCAATGAGGTGAAACTCCAGGCGCGTGAGGAGCGCAATCGCACCGAACCTTTGAATATTCGAGTACGGTTGACGAAGAAGTACCGCTGGTGCGTACCATCAGCGCGCATCTCGATATGGAGATCGCTAATATAACCCGAACATTCGAGGCGCTTCGCTCAGACAAGATGCGTGAAGCTGCCGAACTTATCGCAGAAGCGCCGCGTGTCTGGGTCGTCGGGGTCGGTGATGAGGAAGGGTTCGCGCGTTATGCGAGGCTTTTATTCTCGAGGTTGCGGCACAGCGTGATGATCCTCGGTATCAACCAGGGTTCGTGGGCTGAAGATCTTGCCATGACAGGTCCAAAAGATGTGTTGTTATTGATTACGCTGCCGCCGCATCGGGCATTGTTGAAACAAATTCTGGGTTATGCGGCTACGAGCCGGTTGAATATTGTGACCATTACGGACCGTGGATCGGTTTCGGAAGCCCAGCGTTATGCGCGCGTCGTGCTGCCGTGTCATGTAGACAGCTTCGCATTGGGAGCATCTTATACCGCCGTCAGCAGCGCCATTCGGCTTCTCGCTTTGACCTATGCTTCGCATGCAGGCAAATCGGCGCAACAGCGGTTGGAGATCGTCGCCGGTATTCACGACGAGCTTGACGACATGGATTGAAGCTCTGCCGCTCAGTTGTTCCGGACGTGCTCGGGACGGAAGCCGACCCCGATCAACCTGCCCGCCAAATGTGCAAGAATGGGCCAGCGTGCGAGGTGGCGCATAAAAGCGGGTGGCCCATCGCGCCTAGTGTCATTTGTTTCGCGCTTGCGGCGATCGCTGCGCATCATCAGTTGCAGCTTCTGCGTTGCCTTTGTTGGAAAACGACGCCGTGCTTCGACTGCCGCAAGATATGAAGACAGTGCTCTGTTTTTCTTAAGCGGTTCTGCCAGAATATTTGCAGCAGCAACGGCATCCTGAACAGCGAGATTGACCCCGAAACCGCCGATAGGTGACATGGCATGGGCAGCGTCGCCTATGCATAGAAGTCCCGGTTTCCACCACGTCTTAAGCCGGTCGATGCGTACACTCAGCAGGTGCACATCTTCCCAGGTGCGTATTTCGTCCATTCGATCCGCAGGCAATGGGGATGCTTTCGCAACCGCTTCCCTGAATACGTCGAGCCCTTTCTGTTTCACCTCGGCAAAAGTTTGCTTGCGGAGAACGTAACCGCATTGCCAATAGTCGCCGCGATCAACCATGATGAAACCTTGCCGGGGACCGCCATGGCCCATCGTATAGGGTGGATCATTGGGAGCGTGAGACAGTTTCATCCAGAGAATTTCGCTTGGCGAGCCAAAATTTTCGACCTCCAGACCGGCTTTTGTGCGGACCACAGAGTTTCGCCCGTCTGCACCCACGACAAGTTTGGCATCAATCCTGATCGTTTCATCGGGTGTTGTCGCAAGAAGGCCGGTGACACTCCCGTTCTGTTCGATCAGATCGACTACCTTGGCAGACATGATGAGCCTGAAGTTCGAATATTTCTCGGCTTCGCGCGCAATATAATCGAGAAACTCCCGCTGCGGCATGAAAGCGATGAATCGGCACTGGGCAGGAATCTTCGAGAAATCGGCTATCGTGATGTCCTGACCTCCGATCTCTGCATGCAACCGATGCGCCTTTGTATGAGGCAAATCCAGGAGCCCGTCCAGCAAGTCGAGTTCATGCATGACCTGAAGGGTGGATGGGTGAATTGTATCACCGCGAAAATCACGCAAAAATCGGAATGTTTCTCTAGAACAGCGACATTAACGCCTGCGCGCGCCAGCAGCAGGCCCAGCATCAGTCCTGCCGGCCCGCCACCGGCTATAGCGCAACCGGTTTCAATACGACTGCTATTCGGCGTAACTGGTTGCATCATGACATATCCACTCGATCATATTTGTATTGTGTAGATGACATAAAAAGACCGGCGCTCTCAGTAGGTCAACTGCCGGCTGGAAGCCTATGGGACAATACAGATCAAAACATGGATTAAATTATCAAGTTTGGTGATTTTGTCTTCCGTTCGAAGGCTGCTCGACAGCATGAGCGCAAAGAAACCCCGACCTAAATGGAGCGGGGTTTCTGAATATCAATCATGTTCTGACGACTTACTTTTGAATTTGCGCAGCCGATTGCTTGATCGCTGTCGTGATCTGCTGACAGAACGGTTCCACGCTCTTGCCCGAAGTCTTGGCAAATTCTTCGACGTCGGTTTCCTGGCCCATTGACTGGACGACACCCTTCTTTCCTGCTTCACGCGTCTCATCAAGCCCAGCCTTGTCGGCAGGGGCCTGCATCAAGTTCATGATCGACTTTTGGCCGTCAATATCTTCCTGGGTGGCAAAGCCTTTGTCTTTACAATATTCGACAATGCCAAGTTGATTTGTTGCGGCCTTGTATAAGTCTTCAGGTGAAATTTTCTGCGTACCTTGGGCTATTGCGTTTCCGCTGGTAATAACCGTCAGCATCAAGGTGTATACGCCTACATTTTTCATGATAAAACCTTTCAATAATCGGTTCGACCCCGAAGAAAGGCATAAAGATCATAAAGGCGGACGTGAAATAAACTGGAGGAAAGCGCTTTAACATTTTTGACCTATTCGCTCTTTCCATTTTGAGTTTGTATCTAACCGAGCGTGTGCGGTTTGCTTTTACCAAGTTGTCGTTCACGGAAGACAGAAAATAATCCGGCGCTGACAACGATCACTGCACCCGTGATGATGTTCCATGTCAGTTGTTCGCGAAATACCGTAACCGCGATAAATGCGCCTATAACGAGCTGGAGATAGGTGAGTGGCTGCACTTCTCCTGCCTCCAGAATTTTGTAAGCGCGGATGAGAAAGTAATGGCTTGCAATGCCGCAGGCACAAAGGGCAGCCATCCAGAACCAATCGGTCTGTGCGATCGGCATCAGATAGAAGCTGCCGACAAATGTCAGGGTTACGGCTCCTGTCACACCAGTGTAGAAAAAGCTGGTCATCGTATCGTCACTCTGGCTGACAGCGCGCGTGGCAACGGCGTAAACGGCAAACATAACCATCGCTGCCACCGGAAGAAGCAGGCTTGTGTCGAACTTCGCAGTCACAGGGTTAATAATCAGCAAGACTCCGACCAGCCCGATGGCGATCGCCGTCCAGCGTCTCCAGCCAACCTTTTCACCAAGAAATGGCACGGAGAGCATCGTCACTAATAGCGGTGCGCCTTGAAAGATCGACGCCGTTGCCATGCCCGCGCGACTAAGAGCGAATATGAACGTCACGATTTCGGCGGCAAGCAGGACGCCGCGAAAAGTTGCAGGAATGGCCGTTTGGTTGCAGCGGCTTTAGCGATGCCCCGGAGCGAGCGGCGAGCAGCAAAACGAACGCGGCAAAGACCCAATAGCGGATCATCGTTATGAGTATCGGCGAATAATGTGTGCCAAGATACTTCGAAATACCATCCTGCGTTGCAAAAATGGTAACCGCGAGAAGTGTGAAGAGATAGCCTTGGCCTTTGCGTGTCATGGCGCACTCATATCGAGGCAGTTACGGGTGTGCCACTCATAAATTCTGAAATGCGCATATAGTATGAGCACTCCCGTATTTTTGCGATGAAACACGAGTGCGATGACTACGGGCCCCGTAACGATGTTCGAGATATGGTTATGCTCTCAGCCAAAACGAATGAAAGATGCTGCGATACTTGCGGCGCGTTTATCTTATCAGAAGCGTAATTCCTTGAATTCAATGAGTTTTATCTTTGATGGCTGGACATTTTCCAATTGAAACTCTGTGAGAGATTGACACCCCGACTTTCTCAGGTATTCTTTTATAAAAGCCTATATAACATAATTGTGGAACAAATCAAAAAATGGGGTTCTGCCTTGCGGATCAAATTAGCATTCCTTCTGGCTTCTGCCATGATCTTCAGTCCCGGCGTTTCGCTGGCTCAGGACAAAGGCGGCGTCATCAATGTCGCGACCATTGGCGAGCCCCCGACGCTCGATCCTATGGTATCCACCGCCGATCTCGTGGGTATCGTCACGCAGCATATCTTCGAAACGCTCTACACCTTCGATAAGGAATGGAAACCGACGCCACTGCTGGCCGAAAGCCTGCCTGAAATCAGCGCCGACGGAAAACCTATACGATCAAGCTGCGGTCCGGCATCAAGTTCCATGATGGCAGCGACATGACGTCGGAAGATGTGGTTGCGTCGCTGGAGCGCTGGACGAAGCTGGCATCACGCGGGAAACAGGCCTCGGTCTTCATCGAAAACATTGCGGCGACCGATCCGCAACGGTGACGATAACGCTCAAAGAGCCTTATGCGCCATTGACCTCTTTGCTTGCCTTCAACAATTCTGCCGCGATCATCATACCCTCGGAAAAGCTGGCTGAGCCGATGAACGAATTTATCGGTACCGGCCCTTATATGCTCAAGGAACGCAAGGCAGATCAGTATATTCAGCTCGTGCGTTTCGACGGTTACAAGTCGCGTGACGGCGAAAGTAACGGTTATGGCGGTGCGCGTCATCAATATCTCGATGAAATCCGCTTCGTTTCAGTTCCTGACGCCAACACCCGTGTCGAAGCGGCGGTTTCCGGACAGTATGACTATGTCGACTCCATTCCGGTTGAATCATTCGACAAGATCAAGTCATCAACGGCTTCCCAGCCATTGCTTCTGAAGCCCTTCGGCTATCCTGTCTTTGTGTTCAACACCGGAAGGCGTGGCCTCGAAACTGCCCGTACGCAAGGCCGCCACACAGGCATTGAGCATGGAAGACATGCTTGCAGCCGCGTTTGGCAGCACGGAATTCTACGCTTTGGACGGCGCTTTCTATCCGTCCAATTTCGTCTGGAATACGGAGGCTGGCGTCGAAGGCAATTACAACGTCGCCCAGCCGGAGGCCGCGGCGGAAGCATTGAAGGCTGCCGGCTACAATGGCGAGCCGCTACGTATCCTGACCAGCCGCCAGTACGAGTTCCATTACAAGATGGCACAGGTGGCCGCCGAATATCTGAAGCTTGCCGGTTTCAATGTGGACTTGCAGGTGGTCGATTGGGCGACGCTGACGCAGCGCCGCGCCGATCCAAAACTCTGGGATATCTACATAACGCATAGCCCCTTCCTGCCCGAGCCTGCTTTGATTGGCTCTTTGTCGACCAGTTCGCCGGGTTGGTGGGACACGCCAGCGCGTAAAACCGTAGTTGATGCATTCACGTCTGAATCCAATCCGGAAAAGCGCATTGCGCTGTGGGCAGACGTTCAGAAGACCATCTATGACGAACTGCCCCTGATCAAGATCGGCGACTTCAATGCTGTCGCGGCAATGTCCACCAAGCTGGAGGGCGTTGAGCCAGCGCCGTGGCCTTATTTCTGGAATGCTTCGCTGAAGAAATAACTCCGCAATGCGAATGCCGTCCGTGCGGGCGGCATTCGCTGAATGGTTCAATCTGGAGAAGCCGATCGCATGGTGCGCTATATCCTTCAGCGGTTTGTTGGCATGGCTGTCGTCATGTTTCTGGTCGTGACGATCGTATTCGTGATCGTCCGGGTGACGCCCGGAGATCCTGCTGCTGTCATGCTTGGACCTGACGCATCGGCGCAGGACATTGCCGATCTGCGCGCCCGGCTCGGTCTCGATCAGTCGCTGATTATTCAATACTTTTACTATATCGGCCAGCTACTGAAAGGCGATCTCGGCCAGTCTATTTTTCTAAACATGCCGGTCGGCGCAGCGTTGCTCGACCGGGCTGAACCGACATTCTTTCTGACGGTTCTTTCTCTTCTTATCGCCTGCGTTATCGCGCTGCCGGTTGGCATTTATGCAGCCTACCGGCGCGGTTCCTTTGTCGATCAGGCTGCAACGACGGTTGCCATGCTTGCAGCCAGCATACCGAGCTTCTGGCTCGGCCTCATCCTCATGCAGTTTTTCGCGGTCCGGTTGAACCTGTTTCCGGTGTCAGGCTATGGCGGTCCGGGTTCTAGCTTCATCGATCGAATGTATCATCTGATCCTGCCAGCCATCGCGCTGGGGCTGGTTTCCTCTGCTCTGATCCTGCGTTTTACCCGTGCCTCGATGCTCGATGTTCTTGGTGACGATTACATCCGCACGGCACGGGCAAAAGGATTGATCGAGCGCCGCGTGATCATGAAGCATGCATTGAAGAATGCGCTGATCCCCATCCTGACTGTTATCGGTCTCACGGCAGCCGTCCTGATCTCCGAGCTGTGGTGACGGAAACGGTGTTCGGCCTCCCAGGGGTTGGCAATCTTGTCGTGTCTGCGGTCCTGCGACGGGATTATCCGGTAATTCAGGGCGCGTTGCTCGTCATCGCGGGGCTCTATGTCCTGATCAATTTCATCATCGATATGCTTTATCTGTTCGTAGATCCGAGGGTTCGCTACTGATGGCCGATCTTGTTACGACCACGCAAAAGCCCCTTCGGAAAGCGCTTTGTTCATCCGCCGGCTGTTCAAACGCAAGACAGTGGCGGCTGGCATTATCGTGCTTGCGGTCTTTGCTATCCTCGCGCTGCTGGCGCCCTGGATCGTGCCTTATTCGCCCTCGAAGCTATCCATCGTCAACCGCCTCAAGCCGCCTAGCGAGATGTTCTGGTTTGGCACGGATGAGTTCGGACGTGATGTGTTTTCGCGCACGATCTATGCCGGGAGGCTATCGCTCATGGTGGGAGCGGCGGTTGTCGTCCTGTCTGCGGTGATAGGGGTGACGCTCGGATTGCTTGCAGGCTTCTTTCAGCGTCTGGACACGCCCATCGCTCGCCTGATCGACGCGATGATGGCGTTCCCGATATTCTTCTGGCCATTGCGCTGGTTGCCGCACTCGGCCCATCGCTGGCGACGGTCATTGTTGCGCTATCTGTGGTCTATTCGCCCAGGCTGGCGCGCATCGTGCGCGCCTCGACATTGGTGATCCGCGAATTGCCTTATGTCGAAGCGGCCCAATCGCTTGGAATTTCGACATTTCACGTCATGACGCGGCACGTGCTGAGAAATCTGATTTCGCCCATTATCGTGCAGTGCACTTTCTTATTTGCGAGCGCAATGCTCGCCGAAGCAGGGCTTTCCTTTCTCGGTCTTGGTGTCAGCCCTGAGATTCCAACCTGGGGAACCATGATTGCCGCGGGACGGCAATATATCGGTCAGGCCGACTGGATGACCTATTTCCCCGGCTTCGCCATCATTCTTTCCGTTCTCTCGCTCCAGATGGTGGGGATGGATTACGCGACATGCTCGATCCAAGACTGCGAAGGGATTTGTAATATGATTTCCGGTGAACAGGCGAAGCCGCTTCTCATCACCAATGTCAAACCGGTAGCTTTCGGTGCAGAACATTCCGATGCGCCGACCGATATTCTGGTCGGGAAAGACGGCAATATCAGCGCCATCGGCAAGTCGTTGAGCGCACCCGCCGAGGTGGAGCGTGTCGATGGCAAGGGAGCCTGGATTTCACCCGGTTGGGTGGACCTGCATGTCCATATCTGGCATGGCGGTACGGATATTTCGATACGCCCTTCGGAGTGCGGTGCTGAGCGAGGGGTGACGACGCTCGTCGATGCCGGTTCGGCGGGAGAAGCCAATTTTCACGGTTTCCGGGAATATATCATCGAACCAGCGAAGGAACGGATCAAAGCCTTCCTCAATCTCGGTTCCATTGGCCTTGTCGCCTGCAACCGGGTTCCGGAACTACGGGACATCAAGGATATCGATCTTGACCGCATTCTCGAATGCTATGCAGCCAATAGCGATCATATTGTCGGGATTAAGGTCCGGGCCAGCCACGTCATAACCGGGTCATGGGGCGTTACGCCGGTCAAACTTGGCAAGAAGATCGCCAAAATACTCAAAGTGCCTATGATGGTACATGTGGGCGAACCGCCGGCCCTTTATGATGAAGTTCTGGAGATCCTTGGCCCTGGCGATGTGGTCACGCATTGCTTCAACGGCAAATCCGGCTCCAGCATCATGGAAGACGAAGACCTGTTCAACCTCGCGGAACGCTGCGCAGGTGAGGGTATCCGGCTGGACATCGGCCATGGCGGAGCATCCTTCTCTTTAAGGTCGCTGAAGCGGCAATTGAACGTGGCCTCCTTCCCTTTTCAATCTCGACGGACTTGCATGGCCATTCAATGAACTTCCCTGTCTGGGATATGGCGACAACCATGTCCAAGCTGCTGTCGGTCAACATGCCCTTTGAAAATGTCATCGAAGCGGTCACGCATAATCCGGCGTCAGTCATCAAGCTTTCGATGGATAATCGGCTCTCCGTTGGGCAGCGTGCCGATTTCACGATTTTTGATCTGATCGATGCCGACCTGGAAGCGACGGATTCCAACGGTGACGTGTCTCGTCTGAACAAGCTTTTCGAACCCCGCTACGCAGTCATCGGCGCCGAAGCCATTACGGCCAGCCGCTATATACCGCGTGCGCGCAAACTCGTTCGCCATAGCCATGGCTATTCGTGGCGCTGAAGCTGTCGGCGCAGCATTGAATTTGCGGGAACGCCCCGTGACGAAATGATGAGGAAAATTCGTGTCTCTTTCTCCCCAAACGACCGAAGTACGACATTCCCTTATGAGCGCCTGGCTTTGCTTGGCATAACTTTGCCGCCGCCGCCGCCGCCCATCGCGAATTTTGTTACGCATGTTCGGGAAGGCAATATCCTCTATCTTTCCGGACAGGGCCCTCGGGAAGAGAGCGGACATTTGCGTGCGGGAAAAGTCGGTGGTGATATCGGCGTGGATCAAGCCTATCAGGATGCCCGGCTGACGGGTATCAATCTGCTGGCCGTCATGCATGAGGCGCTTGGCGACCTTCCCGTGTGAAGCGTGTCGTGAAGCTGTTGGGTATGGTCAATGCCGTGCCGGACTTCGAACTGCACCCCAACGTCATCAATGGCTGCTCCGATCTTTTCATCGAAGTATTTGGTGCTGCCGGACAACATGCGCGTTCAGCCGTCGGCTTCGGTTCCTTGCCGGGCAATATCACGGTTGAAATCGAAGCGATCGTCGCTCTGAACGACTAGGGCAGCGTCAATGATTGCGCCAACCCATCAGCTTTTCGATCTTTGCTGCCGAAGCGCGCACCTGGCTGGTATAGCGGCCTTCGTCGGAAAGCACTTTCTGCTCTGGGAGCACGATGGAGATCGTTGCAACACATTGTCCATCGCTGTCACAGATCGGAGAAGCAATACAGGCAACCGCATAGTCGGATTCGGCAATCTGGATCGAGAGCCGCTCACCAGGCTTTCGCCGCAGCCTCCGAGAGGCTTGTGGCGTCGATTTCGGCCCGACCGGTTGGGGACGTCCGGGCGCAGCGCTTGAAAAGCTCTACCCGTTCACTTTCAGCCAAATGACCGACCAGAAGGCGGCCGGATGCAGTCCAGTTCAAGGGCACTCTTGTGCCAACACGCGAGGCAACCTGGAACGGGCTCGGTCCATCGGCCATGGCCAGAACGAGCATATGATCTCCGTCCCGGCCACACAGCTGCACCGCTTCGTTCGCTTCGCGGCAAAGATCATGCATTTCGTGCGTGGCGACGCTCATGAAATCAAGCGAACGCGCATAAGCAAGGCCGTAGTGATAGAGCCGGGCGCCGAGCCAGATTGCGCCATCCACGTTGCGGGCGAGCATGTTCTTTTCAACCAGATCGTCGATCGTCACATAAACGGTCGACAAAGGCGCCTTGATTGCTTTCGCAATCGCATAGGACCAGCCGGAGCGCCGGTTTCATAAAGATAATCAATCACTTGCAACGCACGGTCTATGCCGCTCACACGCGAGCGGCGTGTCGACTTGGCTTTGGTGTCGTCCGCAGGGGACGTTTCAGCGGGGACGGTGGATGATGATGCGCTCACGCAAGTGCTCCATGTTAAATTCTAGAAGTTATTACATTATTATGGCATATCCGTCTATGCCTGAGACAGTGAAAGAAATGGGAGAATTGACATGACCGATGATATCCGCACCAGGATCGGGCTTCGACCGGTCATCAATGTTTCCGGACGATGACATCGCTTGGCGCGTCCATCGTCGTGCCGGAGGCAATAGAGGCGATGGCGGCCATCCTGCCGCAATTCGTCGAGATCAATGATCTGCAGCGCAAGGCGAGTGAAGTGATCGCACGATTAACGGGCGGCGAAGCCGGGTTCGTTACCGCGTCCTGCTCGTCGGGCATTACGCTTGCTGTTGCCGGAGCTATGACAGGCAACAACCTTCTCGCAATTGAGAAATTGCCGGATGTCACGCCAGAAAAGAATGAAGTTCTGGTGCAGACCGGTCATGTGGTCAGCTACGGCGCTCCAGTCGATCAGGCAATCCGGCTTGCGGGAGGTAAGGTCGTTCTGATCGGACAGGCAACATCGACGCATCGCTATCACATGGAAAATGCGATTACCGAAAAGACGGCTGCGGCGGTTTATGTCGTATCGCACCACGTCGTCGACTATGGCCTTTTGCATCTCAGTGAGTTTGTCGAGATCGCGCATGCCAAGGGCGTGCCAGTGATCGTGGATGCCGCATCTGAATACGACTTGAAGCTGTTTCTGGAAAAGGGCGCAGACGTCGCAATCTATTCGGGACACAAGTTTCTGGGTGGTCCGACCTCCGGCATTGTTGCAGGTAAGAAGAGCTGTCCGCAATGCGTTCCTGCAAAATCTCGGCATCGGGCGCGGCATGAAAGTTGGTAAAGAGAGTATTTATGGCGTTATGGCGGCGCTGGAAGCGTGGGAAAAACGCGACCATGCCGGAATTCGCGAAAGGGAGACCGGATATCTGGAATTGTGGAAGAAGACGCTGGATGGACGTCCCGGTATCACCGCTCTGATCGAACCAGATCCGACGAACAATCCGCTCGACCGTCTGCGAGTGATTGTATCGGCTGCTGACGCCCACATCACGGCCTGGGATTTGGTTACCGCGCTTGCGCGGGAACCCGCCGGTCATCGCCCGTGATCATGAGGTAGAGCACAACTATTTCTATATCGATCCCTGCAATCTTCATCCAGGGCAGGAGACGGTCGTTGCTCAACGTCTTGGGGAGGAACTCGACAAAGCCCGGGCATCGAACGAGATTATCGCCACTCCCTTTGAGGATCGAAGCAGGCATCGCTTCGACAGCTTGTTGCGTTGGCCGGATTGATTGGCGGAGCCTGAGTAAAGCGGAGGAACATCATGACGTCTGAGAAAATTGCGACGGTTGGAAAACACGAACCTGTTCTATCCGTTCAAGGGCTGAGCACCTCTTTTCTGGTCGATGGTGCCTGGAAACCGGTTGTGGATGACGTTTCCTTCGATGTCCATCCCGGAGAAACCGTCGCAATCGTCGGGAATCCGGCTCAGGCAAGAGTGTCACCTCACTGTCGATCATGCGTCTCTTGCAGAAGGATACGAGCCGCATCGAAGGCAGTATCAGGTTGGGAGATAGGGAGCTTCTGACGCTTCCAGAAGAGAAAATGCGCCGGATACGCGGCAACGAAATCGCTATGATTTTTCAGGAGCCGATGACGAGCCTCAATCCGCTCTTCACAATCGGGGACCAGATTTCGGAAGCATTGCTCTGCCATTCGCAAATGTCAAAGGCAGATGCGCGTGCTGAAACGATCCGCTTGCTTGAAAAGGTCCGCATCCCGTCCGCAGTATCCCGCTTCGATGAATATCCGCATCGCTTTTCAGGCGGTATGCGCCAGCGTGTCATGATCGCGATGGCTCTGGCATCCAGACCCAAACTGCTGATCGCCGACGAACCGACGACGGCTTTGGATGTAACCATTCAGGGCCAGATACTCGATCTTATCAAGACGTTGCAGGAAGAGGAGGACACGTCCGTTCTTTTCATCACGCATGACATGGGCGTGGTGGCCGAAATATCGGATCGTACAGTTGTCATGTTTCGTGGAAAGCAGGTTGAGACAGGGCAGACAGTCGATATCTTCCGGCAGAGCGAACACCCTTACACGCGTGCACTTTTGTCGGCAGTTCCTGTACTGGGTTCAATGCAGGGCTATCAACGTCCTCTGCGGTTTCCGATAGTAGACAATGCGACCGGCCTTTCGGAAAAGCCGGTCGAGGTGGCGGATACGGTCGACAAGGTCGATGTGCCTGTGTTGGAAGTGAAAGGCCTTACCAAGCGTTTCGAGATTTACTCAGGTTTCATGTCTCGCTTAAGCGGGCGTGTTCATGCCGTGGAAAAGGTGTCCTTCGATCTCCGCAAGGGCGAAACCCTTTCTGGTTGGCGAGAGCGGGTGCGGGAAATCGACGACGGGGCGCGCCATCATGCGACTGACTGAGCCGGATTCCGGTGAGGTTCTGGTTGAAGGCCAAAATATTCTGGCCCTTGACAAGCAGGCCATGCGTGAGATGCGGCGAACGGTTCAGATGATCTTTCAGGATCCTTATGCATCGTTGAACCCGCGCATGACGGTGGGAGCTGCTATTGCGGAACCATATATTGAACACCGACTGGGGAGCGCACGGGACGCGAAGGACGTTGTTGCTGGTATGCTGGAAAAGGTTGGTCTGACGCCGGATATGGCAAAGCGCTATCCGCATGAATTCTCTGGTGGACAAAGGCAGCGTATCTGTATCGCCCGTGCGCTTGCCCTGAAGCCCAAAGTTATCGTTGCTGATGAAAGTGTGTCCGCACTGGATGTCTCGATCAAGGCGCAGGTCATCAATCTCATGCTTGATCTTCAGCAGAGCCTCGATCTGGCGTTCGTGTTCATCTCGCACGATATGGCCGTAGTCGAGCGTGTAAGCCATCGTGTGGCGGTGATGTATCTGGGCGAGATTGTAGAAATCGGACCGAGGTCGTCGGTGTTTGAGAATCCCCAACACGATTATACACGCAAGTTGATGGCGGCTGTTCCGGTTCCTGACCCAGACCGGCGCAGGGCCAGGCTTTCAAGCGAAACGGGGAACTCAAGAGCCCAATTCGTTCGGCGGATTATGTTGTGCCTTTACGCGAATATCGCGAAGTATCGCCCCAGCACTTCGTGGCGTTGTAGACATGCAGTTCGTCATGATGCACCCAGACGATCAAGCGCGGTGCGCAGCGGAGCTTCGGAAATGTGGATCAATCCGGTATGGGGGTCGCCCTATCCGAAATAGCGAAAATCGCGCCGGAGACGGGCAATGAGCATATGATTATTATCAGTATGACAGTGCTGCTGGGGTATCCGAAGAAAGTACCCCCAATCTTTACACCGTCATCACATGAAAGAGGTCGGCACATGTGGGCCGACCTTTCTGTCATTCAAACTGCTTTCGATCAGTTTTCTATATGGTGCTGCTTGGCGAGGTCCTCGACACTCATGTCCGGTTCATTCCGGGTTTTATACAGCGAATAAAGTACACCGCTCGCGAGAATAGCCAACGTTACGACAAGCGACAGCAGCGTGTTGATGTGAACGCCCAATGGTACAAGGAAAATCTTGATGCCGATCAGCACCAGAATGATCGCAAGCGATACCTGTAGATAGCGGAACCGGTTCATCGCCGCAGCCAAGGCGAAATAAAGCGCGCGCAAGCCCAGAACGGCAAAGATGTTCGACGTGTAGACGATAAACGTGTCCTGAGTGACTGCGAAGACAGCAGGGACAGAGTCAACAGCGAAGATCAGATCAACGGTCTCCACCATGATAAGTGCTACCGCCAGTGGCGTCAGCCAGGTAACCATCTTGCCGGTTTTGGGATGTGGCTGTTTGATCGTGAAATTGCGGCCATGCAATTCGCGAGTGATATTGAACCGGCGACGCAGAAATTTGAATACGGCGTTCTGTTCGATGTCGGGTGTCTCATCCTGATGTCCGAACATCTTGAATCCGGTGAAAACCAGGAATGCGCCGAAGAGGAAAAGAATCCAGTTAAACTCGTGCACAAGTGCGGCGCCAAGCCCGATCAAGACTGCTCTGAAGGCAATAACGCCGAGAATGCCCCAGAACAAAACACGGTGCTGGTAAAGACGGGGAATACCAAGGAAACCGAAGATCGTTGCGATAACAAACATGTTGTCCATCGCGAGGCTCTGCTCGATCAGATAGCCGGTATAAAACTCCAGACCGGACTCTGCCCCGCGCTGCCACCACACCCAGCCACCGAAGGCCAGCGCGATCAGGACATAAAAGCCATAAAGCAGGAGGCTTTCCGGCTTCGATCTCGTGCTCGTCACGATGCAAAATACCGAGGTCGAAAACAAGCAAGCCGACGACAACAATGATAAACGCCGCCCAGAAATATACAGGTGTGCCGAGAAAATCGCCCGAAAGGGCTACAATAAGCGAATCCATCGCCGGACCATCTCCAATTGAACAAGTGGAGCAGCCCCGACATCGCCATAGCGGTAGCCATGACCAGAGGGGCCCGGCGCTGCATTTCTTCAAATGTGTATGGATTTGCCAAGTTCAAGAGCGGACCTGAATTTTTGTAATATTCAATCCGGTAGGTATTCGGCTTTGAAAACCCTTGATGCAGTGTATGATATTGTAAGCTAACCGTTGAAAGCTGGCTGCCGATGGACGTGACATGAAAAATGCCAGATCATATTCCAGCTTACGATCTACGATATTGATTTTCTTGAGAAAAGATTTGGCTGGGGACCTGGATTCGAACCAAGACTAACGGAGTCAGAGTCCGCTGTTCTACCCTTAAACTATCCCCAGCAGGGATTAGCAAATGCCTTCAGACTGGAGGCTTGCATGCGCGATGAAAGCGTTAGCTCGTTCGCGACGGCCTCCATCTAGCGAACTCAAACACCGAACGCAACACTTTTCTTCGAAAAAATCAACGCAATTCAAGTTGTCCAGCAATTGCTGATTTCATGCGGTGGGGTGCTGCAAATCGATGCGCAGAAGAATGCTTTCTGGAAGCTGGCGCATAAAAAGCCCGGCCAGCGGAGGAGCGGCCGGGCAAAGGGCAGGCTGACCGGGAGGGACCCGGTATGTGAAGGTGGCGCCTGCCAGATGATTTGTCTCGGGTTCAAAAGACTGTGTCTTACCGGACCCGAAGAGATGTTGGTTCAACAGATCAGACGTGTAGCCTTGATTCGTAGCCGAGCGTCTGCCAGTTCACTCAGAACCCGCGTAGGGTCCTCGGTGCCACGGTAATGAGCTGCCGTGTAAATATCCTCACGGCGAAGTCCGATATCGCGCAGCATGTGGTCGTCAAAGCTGCTCAGGTTCAGCACTTGCCGTCGACCATTGAAAACGTCCAGCGACGCATGATCGACGTAAATACGGTCTTTACCATCTGCACGAACGTGGAGGTCTGTCCGTTCATTGCAGGTAAATGCGTTGTCGTTATCTTGCTTGTCGCTGTCATGTCCGCTCTCCTTTGATCTGGCAGGGCTAAGTGATCCTCATCGTCAGGGTCATTCGCTTTCGCGGCTCCTTTTCCTTTAGGATGGCGGCTTTATCCAACAATCGAATTGATTGTTCCAACGAATGTTTTAATGTAATTCTTCAATAATAATGATGGATGACGCCGATGAGCACGCCTCTGGATCTCGATCAGTTGCAGACTTTCATAGCGATAGCGGATGCGGGCAGTTTTACGCGGGCAGCCGATGCCGTTTTCAAGACGCAATCTGCTGTTTCCATGCAGATGCGCCGGCTGGAAGAGCGCATTGGTAAACCGTTATTTGAACGTGATGGACGGATCAATCGTCTTACCGAGGAGGGGAGCGGCTCTTGCTTTATGCGCGCCGCATGATGCAGCTCAATGGTGAAACCATCGCTGCGTTTGATGACACTCAACTGGAAGGCCATGTGCGCATTGGAACGCCGGATGATTATGCCGATCGGTTTTGCCAGAAATCATGGCGCGTTTTGCGCGATCAAACCCGCGTGTCGAGTTGTCGGTCGTTTGTGAACCGACAGTCAATCTGGACGAAATGATCCGCCGCGGCACACTGGATATTGCGCTTGTCACACAGTGCGACGACACACGCCGCTCCGAGGTCGTTCGCACAGAGCCATTACTTTGGGTCACATCCGCCAACCATGCCGTGCACGAAGAAGCGGTGTTACCACTTGCTGTCGGGCGCCCGACTTGCATCTGGCGCCACGCGGCTATTGATGTGCTCGAAGCGGTGAAGCGGGATTATCGTATCATAATCACGAGCTGGTCTGCGACAGTCCTGGCGGCTGCCGTTCTTTCGGGGCTTGCGGTCTCGGTGCTTCCAGAATGTGCGTTGCGTCCCGGCATGCGGGTACTCGGTGAAGCAGACGGGTTTGGAATGCTGCCGGAATTCGGCATCGGTATCATGCGTGGCCACACGAAACAAAACGCAGTCGTAGACGCACTTGCGCAGCATATTATCGAAAGTCTAGACAATATATCGTCACCGCAGCCAGGTGTGATGGCTTCGGCGGAAATTTCGCCGTTCCCGGCGGTTCGTACGAGGAGGGTGCGAGCCAACGAATTGCTGCCAGGCTGGTGATGAAACAGTAAATCGCTGCATGGCTCCTTGACCAGCCATGCCACCTGATTGCCTATGATGGGATGAGCATGGGTTCCGATTCGAGTTTTACTGGCGCATCGTCCAATGTCGCCGAGTATAGCGTTTCCGAGATTTCCGGCGCGTTGAAGCGCACGGTTGAGGACACGTTCGGGCATGCGTGCGCGGCGAAATTTCCGGCTATCGTGGTCCACATTCGTCGGGACACGCTTATTTTGCTTTGAAAGATGATCGTGCACGTCTGGAGGCTGTGATTTGGCGCGGTTCGATGAGTCGTCTACGCTTCCGTCCCGAAGAGGGGATGGAGGTTATTGCCACCGGCAAGCTCACAACCTATCCAGGCTCATCGAAATATCAGATCGTCATCGAACAGATGGAGCCTGCCGGCGCGGGCGCGCTGATGGCGCTTCTGGAGGAGCGTAAGCGGCGGCTGGCTTCAGAAGGACTGTTCGACCCTGCGGCCAAGCAGCTCCTGCCCTTTATGCCCCGCGTGGTTGGAGTGGTAACCTCTCCGACAGGAGCCGTCATTCGAGATATCATTCACCGGATTGCGGACCGCTATCCCTTGCATATCATCGTTTGGCCCGTGCGGGTGCAGGGTGAAACGAGCGGGCCAGAAGTGGCTGCCGCCGTAGATGGTTTCAACGCTTTGCCTGGGGCGGGTCCATTCCGAGGCCGGATGTGGTGATCGTGGCGCGCGGCGGCAGTCTGGAAGATTTGTGGGGCTTTAATGACGAAATCGTTGTTCGTGCCGTTGCAGCATCGCATATACCCGTAATTTCTGCGGTCGGCCACGAAACCGACTGGACTTTAATTGATCTTGCCGCCGATATTCGTGCTCCCACGCCAACAGGTGCGGCGGAAATGGCTGTGCCTGTAAAAGCAGACCTGCTGGCAGCACTGGCGGGGCAATCTGCACGGCTTTCGTCGGCCATGTCCCGCTTTATTGATCTGAAAAGGCAAGCCCACCGTTCGGCAGTGCGCGCTCTTCCGTCGGCTGACCAATTACTGGCTTTGCCGCGTCGTCGTTTCGACGAAGCCGCCTCGCGCCTTACGCGGGCTCTGTTCGTGAATACGCAAAAGAAGCGAGTCCACTTTGAAGGTCATGCGCGACAGTTATCGCCGCGTCTCCTTCAGCGCCGGTTTATGGAACTGGAGCGCGGCGTTTCCGTTCTTGGGCAAAGATTGCCTCGCGCACTAGAGGCATTCCTGCGCGAACGACGAACGGCTTTCATTCATCCGGCAAACCGTCTTTCGGCGGAGCCGATACTGCGGCGAACAAAGCTTACAATCGTTGCAATAGAACAGCTGGATCGTCGTCGCGATCAAGCCGTACGGCTTCTGATCGAAAGAGCCCAGAGGCGCGGGCAGGAACTGGAACGCCTTATGCGCACGCTTTCTTATGAAAGCGTTCTCGATCGTGGGTTTGCGGTTGTCTTCGATGCAGAAGGAAAACCGGTGAAGCAGGCTGCATCCGTGTCGGCTGGCGATGCATTGTCCATTCGGTTCCGCGATGGTGACGTTGCGGTCGTTGCAGGTGAGGAGGGCGGGAGCGAGCCCGCAAAGCTTGTACAAACAAAAGGTTCAGTCTCCCAGCTCCGGCAATCAGGGATCGTTATTTTAGCAACAGCCAATCGCGGTGTTTTCCACTTTATGCTGAGATTGCGTAGGGCACCGTGCGTTCTTTCCGACGCACAAAGGTCGCTCTAACGTATTGAATCTACGCACGGCTTTCCAAAAATCGTTTCCCATTTGGGGCCGATGCTGTAGCCTTAAGGCTGGCTTAAGCTTGGACGTCTTTTTCTCGCACATCTGTCATTGTTAGAGATTCAGGATGTCGCGTAAAACCCATGACGACCTCACAAATGGCTTTGCAAAGGCTGCTTTCAGCCGCCGTGGCTTTCTTATAGGCGCCAGCGCTGTTGCGTTGTCCGGCTGTGTTTCCACAGTGCAGCAGCCATCTCAACCGGTGAAAAGTTGCCTGAACCAGCACCTTCACGGCCTGTGCCGTTGATGTATCAGGCCTTGCCGGAAGAACAATTTCCGATCCCAGCGGTCGATACGAGCAAGATTGCCCCGAAATTCTGGCGGCAAGAAGTCGATTATCCGACGAGTGAAGTCAAGGGCACTGTTATCGTCGATACGCCGAACAAATATCTTTATCATGTGCTCGGCAATGGCCGTGCCATGCGTTATGGCATTGGTGTCGGGCGTGATGGTTTTGCATGGGCCGGACGGGCAAAGATTGCCTATAAGCGCCAATGGCCGCGCTGGACACCCCAGACGAGATGGTCGCTCGCCAGCCATCGCTGGAGCCTTATAGCATTGCCAATGGTGGGATGCCTCCCGGGATCAAAAATCCGCTTGGCGCAAGAGCGATGTACATTCACAAGGATGGGCGGGATACGCTTTACCGCATTCATGGATCGCCAGAAGCCTGGAGTATCGGCAAAGCCGTATCGTCAGGATGTATCCGTATGCTTAACCAGGATGTGATCGATCTTTATAATAATGTGCGCGATGGCAGCACGATTGTCGTCATACCCGATCCAACTAAGGGGCAACAGGTTACGAGCTGACTAAAGAGAAAGGGCGCGAATAACGCGCCCTCAGACTGCTGACAAACCTCCGGCAGGGTCAAAATGACCTCAGATTCACGGAACGTCCCAGATTCAGAACGTGAACAAATCGGAATCAAAACCCCTCGTTTTTGACTGCTTCCAAAAATCGAGGGGTTTGTAATCAATCTGAGGGCGCGAATAACGCGCCCTTTCTATTGGATGTGTTTTGCGGCTCAATGCTCAATAGGCATATTCCAGAAAGATTGGATCAACCGAACCTGCCCAGACGCTGTTATATGCTTTCAGCATGCGTTCGGCATCAGTCACGCCTGCGGCGACGATTTCTTCCAGAGGCGCCAGAAAATGTGTTTCATCATGACCTTCGCTGTTAAGCTTATTGCGGTTCAAAAGGCCTAGACGGGAGATTTTCAAAGTCTCGCGAGCAATCTGTTCCAGCGGTTTGCCACGGAAGGTCGTGTTCAATGCTTTGGCTGGGACTTCATTGCGAAGCGCAAGCACTTCTTCATATGTCCAGTCCTTGGTCAGAAGCTCGGCGGTTGTCAAAGCTTCTTCATCATAGAGCAACCCTACCCAATAGGCTGGAAGGGCGCAAATGCGACGCCACGACCGCCGTCGGCACCTCGCATCTCCAGAAAACGCTTTAAACGCACTTCAGGGAATAGTGTAGAAAGATGATTAGTCCAGTCACCCATATTGGGAACCGGATCACTTACTTCGCCTTTCAGCGCCCCGTTCATGAACTGGCGGAACGTGACATGTGTGCAGTCGTGATAATGGCCGTCACGCAGGATGAAATACATAGGCACATCGAGCGCCCATTCGACATAATCGGCAAAACCGAAGTTTTCCGAGAAGACAAAAGGCAGGATTCCCGAACGCTGGTTGTCCGTGTCGCGCCAGATATTCGAGCGCCAAGATAGAAGACGGTTCGGCTTGCCTTCGGTGAACGGAGAACTGGCAAAAGTGCAGTGGCCACCGATTGCAGTTTCATTGAAACCTGCATCTTGCGACGCATGTCTCGTTCCGAGCGAAGTCCAGATTCACCTGAATGGTTGAAGTCCGATACATCATGTCCAAACCTTCATGCCCGACCTTCGGCATGTAATTAGTCATGATCTTGTAGCGTGATTTCGGCATGACGGGCGTCTCGGCCAAAGTCCATTTCGGACTGCCGCCAACGCCTAAGAAGCGGATGCCCAAAGGTTCTGCTATTTCGCGAACCTGAGACAGATGCGCGTTCACTTCACGGCATGTCTGATGAATGGTTGAAAGTGGTGCCCCGGAAAGCTCAAACTGGCCACCGGGTTCCAGCGAAATGGCACCTTGTCCGGTTGGCTCCACTAGACCGATGATATTGCCTTCATCGATAATAGGTTCCCAGCCTAGCGTTGCCTGCATGCCTTCAAGAATGGCTTTAATACCGCGTGGTCCCTCATAGGGAACGGACTGTTATCAGCCATGTAGAATGGAAATTTTTCATGCTCGGTGCCGATGCGCCAGGCATCTTTGGGCTTGCATCCGCCAGCCAGATAGCCTGCCAGTTGTTCAACGCTCGTTAGTGCCGTTTCATCAGTCGTATCGCGCGCCATGCAGTCTATCCCTGGTCGATTTTCGCTTTTCTGCGTGATTGGACAAATTTGTCAAATCACGCAAGTCAATTCCATTGAACATCAAATTTCGAGAATGTCATCCCGCGTTCCGCCAGTCTCCGAGCACAGATTGTACAAGAGCCATTGCTGCGACGGCAGCGGTGTCGGCACGCAGGATTCGCGGGCCAAGGGAATGGCTGTTACGAATGGTAGCTTTCGGAGCGTTTGACGTTCGTCTTCTGAAAACCACCTTCTGGACCGATTAGTAACGCGGCAGGGCCGGGCGTCATCGCCTGTAAGATGGTTAGTGGATCGTCCGATTCGTGCCCTTCATCGCAGAAGATCAGACGTCGGGATTCGTCCCACTGCTCGATGAAGCGGTCAAAGCGGATTGCTTCGCAACATTCAGGTATGAAAAGCACGCCGCACTGTTCGGCAGCTTCTATCGCATTGGCCTTGATGCGGTCGGTTCCGAGTTTGGGCACCTGAGTGTGCTGTGTGATGACGGGTTGGAGAACGCCTGCGCCCATCTCCACGGCCTTTTGCACCATATAGTCCAGCCGCCCCTGCTTCAGCGGAGCGAAGCAATAGACCAAATCGCTCGGTAAAGGTTGCGGACGTGTCTGCTCGAAGGGCACCAGGAAAAGCCGCTTTTGCCCTCAGGCTTCAGCCGCGATTTCCATTCGCCGTCGCGTCCATTGAAGGCGAGAATTTCATCGCCATCCTTCAATCGCAGGACATGGGTAAGGTAATGTGCGGACTGCAGGGCGACCTCTATCTGGTCGCCTTCATCGAGGCTGTTTTCAACGTATAGTCTCTGCATTTTGTAGTTCGCGCGCATGTCAGCATCGATGGCAGAGGGCAGGGGCAAAGGTCAAGCGCTTTGGTAACGCATCAAGAGACAATTAATTGGCATTCCTACACAAACAATTGATGGGAAACATCATGTCTGTTGCATTAATTAGATTGTATCCATATAGATATGAAGCTATCTATTTGAATGGAATTGATGTGATGAAACAAACATGGGTCGAATTTGCACCGCTTCTTGCAAGTACCGCCAGAGGATGGCGGAAAGCTTTTGATGCAGCAATGGCGGAACATGGTCTTTCCGACGCGAAAGCTATACCGCTGATGGCCCTGTTGCGGCACGGAGATCGTGTCCCTCAAGGTGTGCTGGCCGAACGGGTCGGTATTGAGGAGCAACGATTGTCCGGGTTGTCGATGAGCTGGAAAAGGACGGCCTGATCCAGCGCGTTGCCGACGATGCTGATCGTCGCGTCAAGCTCATTCAATTGACAGAGGACGGTCGCGTTCTTGCCGACAAGGTGGAAAAGTCTGCTGCTCGTCTTCGTGCTCGCTTCCTTGGTGATCTCGATTCCGATGCTGTTGATGTCGCCATGGAAGTATTGCGCAAGCTGAATGAAAAGTTTCAAACACAGTCTTTCTGATCGGTGACCTGGCCGGAAAGACGCAATGCGTTCAACCGGTATCTCCTGCAAGCCATGATGAAATCAGCCGACACAACCCCGAAATTCTGGGATGTAGTCTTTTCACTGAAGACTTTCGCCGCAGCTATGCTTGCGCTGTGGATCGGCTTGATGGCTAATCTGCCTAATCCCTATTGGTCCATTGCGGCTGTCTATATCGTTGCGCATCCGCTATCAGGTGCAACCACATCAAAGGGTTTTACCGTCTGATTGGTACGATCATCGGTGGAGCAGTGACCATTCTGTTCGTACCGCATCTGGTCAATTCACCTGAGATTCTGACATTGGCAATCGGTCTCTGGATGGGCCTCTGTCTTGCGATCAGCCTGCTCGACGGTACGCCACGCAGCTATTTGTTCATGCTGGCTGGCTACACAGTAGCAATCGCGAGTTTTGCTGTCGTCTCAGTGCCTGAAACCACGTTTGACTATGCCGTGGGTCGTGTGGAAGAGATCGCCATCGGCATTATTTGTGCCGCTGTCGTCAATCGACTTGTTTTTCCGCGCCATAGCGGTCCGGTGCTCGTCAGTCGTATCGATAATTGGCTGCGTGACGGTTCAAAGCTTGCTTTGGCAAGTATGCGCGGTGGAGGTGCTACACCTGAATTTCTTCGGGATCGCCAGCGACTCGCAGCCGATGCACTTGAGCTACGCAATCTGACCACGCATGTTGCCTATGATACTTCATCAATCAGAAATGTTGGTAGGCTGCTTCACGTGTTGCAGCAGCGCATGGTGGCTGTTCTCCCGATCATATCGAGCCTGCATGATGTGCTGGTGTTGAAGCCCGGTGAAAACGAAACGCCGTGGCATCCAGCCGTGCAGAGTCTTCTGGACGAGGCTTGCGACTGGATAGAAAGTGGTGAGAACCTGACCGAAGAACGCCGCACTGTTCTGTTGCAGTTGATTGAAGAAATTGACCGTCATGGGAAGGACGCAACAAGTTGGGGCGAATTGCTGCCTTTCAATGTGGCTGCTCGCATTCGCGATCTCGTTCAGATATGGAGCGATTGCATCACGTTGCGTCAGGACATTGTGTCCGGTTCCCGGCATTCGCTGCGGTGGCGTCGCTACGACGCGCATCTGAAAGCCCGCCCCATGCATCGTGATTACGGCATGGCACTTCTGTCGGGCTTTTCCGCCTTTCTGGCAACCTGTGTGGCGACTGCATTCTGGATTGCGAGCGGCTGGTCTCAAGGCAGCGCCGCGCCATGATGGCCGGCATCTTCTGCTGTATCTTTGCAACCATGGATGACCCGGTGCCGGTAATGCGCAAGTTCAACTGGCTGCTTTTGATTGTTATCGTTGCGGCCTTCATATTTGAATTTGCATTGTTGCCGCTGGTGGACGGCTTCTTCCCGCTGGCTCTGGTACTGGGATTGTTCCTCATCCCAGCTGGCTTGTTGCTCGCCATTCCTTCACAATTTCTGCTGGGTATGGTGCTCTGCGTGAATTTGCCGAACATGCTCATGCTCCAGGGACATCTGACACATGATTTCGTCAGTTTTGCCAACGCCAATCTGGCCACGGTTCTTGGAATCGTGATTGCTGCCGTGGTGACGTCGATTGTCCGGTCGGTGGGTGCGGAATGGAGTGTGCGCCGTCTGATCAAAGCAGGCTGGAATGATATTGCACTTGCTGCGGAACGTGGTTCCGGGCGTCATCGTCGCCAGCGCATGAATCGCTTGCTGCTCCGCATGATCGACCGCATCGGCATGATGACGCCACGTCTCGCGCAGATTCCAGCGGCTGATATCGCGAAAGTCGATCTGTTACGCGATCTGCGAAACGGGATGAACACGATCGATCTCCAACAATATCGCTCCAAACTGCCCGAAAATTGTCGGTCGGCCGTTGATGAAGTGCTGGATGGGGTCAGCGCACATTATAGAGCCTTAGCTAACAAACCGCAGGAAACTGGCGAAATCGACAAAGACCTACTCGCCTCCATCGACATGGCGATTACGGCCATTATCGAGAGTGGATCACCGGCGATAGCCAAACGTGTGCGAATGGCGCTGGTCGCTCTTCGCTTCAATCTTTTCCCGAAAGCTCCGCCATTTGCCTTGCCACCGCGTCCGCTGTTGAAACTCTCGCAAGCAGCCTAAAAGAACAATGTGATTTGTGATGCAACCTGAACTTGACATCTACGGAATTTATATTCCGACCCTCTGCGTAATGGCGCTGGGTGCCTATTTCGCAAACTCGGTCATGCAGCGTCTTTTGGCACGCGTGCGCTTCTATCGTTTCGTATGGCATCGGCCTTTGTTCGATGCTGCGATGTATTTTGCATTCTCGGCGTTACCGCCGTCATTCTTAATGGAATACCGCTATGAAAACGCTCTTTGCACATTCTGGCCGTGTCTTTGTAACTGTCGTCATGGTCACGATGGCAGGGCTTCTAGGCTGGCATTTGTGGGACTACTACATGAATGCCCCGTGGACGCGTGACGGTAAAATTCGTGCGGATGTAGTCCGTATAGCGCCGGATGTTTCAGGTCTCGTCGGCGAAGTGTTTGTCCACGATAATGAAACCGTCCATCAGGGCGAGGTTATCTTTCGTATTGACCAGGCCCGTTACAAACTCGCTCTGCAAGCAGCAGAAGCAAAGATGGATAGCAGCAAGGCGGCACTCGACATGGCCAATCGTGACCTTATTCGCTATCGCCAGCTTAATGACACCACGGTGACACGTCAGAAACTGGAGCAGATTGAGACAACAGCCCGGCAGGCGGAAGCTTCTTATCGTCAGGCACAACTGGATCGCGATCTGGCAACACTCAATCTGGACCGATCTTCGGTAAAGGCGCCCGTCAACGGGGTGATTACCAACTTCTCGCTTCAGCCGGGTGATTATGTTTCCGCCGGAACGGCAGTGACGGCCCTCGTTGATACGGATTCGTTCTATGTTTCCGGCTACTTTGAAGAGAACAAGCGAGCGTATCCAGATTGGTGATCCTGTGCTGATCGATATCATGGGCAGCAATGTGCAACTGAAAGGAAAGGTTGAGGGTATTGCCGGAGGGATTGAAGATCGTGAGCGTAGCGATTCCTCCAGCCTGCTTGCGAATGTCTCGCCGACTTTCAACTGGGTGCGTCTGGCGCAACGTGTACCGGTGCGTGTGAAACTTGAAGAAGTGCCGCACAGCGTCCATCTCGTTGCCGGTCGAACGGTCAGTGTTTCGGTTGTAAACTGATTTAAAGGTCCGGCTGTTGTCCGGGCCTTTTCATGTTAGCAACGATAAAAATGGTCGGGATTTCTCATGGGTGTGTTGGTCGTTCAGAATTACGAAGGGGCTGGATTGGGACAAATTGAGCCCTTTCTGGCAGATGCTGGTTTTTCGATTGATCTGCGTCACGCATACAGCGGCGATGTATTGCCTACAGACGACGATGGATACCAGGCCTTGATCGTGCTTGGGGCGAACAGAATGCGCTTGCCGACGTTGAATGTCCCTATTTCCCGCCTTTGCTCGCTTATACGGCGGTTTGGCGACAGTGATAAGGCTGTTCTCGGCATTTGTCTGGGCAGTCAGCTCATAGCTCGTGCTTATGGTGGCGCAAATATTCTGGACCGGCCCATGGAGTTCGGCTGGCAAGAAGTTCGGCTTACCGAGGAAGGCAAAGGCGACCCGGTATTGTCCGCCGCAGGAGATGCTTTTCCAATTTTTCATTGGCATCGCGATACGTTTTCGCTTCCGAAGAACGCGTTGCATATGGCGACGAGCGATATGACTCCTCATCAGGCCTATCGCATCGGGCGTGCCGTCTATGGCACACAGTTTCATTTTGAGGCGGATACACAGCTTGTGGCCAAATGGAACGACCAGCTAAGCGAGCCGATCGCGGGTTTCGCGCCGGACTGGGCAGCAGAATATCCAGTGCTCGCAAAGAAGTTCGGAATACAAGCAGATGTCGCGGAGCTGCCTTAACCAAGGCTTGGATAGCTCAAATCTAGAGATTTTGTAACCGCTCCTTGACCTTAAGTCGAACTCTTGCGTTGCGGCTTTGCCACAGCGCGCAGTCAATTCTGGCTTTATGGGAAAAGCGGTGATCCGGTGGGAACCGTTCAGTTGCGGGTAACTTTTTCAGGTGTAACTGAACGCCGTCTCCCCGGGCAGCGACCGAATGAGCAAGGCTGATTGCCAGGCTCCCAAGTAGCGGCTCGTCTAACGAATTTCGTCCGACTCCAGTCGAAAGAGTTTCCGAATATGACCGCCAAGCATGCCGCTCTTCTTACCGTTTTGATGGTTTCCGCGATTGTATTCATGGCGGTTGGCATATTCACCGTAGATGCGGGCAACAATGCGATGTCTACCGACGGTTACGGTATTTCCAGCGCCCACTAACAATTTATTTTGCTTCAATAAAACTCTTTTCATGCCGTCGATTACGATGGCTGAAAGCTGACCGCTTTTCCATGCATAGGTATCGAGATTGATCCTGTTGGGCTGAATGTCGATAGTGCCTTGTGGCGTGTGTCCATGGACAATGACTTTTTCAAATGGGGCAGTCCAATTGAGAAAAGCCGTGCGGATCCAGATTAGCTCTTCAGGGTCTTGTGCATTGAGTGGCATTGCAGGATTGATGCCTGCGTGGCAGAAAAAGAAGTCACCGAAAGCAACCGAGCGTGGCATGGCGCGAATGAAATCGATATGATCTTGCGGGACGGTTTTCACTAATGCGGTGTGACCTCGCCGGGCTGAATCTGCATCCGTAAAATCAACCTCTACACCGTAGGACCGAGCGGTATCGACGCCTCCGTGCAGCGCGAATATGCCTGCTACATCTCTCGTTGCGAGATAGGTGAGAAAGCCGTCATCGTGATTGCCAAGCAGTGAAATTATGCGCTCGTCTCGACGGGACGCCTCAATCAGGAAATCCAGCACTTCCCTTGAGTTCGGGCCGCGATCAATATAATCGCCAAGGTGAATGATCCGCCAGTCGTGAGCAGGGCGCTGGTCAAGGTCGGCACGAATCAGCCCATGCATGTCCTGCAACAAGTCGAGACGCCCGTGCACGTCCCCAATGGCATAAAGGCGGATACCGTCGGGCCCTCTCGCATCGTTGAAAACCACACTCATTTGCTGTCATCTTCCTTAGTGTTCTTGCCGGTCTTTATGCCGGCCCGCTGCCGGTAGCGCAGACGCGAGACACGTTCGCGTTCTTCGTGCAACTCGCGATCATGTGTTGCCTGCTCCACGAAACGAATGTGCTTTTGAACCGCTTCGCGGGCCGCCTGCGGATTGCCGGCCATGACGGCATCGTAAATGGCGCGATGTTGCGACAGGAACATGTCAGCGACGCCAGGATAGCTGTAGATTAGGCTGCGATTATAAAAACACCGTCTTTCAGCAGTTGATAGCAAGATCGCAAGGTGTGCAGCAGAACGATGTTGTGTGCTGCTTCACCAATAGCATTGTGCAATTCCACGTCGAGGCGCGCTTCTGTGTCGAAGTCGCTGACGCCATGGGCTTTTCCATGGCTTCCATGATCTCGGTCAGAAGCGCCTTGTCAGCTGGTGTAGCACGAAGTGCTGCATATTCAGCGGCAATGCTTTCGATTTCCCGGCGATATTCGAGATAATCTGCGGTCGCCTTTCGGTGATCGGCAAAAGCTTGACCACTGGAGCACTGAATAGCTGTCCGATCACGCTTGCGACGAAAGTGCCGCCGCCATGCCTGGAAATCAGGAGCTCGGCAGTCTCAAGCCTTTTGAGAGCATCACGCAATATCGGGCGGGATATATCGAACTGGCGTGCCAGCTCACGCTCGCCAGGAAGCCGGTCGCCGCCACGCAGAACGCCTTCAAGAATGAGCGTTTCGATCTGGTGCACGACATCGTCTGCCGTGCGGCTTGCCTGTATGCGGGAAAAATCGTTTCGGCCATGCCGTCTGAAGCCCTCTCCATAACGGCGGCAAAGTAGCCCTTAGCAGGGCATCCGGCAACGGAATATATATTGAGAAGAAAGCCCGGTTGATGATGCAATCGGGCTTTCGAAGTATATGATCAAAAATGATCAGACCTGTTTGCGCTTGCGTGTCGCGACAAGTACGAAAAGACCAGCGACAAGGCCATACATGGCCCATTTGAACGGAAGTGCGTCGGCTGTCTCGCTACGAATCGGAAGTACGGTTACCGTGCCGGGACGGCTTTCGACGCCGGATTTTCCTTCCGCCTTGGCCTGTTCGATCTGCTGTGGGGATACGACCCATTCGGCGCCCCGCGATTTGTCATAGAACATGAAACCGCAGCCAACGATAATGGCGACGATGACTGCTAGAATGAAGCGTACAGGTGTGTTCATCATTTTTCCTAGGAAATCAGGATAATGGGGAGGAGATCATCCGATTCGCTTGAATAACGGATTGTCGAAGAACTAAGTGATTTGGAATCAAATACTTAGTCATATTTATATGCCAGCTTACTAATCGAGCGGACATGGCTTATTAATAGACAAACGAAATTCAGTCTATTTTTGGCATCTCGTACGGTGATGTACCATTCTCCCAGTAAGGAACCGGGCCATAAAGATCAGCCAGATAGTCGATGAACAACCGAACCTTGGCCGGGAGAAACTGTTTCGATGGATAGACGGCATGAATTGCCACGTTACGGGAAGCGGCATAATCGGGCAGCACTTGTTCTAGCTTGCCTGCGGCAAGTTCCGGACCGATATCCCACGTTGAGCGTTGTGCAATGCCCAGTCCCGCTAGTACTGCCTCGCGTACCATTTCGCTGGAATTGGTTTGGAGTGGCCCCACGGGACGTATGACGATTGGTCCTTTAGGACCTTCCAGCCGCCAGGGGTCATTGTTGTGCGGTGCCAGACAGATATGATTCTGCAGGTCCTCAATTGTCTGTGGCGTGCCGCGTTCCGCGATATAACCGGGGAAGCGACAAGGATACGGCGCACAGGTGCGAGACGGCGTGCGACGAGAGTTGAATCGGAAAGTTCTGCAATACGAATAGCAAGATCATATCCGTCACCCACAATGTCGACCATTTCGTCGGTAAGCTGCATATTGACGGTCAGATCCGCGTTTGCGCGCATGAATGGCACGAGATAGGGAGCGATATGCATCCGACCGAAAGTCGTCGGGGCTGAAATTTTCAATGTTCCGCGCGCATCAGCAGACCGGCGAGCGACAAAGGCTTCCGCTTCCTCAATGTTGGAGAGAATGGCGAGAACTCGTTCATGATAACCTTGACCGGCCTCAGTCAACGCGATCTGGCGGGTTGTACGTTGAAGCAGTCGGGTTCCGAGGCGCTCTTCCAATCGTCCCAGGCGCTTCGAAACAACTGCTGGCGAAAGACTCAGATCGCGAGCGGCTGCCGACATGCTGCCCGTTGCCACGACGCGGGCAAAGATTTCCATATCTGCCAGACTGCTCATCATGTTCTGCTATCCTACTTCTTGCTGTGCTTTTGCTAAAGCTTTGGATTTAAAGCATCTAGCCGAGCGCCAGGAAACTAGGCAAGCAATTATGCCGCAGCGTGGAAACTGTTTAGCTGCTGACTAAAGTGGTAAAAATGATTTACCACTTGACGAAAATAGTGCGGAGTGCACTTTGGCCACATAAGTGGTGGAGGAGAATATGAGCGGACTTATCATGCCGGAGCCGGACACGTCCGTCATGCAGCGCGCGCGCAGATCGTCGCCGATCTGCGCGACATCGTGCCGGGCGAAGGCGTTGTCGATGCCATCAATGCAATGCGCGTGTTTGAGAGCGATGGCTTGACGGCGCATCGCTCGCTGCCGCTGGTGGTTGTGCTGCCGGAAACGGTCGATCAAGTCTCGCAGGTTCTGCGTTATTGTCACGATAACAATATTCGTGTGGTGCCGCGCGGCGCGGCACATCGCTGTCCGGCGGTTCCATGCCGCTGCAGGATGCGGTGCTGCTCGGCATGTCCCGCTTCAACCGTATTCTCGAAATCGATTATCCAAACCGCGTTGCCGTGGTCCAGCCCGGCGTGACCAATCTCGGCATTACCAAAGCCGTCGAGCATGAGGGCTTTTATTACGCGCCTGATCCATCATCACAGATTGCCTGTTCCATCGGTGGCAACGTGGCGGAAAATGCCGGTGGCGTGCATTGCCTGAAGTATGGCCTCACCGCGAATAATGTTCTGGGCATCGAAATGGTGCTGATCACCGGCGAGGTGCTCCGTCTTGGCGGCAAGCATCTCGACAGCGAGGGCTATGATCTTCTAGGGCTGATGACCGGCTCGGAAGGCCTGCTCGGCGTCGTGACGGAAATCACCGTGCGTATCCTGCAAAAGCCTGAAACGGCGCGGGCCGTCATGGTCGGCTTTCCATCCAGCGAACAGGCTGGCCAGTGCGTGGCGGATATTATCGGTGCAGGCATTATTCCCGGCGGGATGGAGATGATGGACCGGCCCGCTATCAAAGCGGCGGAGGATTTTGTCCGCGTCGGCTATCCGCTCGATGTGGAAGCGTTGTTGATTGTCGAACTCGACGGCCCGCCGGTGGAAGTCGATCACCTGATCGGCCGGGTTGAAGCATTGGCGCTGCGCAACGGTTCAACGACCTGCATCCTTTCGCAGTCGGAAGAGCAGCGCCTTGCTTTCTGGGCCGGGCGCAAGGCGGCTTTCCCGGCGGTGGGGCGCATTTCGCCTGACTATCTGTGCATGGACGGCACCATTCCGCGCAAGGAACTGCCGCGTGTCCTGTCTGGCATGCGCGACTTGTCTGAAAAATACGGATTGCGGGTCGCCAATGTGTTCCATGCAGGCGACGGCAATCTGCATCCGCTGATTCTCTATGATGCGAATATCCCCGGTGAACTGGAAGCTGCCGAAAACTTCGGCGCGGATATTTTGCGGCTTTGTGTGAAAGTTGGCGGGGTTCTCACCGGCGAACACGGCGTCGGCATCGAAAAGCGCGATCTGATGCCGGAAATGTTCAATGACATCGACCTCGACCAGCAGATGCGCGTCAAATGTGCCTTCGATGCCAAGCATCTGCTCAATCCCGGCAAGGTGTTCCCGCAATTGCGCCGCTGCGCCGAGCTTGGCCGCATGCATGTGCATCGTGGCGAGCTGGCCTTCCCGGATATTCCCGATTCTGAGTTGTGGTTTTGATCATGAGCGATGCAAATATTCTAAAGCCGCAGGATGAGGCGGGTGTTCTGGATGCGGTGCAGGACGCGCTGGCCAGTTCCACCCCGCTGGAAATCATCGGCCATGGCTCCAAGCGTGGCATCGGACACAGGGTCGATGCCGGTCGCGTGCTGGACGTGTCGCGGCTTACGGGCGTGACGCTGTATGAGCCGGACGAGCTAGTGCTCTCGGCAAAGGCCGGAACGCCGATGGTCGAGATCGAAAAGCTTCTGGCCGACAACAATCAGTGCTTTCATTTCGAGCCGATGGATTATGGCCCGTTGCTGTCGGGCGAGGCTGGCCGCGGCACGATCGGCGGGGCGCTTGCCGCCAATCTGTCCGGCCCGCGCCGTCTCAAGGCGCGCTGCGCGCGACCATGTGCTCGGCGTGCGCGTTGTGTCCGGGCGGGGCGAATTGTTCAAATCCGGCGGTCGTGTGGTCAAGAACGTGACGGGCTATGATCTATCCAAGGGTATGGCCAATTCCTGGGGCACGCTGGGCGTCGCCACCGAGGTGACGTTCAGGTTCTGCCGAAGCCTGAGACGGCGGCGACGCTCGCCGTGCGCGGATTGACCGATGAACAGGCGGCGCGCGTCATGGCCATGGCGATGGGATCGCGCGAGGAAGTCGCCTCCGCAGCACATCTGCCGCCGACGGTCGCCAATCGCTTTCTCGATGGAAAGCTTGGCTGGGAAGCGGCGACCGTGTTGCGGCTTGAGGGCTTTGCGCCTTCGGTCGAGCATCGCAGCCGCCAATTGCAGGCGCTGTTGAGCCGGACCGGCGCGGTTGAAGTGCTGGACGGCGCGCAGTCGCAGCAGCTTTGGCGCGAAGTGCGCGATGTCCTGCCTTATGCCAATAAAGGCGACAATCGTGCTGTCTGGCGCGTTTCAATGACACCAATGCGAGGCTGGCAGATGGTGGACGAATTCCGCCGTCATGCGGGTGTGGATGCCTATTACGACTGGCAGGGCGGCTTGATCTGGATGCGGATGGAAGCGGACCCGGAAGCGCAGATTTTGCGCAAACTCATCGCCAGACATGGCGGCGGTCACGCGACGCTGGTGCGCGCGCCGGAGGCGATCCGCGCTGGCATCGATGTGTTCGAACCGCAGCCCGCAGCCCTTGCGGCCCTGTCGCAGCGGTTGAAACAGCAATTCGATCCGGAAAATATTCTCAATCCGGGCCGCATGCATTCTTATCAGGTTGGAGCGTGACACGATGCAAACTCATTTCAGCCCCGACCAGTGCGCGATCCTGGCGTTCAGGAATCGGAAAAATCCTGCGCAAATGCGTGCATTGCGGCTTCTGCACGGCCACATGCCCGACCTATGTGACGCTGGGCAATGAACTCGACACCCGCGTGGGCGCATTTATCTGATCAAGGATATGCTGGAAAACGACCGTCCGGCGGATGAGGAGGTCGTGCGCCATGTCGACCGCTGCCTGTCGTGCCTCTCCTGCATGACGACCTGTCCTTCGGGCGTCAATTACATGCATCTGGTCGATCATGCCCGCGCCCATATCGAGAAAACCTACAAGCGCCCCTTCATGAACCGCTTTCTGCGCGGTGTTCTGGCACAGGTTCTGCCCTATCCGGGCCGGTTCCGCGCCGCGCTGAAACTGGCGAAGCTCGGCAAGCCGTTTGCGCCGCTTATGCGCAAGAGCGACGCCCTGAAACCCATGGCGGCCATGCTTGATCTCGCGCCGCAAAACTTGCCATCGGCGGCCCCTATTGAAACCGTCAGCGCCGCCAAAGGCGAAAAGCGCGGTCGCGTGGCGATTCTCAATGGCTGTGCGCAGCCTGTGCTCAATCCGGGTATCAACGCCGCCACCTTGCGGCTTTTGAACCGCTTCGGCATCGAAGTGGTGACACCGAAGGGCGAAGGGTGCTGCGGCTCGCTGGTCCACCATATGGGCCGCGAGGAACAGGCGCTTGAACAGGCGCGCCACAATGTCGATGTCTGGATGCGGGAGATCGAGGCGGGCGGTCTCGATGCGATCATCGTCACGGCGTCCGGCTGCGGCACGACGATCAAGGATTATGGTTACATGCTGCGGCTCGATCCGGCCTATCAGGATAAGGCTGCACGGGTTTCGGCGCTGGCAAAGGATATCACCGAATATTTGACCCTCATCGACCTGCCGGAACCCGATGCGCCGCAGGCGCTGACGGTCGCCTATCACGCGGCCTGCTCGATGCAGCACGGGCAAAAATCGTGCGACAGCCGAAAGACCTGCTCTCAAGGCGGGCTTTACGGTGAAGGAACCGCTGGAAAGGCACCTCTGCTGCGGATCGGCTGGCACCTATAACATCATGCAGCCGGAGATTGCCACCAAGCTGCGCGATCGCAAGGTGAAGAATATCGAGGCGACAGGTGCTGCCCTCATTGCAACCGGCAATATCGGCTGCATGACCCAAATCGCCACCGGCAGCAAATTGCCGATTGTTCATACGGTGGAGTTGATCGACTGGGCCTACGGTGGACCGAAGCCGCAGGGATTGTCACAAATCGCTGCATAAAAACCGGGCGATTGCCCGGTTTTTCTTCGATGCCTGTTCACCCCGCCGAGAATGTACTCGGGTTCGGGCCTATCCGGCCATCAGCCCTGTCCAGTTTCGTAATCGCATCGTGATCAGTTCCGTTGAGACGGAAATCGAAGATATCGAAGTTTTCCTTGATGCGAGCAGGCGTAACGGACTTCGGGATGACGATATTGCCCGTTTCAATGTGCCAGCGTAGGATGACCTGTGCAACCGTTTTGCCATGCTTTTCCGCGATGGCCTTCAGCGTGGCATCCTCCAGAATTTTACCCTGACCGAGCGGGCTCCAGGCTTCCGTCGCGATATTGTGTTTGCCGTGGAACAGTCGCAACTCGTCCTGCTGGAATTGCGGATGCAATTCAATCTGATTGAGAACCGGCGTTACGCCGCTTTCCTTGCTAATGCGTTCAAGATCGGCTGTGCGGAAGTTGGAAACACCAATGGACTTGGCGCGGCCTTCTTCTTTCAGTTTGAGAAACGCGCGCCATGTTTCCATGAAAAGGTCTTTTGATGGTATCGGCCAGTGGATGAGGTAAAGATCCACATAATCTGTACCAAGCTTTTTCAGGCTGGTGTCGAATGCTTTCAGCGTCGATTCAAAGCCTTGTTCGCTGTTCCACAATTTCGTGGTGAGGAAAATGTCGCCGCGCTCGATACCAGAATTTTTGATCGCCTGGCCAACGCCCTCTTCATTGCCATAAATGGCAGCAGTATCAATATGGCGATATCCTGCTTTGAACGCTTCGCTGACAGCGGCGACCACTTCGTTGGTACCTACTTGCCAGACACCGTAACCGAGCTGCGGAATGTGATTGCCGTCGTTCAGTTTAACTGTCGGTACGGTCATGATTTATCCTTCCCTCCAAAGCATTCGGCGCGGGTGCCCCTTGATGCGCATAAATGCTATTGACCCACATGCCGGTTCTTCCTCGACACAACTGCCATCTGGCAGTCTTTGTCATAACTTTTGGACTTTGCCATGGTTAGCATATGGGTGTTCGGGGCAAAAGGAAAAGCCCTTTCAATCATGTTTCCAAGACTGCGATTACGCTTTCTGTGCAGAAATTTTGATCTTTTCAGATTTATGAAAACAGTACGACCGTCGTCGGGAGAAGACGGTCGCAAAGGGCATGGGAAATGGGTTGGTTAGCGGACAACCACCTTTGCACCAACTGGAACCCGTTCATAAAGATCAGTGACGTCTTCGTTGCGCATGCGAATGCATCCAGACGACATTGCCTTACCGATGGTCCATGGCTGATTGGTTCCGTGGATACGATAAAGGGTAGAACCGAGATATAGAGCACGCGCGCCGAGAGGATTGTTGATGCCGCCTTCCATGCGCGCGGGGAGGATACGCCCCTTTTGCGCTCACGGGCAATCATCGTCTTTGGAGGTGTCCATGTTGGCCATTTGGCCTTGCGGCTGATGCGCTGCGAACCCTTCCAACTGAAACCCTGCTTTCCGACGCCAACGCCGTATCGCATCGCTTTGCCGCCGGGTTGAACGAGATAAAGGAAGCGTTTGCTTGTATCAATGACGATTGTCCCCGGTTTTCATTGCTGGAATAGGACACCATCTGCGGCAGATAGATGGGATCGATCTGGCTCTTTCGTACCGTATTGGCCGGATTTGCAGCCGGGCGTTGATATGAAACCTGACGATAGTTCGATTTGACTTTCTGCTTTTGCCTGGCGGCAACGCGCGGCGCTGGCTGCTGAGAGTGCGGAGCAGCCATTATGCGGGCAGGTTGTCCGTGCAACTGAGCTACCCAAGGTGCGGAGAGATCGGGACTCATATATACCGGCGGCAGGGTCGCATAGCGGTCGTTGGCAAACGCCATACCCGTGTTGACAATGGAAACGGCAATCGCCGCAAGCGATCCGATTAAAAGAAGATGACGTGGTTTCATAATCCATATCCGTCTTTTGCGCCGGAAAATCTTTGTGCGCAGTTGCCGTTGCAGCTCCTGACACCGTTTGTCAGGAGAGCGGCCCTCATGCTCGTGTGGGAATTGTGTGCCGGAATGGAATCGTAAAGGTAAATTTCAGTCGCGTATTTCACCTGACGGCCCTTCCAATTAAAGTTGTGGTTAGTGTCAGGTTGCGCGACATAATTAATTATGGATGAAACTTGAGAGGCGTAACAGTGAGCGATGTTGCTGGAGCAAAACCGGTCTGATCGTCGGCGCCGATGGTATGGCACGTTGCTTCTGGCCGGGCGAATTACCCGATTATCTTGCCTATCATGACAATGAATGGGGTGTTCCTGTCTCCGACGATTTTCGGCTTTTCGAGAAAATCTGCCTTGAGGGTTTCCAATCAGGCCTGTCGTGGCTCACGATTTTGCGTAAACGCGAGAATTTTCGTGCAGCTTTCGATAGCTTCGATTTCCATCGTGTTGCGCAGTACAATCAAGAGGATGTGGAGCGCCTGCTGGCCGACAAGGGGATTGTGCGTCACCGTGGCAAGATCGAGTCCACCATCAACAATGCCGGACGCGCAATCGAGTTGGTCGCGGAGAAGGGTTCGCTAGCGGCTTATTTCTGGTCATTTGAACCGGGGCAGAGGACCGTCCTTCCGTCGTGGATTATCCGACACTGATCGCCAATCCGAAAACCGATACCTCCATTCGAATCTCCAAGGATTTGAAGAAGCGTGGCTGGTCATTCGTTGGGCCAACGACGGTTTATGCTTTCATGCAAGCTATGGGGTTGGTGAACGACCACATCGAAGGTTGTCACTGTCGAATGCACATTGAAAAATTGCGACAGAGTTTCAAAAGACCTAGCTAGAGCAACGATTGCTAAGCCGCATCATTTCTGCGAGAAACATCCATCTTTGAATATGGGAGACGATCATGGATTTGGTGTCGTTGTTGGCATTTGCCGGTATTCTGGTTGTGGCAGCGGGTACGCCGGGGCCGAATGTCGGCGCGTTGGTGGCACGTGTCATCAGTCGCGGCCACAAGGGCGTCTTTCCATTCATGTTCGGGCTGTGGCTCGGTGATGCTATCTGGCTTTCACTCGCGGTGTGGGGATTGGCCGCGTTGGCCAATACTTTTCACACCGCATTTCTCATCCTCAAATATATGGGCGTAGCTTACCTGATCTATCTTTCATGGAAGATGTGGATCGCTCCAGTAGATGAGGTTTCCGATGAGAATACCATTCCCCGTCAAGGCGAGGCCGGGAAGCTTTTCCTTAGTGCGCTGGCGATCACGCTAGAAATCCGAAGATCATGGTCTTCTATCTCGCCATCTTGCCGACGGTGGTTGATATCACCCATGTTTCGCTGGTTGGTTGGGCTGAATTGTTGCTGGTCATGTTTGCGGTTCTCGCTGCAGTCGATACGGCGTGGGTGGTGCTTGCGGCGCAGGCACGACGGTTTCTGCGCAGCCCGCGCATGATGCGCATCGCCAATCGGACCAGCGCTGGCGTGATGGCGGGCGCTGCTGTCGCTATTGCCACACGCTGAACACGCTTCCTGCACTTGCCGCAAGGGACTTGATCGGTTAGGAAACCGGCAACGGGTTTGCTGCCGGTTTTTCCGGCATGTATTGTATATATTTAGCGATCAGGCAGGAAAAATGGCCGATAAAGCGGACAAGATGAAGGCGCGGCTGCCGCGCGGGTTTGTCGATCGGGTTCCGGACGACTTGCGCGCCGCCGAAAAGATGATGGCGACGATCCGCGAAGTCTATGACCTTTATGGTTTCGAGCCGGTGGAAACGCCGCTGGTGGAATATACGGACGCGCTCGGAAAGTTCCTTCCGGATCAGGACCGCCCGAATGAAGGCGTGTTTTCCTTTCAGGACGACGACGAGCAGTGGCTGTCGCTGCGCTATGATCTGACCGCGCCGCTGGCGCGCTACGTAGCCGAGAATTTCGAGCAGCTTCCGAAGCCTTATCGCAGCTATCGCAACGGCTGGGTGTTCCGTAACGAAAAGCCGGGCCCGGGCCGTTTTCGCCAGTTCATGCAGTTCGACGCCGACACGGTCGGTGCGCCGAATGTCTCCGCCGACGCTGAAATGTGCATGATGATGGCCGACACGCTGGAGCGTCTTGGCATTCGTCGCGGCGATTATGCGATCCGCGTCAACAACCGCAAGGTTCTGGACGGCGTGCTGGATGCCATCGGCCTTGAAGGCGAGGGCAATGCCGCCAAGCGCCTAAACGTGCTGCGCGCCATCGACAAGCTCGACAAGTTCGGCCCGGAAGGCGTGCGCCTTCTGCTCGGCAAGGGTCGCCTCGACGAAAGCGGCGATTTTACCAAGGGCGCTGAACTGGCTGATGCCGCGATTGAAAAGGTGCTGGCCTTCACCGCTGCCGGTGGTGCGACCGGCGCCGATACGATTGCCAATCTGCGCGCTGTCGTTGCAGGCAACGCCAAGGGCGAAGAAGGTGTCACCGAACTCGCCGACATGCAGGCGCTGTTCTCGGCGGGCGGTTATGATGGCCGCGTGAAGATCGACCCGTCTGTAGTGCGCGGTCTTGAATATTACACCGGCCCGGTTTTCGAAGCTGAGCTGTTGTTCGACGTGACCAATGAAGACGGCCAGAAGGTCGTGTTCGGTTCGGTTGGCGGCGGCGGTCGTTATGACGGCCTCGTGTCGCGCTTCCGTGGCGAGCCGGTTCCGGCGACGGGCTTCTCCATCGGCGTTTCGCGCCTGATGACGGCACTGAAAACCTCGGCAAGCTGGATGTGTCGGATGTCGTCGGCCCAGTCGTGGTGCTGGTGATGGACAAGGACACGGAAAGCCTCGGTCGCTATCAGAAAATGGTCTCCGACCTGCGCCAGCAGGGCATCCGCGCGGAAATGTATGTCGGCGGTTCCGGCATGAAGGCGCAGATGAAATATGCCGACCGCCGCGATGCGCCATGCGTGATCATTCAGGGCTCGCAGGAGCGCGAAGCTGGTGAAGTGCAGATCAAAGATCTGGTCGAGGGCAAGCGTCTTTCCGCCGAGATCGAGGACAATGTGACCTGGCGCGAGAGCCGTCCGGCGCAGATCACCGTCAAGGAAGACGGTCTGGTTGAAGCGGTTCGGGAAATTCTCAGCAGTCAGGCGCAGGACCGCGCTCAAGCCGTAAAGTGATCGGAACCATGGCCGCAGCGCGCATCGCCGGTTTTCAACGCGCTTCGCACAGAGCTTGATGCGCGCGATGCCGATCTGGTGGAAATACCGCTGATCCAGCCTGCCGATCCATTTCTGGATATGGCGGGCGAGGATTTGCGCCGTCGTATTTTCCTCACCGAAAATGAAAATGGCGACAGCCTGTGCCTACGGCCGGAATTCACCATTCCCGTCTGTCGCAACCATATTGCGCTCAATGCAGCGACGCCGAAACGTTACGCCTATCTCGGCGAAGTGTTCCGCCAGCGTCGTGATGGCGCGGCGGAGTTTCTTCAGGCTGGGATCGAAGATCTTGGTGCTGCCGATGAGGCGGCTTCGGATGCGCGCTCGATTGCCGATGCGCTGTCCTGCGTCCGCGCTGTCGCGCCGCAAGCCAAGCTCGAAATCGTGCTGGGCGACCAGTCGGTTTTGCCGGTATGCTCAAGGCGCTCGGTCTGCCGCAGGGCTGGCGCAAGAAGCTGCTGCGCTCCTTTGGCGATGCGCATTCCATGCAGCTGGCTCTGGCCGAGCTGACGGGGCAAAGCCGCGCGATTCCTGCCGGAAACGCTTGCCGTTCTCGTTGCCGAAGGCGACGAAACCGGGCTTGCGCGGATGCTGGAAGCAGAAATGCTGGAAGCTGGCATTTCGCCGGGCGCTGGCCGTTCGCCTGCGGAAATCGCCCGCCGCCTGATCGAAAAGGAAGATCTGGCCGCCACGCGCTTCCCCGCTTCGGCGCTCGATCTGCTCAAGCAGTTTCTGGAAACCCATGTCACACTGGATTCCGCATCGGTGACATTGCGTGCATTTGCGTCCGAAAATGCGCTCGATCTTGGTGCCGTGCTTCAGAAGTTTGAAGCCCGGGCCGAAGCGATTGCTGCGGCTGGCATCAAGACCAGCGATATCGTCTATGACGCCTCGTTCGGGCGTCCGCTCGATTACTACACCGGCCTTGTCTATGAAATTCGCGCCGCTGGCGTGGAAAAGGACGCGGTTCTGGCAGGCGGCGGGCGTTACGACCGGCTTTTGACCATGCTCGGCGCTTCCGAAAACATTCCCGGCGTCGGCTTCTCCATCTGGCTGGACCGGCTGCAAGCGCTGGCGGGAGCAACGAAATGAGCGTCACACTGGCATTGCCGTCCAAGGGGCGGCTGAAGGAACAGACGCTCGCCGTTCTTGAAAAGGCCGGATACAAGGTGATCCTGCCGGATGACGACCGCAATTACCGCGCGCGTGTTGAAGGCGAAGACGATCTCGATATTCTCTTCCTGTCGGCTTCCGAGATTGCCCGCGAGCTGGGCTATGGCAGCGTGGATATGGGCGTCACGGGGAAGACCTGGTGCGCGAAACATTGGCCCATGCCGATGAGCGCGTGGCCATCGAGGCGCGACTTGGCTTCGGTCACGCCGACGTCGTCGTCGCGGTGCCGGAAGTCTGGCGCGATGTGACCAGCATGGCCGATCTTGACGATGTGGCAGCCGATTTCCGCCAGCGTCACGGTCGCCGTCTACGCATCGCCACCAAATACTGGCGTCTGACGCAGCAGTTTTTCTCGCAGAAGCACGGTATTCAGGTTTACCGCATCGTGGAAAGCCGGTGCGACCGAAGGCGCTCCGGCGGCAGGCTCCGCCGACATGATTGTCGATATTACGTCAACCGGTTCCACCTTGCGCGCCAATCGCCTCAAGGTGCTGGAAGATGGCGTCATCCTGCGCTCGCAGGCGTGCCTCGTTTCGGCGCGCCGCAGCCACGGCAATGCTCGTGTAGCGGAGGTAGCATCGCGCATTCGTAAGGGATTGGAGAACTAAAAGCTTTTTAGGCACGTGCAACTCGAAAGAAAAGCCGCGCCAAATCAGATGGCGCAGCTTTTATTTTCGCAGGGCATCTAATCAGCTGCGCTTGGCGTCAATTGAAAACGAACCGGCGCCATGCAAGGCAAGGATGAAGAGACCGCCAGCAATTGCGAGGTTCTTCTGAGCCATCATGGCATTCATGCCCTGCGAAAAGTCCATATGAGCAATAAGTGTCGCGCCAATTGTAAAGAGGCCTACAATGGCAGCAGCGATGCGGGTCTGAAAGCCAACGAGAATTGCAAGGCCGCCGACAAACTCCACCAGGCCTACAATGACAGCCGTAACGGTCGGAACCGGAAGGCCAAGGCCAGCGAAATAACCTGCGGTGCCCGATATGGCGGTCAGCTTGCCATAGCCAGCAAGAATGAAGAGGATCGAAAGAAAGATGCGGGCGATGAGCGTTACAGCGCCATTGGACTGTGGAGTAATAGAGGACATGCGGGGCTATCTCCTGTTGAACTGGGGCATCAATTAACGATTGCTGACTGTCAAGGAAAGCCGTCTAATCCTCGACAGTTTGTTTACAGTATGAATACCAATTCACTCTGGTGCAATCATTCTCTCTGCGCGCACCAGCCGTTCGTAGTCTTCTTCTGACACCAATCCGCTCGCTAATGCCTCTTCGCGTAAGGTCGTTCCGTTCTTGTGTGCAGTCTTGGCAATCTTGGCTGCATTGTCATAACCGATCGCTGGAGCCAGCGCGGTCACAAGCATCAGCGAGCGGTCCAGCAGTTCCTTGATACGGCCCAAGTTCGGCTCGATTCCCTCGATGCAATGATCGGCAAACGACACCATGGAGTCGCCAAGAATACGGATCGATTGCAGAACATTATATGCGATCACCGGCTTAAACACATTCAGTTCAAAATGACCCTGGCTTGCAGCGACCGTAATTGTTGTCTGATTGCCAAATACCTGGGTTGCCACCATCGTCAACGCCTCGGCCTGCGTCGGGTTGACCTTACCCGGCATAATGGACGACCCTGGTTCGTTTTCTGGCAGCGACAGTTCACCGAGGCCGGAGCGAGGCCCCGAACCGAGGAAGCGGATGTCGTTGGCAATTTTGAAAAGATCCGCTGCCAAAGCATTTAGACTGCCATGGAAGTTGAGAATGGCGCCGTGACTGGCTAGAGCTTCGAATTTATTGGGTGCTGTCTTGAACGTAAGGCCTGTAATCTCGCTCACGGCCTCAGCGAAGCCCGTATCAAAGCCGATTGGTGCATTCAGGCCGGTGCCGACTGCAGTCCCGCCTTGCGCGAGCAAAAGACGTCTGCGAGTGATTGCTCGATACGATGACGCGCATATTCCAATGCGGCGCGATAACCGGAAAACTCCTGTCCGAGTGTGACCGGCGTTGCATCTTGCGTGTGAGTACGACCGATCTTGATGATATCCTTGAAGGCCTCTTCCTTGACCTTGAGCGCCTTGGTTAGCTGTTCCAGCGCCGGGTAAAGGCGATTGGTCGCTTCAACCGCTGTGGCAATGTGAATCGCTGTCGGAAAGCTGTCATTGGAGGACTGGCTCATATTGACGTGGTCATTCGGATGAACCGGTTTCTTGGACCCCATTTCGCCACCGAGAAGCTCGATAGCCCGGTTTGAAATGACCTCATTGGCATTCATGTTCGATTGCGTTCCCGAACCAGTCTGCCAGACGACCAGTGGGAAATGGTCATCGAGTTTTCCCTCTATAACTTCCGAGGCCGCTACCGCAATGACTTGACCGATAACCGGATCGAGTTTGCCGAGGACGATATTGGTTTCTGCCGCTGCGCGCTTGACGACACCCAATGCACGAACCAACGGAAGCGGCAAGCGCTCTCCACCGATCTTGAAATTTTGCAGTGAGCGTTGCGTTTGTGCGCCCCAGTAACGGTCCACAGGAACATCAATCGGTCCGAAAGTATCTGTTTCGGTACGCGTAGCGGTCATTTCAGGTCTCCGGGGTAACTTGGGCTCGACACCGAGCTATCTAAAGCGAATATAGCACCGTCAGGTCCTTGGCGGACTAATGTTTCTTCGTAAAACCTTTATAACGCAATCATTTGATAAAATATGAATATAAAAGTCAATTTTTATTGACCAGGTCCGCGGTGGTCAAACGTCATCCTCTTCGCCGCTATCATCCGTTTCCGAAATCCAGGCGGTCGGTTCGATCTTGCGCTGGGTTTTGCTATCGGTGAACGTCCACCAGCCTGTGTCTGTCTCATCCCATTGACCGCCGCCAGCCTGTAATTGCGCTAGCGTTCGATACTGTGCAATGGACTCGTTGCGCTGATCGTCCTCGTCGGTCCAGACGACTGTTATCTTGCGGCCGTCTTTCGGGGCTGTGATAATAGGAAGTTCCTTGCGCATATAATCATCCATTCCATTGTGACTGCAGATAATCATAGGGCATACAATAGCGGCAAGCCGGAACACTAACGTTCCGGCTTGGCGTGTTGTTTATGCTGAACGTGCAGACTTAAGAGCCTTGCCCCACCAGATCAGCTGATCCAGCATGTTTTTGGCTGCTTCTCCAAGATGTGGGAAATCGTCCAGCTTGTTCTCGCCTTTGACGACGGCGAGATAGTCAGGAAAAGGATATGAACGCCAGTTTTGACTGACATGGAAGACATTTCGACTGCAATCATCCGCAGTTGTTCGACAGCACGAGCGCCACCGACGCCACCATAACCGACAAATCCCATTGGCTTCTGAATCCAGTCGCCATAGTCGATGGCGTTCTTCAGAACAGCGGTAGGAGCGTGGTTGTATTCAGCAGCAGTCAGAATGTAAGCATCGAATTCGCGTAGCTTGGTTTTCCACTTGTCCGCAGTTTCTGCTTGCGCAGTCGTAGTGGAGGTGTCGCCATAGAAGCTCATCGGATAGTCGGCGACATCAAGAATTTCCACGTCCAGTTCCGGCCGCTCTGCAGCGAGTTTCGCAATCCACTGAGCGGGAACGGGAGCAAAACGTTGTTCGCGCGTGCTGCCGATGATGACGGCGACTTTGAGCTTAGGCATAGATAGCACCTTTATTAGTGTGGTAACCATTGGAAACTGACGCTATAGAAGTGACTGATAGATGGCGCAAGGAGGCACTTTTATGAAACCCAGTGACTTCAAGGAAACCAGCGCATGCAGGACCGTAACCGAGATTTTGTCTCGCGTTGGCGATAAATGGACGGTGCTTGTGGTGAGTTATCTTGGCAATCATCCAATGCGGTTCAACGAATTGCGCCGAACGGTGGATGGTATTTCGCAGAAAATGCTGACGACGACGTTACGTAATCTGGAGCGGGATGGTTTCGTCAAGCGCACACTTTTCCCGACAATCCCGCCAAAGGTCGAATATGAACTGACTGAAATGGGGTGTGATCTCTTGCGGCCTGTACGCGCACTGGGTGAGTGGGCAATCGCCAATGAAGCGAAAGTGCTAGTCGCTCGTGCCCGCTATGATGCCCTGGCACCTGGTAAGGAGCAGATCGAAGCTGCGCAATGAGAGCTAGTTGTTGAGGAGTGCAAGTGGAAAGACAGGCCGAAGCCCGTCTTTCCTGTTGCCTGAGACAGGACTTCCAAAGTGCGGGGCAAACAGGAAGTCCATCTCTATATCATTCGGGATTGACCATGATTGGCGGTTATGAGTCAATCAGAAGTTTCTAAAATAATGACTTTGCTGCCGCAAAGCGCGAGCAGAGTAAATTTTTATAAATCACAAATGGTTACGCAACGTAAAGAAAGGCGACCCAAGGCCGCCTTTCTCGTATTTTCATCAAAGTAAGGTTATGGACTTTTTAGAAGTCCATACCGCCCATACCACCATGCCGCCAGGCATGCCCGCAAGCTGCGTCCTTCTTCGGCAGTTCGGCGATCATGGCTTCCGTCGTGATCAGGAGGCCGGCAACCGATGCTGCGTTCTGCAGAGCAGTGCGAACGACCTTGACCGGATCAACAACGCCAGCCTTGATCAGGTCGCCGAATTCACCATTGGCGGTGTTGTAGCCATAGGTTTCAGAGGCGTTCTCAAGGATCTTGCCAACGATAACCGAAGCTTCTTCACCGGCATTGGTCGTGATCTGGCGAGCCGGAGCCTGCAGCGCGCGACGAACGATGTTGATACCAGCTTCCTGATCGGCATTGATGCCCTTGGCAGAGATCTTGGCCGAAGCACGGAGCAGAGCGGTACCGCCGCCAGCAACGATGCCTTCTTCAACCGCAGCGCGGGTTGCGTTCAGGGCGTCGTCAACGCGATCCTTCTTTTCCTTCACTTCGACTTCCGTTGCACCGCCGACGCGGATCACGGCAACGCCACCGGCGAGCTTGGCAAGACGTTCCTGAAGCTTTTCACGGTCATAGTCCGAAGAGGTTTCTTCGATCTGCTGCTTGATCTGACCAACGCGAGCGTCGATTTCAGCCTTTTGGCCTGCACCGTCAACGATCGTGGTGTTTTCCTTCGAGATCGAAACCTTCTTTGCACGGCCGAGCATGTCGAGCGTAACGGTTTCGAGCTTGATGCCAAGGTCTTCGGAGATAACCTGACCACCGGTAAGGATCGCGATATCTTCGAGCATTGCCTTGCGGCGATCACCGAAGCCGGGAGCCTTGACAGCAGCGATCTTCAGGCCGCCGCGCGCTTGTTGACGACGAGCGTTGCAAGAGCTTCGCCTTCGACGTCTTCAGCGATGATGACGAGCGGCTTGGAGGTCTGAACGACAGCTTCCAGAACCGGCAGAAGAGCCTGGAGGTTCGAGAGCTTCTTTTCGTGCAGAAGGATGTAAGCGTCTTCGAGGTCAGCAATCATCTTTTCAGGATTGGTGACGAAGTATGGCGACAGGTAGCCGCGGTCGAACTGCATGCCTTCAACGACTTCGAGTTCGGTTTCAGCCGTCTTGGCTTCTTCAACCGTGATCACGCCTTCATTGCCGACCTTCTGCATCGCATCAGCAATCATCTTGCCGATTTCAGCTTCGCCGTTGGCGGAGATGGTGCCAACCTGAGCAACTTCTTCCGACGTGTTGATCTTCTTGGCCTTGCCGAGAAGTTCAGCAACAACTTCGGTTACCGCGAGGTCGATGCCGCGCTTCAGGTCCATCGGGTTCATGCCGGCAGCAACAGCCTTTGCGCCTTCCTGAACGATTGCTTGGCCAAGAACCGTTGCAGTCGTCGTGCCGTCACCGGCAGTGTCGTTGGTCTTGGAAGCCACTTCGCGCAGCATCTGTGCGCCCATGTTTTCGAACTTGTCTTCCAGTTCGATTTCCTTGGCGACCGACACGCCGTCCTTGGTGATGCGCGGAGCGCCGAAGGACTTGTCGATGACAACGTTACGACCCTTCGGGCCGAGCGTTACCTTAACAGCGTCGGCGAGGATATCGACGCCGCGCAGCATCTTTTCGCGCGCAGTGCGGCCGAATTTACGTCTTTTGCAGCCATTTTACTCTCCTGGGAATATCCCGGTCAGATTATGGTGAATTGGATTTCTTGGATAAAAGCGAAATGCTTCTGGCTAATCAGCCAACGATACCCAGAATGTCGGATTCCTTCATGATCAGCAGGTCTTCGCCGCCGATCTTGACTTCGGTGCCCGACCACTTGCCGAACAGAACCTTGTCGCCAGCCTTGACTTCCAGAGCGATCAGCTTGCCAGCTTCGTCACGGGCGCCAGCGCCAACAGCGACGATTTCGCCTTCCTGCGGCTTTTCCTTGGCGGTGTCAGGGATGATGATGCCGCCAGCGGTCTTGGCTTCCGATTCAACGCGGCGAACGACGACGCGGTCATGAAGCGGGCGGAACTTGATATCAGCCATGGTATAACCCTTGGTGTTATAGACGTTGAACCCTGTTAACGGATCGAGCCGATCCGCGCTTATTAGCACTCATACTGTGAGAGTGCTAACACGGCTCTGAGATAGAAGCCGGACCTTATCTTGTCAAGATTGCCTGAGAAATTTGACAGACAAATGATGGTTAGTTTGCACCATCCTTAACGCGGAGCAGCCAGAGGGTTCTAACCAACCCGGCATATGGTGATGTCGTTGGCAATATCAATCAACGAGACGCAGGTTGGACAGTTCGTCTCCGATCTGCCGGAAGGTTTCGCTCAATTCGCCACCAGTTGAGTTCCAGAAAAGCTTTACCGGTTTACCGCTTTCCATACGCACGCGTGAATTTGAAGAGCATGACCTCAACAGATCTATTTGCGCTTTCTCTGTGCTGTCCGTCGCGCTGAGATCCAGCGCAACTGTCATGACGATGATATTTGCAGACTTTGCATTGTCGCAAAGCTTTGCAAAGCGGGCGTTCATAGCCTTGGTGTACGTGCTGTTGTTTTGCGAAACCGAAACGCCGCTTTCCTGAAACAAACGGGTCTGACTGTAGTTTTTGGTTATGCGAGCAGTATAGCCATGTGCCGAATAGTACGACAAGTTTCCTGCGCGATCCGGCCCTGAACCAGCGAGCCCGTCATATTTATAGTAAGTGTTGGCACCATCGGTCAGTACGATTACGACCTTGTCGTTACCCCGCTCAGTTGCAGCGCGGGCCTCTGTGAACGGCGCGCCTTGGACGATTGTTCGCCATCCCCAGGCCATCGCTTCGGGGACGTTTGTACCGCCGGCTGGCACCATCGCCTTGATTGCGGTTTGGATCGTTTTCATCCCTTGTTCGGTCGTAACGTCTGTCAAGGGTGTGAGAGGTAAGGATGTGCAACTATAGTTAGGGCCGCCGTCTTTGGATCTTCCACCTCTGTAAATCTTGTCGAGGAATCACGCAGGTAGTATTTTTGAGGTCGCTTTGTCGTGATGAATAAGTCAAGGATATATCGTCTTGCCACCAGCTGTTCAAAGCGGTGGAGGTGACGTTTCCTCTACTGTTGGTGTTGTAATATTCAGCCGGGCCAAACATGGGTACAAACAACGTGTTTGGATTATTATCAGAAGGAGGAGTCACATCCAGAGCATAGGTGCCGGGACGAGACTCAACACAACCCTGCCAAGGTAGCCAGGTTTCCTTTGACCGCTGTGAAGGTCGGCATAGAGTTCCGCGCGCGAAAAGGCTTGTTATTACGCGCTCCCCAACCTGTACCTGATTTGTAGTATCGTCCGCTGCCTGCCGGTTTTTCTTCTATCTTGCGCGTACTGTCGATCGTGACTGGCAGTGTGAAGTTTTCGAGATTTACGGAAGACTTGCCTTCCGGGTCCATCCATGCTGCATTCAAGTATTGCGGGCCAACATTCACGGAACCTGCAAAAGGAACTAATGAAAACTGCACGGGTCTTTCGACGTGCGTTATGAGTGCAGATTGCGCGGCCATCGTCTCGACAAGCTGCGAAGCGGCTTCCTTTAGAAGATCAATGCGTTTTTGTTGATCCGCTTCTTGTCTCATTCATTGAACGGGAATTATCGAGGACCAGTGCAACTTCAATCGTGTTCTTAAGTCTGACGGAAGAGTTGAGCTTATATTGGTATTGGTCCCAGTTATCTCCTGTGAGGCGTGAAGCTACTATGCCAAACAGAGATCTGTAGGTAAATGCAGCAGTAGCCAGTATCTGTTGATCAGTCGTTTTATTCTGGGGAAGGCAATCTGGAAATTGACTGCATCTGCGCTCAGCACTGTGAGGTTGGCGGTAAAATTTTCGCGCCATAAACCTCCACGACAGTCTGACTTTCCCCGGTGGAAAACCTCTTGCCTACTGCCAGTGCTGCAGCATCAAGCGAAGCCTGCACATTGTTTCGCACGCGCATGAGATTGGCTGTGTCAACCGCAACCATACCGGCGAGAAGCAGAGGTACCAGCACCAAAGCCGTTATCATCGCAAAATTACCACGCTCGTCCTTGGTGAAGCGCGCGCTCGGTGATTGAAGCAGATGTTGAGAAAGCCTGAGGGCTTGAGTGATCCAGTTTTTCAATTTGGCCCCGCCGACGGTTGTGTCTGTGATACATGAAATGAAAAGTTGTATCCGCTTCTATCAGCATCTTTCTAACAGTCAGTCACGAAGCACGGTAAACGATCGATGAAACACAATGTGGGATAATTGGACACGTTCTGCAGTTTGATATCTACGCCAAAGGCCGTGACAGATGTGATTGGCTGCGTTAGATGGAGCGCTGGCTGCCTTTTCGGCAGTCTTCCAGATGCCCATAGCGGTTCTCGCCTTACAGATGGATTATCAAGAGGAAATCATGAAGCAGCTCGAACGCCTCGACGATCTGACCGACCAGTACGATGTGCTCTTCTGCGATGTATGGGGTGTGGTGCATAACGGCGTGTCGGCCTATCCGGCGGCAATCGAGGCGCTAAAGCGCGCGCGGCCAAAGGTATTACGGTTATTCTCGTGACGAATTCTCCAAGGCCGCATCCGGATGTAGAGAAGCAAATGCTGGGTCTTGGCGTTCCCACCGATACCTATGACCGTGTAGTCACTTCGGGTGACGTAACTCGCGATCTGATCGCGGAAGGTCCGCGTAAGGTATTTCATATAGGCTGTGAACGTGAGCTGACCATCTATGACGGTCTCGATGTTGAACTGGTAGAGGAATTTGAAGCTTCGGGTGTCGTCTGCACCGGACTTTATGATGACGAAAGTGAAACGCCAGCCGATTACAAGGAATTGTTGGTTCGGTTGCGCTCGCGCAATCTTCCGTTCATCTGTGCCAATCCGGACATTATGGTTGAGCGTGGCACGCGACTCATCTGGTGCGCGGGTGCCCTTGCACGCGAATATGGCCAGCTCGGCGGACGCACCCTTATAGCTGGAAAACCTCATCGCCCGATTTATGAGGCAGCACTGCGGTTTGCCGAAGATATTAGGGGCGAAAAAGTCGAGAAAAGTCGAATTCTCGGTATCGGTGACGGGGTTCTGACTGACGTGAAGGGTGCCGCTGACTTCGGGCTGGATGTGCTTTACATCTCCGGCGGAGTTCATGCAGCGGACTACACAACTGACGGTACGGTTGACATTGGCCGAATGGAAGCGTTTCTCCAAAAACACGGCAACCGCCCAGCTGCCTCGCTTAATGCTCTTGTTTGATTCCGGATAATCTTTTACGATCAATCGAAGTTCAGACCAAATGACCAAATCCAGCTTTCAGCGCCTTTCTGGAACGGATTCCTTGCCGGAACGCTTGCACAATTGCGTAGTGGCAATTGGCAATTTCGATGGTGTCCATCGTGGCCATCAGGCTGTACTCGAGCGTGCACTGGAGATCGCTGAAAAACGCGGTTTGCCTGCAGTTGTCCTGACTTTCGAACCGCATCCGCGCAGTTTTTCAAGCCAGATGCGCCGATCGACCGTTTGACCGCGGCGGCAAAAAGGCTGAAATTCTGCGTGTGATGGGGTTTGACGCCGTGGTAGAACAACCGTTTACCGGTGAGTTTTCATCCCGCTCGGCGGAAGATTTTGTAGAACACATTCTGGTTGAAAGGCTGCGCGCGCGTTGCGTGGTCACCGGTTACGACTTTCATTTCGGTAAGGGGCGGCGTGGAACGCCCGAGTTCCTTCAGAAGGCAGGAGAAACGTCCGGATTTACGGTCACGCTGGTCGATGCTTTTACAGATGAAGGGCACAACCTTGTCTCATCGACTCGCATTAGAAGCCTGCTTTGTGAAGGTGATGTCGTCCAAGCCGCGGGGCTTCTTGGTTATCGCTATATGGTCTGCGGCGAAGTCATTCACGGCAAAAGCTTGGTCGAACGCTTGGATTTCCAACAGCCAACATGAAAATTGATGCACAGGCGGGCCTGAAGCATGGAATTTATGCGGTCAGGTTCAGGCGCGAAAATGGCGACCTTTACGATGGAGTCGCAAGTTTGGGTCGTCGCCCGACTGTTGATAGTGACGGTACGCCTCTTCTTGAAACATTTCTTTTTGATTTTTCGGGCGACCTTTATGGTGAGATCGCTTGTGTATCTTTCTTCGGCTTTCTGCGTGGGGAGATCAAGTTTGATGGCCTTGATCCGCTTATTGATCAGATGAAGCGCGATGACGCAGAGGCACGAGCCCTGCTTGCAAGTGCGAAGCCACTGTCAGAACTAGATCGCTTGCTTTCTTTTGAGTGAGGCGAAGTTCTGGTTTCGTTTTCCACTTAAGATTTAAATCAAATTTTACTTATTCTCGACAAAAGGGATAAATGCCTCAAAATTTGTTGGGCGCTTTTTGTTGGAGTTTAATGTGGCACGTATTGTTCCTCTGGCGCTCGTTGCGGGTGCCGCATTCCTAACGAGTAGTTCGCTCGCTTTCTCCGCCGATGTACAGCAAACCGATATTTATACGGCGGAAACCGTTCAGCCCGCGCGCAAGCATTTCTGGTCCGGCGATTGGTACCTCAAGGTTGGTGCAGCAGGTCTCGTTGCGCCCAAGTTCGAAGGCTCGAATAAATATCGCTTTTCCGCGCAGCCGCTGATTTCGCTTGGCCGTCAGGGCGAGGCGACGCGGTTTTCCTCGCGCAACGACAATGTCTCCTTCGCTCTGATCGACAATAACCGTATTCGCGCTGGTCTGGCAGGCAAGCTGCTGTTCGAACGCGACGACGACATTCACGGCCTGAAAGACACCAAGTTCGGTGGTGAAGTGGGTGGCTTTGCCGAAGTCTATCCGGCCGACTGGATGCGCGTGCGCGGCGAAGTGCGTCAGGGTATTCGCGCGCATAAGGGCGTGGTCGCCGATATTTCTGCTGACGCCTTTTATGATGTCACGCCGGTCATCCGCGTTTCGGCGGGTCCACGTGCGACTTTCGCGTCGAAGGACTATTTCAAGACTTATTACGGCGTCGATGCCGAGGAATCGACTGCTTCCGGCCTGTCGGAATATAATCCCGGTGGCGGTTTCAAATCGGCCGGTTTCGGCGGTGCCATCAACTGGAAGGCGACAGATAAGATCGATACCAGCCTGTTTGGCGAATATACGCGCCTGCAAGGCCGGCCAAGGATTCGAGCATTGTCAGGGAGCGCGGGTCCCCGAACCAATTCATGGTAGGTGTTTCAGCGACATATCGCTTCGATTTCTCGCTGGATTGATCTCAGCCGTATCATTGTGAACATTTTCCGGGGCAGGGATGCGGTTTTATTGCGTCTTTGCCCCTCTGGCCTCTTTATTCCTGTGAAGCTCATTGCTAAAAGCATGCCCATGATGACGGATTTTCGGCTTATCATGACGGCCATACGAATTATTGGCCCGGCCTCCCGCTTTGCCTGAACGGCTGTTTTGCCAGGCAATATCTGGCGCGGAGGTCCGGGAGCGACCGGCTGTGTTCTACAGTCCCCTGTTTTCTTTGATCCACATGCCCGCCATTTCCGGCCGGGGCTTTACAGGCGAATACCCTCATGACTGAGACGACCAAAATCGATTATTCCAAAACCCTTTATCTGCCGCAGACCGAGTTTCCGATGCGCGCGGGCCTGCCGCAGCGCGAACCGCTGTTCGTCGAGCGCTGGGAGGGATGAACCTCTACAAGAAGCTGCGCGAGCAGGCGAAGGATCGCCCACTCTATGTGCTGCACGATGGTCCGCCCTATGCCAACGGCAATATCCATATCGGCCATGCCCTGAACAAGATTCTCAAGGACGTCATCACGCGCTCCTTCCAGATGCGCGGCTATAACTCGAATTACGTTCCGGGCTGGGACTGCCACGGCCTGCCGATTGAATGGAAGATCGAAGAAAAGTATCGCGCCGAGGGCAAGAACAAGGACGAAGTTCCGATCAACGAATTTCGCCGGGAATGTCGTGAATTTGCTTCCAATTGGATCAAGGTCCAGACGGAAGAGTTCAAGCGCCTTGCAATTCTTGGCGATTTTGAAAATCCTTATACCACGATGAACTTCCACGCTGAATCGCGTATCGCCGGTGAACTTCTCAAGTTCGCGGCTTCCGGTCAGCTTTATCGCGGCTCCAAGCCGGTGATGTGGTCGGTCGTCGAGCGCACCGCGCTTGCTGAAGCCGAAGTCGAGTATCACGACGTTGAGTCGGATATGATCTGGGTCAAGTTCCCGGTAGCCGGTGAGAATGATCTCTCCGGCAGCGACGTGGTGATCTGGACGACCACGCCCTGGACCATCCCCGGCAACCGTGCCGTGTCCTATTCGTCGCGTATCGAATACGGGCTCTATGAAGTCACGGAAGCCGAGAACGACTTTGGCCCGCGTCCGGGCGAAAAGCTTATCTTCGCGGACAAGCTGGCCGAAGAAAGCTTCGCCAAGGCAAAGCTCCAGTTCAAGCGCTTGCGCGGCATTGCGGCAGACAAGCTGGGCAAGATTGTACTCGACCATCCGTTGAAAGGCTTTGGGGGCGGCTATGAATATGCCGTTCCGATGCTCGACGGTGATCATGTCACCGACGATGCGGGCACAGGCTTTGTGCATACCGCGCCAAGCCACGGTCGCGAAGACTTTGAAGCCTGGATGAATAGCGTGCGTGAACTGGAAGCGCGCGGTATCGATCCGAGCATCCGTTCCCGGTCGATGATGGCGGCTACTATACCAAGGATGCGCCGGGCTTCGGTCCGGACCGCGAAGGTGGCCCCGCACGCGTGATCGACGACAACGGCAAGAAGGGCGACGCCAACAAGTCGGTGATGGATCAGCTCATCGCCCGTGACAAGCTCTTTGCCCGCGGTCGTCTGAAGCACTCCTATCCGCATTCCTGGCGTTCCAAGAAGCAGGTCATCTTCCGTAACACGCCGCAATGGTTCGTCTATATGGACAAGAACCTCGGCGATGGCACCACGCTGCGCTCGCGTGCACTGAAGGCCATTGACGATACGCGTTTCGTTCCAGCTGCCGGTCAGACGCGCCTGCGTTCGATGATCGAAGGCCGCCCGGATTGGGTGCTTTCCCGTCAGCGCGCCTGGGGCGTGCCGATCTGCGTTTTCGTCGACGAAGAAGGTAACATCCTTCAGGACGATGCGGTCAATAAGCGTGTTCTCGATGCTTTCGAGGCCGAAGGCGCTGATGCATGGTTTGCAGAAGGTGCGCGCGAGCGTTTTCTCGGCAACCGCGCCAATGAGCCCTGGATGCAGGTGCGCGACATTCTGGACGTGTGGTTCGATTCCGGTTCGACCCACACCTTCACGCTGGAAGACCGCCCGGACATGAAGTGGCCGGCAGACGTCTATCTCGAAGGCTCGGATCAGCATCGCGGCTGGTTCCATTCATCACTTCTGGAAAGTTGCGGCACGCGCGGTCGTGCGCCATACAATGCCGTCGTGACCCATGGTTTCACCATGGATGAGCACGGCAAGAAAATGTCGAAGTCACTCGGCAATACGGTAACACCGCAGGACGTCATCAAGGAATCCGGCGCGGATATCCTGCGTCTCTGGGTCATGACGACCGATTATTGGGAAGATCAGCGCCTCGGCAAGAGCATCATCCAGACCAATATCGATGCTTATCGCAAGCTGCGCAACACGATCCGCTGGATGCTGGGTACGTTGGCGCATGACAAAGGCGAAAACGTCGCTCATGCCGATCTGCCGGAACTTGAGCGCTTGATGCTACACCGTTTGACGAAGCTGGATGAGGTGGTGCGCTCAGGTTATGACGCATTCGACTTCAAGCGCATCGCGCGTTCGCTGATCGACTTCATGAATGTCGAGCTTTCGGCTTTCTATTTCGATATCCGCAAGGACGCGCTTTACTGCGATGCGCCGTCGAGCGTTCGCCGCAAGGCGGCATTGCAAACCGTGCGCGAAATCTTCGACCGCCTGACAACCTGGCTTGCGCCGATGCTGCCTTTCACCATGGAAGAAGCATGGCTCGACCGTTATCCGCAATCAGTCTCGGTTCACGCCGAGCAGTTCCGCCCGACGCCTGCCGAATGGCGCGACGACGTGCTGGCCGAAAAGTGGCGCAAGGTGCGCGCGGTCCGCCGCGTCGTGACCGGTGCGCTTGAGCTGGAACGCGCAGACAAGCGCATCGGTTCGTCGCTGGAAGCATCGCCGGTGGTCTATATATCCGACAAGAGCCTGAGCGATTCGCTTGACGGTCTCGATTTTGCGGAAATCTGCATCACCAGCGGCATCTCGTTCAGCGATGCAGCAGCACCGGAAGGCGCTTTCACGCTTGGCGATGTGAAGGGCGTGGCCGTTGTGCCTGCCCGTGCTGAAGGCGAAAATGCGCGCGTTCGTGGCGCTACACGACCGATGTGGGTTCCGACCCGGAATTCCCGGAAGTGTCGGCTCGCGATGCCGAAGCGCTGCGCGAATTAAAGGCGCTCGGCAACCTCGACGCCTGATTGCAAGATCGCAATCCGCTCCGATTTTGTCTGGGGCGGATTGTTTGTTTGTGCGACAGGGCTTGCGGCTTCCCGCGTGAACATGGTGAAATAGCAGTTAATGCCGGATTGCCGCATGGGTTGCTCTCATGTACAAGGCAGTCCTCGGATAATTTCAATATCTGCCTTGGAGTTGCCGGTTTCTTCAGTCAAGGCTCGACGGAGCAAATTTTGGTGAAGATAAAGTCGGCAAGCGTAAAAGAAGTGGCGCTAATGAAGATTGAAGGACGAGTTCTGGTACTTATGACGGCGATAGCGGGTCTTTCGCTGTCGGGCTGCGTGTCTTCGCCAACCTACGGAACCGACAAGACGGCGGGCGCACAGCTCTTCGATGACGTTTCCAATATGGCGAGCTTCGGCCAGGGCAGGAACAAGAAAGAACGCATAGATTACAAGCCGCGGCCTGATCTGGTACGGCCAGCCCCGGGTGACAAGGGGCAGCTGCCAGCGCCACAGCAAAGTCTTGCAAGTGCCAATGATCCAAATTGGCCGGAATCGCCGGAACAGCGCCGGAAGCGCCTGCGTGACGAGATTACTGCGAACCGCGACGATCCGAATTTCGTGTCACCGGTCGTTCAGGACGGTCCCGTTGCATCAATATTCAGGCTGCATTGCCGCGAGGCAATAGTCGCCGCGAAGATTATGAATCCCGTACACCGACGTTCGATCCGGCGAAGGTTGCTGCCTATAAAGCCGCACGCCAGCAGCAGACTCAAGGGTCCTCCACGACGCGCCGTTATTTGAGCGAACCACCGCTCACTTATCGCGAACCTGCGTCTACTGCGGCAGTTGGCGAGCTGGGAACGGATGAAGCGCAGAAGGAACGTGAGCGCAAGAAGGCCGCCGGAAAGTCAAGGGCTGGCGTGATTATCTGCCCTGGAACTGATGGATGCCCGGATTTATTCGAGCTAATAAAACCGTAGTAAATTGTATTTGCTGCGGTTTTGCGATCCTTTCGTAATTGTCGTCATTCCTGTGATTACTATTCTCATTTCTTTTAAAGATAAATGATTAAATATTTTTAATGTTTATATTTCTGACATTTACTTGATTTCAATCAAAGTTTTGTCTTGTGCATACCATATCATGCCAAAATCGGGATATAAGGTATGATATAATGAATAACACGAACACTATTTATGATACGTCATCAGGATACGGTCTGATTAGTAGGGCCCTACATTGGCTGATGGCGATATTGTTCCTTTGGCAATTTGTGTCTGCGCTCTTACGCGTTGCGGCTAAAGATACGCCGATTTACAGTTTCTTCTGGTCGGCCCATCATCAGCTTGGCTTTGTACTTCTAGTGCTTGTAATACTGCGTGGTGTGTGGGGCATACTGAATTTAAATTGCCGCCCGCACAAATCAGGCCATGTCGGCAAACTGGCTGCGCTCGGACATATTGTTATCTACGTGCTAATGTTTGCGGTCCCGTCACTGGCTTTGCTGCGTACCTATGGCAGCGGGCGAGGGTTCTCATTTGTTGGCATCCATATTTTCGAGCAGACGGGCGTGCAAGATGCTGCGCTGACCGCCCCTGGCAATGCATTACACGGTTTGCTGGGCTGGGCTTTGCTTGCAGTCATTATGGGGCATATCCTGATGGCTTTTATCCATCACTTCGCGCTACGGGACGATACGCTGCGCCATATGACTGGACGTAGGGTTCAGAGCCGAGGCTAGCGTCTGTCACGGAAGAAATCCCGCAGGATTTTCTGCGAATCTCCTTCGGAGAAGCCCGTATAAATCTCCGGCACATGATGACAGGTGGGCTGTGTGTAAAAACGCGGCCCGTGTTCTACGCCGCCGCCTTTTGGATCAGAAGCTCCATAATAAAGCCGACGGATGCGGGCAAAGGAAATGGCTGCTGCACACATCGCGCAAGGCTCCAAGGTCACATATAGATCGCAGTCAGTTAACCGCTCGGATTGTAACGCGTCACCAGCGTTGCGAATTGCCAGTATTTCTGCATGGGCGGTGATATCGTTGAGTTCGCGCGTGCGGTTGCCTGCTCGCGCGATAATTGTTCCCTGATGTACGATGATTGCACCGACTGGTACTTCGCCACGTGCACTTGCGGCGCGCGCTTCTTCCAGCGCAAGCTCCATCGGAGTGGCCGAATTTACTTCTAGGTTATTGGCAACCTTTTCATGCCTGTTTCATTTCGTGCATCTTTCGGAAATTTCGCTCGCAAGCCACGGAGCGATTTGTTACTGCATAATCCTCGAAATCGGAACCGATTTGCGAACAGATTTATACGGCGTTCCTGTTTCCAGTTGTCCCTTGCCTGTCATTAAAGGTGTATGGTGACACGGCAGCGCTGTTGAAAGGCCAATATCAGATGACTACAGATGACGACAACACGGATGGCAAGCGTCCGCATGGGCGGGGACGCGCAGAACGCCCCGACCGTGGCAACCATCCGCGCCGTGATGACGCTGGGCGTGACAAGCCACGTAAATTCCAACAGCGCGGTAGTGATGTGCAGGAGGATGCGAGTGAGCGCATCGCCAAACGTCTGGCACGTGCAGGTATAGCTTCACGTCGCGAAGCCGAGACCATGATAGCTGCCGGTCGTATTGCGGTGAATGGCAAGGTGCTGGAAAGCCCGGCAGTTAATGTCAAACGCACAGACATTATCACAGTCGACGGCAAACCGTTGAAGCCGACCGAACGGACGCGCCTTTGGCTTTATCACAAGCCAGCCGGTCTCGTGACGACAAATCGTGATCCCGAAGGGCGCCCAACGGTTTTCGAGGCGCTGCCCGCTGAAATGCCACGTGTTCTTTCGGTTGGCCGTCTCGATATCAATACCGAAGGGCTTCTGCTTCTGACCAATGATGGCGGATTGTCACGAGTTCTGGAGCTTCCGTCCACCGGATGGCTGCGCCGCTATCGGGTGCGCGCTCACGGCAAGGTTACGCAACAGCAGCTGGATGAGTTGAAGAACGGTATAGCGGTCGATGGTGTGTTCTATGGCAGCGTGGAAGCGGAACTTGAGCGCGTTCAAGGCGCGAATGTCTGGATTTCTATCGGACTGCGCGAAGGCAAGAACCGTGAAGTGAAGAATATTCTCGGTGCGCTTGGGCTCACGGTGGGGCGGCTTATTCGTGTTTCGTTCGGTCCTTTCCAGCTTGGCGATCTTGAAGAAGGTGCGGTACGCGAAATCAAGGGGCGCACCTTGCGCGATCAGCTTGGCGATAAGCTGATTGAGGAAGCGGGCGCTGATTTCGACGCGCCTGTCCTGAACGAGTTTTCCAATGCCGCTGTTCAGGGCCGCACTCGTCGGGAGATGGAAGAAGGCCAGCCGGAGCAAGATGGCGAAACTCGCCGTGCACCGCGTGAGCGAGAATGGATTTCTAGCCGCCCCGAACGCCGTCGCGGACGGGAAGACAAGACAGAGAAAGTCGAGCCGCGCCGTCGTGGAAACGCCAACGTCTGGATGGCTCCAGGCGCCCGCCCCAAGGGCGAGAAGGCGGCTGCAAAGCCGGCTCGTGTTGAACACCAGGTTCCTCATCGTTCGGCAAAGTTCAGTGGCGATCTGCAAATGCGGCCGCGCCGGGCTGGCGAAGAGGAACAGGGCCGCGAAGATGGCGGCGAACGTCGCTACAACAAGCGTCCGGAAGGCCGTTTCGACAAGGATTCTCGGCCACAGCGTCCACGCCCGGCAGGAAATCGTTCGGAAGAAGGACGTCCAGAGCGCCGTGAACCACGTGAGGATGGACGCAAAGAACGTCGTCCCGGCAAACGTGAGCGCGCAGAATTGCGCGATGCGGAAGGCCGAACTACAGAGCGCGGCAAGGGTAGCTTTGAGGGGCGTAAATCAGGCAAGCCGAGTGGACCGCGCGGAGAAGGCCGTTTTGGTGCTTCAGACCGCGATACACGTTCAGGTCCACGCAGCAGCGGACCGGGTAATAAGTCCCGTAGCTTTGATGATGGTCCGCGTCGCGGGCCGGGTAACAAAACGGGCGGTAAGCCTGGCGGAAAATCAGGTGGTGGCAGAACTGGGGGCGGCGGTGCGGATCGTCGGCGGTAAGTTTCGTGGGCGTGCGCTCGTAACGCCTTCGACCAACGCTATTCGTCCCACCACCGACCGCACACGCGAAAGCTTGTTCAATATCCTCGCGCATAATTTTCCGGACAAGGTGGAGGGCGCACGTGTCCTCGACCTGTTTGCCGGAACTGGTGCCCTTGGTCTGGAAGCTTTGTCGCGTGGCGCGCGCTACGCGATCTTCGTGGAAGAATCTGCGGAAGGACGGGGATTATTACGCCAGAATATCGAGGCCTTCAGTCTTCAGGGGCATACCAAGATTTTGCGCCGCGACGCCTGCCAGTTAGGTATTGTCGGCACGATGGAGCCGTTCGATCTGGTTTTGCTGATCCGCCTTATGGACGGCGCATGGGCGAAAAGGCTTTTTATCAGCACTTCAAGGCGGCTGGCTTAATCCTGACGCACTTTTGGTGCTTGAAGAGGATGCAGAGGCTGCGCTTGAGCTTGATGAACGATTCGTCATACTGGAAGAGCGCGACTACGGGGGCACAATCATTCGGCTGATCCAGCGAAAGCCGCCGGTTGAATTAGCGGGCGATTCTGTTCGCATAAAATATAACATACCGCCCGGAAGGGGGCGAAATAAAACCGATTGGAGATGTCGCTTGGTGAATAACCCCTCACTCCGGCGCTTGCTATTGTCCACAGCCTTGGGTTTTGTGCTGGTTTTACCGCTGGCAAGCGGTGTTGTCCAAGCCGAGAACCAACCTGCTACTAACAGCGAAACGCAACCGGCGCCTGTTTCACAGCCAAGTGCCGAGCAAGCAGCGCTTCCCGAAATTATCCGGTCGGATGGGGTCAGTCATTTTACCTTGCCGAATGGTCTGGAAGTAGTCGTTATTCCCGATCATCGTGCCCCGGTCGTGACACAGATGATCTGGTATCATGTGGGTTCGGCCGATGAAGCTCCGGGTGTTTCAGGTATAGCACATTTCCTCGAGCATCTGATGTTCAAGGGAACGAAGAAGCATCCGGCTGGTGAGTTTTCGGCAAAAGTTGCGTCCATTGGCGGACAGGAAAACGCTTTCACTTCTTATGATTATACAGCGTACTTCCAACGTGTATCTCCTGAAGCCCTGGAGATGGTGATGCAATTTGAATCGGACCGGATGGAAAATCTGGTGCTCAATGAAGAGGCAGTGAAAACGGAACGTGACGTCATTTTGGAAGAGCGTCGGATGCGGGTCGATTCCAACCCGGCGTCTATATTGATGGAAAACACCGACGCTGTTCTTTTCTATAATCATCCCTACCGCAAGCCCGTCATTGGCTGGCAGCAGGAGATGGAAAAGCTGAGTCTCAAAAACGCCATCGACTTCTATCAGCAATATTACACACCAAACAACGCCACGCTCGTTATAGCTGGAGACGTTTCACCGGAACGCGTGCGCGATCTGACTTTGAAAACTTGGGCAAATGTGCCGAAACGTGCTGAAGTCTTGCCGCGTGAGCGTCCGCAGGAGCCCGCGAAGCACGCGACTCGTATTGTGACTCTGCACGATGAGCGCGTTAGCACGCCGTCGTTCCGGGTGTCCTGGTTGGTACCGTCCTATGCAAATGAAAAGCGGTTTCCGAATGTAAAACGGGAGATGCTCCCGCCCTTGATCTTTTGAGTGAAATTCTCGGAGGTTCGTTGCGCTCGCGTCTTTATCAGGAATTGATCGTCAAACAGGGTATTGCTGCAAATACAGGAGCCAGTTATGGCGGCGACGCGCTTGATGACGGCACATTCTCTGTTTACGGCACACCGCGCAACGGTGCTACGCTGGGAGATGTCGAAAAAGCCGTTGAAGCCGAAGTCGCGAGGATCATCAAGGACGGCGTCAGTCAGGCCGAGCTTGATCAGGCCCGTAATCGTTTCCTGAAAGCAGTTATCTTTGCGCGTGATAGCCAGACCGGTATGGCGCGGATTTATGGCTCGACGCTCTCCGTTGGACAGACTGTAGATGATATTCAGAAGTGGCCGGAAGTCATCAAGGGTGTCACAGTTGATCAGATCAGGGACGTGGCAACACGCTATCTCGTCAAAAGCCAATCGGTAACAAGTTATCTGCTTCCGCCAGATGCCGAGCCGGAAAGTGCTCGCGAGAACCCAGGCGCATCTGTAGAAGGTGCGGGGGCAAATGGTGCGGGGAGCGATCCAATGAAGAATATTATTATGTTGAACTTCAACCGTACCCCGGGACGGAGCTTTATCCAGTCCGTTGCCGCCATATTAGCTGCTTCTCTTACAGTGCTGATCGTGTGCGCCTTGCCCGCGCGCGCCATTGAAATTCAAGAAGTTGTTTCACCAAAAGGTATCCATGCCTGGCTCGTAGAAGATAATTCTGTCCCGCTTATCTCCATGCGGTTCTCGTTCAAGGGCGGCACATCGCAGGATCCTTCAGGTAAGGAAGGGTTGGCTAATCTGATGACCGGGCTATTCGACGAAGGCGCCGGTGACTTGAAATCGGATGCATTCCAGGAGCGAATGGATAATCTGGGAGCGGAAATGAGCTTTTCTGCAACGCCGGATTCCGTTTCAGGTGGTATCCGTATGCTTGAGGAGAACCGCGATGCAGTAACGAGTTTGCTCGCTCTTGCAGTCAATAAACCTCGCTTCGATCAGGATGCTGTAGACCGCATTCGTCAGCAGGTTGTTGCAAGCATTGAAGCTTCACAACGCAACCCCTCGACGATTGCATCGCGCAAGTTTTCTGAAGTCCTCTATGGTAACCATCCTTATGCGCGTTCCGATGATGGCACGGTGAAATCACTGCAGTCGATTACCCGTGACGATCTACTGAACTTTCATCGAAAGAATTTTGCGCGTGACCGTCTGAGTATCGGCGTGGTGGGGTCCATCAATGCGAAGGATCTTGGTGCGTTGCTGGACAAAGTGTTCGGCGATTTGCCGGCGATGGCAGAACTGGTTCCTGTGCCGGATGCCAAACTGGCACTTGGTACGACGACCAGTCTCAATTTCGATATACCGCAAACCTCGATCAGCTTCGTTTATCCGGCTATTCCGCGCAAAGATCCCGAATTCTTTGCCGCGTATCTGATGAATCATATTTTGGGTGGCGGCTTTACATCTCGTCTTTATGCCGAAGTACGTGAGAAGCGCGGCCTTGCCTATTCGGTATCGTCATCCATGATCATGCGTGACCATGTTTCGGCATTGATGATTTCGACTGCAACCCGTCCCGATAAAGCGCAGGAATCGTTAAAGATCATTCGTGAGCAGGTTGCGGCAATGGCAACGGGTGGACCTACGGAAGCAGAATTGGCCGCTGCAAAAACTTCCTCAAGGGATCTTATGCTGTAAACAATCTGGATTCGTCTGCCGCGATCGCCGAAACTCTGGTTAGCTTGCAGGAGGCAGAACTTCCGCGCGATTATATCGACAAGCGTTCAAGCTGATTGATGCCGTGACGCTAGATCAAGTGAAGGCTATTGCCAAGAAGTTACTTGAAGCCGAACCAGCTATTCTGATCTTTGGTCCAGCCCAAAGCTGAAAGGTGCCAAGTTGGAAAAACAGTGCCGCCATCTCCCCGAATTGCCGTCGCTTTCGGCGGCGGCGGAGCGCGCGGCATTGCCCATATCCATATCGTTGAAGTGCTCGACGAACTTGGTATCAAACCAGTAGCTATCGCAGGTTCTTCGATAGGTTCGATTGTCGGTGCCGGTATGGCCAATGGGATGGCCGGCAACGAAATTCATGAATATATGGCGGCGATTTTCAATCGTCGCTTCGAAATCGCGAAACTAATGTGGCAAACTAGGCCAGCTCACTGGGTAGAATTATTGAAGGGTGGCTTGCGCGTCAGTCAGTTCAACGTCGAAAAGATACTGAATGTCTTTTGCCGGTAAGCTTGCCGACGAATATAGAAGAGCTGAAAATTCCAATGACTATTACAGCAGCGGATTTTCATGCTGCTCGGGAAATTCATATCCGAGATGGTGATCTGCGTTCTGCAATTGCTGCCTCTTGCGCTATCCCACCTGTATTCGCTCCGGTACGCCGGAATGGCCGTATTCTGGTAGACGGCGGACTATTCAATCCGGTGCCCTTTGATCTGTTGTTTGATAAAGCTGATATTGTCATCGGCATTGACGTTGTGGGTACACCAGTTGGGACGGAAGATTATATGCCGACCACGTTTGAGGCGATGATCGGCGCGAATCAGCTGACCATGTGCTCCATAATCGAAAACAAATTTCGCATTCGCCCCACATATTTTCATTCGTCCCAATGTCGAGCGGATCGGGCTTCTGGATTTCCTGAAATTCGAGCAAATCCTGTTACAAAGTGCCAGTGTTCGTGATGAACTGAAACGCGCTATCGAACTGGCAGTCGAGGGAAAGATTGTACCGATGAATTCAAGTATTACGACTTGAGGTCATCGGCATAGTAATGCGTTTTGCTATTCCGCTGGAATTGGTGATCCAATTGTGTCGCTTGACGTGGCCGTGGATACGATATCATCAGCGCCTTTATCAATGCGCTTTCCTTCGCGGGCGGGTTTGACCAGAGGTTCAGGGGTGACCGGTTTGTTGAAGAGCAGATGGCGGCCAGCCATGATGCCTTCCGAAGCCTGCACGTGGAGACGATCTTCGTCGCGCTGACGAACGTCTTCGCGAATTTCGTAGGCTTGGGTTTCGGCTATGCCGAGTCCTTCGAGCGTCCGCTGACCAAACAGCAAACCGGATTCGAATGTTTCGCGCAGCTCGTATTCCACGCCCTGAGCGCGGAGTTGCAACGTATGTTCCCGATCATATGAGCGAACGAATAATCTTACGTCTGGATATTCCGATTGTATGAGGTTGACGATGTGGTTGGTCGTTTCCTTTTGTGGGTACAAACGGCGACAATCTTTGCTTTTCGAATTCCAGCAGCTTCCAGCACGTCCTTGCGGGTGCCGTCCCCGAAATAAATGCGAAAGCCGAATTTCCCGGCGGCACGAACACGGTTGGGAGAGCTGTCGATTACAGTTACATCGATACCACCGGCCAGAAGAATCTGCGATGCGATCTGGCCATAACGCGAAAGCCGACCATCAGTACGTCGGCACTGGCGCCTTCGAAGTTTTCTTCAATTACATCGACTGCCTTGTCTTTGATAAGCAGCTTCGAGCCGATGGCCACTGAAAGCGGTGTGAGCGCCATTGAAACAGTGACTGCGGCGACAAGCTCCGAACCAAGCGCGCTTGAGATTATGGCCGCAGCAGAAGCTGCAGAGAACAGAACAAATGCAAACTCGCCACCCTGCGGTAGAAGAAAAGCAATCCGTACCGCATCGTTATGGTTGGACCGGAAAATGCGGCATAGTAGATAAATAATGGCAATCTTTGTTGCCATGAAGATGGCACTGCAAGAAGGATAATCTTCCAGTATTGCAAGATCACCGTGAGGTTCAGCGATAAGCCGACAGCAACAAAGAACAATCCAAGGAAAATACCGCGAAAAGGTTCGATGTCCGCCTCAAGTTCGTGTCGATAAGAAGATTCTGCAAGCAGAACGCCTGCAATGAACGCACCCATGGCCATTGACAGACCGGCAGCCTGAAGCAGTCCGGCTGATCCCAGCACCACAAAGAGCGCTGCGGCGATCATTACTTCGCGGGCGCCTGTGTTAGCGATAATTCGAAACATCGGATTGATGAGATAGCGCCCTGCGATCACCAGTGCTGCGATAGCTGCTATTGCCGTGGCGAGATGGAAACCTGCGCTCGCCTGCGACGGCTCGTTTGGCGAAAGTGCCGGAATAATCGCAAGGATTGGCACTATAGCGAGGTCCTGGAACAGCAGGATCGAAAAGGCACGCTGACCGTGTTTCTGGTTCGTTTCGGCCCGGTCTTCCAGAACCTGCATGGCAAAGGCCGTGGACGAAAGTGCGAGGCCGAAACCGATGATGATCCTGCTTCAGGGCTGAGGCCAGCAAAATAAATGCCAAGAGCGGTCAGAGCTGCCCCACAAAGCAGAACTTGGGCGGTGCCAAGACCGAAGATCGATTGGCGCAACGCCCAAAGTCTTGAGGGTTTCAGCTCAAGTCCGATAATAAAGAGAAGAAAGACAACACCGAGCTCGGAGAAGTGCAGAAAATCTTCTCCGTCGGCAATCAGGCGAGCTACAGGTCCAATCGTGATGCCAGCCGCGAGATAGCCGAGGACTGTACCGAGCCCCAATCGCTTGAACAGTGGTGCAGCGATAATGGCGCCGCCAAAATCATCAGACACTGTAGGTAGAGACTTCCGCCAGTTGCAACCATGCCAAGCTCTTGGAATTTGGAGAAATGTAGGAGGGCCTGCCTTGAAGCCCTTTGATTTCGGCAATATACAAACAAGATATGGCTGTAATCAGCCCGATGTCGAACAATTTGACGATATTTTTAGTAAGTCCCGGTTGCGGTCCCGCTGTAGATTATAGCGAGAGGTTGAACCGTGATGAACTTGGGAAGTTCGGATTATATAATGATTTCAGATAATTCGGTGGAGAAACTTGTCGACCAGGCAGCCGCTCTTGTGGCTGCGGCTAAACGTGCCGGTGCCGATCAGGCTGACGCAGTCGTGATGCGCGCGCGCGCTGTTAGCGTGTCGGTGAGGTTAGGTAAGATTGAGGGAACCGATCGTCTGAAAGCGATGATTTCGCTCTGCGCGTTTTCGTGGGACGTCGCATTGCAAGTATTTCGGCCAATGCTAGCGCCGACCCCGACCGCCTTGCCGAGCGAGCCGTCGCAATGGCGTGTGTTGCGCCGGAAGATCCCTATGAACAACTAGCCGATCCTTCGTTGCTTGTGATTTCTCCTCGCGATCTTGATCTATACGATTCGACGGAAATCGCTTCCGAACGTCTGACGGAGGACGCGCTTGCGACGGAAGCAGCGGCGCTTGCCGTCAAAGGTGTAACAAATTCAGGCGGGGCTGGCGCTTCGCGCAGCTTGGGTGGTCTGGTACTGGTCACGTCGACAGGTTTTCAGGGCACTATGCTGCTACACGCTTTGGACGATCGGTCTCAGCCATAGCGGGCGAGGGCACAAAAATGGAGCGCGATTACGATTTCAGTTCACGCTTGCATTTTTCTGATCTTGATACGCCCGATGATATAGGTCGTCGCGCTGGTGAGCGCGCTGTGCGGAGGCTGGGCGCACGTCAGGCAAAGACGGGACCTGTTACAGTCGTTTATGATCCTCGTCTTGCGCGCGGTATCGCTGGACATCTTGCAAGTGCCATTAACGGCGCTTCGGTTGCGCGCAAGACGAGCTTTCTTCGCGATAGTCTGGGTAAGCAGGTTCTCAAACAGGGCGTAAACGTTACCGACAATCCGCTGCGTGTGCGTGGTTCTTCTTCGCGTCCGTTTGACGGCGAAGGGATTGAGGGGCAGCCTTTGACGATGGTTGAAAATGGGACTCTCAACCATTGGTTGCTTTCTGGATCGAGCGCCCGCGAGCTTGGCCTGCAGAATAACGGCCGTGGTGTTCGTTCTGGCTCTGGTGTTTCTCCTGCGTCAACCAATTTTGCCATCGAACCCGGTTCACAATCGCCGGAAGAATTGATCCGTGCAATCGACACAGGTTTTATGTAACGGAGGTGTTCGGGCAGGGTGTTGACATGATCACCGGCCAGTATAGCCGCGGCGCATCGGGGTTTTGGATCGAAAACGGCGAACTTGCCTATCCGGTTAGCGAAGTGACGATTGCTTCGAACCTCAAGGACATGTTCCTCAATATGACACCTGCGTCCGATATCGACCGAAACTTCGGGATGACGGCGCCGACACTCGTAATTGAAGGCATGACTCTTGCCGGAAACTGAAAAACACGACGATATTTCCGGGGAACTGGTACTTCTGCGGGATGCCGCGCAGGAGGCTGGCCGCATTGCGATGCGCTATTTTGGTCGTTCCCGGAAGTTTGGCTGAAGGATGGTTCGTCGCCCGTCAGTGAAGCGGATCTGGCTGTCGACCGCTATTTGAAGGATGTCCTTTTGAACGCGCGGCCAGATTATGGCTGGATATCTGAAGAGACCGTTGATGAACGGGTGGCGGAAAAACGCAGTCGCGCCTTCGTCGTCGATCCGATCGACGGCACCCGTGCTTATATCGCTGGACAGGATCAATGGTGTGTTAGCATAGCCATTGTTGAAAATGGCCGCCCGTTGGCCGGCGTCCTGGAGTGTCCAGCGCGTACAGAACTTATCGAGGCTGGTAAAGGCATCGGCGCTTCGCAAAATGGTGCTGCCATTCATGTCAAGTTACCATCGTCAGGTGAACAAGTCACCATCGCATCAGCCCGCAACATAGTGACGGCACTCCCAGAAAGCTGGCGAGACCGTGCAAAGGTTCATCCCTATGTTCCCTCTCTCGCTTACCGTATTGCGATGGTGGCACGGGGAGATATAGCGGGTACCTTCATTCGGCCAAATTCGCATGATTGGGATCTGGCAGCGGCTGATCTGATCTTGGGTGAGTCGGGCGGGGCAATCCTGACCAGCGATGCCTTACCGATCACATATGGTGGTCCGACGTTGAGCCATGGCGCTCTCGTTGCCGCCAGCGGGACCTTCTGCAAGAAATGTTGAGTGTTGTCGCGGACTGACCCTTGGGTTAATCATGCCGCGAACCAAATTTATTCAGGGATAATTGTCATGAGCGTCGAAGGCGACAAAAGCAGCTTCTTCATCTGGTGTTCGGCGGCGAGCTGCAAAAGCTCGGTACTGTTAAATTCCGTGATCTTGAGAACCTCGATATCGTTGGCATCTACCCGGATTACGAGTCGGCCAAGACTGCGTGGAAGTCGAAGGCGCAGCAAACCGTGGACAATGCTCATATGCGTTATTTTATCGTGCACCTGCATCGGTTGCTCGATCCTGAAGGCGTCACGCTGAAGGCGGATTGAGCAGTTTGCCTGCTCCCGGCCAATATCGGATGCAAAGCGGAGATAGCTCGGGTCGGACCACCGGGCATAGGAAGCAAGGCTTCGCGAAACGCCTCTGGCGGCGTATTCGCGGGCCGTTGGCACATTCTGCCGTGGTTAAAGCCATGCTGGTCTGGCTGATCACCGCATACTTCAAATTCGTCTATATGACCAATTCGCGTCTGAAAGAATCGGCCGATCCGCAAGCGCTGGTTGGCAAGGACGATCCTTTCATCGTGACGTTCTGGCACGGGCAGCATCTCATGGGGCCGTTCATTTGCCCAAAGGGAATTGAACTGGTTGCCATGTTTTCGAGAAGTGCCGACGCGGAGTTGAACGCTCGTGTTGCAGAAAAGCTTGGATTATTGACGGTACGCGGTTCCGGAGGACGAGGTTCTCGTTCCAAGCCTGAGAAAGGCGGGGCACGCGCGCTTCTGACGTTAAAGAATGCGCTAAGAAAAGGCCAATCGGCGTCGATAATTGCAGACATTGCTCACGGCAAAGCGCGTGAAGCGGGGAAGGCATCATTTTATTGGCGAAATTGTCCGGTCGTCCGATAATACCGGTTGCTTATGCTTTCTCACGGAACCATGTTTTGGAAAAGTCCTGGGACAAGACGGCGATTCCGCTGCCCTTTGGGCGTTCGATTATCGTGCGCGGCGACAATGTATGGGTCGACGCGGATGCCGATGAAACGCAATTGGAAGAAAAACGCATGGAGCTAACGCGCCAACTCAACGACGCGACCGCCAAGGCCTATGCTGCGTTGGAGAAAGCGAAATGAGCGAACGCTGGGCGCGCAATATGTTGTCTGTCTACCGCGTACTCGGCTCCGCGGCCTATCCTTTATGGGGCCTTACATCGCCTATCGCGCTTCTCGGGGTAAGGAAGAGCGCATGCGTCGCGGCGAGCGCTACGGCAAATCTGCCATCGCACGTCCGCAAGGGCCGATTATCTGGGCCCATGCGGCAAGCGTTGGTGAAACCGTCGCGATCACACCATTGATTGAGCGGATTGCTGCAACGGGTATACATATCGTGCTGACGACAGGTACTGTGACGTCTGCAAAAGTTGTCGCGGATCAGTTGGGTAACAAGGTTATCCATCAATATGCGCCGCTGGATTTACAACCGGCAGTTAACAAATTTCTCAACCACTGGAAGCCTGATCTTGCCATCGGTTGCGAGTCCGAAGTCTGGCCCGCAACCGTTCTTTCGCTGGCAGTCGCCATACGCCGCAGGTTCTGGTTAATGGGCGCATGTCCGACCGCTCCTTTGCAGCCTGGCAGAAGAGACCGGCTGTGGCCGAAGCGCTTTTGAAAATTTCGCCTATGTGGTCGCACAGTCGGAACTTGATGCAGATCGCTTTCGGACACTGGGTGCACGACCGGTTAGTGTTTCAGGTAATCTCAAGGTTGATACAGATCCTCCGCCTGCTGATCCGCAGGCTCTGGCCGCATTGCAACGCCAGATCGGTGGACGGCGGACATGGGCCGCAATTTCGACCCATGACGGCGAAGAAGCGATCACGGCTGAAGTTCATCAGATGCTGAAAGTACGCTATCCGCATCTCATCACGATTATTGTTCCGCGTCATCCGGATCGCGCTCCTGCCATTGAGGCCATGCTGGTTGAAAAGGGGCTCAAGGTTGCGCGTCGCAGCGCCAATGAGCCGATTGAAGCCGATACTGATGTCCTGCTGGGAGACACTATCGGGGAGATGGGGCTTTATCTCCAACTGACTGAAATAGCGTTTATTGGTAATTCACTGACCAAGGAAGGCGGACACAATCCGCTGGAACCCGCGATGATGGGAACTGCCGTGTTGACGGGGCGCAATGTCCAGAATTTCCGTGAATCCTTCCAGCGCCTCATCAAGAACGGTGGCGCACGCATTGTGAAGGATCGCAATATGCTCGCAGGAGCGATCAATTTCCTGTTCAACAACCCTCAGCATCTCCGTGCCATGATCAATGCCGGGGTGAGCACGGTGAGGACATGCGCGGTGCATTGGATCGTACGCTTGTCGCACTCGAGCCGTTTATCCAGCCGTTGATCCTGCAAGCGCAGTTGCCCGGTAATCGCAATGAGGCTGCCTATCAGACGGGCGGTCACTGAGCATGGTGAGTGAAGCACCGCCTTTCTGGTGGGAGAAACCTGATTGGCGCGCTTTGTCTCTTGCGCCTGCTGCCTGGCTCTACGGAGCGGTGGCGGGGCGCCGGCTTTGAAAGCGAAACCACCAAAATTTCTCTGCCGGTTCTTTGTGTGGGCAATTTCACCGTAGGTGGAGCAGGAAAAACGCCGACTGCAATTGCTTTTGCTGCTGGCGCAAAAGCGCGAGGTCTAAGCCCCGGCATTGTGTCACGCGGCTATGGCGGCGCTTACAAGGGACTACACGTTGTTGATCCCGCGCATGACAGTGCGCGTTATGTCGGGGATGAGCCACTCCTGCTGGCACGTCATGCCTCGGTGGCTCTTTGCCCTGATCGGCTAAAGGCGGCTCGACATTTACAGACGCTCGGTTGCGATTTCATCATCATGGATGACGGTTTCCAGAGTGCGCGGCTTTTGCCGATTTTTCGCTGCTGGTTGTGGATGCCGCGCGTGGTATTGGCAATGGAAGGTCATACCGGCAGGCCCCTGCGTGCTCCGCTGACAGACCAGATGCGTAAGACCGACGCTTTGCTGCGTATAGGCAAAGGCGATGGTGCTGATTTCGTTATCCGTCAAGCGGCACGGGCTGGTCGGCCGATATATGAAGCGCAGCTTGAACCGTCGTCCTCCGCTCCGATAGCGGGCAATCGATGGCTCGCATTTGCGGGTATAGGCAATCCAGAAAAATTCTATGCAAGTGTTGCACAGGCAGGCGGTGAGATTGTGGAGACGCGCTCATTCCCCGATCATCATAGTTTTGATGCGGATGATATTCGCAATCTGATGGACACAGCTTCGCCGTCAAGGATTGGGATTGATTACAACAGCCAAGGATCAGGTGCGTCTGGCAACGATGATTGGCGTTCCTGTCGGCTTTCTGGCGAAACTCGCGGTTCTCGATGTCGATCTCAAATTTGACCGCAACGACGGGCTTGACCACATTCTGGATACGGTCGTCGAGCGTTTCAAAAGCCGTGTTACGAGCTAATTTTAAGCCTTCTTACGGCTACGTAGTTCGGGATTGACTTCCAACTCACGCTCAAAAGAAATCAGGCCAGTTGCGTAGGGTTCCTGCCGCGCAACGCTCAATATTTGAGTTCATCGAGCGGGATATGGGCACCGGTCACCGCGCAAGCGACATAGGCTCCGTGCCTGACGATCTCATAATCACCGTCGAGATAACGCAGAACAGCTTCGGAAGAGCGGGGCGATTCAAATTTATTCATGTGTCTAATACCTTTGTGGCTGACTCTAGCAAGTGCCGCGCATTGCGTCCAGCAGTACCGGCATCTTGCTTGGTCGTAATTCTATCAACGCCTACCAAAAGCCGTTCGATATCTGTCAGTTTCAATTCGATGTAAGTCGGGCGACCGTGATTACATGTGCCTGAACCGGGGTGGCTTCCATTTCACGCAGCAGGGCATTCATTTCTTCGGGCTTCAGCCGCCGTCCCGAGCGAACGGAGCCATGACAGGCCATGGTTGCCGCCACATGGTTCAGCATGGCTTTTAGCCCGTCCGAAGTATCGTGTTCGGCTATTTCATCCGACAGATCGCGGATCAGCTGCTGTACATTCATTTCTCCCAGCATTGCGGGCGTTTCCCGCACTGCAATGGCACCGGCCCGAATTGCTCGATGCCGAGGCCAAAGCGTAAAAGCGTTTCTGCGTGGGTTGCCAACCGCTCGGCATCTTCTTCCGGCAAATCCACGATTTCAGGAATGAGCAGCATTTGTCCCGGTATCGGGCGAGAGTGCAGGGCGTTTTCAACGCCTCATAAACAAGGCGTTCGTGAGCCGCATGCTGATCTACAATAACGAGGCTGTCTTCCGTCTGCGAAACAATATAATTCGCGTGGATTTGTGCGCGGGCGGCACCAAGCGGCTTCTGCTGGAGTTCAGCCGGGGCTTCATCGAGCGTCGCGCGGGCATCCGCGGCAGGCACATCGACGGTTGCAAGCGTCGCCTGATCGCTTTCCTGAAAAGACGATACGGCTGCGAAGTCAAGCGGACGATGTGCCGGATGCGCAGTCTGTGGCGACCATTCGTTTCGGGGGCGGAGGCTGCGGGGCGCCAGCTCGGATGCATAGCCTGTCGAAGAAGGACGCGATGTGAAGGATGGCGCGGAGGCCTGGAACCCCTCCGCGCGGAAGGCTTGCAGCATGGCATCCGCACCGCTGGTCGCCGGTCGAATGCCCGATTGCGCCAATGCCTGCTTGATTGCTCCGACGATCAGTCCGCGCACAAGACCCGGATCTCGAAAACGCACATCAGCCTTGGCAGGATGCACATTAACGTCGACCAGTGCGGGGTTCAGCGTCAAAAACAATACGGCAACCGGATGACGATCGCGTGCCATGACATCAGCATAGGCTCCGCGCAACGCGCCGAAAAGCTGTTTGTCACGCACCGGACGGCCATTCACATAAGCGAACTGATGCAGGGCGTTGCCGCGATTGTGGGAGGGATGCCGACAAATCCGGCCAGACGCACGCCGTCGCGCTCGGCGTCGATGGCAAGCGCGTTTTCGCCGAACTCTTTTCCAAGCACCTGATTGATACGCTCAAGCGTTGCATCTGCGCCGGTGCCGGTTGCTGCCAGTTCCAACGGTGTTCTGTCTGTCCCTGCAAGCGAAAAGCGGACATGCGGGAAGGCAATTGCGATGCGCTTGACGATATCGGTTATCGCTGAAGCTTCCGCGCGGTCCGTCTTCATGAATTTCAGACGGGCGGGCGTCGCGTAGAAAAGATCGCGCACCTCGGCGATTGTTCCGCGGTTCAGTGCGGAGGGGCGGGGCCGTCGAGGTGCCCAGCGGAAACCGAAACTTCAAATCCGGAATCAGCGTCCTGCGGACGGGATTTGAGCGTCAGTTTTGCGACCGAACCGATGGATGGCAGCGCTTCTCCGCGAAATCCAAGTGCGCGAATGTCATGTACATCATCAGCAAGCTTGGAGGTGCAGTGGCGGGAGACTGCCAATGGAAGCTCATCGACGGGAATGCCGGAACCATTATCCGTCACGCGCAGCAATGTCTTGCCGCCGCCGCCGGTGACGACCTCGATACGGGTCGCGCCAGCGTCAATGGCGTTTTCGACAAGTTCCTTGATGACGCTGGCAGGGCGCTCGATGACTTCGCCCGCCGCGATCTGATTGATGATGGTTTCGCTTAAGTGTCGAATTGGCATGGACGGACTATAAAAGGATTCGCTCGCGTAAAGAACATGCTTCTACAGCCCGCCCAGACTGTCTTGTGTGCATCTGCGGGTGCCGCTGAAATACACAAGATCGTCAGCAGATAATCGCCTTACTGCGGGGCATAATCCTTATATGCTGGCAAATTCAAATCCGTGAGGCTGTCTGCGTTGATGACTGCACGTGCTACGGCTTCTGCCATAACAGTCGCTGCAATCGCACCGATGGCGGTCACATCGGCTTCCACGCCCTTTGCCTTTCCGGTGGAAAGGGCGAAGATCGTGTCGCCGTCCCACATCGTATGGATGGGGTTGATCGTGCGGGCGAAGCCATCGTGCGCCATGCCTGCGATCTTTTCAGTTGAGCCTTGTCGAACGAGACGTTGGTCGCTATTGCGCCAATCGTTGTGTTGGCGCCGCCTGACTTTACTACACCGTGGCCCTGCATGATGGCGGACATTGTATCACGGAAGCCCTTGCCGTCCTCTGTCCTTGCACCAGCCAGAATCTGGCGTGAGTTCGGCGCATAGACATCACCGACAGCGTTGACAGCAACGATTGCGCCGACAACGATTTCGGTGCCGGGCACCTTGTAACTGGCAGTGCCGAGTCCGCCCTTCATGGCGTAATCCATGCCAAACATTTTGCCGACAGTCGCGCCTGCACCAGCACCGATATTGCCTTCTCTGGAAGCCTCGGCCTTTGCGGCCTTGCATGCCAGATAGCCGGCTTCTTCATCGGGGCGCACGGAAAAATCTCCGACGCCGAGATCCATCAGGATTGCTGCCGGTACAATCGGAACGACGCCTTTGCCGATCTTGAAGCCGAGATTGTTTTCTTCGAGGTAACGCATGACACCGGTTGCAGCCGCCAGACCATAGGCACTACCGCCGGAAAGCAGGATGGCCTGAACCTGTTGCACATAATTGATCGGATCGAGCAGATCAGTTTCGCGCGTGCCAGGGGCTGAACCGCGCACATCAACGCCCGCGGAAGCGCCTTCCTCGCAAAGAAGGACGGTGCAGCCGGTCGGGCGTTTTTCAGCGTGTGGTGCCCCAGCTTGATTCCGGGTACATCCGTGATGCTTCCACCCATAAGTTCCAGCATGCTTGTTCCTCCCTCAGTAGCTGCCGATGCGGCATTGACGACAAAGGGTATTGCCCCAAGTCCCGCAAGCGACTTGGTAAATGTTCTGCGATCCATGAACAGTTTTCTCCTCCATTTTTGCTCTATTGAGAGAGCGTATTCTTTTCGCGTGCCCGGCGCTGGCGCAGAACGTCGGCCACATAGTCACGTGACAGGGCATGATAGAGGGGCTCGTGAGAAATTAGCCGCGCAGTGCCGTAGCCCAGCATTGATGCACACATGAGTGGAATGACATTGTTATGATTGCCGGTCATTTCCAGAATGATGACGAATGCCGTCATGGGCGCTTGCACGACACCGGCAAAATATCCCGCCATGCCAAGAACGGCAGCAAGGCTGGCGCTGGTTCCAAGAACAAAGCCGATTGTGCTGCCCAATCCCGCGCCGACCGATAAAGACGGCGCAAATATCCCGCCCGGTATTCCCGAAATCATGGAGAGGTCCGGCAAGAAACTTCGCGATAAAGTAGAGAGGCGGAAGAGCCAGCCCTTCCACGGCGCTTCGAGCTTGGTCGTAGCCCGCACCGAAAGTCGATCCGCCGGATGCGATACCGATGATCGCGACGAGGAGGCCGCAAATTCCTGCGAAAAGCACCGCGTTGCGAAGGGGAGCTTTTGAACACGACGTCGCACACGGCGTCCTAGTTCAAGCGCGAGCGCACTGAAGGCTGCCCCGAATGCTCCGCCGATTACACCGCAGGCAATAACCAGAACCCAATCCCCGCCAGTCGAAGCCGTAACGGTGGTCAGTCCGAAGTAATTATAGTTTCCAACAAGACCAAGCGAGGCGAGACCAGCGAGAATGACAGCGGACAGCACAAGGCCGTTGGTTCGGGCCGCATAGGCACGCCCCATCTCCTCGATCGCGAAGACGACACCCGCCAGAGGTGTATTAAATGCTGCGGCGATACCTGCAGCAGATCCTGCAAGGATGAGGCCGCGTGCCTGCTCCATGCCGCCGAAACGCGCTGACTGCATCATAATGGAGGCACCGATCTGCACGGTCGGTCCCTCACGTCCGATGGAAGCGCCGCTGAGAAGCCCCGCCAGAGCGAGAACGATTTTACCGATGGCGGTTCTGAGGGAAAGCAACAGAGTTCGATCTTCATGATCTTGCAGGTGGCGCGCGGCAATTGCTTGCGGGATGCCGCTTCCGCCTGAGTTGGGAAACCAGGCCAAGGCGACCCAGGAACAGGCCATAAATCCTAGCGGTGTGATAAGCAAAGGAAGCCAGGCCCGCCAGCAGTTTCCGCTCGTGAGCGTCTTGAACCAATCCTGTGCAATGTCAGCGGCTTCTGCAAAGCCGACGCTGATCAGGCCGATGGCCAGTGCGCCGCACCAAAAGACCAGCCGCGGTTTCCAGACATGTGGCGACATCCACATGGCTTTTGACCGTCTGACAAGCGGAACGCGTCTATAGGATTTTCTCACTTTGCCCCTGCAAAACTGCTGCTGCCCGATTTCGATGTGCAGAGATTTATCACGCAAATCCTTATCGGTAACTGAAACTTGTCAGTAAAAGGCTTTCCATTTGGTCATAACCGTGTTACCAGCCGGTGCCAATTCAACCTAGCAAATCAGATGTGTCGCTGCTCCCGGACCCATTTCCGGAGAGGCGGCTTTTCTCATTCGATAAAACCGGCAAAGGAATTGGCAATGGCTAAAATCGTGGAATCGCCCACTGGCGCTCTCGCTCTCACGTTCGATGACGTGCTGTTGCAGCCGGGCCATTCCGAAGTAATGCCGGGGCAGGTCGACCTGCGCACGCGCATCGCCAAGGATATCGAGCTCAATCTTCCTCTTCTTTCCGCCGCCATGGACACGGTGACGGAATCCCGTCTGGCCATTGCAATGGCACAGGCTGGCGGCATTGGCGTCATTCACCGCAATCTGACGCCCGAGCGTCAGGCCGAAGAAGTCCGTCAGGTCAAGAAGTTCGAATCCGGTATGGTCATAAATCCGGTCACCATAGGGCCGGATGCCACATTGGCCGATGCGCAGGCCTTGATGAGGGCGCACGGAATTTCCGGCATTCCGGTCGTCGAGAATGCAACCAAGGGCCCGGACGTCTTGTCGGCATTTTGACCAATCGCGACGTTCGCTTTGCGTCCGATCCAAAGCAGAAAATCCACGAACTGATGACACGCGAGAAACTCATTACTGTTCGCGAGAATGTCAATCAGGACGAGGCAAAGCGTCTCCTGCACGCTCATCGCATCGAAAAGCTTCTCGTTGTCGATGATCAGGGCCGTTGCGTCGGCCTCGTCACCGTCAAGGACATCGAAAAGTCGCAGCTCAATCCAAACGCCGCCAAGGATGCCCAGGGCCGCCTGCGCGCCGCTGCGGCAACGAGCGTCGGTGAAGATGGCTACGAGCGCGCCGAACGCCTGATCGATGCCGGCGTCGATCTTCTGGTCGTGGATACGGCGCATGGCCATTCGCAACGCGTTCTGGATGCTGTCGCACGCATCAAGAAGGCTTATCCGAATGTCGCAATTCTCGCAGGCAATGTAGCAACGACTGCCGGTACGCAGGCGCTGATCGACGCCGGTGCTGATGCGGTCAAGGTGGGTATCGGACCGGGCTCGATCTGCACCACGCGTATCGTTGCCGGTGTCGGCGTTCCACAGCTTTCGGCTATCATGTCAGCCGTCGATGCGGCGCAGAAGCAGAACATCCCGGTCATCGCCGATGGCGGCATCAAGTTCTCCGGCGATTTCGCCAAGGCGCTGGCAGCGGGCGCGGTTGCGGCGATGGCCGGTTCGCTTCTGGCCGGGACGGAAGAAAGCCCGGGCGAGGTTTATCTGCATCAGGGACGCTCGTTCAAGGCCTATCGCGGCATGGGTTCGGTCGGCGCCATGGCGCGCGGTTCGGCTGACCGTTATTTCCAGGCTGAAGTGCGCGATGAGTTGAAGCTCGTGCCCGAAGGCATCGAAGGACAGGTCGCCTATAAGGGGCCGATTTCCGCTGTTCTTCACCAGCTTGCAGGCGGTTTGCGCGCCTCCATGGGCTATGTTGGCGCAAAGACGCTGGAAGAATTCCGTGAGAAGGCGACCTTTGTGCGCATTTCCAATGCGGGCCTGCGCGAAAGCCATTCGCACGGCGTCGCCATCACCCGTGAAAGCCCGAATTATCCAGGCGGTATGTAATAGCGTATCAGATGGTTGGTGAAGAAAAGGCGGCCCGGTTGGAGCCGCCTTTTTGTTTTCAGTTGCTCGCAGTCTTCAGCTTCTTGACCTCGGCCCGGATTTCCCGAAAGGGCCGACCTTATGCATTTCCGCCGGAAGGCTATCGGCATAGGGACCGTAGCTGGCGTCCACGGGCTTCTCCAGCCGGTTCGGGAAATCACCCTCAAGATTGGCTTTCGCAGGGCGCGGCTTTGACTGGAAGAAGGCAGCAATGTCCCATGCATCTTCCGGTTCCAGTTGCGGCTCTTCCAGCGACACGCCGTTGGGCATATTGGCATGGATGAAGTTCGCAGCCGAGATCAGCCGGTTCATGCCTGCGCCGTCGTTGAAACTGTCTGGTCCCCAGAGCGGCGGAAATTCATAGCCCTTTGCATCGCCTACGACACCGACACGTTTGCCTTGACCATCCGCCCCATGACAGGCCGCGCAAATTTCGGCATAGAGTTTCTCGCCGTGCGTCGGATCGGCCGGGCGTTTCAGTTCCGGTATTTTGCCAGAGCCGCGACCCTCGGTGTTTTCGCCGACAGTCGTCCCTGCGGAGACATATTTAATATAGGCGACCATGGCCTTCATCTCCGGAGAATCGATAGGCAGTGCTGTGCCGTTCAGGCTTCGGGTCATGCAACCATTGACGCGATCTTCAATCGTGCCGACCTGACCTTCACGCGAGCGATACTGCGGAAAGTCACCGTAGACCCCAACGAGCGGTAGTCCATATTTCTTGGTTCCGGCTTCCAGATGGCAGCTCTGGCAGGAAAGATTGTTGCCTGCAAAACGTTTCGTTTCATCAGCTACTTCCGGACCCATATGCGCATAGGTCTCGGTAATAAGATCGCGGCCATGGCGCACAATTCGCCCCCACGCATCGTCAGGCAGTGTGTCGGGATCTGGTATGTCCCAGGCAGCGTCTTCGATTGTGGCTGTTTTGCGGGCACGTTTCCTGTGCTTGCTGCCGTTACCGAATTTTGCGGCGCTGTTGCCGTATTCTTAGCGACAGCATGGTTTGTACGCGGGGTAACTGAAGAGCGCGAACTGTCGCTCGTTACCGCGAAATAAGTCAAGCTTAGGCAAAAGACGACACCATAGGCCGCCAAATCGGACCACCTCATTATCCCTCCAGGCAATAGGTTTCAGAATCAAAACGTTGGGTGGCTATGCTTCCAAGCTTAATACAGCCTTAAGAATGTGAGGGGTGGTCAATTCAGGGCAGCGAGAAATCCTGGTCTATTTTCAACCCACTTGCACTTTCGGTAATGCAGTCGGCGAGAGCTTGAAAATCCTTCCGACGCATGCTCTGTCTCCGCCAGAACAAGGCAATTTCCCGTTTCGGTTGTTCGCCTTCAAATGGCACGATGCGCATATGATTACTGCGTGTTTCAGCACGCACCGCGATTTCTGGAATGAGTGTAAGGCCCATGCCATGGCTCACCATTTGTAAAAGCGTGGTCATGCTGGTGGCACCATATTTTACGAACTGACGGTGCGAGGGCAGCGAGCAAACGGCTAATGCCTGATCCCGCATGCAATGCCCCTCTTCTAACAGGAGCAAACGGTCGAGAGCGACATTGTCCTGCGTCATCGGTGAAGCAAGAACCGTTTGATCGTTGGTGGAAGTCGCGATCAGAAAGCGATCATCGAACAATTTTCTTTGGGTAAGCCGTTCATCATCTATGGGGAGAGCAGCGACAATAGCATCGATTTCTCCCGCATGCAGCTCATCAAGAAGTTTGGCGGTTACGCTTTCTCGCAATTGAAGGCGGAATGATGGATGCCGTTCATGCAAAAGCGGAATAAGAACCGGGACCAAATAGGGGCAACAGTCGGAATGATACCTAGCCTTAGCCGTGTCTGCAGCAGGCCTCTGCTTTGCGCAGCAATTTCTTCAAGTGCATGGAGTTCGCGCAACACTGTTTGGATGCCCGGATAAAGTTGCTTGCCGATCTCTGTCATTATGACTTGTCGTTGAGAGCGCTCGAAGAGCAGTGCGCCTGCAGCGGCCTCCATTTCCGCAATCTGGGCTGACAGCGCGGGTTGGGACACATGCGCCAATTGCGCGGCTTTGCGAAAATGTAGCGTGGTGGCCAGCGCTTCGAAATAGCGCATCTGACGTACAGTAAACATGATAGGAAAACTTATCAAAAATAATCGGAAAAGCAATTGGAGATTATGATTGGAATAGGTCTAATCTGAGCGAGTTACCTAGCCACGGCGTGACACGGACGGACTGTGCCATGCTTTTAGCAAGGCTAGCCGTATTCCAATATTGGCTTTTCAGGAGGGAATTCCCATGACAGATCGCCCAATTATGACGACGAGTGCAGGCGCTCCGATACCGGACAACCAGAATTCCCTGAGCGCGGGCGAGCGTGGCCCGCTTTTGATGCAGGATTATCAGCTCATTGAAAACTGAGCCACCAAAACCGCGAACGTATTCCGGAACGTGCTGTCCACGCCAAGGGCTGGGGCGCATATGGTACGCTGACAATCACTGGCGATATTTCGAAATACACCAAGGCCAAGGTTCTGCAGCCAGGTGCCAAGACGCCGATGCTGGCGCGTTTTTCGACCGTTGCCGGAGAGCAGGGTGCGGCTGATGCCGAGCGCGATGTGCGCGGCTTTGCTCTCAAATTTTATACAGAGGAAGGCAACTGGGATCTGGTCGGCAATAACACGCCCGTGTTTTTGTGCGCGACCCGGTCAAATTCCCGGATTTCATCCACACCCAAAAGCGTCATCCCAAGACGAACCTGCGTTCAGCCACCGCCATGTGGGACTTCTGGTCGCTCTCGCCGGAGAGCCTGCATCAGGTGACGATCCTGATGTCCGATCGCGGCTTGCCGACTGACGTGCGTCATATCAACGGATACGGCTCTCACACCTATTCGTTCTGGAACGATGCCGGGGAGCGCTATTGGGTCAAGTTCCACTTCAAAACCATGCAGGGGCACAAGCATTGGACCAATGCTGAAGCCGAGGGTGTGATTGGCCGCACGCGAGAATCCACGCAGGAAGACCTGTTCACCTCCATCGACAAGGGCGATTTCGAAGTGGAAGGTTCAGGTGCAGATCATGCCGGAACTCGATGCGGATAAAACGCCATACAATCCGTTCGATCTTACCAAGGTCTGGCCGCATGCAGACTATCCGCCGATTGATATCGGTATCATGGAGCTGAACCGTAACCCGGAGAATTACTTCACCGAGATCGAGAATGCGGCTTTCTCGCCGTCGAATATCGTGCCGGGGATCAGCTATTCGCCTGACAAAATGCTGCAGGCGCGTATCTTCTCCTATGCAGATGCCCACCGTCATCGCCTTGGCACGCATTACGAAAGCATTCCAGTCAATCAGCCGAAGTGCCCGGTTCATCACTATCACCGCGATGGCCAGATGAATGTCTATGGCGGCATCAAGACCGGCAATCCGGATGCCTATTACGAACCGAATTCATTCAATGGGCCAGTGGAACAGCCATCTGCCAAAGAACCGCCGCTACGTATTTCAGGTGATGCGGATCGCTACAACCACCGCATCGGAAATGATGATTACGCGCAGCCGCGGGCCCTGTTCAATCTGTTCGATGACGGACATAAACAACGCCTGTTCTCCAATATTGCTGCGGCAATGGGGGTGCCGGGCTTCATCGTCGAGCGTCAGCTCGGTCACTTCAAGCTGATCCATCCCGACTATGAGGCTGGTGTGCGTAAAGCCTTGAAGGATGCTCATGGTTACGAAGCCAACACGATTGCCACGAATGAAGAGGCAACAGCGGCTGAGTAAACCGTCTTAATAAGATAGAAAGAAAGCCGGAGCTCACCACTCCGGCTTTTGTTTTGATTTGCCGATTGCCTTTTCCTGCAAGGGAGGCTATGCCCAAGCAGGCATTCGAGAAGGAGACACAATGCGGCTTGGCGGACGCCTGCAGGCGGCTATCGAGGTTCTGGGCGAGATTGAAGCGGGCGCGCGCCCGGCTTCTGATGTGCTGAAGGATTGGGGGCTTCCCATCGTTTTGCAGGCGCGGGTGACCGCGCTGTGATCGGCAACATCGTCTATGATGCGCTGCGCCGCAAACTGTCCATCGCGTGGCGAATGGACGCCGATGACGCGCGCGCTCTGGCTTTTGGTGCTCTGCTGGCTGATGGTGGTATGGATATTGCGGCTCTCGATGCGGCTCTCGATCGAGATAAGTTCGCGCCGGAAGTACTGGAGCAGCCGCGCCGTGTTGCCTGGGAAAGCCGGGACGTCGCCGAAGCTCCTGCCCATGTTCAGGCAGATGTGCCGGAATGGTGCGCATTGTCGCTGAAGGAACTTTTCGGCGCGCGCTGGATCGAGGAAGGCAAGGCGCTTGCCACCCGCCCACCGGTCGATCTGCGCGTCAACAGCCTGAAGGCGAAGCCTGAACAGACGCTTGCGGCCTTGGAAAAGCCGGCGCTGCCCCTGCGCCATTTCTGGCACAGGCATTGCGCATTCCGCCGATTGAAGCGCTGGGCCGTCATCCGAATGTGCAGGGCGAACAGGCCTTTCTCGATGGCTGGTTCGAGGTTCAGGATCTGGGGTCACAGCTCGCCGCGCTCTTTGCCGGTGCCACGCCTGGCCAACAGGTACTGGATTATTGCGCTGGAGCTGGTGGCAAGACATTGGCTCTGGCTGCTGCGATGCAAAACAGCGGTCAAATTCACGCCTATGATGCGGAACGCGCCCGATTGTCGCCGATGCATGAGCGACTGCAGCGTGCAGGGGCGCAATACGCAGGTCCATGGAAATCTCGATGCGCTCGACTCACTCAAAGGACAGATGGACCTCGTGCTGACTGATGCACCTTGCACGGGTTCCGGCACATGGCGTCGCCGTCCTGATGCGAAATGGCGGCTGAACGACCAGCAGCTTGAGCGGCGCGTTCAGGACCAGAAGGACGTGCTGGAATCTGCCAAGCAATATGTGAAACCGGGCGGGCGACTCGCCTATGTCACCTGTTCTCTATTTGCGGAAGAAAACACGCGACAGGTTGCGCGGTTTCTCACAGGTAACGCTGATTTTTCGGAAGTCGCGCCACAGGCGATCTGGGACACAATTGTTGCCGATGCTGGTGAAGTGGAGCCGGTATTTCCGTCGCATGGCGCGGTATTTTCGCCATTGTCCACTGGCACTGACGGCTTTTATGTGAGCATTCTGCAAAGATTAAAATAAAACGGGGAGACGATGTCAGCGCACCGCGTAGCAGAACCGGATTTCAAAGAGCGCGTCGAGGAAAGCTTTGGTCGACAGGCGGCCATGAAGCTGATCGGCGCTGAACTGACACGGTGTGAGCCTGGTATCGTTGAAGTCGAAATGCCGTTTCGTGAGGAACTGACGCAACAGCACGGTATTTTGCATGCGGGCATGATTTCTGCTGCGCTCGATTCTGCCTGCGGCTATGCGGCGCTGACGCTGATGCCTTCCGATGCGGCAGTACTGACCATCGAATTCAAAGTGAATCTGCTTGCCCCGGCAAAGGGAACGGTTCTTGTTTCGTGGTGAGGTTACGAAACCCGGTCGTACAATCATGGTTAGCGATGGACAGGCATTTGCGGTTACCGACACGGAAGTGCGGCTGATCGCAACCATGACTGGAACAATGATGGTCGTGCAGGACAGAAAAGGCCTGCAAGGATGATGAAGATCGTCGCCGGAAAGCGTCTGCTCTACGTTATGGCTGTTGATGCCGAATATGGGCGTCATTTGGCGAAGCTCTTCACGCCGGTCATGATCGGGGTAGGGCCGGTGGAGGCGGCTGCCAATCTCGCCTATGCTCTTGCAGCTCTGATGCAGGCGGGAGAAAAGCCTGACCTTGTGGTTTCACTTGGCTCTGCAGGCTCAGCCAGATTACCACAAGCGGAAGCGTTTCAAGTATCTTCCGTATCCTATCGCGATATGGATGCTTCGCCTCTCGGGTTTGAAAAAGGCGCAACACCATTTCTTGATCTTCCCAAAGTGATCGAACTCCCGGTTTCCGTACCGGAAATCCCTGCTGCATCGCTTTCAACAGGTGCAGATATCGTCTCCGGCAAAGCCTATGCGGCGATTGATGCGGATATGGTCGATATGGAAACCTATGCCTGTCTGCGCGCATGCCAGCTTGCAGGAATTCCGCTTTTGGACTTCGCGGTATCTCCGATGGTGCAGGCGAGTTGCAACATGTCGGGGACTGGACACAGTATCTGCACATTATCGATGAAAAGCTGGCCTATGCGGTCGAGCGACTGGAGGCTGCAATCGCGGATGGTCTCCTGTCGGATCCTGACAATGGTATGTCAGTATAGGTCGATTTTTGGCAACGCACTTGTTGAGCATGGCGTCTATAATCCATATAGGCATTGCATCCCGGTCACTTTTAAATAGATGCTGCACATGAGCACCACGGCACATCCCGACACAATCCTAATTATCGACTTTGGCAGCCAGGTTACGCAGCTGATTGCGCGTCGCGTGCGCGAAGCCAACGTCTATTGTGAAATCGTCCCTTTCCAGTCTGCGGAAGGGGCTTTCAAGCGGCTGAAGCCGAAAGGTGTTATCCTTTCAGGCAGTCCCCATTCGACGACTGATATTGGGTCGCCGCGTGCGCCACAGGCGGTCTTCGAAGAAGGCATCCCGGTCCTTGGAATCTGCTATGGCGAGCAGACCATGTGCGCTCAGCTGGGTGGCAAGGTGGAAAGCGGTCACGACCGTGAGTTCGGTCGTGCTTTCCTGGATGTGCAGGAAGACAGCCCTCTCTTTGAAGGCATCTGGGCCAAGGGCACTCGTCATCAAGTCTGGATGAGCCACGGCGACCGCGTAACATCGCTGCCTGATGGTTTCACAATTGTCGGTACGTCGCCAAATGCACCATTTGCCGCAATTGCGGATGAGAAGCGTAAATATTACGGCGTGCAGTTTCATCCTGAAGTCGTGCACACGCCGGACGGCGCAAAGCTTCTTCAAAACTTCGTTCATCGCATTGTCGGCGTGAAGCCCGGTTGGACGATGGGTGCTTATCGCGAACAGGCCGTCGAAGCCATCCGCAAGCAGGTCGGCAGAGGCAAGGTTATCTGCGCGCTTTCCGGCGGCGTTGATTCTTCCGTTGCGGCACTTCTGGCGCATGAGGCTATTGGCGATCAGTTGACCTGTATCCTCGTCGATCACGGTTTGATGCGTAAAACGAAGCGCAACAGGTCGTTGAAATGTTCCGCGAACATTACAACCTGCCGCTCATTCTGGTTGATGCTGCTGATCGTTTCATCGGTGAGCTGGAAGGCGAAACCGATCCTGAAAAGAAGCGTAAGACGATTGGCCGTCTCTTTATCGAAGTGTTTGAGGAAGAAGCCAAGAAGCTGGGCGGTGCGGATTTCCTCGTGCAGGGCACACTCTATCCGGACGTGATCGAAAGTGTCTCGTTTACCGGTGGTCCTTCGGTCACGATCAAGTCGCACCACAATGTTGGCGGTTTGCCGGAGCGCATGAAGATGCAGCTCGTCGAACCACTGCGCGAATTGTTCAGGATGAAGTGCGCCTGCTCGGCAAGGAACTCGGCTTGCCGGACAGCTTCATTGGTCGTCATCCATTCCCGGGTCCGGGTCTTGCGATCCGCTGCCCGGGCGGCATTACGCGCGAAAAACTTGAAATCCTGCGTGAAGCCGACGCGATCTATCTGGATGAAATCCGCAAGGCTGGCCTCTATGATGCCATCTGGCAGGCGTTTGCCGTTCTGCTACCTGTCCAGACTGTAGGTGTTATGGGGATGGCCGTACCTACGAATTCGTCTGTGCGCTGCGCGCCGTGACTTCGGTGGATGGCATGACGGCCGATTTCTACCACTACGACATGAACTTCCTTGGCAATGCGGCGACCCGCATCATCAACGAGGTCCGTGGCATCAATCGCGTTGTCTATGACGTGACTTCAAAGCCGCCTGGAACGATCGAGTGGGAATGATCCCGCGTCCGGCATAGACCTGCATCAAAGAGCACTAAAATACCTCTAAGCCCGTGTAACTGCGGGCTTTTTCATTATTGGCTTGGCATAGTCTGGCAAATTTTCGCATCGCTAAGCACCCGGTTTTATGGCATGGTAGATGGTACGATTTGAACCTGATGCCATGTTCAGCACTCGATACCATGTTGCTCCTGATGGGGTGGTCATGGTATTGAATTCATATAGCGCATTGTTCTGTAAGGAGTTTTTATGGGAGATGCGAGGCTTTTTGAGCATGGTATTTTTGAGAGGAAACCCAACCCGACCATGCTGACTGATACCAAGCTGCGCGACCTCAAGCCAAAGGACAAGCTCTACAAAGTGAATGACCGTGACGGCCTCTACGTGGCCATCACGCCAGCGGGTTCGATTTCATTCCGCTACAACTACTCGATCCACGGCAGGCAGGAGACAATCACCTTTGGCCGCTACGGTGTCGGAGGGATCACGCTAGCGGAAGCCCGCGAACGGCTGGGCGAAGCCAAGAAGATGATCGCCGCAGGGAAATCTCCAGTCAAAGAGAGGCGCGGGACAAAGCCCGCATCAAGGATGCTGAGACATTCGGCGCGTGGGCCGAGAAGTGGTTACGCGGCTATCAGATGGCCCCAGCACCCGCGACATGCGCCGCTTAGTCTACGAACGTTAGCTAAAGCCGAAATTTGGCAACCCAAGCTAGCGGAGATTACTCACGAAGACCTGCGAGCGCTGGCTGACGCCATCGTGGAGCGGGGCACCGGCGACCGCAGTGCTTTGTCGCGAAGTCGTAATGCAGGTCTTTCGTTGGGCCATCGAGCGCGGTCAGAAGGTTGAGAACCCAGCCGATCTGGTGCGCCCCTCGACCATCGCCAAGTTCAAGCCGCGAGATCGAGCGCTGGCGCCCGATGAAATCGCCTTCATGTACCAGTACATGGAGCGCATTGGCACCACGCCTTCCATTCGGGTGGCCGCCAAGTTGCTGTTGTGTCAATCGGCATCTAAACGGGCCCCTTATCGGCGTCCCAAAAGGGTTCCGTTACAAAAATTCACACTGCATGGAACACATCTGAACTTTGGACACGGCTATGCTGTGAGTTCCGTGAGTTGTTGTTGAGCGAGAACGGTTTCGCTGTTGCAAAGACGCCTTGTTGCTTGCGCATCATGTGAATCAGTTCGATGCCGGAAAGTGTGATGTCGACCGCGACTGCGGACTTGAAGCCGAGCATGGATCGGATGCGTCGTTTGACACGGTGATGATCCTGTTCAATGGCGTTGTTCATGTATTTACTGGACAGAATAGCGATAGGGTTACCAGCCTGTAACAACCGGTTTTCAGCGTCGTACCGTATGATTGCCACGCGATTGGTGTGACTGCCGTCAATAGTGATTTTCTCTGCCTGCCATGCCGGGCCAAAGCCTTGCGGATAAAGCGTTTGGCAGCTTTCAGGTCTCGGGCTTTGCTGAACAGGAACTCGACCGTATCGCCATTGCTGTCGATGGCGCGATACAGATAAAGCCATTCGCCTTTGACCTTTATGTAGGTCTCATCAAAGTTCCATCTTCGCGTGACCGTTCGCTTTCTCCGGTGGAAGCGTTCTAACAATTTGGGGCTGAAGTGCAAAACCCAACGACGTACGACCTGTGAAATTATTAAGTTTGGTACTGGATAATGTTCAAAGCTGCATCGCTCCAGCGATGCGAGAGCAAACCGATGACTAAGATGTGCACGAGGGCCTTTGGGACCAACCTTTGCGGTTAGTCGTATTTGCAGGCTTGGTCTTCAGGCGGTGGCCGCTGCAATTCTTGGTTTCCAGCGCAGGCGGATCCATTGCCGGATATCGTAGGCCAGCAGGGCTCACAGGGCTTCCGTTCCTGCCTTTGCCAACCCGCGTACACGAAAGCGCCGCAGTCCCAGCTTGTCTTTCAGCCACGCATTGACGAACTCTGCGACACGTCCACGTTCGCGGACTAACGCTTTGTCTCTGGCGAATTTTTCCGAGAGCGGAACACACTCACTACAGGGTCCTCGTGTGTAACGACAATCGATCGCCCATAGCGCTGGTTGCCTGAGCAACATTGGCGGCGACTGGGGCATGGCCGACAATCAGTCGGGCTGGCCAGATAACGCACCATCCTTCTTCCAGGTCGCACATGGCCATAGCGAGCGGTGAGTATCTTGCCTTCCGGACAAACGTAGCTGTCGGACGCCGTATCGTACTGGAACTTATCGGGCAGGAAAGCGTCCGTTACCCCAACACGAGCAAACCGTTGCTTGGCGCGGCCATCAGTTTCAGTCCATGGCCCGACAAGTTCAATGTCTCTGTCATGCGCGGCCAGAATGTTCGCCCGACTGGTATAGCCTGCATCCACCACCATCTGATCAGGTGACTGACCCAATCGCTTTCTAATCTGCTCAATTGCTGGAGCAAGGTATTCGTAGTCAGGGGCCGTTTGCCCAATATCCAGGCCCACGGCAATGCCAAGCTGCGTCAGTCGAGATCTGGACGTTATAACTCAAGGCGTAGTGGCCATCGCCATGACGCATGATCCGCGCTTCCGGATCTGTCGAACTAACGCCGGTCTGGCGCTGGCGGGTGCGCGCATAACCCGGGCGCTTGGCTACACTTATCTGTTGGGCATGGAGAAGCGCCTGCTCAAGCCGTTCGATGCGTTCGCGACCAGCCCGTTCGCGTGCAGCGGCCTGCCGGACTGTTGCCTCCCGTTACGAGGATCTCCCATCGAAGCGACATGATGCCGTGCTGCGGCCAGATGCTTGACGATCTGCGCTTCCTGCTTGAAAGAGCCTGGCCCCGCCTGCGCTGTGATTTTCGTGCCGTCATGCATGATGCTCTGCAGAGCGATCAGACCCTCGGTGCTTAACACGGCGAGCACTTGGGTGAACATTTCATCAAGAGCTTCGCGATGGGCAAGGCGAAAGTCGGACAGGGTATGATGATTGATGACAAGGAGCCCCATCAACCAGGGAAAGTCCGGATCGTGCTCACAGCGACGCTCCACCTCACGGGCAGATCCGATACCTCGGCTATAAGAGTAAATCCATAAGCTCACCAGTAGCCGTGGATCATAGGCGGGTCGCCCGGTAACACCTTCAAGTGAGCCAATCCCTGCCGCAAAGGCGGACAGATCAAGTTGGCCAACCAATTCCCAGATCGCCCGAACAGGATGATCTTCTTCCAGCAACCGTTCAACATCCAGCATCTCCCAACAAAGCTACCGACGATCCGCTTGCACCAGTCGAACTGGCCTGCTTCGCGATTGAGTTATATGACCGTTAGATGCCGCGGCAACATTCACTGATGCTTTCGGACCTATGCGATTCATCCCCAAATCCTCCCCGAAACACTGCCAGAACCATAGCGTATTTCAGGTCCAAACAGGATTTTTCACAGGTCGCGTACCGTCGCATGATCCAGCGCGATGCCGCGCTCGGCCATCATCACCTTCAGATTGGTAGGCTCAGATTGTAAGCCAGGTACCATCGAACACACAGAAGGATGACGGATTTGTCGAAATGGCGGCCTTTGAACATTGATTATACCCTGCTAACGTAAAGCCGAGAGGTTACTCCTGCCGCCCTTGACGAAACGTTTGCAACACATCCCAAACAAGTAGTGGGGAGACGCTTGCTATGCTCGACAAGTCGTGGGATGCTGTAGAAAGTGTATTAACGCGCCTGTTCATCCGCTCCGACGTCGGCGATCAAGTCGACAAGAATGGCGCGCGGGATTTCATACCTGACCTCAAGGCAACATTGTTCCAGCCATACGCTCCGTACAACGGGATCAGAGAAACTTGAGAGCGCCTGCCACAAGCGAGGGCAGACATTCTGCACTTTTGTCAATCTGACCTTTTCCCAGCCAGCAGCCCGAGTCTTGGAGAGACTATGCGCTACCCCAGGAATACCCGACTTCGTTTGAGCACGATAAATCAGCTCCACTTTCGATCGGAAGTCATTTTCTGGCTGTTAGAGCTAAGGCATCCCCTGCCGCTATCGCCGCTTCTTCAATGCTTGAGCTTTTTCCCATGGTGGGAAAACCAATCTGGTTGACGAACAGGAAGAGAAATCAGAATTTTGTGAGCAGCACACGCAAAGTTTCGTCACGCAGTTCAAAAACATCGAACACGCCTAGTGCATGCAGCGCAGGCATTGCGCCTACCATTTCCTCAACGAGTGCCTTGTGTGCATTCTCATCAGTCCCCGGATCCATCCAACGCAAGGCATTTTGCAGAAATGCAGCATAGTACCTTTACGAATTGTCATTCCGTCAACCTGGGCACAATTGACCGCGTCCGGCAGCAAGTCCTCCGGGCGCATGACAATCGCCCTTCTGACATTGATTTGCTTTGGCATTCTTTACACTCCGTCAGTCTGTGATTTGAGTCTAAGATCATCGTTCTGGTGAAACTACCTGATAAATGTCATTCAATAGCGTGAATCGGCCATGTCTTTACCGCTCGTAGACCAATTAATGTTCAGGGATCTCTGCTTGAACGGTTCGATCTTCGCGGTTGAACGGTGTGACGGGGACACTCGCCAAACAGTCAGTCGTGCGCACGCGCCGGGCCAGCTCTTCGGCAGTCTTGCTGGCCTTCTTTCTGCTCAAACCCCGTTGGCAACTGGGTCGTTCCAGCGACCCACGCTGTTTGGATTCCACCGCTGGTGTCTCATACGCTACGGTCGTATGGTTCCTTTATGGGCTCTGGAGCGTCTATATCGAAGAAGCTGCTTGCGCCCGGTTGGCAACGGAGCCACAGGTGATCCGCGTCAGTGGGCTTCTGAGGGAGGCAGTACATCGCATTGTCGCATGGGGCCGCGGACCTCGAAGTGAAAGCGAGCATAGGCTGGGAAATGTGCTCATCGATGAAATAGCTATGCTCCCGCCAGAACCGCTCAGCCTAGCGTACCCAAACGATTTTCGCTTGCGCCAAATCACCGATGGCATTCTGTCCAATCTTGCAGACGAGCGCGGGATGGAAGACTGGGCGCGCCTGGCTGGCATCACCACACGCACGCTTGCAAGACGTTTTGTTGCAGAAACCGGTTTTGGGTTTTCGGAGTGGCGCCAGCGGGCAAAGGTGCTACGCGCCATCGAATTGCTTGCGGAAAATATGCCCGTCACGACGATAGCCGTCGATCTCGGTTATACTAATGTTAGCGCATTTATCGCAATGTTTACCCGGATACTGGGGACGACGCCGGGTTGCTATGCCCGCTCACAGCTGGAGAGATCGGGTCGATCAATACCGGGGCACTAGGATGGGGACCTGATCAAACTATTGCCGCTATTGACTGATTGCTTTCTTTTCAGGTCTGGCCAGCAGGGAGAGTGATGATGAGCGATCTTTTTGGCTTTCGGATGGGGCTTGGTCGGCGATTGAGCCTCATCTTCCAACGAACCAGCTGGGTGCTCCGCGCGTCGATGATCGGCGGATCATCTCGGGCATTCTCCACGTCCTCAAGGATGGTTGCCGCTGACGCGATGCGGCGGCCGAACCCACCCACGAGCGTACAGGCAGCCCGACGCCCACTCGAAAGTGGCTATAAACTGCGGTTTATTGACAGTTTGCTATTAAAGCGGTTGATTTAACCGACGAGGAGGCTGATTAAGCAAGGCAGATTTTGTGGCTATACGTATTACTGAGATTACGTGCATTCGATTGTGAATCTTTACGAGGCTTACTTACAGATACTATATTATATTTTTAGGGCGACGCCTCTTTCATTGACCTGGCTAAGTTTTTCCCTATCCGAAGGTCGGAAGGCTTTACGATTGGCCTCTACTTGCTTGATGATAAAATCTTTTACTCTTTCAGTACGCACGCGGTAACGTGGGTTTTCGTGCGTGACAATGAAATATGTGCGCAGAAAACTAATTTCGCCGGGCAGCAGCCGGATAAGTTGCGGATTATGCGCCGCGATAAAGCATGGTAAAAGCGCGATACCCACACCGCTGGAAGTAGCGTCCACCTGCGTGAGAATATTCGAAACCTGCAAGTCGGCTTCACGATGCGGAAGATAGTTCCGCAGATAATCATGCGCAGGCGTCGGAAGCAGGTCCGGTATATATCCGATGATGAAATGCCGATCGATGTCGGCGACCGTGCGAATTGCCTCATGCGGTCGTAAATAGTCCTGACTGCAGTACAGTCCGTATTCATAATCGCAAAGTTTACGCGATACCAAAGGCCCGAGCGTCGGACGCTCCATCATGATTGCAATATCGGCTTCGCGCTTCGTAAGGCTTACAATAGAAGGATCGGCGATCAGCTCAATCCGTATATCTGCCAGTTCCGGTGGTAACAGATGCAACTGACGCACGAAAAATTCGATGAAAATCCTTCCGGTATCGTCAGGCGTAACGGGCCTGCGAGGCTGTTTACCTTGGACGACATGTCCGTCTGAATACGAATAACAGCGCTTTCCATCTGCTGCACCTCGGTAGCCAGCTTCTCGCCCGCTTCGGTGATCTTGTAGCCGCCGGGGAGCGCTCGAATAAGGGTACCCGCAAGCTGGTCTCCAACGCAGTGATACGTCGGCTAAGCGTGGAATGATCTAGGCCAATATGCCGAGCCGCAACCGTCAGACGCCCCAAACGGGCGACGGCGAGAAAGGCTTTCAGGTCGTCCCACTTTAGATCGGAGGTATGGGAATTAGCGCACATGCAGATTGTATGTATGCGAATTTACAGCAAAGCAAGCAATTTGTAACGCTATCTGTCACCTGTCGAACCTGAAAAGAGCCTGTCAGGTCCGCAGAAAGAATACTGGGAGCAATCAATGTCCATGTTCGAAAACTCCGCGCACTTGAAGCTGCGGGCAAGCCGGTCCGCGTCGGTATCATAGGTGCTGGAAAATTCGGATCAATGTATCTTTCGCAGGTCAATCGTACGCCGGGTGTGCATCTGGTCGGCGTTTCCGACCTCAACCCATCCAATGCCCGTCAATCGCTGCGCCGTGTCGGCTGGACGGAGGAGCAATTCGCAGCGGTCTCATTCGAAGACGCCGATAAAACGGCTCGACTTTCGTGACAGACAATGCCGCTGACATGCTTGCCAGCCCCTTCATCGATATCGTCATCGATGCAACCGGTCATCCGGCAGCAGGCGTGCGCCACGTGCTTCTGGCTTGCGAGCACAAAAGCATATCGTGATGGTCAATGTGGAGGCCGATGTTCTGGCTGGTCCGCTTCTGGCTAAAAGGCCGAGGAAGCTGGCATCATTTATTCTATGGCAGCGGGCGACCAGCCTTCACTGATCGCCGAATTGTGCGACTGGGCCCGTTGCACAGGCTTCAACGTTGTGTGCGCTGGCAAGGGCACGAAATATCTGCCCATTTATCACAAATCGACACCCGATACGGTATGGGGCTATTACGGATTCTCGCCAGAACAGGTGGCGGGCGGCGATTTCAACCCGAAGATGTTCAACTCGTTCCTCGACGGCACCAAGTCCGCGCTGGAAATGGCGGCGGTCGCCAATGGTTGCGACCTCCTGCCGCCCGATGACGGCTTGCTCTTTCCGGCTTGCGGCGCGGATGACCTGCAAACCGTCCTGCGTCCCGTGGAATATGGCGGCATCCTCAAACGCCGCGGCACGGTCGAGGTCGTTTCCTCGATCGAACGCGACGGTCGCCCGGTCTTTCGCGACCTGCGCTGGGGCGTCTATGTCGTGATCGAGGGAGAAACCCAATATGTTCGCGACTGCTTCAAGCAATACGGCCTTCTGACCGACCCGACCGGTCGCTTTGCCGCGACCTACAAGCCCTATCATCTGATCGGCCTGGAACTCGGCGTCTCGATCGCTTCGATCGCAACCCGCCAGGAACCCACCGGGCGTACAAAGGCTGGAGCGCTGACGTGGTGGCTGTGGCCAAGCGCAGACTGGCGGCAGGCGAGATGCTCGATGGCGAGGGCGGCTATACCGTTTACGGCAAAGTGATTCCCGCCGCCACCTCCTCGAAGCTGGATGCCGTTCCGATTGGTCTCGCCCACGGCATGAAGCTCAAGCGTGATATCGAGGACGGGCATGTCGTCTGCTGGTCAGATGTCGAATATGATGAAGACGATGTCACCATTCGCCTGCGAAAGGAGATGGAGCGGGAGTTCCTCGCCGTAAACTGACGTCGCTCTCCAGCGATTAGACGTAGAATCTCAACGAATAGAGGGCAGTATGGCCTGTCACGACACCTCCCGGTTCAGGGGCAACTTCTGGGCGTGAAGCTCGACAACGGTACGCGCGTAACACACGGTACAGGCGCCAACATCAAGGTTCCGCTGTCGGGATTTCCAGTCACGATGCATGAACTCTATAGCGGCTATGACGAAGGTGCGAAACTTTCGTTCGAAGGCCAGTTCGGCTTCATCGAGTTCCACACTGACTGCCGGTTGCCGCGCCATGTGCACATGATCCATGACGAGGCAACGGGCAAACCGAAAATGCTGCCCGAGCGCATTCTCGTGCTTAACGGCGTCGGCGTGACCGAGCTTTGCGGCGAATATTTCATCATAGCGCCGGGAACGCTTGTCGACATTCCGCCAGGCGTGCCCCACACATGGAATGCCTGCCCGGCCGGAGTGAAGCTGCCCGACGGCACCGTCTCGGACGGCGGCTTCACCATGATTTACAACTATTCCGACCAGACCAGCTTCTTTCCGACCGAGCAGACGGAACTTCTAACCCGGGCAGACGAATACATCGCTTATGAAGGCGACCTCCAGGATATCCGCTTCCCAGTCATGACAGCCGGAGAAGTAGCCAGAAGGGCGCGTTTGGTCTGGAACACGGAACTATGTCGGGATCTGGAACTGGCGTGAACAACCGCAGCAGCCCGTTCAGGAGAGAAGCCGGTACGAGCCACCATGCGTTTTCCTGAACGTATGGTGCAAACGGGCATTGGAGCACATCCCGAAAAGTGTGAAGCGGTTTTCGGGATGGGCGTAAAACAGACAGTCAGAGAGCCGATCTGATCGAAACGCACTCCAGGAATAGCCTGCTGCTATTTGAAGATGAATTCACTTTGGGAGGATTGAATGAGTCCGATAAACAAAAGAACCGAGGCATCGTCTCCTTGATTGGCGGACCGCTTGGCAAGATCCCGGGGCCATGATGATCGTGCCGCTGTTCCTGGGCGCGACCATCAATACGTTTTGGCCGGAACTTCTGGGTATCGGCAGCTTTACCACAGCGCTTTTCCGGGACGGGACGGGCGCTCTGCTCGGTCTGTTCTTCTTTGTATGGGCGCGCAGATTGATTTTCGCCAGACCTCGGCCACCCTGCAGAAGGGTACGGCGATTCTTTTGGGTAAGGCCTTCGTCGGCGGCAGCATCGGTCTATTGGTCGCCTTCTATATGCCGGGCGGTACGCTGTGGGGCTGACACCACTTGCCATCATCGCTGGCATGACCAATTCCAATTCCGCGCTCTATGTGGCGCTCACCAAACAATTCGGCAATGCATCCGACCGGGGTGCTGTATCGGTCATTTCGCTGAATGACGGTCCGTTTATCACACTGCTCATCCTCGGCACAGCCGGGCTTGCTGCCTTTCCGATGACCATGCTCATCGGCTGCCTATGCCGCTCGTCATCGGTTTCATCGTCGGTAACAATTCGTCCAAGGCGCGTGAGTTTCTCGCGCCCGGCGAAATGCTTTTGATCCCGTTCCTCGGTTTCGTCGTCGGCCGTGGCATTGATTTCTCCATGCTGCTACAGGCTGGTGTGCAGGGGGTGTTTCTGGGCGTCGGAACAGTTATCTGTTCGGGCCTGTTCGCCATGCTGTTCCTACATGTCATGCACATTATTACCCGCCGCCCGAAAGCGACGCGCAACCTGATCTCGGGCGCAGCCGAATCGACGGTCGCCGGCAATGCCGTCGCCACGCCCGCTGCGGTGGCGCTGCTTGATCCGAGCTACAAGGCCATCGAGGCGATCTCCACCTCACAGGTTGCCGCCGCCACCATCACCACGGCGCTTCTCGTTCCCTTCCTTGTGATGTTCGTTGCACGCTGGCAGCAATCCCGCGGCATCTCGTCGGCGGCTGAAGAGTACTGGATTAATACAGGGAGTGTAGAGGGCGCGCCTCTATCCTCTCCCCGGCAACAGGCAGTCTGACGGCCGCCGCGCCCCGCAACAGAGCGATGCGATCCGTCGCATGCCTTCCCTCTTCCCTCGTATCCCTACGACCATCAAAGGAGCAGACAATGAACACGACTGCGTTCATCGGCCTTGATCGCGCTTATCGCAACTATATCAACGGTACTTTCGTTGATGCCGCAACCGGCCTGATCGACGTCACCAATCCCGCCACCGGCACCGTCATCGCACGTGTGCCGGATTCCGATGCAGCCGAAGTCGATCGTGCCGTCACCGCCGCCCGCCAGGCGCAGGGGCTGGGAGCGGTTGACAGCCATCGAGCGCGCCGGATATCTGCGCAAGATTTCCGCCAAGATCCGCGAACACCGAGTTGCGCTTGCCGATATCATCATCAAGGAACAGGGAAGGTTCGGGGCCTGGCACAAGTCGAGGTTGATTTCACAGCCGACTATATCGACTACATGGCCGAATGGGCCCGACGTATCGAAGGTGAGGTTCTAACCTCCGACCGACTGAATGAAACCATGATCCTGCTGCGCAAGCCGGTGGGCGTCGTCGCCGGTATTCTGCCCTGGAACTTTCCATTTTTCCTGATCGCGCGCAAGTTGGCGCCTGCGCTGGTAACCGGCAATACGATCGTTATCAAGCCGAGCGAAGAAACCCCGATCAACGCGTTCATCTTTGCCGAACTGGTTGCCGAAACCGATCTCCCGAAGGGCGTCTTCAATCTTGTTGGTGGTCGCGGCCGCACTGCGGCGAAGCGCTCGCCTCCCATCCGGGTGTCGATCTCATCACGTTTACCGGTTCGGTGAATACCGGCTCGCACATCATGCAATTGGCCGGAAAGAACCTTACTCGCGTCAACCTGGAACTGGGTGGTAAGGCACCGGCCATCGTGCTGAAGGATGCCGATTTGGATCTGGCGGCAAAAGCGATCTACGATTCGCGCGTTATCAATACCGGACAGGTCTGTAACTGTGCTGAGCGCGTCTATGTCGAGCGCAATGTCCATGATGCGCTGGTCGAAAAGCTGAAAGCACTGTTTGAAAACACACGCTATGGCGATCCGTCTATCGAAGTGGATCTACACATGGGGCCGCTAGTCAATCAAGCTGGCCTGGACAAAGTTGCAGACGCCGTGGATCTGGCTAAAAACAGGGTGCCAAGATTGTCACTGGAGGGAAGATCGCCGAGCGTGGGAAGGGCTTTCATTACGAGCCGACACTGCTGACTGACGCAACTGCCGACATGGACATCATGCGCCGCGAGACCTTTGGTCCGGTTTTGCCCATCCAGATTGTCGACAGCCTCGATGAAGCTATCGCTCTGTCCAACGAGTCGGAATATGGTCTTACCTCCTCGATCTACACTCGCGATCTCAACTCGGCTCTGAAAGCCGCGCGTGAGCTGAAATTCGGTGAAACCTATATCAATCGCGAGAACTTCGAGGCCATGCAAGGTTTCCACGCCGGACGCCGCAAGTCCGGCATTGGTGGCGCCGACGGCAAACACGGCCTCTATGAATTCATGGAAACCCACGTCGTTTACATCAAGGGCGAGTGATCCCATCATATTGTCCCTTGACCGGGCGCTGTATTTCTGCCCCGCGCCCGGCAAACTCTTCCCATCGTTGTGGTACAGCCTAGCTTCGGCGATCGTGAAAGGAACCGTGCCGTGCGTCTGAAAGATTGTCACAATTTCCATGATTTCCGAGAACTGGCAAAAGACGCCTGCCTAGTCCGATCTTCAACTATATCGACGGTGGGGCAGATGATGAAGTAACGTTGCACCGCAACACCGCTGCTTTCGAGAATTGCGATCTGGTCCCCAGCATCTTGCGCGGCGTCGATGATGTCGATATCTCCGTCGAGGTAATGGGTATCAAGTTGGACCTGCCCGTTTATCTTTCTCCGACTGCATTGCAGCGCCTGTTCCATCATCAGGGCGAACGTGCGACTGCTGCAGCTGCGGAAGAATTCGGTACGATGTTCGGGTGCTCCTCGCTTGGCACCGTCTCCATGGAAGAACTGGCGCGCAAGCATCGCAATCCGCAGATCTATCAGTTCTATTTTCACAAAGACCGCAGCCTTAATCGCGCTATGATGCAGAAGGCCAAGGAAAGTGGTATCGAGGTCATGATGTTGACAGTAGACAGTATCACTGGCGGCAATAGAGAGCGCGATCTGCGCACCGGCTTTACCATTCCCTTCCGCCTGACCCTTGCCAGCATGATGCAGTTCGCCATCAAGCCGGTGTGGGGCTCAATTACGTTATCCACGAGAGGTTCAGCTTGCCTCAGCTCGACACCCATATCGACATGAAGGGCGACACCGTAACGATCGGGCGCTATTTCACCGAAATGTTGGAGCCGTCTATGAATTGGGATGACATCGCTCGCATGGTTGAGGAATGGGGCGGAAAATTTTGTCTCAAGGGCGTCATGAGCGCTTCAGACGCACAAAACGCCGCTTCGATTGGCTGCAATGGCATCGTGCTTTCCAATCATGGCGGGCGCCAGCTTGACGGCTCACGCACCGGCTTTGACCAGCTTGACGAAGTCCTGCAAGCTGTCGGGGACCAACTCGATGTGATGATTGACGGAGGCATCCAGCGTGGCACCCATGTATTGAAGGCCCTGTCGATGGGGCTAAGGCCGTAGGGCTCGGGCGTTTCTATCTTTATGCGCTAGCAGCTGCCGGCCAGCCCGGCATCCAGCGCGCGCTCGGCCTGCTACAAGCCGAACTTCTGCGCGGCATGCGCCTGATGGGTGCTCGCAAGGTCTCGGACCTTACCCGCGACAATCTCCGCTTCCGCTGACGGCGTTTGCACCTCCAGCACCGCCTCCCGTCCAACATTTGGAGCTCCCCATGTTGTTTTCTGCCAATCTCGGCTTCCTGTGGAACGATCTGCCACTGCCGGAGGCCATCCGTCGAGCCAAGGAAGCAGGTTTCGAGGCCGTCGAATGCCATTGGCCTTATAAAACACCCGCCGAGGATGTGGTGGAAGCACTTGCCGAAACGGGTCTTGTCATGCTCGGCCTCAATACGCGGCGTGGAAATACAGGCGAGAACGGTCTGCTCGCCTTGCCCGGCCGGGAGCAGGAGGCGCACGCAGCAATTGACGAGGCGATCAGCTATGCAGCTGCCACAGGAACGGAAGCGGTGCATGCCATGGCTGGCATTGCCGAAGGTACCAGGGCACGCGCGACCTTCCTCAAAAATCTTCGCTACGCCTGCACAAGGGCCCGCAAGCACGGCATCACGATCTTGATCGAACCGCTCAATCCCTATGACGCGCCAGGCTATTTTCTGCGGAATACTGCCCAGGCAGAAGCCATTATCCGCGAATTGGATCTGCCCGAACTTCGCCTCATGTTCGACGTCTACCATCAGCAGATCACGGCTGGCGACATCTGCCGCAGCTTCGAGACTCTTCTACCGATCATCGGTCATGTACAGATCGCGTCCGTGCCAATGCGGGAGCGTCCTGATCGAGGAGAAGTCGATTATCGCTTCGTCTTGTCATACATTCAAGCGCTCGGCTGGACTCGGCCCGTCGGCGCAGAATACCGCACCAACGGCTCGACCGAGGAAACGCTCGGCTGGCTGCCAGAGTTCCAGGCACTCTAGGTGCTTACGTTAAAATTGCATAAGCGACTCGATTGAGGCTAAGCACGTGTATAAGTCTCCATCATGGCTTAACTGCTTTGAAAATGTCGGCAATCGCGTGTTTGTCGTCAGCTTCCTTGAAAGCTCGATGATGTCACGAGAACTCAAATATATCACTTCTGAATCAGCAGTTGTGGCCGCCTTATCAAACTCCGCTTGAAGTATACTACCAGCAGACGTAACGCTCGAATGAATGTTTAAACAGTCGCCTCTTGTGACGTAGTATACTGCTGCGAAAAACTATTGTGCTGGCTAGTGTCGCGTGTGTCCTGGCAGGAAGAAGGTACCTAGCCGAACCGAACGCCCGCTTTGCGCATTTTTCTCGCGATAGCTGTCAGTCCGCTCACGCCCCTTTCCGGTCATTTGACAGCTGATTGCCAGCGGTCACAAAAATGAGCGCTGAAACCGAGATTAAAGTAGGCTCGTCACAGTGAGCACAATAATGGCATGCTTTAATATTGACGGGGAGGTCAATAGGTGAGGAAGCCACAATGCACGACGAGAAACACTATCTTGTGCTTGGTGGAGCAGGATTTATAGGATCCCATCTCGTAAGGCGGCTTCTTATGGAGGGCCACGCGGTCACGATTATAAATCGTTCTCCTGCCACAATGATTGAAAGAAAATTTCCTGATAAGTTCAGTCGAAACCGCCTTGAAATCGTGCAAGGCAACTTTGACGATGAAGCCCTGCTCGATCAGTTCCTGCCACGTTGCAGTGCTTGTATCCATCTCGCAGGCTCGATGGTCCCATCTGTCTCCATTGAGAACAAGATTGCCGACATCCAGATCAACCTCGCAGGAACTGTAAAGCTTCTCGAAATTGCTAGACGGCGCAGATTGAAGAAGCTGATCTATATTTCCTCTGGGGAACGGTCTATGGCCAGACAACCGCACAATTGATCAGCGAGGATCATCCTACAGATCCGATTTCCGCTTATGGCATCACCAAGCTGGCGGCTGAAAAATATCTTCAGCTGTTTCACCGACTGCATGATTTACCCTCAATCACCCTGCGCCTGGCAAATCCCTTTGGGCCGGGACAAGCTGAAAAGGGAATTCAAGGAGCAATTGCGGTTTTGTCGAACGTATTCTACAGGGTAGGCCCGTGGAAATCTGGGGCGATGGAAGCACAATTCGCGACTATCTTTTCATTGACGATGTCGTGGAAGCGATCTTGAAAGCAATCGACTATTCCGGTCCACAGACTATGTTCAATATTGGTTCAGGGCAGGGGACGAGCCTTAATGATCTTTGCGCGCAGATCGGGCAACATTTTCCACCATTCGAAAAATCCTTCAAGCACACAAGATCATTCGATGTCCCGCGGAACGTTCTCGATATTTCCCGGGCGCGGTCGAATCTTCACTGGCATCCGCGCATATCGCTGGCCGATGGCATTTCCCGTTATATCGCCTGGAGGAAAAGCCATGGTGCTGCGCAGTTCTTGAAGGTCGGCGCCGTAGCGACCCCAGCAAGAATCGAAGCGCCAGAACAGCTTAGCTCATAGCGTTTGCAAGTTGTTCGCGGAATCGAAGCGCGAATGGAAATCAGTTTGATAGACTGATTTCCGGGCAGATGTTCTAGATGTCAGGAAGTGGATTGGACGACTGGCAGATAAGGAGAGCGAGAAAATGCCGAGCGTTCGTCCAGAATTGCTTCAAAATCCCCGAACACAACCTTGCCATGGTCGAGTTTGCCTCCGGTCGGCAGCCGAGAGAAGAGATGGAGTTCCATCGGTTCGTTAAGCGGTATGGGAAGCCCTATTTTGAGCTCGAACGGCCTTAGCGGTTCCGTCAGTTCGATCCAGTCCGTAGACGCCAGAGCTACTATCCCGCTTTCGACATCGTCAACGTTCTGGCCGGGATAGCTGAGCGCCATGCGAACAAGCAGTTTGGTCTGGCACAGAGCATCATCTATCCTCGCTGTGCAAGAAACAGCAGAAAAGCCCGGAAATGACGGCAACTCGATCCTGGCTGCTGACGCGGGATTTTGCTTCAATGGGCGCAGGAGCAGCCGCCCCCATCAAGATAACCGAAATATGGGTATGCCCAGCTTAGCGAACGTGTGGTTTGCGCTTTGCTGGTCAGGTGATCCGAAATCTTCATTATTGCATGTGACGCGGCAACAGCGGCGGGCGGGTTGTAATTTAGCCCCGGGTAGCCGCCCCAAATCCTCAGTCGAAGCATGTGCATGTCGAGATTTCCATGGGCCGCGCTGTGAAAGGCGAATTCAGGCATCAGCCCCGTGGATGTCGTAGAGAGTTGTGGGGACACGCCTTCACCTTCAGTCAGAACCAAAAGCTCAAGTGAGGAATCCATGCGAGACAGAACTTTTCCAGGCGAAGCGCAAGCCAGCCTGATACTATCTCGTCAAATGCGATCTTCCATCTGGCCAATTCCATTTCGGAAGAAGGTACCCTCAATATGATGAGCAGATGGCCTTCTCCCGTTCCCGGCTTTTCGATCTGAAGGTCCAGACCAAGAAAGCCCCGCGCTCCTACGAATAGTGGTTGGGATAACGCTCCGGCGATGACGCCATTCGATGAGCACCCAGAAGGGGTTTCATAAACAAGTTGCGGAGGGTCCTTTCTGAGATTTCTTAAGAGTGTTTCCAGCTCTGGTGGAATCCTGACGTGATGCGCGAGCCCTTGTCTGATTGTGGCCAGATCCTCAATAAGCTTTTGGTTCAAATGTGTGAGCCGCATATTCTCCTGAAGGGCCTTGATGGCAACCGCTTCAACCAGTCGGTCCGGACCGTCTTTCAAGATTACCGGAAGATCGCCTGAACCCGACGCATGTGCCCACCAGGTTTCCAGCTCCCTGTAGATATATCGCCTTCGGGGTTCCATATCGCCAGAACATTGCTTGGTGGCACTTCCAGTGGACGTCTCTGGTCGCCGATCTCACCAATCAGCAATGTCTCTCCACCATTGAACGCCGTCAGCTCGATCCACTCTACAGGAGCTCCGGATATGTGTTGTTCGCATCGGCTCCTTCGGATCTCAGGATCAGAATTTTGGGGCCTCCCGTGAAAAGGGATAGCAGCATATTTGCAGTAACTTCGATCATGCGCGAACTTTGCCCGTTCGTTCTGGGTGGTCGATTATCGGCGTTGTCTTGGAGGGAAAGTAATCTTCCCACCGCTTGAGTTTGCCAGTGGGATAGCCAATGCCGTTGCACAATTGCCGAATTACCGGGGATGCAGGAAAATCGCATCATAAGCTTGCTCAAAAGCCGAACAACCAATTACCGAGTTGCTTGCTCCATCCTCATTATTGTCGATGATGGCAAAGGTTTTACACGCAGCTTACGCAAGGCGCCTGCGATGAGGTGTAGAACACTACTTCTAACGGATACGACCGTGGAGTAAGCCGCCAATGTAGCCAGCGCGATCTGCCTGTCGCGCCCGTCGAGATTTGGCAGCGCAGTGCCCATGTAGTTTTGCATGTTCCGTTGACTGGTTTCGTTGTCCAGCGAAGGCATCGGCAATGTCACGATTTCTGCAAATTCGCTCAGGTCTGCCGACTTGGCAGTGAATATCGAACCGAAACAGATTAAATGCGGGATCAAACCATGCTGGGTTGACGACTTTGCCAGTTCAGACGCCCGAGCGATATCCTCGGCCTCCGGGTGATCGATAACAAATGCAATCGTTCGGTCGGCTTCATTGATTGGAAAGACCGACGGAATCCTGAATAGTTCGGGATAAAATCTCTCGGCATCGCCGCTTGAGCCCGATATCGGTCGTAAGGGATCGAATGCCAGAAATCGCGCTTCTGTGTCCTGGCCACATCTTGCAGAGCTTCTAACAGAAGAGCGAGCGTGGCGGGCTGGACCAGTGGCACGTCAGATTGCGGGGCCTCCATCCCTATTTGTAGAGAAAAATCTCGCGCTGCAAACTGCTTGTTCATATGCCAATGATTGCCGAAGGCAAAACCGCCTTCTGGAAATTGCTGCGCAAGCAATGCACCTACTTCCACTGCCCAGATTTGCGCGGGCTGAGTAGGGGATGAACGAGAATTGCCTCCGTTTTCCGTATGTTTGTGATGGCAGAAGTCATCGCAAAATTCGGTGACATCGAAAGTTCAATGCCGCAAGACGAACTGCCCGCCTGCTGTAGCGCGCATTCCAAGTTCCAGAGAACACCGCTGAGCAGCTTCTGATCCTTTAGATGATCGTAGGCTGTTTGATGAATGACGAACAGATGTCCCGGGCATTTCCCGTAATCTGGCTTTTCAGCTGCGCGAAGAAGTTGCGATAAATAGGCCTGCAATGGCGCCGGCCTCGAGGGCTTCGCAACAGCGCTTAGCGTATGAACCTGACCAGTGTCCGGATGGTAGACCGCATACCGCGTGCAATCTTCTATTTCCCGTTTAAGAACAGCTTGAACATTATAGAGCGGGGAGTGCTTCTTGCGAATATAATCAAGTATTTGCGTGAAATCTCGCTCGGCTTCTGTCAGCATGCTTTCGCCACGTCGCCGATAATGAAAGCCGGCATTCGGAACGTGCACACCATGGAAGCCGAGCGCCAAACCCTGAAGCCAGAAGTCCCAATCTTCAACGCCCTTTCGCATTGCCTCATCAAAACGAGCGCCTGCGTCCAGCATCCGGCGAGAAACCATGCTGCCAGCTTCGCAGAAGCTGCGAAACAAGTGTTCGAGAGCTGAGTATGAACCTGACATATCGCTGAAGCTGGAAAAACCGAACTTATCAACATCGGTATAAATCCAGCCCGTTTTCTCGTCGCTTGCTCTCAGAGTGATGACGAGCCGCTGCAGCAAAGATGGGTCTATGTGGTTATCGCAGTCGAGAAAGAATACTGCCTCCAGAGCTGGGAATGCTCCGAGTGCAAATTCGAGCCCGGTATTGCGCGCTGCACTCAGTCCATTATTGGCCTTGTGGAGATAAAAACCGAGCCGGGATAACAGCTCGCAAAATTCTGGCAGATTTCATGGGTTTCCGGTGAGGGGCAACCATCGTTGACAACGACAATTGCGAAGGGAATTCGCATTTTGCGCGATCGCTGTTTGTAAGGTCTCTGCGGTCAATGCTGGTTGGCCATAAGCCGGAATCAAAATGACTGCCCGGACATCCTGTACGTTCTGCAAGTATAACTTCCGATTCATCATAGTTTCACGCTGCCAAGTTCAGCGTAATCCCATATCTGTGTCGACATTGTGAGAGTTTCGGAGTTTCCAAGTAGCTTTATGTAACGCGCTGTCGCGAAGATTTAAGCTAGCGCCAGCTGCTGCCGACAAGTTTTTCAGTGATTAGTTTCGTAGCGGCACCTGGATATCTGAGTTCCGTGCCGATGCAATTTCACAGCGGGATACAAAGGAGCAGGCATTGATCTCAGAGTAAGGCAACTATGATTCCATGAGAACGGCAATAGATCTTTTAGCTGATGTCAGAGACTGGACGTTTAACCCTAGCATGCGATCTCGGTGCTGTCAAAAATGACTCGATTACTAAATATGCTCAATAATTGGTATTACGTTTCAAGTGTAAGCATTCGGTGAGTGCCGCATCTGGCCCTGATGGTGTGCAGGCTCAGAGGTCTGACTGGAATGTCGTGACAGCTCTAGCAGCCTTGTCGCAACGCTCAGCAAGTCCTGGGTAAGAAAGCCCCATATGCTCGGTCGCGATCCTAATGAGATACTGCGTGATGGCATCAGCTGAGACGGTTTGGTTGACCTGCATGCTCATGACGGGATCGGCATAGGCATCATTCGGCTGGCTTTGCGATCTATGGTTGATTCTATGCCGCAACGGCTGGTGTTTGCGTCGGTGTCTAGTCCCGTGGCAGCAATTTCTCCAACCTGCTGATCGGCGTATCTGCAATGTTGGCGAGGACGTCGGCAAGCCTAGCCTGCAGATCATCGACGAATGGCAGGCTTTCCTTACAGCAACGTTCCAGGCGTTGATAGTCCGCAAGGACTGGCAATCGCCCATCATAGCAAGGCTGGTATATCTCTACCAATTTTGATTTTGCTCTGACGAGAAAACTTTGCTTCGCACTAACTAGATTCTAGCTGGCAATCTGGAAATTAAGCGGTTCGCGTTTGGTCGGCACCGGGCGCCACCTGTGTCTTTGGATCAAAACAGATTCCCGGCCAATTAATCTGCCCAGCTTGCTGAATTTTCAGGGGACCCAAATTGTACAAGGTGACATGCCAGAAGGGAGGTTCGGAGGTCCAACAACCTCAACTTTTGTGCCGATGGCCAGAGGGCGATGGTGTTCTTGCGGTCCATTCGAATGACGAAGAAGTAATACTCTAAACTGGATAAGCCATTCTCAGGATTTATTGAAAGGTGTTGTTACTTATGAACAATTAGTTGGAACCAAGTGTCCAAAAGCGGCTGCGTTTTAGTCCATCCAGATAAACCAGAAGCTCCGGCCCAAGCTCGACAGGTTGCAGTGATGCTACGTCCGAAGGGCTCGTTTCCGATACAAGACCAGTTTCCTGAAGAATCATCTGTCCATTGGAAGACAGGAGAAACATGATCGCCTGTTCGGAGATGGTTGCATGTTTGCTTCGCTCAGGAATGAGGGCGGTCCAGGGCAGGGCGACAACGTAATCCTGTGGCACAATCACTGCAAAATCCGCAGTATCGTATTGCCATTTGCTTATGTCTGACAACGGCACGTTATAGGCAAGGTCGATATTGCCAGCCGACAATGCCTGTAACAGCTCTTCGCTTGTATCGAAGATACGCGCCTGTGACGCGCCAAAGGCGCGAATAATACGCCAAAACAGTGGAGAGCGGATCGAATCCTGAGCCGCCAAAGTGTAGCTGACATTATCAATGCCAATATTGACGATGCCGACACGCCGTTGAAAGCGGACGGCGTTCTGCTCTAGAAGCCGTGCAAGTTCAATGCGTGTCGTAGGCAATTCACTGTCGAGCGCGCGGCGTTTGACAACACTTACCGCTGGATCGAAACCGATGCTGAACAATTCGCTGCGCCAATGAGCCTGTGGCGCCAGTCCGGCATTGCGGACAATTCCGTTTCTTGGCTGTGCGCCGCCTTCATTGGCGATAAGCACAGCAAGATCTGGCGTGGAAAGGATAGCGAGATCGGCGGCGCTTGCCTCTTCAGCGCCCGCAAGAAGCCGCGAGGTCCATTCACCCGGCCTGATCTGCCGATATGTGATGTCGACGCCCGGCAACTGTCGGGCAAGTCCGGCCTGAACGGGCGCTATGGTTTCGGGTGCAATGTCGCCGACAATCTGAAACTCGGGTTTTGACGTCGGATCATTTTGCGCATGCGTGTTATGCAAGGAAGGTACTGTCAACATCAGAACGGCGCAAACTTGCAGGATAATGCGTCTCATACATCTGGCCCCGGTGTTGTTGCGGGCAATGTCACCAAAACGCTTGTTCCGCCGCCTTGGCGGTCCCGCAATTCAATTTCACCGCCTAACGCCTCCACAACCATTTTCGCTATCGGCAATCCGAGGCCCGACCCCGGCTTTGATTGGTCTCCGCGGACAAAACGCTCGAAGACGCGTTTTTCATTTCGTGCAAGTCCCACGCCTCTGTCATGCACGCCAAGCGTGATCGTAGCTCAATCTGGTTAAGACTGATAGTAACAGGGCCGGGCGCATGAACGAGCGCGTTTTCGACGATGTTTCGAATCATTTCCCTGATACTGATGGTTTCGCCGCTCACATAGACCGGCTTGTCAGGCGCTTCAAAGCGGATTGTTCGTTGCAGATTCGAATAGCCGCCTTCAGCGCGCAATCTTCGCACGGCTTCTTGGGTAACCTGCCGCAGGTCCAGCGTTTCGGGCGTTCTCGACTGGATACTGTGCAGTGTGGTCGCCTCGGACAAAAGCTGATTTGCGAGCAGGCTTGCGCTTATGGAATTGGCATGGACACGGGCAAGGATTTCCTTTTGCCGGTCTGGATCAGTTTCTTCGAGCGACAGTTCCGTCAATGCGCGCAGGGCCGTGAGCGGCGTGCGCATCTGATGAGCTGCATCGGCGGTAACCAGCTTCAATCCGGCAAGCACATTGTTCAGGCGTCCCATGAAATCATTGAGTGCCGCGACCAGTGCGGTGACCTCCTTGGGAATGGGACCAGCAACCGGGTTCAGGTCGGATGAGGAACGCTGGCGCAGATCAGACTCGACTGTTCGCAATGGTCTGAATGCAAATCGGATCGCGAGCCAGATAAGGACCAATGCAAGCAAAGCCACGCCAAGCGCAGGCAAGATTGTATTGAGGCTCAGCTGCAAGGTCAGCTGCCTTCGCGCTTCGCGTGTCTCCCCACCAGAACATCGACCCAGCCGCCGCCCTTTGCATCGCTGTGATAACGTGCGACAGCTGCAATCCGCACTTTTTCCCCGCGATAAACGCTGTCGTTCAGACGGACGCGATTATTGTTGCCGTGCGGAATTTCAAGTCCGAGAATGGGCGAACCGGTCAAGAGGCTACCATCAGGGGCCACCACGCGGTAGAAGATACGATTGAGGCGCGATGTGCCCAGGATAGCAAAAGCCGAGTGTGGAAGATCGACGCTGAGCGCACCATCCTGCAGAGTTATCGTGTCTGCGATGGAGAGAGCTGCAGCTCCCAGAACGCGATCAAATGCTTCATCGGCGGCCCGATGCGCATACCACCGACCCAGAAAGAAGAGCAGAACCGTGACAGCGAAGAGTGTCATTCCGCTGCCCAGCAGAATGCGGCGCTGAATTGAATATTCCCTGTTTTCTGCTCCTTTTACCATCAGAGTTGCGGTGCTTTAAGCCGGAGCAGATAGCCCACGCCGCGTTGTGTGACTATCTCAACTGTGCTGTTCTCGAGCTTCTTCCGCACGCGTGAAACCAGCAGTTCGATAGCATTGGGTGTGCCGGTATCTTCATGGCCGAATAGTTTCAGAACCAGCATATCTTTTGGGACAGTGACATTGAAACGGGTGGCAAGCATTTCCAGCACATCGAATTCGCGCCGCCCGAAATCCAACGGCTCGTCACCCTGCATCACTGATCTCTGCGTCAGATTGACCGATAAATCGCCGATCCGCAAAACCGGCTGCGCCACGCCCATATGCCGTCTTGCGACAGCTCTGATCCGGGCAACAAGCTCCCTGAGATCGAAGGGTTTGACCAGATAATCATCGGCACCAAGCTCCAGAAGATCGATCTTGTCGGCAATCTGGTTACGTGCGGTGATAACCAATACGGGGCAGGACGAGGATTGTTCGCGCATATTACGCAGGATCGCAAAGCCGTCACGGCCCGGAAGGTTGATGTCGAGCACGACAAGATCAAAACAGCCGTTCACGGCCAGATCTTCTCCGTGCTCGCCATCATAGACAGTCGTGACGATATGGCCTTCTTTTCAAGCTTAGAAGCAATAGCAAACGCGATATCGATTGTGTCTTCTACGAGAAGGATACGCATGTTGTGTGGAACGACTCTATGCAAGTTTTCGGACGACAGGATTCTGACAGCTGGAATTGTTAGTATCTGAGAAATATCGGATGAGGCTGCGGCGCTTGTATCATAGCAAGCGTCCAGGGAGGAAAAAATGTTCTGGCGCGGGGTGGCATGTCGCATAGGCATGACCTTATTTGGGCTTCAGCTGTGCATCGCTTATGCGAATGCCGCTGATGCTGCTTGCGCTTATCGCGGCGCGCTGGATGAGCGTTATTGCGACGAGAACCGCGACCTTGTCGCAGATACTCCCAAAGACGCTTCCCAGTGGCGTGATCCGCAGACACTCGTATGGGCCTATTCGCCCATCGAAGACCCGGCGGTTTATGCGCGGCTCTTCAAGCCGTTCACCCAGCATCTTGAAGCCTGTCTTGGACGACAGATCGTCTACTATCCGATCCAGTCAAGCGCGGATGAAGTGGAGGCGATGCGGTCGGGTCGTCTGCATTTTGCCGGTTTCTCAACGGGACCGACAATTGAGGCGGTCAATCGCGCAGGCGCGGCTCCGTTCGCCGCCAAGGGCACTGGCGATCAGATGCGCGGCTATCGCCTGGTAGCGGTGGTGCACGCCGACTCGCCTTATGAAAAGCTGAGTGATCTCAAAGGGCGTCGCGTCGCCCATGCGTCGCAATTCTCAAATTCCGGCAATGTCGCGCCACGCGCGCTCTTTCCAAAAGAAGGTCTTACGCCGGGGCAGGACTATGCGCCTATCATGTCGGGCGGGCACGATAAATCGATCCTCGGCGTTGTCGCCGGTGATTACGACATGGCGGCTATTGCCTCCGATGTGCTTGAACGCATGATTGAGCGGGGGCTTGTGAAGCGTGATGCGGTTCGCCTGATCTATCAGAGCGATCTGTTTCCAACCTCGTCATTTGTTTACGCGCACAATTTGGCTCCGTCACTCGTCGCTGAGATGAAGCGATGCTTTTTCAATTTCACGTTCACACCTGAAATGAGGGCCGAGTTTCAGGGTGACGATCACTTCATTCCCATAGATTACGCAGCCGCGTGGTCCGTGGTGCGCGAGGTGAGCGAGAAGGCTGGCGCACCACCTCCATAATTCGCTTCACAGCAAGCGATCAATTCGCATGGCATTTTTCTGAGTGCCAGCTCGCAGCAAGCCAGAACACAGTCAACTGCAACCCGATTGGGTTTCGGTCTGGGTTCCTTCGGCTCAAAGTGGATAAAATAATGAGTTATTACAAGCAGCTAACCTACAAATACAAGGTCTATAATACAGACCCTACGACACTGATCGGGGTCATGCTCGCAATCGTTTTGCTTATCTGATTGCGGCGCCGATCGTGCTGCTTTTGTCAGATGCAGTGATTGTCCAGTTCGCTGATCGGGCACGTTCGGGCCAGCAGATCGGTGAATTGACCTTCTATTATCTCAACCGTGCGTTTTTCTCGGCGATTTCGACGGATGTGTTCTGGCGTCCGCTCTGGAACACGGCAATCATCGCAGTCGGTTCGATTGCCTTTGCGCTTGTTACGGGCATTCCACTGGCGTGGCTTTTGAGCCGCACAAATTTACCGGGCAAGAAGTGGTTCTCGACAGCATTGATTGTTCCTTACATGCTGCCTTCGTGGACCTTCGCTTTGGCTTGGCTGACCCTGTTCAAAAACCGCACCACCGGTGGTCAGTCAAGCTGGATGGAAGCTTTGGGCTTCTCGCCACCTGATTGGCTTGCTTACGGCATGTTGCCAATCATGCTCATTCTGGCCATGCACTATACGCCATTCGTGATCCTGCTTTTCGGCAATGCGTTGCGGCAGTTTGATTCCACGCTTGAAGATTCAGCCCGTGTCATGGGTGCAGGCAAATTGCTGATCGCGCGTCGCATCATTCTTCCATTGATGCTGCCGTCGCTTGTGTCGGCTTCAACGCTGATCTTCGCCAAATGTCTCGGTGACTTCGGTGTCGCCTATATTCTTGGCGTGCCGGTTGGTTTTGACGTTCTGGCGACGTCTCTTTTCCGCGCAATTTCGACCAGTCAGGCTGGCATGAGCGCAGTTCTTGCGGCAACCATTGTCGTGCTTGGTAGCATTTCAATCTTCCTCGATATGTATTTGCTCAAGGAAGCGCGCCGTTTCGTCACTATTGGCAACAAGGGTTCTATGAACCGCCAGACCGACCTCGGACGCTTCCGTGTGCCTGCATTCAGCTTTGCCGCACTCATGTTCGTTGTCAGCGCGTTTATTCCGCTGATGGCGCTTCTGCTGACGACGGTTATGCGTGTGCCGGGCGTTTTCACGCTGGATAATTTCACGCTGGATTTCTGGATCGGCACCAATCTTAACACCACCGCGATGAGCAATGGCATCCTCTTGACAGGCGAGTTCTGGAAAGCGACCTGGAACACGCTGTGGATCGTCGGCTCGGCTGCATTGGGTGCGGGTCTGCTTGGCCTTCTGGTCGGTTATGTCGTGGCTCGTACGCCTGTTTCGCTTGTTGGCACGTTTCTGCGTCAGGTGACATTCCTGCCTTATCTGGTTCCGGGCATTGCATTTGCTGCGGCCTATCTCACGATGTTTGCAGTGCAGCGCGGTCCGCTTCCGGCCTTGTACGGAACGCCGATCCTGCTGGTTCTCGCGATCCTTGCCGATCAGATGCCATTCGCATCGCGTGCGGGTATCTCGGCGATGATGCAGCTTGGCAAAGCGCCTGAAGAAGCGGCCCAGATCGTGGGTGCCGGTTTCTGGCGTCGTCTGGTTTCGATTGTCGCGCCAATCCAGAAAGGCTCTCTGGTTTCAGGAATTCTGCTGCCGTTTATCTCTGGCATCAAGGGCCTGAGCCTCGTCGTCGTGCTGGCTGTGCCGGGCACGGACGTTCTCACCACCTATGCATTGCGCCTCGTCGACTACAGCTACAGCCAGGCCGCAAATGCAGTCGTTTTGATGATCTGCGTCATCGCCTTTGGCGGCACGGTTATCGTTCAAAAACTCACCAACAGCAAATTGTCTGACGGATTGGGAGGCAAATAATGTCGAGCATTACTATTCGCGATGTCAGAAAGAGCTACGGCAAAGCCGCCCGCGCCGCAGTTGAAAAGCTTTCACTCGAAATTCCAAAATCGGAGTTTCTCTGCCTGCTTGGACCTTCGGGTTGCGGCAAGACGACGACGCTCCGCATGATTGCGGGTCTTGAATATCCAACCGAAGGTCAGATCCTCGTCGATGGTCAGAAGATCGTGTCGGTTGATGACGGCATTTATGTACCACCAGAAAAGCGTGGCATGGGGCTGGTGTTCCAGAACTATGCCCTTTGGCCGCACATGACGGTCGAACAGAATGTCGAGTTCGGCTTGAAGTTGCATAAGGTCGCCAAGGCTGAGCGTCAGCGTATTATAGATGACGTTCTGCAGAAGCTTGGCATCGAGCGTTATCGCGACCGTTTGCCAGCACAAATGTCTGGCGGTCAGCAGCAGCGTGTAGCCCTTGCACGTATGCTGGCGCTCAAGCCCGATATTATTCTGCTCGATGAACCGCTTTCCAATCTCGATGCGAAACTGCGCCTGGAAATGCGTGCCGAGCTCAAGCGTATTCATCAAGAAATGGGCTCTACGGTCGTATTTGTAACGCATGATCAGTGGGAGGCCATGACATTGGCAACCACGATCGCAGTGATGAGCGAAGGCGAGTTGCAGCAGCTTGGCACGCCTGACGATATTTACGAGCGCCCGGCCAATCGCTTTGTGGCTGAATTCATCGGCAATCTGCCGATCAATATCATCGAGCTTAATGACAGCAATAACGGCGCGTTGGCGACATGGGCACGCGACTACCTCAAGGCGCAGAGCATTGCGGCAGGCAATGTCGGTTCCGTCGGTATCCGGCCGGAATCCGTGCGTCTCAGCGATACGCCCGTTGAGCACGGATGTGTAGCCAAAGTGGTGGATATCGTGCCCACCGGCGGCAGCTGGATCGTCGAAGTGTCAGTTCATGGCGAGCAGTTTTTGCAATCGCTGCAGACGCTCCGGCCCAGAAGGCTAGCGATGAAATCTGGTTCCATGTCGAACGCAGCCACGTCCACGTGTTCGACAAAGAAGCCAAGCGCATCAGGGACTGACGCGGCGTCGCTTTCGTTCTCATACAATAATCATCAACATTGGAGGAAATAATGCGTTCAACCCTTCGCAAATATGCGGCACTTTCATTGAGCGCCGCAGTTCTGGCAAGCACGGCCGCTTTCGCGGAACCTGCTGCTGAAATCGGTATCAAGGATGCGGATTACTCGCTCGAAGCACTGATTGAAGCAGCCAGGAAAGAGCCGGGCATTACAGTTGTGGACGCCACTGGCAAGATCGTCACCATGGCTGAAGCCTTCACCGCAAAATACGGTGTGAAGGCTACAGGCGTGAAGATGAATGGCCAGAACCAGGAACAGGTCATTCTGCGTGAAGCTGCTGCAAACAATGTTCGCACGGACGTCTTCAACATGAGCAATCTGCCATCAGTTACGTCGGAAATCATCGTTCAGGGCGCAGGTCTCAGCTGGCTTCCACCTGATCTCAAGGATGATATCCTTGTGGAATATCAGAACCCGGCCATTACCAGCCTCAATCCGTGGGTATGGGCTTATAACTCGGATGTTCATGGCGATAAGTGCCCGATCGACAATATCTGGGCGCTGACTACCGAGGAGTGGAAGGGCCGCATTGCTATGCCCGATCCGCTTCTGCGCAACGAAACGATGTTCTGGTTCAATCAGATTGCCGAGCATGACGATGAAGCCATGCGCAAGGCATATGAAGAGTTCTTCGGTGAGCCACTGAAAACCGATGAAGCAAGCGCGACTGCTGAGTGGGTCAAGCGCTTCGCCAAGAACCGTCCGAGCGTTACGCGGAGCGATACGGAAGTCGGTCCGATCATCGGTGCAAAGGGGCAGGAAAAGCCATTTATGGGCTTCCTCAGCACGTCGATCTTCCGTGATGCCAAGAAGAATGGCTACACGATGGGTATTTGTGCAGGCATGAAGCCTTGGGCCGGACAGCTGACGCCACGCGTTGCCGTTATCGCATCCGGTACGAAAAGCCCGAATGCATCGAAGCTCTTCGTGCATTACATGATGACCGAAGAGGGCATGGCTCCGCAGTTGGCCGATGGAAAGATTTCGTCGAACAAGGACGCGAAGATTCCAGAAAGCGAAGTATCCGGCATCGTGAAAGTCATCGACCAGCTCTACGTTCCACATTCCGAGACCGCCGAAAGCGACTATTCAAAGCTTCAGGATTGGCAGGATTTCTGGACCATTAACTCTCGATAGAGAGTATAGCAGTTAGATAATGGCCAGAGGTTTAATTCTCTGGCCATTTTTCTGTAATTGTTTGCGAAATCGACGCGCCATTTATGCATTACACAAGGGGCTGACATAGATGGCGCGTCCGCGGTTACTTGAACCACCAGTGTTGCAAAATTTTGATGAGGTTGGCAACAGGGCGGTGATTGAAGCGTCATTCACACTCCTTGATGAACAGGTGAAAGTTCTGCTGTGGAATGCCGTTATAGCCCGCAGATGGCCCTTGGTCTGGTTCCAGAAGTTCTCAATCCCGTTGATATGATTCATGTCGTCTGCGAACAATTCCGAGTGGTTGATCTGGACGTGATGGAACTCGGAAGCGTCCAGAACATCATGGACACCGAAACTGTCGGTATAGACGATGGAGTCCGGTCTCACCTTATCCTTGATGATTGGGAAAAGCGCGTCTGTACTGGAATTTGGGATGATTACGACATGAACCTTGCCCCGTTTCAAAAGCTCAAAGACCGGGATATTGCCCGCTGCGCCGCGACCGCGCTTACCTTTCCTACGTTTGCCGAAATAGCTTTCATCGACTTCGATCTCACCGCCCATTAGACCCAGCTCTGATGCAGCCAATTCCTCGAAAATCACTTCGCGGAGCTTGTGGAGGAACAGGATCGCTGTATTGCGATTGACGCCTGTCAATTCCGCCGCTGTGCGGGCCGTGGTACCTGCGCAAAAATACTTTAGGTAACCGACTCATAAGAACGTAGCGAGATACGAATTGCAGCAAGCTGGATAGATGCGAGGAAATTGTCGTCGCGTTTGTCGTATCGCGTTGCGATGGCCCTGAAGTGTTTGAGTTTATTGAAGAACCTTTCGACCGCGTTCCGTTGCTTATAGAGCCATGGGCTGAAGGCGGGGATATTCACACGGTTTGGCATGGGGCGGATGCAGCCCCATGCTCCTCGTTCTTTAAAGCTTTGGCGCAAACCGTCGCTGTCGTAAGCGCGATCTGCCAGTAGTATCTGCCCGGACCCGAGCGTCTCAAACATATCGGCTGCCGAACGTCCATCATGTGCGTGTCCGGCAGTCAGTTTCAGTCGAATTGGGCGACCATCAGCATCGACAAGTGTATGGATTTTGGTTGTCAGGCCGCCGCGCGAGCGACCCATGCAACCGGATCGCTCGTCTTTTGACCGTTGGCCGCATGTTGATGGACGCGGATTGACGAGGAGTCGATCATCTGGATATCGCCGTCGTAAGCTTCTGATATCGCGTTGAGAATGCGGGCCCAGTGCCCCGCATGACGCCATCTGTTGAAGCGATTTACACAGGTCGTATAAGGACCATATCGAGCTGGAATGTCTGCCCACGGCGCACCTGTTCTCAGCCGCCAGAATATACCGTTCAAAACACGTCGATCGTCAACCCGAGCCTTACCACGCACCTTGGTCGGAAGAAGCGGTTCAATCACGGACCATTCGAAATCTGTTAAATCAAAACGCCCCATCACTGCCTCCATGTCGATGGAGACAGTGAATCACAAACCATGCAATCCGGAAATCATTTTATGGGTATGTGACCTAGCATTACAGTTGCATATTTATCTATGATCTGAATCTATGGGTCTCCATGATTCGGAGGTCATGGATGGCAGGTGCATCAATCGAGACGACGCTTGAGCTTTGGGCATCATCGTTGCGCGACGTGAAAGCTCGCATGCGCGGACTGTTTACGCAGGAGCGCGTTGCAGCCTCTGCGAACCTTTTCTGGATGGCTTACTGGGTGACGAGCGGCGCAAGACAGGTTGGATGCATGCTGAGGCGGCCGGTGATCCCGGCCCGTGGCGGCAACAGGCCATTTTGGGTCGCGGGCGTTGGGATGCGGATGAGCTGCGCAACATCGTACGAGAGTATGTCGTAGAAAACCTCGCAACGGATGATGCGGTCCTGGTCATCGACGAAACAGGCTTCCTCAAGCAGGGCAAGACATCGTGTGGTGTTGCCCGTCAGTATACAGGTTCGGCTGGCAAGATAACGAACTGTCAGATCGGTGTATTCGCCGCCTATGTGTCCGTTCGCGGCCATGCCTTCATCGATCGAGCGCTGTACTTGCCCAAGAGCTGGACTGGCGATCCGGCAAGGCTTGCAGCAACCCATGTTCCTGAGGATGTAGCCTTCACTACCAAACCAGGGCTGGCTGTCGATATGATACAGCGTGCACTGGCAGCTGATGTGCCATTTTCATGGGTGGCTGGCGATGCGGTGTACGGCGTCGGGGAAATAGAAGGTTGTCTGCGCCGTGCCTGTAAAGGCTATGTTCTTGGTGTAAAATCCGATCATCACTTCGGATCCTGGTCGGGAAGCCTCCGGTCGCCGGCACGGCGCAGGAGATCACCCGTGATCTCGATCCTGAAGCATGGCAGCGTCTTTCCGCCGGTGAAGGCACCAAAGGCGCACGGCTTCATGACTGGGCCTATTGCGAACTTGCCGACCTTGATGCCGACGAATACAACGAGACGAAATCGGGACTTTGGACCCGTGGCCTCCTGATCCGGCGCAACATCAGCGACGGCGATCTGGCATTCTTCACCACATGGTGCCCGGCCGGGACGGGCATCCAGACGCTCGTTTCCGTTGAAGGCCATCGCTGGGCAATCGAAGACAGCTTCGAGACTGCCAAGAACGAGCTCGGACTCGATCACAACGAAACCCGGTCATGGCATGGCTGGCATCGCCACGTTTCCCTCGTCATGCTTGCCTTCGCCATGATGGCGGTGATCCGGTACCGCGCCAACGACGCGACGCCCCAAAAGACCACGGATGCCGACCATCGGGAATTGATCCACTGGTCTGTCCAGGAAGTCCGGCGCATCGCCACCAGGCTTGCCCAGCGTCGCATAAGCCCCGCTTACGTCATCGCATGGTCATGCTGGAGACGCGCCCATCAGGCAGCCGCTCGGCGAGCTCATATCAAAACTAAAATGCAACTGTAATGCTAGGTAAGCGACTCATAAGAACGTAGCGAGATACGAATTGCAGCAAGCTGGATAGATGCGAGGAAATTGTCGTCGCGTTTGTCGTATCGCGTTGCGATGGCCCTGAAGTGCTTGAGTTTATTGAAGAACCTTTCGACCGCGTTCCGTTGCTTATAGAGCCATGGGCTGAAGGCGGGGATATTCACACGGTTTGGCATGGGGCGGATGCAGCCCCATGCTCCTCGTTCTTTAAGGCTTTGGCGCAAACCGTCGCTGTCGTAAGCGCGATCTGCCAGTAGTATCTGCCCGGACCCGAGCGTCTCAAACATATCGGCTGCCGAACGTCCATCATGTGCGTGTCCGGCAGTCAGTTTCAGTCGAATTGGGCGACCATCAGCATCGACAAGTGTATGGATTTTGGTTGTCAGGCCGCCGCGCGCGACCCATGCAACCGGATCGCTCGTCTTTTGACCGTTGGCCGCATGTTGATGGACGCGGATTGACGAGGAGTCGATCATCTGGATATCGCCGTCGTAAGCTTCTGATATCGCGTTGAGAATGCGGGCCCACTGCCCCGCATGACGCCATCTGTTGAAGCGATTTACACAGGTCGTATAAGGACCATATCGAGCTGGACTGTCTGCCCACGGCGCACCTGTTCTCAGCCGCCAGAATATACCGTTCAAAACACGTCGATCGTCAACCCGAGCCTTACCACGCACCTTGGCCGGAAGAAGCGGTTCAATCACGGACTATTCGAAATCTGTTAAATCAAAACACCCCATCACTGCCTCCATGTCGATGGAGACAGTGAATCACAAACCATGCAATCCGGAAATCATTTTATGGGTATGTGACCTAAGGGCTATCAATGTTTCCTGCAACTAGAAATGATTGTGAACAATATACACCGGGGTCCTTAGCGAGGCTTGCTCGCACTCCAGTCCATTCAGCATGGGTTCCATAGGTCAGTGACGCAATATCTACGTGAACACCGCGGATACATCCTGTGTTATCTGTGTAGGCAGATTTAGGAGATATACTTGCATATGGAAACTCTGCTGAAAATAATATTTTCAATCCGAGTATATTTGATCCGGTGCTCGATGATAACTTTACTCCATTGATTATTTGATTAGCCGCGTCCTCGGAGTCATACAGAAATTCAAGTTCATATTTATCTGTAGATATGAAAGTGAGGTCCTCACTAGCGGTCTTGTGGTCGTAATCCGCAAGCTGAGCTACAAGAGTTACAGTTTCCGGTTGATCGTCGACGAGAGCGACATTGTTAATACGACCGATTACATCCGTTTTAGATCTATTTTATTTGATCCGTTGCTTGTGAAGACAGCACTTCCATTCAATGAAATGTGTACCCTGGCGTTTGATATCCAGTGTACCCCATCGGAAACGGTTATACTGATATTATTTCTGCTAACGCCGTCGGCACTTGCATTATTTGATTTCACTTTCAGTATAATTTCCATATTCTTCGTACCTCTTATAATAGTCTTCCTGAATCAAGAACTTCATCCCGCAGAAGAATAGTGACTGTGAGAAACTGCTGGCCGCTTTAAAGCTTTCCAAGCAATGAATGTGCAGAAATTAGCTTGTTTTACGCTATATTTTTTACCTACATCTTCTAGAGCTACGATTAACTTTTGAAAGACATCTCTAGAGTGTTTCCAGTCAAAACCGAGTAGCTGGAACCGCTTTATCTATTCGTTTTCACTCTTGTCTACCGAAATCGGTTCCCACTTTCGGTAGACATGCACTAGGCTGGAAAATCGATGAATTGCATAGGTATCTCTAGAATTCTGTGCGAGTCATATTCTATATACAGGGTTATGGATTCAGGAGTATTGTTGAATACATTTACAGTAAAACTACCATCAATATTTGGTTGAATTGAAGTGGTGTTGCCCATATGCTCTATTGTCGCATTGCCACTGACAGTTAATGTAACAGCGGAAGCAGAACTTGCGTCAGAAACGCATAAAAGTGCAGGGTGTTATGCCGTCTGCCGGTGCATGTGTAGAGCTTGCATAGGCAGGAATGGGCGATTGGCCAACTTTATAAGGCGAAAATTCAACATAGGTATTGACGCTGTTATCGGGATGATCCTGCGGGTAGCCGAAAAGCTGGACCGGGATGCTGGAGGAACCTGCATCGGATTTGCATGCTATCTGAAAATAGCTGAGACCATGTTCATCCAGCTTTAGGGTTTTGTGTTTGTATCCGGTTGGCTGTCCACTGATCCAATTGTGGCGGAGGGGAACAGTTGAGAATGACTGTGGAACCAGGCCGCCCGAAGATGCAGCCAGTATTATATGGTGTCAGGTGAGGGTAGTTTTGAGGTCACGCACCGGCGCGCCCGTTGTCGCGACGAGCTGTAATTGTGTAATGTCAGACCACGACGTCGAAACTTCTTTATTTTCTGATATTATTTGGGTGCCTCCATTATTACGAATTAGATTGTAATATCCTGTACAAATTGCGTTATCTCCAAGTAATTTAATATTCTTACTTGGAATAATGTCTTGAATGTAGCCGTCGGCGGCATTGTCAATACTTACCTTAATGAGGTGACTACGGTATGTGGCTTGACCGACGGTATATCCTTCTTCATTGGAGCCTTTCCAGAAAAAGATGATTTTGTCACCAGCGGTAATACCAGGATACGCCGCACGAATGATTGTGCCCTGATCGTAAGCAAAACTGTTATAGTATAAAACATCATTGACAGCCGATGGAAAGGCCGGAGCGGGAAGCTGCTGAACGATTGAATTAATGATTTTAATTTGAGTTGCAGTTGACCGGTTTATGTTGCCAGCGTTGTCGGTTGCCGTGTAATATACGCTGTAACTACCATTTGGCAGGTATTTGTCTGGGTATTTTATATAAATAATGTATTCATCTATATCTGTAATATAGTAATCTTTGCTGATATATTCGTTAAATATTACCTCTATCTTATCTCCTACATTTATTGCCGTGTAGGCGTGAATCTCTATAAGGATTACTCCATCCAGAAGGCTGACGTCTATAATCCCGTTTTCGGCTTGAGGGAAATCGGGTGCTTGCAATACATTCAGATTGGAAAGATGATTTGATTTGTTGCTCATAGTTTCGTCACAACGTAGGAAATGTAACAAATGGCAGTTTGAAAGAAATATGCTCTCCGTCGGGACTCTGCGAAAGAGTGAGTGATGTGAACACTTCTTCCGAAAACTTATTTGTAATATTAATTGTAGCGCATCCGTCAGAATCCAAAGGAACATTGAATATTTTCTGGGATGGATCCGGGCTATTGGTAATGACGGCGTTTTGATCCACACGAACACTGATAGAGTTCACTGAGCTATGTGCACTCATGTCAACTACGACATATATTGAACATGGGGTTAGTCCGTTTGCCGGAGCGCCAACAGTATAGTTATAAGCGGTGATTGCTCCGTTACCAACAAAATAAGGTGCGAAAGTGAGCGATTCCTCTGCGTGGTTTTGCGGATTGTCGTCGTCGTAAAGGTAAAGCGCGTAGAGGGCTCGCGCTTCCGCATGATGTGTACAGACAGCTCGGAAATTTGCATAACCTTGCTCGTTCAAATAAAAATCGTAGTAATGGTGATCACTTGCCTCAGGGATTTCAATCGGGGTGTTAGCATTTGCAATGATATGCTGTCCAGGTTGACCATATACGGTGACCCAGTTACAAGGTTGCAGGGGAGGGAGTTCAGATCGGTAACTGCCGCCCCTTGTGTCACGTTGACTTGCAAAGGGCGTTTCAATCGTTCGGAAAGTGTGGACACCGATGTAGTTTGCATAATGGATACCTAGTATATTTCTGACTATTTAGATCGCGCTCTAAATGTTTGTTTTAACGCGTGTCCCCAAAAGCAGGATTCCGGTTTTGGGGAACCTGTTCGCTTTCAGATGTTGCCGGGCGCTACGGTGTCCAGAAGTTTCTCTACAAATTCTGACAAGCCTGTTTTCCCGGTCGCTTTTCGCGTCAAGGTATACTCGGCATAAAATGCCCCATAATTCCCTTCTGGAGAAGAATTGTATCCCAAAAGAGTATCTTTATTAAATTTAACGTTAAAAATACGATTATTTATATCCGAGTCGGATAAAGTTGCTTTAGGTGATTGATATTTATGGTGGATTTCATTGCCGTCGTTGTCGTAACCATTTAAGTATATCGACACTATGATTATATCATCTTTCTTTGCCAGAACCTGCAAATCCGTGAGATTGATATCTATGTTCAAACCATTCTTTATCGTATCGGCGTTGACAAAATCAGAAGCATCTTCAACCTGCGGTGCCGGAAGATTGCGTATTTTGTGCGGAAGGGGTTTATTTTCGCCCTGCGCGCCAATGCATTTGAATGCAGTACTTTCCGAAGTTCTCAGAAGACCGGTGCCTGTTGCCACCACATAACGTAAGTCATTCAGTTTCCCGGCATTCGTGCCCGTATCCGTATAAGCGTTTATTTTTGGAAAGAATGCCGGATAAGATGGTGCTATACTCGTGTTCCAGACAAACGAGCTGGAATAAATCTTATTAAAGAAGACAAAGATGGTATCTCCGTCTCTCGCATTGGGATACGGTTGTATATTGACCAGAACGTCAGGCCCCTGGATTGACGACAAGTTCAGTGCGTCGCCGGTAAAGGTTCCTTCAGGTGTAGCAGGGGATAGCCCCAATGTTTCGTCTTGCAGGTCCACGATGACAAGCTGGCTGCAATCGATGGAATCGTAGCCGTTCTCGAATAGCTGTAGTTGCGCAGTTACCGCTTGCGTGGTCGCTACGATGTAGATTGTGGCGTTACCATTGGCATCAGTCGCGGTGCGGATGATCGAGGTCTTTCGCAGTGGATCATTCTGTATAGGCTTGATAGTCTTATAGGTTCCACCCGTAGCATCTATGAATATTTTCGTTTTGTCGAACAAACCAAAATCGCTCACCTGCAGCCAGTCTATGATATAGTTCTGGACTGCAGCACCAGTATCGTCAGTAACTTTGGCTGTATACTGGATGGTATATTGTGAATTTGTTGGTGTCTGATTTTTGTCAGGGGCAACGGAAATTATCTGTTGTGTCGAGCCATTGGTCTCAACGGTAGCAGCAGACGCTGGCTTGAACGTATGGGTTATGGCTTTTCTTGGTTAATTGCCATGTCAAAATGGATAAATGGTGGATTTCCCCACCACGACCTGGAAACTGGCTGTTCCCTTTTGCTTGTTTGTTTGGTCGATCGTCACCGGGACGGAGAGAGCGTTTCCGTTTCCTCCGACAAGTTGAACACCGACAGCCTTCGAAATGTTAAGCATGCTTCCAGTCGAGAGTTGACCAGCCCCGGCATCAATTGCTGCTTCGAACTGAAAGACTTGCTTCTTGTGCAGGCTCGCGTTGTCTGGTATGTTTAAAGTAATATTAGCTGCCATTATATTTCCTTTACATTATACTGTCGAAATAAGTATGGATATTTAGGTGTGTTGAAGCAATATAAATATATTGTAATTTCCGCATGTTTGGTAACTGCGACAATCGACAGGGCATTTGGTGAAAGCGGCGGCGGGCCGGGCTATCATGATCCGAGTGGAATTTGGGGGCGCTGGAGGCGATTGGCAAGGCGGTGGCGGGGGCTACGGGGCGGTGCTGGTCAAAATGCCATAGGCGGAGCAGGCCAAGATGGAAATGGCGGCAAGGGGCGGACGATGGGGCCGTGCTCGGCGGTGCCGGAGGACCTGTTGGCGCAACCGCGAGCACCGTACGCAATTTTCCAAGCAGCAGTGGTGGACAAATCGGGGGCGGTATCGGGGGAACGGCGGCCATAATGGCAATGCCTATGGCGGCGGCGGCGGCGGCGGCGGTGCAGGTCTCTATTATATGGATAACACGCCTTTGGACTTCTCCTGGACTTTGGGTTTGAGTATCGCCGGAAATTATGGTGGCGATGCAGGTCGGGGTGCGCTTGGTAGTGGTGCCGCGGGCGGCGGCGGTGCTGGCGTGATCTTCATTGGTACGACGCTTGATGTTCCCCGCGGTATTCTCATGCTTGGCGGTACGGGCGGCAATGGTGGATTAGCGGGCGGTGGCGGGGTGTCGGGCTATCGTTTAGCGGCCAGAAGCTGACATTAAGTGGCGAGATTCAAGCCGGCGGCGGCGGCAATGGGCCTAATGCGGGGCAAGGGGAGGCGATGGAGGCACGGACTTTTATCGTCAGCGATAATGGCCAGATAGACTTAACAACACGGTCCAGCTCTGGAGGCGCGACAGGCGGTATTCGAGGAGGACCTGGAGGCAATGGCGGCGGCATGAGCGGGGCCGGGATGATCATTGCCGGAAATGGAAACACTGTTTCGAATACAGGCGCGATTATTGGAGGACAGTCATACGACCCTAATGATATTCTTCATGCGGGTATCGGAATTGTTGTTAATGGAAACAATAACCGGATCATCAACAGCGCATCGATAACGGGTGGGCGAGTTACCGTACCAGTTGGTTTTGTAGCGGGTAACAAGGCTGTCGCCGTTGCCGGAGCAGGTAATGAGCTGGAACTACATGCGGGTTACGATGTCGAGGGGCCTGTACGGTCAACAGGTGCTAACAATAGTATTATTCTCGGCGGTTCCGTTGATGCGCTCTTCCAGCCGCTGCAAGTCACCGGCTATGAAACAAATTATGATGGCTTCGCTCGTTACAGAAAAACCGGCACATCGACCTGGACGGTAAAATACAAGGCCATAGATAGCGGCGCATGGAGTATCGAGGCAGGCAGGCTCATTCTCCAGGATATAAGCGACTTTAGTTCGGCGGATAGTATAACCATTGATGCCGCGATGGATGTATCGGGCATTTCAGCAGGTGACACGACCTTCAAGCGTTTAATGGGAGCGACCGGCGGTCAGCGATATGGGGCAAAAATCTCGACATTTCAAACGCGCAGGCGGGAGATGATTTCGGCGGCGTAATTTCTGGAACTGGTAGTGTCAGTATAAATGGCAATCAGGTGTTCTCCGGCAACAATACATATTCCGGCGTGACGGCGTTGAGTGCCGGAACAACTCTTCAACTTGGCAATGGCGGGACAGCCGGTAACGTCGCCGCTAATATTACGCTCGGTAACGCAACAACGCTGATCTCCAACCATGCTCAGAATGCTCCCGATACCATTATTGGAGGAACTATTTCTGGTGGCGGGACTTTCAAAACCAGGCGGGAATACCGTTTTGTTCATGCAAACACCTATAGCGGCGGACTGCTGTTTTGGGCGGAACCTTGTTCATCGGCAATTATGGCACATCCGGCAGTTATGTCGGTGATGTGGATATCGCCAGCGGCGGAACCTTACCATTGCTCGCAGTAATGCGTTTATTTTGCCTGGAGTTATTTCCGGATCAGGTGCATTCACCGTCGATGGTGGCAATGTGACAATAACCCGTGCGAATGCAAATTTCACAGGAGCCGTCAGTGTCCTGCAACATGGAGGCAGCGGTGTTCTGGCGTTGACAGGAGCAGGGGATCTGAGTCAGGCGGCGGGAGTTGAGGTTAAGGGTACTTTTGATATTTCCGGTGTTACAGCTAACAGTTCCAGTATTCGAAGCCTATCGGATGGCCAAACGGATACAGGCCGGATTCATTTGGGTACAAAGGATATCAATATCACAGATCTGGCTGCCAATGCGCGTTTCAATGGCATCATTTCAGGAAGCGGCGGACTGACTATCCAGAAAGGCTCGCTCTCTTGGAGGTAGCAACAGCTATAGTGGTGCCACCAATATTGAACAGCAAGCTTCGCTTCGTCTGACTTCGGATTCGATAGCTTCATCCTCCTTGGTCACGGTTGATGGTGGACTTGTTGTTGAGACTGGGGCTGGTAGCGGGGCGAGGGTGAAGCGGCTGGCGGGCGCGGCGAGTGGACAAATTGCGCTTACGGGAACCAACGATACGCTGACGATCGGCGACGCGCAGTCGGATGAGTTTAAGGGCGTGATTTCGGGTGCGGGTAATCTCGCGTTGGAAAAGGCATTCAAACGCTGTCCGGCGCGAGCACCTATACCGGCACCACGACGATAGCTTCTCTGGCTGCACTGCATCTTGCGGGTAATGGTAGTATCAGTTCAACCGCGGAAGTTATCGCTGACGGTACTTTCGATATATCGGCGATTACGGCGCCGGAAGCTGCCTTTGGCAGTCTTTCGGGCGGAACGGGCGGCAAGGTTGTTCTGGGGCAAAGAGCCTCCGGATCAACGCGGGCCTCGATCACGAGTTCCAGGGTGTGATTTCCGGCGGCGGAGGACTGACCATAGCAGGGGCAGCAAAAGCTTTCGGGGATCAACAGCTACACGGGCACAACCGCCGTGCTTGCGGGCGCAGAACTTTCCATCATCGGTGCCGGCAACATCAGTGCCTCCACAATCAACAATCTGCTGACCGTCGACGGTACATTCGATGTGTCGGCGATGAATGCAGGTACCATCGATGCAAAACGGCTGGTGGGGACGGCTGGCGGACATGTGAATCTTGGCGCGAAGGATTTCGTGATCGCAGCTGCACAAGCAGGAGACGATTTCGCCGGTATCATTGATGGTTCCGGTCGTCTGGAACTGAAGGGAGGAACGCAGGTCCTTTCCGGCAGTAACAGTTATACGGGTACGACAACGATCTCCGGTGGGACGCTGATCGTCAATGGCAACCAGACGGGCGCAACGGGAACGACCACAGTGCGCACCAATGCAGCTCTCGGGGGCGGGGTGTCATCGGCGGTGATGTACTCGTCGAAAATGCGGGTCGGATCCTCGTTTCGGACAACAGCAGTGGCATAAGCAAGCTGACATTGAACGGCAATCTCACTCTCGTTGGCGGTTCAGCCATCGATTACGATTATGGACTGTCCCCGAACGGCAATCATGCGGCTCTGTCGATCCATGTGAAAGGCAATGTCGATCTGGACGGCACAATCAATGTTTTGAACAGCTCTGGCGTATCCTTCGATCCAGGTATTTACAATCTTATCCAATATGACGGCACGAAAACGGGCAACCCAGTCGAGGGAAACATGCCGTCACCGGAGTTTTATCTGCAAACTGTGGTCCCACATCAGATCAATCTCATCAACACAAAGGGAATGGTCCTCAATTACTGGGACGGCGGCATTATCACCAACCACGATAATGGTGTTGTTGATGGCGGCGGAGGGACATGGCAGGCTTTCGGAGGAACGACAATTGGACGGATATGCAGGGTGCGATCAATGCCGGATATGTGGATAACAGTTTTGCCATTTTCCAGACAAAGGGAGGGATAGTTACCGTCGATGACAGTCATGGGGCTGTCAGCGTTTCTGGTATCCAGTTTGCCGCCGACAATTATGAAATCAAAGGCGACGCCATCACTTTGAACGGCACGTCCAATACAATTCGGGTGGGCGACGGCAGTGCGAACGGGCTTGCCTTCAGCGCAACCATTTCTGCAGATCTGGATGGTAATGCCGAATTGATCAAGAACGATCTGGGCACATTGAAGCTGCGTGGAACAAACAGCTATAGCGGTGGAACCCGTGTGAAGAACGGCATCTTGAATGTTGCGACCGATGCTAATCTGGGTGCAGCCGCCGGAGCGGTGACACTCGATGGCGGTACGCTTCAGTTTGGCCAGTCGTTTGAAATGAACCGGATGGTGATGCTCACGGTTAATGACAGCGCGATTGATACGATGGCAAATACGAATACTGTGAATGGCGTCATAAGTGGAGCTGGCAAACTGATAAAACGCGGCAGCGGAACGCTCGTACTGGGGAAGCAAACAGCTATAGTGGAGCTACGATGATTATCGAGGGCATGCTGGCTCTGCGCGGTACGGGCAGCGTTGCCACATCGAGCATGGTCAATATAGCAGATCATGGCACATTCGATATCTCGGCTGCATCAGGTTCTGCGACTGTGCAACGGCTGACGGGCGGTCAGGAAAGTGCGGTTGTCCTTGGAGGCGGAGAACTCGTTATTGCTGCTGCTCAGAATGACGAATTTGCAGGAAAAATATCCGGTGCCGGCGGCGTGACGCTTTCCAGCGGAAAACAGATTCTAACCGGTGATAATACCTATACTGGTCGTACGGCGGTTTCTGCCGGTGCAACCTTGCAGCTCGGTGCTGGCGGCACGACAGGCAGCGTTGTAGGCGATGTGACCAATGACGGGATGGTTGTATTCAACCGTTCCGACAATCTGATCTTCTCCGGTTTGATGTCGGGTACGGGCGGTTTGAGGAAGAATGGTTTGGGTGTTCTGACGCTAACCGGTGCCAACAGCTATTCGGGGATTACGGCAGTCAATGGCGGCACGCTCAAGCAGGGTGGGGCTGGCGGCATCAGCGGCGCATCCGCATTCAATGTGGCCAGCAATGGCAGGCTGGAGCTGGGTGGCTTTGCCACGACGATGGCATCGCTGGACAATGGCGGCATGGTCGATTTCGGCGGGAGTGGCGGCACGGTGCTGAATGTTGCCGGCAACTATACCGGCACGGGTGGCACCCTTGTGTTCAACAGTGTTCTGGGCGGTGATGCCTCGAAGACGGACCGACTGCAAGTGGGCGGCGACACGTCGGGCAGCAGCCATGTGAAGGTGGTCAATCGCGGCGGCAACGGCGCACAGACGACGGACGGCATCAAGATCATCGACATTGCCGGTGCATCGAACGGCCTGTTCGATCTGCTCGGCGATTTCGTCACCGGACGGCCGTCAGGCCGTGGTGGCGGGTGCCTATGCCTATTCGCTGTACAAGGGCGGCGTGAGCACCCCGGCGGATGGCGACTGGTATCTGCGCTCCGCACTCAAGAACCCGCCACCCCGCCTTGTGAGGAAACCGGCACCTGTCCGCCCCCGCCCCCGCCCCGCCGCCGCCGCCACCGCCACCGCACTACAATCCCGGTGTGCCCCTTTATGAGGCCTATGCAGCCAGCATGCAGGCGCTCAACACCTTGCCGACCCTGCAGCAGCGTGTGGGCAATCGTTCCTGGGGCGGTGCAGCCAACCCGGTCATCGAACAGGAGCGGATGCAATCGGCACGCCACTCGTGCCGGCAAGCGAAGCTGGCACGGCCATAGACCAGCACGGCATATGGGGGCGCATCGAAGGGGCGCACAACCGGCTGGAACCGTCCGGCTCGGCAACCGGCATGCGCCAGAGCATGAACACCACGCTTATGCAGGCCGGTCTCGACGGCCTGCTGCTGGACGCAGCCGACGGTCGCCTGCTGGGCGGCATCACCGGCCTTTACGGCAAGGCGCACAGCAGGTCTCTTCCCTGCATGGCGATGGCACAATCGACACGCAGGGCTGGGGGCTTGGGGCGACGTTGACCTGGTATGGCGACAATGGCTTTTATCTCGACACACAGGCACAGGCCGTCTGGTACGACAACGACCTTTATTCCGCTACGGCCAACAAAAGCCTTGCCAGCGGCCGGCGCGGCTTTGGCTATGCATTGAGTGCAGAAACCGGCCAGCGCATCGCCCTCGATGACAACTGGTCGCTGACGCCGCAGGCGCAGCTCATGTGGTCGTCGGTGTCATCCGCCAGCTTCCGCGACGCGTGGGAAGCGCGTGTCGGCCTGCACAATACCGACAGCCTGACGTCCCGCATCGGGCTTTCGGCCGATTACCGCAATGCCTGGCATAACGCCGATGGACAGCTTACCCGCATGAATATCTACGGTATCGCCAATCTCTATCAGGAGTTCATGGGCAGCGCGCCGGTCGATGTCGCGGATGTCAGCTTCGCCACCGGCAAGGACCGCACATGGGCCGGTGTCGGCGCAGGCGGAACCTATACATGGGCCGATGACAAATATGCCATCTACGGCGAAGGAGCCATCAACACAGCCCTCAACCATTTCGCAAACAGCTATCAAATCAAGGCAACCGCAGGGTAAGGGTAAGATGGTGAGGGAAGTGGACTTGCCTCGCAACACTGGAGAGGCGTATTGCCAGGGTGGACGCAGATACTGCCGCCGAAAGTCTCGAATGGCTGAAGGAGCAGTCTTTTGACTGTATCTTCACGACCGTTCATTGCCGGATGCGTTGGGCCTCACCTTGCTCGAAACACTGAGCGGTGACGGCGAGCAAACTTGCCTGTTTATCAGCATCTATACGGGCCGAGCTGGGAAACATGCCACAATCCAAGGATCGTCGGTAGGGTGGAACTTACCGATCATAGGATTGCACGCCCAGCTTGTAAAACCTAACCGAATTGCATAAGGCAAAGATATTCTCGGGTAAATTTAGTTATACTGCCGCGAATCAACCAAAAGGATGCGCGCATGAGCATACTTGACTGGAATGGAACGATCAGCCTGGCTGATGCAATTGCGAACGCACGGGTGCAAGGAAAGGAGCTCTATATCCAGCCAGGCTCCTACGATCTCGGCTTTACGGCGATTTCAGCAGGAGGAGCGCCGGGAACGCGTGCCCTGCGCATATACGCCACGCCGCGTACGGTGACGTTGAACTTCACGACGGACGATCTGTTTTTCTGGATCGAACAGGTTTCCGATATCGAAATTGAAGGAATCGACTTCGACGGCAAGAACCGTGCGCTTTCGGCATTTGCACGGCCGGGCCTTGTTACGGCGGTTGGGGCCTCGAATCTCGTCTTTCGCAATTGCCAGTTCTTCAATTCTACTCAGGTTGGCTTGCGCTTGCAGAACTGCGGCACAAGACGCGGTTCGAGCTTTACGATGGACGGCAATGAACTCGCAAGACCTAGCGCCCTGGTGGAAAACTGTGCTTTCGAGAAATGCGATGATGCGGCGATCTATACCTATGGCAGCCCGGCGCTCCGTGTCAGCAGTTCGACATTCACCAATCTGAGCAACAACGGTATTCAAATCGAGGAAGATACGCCGATCTACAACGGTACAATCATTTCCGGAAACAGCTTCTCCGATGTTCGTGCAGAGAACGGGGCAGCGGCCCTTATGGCAACGCGGTCTCGCTTTTCGCGTCAATGACTGCCTGGTCGAAGGGAACACGATCCACTTTGCGGCCTTCTCGGCAGTCCGGGCCAATGTCTGTGCCGGAACGGTCATTCAGGGCAACAATTGCTATGGCATTGGTGAGGTTGCCCTCTATGTGGAAGAAACACCCGCGACGACCGGCAACAACATCGCAGTCGGCAACATTGTAGCCAATAACTTCATCGACTGGTGTGGCCAGGGTATTTCCGTTGCAAACTTCATGTCCGGCGCGCGCAATGCGACAGTGACCGGAAATGTCATCCGGAATTGCCGTACCCTGTCGCCCTCGCGCGGTCTTCTTGACATTCGTGGTATCGGTATCAGCGCCGAGGCGGATGCGGTCGTTTCCGGAAATACCATCGAATGCGCGCAGCGGTTCGGCATCATCGCCGGCGCTGGCACCTATTCGCGCAACCTCGTCATCACCGATAATGTGATCCGGTCAACGCCGGTGGGTATCGTGGCTTCGGAACAGACCAGCGCCAGCACGCCAGCGGGCAACCAGGCCGGCCATACGCTCATTTCCAACAACATGATTCAGGTTACGTCATCCGACGTCAACGATGGCATTGTGACCTCCAACTACGGCGGAACGGATACGACCTTTGCAATCGTCAGCAGGATGAACCTGATAACGAGCGCAGCCTACCCACGCCTCACTCTGCCGGCGACGAACGTTCTGCACAACATGGCAACCCGTCCATGGGAACGGATGCCTGTCGGACGACGCCCCGTTCGGTTAAGGAGAACAGATGCTGCTGGTGCACTCCTGCGCCAGCAGCTCTTGCGATACGGCTATTGTTCACATTTTCTCAAATCATGAATTGTAGAGTCGAGAGGTCATCCTCGCTCGGAGCTTGCATGATGCAGAATCAAAAGCGGCTGCTCAATCTGGATATCTTGCGGATGGTGTCCGCCCTACTCGTCCTCACCTATCATTATGGCTTCCGGATGGAGGTTTCGGGTGAAGGTGGCGGAATTGGCTTTCCAGAATTCGCCCCCGCTGCGATGTGGCTCGATTCCGGTCTGCTGATCTTCTTTGCTATTTCCGGCTACGTCATCGCCCTATCGAGCGAAGGCCGAAGCGCTTTTGATTTTGCTGTTGGTCGTGCGGCTCGGCTGTGGCCGACCTTCATGCTCTGCGCCACCGCGACAGCGATCGTGCTCTATAACTGGCCGATTCCCGGCCTTCCGACGCCGACCGTCAAGCAGTGGTTCGCCCATCTTGTTATCAATGCCCGGGCTCTCGGTCAGCCATTCCTCGATGGTGCTTACTGGACCATAGCCTATGAGGTGATGTTTTACGGATGGGTCTTTGTTTTCATTGCGCTCGGCTGGTTCAAGAAGCACTGGCAGGCCATCGTGATTTCCTGGCTGGTTCTCTCCATAGCGAACGAGCTGCGCATTGACAGTGAAGTGCTCCGAAAACTCGTCATTACCGAGTATTCAGGGTATTTTGTTTTGGAATAACTCTCTATAAGCTCCGGCAGAGGCAGACGCCCGGCGCGTTCGTCATCCTTGCCGCGTCGATTCTATGGGCTACCGCCACCCCGTTTATCATTGAGCCGAAGTTCTTTGAACTGTATGACATTCACAGAAACACCGCTGGCCTTGCTTTAGTTGGGCCGATAGCTGTTTCCTGCGTTGCCCTTTGCGTAATGCTGCCGGCGCTTCCCATTCGTCCGGCTATCGCGACCGGCATCGGTGGGCTGACTTATCCGCTTTATCTTCTGCACCAGCACATCGGCTATGCGATTTTTGCCCGTTTCGGTGCGGATCATAGCCGATGGTTGGTCGGGGCGATCCTTGTCGCGATCCTGTTTTTGCATCATGGCTGATCGCGGTGTTCTTTGAGCCGCCCGCCCGACGCCTTATCGGTAGTTTCGCCCGCAGCGTCGCTACAGCAATATCGATCCGTCGCGCAAAGTCTCAGCCACAAATGCCCTGATCCGTCTCTTTGTTAGGGCGTTGCCGAGTTGACGAAGATGGTCGTGCAGCGCTGGTGCCGTTGGATGATCAGGAAAGCCTGGCTACCGGATTAAAACCCAATGATGCACAGAGCATACGAACTGGAACATTGGGTGTTGAAGTAAAATCGAGGCGACCTTTATCGTTGATTATGATGCGTATGTCTTCAGTTCCAGCGTACAATAATATTCAAAATGATTAGGGTGTGCCCTACCTAAACGCCCAAACATCTTCACAATACATGCCAACATCATAGCCTGCGGCTTTCATCTTTACGATAACGTTACCGACGTCAGTGGGCGATAAAGCGCCGACTTCGACTTTGATCAAGCCGGGACGATAGCGTTGCAAGTCAAGCTGGTCGAAGACAATCCAGTCTGCGCCCTCGCAGTCGACCAGGAATGCATCGATATATTCAACGTTATTGCGATCCAACACAGCTTGTAGAGTATCGGAAGCAACTACAATTTCCTTCAGGTGTGGTGCAAATTTATGGAAATTGGGGTCATCCGGTCCCCATACATTCTTGCCAGACATCAGATTCGTATCTGTGACTGAGGAACAACCTATGAATTCAAGGGGCAAGGCACCTTCTTCCAAGGCTTTTGCATCGAAAGTCTTAATGGTGATTGAGCCCTGTTCCCGAGTGATGGCAATCGGTTCGATCTTGAACCGCTCTATATCCGGATAGTTTTTGCGTAAGCGGGTAGACTATCCCACGTATCTTTCGTCGGTGAGATGGGCGATTTTCTGCATGAATCATGCGGAGAATCCTATGAGCGACGGTGTGAATCAGACCCGGACATTCGAGGTTTTGACGGCGGAGCCTGTGCGAAGCCGACGGCGGCCACGAGACTGGTCGGATGACGAGAAGGCGCGGATTGTGGCTGCGTCGTTGCAGCCCGGGGCCAACGTCTCGGCGGTTGCACGGTCTGAAGGACTGGATCCTCGCAGCTTTATGGATGGCGTCGTAAGGCGCTTGCGTCTGGTGTTGTTTCACCAGTAACAGCGGGACCGGCCAGTCCGGCCAGATTTGCACGTGTTGAAACGACGTGTAGCGCTTCGATCGATATTGTTGTCGCCGACATGGTAGTTCGCGTCGGTTCAGCCTTCGATCCGGATCACCTGGTGAAGGTTCTGAGGGCGGCTCGCAAGGCATGATTTCCAGCGGTGTGGTGGTTTATGTGTCCTGTCAGCCCGTCGACTTCCGCAAGGGAGCCGCTTCCCTGATGGCAGTTGTCCGTGATGGCGGTCTCGACCCGTTCAATGGTGCGCTTTATGTCTTCCGGTCAAAACGTGCCGACCGGGTCCGGATTGTGTGGTGGGATGGCAGTGGCGTTTGCCTTTATTCGAAAACGCTTGAGGACCGTGGCTTTTGCTGGCCGGGCCTGTCAGTTGCGAGGATACGTCTGGATCATTCCCAGCTCATGGCTTTGTTGGCTGGAATGGACTGGAAAAGATCCGCCCGAACAGGACAAGACGCCCTTTGCTGACAGGATGACAACGCCTGCGGCAAGATGATTCATGATGCTGTAATGGTTGGGAAAACGGCCGCTTTTATGCTCTACTCAGCCTCATGGATTTACCGCTTCACGATCTGCCGGATGACGTTGACGCACTGAAAGCTATGGTGCTCGCAATGGCACGTGAGCAGGCTGAAAAGGAAGCCCGGTTGAAGGCTGCTGAAGCTGAGATTGCCCGGCTGGAGGCAGTGGAGAAGAGCGCCAACGAACGGATTGCCAACCTGACATCCATCATGAAGGTTTTGCAGCGCGCCCAGCACGGCCGGCGCTCCGAACGATTACACCTTGGTGTTAGCGATGAACAGGTATCGTTTGCTTTCGAGGAAGTGGAAACCGGTCTCTCGGCGATCCAGAGCGAACTTCACGATGCGGCCAGGGACAAGCCGAAACGGGCATCACGTCCGCGCAAGGGCTTTGCCGCTCATCTCGAACGCATTGAGGAAGTCATCGAACCGGAGATTCCGGCTGGTTGCGAGGGTCTGGAAAAGGTCCTGATCGGCGAGGATCGCTCGGAACGCCTGGACGTCGTGCCCCGAAGTTCCGGGTTGTCGTGACACGTCGCCCCAAATATGCATTCCGGAACCATGATGGTGTGGTTCAGGCGCTCGCGCCTGCACATATTATCGAGAGCGGTTTGCCGACAGAGCGCCTGCTCGCCTATATAGCCGTTTCCAAGTATGCCGATGGCCTTCCACTTTACCGTCAGGAGGCAATCTATTTGCGCGATGGCGTCGAGATCAGCCGGAGTTTGATGGCGCAATGGATGGGGCATCTGGGCTTCGAGCTTCAGATATGCGCCGATTATATCCTGGAGCGGGTCAAGGAAGGTGAAAGGGTCTTCGCCGATGAGACGACCTTGCCCACTCTGGCTCCCGGTTCGGGAAAAGCCACCAAGGCATGGCTTTGGGCCTATGCACGCGATGATCGCCCCTATGGTGGGAGCAGTCCACCAATGGTGGCCTATCGTTTTGAAGACAGTCGGGGCGCAGAATGCGTGGCGCGGCATCTTGCCGGGTTCAACGGAATCCTGCAGGTGGACGGATATGGCGCCTATACGAGCATGATCAAGGCGCAAGCCAAGGCTGGGCGCAACGAACAGATACAGCTGCAGGCTGCTGGGCACATCTGCGCCGCAAATTTTACGATCTGCACGTCAGCGGGATCTCGCAGGCTGCAACAGATACGGTCACCGCCATGACCAAATTGTGGAAGATCGAAGATGAGGTTCGCGGCAAGAATGCCGACATCCGCGCCGCGTTCCGTCAGGAACAGTCTGAAACCATTGTCGCCCGCCTCTTCGACCGGTGGGAAAAGGAACTGGGTAAAGTCTCGGGCAAGTCCAAAACCGCCGAGGCGATCCGCTACGCGTTCACCCGGCGCGAGGCACTGGAGCGCTTCCTCACCGATGGCCGGGTCGAAATCGATAGCAACATTGTCGAGCGTGCGATCAGACCACAGACAATCACGAGGAAAAACAGCCTGTTTGCCGGAAGCGAAGGCGGCGGACGGACCTGGGCTACACTGGCCACGCTTCTCCAGACATGCAAAATGAACAGCGTCGATCCGCTTGACTGGCTATCCCAAACACTAAGCCGCATTGCTCAAGGCTGGCCTGTAACCGAAATCGAAGCTCTTATGCCTTGGAACTTCAAGTCTAACGCCATCGGCTGACCGCTTACGTTTTGCGCAGTCTGATCAAGTTATACGGTACAGGTTCGACCAGAATTGCTTTGGACCGGGGAATTCGGTGGAGCCAGGGGTCACGTCATCGAAAAGAACACCGTCGCAAGCGCCGACATTTACCATCTGAAAGGGACGTTGTTTGCCGGATTTGGCGGCACGGGCGGCCTGGTCCAGTAAGCGCGTCCCGCGCAGCGCAGCGCTTCGGTTCAAAATGCCATTAGGAACACTGCGCGCTGCCAGCATACGCGCAAAGTCTCTGAATTTCGAAGTTCCCGGAGCATCCATGCTCGTGACCTTTCATATGGGTTTTAATCGAATCTTTTAGGAGGAGCAGGAAAACCTGAACTCACCTAAGGCGGTTAACTGTGAGCGCAACGAATAGCCCACGTCTTTCGTGATTGACGGAATGGGTTTCCGGCTGGCAGTCAAAACTTTTGCTTTGCCCGCTTCGGCATAAAATAGGTTCGGATATTGACGAGTGCTTCAGCGACGTCAGCGGCATCCTGGCGGGTGGCTTTGCGTTTTGTCTCGCCGAGCTTGCGAATTGGCGCAATGATATCGCCGGTGACGGCATGACCGCGAAGAACCGGCTGCCAAAGTCTCGGCGCGTATCCTGTTGCCAGCAAAAGCAGAGGTCCCAATCGAACGGATCAAAGGTTTGATCATCGATCCTGGTGAACCTGGGCCGGTAGTCTTTCGGGGTTTCAGAGAGGCTCCCGAGATACGGTTATATTCCGCAACGATCGTCTGCACGGCCCGATGTTCGGTTGTTTCCATCGGCAGGTTCAGGGCGTCCGGGCCAGTCAGTTCCGGGATCCATTTGCGTGGGTCGATGAACTTTGGGCCAATGATCAGAGCCGTAAGATAACCATCGAGACCGCTCATTGACCAGATTGGCGATGCCGGACGGCGTCCCCTGATAAAGGCTTCGAACGCCGCGTCATCAAGCTTCGGTCGATCCGTCGTCCCCTGGCTGTTGTGCATCATGCCGCCCGTCGCTCCTGCTGCGTCATCGCTTCACGCTCAGCCTTCCAGGCCCACGGCAGGAGACTTTCCATTTCGCTGGCTTTCACTTTGCCGGAGATGATGCGCTCCAGCACATCGGCAAGCCAGACCTCGGGGTCCACACCATTCAGTTTACAGGTGTTGACGAGCGATGCGAGGACAGCGAAAGTCTTTCCACCCCGCTCGTTGCCCACGAACAGCGAATTCTTCCTCGTCAGGGCCACGGATTTCATTGAACGCTCGACCACATTGGAATCGATCTCGACCCGGCCATCATCAAGGCAGGCTGTCAACCCGCTCCAATGGTTGAGCGTGTAGCTGACGGCCTTGCCAAGCGCCGATTTCGCCGACACCTCGTCGCGCAGTTCGGTGAGGTGGACTTTCAGCTCTCTCATGACTGGAGCAGCCTCGCGACGTCTCACGACGAGCCGGGTATCGGCGCTTTCGCCGCGCAGTTTTGCTTCGATCCGATAGACTTCCGCAATCCTGGCAAGGATCGACAAAGCCTCCGAAGAACCCGTCAGCTTGACGACATCGACGAACTTGCGCCGCGCATGAGCAAGGCAGAAGGCCAGCCGCATGGGTGCGACATTGCTCTTGCCCCGACGTTTGACCATGGTTTTATAGGCTTGGTATCCATCGACTTGAAGCACGCCGGTAAACGACGACAATTGCCCCTCGATCTCGCGGGCGCTGCGGCTTTCGGCAAAGATATAGGCCACGGCCGGCGGTGCCGGACCATTCCAGGGACGGTCGTCAACCGCCTGCGCCCATAACTGGCAGACCTTGGTTCGTTTGCGCCCCGGCTCGAGCCGCGGCAACGGCGTCTCGTCACAGAACACTCTCGGCTGCGAGCGGATAAAGGCGGTAAGCGCGTCATAGAGAAGCTCCAGCCACCAGGCGACCCGCATCACCCAGGCGCCAAGCGTACCGCGATCGATGATGACACCGCAGGAGGCCAGCATTTGCGCCTGTCGATTGAGCGGGAGATGCCAGGCAAACTTCGAAACAGCGACATGCGCGGCAAACGCCGTGGTCACCATGCCACCGTCCATCACGCGCGCCGGTGCAGGTGCTTGCACGATGGCACTCTCACAGGCCCGGCATGCATAGCGCGGCCGGATCGTCCGTTTGACCCGGACAACAGCAGGTACGATGTCGAGCGCCTCGCTGACGTCCGTGCCGATGCAATGCAGTTCGAACGAACAGCAGGGGCAAATCTTGCTCTCCGGCTCAATGATCTCTTCATAGCGCGGAAGATGCTTGGGCAAGCGGCCGATATTGCGGGCAGACGATCGCCGTGCCTGTGTTTTGTCTTCACCGGCCGGTGCGGCATCGTCATTGGCTGCAACGGGAATATCGCTTAGATCGCCCAGGTCGAGCGTTGCCTGGGCTGGATCGATGATCGTCATCTTCTCCGATTTCGTCCCGAAGAGCTGGCGCTCAAGGAAGGCAATACGCGCTTTGAGATCGGCATTCTCTTCGTCGAGTAAGAGAATGATCCGGGTCAATTGCGCAGCATCCTGAGGCAAGGGATCGGGTCGAAGCAGCATGACCGACCCTATCATATTAGCCTGAATCTTCAAGCAAAACCAATAGGATCAGCCTACTTTTGAGGGTCGTCTCACCGCGTTTCGCTTGACCCGCGTCCAGTCAATGCCAGCTAGCAAAAGCGAGAACTCCTGGGCACTCATCTGCATCGCACCATCGCGGATCGGGGCCAAACAAACTTTCCGCTCTCCAACCACTTTGTCGCCAGGATCATGCCTGACCCATCCCAGTAAATGCAGCGAAGTCGATCCAGACGCTTGGCGCGGAAAACGAACACGTCGCCACAATAGGGATCGGCCGCGAGCGCTGACGCCACCAAAGCCACAAGGCCATTCATGCCGCGCCGGAAGTCGACCGGTTGCGTAGCCACCATGATCTTCACGCCACTCGGCGAAACTCCGATCACCGGCGACCTCGCAAGGCCGCCACCATCGCTTGCGCCAGTTCAGGTGCTACCGGGCCGATAACCGTCATGCGCGCGCCAGCAATCTCGATCTCAATTCGACCCGCGGCAAAGTGGGCGACATCTGACGGCGAGCCTGGAGCCGGCGTTCGATCGCCAACTACCGTCACCGGCACGAACATCGCCTGCTGCGCACTGGACCTCGCAGATCGTTGAGAGGTCAGCCCAGCGTCCCGGCGCCAGACGTTCAGCAAGCCGCGATTGACGCCCCAGCGCCGGGCAACGGCCGAGATGTTAACATCAGGTTCCGCGCTTTCCGCAAGGATCCGCGCCTTCTCCTCGTCAGTCCAATTCCGCCGCTGCCGCCGGCCGGTAATCACCTCGATCCGACGATACTTTCCCTCATGCCTGGCTTCATCCATGTCTTCAAGCATGGCATCAGCGCGATCTCCAATCATCCCGGTCCGCTCCTATCAATGAAGGAGCTTATCTCGCGGCATCATTCACAAAAGAAAAGGTGGGATGTTCGTCGCGCTCACGGTTAACTTGATGGCTTTCCCTTTGAAACGAAACGGAGCTGCGAACAGGCGGAACAATCACTCTTCCCTGGCATAGCGAAAATACAGAGTCTTCGGCTTGGCGAGCTGTCGGAAATTCATGCGTAAGCCTTGTAAGACGCTATAAAAGCTGTGTTTTCATAGAAGCCCGCCAATCTGCTCGGGATCGTACCAGATGTCATCTGTGGACGCGGAGAACGCCTGCATAGTAGGAAATATTGCTATATCTGTTGCTTCATCGAATATCGCATAGTCGAAACTATTATCGGAGTTGAACGAAGGCTGGAGTGCTACCGCGTTATAATTTCGATCATTGTAGGAGCCCCGAACAATATTATTGGAAGAGGTATGTGAAATATTTTCTGATAAGGAGATAATCTTTTCATTATAAGATTCAGCAAAATAAAGTGTATCCAGCGCACTGGATACATCGTGTGCGAATGCTGAATTGCCCGGGATTAGACTTGATACGTTTACTGCTGTAGGCCAGTAGGAACCTGCTGGTTGGCCAGAATTCACCACGAGATCGGCAAGGGAGACATTCTTCACATCTGCGAAGGAAAGATATTCGAAATTTGTGAATTGGATATGATCGGTGGTTGCCGCGCCACGGATCGTAAAGTGGTTGCCTTCACCGAGAATGGTGTAGTCCGCGATGTTGCCGGAGAACACAATCCAGTCGATTCCTTCCCTCCGTTGGCATAGTTATAAGTTCCACCCAAAAATTGAGCTGATCATTGTGATCGGAACCGCCGAAATAGCCATTGGAGCTGCCAATGAATGTGACTTTCGGAACGAGATTTCCAATATTCAGAGCTGTTTGCCAATATGCCCCAGGTTGGTGCCCCGAATAGTTTGGTACTTCCGCCAGCGATACATTCTTTGCGTCGGCGAAAGATAAATATTCAAAATTTGTAAACTGGATATGATCGGTGGTTGCCGCGCCACGTATCGTGAAGTGGTTTCCTTCTCCGAGGATTGTGTATTCCGCAATATTGCCGGAGAAGATGAGCCAATCGACTCCTGCTCCTCCGTCCGCATAATTATTGCTCCCTCCATGATATGTAAGCGTATCATTTTGGCTTGTTCCGCTAAAATAGCCGCCATACGATCCACCTATATTGCCCTGATTGCCACCCGGATTGGGTGTGCCTCCATTATTGTCGTTCTGAAGACCAGCCAGATATCCGACAATATAAGTGAAGTCGGCCATACCTTGCCAAACTGTGTATTCAGACGACATATAATGGTGGAAGTCGGCTTGATAGGATTCAGAAAGTGGTATGAATTCGAGTCCCGGCCATACTGAGTTTTGCAAGTGTGGATCGCTCCACCATGACTCGACGTCATAGTCGCCATAAATCAGCAAGCCGGGTGGCGGCGTGCCGCCGAGGGCTTCTGCATCGAAATTCAGAATCTCGTTGGGCTGACGGACGCCAAGGCCTGTCAGATACGCTTGGTTCAGTGGGTTTGAACCCAATGTATACTGAACGTCTTCCAGAAGGCGGCTCAAGAACCTGTCATCCCCGGAGAGTTCATAAGCGCGGACAAAAACCTGAGCAGCAATACGTGACTGTGTTCCCGCCATTCCAAAATTTGTGCCGTCGTAAGAATATGTGTATCCGAACGGGTTTTGCGGATTGTTGTTATAAACATAGTCGGCTTCATGCAGGATTGCTGCAACGCCGTTATCGTTAAGATGCTCATTCTTGCTGCCAGCTATTTGTGAATAAACATAAGCAGCTTCGAGTTGGCTTCGTCCATATGTAGCTGAATTATATATGGAAGTTTGCTGGTAGATACTGTCCCACTGTATGTCTTCGGTCAGCCGGAACAATTCTGCAGCGGCCAGGTTACGGGAATTGGTTTCTTCAGCAGTAAGGGGAGAGCCCGTCAATGCCGCCTGTTCGGCCCATTGCATTGCCGCAGTTGCGCTGTTCTGCCAAAGGGTAACTTGAGATGGATCGTACTGCTTCAAGATATTGCCAAGTTTGGCTGCACTTGCCGCATATTCCCAACTCGACCATTTTGTCGGTGCGAATGCATATAGGACCACATCATCTGCAGCCCAAGAAGCATCGCCCCAGGGGCAGATTAGCCCCTTCGACGCCATAGGAGACGCCACCATCCGCCTGTTGTATTCGACGGAAAAATCCAGTGTCCACATTGCTTCGTCAACGACGTCAGGAATTCCATTCGCATTTTCTGGAATTGATGCTTGGCGGTTGTTCGCGAAGTCTGGAGATAATTCAGCGATCTCAATCAGCTTGCGCGCAGCTTCAACATGTTGAATACGCCGGTCCCAATCACCCGCATCGTGCCATCCTCCCCATGCGCCTTCAAGCACTGTTGTGGTGGCATGAGACACCAGTTCACTGAAGCGACTAGGCAGGTCCGGATCATTGTCCCGGCTTACGTCCGGAGCATAGGTTGACTGATAAACAGTAACTTTCGTGCCGCCTTCTGTGTGCAGCGAGGCCGGACGGGTCCAGCCTGTATACTCGCCTTCAAGAGCGATACCACTGCGCTGGTGATAGAAGCCGCTGAGTGCAACGTCAAAAATCTGTGCCCAATGGTCGTGAGAAATAGCAAAACTCTGAGAAATCCCGATGTCTTCGACGAGCACAGTGTATGTTCCTTCGTCCGTGATATCGGAAAAGTCCATCTTCCAGACTTCGGTTCCCTCACGGTTTGGGAATTGCTTAAGGGGTCGTACGACTGAACGACAAACGCAGTGCCGGTTTTGACAATTGTGTTCGTTGCAACATCGATAACTTTATATCTGGGAGCCTCATCGTACAGTTGCGCATTGGAAGCCATCGCTCCATTCTGGCCAATTGATACGCCATTCCAGCTCGACAAAGTGGCGAACTTGACAATGTCATCGGGGTCGAAGCCCGTTAAATTGACGTGAATTGCCTCGGATACAATGCTCTCTGACTAAAAGGGCTATGAACTGTTGTAAAATCAGCATCGTTCAGATCAATGCTGACGGCAGCCCCTTCCGGTATGGGCGCCGAGAGCTTGATAAACACGTTCTGAACAGTTTTGTAGGCTGTATTGTTGTTATACGCGCCTTCCTGAAAGTCACTGGCAAGCCGCGGATCGTCGCGAACTTGTGCCATGTCGATTATGCTGGCTTTTCGGGAAAGCTGTTCGATAGAAACGGATTGCCCGTTGATCGCTATAGACCAATTTGCAATCTGATCTGCAAAAGCGCTTCCAGGAATACCATTTGTGGTTACGAAGAGGTCGGCGATAGAGGAAGCTTCAAAATGTCGAACGGCATGAAGTATTCGCCGTGCTCGCCCACATATCTGCCGTCATGCTGCTTATAAACGGAACCGTTTTCTGTCCATTCGACGGCGTGATAGCCGCTCCATCCTTGCGGCACATCGGCAATTTCCAGTTTCGAGTCGATCACGTTACCCAACTCCATGCGGATTTGGATTGTGTCGTTCGATACGAAACTTACAGTCACAAACGTGTTTTGCATCAATGCCCCCAGTGCCAGAGACATGGGTACGATAGGGCGAATAAAAATGTCAACTTATACGTGTCTATGAAATAAATAATAATAATATTATATATAACTAATATTGCATACTTTGATTGAGAATCCTCTATAATATTCCTTCTAGCTAATATAAATATGCAGCATATTGATTGACAGCTCATTCCTTAATGCATTTATTCAACTTCAGATGGATTTGATTTGATGTGACAGATTGATCAGTTTTGCTGCTCGTTGTGGGGATGTGTGAAGGGTTTGGATTTGCGGCTCATTCATTGGCGCGGTGTGATTGATGTTGGTGTATTCTCCTTTATCGTTAACGTGCTGCTGCTAACTTCACCGCTGTTTATGCTTCAGGTCTATGATCGCGTACTTCCAACCGCGAATAGCAGCACACTTCTATATTTGAGCGTCATCGCAGTATTGGCATTGTGCTGCCTTTCATTTCTGGACATCGTTCGCTCGCTTTATGCGCAACATATAGCGACGGACATCGACAAGAAACTGGGAGGGGCGGCCTTTGAAGCTGCACTGGACGAAAGGCATGTGGAAGCCGCTGACATTCAACCCTTGCGCAACTTGGGCAAAGTCAGGGCATTCATAGCTTCAAAAGGATTGCTGAACCTCTTTGATTTGCCATTCGCACCACTCTTTCTGGTTGTGCTCTATTTCATCCATCCCGTGTTATGCTGGCTGACAATCGGTGGAGCTATCGTCCTGCTGACAATAGCGATGGTCAATCAGATCGGGCTCTCGCGTTTGAGTGGACAGAATACCGAGCAGGCAGCCGTTGCCAATCAAGTCGCTCGGGCTTTCATTCAGAATAAGGACACCGTCCGTTCAATGGGTATGGAACGACACGCCGTCCAGGTCTGGGGCAATGCTTTTGCGACATCGTTAATTGTTCAAAATCGAGCAGCTTCCATTAATACTTGTTTCGGAGGCATATCCCGGTTCGTGCGTATACTTCTGCAAATGGCGACACTGGCAGTGGGAGCATGGCTTGTTCTGCAAAACCAGATGACAGCAGGAATGATTTTTGCCTCTTCCCTCATATCCGGACGGGCACTCCAGCCCCTTGATCAACTGATCGGAGGCTGGAAGCAGACGTTTGAAGCTTTGAAGGCGTGGGAGCAGTTGCAGGCTTCACTCTCGTCATATTCAAAGGGCAGGGAAAAGAAAGTTCTTTTCCTGATCCCAAAGGTACGATTTCGGTTCGCAATCTTGTGTATGCTCGCCCGGGAAAGGCCCCGAAGCCGAGGCAATTATAAAAGGCGTTAGCTTCGATATCCGCGCCGGTGAAAGAATTGCATTGATAGGTCGAGTGGCGCAGGCAAGTCAAGCTTGGCGCGCCTACTGGTGGGGCATTAGCTCCGACATGTGGTTCGATTTGTGTCGATGATGCTGACAGGAAAACATGGGACAAAGCTCAACTCGGTGAAACAATCGGTTACCTTGCGCAAGAAATACAGCTTTTACCCGGAACGATTGCCGAAAACATTGCGCGCTTCGACCCGCGAGCGACAAATGACAGCATCGTATCTGCGGCCTGTCGTGCGCAAGCGCATAAACTTATTCTCAGCTTGAATGATGGTTACCAGACGCGGATAGGCAAAGCATCGGTGCTATCAGGGGAACGACAGCGGATTGGCCTGGCAAGAGCCTTTATGGTAATCCGAGAATACTTGTTCTCGATGAGGCGAACGCCAATCTCGACAGCGAAGGAGAAGCGTCACTCGAACGGGCTCTGGCAGATGCGCGCGACGATGGAATAACCGTTATATTAATCACACATCGGATGTCGATCGCTGGCACCTGTGACCGGGTTCTCCTCCTGCGTGACGGGGCTATCGTCAACTTCGGCACTCCAGAAGAAGTTTTACGAATGCCACAGCAGGAGATCAAAGGTTCGCTGCAATCATCTTATTTGCAGGAAAGAACGGCAAGGTTTGCGACGAGTTGGAGAACTCGCCCAACTTCGCATGGTCGCGATAATGACTAATCTAAGTTCGAATTGGGCTGATCGGCTTCAATCCAACCGTAGCAGACTATCGTTGTTCGGCTATTTGTTGGTCGTTTTCCTAATTTGCGGCTTTGCTATTTGGGCGGCGACGATGCCGTTGGCGCGCGCTGTCATTGCTCAAGGGAAAATAGCAGCGGTACATCATAATATTTTGATACAACATCTCGAAGGCGGATTGATCAAGAAGGTCCATGTACGTGAAGGGGACTATGTCAAAGCTGGCACCGTTTTGTATACCCTGGATCCCACGGAGGTTCGAACGAATGTTAATAGACTGAGCAAAAAGATCGTGTCTCTTAAAGCCAGTCTGTTACGCCTTGCCGCCGAGCGTGACGGTGCTACAAGCCTGCTCCTGCCAACAGCAGATCAGTTTACACCGCATCTGAGTGACGTTGCAGATATGATTGCGGAACAGCAGAAGGAATTCGACGCAAGATTTGCGCGCTATATTTCGGAGCAGGATATTCTTCGCCAGCGTGTTATCGCACTTAATAAAGCGGCGATTGGGTTGGCAGCTCAGAAAGAAGCAGTCGATAAACAATTAAAAATTATACAGATCGAGCTGGATCGGAAGAAAAGGCTGGTCGATCAGGGGCTGACAAATATTTTGAGTACACCCAGATTCAGAGAAACAAGACCGATCTGACAGGGCAGGGCGGTGCAATCGAAGCTCAGCTGGCCGCGAATGTGACACAAGTCATTGAAGCACGGGAGCAGATTGAGCGAATAAGAACTCAGCGCGTCGAACAATCGGTGTCCAGTTTAAACGAAATACGTATCCAGCTTGCGGATGCCGAAGAGCAACTGAACGCTGCCTTGTCCGTGTTAGACCGTACGGTGATAAAGACGCCCACAGATGGCATAATTATATCGATGGCGTATGGCGGGGCAGGAAGTGTTATTGCGCCCGGTGAAAAGTTAATTGAGTTGTTGCCAACCACTGAGCGTCCGGTTGTTGAAGCCCGTGTCCCGCTTCAGGAAATTGATGCTCTATGGATTGGCCAGCCCGCACGTTTGCGCCTGACGGCACTCAATGCGAGGCTTACACCTGAGTTGGAAGGTTCAGTTATTTATATATCGGCAGACCGCATCACTGATCCAGCAACCCAGGAGGCTTATTATCGCGCCCGAATAAGAATCTCAGAATCGGCTTCCAATACGATCAATAGTGAGCGGATATACGCGGGCATGCCTGTTGAGATTCACATTGATGCCGGAGAGCGTACATTCCTTGATTATCTCGCCAGGCCAATCATCGACTCTTTTAAGCGCTCATTGACAGAAGAATAAATATGCCTGGTTGCAACATGATGGTGCATTCTTCACGCAGTCGGTCGAACACGCGCTTGAGCGAGTTGGTCTGGAGCTTCTGTGACCGTTTTACGTTTACTTCGACCTTCTGACTCCAGACCTTCAGAATGCGAGGGTCCGGTGGGATCATCTCATTTTCCAATTCTTACGAGGTGCGGCGCTTATGATTAGAGCGTTTCTCTATCTGAATGAATTGGATGGCTTTGCAAATCAGTTCGTTTCTGATTCAAACTATCTGCCGATGGAGGTCGGCAGATATGTCGAAGGCCCTTTCTGTTGATCTTCGTACCCGTGTTCTTGCTGCCGTTTCGGCTGGTGCATTGCATCGGGAGGCTGCAGAACGGTTTGGCGTTGGTGTGGCGAGTGTCGGCCGTTGGCGAAACTTGCAACTTGAAAAAGGGAATGGTCGTCCCGGCCCGCTTGGAGGTGACCGTAGTTCCCACAAGACGGAAGCTCACGCTGATCTGATTATGGCCTGGCTCGGCGAGCATCGCGACGGCACCTTGTTTGAGTTGCGTGATGCTCTGTCTGCGCAAGGTGTCGTCATCAGCAAGTCGGCGTTACACCGTTTCCTTGTCCGGCATAACCAAACACGCAAAAAGACTGGCCATGCGGTAGAGCAAAGCCGTCCGGATCTTTTGGAAATGCGTCAGTCCTGGTTTGACAAGCAGCTCGATCTCGATTCGATCCTGCACGGCTGGTCTTTATCGACGGGACATGGACTGCAACCAATATGTCACGTACGCACGGACGCTGCCTCAAGGGCGAGCGGCTGCGAATGGGCTTCCCACATGGTCATCGCAAGACAACGACACTTGTTGCAGGATTGCGAAACACAGGAATGGTCGCACCCCTTGTCATTGACGGACCGATCAATGGGGAATGGTTTGAGGCTTATGTCGGTCAGGTTCTCGTTCCGACGTTGAAGCCAGGCGATATTGTCATTCTCGACAATCTGTCCAGTCACAAACGACCCGCAGCACGTGAGATTATCGAAGCCGCGGGCGCGAGGCTGATGTTCCTGCCGCCATACAGCCCGGACTTCAATCCCATAGAAAAGGCTTTCTCCAAGTTGAAAGCCCTCCTGCGAAAGGCCGCAGAGCGAACCGTCAGCAACCTATGGGACAGAATTGGGAAAATCGTCGACCTCATTGATCCGCAGGAAGCGCAAAACTACTTCGCATCATGCCGATACGATCCACTATGATAGGGAAACGCTCTAGCATTACAGTTGCATTTTAGTTTTGATATGAGCTCGCCGAGCGGCTGCCTGATGGGCGCGTCTCCAGCATGACCATGCGATGACGTAAGCGGGGCTTATGCGACGCTGGGCAAGCCTGGTGGCGATGCGCCGGACTTCCTGGACAGACCAGTGGATCAATTCCCGATGGTCGGCATCCGTGGTCTTTTGGGGCGTCGCGTCGTTGGCGCGGTACCGGATCACCGCCATCATGGCGAAGGCAAGCATGACGAGGGAAACGTGGCGATGCCAGCCATGCCATGACCGGGTTTCGTTGTGATCGAGTCCGAGCTCGTTCTTGGCAGTCTCGAAGCTGTCTTCGATTGCCCAGCGATGGCCTTCAACGGAAACGAGCGTCTGGATGCCCGTCCCGGCCGGGCACCATGTGGTGAAGAATGCCAGATCGCCGTCGCTGATGTTGCGCCGGATCAGGAGGCCACGGGTCCAAAGTCCCGATTTCGTCTCGTTGTATTCGTCGGCATCAAGGTCGGCAAGTTCGCAATAGGCCCAGTCATGAAGCCGTGCGCCTTTGGTGCCTTCACCGGCGGAAAGACGCTGCCATGCTTCAGGATCGAGATCACGGGTGATCTCCTGCGCCGTGCCGGCGACCGGAGGCTTCCCCGACCAGGATCCGAAGTGATGATCGGATTTTACACCAAGAACATAGCCTTTACAGGCACGGCGCAGACAACCTTCTATTTCCCCGACGCCGTACACCGCATCGCCAGCCACCCATGAAAATGGCACATCAGCTGCCAGTGCACGCTGTATCATATCGACAGCCAGCCCTGGTTTGGTAGTGAAGGCTACATCCTCAGGAACATGGGTTGCTGCAAGCCTTGCCGGATCGCCAGTCCAGCTCTTGGGCAAGTACAGCGCTCGATCGATGAAGGCATGGCCGCGAACGGACACATAGGCGGCGAATACACCGATCTGACAGTTCGTTATCTTGCCAGCCGAACCTGTATACTGACGGGCAACACCACACGATGTCTTGCCCTGCTTGAGGAAGCCTGTTTCGTCGATGACCAGGACCGCATCATCCGTTGCGAGGTTTTCTACGACATACTCGTACGATGTTGCGCAGCTCATCCGCATCCCAACGCCCGCGACCCAAAATGGCCTGTTGCCGCCACGGGCCGGGATCACCGGCCGCCTCAGCATGCATCCAACCTGTCTTGCGCCGCTCGTCACCCAGTAAGCCATCCAGAAAAGGTTCGCAGAGGCTGCAACGCGCTCCTGCGTAAACAGTCCGCGCATGCGAGCTTTCACGTCGCGCAACGATGATGCCCAAAGCTCAAGCGTCGTCTCGATTGATGCACCTGCCATCCATGACCTCCGAATCATGGAGACCCATAGATTCAGATCATAGATAAATATGCAACTGTAATGCTAGGTCACATACCCATAAAATGATTTCCGGATTGCATGGTTTGTGATTCACTGTCTCCATCGACATGGAGGCAGTGATGGGGCGTTTTGATTTAACAGATTTCGAATGGTCCGTGATTGAACCGCTTCTTCCGACCAAGGTGCGTGGTAAGGCTCGGGTTGACGATCGACGTGTTTTGAACGGTATATTCTGGCGGCTGAGAACAGGTGCGCCGTGGGCAGACATTCCAGCTCGATATGGTCCTTATACGACCTGTGTAAATCGCTTCAACAGATGGCGTCATGCGGGGCACTGGGCCCGCATTCTCAACGCGATATCAGAAGCTTACGACGGCGATATCCAGATGATCGACTCCTCGTCAATCCGCGTCCATCAACATGCGGCCAACGGTCAAAAAGACGAGCGATCCGGTTGCATGGGTCGCTCGCGCGGCGGCCTGACAACCAAAATCCATACACTTGTCGATGCTGATGGTCGCCCAATTCGACTGAAACTGACTGCCGGACACGCACATGATGGACGTTCGGCAGCCGATATGTTTGAGACGCTCGGGTCCGGGCAGATACTACTGGCAGATCGCGCTTACGACAGCGACGGTTTGCGCCAAAGCTTTAAAGAACGAGGAGCATGGGGCTGCATCCGCCCCATGCCAAACCGTGTGAATATCCCCGCCTTCAGCCCATGGCTCTATAAGCAACGGAACGCGGTCGAAAGGTTCTTCAATAAACTCAAACACTTCAGGGCCATCGCAACGCGATACGACAAACGCGACGACAATTTCCTCGCATCTATCCAGCTTGCTGCAATTCGTATCTCGCTACGTTCTTATGAGTCGGTTATCTAATGGTATTTCATCGTCATTATGGGGAGCATTCCCGGATACAACTCAGGATATCTGTATCGCAGCCAGATGTCCTGGAACGGATGGCCGGTCAACTGGCCAGCGCCGGCTGCGGCTGAGCCCAATAATTTATTATAAACGGTTGCCAAAAACATTAATTGCTCAACAAAGGGGTTGAACTAAGCGATCAATGTCGAGAATGGAACATAGTTTGAAACGCATTAAAATTGGCTTGGTCTGGCTCTTTCTGGCAGGTATTTCGTCAGCCTATGCTCTTGAAGCCAGTCCTCCGGCCGTTTTGAAGCCGTCGCCGGCGCAAGTGCAGGCCGCTCGTCTAACAGCAGAATTTTTAACGCGTTTTCATTATCGGCCCGTCCCTTTGAATGATGCGTTGTCGGTCCGGATCATGAACCGGTTTATTGACTCGCTGGACCCGGATCGGCTCATTTTCCTGCAGGCGGATATTGATAAGTTCCTGACCGGCAGCAAGGAAATTGATGATGCGATCAAACGCCAGGATCTGACCATCCCGTTTTCCATCTTCAACGTCTATCAGATGCGCATCATCGAACGCATGACGTTTGCACGCAGCCTTCTCAAGCAGAACTTCGATTTCAACAAGCAGGAACATTTCTCTGTCGTACGCGACAAGGGGCCGTGGCCGCGATCGATTGAAGAGAGCAATGATCTGTGGCGCAAGCGCGTCAAGAACGACTGGCTGCGTCTGAAGCTGGCCGGTAAGGATGATGCAGCTATTCGCAAGACACTCGATAAACGCTATGAGAACTCTATCGAGCGCACGTTTAAATATAATAGTGATGATGCTTTCCAGTCATTTATGGCTGCTTTTACGACATCGGTCGATCCCCATACTGATTATTTTGGTGCCAAGGCTTCAGCCGAATTCGACATTTCAATGAAGTTATCGTTGGTGGGTATCGGTGCCGTCCTCCAGGAAAGAGACGATTATACGACGATCCGTGAGCTGGTTGCCGGTGGCCCGGCACAGTCATCGGGCGCTTGCCGTGGGCGACCGTATTGTTGGCGTCGGGCAGGGCAAAGAAGGTCCTATCAAGGAAGTAATTGGTATGCGTCTCGATGAGGTCGTACAGATGATCCGTGGTGACAAGGGGTCGGTCGTGCGGCTTGACATCCTGCCTGTTGATGCAGGCCCCGACGGCAAGCATCGTGTCATTACTCTGGTTCGTGACAAGATCAGTCTTGATAAACAAGCTGCCCAGAAAAAGATCCTTTCGGTAAAGGAGGGAATGCTTCCCGCAAGATCGGTGTGATCACTCTGCCAGCGTTTTATGAAGACATTGAAGCGCGGCGCAAGGGCGACAAGAATTACAGAAGTGCCAGTCGCGATGTCGCCAAGCTGATCGCTGAGCTGAAGCAGGATAAGATCGATGGTGTACTGATCGATCTTCGCAATAATGGCGGCGGCTCACTCAGCGAGGCGATCGATCTGACGGGCCTGTTTGTCGGAAAAGGGCCGGTGGTGCAGCAGCGTAATGCCAACGGCGAAATCAAGGTAGAAAAGACAATCTTCCGGCTCCAGCCTGGAATGGGCCGTTGGGAGTACTCATCAATCGCGGCTCAGCTTCGGCCTCCGAGATTTTGCTGCGGCGATACAGGATTATGGTCGGGGCGTGGTCATCGGCGAACCGAGTTTCGGTAAGGGAACCGTGCAAACCGTGGTTAATCTCGACGAGGTGGCCAATAATCCCAAACCGGAATATGGCGAGCTTAAATTTACGGTCGCCCAGTTCTTCCGCGTTGACGGCGGAACGACACAATTGCGTGGAGTGACGCCCGATATCAGTCTGCCAGGGCTTTTCGATCTCAAACTTGTGGGTGAATCGAGCTTTGACAATGCTTTGCCTTGGTCTGAGGTAAAGCCTGCGAAATACAAATCGTCGGACGATATAAAGGCGTTGTTACCCCGGCTGCAGAGCCTGCATGATGAGCGTGTGCAGAAATCTCCCGAGTTCAAGGACTTTGCAGAAGATGTTGCAACGCTGAAAGCGCAGCGCGAGAAAACGGTTATTTCCCTCAATGAAACAGAACGTCGTAATGAGATGGCCGCTCAGGAGGAACGGGTTAAGGCACGCGGAAAGGTCAATGATGGTATTGATACGGCGATTGATGACGGTCTGCAATCGAATGAGCGAAGCTTGAATGATGATCTGGCCATCGAGAAAAACCGTAAGAACGCGACAGATGTCCTGCAGAACGAGGCTGCGGCGATTGTCGGTGATCTGGTTGGTCTACAAACAGCTGCGCCTAAACGCGCAGTTAACTGCGCATGTCTCCCGAAAGTGGGAACCAGTTTCGGGAGACATGCTTGAAAACAAGTAGAACAGAGCAGTTCCAGTGACACGATCAAAACAGGAAATTGCTCTGGTTGAAAAGCACGGCACTGGCCTTGCTTGTTTGATATAGAACGTTGTTAAGCGCCGTTCGCCTCGTTGGATCAGGAGTTTCCAACAGGTATCTGATTCAACAACGCAAACAGAATGGCTGAGAGGATTGCTGCTGCGGGAACCGTTATCACCCAGGCGGCAGCAATCGTCAGTGCGTGTGAGCGGCGAACCAGCTTGCGACGGCGACGTTCTTCGACCGGAAGCGAATTCAAGGGCAGGGCCTGACGCGCTTTTTAACCGCCGTTCTGTATCCCATTCGCGGAAAAATCCGACCCCAAAGATCGCACCAATGGCAATGTGGGTCGAGCTGACGGGCAATCCCAGCCAGCTGGCGAGAATAACCGTGATCGCGGCTGACAGTGACACGCAATAAGCCCGCATCGGGTTCAGCTTGGTGATCTGATTGCCTACCATGCGAATGAGCTTGGGGCCGAACAGGCACAAGCCGAAGGAAATGCCACATGCTCCGATCAGCATAACCCAGAGCGGTATCACGACGCCGTCGTTTAACATGCCGGTCTGCGACGTCTGACGATTGCCGCGAGCGGCCCGACAGCATTGGCAACATCGTTTGCACCGTGGGCAAAGCTAAGCAATGCAGCCGAAACAACCAAAGGGATGCTGAACAGGACTTTGAGCGACTTGTTACGGTTTTCTAGCCCCTGTGACTGGCGGCGAATGACCGGGATCAAAGCAATCCAGCTGCCGATGCCAAAAGCCAATCCGATAATCAGGGCTATCCCGATCGACACATCGATTAGTTGCTTCAGACCTTTCATGATCAGATATGTTGCGAAGGTTCCCGCCATGAGGCCAACAAGGATCGGCACCCATATGCGTGCAGCCGCAATTTTATCTGCACGATAGACGATACGCGCTTTGATCAGCCAGAGAAAACCTGCGGCTATGATCGCGCCCAGCAGCGGCGAAATAACCCAGCTCGCGGCGATGGCCACCATCTGAGACCAATTCACTGCTCCGAATCCTGCTGCGACGATACCAGCTCCCACCACACCGCCGACAACTGCATGCGTGGTCGAAACAGGAGCGCCGATCCATGTTGCGAGGTTGACCCAGAGAGCTGAGGCGAGCAGAGCCGCCATCATTGCCCATATAAACATGATCGGGGTCGCGAGCGTATTCGGTGCAATGATGCCAGTTGCGACTGTCGATACAACATCGGCCCCGGCAATGAGTGCGCCAGCACTTTCGAACACTGCTGCAATCGCAATTGCACCGCCCATGCTCAGCGCATTGGCACCGACAGCCGGTCCCATATTGTTGGCCACGTCATTTGCACCGATGTTCAAAGCCATGTAGGCGCCAAAACGGCTGCAGCTACAACTATGAGCATTTGACTGGTCTGGCCCAACAGCATGGCTGCGCCAAGCCCGGCAAGCATGATAAATACGAGAGCAATGCCCGGCGCTATGAGTGGGCGTGCGACGTAACTCGCCGCCGTTTCCAGCTTGACAAAGCGGCTCAAATCCCGGTCCAGAGTGTCCAGATGCCGAGCTTCGAGATCTTCGTTTGCCATAATTTACTCTTGATTTCTAACGAAGCATCCGGCCAACACCGTCGCTTGGGAATGACTCATTTCATGAATTTGACAGGTGTTTAAATGCGGCCATTTTAAAAGTCAATGATTGGGGGCTTCGATGGTGTTAAGTACCGATGGTCGATCATCACCATCCTGCAGCAGAGAGAAAGCTCCATTCGGCATTCAGTCGAGCTGAGACGGAAAGCTTCTTTTAGTATAAATCTGTATTAAGATGTTGAATTTATTGATATAGTTTTTGATCCAAATGCGCTGTCTCATCATTGCGAATAGGACGCTATATCTTACGCGATGCGGTTAAATCTCCGGCTTCTTATTTCTGGTAGGCAGCAGCCTGGAAACATAGGCCACTGCCTTCTCGGCGCAGGGTTATAGGCCGTTCGGCGCTCAGAAAAGGCTCATCAAGTGGTTTGAAAGCATGATATCGTTCGGGCCCATGTTCACTGTCGATTAACAGCCAATCGAAACCGGCAATGGCTGCCATTTCTGTTGCGTATGGATCAGCAAACCCAAGCCAGATGCCATGCAGACATTCTCCTCCTGCCTTGAGACGGTGTTTGAAATCATTGGTAGGTGCGGACATCTGGAAACCTAAGAGTTTCAAAGAAACACTGCCAAAAGAGCCTTTATCGGACGGATGAATGAGCCGGAGAGAAGTATCTGTCCCGCTTCTATCCCCTGGTCATACTGAGCCAGCCGGTGAATCAACCACAATATGCCGGTCCCCGGGTCATTCAGCACGCCGACTCCGAGCCGGGTTCTTCTACAATACCATCGCGCTTCACGATTGCACCGATCCAGCGCAGATCGAAAGCGTCGATAGCATGCCGTTCCTTCCCAATACAATATCTGCATTCGCCGCGTTGTTGCTGATTGTGTCAGTGATAATACGCGTCTTTCCGTGCGTGCTATCCGATAGCCAAGGCGCAAAGCCGGGGACGCGCTCCGTCTCGAAGATCTCGACAGGATCACGCCACTCGGACAATAACTGTAAATGCTGCGTTGGTTTGTCTTATTCGCTATATCATCCTTTGATTTTGTTACATTTTTGGGTGCCTCCAAATAGGTGCGGGCGTTTCGTTGCGTTTGATTTGTCCACTTTTGACCAGAGGACAAAAAGCCCGCTTAGCGGGCTCTAAAACTGCTGCTCAATGATTTTAGATTTAAATCAGATTCTTTTTCCGCAAATCTGAAAGCGAATAGTAGCTAGTGAAATTGGTGTTTAGCCCGAGCAGAGGGAAAAGGCCCAAGTCGGCTAGATGTTTTTCATTCCAGAGCGGTTGATACCCAAGATTTCACGAAGGTTGGTTAGGGAAATATAATGCTCTTTAAACTCGCGGATCGAAGATTTTTCCACGAGACGAAGGGAACGACGATATGCGGGCTTTTCTCGTACATATCCCTTTTGATAAGTTCGCTCAACGTAATGCCGGATGCGCCCAATAGATGACTCGCCAATGCATGAGAGGCATGGGTTTCGTCCTCCACCGGGGTATAGGCTTTAATTGGTTTTACTACATCGAAGTGCACTCTCAACCGTTTCAGAAGACCCTCCGAACCCGGCATGATACGGACTTTGGCATGTCCATCGATAATTTTTCAATGATCTGTGGGAAAGTAAGGCCAAAGGCCCTCCGTTTTACGGGCGCTCGCCATTCGGGATTTTCCTCGCTACACGTTTCAGCGTTCTTAGTCAGCTTCGCCACAAAGTCCTGAAAATCGGATTTAAGAATATGTAGATGGTCTCGTTTTTCCTAAGTTCCGAACTCCCCAGAATTCCAGCTTCGATAAGCTTCCTAAAACTTGCTTCTCCTACTCCCAAGATCGACGCTGCTTCTTTGCCGTTGACGGTCGCATTTGCCTCTTCAAAGATCGAACGAGCTTTCTCAGCGTCAAAATAAATCGATGAGTTATGAAGCTGAAGTCGCGTGGTCAACCCATGTTGAATGATCAAAGCTTTAATTCGCTCCTTGTGAATACCATACTCCTCGTGAGCCGAATTCACGCAAAATAGGTATCTCCTTTCAATAGGGCGAACGAATTCCATGCCTGGTCCGAAAGGCATATTTCTTTCAGCAATTTCCTGGAAGAGCGTAATCACGGGTTCATAGGCTGGCTTGAATTGGTTCCTTCGAAGCCAAAGCATGATGGGTCCAAAAAGTCGAGTACAAAGCGAGCCATCGGTCTCTTCTGGTCAATGGTTTCAATGATAATGCGCTCCAGTTCTGCCTGCCCTTTGCAGATAAGCCTAAATCCCCATTCACGCTGGTCCGTCGCTTCGTCCTGAAGGTCGGTGAGCTTATGGATTGCAATGAATTTACCCAAGTATCCTGAAAGCTCAGCAATGATATGGACATCCAATGTGTCGACCAGGTCGTCGGCTTTGGCAGGTTTGAAAATGCGGTCACGCAGAAACCGATCCATCAAGGGTGCCAAGCTTAGCTGATGATTGCGCGCCTGATTGCGGATGGTCTGGACATTTTGATCGACGAACGTAGCAAAGTCGTCGCGCTGGTCAAAAGAGTTTACAAGGTGCTCGACCAACTTACGCCCATGCTCTGGACATCCTTCAATACCGCGACAGCTCCACCACGAGCGTGCATAGGGCTTGGCGATGGAGCGACCTGGTTGCCGATCAATGTCGTCAAGAACACAATGTGGACAGTATCGGAGCATCTTGCCTGGCCGCATTTCTTTATTGAAAATAGCGTAGCCCAGCTTCCAGTTCGAACCAGGGCGCTGATGAACAGCGCTTGCGTTTGCCAGGCGCTCAATTGAAAATCCGGAAAGCTCCGAGATTTCAGCAAGCGCGACGTGGTCTCCACGGACAATTGCTTCGCGGTTGGTGTACGTGGATTCCAGAAACGATTGCATCGTAGTATAACCATTCGCACGAGCCAGCCGGGATACCAGACTGATCAGACTTTCGTCTTCATGAAAGGACAGAGTAACCGGCAATGTCATTGTTTTGTCCCTCCTTTTTCGTGCCAATTGATGGCAGGTCCGCAAGGACATGTTCTGGCGAAATCTCCGACCAACGGGGACGCGGAAAATATTGCTTCCTGGCAGACATCCGCTGAAGTCTTGATAAACTTGAGCAAAAGCACCCGTTTCAAGTTGTGGTTTGTCTTTCTGCAATGCGAGAATGCAAGCCGCTTGAATCGTCTCTACGATTTTACCAAACCCACCCATCGCTGAATGACAAAGCCGTCCAATAAAGTCGTCTTCCAGTAACTTCGCTGGGACCTTAAGGCCACTAATGTCGACGGCGATTTTTGAATTGCGGCTTCGATCCATTCCTTATCGGTATCAGGTGACTGCTCCTATAACGAAGCACACGACTACGGTTTGCGAGTTGCTGGTCGTTCTGGAGTAAATGAGCGAGTTCGTTCACACCGGAGCAGATGATGTGTAGCGGCCAATCTGGGATCTGCATAAGGCTCTTCAGGCCATCCTGAACGTCCTGGATGGCTGAAGTGCTATTGTGACGGATCAGGTGCTGAGCTTCGTCCACATGAAGATACAGCACTCCTCGCGCCTTGATCTGCGCCTTTACTAATACGTACAAGCTACCTTCTGTCTGCTTAGGGTTGGCTGGTAACCCCAGAGCTTCCAGCACAGCGATAGCAAAGCCCTTCATAGTACAGGGCTTTGGCGCTTCGATACTCAGAAGGGGCTGACCGTCTCACCGTACTCGTTTTGAAAGGGCTGAAATTCTTGAATAAGCGCGAAATGGTGTTTCAGTGAGAAAGTTTTTCCGCTGCCAGAATTGCCAATCAGGAATAGTGCGCGTTGCCGTGAGCCGCCTCCATCGAAACAATCCGATACGTTCTCGACCATAGCCCGCAACATGGCCCGCAGTTTCTGATCGCGGGGTCCCTCTAGGTAAGTTGCGTAAATCTGTTTCTTAATTTCCTTCAATCTGGTGTTATACATTGGTTTCCCGCCTTTAAATGTAGTCGTCGTAATAGTCGTCGTTTGATACCGGCTCCGTTTTTCAAGCCCGGAATTGGTCATGTTGCTCGGTACGCGTACAACGCTAGGAGAGGTTTCCAGAGCTGTTGAGGATACCCATTTGGTTGGACTGGAATGATAATCGGCAATCGCTGAGGTTCCGGTCGGTGAAAGCAGATCACCCGGAAGTGAAACCACAGATCCAAGGCTTTCTGTGTTCTCTTTGAGTTGCGCGACCCAACTGCCGTACAACTCGCTCTCAAGCGCCTCGATCTGCTTAGGCTCAAGTGTTCTCGGACTCAGTCTTGCTCGCAATCTTGCCGTTTCGCCAGATTCTCTCATCAGTCTCAGCGCCGAATACATAGCGTCTAAACCGGACTCAGATTCCTTCGCATTTGCGATGCGTAATTTTGGCGTGCTGAAATCCATTCCTCCAGTGATACGCATTCATCCAGCTCGATCTTGTTCTCGACCTGAAACCAACCTTCCTTCGGATTCCTGACCGCGATTGTACGGAGATCTGCTGGGTCGTATTTTACTTCGAACTGAACCTGGCCTTCTTTCGAATGGAGACGAGAAAGCTCGTCGTTCCGATATGGAATTCCCATAAAGACGATGCCGTTCTTTGAAATGCGTCGAACAATTTTCTCACCGAAAATGTGAAGCATCTCTTCATCACTCGGGGAAATTGATCGGATAGACCTGCGTTTTCTGAACCCATGCATCATGAGGCGAACGTCCACCAAGACCGGCATGTGGTGCACGGTGATAGATGTCACAAATTGCGATGGTGAACAGCTTGATTAGTTCGTCAGTTTGGAGACTGAGATGGGCTTCCGGATTGTAATCGCCTTTTTCTGCAATCGAACCAAACGTACGACCATCAAACTCGCCAGCGACCATAGGCCCGATGGAACGGAAAAGGCGTTCAATGAATGGACGCGCTTGCGGACGGCCAGCGGGTGGCTGAACGTAAGCGATCTTAGCGTTACGAAGGACCTCCTGCGTACGTGAACTGATGAACTCGCTTCCGTTATCGCTGTAGACGCATCGAGGGCGAAGGCGTCCGATCCAGGGCGTTTTACAATCCAGTTGTTGTGAAATGAACGTCTTGTCCATCATGATCAACCGGATAGCTTCAATCGCATTGGACGCATTCGGAGCCGTACTGGCTTTGAATGCCAGCACGTAGCGAGTAGCGACATCAATTGCGGCCACAAACCAAACACGAATGCTCCCGATCTGCGAGCGATATGCTTCAGGTAGCAGGCTCCACATCCCGGTTTCACTCAAAAGAGACACCAGTTCAACGTTCCAAAATCGATTTCAATGCGTTCGCCAGGCACTTCAACGTCGAAGGATCTTTTAATTGAAGAGAACTTCTTCTTCGCTTGAGCTTCCCGTGGCGACCGGCAACCTTTGCAAATTCGTCAAAGGCATCGATGATCGATTCAAATTTCGTGCGCGAAATTTTTGCCAGCTCCTTTCTTGCGATGCATTCTCGGCAGCGAGAGCTGCGAGGTACTGTCGGTATACTTGAGCCTTGGTCAGTCGGGTGCGTTCCATGTATCGCTGAGCTTCCTTCTGAGCAAACGCCATCGATTCGGGATCAATCGAGCGAAAATGCACGCCTGGTCCATGATGACGTTGAACGAGGGCCAATACGTCGCCGCTACACTCATGATATTTGGAGTAGTCGCGCCAAAACGTTTTAACCGATGGCGTTGCATATCGCGGTACGTTCGTAGCTTGGTCGGCTCGCTTCCTTTTGGCGCGAGATCATCCTGAATCTCAAAGAACCAAGCTCGCAGTTTTTGGAAAGCTCGTCGTGGTTCCACCGTCTGCGTTTGTATTCTGGATATGCCTCGTCGTATTTTTGATAAGTTTTTCGCGCAAAAGTGCGAGGAACTGTACGTTTTCGGGAAAGTCACTGAACTGCTTATCGCCAAAAATCATACGTAGCTTCTGCTGTTCAATGTCGTGATAACCGTATTTCACGGCACCACGGTTTGCCGAGAGGTCGTCATAAATCTCTTGGTGACTGACGAAGACTTCCCGGTCATGCTTGTCGTCGCTTCTCAGATGCCAGCCATCTCCATTGGGATTGACCGAATCCAGTTTCTGCCGTTTAGGTGCAAGCGGTCCTTCGAACACATGTTGACCATTGATCGTCTAAAGACTGCAGGCTGTGAATTTAAGCTGTACATGATAATCCCTCTCTATGTTTCCGATGCGCAGAGAACTTAGCGAGCCACTGTCATCCAGCTAACATCGCTGATCCTGCCAGGCTGGAAAGGCCTGATGTTTCCGTGTTCAATAAGCGCCCAAGCGGCTGTCCACCGACGAGCTTGGTTTGTGCAATTCCGAAACAGCTCAAATCGAAACCTTCCGGGAAATGCTGAACGTGGTCCAATAACTCGACATGATCCTCGCGATTGTAGAAATCGCGCGCTCTCAAAATGTCCGACGCATTCAGGAAGGCGTCCATGTTTGCGTCAACGTCGGTGATCAGAGCCAAGTCATCCACGAATCCCGATCTGAATTCGTTGTGTTCATTTCTGACCAACATGCCTGACTGCCGTACTTGTTTGAGCAGCAGGTGCATCTTTGCCCGCTTCTTGAACTGTTTGACGGTAACTGCCATCCGTCGTCCGGAGCGCAATACAACGAAATAGTCAAAGGTGTGGGTCCGTTGAACGTTGTCAGCGTCGAGGTATGCCATCACCGGAAACTGGGAATGCAACTCATCGACATCTGTTCGAGCTTGAAGCAAAGTCGAGACACGATGCTCCAGCTCACTTTCGTGATAAACGACGACATCGTTGAATGGAGTGAAGCCGCGAGCAGTTGTATTGTTTCTGTGACCGGGACGGCGGGTAGCGTGACCGGAGGTCGGTTCTTGCCAGAATTGAGTTTCTTCTGACCCGCGATCAGCTGACTGAGCTTGGTATTTCCAAGCCCCCAACCTCGGTCACGCCGTGGCTATCCTGACAACCAGTGTCCGAACTGCAACGTGAAGCGTCAGCTTCGGCGATGAATCCGAGACCGGCACGTTGAAGACTGATATTTCGAGATACTTGACGAGAAAAATTCATAGCTGTCCCCTGAAAGCTTTTGGTGGCCAGAATGGCCGAAAGTCTGTCAAATGGGGAACACAAGGATAAGCCGATGCAATCGCGCAACGGGTATTAAACCGACGCCAATACTAGACTTTGCTTCTGCTCCACTGGGTAGTCGGTTTGCGTATCATGGTGATATTATCCTTTTGTTTGAGCGTTTAAGCTCAGGGCGCTGCATATCGCAGCATTTCATTTTGATTGCAACAACTAAATTTGAGTTAACCATAAAAGTTGGTGGCGTTATTATGCTCAAGATTCACAACCAAAGTTGCAACCGGCATAAGGAGCAGTCTTAGCTCTCGTGTGCGCTGAACGTTAACTTTCAGGAGTTGAGTATGAAGATCACGCTGTATGGCATCGCCTTGATGGCAACACTGGGTGTCGGTGTTTCGTTCGCCAATGAGCCACCTAGCCGTGAGGAGGCTTTCCGTCTCTCAAATCAGGTTCGCAAATGTTTTAGGATGCCTCTCAACCAGTCTGGAGACGCTGTTATAGAATTCCGCCTTCACAAAAACGGAAAAGTAACTGAGGTTGAAACGGTGAAATCCGGGGCTTCACCAACTATGTTGTCGGATTGGCAGCTGAGGAAGCCGTGAAAAATGCCAGCCATATCAAACCTCGATTGTCGGCAAGGTGAGAGTTCCGTTTATTTTCAAATCCGCCGCACCGATAACTGAAGAGCCACAGTCTCAATAGGCGATAAGGATCCAATCGAGCAAACCTGATATTTGCACGCTATGATTAGAACCGTTTGCATGTTGATCGTCGGCTTCGGAGCACTCATCCAAGGCATTCTTGCTGGCCTGCCGCGATTACGTACTTCCTAATTGAGCTGGGCTATCTGTGAACCGGTCACGCAGCGATATCCTTCGTTACAAGTGCACGGAGGTTATTTGAGAGTTGGCAATCAACGTCGTCAACTTGCATGGACCATAGCGCGGACAACCACGTTACCGTCTCTTGAATATGATCCAAAGGATAAAGGTCATATTCAGTTGACGTAAAGGGTGCATCGGTCTCGGTCAGGATCCGGTTCACAGGCATTTGGCTAACAAGTTCCTTCCTTTCGTCGACTTTAGCATCGGTCTACCAACAGAAAACCAGCAGTCCATTGCAATTGCCCTTTGCAATTGAGCGTGACTACCAGAAAACCAGTGCAGGACCGGAATGCCAAAACCTGGGTTATCTTCCAGCGTGTCTAGAACGGGTTTAGCAGCATTGCGACTGTGTATTGAAAGAATTCGGCCGCCTGCTTTTTGCACGAGTTCAAAATATGACGGAATACATGCATTTGGGTGTCAAAGTGCATTTTGAAGTCGCTGCTACCATCTAATCCGATCTCACCTACGTATCTGGTCTCGGAAACAAGACGATCAAAAGTGAGAGTTCCGTCTGTCTAAGGTGAGCGAGCTCGGGGTGTAAGCCGAGAGCCGTCTTTATCCTTTTGTAGTCTTTCGCTAAGGCGGCTGTCTTCAAGAATGCTTTAGGTGTCGTTGTTACAGACAGCATATAGACACCTGCCTCATCGATTGCTCTGGCTGCTCGATGAGGCTCTTTTAAGAGGTCTAAGTGGCAATGAAAATCAATCAACTTATTATTTTTCCGACCGCAGATAGTTTGCGACCTCATATAATCCCTTTTTATGTACGTCAAACCAGCCGTCTCTTTCTCCCAGGTCCAAAGGCAGTGGCCCGCTCGACATCGCCAAGATTTTAAGCTCCGCATCCGATTTCTGCTGAACAGCGTAAGCCATCGACATCAGGTCGTCTTTTAGATGAATGTTATCACTGTTCATGACTTGGTGCAGTGAGTAGCTGTATTCCGTCGTGTCATCAACACCGGCGGCGAAGAATGCCGCACGTCGAATAACACAAGGGACGCAGTGGCCGCATTGCTTATTCTTTCTTTTCCATTTTCCGCAGGACACCGTGTCCATCGCGGTGGCCGCATCTTGAGTATTTAAACCAAAATCCTTCAACATTCGACCTTTGGTGGAATGCCTATAAGGATTGCGAATTTCAGCACGAATACCGACCAGGTCGAAAATATCCTGCATTTGCTGAAGGTAATATGGGTGCGTTGTTCGTGTGCTCAATGAACCAACTCTTCGTGATGTGAGCGGTGCATTCAATGCAATAAATCCATTCTCTGGCACATAAATTGGAACGCGGCTATTAGTAGAATTGAGTTGAGCTATGGCCTCTGCCGCGACTGCTGCGAATGCGATGAAGTTAAAGCTTCGAGTTCGCATCGTAGTATCATTGCCTTTAAAGCGCCTCATGGGGCTGGCATTAACAGAAAAACGTTCGGCTCGCTTGGAGAAGGTTTCAAAGAGCCGATCTTGGTATCCTTTGTCTCCTGTGTAGGCATGACTTATTAGAATAGGGACTTTGCCGTCGCGGAGTAGCTCATTAACACCAATCCAGCTATCGAGTCCGCCTGAGAATAAGCTGACGCTAGTTACTCCTGCGAGATTCGCCTTTCTTTTCTTATTTGTTTGAACTGCAGCCGGGCAGTTTCTTCCTCCGCCCCGAAGAGTGAGGGACCAGTTATCTCCGCTAAGGAAATTCAGCAGTTTTTCAAGCTTGGCCTGCGCAGGTTGCCAGACGAGCGGCTTCGCAAGTGGAATATTCAATTCGAATGTCCGCGCCCAACCATTTTGCGCGTTTTTCTCTCTCGGCGTGAAGGAATCGGCAGCGGTTACAGCAAGCGCTATAGCGAGAAGGTCAAAGGCAACGGTTGACGTATTCGCACTAAGCCGCTGAACCTGATCTGCGACAGTATTTCCTATATGAGCAGTGCCATCGATCTTCGTCGTTCCGAAAAGTTGGACATCGTAGGTTCCATCTTTGCTGAGTACGGAGTTTGCAAGGTCATCAGTGTGAAAATTAAATCTGTTTGCGGTCATTGATAGCTCTCCCACTCTGTCCAGACTGAATTGACCGTCTCGCGCATAAATTTTTAATGCTGTCCTGGCTGTAGGGATAAGTGCCCGCCTTGAACTTATTATGCAGCGTTGTATCCACGATAGCCCTGATCAGATCGAGCAGATTGCGCTCGCAGTCAGCCGTCTTTTACGTCGTCGGATCGATCCCATGCACCACCAACTTCTTCAACTATCGATTGAAAAACAGATAACGCCAGGAATTCTGATAGGATGGCGTTGATGGCATCGCCTGTTAATTGAGCAGGATCAAAATCATTCTCAACATCCAACACAGTGGCGACAGCCTCCTGTACGGCAACATTGATCCTGTCAGCATCAGGCGTGTCACCTGATAGCAATTCGCCTAGTGCCTGCGATAACTGATCAAGCGGTTTGCCAACGAAGTTATTCGAGCTAAAGCCGGGTAATGATCCACTATCAGCGAGGCCCTGTAATGCGGAGTATAAACTACTGCCAGCGGTATAAAAATTCCCGAAACGTCGTGGACCTACAGAATTCCGCCAGTTGCGGTTCGGGCATAATGGCCGAGCGCCTTCTTGATGTCACTTTTATCACCTCCATTTGCTACTGCCTTGCCAAAAGTAGTCCTAAACGCCCGGAAACGCTGGGGTTCCGGAGTTGGCAATTTAACGTTTGGCTGATCGTCTGCCCACGATGGCACTAGTGGTTGTGCGCCATTTGTCCCGCGCGATGATGCTGATGTCCCCATGATCCCTCAGTTTTGGATGCCCTTTAATACTTGTTCCAGCCATGGAGCTGGATTGGATATTTGATTTGTGAAACTCAAAGGATGGTCGCACATTCGGGTCTTTTACTTGCCAAGAGAATAGGCCCGTTTATATCGTTTCTCTTTTTCGACCAATCGCTGTTCTGACGCAACGAAACAACAAGTTCCTGCATAACCTCGGAAACTTCCTCTTGAGGTATTTTCCCGATCTCGGTCATTGCCGCTTTTGACGTCAGGCTAGGTATTTTAAGTAGTTCTTTGACTACATTGACCGAAACCGCCGATAGCGCTTTGGACTGTATCTGCAGGGGAGAGTCTCTCTTGCCAAATAAATAGCTGGCCTCAGATCGATTCCATTTAAGGAGGGTTCCAAGTCGATCCATTCATCAAAGAACGACCTATATTTCTCCATTGCTTCTGGCAGTTTGGTTCGCTCGTCGCTGTCTTTTGCAAACAGCGAGGGCTTACCGTTTCCAGCATCATTGATGATTGTCAGCAGCTGTTTAAATGCCGCTTCATCGGTGCATCTTTCGAACAGAGCAAGCTTTGTAATTATTACTTCGTCGAGCTCCATTTTACGTCGCTTAGCTGTCGCGTAACGCATCCTTACGATATTCATCATTCGTTTGATGAGGCGTGGATTTCCGCTCACTGCAGTGGAATGCGCCAAGATAGGTGCTATTCGAAAGGCTGTATCAATTTGTGCAGAGAGATCTGCGTCGCTTACTTCCAAAATAGCAAGTACGTCTTTTCGTTCTATTTTCTGGGTGTCTTGCCATGAATCTTGGATGTTCTTGATGAGGTAACATCTGAGTTTTCGATGGCTTCACCGTCAGCACCCGAACGGCTCGCAATCAGCATACACAAAAATGCTAGAACTTCTCGCATTCCGAGTTTTGGCACAGCTACTGGAAATTGTATCAGCTTGTCTAGGTAATCAATCACATGTCGCGGAGATGCGCCCTTAAAGTGGGTAGAGACCGCATGCCTGATGATATCCACGTCCGCGGCCACGATGAAAGCTGTATTTTGCATTGAAAGGAAAAGCCTCATGGCTTCAAGGCTTTTAATAGCATTTTCGGGTAGGCAGCGATCAAGATTGTCAACAAAGACCACTAAGCGTTTGTTCATCGAACGAAGAAGGTCGCTGAATTCTTCCTTAAATGCAGCTATTTCTTCCGGCGCAGATTTGATTTCTTTTGGAGCTATCAGCCCGTCTGCTCTCTGCTTGACGTCGGTTAGCGCAGCCTTAATATTGGCACTGTCTTCTTGATCGGCATCGCCGTTGAACACCTTACCTAACGATTCCAGCCCCTTTGTGGCTAGACCGAAACTGGGAACTCCAGCGGCCATAAGTCCGGCGTCAAGTCCCAGTCCTAGTAATCGCAGCTTATTCGTTCGCTTTACTAGACCGATGGCCTTGTCTTTTAGACTCTGAGGCGCGGTCGTCATCAACTTGATGCGATAACTGTCATCAAAGCTGACTTGGCTTCGTCATACCCTTGATATAGCCAGGCATCGAATTCGACGACGATAGTGTCTTCCTGAGCGGATAAAGTCTCTTCAACGAGCCTCAATACGCTGGATTTTCCCGCACCCCATCCGCCGTATACGCCAACTGAAAGGGGAAATAGCGTATCGTCAGTCACCATGTCGCAGATTAATTCTGCGAGCTCAGTATAATTGAGGTAATCTATGTTTGTTTCGTTATCTGACCACATAAAACAAAATGTGTCGATTTGAAATATTTGGTCAACTCCTATTTTGCTTTTATTCAATAGTCGCTGTGGTTGTTCACGTAAAATTGCATCCGCTGATATGGCCTGTGGTCATCTGTTTGGTCGTTGTCCATCCCGCCAAGAACGTGATACTGGAGCGCACAAAGGCGCATTATCTCAGCTGGCAATTGACGAGAGGTATGGCGAGACGGCGCGAATATGCTACGAATGCCAAGCGCTTTATTGGTCTAAGTATTCGATGGGTTCGCAGAAAATAAGATGACGCCTGACGCACGTAGATTTTTGACATTCTCGATTGCTGGCACAAGCCTATAGCTGAGTGGCTTTGAGGCGTAGATCGTTATCGACCGCTCATATCTAATGCGCTTCAAGATCGTGTCGCACCTACCATAGTCATGCACGTTTCTGCTCCAGTTCAAGCACATTTCCCTCAGGATCGCGTGCGTAGGCAATCAGGTATGGCTTCTCCGACGTTCCGAAATTTGTAGTCTGTCCGATCTGTGAGCCACCGGCCCTGATGATTGTCGAAAGGATGTTGTCGAGGTTCTCTATCTGGAAAGACAGATGACCGTAACCGGGTTCATTGACCTTCGGCAGGCCACGAGAATGCGTAGTCTTATGCTGGTGTATCTCGAGGAAAGGCCATTCAAGCGCGGGAAACTTTAACCAGATCGAATATATTTCGCAGTCCGGAAGCCCGTTACCACGTGAGACCTTATCGCCTGACAAAACCTGGGCCCACGAAGCAACTCGCATTTCATGACATTCGTGTAGAATGCGGAAAGTGTTTCTGCATTGCGAGCCACAAGGTTGATGTGGGCGAGTTTCATAGCGTCGGAACCTCTCTCTTATCCCAGTTGCAACTCCTGCTTCACCAACACCGGCGGAAACTGCACGAAGTCCGCCACGTCGAACTCAACTGAAAAATCGAGTATCTTGCTCTTGGCCCAGTCGATAGCGGCTAGTTTGGCAGCTTCGTGCACTCTGGTTGCCAGTGAGCAATGTGGAACCCAGCTTCCGGCACGGTAATGCTCATGACAGATCATTGGATCGAAGTGGCGATGCAAATCGGCATGGAGGTCCGACAAGCTCTGGTCAAAACGGGGTTTTGCCCAAAGGACCATGAGGTCATTATCGAAATGCTCCACGGTCTCGAAGGCTATCGACAGTTTTTCTTGTGATGAAAAACCTCATCCAGGGCCGCGCTTATGTCACCTGGATAGTGAGGGAAAACTGCAAGCGTCAAATGGGGAGGATAATTCAATTCAAGCATTGAACCAGACGGTTCAAAAATACTCGCTTCGTCCCAGAGCTCAGGATCTCAATTGCCGTGGCATTGCAGCATTTCAAGCTAATCCCATATGGCATTCATCGCGTCCGTTCTGTGTCGTTGTTCGATAACGCCCTGTTTTCTCGGCCAGAACATTACTATTGTCCCGATGAAGGGTGCAACGAATAGAGGACATCTGGTTCGCGCTCTTCATTGTCCGACCCGTCAGTTTCTTTGACTACGACAAATCCATGTTTTTCATAGAAGCGTCGTGCCGCGTCATTACGTTGAAAAGTCCAAAGAGATAGTTCGACAGTTTCTGACTTTGCAATCTGAAGCAGGGCGGTTCCAATGCCTTTTCCTTGCGCTGTTGGCAGAACATAAAGCTGGTCGATCCAGCCATTGTGGAAAGCGATAATACCCACCAAGCCATCATTCTCGAACGCTCCCCACACCGAGCAGGCGGCAGAAACACGTTCCTTGTAAAACCACTGATCTTCAGCCGGAGTATGCAGTCCAGCCAACCAGGGCAACCGGTCATCAAACGCAGCGCGGTGAACGATAGCGGCGCAATCCATATCGCTCAATTCAAGTCGACGAAGTAAAATTTCTGCATACCAACTCCTGGATAACGTGCTGGTGGCTTCTCAATCCTGCCCAGGAAATCAGCCTATCCTTCGTAAAGGCCAGAGCATCTCAGGCTTGATTCCCGATAATAAGCGTTATTCAACAGCAACTGCCAACGACAAGCAGATCGAACGTCTGAAAGTAGAGTAAATGCCAGCCTAATTCCCACGAGTCTTGGTCGCATTTAAAATATTCATTTATGATTTTGCAAGAGGCATGATTATAATATAAATTAGAATTATTGGGATGAGATTGATTTGACATGACAAGTTATTATTTTGGTAAAAAGACGGAGGAATTGTTGACGGTTGATATTCCATTTTTGGGTGGGTATGCGCACTATAGTTTTCTATTGTACTCAGAGCTTTTACTTATATCTCTAGACTTGAAATTATTTCGGAGAAGTCTCAATTCTCCTATAGTGTTATCGGAGATTTCACTGTTCCCGATGCAATTGAGTTAGCGTCCAAACTTCCTCGCGCCACAGATATGCTTGATGGTCTTTGCTGCACCGTAACTTCGCAACCTATTTCTCTCGGCAATTGGGCGTCTGAGTTGGGGCGTGAGATGATCCATCGCCACGTTTTCTGCGTTGCCGATCCTGGTGTAACGAACTTTGCACTTGGAACGATCTTTGAGATTTGGGGATTTGGCATACAGGCTTGTGTTGATAGCAACTTAGATGAGAACAATTTTCCAGACATCACGGGATCTGTGCATCTTGAGCGCGGCTGACAACCCGCGTAACTTTCCAAAACCCTTTCGATATCCGATATAACAATTATAGCTTTGGTTTGGAACTGGACCGCCCAATTCATCGAATAAGCTGAGATCTGCAATCAATTTCCACCCGCTTGTCAACATTTCGCAACGGGCAAAATTTTGTTGAGCTTCGATTTTCAAGACACGCACGACATTTTCGGGCCTAGGATGACCCGGAGCTTGACTTGGAAACAGATATGATTCCCGGTCCACGCAACCATATTCTCGAGTTCTCGAAAATTCCACAGCGGCGCGGTCCTCCCCGCGCGAGCAGCCGCTTCAAGGAGCTTGGCTTCAATCGAACAGTTGAATCTTCGAAGCGCATTATTAAAATTTTCGATCAGATAGGGATCTATGTCTTCCTGTGGATTTGAGAAAATTGATTGTTTAATCAGTTTGAAAAGGCCGCGTGGATTTGTATCCCAAAGCATACACGTTAAATCGATAGCTCGATTCAACTGAACGTTGATTTGAGTCCAGTTCTGTTGGTTCACGATGGCGGGAACACCTACAGCATGTGCGCCGCCTTGATTTTGTGCCTCTGCTCCATTCGCAATGCTCGGAAACGGATCGGTTAAGGGCAGGGGGCGTGGCCTAGGAGCGTCAGTATGGCAGGACCAGAATCCCGTCCCGCATAGAATGTCTCGACTTGCTGCGTTGAACGGTGTGTGGCTTGAAAAATGTAGTACTCGCGGGTGAGAGGACGTGCGCAACCACGACGGGTCTGGCCTTCAAGGAGAGTGCAGTGCGAGATAGGTTGAACTTCATAAGTGTCGACTAAATTTTGTCTCTGCGCATCTCCGAAACAAGAAATTGGCAATTAATCCTCCTAGAGTTAGAGCTTCCGATCACGAAGAAGCTGAGGCGTTGCATGGCCTGCTTATTGATTCAATTATCACAAAGCGGAAGGCGTCGATTTGTAGTTTATTCAATGCCCCACGCAGTACGTGTAAGACGTGGAAATTAAAGAAAAATTAGAATGTGATTTATTCAGCAACAATTCGCTGTGTCGAAATTCACCGCGATTGGAACGTTTCAAGGGTAACGGAAGCCGTGCCCTACTTACGAAGGCTCTCCGTAGGCGAAGAGCGATCATAAGCCTTCCGATCAAGTAATTCAGGAACCGAGAAAAGATCGTTTGCATCTTGTAGCACTTTGAGAAGTACTTCTTCTTCGATTTCTCCGTCGCGTTCTAAAAGACGACAGATTGATAATACGGCAGTTCTTCGCGTCTTGATGATTTCGCATGCCTTGGCAAAACAGGATTGAAGAGTTTTGCCGACAACTGCCTGCAGTCGCGGATTGCATTTTAGAAAGTCAGGCTTGCACTCATTATGGGAAGCCCAGAATGACAGATTTTCACCCAAGCCGAATGAGGCTTCCAATCTGATGGCAATCTCGGTGGCTTTCGAAAGATCAGATCCGTCAGCTCCACCGCCACCGTCCGAATGCTCTCCGAGAATCACGCGTTCGGCCGCCAGCCCTCCTAAATAGCAGCAAATCTCGGCTTCGTAATTTTCGCGTAATTTGACAATCTTGGGCTCTGTATTCCGCATTTTGACACCCCAAGTCGAGCGGTTCCGCTTTGGACTTCGCGATTGATCATTACCGAAACCGGCACCATGCCGAGGCTATCCGAAAGCGCGTGAGCGACGACGACATGTCCAGATTCATGAACAGCAATACGGTGAATGTCGTCAGGCTGAAGGGGGTAGTAGCTGGTTTAAATCTCAGCAAATCGGACAGCGCCAAAGGCCGTTTTTCCAAACGCGCGATATGTCGAGCTTGACGCACAAACTTTGCGATATCTGCTCCAGATGCCTCGGTCAAACTTTCCGCCACGTCAGAGATGTCCTCGCCTTCGAGGTCACGATCAAGATGAAATCGAAGAATTCCTTCACGTTCAGCTGGTTCGGGTAGTGTGATCGACACATGATGTTCGATGCGCCCGGAACGCGTGATTGCGGGGTCAATTAAGTCTGGCATGTTTGTCGCCGCAATCACGAAAACACCTTCTCTGTTGCTTACACCATCAAGGTGCTCGAGCAGTCCATTGATTACTTGCCGCCCATAATTCGCATTATGTCCCGACAGATTAGCTCGAATACCGAAGCTGTCGATCTCGTCTAGAAAAAGAATTGCTGGAGCGTTTTTGCTGGCTTCTTCGAACGCAGACCGCATAGCTTTCAGCAAATCATCCAAACTTCCTTGGGACTGCCAGCTCGCAAGTGAATGTGGATAAAATGGAACATTGCATGTGTTGGCCAACGCACGGGCAAACAATGTTTTGCCCACGCCTGGCGGCCCGCTAAGAAGAATTCCACGATCAATATCTGACCAAGGTAAATGACCGGCACGATAAAGCAGAAGATCGCTGGCCAATAGTTTACCCCAGGTAGCAGCCGAACCATATCCAACTAGGTTATCCAGATTGATATCTGTTGCTCGGTATTCTGGGGAAATTTTTGTGACGCAAGTGAATTGATAGAGTTTCTTTCTGATTTCCGGCTCAGTCCAATTTTGAGTGATAAATGACGCGATGCGGTTCAGGGAAACGGTATGAAGCTCATCGATTTTAGAAAATTCAATTTTAGTGTGCTGAAAACCCCGAGCAACGGCTTCGCAAAGTGATACGTCGGTTTTAATGGGAACAACGTAGTCTACTGTTGCCGATACGTATTCAGGCAATGATAACTCATTGTGCGTCAAGAAGACGGTTTGCCTTGCCCACGAAAATTCCTCGGTCGGTCGCTTTAACCGCTTTTGGCGTTGCGCTTGCTTTTCGTCAATTGTGATGATCCGTTGCGAGCGCGGGCCTGCACAGTAGTGTTTGATCTCAGTAAGCGCGCGTTCGTAGAATTCCAGATCTTCTTGGTGATCGATAATGGTAGCAAGAGTGCACACTCGCCCTGCTAGAAAATGATGAAGGCCGTGTTTTCGAATTTGCCTAGTGACGTGTGCCCGAGCCAGCTCAAGGCCAAACCGTCTTGTGTTCGTTGAAAATACTTCATTCTGTTTACTCACACTGCGTGGAAGTGGGGAAGGGGTGGCCGCCAGTAGCGACCCGATATTCGGATGAGTTTCATCGACGTTGCCCTCATGGATTTAATGCTGCCGTCCGAACCTGGCTGGATTTCCGAGCCTATAGAACCTGGAAAGTGTGCGTGCGAACCGCATTTCAGGATCGAGATAGTAGAGATCGCTGGTGATGATGAGCCTGTTGCGACCAAGCAAAGGATGTTCCTGAACCAGTCCTTCTAGACATGCAGCAGGTCGAGTAGTCTGTTTCCAGTCGTATAACGCGGGACTGTCATCAAGAATTTCAGGTGTTGGCTGTTTGCCATCTCGGAGCATCTTCAGATCATCGATCAGTTGGTGGAGTTTGCTGATCATGTCGTTCAGATAATTTTGACTATTCATCGTAAGACTCCTCATTATCGGGCGCGTAAACGCCGATTTGCATCATTTAGGATTGTGGAAGTGAACTAGGTTCTGGAAACGCGTGTTTCCGGAGCTATCCTCTCAGTCAAATCGAATACGATTTCACCGGAGAAATAGAGCGCGGCGATTGCCGCCATTGGCTCGCTTGAATTTCGAATGAGTTGAAAACAATGCTTAAGCGGAAGTGGGCCGTAGTCATCGAGAACGGTCAGCAGGCGCACGCGGTCAGAAAGCGAAACCGTTGAATTCTGCGCGTATGGTAGTAAGTCTACCGCATTTGCAATGACTTCAGCATTGGCGTCGTGCTGGTAACTGGTGCAGTCATAGAGCCAGCCATCAGTTTCGGCGGCTGTGATCGCCCACTCCGGTGGAGGTGTCGCGTCCACGAGATAATCACCGTCGTTTCGTTGGATTGCGAAATCAGGAACATGATAACCGTCGCCAAAACGTACGAGCAGAGGCAAACAAGTCCAAGCAATTACGTTAGGAGATAGATCAAAAGACATGCCAGGTCACGCGCTTGTTGCGAACGGAAAAGCGGTTCGCCACGGCACTTCAGTACCTGCGTGGGTGGGAATTTATAAGCAGACGCATTCAGTCTGACGTCCTTGAGAAGACGGTCGGTAATGGATTGGAACATTGAAAAGAGTTCCTCTGAGTATGGCGTATGAACTTACGCCGCCTATGAACTGCGGGGTTCAAAACTCAGAAGCTACGTATTCGACGCGCGCGAGCGACAAGCTCAATAGGGAGCATAGTCAGCAACAGGAAATGGGCGAGCGCGTGTTTCATGCATGGAACATAGAGTGAACATAATTCAGGAGTCAACTGGAAATTTTCGGCGATCTGAATGAATTTGCATTCTGGATCTGACAAGACATTCAAGCTCTACGGATGCTGTTCTCGCGAAGACGGGTGATACAGAAAAGTATGATGACGGAGAGAAGGCTTGTTCCAATCATGACGGCTAAATTGGTTTTCACACCGAACGTTTCCAAGCCCAATGCCATCGCGAATGGCGCAGTGGCCGAAATGATTAGTCTGGCTGACATGATCTTGCCTTGCATGGCACCGTAGCCGTCACTGCCGAATAATGACAGCGGCAATGTTCCGGAGACAATACTGAATAGACCGTTTCCGAAGCCAAAAGACAGGCAAACATTATCGTCGCAATAATGGATGGAGCTCGAATAGCAGAACAATGAGGGCTAGCCCCATCAAGGAGGCAGAGATTACTGCCAGACGGATCGGAGTGAGGTTTTGCCACCAAGCATGTTGATCAGGCGACTGGCTACCTGAGAAGGTCCGAATATCGCGCCAATAAATGCTGCAGAACCTGCGAGACCGAGCGCGCCCAACATCGGCACCATATGGACCAGAGTGGCCGCCGCAACGAGGGCTTGCAACGAGAATGCTACGAGAACCAGTACGAAACCTTTGCGCCGTTGATGGGCAGGCAGATCACCTGAAAAGGCGGTTGTGACTGTTCCATTCGTTGATCGTTTCCGACCACTCTTTGCAATAGAACGCACGAGCAAAAGGTGTACCGGCACGCAGAGAAACAAATGGAGGCAAGCGAACAGCAAATAGGTCTGTTGCCAGGTAAGCCAATGTTGAAGGGTTGTTGTAATGGGCCAGAAAATTGTCGAGGCAAAGCCTGCAATCAATGTCAGATAGGTGATGCTACGCTGGGCAACATTTGGAGCTAATTGCACCAATAATGCAAAGGCTGCTCCATATTGGACGAGGTTTGCGGCGATTTCGATGATCGTTAGCGCACCTGCAAACATCAAAGCATTTGGAGAAAGCGAACACAGTATGAGAGAGACGGCGGCCAGTATCGAGCCTATCGTCATCATGCGACCTGCGCCGTAACGATCAATCCATTTGCCTAACCAGGGAGCCAGAAAGCCCCGGCTAGCAAGGCAACCGACAGTGCTCCGAAAATCCATTCGTTGGAAACGGAGAGTCCCGCGCCATGGATGGCGCGAGAATGCTGAAGGAATAATATAAAGTGCCGTAACCGATATTCTGGGTCAGTCCGAGACCGGCGATGGCCGCAATGGGAAGCCGTTCAGCGCTCATATTGATTTCAACGAAACACGCTTTTCGAGTTTGGCAGCTTCTTCCTTGCGCTCGCTATAACGGTCTGTGAGATGATCCGAGATGCCACGCGTCAGAAGTGTAAACTTCATTAGTTCTTCCATTACGTCCATCACGCGATCATAGAACGATGAAGGTTTCATCCGTCCAGCGTCGTCAAATTCCTGCCATGCCTTTGCAACGGATGACTGGTTTGGAATGGTGATCATTCGCATCCAGCGCCCCAGAATGCGCATCTGATTGACAGCGTTGAAGCTCTGCGATCCGCCGGATACCTGCATCAATGCCAGAGTTCGGCCCTGCGTCGGACGAATTGCACCACCCGGCAATGGAATCCAGTCGATCTGCGATTTCATGACAGCGCTCATGGCTCCATGACGTTCGGGACTGGTCCAGACTTGCCCTTCTGACCAAAGCATTGCCTCACGCAGTTCTTGCACCTTCGGATGCTCTGCTGAACCATCGTCTGGCAAAGGAAGACCATTGGCGTGAAAGACACGCGTTTCAGCACCCATCGCATCGAGAAGGCGCTGTGCTTCCAGCGTCAGAAACCGACTATAGGAACGGTCACGAAGTGAGCCATAGAGCAAAAGGATACGAGGCTTATGCTTTGGAAAGTCGGCACGTAATGCATCCAGGTCAGGCAATGCGAAGGAATCCTGATCGAGGTTCGGCAGGTCCATGTCAGCGGACTATCTTTCATAGGTGATGACTTCTCCGTCCTCTTTGGTGAATGACGACACCGGGTTTTCCAGAATGTCGAGAACCAGTTCTGACGGACGGCACAGTTTGGTGCCAAGCGACGTTTCCACGATTGGACGATTAATCAGGATAGGATGCGCCATCATGAAGTCGACCAGTTCGTCATCGGTCCAGTTTAGATCGGACAATCCCAATTCGGCATATGGTGTGCCTTTCTCGCGAAGGAGTTGACGAGGCGTCATCTGCATTGCAGTGAGCAATTCGACCAATCGTTCTCGCGAAGGCGGATTTTGTACATATTCAATGACGACAGGCTCTTCGCCGCTGGCACGGATCAAGGCCAATGTGTTGCGAGAGGTGCCACAGTTCGGATTGTGATAGATCGTAACTGACATTAGAGTTTTCCTGTTTCGGTGACTGGATTTTGATTGGCACCGCGTTCGTACCAACCCTTTGAGCGGTTCACGATCCAGACGACCGAGAGCATGACCGGCACTTCAACAAGAACGCCAACCACTGTTGCGAGCGCCGCGCCAGATGAGAAGCCGAAAAGGCTGATTGCTGCTGCTACTGCCAGCTCGAAGAAGTTGGATGCGCCAATCAACGCCGAGGACCGGCGACGCAATGTTGCTCGCCTGAAATTCGGTTCAACAGATAGGCGAGGCCGGAGTTGAAATAGACCTGAATGAGGATCGGCACGGCCAGCATCGCAATGATCATGGGCTGTGTGATGATCTGCTCTCCCTGAAACCCGAATAGCAGAACGAGCGTCGCCAAAAGCGCAATCAGAGACAGCGGTTGTAGCATTCTGAGCATTGCATCGAAGGATTGTTGTCCGCCGCTGGCGAGAATGCTTCTGCGTAGGATTTGCGCGATAATCACCGGAATGACGATATAGAGGACAACCGACAGAATAAGCGTGTCCCACGGGACAGTAATTGCCGACAGTCCGAGCAGTAGCCCGACGATAGGGGCAAATGCCACAACCATGATCGCGTCGTTCAAGGCGACCTGCGACAGCGTGAAATGCGGCTCCCCTTGGTCAGATTGGACCAGACGAACACCATTGCTGTGCAAGGGGCGGCGGCCAGAATAATCAGCCCGGCAATGTAGGAGTCGATCTGGTCTGCAGGCAGATAAGGGCGAAACAGCCAGCCGATAAATAGCCAACCGAGAAGTGCCATAGAGAATGGTTTGACGGCCCAATTGATAAAGAGCGTGACGCCGATGCCACGCCAGTGCTCAGTGACCTGTCTCAATGCGCTGAAATCGATCTTCAGCAACATGGGGATGATCATGAGCCAGATAAGAATAGCGACTGGAATGTTGACCCTGGCGACTTCAGCAGACCCGATTGCATGGAATACTGTCGGAAAGAAGTGGCCAAGAGCTACACCTGCGACAATGCAAAGAGCCACCCAGACCGTCAGATAACGTTCGAATGTGGACATCAGTTATTCTCCACATTTGTCTGTGTGCTACCTTCCATGGTGCCGATCTCTTTCAGATGATTTTGAAGCGCCATGCGGTCTATCGTGGCGTGGGGAAGGTTCAGGAATGCTGATATCCGGTTCTTCAGAAAACGGGCGGCCTGTGCAAAGGCGCGCTGCTTTTCTGCGTCGTTTCCTTCAACAGCGGCAGGGTCCTCAATGCCCCAGTGGGCTGTCATAGGATGGCCAATCCAGACAGGGCAAGCCTCTCCGGCAGCGTTGTCACAGACCGTGAAAATGAAATCCATCTGAGGGGCGTCGGTACCTGAAAACACATCCCAGCTTTTGAACTCAGGTTCTCCGTGGAATAGCCAAGAGCATCCAGTTCCTTGATTGCGAGAGGATGAACGTCGCCTTTGGCCGACTGCCAGCCGAATAGGCGTGAAAACGTCCTTCGCCATCCTTGTTCAGAATTGCCTCGCCCAAAATTGAGCGTGCGGAATTGCCCGTGCACAAGAAGAGCACGTTGTAGATCCGATCCGTCATTTTATCAGTCCGTTTATGGAAGGCCGAATTCAGCGGCCTTGTGTTACTGGGCGACCGTCTTCGGTTCGCAACAGGGTGTCAGGCTTTTATAAGAGGTGCGCAGAGCTCGGCACTGCCGCCACAGCAGTCCTTGATCATGAAAAGGGTCAGTTCTCTAAATCGGTCGAGATCAGCGCGATAGATGATCGAGCGGCTCTGACGTTCGCCGTTCACAAGCCCAGCGCGAGACAGTGTCGCCAGATGTGCAGACATCGTGTTCTGCGGTACATCCAGCATCCGAGCGAGTTCTCCGACAGGAAGACCGTCAGGTTCATGTTTCACCAACAGTCGAAAGGTGTCGAGCCTTGTCGATTGGGCGAGTGCTGCGAGTGCGGTTATAGCTTCTTCTGTTTCCATATATCCAGAATAATGGATATATTAGTTACGTCAAGACATTTGATCGGTCATTAGGCAAGGATTGTGGAGGCCATGACGGCGAAATGTGCCAGACGGAGGTGCTTGGATCAATTAATCCGGGTAAACGGAAGTGCTCGTGAATGGCTTCAAAATCTTTGATATTCATCGTTGCAATCGGAATGTTGTGACAGATGCTGGTGGCCGCGATGAGCAGATCCTGTCCGTATTTTGGCGATTTTGCATTGGAATCTGGAACCCAAAGATTCTTGAGGGCGGGTACAGAAACCATTCTACCTTGAAGTCTTGCCACTTTCGTACACTGCGGAATGCAGTTGATGTCTGTGGTCAAAAGTTCATCAAGCCAAGTCTCAAATGCTTGAACGCGGGGTGATTTGGCAGCCCTTAAATTCTCTATGCCTTTCTGAATTTCTACGACGGTTGCCACTGAAATCGCTAAAGAATCTTCCGGAAATGTCCTGAGCCACGTGATAAGGTGTTCAGAAGGATTCTTGTACGTGAACTGAGAAATCACGCAGGTATCCAATAGAATGTGTGGCGATTGGTTCATTGTACACTCTGAATGCCTACGGGATCACCAGAATTTAAGGTTAATTCGAAGTGATTTCGTAAATATTAAATTGGGAGAATGTTAGCAGCTCGCGAAATATGTGGGCTGTATTTCGCATGGAGATTAGTTAATGGCGAACGAAAAGCTACTCGACGTTGAGCCTAGTGAGCGTTTGGCTGAATTGCTCGCCATCGTCGAAATAGATAGTCCTCAGATAATTCGCGTCGGTAACAGGAAGTTCGAGATAAAGTTTCTTGGCCACGTAGAAGCGAGGGACCCGACAGAGTTTTTATCAAAGGGCGGCCCTTTGGAAGAAGATGATTGATAGATTCATTGTCCGGTCCGACAGCTATGCTGTCTTTCGTACCTTTCAAAACGCGAACGTGGCGTACGGCAACTGCCAATATACTAATGATCATTGAAACAAAGTGGTTTATTTTTCAATCATTAAAGCGCGTTGAAAAAGCGACGAATATTTCAAAGAGAAAGTTACTCGATGAGCAGATATTGCGACGGGGACATAATTAATGATAATTGATTTCGATGCCACTGAATGGTTATTCGATTTACACCATGTTCTTGAAGCTCATCTATCAAAAGAAACTCGCCTAAAACTGAAGCGTGACAAGTTTGAGTTTAAGGAAGATGCGTTGGATGCATTTGAAGAAAGCGTCGACATTGAGGTCATCATCGACGTAACCCTCGATTGGATCAAAAGCAATCATGTGCGTATTTTTCATGGAACGCGTTTAACCGACCTTGAAGCGCAGGAGATTATATCTGAGGGATAAAGCCACTATCAGTTGCTGATCGCGTAGAGTGGCTCAGATGTACGATCCCTGGTTTGAGAAATATACTTACCGATGATTTGGTTAGTGATGCGGTCGATAAAGGTTCTCTCATTTATCGTGAGAATCAACTGCATGCGGCTATTTCGTTGAAGGAACTTATGAACGGTTATGACTATCTTTTCCTTGGATCAGAATTTGATCGCCGTTTACTGGAGTTTTCCGGGCGAAGTGACCTGCTGCCCTTAATTACAAAGCGCGGAAACCCGAGAGTCATAAAGATCGTCATACCAGGCAGTGAAGCATTGGATGCGATGCACCCCTTCTTCTCAATTGAACACACTCGTCAAAACGACCGCTATCCTAATTTTGTTCGAGATATTTTGGAGGAGTACGCCTGGTTAATGACCAAGCCTGAATACAAGAGGGCAGGAATAGATTCTTGTCTTCTGTTCAGGCGTGCTATTCCAGCGGAAAATATTGAGGAGATTGAAACGATAGATTAAACACCTATCGTTTCAAAGAACGTGCGCTGCGAAAGCCTGGATAAAATTTGTTTGCCTTGGATTGTTCCTTGGAGTTATCGCGGCTGCGCTTAGGGTTCCTGTTTCATAAGCTCCTGTGTCCAGCGCTATTCTGTTTGAATAAACTTCCGGCCTACGCGATGCAGTAACTGTATGACCATGGACAACGATCTTCTCATGAGCATCCGTATGGTTGAGGAACTCGCCCCTGATCCAGCGCAAGTCTTTCTCTCGTTGGTCTTTCAAAGAGACGTTCGGTCGAACGCCTGCATGGACGAACGCATAGTTTCCGTCGATGACAAGGTTCTCGGCTTGTCGCATCATTGCCAGGTGATGAGGAAAACGTTTCTTGAATTCCTCAGCCAAGTGCGTGACGTCACTGCAATCGAGAAGACCATATGACGCTAGCGTCTCGAATCCGCCTTTATCTAACCAGTGATCCCGAACACGTTCACTCTCTTGGTTGCAATCAAGGACTCTAAGAAAAACTCCTCGTGGTTGCCGAGAATTAGGCGACTATTGGGAGAAGCATGGAGCGTTGCATGTACCAAGTCCATCGCCCTCCTGCTATCAGGCCCGCGATCAATGATGTCTCCTAAAAAGATAATGCGATACTCGACCGCTCGCTGATCAGCATCAAGCTGAATCTGATCCAGCAACTTTTCCAGTAAATCTGCACGCCCGTGAACGTCGCCGATAGCGTATGTGAGCCTGCTCGATTTCATTGAGTTTCCATGGCTCATCGACGCTGTGCTTTCGGTAGTTTTCGCCATTCCCATGGCGTAATGAAATCGCCTTGCCAAAGGCCTGAAGAGGCTCGCATAGCAATGTCTTGCACGTTTTCGTATGCTCCCTTGGAATAAACTGGCCAATCCAATGCGAGACCGTTCTCGACCAACCATGCGGCGATGTCTTGGCCTTGGCTTGTTTGGCATGTCGCAACGGTTCGGCCGTACCGATCCCGATCCACTGGGAAACAAGTGACCGGCTGTGCATCGTGAATGAATGCATCCAGTTTTAGGGCCGCGTGCTGGCCGCAACGATATAACTTGCCTTCCGCATTCTTACAGGTCTGCGCGCTTTCGGGGCGTCAATCCCACTCAGTCGAATGCGCGCGCCATGTATCTCGATTGTGTCACCGTCGATCACTGAGGCTCGTCCAATTAATTCAGCGGCATGAGCGGCCAAAGCGCTCACACAGAGAAGCGCGGCCATTATCATTCGAACCATACGACCGCTACTTTCTAGTGCACAGTCGCTTGGATTTACTGATTGAGCCGTCCTGACAGAGAAACTTGCCATCGGCGGTACAACGCGCAACGCCGCCCTTCTTCCCAGAGCAGGGGTATTGCGTGCATCCGCGAAATTGAAAACGACATAGCCGCAATCAGGATCGCGACGAAAGCTACATAATTTTTCATTCTGCCCCCACGTTAAAAATCGCCTCTCTGAACACGGTCAGCGCTCAGAAACTTAAACGCTTCAAACCTGACACCCTAAAACATTGCCAAGCGATAACCATCATAGCGATCCAGAAACCAAATAATTGATGTGACGTTAAACGCACCTGCTTCTGCCGCAATCGGGGCAGAAGCAGGTGCGGAGTTTCTTCGGTTTTAAGTTGTCTTGAGTGTGAGAAGCCCATCTCGTTCCTCAAGTATATTGGCCTTTTGCAAATAGCCAATTCTCGCTTGGATATGTTCCCTCAATTGACCACTTGTTGATTTGAACCCAAGCGCTCTCGAAATCGCATTGATTGCTTCATCTGGCGTTGCACCGAAGCTCGCCTCGACCAATTGTCGAAGTCCCTGATCAATTTCCATTGGAGGAAGCATATCGAGGCGGCGCAAGCTGAGCGAGGTAACTTCGCTTCGATCACGAAGCTTGATTTCACCATTTGGCCAAAGCAGGAATTGCCCTTCGATGTTGATGTGCTTGTTTCGGGCGGCCGCCAATATTGCCACGGTTACGTGGCTGTTGATGCGCTGGCCTGCTCTTTGTAATCCCCACGCGCTTCTGAGCCGAGTGACGAGTTCGTCTTGATGAAGAGGGCCCTCGACCTCCACAATTTCCTTAATGTGTTCAACCAGAATGCCGATAGGCGTTTCATGAAGTTCAACATGGATCGCTGGCGTGATTGACGCTTCCTTATAAAGGGAGTTGCGTTTTCGATCACATCCTTCGGCAGTAGCCCGATTTCAGTCACGTCATCACGATCAATGGTGATGATCTCCACATTGACTGCTTTGCGCTTCTTCTCTGTGTCACCTTCGAGTTCAAGTGTATTGACCTTCGCACGTTCTATCGCGGCAATCAGCTTTTCGAGCTCAGCATTTGGGCGTTGAAACCAATCGGTGCTCCATATGCGATGAATATTCCAGCCATGCGCTTCGAGAACAGCTTGTCGCAAACGATCACGGTCGCGAGCTGAACGAGAGTCATGATATGCCGCACCGTCGCATTCAATACCGAGCAAATACCGCCCTGGTACCGCGTCATCGGCGACCGCGAGGTCGATAAAGAACCCAGCAATACCTACTTGCGGATGGACCTGGTAGCCACGCTCGGTCAATGCTGCAGCGACCTGTTCTTCAAAGACGCTGTCCATCTCGCGTTCAGTACGCTTGGATAGCGAAAGCCGTCCGGTTCTGGCAAAATGAAGGAAGAGCTTGAATGCAGCTACGCCCTTGCCTCGTGCGCGCTCCAAATCGATGTCCTCATCGGTTATGGACGCGTAGACTTCACAGCGTTGCTTGGCGCGACTAATCAAAACATTCAAACGTCGTTCACCACCCTCTGCTCCAAGTGGGCCGAACCTCATCCCCATGTACCCTTGGGCATTGCGGGCGTAGGCCACTGAAATGAAAATGACATCACGTTCGTCACCCTGAACGTTTTCTAGGTTCTTGATAAAGAACGGTTCTGTTGGGTGCGAATGAAAGAAGGCTTCAGTTTCAGGATTAAGCCGTCGCAGGATTTCTAGCTGATCCTGAATTTCTCTACGCTGTTTGATCGAAAAAGCAGCAACACCCAGTGACTGGTTAGGGTTCTCAAGAGCATGCTTGATGATAGCCTTGGCCACGGCCTTTGCTTCAGTTTTGTTAACGCCCTCTTCAAAGGTTCCGCCTGCAACTTGATGGAATCGGAGCCCCATTCCGGCTTCGTGCGTGTACGGACTAGGAACGATAAACAGCTTGTTTTCGTAAAACTCGCTATTTGAAACTGCGATGAGTGACTGGTGACGGCTACGATAATGCCATCTCAACATTTTCTCCGGCAGACCACGCGCAGAAAACAGACCGAGAATGCTCTCGATATCTGAAACCTGTGCGCCTTCAAGTTCGTCGTCGTCCTCCGAGCCGCTTGAAGTCATCTTCGAGAAGAAGCGCGTTGGCGGCAACTGTCTTTCGTCGCCTACAACAACCACCTGCCGCGCTCTGGCAACAGCGCCAATGGCGTCAACAGGTTGTATCTGACTAGCTTCGTCCATAACGAGCAAATCGAAGGTGAGTTGTGCAGGTGGCAGAAACTGTGCAATGGACAGCGGGCTCATCATAAAGACGGGCTTCAGCGCTTGAATTGCTGGAGCCGCCCTGGTCATCAACTGACGAATTGGCATGTGACCACGGCGACGAGCCATTTCAGATCTGAGCACGCCGACGGGGCCAACACCGCTCTTGCCCGGAATACGTTTATGGTGTGAACGAACGACTTCCAGTCGTGACAGTCCCATCCTGTCCATGTCAAGGCGCGCGAATTCATTTACCAGCCTTCCGTGAACCTCGCCATCGAAACGAGCTAACTCCGGATCGTGTCTATGTTGATCACGTAGGATGGCTTCGTAAAATGCCATCTCAAAATATGACATTACGCCGTCTGGAGTGACACGACCGTCTTCCAGACGTTCAACAATTAGTTCTGCGCCTGCATCATTTGCGGCATTGGCGCGATTACGGTAGGCGGTCCATTTCGATAGCTGTTCCCGTGAGGTCAACCAAACTTGCAACCGCTCCTGCAATTCGGAGCAGGGAACTTCCTCAACCCTGTTGGCTCCAAAAGTGTTTCCGGATCGGTCTGTAGGTAATCAAGGATCGCTGAGAATTCGCCGACCCAGGTACCGGCATCGTCAAGCGTCGCTCCCGTTTTTCTGGCCAGGTCTCCCCGATCAGCTATTGTCGCAGCTAAAGGACGTATGTCTGCATTTTGCTGAACCCAATCGAACAGAAGAGAGTGCATCCCAATCGGATCCAATGCCCTCCCAACGTTGACCAAATGCTGAAGCTAAAAGCGTTCCCTGACCGTCTACCTTTGCTTTCAGATCAATGGCAAGGCCTAACACTTGGAAAATTTTCGAACGTTCACCTGCTGTCGCCAGATCGCGCTTAAGGAGCGTCTTGGCTTCCTGCTCAGCTTGGCCGAGCTCATCCACCAATCTAAGGACTTGCGATAAATGCGCGTCTTCTGCTCCGGTAGCGCCAGGGAAGAGAATCTGCGTCTTATCGGACAGTTCCAACCACAGAGCATGAGTCAGTCTGCGGGCTTCTTCCAAGATGCCTTGTACTTGTTCTGCGCTAGTGCCAACTGCGGCTTTGTTCGAAAGACGGCTTGCGATCTGCCGTGCCTCAGTGCTGACACCCCGCAGGCTACGCATCCAAAGCACCAAATCTTCAAGTGGCTTGGGGTCTGTCTTCTCACCGCGCCAGTCCGCTCCAAAGGCGGAACGGCCAAGAGCATCTCCGTCTCGTATAGTCGATCTGGCCTGCTTGCCCTTCTGAAGAAAGTCGAGAATACGCAACGTTTCGTCGACGGAAGGCTCACCAACCAATACCGTTTTGAGCAATGATCGGGCAGAACGCCAATCCCCGCTCAGGAATTTGAGCATTCGCTTTCCGTGAACCGCCAAAGCGGTTCTCGCCGCAACGAGATCGACTTCCCAGGCGTGATCAGTAACCTTTCCTGTAAGTTCTGATCGCGCGTTTTGTAGTGTGGCTACGGCTTCAGCAAGATCACCGGCCTGATCAAGCCCTCGTTCCCAAATAGCTGCAACAAACGCGTCCGGGCTTGCGTCTGGGGCATTCGCCACGCGTTGGCCGATTACGACCATCCGCTCAATCGAAGCCAATGAGCCTATATCGTCTACCCCGAGCAATGCTTGCAATGATCGCACCGCTGTCAGCAATCGCGGCAAAGGGTTCTTAATTGTTCAACGGTCGTAAAAGCTGCATCTGAGAAATTTGCAGGTACTCGCGAGAACTGCGAAACGAGTTCTGCAGGTTCAGACCCCAAGCTTCCGATGTTAAGATTTCATTAATTTTTCAGCAACATTCGCTAACTTCTTTCCATCTTGAACTAAGGAAGCGATCTCGGTGATCGAACTCGCCCATACATCATTTGAAAGCGCATCATTCGCAATGGTATCGGGACAGCTAGCGAGTCTGTCTGCTAGCTTCTTGCATTTCTGATAATCTTGAAGATCGACGACATTCGCACGCTGAAGCGCCGTCGTCGTTTCTTGCATCCTTTCGAGCAATTCCGCGAATGCTGTGCTTGAGTTCTGAATGCGTACGGCCAGTCGTTCAAGATCGAGAGGTGAGATACCCGTTATCCCGACACCACGCCAAGGGTGTCGAGAAGGTAGTCCAATGTCGCGAATGCGTTCGGCGAGCTCATAAGCAACTTTGACACTTCGTCGCGATGACCAGGTGTCCACTCCACCGCATTATGAAGCTCGATATCTGACGGTGCCATGCCTTCCCGACGAAGTCGAGACAGATGACCTATGACTGTATAAGCTGAAAGTCGATATGGCTCATATAGACGGTGGAGCCTCTTGGGATGATCGTTCAGCCTGTCACGAAGATCGAGCAAGACATCATCTATCGCGCCATCGAAATTTCCGCGTGGTGAGCCTAAGTCCCATGTCTTTTGGAGGTCGTGCAGTACGGCTTTCTTGTTCGCTTTATTGCTGTGCAACTCAAGGCAAGCTTCGCCGACACCAGCAGCGTCAAGCCGACGTTTTACGACCTCCAGAGCCGCCATCTTCTCGGCAACAAACAGAACGGTTTTCCCATCAGCAACTGCCGAAGCAATAATATTGGCAATTGTCTGCGATTTCCCTGTTCCGGGAGGCCCCTGAATTACAAGGTTCTTACCTCGTTTAACCTCATGAATGGCTGCAGACTGGGAACTATCTGCATCGACGATATGGGTCATCTCAGATGGCTGGATGACGGCATCAATATTAGCCTCGTCAGAAATCAGGTCATCATCGCGTTCAAATCCGTCAGAGACGAGAGATCTAATAAGAGGCGTATCTGTAAATTTGGCGTGGGTTGGCCATAGAGCAGGATCGAGATCCCGATACATCAGGAATTTGGCGAATGAAAAGAAGCCAAGAACGATGTCGTCAGGCTGTACTGACCAATCCGGCTTAACAGCGATACAAGAGGCAACTTTCTGCGCGTAATCTTCAAATGAAAAATCGTCTGTTGCCTCAAACTCGGGCATTTTGATCGCGTGGACACGGTCAAGTAACGCTTCCAAGGACAGATTGGACGAGAAATCTTCTTGCCGCGCCCGTAGCTTAAACCGTTCACCGGCGGTCCCGCGTTCCAATATGACTGGCACCAATATCAGGGGAGCATATCGGTTATTCTCTTTATTGTTCGGGTCGATCCACTTCAGCGTTCCGAGGCCAAGAAATAGAATATTGACGCCTTGCTCTTCTTCGAGCGTGCGCGCGTCAAAATAAAGGTCCAGAAGGCGCTTCTGCAAAGCATTCGGCGTCATCTTGGTCTGTAGCTTGGTATCTCCATGTCGAACAAGCTTGCCTTGCTTATCGCGCTCGTCATCGTCCGGGAGTGCGAGCTCAATAAGCTCCTCGCCATCAGCGTCTTCCCCGGTTTTCACGTCCTTTCGCGCCTGCAAGGAAGGTCATTACCTTGCCTTCAGTCACGAGAATTCGAAATACTTCTGCCGCTTTTTCATCGATGATATCGACAGTCTTCGCGCTCTTTGAAAAACGCGGCACGTTCAACAAGCGATTTCGAGCTGAAAGATCTAAAAGCTCTGTTCGAGCTCGTTCGATCTTGTCTTCGACCGATAAACTACCTGAAAAGCGGAATTTTCGACCGAGTTGGTCGATTCCGAACGCTGCTGATCCATGATTTAACCCACCCAATTATCAGCAATAAATGGAACAATCATGAGCAGGAGTCTAGTTGGATTTTGTATCTGCAGGTGAAATGTGAGTATTACGTTATCTCAATATGCGTTTGGATACTGCTACGGTAAATCAACCATGTTCCTACGGATCACGAAGGTTCCGGATCAGGCGCTACATGAGCGTTCTCGCAAGTTTCTGCGATATCATGAGCGGAGTTTTCGTGTCGTTACTAAGGTTCAAGAGATGAGGGCTGCTTGAGCTCTAAGGTCGCGCTCCCCATCGCTACTTATGGGGTCCGCTCCCACTGGACTACAAGCGCAAATCATGTGGCGATGATTAGGCACAATTTAGGATGGGCAATCTTAAAAATAGTATAGATTCCTTCGTGGGCGTGCTCGATGATGTTGCATCGCTATAGCCAATGGGAAATATTGCAAAATAGGTTACCGAAAACCCTAAAACCAGCAGGCTTGTTTTCGGAAAAATTTTGCGATGAAGTATCTGCGTCTGATGGGGCCAGTTTGAATCTGATTTCAATTGAATATGAAATGAACAGCAAGCTATAAGTGCTTAAACGGGGGCGACAAGAATACGATGCAGAGAAATTTACGCGTGAATGTTGACCAGACTACGTGGCCACCAGCGCCTAATTTGCCAGCATTTCCACCTGAATTTACTGCCGGATCTCAGATTTGGGACGTAAACATCCCCGCCTTGCTCCTAGCAATCGGATATCTGACCACGCCATCTTATGCGTCTGGAGTGTCGCTTAGCGAATACTGGGCTTGGGTTAGGTATATTCATGCGTTGGTGGATTCTGCAGATTTCCAACTGACTAAATCTTTTCATGAGCTCGACGCACATCAGAAAACTATCCTGAGTGACGACTTTGGAATGGGAGCACCGATATACTGGCTGTTCCAGAAATTACAAATCGGTCCAATTGCGGATGGGAAATATTTCATAGACAGAATGCATGCAACTATTGGGTTCACAGCAGTTGGAACAAAGAAACAAGGTCCGCAAAATCTCCTGATTTTGTTGCGCAAGACCTAAACGGGGTTTGGCATGTAATCGAGTGTAAAGGGACGCAGACATCGTTAGCTTACCGGAAAAAGCAGCTAGGTATTGGTGCGCAGGTTCCAAGTGGGGCACTGGCTCAAAAGCAAACCATTAATTTCCCCAACGGCCACACCGGACAGAAATTGGCGACTGGTCTGTTTATTGGTGTCGAGGGCGATAGAAATACGAGTGAACTTTTGATTATTGATCCTGAAGGTGAAGGGGTAGGGTCAGTATCTGAAACTGACCTTGATTTTGCTTCCGATGCGATATCAAGAGGGGTAAGCGGACGTGTGCTACGTCTAGCAGGTTTTCCCGACACATCCTCTCTGGTCGCTGCTCCAGCTGGAACAGGTCCAAAAGCTAAAGCTTATAAGGGCAGCAGATTCGAATCCATGCGCACAAGGATTGTTGATCAAAAGCGAAATCGCGCGAAGGAAGAACTAGATCGAAAGAGCGACAGAATAGCATTCGTGTCTAATGGTAAAAGCTATATAGGACGAAAGATTAAAATGGATCTGGCAAAGGCAGTCCGGATCAATGGCCGAGTTTCAAACTCCGTTATCTTAGAATACGGTGTTGAAAATGAGTTCCTCAATTTCGTAGAACACCGAGCACTAAACATCGATGCGCTTTCCGAACCTCTTTCGGACATGCATGCTCTCAAACACGAACTGTTTTGGAAGGAAGTACGAGAAGCGCACAGCTCTCAATCGGTGATGCTTTTGTTTCAAAAATGACGTTCAACTGACAATCGGTGGAAACAAGAAAACGTTCAACGTCCCCTTTCCAAGGCTCCACCTTAGAAAAGGCTGATGTTCACGTTTGTAACAAAACTCCGTCACACCAGATCGCAGTATTTTGCGCGCCGAATTACGCGAAACATGAAGCTCTCTGGTGACCACCTTGAACATGGAAGGCGCGCCGTACACGAACAGTCGTATCCACTCTTTTCAACTCTCCACTCCATCCGCTGATTAAAAGTCAGTCCTTCGGATGAAATTTAGCGGGGGTCCAAATTGAATAAGTATTAGCCCCAAAAGGGGGCGAGTTAACTCACAATCGCGAACATCCAGCTGCACTCCTGTGACCTGCCAGAGCGTTGTTGGACGGCGTGCGTTTGTCTTGTGCGGCGTCGAGCACAGTCGACTTGAGAGAGCTCAGCAGAACGTAAGGAAGATACTGTGTCGAAAATCATCATTTCCGCGTGGAACGCGCTGGACTAACTAAATTTCTGTCGGAACGCTTTTGAGCATTGCGGCCTTGGGATAAGACCGCGTGATTCCGCACAGGTAACCAGATTGTAATTCGATGAGCATGTTGCTTTTAGAGCTTAGAGATGCGTCGTCAGAGTCCAAGAAACCTTGTCTAGCGGGGCAGATGCCCCAGCTGTCATTGATAAAAATTTATTGCCTGAAGCAGCAGATCAGTCTCCAAACGACAACGAGCGTATTATGGCCTGAGGGAGTTGAGGTTGGAAAGCAATCACGAGGCCGACGATGCTAGCTGCACCAGCAACAAGCTGAAAAGGTCGGTTTTCCGCCGCGAAACTGATAAATGTGCGCAGTCGTCCGCCGTGCATCTCCCACCATGTTGTATTCGTCTTTAGCGACCCATCAGCTACTCGCCCCGCGATGTTGGCCAAAATGTCCACTTTACGCAACGTAGATTGATGAAGTCCAACATAGTTCCCTTGTACAAAAGCATCTGCCTCTGACGCACCATTCAAGAAATCGCGCGGTTGTTTATTGTTTTTATCAAGTAACGTGGTCAGTCGTGGATGTCCAGTGTATCCAACGCCATAGATGTCGATCAAAAGGCGAGCAAGATCAAATTTGCTTTCATCCGGTATGACGTAAGGATTGCCAGAAATTGCTCGGTGTCGATGCTCGATTGCCGCGAAGCCGTAATTTATATCACGCATGTTCCAGTGAAGGTATTTCATGCCGCGATGACTGCCGACGTGCTGAAAGAATGCATCGAGCATCTTCCTTTCCAAAACGTCATAATGATCGGCAATTCCGGCCAGGTTGATCCCTTCAAGTTCAGCCACTTGGTGAATTGAGAACGAGACAGTTTGGCCGGAATCAAGTTTTCTGATCGCGATGGAGGTTATGCGGGGTGAGCGCCCGTCTGTTCGATCATAAAAGCTTTCGCAAGAGTAATGAATGACCCAAATATTAGCAGCGTCTTTGAATAGGCGGCTGATGGTTGTCTTGGCCGCGTTCTGTTTTTGGGATCTGGAGCCGACACTGGGTACCTATCCTAAACTAATGATATTTCTGGCTTCGGTTGTTAAACGCGGGCTTGGTCCCTTCCAAGACTGTAACAACATGTTTATTTATGATGGGCGCTTCGATTGCCCCGGACACGTAGGTGATCTTTGGATTTTCTTTTCGGTCGAACTCTGCAAAAATGATCTGTTCAGCATCACATACAACGGCGAGATTGGGATTGTGGGTGACCATTATAATCTGGCGGTTCTGTTTTGCCTGTTCGAGAACCGGGACAAGTAAACTTACCACGGTCTCGTTATCTAAATTTTCTTCTGGTTGGTCCAGAACGATTGGATTCCGGCCTTTGTCAACTAACAGGTAGAAAATCAACAGTAGCGCACCGCGCTGACCAGGTGACAGTTGCTCGATCTGGGTGTCTTGAAAAAGCAGGGTATATTTTGGCTCCAAGTACTCCAGGCCGAATATGAAATCGTAGACTTCCACGGGCTCACGATCCTTGCGGAGTACAGTGCGGATACCTTCACCACCGCCTGATATCCGATTTGAAGCATCCCTCACGAGAGCCTCCATATCGTCGACGAACTGGACCGCATGATCTCTCACTGTGAAGTCATGCTTTTCAAAGCGCAACCGCACTGCGGCGAGACTTTCTTCTTCTCCTCGTAACTCTCCGACATTCTGTTTGATCAGATTGAACAAGCGAGACGCAATCGCCTCCACGGAAGCACCGAGCTTGGCGACAAATTCCAGCTTGTATCCTTCTCTTATCAGTGTGTTGCCTTGGATTAGGGATTGAAGAGGGAGAATAGTTCAGCCCGACTTTCACGCTGGGCGGCCAGAAGGTCATAAATCTCACCCGCCAACTCGCGTCTGTCATCGCGTTTCTTGCCAAGCGCCTCCGGTAAGGCTTGCAGCTGTGACAAACGGGCAGTCAGTCCCCGAACACTCTCGGCCAGGGTTTCTGAACCTTCCAGCGTTGCCAAAGTGCTCTGCCATCGTTCCTTTGCTGCCAGATACTCTTGGTGCATTTGCTGAGGTTCGTTGAGCTTGCTTGCGAGCTCTGCCGCGTTTGGTGCATTGCTTCCTTCTGCTTCTCAAACTGAGCGGCCTGTTCGATTAGTTGAGCGTTATCGTCAGCCAACGCACTTTCCATTTCGATCAGTTTTTCCGAGTCATTCTTAAATTGAATGACGTCATCAATGTGCAGGCCAATATTTATTAGGTCCACAGAGATGCCAGACCGAAGTTCGTTTAATTGGGATTCAAAAATCGCAACCCTAGCGTTGATGTTCTTGATAGAGCGCCGTTTCGATGTATTGAGGACCTGCTGCCTTTTCGTTTTCTCAATTGCTTCCGTAATCTGCGCCATCTCTTCGGATAGGGAGACAAGTTGTAATGAGGCCTCTTGTTGCTCAATCGAAAGCTCTTCCGTTGGGGCGGGGACTTCTTTTGGTTCAACAGCCTTGTGTTCAGCGACCTGCTGTTGTTTCAACGACAGTTGTTCCTGGAGGTTCAATTTTAGCGCAGGATTCAGCTGATCCTCGATATGTACGATTTCCTCGTTCAGCGTTCGAAGTCGCTTTCGGAGTTCTCCAACCTTAGCTCGATGAACTTCTTCCTGCTTTTCAATAAGTTGGTCGAAATCTAGGGCCCCGTCTGCTACCTCGGTGGGAACATGGGTGAAGATAACGGATCGAAGCTCATTTTCGAAGGCATTGGACGTGCCCATGACGTGTTCGTTGCACAGGGCTTCGAAACGCCCCTGTGGGATATACTTCACTAACTCGACGCGCTCTGCAGACGGGTTGTCGCTCAGAACCATCGAACCGGGCTCTCCAGCAAGCCAGTTCAATGTTCCCTGGAAATGGTGCGCTGGCTCACCGTTCTTTCCACGGAACCGTTTGGCTTGAAGGAAGGAAAAGTGCTTCTGCTGTTGTGAATTCCCAAGCAAGGCGATCACATCTGCTAGTGCACTTTTGCCGCTACCCTTATTCCCGATGATTGCAACCAGGTCATGATTCAAATTCAATTCAACGCCATCGAGCCAATCTTCTGCGAAAGTGCTGGTCGATACTTTTTAATCGCGATCTTGTCTATGTAAAAGGTTTTAGGAGTTAACCAAGTCTAGCTTGGGCGGCATTGCGCCAATGAATGACCGTTTCGCAGGTTCGCGAATTGCCTGCAAAAGTCCTTCCCACGTGGGGTCAGCTTTGATCCACGTCTTTTTATTTGAGGGAAAGTCGCCATATCCGCGCTGGTTGTTATCGCCTGCAACGCCGCGAAAACGATGAGTCGCTGCCTGAGACTGCCAGCCTAGGCACATTTTGCAACGCTGTTTGAAAGGCCGCAAACCAGCTTTTGTTTCCGGGAGTTTGAACACCCGCGAAGGCAGCCCAATGATCGTGGTCGCGCGCCTCGAAAATTGGCGATGTTTCGAAGAGGCTTAGCGAATACGCGTAATGGTCATTGCGATCAATCTTGGTCAAACCGTCATTCGTCGAAAATGGCATAAACCCAACCGCCATTCCGTCAGGGACCTTACGTATTGCCTCCTTGTACGCATCGCAGTTTATCTCACCAATAGTGTAGCCCGCTTTGCGCGCTATCGTTTCATCCGCTTCAACGTCAGCTTTCTTAAAGCCGTGGTGAGCGAGTTTTTCCGGAGATGCACGGCGTGCGTAGTCTGCAAGCGCCACGTCCGATAAGGGGCGATTAATTAGCTCCAGCTTCTGAGCGGAAAGGAAATCTCGGAGGTGTTGATCTTCGATTTTATCAGAGAAAACGACATGCGCGTTTAACCTGCCGCGCATCGGAGCAGACAAACGAAGCTCTATTCCCGGAAAGACTGTTTTTCGAGTCTGGGAGCCGCCGGATCCTTCAATCTCCGCTTTAGGGCGAACCATCCATCGAACGTGAAGTAATCCATAAACGCGAATACTTGCGGTTGCGCTTCATTTAGGGCGACGATTAGATCGTCGATAATTCCATTATTATGGACATCATCGCCCGGTATAAATCGCACACCTTCCCAGTGAAATGAGGCTGGCGTATGAATATGAAGATCCCACAGTCTCCACTCGGAACCGCGCGGGTACGTAGTATTCGCAAGCATAATTTTCGTCTATCCAAGCCCGAGATTTTTGACTGAAGCTACATCGGCCACGTTTTTGGTCTACTGGCTGTGCCCGATTTTCAACATATAAGGGAAGGCAGCTTACACATCTGCTTCAATCATGAGTGGTGATCATCTGTGTTCGGTAGAGGCAGGATCCTTGCGAAGTCTGAAACGGCGGGATTTCCTCAGTTTCTTCGCTGATATGAAGAGTTGGACGTCTGTCAGCGAATTAGGCGTACGCGACGCACTTTGCTCCGGTGATCGATAACAACAAGGATAATAATGGGAAACTTTGATCTATTCCGCTTAATTTCTCGAAGTGGACAAATCAAATTCAACGAAATGCCCATACCAAGGCGCAGGAGGACAAACCAAGGTGGCGCTTACAATAACGAACATTTCCCCATCCTGCACAAACTTGTGTAATTTTTGACGTTTACGGAAACGTCAAAGTAGGTTAGCTTTGATGTCGAGTTGACTGGTCGTGCGCAAAATTCGTGCTAGGCTCGGTCAAAAGTGGCAAAATTGGCTGTTTTTCGCGGAAAACCATCCTTTTTGTTGCAACATGCGCGCTGTCATAACGTTTCGCTATCGTGTGGCATGCAGGCATGAAACGCGGTTACGGGCTCGTTCCAAGCATCGCGGAACGGCTCAGGTGATGAATTTGGAGGATTTCTATGCCGAGCTATCGCGCGCCAGTTGAGGATACGAATTTCGTTCTCAACGACGTTCTGAATTATCAGCGCTACAACAATCTGCCGGGCTTTGCCGACGCGTCGCCCGATGTCGTCGAGGCAATCCTGTCCGAAGGCGCGAAGCTTGCCGAAGGCACCCTGTTTCCGGTCAACCAGACCGCCGATCGCGAAGGCTGCAAACGCGCGTCAGATGGTTCGGTTACGACGCCGAAGGGTTTCAAGGAAGCGTATAATCTCTATCGCGAAGGCGGCTGGCTTGGTCTCGCCGTGCCGGAGCAATATGGCGGGCAGGGGCTTCCCTATCTGCTGCATACCGCCGTTGGTGAATATATGTCGTCGGCCAATATGGCGCTTACCATGTATCCGGGCCTGACGCAGGGCGCGATTGCCGCGATCCTGACCCACGGCACCGATGAGCAGAAGGACACCTATCTGCCGAAGATGGTGGAAGGCACCTGGACCGGCACGATGAACCTGACCGAACCGCATTGCGGTACGGATCTGGGCCTGCTACGCACCAGCGCCACACCACAGGAAGACGGTTCCTACAAGATTTCCGGCCAGAAGATTTTCATCTCGGCTGGCGAACACGATATGTCGGAAAACATCATCCATCTGGTGCTGGCCCGTATTGACGGCGCGCCGGAAGGCGTGAAGGGCATTTCGCTGTTCATCGTGCCGAAGTTCATTCTTGATGCGGAAGGCAATCCGGGCGAGCGCAACGGCGTTTCCTGCGGATCCATCGAAGAAAAGATGGGCATTCACGGCAATGCCACCTGCGTCATGAATTATGACGAGGCGACCGGCTATCTGATCGGCGAGGCCAACAAGGGCCTTCGCGCCATGTTCACCATGATGAACGAAGCGCGCCTTGGCGTGGCGCTTCAGGGGCTTTCGATTGCCGAAACCGCTTACCAGAATGCTGCAATTTATGCCCGCGAGCGCATTCAGGGCCGCGCGCTTTCAGGCGCTGTAGCGCCGGAAAAGAAGGCCGATCCGATCATTGTCCACCCGGATATCCGCCGCAACCTTATGAACATCCGCGCTTTCAACGAAGCCGGTCGCGCGCTTATCCTCTGGATCGCGCTTCATTCTGACATTGCCCACCGCGCGGGCGATGAAGCGGAACGTCAGGCCGCCGACGATCTGGTCGGCCTGCTCACGCCGGTGCTGAAAGGCGTTCTGACCGACAAGGGTTTTGAACATGCCGTCATGGCGCAGCAAGTCTTCGGCGGTCACGGCTATATCGAAGAACACGGCATGAGCCAGTATGTGCGCGATGCGCGCATTGCGATGATCTATGAAGGCGCCAACGGCATTCAGGCGCTTGATCTGGTCGGTCGCAAGCTGGCGCTGAACGGCGGTCGCGCGGTCACGGCCTTCTTCAAGGAAGTGGGCGAGTTCTGCGAAGCCAATCGTGAAAACGAGCTGTCCTTCTTCACCAAGCATCTGAAGAAGGGTCTCAACGATCTTCAGGCCGCTACCATGTGGCTGATGCAGAATGCGATGGCCAAGCCCGACAATGCCGGTGCTGCCTCCAATGATTACATGCATCTCTTCGGTCTGGTGGCGCTGGGCTATATGTGGGCGCGCATGGCCAAGGTCGCGGAAGAAAAACTCGCATCGGGCGAAGGCAACAAGGCGTTCCTCGACGCCAAGCTTGTTACCGCACGCTATTATTTCGAGCGGATCATGCCGGAAAGCGCTGCTCATCTCGCACGCATCCAGTCGGGTGCGGATAGCATGATGGCGCTCAACGCGGACACATTCTGAGTTAGGGATTGAGCTAAATTTCGGATTTAGCGGGAAGGAGTCAACATGGCTGAGGCTTATATTTACGATCACGTGCGCACACCGCGCGGACGTGGCAAGAAGGACGGGTCCTTGCATGAAGTGCCTGCCGTGCGTCTGGGCGCGAAGGTTCTGGAATCCTGCGCGACCGCAACGGTATCGACACCGCAAAGGTGGATGACATTATTTTCGGCTGCGTCGATCCGGTCGGCGAAGCAGGTGCGGTCATTCCGCGTTCTGCCGCCTTTGAAGCTGGTTACGACTTCAAGGCGCCGGGCATCCAGATTTCGCGCTTCTGCGCTTCGGGTCTCGATGCGGTCAATCTGGCTGCTGCCAAGGTTGCCTTCGGGGCCGACGAGCTGGTGATTGCGGGCGGCGTCGAAAGCATGTCGCGCGTCGGTATGGGCATGTCGGGCGGCGCATGGTACATGGATCCATCGGTCGGCTTCCCCGGCTATTTCATGCCGCAGGGCGTTTCCGCCGATCTGATCGCCACGAAATACGGCTTCAGCCGCGATGATGTGGATGCCTATGCTGTCGAAAGCCAGAAGCGCGCCGCCAAATCGTGGGAAAAGGGCTATTTCAAGAATTCGGTCATCTCGATCAAGGATCAGAACGGTCTGACCATTCTCGACCATGACGAGCATATGCGCCCGACGACCGATATGCAGGCGCTGGGCCAGTTGAACCCGTCTTTCGTGATGCCGGGCGAAATGGGCGGCTTCAATGCCGTTGGCATTCAGGCCCATCCGGAAATCGAAACGGTCAATCACGTCCACCATGCCGGTAATTCGTCGGGCATCGTCGATGGTGCGGCGGGTGTTCTGGTCGGTTCGAAGAAGGCTGGCAAGGCCTTCGACATCAAGCCGCGTGCGCGCATTCGTGCTTTCGCCAATATCGGCTCCGAACCGGCGCTGATGCTGACCGGCCCTGTCGATGTGACGGAGAAGCTGCTCAAGCAGGCGAAGATGAAAATCTCGGACATCGATTTGTTCGAGCTGAACGAAGCCTTTGCCGCTGTGGTCCTGCGCTACATGCAGGCTTTCGACATTCCGCACGACAAGATCAACGTTAATGGCGGCGCTATTGCCATGGGCCATCCACTCGGCGCAACCGGCGCTATGATCCTCGGTACGGTGCTGGATGAGCTGGAACGCCGTGATCTCAACACCGCGCTGGTGACCTTGTGCATCGGTGCCGGCATGGGCACGGCGACGATCATCGAGCGCGTATAAGGGCGAGGGAGGTTTTACGAATGGCTTACACGAATTTCAAAGTTGAGACCGACGCCGACGGCATTGCCCTCGTTACCTGGGACATGCCTGAGAAGTCGATGAATGTTTTCACCGTCGAGGTGATGCAGGAACTGAACGCCATCATCGACGCGGTGGTTGCCGACGACAAGATCAAGGGTGCTGTTATAACATCCGGCAAGGAAAGCTTCTCCGGTGGGGCCGACCTGACCATGCTAGAAGGCATGTTCAAAGAATTCCAGAAGCAGAAGGCCAAGGACCCGCAGGGCGCGGTTCAGACCCTGTTCGACAATGTCGGCAAGATGAGTGGTCTGTTCCGCAAGCTGGAAACCAGTGGCAAGCCATGGGTTTCGGCTATCAACGGCACCTGCATGGGCGGCGCTTTTGAAATGTCGCTTTCCTGCCATGCGCGTGTGGTGTCGGATGCGCCGGGCGTGAAGCTCGCGCTGCCGGAAGTGAAGGTCGGCCTGTTTCCGGGCGCTGGCGGCACGCAGCGCGTTCCGCGCCTTGCCAACCAGCAGGATGCGCTTCAGATGATGACGACCGGCTCCAGCCTGACGGCGCAGCGCGCCAAGGCAATGGGTCTCGTCACGGAAGTCGCACCGGCAAAGAAGCTGGTCGAAACCGCAAAGAAGCTCATCAAGGGCGGCCTCGCCGGTTCAGCCCTGGGATGAAAAGGGCTTCAAGCTGCCCGGCGGCGCGATCTATTCAGCCGCTGGCGCCAATCTGTGGCCTGCCGCAACCGCCATTCTGCGCCGTGAAACATCGGGCAACTATCCAGCGGCGCTCGCCATTTTGAAGTCTGTCTATGAGGGCCTTCTGGTGCCGTTCGATACCGGCCTTAAGATCGAACAGCGCTATTTCACGGAAATCCTCCAGACGACCGAAGCGGGCATGATGATCCGTTCGCTGTTCGTGTCGTTGCAGGAACTGAACAAGGGCGCACGCCGACCGGCGGATGAAAAGCCGACCAAGCTCAAGAAAATCGGCGTCATCGGCGCTGGTTTCATGGGTGCAGGCATTGCCTATGTTACCGCCAAGGCAGGCATTCCGGTCGTGCTGATCGACCGCGATCAGGAATCCGCCGACAAGGGCAAGGCGCATACGGCAGACCTCATCGCCAAGGAAATGCAGAAGGGCCGTGCTACGGAAGCCGACAAGGAAAAGCTTCTGTCGCTCATCACCGCGACGTCGGATTATGCGCTTCTCGAAGGTGCAGATCTGGTGATCGAAGCCGTGTTCGAGGATCGCGAAGTCAAGCGCGTCGCGACTGAGAAGGCCGAGGAAGTGCTGAAATCTTCGGCGATCTTCGCGTCGAACACCTCGACCCTGCCGATCACTGGCCTTGCCAAGGTCTCGAAGCGTCCGAAGAATTTCATCGGCATCCACTTCTTCTCGCCGGTCGACAAGATGATGCTGGTGGAAGTGATCCTCGGCAAGAAGACCTCGGACAAGGCTCTGGCCGTCGCGCTCGATTATGTCCGCGCGATCAAGAAGACGCCGATCGTCGTCAACGACACGCGCGGCTTCTACGTCAATCGTTGCGTGCTGCGCTATATGTCGGAAGCCTACAACATGCTCGTTGAAGGCGTCCCGGCTGCGATGATTGAAAATGCCGCCCGCATGGCCGGTATGCCGGTCGGTCCGTTGGCGCTCAATGACGAAACCGCTATCGACCTGTCACAGAAGATTCTGAAAGCTACGCTTGCGGATCTTGGGCCAAAAGCCGTCGATCCGCGCCATGTGTGGACCGTCTCGTCAACGAGTTCGACCGCAAGGGCCGCAAGAATGGCAAGGGCTTCTACGACTATCCGGCTAAGCCTGCCAAGAAGCATCTGTGGCCGGGGCTCAAGGATCTCTATCCGCAGCAGAACCCGGACAAGATCGACGTGAAGGAGCTGAAAGAACGCTTCCTCGTCACCATCGCTCTGGAAGCTGCCCGCGTGATGGAAGAAGGCATTGTCACCGATCCGCGCGAAGCGGATGTCGGCTCGATCCTCGCCTTCGGCTTCGCGCCTTATACAGGCGGCACGCTTTCCTATATCGATGGCATGGGCGCAAAGAAATTCGTCAAGCTCGCCAAGGATTTGCAGAAGAAATACGGCCAGCAGTTCAAGGCGCCGAAGCTTCGTCGACATGGCCGAAAACGGCGAAACCTTCTATCAGCGTTTCAACCCTTACAAGGCTGAAACGAAAAGGCGGCGTAAGCGCAATCCTTCGCAAGATCATCAGGCGCGGCGTGTCTCACGCCGCGCTTTTGTTCGCGCCGGACGCATTCTTGCATTACCAGTCCTTAAATAAGAAAATTTTCCCTGTCATTTCACCCATCTTGCGCAATTCCAGCTTTTTCGGTAGGTTGAAGCTGAAGATGGGACGGAAAATTAGGTTTAAAATCCTTTGAAATATATCTTTCCCGACAAGGATCGTTCAGGAAGATATGTCGGAACCTATGTGGCGGATCATGACTATGTTTTCTCACGAGAGTGTGTGGGCGGCAATCGATGCTCTGGCTGAACGTCATTCCCTGAGCGCGTCCGGGCTGGCTCGCCGTGCGGGGCTGGACCCAACGACCTTTAACAAATCCAAGCGCTATGCTTCCGATGGGCGCGCGCGCTGGCCTTCGACGGAATCGCTCGCCAAGGTGATGGAAGCAACCGGTTCGACCTTCGATGAGTTCACGCGGCTCATTCAGGGCGAAAACCGTACGCCGCAATTCGGTGAATATACGCAGGACATGCAGTCGATCCGTTGCTTGGCATGGCGGAAGCGGGCGCCGGAGGCTATTTCGACGATGCCGGTTTTCCGGCAGGGCAGGGCTGGGACATCGTGGAGTTCCCCGCCCGCACGGGGAAGGTGTGTATGCGCTGGAGGTTTCCGGCGACTCGATGTTGCCCCTTTACCGTGATGGCGATACGCTGATCGTAGCACCCAATACTGCCATTCGTCGGGGCGATCGGGTGGTGGTGCGAACGAAAGACGGAGAAGTGATGGCCAAGATCCTGCATCGCCAGACGCCGCGAACCATTGAGCTTCACTCGCTCAATCCCGAACATCCGAACCGTATTTTCGAGTCGAGGGATATCGAATGGGTCGCCCGCATTCTGTGGGCCAGTCAATAATGACGCAATCGCAGGATAGAAGTCATGCACGCGCCGTCTTTGGCGGTCTGGCCTGCATAACCGGCGCAGTTCTGGTCGCCGCTTTCGTGGCGCCATTCTATGGTGCGCTGGATCGACCGGTTGTGGTCATCGATTCCGGCAGTGCGGAAAAGGGCGGTCAGGGCGCGAATAACGGCATAGTGGTCGAACAATTCGACTATAACGAGCCGGGAACATCGCCTGAACCAGGTACCGCACAGCAGCTGCTCCGCAGACAGGCCAGTCCGCGCCTGCGGAAAGCCAGCCGCCTGCGTGGAAAGAGAACGGGAAGGCAACCGATCAGGTCAATGATGACGGCATGGAGCGTGAAGCGCCTCGACCGCCGCTGAGCGACCTTGGCCTTGCACCGACACCCGCCGCCGGAGCCACCTACACCGGCCACACCCGTCGATGCGGGCGAACAGATGCAGCTTTTGCAGCGGCCTGTCGCTGTGGCCGCCGGACGCCTTGAAAGCCAGGGCCGCATGATCGAACTGCAGGGGATCGAGATCGTTCCGGTCGAACAGACCTGTGAGACCGCGTCGGGCGAAAGCTGGCCATGCGGCATGCAGGCGCGCACTGCCTTCCGGCAATGGCTGCGCTCCCGTGCCGTCATGTGCCGTCTGCCGGAAAATGACAGCGGTGCTGCGGTCGCAACCGAATGCACGCTGGGCAATGAGGATGCAGCCGCATGGCTGGTCGCCAATGGCTGGGCGAAGGCCGTTCCCGGCGGCGCTTATGACGAAGCGGGCCGCAAGGCGGTGGAAGCACGTCTTGGCATTTTCGGCGACAAGCCCGATACGTCGCTGCCCAATCCGGAGCCCGATAGCGGCAATATGCTGGACAGTCCTTCGCCGCTCACCCCTGCACCGGAACCGCAGCCGTCTTCTCCATCGCCGCAGCCGCTGAATGATTTTCCGCCAGCGCCGCCTGCACAATGACGAATGAGACCGAACCCCTTTCAGTCAGTTCCGCTCATACAACGAAAAAGCCCCGCACGATGCGGAGCTTTTCCATTCCCTGCCTTGACACTCACGCCAGTTCGCCAGCCAGCGCCTTTTGATGAGTGCGCGGGTTTCGTCGATGCCGTAGAGCGCGACGAAGGAACCGAAGCGTGGTCCGCGTTCCTGACCGATCAGCACTTCATAGAGCATCTGGAAGAAGGAAACCGAAACGCCGGGGCCGCCTTCCGGGCTTTTCTTGGTGTGGTCCTGATAGCGCTCGATGGCGCGGGCCACGTCCAGAATGGCGTTCTGGATGTCATTGCCATCGGTGCCAGCAGGCACGCTGCCGCTTCGCATCCAGCGCTTCGAGCGCTGCGCGTTCCACATCGTCCGGCGCGCGGAACTGCTTGGTCGGCTTCACGAAATCGTTGAAGTAGCGGATCGCATAACCGACAAGCGCATCGAGTTCCGGATTGTTTTCCGGCGTGACGCCCGGCACGTGGCGCGAGATGAAGCCCCACAGAACGGCTGGATTTTCGGCATTCGATGCGCTGACCAGATTGAGCATCAGCGCGAATGTGACCGGCAGGTTCACCTTCGGCGGATTGCCGTAATGAATGTGCCAGACCGGATTGTTCAGCCGGTCTTTCCATTCCATGTTTCCTTGGCGATGATAGGCCGAAAGATGAGCGAAATATTCGTCCACCGCCTTCGGGATGACATCGAAATAGAGCCGCTTGGCGGTCTTCGGCTTCTGGAAATTGTAAAGCGCAAGGCTTTCGGTCGGCGCATAGGCCAGCCATTCGTCGATGGAAATACCGTTGCCCTTGGACTTGGAAATCTTCTGGCCAAGTTGGTCGAGGAACAGTTCATAGACGAAATGTTCCGGTGCACGTCCGCCCAGGATTTCGCAAATGCGGTCATAAACGCCCGCATTGGTCTGGTGGTCCTTGCCGAACATTTCGAAATCGACGCCGAGCGCTGCCCAGCGCATGCCGAAATCCGGCTTCCACTGCAGCTTCACCTTGCCGCCTGTGACGGACAGGGTGGTTTCAACGCCGTCCTCATCGTCGAATGTGATGGTGCCGGCCTTGGCATCCACGCTCTTCATCGGCACGTAAAGCACGCGACCGGACTTCGGCGAGATCGGCAGGAACGGGCTGTAGGTCGCCTGACGCTCTTCGCCCAGCGTCGGCAGCATCACCTTCATGATGTCGTCATAGCGCTCGACAGCCTTGAGCAGCACGGCATCGAACTTGCCGGACTTGTAATATTCCGTCGCGCTGGCGAATTCGTAATCAAAGCCGAAAGTGTCGAGGAAGCGGCACAGCATGGCGTTGTTGTGGTCCGCAAAGCTCTTGTAACCGCCGCCGAACGGGTTCGGCACCGAGGAAAGCGGCATTTGCAGATAGGGCTCAAGAGCTGCCTTGTCCGGCACATTGTCCGGAATCTTGCGCATACCGTCGAGATCGTCCGAGAAGCAGATCAGGCGCGTCTTGACCTTGTCTTCGGTCAGGATGCGGAAGGCATGGCGCACCATCGAGGTGCGCGCCACTTCGCCGAACGTGCCGATATGCGGCAGGCCGGAAGGGCCATAGCCGGTCTCGAAGATCACTGTCTCCGGCAGGCCGGTCTTTGCATAGCGCTTGAGAATTTTCTTCGCTTCTTCAAAAGGCCATGCTTTCGCTTCCGCAGCCGCCGCGGTCAGTTCCGGGGTCAGCGTGATTTCGGGAAGGCGGTGCGAGGTCATGGTTTAATCCTGTGAAGAGGTTTAGGCTGTGAAAACTTGCGCACATGGGCGGCGCATACTGCTCTATGGCGCGGCAACCACTGTCCGTCAACGGTTGCAACCGAATTTCCTTGCGCAACGGGATGCAGCTTCCTAACTTTCGAACCAATTTGGGCCGTTGGAGTTGATTCCGGCCATTGTTGTGCAGGAGTACGCGATGAAAAGATCACCCCGCAGGATGCACTCGTCTATATCATGATTACGACGTCTGCAGCCGACACCACCATGACCGATGCCGAACTGGAATCCATCGGCAATGTAGTGACGCGCCTGCCGGTTTTTCGTGGTTTCGATACGGGGCGTCTGCCGCAGCTTGCCAATGATTGCTACACGTTACTGGCCTATGAAGACGGTCTGGAGAAGATTCTTGACCTCGCTCATGAAGCCCTGCCGGAACGCCTCTACGATACGGCCTATGCGCTGGCTGTCGAGGTGGCTGCCGCCGATCTGCATGTGGAACAGGAGGAACTGGAGTTTCTCCAGATGCTGCGTGACCGCTGGACGCTCGATGAACTGACCGTCGCCGCCATCGAACGCAGCGCCCGGGTGCGGTTCCGCAAGCTCGATCCTGTTGTTTAGAACGCGTTGTTTCAGAGCGAGAATGCAAAACGGGCGGAAAATCCGCCCGTTTCCTTTATAGGATTCAGGAAGATCAGCACACGACCGGGAGCCGTCGTGCCTTGCGCCGTTCCAGAGCGGCACGCATGATGCGGGCAGCTTCTGCAAATGTCGGCGTTTCCTTCCAGTGTTCGGCATGAATGAAGCCGGTCGGGACGATATCCTTCAGCGCTTCCAGCGTGTGGCGCGGCACCATATCGGTGCAGTTCCACAGGCGACGAAAGACGACGCTGATCCGTGTGACCTTGCCGTTGACCTGAACGGACGGTTCGGCCGTTTCCAGAGCCCAATCTTCATAGGCATCGACTGCATCCTGGAATGCATGATGCAGATAGATCGGTGCGTGACCGTCATGAAGCGGGGGCAGCAAACTAGACATTTCTGTTTCCTCTCTTCCAATGTGGTTTAGCTTCAGAGCGCATCCCGAAAAGTATGAAATGCGGCTTCGGAATAAGATGCGCGAGTAATCAGGCGGCATTTGTCGCCAGATGAATTGATGCGGGGCGTACAAATGCATGTCAACAAGAGCCATGAATTGCTCTTCTCTGGTTTATGCGTGCCGTGTCGAAATGGAAGCTCACGAAATACGACAACACATAATTAACCATGATCTACGGAAGAAGGCCTGTTTGGCAAGAGGTGATTTTCTTTAAATAAGCTTTTATCGGAAAAATAATTCAAACGCATAGGTTGAAATACTGCAATAATAAGCTAGCAAATCATTGAAATATTATTTTTACTTGAGGGTTAAAGATGCCGGAAAACGAAGTGTTTTTCGATATTTATTGTTCGGGTGACAGGTTTTGATCCTGTCAAATTCGGATGACTGGTATAAAAAGTCAGAGAATGAAAATGTGATTGCGGGGCAATGGATATGGCTCAACTGGTTCTGTCGCGTAGGGCTTTTCTGGCGGGGTCGACCGCTTTGGCCGCTGTTGCGCTTTGGCCGCAACGGTCGAATGCGGCTGCTGGGGTGCAGAAAGGCGGGCGGCTGGTTGTGGCCGCGGATTCAGAACCCCGCAATCTGAATCCGGCCATTGTAGCATCCAACGGCGTTTTCTTCGTCGCAAGCAAGATAGTCGAGCCTCTGGCAGAAGCGTCCTTCGAGGGCGAAAATGGTCTCGCGCCGCGCTTGCCGCGGGCTGGGAAGGTTCCGCCGACGGGCTGACGGCGACGTTCCACTTACGCGATGGCGTCAAATGGCATGACGGCAAGCCGTTCACATCGGCGGATGTGGCCTTTTCGGCCATGGAAGTCTGGAAACCATTGCAGAACCTTGGCCGTGTCGTGTTCAAGGCGCTGGAGAAGGTCGAAACGCCGGACGACCTTACCGCCATCTTCCATTTTTCCGAGCCGACGCCCTTCCAACTTATCCGCAATGCTCTGCCCGCCTTGACCGCCGTGCTGCCGAAGCATGTTTTTGCTGGAACCGACATCATGGCCAATCCAGCCAATGAAAAGCTCATCGGCACCGGCCCGTTCAAATATGCCGAGCACAAGACGGGCGAATATTATCGGCTGACACGCAACGATGATTATTGGGGCGAGGGTGAGCCTTATCTGGACGAGATCGTCTATCGGGTGCTGCCGGATCGCGCATCAGCGGCCGGTGCGCTTGAGGCGGAAGAAATCGATCTTGCCGCCTTTTCCGCCGTACCGCTCGCCGATCTGGACCGCCTTTCCAAGGTTCCGGGCCTGACGGTCATTTCCAAGGGCTATGAAGCGCTGACCTATCAGCTCGTGGTGGAAATCAACCACCGCCGCAAGGAACTGGCGGACCTGAAGGTTCGGCAGGCAATCGCCCATGCCATTGATCGCGATTTCGTGGTGAAGACGATTTTTCTCGGTTATGCCAAGACCTCAACCGGTCCCGTGCCGCGTTATGACAGCCAGTTTTATACCGATGACGTGCCATCCTATCCGTTCGACGTCGCGAAGGCGAATGCGCTTCTGGACGAGGCTGGTTATAAGCGGGGCAAGGACGGCACGCGCTTCACGCTCAAGCTTTTGCCTGCGCCCTATTTCAACGAGACAAAACAGTTCGGTGACTATCTGCGGCAGGCGCTTGGCGCCATCGGCATCGATGCGCGCATCGTCAACAATGACTCCGCCGCACACCAGAAAGCCGTCTACACCGATCATGATTTCGATCTGGCCATCGCGCCGACAGTCTATCGCGGCGATCCGGCCATATCGACCACCATTCTGGTGGAAAGCGGCATCCCGGCAGGCGTGCCGTTCTCCAATCAGGGCGGCTATGCCAATGCGGAACTGGACGCGCTGATTGCCAAAGCCGCACGCGAAATCGATGAGGAAAAGCGCACGGCCCTCTACCACCAGTTCCAGCAGATGGTGGAGGCGGATTTGCCGCTCATCAATGTTGCGGAATGGGGGTTCATCACCGTTGCCAGCGATCGCGTGAAGAATGTTTCCAACAATCCGCGCTGGGCTGTTTCCAACTGGGCGGATACGTGGCTGGAACAGTGACGAAACCGTCAGATTGATTGTATCCTGCCGCCGTGAAACAGATTCTGGCCCTTTTCCGCAAACGACTGGCCGGCAGCATCATCGTGCTGCTGATCGTCATTGTCGGCTGCTTTTTCATGTTGGAAAGCGCGCCGGGCGATGCCGTCGACGCCTATGCCGTGACATTCGGCGGCGATGCAACAACCATTGCTGAAATGCGGGCGCGCTGGGGGCTGGATCAGTCGGTCTGGCATCGGCTCGGGGCCTATCTGGCAGCCCTTGTGCAGGGTAATCTTGGCTGGTCCGTCAGTTTCAACCGGCCCATTCTCGACGTTATACTGGAACGCTTGCCCAACACACTTCTGCTGATGGGGGCGGCGACTGCCTTGTCTTTTGCCGCAGGGTCGCTCCTTGGCATCGTGGCAGGGGCAAAGCCCGGAAGCTTTCGCGACCGGTTTCTCTCCGTGGCATCGCTGATCCTCTATGCGATCCCCGGTTTCTGGCTGGCGCTCGTGCTGGTCATCCTTTTTCAATCAGGCTGCGCTGGTTGCCGTCGAGCGGCATTGAAACAATTGCTTCCGGCAAGCATGGGCTGGCGCGGGCAGGCGACATTGCAGTTCATCTGGTGCTGCCGGTCGTTTCGCTGGCGGTGATCTATCTGGCACTTTACTTGCGGGTCATGCGCGCCGCCATGGCCGAGATATGGCGCATGGATTTCGTGCGCGCCTTGCGGGCAAGGGGCATTTCGCATTCGCGCATTGTCCTGCGCCACGTGGCGCGCAACGCGTTGCTGCCGCTCGTCACTGTACTGGGCCTGCAGGCCGCATCCATGCTCGGCGGCAGCGTGGTGATCGAAAGCGTTTTCGCCGTGCCGGGGCTGGGACGGCTGGCGCAGGAGGCCGTCGCAAGCCGTGACACGCCGCTTCTGCTCGGCGTCATTCTGGTCAGCGCCATCATGGTGATCGTGGTCAATTTCCTGATCGACCTGATCTATCTCTGGCTTGACCCGCGTATCGCGGCCGGAGGCGGCGGAGTATGAACGGGTGAAACGTTATTTCAGAACGGGTGAGGGTTTAGCAGGTGCAATCCTGCTGGCGCTGCTCGTACTGGCAGCACTTTCCGCACCTCTCATCTTTCCCGCCGATCCTTTAAGCATTGTCTCAACGCCGCTGCTGCAGCCCTTTGACAATACAGATTTTATTCTCGGAACCGACCGGCTTGGACGCAATGTTCTGGCCGAGCTTTTCTATGGTGCGCGCACATCGCTTGGCGTTGGACTGGCTGCTGCCTTGGCCTCAATTATCCTCGGCAGCATCATCGGGACGCTGGCCGGTTTTGCGGGCGGTATCGTCGATGAAGTCCTGATGCGGATCACGGAAGCCTTCCAGACCGTGCCGGGCTTTCTGCTGGCATTGGCGATGGTCAGTATTGCCGGGCCGACACTGCCGGTGTTGATTGCAGCAATTGCACTTTCAAGCTGGACGCAGGCTGCGCGCCTCACGCGCGGGCAGGTGCTCACAATCCGCGAAAGCGATTACGTGGCTTCCGCCCGCGTCATCGGCATGCATCCGATGGAAATCGCTTTCCGCCAGATTTTGCCCAACGCTCTGCCGCCGGTTTTGGCGCTGGTGCCAGTGATCGTCGCTTCGGCCATATTGATCGAAGCGGCGCTGTCCTTCTGGGGCTGGGCGATCCGAACCGTGTCACCTGGGGCGGCATGATCGCCGAGGGGCGCACGGTCCTGCGTTCCGCACCCTTTCTTTCGATCCTTCCGGGACTGGCGCTGGCATTGACTGTTGTGGGCGTCTATCTGGCGGGCGAGGGACTGACGAACGCCTTGTCCCGACGCGAGGTGCAGTCATGACGGTGATCGTCCGGCTGGAGCAGCTTTGCGTGCGCTATGGCCGTGAAATGGCGCTGGAGAACATTAATCTCGATGTCCGGCGCGGCGAAACACTGGCGATCATTGGCGAAAGCGGCTCGGGCAAAAGCACGCTGGCGCTGGCGCTGGCCTCGCTACTACCAACCAACGCACGCATTTCGGGCAATATGGAATGGTTGGAGAACAGACTGAAACCGGGATGCGACATAGGCTTCCTGTTTCAGGACCCTGCATCGAGCTTCGATCCGCTGATGACGGTTGGTGCGCAGCTTGTCGAGACGATCCGCGCTCATGCAAAAATCGACAGGCTGGCGGCGAAAGCCAAAGCAGTCGCCCTTTGCAGCGGGTCCGTATCCCGCAAGCGGAAACAAGTTTCTCGCGCTATCCGCATCAGTTTTCGGGCGGGCAGAAACAGCGCATCGCGATTGCGCTCGCCATTGCCGCCGGTCCGCGCCTGCTGATCGCGGATGAGCCGACAAGCGCGCTCGACACCATCGTGCAGAAAGAGATTGTCTCTCTCCTGCGCGAACTGGTGCGCGAAGACGGTATGACGCTGATCTTCATCACGCATGACATTGCCCTGGCGTCGGGACTGGCCGACCGCATTGCGGTTTTCCGGCAAGGAAAGCTGGTGGAACTTGGCCCGGCACAAAATATCATCTTGAATCCGCAAACGGATTATACAAAAGCGCTGATCGCTGCCGTGCCGATGCCGGGGGCGTCCCATGGCTGATCCGCTTCTGAAGGCCGACGATCTCATTCTACGCTATGGCGACACCCTTGCGCTTGATGGCGTCAGCCTCGCGATCCAGCCGGGCGAGACACTGGCGCTGGTCGGCCCGTCCGGCAGCGGTAAATCCACGCTGGCGCGCGCCCTTCTGCGGCTTCACCCGCTTGCAAGCGGCGCGATCCGCTTTGAGGGCAAGGACTGGCTGGCGCTCAAGGGAGCCGTTCTTCGCAAAGCGCGGGCGCGCATGCAGATGGTCTTTCAGGACCCACTCTCGGCTTTTAATCCGCGCGCAAACGTTGATGATCTCCTGCGCGAGCCGCTGCGCATCCACGGGCTGAAACGCGATAGTGCAGAGCTTCTGCAAACGGTCGGGCTCGATCCGGCGCTTGCGCGGCGCGGTGTCCATGAGATTTCCGGCGGGCAGCGCCAGCGTGTCGCGATTGCGCGGGCACTTGCGACCAAGCCGTCGCTGATTGTGCTGGATGAGGCGGTTTCGGCGCTCGATGTCACCGTGCGCCGCGCCATTCTCAACCTGTTGCGGGATATACAGAAAGCCGAGCGGACGGCCTATCTCTTCATCACGCATGATCTGGCGGTCGCAGCGCAGATGGCGGACCGTATCGCGGTGATGGAGCGCGGGTGGATTGTCGAATGCCGCCCGACGCAGGAGCTGATAACGGCACCGCAAGCGCCTGTCACCAAGGCGCTGATCAAAGCGGTGCTGCGTCTCTCAGTTTAGCTTTTGCCCAGTTCCACCGAACGCTTGCGGGCAGCTTCCACCGCTTCGGCGACCAGCTTCCTGAGGCGGTCGCCGCCCATCAGCACGTCGAGCGCGGCAGCGGTGGTGCCGTTCGGGCTCGTCACCTGTTCGCGCAGTTTTGACGGCGTGTCCGTGCTGGCATCGGCCAGAGCGCCAGCACCCATGACGGTCTGCATGGCCAGAAGTGCCGCCGTTTCCTGCGGCAGGCCGGCGGCTACACCGGCGTCAGTCAGCGCCTCGATGAAGTGGAAAACATAGGCAGGCCCGGAGCCGGAAACGGCGGTCACGGCGTCCATCAGCGCTTCATCGTTCACGCTTGCGACCTTGCCGGATGTTGCAAGCAGGCGGGCGACAAAAGCTTCATTGTCGTCGGTCACATTGGCGTTCTTGAACGTGACGAGCATTCCCTTGCCGATGGCGGCAGGCGTGTTGGGCATGCAGCGCAGCGGCTGCATCGGGTCCAAGCTTGCTTTCAAAACGGAGACCGGAATGCCAGCCGCAACGCTGACGAAGGTGGCAGCCGGGGCGAAGCGCGCATAGGCTGGCAGAACCTGTGCCATGACCTGAGGCTTGACGGCGACCAGAACCATGCGCGGCTTCAGGTCGTCCGGCAGGGCGTCTGCATCGGCATAGGCATGGACGCCCGCACCCGCGGCGCGTTCGCGAAGCGCTTCGGTCGGCTCCACGACGTAAACGTCTTTCGCATTGAGGATACCGCTATCGAGCCAGCCTTTCAGCATCGCGAAGCCCATATTGCCGCAACCGACCAGAATTACCGTGTCATGCATATCAATCGTTCCACCTGTTTGATCCTGACGCACAGCGTCATGTACGCCTTCTCTCATTCCTTTGGGATATAGACCCGCGTGGTTGTGACCTGCAAGGCGGCGGTCTGATGAAAAGCACGATACTTGCTGCGAAGTACTGTCTGGTTATTGCAATGCGATTTACCGATTGCTCATAAGGTATCAGTCATTATGCTTCCCATCTAGAATTCTTGATAGAGCAACGAAGCAGTTTCTGTCGGTGTTGCTGGAATGGGGAGACAATGGATCCGGCTTTGACGACAGGCGTTCCGCCATCAGAAGCTTTCGGACACGTCCGTATTATTATCGGCATGATCCTGGGCCTGTGCGTTTCACGCCTTTTGACAGGATTGGCGCGTTTCATCCAGCATCCCGGCAAGCAGAAAATCTATCCGGTCCATCTGGCATGGGTGGGCTTCATTCTGCTTTCGGTCATCCATTTCTGGTGGTTCGAGTTCAGTTTGCGCACCATTCCGCTCTGGACCTTCGAGAAATATCTGTTCGTGATCTTTTATGCAGGGCTGTACTTTCTGCTCAGCACGCTGCTTTTCCCCGACAGTATGGAAGAATATACCGGCTATCGCGATTACTTCATTTCCAGGCGCAGGTGGTTCTTCGGCATTCTGGCGCTGGTCTATGTGGTCGATTTCATCGATACGCTGCTGAAGGAGCTGATCACTACCGGCTCTACGGCATCGAATATCCCATTCAGGTCGCTTGCTTCATCCTGTTCAGTCTGATCGCGGTGTTCTGGGGCAACCGGCGCTATCATGCGCTTTTCGCGGCGGTTGCACTGGTGTATCAGATCACCTTCACGTTGCGCCACTTCGCAACGTTGAGCTAGTCGATTGAATTTGACGTTTGATACCCGTCCGATATTAATCCGTTTCAAACGTCAAATTCGAAAAATCCACTAGATTCATAAAGTTACCAGTTATCTTTTGATTCCGACATTTGCATCCCCGGATATGAGCGCTGAGCAAATGTCGGAATCAGACTACTAGCTGTTTGGTCTCGGCATATGACGGTATGAATTGTCACCGACACAGCAAAGGGAGCTATGGCCAAGTTCTCCACGGCAGCGCCAAGACCACGCACGCCATCCGAGCAGAACTACAGCGATCGAAAGCTTCGGTCGCGCAACTTGCCGAGCGGTTCGGGATCAACGAGAAAACGGTCCTGAAGTGGCGCAAGGGGCGTTTAGTCGAAGATATGCCAATGGGTCCGAAAGCGCGCCGCAGTACGGTTCTGATGCCTGTTGAAGAGGCTGCGATCATAGTGCTGCGGGTTCAGGCACGGTTACCGCTCGATGATGTCTACATTGCGCTCAAGGATGTCATCCCGCATTTGACCCGTTCTTCGCTGCACCGGTGCCTGCAACGCCACGATATCTCTCGTCTGCCGAAAAGCGACCGGGAGAAACCGAAGAAGCTTAAAGACTACGAGATCGGCTACTTCCACATTGACATTGCCAAGCTCCGCTATGAGGGCGGCAAAGGCTTCCTCTTTGTTGCGGTCGATCGGACAAGCGAAGCTGGTGTTCGCACGAATCTATCGCAAGGCCACCAAACTGGCCACCGCCGGGTTCCTCAAGTCATTGATCAAAACCATGTCTTACAGGATTCATACGATCTTGATGGACAATGGCGTGCATTTTGTTCAGCGAGAGCAAGGTACAAACCTCACTTTCCCACACATCTTCGGGCGAATAGCGCTTGAAAACGCCATTGAGCATCGACTGACAAAACCATATCATCCGTGGACCAACGGCCAGGCCGAGAGGATGCGGACGATCAAGGAAGCGACTGTCACATACTGGGACTAAACATCTAAAGCGCCAAAAATGCACTCCTTGAAGGGTTGGAGAATTGACTCCATCTATAAACCGCGTAAAAGCAGTGGCGAACGAAGGAGAACCCGCGTGGATCGCGTTAACGTAGCGTCAGTTTCGATCGGAACTGCCGGCATTCTTGCCGGGGCAGCGCGCATGCCTTCGATTTCCAAAACACTCACGGCCATTACTAAAACGACCACGAAAACGGTCTGATTCCTTGGCCTGCTCGCCCTCTCCCGGGTCTGGCCCGGGGCGGAAGTCCCGCGTGGCCTGCGGGGTTCCGAATCTGGAAGCGGAGAGGGACAGGAGACGAAAATGGGTTTCAAGGTTGCAATTGTCGGCGCCACCGGAAATGTCGGGCGCGAAATGCTCAATATCCTCGAAGAACGCGGCTTTCCGGCTGACGAAGTTGTGGCGCTTGCATCGCGCCGCAGCCAAGGCACGGAAGTGTCCTACGGTGACCGGACGCTGAAGGTCAAGGCGCTCGACACGTATGATTTCTCCGATACAGACATCTGCCTGATGTCTGCCGGCGGCGAGATTTCCAAGGAATGGTCGCCGAAGATCGGCAAGCAGGGCTGCGTCGTCATCGATAATTCGTCGGCCTGGCGTTATGACTCGGAAGTGCCGCTGATCGTGCCGGAAGTGAACCCGGACGCGGTCGAAGGTTTCCGCAAGAAGAACATCATCGCCAATCCGAATTGCTCGACTGCCCAGCTCGTCGTGGCCCTGAAGCCGCTGCACGATGCGGCGAAGATCAAGCGCGTCGTCGTATCGACCTACCAGTCGGTTTCCGGTGCAGGCAAGGAAGGCATGGATGAGCTGTTCGAACAGTCACGCGCTGTTTTCGTGGCTGATCCTGTCACGGCGAAGAAGTTCACCAAGCGCATCGCGTTCAACGTGATCCCGCATATTGATGTCTTCATGGAAGACGGCTACACCAAGGAAGAATGGAAGATGGTAGCCGAAACCAAGAAGATGCTCGACCCGAAGATCAAGCTGACGGCAACGGCTGTTCGCGTTCCGGTCTTTATCGGTCACTCCGAGGCGGTCAATATCGAGTTCGAAAACCCGATCACGCCGGAAGAAGCACGCGAGATTCTGCGTGAAGCTCCGGGCTGTCAGGTTGTCGACAAGCACGAGAACGGCGGCTACATCACGCCTTATGAATCCGCTGGCGAAGATGCGACCTATATCAGCCGTATCCGCGAGGACATCACGGTCGAGAACGGTCTGGCACTGTGGGTCGTTTCCGACAATCTGCGCAAGGGCGCTGCTCTCAACACGATCCAGATCGCTGAACTTCTGGTCGCGCGCGGCCTTATCAAGCCGAAGACGCTTGCCGCCTGATCCGCTTTATCCGTACTGATAATGAAAAGCGCCGGTTTTCCGGCGCTTTTGTTAAGGAGAGGCTGTCGGCGCGGTCGTCCCGCCGTCGGGCAACCGTGATTATTCCGCCTGTGCCTCGATATTTTCCATATCGTCGTCGGACAGGCCGAAATGGTGGCCGATCTCGTGGATCAGTACATGGGTAATGATATCGCCCAGCGTTTCTTCATGTTCGGACCAGTAGTCGAGGATCGCCCGGCGATAGAGCGTGATGCGGTTCGGACCTTCGCCGGTCTGCAGGCTGAAACGTTCGCCGATGCCGCGGCCTTCGAATAGACCCAGCAGGTCGAAAGGCGTTTCCAGCCCCATATCTTCGATGATCTGATCGTCGGGGAAATCGGCAATCTGAATGATGATGTCGCCGCACAACGCACGAAACTCCTGCGGCAGATGCGCAAGAGCTTCGATCGCTATGGATTCGATTTCGTCCAGCGAAGGCGAGAGACGTCCCGCCCAATCGCCGCTTTGATCTTCTCGGGCCATTCCAGCCAATCGTGTCCTATTCAATGTCTCAGGCCACCGGGCTCTTGCAGGCCATATATAATGCTTTCCGTCATTATGCCCAGGGACGCTGTTCGGCGCGCTTGGCCTCGAACGCGTCGATGCTGCCAGCCTTTTCCATGGTCAGTCCGATATCGTCCAGGCCGTTGAGCAGGCAGTGGCGCTTGAAATCGTCGAGGTCGAAGGAAATCGAACCACCGTCCGGACCGTGAATTTCCTTGGCTTCGAGATCGACGGTAAGGGTCGCATTGGCGCCGCGTGAAGCATCATCCATCAGCTTGTCCAGGTCTTCCTGGCTGACCTTGATCGGCAGAATGCCGTTCTTGAAGCAGTTATTGTAGAAGATATCGGCAAACGAGGTCGAGATCACGCAGCGGATGCCGAAATCGAGCAGGGCCCATGGCGCATGCTCACGCGAGGAACCGCAGCCGAAATTGTCGCCTGCAACGAGAATCTGCGCGTTGCGATAGCCCGGCTTGTTCAGGACGAAATCCGGGTTCTCGGTGCCGTCTTCGTTGAAGCGCATTTCGGCAAAAGACCCTTGCTCAGACCCGTGCGCTTGATCGTCTTCAGGTAATCCTTCGGGATGATCATGTCCGTATCGATATTGACGATCGGCAGGGGGCAGCGACGCCCGTGAGCTTGGTGAACTTATCCATGTCCTGAACCTGTCGGTTGGGAATTTGCAATTTGCAAACTGGTTTACATCAGCTTGACCGAGAGTCAACGTTTGAGGCCGAAACTGCCCAATAGGTCGCAACTCCCGACCCGTTTTGAATTATCCGGCGCGCGGACAAGCGCGCCGGATAGTCCGACTGTCGGGTTATGCGCATAATCCTGTCTGGAAACCGCGTCAAGTTTTACGGATCATGCGCCGTTGGTGCCATTCACGCAATTATCAGACATTGAGGGCGATGCCACCGGTCTCGCTGCCGGTCAGGCGACGGGATTTTCCATCCGTGCCGACGACGATCGTATAACGCCTGCGCCGCATGGAGAGATTGGGTGACATAGTCACATCGATGGCTGGATCGAATTGCAACGTGATACGCCACAGTTCAGGCTTGATCGTTTCCTCGACGGCGATGATGCGGGCATCGAACGGCGTGGCGTGAAACATGCCGGTGATGCGCTGCCCGACGCGGTAAGGCGCGGTATCGTCTTGAACGGGTGCGGGTGCCACCTTGCTGTCATTGGCGGCAAGCGTATTCCAGTCACGGGTGCCGGACTGGCGCGCCACAAGGTCGAGTGCCTTGCCGTGGCTGATGGTGATGCCTTCCTCGCTCAATGCTTGCCGCAGACGGCGGGCCTGATGCTTGAAGTCAGCGTTATTGGTCCCAGCGATGATAGCTGTGGTCATTGTTTTCGCTCCTGGTTGTGAGCGGCGTTTTCATGAACGGGTACCCGCATTGCCGTTTCTGCCGTCACCGGAACAAAAACGAAGTTTCAGAATGCTCTACCAAGGCCATAAGGCTGCGGGCGGCGGGTGCATTCCAACCGAAAGCTGGAAATAGGCGTGTCGATACAGGATTTCAAGGGCTGGTCTACTCGTGTTCTCTACGCTTGCGCTGCTGTGCGGTTCGGTGCACAAATCGGCTTATGAAAACTGTTGTTCGTCCCCGCCGTTCGGTCCTGTTTGTCCCCGCCGCAAATGCACGCGCTCTGGAGAAGTCGCTGACCCTTTCAGCAGATTGCGTGATCTATGATCTGGAGGATTCCGTCGCGCCGGAAGCGAAGGCTGCGGCGCGCGATGCGCTGGCGGCTCATTTCATAAGCCATCCGAAAGTTGCCTTCGAGCGCATCGTGCGGGTCAATACGGCGGAAACGCCGTGGGGCAGGGACGATGTTGCGGCTGCTGCCAAGATGGGAGCGGATGCGATCCTCCTGCCCAAGACCGAACGACCGCAGGATATAATCGACGCGGCCAACCGGCTCGACCGGCAGGATGCCGATCCGGCAGTTGGTGTATGGGCGATGATCGAAACCGCGCGCGGCATTCTCAATGCCGATGAGATTGCCGTTCTCGGGCATCGTTCGGCGGTGCGACTTGCCTGTTTCGTCGTCGGGCCGAACGATATTGCGCGTGAAACCGGTGTGCGCCCGCAACCGGGACGACCTTATCTGGTTCCATGGCTGATGCAGATCATTCTTGCGGCGCGCGCTGGCGGGATCACTGTGCTTGACGGCGTTTATAACGATTTTCGCGATAGCGTTGGCTTCGAAGCAGAATGCGCGCAAGGTGCCGCCATGGGGTTCGACGGCAAGACGCTCATTCATCCGGGGCAGATCGAAGCGGCCAATCGGGCATTCTCCCCGAGCGAGGATGAAGTGACCCACGCCCGCCGCGTCGTTGAAATCTTTGCCCGCCCTGAAAATGCCGACAAGGGGTCGTCTCGCTGGACGGGCAGATGGTCGAGCGCCTGCATCTTCAGATGGCCGAGCGTGTGCTCGCCAAAACCGGTGTGAAGTTATAACAGAGGAAGTAAAAGCATGAAGTTATACCGTTTTATTACAGGCCCCGACGATTCCGCTTTCTGCCATCGTGTCACCGCCGCGCTTAACAAGGGCTGGCAGCTCTATGGCTCGCCAACCTATGCTTTTAACGCCGCGACCGGCGTGATGCATTGCGGCCAGCCGGTGGTCAAGGAAGTCGACGGCGTCGATTACACACCGGACATCAAGCTCGGCGAATACTGATGGCCGTCCGCCGCATCGTCGCCAATATCGCCGCAGGTGATCCCGCGGCGGCAAAGCGCTTCTATGGCGATTTGCTGGGCCTCGATGTGGCGATGGATTTCGGCTGGATCGTCACTTATGCGACTGATGCTGAGGCGCGGGTACAGGTGAGCATCATGAGTGAGGGGATCGGGCACACCGGTGCCCGATCTTTCCATCGAGGTCGATGATGTCGATGCCGTGCTGGAGCGCGCGATCGCGCTGGGATTTCCCGTCGAATACGGTCCGACCGATGAGGAATGGGGCGTGCGTCGTTTCTATACGCGTGACCCTTACGGTCGGCTCGTGAATATTCTGACCCACAAAGTTGAACAAAGGCCGGTTTCCCGGCCTTTCAGGCTGCTGACAAACCTCCGGCAGGGTCAAAATGACCTCAGATTCACGGAACGTCCCAGATTCAGAACGTGAACAAATCGGAATCAAAACCCTCGTTTTGACTGCTTCCAAAAATCGAGGGGTTTGTAATCAATCTGAAAGGCCGGTTTCCCGGCCTTTGTTCTTAGTTCAATCCACGCTTTTCGATCATCGCGTCCGGTGTCGGCATCTTACCGCGGAAGGCCTTGTAAAGTTCTTCCGGGTCGCGGCTGCCGCCAGCGGCATAGATATGCTGTTTCAGCTTTGCCGCCAGTTCCGGATTGAAGGCGTCGCCGGTCTCCTCGAAGGCCGAGAAAGCGTCCGCGTCCAGCACTTCCGACCACATGTAGGAATAGTAACCTGCGGAATAACCGTCGCCGGAGAAGACGTGGGTAAAATGCGGTGTGCGATGGCGCATGATGATCGCATCCGGCATGGAAAGCTTTGCAAGCGTCTGTGTTTCAAAAGCCAGCGGATCAGTGATCTTTTCCTTACCGGTATGGAATGCCATGTCGACCAGTGCGGACGAGGTGAACTCGACCGTGTTGAAGCCAGCATTGAAGGTACGCGCGGCAAGTACCTTGTCGAGGAGCGCCTTCGGCATGGCCTCGCCAGTGCGGTAGTGCACGGCATATTTTTCGAGAACGGCCGGGACGGTCAACCAGTGTTCGTAAAGCTGCGACGGCAGTTCCACGAAATCGCGCGAAACGGCAGTGCCGGAAATGGCAGGCCATGTCACATCCGACAGAAGCCCATGCAGCGCATGGCCGAATTCGTGGAACAGCGTGCGCGCATCATCAAGCGAGAGCAGGGCAGGTTCATCAGCCTTTGGCTTCGCAAAATTCATGACGTTGTAAATGATCGGCTTCTGTCCGCCGTCAAGCTTGTGGCTCGATTGCAGGGCACTCATCCATGCGCCAGAACGCTTTGAGGTACGCGCAAAATAGTCGCCAAGGAACAGGCCGCGTTCGCTGCCATCGGCATTGAACACCTGAAACACCCGCACGTCCGGATGCCATGCTGCGATACCCTTTTTTCCTCGAAGCGGATACCGAACAGGCGGCCTGCGACGTCGAAGGCGGCTTCGATGATCTTTTCAAGTTGCAGATAAGGCTTCAGTTCCGCCTCATCGAAGGCGAAGCGCTCGGCGCGCAGCTTTTCGGCATAGAAGCGCCAGTCCCACGGTGCGACCTTGTGATTGCCGCCATCGGCTGTGATCAGGCGTTCCAGTTCGACCTCTTCTTCATGGGCCTTGGCGCGCGCCTTGTCCCAGACAGGCTCCAGCAGGTCCATGACCGCCTTCGGGTCTTGGCCATAGTGTCGTCGAGCTTGTAGGCTGCAAAGTTGGCGTAACCGAGCAGATGGGCCTTGCGCTCGCGCAGCTCACCATCTCGCGCACGATTTCGCGATTGTCGCTTTCGTCACCATTTTCACCGCGCTTTGCCCAGGCATTGAAAGCCTGTTCGCGCAGTTCGCGATTTTCGGCGAAGGAAAGGAATGGCTCGACAATCGAGCGCGATAGCGTAACCGCCCAGGCATCCGGTTTGCCGCGTTCGGCAGCAGCACTCTGCATGGCGTTTTTCAGAAAGTCCGGCAGGCCGGCGAGGTCGGCTTCATCGGTGATGAACAAGGCCCAGCTCGATTCATCCTTCAGCACATTCTGCCCGAAACGGGCGCCAAGTCCCGCCAGCTTCTCATTGATGCCTGCAAGCTCCGTCTTGCCCGCCTCGTCGAGCTTTGCACCGGAACGGACGAAACCTTTCCACGTCTTTTCCAGAACGCGCTTGGTTTCGCTATCGAGGTCCAGCGTATCGCGATTTTCATAAAGCGCGTCAATGCGGGCGAAAAGTGCGGGATCCATCAAAATGCGCGAATAATGGCGCGACATCTTTGGCGCAATCTCGCGTTCCAGCGCCTGGATCGTGTTGTTGGTATGTGCGCCAGCACGCATCCAGAAAACCGCCGATACGCGGTCGAGCGCCTTGCCGGTCAGTTGCAGGGCTTTGAGCGTGTTGTCGATGGTCGCGTCATCTGCCGCCTTGGCGATGGCTTCCACTTCTGCGAGGTCTGCAGCCAGCGCGGCATCGAATGTAGATGCGAAATCGCCATCCTCAAAGGCGGTGAAATCCGGCAGGCCCAGCGGTCCGTTCCATTCAGTCAGCGCGTGGTTGTGGGTGGGCTTGTCGGACATGATGAAACTCCAGATCAAATGAATTTGGTATGAACCAGACTTAAGATTTAGAAAGCGGGCGGGCAAGAGGTTCACGACATTGAAGACTGCTTTCGGGAAAAAGCGTTCGACATTGCCTTGCGGGGCTTGACTTTGTTGGCGACCCAGCGCACATCACGCTCGCAGCCGGATTTCTGCGGCAGCAATTTCAACCGGAGTTTTATTCTCTTATGCCAAGCGACAGTCACAGTCGATTGTTTCAGCCGTCAAGGCAGTTCGTGATCTGATCGCTCGCGGTCGGCTTGCACGGTCTGCCTTCGACGGCGGATCGACAGAAAGGCAAGCCCATGACCGACAACAACTTCTTCCCGGAAGTACTCAATGTTGCCGACCTCCCTGCTGCAGCCATCGCAAGCCGCATTGCGGACATGCGTACTGGCGACGCAGTGGAACTCGTTAACGAACTCGATGCCGATGATGCAGTCGCCGTCATCGCACAGCTTTCGCATGACGATGCCATCCGTCTGCTCGACCAGCCGGAACTGCACCGTGCTACCGAAATCATTGCTACCCTCCCACCCGGCCTTGCAAGCCTTCTACTTGACGGCATGTCGGCGGACCGTGCAACCGACGTTTTTCAGGAGCTGGACGACGACGACCGGGCGCGCCTGTTTCCTATTCTCGCGCCTGAAACCAAAGCTGCGCTGAAAAGCTGATGGGCTATCCGCCGAATACGGCAGGCTCGCTCATGACCATCGAATTCATCGCTGTGCCTTCCAACTGGAATGTCGGTCAGACGCTGGAGCATATCCGCAAGGTCGAGCGCACTCGCGAGACGGTTTATGCCATCTATGTGGTCGATCCGGTCAGCCGCGTTTTGTTGGGCGTGGTCAGCCTGCGTCGCCTCATCATCCGCCAGCCGGACGAGCCGATCCTGTCGATTGCGCGGGAAGACGATCCGATCACCATTTCGCCGCTGGCGAGCCGCGAGGAAGTGGCGCGCCTGTTCCGCAAGCACGACCTTCTGGCCGTACCTGTCGTGGACGAAAGCCGCCACATCATCGGCATTGTGACCGTCGATGACGTGCTCGACGCGATGACGGAAGAGGCAAGCGAGGACGCTTACCGTTTCGGTGGCATGGAGGCGCTGGACAAGCCCTATATGCGCATCGGCTTCGGCGAGATGCTGAAAAGCGCGCTGGCTGGCTCGGTATCCTTTTCCTCGGTGAGATGCTGACCGCAAGCGCGATGCAGCATTTCGAGCTGGAGCTAGAAAAGGCGCTGGTGCTGACATTGTTCATCCCGCTCATCATGTCGTCGGGTGGTAATTCCGGCTCGCAGGCAACGTCGCTGATTATTCGCGCGCTTGCCTTGCAGGAACTCAAGCTCAAGGACTGGTGGCGTGTCGCCTTCCGCGAATTGCCAACGGACTGGCGCTTGGCAGCTTCCTCGGCCTGATCGGCATCATACGCATCGCCATCTGGCAGACGCTCGGCATATACGATTATGGCGAACACTGGATTCTTGTGGCTTCAACCGTTGGCATGGCGCTGGTCTGCATCGTGACTTTCGGCTCGCTGACAGGCTCCATGCTGCCGTTTATTCTGCAAAGGCTCGGCTTCGACCCGGCGAGCGCTTCGGCGCCATTTGTGGCAACCCTGGTCGATGTTACCGGCCTCGTGATCTATTTCAGCGTCGCGCTGGTCATCCTCTCAGGTACGCTTTTGTAACAAGCGCGACAAAAACTGTCAGATTGACAGTGTAGAGAAGCGGTGAAAACAAGGTTTTCTTGGTCAAATGAGGGGTAGTTTCGCGCTGCCCCTTTCTAAAACGCAAAAACCTGTAAGAGCGGCGCATTGTTTTTCCGCGCACCCAATGCTGGCGCGGCTCCCAACTCATATAGAAGTGATCTCCATATGGAATTGCGTAATATCGCTATTATCGCACACGTCGATCATGGCAAAACAACACTGGTTGATGAACTTTTGAAGCAGGCCGGCTCGTTCCGCGAGAACCAGCGCGTCGGCGAACGCATGATGGATTCCGGTGATATCGAGCGCGAGCGTGGGATCACCATTCTCGCCAAGGCCACTTCGGTTGTCTGGAAAAATACGCGTATCAACATTGTCGACACGCCGGGCCACGCCGACTTTGGCGGTGAAGTTGAGCGTATCCTCTCGATGGTCGACGGTGCGATTGTGCTTGTCGATTCTGCTGAAGGCCCGATGCCACAGACGAAGTTCGTCGTCGGCAAGGCGCTGAAAGTTGGCTTGAAGCCAATCGTTGCGATCAACAAGATCGACCGTCCGGATGGCCGTCACGAGGAAGTCGTCAACGAAGTGTTCGACCTTTTCGCTAATCTCGACGCAACCGACGAACAGCTCGACTTCCCGATCCTCTACGGTTCGGGCCGTAACGGCTGGATGGCACTGAACCCGGAAGGCCCGCAGGACGAAGGTCTGGCTCCGCTGTTCGACCTCGTGCTCAAGCACGTTCCGGCACCGAAGGTTGCCGAAGGCCCGTTCCGCATGATCGGTACGATCCTCGAAGCAGATCCGTTTCTTGGCCGCATCATCACGGGCCGTATCCATTCCGGCTCGATCAAGTCGAACCAGGCCGTCAAGGTTCTCGGCCAAGATGGTTCGCTACTCGAAACCGGTCGCATCTCGAAGATTCTCGCATTCCGCGGCATCGAGCGTCAGGCCATTGATGAAGCACAGGCAGGCGACATCGTCGCTATTGCCGGTCTTTCCAAGGGCACCGTCGCCGACACGTTCTGCGATCCTTCGGTCAGCGAGCCTCTGGCTGCGCAGCCAATCGATCCGCCGACCGTGACCATGTCCTTCATCGTCAATGACAGCCCTTATGCAGGCACCGAGGGCGACAAGGTGACAAGCCGCGTCATCCGCGACCGTCTGCTGAAAGAAGCCGAAGGCAATGTCGCGCTCAAGATTGAGGAATCGACCGAGAAGGATTCCTTCTTCGTGTCCGGTCGCGGTGAATTGCAACTTGCGGTTCTGATCGAAAACATGCGTCGCGAAGGCTTCGAGCTTGGCGTTTCGCGTCCGCGCGTCGTCATGAAGGACGGCGAGAACGGTGAAAAGCTGGAGCCGGTGGAAGAAGTCGTCATCGACGTTGATGAAGAATATTCCGGCACGGTCGTGCAGAAGATGTCCGAGCGCAAGGCCGAAATGGTCGAACTGCGTCCTTCGGGCGGCAATCGCGTGCGTCTGGTGTTCTATGCTCCGACCCGCGGCCTTATCGGCTATCAGTCGGAACTTTTGACCGATACGCGCGGCACGGCGATCATGAACCGCCTGTTCCATGATTATCAGCCATACAAGGGTGAAATCGCTGGCCGCAACAACGGCGTTCTGATTTCCAACGATCAGGGTGAAGCGGTTGCCTACGCACTGTTCAACCTTGAAGATCGTGGGCCGATGATCATCGACGCTGGCGTCAAGGTCTATCAGGGCATGCTTATCGGCATTCACAGTCGCGACAACGATCTGGAAGTGAATGTTTTGAAAGGCAAGAAGCTCACGAACGTTCGTGCCGCCGGTAAGGATGAAGCCGTGAAGCTGACCCCGCCGATCAGGATGACGCTGGAACGCGCTTTGTCGTGGATTCAGGATGACGAGCTGGTTGAAGTGACGCCGAAGTCGATCCGTCTTCGCAAGCTCTATCTTGATCCGAATGAGCGCAAGCGCTTTGAAAAGAGCAAGTCGTCGAGCGCTGCATAAGCCCGACAGAATAAAGAAACGGCGCCTTCGGGCGCCGTCAGATTGATTACAAACCCCTCGATTTTTGGAAGCAGTCAAAAACGAGGGGTTTTGATTCCGATTTGTTCACGTTCTGAATCTGGGACGTTCCGTGAATCTGAGGTCATTTTGACCCTGCCGGAGGTTTGTCAGCAGCCTGACGGCGCCTTTCGGGGCGCCGTTTTGTTTGGATATTCTTAGAGCGGTTCCTATCTTATCAGGATCGCCGGATCCGCTCTAACTATTTGTTTTGTCGCATTTTCCAACGCAAAGCCGTTTCACACTTTTGCTGGAAATGCTCTACCGCTCGCCGCGACGATAGGGCTGCATCAGCGCCTGCGGAACACGTGCGCGCCGCGCCATGACGATGAGCGCCACAATCGACATGATGTAAGGGATCATCAGGAAGAGCTGGTAAGGCACGACCTTGCCGTAAACCGTTTGCAGGCGTAGCTGGAAAGCATCGAACAGCGCGAACAGAAGCGCGCCCAGAAGTGCGCGTGCAGGCTTCCACGACGCGAAGACGACGAGCGCAATACAGACCCACCCGCGCCCCTGCATCATCGTCGGGAAGAACGAATTGAAGGCAGAGAGCGTGAGGAACGCGCCGCCCACCGCCATCAGTGCGCTGCCGAACATGATCGTGAAGATGCGCACCCGGATAGGGTTGATGCCTTGCGCTTCCGCGGCATGTGGATTTTCGCCTGTCATGCGGATGGCAAGGCCGAGCGGCGTGCGGAAAAGCACATAACCAAGCAGCAGTGCCAGAGGAATGGCGATCCACGTGAGCGCCGTTTGCGTGCCAAGCACCTGTCCGACGAACGGGATATCTGCAAGCCAGGACGGATTGACCGGCTGGAATGGTGTGATCGTCGGTGGTGTTGAAGAAAGCGGTACGAGAAGGCGAAACAGGAAATAGCTGAGGCTCGATGCAAACAGTGTGATGCCGAGGCCGACGACATGCTGCGACAGGCCAAGCGGCACGGTGAGGGCTGCATGAAGCAGGCCGAACACGGCGCCGGAAGCAGCCGCCGCGAGCACGCCCACCCAGAGGTCTGCGCCATTATAGACGGTCAGCCAGCCAATCATCGCGCCAAAGGTCATGATGCCTTCGATGCCGAGATTAAGCACGCCCGCCCGTTCGCAATAAAGTGCGCCGAGCGTGCCGAAGATCAGCGGCGTTGCAATGCGCAGGACCGAGACCCAGAGGCCAGCGGAGAGCAGGATATCCATCAACTCATTCATCGGGCGATCCTGTATTGTGTGAAGAACAGAGCAACCAGCATGGTCAGAAGCGACAGCGCAACGGTGACATCGGCAATGAAGCTTGGAATGCCGATAGCGCGGCTCATGCCGTCGGCACCGACAAACATGGCGGCTGCAAAAGCGCTGAGAAGATCGCGCCGATAGGATTCAGATTGGCCAACATGGCGACTATGATGCCGGAATAGCCGAAGCCCGGTGAGAGGTCAGTCGTGACGTAACCCTTTACGCCCATGACCTGTATCGCGCCAGCAAGGCCTGCAAGACCACCGGAAATGCAGGCGACTTTCACCAGCGTCTTGCCAAGCGGAACGCCTGCAAAGCGCGCGGCGCGCGGTTGAGGCCCGCAGCCTTGGTTTCAAGCCCGAAGACGGTGCGCTTTTGCACATAGGCGATGATGAGAGCCAGGGCGATGGCGATGATGATACCGATATGCAGCCGCATACCCGCCATGATTTTGGGTAGCACTGCGGCATCCGGTACGGGCTCAGATTGCGGCCAGCCAAAGGCGAGGGGTCTTTCATCGGCCCTTCGATCATCATCGAGACGATGAGCACGGCAACAAAGTTCAAGAGTAGTGTCGTCACCACTTCATCAACACCGAAGCGCAGGCGAAGCCCGAGCGGAATAAGCAGGAAAATCATGCCTGCAATGGCACCGATCACGAGCAGCAGCGGAATAAGTATGGGAGCCGGAAGCTGCAATTGCGTGCCACAGGTGACGACCGCAAGAGCGCCCATATAGAACTGGCCCTCGGCACCGATATTCCAGAGTTTGGAGCGGAAGGCGACGGCAGCGGCAAGGCCGGTCAGCATCAGCGGTGTTGCGCGCGTGAGCGTTTCGGTGATCGAAAGCTTGTTGCCAAATGCACCGATTGCGATCTGGCGAAAGGATTCCAGAACCGGCGCACCCGCAGCGGCGATCAGCAGTCCGGCAAGCACGAAGGCGGTCAGGACGGCGATAATTGGTGCGGTTGCCACCAGAACCATGGGCCGTGTTTCGCGTCGTTCAATACGCATCAGTTGAGCCCCTTCGTGATATTTGTCTGCCATTCGCCCGCCATCATCAGGCCCAGCCTTTGTGCATCGGCTTCTTCCGCGTCGATGGGTGGGGAGAGGCGCCCCTTGACAATCGCTTGAACACGATCCGCCAAGCCAATGATTTCATCCAGATCTTCCGAAATCAGCAGTACTGCGGCTCCCTTGGCGCGCGCTTCCAGAATGCGGGCATGGATGGCCGCAACGGCACCTTCGTCAAGGCCGCGTGTCGGCTGCGCCGCTATCAGGATACGCGGGGCAGTTTCCAGATTGCGACCCAGGATAAGCTTTTGCATGTTGCCGCCGGAAAGCAGGCGAATACGGCTATCAGGCGTACCGCCGCGCACATCGAAATCCTTGATGATGCGGTCGGTAAATTCACGCGCAGCCGTCCGGTTGACCAGAAGACCATTGGAGAACTGCGGATCGCGCACGCGTTCCAGCACAGCATTTTCCCAAAGTGTCAGATCACCGATTGCGCCTTCCGCATTGCGATCTTCCGGAATGCGGCCAACACCTTCCGCCACAAACTGGCGCGGGTCGAATTTGGTAACTGTCTGCCCGAACATGACAAGTGAGCCGCTCGCAGGCTGGCTGAGGCCGGAAACGAGACGTCCAAGCGCTGCCTGCCCATTCCCCGACACTCCAATGATGCCCAGCGTTTCGCCAGCGCGGAGGTGAAAGTCGAGATCGCTGAGGCGTGTCGCGCCATCTTCCACGACCGTTACATTCTTCGCTTCCAGCAAGGTTTCGCCGGGCGTGGCCGCTGCACGCGAAGGGCGCGAAACGCGACGGCCAACCATCAGTTCGGCAAGTTCCTCTTTCGAGGTTTCGGAGGCCTTACGCTCAGCGACAAGCTTTCCGCCGCGCAGCACGATTACTCGGTCGGCGGCGGACATAACTTCATGCAGCTTGTGCGAGATGAAGATCAGCGACAGGCCCTGACGAGCCATTTCTTTCAGTGTCGCAAACAGGTTTTCGGCTTCCTGCGTGGTCAGAACGGCGGTTGGCTCGTCGAGGATCAGAATGTCGGCGTCATTATAGAGCGCTTTCAGGATTTCCACGCGCTGTTGTTCGCCCACCGAGAGATCGCCAAGCCGTGCATCGGGATCAACCTGCAGGCCAAAGCGTCCGGCGATGTCGGCAATCTTGGTGCGCGCGGGTCCATGTGCCGATTTAAGCTTCCAGAGGCTTTCAGTACCGGTAATGATGTTTTCCAGTACGGTGAGATTGGGTGCAAGCGTGAAATGCTGGTGCACCATGCCCACGCCCGCATCGATGGCAGCGCGCGGCTTACCCTGCGGGATTTCCTCGCCCTTGACGAAGACGCGGCCTTCATCCGGCACATAATGGCCGAACAGGATGTTCATCAGCGTGGTTTTGCCTGCACCATTCTCGCCAAGAAAAGCGAGGATTTCGCCACGCTTCAGCTTCAGCGAAATGTCGTCATTGGCGGTAAGCTGGCCAAATCGCTTGGTGATGCTTTGCAGTTCAAGAACGGTCGTCGTCATATGTTCAACCCCGCAACGGGAAATCTGTGCTGCCAGCGCCGGTCCTCCTCCAAACGCTCGCCAAGGTTCAGAAGCAGGGTCGGCGCCCATCGGGGCCACAAGCTGTAAGGCGACGGGCATTCCATCAGCATCTTCTCCGAATGGCAGAGAAAGTGCCGGAAAACCGGAAATATTGGCGAGCGCTGCATAAGGCGCGAAGGCATTCATCTTTGCCAGTGTGCATCCACATCGTCGTGATCCATGGGAAACGAGCCGAGTGGCATCGGCCCGCGCGACAGCATTGGTGTAATCAACACGTCAATGTTGCGGAAAATCTGCCAGAGCATATGTGCGGTGCTGACGGCTCCGTTCATGGCGCGGTAAAGCGCGGTGGCTTCCATGCGCCGCCCGCGCTCTGCAACCGCACGGGTAAGCGGTTCAAGCCTGTCTTCATCAAGGGCTAGAAAATCGATTGCAGCCGCGAGATTGACGGAAATGATGCGGTCGAAAGCGCGTGCGCTGGAAGCGATCAGCGGGCTGAATTCCGAAGCCGGAATTTCACGGATTGTATGACCTTGTGCTTCCATGAAATGCGCTGCATCGGCCACAACCTGCAAGCGCTCCGATCTGATTGGATAGTTTGCAAGATCGCCGGTCACGATGCCCACACGAAGGCGGTTCGGCAAATCGCCTGCCTGCATTGCCGGGTCGGGCAGAAAGCCTTCTGTTTTGCCTTCGACAAGCGGCAGAAGCGCTTTCGCATCTCGGACGGAACGACAAAGCGCAAATTCGCTCGCAATGCCTGCAAGATAATTGCCGAAATGTGGACCCGCTGGCATGGCGCCACGGCTTGGTTTCAGGCCGACAAGACCGCAGGTTGCAGCGGGCACACGGATGGAACCGCCAGCGTCGGTGGCGTGCGCAATTGCGACTATCCCGGCTGCGACGGCTGCTGCCGCTCCGCCGGATGAGCCGCTAGGTGAAAGCGTTTCATCGAAGGGATGGCGCGCAGGCGGTGCTCCCGCTGGCTCGCTCGCAAGCGCCAAACCGAATTCGGGAACGGTGGTGGTGCCAAAAAGTTGAGTCCGGCTGCGCGCAGCCTGCGACCGAGTTCGGAATCCATCTGCGGTGAGGCATTGAGGAATGCCTTTGAGCCGAGCCGGATCGGCAGACCGGCACAGGGGCCGCCAGATCCGAACAGTGAGGGAACGCCCGCGAAGGCCGCTTTGGATGGGGCTGCATCGAATGCAATGGCACCGGCACGGCCAAGATCGCGATCAAGATATGCAATGGCGCCCAATGGGCGCCATTTTCTGCTGCGTCGAGAGCCGCATCCATCGCCTGTTCGGCACTGAGGATTCCTTCCGCAATCGCCTGCGCGAGCGCGGTTGCATCCTGCTGGTTCATGTCGATTGCCACGATGTGCTTGCCCGTTCTGAATGGTTACTTCGGTTCGGCGGGGTTCGGCTTGTACTCGAACTTGCCTTCCTTCAGTTCCACACGACGGGCTTCCATCTTGGCTTCTGCTTCGGCAGGGGCAATGCCCTTGACGTAGATGATGTCGTTGCCGCCTTCCTTCATAAGGCTGAACGGCGTGTAATCCTTGCCGGTTGCCTGACTGGCCTTCACGTCGGCGACAGCCGCATTGAGGATCGGGCGGAAATTCCAGATCGCATTGGCAAAGACCGTATCGGGATAGCGCGGCGTATAATCGATCAGCGAGCCGATGGCCTTGATGCCGCGCTCCTTGGCTGCGTCTGCGGTGCCGATGCGCTCACCGAACAGGATATCTGCGCCCGAGTCGATCTGGGCAAGACCGGCTTCTCGTGCTTTCGGCGGGTCGAAGAAGGTGCCGATGAACGACGCGATGAACTTCGCGTCAGGCCGGGTTTCCTTCACGCCGTCCTGAAAGGCATTGATGAGCATATTGACTTCCGGGATCGGCACGGCGCCGACCGAGCCGAAGGTGCCGGACTTGCTCATCGCGCCTGCCAGCATGCCTGCGAGATAGGCAGCCTCGAAGTTCCAGGTGCCGAAAACACCGAAATTGTCGCCCTGCGGCTTGCCCGAGGAACCCATGACGAAAGCCGTTTGCGGATAATCGCCTGCCACCTGGCGCGCTTCGCGTTCGACGGCATAGGATTCGCCGACAATCAGCTTGATGCCCTGTTCGGCATATTCGCGCATGGCGCGGGATAGTCGCTCGCCGAAACGCCTTCGGAGAAGACATATTCGATGACGCCTTCGTCATTGGCCTGCTTCAGCGCTTCATGCAGGCGTGAGTTCCAGGCATTTTCAACCGGCGAGGCGTGAATGCCTGCAACCTTCAGCTTTTCGTCTGCCGCGAACACGCGGGTTGTCATTGCCGTTGCGCCGAGTGCTGCCGACATCGCAAGAATATCGCGACGGGTAAAGTTCGGTGTTTTGATGATTTTGGTCATTTTGGTAAGGGACCCCTCATGTGTGTTTTCGGCGCACGGATGCGCGCAGCCGGTTGCTTCGTTTTGACGTGCGATGTCATGAGCAACGATTTCCATCATTGCCCAAACCACCTTTAATTCAAGAAGATTCTAAAGCTGGCCGACTGGCGCGTAATCGGCCCCGTCAACTGAAGACGGACGGCCTTCGAGGTTGATGCGGCTTACGCGCTGCGGGGTTTCAGCGATGACCTTGCCGCGCTTCACGACCTTGAGGCGGTTTGCCTTGAGGCGCAGCGCTTCAATCGGATCGCGTGCCTGCAGCACCACGAAGTCGGCATTGCAGCCCTTTGCAAGGCCGTAGCCTTCGAGGCCCAGCGCCTTGGCGGAATTGACGGTGAGTGCGTCGAAAACCTGGCGTTTGCCTTCGATGGAGGTCATCTGTGCGACATGGATCGCCATGTGGCCGACTTCCAGCATGTCGCCGGAACCCATCGAATACCAGGGTCCATAACGCAGTCATGGCCGAAAGCGACATTGATACCCGCCGCCATCAGTTCCGGCACGCGGGTCATGCCGCGGCGCTTCGGATAGGTGTCCGCACGGCCCTGAAGCGTGATGTTGATGAGCGGGTTCGGAATGGCATTCATTTTGCTTCCGCAATCAGCGGAATGAGCTTCGAGACGTAATAATTATCCATGGAATGCATGGAGGTCAGGTGTGAGCCGGAAACGCGACCCTGCAGGCCAAAACGCATGGTCTGCGCGGCCAGCGTTTCGACATGGCGAGACATCGGATCGTCGCTTTCGTCGCAATGGATATCGACCGGCAGGCCGCGTTCGGCGGCAATGCGGCAGAGTTCTTCCAGCGAGGCTGCGCCATCGGCCATGGTGCGTTCGAAATGCGGAATACCGCCGACGACGTCGAGGCCCATATCGAGCGAGCGGTTGACGAGATCGACCGCGCCCGGCGAACGATAGTAGCCGTCCTGCGGGAAGGCTACGAGCTGCAGGTCAATGTAGGGCTTCACCTTCTCACGCACTTCGATCATCGCTTCAGCGGTGAAGAGGCGCGGATCGCTGACATCGACATGGCTGCGAATGGCGAGCAACCCTTGCGAAACGGCCAGATCGCAATAGCGCAGCGCGCGCTCGACCATGGCCTCAACGGTCAGTATCGGCTTTAGTTCGCCCCACAGCGCGATACCTTCCAGAAGCGTGCCGGAACGATTGAGGCGCGGCAGGCCGAGCGACAGGGTCGCATCCATGTGGAAATGCGGGTCGACGAAAGGCGGCGTCACGAGCCGGTCGGTCGCATCGATTTCCTGCGCCGCCTGATGCTCACCCTTGGAGGGCACGATATCGGCAATCTTGCCGTCCTTGACCAAAATGTCCTGCTTCTCGCGACCGTCGGGGAGATTGGCGTTTCTCACGATCAAATCGAACATCGGCTGGACCTTTCATCTGGAGCATTTTGCAGTCAGATGGAATCATCTGACGTCGCACAAATGCGGTAAAATCAAATAGATAGAGCGGTAGCGCGAACGTATGTGAGCGCATCCCGCTCTAGATATGCAAGAACAGAGCTCAAAAATATGGGCCCATTTTTCAATTGCCTTATACCCTATATCCGGTGGGCGCAATGCCAGGGGAAGCTGGAAGGGGTCGTCATCCTCAATGGAAAATGCTAGGCCCCGAAATCATCTTTGCAGGATTGCCATGTTCACGATTAGTCGCGTCGAAACCTATAGTCAGGAGATTAAGAAAAGTCGGTTTCTGGCCATTGCCGCGCCTGTGGCGAGCGAGCAGGCGGCGAAGGACTTTTGAGCGAGCATTCCGACCTGTCGGCAAGCCATAATTGCTGGGCCTGGCGTATGGGGCAGAACTACCGTTTCAGCGACGATGGCGAGCCGAGCGGCACGGCAGGAAAGCCGATCCTGCAGGCAATCGACGGTCAGCAACTCGATAATATTGCAGTTGTGGTCACGCGCTGGTTCGGCGGCATTCTTCTAGGAAGCGGCGGCCTGATGCGCGCCTATGGCGGCACGGCTGCAACCTGTCTGCGACAGGCGGAGAAAACAGAAGTTATTCCGCTGGTCGGATTTCAGTTCGCCTGCGATTTTTCAGATCATGCGCTGCTGAAGGCCCGTCTGACAGCGGTGGAAAACCTTGCCATCGCGCAAGAGAACTTCACCGGCACCGGCGTGGAAATCGCGGGCACCATGCCCATTGCCATGCGGGATGAACTATCCCGCCTCGTCACCGATCTGACGCGCGGCAAGACGATTATCGCATTTGATGACTAGATCATGCCGCTCGTATATTGCTGGCGCTTGTTCTCATACATCAGCAGGTCGGCACGCTTGGCAACGGTTTCCAGCTTTTCGCCCGGCATACTGGTCGCGGAGCCAATGGAAAGATTGAGCTTGAGCTGCGAATAATACTGGTTGTTGATATCGACCAGCCTTTGAATGTCCTCGACCATCGCCTCGGCGCCGCGCTCATCCACATAAGGCAGCACAACTGCGAATTCGTCACCGCCGATGCGCGCCGCGTGTCCCGGCTGCTTTACGGCCTCATTCAGCACTTCGCCGATGCGCCGCAGCAATCCGTCGCCTGTCGCATGGCCCCATTGGTCATTCGCGGCCTTGAGGCCGTTGAGATCGATGATGATGACGGAAACAGGCGTATGACCCTTGCGTTCCAGCCGGTTAAGCTCATCGACATAGTAGGCGCGATTGTGAAGCTTGGTCAGAACGTCGTGTTTGCCCAGATATTCCAGATAGGCTTCGGCCTTCTTGCGCGCGGTGATGTCGGTAAGCGCGATCTGCACCAGCGACCAGTCCGTCTCATGCCCTGGCAGAACCGAGAGCTGCAGAAGGACATGCCGTTCGGTGCCGTCGAGTGCATAGTTCACCACTTCGCGCCGCTGGAACAGGATACCGTTCCACAGATCGATCAGCTGTTCGCGAAACGATGATTCCATTTCATCCTTGAAGACGAGCGGCAAGTTCTGCAGCAGCGTCTTCTTGTCCGGTGCGAGGAAAGGGCCGTCGTCTCGGTATTAACTTCGAGAACCCGGATTTCGCTCATGCACTGACGTACGAATTCCGGATGCACGTCGGTAAATACCCGAAAATCAACGATGCCGCGCTGGCGCACATCGTCCATCAATTGCTTGATGCGGCTGAAATCCTCGACCCAAAGCGACACGGGCGAATGTTCGAAAAGGCCCTGCGCGTGCTGCTTGTGGCGGTCCTGTTCGCGGCGGGCGTCTTCGCGGGCGGTCACATCCTCGATGGACAGTAGAACCCGCTCCCATGTGTGCTCATAGCCAGGCAGCACGACGCCCTTGAGCTGTATGTCGAGCCGCTTGCCGCCAAGCGAATAGTTGATGGTATCGCTTGAGAAGGCATTACCGCCATTCCAGAGCTGGACCATCTCGTCGATATGCGGGTCCAGCATGTCGTCGCGGAACACGCGTTCCAGGTTGGCGACCAGATGGCTGACGCTGTCCGCTTCGAAAAGCGAAAGCGTCTTGCGGTTGACCTTGAGAACCCGGATATGGCTGGTGCAGATGCGAAGCCGGGTCGTGTCTTCATGTAGGAAAGTCCTGAGATCGGTAACGCCAAGCGCTCGCCATTCTTCGAACTGCTTGCGCAGGCCGCTATAATCCTCAAGCCACAGGAAATTGGCGCAAGGTCAAAAATATTGGCGCTGTCACTCAAGGCAGATTCGATATTCATGGATTTCCCGCTCGACCAATGGCTTTCCGCATTTCCGAACACTGAAATGTTCAGTATGCGTCCAAACCGAATTCTCTTTTCCCATCGGGAAAAGCCGCGATGGTTTATTGGGAGCGCGTTATATTACGAGCGGCTCAGATAAACTAGAGGTTTTATTGTTCTGCAACTTCGCTTTCTACGCAAAACACAAAGGGCGGCTCCCAAAGGTGCCGCCCCATTTATATATAGGTGGCTATCAATTCTCTATCGGCAGCCGATGGCGAATGAGCGTGGTCCAGTATGAGCAACCCCAGGCAATGACATCGTCGTTGAAGTCATACTTCGGATGATGGAGATTGGCGCTCGGGCCATTGCCGATATTGATCATCGCACCGGGTACTTCGTTCAGCATGAAGGCAAAGTCTTCACCGCCGAGCGTTGCGGGCATGTCGCGAGTCACGCGGTCGGAACCGGCAACTGCTTCTGCAGCGATTGCCGCCAGCTCAGTTTCCCGCTCGTGATTAACAGTGACGGGGTAGCTGCGCTGATAGTCGAGTGTGGCCTTGGCGCCGAAAGCATCGGCAATGCCCTGAACGGCGCGGGTCAATCGCTCTTCGATGTGATCGCGCACTTCCTCGCGAAGCGTACGAACCGTGCCGGTTAGCCGGATTTTCTGCGGAATGACGTTGAACGCATCGCCACCCTGAATGGTGGTGATCGAGATCACTGCGGAATCCAGTGGATCGATGGTGCGGGCTGTCAGGGCCTGAATCGCTTGAATGAGAGCTGCCGTCACGGGAATGGGGTCTATGCTCAGCTGCGGCATGGCCGCATGTCCGCCAACGCCTTCGATGGTTATGTCGAGAATGTCGACCGATCCCATGATTGGGCCGGAATTGATGGTAAAATGCCCGACAGCGAGATTCGGGCGGTTATGCATGCCGTAAACTTCGTTGACCGGCCAACGCTTGAACAGGCCATCATCGATCATCGCCTTGGCGCCAGCGCCACCTTCTTCGGCAGGCTGGAAGATCACGATGACCGTGCCGTCGAAGGCGCGGCTTTGCGCGAGTTCGCGAGCCGCGCCCAAAAGCATAGTCGTATGACCATCATGACCGCAGGCATGCATCTTGCCTGGTACTTTCGACGACCATTCCGCGCCGGTTTCTTCGAGGATCGGCAGCGCATCCATGTCGGCACGCAGGCCGATGGCGCGACCGGAACGGTTCGACTGACCGCGAATGACGCCGACGACGCCGGTGCGTCCGATGCCGGTCACCACCTCGTCGACGCCTGCGGCGCGCAACGCTTCGGCCACTTTTTCCGCGGTCCGGTTCACATCGTAAAGCAGCTCGGGGTTTTCGTGCAGGTCACGACGGAACGCGACGAGTTCGTCCAGCTGGTTCGATGTCCAGTTTTCAACCGGCATGTCAGGCTCCTTTTGTGTTGTCTTCAGTCGTGTCGAGGCGGTAGCGGAAATCGCAGTGGCTTGCGCCCTTCATGATGGTCTGCGTGCGTTCCAGCTTCATGTCGGGATTGTAGCCGATGCAGAAATCGCCATCGCGATTGCAGGAAAGCAGGTGACCGATATGGCCAAGGCCCATCTCGCGGTACATTTCCGAATAGCGGCAGCGCGTAACGTTGAAATCGAAATGATCTTCGCCCTGCGAGATCACGTCGATCTCCAGTGCATTTTCCTTCGTCCAGAGCGGCTGGATATCGGCAAAATCCTGTATTGTCGGCGTGTGGCCCAGCTCGTCAGCAAAGCTCTTGCCCTGTTCGATGGCCGAACGGCTGACTGCTTCACCGATTGCTGCCTGCGCTTCTTCCTCACCGGAGCGCTCTCGAATAACTTCGTAGACGTTCTTGAGAACCAGTGCTTCGATGCGGCGACGTTCAAGAATTGACATTTGATTCATGAGCCTGACCTTTCACATGAATGCTCGTTAGTATTAGCTATGTAGCCTATCCCGGACTTCCAGACGCAACAGTTTGGACACATTTAGTTGGCCCGTTCGCTACCGCGGCTCGGAGAGGTCCTTGCGCCGAAGCCAGGCGAGATAAAAGGAGCGATCTTCCGCGCGACTTTATGAAAAGGCAGCGGTGCCGGTTCCGATACGGGCAAGGCAAGCTCCTGTACCGGCTCGCCGTCCAGCGCGCGTGCGAATTCACGCCCGCGATGTGCCAAGCGCAACGCCGCGCCCGTTGCAGCCGATCCACGCCCAGCCATTGGGGCCGAGCTGATGAACGCGGGGAAAGCGATCCCACGTCATGCCGATATAGCCGCTCCACACATGGGTGATTTCCGGCTCGCCAAGTGCGGGAAGGCTTCCGCCATGTTGCGCGCCGTCTTGCGCCTGACGCGCTCAGTCACGTTGAAATCGCCCATCACCACACCGCCGGTAATCAGCCGATTGCGGGCGTCGTAGCGGAAGAAGCGCAGATCGCCGCGCGTATCGGAAACGGCTTGCCGTCCGGGCAAAATCGTTGCGCGCAGATTATCGCTGACGGGCGCGGTCGCCATCTGCCACGAGAGTACCGGCACAATGGTGCGGGCAAGGCGCGGGCAAGCCCTTCACGCAGTTCGCCGGTATAGGCATTGGTCGCCAGCAGAAAACCCTTGGCGCGTACGGTGGCGCTGGCAGTCTTGACCTCCCAGTGGTCGCCCACTTGAGCATAGGAAATGACCGGGCTTTGCTCGTGGATGATTGCGCCGTGGCGTTCGGCAGCGGCGGCAAGTCCCCGTGCGAAAGCCAGCGGATTGATATGACCTCCGGTCGGGTTGAACATGCCGCCATACCAGAAATCGCTGCCCAACAGCCGCGATGTTGCAGCACGGTCGAAAAACTCTGCCGGGAAGCCGAAGCGTTTCCATGCTTCCACGCGGGTTTGCGACAGCTTCACCCGGCCCGGCGAATGGGCAGGCTGGAACCAGCCGTTCTGCTCGGCCTCGGCCTCGATGTTTTCGTCGCGCACGATGGAGAAAAGAATGTCGGCGCTATTGCCGATCAGTCTGGCAAAACGTTCACCCGATGCGCCGTAGCGTTTGGCGATTGCATCCGGCTCGGCGGAAGTCATGGTCGGGATGACCTGTCCGTTGTTGCGCCCGGACGCGCCCCAGCCGACCGCATTGCCTTCAAGCAGGATGACGCGCTTGCCGCGCTTTGCCAGATGGAGTGCGGCGGAAAGCCCGTAAAGCCGCCGCCGACAATGGCGACATCGGCTTCCGCGTCTTTCGCAAGCGTGGGGCCGGTACGCGTTCAGGTGCGGTGGCGGCCCAAATGGATGGTGGAAATTCTATCTTCTGCATTGTGTCACGCGTTTTCCAAAATGGGTGGCGTCCAACTCTTGCCGGGAATGGAGGCAAGCAGGCGCTGTGTATATTCATGTTGCGGGTTGGCGAAGACTTCGGCTGTCAGACCGGCTTCGGCGATCTCGCCCTTCGACATGACGATGATGCGGTCGCAGAGCTGCGCGGCAACACGCAAATCGTGCGTTACGAAAAGCAGCGACAGGTTGAGCCGTTCGCGCAAATCGGCCAGAAGCCGCAGAACTTGCGCCTGCACGGAGACATCGAGCGCGGAGACCGGTTCGTCGGCGACAATGATGCGCGGCTCCAGAGCAAGGGCGCGGGCAATGCCGATGCGTTGGCGCTGCCCGCCCGAGAACTCGTGAGGAAATCGGTCGGCGGCAGCGGGCGAAAGCTCGACCAGCTCCAGCAATTCGCGGGCCTTTGCGTGCGCCTCATCCTTCGGCATGCCATGGACGATTGGCCCCTGCGCAATCAGGTCCACCACGCGGCGGCGCGGATTGAGCGAGGCCATCGGGTCCTGAAAGACCATCTGGATGTCCTTGCGCATGGCCCGCACTTCACGCGGGCTGGCGCTCAGAAAATCCCTGCCATTCACATCGACCTTGCCGCTATCGGCTTCCAGCAGACGGGTGACGATGCGCGAAACGGTGGTCTTACCCGAACCGCTTTCGCCGACGACGCCAAGCGTTTCGCCCTGACGCAGCTCGAACGAAAGGTCCTTCACGGCGGGAACGGCGCTGCGTTTTCCGCTCAGCAATCCGCCGCGCGCCTTGAAGGTTTTGCGTAAAGCGCTCGCCCTGAGAATGATCGGCTGCGCTTCAACTGACGGCTTCGGTTCGGGCGGGGTGAGGGCTGGAACCGATGCGATCAGCGCCTTTGTGTAAGCGTGCTGCGGATGGTTCAGCACTTCGTTTGCCGGACCTTCCTCAACCAGTTCGCCAAGCCGCAGCACCGCGACACGGTCGGCAATTTCCGCCACGACGCCGAAGTCATGCGTGATGAACAGAATGCCGGTATTGTGTTCGCGTTGCAGGTCGCGGATCAGTTTCAGGATCTGTGCCTGCGTGGTCACGTCGAGTGCCGTGGTCGGCTCGTCGGCGATGATGAGGCGCGGCTTCAGGATCAGCGCCATCGCAATCATGACGCGCTGGCGCTGCCCGCCCGAAATCTGGTGCGGATAGGCGTTATAGGCGGATTCCGGGTCCGGAATTTTTACCTCTGCCAGCATGTCCAGTACGGCGGCACGACGCTCCTTGCGTCCAAGCTTCGTGTGCAGGCGCAGCACTTCATCGATCTGCCAGCCGACCGTCTTCTGCGGGTTGAGCGCGGTCATCGGCTCTTGAAAGATCATGCCGATCCGGTCGCCGCGCAGCTTCTTCATATCGGCTTCGCTGAGTGAATAAAGATCGGTGCCTTCAAGCTTGATCGTGCCATGGGTTACGCGCACATGCGGTTCCGGCAGAAGGCGCATGATCGCGCCCGCTGAAAGCGATTTTCCGGAGCCGCTTTCGCCGACGAGGCAGACGATTTCACCGGGATTGATTGTCAGTGTCAGGTCCTGCAGGGCGTAAGGGCGGTCGGCGCCCTTCGGCAGCGCGATCTGCAGGCTTTTGATTTCGAGAACGGGTGCGGCGGTCATTATTTCTTCTGCCTCGGATTAAGCGCGTCGTTCAGGCCTTCGCCAAGCAGGCTGAAGGAAAGAACGGTGAGCAGAATGGCGATGCCGGGAATGACCGAGCAGAACCAGTCGGTGCGCAACACGGCGCGACCCTGGCCGATCATGTTGCCCCAGCTTGCATAGTTCGGATCGCCGAGACCAAGGAAGGCGAGAGCGCTTTCCATCAGGATGGAGGTGGCCATCACCACGGATGCAAAGACAATCACCGGCGGCAGGGCATTCGGCAGGATTTCGCGAAAGATGATCGAGACGTTGCCGACACCCAGATTGCGCGCGGCATCGATGAATTCGCGCTTGCGCAGCGCCAGAAATTCGGCGCGCACCATGCGGGCCGGCGCAGTCCACGACACGATGCCTATGCAGATGATGATGTTTTCGATGGAAGAGCCGAAGATTGCCACCAGTGTCAGAAGCAGAACGAAGCTTGGAACAGTCTGGAAAGCCTCGGTGATACGCATCAAAACGTCATCCACCCAACCACCATAATAGCCGGCAAGAGCGCCGATGATGATGCCGATCACGATGGAAATCAGGGTGGCCACCACGCCGATCAGAAGCGAGATGCGCGCGCCATGGAAGATGCCTGCCATGATATCGCGCCCGAGCTGATCGGTGCCAAGCGGCGTGGCAGCATTGACGAATGGCCAGACGAGCGGGTCGCCAGCGCGCCGCAGCGGGTCACCGGGCGTAATGACATCGGCCAGCAGCGCAATCAGGACCACGGCAATGAAGAGGATAAGGCCCAGCACGGCGGCGCGGTTGCGGCTGAAACGCTGCCACAGAATTTTGCGCGCGAGACCTGCGGGCGGGTGAGGGAGAGGTCCTGTGAAGTCATGACAGTTCGATCCTGAATCAAGCCGCGCATAGATGAGATCGGTGATGAAATTCACGATCACCACCAGCACCGAGCACAGGAAGATGATGCCCATGAGCGTGTTGAGGTCGCGCTTGATCACGGAGGTGTAGGCGAGCTGACCGAGACCGGGCAACGAGAAGATTGTCTCGATCACGACGGAGCCGCCAAGCACAGTCGAGAATTGCAGTCCGAGCAGCGTCACGACGGGCAGAAAGGCGTTGCGCATGATGTGATGGAACATCAGCCTTGCACCGCTGGCGCCCTTGGCGCGGGCCGTGCGGACATAATCGAGGTCGGCCACTTCCAGCACGCTGGTGCGCATCAGGCGCATATAGAATGCAAGATAGATGAGCGAAAGCGCCGTCGTCGGCATGACAAGGTGCACGGCAATATCCCAGACATTCTTCCAGCCGGTATAAAACCGGCAATCGTCTTGTAGCCGCCGACCGGCAGCCAGCCGAGCTTGACGGAAAAGATGAACATCAGGATGAGGCTGAGGAAGAAGCTTGGCATGGCATAGAAGACAAGGCCAAGCGTGGAAATCGCATTGTCGGTCAGGGAATATGCCTTGCGCGCCGCGAGAGCTCCAAGCGCAATACCGAAAATGAAGGCCACCGAAAGCGACGAAACCATGAGCAGGAGGGTCGGCACGAGGCGGGCCATCAGTACATCCAGCACCGGCTGCTCGTAGACATAGGACCAGCCGAAATCGAACTGCGCCAGCTTGGTCATGTAAATCCAGAGCTGCGTCCAGATCGGTTGGTCGAGGCCATATTCAGCGCGCAGATTGGCGACGAATTGGGGGTCTGCGCCGCCCATGTCGCCGACAAGCGCGTCCACGGTATCGCCGGGCGCGAGCTTGATCAGCAGGAATGACCCGATCATGATGAGGAGGATGACGGGGATCGCCTGCAAGATGCCGCAGCGCAAAAGTCAGGAGCGGGGGCAGGGGCATTGCGGATTATCCTGCAAGATAGGCATTTCAGCATTCAGGGAAGAGGAAGCCACTGCCGGATGACCGGCAGCGGCTGCACGTTGCTTATTGGTCGATCCACAAATCGTACCAGCTGGAAGAATCCCAGCGTGGCGTGTTGTGGTGGTTCTTCAAGACCTTGTTGGTCACGCCGACGAACGGATGTTCGATGGCGAAGATGACCGGCAGGTCCTTCATCTCAAGCTGCTGGATCTGGTGATAAAGATCGGCACGCTTGGCCGGGTCGAGCTCGCTCGCGGCCTTGTCGATCAGGCTGTCCATTTCATCCGACTTGTAGTCGAACTGGTTGGACCATGCGGTGCCGACCGGAGCGCCGGAACGCAGCCAGACGGTTGTGGAAACAGCCGGGTCAGAGCGGAACTGATGCCAGCCGCTGGCCGTGTCGAAGTCGTGATCGCGATAGACGCCGTTGAGGAAGCCCGGTGCATCATTGGTCAGGATTTCGACGTCGATGCCGACTTCCTTCATGGCCTGCGCATAATATTCAGCCCAGAGCTGCGTATATTCACCCCATGGCGCCGGGCGATGGCGCAGCTTGAAGCGGATGCCGTTCTCCTTGACCGGATAGCCGGCTTCGTCGAGAAGTTTCTTCGCCTTTTCAACATCATATGGGTAAGTCTGGACCTGATCCGTATAGTTGGCACCACCGGTGCTCGGGATCGGGCCACGGCCCGGCTTGGCATAGCCGCGCATGATCGTCTTGATCGCGAAATCGATGTCGAGCGCGTGATAGATCGCCTGACGAACCTTCAGATTGGCAAGGATCGGATTGCGCAGGTTGAACTCGACGGTCGAGTGGGCAACGTTGTTTTCGAAACCCTTGGTGCCGGTGTCGAAGCGGCCATCCTTCTGGAGGCGCTCGGTATCCGACATGGAGATGCCGTTGAAGGCGGTTTCCATCATTTCACCGGCTTCAAGCGCTGCGGCTGCGGCGGCCTTGTCCGGCATGAAGCGCCAGACCACGCGGTCGAGATAAGGATATTCCTTGCCACGCCAGTAATCGTCATTACGCTCGGCAATAATGTGCTGGCCGCGTTGATATTCGACGAACTTGAATGGCCCCGTGCCAACCGGCGCGGCGTTGTACTTGTTCTTCAGAATATCCGTGCCTTCATAAAGATGCTTCGGCACTGGATGACCGAGATCGGGCATGGCTGCGACGAGCAGTTCCAGCGGCATCGGCTTGGAATAGCGGAACACTGCTGTGTAAGGATCGGTGCAATCGACAGCTTCGAGATTGGCCTGAAGCGTGGTCGAATAGTTGAGGAGTTTCTTCCAGAGGTTCATTGCGCTGTAGGAAACGTCATCGCAGGTGAAAGGCTGGCCGTCATGCCAGCGCACATTCTCGCGCAGCTTGAAGGTGATGGCCTTGCCGTCTTCCGAAGACGACCAGCTTGTGGCCAGAACCGGCACATAGCCCTCGTAAGTGCGGTCAATCAGCGGCTCCATGATGCGGCCGGTGATCTGGTAGACGCCGGTGGAGGCGCGCAGCGCAGGGTTGAGCACACCCTGCTCGGTGTTCATATGGACGATGACAGTGCCGCCGCGCTTCACTTCTTCGGCGTGGGAAGACGCCGTAGCAAGCGAAAACGCTGCGAGAAACAAGCCAAAGCCAGCTTTTCTGATATGCATTCTCTGTTCCCCTGAAGGACGTTGAGGGAGGGCTTTCGAGCCTCTTTTCCCGCAGCTCCCAATATTGTTCAAGCCCCTGAAATTGCTCAAAAGCTGCTCCAGAGGATCTTTATTCTATGCAAGCACTGATATGCTAGAATCCATGGCGATATTGTCAAGATAAACTAATATATCGGGCAAAATTGGTAAAATTTCTCGACCGGCCTGCGTTAATAGATGTCGATTTTCTACGACGGAGTTTGTTGATGACCGGATTTCTCCCGAGCTGAACACAAACTCGGACAAAACGAACGCGATACGGTCCGGATTACCGGCGCCGGGTCTGGCATCGGCGCTGCCATGGCGAGACGGTTCGCACGAGGGCTGGCGACGCCGCTTCGCGCGTCATCCGGGTTTCGATCTCTCCCGCATGGATGATGTCATCCAGCTCGCGGATATGGCCGAAACCACGCTCTATGTTGCCAATATGAATCCCAAGGTTACGATCCACGAGATCGTTCTGGCTCCGACGAAAATAGAAAGGAAAATTTGCATGTCTCATCCGGTCAAAGGCGTCGATCATATTTTTCTGCTGGTCGACGATCTGGAGGATAGTGCCGAGCAATATCGCCGTTTCGGATTCACGCTGAGCCCACGCGGTCTCCACAGCAAGGAGAAGGGCACCGGCAACTACACAATCATGTTCCCGGAAGATTATTTCGAGCTGCTTGGCATCGTTGCCGAGACGCCGGGCAATCTGCACCAGCGCGAGAAACTGGCGGCGCAGGGCGAAGGCCTCCATGCCATCGCCTGCCGCATCGACAATGCGCGTGATGCGAAGGCGGAACTGGGCGCACTTGGCATCAAGACCGGCGAGGTCGGTGCATTTCAGCGTCCTGTTCAGCTGCCAAACGGCGGCGAGGGTGTTGCGGCTTTTGAAACCGTATCTTTCGCGGAAAGTGAAGTGCCGCAGGGCATGGTGTTCATGTGTCAGCACAAGACCCGCGAAACGGTCTGGCTGCCGGAACTGATCGAACATGCAAATGGTGCAAATGGCCTTTCCGCCATTGTTGCTATTTCATCCGATCCCGAAACTGCGGCCAAAGGTTTTGCGCGCCTGTTCGCGGACGGAAAGGCAGAGACGCAGGATGGCGGCTGGAAGGTTTCGACCGGCACGCGCTCGGCGGACATATTGGTTGTGAGTGAGGAAAAAGCCGCAGAAATCTATCCCGGCGTGGATTTTGCCAAAACACCGGGCAGGGCTTTCGCCGTCCTGCGTATCCGGGTCGCTTCGCTGGACAGGACACGGGTGTTCTGGATGCCAATGGCATTTCCCACGTGAAGACATCTGCAGGCATCGCCGTGCTGCCGGAAAATGCCAGCGGCACGGTTCTGGAATTCTCGGAACAGTAAGAACTTGAACGGGCGGGGCCAGTGGCCCCGCTTATTATATTCAGCGCGGAAAGCGCTGGTTTTCTTCCAGCACGTTCAGGTCCATGTGGTTGCGCATGTAGCGCTCGGATGCCTTTGCAGCGGCTGGTAGTCCCATGGATAATAGGCACCGTTGCGCAATGCCGGATAGACGACGTGACGACGAGCCTGACTGGCCCGGACGTCGGCATCGTAGCGTTCCAGATTCCAGCGTGTTTCAGCTTTGGCCAGAAGGTCGTCCAGAACGGCTTTGAAGTCCGGCAGCTCGGCCAGATTGCGCAACTCGTCCGGATCGTCGGCGAGGTTGAACAGTTGCGGCGGGTCAGCGCGGCAAAGGTTGAGCTTCCAGTTACCGTCACGCAGCGAGACCATCGGTGCAATGGTACCCTCGGCTGCATATTCGACCGGAACCGCACCGCGTTCGGCGGTGCCGGAGGCAACATCTGTCAGAGACACGCCGTCGGTCCATGGCATGATGCCCCTGAGGTCGATACCGGCAAGGTCGGCCAGTGTCGGCAGGACGTCGAGCGTCGAGACGGGCGCGTCCACGCGGCCCGGTTTCAGTTGCGGAGCCGCGACCATCAGCGGGACGCGCGCCGAACCATCGAAGAAACTCATCTTGAACCACAGGCCACGTTCACCAAGCATATCGCCGTGATCGGAAGTGAAGACCACAATCGTGTCATCCGTCATGCCGCAGCGTTCGATCACATCGAGCAGGGTGCCGATCTTTTCATCCACATAGGAGATATTGGCAAAATAGGCCTGACGCGCCGTGCGAACCTGTTCGCGGGTCAGGTCATAATCCTCGGCCTTGCAGGCCCGCAACAGGCGTTCCGTATGCGGGTCGATCTCGCTTTCAAGCAGAGGCGCGATTTTGGGATCCAGTTCGGAAATGTCCTCATAGAGATCGAAGAAGCGCTTGCGTGCTACGTAAGGATCGTGGGGATGCGTGAAGCTGACTGTCAGACACCATGGCCGCTGGTCGTGACCGCGAGCCAGATCATAGAGCTTCGCTTCGGCCTGATAGGCGACTTCATCGTCATATTCGAGCTGGTTGGTGATTTCGGCGGAACCTGCTCCGGTGATGGAGCCGAGATTGTGATACCACCAGTCGATGCGCTCGCCTGGCTTGCGATAATCCGGCGTCCAGCCGAAATCTGCCGGGTAGATGTCGGTGGTGAGCCGCTGTTCAAAACCGTGCAGCTGATCCGGCCCGACGAAATGCATCTTGCCGGAAAGCGCCGTCTGGTAACCAGCGTTGCGGAGATGATGCGCATAGGTCGGGATTTCAGACGAAAACTCTGCCGCATTGTCGTAAACACCGGTCCGAAACGGCAGCTGGCCCGACATGAACGACGCGCGCGCCGGTGCGCAGAGCGGGCTTGCCGTATAGCAATTGGTAAAACGGGTGGAACGTTCGGCAAGCTTTCTCAGATTGGGAACATGCAGGAATTCGGCAGGGCCATCCGGAAAGAACGTGCCGTTCAGCTGGTCGACCATGAGAACGAGGATATTCGGCTTTTCATTGTGCGGGACCGTTGGCAAGTGTGGGAACGCGAAACGGCGGACGCTGAAACGCCCGCCTTTTAAGTCTCGTTGTTGACGGTCAGAGACCGAGGCTTGCCTTGACGGCTTCCGCGCCCGGTTCGCCCTTGAAGGTGGTGACGCCCGCAAGCCACTTGTCGATCTGGTCCGGATGCGCCTTCAGCCATTCCTTGGCTGCTGCGGGACCTTCCGCGCCCTCATCCAGAATCTTGCCCATCAGCTCATTCTCGATATCGACGGTGAAAATGAGGTTCTTGAAGAATGTCGCGGCATTCGGACATTGTGCGGCCCAGCCGGTGCGGCCAAGCGTATAGACCTCCGCACCACCGAAATTCGGGCCGAAATAGTCATCGCCGCCCGCGAGATATTCGATCTTCAGCTTGTTGTTCATCGGGTGCGGTGCCCAGGCCAGGAACACGACCCATGCCTTATCCTTGTTCTTGCGGTCCACCTGCGCGAGCATGGCCTGCTCGCTCGATTCCACCATCTTCCAGCCGTCGAGCTTGAATTTCTGATCCTCGATGATTTTCTGGATGTTCTGATTGGCAGGTGCGCCCGGCTCGATGCCGTAAATCTCCTTGCCGAACTTGTCGGCATGGGCGGCAAGATCGGCAAAGTCCTTCACGCCTTCGCTTGCCACATAATCCGGCACAGCCAGCGTGAACTTCGCCCCTTCGAGGTTTTTCACGATGACTTCGGCGGCTTTCGCCTTGTCGAGATCGTCGCGGAACTTCTGTTGTGCGGGCATCCAGTTGCCGAGGAAAACGTCAAGATTGCCGGTCTTGAGCGCCTCATAACCGATCGGCACGGACATGGTCTTCACGTCGGGCTTATAGCCCAACCCCTCTAGCAATACGCTTGCGACGGAGTTGGTGGAGGTGATGTCGGTCCAGCCCGGATCGGACAGCCGGATGGTTTCGCAGGCCGCGGGATCGGCAGCAGAAGCGGCTCCTGAAAGCCCAGCCAGTGCCGTGAACGCCAGTGCTGCAATCTTCAAATAGCCCATTGATGACCCCTCTGATTAATTAAAACGGATTATGTCTCGAATTCCTACTTTAAGGAAAACATCATTTAGGCTAAGGAAAACCCATTCATTTTTATCGAAGCTATAGAGAATATTTATGGTTTCTCCATCCTGGGACCTTGGCAGTCTTGGCGTTTTCGAAGCGGTGGGACGATTGGAAAATCTGACCCTTGCAGCGCGTGAACTCGGCATGACGCAACCGGCGGTCAGCTATCAGATAAAGCGCATCGAGGAGCGTCTGGGCGTTGCATTGTTCGCCCGGCGGGCCCGCGGCGTCGAGATATTGCCGGAGGGCCGCATTCTTTATGAGGCCGTGCGCTCCGGTCTCGATGGAATCGAGGAGGCGGTGCAGCAGATCAAACGCCGCCAGCGTGCGCCGGGATTGCGTATCGCGACCGATTACGGCTTTGCGACATTCTGGCTGATGCCGCGTGTCGCGCAGTTTCGCCCGAAACATCCGGAAGTGGATGTCCGCATCACGGCCTCGTCCATGCTCCAGCCTCTCGACCGACGTGATGCAGATATTTCGATCCTGTTCGGCGGTCGCGAGGATTTTCCGAAAGACGCCATCGCTTTCATCGGCGAACAAGTCGTGCCGGTCTGTTCCCCGGCCTATCTTGCCCAGCATGGCCCGTTTCCGGAGGGAAACGGCTCGGTGCGGCCTCGCTCCTGCATCTTGATACTTTGCAGGGTGACCGCTGGTTCACGTGGCAGTCTTGGCTCGATGCTATTGGTGAGGACATAGAGGATGACAATTACGGGCTGGTCTTCAACACCTATAATCTGGTGATCGAGGCAGCTATCGCCGATCAGGGCGTGGCGCTTGGCTGGGCGGGGCTGATCGACGGGGCCGTGCAGCGCGGACAGCTTGTTCATGCTTGCGCGGTGTCCCAGACCAGTGACAAGGGCTACTGGCTGATTTTCAACCCGGATATTTCTACCGGGGCGCGCAAGCTCGCACTGGAATTGCTGGGTGCGAGGAATGAGGAACGGTATTTTAAGAAATAAGCTAATTTAGCAAAGTTGATCGCAATCAATGAAATCCGGCCCCGATATGGGTTGATGGGGCAGGCGCGTGTTCCATATCGCTTTTGGGATGCGTTGCATTGCCATTCACCAATCACGCAGGAAAGGATGAATTATGTCGGCAAACGGTAAGGTTGCTCTTGTCACGGGCGCAGCACAGGGCATTGGGCGCGGTATTGCGTTGCGGTTGGCCAAGGACGGCTTTGATATCGCGCTGGTCGACCTGAAGGCCGACAAGCTTGATGCGGTCAAGAAGGAAGTCGAGGCGCTGGGCCGCAAGGCATCCACCTTCTCTGCCGATGTCAGCAAGCGTGATGATGTCTATGCCGCGATTGACCATGCGGAAAAGACGCTTGGCGGTTTCGATGTCATTGTCAACAATGCCGGTATTGCGCAGGTGCAACCCATAGCCGATGTCAAGCCTGAAGAGGTCGAGCGGATATTTCGCATCAATGTCGATGGCGTTCTGTGGGGCATTCAGGCCGCAGCTGCCAAGTTCAAGGCGCGCAAGCAGAAGGGCAAGATCATCAATGCCTCTTCCATCGCGGGCCATGACGGGTTTGCGATGCTGGGCGTCTATTCGGCCACAAAATTCGCGGTGCGTGCGCTGACCCAGGCTGCAGCCCAGGAATATGCAAGCGCCGGGATCACCGTGAACGCCTATTGCCCCGGTATTGTCGGCACCGATATGTGGGTCGAAATTGATGAACGCTTCTCGGAAATCACCGGTGCGCCGAAAGGCGAGACCTACAAGAAATATGTGGAAGGGATCGCGCTTGGCCGCGCCCAGACGCCGGACGATGTGGCGGCTCTGGTGTCGTTCCTCGCAAGCCCGGATTCCGACTACATCACCGGTCAGGCCATCCTGACGGACGGTGGTATCGTCTATCGCTGATTGTTCCGGTCCTGCACCTTTCGGGGTGCAGGACGGCTAGTGTGGCTTTGAATCCGAAATTCGTTCGCAACCCCGCTCCAGAGTGATACGAATTTCGGATTCGCCACACTAGCGTTTACGCTGTTTCACCCTGTGTTAAACTGTCCTTCTTTGAGAGGAAGGGCTGACCATGACACGTCTGACGGCGAAGGATTTCCCGCAAGAACTTCTCGAACTCTACGATTTCTATGCCCATGGCCGGATAACCAAACGCGAGTTTCTGGACCGGGCCGCAAAATTTGCGGTCGGCACCATGACGGCAACAACCATACTAGCCTCGCTCAGTCCCGATTATGCGATGGCGCAGCAGGTCGAATTCACCGATCCCGATATCCATCCTGAATATATCACCTATCCGTCACCGGAAGGAAACGGCAAGGTTCGCGCTTATCTGGTGCGACCGGCCAAGCTGCAAGGCAAACTGCCCGCCGTGGTGGTGGTGCACGAAAATCGCGGTCTCAATCCCTACATCGAAGATGTGGCCCGCCGCGTTGCAAAGGCCGGTTTCATCGCGCTCGCGCCTGATGGACTCACTTCGGTCGGGGCTATCCGGGTAACGATGACAAGGGCCGCGAATTGCAGCAGCAGGTCGATCCGACCAAGCTGATGAACGACTTCTTTGCGGCGGTCGATTTCATGATGAAAAGCGATCTGACGACCGGAAAAGTCGGCATCACCGGCTTCTGCTATGGCGGTGGTGTCGCCAATGCGGCGGCGGTCGCATTCCCGGAACTCGCAGCCGCTGTGCCTTTCTATGGCAGGCAGGCTCCGACGGATGAAGTGTCGCGCATCAAGGCGCCGCTCCTGTTACACTATGCAGAACTCGATACGCGCATCAATGAAGGCTGGCCGGCCTATGAGGAAGCGTTGAAAAGAACGGCAAGACCTACGAGGCTTACATCTATCCGGGCGTCAATCACGGCTTCCATAATGATTCCACGCCGCGTTACGACGAAGCGGCGGCGAAGCTCGCATGGGACCGGACCATTGAATGGTTCAAGCGCTATCTGGCCCGAAGTTGGGGCATGTCTCCCGAAAGTGGGAACCGGTTTCGGGATAAAGACATGCTTGAAAAACAAACAGATAGAAACGCGCTCTAGGCCTCGGTTTTAACGATTTGAAGCTGTTGACGGCTATCACGACGACGATGCCGATCAGGACCGCAAGCACGGCCTGCAGGAAAGACGTGGCGATCCATTCGAAAGCGGCCGAAAACCGGGTGCCTTCGGTCGGCAGGTGCGAGACGATGGAATGGATGAAGGCTTCAACGCTATGGATGCCGATGGAATCCAGTCCGTGTACGATGATGCTGCCGCCGACCCAAAGCATGGCGACGGTGCCGACGGTGCTCAGAACCTTCAATATGATGGGCATACCCGCAACCAGCCCCTTGCCAAGCTGCCTGCCGAAAGCTGTATGGCTGTTGCGCACAAGCGAAACGCCGATATCGTCAAGTTTTACGATGATGCCGACCACGCCATAGACCGCAAAAGTGATCAGTATGCCGACGCTCGCAAGGATGGCCGCCTGCGTATAGATACTCGACGGGGCAAGTCCCGCCAGCGTCAGCGCCATGATTTCCGCCGACAGGATGAAGTCCGTGCGGATCGCGCCATTAACGGTCGTTTGTTCGATCTCCTTGGCTGTTGCGCCCTTGGTCTCCTCATGTTCCTCTTCCTTGTGCGGGATGAAGAACTCGACCAGTTTTTCCGTTCCTTCGAAAGCCAGATACACGCCGCCGATCATCAGAAGCGGCATGATGAAAGAGGGGCGAAATAGCCGAGAATGAGCGCCAGCGGCAGCAGGAAGATGAGCTTGTTGCGCAGCGATCCCTTGGTGATTTTCCAGATGACCGGCAATTCGCGTTCCGGCTTCAACCCTACCACATATTTCGGCGTGACGGCCGTATCGTCGATGACGATGCCTGCCGCCTTGGCGCTGGCTTTCGCTGTTTGTCCCGCAACGTCGTCGAGCGAAGCTGCCGCCATTTTCGCGATGGCTGCGACATCATCGAGAAGCGCAAACAAGCCGGACGCCATGGGGAACCTTTCTACATTGCTGTTGCAGGTAGCTAAACTTTGAATGGGCGCTACGTCCAGATGAAAAATGAATGCTGGTCACTGTCTCATAAAACGAGACAATCTGTGCATCATTGTCAATATTCTAATGGTCATGCGCATCGTTATATTGAACTGAATTCCGTGCGTGGACGTTTCGCGCCCTTGCCGGAAATGTTCTAGCATTCCGACACGATCTGAAGACGTCGGACAGGAGATCGAACATGACCATTCAAACCTATGAACACCGGCTGAAGGCCGGAGCGAAGGAGCGCCGCTCTTCATTGTGTTTCACGGCACAGGCGGCGATGAGAACCAGTTTTTCGGTCTGGCGGAACAGCTTTTGCCGGAAGCGACCATCGTGTCGCCACGCGGTGACGTCTCGGAATATGGCGCCGCACGCTTCTTCCGTCGGACGGGCGAGGGCGTCTACGATATGGAAGACTTGCTCGCGCCACCGATAAGATGGCCGGTTTCATCGCCGGGCTTGTGGCTGAACACAAGCCATCCGAAGTGATCGGGCTCGGCTATTCCAATGGCGCCAATATCATGGCGAACCTGCTGATCGAGAAAGGCAGGGTGTTCGACAAGGCGGCACTTTTGCATCCTCTGGTGCCGTTCAGGCCGAACGACAATCCCGCGCTCGAAGGTGCGAAAGTTCTCATGACCGCCGGACGGATGGACCCGATCTGTCCGCCGGATCTGACGGAAGCACTCGCGCATTACTTCGAGCGCCAGAAAGCTGATGTCGAGCTTGTCTGGCATCCGGGCGGGCACGAATTGCGCCAGACGGAACTGGCCGCCGTTCAGTCATTCCTCCAGAATTAAGCTCAAAGCCGCTGTTCAGTTTTGAACGGCGGCTTTTTGATCTGGTTCCTCTTGCAAAAATCAATATACATTATATTTAATTGTATATTGATGATGAGGTGCCATAATGAATTCGATCCCGGGCGGTGCGTCCGCCCATGAAAACAAGATGACGCGCACGGAAATGGAAGGGCGGGCAACCGAGGTTGCCGAACTCCTCAAGACGCTTTCGCACCCGGCGCGGCTGATGCTGGCATGTACCCTTGCAGAACGCGAATATTCGGTCGGTGAACTGGAAGAAGTGCTTGGCATTCACCAGCCGACGCTGTCTCAGCAGCTGGGTGTGCTGCGGGAAGCGGGCATCGTCGAAACCCGTCGCGAAGCCAAGCAGATTTTCTACCGGCTGACGGAGGCCAAGGCGGCGCAGTGATCGAGGCGCTCTACGGTATCTTCTGCGCACCGGAGGGACGGGTATGATCGCAACTTATCTGCAATCGCTGGCGGGCGGCATGTTGCTCGGCCTTTCCGCGATCCTGCTTCTCGTGTTCAATGGACGTATCGCCGGTATCAGCGGCATCGTCGGTCGGCTTCTGGGTGGCAAACAGGTTCCAGCCAATGCGGCCTTTGTCCTCGGCCTCGTTCTGGGGCCGATTATCTATGCTGCAATTTACGGTTCGTTTCCACCGGTCACGATGGCCATGTCCTGGCCTGTTATTGTTGTTGCAGGGCTTCTGGTCGGTATCGGAACCCGTATGGGATCTGGGTGTACGTCAGGCCATGGCATTCTTGGCATGGCGCGGTTTTCCAAGCGTTCGATAGCCGCCACGCTCATCTTTCTCTTAACCGGCATTCTGGTGGCCAGCATTTCGGGAGCATTGCTATGAAACAGTCGGCAAATGCACGTTTGGCCATGACGCTGCTTGCGGGTGCGATCTTCGGTTTCGGCCTGTCCCTGTCGGGTATGATCGATCCATCGCGCGTGACCGGCTTCCTGAATATTACCAGCGGTGATTGGGACCCGAGCCTTGCCTTTGTGCTTGGCGGCGCTCTCCTAGTGGCAGTCCCCGGTGTAATGCTGCAGCGGCGTATGGCACGGCCCGTGCTGGACGAGTCGTTCCATTTGCCGGAAAAGACCGAAATCGACCGGCGGCTGATTGTCGGCTCTGCCATTTTCGGCGCGGGCTGGGGGCTGGCAGGTTTCTGTCCCGGCCCTGTCGTATCGGCGCTATCAATGGGGCTGCCGCAGGTATGGCTCTTCGTCGCGATGATGGTTTTGGGAATGATTTTCCACGATCACGTCATGAACCGGACGGCAACAGAAGCATTCAAATCTTGAATTCTTTAGTCAAATTACCCTTTTAATAGGGAGATGAATGAGTTAGGCACCCTTTGATTATCTTCGAGGGAGCCGCGCCATGGCTGGATTGCTGAAACGTTTTGCCGGATATTATCGTCCGCATCGTGGGCTGTTCGCGCTGGATTTTACCAGCGCGGTGGCCTCCGGCCTGCTTGAGCTTGCCTTTCCGGTTGCCGTTACGCTTTTCATCGACAAGCTGTTGCCGACCGGCCAGCTTGGTGTGATCGCCATTGCTGCGGTCGGCCTCTTGGCCATCTACGTCGTCAATGCCTTCCTGCAGGTCATCGTGACCTATTGGGGCATATGCTCGGCATCAAGATCGAGACGGAGATGCGCCGCAAGGCCTTCGATCATCTGCAGAAACTCTCCTTCGGCTTCTTCGACAATCAGAAGACCGGCCATCTTGTGGCGCGGCTGACCAAGGATCTGGAAGAGATCGGTGAAGTAGCGCATCACGGACCGGAGGATGTCTTCATCGCGATCATGACCCTGATCGGCGCCTTTATCCTGATGCTGTGGGTGCATCCGCCGCTGGCGCTGATAACTGCGGTCATCGTTCCGCTATCGGCCTATGTCACCGCCCGCTATGGCGGGCGCATGACGAACACATGGCATGCGCTTTACCGGCGTGTTGGCGATTTCAACGCCCGTATCGAGGAGAATGTCGGCGGCATCCGCGTCGTTCAGGCCTTTACGAATGAGGACCACGAACGCCAGCTTTTCGCGGAGAGCAACGACAAATATCTGACCACCAAGCTTGCTGCCTACAAGATCATGGCCGCGTCAATGTCGCTGTCCTATCTGTCGATGCGTTTCGTGCAGGTGGTGGTGATGCTGGCAGGCGCCTGGTTCGTGGTGCGCGGCGAACTGACGGCTGGCGGATTTGTCGGCTTCCTGCTGCTGGTCAACGTGTTCTTCCGCCCGATTGAAAAGATCAATTCGGTCATCGAAACCTACCCGAAGGGCATTGCCGGTTTTCAGCGTTATACGGAGTTTCTCGACACGCGCCCGGATATTGCAGATCGCTCCGGTGCGCAGCCGGTTGACCGTCTGACCGGTGATATTGAATATCGCGATGTGAGCTTCGGCTATAGCGCCGAGCGCCCCATTGTCGATGGTCTCGATATTTCCATTCGTGCGGGCGAAACGATTGCCTTCGTTGGTCCTTCCGGTGCGGGCAAGACGACGATCTGCTCGCTGCTGCCGCGCTTCTATGATGTGACGAAGGGTGCCATTCTCGCCGACGGTATCGATATTCGCGACATGACCCTGAAGTCTCTGCGGTCGAATATCGGCATTGTCAGTCAGGATGTGTTTCTGTTCGCCGGAACGATCCGGGAAAACATTGCCTATGGCCGTCTCGATGCGACCGACGCGGAAATCGTCGAGGCTGCGCGCCGGGCAAGGCTTGATGGCGTGATCGCCAATCTGCCGGAAGGCTACGACACCGTCATTGGCGAGCGCGGCGTAAAACTTTCCGGCGGGCAGAAGCAGCGCATGGCCATTGCGCGCATATTCCTGAAAAATCCGCCGATCCTGATCCTCGATGAGGCGACTTCCGCGCTCGATACGGAAACCGAACGCGCCATCCAGCAATCGCTCGCCGAGCTTTCGCAAGGCCGCACGACGCTGGTGATCGCACATCGCCTTGCAACCATCGTCAATGCCGACCGTATTCTGGTGGTGGAAGGCGGGCGGATTGCCGAGCAGGGTAGCCATGCCGAGCTGTTGGCCATGAAGGGCGGGCGCTACAAGCGCCTGCATATCGCACAGGCCGGGCTGGACCAGGGGTATTAGAGCGCATTTCGATCTGATTGAATCAGATCGGCGCAATAAGCCGATTGCATATCAGGATGTACTTACGAAAGACGGCCTCTGGTCGTCTTTTTGTTGCTTGAGGGCGGGCGAACAAGTTTCGTTGATATCTGATGTATCAGATATTGACATATCAGATTCGCTGTTTCAGGATCGCAGCGTTAATTCCGTGACAAACAGGTGTTGCCTTGGGTGATAACGTTTCCCCTTTCTCCGATCAAGGTGAAGAGCCTCCGAGACCATGTGCATGACAATCTGCGCGAGGCGATTATTTCCGGTCGGATCAAGTCCGGCGAAAAGCTGAACGAGAGGCAGCTGGCATCCGATCTCGGTATCAGCACGAGCCCTTTGAAAGAGGCTCTGCGCCAGCTGGAAGGAGAGGGGCTGGTCAGAACGGAGGCGCGTCGCGGAACGTTTGTATCGTTCAATGCACGACAGGCCGAAGAGATGACGCTCGCCCGCGCTGCGCTGGAAAGCATCATTGCGCGACAGGCGGCCAAGCACGGCGGCGAGGAGGCATTTGGCTTTCTTCGCTCGGTGATCGAGGAAATGCGGGCGGCGGTCGAGGCGGGCAATGTCGATCAACTGATCGAACTGAACGAGAAATTCCACGACGGCATCCATGAGGCATCGGGATGCGAATATCTGCGCCGGTTGCAGAATGCGCAGCGCATGTACGACCATGCCGCAAGGGTGACTGTCCTGTCGCGCGAGGACGTGCGGCGGCAGTCGTTCAAAGAGCATGAGGCGATCATGCAGGCAATTACGGCGCGCAACGGCGATCTGGCCGAGCGCCTGATGCGCGAGCATATCGTGAAAGCGGGAGATACGCATATCGAACTGGTCTTCTGACCGGTACATTGGGAGGAAATAATGGATTTAGTGCTACCGCCGGGTGCTTCGGGGCATTTCGGGCGTGCATGCGACGGCCTATGACGCAAAGGGCGAGATCGATGCCGGGCTGACGGGTAAAATCGTCGAACGCATCGCGGAAGCGGGTGTTCATAACATCGTCACCGGCGGAAATACCGGCGAATTCTACAGTCTCACCGAGGAAGAAGTCATTCGCCTGCAGGCGATTGCCATTGCCTCGGTTAACGGAAAAGCAGCTGTAACGGCTGCCGCCGGTCGTTCGGTGCGCGAGGCGATTAGGGTCGCGCAGGCGGCGGGCAAAGCCGGAGCCGATGGCGTGATGATCCATCATCCGCTCGATCCCTTCGCTGCACCTCATGCGCAGGTGGATTATTTCATTGCGATTGCCGAAGCCATCGATCTGCCCATTGTCGCCTATATCCGTTCAGACCAGGTCCCGCTCGATGAAATGGTGCGCCTTGCTACCCATCCGAAGGTTGCCGGCGTCAAGTTTGCATCGCAGAACACGATGCTCTTCTTCGAATGCTGCCGGGCGACGAAGGGCATGGATGCGACATGGATCTGTGGTCTGGCGGAAAGCTGGGCCTTGCCTTTCTATGCCCTTGGTGGCCGCGGCTTTACCTCGGGCCTCGTCAATGTCGCGCCGAAGCGTTCGCTTGCCGTCTGGAATGCGCTGGAGGCAGGAGATTTCGCAAGAGCGCGGGCCGTGGTCGAAAGCATTGCCGATTTCGAGACCATGCGCACCAGATACCGCAATGGCGCCAATGTGACCGTTGTCAAGGAAGCATTGCAGGTTCAGGGATTCGACGTCGGTAAGGTGCGGCTACCCGGATTGCCGCAGCTTGAAACGAATGATCGCGAGATGCTCCAGAAGATCGTCTCGGGCTGGGAGAGTGATGGCATTGTCTGACAAATGAAACCCGGGCGTCCTGACAGGGAGAAGAGGGGCGCACGGAAAACCAAAAGTGGAGGAGAACATGCGTAAGGGAATTTCACGCCGCACATTCATGGCGGGGCCGGGATTGCGACCGGCATGGGTATCATGCTGCCGAAAGGCGTGTGGGCACAGTCGGCGAAACTGCCGTCTTCGCCCGTGGCGCTCAATGTCATCGATGCCGCAGGCAATCTGGCCCTGACCCAACCGATCTTCGATAATTTTGCAGCCGAGCAGAAGGCGCTTGTCTCGCGCTTCACCTTCAACAAGGCACCAGCACCCGAACTGCCGGGAAAGATCAAGGCGCAGCAGCGCGCCAACCGCATCGACATCGACATGGTGATTGTCGGGCCGGACGCGCTTTCCGCCGGACTTGCCGACGATATATGGACCGACATCATTGCGCTGCCGGATAACGGCCTGCCGAAACTTCAGGATATCTATCTGGAACCCGCATGGCGCATGCAGGAAATGTCGAAGGGCAAGGGCGTCGTGGTGTCCTATTATCCATCCGGCCCCTTTTGAATTTCACCCCGACAAGGTGAAGACGCCGCCCAAGACCGCTGAAGAACTGCTGGCCTGGGCGAAGGAAAATCCAAACAAGTTCATCTATGCCCGCCCGGCCAATTCCGGTCCGGGACGCACCTTCCTGATGGGGCTTCCCTATCTGCTGGGCGACAGCGATCCGAAAGACCCGGTCAAGGGCTGGGACAAGACCTGGGCCTATCTGAAGGAACTGCACAAGAATATCGAATATTACCCGGCAGGAACGGGCGCGCTCATGAAGGAACTGGGCGAGGGCACGCGCGACATGACGGTGACGACCACCGGTTGGGACATCAATCCGCGTGCGCTCGGCGTGGTGCCGAAGGAGATGGGCGTCAGCAAGCTGGAAGGTTTCCACTGGGTTTGCGATGCGCATTATTTCGCCATTCCCAAGGGCGTGTCCGAGGAAAAGGTCGCGGTGCTGATGGAGTTCATCAAGTTCTCGCTCAAGCCCGACCAGCAGGCCTATTCCTACGATGCCGGCTATTTCTATCCGGGCCCCGCTGTGAAGGACGTCACCATCGAAATGGCGCCGAAGGAAAGCCAGAACATCATCGCGGAGTTCGGGCGTCCGGAATATGCCGACTGGATTGCCAATAATCCGATAGAGCTGCCGCTCGAACCGGAGGCGCTGGTCGCTGCATTCCGCCGCTGGGACGAAGAGGTTGCCGGGGGCTGAGGCTACCGGCAGCTATTTCCGGGCGAGCCGCATCTCGTCCGGAAACGCTCATGCTCGTCAAACAAATCATGGTGTTTGCGTCAATGTCCTTTCAAGAACTCCGGCTTGACCGGATGAGCCGATCATTCGGAACTTTCAATGCGCTGAGGGAAATCAACCTCACTATCCGGAAAGGCGAGTTCATCGCGCTTCTCGGCCCTTCCGGCTGCGGAAAATCGACGGCTCTCAATTGCATTGCCGGTCTTCTTGGTACGACGGCTGGTGGTATCTTTATCGATAATCGTCGCGTGGACCAGCTGAAGCCGGAAGATCGCGGTTTCGGCATGGTCTTCCAGAATTATGCGCTGTTTCCGCATATGAATGTGCTGCAGAATGTCGGTTTCGGCCTCAAGATGCGCGGTCTGGCGAAAAGCGAGATCGAGAGCGCGCGCGGGCCGCATTGGTTCTGGTGCGGCTGCAGGGCCAGGAAGATAAGTTGCCCGGGCAGCTTTCCGGTGGCCAGCAGCAGCGTGTGGCGATTGCCCGCGCCATCGTCATCGAACCGCCGGTGGTTCTCATGGATGAGCCGCTTTCCAATCTCGATGCCAAGCTGCGGCTTGAGATGCGGGCCGAAATCCGCCGCATTCATAACCAGCTCGGTTCTACGACGATCTATGTAACCCATGATCAGGATGAAGCCCTGTCGCTCGCCGACCGCATCGTGGTCCTGCGTGATGGGGAAATCCGTCAGGTCGGCAAGCCGCATGAACTTTATGAAGAACGCGCTATCGCGACGTTGCCGCTTTTATGGGTTTCCGCAACGCCTTGCCGGGCAAGGTCGTGCGCGTCGAGAAGGGGCAGGCCGTTATTTCCGTCGCGGGAAGCGAACTCGTTGGACGCGCGATGGATGCGCTTGCGCCGGGCGATGATGCCGTTCTGATGGCGCGTGGCGATGATGTCGTTTCCGGTTCAGGCCATCGCAACGACTTGCAGGCGACCGTCGAGACCATCGAATATCGCGGTCGCGAATATGTCGGCACGGCCCGCACGGAAACCGGGATGGAGCTGGTCTTTCACGGATCGCAGGGCGTGGAGCCCGGCAGCCGTATTGTGCTTGGCATCGATGCTGGCCACGCGCTGGTTTTCCCGGCGGAGGGCTGAGCGATGGCGGACGAGACCTATGCAGATGTGTCACTCAAACCGGACTTGCGACAACGCCTCGCCAATCGCGGTTTCGACGGTGTCACCCTTCTGATCCTGCCCGCACTGCTCTTTGTGGTGGGCGTCTTCATCTATCCGTTTCTTTACGGGCTCGTTCTGTCGTTCAATCCGATCGATGGCGGCGGAGCGCTGGCCAATTACCGCAAGTTCTTCTCCGATCCCTATCTCTACAAGACCATCGGCGCGACGCTGTGGCTGGCCGTTCCCGTCACCATCATCAGTGTTCTTTTCGCCGTTCCCATTGCCATGCGCGTGCGCCTGATGCCGTGCCAGCGCCTGCTGACGACGATCCTCGTTCTGCCGGTGACGCTCGGCACGGTTCTGATCGCGGAAGGTCTGCTCAACTATCTCGGGCCGCAAGGCTGGTTCAGCCGCACGCTGATCACCATCGGCCTGATCGACAGCCCGTTGAAGCTCACCAACAATTACTGGGGTGTCTTTGCGTCGCTGGTCATCACGGTGTTCCCGTTCACCTTCCTGCTGACATTGTCCTACATAACCGGCATCGATCCCGCACTGGAGCGCGCCGCCGCCACCCATGGCGCTAATAGCTGGCAGCGCTTCCGCCATGTCATGCTGCCCTGCTGGTGCCGGGGCTGGTCATCGCGGCCTGCCTCACCTTCGTACAGGCCTTTGCCGTGTTTCCGTCCGCCGTTCTGTTGGGCGCGCCTTCGGGGCCGACGCGGGTGATTTCGATTGCCGCGGCCCAGGCGGCCTTCGAGCAATATGACGACTCCATGGCTTCATCCATCGCCATGATCATGGCAGCGGTGCAATTGCTGGTCGTTGGTGCGCTTCTGGGCGTGCGTTCGCTCTTCTATCGCGGTTCCACCGCCGGCGGAAAGGGATAGGTCATGATCCGCGATACTTCCGTCCTTTCCAAGCTCTGGATCACGCTCGTCTGGCTTGTGACCGGGTTTTCGTACTGAATGTCCTGGCCGTCATCACGGCTGTGGTGGTTTCGAGTTTCGGCACGCGCTGGCTCGGTACGTGGCTGCCGGATGCTCTTACCACGCGCTGGTATGCGGCGGCCTGGGCTGAATTTCAGCTTGATCAGGTGCTGCTGGTCACCTTTCAGGTCGTCTTTGCCGTGGTGATCCTGTCGGGTATTCTGGGGGTGACGGCAGCTTATGCCATGGCGCGCCGGGATTTTCCGGGCAAGAAGCTTGTGCTTCTGATCTTCCTGCTGCCGCTTCTGGTGCCGCCGATAACCTTCGGCATTCCGCTGGCGACCGTGCTTTACAAGTTCGGCGTGGGCGGTACGTTCTGGGGCGTCGTTCTCGCCAACCTCGTGCCGACAGTCCCCTTCGTCATTCTGGTGATGATCCCTTCATCGAGCAGATCGACCCGAAGGTCGAGGCGGCTGCGCGCGTATTCGGCGCAGGCACGTTCAAGCTCTTCATTCATGTGCTTCTGCCCATGCTGACGCCGGGCGTGCTTGCGGCCATGCTTCTGGTTCTGGTGCGCACGGTCGCGATGTTCGAACTGACCTTCCTGACCGCGGGGCCGACATCGCAGACGCTCGTGGTTGCGCTTTATTATTCGGTGTTTGCTGCCGGGGTTCGCTCCGTCCAGTCCATCGACGCCATGGCGGTCATTTACATGGTCACCTCGCTGGTGTGGCTGCTTCTGGCACTGCGCTTCGTCAATCCGACCCAGATCGTTGCGCGCAACCGTCAACCGTCCGCGCATTGAGGCATAACAGAATGAAAATCACAGCTATCGAAACGGTGCAGCTTCCGCACCTCAACAACATATTGTGGGTGCAGGTCCACACCGACGAAGGCATTGTCGGGCTTGGCGAGACTTTCCGCGGCGCAAATGCGGTCGCAGCCTATATCCATAGCGATATCGCGCCGCTGCTTCTTGGCCAGAATCCGCTGGAGATCGACCGTATCTCCAAGCTGCTGCTGGAGCCCTATGTCGGCTTTCGGTCGTCGGGCGTGGAAATCCGTGCTGCCTCGGCAATCGACATCGCGCTGTGGGATATATTCGGCAAGGTGACCGGCCAGCCGATCCATCAGCTGCTTGGCGGCTTGTCGCGGCAGTCGATCCGTACCTACAACACCTGCGCAGGTTACACTTATAACAAGAGCGGCGCGCGCCGTTATATCGGCGATGCCGACGAGGCGAAGGAAGGGCCTTACGAGGACCAGCTGGCTTTTCACCGGGATGCAGGCGCACTTGCTGAAAGCCTTCTGTCGGAAGGCATCACGGCCATGAAAATCTGGCCTTTCGACCCGTTTGCCGTCGCATCCGGCGGAAATTTCATCCATGCCGGCGATCTGGACAAGGCGCTGGAACCGTTCCGCCAGATACGCGATGCGGTTGGCGACCGGATGGAAATCATGGTCGAGTTTCATTCCATGTGGGACCTGACGTCGGCTCTGGCCATCGCGCGCGAATTGAAAGCCTTCCGGCCTTTCTGGTCGGAAGACCCGATCAAGATGATGAACCCGCAGGCGCTGGCCGTTTATGCGCGCCAGTCCGGCATTCCGGTCTGCGCCAGCGAAACCATGGCCACGCGCGCGCAATTTCTGGATGTCCTGCGCGCCGATGCCTCCGATTATGTCATGCTCGATATTTCCTGGTGCGGCGGGCTTTCGGAGGCGAAAAGATCGCCACCATGGCCGAGGCATTCCAGCGTCCCATTGCGCCGCACGATTGTACCGGGCCGGTGGTTTTGCAGCTTCCATTCACCTGTCGCTCAACGCGCCGAATGCGATCTATCAGGAATCCGTCCGCGCCTATTACACGTCCTGGTATCGCGATCTGGTGACTGTGATGCCGCGTATCGAGAACGGCGTGATCTATCCGTTCGAGGGGCAGGTCTCGGACTGGAACTCTCCGATTTCGTGCTCGATCATCCTGATGTCATCCGGCGGAAAACAGAGACTGAATGATGGGACCGTTTCGCTGCATAGCCGATCTGCGCGGGCAATTGATGGAAAGCCCAGTATGGGATGACCGCAGAGGAACACTTTTCGCCTGCGATATCCATGGGCGCCGCATATATGAAATCGATATTGACGCCGCCATGGATACCGGTCGGGGCGTGCTTCGTGAATGGTCCTTTGCAAGCCAGGTGGCGAGCCTTGGATTGACCGAAAGCGGACGTCTCGTGGTGGCACTTTCACGTCAGCTCGTTCTGTTCGACCCTGAAACGGGTAGCCAGCAACCGCTGTGGTCCGCCTATGACGAGCCCGCCACCTCCCGCCTCAACGATGGCAAGGTTGGCCCCGACGGTGCCTTCTGGATCGGCAGCATGGATGGCCGTCCTGAGCGGAAAGCCATCTCGCGGCTCTATCGGGTGACCGGCGACGGCAATGCATCCGTGAAGGCTGAGGGTTTCGAGATTTCCAATGGTCTCGCCTGGACTGCGGATGGCGGAACCATGTTTCATACGGATTCACGCGGGCCGTGGATCGACCGTTACGACTTCGATCCGCAGTCAGGCGACATTAGCGGGCGCAAGCGCATTTGCGATCTCGATGAGCAGAGCGGCAGGCCGGACGGCGGTGCCTGCGATGCCGAGGGCGCTTATTGGAGCGCGGGTGTTTCTGCGGGTGTTCTGAACCGCTTCGACCGCGAGGGCAATCTGCTTGAAAAACTTCCCGTACCGGTTCCGGCGCCGACAATGCCCTGTTTTTGCGGGGCTGATCTGACACTTCTGGCCATCACCTCGCATCGCCAGTTGCCGGAAGCGGCTCTGGAGGCGGCCCCTCGGTCGGGTGGTGTGTTTATGGCGCAGGCGTCTGTTGCCGGGGCCCCGGTGACCCGGATGAGGGAGCATAGCGAGATCGCTTATCTCTCCATAAATATTTGTTTTAAATCACTGTTTTTCCGAAGAGCGTTTCACTCTCTTCGGCATGAATTCTGATCGGGAAGGTAGGGAAATGACGAGAAAGACCTATGGTGACCTGCGCTCGGCGCGCTGGATGCTGCCCGATGACCAACGCTCGTTCGGCCATCGTTCGCGCACCATGCAGATGGGATACGATCCGGTCGATTGGGAAGGCCGTCCGATCATCGCCATCATAAATACGTGGTCCGAGGCCCAGCCTTGCCACATGCATTTCAAGGATCGGGTGGAATGGGTCAAACGCGGCATCCTGCAAGCGGGCGGCTTCCCGATGGAACTGCCTGCATTGTCGCTGTCGGAAAATTTCGTAAAGCCGACAACCATGCTCTATCGCAATCTGCTGGCAATGGAGACCGAGGAACTTCTGCGCTCGCATCCGATCGACGGCGCGGTTCTGATGGGCGGCTGTGACAAGACCACGCCGGGCCTTGTCATGGGGCAGTCAGCATGGGATTGCCGTTCATCTTCCTGCCTGCCGGGCCGATGTTGCGCGGCAATTATGCCGGTAAATATCTGGGTTCCGGCACGGATGGCTTCAAATATTGGGACGAGCGCCGCGCAGGCACCATTTCCAAGGAGGAATGGCAGGGGATCGAAGGTGGCATCGCCCGGTCCTACGGCCATTGCATGACCATGGGAACCGCATCGACCATGACCGCGATTGCCGAAGCCATGGGGCTGACACTTCCTGGCGCATCATCGATCCCGGCTGCGGATGCCAATCACCAGCGCATGTCCACGCAATGCGGCCGCCGCATCGTCGAGATGGTCTGGGAAGACCTGACGCCGAAAAGATCATGACGCCCGCCGCAATCACCAATGCGGTCACGGTCGCAATGGCGACGGGATGCTCGACAAATGCCATCATTCATCTGATCGCGATGGCGCGCCGGGCAGGTGTGCCGCTGGAGCTGGACGATCTGGACCGCATCGGACGCACGACGCCTGTGATCGCCAATATCAGGCCCTCCGGCACAACCTATCTGATGGAGGATTTCTATTATGCAGGCGGGTTGCGGGCACTGATGAAACAGCTTGGCGACAAGCTTGATCCGTCCGCGGTGACCGTGACCGGCAAGCCGCTGACCGACGGTCTGGAAGAGGTTCACATCTGGAACGAGGACGTGATCCGTCCGCTTTCCAATCCGGTCTATCACGAAGGTTCGCTTGCGGTGCTGAAAGGCAATCTCTGTCCCGATGGCGCGGTGATAAAGCCTGCAGCTTGCGATCCCCGCTTTCATCGCCACCAAGGCCCGGCGCTTGTCGCGGACAGCTATCCGGACCTGAAGAAGATCATAGACGATCCCGATTATCCGATGACGCCGGACACGGTTCTGGTGCTGCGCAATGCGGGTCCGCAGGGCGGGCCGGGAATGCCGGAATGGGGCATGATCCCCATGCCGAAAGCGCTGTTGAAGCTTGGGCTGCGCGACATGGTGCGTATTTCGGATGCGCGCATGTCGGGAACGAGTTTTGGTGCCTGTGTTCTGCATGTCGCGCCGGAATCCTTCATCGGCGGCCCGCTTGCCCTGCTGAAGACCGGCGACATGGTCGAGCTCGACATTCCAGCCCGCAGTCTCAACATGCTGGTTTCGGATGAGAGCTGGCGGCGCGGCGTGCGGCCTGGCAGACGCCGCCGCCCAAATATGAGCGCGGTTACGGCTTTGTCTTTTCCAAACATGTCGAACAGGCCGACAAGGGCTGCGATTTCGACTTCCTGAAAACCGATTTCGGCCGTCCTGTCGACGAACCGGTCATTTATTGAGAGGCAGCCTCGATGTCAGATTATGTGCTTTCCGAGGAAACGCGGGCGAAGCTGAAGACGGTTTCGACAGCGTCCGTTGCAACGGCGCTGTACAAGCGCGGCCTGCGCAACCAGTTCATTCAAGGGGTACTGCCGGTGGCGCGCAAGCGCGAAAATATGGTCGGTCAGGCCTTCACGCTGCGCTATATCCCGGCGCGTGAGGACCGCAACCCCATCACGGTTTTTCGCAACCCGGATCATAAGCAGCGCGTTGCGATAGAGGCCTGTCCGCCCGGTTGGGTGCTGGTGATGGATGCACGTAAGGATGCGCGTGCGGCGACGGCTGGGTCGATCCTCGTGACAAGGCTTGCCTTGCGCGGCGCAGCGGGCATTGTTTCAGACGGCGGCTTTCGCGACGTCAGCGGGATCGGCGAGCTTGATATGCCGGCCTATTGCGCAAAGCCCTCCGCGCCGACCAATCTGACGCTGCATGAGGCAGTGGACATCAACGTGCCGATAGCCTGCGGCGATGCGGCGGTGTTTCCGGGCGATGTGCTTGTCGGCGATGCCGATGGCGTCATGGTCATTCCGGCTCACCTTGCCGATGAAATCGCCGCCGAATGCATCGGTATGGAAACCTATGAGGATTTCGTGCTGGAAGAAGTGCTAAGTGGCGCCACCATTGTCGGCCTCTATCCGTGTACGAAGGAAGAGACCGAGCGCAAGTTCCAGAACTGGCGCGAAAAGAATGGCCGTTAATAAAGAAGGGAGGCATTACGCCTCCCTTCGTCGCTTTGGCTTAATAAAGCACGTTCTTGGCTTCCGGCTGGTCGATATTGTCCTTGGTCACGACAACGGCGCCCGTATCGACAAACTTCTCGACCTTTTCCTTGTTCAGCACTTTCAACAGGGTTTCGATGCCCTTTTCGCCCATCTGGTAGGAACCCTGAACGACAATGGCATTGAGCGTGCCGTCCTTGACGAATTCCTGCAGGTCCTGATTGCCGTCGAAGCCGATGGCGGTCAGCTTGCCAGCCTTGCCCGCCTGCTTGATCGCGCGGCCCATGCCGATGGCGGTCGGTTCGTTGGCGCCGAAAATGCCGACGAGGTCGCTATTGGCCGCCAGAACGTCGGTCGTCTGGTTAAGCGCTGTCGCCATCTGCGACTGCGAGTAATAGGGGCCGACGATTTCCAGCTTGGAATTGGCCTTGATGTAGTCCACGAAGCCGCCGACGCGACCGATTTCCGAGCCAGCGCCTGCAACATAGGACATGACGGCGATCTTGCCGGTCGTGCCTGCCTTGTCGATCAGGGCCTTGGCCGCGGCTTCACCGGCCTTGCGGTTATCGGTGGCGAGGAACGACTGGTAGTATTTGTCGGCGCCATCGGCGAGTTGCGAGTCGATGATGACGACCGGAATGCGGGCTTCCCAGGCCTTCTTCACGGCAGGCGTCAGCGCATCCGGGTCGGACGGCGCAAGAAGGATCGCGTCCACTTTGCGGTTCACGGCATTTTCCACCATGTTGACCTGATCGGCGATGGCCGATTCAGCCGCCGGACCCTGGAAGGTCATGGTGTGATCCTTGGAATCCTTGATCGCAGCTTCGGCGCCCTTCTGGACATTCTGCCAGAAGGTTGAATTCACGGTCTTGACGATCACGGCGATTTCGCCCGCCGAAGCGCCTGCCACTCCTGCAAACACAAAGGCCGAAGCCATCAATGCAGACACCAGTTTACGCATATTTTCCTCCTGTTATCGAGCTCTTGGCTCTACCCTTTTCCGGAACGCCTGACGCATTCCGTCTCCCCTCTCATCGGCGGTTGCGCATCTGGTCGATCCATACCGTGACCAGAATGACGAGGCCGATGATGATCTGCTGTGTGAAAGCGGAAATGCCGTTCATATTGAGGCCATTCCGCAGGATTCCGATGACGAACGAGCCGATGAACGTACCCGAAATCGTGCCGACACCGCCGATCAGCGACGTGCCGCCGATGACAGCGCTCGCAATGGCGTCGAGCTCATAGGCAACCCCTTCATTGGGCTGTGCGGTGACGAGGCGGGACATGAGAACGCAGCCCGTCAGTCCCGCCAGTGTTCCCGATACGACATAGGTGAAGGCCGTCACGCGGGCGACGTTGACGCCCGAAAGCCTTGCGGCCTCCGCATTCGACCCGATGGCATAGATGTGGCGGCCAAGCACGGTGCGGTTCAACACGAGTGCCGCCGCGATCGCGATCACGATCATCAGCACCACCGGGTAGGGGATGCCGGGAAGGTGACGACCGGAAAACCCTGTTCGTCGATGCTCTCGATGCGGAACAGCGAGCCGTTGCCCAGCACGCCGAAGGATTCGCCAAGGCCGGAGACGGCGCGCGCACCGGTGATCTGCAGCGCGACGCCGCGCGCGATCAGCATCATGCCGAGCGTGGCGATGAAGGGCGGCAGCTTCAGCTTGGTGATGACAAAGCCGTTGATGAGGCCGCAGAGCGATCCCGTCAATATGCCGAGCAGCATGGCGAGCGGGATGGGCAGCGAAAGGTCCTTGACCGCAAGTGCGGCCACAACACCGGCAAGCGCCAGCACGGAGCCGACCGAAAGATCGATGCCGCCGGTAATGATGACATAGGTCGCACCGATGCCGAGAAACGCGATTGAGGTCACCTGCAAGGCGATGGTCATCGCATTGTTGACGGTCATGAAAGCGCTGCTGGTGACGGAAAAGATCGCCGCCAGAAGGATCAGGCTGCCGACAGCCGCAAATTTCTGGATGATATCCTTCTGGCGGTCGCTGAGCCCCTTGGATTTTGCCGTCTGCTGGGGCTTGTCCGTAGTGATTTCGGCCATTACTGCGTCCTCATTTGTCCTGCCGCCCCCGCCCGGAGGCATAGGTCATGATTTCTTCCTGCGATGTCGCAGCCGTGTTCAGGACAGCGGTGATGCGTCCTCGTGAAAGACCGCCACGCGGTCCGAAAGCCCGAGAATTTCCGGCAGCTCCGAGCTGATCAGCACAATGCCGATACCCCTTGCGGCCAGTTCGTCCATGATCTGGTAGATCGCGAATTTCGCGCCCACATCGATGCCCCGCGTCGGCTCGTCGAAGAACATGATGCGCGGCTCGCGGAACAGCCATTTGCCGATGATGATCTTCTGCTGGTTGCCGCCCGAAAGCAGGCGTACGGGCTGGGCCAGCCCGGTGTCTTGATGTTGAGAAGATCAACATAGCGCTGGCTTGCCTGCCGCTGCCGTTCGAAATCGATCACGCCATAGGAACTGCTGACCGCTTCCATATTGGCAAGCGTCAGATTGGCATCGACCGGCATCTTGACGGCCAGCCCTTGCGCCTTGCGATCTTCCGACAGATAGGCGATGCCTGCCTCGATGGCGTCACGCGGGCTCGCGATGGAAAGCGTCTCGCCTTCAAGCACAATGGTTCCGGCATCGTGTGGATCGGCGCCGAAGATCGCGCGCGCCACTTCCGTACGCCCCGCACCCATCAACCCGGCAAAACCGAGGATTTCTCCGCGCCGGAGTTCAAATCCGATATTCTCGAAGACGCCGCTTCGCGTCAGTCCTGCGACGGAGAAAATCACTTCTGCCGTCGGCTTGCGCGTCGGTTCCGGAAATTTCTCATCAAGCGAGCGCCCGACCATCCCGGCCACGATCTCATCGACGGTGACGGCGTCAAAGTCTTTGGTCCAGACATAGCGCCCGTCGCGCAGGATGGTGACGCGGTCTACAATCTCCGCCATTTCATCGAGACGATGCGAAATATAGACGATGCCGGTGCCTTGCGCCTTCAACTCGCGGATGACCTTGAACAGAAGCTGCGCTTCCTGCTCGGTCAGCGAGGAGGTCGGTTCGTCCATGATGAGTACGGAAGCATTGAGCGAGAGAGCCTTGGCGATTTCAACCATCTGGCATTGGGCGACCGACAGGTTCAGCACCTGGGTGGACGGGTCGATCCTGACGCCAAGCCGGTCGAGGCAGCGCTGTGCATCTTCCTTCAGCTTGCGGCGGTCGACAAAGAAGCCGCGTTTCGGCTCGCGCGCGAGATAGATGTTTTCGGCAACGCTTAAGTGCGGAACGAGGTTCAGTTCCTGATGAATGATGGCGATGCCTGCCGCTTCCGATTCAAGCGTGGAGGCAAAGCTGACCGGCTGGTCACGATAATGGATTGTCCCGCCATCCGGCTGATAAACGCCGCTGACGATCTTCATCAAGGTCGATTTGCCCGCGCCGTTTTCGCCGCAGACGGCATGAACTTCGCCCGCCCGCAATTCAAAGCTGACATTCGACAAGGCTTTGACGCCCGGAAATTCTTTGGAAACGGAATCCAGTTTGAGCAAGATAGGCGCGGTATCGGCGCGCGCTGTTGCTGACGGCAATCCTCCCATCGCGCTTCCTCCCTCGCGCAAAGTTTCGTCACCTATGAATGGAAGAAGTAGAAGGCTACTTGTTTCTGGTCAAGCCAATTTTGCGCGAGCAGCAAAAACCCGCAGTGCAGCGGGAAAGACCTACTGAATTTCGGCTATTAAACCTAATTGGCCTGACCAGAGGATGGTTGTGCCGTTTTACCTGCATCGTGAATCATTTACTGGAAGGAAGCGAAAAGGCTGGCGCCGTTGATCAGAAGAGAGCAGTGTTACTACTGCAAATCTGGCAGTATCGCAGTATTTTATGCGGCCACCTCTGGAAAGAGGGGCGGTTCCTTTCTATCATTATAGTCCGATTATCTGATCCCGAGGGGCAGTTTTGTACTTTGAAATAATTACGGTCGTGCTGTTGACGATCCTCAATGGTGTTCTTGCCATGTCGGAACTCGCAGTGGTTTCCTCCCGTCCGGCACGACTGAGGGTAATGGCCGACAAGGGCAGCCGCGGCGCCCGCATGGCCATCGAGCTTGCAGATAATCCCGGTCGTTTTCTCTCCACCGTCCAGATCGGTATCACCCTTGTCGGCATTCTGTCGGGCGCGTTTTCCGGCGCAACGCTGGGCGCGCGTCTGTCGGGCTGGCTTCTGGGGCAGGGCTTTTCGCCAGCTCTTGCCGATGCGCTCGGCGTCGGTTCGGTTGTCGTGGTCATCACTTACCTGTCGCTGATCGTCGGTGAACTCGTGCCGAAGCAGATCGCTGCGCGAACCGGAAGCGGTTGCAAGCCGTGTCGCGCCGACGATGGCGCTGCTGTCCAAAATGGCCGCACCTCTGGTCTGGCTTCTCGATACGTCGGGCCGTCTGGTCCTGAAACTGCTCGGCCAGTCCGGCAAGTCGAGCGATGGCGTGACCGACGAAGAGATCAGGTCCGTCCTCGCCGAAGCGCATAGCGCGGGCGTGATCGAAACGGAGGAATCCCGCATGATCGCGGGCGTGATGCGCCTTGCCGACCGCACGGCGCGCGGGCTGATGACGCCGCGCATGGATGTCGAAATGGTCGATATAGACGACAGCTTCGACGAAATCCGCGAGCAGTTGCAGAACACCAGCCGTTCGCGGCTTCCGGTACGCGGCGAGGATTCCGACGAAGTGATCGGCGTCCTGCAGGTACGCGACTTCTTCAACCAACTATCGTCCAGGGGCAGCGTCAACCTGCGCGAGATTGTCAGGGACGTTCCGGTCGTGTCGGATTTTTCCGATGCGCTGGACGTGGTGGAAGCCATTCGCGGTACGCCGACCCATATGGTGCTCGTCTATGACGAATACGGCCATTTCGAAGGGGTCATCACCGCAGGCGATGTGATGGAAGCGATCATCGGCGCCATGCAGGAGGATCATGTCGAAGAAAAAGCGATTGTACGCCGGGCAGATGGTTCATACCTCGTCTCGGGCTGGATGCCGATTGACGAGTTCTCGGAGTTCCTGCATTTTTCGGTCGATGACGATGCGGAATACAACACCGTTGCCGGGCTGGCGCTTGAGGAACTGAAGCATTTGCCGGATGTGGGTGAAACATTCGTCAAGAACGGATGGGTGTTCGAAATTGTGGATCTTGACGGCCGCCGCATCGACAAGCTGCTGCTGACGGCGGAAGTCCAGCAGACCGAATAAATCTCGTCTTGCGCAATAAGAAATCAAGTTGAAAATACCCGGATGCGGCACGTCTGGCGATGGGCCGCATCCTCCGGGCGCCGAAATGACTCGCGATCTGCTGCGTCGAACCGCTCAGCCGGGGAGCCGCCCCGTTCTTCGCGTCTCTCCTGGCAGCTCTTGTCATTTCAGGTGCCATTTCCATCAAATTAATAGATCCTGACCCTAGATTGCATGCATGTTATACTTGTCAGTTGGGGGCAGGTTTGCTGTCATTCCTTTTCGTTCGGGAACAAGAGGGTCGTGCCTGATCGAAAACGTTGAACGTGCTCTCGTTTGCGGTAGCGTACAGATGGGGTCGAAAATCGCATACTGGCTGCAACTGGCCAAGTCCATATATGGCCATCGAAGCAGCCCTGTCACCGACAAAATATTGACGGATCAGCTCAGGGATATCTGCGAGGGCCTGCGCTTCTCAATGCCTATCAGCAGCATCCTGTCTGCGCTTATCCTGCTGGTTCAAGTCGCTGAGCATCACTTTCTGGTTTCTTTTGTCTGGTTTGCGCTGGTTAATATCGTCAACGCGCTCCGTTTCATCGATGCTATTGCCTTTTATCGAAGTGCTGCCGCGCCAGCTGAAAACGCTGCCACCATCCAGAGCCAGCTAACACGGTTTCGATTGCTGGCGGCTCTGTCCGGCACGCTCTGGGCCGGTGTCGCGGTTTTGTCCCATGGCTTCACCGCTTCGCAGTCCTCGGTTTATCTGGTCATTCTCGCCGGCATCTGTGCAGGGGCGGTGACCTATGGCGCGTCTATGCTGCGGTGGCGATCAATTTCATAACGCCACCGCTGGCCGTGACGGCGATCTGTCTTCTGTGGCAGGCCGATCTGCAGCATGGCGTGCTTGCTTTCTCGGTCGTGTTGTTCTGGTTCGGGATCACCCGTGGCGCGCTGCTGGGGCAGAACAGGTTTATCGAAACCAGCAGGCTGAAGCACGAAGCCAAGCAGACAGCGGACGAAATGGCGCTCAAGTCGCAGGAAGACCCGCTGACCGGGCTCTTCAACCGGCGCGGCCTGGAAACTTCCATTCGCCTGTTTCCGTTGAAGGACGGCCCGTTCATTGTCATGCTGATCGATCTCGACGGCTTCAAATCCGTCAACGATACCTACGGCCATAAAATGGGAGATGATCTCCTTGTCGCCATTGCGCAACGCATTCGCCAGGTTTCGCCGGAACGATCCGTTCTGGCGCGTATCGGCGGCGATGAATTCGTGCTTCTTTATCCAGAGCCGTCGGCGAAGATAGAGGCGGGCCTTGTGGCGGCACGCATTATCGGCAGTTTGACGGCGCATTATCAGGGTATTTTGTCGGTCGAGATCGGTGCTTGTGTCGGCATCTGCCGACTTGAACGCCTTGATCCCGTGGACATGCTGCTGCAGGCCGATTTCGCCCTTTATGCCGCCAAAAACGCGGTCGCAACGAATATTACTTTTCGAGAAACGCCTTCAGCACGAGTGGGAGCGCAAGCAGAGCATCGAGCGTGATCTGCGTATCGCAATCGAAACCGGGCAGGTTCAAACTTACTTCCAGCCGGTGGTTGAGCTTTCCAGCGGACGGATGATCGGTTTCGAGGCTCTGCTGCGCTGGGATCATCCGCAGCACGGCACAATCGCTCCACCGGAAATTATCGACGTCGCTTGCGAAGTGGGGGGTGCGGCAGCTCACGCATAATGTATTTTTCAATTGCTGCGAGATGATCGACAAACTCATTGAGGGTGGACGCAACGATTTGACGGTCGCCATGAATCTTTCGCCTCGCGAATTGGCTGGAGGGCGCATTCCGCACGAAATCCTGTCCCAGATGGAAAAGCGCGATCTCCCGATATCCATGCTCGAAATCGAGATTACAGAGGAGGCTCCGTTCGATCAGCGCGGGATGAACGACAGTCTGGGCGCGCTGTCGAACGCCGGGATTTCCATCGCGCTGGACGATTTCGGCACCGGCTTTGCAACCTTTGCCTCGTTGAAGAAGGGCCTCATCACCAAGATCAAGATCGACAAGGTGTTCGTGCGCGGCATCGCCGATTCCGAGGGCGACCAGCATATCGTGCGGGCCATGGTCGAGCTTGGCGATGCCCTTGGCATCAAGGTTACCGCTGAGGGATCGAGACGGAGGAAGATCGCGACATGCTGTGTAAACTCGGCTGCAATAGTGGGCAGGGCTTCCTGTTTGCACCAGCTTTGCCGATGAACATGGCGCTGGACGCACTGGCACGGTGGGGAGCCAGTTCACGGCTCGATCAGGCTGCCCGGTAGTTTGGGTGGATATTCCATCTCGATTTCGTCCCGGCTGTAAATGGGGCTCTTCAGATTGGGGCCGGTCAGAACTGGGCGGATTCTGTATTTTCCGACAGCCAGTCCTTCCGGGAAGAACGGCGAATAGGCGTCTTCATCGTTGACCGGGTGATAGATCACATACTGTCCGCCTCGCTTTTGCACGGGGTTGTCGTCGAGCGTTTCGCTCTTTCCCGGCTCCAGGGTCTTGTTGAAGAGGTCATAGAGCTTGTGCGTGGTCTGCCGGCCGTCGGCAGATGTGAAAATCAGGTGCAATTCACCATAGCTGAGGTTCTCCGCCTCCTGGCCTTCATTTGAAAGGGTCAGCGTGAACAGGTGCCTGTAGTAATGCTGATCCTTGTCGACCCGGCTGTAATCCGCGAGACCGAGCTGCAGGGGTTGCGGCTTTTGTCCGTTTTCGACCTGCCATACCGCAAGATCATAGGCTTCTTTCAGGGATATCCAGCGCTCCAGCGGCCCGGTTTTGCCCTGATAGGCGATCTTCATCCAGTCATCACCGGCATAAGCAAGCTTGCGCACCTTGTCGCCCTTGGTCAGATAGGCGTTTGTGGCGCTTTGCCGGTCAGGGTTACTGTAGAGGGTCAGCTTTTCCAGCGGACTTCCCAGCCTTGTTCCGTTTCATCCGGGGCTATGGGGGTTTCGAGAATACTGTTTCCCTGCGGGTCGTAGGTGACCATACGCATGGGTTTTATCAGGTAGGGCCAGCCGGAGATTTGTTCTTCCGGGCGGGATTGCTGCACAAGCCGCACCGTTCTGTCGCGACCGATCGATAGCATATCGACCCGGCTATAATGCCCGTCCAGACTGCAGCTGCTTTTGATCAGTTTTCGCTCCGGGATGCGCTCGACATTCCACAGCTCACCGCAATTGAGTTTCCCGCCAAGTTCGTCCTCGATTATCAGGGGCGAAAAGGATCTGGCTTTCTGATCGTAGAGATAAAGCGCAACGCCGACGTCAAGGCTTCCCGCTTCTCGCGCGCGCAGGGCAAGATCGGTGTAGCCGTCGAAATCATAGTCGCCGGTTTCGAAGTCGACCGGTCCGTCCAGCCCTGCAAGCCAGTCGGAATCCAGCAGGACGAGCTTTGATCCATCCGGCTGGATCAGAACATAACCCTCTTCGCGTTTTTCGATATGCGCACTCACGCCGGGTTCTGGCAGGAGGCGAGGAAGATTTTCATCCGCGAAAGCAAGGTTGATTTGGCCCGGCGATAGAAATGCCAGAGCAATTCCGAGTGCCGCAAGGTTGAAAAATCGTCTCATTGCCATCTGCTTGTTTGGTATGGTCAGCTCTGCTTACACGAAGCCGCATCGAAACGGGAGCTGTTCTTTCCGGCCATCCAAAGCTTGGTCGTAAACCAGATGAGATGTTATGGTCGCCTCGATGAGGGGCCTGTGGAAGGTGATCAGTGGAGGAAACGCGATGACCGATAAAAACCTGACGGTCCCGTACTTTTGTCGGGCGGTAATCCCCAGATTGCAAAAGGGGAAGGTGATGCGCCGGTTCAGGCCTATATTGCTGCCATGCCGGGATGGAAAAGCGAGGCAGGTCGCCGCCTTGATACCCTCATCGTGCGTACCGTTCCCGATGTGCACAAGGCAGTCAAATGGAACTCTCCGTTCTACGGTTTGAAGGGAGAGGGCTGGTTCCTCAGCTATCATTGTTTCGACAAATATATAAAAGTGGCGTTCTTTCGCGGCGCAAAGCTGAAGCCGATGCCGCCGGTCGAATCCAAGAGCCAGGACACGCGTTATTTCCACATTCACGAGCAGGACGATGTGGATGAAGCCCAGTTGGCGGACTGGATCAGGCAGGCAAGCCAACTGCCGGGCGAGAAAATGTAGGTTAGAGCGCAGATCGAAACGCGGCTGACTGGACTTTCTTGAAGCGGCGAGAAACTTTATGAATCGTTGCTTCAAAGTTGGGGCATATGAAATCGACAAGATAAAACACATATCAAGGTTTATCTTTATTTCGATTTCGCTATGAATATTAATTTTAGCATATTCTAATTTAAATAAGAATAATTGCCATTTTATAATTTGTAATACTCTTTCAGTATCGTGTAGAACTGCAAGTTGATTGCCACCTGATCGGTGATGTTTTGCTGCGGCGGTAAAGAAGGGTATTCGGATGTGTATAGCCTGTAATCCTGGTATGGTGGCCTATCTGCGATCCACCGCCTCAAGGCGTGATTTTCTCAAATATCTCGGCGCTGCCGCCGCGACTTCGGCTTTTGCCTGTTCCGTGCCGGGCGGGGCCTTTGCGCAGCAGGCTGCGGCACCTGCAAGCGATATCATCTTCAAGGGCGGGACGATCCTGACCATGAACGACAAGGCCCCGCAGGCCGAAGCGATTGCCATTCGCGGCAACAAGATTTTGGCCGTCGGCAAACTGGATGACGTGCAGACGGCCATTGGTTCCGGCACGCAGGTGGTGGATCTTCAGGGCCGCACCCTGATGCCGGGCCTGATCGATCCGCATATGCATTTCGTGTTCACGGCCTTCGAGGACTGGATCGATGTCAGCCCGATCACGACGCCGGATTACGCGACCGTCTGGTCGAAGTTGCAGAAAGGTGTGGCTGATGCCAAGCCGGGCGAATGGGTGCGCGCGCAGCAGTTCGACGCCAGCATCACCCGTGACGCCAAAATTCCGACGCTGGCCGAACTGGATGCGCTTGCGCCCAACAATCCGTTCTTCATGCAGGAAAGCAACGGCCATATCGCCTATGCCAACAGTGCCGCCTTCAAGGCTGCCGGCATCACCCGCGAGACGCCTGATCCATCCGGCGCCCGCTTTGTGAAGGATGCCAATGGCAATCTGACCGGACGCCTTGAAGAGATGGCCGCGCAGCAGATGTTCCTGGGGCCATGCCGTCTCCCACGGCGGCGGATATGATCGGGCGGGTCCAACGCCTTCTGGATCATGCAAGTTCCGTCGGCTGTACCATGCTGCACGATTGCGGCATCGGCATTATGGCCGGTGCGCAGGATCTGAAAATCCTCGATGCGGTTCTGGGCGAAGGCAAGGCTCCGGTGCGCTATCGCGGCATGCTGGTGTCGACGATCATGGATGAGTGGGAAAAGGAAGGGATCAAGCCCGGTCGCGGCAACGATCTTTTCCGCGTCGACGGCATCAAGGCCTGGGCGGATGGTTCCAATCAGGCGCAGACCGGCTATCAGCGCGAAAACTATCTGGGCACCGATGCACGCGGCGCTTTGAACTATAGCCTCGAGCAGGTAACGGATGTCATCCGTCGGGCGCATGAAGGCGGCTGGCAGGTTGGCGTTCACGCCAATGGCGATGCGGCAATCGATATGGTTCTGGATGCCTACGAGGCCGTTCTTGGAAAAACCTCGAACAGCGATCTGCGTCATCGCATCGAGCATTGCAGCGTTTTCCATCCGGAACAGATGGTGCGTATGAAGGATATGGGCGTTTCGCCATCGTTCCTGATCGGCCATGTGCGCTGGTGGGGCAAGGCGTTCCGCGACCGTCTTCTGGGGCCCGAGCGCGCTCGCTTCTACGATCCGTGTGCGTCGGCGCTGGCTGCGGGCCTCAAGATTTCGCTCCATTCCGACTGGAACGTGACGCCGATTGAACCGCTGCGCTATGTCGAGGATGCCGTCACTCGCGTAATGAATGAAGGCGGCGACGTGTTCTTCCCGGAAGAGCGTATTCCGGTGGATGCAGCTGCGCGCCGTCACCATCGATGCGGCCTGGCAGTGCCATATGGAAGACCAGATAGGCTCGCTGGAAACCGGAAAATTCGCGGACTTCGCCATTCTGGAAGAAGACCCCACCGCGCCCGATGTGAAGATCAGTAAAATCAAGGTCAGCGAAACCTGGATGGATGGCGCCAAGCGTTATTCGGCCTGATGGATGCGGCGCGGCGGCAGGTTTTGCGCTGCCGCCGCGTCGTCAACTTAAACGGCCCGGGTCAACCCGCCATCCACGCGCAAGTTCTGGCCGGTGATATAGGCGGCACCATCCGATGCGAGGAAGGCGATCGTGGCTGCGATTTCCTCGCTCTTGCCATAGCGCTGCATCGGAACGCTTGCGCGGCGCTCTTCTACCTTCGGCAGGCTGTCGATCCAGCCCGGAAGAACATTGTTCATGCGAATATTGTCTGCTGCATAGGTGTCGGCAAAAATCTTGGTGAAAGAGGCAAGCCCGGCGCGGAACACCGCCGAAGTCGGGAACATGGCGCTCGGCTCGAATGCCCATGCGGTCGAGATATTGATGATGACGCCCGACTTCTGCTTCTGCATTGTCGGCACGACCAGACGGGACGGGCGAACTGCATTCAGGAAATAGGTGTCCATCCCCTTGTGCCAGTCTTCATCGGTAATTTCGAGGATCGGCGCGCGCGGCCATGGCCTGCGCTGTTTACCAGCACGTCGATACGGCCCCATTTTTCCAGAACCGCGTCCACGAGGCGCTTCAGATCGTCATTCGACTGGTTCGAGCCGGTAACGCCGATGCCGCCCAGTTCCTGTGCAAGCGCTTCGCCCTTGCCGGAAGATGAGAGAATTGCAACCTTGAAGCCGTCCTGTGCAAGCCTGCGCGGCGGCTGCGCCCATGCCGCTTCCGCCGGCCGTTACAATCGCTACTTTTCTACTGTCATGGTGCGTTCCTTTTTCAGAGTGTTGCGCGAAACGGCAACTTTCTATAACCATTTTGACGTTATATCGGAAATCTACTATTCTTACGAACGAGAATGCGTAACACTAATCAGTAGAAAATCTATCGAGTTAGATTTATGAAAAGACTTCCCTCGCTCAACGGTCTGCGTGTGTTTGAAGTCGTCACGCGGCATTTGAATTTCCGGCTGGCGGCGGAAGAACTTGGCGTGACACAGGCGGCGGTGGCCCAGCAGATACGCGGGCTTGAGGCAGAGCTTGACTGAAACTCTTTGAACGCCAACCCCGCACGCTGGTTATGACCGAACCGGCCCGTGCATATATTGCCAATGTGCGGCGCGCGTTCGATCTGCTTTCTGAGGCGACCGAGATGCTGCGACCTGAACCGCAGCACCTGACGATCAGCGTGACGCCGACCTTCGCATCGAAATGGCTGATTCCGCGATTGGCCGAATTCACGCGTGCGCAGCCCGATATAGAATTGCGCATTGTCGCCAGCGACAAGGTCGCCAATTTCCAGACCGATGCCGTCGATCTGGCGGTTCGCTACGGCGAGCCGCCTTTCGGTCCGGGGCTGAATGCGGAGCTGCTTTTCGAGCATGTGATTGTCGCCGTTGCAAGTCCGGTGCTGGTCGAAAAGCTTGGCGATCCGGGGCGGTCGGAAAATCTGGAACGCTATCCGCTGCTGCATGACGGGCATAATTTCTGGCCGCGCTATCTGGAAAAGGCTTTTCCGGATGGCGTGTCGACTTCGGCGAAGAATATTCGCTTCAACCAGACTTCGCTTGCCATCGATGCGGCGATTGCCGGGCAAGGGCTGGCGCTGGCAAGCCGTTTCTTCGTGGAAAGGAAGTGGCCGCAGGCAGTCTTGTGCAGCCTCTGGCTACCGAGTTGCGGGTGGGCGCAGATTTCTATGCGGTTTCATTGAGAAAGCCGCGCCATCCGGAATCTGTTACCGCAGTGAAAGACTGGCTTAAAGCATGTCAAGCCGAGGCTTCTGGTGCTTCCAGCGGCATTCTCTGATTGCGGGTCGGCATGGTGATGCAGACAAGGCAGATGACGACCAGAAGAACGCCAAACCAGCCGAGAGCGGAAAGCCGCTCGCCAACGATCACCACCGCGAAGAACGCTGCCACCACCGGCTCGAACAGGGTGATCGTGGTCGCCACGCTCGTTTCGACGCGGCTCGCCGTAACCGAAACAGACATAGCCGAGAAACATCGGCACGAAAGCCATGTAGAGCCCGACAGCCGCATTGTTCCATGAAGCGAGAAATGGTCCGCCGGTTGCGATCAGCACCGGCATCAGCAGAAGACCGCCTATGCCGAAGGTCGCGCCCATTGCAGTTGTCGATGATATGCCGCCCTGCATCAGCTGGCGCGCGCACGAGGAATAAAGCGCATAGGTAAAGCCTGCTATCAGCCCGACCAGAGAGCCTGTGAGGATAGAGTTCCCGTCAGATGGGGCATGGGTGCCGCCATGTTCCGACAAGCTGAGCAGGACCATGCCGATAATGCCGATGATTGCACCTGCCAGCCAGCGCAGCGACGGGCGAAAGCCGCTTTGCCGATACTCGATTCCGCCGAAAGAAGCGGGGCGGAACCGAGCGAAATGACTGTTCCGATGGTCACGCCAGCCATGCGCATGGAAGCATAGAAGGCGAGGGGATAGATCGCGACTGAGACCGCGCCCAGTATGAGGATGCGCCATTGACCGGCGAGCGCCTTTCGCGAGGCGATCAGCCCGCGCCAGGCGATTGCGGCTTGCGCCAGTCCGCCAAGGCCCATGGCCGCAGCACCGATTGCAGCCGCGCCGACCTCTGGCGCAAAGGTTGCCGCAGTTCCGGTCGTGCCCCAGATGGTGGAAGCGACGATGATGGCGGTCACCCCAGAAAATAGTCTCTCGATGATTGCATTTTAAATTGGCTTCAAAATGGTCGCGACCATGGCCTTGGCTTCGCCCAGTCGTGCACTATTGCCTTCAAGACCAGCCCGCATGATCGCTCCTTCGAGAATGAAGGAAAGCTGCACGGCCATCTGCTGAACCCGGGGCGGGTCGTCGGGGATCAGGCCAGTGAGATGTGTCACAAGCAGGCCCTCGACCTCTTCCTTGTGTTTTCTTACCGCCTCGCGGCCCGGATCGCCAGCAGGCAGTTCGGCTGCCGCATTCAAGAGGCCGCAGCCTCGAAACCCGTGCTCATAGGCAAATTCCGCATGATCGCGATAGGCGTCGAACACCGCCAGAATCCCGTCCATCGGGTTTGCGGCTTGTTCCAGTCGCTTGTCATAGAGGTCCAGCCATTCGGCATGGCGGTGCTCCAGATAGGTTGCCACCAGCTCTGCCTTGGACGTGAAGTTATTGTAGAGGCTCTGCTTTGCCACGCCTGCACGCTGGATGATCGCGTCGATCCCGGTTGCCGAAATGCCTTCGTCGTAAAACAGTTCCGCCGCCGCTGCTAAAAGCCGCTCGCGTGCCGGTCTTGAACTCGTCGTTGCAGGATCGCTCATCACATTTTACCGAGTAACTAGGTAGACCAGTCTACCTAGTTGAAAGATGGAGTCAATCATCATTCTCGTGTGCCGACGGTTTTAACCCCTTGTCCGTGGAGAGAGATTCACGTATCCGCTCTATTCAAGCCTGTTCAAAGCCGCCATCTGTGGCTGCAAATGGCAATTTCCTGCGTTCCGGTGCTCACGGACGTTCAAGTACGCTCCGCTCCGGTACTCGAAAATCACCATTTTCGCACACACATGTCGCTTTTGATTCTGGCTCTCAGGCAGGTGGAACGGGAGGTCGTCCGGTGCCGCAGAAAGTTTCCCTGGCGCCTTTCCAATACAAGACATTTCGGGCGCTCTGGTCTGCTACATTGGTTTCCAACCTCGGCGGTCTGGTTCAGACGGTCGGCGCTGGCTGGATGATGGCAACCATCGCCCATTCGGACGATATGGTTGCACTGGTACAGGCTTCGACAACCCTGCCTGTGATGATCTTTTCAGTTGCGGCAGGGGCTTTGGCCGATAATTTTGACCGCCGCCGCATTATGCTGACCGCGCAGGTTCTGCTGCTTATCATTTCGGTCGCGCTGGCGGCTTTTGCCTATCTCGGCATTCTCACCCCATGGATGCTGCTCAGCTTCACATTCCTGATTGGCTGCGGCGGGGCGTTGCATAATCCATCGTGGCAGGCATCGATGGGCGACATCGTGCCCCGTACCGATCTGCCTGCGGCCGTGGCGCTCAACAGCATGAGCTTCAATCTCATGCGCAGCATCGGTCCCGCCATCGGCGGTATCATCGTCGCGGCGGCGGGTGCAGCTTTTGCCTTCATTTTCAATGCGTTCAGCTATTGTGCGCTCATTCTGGCGCTATGGCAGTGGAAGCCGGAAACGGTCAAATCCACCCTGCCGCGCGAAACGCTTGGACCAGCCATGGTGGCGGGGCTGCGTTATGTCGCCATGTCGCCGAACCTCCTGAAAGTGATGTTCCGCGGCTTTCTGTTCGGCCTGTCCGCGATTGTCATTCTGGCGCTTCTGCCGCTCGTCGCGCGCGATCTCGTTCACGGAACAGCCTTGACCTACGGCATCATGCTGGGCTTTTTCGGGCTTGGGGCGATTGGCGGGGCCTTGCTCAGCGCCCGGCTTCGCGAACTTCTTGGCAATGAGTGGCTGGTGCGCGGCGCTTTCGTCGCCTTTGCGATCAGCGCCTTGCTGTCGATCAGCCGGAATATGTGGCTGAGCTGTATTTTCCTGCTGCCTGCCGGGGTTTCGTGGGTTCTGGCGCTGTCATTGTTCAATGTCACGGTGCAGCTTTCCACGCCGCGCTGGGTCGTGGCGCGCGCTGGCGCTCTATCAGACGGCGACCTTCGGCGGCATGGCGGCTGGCAGCTGGCTCTGGGGTGCTGTCGCGGACGAATATGGCGTGCCGGGTGCGCTTCTGGCCGCTGCCGTGGTGCTGATGTTCGGGGCGCTGATCGGCCTTCTCCTTCCGCAGCCTGATTTCGAGGCCCTCAATCTCGATCCGCTCAACCGTTTCAGTGAGCCGCAGCTTCGTCTTGATCTGCGTTCACGCAGCGGCCCGATCATGATTATGGTCGATTACAGAATTGCACAGGAAGACGTTCCGGCGTTCCTTTCCGCTATGGCCTTGCGTCGCCGCATACGCATCCGCGACGGTGCCCGGCAATGGCGCTGCTGCGTGATCTGGAGAACCCGGAAACCTGGACGGAAAGTTATCACGTGCCGACCTGGGTAGAATATGTCCGACATAACCAGCGCCGGACACAGGCCGATGCTGAAGTGTCGGAACGCCTCTTTGCGTTGCACAAGGGAGACAAACCGCCGCTCGTCCATCGCATGATCGAAAGGCAGACAGTTCCGGTGCATGACGACACACCGCTCAAAGCACATCTGGATCTGCATTGAGCGGCCGATTTTAGATTAAGGCAAAACCGGAATTTGACCCTGTTCAGCGGTTAAATGACACCAATGGGAGAAAAGCCTGCGCATTTCGTGTCGAATTTTGCGGCGAAGAACGGACAAAAGTAAGGCGAAATAAAGGCTAAAAGCCCAAGCGCTCACGAAGTGCTTTGCGATAGGACCGCGAGACCGGCCATGACTGGTCGATGCCGCGCATCCTGACCAGCCATTTGTCGATCATGCTTCTGTCTATGTCGGAGACCTGCAGGACATTTATGAATGTGGTACGGTGAATGCGGAAAAAGATGCTTGCCGGAAGCATGCCCGCCCATAGGCCGAGCGGACGGGAATCGAGAACCATGGAACCGTCGCTAAGCCATATCTCGCTGTAATTGCCTGCCGAACGAACGCCGATGATTTCCTCGGGCGGAACCCCACGCATCACCCCCTTTTGCTGACATAGAGTACCGATGTCGGGTCGGGCTCTTCGTCTGAAGGCGGCTCGTTATCTTGTATGGAGTATTTTGCGTGGGCAATCAGGCTGGCGCAGTGGAACATGGCTTTGATTTCCGCGCGTGACCAGCGTCTGGCTTCCACGGTTGCATCGAAGCCGATGATCCCCGCAGGTCCTGATAAAACCGGTATGCTGAGAATGCTCTTGTTTCCCTGACGCAGGAATTCCGCCTGAATGAGGCGTGCGGTGCGCGGCAGACCTTTGACATCGTGGACGGCAACGGCCTGTCCTCGGTCAGATAACGGTGCAACCATGCAATCAGCGTGGTGGGCACCTCCTGAAGCTCGGAAATATAGGCTGTGGTGTCGCCCTTACACCATTCATGCGTATTGCGAAACCGCAGGAGATCGGGTGTATACCCGATCATCCATGCCCGATCCGACCGCGATGCATTGCCAACGAAGGCAAGAAACTCGGAAACGGCGCTTTCGACGGGTTTCCGAAGCAGGTGCAGTGCGCAAACATAGGGCCAGTCGAGTGCCGGTGCTTCCGCACACTCCTCCTCGGAATAAATCCGGTAGGCCCCAAACGCGCTGTCCAAATCGCCTCCAAACATATTGCTTAACCGAAACACGCAGTCTCGTAAGAATGGGACAGTATATTGAATATAATTGTCCGCTATTTGCAATAGAATTCAGGAGGTAACTGCAACCGCAATATCGGATGATTCATCTGCTCTGGGCAGGAAAAGATCCAGAATGGCATGTGCAGGGCAATGTGAACTGGTCAAAGCCCGGAAAGCCCCGGTATGTGTGGTGATAGCATAATCATACCGAGGCTGCGCATTTGCCTGATTCCGCCGAAGCGGTGCGCCGGATCAGATTAGTGATCATTACGACAGAAAGAAGTCTTACTTAATTGCCCTGTCGAATGCCTGTGGATCAGTTAGATTGAATGTAAATTAATTTCATATCGTCGGTATTTCATTTCAAATACTTCGCGTGGCCACGCCTCCGATTTCGACTGTCATCTCAGGTCAAAACCTTCAACCGATATCCTCGACCTGATCGAGATACAGACCGTATCCCTCAGCCTCCATCCGGTCCTTGGGAACGAAACGGAGCGACGCCGAATTGATGCAATAGCGAAGACCGCCGCGATCTACCGGGCCGTCGGGGAAGACGTGTCCCAGATGGCTGTCGCCATGTGTCGAACGCACTTCTGTCCGCACCATGCCATGCGAAATGTCGGTCAGTTCCGCGACGTTGGCGGGTTCGATCGGCTTGGTGAAGCTGGGCCACCCGCAATGGGACTCATATTTGTCGGACGAAGCGAAAAGCGGCTCGCCGGAGACGATATCGACATAGATTCCCGGCTCCTTATTATAGAGGTATTCGCCGGTTCCGGGGCGCTCGGTGCCGCTTTCCTGCGTGACGCGATATTGCTCCGGCGTGAGCTTTGCAATCGCTTCCGGATTCTTGCTGTAGGTCATGATGTGCGCCCCTTGATGCCTATCCTGAATCTAGGACGAAGGAAGCAACTATTCCAGTCTGTCGCAATTGACGAACTGTTGAAGAAGAGGATTTGCGTGCGAAGGATTTTTCGTTCGCACGCGGAAGGCTCATTAGTCCACGGCAATCATCACGTCTGATGCTTTCACCACGGCATACGCAGCGCCGCCAGCTTTCAGGCCGAGTTCATCGACGGCCTCATTGGTAATGGACGAGGTAACGATCACGCCGTTGCCGATATCGATGCGGACATGAGATGTGGTTGCACCTTTGGTTACTTCGACGATGGTTCCCTTTAGTCGATTGCGAGCGCTTATCCTCATCATGCTGTCCTTCCGAATGTTGATTTCCATCGCCGAGTATAGAATGTTTTCACAACTTTGCGACTGGCTAAACCTCGCCAAAGCGGGAGCAATAATTTCTCGAAGATGAACCCTACTTTACGGTGGTCGGTCGTTCTCCTGGAAAGGTTTTGCCGACACTTGCCAGAAGCAGAATGGTGATGCCGCAGAGCGCTGCAAGCGTATAGAATCCGGCATCGTGATTGCCCATTGCGACATCGGCCCAATTCTTGATCTGAGGCGCGAAAAAATTTCCCAGATTGCCGATTGAAACAATGAAAGCGATGCCGCTTGCCGCTCCAATTCCACCCAGATAATGGGTAGGTAGGCTCCAGAACACAGGCTGCGAGGCTGTAAGGCCTGGAACTGCAATACAGGCGGCGAGAAGCATCAGCCAGGGTTGCCGGTAAAGCCGATGGCAGCAAGTGCCACCGTTCCCGCGGTCACCATGCCCATGCAGACAAGCCGATGCCGGTTGGTCCGATCGGCGAGCACCGTGAAGTAACGGGTCGCGATGGCTGAGCATATCCAGGGCAATGAAAGGAGCGAGCCGATCAGCAGGTTCATCTCTCCGTTCGACGCCACCTGTGCGAAGCGTGACGGGAGGTAAAATGTCAAGGGTGCCGAGCCTATCTGAAAGAAGAAGTAGATGCCGATGAATGCCCAGACGCGAAGGTCTTTCAGCACCGACATTGCCGAATGGGGCGCGTGCGTTTCCTTTGCTGCTTCTTCCATGACGATGATCTGGGTGAGGGCGTTGCGCTCTTTGGGCGAAAGCCATCGTGCCTTTTCCGGCCGATCCGTCAAATAGAAGAGCGCGAAGAATCCAACCAGTGACGCCCGAGTCCTTCCACCAAGAACATCCATTGCCAGTTGGTGAGACCAAAATGCCGTGCTGGGTCAGCAGCCAACCGGAGAGCGGACTTCCCAGAACAAGTGCCAGCGGAACGCCGAGATAGAAGATGCCGGTGGCGCGGCGCGCTGCTTTGCCGGGAACCAGTAGGTCAGGTAGAGCAGGACGCCGGGATAAAAGCCAGCCTCGCAAACGCCGAGCAGGAAACGAAGCGTGTAGAAAACCCCTTCCGTATGAGCAAACATCATGGCGGCAGAGACGAGGCCCCATGAAATCATGATACGGCTCAGCCAGAGGCGTGCACCGACCTTGTGCAGGACGAGGTTGCTCGGAACCTCGAAGAGAGCGTATCCGATATAAAATACGCCAGCACCAAACGCATAGGCAGCATCACTTAAGCCTGTGTCGGCTTGAAGATCGTCTTTGGCGAAACCGATATTCGCGCGATCCAAAAATGCCAGGATCAGCATAAACGCCAGAAATGGCAGAAGTCGCCTGGTCGCCTTGCCGACGGCGGAATCGACGAGATTGTCTTGCATCGTTGAGCGTCCTCCTCAATGCTGCCCCTCCGGGCATCATGATGGAGCGGAAACCAGCTATAATTCTCTGATAAATAGATATCATGTATATGAATAATGATTGGCGTATTTGAGGTTCCGCTTCGATGTTCGCTATATGGGCAACACAGTTATCCTCGGTATCGACATCGAAAATTCGATAATATTTTTATATGAAAACAGTTTTCAGTTCGCGAGTTTCGGTGCGCTGTCAAGGATTGTATCGAAATGTCATGATACGTGAATACAGCAGAGGCATAACTTGCGCATCTCCAGTAAGTAGCGAGGCAATTTGCGGGTGTGGTCTATGTAAAACAGGCAATTAGAGCGTTTCCAGTTAAAGCGGAGTGGCCGGAACCACTCTATCTATTTGTTTTCACAAACGTCTTCATCCCGAAACCGGTTTCCACTTTCGGAAGTCATGCTTTAGCTGCTTCTATCTTGCGTAAAACCATTTCGCATTATTGCGGGAAATACCTACCGACTGATCCGGACCCGCGGGAAGATTTCCATGGTCAGGTAGTGCTCGTCGAAGCTTGAGATATGAACCAGCGCCGACCGGTTGAGAAATTCGACCTCATTATTGCGAAAAATCAAAAGATCGTCTTCGCGCAGTTCGCGCAGCATTCGATTGATATGGATCGGGGTGAGTCCAAGCGCGTCTGCCAGTTCGCTTTGCGTCAGCGGGCAAAAGAAGTGGTTTTCATCGCCCGTTCCGTTGATCCGCGCCCTATGGCCCAACTCCAGCAGAAGATGTGCAATGCGTACAAGCGCACTGCGGCGACCGATGCTGATGAGATGTTCGATCAGAATGGCGCGCTGCCGGGCCATCAGTTCCATGAAAGTCATGGCCAGCCGCGGTGATTTGAGCAGGCTTTCGGTGAGATGATCCAGAGAGATTTCGAGGACGGAAAGCTCCGTGACCGAAATCAGCGTGTAATAATTGAAGCCAAGTCCGGTTCGGAAACCCAGGAAATCGCCTTCATGGGAAAGTCGAGGATCTGTCGGTCGCCGTCCGGCAGATCGCGATAGATGCATCCCCAGCCGGTCTTTATGATATGGACCGAGTTGGCCCAATCCCCTGACTGCTGACCACTGTGTGCGGGTCATAGGTTTTGACGATATTGGCAGGGTGCCGAGCACGTTGAGATCGGTTTCTTCGAAAACCGCACCGATGGGTGCGCTTTCCAGAAAATGACGCAGCGTTTTTGCCTCTTCGGCATTTACCACCATAGAGCTCACCTGCCATTTCGCCCAGCACAAGAGAAGATAAGTTTTAAGTCTGGCGCCCTCCGCGTTTCGTCTTCCCGGCTCTTTCCCAAGAGATTGAGCATCCGAAGAGTTTCAGCGAGAGCATTTGTTTTGGCAAGGTGGTAATTTCTACCACTAATTGGGTATATATACGCGCTTTATCTAAACCATATTTTGCCGAAACCCTTAATCTAGTGGTTTGACCGGAACGAAAGAGTCCGATCTGGGATTCCCACGGGCCTTGTGATGTGCGAGTCTTTAGAGATGCGCGATGGCATTAATTTCACTGTTTGTGGCGTGGACCGTCAGCGGCTGGGCGACGTTGTATCGGCTCCTTGAGCCCGCAGAAGCATGTCTGGCGTGCCCGCATTGTTTTGCTGAGCGATGACGGTTTGGGCACATCTGCAATCATGGCGGCGACGGGCAAGTCGAAGACCTGCATATGGCGCTGGCAGGAGCGCTTCATGCACGAGGGTGTCGATGGCCTTCTTCGGGACAAATCCCGACCGGCCGGAAAGGCCCCGGTTCCCCGAAACGCGTAGCGGAAATTGTCCGACTGACGCAGGAGCCGCCGCCGCATGAGGCGACCCACTGGACCGCGCGTGCTATGGCCAAGGCAGTCGGACTTGCCGTATCGACGGTGCAGTCGATCTGGAAGGCGCATGGCCTTGCGCCGCATCGCTGGCGCAGCTTCAAGCTGTCGAACGATCCGGCTTTCGCCGAAAAGCTCACCGAGATCGTCGGGCTCTATGTCGATCCGCCTGCCCATGCGGTGATCCTGTCGGTCGATGAGAAATCGCAGATACAGGCGCTCGACCGCACCCAGCCAAGTCTACCGATGAAGAAAGGCCGCGCCGGAACCCTGACCCACGACTACAAGCGCCATGGCACGACCACGCTGTTTGCCGCGCTCAACGTGCTCGACGGAACCGTCATCGGGCAGAACATGCAGCGTCATCGTCATCAGGAGTTTATCCGCTTCCTCAATCGGATCGAGCGCGAAGTACCCAGAAACAAGGCGATCCATGTGATCCTCGACAATTACGCTGCGCATAAGAAGGACAAGGTCCAGGAATGGCTCGCCCGACACCCGCGCTGGACTTTCCACTTCACACCTACCTCGTCCTCATGGCTCAATGCCGTTGAAGGCTTCTTCGCCAAGCTGACCCGGCGGCGTCTCAAGCACGGTGTCTTCCACTCCGTCGTCGACCTCCAGGCTGCTATCAACCGCTTCATCCAGGAGTACAACGCAGACAATCCAAAACCTTTCGTCTGGAAAGCAAACCCGGACGACATCATCGCAGCTCGAAACCGTGGGTTCCAAACGTTGGAGTCAAACCACTAGGTTAATGACACTCAAACAAATTTCGGGCAGTCTTTCCGTCAAAGCAAGAACAAAAACGATAATTGCTTCCGGGGTTTTCTTCAGATCTCAAGAAGACAAATAAAACAGACAACCGATGCGCTTCCTCGATTGTGGTGTGCAAACAATTGGGTCGTGCACATAAGTCGGATTAGAGGGCGAACAAATGAATATTTCTCCACAATTCAGTAGCAGGGCGAGTGAATTAAAGAATAATGGCTTTGGGGATCAAAAGACAGTTCATTTAAACCCGAACAGCCACACGACAGCTTGCTGCCGCTTCTGGTTATCATAGACAACCGTGCGTTGGATCGCGAATGCCTCGCACATGGACTGACGAACCATAGCATAGAAATGTCGATCGCTACGTTCAGTTCGTTCGAGCAGTGGCTGCATCAGCGTAAGGGCCGCACTGCGGGTGCGGTGCTTTTCAATATCGGTGGCCAGAAGGTTTCGGATCCGGCTGTCGGAAATTACCTCAATCGCATCGTCACCGATTGTGCTCCAGCCCCGTCATTCTTCTGGCTGACAAGGAAGAAATCTCACAGGTTCTCAAAGCACTCGATCACGGCGCGAAGGGGTATATTCCGACATCGGTGAATGTGAATGTCTGCGTTGAAGCCTTGCGACTTGCCATGGCCGGCGGAACGTTCGTTCCGGCCAGCAGCGTGCTGGCCCTGCGTCATGCTACCGATCCGAACTCGCAGCGGCTGCAGCCTCTCGGCGGAATGTTCACCCAGCGTCAGGCCGAAGTGGTCAATGCGCTGCGTCGGGGCAAGGCGAACAAGATCATTGCCTATGAGCTGAAGCTGCGGGAAAGCACGGTTAAGGTTCATATCCGCAACATCATGAAGAAGCTGAAGGCGTCCAACCGCACCGAGGTGGCCTGCATCATCAACGAACTGTTCCCGTCGGAAACATCGTTTTCCGATTTGCAGTAGGGCGCAACCGGCAGCAGGGGAGCTGCGCGGTCGGCGGATTGAATGATTCCGTGAAGGAGAATTTTGGTGATTATCTCCGACGTTTCATCAGGAAACGGGCGGCAGCCGGTGGCTGACCTGCTCGACATCATAAAACGTAGAAGAATGATGCTGGTCGTGCCGGTGCTCGCAGGCATTGGCGTCGGCTTTGCAGGCTATCTTACAGCGCCTGTCAGTTATGTGTCGGAGTCCGTACTGGTGCTGGATATGCGGCGATTGCAGGCGCTACCCAGTGAAAGCGCAATCACGCCGCTGCCGCAGGACAGCCCGGTTTTGCGATCCGAACTGGACATCATCAGTTCGCGTATGATGGCGCGAAAAGTTATCGACATCCTGCAAGCGGAGGGCATTGTCGTGCCGACGGAGTTCCGTTCGCGTACGGTGCTGTCGTCCGCTTCGGATACCGGAGCGCAGACAAAAGTGCCCGCGATATCGATCCGGCCATGCGCGAACGCCAGCAGATCGACCTTCTTCTGTCGCGGCTGCGGGTGACCAATGATGGCCGCTCCTATACGATCTTCATTTCCTATCGCGCTTCCGATCGGGTTTATGCGGCGCAGGTCGCCAATGCTTTCGCCGCCGCCTATCTCGATCACCAGATCGACGTACAGCAATCGGCCACGCGCCGCATCAGCGATTGGCTTGGCGATAAGCTGGGCAATTTGCGCAGCGATCTTGAAAATGCTGAACGTGCGGCAGAAGAATTCCGCCAGAAGGCGCGGCTTGCGGGCGAGCAGGGACAGATCAGCTTTCAGGCCCAGCGCGTGGCAGCGCTGAACAGCGAGATTGTTGCGGCAACGGGTGCTGTCTCGCTCGCGGAAGCACGGCTGCGCACGGCTGAAGAACTGAAAAACAATAACGAAGCGCCTGCACTGACTGAAGTTTTGGCATCGCCGGCGATACAGACCCTGCGTAGCGAAGCGGCGCGTGTCGAACGCCAGCTTGACGAACTGCAATCGAACGGCGCGCTGAAGAGCGCCGAAATTCCTGTGCTGAAGGCTGAACTGGAAGCCCTAAATCAACAGATTTCGAGCCAGGTAGGCGAAATCATCAAGAGCCTCGGTAATGAAATCCAGATCGCGCGGCAGCGGCGCAGCGGACTGGAAGATGCGTTGAAAAATGCAGAAGCCGATCTGGCCGAAGCCAATCAGGCGCAAGTCAGGCCGGGCAGCTCGATCGTGAAGCCAATGCCAGCCGCACGGTCTACGAAAGCTATCTGACGCGTTACAAGCAGCTGATCGAGCAGGACGGCATTGCCGCGCCGGAAGCGCAGATGATCTCACCTGCGGAACCGGCAATGGCCAAGGCAAGCCCCAATCTTGCCAACTGGCTGTTGCTGGGGCTGGGTCTCGGCGGGTTGGTCGCGCTTGTCGGCACCATGGTGAAGGAAACATTCGACAAGATCAGGCCTGCGCAGACGGCATCTTTGGTGCTGCCCGGCATTCCGGCAGCGACGCTGCTGCCGGTTTCGCCGCGGCTGACCGTGCCGCTTCTCGTCAATCGTGGTCTCGATCCGGCAAGCCCCTTCGGCCGTGCGATCAAGTCGGTCCATGATCGTCTTCGGGTCCTGACACGCGGTCGGGATTCGCTGGCATTGTCCATCGTTTCACTGTCTGACGGCGAGGGAAAGACGCTGCTGATCACCGCGCTTGCGCAACAGATTGCCGCGGCTGGCTTAACGGTTGCGATCATCGACGCGACGAACAAGCGGGCGGGCCTGTCTGAAGCCTTCGGGCTTCCGCACAACGATTACGGCAGTGCCGCTGCCGAACGTCCACTCACCGGGGCAACACTCGTGCGTGATCACGGTTCGGGGATCGATATCATCAAGCCGGACAGACAGATGCGCGAGGGAGAATGGCTGGCCGAATTGATCGCCCAGTTGCGCGCCGATCACAAAATCATCCTCGTGGACCTTCCGGCGGTCATGGAAGACAAGCGTTCGGTTCTGCTGTCGCGGGCAACGGATACGGCGCTTCTCGTCGTGCCGTCCGACCGCCACGACCAGCACGCGACCCATGCGCTGATCCAGACGATGGCGTCGTTCGGGCGCAAGCCCGCGCTTGCGGTCGTGAACCAGAACACCGCGTCCTATCGCAGCTGGATAGCGCTCCCCGTCGCCTTGTGCGGTCTGGCGTTGCAAAAGCAAAACGCAGCATGGGGCCGCGTTTTTGCGTCGGCGCAAGCCAGCCGCAGATGGCGTTCAGGAACAGGCGTGAGGGGCAGACCATGTCACACAGGATTATCAGAAACCGTATCGGCACGCATCTCAGGGCAACGATACTTTCCGGGCTTCTGCTTTGGGGCGGAAGTTTTGGAGCGCTTGCAGACGGGCTGGCCTATCGTGTCGGGGCCAACGATGTGTTGCAGGTCACAGTCTATGGTCAGCCGTCTCTCACAGGGCTTTACCCGGTCGATGTGGACGGCAATATCGGTTATCCGGTGGTGGGCAACATTCCGGTGAGCGGACTTACCACCAACGAAATCAGCGAGAAGATTGCCGGATCGCTATCCCAGCATATTCCGGGGCTGACGGTCACGGCGACGGTCAATCAATATGCGCCGGTGTTCGTCGTCGGCGATGTGAAGGCGCCGGGAAAATACCAGTTTCGCCCCGGCATGGTGGCGCTTGAGCTAACGGCGCTCGGCGGCGGGGTAGGAAAGGCCGAGTCTCCGGCGGTCACTGCAGGCGTGCAGCTGATCGCTGCCCAGCAGGAATACACCGATCTGCAGCTGCAGATTACCGCAATGGCGATCAAACGCGCGCGTTTCGAGGCCGAACTGAACGGCACGGATTTTACCTATACTCTGCCGGAACAAACGCCTGCGACCAAGGAAACAGCAGTCCTGCAGCAACACATGCTTGATGGCGAGAAGACATTGTTCGATGTTCGCCGCAACAATCTTGCTTCCGAGCGCCGGGCGCTTGAGGCACAGGTTGCAAGCTATGGCGATGAAATCCAGACCTTGCAGCAGAGCATCAAGCTGCATGACACCGAAATCGCGCTGCTGCAGGAGAATGTGGATTCCAGCAAGTCGCTGGTGGATCGCGGCCTTGCGGCAAAGTCCAGTCTTCGCGATCTGGAGCGGGATTTGTCGGCTACCCGGCGCGCCGCGCTGGAACAGGGTCGTTTCTCGCTCGGGCGAAGCAGAACCAGCTTGCCGTGCAGCAGCGCATAGCCAATCTGGAGGAGATCCGCCGAAGCGATGCGGCCACCAGCTTGCAGGACATCGACCTCAACATGGCCCGCATGGAACGCCGCAGCAATGCCCAACTGCAGGCCATGGCTGAAATTGCCAAGTCTTCCGGCGATATCTCCTCAGCCACGCTGCGCCAGAAACTGGTCTTCTCGATCAGCCGTAACGTCAATGGCAACTTTCAGGATATCGTTGCCAATGAGCGTACGGAAATCAAACCGGGTGACATCCTGCGCGTCGAGCTTGATATGAGCAAGATTGGCGGCGGCTCGCCGTCATAGGTTTAGACTCTCCAAAAGTCAGGAAAGGACTGCGCGTCTCCTCAGCATGAGGGATGCTGAGGAGACTTGTCCAGGATTGACAATGTAAGAGTGAAACGTCGCGGCTTGATCGGAAAAGCGGAACACGCTTTTCCGGGGCTTCAAGCGGCGACAGGATCGGCGGTTTCCTCCAACCAATCGCGATAGACTTTACGCAGGCCGTCCTCCAGACGAATTAGCGGTTTCCAGCCGAGCGCCCGCATCCGCGACGTGTCGAGGAGTTTGCGTGGAGTGCCGTCCGGTTTGCTGAGATCATGTTCAAAGCGACCTTCGTACCCGACAACGCGGGCGACGGTCAGCGCCAGGTCCTTGATTGAAATCTCCTCACCCGTTCCGATATTCATGGGATCGATGCCGTCATAGAAGCGCAGCATGTGCAGGCATGCATCTGCAAGGTCGTCCACATGCAGGAATTCCCGCAAGGGCTTGCCTGTGCCCCAGAGCGTCACATGATCCATTCCTCTCTCCTTGGCCTCGTGAATGCGCCGGATGAGTGCCGGCAGGACATGCGAGCTATTGGGGTCAAAATTGTCGTTTGGGCCGTAAAGATTGGTCGGCATAGCCGTCATGAAATGATTGCCATATTGCCGTGAGCAGGCTTGCGCATATTTCAGCCCGGCGATCTTGGCGATGGCATAGGCTTCGTTGGTCGGTTCCAGCGGGCCGGTCAGAAGCGCATCTTCGGTGAGTGGCTGTGCGGCGTCGCGTGGATAGATGCAGCTTGAACCGAGCCACAACAGGCGCTCGACGCCGTTTTGCTGGGCGGCGCGGATGAGGTTCATGCCGATGGCCAGATTATCGTAGAGAAAGTCTGCCGGATATTGCGAATTGGCCAGAATGCCGCCGACGCGGGCGGCAGCGATGATGATGACATCCGGCTTGCGCCCGCTGATGAAATTTTCTGTCGGTCCCTGCCGCGTCAGGTCGAGCGTGTTGTGCGGGGCCGTGATGACGTCACAATCCGTGCCGTGCAAGCGTCGCAATATGGCCGAACCGACCATGCCTGTATGTCCGGCAATAAATATCTTTTGCCTTCGAGCGAATAGAGTGGGGTGGGTGCGGTTTCAGCCATAGAAGTCATTGCGTCCAACCTCCCGCATGATATTGCGCAAATCCCAATCGACCATCTCGGTGACGAGATTGTCGAAGCCGTCGTATGCTGCCAGCCGAGGCGCGTTTTCGCCTTGGATGCGTCGCCGAGCAGGAAGTCGACCTCGTTTGGACGGAAATAGCGCGGATCAATTTCAATCAGGCAATTGCCGGATTTCCGGTCGCGGCCGATTTCTTCCACGCCGTCGCCGTGCCATTCGATCTCCTTGTCTACCGCCTTGAATGCATGTTCGACAAACTCCCGCACCGTATGCGTTTCGCCGGTCGCCAGAACGTAGTCGTCGGCGGTATCTTCCTGCAGGATGCGCCACATGCCCTCGACATAGTCACGGGCATGGCCCCAGTCACGGCGGGCATCGAGATTACCGAGCCGAAGCCTGTCCTGAAGGCCACGTTCAATGGCGGCGACGGCTCGTGTGATCTTGCGGGTGACGAAGGTTTCGCCGCGAAGCGGGCTTTCATGATTGAACAGAATGCCGTTGGAAGCATGAAAGCCGTAAGCGTCGCGATAATTCACCGTCGTCCAGTAGGCGTAGAGCTTTGCCGTCGCATAGGGGCTGCGCGGCGCGAATGGCGTCTGTTCGTTCTGCGCATGGGGCGAGCTGTTGCCGAAGAGTTCGGATGTGGAAGCCTGGTAGAAGCGGCATGTCTTGCCGAGCCCCAGGATTCGCATGGATTCAAGCAGCCGCAGCGTGCCGAGCGCATCGGCATTCGCCGTATATTCAGGCGTTTCAAAACTCACCTGCACATGGCTCTGCGCGCCCAGATTATAAATCTCGTCGGGCCGCACTTCCTGTATGACACGGCACAGATTGGTAGCATCCGTCAGGTCCCCGAAATGCAGGCGGAAGCGAATGTCCTCCTCATGCGGGTCCTGATAGAGATGATCAATGCGCGCCGTGTTGAACGACGAAGACCGCCGTTTCAGACCATGGACGCGATAACCCTTTTGAGCAGAAGTTCGCTCAGATAAGCGCCATCCTGTCCGGTCACACCGACGATGAGAGCTGTTTTCTCCTGCAAGACCCTGCCTCCGATCAAAAACTCGATAGAACCATGTTAGCGATTTTCGCCAAGGGCAGAACGGCTCCAAAACGGCAAATGCGGGCGGGAACATCGCTCTTCGGATGAGGTCTGAAGCGCGCCCGGCATGGCCGGTTTCACCCAAAGAGGTAGGCGGTTCGCCCGCTGTCGGTGCGGGCCATGCCTTTGTGTTTCTTGCGGTATCCGCCGCGCTGTTGCGATCCTTCTGCTTAACCGGACCAAGCAATAGGAAGCGAAATCATGCGTGTGGTGCTTGCCAATCGTTACTTCTACCCGGACCAGTCGGCGACCAGCCGCATGGTGACGAGCCTCGCCCATACGCTGGTGCGTGAAGGCATCGAGACGACGGTGCTGGCAAGCCGCTGCTATCACGACAATCGGACGGACATTCTGCCCGCGCGCGAAACGATCGACGGCATCGATGTTCATCGCATATGGACCTCGGGCTTCGGTCGGGGAAAGCTTGTCGGGCGCGCGGTCGATTATGCGACCTTCCATCTGTCCGCTGCGGCCTGGTTTGCGTCGAATGCCAGAAAGGACGATGTCTGCGTCGTCTGCACCGATCCGCCGCTTCTTTCCGTTTCGGCAGCACTCCCAGTCCGTATGCGCCGGGCAAAGTTGGTCAACTGGGTGATGGATCTTTTCCCGAAACGGCGATGGAACTCGGCCTCATCAAGCCCGATACGGTTTCAGGCAAGCTCGCCCTGATCCTGCGCAACTGGTCGATGCGCCAGTCGGCGCTGACCATCTGCCCGATAGAGCGCATGGCGCAATATCTTTCGACAAGGGACATTCCGGCGGAAAGCCTGAGCGTGGTTCACCACTGGGCCGACCGCAATGAAATTGTTCCGGTCGAACCGGCGCGAAACCCCTTGCGCCGCGCCTGGGGTTGGGACGGAAATTCGTCATCGGCTATTCGGGCAATTTCGGGCGTGCGCACGAATTCAAGACAGTTCTCGATGCCGCCGAACGGCTCAAGCATATGAAGAGCATTGTCTTTCTGATGATCGGCGAGGGGCAGCAGCGCGGCTTTGTCGAAAGCGAAGTCAAACGACGCGGCCTGACCAATGTGATGATGAAACCGTTCCAACCCGTTGATAAACTTTCCGAAAGCCTCGGTGCTGCCAATGTGCATCTGGTCTCGCTGAAGCCGGAGTTGGAACATTGCATCGTGCCCAGCAAGTTCTATGGCGTGCTTGCGGCTGCGCGACCGACAATCTTCATCGGCGATACGGAAGGCGAGATCGGCACGATTGTTCGCGATTTCCAGTGCGGCATGGCGCTGCGGCCGGGCGAAGTGGATGCGCTGGTCAACGCGATCCTTCATCTGCGCCACTCGCCGGTCAGCCGCATGTCGATGGGCAACAATGCCCGCTATCTGATGGAAACGGCCTATTCGCGCGAATATGGCGCTGCCGTCTGGCAATCCGCCGTCTCGCGGCTCGAGGAAAAGGTGGCGCCGCAAGCCATGCCGGTTCTCGACCGGCAGTTCCAGCCGAGAGAACTATGATGGACGGGCCGGTCGTCGTCAGCCAGCTTGGCGCGCGCATGCATTATGCGGTGCCGCGCATTTTGAAGCCGGCGAAAGGCTTGCGCATTTCTATACCGACATATGCGCGCTTCAGGGGTGGCCGCGCCTGCTGAACAGCCTGCCGCCGTCAATGCTGCCCGCATCGGTGCGGCGACTGGTGGGGCGTACACCGCAAGGCATTCCGCAGGACCGAATGACCACATTTCCGCCTTCGGCCTGCACTCTGCTGTGCGCAGGCTTTCCAATCAGGCGCGGCCGAAATCAACGGCTAATGCCATATGGGCAGGGGAAACCTTCGGCAGGCTGGTCGCCCAAAGCGGCTTTCACGGCGCAAGCGGAGTCTATGCTTTCAGCGGTGAAGCACTGGAACTGCTGACGGCGGCAAAACGGCAGGGATTGTGGACGGCGGTGGAGCAGATGATCGCGCCGCGCACCATTGTCGACCAGCTGGCTTGCGAGGAAGAGGTGCTTAATCCGGGCTGGCAGCTCCCGGTCGCAAATGACGTCCATGCCGATGTTTTTGCCGCGCGCGAGCAGGCGGAATGGCAGATCGCCGATGCTGTGGTTTGCCCTTCCGATTTCGTGGCGCGCCATGTGATCGAGGCAGGCTGTATGCCCGAAAAGTTGTCGTGGTGCCCTATGGTGTGGATGCCCGTTTCCCGCCGGATGCGCGTCCGCGTCTGCCGGGACCGCTGCGGGTGTTGACCGTTGGCGCGGTCGGGCTTCGCAAGGGCTCTCCCTATGTCGGCGCGGTGGCGCGGGAGCTTGGCGACATGGCGCAATTCCGCATGGTCGGGCCGATCACTGTCCTGCCGGAGGCGCGCGCAAAACTCGCCGCAACGGTCGAGCTGACAGGACCGATACCGCGCAGCGAAATGCGCGCCCAGTTCGAATGGGCGGACGTGTTTTGTTGCCGTCGCTTTGTGAAGGATCGGCCACGGCAGTTTATGAGGCACTTGCCGCCGGTTTGCCGGTGATCTGCACGGACAATACCGGCAGCGTGGTGCGGCACGGGATCGACGGCTATATCGTCCCGATCCGCGATGTGCGCGAGACGGCAGAGATTTTGCGACAGTTTGCCGGAACTCCGGCGGCACTTGCCCGGATGAGCGACAGCGCACGTGAGCGGGCCAGTGACTTCACCGTTTCACGCTATGGCGAGCGGCTGGTGGCGGCACTGGCACAGCATTCGAGGGCAGGCGCATGATGAAGATCGTTCATGTCATCGGTTCCTACGATCCCGCCAAGGGTGGTCCACAGGCTGTCGTGGTGCGGCTGGCCGCAGCGCAAGCCTCGCTCGGTCATGAGGTGACAATCGTAAGCTATTGTGATGATGAGGTGAGCAGTCGCGCAGCCAAGGCTGCCCTGACGATCCCCGGCTTTGACAAGGTGCGTACGCTGCTGCTGGCGATGCCCGACCTGCGGGAAACCCTGTTTGGGGAGCCGCCGCGAAAGCCATGGAAGCGCTGGTGCGTGCGGCAGATTTTGTCCATCTGCATGGCATATGGGAAACCAATCTGTTGCGGGCTTCAATGCTCTGCCGCCATTATGGTGTGCCTTACTGCGTGCGCTGCATGCTCGACAGGTGGAGTATGCAGCAAAGCGCATGGAAGAAGAAAATCGCCTTGAAGCTCGGTTTTCGCCGGATGCTTGACGGGGCTGCTTTCATTCAGGCGCTCAATGCAGACGAAATTGAACTGATGCGGCCCCTCGGCCTGAAGCCGCCATCGATGATGATCCCGAACGGCATTTTCCTCAACGAGGTTGAGGGTGACGGTGCCGTTGTGCCCGGATTGCCGGACCGGCCCTATGTGCTGTTTCTGTCCCGGCTTCATTACAAGAAAGGCCTCGATATTCTTGCCGATGCCTTTCGTCGGGTCGCCCCTGTTTCCTGACGTGGATCTGGTGGTCGCCGGGCCTGATGGCGGGGCGGAAGACGAGTTTCGCCAGCGTATTCACCAATACGGGTTGGAAAAGCGGGTACATATGACCGGCGGGCTTTATGGCCCGGCCAAGATCGCCGCACTGAAACGGTCAGCCTGCTTCTGCCTGCCGCCGACAGGAGGGATTCAGCGTGGCCATAACCGAGGCGCTTGCCTGCGGCGTGCCGGTCGCGATCACGGATGCCTGCCATTTTCCGGAAGTAGCCGAAGCTGGCGCCGGTGTGGTTTGTGCGCTTGATCCGATGGCTGTGGCCTCAGCGCTAGAGAAGATTCTGGAAGACCCGACCCAAGCAAAGCGGATGGGCGCTGCAGGTGCAAGGCTCGTGCGGGACAATTACACCTGGCCGCGCATCGCACTCCAGACAATTGCGGCCTATCAGAGTTTTCAGTCACAAAGGACCGATGCCGTTGCGGGCCGCAAGGCGCTTCGGTCCGTTCCTGCATCCTGAGAATTCAGTGCTTTTGCCGCAGGCGCACCGGCTTTGCCGGATTGCCGGCATAGACCATCCATGGCTCCATGTCGCGGAAAGACACCCCGCGGGCGCCTAGAACCGCGCCCTCGCCAATGGTTACGCCCGGTCCGACGAAGGCTTCAGCCGCAATCCAGCCATAAGGTCCGATGTGGATGGGCGCTGCCGTGAGCGGAAAACCCGCCTGATCGATATTGTGTCCCGCTGTGCACAGATGCGCGCGCTGCGAAACGATGGCGAAGGGCGCAAGCGTGACAGGCGCGACGTTATAGCAGAGCGCGCCGGGTCCGAGCGATGCGTGCGCGCCCATGGCCAGATTGGCTGGCCACCAGATGCGCGCACTGCCGCGCACGATGGCAGTTCCGTGCACCTTTGCACCAAAGGCACGCAGCACCGCGCCGCGCCAGCGCCACAGGAAGGATGGTGTCCATGCCGCCAGCACCAGCCAGCTTGCCTGCCAGATCAGACGCTGGAGGCGGTGCCGGAATGTGAAGGTCGCGCCGCCTTCCATGGGGCGTGACGACGCCTTGCGGCCGCTGACCGGGATGGGCGGGTTTTTCTGCGATGCGACGGACATTGCGGTCATCCTTTACGAAAACTGCGGCAGGCCAGCGCTTTGCTGCGGCGGCATGGGCAGGTAGACGGAGCTGTTGCGGATACGACAGAAGGACAGGACGGGGATCAAAACAATGCCATATGCAGCCACACGGTCACGACCCAGTCGGTCTGGTGCGAAATGGCGTGCATCGCAGGCACGATCGACAGCATATAGGTGAGTTGTCCCAGCATCTCGCCGGCCATGGCCGTCTCCCAGAGCCGCCGCATGGCCCAGGCGAGCACAAGGAACTTCAGCGCGCCGAAATACCAGAAAGATGAAAATGCATCGACAAGACCGGTCTCGGTTGTGCCTGTGATGGGATTGTAGTCGCGGCTCGGCTCGGGTGTGTCCAGACGCAACGCTTCCTTGATATCGGCCCCGACCAGTTGTGCGGGCACGAAAGTGAACACGATGCGGTTCCAGTGAAACTTGCCGTAGTCGAATTCAAGCCGCCGGTCGACCTCATCGATAAGCTGCACGGCATTGCGCATTTCCAGCCCGCCGCGTTCCAGCGTTTTGTTGAAATTGGCGGCGTAGTCGATCGCCATGATGTCATCGAGGACGAAGCCGGAAGCTGCACGCGTGATCTGGCGGTAATCGCCCATGCTGGTCATCAGGAATGTGCCTGCAAAAATACCGACGAATATTATGATACGAGGCATGACCATGCGGCGATAAAACCACACGGCCAGCAGGATCATCAGGAATAGCTGGATCGCTTCGGCACGTTTTCCGGTCACCAGAATACGGTCCAGATAAAACCAGATCGAACAGGATTATCGCCAGCGCAAACCATGACGGTCGCCGCACGAAGCATAGCAGGGCAATGGCCAGGCCATAGGGCATAAGCTGCGCAAAGAAGAGATAGACCACCGGCATGCCGGTCATCTGCACGCCAATGGAGACCTCGCCGGGGAGGCGGCTCAGGAGAAAGTAGAAAACGGCGCCGAAGGCAGACAGGACGGCTGCGGCCCATATCAGCCGCCTTTCGCTGAAGCTCATGCTGAGAAACCTGATCGGGCGGCGCGCCATGCGCCAGCCGAGAACCAGCATGGCAAGGGACAGGATGCCCATCACCATCGTCTTGGCATAGGCGCCTGATGGCAGAAACTGGTCGTGCACGAGGGCGGGAAGTTGCGGCAGCAGGAAGCCGAAAGTCATGACGCCTGCAAGGAACGGAAACTGGTACATGCGTTCCGGACGTGAGAGGAGACCGCCTGCCAGAAGGCAAAGGACGAAACCGGTGAAAATCCATGTTAGCGAGAGGTTCATCCGGTGCCTCCCGCCAGAGCGCATATAGTCGACAGATCAGGCGGCGGTTCGCCCGACGAAAGATCCTGCGGGAAAATACGGCCGGAAATGAGATACCAGCCGAGTTTCACATATTCCCTGGCGACGAGTTCCACGTCTGCGGGGTTGCCGGAAAGCCGGGGCGTCCGCCATCGCCGCCTATAGGAGACGAGATGAAATGCATCTGGGGCAAGCGGCGCGAAAGCTCGCTATGGCGCGGCGCGAATGATACCAATTGGTCACGATCAGCGCGCTTTTCGCCTTGATTTCGCGCATGACGGGCGCGGAAAACCGCGCATTCTGCCATGTGCTGCCCGACTGGCATTCCACGAAGATCGCCGATGGCTTCACGCCGTTGCGGATCATGATCCGCTTGTTTGAAAGACAGTCGCCGTCGCCTGTGACAAGGATCACTGGCGAACGCCCTTCCTTCCAGAGGCGGGCGGCCTCCACCGCGCGGGGCGGTCCATCTCCGCCTGGCACCACGATCACATCGGCTTTGCCGCCGTCGTCCTGCAAGGTCAGAACCGGCTCGGAGAAGAACATCGCGGCGAGCCCCATCAAAACGGCGCAGGGCAGAATAACGAGAAGCATCATACCATACGCCGTTCCGGTGTTTCGGCTTCGTGTGGGCGTCCGGCAGATACAGCATCTGCGAGGAGCGCAGATCGGCGCTGGCGCTGCTCTTCCATTTTGACGACGATCATGAACTCGTAGGCGGCAAGCAGGCGGCAATAGAGATAGCCCGGCTTGCCATCGAGAAATCCGCCGCGCAGCAGGTACATATAAAGGAACCGCAGGCTCGGCCTGAACGGCATATGATAGGAGAGCGACTTCAATGCCCGTCGTCGCCGTTCCGGAACTGTCGAAAGAATACCGCCCCAGTCGATCTTGCGTTCGAGCAGGCGCGAGGCGGACAGATCAGCCTCTGCGGAAGAATAACGGTTGTGCTTGTCGTACCAGGCTTCAAGGCCCTTGTTGAAACTGTAATGGATGAAGTGAGCCTGCAATGCACCCTCTGGCCCGCCGCTGGCACGGGAATGCACCGAGCGTTCGAACCGGACCCGGTCGGGCCGGACGAGCCGCGTAATCCATGTCGGATAGAGGCTGGCATGCCGTATCCAGCGCCCCATGAACATGTTCTTGTAGCGTGCCTTGAAGAAGACTTCGGGTCGCGTGGCATCGGCGGCGATTGCCAGCATTTCGTCGCGCAGGTCTGGCGGGGTGATTTCGTCCGCATCGGGTGTATAGACCCAGTCATGCTTGAAGCTGATCTCGGTCAGGCCATACATGCGCTGGCGGTCTTCGGTATCGTAGTTACGTTGGAAAACGCGGGCACCTGCCGCTTTCGCAATCTCGACCGTGCGGTCGCTGCTGTAGGAATCGAGGATGACGATGTCGTCGCACCAATCCAGCGAGGCCAGACAGGCAGGCAGGTTTACCTCTTCGTTCAGCGTCATGATGAGTACGGAAACATTCATGAAGTTGCCCCAGGATAAGTGATGTTCGGTTTGGTGGTCGGGTTGGCCTCGGCCATTGAGGCGGTAACGATCGGACGTGCGCCTCTGGTCATGCGCAGCACGAAAACTGTGTGTGCTGCGGCGGGAATCACCAGTGCGACAAGCATTGGCCAGGCGGGTATGTGGAGACGGATGGCGATATAGGTGATGGCCCCGCCTGTCAGGTTGAGCGCCATGACCGCCACGGCTGTTTGTCCGCAGGAAAGCCCCGCATCCATCAGCAGATGATGCAGATGCTGCCTGTCAGGGGAGAACGGACTTCTGCGTGCGGACATGCGACGCACGATCAGGCTCAGCGTGTCGATGACCGGAACGATGACGATCCAGATCAGGATGGGAAAGGCGATGGCCACAGTGCCGCTGGCAAGGATGAGGATAAATCCGGCAAGGGCCGCGCCGAGAAATGCTGCCGCCGTCACCAAGGAAAAGGCTTGCCTTTGTGCGCCAACGATGCCGCATGTTGAAGACGAGAAAGCCGAGGCAGGCGGCTGCAAGTGCCAGCGCCTGCAGCCCAAGGCGATGTTCGCCAACCCCAAAACCGATGACGGCCAGCCAGAAGAAGGCGGCAGCACTTGCCGATCCCGCCAGCCCGTCAACGCCGTCGCTCATATTGACCGCATTGACGAGGCCGACAATGAAAGCAAGTGCGATAATCAGGAAAAGCGGTCCGGTGAGGATCTCGATCAGCATTTCCGGGGCGGGCGCCGTAGCGGGGTCGCTGCCGTCTGGAGCAAGCCCGAGATAAGTCTGCCGCATCCCGGCGATGGTGATTATCAGGAAGGCAGCAAGCAACTGTATCGCCAGACGCGGCGCGACGGGTAGGTTGAAGCGATCATCGATAACACCGGCGACAAGGATCAGCATAAGCCCCGGTACCAAGGTCATGGCGTTGGCATGGCCCGAAATGCCGAAAGTCAGCAGTGCGGCTGCGCAGAACGAGAGAAAATGGCGATTCCGCCGCAAAGCGGGACATTTCCTTCATGTCTCTTGCGGGCATCGGGAATGTCTATGAGATACCATTCGCGTGCCAGCCCGCGAAAACCGACGCAGAAGGCAACGGAAAGAGCGAAGGCCAGAAGCGTGATCCAGGAAAGACTCGTCATGTCTCCTCCAAGGCGCGTGCAAAAGATCAAACTCTGGAAATTTTACCTACAGCCAGTGCCATCCACGACTTGGCTTTAGAGCGTGCCGCATACTCCTTTCAGGTCAGGTGCTAACACCAAGGGCGACGTTTCGTGCGTGTCGCAAAGCGTTATCCTTGGAACAGGTGAAGAAGGGCAGAAAGGCCGTCTTGTCGAACGATCCGGGGATAAGGCATCGTGAAACCGAAATTGCTTAACCTATCCAGGCTCGTTTCGAGGAGCGGATCATGAACGGCAGCCGCAGGGCATTCTCATGGCGGCGCTGGAGCAATATGCCGCGCTGATCTTCAATTTCCTCACGGTTGTCATCGTCTCCAGATTTCTCGACCCCGCTGAGACGGGCATGGGAGTCATTGGCATCAGCATTTCGGCTATTGTTTTTCGCTCCGGGAATTTGCGAGCGCCGAATTTCTCATCAAGCTTGATCGTGTGGAAGATAAGGATCTTCAGACATCGCTGACATATTTGATGAGCGTAACATTGGTGCTTGCAGTCATTCTCTATATGCTGCGAGGGTTTTTCGCCGCTTCCTATCAAGAGCCGAAGCTCAGTGTCTTTCTCGACATCACAATCGCGGCTGCCATTATCGAAACCCTGGCCATGCCGATCATTGCGCTGCTGCGGCGTGAAATGGCCTTCGGCATCCTCGCCCGTATCCGGACTGCCGGTTCGGGAGTCGGTGCGCTTGTCACGATCGTTACTGCTTATATGGGGTTCGGCTATCTCTGCTTTGCGATTGGTCTGCTCGCTTCGGCTGCAGTCACGACCACATTTTCCATCGCTATTCATCCGCTGCGACGGCTGTTGCGACCGACATTCGCCAGCATCGATCAAGCCTGGCGCTTCGGCATTTACTTAGGCGCGAATTCCAGCCTCGGCAAAATCTGCGAGACGTTTCCGTCGCTTATTCTGGGGCGTTTCATGCCTGTTTCGCAGGTCGGCATCTATAATCGTGCTGGAACGGTCAGCGGGTTGCCGGATCGGGTCATCCTCTCGGCGATCTTTGCCGTAGCATTTCCCATGTTGTCTGCGCAGGTGCGTGAGGGCGTCGATATACGCCAGTCCTATATTCGTGCGCTATCCTATATCAGCGTGGTTTATTGGCCCGCTCAGGCCGTACTGGCCCTCCTGGCATATCCGGCGGTGCGTATCATTCTGGGCAATGGCTGGCATGACGCAGTCCCCATCGTCGCTCTTTCCTGTGTCGCGAACATGTTCTGGTGTCCGGTCCTGCTGACTTATCCGCTGCTGATGGCACTTGGTCACAACCGGGACGCCTTCGTCTTCAGCCTGATTTCGCGTTCGGTCGTGGCGCCCGTATTATGTGTGGCAGCGTTCTTCGGCCTGTTCGCAGTTGTGCTCAGCCAGTTCATCACGTCGCCGTTCCAGATGGTCGTTTCGATCCTCTATGTAAAAATACGTTTCCTTTTCGCGCCGGGAGCTTTTCGGCGCATTCGCGCATAGCGCCCTGGTAACGGCACTGACCCTTCTTTTGCCATTGGCGGCTTTAGCAGCCAACGGGTTCTCGTTCGATTTTCCGCCGCTTTACGGTATTGGGATCGGACTTCTTGCTGCCTTGAGCTGGATTGCCGCCGTCTTCGTCACCCGGCACCCATTTGGCGAGGAACTGAGCCATGTCTTCATTACATTTGCCAATATGAGTGCTCTCAATCGCCGGATTTTCCGGCGTTGGCGCAACGGGCTGACATCTTCGACCCCGGCGGAATAAGCGGTTACTGCGAGGGAATGCAAATGCACAATGTCGATATTGCCATTCCGAATTATAATTATGGACGTTTTCTGCGCGAAAGCGTGGAGAGTGTTCTGTCACAGCGTGGGGTGAATGTCCGCGTGCTGATTATCGACAATGCGTCGACCGACGACAGTGCGGCGATTGCATGCCAGCTTGCGGCAGAGGACAGCCGGGTGGAATTGTGCCTGCGAGAACGAAACCTCGGGCCCCATGCTTCCTTTAACGAGGGGTGGATTGGGCTAGCGCAGAGTATTTTCTGATCCTTTGCTCCGACGACCTGCTGGCGCCGGATGTGCTTGCCCGCGCTACCGCACTTCTTGACGAGCGCCGCGATGTAAATCTTGTCTATGGACGCATGTCGAAGATCACCGCAGATACGCGCCGGTCAGAGATAAATTTGCCGGAGCCCGGAGATGAGGCTGGATGGAAGATCCGTTCCGGCCCGGATTATATCGCCGCTTGTTGCCGCAATGCGATCAGCCTGGTCGACGGCCCGACGGCAATCGTGAGAACCGAGGTGCAGAAAAGATCGGGCATTATCGCGCCAGTCTTGCCCACACGGACGATATGGAGATGTGGTTGCGTTTTGCCATGCAAGGAGCGATTGCAGAAACCGAAAGCGTTCAGGCTTATATTCGCATCCACCCACAGAGCCGTTCATCCAATATAGAAGGAATATTGCAATGGAATCGGGAGGTGGAACAGGCCTTCCTTTCCTTCTTTGAACATGAAGGGCGTGATCTGCCTGATGCAGAGCAGCTTCTGGCGAAGGTGAAAGACTGTCTTTCGAAGCGGGCATACTGGTCTGCTGTATCGAATGTATTGCGTCGTGAAAGGGGTGCAGCGGCACTTCTCGCGACCGCTTTAAAACGAAAGCCGCTGATGGCGATTGTGCCACCCTTTGATTACCTTCTGCACCGCAGCAAGCGACGTAAACATTTGGGAGCTGCGGGCTAAAATCGCGGTCATGGGCCGTGTTTCTTGTGCTCCAGAAGCTCCTGCTGGAGGCTCTGTTCCTGCCATTCGAGACGAAGGCGGTACTGGTCAGTGCCTGCCCGCACGGCTTGTTCCAGTTCAGGGCGACGAAGCAGCATATCGTCTATCTGCCGGATCAGAGTTGGCGGGTCGAAGCTTTCCACATGGTGGCAGAATTCGCTCAGGCCGTTATCCTGCAGGAGCACGTCGTTCTTTGCGCATAACTCAAGGAGATCGTGGGCCGCCCCATATGCAGCGCGCAGATCACATTATGATAACGGCTCGCCAGAACGATGTCGGTCTGTGCGATCTGCTTCATCAGATCGTGCAACGAAGTGACAGGCTCATAGATGAGCAGTTGCTGGCCGCATTCTGTCGCAGACAAGAGTGCTATCAGGTCGGCGATGGCCTCACGGTCTATGTTGTCGCCGGTCAGAAGGCGCACAGTGCGCCCCTGCTGCAGCTGCGACCCAACCACGGCAGACATCTTTTGAAGATAATTGCGGTAGATGGCGATGCCATTTCCATCGTGGCGCTTCCAGCCGCGATAAGCCATGATTCCGATACCTATCCGTTCTATATGCTGTTCTGGATCGTTGCGAGGTAAGACTGTTTCGGCGGCTTTGGGCAGCGAGAAAGCCAGATCGGCGCTGACGCTGTCGCCGGGCTGCTGAACGCCCAGCGTTTTCATGAATTCATACGAAATCGCATCGCGATAGGATCTGAATCTGGCCATCAGAGATGCCCATTTCATGAAGCAGCGGCTGAGCGGATGCTTGATCGGACCTGCGCCAATGGAAACCATAAGAAGCTTGGCACCGCCCAATCGGGCTGCGAGCGACCAGCGCAGTATAGCAAATGCCCAGCCAAATGGTTCCGAGCTAAAGTCATCGAGAACACCGGTGCCGGGTACGATGAGGAAATCGAGCGAGCGGCTAAGCACCATCGCGTTTGCAAAACCCCAGATGCGGTGTGGGGCCTTCAAGAAAAACCGATCCATGATCCGCATGAAGCGATGGGAAGGGACATAGCCGCCAATGGGAACAGCCTCAATTCCATACGTGTTTTGACCGCTTCAGGCCCGGAACATATGCATATGACTTCGATCTGCGGATCGGTTCGCTGCAGTTGGTGCAGCATCGCTTCCAGCGAACCGTCATTGCCGGTATTGCCGGAGCCGAACTGCCCGAAAAGCCCTATTTTCATGCACGTGTCTCCCGCTGCACCTGCAAGCTAATGCGGGACGCGCTTCATGGAAAACTGGCAGAAGGGTGAACACCATCCTCTATTGTAGGATAGGATGTACCCCTCTTAGCCGAAATGCGCAGCATTGCAATTCCGATACACTGGCCAGCGGTATATCCATTGCCCCCGATATACCGGAGTAAGGCTTCGAGGGAGTTGTTCCCTCGAAGTCTTGTCTCCCTGAGATGTACTCCTGAAATATCACTTCTGAAATATCACTGGGGCAACAAGGTTCTGACCATGAAATGTGCTTACTTTGTCCGTCCCCACATAGGCGGGACCTATTCGGTCTTCACACGCCTGCGCTCGTCGCTCGGCCAGTCGGGGATAGAGCTTCGCTGGCTTGCCGCCGGCGCTGTGGGCAACACTATCAGTGTACCGACGGGGCAGGGGCTTGAGGATGCACTTCGCAAGGGCGATGCCATCGACCGAATGGGCGTGCTGGATGAAGAAACCCGCGCCAGGCACATGATCAGTTTTCTGCGCGACAACCATTTCGACGCCGTTTTCGTGAATGTTCTCTCGAACCGCTTCGAAACCAATCTGGTGCGCTATCTGCCCGCCGATATTCTGCGCATCATGATCGTCCACAACATCACGCCCGGCACCTATGCCGCGGCGAAGACGATCCGCGATCATGTTCACGCTACGGTCGGGGTTTCAAAACGCTGCCGCGATGATCTCGTGCGCCAGCACGGTTTCAATGCGGCGCGCACGCTGGTCATCCCGCATGGGTTGAACCGGGACATACATTTGCCGCGTCATGTTCCGAAAAGGACGAGAGCAGCCCGCTGCGGCTGCTTTATCTGGGACGCATAGAAGACAATTCGAAAGGCGTGTTCTGGCTGCCGAATATCCTGCGTGAGCTCCACTGTCCTTATCATTTGACTGTCGCCGGTGACGGCCCGGATCTGGAAGAGCTGCGCCATCGCCTTGCGCCCTTTGGCGACAAAGTCAGCTTTACCGGCTGGGTTGCGCCATCCGATGTGCCCTGGCTGGTGAGCCAGCACGACGTTATGGTCATGCCGTCGCGCTATGAAGGTTTCGGCCTGACACTCATCGAGGCGATGAGCCAGGGTTGCCCTGCGGTTGTGTCTAAGATCGCCGGTGTGACCGACACCATCGTTACCGATGGCAAGGATGGGCTTTTGTTCCCTGTCGGTGATTTCCGCAAGGCGGCAAGGCATATCGACCGGCTTGCGCGCGACCGCGAGCTGCTAGCGGGCATGGCGGGTGCCGCCCAGCAGAAGGTTGAGACAGTTTTCGATAACGATATTGCCGGGCGCGCCTATGCGGGCCTTCTGGAGCATCTGGTTGCGGATCGTCCCGCCATTGCGCCACCACTGGCGCTTTCACAATGGTCGATGCCGAACGCGCTTCATTCCAGTCTGCGCAGCCGCTTGCCGAAGCCGGTGAAGAACTGGCTGCGCCAGATGCGCGAGCGCCTGCATACGAGATGGTCCGCAGCATGATCTGTGAATAGAAAGGAGAGGGGCATGAACCTTTTCACATCGCAGTTCCGTAATTCTCAACTGCTTGCCACCAAGGCTCACGCGCTTATTCCGGGCGGCTGTCATACCTATGCCAAGGGTGACGACCAGTATCCGGTTCTGGCACCCGGCTTCATCCAGCGCGGTTCCGGCTCGCATGTCTTCGACGTCGACGGTCACGAATATATCGAATACGGGATGGGAAATCGCGCTGTCGGGCTGGGCCACGCCTATCCGCCCGTCGTGCGCGCGGTGCGCGACGCCTTGCAGGACGGATGCAATTTTACACGGCCGGGCGCCATCGAAGTCGAATGCGCGGAAAGCTTTCTGGAGCTGATTGACGGCGCGGAAATGGTAAAGTTTTGCAAAGATGGTTCGGATGCGACTTCAGGTGCCGTGCGACTTGCGCGCGCCTATACGGGACGCGACATGATTGCCTGCTGCGCCGATCATCCATTCTTTTCGACGGATGACTGGTTTATCGGAACGACGAAAATGAATGCAGGTATTCCGGCATCTGTTTCGGCGTTGACCACAACCTTCCGCTACAACGATATTGCAAGCATAGAAGCCCTGTTCGAGGATTATCCGGGGCGCATAGCGGCTATTATCCTCGAACCCGCAAAAGCCGACGAGCCGCAAAACAACTTCCTGCAGGAAGCAAAGCGTATCGCCCATGAACATGGAGCACTGTTCATTCTGGATGAGATGATTACCGGCTTTCGCTGGCATTTGCGCGGGGCGCAGAGGCTCTATGATGTCGAACCAGATCTTTCCTGCTTCGGCAAGGCGCTGGGCAACGGCTTTGCGATTTCGGCACTGGCAGGAAAGGCGGAATATATGCAGCTTGGCGGTCTGATCCAGACCGATCATCCGCGTGTGTTCCTGCTTTCGACCACGCACGGCGCGGAAACCCATGCCATGGCGGCAGCGATTGCCACGATGACGATCTATCGCGACGAGCCGGTGATCGAAAGGCTCTATAAGCAAGGCTCGAAACTGGCCGACGGCGTGAATGCGGCGATTGCCGGTCATGGGCTTCAGAACCATGTCCGCCTGTTCGGGCGTCCGTGCTGCCTTGCCTATGGCACGCTCGACGAGAAGGGGCAGCCATCTCAGGCATTTCGCACGCTGTTGCTTCAGGAGACAATCCGGCGTGGCGTGCTGATGCCGTCGCTGGTCGTGAGCTATACCCACAGCGACACCGACATTGCGCGCACGGTGGATGCGATTGACGGGGCGCTCGACATCTATGTCCGGGCACTGAACGATGGTGTGAGTTCCCATCTGACGGGGCGTCCTTCGCAGGTCGTCTATCGCCGCTTCAATGAAGCGCCGGCCTATCCGCCGACGATGCGATGAAGCATCTTGTCAAAGCTTTGATCGCGACGGTTCTGCTGGCGATAGCGACGGGGTGTCACATGCTGCCGACCCATTTCCGATCAGGGTCGGTCAGGACCGGCGCATATTCGAGGATGCGACCGGCAAACCATTTCTGCTGCAGGGCGATACCGCATGGTCGCTGATCGCCGAACTGACACGCGAGGATGTCGAAATCTATTTGCAAGACCGCCGAAAGCGCGGCTTCAATGCCATTCTGGTCAATCTGGTCGAACACCAGTTCTCCCGCCATCCGCCCGCCAATGCTTATGGCGAGAAGCCCTTCAACGGCGAAGCCTTCGTCGATCTTAACCCGAAATATTTCGACCATGCCGCCTGGGTGATCGGGCGGGCGGAAGAACTCGGTTTCGTTGTTCTGCTCGCCCCCGCCTATCTTGGGGTGAGCGGCGGCGATCAGGGCTGGTTCAGGAGTATCGAAACGGCGGGCCCGCAAAAATGCGCATCTATGGCCAGAAAATAGCCGAACGGTTTCGACAATATCCCAACATTGTCTGGGTGTTGGGGGCGATTTTAATACGCCGGACGAGAAGCTGGTTTCCAGTATGGCCGAGGGATCACGAAGGTCAGTCCCTCGTCGCTGAAGACGGTTCACCCGAGCCCCGAAACGAACACTGCCGAGCTTTGGGGCAAGTATAGCTGGTTCTCCTTCGACACGTTCTACAGCTACAAGGATATCCATACCGGAATGCTGGAGCGTACGGCGGAAGATATAATGATGCCTGTCATTCTGTTGGAAACATTTTACGAGAAGGAATGGGAGTCAACGCCGCAATCCATCCGGCGGAACGCTTATGGCGCCTTGCTTGCCGGTGCTGCCGGACAGTTCTTTGGAAATAATCCCATCTGGCATTTCAGCAGTTCCGGCCTGTTTGCCTATGACGGCACCTGGCGCGATGCGCTGAACAGTCCCGCCGCACGGTCGATGGCCGTTATGAAGGCACTGTTTGAGAAACTGCCTTGGCCGCAACTACAGCCTGATCGCGAAAGCCGCATCGCTGTAGACCCGGAAAGTTATGCCTCGTCTCTGCCAGATGGGGCGTTGTCGGTCATCTACGGCGATGCTGATGGTTTCGCAGTGCAGAAGGATATTGTCAGAGAAGGCTGGAAGGCAGTCTGGTTCGACCCGGTTTCCGGCGCATTCGCGGATGCGGACCAGCCGAAGTTCGACGGCGCGATTGCGATCTACAAGCCGAAGCAGGCGCAAAATGCGGGTGGCGAAACTGATTGGCTTTTGTTGATCGGCAGCGCCGCACGTCTGCAGGACATCCAAAAGAGGTAGGCGGTACACCCTTTCACGCTTTTCATAAACGCTTGTTCTAACCGGGCATGCATTCGGTCAAGTCGTCGCTCCGTTCTCTCTGGCTAACATGCATTTATCCAAGCTTGAGGAGTCGGACATGAAAGTACTGGTTACGGGCAATCAGGGCTATATTGGGTCGGTCATGGTGCCGGTCCTCACAAATGCAGGGCATGAAGTGTCCGGCTATGACATTGGCCTTTATGAACATTGCCTTTTGAAGAAGGCGGCGCGGTGATGAATGTGCCGACCATCCGAAAGGATGTGCGCGATGTATCCCCGCGCGATCTGGAGGGGTTCGACGCGGTTATTCATCTTGCAGCACTTTCCAATGATCCGCTTGGCAACCTCAATGAGGAACTGACCTACGACATCAATCACCGGGCGAGCGTCGCCATGGCAAAGGCTGCGAAGCGTGCCGGTGTGGGGCGTTTTCTGTTTGCTTCGTCCTGCAGCAATTACGGCATCAGCGATGCCGATCTGATCGATGAAACCGGCGAACTGAAGCCGGTAACGGCCTATGGCCGGTCCAAGGTGCGGGCAGAGCAGGACATTCGCGAACTGGCGGATGCAGACTTCTGCCCCGTCTATCTGCGGCCTGCCACGGCTTACGGCGTTTCGCCGTTCCTTCGTTTCGACATCGTGCTCAACAATCTCGTGGCATGGGCGGTGACAAAGGGCTGATCTATCTCAAGTCCGATGGCACGCCCTGGCGGCCTATCGTGCATATTCGCGATATTTCCCGCGCCTTCATGGCGGCTATGGAAGCGCCGCGCGAAAAGTCTGGAACGAAGCCTTCAATGTCGGCTCGACGGAACACAACTACCGCATCCGGGATATTGCGGGCATCGTGGCCGACAATGTTCCTGATTGTCGCATCGACTATGCGGATGACGCCGGGCCGGATACGCGTTCCTATCGCGTCAGTTTTGAAAAGCTGGCGAGGGTGCTGCCGGAAGCCAAACCGGAATGGGATGCCGTTGCCGGTACGCGCGAACTGCTTGCCGCTTATAGCCGCTCGACGCTGACGCTTGAGGAATTCGAAGGCCCGCGTTTCCAGCGTATCGCCCATATTCGCAAGCTGATTGCGGAAGGGGTCTTGGATGCCGATCTGCGTCGCACTGACGACGAACTGCAACCGCTTCGGGCGACGGCGTAATGGATGGGGCGGCTAGCGGCACTGAACGGGCCATTCAGCAGCCATCGAGCGGAAAGGCCATCTACGATCTTGCTGTCCGTCTTTATCCGCTCTGCCGCAGCCTCGCCGGGGACGGCGTGCGCGAAACGCTCGCCATCATCGGGGAACACCTGCCGCTGACGGTCCATCAGGTTCCGACCGGCACATCGCTCTACGACTGGAAAGCGCCTCAGGAATGGATCATCCGTGAAGCCTATATCGCGGATATGAACGGCAATCGCATGGTCGATTTTGCCCAGCACAATCTGCATGTGGTGAATTTCAGCGTGCCTGTGCGGGCCCGAATGCCGCTCAGCGCGCTGAAGGAGCATATTCACACGCTGCCAGATCAGCCGGACCTCATTCCCTACCGCACCTGTTATCATGCGGAAGGCTGGGGCTTCTGCATGGCGCATCGTGAATTTCTATCGATGCAGGACGGTGATTATGACGTCGTAATCGATGCGGAACGCCGCGACGGCTTTCTGACCTTCGGCGAGTTCATTCACCGGGGCGAAACTGACGAAACATTCATCCTGTCGGCCCATCTTTGCCACCCGTCGCTGGCCAATGACAATTGTTCCGGGCTGGCGCTTTTGACGCACCTTGGCACGGTTCTGCAATCACGGCGCACGCGCCTGACCTATCGGCTGCTTTTCGGCCCGGCGACTTTCGGCGCGCTTGCATGGCTTCAACGAAACGAGGACCAGCTGGAGCTGGTCCGGCACGGGCTTGTCCTGTCCTGCATCGGTGATGCGGGCGGGCCGAATTACAAGCGCAGCCGTCGCGGCGATGCGGATATCGATCACATCATGGGCCATGTCCTTGCCAAATGCGCCAATGCGACGATGCATGATTTCTGGCCCTATGGTTATGACGAGCGCCAGTTCTGTTCGCCGGGGTTCAACCTGCCGGTCGGCATGTTCCAGCGCAGTCTCTATGGTGCCTTTCCAGAATATCATACATCGGCCGACAATCTCGATTTCATCAAGCCGGATTATCTTGAGCAGTCGTTCAACATGGTCTTGCAGGCCATTGAAATTGCGGAAAAACTGGTGTCCGCTGAACACCTCGCCGAAGGGGAGGCGCAGCTTGGAAGGCGCGGTCTCTATGGAAGCATGGGCGGCGATAGCGGCGCTGCGCAAAATGCCATGGCGTTGTTATGGGTGCTCAATCTGGCGGATGGCGAGCATTCCATTCTCGATATGGCCGTGCGAGCGAAGCTGCCATTCGCAACCCTTGCCGATGCGGCTGACCGGCTCCGCGAGGCGGATTGCTCAAAGCAGCGTCCAGGCCAGATCCTTGTCGGAAATGACGCTTGGCCTGTTCGGCCACGCTATGCCGAGCGCCGGGTCGTCATAGCGCAAACCCGTCGCATAATCAGGTGCATAGGGCTTTGAGATCATGTATCGCACGAGCACATCTGGCGTCAGGGTCTGGAAACCGTGCGCGCAGCCTTCCGGGATATAAAGCTGGACACCGTTTTCAGCTGAAAGCTCCACACCGGTCCAGCGCCGATAGGTCGGCGAATGCGGGCGCAGATCGACAAGAACATCCCAGATGACGCCCTGCAGGCAGGTGACGAGCTTGGTTTCCGAATGCGGTTCGTTTTGATAATGCAGGCCGCGCAATGTTCCTTCCTCGCGCGAGAAGGACAGGCTGTGCTGCGGGAAATGCGTTTCCATCTGCCGTTCCCTGAACGCAGCTTCGCAATAGACCCGCGCGAACCAGCCGCGTTCGTCTTCAAGCCTTTCGGGCTCGATAGACCAGGCGCCGTCGATGTTGAGCGAAGTGAAACGCATCTTTTGCCCCGATTGCCAACATGCGCATTCTGCCAGCGGGAATATCGGGCGATAGAACCTTCTTCGATGCATCTGATTAGCCTTCCGGATGATGCCAACCCGTCCGAATGAAGTAGGCGTCTACGCCCCGCAGCCATTGGGTGAAGATTGGGTATCTACGCCGCGTAGTCCGTCCGGTGAATGTCGCGCCCGATCGTATGTACGGCTCGCCCCTGATGACAGTCTCGGCAATGTTCAGGCCGCTTAGTAGTTTTGGTTATCCGACGCGGATCGGAGTTCAACCCCATCAACCCGTAACGGACCAGTCCAGAAGGTTCGTTGAGGCGAGGAATGACGTATGACCATCCAGACGCCGGATATTTCGCGGAGCACGAGCATGGCGCAAGAGCAGACCGGTTGTCGCCTGTGCGGTAAACTACTCAAACATACCTTCGTCGATCTGGGAATGTCACCGCCTTGCGAGAGCTTCATCACGGCGGATCGCCTCGACCGCATGGAGCCTTACTACCCGCTCTACGCGCTTGTCTGCGATCATTGTTATCTGGTGCAGTTGAAGGAGTATTTCTCGCCCGCCGAAATCTTCACGGAATATGCCTATTTCTCATCCTTCGCCACAAGCTGGGTCAGCCATGCGAAGACCTATTGCGACGAGATAACCGAACGGCTGGGGTTGAATGAAAACAGTTTTGTCGTCGAGATCGCCAGCAATGATGGTTATCTCCTGCAACATTTCCTGCCGAAGGGCATCCCGATCCTCGGTATCGAACCGGCGGCCAATGTGGCGGAGACGGCTATTGCCAAGGGTGTGCCGACGCGCGTGGATTTCTTCGGCTCGACGCTTGCCGCCGAACTGGTCGGCGCAGGACGCAAGGCCGACCTCCTGATCGGCAACAACGTTCTGGCGCAAGTTCCTGATCTCAACGACTTTGTGCGCGGCCTGCAACTGTTGTTGAAGCCGGAGGGCGTCATTACGCTGGAGTTTCCGCATCTCGCCAATCTGATCGAGCAGAACCAGTTCGACACGATCTATCACGAGCATTTCTCGTATTTCTCGTTGCTGACGATCCGGTATATGGCGCACCGGCATCACCTCAAGGTCATCGACGTGGAGGAACTGCCGACCCATGGCGGTTCGCTGCGTGTGTATCTTGCGCATAACAGCAGCAAGCGGAAGGCTGGAGCGCGTGTTGCAGCTCTTCTGAAGCGCGAAGAGAGTTTTGGCCTCAACGAGATTTCGACCTATGAACAGTTCGCCGAAAGACCCGGCGCACCAAGCGCGATCTCCTGTCCTTCCTGATCGCCGCCAAGAATGCGGGAAAACGCATCTGCGGTTATGGTGCGCCCGGAAAGGGCAATACGCTTCTGAACTATTGCGGCATCGGCACGGATTTCCTGGACTTCACGGTTGACCGCAATCCCTACAAGCATGGCCGTTTCACGCCAGGCATGCACATCCCGATCTATGATGTGTCGGCAATCGATAAATACCGGCCCGATTACATCCTCATCCTGCCGTGGAACTTCAAGGACGAGATCATCCGGCAGATGCAGCATGTGGTCGAATGGGGCGCGAAGTTCATCATTCCCATCCCGCACGTCACGTTGATTGACCCGGCACTACTCACAGAGGAGCGGTAAGTCATGAAAGTCGTTCTGTTCTGCGGCGGTCTTGGAACCAGAATCCGCGAATATTCGGAGAATATTCCGAAGCCGATGATCCCACTCGGCCATCAGCCGATCCTGCATCACGTCATGGAATATTACAGCGACTACGGGCACAATGATTTCGTCTTGTGCCTCGGCTACAAGGCCAATGTCGTGAAGGATTTCTTCCTGATGATCCGCCCGCAGACCTTCGCGGACTGTGTGGTTTCGGATGGCGGGCGCAATGTGCAATTGCTTGAGGAAGTGGATCGCGACTGGAGCGTGACGCTGCTCGATACGGGCATCTGGCGCAATATCGGTGAGCGGCTGTGGAGCGCCCGCTCGCATGTGGCGAATGAGGATATGTTCCTCGCCAATTACAGCGACGGGCTCAGCGATGTCGACCTTGACGACATGACGGAACGTTTTCGCGCCAGCGGCAAGATTGCCTGTTTTCTCGCTGTCCGTCCACCGCTGACCTATCACCTTGCGGATATTGCCGAAGGCGGCGATGTGCGGGCTTTCCGGACGTCGAACACCTCCGATATCTGGATCAATGGCGGCTATTTTCTCTTCCGCAAGGAAATCTTCGACTATATGCGCGAGGGCGAGGAACTGGTGCTGGAACCCTTCGGGCGCCTGATCGCTGAAAACCAGCTTATGGCCTATAAATATGAGGGCTTCTGGCGGTCGATGGATACGCTGCGTGACTGGCAGACGCTTGAAGATATGGTGGAGAAGGGCGACATGCCCTGGAAGCGGCACAAGGCGGAACAGGCCGCACGGCGGGCCACCAATGTCGCGATAGCGCTATGATCGATCTGCGTTCGCTCGCAAGTCACAGCCGTCCGCTGCAACTGCTTTGTCTGGGCGCGCATTCCGACGATATCGAGATTGGCTGCGGCGGCACGCTTCTGAGCCTGATCGAGAGCGGTATGCCTCTGCATGTGGAGTGGTGCGTGCTGTCTGGAAATAAGGAAAGGCGCGTGGAGGCGGAAGCCGCCGCTCGCGATTTTCTGCGTGGGATAGACAGTTTCAACATCCATCTTGCCTCTTTCGAGGACAGCTATTTCCCGGTGCAGAGCCGCGAAATCAAGCAATGGCTGATCGAACAGCGCGGGCGCGAGCAGCCGGATATGGTCTTCACTCATCGTCATGGCGATGCCCATCAGGACCACCGCACCGTCAACGAATTGACATGGAACCTGTTTCGGGATCAGGTGATCCTTGAATATGAAATTCCAAAATGGGATGGCGATCTGGGTCAGCCGAACGCCTATTCAGCGCTACCTGCCGCGATCATGGATCGCAAGATCGAACTGTTGATGAAGCACTTCGGCACCCAGCGCTCAAAGGACTGGTTTGACACGGAAACCTTTCGCGGTCTTGCCCGGCTACGCGGCATGGAATGTCGTGCGCCCGAGGCTTATGCCGAGGCTTTTCATGCCCGTAAGCTGCGATTGTTCTAGAGCAGTTCCAGCAAAAGTGTGAAACGGTTTTGCGTAGGATAATGCGATAAAACAAATGGTTAGAGCAGTTCCGGCGATTCCGTTAAAACAGGAACTGTTCTAACAAGTAGAAAACTTGCGGCTTCGGGAATAAATCAACGTCGCCGATTGTCTTACTTTCATATCGCATGCCGCGATTGGAACCTTTGTGAGGCAGATCATGAAAACGTTTGGTTTTATGTCCGTACTGGCAATAGCAGCCGTGGCGGCGTCAGCCGCGCTGGCTGCGCCAGCCGTCAAAACGATGGAAAGCTCGAAGGGGCAGGTTCTGGCAGGCGCCAAGGATATGACGCTCTACACTTTCGACAAGGATAGCAAGGGCGAATCCAGCTGCTATGATGCTTGCGCCAGAACTGGCCGCCCTTCATGGCGATGAAGGGCGCAAAGGCTTCCGGCGCCTATACGCTGGTCAAGCGCAAGGATGGCAGCGAGCAATGGGCAAAAGACGGAATGCCGCTCTATTACTGGGTGAAGGACAAGAAGCCCGGCGACGTGACCGGAGACGGCGTTAATGGGGTCTGGCACGCCGCAAAGCCATGAGACCAATGTGAGCCGTCCCGCTCCTGACAGTTTCGAGGGTCAGCTTCTGGCCCTCCTGCCGGTTATGCGGCGCTATTCGCGCAGCCTTGCGAAGTCCGATGCCGAAGGCGAGGATCTTTGCAGGACTGCGTGGCAAAGGCGCTATCGCGGCGCGGCCAGTGGCGGGGCCTCAATCTGCGTGGGTGGATACTCACGATGATGACCAACCTTTACCGCAATAGTTATAAAAGCCGGGCCCGAACCCGGCATGAAACGCTCGACGCTGCGGAAAATATCAGTGTGGCGGCGACGGAAACCGATCCGTTCCAGTTGCAGCAGCGAAGAGGCGATCAACACACTGCCGGAAGATAACCGCGCGGTGCTGATGCTCATCGTTGTCGAAGGCTACAGCTATGGCGAAGCGGCGGAAATGCTGGGCATACCTGTCGGAACCGTCATGTCACGCCTGTCGCGGGCACGCCACCGCCTTGCCGAACATATGAGCGGCTCGAATATCGTAACGCTTCGGAGAAAATGATGACAGAACGCAATTCTCCCATAACCGAAGCGGAACTGCTGAGCTTTATCGACGGGCAATTGTCCGAAGCAGAACATGCGCGCATCGCCGGGCTTCTTGAGCACAACCCCGAGCAGGCGGCGTTGGCTGTCGAATGGCGCAGGCAGAACGAAGGTATCAGGCAACTTTTTCCGGTTATGCCAAGGCAAGGAACGACGATGCGGGATTGATCCGTTCGGCGGGAATGCGCCAGCCGCGAACCTATCGCGGGCGGTTGCGGCAGCGGTTCTCGCGGCTTTGGTAATTGGCGGTGCAGGCGGGTTTACAGGCGCACGTCTGCTTGCGGAAGCCGAACCGCAAATAGCGAGCGTACAAACTCTGCCGCAGCAGTCCCAGGCAGCCTATCTTATTTATGCTAGCGAAGTGCGGCATCCCGTCGAGGTGTTCTCCAATGAAGAGGCGCATCTGGCGACCTGGCTTGGCAAGAGGCTGAATATACCTGATCTTCGTGTCCCCGATCTCCGCTCGCTTGGCTTTCAGCTCGTGGGTGGGCGTCTGCTGCCGGTTGACGGCAAGGCGGGCGCTTTCTTCATGTATGAGGACGAAGCTGGAAAACGGCTTTCGGTGATCGTCGGACGCAATCCTGATAATCGTGACACGAGCTTCCGGTTTGCCTCAAGTGATGGTGTCGAGACCTTCTATTGGATAGACAACGATCTTGGTTATGCGGTGAGCGGCGAGATATCGCGCGAGCGGCTGCGGCAGGTGGCGGAAGAATGCTACCGCCAGTTTCCGGGCTGACCCGCTTATCGGTCGTCGCTGAAAGCGCGGATCATCGCATCCTTGGAACTGCCGCTGGCGATCAATGCCGCAAGCAGGATGCGAGCCTGACCGGGGCGAAGCGTATGTGCGTGAATGGCTCCGGCTTCGCCAAGATCATATCCGCCGCCGCCTCCGCCATAGCCGGGTGCCAATAGGCCTTCGGGCACGCGGCTTGAAACGGCCACCGGAATATTGCGGCGCGAGCATTCGCGGACAGCTTCGACAACGCAGGGCGTAGTGTTGCCAGAACCCAGTGCAGCAAGAACGATGCCGCTGGCACCGGCTGCAATGCTCGCTTCTATGTGGAGGGCGTCGCAGCCCGGATAAATGGCAATCGTGTCGATCCGGCGGTCACCGACGGGCGCTGGAAGCACCGGGCTCTGGCTCTGGATCATACGTGCAGAGCGGAAGGCGTCGGCACTGTCGCTGCTGAATTTGTATGCGCCCCAGACCGGGACGATCCGACCGCCGAAAGTAATAAGGACGCCTTCGTCGGCATTGGCCGGATCGCAGGCAAGCTGAATGGCAGTGGCGAGGTTTTCCGGCCCATCGGCTTGCGGATGATCGGCGGTAAATTGCGCGCCGGTGAAGATCACCGGCTTGCCGATGCGGCGCTGCAGATGTACCAGCAGCGCCGTTTCTTCCATGGCATCCGTTCCGTGCAGGACGACGATGCCGTCGACTTCGCCATCCTTCAGGTCGGAACCGACGGCATCGCTGATGCGCTGCATGTCGGAAAGGGTGAGGCTTGCGGAATCCTTCGCCATCAGATCAACCGGGCGAAGCTCCGCTTCAAGGCCTGGCACGAATTCCAGCAGATCCTCACCGGACAGGACCGGCATGCTCGCTCCGTCTTCCCCACGCTTGCTGGCGATGGTGCCGCCAGTGGCGATCACCGCTATGGAAGGCTTTGCAAGCGTCATATTTCCGAATCCTCTCACTTACCGGGAATGCTGGCCTCTACAGCACGTTCGGCAGCAAGTCGATGGATGCGTTCACGCATCATATACCAGCCAAGGATGAGGGCAGGGCCGATGATCGCCAGCGAAGCAATCGTCCAGGTGCCGACCGGATAGTCGAGCGCCATCAGGACAAGTACGCCGAGCAGGAATGCAAGTGTGAGGATGCCGGTATAGGGCGCACCGAACATGCGGAAATCCGGGCGTACGATCTCGCCGCGACGCGCCAGATGCCACAGTTTCAGCTGGCAAAGGACAATGACGCCCCAAGCCGTGATGATGCCAAGCGCAGAGAGATTGAGTGCGATTTCAGGCTGCCGCAGGCACGACAGCATTAAGCACAACGCCGATGACAGTGACGACGGCGGTAACCGCAATGCCCATATAGGGTACACCGTTCTTGTTCATTTTCGCCAGAGCTGCGGGAGCCGAGCCGGATGTCGCCATGGAATGCAGGATGCGCCCGGTGGAATAGAGCCCGGCATTCAACGACGACAGAACCGCAGTCAGGACGACAAGGTTCATGATGATATCCGCTCCTCAATACCGATCTGGCTGAAGAAGGTCACAAACGGGCTCTCGCCAGCGGAATAGGCGGTGTAGGGGAGAAGCAGCGAGAGCAGCAGAACCGATCCCACATAAAAGACGAGAAGGCGGAAGACCACGGTGCGGATTGCGCGGGGCATGACCTTGCGCGGGTCTTCGGTTTCGCCTGCCGTAGTGCCCAGCAACTCGATGGATGCATAGGCAAAACCACACCCTGTATGATGATGAAAGCAGGCAATATGCCGTTCGGGAACCAGCCTCCGCTATCGGTGATGAGGCTGAAACCGGGCGCATGGCCATCAATCGGCGTGCCGGAAACAACAAAATAGATGCCGACAGCCAGAAACGTCACGAGTGCGAGTACCTTGACGAGGCTGAACCAGAATTCCAGTTCGCCGAACACTTTGACCGACAAAAGGTTCATCGACAGCACGATAACAAGGGCTGTCAGGGCGAATACCCATTGGTCGATACCTTGCAGCCACGGAACATAATGCTTGAAGAAATTCATGTAGAGCGCAACTGCCGTCACGTCCGCCACCGATGTCATGGCCCAGTTGAGCCAGTACATCCAGCCTGCCACGAAAGCCAGCTTTTCGCCGTAGAACTCGCGGGCATAGGAGACGAAGGAACCGGAGCTGGGGCGGTGCATGATCAGCTCACCCAAGGCGCGCAGAACCAGAAACGCAAAGAAGCCGCACAGAGCATATACGAAGACCAGAGCCGGGCCAGCCATAGCCAGACGTCCGCCCGCACCGAGGAAAAGGCCCGTCCCGATCGCGCCGCCAATGGCGATCATCTGAATCTGCCTCGGCTTCAGGGCCTTGTGATAGCCGCGATCCTCTTCAATGAACACTTCACGTTCAGCCGGTGTGGCTTTGATGGTTTCAATCGACATTGCTCCTCCCTGAGAGCGCGTTTTCGACAGGAGACCCTTCCGACGTGAAACGCCAATTAGGGCACACCACTATCCATTCAATGAGGGTATGAAATTCATCCCCATTTTGTGGGTGTTCTGTAAAGCTGCATGACAGATTTTGGAGGTGGTTTTAACGCATATCGAAGAAGGCGCGTCAAGTATTCGGCATTAAATGAGAAGCTTCACACTCAATTCCGGAATAGATGGGCAGGGAAAAAATCAGCAGGAAGAAAGTGTTATCGACTTGTGCTTATCTGGCATAAAATGCCGCGCCATGCCGGATCGGCACGAATAATCCGCGCGAATCCTGCCGGACAGGCATGGGAAGCAATATTGCGGCGTCAGACTTCATCTTTGCCAATGATCGTCGTCACAGCCGTCTTGACCTTGCTCAGATGTGCTTCCATCGCAGCGCAGGCATCTGCTTCCGATCCTGCCTCAATGGCCTCGACAATACGGCGATGCTCGACATTTGACGCTTCACGGCGACCAGACATCAGATTGACGAGTTCGGATTGCTGGATCAGTGCTTCGCGGGCATCGGCGACGATTTTGGAGAAAACTGTGTTTTCCGAAGCTTCGGCAATGGCGCAGTGAAACTCTGAATCGAGCAACTCCCATTTATGGGGATCTGTCTGCCGGTCCATCTTGTCGCAAAGTTCAAGCAGGTGGGCGAGTTGCCTGGCGCTGCGGCGTAGTGCTGCCCAGCCTGCCGCCGGTACTTCGATGAAGGGGCGGGCTTCGATAAGGTCACGCGCCGAGTAGCCGTCGTAATTCAGTTCACTCGCAGGGGAAGCATTCAGGATATAAGTGCCGCTGCCTGTGCGGGTCTGAGTGAGACCCAGCGTCTGTAGCGACCGCAGCGCCTCACGCACGATCGGGCGGCTGACGCCGAACCGACCGGCGAGTTGAGCTTCGGAGGGCAGGCGGGTCCCGACAGCAAGACGGCCGGAGGTGATGGCCGAGCGAATATCGTCGAATACGACTTCCGCCGCATTCTTTCGGGTGATCGGATGCGTGTCCGATAGCCAGTCGGCCAATTCGCTCATGTCTGAGCCTCCCTCCATTGCCTCGCTTTTATGATGGAGCTAGGCAATTTTAGAAGGATATCAATCCCAAACCGGTTCATAAAGATCATATCGGCAGATACGAAAAGCCCTGCAATCCGGCTGGATCGCAGGGCTGACTTGTCGAAACCGTCAGGCGGCTGTGTTCAACTTGTTGGCTGACAGGATACTGATGAATGCCGCACCATAAGCCGTGAGCGGCGCCATCTTGGCAAGTGCGCTTGCAATGGCGTCATGGCGGCTCAATTCCTCCTCGGAATCGTGGCGGAAGGATACGCAAACAGTTTCGCCATCTTCACCGATGAATTCTACCTGATAGGAATTTTCTTCGCCGCATCTTTTGACCAGAGCATCGACAATTTGCATGCAATCATTCTCCTTCCGAGCCGCATGAACGCGCCGGAACAGATATGGTTCCATATAATTTGATCTTTCTGTTCGACCCCGGTTCCCGGCTTGACGGACGGGATGCTGCCGTCGCGCATGCAATGAAGAAATCCGGGAGGAAATCTGGTCGAGACTGCCGGCCGTGTCGGCGTTGACCGTCAACTTCGGACATGTATGATAGTTGTTGCGGCGACGTACCTGGGAGGGACGCTGCTTTCCATCCATAAGGATAACCGTTGACGAGGGCTGACGCCCGCAAGCCGAACGGTCGAATTTTGCCCTATCCCGTCCGAATGGAGATTTTCGTGAAAAGACTTCTGATTACCGGTGCTGCGGGTGGACTGGGGCGCGTGATGCGCGAAAGCTGGTCGGACAGGCCGAGCTGTTGCGCCTTCCGATGTTGTCGATATGGGGAAGCCAAGCCCCATGAAGAACTTGTTCAATGCGACCTTGGCGATCTGGATGCGGTCACGCGCCTTGTCGAGGGCTGTGACGGCATTTTGCATCTTGGCGGCATTTCCACCGAGGCGTCTTTCAGCAAGATACTCAACGCGAATATCGTCGGGATGTACAATCTCTACGAGGCAGCGCGGACGCATGGCCATCCGCGCATCATTTTCGCCAGTTCCAATCACACGATCGGTTTCTATCGACAGAACGAATATATCGACGCAAAGGCGCCAACGCGGCCGGACGGGCTATATGGCGTTTCAAAATGCTTTGGCGAGTCCATCGCCAGCCTGTATCACGACAAATTCGGGCAGGAGACCGCAATCGTTCGCATTGGATCGTGCTTCGAAGAGCCGCGCAATCATCGCATGCTCTCCACCTGGATGTCCCATGACGATTTTGCCAGCCTGATCGAATGCGTTTTCCGGGCACCGATGATGGGATGCCCCGTCATCTGGGGTGTTTCGAATAATGACTCGATGTGGTGGGATAATAGCCGTGCCGGTTTTCTCGGCTGGCATCCAAAGGACAACGCCGAACGTTTCCGTGCCGCGCTTGAGAAGACGACACCGCGACCAGCACCCGATTCTGCGCTCGCAGTCTATCAGGGCGGTACATTTGTCGATGAACCGATCCATCAGGACGATTGATCGGCTCTTCCGTGTACAGATGGAAGCCTTGCAAGGGCAGGGCTTCTCCAGTTTGATAATATTTTGAAGCGCATATTTTGCTTTACGTACCTCAAAACGAAAGCTAAGCTTTTCATCGTGACGCTTTGGGAGGAGTTCACGTGCAGTCAGAAGCATCGAGACAGAGCACATTTAAGAAGCGCCAATTGCGGCAGTTTGCCGTGGACGGTTGCCTATGAGTGCGCCGGAAAAGATGACGGTCTTGCGCTGCTGGAGGCTGTGTCGCTTTCCAAATCTTTCGGTCCTGTCCAGGTTCTGAAAAATATTGATCTGCGTATTTTCGGCGGCGAAGTTCATGCGATCATCGGTGAAAACGGTGCCGGAAAATCAACGCTGATGAAGCTGCTTGCAGGCAATGAACGCCCGACGAGCGGGAAATCCGCATTGACGGCAAACCTGTGTCCTTCTCGGGGCCGGTGGAAGCCGAAGCGCAGGGCATTGTGCTGGTGCATCAGGAAATTCTGCTGGCGCCTGATCTGACCGTCGCGCAGAACATCTATCTTGGTCGCGAGCTCAACCGTGGGCTGGTTGTCGATGACAAGTCGATGCGGGAAGGTGCACGCAAGGCTATCCGTGATCTTGGTGCGGATATCGATCCGGATGCGGTTGTGGGTTCCCTGTCGATTGCACAGCGCCAGCTGGTCCAGATCGCCCGCGTGCTGCTGGTGCCGCATCGTGTGGTAATTTTCGACGAGCCGACCGCTTCGCTGACACCGTTCGAGACGGAGGCGCTGCTGAAAGTCATTCGCGATATTCGCGCGAAGGGCGTCGCTGTTCTCTACATTTCGCACCGCCTGCCGGAAGTGAAGGAAATATCCGATCGCGTGACCGTGCTTCGCGACGGCAAGCTCGTTTCAGCGCATCTGTCTTCTGAATTGCAGCCTGCCGATATGGCGCGCCTGATGGTCGGTCGTGACGTTTCAAAGCTTTATCCTGACCGCGCAAGCCAGCATGACAACGCTGCCATTCTTGAAATCGAGAACTTCAGCGTGCCGGGCTATGTGCGAAATGCGAGCTTCCGTCTGAACCGGGGCGAGATACTCGGCTTTGCCGGTCTGGTCGGTGCTGGGCGCACGGAATTGATGGAGGGCATCGTCGGGCTGCGCCCTGGCAGAGGTAACGCGCGCCACAATGGCAAGCCGGTGCATTTCCGCAATGCGCATGAAAGCCAGAAGGCGGGGATCGTCTATCTCAGCGAAGACCGGAAGGGTAAAGGGCTGCTTCTGTCCAAGGATATGGGTGTCAATCTCACACTTGCTTCCTTGAAGAAATTCGTGAGCGGTTTGCAGATCGACCGCAACCGGGAACGCACTGCGCTCGACGATGCGATCCGCGCGTTCGATATCCGCACTGGCCGCAAGGACATTCTGGCGGGTCAGCTTTCGGGCGGCAACCAGCAGAAGCTTTTGCTTGCCAAGATGATGATGCTCGATCCGTCCATCGTCATCATCGATGAACCGACACGCGGCATTGATGTCGGCACGAAGGAGCAGATCTATCAGTTTATCGCCAATCTGGCCGATGAGGGAAATCGATCATCGTCGTTTCGTCGGAAATGCCGGAACTTATCGGTATCTGCGACCGCATCGTTGTGATGCGGGAAGGGCGGATTGCCGGTGAGGTGACAGGCGACCGTATGACGGAACATGACATCGTCGTGCTTGCAACCGGCGTTGAAGCTGAAAATGCCGCATAAAACAATAAAGTGGGAAGTAGATGACACAGGTTGCGACCGATAAAAGCTCAGTGCCGAGAACGTCCAGGGATTGGGACCTGCGGGCAATTGCCCGTTCATTGCGCTCGCCTTGCTGCTTGTTCTGGGCGCCATTGCCAGCCCGAACTTCATCAGTATCGACAATCTTCTCAATGTCGCAACGCGCAGCGCTTTCATTGCCATTATCGCGCTTGGCGCTACCTATGTGATCTCGTCCGGCGGGCTCGACCTGTCCGTGGGCGCAATGGTGGCATTCGTTGCCAGCATCATGATCCTGTTCATGAATAGCGGAGTGATTGCCGATCCGGTGATGATGCTGATTGCCGCCGTGATGCTGGCGCTGATCGTCGGTGCCGCCTGCGGCCTTTTGAACGGGCTGATAACGACGGTGGGCGGCATAGAACCCTTCATCGCAACGCTCGGCACGATGGGTATCTATAGGGGCCTGACGACCTGGCTGTCTCAGGGCGGCGCGATCACCCTGCGTAATTCCGAAATTCAGGCCATGTACCGTCCGTCTATTACGGACACATAGCTGGTATTCCGATACCGGTTATTTTCATCTTTGCGACGGCGGCGCTTGCGGCATTCGTCCTTTATCGGACACGCTATGGCCGCCATGTCATCGCAGTCGGATCGAATGAGGACGTGGCGCGCTATTCCGGCATTTCAGTCAAGAAAGTGCGCACTGTCGCCTTTATCATTCAGGGCCTTTGCGTCGCTGTGGCTGTGCTTCTTTATGTGCCGCGTCTGGGGTCTACGTCGGCCACGACCGGCCTGATGTGGGAATTGCAGGCGATCACCGCCGTCGTTGTTGGCGGCACGGCGCTGCGGGGTGGCGTGGGGCGTATATGGGGCACGATCTGCGGCGCGTTCATTCTGGAGATCATCGGCAACATCATGATCCTGTCGAACTTCGTCAGCGAGTATCTGCTGGGAGCCATTCAGGGTGCGATTATCATTATCGCCATGCTTGTGCAGCGTTCGCTGTCGCGGCGGTAATCAGGGTTTTGGCGGGATTGGTGGGGCGATTCCAGCCAGAGAGGAATGAGAGCCCCGCATTTACTGGGAGGAAGACTATGCGAGGGAATTTGATGAAGCTTGCTTTCGCCGCTTTGACGGCGGGCGCGCTTGCCTTTGGCAGCGCAGCAAGCGCACAGGACAAGAAAGTGACAATCGGTGTGTCGATCCCGGCTGCCGATCACGGCTGGACGGCCGGCGTCGTCTATCACGCCGAGCGTGTGGCGAAGCTTCTGATGGAAGAGCATCCGGGCCTCAACGTCATCGTCAAGACGTCGCCCGATGCCGCATCGCAGGCCAATGCGTTGCAGGATCTGGCCGTACAGGGCCTCGACGGGCTGGTCGTTCTGCCGACCGATCCTGATCCACTTGTCAACGCTATCAAGGAAATCAAGGACAAGGGAACCTTTGTCGCTCTGGTTGACCGCGCGCCGAGCAGCAACGACAATTCCATCCGCGATCTCTACGTGGCCGGCAACAACCCGGCACTCGGACAGGTGGCAGGCGAATATATCAAGAAGACCACTCCCGATGCGCAGGTCGTCGTCATTCGCGGTCTGCCGATCCCGATCGATCAGCAGCGTCAGGATGGTTTCGACAAGGGCATTGAAGGCTCCAACGTGAAGGTTCTGGACCGCCAATATGGCAACTGGAACCGCGACGATGCCTTCCGCGTCATGCAGGACTTCATGACTAAATATCCGAAGATCGATGTGGTCTGGGCGCAGGATGACGACATGCTTGTCGGCGTTCTTGAAGCCATCAAGCAGGCGAACCGCTCCGACATTCAATATGTCGTGGGCGGGGCAGGTTCAAGGATATGATCAAGAAGGTGATGGACGGCGACAAGCTTGTGCCGGTCGATGTTCTCTATCCGCCAGCGATGGTTTCGACCGCAATGGAACTCGCCGCCGGTCATTTTATGACCAGATTCCGGTGAGCGGCAGCTATATCCTCGATGCAACGCTCGTCACCAAGGACAATGCCAAGGACTTTTATTTCCCGGATTCGCCGTTCTGATCACGGCCCGGCGCGTCTCGTCAGAGGCGCGCCTTATTCATTCTGGAGGAGTTTCGATGAAGACGATCAAGGGGCCGGGGATTTTTCTTGGGCAGTTCGCAGGCGATGAAGCGCCGTTCAACACATGGGATGGCATCACCAAATGGGCTGCCGAAAAGGCTATGCCGGGGTGCAGGTCCCTACATGGGCGAGCCAGCTGATCGATCTGAAAAAGGCTTCTGAATCCAAGGATTATTGCGACGAATTCGCCGGTGTGGCGCGCCAGAACGGTGTCGAAGTCACGGAGCTTTCAACCCATTTGCAGGGACAGCTCGTGGCGGTGCACCCGGCCTATGACGAAGCGTTTGACGGTTTTGCGGTGCCGGAAGTGCGCGGCAACCCAAAAGCGCGCCAGCAATGGGCGGTCGAGCAGGTAAAGATGGCGATCCGCGCCTCGCGCAATTTTGGCATTGGCGCGCATGCGACCTTTTCCGGTGCACTGGCATGGCCGTTCATCTATCCATGGCCGCAGCGTCCCGCCGGTCTGGTCGAAACCGCGTTTGAGGAACTCGCCCGCCGCTGGAAGCCGATCCTCGATCATGCTGACGAGCATGGCGTCGATATATGCTATGAAATCCATCCGGGCGAGGACCTGCACGATGGCGCGACATTCGAGATGTTTCTGGAGCAGGTCAAAACCATCCGCGGGCCAATATGCTCTACGACCCGTCGCATTATGTCCTGCAGTGTCTCGATTATCTCGACAATATCGACATCTACAAGGACCGCATCAAGATGTTCCACGTCAAGGATGCGGAGTTCAATCCGACCGGGCGGCAGGGCGTCTATGGCGGCTATCAGGGTTGGGTCAATCGCGCGGGCCGCTTCCGTTCGCTGGGCGACGGTCAAGTGGATTTCGGCGCGGTGTTTTCCAAGATGGCAGCGAATGATTTTGACGGCTGGGCCGTGGTCGAATGGGAATGTGCGCTGAAGCACCCGGAAGACGGTGCGCGTGAAGGCGCGGAGTTTGTCAAGGCGCATATCATCCGCGTCACCGACAAGGCGTTCGATGATTTCGCTTCCGGCGGCACCGATGACGCCGCCAATCGACGTATGCTGGGATTATGAGGACGCAATGACCATAGAAGCAAAGACCACGGAAACAGCCGCTCCCCGCATCCGCCTTGGTATGGTGGGCGGTGGAGCGGGGCGTTTATCGGCGGGGTGCACCGCATGGCGGCGCGGCTCGACAACCGGTTCGAACTGGTGGCTGGCGCCTTGTCGTCATCTGCGGAAAAGGCGCAAGCCTCGGGGCGAGAATTGGGGCTGGCCGAAGACCGCATCTATTCCAGCTACAAGGACATGGCCATTCGTGAGGCGCGGCTGAAAAACGGCATCGAAGCCGTTTCCATCGTAACGCCGAACCACGTTCATTATGAAGCCGCCAAGGAGTTTCTGCGGCGCGGCATCCATGTCATCTGCGACAAGCCGCTGACCTCGACGCTTGCCGATGCGAAGAAATTGAAGAAGGTCGCTGATGAAAGCGGCGCTTTGTTCGTTCTGACGCATAATTACACCGGCTATCCGATGGTGCGGCAGGCGCGCGAGATGGTCGCCAATGGCGAGCTTGGGGATTTGCGCGTCGTACAGGTGGAATATGCGCAGGACTGGCTCACCGAAGCGGTGGAAGCGACCGGCGCGAAGGGCGCTGTCTGGCGCACCGATCCGGCGCAATCGGGATTGGGCGGCGCAACCGGTGATATCGGCACCCACGCCTTCAATCTCACCTCTTTCGTAACCGGCCTGACGCTCGACAGCCTTGCCGCCGATCTCGACAGTTTTGTCGAGGGACGTCGCTTGGACGACAATGCGCATGTGATGCTGCGTTTTGAAGGCGGCGCGAAGGGGATGCTCTGGTGCAGCCAGGTTGCGCCCGGCAATGAAAATGCGCTGCGCCTGCGCATCTATGGCACAAAGGGCGGCATTGAATGGGCGCAGGAAGACCCGAACTATCTCTGGTTCACGCCTTTTGGCGAGCAGAAGCGGCTCATCACGCGGGGCGGTGCCGGTGTCGGCTCTGCGAGCGCCCGCGTGACCCGCGTACCGGCGGACACCCGGAGGGCTATCTGGAAGCTTTTGCCACGATTTATTCGGAAGCCGCCAATGCCATAGAGGCCCATCGCAACGGCAAAAGCCGGATAAAGCAGTGGTCTATCCGACTGTCGATGACGGCTTGAAGGGCGTTGCTTTCATCGATGCCTGCGTGCGCTCGTCACAGAAAAACGGTGGCTGGGTCAAGCTTTAAAGAGGAAAGGCGCCGCTGGCGCCCTTTTGTTTCAGCGGGTTCAAACGTAGCGATTGACGATGTTTTCCAGATATTCCTGACGACCGGATTTCGGCTGCGGATTGATATCCTTCGCCTCGACTTCAGCGGTGATCTGGTCCAGCGAAAGGCCGGTCAGAAGCTTTTGCCGAAATCGCCGTTCCAGCCTGCATAACGCGCATCGAGCGGCTTGGACAATGCGCCGTCTTCAAGCATTCCGGCGGCTGCTTTCAGCCCGCGTGCGCAGCAATCCATCCCGCCGATATGGCCGATCAGCAGATCCTGCGGATCGAGTGACTGGCGGCGCAGCTTGGCGTCGAAATTCGTGCCGCCGGTCGTGAAGCCGCCTGCAAGCAGAACCTGATAATAGGCGAGCGCCATTTCCGGCACATTATTCGGGAACTGGTCCGTATCCCAGCCCGACTGGTAGTCATTGCGGTTCATGTCGATGGAACCGAAAATGCCAAGCGCACGGGCAAGCGCCAGTTCGTGCTCGAACGAGTGACCGGCCAGAATAGCGTGGCCCTGCTCGATATTGACCTTCACTTCGTTTTCAAGACCATAGCGCTTGAGGAAGCCGTAGACCGTCGCGACGTCGTAATCATATTGATGCTTGGTCGGCTCCTGCGGCTTCGGTTCGATCAGGATCGTGCCCTTGAAGCCGATCTTGTGCTTGTAGTCGACCACCAGATTGAGGAACCGGCCCATATGGTCGAGTTCACGTCCAAGATCGGTGTTGAGCAGCGTTTCATAGCCCTCGCGACCGCCCCACAGCACATAGTTCTCACCCCGAGCCGCTTGGTGGCATCGATGCAGCTTTTCACCGTCGCGGCGGCAAAAGCGAACACGTCCGGATCGGGATTGGTGGCCGCGCCCGCCATATAGCGGCGGTTGGAGAAGAGGTTCGCCGTGCCCCAGAGAAGCTTTACGCCGGTTTCGGCCTGCTTCTTCTCGAAAATATCGACGATTTCGTTGAGATAGCGCGTATTTTCCGCAAAGTTGCGCCCCTCTGGCCGCACATCGGCATCGTGGAAGCAATAATAGGGCGCACCGAGTAGCGAGAAGAACTCGAAAGCCACGTCGGCCTTGAGCTTTGCCGCGTCCATCTCGCTGGAATACCATGGGCGGTCGAAGGTGCGCCCGCCGAACGGGTCGCCGCCCTCCCAGGCAAAACTGTGCCAGTAGGCTACCGCAAAGCGCAGATGGTCTTCCATGCGCTTGCCCAGCACGATTTCATCCGGATTATAGTGACGGAATGCCAGCGGATTGTCGCTGTCCGGCCCCTCATATTCAACCTTTTGAATGTCGCCGAAAAATCCGGTGCTCATTATGTCCTCCCGTTCGAATGTCGTCGTGTCTGATTGTTTGCGGCAGCGTCACTAACCGGCGAGGGCGTGAAGTGCCGGATAAAGGGCGTGATAACGCTGATAGGCTTCCTCATAGGCCGGGAGCAGGGTGGCTTCCGGCTCTATCGTGCGTTCCGTGCGTGGCGGCGTGCAGACGGCAAATGGATCGGCGCTGGTGGTCGCAATGAGACCCAGTCGCGCGGCACCATAAGCGCCGCCGAAGTCGCCTTCTTCCGGCAATGCAATCGGCACGTTCAAGGCCGTCGCGATGGCCTTCAGCCAATAGGTGGAGCGCGAGCCGCCGCCGACAGCGGTAAGCGACTTGATATCCGTGCCAGCCGATTGCAGCGCGGCGAGATTGTCGCGGATAGCGAAGGCGACGCCTTCCAATACGGCTTGCGTCAATGCGCGCTGATCGGATTCATGCTCCAGACCTGAAAACACGCCGCGTATCTTCGCATCGTTATACGGAGTGCGTTCGCCGGAGAGATAAGGCAGGAATGTCGCGCTGCCCGGCGCATTCAGCGTGTCGCCAAGTGCCTTATCGAGTTCATGCGCCGTTTTGCCGACAAGCCGCGCATACCAGTCGAGCGCGCTTGCCGCTGACAGGATGACGCCCATCTGGTGCCACGTGTCGGGCAGGGCGTGGCAGAAGGCATGAACCGCGCTTTCAGGCTTTGGCTGATAGGCGCCGTTTGCCGCGAAGAGGACGCCCGAAGTGCCAAGCGAAACGAAGGCATGACCGGGCCTGACCGTGCCCATGCCGCAGGCAGACGCTGCGTTGTCGCCAGCGCCGCCCGCCACGACCGGCTGACCGGCAATGCCCCATTCGGCGGCAAGTTCGGCCCGCAGCCGTCCGGTTGCGTCCGTGCCTTCGGCAAGGCGCGGCATCTGGCTTTGTCAAGGCCGGTCTTGTCCAGAAGGGCGTTGGACCAGCGGCGCGCCCCAGTATCGAGCCAGCTCGTACCTGCCGAATCCGACATATCGGAGACATATTCGCCGGTCAGCCACAGGCGCAGATAGTCCTTCGGCAGCAGCACCTTGCGGATGCGCGTAAAAATCTCCGGTTCGTTCTTGGCAACCCAGACCAGTTTCGGGGCGGTAAAGCCGGGAAAGACGATATTGCCGGTGATGGCGCGAAAGGCCGGATCGGCATCGAGTTCGGCCGCTTCGCGATAGCTGCGCGTATCGTTCCAGAGGATGCAGGGGCGCAGCACCTGATCCTGTTCGTCCAGCAGGGTAGCGCCGTGCATCTGCCCGGAAAGGCCGATACCGGCAATCGCCGAAAATTCTTTCGGATGGGCCGCGCGCAGGCCATCGATTGCAGTGCGGCAGGCTTTGATCCACTGGGCCGGGTCCTGTTCGCTCCAGCCCGGATGGGGCGCGAAACGTCCAGTTCGCCGTGGGCCGAACCAACCACCGTCTGCCCGTCATCGATCAGCAGCGCCTTGACACCGGATGTTCCTAGATCGATCCCGAGATACATATTTGCTCCTGTTGGAAAGGCCCTGTTGGAAAGGCATTGCCGCGCGCGTCAGTCGAAATGCGGCAGGTTGTCCTTGAGAAAAATTTCGATGCGGATGTGTTCCTGCCCCGGCACGATCGCCAGACGATCCGCGGAGGCTTTCAGCACCCGGATGGCGCTGCGGATTTCATGGCCCGCATCCTGCGCCAGCACCGCATGGATGATGCCGTCGGAAAGCGCTTTCGAGGTCAGGCTGTCGCGTTCATGGGCGATGACGAGCGGGCGATTGGATGCGTGTTTTGCGAGTGCCTTCACCAGGCCGCTATTGCCCGCGCCGAGGCTGTAAATCCCGGCAATGTCGCTGCGCTCCTCAAGCAGTCTGCCGACAAGTTTTTCCACACGCGGGCCTTCATCGAAACCTTCCAGCACCGGCAATATCTCGCGGCCCGGAAAGTCTCCCTGCATCGCTGCCGTAAAACCGTCGAAACGTTCCTGATGATCGCGAACCTTCAACGAACCGGCGACGACTGCAAGAGCCCCTCCGTTCCATTGGCGAAAAGCCCCAGAAGCCGCGCTGCCGTGCGCCCCGCCGCGCCATTGTCGACGCCGACATAATGCGTTCGGGTGGATTGTCCGAGATCGGAAACAAGCGTGACGGCGTGGATGCCCTGTTCGCTCAACCGGGCGCAGGCTTCGCGCACGGGATCGGTATCGACCGCCACGAAGGCAACGCCGTCAGGCCTGCGCATGGCGCATTCGTCCAGCGCCGCGACGAGTGCCGCCTCATCGAAAGCGGGACAAGCACGACATTGACCCGGACCCGCTCGGCCAATGCCCGCTCGGTCGCAGCTTGCAGTTCCGCGCGCAGGCTCAGCATGAAGGTATTTTCATTGTCCGGCAAAATAAAATCGAACTGGTAAAGCTTGCCGCGTGCGAGGTTGGCAGCGCCCACATCGCGCACATAGCCGAGCGTGTTCATCGCATCCATAACCCGGTCGCGTGTCTTTGCTCTCACACCCGGACGCTCGTTCAGCACACGGTCGACCGTGGCAAGACTGACGCCCGCTGTTCTGGCTATATCATGGACTGTAGGTTTCATCCTCGCTCCTTGATGCGGACCATAAGATCAAAATGAGGTACGTAAATCAAAAATCCTTGCTATTCATTTTTCTTCACGTATCAATGGTTGCCGAGGATGGGGCAGTGTGTCTTTTGCGCGCTGTCCTGATGGAGTGATCTTGGCGCAAGGCGCCTTTGGGAGGATCAGCCATTCAAGGAATAAGCAGCTCCGAAGGGGCTGTCTTGTCGTGCGAACTCCGGGGCGGAACACGTTCGGGGGCGCGGTTTGGTATCAGCCGGTAGCAAGCCGGTGTTGTTTGGAGGAGATTTGCATGAAACGTCGTAATTTTCTGACCGGCGCGCTGGTTGCTGCAGCTTTGGGCATTGGCGCCATGGTGTCCACGCCGGTCTATGCTTCGCCGGAAAATCCGGTCATCGGCTTTTCCATCGACGATCTTCGCGTCGAGCGCTGGGCGCGTGACCGCGATTATTTCATTGAGGCTGCCGAAAAGCTGGGCGCCAAGGTCAATGTGCAGTCGGCTGACGGTAACGAGGAAAAACAGGTCAAGCAGGTTGAAAACCTGATTGCGCAGGGCGTTGACGCCATCGTCATCGTGCCGATGAACTCCAAGGTTTTCGACGCGGTTGTGGCCGATGCCAAGGCATCCGGGATCAAGGTTCTGTCCTATGATCGCCTGATCCTCAATGCGGATGTCGATGCCTATATTTCGTTCGACAATGAGCGTGTTGGTTTCATGCAGGCGGAAGCCGTCTTGAAGGCCAAGCCGGAAGGCAATTATTATCTCCTCGGCGGCTTTCGCCTACGGATAACAACGCCAAGCTTCTCCGCGCCGGTCAGGAAAAGGCCCTCAAGGAAGCCATCGATTCCGGCAAGGTGAAGGTCATTGGCTCGCAATGGGTCAAGGAATGGAGCCCAACCGAAGCGCTCTCCATCATGGAAAACGCCCTGACGGCAGCGCAAAACAAGATCGATGCGGTTGTCGCTTCAAACGACGGTACTGCCGGTGGCGCTATTCAGGCTCTGGCCGCACAGGGACTGGCGGGAAAGACTGCTGTTTCCGGACAGGACAGCGACCTTGCTGCCGTCAAGCGCCTGATCGACGGCACGCAGACCGTAACCGTCTACAAGCCGCTGAAACTCATCGCCTCGGAAGCGGCAAAACTGACCGTCCAGATGGTCAAGGGCGAGACGCCGCAATTCAATGCCAAGCTCGACAATGGCGGCAAGCAGGTTGACACGCTTCTGCTGACTCCGACCGCCGTGACCAAGGACAATGTCGACATATACGTTCAGGATGGCTTCTATACCAAGGAGCAGATTTACGGGAAGTAAGCCTTTCCGGCAATTTAGCCCCGTACGAATGGTGAGGCCGGAAGTCTGGAAATCATGATCCGGCTCCGGCCTCACAGAAACTGTCTGTGACAGCGTTGTCGGGAACTTTCTGCCATATCCGGCTCCGTGCAACACATTCTGATGCACTACTGCAAGGTCGTATACGATGTCCGAATATCTTTTAGAGATGCGCAATATCGGTAAGGACTTCAACGGCGTGAAAGCGCTTGACGGTATTTACCTGAAAGTGCGCGCGGGCGAGTGTGTCGGCCTTTGCGGCGAGAATGGCGCTGGCAAATCCACGCTGATGAAAGTGCTGTCCGGCGTTTATCCCCATGGCACCTGGAGCGGGGAAATTTTCTGGGAAGGCCAGGAACTCAAGGCCACAGGCATCCGCGACACGGAAGCCGCGGGTATTGTCATCATCCATCAGGAACTCATGATGGTGCCGCATCTTTCGGTTGCGGAAAATATCTTTCTGGGATCGGAACCGACAAGCGGCGGCTTCATCGATTATGACCAGATGAATGCGCGCGCGACAGAACTTCTGGCGCGGCTCAATATCCACGACATTAATGTTGCGCTTCCAGTTTACCATTATCCGGGCGGCAAGCAGCAACTGATCGAGATCGCAAAGGCGATAAACAAGAATGCAAAGCTGCTCATTCTGGATGAGCCGACTTCGGCGCTGACCGCATCCGAAACACGCGTTCTTCTCGATCTCATCAAGGATTTCAAGGCGCAAGGCATGGCCTGCGTCTACATCTCCCACAAGCTGGATGAAGTGGCCGAAATTTCCGATACGGTGACGGTCATTCGCGACGGAACGCATATCGCCACCAAGCCGATGGTGGAACTTACCACGCCAGCCATCATCACCATGATGGTGGGCCGCGAGATGAAAAACCTGTTTCCGCGTGAGCCGCACGATATTGGTGAGGTCATTTTCGAGGCGCGGAACATCAACTGCTGGGATATGACCAATCCAGATCGCAAGGTAGTTGACGATGTTTCGTTTGCGCTTCGACGCGGGAAATCCTCGGTATTGCCGGGCTTGTGGGCGCGGGGCGGACCGAACTGGTGTCCAGCCTGTTCGGCGTCTGGCCGGGAGCGCATGAGGGGCAGGTCTTTCTGGAAGGCAGGGAACTGAAGATCCGTACGCCCGCGATGCGGTTCGACAAGGCATCTGCATGGTGCCGGAGGACCGAAAGAAGGACGGCATCCTGCCCATCATGCCGGTCGGCTATAATATGACGGTCTCGGTGCTGGACCGCTTTTCCCTGCGCGGATTGCTCAACAAGGAAGCGGAGCTGGCCACGATCCAGCGCGAAATTCTGCGCCTTAAGGTGAAAACCGCTGATCCAATGCTGGAAATTGCGTCCCTGTCCGGTGGAAACCAGCAGAAAGCTGTGCTTTCAAAGATGATGCTGCCAGACCCCAAAGTACTTATTCTCGATGAGCCGACGCGGGGCGTCGATGTTGGCGCGAAATATGAAATCTACAAACTGATCTTCGCACTCGCCAAACAGGGGTCGCGGTGCTGATGGTCTCTTCCGAAATGCCGGAAGTACTCGGCATCAGCGACCGTGTTCTCGTGATCGGCGAGGGCAGGCTGCGCGGTGATTTTCCTAATGAAAATCTCACCCAGGAGAAGGTGCTTGCCGCCGCAATCGGCAAGCCAATGACCGATGCGGCCTGATCCTCGATGAACTATTTGTTTTCACGCATTTTCCGAACGCAGGGTCGGTTCATATCCTTGCTGAAAATGCTCAAACCTGACCGGTGCATGATATGACATTGACGGGCAAAAGCCTTCGGAAGTTTCTGGCGGATTATAAGATCGTCGCGCTGCTGATCGTGGTCGCGCTCATCTGGGCGTTATTTGCAATCCTCACCTATGATCCCGAGATGGGGCGTTCGCAGTTCCTGACTGCGCGCAACTTCTCCAATCTCCTGCGCCAGATGGCCATTACGGGAATGCTCGCATCCGCGATGGTTTTGTCATTGTGGCTGGTGAAATCGACCTTTCGGTCGGCGCGTTGTTAGGGCTTTTGGGCGGCATCGCCGCTGTTCTCGACGTGATCTATGGATGGCCCCTATGGGCGACAATCAGCACGGTACTGGTTCTCGGCGTGGCAATCGGCGCCTTCAATGGCTGGCTGACCGCCTATCTCGGCATACCGTCCTTCATCGTCACGCTCGGCGGACAGCTCGTCTTTCGCGGCATCGTGCTTGGCATCATGGGCGGCGTCACCATCGCGCCGATCTCGCCGGAGTTCAAATATATCGGGCAGGGCTATCTGCCGGGCTGGCTTGGCAATCTGTGTGCCATTGCGCTGTTCGGCGTGCTGATCCTGATGACGCTGCGCACGCGGGCCAGCAAGCGCAAGCACAATCTCCAGACGCTTTCGTCGGGTATGGAAGCCGCACGCCTTCTCGGTATCGGTATCCTGATCCTCGGTTTCATCCTGATCCTCAACAGTTATCAGGGCGTGCCGGTTCCGGTCCTGATCCTGCTGGTGATCCTTGGCGTCTTCACCGTTATCGCAAAACAAACTGTGTTCGGTCGCCACATCTATGCGGTTGGCTCCAATACGGAAGCAACCCGCTTTTCTGGCGTTAACGTCAATTTCGTCAAGATGGCGGTGTTCGCCTTGATGGGACTGATGGCGGCGGTGGCGGGGCTGACGACAACCTCGCGCCTCGCGGCTGGCACGCCATCGGCGGGCATGGGCGGTGAACTCGATGCCATTGCCTCGTGTTTCATCGGCGGCACCTCCATGCGCGGTGGCGTCGGCTCGGTGCTCGGTGCACTGGTCGGCGCGCTCATCATGTCGAGCCTCGACAATGGCATGTCCATGCTCGGAGTCGATACATTCTGGCAGCAGATCATCAAGGGCAGCATTCTCGTTCTGGCCGTCTATCTCGACATCGTGTCTTCAGGCACGCGGCGCGGATAAGTGCCGCCCTATATATTAGATAAATAAAATATATTGAGCCCTACCAATCAGCTGGCTAAACTGTGGCCATGACGATGCTCAAGGATATTGGCGGTCTGCTCGCTCTGACAGCCCGTCTTCTGGCTCGGTTCTGGCCCCAGTTGCTGCTTATCGGAACGCTGGGCTATATTGCGCGCGACCTGCTGCTCGATGCTGCGGTGAGTGCGGGCGGATATTTTCCGCTCGCCGGAATGGTCGTTCTTTCGCTGGTCGTGCTAGTCAAGCTGCTCGTGGTGGTGACGATGTTCGCCGCGCTGCGGCCCGGATTGCCTGCCCTTGCCACTTTGCGCCAAACCGCTACGGGAGGCGCGGGATCCTCGCCCGACAATCGCAGGGCTGACCGCATGCTGATGGTGACGGCGGCCGTCATCCTGCCGTTCTTCGCCTATTATGCTGCATGGGGCTTTCTTGGCGATACGGTTCGCGAATATTCGCGGCTTGCTTTCGAGCGCACTGCCTTTGGCGAGAAGATGCATATATTCGATCTTGTGCGCTCTGGTAGCCTGATCGCAGCAATTCTCGTCTGCTGGTTGATCCGCTGGATTGCCAAACGGACTAATGAAAAGTTCATTCGCCATGGCTTCGGCTGCTCATCGTCGCTGCGGATGCAAGCTGGATATTCATCGGTCTGTTCGCACTCGACAAGTGGAAAGACGATCTGATCCGCTGGATCGGCGCTGGCTCTCTGCTCGACAGTTTCGATGTCGGTGCTGCATGGCTTTCGATGAGCGCTTACGCTGCCGAAAATTTCGTACCGGTAGAGTTCCAGCAACCGAGCTTTTGGGTGCAGGTGCAAAATCTGTTCTTCTATGCGCTCTTGCCGATGGTCTGGCTGGTAATGGCCGCTATAATCTATGGCTATGATCTGTCCGCCAAGAAAGCGCCTGTGCCGCCAGCCCCATCTCGCGGAACAACCTTCCGGAAGTGGCTGAGCGATTTCGCCGCGCATTATCTGGGCGGTTATCGCAGCCGTTACCGGCCTGTCTGGACCTGCCTGAAACTGGTCGCCGGGGCAGGACTTGGAACCCTGCTGTCATTTATCGTTCTTTATCGCGCGATAAGCTGGATCGGTGCGTGGATCTGGTACAGCACGACCCATTATCTCGGACCGTACGATATCGAAATCTGGCAGCGTATTGCCAATGTTCTGGTTATTTTTATTGGCAGCCCGTCGGAGCTTGATGGCGGCATTCTGCTTGATGCGATACGTATCGCGCTTCTGGCGGCGGTCCTCGAATATGCGTTGGTGAGCCAAAAGAACAGAGCTATTTCAGAACCAGATGCTCAGGCTGTTTCCCAAGCATCGTAAGCAATAGCGAAAGCTCTCCGGCATTTGCAGGAACAAGGAAGCTCTCGACAAGGCGAACTGGGCCGCTGCCGTTCTCATTGGCGAGATCGTAACATTTCAGCTTGTCGGCAGCTTCCGGCTTCAGCTTCCGGATGGTTTGCGTCGATACATACAAGGTCGACCAGCGGCGGTCTTCAGTGTCTGTCACGGTCATGAAACAGGGTATCAACCGTTTCAATTGATCGGCGTCCTGAATAGTCACTTCGACTTCAGCAAGCACAATGTTTGTCTCCGGCAATGTGCCCGGAAACCTGTCCAGTGCGACCAGTTTCCAGTTGCCGCCCCCATAAGCCCGCACATTGCCGCGGGGCACGACCATCGGCTCTTGCAGGGTCTGCTCGATCCATCGCAACAGACCACCGTCGGAACCAACGAAAGCCGCAAGGGGCAGAGCGATAATCAGAAGGGCAAGGCATATCCAGAACGGCTTCCGCTCACCAGATGAGGTCGTTTCGTTCATTGGCTGACCTCCAATTGCCAAGGCATGATGGTCCCCATACGTTTGATCGCGATTGACCGGCTGACATTGTCCTGTGCCGTTGCGCTCATACTGATCTGCATTTGTTCTGAAAGAGGTGTCATTGAAGATTCGGCAATCAGCAGCTTTCCGCCTGCGATCTGGTCAGGCGGCAATTCAAACACCATCAAGATTGGACGCGGTATCCCTGGTTCCAGCCGTTCGGAGCCCACTATGCCGGGTGCAAGCGTCGGACGGCTGCTCATGGCATAGCGGATACCATTTGGTCCAAGCCATTCGACCGACGCAAGCCCAAGGCTTTCGATCTTTGCTTTCGCTGCGGCCTCGATGACCAGCCATTCGCCGTCCGTATCATAAGTGCGGGTGCTTCCTGTGCCGGGCGTCGTCAGTTCACGGGCCCGATAGGAGTTCACGATGCCAACCACAAAACGGCTGGTTTCGACGGGCTTTCCTGCTTTCCCTCAACGGTGACCGAGGAAAAGATATTGCTGTAATAAGGGGTGGAATGCTGCATGCCATAAAGCGCGGCAATCGCCACACACAGCATGACGGCGCTTTTGAGCCAGTCTATCATCCTTCGCCCCCGGCGGATGACATATCAACGGGCAATTGAATGACAGCGACCGGGTCCCGATCGAGCCATGTAGAGGCCCCATAGAGATTATCCCGCTTCTTGTAGATTTCGCTGCCGATGAGGAGTCGGACTTCCTGTGGCGGAGCTTTGCCTTGCGGCCATTCCCACGCCACGGTCAGCTTTTCCGGCATGCCGGGATGGACCCGGCCCGCAATCCATTTGTCGCGCACGATGTAGAAAGTTGGATCGGTCAGAGCCGGGTTCGGCGGGTCGAGGGTCAGAAGCTTTCGCGGCGCATAGGCTGAAGATGCGGAACGATTGTCGAGACTGACATCGACCATGAGATAGTTTTAGGCTCGTAAGGTTTTACGCCGGTTGGCGGAACAGAGCCAAAGCGTGCGCCGGTTACCGCCACATGCCAGCGCCCGGTGTCGACCGTTTCACCGACGCCCACTTCCCGCATGGGTTCGGGATTGGCTGCTTCATAGATTGCCGTTGCGTAGGAGAATACGCTTGCGGCGGCTGTACCGATACCTGCGATGACGATGGCAGCCAGTCGCTGCCGAAAGCTTCGGCGCTGTTCGTCCGCCATGACACCTCCCTCTGTGCTGGCGATTCAAACGACAATCCAAGCCCTTGGTAACTATAGCATATCAATGTTCCATCGTCATCTTTTGGCTTAACCTAGGTTAGCTCTCCTCGACGAACACCTCGTCGCGCTTCTTGCGTACCGATGGAAGCAGCACGACCACGAGAACGGCAGCAGCTATGGCAAGCAGAACGGCGCTGATTGGCCGGGTGAAGAATGTTGCCGGGTCGCCGCGTGACAGGATCATGGCGCGACGCAGATGCTCCTCCAGCAACGGACCGAGAACGAAGCCAAGCAGCAAGGGAGCGGGTTCGCAACGCAGTTTGGCCAGCAGATAGCCGATGAAGCCGAAGAAGGCGACTGCATAGAGATCGTAGACGTTCGAATTGACGCTATAAACGCCGATGGAACAGAAGGTCATGATGATGGGGAACAACACGTAATAAGGCACTGTCAGCAGCTTCACCCACAGACCGATCAGCGGCAGGTTGAGGATGATAAGCATGAGATTGCCGATCCACATCGACGCGATCACGCCCCAGAACAAGGCCGGCTGTTCAGTTGCAACATTCGGTCCCGGCACGATGCCCTGAATAATCATGGCGCCGATCATCAATGCCATGACCGGGTTGGCGGGAATGCCGAGTGTCAGCATGGGAATGAATGATGTCTGCGCACCGGCATTGTTTGCGGATTCCGGTCCCGCCACGCCAGCAATTGCGCCTTTTCCGAATTCTTGTGGTGTGTTGGAAATGCGCTTTTCCACCGTATAGGAAGCGAAGGACGCGAGAATAGCGCCGCCGCCCGGCAGAATGCCAAGAGCTGAACCGATGACGGTTCCGCGCAGGATTGGGGCGGTCATGCGTTTGAAATCATCACGTGTCGGCATTAGCCCGGTAACCTTTGCCATCAGCACTTCGCGCGAATGTTCGTTTCGAGATTGCGCAGAATCTCAGCGATACCGAACACTCCGACTGCTACGGCAACGAAGTTGAGGCCGTCTGCATATTCGGTAATACCAAAGGTAAAACGCGGCGTGCCGGTATAGATATCGGTGCCAACAAGGCCGAGTAGAAGCCCGAGAACGACCATCGCCAGTGCTTTGATGATTGAACCGTGAGCAAGAGCCACGGACGAGACCAGTCCAACGACCATCAGCGAGAAATATTCAGCCGAGCCAAATTTCAGGGCAATTTCAGTCAGGGGTGGAGCGAAGATCGCCACCAGAAAGGTGGAGACCGTACCGGCGAAGAATGAACCGATTGCCGCGATTGCAAGTGCTGCACCGGCGCGCCCGTGGCGTGCCATCTGGTAGCCGTCGATGGCGGTCACGGCAGACGAGGATTCGCCCGGCATGTTAATGAGAATTGCAGTCGTCGAGCCGCCATATTGGGCACCGTAATAGATGCCAGCGAGCATAATAAGCGCGGAAACCGGATCACCAATCTGAAAAGTGATCGGCAGAAGCATGGCTATGGTCGCTGTGGCGCCAATGCCCGGCAGAACGCCAATCAATGTGCCAAGCAATACGCCAATCAGGCAAAACCGAGATTGGCAAGCGTTGATGCCGTCGAAAACCAAGCGCAAGATTGCTGAAAAGTTCCATGCTCGTGCCTCTTAAAATGGCCACCAGGGCCCGAAACGCTGATAGGGCAGCGCGAGCGCATAGCTGAACACAATGACAGAGAAAACCGTGATCGCAGCGGCAAGAATGATTGCCGTCAGCGGCTTCATGCGCATTGAGGCGAAAGAGGCGATCAGGCAGGTCAGGAAGAGCGATGGCACGAAGCCGAGGCCGCGCACGGTCAGGCCGAAGAATATCGGCGCAGGCAGAATGAAGAACAATCCGCGCCATGCAATAGGACCCATTGGCTCACCGGAAACCCGTGTAGCCTGGATAAGGATAACCAGTCCAAGCAGGATCAGGACGCCGGACAGGACAAGCGGGAAATATCCCGGTCCCATGCGAAGCGATGTGCCTAGGTCCAGACCTAGCGAATGATAGGCAAAGAAGGCGCCGGTCAGTGTGAGAAGGGCACCGCACAATCCATTGGTCGGATCTATCGAAAATTTCCTTGAGGGCTCGTTCATGGCCAATCGTCTTTCGGATTTGCCGTTGAAAGGGCTATGCCGGAAGATCGGCATATGACGTCGGTTGCGTATTCGTCGACTGCAGTTCTGATGAGCAGCAGGAGGGGAACGACAATCAAGGCGTGCCAAAAGACGCGCCCTGATTGCTTGCAATACGATCAGTCCGCGTATTGTCCGGCGGCTTCGATAATCGGCTTCCAGCGTAAAACTTCGGATCTGAGTTTGGCTTTCAACGCGGCCGGTGTCGCATCGGATTCCGGAGACGGCTTTGTGCCGAGTTCAGCGAAGCGGGCGACCACGTTCTGATCTTTCAGGGCCACCTGAAGCGATTTCGACAGGCGCTCGGTAATTTCAGCCGGGGTTCCCTTGGGCGCATAGATGCCGTGCCAGATACCAACTTCCATGCCGTCCAGACCGGCTTCCTTGGTAGTCGGAAGGTCTTTCAGCACGTCCAGACGTTCGGGCGAGGTGACGGCATAAGCCTTGATCGTGCCTGCCTGAATCTGCTTCGTAGTGTTGGTGGTCTGGTCACACATGATGTCGACCTGACCGCCGAGCAGATCGGTCATGGCCGGGCCGGTTCCCTTGTAGGAACTGTGACGAGCGGAGTTTCAATCGCACTCATGAAAAGCATTCCGCAAAGATGTGATGCCGCGCCGATACCAGCATTAGCGACCGTTGCGGTATCCTTGTTGGCCTTGGCATACTCGATCAGCCCCTTGAGGTCGGTCGGTTCAAGGTCCTTGCGCGCAACGATGGTCATCGGGACTTCCGTGACGAGGCCGACATATTCGAACGCATTCAGCGTGTCATAGGCGAGCTTGCGGTAGAGCGTAGCGCTCGTAGCCATGCCGATATGATGAAGCAGTAGCGTATAACCATCCGGATCGGCGGTTGCGACACGCCCCGCGCCAAGCGTTCCGCCTGCGCCGCCGACATTTTCAACGATAACCTGTTGTCCGAGATCCTTGGACATGGATTCTGCCACAAGTCGGGTGACAGTGTCGGTAGGCCCACCGGCTGAGAAGGGCACGACCATGGTGATCGTCCGTTCTGGATAATTCTGTGCCTGTGCGGTGAAAGCCGCAGTGGAAATAGCAAGTGTTGTCGCCAGAGTGACGATAAGCTTCATCATAGTGTCCTCCCAGACTATGTTGCGGCGGGCAAGCCCGTATTTGGATTTAGTTCCCCACGCCTCTTTGGGCGCTTCGGGCAATCAGATTCGATGTTACCAAGTCACTGCATGAAATGCTTCGACATTGCAGTTGCTCTTGAATCGGCATGATTATCCGTTGCTCTTTAAAGAGAATGTAGATGTATCCCGGCTGGTTGCCAATGCCTGAGCTTCAATGAAAGCGCTTATACTACCAAAGTCTGGGTAGCTCGCTTGTCGGGCTTGGGCGGTACGCTTGCATGCCGTCTCGCAGGACGCTTTCGTTGCTGAGCCACCGATAGTTATGAGTTCCTGTCTGGAATTCTTCTAAAAGTATGTGCATCCAGATATATTGCAATTCTGTGAAGTCTTTTCGTCAACTATTGTTTTAGCTAGAGATAAAGAAAATTCCTTGCTAGATGCAAAGCGCATTCATGGAAATTAGATTAGAGAGGACTATTATGAAAAAGTATCTTCTGGGCGCTTTGTTCGTTGTTCTGGCTACCCTTCCTTTGCCTGCACGGCTGAGGAAGTCCAGGCAAAGGCTATGGAAGTCGCCACGAAAATGCAGGAAGTTGCTGCTTCCAATCCCCAGAAAGCTCAGGAAATCGCTCAGAAAATGAGCGGCGCCCAGACACAGGCAACGAGCGATCTCGCAGGCGCATGCAAGGTCTATGACGATCTGCTTGCCGATCTCAATTCGTAAGAGTTCTACGGATCAACCTCTTGTCGGCTTGCTTGCGAGAGGTTGACCACTCAAAGTGAGATAATCGACAAGATTTCGCACAGGTGTGGCTAAATCTTCCAGAGACCGCACAGCGATTACCAAGTTTCTTCTTGCCCATGCATCGGTTAGCGTGACAGCCATAATTGGCACTGTCTTTCCGATCCGACGGGCAGCTGACAGTGGAAGGATCGCAATCCCAACATCAGCGGCAACCATATTGCCGATCCCTTCGAAAGTGCGGAGCCGCGTTCGAATTTTAAGCCGTCCCCTAGCCGGACTGCCTGCATTTCGATGTGTTCCTGCAAGGCGCCAGCTGACAGGCCAATGAATTGTTCCTGCAGGAGATCCGAGAAACTCACGTGCTTAGATTCGGTCAGTGAATGGTGCCTGGCGGTGATTACCACAAGTTGATCTGTCGCAAATGGGACCAGTTCCATTCCCGCGGTGTCTGCCGCATCCGATAAAATTCCGATTTCAACGAAACCCCGCAAAACCGCACGGGCGATATCGTTGCTCTGCCGTTCTTTCAGCTCCACATCGATGCGAGGATTCTTCGACATCCAGGCGGCAAGCCTTACCGGAAGATACTCAGTAACGGCAGCGGTATTCGCCGCGACGCGAATGGCCGTACGCATGGCTTTGGCATGCAAGCCCATCGCTATGCATGTCGGCCATCTGTCGCATCACTGTCCTTGCATGGTGGACAAGTGCTTCTCCCGCTTCGGTAAGGGCAACGCCACGTCGCCCTCGTTCCAAGAGCAAGACTTGCCCTGTAGCCTCCATATCACGCAGGCGTTCGCTCGCGGCTGGAAGCGACAGTCCGATTTCAGCCGCACCGTGGGTGATGCTGCCGGTATCGGCGACGGCGAGGAACAGGCGGAGGTCGGTAAGATCAAAACGCATAAGCAATGGTAACGTGAATTCTGCCTATGGGAAAGCCGAAGGCTGGATGAGGAACTTCCGCATTCCGTCCGCTGGTCATGTCGCTATAGGAGGAGCATGACTTATTCATTCTTCTTGATCCTGACGATTGTGATTACGTTCCTCGGCGCCGGCTTTGTCAAAGGTGTGACAGGAATGGGACTGCCCACGGTCGCCATGGGCATACTGGGCGCGCTGATATCTCCGCTTGCAGCAGCAAGCCTGTTGATTATTCCGTCCTTCGTTACCAATCTTTGGCAGCTTTTGGCTGGGCCTCGCTTCGGCCAACTTTCGCGACGTCTCTGGAGTATGATGTTTGCCATAGTAGCCGGAACCATCGCGGGAACTGCGGTTCTGGTTGGCGGAAACATTGCAGTTACTACATCGATGCTGGGCTTCTCGCTTGTTATCTATGCAGCCTATACGTTGTTTGCCCGCCAATTATGGGTGCCGGAAAGGCTTGAACGCCTGCTGTCTCCTGTCGTCGGACTGTTGACTGGCTTGATTGCGGGTGCAACCGGAATATTCGTCATTCCGGCTGTGCCCTATCTGCAATCGCTGGGTTTCCGAAAAGACGATCTCGTGCAGTCGCTTGGGCTTTCCTTCACCGTTTCGACCGCAGCACTTGCGGTCGGGCTCTCGAGCAGACAGGCCTATTCGGGTGATCTCCTGCTTGCATCCGTTCTGGCGGTCGTTCCTTCGCTGGTTGGCATGTTCATAGGGCAGGCTTGCCGCCGCAAGATCCGACCGGAAAACTTCCGTCGGTGGTTTCTGATCGGCCTTATGATACTTGGGCTTGAGATGGCATTGAGACCGTTGTTCTCGATGAGTTGATGAAAGGAGAACGATTTTTCCCTTCTGACGCGCGGATACGGATTTGCTTTCTTGTTCGAATCCGGCAAGGGCAGGATATTGTCTCACCCCAAGAGAATAGTCTTTAGCTTTAACGGGTTTTCGCTAAAGCTCCCTTTCATCGGCCTGATTGACGGAATGTCCCAGAGAGATACTGAACAACACCAGTCGCGCGCGTTCCGACTGTTCAAACCGGTGCTTGCCGGTGCGACGCTGCGAGAACGTTCAATGGCCTGCCTCGGTGCACTGCTGGGTATTGCGCTGACCGGTTTCTTATCAAGCATGTTGCTGGGGAGTGGTCCGCATCTGCCCTTGATCGTAGCGCCGATCGGCGCTTCGGCGGTTCTGCTCTTTGCCGTTCCAACAAGTCCGCTGGCCCAGCCATGGTCGATTATCGGCGGCAACACGATTTCAGCCTTTGTGGGGCTGGCCGTCACCCGGTTTGTCGATGATCCGGCTTTGGCAATTGGCCTTGGCGTGGCGCTCGCCATCGCGGCGATGTCCGTTACCCGCAGCCTCCATCCGCCCGGTGGCGCAGCGGCGCTCACTGCCGTTCTTGGTGGTTCAGCGGTTGCCAAGTGGGGCTTGCTGTTTCCGCTTGTGCCGGTTGCACTGAACTCTTGCCTTCTCGTCGGCCTTGGTATCTTGTTTCACAAACTGTCTCGCCGGAAATATCCGCATGTGGCGGCGGCTGTTCCGGTAAACAAACACAGCACTGAAGATCTGCCGCCTTCAGTTCGGATAGGTATCCGCGAGGAAGACATCGATCGCGCCTTGCTTGCACTGGATGAAAGCTTCGATATTGACCGAAACGATCTTGGACGTCTGTTGCGGCAGGTGGAGCTTGAAGCGTCCATTCGTTCGCATGGTGATCTGACATGCGCGGACATTATGTCTCGCGATGTCGTCAGTATCGATGAAGATGCAACGGCGAGCCAGGCGCGTGACCTGATTCTGCGACATAATCTCATTACATTGCCGGTACGCGGATTCGATGGCCGCCTGAGGGGCGTCGTCGGTTTGCGCGAATTGATGCATCCGGGCGACGATTTCAAAACTATATTGTGGAGGCTCCGACCGCTTCGCAGGTCGATCCGGCGATGAGCCTTTTGCCCAGCCTGACAGATGGACTGGCGCATGCTGTCGTGGTCGTTGATGAAATGCGCCGCATCATCGGTTTGGTATCGCAAAGCGATCTTCTAAGCACGCTTGCGCGTTCACTTCCCAATGAACAACAGGTGCCTCTGAAAGCAGCATAACCCGTCGGGCCTATGCTTCTCTATTGAATTGAAATGGTTTTCCGGGCAGGGTTTCCTGACCCGGAAATCTGCAGCAGGTGATTATGTCCGTCCAGCGCGCGAGCTTCTATATTTTACTGGCACTGGTCACGATCGCCTTTGCGTGGCTGCTCCTGCCTTATTATTCGGCGGTTCTCTGGGCCGTTATCCTTGCCGTGGTTTTCTCGCCGGTGCAGCAGCGCTGAACGCCTGCTCGGGGGCAGGAAGAATATCGCGGCGCTGCTGTCCGTGTTGATGTGCATCTGTCTGGTCATCATTCCCATGCTCGCGATTTTCGGCTCACTGGTGCAGGAGGGGAATTCTCTCTATCAGCGCCTGAGCAGTCGTGAATTCGATCTGAACAGCTATATCTCACGCATTCTCGGCGCTTTGCCGGATTCGCTGGAAGAATGGCTGACTCGATTTGAATTGGGTGATTTCGCAGAATGGCGCGCGCGCATATCGTCTGCGATCATGCAGGGCAGTCAACTTTTGCCGGAAGATTAGTCAGCTTTGGCCAGAATACGCTGCAATTCTTTATCGGCTTCGGCATCATGCTCTATCTGCTGTTTTTCTGTTCCGCGACGGTGCGGATTTGGGGCGGAAGATCAGGCAGGCCATTCCGCTCAACGATGATTATACGCGGCAATTCCTGGAAAAGTTTACAGCAGTCATCCGTGCCACAGTGAAAGGCAATATCATTATTGCCATCATTCAGGCACGATAGGCGGGGTGACTTTCTGGTCTTTGGGCGTAGAAGCGGCTCTGCTTTGGGGCGTGTTGATGACGTTCCTCTCCATGCTGCCAGCTGTCGGTGCTGCACTTGTCGGGTTCCGGCGGCGGCCTGGTTCTTTGCAAGTGGGGAATGGATTAGCGGCGGTATTCTGGTCTTTGTCGGCGTATTCGTGATCGGACTGGTCGATAATCTCTTGCGCCCTCCGCTCGTCGGAAAAGGTACCCGTATGCCGGACTACGTCGTGCTGATCTCCACGGTTGGGGGCATTTCACTGATCGGGATCAATGGTTTCGTGGTGGGGCCGCTGATTGCTGCGATGTTTATTGCAGCCTGGTCGCTTCTAGCAGAAGAACAGAAGGGTAATAGTCCCGCTCAACTGCCAAAAGACTAAACCTTTAGGCGACCTTGAGTTCTGCGATGGGAAGCCCGGTTTCGGTCATCTTGTTGTCGACACCGTTTTCATCGAGAAACTGCTTCATCTCGGCATAGGTCTCGAACCAGGCCCGGTTGTATTTGTCGAACAGCGCCTGGTCCCAATAGTCTTCCAGTCGGAAAGGTTTGTCGCTGAAGACGTCATAACTCGGTATCTTGTAGGTTTCGGCGAATTCGGCAGTGCGGCTGTCATAGGTGAAATAGATGGACGGCACGCCATTGGCCAGTGCCATCAGATTACCATGCAGACGATAGCCGAGAACGAGATGCTGCCTGCGCACCAGTTCCTCGTAATCGGCAACGACATCCGAATAGAACATGCGATGGCGATAGAGATTTTCTATCGTTTCGTCGAAATACCAGTCCGCTGTCCAGCGATGGTTCTTGAGGGCTGCAATAGCCTCTTCCTTCTGCTCCGCCGTGCCGAAGACCATCTTCTTTTCATCAATCTCGCCCTGCGCCATCAATGTCACATCGAAGCGTTTGGCCATGGATTTGATGAGGTCGCGGTGACGGGTCAGATATTGCTCGATATCCTGCGCATAGGCTGGTGAAACCTCGCGGCGAACCGTAACGCCGACCTTTGCAACATTTTCCAGCGGTGGCAATTTGATACGCAAATGCTGGTTGTTGCGACGAAACGCAGTCGGACAACCGATAATGCGCACATTGCGGATGCCGATATCGTTCAACACCTGGGCGGTATAAGCGCCACGCACACCGATGGACGTCGTGGAATCTGCGATGATGCGTAGGACCGCTTTCGTTTCTTCGGAAAGTTGTATTTCCCTCTGACCGGCGCCTGTGCTCCGACACCAAAGGCAATGACCGGCAGTTTCAGCCGCTGCAATACCGGGATTGTGTCGCGCCAGTTCATGTCCTTGTGGATATAGTTCGAGCCGCGCAGGATCACATAATCATACTCTTCGCGCAGTGATCGATCTTCTCCGGAGAAAAGTTGGTGATCGGGAGTTCGGAAGCCTTTTCGTAATTCATCAGCTTCAATGATGACTCGAAGACGAAAGCATCGCCGATATTGTGATAATGATTGATGCTGCCCTGAACGTCGGTGTGACGATACCAGCGGACATTGTCGTGATCGTACACTTCTCCCGCAGGGATCATGACGAGGGCGCGTGCCATACGGTCTTCCTTCTTCTAAAGATACCGGCAAGCCAGGCTCAGCTTGCCTGAGAAAGGGCAGTTTCCGAAACCGCCGGTTTTGCCTGCGGGTTTTGAATCACGCAGCCGGTTATAAAGATCGAGATGCTCTCTGGCGCAGTCGACATAATGGACCGGATTGCGGATGGAGTGATGCAACCTGTCCCATATGCTCGGCTCGCTCAGCACCTCTGTAAAGCGGTCGGCCAGATCCTCGGCGCTGCGAACGCGGAAATGCAGGCCGTCTTCGCCGTCGCGGATTTTTCGGCCATGCCGCCAATGTTGGAACAGATGACCGGGCGGCGATGATGCAGGGCCTCCTGAATGACGATGGGTGAATTTTCCCACCAGATGGACGGCATCACCACCCAGTCGACCGACTGCATGAGGCGTGGCATTTCGGCATTCTGGTAAGCGCCGTAGAAACGCACGCGCGGGCCAGCCTCTTCAATCAGTTTCTGCATACGTTCCTGAAAAGCGGGCGGCTGCTTCTCCAGATTGCCGCCGAAGATCATCAGGCGGAATCCTCACCCCATACCTGTTCCGGTACACGCGATACGGCATCGACCAGAACGTCTATGCCCTTGAACGGGTTGATCTGACCGAAAAGGCAAAGCGGCTGCGACGCGGGTTCGGGCCGGTCAGCTCGCGCGGAGGGGTAACATCGCGGATGGCGATACCGTTCTCGATGACTGCCATCTTGTCCGGGTTCAGGCCCCATTCGAGATAGCGATTGGCAAGGAACTCGCTCGGCGAGACGAATGCGTCGGCCAGTTCCAGCATGCCGCGTACCAAACGTTCTCGCTTAAGGAAACGCGCTGGCGGAATTTGCGGAAAACAGGCGTGGCAATCGATGGGGATGCTTCATTGCAGAGCTTGGATGTGCCAGCTTTGACCATTTGTCCGTCATTATTGCAGATGGACAGGAACTCGTGAAACGTCACCAGAATGATGCGATCCGGCAGCGCCTCGCGAATGGCATAAAGCGTTTCAAGCCCGAGGCCCAGAACATGATGGAAATGCACGATGTCCGGGTCGAAATCGCGCACGAAGCGTAGAAGGTCACGGCGGATCTCATCGGTGTTCTTGTTCGACAGGTAGAAGTGGTCGTATTCGTCGGCATGGAACAGGATTTCGTCGCTGGCGCGCCGCATGCTCATGAGCGCCGTCGTGCCGTGCCGCGGAATCGGGTGTGCGGCTCGCGCCAGATAGACCGACTGCACATCGGGAAGGGCGTTCAGCCCCTTGTGCAGATTGTAGGAAGCGATCTCACCGCCGCCGAGCGAAATCGAAGGGTGGGCGTGCGAGATGACAAGAACGCGGAGTTTATCGCTCATGCCAGTTCCTCCGCCTGTATTTTGCGCCTGCCGGCGAGAATGGACGACCAGCGGGCGTCGAAGACCTGTCGGTCGATGCGCTCGATGAGAGCTATGGTCGATGCCCTGTCGGTTACGGATGTATCGTCCGCTCCCAGCATCTGTGCCGAAGGCAACCAATAGGAGCGCAAGCCCGATTGTTTCAATTTCGCCAAGGTCCAGTCCCTTTCATGGGTGCCGAGATAACCGCGGGTAAAGCCGCCGACGGAAAACAGGGCTTCACGCGGCAGAATGCAGCATTCAAACGTCGCCGTTGCCACTTCCGTCAGGGACATTCCAGAAACAGCATCGATGGGATAACCGGCATAGCGGCTGATCAGGGCGCGATCCGCCGACATGCCGGATTGCGGTCCGGCAACCCAGGTTCCCGCCCAGCGGATTGAATCATCCTCATAGGCAAGAGTGGGAGACAGAACGCAATCCTTGTGCGCTTCATAGGCGCTGATGAGCTTGTTCAGCCATCCGGCGCGGCGCGGCAGCAACGATCCAGCCAGAAATATGACCTGATCCGTTGAAACCGTGCGGGCGCCGACTTCCAGCGCATCGTAGAGGTCTTCCGATCCCGTGGCCGAAACGAGCCTGATGCGCAGGCGGTAGAAATCCGCAAGACGCCTGATCAGCACGCCGACACGGTCAATGATCTCGGTCGCAGCCGCGACCACGATTGGCGCGATGCGGGTTTCAGGGTCGAGCGCAAGCAGCGCCAGCAAGGGTTCGATTTCCTCGACGCGCTCGTCGATGCCGATGATGAGCGCCGGTCCTATCGCATCTTCAAAGGGGCCGAGGTCAATCACACCGAAGACTTCCGGTGCAGGACGGTTGACGCCCCGCAGCAATGGCACGAGCTGCTGATCGACGATATGGCGCAGCGCCCATGCATTCGGGTCGGTTGCGCGAATTTGCCGGACGATGGCATCCCGCGAGGTCACGCGGGTCGGTGTCAATGGAAAGAACGCGCGCCGACCATCGCTGATCGCAAGTTCGAGATAGAAAGGCGCGGTGCTGTCACCGGCAAGCTCCGGCGCGAAGGCGACGAAACCATGGGCATGACGGCTAGGGTCAAGGCCCGCATTGAAGGGCGGCTGGTTGTCGAATTCGCGTGTGACGTCGGGCCGGTCGATGCGGGTCCAGGTCGTATCGATCTGAATTTCACCGCGATGACGGCGCAGCTTCACGCTTTCCACATGGCTGTCGGGATCGAGCAGCCAGCCGGAAACCAGCATGCCGCTGCCTTCCACCCGGAAGACATTGTCGATCCCCATTCGGACAGGAAAGGGGAGGCCCGACACCGTATCCGCGCCATCGAAACGGTTTGCGGCGGAACGCATGCGCAGCAGAATGTCAGTCGAGCTTCGTACTCGTGGCAGGATCGCCCGAATATGGCCCGGCGTTTCACGCGAACCGGACAACAGCCTGCGGTCATAAACTTCCGTAAAACGCCAGCCCCTTCGCCCGCGAAACAGAAGTCGTTCGATATCAGTTGGTTCCACTGGTTCATTGGCAAGCAGAAGACCTGCAAATCCGGAAGCTTCATCGTTGAGGTCAGGCCGTGCAAAAACACTGATCGCGCATTCAGCAAGCGAAGGATTCTTGCCGCTAATCAGCAGTCGTGTGACGGCGGGGGTTAGATCCTGTGACCAGCCCTGAACAAAAATCTCGCCTTCATCGCTGCCACCGATAAGTTCTATGCAACCATCGGAGCGGGCTCCTGCCTGCAGCAGAACGGTGATGGCCGAAAGTTTTTTCGGCTGATGGGGCCGGAAATCAGCCCTTCCACCAGTTCATCAATGACGCTCGGCAAGCTCGGTCCGGCAAGATCGCCGATCATCGCGACAAAATCGGCGATGGAGGCAGAGCGGACGCGAAATTGTAGCGGGCCACCTTTGCCCGGTGCTGAAACATGATCGTCTTGAGAGTACCGCGGCGCAAAGCAGCGGTTGGCACGATGGCGACAAAACCATGTGTCCCGGCAGGCGAAGGCTCCTTGAGTGGCCACGTGATCAAACTTGTCTTCACGCTCATGGCGGGATCGCCATTGAGAAAAGCCGTCACCTGATCGCTTGCAGCACTGCCGATGCCAAGTACCAGCACCAGTGTATCTTCGATCACACTGCCGACGACCATTTCGCCCTCCATCATCATGGGGACGATCCGGCGTGCGTACCTGTCTCGAGGCAATTTTTGCGTGTTGGGGCGTTCGTCTTGCACCATGCGGCTCGTCCTTAGGGCATGACCGCAAGTGTGAGAAGTGCGCCAGCGACGAACCCCGTCAAAACGGCAGCCAGCAAGAACAGGAATTTGAGGTCACCGCCGCTGCGCTTGCGCACGTCATCCATGCGCTGTTCCAGCCCAGCAACAACACCGTCCATGCGCATGATATGCACGTCGAGTTCAGTCATGCGCTGATGAAGATCGGTGCGTAGGCCGTCGACGGAACTGGCAATATCCAGCAGTTCCGCCGGTGCGGCATTGCCGGATGCATCGAGCGTTGGCGCGACACGCTGCAACGAGCGCTGGTTGACCTGCAACTGGCGTTGCGCCGCCATCAGCATGTCGAGCTTGTCCAGAATGCGCGTCATGGGCGCGGCGATAAGCGCTTCGGCGGCCTGTTCGTCGGGCTTCGGCACGCGCAATTTCTGCTCTGTGCCAGCCGAATTGGCGGCAACCACCACCAGTTCGCCAGCCCGAACAGCTGCGAATTGCGGCAGCATCACTTCAAATGCATGTTTGCCATCGCCGATGCCGTTGCGCTTCAGGTCGGGGCGATCCTTGTCAGCAGGTGCTTCAGCGATAGGCTTATCATCGAGCAGGACGCGGATCAGAAGCCGTTCCGTCGGAACGGAAGGGTCGAAGGCCCAGCCGTAGAGACGGCCTTCTTCGATGGCGTCAACGCGTCCTTTCATGGCTTCGGTCCTTTGAGGCCCGGCGGTGGCATTGGGTGCCGCTGCCTGCTTGGTATCCCCTCGGATGGAACTTTGGTCGCGATGTTCATGATTTACCTCTTATGCTGCCTCGACACGTGCAATACGCAATGTCCCGATCAGATCGAGGTAGCGTGCGGCGGTCGTGTCGATGGTGTCCGGATGACGCGCATTCTCGCTGAGCGACTGGCGCAAATCCGGGTTTTCCGCCATTCGGCGCATCGCTTGGGCGAGTGCGAGCGGATCATTCGGCGGAACGGTGAGGCCATTGACCTCGTTTTCGATCATTTCGGCCATTCCGCCGATATTGCTGCATATAACGGACGGTTCTGTCCCTGTGCTTCCTGAATGACGAGGGGCGCATTTTCCCACCAGATCGACGGCATGATTGCGCAGTCCACGGTCTGGATTAGTTCGGCGATATCCTCGCGGCGATAAGCGCCCCGGCGCTGGACGAAAGGATATGTCTCGGTAAAGAGCCGGTCGATTTCGCTGACGAAGCTTTCGCTTTGAAACGGCGCTGCTCCATGTACGCGCAATTCAAAATCGAAATCTTCTGAAATGAGCTGCTGTGCTGCTTCAAGCAGGACTGTCGCGCCCTTCCACGGATTGAGATTGCCGAAATAGCCAAAGACCGGTTTGCTGCGTTCGACCGGCCGCATTTCCATAGAAGGACGCTCCGGCTGGCCGTTGGGAATGACGGTGATCAGTTCTTCCGCAAGACCCCATTCGACGTAACGCTGCTTGAGAAATTCGCTCGGTGAAACGAAAGCATCGACAGCGCTCAAAAGCGATTTGATATGCCGTTCGCGCAGCACGAATTTATCCAGCGCAATGTCCTTGAAACAGGCATGGCAGCGATCAGGACCGGCTCCATGGCATAGTTCCTTGCCGGTGGTGCGGACCATCAGACCGTCATGGTGGCAGATGGGGTAATAATCGTGCAAGGTCAGCACGATACGGCAATCCGGTAGAGTGCGGCGGACAATATGCGGGAATTCGGCACCGAGCAAAAGCAGGTGGTGCAGATGGACGACATCTGGCCTGAAGTCCTGCAACAGTTCAACGATGTCGGGAACGATCCCGTAAAGGTCGATCTGGCTCATGTAGAAGCGGTCGAAATGGCCAGACCAGAGCAGGATTTCGTCACCGCCATTGCCAATGCTCTGGAAGCTTGTTCCTGGGCGGGCCTCACGATGCACCTTGTTGGTGGCGCCCATGAACATGGCTTCGCAACCTGCACGCTGATAGGCGCGAAACAGATCATGCGCGAAAATTTCCGTTCCACCGGGGTGCAGAGACGGATGGTTATGGGCTGCTATGAGAACACGCTGAGCCATCAGGCAGCACCTCGCGAGGCGATGAAAATATCCTGATAGTGATCCGCCTCAATACCACGCCAGTGACCGAAGGATTTTGTGTCGAGCGTAAGCTTCGCGCCGGCAAGGGCGCGGTCCAGAAAACCATTTTCAAACCCCACGGCTGCAAGCGGCGGCAGTTCCGGCACGAACCAGCACGGCCCGCTGCCGTGGCGTTCAAATGCAAGCCGCTTGTCGCGTTTGCCATTGCGGTCGCGCGCGGCCACATCATCCACGACGAACGCCGTCATGAACAGTTTTCCGCCGGGAGCGAGGACGTGGGATACCTGATCGAGATAGGTTTTGACTTCATCTGATGGCAAATGCGTGACCACGGATGTCATGATGACGAAATCGAAACTCTTGTCCGCGAATGGCAGAGTAAGAGTGAGCCCGTTTACCGCCCCTTTGGGGTTATAGAGGTCATGGGCGATATCGATGTGACGGAACTCGAAATTCGGGTAACGCGACGTGATGTTCTGGCGGCACCAATTCACGCCGCCCGCTACGGGATCGATGCCGGAATAACGGGCTTTTGCCGGGTCGAGATATTGGGTCAGCGGCACTGCCATGCGGCCGATGCCCGAACCGATGTCGAGCACGCGCGCGTCGGGCTGAAGGCCGCCCTTGCGAATAAAATGCCCGAGAAACTCCGCTCCGACCGCACGATAATCACCATCGCCGACGAACACGCTGTTCGGATCGGGTGAGGGCAAAAGCGGTTCTTCAAAACAGACTGCATCAGCCAGTCGATCTGCGCATCGGGTATTGCTGGTTTGGCTTCAAGGTCTGGCTGTTTCAGCGCTACCACGTCCGTCAAGCGGCGCTCCTTTCAGATTTGGTCATGATCACATTGGACAGGTCGGCAGTGCCTTCCTGTTCCTGTGGCAGAGCCATTAATTCAGTAATGTCATCATCCCAGCGCTGTGTGTGGAGCCAGGAATTATATTGGCTGGCAAGGCCGCGCATGTAATCCGCGCTGCGGCGGATCGAGCGGCGCTCGAAATGATAAAGTGCTACGGATGGTTCATAGAATATCTGAAAGCCCAGTTGCCTGATCTTCAGGCACAGATCGCTGTCCTCGTAGTCGCCGATGATATAGTCCTCCGTATAACCGCCGACGAGATCGAATATATCCTTGCGCGTTATCAGGCAGGCGCCGGTGACGCCCGGCACCTCGCGCGGACGCAGCGCTGGCGGATAGTTGCCTGGCATACCCTTGTAATAGTGGTGATTCAGCCAGATACCCTGACGGTCGCGAGCAAAATAAAGCCCCGCATGTTGAAGTGAACCATCCTCGAACAGAAGGCGAGGGCCGATTGCTCCGAGCTTTGGCTGGTCGAATAAAGGCTGGATCAGCCGCTGCAACCAGCCATGTTCAGCAGGCACGACGTCGGAATTCAACATCACGATAGTCGTGCCGGTGGCAATGCTGGCGCCGGCATTGCAGGCACGCGCATAGCCGCCATTGCGGTTCATGATGGCAAGCTTGAACGGCATGTCGTGCAGGATGTGCAATCCGCCCAGCATGTGTTCGGTATCGTCCTGAATTTCAGGTGAATCCAGCACGAAGATGAATTCTGCGTTTTCAACCAGCCATGGGTCCGTCGCCATGGACGAAAACTGGAAACGCAGGAAGTCGAGATTGCGGTACAGCGGAATGACGATGGAGGCGAACGGGGATGCTGGTGTCGTTCCGTAATCCTTCACCTCGGATATCCGCACCGTTGCGGCGAGCTTATTCTCGACTTCGGTAAGCGCCGGTCCAAGAATATGCGAGAAGACGTGCGGCCTTGCCTGTTGCGGTGGCACCGACCGCAAGATACGGTTGCGTTGAGCGGAAGGTTCAAAGGGCTGCGGCGCGGGCACCAGCGGCGCGGTCGCGCCCGATGCAAGGCGCATCTGGAACCGCGGCTGCAAAAGCGGCCCGAGATTTTGCACCGAAGGAAGCCAGGCGACAAAGCCGGTCACATCCTGCTGCGGTTCGTCTTCCCGTTTCGCGATCTTTCCGGCAAATTTATGAAAATTGGGCTTCAGCGACAATGCGCTGCCACCTTCTGGAAGATATTCGATATCTGCAAGCATGGCGGCCGGATCATGCATCCATCCGCCAACGATCAAGCCACCGTCAAGCGCCAACGCGAGATCGATTTCCGCTGCCGGATGGGTAGCAGACTGCGCGATCTGGCGAACAGGCAATGGCGTACGCGTTTGCAGATCAATGGCAACCGCAGCACCAGCGGAGCTTAGCTTGCCGAGCGGCGAACAAGAAACTCCCGCAATGCGCCATTGCCCTGCCATTTGGTCCACCATTTGGCGAAATCTGTTTGTTCGCCGGTCGTAGCCGCGAGTTTGCGAACGGCAACACCTTTCTGGCCGGTCAGGACCAGCAACAGCGATGACGGCAGATCTTGCGCTGCTTCCAGCAGAAAATGGCATGGCTGCCAGGCGTTGCGAGCCTGCTTGCCCACCACAAATCGTGGCGGAATGACCATGACGCTGCCGGAAGTGATGCCGTAGATGGCCGAAATCTCACCCAGCATCGGGTCGACCGCAGTTTCAAGGAGATGATGACCCTGAACCGGTTCGCCGCAATGCTGGGCCTCGCGCGGTTCCGGCGTCAGTGCGAAAGTCAGGTCACGCACGAGGGATGCGAAAGTCTGGTTTCGCGAAAGCCGGAAAGTGCTGCGCCACGTGGTCAGCAAATTAGTGAGAAGCTTGATATGTCCGGGCAGAGTAAGTTCCCTGACGACATATTCGACATCGAAGGGAGCAAGTTCGTTGGCCGGATAGATGGCCGCTTGAGCAGTGGGGCCAAGGGAGCCAGCAGAGAGCGAAAGTTCTGCGGGCTCGTTGCCGGTGCGCAGGGCCCAGAACATGCGTAAGCCGCCATTCTCGAGCGGAATGCCGACGCTCAGCAGCGGGACTGGCTGAACTGGCATTTCAAACTTGCATTTGGTGGTTGTTCGAGCCGGGCCTGGGATATCCCAGATGACCACAGCGACATCGGCGCAGAGACGGCAAATGGAGAGGTTCTCGGTTTTGCTTTCAGTGTCCGCCGAATGGTCGAGGTTCAATGTGAGGCCCTTTCATTCTTGCAGGAATATCGGCTTGCAGGAAAATCCCGCTTGCCGGAAGGCCCGGGCACGCACCGCCAGGGAGTATGCGTGCCCGGTGAAGACGAAACGTGCCCGGCGGGAGGATTGCCGGGCACGTTCTCAATTGTTCAATTAGTGAACAGTGAAGTACTGGTCGGGATGGGCCTGTACGTCGTCTGCATTGGTGTTCACGAGGGTAACGGTATCGCCATTGCCGAGATCGACAACGACATTGCCACCAACCTGCGTGACGCGATCGGCAAGATCGTCTGCGGAAGAGACATCAAGGCCATTGATGCCCTTCTGAATCTGCAGAATGTCTTCACCGGGATTGAAGTCGAGAATGACGTCGTTTCCGCCGCCACCATTGAACAGGAATGTATCGCTGCCATTTCCGCCGATAAGGATATCGTCACCGGCACCGCCATCGAGGATGTCGTTGCCGTTACCACCTTGCAGGATATCGTTTCCGTCGCCGCCAAAGAGAAGGTCTGCGCCATTGCCGCCCTGAAGAACATCGTCTCCAGCACCGCCAAACAGCACATCATTCCCATTGCCGCCGCTCAGGACGTCGTTTCCTGCATCACCGAACAGAATGTCATTCCCATTTCCGCCGAAAAGTAGGTCATCGCCGTTTCCGCCGAAAAGGGTGTCGTTCCCGTTGTCGCCGAAGATGGTGTCATTGCCATCACCTCCGAATACGAGATCATCGCCGCCATGGGCACGGATGAAATCGTCAAAGCGGGAGCCGAACAACACGTCGTCGTAGGCGCCGCCTTCTAAAGTGGCCATCTGCTTCTCCTTGTGTTCCTGTATGGGGTTTCCACAAGCCGGAATGCTCCGACCATTATGCTCTTAGTAGTCTGCGCTGCATTAATTGGAATTGCAACATTGGTAATTGGTATAATTGCGGCATCTATAAGTAACAAATTATTACCATTAATTTATATTTCAGTTGTGTAAACACATATGCGAATTACATTTGTGATTATTATAATTTATATTTGCTACGTATTTCTATTTAAATTAATTCAAAATTTGAATAATATTGCTTTACATCGAAAAATACCAATTTATTTCAATAATATGACACCACGTACGTTGATTTATACGCGGTGTCCAAATTTTCTAAATTTCAACCTATGATCGATTTCTACTTCGGAATACTCTTGTCGCTAATCTTCGCGGAAGGCGCGGTTCAAACTATCCGTGATAGGTGAAACCAAGTAATCGATGGCACGACGCTCCTTGTGTACGATGATTATCTCGGCAGGCATGCCTGGATAAAGCCGTGCCGCTGGATTTGCGGCAAGTGACGCCGGAGTAATTTCGGCTCGCGCGACGAAAAACGCGGTATCTGTCTTTTCGTCGAGCGACTGATCGGCCGCGATATAGGTCAGTTTTCCGTCGAGCGGCGCCATTGAGCGTTGATTATATGCAGTCAACCGGATCTGTGCGCCTGCGCCAACCGAAATGCTGTCGATATCGCGTGGGCTGATTTTCATTTCAACGACCAGAGGCTCGTTCTCCGGAACGATATCCATGATCGCTTCGCCCGGTGCGATGACGCCGCCCGGCGTGCGCAGTCGGATGTTCGCAACGATACCGTCTTGCGGAGAGGTGACTTCCACACGACGCATCACATCCTTGGCGGCAACGATGCGTTCTCGCACATCCGAAAGTTCGACTTGGCTCGATGTAATCTCGCCAGCGATTTCGGACTGCAGGTCGCTTTCGATTCCCGTCAGGGCGAATTCAGCTCCCGCCTTTGCTTGTTCTGCCTTCGCCTTGTCACCGGCATATTCGCCACGATCACCCGCAAGCTGACTGAGACGCGTATCGATTTCCGTGAGCTTCGACTTCTGGGCAAAGCCTTTTTCAACGAGGCTGGCAATTGCTTTGCGTTGATCGCTGATGAGTTCAATCTGCCGATCTGTGGCAGCAATCTGTGATGTGGAAGCCTTGGCTTGCTCCGTATATTGCTCGATAGTCTTCTGTTGTATGTCGATCTTGCTCAGTTTTTGGGCAAGCCGCTTCTGGAAAAGATGTTTTCTGCACGAATGGCGTTTTGCGCGTTCTCGCCGCCATCGGCGAAACCTTCTGGAAAGCTGATTTCTTTTGACCGGATTGCTCGGCACGCAGGCGGGCCAGTTTTGCGATCAAACCGATGCGCCTGCTTTCCAGCGACTGGAGATCGGAGCGGGCCTTGGTGTCGTCAAGCCGGAGAAGTGGCTGGCCGACCTTGACTATGTCGCCTTCCTGTACGAGCAGGCGATCGAGAATGCCGCCTTCAAGATGGCTGATCGTCTTGCGCTTCGAATCGACGATCACTGTGCCCATTGCGACTGCTGCACTGCCCAGATTGGCAGAATAAGCCCAGGCGAAAAAACCGCCGAAAGCGACGCCGATTGTGGCAAGGCCAGCAATGATGAGGCCGCGCAATGGTGATCTCGAATCCTCTTGCTCCAGATCAAGCGCCCATTCAGGTTTGACGCTTCCGAAGCGGGTGAGGGCCTTGTGATCCGACGATTCTGCACGCGGCGCGAGCAGGCTGGAAACACGACGAGGAATAACCGATTTACCCATCATGCGTTTGCTGCTCCCATTTGTGGGCCATTACTGGCGGGTGTCAGTGACGCGACGACATCGGTGCGCGGGCCGAACTGTGAAATGCGCCCGTTTTCGAGGACGAGCAGCTTGTCGGCGACCTGCATGATAGACGGCCGATGTGCGATCATGATGACAATCGCGCCATCGTCACGGGCGTGTTCGACCGCCCGGATCAGCGCACGTTCGCCAACGGCATCAAGATTTGAATTCGGTTCATCGAGGACGATCAGGCGCGGGCGGTTGTAGAGGCAGCGAGCCAGCCCGATTCTTTGGCGCTGGCCACCCGACAGCGTCAGGCGACCGTCACCGACCGGCGTATCATAGCCGAGTGGCATACGTCCGATCATTTCATGCACATCGGCAAGGCGCGCGGCTTCAAGCACGCGGTGCGGTTCGCTGTCTCCCATGCGGGCGATGTTGTCCTTGATGGTTCCATCAAGCAGCGAGACAGACTGCGGCAGATAACCGGCTATCTCGCCAAATGAGCCGCGTTCCCAGAGAAAAACGTTGTTGCCGTCCAGGAAAACGCCGCCGGATGTCGGCTTCACGATGCCGATCAGCAGACGGGCAAGCGTTGATTTACCCGCAGCCGAGGGGCCAACGACACCAAGAACTTCACCTGGCGAAACAGAGAACGAGATTCCTTGATGATCGGAACATCGACGCCGGGAGCGGCGTAAATGAGCTTGTCGATTACGAGATCACCGTTGGGGCGCGGTGTCGGCATGGTCTGTCGAACGGCCAGATTCTCAGAAAGCAGTGATTGGACACGCTTCCAGCTCGCAATAGCGCTGACCCACTGACGCCAGTTTTCGACGATTCGATCGAACGGCATCAGCAAACGACCGATGATGATGCTGGTTGCAATCATCGCGCCGGGGGTGATTTCCTGCTGCATGGCGAGGAGTGTGCCTATGCCGAGCGACCCGATCTGGATGATGAAGCGCGCTGTGCGGGCAATCGAGGATAGGGCGCGGGCACGAGTGCCGCCTAGGTCGAGCACTTCGAGCGCCTGAACCTGCATCGTACGCCAGCGACGCGCGAGTGCCGGGAGCATGCCCATGGCTTCGATGACTTCGGCGTGGCGCAAGCTGCTGCCGATTTTCGAGACCGCTTCGATGTTGGCTTGATTCGCTTCCTGAATCAGGTTTCGGGTCAGGAGATCAGTCAGCAGTCCACACGCGACCAGAATGATCACGGCGACGAGGCCAATCACGCCCAACATCGGGTGAAGCAGGAATAGAACGCCGAGAAAGATAGGCGACCATGCTGCATCAAGTGGGGCATTGATGGCGGGTGAGGTCAGGAAACTGCGCAATTCGTTGAGATCGCGAAGCGTCTGAGTCGCTTTCGGCATACCCTGATTCACCGAAGCTTGTACCGCTGCCGTCAGAACCGCCAGGTTTAGACGACGTACAAGGGCACTACCCATGGCCTGGAAGGAAAGCGAGCGGATATATTCCAGCACGCCGAAGACCAACATGGCTCCGATGGCAAGCACGGTCAGCATGGTAAGCGTATCCATGCTTCGGCTGTTCAGCACCCTATCATGAACCTGCAACATATAGAGGGGTACAGTGAGTTGTAGCAAATTGATACAGGCACTGAGGAGTACCGCATAAAGTAGTCCCGACAGGAAAACGCGGCGCGCCTTGAAAATCAGGCCTTTGGGCGTAGTTACCGAATCGTCCTGCCCCTTTTTGTATGCAGGGCTCTTGCCAATCGAATTGATTTCGCGAGTATCATTCATACGCTATCTGCCTTGGAATGGTCACAGGTGGCGGATATCCCTAAAAACTGTGTGCTAGTTCTCAAGGTCAGTAAAGTAATACTGCAGAGAATGTGACAGAAAAAGTTCTTACGGCGGGGAAATGCGAAAGGAGAAAAGAAAATATAACTGAAAATTTCTTCAAAATTTGAAGTAAAATTGAAAATGGAGAGCAAAAGATGCAAAAACTTCTACACGAGGGAGTGGAAGTCGAAACATCAGTCGATGGCTTTACTGCCGTTGATTTTCCTGAAGTTACCGCCGAAAAACAGGAACGCAGACATCCGGTTCATACAGTTGTTATCACGCATTTCGAACTGGCCCGGATGATAGAACGAGTAAACCGCCGCTTTGTGAGTCTGCTGAAAACCGAGCTGACAAAGTTAGGCGTGGAAGATATCGGTCCGGCCCAGACCTTGGTTCTGATGGCTATCGGCGATGTCGAGCTCACTGTGGGTGAACTACTGGATCGCGGACATTACGTCGGTTCCAACATTTCCTATTATCTTAAACAGCTTACGGACGGTGGGTACGTTGATCGCGTCGCTTCGCAGAGGGATAAACGGTCCGCTCGTATCCGCCTGACAGATAAGGGGAACGGCTGTGCGCAAGCTTGCGGAATGCAAGCCGGGCTTACAACCATATCCTCACCCGGGATGATGACGATCTCAGAAATCTTGAGATTGCCTACCAGACTCTGCACAGGCTGGAGCTCGTGTGGGGCAATGCCGCACGATTTGGCATTTGATATGTTGCGACGACTTTCGGCCGCTGGCCGAGCACGTTTCGTAACATGCGTATAGCATTTGTGCATAGGCGCGGTTTCGGCCAATTCGCTGCGCTAGCCGAAAATCTGGCTACCAGTGGACATGATGTAAGCCTGATTTGCGAGACGGTGGACCGTCGCCTCCCAGCGGTCCGCGTCATACGCCATAGGGTTGAATCTGGTCCTCGCACCGGCGGTGCGATGGCCAGATATCTTGAAGTACCCGATCATCATACGAGGATCGGGTACCGTGTGGCTGAAACCCTTGAATCCATGGCTCGTCATGGCCAGGCGCCTGATATCGTCGTCGGTCATATTGGCTGGGGCAGCATGATGTTCGTCAAGGACGTATTGCCCTCGACAGCTGCTCTGGGGTATTGCGAGTTTTTCTACCGTGCCAATGGTGCAGATGTGGGCTTTGCGCCCGGCGATAAGCCGGATATCGAGACTCGCAAGCGCCTGCGTCTGCGCAATATGGCGCGCTCGTTACCCTTGAGGGATTGACGGCGGGTTTAGTCCGACGCACTGGCAGAAAAGCCTCTACCCACGATCCGTGCAGAATCGCATTGCCGTGGTGCATGAAGGGGTAGATACAAAACTTTTCTATCCGGATCGACATGCAACAATTCAGTTGCCGGATGGGCGGACGCTGAAAGTAGGAGAATCGCGGGTGATTACATTCGTCGCCCGCGATCTCGAGCCCTATCGTGGATTTCCACAAGCGCTTGAAGCTGCGGCGAAGGTCATTCGCCGAAACGACGAAGCGATCTTCGTTTTGTCGGCGGCGATGGCGTGAGTTATGGAACACCGCCGCCGGGCGGCGGTTCGTGGCGTGAGCATCTTATCAGGAATTTCGATCTGCCGCCGGATCGTATCGTGTTCCCAGGCACAATCCCGCATGCCCAGCTACGGAAACTCTATCAGATATCGACTGCCCATATCTATCTGACTTACCCGTTCGTTCTGTCCTGGTCGGTCGTGGAAGCGATGGCCTGCGGAGCACTCATCATCGGTTCGGACACGCCGCCTGTGCGGGAAGTGATCCGTTCGGGTCAGAATGGGCTGCTCGTGCCGTTTTTGACTCGGATGTGTTGGCGGAAGTGATCATGAACGTGCTTCGTGATCCCGATGCATGCCTTCAGATGCGGGCGGCAGCACGTCGAACCGTTGAAAATCGGTTCAAGTTGTCGGATTGTTTACAACAGCAAAAACCTTGATCGACGCAGTATTGAACGGGAGATAATCAGTATGTGGCGAAAATCTGGCGTTCAAACAATGATTTAGAAATATAAAATGCCGTGTTTCTACGTGTTTACGCTGTATTTTCAATATACATGAACATTATTTCAAAATTTGAATTAAAATCACTCCAAATATTCGCAATATTATCATATAGTTGATGCTATAAGTCTGTTGACAATACATAGTCTGTATTTTCTCATTGTACGTGCAGGCCGAGACTCCCAAGTCGGCCCTCACACAATGGATGATTATGTTGAGCACACCACTTCCTGCGATCTCGGCGCGGAAATCCCGCCGATATGCCATTGCTTCGATGCGTGATCGTGAAGCGCTGGAAGCGACGTCTCTGGGCGAGCTGACTACCTTTGTCGAAGGAGATGGAAAACGTCTTCGACTGGCGAACACATTTCCGCTCATCGCGGTTGCTGCTTCGCAAGAGGGCGAGAATGAGTTGAAGGCGATTCTGCAGCAGGTTTATCGTCTGAGTACCATTCCGGAACTTCCGTCGTGCGGATCGACGATGCGACAGCTGAAACTGTTCCCCTGCTGGTTACGCAATTGCTCGAGAGCAGTCTGGATCGTCTTGTCGGCCATGTCAGCAGGGTTCATACCGAGCTTGCAATGCTGCGTCGCGAACGCGAGACGATGTTCGAGAATTACCGGGCAATCGAAGATGCATTTCATGCTCGCAACTGGGATTCCTCGACAGAGATATTCAGTCATTCCCTTTGGTCGATCCGAAGGATGAAGGCTTTGCACGCCTTCTGCGTGAATCGGAAATTGAACAGCTATTCCCGGTTTCGAGCTACGCTGTTTCAGGTTTTCTCTGCATTTCCGTGACTTGCCTGCCAATCGCAACGGCCAGCTGATCGTCACGCTGGACTATCTTGAAAACGGTGAGGGATCGCCGAATGGCTGGTGCCTTACGGTGCGCTGCATTCGGAATGGAACTTCTTCTCACTTCCCAAGGCATGTGACGGAAACCATCGTACGTTGCGTCTGCGCATCTCCGCTACGGGAGGAGTGCCACCTGAACTATCGCTTGGTAACGTGATCGCCAATGAACGTTATGCGGCGCGGGCCCGCATTCCGCATGCCGATCTCGACATGCGCCCGCTGGCGTTGCGCATTTTCACCGGCTTACCGGGTGTTCGTCCGGCGTCATTGCCGAACGCCATCGTGCCGACTTCGCTGATCAACGGTCGCAAGGTAGATGATTATCGTCTGCCGATTGAATTGTTACGCAATGTGGCCAACGTTTCCGTTACGCCGATTACGCCCGATTTCCCGACTGTGCGTTTTCTGGAACACGAAGATGCCATCGGCTGTCATCCTCTTGAAGAAGGAATCACCGCAGCCGCAATCCGTCGCGTGGTTGCACCGGGTACCGTGCGGGTTTCGGCGCGTGCCGTGATCGACCATCCGGAAGGCCAGCCCTGCGCGGTCGGCCTGTTGCTGGTCAATCTGGCTTCGGATGTGAAGGAGGAAATCGATGCGATTTCCAGTCTCGACCGCCGTCGTCAGCAGGTGTTGTTCAGCGGCTGGTCGGAAGTTGCGCCCAATCGCCCGATCGACATCAACTTCATGCTTGAAGAACCGATTGATCGCACCATGGATCTCGTTGTCCTGAGCAAGGCAGCCGCAGATTCTGTCGACTTTTCCTGGCTTAAAGTCTTCAACTTCCGGCTGGTCAAGCACATCGAGGCGCGTCCCGTCCAGGAAATAGCCAAAGAGGCCGCGAATGTACGATAGATCGAAGGATTTGATCGTCGTTGCCATGCCGCTCTATGGCCATGCGGCGCTGGCGCTTGAAGCGCTGGAAAGCGTGCTGGCATCGGAAACTGTTTTTCGAACCCAGGTCGTGGTGTCGGTCGATGGCGATCCGCGCCGCGAAGTGTTCGACAGCTTGACGCTCTATGCGGCAGCCCACCCCAATATTCACATCATCTTTGGTGAGAATGCCGGTCCCGGTGGCGCGCGCAATCGCGCTGTCGATTATATTCTCGAAGAAATGCCAGATGTGAAGGCGGTGTATTTCGTCGATGCCGACAACCGGGTACAGCCGCAAACCATCGATACGCTTTATCGAAAGCTTCTGGCGTCGAATGCAGGTTGGGTCTACACTAATATCGACACCTTCTCAGTAAATTGGCGCGCGCATTATGGTGACGGCTATTCGCGTCTGATCCATTGTATCACCGATAATATCTGCGATACGGGATCGATGATTTCCGCGGATGTCTTCCGCAGCGGCGTCCGTTTCGACGATGACCGCCAGAATGGTTTTGAAGACTGGGAGTTCTGGCTCTCGGCGATTGAAGCGGGTTTTGTCGGCGCGCCGTGTCACGATACTGGCTTTGAATATCGCCTGCGTGCAGAAAGTCGTTTCAAGGAAGCCAATCGTGATCGTTCCGGTTCGATCAGCTTTTGCGCAAGCGGCACAAGGCGCTGTTTCGCCGCCCGACGCTTGTGGGCTTCGAGCATGAGGAATGTCCGCGCTATGGCGTGATCCGGGCAGGCGAGGGGACGGTCAGTCTTTTCACCGATCTCAGCCTAGGCACCACGGATCTTAAGTTCGATGATGCAATTCGTGCATTCTGGGGCAGTGTTTCCGAACCGGATAATTTTCATTTTCCGCCATTCCTTGCCTCGTCAATACGGAGACGCTTAAGCTTCTGGCGCGTTCACGGCTGTTGCCAAATATCCTGTCGCGGCTCGAGAAGCTGTCGGAACAGGCCAACATCGTCTTTGTGGAACTGACCAATGTCGAAGACGAACGGCGTATCGACACCGAGATCATGCCGTCGGGTACGCGCCAGCCACATGCCGATCTGATTTTCGTCTCGACGAAGTTGATCAAGGACATCATTGAAAATGATGCACTGGATTGGTTCGCTTCGTTGGGTACACAGCAATTGTGGCCCACATCGGCGCGGATGAAGGTCCGCTTTCCTTTCCCGCGCGTACGTCAACGCCGGGCCTTGTCGCGGCCTGAGCAGTCGATGCTTAATCTGGTCACATCGATTGCCACAAGCCCGCTGAAGCAGAGCGCTGCCATCCGTTGGACGTGGCGCCCGCGCCGCTTGCCCGCTTTGTCGGACATGTATCAAGTGCTGCGCGATGAGCTTGGCGGTGGGCCTGTCCTGCCGCTCGCACATAATACCGCGAAGAAAAGACAGCTGCTGTTCTGGTGCCGAATGCATCGTTTGGCGGCGCGGAAAGGTGGCCTATGCGGCTGGTCGCGAACTGAAGAATCAGGGCTTTGAAACCCATCTCTTCGTGCTCGGCAATGAACGCATGGATGTGCTGGACGAGTTCGACCAGTCCTTCGATTATCTCCACTTTTGGAAGGATGGCATTCCTGCCTGGGGCGATACAAACCGCTTTCTCGGTCAGGACTTCATCACCGAGGACCATCCACTTGACTGGAGTATCCTCCGTGGCCAGCTTTCAGGTTTCGATTTGGTCGTGAACAACCATGTCATGGCGGCGCATCCGCTGATGGGCAAGCTGAGATCCGAGGAACGCGCACGGCCTGCTATCTCCATGTTGTGGACGAGACGGTCTTTCGCCGTCAGGCCGGGCAACCCTATGCGGCTATCGCCTTCGAACATGCCTATGATGCGTTTCTCACCTGTTCGGATCAGCTGAAGATCTATCTGCACAGTTTTGGCGTACCGTTTGAGAAGGTCTTCTCGGTGCCAAATGGCGCGAGCTTCTCCATCGATGCGAAGCAGCGCGCGCAGGTGACGGCTGCCCGCAAGGAAGGCCGCAAAGACCGACCCATGCGCATCCTCTATATGGGCCGTCTCGACCGCCAGAAAGGCATTGATCGGCTGCATGATGCAATCATGAAGCTGAGAGAGCAGGGCATTTCCTTCGACGCGCAAGCGATTGGCGGAGAGATTCTGTCCGACGATCCGAGCGCGTCCTGGATGACGAAGCTGCAGGACGCGGGTGTTTGTGTGTCACCGCCGGTTTTCGACGGCAAGGACATCGCAAACCATCTTGCCTGGGCCGATGTGCTTTTGATGCCTTCGCGTTGGGAAGGCGCTCCATTGATGATCGCCGAAGCGCAGCAGCTTGGCTGTGTGCCAGTGGCAACAGCAGTTGGCGCGGTCGATGAACTCATCAATCATGGTCGCGACGGCATCCTGATCCGCAATGGCAATGATGCGCAAATCGTCGCCGACATGACGCGTATCCTGACCATTCTTGCGCAGGACAATGACGCCCTGATGCGCACTGCTGAAGGCGCGCTTGCCTCGGCGGCGCACCGCACATGGAGTGCTGCATTTTCCGACTTCACGGATTGGGCCAATGAAATCAGCCCTGTCTATCCGAAATCCCGGTCTTCACAGCCGGACGTTACAGATGATGCCAGCGCGATTGCCGTTCTCCCCGGTCGCGCGGTTGCCTGATTATACCAGAAAGGTCGACCTATGAGCCGCCCAGCCAACCCACGAATTCTCGTCACTGGCATCCCGAGCCATTTGACCCGCCTTATCCAGCGCGCGGACAAGGCTCAGGTTTATTATTCCGAAAAGCAGCGGGATTCGGAATCCAAGGATAATTTTATCCAGGAGCTGAAGAACATCAGCAATACGGGTAATTATCTGATTGGAGAAGGCGCCATGACCGCCCTTCTGCCATCCGCCAAGCATGTTCCGTTCTGGCATCTCTATAATTGTGTCAATAACGGAACGGGTCTGGAAGAGATCAACAAGGAATTCGATATCTGCGTCTTCACCTGCGCAAACCTTCTGCGCAAGGGACTTTCAGCGGATGCCGAAGCGCTTGTTCTGTCCAAACTCGACATGCCCGTCGTCATGCTTGGCATCGGCATCCAGAACCGGCCTGATATTGAAGGCGAGGACGGGCTGCCTGTGGGCACGAAGAAATTGCTCGAAGTATTGAAAGGCCGCGAACACTATTTCCTCACGCGCGGCGAGAATGCCGCCGGTTATCTGCGTGATCAGGGCTTTTCCTATGTTCGCCCGGTTGGCTGTCCGTCGCTTTATTTCCGGCCAGACAATATGCGCAAAGCGATCAGCCGTCTGCCGCAAGTGAAGGTAGGTGAGGGGCGTACTGTCTTCACCGGCTATATGGGGGCGGAACTGGAAACCATTGGCGACATGAATGCGCTCAGCTCCGATGACGGGCGCTCGGCCTATGTGGTTCAGGACGAACTTCTGCATTTCGACATGCAGCTTGAGCCGGACGCCAATGGACGCGCCTACGATTCAACCACCGGCGAACTGGTTGGCCCGCTCACCTACAAAGGCTCCGGCGATCTCAAGAAGAAGATCAGCGTTCACGCCTTTCTCGACACCAACCAGTGGCGTGCCTGGTGCTCGACCATGGATTTCTCCTTCGGACGCCGCTTCCACGGCAATGTCATTTCCATGCAGGCCGGTGTGCCGAGCCTGATGGTGGCGGTCGACGATCGCATGCGCGAAATGCTCAATTTCTCCGGTCTGCCGAAGATCGACGCGCGCGATCTAAACGCCGCCAACGACCGGCGTGCTTTTGTGAGCGATCATATTGCGGCGATGAACATTCCCGATGTGATCGAGAAATATTCGGACCGCGAACGCAACTTCCGAAGCGCTCTTTCAGAAATCGGCATTGGATAACTCCCATTCCACGAGCCGTTTTATAACTCCAGCGAAGATGGATCATCATGCGCATAATGATTACCGGCATTCCGTCATATTTGATGCGGACCGTCGAAAGCGTTTCCGGGGCGAGCGTGAAGCATCGCCCTATTTCGAACCCATCCGCACGAAGAAGGATGTGATCGATCAGGTCAAGAAGATTGCCAATACGGGCAATTATCTCATCGGCGAAGGTGCCGCCAATGCCGTGCGCGGCCACGACGTGACCTATGTTCCGTTCTGGCATCTGGCTAACAGCCTCAAGTCACCCGACACCTATGCGAAGCTCAATGAGAGCTTCGATCTATGCCTGTTCGCCTCGGCCAATCTTTTGCGTCCGGGCTATGCGGCAACGACGGAATCCTTCGTCTTTGAAAAGCTGAATATGCCGATTGTCGTCATGGGTATCGGTATTCAGAAGAAGGAAAACCTCAAGGAAGAGCTACCAGAAGGCACGCGCCGTTTCCTTGAAATTCTGCGCCGCAAGGAAAGCTTCTTCCTGACGCGCGGTCATTTCACGGCGGAATTCCTGAAAGATGCGGGCATGAAATATGTCCGCCCGACCGGCTGTCCGTCGCTCTATTATGCGCCGGATCAGATGAAGCGCTCGCTGAGCCGACTTGCTGATCCAAGCCTTGCGGATGCACAGAAAATCTCCTTCGGCGGCTATCTTGGCAGCGTGGCCGATACGATTGTCGATGCGCATGCGCTGCTCGAAAAGGACAGTGTTGCAAGCTATGTCCTTCAGGATGAAGTAATCGTCTACAATATGAACATGGCCGGCGAAGACCATTCGGAAGCCTATGATCAGGCGGCAAGCCGCATCACCGCGCCTGTCGAATACAAGCATATGGAGAAATGGCAGCGCAAGAATGAGCTGCTGGTGTTCTTTGATACGCACAAATGGCGCAGCTGGATTTCCAGTCAGGATTTCGGTTTGAGCCGCCGCTTCCATGGCACGATCATCGGCATGCAGTCGGGGATTCCGGGGCTGATGATTGCCGTCGATGATCGTATGCGCGAAATGCTGGGATTTGTCGGCTTTCCGCATATCGATGCCAGCGTCTGGAATCGCGAGCCACAGAAAAGGCTTACCTGCGCGACTTCCTTTCGAAGATTGACGTGCCAGCCGCCATCAATCGCTATTCAGAATGCGAAGCCAATTTCAACGGCGCGTTGAAGGATATCGGTATCCGATGAAACTGACGGTTAGGAGCGCCGGGGCAGAAAACGGGTAATCGCAGCGCTTTTGGCGCTGCCATGCTCGGCATCATGCCGATTGGTGCTTTGCTGACACGCGCTTCGGCGTCAACCGGGTCAATATGGCCTGGTTGCCCGCCGCTGAACGCGAACAGATATTCGACCAGATGGTGAAGAATGGCGTCGTTGCCGTGCGGCTTTCGCTGACGCGGCCCATCGACCAGAGCATCGATGCGGTGCGGCTTGCGCATGAAAAGAAGCTGGCCGTGCTGTTGGAAGTCTCGCTAAATAATGTGGATTTCTATCCGGAAGGTACCAAGCCGCGTTCGGGGCGAGGCCGCATCTGGGACATGTACCGGCTATCGGATATTGATCAGAAACGTTTCCAGACAGCGATTGGTGATGCGCTTCAAAAGATCGATGCGCTTGTGCTCTCGTTGCCGTGGAACCCGGCAACGAGATCAATGGGCGCCTATAATGGTGATCTTGCCATTCTCCCCAACGAAAAGATGAAGACCGCTCGCTCGCTCGACGAGATGGAAGAGCTGCCTCTGGTCGAAAAGGCGCTGAGAAGTACGTCGAACTTTTGCGAATCGTGCGTGCGGAACTGGCGAAAACCAGATACAGCGCCAAGGCAAAGGTCGTATCTGCGGGCTTGTCCGACATCCCCTTCATCGATGCCGATCGGCGCGGGATAGATACTGTCGACCCAGCCGCCTTTACCGATCTTCTCAAGAAATATGGTCTGGATGGCGCTGCGGACGGCTACGGCATTCACATCTATCCGGGCAGTAGTGGCACGCGGGCCGCACGTGCAAAGCACATCAGCAATGCGCTTTCTTTCTGCGGCGGTGCCGATGGAAAGCCATGCTGGATTACGGAATGGGGTTTTGCCAACAAGTCCAAGACCTGCCCGGCAGATGATAATAATCGCCAGCAATTGGTCGAAAAGGCGCGGGAGCGCTTCCGGCAGATGATGGATAGCGGCCAGATCGCGGCCGCTTATTATTTCGATTGGGATGAGGGAACTTACGGCGTCTGGCGCTGCGGGGCTCTGACCCCGGCAGGCCAGGCCGCAATGGTGACGAAATGAAACTCAAGACTGTAATCATTGGTGGTTCCAATACCGTCATGCTGCCCGGTTATCTGCCGACCCTGCTTTCGACCATGGCGCGGCGCGGAGTCGAGCTGGATATCGTGGCCGATCTCGCGGTCGGCGGTACGACGAGTGCTTTCGGCCTTTACCAACTGAAGATTTTCGAGCAGCTGGAAGACTGCGAATTGCTGCTGATCGAATATGCCATCAATGATGCGTTCGTTTATGGTGATGAACGGCGTCCATTCCGTCATTGGGCACGATTTTACGAGGGAATTATCCGCTACGCACTTGAACGCAATCCGAACCTGCGTATTGCGACGCTCGTATTTGGTGCGCGCAATGGCTCGTTCCTCAATTCCGTTCCATCGATCGATGCGGGCATCAATTATATCTCGCAATGGTATGGCACGATCTGTGCCGATGTCTCACGCATGCTGATGCAGCAATATGGCCGCGATGTCGTGAGCAACCCGGCCTTCTATCTCGATCAGGGCCATTATGCTCGGCCTGTCTCGACAACCATCGTTGCGAATCTGATCGCCGATGTTCTTGAACCAGCCTTGTCGGTTCCACATCGTGCCAAGGCGCTGCCCTTTGCGATTGATCCCGACCATTTCGCCAATGCGCGAGCTTTGAGCGGCGAGCAACTTTGCAAGCGGCTTGGCCGCGTGCCGGTCCAGTACAGCAATCGCCGCTTTTCGATCTCGGCGCTTGATCTTGGCTTGGACCGAATGCGCTTTGAGGTGGATAACGGGCAGTTGCTGGCGCTTGGCTATGTGTGCGATCCGCGCATTCCGCCGCTCGATGTGGCGATGGGCGGGGAGGTGCATCGCGCTGCGATGATGAAGGGCGGCGTGCGCGATGGAACCTACAAATTTCTCGTTTCGATGTTGAGTTTCGAGTTTCTTTACGGCGCGAAATTGCTGGAGGCTCGCGGAAATGTGGCGCTGACCCTGTCTGGAGCCGAAGAGGGCGTGGAGCATAGGCTGCATGTTCCCAAAGACAGTGCCCACCACGAAGAACTGCCTACCGAACCGGTGCTTCCGATCACCGGCATTCTGTTTTCCGGCAATCTGAAAATCATGTCGCTGGAGAAGAAAACTGCGCTAAACGCGGTTTTGTCCGAAGCGGCCCAGTAGTTCGCTATTCTACAAAGATATTCACACTGGCGGCCCGTCCGGCAGCATCAACCACGGTCAATGTCGAATATCCGGCTCCGTCCGGTTGCCAGTTTGTTGTCCGCCTCCGCTCAATTTCAGCGATGGGTTTACCATTGGCAAGCCAGCGAAACGGTGCGCGTCCGCCTTGTAATTTCAGCACGAGCGGCGATGCATTATCGGTCAGGGCTTTCAGTTCGACATGCGCGCCATCCGGTGGGAATACGATGCGCGGCGCTGGCTCAATCGAAGCCTTAAGAACCGGCAGAGGATCGTTTGCCGACGAAAACCGTATCTGCGTCACAGGAAGATCGGCGCGCGCTGTGCGAAACGCGCCAGCAGGCGCACGCGGTAGCGGAACGGACGCAACGCCTGACCGTACAAAGGCTTCAAACAGGATGGGAGCCGCCGAGACATAGCCGGCCAGCCCCGGCACCGAGCCGCCATCGGCACGCCCGACCCAGACACCCAGCACATAACGCCCGTCATAACCGACCGACCAAGCATCACGATATCCATAGGAGGTGCCGGTCTTGTAAGCGAGGCCGAGGCGTTTCGCGCCTTGCGGCGGCACGACACCAGCCAGAATATCGCCAATCTGCCACGATGCCTGCTCGCTCAGAATAGGAGCCGATGGCTGCACAGGTTCTGAACCTTCGGTGCCGTCACGAAGGGCTGCTCCTCGCCCGCCATTGGCAAGCCCGGTATAAAGCTGCACCAGATCGCGCAGGGTGATGCCCGCGCCGCCAAGCCCGATGGCAAGCCCCGGCGCTTCGCCTTTCGGCAATTGCAGGTTGACGCCAACCTGGCGAATGCGCGTGGTTAGCCGTGCAGGACCAATTGCATCAAGCAGGCTGATGGTCGGCACATTCAGCGACATTTGCAGCGCCTGGCGGATGCTGACATCGCCCTGATAGCTCATATCGAAATTGCGCGGACGATAGCCTGCAAAATCCTGCGGGCGGTCCTCGATGATGGTTTCCTGCGCAATCAGTCCCTGCTCGAAGGCCAGCCCATAGATGAAAGGCTTGAGCGTGGAACCGGGCGAGCGCACGGCGCGGGTCATGTCGATCCAGCCCTGCCGCTTGCCGTCGAAATAATCAGCGGAGCCGACTTCGCCTAAGATATTGCCGTTGCGGCTATCGGCCAGCACCATGGCGACCGATACTTTTGGCCCAAGCTTGGCAGCGGCTTCCCGAGCCACTGCTTCCAGTCCTGCCTGCACCGACTTTTTAAGCGTCAGTTGATGCCGGGCCTCGGTCGGCGCCTGCTTCAATGCGAGATCGGCAAAGTGAGCGGCCAATGAAGGCAGGGGATGACGCGTAGCGGATATGCGCTCACGCGATGCGCGCTCGGCTTCTTCGCTCGTGAACACATCGGACGAAACCATGCGTTTTAAAACACGATCCCGCGCGGCAACTGCGTTCTCCATCTCGCGATCCGGGCGGCGGCGCTCCGGCAATTGCGGCAGAGCCACAAGCAATGCGGCCTCCGATATGGTGAGGCGCAGCGGCTCCTTGCCAAAATAGGCTAATGATGCCGACCGTACACCTTCCAGATTGCCGCCATAGGGGCGAGCGTCAGATAGCGTTCGAGAATTTCAGACTTGCTCAGCCGTCGTTCGATCTGGATCGCACGCGCCAGCTGCCGGAACTTGGAGCTGAAGCTGCGGCTTTCGCGCGGCTCGATCAGACGGGCAAGCTGCATGGAAAGCGTCGAGCCGCCCGACACGATGCGGCCACTGCCTGCAAGCTGGTAAGCGGCGCGCAACAGCGCCCTGAAATCGATGCCGCCATGATCGTAAAACGCTTGTCCTCATAGGCGATCAGCATTTTCACGAATTTCGGATCGACATCTTCAATGCGGGTATTCAAGCGCCAATAGCCGTCCGGCGTTGCATAGGCACGCAGCAAAGCGCCGTCACGATCCATGACTTCGGTGGAAATGGTCAGCCGTTCCGGCAAAGGCGGAGGATAAGCGCGGTCGAGCCAGTCAAGCCCAGCGACCGTTCCTACAGCGGCGATGCCGAGAAACGCGGCACCGCCAATCGTTATTTTCCACCGCCTTTTCATTCGTCTGGCCGCGCTATGGCGCGGCACCTCCATCATGCCCGTTGCCGTGCGCTGCAAATTGCGGACGATACATGTCCTCAACAGTTGCTGCCGGATGCGTGTAAAGACCGGGCGTCACCGCACGCACCACATAAGCGAGCGTGATCGGCTTCTTCTCGCCTGCAGAGCGGTCGAAAGCGGCCACAAAACGATCATTGCGGAATTCGAGATGCGCTGCCTGTGTGCTTTCAAGCCATGGGAAATTGCCAAGATCGGCACTGGAAACAAGGCCCGGATTATCGATCTCGAAACCAGCTGGCAGCAGATCGGTCACAAGCAGACGCGATTGCCATTCCTGCAGATCGTCGATTTTGAGAACAACCACATAGCGCTCATTCTGGTTGACGCCTGTGACATTGGCCAGCTCGCCATCAAGCGTATAATAGGTGCGCTCGATGTTGAAACCTTCTCCACCCGCAGGCAGTGACTGTGCGGGCGGCGCCACCGCAGTCACGACCGCATCGACCGAACCCTGACCCTTATTGGTGACGACCAGCGGCTGTGCTTCAAGGGCTGCGCCATTGAGACGCTCGGAGAACGAGCCTTGATGCGCGGTGCCGTTGATGTCGAGGCTGATCGCGCCATTGTCATCCTGCAGGCCGCGTGCTGCAAGCAGCATCCACGCCTGATCCTGCGTGCTCAAGTAACGCGCCTTTTCACGCTGGAACTTGACCAGCGTAATCAACGACGGCAGCACTTTCGGGGCAGGCTTGGTCTCGGTAGCAAGCGCCAGCATGGCTGCGCCATCACGCAGCGGCGAACCGTAATCGGAACGATTATAGTCAAAGCTTGACTGGCTGGTTGCGAGCTGGAGCGACGAATTGAACACGCGTTCCGAACGAGGCTGGTCGCCATAAAGGGCAAGTGCTGCACCAAGCTGGGCAACGGCCATCGGGCTTGCAAAGTTTTCAAGCTGGGTATCGGCAAAGTAACGCAGATCGCCAACAGAAGCCTTCTTGTTACGTGCCAGAACATAGAGCGCATAGGCAATGTCGTTGCCACGTTCCTTGACGTCGGTGGTATAGCCGAGCGCATTTTGCAGATTGGAAAGTGCGGAGAGCATCGCCTGCTGCGGCACGTCATAGCCCTTTTCGCGGGCACGCGTCAGGAAGTCGGTCACATAGGCGTCCATCCAGAGATCACCCGATCCCGGCGACCAGAGGCCAAACGAACCGCTCGAAGACTGGTTGTTGAGCACGCGGAAGATGGAATCCTGTACGCGCTTTTAAGTTCTTCCTGACTTTCCAGACCCGCTGCCGCTTCCGTACCTGCCGCCATGTCGCTCAAATATAGCAGCGGCAGTGCGCGGCTGGTGGTCTGCTCTGTGCAGCCATAAGGATAGCGGTCGAGCGCCATCAACAAAGCTGGCACATCAAATGCGGCACTTCGCGTCACACCAACGCTGACAAAAGCACCATCAAGCAGGCTTTCAGACAGAAGGCCGCCATCGACTCACACTCCCGCCATTGGCGCCAAGATTGACGACATGACGGCTCGTGATCGGCAGATCGACCGGGCGCACCGGCAATGCCAAAGCCTGCTCAACATTGAGGCCCGCATCATTGGAAAGCCGGATCGTCACGCCACCGGCACCTGTGGCCACAGCATTGAGCGGAACGGTGATCGACTGCCGCTTGCCACCGGTCAGCGCAATGCTTTCAGGATAAGAGCCAACCTCGACACCGAGATTATCGGTGGTTTCAAGGCTCACATGATAATCGCCGTCCGGTGCATCCGTATTGGCAATATCGAAGTGGATATTGGCCTGATCACCGGGGCCATGAAGCGTGGCAGACCAGCAGTGATGACCACCGGATCGCGGATGATGACATCACTGACCGCATGACCTACGGCCTTCTTGGTCCATGCAACAGCCATTACGCGCGCCGTGCCGTTGAACTGCGGTATGTCGAAGGTGATCGTTGTCTTGCCATCGCTGTCGAGTTCAACCGGACCGGAGAACAGCGCAAGCAGTTTTTCGGTGGGTGGGCTGCCTTCGGCTGCCATATTGCCACCGTCGCCGCCTGTGCGCAGCTTGCCCGTGACACCGAGCGAACCGTCGATCAGGCGACCATACATGTCGCGTATTTCAAGGCCCAGCTGACGCTGGCCGAAGTACCAGTTTTCAGGGTTCGGCGGCTGATGCGTGTCAGGTTGAGAATGCCGACATCGACCGCCGCGACCATGACATAGGCCTGCTCGCCACCCGCATTTTCAACCGAAACCGGAATGGACAATGTGGAGCGCGGCGCGATCTTTTCAGGCGGGGCGAGCTTGACTGCAAGCTGCTTGTCGGCAGGGTCGACCTTCAGCCATTTAAGACCAATCGCACGCGCAGGCATACGGCTTTCAATAGCCTCACCCGGACGGAACAGCGTTGCCGTAACATAGGCGCCCGCACCCCAATCCTCACCCACCGGAATATCGATGGTCGTGCCACCTTCCGGCACGCTTGCGGTGATTGTCTTGAGCAGCTTTTCCGCACCAATGGTGATGAGCAACTCACCGGCAAAACGCGGGGAGATTTTCAGTTCTGCCGTATCACCCGCCGCATAATGTTCCTTGTCGAACGCGATTTCGAGCCCGTCCGGCGTTTCGGTCGAGGTTGAGCTGACAAACCAGCCCGCATCAAATTCATAGCTTGTGGCCGGACCCGAAGCATCAGCGGATTCGATTTCCAGACGGTAACGGCCCCAATCGACCGGCAGACTGATTTCAGCTTCGCTATCGGTTGCAAGGTCGATCTTGCCGTTGGCAATCGCCTTGGTGAAAGTCACTGGTTCGTAGTTCCAGCTGTTGCCACTGCGATACCACTGATAATTACGCTCGATCTTGACCAGCGACCATTGTGCGCCATCAAGCGCCTTGCGATCCCCTTGCTGTCAGAGGCGATCAGGCTGAACTTTGCAGTGCCGCCCTGCGGAACTTCATCGCCAGCGAAATTCGGGCGAATGCCGATGAGATCGGTTTCCGGCTGAATGGCAACATCGATCTTACGCTCAACCGCACGACCGCCGGTTTCGCGCATACGAACGGTCACGGCTGCATTTACGAGGCGCGTTGTTGACGGCATTTCATCGATTGTAACCGGGAAAGTCGCCTTGCCGTTGTCATCGACTTTTGACAGGCCATCGAGCGGCAGGCGTGTGGCTTCGCCCTGTTCTTCATCGGCGAGGCCGAAATAATACCCAAAGCGGTCCCACTGACGCTTGGTCGAAAGCGTGACTTCGCCTTCAAGCGCAAGACCGGCGGCAGGCGCGCCATAGAGGAAACGACCGTCCACGGTGATATTGGCAGTTTCGCCAACAGCGATTTCCGGCTTGTCAGACGTCAGATCGAATTCGATCCGGTCCGGCACGAAATCTTCAACCAGAAACATCTGCGTGGCAATCGCTGGCTGCTTGGGATCAGTATAGACCGAAACATTCCAGGTGCCGCGCATGGCGTTCGACGGCAAGGTCAGGTCGATGGCATGACCACCGGCCAGTTTGCTGTCGGAAACGAGACGGCGATCTTCCACGCCATCGGGACGCGTGAAGATGAAGGTGAGCGGCAGATCATCGATTGCAGTTGCGGTGTCGTCACGCGCAAGCGCGCCTACATGCACAACTTCGCCCGCGCGATAAATGCCGCGCTCTGTCCATGCATAAAGATCAAGCGCTTTCGGCACAGCACGGCCCGTCACACCACGATCGGAAAGATCGAAACCGGCGCGAGCCATATCGAGGAATGTGAAATCCTCATCATGCTGACTTGCCATCAGCACCGCTGGCACCATGCCGTCTGTGCCGCGTGTCAGTCCCGGCGTAAACGTCGCCCGGCCATCGCTGTCGGTGGTCGCTTCGCCCAGCACTTCATTGTTGCGTGCAAGCAGCGTCAGCTTCACGCCTTTAAGCGGCTCTGCGCTTTCCAGCGAACGGGCAAACACATTGATGCCGTCCTGTCCGGTATAGGTCGAAAGGCCGATGTCGGAAACGACAAACCACTGCGTTGCCTTGGTGCCATATTCATCATCGGACTTCTGAACCAGCGGCTCGGCGGTCAGCACATAGACGCCAGGCTTGCGTTCCGGCAGTGCTTCATCAACCGGGAAACTGGTCGTTGCTTCCTTGTTCAGCTCATTGCCTGCAACCTCGATCTCACCCTCCCAGACAGGCGCACCCATCTGATCGGAAACCGTGCTGATATCGTAGCTGTCGAGCTGGCGCAGGAACTGATAGCCGGAGAGAAGCTGTGCCAGCGAACGATCACCGACGCGGTAAAGCTTGGCCTTGGCTGCATCGAGATTGACGCTCACCAGCGGAATGCCGCGGCGTGCCTTGGCTGGCAGCACGAAGCTGTCGCCGGTAAAGCGGACGGATGGCACGCGGTCCCGGACATAGATGGAAAGATTGACCGGTGCTGGCAGTGTTTCACCAATCGCAGCAGGCAGGCCCTGACGGAAGGTCACCGTATAATTGCGGCCATGTTCCAGACCCTCGACGCAGATCTGACGATCCTTGGCTTCAACCGCCTGCGGCGCACCATTGTCGAGTTTGACGAAGCTTGAATAATCGACACCGCTTTTCACCAGTTCTTCCGAGAACTGCGCGCAGATACGCGGCGCGGCGTTGTCGCTATCGACGGTGTTGTCGATGATGCGGAAACCTTTACGGGCTTTCAGGTCTTCATAGGCCGCACGAACGGATGCGGCATTGGCGAGATCGAGGCTCGCTTCATAGGCTTGCAGGGCCGGGCGGGATAGCTCGCGCTTTTCCAGTGCCTGCGCCATGACGGCAAGCGCTTGCGCGCGCTCATCCTGGTGCGTGAGGTCTGGTAGGCAAACCATGAGGCCGACGTCGCATCGCGCTGGAACTTGGAACGTTCCTGACCATTGGACGGCTCGGTCGCAAGCGCTGACAGCGCATATCCGGCCCAGATTTCGCTTTCGTCCGGCGACATGCTGGCAGCCAGTCGGAATTTTTCCATTGCCGTGCGCGGATCGCCATTCATCCCAGCAGCGCCTGCTTCATTGCGCAGATCGCGCAGGCTGTCAGAGCTTTCAAGGCCGCTGATTTCGCGCTTGAGACGACGGGCTTCATCAACCAGATTGGCGGCAAAGAACGAGATGGCGGGCGGGGCGCCCATATCTTCAGCTTCACGTGCGGCTGCGGATTGCGTTACGACCTTGCCCGCAATGGAGCCCACGGACTGATTGAGCTTGTTGAAATCGGATTTCAAGAAGCACCACTTGACCTTCGGATTATAGGTGAAAGCAAGACATGCATTGTCGCCCAGACAAATGTTCTTACACTGGTCGAGCGAGACATTCTTCTCCGTGCGCAAGTCGAAGCCGAAATAATCGCTATCCTTGGTGATCTCTATTCGTCGGGTTTCGGCAGCGTGTGTGTCGTGCGGAGTTGCCGACAGGCAGGCCGTGACTGCAAAAGCCCATAAAAGTCGGTTGAAACCAATACGCATTTGCATCCCTCACGTCGACCGGTGCCAATTCTAGTGTTCTATTAGAAAAGCGAAAAGAATCCGGCTCATGTGAAGCCTCACCGTGACAAACTGTCAAGGCGAATAGGGATATCTACAACTATTAGGATAATTCTAGAGGAAAGTACGTTCTGCGAGATATGCGCATCGCAGAACGTGCCCGGTACTTCAGATGACACCGCCATTGGCACGCAATGTCTGGCCATTCACCCAGCCGCCATCCGGTCCGGCCAGAAATGCGACCACTCCAGCAATATCTTCCGGGTGCCCAAACGTTCGAGCGGACTCATCTTGGCCATGCGCGCGACCAGTTCTTCAGACTTGCCGTTCAGAAAAGATCTGTGGCAGTGGGGCCGGGTGCAACGGCATTGACGGTTATGTTTCGTCCGCGCATTTCCTTGGCCATGATTGCTGTCAGCGTTTCAACTGCGGCCTTGGTCGCGGTATAGACACCATAGTTTTCGAGTTTTAAGCCGACGACAGTGGTGGAAAATTGATGATACGCCCATTGTCACAAAGGCGTTTTCCAGCCTCCCGCATGGTGTTGAAAGTGCCTTTGAGGTTGATCGAGACGAGGTTGTCGAAATCAGCATCCTCAGTTGTTGTAATAGGCGAGAGTGCCATAATGCCAGCATTATTGACGAGAACATCTACGCCGCCGAAAGCGTCTTCGGTCGCATCGAACATTCTCTTTACTGCGGCAGGATCGGCAACATCAGCCTGTGCTGCTCGCGCAATGCCGCCCGAAGCCTCGATCTTGTTAACGACGGCGTCGGCGAGAGCGGCATTGCCTGCATAGTTGACGATGATAGTAAAACCGTCGTGGCCCAGTCTTTCGGCAATGGCAGCGCCAATGCCGCGCGATGCCCCAGTGACGATGGCAACCTTGTTTTCATATCGGACATTGTCTGCTCCGTTCCGGTGGTTTGGTTTTGTACAACCCACAGCAAGATCGCACTTTTCTAACGCCGTTTAATCCGGCATTATTTGTCATTACTATCCGAAAGTAGCGAACAATCAGATGGACAGGTTTGATGCAATGCGGGTGTTCACCCGCGTATTGGAACGACGCAGTTTCACTCTGGCGGCGGAAGATCTCGGATTCCCGTTCAACGGTTACGGACGCGATCAAGCAGCTTGAAAAGCGCTTGGGCACACTGTTTCTGCGAACCACACGCCATGTCAATCCGACGCTTGACGGTCAGGCATATTATCAGCGTTGCATAGAAATTATCGCCAGTGTTGAAGATGCAGAAGGCGGATTTTCCGGGGCAACACCCAGAGGCTTGCTGCGGGTAGAAGTGCAGGGGACGCTTGCGCGTCATTTTCTCCTGCCGGAATTACCAGCCTTTCTGGAGAAATATCCGGAGATTGAATTCTATATGACTGAAGGGGACCGGTTCGTCGACCTGGTTCGGGAAGGTATTGATTGCGTACTGCGCGTTGGCGCATTGCAGGATAGTGACATGATTGCCCGGCGTGTTACGACTCTGGATGAAGTCACCCTTGCATCCCCTTCTTATATTGCACGATTTGGACATCCAAAACATCCAGATGATCTGTCCGATGGTCATCGGATGATCGGTTTCAGGGCTAGCGGCAGTACAGCGCGCATGCCATTGGAGTTCACGATTGACGGTGCTCTGCGAACTGTCACGATACCGGCCTCGGTTTCAGTCAATGCTGCTGAAAGTTATACTGCGGCGGCCTGTTCGGGGCTCGGCATTATCCAGATACCCGTTATGATGCGATGAGGTATGTCGCTGATGGAAAATTGGTGCCGATACTCGCTGCCTATCCACCAAGCTCATCAGCTGTATCTGTCGTATATTCGCGTGATCGCCAACTTTCTCCACGCGTCAGGGTGTTCGTTGACTGGCTTGTGGCAATATTCGCTCTTCAGAATAGCTGATGTTGTTAGCCTTTTGTTAATAATCCGGAACAAAACGGTTTTACGTGTTAGAATAGAAGATGCAGGATGCACATCGCTACGCACCATGGGAGGGAGGGCAGAGATGAGCAATATTCTATTCTGGACCGCTTTGGTCATTGTGCCCGTGCTTTTGGGTACGGCTTACGCCTATCTACAATCGATCCGACACAGAGACGATTTCTAGAAGTTCAAGCTATCTTCTGTGTTGTTTATCTGACTTGGTTAAATCCAAAGTCGATGAATTTGGCTGTGAGAATGTTGCACCCACTCAAGAGTGATTCCTTACTAATTTTGAGATGCAATCAATTTAAATCTCTGTGTCGGGTTGATGCAATGAAGGCAGCAAGCCGGATACACTTTTCCCAGATAAAGTTAATATTCGCCTCAAGTTGCAATCACCATTGATCTGCAATCATAATCTGTTTTAATATATTATTTCCATTAAAATTGTAATTTTATGCGCGCATGCATTCCCCGTTCAAGGGGTGTGATGGATTTTGTAATGAAATTAATAGCTTATAGGTCTAAGTATATGTAAAGTTAGTTTACTCAGTGAGAGTGTGTTTCATATTGGAGCAACTGGCAGGGTTGTTTGAATTTTTGATTATCTTTCTTCTATAGAAGTAGTTTCATTTTAACGTGATATTTTACGTTGCCTAACGAAAGAAAATGCCCTTCTATTGGTGCAAGCGCCGCATTGTAAAGAGCTGAGGGGTTTCAATGCATTCTCGCGATATCGGCTCGCACGCCATTCGTTTTATGTCGGGCACAGCACTGATATCCTTGGGGGTGGTTTTGCTGCACAGCACTCCTTCCCTGGCTGCATGTCCGTTCTCTCCAACGTTCAGCGATGACACATTCATCTGCGATAGCGGTACATCTTCCGGTGGCCTTACCGATGCCGACGGCAACAACACGTTGCTTCTGCCATCTGGAGGAGCAGGAGCCATAAACGGTGATGTTGTCTTCGGCTCTGGCGGCGATCATGTGGAAGTCCATTCCGGTTCGATTCTGGGAGATGTCGATCAGGGCGACGGTCTTAATAGCTTTCTTTACGGGCGGACACGTCGCAGGAAATGTCCGTCAGGGAAAGGATATTGACGAATTCCGGATAACGGGCGGCGAGATTGGGTCGCTTAATCAAGGTAATGGTTACGATCACTTTTCCATGTCGGGCGGGCGTATCGTTGATGCCTTTGACGACGGCGATTACGCCGTCATGACGGATGGCCGGATTGGTCGTGTCAATCTCAAACTCGACAACAATTATTTCAACATGTCCGGTGGAACGATTGACCGCAATCTGATTGCCGGCCTCGGAAACGATACAATTATCATTTCGGGAGGCATGATTGGCGGTAATATAAGCATCAGCAGCGGAACCGACAGTGTAACCATGACGGGTGGTACGGTCGCGGGCGATGTCCTGCTCGGTTTCGGTGACGACCAGTTCTCATGGAATGGCGGCGGTATAATCTATGGGAAGATCGACCTCGGACCAGATAACGATACGGCAATTCTCACCAATCTGACGGATGCTAATATCGGCGCGACCAAACAGCTTACCGGCGGCGAGGGGCCGATGTTCTCACATTCGGTAACGTAAAGACGGGAAAAATTGCCCGTTTCGACAGCTGGGAGACTATCGATCTTACCGATGATACGCGTCTTGTTTTAGATAGCGCTCTTACGTTGGGCGACGCCGGAACAGGAACGGGGCGCTTAACATCGATAGGACGAGCACGGTTTATGGCGGCGCTGCAAAGGCAGCGTGAACCCATTCACCCCAGGTCAGCTGGCAAGCGTCTTCAATGCCGGGCGAATTGATCTTACCAACGGCGGAACGAGTACTGTCGACATATTTACGATCAAGGGTAATTATGTCGGGCAGAATGGTCTATTGTTCGTCGATACCGTTCTCGGTTCCGATAATTCCCCTTCTGATAAACTGGTGATCGACACGGGCGCTGCATCAGGCAGTACCAGTATTGCGGTCACGAATGTGGGTGGGACGGGTGCTGCAACGAACGCGGATGGGATCATGGTTGTGCAGGCGCTGAATGGCGGCTCCACCAGCCAGAATGCGTTTTCGCTGAACGGTCGTGCTGCAGCGGGGGCTTACGAGTACTTTCTTTTCAAAGGCGGTGTTACGGCGAACACGGCCGATAACTGGTATCTGCGATCCACTTTGATGCGCGGGAGCGAGCCACCGTCTACGACGGACGGAACTGCCGTCTCACCGCAAGAACCTGAAACGACTGCGCCGTCACCTGCGCGAGCAGCCACCAGCAACTTTGCCCGTCGACCCCAATGACGGGAACCCGGACGACACATCAACTCCAGTAACAGAAGATGCCACAGCACCTGCGGCGCCTCCTCCACCAGATTCCGCCGAGGCACCCAACCCTCCAGATAATAGAACGGGACAGCAATATGGGGTTGCACTGCCCTTCGATGAAGCAGTTCCGCCCTCATCTGGGGCAACGCGGGTTCAGGGGACGTGATCCCGCTCTATCGTGCGGAGGTGCCCGTCTATTCGGCTTTGCCACCGGTTGCGCATCATCTTGCGCTTTCTACTCTAGGCACCTTTCACGAGCGTCGCGGTGAACAGGACTTGCTTGAGACGGCCGGATATCTGCCTGCCAGCTGGGCTAGAGTTTTCGGACAAGACACCGACATGAAATGGAAAGGTACGGTCGCCCCAGGACTTGATGGAAAGCTATTTAGTATTCAGGCTGGACAGGATATCCTGGGTCGTGAGACGAATGGCGGACATTTTGACCGTCTCGGCCTGTTTTCGGTTATGCGCGTGCGACCGGGGACGTCACTGGGCAAGCACTTGGCTGGAACGATCTCGCTGTCGGTGATCTCGAAGTTACGGGTACGAGTTTCGGCGGATATTGGACGCATATAGGACCTCAAGGCTGGTATCTCGACGCCATACTGATGGGAACGTGGTTCGGTGGTGATGCGACCTCGAATGGTGGCCAGAGTATCGACCTCGACGGACATGGGGTTACGGCTTCGCTTGAAGGGGGCTATCCTATCTCTGAGCGAAAGCTGGACACTGGAGCCTCAGGCGCAGTTGATCTGGCGGCGCCTCTCGCTTGACGATCAGGCTGATCGCTATTCTTCGGTAGAGTTCGATACAAATAAAGCGTGGACGGGGCGGGCTGGATTCAGACTGCAAGGCAAACAGGAAACATCGATCGGAAAACTGCGGCCGTACTTGAAAGCCAATCTCTGGCATAATTTCTCTTCAGACCAGACCGTGCGTTTTGCTACCGATCCGATTGTAACCGATCTCAAAGGCACTTCGCTGGAAGTGGGTGGCGGGCTGACTTTGGATATTACTGAAAAGGCTAGCCTGTTTGCGACAGCGGATTACACAACCAATCTCGGTGGCGAACGCAACCGGATATGGGAAGGTAATCTGGGGCTGAACATAAAATGGTGAAGGCAATGGCGGTCGAGTCGATCGCTATATTTTCAGAGGAGGGAACAACGGTAATGGGTAGACGTGCATATGAAAGACTCGCGAAAATCTGTGCATCCCTAAACACTTCCGAGCAAGAGCTGGCCTATTCTCTTGGTATCTCGCGAGTTGCGTTGAAATCTATAAATCGCGCTGACGCACCTCTTTATTTACGATTGGCATTAGCCGCGCTTGTATCTGAAATGAATCCGGATGAGGTGTTGGACTCCAAACGAGAGAATTCAGAAATGGAAGCACCTCTACAGCTCTTGTCAGTGAGGTGATCATCAAAAGTTATAGGTTCCAAAGGTGTTGTGGTGGCAAAATCTTTCGCCTTGCTTCTTTTGATTGGACTGTTTTGTTTTCCGCAGATGGCTGCCGCGTCTTGCACGCGAGCAGCCGATGCTGCGGATATCATGACGCAGCGCCAGCTCTCAGCTTTGCGCGCGCTGGAACGTAGCCGCGGTTGCAAAAGTGGCGACGAGCGTGGGGATTCTTCAACCCATGCCGCGATCTTTCCCAGCGCATCGCAGCAATCCAGCGGCAACTTTCCTCTAGTTCGCTTGCATCGCGTTCATGTGCTGAACAATCGACCAGGCAGACCGCGAAAGTGAAGCTTGATCGACCGAAAGTTATATCGGTTGCGACCAACAACAAACCATGGGTGCCAAACGGCATTAAAGGCGCTTTGACTTACTGCGTTCGTTTGTCGGATGGCTATCTCTTTCCAGCTCCGCATTCGCAGTTTCAGAACTCCGATAATGTGAAGGAAACAATGGCACGATGCCGGTTCATTTGTCAGGGCGAAAACGTTGATCTCTATATTTTGAGTAATCCGAATGGCGAGACGGCTGATATGGTTTCGGTCTCGAGCGGTAAGCCTTATGTCGAATTGCCGACGGCCTATAACTATCAGGGAGACGGTGATTTCAAGAAGTGTAACTGGGCCGGATATGTCGGTAAGATCAGCGAACTGCGAGCCAATGATAAACGCGGTCGCGCGTTCAAAGATGTCGTCGTTCCCATGCCGGATACACGCCCGGCCCGTGGTGCCGATGTTAGTGTTTCCGCAACCTCGTTTGCACCCATAACAGATCGTAATGTTCGCGTTGTCGGACCGGCCTTCATTTTTGATGAAGATGTGGGAGACGTGAAACCTGCCACGTATTAATGCTGCTGCAAGCCACGTTCCCAAGGTCAATTTGAATGAGACGTGTCGCGATTGAGACTGAATAGCTTGCTTTCAGTCTGTAACCTCCTTGAACGGGTGTATCCAACTTATGCCCGAAAAATATCGATCATTGCATTGCTAGAAATCTGTCAGTGTTGTTCGACCTGGAGGAGGTAGACATGAGCAAGAACCGTGGCGTCGTTTATTTGCGGCCCGGGACAGTCGAAGTGCGTGATATTGAAGATCCAGCGTTAGCGGCACCGGACGGAGGAAGCTGGAACATGCCGTTATATTGAAGGTGATCTCAACCAATATTTGTGGTTCGGATCAGCACATGGTTCGTGGACGCACCACAGCCATGCCCGGACTTGTACTTGGGCATGAAATCACTGGTGAAATCATCGAAAAGGGTAGCGATGTCGAGATGCTCGATGTGGGTGACATCGTTTCGGTGCCATTCAATGTCGCTTGCGGTCGTTGCCGTTGCTGTAAGTCTCAGGACACTGGCGTTTGCCTGACCGTTAATCCGTCTCGCGCAGGCGGTGCTTACGGATATGTTGATATGGGCGGCTGGATTGGCGGGCAGGCCCGCTACGTCATGATACCCTATGCTGACTTCAATCTGCTGAAGTTTCCTGATCGCGAACAGGCGATGGAAAAAATCCGTGACCTTACCATGCTTTCTGATATCTTGCCGACCGGCTTTCATGGTGCGGTCAAGGCTGGAGTCGGGGTTGGCTCGGTTGTGTATGTCGCGGGCGCAGGGCCAGTCGGTCTTGCTGCCGCCGCATCCGCACGCATTCTAGGTGCTGCGGTCGTCATGATCGGCGATTTCAATAAGGAGCGCCTTGATCACGCACGGAAAGTGGGGTTTGAGCCTATCGATCTTTCAGCAAGTGACCGTCTCGGTGATATGATTGCAGAGGTCACTGGCAGCAATGAGGTTGATAGTGCAATTGATGCAGTTGGTTTCGAGGCGCGCGGTCATAGCGGTGGCGAACAGCCGGCAATTGTGCTGAACCAGATGATGGAAATAACCCGTCCTGCAGGGGCAATCGGTATTCCGGGACTCTATGTCACTGAAGATCCCGGCGCCGTCGATAATGCCGCGAAACAAGGCAGTCTGTCGCTGCGCTTCGGTCTCGGTTGGGCCAAGGCACAGTCATTCCATACAGGCCAGACACCTGTTTTGAAATATAATCGTCAGTTGATGCAGGCTATCCTCCACGGACGCCTGAATATCGCCGAGATTGTCAACGCTCAGGTCATATCGCTTGAGGATGCGGCGAAGGGCTATGAGAGCTTCGATCAGGGCGCGGCGAAGAAGTTCGTTCTCGATCCGCATGGGCTTGTGGGCAAGGCTGCCTGATACATATTTATTCTAATGCGGGTGAAAGGGCGCTCCGATGAGCGCCCTTTTATTGATATGGCAATAAATCTGTGACGTTACAGTTTCTATCGGACGGTATGGCGGTCACAGTCTTGCAGTCCATGTCATGAACATCGCTGTAAGCGGTGAAAAGCCGACGAAGACGGTCGGGAAGATGCTGGTCATGGAATCGTCGATTGGGCGCTGTTTGCAGCTTTATGCAAGACACCGGCCAAGTAGCCTGAATATTGATGGAATATACCGCGTCCAACGAGTGTTCACTGATGGGCGGTTCTTGACTATCGCGGCATGACACATCGGGACTGGAAAAGGCTTCCCAGGACTTGCTGTTTTGACTGGATTATCATGACAATTTTTCAGTATAATAAGACAATTCGTGATATGTCATGATGGAGTCGGTGGACGTATGTGGGAACCCATATTGAAATGCGCAAGGAGCCACCAAACACCGGCTTTTGACGGATAGAATTGTCGATGATATCGAGAAGGGCATTCTCTTGCCCGCCACGCGCATGCCCACTCATCGCGATCTGGCTCACAAGCTTGGGCTTTCAGTGCAGACGGTCAGTATCAGCTACAAAGAGGCGGAACGGCGTGGTTATCTGCGCGGCGAGGTTGGCCGGGGAACCTATGTCTGCAACCGTGTGACGGAGCGAGCGGACCGGTTCATGCTGGACCGGGATCCGAGCGGGACAGCGGATCTGTCGATTATTCGGGCCGTCTATACAGAAGCACATGAGAATGCCTCACGTCGCTTGCTGGAAGAAATGAGCCAATCGGACAATGCAGGCTTCATGCGTCCATGTCGTCCAATTGCGGGGCTGGATCGACATCGTGCTGTCGCGCGAGATTGGCTGCGCAGCTTATCTGTAGACGTTGATCCGGGGCGGATCATCATCACAAACGGTGCTGCACATGGATTGTTTCTTGCTGTCGCTGCTGTCGTCCAGCCAGGGAGGTGGTGCTCACGGAAAGCCTGACCGACCATGGCATTATCGGTCTTGCCAATGTGCTTGGGTTCACTCTGCGCGGGCTCCCGATCGACGAACAGGGCATTTTACCGGATGCGTTTGAAACTGCCTGCAAGATTGGTGACGTCCGTGCACTTGTGATGATCCCTACACTCGGCAATCCAACCAGCCATCTGATGAGAACCGAACGCCGTATCGCTATTTCCGAAATCGCTCGACGATATAATGTCTGCGTTATAGAGGATGAAGTTTACAAGCCTATTCTCGAAGATAAACTGCCATCAATGCCGGAACTTTTGCCGGAGTTGGGCTTCTTTGTAACGAGCTTCACCAAAACGGTCATGACGGGATTGCGTACGGGTTATCTTGTTGTTCCGACACACTATTCCATTCGGGTTACATCCATTCTTCGTGTAACGAGCTGGAGCGGTGTCAACCTTATGGCTGAGATGGCCAGTCGCTGGATCGAAGATGGTACGGCTGCGGAACTTATTGACATTCAGCGCAGCGAGTTGCGATCCCGTCAGGCACAAGTGACCGACATTCTGGGGCCACTCGTGGCAGGCAGCAATCCGCTTTCTCTATGCGCCTGGCTGAAAATTCCTCGCAACTGGTCTGAGGATGGGTTGGTGCGCGCGCTTGCCAGCAAAGGCGTTGCGGTCACGCCGTCCGATCCCTTTGTGGCTGGTGCAGATCGAGGAAGCGGGGGCATCCGGGTCTGTCTTGGCGGACGGCTTTCGCGTTTGGCTTTGCAGACGTCGCTTGAGACGATCCGTGAGACTTTTGCCCAACTGCCGCCTGTCTATGATGTAGGATCAATTGCCTAGTCGATTGATTAGAGCATAATCCGACCGGAGTGAAACGAGGATCGATAAGATTATGCTTAAAATAAAATAGGTTGGAGCCGATCTGATTCAATCAGATCGAAATGCGCTCTAAAGTACCGACTGCAAGAACTCCTTGGTCCGTGCTTCCGTTGGAGACTGGAATATCTGCTCCGGCGTGCCTTGCTCGCAAATGCGGCCTTTATCGAAAAAGCAAACGCGGTCAGAGACTTCGCGGGCAAATCGCATTTCATGCGTGACAAGAAGCATGGTCAGATCATGTTCCTGCGCCAGCCCCGAATGACGGAAAGCACTTCACCTACTAACTGCGGGTCAAGTGCGGATGTCGGTTCATCGAACAACAGGACGCGCGGGCGCATGGCAAGCGAGCGAGCGATAGCGACACGTTGCTGCTGACCTCCCGAAAGCTGTGAAGGATAATGATCCTTCTTGTCAGTCAACCCTACAAGCGACAATAAGTCGAGCGCACGAGCTTCCGCCTCGCTACGCTTCATGCCCAGAACATGAACCGGGGCCTCGATGATATTACGCAGCACCGACATATGCGGAAACAGATTGAAGCTCTGGAACACCATGCCGACATGCGATCGGATCTTGCGCAAATGGCCGTCACTCGCCTGAAATTGTCCTTTGCCGTTCGGCTCATGATAGGACATATCGGCGAGTTCAAGTGCCTTCCTGAAACGGTTCCAGTGTCATGAGAATACGGAGCACCGTCGACTTTCCTGATCCCGAAGGGCCGATGAGTGTCACTTTCTCGCCGGTTTTACCGAAAAGTTGAAGCGATCCAGCACTGTCAGTGCTCCGAAGCGCTTGGTTACGTCCTGAAAGCGGATAATTTCCTGGGTCATTTGAGAGCGATCCCGTTTTTGGAAGTGTGCGTTCGAGCAGGCGTATGAGCGCCGAACAAATTAGAGTCAGCACAAGGAAGATCAGCCCGACCATCGACAGCGGCACTAAATATTCGAAGGTACGGTCGCCGATCAAATTGGCGAGGTTCAGCATGTCGACAATGCTCACGACAGATAGAACCGGCGTCTCTTTCAGCATGGAAACGAGGTAATTACCCATGGCCGGAATGATCCGGGGAATGGCTTGCGGAATGACGATATCGCGATAGGTACGCCACGGTGTAAGATTCAAAGCGCGTGCCGCTTCCCACTGGCCTCGCGGGATGGCTTCGATGCCGCCGCGATAAACTTCCGAGGTGTAGGCTGAATATTGAAGGCCAAGTGCCAGAGCGCCTGTCAGGAAGGCAGGCAGAATAATGCCGTAGACCGGCAGCACATAGTAGAGGAAAACAACTGCACCAGCAGCGGTGTGTCGCGCAGGAACTCCACCACAACGGCTGTCGGCCAGGATATGATCTTATATGGGCTGCGGCGCAGCAGTGCGAAAACGAGACCGAGCACCAGCGCAATTGCGAAACCGGTGGCAGCAGCCTTCAACGTTACGGTCAGACCGATTGCGAGAATTGGCAGAATGGAAATCGCGAAGGAAAGTGTGGACGAGGTGTCCCAGGCATAGCCGTAGATCATGCGAAACCTCCAGCCATGGTCTGGCGTCTCAGGCGCCGCTCCAGCCAGCGAATGGCAGCGGCAAGCATGAGCGCCATCGCAAAATAGCCGAGCAGGGTCAGCGAATAGATTGTCACGCTGTCGAGGGTCAGATTGCGCAAGCGTTGAGCCTGGAAGGTCAGGTCGCTGATCGCAATCAGCGAGGCAAGCGCGGTATCCTTGAGATTGTGGATTGCAAGGTTACCGAAGGCCGGCATCATTTCGACCACCGCCTGCGGCAGGATGACGTGAAACAGGGTATGCCCCTTGCTGAAATTGAGTGCGCGTGCGGCTTCGTGCTGTGCTTCGGGAACAGCCTGCAAGGCGCCGCGCACCACTTCCGCGCCATAGGCGCCGATGTTGAGCCAAGCCCCATGATGCCCGTCGTGATCGGATCGAACGAAATGCCGATCAACGGCAAGGCATAGTAGAGCCAGAACAGTTGCACGAGCAGAGACGTCCCGCGGAATATCTCGATATAGATCACCGCAATCGTGGATAGGACCGGCCCGCCGGCGAAACGGGCAATCCCGGCTGCAAATGCCAGTATAGTGCCGATGGCCATCGAACTGAGGGCAAGAATGGCGGTGATTTGCGCCCCTTGAAAAGGGCGGGAAGATATTCCGTCCAGTGCATATGGTCGTCTCCCGGTTGAGATGAGACAATGCCCGCCGAGCCGCTGGCCGGTTCGGCGGGCCGCAAATCGATTTACTTTGCGTTGCAGAGGCTGGCCGTATCCACGGTTCTTGCAGCTTCTACGCTTTCTTCGCTAAGCCCGTAGTTCATCAGGATTTTCTTGTAGTCATCGGTCTTTTTGAATTCGATAAGTTCCTTGTTGAAGGCCTCATAGAATTCCTTGTCTTCCGGGCGGAAGCTGAAAGCGCCGAAGCTTCTGGCGGATTTGCCGTCGACAACCGGATCGGTGAATGGGTGCGCCTGTTCCAGTTCCGGTGAATTATCGACCAGTTTGGCCACCGTCAGCTCGGTCGCCGCATAGGCGTCGGCGCGCCCGGTCTGGACCGTTGATGGCGCGTCGGCATTGCCCTGGATCATGACGATCTGCGATTCATCAATGCCCATTCCATGCAGGAAATCGATCTGGTCCGCGCCGGAAACGATCGCGACTTTCAGCGATGGGTCCTTCTTGATGTCTTCATAGGAATGAATGTTCTTCGGGTTTCCCTTGGGAACCAGAAGGCCCTCACCGTAACTCGAATTCGCAACGGTGAACTGCACCTGCCTGCAGCGATCGGGCAGGACGTTTTGCTCTGCGGCAACGAATTCGAACCGCTTCGCCTTCAGGCCGGGAATGAGCGAGCCGAACGGAGTAACTGTCCAGTCGATTTCCTCGATGCCGAGTTTCTTGAAGATTGCAGCCGCGACATCAGGGCCGATGCCCTGGCCGCGCCGCTTTCGTCCATGTAGCCATAGGGGACTTCGTTGGCTGTCGCTCCGCGAACGAAGCCCGCACTCTTGAGATCGTCGACCGTGACGGCCTGTGACGGAAGCGTGAGAGCGAGAACCGCAGCTGTCGAAAACAGGGCGGAAATCGTATGAAGTTTCATGCGCATCGTGTTCACTCCTCTTTATGAATGCCGGTTGTTTTGCCCGGCTTGTCGGTGGCTGGTATTGATCGGTTTACTTCGAGGCAGGCTCCTTACTGATCGTGGCAATGACCGACAGGCAGTCGCCCATCTTGATGAGACCGGGAAAATGCCGGGCCGCAAGAACGCCGTCGAGCGCTGCGCGGTATTCCTGCGGAGCCACGCCGGTGCGGGCGACGGTATGAACGCGCGCAATGAGGTCGCCTTTGCGTAACTCCGTACCGAGATCGACCAAAGGCTCGAGCAGGCCTTCCGTATCGGCAAAGCCGAAACATTCCTGCGACGGCATATCAAGCCATGTCGTGGGGATAGCTCCATTTCCCCTTGCAGAATGCCTGCATGACGCAAAAGGTTGCGGATGCCGCGTTTGGCTATGGAGGCCGTGCGGGCGGAAATCGTGCCGCCGCCGGAAAGCTCGGTCGTGACGAATACCTTGCCCGCTTCTTCCGCTATCGTATCGTACATGCCGACAGCGTCGATCTCGATCATCCGCATGGAGAAAGGTGCCGAAAAGGCTTTGACGGCCGCAAAACAGCGAGCTTCCTGTGCTGTGTCGGGCAAGGCGTGTGCGGCGGCATAAGGCAGGAAATCGAGCGTTCGCCCACCGGAATGAAAATCCATGACGATATCGGCTGCGGGCAGAAGGTAGCGGGTGAAATAATCGGCAATCTTTTCTGTGACGGTGCCATCCGGGCGCCCCGGAAAACTGCGGTTGAGGTTGCCCTTGTCAATGGGGATGTGCGCGTTCCCGCCAGAAAGGCAGGAAAGTTCATTGCAGGAACGATGATGACCCGTCCGCTGATCTCTTCAGGCTTCAGATTGGCGGCGAGATCGTAGAGAGCGACCGGGCCTTCATATTCGTCGCCGTGATTGGCTCCGGTCAGCAGGGCCGTTGGACCATCGCCGTTGCGGATCACGCAGATGGGCAGCATCAGCGATCCCCAGGCGGAATCGTCCCTCGACCATGGCAGCCGCAAATGCCGTGCTGCACGCCGTCGCGGTCGAGATCGACGGTCGGCGTGATCGGGGAGGGACGTGAGGGAGGCGAGGTGTGCATCATCGCGGCGTCCTAATCCTTGACCACGAGCTTGCGCGGCACATTCGACAGGCATTCCACGCCCGTTTCGGTGATCACGATGCTTTCGGTGATCTCCAGCCCCATGGTTTCCAGCCAGAGACCTGTCATGAAATGAAAGGTCATGCCGGGCTGCAATTCGGTGCGGTCGCCGGGGCGCAGGCTCATCGTGCGTTCGCCCCAATCGGGCGGATAGGACAGGCCGATGGAATAACCCGTCCGGTTGTCCTTGATGATTCCGTATTTCTTCAGCACGGCGAAGAAGCCGTTTGCGATGTCTTCGCATGTATTGCCGGGGCGGGCGGCGGCAAGTCCCGCCTCCATGCCTTCAAGCGTTGCCTTTTCGGCATCGAGAAATGCCTGCGTCGGCTTGCCGAGAAATACCGTGCGCGACAGCGGCAATGGTAGCGTTTATAGCAACCGGCAATTTCGAAGAAGGTGCCTTCGCCGGTCTTCATCGGCAGATCGTTCCAGGTCAGATGCGGTGCTGATGCGTCGGGTCCGGAAGGCAGCAACGGCACAATGGCTGGATAATCGCCGCCGAAATCATCAACGCCGCGCGTGCCTGCATCGTAGATTTCAGCAACCAGATCGCATTTGCGCATGCCCGGCTCGATTTTGTCGACAATGCGCCGGTGCATGGCTTCAACGATGCGACCGGCCTTGCGCATATAGTCGATTTCCGTCGGGCTTTTGACGGCGCGCTGCCAGTTGACCAGTCCTTGCGCATCCATGAAGCGGGCATTCGGCAGGTGTTTCTGCAAAGCATGATGCGCGGCAGCTGTATACCAGTAATTGTCGAACTCGACGGCGATGGTTTTGTTAGCCCAGCCCTTTTCTTCCAGCATTGATGCCAGCAGATCCATGGGGTGTCGTTCCAGCGACTGCACATAATGATCGGGATAGCCGATAATATTGTCGTGGCTGAGCCATGCAGTGCGTTTCGCGCCGTTGCCATCCTGACCGCGACCGTACCAGATCGGCTCATCTTCCATCGAAAGCACAACGCATTGATGAACATAGAAGGACCAACCGTCATAGCCGGTGAGCCAATGCATATTGGAGGGTCAGTGACGATGATAATATCGAAGCCTGCCTTCTCCATGGCGCGACGGGTTTTGGCTATTCGCTGATCGTATTCCGCGCGGGTGAAGTTGAGTTCCACACTCATCGACTGGCTCCTGCAGTTTTGGTTGAATCTATTTTCGCGCCTGCGTCGTGCAGGCTGGCACGCTCCGTTGCGAGGCGCGCTATCGCAGTGTCCTGAACACCTGTGCCCGTGAGGTCGCAGAAGGTTATGTCGTCTGCCTGCCGCTGGAATGCGGCGGCATCGAGAACGATTTGACCCAATTCTGGAAAGACGGTATCCGCTGCAATAATTCCCGCTGAAATTGCATGATGCAATTCACCCAGCCTGCGCGTCTGGGACAGGCTGTCGGCAACATAGATGATTGGGCGCCGGAACAGATCAGGATCGATCTCGTTCTTGTGTTCGGCATCCGAGCCCATCGCAGTGAGGTGCTGCCCCGGCGCCAGCCATTCTGCCTTGACGAGCGGGGTTTCCGACGGGGTTGTCGTGACGATGATGTCAGATCCGTCACAGGCCTCTTTTGCATCTGCGACCGCTTTGACCGCTATTCCCAGCCTTTCGGTCAGGGTTCGGGCGGCGTTCCCGGCATTTTCAAAGTTTCGAGCCCAAATCCTTGCTTCGCGGATGGAACGCACGAGCGTCAATGCTTCAAGCTGCATTGCTGCCTGCATCCCCGCGCCGAAGATGGTGGCCACATGGGCGTCTTCCCGCGCCAGATATTTTGCGGCGACAGCGCCGGCAGCCGCAGTGCGCACATCGGTCAGATAGCCATTATCCAGCAACAGTGCTTCGATAAGCCCGGTCTTAGCCGAAAACTGGATCATCAGCCCATTGGTGGACGAAAGGCCGATGGAAGGATTGTTGAAGAAGCCGGGACTTACCTTGATGGCGAAACTGTCAAGCCCCGGAATATAGGCCGTCTTCACGTCAACTTCGCCACGTTCGGCGGGGATATCCAGTCGAAGAATGGGCGGCATGCTGACGCCGCCGCTGGCGAGGGCCCGAAAAGCACCTTCCACGCAAGCCACACTTTCAAGGTCGAGAGATATGATCTGTCGCAGATCTGCTTCCGTCAGAATTCTCATCTCGGCCATCAGCCTGCCCTCCGATAGCGATCTTCCACGATTGCGCGATGCTGTTCTGGATCGATATTGCGACCCGAGATAATGATGGCGGTTGCTCCCGTTGGCTGGACCTTGCCGCTCAACAAGGCAGCAATGCCGACCGCTGCCGCGCCTTCGATGATTTCGCCTTCCTGCGTCGCTGCATGTCTGATCCCGGCGGCAATCTCCTCTTCGTCAAGCAGGACCACGTCGTCCAGCAAGGCGCGGCACATGGCGAAAGTCCAATGATTGTCCAGCCCGATGCCGCCGCCCAGTGAATCCGCCAGTGTTTCCAGTTCCTCGACATTGATCGGCTTGCCGGCTTTGAGACTGGCATCCATGGCTGCTCCACGACACATCGAAATGCCGATCACGCGGATTGTGGGGCGCCGGGCTTTGACGGCTGCGGCGATACCGGCAGCAAGTCCCCGCCCGAAAGAGGAATAAGGACCGTTTCCGTGGCCGGTTGGTCATCGATGATTTCCAGACCGATTGTGCCCTGTCCGGCAATAATGCGCGGATCGTCGAATGGCGGAATGACGTTCATTCCTTCTTCGCCGGCCAGTCGCGTGACCTCATCCATGGCGTCATCCTGCGATTTCCCGACGATACGCACGTCTGCGCCGAGATCGCGGATCGCATCGACCTTGTTGCGCGGCACCAGCGATGACAGGCAGATCGTAGCGCTCAATCCCTGTTGGGTCGCTGCGTGAGCAAGGGCGCGGCCATGATTGCCGGTTGAGGCGGTCACAACTCCGCGCTTGCGCTCTTCCGGCGGCAGGCTAAGGACGGCATTGGTCGCGCCGCGCAGCTTGAAGCTGCCGGTCGTCTGTCGATTTTCAAGTTTCAGATAAACTGGTGTCTCGACAAGTTCGCTGAGATATTCGGAACGCACGAGCGGCGTTCGCACGACAAGACCGTTCAGCCTGTCGCGCGCTGCTTCGATTTCCTCAAGACCAATCGTCTCATTAGTCGTTTTTGGCACGGCGCCGCCTCTCATAGCGTCATGGCAATGGGGAAAGCTGCGTCGAGTTTTGCCGAGTGCGGCAACGGATGAGCGGACAAAAGGCGCAATAATGCACCATGTGCGAAACCGTAAGGCCGCATCTTCGTTCCCCATATGCTTGATTTTTGTTCTTGTCCCTATGTGTGAAAGACCATGCCGATCATGTCAATGATTATATTGGATCATTACAATTTTGATCTGTAACGACTTTTCGACGCTTGAGCCTTGTCAGCGAAGCAGGGCCATGCCAATGAGAACAGGAATGTGTGCAGATGCTGGATCAACAAAATGAAAGCCGCCCTGAAGCTCGACGCCGTCGATTTGCGTATTCTCGAAGCCGTTCAGGAGAATGCGCGGATCACCGCTTGCCCTGGCGGAAAAGGTCGGGCTTTCTGCAACGCCTTGCTGGCTGCGACTGCGCAAACTGGAAGAGGCGGGCATCGTGACCGGCTATCACGCGCGCATTGCCTATCGAAAGATTGCCCCCATTGCGCATGTCATTGTGCAGATTACGCTTGGCAACCATCGCCAAAGCGATTTTGACAGGTTCGAGAGAGCCATCACAGCTATTCCTGAAATAGTGTCCTGCTGGTCAGTTGGCGGCGGTGTGGACTATTTCCTGATGATCGTGGCGCGCGATATCGACGGTTATCAGCGCCTGATTGACCGTCTTCTGGACCAGAACATCGGCATCGAGCGCTATTTCACTTATATCGTGACCAAACTGGTCAAGGACGAGAAGGCGAATGCACCCTTGGCCTTGTTCAAGGATGTCGTTAATTAGCCCAAACAGACTGTCTGGCTTTTCAATTTAGTCCAATCCATCCGTTCGTTGAGATGTCTTTGGTCCGAATCCCGAGCCATCCTGTGACAAACTTCTTCCTGAATTGGGAGAAGAACAATGAATGCCGTTCTGGATCATCCGATACAACATGACGGGCTTGGCAGGCTTCGCGACAAGCATCTTTTCGCGAACTTGGCTATGTCGACAGGCGCTGGGTAGCAGGAGGAAAGGCTGAAACCTTCGCCGTTCTCGATCCTGCAACCGGCGGGCGGCTTGCGCGCGTGGCCAGTCTTGGCGAAGCGGAAACGACGCTTGCGATCGATGCTGCGGCAAGGGCGTTCCCGGCCTGGCGCAATCAGTTGCCGCAGGAAAGAGCTGCAATTTTACGCCGCTGGTTCGAGCTGGTTATGGCAAACCGCGAAGACCTCGCATTACTGATGACGCTGGAGCAGGGTAAGCCGCTGGCGGAATCGCGCGGCGAGATCGACTATGGCGCAGCCTTCATCGAATGGTTTGCCGAAGAGGCCAAGCGGCTCAATGGCGAAACCATACCGAGCCATCTGCCTAACGCCGAGATGCTCGTGCGCCGCGAGGCGCTGGGCGTCGTTGCGCTTGTTACGCCGTGGAATTTTCCGAACGCCATGATTACCCGCAAGGCAGCCGCGGCGATTGCCGCCGGTTGCCCGGTCGTCGTGCATCCGTCTTCCGAAACACCGCTGTCCGCGCTTGCCTTGGCTGAACTGGCCGAGCGTGCCGGAATGCCTGCGGGCATATTCAATGTGGTGACGGGCAAGGCCGCGCCAATTGTCGATGCATTGTGCCGCGATGAGCGCGTACGGGCGCTGAGCTTCACCGGTTCAACCGAGATCGGCAAGCTGATCGCCGCCAAATGCGCAAACACCATGAAACGGCTAGTCATGGAACTCGGCGGGCATGCACCTTTGATCGTCTTTGATGACGCCGATGTCGACCGGGCGGTCGATGTGGCCATGGCCGCAAAATTTGCGACCTCCGGTCAGGACTGCCTTGCTGCAAACCGTATCTTTGTCCAGCGCGGGATTTTGAAAGCCTTTACCGAGGCGTTTGCGGTGCGCATTGCGGCGCTGAAGGTCGGTAACGGGCTTGATCCCGATATCGAGATCGGGCCTCTGATGCATAGCCGCGCGGTCGACAAGGTCGACGATCATGTGCGGGACGCTGAGCAGCGGGGCAGTAAGGTGCTCGTCGGTGGCAAGCGGCTTGGAGAAAATACTCTGCTCTTCGAGCCTACATTGCTGGTCGATGTACCGGACGATGCGGCGATCATGCATGAAGAGACTTTTGGACCAATCGCTGCCGTCACGGTTTTGATGATGAAGACGAAGCCATAGTGCGTGCCAATGCGACACAATACGGCCTCGTTGCCTATGTCGTAACGGCAAACGGCGCTCGGCAGCTCCGCATGGGACGTGCACTTGAATATGGAATGGTAGCCGTCAACCGCGCGAAGATCACCGGCGCACCGATCCCATTTGGCGGCTGGAAACATTCGGGCCTTGGCCGTGAGGGCTCCCATCAAGGCATCGAAGCCTTCACCGAACTCAAATATCTCTGCATCGATACCGCCGCGTGAAAGCATGGCCACAGGAAAGGAACATACTTATGTTGAACAATAGCAATGAACTTACTGCCTGGGATCGGGATCATTTCTTTCACCCCTCCACCCATATGGGCATGCATGCGCGTGGTGAAACGCCAACGCGGGTGCTGGAAGGCGGTGAGGGGTCTATATCGCCGATGTGAACGGTCGCAGGAGCCTTGATGCCTTTGCGGGTCTTTATTGCGTCAATGTAGGTTATGGCCGCACGGAAATTGCGGATGCGATTGCCGAACAGGCGCGCAAGCTTGCCTATTATCATGCCTATGTCGGTCATGGCACGGAAGTGTCCATCACGCTCGCCAAGATGATTATCGACCGCGCGCCCGAACATATGAGCCGCGTTTACTTTGGTCTTTCGGGTTCGGACGCGAATGAAACCAACATTAAGCTGATCTGGTACTACAACAATATTCTGGGGCGCCCGGAAAGAAGAAGATCATTTCACGGTGGCGCGGATATCACGGTTCGGGCATCATGACGGGCAGCATGACCGGGCTTGCAACCTTCCACAACGCATTCGATCTGCCGCGCGCGCCAATCCTGCATACGGAATCGCCCTATTACTTCCGCCGTGCGGATCGCTCGATGAGTGAAGAGCAGTTCTCGCAACATTGCGCTGACAAGCTTGAGGAAATGATCCTTGCAGAAGGTCCGGATACAATTGCAGCCTTCATTGGGGAGCCTGTTCTGGGCACAGGCGGTATTGTGCCGCCGCCGACCGGCTATTGGCAGAAGATTCAGGCCGTTCTTGATCGCTATGATATTCTGCTTGTTGCCGATGAGGTCGTTACAGGTTTCGGTCGTCTTGGCAGCATGTTCGGTTCCGATCACTATGGTATGAAACCGGACCTGATTACCATTGCCAAGGGCTTGACTTCGGCCTATGCACCGCTTTCCGGGTCTATTGTATCGGACCGTATGTGGCAGGTGCTGGTTCAGGGATCGGACAAGATGGGGCCAATCGGCCACGGCTGGACCTATTCCGCCCATCCGATCTGCGCAGCAGCAGGCGTCGCCAATCTCCAGCTTATCGATGAACTGAAGCTGGTTGAGAATGCTGGTTCCACAGGTGCTTATTTCCGCAAGGCGCTGCAGGATGTCCTTGGCGATCACAAACATGTCGGCGAAATTCGTGGTGAAGGGCTGATGGCGGCAATCGAATTCGTGGAAGATCGAGACGACCGCAAGTTCTTCGACCCATCGCTGAAAATCGGTGCGCAGATTTCAACGGCGCTCCTGGCCAATGGTGTGATCGGACGCGCCATGCCGGAAGGCGATATTCTGGGATTTGCGCCGCCACTTTGCCTTACGCTTGAGGAGGCAGACAAGGTTGTTGCGGCTACGAAAAGGCGATCGATACCGTTTTGCTTGAGCCACTGTCCCCGGGGCGTGTCTTCCGGGACTATTTCCGTCAGGGTGACAGATGCAACTAGGTGACCAATCCGCCTGATGGATCGTTCATCACAAGATTTCACTTGCGTTGGTATGTGTCACCTTGCGGGCGGTAGTCAATCGGAGGCCGGAGTCGATGGAGTCCCGATTTCCGGATCTGTCTGTCCGTTGCCTCTCAGACATAAGGCGTCGGATTTGCAGCGGCCTTTTCTTCGTTTGCAAAGCTTGGAAATGACCTTGCCGAACCCTTTCCTGCCGCCATATGTGTCAGTAAGCATTGAGAAGCGGTTCCTATGACAACAATCGACTTGAAGCGCATTTATGAGGCTCCTTCACCAGACGATGGTTACCGTGTGCTTGTAGACCGTGTTTGGCCGCGCGGTATGACGAAGGAAAAAGCGGATGTAGATCTTTGGGCCAAAGATATTGCACCATCGACCGATCTTCGTAAATGGTTCGGCCATGATCCCGAAAAATGGAATGATTTTCAAAAAGTATCGCGAGGAACTGGAGGGAAACAAGCAAGCGCTGAAGGATTTGATCGCCACTGCCAAGGCAAGGGGTGGCCGACTGACGCTGCTATACGGCGCGAAGGACGTAGAGCATAATCAGGCCGTCGTCTTGCATGAGTTCATGCAAACTCTGTAGGCAACTTCGAAATAGTACTGGGGCTGCGGCATCCTGCGATATTTTGCATTAAGATCAGCCAGTGTAATTTTCAAGAGCGCTTTGCGCCCTTCACCAGAGCTGCAAATATAAATATCCTGACATCTGCGACATGGTTCTTGTCGAACAGATTGGTGACGTTGAGGACGACATCCTAATTGTCTTCCTTGTAATCGAGCTTCAGATCGACAAGAGCTACTGCTGGCACTCATCGTGAGTCAGATCGAGGTGGGTGTCAGTCTCTACCTTCTTCAGGTGCTCCCAATGGAAATAGCTGACGAAACGGTCGTGCCTCGTCGAGCGCACGGGCATAACTCGGTCGCGCAAGCGACGTTTGCGGTAGGCCCAAACGTTGGTGAATTTTTGGTATGGCATAGGTCCAATCTGCATAGAGCAGGGATGGTGCAGCAGCGCAATCGGCAAGGCTGAAATCATCGCCAGAGACCCACTCGCGTCCATCCATATGCCGGTCCAGAAATGTGTAGGCTGTATCGAACGCCGCTCGCCAGCGATTGCCGCCGTCGTCATGTTCACGACCAAGCGCAATATAAACAAGACGTTGTTGCGGATAATTTATGTAGTTATCGAAGAACCGATCCCACATTCGCACATCCGCACCGACAATAGGATCCGACGGGATCAATTGCTTGGTCTGGGGTAGGCGGCTTCGAGATACTCGATGATACCTGTCGCTTCAAATATCAGTTTTCCGCTGTCCGTTAGAACTGGAAATTTACCGAAAGGCCAAAGTGCAGCGAACTCGCTCGCTATCGGTTCAGTACCGTCGAGTATTTTTGCTTCGAAGGCTATATCCTTTTCATAGAAGGCTGTTATCGCTTTCTGGCAGTACGATGAGAAGGGATGAAGGTAGAGTTTCAAGGTCATCATCGTCCTCCCAGACAGATGGCATATGAACTTCAATCACTATTGGCGCGATAGTCGGCACGATTAATGCCATGGCGCTGCATCTTATCGTAAAAGGTCTTTCGCGGAATGCCGAGCGCCTCGATTGTTTCCTGAACATTGCCATTGTGGGCAGCAAGCGTTTCGCGGATAAGGCTTTCTTCATAGCGCTCGAGCCGTTTGGGGAGGGTTCTAGATCGCTAGCCATTGGCTGTGACGAATGTGCCGGCTTGGCAACGCGCCAAGCGCCACGCGGTCGGCGAAATGCGCCAGTTCGCGAACATTCCCTGGCCAGTTGTGGTTCATTAGATGGCGGTGTGTGGCGGCATCGATTACCGGCATATCGCGGCTGAAGCGCCTTGAAGCCCGCGTCAGAAAATGTGCGAAAAGCAATGGAATGTCGTCCCGCCTTTCTCTAAGCGGGGGATGGAAAGAGTGACCACATTCAGCCGGTAATATAGATCTTCACGGAAGTCACCTCTCTGGACGCGATCGCCAAGATCGATCTTCGCGGCCGCCACGACGCGCAGATCAATCGGGCGAACCTCATTCGTACCGAGTGGAGTGATTTCTCGCATTTCGAGGACGCGCAGCAGTTTCACCTGTGTAGCTGCAGGCATGCTTTCAATTTCATCCAGAAACAGCGTGCCACCACTTGCATGTTCGATACGCCCTAGCCGTTTTTCTGGCTCCGGTGAACGCGCCTGCTTCGTGGCCGAATAATTCGCTTTCAATCACCGTTTCGGGCAATGCTCCACAATTTAGCGCCACAAAATTGCCTTTGCGGCGACGGCTCCAATCATGCAGCAACTGCGCCACGACTTCCTTGCCACTCCCAGTTTCGCCTGCCACCAGAACATCGACATCCGTGTCAGCTATATCGCGCAAAGTTCTGCGCAGATTTTCCATCGCAGGTGTCTGTCCAATCAGCGGCAGCTCGCCTTCTACATTATCGGCGGCTTCACGCAGCGCGCGGTTTTCAAGGATCAGCTGTCGCTTTTCCCAAGCGCGGCGGATGCTGTGGACGAGCCTGTCGGCTGCGAACGGCTTGGCAATGAAATCATATGCGCCGTTCTGAATGGCCTGCACGGCCATTGGAATATCACCGTGACCAGTAATCAGGATTACAGGCAGGTCTGGGTCAATCGCTTTGATCCGAACAAAAACTGGAGACCATCGATCTGTGGCATCCGCACATCGGTAACGATGATGCCCTCATACTCGGACGTAACACTATTCAAAGCATCTTGGGCGTTTGAAAAATCAGCAACGTCGAAACCCGCAAGTTCAAGGGTCTGGCGGGTGGCTCGGCGAAGCGCCTTGTCGTCATCGACAAGAATGACCGACGGTGACTTATCCATCATGCTTTTCTCAGTTCAATGCGGAACGACGTGCCCATGGTGCTGCTTTCCGCGGATATGGTTCCGCCATAGTCGGTGACGATCTCCTTGACAATCACAAGGCCGAGGCCGAGCCCTTTTCCTTTGATGTGTTGAAGGGAGAAAACAGATTGTCGCGAATATGTTGTGGCATACCCGGTCCGTTATCGGAGACTGTTATGATGACCTTGCTGTCGCTTTCGTGAGTGCGAACTTCTATACGCCCATTACTCTTTTTGAATCAAGCGCTTCCAGCGCATTCTGGAACAAATTTATGAAAACCTGCTCCAACCTGATCGAGTGGCCGACTACCCGAATGTCAGACGGTGGTAACTCGATGTCGAGTTGGTCCATACGTCCGGAAAAACGGCTTCGTAACAATACGAGTGCGCCTGAAATGACTTGACGGAGCGAAATCGGTTCGGAGGGAGAGCGGCCTTTTCTCGCGAGTGCTTTCAGATCACCTGTGATTGTGCCGATACGATCTGTCAGCAAGGCGATTTCGTTGAGGTTTTCAGCTGCGTCTGAAAGGCGTTTCCTTTCGATGAAAGTTTTTGCGTTGTCTGCATAGGCACGAATGGTTGCAACCGGCTGGTTGATTTCATGAGCTACCCCGCCGCCACTTGTCCCATAATGGCAAGCCGGTTGGCATGAACGAGATCTTGTTGCACACCTTGCAGCATTGTTTCGGTGCGGCGGTGATCGCTGATCTCGGCTTGCAGTCTGTCGCGTGCCAAACTGAGATCGCGGGTGCGTTCTTCAACGCGTTCTTCCAGTTCTGCCTGCGTACGACGGGCATCGGCAATGCGTGCCACGATCTTTTGTCTGCGCCTCAAAAGCAGTCCGCCGACCATCGCAGCAGCTGCCAGGGCGATGAAAGCGAACAAACGGGCTTCCCGTATGGCCGCAGGAATTTGCGGGCGAATTGGCGCAAGACTGTACATCTGCCAAGGGGTGGACGGTACAGCCGAACGGATAGCAAGAAAATCGGTATTACGGGCATTACCGGGCAACAACGCATCAATGAGCAGAACATCGTCGCCATCAATCGATTTCACCGACAGTGGTAAAGGACCCAAGGAAGCATCACCGAACTGGAGGCTGTCATGGATGGATTGAAGCTGTTCCTGGCCGATTGAACCAATGGTCATGAAGCGCCACGAAGGCAGGCTTGTGATCAGTACGATATTGCGCTCATCCGTTACGAAGGTCGGTCGCCCGGCATTGTTCCAGTCACTCTCTAGGCGGTCAAATTCCAGTTTGACGACGATCACGCCGAGCGGACCGGTCGGGCCATCGATGCGACGGGATATATATAGACCGGGGCGATTGCTGACATTGCCGAGCGCGAAATATTCAGCAGCACCATTCTTCAATGCATCGTGAAAATAGGGACGAAACTTATAATCGTTGCCGACAAAGCTGACTGGTCCGCGCCAGTTGCTGGCAGCAATAGCAATGCCATCCATGCCCACAAGGTAGATGACAGCTGCCTGCGTGCCTTCAGCCAGCGTTTCGAGTTTTTCGTTCAACGGATTGATCGTTGCGGATGTTTTGTCCTGTAGCGCCGTTTCCAGCGCCTCATCCTTGGATAGCACCAGAGGCAGCGCACGCTGCTTGTCGAGAACGGCGCGCAACAAAGCAGTGTTGAGGTTCGCATCGATCCTTGCCTGTTCGCTCAGTGCGAGGACGGCTTTGTCTCGCGCTATATCGCCGACAACCCAGAAAGCAAGCGCGAAAGCTACAGCCCAAAACAATCCAAACAACGCCCAGGTCCGGCGGTTGGAGTGTGTGGAGTGGGCGTGGATGTCCGCGGTTGAAGGGTCTAAACTCATCATCCTATTGTGCATTAATTCACACACATTAGGAACAGGATTGTGCGGATAACCGCACATTTTTCAGATTTAATTACCGTATCCAGTAATAAATATAATAAAACAATATGTTATGTAAATTTCAGCGAACTGGCACGGACATTGCAATCAATACCGTCAACAGCGGCTCGATCCGCTGGAGTTTGAGACTGAAAGGCTCGGGAGGTTGGACGAAGTTCCATGCTGGGCCACACGGAGGACATCATGATTGCAGTGTCGACAGGTGCGGCCGCCGAGCCGCGCAGCCCAATCCCTTTTACAAGCATCTTTATGTGCAGGTATTGGTGGCCATTGCTGCCGGTATTCTGCTTGGCCATTTTATCCAGAACTAGGCACGCAGCTGAAGCCGCTTGGCGATGCGTTCATCAAACTCGTGAAGATGATTATCGCGCCTGTTATTTTCCTGACCGTCGCTACCGGTATTGCCGGAATGACCGATATGAAGAAGGTCGGTCGCGTTGCTGGCAAGGCAATGATCTACTTCCTGACATTCTCGACGCTTGCCCTGATCATCGGGCTAATCGTTGCGAATGTTGTGCAACCGGGGCTGGAATGCATATCGATCCGGCTTCGCTCGATCCGAAAGCGGTTGCGAACTACGCCGCCAAGGCACATGAGCAGAGCATCACTGGCTTTCTCAGCAACATCATCCCGACGACGATTGTCGGTGCATTCGCGGACGGCGACATTCTACAGGTGCTGTTTTTCTCGGTCCTGTTCGGTATCGCGCTGGCTCTGGTCGGCGACAAGGGCAAGCCTGTCACCGATTTTCTTCATGTTCTGACCGCACCTGTTTTCAAACTGGTTGCGATCCTCATGAAAGCTGCTCCGATCGGTGCGTTTGGTGCCATGGCATTCACCATCGGTAAGTATGGCATTGGTTCGATTGCCAATCTTGCGCTCCTGATCGGCACATTTTATTTCACCTCGCTGTTATTTGTGCTTGTTGTTCTGGGAGCGGTCGCTCGTTACAATGGTTTCTCGATCATTGCGCTTATTCGTTATATCAAGGAAGAGTTGCTTCTGGTTCTGGGGACGTCATCTTCAGAAGCGGCGCTTCCCGCGCTTATGGATAAGATGGAGAAGGCGGGCTGCAAGCGTTCAGTTGTCGGCCTCGTCATTCCAACCGGTTACTCGTTCAATCTCGACGGCACCAATATTTACATGACGCTGGCCGCACTTTTCATAGCGCAGGCGACGGATATTCCACTGTCACTGAGTGATCAGATTCTGCTTTTGCTGGTGGCGATGCTCAGTTCCAAGGGTGCTGCCGGCATCACGGGTGCAGGTTTCATCACGCTGGCCGCCACATTGTCTGTCGTGCCAGCCGTTCCAGTAGCGGGTATGGCCTTGATCCTTGGTATCGACCGTTTCATGTCGGAATGCCGGGCTCTGACCAATCTCGTTGGCAATGCGGTGGCAACCATCGTCGTGGCTCGTTGGGAAAACGAACTCGATACTGACAAGCTCGCTGCAGCAATGAATGGAGCGCCTCTTATTACGGATATTGTTCCACAGCTGGAACCTGCCGAATAATTCACCTCTGGATTGAAGAAAGACGGCCCGCTCCGGCGGGCCATCTTGCATTTAGCGCTCGACAGGTTTGCCCTGCGTTATCAGTCGGGCGCTGTGCTGCCCGGAGATATATGTCCACAGCCAACTCCAGGCGACAGCTGCACGACTTCTCGTTCCAATGAGGAAGAAGATGTGCGCGATACCCCAAAACCACCAAGCGATGATCCCCTTGAGCTTGAAGCGTCCCATATCAACGACAGCAGCGCCTCTGCCGATAGTCGCGAGATTGCCCTGGTGTTTATAACGGAATGGCATCGGCGGTGTCTTTCCATCAATTCGGCTTTTAATGACCTTGGCAACATAGGCGCCTTGCTGTTTGGCAGCAGGCGCTATGCCCGAACTGGTTTACCGTCCGGTCCTTCCACCCATGCCGTGTCGCCGATGACGAAAATATCGTCATGACCGGGTATGTTGAGATTGGACAGCACCTTTACACGCCCGGCGCGGTCGCTTTCTGCGTTCAGCCAGGTCGCGGCAGGCGAGGCGGCAACGCCCGCCGCCCAGATTGCCGTTCGGCAGGGAATAAACTCCTCACCGACGGTTACGCCCTCGGCTGTGATGTCCTTGACCGGTATCCCGAGCCGCACTTCCACGCCCAGTTTCTCGAGCGCCTTCAATGCGTAATCGGACAGATCCTCTGGAAAGGCCGCCAGAATGCGTGGACCTGCTTCGAGTAGCATCACGCGTGTTTGCCGCGTGTCTATATTACGGAACTCGGGCCATATAGTCTGTTTGGCAAGCTCTGCAATAATGCCAGCAAGTTCCACACCGGTTGGCCCTCCACCTACTATGGCAAATGTCAGCAGCGCCTGCTGTCTCGCTTCATCTGTTTCGCGTTCGGCTCGCTCGAAGGCGAGAAGCAGACGGCGGCGAATAGTGGTGGCGTCTTCGAGGGCTTTCAGTCCGGGCGCTAGCGCTTCCCATTGATCGTTGCCGAAATAGGCGTGACGCGCTCCTGTGGCGAGTACCAGCGTGTCGTATGAAATTTCAGTGCCGTCTTCGAGTTGCACCTGACGGCGTTCGGTATCGACATCGGTAACTGTACCGAGCAGCGTTGTCACCTCCTTGCGATCCCTGAACAGATGCCGGATCGGCCAGGCAATCTCTGATGTGGCAAGGATGGTTGTTGCAACCTGATATAAAAGGGGCTGGAACAAGTGATGATTGCGTTGATCTATCAATGTGATCTGCACATTGACGTTTCTAAGGTCGTGAATCAGTTGCAATCCACCAAAACCGGCACCAACAACAACGATATGGGGTTCACGCATTTCGCTCATTATCTTCCGCCTGCTTTTTAGTATGTAGCCAGCTGGCTCGTCGTGAACAGGGCTTTTGACATAGTTTATGCCTGCATCTCGTGTATCCATGCCATCCGTTCCGATATTTATGACTTTCAAATTTTTATCACAGATCATCGTGAAGGGATTGCCAGGGTTTGGGATAGACCAGTTACAACTTTCTAAGTGCAAAGTTAAAAAGAAGAAAAACAAGTGGTTATGCAAGGCCGCAATTAGGTCGACTTTTACCATCAGACAGAGGACAGAACCAACAAGTTGTGGCGTATTTCATCGCCATTGCCGCTTATGAGTTGCTTCTCGATTTCCGCATGGGTAGCCTTCCATATAGGCACAGCTGCAGCAAGAGCTGCTTTTCCCTCCTGTGTGAGCTGCAATAATCGCTCACGTCTGTCATTCGGGTTGACGACGATCTCAATCCAACCTTGCCGCTGCAACGGCTTCAAGGCCGCTGTCAAAGTGGTCTGATCCATCGCCAGCAGTTCTGCCACAGGCTTCATTGGCGGTGGTGCTGGGCGATTCAGCGACATCATCAGCGAGAATTGGCCGTTGGTCAGTCCGGTTGGACGCAGAGCGTCGTCAAAGCGGCGGGCGAGGGCACGTGCGGCGCGCTGAACATGCAAACAAAGGCAGGTATCCCGAACCAGAAGTGTTGTTTCAAAAGGTACATCGAGGCTATTTGACATGATTTATTAATATTGATATCAATGTAAATCGTCAAGCGGGAACATTGATATCTGGGCATGGACAGGGAGCATAAGCCGGAGGAGGACTTGCACCATGAATGAGGTCGTATCCCGAGAAGTTTGGCGAGGCGCGGCGCGCGCTTCTGGCAAGTGAGAAAGAATCCACCCATCTGCGCGATAAGGTCAATCGTGAGCGGCAGGCTCTACCGTGGGTGAAGGTCGATGAGAATTATACATTCGATACGCCTTCGGGACGGAAAACGCTTTCCGATCTGTTCGATGGGCGCAGCCAGTTACTTATTTATCATTTCATGTTCGGACCCGACTGGGATCAAGGTTGCACAGGATGTTCGTTCCTCGCCGATAATTTTGATGGCGCGGTGGCGCATCTCAACAATCACGATGTCACGCTTGTTGCCGTTTCGCGCGGACCGCTGGCAAAGCTGCAAGCTTACAAGAAGCGGATGGGTTGGCATTTCCCGTGGGTTTCGTCAGAAGGCAGTGATTTCAATTTTGATTACCACGTCTCCTTTACGAAGGATGAGCTGAGAACGATCGCGTTTTCTATAATTTCGACAAACTGGCTGCAGAAGATGCTTTCGATGAACTGCCCGGCATGAGTGCTTTCTACAAGGATGAAAGTGGTGCGATTTATCACACCTATTCCAGCTATGCCCGTGGCATCGAAGAATGGATCGGTACGTTGATGATCCTCGATCGAGCGCCGAAGGGGCGTAATGAAAATGGTACGATGCATTTCGTCAAGCGGCATGACGAATATGAGGCACAGGTTTCCAAGCACAGTTGTTGTGGCTGATCACCCGATCACAAAAATAGATCCAAGGGAGTACTTTCAATGAAAAACGGCTCTTCTCCGTTCGTCTGGTACGAACTTATGACAACAGATGCCGACAATGCGGAGGACTTTTATACGAAAGTCGTCGGTTGGACGGCGAAAGACGCTGGTGTTCCCGGCATGAAGTATACGCTGTTTGAAGTGCCGGGCTGCATGATTGCAGGCATGATATCGATGGCGGACATGCCAACGGAGGACTGTGGAGGTGAACCCGGGTGGATTGGTTATGTCGGTGTGGCAAATGCTGATGATTATGCCCGGAAAGTCGAGGCCGAAGGCGGCAAAATTCTAAGGGCCGCGCAGGATATCCCCGACATCGGACGGTTCGCGATTGTATCGGACCCACAAGGTGGTGTCTTTGCACTCTTTGAGCCGAAAGACGATATGCCGCTTCCGGCTGACTTCGGTTCGCGCAAACCGGGACATCCGGGCTGGCACGAACTCTACGCCCAAAACTGCGAGACGGTATTTCCCTTCTACGAGAAAGTCTTCGGCTGGAAGCTCTCGCGCAACTTCGACATGGGGCCGATGGGAAACTACAAGGTGTTCAGTGTCGACGGCGCCGATCACGGCGGTATCATGACTGCACCGCCCGGTACTCGCGTCGGCTGGGGCTTCTATTTCATGGTGGATGGCGTGAATGATGCTGCCGGCAGGGTCAAGTCTCTCGGCGGAACCATTCTGCAAGAGCCTATGGAAGTGCCAAACGGCGAATGGGTTGTTCAGTGCAAAGACCCGCAAGGCGTGAACATCTCGCTTGTTGCGCCGAAACCTTAGGATAGATTATGTCTTCCGATTGACTGCCGGTACATTTGCGATGATTGGATGGAACATCGAAACGTATCGGTGGAAGATCGATTATGCATGATAGAAGGACGCGTCAGTCTCAACCGGCTGGAACAGTTTTCGCCGCTGATGTTGGGGATCCTTCATTCGGCTGGCGCGCTCGACATATCCTGGACATATCGAACTTCTTGAAAAGCTACCTACCCCGGCGAATAATTGGGAAGAATTTAGCGATGCGTTGGAAACAGCATTGCGAACGCATGCATCGAACGAGGCGGGACCACTTGCACTTTCCATCGCTGGATTGGTTGATCCGGATACAAGTACCGCTTTCTCTGCGAACATCCCATGCATTATTGGTCACAGATTAAGCCTTGAACTCGGCGGCCGATTGCGGCGACAGGTGGTCGCCGTCAATGACGCCGATTGTCTGGCGCTTGCCGAGGCTATCGAAGGTGCTGGTAAGGGGCATGAGATCGTCTTCTGCGCAGTCCTGGGCACAGGTGTCGGCGGTGGGCTTGTTGTCGATGGTCGATTGGTTCGAGGTAAGGGCGGCTTGACCGGCGAATGGGGCATGGCCCAATCCTCAGCACTTGTGTAGAAATAGACGGACAAACAGTGACGGTCCCTCGCTTCGATTGCGGCTGCGGCCAAAGCGGTTGTGTCGATACGATTGGCGGTGCGCGCGGGATCGAAAAGCTGCATCAGTTCCTGAATAGTATCGATGCAAGTAGCCACACGGTCCTGCAGGGATGGCTGGAAGGCAAACCGGATGCGAGACGGACAATTACCGCCTATCTCCAGCTGGTTGCCGATCCTCTTGCTGCCGTCGTCAACATAACCGGTGCGTCGATCATACCGGTAGGCGGCGGGCTTGCCACCGCGTCCGAGCTGATCTCGGCACTTGATGAGGCGGTCAGGGCACGAATCCTGCGGAAAACAGACTTGCCTTTAGTCGTTCCCGGTATATTCGGCAGCGACGGCGGTTTGGTCGGGGCAGCAATATCGGGGCATCAAACGTGAGTGTGTTACTCGAAGTCTGCGTGGATAGCGCCGAAGGGTTACGGTTGGCAATTGAGGGCGGTGCTGATCGTATTGAGCTCTGTTCTGCGCTTGAACTGGGTGGCTTGACGCCCTCGCAGGGATTGATGGAACTTGCCTCGAAAGCGCCAATCCCGATTTACGCAATGATCAGACCGCGCGCGGGCAACTTCTCCTTTTCGACTGAAGATGAAGCGATAATGGTGTCCGACATAGGCAACGCCAGAAGTGCTGGTTTGGCTGGCGTCGTTATTGGCGCTTCCCTGGACGATGGTTCACTCAATATCGTTATGTTGAAAAGACTGGTTGCAGAGGCAAGAGGTCTTGGAACGACGCTGCATCGTGCCTTCGATCTGGTTCCCAACATACAGACAGCATTGCAGCAGGCAATCGGGCTCGGATTCGAACGCATCTTGACGTCTGGCTTGTCTCAAACTGCGGAAGAAGGGCTGGATAAGCTGCAGCTGCTGGCTGAAATGGCCGACGGGCGCATAAGCATCATGCCCGGTAGCGGCGTCAAGGCTGAGAATGTGGGGCGAATAGTCAAGGCAACTGGCGTGACAGAAGTTCATGCTTCATGCCGCGTCGCGGTCGAAGAGAAGGATTTACGTGCTATCGCCTTCGGTTTTGCCGCAGAACAGTCATTTCGGACATCGGCTGAGCATGTAAGTGCCTTGAAAGCTGTAATCGAACGCATTTAAAGGGCGTTCATTCCAAATTCGGTGCGTTTGGGAGCGGAAAATCCGCGAACCGCCTAGTTCCGTGAAACGGAAATTTCTCATACACTTTAAGGTGACACTCAAACCCTATTGCCACTCCGAAAGAGTTTGAGTAGAAGTGACATCACATCAAGAGTTGGGGCGACGCCCAACGCCAACCTGCCTCTCCGGGCAAGGTGGTACTCTCCGTAAAGAGAGGATGTGGCCTAGCCGGCAAATATACGGACAAAGCCACTCGCGTTCGCTCTAACATAAACTAGGGACCGACGCGACATGCCGATTAAAATTCCTGACGATTTGCCAGCAACCAGTGTTCTCGAGGCCGAGGGCGTTATGGTCATGCGCGAAGCAGATGCCGTTCGTCAGGATATTCGCCCGCTGAAGATTGGCCTGCTCAACCTGATGCCGAACAAGGTCACGACCGAGACGCAGATTGCGCGACTTCTTGGAGCAACGCCGTTGCAGGTGGAACTGACCCTTGTTCGTATCACCAACCATGTGGCGCGCCACACGCCTGCCGATCACATGCTGTCCTTTTACCAGCCGTGGGAAGATGTGCAGGACCAACGCTTTGACGGTTTTGTCATCACCGGTGCTCCGGTCGAACGACTTGAGTTTGAGGAAGTCACCTATTGGGACGAAATGCAGCGAGTGTTCGACTGGACACAGACCCATGTGCACCGGACGCTAAACATCTGCTGGGCTGCGCAAGCTGCTGTTCATCACTTCCATGGCATGGGCAAGTACGAACTGCCGGGCAAGGCGTCGGGTGTCTATAGCCAGCGCAACCTCGCGCCATCATCACCTTATCTCCGCGGCTTTTCCGATGATTTCAAAATTCCGGTTTCGCGCTGGACCGAAGTGCGCAAGAGCGATATTCCGGCCAGCAGCGATCTGAAAGTGCTGGTCGATAGTCCCGAGACAGGGCTTTGCCTGCTTGATGATCCGCGCCACCGCTCATTGCACATGTTCAATCACGTTGAATACGACACCACCTCGCTTGCGGATGAATATTTCCGGGACATTCAGGCCCGGCCTGAAACAAAGATCCCGGCGAATTATTTCCCCGGAGACGACGCAACGCGCCAGCCGGAAAACCGCTGGCGTAGCCACGCGCATCTTCTGTTCGGAAACTGGATCAACGAAATGTATCAATCGACGCCCTACGATCTGGAAAATATCGGGAAGCGTTAAGAGCGAAAAGCAAGGACAGCGCCGCCAGAATACATCCGAACCATGGCAAGGCCTGCAAGGAAAAGTATTGCAATGCAAGCCCACCCGTAGCTGTGCCAAGCGCTGCGCCTATATGCATGGCGGATAGATTGATCCCGACACCGGCATCTGCCGTTGCGGGATCAGTCGCGATGAGAAAACTCTGAACGACAGGTGAAATCATCCAGCTGACGCAGGCCCATACCATCAGCACCGCGCCGAAAATGGTGCTTGATTCAATTACAAGTGATACTGCCGCCAACGACGTCAGATAGAAGAGTGGCGTCAGCACAATAGCTAGCCGCGGCGATAGTTTGTCGACGAGCAAGCCGCCGAGATATCCGCCTGTCATTCCAGCTATGCCGAAAGCGGCCATTGCCCAGATAACCTTGTGTGAGGAGATGTGGATCACTTCCAGGAGGTAGGGTGAAAGATAGGCAAACAATACGAAATGTCCACCGATCATCAGGATGGAAACGAGTTGTGCTGACAACAATCGGTTGGATTTCAGATGCGGCATGTAAGGCGGCAAGCCGCCCAGGTTACGTCCAGTCTGTGGTAGTGAACGTGATGCCAGGAGGAGAACCACGGCCGCCGTTAATGCCAGGCACAGAAAAACCGCACGCCATCCGAGCCATTGGCTGATGATCATTCCTGTGGGGACACCGGCCACCATCGACCCGCTGATCCCCATGAATATGATCCCGATGGCGCGTCCACGCATTGTGGGGACGACCAGTTCCGTGGCCAGCATCGTAGCAATCAGACAAACGACCGCGCTTGCAGCAGCCATGCACATGCGAGCTGCAAACAGGATGAGATAGTTGGGGCTGATGCTTGCGATGATATTGCTTGCAATGAAAACACCCAAGGCGAAGACCAGAATGACTTTGCGCTCAAACCGCGTCGTGATGATGAGCGCCAATGGTGCGGTTAAAGCGAAAGTAATCGAGAAGATTGACGTCAGCTGTCCGGCGATGCTGACAGAGACATTCAAGCTGGGTGCAACGCCCGGAAGAATTCCGACGATAATATTCTCAGCAGTGCCAGTGACGAAGGTTGCCAACGCCAGCACAAATAACCGGGTGTCCATATTTGCCATTCCCTTTCATGGTAACGCCATGCGGACAGCAAATGGCCCGGCACGGCGATGTTGCATGCCGGGTTTCGAGGCAAAGCTTCGGTTATCCCTGATATGATCTCATAACATCCGTACTGGCCTCTGGCCAGTTTTGCGGCGATTAGAGCATTTCCGGTTTAATTTGAATTGTTGGAAATGCTCTATCGATTTTTAATGCGCTCTAGCTAGCCGCGCGCGCCAGCCATCTGTGCCAATCGTCTTCTGAACCGTGAAAGACGTTCAGATCGATTTTTCCGTTCACGCCCTGCGATAATCCTGAGCCTGAATACTGCCAGAAAGTCCACGGGCGCCCTGGATAGACCTTTGACGGATGCTGGGCGACGGCACGCAGCCAGAATGGATAGTTGGCGAAGGCGCCTTTCAGATTGTCGTCGTAGAAATCCGGCGCGGTATAGATGATTGGCCGCTTGCCGTAATGCTGCTCGAGCTTGTCCATGAAGACCTGCATCTTTTCCCTAACCTGCGCCGGAGAAGGCCGCCGCTTGCAAGAAGAATCGCCGTTCCATTCAACATCGATGACAGGTGGAAGCGCATCGGCATCCTTGGGAACGTTACGGATAAACCAGTCGGCCTGCTGGCTCGCTACGCGACACCAGTAGAAGAAATGGTATGCGCCGCGTTTTATGCCTGCGGCTTTCGCCTCGCGCCAGTTCTTGCGGAACATCGGGTCGAGATGGTCACCGCCATCGGTTGCCTTGATATAGGCGAAGTTTGCGCCTTGCGTGCGCAGTTTCACCCAGTCAATATCGCCTTGCCAGCGAGATACGTCCACGCCATGTACGGCCAGCTTGCGTGGCGAAGTACGCCCAAAATTGATCGGTTTTGCATCGCGGAAACGGTGGCTATAGATCTTCGAGCGTTTTTGAGGTGTAAGGCGTACCGGTGGATAGGCTGCAACCTCCGGCTTCGGAACCGAGATGCGCGCCTGTGGGCGCTCTTGTGGCTGCGGTTGCGGCGTAATGGGGGCTGGCGGCTCAGCCTTGAACGGACCTGCATCAGGTATGGGGCCTGCCCAAGCCAAGACTTCTTCCCGCTCGGCTACGGGCATCGGCTGCGGTGCGCTCGCCATTTCGCTCAAGGGAGCGGGTGGAACCGGTCGAGCGACCGAACTCGTTGTCTCAGCTGAGGTATTTGACTGAAGCATAATGCTGTCGATGCCGGAACTTGACGTACAGCCCGTCAAAGCGGCGCAGGCAAGAGCAATGACTGATACAATCGAAGAACGCATGAGCACCCGTAACGCAAAACAAATGGGCTGCAACGCTCCTCCCGAGCTAATTGCTAATCAAAGCTTACCGGGAAATGCTGAATCAAAGTTTACGAAATTGCTAATGCACATTCTCTAATTCGATTGTTCGAGAGTTTTTATCAGTGCTGTTGCAGAATTCTCCAATGCGGTTTCATCAAATCCTGAAAAACCGAGGATAAGCCCCTGACGTGGAGCGAGTTTCGTATAGAGCGAGGATAGCGATTGAACTTCAATCCCGGTCTCCGCGAGAATAGTTGCAAGGCGTGTATCGGCCTGTCCGTCTGGCAAAGCCAAAAGCAGTGATAGCCCGGCAGGAGGAGCTTCAATGCGGAATAGTTTCGGCTCTCCGGGCGCGAGCGCTGTAATTAACCTGCGGCGGCGTGATGCATGTATACGGCGCATACGCCGGATGTGCTGTGCAAAGGCTCCCGTTTCGATAAAACTGGCCAATGCTGGCTGGGCCAAGGGCGATGGCGCTGGGAACAGAGTTTGTCGTAGTGCTCTGAACTGATCGACCATATGCGACGGTACAATCAGAAAACCTAGTCGCAAGAGTGGCGAGAAGACCTTGGAGAAGCTTCAATATAAAGAATACGTTCTGGATCAAGGGACATGAGTGCTGGCAGAGGCTGGCCGATATAACGGTGCTCGCTGTCATAATCGTCCTCGACGATGAATGCATCGTGCTCTTTTGCCCAGGCAATCAACTCCAAACGACGCCCCAAAGTCATGGTTACGCCTGTCGGGTGATGTCGCGCCGGTGTGACGAACGCACCACGCGCATCAATGGCTTTATCTCGCCCGACCGAAACATCGAGTCCCCAGAATCGACGGGAACGGCTACTATGTCGAGGCCGTTGGTGCCAAGGATTTTGCGTGCGGGGATATCCAGGTTCTTCCATCCACAGCCTGTCACCCGGTGCAAACAGGGCTTCTCGGATGAGGGATAAAGCGTCGGCGCTACCCCGGTAATGATGATCTGTTCCGGCGATACCATCATGCCGCGCCACTCATGCAGATGACGGGCCAATGATATCCGCAACGGATGAAAGCCGAACGCGTCCTCATTGTTCAATAGAGCATAGGATGGAACGCGCCAGATGCGCCGAGCAGTTTACCCCACTGGTTGTGTGGAAAATTATCACTATCAAACACACCGAGCCGAAAAGGTTTGGTTTCCTTTCGATTTGACTGTGACTGGGTTATCGCATGGAGGGGCGGCTGGCCGACGGTCAGGCTGGTGTCGGGAAGCTCTGCCGCGATATGGGTGCCGGAACCTTGCCGTCCCTCCAGATAACCTTCGGAAATCAGCTGGTCGAACGCTGCGAGAACGGTAGTACGGGATAGACCCAGCTCAGTGACAAGGCACGAGTGGACGGCAATCTCGCATCGGGCTTCAGGCGTCCAGTCAAAACCGCCTGCCTGATCTGTTCAACCAGCTGTGCGGTAAGCGAAACATCGCTGGCGCGATCAATTCCGAACTCGGGAAGTGTGTTGGAAATTGGCATTATTATATTCGTTAAAAGTGGCTATTCTCTCAAAGCCACTATGGCGCCAGTTTGGCCGAATATAAAGGAGAAATATCGGCCATGTCCAAAGCCCCTTCCGAACGCAGCCGCGTAAAACGCATGCATGAGCGCGGTGCCTACGATGCAACTACGGTGCACGCAATCATCGATGCTCAACCCTTGGCGCATGTGGCTTATATATTCAATGGAGTGCCCTATGTCACACCAACGCTGGTCTGGCGTGAAGGCAATTTCATTTACTGGCACGGATCATCCGCCAGCCGCATGCTGGAAAGCTGCGACGAAGCGGAAGTATGTGTGAGCTTCACGCTGCTCGATGGGCTGGTTCTCGCTCGATCCGCATTTCATCATTCCTGCAATTATCGTTCGGTCATGGCTTTTGGAACAGCGCGTAAAGTGTTGGACGTTGCAGCGAAGGAACATCACTTGCGCAGTTTCGTAAACGGGCTTTTCCTGGTCGCTGGGAGGAACTGCGCCCGATGATGGCAAAGGAGCTGAAGGCCACCTTGCTTCTGGAATTGGAACTGAATGAAGCCTCGGCAAAGGTTCGTTCCGGTCCGCCGAAGGATGACGATGCCGATTATGCTCTGCCGATCTGGGCAGGCGTCATTCCGATGACTACCCAGATGGGTACGCCAGTGGATGACGGGCGTATTCTGCCGGGCGTGGCTACGCCGGACGCCATCATGCAGTTCGGTTATGTGGCGGAAGCGGCGGAATAGGCCAACAATGGTTCAGGCGGGTCCGAGAAGATATGTGTCTCGGACTTCGCAATCCCATCCATCGCACGAATGCCTGTTACCAGCCGATGAAATTCATTCATGTTGGGGACTTCGATCTCGGCGATCAGATCCCATGTACCATTCGTGGTGTTCACGGCGGAAAAGCCGGGGTTCTTGCGTAAAGTAGCGATCACGCTTTTGATATTTCGCCCGGTCAACTCGATCATCATGATGCCTCGGATCATGTCGGTAGAACCATGATCTTTCAACCGAACCGTAAAGCCAGCAATGACGCCCGATGCGATCAGGCGTTCCATTCGGCTTTGAATCGTGCCTCGCGCCACGCCTAAAATACTGGCGAGTGTCGGGATGGACGCACGGGCATTGATGCGCAGCTCCGATATTAATCGTTGATCCAGATCATCCATCAAATTCCGCCATTTGACGATTTCGTCAGTTTGATTGCGTTTATCGCAGATTACTGGATATTTCTATACAGAATTGGCGTTTTCGTTGATCCTTTGCTCCATTAGCGTGCGTCAAAACAAACAAGCCGGATAAGCAGTAATGCAACCGGCAAGGGAAATCGGAGGTGGATCGATGGAGTTTTCTTTCTCCCGCTCCTGGGTAACCGGGACGCGACGATCTTGTCTGTTTCGAATAGGTTTTCCCGAGAATTTGCCGCCGCCCGTTGGGCGTCGACGATCTGGAAAGATGCGCCTACTTGGCGCTCGGAACGGCATCGCCCGTGATCGCGTCACGGTCACTTAGGAGAAAATGAAATGAAAACCCTTCTGTCTTCACTCGTTGCTGCTAGCGTCGGCGCGCTGATGATGCTCGCTCCCGCCCATGCTAACGATCTAGAAAAGGTCAAGCAGAGTGGCGAATTGCGCATCGGTATGAGCGGTGTTTTCCCGCCATTCAGTTTTGTTGACGGTCAGAACCAGGTTGTCGGGTTCGACGTCGATATCGGCACTGAAATCGCCAAGCGCCTTGATGTGAAGCCCGTTGTCGTAACCACGGCTTTCGACGGCATCATTGCTGGGCTGCGCGCAGGCAAGTTCGATGTGGTCGTCGGTAGCATGAGCATCACGCCAGAGCGTGAAAAGCTGTTGACTTCGCAGGCCCTTACTACCGCGGTGGCCGTGGCATCTTCGTGACGGAGGCATCGGCGATCAAGTCCATGGACGAGCTGAAGCAGGGCAAGACCATTGCCGTTACGCTTGGCGAAACCAGCGACAAGTGGGCGCGCGAGCAGGGCGGCTGGACCGTTCGTACCTATAAGGGCATTCCCGAGCTGCTGCTTGAGCTTCGTTCGGGCCGTGTAGATGCCATTGCATCGGATGACATTCCAATCCTGATCGCTATCAAGGAAAGCGGCGAAAAGGTTCGTCAGCTCGACACGCCCGAACTTCAGGGAACCGACAATGTCGGCATTGCACTGCGCAAGGGTAATCCTGAGCTGAAGGACGCGATCAACAAGGCTCTGAACGATATGAAAGCCGACGGCACCTACGAGAAGATCTCCACCAAGTGGATCGGCCGCGACATCCGCTAGCCGTATGAAACCCCATGCCGGGACGGCAGTTAAAACGAACGTCCCGGCAGCATGTCTTTCCGGCTTGGTTTTGCAGACAGGAAAGGGGAGATAATGAATTTCTCTTTGATGGCGGAGGTCTTTCCATACTTTCTGGAGGCCGCCCTGGTTACCGTCGAAATCTCGGCACTTGCCATTCTGATCGGGTTGAGCGTCGGTGCGCTTGCAACATCCGCAAAACTGTCGCGCTTCTGGCTGCTGCGTTTTGTCGGAACAGCATATGTCAGTGTTTTCGCGGTACGCCCTGCCTATTGCAGCTTTTCGTTCTCTATTTCGGCGGACCGCAGATCGGCATCAATCTTGAGCCCTTTGCAGCCGGTGCCATCGGTCTCGGACTCAACATCGGTGCTTATTACGCCGAAGCTATGCGAGGTGCCATTCTAACGGTTGACGCCGGTCAGAACGAAGCCGCCCGCTCCATAGGCTTCAGCAGTGGACAGTCGATGCGCTTTGTGGTGTTGCCGCAGGCAGCCCGGCTCATGATCCGCTCGCTCGGTGTCAACACTGTCATGCTGATCAAGGGCTCTGCTCTTGTTTCCGCGATCTCCGTAGTCGAACTGACCTACACAGCCCAGCGTTTCATCGGCTCGACCTATCGTCCGTTTGAAATTTTCGGCATCGCCGCGGCCATCTACATGGTCCTCATCTATATCGTTGCACGCTTCGTCGATTTTCTCGAAGCCCGCTACGCACTCAAATAGGCGGTGATATCATGCAACTCGATTTCTCCATCGTCCCGCCCTATACCGAACTCCTGATGACCGGCATCTGGTGGACGCTCATCATCGCTGTGTCCTCATCCATCGTCAGTTTCTTCGGTGGCATCGCATTCGCCCTGCTTGTTCTCTACGGCAACTGGCTGGTGCGCTATCCCGTCCGTTTCTTCATTTGGCTGTTCATGGGCACGCCGCTGCTTCTACAGCTGTTCCTGCTCTATTACGGCCTTTCGCAGATCGGCATCAACATTCCTGCCGTATGGACTGGTATCATCGGACTTGGCTTGCATTTTGCGGTCTATAATTCGGATATCTTCCGCACCGCGATCCTGACTGTCGATCCGGGGCAGAATGAGGGCGCCCGTTCGTTGGGCTTCGGCAGTGGCCAGACGCTGCGCTACATCATCGTGCCGCAAGCTGTCCGCAACGCGCTGCCGCAGGTGGGCAATAATCTGATTGCTCTCTTGAAGGACACAGCACTCGTGTCGGTGATCGGCATCACAGAGCTGGTGCATGCGTCACAGCAGGCAATCAGTGAAACCTATAGCCCGTTTGAATTCTACATCACTGCCGCAGTGATCTTCTACGTACTCAATCTCATCCTGGAAGCCGGATTGCACTGGATGGAAAAGAAAGTCGAGGCTTACCGATGAGCAACAGCAAACCCATGGTGGAAGTGCGCGATGTCCACAAGGCTTACGGCGCGCTTGAAGTTCTCAAGGGTATCAATCTGTCGGTTGAACGTGGACAGATCATCGCCATTATCGGCCCATCCGGTTCCGGTAAAGTACGTTGCTGCGCTCCATCAACCATCTGGAAACGGTCAATTCAGGCCAGATTCTGCTGGATGGCGTGCAGGTCAACCAGTCTTTGAGCGGACGAGCCTTCGAACGGCACATCAACGCAGTGCGTCAGCAGATGGGCATGGTTTTTCAGCACTTCAATCTGTTTCCGCATCTCAATGTAATGGAAAATATCACACTTGGTCCCATCAAACTGAAGGGCAAGAGCAAACATGAAGCGCAGGAGCTGGCAGTTTCGCTTTTGAAGAAGGTCGGCCTTGCCGACAAGGCATCAATGTACCCGTCGCGTCTGTCGGGCGGACAGAAGCAGCGTGTGGCCATCGCCCGTGCGCTTGCAATGCAGCCGAAAGTCATGCTGTTCGACGAAGCGACCTCCGCGCTCGATCCGGAACTGGTCGAGGAGGTCAATCAGGTCATGAAACAACTCGCACAGGAACACATGACCATGTTGATCGTGACCCACGAAATGCGTTTTGCCGCCGAAGTTTCAGACAAGGTTCTGTTCATGGACAAGGGCGTTGTCGTCGAGGAAGGCAAGCCGGATGTGATCTTCACCAATCCGGAAAATGAAAGAACGAGAGCGTTCCTGCGAAAGCATCTCAACCAGTAAATCGACGTTTAGATCAGATTGTGAACCCGTCTGTGCCTTTCCCAAGGTACGGAGACGGGGAACTATTGAGCGAGGAAAGACCGTGGCATCCCCAAATCAATGGAACCCGACAGAACGGGTGCGAGAACTCTCCTATCGCATGGTGAAATGGCCAAGCGAGACCGGAACACCGGACGAGGCATCATTCGGTCCGAAGCTTGCCGAGCTTTTGCGCGAGATTCCCTATTTCCAGAAAAATCCAGACGACATCGCTGTCATCGATAGCCACGGCTCACCGATGACCAAGAATGTCATCGCGGTCGTCCGCGGTACCGGGCGGCGAACACTGGCGTTGGCCGGTCACTTTGATGTGGTGGAAACTGCAAACTACCGCGATTTGAAACATCTGGCCTTTGAACCGGATGCGTTGCTGGAAGCGCTTCTGGCCGATCTCACCAGTCGTCCGCTTGCTCCCAACGAAGAGAAGGCGCTCGCCGACTTCCAGAGCGGAAACTACATTCCCGGACGTGGCATGCTGGACATGAAGAGTGGCGTTGCCGCTGGCATAGCCACACTCGAATATTTCTCGCAGCAGGCGGATCGCGAAGGCAACCTGATCCTGTTCGCGACACCTGATGAAGAGCGCGGATCGCGGGGAATGCGCAGCCTGCGCGATGCCTTGCCTGAACTTGCCGAACGCTGGGGCCTCGACATCGTTGCCGGTATCAATCTGGATGCAACGAGCGATCAGGGTGATGGTGCGGAAGGCCGCGCCATCTATCGCGGCACCATCGGAAAGCAGCTTCCCTTTGCTTTCGTGGTGGGGCAACCTTCTCATGCGAGCTATCCGTTCGAAGGTGTCAGTGCGCACCTCATCGCATCGGAAATCATGCGGGCGGTGGAAGCCAATGCAATGCTTTGCGATACGGGCGATGGCGAAGTTTCACCGCCTCCGATCTGCCTTGAGGCACGGGATTTCCGTGGAGGCTATGAGGTGACCACGCCGGAACGGACATGGATTGCCTTCAACTGGCTGACCCATTCCGTTTCGCCCGACGCTTTGTTCCAGCGGTTCAAGGCGGTTGTCGGGGAGGCGCTGGATCGCGCAATCAAGCACTTCAATGTCGAGGCGGACCGTTTTGCAAAGCTCGTCGGCAGCGAAGCGGATGCCAATCACAAGGGCCGAATTCTGACCATGGCTGAGCTGCGCGAGCAAGTTCGGAGTATTGCGGGGATGCGGCACTGGAACGGATTGCCGCATTGGAAGCTGAGCTTTCAAGCAGCGACAACCCGCTTCTCATTACGCGGGAACTCGTCAATTGCATGGTTGCCGAGGCGCGCATTACAGGCCCGACGGTCATTATCGGCTTCGGGAGCCTTGTTTATCCGCATGTTCGTATGGGGGTCGAAACAGCAGAAGAACAGCGTTTTGCAGAAGCCTTGGAAACTGCACGCGTGGACGCAGAACGTCAGTTCGATACAACAATCCGGTATCGCGAAATCTTTGCCGGAATTTCGGATATGAGCTTCTTTGGTCACATTCAGATGCGATGGATAGCGAAGTCATTGCGGCCAACACACCGGCTGCTCAATTTATCGACCGTGCCAATCCAAACGCGCTTTCCTATCCGGTGGTGAATATTGGTCCATGGGGGCGCGAGTATCATCAGAGGCTGGAGCGGGTTTATGCGCCCTATGCATTTACAGTGTTGCCACAGTTTCTTTACGGCATCGCCGTGCGGCTCCTGAAACCTTAGCGGTTCGCGAACGGTTTGATGTCGTTCACATTACCTGATTGACCGTGATTGCGATCATGTGGAGGACGTCGTCTGCGCTGCATCCGCGTGAGAGGTCGTTGGCCGGTTTTGCGAGGCCTTGCAGAACAGGGCCGATGGCCTGTGCACCGCCGATGCGCTGGGCAATCTTGTAGCCGATATTCGCCGCTTCCAGATTGGGAAAGACGAAGACATTCGCATTGCCCTTTAGCGGTGAATCGGGCGACTTCGCATGGCTGATTGCCTCCACGAAGGCGGTGTCGAACTGCAATTCGCCGTCGATGCAAAGGTCGGGCCGCGTCGCCCGCACTTTCCGGGTCGCCTCGACTACTTTCGACACGCGCTCATGCGCCGCGCTTCCGCCCGTCGAAAAGGACAGCATGGCAACGGCTGCGTCTTTTCAGTCAGTTGGCGGTAGGATTCCGCCGACTGCATGGCGATATCGGCAAGCTGGCTTGCATCCGGCTCTACCACCAGTCCGCAATCGGCAAAGATGAATGCCCCTTCTTCTGGTGGTGTGACTGGCAAAGCAGCATCAGGAAAAAGCTCGAAACGAGCGAAGCCCCTTCGGCCTTACCGATAATCTGCAGGGCATGGCGCACCACATCGGCGGTGGTTGAAACCGCGCCCGCCACCGTTCCATCCGCATGGCCTGCGCGCACCATTAAGGCGGCGAAGCCCAGCGGCGTTCTTGCCATTGCTGCTGCCTGCTCTTCGGTCATGCCCTTGGCCTTACGCAGTTCGTAAAGAGCCTGCGCATAATCAGCACTTCTGGCTGATGTCTTGGGATCGACGATCTCGATGTTTGATCCGCCGATCTGTCTGCCAATAACATCCCGCGAACCGAGCAGCGTGATGCGGGCGACGCCTTCGAGTTCGGCACGCAGCGCCGCATCGATGATACGCGGGTCTTCGCCTTCGGCCAGCACGATATGGCGCGGGTTGGAACGAGCTTTCTCGAAAATCTTTTCCAGTGGCAGCATGGCATAATCTCTTCAAAAGACCGGGAGTCGTCCTCCCGGCCTGTTTTCCAAACAGGATGCTTAAACCGGCGCCTGCTCACGCATGTCGGCTTTGCTGATACCGGCCACCACAACCGGCTTTTTCATCGCATCGCGGCGGAAAGGTTCGCCCAACTCCTGATTGAGCACGACTTCGATGAAGGTCGTCACGCCCTTGGCCTGTTCGTCGATTGCTGTCTGCAAGGCTTCGGTCAGCGCCTGTTGGCTATCGACGGTTACGCCTTTCAGTCCGCAGCCATCTGCCACCTTGGCGTAGCTCAGGTTCGGATTGAGCTCGGTGCCGACGAAGTTGTTGTCGTACCACAGCGTCGTATTGCGCTTTTCGGCCCCATTGATAGTTGCGGAAAATGACCATGGTGATGGCAGGCCAGCCCTTGCGTCCGATGGAGGTCATTTCGTTCATCGAAATGCCGAAAGCACCATCTCCGGCAAAGCCGACCACCGGAGTGTCGGGTTGCCCGATCTTCGCGCCGACAATGGATGGAAATCCATAGCCGCACGGGCCGAACATGCCCGGCGCCAGATATTTACGGCCATGTTCGAACGTTGGATAGGCGTTGCCGATGGCGCAATTATTGCCGATGTCGGTGGACATGATGGCGTTTTTCGGCATACCCGCCTGAATGGCGCGCCATGCCTGTCGCGGCGACATGCGATCCTTCTCGCGTTCGCGTGCATCCGCGTTCCATTGTGTACCCGGATCGTCATCCTCGTGATCCATCGAGGAAAGCTGCTGCAGCCAGGCGGACTTGCGCTGGTGGATGAGCTGCTTGCGCTCGTCGCGCCCGGCATTGCCCGCATCGGCTCCCAGCTGGTCGAGGATCTGCTGCGCAACCTGTTTGGCGTCGCCGCAAATACCAACCGAGATTTTCTTGGTGAGACCGATGCGATCGGGATTGATGTCGACCTGAATGATCTTTGCATCCTTCGGCCAGTAGTCGATGCCATAGCCGGGCAGTGTCGAGAACGGATTGAGGCGGGTGCCGAGCGCCAGCACCACATCGGCCTTGGCGATCAGTTCCATCGCAGCCTTGGAGCCGTTATAACCCAGCGGACCTGCGGACAGCGGATGGGTGCCGGGAAAGGCATCATTGTGCTGATAGCCGCAGCAGACCGGTGCATCGAGCCTTTCGGCAAGTGCGATGGATTCCGGGATTGCACCGCCAATGACGACACCCGCACCGTTGAGAATGACCGGGAATTTTGCTTCCGTCAGTATTCTCGCTGCTTCCGCAATGGCCTCGCGCCCGCCGCTCGGGCGCTCCAGACGCACGATCTGTGGCAGGTCGACATCGATCACCTGCGTCCAGAAATCGCGCGGAACGTTGATTTGTGCCGGTGCACAGCCGCGCCATGCCTTCTCGATCACGCGGTTCAGCACTTCAGGAATGCGCGAGGCATCACGCACCTCTTCCTGATAGCAGACCATTTCCTCGAACAGCGCCATCTGGTCCACTTCCTGAAAGCCGCCTTGACCGATGGTCTTGTTGGCAGCCTGCGGCGTCACCAGCAGCATGGGCGTGTGGTTCCAGTAGGCCGTCTTGATGGCGGTGACGAAGCCGGTCACGCCCGGACCATTCTGGGCGATTGCCATGCCCATCTTACCGGTCACACGGGTATAGCCGTCACAAATAAGCGCTGCGTTGGTTTCATGGGCGCAATCCCAAAAGCTATACCCGCCTTTGGAAACAGATCGGAAACCGGCATCATAGCCGATCCGATAATCCCGAATGCATGTTCTATCCCATGCATCTGCAAAACCTTCACGAAGGCTTCTTCCGTCGTCATTTTCATGGCGCATACCTTTCCTTGCAATTCAGAGAACTTCGTCTTTCAGCGCATACCAGCGGTACATGGCGCGCTGGCCTATGCGCCTAAATGGCGTCAACATGCCGTAACTCGGCAGTTCGGAGGTGAAGATCGGCAAGTCAATTCCTGTCCGTGACCGGTCATCAATTGGGCGACCCGGCGTCCAGCCTGCGCGGAATACATCACGCCATTGCCGCCATAACCCATGGCATAATAGATTTCCTGCGATGGGTCGGGCCGATAGATGCGGGGCATCATGTCGTGGCTGACATCGACCCACCCCACCATGAATATTCGATCTCGATGCCGGTGAGCGCCGGAAATTTCCGGTAAAGTCCGGAAAGCAGCAGATCGTAATGTTTCGGGTTCGGTGCATCTGCCCCGTAATGGCGCTGCGACTGCCTATCTGCATTCGCCCATCGGGCAGAAAGCGGTAATAATGGCGAAGCGTGCGTGTGTCGGTCAGAGGAATGCCGGTCTTCGGGCCACACGCTTCAATTTCATCCGCCGTCAGCAGGCGTGTCACGACCGAATTCGACAAGACCGGCATCAGCCGGTAACGGGTGAAGGATGCAGGCCGGGCGAGGTATAGCCCGCCGTTGCAAAACAGACCTGCCGTGCCTTGACCGTCCCGTTCGGCGTGTTGAGATGATAGACATTGCCGTTCTTGCGGCAACTCAGCACCGGGCTTGCCGTGTGCACCTTCGCGCCGAGCCTGCGGGCAAGCCGAAGATAGCCGAAAGCCAGTTTTGCGGCGTGAATGCCAATGCCGTCAGGTTCATACATCGCTCCGCGCGCTTCCTGATCACGGATGAAGTCGCGGTGAATTTCGTCGCGGGCGACCATGCGCGTCCGATAGCCAAACACGTCATTCAGCAGGCGGGATTCCTTCTCCAGCGCGGGAAGGACCTTATCGCGATGGGCGATGTACAGGTGACCGCCATCCTGCGGATCGCAATCGATTTCCGGTTCGGCGATGAGTGCGCGAAAAGGTCGAACCCTTCGGCAATTTCCTGTGCAGCTTGCGCGCGACATCCACGCCCCAGCGCTCGATCCATTGCGAACGCTTGAGCCGACCGGCTGAGATCTGCGCCTGACCGCCATTACGAGTGCTGCAACCCCAGGCGACCCCATTTGCTTCCAGTACCGTGGCCTTGACACCATGATCCCGGGCTAGGTGGATCGCTGCCGAAAGACCAGTATAGCCTGAGCCGACGATAACGACATCGGCATCGACGTCGCCGCGAATAGGGCCATCGTCTTCCGGCGCCGGTCCAGCTGTTCCGATCCAGTAGGTCGGGGCATAGTCGCGGCCTTGCCCTGGCGTCTTCGAAACCACCGGATCATAGGCGGGGTCGAATGGTTGAGTGGCAGAGAAACTGTTGAGAGTGTGGGTATCCATATGTCGGTCCTCCAGATCACCGACGGACATTGTTGGGGCTTACGCCTTCAGCAAAGGCCGGTTCTTGCGGAATGCCTGCTTGCGGACGATCCTGCCGTCACGCTGTGTGAAGAGATCGCAACCTTCCGCCTCGACGCGCGCGCCGTTGGCATCTGTTCCGCGAAAGGTCCATTCGGACGCGGCACGGTCGCCGCTCACGAAATGCCTGTGCTCGTCCCATTTTACGTCGGGCATAGCAGCCCATACGCCGGAGAAAGCCCTTGCAATGGCATCCTTGCCTTCGATGCGGGTGCCGCAAGCTTCGTCGCCGCCGATGGTGTAGAACACGCAATCATCGGCGAAAAGGCCATGATCGCGTCGATGTCATGCCGGTTGAAGGCGTCGAAGAGGTCGGAAAAATGCTTCTCTGTGAGGTGTCCGGCGGACATTCGGCTGCTCCTTGATGCGTCTGATGTTTGCCCGATTTTGGGCAAATTTTCTCCGTGACGCGGCAGGGACTGCCGCGCGATCGATATTGCGAATGAGATTTCGGTCGGGCTGGTTACAGCGGTTGCGTCACCATCAGATCTTGCCCTTCCATGGGATGAGAACTTTTCCATGTAACGGATCAGAAGGTCGAAGGCGAAGGCGAAGACCCCGATCACGATGATGCCCATGATGACGGTGTCACTGGCCAGAAACTGTGCCGCGTTGAGCACCATGAAGCCAAGGCCGCGATGTGCCGCCACCATTTCGGCCGCAACCAGCGTCGTCCAGCCCACGCCGATCCCGATGCGCATGCCGGTGAAGATTTCCGGCATGGCCGCTTTCATGATGACTTGCGTTATCACCTGCGACCGGGATGCGCCCATTGCATAGGCCGCATGGATTTGTTCGGTAGATACCGAGCGCACGCCGGCTCTGGCTGCAATCGCCATTGGCGCGAAGATCGCGAGGAAGATGAGGAACACCTTCGGAAATTCACCGATACCCAGCCAGATGATGATCAACGGCAGATAGGCAAGCGGCGGCAGCGGTCGGTAGAACTCGATAATCGGGTCCAGCACGCCACGAACGAAACTGCTCATGCCCATCATGATGCCGATGGGAATTGCCGTGATAGAGGCAATCGCGAAGGCGCCCAATACGCGACCGAGGCTGGCAAGGGTATGTTCGGCAAGAGTAGAATTTGCCACGCCGTCGGTCATGGCGATCATGAACTTGCCATAGACCGCGAAGGGAGAGGGAGAAACAGCGGCTTGACCCAGCCCATCCCCGTCACGAGAAACCAGAGCCCCAGCAAAATCAGTGCGGTCACAAGGCTGATGAAGCCGCTATTGCCGTCGCCAGGGGCGCCATAGATTTTACCGGGTTTGACTGGTCGTGCCCGAGTTAGAAACTCAAGCATGGACCAGTTCCGGGTTTCCTGATGCACGTTCATCGCCATAGATAATCCCCAGAATTGTCTCACGCATCTTGATGAAATCGGGACTGGACTTGACGGCGCGCGCGTCACCGCATTCCAGAAAGCGTCGGTTGAAATCCAGATCGTAGGTATGGGTGATCCGTCCGGGACGCGGCGACATGACGATCAGCCGCGAACCGAGAAACAAGGCCTCTTCGACGCTGTGCGTGATGAAGAAGAACATTTTATTGGTCACTTGCCATACCCGCAAAAGCAATTCCTGGATTGTTTCGCGGGTGAGGGCGTCGAGCGCTGCCATGGGCTCGTCCATAGCAGCATCGCCGGATCGCAGGTCAGTGCGCGGGCGATCCCGACACGTTGCTGCATACCGCCGGAAAGCTGGTAGATTTTGTGATTGTGGAAATCCTGCAGGCCGACCAGAGCCAGATTCTTGGTGGCACGCGCACGACGTTCGGCCTTCGGCACACCTTGAAGCTTGAGCCCGAATTCGGTGTTGTCGACCACATTGAGCCAAGGAAGAAGAGCATGTTTCTGGAACACGACACCTCTGTCGGCGCCGGGACCACGCACCTGCCTTCCGCCCAGCGTGATTTCACCGGATGATGGAATCATGAATCCCGCCATGAGATTGAGAAGCGTGGTCTTGCCGCAGCCTGACGCACCAAGCGCCACCACGAAATCCCCGCTGTTGATGCGCAGATTGACACCCTTCAGCGCGATCACGGCTTCTTCCACATAAAGACCGGGATAGGTCAGACTGACATTCGATACGTTCAAAGTTTCCATGACGTCACCTTTCGGGAACGAAGGAGCGGTTCCGGCACAGGCCAGAAGGCAAAACACTACAGGAACCGTCTCGGTTCAGCGGCTTGCCCGAAGGTATGCCGCTGGCGGAGATGTTTGAATTACCGCACTAATTACTTCGCGGCGGCTTCGGCAAAACTGCCATTTACATTGCCGCTATAGTCATCCAGAGCCTGGTCAGCTGCTTTTGGTCGACTAAGAATTTTGCGCTCTGGGTGATGGACTTGAGCGCTCCGCCGTCCTTGTCGCCGCCGAGCCATGTCGGGGAGGACTGTTCTTCCGCTGTGGGGAAGGACAACAGCGCCAGTGCGCCCGGTATATCAGCGGCATTGCCACCGATCAGTTTGACCATGCCTTTGACTTGTTCGGAATCTGCTGTCCACTGGCTGCCATTGGCCTTGTAGTCGGCGTAAGCATCCTTCAGCACAGTGGTGAAGGCGGTCATGAATTTGGGGTTTTCGCTGGCGAAGCTCTTGTCCACTACAAGTCCGTCGAAGGTCGGAACGCTTTTCGCGCCGATTTCTTCAGAATTGACGATTTCCTTGCCTGTTTTAAGATTTCTGAAAGAGCCGGCGGCCAGACATAGGCAGCATCGATATCGCCACGCTGCCAGGCGGCAACGATCTGCGGAGGCGTCATGTTGAGAATTTCCGCGTCGCGCGGATTGATCTTCCAGATGTCATCCATGCCGACCAGAAGGTGGAAGTGAGAGGTCGACACGAACGGCACGCCGATTTTCTTGCCCTTGAGGTCTTCGGGCTTCTCGATGCCCGAGCCTTCGCGCGCTACCAGTGCTTCCGATTTGCCGATATTATCAAGGATCCAGAAGAGTTGAAGGTCGACGCCGCGTGTGGCGGCTGCGGCGATGCCTGTTGATCCAATCACGCCAATCGGCACGTTGCCGGAAGCAAGTGCTGTCGAAATATCGCCACCCGATGCAAACTGGCGCCAGTCGATCTTGTATCCCGCTTCCTTGGCTGCCGCGTCGAACTTTCCATCGGCAATCGCGGTCAGAAACGGTCCGACGATCTGCTGATAACCGACCACGACCGTAGTTTCGGCATAAGCCGCAGATGTAGCGCTGCTACGGCCGAAAATAACACCACCCGTTTTATACTATTGAAATAGTTCATGGAGTTCCCCTTCCATTTAAGAACCATGCCTGACTTCGTCATGACTGTTGGCGTTTTTCGCCAATCTGCAGTTCCAGTTACAAACGATAGCCATCTCATTGAGTTTGCCTTATATCCAGTTGGAATAGTCAATAAGTCCAGTTTGGTGATCGAGATGGTGCCACCCGATAATCGGTATGCACGCTCCCTTAGCGTCGAAATTATTCCACGTGCAGAAACAGAAAGAAGAAACACTATTGCTAAGTAGGGCATGAAGCGGAAAAACTGCCGCGAAGTTGGGCTGAATTACAGATATACTGATGGAGTAAAGCCTTGGATGCCGTCTCTCCGACAATCTTCTTCATAGATGGTAGCCGAAATACCGGGCTGCAGTCGCAGATACGTGAAACCACTGTATCGGCCATTCTCTCTGGCGGTGTTTTACCGGGTGCGCGCATGCCCTCGACACGGCGGCTGGCTGATTATCTGAAAATATCCAGGCTAACTGTAACGCTGGCTTATCAGGAACTCGTATCTCAAGGTTATCTGGAAGTGCGTTCGCGTAGTGCTTATCATGTGGCGACAACACCTCCCATCAGCCGGCCCGACAGGGACTTCTTACGACACCTGACACTGCCGTCGATTGGTCTTCCAAGATGCGGCCCGGCTTCAATATTGCCAAGACCATTCGTAAGCCGCTCGATTGGCGACGGTATCGCTACCCGTTTCTTTATGGCCAGATGGATCAGACCTTGTTCGATCTCGCCGCATGGCGCGATTGCGCCCGGCGCGCGCTGTCACGAGAAGACTTTATCCTCATGGCAGGCGATTTCGCCGCTGCTGACGATGTGGAACTCGTCAATTATATCCGTTCACGTACGCTGCCAAGCCGGGGAATACGTGCCAGCCGGATGAGATATTGGTTACGGTTGGTGCACAGAATGCGCTTTGGATCATTAGTCATCTGCTTTTGACACGGCGCTCGCACGTTGTATGCGAAAATCCGGGGCATCCTGATATCAGCGCCACGCTCCATCTGACAGGAGCCCATGTAACGGCGCTCGACGTTGATGAAGGCGGCTTGCCGCCGGAACTGTGCCTGATGGGATCGATGCGGTCTTCGTTACACCGAGCCACCAGTCTCCCACAGCCGCTACTATGCCGCGCGCAAGACGAATCGCACTTCTGGAAGCTGCCGCAGAACGCGATTTCTTAATCGTGGAGGACGATTACGAATTCGAAATGAGCTTCCTCCAGCCACCGACACCAGCGCTGAAGTCGCTCGATCAATATGGCCGTGTTCTCTATGTGGGCAGCTTTTCCAAATCACTGTTTCCGGGACTTCGGCTTGGCTATCTGGTTGCGCCAGCGCCTGTCATCCGCGAGGCGAGGGCACTGCGTGCACTTATGTTGCGCCATCCGCCCGGTCATCTGCAGCGAACAGCAGCATACTTTCTGGCACTTGGTCATTACGACGCGGTCATTCATCGTATGCGGATTGAATATCACAAGCGTCATATCGTCATGATCGACGCCCTTAATCGCGAAGGATTGAAAATCGCTGGCAAGTCGGCCTTTGGTGGCACTGCATTCTGGATCGAAGGGCCGGAAGGTATGGATGCCGACAAACTCGCCCGCGATCTGCGCGAGGACGGCGTGCTGATCGAATCGGGATCGCCATTCTTCTGGGGCGATGACCGGCCGTGCCGCTATTTTCGCATCGCTTATTCTTCCATTCCAATCAATCGTATCGCGGAAGGTATCGAACTTCTGGCCCGGCGACTGCGGCAAATCTCGTAGTTTTCGGAACGTTTAGGTTCAGCCTGCGTTCATGTGGATTGCGATAACGGATTCGTGAAGTCGCCGGAATTTCTCCCAATTCGATGGATATCGCTAGCGGCTCTACGGCCTCTTTTCCAGCGAAATTGTGGGAGAGACGCATATCAATTCTGCCTTCCAGAAGGAGAAGGATTTATGTCTATTCGTTCGAAGCTTCTAGCCACGGTTGCCGTGCCGGTTCTCTCGGCCTCCATTTTCGCGCAACCCGTACTGGCGGATACGTTGACGGCTCCAATCCAGCTGGCACAGGAAAACGGAGACCAGCAGCCTTCCGACGAGCAGTTGCAGCAGCAACAACGCGAGGTTGAAGAGCAGCAAAAGCTGCGGAAGAAGAAGCACGCCGAGCTGAAGAACAGCAGCGCGCTGCCGAGGAAGAAAACCGTCGACAAGCCGAAGAGCAGCAAAAGGCCGCTCAGGAGGAAGCCCAGCGTCAGGAAGAAGAGCAGAAGCGTGCTGCGGAAGCAGAGGCACAGCGCCAGGCTGAAGAACAGCAGAAGGCCGCCGAACGCGAAGCACAGAAGCAAGCTGAGGAGCAACAGAAGGCAGCGGAGCGCGAAACGCAGAAGCAGGCTGAAGAACAAGCCAAACAGGCTGCCGAGCAGAAAAAGGCCGAGGAAGAGGCACGGCGCCAGAGTGAACAGCAGCAAAAGGCCGCTGAAGAAGAAGCCCAGCGTCGAGCCGAAGAACAGAAGAAAGCGGATGAGGACACAGCTCGCAAGGCCGCTGAGCCTCAAGAGCAAACTGCGCCCGCCGAGAATCCTGTGAAGGATGCTCCAGCACAGGAGCCGGAAGCGAAGCCCGAGCAACCTGCAGCCGAAACGCCAGCCAAGGAGGCTCCAGCTCAGGAAGCGGAAAAGCCAGCCGAGCAACCGGCAGAGGCAACCCCTTCGCAGAAGGAACCGGCGGAAGAATCGATTGTTGAGCATCCCGAAGAAGCTCAACCGCAAGAACCGAAGACAACGGAGGAGCCGCAGAATGACGCTCAGCCCGCGCAGCCGGTTGAGCAGCCGCAATCTACCGAAGGCCAGCAACAGCCTGCGCCGAATCCAGCGTCTGAGCCGGCACCAGAGATAGTCGATCAGCGCTCGAGCGAAGAAAAGCAGGAGATTGCGAAAGACCCTGCCAAGACGGACGATACAGTCGTGTTGCCGGTTGAAAATGGCGCGGCCATTCTCGACAGCGATAAGGATGCCGACAATTCCGGTGGAAGCCAGTCCCGTGAAGAGCGTCGCAAGCAGCGCGAGCAGCAACGTTCGTCTGAGGAGAATGCACTGCCACCCGCAAATGATGCGGCGGCACAGATTGCGATTCCGGAGGAAGTGAAGGCCGCACTGCCGCAGAAAATCGAAGCCAATCTCAAGGAAGAGGGTACTCGCATAAAGGAAGCGCCGGTTTTGCCGTGCCGGAAACCACCAACATCGTCAACAACACGGTGGTGAACAATACGGTTATCAACAATACGACGGTCAATAACGTGGCCAATAATGTCACAAACGTCAAAGTGATCGAGGAAGTGGATAATCGGGTCATTCTCGACGTGGGTGACCGTATCTTCGTACGTGGCGATGATCGTCCGAGATTACGCCGCGATGCGGAGGAAACCTATTATGATAAATTGCCGCGCGGACGCACCCGTGAAACCATTGTTCGCCCGGGCGGAAACCAGATCGTCACGGTTTATGATCGTTATGGAGACATTCTTCAGCGTTCCCGTATCGACCGGGACGGCAACGAGTATTTGATGATCTATGCACCGGAATATGACGACAATCCCCGCGCTTCGATTATTGATGTCGGCTACGAACTGCCACCGATGCGCCTGACCATTCCGGTGAGGGATTATATCATCGACGTCGCGGACGATCCGGATCGTGATTTCTATGACTTCCTTGCCATGCCGCCGGTTGAGCGCGTGGAGCGTGTCTATACGATCGATGAGGTTCGTCATTCTGCCCGTTTGCGTGACAAGGTGCGTCGTATCGATCTGGATACGATCCACTTCGCGACGGGAAGTGCGGAGGTTTCTCTTTCTCAGGCCAAGACGCTGCGCAAGGTTGCAACCGCCATGCAGAAGGTTCTGGCAAAGGACCCCGGTGAGACTTTCTTTATCGAGGGGCATACGGATGCTGTCGGTTCAGATCGCTCGAACCTGGTCCTATCCGACAAACGCGCTGAGTCCGTCGCGAGCCTTCTGACGGAAGTGTATGACATTCCAGCAGAAAATCTCGTCACGCAGGGCTATGGCGAACGCTTCCTCAAAATTCGCACGCAAGCCGCCGAGCAGGAAAATCGTCGCGTCACTATTCGTCGCGTGACCCCGCTTGTGCGTCCTGTGGCTCAGCGCTGAATAGATATATACCCGGATGCTGTGCGTATCCGGGTATTCTTCTTGAAGTGATTTTGTTCAGGCGATTTTGGGCTCGATTGTCGTCAAGCCGAGTAACTGTTCACTCATAGGGCGCGGTTTTACCGCCTCAATCTGCACCATGAGTTCGGCAATCTTGTCGGCATCAATGACACCGCATTCATAGATCTGAATAATTTCGCGCGCCATTTCGTCTTTATGGGGAGAGGTGATCGGGCAACGAGTCAATGCTTCGCATGACTTCACATAAGCCGCTTGCAGCTTTTCTAACTCGGCGGGTTTGAAGCGCCCGAAGTAGTAATCTCTCGAAAATGGCATTCTATGCATTCCGCAGATGGCTGACGGATAGATCATTCCATCCGAAAAACCGTAATTTCGTGCGATCCGCTATACTAAAAGGCAGCTAATTGCAAAGCTTATAACCGAGAACTGTTTAGTTTATGTAAAATAATCAGTCTGCAGTAAAATTGGACGAGGCTTTCATATCGGTTTTACTAGGGTTTCGTCGGAAGCAGACAGCGTAGTTGAACTGCCTTTCGCCAATATAGTTGCCTTGATGGCTCATGTTTTAATTGAACCATTGAAGCCGCTCTAACCAAACGCAAAACCACTTCATGCTCTTGCTGAAGATAGTCTAGACTCGAGCAAGCTCCAGCTTCGCAACCATTTCGGCGATCTTTTCCGGGTCTTGTTCGCCGGTTTCATATGCTCTTATGACCGCGCGCGCGACTGCGTCTTTGCTTTCGTGTGTGGTTGCACAACGTTCTAGCATCACGCAGCAACGATTATAGGCAGCCTGAAGTACCTGAAGATCGTTTGGTGCATATGTTCCCTGATACTTGTTACCGCGAAATGGCATGGTTGCCTCCACCGTTTGACTGATTGAACCTCTAATTCAGGAGGAAAGCAACTGATCCTTTTATGACAGCGATATCAAACGCATCATGGCGGTATTTCTGGAAATTCTGTTTCGTAGCGATAATCTCTTGTTCCCAATTCGTTGGGTTTGAATGCTTCCTGTAAGTTTGTTGAAAGCTGGTTGAAATCGTTATCCTCGTGCGCCCTGCCGTTCTGGACGGTTGAGAACTCGGCGCGAGGGCTGGCAATGATAACGGTTTTAGTTCCGCGTTAAGAAGCTTGGGCGTTGAACCGATGGATGAGGTGAATATCTTCCGGCTCGCGCATGAACAGCAGCGGATCGGGCATTGGTGTGACTTTCGCACCCTGCTTCAGATAAAATCGATGGTCCGCCGAGTGGGCGTCGCAGAAATATAGAAACCTTCCGTTCCGGCCTCCTTCGCTATCGCCACGCTACGCCGATAGAGTTCGCCGGCAACTCCCAATCCTCGGACGGGATTGCCAACATGCATGAAACCGAGCTGGTGTAATTCTGGATAGGCGCCAACAGGACGCACATCCGTAACGGCGACGGCAACCAGAGTGTCATCGAGATAGGCACCGAGGAACACACCGCCATGATCGTAACAGTCGAGCAGTATAGGCGTGTAGATTTCCGCTTCGCCGTCCGGCCAGCCCTGCACATCATAGAAACGTGGCTCCAGCAGAAGCTTTTCTCCTTCCAGACGATACATTTCCTCGATGATTTCGCTGCGATCGATCTGCCAGATGTCAGTCAGTTCGCTTCTTTGGAGTGAACGTATGATGAAATTTGTCTGCTTTGCTGCCTGTACCATGACCCTTGTCCCAGAAACTCAATTCACTCAATGAACTATCGTTTAGCCCAGAGGTGCTCAAGGGGAATGGAGGTGGTAACCGCACAGCTTCACGAACTTGTTGGCAATTTGTCAGGCGGAATTTCTCATATTGCGAAAACTTCCGATAATTTTGACCAATATCACGGCTACTCCCCGCCATTCGTCTCCGGTACTGGTCAGTACAGGTGCGAGGAATATTGAGGCGTGTGGGAGGCCGGAAGCCAACTTCAATCGGAAGAACAGGATTTAAATGCGGATTGAGGGCAGAAAATTGCCTGAAAATAAGCAATTCTGCATCAACTCTCCGATCTGCCCTTGCGGGAGCGGGGCCCGAGTTCTATCAGCATCATCAAAAATTGCAGTCTGAGGAAGGTTTCGGCAGGTTCGTTGCCGGGACGTCCTGATGCCCGCCTTCATCCTGTATGACGGTGGTATAATAAGCGATGGAGCCAAGTTGAAAAACCATCACGATATCTGGGATATCGTCGACGCCAAGAGCGCCGCATATTTCGAACTGAGCGATACGGTTTGGGACAATCCTGAAACGAATTACGAAGAATACAAATCGAGCGATGCCCATGCCGCGATGCTGGAAGCCGAAGGGTTTCGCGTCGAGCGCGGCATTGCGGGCCTGCCAACGGCTGTGATGGGCGAGGCTGGTGACGAAGGACCGGTCATTGCAATTCTGGGTGAGTTCGATGCCTTGCCGGGTCTAAGTCAGATATCGGGATTGGTTGAGGAACAACCTGTCGAGGCAGGCGGCAACGGCCATGGCTGCGGCCACAATTTGCTCGGTGCCGGCTCGCTGCTCGCTGCTGCTGCGGTCAAGGATTACCTCGCAGCGCATGGCATCAAGGGCCGCGTGCGTTATTATGGTTGCCCGGCGGAAGAGGGTGGTTCGGCCAAGGGATTCATGGTCCGTGAAGGGCTGTTCAATGATGTGGATATTGCCTTCTGCTGGCATCCCGCGCCATTCGCAGGCGTAAACGATCCGGTTTCGCTTGCCTGCAACGAAATCAATTTCCACTTCAGCGGTCGCGCAGCCCATGCTTCGTCGGCACCGCATCTGGGGCGCAGCGCGCTGGACGCTGTCGAGTTGATGAATGTGGGCGTGAACTATATGCGTGAGCATATGCCATCCACGGCGCGTATTCATTATGCCGTGACCGATACCGGCGGGTTTGCGCCGAATGTCGTTCAGGCCAAGGCTACGGTGCGTTATCTCGTGCGGGCTCGCAGCCTGCCGGAAATGCAGTCCCTTGTGGAGCGTGTCAGGAAGATCGCCGAAGGCGCTGCGCTGATGACCGAAACGACGGTTTGCAGTGAGATCGTCAGCGGCGATGCCGATCTGATCGGCAATACGCCGCTGGAACAGCTGATGCAGCTGCAGCGAGCGGCTTGGATCTCCGGATTTTGATGAGCAGGACCGCGAAACAGCAAGCCGTTTCCAGAGGACGCTTTCCAAAGAGGATATTTCCGATGCGTTTCGTCGCTTCGGTGTCGAGCCGAAGAACGGCCTCGCGCTTTGCGAAGATATCTATACGCCCTATAAAGGTGACAACACCCTCGTCGGCTCGACCGATGTCGGCAGCGTGAGTTGGGTCGTCCCGACCGTGCAGATGCGCGGCGCGACCTGTGCAATCGGTACACCGCTTCATTCGTGGCAGATGGTGGCACAGGGCAAGCTGCCAGCGGCGCATAAGGGCATGGCCCATGCTGCAAAGATCATGGGCAGCACGGCAATCGAATTGTTCCGTGACCCGGAGCAGATCAAGAAAGCGAAGCAGGACCACGAAAAACGGCTCGACGGAACCGTGTTCGTCAATCCGATACCAGACAGCGTTCAACCCGCTCTGCCCGTAACCGCAAAATGATGCGGGCGAGCAGACAGATTCTGAAAATAGAAATGACATTCAATCCCCAATTCCAACAGGGCCCGACGCATCATGAAGCAGATGGGCTTTCTCGATATTTTGAGCTTCGGGCCGGACGGCTGGGGCTATGTGCTGATGATGGGTGCACTGGTGAGCGTAGCGCTTGCTGTTCTAGGCTTCCTTCTCGGTGCTGCTATCGGCGTGTTCGCCGCCTGGGCGAAGATTTCCGGCGGGCGCACGCTGCGCGCCGTCGCCGACGGCTACACCACGGTCATTCGCGGCATTCCGGACCTTCTCGTCATTTACCTGTTTTATTTCGGCGGCAGCGCGGCAGTCACGGCGCTCGGCAAATATTTCGGTGCGGAAGGTTTCATTGGCTTTCCGGGTTTTCTGGCAGGTGTTCTGGCAATTGCCATTTCCTGTGGTGCGCACCACACCGAAGTGTTTCGTGGTGCATTCCGGGCCGTTTCCAAAGGTGAACTAGAAGCCGCTACTGCTTGCGGCATGGGCCAGATGCTGAAATTCCGCCGTATCATCGCGCCGCTCGCGCTGCGACATGCATTGCCGGGTCTTGGCAATGTCTGGCAGGTGTCGCTGAAGGAATCCGCTCTGGTGTCTGTTGCCGGTGTGGTCGAGCTTCTGCGCCAGGCACAGATTGGCGCTGGCTCGACTGGTCTGCCCTTCAACTTCTTCCTTATTGCCGGTGCGCTCTACCTGCTGATTTCGTCGGTTTCCGGCGGGCTTCTGCAAATGGCCGAGCGCCACTTCTCGCGCGGCGTCCGGAGGGCAAAATGAATCTCGAATTCTATTCCGATGCATTTTTCCAGATGCTGAGTGGTGTACCACTGACACTGAAGCTTGCGGCAACTTCCATTGTGTTCGGTGCGATTCTGGCCCTGCTTTTCGCCATGATGCGGCTGTCGGGCGTCAAGGTGCTGGACTGGATTGCCCGCCTTTACGTCTTTGTGTTCCGCGGAACACCGCTTCTGGTGCAGATATTCATCATCTATTACGGTCTCAGCCAGTTTCCTGCCATCCGCTATTCGTTCTTGTGGCCGGTTTTGCGCGAGCCTTACTGGTGTGCAATCATCGCGCTGACGTTGAACAACGCCGCCTATGCGAGCGAAATCATCCGCGGCGGCCTGCTGTCGGTGCCGCATGGCCAGATCGAAGCTGCAAAAGCCTGTGGTATGTCGTCCTTCACCTGCTTCCGCCGCATTGTCATGCCGCTTGCGATCCGTCAGGCGCTGCCGGGCTACGGCAACGAGATGATATCGATGATCAAGGCAACCTCGCTTGCATCGATCATCACGCTCATGGAAGTGACTGGTATCGCAGCAAAGCTGATTGCCGAGAGCTACCGGGCCATAGAAATCTTCGTGATCGCCGGTGCGATCTATCTTGCCATCAACTTCGTTCTGACACGTGCGCTGATGTTCGCAGAATATAGGCTGACCCCTTATCTGCGCCAGCCGGTCGTCAAAAGCGGTTCCAATTAAAATGAAATCGATGGAACCGCTCTATCTTTTGTTTTACGCATTATCCTACGCAAAACCGCTTCGCACTTTTGCTGGAAATGCTACAGCTTTCCTCCGAAGGACAAACATCGTGAGCAAAATTGTTTCCCCAATGCACCGGTGGCGCTGAAAGTCGAGAACCTGCGCAAGAGCTTCGGCGCAAATGAAGTGCTGAAAGGCATTTCGCTTGAAGCACGTGAAGGCGAGGTCATTTCGATCCTCGGTTCGTCGGGTTCCGGCAAGTCGACTTTCCTGCGCTGCATCAACCTTCTGGAGACACCGACGTCAGGCACTGTGACGGTTTCGGGCGAAACCATCCGTATGGCGAAGAATTCGAAGGGTGAAGCCTACCCGACCGACAAGAAGCAGGTTTCGCGCATACGTTCGGAACTGGGCATGGTGTTCCAGAGCTTCAATCTGTGGTCGCACAAGACCATTCTGGAAAACATCATAGAAGCGCCGATCTATGTGCAGGGACGCCCGCGTGCGGAATGCGTGGCGGAAGCAGAAGCTTTGCTGGCCAAGGTCGGCATTGCCGACAAGCGCGATTTCTATCCAGCTCATCTTTCGGGCGGACAGCAGCAGCGCGCTGCGATTGCCCGCGGACTGGCTATGAAGCCGAAGGTCATGCTCTTTGACGAGCCGACGTCGGCGCTCGATCCGGAACTGGTCGGCGAAGTGCTGCGCGTCATGCGCAGCCTGGCCGAAGAAGGCCGCACCATGCTGGTCGTGACCCATGAAATGGGCTTTGCACGTGACGTCTCCAACCGCGTCGTATTTTTCCATCAGGGTTTGGTGGAAGAAGACGGCGCGCCGGAAGATGTGTTCAGCAACTCGAAGTCGGAACGTTTCCGTAAGTTCATCAGTCACGAGAACGCTGCCTGATTTTTAGAATTCTGTGTTCCGGCGAAAGCCGGACAGAAACAACCGCAACAGGATAACTGCAATGAAGACCACCGGACTTTTCAAAGCCGTGTTCATTTCCGCTCTTGCTCTGACGAGCATCTCGGCCCATGCCGAGGAAAAGAAGTGGACGAAGATCACCATCGCCACGGAAGGCGCATTCCGCCCGTACAACTTCACCAAGCCCGATGGCTCGCTGGATGGCTATGAAGTCGAACTCTACAAGGACCTCTGCGCCCGCATGAAGGTCGAGTGCACGATGGTTGCGCAGCCATTCGATAGCATCATTCCGGCACTCAATGCCGGTAAATTCGATGCGATCATGGCTGGCCTTACCGCTACGCCAAAGCGCGAAGAAACCATCAGCTTCTCGATTTCCTACGGCCTGACGCCGCAGACCTTTGCAACGCTGAAGGACAGCCCTTTCGCCAAGCTGCCGCACACCGGCGAAACCCTTTATCTCGCGAAGGATGAAGCGGCTGCCCAGAAGGCAATCGACGAAGTATCGGCTGAAATCAAGGGCCGCACCGTCGGCGTCCAGACGGCTTCGCTGGGCCTCACTCTCCTCGACAAGTACTTCAAGGATGGCATCGACATCCGTGAATACAAGACTACGGAACAGCATGACCTCGACCTGAAGTCTGGCCGTGTCGACCTCATCGTGGCTTCGCTCGCCTACCTCACGGACGCTGCCAAGAAGCCGGGCAATGAAGACATCGTCATGACCGGACCGTTCTTCAAAGGCGGCATTCTGGGCCGCGGCGTTGCGGTTGGCCTGCGCAAGGACGATGCCGAACTGAAGAAGATGTTCGACGAAGCCATTGAAGGTGCGAAGGCTGACGGCACGATCAAGCGCCTGTCGGAAAAGTGGTTCGGCTTCGACGTTACGCCGTAATTTTCGATCTCCATATTCTGCAAAGCGCCGCCTTCGGGCGGCGTCAGATTGATTACAAACCCCTCGATTTTTGGAAGCAGTCAAAAACGAGGGGTTTTGATTCCGATTTGTTCACGTTCTAAATCTGGGACGTTCCCTGAATCTGAGGTCATTTTGACCCTGCCGGAGGTTTGGCAGCAGCCTGGCGCCGCCTTCGGGCGGCGTTTTCATTTGGGAACTGCAAACCTTCACATCAAACCGGCGAGCGCCTATAAGATCGCCAGCCGTTTGCTGAGAGCCAAAAACTTACTGTGAGGATGTGATGGTAAAGATCGGTTTCGTGACTGTTTCCGACCGCGCAAGCCGCGGGGAATACGAAGATCTGAGCGGCCCGGCCATGGAAGCATGGATAAAAGCGCCGTCGTCACGCCTTATGAAACGATCCGCCGCGTTATCCCCGATGGTATGGAATCGGTACGCGATACGCTGACCGATCTTTGTGATAACGAATCCTGCGATCTGATCCTGACAACGGGTGGCACGGGACCGAGCCCGCGCGATGAAACACCGGAAGCCATGCGGGCTGTCCTGCATAAGGAATTGCCCGGTTTCGGCGAATTGATGCGCCGCGTCAGCCTAGAACAGACCCCAACCGCCATTCTGTCCCGCCAGACGGCAGGCAGTCGCGGCAAAAGCTTCATTCTCAATCTTCCCGGTAAACCCGCTTCAATCGCCATGACTTTGCAGGCGATTTTTCCGGCGGTTCCATATTGTCTTGACCTGATTGGGGCAGGGCGTATCGATACCGATCCGGCAGTCGTGAAGGCCCATCGACCCGGCTGAAATGTCGCCAGAGCTGCCTTTGCGGGCGTAGTAGATCGCGTCAGGGATCATCTGCCGTGACGAACTTGCGCAACTCAGCTTTGCGCTTTTGCATAATTTCCATGCTTGCTTTTCCCTGAGTCCGGGCTGAATATTAGGAAAAGAAGGGGAATTCAGTGAAGCCATTTGACGAGATGCTCAACCATGGCGGGAATGTTCGCCAGCCTTACGAATTTCTCAAGCAGTGGCTCGACCAGCAGGATCCGCATAAACTTCTGCAAAAGCGACGATGCCGAAAGTGTCTTCCGCAAGACAGGCATCACCTTTGCCGTCTATGGCGATCAGGCGGCAGGCGAGCGCCTCATCCCCTTCGATATCATCCCGCGCATCATTTCAGGGCAGGAATGGCGGCGTCTGTCGCAAGGCATCGAACAACGCGTCATGGCGCTCAATGCTTTCCTTGACGATATTTATCATCGTCAGGAAATCGTCCGGGCCGGGCGCATCCCCAAAGAGCTGATCTCCAAGAATGAAGCCTTCTTGCCGGAGATGATCGGTTTTCGTCCACCGGGCAACGTCTACACCCATATTATTGGTGTCGATATCGTACGGACTGCCGAAAACCAGTTCTATGTGCTGGAGGATAACGCCCGCACGCCATCCGGCGTTTCCTATATGCTGGAAAATCGTGAGACGATGATGCAGCTTTTTCCCGAGCTGTTCCAGAACGTCAAGGTTCGCCCGGTCGAGAATTACCCGCAATTGTTGCGCCAGTCGCTGGCAAGCGTTGCGCCTCCCGGTACGCAGGATGTGCCGACTGTAGCGGTACTGACGCCCGGCATTTACAATTCCGCCTATTTCGAACACGCATTCCTTGCCGACCAGATGGGCATCGAACTGGTTGAGGGAAGCGATCTCCGCGTCGTCGACGGACGTGTGGCGATGCGGACCACGCAAGGATACAGGGCTATCGATGTGCTCTACCGACGCGTGGACGATGCGTTTCTCGATCCACTGACATTCAGGCCGGATTCCACGCTTGGCGTTGCCGGCATCATGGATGTCTACCGGGCAGGCAATATCACGATTGCCAATGCACCGGGGACTGGCATTGCCGACGACAAGGCGATCTATTCCTACATGCCGGAAATCGTGGAGTTCTATACCGGCCGCAAGGCAATTCTCGAAAACGTGCCGACTTGGCGCTGTTCCGAGCCGGACAGTCTTGCTTATGTACTGGACAATCTCGCCGAGCTTGTCGTCAAGTGCACGGGTCGGGCGGCTATGGAATGCTGGTCGGGCCGGCTTCGACAAAGGCCGAACGCGATGTTTTCGCCGAAAAACTGAAGGCAAGGCCGCGCAATTACATCGCGCAGCCCACGCTTGCGCTTTCCACGACACCCATCTTCACAAAAGCGGACTGGCACCGCGCCACGTCGATCTCCGCCCCTTCGTTTTGGTTTCGGATCGCATCCGCATAACGCCTGGCGGGCTTACGCGTGTGGCATTGAAGGAGGGATCGCTTGTCGTGAATTCCAGCCAGGGCGGTGGAACCAAGGATACGTGGGTACTCGACGACTGAAACTGCATCAACGTGCTGCAACTGGCGACAAGATCAGGCGCGAAAAGGGGAATGATTTATGCTTCTTGGCCGTACGGCAAACGGACTTTACTGGATGTTCCGCTATATCGAGCGCGCCGAAAACATGGCACGCCTTGTCGATGCGGGACTTCGCATGGCACTGACGAAAACCTCCGATGCGCCCGAGGAATGGTCCTCCGTGGCGGTTTCAGCGGGTGCAAATCAGGGTTTTCCGCAAAATACGATGTCTATAACGCCGCCAATGTCGCGGATTTCCTGCGCGACGCAGATAACCCGTCGAGCGTGATGACATGTTTCGAAACCGCGCGATCCAATGCCCGTATGGTGCGGACAGCGCTGACGCGCGAAGCGTGGGAAAGCGTCAATGAAGCATGGATGTCGCTGAAAAATCATTGTGCAGGCCGTTGAAGGAAAGCGACCTCCCGCAGCTTCTCGATCAGATCAAGCGCGAGACAGCGCTCATTCGCGGCTCTTTTCACGGCACGATGCTGCGCAACGAAATCTTTGATTTTGCCAGCCTTGGTACTTTCATCGAGCGTGCTGACAACACAGCCCGTATTCTCGACGTGAAATACTATGTTCTGCTGCCTGCCATATCTTATGTCGGAACGACGCTGGACAATTATCAATGGGAATCGATTTTGCGGTCTGTCTCTGCGCACCGGTCCTACCGCTGGGTTTATGACGGTGATTACCGTCCTGCGCAGGTTGCGGACTATCTGATCCTGAACGGTCGTATGCCGCGTTCGCTCCATTACTGCTATCGCAGCATTGCCGAACATCTGGATTACCTGTCGAAAGATTATGGCAATCGCGCTGCCTGCCACGAGACAGCGGACAAAATCTATGCGAGCCTGCAAAATCAGGACATATCTGCAATCTTCGACATGGGCTTGCATGAATTCCTGACCGAATTCATTACTCGTAACAACCGGCTCGGTAACGAGATCGCAGAAACCTATAATTTCTATTGAGGTCTTCGCTTGCTGCTCAATATCCGGCACGTTTCGCATTATCGCTATGAGTATCCGGTTCCCTATGCGGTCCAGAGGTTGCGGCTGCGCCCGCCAACGGTGCCGGGCCAGATGGTCAAGCACTGGGAGTTGAAAATCGAAGGCGGTGAGCCGGAGGTTTCCTATGTCGACGGCTTCGGCAACAAGACCGATCTCGTCCAGCATGCACGCAATGTCAGCGAGATCGTCATAACCGCCAGCGGCAGTATCGATGTGGAAGACAGAGTAGGCGTATTGGGGCCTGTCTATGGCTATGCGCCTCTCTGGCTCTTCGAGCGGGAGACGCCGCTGACAGCGCCGGGCGAACGCATCAGGGCGCTGGCGGCAGATCTTGCGACCGGGCAGGAACGGCTTGCCTTGATGCACGATCTGATGAGCACCATCCACAAGACGGTCGCCTATATGCCGGGAACGACGAGCGTTTCCACTGATGCCGAAAGCGCACTGGAAAGTGGAAAGGCGTTTGTCAGGATCAAACGCATATATTCCTTTCCACTGCCCGGTTGATCGGTATTCCCGCGCGGTACGTATCAGGTTATCTGATGATGGAAGGCGTCGAAGAACAGACCGCAAGTCACGCATGGGCCGAAGCCCATATCGATGGTCTTGGATGGGTCGGTTTCGATGCAGCCAATAATGTCTGTCCGAATGATCGCTATGTGCGGATTGCAACCGGGCTCGACTATCGCGATGCGGCACCGATTTCCGGCGTCCGTCTGGGTGGCACGGTGGAAAGCCTTGCGGTTCACATCAATGTAGGGCAGTGATCTTTTCGATAGCGAATTGCCTGCCGGATATTGCCTATGACCTATTGCGTTGGAATGAAAATCGATCGGGGCCTTGTATTCATGTCCGATACGCGGACGAATGCAGGTCTCGATAATATTTCCATCTTCTCGAAGATGCGGTGCTGGTCCGAGCCCGGCGAACGCGTGATCGTCCTGCTCTCGGCGGGGAATCTCGCAACGACACAGGCGGTCGCAAGCCTTCTGGAAGAACGCATGAAGGCTCCGGCTGACAGACATCCGTCAGTTTTCGATGCGCCTTCAATGTTTCAGGTTGCGCGTCTCGTCGGCGATACCGTTAAGGAAGTGATCCAGAATTCCGCCACTGGGGCAGAATGCCGATGCTTTCGGCGCGTCGTTTATTCTCGGTGGACAGATCAGGGGCGGACAGCCACGCCTTTTTATATCTATCCAGAAGGCAACTTCATCGAGAGTTCAGCCGATACGCCTTTCTTCCAGATTGGCGAAAACAAATATGGCAAGCCCATTCTTGTCCGTGCGTATCAGGAACAGATGAGTTTCGAGGAAGCGGTGAAACTGTTGCTTGTCTCATTCGACTCCACGCTGAAAGCCAATCTGTCCGTTGGATTGCCGCTCGATATGCAGATCTATGAAGCGGACAGCTTCAAAACGGGTGCCCGCAAGCGGTTTGAGGCCACCGATCCTTATTATCTGACTGTGTCGGAAAGCTGGTCGGAAGCGCTGAAATCCGCGCTCGAGCAATTACCGCCGTTCAGTTTCGACGAAGAATAACGTCTTATAGCATGGCGTTAAGATGCTAATGCATCACGCCCTGAAAATACTCAATCGCCGCACGGGCTTAACAAGTCTCGATGAGCCAAACTCAACGAGACTTGTTATCGCGCAACCTGTATGAAAAGCCGGAGGAAAATTCCTCCGGCTTTGTTCTTCCATATAATCAAGCGATTAGAAGAACACTTTGAAGCGGTCGGCATCATCCATGAAAGTCTTTTCAGCGAAAGGCTGTTCGTTCGAGCCGAACGGCATCTGGGCACGGAGTTTCCATGAAGCCGGAACGTCCCAGACCTTGGCGACTTCCTGATCGATCAGCGGATTGTAGTGCTGAAGGCTGGCGCCGATGCCTGCATTGGCAAGCGCGCTCCATACCGAATGCTGCGCCATGCCGCCTGACTGTTCAGACCAGACGGGGAAATTGTCGGCATAAAGCGGGAAGTTTTCCTGGAGGCCCTTAACAACGTTCTGATCTTCATAGAACAGAACTGTACCAGCACCGGCAGCGAAGCTATCGATTTTAGCTTCGGTCTGTGCGAAGGCGTCGGCAGGAACGATCTGGCGCAGCGTTTCCTTCACGATGCCCCAAAGCTTGTCGCTCTCGTCACCAAACAGGATCACAGCGCGCGAACTCTGCGAGTTGAAGGAGGAAGGCGTGTGCTTGACCGCTTCACGGATCAGCTCGGCGGTGTCTTCATTCGACAGTGGAAGAGACTTGCCCAGAGCATACTGCGTGCGGCGCTTCTTGATGGAATTCAGCAGGAATTGTTCATTACTCTGTCCTGTGTTTCAGCGGTCCAACAGGCTGTCTGGCTTGGGATTTTCAAGACAACCTCATGAATGATGTTGAGGGAAATATTGTTATTTTGGCTGCCGAAGCCAGCCCATGTTTCTGAAACACACTGTCAACGATCCGTTGTTAACCGGGTTTGACTGTTTACATTTTGACCGTCGAGCCCATGGGCCACTGGCGGTCTGCAGGAACCTAAACAGTGCAACTTCCGCGACTTTATGGGGTTTACAAGAGCAATTGTTTATTGAATCTAACTAAAACAGTGGGATTTAGGATCGGTAGTTTAACGACGCGCTTTCGCATCGTTTTCGTGAAACGGGAAGAGGTCACGATAGTTTGAAGTCATTTATCATCATTGGGGCCGGTGCAAGCGGCATCATTCTGGCCGCACAATTGCTTCGGCGTTCATCAGAATCAATCGTACGAATTTTCGAGCGTTCAGGCCAATTGGGGGCAGGGATTGCTTATGTAACGGAAAACCCGAGCCATCTTCTCAATGTCCGCGCCGGTAATATGAGCGCATTTCCGGCCCAGCCGGATCATTTCGTAAACTGGCTGCGATCGAGCACAATTGCCGCCCCCGACCATTTGTGGGAACCGCACAGTTTTGCGCCACGTAAATTATACCGTTCATATCTGGAGCATTTGATCGCGCCTTATCTTTCCCAAGACGATACACGTTTGACGGTTGAAAAGACCGGGATCATCGATGTGGCGCTGAAGGACGGCAGATCAACCGTCGTTACCGAGACCGGAGAGACGTTCACTGCCGATGCGGTGATTGTGGCGACCGGTAACGAGGCAGCCATTGCAAAATCTGGCAAGCGCGTTACCGAATATTGGTCGAGCAATGGCTATTTCGATGTGCCGACAGATGCTCCGGTTGCAATATTCGGCACCGGTCTGTCGATGATCGATAGCGTATTGGCGCTGCTTGATAATGGTCACCGTGCCGAAATCTACGCGATTTCGCGGCGCGGCCTTCTCCCTGCACGTCATTCTCCTGCGCCAATCTTTTCAATAGAGGCTGACGATCTGCCCATTTCACTGGGCCTGTCGAAGCTTATGCAGCGCGTGCGTGCCATGACGGTTGAAGCGGAAAAAACGGGACCGGCTGGCGCGGCGTGATGGATGGTCTGCGTCCGCATACGCAACATATCTGGGCAGGGTTGCCGATGTCGCAGCGGCGTAGTTTCCTCCGTCACCTGCGCCCATGGTGGGATGTGCATCGGCATCGCATGGCCCCACAGTTGCCGATCGCATTGAAGCTGCCGCAAACAGTGGGCAGCTTAAAGTCTTCGCTGGTCATCTGATTTCGGTGCGCGACGAAGGCGAAAGGGTTGAAGTTCGCTATCGCCCACGGCGTAGCGGACAGGTCGAAAACTGCACGTATCGACCGTTATCGATTGCCGTGGCGGCAATTCACGTTTCTCGACAACTCGCAATTCCGCACTGATCGGTCTCATGGAGCATGGGCTGGCTCGACCGGATGCACTCGATCTCGGTTTTGATGTCACGCGCGATCTGCAGATGCTCAATCGACGAGGAGAGCCTTCAGGTCCTTTCTTCGCCATTGGGCCGATCACCAAAGGCGCGTTCTGGGAAGTTACGGCCGTGCCAGACATTCGCGTTCAGGCCGAACGGTTGTCGGCAATTCTGCTCGAAGGCTAGAAGCGCGTTTGCGACACCCGAGAATACCAGATTTGTGTCATCGGACTGAAAGATTTTCAGGTCAGTATGAACAACAGACAGATATCGCGGTCCGCAGCAGTCAATAAATTATAGATTTTTCGGCGCAAGGAGCGATAAAATGATTCAAATCTATGCGATAAGCCATTGAAAGCTATTGCCATAATGTTCTGTGGCCGGTCATAATAAGGCCATCGGAATATATGATTCCTCTATACAACTTGCCGGAGCGATTCTGTTGCTGTTTTCTTGAGCGGTGCCTGCTTCGGATCAACCTTGATTTCGGCTAGGAGGCCTGTGGCGCATGACGATGGACGGCAGAATGCTTTTCCTGCTTGTCCTTCTACCATTTCTCGGCAGCGCCATAACCGGATTGTTCAGGGGCGGATCGCAGCGGTTCGGCCTGGTTTACGGCAGCGATTGCGCTTGTCGCCTTTATCGTCACCGCCAGCCTTTATCCCATCGTGTCAGATGGCAAGGTGCTTCATGGCACGGTGGAATGGCTCCCTGCTTATGGCCTCAATGTCACCTTTCGAATGGACGGCTTTGCCTGGCTTTTGCGATGCTCATCACAGGCATCGGCCTGCTGGTCGTCATTTATGCGCGCTATTATATGTCGCCCGAAGATCCTGTCCCCAGGTTCTTCTCGTTCCTTTTGTCCTTCATGGGATCAATGCTCGGCGTGGTTCTGTCAGGCAATCTGATATTGCTTGCCGTGTTCTGGGAGCTGACGAGCATCTTCTCGTTCCTGCTGATCGGTTATTGGTATCATAATGCCAGTGCCCGCGACGGTGCCCGCATGGCGCTGACGGTGACGGGTATCGGTGGGTTCTGTTTGTTGGCCGGTGTTCTGATCCTGGCCACATTGTCGGAAGCTACGATCTCGACAAAGTTCTGGCGGCGGGCAACATCGTTCGGACACATCCGCTTTACAGCGTGGCTCTTATTCTGATCCTGCTCGGCGCCTTCACGAAAAGTGCACAGTTTCCGTTCCACTTCTGGCTTCCCAATGCCATGGCGGCACCGACGCCTGTATCGGCCTATCTCCATTCGGCAACCATGGTGAAGGCGGGCGTTTTCTGCTCGCGCGCCTGTGGCCGGTTCTTAGCGGAACAGAAGAGTGGTTCTGGATCGTCGGTTCGGCCGGTCTGATCACGCTTCTGATTGCGAGTTTCTTCGCGGTTTTCCAGCAGGACCTCAAAGGTCTGCTTGCCTATTCGACGATCAGCAACCTTGGTCTGATTACCGTTCTGCTCAGTCTCGGCAGTCCGCTGGCTGCCGTCGCGGCGATCTTCCACATGGTCAACCATGCGATTTTCAAGGCATCGCTGTTTATGGCGGCCGGTATCATCGACCACGAGACCGGCACACGTGACATGCGCAAGTTGAGTGGCTTGTTGCGTCCCATGCCCTATACCGCGACGCTTGCCATGGTGGCGAGTGCGGCCATGGCGGGTGTGCCGTTGCTTAATGGCTTCATTTCCAAGGAAATGTTCTTTGCCGAAGCGGTAGAAACCCACATGGCGTCGTGGCTCGATACGATCACGCCCTATGTGGCCACGATTGCCGGTATCTTTACGGTCGCCTATTCGGTGCGCTTCATCTATTCGACGTTCTTCGGGCCACCACCGCATGATTTGCCGCATGAACCACACGAGCCGCCGCACTGGATGCGTCGTCCTATCGAGATGCTGGTTTTGCTTTGCCTGTTGATCGGCATCATTCCGGGCCTCTCCATCGGACCATTCCTGCATTCGGCTGTTCTGTCAGTGCTTGGAAAGGCTACGCCTGAATATAGCCTCTCGGTCTGGCACGGCTTCAACCTGCCGCTGATGATGAGTATCGTTGCGATGATCGGCGGCATTCTTCTGCACTGGATGCTGAAAACTATCTTGCGACCAGTGAAGACGGCCCGCCATTCTTCCGGCATCTGCAGGGACAGCGCATTTTCGAGCGTGTTCTGGTGACCTTGTCGTGGAACTGGGCGCGTAAGGCTGAAGCTTTCCTCAGCACACGCCGTCTGCAACCGCAGCTTCGTATTGTTGTGGCGGTTGCCGTCCTCGCCGCTGCCTGGCCGATTTTCGCTTCCGGCTTACAAACAGGTTCACTCGGCGCTCAGCCTGTAGACCCGATCTTTGCCGGACTTTGGATTCTCGGTGGAGCCTGCGCCATAGGTGCTGCTTATCAGGCCAAGTATCACAGGCTTGCAGCGCTGATCCTTCTCGGCGGGGCAGGGCTTATCACCTGTATCACCTTCGTCTGGCTCTCAGCACCCGATCTTGCTGTGACACAGTTGCTGGTCGAGATCGTCACAACCGTTCTGCTGCTTCTCGGGCTTCGCTGGCTGCCGAAGCGTTGGGAAGATCCTGATCCGATCCGGTGCAAATCGGCCCACGTATCCGCCGCTACCGCGACTTGCTGATCGCTATCGGCAGCGGGGCGGGGTGGCCGTCATCGCCTATGCTGTAATGACGCGTATATCGCCCAGCAGCATTGGTGATTATTTCCTCGAAAACGCCTATTCTGGCGGCGGTGGCAAGAATGTCGTGAATGTCATTCTGGTCGACTTCCGTGCTTTCGATACTTTTGGCGAAATCGCCGTCCTCGGTATTGTGGGTCTTACGGTCTTTGCACTCTTGCGTCGTTTCCGCCCGCGCCCGACACGACCGGATCGACTGCGCAGCAGAAGATTCAGGACGCGTATGACGAGGCAGCGCCCGACCGCAAGGCAGGCGAGACACTGGCCGATTATCTGGCCGTGCCGTCCGTCATCATGCAATGGCTGTTTCCGGTCATCATCGTGCTGGCGGTGCATCTGTTCCTGCGCGGCCACGATCTGCCGGGCGGCGGCTTTGCAGCCGGTATCACGCTCGCAATTGCATTCCTATTGCAATATCTGGCGTCAGGTGCGCGCGTGGTAGAGGACCGCCTGCGCATCCTGCCGTTGCGCTGGATCGGGTTGGGCCTGCTATTCGCCGCGGCCACGGGTGCGGGATCGTGGTTCTTTGGCTATCCGTTCCTCACGACCTTCTTCCAGTACACAGACATACCGCATATCGGAAAAATGCCGACAGCCAGTGCTCTGCTGTTCGATCTTGGCGTCTTCACCCTCGTAGTTGGTGCCACCGTCCTCGTTTTGATCGCTCTCGCGCACCAATCGCTCCGTAAACATCGTGTCGAGAAGCTAGCCGCAACGAAGGAGGAGAACTGATGGAACTTGTTCTTGCTCTGGCAATCGGCGTGTTGATGGCATCCGGTGTATGGCTCATTCTTCGCCCGCGTACTTTTCAGGTGGCTATCGGCCTGTCGTTGATTTCCTACGCTGTCAATCTCTTCATCTTCTCGATGGGGCGTCTGCGCACCAATGCTGCCCCGGTGCTCGACAGCGGTGTTGACGTTCAGGCCGCACAATATACCGATCCGGTGCCACAGGCGCTCGTTCTCACCGCCATCGTCATCGGCTTCGCAATGACCGCACTTTTCCTTGTCGTGCTGCTCGCCTCGCGCGGGCTGACACGTACGGACCACGTGGACGGCAAGGAGAACTGATGTTGACTGGAAAACTCACCTCATCGTTGCTCCAATCGTCCTGCCGCTCGTCACGGCAGCTATCCTGCTGCTCTTCGATGAGCGCAAACGCAAGCTCAAGATGGCCATCAACTCCATCTCGACTTTGGGGTTGATCGCGATTGCTGTCACACTTGCTGGCATGGCGAGTGACAAGGCGCCTGACGCTCTGGTTTACCTGATTGGTAACTGGCCCGCACCGTTCGGCATCGTGCTGGTTCTGGATCGCCTCGCAGCTCTCATGCTTATGCTGACCAGCCTGCTCGGCATGGCTTCTCTCAGCTTCGCGCTCGCGCATTGGCACAAGGCCAGCCCGCATTTCCATACGATCTTCCAGCTTTTGCTGATGGGGCTGAACGGTGCATTTCTGACTGGTGATCTGTTCAACCTCTTCGTTTTCTTCGAAGTCATGCTGGCGGCATCTTACGGATTGGCACTGCACGGGTCCGGTCCGGCGCGCGTGAAGGCTGGCATGCACTATATCGCCGTCAATCTTGTTGCTTCCTCGCTGTTCCTGATCGGTGTCAGCCTGATCTATGGCGTGACCGGCACGTTGAACATGGCCGATCTCGCGCAGAAGATTTCGCAGGTTGCGCCCGAAGATCGTATGCTGCTGGAAGCAGGAGCCGCGGTTCTGGGCGTTGCATTTCTCGTCAAGGCAGGCATGTGGCCGCTCAATTTCTGGCTCGCGCCGACCTATACAGCAGCAGCGGCACCAGTGGCTGCGGTCTTCGCCATCATGAGCAAGGTTGGCATATATGTCCTTCTGCGATTGTCGCCGCTGATGTTCGGCATCAGTGCCGGTTCCTCCTACGGTTTCGGCAATGACTGGCTTTATTTCGGCGGAATGGTCACGCTTGCCTTCGGCCTGATCGGCGTTGTCGCATCGCAGGCGATGGGAAGGCTCGCCAGCTATAGCATCCTCGTTTCCTCCGGCACGCTGCTCGCTGCCATCGGCAGCGGAAACACGGCCATGACCGGCGCAGCGCTGTTCTATATGGTGAGTTCCACGCTCACCATTGCAGCGTTTTTCCTGCTGATCGAATTGATCGAACGCGGACAGGATGCGGCTGCAAACGTTCTTGCCGTTACCATGGAAGCCTATGGTGACGACGAGGAGGAAGAAGACGAGGACGAGATCGGGGCAGTGCTGCCCGCGACCCTTGCCGTCCTGGGAACATTCTTCGGCATTTGTGCGATATTGCTGATCGGCCTGCCGCCGTTCTCTGGCTTTATCGCCAAGTTCCTGATCCTTGCAGCCGTTTTCAACGGTGATAGTCCGACACCGCAACTCGCAATGCCTGTCAGCCCGGCAAGCTGGGCACTGGTCGCGCTCCTTCTGTTGTCCGGCCTTTCAGCGCTGATCGCGATGACACGTACCGGCATTCGCACTTTCTGGGCATCCCTCGAAGGCAATGTGCCGCGCGTTCTGGTGCGGGAAGTCGTGCCGATTGCAGGGCTTCTGGCAATCTGTCTGGCTCTTACGATCGCAGCAGGCCCGGCAATGCGCTACATGGATGAGACAGCACGTTCGCTGCACAATCCGGCTTCCTATATAAGCAGCGTACTCAACGCGCCACGTGCAGGCACTGGAACGGAGGAGGCACAGTGAAGAAGATCCTGCCTTACCCGCTTCTGTTCGTCTCGCTGCTCCTGTTCTGGCTGCTTTTGAACGGTTTTACGCGGGCACAGCTTCTGCTTGGAGCAATTATTGCTCTTGTTGCATGTCTGATAATGACAGCCTTGCAGCCGCAGAAGAATCATATTCGATCGATCCCGACAATGCTCTGGCTGTTGGGCACCATAAGCTATGACATACTCCAGTCGAACACCGCCGTCGCAGGCATCATTCTGTCACGCAAGCGTAAGCGACGTCCGGGCTTTGTCGTTATTCGCTGGATCTGCAAAACCGGACGGCGCTTGCTGTCCTCGCTTGTATAATCACTGCGACGCCGGGTACGGCCTGGGTGGATTATAATGCCGCCAGACGTGAACTGACCATCCACGTGCTTGATCTGGATGATGCACAGGCGTGGCGGGACACGATCAAGGGAAGATATGAGCAGCCGCTCATCAAGATATTCGGAGCGGCAGATATCGTAGAAGAGGAGAAATCCGCATGAGCGCAGTCATCATCTTCTGGTCCCTGCTTGCTGCTCAGCTGATGCTTCTTGGTGCCATGGGATGCGCGGTTTACAGGCTTCTGGTCGGTCCGCGCGCGCAGGACCGCATTCTCGCGACCGATGCGCTGTACCTCAATGCACTTCTGCTCCTGATCACGTTCGGTATACGAACGGGCAGCCTCATCTATTTCGAAGCGGCGCTGATCATCGCCCTTCTGGGTTTCGTCGCGACCGTGGCGCTATCGAAGTTCCTTATGCGCGGAGAGGTGATCGAATGATCAACGCAGGCGAACTTCCCGTATGGGCCGCTATCGTCATTTCTTTTTTCTGGTCGCCGGTGCCTTGCTGACACTTGTTGGATGCATTGGACTGGTTCGCTTTAAAAGCTTCTACGAGCGTGTTCATGCTCCAACACTCGGCTCTTCATTCGGGGCCGGTGGAATCTTGATCTCATCGATCATATTTTTCTCCATCTTGCAATCGAAGCCGATTCTGCATGAAGTGCTTATTACCGTCTTTGTGGTCGTCACAACGCCGGTAACGCTCATGCTGCTCAGCCGCGCCGTGATCCATCGCGACAGAACGCAGGACAGCAAGGAGCTGCCTTCATCTTCCGACCCGCTATAGGTCTGTAGGTATCATGCTTGAGGGTGCGGAGAGGGCGGAAAACTTGCGTTTTCCGTCGCACCAAATGGGGAAAATTGCCGCTTGGCTATCGAAGCAGCGGCTGTCGCTTCCGGGTTAACCGGAGACCTGTTTTGAGTTCGCTTCAAGACCGGCTATCCTGCCGACCGGAAACATTATCTGCCATTTGCCGAATCCCAGGCCCGACTGCCCACCAACTGCGGAAAGGAAGCAGCGGCCTATCTTGTTTTCGGGCATTTGGAGGAGTGCTCCGGGGCTGCGGCCAATTGTCCGTTCAGGCTTTTGCCGGGGACAAGCGGATTGAAGGATGAGGCCATTTGAATTATCTGAATTTCAGTAATTTCTGAAAATTCAGAATTTACGGAGAGAGAATTTTGGAATTGTCGCCAATCGTTCAGTCGTTCGTGCTCCACTTCGGAGAAATGGGCAGCCGTTGGGGCATCAATCGTACCGTGGGGCAGATATACGCGCTGCTTTACATATCGCCTGAGCCGCTTTGCGCTGACCAGATTGTCGATGCCCTTGGTGTGTCACGCTCGAACGTGTCCATGGGCATCCGCGAATTGCAGGGCTGGAATCTGGTGCTGCTGAAACACATTCCGGTGATCGTCGTGATTTCTTCACGACGCCCGACGATGTGTGGCAGATTCTGCGTACGCTCGCTGAGGAGCGCAAGAAACGCGAGATCGATCCGACGCTCTCCGTTTTGCGCGAAATCCTGATGGAGCAGCCGAAAGGCGACAGCGATCTTTATGCGCAGGATCGCATGAAGGACATGTACGGCCTGATCGAACGGCTGACCAACTGGTACGACGACGTCAAGCGCCTCGATACCGACCGTTTGACCAGTCTTCTGGCGCTTGGCGCCAAGGTGACCCGCTTCCTAGAGACCACGGACAGGATCGTGGCGCTCGGACGCGGGCGAACATCGGCCAAAAGGAGCCTAAGCGAGAGTGACATCCGTTGTCCCCGAACGGAAAGATTGACGGCAGAAGACGGCGAAGCGGCAGGCGGCCAACAAAGTTCGCGCCGCAGGCAACGTCGTCCTGCTCCGTCCTTGCTGACGCGGGGGCATATCTTCAGGCGTTGGCCGCACTTCTCTGGCTACCGCAAGCGGGCATTCTCGCTTATGCCCTCGGCCGACTGGCCGATACAGGCTTTGATAATTCCATCTATTACAGCGCGGGAGGGATATTCGCTCTCGGTTGCCTGCGCAACCTTCTTGACAGTGCAGGCGCGGCAAAGCTTTCGACGCTGCCCGTCAGGAGCTCTCCGGGCTACGAGTCAATGCCGTTGCGGCCCTTGCGCAACGGTCTCCGCTTGATGCGTCGCGCCCGTCATCAGGCGAGGCGGCAAGCATTCTCGCTGAACAGGCCGAAATGGTCGTTCCCTATCTGTCGCGTTTCGTGCCAGTCCGTATCCGCGTCATTCTGGTACCATTAGCGATACTTGCGGTCGTGCTCTGGTATTCCTGGGCCGCAGCGCTCGTCCTGATGGTGGCCGCGCCGCTGATACCGATTTTCATGGCATTGATCGGCTGGCGCGCTAAGGCCGCCAGCGAAAAGCAGCTTACCGCTCTTGGCGGCATGAATGGCTTTCTGCTCGACCGTCTGCGCGGCCTTGCAACCATCCGCACCTTTCATGCCGTGGACGCCGCCGCGAACCGGTTGCGCGAGAACGCAGAGACCTTGCGTTCAAAGACAATGTCCGTCCTGCGCATCGCATTTCTGTCATCTGCCGTGCTTGAGCTGTTCGCTGCCATCGGGGTTGCCATGGTGGCGGTCTATATCGGCTTCCATTTGCTGGGGCAGCTCAACTTCGGAGCATGGGGCCATAAACTGACATTGGCGGAAGGGCTTTTCGTCCTGCTCCTGTCTCCGGCATTCTTCGAACCCTTGCGCGATCTTTCAGCCGTCTGGCACGACCGCGCGGCAGGCGAAGCCTCCATCGACGCGCTGGAAAAGCTGGCCGAACACCCGATGCCGATTGTCGGGAAAAGCGGAAGTCAAACAGCAATTGGCGATGCGCCCACGGTTGCCATGCACGACATCGATTTCGGTTATGCGGTCGGGGCCAAGGTTCTCAGCGGCTTCAATCTCGACATCGAGGCGGGCGAACACGTGGCGCTGCTGGCGCCCAGCGGTTATGGCAAATCTACCATCCTCGCGCTTGTTGCTGGACTGACGGCGCCGCAAGCGGGATGGATTGACATTGGCGGCATCAAACTCACCGACGAAACTGCAACCGCGCTTCGTGCAAGGATGAGCTGGATCGGCCAGAAGCCGCATATATTTGCCGGTTCCGCCAGGCGGAACATCACGCTTGGCCGAAAAGCCGAAGTGGAAGCCACAAAAGCCATCATCGACGACATGGCGCTCGGCCATGTTCCGGGCGTCACCGGCAATGGCCTGATTGGCGAGAATGGCGCCGGAATTTCGGGCGGCGAGGCTCTTCGGCTGGCGCTGTCCCGCGCGGCCATCAATCCGCATGCCGACATTATTCTGGCCGACGAGCCGACCGCCCATCTTGACCATGAAACCGCAAACCTCATCGCCGACAGCCTTCTCAAGCTCGCCAAAGGCAAGACACTGATCGTCGCCACCCATGATGAAACCCTTGCGTGCAGGATGGACCGCATCGTCCGTCTGGATGGCAGCGTCGATAACGATCCGGTTTGGCAAAGGAGGGCGGCCGAATGAACGGTTTCCAGTCATTGCAGCCGATCCTGCGGCTCTTTTCCAGACCAAGGGGACCGCCCTTCTTGCCGGTATTGCGACAGCAACCGTAACAGTTCTCGCTGGCATCGCGCTTCTCGGCCTGTCCGGCTGGTTCATAACGGCCACGGCTATTGCTGGCCTGAGCATCGCGACAGCCGTTGTGTTCGATGTGTTTGCGCCCGCCGCGGGTATTCGTCTGCTCGCTATCCTGCGTACTGGTTCGCGTTATCTCGAACGACTTGTCACCCATGATGCAACGCTGGCAATCCTTGCCGCACTGCGTGAAAAGCTCTTCCGCAGCTGGGCACGCCCGACTGCTGCAAACACACTTCTGAAACGACCGGCGCGTCTCCTGTTCCGCCTGACGGCAGATATTGATGCGCTGGACTCTCTTTATCTGCGTGTGCTGGTGCCTGTGGGCGCTGCTCTCGCCACCGCACTTGTGGCTGGTATCGCGCTTGGCCTGATGAGTCTGCTTTTCGGACTGCTGATAGCGCTTGTCCTGCTTGTTGCAGGTCTCGGCCTTCCGCTTGCTGCGGCGCGTCGATCTGAGAAGCCCATGCGACAGCGCGCAAAGGTACGGAAGCGCTACGCGCTCGTACCGTCGATCTTGTTGCCGGTCAAACCGAGCTTCTTATGGCGGGGCGGCTCGAAGACCAGAAGCTGGCCTTAGTGCGTGCAGACGGCTATGTCGCCACTTCGGATCGCAAGCTTAATCGCATAGAGATCATCACTGGCGCCGGTTTCGGCATCGTGCACGCTGCATTGCTTGCAGGTGGCCTCGTTGCCGTCGGATTGCTGACGCAGGCAGGCAGTATCGGTGCACCCGTTGCAGCCCTCGGGATGCTGATCATTCTTGGCGCGATGGAGCCTTTTTCGGCACTGCGGCGCGGCGCTATGGAACTTGGGCGCACCATACTCGCTGCAAAGCGTGTCGCACCTCGCTGCACGACAACAATGCCGAGCGGGCGATGCCCCGAAAGCCAGAGAATGGCACGGCTGTTCATCTGAAGAACGTGTCCGTTCGTCACGATGGCGCCGACCGCGATGCCCTGAAGAATATCGATCTCAATATTGCAGCGGGCGAGCGGGTGGCCATTGTCGGTACAAGCGGCGCAGGCAAATCGACCCTGTTCAACCTATTCGCCGGGGAAATTCCGGTAGACCGGGGTAGCGTCGCAGTTCTGCCGGCGCGTCTTCTCACGCAACGGACAGAGCTTTTTCAGGACAGTCTTCGCGATAACCTCCGGCTGGCGAACGCTAATGCGAGTGATCAGGAACTGACGGACGCATTGCAAGCCGCAGGCCTTGGCGCGTTTATCGCTGAACTGCCTGCCGGACTGGATGCGATGCTGGGCGAGGGGGCTGGGTCTGTCAGGCGGACAGGCGCGTCGTCTGGCTCTTGCACGCCTTTTCCTGACCGATGTTCCACTCTGGCTGCTGGATGAGCCGACCGAAGGCCTGGATGCTGCGACGGCACAAGATGTTCTTGAGTGCCTCAAGATCAAGGCAGGCTCACGCACGTTGCTAATCGTCACACATATCAGCCGTGAAGCGCAAATTTGCGAACGGATCATTGTTTTAAATCAAGGCGCTCTAGTTGAGTCCGTAGGTAGGAGTTCGCCGCGCTTTGGTGAAATCCTCGAGACCATGAGGTGAACTGCGCGGACATGGAGAATGATTTGAAGTCCGTGTCCATATCTGGACCGATATTTGAAATTGAAGCGGAAGGCGGGTTCTAAGAAGCCGCTGCGTTCAAAAGGGGCCGCGCTGGAAGCGTAGCTCATAACACCAGGAGGGCCGGGTTACCGGCTTAAAGAGATGGAACTCGATATTGTCTCCCTGTCGCGATTGCAATTTGCAATCACGGCACTTTATCACTTCCTCTTCGTACCTCTGACCTTGGGTCTTTCCGTGCTGCTTGCCATCATGGAAACCGTTTACGTTATGACGGGGCGACTCATCTGGCGGCAGATGACGAAATTTTGGGGTACGCTTTTGGCATCAACTTTGTCATGGGCGTCGCAACGGGGATCGTGATGGAATTCCAGTTCGGAATGAACTGGAGCTATTACAGCCATTATGTCGGCGACATCTTTGGCGCACCGCTCGCCATCGAAGGCCTCATGGCCTTCTTCCTTGAAGCAACCTTCGTGGGCTTGTTCTTTTCGGCTGGGACCGCCTGTCGAAAGTCGGGCACCTGATGGCAACCTATGCGGTCGCGGCAGGTTCGAACTTCTCCGCATTGTGGATTCTGATCGCCAATGGCTGGATGCAAAATCCGGTCGGATCGGCGTTCAACCCCGAAACCATGCGCATGGAGATCACCGATTTCTTCGCGGTGCTGATGAACCCGGTCGCACAGGCCAAGTTCGTGCACACGGTTTCCGCAGGTTATGTCACGGCTTCCATTTTCGTGCTTGGCGTTTCCGCCTGGTATCTGCTCAAGGGCCGTTCGGTAGAGCTTGCCAAGCGCTCTCTGACGATTGCGGCTTCCTTCGGTCTGGCCGCCTCGCTGTCCGTCGTCGTCCTCGGTGACGAAAGCGGCTATCTGGCCAATGAACACCAGAAAATGAAAATCGCTGCTATCGAAGCCATGTGGGAAACCGAACCTGCTCCGGCTTCGTTCACGGTATTTGGCTTTCCGGATCAGGAGGCGCGAGAAACTCATTTCGCAGTGCATATTCCATGGGTCATGGGTCTGATCGGTACACGGTCTCTCACGACCCCGATCCAGGGTATCAACGATCTTGTTGAAAGTGCGGAAAACCATATCCGCAACGGCATCGTCGCTTATGACGCCTTGCAGAAAATTCGCGCGGCTGGCGATACGAATGCCGTTCCGCAGGACGTCAAGGACGTCTTTGCCGATAACAGCCAGTGGATGGGCTATGCGCTTCTGCTGAAGCGGTATGTCGACGATCCGCGTCAGGCAACCGATGCACAGATCACACAGGCTGCGAACGATACTGTGCCAGGCGTCCTGCCTTTGTTCTGGGCCTTCCGTATCATGGTCGGCATAGGCTTCTTCCTGATCCTGCTGACGGGCACATTCTTCGTGCTGTCCGCGCGTCGTAAACTCGACCGTTACCCGTTCCTGTTGCGGATTGCCGTATTTGCGATACCGCTGCCGTGGATCGCAGCCGAAATGGGCTGGATCGTTGCGGAGTTCGGCCGCCAGCCCTGGGTGATCGAGGGCATATTGCCGACGGCGGTGGGCGTCTCCAATCTGGGTGCATCTACCGTACTGCTGACCATACTTGGTTTCGTGGCCATCTATACGGTTCTCTTCATCATCGAGATGGCCCTGATGATCCGTGCCATCAAGGCTGGACCTGAACCCGACAGCAAACCGGAAGCAATTCTTGCCCCGGCAAGCATCGCACCTGCGGAGTAAGGATCATGATACTCAGCGATTTGTTGGACTATGAAACTTTGCGTCTTATCTGGTGGGTGCTGCTCGGTGTATTGCTGATCGCCTTCGCCGCGATGGACGGGTTCGACCTTGGTGTCGACATACTCATGCCCGTCATCGGTAAAACCGATGTCGAGCGACGCATCATCATCAACACGATCGGCCCGGTCTGGGAAGGCAACCAGGTCTGGCTGATCCTCGGGGCGGTGCGATTTTCGCCGCCTGGCCACCGCTCTACGCCGTGTCCTTCTCGGGCTTCTATCTGGCGATGTTTGTCATCCTGTTCGCGCTCATCCTGCGTCCGGTCGGGTTCAAATATCGCTCCAAGCGTGACAGTGAGGCCTGGAGGAGAGGCTGGGACTGGGCGCTGTTCATCGGTGGTTTCGTTCCTGCCCTCATTTTCGGCGTTGCCGTCGGCAATGTCCTGCAAGGCGTCCCGTTCCGCCTCGCCGACGACCTTCAGATTTTCTACGAAGGTTCGTTCTTCGCTCTGCTCAATCCGTTTGCGCTGCTTTGTGGCGTGCTTTCGGTGACGATGCTCAGTATGCATGGTGCTTCGTGGCTGGTGCTGAAGACGACCGGTGATGTTCAGGCACGGGCCCGGTCATACGGTAGTATCGCGGCTCTTTTGACCGTCGTGCTCTATGTGCTGGCTGGTGTGATCAGCTGGTTCTGGATTTCCGGCTACCGGATCACAAGTGCTATCGTCACCGACGGACCATCCAATCCGCTGCGCAAGACCGTCGAACCGGATCACGGTGCATGGTTCGCCAACTATGTGAACTATCCTGTCCTGCTGATCGCTCCGGCGCTCGGTATACTGGGGCGCTTGCAGTCTTCATCGCATTGCGTAACCGCCGTGAGCTGGCGCCGTTGCTGTTCGGAAAACTGTCGATCTTCGGCATTATTTCGTCGGTCGGCGTGTCGATGTTCCCGTTCATTCTGCCATCGTCGCTCGATCCGCGTTCAAGCCTGACGGTTTGGGATTCGTCTTCCAGCCATATGACGCTGTTCATCATGCTGGTTGTGACGCTCATCTTCCTGCCGCTGATCGTCATCTACACCTCCTGGGTCTATAAGGTGCTGTGGGGCAAGGTCGACAAGGACATGATCGAAGACGAAAGCAATCACGCTTACTAAGCAACCGAGAAAGGAAAGCGATATGTGGTATTTTTCCTGGCTTCTTGGCCTGCCGCTTGCAGCCGCTTTCGCCGTGCTCAACGCCATGTGGTACGAGCTGATGGACGACCGGGCACGCAAGCGCCTGTCAGCTGATCCGACTGCGGATCTGGCGCGCGAAGGCAAGAAACATCATTAAAAACGGCCCGTTTCCGGGCCGTTTTCATTGATGCTCCCGGCTCAAGGTTGAGGGATTGTCAATTCCGCGACAAAATCATAGGCATCGCCACGATAGAGTGATTTTGTGAATTCAACCACGCGACCGGACGGCAGATAGGAAATCCGCTCGATGGACAGTCCCGCATCGCCCTCCTTGACGCCCAGAATGCGCGCGTCCGGGTCTTTGATATTGCAGGCTGCTATGCGTTGGACAGCGCGAACCGGACGAAATCCTGTGCGGCTCAGTTCGGCATAAAGCGAGCCCCTGACGGCGTTCGGATCGGGCAGGATTTCACGAAAGGCTTGCCCGTTCGATGGCCAGCGGCAGATCGCTTGCCATACGTAGGCGACCGAGGCGGGCAACACGGGTTTCCGAAGATACACCGAGTTTCATCATCTCTTCCGGCGATGGGTAATAAAGGCCACGCTCCAGCCACTTGGACTGAGTGGTGATGCCGCGGCGCGCCATGTCCTCGGTGAATGAAGTCAGCATGGAGAGCGACTGCTGCACACGCTCGCCCGGGCGTACGACGAACGTGCCTGAACCATGACGGCGAACGAGAAGTCCGGCCTTGACGAGGTCGTCCACGGCCTTGCGCACCGTTACACGGCTGATATTGGCATATTCCGCGATGTCGCGCTCCGGCGGAAGGGCTTCGCCGTCAACCAGCTGCCCGGCGCGGATTGCGGCCTCCAGCGACTGACGCAACTGCATATAGAGCGGCCCACCGGAGGATGGCGCAGAACCCTGCAGGTTCTTGGGCAGGAAAGCGCTGAAATTTCCGCTCATTCGCGCGTCTTTCCATTTTGCGGCCCATACCGCTTAAGGGCCAGTTGTAGAGCGCCTGTCAAAGCATCTGCCGCCGGCTTGACCAGAAGCTTCTGCTGATGCGGCGGCAGCCATTCCACATAAAGCGGTGCCATGCCGCCAAGCAGGCTGATGCGCTCAGCACCTTGTTTGATCAGCACGTCGAGCGTTTCGCTGACGTAACCGGCAGAGCGCTCCAATAGCATCCGCGCGGTTTCATCGCCTTCGGTCGCATATTGAAAAACTCGCGGAGCATACTTGCCGAAGTCGCCGGGCTTTGCAGTCCAGGCGAATTCGACCAGATTGTCCGGATTGTTGTCGAACTCGTTCAGGAGATCCGTCGTCAGGCGTGTGCGCGGATGAATGCCATCATGCACAAGCAAGCTTTCCTGCAGCAGGCTTTGCCCGAGCCGTGCGCCGCTGCCGAGGTCGCTCAAGGGAAACCCCCATCCGCCGACCGAATGGATACGACCGTTCCGGCGCGTGATATAGGCCGTGCCTGTGCCGAGAATAGCGACGATCCCGTCCTGATCGCCCAATGCGCCCTGCAGGGCAATCACACCGTCAAATTCCACATCGGAGTGCGCGAAGGGCAGCCCGCGTTCTATCGGAACACCTGCACCATCGACATTGCCGCCCGCCAGACCAAGAACTGCATGGCTTGTCGCGTAATGCGCCCTGTCCACTCCGGCATTGTCAAAAGCGTTGTCGATCGCTGCGATCACATTGATGAGGGCAGTCTGTGGATCGGTGACAATATTGGCAGAGCCGCTGCACCCCGAACCCAGAATCGCGCCATTGCTACCAGCCACAATGGCGCGGCATCCCGTGCCGCCGCCATCAACGCCAATGAAGAATTCCGTCATGAAGATACCTCCGGCTTGAAGATACCAAAAAATACCATTAACCAAGCAGATTTGTCGGTCTGTGAAAAAATTGATTAATTCATTGATAAAATACGGGAAAAATAACAGTTCTGAATTTTTCTGCACGAAAATCGTAAACTTCTCTGGACAATTGGTACGTTTTTGGCATTAATTTCAGCAGAAGGGGAGCGCAATGCCGCTGAGGGCGAGGATCACGCGGATTTGGGATGGAGACCACCGGCGGGGCCGGTACTTTTCCCGTTACGCGAGAAGCGATCGTGCCGAAACGGTTTGGCGTACTTTCGCTCTTTTGCGCATCCGCGCTATAAAACGGAGAAGGTCAATGGTTCGTAATACGTTGAAACTCATGCTGCTGGGTTCCACGCTTCTGGCGTCGGGATCGGCTGCGCTTGCAGAAGACGTCACGCTGACGGTCGAAAGCTGGCGCAACGACGATCTGCAGATCTGGCAGGAAAAGATTATTCCGGCTTTTGAAGCCAAGAATCCTGGCATCAAGATCAATTTCGCACCGAGTGCGCCAACGGAATATAACGCGGCCCTCAATGCCAAGCTCGATGCGGGCTCGGGCGGCGACCTCATTTCCTGCCGTCCGTTCGACACCTCGCTCGAACTGTTCAACAAGGGCAAGCTTGCCGATCTTACCGATCTGGAAGGCATGAAGAACTTCTCCGACGTCGCCAAGTCCGCATGGACCACCGATGACGGCTCGAAGACATTCTGCGTGCCGATGGCCTCGGTCATTCACGGCTTCATCTACAACAAGGATGCTTTCGATCAGCTCGGCATTACGCCGCCGGCCACCGAGGCCGAATTCTTCGCTATGCTCGACAAGATCAAGGCTGACGGCAACTACATCCCCATGGCCATGGGCACGAAGGATATGTGGGAAGCCGCAACCATGGGCTACCAGAATATCGGGCCGACCTACTGGAAGGGCGAAGAAGGCCGCAAGGCGCTGATCGCCGGTAAGGAAAAGCTTACCGATCCGCAGTGGGTCGAGCCGTTTGCAGTGCTGGCCAAGTGGAAGGACTATCTGGGCGACGGTTTTGAAGCGCAGACCTATCCGGACAGCCAGAACCTGTTCACTCTGGGCCGTGCCGCCATCTTCCCCGCAGGTTCGTGGGAGATCGGCTTGTTCAATACCCAGGCGCAGTTCAAGATGGGCGCATTCCCGCCGCCGGTGAAGAATGCCGGCGACACCTGCTACATCTCCGATCACAACGATATCGGTATTGGCCTCAATGCTTCGAGCAAGCACGCGGAACAGGCAAAGGTTTTCCTGAACTGGGTCGCTTCGCCTGAATTCGCGGAAATCTACGCCAATGCGCTGCCGGGCTTCTTCAGCCTGAACTCGACGGCTGTAAAATGAGTGACCCGCTGGCACAGGAATTCGTTTCCTGGCGTGAAAAGTGCAAGCCGACCATTCGTTCGACCTACCAGATCCTGTCGCGTGGCACGCCGAACCTCGAAAATGAAACCTGGGTTCAGTCCGCCAATGTCATCAACGGCACTGTGACGCCGGAAGATGCTGCGAAGAAGCTGCAGGAAGGTCTGGATAGCTGGTACAAACCTGCGAAGTAAAAACGCGGGACGGTGTGGGCGGCGATCGCGGGGCGCGCCGCCCATATCTTTTGGTCTGTTGCATCGACATGCGGTTTTGCAAACGGTGCAATCCGTGTCAGTTTAAAATGCAAGGAGGGGAAGCTCTGGCTTTCTCTGGTTTGCACGCATTCTCTTGAACGGGAACGCTAACCATCGGTTTTACGCATTTCCAGACGCCAAGTTCACTCGTTTGCTGGAAATGCTCTTGAAGAGCGAATGCCTATATGAGCCAATCTGCCGACATGACAGGTATTGTGCACAAGCGCCAAAGGCGTTGGCATATACTTGTATTTCTTCTGCCTTGCGTCCTGATCTATACGGCGGTGATGGTACTGCCACTGATCGAAACATTGCGGCAGGCATTCTTCAATGTCGTCGACGGACAGCGCACTTTTGTGGGGTTCGCCAATTTTCAGGCCCTTTTGGTGATCCGAACTGGTCGCGCGATTTCTGGAATGCGTTGAAAACAACGTTATATTCTTCTGCATTCACATGCTGGTTCAAAATCCGATCGGCATTTTGCTGGCAGCCATGCTGTCCTTGCCGAAGCTGCGTTTTGCCGCCTTCTACCGCACGGCGATCTTCCTTCCGACGCTGCTGTCTTTCGTCATCGTCGGATTCATCTGGAAGCTGATCCTGTCGCCGATCTGGGGCGTAGCACCGTGGATGATGGACCTTGTCGGTCTCAAATGGGCGTTCGGCCCGTGGCTTGGCAAGGCGGATACCGCCCTTGTCACCGTGTCGCTCGTCTCGGTCTGGCAGTTCGTTGGCATTCCGATGATGCTGATCTATGCAGCCCTTCTCAACATTCCCGATGAAATCATCGAAGCGGCCGAATGTGACGGCATTACCGGCTGGAGCCAGTTCTTCAAGATCAAGCTGCCGCTCATCCTGCCATCCATCGGCCTGATCTCGGTGATGACCTTCGTTGCCAATTTCAATGCCTTCGACCTCGTCTATTCAATGCAGGGCGCGCTGGCCGGACCGGACAAATCGACCGATATTCTGGGCACGTTCCTTTACCGCACCTTCTTCGGCTTCCAGCTGCAGCTTGGCAATCCGTCCATGGGCGCCACCATCGCCGCCGTGATGTTCCTCATCATTCTGGCCGGTGTGTCGCTCTACCTGTTCGGCATCCAGCGCCGCATGCGCCGCTATCAGTTCTGAGGAGCGAGAAAAATGTCGAAAGCACGCACATCGCCCATTCGCACCACGCTCGTTCATGCGGCCCTGATCTTCTACATGCTGGTCGCCGTGTTTCCGGTGGCGCTGACGCTCATCAACTCGTTCAAGGACCGCAACGCGATTTTCCGCACGCCGTTGCAGTTTCCGACGACGGAAAGTTTCAGCCTCATCGGTTATGAAACCGTTCTGAAACAGGGCTCGTTCCTGACCTATTTCCAGAATAGCACCATCGTCACGGTGGTGAGCATTTTCCTGGTGATCCTGTTCGGCGCGATGGCAGCCTTTGCGCTTGCCGAATATCGCTTCAAGGGTAACACGCTGATGGGGCTTTATCTGGCCATCGGCATCATGATCCCGATCAGGCTTGGCACGGTCGCGCTGTTGCAGGGCATGGTGGCTGCTGGTCTGGTCAACACATTGACGGCGCTGATCCTCGTTTATACCGCGCAGGGCCTGCCGCTTGCGATCTTCATCCTGTCGGAATTCATGCGAACCGTGTCCGATGATTTGAAGAATGCCGGACGAATAGACGGCATGTCGGAATATGCGATCTTCTTCAAGCTGGTGCTGCCGCTGATCCGTCCTGCCATGGCTACGGTTGCCGTCTTCACCATGATCCCCATCTGGAACGACCTCTGGTTCCCGCTGATCCTTGCGCCAAGCGAAGCCACCAAGACGGTGACGCTCGGTTCACAGCTCTTCATCGGTCAGTTCGTCACCAACTGGAACGCCGTTCTTTCGGCCCTTTCACTGGCAATGTTTCCGATCCTTATCCTTTACGTCATCTTCTCGCGGCAGCTGATCCGCGGCATCACTGCGGGAGCTGTAAAATGAGTTCTGCAATGCAAAATCCTGTCCGTGTTCTGTCTGCCGGACTCGGCAATATGGGCCGCAGCCATGCGCTCGCCTATCACCGCAATCCCGGTTTCGAGATCGTCGGCCTCGTCAATCGCACCAAGGTTGCCGTGCCGGATGAACTGGCGGGTTATGAAATCCATCCGTCATTCCATGATGCATTGAAGGAGCTGAAACCGGATCTCGCTTGTGTCGCCACCTATTCGGAAAGCCATGCGGATTATGCCGTCGCGGCGATGGAGCAGGGCGCGCATGTGTTCGTGGAAAAGCCGCTGGCAACGACGGTTGAGGATGCGCGCCGGGTGATCGACTGCGCGCGCGCCAACGGACGCAAGCTCGTCATCGGCTATATCCTGCGCCATCATCCGTCGTGGATGCGGCTCATCTCCGAGGCACGCCAGCTCGGTGGGCCTTACGTCTTCCGCATGAATCTCAACCAGCAATCCAGCGGCGCAACCTGGGAAACGCACAAGAACCTGATGAACACGACGTCGCCCATTGTGGATTGCGGCGTGCATTATGTGGATGTCATGTGCCAGATCACCGACGCCAAACCGGTGGAAGTGCGCGGCATGGGCCTGCGGCTCTCCGATGAGATCAAGCCGGACATGTATAATTACGGCCATCTTCAGGTGCTGTTCGATGACGGTACGGTCGGCTGGTATGAGGCAGGCTGGGGCCCGATGATGTCGGAAACGGCCTTCTTCGTGAAAGACGTGATTTCCCCGAATGGATGCGTGTCGATCGTCATGAACGAAGCCGTGACCAAATCCGACGATGTGGATGCGCATACCAAAACCGCGAATATCCGCATTCATCGCGCCGAACGGGGCGCGGACGGCAAGTTCCTGCACCCGGACACCAATCTCTCCATGGCCGACGAGCCTGGACATCAGGAATTGTGCGAACGCGAGCAGGCCTACATGCTGAAGGCCATTCGCGAAGATATCGATCTCAACCGACATATGGATGACGCGCTGCAATCGCTGCGCATCTGCCTCGCGGCGGATGAAAGCGTGCGCTCGGGCCAGCCTGTCAAACTGTAAGCCGGTAGAATTTAAGGGAATTTATCACGTGGGATCGCTGCTACTCAAATCGATACACAAGCGCTACGGTGCACAGGAAGTTCTGAAAGACATCAATCTGGAAGTGCAGGACGGCGAGTTCATCATCTTCGTCGGACCTTCCGGTTGCGGCAAGTCAACGCTGCTGCGTTCCATTGCCGGTCTGGAAGACGTCTCTTCCGGTCAGGTGCTCATCAATGGTGAGGACGTAACCGTCACGCCGCCGTCGAAGCGCGGCATCGCCATGGTGTTTCAGTCCTATGCGCTTTATCCGCATCTGACGGTGAAGGACAATATGGGCCTCGGCCTCAAGCAGGCAGGCACGCCCAAGGCGGAAATCGAAACGCGCGTTTCCAAGGCTTCGGCAATGCTTGCGCTGGACCCTTATCTGGGTCGGCGTCCCGCTGAAATGTCGGGTGGCCAACGCCAGCGCGTCGCCATCGGTCGTGCACTGGTGCGCGAACCGGAACTGTTCCTGTTCGATGAACCACTGTCGAACCTCGACGCTGCGCTTCGCGTGCAGACCCGGCTTGAAATCGCCAAGCTGCACCGCGAGCTCAAGGCAACGATGATCTATGTGACGCATGATCAGGTGGAGGCAATGACCCTTGCCGACCGCATCGTTGTCCTCAATGCCGGTCGCATCGAGCAGGTCGGCTCGCCTATGGAACTCTATAACAAGCCGGACAATCTTTTGTCGCGAGCTTTATTGGTTCGCCGCAGATGAATTTCGTAGATGGCGCTCGCATCGACGACACCGGAGCGAAGACGGTCGGCGTCCGCCCCGAGCATATTTCCATCAATCGCGACAGTGGCAAATGGAAAGGCAAGGTCATCCACGCCGAACATCTTGGCGCCGATACGATCCTTTACGTCGAAACAGAAGCTGCCGGCCTGATAACGGTACGACTCTTCGGCGAACACCACTACAATGAAGACGATGTGATCTTCATTACGCCGGATGACAGCAAAGTGCATCGGTTCGATGGGGACGGCAAAGCGATCCGCTGACCGGTCATTTCGTAGCTTCTTGCCAAGCCGTGCTCACGAGCCGTACTCGGGGGTGCGGCTTTTCTTTGGAGAATCGGTGTCGTCTGCTGGCTCGAATTCATGCCGGCGCATATGGACAAAACGCCTCATGCTGAATCTGTCAGAAACGAACATCGCGCTCAAAACAGTTAAAACAGTACCAATAAGTACTGACGTTTTGGTCAATCAAAAGCAATATTATTGCGGCATGCGGCAGTTAAACATTCCACTTAAAATCCCATTTAAATCACGGAAATAAGCTTGTTTCGTGCGATACATCTCGGTTCCCTTCGATACAGGAGCGAACCGCTTTCGCAAACGAGCGTCGAAGCGATCGAAAAATAATCTTGCTTTATTTTTGAACCCGTTCCACCCTGAAAACGGATGGAGCCGAAGGAGGAAATCGGCGCCATGTCGCATGGGAGGAGCAAGGTCGGCAGATGTGACCAACGATGCCGGTAAGAGGGTTTCGAAACGCACGGAACCAATCCAATATTCCCCGTTCGACATTCTGTAAGTTCCCGAGGCCAGTTGCGCGGCCAGTTTCGAGGGTTACCCGCATGAGCGATGATGTCGTACTTTCACTGCATGTTCCCGAGCCGGAATGGCGCCCGGGTGATGCACCGGATTTCTCCCACGTCAAGATTCCCCGCGCGGGCAGCGTGCGCAGGCCCGAGATCGACGAAAAGCCGGAGGCCATGCGCGATCTGGCTTTCAGCATCATCCGGGTTTTGAACCGGGAAGGCGAGGCGGTCGGCCCATGGGCGGGCACGCTCACCGACGACGAACTGAAGGACGGGCTTCGCCATATGATGATCCTGCGCGCCTATGATGCGCGCATGATGATGGCGCAGCGTCAGGGCAAGACCTCGTTCTACATGCAGCATCTGGGCGAGGAGGCCGTGAGCTGTGCTTTCCGTAAAGCGCTGCGCAAGGGCGACATGAATTTCCCGACCTATCGTCAGGCGGGGCTTCTCATCGCAGATGATTATCCCCTCGTCACGATGATGAACCAGATTTTCTCCAACGAGCAGGACCCGCTGAAAGGCCGCCAGCTTCCGGTGATGTATTCGTCGCAGGAACACGGGTTCTTCACCATTTCCGGCAATCTCGCGACACAATATACGCAGGCCGTCGGCTGGGCCATGGCGTCTGCCATCAGCCATGACACGAAGATCGCAGCCGCATGGATCGGTGACGGTTCGACGGCGGAAAGCGATTTCCACGCCGCACTGGTCTTCGCCTCCACCTACAAGGCGCCTGTGGTGATGAACATCGTCAACAATCAATGGGCCATTTCCACCTTTCAGGGGATTGCACGCGGCGGCTCCGGCACTTTTGCTGCACGCGGTCATGGTTTCGGCATTCCTGCCCTGCGTGTCGATGGCAATGACTATCTGGCTGTCCATGCGGTTGCCAAATGGGCTGTAGAACGCGCCCGGCGTAATCTCGGGCCGACGATCATCGAATATGTGACCTATCGTGCTGGCGGACACTCAACCTCTGACGATCCATCCGCCTATCGCCCCAAGGCCGAAAGCGATGCGTGGCCGCTCGGTGATCCGATCCTGCGGCTCAAGAACCACCTCATCAAGCGCGGCCTGTGGTCTGATGAGCGCCACAAGCAGGCGGAAGCCGAGGTGATGGATATCGTGGTGAGCGCGCAGCGCGAGGCGGAAGCCATCGGAACGCTGCATGATGGCCGCAAACCATCGATGCGCGACATGTTCGAGGATGTTTATGCCGAAACGCCGCCGCATCTTATCCGCCAGCGTCAGGAAGCGGGGTTCTGATCTATGAGCAAAATGACCATGATCGAGGCGATCCAGAACGCCCACGATATCGCCATGGAACGTGACAAGAAGGTTGTCGTGTTCGGTGAGGATGTCGGTTATTTTGGCGGTGTTTTCCGCTGCACCGCTGGCTTGCAGAAGAAATACGGCAAGGAACGCTGCTTCGATGCGCCGATCAGCGAGCTTGGCATCGTCGGCACGGCGATCGGCATGGCGGCTTACGGCCTGCGCCCCTGCATCGAAGTGCAGTTCGCGGATTATGTCTATCCCGCCTATGACCAGATCGTGTCGGAAGCCGCGCGCCTTCGCTATCGCTCGGCAGGCGAGTTCACCTGTCCCATCGTGATCCGCATGCCTTCCGGCGGCGGCATCTATGGCGGGCAGACCCACAGCCAGAGCCCGGAAGCGCTTTTCACCCATGTTTCCGGCCTCAAGACGGTCATGCCCTCGACGCCCGCCGACGCCAAGGGCCTGCTGCTCGCGGCCATCGAGGATCCCGATCCGGTTATCATGTTCGAGCCGAAGCGCCTTTATAACGGCCCGTTCGACGGCCACCACGACAAGCCGGTCACGTCATGGAAGAAGCATGATCTGGGCGAGGTGCCGGACGGCTATTATACCGTGCCGCTTGGCAAGGCCGCGATCCGCCGCGAAGGCAACGATGTGACGGTGCTGGCCTATGGCACCATGGTTCATGTGGCGCTCGCCGCAGCCGAGGAAACCGGCGTCGATGCGGAGGTGATTGATCTGCGCACGCTTCTGCCGCTCGACACCGAGACGATCATGGCCTCGGTGAAGAAGACCGGGCGCTGCGTCATCGTGCATGAGGCGACGCTCACCTGCGGCTACGGCGCGGAGCTTGCCGCACTCGTTCAGCGTGACTGCTTCTATCATCTGGAAGCGCCGATCCTGCGCGTCACCGGCTGGGACACGCCTTACCCGCATGCGCAGGAATGGGCCTATTTCCCCGGTCCCGACCGGGTAGGTCGCGCGCTCACATCGATCATGGAGGCTTAAATGGCTCATTTCGCAATCAAGCTCCCTGATGTCGGCGAAGGCGTTGCCGAGGCCGAACTTGTCGAATGGCATGTGAAAGTGGGCGACATCATCCGCGAGGACGATCTTCTCGCCGCCGTCATGACCGACAAGGCAACGGTGGAAATTCCCTCCTCACGCGCGGGCAAGGTGGTCGCCATCAATGGCGAAGTGGGCGAGAAGATCGCTGTTGGCTCCGAACTCGTGCGCCTTGAAATCGAAGGCGGCGCGGGGAAGAAAAGCCTGTCGAAGAAGCCGAGGAAAATCCGGCTCCGGCGGCAGTAGAAACGGTCAAACCGCAACCGGCGCCTGCTCCTGAAGCACCTGTTCTGTTGCAGACACCGGTTCCTCCGAAAGCTGCGGCACCGAAGCCTGAAGCCGCGAGCCGCGCTTTCTCCGGAGCGGGGCCAATACGCAACGAAGGCGAAAGGCCGCTGGCCACACCGTCTGTCAGGTTGCGGGCCCGCGATGCAGGGGTCGATCTGCGTCGTGTTCGCGGAACAGGTCCGGCCGGACGCATCACGCATGAAGACCTTGACGCCTTTTTCCAGATGGAAAGCGGCGCTGCCCCGGTTTTGTCGGGCTATACGGCTGATACATCGGTCAATGAAATCAAGGTCATCGGCCTTCGCCGCAAGATCGCCGAGCGCATGGCGGAAGCCAAGCGCCATATTCCGCACATCACCATTGTCGAGGAGGTGGACGTCACCCAGCGAAGAGCGCGCAGCAGCCTCAACAATGAAAAGAAGGAGGGGCGTCCACGCCTCACGCTTCTACCTTTTGTCATCCGCTCCATCGTGAAGGCGGTGAAGGAACAGCCGGGCCTCAATGCGCATTTTGACGATGAGGCGGATATCATTCGCCAGTTCGGCGGCGTGCATGTCGGCATCGCCACGCAGACGCCGAACGGCCTCATCGTCCCCGTTGTGCGCCATGCGGAAAGCATGAGCGTGTTCGCGGCGGCTTCGGAATTGTCGCGGGTTACCGACGCAGCGCGCAACAGCACGGCGAAGCGGGAGGAACTGACCGGTTCCACCATTACCATCACATCGCTTGGACCGCTCGGTGCAATCGCCACAACACCAATCATCAATCGCCCGGAAGTCGCGATCGTCGGCATCAACAAGATGGCCGTTCGTCCGATGTGGGACGGTGCGCAATTCGTGCCGCGTAAAATGATGAATCTTTCATGCAGTTTCGATCACCGCGTGATCGATGGCTGGATGCGGCGGTCTTCGTGCAGAAGCTGAAAAGCCTCCTGGAGACGCCTGCCATGATTTTTGTAGAAGGCTGATCGAATGAGTGAGATTTCCTGCAAACTCCTGATCATCGGCGGCGGCCCCGGCGGCTATGTATGCGGCATCCGGGCAGGCCAGCTTGGCATCGATACGGTGCTGGTGGAAAAGACGCGACTTGGGGCACCTGCCTCAATGTGGGTTGCATTCCATCCAAGGCGCTGATCCATGCAGCTGACGAGTTCCATCACCTTTCCGTCTTTGCATCGAAGGGCGCTCTCGGCATCACGGCGCAAAACCCGGTCATCGATTTTGCCAGAACGCTTGAGTGGAAAGACGGCATCGTGAGCCGTCTGAATGGCGGTGTGGCCGGTCTCCTGAAACGGTCGCGTGTGCGCATGTTCCACGGACAGGCTCGCTTTCTCGACGGAAAGACCGTTCTTGTTGAAACGGACACGGGCCGCCAGACGATCCACGCCGAAAACATCGTGATTGCAACCGGTTCGGTTCCGGTTGAAATTCAAGCACTGCCATTTGGCGGAAAAGTCATTTCATCTACCGAAGCGCTGTCGCTGGAAAAATTCCGGAAAGGCTCGCCATCGTCGGCGGCGGCTATATCGGGCTGGAAATCGGCACCGCCTTTGCCAAGCTCGGTGCAAAGGTCACCGTGGTGGAGGCTACCGACCGCATCCTGCCGCAATATGATGCGGAACTGACGCGTCCGGTCATGGCGCGCCTGAAAGCGCTCGGCGTCGAAGTCCTGACCAGCACTTCAGCGAAGGGGCTATCGAAGGATGAAGCAGGGCTGGAAGTCCTGACAGCCGGTGGAACCACGAAAACCATCAAGGCCGACAAGATCCTCGTAACCGTCGGGCGCAAACCGCAGACCGATGGCTGGGGCCTGAGCGAAATCCGGCTGGATATGGATGGCCGCTTCATCCGCATCGATGATCGCTGCCGCACGTCCATGCGTGGCGTCTATGCCATCGGTGACGTGACCGGTGAACCGATGCTTGCGCATCGTGCCATGGCACAGGGCGAAATGGTGGCGGAAATAATCGCAGGCGGCAATCAGGTTTGGGACAAACGCTGCATCCCCGCCGTCTGCTTCACCGATCCGGAAATCGTCACTGTAGGGCTTTCGCCCGAGGAGGCCCGCAAGGCTGGTCATGAAATTCAGGTCGGCATTTTCCCGTTTCAGGCTAATGGCCGGGCAATGACCATCGAGCGCGAAGACGGCATGTTCCGTGTCGTTGCGCGTGCGGACAATCACCTCATCCTCGGCATTCAGGCTATCGGCGTCGGCATATCCGAGCTTTCATCATCCTTCGCGCAGGCGGTGGAGATGGGCGCAAGGCTGGAAGACATCGCCGCGACGATCCACGCGCATCCGACATTGAGCGAAGGCTTTGCCGAAGCCAGCATGAAAGCGCTCGGTCACGCCTTACACATCTAGTTCTTGGACTTACGCTCGTGCCGCCAGAGAAAAATGGCCGCACCGGCAACCATGGCGGCAAGCGCAAACCATGTGATTGCATAGGAAAGATGGCTGTTGCGGAATTTCACCACCGTCAGCCCGCCGATAGGAAGCGTCCGGAACCGGATTTTGCATCCGCATCGATGAAATAGGGCGCGACCGGTCCCAGGTTTTCCTTTTGCGCGAAGGCCGCGACATCGCGCGAATTCCAGTCATTGCGCGCGGGATCGTTCGGGCGCAGGAAAAATCCATCCGGTTCCGGCATGCGCAACAAGCCTGTTACGGTCGTCTCTCCGGCGATCTGCGTTTCCTGCCGCGATGACGGGTCGCGCCTGTCGCCGGGAACAAAGCCGCGATTGATGAAGGTCAACGCTCCGTCGGGCGAGCGCATCGGCGTAAGCACCCAATATCCCGCGCCGCGCTCGGTCAGCGCATGGACCAGAACTTCCTTGTCATTCAGATAGGTGCCGGTCAGCCTGACATGACGGTACTCGTCCTCCTTCCGGTTGACATTGGCCCAGTCATCCTTTCCCGGTGCGGCGACCGGCTCGGCGTGGACCCGGGCATCAACTCTTGCAATAAGATCGAGCTTCCATTGCAGGCGCTCGACCTGCCAAATGCCGAGCCCCATGAAAAGAATGAAGAAAGCCGCCCCCAATACGGACATTAAACCAAGGAGGAATCGGGAGGAGGTCTTCTGAACCGTTTGGTCGTTTTCGGGGAGGGCATCATCTTGTCCTTCAATCACGGCAGCCAACAGAGCCTGATGCAGAAAGTGGCCTTCTATAACAAAAATTCAATGGCAAGAAAGGGTTGCACCACAAAAGAACGTGATCGCTGAACTTGTCAGTCGCAGGCCGGATTTCACATACTGGCAGAAGAGAATCGCACTATTTCTGAGAAGTAGCTGGATATGACGGATTGTATCGTTCTGGGTGCCGGTATGGTGGGTGTCGGAGCCGCGCTCGCCTTGCAGGAGCGGGGCTGGTCCGTTCTTCTTGTCGACCGAAACAATCCGGGAAGCGAAACGAGCTACGGCAATGCCGGAATAATCCAAACAGAAGCCGTCAGTCCCTATGCCTTGCCGCGTGCCCCTTTGGAACTTTTGAAGGCTGCATTCGGCGCCAATAATCAGGTCGCATGGCGGCAGGGGATATGCCGGGGCAGATCGGCCCATTGTTGCGCTACTGGCATCATTCGGAAACGAAACGGCATCGGACAGTTTCACAGTTCTATGCGCGTATGATCCGCCGTGCGACTGACGATCACGCGCCTTTAATCAAAGCGTCGAGCGAGAACCTGATAAGGCGGACGGGCTTGCGCGAGCTACATCGTTCTTCCCGTTCGTTTGAAATTTCCGCGCGTGATGCGGAGCGAAAGAAACAGGAATTTGGCGTTGCCAGCATCATTGAGGACAGCAAGGCTGTCAGCGTTGCCGAGCCATCCTTGAAGACAGGTCTGGCAGGAGCCATCCACTGGACCGATCCCTGGTCCTGTTCCGATCCGGGTGCGCTTGCCCAGGCCTATGTCAACCTGTTCGTAAAACGCGGCGGCATCTTTCTGCATGGCGATGCGCGCAGCTTGCAGCAGGATGGTGCTGGCTGGCGGGTTGACACGAGGGAAGGACCGCACCGCGCGCGTCAGGTTGTGCTTGCGCTCGGTCCATGGAGTCCGGAAGTCCTTCGCGGTTTCGGTTATAGAATTCCGATGGTTCTCAAACGGGGATATCATCAGCACTATTCCGGCGCCGGACCGAAGATTCCAATCGTCGACGTAAACAATTCAACGGTCGCAACACCGATGGATGCGGGCTTGCGCATCCTGACCGGGGCCGAACTGACACCTTTGAACAGCGTGGCTCGCCATCAGCAGCTTAACAGGTCTATCGAGGCTATAAGCGCGCTTTTCGACATAGGCTCTCCCGTGGAGCAGACATCATGGTTCGGTAGCCGTCCCTGTATGCCGCGAATGCTGCCCGTCGTTGCGGAAGCCCCGCGACACAAGGGGTTGTGGCTTGATTTCGGCCACGGCCACCAAGGCTTTACGCTTGGTCCTACGACCGGGCGGCTTCTCGCTGAACGTATGGGCGGGAAGCAAAGGATACCGAGCTTTATCGTGCACTTGATCTTCAACACTGACTATCTTGTGACGATAAAATTACAGCGCCTGCCGCATTCGCTTTGAATGCGTGGCGCTGAGCAGCTTTTCTGTTATATCGCTTCGTTATCAGGCAAGTTTATGAATTCTGCGTCTGCGGTGAGAGTAGCCGCCCTTCGACAGGCGCAACACGTTGCAAACCTGAGTCTTGTCTTCCGAAGGCTTTGGCATCTGTTCATGGATGCGCAGTAAAATCTGCTGTGTAACTGTACGATCCCTATCGGTAGCAGCAGGACCAATAATAATGCTTTTCATCGATCATTCTCCCTGTTTTCTTGGCCCGAGACGGCTTGCGGAGCTGTCCCGACCGATTATCAAGAATGTACGAATGAACTAAGTATTAACCAAATTTTACATCTTGACAAGCGCATTGGTGCAACAGTTTTCAACCCGTTGAGAAGCCATGGCAAAAGCCGAATTGCGCGTGCGATCCGGCTTTTTCGCTCATCTTTGAGAATGGTCAGTCGCGATTTCCCGTCAGGATCTCACGCTTCCCGACATGATTGGCAGGTCCGACCAAACCTTCCTTTTCCATGCGCTCAACCAGCGAGGCTGCACGGTTATAGCCAATGCCGAGACGGCGCTGGATGTAGGAGGTGGAGCACTTCTTGTCGCGCATCACAACCTTGATGGCCTGTTCATACACATCATCGCCATCTTCGGAACCCATCGAGGTTGCATCGAAAACCGCCGCTTCCTGCGCTGCGTCTTCTTCTTCCTCGTCTTCCGTAACAGTCGCCAGATAATCCGGACGTCCCTGTTCCTTCAGATGATTGACTACTTTTTCCACTTCCTCGTCGGAAACGAACGGGCCGTGGACGCGGACGATCCGGCCACCACCTGCCATATGCAGCATATCGCCCTGACCGAGAAGCTGTTCGGCACCCATTTCGCCAAGGATCGTGCGGCTGTCGATCTTCGAGGTAACCTGGAAGGAAATACGGGTCGGGAAGTTGGCCTTGATCGTGCCGGTAATGACATCGACTGATGGTCGCTGCGTTGCCATGATCAGGTGGATACCGGCGGCGCGGGCCATCTGGGCAAGACGCTGAACAGCGCCTTCGATGTCCTTGCCTGCAACCATCATCAGGTCGGCCATCTCGTCGATGATGACCACGATGTAAGGCATCGGCGTCAGGTCGAGCTCTTCCTGGATATAGGTCGGCTCGCCGGTTTCCTTGTCGAAGCCGGACTGCACCGTGCACATCACGGTTTCACCCTTGCCCTTGGCCGAAGCTGCACGGGCATTGAAGCCTTCGATGTTGCGGACGCCGAGACGGGCCATCTTGCGATAACGCTCTTCCATCTCGCGCACGGCCCATTTCAGGGCGACAACGGCCTTCTTCGGATCGGTAACAACTGGTGTCAGCAGGTGCGGAATACCATCATAGATGGACAGTTCCAGCATCTTCGGGTCGACCATGATCAGACGGCATTCTTCCGGTTTGAAGCGGTAGAGCAGAGAGAGGATCATCGTGTTGATTGCAACCGATTTGCCCGAACCGGTAGTGCCAGCCACGAGCAGGTGAGGCATCTTGGCCAGCTCTGCGATGATCGGTTCACCACCGATGCCCTTGCCGAGGCAAAGCGGCAGGCGGTAGTTCGACGCCTCGAAAGTGCGGCTATCGATCATTTCGCGTAGATATACGGTTTCGCGATTGGCATTCGGCAGCTCAATGCCGATGACATTGCGGCCGGAACGACCGCCACGCGGGCGGAAAGTGCTGACATGGAGCGAGCAATATCGTCGGCGAGGCCGATGACGCGGGAGGATTTCACACCGGGGCCGGCTCAAACTCATAAAGTGTAACGACAGGACCGGGCCGAACATGGATGATCTCGCCGCGCACGCCGAAATCCTCCAGCACGCTTTCGAGAAGTCCGGCGCTGCGCTCCAGCATTTCCTGCGTGATGACATTTCCGTCCTGCTCTGGCGGCATCTGCAAAAGATCACGCGGCGGGAATTCATAACTGCCATGAATAACCGGCGCTTCCGCGCGGGGAGGGCTGCGGCTGGTACAATGCAATAGAAGGCGCAGCCTTGACCGGGGCAGGCTTTTCTATGATCGGCTCAGGAGCCGCCACTTCCTCGACGACGTGCTCTTCCGCTTCCGCGACGGTCAGCATGACTTCGTCTTCGGTGGATTCGCCGGCAACTTCCGGAGCAATCTCGGACGCCGTCACAACCGGCTGCGGAGCGGGCGTTTCGACCTGAACGACGGCGACAGGTTCCGGCGCCTCCACTTCAACCGACGCAGATGCAGCCGGCGTCTCTACGACTGGCTGAATCGGGGGCGGTAACCGGCTCCGGCTGCTTGTTCCATTCGCGAATGCGAAACTGTGCCAGAATGGATTCAACGGTAGGCAAGGTTTGCGCGGCTCTGCCGGTGCTGCAGAAACGAGAGGCTCAGCTGGCATAAATGCCGTATCGATGCCGCAGCCTTCCCAGAAAGCGAAGTCGGAAAGATAGGTGAAAGCCGATGGCTGAGCCGGATTGACAGCCTGAACCCCGACCGGAGCCGCTTCCAGAACAGGTTCTGTCGGAGCAGTGACGACAGCAGCCACGGGAACTGGAGGCATTGCAGGAGGCACTGGTGCAACCGGCGACCGAACCATTCCCTGCGACACGTTCCGCTGGAGCTCAGCTACAGCCATTGGCTGTGCTTCTGCGAGCTTCTCGACACTGGCCGAAGGCGTAGTTTCGGTTGTGCTTGCCTGCGGGCGCTCGTTGATGCTCGGGAGTTCCTCGCCACGACGACGCAGAAGCTCGACTTCCGGCGTACGGGTAAAGCGAACGTTCGCTCCCAGCGAAAAATGGACTTTCCAGGCATCATCACTGGCCGGATTGTGACTTCCCGAATTGTGGCTACCCGACTGGCCGCGAGGCAGCTTCTGATCCTGGGCGCTCTCTGCACGATTTCCTGTCGATTGGGGAAATTCTCTCTCAAATTACGCATGATACCTGAACCATAGATACTGTCGCCTGAATGAACCCAAGTAATAAAAATGAAGGTTAACAACCCCTTCTGAAACGACCCAAAAGGTAGAAATTTCTTGCGGCATATACCCCTCATAATAAAGGGAACTGAGGTCCAATTACCATTGGTTGTGCATATAAAGTCAATATTATCAATATGATAAACTGATTTCTTATATTGATTTATACGCAAGAAACAATCAAGGGTAGTTTAGGGGAACTGTTAATTGAGCGGCCAGTATGCGTGACCTGATTACAGAAAGGACTCAGGTCGGCAGACTCAATGATCAGTCCCGGGCGAGTGCCACAACCGGGTCGAGTTTGGAGGCATTGCGGGCGGGAATGAAACCGAATCCGATGCCGATCAGGCTGGAGCAGACGAGCGCAATCACGATGGAGGCAGGCGAATAAATGAGCTGGAACATCGAACTGAACTGCGCGAACAATACGCCGAATCCGGCTGCGATAAGAACGCCAAGCACACCGCCGATGAGACAGACAAGAACTGCTTCGATCAGGAACTGTTGCAATATATCGCTCTGGCGCGCGCCGATTGCCATGCGGACACCGATCTCGTTGATTCTTTCCGAAACAGCCACGAGCATGATGTTCATAACGCCGATGCCGCCGACGAAAAGCGATATGCCTGCAATACTGGATACGAGAAGGGCAAGCGTCGCAGTTGTGGCCTGAATGGTCTTCTGCAGGCTATCCGTGTTGAAAACCGAGAAATCCTTTTCGCCGTGCCTCTTTGTCAGAAACGCCGTTATCATCTTTTCGGCTTCTGACGGGTCCATCGTATCGGCGACACGGACCACGATCATCTGCAATGATCGCGAGCCAGTCATACGTGTCTGCATGGTAGAATAGGGAAGGTAGACTTCCAGTGTCTGTGCCGAGCCCGGTCCTGATCCTCAGCTTTGACGACGCCGACAATGCGCACCGGCACCTGCTTTAGAAGGATGATTTTGCCAATCACGGAGCCGACCTCATGAGGAAAAGGGTCGTTTTGGCAGTTTCATCAACAACCGCGACCTGCGCCAGATCATCGACATTACGCTGATCGAAGAAACGGCCTTCGAGCAGCTTGCTGTTTCGGGTAGCGAAATATTCCGCGCCGACACCGTTGGCCGAAACGCTGACTTCCTTGTCGCCGACGCGAATGGTGGAGCTTGTCGAGTCGGACGGCGTGGCTGCCACAACATAAGGCAATTTTGCAATTTCATTGGCGTCACTCAGATTGAGTGTCGTGATCTGGGCTGCTCTCAGATCGCCAAATCCTCTGCCGGGACTGATATAGAGCGTATTGGTGCCAAGATCGCTGATCCGCTCGAGAATCTGCTGTTGTGAGCCTTGCCCGAGTGCCACAACACAAACGACTGATGCCGTCCCGATAATAATGCCGAGCATCGTCAGAAATGTGCGAAGCCGATGTGCATTCATCGAGCGGAGCGCCATCGCAAATGCCTCACTGAAGCGATCGCGTATCCCGGCGAAAAACCTGGCTTGATATGCCTCTCATTTTCAACGGGCACTGCGGTCACCGGTCTCGCGGCTTCACCACTCCTCGTGTCGGAAATGATTTCTCCGTCACGGATTTCGATGATGCGCTGCGCCCGCGCGGCGACCTGTCGGTCATGCGTGACAATGACGATGGTGCGACCTTCGCGGTTCAGCTCTGAAGAATGCCGAGGACTTCTTCGCCGCTATGGCTGTCGAGCGCACCAGTCGGTTCATCTGCCAGAATGACATCCGCATCGTTAATGAGCGCACGGGCGATGGAAACGCGCTGCTGCTGGCCGCCGGACAGCTGGCTGGGCCTATGATGGGTCCGTTCGCCCATACCAAGCCGCCGAAGGATCATTTCAGCCTTCTTGCGCCGTTCCTCCTTGTTCTGACCTGCGTAGATAGCCGGAATCTCGACATTACCCACAGCGTCGAGTTCGCCAAGCAGATGATAACGCTGAAAAATAAACCCGAAATGCTCGCGCCGCAGCTGAGCCAGTTCATCGGCTTCAAGATCCGAAGTCGCGCGACCGGAAATCAGATATTCGCCTTCCGACGGACGATCCAGGCAGCCAAGAATATTCATCAACGTGGACTTGCCCGAACCGGACGCGCCGATGATCGCTACCATCTCGCCGCGCTCGATGGTCAGATTCACATGGTTCAGGACAGTCGTGAAGTCGTCACCCGACGGATAATGTCGTGAAATACCCTTGAGTGAGAGCAGCGGCGCGCCACTCATGTCAGATACCGGCTGGGGCAGGCGTGGCGACCTGATTGTCGGTCACAACCTTATCCCCTCGTTCAGCCCCGAACGGACTTCGCTGTTGATCTTGTCAGTAATGCCGGTTTCGACCGTTCGTTCTTCGATCTTGTTGCCAGCAGTTACCACGCGAACCGTGTATTTGCCGGGGTCGTTCGTATCCTTGAGGGCGGTCACAGGCACGATCAACGCGTTATTTGCCTTCGCAAGCAGAATGTGAACCTCGGTTGTCATATAGGTTCTGAGCAGCCCATCCGGATTGGGAACGCTGAAGATACCTTTGTAGTAAATGGCCGACGCCGAGGTTGCGCTGGAAGAACTCACAGCCGTTGTCGTAAAGCTTTTGTCGTTGACGATGGAATCCGGAGCAGGCTCGATTTTTCAAGCTTCGCATCGTAACGCTTCAGGTTCTGTCCGGCTATGGTGAAATAAAGCGGCATTCCCTCCCGGACCTGAGTGATGTCCGCTTCTGAAATATCCGCTTCCACAATCATAGTGCCAAGCTGACCGAGAATTGCAATGGTCGGCGCGCTTTGCTGTGCGTTGACGGTTTGGCCTTCCTGAACAACGGTTGCGAGAATAGTGCCGTCGATAGGCGCGGTGATGCGGGTGTAGGCGAGGTTGGTTTCCGCGATCTGAACATCGACTTTTGCGGCTGCAATTGCTGCTTCGCTATTTGCAACCTGCGCTTCCCTCGACTTCACTGTGCTGACCGCCTTGTCGTAATCCGCACGTGCGACGGCATTCTTGCCGATCATCATCTGGTTTCGAGCCAGATCCTGTCTGGCAAGTTCGAGATCGGCCAGATTCTGGGCCCGGGTGGCCTCGTTCTGGCGCAGCGAGGCCTGGGCCTTGTTCAGTTCATTCTGCTGGTTGGTCGAGTCGATCAGGGCAACGACCTCGCCAGCCTTGATCTGCTGACCTGGTTTCACCTTCAGGGAGAGAATACGACCGGTTGCCTGCGCGCCGATAGCGACCAGGTTTTCGGTCGCAGCGTGCCCGTGGCAAGAACCGAACTTTCAATATCGCCCCGCTTGATCACGGTCGTAGCGGGTAAAGGTTCTTCTTTGGTCAGGGAACGGACGACGAAATAACCCGCAATCAGCAATGCGATGAGGACAGCCAGCCATAAGCGCCAGCGAAAACGGCGTTTCGACTTGGGTTTCATAGTGGTCTCTTATCGGTTGTCAGCGGAGGAAGGGGCGCTGTTTTGACGATGCGCGGACCTGTATAGCCGTCAACGACTTCAGGCTTCGCAACATCAATAAGGCCGTTCCAGCCGCCGCCCAGCGCTTTCTGCAGGGCAACATAATTCAGGACAAGATCGGTTCGAGCCTGACTGAGATTGGTTTCTGCACTGAGAAGATCGCGCTGCGCGGTCAGCACATCCACGAAACTCTTCGTGCCTGCCCTGTATTGCTCCAGCGTCAGCTCGTTGATCTTGCGGCTGTTACTGACGATTTTCTGTAACTGACCAATGCGCAGACGGTTCTGGTTAAGCGATACGCTGGCGTTTTCAACTTCGCTGAGCGCTGTCAGAATGGACTTCCGGTAGGCGATGAACGATTGGTCGCGCACTGCTTTCGCAGCATCTACATCGGCATTCAACTTTCCGCCCTGAAAGATCGGGACTGTCAGACTAGGACCGAAAACCCAGCTAATCGTCGACAGCTTGCCAAGATCGCCGAAATTAGCCCCGCCAGTGTTGATGTTTCCAGTGAGTGAGACACTCGGATAGAGCAGGGCCTGCTTCTGGCCGACACTGGCATTGGAGCTTGCAAAATCACGTTCTGCAGCACGAACATCCGGGCGGCTGAGCAACAGGTCGGCGGGCAAACCGGCGGAAACCCTGCGCGGGATTGCCGGTATCGGACGCGACTTGTCCAGAACGCCCGCCAGAGCCGACGAGGAGCGACCTGTCAGTACCGATAATTGATTGAGATATTGGGCGTAATTGATCCGCAGTCCCGGCACCTGCGATTCTGTCGTCGCGGCCTGTGTCTCCGCATTTAAAAGATCGACCTGAGAAATCTGTCCAGCTTCCAGCTGGTTGCGCGTCAGCGCCACGGTCTGTCGCTGGGATGCAGCATTGCGTTGCGCGATGGCTATACTGGCCTGGGCGCCGCGTAAATTGGCATAATTGGTGGCGATGTCACCGATCAGCGTGACAAGCGCTGCCCGCAATTGCTCATTTGCGGATTCAACATTGTAATAGGCTGCTTCCACACCGCGCTTGTTGCCGCCGAAAAGATCGAGTTCCCATGTCGTGTTAAAGCCCATGCTTGACTGGTTTGAAGCCGTCACATTGGGACCGTCGGACCGCTTGTAGCTTCCGTCACCATTGAGTTGCGGATAAAGCGTGCCGCCCGCCGAAGTATAATTGGCACGCGCCTGCCGCACCTTCGCCTTCGCGGTTGCCACGTCCGGGCTGCTGGCAATTCCGTCAGCTATCAGCTGATCCAGAACCGGATCTTTCAGATTTTTCCACCAGTCGCCAAGTCGCGGCGCGCGCTTGTCAGCCTTGCTGTTCCAACCGGCAGGCGTCAGCACATTCGGTTTCTGATAGTCGGGACCAACGGTAACGCATGCCGCCAGCAACGGCAGGATACTTCCTAATACAGTCAGGCGAACAAGTGATATCGTCAAAAATTGGTCCTGAAATTTCCGAGCTGTCATCGATTCAGCATATGACTGCTCCGAAAACGAAGCGCCCTTATACCTGCAACGGTTGTGCCTAGGCAGTCCAAGGTAGTGGGAGCTTGCCATGGGTCGCGCCGAGTCGCGGTTTGTGAAGATGATGCCATCTTTCATTCCCGATCATCAGCGAATGATCGCGGTCAAATATGACAATGCACAGAAAATATCGGAGTTTTGTGTGGAAACTATCGGCGTTCAGGGCGTCTACGCCCGTTGGCTCTCCAGCCAGTCTGCAAGCGAGCGACGATTTGCGGCGCGCCCGCGCATTGGTTCAGCCATGCACATGGAGTTGAGCACGGCTTCCTGCGTGGACTCAACCACTGCGCGAAATAATATATCGATACGGTTTTCGTTCAATATGGCGATCTCCAGCACGTCACGCGCTTCGTCATGGTCGAACGTTACCGCCGTTGAAAAGCCGACGGCAATGTCGCCGCTGCCATGTCCCCAGAATGCACCAAGCCGTGCCAGTCCTGCACCACAGCGTCGGGTCACGCGCTTGAGCTGCCGATGTTCCATCGGAACGTCGGTTGCCAGCACCAGAATAACCGAACCTTTTCGGGCTGATCGTCTGCTTTCGGCGAAGGCCTGCGTCCATCGGGAAGAACGAGATCGCCGGCACGACCGAAATTGGTCAACGCCAGAACGCCAAGATGATGGATTTTGCCATCAAGTTCGAACCGGCGTGAAGACGTACCGATGCCGCCTTTGAAGCCGAAACAGCTCATCCCTGTTCCTGCACCGACATTACCTTCGCCGACATCCGTTCCGGCAATCTTCAAGGCTTCACGCGCGTCGGCTTCGGTAACAGCCATTGCCTGAATATCGTTGAGCGGACCATCATTGCATTCCAGAACGACAGGATTGACGGTGGCGGTGGTGCGCCCGATATCGGGATTGGCCGCGATAGCTTCGCGGATCAGTGCATTGGCACAGGTTCCGACGCCAAATGTATTGGTGAGCAGGATCGGCGTTTCCAGTGTGCCCAGTTCCTTGATCTGCACGAGGCCGGTGCTTTTGCCGAAACCGTTGATAACATCGCAGGCGGCCAGCACCTTGCGGCGGTACAGATTACCGTCATGCGGAATAATCGCCGTTACACCGGTATTGATGTCGCCGTCGCGCAAAGTGCGGTGGCCGACGCGCACGCCCGGCACATCGGTGATGGCGTTTTGTTCGCCCGGCTGCATGATGCCGCAGATGATGCCGTAGTCGCGTGCCTTGCCTGTCATGGTCACTGTTCTGTCAGAAGGGGAAAGGTCGCCACAGCTTGACCGAGCCCGATATGCTTCTTGATGGAACCTGCCCTTGCAGAAGGCAGGCTTTGCTCGTGCTTATGAATATCTTCTCTTGCGCGATTGGCAACAGGCCACCGGGTTAAAGTACCCGTTCCGCCCCCGTGCGTGCCATATCCATATAAATCTCCTGCAAACGGCGCGTTATCGGGCCAGGCTTACCATCGGATACGCTATGATCCTCAATGCCGATGATCGGCGTCACGAAGCTTGATGCACTCGTGAGAAATGCTTCTTGGCGGCCTTCGCCTCATCGACCGTGAACAGGCGTTCCTCGATGCGAAGGTTCTGTTCTTCCGCGATCTTGATGACAGCGCGGCGTGTGCAGCCGGGCAGGATGGCGTGTGAGTTCGGCCGCGTTACCAGCACATTGTCATTGGTGATGATGAATGCCGTCGATGAACCGCCCTCGGTGACGAAGCCGTCTTCGACCAGCCAGACTTCATGATAGCCCTTGCTCTTTGCCTGCTTCTTCGCCAGCACCTGCGCCAGAAGCATGACGGTCTTGATGTCACGGCGCGCCCAGCGCGTATCGGGTGCGACATCCACACGCACGCCGTTCTGGATCGATGGCGAATTGGTGAGGTTCTTGGCCTGCGTGAACATGACGAAATTCGGCTTGACGTCGTCGGCATAAACGAAATCGCGTTCAGCTTCGCCGCGCGTCACCTGCATATAGACGACGCCTTCGCGCAGTTCATTGCGCTTCATCAGCTCGATCTGTGCCGCGCGAATGGCGTCCAGCGAAGCAGGCAAAGGAATTCCGATCTCCTTGACGGAACGCTCCAGACGGGCAAGGTGAAGCTCGTTATCGACAAGACGGCCATCGATGACAGCACTGACTTCGTAAATCCCGTCACCAAAAAGAAAACCGCGATCGAACACCGACACTTTCGCTTCGTTTTCTGCGACGAAAGCGCCGTTCAAATAAATTACCCTGGCCAAAACACGTCCTCGGACATCAATGTGATTGATTGTGCGCATCCAGAAAAGCATGAAGCGGCTTTCGGAACAGATGCGCGTTTAACAGTTTTGCCGGACGGTATGGAAAAAGCTTGGGAGCGGCCAATGCTATGTTTTGCAATCACTATGCAGAAATTGCATAAGGGGTGAGGGAGTAGGGGAATAGGTGAGTAAGGGAGTATGTGGGGTCGCGAATTGCCTCTGATGCCCTACTCACCTATTCCCTTATTCCCCTACTCCCCTAGAGAAGGCCCCGACCCAATGGAACTGAAATGGCTGGAAGACTTCATCGCGCTGGCGGCAACGTCCAGTTTCTCACGCGCGGCAGATGCCCGTCATGTGACACAATCCGCATTTTCCCGCCGCATCAAGCAGCTTGAACTCTGGCTGGGGCCACGCTCGTCAACCGCGCAACTTTCCTGCGGAGCTTACCCGCGAGGGACGAACCTTCCTGCCGGTCGCGCAGGATACCGTTCGGCAGTTCTACAATACGCGCAAGGCGCTGCAGCCAAGCCGCGAGGTGCAAAACCCCGTTCTCACATTTTCGGCCCTGCACACGCTGACGGTGACATTCTTTCCGCACTGGCTGAAACAGATCGATGACGATGTCGGCGGCATCCGCTCCTGCTCAGTCCGGATCGCGGCGGCTTCGAGGATAACATTGCGACGCTGACGGAAGGCGAGGTACACTTCTTCCTGACCTATGCACATAATTCCGTGCCGATCCTGATCGACCGCACGCAGTTTCCGTATATCGTGCTCGGTACCGAACGGCTGATGCCGGTCTCGCGCCCATCACAAACAGGCCCAATCCTCGATCACGCGGTCACCAGCGGCGAGCCGCTGCCATATCTGAGCTATGGAGACTTTTCCTTCTTCGGCGCTGCCCTGTCGCAGAAATTTGCATCCGGCACTGCGTTCAAGCGTAACGTGGTTCACGAAAACACCATGTCGATCGGCCTCAAGGCCATGGCGCTCGCAGGCTGGGGCATGGCCTGGCTGCCCGAAAGTCTCATCTACGATGAACTGCAACGCGGCGAACTTGTCCCTGCCTCAACTGATCCATATTGGGATTTCAAGGTCGATATCCGCATTTACCGTCATGTTGCAACGCTTCCAGGCCATGCCGAGAGCTTCTGGGAATATTTGCAGGCAAAAGATCGGGCAATTTCCGAAAGGACGATTGACAGCGGTACGTCGTCGGCGCTGTAACAGCAACTGCATATATTCAGCCGGCAGCAGGGGATTACGTCGCGGCATGAACGTTACCATCGAACAAACGCTCGATCAGGCGGGTACGGGCGCATTCCAACGTGGTCTTCTGGGGTGTTCGGTCTTGTCTGGGCCGCCGATGCCATGCAGGTGCTTGCCGTCGGCTTCACCGGTGCGACCATTGCAAAGACTTTCGGACTGACCGTTCCACAGGCATTGCAGACAGGCACGCTTTTCTTCCTCGGCATGCTGATCGGCGCAGCCGTTTTCGGGCGGCTTGCCGATAAATATGGCCGCCGCCGTGTGCTTCTCATCACTGTCGCCTGCGATGCGGTCTTCGGACTGCTTTCGGCCTTTGCGCCCAGTTTCGGCATTTTGCTCTTCCTGCGCTTCATGACGGGTGTGGCAGTCGGCGGAACATTACCGGTCGACTATGCGATGATGGCCGAATTCCTCCCCGCCAAAATCGCGGCCGCTGGCTTGTCATGCTGGAGGGTTCTGGGCAGTCGGCACAGTCATCATCGCCCTTGCCGCCTGGGCCACCAGCCTTGCAGGCGTCGAGGATGCGTGGCGCTATATCTTCATCGTCACCGCAGCACCGGCTCTTATCGGCATCTGGCTGCGCCTCTGGGTGCCGGAATCCCCGATGCATCTCTTGAAGTCGGGACGCTCGGAAGAAGCAAAATCAGTGATGAACCGCGTGCTTCGCCGCAATGGCAAGCCGGAACTGCCGCCGAAGGCCCGGCGAAGCGCCCCTAATGGTGACGGGCGAAAAGCTTCTTTCGCCAAATCTTCGCCAGCGCACGCTGACGACGCTGGCAATCTGGTTTCTCGTTTCGGTATCCTATTACGGCATTTTCACCTGGATACCGGCGAAGCTCGCTGGCGACGGTTTCGGCTTCGTCCGCGGCTACGGCTTCCTTGTCGTGGTTGCGCTGGCCCAATTGCCCGGCTACGCGCTCGCGGCCTATGGAGTGGAGGCGTGGGGACGCAAGAAAACGCTGATCGCCTTCCTGTTCATCAGCGCCGCCGCCTGTGCCCTCTTTACTGTCGCCAACAGTTCGGCGGTTGTCGGTGCATCCATTCTCATCATGAGCTTTGCCCTGCTTGGCACATGGGGCGCGCTCTACGCTTTCACGCCGGAGCTTTATCCGACGGGATTGCGCGCAAGCGGAATGGGAGCGGCGGGTGCCATGGCTCGCCTTGGCGGCTTGCTTGCGCCATCCGCGCTGGCGCTCATCATCAGCCAGAGCTTCTATGTTGCAGTGGCATTGTTTGCCGGGCTTCTGGCGCTGGCCGGAATCATCGCCTTCTTCATCGATGTCGAGACAAGGCAGAAGGCTTTGGATTGAGCAATCATGCCCGGAAATCAACTCGATTTTCGGGCTTTTCAGCGATTTATGCGGTATTGCTTATCCATTGCTTTCGGTAGGTGGCATAGGCTTCGTTGCCCGGCCTGAAAATGCGGCCGTGTTTTTCCGGAACTGTTGCACCTGCGAGCAATCCGGCACCGAACGAAGTGCCCGTCGATCCTGATACAGCTTCGACCTCACGTCCTGCAAAATTCGACAGCGCTTCAAGATAGACCGGATTTCCGGCAAACGGCCCTTCGACGATAATCGGTCCATCGGCACCCAGCAGGTGGAGGCAGGTTTCCGTCATCAGCGCCGCATAGACACAGGCGGCAACATAGCGCTCATCATCGCTGGCCATATCTGCATTGACCCAGCGAAGGTTTGAATTCGGATAGGGACCACAACCGGGCACCGCTGAAGGTAGCGCCATAATGTGCTGCGCCAGAACTTTTGCAACGATACCGGACTGGTCAATGACCGGGGAACGCTCAGTCCTTCGCTCATCATATCGAATTCACGCCCGCCCATGTAACGGGCGGATGGAACGGCACGTCCATAGGCATCGACATTGGCAAGCGTATCGCGTTGTGAGTCCAGCCCGTCGAGATTGCCGCCAACGGCAAAACTCACCACCCATGTTCCGGTCGAAACGACCGAAAACGAGCCTTCCCGATCCATCAGATGTGCCAGCAGCGATGCATTGGAATCATGAATGCCGCAATGAACCGGTAAGGCTTTACTGAGGCCGATTTCCTCTGCGATTTCAGGAAGCACATTGCCGAGCGCATCGAAGGCGGAGCGAAGCGGCGGGAATTTTGCGAATATCCAGCCGGTCAACGAGGGGCGAGAAGGCGGCGTCCTTCGGCAGCCAAAGATCGGTGTGGCAGCCAAGCGACGTCACTTCCGATGCGGCAATGCCGGTCAGGCGCCAGGCCCAATATTGCGGATAGGTAAATATGAAATGCGTGCGCGCAAAATCGGCAGGAAAGACCGTCTTCAGATAGTGAAGCTGCGCACCGAGATTGAGGCCGAGCGACAGCGGCGGCGAAAACGTATCGCGAAAATCCGGCTTTATGGCCGCATAGGCGGCACGGATTTCGGCTGGATATTCAAGTTCATAGTCGAGAACCGGCATGGCCAGCGTGCCGTCTTCAGCGACAAGGGCGGCCGACGCGCCATGCGTGGTGATGGAAATGGCATCGAAACCCGGCTCCGCGCAAATTCCGCGAGACTTGTCAGAAAGAAACGCCACAGCGCCTCAATGTCATAATGGGGGTAGGGGCCGTCGCGAAGCACCGTGTTCGGCATGCGGCGCGCGGCAATTTCCTCGCCGCCTGCCGCGTCGAGCACCACGACCTTGGCATTGGTCTTGCCGATATCGAGAATGGCAATGCGCTTCATGACATGTGAAACACTGGCTTGAGATCGACAGAAACCGGCGAATTATCGGGGTTCGTCGCCATGATGTCGGCCATATGCGCCCACCATTTCTTCATGACGGGATGGTCGGGCAGGGCCGCCATGCCGTGACCGGCGCTGCGCGTCAGCACGCCGAATAGACTGTTGGTCTCTTCATCGAGATAGATCGCGTAATCCGACACGCCCGCCGCGTGCAGAAGGTCCACCAGTTCGGGCCATATCTCATCATGACGGCGGCGATATTCCGCCTCCATGCCCGGATTAAGTTTCATGCGAAATGCGTAGCGTTCACTGGTCATGCCGCGCGCCTCCCTTGAACTGTCTGATCAGGATCGGCAGTGAAATGGTGATAATCAGCAGGAGGCCGATGAAGATCGACATGACGATGCCCGGCACATTGAGAAGGCCAAGCCCGAACGTCACGAGACCCATCACGAAAGCGGCAATCACCACGCCGACGATTGTGCCCGAGCCGCCGAGGATCGACACGCCGCCCAGCACGACCATGGTGACGATTTCAAGTTCCCAGCCTTGCGCGATGGATGGGCGCGTGGAGCCAAGACGCGAGGTCAGGCAGACGGCGGCGATGCCGCTCATCACGCCGGTCAACAGGAAGAGGACGAATTTGGTTTTCTCGACCGGAATGCCGGAAAAGCGCGCCGCGAACTCATTATTGCCGATGGCATAGACGCGGCGTCGAAGCTGGTCCAATGCAACAGCACGCCGAACAACACGGCGAACAGAACGAACAGCGCAAACTCAAACGAGATCACCCAGAACACATAGCCCTGTCCGAAATAGGCGAAGCTTTCCGGATAGCCGCCAAATGCCTGATCGCCAAGAACGATATAGGAAATACCGCGGAAAAGGCTCATCGTGCCGATGGTCACGACAATGGATGGCAGTTTCAGCCCGGCCACCAGTCCACCATTGATTGCGCCGCAGACAAGGCCTGTGCCGATGCCGATGCAGACCAGACCCGGCGTGCCGACGCCAGCCTGCGCAGCCGCACCCATCGCGGTCGAGGAAAGCGCAATGATGGCGGCGACCGAGAGGTCGATTTCACCGGAAATGATCAGAAGCGTCATCGCAAAAGCGATCAAAGCCTTTTCGGTGAAATTAAACGTGGCATCCGACAGGTTCCACGCATTGAGGAAGTAGGGCGAAGCGAAGGAATTGGCGATGAAGATCGCAATCGCGACGCCAAGCAGCAGCATTTCCCAACTTGCGAAGATGCGCGAAAAGGCGTTCCGAGGCGGTCGGGAATATGACGGCGCTGTTCATCATTCATGCCGCAACCTCCTCATAAGTCTTCGCAGCCTTGTCGCGCAGGATGATGCGTCCGCGCCGCTTTTCCTGTCGCGCATTGAAGATGACGGCAAGAATAATCACTGAACCGGAAATCGCCATTTGCCAGAAGGGTGATATGTCGATGACCGGCAGAGCGTTTTTGATGACGCCAAGAAACAGCGCGCCCAGAACCGCACCGGCCACCGTGCCGATTCCGCCAAGTATCGAAATGCCGCCGATGACGCAGGCCGCAACACTGTCGAGTTCGAACCCGGCGGCCACATCCACATAGGCGACGGCATAGCGCGACACCCAGAGATAACCGCAAAGTCCGGCCAGCGCGCCCGAAAGCACAAAGGCGAAGAAGCGCGTGCGGCCAACATCAATGCCGGTATAGACGGCGGCGGTCGGATTGCCGCCGGAGGCAAAAGGGCACGGCCGAAGAATGTCCGTGTCAAGAGCACATAGACGAGCGCCACGATCAGGATCGCCGTCCAGCCAAGGAGCGGCAGGCCGAGAAAAGGCGTGCGCGGCGTGTTGAGGAAGGGCGCTGTCATCTGATGTGCATTCACCCATGCGCCACCGGAGAGTACGAAGGCCATGCCGCGATAGATGGTGAGCGTGCCGAGCGTGACGACAATCGCCGGAATGTTGAGCTTCCAGACCAGAATACCGTTGATTGCGCCCAGAACCGCACCGATGCCGATGGCAAGCACGATCAGCAGCACCAGAGGCAGGCCCGGATAGGTCGCGTTGAGCATCGCCACAGCCATGCCGGTAAAGGCGAGATTGGCGGCGACCGACAGGTCGATGGATTTGGTCAGGATCACCGCCATCTGTCCGAGCGCGATGATGATCAGGATGGACGTGTCGTTGAAGATGCCCGCCAGATTGCCGACGCTGGCAAAGCCCGGCGCGCGGCTGGCGAACAGGCCCACCAGAAGCGCGATGATGACGAGGAGCAGGAGTTCCCGCTGCTTGAGCAATTGTTTCATCGTCTACTCCGTGTTTCCGGTAGCGGCGCGCACCAGCACTTCCGCATCGAGGCTTGCGCGTTCGAAGACGCCTTCCATGAGGCCCTCGCGCATGACCATCACACGGTCCGACATGCCGATGATTTCCGGCAGTTCCGATGAGATCATGATGATGCTCAGCCCCTCGGCGGCGAGTTCGCTGATGAAGGCGTGAACCGCAGCCTTGGAGCCGATATCGATGCCCTTGGTCGGTTCGTCGAGAATGATGACCTTCGGATTGGTGGCGAGCCACTTGCCGATGACGACTTTCTGCTGATTGCCGCCGGATAGCGTCCCGACCGGGACGGAGAGGGCGGCGGCGCGTAGGTCGAAGCGCTCGGCATATTTGCGCGCCAGCGCCAGTTCTTCCGCCATGCGCAGAAAACCATTGCGCGAGGTGCGGGCGAGAGACGGCAGTGACACATTCTGGAAGATCGGCAGTTGCAGCACGGCGCCATGGCGTCCGCGCTCTTCCGGCACATAGACGATGCCGTGCGCCACCGCGTCGCCAGGGCGACGAATGTTGATCTCGCGATCTTCAAGCGTCACGCGGCCACGGGATGGCTTGGTGATGCCGAACAGCGATTGTGCGAATTCCGAACGTCCAGCGCCGACAAGGCCGTAAACGCCGAGTATTTCCCTTTGCGCAGCTCAAAGGAAATGTCGCGAAACTCGGTCGGGTGCGAATAGTTCTCGACCTTCAGCACGGGCTTGCCGATGGCCACATCCTGCTTGGGGAAAGCCTGATCGACGGATCGTCCGACCATCATGCGCACGATGTCGTTTTGCCGCGTATCGGCAAGCGTGCCGTGGCCGACGGCGTGCCCGTCGCGGAAAACCGCATAATTATCGGCAATTTCATAGACTTCATCGAATTTGTGGCTGATAAACAGGATGGCTTTGCCCTGTGCTTTCAGGCGCGCCACGATGCGAACAGGTCGTCCACTTCCTTGCGCGACAGGGCTGCGGTCGGCTCGTCCATGATGACGATGCGCAGATCCACCGACAGCGCGCGGGCAATGGCGACCAGATGGCGCTGGGCGATGGAAAGTTCCTTCAGCTTGATGCGGGCATCGACCGTCGTTTCCAGCGAGGAAAGTAGCGCCTGCGAACGGGCATAGACGGCCTTCCAGTTGACGAAGCCCAATCTCGTGCGCGGCGCATGGCCGAGATAGATGTTTTCACCCACCGACAATTCGTCGAAGAGCACGGTTTCCTGATGAATGGCCGTGACGCCGTGATCGGTCGCATTCTGTGCGGTCGCCAGATGAACCGGCTTGCCGTCGATCAGGATTTCGCCTTCATCGGGCTGGTAAATGCCGGTGAGGATTTTCACGAGCGTGGACTTGCCCGCGCCATTCTCGCCGATCAGTGCTGTCACCTTGCCGGGATAGAGCGCGATATTGACATCATCGAGCGCACGCACACCGGGAAATGTCTTGGCAATGCCGCGCATTTCCAGAATGGGCTGATCCGTAGTGGCAAGCCTCGGCTCTCCGCCTGATTGAAAGGCTGCATTCATCGCAGATACCTGAAATCAATTCTGGGAAACGGGAGGCGACATGCGTTCAGCGAATGTCGCCTCTTTTCATGAATACGCACCTTTTCGGGATGCGCTTTTCCGATCAGAAGACCTTGGAGAACTCGTCGATATTCGACGCGTCATAGACGAAAGGATCGCTCATTGCGGCTTCGCCGTTTTCGCCAATCTTGATCTTGCCCATGCGTCCGGCTTCGATTTCCGAGCCCGGCTTGCCATCGGCATCACCCTTGACGAGGTGATAGGCAATCTGGGTTGCCGAATAGCCAAGATCGATCGGGTTCCAGATGGCGAATTCCTTGGTCGCGCCGGACTTGATAGCGCCAGCCATTTCAGACGGCAGGCCGAGGCCCGTCACATAGACATCGCCGATCTTGCCTGCATCCTTCACGGCCTGCGAAGCGGCCAGAACGCCCACGGTGGTCGGCGCCACGATGACCTTCACATTCGGGTTCGACTTCAGGAGGCCCTGTGCTTCACGGTAGCTTTTGTCGGCCAGATCGTCACCATAGACGGTCGTCACCAGATTGAGGCCGGGGAAGTCCTTGAGCTGCTTCTTCATCTCACCGATCCAGATATTCTGGTTGGTCGAGGTGGTGGTGGCGAACAGGATCGCGAAATCGCCCTTGCCGTCCGGCAGGTGATCAGCCGCCAGTTTCAGGCACATCTTGCCGATCAGTTCATTGGACGACGGGTTCAGGTGTACGATACGGCCGGCCGGGGCAACGCCTGAATCCCACGAAATCACCTTGATGCCGCGCTGGGCAGCTTTCTTCAGGGCAGGGACGACCGCATCCGGGTCATTAGCGGAAATGGCGATGGCATCCACGCCTTGTGCGATCAGGGAATTGATGACTTCGATCTGGCCTTCGGCGGTGGTGGTGGTCGGGCCGGTATAGATGACCTCGACGCCGCCCAACTCCTTGGCAGCTTCCTGCGCGCCCTTGTTGGCGGCTTCAAAGAAGCCGTTGCCGAGCGACTTCGCGACGAGCGCGATCTTCATGTCGGCTGCCTGTGCCTGACTTGCCATGAAGGCGACAGCCAGCGCTGTACCGAGTGCGAGTTTCTTGAAAAGCTTCATGTCTCATTCCTCCCAGTATAAAGACATATTTTGACAATGATCCCGGCATTGGCCGGGATGATCATAGAGCTGGCTCAGGCGACCTCGGCGGAATCCCCTGTTCGCCACCCTTGCCGGCATTTGCGGAAACCTGCGCTACAATCAGCCGGATACCCGCATTTTCCACCATCCGCCGCGCCTCATCGGAGATGCCGTCATCGGTGATCAGCGTGCTGACACGGTCGAGCGGGCAAAGGATGAGGCTGGAACGGCGGGTGAATTTCGATGAATCGACCATCAGGACGAGCTCGTCCGCCTGGCCCATCAATTTCTGTTCGCTCTGGATGATCAGCGCGTCGGATTCCATCACGCCGAGCGGGCTGACACCCTGACAGCCCATGAACATGCGCCGACCGTAAAATTACGGATGACGTCATTGTCGAAAGGCGAAAGGATCAGGCTCTGGTCGCGATAGATCGCGCCGCCGGGCACGATCACCGTGCTTTTCGACTGGCGCAGAAGATGTTCGGCAATGGCAAACGAATTAGTCAGCACCTGAAGGCGGCGCGGAGCAAGATAATGCACCATCTGGAAAGTCGTGGACCCGCCATTGATGATGATGCTGTCGCCTTCATCGCAAAGCGCCACAGCTTCGCGGGCGATGGCGCGCTTGCGATCACCGTTTTCGGATTCCGAAACCTTGAACGGACGCCCGGCCAGACTGCCGAACTGCGGCGGGTGGATAGCTTCAGCGCCACCCCGCACGCGCTTGATGCGGCCCTGCATATGCAGTGATGCGATATCGCGCCGAAGGGTCGCTTCCGACGCCTCCGTCAACTCCACCAGATCCTGAATGGTGATCACCGGCTTTTCCTGAACAGCGCTCAGGATGATGCGGTGGCGCTCTCTTTCGTGCATGGCTCCTCCTGTTCCCATCTATTCTCATATTGCTGCCGCATGTCAATCATAAACAATCATTAATTCGCATATATGTGAAATATTTGATCGGTTATGATTGTTTATGATTGACAGTATTTCGTTTCATGCGTCATATCTGCAGCCAGCATGATCGCTCGCGCATGGGAAGGATATGCGTGTCGCGATTGGCCATAATCTGGCATAACTGACTTGGGAGGATGACATGGTGGTCAGCAATCGGCTGCTCGATAATCGCTGGGACGACGCCAAGGCGGCAACGCTGGATGAGCCGGGAAAGCTGCTTTACCGCTCCAATCTGCTCGGGTCAGACAAGCGCATCACCAATTACGGCGGCGGCAACACCTCTGCGAAGGTGGAGGAAATCGATCCGCTGACCGGCGAAAAGGTTCAGGTTCTCTGGGTCAAGGGTTCGGGCGGCGATGTCGGCACCATCAAGCTTGATGGTTTTGCCACGCTTTATCAGCACAAGCTCGATGCGCTGAAGGGCATCTATAAGGGCGTTGAGGATGAGGACCGCATGGTCGGCTTCCTGCCGCACTGCACCTTCAACCTCAATCCGCGCGCCGCATCCATCGATACGCCGCTGCACGGTTTCGTCGCTTTCAGCCATGTCGATCACATGCATCCCGACGCAATCATCGCGATTGCCGCTTCCAAAAATTCCGCGAACTGACAGCCGAGATTTTCGGTGACGAAATCGGCTGGCTGCCATGGCGTCGTCCGGGCTTCCAGCTCGGTCTCGACCTTGAAGTCTTCGTGAAGTCAAATCCTAACGCTAAGGGTGTTGTCCTTGAAAGTCATGGGCTTTTCACCTGGGCCAATGATGCGAAAACTTGTTACGAAACCACGCTCGCCATCATCAACAAGGCCATTGAATGGCTGGACCGGAAGACGGCAGGCAAACCCGCTTTTGGCGGTGCTGTCGCGCAGAGCCTCCCAGTTTCCGAGCGTCGGGCCATTGCCGCGCGGCTGATGCCGGAAATTCGCGGGCTAATCGGTAAGGAAGAGCGCAAGCTCGGCCATTTCGACGATCAGGATGCGGTGCTGGAATTCGTGAACTCCAAGGAACTGCGTCCGCTGGCCGCTTTGGGCACGTCCTGCCCGGATCATTTCCTGCGCACCAAAATCCGCCCGCTGGTGGTCGATTTCGATCCGGCCAAGCCGGATGTGGACGCTATCGTTGCCGGGCTTGAGGATGCGCTGGAAGCCTATCGCGCCGATTACAAGCGCTATTATGAGGCTTGCAAGCACGACAATTCGCCGAAGATGCGCGATCCCAATCCGGTGATTTTTCTGATCCCCGGCGTCGGCATGTTGTCTTTTGCCCGCGACAAGGCGACGGCGCGCATCGCTGGCGAATTCTATGTCAACGCGATCAACGTCATGCGCGGCGCATCCGCTGTGTCCGAATATCAGGGCCTGCCTGAACAGGAAGCCTTCGACATTGAATATTGGCTGCTTGAAGAAGCCAAATTGCAACGCATGCCAAAGTCGAAGAGCCTCGCGGGGCGCATCGCGCTTATCACCGGCGGCGCTGGCGGCATCGGTTATGCCACCGCCGAGCGGCTGGCGGGCGAGGGCGCTTGCGTGGTTCTGGCGGATATTGACGCAGAATCGCTCAAATCCGCTCACGCCAATCTGTCAAAGCGTTTTGGCGCCGATCAGGTCCGCAGCGTCGCGCTGAACGTGACCGATGAAAAGGGCGTCGCAAACGCTTTTGTCGAAGCCAGCGTCGAGCTGGGCGGCATCGACATTCTGGTCTCCAATGCAGGCATCGCGTCATCGGCTCCGGTCGAAGCGACCGAATTGTCGATGTGGAACCGCAATATCGACATTCTGGCGACCGGCTATTTCCTCGTGTCGCGGGAGGCGTTCCGTCTGTTCCGCCGCCAGAAGATCGGCGGCAATGTGGTGTTCGTCGCTTCCAAGAACGGTCTGGCTGCGTCGCCCAATGCGTCCGCTTATTGCACGGCCAAGGCTGCGGAAATCCATCTGGCGCGTTGTTTGGCGCTGGAAGGTGCAGATGCCGGTATCCGCGTCAATGTGGTCAACCCGGACGCGGTGTTGCGCGGCTCCAAGATATGGGATGGTGAGTGGCGCGAGCAGCGCGGCATCGTCCAAGATCGATGTTTCCGAGCTTGAGGAACATTATCGCAAGCGGTCGCTGCTGAAGCTCAACGTCCTGCCGGAAGATATCGCCGAGGCGATCTATTTCCTCGCCAGCGACGCTTCGGCAAAATCCACCGGCAACATTATCAATGTCGATGCCGGGAACCAGCAGAGTTTTCCGCGCTGATATTATAATCTGGAATGTTCTGGGAGGAACCATGTCCGATCAACGTATTTCGGCTGATTTTATAGCCGAACATAATTCCGGTTTCGAAAATGCGCTGAAAAGCGATTATCAGGCGCTGGGCGAACAGCTTTTGCGCCGGGGCATCGAGATCGACAAGATTACCAACAAGGTCGCAAGCTATTTCGTTGCCGTGCCTTCATGGGGTACGGGCACAGGCGGCACCCGTTTCGGGCGCTTTCCGGGCGGCGGCGAGCCGCGCGGCATTTTCGACAAGCTGGACGATTGCGCCGTCATCAACGAGCTTTCGCGCGCAACGCCGAATGTTTCGCTGCATATTCCGTGGGATAAGGCAGATCCAAAGAAGCTTAAAGCCCATGCGCAAGCACTTGGACTTGGTTTCGACGCCATGAATTCCAATACCTTTGCCGATGCAGCCGATCAGAAGCTTTCCTACAAATTCGGTTCGCTCACCCATGTCGATCCGGCAGTGCGGGCGCAGGCCGTCGAGCACAATATCGAATGTATCGAGATCGGAAAAGCCATAGGTTCCAAAGCCTTGACCGTATGGCTGAGCGACGGTTCCAACTTTCCGGGCCAACAGAATTTCACCCGCGCCTTCGAGCGCTATCTGGCTTCGATGGGCGAAATTTATAAAGCGCTGCCCGATGACTGGCGGCTGTTCTCCGAACACAAAATGTATGAACCGGCCTTCTATTCGACGGTGGTTCAGGATTGGGGCACAAACTATCTGATCGCCTCGACGCTTGGCCCGAAGGCGCAATGTCTGGTCGATCTTGGTCATCATGCACCAAATACGAATATCGAAATGATCGTCGCGCGACTGATCCAGTTCGGCAAGCTCGGCGGATTCCATTTCAACGACAGCAAATATGGTGATGACGATCTCGACGCAGGGTCTATCGATCCCTATCGATTGTTCCTTGTTTTCAATGAGTTGGTGGACGCTGAATATCGCGGCGTGGCAGACTTCCACCCCGCGCATATGATCGATCAATCGCATAATGTGACCGATCCGCTGGAAAGCCTGATCTCATCCGCCAACGAAATCCGCCGTGCCTATGCGCAGGCGCTGCTGGTGGATCGAGAGGCACTGGAGACCTACCAGCAGGAAAACGATGCGTTGATGGCATCCGATACGCTGAAACGCGCTTATCGAACCGATGTCGAACCGATCCTTGCGGAAGCACGCCGCCGCACCGGCGGGGCCATCGAACCGATTGCTGCCTACAGAGCCAGCGGCTACCGCGACAAGGTTGCGAAGGAGCGTCCGGAGAGCAAAAGCGATGGCGGGGCGTTCAACTAAAATTCCGCTTGCCACAAAATTGCCGCAAAAGAACGGTCGTTCGCCACAATTAAAAGGCGGTTTCTGTAGATTCTCCGTTCCGAAAATCGCGTTTGGTGACTGTCAGCGCGATTTTCGGAACGTTAAATTAAGGCGAAATTGCCCCAGTTTTTCATGTTCGCCTCGCTTCAGGGCGAGTATGCCATGATAGAAGAGACGAGATGGTCCACCCCACACAACCACGTCACCATGATGCAGGATATATTTCGCAATCGGGTCGGTTCGCTTCAATCCACCGAACTGGAAAGTCGCGGGCAGGCCGAGCGACACCGAAACGATAGGATTGCTGAAATCCTGTTCATCCTTGTCCTGATGCAATGAAAGTTTCGCACCCGGTTCATAGCGATTGATGAGACAGGCATCCGGCACAAAATCGGGATAACCGGCTTCGCTGGCAGCACTTTGGGCAAGCGCGCGAAAAGTATCCGGCATCGCTGGCCAGGACAGGCCGGTTTCTGGATCGTCGGTACTGTAACGATAACCGGTCCGGTCGGTGACCCAGCCGAACTCACCGCAGTTCGTCATCGCAACTGACATGCGATACCCGCCGGGTGTCGTCATGTGCCGAAAAGGCGCGACAGCGGAAACATCGGCCACGGCCTGGAGTACAGCATCTTCGCTCGGAAGCGCAGAGCCGCGCAGAAGCATGGCTCCAGGCGCCAGAATTTCACGCGGCTCAAGCTGGTCGAAAAGGTCTCTCATGCAGCCTTTCTAGCACGAGTTCTGAAGACTGCCTCCCGAAACCTGCTTTCAAACTCAAGCCAGCTCGCACCGGTCAAAACCTGAACCGAATCACGCCGGATAGCCGCGTTTTTCCGGCGCGTCGGAAGATCGTCTCGTGAGCCCCGCATCACTAGATACGCATCGTTAGGAGAGAAGTTCTAAGGCTAAAATCCAATTTTGTATATATATGTATAGACAACTTATAAAAAGATGGTCCTATGCCATGGAGACCGCAAAAATTGCTAAAGCATTCGCTCCGAAACAGTTAGAAGTTCCGGCAATGTTATTGCTTTAAGCTGGGTCCGCAGGGGAACATGATGACGGTTTTATCGCTTTTCGACCTTAGCGGATGCAAAGCGCTGGTGACCGGTGCCAGCCGGGGACTGGGACAGGCTATTGCCGAAGCACTCGCCTCGGCTGGTGCCGACGTTGCCATTACAGCGCGCAAGCCCGACGACCTCTCGAAACGGCATCCCGTATCGCCGGCCTAGGCCGCACCTGTGTGCCCCTTTCGCTCGATGTGCGTGATGTGGCTGCCTGCGGAGCCGCTGTTGCACAAGCAGCAGAAGCTCTCGGCGGTCTCGATATTCTCGTCAACAATGCAGGTTATGAAGAAATCCGTCCCTCGCTTGATGTGGACGAAGCGCTCTGGGACCGCATCGTGGCGACCAATCTCAAAGGCGCATTCTTCTGCGCACAGGCTGCTGCCCGCCACATGACCGAGAGCGGGAAGGGTGGAGCGATCATCAATCTATGTTCGCTGACCTCCTATGTCGGTGTGCCGACCGCCGCTCCCTACGGCTCTTCCAAATCCGGCCTGATGGGCATGACCCATGCCCTGGCGACGGAATGGGCGCCCTCCGACATCCGCGTCAACGGCATTGCACCGGGCTATTTCCGCACCGCCATGACCGATGTGTTTTACGAGAATGACGACTGGCAGAAGGCGATGCTGGCCAAAATTCCACAAGGGCGTTTCGGCGCGATGGAAGATGTAGCGGGCGCGGTGGTGTTTCTGGCAAGCGCCGCATCGTCCTATGTCACGGGGCAGGTAATCCCGATTGACGGAGGCTATCTCGCTTCGATCTGATTTTCCTGAAGTGGAATATCAGCAAGTCGCGAAATAGGACTGAAATAACATCATAAAGCACCTTCCGGTGCTTTGACTGAAATGGGAAACAGCGATGAATACAACCGAAACCGGAACTGGCCGTAAAGTCTCCAACGGACCGGCTGCCGTATCGGTCAACAGTGTCAGCATGATCTATAACGGCTTCCATGCCGTGCGTGCGGCATCCTTCGATCTCGCCAAGGGCCGTTTTCTGACCATTCTCGGGCCGTCCGGTTCCGGCAAGACGACGCTTCTTCGCCTCATCGCCGGTTTCCAGAAACCCAGCATCGGCGAAATATTCATCAATGGCGAAGCTGTCAGCGCCGTGCCGCCGCACAAGCGCTCCATCGGCATGGTTTTTCAGAAACTCGCGCTTTTCCCGCATATGACGGCTGCTGAAAACGTTGCCTTTCCGTTGAAAATGCGCCGCTTCGATGCGCGTTCTATTCCTGAGCGGGTGGAACGCTATCTCGACCTCGTTCGCCTCAACGGCCTCGGCGGGCGGCGTGTGCACGAGCTTTCCGGTGGCCAGCAGCAGCGCGTCGCCATTGCGCGCGCCCTCGTTTTGAACCGGACCTGCTTCTGCTCGATGAACCTCTGGCGGCACTCGACCGCAAGCTGCGCGAGGAAATGCAGCTTGAATTCCGACGTATCCAGCGGGAACTTGGCGTCACGACGATCAACGTCACCCACGACCAGCGCGAGGCGCTCGTCGTATCCGACGAGATTATCGTCATGGATGGCGGTGAAATCCAGCAGATGGCTGAGCCATCCGAAACCTATCGCAACCCGTCCAATGCCTTTGTGGCGAACTTCATCGGCGTCACCAATTTCATTTCCGGCAAGGCATCTTCGCTCGACGGCAATCTCGTGCGGGTCGATGCGGAGCGGCTCTGGTTGGCATGACAGGCGAGGGGCGCGGACCGGTTGGCGTCGGCGCAAATGTCTCCTGTGCAATCCGTGCCGAGCAGATCCGTATCGGCGGCAGCGCCGCAGCGCATGCAGAACTCGATACCGTGCTTGAAGGCATCGTTATCGATGCGATCTTCGAGGGCGAACGCATCGTCTATGAATTACGAGTTCCTGCCTTGGGAGACGTGTTGATGCGCGTCTTCGACCACGACCCTATCGGCCATAGCCAGTTTGCAGAAGGCGAGACCGTGCATCTTGGCTGGAACGCCCGCGATCTCATCGTCTTTGCCACATGAATTGAAACGTTACGGGAAACTCCAGAGGAGAAACAAAATGAGCAGTCTGAAAAACCTTTTCTGATACTCGACCGCCGTCGCTTCCTGCAGAGCGCAGGTGCTTTTGCCGCTGCAGCCGGTACGACATCGCTCGGCCTCTCGCGCATTTGCTGAAGAACCGGCAAAGCCGAAGGAACTGATCGTGCGCGCCTGGGGCGGCAGCTGGGTGGATGCGCTGAAAGCTGGCGTGTCCGATCCGTTTACCGCCAAGACCGGCATTTCCATCCGTCACGACCTGACGGAAGACAACGAAATCCAGCCGAAGCTCTGGGCTGCGGTCGCGCAAAAGCGTGTTCCGCCGATCCACGTCAACTGGGATACGACCACCAATGCGACCAAATCGGCATTGCGCGGCGTGACGGAGGACCTTTCGGACCTGTCCAACCTCAAGGACACCACCGATCTTGCCAAGCCGGTTGGCCTTGACGGCTATCCAATCGTCAACACCTACGGTTATGTCTATGTGCTGGCCTATCGTCCGGAAGCCTTCCCTGATGGCCCGCCGAAGTCATGGCACGCTCTGCTCGATCCGAAGTTCAAGGGACGCATCGCGCTTTATAACGATGGCATCGGCTTCCACTTCCCGGCGCAGGTTGCCGGTGGCGGCAAGCTGGAAGACATTCCGGGCAATATGCAGCCCGCATGGGATTTCATCGCCAAGGTGAAGCAGCAGCAGCCGCTTCTCGGCGAAGACCCGGATTTCACCACCTGGTTCCAGAAGGGCGAAATCGATCTGGCCTGCACCATTTCCACCAATGCGCGCGAAGCCCAGAAGAACGGCGTCAAGATCGACTGGACCGTTCCGGAAGAGGGCGCGAAGTTCGACACAGACGGCCTTTGATTCCAAAGGGCCTGCCGGAAAACGAGCTTTATTGGGCCAAGGAATATATCAACTTCGCCCTCACCAAGGATGCGCAGCAGGTCTGGCTCGACGGTCTTGGCCTGCCGGGCGTCGTGCCCGGCCTGACCCGCCTGCCGATCTGGTGAACGATCCGGCCTATCCGACCAAGGATGAGGATTTCAAACACCTTATCCGCATTTCGGCAAAGGTGCAGGTGGAAAACGAGAGCGAATGGTTCTCGAAGTTCAAGGCCATCATGCAGGGGTGATCCGGCTCCACAAACAGAAGGGTCGCCCGATAGGGCGATCCCCATGCCCGATATCTTAATACGCAGGAATTGAAACATGCGAGCGGCACGCACTGCCTATCCGGTTGTCTGGCGCATCATGGACGCGCTTGAAGCAATCGCAGTTTTGTGGCCCGCGCGGTTCAACCGCGCCGTGCCCTATCTGATGCTGCTGCCGGCCATCGTGCTGGTGGGGCTGCTGGTGCTGGGCCTGATCCAGATCGCGGATACCAGCCTGCGCACGCTCGACACCGCGACATTCCTGATGTCGGATTATTACACGCTCGCCAATTACAAGCGCGCGCTGACGGAAACCCTGTTTGCAACCGTCGCATGGCGCAGCCTGTTCGGCTCGCTCGTCGTGACCGTGTTCACGCTCATTCTGGCCTTTCCCTATGCCTATCTCATGGTGCGCACGCCGTCGGCGGCATTGCGCAAATTCCTGCTAATCGCGCTGTTTCTGCCCTTCTTCATCGGGCAGGTCGTGCGCGCTTATGGCTGGCTTATCATTCTCGGCAATCAGGGCATGGTCAACGAGGCGCTTGGTCTTGTCGGCATCGCGCCTATGCGGCTGCTCTATAATTATCCGGCGGTTCTGTTCGGTCTCATTCAATATATGCTGCCATTCGCCGTGTTGATGCTTGCACCGGCGCTGACCGCCATTCCGGAAGAAATGGAAGCGGCGGCAAGTTCGCTCGGTGCAAACTGGCTGCGGACCTTTGCCCATGTCGTCTTGCCCATGGCCCGCCCGGGTCTGATCGGCGCGGACTGGTGGTGATGACGCTGTCGCTCACCGATTTTGCCGTACCGGCCATTCTGGGCGGCGGATCGCAGGATTTCATCGCCAATGCGATCTATGACCAGTTCTTCCGCACGTCCGATCAGGACTGGGCGCAACGCTGGCGCTGCTTCTGGTCGGCGTCGGCTCCATCCTCGTCGGGATCGTGTTCACGCTGTTCGGGGCAGGCACGCTTGCCATGGGGAGGGCGCGCAAATGACCTCGCCACTGTCGAAATCCATCGTCATCTGGACATTCGTGATCGCCGTTCTTGTGCTGCTTTCCGCACCGACCATCGTGGTGCTTGGAGCTTCCTTCACATCCGGCAACATGATTACCTTTCCGCCGGAAGGGTTTTCGCTGAAATGGTATCAGAAGATCGCCGGAACGAGCGACCTCTGGGATGCATTTCTGCGCTCGCTCTACGTCTCCTTCATCTGCACTATCGTCGCCATTCCGGTCGGAACGCTCGCTGGCATAGCGCTGGCGAAATATGCAGTGCGGTTTGAAAAGACGATCCAGATTTATCTGCTGTTGCCCTTCACCATTCCGCTGATCGGTTCCGGCATCGGTCTCATGCTGATCTTCGGTCAGGCTGGAATTTTGGGCCGCTCTGGCCGGTGGGGATTGCAGCCTGCGTCATCAATCTGCCCTTCATGATCTGGGCTGTGACAGCAAGTGCCGCCAATCTCGATGCCGATCTGGAACTTGCCGCCGCCAATTGCGGGGCAGGGCCGATCTCGACATTCTTCTTCGTCACGCTGCCGGTCGTGGTGCCGGGCGTCATCAGCGGCTCGCTTCTGATGTTCATTCTGGCGCTCAACGAATTTCTGGTCAGCCTGCTTCTGGTCGATGCGCGCATCGTGACGCTGCCGGTACAGATCTACAATTCGATCCGGTCCATCATCACGCCAGACCTTGCGGCCATTTCCGTCGTCTTCATCGCCTGTGCCGCTGCCGCCATCTTTCTGCTCGACCGGCTGGTCGGGCTCGACATCTTCCTCAAATCGAAATGACCGGTTGCGCCACCACCGCAACCAGCAAGGAGCCGATCATGTCCGATGTTTCTTTCACGAACTGGCAAAACTGGACGACGCAGCGCGCGCCGAACTTCTCAAGCGCTCGGAAACCGATCTGTCCGGCTTTATCGAGAAGGTGAAGCCGATCATCGAAGCCGTTCGCACCGAAGGCGATGCCGCGCTGGTGCGGTTTGCGCGCGATCTCGACAAGGCTGAGGTCGATCCGGCGAACATCAAGGCGACGGAAGCCGAGTTCGATGCCGCCTTCGACAAGGTGGAAAGGACGTGATCGAGGCCATTCAGTTCGGCATCGACAATATTCGTCACTTCCATGAAGAGCAGAAGCCGGAAGCGATGTGGCTGAAGGAAATGCGTCCCGGCGCCTATGCTGGTGACCGCTTCACGCCGATCCGTTCCGTCGCGCTCTATATTCCGCGCGGCAAGGGCGCGTTTCCGTCTGTCACCATGATGACCGCCGTGCCCGCTGTGGTTGCCGGTGTGCCGGAACTTGCAATCGTCACCCGCCGACGCCCGACGGTTCCGTCGATGCTGCAACACTTGTTGCCGCACGCCTTGCCGGTGTGGAAACCGTCTATAAGGTTGGCGGCGCGCAGGCCGTTGCTGCCGTCGCCTATGGCACGGAAACGGTGAAACCGGCGCTCAAGATCGTTGGCCCCGGCAGCCCATGGGTGGTTGCTGCCAAGCGCCTGCTTGGCGGCGTCATCGATCCCGGCCTGCCTGCGGGGCCTTCCGAAGCCGTCATTTTCGCCGACGATACGGTAAAGGGCGGGCTCGCTGCACTCGACCTCCTGATCGAGGCGGAACATGGCCCGGACTCATCGGCCTGGCTCGTCACGCACAGCCGCCGCGTCGCGGAAGAAGCGCTTGCCGCATTACCGGACCATTGGGCACGCATGACCGAACAGCGCGTCGGCTTCTCCAAAACCGTGCTTACCGGCAAATATGGCGGCATCGTGCTTACGTCATCCGTGGAAGAGAGCTATAAGTTCATCAACGACTATGCGCCGGAACATCTGGAGCTTCTTTCAACCGATCCGTTCGCGCATCTTGGCCACATCACCGAAGCTGCCGAAATCCTGATGGGACCGCATACGCCGGTCGTCATCGGCAATTTCGGCCTTGGCCCCAATGCTGTGCTACCAACCAGCCGCTGGGCGCGCACCTATGGTCCGCTTTCGGTGACGGATTTCGTCAAGCGTTCGTCCATCGGCTATGTGACCGCTTCCGCCTATCCGGAATTTGCAAAACATGCCCGCACGCTGGCGCGTTACGAAGGGTTCTCCTCGCACGAGAACGCCGTGTCGGAAATCCGCAAGGATTACCTCTAGAAAGAGGCGGGGAGGCTGACGATGAAGGCTGTCCGGCTTTATGCGGCGAAGGATTTGCGGGTCGAGATGATCGACCCGCCTGCGGCGCTGAACCGGGCTGGGTTCGGCTCAAAGTGTCGGCCGCGGGCATTTGCGGCTCCGATCTGCATAATTTCATGACCGGGCAGTGGATCAGCCGTTCGCCTTCGGTCGCAGGCCATGAATTTGCAGGTGTCGTGACCGAAACTGGCGCCGGCGTGACCGGCTTCAAACCCGGCGATACGGTGATCGCGGACTCCCGCTACTGGTGCGGCGAATGCCAGTCCTGCAAAAGCGGCAGGCACAATGTCTGCGAAACGCTGGGGTTCATCGGTGAAGTCTGCGATGGCGGTTTTGCCGAGGAGACAGCACTTCCTGCACGGCTCCTCGTTCACTGCGATCCGGCCATCAACCCCGTGGTCGCCGCGTTGGGCGAACCGCTTTCGGTGGCGCTACACGCGATCCGCAAGCAGCGCGTGCCGTCGGGCGAAGCGGTTCTCGTTGTGGGTTGCGGTCCGATTGGCGGGCTTGCCGCGCTTATTCTCTCCGTTTGCATGATGGTCCGGTGCTGGTCTGTGACCGCAACGATCAGCGCGCCGATCTCGTTTCAACCGTCACCGGCGCAATCAAGGTTCCGCTCGACAAGTCGGCAATTGAAGCCGCACTTGATGGCCGGCCAATCCGCTATGCGATCGATGCCACCGGTAATATCAGCGTCCTCAAGGCAACGCTCGACGTGCTTTCCGGCGGCGGCTCACTGGCACTGGTCGGCATATCCCATGGCAAGATCGAGCTTGATCCGAACAGTCTGGTCGAGCGGGAGATAAGCCTGATCGGCTGCCATGCCTATCAGGACGAACTGCATGAAATTGCAAAGCTTCTGCCTGATCTTGAGGCGCCGCTGTTACAGCTTGTCGACCGGGAAATCTCGCTCGATGAGGTTCCGGATGCCTATGCCCGGCTGATAGCGGGTGAGGCGAACGGCCTGAAAACGATCATACGGACAGGGATGTGACCCATGGATGCTGGCGACAAATCGGAATCCCATCATGCCGCTGGCATGGAACTGCCCGAAACCGCCGGGCCGCTCTATGAAAAGGTCAAGGCGCAGGTGCTGGATAACATCCGCTCCGGTCGCTGGCCCGGCAATCATCGCCTGCCGTCGGAACACGAACTGGTGGATGCACTCGGCATTTCCCGCATGACCGTCAACCGAGCCCTGCGGAACTGACCGATCAGGGCATATTGAAGCGCATTCAGGGCGTCGGCACTTTCGTCGCCCCTCCAAAGCCGGAAACGACGCTGATCGAAGTCGTCAATATTGCCAATGAAATCAAGGCACGGGGAGGACAGCACAGCGCCGAGGTCATTACCCTCGATATCATTGAGCCAACGCCCGGCCTGCTCAATGCTTTCGAACTTCAAAAAACATTCCCATCGCCCATTCGCTGATCGTGCATTTCGAAAACGACGTACCGGTGCAGCTGGAGGAACGGTTCGTCAATACCAGCCTTGTGCAGCATTATGAACTGCAGGATTTTCGGGCGATCACGACCTACGACTATCTTCAGAAAAGCACGCCGATGACCGAAGTCGAGCAGGTCATTTCGGCGATCACACCCGACGCCGAGATAGCACGCTTGCTTCGTCTTGATGACGGGGTTGCCTGCCTGCTTCTGGACCGCCGGACATGGACTGGTGAAACGGTAGCGACCGTCAATAAGCTGGTCTATGCCGGCAATCGCTACCGTCTCGGCAGCCGCTATAAGCCGGAAATATATAGATAATCTATCTCTGACACCGCCATCGCATTATGTTGCTTCAGTTTCGCGATCGAGGAACTGCAACATGGTAAATGAAGCGTCCACCCTGAGTGCATCAAGCCGTTGGCGAAGGCGTCAAAGGAAGCAGCAGTCAGCCGACCTTCGCCGTCGTTAAGGGCATACATTGCATTGTGGATTGCCTGGGCCTGCGGCGACTTTCAAAATCATGATACGGCTTCACTCCCGGCCCTGTTGGACAACGTCTCCAAGGAGAGCACAAAGGTTGCCTGCCGTTGCTATTTAAGATATGGGTAATCCACTTATCCTATATCATATAGGTCGTGTGATGAAGTTAAGTTTTCTGGGTGTCAGTCACTGGCATTCAACCATGCATGCCGAAGCGGCACTGGCAGCGGGGCAACCGTCAGTGTGGCCTGGGACCCCGATATGATGGCTGCGGCGGCCTTCGCCGATAAATTTTCCTGCGCTGCCGCCTCAAGCCTTGAGGACGCTCTCAAGGATGCTGATTTCGCCGTGGTGATGGGGCGTCCCTTCGAGATTGCGGATCGCGGCCTTGCCGTTATGCAGGCTGGCATACCGTTGCTCATCGAAAAGCCGATAGGCATATCGGCTGCGGCGTCGGAGCCCTTATTGCCGCGGCTGAACGCAACAAGGCCTTTGTCGCCGTGGCGCTGCCGCATGGGCTGGGCATGATGAAGGCGGTGCACAGCCTTGCCGAGGCGGGACGCCTCGGTGCGATCTCGCATTCGCATTTCCGGCTGATAAACGGCCCACCCCAGCGTTATGTGAATGACGGCGTATCCTGGGTGCTTGATCGCGGCATTGGTGGAGGAGGGGCCTTGCGCAACCTCGGCATTCATGGCGTCAATGCATTCCTCACCCTTGCGGGCGCGCAACCCGTCGAGATTGTCAGCAGTTCGCTGGGGCGCCCGCTTCATGGAACCGAGGTTGAGGATTATGCCGCTGTGGTGCTGCGCGCGTCGGATGGAATGCTCGGCATCGTTGAGGCCGGTTACACATTTGCCTCCATGACACGCGGCCTCTTTGAATGGCGAATATCCGCGAAAAATGCGTCATTGACCGATGCTGGCGACCGGCTGACGCTTGCGACACTCGACGACGAGGGCGAGCGGAATTTGCCGATCACCTTGCCAGCCCATCGTTACAATGACGTCATGGCCGACGCATTGCAGCGTTTTTCGCACGGCTTGCCGCCTGCCACGTCGCTGGCTGATTGCCGTCGCGCCATGGAAATCATCGATCACTGCTACGCTCTCGAAGGAGTCTGACATGCTTGGCATCGGTATCATCGGCGCGGGCCATTTTGGCGCGGCCCATGCAAAGGCGCTCCAGTCTGTCCCGAATGCAAGGCTGGCTGCGGCCTGCCGCAACGATGCGGAGGGCCTTGCGGCTTTCACAGGAGCTTTCGGCGGCAAGGGCTATCTCGATTATCGTGAACTCTTGTCCGATCCCGATATCGAAGCCGTGGTGATTGCGCTGCCGCACCATCTGCACACCGATGTCGCCATCGCCTGCGCCGAAGCGGGCAAGCACATCATGATAGAGAAGCCGATGGCGCCGACCGTTGCCGAATGCCGTGCCATTCTTGCCGCCGTCAGGAGGGCCGGTGTCACGCTCATGCCCGGCCATACGATGCGCTTTTCTCTGCCTTTCGTGGCAGCGAAGCGGATCATCGATACGGAGAGCTTGGCAGCATGCGTTACGGGTCGAGCCGCATGGTCAAGCTATGGATGGAAGGAAACCGCCGCGACTGGCATCTTGATCCGGAGATGGGCGGCGGCATGCTGTTTACCGCCGGTATCCATGCGCTGGACCGTCTGCTTGCGTTTGCCGGGCGTCGCGCAACCCATGTCAGTGCCATCACAGCCACGTCATTTCATCAGCAGAAGGCAGACGATGCGGCTTTGCTGCTCCTTCGCTTTGGAGATGAGGCTGCGGGGCAGGTTGCCAGCATCGGCTATTCCGATGGAGCCTTCATATCGGGCGATGAACTGGTCTTCGATAATGGCGTCCTGACGGTGGATTTCTTCAAGGGTGTCACCTTGGGACGCTCTCTCAAATGGCAGCCGGTCGAGGATTCGATTGAGCCGGACGTGCCTGAACAGGCGCTTGTCCGTCAGTGGCGCGCCTTCGTCCGGGCAGTCGAAACGGGCACCGTGCCTCCCGTAACAGGTGAGGACGGCCTTCACGTGGTCGCTTGTATCGAATCGGCCTTCAAGGCTTCGCGCGAGCACCGGGAAGTGGCGGTCGAGGCATAAGCGGTATTCTGTTGGAGCGCCGTGCATCCAGATTGGTGCACGGCGCGCCCGGGAGTATCAATCCGAAACGCTGCCCATCCAGATTTTGGGCGTGCGGATACCGGGGCGGATTTCGCCGGAAGGCAAGATAAGCTTGCCCTTCCAGTTCACAGGCTGGGTCGTGACGGGTGCAGCGCCGGGAAAAGAACCGACCTGTTCCCATTTCCGGTCCTTGGTGTCATAGGCCAGAATTTCGGTATTGAAGCCGAAATGATGGTCGGCCAGGAAGGTCAGGGCCGTATTGGCCTTTTCCCATTCGGGCGTTCCGCTCTCATGCTTGGCGCGCTCCGTTTCAAGCCCGGACAGCACATTCCAGCGGTCCACATCCTTGTCACCGCCGACGATCAGCATATAGCGATCATTCACGCCAATGCTTCGCCCGCCATGGCGGGAAACGGCATATCGGGCAGTTTTTCCCATGTCTGGCTGGCCGGGTCGAAAGCATAGGCGTCGTCATGGATATGCCAGACATCATCTTTCTTGTTGCGGCCGGAGGCGACGATGAACTTTCCGCCGACAGCGGCGGCAAGGGCTGTGTCGCGCGCTTCGCCGGGAAAGGCGGGAAGCGGTTTCCACCCCGCATCGGGCTTGCCGAGGTCAAGCGCGTAAACGTCCTTGCCGGTTTGGTAATAGACAGTCTCGCCGATCAGCGCCGCTGCGCCATAGCTGCTGGCGGCGGGGAGCCGGGGATAATCCTTGAACGTGACCTCGTCCTTGTCCGGCTCATAGCGCATCAGGAAAACGCTTGCCGACTTTTCGACCTTCGCGCGTTTTGCGCCATTCGGCCCCGCCTTGAAGCCTTCTCCGCCAATGACCAGTACGCCATCGGGCAGGCTTACCGTCGCCGCATAACCGATGGCTGAAGGCAGCAGGAATTCCTTCTTCTTCCAGCTCTCCTTGTCGAGGTCGAGGACGAAAAGCTCATTCCAGTAAACCTTGCCGAGCGTGTTGGCTTCGTTGGGCATCTTGCCCGGTTCGGGAAAATTCGCGCCGCCGCCGACCAGCAGATAATTGCCATGAACGCCGGTGATCGGACCTGCAAGCCCGATCTGCCGCCAGTATTTCTCCTTCACCGGAATGGCGTCGTTCCACGCTTTGGTGTTGGCAGGTAGGGACGGCAGTTCCTTCCATTGAAGCGCGATGCCGTCCGCCAGTGCCGGGCTTGCGCAGGCAAGCGCCAGCGCAAGGCCGGTGCCGGAAAGGTATCTGGATAGTATTTTCATGTCGTTACTCCCATTTTGACAGAAATATCCATTGTTTGCAGCGCAGCTTCCGGGCTCTCATTTAAATGTCATCACGGATACAAGCCTTGAACTGGCCTGGTCGCACCTCGCGTAACTGCGGAACGGTTGCGGCGCACGCATCGATAGCCTTGGGGCAGCGGGTGCGGAATACGCAGCCGCTTGGCGGGTTGGCGGGGCTTGGAATGTCGCCGCGCAGGATCTGCCGTTCCGTTCTGGCATCCGGGTCGGGAGAGGGATGGCAGAGAGCAGGGCCCGTGTATAGGGATGCTCCGGGCGGGCATAAAGATCTTCGCTGCTTGCGATTTCCATGATGCGGCCAAGGTAAAGCACGATGACGCGATCACAGATATATTCGACCACCGCCAGATCATGCGAAATGAACAGCATCGTCAGGCCAAGCCGCTGCTGGAGATCGCGGAGCAGGTTTACCACCTGCGCCTGAATGGAAACATCAAGCGCGGACACCGGCTCATCGGCCACGATGAAATCCGGTTCCAGCGTGAGCGCGCGGGCAATGCCGATGCGCTGGCGCTGACCGCCGGAAAATTCATGGGCATAGCGATTGATGGCGTCGGGCGGCAATTCCACCTGTTCCAGTGCCTTGCGTGCCTCCTGCCGCTCCGCTTTGGTGCCGATGGCCTGAATATTGAGGCCTTCCATAAGTATTTCACCAATCGTCATGCGCGGCGAAAGCGAGGCGAACGGGTCCTGGAATATGTATTGCATCCGCTGACGCTTTCGGCGCATTTCACCCGCTGAAAGGGTCGCGACGTCGGTTCCGTCGAACATGATCTGGCCTGCGGTCGGCTCGATCAGGCGCAGGACCGAGCGGCCGATCGTCGTCTTGCCGCTGCCGGATTCGCCCACCAGCCCGACCACTTCGCCACGCGCAATATCGAAGGAAATATTGTCCAGAATTTTCAGCGTGGCGCTGCGGGTCTCATAGTGTTTGGCAAGTCCGCGCACGGATAGGAGGGTGTTTCAGTCATGCGGCGATCTCCTGCCAGCGAATGCAGCGGCTGCCATGGTGTTCGTTGACGGATGCGAGCGGCGGAACGACCGCGTGGCACGCTTCGACAGCGAAGGAACAGCGCGGCGCGAAGGCGCAGCCCGACGGCAGATCGGCAAGCCCAGGCACCATGCCGGGAATGGTGTTCAGTTTCTCGCCGCGCCTCTTCATTTCCGTGGCGTCGCCAAGCCGTGGCATGGGCGCAGCAGCCCCATCGTGTAGGGATGGCGCGGATTGCGGAACACTTCCTTCACCGGGCCACTCTCGACGATCCGGCCGGCATACATCACCACCACACGCTGGGCGATTTCAGCGACGACGCCCAGATTATGGGTGACGAACAGCATGCCCATGCCACTTTCGCTTTGAAGCTTTTGCATGAGGTCCAGAATCTGGGCCTGAATGGTGACATCCAATGCGGTCGTCGGTTCATCGGCGATCAGGAGCGTCGGATTGCATATCAGCGCCATGGCTATCGTTGCACGCTGGCGCATGCCGCCGGACAATTCGTGCGGATACTGCCCGGCGCGGCGGCGGGCATCGGGAATGCCTACCCTGTCGAGAAGTTCCACTGCCGCTTCGCGCCTCGCGGCGGCTTGTGCCCCGGTGAACCCGCAAGGGTTCGCCGATCTGGTCGCCGATCGTATAAACCGGATTGAGGCTCGTCATGGGTTCCTGAAAAACCATGCCGATATCGTTGCCACGAATGCGGCGCATGGCTTCGTCATCAATGGCGGCAAGGTCCACGGTCTGCCCGCTCTTGCCGCGCAACAGAATGGAGCCCGCATCGATGAAGCCCACTTTTCGGGCAAGAAGGCGCATGATGGAGAGGCTCGTCACCGATTTGCCTGAGCCGGATTCACCGACAAGCGCCACGGTCTCGCCGGGATCGACGGTGATGTCCACACCATTGACCGCGACGATCTCACGCGCGCGGGTACGGAAGACAGTGCGCAGTCCCTTGATGTCGAGGATCGGTTGCCGGCTCATGACGCTCGCCTCAATCCAGCAGGCCGACGCTGCGCAGGATCGCGTCTATGCGGCCTGCTTCCGCCGCGTCAAGCGCCTGGCGCGGGCGTGCCATCTTGTTGGTGGAAATAATGCCGAGATTGCGCATCGCAGTCTTGAAGCCGCCGACGCCGGTAGCCCCACCGCTGACGCGGTTTGCGCCAACCCAGACGATTTCGAAGAGGCGGCAAAGGCGCTCCTGCTCCTTGCGCGCGGCCACCCAGTCGCCGCGCTGCGCGGCATCCCAAAGCCGCACATAGCCTGCCGGATCGACATTGGCGAGGCCGGGAACAACGCCGTGTGCGCCCATCAAAAGCGCGTTGTCCACGACGGTTTCCGAGCCGGTCATAAGAAACACGTTCCTGTTTTCGGCCAGATCGAGCAATGCATAACGGAAATTGCCGTCATCGCCGGAGGAATCCTTCAGTCCGATGATCGTGCCTTCATTGGCAAGCGTCACCACGGTCTGGCGCGAGAGCTTGGTATGGACGCAGACCGGAATGTCATAGGCAATCAGCGGAATATCGACCGCATCGCGCACCATGCGGAAATGATCGATGATCTCGGGCTGGCTGGTGATTGTGTAGAAGGGAGCGGTGACAACGACCGCATCGACGCCGACGTCCTTCGCGGCTTTTGCATGGGCAATCACGCGGTCGGTGGCCGGGTCTATGACGCCGGCAATGACCGGAACACGGCCGTTCGCTACTTTCACCGTATGTTCAAGAATCCTGCGCCGTTCTGCCTCGTCATAGAACACCACTTCGCTGGTGGAGCCGAGCGCGAAAAGGCCATGGCAGCCGCCTTCGATCAGATGTTCGAGAACACGGGTATAGGTCGTAATCGACCGAGTGGTCGTCGTTGAGCGGGGTGACAACGGGAGGGACAACGCCAAAGAATTTCGACATTTCATATTCGCTTTCTGGTTCAGTTGAGTTCTGCGCGGGGTCGAAGGCATCCCTCAGACCATCACCGATGAAGTTGATCGCCAATACGGCCAGCACGAGTGCGCCTCCGGGGAAGAGCCATTGCCATGGGAACTGTTCCAGCACCGCGGTGGAGCGGGCGGCGTTGAGCATGTTGCCCCAGCTTGCAGCCGGTGGCGGCACGCCGAGGCCAAGGAAGGAGAGGCCGGCTTCGAGCAGGATGGCATTGGCCACCTGCAGCGTTGCATAGACGACGAGAATATCGATCGAATTGGGCAGGCCATGACGGAACAGGAGGTGGCCGAGGCCAGCTCCCATGCCGCGCGACGCCATGACGAATTCACGCTCGCGCAGCTCAGAAGGCGTGCGCGGATCATGCGTGAAAGCACCGGCCAAGAAAGAAGCGCAATGACGACAACCGTGGACCAGATGCCTGAACCGATGATGGAGGCCAGAACCAGCAGGAAGATGACCGGCGGCAGCGTCATGGCAAGATCGACCGAACGCATGGCAATCGCATCTGCCCAGCGCCCGCCAAGGGCGGAGATCGCACCGATCAGGAAGCCGATGGCCGTGGAAAGCACGACCGACGACACGGCGACGAGGAGCGAAATGCGCCCGCCCTCCATCGTCCGGGCGAAGACGTCGCGGCCCACTCCGTCGGTTCCGAACCAGTGCTTCCAGCTTGGGCCGGAATTCATCGCCAGAAGGTCGATATCGTTCGGCTTGTAAGGCAGCCACAGTGGATAGGTCAGCACCGCGAGCAGAAGCGGGACGAGCAGGACGAGGCCGAATATCGCGGCGCGGTTCTGTATGAAGCGGTTCGCGGAGCGGGCCATCGGCCCTGCGGAAGAGGTAACGGACTGGCCCATCTTACGTAACCTTGATGCGTGGATCGATGACCGCATAGGCCAGATCGGTCAGGATATTGACGATGATGACACAGGCGCCGATCACAAGCGTCGCGCCCATGATGACCGGATAGTCGCGGGTCTCGACCGCATTGATGAGGAGAAGCCCCATGCCCGGCCAGTTGAAGACGCTCTCGGTGAAGATCGCGCCGCCCACTGCAAGGCCGATGGTGGAGCCGATGAGGGTCACGACCGGCAGCATGGCGTTTCGCAAAGTATGCTTCACGACCACCCAGAATTCGCGCACGCCCTTGGCGCGTGCGGTGCGCACATAATCCTGATTGAGTGTTTCAAGCATGGAGGAGCGCATATAGCGCATGATGAGCGCTGCATGGCCGATGGAAAGCACGAGGGCTGGCAAGGCCAGATGGCGCAGCAGATCGGATATGGAGAAATCCGTCGCCGGTGTCAGCATTCCGCCGGACGGAGCCCATTTGAGGCGTACGGAAAAGATATAAAGGCCGAGCAGCGCCGTGAGAAAAGCGGGGCTGGAAATGCCAAGCAGGGCCAGCACCGAGAAGGAATAATCCGGCAGTGAATTGCGGCGCACGGCACTGATGATGCCGGTCGTGACGCCTATCACAATGGCAATGGCAAGACCGGCAGCCATCAGGAGAAGCGTCGGCCCGATGCGCGAGGCTATGAGGCCGGAAACGGTTTCGTTGAAGCGCTGCAGCGAATGGCCGAGATTGCCCTGCACGGCCTGTCCGAGCCAGGCGAGATACTGCACCGGCAAGGGGCGGTCGAGGCCGAGCTGTGCCCGCAATGCATCCATTTCCGTCTGGGTCATGGCGACATTGGGGTTGATATAGGCGTCGATCGGATCGCCGGGCGTCAGTTGCAGCAGGACAAAGATCAATATCGTCAGCGCCAGCAACATGCCGAGCCCTATGAGCAAGCGATGAAGGCAATAGCGGAGCATATAATTCTACAGCCTGTCGTTGGTGTTTGGATGCGAGGGCCGGGACGGCGTCTTTACAAGTCGCCGTCAGCCCTGTCTGGTTGCAAATGGAGCGCTGTTATTCGGCTATCGACCACTTTTCCGGATGGGCCTGATAGGGCCGCCAGCCGGTGCAGGTATCCAGACAAAATCCTTGAGCTTGTTGGATGCCACGCCGTAGCGGTTGGCAACCCACATCGTACCCCAGGAAGATTGGCATTGGTCGCCTTGCAGACATCCTGATAGCGTGCATCGCGCTTGGCGGCGTCCGTTTCGGCAAGGGCAGCGTCAAGCGCCTGCGTCACTTCCGGCATACGGATGCGCATTATGTTGGAGCCTGCGGGCGGAATCTGCTTTTCGTTGAGGCCGATATTGATATTGGACGGATCAGGGCCGTTCTGCAGACCGGCGAAGATCAGCGGAAACTCACCCGCATTGCCGCCCTGCTTGTAAACGATGGAATTATAGGTCGGGGTATCGACCGTGCGCGGAACGATGTTGATGCCGACCTGTGCCAGCATAGCCTGCATCGCGGCCAGCACATTGGCGACGAGCGGCGAATTGTAATAGGTCAGGATGGGGATCGGCTTGTCGCCATTGATCTTGTCCCAACCTGCCTCATTGAGAAGCTGCTTGGCCTTTTCGGGGTCATATGCATAGGCATCGATCTCCTTCGGCACCAGACGGTCGGCAACATAGACGCAGTTTGCGGGCTTGGCCGCGCCGCCATAAAGGCTCTGGATGATTGCATCGCGGTTGATCGCGTACATGAAGGCTTGTCGGATCTTGAGGTCCTTCCAGAGCGGAACCTCCTGATTGAAGCCGACATAGTTGACCACGAAGGAGTCGCCTTCGATCACGTGAAAGGCGTTGTCGCTACTGAAAGTCGAAACATCATTGGAATCGACGTAGTGAACTGGATTTCACCGGAACGCAGTGCAGCGATGGCCGCAGCCGGATCGGCGAAATAACGATTGATGAGCTTGTCCACCTGAGGTTTGCCGCCGCGATAATCGGGGTTGGCGGCAAGTTCGACATATTGATCGGCAACATATTTGTTGAATTTGAACGGGCCGGTCCCAATCGGTGAACTGGACCACCAGGCGTTCTTGGCAAGCTGTTCGGGCGGGATGGACGCCAGCGCATGTTCGGGCAACATCATCACTTTCGTGAGTGTGTCGAGCATGGAGGGGCTCGGGTCCTTGAGCTTTATCACCAGGGTCTTTTCATCGGGCGTGTCCACCGATGCGATGGAAGCGAGCCGGGCGGCGAAACCGATCCTGTCTTGCCGTCCCTGGCGAGGTCGAAGGTGAATTTCGCATCCTTCGATGTAAACGGCTTGCCGTCATGCCATTTGGCGTCAGCAAGCTTGAAAGTATAGGTCAACTGGTCGGGGCTTATCTCGAAGGATTCCGCCAAATCGCCCACGATGTTTTCAAGCTTGTCGTCGTATATCACCAGCGGTTCGAAATAGGTGACGAGCCATGTGAAGCCGCCCGTCGCGGCCAGTGGATTGAAATTTCCTGAAAGCCGCCGGGTCCGACGTCGAACCCGCCGGAAATCGTGCCTGCGGCCATGGCTGGCGCAACAGCATAAAGCGGCCCGGTGAGAACCGCTGCCGATAGGGCAAGTGCTGAATAAAAATTACGCAACCTCATGTTTTCCTCCCAGTCAATGAAGCGGTTCTGTTGAGGGCGATCACCTGATTGATGCCCGAATAGTGGCGGTCGAGCTGTTTGCGCACGGCGACCACATCGCCTGCTTCGATCGCATCCACGATTGCGACATGATCGCGCCATGTCGTTATTGGATCGATATTCTCCAGGTTCATGAAATTCGATGCCTTGTAGAAGGCAAGCCAGAACACTTCGATCAGGCGAAGCAGCATTTCATTGTCCTGACAGCGGAACAAAAGCTGGTGAAAGTGCCTGTCCTCTTCAGGAAAACCTTCGCCACGCTCTGCACGCTGCCGCATTTTCTCCAGCGTGTCGCGCAGTTCCCTGATGTCGTCTTCACCGATCAATTCAAGCGTCTTGTCGATGAGGCCGACTTCCAGAGCCCGGCGAATAGCGGTTACTTCCTCGATCTGCCGCAAGGCATCGCCAAGGCCGTAGGCCAGGTTCTCCAGCAGGGGCTCAAAGAGAAGGCTTTCACGAAGACGCCGATGCCCCGGCGCGATTCCAGCACGCCCACCGATTCCAGCGCCTTGATCGCCTCGCGCACCGAATTGCGGCTGACGCCAGTTGCGCGGCAAGCTCGCCTTCCGGCGGAAGGGGCGCGCCCGCCTTAAGGCCGTTATCCTCGATATAGGCACGCAGGCTCTCCTGAACCGATACGTGCAGCAAAGGTGCGCGCTTCAGGGGCTTGATCGGGTTTTTCATCTTCGTCTCCGGTTTGGACATGCGGGACTCCGATTGAGCTGACAACCATCAATTATCCACTTGTAGGATATCTGTCAATCGGATATTTAGAAATCAGTTATTCGACCATCATGGGAGATACGCGAAATGGCGGTTCGAGCGAAGGGGCTATCGCGCGAATGCGCGGCTTGCCACAGGATGCGGAGAAGGAATGGAGCATGAGCGAAGCGATATTCGACAGACTGCGGGGCAGGCTTATCGTCTCATGTCAGCCGGTGCCGGGAAGCCCGTTTGATAATGTGGCTTCGGTCGTCGCTTATGCGCAGGCAGTCGGGGCTTCTGGAGCAAGCGGATTGCGCATCGAAGGTGCAGCCAACGTCACGGCGGTCGTGCAGGCAGGCGATCTGCCGGTGATCGGTCTTATCAAGCGTGACCTTGATGACAGTCCTGTTCGTATCACGCCCTTTCTGGAAGATGTGAAGGCGCTTTGCGATGCGGGTGCGGCCATTGTGGCGGTTGATGCGACAGATCGGCCGCGCCCGTTCCCGCAGCGGAGTTGATTGCCGAAATCAAGCGGCGGGGGCGGATCGCCATGGCCGATATTTCCACTCGCGGAAGCACAAAGTGCTCTGGCCGCAGGCGCCGACATTATCGGCACCACAATGTCAGGCTATACGGATGAAGCGCCGACGCCCAAAGACCCGGACCTCGATCTGGTCACGCACTGTTCTCGTCTGGGTGGCTTTCTCATCGCGGAGGGACGTTACAATAGCCCGCAGCAGGCAGGCGAAGCGATTCTGCTGGAGCGGACGCCGTGGTTGTCGGCTCTGCCATTACGAGGCCTGAACATATCACCGGCTGGTTCCGCGATGCCGTTGAAAGTGCGGCAAAGCCGTCATCGCCGGTGCTTGCCTTCGATATCGGTGGAACCAAGACGCTGGCGGCGCTGGTCCGGGGCCGGGAAATCGTGGAACGCCGGGTCATGGCAACCCCTGTTCCGGTTGGCGGCGAACAATGGATCGAAGCCATAACCAGTCTCGCATCCGGCTGGCATGGGCGCTATCAGCGCGCAGCAATCGCCGTGACGGGACGCGTGGACGGGGAAGGGTGGTCTTCGCTCAATCCCGGAACACTTGCCATCCCGCAGGATTATCCGCTGGGGCGCAAGATTGGGGCAGTGCTTGGCGTTCCCGTCGAGGTGGTCAATGATGCGCAGGCGGCGGCATGGGGCGAATATCGCTTCGGCGCGGCGCGCAGGCGCGACATGGTGTTTCTCACGATTTCCAGCGGTATTGGCGGCGGTATCGTTCTCAATGGACGCCTGCTGCGCGGTGCGCGCGGCATTGCCGGAAGCCTGGGGCAGGTGCCGGTCGCCGGATCATCGGGGCTCGTGAGGTTGGAAACTTTGGGCTCCGGTTTCGGCATTGCCAAAAGGGCGCTTGAAGTGGGTCATGCGGGCGATGCGCGTGCGGTTTTGCGCTGCTGCGGCAGGCGAAAGCTGGGCGCATGGCATTCTTCAGGATGCGGCCTTGCATCTGGCCGCCGCCATTGCGGGTTTGCAGGCAGTCATCGACCCCGAATGCGTGGTGATTGGCGGTGGGGTTGGCCTGGCAGACGGCTTCCTCGATAGGCTGCGCGAAGCGCTTGCCAACCATCCCGCTGTCATGATTCCCGATCTTGTTGCCGCTGAACTGGGAACGGATGCCGGCATCATCGGTGTGGCCGATCTGGCAAAGGTAAGTTGCTGCCGCGATTGACGTCTAAAGCTTGGTATATGATCTGCCGTTAGAGCGCTTTGCCGCTGTGGATGCGACAGGCGTTCCAAAGCCGAGACCGTTCTCTACAAATTACTTGAATCAGCTTCGCCAGGTCAGGAAGCGTTTCTCAATTTGCCCGATGATGAAATTGACGATCAGTCCCATCACCGACAGGATTGTAACCCCGGCAAACAGCTTTTCAAGGTCGTAGAGCGATCCGGCTTCAAGAATATAGGAACCGACACCGAACTGGGCGCCGAGCATTTCGGCTGCGACCAGCAGAATGATGGCGATGGAGATCGACACCCGCAACCCGGACAGGATCGCAGGAAATGCGCCGGGCAGGATGATCTTGCGCACGATCGACCACCATCCAAGGCCGAAACTCTGGCCCATGCGCACAAGCGAACGATCTACATTATCGACTGCGCCGTAAGTGGCGACGACGGTGGGCGTAAAGGTGCCGAAGGCAATGAGCATGTATTTCGACATCTCGTCGATACCGAACCAGATCACGAAGAGCGGCAGGAGAGCGATCTTGGGGATCGGGAAGAGGGCGGCCACAAGCGGCACCAGACCGGCGCGTACATAGCTGAACAAGCCAATCATTACGCCGAGACCGACACCGACCGCGATGCCAAGGCTTGCACCGACGATAAGCCGCCGCAGCGATGGCAGCAGATGTTGCCACAAGAGACCGGTCTGCCAGAGCTGGACGAAGGTTTCCAGCACGGCGGAAGGGCGCGGCAATGTCAGATTGGATATGAAGCCGCTGCGGGTTCCGATTTCCGCGAGCGCCAGCAGCGCCACGAACAGGATCAGGGCCATATGGCGCACTGGTTGGGGCGCAAAGCCGCCGCCCCGGAAAGGAACGGGGCGAACATCCGGGCCGGGCTGCTTCATTTCTGCGATCTCAACCATTGATCAACTCCTGATCTGCCGCCTGCGCTTCCGCCCGCATCAGCTCCCAGAGCTGCTTCTGTTTTCTTCAAGAACGGGTCGCCAAGATGGCGTTCGGAAAGGGAATATCGATGTCGACAATTTCCTGATCCGTCCCGGCCTGCGCGAAAGCACCACGACCCGATGGCCAAGTCGGACCGCCTCGTTGAGATTGTGCGTGACATAGACCGAGGTAAATGGCTGGCGCGTCCACAGCGTGATCAGGTCGTCCATCAGCAGTTCCCGCGTCTGGCTATCAAGCGCCGACAAGGGTTCATCCATCAGCATGACGGCGGGGCGCACCGACAAGGCGCGCGCAATCGCCACGCGCTGGCGCATGCCGCCCGACAATTGCTTCGGCAGAGCCTGCCGGAAATCCGATAGCCGGGTGCGCTCCAGCACATTGGTCACGATCCTGTCCATTTCCGCCCGGCCAAGACCGTGATCCTCCAGCACCAGCTTGATATTTCCTTCTACGCTACGCCATGGCAGCAGCGCAAAATGCTGGAAAACATAGGTGAGGGATTGAGCGACTCCTTCGGCGGCGAGCCGATCTGCAGCACCTCGCCCGAGGATGGCTTTTCAAGGCCACCCAGAAAACGCAGAAGCGTGGACTTTCCGCAGCCCGAAGGACCGATCAGGCAGACAATCTGCCCTTGCGGGATGGTAAGCGATATATCTTTCAGAACTTCGACCGGACCATAAAAATGGCTGATATTCTTAAGTTGCAGATCCATTTCCACTCCAGTCTTCGTGCCCGACATTATGCGCCGGGCACGGAATGTTCAGTCTCAGCGAAATTCAGCCGGTCTCAGATTGTCTTGACGTAGGATGTGTCGAACAGCTTTTCCTGTGTGACAGCTTCCTTGACCATGCCTTCGGACCGGAACCAGTCCAACTGCTCCACGCAGCTATTCAGCGACAGGGCAAGCCCCTTGTTGATGCGCATCGCGCCATCGATCAGGTTCTGCTTGGCGGTCTCGAACGGGCTGTCGCTTTCGACATATTTGTGCACGATCTTTGCGATGTCGTCGCGCGCGGCATCGTCTGCCGTGTTGTCGACGAAGGCCGCATTATAATCATCGATTGCCCTGGAATAGGCTTTGACGAAGGCTTCCGTCATGGCGCGCTCGTCGCTCGCATTCTTTGTGGACGTAAATGCCGTCGTGACCTGATAATCCGGCGCGTAATCAGAGACGAGGCCGATCTGCTTTGCAGCGCCTTCGCGGATAAGCTTCTTGGCGATATTGGGCTGAATGGCCCAGGAATCGATCTGCCCGGTTGACAGGGCGCCGACCACGGCGCCGAGCTTCTGCAGCGGGCGGAGCTGGATTTCAGAAAGCGGAATATTATTGGCCTTGGCGATCTTGTGCGCCATGAAATGGAATGACGATCCAGCCGTGGTGATGCCGAAACTGTGTCCCGCCAGCTTGGACGGTTCCGTAAGCCCAGCTTCATAGGACTTGTTAGAGGCCAGGATGACGTTTCCCGTAATGCCTTTTTCTTCTGCAAGCGCACCGCCGATGACCTTGATCGCGCCCTTGTCAGCCAGGCTGATAAGGCCGCCGCTCATCGCGGTTACGCCAAAATCGGCATCGCCGGAAGCAATGGCGACAGCCATGGGCTGGGCGGCTTCGAAGAATTTCAGTTCGATATCAAGCCCGGCATCTTTGAAATAACCGCGCTCATGCGCAATATAACTTGGCGCGTGGCTTGCCAGATGAAGCACAGCCAGATTGCGCGTGGCAGCGCGAGCAGGGGAGCCCAAAGCCGTGCTGATCCCCAGCGCGCCAAACCCCATCAATGTCTGACGGCGTGTCAGGGTGAAATCCATTCTGACATCTCCTCCGATGCGGTTGTCAGCCCGGCGCAATAGATTTCCTGCGAAGCCCGGCAAACAAAATTTCATTACGTCTCTGCCATGGAAAAATATGGAAGATTGCTTTCGCATAAAGCCACGTGGCTCGATTTTCAATAACATTAACGGTTAAGTTTCAGGTCTACGGATACCGATCTCATGGAGAAGTTGCAGTTTGAAATAGAACCCACCCCTGATGCGCACATCGATCACATAATATGTATTATGGAACTAAACAGTAGGAGATTGGGAAGCGACGGCGCCAAATGACTATTATGACGCAGCCATGAACCGTCGGTGTAACTTTTAGCGAATCAACACTTTTTCAATACCGATCAAGTTGACATTCGAAAGCCGCAAATCATGGAAATTACGGCATTTTTCAGGTGTGTTCAGCAGCCATTCTGCTTTGTAAATCCGGTGAAAGTAGAGAATTCCGTACCAGAACATCAGTGCATAAATTTCGCAAGAAAACAGGAATATATTAATTAAGTCAAAGCGTTGATAAGTTCTCTTGCAAGTGGCGTTCTTATCCATAAGATGCGAGCCATTTCAAAAATTTCAAAGGAGGGGTTCTCAAGTGTATCGTAAATTTCTACTGACAGGTGTGTGTCTTCTGGCGCTGGCTGGTGCAGCTTCGGCTGAAGTCGTTCTCAATCGCGGCAACGACACCGATCCGGCGACGCTGGACCATCACCGCACGTCCACTATTGCGGAAGGCAATGTGCTGCGCGACCTCTATGACGGCCTGACCATTCAGGATGCCGACGGAAAGGCCATTCCCGGCGTGGCGAAATCCTGGGATATTTCCGAGGACGGCACGGTTTACACTTTCCATCTGCGTGACGATGCAAAATGGTCGAACGGCGATCCGGTTACAGCTGGAGATTTCCAGTTCACCTTCCGCCGCCTGATGGACCCGAAGACGGCCGCCGGCTATGCCAGCATGCTGTTCATCATCAAGAATGCCGAAGATATTGCCGGCGGCAAAAGCCGACCGACCAGCTTGGCGTCGAAGCCGTTGATGACCACACGCTCAAGATCACGTTGAACGCCCCTGCTCCGTACTTTCTCGAGCTTCTGACCCACCAGACCGGCTTCCCGATGAACCAGAAAAGCGTCGAGGAAAATGGCGACAAGTTCACCACGCCCGGCAAGATGGTGACGAACGGCGCCTATATGCTGGAGAGCTTCACCCCGAACGACAAGATCGTGATGAAGAAGAATCCGCATTATTATGAAGCGGATCAAGTGAAGATCGATACGGTCAACTGGATACCCTTCGAGGACCGCGCAAGCTGCATGCGCCGCTTCGAGGCCAAGGAAGTGCAAATCTGCTCCGACGTTCCGGCCGAGCAGATGGACTATGTGAAGAAGAACCTGTCCAAGGAATTCCGCATGGCGCCCTATCTCGGCGTCTATTACCTGCCGGTCAAGGGCAAGACCGCGGACAGCAAGCTGAAGGATCCGCGCGTCCGACAGGCGATTTCCATGGCCATCGACCGTGACTTCATCGCCGATCAGGTCTGGCAGGGCACTATGCTTCCGGGCTATTCGATGGTTCCGCCCGGCATCGCCAATTATGTGAAGGATGCGCCGAAACTCGACTATTCCGACGATATGCTGGATCGTGAGGACAAGGCCAAGGCGCTGTTGAAGGAAGCGGGCGTCGAGCCGAACACGCTTTCGATCGAACTGCTGTACAACACCTCGGAAAACAACAAGAACACGATGGCCGCCATCGCCGATCAGCTTGGCAATATCGGTATCAAGGCCAAACTCAACGAAACCGAAGGTGCTACCTATTTCAACTTCCTGCGTGAAGACGGTCCGTTCGATATTGCCCGCGCCGGCTGGATCGGCGACTATAACGATCCGCAGAATTTCCTCTATATCAGCCAGAGCAATGTGAGCTTCAACTATTCCAAGGTGAAGAACGCCGATTACGACGCGCTGCTGGCGAAGGCCGAAAATTACCGATCTCAACGAGCGCGCAAAGGTTCTGGCCGAAGCCGAACAACTGAAGCTCGATGAGATGAGCAATATTCCAATTCTTTACTATTCGTCGCGCGCCCTCGTTTCGGACAAGATCGACGGTTGGAACGACAACCTGATGGACAGCCACAAGACGCGCTGGCTCTCGTTTAAACAATAAATTTTCAGCTTGGGCTGCGCCTGTCGGCGCGGCCCTTTTTCTTTCGGTCAGAGAAGCCGAAGGGTCCCTCTTTTACGGGGCGGTTTATTTAAAAATTATATGGGAGTTTTCTCAATGTCTCGCAGAGCTTTATTGGCTGGTGTTTGCCTTGCCTTACTGGCTGGCTCCGCTTCGGCTGAAACAGTTATTAATCGCGGCAACGACGCAGATCCTTCTACTCTGGATCAACAACTCACCACAACGGTTCAGGAGGACCGCGTTCTAAAGGATCTTTACGAAGGTCTTGTCGCACAGGATGCGAAAGGAGAGGCAATCCCCGGTGCAGCCTCGTCATGGGAAGTTTCGAAAGACGGTCTTACCTATACATTTCACATGCGTGAAAACGCCAAATGGTCGAATGGAGATCCCGTTACGGCGGGTGATTTCGAGTTCTCGTTTCGCCGTCTTATGGACCCCAAAACCGCTGCCGGCTATGCCAGCGTCTTTTATGCAATCAAGAACGCCGAACAGATAGCGACAGGCAAAATGCCGGTAGACCAGCTCGGCGTCAAAGCGCTCGATGACAAGACCCTACAGATTACGCTGAAAGACCCGCCCCTATTTCATTCAGCTCTTGACGCACAATACGGCCTATCCAGTAAATCCGAAGGCGGTCAAGGAATATGGCAGCAAGTTCACTCAGCCCGGAAAAATGATCAGCAATGGCGCTTATGAACTTGTCAGCTTCAATCCCAATGACAAGATCGTCATGAAAAGAATCCCTATTACTGGGATGCCAGCCATGTGCAGATCGATCAGGTGAACTGGATACCATTCCAGGATCGCTCAAGCTGTATGCGCCGGTTTGAGGCAAAAGAGGTCGACATCTGTTCCGATGTCGCGGCTGAGCAGATGGATTATGTGAAGAAGAATTTTGGCAAGCAATTCCGTCACGCCCCTATCTCGGAGTCTATTATATCGACATCAAGGGAAAGCCCGACAGCAAATTGCGCGATCCACGTGTAAGAGACGCTATTTCAATGGCGATTGACCGCCATTTCCTCTCGGAAGAGGTCTGGCGAGGTATCATGCTGCCAGGATATTCGATGGTACCACCCGGAATTGCAGATTACGTCAAGGAAACGCCCGCCTTTCCTTTGCCGATGAAGATATTCTGGACCGTCAGGATGAGGCCAAAAACTTTTGAAGGAAGCTGGCGTCACGCCTGGAAGTCTTTCGGTCGAACTGAGGTATGGCACTTCTGAAAACCACAAGAATACAATGGCGGCAATTGCCGATATGTTGAAGGATATCGGCATTAATGCCTCACTCAACGAGGTCGATGCGACGACCTATTTTAACTATCTCCAAGAGAAGGGCATGTTCGATATCGCCCGCGACGGATGGATCGGGGACTATAACGATCCCAATTCATTCCTGAGCTGTTCAAGAGCAACAGCTATTTCAATTATGCCCAATGGTCGAACAAAGACTATGACGCATTGATGGCAAAAGCCGCAACCATGACTGATCTCGACGCAAGAGCAAAGGTACTCGCCGATGCCGAAAAGATTCTTCTTAAAGGCGCCAGTGTCGTTCCACTGCTCTATTACTCATCAACCGCATTGGTCGCCGACAAGGTTCAGGGTTACGACAATAACCTCATGAACTCACATGCCACGCGGTGGCTGTCGATTAAAAACTAAAACAAAAGATACCCTTAGTGGGATTTGCCGAACCGTCCCAAGGCAGTTCGGCAAAGAAGGACAAAACATGCTGGGCTATACGCTCCGACGATTGGGTAGTGCGATACCCACGATATTCATCATCATCACGCTGACGTTCTTTCTGATCCGGCTTGCGCCCGGCGGCCCCTTCGACCTTGAAAGGCCGATTGATCCATTGATCCTGGAGAACCTCAAAAGCCTATAATATGGATGCGCCGCTGTGGCAGCAGTATCTGATTTATCTGGGCAACCTTCTGCACGGCGATCTTGGACCGAGCTTCACGCGACGCGATTTCACCGTGAACGATCTTTTCGCTTCCGGCCTGCCGGTTTCAATCATGCTCGGCACCCTCGGCCTGACGCTTGCCGCAATCATCGGAACGTTTCTCGGCACGCTGGCCGCGCTGAAACAGAATTCGGCCATCGACTATTTTGTCGTTGCGCTGGCTACATTCGGCATCACCACGCCCAACTTCGTGGTGGCCCCTCCTCAGTCTCCTGTTCGGCGTCATTCTCGGATGGGTTCCGGCGGGCGGCTGGTCGTCGGCCAATATAACCTACTGGATATTGCCGGTTCTGACACTTGCATTGCCGCAAGTCGGCGTCATTGCGCGCCTCGTGCGCGGCGCGACCATCGAAGCATTGCGCGCCAATCACGTGCGCACCGCCCGCGCCTATGGCCTGCCTTCGCGCGTAGTTGTGGGCGTGCACGCCTTGCGCGCCGCCATGCTCCCTGCCGTCTCCTATCTTGGCCCAACCGCTGCAGCCCTTCTCACGGGTTCGGTCGTGGTCGAGACGATTTTCGGCATTCCGGGCATCGGTCGCTATTTCGTGCAGGGGCGCTCAGCCGCGATTACACCCTCGTCATGGGAACCGTTGTCGTTATTTCGGTCTTCGTCGTGGTCTTCAACCTGATCGTCGATCTTCTTTATGCATGGCTTGATCCGAGGGTTCGCTATGACTGATCTTTCTGTACCGACGGAAACAGCCCAGCTGGAGGTTCCCAGCCGCTCACTCTGGCAGGATGCATGGCTGCGCCTGCGCAAGAACAAGGCTGCCGTGGCAAGCGCCATTGTCCTTCTTCTGATGGCTTTTATGGGCATATTCGGCCCGATGCTGAGCCCTCACCCCTATGACAAGATTTATCCGCAATTCGTGCGTGTAGCACCCAGCCTTGAGGCCTATCCGCGTGAAGACACGGTCATGCCGGGCCTTGAACGGGAACTCGCCCGCGCACGACTGAAAGCGTCCGGCGAACCGGAACTCTCCGGCGATAAGCTTGTTGTCGATGTAACGTCGCAACGTCCTACCGATGAACGTGTGCTGCGTTATTTCCAGCGCTCCGATCTTTTCAGCAACCCGAAGATCGAACTGGCCGCGGACGGTCTCAGCGGCAAGCTGACCCTCAACGTGGCGCGCAATTACTTCCTGCTCGGCACCGATAATCTGGGCCGCGATCTGATGACACGCATCTTCATAGGCGTGCGCATGTCGCTCGCCATCGGTCTGCTTGCCTCGGCCATGGCTCTGGTGCTCGGCGTCGGCTATGGCGCGATTTCCGGCTATCTTGGCGGGCGCATCGACAATGTGATGATGCGGCTGGTCGATATTCTCTATTCGCTGCCATTCATCTTCTTCGTGATATTGATGCTCGTCTTCTTCGGACGATCCATTTTCATCATCTTCATCGCCATTGGCGCGACGGAATGGCTGGATATGGCGCGCATCGTGCGCGGACAGACGTTGAGCCTCAAGCGTCAGGAATTCGTGCAGGCGGCGGAAGCGCTTGGCGCGACGCGGCGCGGCGTCATCACCCGCCATATCATTCCCAATGCGCTCGGCCCGGTTATCGTTTTCGTGACGCTTCTGGTGCCGAAGGCAATCCTGCTTGAAAGTCTCCTCTCCTTCCTCGGCCTCGGCGTTCAGGATCCCCTCACCTCTCTGGGGCTGCTGATTTCCGAAGGTGCCCAGAACATGCGCGGCGCAAGCTGGCAATTGATCTGGCCTGCTGTAACGCTCACCATCATCCTGTTTGCGCTGAACTTCCTTGGCGACGGCCTGCGCGACAGCCTTGACCCGAAGGACCGCTGAGATGACAGTCGAAAACATTCTGAGCGTGCGCGACCTGCGCGTTACCTTCGACACGCATGACGGGCCGGTGGAGGCCGTGCGCGGCATCGATCTCGACGTCAAAGCCGGAGAAACCATCGCCATTGTGGGCGATCCGGCTCCGGCAAGAGCCAGACCACCATGGCGATGATGGGTCTTCTGGCCCAGAACGGCAAGGCGACTGGCCAGGCGCTCTATCGCGGCCAGGATCTGATCGGCATGTCCGAAAAGAAGCTGAACAATATCCGCGGCGCAAAGATCACCATGATCTTTCAGGAGCCGATGACCTCGCTCGATCCGCTTTACCGGATCGGCGACCAGCTTGCCGAACCGCTTCGCTATCATCGCGGCATGAACAGGAAGCAGGCGCGCCCGCGCATTCTTGAACTGCTCAAGCTGGTTGGCATTCCCGAACCGGAGCGGCGCATCGACAGCTACCCTTATGAACTGTCGGGCGGGCAGCGCCAGCGCGTCATGATCGCCATGGCGCTTGCCAACGAACCCGACATCCTGATCGCGGACGAACCGACGACCGCGCTCGACGTCACCATTCAGGCGCAGATTCTCGACTTGCTAGCCGACCTGCAAAAGCGGCTTGGCATGGCAGTGGTCTTCATCACGCACGATCTTGGCATCGTGCGGCGCTTTGCCGACCGGGTCTATGTGATGCGTTCGGGCGAAGTGGTTGAAACCAACGATACGGAAAAGCTCTTCACCACGCCGGAGCATCCCTATACGAAGATGCTGCTCGATGCGGAGCCGGAAGGTGAAAAGGCCCCTCCCGCGACGATTCCCCGGTGCTTGTGCGCGCAGACAATGTGAAGGTCAATTTCCTCATCAACAAGCCATGGATTGGCGCTGCAAACTATCTCACAGCCGTCAACAATGTCTCGCTGACGCTGAAGGAAGGCCAGACCATCGGTATCGTAGGTGAATCCGGTTCCGGCAAATCAACGCTTGGCCGCGCCATTCTGCGTCTTCTCCCGTCAGAAGGTCGCATTGCTTATCTTGGCAAGGAATTGCCGACGGAATCGCAGGCAATGCGTCCGAAGCGCCGCGAATTAGCTCGTCTTTCAGGATCCGTTCGGTTCGCTCAGCCCGCGCATGACCGTTGGGCGCATCATCACCGAAGGGCTTCTGATCCACGAACCGAACCTTTCGGCAAAGGAACGTGATCGCCGTGCGCAGGAAGCCTTGCGGGAGGTTGGCATGGACCCGGCCATGCGCAACCGCTATCCGCATGAGTTTTCCGGTGGCCAGCGCCAGCGCATCGCCATTGCGCGCACGATGATCCTGAAACCGCGTGTGATCGTTCTTGATGAGCCGACAAGTGCGCTGGACCGTTCGGTACAGAAGCAGATCGTCACCCTGCTGCGCGACCTCCAGAAGGATTATGGCCTCTCTTACCTCTTCATCAGCCACGATATGGCGGTCGTGCGTGCGGTCTCGGACTATGTGATCGTGATGAAGAACGGAAAAATCGTCGAACAGGGCGATACCGGACAGGTCTTCGATCATCCACGCGAAGATTACACCAAAGCCCTGATGGCCGCAGCGCTCAGCGAAGAGCGCTTCGGGACATGACATCATGACGGAATAAAAGTGAAAAGGGCCTGATTTCAGGCCCTCAGGCTGCTGACAAACCTCCGGCAGGGTCAAAATGACCTCAGATTCACGGAACGTCCCAGATTCAGAACGTGAACAAATCGGAATCAAAACCCCTCGTTTTTGACTGCTTCCAAAAATCGAGGGGTTTGTAATCAATCTGAGGGCCTGATTTCAGGCCCTTTTCATGTGGAAGAACTCAGGCGACGCTGTGCAGTTCCGTGCAGACCTTATTACGGCCCATATGCTTGGCGCGATAAAGTGCGGCATCGGCCCTGCGGAAGACCATCTGGAAATCATCGTCTCCCGGTGTACAAAAAGCAATTCCGGCACTGGTCGTCGTTGAAAATTCTCCAGCCGAAGCCTCGAAGGCAATCGCTGCAAAAGCTTTGCGGATGGTGTCGGCCAGAGCGAGAACATCGCTATTATGCTTCTGCCTCAGGATCAGAACGAACTCCTCGCCGCCGATACGAGAGATGAGGGCCGCGCCTTTGACATGGCTGCGCAGAACATCGGAGAAGGTGCCCAGCACCTGATCGCCTACAATGTGACCATGCGTATCATTGATGGATTTGAACGCATCGAGATCGAAGATCACGACTGAATCCCAGCTGCAGTTCATTATCGTCCAACACGTCGTAAAGCGCGCGTCGGTTCAGCAGTCCGGTCAGACTGTCGGTGCGTGCCTCGTTGGCATGACGGCGCGCAATGCGCGACTGGGTGAAATTCAGTGACAGCGCGCCAATGCCCGTAATACCAATGATGACGGTAATGGCATTGATATCTTCGGCCCAATTGCTCGGGATCGCAGTCATGATCCATTGTCGTTCATGCAGGATGACAGCGCCGCACAGAAAGAACGAAACCGCCGTCAGGGTATAAAGAACGATCATGCCTATGACCGGGACCGGCGCTTCCCGATAGACATGGAAATATTCCTTTACCGTTAGCAGGAGTAACAGAGCCGAAGTCAGGTTGAAGATCGCCGTGCCGGTGCCCGTCTGTCCGGCCAGAATAGGCAGCGTCGTTGCGCATATGACGGCAATCGCCAGAACGAACAGAAAGCTCCGTTTTATCGGACGTCCGGAAATCTGCCGCGATCCGACGATCAGGAAGATGAAACCAACGCTCTCCAGACCGAAAGCGACAATGGAGGCCGTGGCCAGCGGCAAAGGCCCCGCATAGTAAAGCACAGCCCCGTGCCGAGCAAAATCATGCCGAGGCAGCCCCAGAGCAGAAATTTGTCACGTGAGTTCTGATACCAGACACTCAGGATCGTCGCCGCGACCGCCAAAGAGCAGATGCCTGCCGCAAAAACATCGTGTTCTGATCGAGTCCCAATGAGCGCTCCCCACCGCATGCGCGTTGCACAGTCAAGTGTAGTTCAGCTCTCGATAATAAGCGATAAATAATATGCATATATCGAGCAGGCATCGACTGACATGATGTCGTATCTATACAGAACAGATATGATATGGTTAATAATCGCCGCATATGGGTTTGGTAAAGAGATCGAGATGTTGAAAATTGCACTGATCACAAGCAGTCTGACACTTCTTGCTGCTGCCTCGTCTTTGCCGACGAACAGAAAATCGAAGGTGTGGGCCTCGGCAGGAAATCACCTGTGAATCTGGAGATGTCGGGATCTACGGTGCGGAGAATACCGTCAAGCTCATGGGAGAATGCGGCCACGTGACCGTTCACGGCGTTTCCCATAAGGTGACCTTTGAAAACACCCGGAAGATTTCGATATCCGGAACGAACAACACGGTTTCAGGCGGAGCAACGCAAAATCTGATCGTGGAAGTGTCGAACAATCTGGTAACCGCGACCTTGAAGAAAGGAACGGAACCTTCAGTTCTGGAGGTATCGGGCGCAGAGAACATCGTCAATGTGAAGATCGATGGACCTTCGCAATTCGACGTCAGCGGCGCCAACCATCAGGTGACCTGGTCGCTTGCCGACGGCTCCACCGAACCGACAATCTCGATCTCCGGCGCAGATAACGATGTAACCAGGGCTAATTGATACGCAATTTCGCCTGCACGGCACCGTGAAGAAGTGCCGTGCAGGCTATCGATTTAAGCTGCCAGCGATGCCATATCGATGACGAAACGATAGCGCACGTCGCTCTTTAGAACGCGCTCATAGGCTTCGTTGACCTGCTGGATATTGATCTTCTCGATTTCCGAAACAATGTTGTGCTGACCGCAGAAGTCCAGCATTTCCTGCGTTTCCTTGATCAGCCGATCATCGATCCTGCGAGCGACTTGCGACCGGGAATGAGCGAAAACGCATGCACCGGCACCATATGCTCCGGAGCGCCGACCACAACCATCGTGCCATTTACCTTGAGCAGGCCAAGATAAGCATTCCAGTCAATGGCAACGCCAACCGTGCAGATGATGAGATCGAACGATCCTGCCAGATTCTCGAAGGTGGCAGGATTACTGGTGGCATAATACTCGTGGGCACCAAGTCTGAGGCCGTCTTCCTTCTTGGAAAGTGACTGGCTCAGAACCGTTACATGCGCACCCATGGCATTGGCGAGCTTGACGCCCATATGCCCGAGCCCACCCATGCCGATGATTGCGACCCGCTTGCCGGGACCGGCATTCCAGTGACGTAGCGGCGAGTAGAGCGTAATGCCAGCACAAAGCAGCGGTGCCGCTGCATCGAGCGGAAGATTATCCGGCATGGAAAGGACATAGCCTTCCTTGACGACGATATGGTCGGAATATCCGCCCTGCGTCCGCTCCTTTCCCTCCGCATCGAATGTATTGTAGGTCTGGATGAGGCCCGGAAGATACTGCTCGTTGTCCACATCGCGGCTGGCGCAGCCGACACAGGAATCCACGAAGCAGCCGACGCCTACCTTGTCACCGACCCTGAACTTGGTGACCGCTTCGCCGACTGCAGTGACAATGCCCGCGATTTCATGTCCCGGAACAATAGGATAAACGGCATTCTTCCATTCATTACGGACGGTATGGATGTCGGAATGGCAAACACCGCAATACTGGATCGAGATGACCACGTCATCCGCATTGGGTTCACGTCGTTCAAAAGTGAACGGAACCAACGGTTCATCTGCATCCGTAGCAGCGTAACCTCTTGCTATGGCCATGTTAGTCTCCATTTATTGGGTTTGGAAAGCACACGGAATATGCCGGAAGCAAGGGCAGATGCGGTAGACCAATCCTGCAAGCTTCTTGCACGATCCTGCAAAACTGCCTGCTTCACGATTGCTGATGTATGCCTGCCTGATCAATAATTGCTGTACTCTATCTCATCTGAAGCGGATCACCTATGACGTCACTGAGAGACACCTATAATGAGCTGGCCGCTCTGGCTGAGCGTTTCACCGGACAGGACGGTGAATATCGCACACCAATCGAAGGTCTGGGGATCAGCAGGCGGACAACGCCAAGCATCCCATGCCATAGCAGCTATCGGCCCTGTCTCGCCATGGTTCTGCAGGGCGCGAAATCCCTGCGTCTCGGTTCCGAGACGATCAACTACACCAAGGGCGAATATCTGGTGACGTCACTCGACCTGCCCGTCACATGGCGGGTGGTGGAGGCAAGCCCGGAAGCGCCGCATCTTTGTCTGGCCCTCGCCATCGACAGCGAAAAGCTCACCGACCTGATCGGGCGCGCCGACGTTCGCAGGCACATGATGACCGACGGCGATCAATGGGGCATCGCCGTCAATGCCGCGCCTGCGGGACTGCTGGATGCGGCCCTGCGTCTGCTGCGCCTTCTCGACAGCCCTGCCGACATTCCAGTGATGGCCCTCTGATCGAACAGGAAATTCTCTATCGTCTTCTGACAGGTCCGGGCGGCGAACGACTGATCAATATCGCAACTGCCGACAGCCAGGCTAACCGGATAGCGCGGGCAATCGCATGGCTTCGGCAAAACTTTGCCGCACCATTGCGGATCGAACAGCTTGCCGAGCACGTCAATATGAGCGCGTCGTCCTTTCACCATCATTTCAAGGCGATCACGGCAATGACGCCAGTTCAATATCAAAAGCAGCTGCGTCTGAACGAAGCACGCAGACTGATGCTGGTCGAGCGGCTGGATGCCGGTACGGCTGGCCACCGCGTAGGTTATCAAAGCCCTTCGCAATTCAGCCGCGAATATAGCCGCTTCTATGGAAACCCGCCCATGCGCGACATCGAAGCGGCTTAGATAGGGTTGCAGGAAAACGACGGAAATCTCATTCCGCCCTCAGCCTGCAGACGAGCCTCTTTCGGCTTGACGCTCTACAGCCTCGTGCCGGAGGATCATCAGCTCCGACGGATCGGAACCAGTAGCGGCTTTTACGTTGAAAGCCGTGGCTGGAAGTGCCCATTATGGTGAAGTCGTGTTTCTCACATGACAGAGTGAAACGAAGGGAGGCCAGAAAAATGAAGGCACGCACAGCGACCGTCGGCGATCTTGAAAGTGTTTTTCACGACCTTTCAAGGCGCATGGCCATCGAATATATCGCCGCTGGTAAGGATACAAAGGCGGCTTATGACAATCTAATGATGAATTTGCGGGAAGGTCGTGCGCACGCTTTGCTACAAAGCGACAAGGCGGTCGCTATCATCGCCTGGAACGAAGCAGACGGCGCAACAGAAACGCTTTTGCGGCGAAGGAAGAATTCTTCAACCGAAATACAGTGCGTTTCTGTAAGCGGCATATCCGGCAGATTCAAGCTCTGGCAGGCGATCTGCCGGTCCATTCGCGAAGCTGGCTGGACCGTTCCGACATTGTGAAATGGTTCAAAATCATCGGCTATGTGGAGAAGGGAACAGATAACGGTGCCAGACTTTTCGAACTGCCGGCCCGCCGCGACGGCATAGTCGCCGCATGATTTTTGCTGTCAAGCAATTCCGGCGGCATTCCGCCCGCTTCCTGAAGAACAAGTGGTTTCTGTTTTTATAAAATGTAATAAATCAATAAGATATGCTAGGCATCGGAAAGATACCAAGTAATTGCAAAGAAAGGTCAGTTTATTCCCTGATGTGGTTTACGGATTTGAAGCCCCTGAACGCAGATGCCATGCAAATGACAGGAACTTCAAATCCACCGTATTAGCTTTAACGCATTTCTGACGATTAGCTGTTATTTTGGATTATAATCGCCAATCGGGAGAAACCATGGCTTGGAAATTCATGTTTGCCAGCGCCGTTCTTGCTGTTGCGCGGACGATACCGAGGATTTACGTCGCGCCCAAGGGACCAGTTGTTGTCTCCGATAATGCGATGGAAATGGAACTGAAATCGGCGCCAATCAACCCCGACTGGGTACTGGAGGGCAATCCGCAGGCGCGTTCCAGCGAGCAATCGGCCAGTAAGGACCGTGCGGCCTATACAGCCATTTGGGATTGCACTGCAGGCACCTTCCGCTGGTATTTCGGTTGGGATGAAACCGTATATATTCTGGAAGGCGAAGTCCACGTTACAGACGCAGACGGCGGCACACGTACCCTGCGGACTGGCGACGTTGCCTATTTTCGCGGTGGCACATGGGCAACCTGGAAAATTGACACCTATCTGCGCAAGGTCGCTTTCATGCGACGTACTTTGCCAGCGCCGGCTTCGTTCATCTATCGGGCAAGCGACGCGATAAAGCGCCGACTGAGCCGCCGGAACGGTTCGCTCAACTAATTACTGGTTTGTGATCGAGACGGGCACTGCATCCACGCTCATCAGATTGACGGTTAACCTCAATTTTCAGTATAAACCAATGACTGCTTTCGCGGTGCATGATGGGAATGGGGTTCTCCCGAAACTGCCAGTAATTGGCTGATGACTCCTGCCGGAACAGGAGAAGAGTGCGTCGCAAGACTTTTCGAAGCAATTTCATCAAGCTTCCGGAGGTTATCGATCACGCCTCCACCCATTATTGAATGGACACAGAACAATGCAAGCAACCCTCATGGTGGCGCTCGGTGGAGCGATTGGAAGTGTAGCGCGATATTGGCTTGCCCTCTTGATGTTGCCGATAAGCCGCGAACTTCCCTGGGGCACTATCGTCATCAATATTGTCGGCTCTTTCGCAATTTCGTTTTCGGCGCTTTGACGCTGGAACAAGGCCGCTTTCCCATAGCCGAGATCTGGCGTATCACCTTCATGGTGGGCGTGTGCGGTGGCTTCACCACTTTCTCGTCATTCAGCCTTCAAACGATGGATCTTCTGCGCACTGGCCAACCCGGTAAGGCGCTGTTCAATATTGGTTTTTCGGTCCTCCTTTGCCTCATCGCCGTATGGCTCGGTCTCCTCGCTGCAGAACGCTTCAATGGCGGTATCGAACAGGTCGCACAGAATGTGATCGAAGAAGAAGCATCCTAGGCATCGCGTAAGCAATGCAATGAAGCCCTTATCATTCGCGCGCAGGCTTTAGAAAACAGTACTTTTTCTCTCTGAACTGCATTGCCAGATATGGGCAATCATTCCAGTTTTCGGTGAGACATGCGTGTTCGGGCTTTGCCATTTCATCGATCGTGCACTTCTCGTTTTACAGGCTTCTATATAGACTTTTCCGGTTTCGACATGCGCCGCAGCGTGACGGTCCTGCCCTTTGGAAGCGTCAGCTTGTCAAATGCATCAATCATCTTTCGCTGCTGAAGAAGCGTGCCGGAATCAGGCTGTCTGGAAATAGTCATCTCACCTGCCTGAAGCATGTATTTATTATACTCACTGAACTGCTCATCATCACATGACAGCGGCCGTCCACTGAGATGAGTGACGCCTCGCTTTTCAGAGGCAATAAAAAGACGCAGTGATGAGAAACACAAAGAACAGCGATGGTAGTCCCATCAAAAGGACGGACTTACCTGTTTTCATTTGCTGCGACCTGTTCCGGTTATTTCGATCATTACGGATAGTTTCATATCCTGGGCTTGCTCCATTTAGTAATTAAACCAAAGCATGCTTCTATTACCTATGCAGAAGGCAAATGAGTCATAAGAAAAATAAAACAAATCAATGATGCATGAAAGAGCGCATGGCGGAGGGGTGGGATTCGAACCCACGGTACAGTCTCCTGCACGCCGGTTTTCAAGACCGGTGCCTTAAACCGCTCGGCCACCCCTCCAGGCGATTGTTTTATCGATGCTTTCCCGCAGTGTGGAAAAGCAGCAAACCGAAGCAAGCTATCGATTTGCGCCCAATCGCTCAGCGAGTGACTTCTTAGCAGTTTTCTTCTCGCGTCAACGTGCACTGTTTCATTTGCCAGCATTCTGAACATTGGCAAACAAAATTACCGGCAGGCCCCGGTCACAAAAGCTCGATCCAGCTCTCAAAGTACAACTTTCTATGCCAACGCCATGGCCAACGGTAGAAACCGCACTAAGTTCTTTCACGCAGCCTCAATCGCAGATTGCCGTTCCGGTATGATTCAACACGGAGGATTCCCCATGCAGCAGAAAATCCAGGAAGATATGGAAGTCATCGGAGCCGATGGTGTGCATGTCGGCACAATTGACCGCATTGAAGAAAACCGCATCAAACTGAAAAGACCGATAATTCCGGCCTGCATAGCGACCATCATCATTATATCGAACTCGGCTTCGTTGCCGACGTCGAAGGTAACAAGGTGAGACTATCTGCCAATGCCGATGTGGCTGTAACCTTGGAAGAAGAAGCTTCGGGGCGTCCGGTCGATCTTTGACGCCAACCTCAAAATCTACTCATAACACGGAGCCGCAAGCTGCCGTGTTATGAGATGTCCCACCTCTTCTGCCCCTTCATCGTCCTTCTGCATTGTTGCAGATCGAGACTTCGATCTGATAGAAATGCATTGTCAAAATGCCGCAAGGAAACGACCGAACTTGTCCTTTTCCTTATTGCGACATAAACTTGAGTATAATAATCAAAATAAGAAGATGGGAAGCTATGAGTCTGGATTCCGTAAAGGCATTTTTGCAACCAAAGCGCCTGAAATCGAAGTGATCGAGCTGCCGACGAGTACCGCCACTGTTGTTCTGGCGGCCGAAGCGCATGGTGTGGAACCGGGGCAGATTGCCAAGACACTTTCCTTTTCGGCCAAGGACCAGACCATTCTCATCGTTACGCGCGGCGATGCGCGTATCGATAATCGCAAGTTCAAGGATCAATTCGGAACCAAGCCGCGCATGCTGGATGCCGAAACCGTTCTTGCTGAAACCAGCCATCCGGTCGGAGGGTATGTCCGTTCGGTCTGCCAAGCGCTCTGCCCGTTTACTGCGATGTATCGCTGAAGAGTTTCGAGGAAGTTGTACCCGCAGCCGGAGCGACCAATAGCGCCGTGCGCATTGCCCCGCATAAAATGGCTGAACTGGTCAGCGCCGAATGGATAGACGTTTGCCAGTAGGCCGAAATAGGCTTTTGCAGCGTGCCTGGGAGGAACTCGCAGTTAATTGATACCGGTAACAACTTTTCCCTTTAAAGGTGAGAAAAGATTTCATATATTTTAAGAACGATTCTAAAGTGGGTTAAGAAGCAGATACCTGCTTTAGTGCATGATCCGATTGAGCCTTGAACCTTTCCGGATCGCAAATGCGACAAGACCAGAATTTTGGAGCAATTCCGAAACAGGGATAAACCGCTTTCGGTTTGGAATTGCGAACTCAAGGATTGGAGCATTGTGGTCCTCGGCATCGAGGCATGCAATTGCTCCGAGACGTGCTGAAAGGAACAGTGATGCGTCTTACCCGCCAGACGAATTATGCCGTTCGTATGCTCATGTACTGCGCCGCCAATGACGGCAAGCTCAGCCGCATTCCCGAAATTGCGCGTGCTTACGGTGTTTCTGAGCTGTTTTTGTTCAAGATTCTTCAGCCTTTGGTTGAACATCAGCTCGTGGAAACTGTACGTGGCCGCAATGGCGGCGTGCGCCTCGGACGTGCTGCAAAAGACATTTCGCTGTTCGACGTCGTGCGTGTGACCGAAGAAAACTTCGCCATGGCAGAGTGCTTCGAAAATGAGGCCACCGAATGCCCGCTGGTCGATAGCTGCGCACTTAATTCAGCGCTCCGTGAAGCGCTCAATGCCTTCTTCGGCGTGCTGATGAAGTACAGCATTGCAGATCTCGTCAAGGCGCGCCCGAATGTGCGGCACCTGCTCGGCCTCGATGAAATGGAAGAAGAGCGCGTCGCGAGCTGACGGTTCAACGCAACGTTTGAAATAAAAGGTCCGGCTTGATGCCGGACCTCAGATTACAAACCCCTCGATTTTTGGAAGCAGTCAAAAACGAGGGGTTTTGATTCCGATTTGTTCACGTTCTGAATCTGGGACGTTCCGTGAATCTGAGGTCATTTTGACCCTGCCGGAGGTTTGTCAGCAGCCTGAGGTCCGGCTTGATGCCGGACCTTTTTATTCTGCGGCTGCGCGATAAGCCGATTGCGGTAGCACGAAAGGCACGCCCCTTTCCGGTGGAATGCCCACGCGTAACGTGCATTCATAGACACGTTCGAGCCGTTCGTCGGTCAGTGCTTCGCGCGGTGTGCCGATCACATCGAGCTTGCCCCTGTTCATGACTGCAATACGGTCGGCGAACATGGCAGTCAGGTTTAGATCATGCAGGATAGCGATCACCCCGCCGCCTGCCGCCGCGAAATCCTTCGCAATCTCCATCACGACGATCTGGTGGCGTATATCGAGGCTTGAAATCGGCTCGTCGAGAAAGAGATAGCGCGCCTTCCCATCCACGACCGGTTTCCAGACCTGGCAAAGAACACGGGCAAGCTGCACCCGCTGCTGTTCTCCTCCGGAAAGCTCCTGATAAAGTCGTCCTCCGAAGCTAGCGAGATCAACCCTCTGTAAGGCAAGATCGGGCAAGCGTTTCTCTTCATCACGAGAAACGCCGCTATAGCCGCCTGTAAGCCCGATTTTCACGATCTCACGAACCGTGAAGGGAAACGACAAGGCGCTTGCCTGTGGAAGCACTGCCCGGCGTGCTGCCATTTGCCATGGCGAATTCTGCAAAGGACCGGCCATCCAGACAGGCTGTCCCAGTATAGGCAATATCACCGGAAAGAGCGCGCAACAGTGTGGTCTTGCCGGAACCGTTCGGTCCGACGATTGCAGTCACCTTGCCCGGCTTAGCCGAAAGGCGATGTCGCTGATGATGGTCTTGCCCGACAGGCTTACGCCCAATGCCTTTGTTTCGATCATGATGGCCTCACAGATCAAGCAGGCCGCGCTGGCGCAGCAATATCCAGAGGAAGAACGGCGCGCCGAAAAGCGCGGTGATGATGCCGATCGGTAATTCTGCCGGAGCCACAATCGTGCGGCTTACCGCATCCGCCAGTAGCAGAAGAGTAGCGCCCAACAGAGCCGACGCTGGCAGGAGATAACGATGGTCCGGCCCTATGCTGAGGCGCAACATATGCGGCACAACGATGCCGATAAAGCCGATCCCGCCCGCAACGGCCACCGTCGCGCCGGTAGCGGCAGCCACCGTGACGATGGCAATGTTTTGACGCGCTGCACCTGAATGCCGAGATGGCCGGCAGCAGCCTCGCCTAAAGCCAAAGCATTGAGACCGCGCGCAAGCAAAGGCGAAACCACCAGAATTATGGCGATGATCGGCCCAGCAGCGCCAATCTTTGCCCAGGTGGAACCGGCAAGCGAACCGAGACCCCAGAATGTCAGGTCGCGCAATTGCCGGTCATCGGCCAGATAGATGAGTGCGCCGGTCGCAGCGCCCGCCAGGGCACCAAGCGCTATACCTGCGAGCAGCATGGTTGCAACAGAGGTGCGCCCGCGACGCGTCGCGACACGATAGAGCAGCAAAGTGCTGGCAAGCCCACCCAGAAATGCTGCGAGCGGCAACGCATAAACACCGAGGATCGCAATAATGGGCGCGAGAAACGTGCCGCCCAGAACGATCATCGATACAGCGCCAAGACCAGCACCAGCGGACACACCGACAAGCGCCGGATCGGCCAGCGGATTGCGAAAAAGCCCCTGCATCACAGCGCCGGAAACGGCGAGCCCCGCCCCTATCAGCATGCCCATGACGATACGCGGCAGGCGGATCTCCATGATAATCAGATGATCGCGGCGAAATGCATCCGCGCCTTCGGCTGCGCCGGAGGAGGTCAGAGCGCGCAAAACCGAAAGCACGGACGCGTCTGAAGCGCCTGCCGTCAGGCTGAACAAAGCTGCGATGCATAAAGCAACTGCGAGCATTATGATGGCGAGCCGCGCACGTGCCGCGCGGTCTATCGTGACGCCATCGTTGGAGGTAGTGACGTCATTATCTGAATGGCGCGCTGCAAAGCGCTGTTCGTGCGCTGCGCGACTTGGCTGGTCATTTCGAATAATCCTTGCAATCAGGCTTGCATGTTTTTCAAACGTGCAAGCCTGATCATGCTATTGCGCCGCGGAAGCGCCGTAGAGTTTTGCCGAAAGGTCACGAATGGCAGCGCCGGTCCGCGGCCCAAATCCCAACAGATAAGAGGCTTCCATCGACACGATATTCTTGTCACGACCCGCCGGTGTTGCGGCGATGAGGGATTTTTCAACAGCGATTCCGGCGTCATCCCGTCTGCACCCGTATCCATCATCAGGATCATGTCGGGCGCCGCTTTCTCGATAGCTTCGTCGGTCAGCTGCTTATATCCGTGATATTCGGTAATGACGTTTTCGCCTCCGGCAAGCTCGATCATGCCATTGGCTGCCGTGCCTGTACCCGATGCCATCATGCGCCCGCCGGGAGCCGACAGTACGAAAAGCACTCGCTTGCGCGAACTGTGGCCAGCTGCAGCTTTCTCAGCCGCTTCGATATCACGCGAAACTTCGGCAGCAAACGTCTTGGCCTTGTCTTCCAGACCAAGTGCCTTGCCCACAATCTCGATTTTCTTGATGACGCTTTCGTCGGTAAAAGTTTCTGGCACGACGATCATCGGCACGGATGCTTTCTTCAGAACATCGAGCGTGTCCAGCGGACCGCTGCCTTCAAGAAGCAAAATGCCGGTCGGGTTGACCGAGAGCACGCCTTCCGGTGCAAGCTGGCGCATATATCCAATATCCGGCAGCTTCTTTACCGCGTCGGGATAAGCACTCGTCTGGTCGCGCGCGACGAGCATCTTTCTGCACCGAGAGCGTAGACGATTTCCGTCAGCGAGCCGCCGACAGAAACGATGCGCGACGTATCGTCGAAATGATCGACGGTTTCAGCGCGCACAGCACCGCCTCCCGCCACCGACAATGCGATGGCAACCAGAACAGCTCCGCGCCTGAAGCACAAGGAAATGAACGACATTGCCGTCACCTTATGCAGCAGACGACTGCGGCAGACGCGGAAGATTTTCCGCGATCATGCGCCAGTCGGCCAGTTCTGCCTCGCCTTCATGACGCTCGCCGAAGAACTGGACCATCAGTTCACCATTGGCATCATAGGCCTCCAGCGATGTCACATGACCGTCCTTCGTCGGCTTGCGCACCACCCAGACATCAGCGATGTGATCGATGCGCAGATGCATATGGAATGTCGGGTCGAGCACGTTCAGCCATGGCCCCATCATCTTGATCTCGCGGATCGGACCCGTATGAATCTGGATGCATCCGCGGCTGCCGACAAAGCACATGATCGGCAGCTTTTCCTGCACTGCATGGTTCATCATGGCTTCCACGGACGAGGTATCGACACGCCAGGCGAAATCATGACCGGCAAGATGCACGGCCTGATGGCGGTCCACCCCGAAATCCTTCAGCAGACCGACAAACTGGTGCACATCGGTGAGAGCGCCCCACCGTTCACGGAATGCGTCGATGTCGAGAAGCGATAGATCGGTCTTCGGCCCTTGTGGAGCAAGTAGGCTGGTCTCAACGACAGGCGACTGATCGTCCAGCAGCAAATCGCTGACAAGTGCTTCGTAGGCTTCAACGTTGGAAGCCGCACGCAGATGAATCTTGAATACCGCCTCGCCCGTGGCATCGAAGAATTGCAGGCTGCGGCGCGTCGCTTCGCCGTCCTGCTTGGCAACGGCAAAACCGTGAACCCAATGCTTCGGGAAAATACGAAGATCAATCTCCTTGCCGAGTGCCAGCGAAGCATGCGGCCCCAAATCGTCTTTTCAAAAGGTCCGATCTTCTCGTGAACAACACTCTCATTGCGCGTTAGCGCCATGATTTCGCCGACCGCCCCAATACGGTTCAATAGCATTTCGACATCGGCGCGAATACGCCGGGCCGAAATCGATGCCGCTGCATCTTGTCCGCAATGCGCTGCTACAAAATCGGCTTCTGATATACCAAGGCTCTGCGCAAAATCGCGTTCACGCATTTTCGGATTATCAGCCCGTGCCTTGAGAATCTGCTCTGGGAGGGCTTGGAATGAGTCGTCATCTGATGGTTGCCTACTTGTTTAGGATGAGCTTGCCTTGGCGGGTGATCTTGAGGCGATAGAGCGAGCCGCCGTGCTCTATGCCCACTTCCCGGAGCCGTCGAAGAGTTCGCGACTGCCATAGGTTTTCAGTTGCGGCTCAAGTGCACTCTCGCCGAAGCGAGGTTTTATCTGAGCCGGGACAGACTCGGTTGAATCGCCGCTGAACTGGCTTTCAGGAATGCGATTTGCAGTTCTGTCGGAAACGGATCCGCGCGGTAACCGCACCTGCATGTCGATATGGATTCGCCTGTTCATTTTCTCGCCTCAGCATCGACTTTTCACACGGTGATGACAGCAAATTTGTTTTGTTGACATCAACAGTCATGTTTATTAATCACTGCATTACTGGAATAATCGAGTCAAGTTTAAATCTCGCTTTTTCAGCGCAAGCCCGGAAGAAACCGTCTTCCCAGCCAGCACGCGGCTTTCTCTTGAGGGGAAGCCATAAACAATTGAATTTTTAGTTTCTTCGTCGCCCGTCGGGTCGACGAAGCGCGTCTGGTTCACGAAGGAAACATTGGAAATGCGGGCGACTGGTGGGGTTCACAAACGATCAATTCTGGCGAGCACAGGGCTCGCTGTCATTCTGGTGGCAATGACGTCACAAGCCTTTGCGCAGGAACAAAAGCCTCTGAAGAAGCTGGCGTTGCGTTGAAGACGATCACCATTCGCCGGGCGACCGACGCGCAGGCGCCGACGTCCGTGGCGGCACCGGTCGGTAGGGTCGACCGCGAAGAGATCAATCGTTTCGGTGGCACGAAGCTTGATGACGTGTTGCGTGGCACGGCTGGCGTGTTCACCCTGCAAAACGGTTCCAATCCCGGCGTTGCAGTCAATATCCGTGGTTTCGAAGGCTCCGGTCGTGTCAACATGATGATCGACGGCGTGCCGCAGAACTACCGCAACACCGCACACGATGCGCAGGGCTATGCCTATATCGATCCGAACCTGCTATCCGAAATCGACGTGACGCGCGGCGCGGTAACGACCGAAGGCGGCACCGCCCTTGCAGGCAGCGTCAATTTCCGCACGCTCGGCGTCGATGATGTCATTCTCGACGGCAAGGACAAGGGCGTTCTCGGCCGCGCTTCCTGGGGCAGCAATGGCACCGGCTTCTCTGAAATGCTGGCAGGTGCTGCCCGTGTCAATTCCATCGGGATTGTTGCGGCCATCAGCCGTCACGATTCCAACGATTACAAGAACGGCGACGGCGCAACCGTCGAGAAGTCCGGCGAGGAGTGACGTCTGGCCTCTTCAAAGCCGAATTCGGCCTTGGCGAAGATCAGAAGCTGACGCTTGGCGGCGTGCTCTACAACAACCACTACGGAACATATGCCACCGGTTACCGCCCTGGAACCTATACAATCTACGATATGTTCCTGCAGAACCGCACGTTCTTTGCTCAATATAATTACAACCCGTCCGACAACGATCTCATCGACCTCGATGTCAACATCTACCACAACAGCACGCTGCAGAACTGGGTGGGCGGCAATGGCAGCTATGTCGGGCGTCAGATTTCAACGGACACCACAGGCATGACCGCCTCGAACACGTCACGCTTCACCTTTGGTGATGTAGCCGTCGCGTGGAAGAACGGCTTTGAAATCAATCACGATAGTGCGGGCGGCAGCAACACTGGTGTTAACCCCGCAGATGCCACGTCTAATCGTGGGGCGGTTTTCTCGGAAGCGACCTGGAATTATCAAGCACTGCAGGTCGTTACCGGCCTCCGTTATGATTATTTCAAGCTTGAAAGCGAAGATGGGACAGTTTCCAACAACGATAGCGAATTCAGCCCCAAGATCACCGTCGCCTATAATGTGACCGACTGGCTGCAGCCATATATCACTTATGCGCATTCAATGCGTTCACCAAGCCTGCAGGAAACATTCCTTGGCGGCGTGGCGCATGCCGGAACAGGAAGGTTGCGAGGTAACCCTGATTTGCGTCCCGAAAAGCAGCGGGGCTGGGAATTCGGCGTCAATATCGCTCGCGACGGCATCTTCACTGCGGAAGACGGTCTGCGCATCAAAGCCAATTATTACATGATGCGAGTTGAAGACTATATCACGGCTTCCAGCACGAACAGTCAGTTCATCAACGTGGATGGCACTTCCGATGTAAAGGGCTTCGAACTTGACGCGCGTTATGATGCTGGCTTCGCCTTCGGCGGCATCGCCTATACGCATTCCACCTCCGAACTTCCGGAACAAACGGCGGGCCTCGGGGCAAACCAGTATCTGCCGGAAGATGTCGTAACGGTTACAGCCGGAGCGCGCTTCTTCGAACGCAAGCTTGAGAGCGGTCTACGTGTTCAGCACGTTTCGAGCGGCAGAAGCATCACGGGAAACGATACCGATCCCTACACATTGGTCGATGTCTTCGCGAAGTACAAATTCACCGACACAGTCGATCTTTCGCTTCAGGTGCTCAATATTGCCGACAAGGAATTCACCCCTGCCCTCAGCACCTATGGTTCTGGCCGGGGGCGCACATTCCTCGTCTCGACCCAGTTCAATTTTAGACTTTCAGAGAGGTGTTTTCTCCCCTCTCTCATGATCGTCACATCTGCGAAGTCCGACCATCCTGACCGCGGGCGGCCTTCTGATCCCAGGATGTGACGCGGCGAGTGCAGTCCTACCGCTGCACTCGCCGGAAATTGTATAGTTAAAGCGTTTCCAGCCCTGACGGGAATCGTCAAAAATGCTCTAACTGTTTTATTAACCCGCATCTCATCCGAAAACCGCTTTGCACTTTTCGGGATGCGCTATAGCCAGTCCCCAACCTGATGGAAAAGGATCAGCAATGTTCATAGCCATGAATCGCTTCAAGGTTCGCCTCGGCAGCGAAGCCGACTTCGAGACCGTCTGGAAAAATCGTGACTCGAAACTGTCGGAACTTCCCGGTTTTGAGAGTTTTCACCTTCTGCGCGGCGCAACAAACGAAGAGGAAGGCTACACGCTTTATGCTTCGCATACCGTCTGGCGCAATCGCGATGATTTCGTCGCCTGGACCAAGTCCGAACAGTTTCGCGATGCACATCGCAACGCTGGAGACAATAAGCCGCTCTATCTCGGACCTCCGCAGTTTGAAGGTTTCAGCTCAGTTCTCGGCTCCTGATGGGTGAAAGAAACAACTATCCACAAGATGCGGCGAAATAGCGCACAATATCATGACGGTGCCCTTTGAACACCGTCATGACAATGGCAAACGACCAATTATCGTTTAAAGATAGCTATTTAACTCATATTTAGAATAATTCTAAGTTATTGATTTTTAGAACGTTTCAAAAACATAAAATTGACAGATTGGAGCTTCACCGGTCATAACTTGACTTAATTTGGTGGGTTTAAAACCACCATTTAAGTATTGCCTTTAATGTTCGGGCCTTTAACCCTTGCAATTGGAGGAACCCTTGACCGGTTCAGTTCGGCCTCGCGCCACGAATGAAATAAAGCTGCCAGCCTTTCCAGGCAGCGATACAGTTAAAGTAAAAAGTGAGCCGGTAAAGTCTCTATTTGATGCTTTCTGCATCTAATTTCAGCTTTGCGAGCATGGAAGATAGTTTCTCATGCTAGTCTGCAGCTGCAACGTTATTACCGATAAAGACATCGAAGCTGTTGTTATCGAGCTTCTCGATCAGGATTGCTGGCAACTTATCGTTCCTGGCACCGTCTATAATGCCATGTCCAAGCGCGGCCGTTGCTGTGGCTGCTTCCCAAACGTCGTAGAAACGATCATAAGGGTGACTGAAGAGTATCATCTTCGTCATAACCAAATGGACGAAAACGTGGTCCAGTTCATGGATCGTGTACGTTCTCTACGCGACAAATTCGGGAGTTCATGGAATGAAAGGCGAACCAAAGGTCATCGAGCGGCTTAACGAGGCATTGTTCCTCGAGCTTGGCGCTGTAAACCAGTACTGGCTTCACTACCGCCTCCTCAACGACTGGGGCTTCACGCGTCTTGCCAAGAAGGAACGGGAAGAATCCATCGAAGAAATGCATCATGCCGACAAGCTGATTGACCGCATCATTTTCCTCGAAGGTCACCCGAACCTGCAGACCGTATCTCCGCTGCGCATCGGCCAGAACGTCAAGGAAGTTCTGGAAGCGGACCTTGCAGGCGAATACGACGCACGCGCTTCCTACAAGAAGTCTCGCGAAATCTGCGACGAACTCGGCGACTATGTTTCCAAGCAGCTTTTCGATGAGCTTCTGGCCGACGAGGAAGGTCATATCGACTTCCTCGAAACCCAACTCGACCTTCTCGCCAAGATCGGCGAAGAGCGTTATGGTCAGCTCAATGCGGCTCCGGCCGATCAGGCTGAATAAGCCAATCGTCATTATTGATGAAAGCCGGCGTCTTTTGCTCCGGCTTTTTCTCATCTCAACTTTTCCGTCGCCCCTTTATCGTGATATTCCGCGTGCAATTTTCCGACACTCGCGAGGTATCATCATGAGCGCACCGCGCGTCAGTTTCGTTTCACTCGCCTGCCCGAAGGCGCTTGTCGATCGGAACGTATCATCACCAGCCTCCGCTCCAAGGACTGTACGCGCGAGAATGCTCCGGAAATCGACGGCAGCGTTCACATCCAGTTGCGCCGCCCGCTTCGCGTCGGCGACATCGTGACGGTGGAGATCGAAGCAGGCGACGCTTACAATCTGCATGGCATCGCGGTCTGATGGCGGTGGAAACTGCCCTAACGATCAGAAAAGCCATCTCGGCTGACGTGGCGGTAATCGTCGCCATGCTGGCTGATGACGCTCTCGGCGCAAAGCGCGAAGACACAAGCCTTCCATTGCGGGATGAGTATCGCAACGCCTTTGCGGCAATTGATGCCGACCCCAACCAGCTTCTCGCCGTCGTGGAACGAGATGGCGAGATTATCGGCTGCATGCAGATCAGCTTCATACCCGGTCTGTCGCGGTTGGGCATGTGGCGCGGACAGATCGAAAGCGTACGGATTGCAAGCCACATTCGTGGCGGTGGAATAGGCCGCCAGATGATTGGGTGGGCAATCGAGCAGTGCCGCGAGCGCGGCTGCGGTCTGGTACAGCTCACGACCGACAAATCACGCGCCGATGCGCTGCGTTTTATCAGTCGCTCGGATTCATGGATAGTCACGAAGGGCTTAAGCTTTCGCTTTAACAAGCAGCTTCAATCCGTTTTGATAAAACTAAAAGGGCGCTTTGGGCGCCCTTTTCCATTCAGTCTTAAAAATTCTACTGCGGCAGCTTGTCGTCCACGCCAGCGACGTAGAAGTTGAGGCCCAGCAGGGTCTTGTCGTCAGCCTGTTCGCCTTCTTTCAGCCAGACGGAGCCGTCCTGCTTCTTGATCGGGCCGGTGAAAGGCTTCAGTTCGCCTGACTTGATCTTGGCTTCGGTTTCTTCGGCCAGTTTCTTCACGTCGTCCGGCATATTGGTATAAGGAGCCATCTTCACAAGGCCTTCCTTCATACCCCACCAGACGTTCTGGCTCTTCCAGCTGCCGTCGAGAACGGCCTTGGTGCGGTCGATATAGTACGGCCCCATTCGTCCACGACAGCGGTAAGCTGCGTGTCCGGTGCGAACTTGATCATGTCCGAAGCCTGGCCGAAAGCCTTGATCCCGCGATCATGCGCCACCTGAATAGCAGCAGTGGAATCGGTATGCTGGGTGATGATGTCCACCCCTGATCGATCAGAGCCTTGGCCGCATCGGCTTCCTTGCCAGGATCGAACCAGGAATTCGCCCAGATCACCTTGACCTTGAAGTCTGGATTGACCGACTGGGCACCGAGCATGAATGCATTGATGCCCTGCACCACTTCCGGAACCGGCACGGAAGCGATGTAACCCGCGACACCCTTGGTCGACATCTTGGCGGCGATCACACCCTGCACATAACGGCCTTCATAGAAGCGCGCATTATAGGCAGACATGTTGTCGGCGGTCTTGTAGCCGGTCGCATGCTCGAACTTCACGTCCGGGAATTTCTTGGCGACCTTGAGGGTCGGGTCCATATAGCCGAACGACGTCGTGAAGATCAGCTTGTTGCCGGCACGCGCCAAACGTTCGATGGAACGTTCGGCATCCGCACCTTCCGGCACGTTTTCAAGATAGGTGGTTTCAATCTTGTCGCCGAGCGCCTCGATCAGCTCCTTGCGGGCCTGATCGTGCTGATAGGTCCAGCCGAAATCGCCGGGAGGTCCGATATAGATGAAGCCTACTTTCAGTTTTTCCTCTGCATGTGCCGCGCCGCCAAGCATAAAGCTTGCGGCAGTGGCCATAGCCATAAGCGTCTTTTCATGTTCCCTGCACTCCTTGTTTTACCCACTAACCAAAACGAAAACCCTTGGGACGGTTTGCGTTTACCCCTCACCCGTTCTTTTACCGGTCCGGCACGAACGGCTTGCCGAGCGAAGCCGGCGTATTCATCATCGTCAGGCGTTTGTTGCGCGAGATGATGACCAGCACCACAATCGTCGCGAGATAAGGCAGCGCAGACAAAACTGCGAGGGCAAGCCAAAGCCAAGCGCCTGCGCATGAAGCTGGCCGATGGTCACCGCGCCGAACAAGTAGGCACCAATCAGTACGCGCCACGGTCGCCACGAAGCGAAAACGACAAGAGCAAGAGCGATCCAGCCACGCCCGGCGGTCATGTTTTCCACCCATTGCGGAACGTAGACGAGCGAGAGTTGCGCGCCCGCAAGACCGGCGCAAGCACCGCCGAACAGAACCGCCAGATAGCGCGTACGCACCACATGCACGCCGAGCGCATGGGCCGAGCCATGGCTATCGCCGATGGCACGCAATGTAAGCCCTGCTCGCGTGCGGAACAGAAACCATGCCACGCCTACAACCAGCAGAATGGACATATAGAAAATGGGGTCCTGACCGAAGAGGAAGCGCCCGACAAGCGGCAGGTCAGTCAGATAGGGAATATGGATCGGGTTCAGTCGCACGCCGGGAAGCCCGACAAAGCTTTCGCCAAGCAAGGCCGATGCGCCAACGCCGAGGATTGTCAGCGCCAGTCCGGTTGCCACCTGATTGGTGACGAGTATGAGCGTCAGAAAGCCGAAAACGGCAGAAAAAGCGCACCGACCAGAACAGCGGCAAACAAGCCCAGCCAGGCCGAGTCGGTCATTTGTGCAATGGCGAAGCCGGACACCGCCCCCATCAGCATCATACCCTCGACACCGAGATTGAGAACGCCGGAGCGTTCCACGACAAGCTCGCCGATGGCAGCGATCAGGAGCGGCGTCGCCGCCGTTGCAATCGTGAGAAGAATAGCCTGCGTCAAATCCATGAGATCAGGCCTTTCCCGCTTGGCGACCGGATATGAACCGAATGCGATAAAGGATGAGTGTATCGCAGGCGAGCACGAAGAATAGGATCATGCCCTGAAACACACGCGCGGATTTTTCCGAGATGCCGATGGAAACCTGTGCGGCCTCACCGCCAAGATAGGAAAGCGCTAGCACCAGACCGGCTGCTATCGCTCCCAGCGGATTGAGGCGCCCGAGAAACGCGACGATGATTGCAGTAAAACCGTAGCCCGGAGAAATGACCGGGCGAAGCTGCCCGATAGCTCCCGAAGTTTCCGCAATGCCCGCAAGCCCTGCAAGCGCGCCCGAGAGGGCGAAAACAAAGAACACCATCCTGCCCGCGCTGAAACCGGCAAAGCGCCCTGCGCGCGGGCTTTGGCCGATAACCTTGACCTCAAATCCCTCAGCGTGTGCTTGAGCAGGAACCAGACGGCAACCGCCACAACGAGCGCAAAGATGAAGCCCCAATGCGCACGACCGGATGCGCTCCAGATTTCCGGCAGAATAGCGCTATCGTTGAACTGGCGCGTTTCCGGGAAATTATAGCCTTCCGGGTTGCGCCACGGCCCGCGCACCAGCCAGTCGAGGAACAGCGCGCGACGTAGACAAGCATGAGGCTGGTCAGGATTTCATTGGTATTGAAGCGCACTTTCAGCAATGCCGGAATGGATGCATAAGCCGCGCCACCCGCCATCCCCATCAGCATCATCAAGGGCAGAACCAGCCATGACTGCACATCGGGAAACATGACGGGCAGGACCGATCCCGCTATGGCACCGGCGATAAACTGTCCCTCGGCACCGATATTCCAGTTATTGGATAGAAAACAGACGCAAAGGCCGACCGCGATCAGGATCAGCGGAGCCGCCTTCACCAGAAGCTCATGCCATGACCAGATATCGAAAAGCGGCTCGACGAAGAAGACATAGAGCGCATGCAGCGGTTCCTTGCCCATCAGGGCAAAGGCAATAGCTCCGAAAACCAGCGTCAGCGACAGCGCAAGCAATGGCGACAAGGCGCTGAAAAGTTTCGATGGCTGCGGGCGTTTGACGAGTTCGATCCGCATCATGCAGCTTCTCCGGAAATACCACCCATGAGAAGGCCGATCTTTTCCAGAGTTACATCGGCAATCGGCAGAGGATCGGAAAGCTGGCCATGATTCATCACGGCAATGCGGTCACTGATTTCAAGAAGCTCATCAAGATCCTGGCTGATGACGAGAACTGCGGAACCGGAACGCGCAAGATCGACAAGCGCCTGCCGGATGTGCGCCGCAGCCCCGCGTCGACGCCCCATGTCGGCTGGTTCACAACCATGACCGATGGTGAGCGATCAAGCTCACGCCCGATGATGAATTTCTGCAGGTTTCCGCCGGAAAGGGCAGAGGCAGGCGGATTTTCAGCGCTCTTGCGCACATCCATCCGTTCAATAATGCGTTTTGCGGCCGCCCGAAGCGCACTCTCTGCGATCAGCTTCATCTTGCCGCCACGCAGGAACATTTTCGCATCCGTCCTGTAACGGGACAAGAACAGATTGTCGGTGAGCGACATTGTCGGAACCGCGCCATGACCAAGCCGCTCCTCCGGCACGAAAGCGGCCCCATCATGCGTCTTGCGCTAATGCCAGCCTTGCCTGCATCCTTTCCGCGAATGCGCACATTCGATGGATTTGACTGCAGTACTTCCCGGAAACGGCTTCGAAGAATTCACCCTGCCCGTTGCCTGCCACCCCGGCAATACCGACAACCTCGCCCGCGGCGACCGAGAGAGAAATATCCTTCAATGCCGTCGAAAAGGGCGCGCGGCGGCTGCGACAGTGACCTGATTTCCAAAAGCGCTTCATTACCGGCATTTACTGCCGCAATGGGGCTGCGTGCCACAACGTTGATGTCATTGCCAACCATCATACGGGCGAGCGATGCAGCAGTCTCTTTACGTGGATCGCAATGCGCAACAACTTTGCCATGTCGCAGCACGGTTGCGCGGTCACAAAGCCGTTTCACCTCTTCCAGACGGTGGCTGATATAAAGGATCGACTTGCCTTCTGCTTTCAGACGCTCCAGCGTTTCAAATAGCTTGTCGGCTTCCTGCGGCGTCAGCACCGAAGTCGGCTCATCCAGAATGATAAGATCCGGCTTCTGAAGAAGGCAGCGCACAATTTCGATACGCTGGCGTTCGCCAACTGACAGATCACCAACATGGGCCTGCGGATCAACCGGAAGACCGTATGTTTTGCCAACCTCATGTGCACGCTTTGCAACGTCTGAAAGTGGTAATGAACGGTCGAGCGACAAGGCGATGTTTTCAGCGGCGGTAAGCGAGTCGAACAGCGAAAAATGCTGAAAAACCATGCCAATGCCGAGTTTTCTTGCGGCAGCAGGCTCGTTTATCGTAACTGGCTGCCCCTTCCACACGATTTCGCCTTCGAGGGGTTGGAGCGCTCCGAACAGCATTTTCACAAAAGTGGACTTTCCGGCGCCGTTTTCACCCAGAAGCGCGTGATCTCACCCTCCCCGATGGTGAGATCAATACCATCGCAGGCCCGCTGACCAAATACTTTCGTGAGCCGGCGGACATCCAGAAGAGGCCGGTCGGTTAAAGGCGCTGTCATTGTTCCCCGTTTGTATTTTTAAGCGACCTTATCCAGCAAGTCTGCTCTTGAAAAGCCCAAAAGCAAGCAGCCGTGGACATATGCACCGCTGCAATCCTATGTTGCTCATGGCAGCAGAATGGTGGTTCCCGTCGTCTTGCGGGCTTCCAGATCCTCATGCGCCTTGCGCGCATCCTTGAGCGCATAGGTCTGGTTAATCTCGATCTTGACGGCGCCGCTTCCCACCACATCGAAAAGCTCTGCAGCCGTCTTTTCGAGGTCCGCCCGCTTGGCGATGTAATTGAATAGCGTTGGACGTGTCGCGAAGAGCGAGCCCTTCTGCGCCAGAATGCCGAGGTCGAATGGCGGAATGACGCCCGAAGACTGACCAAAACAGGCAAACATGCCAAGCGGCTTCAGCACGTCGAGCGAACCCATATAGGTATCGCGTCCAACGGAATCATAGACGACGTCAACCCCGCTCCGTCGGTCAGTTCCTTCACCTTTTCGGCAAAGTTCTCGGTACGGTAGTTGATGACATGGTCGTAGCCATGCTTTCTGGCCAATGAGATCTTTTCTTCCGATCCTGCCGTGCCGATGACAGTGGCGCCCAGATGTTTCGCCCATTGCCCGGCAATCAGCCCCACGCCGCCGGCGGCAGCGTGAAACAGGATCGTCTGTCCCGGTTCCACCTTGAATGTACGACGCAGAAGATATTGCGCCGTCATACCTTTCAGCATCATGGATGCGGCGGTTTTCAGATCGACATTATCCGGAACCTTGACCAGCCTATCGGTTGGCAGAATGCGCTCGTCTGCATAGGAACCCGGCGTAGCAACATATGCCACGCGATCCCCGACGTGAACATCGTCAACGCCCGGTCCCACTGCGATGACCGTGCCTGCGCCTTCGTTGCCGGGCGTGAAAGGCATCTGGGCTGCCTTGTAAAGTCCGGTACGGAAATAGACGTCGATGAAGTTGAGGCCGACAGCTTCGTGGCGCACCTTCGCCTCGCCTGGGCCGGGTTCGCCTATCTCGATCTGTTCATATTTCATGACTTCCGGCCCACCGGTCTGATGGACGCGAATGGCATTGATCATCATGCTTCTCCACTCTTCTTTGCGGCAGCGGCTTTTTCAGCCGCGATGACGGTGGCGGTCCGTCCTAATCCGGGAAAAACTGCATAACAGCGCCGATGAAGTAGATGTAGAGGCCGGTCACCGATATGCCGACGCGGACCCACAATGGCGCGTCAAGAGTATAATAGAGCGCAGCCGCGCCAAAGGCACACCAGAGCAGGAAAACCGTCAGATTAAGCGGTCGCAGGCGCACGACGCGCACCGGATGCAAAAGTTGATCGGCAGGAACGACAGGATTGCCGACACGACAACCGTTGCGAAAGCCACCCATTCGCCCGGCCTGACGATGAAAAGCGTAAAGACGACCATATTCCAGACGACAGGGAAGCCCTTGAAGAAGTTCTCCTTCGTCTTCATTCCGGTGTCGGCATAATAAATCGCGCTCGAAACCACGATAATGGCACCGGATATGAATGACAGATACGTCCCCATAAATCCGCTTTGATAGAGTGCGAAAGCGGGTATCAGAACGTAAGTGACATAGTCGATGATATTGTCGAAGCTCGCCGGACCAGTTTGGCAGAACATATTTGACCTCGAGCTTGCGTGCGATAGGGCCGTCGATTCCGTCGACGAAAAGCGCCAATCCGAGCCACCACCACATTGCCGTATAGCGTCCGTCACTGGCCGCCACGATGGAAAGGAATGCCAGAAACGAACCCGACGCCGTCAGAAGATGAACCGAAAACGCCTTGGCTTGCGGTGCGGTGACTTTCTTGGCTTTAAGTTTTCCGGTCAGTTTGGTTTTCACGCCGTCCGCCATTTCAATTTGTCGCCGCGCATATCCCGCCCGAGACATTCCCCAAGGCAGCGAGTATATTTCATCAAATGGGGAACGCGTACACCAAACAAACTGACGTCCCCAACCCTCAAGATCGTTGAATAGCCTTTCCACCAGGGAAAGCCATGCTCGTTGAGCAGCTTTCCCCGAATAAGCGCAAAAGAGCAAGTAAGGCATGAGGCAAATCCGCCATAATCCCACGGAAGAATGGCCTTTTGACTGCAATTCGGTTTAAGTGCGGCTGGAATCATCAGACGGTGCACGAGGTCCGCGCTATCGGACAAGGGATGAAACACGATGAACGATCTTGTTGTGAACAAGCCACTCACCGACATTGTCATCAGCGGCAGCGGACCCGCCGGAATGATGGCCGCACTGGCGCTCGGTGCAAAAGGCTATCGCACCGTGTTGTTGGGACCCGAAACCGACAAAGGAGACCGTCGCACGACAGCGCTCATGATGCCTGCTATCAGATTGCTGGAGGGACTGGGCGTCTGGTCGGATATCGAGCCGGAAGCGGCGGCTCTTGCTTCCATGCGCATTATCGACGCGACGCGACGTCTCGTGAGAAGCCCCGTGGTGACCTTTCGCGCCGGTGAAATCGACGAGACTGCGTTCGGCTACAACATTCCCAACGCCGTTTTGAACGAGAAACTTTCTGAAGCCGTTGCACGCAATCCGAATATCCGGCGCATCAATGCAACCGTCATCGAATATCGTCACAATGGCGACCATGTGACCGTCACGCTCTCGGGCGGCGACACATTGCACACAAAGCTGATCGTGGCAGCGGATGGGCGCAATTCCATGGCTCGGGAAGCAGCGGCGTCCGCACACGCCGCTGGAGCTATCCGCAGACGGCGATCGTCCTTTCCTTCTCTCATGGTCTCAACCATGAAAACATTTCGACCGAATTTCACACAGAAGAAGGCCCGTTCACACAGGTGCCCTTGAAGGGCAAACGTTCGAGCCTCGTCTGGGTGGTCAATCCCGATCGCGCCAAAGCGCTCCTCGCGCTTGACGAAGCCACGCTCGCTCAGCGTATCGAAGAGATGATGCAATCCATGCTGGGCAAGATCGCGCTCGAAATCAAGCCGCAGGCCTGGCCTCTTTCCGGCCTCGTGCCTCACATCTTTGCGGCCAAGCGCACCATCTTGATCGGCGAAGCCGCGCACGTGTTTCCTCCAATTGGTGCACAGGGCCTCAATCTTGGTTCGCGCGATGTCGAAACGCTGGTTAAGGCCATTGAGAGAGACCCTGTCGATCCCGGTTCGGATCGGGTTATTCGTGCCTATGACCGGGCACGGCGGCCAGATATTCTGGCCCGCACCGGCTCGGTCGACGCACTCAATCGTTCGCTTCTCTCCAGCATGCTTCCTGCACAGATTGTGCGTGGGGTCGGGTTGGAAATGCTTCGCTCATTCGCGCCGCTACGCGCATTCTTCATGCGCGAGGGGCTTCGGCCAGGCAGCGGTTTCTCGCATTTGCTGCCGAAACTGCCGAGCCTCCCACACCGAAGCGACGGAAAACGTTCCAGCTAGTATAGTTCTCAGATTATCCGAAACATCAAACTGATAGGATTGCCGGTTCCCGCCGACTTTAATTTGTCACGCGGTGAACTACATAGTGTTGCATGGGTATGACACAGATAAAGCACGCGAAATTTCAGATCGGCCAGGTCGTCAAGCACCGGTTATTCCGTTCCGCGGGGTCATCTTCGACGTGGACCCAGAATTTGCGAATACGGAAGAATGGTACGAGTCCATTCCAGAGGAAGCGCGTCCACATCGTGACCAGCCTTTTACCACCTACTCGCTGAAAATGCGGATTCGAATATGTCGCCTATGTGTCCGAACAGAACCTTGTGCCGGATTTAAGTGGCGAGCCTCTGCGTCACCCTCAGATAGCAGAAATATTCGACCGACTGGACAATGGCTCCTATCGCGTAAAATCACAGCATTCTAACTAAGATAGAGCTTTCTCTTAAAGTTACGCTTAAAATGAAAGAGGCGCTCGAAGCGCCTCTTTCTCATAACAAACTGTACAACAACTCAGTTGGCTGCGCCCTTTGCCTTATCCTGCTCAGCCTTCATCTTGGCTTCAAAGTCCTTCTGGCGCTTCTGGACCGCGTCCTGAAGTTCCTTCTGGCGTTCTTCCAGTTCCGACTGCTTGAGAGCCGGACCGGTCAGAGCATTGGAGAAGCCGGTGAGTGCAACCGGAATCGGGTTCGGCTTGTTCTGATAATTGACTGAGGTCAGGGTCAGCTTGCCACCCTTCTTGAGCGCATTGGTGAGATCGTCGGTCAACGGAGCTTCAGCGATGCAGCGATCTGGGAAGCAGATGCCGTATTCGAGCTTGACCGGTTTATTGTTGTCGATCTGGAGACCGACACCGGCGGAATCAGACGACCGATAGGAACCGTCACCTGAAAGATCTTGCGGTTGATCTTGCCCTTGATCTCAATGAGGTTGACGGCGGTCAGAAGCTGGCCGGAATCCGCGGTGACGATGTTCTGCGTGTTGCAGATATCATTGTCTTCCTGCTTCGAGCAGACCTTGAACCAGCCCTGCGGCGGCTGCTGTGCGGATGCTGGCATCGTCGCGGAAGCAAGCAGGGCGAACGCGCCAGCAATGGCAGATGCGGCAGCGATTGTCTTCGTGCTGGACATGATCAACAGGTTCCTTTCAACACTCTGATCTATAGTTCCGTTCTGTATTTAAGTCAGCGATAGACCGTCACTGGTTTGAAAATGCGGCAACAGCGTGACCTCGGGGATTTTCATCCCCATCTGGACCCTCGCAGGCCCTAATCCGGAGCCGTGTTACAACGACTAGGGGTATGAATCAGATGAGTTTCGACATTCCCGGCTCGGATCTGCCAAAATCTCGATTTTAGTCTCTACTGTCGCGTGGCGGACACGCCCTAATTCCGCACATAATGTACGATCATGCTAGTTTTCGGTTCCGAATCGCCGCTTTCCGGCGGCGACCATCAAACTTATTTACAATGGACGATTGAAGTTGAACGGATTGATTGCCTTCCTCCGCAAGGTGGTTCTTGCGAGCCTTGCCGAGCTGTCGTCGGCGCGATGCCGGTGCAGGCGATGGCCGAAGCACAGCCCGACTATGCGCTCTCCATGCACGGAGATGTGGCGCTTCCGGCTGATTTCACCCATTTTCCTTACGCAAACGCTAATGCCCCGAAGGGCGGTGCCTTCACGATGGGCGTTGTCGGTACTTTCGACAGCCTCAACCCATTTGTGCTCAAAAGCATGCGTACGACCGCACGCGGCCTGTTCGGCGATATCGATCTCGGCAATATGGTCTACCAGACGCTCATGCAGCGCTCGCGGGACGAGCCTTTACGCTCTATGGCCTGCTTGCGGAAAAAGTTGCCATCGATCCGGACCGCAAATGGATCGAATTCACTTTGAATCCGAACGCGAAATGGTCGGACGGCCAGCCCGTAACGGTAGACGACGTACTCTTTACCTATGATATTCTGACGGAAAAGGACGTCCTCCTTTTAACAACCGGATGAGTCGCATCGAAAAGATCGAGAAAACAGGCGAGCGCTCCGTTCGTTTCACTTTCAACGACAAGTCGGACCGCGAATTTCCGATGCTGATCGCTTCATCGATGCCCGTGCTGCCGAAACACGCTATCGATCCGGAGACCTTCGGCAATTCATCCCTGAAGCCGCCAGTCGGCAGCGGTCCCTATCTCGTTTCCGGTGTGCAACCGGGGCAGCGTATCATCTACAAGCGTAACCCTGACTATTGGGGCAGAATCTCCCATCGCAGCGCGGCATCGACAATTTCGATACATTGACGATTGAATATTATCGAAACGAGACGTCCCTGTTCGAGTCTTTCAAGAAGGGCCTACTGGATATCTTCATCGAGGCAAACCCGACCCGATGGGAAAAGCTCTACGATTTCCCGGCTGTAAAACAGGGCCGGGTCATCAGGACAGCTTCAAAAGGGCACACCAGCCAACATGCTGGGCTTCGTGTTCAACACACGCCGTCCGATTTTCGCTGACCGCCGTGTCCGGCAGGCTCTTGGGCTATTGTTCGACTTCGAATGGGCAAATCGCAACCTTTTCGCCGATCAGTACCGCCGCACACAGAGCTTCTGGGAAGGCTCGGAACTTCTTCTGTCGGGAAGCCGGCCGATGACCGCGAAAAGCAATTGCTCAAGCCTTTCCGGATGCTGTTCGCGCAGATGTCATGAACGGTACATGGCATGCGCCCGTAACAGACGGCAGCGGCCACGACCGTACGCCAGCAAAGAAAGCTTATGATCTCCTGATGGAAGCCGGTTTCCATTTTGAACATGGCCTCGCCATGGACCCTTCGGGTAAGCCTCTGACTTTCGAGATCATGACGCGATCACCCGATGAGGAGAAGGTCGCGCTGGCCTATAAGCGCAATCTGGCACGACTGGGGATCACGGCAGAGATACGCACGGCAGACGATGCACAATATCAACAACGCCTTCAGACATTTGATTACGACATGATTCTGGGCGCACTGACCGGGTCGCTGTCACCCGGCAACGAACAATGGATGCGGTGGGGCGCAGCCTCGCGTGACGTTCAGGGAAGTTTCAACTATCCGGGCGTTGCCGACCCGGCAGTAGATGCGATGATTGAAGCACTGCTGGCAGCCCGAAGCCGCGCCGATTTCGTGAGTGCGGTCCGCGCGCTTGATCGTGTGCTTATCTCCGGGGATTACTACGTTCCGCTTTACCACCTGCCCTATCAGTGGGTGGCGCGCTGGGATCGCATAGAGCATCCGCAGAAACCTCGCTCTACGGCTATCAACTGCCGACATGGTGGCGCGCAGAACCGTGACCGGGCTTTAACGTCAGTGTAACGCGCCCTACATGCACCCGATATATGATGAGTATTCAACCGGAGGCGATGCCTCCGGTTCCTGCACGGAGAGATTGCCATGGCCGCCAGAAAGATAACGATCGATGTCGTCTCGGACGTCGTCTGCCCATGGTGCTTTTGGGGCGCAAGCGCCTTGAAGCCGCCCTCGCCATGATCCCGGATGTGGAGGCGGAAGTGCGCTGGCGTCCTTCCAACTGATCCTACCCTGCCGCCGCGGGGTAAGGATCGCCAAACCTATATGCGGGAGAAATTCGGCAGTGGTGGGAAAATCGATGACATCCACAAGCAACTGACCCAGCTCGGTGACGAGAACGGTATCGTTTTCGATTTCGACGCGATTGCACGGGCACCCAACACGCTCGATGCACATCGCGTCATCCACTGGGCTGCACAGGCTGCTCCTGATACGCAGGACCGGATGGTTGGCATGTTGTTCTCGCTCTATTTCGAGCAGGGACAGGATATCAGCGATCATGAAGTGCTGGTGGATGCGGCGGCAAGTGTCGGCATGGATGCCGCAGTTGTTGCCCGCCTCCTGCAAAGCGAGGCCGACAAGGCAACGATTCGTGAAGAAATCGACACTGCCAGCCGCATTGGCGTGCGCGGCGTGCCTTGTTTCATCATCGATCAAAATATGCCGTCATGGGCGCACAGACGGCAGATGTTCTTGCCGATGCCATCCGCCAGACAGCGGAAGGCTTCGAGCCGGGAATTGCCGAGGACCGGTAATTAACCCGCCGCAATCTTGGCGAGTTGCGTCATGATAACAGCGGAACCGTTAAGACGCTTTTCCGGTGTCGGCCAGTCGCGGATGAAGACGATGCTCTGATCCGGCCTGATTTTGGCCATGGAGCCCTGTTCGCCGATCATTTTCACCAGCCCGACCGGATTTGCGAATGTCCCATTGCGGAACTGGATGACCACACCCTTCGGACCGGCGTCGAGCTTCTCAACATTGGCGCGACGGCAGAGCGCCTTGATGTAAACAATCTTGAGCAAATGCTGCACTTCGTCAGGCATCGGACCAAAACGGTCAATGAGCTCCGCACCGAAGGCGTCGATATCCTGCGGCTCCTCCAGGTCGGCAAGCCGCCGATAAAGGCCAAGACGCAGTTGCAGATCGGGCACATAGGCTTCGGGGATCATCACGGCGGTGCCGATCGCAATCTGCGGTGACCACTGGCTGTCTTCCACTTCGCCCGTACCCTTGAGCGTAGCAACCGCTTCTTCGAGCATTTGCTGATAAAGCTCAAAGCCCACTTCCTTGATATGGCCCGATTGCTCCTCACCGAGCAGATTGCCTGCCCGCGAATATCCATATCGTGACTGGCAAGCTGAAAGCCTGCGCCCAACGTGTCGAGCGACTGCAGAACCTTGAGGCGACGTTCCGCCATTTGCGTCAACATCTTACCCGCCGGGAGTGTGAATAGTGCAAAGGCGCGTTGCTTGGATCGACCGACACGACCGCGCAGCTGGTAGAGCTGTGCCAGGCCGAACATATCGGCGCGATGCACGATCATCGTATTGGCCGTCGGAATATCGAGGCCGGATTCACAATGGTCGTAGACAGAAGCACGTCATACTGGCCGTCATAGAAGGCATTCATGATGTCATCCAGCACGCCCGGCGCCATCTGTCCGTGGGCCACGGCCACTTTCAGTTCGGGCACATGCGTTTTCAGGAACTCTTCGATATCCGTGAGGTCCGAAATGCGCGGGCAGACGTAGAAACTCTGGCCACCGCGATAGCGTTCGCGCAAAAGCGTTTCGCGAATGACGAGCGGATCGAACGGCGAAACGAAGGTGCGCACTGCCATACGATCGACGGGCGGTGTGGTGATAAGCGAGAGTTCTCGCACGCCGGTCAGCGCAAGTTGCAAGGTGCGCGGGATCGGCGTTGCCGAAAGGGTCAGCACATGGACGTCGGATTTCAGTTCCTTCAGCCGCTCCTTGTGCTTGACGCCGAAATGTTGCTCCTCATCGATGATGAGAAGGCCAAGGTTCTTGAACTTGATGGAACTACCCAAAAGCGCATGCGTGCCGACGACAATATCGACCGTTCCCTCTTCCAGCCCCTTCTTGGTCGCGGCAAGTTCCTTCGTGCCGACAAGACGCGAGGCATGAGCAACATTGATCGGCAGGCCATGGAAGCGCTTCGAGAAGGTCTTGAAATGCTGGCGTGACAGAAGCGTCGTCGGCACGACGACCGCCACCTGAACACCGCTCATCGCAGCAATGAAGGCGGCGCGCAGCGCTACTTCCGTTTTGCCAAAGCCGACATCGCCACAGATCAGGCGATCCATCGGCTTACCAGCAGCCAGATCATCCGCCACGGACTCGATAGCAGTTAGTTGGTCATCGGTTTCATCATAGGGAAAGCGAGCGGAGAATTCGGCATAAAGTCCGTCCGGCGGCGTCATCACCGGCGCACCGCGCATCTGCCGTTCGGCGGCGATCTGGATCAAATGCCCGGCAATCTCAAGCAGGCGTTTCTTGAGCTTGGCCTTGCGCATCTGCCATGCGCCGCCGCCAAGCTTGTCGAGAACCGCATCGGAGCTTTCCGAACCATAACGCGAGAGCAGCTCGATATTTTCGACCGGCAGAAACAGCCGGTCATCACCCGCATAATGGATTTCTAGACAGTCATGCGGAGCGCCAGCGGCGGTAATGGTCTTGAGACCAATGAAGCGGCCGATACCGTGATCGACATGGACGACAATATCGCCAGCGTTTAGCGAGGCGACTTCAGAGATGAAATCCTGATCGCGCTTGCGACGCTTGGAACGGCGGATAAGACGATCACCCAGAATATCCTGCTCGGCCACAATGACGAGATCGCCAGCATCGAAGCCGCTCTCGACGGCCAGCACAGCCGCCGTTACCTTGTCGCGCGATAGCGCCGACGGTAGAAAGCCGGTCAACTGACTCGATCTTTTCCAGCCCATGTTCATCAAGCACCTGCAAAAGACGGTCGAGAGAACCTTCAGTCCAGGCAGCAACCAGCACTTTCTTGCCCGCTGCACGCAGTTCGGCAATATGCTTCACCACCGCCTCGAACAGGTTCACGTCGGTGGCGGCGCGCTCCTCGGCAAAGCTGCGCCCCTTATGCACATCGGCATGAACAATCGTCCGCCCTGTAACTTCCGGCGCACCGAACGGCGTCAGGTCAATGCGCATGCCCCGGCTTCCGCGTGCTTCTCGACCTCTGACGGTGTGAGATAAAGCGTTTCCGGCTTGACCGGTTTGTACGGCACGGCATCGCTGCCCGGCTCCTTGCCTTCCGCCTGCCTCAGCCGCGCTTCGTAATGATCCACGACCATGGTGTGGCGTTCGGTCAGCGCCTCATGGACCAGATGGTCGAACACCACCGGCATATTGCCTGCATGATCGAATACGGTATCGAGCTTATCATAGAACAGCGGCAGCCAGTGTTCCATGCCTGCAAAGCGGCGGCCTTCGCTGATGGCCTGATAAAGCGCGTCTTCGCGCTGGGGCGCCCGAACATCGCGACGTAATTTTTGCGGAAACGGCTGATCATGTCCGGCGAGAGCGTGATTTCGCTCATCGGCTGGAGCACGAATTCCTTGCGCGTGCCCGTGGTGCGCTGCGAAGCGGGATCAAAAGCACGGATCGATTCCAGCGTATCGCCGAAGAAATCAAGCCGCAGCGGTTCTTCCGCACCCGGCGCATAAAGATCGAGAATGCCGCCACGAACCGCAAATTCACCGATGTCACGGACGGTGGAAACGCGCTCGAAACCATTACGCTCCAGCCTGGAGGCCAGATCGTTCATGTCGAGTTGATTGCCGGGACGCGCGGAAATTACCTGTTCGGCAATCGCCGCTTGCGGCGGCAGCTTTGCAGAACGGCATTGGCGGTCGTGAGAATAATCGCCGGATGCGGCGTCTTTTAAGCTGGGACAGCGCACTGAGAGCAGCGAGCCTGCGCGCCGATGCATCGGCACCGGGCGATACGCGGTCATAAGGCAAGCAGTCCCAGGCCGGCAGATGCAGAACCGGCATATCCGGTGCCACAAAACTCAAGACCTGCTCCAGATCGGCAATGCGCTGCCCGTCGCGCACGATATACATGATCGGCCCGCGTTCGCCGATCTCTTCCGCCAGACGGATAAGGCAGAACGCCTCGTAACCGTCGGCAACGCCATCGATCACGACATGACGATTTGCCCCGAGCGCGCTGGAGGACTTGAGACCTAGTTTGCTGAAAACGGGCATGGGAATCTTGTACTCAGAATTCTATGCGGTCGCGGAAGGCGACAATATCGCGGAACAGAGGTGTATCGTAGTCTGCCGGGATCGGGCTTTCACCCGTCACCCATTTGAGAAGATCGCGGTCAAGCACTTCAAGAATATGCTCAAACTCATCAAGCTGCGGATCGTTGAAGCCGACAATATACTCGTCCGCATACTGCCCAAGGATCAGATCCATCTCGCGCATACCGCGATGCCAAGCGCGAAACAGAAGCTTGCGGCGCCGTACATCCAGATTTTCCGTCGCCAGTGTGCTGCCAGTCATCCTCGGTAAGCTCAATCATTCAAATTGCTGCTGGTATATAGCATCTGCGCCGCAAACGGGAACCCGTTTATCCAACAAGAACAAAAGAGCACAGAAAGATTGCGCACCGCCCTTGCACCGTGAGACGAAGCAGTTAATGCTCAGCCCTATGCGCCCATCGATGCTTGATCCATTTTTGCTTCCGTTCGTTCGCTTTCCGGCATTGGCCCGAAGGTTGCCGGCCTGCTTGAAAACTTCTAGGTACCGATGTACCCGGTGCCGAACCGAAAGTCGGCCAGCTTCTTTTCTTGCCGCCGAATAGTGTGATTGACCGACGCAACCGCCCAGGCATTGCGCTTGCACAGGAAGGTACCATCGTCACGCTGGAAGTCACCGTCGACCAGCATCAACCCGCACCGCCCGGCAGAAGTAATGTTCCACATCGCGTCTTTGCCCATGACGACACCGGCGAAATCGCGCTGACCTTCTTCCATGCACAATTGCCGTGGTTGCAGAAAATGCTCCCTGAAGGCGAAACGGTCATCGTGTCAGGCAAGGTGGAATGGTTCAACGGTCGGGCCTCCATGGTCCACCCAGACTATATCGCAAGCCTCGAAGATGCGGCCAATCTGCCGATGGTCGAACCTGTCTATCCGCTGACTGCGGGCCTGTCGCCCAAGACACTGGCACGCGCCGTCAAGGAAGCTTTGAGCCGCGTGCCTCTGCTGCCGGAATGGATCGCCCCACCCTTGCTGGCACGCGAACGCTTCACCAGTTTCCAGCAATCGCTCACCACGCTTCACCTGCCGGAAGACCCTTCCGACATCACGCTTGAAAGTATTTCAAGACGCAGGCTTGCCTATGACGAATTTTTGGCCGGGCAACTGGCGCTCGCCCTTGTCCGCGCCAAGACGCGGCGACTTTCCGGTCGCCCTCTGGAAGGCACAGGACGCATCGTCGCCGAAATCATGCGGCACCTGCCTTATCGCTTGACCAAGGGGCAGGATCAGGCCGTTCGCGAAATCATCACAGACCTCAAATCGCCGGAGCGCATGTTGCGGCTTTTGCAAGGCGATGTCGGCTCCGGCAAGACGGTGGTGGGCTTGCTTTCCATGGCGCACGCTGCCGAATCCGGCGGTCAATCCGCTCTTATGGCTCCGACCGAGGTGCTCGCACGCCAGCATTTTGCGACGATTGCACCGCTTGCCAAAAGGCAGGACTAAAGGCAGCGCTCCTGACTGGCCGCGAAAAGGGTCGTGACCGGAACGCCGTACTTGAAGGATTGAAAAGCGGTGACATCGACATCGTCATCGGCACGCACGCGCTGTTTCAGGAAAAGGTCGAATATCACGACCTCGTTCTGGTCATCATCGATGAACAACACCGCTTCGGCGTGCATCAGCGTCTGATGCTGACTGCCAAGGGTTCCGCACCTGATATGCTGGTCATGACGGCTACGCCTATCCCGCGGACCCTCGTCCTTACCGCCTTCGGCGATATGGACGTGTCGAAACTGACCGAAGCCTGCCGGACGCCAGCCCATCACGACTGCCATTGTGCCAATGGAACGCATGGGCGAACTTGTCGAGCGCATCCGAAAAGCCGTTGGAGAAGGACAAAAATCTACTGGATTTGCCCGCTCGTGGAGGAATCCGAAGTCGTTGAACTGACTTCGGCGGAAGAACGTTTCGAAAGCCTCAAGCCCGTCTTCGGTGAGCGCATCGGCCTTATCCATGGCCGCATGAACGGTGTTGAGAAAGACGAGGCCATGCGAGCATTCAAACAGGGCGAAACGCGAGTTCTGGTCGCGACGACCGTGATCGAAGTCGGCGTGGATGTCCCCGATGCCACGATCATTGTTATTGAACATGCTGAACGGTTCGGTCTGTCGCAATTGCATCAACTGCGCGGCCGCGTGGGACGCGGCGACCGGCCCTCGACCTGCCTGCTGCTTTACAAGGGGCCTCTGGGTGAAATTGCACAAGCCCGGCTAAAGGTCATGCGCGAGACGGAAGACGGTTTTCGCATCGCCGAAGAAGATTTGAAACTGCGCGGCGAAGGTGAATTGCTCGGCACGCGCCAATCCGGCACTCCGGGGTTCCGTCTGGCATCCATTGAAGCGCATGGCGATCTTCTGGAAATCGCCCGCAAGGATGCGCGCTATATTTTGACAAGCGACCCAGATCTGGAATCCGAGCGCGGACAGGCATTGCGCGTCCTGCTTTATCTTTTCGGGCGCGACGAAGCGATCAGGCTTCTGAGAGCAGGATAGCAAAATGGCCGCTGACGCGGCCACTTCAATCACTCTATAAAGTAAGCGCTACAATAAGCTGATTTTATTCAACAGTTACCGACTTTGCGAGATTGCGGGGCTGGTCGACATCCGTGCCCATCAGAACGGCGGTGTGATAGGCCAGCATCTGGATCGGCAGCGCATAGACGAGCGGCGTGATAAATTCAGGCACATCCGGCAGAATGATGGTAGCCATCGTGTCGATGCTGGCTGCCTCGGCGCCCTTTTGTCGGTGATCAGGATAATGCGACCGCCGCGGGCGGCAACTTCCTGCATGTTGGAAACAGTCTTTTCGTAAAGGCGATCCGACGGTGCAATGACAATAACCGGCATGGTTTCATCGATCAGCGCAATCGGACCGTGCTTCAATTCACCGGCAGCATAGCCTTCGGCGTGAATATAGGAAATTTCCTTCAGCTTCAGTGCGCCTTCCATCGCCAGCGGGAAGGACGTGCCGCGACCGAGATAAAGCACATGATTGACCTTGGCCAGTTCATGGCACATCGCAGCGATCTGATCTTCCAGCTTCAGAACCTGATTGATAAAACGTGGTGCTTCCGAAAGCTGGCGTACCAGCTCCTGCTCACGCGTGTCATCGATTGCACCACGTGATTTCGCCGCCGCGATTGCAAGTGAGGCCATCGCAGAGAGCTGGCAGGTAAAGGCTTTGGTGGAAGCAACGCCGATTTCAGGGCCTGCAAGCGTCGGGAAAACGGCGTCCGATTCACGCGCAATGGTCGAGCCGGTGACATTCACGACTGCAGCGATCTTCAATCCTTGCGACTTGCAGTAGCGCAGCGAAGCCAGCGTATCGCTGTTTCGCCTGACTGCGACACGAACATCGCCAGCGATCCTTCGAGAGCGGCATTTCGCGATAGCGGAATTCGGAAGCGATATCACTATCGACCGGCAGGCGCGCTATCTGTTCGAACCAGTACTTGCCGACGGATGCCGCATAGTAAGCCGTGCCGCAAGCAGAAATCGTCAGGCGGTCGATCTTGCTGAAATCGATACCAATCGCTTCCTGGCGCACCTTACCCGTCGTGAAGTCGAGATAGTTGGCAAGCGTGTGGGAAATCACTTCCGGTTGCTCAAACATCTCCTTCTGCATAAAGTGACGATGATTACCCTTGGAGACGAGCATATTTGCCGTCTGCGTCTTCTGGATTGGGCGCTCAACTTCGCTGTTGTTTTCATCGTAAACGGTCACACCCTTGCGCGTCAGAACGGCCCAATCGCCGTCTTCGAGATAGGCAATGGTATCCGTGAAAGGCGAAAGTGCGATGGCGTCGGAACCAAGGAACATTTCTCCTTCGCCATAACCGACGGCAAGCGGCGGCCCTGACGTGCACCGATCAAGAGTTCTTCGTCTCCTTCGAACAGGAAAGCGAGTGCGAAGGCACCATGCAGCATCGGCAGGCTGTCGCGCACGGCTTCAACTGGAGACTTGCCCTTTGCCAGTTCGCGCGTCACCAGATGGGCAACAGCTTCGGTATCGGTTTCCGTCCGGAAATCGTAGCCTTCCGCCTCAAGCATGGTGCGAAGCTCGGCGAAATTCTCGATGATGCCGTTATGAACGACCGCGAGACGCTCGGTAATGTGCGGATGCGCATTGCGTTCTACAGGCTTACCGTGCGTGGCCCAACGGGTATGCCCGATACCGATGACGCCGGGAAGTGGCTCTCCGGCCAGACGCTTTTCCAGATTGACCAGCTTGCCTTCCGCGCGGCGGCGATCGAGCTTACCGTTCTGCAGTGTGGCGATACCGGCAGATCGTAGCCGCGATATTCGAGCCGCTTCAGTGCATCCACAAGAAGCGGAGCAACTTCGTTATTTCCGATAATGCCGATAATTCCACACATAGGCTGCTCCAAATCCGACGTTCAGGCGTGTTGCATCGCGGTTTAAAGATTCTAATGCAGAACGGCAGCCCAAGGGATTGCCGCTCGCTTAAACAATTCGACGATTCATTTGGTAAAGGTTTTAGCCGCTTTGATGGCAGCGTACTTCTCTCGCAGGATTTTCCCCGCCCTTCTTTCGTTTCCTGGCGGGCACGACCGAAGGCCAGCGCATCGGCAGGAACATTGTCGGTAATCGTGCTGCCCGATGCGATATAGGCGTTGTCGCCAATTTCCACCGGCGCAACCAGCGAACTGTTCGAGCCGATGAATGCGTTTTCGCCGATCACCGTCTTATACTTGTTGTAGCCATCGTAATTGCAGGTGATCGTGCCAGCACCGATATTGCTGGATGCGCCGACTGTTGCATCGCCGATATAGGTCAGATGATTGATTTTTGCGCCTTTGTGTACGATGGCGTTCTTCACCTCGCAAAATTGCCAACCTTGGTCTTCTCACCGAGATTTGCGCCGGGACGCAAGCGCGCAAACGGTCCTATCTCTGCCCTCGGACCGACATCGGCACCTTCCAAATGTGAGAAGGAATGGATCAAGGCTCCTGTCGATACACGCACATTTGGACCGAAGAAGACATTCGGTTCAATAATAACATCAGCCTCGATCAGCGTGTCGTGCGAAAAGAATACTGTTTCCGGAGCGATAAGAGTCACGCCTGCAAGCATCATTTCGCGGCGCTTGCGCTGCTGCCAGATGGCTTCTGCTTCGGCCAGTTCGACACGATTGTTGATGCCGATGACATTATCCACCGGCACTTCGATGGCCGTTACGTTCATGCCTTTGCTATGGGCGATAGCGACGATATCGGTCAGGTAATATTCACCCTTGGCGTTGTTATTACCCACCGCATCCAGAAGCGCCAGAGCGTGTTGACCGCGAACGGCCATCAGCCCGCCATTGCAGAAACCGATCTGCTTTTGCGCTTCCGTTACTTCTTTTCCTCAACGATGGCAACAAGTTTGTCGTCCACCTCGATCAGACGACCATAACCGTGAGGATTATCTGGACGGAAACCGATAACGACAACATCAGCGCCTGCGGACGTCGTTCACGGGCCTTTTGCAGAGATTGTGCTTCGATCAGCGGCGTGTCACCGAAAACAATGAGCAGATCGTCATAGTCATGTTCGATTGCTTCGCGCGCTGCCAGAACGGCGTGGGCCGTACCGAGGCGTTCCTTTTGCTCGAAAGCCGACACAGGGCCTGCATTCTTTTCCACCGCTGCACGCACATCCTCGGCGCCGCGTCCTACGACCAGCGCAACATCGCTCTTGCCGGTGCCCTGAACTGCCTTGACCACGTGAGAGACCAGCGGCAAGCCTGCCACCTGATGCAGCACCTTGGGCAGGCTGGATTTCATGCGTGTGCCTTCGCCAGCAGCTAGCACGATGGAAAGGCAGGTACGATCTGTCATTGTGTCGTCCAGAAAATTGAGATGATCTTCGCTCATAACATCAAAGCGTCTATGAAAACTTACACGCCAGTCTTCAGGAAAAGACCTTCGATTTGCCCGAGTGCAGGAAAGGTTTCAAGCATCCAGTACGAGAATGATTGCATGCCTCCGGTCAGGAACAAGACGCCTGCCGCAACAAGAAGCGCGCCCATCGCTTTCTCCACCTTGCCGAGATGCACCCGGAAACGCGAAAGAAACCGCATGAATGCGCCGGAAAAAGGGCGGCAATCAAAAATGGAATACCGAGGCCAAGCGAGTAGGTCGCAAGCAATAACGCACCTTCACCGACTGTACTGCTACCACCGGCAAGTGTCAGGATCGGCCCGAGAACCGGCCCGATACAAGGCGTCCACCCAAAGGCGAATGCCAGCCCCATGACATAAGCTCCAAGCGGCGATGCGGGAGCGTTGCGTGCCTGAAACCGCGCTTCGCGAGACAGGAACGACAGACGCAGAATACCAAGGAAATTCAGTCCCATCAAAATGATGACGATACCCGCAACAATTGCTATCTCTTGCTGCCATGCGCGCAGGAAAGCGCCGATGGACGACGCTCCGGCACCGAGTGCCACAAAACCGTCGTGAAACCAAGAACAAAACAAATTGCCGCAAACGCCAGCGAACGGCGCGCCGAAGGCGCTGCTGCAACGGCTGTCGCCTTCTCTGCGCGGAAATCCTCGACGCTCACGCCAGCCATGTAGCACAGATAAGGCGGCACAAGCGGCAGAACGCAGGGCGACAGAAACGACAGTGCACCGGCTCCTGCGGCGGTCATATATGAAATATCGAACACCAATACCTCTTTCAATTTATCAAATCACTTGCGGCCTAGCCCAACCGCAGTCTTATATAGACCAACTTCTGCTCTACTTTGAATATTTTCAATGCGGCATCTCGCTCGAACACAAGTTCGCCTTAAATCGAGATCATTGCGCGATTTTAGTATATTGCTCCAACCGGACGACGTTCCTATGAGCCTTATTGATAATGAAGCGCCTTCAAAGCCAACTGCGACGTCGACAAGACATTTCAGCTGGTTCAAGCGATATCAACATTTTCTATTTGCAATGGCAGGCATCGCCATTGCGTTGCTTGCGATCTATGTGCTGGAAAATCTGCTCCAGCATACGTCTCGCACGGAAACGCTCGCAGCGTTCCACAATATCTCATGGACGACGTTCGCTCTGGCTGTATTCTTCACGGCGCTGAGCTATGCAGCCGTCGCGCTCTACGACGTGGTGGCAGTTGATACGATCGCACCCAACCAGATACCACGCCGCATTGCTGCCGTTGCGGGTGCAGCCGGTTACGCTATCTCCAACGCGCTTGGGTTTTCCCTGCTGACCGGAGGTGCTCTGCGTTATCGCATCTATGCTGCCGAAGGTGTCAGTCTCGCCGATATAGGCAAGATCGTCGGAACATCATGGTTCGCGATCTGGTTCGCACTGATTATAATGGTCGGTGTGGCGCTTCTCATCGATCCACAAGATGTGCCCTGGCTTTCCGCCATCGATTCCCGCATCGATATTGTCGCGGGTATCGCTATTCTGGGCAGTATAGGCTGGGTTATCTACTGGCTATCGCATGGGCAGCGCAGTTTCACGATAGGGTCGTTCAACCTACGTCTGCCAAATTCCAAAGGAGCGCTAACCCAGATTTTCGCAGGACTAGTGGATGTAGGTGCTGCAGCCGCTACGCTCTATGTCCTCATGCCTGCCGATGCTGTACCAAGCTTTGCGATTTTCGCACTGGTTTATGTGATCGCCATCGTGCTCGGAATTGCCAGCCATGCTCCAGGTGGTCTCGGCACTTTTGAGGCAACGATCATTGCGGGGCTCGGCCTTGGCGGAAAACCGGATGCCATTGCTGGGCTTCTCGCTTATCGGCTTGTCTATACGGTCATGCCGCTTGTTATGGCGACGGCGGGCATTCTCATATGGGAGATCATGCGGCGCCGCCATAAGCTCAGCAAGCAGGCGCGCTTCGCCAAACGTCTGGTCGAGCCTCTCATTCCGGGTCTCTCCGCCAGCATTATCTTTCTCGGCGGCATCATTCTTCTCATTTCCGGAGCTACGCCTGATCTTCGCTATCGCGTTGAAGTACTTTCAGACATTGTTCCTGAGTTTTCATGGAGATGTCGCATCTCGCCGCCAGCCTGGTCGGCGTCGCGCTGCTCATCGTTGCACGCGGGCTATCAAAACGACTGGCGCGTGCTTGGGTGGCCGCACAAATCCTTCTCCTCAGCGGTGCGACTTTTCTCTGGCGAAAGGTCTCGACTGGGAAGAAGCGACCATTCTCTGCATTTTCGCCTTCACGCTCTGGGGGTTCCGGGATTCGTTCTACCGTCGCCCGATTTCCGGGCCATTCGACTTGAGCTGGAACTGGATCGCGACGGTTGGTACAACCGTTCTTGTTTCCACTTGGCTTGGCTTTTCGTCTACCGTCATGTGGAATATTCCAACGATCTATGGTGGGATTTCGCTTGGAACGGCAATGCGCCCCGGTTCCTGCGAGCGACTGTTCTTGTCTTCGCCGTTGTCGCGGCAGTGGGTCTTTATTCGATTATCAACCGAAACGGTCATCGCAAACGGAAGGTGGATTATTCGATACCCGATGCCGTGCCTGAACTGGTCGCTCGATGGCCGCACACGGATGCCGCTCTGGCACTGCTCGGCGACAAACAATTTCTTCTCGCTCCCGATAACAGCGCCTTCATCATGTATGCGCAATCCGGCGGCAGCCTGATCGCGCTTGGGGATCCCATTGGCAACGAACAAACCGGCAAGGAGCTTGCATGGTCATTTCATGGACTGGCCGACAAGCTTGCCTTGCGAACCGTATTCTACGGTGTTGGCCCGCAAAGTCTGCCGCTGTTTCTGGATATGGGATTGGTCGCGCTGAAGCTCGGCGAAGTCGCTCGCGTTGACCTTACCAATTTTTCGCTTGACGGCCCGCGCCGCCAGCCATTCCGCTATGCCGACCGCAAGATCGACAAGGATGGCCTGACATTCGAAATCATTCCGGCATCCGACGTATTGCCGCTCATTCCCCGGCTGCGCGAGATTTCCGACGCCTGGCTCGATTTCAAGTCCGGCAGCGAAAAGGGATTTTCGCTGGGCTATTTCGATGACGAATATATGAAACGTTTCGACGTCGCGGTGTTGAAACAGGACGGAGAAATCGTGGCTTTCGCCAATATGTGGCGCGGCGCGGACAAATATGAAATCACTGTCGACCTCATGCGCTATATGCCCAATGTGCACAAGCTCCTGATGGACGCGCTCTTCGCCAAGCTGCTGATGGCCAGCAAGGAAGAAGGCTATAAGTGGTTCAACCTCGGTGCGGCTCCGCTTTCCGGCCTGAGCGGCAGCAGGTTGGCGTCCCGCTGGAACCGTTTTGGCGCCTTCATCTATCGCCGCGGCGCGGACCTCTATCATTTCGATGGTCTGAAAGCTTTCAAGGAAAAATTCGACCCTGTCTGGACCCCGCATTACATGGTTTGTCCAGGCGGCCTTGAGACACCCGCGCCCTTCTCGATGCCACAACCCTCATCAATGGCAGCCCTCTGGAGTTCATTCGCAAATGACCAAAAGACGTGTTCTCTTTATTATTCTTGGGCTGACGCTGGTGGTCGCGGCAGGCGTGTATGGCGCAATGCATACAGGCAAAATTGCTCGGCTTTGGACAAGAATCACCAATTCCGATGAGCCGGTTATCCATGCCAGCGCGGAAAGACTGTCCAATATCCCTGTTTACATGCCGAAGAATGATCCTGTCGGCCTCGCGATTTTGCTGAGTGACGAAGGCGGCATTGGCGACCGGGAAAAGAGCTTCATGGATGCCATGCTCGCTCGTAACATGATTGTCCTTCCCGTCGAGCTTGGCCCTTGGCGCGCCGCTCTCGATAAGGAAGACGGCGAATGCAATTATCTGGACTCCGATTTCGAAGCTATCGCCAAGGAAGCGCTGCGCGGGCTCGATCTCGGCGTTTATTTCCATCCTGTCCTGACAGGAATTGGCCAGGGCGCAACCATCGCTTATGCCGCCGCCTCCGATTCTCCCGATGCAACGATTGCAGGTGCCGTATCCCTTGATCCGGTTCCGGCGAAAACCCGTCTGCCTTCGTGCACGGAAAAGCCAATGCAATCAGGACTCCGGATGGCGGCTTCACCTATGGCTTCAATGCGGCACTTCCGGCCCCTGCCCTTGTGATCGGCCCTGCCGGTTCACCGGTCAACAATCCGATTACAGCCCGCCAGGAAAATATCGCGGTGCTTCAATCGGCACCGGAATTTCCGCCCGGCTCAAAATGGCCGTCGACAATGTCGTCGCCATGGCAGACCAGGATGCCAAGAACGAGGCCCTGCCCATTGTCGACCTGCCTGCCAAGGGAGGAAAAGCCGACATGGTTGCCGTTTTCTATTCCGGCGACGGCGGCTGGCGCGATCTCGACAAGTCCATTGGCGAATGGTTGCAGGCTCATGGCGTCCATGTGATCGGGGTGGATTCGCTTCGCTATTTCTGGTCGGAACGGACACCGGAAGAAATCGCCGCCGACACCACCGCCATGATTAAAAAGCAGACCCGACAAACAAGTTGCCCGTTGCCGTTCTGGGCTATTCATTCGGTGCCGATACGTTCCCGTTCGCGTGGAAATATCTGGACCCTGCCATACAGGACCGAACAAAAATGATCGGTCTTCTCGGTGTCGAAACAACGACGACGTTTCAGGTGTCCATCGAAGGCTGGCTCGGAATGGATGGCGACAAGGATGTCGTTCCGGCCATCTCGACAATCCCGCTCGACCGTGTGGTTTGTGTCTACGGTGAGGAAGAGGACGATACCGCCTGTACAGCTACCGAATTGAGGGGCATAGAAGTCATGAAATTAGCTGGCGGCCATCATTTTGATGAAAATTATGAGCCTATTGCTGCGAGCCTTCTGGAAAAGATGCGCGCCCGGGCTGGATTGCCGCCGCGACCAGCAAGTTGACAGTTCTGTCGAAACTGGCGCCCGCATTGCCGGCGCCAGTTTGATGTTTCAGCCGACAGCAGATTTTTGATCGCCAAGCTGCCAGCGAACGAAATCAATCAACAGGAATGCAATCAGACTGATTCAATCAGCGGCAAAGCCCAGCCGATAGCAAGGGAAGCGATTACAACCCCGACTTGCTGCACAACAGAGAGGCGTTTCCAGCTCACGATCAATGTCCTCGGCACCGACCCGCCGGTGGCGCGCTGCCACCAGATGCGATAGCCGTAAACAATCATCACAATCAGCGACAGGCCAAGTGCAGCCATCAATATCTGATTGGCGCCCCGAACAGGACGCCCATATGAAGATCAATGCCCCAGCGGATCAATTTTGCGATGATGGGGAAGCTTTCAAAATCCGCACGACTGATCACACCCATATCGCTTGGATCTAGAGCAACCGTATCTACTTGCGTGGGCCAGGACCGGTCGTACTCACGCACCAGCCAGCCTTGATCCGATGAACGAGGCAGTCGAATCTCGATCATGGGTGAATCGAGTCCGGCCTGCCGTGCAGCCAGATAAACACCATCCAGCTGCCCAACATAGTCCTTCGCTGTATCGACTAAGGACGGCATCGGCATGCCACTGTGGTCGTGATGCGCATCCTGTTGATCTGTTTCCGCTGCCCTGTTCAAAACAGTAGAGACGGATGGCGTAATCCAGCCGACCGCCGCTCTGAATTGGTCAATCCTTCCTCCGGCCAGTTGCGACCACGTCATGCCGGTCGCTGAGAGGAATAAAAGACCAACAGCAATCCAGATGCCAATCTGACCGTGAAAATGGCGGGTCTTCAGGTGGAGATTTTTGTTTGCTGCTGTTTGCGCCGGATGTCCCGTTTCCACCACCAAAGCAGTACACCGCCAAGCGTCGCTACCCAAAGCCAGGATGCAGCGAGTTCGCTGTAATAACGCCCAAAATCCCCGAGCATGAGATTGCGGTGCAGATAGTCAATCGCTGCGCGAAGCGGCAATGTTCCACTTGTGCCATAGGCAACGAGATCACCTTTCACTGACAGTGTGACGGGATCAATGAAAATTGCCCGGCTTTCAGATTCTCCCAATCCCGGCTGGTTGAACATAACCCGTGTGTTCCAGCCTGGACCGATTGAAGGTCTCACGGCAAAAGTTTTGGGCCCTCACCTATAAATGTTTCTGCCGCTTTCACCTGCTCTGCCAGTGGCTGTAACGTTCCAAGTGACGCGGTCCGCAGCTGGTCACGGTAGATGTAGTTTTCAAGCTGCGGCGTGAGAACATAAAGTGTGCCGGTCACGGCTGCGATCATAATAAAGGTCCGACAAACAGACCGACATAGAAATGAAGTCGAGTGACGAAAGCGTGAAAGCCGGTGCTCGCGGCATTCTGCTGTATTTGTGTGCCAGCTTTCCTCTCAAGAAGAGTATCCGTCATGGAGCCCTCCTTGAAAAGAGAGGGAAGCGCGGCGCGTGATCTATGAAATTGCGTGCGTAGTCAGCCACGACCACCACGATAAAACGATGGTTTTGCATCGATATCTCCAAACGATAAAAATTGCCGTCGCGAAGCGGCGGCTTCGTTCAAAGATCGTGCAAACTAGGCGGGCCTCTGGCTTGCGCAGCTATAACAAGCTGACCGGGAGGCGCACGAACAGCCAAAGGAAAAGCGACAGTGTCTTTCGTAACAATCAGATCGAAAGATGCCGCAACCAGCTGTTGCGTCAGTCCGGTTCCGATCGCACACGCCGCCTGACACAGAGTCGAGCAGCAATGCCGGGCGAGCTCTTTAAGGGAGCGTCTGCATCGGTTGGCGGCGCGTGAACCGAACAGATCACAGATGAAGGACCGGCACTCCATGCAGCCATGGAAGCCTGCGCATATGCCGTTATTAATCCCTGTAAAGAATAACAAGCGTCAGTGATACGACCCAAAGGGCTGTATCCGACCGATCGCCAATAATTCTTTTCCGCAAGATCATGATAGTTCATGACATTCTTGCAGTGCAAAGTCACTGCGACAAAGGTGGAGTGAACTGAGTGGAAGAGGAAGTGGTGAGCGCGCAGGGATTCGAACCCTGGACCTACTGATTAAAAGTCAGTTGCTCTACCGGCTGAGCTACGCGCTCCCAGAAGGAGCAAATCGCCCCGGAAGTGCGGCGGAACATAAGGGCGGCTTGCGGATTGGTCAACACCATAAAATCAGGTTTCTCCAACATAAACTCAAAAATCACAGGGCTGGGACATACGTCGTCGCGCAGTGTTGCTGAACTGACGCTTTCAACGCTCGTTCAAGCGCTGACTACTCCTCAACGGAAAGGCGATTCTGAATCGCGAAATGCCGAAACGAGATTATCCAGCTTTTACTTCTCCATGCCGGGCCTTGCTGCCTACCCATACTACGGCTAGATTCATTCAAGTATTCTAATCGGCGTGTGGTGCTTCATGTTTCTTGCCACCAAAGCGTTTTCCCATTTCCGGCGCTCCTTATCAGGCGTAGGCATAGCACTCGGCACGCTGTTTTTCCGCAGCGCTTACCCCGAGCCTGATTCCACGAACCTATGTCATGCAGGGAATTCTGGGAGGTATCGCATTCGGGGCCGGTTACGGTATTGGCGTATTGTGGCGCTGGTTGTGGCACTATCTTGAGCTGCCCGAACCTCGAAATCGATTACGCAGCAGAGTCAATCTGGGTGTCGGTGTCGTCTGTCTTGCGGTGGCTATTGCTGCGCTTTATTTGGCCGCTGGCTGGCAGAACTCAGTTCGGGCTGTCATGAGCATGGAGCCAGTCCCAAGCGCCTACCCAATGAGCGTTTCCGCTTTGGCGGTTTTGACATTTCTTGTTCTGTTGGTCCTGATTCGGCTTCTAATTTGGTTGGGGAGATTCGTATCAGCCAAAGTGCAACTGGTCATGCCGCGTCGGGTAGCAAATGTACTGGGTGTCGCAATCACGATCATACTTATCTGGACAATCGCCAATGGCCTGCTCATTCAGTCCACCTTCAAGGTTCTGGATCGTTCATTTCGCGAATATGATGCGCTGATCGAGCCAGATCGTCCGCAACCGACGGCGCCAAACAAGACCGGTAGCGCCGCTTCACTTCTGCATTGGAACCAACTTGGACGGGCCGGACGTGAATTCGTGTCCTCTGGTCCTGCCGCCGCTGATATCTCGACATTGACTGACAAAAGGCCGTCGATCCGATACGCGTCTATGCAGGCTTGCAAGTCGCCGACACGCCTGAGCAACGGGCTGAACTCGCGCTTCTGGAACTAAAACGGCAGAACGGTTTCGAGCGGTCTGTGTTGGTTGTCATAACGCCGACCGGCACGGGATGGGTGGACCCGCAGCAATAGACGGACTAGAGTATTTGCATGATGGTGACGTGGCCAGTGTTGCCATGCAATACTCCTATCTTTCCAGCCCGTTATCGTTGTTCTTTCAACCTGAATATGGAGCAGAAGCATCCCGGGCGTTGTTCATAACCATCTATAACTACTGGAAAGAACTGCCACATGATCGGCGCCCTCGCCTGTATCTCTATGGTTTGAGCCTTGGTGCAATGAACTCCGAGGTCTCGGCTGAACTGTTCGAAATGCTCGATGATCCGATCAACGGCGCTCTGTGGAGCGGCCCGCCCTTCTCGAGCCGTGACTGGAAGGCCATGACCAGAAGGAGAAATCCGGGAACGCCCGAATGGCTTCCAGTATTCCGGGACGGCTCCTTTGCACGGTTCATGAATCAGAACGGCGAAGCGCCGGGAAACGGAACACGTTGGGGCCCATTGCGCGTCGTTTACCTACAATATGCCAGCGATCCGGTAACCTTCTTCGATAGCCTGTCTTTCTACCGTCAACCTGACTGGATGCAGGCACCGCGTGGCCCGGATGTTTCACCAGAATTGCGGTGGTATCCAGTAGTTACCATGCTCCAGCTCGCGCTCGATATGGCCTTTGGGACGACAACGCCGATCGGACACGGGCATGTCTATGCTCCAGAGCACTATGTCGATGCTTGGCTGGAAGTAACTGGCGTAACCGGATGGGACACCGACAAGATCACGATGCTCAAGCAGCACTTGCGCATGAAAATGGATGCAGAAAACCTCGAAGGCTACGAACAGCGCGGTGGGTAAAACCACGCTGTTCATTTGTTCGGTTGTATCAATAGTTCGGTGACTTCTGTGGCGCCTCCTGAGAACTATTCAAGTTCAGCATTGAATCGCCCCGTTCGGCAGCATTGTGCTTGGCAGTTGCCCATCCCATCTTTCTGCCTGCGTCAATGCAACAAGACCTGGATTATCGCGTAGCGCATCGCCACGCGCCTTGATGGCAGTTGCTTCGGCTTCCCCTTCAGCCGTATCGCTTCGGCCTCTGCCTCGGCCTGGAGGCGAACAGCATCAGCCTGGGCCTGTGCTTCGGCACGACGCGCATCTGCCTGCGCTTTTGCCTGCGTCACGGTAATTTCAGCCTGCACTTTCTCGCGCTCAGCATTCTGACGGAGGCGCTGCACCTCAACTTCGGCCAGCATGCGCTGTTCAATGGATTGCTCATAGGAGTCCGAAAAATCGATATTTTCGATCTGCACCGTATCGATGATAACCGGACCGCGTACGCTGTTCTGTATCGCCTCCGCAATTTCCTGATTGAGACGACTACGCTCCTGAATTGCCTCAACAGCATTGAACTTTCCGAAAACAGTTTTGCTTTCTTCAAAGACGCGCCGCTCGACAAGACGAGACAGAAGTCCGTCTTCGCCACCATAGGTCGCGTAGACCTCTTCCACACGATCTGGCGGAATGCGGTAGTTGACGGAAAGATTCATCGTGGCCGGTTGCTGATCGCGGCTGTAGGCTTCCATGCTGTTGTAAATCGCAGCTTTGGATTGCACGGATATTCTTACGATCGAATCGATCAGTGGAATTTTGAAACCAAGTCCCGGTTGTGCAACACCAGAGACTGCTCCATAGCGCAAAACAACACCGCGCTCACCTTCGTCAACCGTGTACCAAGAACCAAGTACTACGCTCAGTATTCCAAGTAGAACAATACCAGCCAATGCTTTAGGTAAAATCTGGCGCATCCCGCCTCCTCTGGCGCTCATTTGTGAAAATAGCGGAGACCGATAGCGCTTCAATAGTACGCCACGAACTACGCTCCGACCGCCTTTTAGAGTGCACTGATATGAATGACAATTATTCTTGGATACGTTTGATAGACTTAGTCCACAAAACAAAGCCGCCCCTTAAAGAGCGGCTTCTTTGATTCTGGCAGAACTTCACTGTCAGTATGGTGAATAACACTGCTGACGTGGACCGTTATACGGCTGGAAAGTGTTGTCCGAAGCCCGATACGACCGGTAACGATTATAGCACCACTGGACGTGCGAATTGCTATAACCATAGGCTGGGGCACGATAGACCGGCGGAGGCGGAGCGGCAATCGCACCACCGATGATTGCTCCAGCGCCGAACGCTGCTAGCGGATACCACCATCCATCATTATGGCGGCGATAGCCGTGGCGATAATAGCGGTCGCCGCGATAGCCATTCAATACCCCGGCCCCGGACGGTAAGGACGTCCGTGCCAGCCTGGCCTCGGCCCAGGCCGGTGTCCACGCCAATGCCCATGCCGAGATCCCCGGCGCCAGCGGTCATCACGAACGTGCTGAACATTCTCATTCTTTGCCGCAGGCGCAGTTGACATGACAGGTGCAGCCAGAACCGGAGCCATTGCGCCGATCAGAAAGCCTGCACCAACAAGACCAACCATCATCTTTTGAAGGTGTTCATCCTGTGCTTCTCCATTTCAATGATGCTATCATTGCTGGCAGTTTATGAATGCTCGCTGAATATTGGCGGAAAATACGTGGATGTTGTATTCATTTCGCAATCCATAGAGATTTCATCAAAAATTTAACGAAAAACAATATTTCGTTCAGGCTACGGCTTTATTTTTGTTAGCAAATTGCGCGACAGTAAGATAGCTTGCTTAAAGTAGGGCAGCTTGTAAGTGTTTTCATCGAGTGAGGTTTGCATTGGCAACAAAAGTACAGCCGTCCGTAAGAGTGTTGGAAGCATCCTTCTCCCAGGGGCAAATCCTTTACGGCAGCAGTTGAACTGACACCCATGCCAATGCTCATTACAAATCCACGTCTGCCGGACAATCCGATAGTCTTTGCTAACAAGGCCTTCCAAAACCTCACTGGTTACGATAGCAGCGAAATCATCGGAAAGAATTGCCGTTTCCTTCAGGGCTCGGCAACGAATCCCAAACATGTCGAGATGATCCGTGCGGCACTCGACACCGAACAGTCAATCGATATTGATATCCTTAACTACAAGAAATCAGGCGAACCATTCTGGAACCGGCTTCATATTTCTCCAGTTAAAACGGATGACGGCGAACTTCATTACTTCGTTTCATCGCAGCTGGATGTGACGCTGAGCTCGGCAAACTGGTCGAGTTGGAAAAGGAACGCGAAACGCTTTCCATCGAAAACCAACGCAGCAATGATCAGTTCCAATACATTGTCGATGTGGCGAATATCGGTTTCTGGACGCGAGATTACCACACTGGTGAAATCAGCTGTTCAGCCGAATACCGACGCATTTTTGGATTGACACCGGATGAACCCGTCAATTACGACAAAATCATTGACATGGTGATGCTTGAAGACCGGATGACACTGATCCAGCGATCACAGGAGTCCCTTTCTACCGGCAAGTCTTTCCAGGTTGAATATCGCATTACCAACAGGCTGGGTCAGGTGCGTTGGGTGGAAACTCGTGCTAAGGCCCTTCTCGGCAAAAACCTGCTTTTCTGGGCATTGTCATAGATGTCACCGAACGCAAAAGGTCGAGGCAGACAAGGCGTTGGTTACGCGCGAAATATCGCACCGTTTCAAGAACTCAATGGCGATGGTGCAATCCATAGCGAACCAGACCTTGCGCAATGCCACCAACCCCCAAATAGCAAACACACTGTTCAGCGAACGGCTCCGTGCGCTTAGTCAGGCTCACGACATGTTGCTGAGAGAAGACTGGACAGGCACTACAATCAGTCAGATCTCCGAAACCGCCCTTGCCCCTTTTAACAGTACATTCGGCCACCGTATCCGGATACAGGGTCCAGCACTCGTCGTGAGTGACCGAGTAACAGTTTCGCTTACGCTCGGTTTATACGAACTCGCAACTAATGCTGTAAAATATGGTGCACTTTCGAATGAAAGCGGCACGGTCCAATTCAGTTGGGATGTCATCGAAAAGCACGGGGAGCGGAAATTCCACATGCTTTGGGTCGAATGTGGAGGTCCCGCGGTCGAACGCCCTGTGCACCGCGGTTTCGGTCAGCGACTGCTCTATTCCGTACTCACAGGCGAATTAAAAGCCGATTGCGATTTAAACTTTGCACCGAGCGGATTGATCATTGATGTCTTGGCCCCAATGACACCGGATGTCTTTCCGCAACTCGATAAATTCACGGATACACAGACTGAGACAGTATAAAGGAGCAGCGAACTCGCTGCTCTTTTTATTATGTGGGCCGCGACGACGTGGCTCGATATAGATTCTTTCGCGACGATGGTCGCGATCACGGCGCCAGCGTCGATCCCGATCGCGTTCACGATAATAACGTGGTGAATGGCGATCCCATCGACGGCGATCATCCCTCCAGCGACGATCCGTAACACAACGACCACTAGGCGTGCGGACCATGCCGCGACGGCAGCGGTAATCGACCTGAATAGCCGAGACAGCGCCATCGGTGGCGATTGCCGGAATTGGAGTCGGAGCAACAGGTGTACCTGCTTCAGCGGTGGCGGTAACCGCAAAAGCGCGACAGCTACAGAAAGTAACTTAAATCTCATTCCGGGTTCCTTTCGAGAATTGGCCAGAATTGGAATCTTGCCCGCAAATAGGTAGGCCAAACAGCCATTTGGTAAAGTCACTTAATCTTACGACGCTCTATCAATCTCGACCGCACTTTACAAAAGCACGCCCGAATTAATCCTAATTAATAGCTAGCCGTTTTGCTGGGATAATTTTAAGAAAGTCGGAATATCAGAAGCCTGTTGAATTCGCACATAGTCCCTTCTAAGGAAGGGCGAACCGCAGAATCTCCGATCCGCGACGCCAATCCGGAACCGGTCCAGCACCGGTAGCGGGCGGAGCCTTGCGGCTTAGCAAGGAGTACGAACATGGATTATTCGACCTCTGAACTCGACACTACATGGGGTCGAAAACCGGACTGGGCACGACCCAGACAGAATGGGTCGAGCTTGTCCGCAGTTTGCCAGAGGACCATTCCATCAGTCTTCGTAATCTGATTACCCGTCACCGTGAACAGTTTGTCGGTGTGTTTTACGACCGCCTTATGAGTAACCGCGATGCGGCAGTTTTCCTGTCCCAGAAAATAGTGCAGGAACGCCTGCATAATTCGCTGAGCGACTGGTTGCTGAAGATGTTTCAGAGAACCGCTGACGATGTTGACGCTTTCATTCGCGAACAGCGCAAGGTCGGCGAAGTTCACGCTCGTATCGATGTGCCGATCCATGTCGTTATGCAGGGGCACGCCTGCTCAAAACGAGATCATTCGTCAACTCGGGCTGGAGATTGCTTCACGCGAGGTGCTGGCGCGCCTTATCGTCCATGTGAGCAATGCCATCGACATCGCGATTGAAATCATGAGCCAAGCTTTTGTGAAGGATGCACGCGAAAGCGCCCAGACCGACGAAGCCTATCGGGCTTTCACGCTCAGCCACGATTTTCCGCTTGAACGTGAATCACAACGCGCCGCGCTCATGGAATGGAGCCAGTCGCTTCTGTTCAACCTGTATGGCAATTCCGACAGTCCGCTTCACTCACTTGCAAGCTCGGATTTCGGATTGTGGTTGCAGCATAAAGCAGATTTGATGTTCTCTAACTCCGGCACGTTGGAGAACATCCGCCGGAACGTAGAACATATCGATGATGTGCTCTTGCCAGCCATTAACAGCGCTCGCAAAGATAATCCGACTGAACTCGCAGCGTCGCTTGGGCTGTTTCAAACCAAGATTGGTGAGGTGAAGTTCCTGCTGTCCGAACTGTTTCAGGCCGCGGCTGCAATGGAAACAGGCCGTGATCCTCTAACACGCACCCTCAATCGCCGTTTCATGCCCTCAATACTGACCCGCGAAGTGCGAATGGCATCGCAAAAGGCTATGGATTTGAGTATTTTGATGATCGACATCGATCATTTTAAGAACATCAATGACACATATGGACATAGCAGTGGCGATGCAGTCCTTCAGCAAGTAGCCGAAGCTATCCTTTCATTATGTCGCCCGAGTGATTTCGTGTTTCGCTATGGGGAGAAGAATTTCTGGTCGCTCTTGTAGAAGCTGACGAGAATAAAGCTTTTGCAATCGGCGAGCTGCGCAGACAGATAGCGAAACAGCCCCTGAACCTTCCTGATGGCGCACGTCAGTCTGTAACTCTGTCCATCGGCGTTGCAGCATTCAACGGTCATCCCGACTATAGCCATCTCGTCAACGCGGCTGATCGGGCATTATATCGGGCCAAGCAGACAGGACGCAATCGCTGTGAAAGGAAGCGCCGCTCGCGAATCATTGATCAGAGAGGCATTTTGACATCTGGCGATTACGCTGCAAAACCGCCATATGTTTTCCTCATGACGAATAGTTCCGCCTCCCCATTTTCGAGACAGCTTTACAGAAACCCCGCGAGCGCGATGCGCTGGAAACGCATTTCCTGCCGCAACGAGCCGACGCGCCTCCCGTAGACTGGGTCGTTGCAGAAGGACTGACGGACTACGAAGAAGCCCTCGCCTTCATGGAAGCGCGCGTTCAGGCCATTCGGGACGGCACAGCAAACGAGCTTGTCTGGCTGGTGGAACATCCGTCGCTTTACACGGCGGGGACGAGCGCCAATTCAAGCGATCTTCTGACGCCAGACAGCCTCCCTGTCTTCAATACAGGGCGAGGCGGTGAATATACCTATCACGGACCCGGTCAGCGCATTGCCTATGTGATGCTTGACCTGAAACGCCGCCGCGAGGATGTGCGCGCCTTTGTGACTGCCCTTGAGCAATGGATCATCGAGAGCCTTGCCGAGTTCAACGTTAAAGGTGAACGTCGCGAGGATCGCGTCGGTGTATGGGTAACAAGACCTGAAAAGCCTCGCCTTGCCAATGGCGGCATGTGCGAAGACAAGATCGCTGCGATAGGCATCCGCCTCCGTCGTTGGGTGAGCTTTCACGGCATCGCCATCAATGTCGAACCAGATCTCGGTTATTATGCGGGCATCGTCCCTTGCGGAATTTCGGAACATGGTGTTACCAGCCTCGTAGATCTCGGATTGCCGGTGACGATGGGCGACATGGACGTCGCACTTGGAAAGGCGTTTGAGACAGTTTTCGGCGCGCGTCAGCTGAAATGAGTCTGTCTCAAGCCACGGCGTCGGCTTTCACGCGGCGCTCGCGCATGAAAACATAAAACCCTGATCCGACGATGATGGCGATGCCGCACCATTTCGAAGGTGTCGGAAAATCACCGAACACGATTAGGCCAACCAGAACCGCATTGACGATTTCAAGATACTGGAACGGCGCCAGCATAGAAGCCGGGGCAAGCTTGAACGCCTGCACCACCATCAGATGGCTGACGGTTCCAATCGTTCCCAGAAGTAGCAGAAGCAGCCAGGGCAGGATGCCTTGCGGCAGGCCGAAACCAAGGTCGCCGATCCCCGCCCCGGTTCCGTAAATCATGGCGAACCCGGCGATCATCCATCCGCCGACGCCCGCATAGAACTGCATTACAAGCGGGCTTTCCTTTGCGCCATATTTGCGGTTGAGGATCAGGTAGATCGCAAAAGTCACGGCGGTTGCCAGCGGCAGCAGCGAAACAGCGCCAAAGATTTCAAAACTAGGCTGGATCACGATCATCGTGCCGACGAGGCCGATGCCAACGGCGCTGAATCGTCTCCAGCCCACCTTTCCTTCAGGAAGATCGCTGAGAAAAGCGTGAGGATGAGCGGCTCGGCAAAGAAAACGGCCATCGCATCCGCCAGCGGCATGTATTTGACCGCCGTAAAGAAACAGAGGCCACCGAATCCCATCAAGGCTCCACGGATGAGGTTTCCAGCGAGGTACTGTGTCCGCAACGCCGCAAAGCCGCCTGTGAGGAGCAGGATGATGCACATCAGCCAACACTGAACGAAGAACCGCATGAAGGTGACCGTGGCCGGAGGCATGCTGTCCACCATGGCGAGCCACTTGCCGATCGCATCCATCAACGGCAGCAAAAGCACCGAGAGCACCATGATCGCCATGCCCTTGACGTGCGCTTCCACGCCGCTTGTCGCGCTGCTCTGCATTTCAAACTCTCGGTATTTGCAACATTCCCCATAATCGCTCTATGCGAACTGCCGCAGCGTTTCCATCCTATTTGACAGGAAATGTCGCGGCGGTTTGACTTTCGCCTTCTTTCCGGTGCAAATCAGTCCGGTTCTGAACAAAACCCTTTGAAAAGCCGTGCGAAAGCGGAACGTAAGGCGAACTTTAGTCGCCTTTCGCAAGCGTACATGGCATCATTTAGGTGATTCGCGAACAGTATTTTCCGGTCGATGGCGAGTAAGCTCGACACAGACCTCCTGAAATTCAGACAGAGAGCTTTTCGGAACAGATGGACGATAGCAACGATCTCTTCTCGAGAGTGGTCAACAATGCCCGGGCCCGAGAACGGGAACAGGAACAAGGGCGACAGAGCGAAAAACTGTGGCGCCGCAGCCTGTCGCGCAACCGGTGGCCGCGCCGTCGCTCTCCGTTCCAAAGCCGGTCACGGCCAAGACGCCGCCTGCTTCATCCACAGGCGACGACTATAACGCATCATCCATCCGTGTTCTGGAAGGCCTGGAGCCGGTGCGCCTGCGTCCCGGCATGTATATTGGCGGCACAGACGAAAAGGCTCTGCATCATCTCTTCGCCGAAGTCATCGACAACTCGATGGACGAAGCTGTCGCCGGACATGCCAATTTCATCGAAGTGAGCTTCGATGCCGATGGGTTTGTAACGGTTTCGGACAACGGACGCGGCATTCCTGTGGATGAACATCCCCAGGTGCCCGGTAAGTCCACGCTTGAAGTCATCATGACCAAACTGCATGCGGGCGGTAAGTTCGACGGCAAGGCTTATGAAACGTCAGGCGGTTTGCACGGTGTCGGTGTTTCGGTGGTGAATGCCCTTTCCGACGTGCTGGAAGTGGAAGTCGCACGCAATCGCCGTCTTTATCGCCAGCGCTTCTCGCGCGGTATTCCGCAAGGCGGGCTGGAAGAGCTCGGCGAAGTGCATAATCGTCGCGGCACCCGCGTCCGCTTCCACCCCGATCCCGATATTTTCGGCAAGACGGCGCAATTCGATCCGCATCGCCTCTATCGTATGGCGCGTTCGAAGGCCTATCTGTTCGGCGGCGTTGAAATTCGCTGGAACTGCGATCCTTCCCTGCTCGACCCGAAGAAGGAAACACCTGAAAAGGCCGTGTTCCACTTCCCCGGCGGCTTGAAGGACTATCTCGAAGCCTCGCTTGGCAAGGAACATCAGGTCACACGCGAGGTTTTTGCAGGCAAGACCGAGAAACAAGGCGGTCACGGCGCTGTCGAATGGGCCGTCTCATGGTTTGGTGGCGACGGGTTTGTCCATTCCTATTGCAACACCATTCCGACCGGCGATGGCGGCACGCATGAAGCGGGCCTGCGCATTGCGCTGACGCGAGGGCTGAAAGCCTATGCGGAACTGACCAACAACAAGCGCGCTTCGATCATCACCACCGATGACGTGATGGTATCGGCCGCAGGGATGCTGTCGGTCTTCATTCGCGAGCCGGAATTTGTCGGCCAGACCAAGGACAAGCTGGCGACCGTTGAAGCACAGCGCATCGTGGAAAATGCGATCCGCGATCCGTTTGACCACTGGCTTGCCGCTTCCCCACAGGAAGCATCTCGCCTTCTGGAATGGGTGATCGACCGCGCCGACGAACGCCTGCGCCGTCGTCAGGAGAAAGAAACCGTCCGCAAGAGCGCAACGCGCAAGCTGCGCCTGCCCGGCAAGCTTGCCGACTGCACGCAGAACGCGGCGGCCGGCGCAGAATTGTTCATCGTCGAAGGTGACTCGGCAGGAGGTTCCGCCAAACAGGCGCGTAACCGCGCCAATCAGGCCATCCTGCCATTGCGCGGCAAGATCTTGAACGTTGCCAGCGCCGGGCGAGAAAAGCTGACAGCAAACCAGCAGATTGCCGATCTGGTTCAGGCTCTGGGCTGCGGCACGCGTAAGAACTATCGGGAAGACGATCTGCGTTATGACCGCGTCATCGTCATGACCGACGCCGACGTCGACGGGGCGCATATCGCGTCGCTGCTCATCACATTCTTCTATCAGGAAATGCCCGATCTGATCCGCAATGGTCATCTCTATCTGGCGGTGCCGCCGCTTTTCCGCCTGAGCCAGGGCGGAAGGTCGCCTATGCGCGTGATGAAGCGCATAAGGATGAACTTCTGCGCACCGTATTCACCGGACGCGGCAAAGTGGAAATCGGTCGCTTCAAGGGCCTTGGCGAAATGCGCGCCGAACAGCTAAAGGAAACCACCATGGACCCGAAGAAGCGCACGCTTCTGCGTGTACAGGTGGATGAAGAATATGTCGATGAAACCCGCAACACTGTCGATGAACTGATGGGCACCAAGCCAGAGGCCCGTTTCCGTTTCATTCAGGACCGTGCAGCCTTTGTCGAAGAGCTGGATATCTAAAGTGTGTTTCCAGGATGAACGGCAGTTGCAAGCCCGATGCCGTTCATTTTCTTTTCAATAAAACTATTTAAGCCACTGATAAATGAAGATCAGGCTTTCACATTGATACCGAGCTTGGCTTCAATTTCCTCAATTGATTCTTTTACGAAGAATGTCTGATCCGTACTCAGCGTCACTATGCGTGTGCCGGTTCCATAAGTATTGTAGCACAGAACATGATTGAAATTCACGGCGAGCTTTTCACCGTTCACTTCCGTCAACATGATCCACATCGCTTGCCCTCCTCCTGATGATTCCACTCTCAAGAAGAATAGGCGCAACAGAACGTTCGGCAATGGTTGCGATAGCTGGCTTCAAAGCTTTGCGCGCATCCTCACCTTTTCGACCGTTTTCCCGAAACTTTCGGACCACTCCTCTTCCTGCCACTCGATCTGGAAACCAGCTTTTTATAAAGGCTGATGGCGGGAAGATTATCCGCGTGCGTGCCGATCAGTACTTCATCAAAACCATCAAGCAGAATTTGTGCCATCAGGGCATCCAGCAGATGCGTGCCGATCCCCTGCCCGTGATGAGGTGGATCGCCCCATAAATCGGAAATGTAATTGCTTTGGGGCACACTCGCGCCCCAGCCAACGATGGTCCCGCCGCGTTCGGCGACAAGTACGCCATCCGCATTCTCTTGCAGATCGCACAGGAACTTTGCTTCCAGAGTTTCTTGCCGCTCGGCGGTCAATGCAACATCACCAGCCGCACTCCGCCAGGCTCTGACGGCCAATGCAGCCATAAAACAAATTCGCCGGGGAGGCCCCGGCGAACAAGAAGATCGGTTTTACCACCACTTTGCCGGAGTAAACCGTCCGGCAGCCTGTTCGACGGCGTGAGCTGCCTGAAACAACGTCTCTTCCTCGAATGGACGCCCGATCAACTGAAGACCGAGCGGCAGGCCCTTGTCATTGATACCGGCAGGTACGGCAATGCCCGGAAGACCCGCCATATTAACCGTTACCGTGAAGATGTCGTTGAGATACATCTTGACCGGATCATTGGCCAGTTCCTCATCGGCAATACCAAAGGCGGCAGAAGGCGTCGCTGGCGTCAGGATCGCATGTACACCCTTGGCGAACACGTCCTCAAAATCCTTCTTGATCAGCGTACGCACCTTCTGCGCACGCAGATAATAGGCATCGTAATACCCTGCCGAGAGGACATAGGTGCCGATCATGATACGGCGCTTCACTTCCTTGCCGAAGCCAGCCGCACGGGTCTGCTCGTACATGTCGGCAATGTCCTTGCCCGGTACACGCAGGCCGTAACGCACGCCGTCATAGCGGGCGAGGTTCGAAGACGCTTCCGCCGGCGCCACGATGTAATAGGCGGGCAGCGCATATTTCGTATGCGGCAGCGAAATATCGACGATTTCCGCGCCGGCATCCTTCAGATACTGGATACCCTTCTGCCAGAGCTTTCTATCTCGTCCGGCATGCCGTCGACGCGATATTCCTTCGGAATGCCGATCTTCATGCCCTTGAGCGACTTGCCGATGGCAGCTTCATAATCCGGAACCGGCAGGTCAACCGATGTCGTGTCCTTGAGATCAAGCGACGCCATGGATTTCAGCAGGATAGCGGCATCGCGCACGTCGCGGGCGATCGGTCCGGCCTGATCGAGCGACGAAGCGAAGGCAACCGTGCCCCAGCGTGAAACGCGGCCATAGGTCGGCTTGATGCCGACCGTACCGGTGAAGGCTGCGGGCTGACGGATCGAGCCGCCCGTGTCGGTTGCGGTGGCGCCGGCGCAAAGCTGTGCGGCAACAGCGGCAGCCGAACCGCCCGACGAACCGCCCGGCACCAGATCGGCGTTGGAGCCATTAGCGCGCCAGGGATTCTTGACCGCACCGTAATAGGAGGTTTCGTTGGACGAGCCCATCGCGAATTCGTCCATGTTGAGCTTGCCGAGCATCACCGCACCGTCGGCCCACAGATTGGCGGTGACGGTCGATTCATATTCCGGCTTGAAACTATCCAGAATGTGGGAGCAGGCCTGCGTATGCACACCCTTGGTTGCAAACAGGTCCTTCACGCCGAGCGGAATGCCTTCCAGTGCACCCGCTTCGCCCTTGGCGATACGTTCGTCCGAAGCCTTGGCCATCGAACGCGCCTGATCGTGAGTGACCTTCACGTAAGCATTGATCGTTTCATTCGCGGAATCGATAGCGGAAAGATAGGCGTCGGTGAGTTCGGTCGCGGTGATGGCTTTGGCCTTCAGCTTGTCGCGCGCCTCAGCAATGGTCAGTGCGGTCAGTTCGCTCATCGTCAAATCCTGTCAGTGCGCCTCAACGAGACGCTTTTCAAAAAGGCGCTGTATTCGGAATCCGGATAGTCCAGAACCACACCGCAGCGCGTAAAACCTGAATTCTCATAAAGCCGCCATGCACCGGCAAAACCGGGCCCTGTACCCGTTTCGAGTACTAGGCGGGAAATGTCCTTGGCCCTTGCCTGATCGACGATCGCATCCACCAGAACCGAACCAACGCGCTTTCCGCGCACTTCCGGAAGGGTGAACATACGCTTCACCTCACCGACGCCATCTTCGTGCATCTTCAACGCACCGCAGCCGACTGCCTTGCCGTCTTCATCGCGCGCCACAAAACCGTCGTATCTGGCCCCGCCATCTGCTCAACTGTCATCTTGAACTGGAATTCCAGCGGTGACAGCGGCAGAAGATGCGCATTCAGGCCCTCGACCAGTGCGCGCACATCATCCTGCAAGGGGTCTCGACTGAAACCCGTATGGCCATGGTCTACTCCACGACCTTTGGTACGACGAAGAAATTGTCTTCCGTAACTGGTGCGTTGGCGACCACGGCTGCGGCGATGCCGCCGTCCGTTACCTTGTCATCGCGCATGCGCATCTGCATCGGTGTAACGGAAGTCATAGGCTCGATGCCATCGACATTGACTTCATTCAGTTGCTCGACAAAGCCCAGAATAGCATTAAGTTCGCCAGTCATGCGTTCGGCATCGTCGTCACTGACGGCGATGCGCGCCAGATGCGCAACGCGTTTGACGGTAGAAATATCGACGGACATCCTGTTCTCCGCAAATGCTAGATTGGGCGGCGAACTGCCACCCTGAAAAGTTTTCCTACCGGCTATAACGGCGCGATTGTTGAAGCGCAACATTTCTTGCGCTTCAAACCCAAAGTCAGAACGAATGAACAGTACCAGCTGGATCAGCGATAACCTTCGTTTCCCGATGTTCTGCCATTCCGGCCACGAACTTGTCCGCTGTCTGGTCGATGATCGGAAATGAGGCGTAGTGGCATGGCAACACGGTCTTGAAGTTGAAATATCGCTGGCAGGCAAGAGCCGCAACCGCGCCACCCATCGTGAAGCGATCACCAATGGGAACGATGCCGATTTCTGGCTGATGGAGCTCATTGATAAGCCCCATATCCGAGAAGATGTCCGTGTCCCCATATGATAGAGCGTCGGTGCATCTTCGAAATGGAATACCAGACCATTCGGATTGCCCAGTGCCTGCGAAACACCGTTTTCCGTCAGCATTGCCGAAGAGTGGAGTGCATTGACGAAGGTAACGGTGAACCCGTCTTGCGCCACCGTGCCACCCGTATTGCCAGGATCGAGCTTTTCCACACCCTGACTACCAAGCCAGCTTGCGAGATCGGCATTGGCAATGACTGTCGTGCCATGCTCCTGGCGATGGCAACCGTATCGCCCACATGGTCGCCATGGCCGTGGGTCAGCGCTATATGGGTTACGCCCTTGGTCGCCTCTTTGAAATCAATCCCCTTTGCACCGGGATTTCCGTTCAGAAACGGATCGACGAGAATAACAGCCTTTGCCGTTTCAATGCGGAAAGCGGCGTGGCCAAGCCATGTAAGTTTCATCAGGTTTCTCCTCAATCTCTGTTTCGGGCTCGATTTCCGGTTTGCGAACAGATATGACGCCGATAAAGTTGAAGGCAATATGAAACCACTTCAAAATCCGATGAGGACCGATGGCCGTCATTGAAATCGAGGAAATTCCGGCGCTGCTTCAGTCCGGGCAGACGATTGCCGGACTGGATCTGGGAACCAAGACCATCGGCCTTGCAGTGTCTGATCTCGGTCTTTCCTTCGCGCATCCGCGCCCTGTTATCAAACGGGTGAAGTTTTCCATCGACGCACAGGTGCTTCTGAAAGCGCTCGACGCCGACAAGGTCGGCGTTATCGTCATCGGTTTGCCTATAAATATGGACGGAACTTCCGGTCCCCGCGTTCAGGCTACACGGGCATTTGTGCGCACCATGCAGCCTCTGACCGACCTGCCCTTCGTTTTCTGGGATGAACGCCTGTCGACCGTCGCTGCCGAACGGGCGCTGATCGGCATGGACGTCTCACGCGGCAAGCGGGCCGAACGTATCGATTCGGCTGCAGCATCCTTCATTCTTCAAGGTGCGCTCGACCGCCTGCATAGCATCAGGCGGTCGGCATCCGACGATTACGACGCCGGATAAAGCTGATCGAGAATCCGTTCGGCATTATGGCGCGCATCCAGCATGCCATAGGTCGAACGCCACTGGCCGCCAAGACGGGTCTCGATGAACGCATCGGCCACGTCGTCGGCTCCAAGCTGGCGCAATTCCGCGGCAGCAGCGGCATAGGCCAGTTGCTCGGTCAAAAGGCGTGCGACACCGGGATCGGTTTCGGTCAATTGCAATGCGGCACGCAGGACATCGAGCGTTCCCTGCCCGCGCGGACCAAGCTGCCCACCGATCCACTCCAGCACCTCATCGAAAAGTCCCGGCGCACGCGACAGCACACGCACCACGTCCAGCGCCATGACATTGCCGGAACCCTCCCATATCGCATTGACCGGGGCCTCGCGATAGGCGCGCGCAAGATTGCCTTCCTCGATGTAGCCATTGCCGCCAAGGCACTCCATTGCTTCATAGAGGAGTGCAGGCGCGATCTTGCACACCCAGTATTTCACCACCGGCGTCATGCAGCGCGCAAAGGCTGCCTCGGCGCGATCGCTTGCGGCCATATCGAACGCACGTGCCAGCCGCATGGAAAGCGCCGTCGCGCCAGCGACATCGAGCGCCATGTCGGCAAGAACCCGCTGCATCAAAGGCTGTTCGATAACCACCTTGCCGAATACTTGACGATGACGGCTGTGATGGACCGCTTCTGCAAGGCCCGAGCGCATCAGCCCCGCCGATGCGACAGCACAATCGAGCCGCGTCAGCGTGACCATATCCATGATGGTCTTGACGCCCTCGCCCGGATTGCCAATCAGATGACCGATGGCGCCCTCGAATTCCACCTCCGACGAGGCATTAGACTTGTTGCCGAGCTTGTCTTTCAGGCGCTGGAAAAGAAACCGTTACCGCTTCCCTCTTGGTCAAGACGCGGGAGCAGAAAACAGGAAAGCCCTTCTTCCGCCTGCGCAAGCGTCAGGAACGCATCCGACATCGGCGCGGACATGAACCACTTGTGGCCGGTAATGGCATAGGTGCCATCCTCATTGCGGGTCGCGCGCGTCGTATTGGCGCGTACATCGGTTCCGCCCTGCTTTTCGGTCATGCCCATGCCAAGCGTAATGCCTTGCTTGGCAAAAGCGGGTTTCTGAGAAAAATCATACTTGCGCGACAGGATAACCGGCGACCATTCCTTGTAGATTTCCGGCGATGCCATGAGTGCGGCAAGCGACGCGCTGGTCATGGTTAGCGGACAAAGATGTCCCGCCTCGAGCTGGGCGGTCAGGAAAAGCGCGATGCGCGCGCCTGATGGCGGCGACCGCTTTCGAGTGGATTGCCTTCCCAGATCGAGCAATGCAGTCCTGCCGCGATGGAACGGCGCATCAGCGCATGATAGGCCGGATGATATTCCACGAGATCGACACGGTTGCCCTGCCTGTCATGCGTGCGCAGTTTCGGCAGTTCGGTATTGGCCAGACGTGCGAGATCCTGAGCTTCCGTCGACAATACGAAACGGCCCGTCTGTTCCAGATCGGCGTGCAGCTCCTTCGGGAACGGTGCCGCAATCTGCATCAGAAGCGGATCGCCCAGATAGGCATTGTGGCCCGTCATGGGCGGCGTCTGGTTGGTAACGTCGTGCGTTTTCAAAAGCTCATTCCGTATTGTGCGATTCAATTCAGTTTACGTTTCTTGCACTGCATTTGCTAAAATTTTGCCATCCCCTGCGCAATTTGTCGTCAGAACAGCACAGGTTTTCTTGGTGAATCGCCTCAAGCCATTATAAGGACGGTTGCGGGACCTGCCTCATGGTCCTATACGGATGACTTGCCATGACAAATCAAACGGTCCCTCCGCTTTTCCCTCACCGCCACCTGCTGGCATCAAGGGGCTTTCGCCCCTGGACATTCTCTGCCTTCTTGATCTTTCCGATCAGGAAATCGCTGTTTCCAGACAGCCTGAGAAGAAAAGTCCGTGCTGCGCGGTCGCACACAAATCAATCTCTTCTTCGAAGCATCGACGCGAACGCAATCGTCGTTTGAACTGGCCGGAAAACGGCTCGGCGCCGACGTCATGAATATGTCGGTGGGCAATTCATCGGTCAAGAAAGGCGAAACACTCATCGATACGGCGATGACGCTGAACGCCATGCAGCCGGACATATTGGTTATCCGTCACGCTTCGGCAGGCGCCGCTGCCCTTCTCGCGCAGAAAGTCGGCTGTTCGGTTGTCAACGCCGGTGACGGCGCGCACGAACACCCCACGCAGGCCCTTCTTGATGCGCTAACCATCCGCCGCGCCAAAGGTCAGATCGAAAACCTGATCGTCGCGATTTGCGGCGATGTGCTTCATTCTCGTGTGGCACGTTCCAATATCATTCTTCTCAATGCGCTTGGCGCACGGGTACGTGTCGTCGCGCCATCCACGCTGCTACCTTCCGGCATGGCGGATATGAGCGTCGAAGTCTTCAATTCGATGGAAGAAGGCTTGAAAGATGCCGACGTCGTCATGATGCTGCGCCTTCAACGTGAGCGTATGGCAGGTTCTTTCGTGCCTTCGGTACGCGAATATTTCCGCTTCTATGGCCTCGATAAAGAAAAGCTCAAAGTCGCCAAGCCAGACGCGCTCGTCATGCATCCCGGCCCAATGAACCGCGGCGTCGAGATCGCATCCGACGTTGCCGATGGGCCGCAGAGCGTGATCCAGCAGCAGGTCGAGATGGGCGTTGCCGTGCGCATGGCCGTAATGGAAGCCCTGCTCGATCCGCGTCGTAATCCCAGCAACGGAGAAGCGGCATGAGCGCGATCCTGTTTGAAAACGCGCGCATCGTTGATCCGTCGCGCGGCCTTGATGAAACCGGCAGCGTTCTGATCTACGACGGAAAGATTGTTGCCGCCGGAGCTGACGCTCGAAATCACGGCGCGCCCGAAGGTGCGCAAATCATCGATCTTAATGGCAAAGCCGTATTACCCGGCCTTGTCGATGCGCGCGTCTTTATTGGCGAACCCGGCGCAGAACACCGCGAAACCATCGCATCTGCGAGCCGTGCGGCAGCCGCTGGCGGTGTGACCTCCATCATCATGATGCCCGATACCGATCCTGTGATCGATGACGTGGCTCTGGTGGAATTTGTCAAGCGGACTGCGCGCGATACGGCCATCATCAATGTGCACCCGGCAGCAGCCATCACCAAAGGTCTCGGTGGCGAGGAGATGACCGAAATCGGCCTGTTGCGCGATGCCGGTGCAGTTGCCTTCACGGAAGGCAGACGGACAATCGCCAATACGCAGCTCATGCGGCGCGCGCTCACCTATGCCCGCGATTTCGATGCCGTGATTGCCTGCGAAACGCGCGATCCCTATCTTGGCGCGAATGGCGTCATGAATGAGGGCCTGTTTGCAAGCTGGCTCGGTCTTTCCGGCAGTCCGCGTGAAGCGGAAGTGATCCGCTGGAACGCGATCTGCGTCAGCAGCGCTAACCAACAGCAACTATCATGCCGCACAGCTTTCCTGCGAAATGTCGGCGGAAGCCGTGCGTCGCTCGAAGGACCTTGGTGCCAAGGTAACTGCAGGCGTTTCGATCAACCATTTGTCGCTCAATGAAAACGACATTGAGAGTTCCGTACGTTTTTCCGACTTTCGCCGCCTTTGCGCAGCGAACAGGATCGCCTTGCCATGGTAGAGGCCGTAAAAACGGCACTATTGATATCATCGTTTCCGCCCACGACCCACAGGATGTCGATACCAAGCGCCTGCCTTTCTCGGATGCAGAAGCGGGCGCAATCGGCCTTGAAACATTGCTGGGGCCGCACTTCGTCTCTATCATAATGACAGCATTCCGCTGCTGCGTCTGGTTGAAGTGCTATCAACAGCTCCAGCTCGTATTTTCGGCCTTGATGCGGGCACTCTCGCCGGGCGCCAGAGCAGATATCGCCATTGTCGATCTGGATGAGCCCTGGATCGTGCACGAGGAAGAGCTGCACTCGCTCTCGAAGAACAGTTGCTTTGAAAGTGCTCGCTTTCAAGGTCGCGTCGTCCACACCTTAGTGGCTGGCAAAACCGTTTACTCGGCTTGAAAAACTCCGCATAACCCGGAACAATCATCCGAAAATTCCGGGTAGGCGGAATCAAGAAACAAGGGGACGTTCATGGCCGAAGCGGGATTCCTTAGCTTGACGCTCATGGGAGCGTTCATCTTCGGCTATTTTCTTGGCTCCATTCCGTTTGGTTTGATCCTGACCCGGTTCGCCGGGTTGGGTGACGTCCGGTCCATCGGCTCGGGCAATATTGGCGCAACGAATGCTGCGCACCGGCAACAAGAAGCTCGCCGCAGCAACGCTGATTTTGACATGCTCAAAGGCACTGTCGCCGTTCTCGTCGCTTCACGCTACGGGCCGGATGCCGCCATTGGCGCTGGTTTCGGGGCCTTCATCGGTCACCTCTTTCCGGTATGGATCGGTTTCAAGGGCGGCAAGGGAGTTGCCACCTATCTGGGCGTTCTTATCGGTCTTGCATGGCCCGGTGCGCTGGTCTTCGCTGCCGTCTGGATCGTAACAGCACTCCTGACGCGTTATTCTTCCCTTGCAGCACTTATCGCCAGCATCGTTGTTCCCATCGCGCTTTATTCGAGAAGCTATTCCGCGATCGCAATTCTCTTTGCGATCATGACGGTCATTGTTATCTTCAAACATAAGGCGAATATTTCGCGCCTTTTGAACGGTACCGAGAGCAAGATCGGAGCCAAGGGATGAAGGAAAGCGCGAATTCGAAAACTGGAATTCGCCTCTCCGATCGCCAGCGGCTCAACTGGCTGCGTCTCATCCGAACCGACCATATCGGCCCTGTTACGTTTCGCGATCTGATTCTGTTTTGCGGCTCAGCCTCAAACGCGATTGAAATGCTGCCCGATCTCAATATCAGAGGCGGCAGCGCCCGCCCGATCCGCGTCATGTCCATGGACGATGCTGAGCGCGAGCTTGAAACAATTGAGCGCGCAGGTGCCCGCCTGGTCGGAATGGGCGAGCCGGATTATCCCCAGCAGCTAAGAATTGCGAGGCCCCGCCCCTTGGTCACGATCAAGGGAAGTGCCGCCGTTTTCAGAAAGCCGCCCGTTGCCATTGTGGGCTCGCGCAACGCTTCTGTGATCGGCGCGCGTTTTACCGAACGTCTGTCGCATGATCTTGGTGAAGCCGGATTTGCTGTTATTTCGGGGCTTGCCCGCGGTATTGATGCAGCTGCACACCGCGCAAGCATGAAAACAGGCACGGTAGCAGTACTTGCAGGCGGACTGGATCGTCCCTACCCGCCCGAAAACCTGCCCCTCTATCGTACCATACCGGAACAAGGCGGCGCGCTTATAAGCGAAATGCCGATGGGCGCAGAGCCGCGCTCACGTGATTTTCCGCGCCGCAATCGCATTATTGCGGGCTTGTCGCTGGGGCTGATCGTCGTTGAAGCTGCTGAGCGCTCCGGCTCGCTCATCAGTGCGCGTATGGCCGGCGACATGGGACGCACCGTGTTCGCCGTTCCAGGCTCTCCGCTTGATCCTCGTGCTCGTGGCACAAACCTGCTTCTGAAACAAGGTGCGACACTGGTTACAGAAGCAAACGACGTTATCGAAGCACTTCGGCCACTAGCCGGTTCAAATGCCTATCAGACGGATATAACGGTACAGCCTGATCTTTTATCGCCCGCAATGGAAGAACCGGAATCATTTCAACCAATAGCAACGGAGGAGCAGCGGGATATTGTCATCAATGCTCTAGGTCCTGTGCCGACCGACATCGACACACTTGTTCGCCATACAGGTATGGACACCGGAGCAATTCAGCTTATTTTGCTGGAATTGGACCTGGCTGGACGACTCCATCGATATGCCGGCAATCAGGTCGCTTTGGCCCCTCCAGAATAGCCCCAGTTGGATTCAGTCTGAAGCGCCCTGAGCCTCAACGAGACGGCCGCCCCATATAGCCAATCACACATAAACTTGCAGTCTCCTCCGTATCTATGTCCTCGTGATATAAACTGATTTTCTCACGCCCCTCGCAATCACTGGTTACGCACAGCTTAAAGGCTATCTTAAGTTGTATTTCGTGATTTTTGTCGTCCTGCTTTGACCAAACGCCGCCTGCTGTTCATGTGAAGGCAACGAATTTCACGCGGAGAGGAGGTATTTTATCTCCATGGGGCGCGAATCTGGGCTGCTTTAAATGAACGTCGTCGTTGTCGAATCGCCTGCCAAGGCTAAAACCATCAATAAATATCTAGGCTCGAACTATAAGGTTCTGGCCTCGTTCGGTCATGTGCGAGACCTGCCAGCTAAAGATGGCTCGGTCCGTCCTGACGAAGACTTCGCAATGTCATGGGAGGTGGATAGCAATTCCTCCAAACGTCTTGCTGATATAGTCAAAGCGCTGAAAGACAGTGACGGCATCATTCTCGCGACCGACCCGGATCGCGAAGGAGAAGCCATCTCGTGGCATGTGCTTGAAGTGCTCAATCAGAAAAAGGCGCTCAAGGGCAAGACAGTCAAGCGGGTGGCTTTCAATGCCATCACGAAAAGGCGGTTCTGGATGCCATCGCCAATCCGCGTGACATTGATGAACCGTTGGTTGACGCTTATCTGGCACGTCGTGCGCTGGATTATCTCGTCGGCTTTACGCTTTCGCCCGTTCTGTGGCGTAAACTGCCGGGCGCGCGTTCGGCTGGCCGGGTTCAATCGGTAGCGCTGCGTCTTGTCGCGGATCGCGAATCCGAGATCGAACGCTTCATCCGTGAGGAATACTGGAACATTGCTGCGTTATTGAAAACACTGCGCAATGACAGTTTCACCGCACGCCTCACTGCCGTTGACGGCAAGAAACTTGGCAAGCTCGACATCAAGAATGGCGAACAGGCAACAGCCATTCGCACTATGCTGGAAGGTGCAAGCTTCAAGGCTCTTTCCGTCGAAGCGAAGCCGACCAAGCGTAATCCAGGACCGCCATTCACCACCTCAACCTTGCAGCAAGCTGCGTCCGGCCAGCTGGTTTCTCCGCATCGCGTACCATGCAAGTGGCACAGCGGCTTTATGAAGGTGTCGACGTTGGGGCGAGACTGCCGGTCTGATCACCTATATGCGTACCGACGGGGTGCAGATGGCCCCAGAAGCGATCAACGCCGCCCGCGACGCCATCGGCAAAAGCTTCGGCGCAATATATGTGCCGGAAAAGCCGCGTTATTATTCCAGCAAGGCCAAGAATGCTCAGGAAGCGCACGAAGCCATTCGCCCCACGGATTTCTCGCGTCACCCGAAGGACGTACGCCGCTATCTCGATGAGGATCAGGCCCGACTCTATGAACTAATCTGGAAGCGAGCCATCGCCAGCCAGATGCAAGCCGCCGATATCGAACGCACCACTGTGGACATCGAGGCGGTCAATGGCGCGCGCTCAGCCATGCTGCGCGCCAACGGCTCGGTAACGAAGTTTGACGGCTTCCTCGCCGCCTATATGGATCACCGCGAGGAAGAGGACGACGACGAGGACAGCGCGAAGCTGCCGGAAATCCGTTCTGGTGAAGCCCTGGCGCGTGAGAAGATCGATGCGACCCAGCATTCGACCGAACCGCCGCCGCGCTATTCGGAAGCTTCGCTCATCAAGAAGATGGAAGAACTCGGCATCGGTCGTCCCTCGACCTATGCGGCAACGCTCGCCACGCTGCGCGACCGTGAATATATCACCATCGACAAGCGCAAGCTTATTCCCGAACCCAAGGGCCGCCTGGTTACAGCCTTCCTCGAAAGCTTCTTCGAGCGCTATGTGGAATATGATTTCACAGCCGATCTTGAGGAAAAGCTCGATCTCATTTCCGACGGCAAGCTTTCCTGGAAAGATGTTCTGCGCGATTTCTGGCGCGACTTCTCCGGTAATGTCGATGACATCAAGGAACTGCGCGTCACCAATGTTCTCGATGCCCTGAACGAAGAGCTGGCGCCACTGGTGTTCCCGGCCCGCGAAGATGGTAGCGACCCGCGTTCATGCCCCACTTGCGGCACAGGAATGCTGTCCTTGAAGCTTGGTAGTACGGCGCATTCGTCGGCTGTTCCAACTATCCCGAATGCAAATATACGCGCCAGCTGGGCGGCGACGCCAATGGTGAAGCCGCAGCGGCAGACGAGCCCAAGTCGCTCGGCAAGGACCCGTTCACCGGCGAGGAAATCACCGCGCGGACCGGCCGTTTCGGCCCCTATCTCCAGCGCGGCGAAGGCAAGGAAGCAAAGCGCGCCAGCCTGCCAAAGGCTGGACCGTCGACGCGCTCGACCATGAGAAAGCCGTTGCACTTCTGTCCCTGCCGCGCGACATCGGCCAGCACCCGGAAACCGGCAAGATGATTGCTGCCGGTATCGGTCGCTATGGGCCTTATGTCAGCCATGACGGCACTTTCGCCAATCTGGAGAATGCGGAAGAGGTATTCTCTGTCGGTCTTAATCGCGCCGTGTCCGTTCTGGCCGATAAACAGTCGAAGGGCGGCGGTCGCGGTCGTTCCACACCGACGGCGCTGGCGACGCTGGGCGACCATCCCGATGGCGGTGCGATAACCGTCCGCGACGGCCGCTACGGGCCTTATGTCAATTGGGGCAAGGTCAATGCTACCTTGCCGAAGGGCAAGGATCCGGCAAGCGTCACACTGGAAGAAGCACTGGCACTGATTACGGAAAAGGCCGGTTCTTCCAAGAGCAAGAAAGCCCCTGCCCGCAAGGCTTCGGCCAGCACTGCAAAAAAGCTGCTGCAAAGAAGCCAGCCGCGAAAAAGGCACCAGCAAAGGCCAAGTCGAAAGCCAAATCCAAGGCCGAGGCGGTAGAGGAGTAGCAATTGGCACGCCGTTTTTCCAAATCCGATACCGGCCGATCCGCGCGGACCGAACGGCGTGCAGCCAAAGCAAAATCCATTGATGGAAGAAGCGATCCCAATGCGTTCCTGCCAACCCGTGAAGAGGTTCTCAAATATATCGAGGAGAACCCTGATCGTGCAGGCAAGCGTGAACTGGCGAAAGCATTCAACATCAAGGGTGATGCGCGGGTCTATTTGAAAGATCTACTGCGCGAGCTTTCTGACGAGGGCCTGGTTGAAAAACGCGCCCGTAAACTATCGCGCCCCGGCGCCCTTCCTGCCGTCACCGTGCTTGACATTACCGGGCGCGACGAAGACGGCGGTTTGCTGGCGCGCCCGTCGGAATGGGATGAAGCCAATTATGGCAAGCCGCCCATCGTCCTGATCCGCCGCACCCGGCTGAACAAGGCCTCCGAAGGCGGTCCGGCTGTCGGCGTCGGCGACCGTGTTCTGGCAAAAATTTTCCGCAATGAAGATCGCGACGGTGCGGACTATACCGCCCGCGTGATGAAGCGTCTCGAACACCGCACGAATGCGGTGCTGGGCATTGTACGCAAGCTTGGAAATGGCGAATGGCGTCTGGACCCGGTAAGCCGGAAGCAGCCGGAAGTTCAGCTTGATCCGGCACAGCTTGAAAATGCCGAGGCTGGCGATCTTGTCGAAGTGGACCTCATTTCCTCGCGGCGTCAAGGATTGCCGCGCGGCAAGGTGCGACAGGTGGTCGGATCGATCGACAGCGAAAAAGCCCTGTCGATGATTGCCATTCACGAGCATGAGATTCCGCATGTTTTCCCTGCTGAGGCACTCAGCGAGGCAGAAGCCGCGCAAGCCGCGACGATGGAAGGCTGCGAAGACTGGCGCGATGTTCCGCTTCTGACCATTGATCCGGCTGACGCCAAGGATCACGACGATGCGGTTTACGCCGAACCGGACAAAGACCCGGAGAATCCCGGCGGACAGATCGTCATCGTGGCTATCGCGGACGTTGCGGCCTATGTCCGCCCTGATTCAGCTCTTGACCGTGAAGCGCAGAAGCGCGGCAATTCGGTCTACTTCCCGGATCGCGTCGTACCGATGCTTCCCGAGCGGATTTCAAACAATCTCTGCTCGCTGCGCGAATTGGAAGATCGTCCTGCCCTTGCCGTCCGTATGGTTTTGCAGCCGACGGACGCAAGAAATCGCACAAATTCCATCGCATCATGATGAAATCGGCGGCGAAACTTAGCTATTCGCAGGCACAGGCTGCCATTGATGGTGCGCCGGACGACAAGACCGCACCCATTCTTGACAGCATTTTGAAGCCGCTTTGGAACGCCTATGCCGTGTTGAAGCGGGGCCGCGATGCCCGCGAACCGCTGGAACTCGACCTGCCCGAAAAGAAAATCCTGCTCACGCCCGATGGCAAGGTCGACAAGGTGATCGTTCCAGAACGGCTCGATGCCCACAAGCTCATCGAAGAGTTCATGATTCAGGCCAATGTCGCCGCCGCCGAAACCCTCGAAGGGCGACACCAGCCGCTGATTTTCCGCATTCACGATGCGCCAGCGCTTGCCAAGCAGGAAACATTGCGGGAATTCCTGCGCACGCTTGATCTCAGTCTCGCCAAAGGCGCTGAACTGCAACCAGCACAGTTCAACCGGATTCTGGAGACTGTGGAAGGCACGGATCATCAGGAACTGGTCAATCAGGTTGTGCTGCGCACACAAAGTCAGGCGGAATATAGCCCCGACAACATCGGACATTTCGGTCTGCATCTGCGCCGTTATGCGCATTTCACTTCGCCGATCCGCCGTTACGCCGATCTGATTGTTCACCGTGCTCTGATAAAGGCCCTGAGCCTGGGAAATGACGGACTGACGACGGAGGAAGAAGCGAATCTCGAAGAAATCTCCGCGCTTATCTCTTCTACGGAGCGTCGCGCCATGTTGGCAGAACGGGAAACCGTGGACCGTCTTATCGCGCATTTTCTCGCCGCGCACCTTGGTGATGAATATGAGGGGCGCATTACTGGCGTCACGCGGGCGGGCCTTTTCGTGAATCTTGCGACATATGGCGCGGATGGGCTGGTACCCATTTCAACTTTGGGTCATGAATACTATTTATATGACGAAGCGAACCATGCCATCGCTGGGGAACGGAGCGGTAAAGGCTTCCGACTCGGTGATACAGTGACGGTTCGGCTTGTGGAAGCGCTCCCGTTGCGGGCGCGCTTCGTTTTGAGATGGTTTCGGAACCGCATCCATTGCCGATGTCGACCCGTTCACATCATAAGGCGAGCCGGACGATGCGTGGGCGAAGGGGTAAACCCGCGGGTATTCCGCGTCAGAAGAGAAGAGGTCGCTGATGAGCACGCTAGAGGCCAATTCCGCGCAAAATGTGCAGGTTTTCGGTAGCGAAAATCCGAAAGTTGCCATCGAAGCGCCCGTTGGGCGAAGCTATGTGGCGTGGCTTTCGCGGACGTTGCCCGCATTGCGGTGAAGGAAAGCTTTTCCGGTCGTTTGTGAAGCCAGTAGCACAGTGTTCCGTGTGTGACGAAGACTACACTGAACAACGTGCCGACGATCTTCCTGCATATCTTACCATTCTGATCGTGGGGCACGTAGTCGTTGGCGCCTTCATGGGCGTGGAAGCAACCACCAATCTGCCACTCTGGCTCATATGGCGATCTGGGGACCGCTGACTGTGATTATGTCGCTGTTGCTTCTTCAACCTATGAAGGGCGCGACTATCGGCCTGCAATGGGCGCTCTACATGCATGGTTTCGGGGAGAAAGGCGAAGGTGAATATAGCGACGTGACCTGAAGGTCACCATGACTGCCATGATTCAGCTTCCTCCTCTTCAGTCAAAGCTTCTAAAGCTTTGCGGCCACGTGATGCAGCATCCCTGTTGCTTGTCGACAGGTCGGGTAGCAAGCCGCGTATCCTCATGGGCAGACGCCACGCCAGCCTTGCTTTCATGCCGGGAAAGTTCGTTTTTCCCGGCGGTCGGGCAGACCCGATTGATGGTACGATAGCTGCTTCAGCTGAACTCTATGACAGTGATGTTGTCAAATTACTAGCGGGCATGGGCTCTCGCGCATCACTGCGCCGCGCCCGTGCACTCGGTCTTTGCGCTATTCGAGAAACCTTTGAAGAGACGGGACTTCGCATCGGACAAACAGCTTCTGTACCTATTGCCTCGCCCCTGCATCACGACTGGTCGGCATTCCTTGACAGTGGCCTCGTGCCAGCGCTGAATAGTCTGCGCTATTTTGCACGTGCCGTAACCCCGCCGGACAATGTTCGTCGTTTCGATACCCGTTTTTATCGCATTCCGAGATCATATACCGGAACTGGGCCAGCAGCCACTCGTTCCCAGCGGTGAATTGGAGAATCTGGACTGGGTTTCCATCGACCAAATCGATAAACTCGACGTCGCCCACATTACCCAGGCGATCCTGAAAGAAGCCCGCGTGCTTCTCATGGACACCGAAGCTGAACTGCCTGCTACCTTACCGGTGGTGCAATATAGCAAGCGGTACGGCCGCTTTGTTCGCGAAGTGATCTGAACCTGATGAATAAAGAAATTCACTGCGCCGATCTTGTCCCGCAGGAACCAGGCGGCGGGCCAGCGGAGGGCCAGATGCACTGGCGTTCGCTTGCTGCAGCTATCGCCACAATCAGCGCGGTCGGCGCGGCGATTGGCCTGGGCATCCCGCTTTTAAGCGTTCTTCTGGAAAGTCGTGGACACTCCGCGAGCTTGATCGGTGCCAATACCGCCGTCGCAGGCTTGGCATCCATCGTAGCGGCTCCTTTGCGGCACCAATCGCTGCACGATTGGGGTGGTCAAAGCCATCTTCCTTATGCTTATCATTGGAAGTGGAGCTTTTCTCGGCTTTCACTTCTTCCAGCCTCTATGGGCGTGGTTTACGCTCCGCATCGTTCTACATTTTGCGCTGACCGTGCTTTTCGTGCTGTCAGAATACTGGATCAATGCCTCCGCACCGCCTGAAAAGCGCGGACTGGTGCTTGGAATCTATTCCACATCCCTTTCGCTAGGCTTTGCACTCGGACCTTGGCTATTCTCGAAGATCGGAAGCACCGGCGGCCTGCCTTTTATGTCGGCTTCATCATCATTATGATCGCCCTCATACCGGTTGCATTTGCATGGCGGGACAGTCCTGACTTCGAGGAAGGCGAACATGTCCCCTTTCTCCCTTTTATCTTTGCCGTTCCAACCGCGACCATGGCCGTTTTCGTTTTCGGCGCTGTGGAAACCGGCGGCTTTGCCCTCTTCCGGTCTTCGGTGCGCGCATCGGTTATCCTGAAGCCGACGCCGCCCTGTTGCTTACAATGATCGGCCTCGGCAATGTCCTGATGCAGATTCCATTAGGCCTCGTCAGCGATCGCATTTCAGATCGCCGCAAACTTTTGCTCTTCTGCGCCACAACGGGCCTGATCGGTATGATCGCCCTGCCCTACCTCATGCAGCACTGGTATCTCATGGCAGGTATCCTGTTCCTGTGGGGAGGCGTAGTAGCTGGACTCTATACGATTGGTCTTGCACATCTCGGATCGGAGCTGACCGGCCGTGAGCTTGCATCCGCCAATGCCGCCTTTGTGTTCTGCTATGCAATCGGTATGCTTGCAGGACCGCAGGCCGTCGGCGTCGGCATGGACATGTTGGGGCCAAAAGGATTCCCGATGACTCTCGGTGTGTTTTTGCGGCATATGCACTCTTTGCGGCAGGAAGGCTGCTTTTGCGGAAGAAGCGGGCTTGACTTTTCGCCGCCAATACGTAGTGTCGCGCCAAATTTCCGCTGCCGGATGAGATTACCGGAATCGCTGGAGGTTTCCATCCATTGAGCATGATCCCGAAGATTGGGAACCGATTTTCGGCAAGGTCATGCTCCGGCAAAGATACAGAGCAGGTAATTCGATATGGCCAAGGCTACGACGATCAAGATCAAGCTTTTGTCGACCGCTGACACCGGCTTCTTCTACGTAACAAAGAAGAACAGCCGCACGATGACGGAAAAGATGACAAAGACCAAGTACGACCCGATTGCGCGCAAGCACGTCGAGTTCAAGGAAACGAAGATCAAGTAATTCGTTTCCAGTCGTCATCGACAAGACGATTGAAATAAAAAGCCGTCTCATGAGAGACGGTTCAGACTGCTGACAAACCTCCGGCAGGGTCAAAATGACCTCAGATTCACGGAACGTCCCAGATTCAGAACGTGAACAAATCGGAATCAAAACCCTCGTTTTTGACTGCTTCCAAAAATCGAGGGGTTTGTAATCAATCTGAGCCGTCTCATGAGAGACGGCTTTTTGTTTCCAACCTTCGTTCAATCTTCAGGCAGCTGACGAGACGATACGGTTACGCCCACCTTTCTTCGCTTGATAAAGCGCAGCATCCGTTCGGGAGAAAAGCGCGTCGGCACTGTCTCCTACCAATCTCAGGCCAGCGACACCCATACTAATGGTTAGACTGACCCTATGCTTGCCGTTGGAGACAGCAAAGGGTGTGTCGAAACGGCGATGCGGATTCGCTCAGCAACAGCCTTCGCAGCTTCCACATCGCTATCCGGGAGCACTACGACGAATTCCTCTCCGCCATAACGGCACATGAGATCCATCCCTCGAATATTCTTGCGCAGACGCATCGCAAACTCACGAAGAACATCATCACCGGCATCGTGCCCATATTGGTCATTGATCTGTTTGAAGTGATCAAAGTCGAGCATGATAACGGACAACGGTCTCTCGCGCCCCATGGCGCGTGTCAGCAGGACAGGCATATGCGTATCGAGATAGCGGCGGTTGTGCAGCCCCGTGAGACTGTCCGTCACCGCCATCGTGATCGTGCGGTTGAGGCTCTGCCGCAACAGATCATTGTAGCACTTCCGTTTGATCTGGGTTCGCAGGCGCGCGAACAGCTCAGTTTCTCAAGCGGGCGCATCAGATAGTCATTTACGCCAAGCTCCAGCGCGCGCACCACGATCGCTCCCTCATCTTCCCGTACAACAAGGATGATCGGTACCAGCCTTGTGCGCTCTATGGTCCGCAACTGCGAACAAAGACGAAGCGGATCATAATAAGTAAAATTGGTTGAAACGACGATACTGTCGTAATCCGTATCTATCGACCGGATCAAAGCCGTATTGGCATCGCTTGCCACGTCGACACGATAGGTCTCTCCAAGAATGAGACGAAGGCGTGCAGCCGCCAGTTCATCCTCATCCACGATGAGAATTCGGGCGACCTCATCCTTGTCAGCATAGTTACCGCCCATTTTACTTGCCAGCAGCGTTTCCACCTCTGCATCGGCAACTGTGCCCGTTCGTTGGAAAAGCTCATCAGAGACCAGTTTCAGCCGCGCCAGGCTCTTCACACGCGACAATAGCTGAAGATCGCTGACAGGCTTCGACAAAAGTCGTCGGCACCCGCTTCAAGGCCGCGAATCTTGTCCTCGGCACTATCAAGCGACGTCACCATGACAACAGGAATATTGGACGTGCGCGGATCGTCTTTCAATCGACGACATACTTCAAAACCGTCCATTTCCGGCATCAATACGTCGAGAGCACGACGTCGATTTGCCCACCCAGGCAAATCTCTATGGCATCCGGCCCGTTAAAACCGTAACAACTTCATAATATTCAGAGAGCAGCCTTGCCTCGAGGAGCTTCACGTTGAATCCACATCGTCAACGACGAGAATTCGTGCTGTCATGATGCCCCTCGCCCTATTTTCCGCTAAGCGTCGCCCAGATAGGATTTAATTGTTTCTATGAAGCGCGGCACCGATATCGGCTTGGATATATAAGCTTCACAGCCTCCCTGCCGAATACGTTCCTCGTCCCCTTCATGGCAAATGCCGTTACAGCAATAACTGGAATATGCCGCAAGTCGTCGTCGTCCTTCAGCCATTTGGTAACTTCCAACCCCGACACCTCAGGTAGCTGTATGTCCATAAGAATCAGGTCAGGCCGATGCTCGCGCGCGAGGTCCAGTGCCTCAAGCCCGTTTCTCGTCCTGATGGTCTCATATCCGCTAGCTTCGATGAGATCGCGAAACAACTTCATATTCAGTTCGTTGTCTTCGACAATCATTACGCTTTTCGGCATCGAAAATTCCTTGGTCTTATTCCCTGTAGCAATCCGGCATTCGCTCGATTTTCTTCTCTACCTGAAGGGTCCCACTTTTTAGACTGCGAATAGTCTAACCTCATTTCGTTGATGAAAGGCAAATAATTCCATTGTTCCTCGACAAGTCGATCGTTACACATTCGGCGATGCAATGAAAAGGCGGAGACACCACATGAGAGCGCTAATGAGCCAAGCAGATGCAGAAGCAATCGCTATTGAGGCGTTGGCATGGCTGGCGCAGGACAAAGATCTGCTGCCTCGCTTTCTCTCACTCACAGGCATAGAGGCCACGTCAATCCGACAGGCCGCATTAGAACCCGGTTTTCTTGCCGGTGTGTTACAGTTTTTCTGGCACATGAGCCCACATTGCTGCGCTACTGTGAGGAGGCTGGTCGTGATCCAGCAACAATCGAGAAAGCCCCGTCATATTTGCCTGGCGGGCTGCATCAGCATCTTTAATGAAAATCTCAATTTACAAATTAAAGCCCGGCAAAGCCGGGCCTTTTGGTAATTATTCAGCAGCAGGATTTGCCGCAGAAACCTCGGCTTCATTCGAAACAGACAGAACGTTCAACTCATGCGGTTTACCGTCGCGCGCCGTCCAGGAGATCGACTGGCCGGGCGTAAGGCCAATCAGAGCGGTGCCGATAGGCGTGAGAATTGAGATTTTTCCTTGTGCAATATCTGCCTCGCCAGGGTACACCAGCGTCACCCGGCGTTCTTGCCCATCATTGGAACGAAACTCAACCGCAGACCCCATCTGAATCACGTTCTGCGGCAACCGCTTTGCAGGAACGACTTTCGCGCGGTCGAGTTCAACCATCAATTCCTCGGCGATCTCCTCGAGACGTTCCGAAACATTGGTGGCCAGCCCCATCAAGCGTTCATAGTCGATTTCGCTGACAACAATATTGGGCTTCTTGCGATTTTTTCCGCTCATGGCGAGTGCTCACTGCTGTTAAAAGATAATAGTCTCCATGCTTTTGGGGCACGAAGCTGTTCAGATTGATTTTGGTGAAAGCGCTTATTTGAAATCCGCTATTGAACAAGCGGCGTACCGTCCCCGAGTCCCCTGCGCTAGGCAGAACTCGAGGGTAGCTATCCCGTGATCGGATGGACCCGATGGAGTATGGATGCAAAACGGTTATTCATGATGCTAAACTTGGTGATATTCCCGCCAATGTCAAGTGTAAGACCAACTGATATCGTATATTCATGTGGCACTCCGACCTTTCGATGCTATAAATCGATGTTCCTTTTATGTTCATCATACGGTTCATCCTCATGGTTGACACAACTGCACCCAACAGGCCGGAAAAAGGCGTGTGCCGCGATTGCCTTTCGCCGCAGAAATCGGACACGGTCAGGCGATGTCATGCGTGTGGCAGTCCTCGACTTCTACGTCATAAAGAACTTTATAGATTATCTCTGGCCCATATAGATTGCGACGCCTTTACGCTTCTGTCGAAAAGCGGGACAATCCAGAATTTCAAGACAAGCCGCTCATCATCGGTGGTGGGAAACGCGGTGTTGTTTCAACTGCCTGCTACCTTGCTCGTATTCACGGCGTACGATCCGCCATGCCGATGTTCAAGGCGCTTGAAGCGTGTCCAAATGCTGTTGTAGTCAAGCCTAACATGGAGAAATACGTTCGCGTTGGTCGCGAAATACGGCAGATGATGCGCGATCTGACACCGTTGGTCGAACCTCTGTCAATCGATGAAGCTTTTCTGGATCTGAGCGGTACAGAACGCTTGCATAAGGCGCCACCTGCCATCGTTCTTGCCCGCTTTGCCAAGCGAGTAGAAGACGAAGTTGGAATCTCGGCATCTATAGGGCTCTCCTATTGCAAGTTTCTCGCCAAGGTTGCATCAGATATAGAAAAGCCGCGCGGATTTTCCATCATCGGCAAAGCAGAAGCACTGGCCTTTTGCGGGGCCGACCGGTCAGCACGATCTGGGGCGTCGGCAAAGCCTTTGCAGCCAAGCTGGAGAGCGACGGCATTCGTTTTATTGGCCGCTTGCAGGCGATGGAAGAAGGAGCGCTCATGAAGGCCTATGGCACTATGGGCCAGCGTCTTTATCGTTTGTCCCGGGGCCTGGACAGTCGCAGGGTCGAGCCAGACCATGGCATGAAAAGCGTTTCAGCAGAGACGACATTCAATAACGACCTGTCGGACGCAAACGATCTTGTTCCGATCCTTCGCGCGCTCGCCGAAAAGTCTCGCGACGACTTAAAGCAGGTAAATTAGCCGGGCGCACTGTGGTTCTGAAGCTAAAACCCACGATTTTAAATCACGGACGCGCAATCGACAGCTATCCGATCCGACCCAGCTTGCGGATAGAATATTCCGCCAAGGATTACAACTTCTTGAGAGGGAACTGGATGGAACACGGTTTCGACTGCTAGGAATTGGCGTTAGCGAACTGTCCTCAAGTGAATGCGCCGACCCGCCCGATCTTGTCGATACCCAAGCAACCAAACGTGCCGTGGCCGAAAATGCCGTAGACCGATTGAGAAACAAGTTTGGATTAAGTGCTGTCGAAACAGGCTACACTTTCTCGAGAGGCAATCTGGCTCACCCTCAAACGCCGTCTGATCGAGATGAGCAGCCCTGAAACTAGAGGATGCGAATAAACCTCTGTAGAAATTTTCTACATTTGCCTCTAACGGCTTGACGAGGCCGATCTCTATCAATATTGGAACGGACCAAGGTGCTGCTAACTGATTTGGCAACAGCTGTACGGATGGCCTCGTGGCGGAGTGGTTACGCAGAGGACTGCAAATCCTTGCACCCCGGTTCGATTCCGGGCGAGGCCTCCAACATTTATCCTAATATATTCAATGAGTTATGCGGCTTAGCGCCAGTATTGGATCCGCTAGCCTTGCCGCATCATGCTGCAAATTAATTCCCATAAATTACAAAGGGTTACAAAAAGTCTGGCAAATCCGTGCGACATGCTTGACTCTGTTTGTCTTGCGAACAAAATGAGAACATCGGAAGGCGGATCAATGACATCACAGACATGCTTGGTGGCGTGTATCGAAACGTCCCGGCAGGAGTCTTCTGTACGTACTTCAAGGTAAGACCCATGTGTACCTTCCCGTGTACCGCGTTATGTACTGGAAGGAAACCCTAGGCATTGAAAACATTGAGAAATAAGCACTTTCCGAATGGAAGTGGCTCCCCGGGCCGGATTCGAACCAGCGACCAACCGGTTAACAGCCGGTTGCTCTACCGCTGAGCTACCGGGGAACAGGTGCTCGCTGCGTCAGCGAGGTGGCGTATAGCAAAAGGATTTCAGGTTTGCAAAGGGCTAAATCCATTTTTTCATCTTTTGCATTATGCCCTGGAAACCCTATATTCCATAGGACGTTTTCCTCCTGTGAATTGTAACACATCAGCCTAAGAGATACGCCTGTGAGTGATCAATACGCCGAAACGCCTCGAAAAAGCCATTGTGATTCTCGGTAGGCGAATCCCTATGCCGCAATCAGTCGTGATGCGCCGCATGCTTGGTGGTTCGCTCGTTGTCGGCGGTTCGCTCGGCTTTCTCCCGATTCTAGGTTTTGGATGCTGCCACTTGATTCATCGTCCTTTCTCATGATTCTCATCGCGTCCGTCGCTGGCGTCGTAAAAGCGAAATTCACATTTGGCGCAAATGGTTCAAACGGAAATCAACGGACACTTAAGCGGTTACCGAGTTCCTTAAACAACCCCATGTCGCCACGACAGCAATCAACAACCCTTGGAGCATCCGCCTCATAGCAGAACGACGCCCCAACCATTGACATTGAGGAAGCCCTTAAAGCTCTATTTACGCAGCTCGCCAGGTGTCATCTGGCGGTGTTTTCGTAGAGCGGTTGTTAAATGGCTCTGGCTTGAAAAGTTCAACAGACGCGCAATCTCGCTTATTGGCATGGAAGTCTCTTTGAGACACCGCTGAGCCTCATCAAGCCTCAGTCCCAGCAGATACTGATGAGGTGTCTGTCCAAAACTGGCTCGAAAACAAGTTGAGAAATGTCCTGCTGATATTCCTAAAAATGATGCCATATCAGGAACCGAGAGAGACTTACGAAAATTCTGGTTGAGATATATTTCGATCTGCTGGCACGCCAGCTTGCTTAACCCAGCTTTATTCTCGATTAAAACGTGATCGCTCAGCACGCTACGCGCTATCGTGTGCATGAGAACCAAGCTGAGAGCATTCAGATAGGATTTGTTGTACCCGTCCCGCTGGAAAACTTCGTCCCAAATCATATGGGATATTGGTAAACACTCTTTGCATGACGATCTTAAAACGCTCCTATTCTCCTCAACTCTTCTGAAGATTGAACTTTCAAGAAGTACGTCCTGCAAAACGCGCCCATCAAGGTGCCCGATTATTATTTCCACTGACGCGGACCAGTTGATTGATAAATCCGTCGAAGCTGGAATGATGAAAACGGTTCCGGCTGAACAGCTGGGTGCCTCATCCCATGGCGCAGAAGAATACCACCTTAGATTGCGAACCTGCTGTCGCAAGATGATAAACATCGTCTCATTTCCACGATAAGTCGTCAGTCCAAGTTGGGTAACACTACATCTCAAACCACTCCTCGTCACGCTCACCTGCGCGCCCATATCGGCCCTCCTCTCAAATTCTTGGTTGGCTGAAATAATCGGGCGAAAATCAATCTCTAAGCTCATTATCACCTCAATAAAACCACTCGAAAACAGAAAATACAAAGTTGCAGCCCATCTAAAATTTTTGCGATCCCCTTGGCCATTCACTTATTTAGAAACAACACAAATCAAGATTTAGCACCGCCATCATAATACAATTTAAGGGTGTATTCTTGTTTTGCAATCAGAATCTTGAGCCGCAAGATAATTCCCCTTATGCAAATGAATTCCAATCGCACTTGCTCTTAAACGATCAATCAGTTATGCGATTGCAAATTATTTGCAACAAGGATTAGGGTATGCAGCATTCTGTTTTGCGATCAATAACTCTGGGTCTCGTGACTGGAACTTTCCTTTGGACAGGCGTCAGCGCCGCATTCGCGGAGAAATTCAAGGTAGTCACAACGTTTACCGTTATCGCAGATATTGCGAAGAATGTTGCTGGTGATGCCGCAACGGTTGAGTCCATCACGAAGCCAGGCGCTGAGATTCACAATTACCAGCCGACTCCTGGAGACCTGATCAAAGCGCAAGGTGCCAAGCTGGTTCTCTGGAACGGCCTTGGTCTGGAACTATGGTTCGAAAAATTCTTTTCACGCCTAAAAGATGTTCCGAGTGCAGTGGTCTCTAACGGCGTTGAGCCAATCGACATCAGCGAAGGGCCTTATAGCGGCAAGCCCAATCCGCACGCATGGATGTCGCCCAATGCGGCCTTGATCTATGTCAACAATATCCGTGATGCCTTTGTTAAAACGACCCTGCAAACGCTGATAACTACACGGCAAATGCCGAAGCTTATAAGGCGAAGATTAAGGCCACGATCGATCCTATTCGATCCGAACTGGCGGCTATTCCGGAAAATAAGCGCTGGCTTGTTTCCAGTGAAGGCGCATTCTCCTATCTCGCGCGGGATTTCGGTTTGAAGGAGCTTTATCTCTGGCCAATCAATGCCGACCAGCAGGGCACCCTCAGCAGGTGCGAAAGGTGATCGATGCAGTACGTGAAAACAGCATTATGGCAGTCTTCTCGGAGAGCACCGTCTCCCCGCTCCCGCCGAGCAAGTCGCCCGCGAAACCGGCGCAAAATATGCGGGCGTTCTCTATGTCGATTCCTTTCAGAACCAGACGGGCCCGTGCCGACCTATATCGATCTCTTAAAGGTCACCTCGGATACGATTGCGGAAGGCCTCAAGCAATGAATGCCCCCATAGACCTTCATGGAAATACCTTCACCACGCTGGATAAAACCGCAGTCGACGGTATCAATGTGAGGGAGGCGACCGTCACATACCGCAACGGTCATATGGCACTGCACAATGCAAGTTTCACAATTCCAACCGGAACGATTACAGCACTCGTTGGCATCAACGGATCCGGCAAGTCGACCCTGTTCAAGGCGATCATGGGATTTGTGAAACTCGCAAAGGGTGAAATATCCATTCTCGGAATGCCGGTAGGAACTGCGCTCAAGAAGAACCTTGTGGCTTATGTCCCACAAAGTGAGGACGTCGACTGGAACTTCCCGGTTCTCGTCGAAGATGTCGTCATGATGGGCCGCTACGGCCATATGGGCATTATGCGTATTCCGCGGCGCGCCGATAAGGAAGCCGTAGACAAAGCGCTCGCCCGTGTGAATATGCTCGAGTTTCGCCATCGCCAGATCGGTGAGCTTTCGGGTGGACAAAGAAACGGGTATTCCTTGCGCGAGCGCTCGCGCAAGACGGTCGCGTCATTCTTCTGGACGAACCCTTCACCGGTGTAGATGTGAAGACCGAAGAAGCGATCATCACCCTCCTTCGCAGTTTGCGAGATGAGGGGCGCGTGATGCTGGTTTCGACCCACAATCTCGGCAGTGTTCCTGAATTCTGCGACCGAACAGTGTTGTTGAAACGCACGGTTCTTGACTATGGACTGACCCCGAAGTGTTCACGCAGGCAAATCTCGAAAAACTTTCGGCGGCGTGCTGCGTCATCTCGTGCTCGGGGAGACTGACTGTTCAGGTCGAGCTGCAGTCAGCGTTATAACCGACGACGAACGCCCGTTTGTTGTTTATGAAAACGAGGACCCTGCCCCCGCAAACGGAGCCAGGAACAATGACCTTACTGCTTGAGCCATTCAGTTACAGCTACATGCTGAACGCGATGTGGGTTTCGGCATTAGTTGGCGGTGTCTGCGCCTTTCTTTCCGCTTATCTCATGCTGAAAGGTTGGTCGCTCATCGGCGACGCGCTTTCACATTCCATCGTTCCTGGTGTCGCGGGCGCTTATATGCTCGGCTTGCCTTTTCCATCGGTGCGTTCTTTTCAGGCGGCCTGGCCGCAGCGGCCATGCTTTTTCTCAACCAGCGCACAAAGCTGAAGGAAGATGCAATCATCGGCCTGATTTTCTCGTCGTTCTTTGGGCTTGGCCTCTTCATGATCTCACTGAAGCCGACGGCTGTCAGCATTCAAACCATCGTTCTTGGTAATATTCTCGCCATCACGCCGGAGGACACACTACAGCTGGCAATTATCGGCTTCGTGTCGCTGTCGCTGCTTCTTTTGAAGTGGAAAGACCTGATGGTGGTGTTTTTCGATGAGAACCATGCGCGTTCGATTGGTCTCAAGCCCAATCTGTTAAAAATCATGTTCTTCACATTGCTGTCGGCATCGACTGTCGCTGCCATGCAGACGGTCGGAGCCTTTCTCGTCATCTGCATGGTCGTAACGCCCGGTGCAACCGCATATCTGCTGACGGATCGGTTTTCGCGACTGCTCTGGATTGCTGTCACGATCGGCTCCATCACAAGCTTCATTGGAGCCTATGTGAGCTATTTTCTGGACGGTGCGACCGGCGGCATCATCGTGGTTCTCCAGACGCTGGTTTTCCTCAGTGTATTCTTAGCTGCTCCAAAACACGGACTGCTGGCTGCACGCCGTAAGGCAGCAGTCGCTCTTAGGAGGTTCAGCAATGACCATTCTTGAAATGTTGACTTCCCTTTTCAGTTCGAGTTCATGCGCTATGCACTGGCCATTTCCGTACTCATCGCGATCCCGACAGCACTGTTGTCATGCTTTCTTGTCCTCAAGGGCTGGTCATTGATGGGCGACGCGATCAGCCATGCCGTTCTCCCAGGAGTAGTTGTCGCCTACATCATCGGAATACCGTTCGGCATCGGAGCATTTGTGGCAGGCATGGCCTGTGCTCTTGCAACCGGCTACCTCACCGAAAACAGCCGTATCAAGCAGGATACGGTGATGGGCATAGTATTCTCCGGCATGTTCGGCCTCGGTCTGGTTCTTTATGTTGCGATCCGCTCGACAGTACATCTCGATCATATCCTGTTCGGCGACATGCTCGGTATAACATTGTCCGATCTGATCGAAACGGCCATTATCGCCACACTGACCGCCGGCATTCTTGTCGTCAAATGGCGCGACTTCCTGCTGCACGCTTTCGATCCGGCACAAGCCAGAGCGGTCGGCCTACCGGTCCGTCTTCTGCATTACGGTTTGCTTTGTCTGATTTCGCTGACGATTGTCGGCGTTCTGAAAGCCGTAGGTATCATCTTGGCCATCGCCATGTTGATTGCGCCAGGTGCAATTGCATTTCTGCTCACGCGTAAGTTTGGCACCATGATGCTGCTTGCCGTGACAATTGCAGTCAGCGCATCTTTCTTTGGTGTCTACCTGTCTTTTTCATCGACAGCGCACCCGCTCCAACAATCGTTCTGCTGATGACTGTTATGTTCTTCGCCGCGTTCATCTACTCTTCCCGGCAAAATGCCAAATTCGAAGAGCGCGCAGAAGAAGTTTGACTGACGACTGATAACAAGCCGGTTCCTGTACACTCTCCGTCAGACCTGCTTGCGTGCGACGTGGACAGCTTTGCAAAGCTGTCCACGTCTTCGTCTTTACGTCATACAGCTGTTATGAAATCTCGTTAAATAGCCTTCAAATGACGTTCCATAATGGAACTCAAGACAGTTTCTCCCGCGCAATTTCAATTTTGCGGCTTGTCGAGGTTGTTTAAAGATGCTTCAATCCGATTTGCACGGCTGTGCAGAAAAATAAAATCAGCCGGCGATCCTGGGGAGGAGACGCCTATGCCAGCGTTTTTGGAGGTGGCGGACACGCGCGTTCGCTATGGGAATAATGAAGTTCTCAAAGGAGTGAACCTATCCGTCGGGAAAGGCGAGTTCGTTGCGCTTCTCGGCTCCTCCGGTTGCGGTAAAACAACATTGCTGCGCGCGATTGCGGGCTTCAACATGCCATCCGGCGGTGCAATCCGGGTAGACGGCAGAGATGTCACCAAACTGCCTCCTGACAAACGCGGCATGGCACTTGTCTTTCAGTCTTACGCACTCTGGCCGCATATGACTGTTGCGCAGAACATGGGTTATGGCCTGCGTATTCGCGGCGCCGCGAAGGAGACCATCAAACAAAAGGTCGAAGAAGTTGCTCGCTTGCTGGGGCTGGACTCTTTACTAGAGCGCAAACCCATCGCGCTTTCCGGCGGACAGCGCCAGCGTGTCGCACGGGCGCGCCCTCGCTATTCAGCCCGACATCCTGCTTCTCGATGAGCCACTCTCCAATCTCGATGCGCGCATCAGACTATCGGTTCGTCATGAGATCAGCGCCTTGCAGCGCCGTCTTGGCATTACTGCGGTTCATGTAACGCATGATCGGGAAGAAGCCATGGTCATGGCCGACCGCATCGTCATCCTCAATAATGGTGAAATCGCCCAGGCCGGCGCTCCGGAAGAGGTCTACAATCACCCCGCTTCGGATTTCGTCGCGGCATTTATGGGCGCTGAAAATCTGATCGAAGTACCGATCCAAATCAAGGCTGATCGCATAGAGATCGCGGCAGGCGCTGATAACAAAGCCAGCACCATTTCGGCAGACCGTCGAAATCTGTCCGACGGCTTGGCATCGGCGCGCTTCCGCAGCGAGGCAGCCCGTCTCACCAAGCCAGAGCTGATCATAACTCCCCAGCGTCCGAATTAGCTCTCAACGGCACGGTCGAGCAAACCAGTTATCCCGGCGGCCTTTGGAGGCATATGATCCGCGTTGGGGATAGACACATCATGGTCGACGCTCAGGAAAGCCACCAGCCCGGAGCCAATGTAGAAATCCGCATACCCGAGCATGCCTTGTTTCTATTCGACAAATAGTCAGGCGCCGTCGGCTTTTCGTGAATGCATTGATCATGCATCATTGAGTTGAGGAGGCCAGAGAATGGAATACAGTATTTGGTTAAATCACAAAATGCACAGCTGTGCACATTATGCCCGATCTCTGCTGTGCACCAATACGGGAAAACTCCGTTCAAATTCGTCTCCGGGCAATTTCGCCCGTGGATGCCACCGTTCCCGATAAACACCACTGATGCGCTGCATCTGCTTTCAATCATAAGACCGGAAATTCCGGTTCCAGACAGGAGTCCTTTTCATGAGAACTATCCTGAACGCGGCGATAGCAATCGGCCTTAGCGTTGCTCCCGCCGCTGCTGATGAGCTTACCGTCATCACGGCAGGCGACCAGAATATGGTCGATTATATCAATCAATATCTTGGACCGTTGTTCGAGAAGAGAACCCTGGGACGACCGTTCGTGTTGTTGGGACAGGTCCCGGCGATGCAGGCTCGCAGAAGATTCTCGAACGTTTTGAAGCTCAATCCAAGGCCGGCGTGGAAAACTGGGACACCGACGTCGCTATTGTCCACGAGAAATTCGTCGGACCGATGGTAACGGCAAAGTTTCTCGAAAATTATCGCGGCAAAATCGACAGTGGCAAGCTGGTTACACGCGAGAACGCGAAAATGGCGCTCGGCACCGACGTCGATGGTTACGTCATGCCGATGTTCAACAGCCAGACCGCACTTGCTTACAACCCTGCTCTCGTTGCTAATCCTCCGAAGAGCTATGACGAACTCGTCGCCTGGGCCAAGGACAACCCGAAGCAATTCGGTTATAATGGCATTAAGGGCGGCGCGTCGGGCGTGAGCTTTGTCATGGGCTGGATCTATGCTTATGGCGGCGACGCAGACAAGCTGATGAAGGGGCCATTCGAAGAGAGCGAAGCGAAGAACTGGGACAAGGCATTCGCCTCGCTCAAGGACTTCACGAAGAATGCCACCCTCACCCCCGGCAATGCTGGCACACTCGACATGTTGAGCCGCGGCGAAATCGCGATGGGACCAGTCTGGGTAGACATGTTCTATTCGTGGAAAGCGAATGGTCAGCTTCCGCCAGAAATGAAGCTTGTCCTGCCTGCCCCGGCATGCCGGGTCAGCCGATGCACTATGTGATCCCGGAAAAGAGCGCACACAAGGAACTGGCCGAAAAATTCGTCGCATTGGCGACGAGCCCGAAAGTACAGGCCGAAGGTATTGTGAAGCGATTCAACTGGTATCCGGGCATCGATGCCGATCACGTCAAGGCAGAGCTTGACGGTGAAACCTGGAACAAGCTCTTCACCGATATTTCGCCGGATGACCTTGCGAAATACGGTAAGCCCTTCCCGATCGCACCTTATAACACCGCGATTCTGGAAGCTTATGAGCGCCAGGTCGGTAATTAGGCCCGACAATCCTGCTTTCTATCGGGGCGCTTTGACGAACTTGGTTCCATGCAAAGTGCTCCGATGTTGATCCCGGATATGCAATCAAGGCACCACAAGCGTGTCCGGCGCTCCACATTGTCATGAGGTTTCGAATGTCGCATCGACTGACGGGTATTCTTCTTGTCGCGCCCGCACTGGCGATCGTCCTGCTGCTGTTCATCGTACCGCTTTTCGGAGCGATCACCGGAGCTTTCTACGTTTCCGGTGAATGGGGAACCGGCAACTTCATCAAAGCATTCGAACTGTATTCCAGTGACATCATCTTCACTTTTGTCATCGTCACGCTGTCGTCGTTGCTAATTGCTTTATTCTCTATAGCTATCGGTGGCTATCTGACACTTGGCTCCAACCCGCGCGCTGTCACTGTTCTGCGCTGGCTTTACCGGTGGCCGCTTTTCATCCCCTTCATCGTCGTTGGCCAGATACTTCGCACCTTCCTTGCCAAGAATGGGTTGATGAACAGCTTGCTTATCGAAACAGGGCTTCTCACGCCTCTGCAGGTCATGAGCTTTCTCGACTGGCGTGGGATCGTCATCGCATTCGTCTGGAAACAGACGCCATTTGTCACGTTATTGCTGGCGGGTGCCATGGCATCCATTGATCGCAGCACAATCGATCCGCTCGCAATCTTGGCGCTGGGCGGCTGCGCATTCTCATCGAGATCGTCCTCCCTCAAGTCCGCCAGACATTGCTCGTTGGGTTGATACTGAGCTTTGTCACCATGATGTCTGTTTTGTCCGTGCCTTTGATGATCAACGCTCAATCACCGACGATGATCACGGCGAATATGGCGTTCCGTATCAATGCTTATGGGGATTACGGTGTCGCAAATGCACTGGGCACGATCTCCCTTCTCATGACCAGCCTCGTCGCCTGGGTTTACCTCCGCCAGACCATGAAGGAGCACGGCCAATGAGCAACATCATCGACTGGCGCTGGATACCACGCGGCATATTGCTTGGTCTGCTTGCTTTCGCGATTTTCGGGCCGCTTGCAAACCTGCTTCTGTGGGCTGTAGCTGAGCGTTGGTATTTCCCGCATACACTGCCGCTTCAGTATGGATTTTCATTCTGGACGAATGTGTTTTCGCCTCGCGGCAATGCGCTCTCATCACTTGGTACAAGCGTCCTTATTGCAGGCCTGACGGTGATCGTTTCACTGGGCCTCGCCATTCCCGCCGGTTATGCTCTCGCACGACTGAAACTGCCGTTTCGCGGCTTAATTCTGCTCACGCTGCTGATCCCGCAGGCTTTTCCGAACCTGCCCGTTTACGTGAATATCGCACAGATGTTCTACTCGTTCGGCCTGAATGGTACGATCACCGGAGTTGTTTTGGTACACGTCACCCATGGTCTGGTCTATGCGGTATGGATCGCTACGGCCGCGTTTTCGGCAATTGACCGCGAGCTTGAAGAAGCGGCGCGTTCAATGGGCGCTTCCGCCCTCAAGACATTCTTCGACATCACCCTGCCGATAGCCGCACCCGGCCTGCTTGCAAGCGCGATCTTTGTCTTTCTTGAATCGCTCGACGAATTTACCGGCACTTATTTCGTCGGCGCGCCTGACATTTCCACCCTGCCCTTGCTGCTTTATACAGCAAGCTCCGGCGGTAATTATCAAATCGCATCGATCAGCGCATTGATATTGCTGGTACCATCAATTGCCTTCATGTTCGTGGTCGAGCGCTTCCTCAGAGCCGATGTCCTTTCAAAAGTAGGGCGATAAAATGCCAGATAAAGAAACGCAGCGAGAACAGGACAACGTGGATAACCAACCACGGTTCATCAGTGCACATGAAGTCGCGCTTGAGGCAGGCGTGTCTCGCTCTGCCGTATCCCGCACTTTACGCCAGGCGCCAGTGTTTCGCCTGCGACACGCGAAAAGGTGCTGAAAGCCGCTGAAAAGCTGGGTTATCAGGTTAACGACCTTGCACGCGGTCTCCTTGCGAATCGCAGCCGTATCGTCGGAATGATTGCGGCAGATCCGGACAGTCCTTTTCGCTCCCGCCAAATTGCTGCACTTTCCCGCCGGCTTGCAGCACGTGGTAGTGTGCCGGTGCTGATCCCAACTGGCCAGCATGGAGAAAACCTCTCTGCCGCCCACGAAACGCTACTGCGCTATCGTGCCGAAGCAACGGTGGTTCTTTCCGGCATGCCTTCCTCCTCATTTGTCAGCTCGCCCAACGAAATGGTCAGACCCTGATCCTCGTCGGGCGAACCGAAGATGGAGCCGATCATATTCATATCAACAATCGACTTGCCGCTGAAACGGCTGTCGAAATTTTCGCGGCACGAGGCATGAAAAGCTCGGCCTCATAACGTCGAATGTAGGCAGCCTCAATCTGGTTGAACGTGAGGAAGCTTTCATCGCCAAAGGCAAGAGCCTCGAATTGAGCGTCAGTGTACAGCGCGGCAACCTGACCGATTATGACGGCGGCTACAGAGCAGCCTCTCTTCTGCTCGGCGAGCGAGAACGCGTCGAAGGGGTGTTCTGTGTGAACGACCTTATGGCTTTCGGCCTGATGGACTGCGCACGCGACGTCTTCAATCTCTCCATTCCCGACGATATTTCAGTCGTTGGTTTCGACAATGTCACAGAAGCACGCTGGGGGCCTATCGGCTAACAACATTCGACCAGAATGCGGAACGCCTCTCTGCCGAAATCATCCGCCTGCTCGATGAGAGGCAGGCTGCGCCAAATGCGCCGCCTCAGACAGTTGTACTCGAACTACCACTCATTCTGCGGAACAGCGTCAGGCCACCTAAAACGAACGCGGCATTCGGGGATGCCAAATCAATGACTTTCCACTCCATCTGGTTGCGTCCTGCACGCAATGACCTCAGATTTCTTGAATCCATCGTTGCAGAACTGGCAGGTCGCTTTGCTTCGCCCGTATTTGAACCACATGCGACACTCGTACCCGATATGAAACGCTCGGCAGACGAATTGCTGCCGCTGGTGCTTAGCCTTGCGGTCGGCCGCAAACCTCTGGATGTTCTTATTGAGGACGTGACAGGAACAGAGGCTTATTTCCGCTCTTTCTACGTCAAACTGCATAAAACGCCTGCACTAATGGCACTGAAACAGGATTCACTGGGCATATCGGGAGAGAAAGACATCTCGACTTTCCTCCCACATGTTTCGCTTGCCTATGGCGTTATCGATAAGGCTTTGCGTGCAACAGAGATGGCTCGCCTGGCAAGATCACTCGCTGGTCGCCATCTGCGCTTCGACCGGATGGTGATCGTCAGTTCCTCAAGCGAGACGCCAATCGATCAATGGATCGTCAAACACGAAATTTATCTCGCCGGATAGAAAAAGCCCGCCAGTTGGCGGGCTCAGGCTGCTGACAAACCTCCGGCAGGGTCAAAATGACCTCAGATTCACGGAACGTCCCAGATTCAGAACGTGAACAAATCGGAATCAAAACCCCTCGTTTTTGACTGCTTCCAAAAATCGAGGGGTTTGTAATCAATCTGAGCCCGCCAGTTGGCGGGCTTTCTATCATGCATTTTTAATTGGCTTAAAGCGGACGTGGATACTGTCGATAGACCTTCTCAATGTCGCTCAGAACATCATCAGACAACTTGACCTGATGGGCCGCGATATCGGTCTTCAACTGGCCAACGGTCGTGGCGCCGATGATGGTCGAGGTCATGAACGGACGTGTCAGTGTGAAGGCAATCGCCATCTGGGCAATGTCGAGACCGTGCTTCTTCGCAACATCAATATAGGCGCGAATTGCGGGTTCTGAGTGAACACTGTTCCGCCAGATGCCGCCTTCGGAAATGGCTGCGCGAGAACCGGCCGGCAGCTTGCCGCCCAGATATTTCCCGGTCAGCACACCAGCTGCAAGCGTCGAATAGGCAAGCAATCCAACGTCTTCGCAGAGCGCCAGTTCCGCCATGTCAAAATCGAACTGGCGCTGCAGAAGACTATATTCGTTCTGGATTGAGGCGATGCGCGGCAGACCGTGCTGCTCCGCCAACCGAAGCCACTGCATAGTTCCCCAGGCTGTCTCATTGGAAAGACCGATATGCCTGATCTTTCCATCCCGAACCATGTCTCCAAGCCCAAGCAGAACATCATGCATCAGTTGGGTTTCTGCCGCCCCATCCGTATTGGACGGATCGAAGCTCCAGCTCTGGCCGAAATGGTAGTGCGCACGCATTGGCCAATGGACCTGATATAGGTCAATATAGTCTGTCTGAAGCCGTTTCAGGCTACTCTCCACCGCCTCACGAACGCTGGCTCGGCTTGGTCTGGCGCCATCACGAATCCACTTCTGTCGGCCGCCACCAGCAATCTTGCTTGCCAGCACGATCTTGTCACGTTTTCCAGATTTCTTGAGCCAATTACCGATGTAGGTCTCTGTCTTGCCATAGCTCTCCGGGCTCATTGGAATGGCGTATCCCTCAGCCGTATCAATGAAATTGATACCGGCATCGAGAGCAATGTCGAGCTGCTCATGAGCATCAGACTCGGTATTCTGTACGCCCCAAGTCATAGTGCCGAGGCAAATTTCAGTGACAGTAAGGCCGGTACGCCCCAAAGACTTCATTTTCACGAGAATTTTCCGGATCGATTGTTCGCGACTGCCCGATATGAGAACGGGACCAATTGATAGCCCGCTCTGCCGTGACTGACAAGCCGGTCACCAAACATTTAGATCAAATTATAGAAACCGTTCTGCTGAATACGGCTTCGGGTCAACGAAGGTCTCTTCCCCAACAAGCATCTCAGCAAGCAGACGCCCTGTCGCTGGTCCAAGTGTCAAGCCGTGATGGGCATGACCGAAATTAAACCACAGTCCCTTATGCCGTGGTGCGGCACCAATGACCGGGCGCATATCAGGCAGGCAGGGGCGCAATCCAAGCCATGGCACCGTTTCGATGGCCTCTCCCAACTGAGGCACAAGCAGGCGCGCGATTTTCTCATCCTTTTTGAGCTGTATATGATTTGCGGGCGCGTCAGGCGAAGCGAACTCTATGCCTGTCGACAGCCGCACACCCTGCACCATTGGGGCAAGAACATAACCTGCTTCTTCATCCACCACCGTATGACCGAGCCGCGAACCATCCTTCATGGTGAAGTGAAGATGATGGCCGCGCTTGATGCCAAGCGGGATTGGGTAGCCGAATTTCTTGAAAACAAGGCCGGATTGCGGACCAAGCGCCACGACAACGTCATGAGCATGGACAACGCCCTCCTCCGTCGTCACCTGCCAGCCGCTTTCATTCGGCGCCAAGGTCGCCGCATCTCCGTGAACGAAGACGCCACCATTCCTACGGAATAGATCGGCATAGGCTTCAACCAATCCGCCCGGGTTCACAACGGTCTTGGGATCAAGCCAGTGGATGCCGCCTGCCACATCGCCAAGCGACGTTTCACGCTGACGCAGGGCTGCTGCATCCAAAATGTCATAGGATAGTTTGAAGCGTTGCAGATCGGGCAAACGACGTATCGCTGTGTCAAATGCTGAAGATGTCCTGAACACTTCAATCCATCCTTGAGACCGGATCAATCGTTCACTGCCGGACTGGACGACCAACGCATCATGCTCATGGATACTCGCTTCAATCAAAGGCAACATCGCATTTGTGGCAATTTTCAATCGTTCTGGCGATGATTCCGCCAATATTGAACCAGCCAGCGAGCCATCTTCGGTATGTAGAACGGGTTGTAGCGAACATCGGAGCGACGATTCATGCCGTAACGCACAAGCGTCCAGAAGCCTTGTGGAAAGGAATAAGGAATAACACTTGACCGCTCGATCAGACCGGCATTGCCAAAACTGGTACCGCTGCCAGGCTCGTTCCTATCGATCAGGCAAACCGAACGGCCTCGAGCTTGTAAATGTAGTGCTGTGGATACACCAATAATACCCGCGCCCAGAACGATGACATCTTGTTGCTGAATCGGCATTTCCGGCATCCACAAAACCAAACAAATAAACGCGCCGATTGCTGCCGGCGCGTTGTTGCTACAGCAAAGAGCTGTGTCTTTTACAAGCAATCAGTAGATGTCGAAGTCGAAATATTTCTTCACGATCGTGGCATAGGTTCCATCGTCGCGAATTTTCTTGATTGCCGCATTGAACTGCTCGCGCAGATCGTCATCCCCTGACGAAGCGCAATTCCAGTATCAGTCTGCGTGCCGGGAATATCGCCGATAAGCTTGCAGCAATCTGCACCATCACCCTTGATCCAGTCAGAGATCGGAAACTTGTCAGAAATGACCGCATCAAGCCGCCCATTCTTCAGGTCAGCGTTCGCTTCATCGGCAGTCGGGTAAAGTTTAACGTCAGCGCCAGCCTTCCGTAGACGTCTTCCGCATACATGCTCTGGGTTGTCGATCCTGAGCACCAACCGACTTTCCCTTGAAAGCCTCAGCATCAACAGATGTGATCGGGCTATCCTTTGGAACAGCAACGGAAAGCGGCGTGGAATAATATTTGTCGGTGAAGGCAACTTCCTTCTTACGTTCTTCCGTAATGCTCATCGACGCAATGACCGCATCAAACTTGTTCGATTTCAGGCCGGGAATCATCCCGTCCCAGTCGTTAGCAACAATCGTGCACTTGGCGTCCATCGCCTTGCACAGAGCATTGGCTATTTCGACATCAAGCCCCTGCAACGAACCATCGGCTGCCACAAAATTGAAAGGCGGATACGCACCTTCGGTCGCAATGCGTATTTCCTTCCACTCCTTGGCCTGCGCTGGCAATGCAGCGATTACGGATGCTACACCTGCAAATAGGATGGCTTTCAACATGATCATTCCCTTACTACTTTGTTATCATTGTGATTGGCAGAGTATTCCCTGCGAGCGGTAGCGCTCATTTTTCCTGCGCTTACCTAGACTGAAGCACCGGACGCCGTCCACTGCAAGCAGGTTTTGAAGGCGTCCGGAGTGAATATTGTCACATCAATAGATGTCGAAATCGAAGTACTTTTGCGGATCGTTTCGTAAGTGCCGTCGTCACGGATTTTCTTGATCGCGGCGTTGAACTGTTCACGCAGGTCGTCATCACCCTTGCGTAGCGCAACTGAGATTTTCGTTTCGGAACCTGGAATATCGCCAAGGAACTTGCAGCAGTTCGCACCCTGTTTCTTGAGCCAATCGGCGGCGAGGAACTTGTCGGCAGCGATTGCGTCCAGACGACCGCTCTCAAGGTCAGCGTTCGCCTCGTCAGCGGTCGGATAGAGCTTAACGTCTGCGCCTGCCTTGCCGTAGACATCATCGGCATAATTACCCTGCGTGGTGCCAGCCTGCGCGCCAACCGTCTTTCCATCGAATGCCGACGGATCGAGCGAGGTCATATCCGTATCCTTCGGCACGACTACTGCAAGCGGGGTCGTGTAATAACGATCAGTGAAGGCAACCTGTTTTTCGCGTTCTTCGGTAATAGCCATCGAAGCAATGACTGCGTCAAACTTGTTGGCTTGCAAGCCAGGATCATCCCGTCCCAATCATTGGCGACAATCGTACACTTGGCCTCCATCGCCTCGCAAAGCGCATTTGCGATATCGAGATCGAAACCTTCAAGCTTGCCGTCTGGAGACATGTAGTTGAATGGAGGATACGCACCTTCGCTGGCGATGCGGATCTCTTTCCATTCCTTTGCCTGAACAGGCAAGGCAAGGAAGACGGAGGCCAGACCGGCCAGCAAAACTGATTTCAACATGACTTTCCTACTTCTTTTAACGCACATCCATCGGTACACGTGCAGCCAGATATCAAGCGGATGAACAGATCCATCCGCTGGTTTGGATCGGGCAATGCGCTTAAATCCGATCCTATTCAATTGCAACTTTGGTAGGGCTGACTTGCCGAATACCAAAAACGCAAAAGAGGCCCGCTGCACACAAATGCAACAGGCCCTGCATTCATGCAGAAGGAGCTATCAAGCAACCATACGTGCGCAATGATCTTCCTGTGCATAGGCCTTGCCGAAGCGGTTCGCGAGGAACTTTTCGAGCGTGATATCTTCCTGACGAATGAAGCCTTGCTGCGGGAGGTCACCCTTGGCGAGCATGTCGAGCACAGCGCAGATTGCCGAAGCCGTCGTGATCTGGATGCCCGAACGAACGATCTTGCCAACCGGAGCAGCGTAGACCTTGTTCGCGTAGGTTTCTTGAACCAGACGACCATTCTTGGTACCCGAGACGGTCACGAAAATCACTACGACGTCCTGAAGGGTCGTCGGCAGGGCATTTTCGAAGATGTCCTGAGCACTTCACGGCGATGACGCAGGCCGAGATCGTTTAGGAGCGCCTTCATCAATGCAACGTGACCCGGATAGCGGATAGTGCGGTAGTTGAGCGTGCGAACCTTGCCTTCCAGCGTTTCGCAGAGCGTGCCGAGACCACCGGAGGTGTTGAAAGCTTCGTAGGTAACGCCGTCAAGCGAGAATTCTTCGCGTTCTTCCAGAGCAGGAACTTCTGTCAGTTCGCCATTCACAATGGCTTCGCACGGCTCGATATATTCGTTGATGACGCCGTCGGTGCTCCAGGTCAAATTGTAGTTCAGAGCGTTCGAAGGATACTGTGGTAAAGCGCCGACGCGCATACGAACGCTGTCGAGCTTATCGAAACGCTTCGCCAGATCATAGGCAACGATGGAGATGAAGCCTGGAGCAAGGCCACACTGCGGAATGAAAGCCGTTTTGGCTTCCTTCGCCAGCTCTTGACACGACGTGTGCTGGCAACATCTTCGGTCAGATCGAGATAGTGAACGCCTGCCTTGGCTGCAGCTTCCGCGATGCGGGTCGTCAGATGGAATGGAGCGGCGCTAAGTACGGCAAACTTGCCGGTCAGGGCAGCTTCAAGAGCCTTGGCATCTTCGATATCAAGCGCCTGCGTCTTGACTTCGACACCCGATTCCAGTGCATCGAGCTGCGCCTGAGAGCGGTCGACAACGGTAACGGCATACTCGCCCGTGGAAGCGAGAAGATCGGCAATGGTGGCGCCGATTTTGCCTGCGCCGACAACAACGATCTCTTTCATGTAACTTTCCTTGGAATGCAATTCGGATATGCAAGAATCGCATAGTTCCATGCAAAAGAAGCATACAAATCGACGATATGACGTTGTTTGTTTATGCATATTCACGTATTCAATATGCATTATGACGACAGAAGCCGATCTTACACTTATCGCTCTCCTTCGCGAAAATGCCCGGGCCACAACAGCGGACCTTGCAAGACGCCTCGGTGTCTCCCGAACCACCGTGCAAAGTCGTATAGAAAAGCTTGAAAAACGCGGGGTTATCGAGGGGTACACGGTTCGAATCGCACCGGAATTCGAGCGTGATCTAGTTCGCGCCCATGTGCTGGTAACAGCCCTGCCCAAGCTCGCCCCGAAAGTAGAAACAGCATTGCGTGGCATGATGGCTGTCCGTTCGCTTCATTCCGTCAGCGGACATTTCGATATGATAGTCGTTGTCGAAGCTCCGTCCATACAAGAACTCGACGCCGTTCTCGATCGCATAGGAGCGCTGGAAGGCGTTGAGCGGACTATGTCGTCTATCATCCTCTCAACACGGATTGATCGTTAAAGCCTTCAAAACAGGAAGAGTGCAAGACGATAAACGATAAAGGATGAGATGTATGCCAGCACCAGCATATAGAAGAAGGTGAGCCACATCCATCGTGCGCCACCCGCTTCGCGTTTTATGACCGCCAGCGTCGATGTGCACTGAGGCGCAAACACATACCAGGCTAGAAACGACAACGCTGTTGGAAGTGTCCAGTTCTGCGCCAACGCCTGCCCTACCTGCAAGGCAGCATCCGCTCCTCCTGTATGGAATAAACGGTGCCCAGGGCCGCAACGACCACTTCGCGTGCTGCCATTCCAGGCACCAGCGCAACACTCATCTGCCAACTGAAACCGATAGGCGCCAAGAGCGGCTCCAACAGTCGGCCGATGGTCGCCGCCCAACTATAGAAAATAGCCGGTTCGGTAGCATTCCCGGGGCTTGCGGAAAAGAAGCCAAAACCAGATCAATATAGCCATGAAGAAAATCGTTGTGCCGGCACGATAAAGAAACATCTTCGCGCGCGTCATCAATTCGATCAGCACGTTACGCAGCCGTGGCAGTTTGTAGTCGGGCAATTCCAGCATGAAAGGCGGAGCGGCTTCATGTCGCCATAAGAAAAACTTCGCGAGAAACGACACAAAAAGCGCGCTGAGAATTCCGGTCGCATAAAGGCCGAACATGATCAGTCCCTGCAGGCTGAACACACCCGCAACACGCTTCGCCGGAATGAAAGCGGCAATAATAAGTGTAAACACAGGAATTCTCGCCGAGCAAGTCATCAGCGGCGCAACCAGAATAGTCGTGAGGCGATCCCGTCTATTATCGATGACGCGTGCAGCCATGATACCGGGAATGGCGCAGGCGAAACTGGAAAGCAGTGGAATGAAGGCTCGCCCGTGAAGCCCCACTCCCCATCAGCCGGTCCATCAGGAATGCTGCCCGTGCCATATAACCCAAATCCTCCAACAGGAGAATAAAAGGAACATAATCAATATCTGCGGCAGGAACACAATCACACTACCAACACCGGCAATGACACCATCAACAAGAAAGCTTTCGAATAGCCCCGATGGCAAGTTTTGTTGGATAAGACCGGCGAGCGCATCGAAGCCACTCGATATCAGATCCATGACAGGCTGAGCCCAGTCGAATACAGCCTGAAACATGAGAAACAGCAATAGGAGCAAGGCTCCGATTCCAGCCACAGGGTGCAGTAACACAGCATCAATCCGATTGGTCATCGTGGGTAGCTTGGCTGGGAATCGCACAGTATGCGCTATCAATCCATCCGCTTGTCGTTGCATGGCACGCAAATCTGAGGCTGAAGGTTCTCGCCAATTATTGTCACGCTCAATACTCACGCCGTTTTCGGACAGTTCATCAAGCATTTTCCATAAGTCATTCATCAACGAACGGCGGACCGCGCTTGTACAGACGACCGGTATACCGCCCAGTAAATGGGATAAATTTCCCGTATCTATTTCGATACCACGATGGCGCGCGATATCGATCATATTCAATATCAATGCCAATGGCCGGCCGGTCTGCTGCAATTCAAGAACAAGCCGGAGAGCAGCACGCAGATTGGTAGCATCAGCAACCACCAGAAGCATTTGGCAGCACGTATTCTCCCCTTCCCGGTCGAGTACAATGTCACGTGTGATTTCTTCATCGGGACTGCGAGCTCTGAGAGAGTATGTCCCAGGCAAGTCCATGATTTCCAACGCATGACCATCGGGTGTATAAGCCATGCCTGTCTTTCGCTCGACAGTCACTCCGGCGTAATTGCCAACTTTCTGACGACTACCTGTCAGTGCATTGAACACGGCAGTCTTGCCACAATTAGGCGCGCCAACCAGGGCTATCCGTCGCATCTTCGAACGACTTGAATTGAGCATCATAATGACTTTCGTGAATTAAAATTGCCATGGCTTCTTTTCGACGAAGCGCCACAGTTGCCCCATTTATACGTACCGCTATGGGATCGCGCCGCAGGGCCCTCATGAAGTATGGAAACCTCCGCGCCCTCGATGAAACCCAACTCCAGCAAACGCCGCTCGATTTCTTCAGGAGGCAGGCCAGATGAACCAGCATCGGACTCAATGTGATGAATAAAGCCTCTGTAACCGCGTGGAGCGGCGCCCAGCCGTATGAGCTTTGCTTTATCTATGGGCAAAACTATTCCAACTCATTGAAAATAAAACACTTGTATAATTCAACCATTAACCTAACTCAATTAATCAGCATTTAAAATAGCAATACTGCGGGAGACCATAACGAAGCTCTTGTTCAAAAATTGTTTTGTACCGTCCGATATTGACACTGACAGAAAAGAAGGACTCAAGCCATTCTTGCCCCACGCCTTCGGCGGAAGAGCATCGCCGCCAGGCCTAAAACACCGTGCCCCAATGAACAGAAAAGCAGCGGCAGCGATAGCCGGGCTGATATTTTCTCGAATTGTCGAAAACATCTGGCGCGCCAAGGTGCGCTGGTTTGGGCCAGCTACGAACAGGGTCAGCACAACTTCATCCAGCGACGTAGCGAACGCCAGCACCGCACCTGACACAATGCCCGGCATAGCGAGAGGAAGTGTAACTTTACGAAAAACTGTCAGAGGCGATGCGCCAAGACTTTCGGCTGCCAGTTCGACACGCCGGTCTATACCTGCCAGAGCGCCCGTAACGCTCACCAGAACAAAGGGTATCGAAATCACGGTATGTGCAACAATCACACCGAGATAGAATTCGCTATTCCGAGCCGGACGAACAATAGTTGCATACCGACGCCCATAACCACGGCAGGAACGACCATGGGCAAGAGGAATAGAGTTCTAATCGGGCCGGAAAGAAACAAAATCCTGCTGCGCAAGCCAAGTGCGGCCATGGTTCCCAGCACAGTTGCCAAGATCGTCGTTCCTGATCCGATAATCAAGCTGTTGACGATTGCGCGCCGCCAGACGTCCGCTGTTGCAAGTTCCTCAAACCAGCGCACCGACCAGCCGGGCACCGGATAGGTCAGGAATACGCTGGATGTAAAGCTAATGGAATAATTGCGAACAAAGGCGCGATCAGGAAGAACACCGCCGCCACACCGAACAGGATTTTAGCGAAGTGCCCCATCGTCACGCTCTCCCTTGCTCATCGGCGGTGAGCCGTCCGTAAACGGCATAGAGTACGAGACAGGCGACGAGTAGCACGAGCCTAATGCGCCAGCCATACCCCAGTTGGCCGAACCGGTTGCGTAATAGGCAATGATCGAGCTTATCATCTGGTCGCTCGGCCCACCAATCAATGCTGGTGTGATGTAGTAGCCAATGGCACTCATGAACACGAGCAGCATTCCGGACAGGATGCCGCGCATACTCAACGGCAGCAGTACTCGCAGGAAAGCTCTCCACGGCGGTGCACCAAGAGATGCAGCGGCGGGCATTAGATTCCTGGGATCGATACAAGTACGCTATAAATAGGAAGGACCATGAATGGTAAAAGCACATGGGTCATGGCTATCACCACACCGGCTCTGTTAAAAATCAAGGGAAAGGTGCATCGGTAATACCAAGCCAGATCAGCATATCGTTGATGAGCCCCTTATCCTGCAGAAGGATGAACCAGGCAGCAGTTCGCACCAGCAATGAGGTCCAGAGTGGTAGTAAAACAGCCGCAAAAGCACGTTTCTGACCCAGCCCTTGGATGATGCAAGCAGCACAGCATAGGGATAGCCGATCGCTGCACAGGCCATTGTCACCAGCGCGGCGATCCAGAAAGTGCGCAGCATGATCGCCCGATTGGCCGATGTGCCGGGCGCCATCGAAACAATCTCTCCGGACGCGTCACGCCCATATCCACAGCCGCAAGCAGATTGCGATCAGTCGTCGGAGAAAGCGCATTTGCAATTGCCTGCCAGAATTCCGGCTTGCTCCATCGCTTGTCAATCGTTTCAATATCTGGAACAGGATCGCCCTTCTCGATGGCTGAAAGTGTTTTACTCATCAGTGTCCGAAAACCCGATTGAGCACTGTTCAAACGGCGAACCATATCGCCTACAGCCTGCTGGTCGGTCGATGCCTTCAGGTCCGCCACAAAAGCCTGTTTCATATCCGCCGATGGTCCTGATTGCCCATCCCACATGCTTACGACTTCAGCAGTTCGAGGAAGAACACGCAAAACCGCCGTATCGGAAACGGCCTGTGTCATCATGACACCAAGTGGCCACAGAAAAACAAGACGATGAAAACAAGCAGAGGCGCGATCAAAAACATCGCTTGGACAGTTTTGCCTGAGAGGAGCGTCATATTGCGATGGTCCAACAATCAGCAGCACTGAATCCGGCCACAACATCCGTTCCGGGCGCCCATTCGCGCGCTTTCCTGTCGAGGCGCACGATAAAATCATGAGCGTTACCGTCAAGCTGGATACGGAGATGATCCCTTGATAAACGCTATCAATCACGCGCGTCTTAAGAATATTGTCTGAAGCCCCTCGCGGCTCAGTTCAATGCGCTCAGGCCGGATGGACAGGAGAACTTTCTGTCCGTCGCCAGCGTTCCCTTTGATGATGCGGTTAGGATCCCCATCCTCCAAGCGAATAAAAGCGTTGGTGCCTTCCACCCGTTCGATTGTCCCTTCAGCAAGATTAGTTTCGCCAATAAATTCGGCGACGAACCGCGTCTGCGGCTCGTCATAGATCGCACGCGGTGTTCCTATCTGTTCAATTTTTCCTTTGTTGAAAACAGCAATCCGATCCGACATGGTCAGCGCTTCGCTTTGGTCATGAGTCACGAAAACAATCGTCAATCCCAACCGGCTGTGCAGCGCACGAATGTCGAGTTGCATCTGCTCACGCAGCTGCTTGTCAAGCGCACCGAGCGGTTCATCCATCAAGACCACATCCGGTTCAAAACCAGTGCACGGGCAAGCGCCACGCGCTGTTGTTGCCCACCGGAGAGTTGCGATGGCTTACGTTCGCGCATTGTGGAGAGCTGCACCATATCGAGCACCTTATCCACCAGCTTGCCGGTCTCGGCTTTTCCGATACCTCGCATCTGAAGCGGAAAGGCGACATTCTCGCCAACTGTCATATGCGGAAACAGAGCATAGTTCTGAAAGACCACGCCCATATTGCGCTTGTACGAAGGAACCGTATTGATTGCCCTGCCATCCACATGGATTGCTCCACTGCTTGGACTTTCAAAACCGGCAAGCATCATCAAAAGCGTCGTCTTGCCTGAACCGGAAGGGCCAAGAAGACTCACGAATTCACCTCGATCGATATCGAGGTTCAGACCATCTATGACTTTGAAATCACCGTAGGATTTGCTGATATTCTCGAAGCGGATGCGGCAGTCCGTCAATGAATCACTCCATCTTCCGGAAAACAGGAAACCCCGCCGATATTGCACCGACGGGGCTATGACTGTGAATTATTGCGCCAGCCAGGCGTTGAAGCGCTTCGTCAACTCTTCGGAATTATCGATCCAGAAATCGACGTTGAGCGGAAGAGCGTCGTTCAAATTGGCTTCCGCCGTTGGAAGATCCGATGCGAATTCTGCAGGCACCTTGCTTGCAGCCTCCTTGTTCGGCAGACCGTAAGCGACATATTTCGGCAATTTCACCTGATTGTCAGGCTGGCTGGCAAAAGCAATGAAATCCAGCCCCGCATCCTTGTTCTCGGCATCTTTCAGGATCACCCAGCTATCGACAGCATAAATGCTGCCCGGCCAGACCACCTTGAAGTTCTTGCCTTCGCTCCTGTTTATGCCCGTGATGCGTCCATTATAGGCCGAAGCCATCACAACTTCGTCCGAAGCCAGCAATTGCAGCGGTTGTGCCCCCGCTTCCCACCAGACAATGTTCGGCTTCAATTCATCAAGTTTCTTGAATGCGCGATCCACTCCTTCCGGTGTCGAGAGCACGTCATAAACTTCATCCTTGCTGACCCCATCGGCGAGGAGCGCGAATTCAAGCGTATACTTGGCACCCTTGCGCAACGAGCGCTTGCCTGGAAACTTCTTCACATCCCAGAAATCAGCCCAGGACTGCGGGCCATCTTTCAGCTTGTCGGCATTATAGGCAATTGCCGTCGACCACACGATCGCACCCACGCCGCAATCATTGACCGCACTGTCGAGGAACTTATCCTTGCCGCCAACCTTGTCCCAGTCAATCTTCTCGTAAAGACCGTCCGCACAACCGAGAGCGAGTTCTTCAGCCTCTACCTGCACGACATCCCAGTTAGGTTTTCCTGCTTTCACCTTCGCCTGAACGACGCCGTAACCACCATCCCAGGATTCATCCAGCAAAGGCTTGCTGGTCTTCTCGGAAAAAGGCTTAAAGTAAATTTCACGTTGGGCGTCCTGATAGTTCCCACCCCAGGAAACGACGGTCAAGTCGCGGGCGGCAGCGGAGCTCGTATAAAATGCTGTTGCGAAGAGTCCACCCATCAGGGCTAGGCTAGCAATTTTCATCGACATGTTCCCCATTTTGGTTCGACGGGTTATCCCCGCCGTTGTTGTAATGAGGTCATGCTAACTTGATCGATAGACGCGGGCAATATTGTAGTCGCTCAACGATGCAAAGTAGTATCCGCCCTGTCAAATATTGATAGATCCGGGCGAAAACACCCGGATCTGATCTTCATTTATTTCAAGCACGTTCCAATGCGACGGCAATTCCTGCCCCACACCGATGCACATCGTTGCGAGAGCATATTTTCCGCCGTTGAGCGAGAGTTCGAGTGCTGCCGTGCCCGCAATACGCGCGCCCGACATGCCGAGCGGATGCCCGAGCGCAATCGCGCCACCGTTCGGATTGACGCGCTTGTCATCGTCGGCAATTCCAAGGTCGCGCAACACTGCAAGCCCCTGCGATGCAAACGCTTCATTCAGTTCGATCACATCGAATGCTTCAGGCGCCACACCGATGCGTGCAGAAAGCTTTTTGTCGCGGGAGCTGGACCAAACCCCATAATACGTGGAGGAACGCCCGCCGTGGCACCGCCAATAATACGGGCAATGGGTGTGAGGCCGTATTTCTTGATGGCGGCTTCAGACGCGATGAGGAGTGCTGCCGCTCCATCATTGACGCCGGAAGCGTTGCCTGCTGTCACGGTACCGTCTTCGCGGAAGGGCGTACCAAGCTTTGCAAGCGCTTCCAAGCTGGTGGAACGTGGGTGTTCATCCTTATCGATCAAGACCGGATCACCCTTGCGTTGCGGAATCGTGACAGGCACGATTTCCTTTGTAAGGCGTCCATTGGCTTGCGCGACAGCCGCCTTTTCCTGGCTGCGAAGTGCAAAAGCATCCTGATCTTGCCGTGAGACGGCAAAATCTTCGGCGACATTTTCACCCGTTTCCGGCATGGAATCGATGCCGTATTGCCTTTCATCAGGGGATTGATGAACCGCCAACCGATCGTCGTATCGAAAATTTCCGCCTTGCGTGAAAATGCGCTGTCAGCCTTCGGCATGACGAAGGGAGCACGGCTCATGCTTTCCACACCACCAGCGACGAGCAACTCTGCCTCATCAGACTTGATAGCCCGTGCAGCTGTTATGACTGCATCCATTCCGGAACCGCAAAGACGGTTAATCGTCGTTCCCGATACTCCTACTGGCAATCCGGCCAGAAGCAACGACATACGTGCAACGTTGCGGTTGTCTTCCCCGCCTGATTGGCCGAGCCGAAAATCACATCATCGACGGCTTCCCAATCGACGGAACCGTTACGCTCCATAAGCGCTCTCAGTGGAATGGCCCCGAGATCATCAGCACGCACAGATGAAAGCACGCCGCCATAACGACCAATGGGAGTGCGGATATAATCGCAGATATAGGCTTCACTCATGGCAGGGTCTCACAATTCGGGAACAACGAGATCGGCAACTGGGCCATCAATATGAAGCTTCGCGCCAGTCATGGCCTGAAGTTCATCAAGTGTTATGGCAGCCAGTTTTTCGCGCAGCACGAAACGCCCCTTGTCGATGTCGATCACCGCATGACTGGTATAGATGCGAGTAATACATGCGACGCCGGTTAGCGGAAAAGTGCACTGTTCGACCAGCTTTGGCTCGCCTTTCTTGGTCATATGCTCTGTTATGACAACGACCTGTTTCGCGCCATGAACAAGGTCCATCGCGCCGCCGACCGCTGGCACACCTTTGGCGCCCACCCGCCAGTTTGCGAGATCGCCGTTCTGGGCAACTTGGTAGGCTCCGAGAATCGCAACATCCAGATGCCCACCACGAACCATTGCAAAGCTGTCGGCATGATGAAAAAGGCTGCACCGGGCTTCAGCGTGACGGCCTTCTTGCCAGCATTGATAAGGTCCCAATCTTCCTCACCTTCGGGTGGCGCCTCACCAAAATCCAGAATGCCGTTCTCGGTATGAAAAATTGCTTCGCGTCCTTCCGGCTGATATCGAGCAACCATTTCTGGAAAGCCAATTCCAAGATTTACATAGGCTCCGTCCTGAATATCCTGTGCGGCGCGCCATGCGATCTGCGCATTGGACAGCTTGATATCCTCATGAGTGTCGATAATCATGCGTAGGTCGCTCCCGCCCGAATGAGTTCTTCTTCCTGTTGTGGATTTGCGACTTCAACAACACTGTCCACGAAAATGCCTGGTGTGATGACGTTTTCCGGTTCGATGCCACCGAGCGGAACGATTTCAGATACCTGCACGATTGTCCTGGCCGCAGCCATGCACATGAGCGGATTGAAATTCCGTGCTGCCATGCGATAGGTCAGATTGCCGTGTGTATCCCAAGATGCGCTTTGATAAGCGCGAAGTCAGCTTTCAGCCAGCGTTCCTGCACGTAAGGTCGCCCATCGAACTCGGTTATGAGCTTGCCTTCGGCAAGCTCGGTGCCATAGGCCGTTGGTGTATAGAAAGCGGGAATACCAGCACCGCCTGCCCGGATACGCTCAGCGAGAGTTCCTTGCGGCACGAGTTCGAGCTCGATTTCACCGGCAATATATTTGTCCGTGAAAGCACGCGGATCTGAAGACCGAGGGAACGAGCAGATCATCTTGCGAACCATCCCGCATCGATCATGGCCGCAATACCGATACGCCCATTGCCTGCATTGTTGTTGATGACCGTCAGGTTCTTGGGGCCCTTATCAATCAGGGCATGGATGAGTTCGATTGGCGCACCAGAGCCGCCAAATCCACCGATCATGACGGTTGCACCGTCACATATTCCGGCAACAGATTCCGCCAGACTTGCGATTGTCTTGTCCATTTCACCTCCTTACCGGAACGAGCGAGTCTCGCGCCTGAACATTTCCGGCCTCAATCGTGCTGGAGTTAGCCACTTCATCTGAAATGGGTCAAACAGTTTGTGCGATATTTGACATTTGTTCAATTATCGCACAAACTATTATCTAGTTGAGGAAAATTCATGCGTGAAACAGATTTCATCGGCGGCTTTGCCAAAGGGCTCAAGGTCATTGAAGCGTTCGGGGAAGACCAGCCGCGTCTTTCGATATCGGACGTTTCAAAGATTACGGGTCTGGATCGGGCAACGGCGCGGCGCTGCCTGCTGACACTCGCTGAGCTTGGTTACGCCGAATATGATGGCAAGTTTTTCATGCTTTTGCCGAAAATACTTCGTCTCGGACATGCTTATCTCTCTTCAACGCCATTGCCGACTATCATCCAGCCTCATCTGGACCGGCTCTCCGATGCCGTCGGAGAGAGTGCGTCCGCATCCGTTTTGGATGGAACGGAAATCGTTTACATCGCACGCGCCTCACAAATGCGTGTGATGTCCATCAACCTGATGGCTGGAAGCAGGCTTCCAGCCTACTGCGCTTCGATGGGGCGCGTACTTCTGGCTTGGCTTCATGAAGCGGAGGCACAGGCGCTTCTGGAGCGTACTGAACGGAAAGCGTTGACGCCATTTACGAAAGTGGAAATTTGCTCACTCATGGCAGAACTCTCCATTATTCGTGGTCAAGGTTATGCAATCAACGATCAGGAACTGAGCTGGACTGCGCTCCATCGCAGTTCCTATCTTCAATCATAAGGGTTTGGTGGCCGCAGCGCTCAACATCGGGGTGCCTGTAGCTCATCTTGAAGCAAGTGTTCTGGTGGAACGCTTGTTACCTGAGATGCTTCAAGTCCAGTCGGATTTACGCGGCTTGCTGAGATAAACTCTTGAGACCGAAAAATCCAATTTAATCTTGTGGCGATGCAGTCTGATCCGCCAGATTTTCGCGTGCTTTCAAGCGGAACGAACGCGGGGTCTCTCCTGTCATTTTCAGGAAAAACCGTGAGAAATATGCGGGATCTGAAAATCCAAGACTGTAGGCGATATGCTGCACAGACGATGGCATAGCTATCAAATCGCGTTTGGCCGTCTCAATCAGCCTTTTACAATCATGTCTTGTGTCGTTGCTCCCGTCAACTGTTTGACAGTCCGGTTGAGATGCGTCGATGAAATACCCAGTAATTTCGCATAGAACGAAACGGGCTTGTGTTCTCGATAATATCGGTCAATCAATTCCTGCAAGCGTTCGATTCGAGCATGCCCATATATCTGGCGGTCTTCTTGCTTCGCGGGATTTGAAGAATATGCATACCGCATAATATAAACAAATACAGCTTGAACCAGAGATTCCAGCAAGCTGTTTTATATGGTTTTCTCGTGTGAAACTCATCTAGAACTTGCCGCAGAAGAGAGGAAAGCAGGATCAATTCCTCATCACTTGCACCTGTCATCGATATGAGTTGCGGCTGCATCAACCATTCCGCCGTCGCACCTCCGGCGCCTTTTCCGACAAACGGCATATGAGGGCTCAAAATCGTGACGATATGCCCGATTATATCTCTCGAGAATGCAAACCCATGATTGAAACCGGGTGGCACCAGGATAGCGCATGGCGTCTGGAAGGTGCGGACGACACCATCGAAATTTGCCTGCCCTGTACCGCTTTCAATATATAAAAGCTGAAAGAAGCTCTCATGACGATGCAGCGAAATCTCGAAATTGTGCAAACTTGATCGAGAGAAAAGCGTCTCGCAGTGTAGCCAGAAATCCGGCTTCAGCTCGTTCTCTTCTCCATAAAGCTCGTATGTTGGAATAAAATTATCCGACACTTGCCCTCCGATCATGTTCGATTTGTACAATAAATGGGCGGAATTATCCATTGCCAGATTGGAGGTTCGCTAAAGAATAGAGGGACTTGCATCGGGAGGAATATATGCGCACTCAGGTCACAATTATCGGATCAGGCCCATCTGGCCTGCTCCTCGGCCAACTTTTGACGAAAGCCGGGATAGACAATGTCGTACTGGATCGCGTCAGCGCGGATTATATCCTAGGGCGAGTGCGCGCCGGCGTCTTGGAAGAAGGCACGGTCAATCTGATGGATGAAGCCGGAGCGTCGGTGCGCCTCCACGTCGAAGGGCTACCGCATGACGGCTTCTCACTCGCCTTTGACAGGCAGGATCATCGTATCGATCTGTACAAGCTGACCGGTAAGCGCGTTACGGTCTATGGTCAGACCGAAATGGCGCATGATCTTATGGATGAACGGCGAAAGGCGAACACTGCCAGCATTTACGAAGCCTCCAATGTAACACCGCACGATTTCGATACGGTATCGCCGTACGTCACCTACGAAAAGACGGGAAAACCCATCGTATCGATTGCGACTTCATCGCCGGATGCGACGGATATCACGGCATAAGCCGCAAATCTGTACCGAACAAGGCAATCGACATTTTCGAAAAGGTTTATCCCTTCGGCTGGCTCGGTATATTGGCCGATATTCCGCCGGTCGCTCACGAACTGATCTATGCCAACCACGAACGTGGCTTCGCGCTTTGCTCGATGCGTTCTCTCACGCGCAGCCGCTACTATATCCAATGTTCGCTGGATGAAAAATCGAAGACTGGAGCGATCAGCGCTTTTATGATGAACTGCGGCGACGTCTACCAGCACATCATGCCGAAACCATGCTAATCGGAGCGTCTTTCGAAAAGTCGATTGCCCCTTACGTTCCTTCGTGGCCGAACCGATGCGTTTCGGGCGGCTGTTCCTTGTTGGAGATGCCGCACATATTGTTCCTCCGACGGGGCAAAAGGGCTTAACCTCGCTGCAAGTGACGTTCACTATCTTTATGAAGGATTGAGAGAGTTCTATCTGGAAAAGTCCGAAGCCGGTATCGACGCCTATTCAGCCAATGCACTTGCTCGTATCTGGAAGGCCGAGCGCTTTTCATGGTCCATGACCAAGATGTTGCACCGGTTCCCGGATATGGTTCCGTTTGACCAGAAGGTGCAGGAAGCAGAACTTGAATATTTCTGCAATTCCGAAGCTGCTTCTACCGCGCTTGCGGAAAATTATGTTGGATTACCGTTTTGACGGCATCTGCAACAATTAAGAAAGGGCTAATATAAAATGATTATACCCAACATTATTGTTACTTTATTCAATAAAACTGATGCTTTATTTTAGAATTGATGTAGAATTCAAATTACCTTTAGACCCCCGGCGAGAAGTTCCGGCCAGAACTTCTCGCATCAGCGCGGTCAGCCACCCCATTCGGGTAGCTGACCGCGTTGCTAAACCTGTTCAAAGTCGCCATGCCGGTCTGTAAATGGCGTTTATCTGCGTTCCGGTGCTCATGTACCTTAAGTACATTGCGCTCCGGTACTCGAAAATCACCATTTTCGCCACGGCCTGCCACTTTTGATTCAGGCTCTAAGACTTCAAACCCGCAGCCTCGCGTAATGTCTGGATCATAATCTGCATGGCAGCTGTTTGAATCATCTCCGTGCGCATCGTGAGCCCTACCGGTCCTGTCGTCTCGCTTGTATCGATAGGAAGTGCGACGAGCTTGCCTTCGGAAACATCTCTGGCCACAACGCCCTCCGAGATAATCCATACAGCATCACTGTCGCGGATGAAGGCGCGTCCGAAAGCATCGGATACGGTCTCAATCTGAACAGGCAAGACACCTATACCGTTTGTAATCAGCAACCGATCCACGAATGGGCGAATGATTGAATTACGCGTCGGCATCAAAACTGGATAACCAGCCAAGTGCTCAAAGACCGCGCGTCCATCTGTTAGAGGGTGCCCGGCTCGGACCAGAAACCGAACCTGCTCCGAATAAAGATGCTCGAATGAAAACCCGGTCATCTTTTCTGGTGCAGCGAGCCGACCGACAACCAGATCCAGCTCCCCAACCCGCAATTGTTCCAGAAGTATAGCATTCTCTCCCGTAACGATTTTGACGCGGCTGGAGGTTTGCTCCTTAAGGAACAGGCTCATCGCTTTCGGCATAATGCGGGTCGAGACTGTCGGCAATGCACCGATACGGATGGGTGGTCCCGATCCATCCAATTCTTGCGACACGGAATCCAGCCCTTGCCGCAATGCCGTCAGCGCCGTCCCCGCATGGCGCAGGAATACTTCACCAAACCGCGTTATCCTTATGCCGCGACCCTCGCGTTCCACTACAGGAACACCTAAAATTTCCTCCAGCTCGCGCATCGTCTTGGTCACAGCCGGCTGGCTGATGCTCAGGATTTCGGAGGCTTTGACTACACTTTTCTGTCGCGCCACTTCAACAAACGTATGCAGATGACGAAACTTGACCCTATTCCCAATCATTTATTTATAACCCTACAGTTATGATTTAAGGCAATAATATCATTTTACTTAACCATTTTAAAGAACGACAGTGGTAGGCGGGAGGAGAAAGCCGTGCAATTTGCATCCCTAAACGACATCGTTGTTCATTATGATTTTCAACGGGTAGCAGACGAAAACCCGTTCTGGTTTTCATCAATTCGCTTGGAACCGATTTCCGCATATGGGATGAAGTTCGCACGCGTCTGCACAACGACACATCGACACTCGTTTATGACAAGCGCGGTCACGGCCTTTCCGATATCGGAAATACTCCCTATACAATCAAACTGCTCGCTGCGGATCTCATTGGCCTGTTCGAGAGGCTGTCGATAAAGCGGGCGATCATTTGCGGCCTTTCTGTCGGTGGACTTATTGCGCAGAGTATTTATGCAGCACGACCTGACCTTGTGACTGGGCTCATACTGTCAAATACCGCGCATAAAATCGGCACCGCAGAAATGTGGGATGCGCGTATAGCTGCTATTCAGCAGGACGGTCTCGCAAGCATCCTCGACACGACAATGCCACGCTGGTTCACCCCGGCTTATCGGCGCCCAGATAATCCTGCCTATCGGGCCTATTGCAATATGTTCGTTCGGCAACCACTCAGCGGCTATATGGCCACCTGTGCTGCGCTACGTGAAGCTGACTTAACCGAAGTAGCCAAGCATATTTCGGTGCCGACACTTTGTCTGGTCGGCGATCAGGATGGCTCCACGCCACCCACCCTTGTGCGCGAATTAGCGAGCCTCATTCCAGGAGCAGACTTCTCAGAAATCGCAGCAAGCGGCCATATCCCCTGCGTTGAACAGCCCGATGCCTACGTCACGCTGTTGCGTAATTTTCTTTCAAACAGATTTGAGCATGGAGAATAACCATGGCTGATAATGCCGTGCAGTCGGAACGCTATAAGATCGGCATGAATGTACGTCGTTCGGTTCTGGGTGACACCCATGTGGATCGCGTTTCGAACGGTGTGACTGAGCTTGATGCACCGTTTCAGGAGCTTATAACGGAAGCCGCATGGGGAACCGTCTGGTCACGGCCTGGCTGGACCAAAAGGGAACGTTCCATCGTGACGATAGCGCTCCTTGCGGCGCTCGGCCAAGACGACGAAGTCGCAATGCATATACGGGCCACAAAAATACAGGCGCGACAAAGGAGGACATCTGCGAAGCATTGATGCATGTCGCAATCTATGCGGGGGTTCCGGCATCGAACCACGCATTCAAGATCGCCAAGCAGACCTATTTGCAGATGGAAGCAGAGGAGGCTGAGAAATGAAGAACAGTCTGCCGGAGACAACTCCATTCTTTGCGAGAGATCTATCCATGCATCCGCCGGCTTATACGCCATGGTACAAGACATCTGTCCTCCGCTCGCCTACCCGCGCGCTGCTTTCGCTCGAAGGCACCAAAAGCGAAATCACAGGCCCGGTATTTGGGCACAATATGCTGCATGAACTGGATAACGACCTCATCCTCAACTATGCGCGTTCCGGCGAAATGCCGATAGGTCCGCGCATCCTTGTTCATGGCCGCGTTCTGATGAAAGCAACCGTCCTGTTCCAGGCGCATTGTTGGAGTTCTGGCAAGCCAATGCTGGCGGGCGTTATCGTCACAAGAAAGAAACCTATCTCGCAGCTATCGATCCCAACTTTGGCGGTGTCGGCCGCACGATTACGGATGAAAATGGTTATTACTGGTTCAAAACCATCAAGCCCGGTCCATACCCATGGCCGAATGGCGTGAATGACTGGCGCCCAGCGCACATCCATTTTTCTGTTTTCGGTCATGGTTTTGCGCAGCGCCTTATCACCCAGATGTATTTCGAGGGCGACCCGCTGATCTGGATTTGCCCGATCGTCAAAACTATTCCGGATAAATCGGCTGTCGAGCGGCTGGTAGCACCTCTGGACATGAACGCTAGTTTGCCGATGGATATGCTCGCTTACAAGTTCGACATCGTGTTACGTGGACGCCGTTCGACCGTCTTTGAAAATCGCCCGGAGGGCAACTGATATGGTGCAACCTCTCGACTATCTGAAAGAAACGGCCTCCCAGACAGCGGGCCCTTATGTTCATATCGGACTAACGCCCAATTTTGTCGGCATCAGTGATGTATTTGAGCAGGATCTCGGTTCCGGACCTCTTTATGATGAGAAAGCAGTTGGCGAACGCATCACGATCAAGGGCCATGTGATTGACGGAATGGGCGCGCCGCTTCGTGATGCGCTCATCGAAATTTGGCAGGCTGATGCGAAGGGCCTCTATAACAGCCCTTCCGAAACCTGCGGAAAGGCCGACCCTGCTTTTCGCGGCTGGGGTCGATGTCCGAGCCATATGGACACAGGTGAGTTCACCTTTGAGACTATCAAGCCCGGTCGCGTTCTTTTCAAAGATGGACGCCCCATGGCTCCGCACGTCACCTTGTGGATCGTGGCCCGCGGTATTAATCTCGGTTTGCAAACGCGGATGTATTTTTCAGATGAAGCCGATGCCAATGCAGAGGACCCTATTCTTGCCCGCATCGAACATCTCAGCAGGGTGCAAACCCTGATCGGTCAGCGCGAGGAAAACGTCTATCACTTCGATATTCACTTGCAGGGCGAGAAAGAAACCGTCTTTTCGATATTTGACGCATGAGCATCTCTGTCTTTGAACATCCATTGCTGGCACAGCTTTTCGGCGACGACGAAGAGATATTAAGCCTTTTCACAGCAGCAGCGATATCATGGAAATGCTGCGCTTCGAAGCGGCTCTGGCCGATGCTCAAGCCAGCTTGGGTCTCATACCCGTCGAAGCGGGACGAGCAATCAGTCAAGCCATAGATACATTTGAGCCCAATCTATCCGATTTGGCAAAAGCGACTGCGCGGGATGGCGTTGTCATCCCTTCATTCGTGAAGGAACTGCGCCTAACTGTCGGAACGGATTATGGCAAATATGTTCATTTCGGCGCGACGAGCCAGGATGTCATCGATACAAGCCTGATTTTGCGGTTGAAGCGTACAAGTACAATTCTCTATAGGCGAATTCAGCAACTCACGCAGCGTTTCGACCGGCTTGATGCGACGTTTGGAAAGAATACCCTGACCGGCTATACACGTATGCAGCCCGCTATGCCAATAACCGTATCGGACCGTGTCGCAAGCTGGAAACGTCCGCTCGGCGCTTACGGTGCAAAACTGAATACCATCGTTTTTCCCGTGCAGTTCGGAGGAGCAGCCGGAACGCTTGAAAAATTCGCAAACCAGGCGCCGACTCTGCGTGCCCTGCTGGCTGATAAGCTTGATTGCACGATAGCCCGCAATGGCATAGCCAGCGGGCTTTCATAGTCGAATTTGGCAACCTGCTTTCGCTCATCACGGGTACTCTTGGAAAGTTCGGGCAAGATATTGCGCTCTTGGCTGAACTTGGCGCGGAACTGTCGTTTACAGGCGGCGGTGGATCGTCCGCCATGCCTCATAAGCAAAATCCGGTAGCGGCAGAAACCTTGGTAAGCCTTGCTCGTTTCAACGCTGTCCAGATGGGTGGTTTGCATCAAGCAATGGTGCATGAACAGGAGCGTTCGGGTGCGGCCTGGATGCTTGAATGGCTGATCCTGCCGCAAATCGTGGCATCAGCAGGCGGCGCTCTCAATATTGCTTCCATTTTGATTGATAAGATCGTTCGGATCGGAAACAAACACCCTTCCGATATATAACCACCTGAGTATCATTTATAAGGAATTTTTCATTTTACATGACCAATTAGATAGGCATGCTGAAATCAGGACATTCCGTATTGCGACGAGACGGTCACGCGCGGAATGGTGGGCGATAGGGAGGAGAACATGAATAAAATCACATTAGCCGCGCTTGCGGTCTTTTCACTCACGGCATCTGAAGCTTATGCCGATGTGGTGAAGGTCGGCGTCATTGGTCCATTTTCAGGTCCGTTTGCCCTTCAGGGCAAGAACTTCAAGGCAGGCATCGACGCCTATATGACCGAGCACAGCAACAAGATCGGCGATGACACCGTCGAGATCGTTTATCGTGACGTGCCGCAAGCCGACCCAGCGCAGTCCAAGGCGCTAGCACAGGAACTCGTGGTCAAGGAAGGCGTGCAATATCTCGCTGGCTTTACTTCACACCTGACGCCATGGCGGTTACACCCATTCTCAAACAAGGCAATGTGCCAATGGTGGTCATGAATGCCGCCACCTCTTCCATCGTAACGAAAAGCCCTTATGTGGTGCGCACGTCGTTCACCACATGGCAAACGTCAACCCCGATTGCAAAGGTCGCACTCGACAAAGGGGTGAAGAAAGTCATCTCGGTTGTGAGCGATTATGGACCGGGCGTAGATGCGGAAAACGCTTTCAAGGCGGCGTTCACAGAGGCTGGGGGCGAAGTGGTCGAAGCTATTCGAATGCCGCTCGCTACGAATGATTTCAGCCCGATCATGCAGCGTATCAAAGACTCCGGCGCGCAAGGCGTATTTGCTTTTCTGCCATCCGGACCAACCACCCTCGGCTTCATGAAATCTTATGTCGACAACGGATTGAAAGGTTCGGGCATCCAGCTTTTCGCTCCTGGTGATCTGACACAGGAATCCGATCTTCCGGCCCTCGGAGAAAATGCTCTCGGTGTCCTTACGACTTTCCACTACGCGGTTTCGCATGACTCGCCAGAGAACAAGAAGTTTGTCGAGGAAGCTCGAAAGGCTATCGGCAATCCTGTAGAATTGTCCTTCCCTTCGGTCGGCGCTTATGACGGTATGCATGTCATCTACAAGATGATCGAAGCGACTGGCGGTGAAAAGATGCTGAAAAAGCAGTAGAGGCCGTGAAAGGCATGGAATGGATCAGCCCTCGCGGCCCCGTATCCATCGACCCCGAAAGCCGCCATATGACGCAGAACATCTATCTGCGCGAAGTGGCCAAGGCTGATGACGGTACTTACTATAACAAGGAAATCCAGACCTTCGAGAAACAGGGTGATCCCGGTCTAAAAGCCCAATAGCCCTGGTATTCAAGAATTGACGCACCTTGAATGCCCGGACAGGCATAAAGCGTGCTCGCTCATGGCTCATAACCGCTTATTTTAACGCTTACCCCGAAAGCCCTTTCCTGCTTTTCGGGATACGCCTAACAGGACCACTCAATGCAGACTGTGCTTAGCATTGCCGTCGATGCTCTCGCCTATGGCATGGTGCTTTTCGTCATTTCTATTGGCCTTTCGGTCACCATGGGCCTGATGCGCGTCGTCAACCTCGCTCACGGCGCATTTGCAATGATCGGCGGCTATTTCGCATCCTATGCAGCCCAGCAGCTTAGTCTCAATTACGGCTTTGCAATCATCATCGCCGTTATCGGCACGATGATCATCGCCGTTCCCGTGGAAAGATTGCTCTATCGACGCATTTATGGAGCGCCTGAACTAACACAGGTGCTGATGACCATCGGTATCACTTTCTGCATCATCGGCCTCACCAACTACATATTCGGACCGACGTTGAAAACCATTCCTTTGCCAGAAATGTTGCGCGGATCGGTCGATCTAGGCTTTCGGGCAATTGCCAAGCATCGCATCTTTGCAATCGGGTGCGGATTCGCGGTAGCCCTTGGTCTCTGGTATATCATTGAACGCACTGGCTTCGGCGTAAAACTGCGTGCTGCTGTCGACAATGCCAACATGGCCGCAGCCCTCGGCGTGCGAACGGAAGTCGTTTACGCCATCAGCTTTGCGCTTGCCATCGGGCTCGCAGCTTTCGGCGGCGTTGTCGGCGCTGAACTTCTGCCGGTAGAACCCTATTATGTACTCCGCTACATGGTGACATTTCTGGTTGTCGTCTCAGTCGGCGGTGCAGGTTCCATACCCGGTGCGCTGATTGCCTGCCTCCTGCTCGGCGCAATTGATACAACTGGCCGTTACCTGGCCCCGGAATATGGTGAGTTCTTCTTTTATCTGGCGGTGATCGTCATTGTTACTTTGTTCCCGCGCGGTCTTGCAGGAAGGCTGGCTCGGAAATGACCGATATGACACACACTCTCCCATAGCCGTCATTCTTATGCAGGTTTCATTGGTATTGCGGCCATTATTGCGGCTAGTATCGTCGGCTGGTTTCTGTTCCCCGACAATCTTGCGCTGCTGACACGTATCATTGCAATCGCCCTCCTCGTCTTGTCTCTCGATCTCGTGACAGGCTATTGTGGTATAGCAACGCTTGGTCACGCTGCCCTGTTCGGCGCAGGCGCTTATGGTGCCGGTATTGCCGCCGCCCATTTCGGCATAAACGACCCGATCCTGATGACGCTTATCGGCCTTGTTGCGGGTGCTATCACCGGGCTTGTTTCCGGAACAGTCATTCTGCGCGCCCACGGTCTCGCTCAACTCGTCTTATCGATTGCCGTTGTCCATCTGTTCCACGAAGCTGCAAACAAGGCATCAAGCTGGACCGGCGGCAGTGACGGGCTGAGCGGCATTTCTCCCGATCCGATCTTCGGCATATTCGAGTTCGATCTTTACGGACACACAGTCTATATCTACTCCGTAGTCCTGCTGCTCGTTTCGTTCATCTTCCTGCGTTATGTCGTACGTTCACCCTTCGGCATGCTATGCCGGGGTGTGAAAGAGGACCCAGTCCGCGTCCATGCGATGGGTGCTTCGGTGCAAGGTGCGCAGCTTCGCATGTATGTTATTTCCGGTGCGGTTGCCGGTGTCGGTGGCGCGCTCAACGCAATCTCCACTCAGGTCGTGGGCCTCGATAGCCTCAGCTTCACCATGTCAGCGGAAGCACTTGTCATGCTGGTTCTGGGAGGGACAGGATCGCTCTTCGGTGGGCTGATAGGCACGGTTGTCTTCATGTGGTTCGAAGACCTAGTGTCCGCAGCTAATCCGTTCCATTGGCTCACGATGGTCGGTGCACTTCTGATCGCAGTGGTCTTGTTCACCCCGCGCGGGCTGTACGGAACTGTAGCCTATTACTTCGAAAAGAAGGCGCATCGCAAATGAGCACCGTGTTTGAAGTAACGAAACTGCGCAAGAATTTCGGCGGTCTGGCGGTCACGAACGATGTATCGCTTAGCCTGGCGAAAGGCGACCGTGTCGCACTCATTGGTCCTAACGGTGCGGGCAAGACCACTTTCGTCAATCTGGTGACCGGTAATCTTCCAGCCACGTCCGGCACGGTGACGCTCGGTGGCGAGAATGTCTCGAAGCTCAATGCCATGCAGCGCGTCAGACGAGGACTGGTGCGCTCCTTTCAGGTTACTCGTCTCTTCTTTGACATGACACCGGAAGAGCACGTGGCGCTCGCCATCCTTCAGCGCGAGGGAAAAACAGGCCGCATTCTCGGCAATTATCGCAAGATGCCGGATATTCTGGACGAAACACGCGATATTCTCGGCACGCTGGGCCTGCTGCCGCTCGCACAATTGCGGGTAAGCGAGATCGCATATGGCCAACAGCGGCTTCTGGAAATTGCCCTTGCTTTGGCACTGCGTCCCCAAGTGCTGCTGCTTGATGAACCTGCCGCGGGTGTTCCGCAGAGCGACACGAGTCGCATTGAAGAAGCTCTCGACCGATTACCGGCCGATCTGGCAGTACTCATGATCGAGCACGATATGGACCTCGTTTTCCGCTTTGCAAAACGGGTCGTCGTACTCGCCGCCGGAACAGTTATTTTCGACGGATTGCCGGAAGATGTGGTGCAAGATACCCGTGTCCGCGAAGCCTATCTCGGGAGCTATGCGCAATGAGTGCCGCCTCAATTGAAGTCCGCAATCTCTCCTCCGGTTACGGCCCAACCCGTGTCATCGAGGACGTCTCGCTCAAGGCGGAACCGGGATCGCGACTTGCCATTCTGGGCCGCAACGGCGTCGGTAAGACCAGTCTCCTGGCTACCATCGCAGGTCAAACCCGCCGTTATGGCGGTGAAATTCTGCTGGATGGCAAGAATATTGCCACGCTTCCATCAGCCGCGCGCGCAATTGCCGGTCTTGGCTATGTACCGCAAACCCGCGATGTTTTTCCGACGCTCACAGTCGAAGAAAACCTCTTCGTCGGCCTCAAGAACCGGCCAAAGGATGTGCTTGACGAAGCCTATGTAATGTTTCCGCGCCTGAAGGAGCGACGCCGTAATCTTGGATCGCAGCTTTCCGGCGGCGAGCAACAAATGCTTTCCACCGCGCGCAGCATTCTCGGACAGCCGTCGGTGCTGCTGCTCGATGAACCGCTGGAAGGACTCGCTCCTGTCATCTGCGAAGAGCTGATGGCTGCTTTCTCGACACTGGCGCAGAAGGGTGACATGACGATCCTGCTTGTCGAACAACGCATCCAGAGCGCACTCGACTTTGCCGATCACGTCATCATACTGGAACGTGGGCGCATCGCATGGTCTGGCACGTCAGCAGAACTCGCCGAAAACCAGCAGATTGTCGAAGAACTGCTCGGTGTTGGCGGCTTGCATTGATCAGTTGCCAACGAACTCGAATTTGTCAACGTCTACGAGGCCGCGGTCGGTAATCTTGAGATGCGGGATCACAGGTAAGGCAATGAAGGCCAGTTGCAAGAATGGCTCCTCCAGAACTGAACCCAGTTCTTCGGCTGCGTGCCGCAGGATACGAAGCTGGTCGCGGACAGTTTCGTATGGCTCGACGCTCATCAATCCTGCAATAGGTAAAGACATTTCAGCCAACACCTTGCCATCTCGCACGACGACGAAACCACCTTCAATTTCGCCCAATCGGTTGGCAGCTGCAGCAATATCTTCGTCTGAAGTGCCAATCACGCAGATATTATGGCTGTCATGACTGACGGTTGAAGCGATTGCGCCTGCTTTCAACCCAAAACCATGCACGAAGCCGGTAGCAATATTCCCATTCTTGCCATGACGTTCGACAACAGCAATCTTGACGACATCTTTTTCAAAATCCGGCTCAACGCCATTCAGTCCAACCTTAAGATCGAATTCGAGGCTTTTCGTTATAATCTTGCCGGGAATGATGCCGATAGCACGTGTTTTTCCGCTATTGGAATGAGAGCGGAAGCTGGATGCGCTGACTTTGGGCGCCTTGACGCTGTTGCGCCCAACAGGAGCAACGGTGTTGCGGGTCGCAAACAAATCCTCGGAAACCACCCTGCCCGCAGACAGCACGATTTCAGCATGGCAACCTTCAAGACTGTCCACCACAACGAGATCAGCGCGCTGGCCCGGAGCAACTAGACCGCGATCGAAAAGCCGAAAGCGCGCGCTGCAGAGACGCTGGCAGCGCGATAAATGGCAACCGGCTCCACGCCGCCTGCAATAGCCGTACGGATAAGGTAATCGAGGTGACCCTGATCGGCGATATCGAGCGGATTACGATCATCCGTGCATAGTGCCAAGAACTGCGCATGCCGCTCGGTAATGATCGGCATGAGCGCTTTCAGATCCTTGGAAACGGACCCCTCACGCACCAGCACATGCATACCCTTGCGCATCTTTTCGAGCGCCTCTTCCGCACTCGTCGCCTCATGCTCAGTGCGAATGCCTGCTGAAATATAGCCGTTGAGATCAAGTCCACGCAGAAGTGGCGCGTGGCCGTCGATATGCCTGCCCTGAAATGCCTCAAGCTTCGCCATGCACTCGGGATCTTTTGCCAGGACACCCGGAAAATTCATGAATTCGGCAAGACCGATTACCTTGGGATGATTGGAAAAAGGAAGCAGATCATCGATTAGAAGTTCAGCGCCGGATGTTTCCATATGCGTGGCCGGGACGCAGCTTGAAAGCTGCACGCGGATATCCATTACCGTTTCAAGCGCACTGTCGAGAAAGAACTTGATGCCTTCTGCACCCAGCACATTGGCGATCTCGTGCGGATCGCAAATAGCAGTCGTTATACCCTGCGGCAGCACGCAGCGGTCGAATTCATGCGGCGTGACATGCGAGGATTCGATATGAAGATGCGTATCGATAAATCCCGGCACGACGATGCGGCCCGAAATATCGATTTCATGGTTGCCCTGATAGTTGCCGAAAGTTCCAACAATCCGGTCACCGCAGATTGCAATGTCACTTTCGACAAGCTCACCGGTTACGAGATCGAAGAAGCGCCCGCCCTTGAGCACGATGTCGGCCGGCTCCCGACCTACACCTTGATCGATCATCCGTTCCAGCATCACATCACCTCACATTCGGAATCAGTTGCCGAAAGTTATCACAATGCAAGATGCGGCGGTAAGGTCACCCTTCCGCCGCATTTATAACGTTCGGATGTCCAAATTTAACGGACGTATTCAATCATCCTGCTGCGGCTTAAAACCAGTTCAACACGATTATCATCCAGTTTATGCAAACAGACGCGCTTGGTCCAGGGACCGTCCTGCAACGTGAAGAGCGCACGCCCCCGCCGAGATTTTCCAACGGCATAGCACGACGCGTGGGGCCTATGCCCATGATCAAATGCCCGTCCTTGATATCAAAACTCGCGCCATAAGGCGATGCCCGCCAATGGCCGTCGAGTTCCTTGCACACCGGGTTCGGTGCCACTGGCTTCAATCGACGAGGCACATAGCCAATTTCGCCTTCCAGCTCAACACCTGTCCAACGAAGTTCAACCGGAGACGATGATGACAAGGAGGAAAACCAGCCATCGCCGATATCGTAAAGCGTATCCTCGGAATCAAGCCAGTTGGCTATACCGTTGCGCATTTCGAGCCAGAACGGCCCGCTATCCGTCACATACAGCCCATCAGGAATCGTACAGTTGGTCTCCGGCAGCGACAAATCGTTGAGTGCGGCCATGCAATCGCGCGCCATCTTATAAGTGTTGGCGTCTTCACGATTTGAAACAACAATCATGCCGGTTTTCGCGGCTGGATCGAGCAAAAGTAGCTCTTGTAGCCAGGATGCGAGCCACCATGTCCAACAAAGCGCTTGCCAGCCACTTCGTTCCACCGCAATCCAAGCCCGTAACCGGTCATCCGTCCGTCAGCAAGATGGCGATCGGCTGACAGCTTATCGAGCAAGCCTTTGAAAGGATCCTCGCCATTGACGAGCGCCTGCGCCCATTTGGTCAGCGCCATGCCACTGCCGGCCAGGCTACCAGATGCCGAAATATGCAGGCCAGCGGAACTGAGTTGCCACTTCTCACCGGATTTCCAGTAACCGGGAACAAGACCTACAACCGGATCATTCCAGACATCCGGTGCTTCCATGAAAACATCGAGAGGTGCAGCAATATCCGACTTCACGAAATCATTGAAACGAAACCCCTTCCGCTCCAGCACAGCTTCCACCAGACGATAGCCTGTGTTGGAATAGGAAATTTCCGATCCCGCATCGAAATTGAGGCGGTTGAGTGAGGCCAGATAATCCAGAAGCTGATCGGAGTCCGTCTCCGTATAAACGGACAGCCCCAAAAGTGTCAGGCATTCCCGTGTATCTGGCAGACCACCCGTCATGTCCAGCGCGCGACCGACCGTGACATCCGCAAGCGGGCTTTGTAACTCTGGCAGATGATCGCCCAGCCGATCATCAAGGCCGATAACGTCACTATGCTTGAGAACCATCGCACAGAATGCATGTTTCGTGACTGACGCATAGCGAACGACCGTATTGGCCGTGAACGGCACGCCGGTAGACAGGCTTTCGAGCCCGCCCGCATAGGCAAACTTCACGCCATCAGGATCGAATCCAATAATGACGCCGCCCGGTTCATCCTTGGCCCAGCTTCTCGAAAAGACTTTCGCGGCAAGCGACGCCGCATTCCAGTCTGCACGCGTTGACATGAAAACTCCGTCAGGCAGGTTCTTCCAGATTGACGCTTAGGGCGCGCAATTCTGTGGTATGCGGGTGTGCCGTTCGCCCGGCACGCAAATCCTCGGCGCTAAGTTGCTCCACCAGCTCACCATGCTGCATAACCCCAACCTGTGGGCAGAGGTGTGCGATCACCGCGAGATTGTGGCTCACCAGCACATAAGTGAGATTCTTTTCCGCGCGCAAGTCCGCGAGAAGATTAAGAATTTCAGCTTGTACCGAGACATCAAGCGCCGATGTCGGCTCATCCAGTAGCAACACCTCCGGCTCCGCAATCAGAGCGCGAGCAATTGCTACGCGCTGGCGTTGGCCGCCTGAAAGCTGATGCGGAAAACGAAAACGTGCTGCCTTGGGCAACGCGACTTCGTCAAGCACCTTTTCAATACGCTTGTCTATATTTCCGGTCCCATGAACCAGCAGAAGCTCGCTCAGGATGCGATCAATAGTCTGACGTGGATGCAGCGATCCAAACGGATCCTGAAAAACCATTTGCACCTGACGGAAAAAGTGGGCGTACGCTTTTGGGCAACGTCCTTGCCATCGAACGCAATACGGCCGCCCCATTGTTCGTTGAGGCCAGCCATTGCACGCAGGATGGTCGATTTGCCGGAGCCGCTTTCCCCAACAATGCCAAAGCTTCCCCTTCTCGACATTGAAGGATACACCCTTGACGACTTCACGTTCATTGAAGCTGATGCGGAGTTGATCAATAACTATCATGAGTTCAGCCAGCTTTCTTCACGATTGAGAACCGGCAACCGATCGCGGGGTGTGTGAGCGACGGAATGCAATTGAGAAGTCCCTTCGTATAGGGATGCTCTGCGCGCACAAGCTCGGAAGCTTTCAATTCCTCCATGACCCGGCCCATATACATGACCATGACGCGGTCGCAGAAATGCGACACGAGTGGCAGATCGTGGCTGATGAGGAGAAGTCCCATTCCACGCTTAGAGACCAGGTCATCAATCAGGCGCAGAATTTCCGCCTGCACAGTGGCGTCCAATGCCGATGTTGGTTCATCGGCGATGAGCAGTTCCGGATCGGGCGCAAGCATCATGGCGATCATGACACGCTGCCCCATGCCACCAGAAACTTCGTGCGGGTAAAGCTTTGCCACTTCACGCGGATTGCGGATCATGACCTGATCGAGAAGATCAACCGCGGCATCCATCGCTTGACGCTTGCTACCACCTTTATGGGTACGCCACGCTTCGGCTACCTGCACGCCGATGGTTTTGACCGGATTAAGCGAATATTTGGGGTCCTGAAGGATGAAGCCTGCACGCTTGCCACGTATCTGACGCATACCGCGCTCGGTGGCTGACAGAATGTCGATGCCATCGAATGAAAGCTTGTCGGCCTTCACTTCAGCGATTGGCGGCAGCAGTTTCATGAGGGCTCGCGCGGTCAAAGATTTACCCGAACCACTTTCGCCCACGATGCCCAGTTTTTCACGACCGAGCTGAAGGAGATCCGCGCACGGCGTCGAAACGACTGGTGCGCGTTTCAAAGCTGATCTGCAGATTTTGATATCAACCAGCATCTGTTCTCTCAATTCTGCTTTGGATCGAGCACGTCACGCAGACCGTCGCCAAGGAAATTGAACGCCAGCGAGACGAGGAAGATCGCGATGCCGGGGATAGTGGCAACCCACCATTGCTCGAAAATAAAGCGTTTGGCGGTGGCAATCATTGCTCCCCATTCCGGTGATGGCGGCTGCGCGCCCATTCCGAGAAAACCGAGGCTTGCTGCAGTGATGATGATCGAGCTCATATCGAGCGTAATGCGCACAATGACGCTCGGCACGCAAAGCGGCATGATGTGGCGTAGAATGATACGGAAAGACGATGCACCGGTCAGCTTGGCTGCCGCGATGAAGTCGCTTTTGCGCAAGGTCATGGTTTCCGCGCGTGCAAGACGAGCATAAGGGGCCAAGCGGTTAATGCGATTGCAAGCACAGCGCTCTCAACGCCAGGCTTAAGTGCTGCCACGAAAGCGAGCGCAAGGATCAAGCGCGGAAACGCCAGAAAAACATCCGTGACGCGCATTAACGCAGTGTCAACAATCCCACCGAAATACCCGGCGATACAACCAATGAAAAGGCCAATCGGCGCAACCAGAATAACGACAGCGATGACCATCCCAAGGGTAACGCGACCGCCGTAAAGAATGCGCGAAAGAATATCGCGGCCAAGTTCATCAGTCCCGAACCAATGCGCCGCAGTTGGAACAGAAAGGCGATTACCGAGATTCTGAACACTCGGATCGTACGGCGCCAGCAATGGCGCGGCCAGCGACAGGACGACGAAAGCGACGATTATAAAAGACCAATCATCGCGAGCGGATTGGCCCGAAGGTTCACCCAGATGCGATAGCGCCTGCCCCAGTTCGCCTGAGAGCGGGAGGCGGGCGATTCATCCAGCGCCCAATTATGAAAATTAGCAAATATCATCGGACACGCGGATCCAGAACTTTATAGAGGATATCGGCGAGCAGATTAAGCCCGACATAAATGACGCCGATGAGCAGCGTAGCGCCCACAACCGGATTCATATCGGCATTCATCAGCGACACGGTCAGATACTGGCCGAGGCCGGGCCAACTGAAGACGGTCTCGGTCACGACAGCCCCTCCAGCAGACCTGCATAGGTGAGCGCTAGAACTGTCACCAGCTGCACGGCAACGGTCGGGAAAGCATGTTTCCAGATGACGGAGGTGAGAGACAGGCCTTTCGCACGTGCCGTAATCACGAATTCACCCTTGAGCGCATCAAGCATAAAGGCGCGGGTCATACGCGTGATATACGCCATACTGAAATATGCGAGGATCAGGACCGGCTGCACCATATGGTAGACCGCGTCCCAGAACGCATCCCAGTCCCCTCAAGGAGACTGTCGATCGTGAGCAGACCGGTAACGTGGGGATCATGCCCTCATAGATGATGTCCTGACGTCCGGGTCCCGGTGCGATATCGAGCGTCGCATAGAAGACCAGAAGCGATATCAGAGCCAGCATGAAGACCGGAACAGAATGACCGGCAAGGCATATGACGCGGATCGTCTGGTCGATAACGGAACCCTGTCGGACAGCAGCCCAAACACCCAGTGGAATGCCGACAAGCGCCGCAACAAGAAGTGCCGCCGTTGCCAGTTCCAATGTCGCGGGAAAATAGCGAGCGATATCCTGCGTCACCGGATTTCGGGTCAGGATGGAATTGCCGAAATCACCGTGCAGCACCTGTCCAACATAGTGCACAAACTGGACCACGAGCGGCTGATCAAGGCCCATCTCCGCACGGACACGCTGGATAACAGCCTCAGGTGCGTTGTCACCAACCGCAGCGATAACAGGATCGACCGGCATAACACGACCGATCATGAAAGTAATGACCATCAACCCGAACAGCGTGATCAACACGCTGCTCAGGATACCGGTCAGGTTCTTGAGGCTTTTCTTCACGCCTTGGCGATCCCTGCATAGGAATGAGAATCGGACAGGACGCCAAGACGCATTCCGGTAACATCCTTGCGGCAGGCGGCCGTCTCGAACTTCTGCATCATGATGATGAACGGGCTGTTGTTCATGAATTCGCGCTGCAGATCTTCATACATCTTCACGCGCTTTGCCGGATCCTGTTCATCACGCGCAGCAAGAGACTTCTTGGAGAAATCCTCATTCTGGAAGTGCGAGCGCCATGCAAAAGGCTTCGTTTTCGCATCATCAGAATTATCCGGATTGTTGCAGAAGACATCGACATTGGTGTTCGGATCGAAATAGTCCGACCCCCATACAGTCAATGCCATCTGGTGTTCACGAGCGCGCATCTTCGTCAGAACCTGACGATTTTCAGCAGCCAGCAGCTCTACCTTGATACCGATTTCGGCAAGGCTTGCCTGAATCGCCTGTGCGATATCGGGGCTCGGCTGTGCCGAATAGTGATCCATCTTGATAGAAAAGCCATCGGGAACACCAGCTTCGGCGAGCAGAGCCTTCGCCTTAGCAATATCCTTCTTGAACGGATTCTCATTCAGCGCTGCCGGAAAACCTTCAGGAACGAGACTTTGGTGAACCTTGTAATTCAGCGGCACGATATTCTTCTGGATGCCATCATAGTCTACAGCCCACTTGATTGCTTCCCAGACTTTCGGTTTGGCAAGAACTTCCACGCTCTGGTTGAGCGACATCAGCATCAAACCGCCGACACCCTTGCGCACCAGATTATAGCTTTCATCGCCATCCAGAACACGAAGCTGCTCGGTAGTGAGGTTACGTGCAATATCGACGTCCCCTTCTGGAGCATGAGAAGCTGCGAGGACGGGTCCGCAACGTGACGCAAAAGGATGCGCTTCACATTGCCCTTGTATGCGCCATGCGGATTAACGTTCAGCATAATGCTTTCGCTCGGCTTCCAGGAAACGAGAACCCATTCACCCGAACCGGCGCTGTTTTTCTGAAGCCAGCCATTACCGAGATCGTCACCGGAGGCATTTTCCAGAACGGCCTTCTTTTCAACAATACTGGCGACGCTGGCCGACAGGCAATACAGCAGGAAAGGCAGCGACGTTGACTGCTCAACCGTCAGAGTCAATGTCGACGGATCAGTTGCAACGATGTTCTTCTCCACATTTTCAGGCGTGAAACCGAACTGGCCAATGATGAAAGCTGGGCCCTTGTTCATCTTGATCGCGCGCTGCAGCGAGAAGGCAACATCATCAGCTGTGATCTGTGCGCCGCTTGCAAATTTTGCATTCGGATCGATCTTGAAGGTGAAGGCTTTTCCATCAGCGTCGGCTTCCCAGGAAACAGCAACGCCGCCTTCCACCTGATCCGGATTGGAAAGACTTGGATGTACCAGACGCTGATACATGTTGTTGCAGATTTCGCTGCCGACAGCTTCAAAGCTCTCATGCGGATCAAGACTGGTCATATTGTCGAGCTGCTGGGCCACAACCAGAATGTCCTGACGCCCGGCTCCTATTGCAGGCAAAATGCTTGCATAGGACAGGAAAGGAACGGCAGCAGCGCCTGCCAGAAAACCACGTCTTGAAATCATTGAGAGCTCCTCTTGCAACGCTTTCTGAAAGGCTTCCTGTTATCGGGAACCATATAGACAGCGTTCTATCTCTGGATACATTTTTCCAGCTTCCCGCTATCACGTCAGCGGAGGCAGGGGCCAATGCAGAATTTTGCATTCCCTATGCAGAGTTTGCATGAGGACAAACTAAAAGAGACCTTTTGCTTGAAAGAATCGCTGTTCATGCAGGGCAGTCATATCAAGCGTCCGAAATCGCATTTGCAATTCTTCTCACTTGGGTCCATCACCGCCCTGAAATCCTGGATTTGATTTGAAAAGGCTTCCCCATGGCGACACAACAGAAGATCCCCGTTTTCGATGGCCACAACGACGTGCTACTGCGCCTATGGTCATCTGACGCTTCCGAGCCGGAAAAGCGCTTTCTTGAAGGAGAGAATGTCGGGCACATTGATCTTCCACGTGCCCAGAAAGGGGGCTCGGCGGCGGTCTGTGCGCAGTATACGTGCCCTCACCTTCACGAGAACTGGACGCCAATGGCAACCTCGCAACGCCAAGCCAGACGGATGCGATGAAGGCAACGCTCGCTATGTCGGCCATTCTTCTGAAGATCGAACGAGCGTCAGAGGGCAACGTCCGCATCTGCCGCACGGCAGCCGATATTCGCGATGCATTTGCCAAAGGCATTTTCGCTTCTGTCTATCATATCGAAGGTGTGGAGGCTTTTAGCGAAGACCTTGATGCCCTTTATGTTTTGCATGAGGCCGGCGAGAACGCTGGGACCTGTCTGGAGCCGCCCAAATATTTTTGCCCACGGCATACCTTTCCGGTTTCCAGCGTCGCCTGATATCGGCCCCGGTCTCACGGATCATGGCAAGGCACTCATTCGCGCCTGCAATGAACTTAAAGTCATGGTTGACCTTTCCCATATGAACGAAAAGGGTTCTGGGATATCGCAGCAATTTCCGATGCACCCCTCGTGGCGTCGCATTCCAATGCTCACGCGCTTTGCCAGCAAAGCCGAAATCTGACCGACAAACAACTCGATGCCATTCGTGATACTGGCGGCCTCGTCGGGCTTAATTTTGGCGTTTCGTTCCTGCGTGAAGACGGAAAGCGCGATCCGAATACCGATCTGAGCGAACTCGTTCGCCATGCTGATTACATCGTCAACCGCATCGGAATCGACCATCTGGCTCTGGGTTCCGATTTTGACGGCACCACAATTTCTTCTACTCTTCGCGATGTCGGCGATCTTCAGCTCGTCATAGAGGCCTTCCGTAAACACGGTTATGACGATGCTTCCATCGTCAAGTTGGCTCATGCGAACTGGATCAATGTGCTTGAACGGACATGGGGCGCCTAAACAAGAAAGATCTCACCCCTCAGGGGTGAGATCAAAACATGATGATGTATATGCCCGTCGAACATTTCCAGGAGGCCCTTCGTGGCCTCCCGACTTGCATATCGAACAGGTGAAGCAAGCGCTTCCGCCAAAGTCTCTCTACTGTCATATTTGGTCCAGAGAACCATCGGGTACGCGGGCGCACCTTCGTCGCGCTCGACAGCGTAAAGGACACGAACTTCCCTGATGCCCGGAAAATCAAGCCACATCGGCATAAGGATATCAGCCACATAGGCTTTGAACGCATTCTCGCGCCCAGCATGAATAGCACCTTCAAAAAGGCTTGTCTGACAATCATGGGAATAACTCAGTTTACCTTGGTCGGCGGAATATCGCCTGAAAAATATGCTGCGAGATTGACGAGCACGAGTTCGCCCATTCCGACACGTGTTTCTAGAGTTGCGCTGCCCTGATGCGGCATCAGCACCGTATTTGGCGCGGTCAGGAAGTCTTCGCGTATCGTCGGTTCATCCACGAAGACGTCAAGACCAGCTCCAGCGATAATTCCGTTATTCAATACAGCCAGAAGCGCTTCTTCATCAACGACACTGCCGCGGGCGACATTGACCAGATAGCCCCTGTTTCCAAGCGCTGCGAGAACATCCGAGTTGACGATATTGGCCGTTGATGGGTTAGCCGCAACACAGACTGCGAGCACGTCACTTTCCCGCGCGAAGCTCCACCGGAGTCGTGTGCGCAATCCAGTCTGTGCCAGCGACAGGCGAGCGATTCAGTAATGCACTTCCATACCGAATGCTTCTGCCCGTCGTGCAAACGACTTTCCGATCTGGCCAAGCCCCAGAATGCCAACCCGCTTGCCCTTTGGGCTAACCCCAAGAGGAAATGCTTCCCGGCGGGCCCATTTGCCTTGCCGCACAAACTGGTCACCTGCACCAACATGGCGCATCACCGCAAGCATAAGGGCAATACCAATATCGGCAACATCATCGGTCAAAACACCCGGTGTAGTACTGACATGCACTTTGCGATCCCGTGCAAAGGCGAGGTCAACCTTATCCGTTCCAACCCCGTTGATAGCGATCAAACCGAGGGACGGCAGACGTTCTATCCACTCGTTGGAAAGCCCGGTTCCGCCGCCGGTAACAACGGCGCGGATCGTGCCGAGGGCTGCGTCGATTGCCGCCTTGTCTTCCGGCTTGTACAGCCGAAGAACCTTGTATGATGCATCCAATCGTTCTTCGATCAGCGGCATCATCGGTTCTATGAGCAGAACTTCGTTCGTCACTTCAAACTCCATTACTAAACTATTGGAGATGATCAGGAAATCTGACCAATAAATGCCTTCGTGCGCTCATGCTTCGGATTACCAAAGAATTCCTCCGGTTCCGCCATCTCGAGAATTTGCCCTTGATCCATGAAGATGACACGGTCTGCCACCTGTCGTGCGAAGCCCATTTCATGGGTAACGCAAAGCATGGTCATACCTTCCTTGGCGAGATCGATCATGGTATCGAGAACTTCCTTGACCATTTCAGGATCAAGTGCCGAAGTCGGTTCATCGAAAGCATGATCTTGGGATTCATGCAGAGTGCACGTGCAATCGCCACACGCTGTTGCTGACCGCCGGATAGCTGTGCCGGATATTTATCCGCCTGTTCAGGAATGCGAACGCGCTCCAGATATTTGCGTGCTGTCTTTTCGGCTTCAGACTTGGAAACACCACGCACTTTCATCGGAGCCAAAGTGCAATTCTCAAGAACCGTCATATGCGGAAAGAGGTTGAACTGCTGGAAAACCATGCCGGTTTCCTGTCGGACAATATCCACGTTCTTTCCACCTGCAGTCAGGTCATGGCCGTCGACAACGATGCGGCCCTCCTGAATGGTCTCCAGCTGATTGATGCAGCGGATAAGGGTCGACTTTCCCGAGCCAGACGGACCGCAAATCACGATACGCTCACCGCGAGCCACTGTCAGATTGATATCTCTGAGTGCGTGATACTTACCGTACCACTTGTTCACTCCTGCATGAGTACTGCAGGATCGGAAACATCCTGCGGAAGCCGGTTCGTTCTTCCCTGAGCCATCTGGTTCATGTCGAGAAACTCACTTTCGTGGACTGGGTCGTCATGCCCGTCCATTCGGCGGGCATGACAAAGTCGAAGCTTACTTTGCCTGAGAAACAAAATCCGGCAGCGGCGTACCAAGCCACTTCTCATGAATCTTGTTCAATTCGCCGTCGCTCTTCACCTTTTCGATGAATTTGTTGACGAATTCGAGCATTTCCGTCGAACCTTTACGAACAGCGATACCCTGCACCTGCTGGCTGAGCTGAATTTTCTGCTCATAACGGCCCGGCGCAGCCTTTCGATTTCGGCAGCCACGACATTGGAAAGACCGATAAGCTCAACCTGCCCCGAGGCAGAGCCTGCACAGCGCTTGCGTCATCATCGAAGCGACGAATGTTTGCGTCCTGTGGTGCTACCTTAGTTACTGCTGTGTCCTGTGTGGACGCGCGCGCGACGCCGATGGTTTTACCGGAAATATCCTCCGGCTTTGCAACAGCAATATCTTTTGGCCCAAACACGCCGATCGAAATGCCCGCATAGGGCTGCGAGAAGTCAACGCTCTTGGCGCGTTCCTCGGTGATGCCCAACGAGGCAACTAGAACATCGACCTGCCCGCTCTGCAGATATGGGATCCGGTTTGGACCGGTAACCGGTACGATCTGAGCTTCAACGCCCAGTTCCTTCGCCAGCAGCTTTGCTACATCGGCGTCATAGCCATCCGGTTCATTGCTAGTGTTCATGATGCCAAACGGCGGAAAGTCGACCAGCATACCGATCTTGATTTTTCCGGCAGACTTAATGCCGTCAACAGTCTGTGCAAAAGCTGTCGGTGCCAACACCGTCGCGAGCTCCCGCACCAATCAAGGCCATTGCCAAACGTCTGGTGATAGTCATGCTTATTCCTTCCCTATTAATAGCCGATCTCCTCACCGGCATCGTTTCATTATCTCGGCAAATTCGCTGATGCAGTATCGTGCCACATTCAGTCGGAAGCGCCGTTCGTCTTTCCCAAGCCCCAGTTACCGAGCTGTAGCGCGAGAAAACCTCGTTTCCATGCGACGCGCTAAAATAGATAGCGGCCAGCAAAGGACAAAATAGACAGCCGCTACTGTGCCAAACACCATGAACGGGCTGAACGTCGCATTGTTGATGATCTGTCCCTGTCGCGTCAGTTCTGTGAAACCGATGATCGCGGCAAGCGACGTGCCCTTGATGAGTTGCACTAAAAGCCCACGGTCGGCGCGACAGAAATGCGAGCGGCCTGCGGCAGGATCACGTAGCGCATGCGGTTATAGTAGCGTAGCCCCAGCGCCGTAGCTGCTTCACGTTGGCCAGGCGGCACTGCATCGATACAACCGCGCCAAATCTCACCGAGAAACGCGCTCGCATGCAATGTCAGTGCAATCGTCGCAGCAATCCACGGATTGATACCCAGACCAAAAATATTCAGGCCAAAACACCAGGAATAGCTGCATCAGAAGCGGCGTACCCTGAAACAGCCGTATGAAGCCGAGTGCGACGTAACGTGGAACGCGAGCATCAGAGACTCGCATCAGCGCGACAAGCAACCCACCGATTCCCCACCGACAAAAGCAATAGCGGAAAGAGCGATAGTCCATTGCGCTGCATAGACGATAATGAGGAATTCGTTCCAGCCGAAAGGTCTGATCATGGCCCGCTCCTATCGGCTCAACGGATATTTAAATGCCATCTTCTCGATCAGCGCAAAATGGCCGAGAAACCGATGGACATGACAAGGTACATGAGCGTGATAACGATATAGACCTCGAAACTCGCGAAAGTCGCGGATTGCAGATCGTTACCGGCAGCCGCAAGCTCATTCGCCGATATGACCGAAACGACACTAGAGGTCAGCATCAGATAGATGAATTGGCTGGTCAGTGACGGATAAACCGTCCGCAAGGCCGGTTTCATGATGACATAGCGAAAGACTTGCAGTTTGGAGACCGAGCGCGGTCCCCGCTTCCACTTGGCCTTTGTGAATAGATTCAATACCGGCGCGAATAATTTCCGTGCCGTAGGCGCCGAAATTCACCACCAGCGCGAGAAGCGCCGCGCTGTTGGGCGATAATCGCAAACCGGCAGACGGCAACCCAAAGAAGATGAAGAAAATCTGCACCAGAAACGGTGTGTTACGGATAATTTCGATATAGGTGTCGATGATAAAGCGAACCGGCTTTGGTCCAGACGTCTTGCCGACCGCGCAGACAACCGAGACGATGAGGCCCAGCACCATAGCAGCGCAGGAAAGCTCAATTGTCTGCCATGCGCCGACAAGCAGCTTGTCCATCGACGCGAAAACAGGCGCGAAGTTGAAATTATACAATGCTGAACCTCCCGGTACACGAACTATGCCGACTTTTCCTCCTGGCGGCAATAAATTTAGATCGATCTAAATGCGTTTAACCTCGTTCGTCAATCATTAATTCGGACTAGATGACGGACGCTTTTACCGGACCGCAGGACTGCCTTACCTGCAGATATGTTTCACTAACAATCCGTTGCGCTTCGGTTTTGGGTTTGCCAAACGGGATAGAAGCAATCTAGCAGCGTTCTGGCCCACTGTAACAGGCCGAGTTGATACAGAACTCAAGCGCGGACGCGTCGCTTCGGCATCGCTTACATCATCAAAGCCTATCAGAGAAAAATCCTCACCTATTTTTCTCCCGCAATCATAAAGGCCAGCCGAAAGGCCTAACGCAATCACGTCATTGAAGCAGATTGCCGCTGTCGGCTCACGACCTTCCTGAAAGAGTATCGGAGCAGCTTTGGCAATTTCCGGCATCGTATGCGGAAAGCGAACAATCATTTCGGGGTCGAGGCCTCGTTGCTGCATCGCATCGCGAAACCCCTCCACGCGCTCGCGATATGCGGAATGAACCGGACCGTGCACAGCAAATGCGATTGTCCTATGCCCAAGCCTGGCAAGATGATTGACCGCCTGCCGCATCCCACCCGCGTAATCAACGCCTGCATAGTCGATTCGATCACTCACATGACGTAGGACCTGCACCACGGGTAAGCCCCAGTCAGCGACTTGTTCGATGAATTCCGGTGCAGTTTCTGCTGTCGGCGACATGATCACGCCGTCAACGCCATGTTCACGCATGCGTTGCATAAGAGTGCTTTGGTTGGCGAAATTCTCGTGACTGTTTGCCAGAAGAACGACCAGCCCAGCTTCACCCACAACACTGTCTATTCCTGAAAGCAACTCGCCGTAAAACGGGTTGCCGAGGGTAGGCACGATGACACCAACCGTATTCGACCGCTCTACCCGGAGACTAGCGGCCCCATATTATAAACATAGCCCAATTCCTTTAAGGCTTTTTCCACCTTTTCGCGCGTCGCCGCTCCCACCAACGGGCTTTTGCGGATGACAAGGGAAGCTGTCGCGCGCGATACATTGGCGTGGCGTGCCACATCCAGTAGCGTAACGCGACTTTTCCTGCGATCGTCACTCGACATAACTTCACCTGTCAGCAAGTTGAGCAATATCCGATCCGGTTAAAGATAAAATTCGACAAGACCCGTCGACCGGATTCGAAGCGCGTATAATCAATTGATACTTATGAATTGGTCAATCCGCTGGACGCAGAACCTCGAACCATCGTGAGAAAATGAGATTAGGAGGTATTCTCCAATGTTTTATTTTTCACATGCTCTCCCCATCATTGTCGCCCGCCTTTCACTTTTTTCATTTAGAACGCTATCGTTTTCGAATTTATTCTGCCATTGGAAGATTCGAAGGTTGATCCTTTGGCAAAAATTGCATTCATATAAGTGCAATGAATATATTGCAGATGTCGGAACTTTGAGACCATTACGAAGGAGCTCAAATGTTCACGTACTCTCACACTCGAGGAGGAAACATGCTTATCCGTCTGATCACGACTTCAGCGCTGACCGGCGCCCTCTCCCTCACCATCGGTTCGCAGGCATTCGCCCAGACGGAACTGGCATGGTGGCACGGCATGACCGGTGCCAACAATGAAATGGTCAATGAGCTTTCGAAAGAGTTCAACGAAAGCCAGAGCGAATACAAGATCGTTCCCGTCTATAAGGGAACCTACCCTGAAACGTTGAATGCCGGCATTGCCGCGTTCCGTTCAAGCAGCCGCCTGCAATCCTTCAGGTCTTCGATGCCGGTAGCGGCGTCATGATGGCTGCCGAAGGCGCAGTAGTCCCGGCTGCCGAGGTGCTCGAAAAGGGCGGCTATAAGTTCGACAAGTCGCAATATTTACCGGGCATCGTGGCTTATTATTCCAAGCCGGATGGCACCATGCTGTCCTTCCCGTACAATTCCTCGTCGCCAATACTCTATTACAATAAGGACGCCTTCAAAAGGCTGGCCTCGATGAAAAAAATCCGCCAAAGACCTGGCCGGAAGTTTTCGAAGCAGCCAAGAAGATCAAGTCCAGCGGCGCGGCACCGTGCGGTTTCACCTCCACATGGCTGACCTGGATTCAGACCGAAAACTTTGCTGCCTGGAACAACGTTCCTTACGGAACGAATGAAAACGGTCTCGGCGGTACCGATGTGAAGCTTGAAATCAATTCACCGCTTTACATTCAGCACTTCCAGTCTATTGCTGACCTCGCGAAAGACGGTACGTTCCGTTACGGTGGCCGCACATCGGAAGCCAAACAGCTTTTCACCTCCGGTGAATGCGCAATGTTGACCGAATCCTCCGGCGGTCTCGGAGACGTTGTAAAGTCGGGCATCAATTACGGCATTGGCCAGCTGCCTTATTATGAAGGTCACGGTCCGCAGAACACGATCCCGGGCGGTGCAGCTCTATGGGTCTTCGCCGGTCTCAGCGACGAACAGTACAAAGGCGTCGCAGAATTCTTCAACTTCCTCTCGCAGACCAAAATTCAGGTCAAGCTGCACGAAAAGTCCGGCTACCTGCCTGTGACGTTGGCTGCGTACGAGGAAACCAAGAAATCGGATTTCTATGAAAAACCCAGGCCGTGAAACACCTATTCTCCAGATGATGGGCAAGGCACCCACTGAAAATTCAAAGGGTGTTCGTCTTATCAACCTGCCGCAGGTTCGCGATATTCTGAACGAAGAGTTCGAAGCCATGCTCGGCGGCAAGCAGGATGCGAAAACCGCACTCGAAAACGGTGTCAAACGCGCCAATGACGCGATTGCCGCAGCTCAGCAATAATTGACCAATTGACACGATGCCGCCTGCCTTCTTGGCGGGCGGCCCTGTTGCCCCACGAGGAAGCTCCCGTGCAGAAAGTTACCTTTCCGAATAAAATCTTGCCCTATTTCCTGCTGGCCCCACAGATCATTCTGACTGTGGTGTTTTCTTTGGCCAGCCAGTCAGGCAATTTATCAATCCTTCATGCGTGAAGACGCGTTCGGGCTAAAGTCCACCTTCGTGGGACTTGCTAACTTCACAACCGTTCTGGCCGACCCCAACTATCTACATTCATTCAGAGTGACGATAGTTTTCAACATTCTGACCGCGCTGCTGGCCATGGGCGCAGCATTATTGCTTGCAACGGCGGCGGACCGCGTCATCCGCGGAAAGACATTTTATCGTACGCTTCTGATCTGGCCATATGCCGTGGCTCCAGCCGTTGCAGGCATGTTGTGGCTCTTCATGTTCAATCCCGCGATGGGCACTTTTGCCTATATACTGCGGCGCAATGGTATTGCATGGGATCCACTGCTTGATGGCAATCAAGCCATGGGCTTGGTCGTTGTTGCCGCGGCATGGAAACAGATCTCATATAATTTTCTGTTCTTTGTTGCGGGTTTGCAAGCGATTCCTAAATCATTGATCGAAGCAGCCGCCATCGATGGCGCGCGCGGATCGCGGAGATTTTGGTCTATTGTATTTCCGCTTCTTGCGCCAACTTCTTTCTTCCTGCTGGTCGTGAATACGGTTTACGCCTTCTTCGATACGTTCGGCATCATCCATGCTGTTACAGGTGGTGGACCTGCCAAAGCTACCGAAACCCTGGTCTACAAAGTTTACAACGACGGCTTCGTCAATCTCAACCTGGGCTCCTCTTCGGCACAGTCCGTCATTTTGATGGCAATCGTTATTGCCTTGACCGCCTTCCAGTTCCGCTTCGTCGAGAAGCGCGTACATTATTCGTGAGTGAGGCGACAATGATAGAAAAACGCCCAGTCTCAAACCTGATCGGCCACCTCATCCTGATCGTAGGCATTATTATCGTCGCCTTTCCGATCTACTATACCTTCGTCGCTTCGACGATGACTTCGACACAGATCATTCGCCCACCAATTTCGTTGCTGCCCGGCGATCATTTCGTCGAAAACTACGGCGAGGCTATCTTCGGTGGCGTGGAGCGCGTTGTCGGCGTCAGTCTAGAGCGGCTTTTATGGAACTCGTTCGTGGTCGCCATGGCAATCGCGGTCGGCAAGATCATCATCTCGTTCATGTCAGCTTTCGCGATTGTGTTTTTCGCTTCCCGCTACGTATGTTTTTCTTCTGGATGATCTTCATAACGTTGATGCTGCCAGTGGAGGTTCGCATCCTGCCGACATACAAGGTGATCGTCGATCTCGGCATGATCGACACCTATGCCGGGCTGACCCTGCCTCTGATGGCGTCAGCGACGGCAACCTTCCTGTTTCGTCAGTTCTTTCTCACCATTCCGGGTGAACTGGTTGAAGCAGCGCGTATCGACAACGCCGGACCATTCCGTTTCATGCGGGATATCCTGCTCCCCTTTCAAAGACGAATATTGCAGCGCTTTTCGTCATTCTCTTCATTTACGGATGGACCCAGTATCTGTGGCCACTGCTCGTTACAAATGATGCCAAGATGAACACGATCATCATCGGTCTGCGCCGTATGGTCGATTGGGCCGATGCGTCCACGCCTTGGAACTACGTCATGGTAACAGCCATTCTGGCCATCATCCCACCGATCCTCGTCGTGGTGTTGATGCAGCGCTGGTTTGTCAAAGGTCTCGTTGAAACGGAAAAGTAATGAGTAAAATCGTTCTTGATAACGTCCGCAAGAGCTATGGCGGCAATGTCGAAGTCATCAAAGGCGTATCGCTGGAGATCAACGACGGCGAATTTGTGGTACTGGTAGGCCCATCGGGCTGCGGCAAGTCCACACTCCTGCGCATGATTGCCGGTCTCGAAAGTATTACATCCGGTACCATTTCCATCGGCAGCCGCGTGGTCAACGATGTTGAACCTGCTGAACGCGATATCGCCATGGTATTTCAGAATTATGCGCTCTACCCGCATATGACGGTCCGCGAAAATCTTGCCTACGGCTTGAAGAACCGCAAAACGCCAAAAGACGAAATAGAACGTCGCATAGCGAAGGCTGCGAAGGCTCTCGAAATTGAACAATTTCTTGAGCGTAAGCCGCGCCAGCTTTCTGGTGGCCAGCGCCAGCGCGTCGCCATGGGCCGCGCCATCGTGCGCGAGCCTGCGGCCTTCCTCTTCGATGAGCCCCTTTCCAACCTCGATGCAAAGCTGCGCGTGCAGATGCGCGTGGAGATCAAGCGTCTGCAACGTTCACTCGGCACCACCAGCGTCTACGTCACTCATGACCAGATGGAGGCCATGACCATGGCAGACCGTCTTGTGGTGCTCTATGCTGGTCATATTGAACAGGTCGGCACGCCGATCGAGCTTTATGAAAAGCCAGCCTCCACATTCGTTGCAACGTTTATCGGCTCCCCATCAATGAATCTGCTGCAAAGCGATTCCACCGGCTGGACAACCGGCAACGCTGTGAGAACACCTGCGGGAAAATTCACCATCGGTGTCCGTCCTGAAGATATCCATATTCTGAAAGACGGAGAGCCGGATACCGACGGATTCAATACGACCGTCCGTATTGAAGCTGTCGAACTGGTCGGCGCTGAAAGCTACATTCACGCCGCCTTGCCGGACGGTAAGCCGCTTATTTTCCGTATTGCCGGACGCTCTGCACATAATATCGACGAGACTGTCAGAGTCGGTGCACTCGCAGGAAATATGCATATTTTCGGCAGTGACGGTCAGCGCATAAATGATTGACATTATAGCCGGTTGCGTTCTTCAAAGGACGCAACCGGCTATAATAATCGATTTCTGTTTTAGAATTTATCGGCTACACAGAAGTGGAATATTTTTCCGCCTGTGAGGAAATTCCGATAGATGACGCATCAGCAGATACTCTCCTTCGCGGTAATCATACTCATGATGGGAGCGTTTATCTGGGGCAAGTTCCGCTATGATGTGGTCGCCCTCTGTGCACTTCTTCTAGGCATTGCAGTCGGCGTTGTCCCCTTCGATCAGGCTTTTCAGGTTTCAGCGACGACATTGTCATTATTGTTGGCAGCGCTTTAGTGGTCAGCGCCGGAGTGGCGCGCTCCGGCCTTATGCAGGCGGCAGTTCAGCGTTTTTGCCGGAAATGAATAGCGTACGACTGCAGCTCGCTGTTCTCGTCGCGGTGGTAACTGTTCTCTCCGCATTTGTAAAAATGTCGGTGCGTTGGCAATCATGATTCCAGTTGCTTTTCAGTTCGCGCGCCGTTCCAACGTTTCCCCGTCGACCTTTCTCATGCCAATGGCATTCGGCGCGCTGCTCGGCGGATTGATGACCCAGGTGGGTACTTCGCCCAATATCGTCGTTTCCCGCATCCGTGGTGAAATGGTCGGAGAGCCGTTCACCATGTTCGACTTCACACCTGTCGGGGCGGTACTTTCAGCCGTGGGGCTCGTCTATCTGGTACTTTTTATTGGCTCGTTCCGCAGCGCACTCGCGAAAATGTTTCGCTGGATGAAGCAATCAAGATCAAGAATTATGCTTCCGAAGCACGTATCACCAAAACTTCGACGATGACCGGCAAACGCGTGACCGATCTTATCAAGGCGGCGGAAGGCGAAGCGATGGTGACTTCCGTCATACGTAACAACCAGCGACTGACGCCGCTTCCCGACACAATTCTGAACGAAGGGGACGTGGTCCTTCTGGAAGGCGACCCCAAAGCGCTCGATGCAATCATAAGCGCCGGAAAACTCACTCTATCTGAAAACCGCAATCCTTCAGAGACCAGCGGCTCCACCGACATTGAGGCCGTTGAGGCTGTTATTGGCAAGAACTCGCGCCTTATCGGTCTAACCGCCCAAAGACTAGCCCTTTTTGCACGCTATGATCTGAACTTACTAGCAGTGAGCCGACCGGGTGAACGTATTACCGAACGTCTTAGCGAAGTCATTCTGCGCTTCGGCGATGTCATCGTGCTGCAAGGCAGACAGGCAAATCTATCCACTTTTCTGCCGGAGTTCGAATTGCTACCGCTTGCTCGTCGCAAGTTGATGCTCGGCAGCGTTAGGCGTGGATTGATCCCGCTCGCTATCCTGATTGCTGCCATCGGAGCAACCGCTTTAAGCCTTGTCCCTGTGGCAGTCGCTTTCTTCGCGGCTGCCGTCGCTATGCTGCTGTTCAAAGTGATCCCACTCAACGAGGTCTATGATGAAATCGATGGCCCAATTTTGGTCATGCTTGCTGCACTTATCCCTGTTTCGGACGCGCTGAGAACGACCGGCGGCACGGATATCATAGCCGAAGGGCTTGCCACCATCGGTCATCAATTACCGCCAGCAGGTGCTTTGGCATTAATTCTTGTAGCCGCGATGATGGTGACACCATTTCTCAACAATGCCGCGACGGTGCTCGTCATGGCTCCCATCGCAACAAGTTTTGCTTCCGGACTTGGTTTCAAACCGGAAGCCTTTTGATGGCAGTGGCGATAGGCGCTGGATGTGATTTTCTCACGCCGATTGGCCATCAATGCAATACGCTCGTCATGGGACCAGGAGGTTACAAATTCAGCGACTATCCGCGTCTGGGATTACCACTATCAGTCATTATAGCGATTGTAACGGTTCCAACATTGATGTTCTTCTGGCCGTTGAAATAGCGCTAAAGCTCGACTGAGCGTATCCATTTAAGGCTGTCGGAAACGATCTTTTCTACGGTCTCGGCAATATCTGCACGAAATACCAGCGGTTCCCCGACGGGGCTTTCTAGCGTAGCGATCTGGCTTTCCAGCATCGTTACCGGCATAAAATGCCCGGTTCGATGCCCCATGTGCTCATGCAAAACTTCAAAACTGCCATCCAGGAAGACGAACAGCACCGGCGTACCGGCAGCGGAGCGAAGACGATCACGATAGCTTTTCTTTAGTGCAGAACAGGAAACGACAATTCCGTCGGTCGAGGCCGCAAGTCGTTCACCGATTTTATCGAGCCAAGGCCAACGATCCTCATCCTGCAAAGGTATGCCTGCCGACATCTTATCGACATTGGATTTCGGGTGCAGAGAGTCGCCTTCAAGAAACGGCAGCGCCAGTGCATCGGCAATCTTCTCGCCCACAGTCGACTTCCCAGAACCGGAAACACCCATCACGATAATACGCAGCATCAATTCCTCATACGCTCGCGGTCATGCCGCCGTCGACGTGCAGAACCTGTCCATTGACGAAAGTGGAAGCATCGCTGCTCAGGAAAACTGCAGCACCGACCAACTCTTCCACCTCTCCCCAACGACCGGCCGGCGTTCTTTTTCCAGCCACGCCGTGAATTCGGGATTGTCAACCAATGCCTGATTCAGTGGCGTCTTGAAATAGCCCGGTGCAATCGCGTTGATCTGCAAACCATGTCGCGCCCAATCGGTGGCCATGCCGCGCGTCAGATTACGTATAGCTCCCTTTGTCGCCGTATAGGGTGCAATAGAAGGTCGCGCCAATTCGCTTTGAACTGAAGCAATGTTGATTATCTTGCCACGTCCTCGCGGGATCATATGACTTGCAACTGCCTGTCCGGCATAAAAGCGCTGGAAATATTAGTTTCCAAGAGCTGCCGCCATTTCTCGATCGGGAAATCTTCGAGCGGTGCGCGATGCTGCATCCCCGCGTTATTGACCAGAATATCGAGCGCCCCGATTTCCTCTTCAATTACATCGATGGCTGCACGAACTCCTTCTGCGTCGGTCACATCGAACACGGTAGCAAAACGGTATGGCCTTCGTCTTCTAGCAGTGTGACCGCCGCATCCACCTTGCTTCGATCACGACCATTGATGATTACCGTTGCCCCATGTTCTGCGAGCCCTCGCGCCAATGCAAAACCGATACCCTGGCTGGAACCGGTGATCAGGGCTATACGCCCCTCCAGACTAAAAGCTCAAAAGAAGAAGCCATCAGAAAGTTTCCAGCTTGAGGCCGACACGGCTTGCTGCCTGCACAATGTGGTGGCGCATCACTTCGCGCGCTCGCAAGGGATCACGTGAATGGATGGCATCTCTGATTGCGGTGTGCTCATCAATTGTGATTTCGACAATCTGTTCAAGCACCGCTCGTGCACGCGCGGCATTGATTGCCTGATTGATCCTTTCGGCAATGAAACCGAGAACCAATGGAAAATACTCATTATGTGTTGCGGAAGCGAGTGCGCGGTGAAATGCGAGATCGGCAGCTATACCTGTATCTGTCCATTTTTCGAACCGCTCATTTCTGCGAGTGCTTCATTAAGTTGCATCATGTCGTGTTCATCGTGATGCACTGCTGCAAGTCCGGCAGCTTCTATCTCCAACGCCATTCGCAACTGGAACAGGCTGCGGAAACTGTCTCGATTGGCAAGCGTTTCAGGTTCTATGCGGAGGGCATGCCGCCGATCGGGTTCCGTTACAAAAGCACCAACACCTTGTCGAGTTTCAACCAAGCCCTCGTTGCGCAACTGGGCTATCGCTTCGCGCACAACTGAGCGGCTGACACCAAAGCTCTGCGCGAGATTATGTTCTGTCGGCAACTTTTGCCCTGGCAAAAGACTGCCTTCACCGATCTGCCGCGTAATTTCGGAAGCAATGCGTCCGGGAAGCTGTTCATTGCGCCTGATTTCACCAAACAAAATGATAATGTCTCCCTGATTGCCCGTGCGATTGGTGTGTCGTCAGCCTTTTGAAGAGTCAAGCGAAAGCTGACAGCCGGGATTCATGATATTGTCCGGATCGATGACTTGCTTGAGGCCTTCAAGCAGTTTTCGCCGCACGGGGTCAATGCGCTTCTCGAAATCTTCCCTCTTCAGGCGACCGATACCGTGCTCAGCGCTGATGCTGCCTGCGTAACGATCCAGAACGGCATTGATTGTCTCCTTGGCAAGCTTGATCTTCTCGTCTTTCGACGCGGCATCAAGATTGCTTTCTGGAATGACATTGAGATGCACATTGCCATCGCCGACATGTCCGTAAGAAACAGCGAGGCAATCTGGGAGAATCTTCAGCAGTTCCGCTCAGCTTCGGCGACGAATGACGCCAGTTTTGAAAGCTGGACTGATATGTCGGTGCGCAGATGTTTGCCCCGCAACGCCTGGCCCTCGTTCATGGCCTCGCGAAACATCCAGAGATTTTGACCTTGTGCACGAGAGGACGCGATGGTCCCGTCAAGAACGATGCCATCTTCCATTGCTCCTGCAAGAAACTGTTCCATCAAGGATAGTATATCGACCAGCCCCGAACCTGAAATCTCCATCAAGACATAGGCGGGGTACTGTCCAAGCGGCATGGCAAGCTCTGGCATCGCCTCTTGCGCCAATGTAAATGCCGCCGGCGGCATGAATTCAAAAGCAGACATCAAATCACAGCATTGCACACGCGCGCGCCTATAAAGTGCAATCGCATCACCGAGCGAATTGAGCCCCAGCAGGGCTGTTTCCACCTTGTCTGGCAAAGGCATAAGTTTGATTGCCACACCGGTCACCACTCCCAGAATGCCTTCTGCCCCTATAAATAGCTGTTTCAGGTCAATGCCGCGATTGTCTTTCCTCAGTGTCGAAAGCCCATTGAATATCGTACCGTCGGGCAGGACGACTTCCAGTCCCAGCACCAGCTCGCGGGTCATGCCGTATCGCAACACGTTGATGCCGCCGGCATTGGTGCTGACATTTCCCCGACGCGGCAGCTTCCTGCGCACCAAGTGCTAATGGAAAGAACATCCCTTCGGCTGCCAGTTTGTCTTTCAGTTCGGAGAGAATGCAACCGGCATCCACAACCGCAGAAAAATCATCCGGATCGACCTTCCGAATACGGTTCATGCGCTCAAGGCTTAGAACAACAAGATTATCTTGACCGTCCGGCACGCCGCCTTGCACAAGACCGGTGTTTCCGCCTTGCGGAATGATGGACAATCCCAGTGAAGCGCAGGCTTTAACCGCAGCAGAAACATCCTCTGTCGAACGCGGACGGATGACGGCAACCGCCGTATTTGCCACATCTCCCGGCCAGTCGCGACAATAGCCAAACATGTCGTTTTGCCCGGTCATAACCAAATCATCGCCCAAAAGAGCAACGAGATCAGTTTGCTTGTTTCCGGTCATGTGCCCCGAACCGTACATGATATCCTCTTGGCTTTACCGATGCGCAATGTGCTGTCGCGGGTGTATGACAGTTTTGAAATGCGACAGGCTTTTCCGTTTCATTCCTGTAGCAAGATGGAAAAACTGTTTTCAACGCCTACATATAAGGTTATCAGACAACCCTACAACACAAATCTGGTGGGAGACTGGATAAGTGTCGTGATGGCAGCCAACATCAGGTTTTCGAATAGGAGTCAGCTGCAAAGCTGGGAGGAGGCTTTCTAAATGCATGTCGCAATTATCGGCGCTGCTGGTATGGTCGGGCGCAAGCTGACCCAGCGCCTTTCAAACGATGGTCATCTTGGGGAAAAGCCCGTTGAAAAGCTTACCCTTATCGATATCATAGCAGCAGAACCTCCAATCGGTTTTGCAGGATCGGCCGATACTCTAGCTGCGGATATATCCACCATGGAAACCGCTCAGAAGATCGTGTCAGGACGCCCTGACGTTATCTTTCACCTCGCGGCAATCGTGTCCGGTGAAGCAGAGGTCGACTTCGATAAAGGATATCGAATCAATCTGGATGGCACGCGGCATCTGTTCGACGCAATCAGGCTTGCGCACATTGCCGATGGCTATAAACCTCGTGTGGTTTTCACGTCGTCCATCGCCGTTTTCGGCGCCCGCTCCCTATCCGATCCCCGACGAATTTCACACCACCCCGTTGACGAGTTACGGTACGCAGAAGGCAATCAGCGAACTTCTGTTGTCAGACTACACGCGGCGCGGTTTCTTCGACGGCATCGGCATTCGCCTGCCGACGATCTGCATACGACCGGGCAAACCAAATAAGGCCGCATCCGGCTTTTCTCGAACATCCTGCGCGAACCGCTCGCTGGACAGGAAGCCGTCTTGCCTGTTCCTGAGGGTGTCCGGCATTGGCATGCTTCGCCGCGATCAGCGGTCGGCTTTCTGATCCATGGAGCTACCATCGATACGGAAGCGGTTGGAGCGCGCCGCAATCTTTCCATGCCAGGTCTCAGTGCCACTATAGGCGAACAGATTGAGGCATTGCGTCGGATTGCCGGGGAAAAAGCCGTCGCTCTGATCCGACGTGAACCAAACGAAATGATCATGCGTATGGTCGCAGGATGGGCACCCGGTTTTGAGGCAAAACGCGCACAGGCTCTTGGCTTCACCGCAGAAACATCATTTGATGAGATCATTCGCGTTCACATTGAAGATGAAATGGCAGGCAAACTTTGACACGCAAGATCGCTTTTCTTGGAACCGGCCTGATGGGCGTACCAATGGCCAGTCGGCTTCTGGATGCGGGCTTTGATGTAGCAGCCTGGAACCGGAACAGCGTCAAGTCTGCCTCTCTTGCAGAAAAGGTGCCAAACTCGCTCAATCTGCCACCGAAGCGGTGGAGACCGCGGACGTAATCATCATGATGTTGACTGATGGCCCGGCAGTACGCGACGTTCTTTTCAACCAAGGGGTCGCTGCCGCCTTGAAAAAGCAGTACCGTCATTGACATGAGTTCAACTTCGCCAGACTTCGCGCGCGAGCATGCCAAGCGTCTGGAGGCAAAAGGCGTTAATCATATCGATGCCCCGGTTTCCGGAGGTGTAGTGGGCGCCCATGAAGGCACGCTTGCCATCATGGCCGGAGGAGACGAAGCGATCATCTCCGGCCTCGCCGATGTGTTCAAACCAATGGGTCGCCTCACCCGCGTCGGTCCGTCAGGTGCCGGTCAGCTCGCAAAACTTGCCAATCAGCAGATTGTTGCCGTAACCATCGGAGCGATTGCAGAGGCAATGGTTCTGGTCGAAAAGGGCGGAGGATCGCGCGCCGCATTCCGAGATGCTATCCGCGGTGGTTTCTGTGAAAGCCGCATTCTCGAACTGCATGGCAAGCGGATGATTGACCGTAATTTCGAACCGGGCGGCACATCGCGCATTCAGCTTAAAGACCTCAATTCGATCCTCAAGACCGCAGGCGACCTGTCGTTAAGCTTGCCATTGACCGAGACTGTACGCGAAGCCTTCGCAGCTTTCGTGGAGGAAGGCGGTGGCGAGAAGGATCACAGCGCCCTGCTCCTGCATCTCGAAAAGCTCAACGAGAGCCATAGAGGCTAGCACGCAGACAATCCAATTGCATTTGGGAGGTGCAATGAAGATCACCGCAATCGAAACCATTCGCATCGCCGAACGGCCAAACCTGTTGTGGGTGGAAGTTCACACGGACGGAGGAATTACCGGACTCGGTGAAACCTTTTCATGTCTGAGACTGTTGAGGCTTATCTGCACGAATATGTTGCGCCACGCGTTCTCGGTCGCGATCCACTGCAGATCGATCTGCTGGCTTCTGACCTTGTGGGGTATCTCGGTTTCCGTTCAACTGGCGCGGAAGTGCGTGGCAACTCCGCTTTCGATATCGCCCTGTGGGATTTATACGGCAAGGCTACCAACCTCCCGATCGCCCAACTTCTCGGCGGCTTCAGCCGTCAATCCATCCGCACGTATAATACCTGCGCCGGAACGGAATACATCAAGAAGGCAACGGGCCAGCAATCCGCCAATTATGGCCTGGCTGGTGCAGGAGCTGATTATGACGATCTTAATAGCTTCCTGCACCGGGCAGACGAACTTGCACTTTCGTTACTGGACGAGGGCATAACGGCAATGAAAATCTGGCCGTTCGACATGGCCGCAGAGAAAACACGTGGACAGTATATTTCCCAACCTGATCTGAAGGCGGCATTGCAACCTTTTGAGAAAATCCGTGCAGCTGTCGGTGACCGCATGGATATCATGGTTGAATTCCATTCAATGTGGCAGCTCTTGCCCGCTATGCAGATCGCCCGTGAACTTGGGCCTTTCAAGACCTTCTGGCATGAAGACCCGATCAAGATGGACAGTCTTGGCAGTCTCAGGCGTTATGCGGAAGCAAGCACTGCGCCGATCTGTGCCTCGGAGACTTTAGGAAGCCGCTGGGCGTTTCGCGATCTGCTCGAAACGGGTGTTGCTGGCGTTGTCATGCTCGATTTGAGCTGGTGTGGCGGCCTGTCAGAAGCGCGTAAGATCGCAGCTATGGCAGAAGCCTGGCATCTACCGGTCGCTCCGCATGATTGCACCGGTCCTGTCGTTTTGTGTGCTTCGACGCACCTGTCACTGAATGCTCCGAACGCACTTATTCAGGAAAGCGTTCGGGCATTCTACAAAACCTGGTATCGCGATCTTGTAACGGCTTTGCCCGAGGTCAAGAACGGTATGATTACCGTGCCGCCCGGCTCCGGGCTCGGCATGGAACTCAATCCAGAAATGGACAAGGCTTACAGTGTCAGCCGCAGAAAAACAGATCGATCTAATTTTTGAGGCGGTACGGACTGAAGGCTGGACTCAACTCCAGACTGCTAATAACAATAGCACTATTGTTGTCAGACATCCTGACAACATATGGCCTGTGGGAAACGGTCATGCATTGGGAGGATATCTGTGCAAGACAAGCGTGAACTGAAAGCAACGACAATTTTGCCTGACGACAGCCATTCAGCGGTTCTGATCGGCCGTGTGTGGTCAAAGGCCGAAAACGGCCCCTGCCCAGTATTGGTGAAAACGGTCATGTGCATGATCTATCCAGCTTGTCCGCTACGGTTTCTGGCCTTCTGGAGCGCAGTTCGCTGATAAACGAATTGAAAGCTACAGAAAGCTTTCCAAATCTCGGCTCTGTGGACGATTTCCTTTCCGGTGAACGCGGAGAGTTGCTTGCTCCTATCGATTTGCAGTCCATCAAAGCGGCAGGCGTCACCTTTGCTGACAGCATGCTTGAACGTGTGATCGAAGAACAGGCAAAGGTGACCCTTCCCGCGCCCGCGAAATTCGCGAACGTCTCGCCCCTGTCATCGGCGACAATTTGCGGGGTGTCGTGGCGGGGTCAGAGAAAGCGGCGGGCGTCAAAGCACTCCTGCAGGAAATGGGGCTCTGGTCCCAATATCTTGAGGTGGGCATTGGCCCTGATGCGGAAATCTTCACCAAATCTCAGCCCATGTCTGCGGTTGGCTGCGGCGCAACCGTCGGCATTCTTCCGATTTCACAATGGAACAATCCCGAACCTGAAGTCGTACTGGTTGTCGCTTCGGACGGACGCATTGTCGGCGCAACTTTGGGTAATGACGTCAATCTCAGGGACATCGAAGGACGTTCGGCTCTCCTGCTTGGCAAAGCCAAGGATAACAATGCTTCCTGTGCTATCGGCCCGTTCATTCGCCTCTTCGATAGCGAATTCACCATGGATGTGTTGCGCAAGCTCAAGCTGTCGCTGACTGTCCACGGAGCTGATGGCTTCGAGATGACCGGCGAAAGCCCGATGGAAGCAATCAGCCGTGATCCTGAAAATCTCGCATCGCAGATGATGAACCGCAATCATCAGTATCCGGATGGCGCAGTATTGTTCCTCGGTACAATGTTCGCGCCCGTCAAGGACCGTCGCGGTGCCGGACAAGGTTTCACCCACGAAGTCGGCGACCGTGTGGAGATATCAACTCCCAAGCTCGGCCGCCTCGTCAATTGGGTCGACCGAACCGACAATTGCCCGGAATGGATATTCGGCATCAGAGCCTTGATTAAGAATCTGCAGGCCCGCGATCTGCTCGATAAAGTCTGAGGGCGACTAGATGACGAAAGCCATAGACTTCTTCTACAAGATACTTGGTGCACTTCTCGTCTTTCTCCTTGCCGGCATGGCTATAATGGTCTTCGTCAACGTGATTTTGCGCTACGCCGCAAATTCCGGACTGACCGTATCAGAAGAGCTTTCACGCTATTTCTTTGTCTGGGTAGCATTTCTCGGTGCTGTTCTCACATTTAGAGAGAACAGCCATTTGGGCATCGAGTCACTGGTTGCCCGTTTTGGGCGACAAGGCCGCATTATATGCATGGCAGTCAGCTATCTGATTGTCCTGTTGTGCTCGGGAATTTTCTTCTGGGGCACATGGAAGCAATTCGACATCAACGCCAGCATGGTCGCACCTGTTACCGGGCTCTCGATGATCTGGGTCTACGGCGTCGGATTATTTACCGGCGGCGCAATGTTCATCATTGCAGCTGAACGTTTCCTTCGTGCCGTTACCGGTCGTCTGACCGATGAGGAAATTGCCACCTTTGCGGGCGAACATTCGCTCGACCATCTGATGGAGTAGACGACATGACGCTTGTGGTATTTGTCGGCTCGCTCCTCAGCGCTATGGCCATTGGTGTTCCGATTGCCTTCTCGCTTATGTTCTGCGGTGTCGTTCTCATGTTGTACATGGGGATGTTCAATACGCAAATCATCGCGCAAAACATGATTGCCGGGGTCGACTCCTTCACCCTTCTGGCAATCCCTTTCTTCATTCTGGCCGGTGAACTGATGAATTCGGGCGGCTTGTCCCGCCGCATCATTGATTTCGCCATAGCTTGCGTCGGCCATATTCGCGGCGGCCTCGGTATCGTTGCCATTCTTGCAGCCATCATCATGGCCAGCGTATCGGGTTCTGCGGCTGACACCGCGGCGCTTGCAACCATTCTCGTCCCTATGATGGCGAAAGCAGGCTATAACATCCCGCGTTCAGCCGGACTGATGGCTGCCGGCGGCATTATCGCACCGGTCATCCCACCATCCATGGCAATGATCGTATTCGGTGTCGCTGCAAATGTATCCATAACGCAGCTTTTCATGGCTGGCATCGTGCCAGGTCTGTTGATGGGTATCGCCCTGCTCTTCACCTGGCAGATCGTCGTCAGAAAAGACAACCTCAAAGTACTGCCCAAGCAATCCGGCAAAGATAGGCTGCGAGCAACTGGACGCGCGCTATGGGCGCTGGGTATGCCGATCATCATTCTCGGTGGCATTCGTATGGGCGTCATGACACCGACGGAAGCGGCCGTAGTAGCAGCAGCCTATGCCCTCCTTGTCGGTATGTTCGTCTACCGCGAACTGAGATTTATCGATCTCTACGGCGTCTTTCTGCGAGCCGCCAAGACAACGTCCATCATTATGTTTCTTGTCGCCTCGGCACTGGTTTCGTCATGGCTGATAACGGCGGCAAACATTCCGGCGGAAATCAGCGGATATATCGCCCCCTAATCGACAGCCCAAAACTGTTGATGTTTGCAATCATGATCCTGGTGCTCGTGGTCGGAACGGCATTGGATCTCACGCCGACAATTCTCATCCTGACACCAGTTCTGATGCCTATCGTGAAACAGGCAGGTATCGATCCGGCCTATTTCGGTGTCCTGTTCATCATGAATACTAGTATCGGACTTATCACTCCGCCGGTCGGCGTCGTGCTGAATGTAGTCAGCGGCGTATCAAAGGTACCGCTCGGAAAAGTTGTCGCAGGCGTAAATCCGTTCCTGATTTCGCAAGTGATCGTATTGTTGTTGCTGGTTCTGTTTCCAAGTCTGGTACTCGTACCTATGAACTGGCTTCATTAGGTTTAACATCAACTCTGGGAGGAGAGTTCAATGAAACAACTGATTATGCTGGCAACGACTGCTCTCATGGCAGGAGCGCTGACCGTACCTGCATTTGCCGAGTTCCAGGATCGCAACATCCGTGTTTCGAATGGCATTAACGAGGATCATCCGGTCGGCAACGGCATCAAGGCGATGAATGAATGCCTTGCTGAAAAGTCCGGCGGCAAGATGAAGATAACCGCGTTCTGGGGCGGAGCATTGGGAGGCGACTTGCAGGCAACACAGGCCCTGCGTTCCGGTGTACAGGAAGGCGTTGTCACATCGTCATCACCACTCGTCGGCATCGTTCCCGCGCTTGGCGTTTTCGACCTGCCATTTCTCTTTGCCAACGATGAAGAGGCAGATGCCGTCGTCGACGGCCCCTTCGGCAAGATGATGGACGAAAAGCTAGCTTCTGTCGGGCTCGTCAATCTTGCTTATTGGGAAAACGGCTTCCGAAACCTTTCAAATTCAAAACGTCCGGTCAACAAGTGGGAAGATTTCAGCGGCATGAAAGTCCGCGTGATGCAGAACAACATCTTCCTCGACACATTCCAGAATTTCGGTGCCAACGCGACGCCAATGGCTTTCGGTGAAATTTTCTCGGCGCTGGAAACAAAAGCTATCGACGCGCAGGAAAACCCTTACGTTACGATCGATACATCAAAGTTCTACGAAGTGCAGAAATACGTAACGGAAACGAAACATGCCTATACGCCGTTTCTGTTTCTGTACTCCAAGCCAATCTTCGACACATATTCACAGGAAGAACAAGCGGCCTTGCGTGAATGTGCAGTTGTCGGCCGGGACGTTGAACGCAAGGTCATTCGCGAACTGAACCAGAAGTCGCTTGAGAAGATCAAGGAAGCGGGTCTGGAGGTAAACACGCTTTCTCCGGAAGAACATGCTCGTATGCTAGAGAGTCCCAGCCGATCTACGACAAGTATAAGTCTCAGATCGGCGAGGATATTATCGACGCGGTACAAAAGCAGCTTAGTGAAATCCGTAAGTAGAGAAACCCGGAAACCACACATGTAGGCCGCGCTGATTACGCGGCCTATTCTATTTAATTCAAACACCCCTTGGACCATTGTTGACCCGTTCAGCCAGCTTGCGGGCACGTGCAAGACTATCGGCTTGTTCGGTACTGAAGCGATCTTCTCCGATTTCCATAATCATGAACGTATCGGGCAAGAAAGTCAGTTCATCGAAAATTTCTTCCCACGGAATATCACCCCATCCGATCGGCAGGTGCAGATCGCCGATACCGAGTGCCGTTGCTTCAGCAGGATGATAAAACTTGTCCATCGTGTAGGGGCGACCAAAACTGTCGTGTATATGCAGATGTCCGTCACAGGCGCCATGGCGCGAATCTGCGGACGCCAATCGAGACCCAGGCGCGTGCATTCAATATAGGCGTGGCTGAAGTCGATCAGTCCGCAGACGGACGGATGATTGACCGCAGCAACCGTTTCGGCGACCTGGGCTGGTGTCTGGCGATATTCAGCATCGCTCATTGCGAAGATATTCTCCAGCGCGATCCGGACACCATAAGTTTTGCAAGTTCCGCTAGTTCGGTGAGCGCGTCTCGTTCCATCTTGTCGAGGTCAGAAATACGAGAAAGCGCTGGCATTGGAGCATGGCCAGAATGATGAACCAGAATTTCCGCCCCGACACGGTCGCAAAGTTCGAGCATCGCTCGAACAACAGCCTTTGATACTCCAGATGCTCGCGGTCCATGAAGTTGGAAACGATCTGCCCGTGGACACTGTAGCGCGTATCAAACTGTCTGGTGATATTGACAAGATGGTCCACACGGTGCGGAATCAGGCGACCGCCTGAGATTATTTCCTCGCCATATAGCGACAATTCTACAGCTTCCGAACCAAGTTCGACGATGTTGCGGATTGCGCCCTCAAGCGTGCTGAAATTGCCGTCACCTGTCGGGGTGCAGAAGCCAATCGCTGATATTGTGTGGTCAGAGGTCATGATGCTCGTCCTGTCAGACATAAAAATGCGCGAGCCGAATATCCGACATCGCGCATCCCGTCTGACATGCACCTATTTCAGGCGTATGACCATATGAAACGATTTCTCCTCAATTGAGAGGAATCGCGTTTCCATCTTTGCTTGCCTGATAAGTGCCGGACAATTCGTCATATTTGGCGAAAATGGCATCGAGCCTTTTGCCGAGACGCTGGCGGTCAGCGTCTGGTAGCGACGCAACCATCTTCGGAATTGAATGACTGTGCCAGAAGGCATTATCGCGGTTATACCCACCCGGCTCCAGCGTGAAGACTTCCTTGAGGATCTTCAAATCGTGAGGGATCGAGAAAGCATCTCGTGAATCCTCATGGCTGAACAGGTAGTAGAAATTGTCAAAACCACTCCATGTAATTGCCGAAAGGCACATGGAACAAGGCTCATGAGTGGAAAGAAAGACCATGTCTTTCGTATCCGGACGTCCACTCTCCGGCATTTCGTAGAAACGCTTCAAGGTATGCACTTCACCGTGCCAGAGTGGGTTTTCAGTCTCGTTGTTGGTTTCCGCAAGAACAAGAGATAGATCCGATTTGCGCAATAAAGCTGCACCGAAAACCTTGTTGCCCTCTGCCACGCCACGTTCGGTCAGCGGAATGACATTCTGCTCGATAACGTCGATCAGCTTTTCAAGCAGTTTCAGTTCATCTGTCTGCACAGTTCTATTCCTCCGATGTTGCAGAAAAGCGCCGGGCTGTCTTAAGCTCGGCGCTTCTATTATCACTCCGCAAAGAATGCGAAGCGGATGACGAAGAGTGCTGCAACCAGCCAGGTTGCCAAATGCACGTCACGCGCCTTCCCGGTGAAGGCCTTGAGCACGACATAGCTGATGAAGCCGAAGGCCAAACCGTTCGCGATGGAATAAGTGAACGGATAGCCAAGGCCGTCAGCGCGGCAGGTGCAGCTTCTGTTACGTCGTGCCATTCGATCTCGGTCAGCTCACGCATCATCAAGCAGGCAACGTAGATCAGAGCCGGTGCTGTTGCATATGCAGGAACAGAGCCAGCCAGCGGCGAAATGAACAGGGCTGCGAGGAACAGGAGTGCGACAACCAGAGCTGTCAGACCTGTGCGACCGCCAGCCTGAACACCCGATGCGCTTTCGACATAAGCCGTCGTGGAAGACGTGCCGAGCAGCGAACCGCCAAGAATTGCAGTACTGTCGGCAAAAGTGCGCGTCCAAGACGGTTTGGCTTACCCGGTTCGATCAGCCCTCCACGCTTCGCCACACCAATCAGCGTGCCGGTAGCGTCGAAAACTTCAACCAGAACGAAAACTAGAATGACGTGCAGAATGCCAGTATGCAGAGCGCCCATCACATCTAGCTGAAGGAAGGTCGGTGCAAGGCTTGGCGGTGCAGAGAAGACGCCACCGAACTGGCTGATGCCAAGAGCGATCGATGCCACAGTTATGATAAGAATACCGATGAGGATCGCACCGCGCACTTTCAAAGCGTCCAGCACAGCGATAATGAAGAAGCCCGCAATTGCCAGGAGCGGTCCTGCCTTCGTCAGGTCGCCTAAACCAACCAAGGTCGCCTGATTGCCGACAACCACACCAGCGCTCTTCAGGCCGATCAGAGCCAGAAACATACCGATACCTGCGGCAATCGAGCTACGCAGAGAATGCGGAATACCTTCAACCAACCAGCGACGTATACCTGTCACCGTCAAAATCAGGAAGATAATGCCGGAAATGAAAACGGCACCAAGCGCCTGCTGCCAGGAAAAGCCCATCGCGCCGACAACGGTGAAGGCGAAGAAGGCATTGAGGCCCATGCCCGGCGCCATGCCGATAGGCCAGTTCGCGACGAGTGCCATGATGATCGAGCCGAGAGCTGCCGCAAGGCAGGTGGCGACGAAAACGGCGTTTCGATCCATACCTGTAGTGGACAGAATGTCCGGATTTACGAAGATGATGTAAGACATCGTCAGGAAGGTCGTCACGCCGGCAATAATTTCCGTTCTCGCCGTAGTGCCGTGTTCCTGTAATTTGAACAGCTTTTCGAGCATCGTCCCTCCAAGGCAATCGCCCGTCAATGAGCCCCTCAGTTCGCGTTAAATTGCGACGCGCAACTTGTTGCGCTTCGTAATATGTCGAGCTGAGGCAACCTATGCGATTGCCATAATGTTAGTTGCCGCTACAGATTTGCAGTCGGACATGTTCCCCATACACCCATCGCGGTCAAAAGCACAGTTCTGCCGTGTGAATGCCAGTTTGTTGACATGATTTAGTGTGGACTGAGATTTCGCCGCGCGCCAGTCACTCATTTGCGGGGAAATATTTGAAACAGATTCAAAAAGACAGCTCGGGAGAGCGGCTTTGATAGTTCTAACTGACTGTTTGAAATGAACTTTGTAACAGCAAAGCTGTGCCGTACATGCCCAGAGCAAAAACGTATGTGCAATAAGATTGAGCAAACGCACGTTGCGTGCATTCGGCAATTTGGATGCCGCCCAGCCGATTCCCAAGCCGGGCTGTAACAGAAACCACCCTGCGGCCACGGTGAGTATACCAAAAATCCAAACCGGCAGAAATACGGGATATGAAAACCACTCCGCGCCACCATAGGCAGCAAAGATGACACCGTAAAGAATGCCGACCGCATAATGCCCGACCCAGCCGAGCGCTATTTCATGTTCATAAGGCTCAGCATTGGAAATATCGTCGTGAAAAATTTGTCCGTGGCGAAGATGCCAGAACCAGCGACCGACCAATCCCCAATTGGGACGTGCCTGCCCCGGCATCGCGGCCAGCACAAGCGCCCATATATCCATTACAACCGTTGCGCCGATCCCAACGAGAATTCCGCGTCCTATAATGTCCATAAAGTATCTGCCTATGCGTCATCGGGTAACCAGATAAGCCCGACACCGCCCGATGATGCAAGAGCTAGGTCTACCTACGCCCCTGTATTCCACGCTGCAATAAACATCACTATGGGAAAAGAGGCGATGAAGATCGGCAAATCAACTGCAGCTACTGCGGAAATGCCGTACCTTCATCGCTTGCCCCACGAACACAAATTGGCGGAAAATTAGGAGGGTGGCAATTGCCATCTGTCCCAAAATGATACGGATTACGTCTCATTTGCAATGCATAGGTGAAGAATAAGCAGGTTGGATTCGCGCCGATAACAGCGTGTAAATACCGTTGGTGAGCCAACGCTGAAATCTCAGGTCAAAGAATCAATTAAATGAGCAATACATAAAACAAAAGCGCCGGGACTGGAGACCGACGCTTTGTTACTTTATTCGATTTTTACATACGGAGCGATCTTTCGGGAGATGCGCCATAAGTTATTACTTACCGAAAACAGCGCTATGAATTTGCGAACGCGAAACACCGATATCGGCAAGAAGGTGGTCGTCCATCGCACCGAGTTCACGAATAGCGCGGCGGCGGGATACGAACTGCTGTACTTTCTGACGAATGTTCATTTGCTTTCTCCTCGTTTGGATGATTGCTAAATAGGCGTTTGCCTAAATTTCCACCACGGATATGATTGCAAATGAGGCATGCGTTTTGCTTGAACTCAAAACCTTGAAAAGGCCAAATTTACTTCTCTTCAAAGCAACGGCTAAACTATAGACTTAAATCCCGATTTTCGGAAATGTCTTTTGCCAACAGGCCTCTAATCGATTAAGTGAGCGGAAGGAACGAACTCTTCCTCCCGTTCCCCTCGGACATTGTCATGCTTTACGGTATTTTTCTCGCGTTTGCATCATATGCGGCTTTCGCAATCAGCGATGCCTGCGTCAAATTTCTCGATGGCACGCTATCGCCATACGAAACTGCATTCTTTGGTGCCGTACTTGGTCTGCTTGCCATCCGTTCACAAAGAAAGCTGGCGATGTCTGGCTCGATATGTTCCGCACCACCAATGTTAAGATGTGGCTGTTACGAACCGTAACGGCAGCGATGGGAACGATAGGAAGCGTTACAGCATTCACGCATCTCTCTATGGCAGAAGCTTTCGCACTCATTTTCCTTCTTCCCGCCTATGTGACAATACTTTCAGTGGTGTTCTTGAAAGAACAGGTTGGCTGGCGGCGATGGTCGGCTGTTCTCATCGGTTTTGTCGGTGTTCTGATTGTGCTTCGCCCCGGATTCAGAGCTCTCCATCGGTCATCTCGGCGCGCTTGCCGCTGGTATGGGGGCGCGATGAACATCATCATCTTCCGCGTCATGGGCAAGCACGAAAAGCGCATATCACTTTATACAAGCGGGCTAATCGGCCCCATCATCATCTGCGGAACGTTGATGGTCCCTCCTACGAAACGCCAGATACCGTGCAATGGATTTATCTAGCAGGTTATGGTCTTCTTGCTGCCCTCGCCAATATTCTGCTGATGCTTGCTGCCCAGCGTGCGCCGGCGAGTGCTATCGCCTCCCACAGTATAGCCAGATGATCTGGGCGATCTTGTTCGGATACTTCGTTTTCCATGATCAGATAGACATGCCCATGCTCATCGGCATTGTTCTCATCACCATTTCCGGTCTCTTTACCTTCATCCGCGAAAAACAACGCGGAGTTGAGGGACCTCCGGCTGTTGTCACATCGGAACCAACTCCAGCGCTCGTTGAAGATAAAGTGGAACAATCCTGACGGCGACATTGACAAGTTCGCGCTTGTCTACGGCGTTGCCTCCTCCTACGATGCGGAGACCCGTACCGGATCAATGAAATAATACTTCAAACAGAAGTACTTAGGAGATCAATCTGATTCAACCATATAGAGACGCTCCGAGCATTTTTCGATAGCGATTTCTGCTTGTAAGCGCTCTGGCACGGGCTAAAACACAAAATTATATTGGCAAAGGACTAGGGAAATGACCGATAAACGGGCGATGTGGACCTATTACAAGGGCGAATGGCGTGAGGGTGATGTTCGCATTCTCGGCGCAGCTTCACAAGCGACCTGGCTTGGTTCACTGGTATTTGACGGTGCACGCTTGTTTGAAGGTGTTACACCCGATCTCGACCGTCACTCTGCACGTGCCAACGACTCAGCTCGTGCTTTGGGATTGGAACCGACGCTCTCTGCCAATGATATCGAGGCACTTGCGCGCGAGGGCCTGAAAAATTCACGCCGGGGACGGACGTTTATATCCGCCCCATGTACTGGGCAGAAGAAGGTGACGCCAGCGCAGTCGCTCCGCTCGCTTCGTCAACGGATTTTGCGCTCTGCCTTGAGGCGATCCCTATGGTCGAGCCCAAGGGGTTCACCATCACAACAACATCATTCCGTCGACCATATCTGGAAGTCATGCCAGTCAACGCCAAGGCGGCCTGCCTCTATCAAACAATGCGCGCATGCTGCGTGAAGCAAAGGCGAAAGGTTTTAACAACGCATTGGTGACCGACGTTGTTGGCAACGTCGCAGAAACCGCCACTTCGAATGTTTTCATGGTGCGTGGCGGCGAGGTTTTCACACCGGTTCCCAATGGCACATTCTAAACGGTATCACGCGCCAGCGTGTCATCAATTGCTGCGCACAGCGGGCATCACCGTTCATGAAACGACACTAAAGATCGAAGACTTCCGCCAGGCAGACGAAATCTTCTCCTCCGGAAATATGAGCAAAGTCGTGCCGATTATCGGTTTCGATGATCGCAAACTGGAATATGGGCCGCTGACCAAACGCGCTCGTACTCTTTATTGGGAATGGGCTCACGCCTGATATCCAATCACTACATCTCCGGCCCAACGTCGGAGATGTTTCCAACCGCAAAGCTACCCCCATCACATGATCGAACACACGCCCCTTTTTCTCGCAATCGCAGTCATTGCGGCATTTCTTGTCGGGCTTTCGAAGGTGGCTTGCCGTCGGTCGGTACGCTCGCGGTTCCTTTGATGGCGCTGGTCATATCGCCGGTCACGGCCGCCGCGCTTTTGCTTCCGATCTATGTCATCAGCGACATGTTTGGCCTATATCTTTATCGCCATCACTTCTCGGCACGCAATCTTGCAATCCTGACCCCAGCAGCAATTCTTGGCGTTGGCGTTGGCTGGATGTTTAGCGCACATCTTTCTCCTACCTTCATCGGAATGCTGGTCGGCTTGGTCGGTATCCTTTTCTGCTTTAATGCTTGGTTCGGGGCGCGTTACCGCAAAAGCGCGCGAAAGGCGGATGTTCCTGGCGGTATCTTCTGGGGCATTCTCACAGGTCTGACCAGCTTTGTCTCTCATTCCGGAGCGCCACCGTTCCAGATGTACGTGCTGCCGCAGCATCTTCCAAAACTGATCTTCGCCGGCACCTCGACTATTCTTTTGCCATCGTCAATGCTGTGAAACTCGTGCCCTACTGGCAGTTACAGCAGTTCTCCAATCTCGATACCTCGCTCGGCCTTTGGTTGGTCCCTGCCGCAGTCATCGGCACCTTCGTCGGAGCCAAACTAACCCGGATAATGCCCGACGGCCCATTTTTCCTGCTCGTGCAGCTGACCTTGTTTGGACTTTCCATCAAGCTGATTGGCGATTGGATTGTGCCTTATTTCTTCGGTTGAATACATTCGGTCACTGCTTGCAACACTTCACCCCTTCAGTCACGATGCTTTCATCATGCGCCTTTTGGGAGAGAGGAAGCGGAGATGGCCGATGCTGATGCGATAATCATTGGAGCAGGACTAGCCGGACTTGTCGCAGCTCATGAACTGGTAACAGCTGGACGCAAAGTCATTCTTCTCGAACAGGAAGGTGAGAATTCCATCGGTGGACAAGCGTTCTGGTCTCTCGGTGGGCTCTTCATGGTTGACAGCCCCGAACAGCGTCGCCTTGGGATAAAGGACAATATCGATCTCGCGCGGCAGGACTGGTTCGGATCGGCGCAATTTGACCGCCCCGAAGACCATTGGCCAAAACGCTGGGCTGAATCCTATCTGGAGTTTGCTGCCGGAGAAATGCGGCCGTGGCTTCATGGTCTCGGCATGCGCTGGTTTCCTGTTGTCGGCTGGGCGGAGCGTGGCGGAGCAAAAGCGGATGGACACGGTAACTCAGTGCCGCGCTTTCATGTTACCTGGGGAACAGGACCTGCTGTCGTGGCACCGTTCGAACGCTCGCTGCACACAGCAATCAGCAAAGGACTCATAATTCTAAAATGCCGTCATAGGGTTAACAGCATCGCCACGACCGGAGGGCGGATCAGTGGTGTCTACGGAGAGTGTTGGCACCATCGACTGTGGAGCGCGGGCAATCTTCGTCACGCGACACTATTGGCGAATTTGCCTATTTTGCTGACTGCGTAATCGTCACATCTGGCGGCATAGGCGGTGACCCCGACAAGATTCGAAGGGTATGGCCACGCGACAGACTCGGCATTCCTCCAAAAGAAATGGTATTGGGTGTTCCGGCTCATGTCGACGGGCGCGGCATCGATATTGCCGTGGCTGCGGGCGGGCATGTCATCAATGCCGATCGCATGTGGCACTATACGGAAGGCGTGCGAAACTGGAATCCGATCTGGCCAAACCATGGCATTCGCATTCTGCCGGGGCCTTCGTCCATGTGGTTCGATGCCAATGGCAATCGTCTGCCCGCTCCCTATCTTCCTGGCTTCGACACACTTGGCACACTCAAACATATTCTTTCGACCGGCTACGACTATTCGTGGTTCATCCTGACCGAGAAAATCATCCGTAAGGAGTTCTCTTTGTCTGGATCGGAACAAAATCCGGATCTTACTGGCAAAGACTGGAAGCTTTTGCTTAAAAGCCGTCTTGGTAAAACGCCACCACCGCCGGTCAAAGCATTTCTCGACAACGGAGCAGATTTCATCACAGCCGGAACACTGGATGAGCTCATTGCAAGAATGAACGGTCTGACTGGAGAAAAACTTCTGAAGCCTGACCATATTCGCAGTCAAATTGAAGCGCGAGATCGCCAGGTCGTCAACCGTTACTCCAAGGATGCTCAGGTGATGGCAATCCATAATGCCCGAGCCTATATCGGTGATCGTCTCACGCGAGCCGTGCCTCTGCATCCGCTTTTGGAGCCCGCCAACGGGCCGCTCATCGCCGTCAAACTTCATATTCTTACGCGCAAGACACTGGGCGGATTGCATACCGATTTGGACGCACAAGTGCTGAATGAAGCTGGCGAAAAGGTCCCTGGCCTATATGCGGCAGGTGAGGCCGCCGGCTTCGGCGGCGGTGGTTATCACGGGTACAATGCGCTTGAAGGGACATTTCTTGGCGGCTGCATCTTTCCGGGCGCATAGCCGGTCGTGCGGTTGTGGCTGCAACATCGCTCTAATTCCTGAACAGCCTGCTGTGCAACATGCAGGCTGTTCTCCCTCATCCGTATTCCATATATGAGATTTTTATTTTTGGCCCCGGCCCGCTCTCGAAACCCTATGCCGTGCGGCACCATAATGCTCCTGTAAGAAACAGGGAGCCCTTCGGGCAATTCAGGCATGATTATGGATTTCGCCGTCCTTGCGATCGGTGTCGGCTTTTCGCGCTGTTATTCGGCTATCTGCGCGTCTGTGAAAGACTTTGAGGTGTCGCCATGTTGATCGAGTATATCGCTGGCGCTTTGGTTGCGGCCTTCATAGCCGCCTATCTCCTTTACGCGCTTATACGACCGGAGCGGTTTTAGACCGGTTTCCGGTTCATTCCGCGTAATCGGCAGCCTTTCAGGCCTCGGAAAAGATCATGACACTCAATGGATGGATTCAGATTCTCGTTTTCTGCGGGATCATCATTTTGCTCGTCAGACCGCTCGGCGGCTACCTGACGCGCGTTTTCAGCGGTGAACGGACATTCCTTTCACCGATCCTCGTTCCGGTCGAGCGCGGGCTTTATCGTCTCGCAGGCGCAAGTGAACGCGAAGAACAGCATTGGACGACCTACACCGTCTCCTTGCTGCTATTCAATCTGGCCGGTTTTCTGCTGCTTTACTCGCTGCAACGGTTTCAAGGCTTTCTGCCCTTCAACCCAATGGGTATGAGCAACGTCCCGGCAGACCTTGCCTTCAACACTGCAGCCAGTTTTGTCACCAACACCAACTGGCAGAACTATGGCGGCGAAAGCACCATGTCCTACCTGACCCAAATGGCAGGGCTAACGGTGCAGAACTTCGTTTCAGCTGCGACAGGCATTGCCATCGCTATAGCGCTCATCAGAGCGTTCTCGCGCAAATCCATGAAGACACTGGGAAATTTCTGGGTCGATCTTACACGCTGCACGCTCTACGTCCTTCTGCCGTTGTGCATTGTCCTGACTTTGGCTTTTGTCAGCCTCGGCGTACCGCAGACGCTCAGCGCTTATGCCGAAGCAACGACGCTGGAAGGTGCGAGACAGGTGATCGCACTCGGGCCGGTGGCTTCGCAGCTTGCTATCAAGATGCTTGGCACCAATGGCGGTGGCTTCTTCAATGCCAATTCGGCGCATCCCTTCGAAAACCCCGATGCCATCTCCAACATGATCCAGATGGTTGCGATTTTCGCCATCGGCGCGTCGCTTACCAACGTCTTCGGGCGAATGGTCGGCAACGAAAGACAGGGGTGGGCGATCTTTGCTGCCATGGGCATATTATTCGTCGCTGGCGTTGCAATCTGCTACTGGGCGGAGGCGGCGGGTAATCCCTCATCCATGCGCTGGGTATCGATGGCGGCAATATGGAAGGCAAAGAAACACGCTTCGGCATTGCAATGTCCGCGCTTTTGCCGTGGTGACAACGGCTGCGTCATGTGGTGCGGTGATTGCCATGCATGACAGCATGATGGCGCTGGGCGGAATGATCCCCATGATCAATATGATGCTGGGCGAGATCATCATCGGCGGTGTCGGTGCGGGCTTCTACGGCATTGTTCTCTTTGTTGTCGTGACCATTTTTGTCGCGGGCTGATGGTTGGGCGCACGCCTGAATATCTGGGCAAGAAAATCGAAGCCAAGGAAGTGAAAATGGCGATGCTCGCCGTTCTCTGTCTTCCGCTGTCCATTCTCGGGTTTACAGCCATCGCTTCGGTTCTGCCGACGGGCCTGGCCTCCGTCGCCAATCCTGGGCCGCATGGTTTCTCGGAAATCCTCTACGCCTATACTTCCGGTACAGCGAATAACGGTTCGGCCTTTGGAGGCCTCTCCGGCAATACACCCTGGTACAATATCACCATCGGTCTCTCCATGCTGATGGGGCGGTTTCTCGTGATCGTTCCCGCGCTCGCTATCGCCGGTTCGCTTGTCGCCAAGAAGGCCGCGCCGCAATCGGCAGGTACGTTCCCCACAACCGGCCCGCTTTTCGTCGGCCTGTTGATCGGCGTCATCCTTGTGGTCGGCGGCCTGATCTTCTTTCCGGCGCTGGCGCTTGGCCCGGTCGCTGAACATTTCGCGCTGATTGAGGGGCAGATGTTCTGATGCTCAAACCTTCAAGCTGCATTCTCTCGATCCTTCTGGCAACGACCGTGCTTCTTCTCGCGGTTCAGCTTGCCGGGTTGATCTGAGCTTTCCGAACGGAAATGTAATTTTACTGGAGCCTTTGTTATGAGCCAGTCCAAATCCGCGAGCATTCTCGATGCCCGCATCCTTATACCCGCCATTGGCGATGCATTTCGCAAGCTCAATCCAAAGAGTCTTGCACGTAATCCCGTAATGTTCGTGGTTGCAGTTGTTTCAATGCTGACAACTCTATTGCTTCTGAAAGACGTTTCTGCCGGCAATCCGAATGTCGGGTTTTCGTTCCAGATTGTTCTGTGGCTGTGGTTTACCGTCTTGTTTGCGAATTTTGTGGAAGCGGTTGCCGAAGGTCGGGGCAAGGCACAAGCGGATTCACTGCGCCGAACACGGACGGAAACGCAGGCCAAACTTCTGGACAACCCGGAAGGATCAAACTGGAAAAGCGTGCCGGGAACAAGCCTGAAAGTCGGCGACATCGTTCTGGTGGAAGCCAATGACATCATCCCTTCAGATGGCGAAGTCATCGAAGGTGTTGCCTCCGTTAATGAAGCGGCCATTACCGGCGAGTCCGCACCCGTCATCCGCGAGTCCGGTGGCGACCGCTCTGCCGTTACGGGCGGAACACAAGTCCTGTCCGATTGGATCAAGGTTCGTATCACAGCCGCACAAGGTTCTACCTTCATCGACAAGATGATCAGTCTCGTGGAAGGCGCCGAACGCCAGAAAACGCCAAATGAGATCGCGCTCAATATTCTGCTTGCAGGCATGACGCTGATATTCGTTCTCGCCGTCGTAACGATCCCGAGCTTTGCGACCTATGCAGGCGGTTACATTCCAGTAATAGTGCTGGTTGCACTCTTCGTCACCCTGATCCCAACCACTATCGGTGCCTTGCTCTCTGCCATTGGTATTGCAGGCATGGACCGTCTCGTTCGGTTCAACGTGCTTGCCATGTCCGGCCGGGCGGTCGAAGCCGCAGGTGACGTCGACACGCTTCTTCTCGACAAAACCGGCACGATCACACTCGGCAACCGTCAGGCGACCGCTTTTGTCCCCGTGAGCGGCGTAACCGAACAGGCGCTTGCTGATGCAGCGCAATTGGCCTCGCTTGCCGACGAAACACCGGAGGGTCGCTCTATCGTCGTTCTGGCCAAGGAAGAATACAGCTTGCGCGGTCGCGACATGCAAGGGCTTCACGCACATTTCGTACCATTCACAGCACAGAGCCGTATGAGCGGGGTCGACATTGAAGGCTCCGTCATTCGCAAAGGTGCGGTTGATGCGGTGCTTGCCTATGTGGGACAGAGCAGCCGCGCCGATGAAAGAACACTGTCGGAACTGCAATCCATCGCTGACACAATCGCCAAAGCTGGCGGCACTCCGCTTGCGGTTGCCAAGGATGGACATCTTCTCGGCGTCGTGCACCTGAAGGACATCGTCAAAGGCGGTATCCGTGAACGCTTTGCAGAACTTCGCCGGATGGGTATCCGCACAGTCATGATTACCGGCGACAACCCAATGACCGCAGCAGCCATTGCCGCCGAAGCCGGTGTGGACGACTTTCTTGCGCAGGCCACACCGGAAAACAAGCTGTCGCTGATCCGCGAGGAACAGGCCAAGGGCAAGCTTGTCGCGATGTGCGGCGACGGCACCAACGACGCCCCTGCCCTTGCCCAGGCCGACGTCGGCGTGGCCATGAACACTGGCACGGTTGCAGCGCGCGAAGCGGGCAATATGGTCGATCTCGATAGCGACCCTACCAAACTCATCGAAATCGTTGAAATCGGCAAGCAATTGCTGATGACGCGCGGAGCACTGACCACCTTTTCCATCGCCAACGATATCGCAAAGTATTTTGCAATTATTCCGGCAATGTTTCTGGCTTTTTATCCACAGCTTGGGGCGCTCAATATCATGGGTCTGGCTACGCCACAGAGCGCCATTTTGTCAGCCATCATCTTCAACGCCTTGATCATTGTCGCTCTGATACCGCTTTCATTGAAAGGCGTGACCTACAAACCGGTCGGTGCAGGAGCGCTCCTCTCGCGCAATCTACTGATCTACGGCCTCGGCGGCGTTATCGTGCCGTTTATCGGCATCAAGGCCATCGATATGACCATTACTGCCCTTGGCCTCGCATAAGGACTAGCAAAATGCTAAAACAACTTCGTCCAGCACTTGCCATGATCGTATCGCTTACCGTCATAATGGGTTTGCTCTACCCGCTCGGCATGACTGGTATCGCACACGCAATTTTTCCGGCCAAAGCTGGTGGCAGCCTTATCGAAAAGACGGTTCGATCATCGGCTCTGAGTTGATCGGACAAAGTTTCACCAGTGATCGATATTTTCACGGTCGCCCATCTGCGGCAGGACAAAACGGTTATGATGCCGCAAGTTCCGGCGGTTCTAATCTCGGCCCAACCAACCCAAAGCTGATTGAGCGGATTAAAGCTGACGCAACTACCCTATCACAAGGCGAAGGCTCTATGCCGCCACCGATTGGCCTTGTGACAGCATCCGCAAGCGGTCTCGATCCGCATATTTCGCCAGAGGCAGCTTTTATCAGGTGCCTCGCATTGCGAAAGCGCGCGGTATTGATGAAGCCGCCTTGCGTAGAATTGTCGAGCAACAGATTGAAGCTCGTGAACTTGGCTTCCTCGGTGAACCGGTAGTCAATGTTTTGAAGCTGAACCTTGTTCTGGACAGGACCGACACCAAGTAGAATAACTGGCGGCGGCATGATTTGCCGCCCCTTCCTTTCAGGAGTTTTGTTTGACATCGGACCCGCGTCGCTTCGGCGAGAACAGACCTTCTCCCGATGCTCTACTTGAACAGGCGGAACGCGAAACGCGTGGCCGCCTGAAGATATTTCTCGGTGCTGCGCCGGGCGTCGGCAAGACCTATGAAATGCTGATGTCGGGCCGCGCACGCAAAGCCGACGGAATAGATGTCGTCATCGGCGTTGTGGAAACACATGGGCGAGCGGAAACCGAAGCCCTGACTGAGGGGCTTGAAATCGTGCCTCGTGCGCAAGTGTCCTACCATGGTCATCAACTTGATGAAATGGATATCGATGCGGTGCTGACCCGCAGACCACAACTGGTTCTTGTGGACGAGCTGGCGCACACGAATGCAGCAGGCAGCAGGCACCCCAAGCGCTACCAGGATGTCGAGGAAATTCTGGCGCGTGGGATTGATGTCTATACAACACTCAATATCCAGCACGTCGAAAGCCTTAACGACGTCGTGGCGCAAATCACCCGCATCCGGGTACGCGAAACCGTGCCCGACAGTATCATCGACCGTGCCGACGACATAGAATTGATCGATCTCACGCCGAATGATCTCATCAAGCGCCTCAATGAAGGCAAGATTTATCTCCCGAAGACTGCAAAGCGGGCAATACGCAATTATTTTTCTCCGGGAAATCTAACCGCGCTGCGTGAATTGGCACTGCGCCGTACGGCCCAGCGCGTGGACGAGCAGCTGCTCAGCCATATGCGTGCCCACGCTATTGAAGGGCCGTGGGCAGCTGGCGACCGCATACTAGTTGCAGTCGATGATCGTCCCCGTAGTGTATCGCTGGTTCGCTATGCACGTCGGCTGGCGGACCGCCTGCGTGCGCCGTGGGCGGCCATTCATATCGAAACCGCACGTTCTGCCGGGCTTACTGAAGAAGCAAAGGACAGGCTTGCGACAACATTGAAACTTGCCGAACAGCTTGGCGGGGAAACAATCACCATTCCGGGCCAATCCGTAGCCGAAGACATTGTTCGCTACGCTTCAGCCCACAATTTCACCCAGATCGTCGCCGGAAAGTCCATAAAGTCGCGCTGGCGTGAGATGATTGACGGCTCCATTGCACGCGAGCTTGTCCGGCTTTCCGGCGCCATCGATATTCATATAACGGCAGGTATCGAGCACGAAAACGGCGGAGCCAACCGCAAGGTCAGCACCGCCAGGCAGAAAACAACGCTCGATATCCGACCGTATTTGATCGGTATTGCCATAACTGGCATAGCGCTGATCGCAGGATTGCTGCTCGACCAGTTTCTGGATGTGCGCAGCATAGCTCTTGTATTTGTTGTCGGCGTCCTCGGTGTTGCGGTTACCCTTGGCCTCTGGCCAGCTCTTTTCATCAGTCCTTAGCGCATTTGCCTATAATTTCTTCTTTCTTTCACCACTCTACACATTGTCTATCGCCGATCCCGAGAGCGTCGTAGCACTGGTTTTCTTTCTGTTTGTGAGTTTCATAGCCAGCAATCTGGCAAGCCGCGTGCAGCGCCAGGCCGCAGCGGCGCGCCAGCGTGCGCGCATGACGGAAGATCTGTATCTTTTAGCAAAAACTAGCCGGAACAGGCTCACTTGATGACGTGCTTTGGGCAACCGCATTCCAAATCGCATCGATGCTCAAGGTCAGCGTTGTGATCCTCCTTCCTGATGGAAACAGCATTACTGTCAGGGGCGCATATCCGCCCGATGACACTCTGGGCGACGCTGATATCGCTGCCGCACACTGGACATGGGAACACGACCTGCCCGCCGGGCGCGGGCCAATACACTGCCGGGTGCCAAACGGCTCTATCTGCCTCTCAAAACCGCACGAACATCTGTGGGCGTCATCGGATTAGACAATGATCGCATGGGGCCTATCCTCACGCCTGAACAGCAACGCCTCTTCGAAGCCTTGGCCGATCAGGCCGCAATTGCCATCGAGCGCGTTCAGCTTGTCGGTGATGTCGAGCGGGCCAAGCTTGCAGCGGAAGCCGACAAGCTGCGTTCAGCACTGCTCACCTCAATCTCGCACGATCTGAAGACCCCACTGGCAGCAATTCTTGGTACCGCCACAACCTTGCGTGATTATTCCAACTCTCTGCCAGATGCCGTCCGGTCCGATCTGGTCGCAACCATGGTGGACCAATCGGAGCGCTTGAACCGTTTCATCGCCAACCTTCTCGATATGACACGAATCGAAGCAGGTGCGATGAAGCCCAATCTGTCACTTCATTATGTTGGTGACCTCATTGGGGCGGCCCTGAATCGTGCAGCCAAGATTCTGGTCCATCATCAGGTCGATATTGCCGTTCCGGCTGATTTGCCTATGGTTCAGCTCGATGCCGTTCTGTTCGAGCAAGTCCTGTTCAATTTGTTTGACAATGCAGCGAAATATGCCCCTGAAAACACACCGATTACGATTAAAGCCAATGCTGAACCGTCTCGTATAACACTGGAAATTAGTGATCGGGGTCCAGGTATTCCTCCGGATGATCTGGAGCGCGTGTTCGATACGTTCTATCGCGTGCGTAAAGGCGATCATGTGCAGGCCGGTACAGGACTAGGGCTCTCAATCGCTCGCGGTTTCATCGAAGCAATGGGCGGTACTATTCGGGCAAGCAATCGGCATGAAGGCACCGGTGCCGTTTTATAATTACTTTACCCGTCCTTGCAGATGAAGTTGATAGAAGCGTATGAACGATCCTAAATTAAAAATTCTCGTTGTCGACGATGAACCAGCTATCCGGAAGTTATTGCGGGTTGGGCTGACCACGGAAGGCTATACTGTTATAGAGGCGGTGAACGGCGGCGAAGCTGACGCGCACATTGCAACGGAAAAGCCCGATATCGTGCTTCTCGATCTGGGACTTCCAGATACTGACGGGCACGCTCTACTGCAACGCTGGAGAGAAACCGGCATGACTTTGCCGGTTCTTATCCTCTCAAGCCGGACCGACGAAGCGGGAATCGTCCGTGCCCTTGAAGAAGGAGCTGATGATTACGTTCCAAAACCTTTCGGTATGAAAGAACTTACTGCGCGTTTACGGGTCGCACTGCGACACAGGCTGCAACAACAGGGAGAAAAGCCGCTTTTCCAAAGCGACGGCCTTACGGTCGATCTTGTTCGCCGCATTGTGAAGCTCAACGGTGAAGAAGTTAAATTGTCGCCGAAGGAATATGACATCCTTCGACTCCTCGTACAGCATTCCGGGAAAGTGCTGACACACCATTTCATTCTCAACCAGGTTTGGGGACCCGCAGCTGACGTTCAATATCTTCGCATCTATGTCCGTCAGCTACGACAGAAGATTGAAAAATCTCCTGATCAGCCGCATTATATTCTAACCGAAACAGGCGTCGGCTACAGGCTGCGCGAAGCTGATCCAGCTCCTGAGAAAGCCGGAACCAAGCCTTTGCGAAAGCGTTGTTTGCCAAATAACCAAGGTGACGGAGGCAAGCGTGGTCGAGCTGGTTAATAATATCGAGAATCTGGAATTTATAATTGCCAAGGCACGGGAATATGATGTTCAGGTTCCTGTGATCGATGAAGAATCCGGTTCTAACGCTAGTGACGACAATGAAGTTGATATTCTCGATGCCTCGCTGGCAAACCCCACCCGCAAGGAACTTTTCGCGGCTATCCGCTCCTTGAACATCGATGAGCGACAGGAATTGCTGGCGCTTATGTGGGTAGGCCGCGGGGATTTCAGCGCTGATGAATGGGGCGACGCCCTCTCGACAGCCGCTGATCGCGACAATGGTCGCGAAGCCAAGTATCTCATCGGTACACCACTTCTGGGAGATTATCTGGAGGAAGGACTGGTCGCCCTGGGCTTCGATGTCGAAGCCTACGACAATGAATAAGAAAAATTGATGTTTCCATGGCCCTTCTGTTTTGACGCCGACATATCCGCGCATTAGTGTCGAACGAAAATCGGTTGGCTTGTGCTGGCCCTGAACATTAAGCACGACGGAGGACGGCACGATGCTTCAGAAAAACCTCGACCAGAAAACGGACTTCTATATCGACGGAACGTGGCGCGCTCCAATAGAAGCCAAGACCATTGAGGTCATCAATCCCGCCAATGAAAAGCCTTATGCCGTAATTTCTGCGGGTTCTGCGAAAGACATTGATCTGGCGGTCGCAGCCGCACGCAGGGCTTTTCCGTCCTGGAGCGAAACGCCAGCAGAAGAACGCATCGGCTATATACGGCGTCTGGTTGAAATCTACGAAGCGCGTCTGGACGAAATGGCCAAGACCATTTCACTTGAAATGGGCGCACCAATCACGCTCGCAAGGGATCGCAGGCAGCGGCTGGCCTCTCGCATACAAAAGCTTTCATTGCCGCATTCGAGAATTTCGAGTTTGAAGAAATTCTTTCCCCAAATATCCGAACCAGACCGTGCTTCACGAGCCCATTGGTGTTTGCGGCCTCATTACACCGTGGAACTGGCCGATGAACCAGATCGCGCTGAAAGTTATACCTGCATTGGCGGTTGGCTGCACGGTCGTACTCAAGCCTTCAGAAATTGCGCCGATGTCGGCAATGCTCTTCGCCGAGTTTGTCGATCAGGCAGGCTTCCCAAAAGGTGTATTTAATCTCGTCAACGGAGAAGGCCCTGTTGTTGGCGAAGCATTGTCGCAACATCCAGATGTCGACATGATGTCGTTCACCGGTTCAACCCGCGCAGGAACGGCAGTTTCAAGGGCTGCCGCAGCGACGGTAAAACGGGTTTCGCTGGAACTTGGCGGCAAGTCACCAAACATCGTTTTGCCGATACCGATCTGGAAAAAGCAATGGCACGCAGCCTTGCGCATTGCTTCGAGAATACCGGACAGTCCTGCAATGCACCGACACGCATGCTGGTGGAGCGCTCCGTTTACGACAAGGCCGTGGAAATCGCGAAGAAACTTACCACAGAAACTAAGATTGGCGACCCGGCAAAGGAAGGCGATCATATCGGTCCACTTTCCTCTTCGATCCAGTTTGAAAAGGTTCAAAAGCTGATTCAGAAAGGCATTGATGAAGGTGCACGGCTCGTTGCGGGTGGTACAGGGCGTCCTGATGGCTTCTCCGAAGGTGATTTCGTCAAGCCGACTGTCTTTGCCGATGTGAACAATGACATGACGATTGCCCGCGAAGAAATCTTCGGACCGGTGCTTGCGATGATCCCGTTCGAAACGGAGCAAGAGGCCATCGCCATTGCCAATGACACGCCTTACGGGCTTGCCGCCTATATCCAGACAGGAAGTCCGGAACGCGCAAAACGCGTGGCCCGCAAATTGCGCGCTGGCATGGTACAGATCAATGGCACGTCACGCGCGCCGGGCAGCCCATTTGGTGGCTATAAGCAATCAGGCAATGGTCGCGAGGGTGGCAAATGGGGCCTGGAAGATTTTATGGAAGTAAAGCTGATCAGCGGCTAACCAACAAGATGACAATAAAAGCGCCGTTTAGCGGCGCTTCAGATTGATTACAAACCCCTCGATTTTTGGAAGCAGTCAAAAACGAGGGTTTTGATTCCGATTTGTTCACGTTCTGAATCTGGGACGTTCCGTGAATCTGAGGTCATTTTGACCCTGCCGGAGGTTTGTCAGCAGTCTGAAGCGCCGTTTAGCGGCGCTTTTAACCTTTATTTGAGACCAATTTTCTCGATAACGCGAATACGCTGATTACCGCCAATATCAATAAATTGCGTTGGCGGCGGGACTTCATGCACGTCATGCGTGCCGAAGCTTTCAGGATAAAACGCAAAACCTTCCGGTGCCTGAGGCGGGTTCGTGTCATCAATCAGACGACCGCCTGTTAATTCCGTCACAGGATCAGGGATGGCCGAAATCAACCGCCGGGTGTAAGGATGCATCGGATTTGAGAATATCCGGTCCCATGACCCACTCTCGACAATCTGGCCAAAATACATCACCGCCACCCGATCGCTCATATGCTCCACGACACTCAAATCATGGCTGATCATGATATAGGAAAGGCCAAGTCGCTCTTTCAACTCCAGCAGCAGATTGATGATTTGTGCCCGGATTGAAACATCAAGCGCCGACACGGGTTCATCAAGCACGATAACTTTCGGATTGAGGAGTAATGCGCGGGCAATTCCTATGCGCTGGCGTTGGCCACCAGAAAACTCGTGCGGAAAACGCTTTGCCTGCTCGGGCTTCAAACCGACCAGACGCAGAATTTCTTCGATACGTCCATCCACTTCACCACGCGACGTCACACCGTGAAGTCGCAGAGGTGCAGCTAGCGACGTGTAGACTGTCTGCCGCGGATTGAGTGAAGCAAATGGGTCCTGAAAGACCATCTGCGCCATCTTGGCTCGTTCCAACCGGGATGGTTCGTTCTTTCCGGTGATCGGACGTCCTTCGAAATAAATCTGCCCACTTGTGGGCTTCTGTAAACCGACGATGGACAGTGCAAGTGTAGACTTACCGCAACCAGATTCTCCCACAATCGAAAGGCACTCACCCTTGTTAAGAGTCAGGCTGAGATTATTAACGGCGCGCAACATTTGCTTGGAAGAACTGAAAATGCCACCGCTCACCGGGAAGTAAACGCAGACATCGTCGATGCGGACCAATGGTTCTACCAGTTTGGTTGAATGTATGTCATTCATGATGGAAACACCTCACCACACCGGCATCCTCAAGTGGCGTCCAGCCCGGTTTTGCGCACGACAAACATCGGTCGCGCGCGTGCAACGCGGCTCAAACCTGCAGCCTTTTGGAAAAGCGGAAATCGACGGCACGACACCTTCGATCTCCTGCAGCCGCAACTGGCCTTCTTTCTGGCGAGAACCAAGCTGCGGGAGCGAAGCCAGAAGACCATGCGCATAAGGGTGCGCAGCATGGTGAAACAAGCCCGCTGTTATGCGTTCTTCGACCAGATGTCCTGCGTACATCACACCCACGCGACGGCACATTTTCGCAATGACACCCAGATCGTGACTGATCATCAGAACGGAAGTCCCTCGCGCTGTGCAAAGTTCTTGCATCAGACGCAAAATTTCCGCCTGAACCGTCACATCGAGCGCAGTCGTGGGTTCATCAGCGATCAGCAGATCAGGATTGCATGCAAGTGCAATAGCAATCATCACACGCTGGCGCATACCACCCGACATCTGATGCGGATAGTTCTTCACACGTTGCTCTGGCGCAGGCACCTGAACGCTGGCAAGCGCTTCGACCGCCTTGCGCTCAGCCTCGTGCCAAGTGACACCTTGGTGCAGCACGAACATTTCCGCAATCTGCCGACCTACTGGCGACAACGGATTGAGAGCAGTCATCGGCTCCTGAAAGATCATCGCTATACGATTGCCACGCAGCTTGCGCATTTCGCGCGACGAGATGGACCGCAAGTCCTGCCCTTTAAAGCGGATCGCTCCTCCGGTTATCGACAGCGGCTTGCGCAGAAGCCCGATCATCGACAGCGCGGTGATGCTTTTTCCGCAGCCAGACTCTCCGACCAGACCGAATGTCTCGCCAGCTCAATAGTGAACGATACATCCTCGACCACATTATGTTTGCTCGAACCGGAGACGATATCGATCCGAAGGTTTTCTACCTCAAGAAGTGCTTGTTCGCTCATATCTTACGGGTCCTCATATGCGGGTCGAGCCAGTCGCGAAGACCGTCGCCGAACAGATTGAGCCCAAGTACTGTGAAGAAGATGGCGAGGCCGGGAAACACTGCAGCCCAAGGCGCATTCACGATCAACTCACGCGCATCAGTAAGCATGTTGCCCCAGCTTGGGTCTGGCGGACTGATACCGAGACCAAGATAGGAAAGTGCTGCCTCGGCGAGAATTGCATCCCCATTCCGAGCGTGCCTATCACTAGAACAGGTCCGATCATGTTGGGCACGATCTGCGTGATCATGATACGCACGTCGCTATAACCAAGCATTTTGGCAGCCTGAATATAGCCCTGCTTTTGAGCGACAGAGTAGAACTTCGCGCAATGCGGCAAGTCCAGGACCAGTTCGTCAGACCAAGTGCAAGCAGAAGGCTCGGCAAGCCAGGGCCAAGGACAGCCATGATTGCCAGCGCGAAGATCAGTGACGGAATTGCGAGCATCAGATTGGTGAGGCCGTTGACGAAATCGTCCCACCAGCCGCCGAAATAACCGGCCGAAATGCCAAAACACAGACCGATAACAGTGTTGATGCACTGTGAGACCACGCCAACGGTCAAAGACACCTGCGCGCCATAGAGAATGCGCGAATAAACATCGCGGCCTTGTGCATCCGTGCCGAACCAGAACTGTGCATCAGGCGGAAGTTCGGCATTCATCAGGTCGGCATCGAGAACCGGGTTATAGTGTGCCAGCAACGGCGCGAAGACAGCCGCAGCCACAATGACAATGCACACGAACCCACCGAATACGAGATTGAAACGCAGCTTCATGGGCTTACTCGTGGCTTATGCGCGGATCGATAACCGCATAGAGAATGTCAACGATCGTATTGATGACCAGAAACCACAATACGATTACGAGAATTGCCCCTGTACGACAGGAATGTCGCGCAAAGAAACGCTATCGATCAGCAAGGAGCCAAGACCCGGCCACGAGAATAGTTTCTCCACCACCACGGCCTGTCCCATCATCGATCCGAACTGTAGGCCGATGGTCGTGATAATCAGCACCAGCGCATTGCGCATGACATGCCATTTCACCAATCGAAAGCTGCTCATGCCTTTAGAGCGGGCGGTACGAATGAAGTCAGCCCCCATAACTTCCAGCACGGCTGCACGTGTTGTTCTTGCCAGCAACGCCAATGGCGCAACACCCAAGGTCAGCGCTGGTAGGATAATGTTTCGGATACCGCCATCGCCATAACCGAAACTCGGCAACCATCCGAGCGTCAGTGCAAATAGATACATGGCCAGCAGGCCCAGCCAGAACTGTGGTAGTGAAAGACCCGAGACCGCTCCTATCATGGTCACGCTGTCGAGAATGCTTCCAGGCTTCAGTGCTGCTATAAATCCAAATGGCACGCCGATCAGGATCGCAAAGCCCATGGCCGCGAAAGCAAGCTTCAGCGTTGGCCACATACGCTCCTGAATAAGCGAAACAACCGGTTGTCTCGAACGATACGAAGTCCCGAGATCGAACTGAGCCAACTGAACCAGATAGCTGCCAAAGCGCACGTGAACAGGTTTATCGAGCCCAAATTCCTGTGTAATTTTTCGACCATCTTCGGATCGTTCATGCCCTTGCCATTGGCAATAAGGCCAGAAGCGATACTGCCCGGAACAACACTGAAAATGATGAAGATCAGCAGCGACACCGCAACAACAGTCGGTATCATCTGCAAGACGCGCCGAATAATAAAATAGAGCACATGGTCCTCCTTTCGGATCAGCGCAAAAGACGCTGGAGCAAAGGGGATCAATGGCCCGCCGATGACGAGCGGGCCGATCCAGATCAGCCGGAATTAGCGACCGGATGGAACCGTGTCATCAACCCACAGCTTTTCATAGGACTGAACTGCGAGCTCTGCCGAGTTCGGCTGCAGGCCATGCAGCCACGGCTGATGTGCCATGACGGCTTTGTTGTAGTTGAAGAACCACACCGGCGCTTCTTCCTGCAGCAAATTGTTGGCCTTCTTCAGAAGTTCGTTCTTCTCTTCTTCGGTTTTCGCCACCTTTGCCTCATCGACAATCTTGTCGAATTCCGCATTGGAGAACTTCTGATAGTTACACGCAGATTGTGGAGTCGTGGAATAGAAGCACTGCATCGCGGTCAGTGCGTCCGGGCCGCTTTCGAGCGACCACATATAGGCTTGAAATTGCCTGCCGGAACCACATCCGCAAGTACCGACGCCTCGACTGGCTTTGCCTTCACCTTGATACCGACTTTGGCGAGCATCGGAATGATTGCCTGAACGATGGTCAAGCCCCAGCTCTCGTTCTGTGTTGCCGTCAACTCAAACTCGAAGCCGTCAGGATACCCAGCTTCAGCAAGCAAAGCTTTTGCTTTTCAGGATCATACGGATAAGGCTTCGCATCCTTGTCGAAGGCTGGCGATGAGTTCGGAAGCCAACCAACAGCACGATAAGCCTTATCTTTGACAAGGCGCTTGATGATGAGATCGCTATCGATAGCGTAGTTGATTGCCTGACGAACACGCTTGTCCTGGAACGGCTTGAAATCCGGATTAAAGCCGACGGCGCGTGTGTAAACCTCGGCCACCTCAACCATGTTCTTCGCCAGTTCGGGATCGGCGAGATAGGCTGTATACTGCGCTGGCCCGAGCACCGCTACGTCAATTTCCTTGTTGCGGAACGCAACGTCACGCGCGGCCGCGTCACCCATGATCATGATGTTGATCTTGTCGGCGTAAGGCTTGCCCTTCTCATAATATTTGTCCCACTTCTCAACCGTCAGGCGGGAGCCGGGAACATATTCCGCAAACTTATATGGTCCGAGACCGATCGGATGACGCTGAAACTCTTCGCTATCGCCCTCACCTGACGGATAAATGGCAGTGTTATTGCGCATGAACTGGAAGCCGGGATCAATTGGCTGCTCCAGTGTGATCTCGAGCGTATGATCATCGATCTTCTTCAGGCCGGAAATTTCCTTGGCCTTGCCCTGCGTATACTCTTCAGCACCCTTAATTTCAGCGATGTAGCGTGCTGGTGGGAAAGCCTTTTCGGATCCATTATCCGAGTGTAGCTCCAGATAATGTCATCTGCCGTCAAAGGTTTGCCATTGTGGAAAAATGCATCCTGACGAAGCTTGTAGGTATAGACGAGTCTGTCGTCTGACACGGCCACATCAGTCGCAAGTCCGAGTACAGGCTTGTTGAGATCAGCATCCCAATCATAGAGCGTACGATGAATGGCCTTGGCGTAGAACTCGTCCTGCGTGGCAGGCGAAGCCTGAATGTCGAGCGTCGAGAAGCTATCGCCATAAGGTGCGACGAAATTGATGACGCCACCCGAACGCGGCTCGTCCGCAGCATATGCCGCCGTTCCGGCCAACAGAACTGCGGACAACGCCGCCAGCAATGCAAATTTTCTCATATTGTTCCCCTTCATAAGTGTCATTCTTGCGGTTCAGATGAACCGTTCGTTCAGGGCTACGCCGAAACCTCGCTGCCCGAAATTGCCCCGAAGCGTTTACGCTTCAATTCTTTCATTGCCCCGGAAAACGAGGGCATTTTTTCACGACCGTTCGAATACGACCTCACCGTCACGCATGGTCAGAACACAATGCGTGTCGTTGAGAATCTCTTCCGGCTTCGCGGTGAGCATATTGCGTGAAAAGACCGCAATATCAGCAACCTGTCCAGGTACAAGCTTCCCTTCACATTCTCCAGCTTCTGAGAAAACGCACCGAACTCCGTGTAGACCTGCAGAGCCTCTTCGATGGTCACACATTCGCGGGCATCCATCACCGTTCCCTTGCCCGTTTCGCGCGTCAGCATCGAATAGATGTTCGGATAGGGATTCGGATGACAAACCGGTGAATCACTGCCAGTCGCAGGCTTGAAGCCCAGATCTTTCCAGGTTTTCAGCGGGTAGCTTGAAATTGCGCGCTCTTCGCCAAGAACAGAAATGTAGGCATCACCAAAGTCGTAGATGAAAACCTGCTGCGGACATGGATAAATGCCAGCCTTTTTCATCCGATCATGCTGTTCCGGCGTAGAGAACCCGCAATGTTCGATACGATGGCGGCGATCTGGATCGGGATAAACAGCGAGCGCCTTTTCATACGCCGTGATCAACTGGCCGATGGCTGCGTCGCCGATAGCATGACATGCCAGTTGATAGCCCTTTATGGGTATCCAGCACCAACGCTTCCAGTTCCGCATCCGGCAATATCTGAACGCCAATATTGTTATCGTCGCCGAGATACGGCTTGTTCATCCATGCAGTTCGCCCGCCTGCAGAGCCGTCGAGGAAAATCTTGACAGCTCCTATCGTCAGCATGTCGTCCCCGACGCCGGAAACAAGTCCTGCTTTGTAGCATTCCTCAACAATAGACGGCCCTGGGTCACCGAGCAGTACGAGCCAGGTACGCACCGGCAAGCGCTTATCCAACTTGGCGAGGTTATAGGCGCGGATTTCATCGAACCCTGCGACCTGACCGACAGCAGCATCCATAACGCTGGTTATGCCATAGGAAAGAAGCAGATTTCCCGCAGCCTCAATGGCCTCGATCATCTCTTCCGTCGTTGCCTTGGGGATGGCCTTGCGGACAGCCCCTTGAGCATTTTCGGCAACCATACCTGTCAGAGTACCATTTTTCTGCTCGATCAGCCCGCCTTCCGGTACCGGCGAATTTTCGTCAATACCTGCCAGTTCAAATGCCTTGGAATTGAAGATCGAAACGTGGCCACATGCACGCACCACCATAACGGGATTGTTTGGAGCAACAGCATCAAGCTCCGACTTATGCGGATGGCGACCGACATCGAGTTTGGTCTGGTCATAGCCGCGCGCCCTGATCCATGCCCCTGGAGGTGCGGAAGCCGCCTGCTCCCGAATGGCATCAAGCAAGCTTTGCAACGTCGGTGCCGCTTGCGGCGTCGCATCAATCCACTTGAGTGTCAGTCCCACGGAAATGAGATGCAGATGAGAATCGTTCAGCCCGGGCGTAGCAAAGCGTCCTTTGAGATCGATCAAACGTGTATTATCGCCCTTCAGAGACCAGATCTGGCCCTTCGTACCCGTCGCAAGCACCTTGCCTTGCCAGATGGCCAGGGCTTCGACTGTGCCCTCTTCATATCCACACCAGATCGTACCGTTATAAACTATGGTATCGGCACACAATTCGGGCATTACAGGCATTTCAGCGATCCCTCCCTACGTCACGCTTATATAAGGTAAGGGAGATTTCCATCGATGCTTTGACCGATCAAGCCGTGGATTTGTTAAATTTAGAGGGAGAAAATTGTTCAAAATGACAACCAAACGGTCAATTTGCCGAAATTTTTGCAAAGCTGGGCTAGTGTTGTCTGCTGGAAGCACGGAAAACTTCTTTGCCGTGGTAACCACATTTTCCACGAGTTTCGGATCCAGCTGTACCCGCAAAAGAAAAGGCCATGGTCTTGTAGTGCTTGGCGCAACTCCTCAATGAAATTGCTACGCTCCTCAGCGTTTCCGTTGAAACGGAAAGTCAAGCAAATGTAGATTGATTGAAGTGATGTATACAACCATTGAAAACTCCTGAAAATTCTCAGCGCGCATAGAGACGTAATTGCCACAGTGAACAGCACTATGGCCAAAGAGCTGACAAAAGTCGGTCCCGCGATCAGGCGAATTAATGGAATGATCGCATCATCAGAGTGTTGAATGATGTGGACCGATCCAGATTGGCGACCGTGCCCATCATATGATTGAAGACTAGCCGCTCGAGAAACTGGCTCAGGTGGTAACAACCGGAACAACGCCGAGCGGCAAGCCGGTTTAAATGGCTACACCTGAATCAGGACGCCGCTCGACTGTGGCGATTTCGCCAGAGTTCTTCGGCTTTCTCGAAAAATTGCGCATGACTTTCGTTGTCTGCGGCGGTGGCCGTCATCATCGCCAAGGCAGCCGTCGCAATGATTGTATTTTCTGCACGTTTGTCGTTTGCCGCGCCAGACCAGATGCCATACCAATATTCGAATGAACTGAAGCTCGAATGCTTGTCACCACTTTCCTTGGAAAGCGTCGGAAGCAACAAATCCGTTTCACGACCATTAAGAAGCCTATGGATCGTGTGCGTTCGATGCGGAACTAGCTCGGCGACGTCCCGGCTGGTCGAAACTACCGAAATAGAAGGGACATCAAGAAGTACACCCGCATCGCGGTGTAACTCACGATATGTGGGCTGTGTCACACCCAAAAACGACGCCTTGAGATTCATCGGATTGAGTAGATGAACAAGACTATTCATTGATGAGCGCGACTCGAACAGTGGGTAAAGTGCCATCAGCGCATGAATCTGAGGGGCAAAACCGGCCAACGGCATAAAACAGATGCCATGCGCGCTCAATGCACCTTCCGCGAGCGAATGTGATGTCGCGATCGGGAGATTGATGGCTTCAGCCGCGATCTCAAGCTTGCCCGAGATTTCACCTGTGCCACAATTACCGTGTAAGGCAACAGGATAACCAGCCCGCGCGACCAGCAAGGCTGAAAGCATGAACCACGGTGACTGCACAGAATTCGGCGATAGATAAGCTGGCCAGTCCAGCGCAGGCATGTTCAAGCCCGCATCCACGGAATAAATTCGTCTCGCTGCTCGCGCCATGCCAGCAAGTTCCGGTGCAGTTTCCCCACGATAGTGAATGAGCCGGAGCAATGCACTGATCTGCATCGGATCGGCGTTACCCGTAAAGATCGTCGTGAATGCATCATCGGCTTCAGACATCTCTAATGGACGGGTGTGCCCGGCTTTTCGCCCTACCACAGCAATATATTTCGCAAGTCGCCTGACTGGATCGTTTTCGTCTTGAATGTTGGAGAACTGTGCTGCAAGTTGTTCCGGCGTCGGATGGTTTTCGAGCTCAACGACCTTACGGATACCAAGCGGCGGCGGTGCTACGATCGCGCTTCGCTTCCACCCGCGATGCCCGGTGCAGCTCGATTTCGGTAATTCAGTAAGGTCTAAACTCAACAGTGTTTCGGCTTCATTCGCCAACCGCCGCAGACGCCCACGCAGCGCTTCGGCTTTCGGTGTGGCCACCATGTTTCGGCCAGAACGAACCAGTATCGGATCGTTGAACTTTTCGCGAATCTGTCCGAGCAGTCGGCTCATAGCCGCAATACTTAACCCCATCTGCTTGGCAGCACCGCCAACGCTACCTTCCACAAGAAGTGCATCAAGAGCGATCAGCAAGCGCAATTGCCCCAAACGAAGGCTTTCGTTCTCGCCTTTCCCCGTTTGTTGCTGCGTTTTCACCTGCTTGCCTGACATCGCTTTGTTGCTCGCTCATTTGCGGTTTTGAAACTTAGAATGCTTATAAAACATGACGATTGACGTCACCTCACTGCCATACATAAGGAGAGTTGAAAACTCAACTTTAAAACGGTGACGAAAATGACCAGCTTGTTTCGGGGATTGTGGGCCGACGGTACACAAAACAGGCGTTTGGCCAACAAATCGCTCATTTATCGGGCGATCCTTGCGGGGACCTGTCTTTCCACAGCACTACTTCTGAGCGAAACAATTGCAATTGCGCAAACGAGCACGAACGCCGCGGAAGAAGCAACGTCAGACGAACCAAGCGCTAAAAGAAGGCACCTGCAACGGATGCAGGCATCGAAACGACCGCGGATGGCGCTGTTAAGCTTAACCAAATCGTCGTGACAGCGACAGGTTTCGAACAGAATATCACTGACGCTCCGGCGAGCATCACTGTCGTTTCCGGCGAAGAACTCGAAAAGGGGCCTACCGCGACCTGACCGACGCTCTGAAGGATGTTCAGGGCGTTGCGGTGACAGGTCCGTCCGCTGAGAAAGACATCTTCATTCGCGGTCTTCCCGGTTCCTATACATTGCTGCTGGTTGATGGAAAACGCCAGAGCACCCGTGATGCCCGTACCAATGGTAACTCCGGCTTCGAACAGAGCTTCCTGCCACCTGCAAATGCCATCGAACGGATCGAAGTCATTCGCGGCCCCATGTCGTCGCTTTACGGATCGGACGCCATGGGCGGCGTCATCAATATAATCACCAAAAAGTATCCGACACATGGAGCGGATCTTTTACGGTCGATGGCACGGTGCAACAGCACTCTAAATTCGGCAATTCCTGCAAGGTTCCTATTACATGACGGGGCCGCTCGTTCCGAACCTTGTCGGTGTTCAGGTATGGGGACGGGGTCTGAAACGTCAAGAAGACAGTGTTATCGGTGGCACGCCTGAGCAGAAGGATGTCGACATTACCGGTCGCATTACGCTGACACCGAATGAAGATCACGATATCATGCTCGAACTCGGCAAGACACGCCTTCGCCGTGACATGACCGTGGGCAACACGATCGACGCCAGCGGCAGAAATCCCGTTGACGCTTACAATTACAATGATCGCGATCACTGGTCGATCAGCCACACTGGCCGTTGGGGCCTACCACATCGGAATTCTCATTCATGCAGGAATGGGCCGAACGCACCAATTTCAATTGGGACAACAAGGCCAAGAGCTACGTCGAGAATCTGCGCTCGCCGCATATCCGCAATTCAGTACTCGATGGCAAGTTCACAACACCATTCGAATTCTACGGCAATCACACACTCGTAACCGGCGGGCAGTTCACACAATCGGTGCTAACCGACCAGAACCCAGGACGCCGTACCGGCTTGGACGAGGAGTTCAGCGTACGCCAGTGGGCGCTCTTCGCAGAAGACGAATGGTGGATCACCCCAGATTTCGCTCTCACCGGCGGTCTCCGGATGGACGACCATGAAATTTACGGCTCACATTTCAGCCCGCGCGGATATGCAGTCTGGCACGCTACCGAGCAATTAACCCTCAAGGGCGGCATCTCGACCGGCTTCCGCGCTCCGGAAATCCGTACCATTGCTCCGGGCTATGCCTATACGACTGGAGGCGGCGGTTGTTCTTATGGCCCGAACGGCACCTGTGGCGTCATTATCGGCGATCCAAATCTGCAGCCGGAGAAGAGCACCAGCTATGAAGCCAGCGCGCTGTGGGACAACCAGATGGGCCTACGTCTCGGTGCAACCTATTTTTATACCGATTTCAAGGATAAGATTTCTAATGCATTAGTTACCGATGCCAACGGCAACCCGCTTCGTTGGAGTGAAGATCCAAATTATCGCCTATGGTATGCTTTCAATATCGACAATGCGGTCATGCAGGGTGTCGAATTGACCTTTAACTGGGAAGCAACAGACAGCATCACCGTTCGTGGCAACTATACATATACGGATTCGGAGCAAAAGACCGGTGACTTTGCAGGTCTGCCGCTCGCCCGCACCCCAAAGCATATGGCAAGCCTGCGCGCCGATTGGATTACTCCTGTTGATGGTCTCAAAGCTTGGGCGGCGGGCAACTATCATGGGGAAGAAATCAACGCTAGCGCACGGCTCGGTACGACACCGCTGGAACACCAATCTATCGCGACGGCAAAATTATCGCGGCCAAATACAAGCCTTATGCCACTTTCGACATCGGTGGTTCATACGACTTCAGCGAGAACGTCACCCTGAATGCTGCCGTCTATAACATCTTCGACAAGAAGATCGACGTGGACGATTTCAATACAGTTGTCGACGGCCGCCGGCTTTGGGTCGGCATGACCTCCCGCTTCTAAGATCGCAACAACAGGACGCCAGCCTGCAACGGTCGGCGTCTTTTCCATGAGTGGGAAGCTCATATGAGCATACTGACGAATACCGTAAAAAGGTGTGCCAGGTAACGGTAGGGATACTAATGGTTTCCACTGTGCAAGCTGCTGAACCCCTCACTTCGTCCTTTGACATGGAAGTTAACGGCCTCGCCTATCGCATATTCACCGCAGTCCCCGATGCAGCGGCACCCGAAGGCGGCTATCCAGTTATATACATGGTCGACGGCAATCGCATGTCGCCGATTGCAGCAAAACTCATGGCAGAAAATGACGCCCTGAAAGCTGTTCTTGTCGGTGTCGGCTATCCGACCGATAATCAGGACGAAATTATTCGCCTGAGATATTTTGACCTTACACCTTCGACGCCTGCCGACTTGATCCCGGTTCACTTCGATGTGCCAAAGACTGGAGGACGGGATGCTTTCTTCGAATTCATCGACAATCAGGTAAAGTCTGAAATCGAAAAGCGTTTCGACATCGATAAAAACAACAAGCCTTGTTTGGGCATTCATTAGGTGGATTGTTCACACTCTATGCCTTGTTCAACCATAGAGATTCTTTCCAGAGTTACAGCGCTGCTGACCCGTCAATCTGGTGGAACGACCGATCAATTTTGAAAGACAAAGATCAATTCATCTTCGCCTTCAAAAATGCACCTCACCCGATCCGCTTGCTCATAGAGACCTCCGGTAAACGCGGTAGCCGCCCAGGCCAGACGAAGCAGGATAGTGAACGACTGAAAAGCTGCGCGGCGGACCTTCCGGTTCAGATGTATTCAAAGAGCTTTCCGAACTTCCGCAAATCGACGCAATCTTTCACCGTTTCGAGGATGAGAGCCACGGCTCGATGATACCGTTAACGGTGGAAGACAGCCTCAATTTTTCCTGCTCAAACAAGCGCCACAGACAAAAACAACTGAATTGTATCTTTCGGTCTTTGACGAGGAAGATACTTGACTATAAAGCACAGGATTGATGAAAGGATCGAACACCATGCTGAATATCGCTCAACAGGTTACACGCTTGTGTGGTGCCGCCATCGTGGCGCTGGGCATTGCTGCAACTGCAACTGCAAATGCTGCTGATCTAACCATCAAGCATGCGCAGGGTGAGACGACAGTTCCAGCCTCACCGGCAAAGGTTCTGGTTTTCGATCTAGGCACTCTCGACAATCTGGACCGCCTTGGTGTCAAGGTGACGGGTGTTCCAAGCGGCATATCCTTCCCTGAATATCTGAAGAAATATCAGAGCGACGATTATGCGAAAATCGGCACATTATTTGAACCAGACTATGAAGCCGTTAATGCGGCAGAACCGGACCTGATCATCGTGGCAGGTCGCTCCGCCGCTAAATACGGTGAGCTTTCGAAAATTGCTCCTACCATTGATCTGACGACCAATGCGAAGAATTTCATCGCCGATACGGAAGACAATGTCGAGAAACTTGGCCAGATTTTCGGGAAGGAAGCAGAAGCGAAGGCAGAAGCCGAGAAGTTTGACGCGGCACTTACTGCATTGAAAGAAAAGGCCGCCAACAAGGGCACCGGCCTTCTGATCCTCACTTCCGGCGGCAAGATCAGTGCTTATGGTCCCGGTTCGCGTTTCGGCGTCCTGCACGACAGCTTCGGGGTTAAACCTGCTGCGCCGGACCTTTCAATCGGCAATCATGGCCAGCCTGTCAGTTCGAATTCATTCTTGAAACCAATCCCGATTGGCTTTTCGTCATCGACCGTGATGCTGCTATTGGTCGTGAAGGCAATTCAGCCAAGCAGGTTCTCGACAACGAGCTCGTGCGCCAGACCAATGCCTGGCAAAAGGATCAGCTTGTCTATCTGAACGCTCAGAACTGGTATCTGATCGGCGGCGGTCTCAGCGCGCTTCACAGCACCATCGATCAACTTTCCCAGGCTTTCGACAAGGCAAAGTGACGGGCTCCCAAACCCAATCCGGTCGGGCCACCCATTACAGCAGGTGGCCCGGAATCGTGATCAGGCAACAGAACAGGAAATGAGTGTGAAGGGACTTGCAGCAGCCATAGCCGTTGTTGCCGTATTGGCTGTAATCAGCCTGTTTATCGGCGTCAGCGATGTGTCGCTGGGCGCACTTTTCGGGCTGGAAGCACCGATCGCGCAACCGAAGTTCTCCTCATCAGCCGCATTCCACGCACCCTTGCAATCATTCTGGCGGGCATGTCCATGGCTGTTTCAGGCATGATCATGCAAATGCTTACACGCAACCGTTTCGTTGAACCATCAACGGCTGGCACAGTGGAATCTGCCAGCTTCGGTATTCTTCTAGTCATATTGTTTGCACCGGAAACGCCTGTAATCGGCAAAATGCTGGTTGCTTCTGTTACAGCTCTTGCCGGAACCGCTCTGTTTCTTCGTATTCTTCGCGCAATTCCATTGCGGTCTGTTCTTGTGGTGCCATTGGTCGGCATCATGCTCGGTGGCGTCGTCAGTGCGATAACCACTTTCATTGCTTACCGTTTCGATCTCCTGCAATCGCTCAATTCTTGGACAACTGGAGATTTTTCCGGTGTCCTCCGTGGCCGTTACGAACTCTTGTGGCTTGCATTCTTCCTGACCGTTATCGCCTACATTGCCGCCGACCGCTTCACGGTGGCGGGCCTGGGTGAGGATTTCACCACTAATCTTGGCCTCAATTACCGGCGCGTGGTTACACTTGGCCTCATTATTGTTTCGATGGTCAGCGCATCGGTCGTTGTGACTGTTGGCATGATACCTTTCCTCGGTCTTATCGTCCCGAACGTTGTCAGCATGTTCATTGGCGACAATATGCGGCGCGCAGTGCCGTGGGTAGCGGTTCTCGGGGCCGGGCTCGTTCTTGCCTGTGACATCGTTGGGCGACTGGTCCGCTTCCCTTACGAAATCCCGATAGGCACAATGATGGGCGTCGTAGGAAGTGCCATCTTTCTTTACCTGCTGTTGCGGCGGGGTTCACGCCTTGCTTAAGCGTCCTCGTATAATTCTCTTGCTGCTTTGCACCCTTACTCTGCTTGCGGTGGCAGCATTCATGACAATCGGTGCAAAGGGAAGCTGGTCATTCATCCTGACCTTCCGCGGCACCAAGCTTGCTGCCATGATACTGGTCGCATACTCGATTGCGGTTTCAACGGTTTTATTCCAGACCGTCACGAACAACCGCATCCTGACCCCTTCGATCATGGGGTTTGATGCGCTCTATATACTGATCCAGACGTTGGTGGTCTTCTTCTTCGGTGCCGTTCAGATCGACTGGGTTGGCCCGAATGTTCGGTTTCTGGCTGAAACCTTTATAATGGTGGTTTTCGCCGGTACGCTCTATTACTGGCTCTTTTCGGGAGCGACCCGCAGCCTGCATCTCGTTATGCTGGTCGGCATTGTATGCGGAGTCTTTTTCGCAGCATTTCCAACCTGATGCAACGGATGCTTGATCCAAATCTTTTCGCTGTTCTACAAGACCGTTTCTTCGCCAGCTTTAATACCATCAACAGCGATATTCTGATTATGTCAGCCGTCATCGTTGCTGCAGTTTCGCTCTATGGTCTGCGCTTCGTATATGTTTTGATGTCCTGTCACTCGGCAGGGATCCGGCAATCAATCTGGGCGTCGATCATCGGCGGATCGTGCGCAAAATCCTGTTCATGGTCACGGTGTTGGTTTCCGTTTCCACCGCGCTGGTTGGTCCCATTACTTTTTGGTCTTCTGGTCGCCAATCTGGCTTACATGCTTGCCGGTTCGGCAAAACACAGGTTTATCTTGCCGGTAGCCGTCTTGCTTGCAATCCTCTGCATTGTCAGCGGACAAACCATTCTTGAACGCGTCTTCTCGTTCAACACCGCACTCAGTGTCATCATCGAGTTTCTGGGCGGCCTCGTCTTCATCATCCTTCTCGTCAGGGGCACGCGCGTTGATAGAAATCAGCCAGGTAAGCAAATCCTACAACGGCGCGCTTGTCGTCGATGATGTAACCCTGAAACTGCCTGCTTGCGGTATAACCTCGATCATCGGACCGAATGGGGCGGGAAAGTCCACGTTGCTCTCGATGGTGAGCCGTCTCCTGCCGATGGACAAAGGGGCGTCACCATAGACGGGCTCGACGTTTCAACCACATCCGGTGACATACTGGCAAAGCGCCTTTCGATTCTGCGGCAAGAAAATGCAATCAACTCCCGTCTGACCGTGCGCGACCTCGTAACCTTTGGTCGTTACCCTATTCCAAAGGCCGACCAAACGATGAGGATCGCAAACATGTCGAACAGGCCATCGGCTATCTCGGCCTTGACGATCTGAGCGGACGCTTTCTGGATGAGCTTTCAGGCGGACAGCGCCAGCGCGCATTCGTGGCGATGGTGCTATGCCAGGATACAGATTATGTACTGCTGGACGAACCGCTCAACAATCTCGATATGAAGCATTCCGCTTCAATGATGAAGCTGTTGCGGCGAGCTGCAGACGAACTTGGAAAAACTGTTGTTCTGGTTCTGCACGATATCAATTTCGCATCGTGCTATTCCGACCATATAGTCGCCATGCGCCACGGCAAGGTTGTGCATCAGGGAAACCCGGATGAACTCATTCACCCGGAAATTCTTGGCGACATTTATGAAATGGAGATTGCCGTCGAGATCATCGGCGGCAAACGTATCGGCGTCTATTATCTTTAAGCGACCGTGTCCGAAGGAAACAGCGCTTGCAAGGCATCATATGATGCCATCACGGTTTCCATTTGGGTCGTGTGTCCCTTGACGAAGGCATCCCCATAGACCGTCTCGTCCGGATATTCGGTGATCAGCGTCAGCGGTACGGTGTGCCGGTCATCGACACCGACAAGGCACGGAAATCCATTGATGATGCGGAAGCCCGTTTCGCCTGCATGTTGCTCGAAAAGCCTGATCTGCGCGTTGTTATAGGCAACCAAGCCGTCAATCGCGGCCAGATGTTTCGTCACGCGGTCGATCAGTTCTTCAGCTTCCTTCTCCCAGGAAGCATGGTAGCGCATGATCAGGAAAAACCCTTCGGCAGCGTCCACATGGCAAAAGAACGGGGCACATAACCAGAGAGCGGACGCGTCCATTCATGCGACGGATAACCGTGCAGATTGACGTGCAGTTTCGCATCCGTCAGCTTTTCAGCCTCGACGCGAATGGCCTTTTCGTAAAGTCGCTCGCCGCTGCGATATTCCAGATCGTCACCCAATGCCGTATAGCGCGCCGCATGATGCATATGATGCGGCTGAAGCGCGCAAAGCCGCTTGTGTAGCTCGTAACCGTCCGGATTTTCCTGCGGAGAGATTGTGAAATGCGCGCCTTCGCGCGCCGCAAGCCGGTTGGCCGCACGCAACGCGCCGACAACGCCCGTCGTCTCATTGGCATGCTGTCCGGCACTGATCATCATCGCGGCATCGCTGCCCTTGATATATGTCGCGCGCACCGTCCTACCCGAACGGGTTTCGCCTCGAAAGGCTCACCGCCCAGACGGACGATTTCACGGCGTATCTGACCGGCGGAAAGCGGTGCTTGCGCTATCTCCAGAATCTGTTCCGCGGTCAGCATATCATCGGTTGAAAGCGGCCGTGTTTCCATTTTGACCGAAGGTTCAGCATCACGGAAGCGGACTTCCGGCACAATCTGGCCCGGCTGCAAGCTACGGTCCCCGATAGGGCGACCAGCCTTTTCTGGAAAACTTCGAGCAGTGAGAAATAAATATCCTCATGCATTGCCTCGGTGAGGCTCAGCGTTTCCTCATCATAAGGCAGGCGACGGTCGGTGATCGGCAGGCTGACCGCGATGTTCAGTTCGTTGAAATAAGGTTCGCCACGCTTCCAGTCATGGGCCGCGATGGTCGAGACCGTGTCCTGAAACAGCTTCTCATAGGCTGTCTCATAGCGCGCGCTTTCGGTCTTGCCGTTCTGCGTAACGGTCAACCAGCCGGTTGGCGACACCAGCGTTTCGCCGATGAAATCCACATGCACGCGGTTCGGTGCGAAAACCCGGTGGCTCTCGATATGGTCATCGGCAAAGACCAGATCGACGTCATAATGAAAATCGTCTTTGCCAGACTCGGCGAAAGTCACGTCCACCCCCGGCAGCAAAGCCGACAAAGGATAGGTTTCGAGCAGGAAACGGTTCTGCATGCAGGCATCATAATGCGGATAGCGGATCGCAGCGGACTTCAGGGCCGAGCCCTCCACTTCTTCCAGAAAGAAATGCAGGAGCGGCTTGTAAGCCGAATAGAGCCGCGCCTCGACGCCCGCTTCGCGCAGCTTCGTTTCCGCGGCGAAGCGGCTCGGCTGGTCATCGAACAGCCAGGCCTCCACCTTCGCGCCGCGCATTTCCGGTTTCAGAAAGTGCTCGACAAGCGCATGAACGGTGCGCGGATAGGTTTTCTCAAAAGCACGCTCATCGGGAAGTCCTGCCCATGGGATCGAATTGGGGACGAGGCTGTCACACAGCCAGTCGCCAAGAAGATTTTGGAATATAACCCGAAAAGGGTGAAACGGTTTTCGGGATGTGCGTATAAACAAATAGTGAGAGCACGTCACGCAAACAGCTAGAAATTTGTGTAAGGGAGCCAGCAATGAGCGGAACGGAACGCGGCGTATGGGACTTCTGGATCGACCGCGGCGGTACGTTTACCGACATCATCGGGCGGGATCCGCAGGCCCAGCTCCATGCACGCAAAGTTCTCTCGGAAAATCCGTCTGCCTATAGGGATGCCGCCGTGCACGGCATTCGCCTGCATCTTGGCCTCAGGACCGGCGAACCGATTCCCGCCGGTATCATCGGCGAAGTTCGCATGGGCACGACGGTCGCCACCAATGCGCTGCTGGAGCGCAAGGGCGAGCGGCTGGCCCTTGTCACCACCAGGGGCTTTCGCGATGCGCTGCGCATCGGCTATCAGGAACGCAAGAAGATTTTTGCGACTGAAATCATCAAGCCGGAAGCGCTCTACGAAAAGGTTGTGGAACTGAACGAACGCGTTCAGGCAGACGGCACTGTTGAAACGGCGCTCGATCCCGCCGAGGCGGAAGCCTTACTGGTTGCGCTGAAGGAACAGGGCTACAAATCCGTCGCCATCGCCCTCATGCATGCTTATAAGTTTCCCGCGCATGAGGCTGAAATTGCTCGCATAGCGCGCAGTCTTGGCTTCGAGCAGGTCTCCGTCAGCCACGAGGTTTCGCCGCTGATCAAGCTGGTCGGGCGTGGTGATACCACGGTCGTCGATGCCTATCTGTCGCCGGTCCTTCGCCGTTATGTCGCTCAGGTATCCAACGAGCTGGATGTCGAGCGCACCGGCGCGCGCGTCATGTTCATGATGTCATCCGGCGGTCTCACGGCAGCCGACCTGTTTCAGGGTAAGGACGCAATCCTGTCGGGCCCGGCCGGCGGTGTCGTCGGCCTCGCCCGGACCGGCGAAACGGCTGGCTTCCCGAAAGTCATCGGCTTCGACATGGGAGGCACTTCCACGGACGTTGCGCATTTCGATGGCGAATATGAACGCGCTTTTGAAACGGAAGTGGCTGGCGTGCGCGTTCGCGCGCCCATGATGCTGATCCACACCGTTGCCGCAGGCGGCGGGTCGATCCTGCATTATGACGCCGGGCGTTTCCGCGTCGGCCCGGATTCGGCAGGCGCCAATCCCGGCCCGGCCTGCTACCGCAACGGTGGACCGCTCGCTGTCACCGACGCCAATGTCATGCTGGGGAAACTGCTGCCGGAATTCTTCCCGGCGATTTTCGGCCCCGAGCAGAACCAGCTGCTGGACGTGGAGCGGGTACGTGAACTCTTCACCGCGCTCGCAGCCGATATCGGCGACGGCCGCTCGCCGGAAGCGGTTGCCGATGGCTTCATCCGCATTGCGGTTGCCAATATGGTGGAGGCGATCAAGAAGATTTCCGTCCAGCGCGGCTATGACGTGACGCGCTATGCGCTCAACTGCTTTGGCGGCGCGGGCGGCCAGCACGCCTGCCTCGTGGCCGATGCGCTTGGCATGAAGAATATTCTCCTTCATCCAATGTCCGGCCTGCTTTCGGCCTATGGCATGGGCCTGGCCGATATTCGCGCAACCCGCCAAAAGGCGCTCGGCGTTGCGCTCGATCCGGCAGCGCCCGCAGCTCTGAAAGAACTCGGTGAAGAACTGGCGCAGGAATGTGTGGCTGAACTTTTGACCCAAGGTATCGAGGCCAACGCCGTGCAGCGCCATCTGCGCGCGCATATTCGCTATGCGGGCACCGACACGGTGCTTCCATTGAGGCCACCTTCCCCACAGAGGACAATGTGAACCGTCTTCGCGCCGAGTTTGAGGCCGCCCATAAGCGCCGTTTCGGCTTCATTGCAGAGAACAAGGCTCTGGTTATCGACGCTGTGGAAGTCGAAGCCGTGGGCGGCGGCGCAGGCGAAACCGAAAGCGCCCAATCGCTCGACAGCGATCTGGAAGCTGCGACCGCCAAGCGGGCCCGATTCTTCTCGCAAGGCGCGTGGCACGATGCGGGCGTCGTCTTGCGCGAGCAGATGCAGCGCGGCCAGACTGTCACCGGCCCGGCGATCATCATCGAGAAAACCAGACCATCGTCATCGAAGATGGCTGGCAGGCCCGCCTGACCGCCCATGACCACGTGGTGCTGACGCGCATCAAGGCCCTGCCCGCGCGCACGGCCATCGGCACTGACGCCGATCCGGTGATGCTGGAAATTTTCAACAATCTCTTCATGTCCATCGCCGAACAGATGGGCGTGACGCTGCAAAACACCGCCTATTCGGTCAATATCAAGGAGCGTCTGGATTTCTCCTGCGCCGTCTTCGATGCCGAAGGCAATCTCGTCGCCAATGCACCGCACATGCCGGTACATCTTGGTTCCATGGACGCTTCCGTCGCCACCGCCATTCGCGAAAACAGGGACATCAAGCCAGGCGACGTCTTTCTTATCAACGCGCCTTATAATGGCGGCACCCACCTGCCGGACCTCACTGTCTGCACCCCGTCTTCGACGATGCGGGCCATGCAATCCGTTTCTGGGTGGCAAGCCGCGGCCATCATGCCGATATTGGCGGCATCGCCCCCGGCTCCATGTCGCCGCTTGCCGTCAGTATCGAGCAGGAAGGCGTCTATATCGACAATTTCAAGCTTGTGGATCGCGGCACCTTCCGCGAGGAAGCGCTCGCCGCTCTGCTGACTGGCGCGACCTACCCTGTCCGCAACCTGACGCAGAACGTCAATGATCTGAAGGCGCAGATCGCCGCCAACGAAAAGGGTGTTGCCGAACTGAAAAAGATGATCGGTCTTTTCGGCGAGGATGTCGTGAAAGCCTATATGGGTCATGTTCAGGACAATGCCGCTGAAAGCGTGCGCCGCGTGCTCGATAAACTGCCGGATGGCCATTTCATCTATGAGATGGATCAGGGCTGCCAGATCGAGGCGCGCGTCACCATCGATAGGGAAAAGCGCGAAGCGACTGTCGATTTCACCGGCACCTCGGAGCAGCGTAACGACAATTTCAACGCGCCGGAACCCGTGACCCGCGCGGCTGTGCTTTATGTCTTCCGCGTGCTGGTCGAAGGCGACATTCCGATGAATGCAGGCTGCCTGCGGCCGATCAGGATTGTTGTTCCGGAAGGCTCGATGCTCTCGCCGCAATATCCGGCGGCGGTCGTGGCAGGCAATGTCGAGGTCAGTCAGGCCGTCACCAACTGTCTGTTCGGCGCGACCAAGGCCATGGCCGCAGCACAGGGCACTATGAACAATCTGACCTTTGGCAATGACGAGTATCAATATTACGAAACCATCTGTTCCGGCGCGCCCGCCGGTCCCGGTTTCAACGGCGCCGACGCCGTGCATACCCACATGACCAATTCGCGCCTGACCGACCCGGAAATTCTGGAAACCCGTTTCCCCGTCTTGCTGGAAGACTTCCATATTCGCAAAGGTTCCGGCGGAAAGGGAAAATGGCATGCGGGCGATGGCACCAAGCGCACAATCCGTGCGTTGAAGACGCTTGAATTCGCCATTCTTTCCGGGCATCGCCGCGTGGCGCCTTTTGGTCTGGAAGGCGGTGAAGCCGGTCAGACCGGCGGCAACGAAGTGCGCCGTAAGGACGGTTCCATCGACATACTCGGCAATTGCGATCAGACCGTGCTCGAAGCGGGCGAAGCCTTCACCATCATCACGCCGACCGGCGGCGGCTTCGGCAAGCCTGAGTAATCGGTAAAATCAATTCTGTAGCACGAGGCACGCGAATGCTTTTTCCGCCCTTCCGATCCACACCGAAAAATGTTAGAATTATTCACTCAAATTCGTCAGATAATTAGGAACGCATCCTAATAATTGTGCCTTAACGGTCGTTTTGGACGCATCTTTAGAATTAAATTTCTGCGATCAATAGAACATCAACCAGTTCACGGATACCGAAAATGAAATTCGCTCAGATCATCGCTACCGCAGGCATCATTCAGGCAGCCCTCTTCACCGGCGCAATGGCCGGAGAAAATCTCGACGCCATCAAGTCGGCGGGCGTTCTGAAGATCGGCACCGAAGGCACCTATGCGCCGTTCACCTATCACGACAAGGATAACAAGCTCGTCGGCTTCGACGTGGAAATTGGTGAAGCCGTGGCGGCCAAGCTCGGCGTAAAGCCGGAATTCGTCGAAGGCAAATGGGACGGCCTAATCGCCGGTCTCGACGTCAACCGTTACGATGCCGTTATCAATCAGGTCGGCATCACCGAAGAGCGCAAGAAGAAGTTCAACTTCTCCAATCCTTATATCGTTTCCAAGGTTGTTCTGATCGTCAACGACAAGAACGACACGATCAAGGATTTTGCCGATCTGAAAGGCAAGAAGTCGGCACAGTCGCTTACCAGCAACTATGGCAAAATCGCCAAGGAAGCCGGTGCGGAACTCGTGGCTACCGACGGTTTTGACCAGTCGATCCAGCTCGTTCTAACGGGCCGCGCCGATGCGACGCTCAATGACAGCCTATCCTTCCTCGACTTCAAGAAGCATCAGCCGAAGGCTCCGGTCAAGATCGTGGCCGAGAAGGAAAATGCTGACGCTTCGGGCATCATCGTTCGCAAGGGCGACGACGATCTTGTTGCAGCGATCAACAAGGCGCTGGACGAAATCAAGGCCGACGGCACCTACGACAAGATCGCACAGAAATATTTCGGTCAGGACGTTTCCAAGTAAGCGTTTTTCTAGGCTCATGCAACGAAGCCGGAAACTAATTTCGGCTTCGTTTTATTGTGATCGTAAAACTATTCCCAAGACATGAGTGCCGGACCGTATAAGATAACATCGCGCAGGTTCATCAGCGCAAGTTCATTTCAGTCTGACTTTGTGCATTGTTAAGGAGCCGAAAAGTGCCCGATTGGCTTCAACTGATGGCAGAATCCTGCCCACCCTTTTGTGGGCTGGATTGATTTTACCATTCCACTCACCCTTTTGTCCTTTGCTTTCGGCCTTACATTGGGGCTCCTGACTGCGCTCGTGCGATTGTTCGCTCCTCTCTGGCTTTCATCTATAGCCCGTTTCTATGTCTGGATATTCCGCGGTACGCCTCTACTCGTGCAGCTATTCGTGATCTTTTACGGTCTGCCAAGCGCTGGCATTTATCTTGATGCATTTCCGCAGCGGTAATAGGCTTCACACTTAGTGTCGGTGCCTATAGTTCTGAGATCATCCGCGCTGTCATATCCGCCGTTCCCAAAGGTCAATGGGAAGCAGCTTACTCCATCGGTATGAGCTGGCGGCAGGCTCTTGCGCGTACTATCCTGCCTCAGGCAACCCGAACCGCGGTGCCACCACTCTCAAATTCCTTCATTTCTCTGGTCAAGGACACATCGCTTGCTGCAGCAATCACGGTGCCGGAGCTTTTCCAATCCGCCCAACGTATCGTTGCAACCACTTATGAGCCTCTCATCCTCTATATCGAAGCAGCCTTGATTTATCTCGTGATGAGTTCGGTGCTCTCGGCGCTGCAAGTGCGACTTGAAAGGCGCTTCGGACGTTATGGCGGCACGCTGGAGACAAATGCATGATTGAGCTGCAACACATCGTAAAACGTTTCGATGACGCGGTTATTCTCAACGATATCAACGTTGCGATAGCGGAGGGTACGGTAACAGCACTGGTCGGCCCGTCCGGTGGTGGCAAGAGTACGTTGCTGCGTTGTATAAACTTACTCGAGATTCCGACGTCGGGCACTCTTGTTCTAGGTGGCCAGAGCCTCAGCTTCGAGCCTGACCGTAAGCCCAGCTGGCAAGCGATCCAGTCAATCCGCCGTCAAACAGGCATGGTGTTTCAGAACTTCCAGCTCTTTCCACACCAGACCGCAATCCAGAATGTGATGGAAGGTCTTGTTACGGTTCTGAAATGGCCGAAGAACAGGGCGAAAGAACGTGCTATGGAACTGCTCACAAAAGTGGGTATGGTGCATAAAGCGGATGCTTGGCCTTCAACGTTGTCAGGCGGTCAGCAACAACGTATCGCAATTGCACGTGCACTGGCCCCGTCACCGCGCGTACTCTTGTGCGACGAGCCCACCTCGGCACTTGATCCCGAACTTGCATCCGAAGTCGTTGATGTTCTGAGCAAGCTTGCCAAGGAAGGCACGACCATGGTGATCGCTACGCATGATCTGCGGCTTGCATCCAAGATTGCAAAAATGTCGTCTTTCTCGAGTCAGGCAATATCGTCGAAACCGGTACTGCACACGAGATTTTCACGCGACCTTCGCGCGAACGTACAAAGAAGTTCGTCGCCACGATCAACGCAGCCCATACCTACGACATCTAGACTGCAGGAATATTCAAGCCATAAGCAAGGGGCTTTCGCCACCAGCGAAAGCCCTCCGGCACGCCGTTGACTCAAATTTAGTACGTGCTTTCAAAATTTCCGGCGGCTCCCGACAGCCTGCCCCTTGGTAAAATAGAAAACCACTGTTACATTATGCACAACGTAGAAATTGAAGCGCCTTGCTTGCGTCCTTATCGGTTCGCGCGGCGCCATAAGGACATGAACCTTGAAAAACCCCGACGAGCGCACCGCCGAAATGGTGCATCAAGGGGCGTCCAGCGGACAATCGGGCAATTCACAAGCTCGGAGTCCGTCCGATAACGGCAAGCGCAGACCGCGGAAAAAGCCGTTACAGATATCGGTAATGCCCGTAGTGCATCCGATTCAGGACGCCCAAAATCACAGGACAAGGCCGACAATCCCGGCTCGCAGAGCCAGCGTAAACGTGCGCGTCGGCGTCGGCGTGGTAAGTCTGTATCCAGTGTTGAAGCTTTTGCACAAAAGCCAACCACGACTGAAGCAGAAAACAACCAACAGCGACCCTCCGGTAAAATCTCGAATCGCCGCCGCCGAGCTCGCAAGAAGAAGCAGGCACGGCAGCAAGGCGGGCAGATGCCTCTGACGGCTGAATCAACAGTCAAGACTCCACAGAATACCGTGCGGGCGGATTACCCACACGCTTCAATGCAAAGCAAGTGGAAGAGCGGTAATAGCCAAACACCCCGGACAGCTAATGGATCGCATCACGAAAAGAGCGATGCTCCGCTTTATGCAGCTCTGGACCTCGGCACCAACAATTGTCGGTTGCTGGTAGCTTCGCCGACCAGACCGGGTCAGTTTCGCGTAGTCGATGCCTTTTCGCGCATCGTACGGTTGGGAGAAGGCTTGAGCGCCACTGGCGAGCTGAGCACCAGTGCGATGGACCGCGCCGTCGAAGCACTGAAGATTTGCCGCGACAAGCTGGCAGGAAGAAAATCAGACGGTCAAGGCTAATCGCGACCGAGGCCTGTCGTTCAGCTTCAAATGGCGAAGAGTTTCTGACACGAGTCCGTACGGAAACCGGGCTTGAACTGGAGATTGTAGACCGCCAAACCGAAGCTAGGCTGGCTGTCTCCGGCTGCGGTACACTGGTTACCCGTGAAACAGACGCCGTCGTGCTATTCGATATTGGTGGTGGCTCTTCGGAAATCGCACTGATTGATGTTTCCCGCCGACGGTCGCCGCGTCTTGCGGAACATATCATGGCCTGGACGTCCCTTCCGGTCGGTGTCGTGACATTGGCGGAGCGGTTCGGTGGGCGCAATGTCACGCAGGAAAGCTTCGATCCATGGTTTCCCATGTAACCGATCTGCTTGCGCAATTTGCCGAGCGCCAGTGTCTCGGAAATCTGACTGCAAGCCCACGCTTCCACCTGTTGGGTACATCTGGAACCGTAACCACGCTGGCAGGAATTCATCTCGGTCTTGATCGTTACGACCGCCGTCGGGTTGACGGGATGTGGATGGGCGCCGAAGATGTGACAGAAATGACTAATCGCCTTCTGTCGTGGGATTTTGAAGCTCGTGTCGCCAACCCGTGTATTGGCGCGGATCGCGCCGATCTGGTATTGGCAGGCTGTGCTATTCTTGATGCGATACGCAAAGTGTGGCCCAGTGAAAAACTACTTGTTGCCGATCGTGGTCTGCGTGAAGGCATTTTGACCGAACTGATGTCGCGCGATGGCGCATGGCGACACAATCGCGCGACAGGCGCTAGAAACAGGCACTGATAATGAGCAAGGCAGGCGGAAACAAAGGTGGAGTGAAAACTGGCGGTCGCGGCGGCGCGGGTTCCAGCAATCTGCAGGTACGTGTGAAGAAAAAGGCGGGCACGATCAAGGAATCGTCGCGCCGCTGGCTGCAGCGCCACCTGAACGACCCCTATGTACACAAATCCAAGCAGGATGGATATAGGTCGCGCGCGGCCTACAAGCTCATTGAAATCAATGATCGTTATGATCTGCTCAAGAAGGGTCAGAAAATCATCGATCTCGGCGCTGCGCCGGGCGGCTGGTCACAGATCGCCGCCAAGATCGTAGGTTCAACCGACGAGAACCCGCATGTTGTGGGCATCGACTATCTACATGTCGATCCCCTGCCCGGAGTTGTGCTGCTGGAAATGGATTTCCTTGATGATGAGGCCCCGCAGAAGCTGATGGACGCGCTCGGCGACAAACCAGATCTCGTCATTTCAGATATGGCTGCACCAACCACCGGCCACCGCAGGACTGACCATTTGCGTACAGTGCATTTGTGCGAAGTCGCTGCTGATTTTGCTATTTCGGTTCTGAAGCCAGGCGGACATTTTCTTACCAAGACATTTCAGGGCGGCACGGAAAACGAACTCCTTGCACTACTCAAGCAGAAATTTCGCTCCGTGCATCATGTAAAGCCGCCGGCATCCCGCGCCGAATCCGTCGAGCTTTATCTGCTTGCCCGCGACTTCAGGGGCTAAGGCTTATTTTCCAGCAGAGGTGCTCGCAGCTTCTACGGTTGCGCGTTCTTTGCTGTGATGTTTCACGACAGTCGGTGCGGCAAGTTCCTTGCCAGCATCCGGTGCGAGCCGAGCAAACCAAAGGAACGCCAGGGCTGAAACGGCAGCAACCACAAAGAAACCGATGTGGAAGTCCACCAGTTCAAGATGGGCTCCACGTAGCGACGTGCTGATTTCCAGAATGCCGCCCGCCAGAGCCACACCAATAGCAATAGAAACCTGCTGGGCAACAGCAGTAATAGGCGTCGCTTGACTGGTCTTTTCATCGGGTATTTCGGCAAAGGCTAGCGCGTTGACACCAGTAAAAACAGCGAACGTGCAAAGCCTCCCACCAGCAGAAAACCAATGATAATCCAATATGGCGTTGTCGGCGTGAACAAGCCATTGACGGCAATGAAACAAGCCGAAATCAGAGACCCTGTCATCAGCGCTCGGCGGAAACCAACACGAACAAAGATACGCTTCGCACCAAATTTCATGCTGATAGCGCCAATCGCCGAAACAAAGGTCATCATACCGGACTGAAACGGCGTCAGACCGAAACCAAGCTGGAACATCAAAGGCAACAGGAACGGAATCGCGCCAATCCCGAACCGGAAGACACTGCCACCGATAACTGCAGAACGAAATACCTGGTTATCGAAAAGCTTAAGATTTAGTAGAGGATCATCGACCCTCTTCGCATGCTGAAGATAGAGAACCGTACAGACAACACCAATTGCAAGGGTTGTAAAGCCAACCACCGGCGGTAGGGCTGGCAGGCTGACGACCGACAACCCGAACACAACGCCCGACATTGCTATCCCTGAAAGAAAGAAGCCCATCCAATCAAGGCGCTTTACGATACGCTCTTCTGTGTCGGGCAGAAACCGTGTGGCGAACCAGATGCCGACGAAACCAATCGGCACGTTAACCAGAAAAATCCAGTGCCAAGTCAAAAGGTGGTGATGAAGCCACCCACAGGCGGCCCTACCAGAGGCCCGACCATCGCTGGGATTGTAAGCCGCCATGGCCGACACAAGTTCACTACGCGGGGTCGAACGAATAAGCACAAGACGGCCAACCGGCGTCATCATGGCACCGCCCATGCCCTGCAAAACCGCGCAACAACGAAAGCAGTCAATGAATTCGATGCCGCACAGGCAATAGAGCCAACCATGAATACTGCTATTGCCGCCCGGAAGACGTTCTTGGCGCCGAAGCGATCCGCCATCCAACCGCTGACAGGAATGAAAATCGCGAGCGCAACAAGGTAGGCCGTTAGCGCCAGCTTGAGTGCAATGGGGCTTGTGCCGATATCAGCGGCGATAGCAGGAAGCGAGGTCGAGATGACGTTCGAATCCATCTGTTCCATGAACAGGGCTATGGCCAGCACGAGGGAATGATGCGATTCACGATAATATTCCGAAATAACGGATATGAACGAGCCGACAATCCTATGTAGCGCCAAGCTGATTATTGCTAGTCAAAACGGCGTCACATTGCAGTGAATGTGCGATAAAATCAGTAATTTATCACGATTTTGGATCGAGATATCTACCTCCAGGCATAACATGCCGAGTATCTCACGCCAGATTTCAGTCGTTCACATTTGCGTAAAACGGGCTTGCGCTTCCCGTAACAGCTTGTTACATTTCGTTACAGTTTCACGAGGCTTCGAACCGGGTGGGGGCCGCTCCGGTTCAAGGAGGTAGGAAATGAACGATATTACAAGAACCGCCATCATCTACGGAATGATGATCATTTCACTCAACACTGCGCTAGCAGTCGGCCTTCTTGGGCTAGATTTCTTGCGTTAAGCTGCGCCCCTAAACAAAGTTTTGCCCTCCAGGCACATATGAAAAGGAGCGTTTCCAGTTCACTGGAAGCGCTCTTTTCATGTAGTCTCCCCATGTGGCAGCAGAGACTTCGCTATGCGTCGGGGTCAGAGAATTCGACCCTGACTGGTTGGATCGAAGAAGACTGACTTATCCAGGTTGAATGCGAGTCGAGCCGATTGCCCCGCAGTGATGCGAGCATCTGCCCGCAGCCGTGCCACGACATGCTTGCCGCCCAGACGTGTGACAGCAAACGTATCCGATCCTGCCGGCTCAACAACGTCGATCAGGCAATCCCCTTCCACTATCGCATCTGCATTACGATCAGCCCCATCTGGATCGGTGAGCGCTTCGGGGCGAATACCGAAAACAATATCCCTACCTTCATAAGCATTGAGCCCTTGGGGCGCTGCCTTCAATGACAGCTTTAGCGGCTCATCCTCACCGCGTCCAAGATTGATTGCATACCCCGACCCATTCTTTTCGACCCGAACAGTCAGCAGATTCATTGCTGGCGACCCCATGAAATCGGCAACGAACATATTGGCCGGATTATTATAGATCTCGGCTGGAGTTCCGAATTGCTGCAAAATCCCGTCCTTTAGAACAGCGATCTTGGTTGCCAACGTCATTGCCTCGATCTGATCATGGGTTACATAGACAATCGTGGTTTTCATCCGGCTGTGCAGCCGTTTAATCTCGGTGCGCATATCGACGCGCAGTTTGGCATCAAGATTGGAAAGCGGCTCATCGAACAAGAAGACCTGAGGATTACGCACCAGAGCGCGCCCCATGGCTACACGCTGCCGTTGACCACCTGAAAGCTGGCTCGGCTTGCGATCCAACAGATGACCGATCTGCAGGATATCGGCGACTTCCTGAATCGCCTTGTCGCGTTCGGCCTTTGGAACCTTACGAATTTCCATACCGAAAGCGATATTTCCAGCAACCGTCATATTCGGATAAAGCGCATAGGATTGAAAGACCATTGCAATATCGCGCTGGGATGGATGCAAGCCGGAAACAGATTTCCCATTGATGGCAATATCACCAGACGTGATCGGCTCAAGCCCCGCGATGGTGTTCAGCAACGTAGACTTGCCGCAACCAGACGGGCCGACCAAGACGAGAAAGCCCCCTCATCGATCTCGATATTGATATCCTTCAAAACCGAAACATTGCCGTAGGATTTGTAGAGATCGGTTATTTTAGAAAAGACATTTGCAACTTATCCCTTAACGGCTCCGGACATCAGACCACGTACGAAATAGCGGCCAGAAACGATATAAACGATCAGCGTCGGCAGAGCCGCCAGAATGGCTCCCGCGAAATGGACATTGTATTCTTTGACGCCAGTGGAGGAGGAAACCAGATTATTGAGCGCGACCGTCATCGGCGTGGAATTCGCACCCGAGAACGAAGCACCGAACAGAAAGTCGTTCCAGATATTGGTGAACTGCCAGATCACGGACACAACAATGATGGGCCCCGATGAAGGCAGCAAGATACGCCAGAATATCTGAAAGAAACTCGCCCCGTCGATCTGCGCTGCCCGAACCAGTTCCGTTGGAAAAGCCTCGTAATAATTGCGGAAATAGAGCGTCGTGAAACCGATACCGTAGACCACATGCACGAGGATCAGCCCCCAGATCGTGCCAGCGATCCCCAGGAAGCCAAGAACGCGCGCCATCGGGATGAGCACAATCTGGAACGGAATAAAGCACGACAGAAGCAGCAGGCCGAAAAAGATATTCGACCCACGGAATTGCCATTTGGTCAGCACGTAGCCGTTTAACGCGCCAACAATAGTCGAGATCGCAACGGCTGGAACGACCATCAGGATTGAGTTAATGAAGAACGGCTTCAGCCCGGTTGGCTGCACTCCGATCTGTGCCGTAGACCATGCGGACAACCACGGTTCGATGGTCCACTGCTGTGGCAGGTTCAACATGCCGCCCTGGCGAATTTCTTCAAGCGGCTTAAAGGAATTGACCAGCATCACATAAAGCGGCAGCAGATAGTAGAATGCAAAGAGCAGTAGCGCGGTGTAGATCAGCGCTCGTGTCAGCTTTCCGCTGTTGATGGCATTGTCCTGCGACTGGGCGCTCATGACCGCGCGCCTCCGCGAATTTCAGAGTAAAGATAAGGGATAATGATTGAGAAGATCATTGCCAGCATGATGATTGCCGATGACGCACCGATACCCATCTGGTTTCGTGTGAAGGTGTAGGAATACATAAATGTCGCAGGCAATTCCGTGGCCTGGCCCGGGCCACCGCCGGTCAGCGCGATAACAAGATCATATGCCTTGATCGCAAGATGAGCGAGAACCACGAAGGCAGACAGGAACACTGGACGCATCAACGGAATGATGATGCGTCGATAAATGGTCCCTGCGGATGCTCCATCAATCTGGGCAGCCTTGATGATTTCATTATCCACGCCGCGCAATCCTGCGAGGAACATTGCCATCACAAATCCGGATGATTGCCATACGGCAGCAATAACCAGACAGTAGATTGCCATTGTATTGCTCTTGATCCAATTAAAGGAGAAACTCTCCCAACCCCATAAGTGCATTGTGTTTTCCAGACCAATGCCCGGATCAAAACCACTTCCACGCCGTCCCGGTGACGATGAAAGACAACGCCATTGGATAGAGATAGATGGGACGTAGAACGCCCTCGCCACGAATCTTCTGGTCAAGAAGGATTGCGAGAAACAGCCCGATAACCGAACAGATAATGATGTAGAGTGACGCAAAGATTGCCAGATTGGTGATCGCACGCCACCAGTGCGGCAAAGCCCAAAGTTTGGTGTAGTTCGTGAGTCCGACAAAACCATAAGACGGTAGCATTCGACTATTGGTTAACGATAAAACACCTGTATAGATGATGAATCCATAGACGAACACGAGCACTATCAGAAAACTCGGTCCCAGAACCAGCTTTGGCACCAGTTCCTGTAATCGGCTGCTACGCTGCATATTTGCGTCACCCTATTCACGCCGCCGGTAACTACGCCGATTATCAAGCGAAGGGTCCGGACATCGGTTTGATTGGCAATCCGGTGCTACTGTATTACGCTTAACCGAATGCACTTCATAAATTCGGCCTACTGCAGTTTCCGATGGAAACATGTAGACCTAAATCATGCAATTGTTGTTTTGATTTCTGATCATTGCTGTCAGCACATTTCAAATGCGTCACTCTCACCCAAGACGCGGGGTAAAAGCGCCCGGGAGTCATCCCAGGCACTTTTGGCCGTTACTTCGCGGCTTCAACAGCCGACACGAGTTCCTTGACAGCGTCTTCCGAAGAAAGCTGACCGTTGAACTGACGTGTTACAACGTCGTAGATCGCGTTTTTGACTGCAGCCGGGTTGGCATAACCATGGGCCATGGAGCCCAGCATCGTTCCCTTCTCGCTTGCTTCCTTTTCGTCAGCGATGGCCTTCTTGCCGCAAGCATCGAAGTCAGTGTCCGGAACGTCGGTACGAGCCGGAGCAGAACCCTTCACCACATTGAATGCGGACTGGAAAGTCGGGCTTTCAATTGCCGATGCCATTTCAAGCTGGGCCGGAATCTTGTCTTCCGAAACCTTGAACATCGCGAACATATCGGAATTGAAAGTGATGGCGCCCTGCGTACCCGGATAACGCATGCAGACAAAATCTTCGCCGGGCTTCTTGCCAGCCTTGATAAACTCGCCTTTTGCCCAGTCGCCCATGAACTGGAGACCAGCTTTACCTTCAATGACCATAGCCGAAGCAAGATTCCAGTCACGACCGGAGAAGTTGTCATCCACATAGGACCGCAGCTTCGTCATACGGTCAAAAGCCTGCTTCATCGTATCGCTTCCCAGAGTTTCGGGGTCCAGATCGATGAAAGCTTTTTGTAGAAGTCAGTACCGAACGAAAGCACAACAGCGTCAAAGATTGTCGCGTCCTGCCACGGCTGACCACCATGAGCAACCGGAGTGATGCCCTGTTCCTTGAACTTGTCGAGAAGAGCGATCAGTTCATCCCAGTTAGTCGGTTCCTTACCGCCAGCCTTATCGAGCGCGGCCTTATTGATCCACATCCAGTTTGTGGAGTGAACATTGACGAGCTGCGATCCAATGACCGTCATACTTGGCAAATTCCTGCAAAGGAGCCGGGATAACTTTGTCCCAACCTTCCTTATTAGCGACCTCATCAAGGTTGCCAAGAGCACCCTGCTCCGCCCAATCGCGAATATCAAAGCCAAGCATCTGCACAGCCGTCGGCGCATTGCCAGCCGTGACACGTGCGCGCAGCACCGTCATGGCTTCCGTACCGCCGCCGCCGGCAACCGGCATATCGGTCCAACTGATGCCCTTCTTTTCAAGATCCTTCTTGAGAACGTCGAGTGCAGCGGCTTCACCGCCAGCAGTCCACCAGTGCAGAACTTCAACATTCTGCTTGTCCTGCGCATTGGCAACAGGGGCCATTCCGGCGAGCACAGCACAAGCGACCGTACCCATCGCAGCGAGCTTCAAAATTTATACATGTCTACCTCCCGTAGAAACAAACGAAAACAGAACTTTCGGATATCCGGACAAGTCATTGCTTCTGTACGGTAATCCGTCTCGTCATTCCCATCCGCACCTTCTCGGCACAGACCCAGAAACCGGCTGCTCCATACAGCCGACCCCTCCTATTCACTGCCGCAATACGATGCGAAAGCTTCCGCCTTCACTTGTGCCCGGCTATTCCTCACGACGTTTTTCCTGAAATCCTCCATCCCACTCATACGCCGCTTCAGCCCAATTGACAACGTTGTCTTTCATGGATGTGAAACATCGGCAAGACAAGATGTGATCATAGGATAGGCTCAAACCCTGCCAGGGTGTCAATATCCCCATATAGATAAAATCAGCGAAATTTAATCGATTGAAACCGACGATTGAACTTTAGTCCGTAAAATCATTATAACTCAATAACTTACCAAATCAGCCAAATCTTCTGTATCATAATTCCTATTGCGTCGTACCCTTAACTCCTCTTTCCACCCCGAAAAATCGGAAGGAGAAATTTTTCCCTTATTTCGCTAGACAAGCCTGCGGCGAGGGCATAATTTTCGTGCGCTCGCACAATGGTGTGCGGGTTTGTTCTCGGGGCGGGGTGAAACTCCCCACCGGCGGTATGAAGCGAAAGTTTCGAGCCCGCGAGCGCCTGAACGGATGCCGATTCGGTTTCTGTTCCAGGGTCAGCAGATCCGGTGAGATGCCGGAGCCGACGGTTAAAGTCCGGATGGAAGAGAGCAATTGAGCGTCAGGATCATGCCCTTGGGCATTGTATATGCGCTCTTTTGTGCGCCCTGATTCTAGTTTCGTGAGGAACCTATGAACCAGAGCTATCCGAACAAGACTTCCTTCAAGATTGCATTCATCCAGGCCCGCTGGCACGCCAATATTGTCGACGAAGCCCGCAAAAGCTTTATCGCGGAACTATCCGCGACGACCGGCGCCAATGTAGAAGTCGAAATCTTCGACGTTCCTGGTGCCTATGAAATCCCCTTCATGCCAAAACCCTGGCCAAGACCGGCCAGTATGCGGCTATCGTCGGCGCAGCTTTCGTGGTGGATGGCGGTATTTATCGACATGATTTCGTGGCAACTGCCGTTATCAACGGCATGATGCAGGTCGGTCTTGAGACTGAAGTTCCGGTACTCAGCGTTGTTCTGACGCCGCATCTTTTCCATGAAAGCAAGGAGCACCATGACTTTTCCATGCCCACTTCAAGATCAAAGGCGTGGAAGCAGCCAAAGCGGCATTGCAGATCGTTAGCGAACGCAGCCGTATAGCGGCCCTTGCATAAGGATGTTCAGACCGGCCCTGTTTTAGAGGCCGGTCATTCTTCGGCGATGCGCCCTCCGTGAGCATAAACGTCGAACTCATCACCTCGCACTAACGCAACAAGTGTCAGGTTCGATTCCAGAGCCGTCCGAATAGCAAGTGCTGTCGGAGCGGAGATCGCCGCCAGAACCGGTGCGCCGAACATGACTGCCTTCTGGACCATTTCGACCGATACGCGACTAGTGATCGCAACAATCCCGCTTCCCGGCGAGGAACCGATGCGAGAAACGGCGCCGACGAGCTTATCCAATGCATTGTGACGTCCAACATCTTCGCGTACAGCTATGAGCCCCTCGCCCGGAACATAGAAACCCGCAGCATGAACCGCGTGGGTTTGGGCATTCAGCTGTTGTCCTTCCGTAAGCAACGAGACAGCCATCGAAATATCGCGAGAAGCAAATCTTCGGCTGTTCTCACTGAGCGGACCTAGCGACCGCAGAGCGTGTTCGATGGAATCAATGCCGCAGAGACCACAACCGACCGGGCCGGCCATAAATCTGCGTCGTGCAGCAAGTCTCTGCTCGGGGCGCTCGGACAGTCTAATCTGAACGTCGATGCCTTTTTCGAAGGCCACCACCTCAATCGCTTCTATCTCCGAAACATGATCAACGATGTTCTCGGTGAGAGTGAAACCGATCGCGAAGTCCTCAAGATTATCAGGAGTAGCCATCATCACAGCTTGCGTTGAGCCGTTATAGCTTAAAGCCACCGGTACTTCTTCGGGAACTATCCGCTCGCCTTCCTGGAAGCTCGACATACGGTGTGCGAAGCGCGTAGCACTTTGACTTGTCTTGTGGATTGTCATCTTACCTGCTCACCTGCCATCGCATCCGTCCTCCCAACACTTTCATGTGGCACGAAAACAACTTTTATGTAAGGTGCCACCACAAGCCATCGCAATTTGGATGGCAAGTGAGGAAAAGATGGATATTCGCCAGATAGACAACAATTATTCGGTTTCGGGTCAAATCGAACCCGACGATGTGCGCGACATTGCTGCAGAAGGATTTCGCACGGTTATCTGCAATCGGCCCGATGGCGAAGGTGGCCCCGAGCAACCCGAGTTCAACGAGATTGCACGTGTGGCAGAAAGAGCCGGGCTTGCAACCTATTACATTCCGGTCGTTGGCGGACAATTGACGCAAGAAGATGTAGACGCGATGGCAGCAGCGCTTGACGAAGCCGAGGGTCCTGTCCTTAGTTATTGCCGATCAGGTGCCCGCTCTACGAATATTTACGGGATCGTGCAGCAGCAAAAGCGCGGATAAAGAACGAACGCAAGCTATGTGGGCGGTGAAGCCGCAAAGGCATTTCGACAGTCTTTGCAAACATGGCGATCACCGTCCCGACAATCGGGTGCGGCCCGAATGGACACCGCGTGATGTATGGGCGCAATATTGGCGATAATAGCTCATACCGGTACGCGTGACAGTCGCAACCACGCCGCCAAGAACGAGAAGCCAGCCAATAGCCTGCGGCCAGTTGAAGCTTTCGATCCCACCACTCAGTGCGACAATAAAGATACCCGCCCAGAGCAGAGCCGCGGTACGGCGCCAGAATACCGGGTTGAGCTCATCAAAGACGGCCTTCCACAGCGAGTGAACAAGGCAGGCAAAGAAAGGGCAGCGGCCAGACCGATATTGAGCAACTCGACCGGAAGCCATTGTTGCGAAGTAAGCATCGTTTCCATCATCCACTTAACCAAGATGCGTATCGAGGGAATCCATTAGAGGATTTGTCTTTACGATCGCAAGTACTGTTACTGTTCGTCCTATTCAGCTTTCGCTTTGTGGCCGCAACGTGTTACAAGCATGGAAAGCTCCATCAGATAAATTCACTTATTATTGCGATCACGCGAAATATCGTGTTGAAAACGCTAGGTTATTTGTAGTGTTCTGCCGTACCCGATGCGGTGCAACCCCTTCCACTGATTGAGAAAATTGCGGTTCCACCCTCAGGAAATATCGCTGCAATATTTCATTCACAATCGCATCAGATAACAGCTTTGTAACAATTCGGCACAGCAAAGAGGGTCCAGAAACACCGAGACCCTACAGTTATTCACAAGCCTGCAGTTGATTAGGTGGCTTTTACTTGCCCGCCACCCTTTTGCTGGGGAACCGAGAAGACGGGTCTATCGACGCTGGTGCATTGGCCGGTCGTCCGAAAAGGAACCCTGAACCTGTTCGCAGCCCTCTTCGATCACCATACGGTGTTGGTCAAAGGTTTCTATACCCTCGGCCACCACAGGCAGATCGAGGCTTCGGCCTAGCCCAACAATGGCTCGTACAATGGCCCTTGCACTGACATCGGTTTCCATACTGGTGATGCTGCGGTCGATCTTGATCTTATCGAATGGAAAGCTTTGAAGATTACTGAGTGAGGAATAACCGGTACCAAAATCGTCCATAACGATGCGAACACCCAACTTTTCATGCGACGCAACAGTTCAAGTGTCGTTAGCCGATCCTTCATCAAGACGGATTCTGTTACCTCCAACTCTAACCTTGCGGGATCAAGACCGGTCTCTGCAAGAACCGAACTGACCGTGTCCGGGAGGTTAACCAGCCGAAATTGTACCGGCGAGAGGTTTACCGCTATATTCAGGTTTTTCCCATCCGGCAGCAGTGCGACAAGCTTCGCGCAGAATCCACTCGCCCAAAGCTACGATTGCTCCCGTTTCCTCGGCGATTGGAATGAAGACTTCCGGCGGTATCTGCCCGCGTTCCGGATGGTTCCAACGAACCAGCGCCTCATAACCCGTGCAACTTCCATCGGCAGTCGCAAACAAGGGTTGATAAGCAATACTGATCTGGTCGCGCACCATCGCATGACGAAGATCCGCCTCCATCTGGCGGCGTTCTCTTATTTCACGGTCCATTTCAGATGAATAGAATGCAACCGTACCTCGTCCTTCCGTCTTCGCCCGATAAAGAGCAATGTCTGCCGCATGACGAATTGCTTCGGCGTCTTTGCCGTCATTCGGATATATGGCCACGCCAATGCTGACACCGACAGCGGTTGGATCGAGCGCTGTATTCAGTTCTGACCGGAACGTGTCTAGAATCTTCTCGGACAGTTTCCGCGCACCCTTTGGCTGTGGCACCCCACTTGCAGAATAATAAACTCGTCGCCACCGATACGTGCAGCCGTATCTATACCGTTGATGGAGCGTTTCAGAATACTGGAAACCGTTTTCAATACGCGATCACCTTCGGCATGGCCGAAAATATCGTTCACAGCCTTGAAGCGGTCCAGATCGAGCGCCAGTACAGCAAAAGGTTCACGGTTGCGGCGCGCTACAGCATTCGAAAGACGTTCCTCGAAAACATGCGATTGGGCAAATCGGTAAGTGCGTCATGCCTTGCCATATGTTCGATTTGGCGCTGGGCCGTTCGTTTTCAGTAAGATCACGGACGGCCAGCACCTCACAGGGACGCCCCTGATACTCGATCGTGTGAACTGCTAGTTCAAAAATACGTTCATCATTTGGAAACCGCGGGGCAGCTTCAATTGCCTCCAAACGAGGCGCACAGACGGGAAGACCATCGGCCGCCAACAATAGAGTATCCGGTGCAACACCGACAAGCGCCTTTTCGCCTCTCCGCATAAGTTCAGAAAACCGAGCATTCATTTCAACGATTCCGCCGTCACGGATAACAGCCAGCCCGTCCAATGTAGCGTTCACAAATCCCTTTAGGTCCGTCATATAACGGTCCACGAATACGGCAACAATCGTCATCAACGCTACGATACAAACTACAGCGGCGATAGCCCCGATCAACCAGATACGGCCGATACCGAGCGGATCGGCTACAGGGAGGCTTGGGTTCGGAACCAGTTCAGTGGACGCGACCGCTGTGAAATGAAGTGTACAGACAGCCAGTATACCTCCACGGTCGGAAGTAGAATACGCGGCCAGCCAGAAGCATTCATCACCAACCAGAAAGCCGCCAGTAGAAACAGAATTGACACTATGCTGCCCACCACGATTGGCGGGAGATCATAGTGGACATCGGCTGCCGCTTTGATTGCGCTCATACCCGTGAAATGCATCGCTGCAATTGACAGCGTCGCTGAAACGGCGGTGATCAAAGTGTATTTGAACGCCGGTCCTTTGAGAAGGCGCAAACTCAACCAAAAGCCAAGAACAGCGATCACTGCGGAAAGAACTGTGATTGTGAAGTCAAACTCGATCGCAACTGTACCGCTATAGGCAAGCATGGCCACGAAATGGGTTGCCCAAACACCCAGCCCACCTGCAAAAGCGCTTATTACCAGCCAGTTATCGCGACGATTCTCAGTGCACTCCCGGGCACGAGCGAACAACAGAAAAAGCAAACATGCTAGCGAATGAAATGGATGCAGCCAGGACTACAAAAGACTGATCGTGCTGGTCCGTAACGCATTCCAGGACTTTAAACATGCCGCCCCTGCATCTTTCTGGATTGCAATTCCAATACCAGTTCAACCGCAAGCATCATCCAGATTGCGCTTTGTTTCCTTCCAAGAATACCAATAACTATTTAAGTATTTCTGAATTATAGAATACGAGGTTCGCACCTGCTGATGCTACGACAGCCTGTTAAGTACGCTTGCCAAAACGCTTCCCGACACGGGCAAGCAATATCACCGGCAAAATTCCAACCACCACGATGGCAAGTGCTGCTATGGATGCCTCTTCATAAGTGCCACGCGCAGCTTCACCATAGAGATGCGTTGCAAAAGTTTCGATATTGAGTGGACGCAGCAAAAGTGTTGCCGGTAGCTCTTTCACACAGTCAACGAATACGAGCAGGCCTGCCGCCACGATAGCTGTTCTGGATAGAGGCAGATGAACTGCATAAAATGTCTGCGTCACACCACGTCCCAACGTGCGTGATGCATAATCCAGAGACAACGGAATGCGCGCCAGCCCGGAATCAATACCGCCTGCCGAAATGGCGAGAAATCGGACGACATAGGCATAGATCACCGCTGCACCTGTTCCTATCAGCACCAGTCCTGCGGAGAACCCGAATATATGCGATGTGAACTGATTGAAGAGCCGATCAAAGCCTCCCGCGACCACCAGAATCCCTATGGCGATCACGGTTCCAGGCGCAGCATAACCCATCGTCGAAAAGCGATAAGACCAGCGTGAAACCGCACTTGGGAAAAGCCGAACCGCATACGCCACAAGCATTCCACAAATCAACACCAAAACCGTCGCAATTGAAGCCAGGAAAATTGTATTGAAAGCTTCATCGACCAGCCTCGGGATATACCGGCAAATCGAATCCGCTTTATGGCCTCCACGACTAGATAGATAGCCGGTAGGACGAATCCTATGACGACAGGCAGTGAGCAGAGACAAAACAACCAGGCCGCCTGCCCTCGCTTAACCTTCAACGGTTCAAAACCGCGTGAATGACGAATATTGGAAGCAAAGCGCTGCTTACGCCGAGCCCAGCGTTCGATTGAAACGAGAGTAACCACCAGAAGCAGGAGAGCGAGCGCCAATTGGGCCGCGCCTGGCAAATCAGAACGCGTTATCCAGGTTGTGTAAATCGATACAGTCAATGTGCGAACACCCAAAAACTCGGCAGCTCCCACATCATTCAGCGTTTCCATCAGCGCCAGGCTAACCCCGACCGCTACAGCAGGCCGTGCAGTGGCAATGCAACCCGCCAGAAAATACCCTTGCGGCTTACTCCCAGAGTTCGTGCCGCCTCAATAAGGCTTGCGGATTGGGTGAGAAACATGGCCCGTGTAGGAATATAGACATAGGGGTACAGAACGAAGCCCAGAAGAACGATGCAACCGGTCATCGAACGGATATCAGGCAATCGAAACTGACGCGGGCTTTCGTATCCTAGGATGAAGCGTACCGCGCCTTGTACCGGACCGATAGGATGCAGGATATCGAGATAGGCATAAGCAACTATGTAGGTCGGGACAGCCAGCGGCAGCAAAAGCGCCCATTCGAGTATACCCCGCCCGCGAAAATCATAAGCTGTCACCAGCCATGCCGTCGATGTTCCAATAACAGCGGCGATAATGCCGACACCTACGAGCAGAACTACCGTTTCGAGAAAAGCCGTTGGCAAATTGGTGGTTAGTAGATGCCCCCAAAGCCCTGCCGAGCCCTGAATAGCTTCCATGGCGAGGGCGAGAACCGGCAGCAGAACCAGAATTGCAACCAATGCTGAGAGCCATAGCCAGTTGCGCCCTGCCCTTGCAGGTTGCAAAACTTGTTTCCGCATGGCTGCTAAGGCTTCCATTGGTCTCTCTATAGTGCAACGCCGGCACATAAATTGTGCCGGCGTTGGTCTGCTGTTTCACTCGGCTTTTAATTATCAAAACCGACTTTGTCGACCAGTTCGCTTGCCTGCTTGCGATAGCTGACAATTTCAGACAGCGGAACGCTGTCGATCTTCAACTCACCAAACGATTCCACAATTGGATCGAGCGGCGCACCCGACTTTACCGGATACTCGAAATTGGCCTTGGCGTAGATCTGCTGGGCCTCATCAGACACTAGGTATTCAAGCAGCTTGACTGCCGCATCCTTGTTTGGTGCATTCTTTGCAATGGCTGCACCACTAATGTTCACCTGAGTTCCGCCATCCTTGAAGGTAGGCAGCAAGACCTTGATGCCTTCCCCATGCCTTTGCTCATCACCGCCCTTACCCGAACGCATCAGACCGACATAATAAGAATTCGCGACTGCGATATCGCAGATACCGCCGACGATATCCTTGGCTCCATCACGATCCCCACCAGCGGCCTTGCGTGCGAGGTTGTCCTTGAGGCCCTTGAGCCATTCTTCGGTCTTTTCCACACCATAATGCGCGATATAGTCCGCGAAGAGAGCAGTATTGTAAGGATGCTGCCCTGCACGAATGCACACTTTACCCTTCCACTTCGGATCGGAGAGGTCTTCATAACCAATCTTGTCAAGGTCGAGGTCCTTGGCTGCATAGACAACACGGGCACGCATCGACAGCGCGAACCAATTGTCCTTCGCATCGCGAAGCTGCTCCGGTACAGCATCTTTCAGCACCTTGGAATCGACAGACTGGGTAAGCCCCTTGTCTACGAGATCGACCAAGTTACCGGCATCCACAGTCATAAGAATATCAGCAGGCGAATTCGCACCTTCAGAAGCCACGCGCTCTGCCAGACCGTCCTTCAGAAATACCGTATTGACTGTAATTCCCGTGGACGATTTGAAAGCATCGAGCAAGGGCTGAATGAGGCCCGGCTCGCGTGTCGTGTAAATGTTCACTTCATCTGCGTGGGCAGCTCCTGCGAGCAGCGTTGCTGCAGCGAAAGCTAAACCAGAACGCGCAAATTTGGACATTTTACCTCCAGATGAACCTGTTTCATTTTAAATTATGAGCTAAGTAATCAACTTATACGACGAGGCCAACTGACGGTCAATTGCCCCAATGCTTTAACAGCGTATATTTTTGGTCACTTGGGGAAAATGAGCGCTTTGTCCCAGTGCGGGCACAGAACGATATCGGTAGCTGCTGACGGAAGCCGCAGTTCCGTACGCACGCGCAAACGAGGAACTGCGCCGGTCACCTGTACGACCAGTTCCTCGACTTCACCGAGAAAAGTACGGGATTCAATACGACCGCGCAACGAAGCTTCGCGGGTCTCGCCGTTGGTCAGGATCGTAAAATCGCGCGGACGCAAATAAACAAGCGCTTCAGTATTTGGTTCAAGTTTTTCAGCCGTGGAAAGCAACCCGAAGGAGTGGCCAATTTATCGCCTTCGACTTTTCCCGGTATCATATTGCAGTCACAGAAAAATCCGCCGCATAGCGGTTCACCGGCTGGTCATGCAGTTCGCATGCGCGGCCACTCTGAACTATTTCGCCGGAGCGCATCAGCACCACTCGATCCCCAGTCGACAATGCTTCTTCAGCCTCGTGGGTTACGATAATCGCCGTTGTGCCGAGTTCTCTCAACAAGGCGACCGTTTCGCGACGAACCCTGGCACGCAGACCTCTATCGAGATTGGAAAAGGCTCGTCCATCAACAGCAGGTGCGGTTTCGGAGCGAGGGCACGGATAAGAGCAACACGTTGCTGCTCACCACCTGACAACATGTGCGGATAGCGACCGGCCATGTGTGACAGCGACACCAGTTCGAGGAGTTCCTTTGCCCGCCTGTTCGCTTCGTCGCGGGAAATTTTTCGCAAACCGAACAGGATATTTTCTTTGACCGTCAGATGCGGAAACAAAGCGTAATCCTGGAAGACGACACCTACGTTTCGCTTTTCCGGCTCAATAAAACCGAAGGGCCGACAAATGTCTTACCTCCCAACGTGAGCGTTCCGCTGTCCGGGGCATCAATACCGGCAATAATGCGCAGCAACGAAGTCTTGCCACAGCCGGAATGGCCAACCAGGCAGATGATCTCGCCCGCATGAACATCGAGAGATGTCGTTGAGGGCGCGAACTGCGCCAAACTGGCGGCTGATATCAGACAAAGTTAGCGCCGGGCCGGATTTACCCGGAACCTGTTTTTCGTCGTGCGGGTTGCGTGCGTCCATGAGCCAGATCGCGTTTCTAGATTGCAGTTCATGCGGATATAGAGACACATTCTCCGGAAAGCTACCAAAACAGGATCGAATATCTCAGGAATATCATAATTAAGCATATCTTGATTGGGTTATCTGGTTGATTGCGGACAAAAGCGGGTCATGTTCGCCGTGCTTCCACATACTCAAATCACCCAATTGCGTTGCAGGAGAATATCGGAATGGGGCCAGTCACGGATAAGGTGGCGACAGCCGAAAGCTTGCCGCGGGAAACTAAAATCGCCATTGTTGGCGGCGGCGTCGTCGGTGTTTCTACCGCTCTGTTCCTGGCCGAGCGTGGCATTCCTGTTACCCTTCTCGAGAAGGGAGAAATCGCAGGCGAACAATCGAGCCGTAACTGGGGCTGGTGTCGTCGTACAGGTCGTGACAGCCGCGAAATGCCACTCATTGTCGAAAGTATGCGACTTTGGGAAGACATGAACAAACGCACAGGACGTGAAACCGGCTTCCGCGTTACCGGAATTGCCTATACGGCTGAAAAGAAGAGCAAATGGCTCTTTATGTCGAGTGGATCAAGATAGCCCGCGAACACGGTATCGCAACAGAACTTCTTAATGCCCAGCAGGCTACGGAACTTGCCCCAAGTGTCAATAGGCACCTCGCGGGCGGCATGATTACTCCCTTAGACGGCCGCGCGGAACCGCAGAAAGCCGTTCCGGCATTTGCTGCGAAAGCACAAGAAAATGGTGCTGTGATTATACAAAACTGTGCTGTGCGCGGTATCGAAACCACGAATGGTCGGGTCACCGCCGTCATCACCGAAAAGGTCGCTTGCCATGCGAAGCGGTGGTTGTCGCGGGTGGTGCCTGGTCCAGACTTATCGTCTCTGCCTTTGATGTACATCTGCCGCAATTGAAAGTTCGCTCGTCCGTGTTCCGTACAGCGCCGATTGATGCCGGGGTAGAGTCCGCAATTGCATTTTCAGATTTTGCGCTACGCAAAGGTTGGACGGCGGCTATACGGTCGCGAGCCTCGGTGGCTCCATCGCTGATATCGTACCTGACAGCTTTCGGTTCTTCCGCGATTTTTACCCTCGCTTTCTACAGAATGGCGGTCGTTGCGATTCGGTTTGGCGAACGCTTCTTTGAAGAAGCATTCCAATGGAAGCTTCGTCCTGCTGATCAAATCTCTATCTTCGAGAAAATCCGCACGCTCGATCCCGCTCCACATAAGGCTGCCAATGCACAGGTACTTGCAAAGCTGAAACAAGCTATCCCGTCTTTCTCGTCCGCAACTATAGCGCAGGAATGGGCCGGGCTCATCGATACGATGCCGGATGTCATCCCGGTTATTTCACCCGTTCCACACGTCGAAGGGTTGATCGTTGCTACGGGTTTTCAGGGCATGGATTCGGGATTGGCCCAGGTGCCGGTAAGCTTGTTGCAGACATGGTTACGAATGAAACGCCGATCGTTGATCCTTCGGCGTTTCATATATCGCGTTTTTCAGATGGTTCCAAAATTCGCATTGAGAACTGGGGTAAACAGCTAAAGCAGTTCGAGTTAGAACTAAATCACCGGAACCATTCTGGGGTTATTTGATCACTCCACAGGCGAAGCGAGCTCCGCCGCCGCCGAGCGGCTTGGGGTTATCGGAATAGTTGTCGCCGCCAACATGGATCATCAGCGCATGGTTCTTGACCTCATTGAGTGACTTGAGATGCGGCGCGATAACGCTTTCGGTTGCACCCCCGCTCATTAACTTTCAATACTGGCAAATCACCCAGATGGCCGTTACCGTAAGGCCCCATATGATGTCCCGTATGGCCAGGATCATAATGTCCTCCTGCGGCGAGAGCCGGAACAGGCTTTCCGTCTTGCTGACCAGGTGCACAGCTTGCATTTTCATGAACATGAAAACCATGATCTCCAGTCGGTAACCCCTTCAAATGCGGTGTGAATTTTAAACCACCATCGGTCTTGGAAATCTGGATTGTACCAAGCTCCTGCCCCTGTCCCGTCGGCAAGGCTTTATACATTTTGACATCCAATCCATTCGCAAATGCGGGCGCAGCCATGAGGCTGACAATTATCACTGTAAATAAGGGGCGCATCGTTTTTCCCAACTAAAACTAGATGTGCGACAAACGGCAAATATGCCGCAGCGAAATATGTTCAAAATTATACATCAACTCTCCGTGGGCTGGCGGCAACCCCGCCGCCCACGGATGCAACTACATTATACAGCTACGAACTGTGCCATCATACCCACATCTTCGTGTTCAAGCACATGGCAATGAAACATAAAAGGATGATTGCGTGCCGCTTCCCGATCGAAGTGCAGGAGCAATTCGGCTGTACCATCGATCAATGCGGTGTCCTTCCAGCCGGCTTGGTGAGCAGGCGGAGCTTTTCCGTTCAGCGAAAGGATGCGAAATGACGCGCCATGGATATGGAATGGATGCGGCATCTCTTTCGTTTTGAGTTCCCAAATTTCCCAGGTACCAAGTTTAACTTCGACATCAATGCGACCCATATCAAACGGCTTACCTGCAATCGCCATTTCCACGCCAGAGGTCAAAGCTTCAACCGCGAGTCCTGTGTCGGCGGAACTTCTGGCGCCATGCATATCATGATCCATGGCGCCGGATTGCATCGAACTCATACCCACGTTGCCCATGTTATGACCGGCATGAGGGCTGGCTGACGGCTTCGCCATCATCAGCTTCATATTTTCTGCCATACGTTCGTCGAAGAAAAATGAACGGCGCTTTACAGAAAGTTTTTCATCCGGTGCATCAGGACCATCGAGATTATCTGGAAATTTCGTGATCTTCCCTTGCAAGGCGCTGTCTACAACAAACCGCATCAAGTGAAGATCGTCGCCGCCACTGTCGTCACCGTAGGTCAACAAGTCAGCCGCCTCGCCTTTGGAGAAATCAACAAGAACTTCATAACGTTCCCCGGGGCTGATCGTCAGCCTTTCAACCAGGTCAGGCTTTCCAATAAATCCGCCATCCGATGCCACAACGAACAAAGGCTGATTATCACTCAAACGAACATGAAAATTTCGCGCATTAGCACCATTCAGGATACGCAGACGAATGATGGAGGCCGGGACACGTGCTTCCGGTGAAACGACACCATTCACAATAAGCTTGCCGCCGCGGAAGCCGTGCATCAAATCCATGATATCGGGCTGGTAAACCTGGTCGCCCTCAATTACCCGGCGATCCTGAAGTACCAGTGGAATATCGTCCACACCGTAATCTTCAGGCAGTCCTCTTTCAGCATCCTTGCCGTCAGTCACAACCATGAGACCGGCAATACCCATATGTGCCTGGCGGGCGGTGTTTCCATGCAAATGCGGATGGAACCAGTTAAACGAAGCAGGCTGCTCAACTTTGACTTTCGGCTTCCACTCCTTACCCGCCGCAATCACATTATGGGGTCCTCCGTCTAGTATGGATGGCACAAAAGCCCATGCCAATGAAGCGTAGTCTCTTCATCCATGCCATTTTCGACGGAAAGAGTGACCGTTTCCCGTTCTTCAATCGCACCAGCGGACCAAGATAAGCACCATTGATACCAGCCGATGCCGCTTCGCTTCCTTCTTCAAAGCTGTGTCGGCCCGTCTGTACTTTCAGTTTAACGATACCTGACGTATCGGGTTCGACCAATGGCGGCACAGGCAAAGGCTGACCGGCTCGAGCGGTTGATGAGGCAGTTGCACCATGGCCCATTTGCTGATGTGCATCCTGGGCCAGGCTGTCAAAAGGGCGAATGGCCGTAACAAAGGCGGCCCCTGCTCCAAGGGCCAGCAGGCGGCGGCGTGTAATTCCAGACATGGTAAGTCTCCAGACAATAATCATAATAGCCGCCAAAACTTGCGGCGATTTCTAGATCAGGTCTGAAGCGATATTGGAGGTCGCAAATCACCAGCGGGAGACTTTCCGCTTAGCGCCGCCACAAGTGGGGTAAGCCAAATTCCTGTGCGGGAACAAAGGAATGCAAATCCGTGTCAATTTGGAACAAACAGCCACACGTCATCATGATACAAGCATTTGGTGTTTTGACGCCGTGATCCATCGGCGCAGTTTTACCTATATCCGACGACACCTCAGCACTGCCCCTGTGATGTGGCGGATTTGCATCAAAATCAGAAAGCACCTGCACAGAGGGCGCATCATGTGCCATTGCATAACAGAGCTGCACCGAAACAAGAAACAAAAGCGATAACGCCGTCATGAGCACACGGGACGGCAAACGCAAGACCGCATGGCTTCGCGCTGTATTCCTCAAGCCGACATCGTACTGTACTCGATACATCTTCGCTTCCAAACGGACGACACCTGAAATCTAATCATCCGCTATGGCAAATAAAAGACCAACCGAAGCGCTGACGAAAATTTTACCCATTTTCACTTTTCTTTCCAAAACTGCCTATTCGAAATCACAAAATTACTCAAAAGCCCTTTTCCGCTTGCGATTCCATATTCAGCGGTTTTAAAGGTGCCACATCTTGGGCTCCTCCCCAATTTTGACGGCCCGCAAAATATTGGATCTGAAACAATGACTGTCGCTGTAGCGGTTGCTCCGCAGAAAATTCCGCACGCCGTGTTCTGGCCGCGAGCATGATCGGCACCACGATCGAGTTCTTTGACTTCTATATTTATGCGACCGCTGCGGTGATCGTATTCCCCATCTGTTCTTCCCAGCGAGCGACGGCAACTCCGCGCTTCTGCAGTCTCTCGCGACCTTTGCGATCGCCTTCTTCGCACGTCCAATCGGCGGCGCTCTTTTCGGTCATTTTGGCGATAAGGTCGGACGTAAGGCGACGCTGGTTGCAGCACTCATGACGATGGGGATTTCCACAGTCGCCATCGGTTTCCTGCCAACCTATGATTCGATCGGCGTATGGGCAGTTTTGCTCGCCCTCTGCCGTCTGGGGCAAGGGCTCGGTCTTGGTGGCGAATGGGGCGGTGCAGTGCTGCTTGCAACTGAAAATGCACCAGAAGGCAAGCGTACCTGGTATGGAATGTTCCCGCAGCTTGGCGCTCCGGTCGGCTTCATTCTGGCAACAGGCATATTCCTCGTTCTGGCTGAAGTTCTCACTGAAGAACAATTTTTGCTTTTGGCTGGCGTATTCCTTTCATTGCCAGTGCTCTTCTGGTCGGTGTTGGCCTTTTCATTCGCCTGAAAATTGCTGAAACGCCAGAATTCCAGAAGGCAATCGATAAGGCTGAGCGCGTTGAGGTTCCGGTCGCAACCCTGTTCAAGCGGCACAAGATGAGCCTGTTCCTCGGCACCATCGGCGCTATCGCAACCTTTGTCCTGTTCTATCTGATGACGGTATTCTCGCTCGGGGGGCACGCGAGCACTTGGTTACAGCCGAGAGGAATTCCTTATCCTTCAGATGGTCGGCGTAATCTTCTTCGGGCTCATGATTCCAGTGGCAGCGCTGCTTTCCGACCGCTTTGGCATGCGTCCAGTCATGATTATCGTTACCGTCCTGATCGGCCTCTACGGCTTCATCATGGCGCCGTTGTTCATGGCTGGTACGGCTGGTGTTCTCACATTCCTCATTATTGGCTTCGGCTTGATGGGCTTGACCTACGGTCCGATTGGCGCTGCTCTGGCAGAGCCATTCCCAACCTCGGTCCGCTATACCGGCGCTTCGCTAACATTCAATCTGGCGGGCATTCTCGGCGCATCGGTTGCGCCTTACATCGCAACCTGGCTCGCAACGCATTATAGCTTCGACTATGTCGGCTATTACATGTCTGTTGCCGCGATCATCTCGCTGATCGGCTTTGCATTCATTTCGTTCAAGCGAGACGAATAAAAACAATGCGCTGAATCAAAAAGCCCGCGTAGACTATTCCACGCGGGCTTTCTTTTAGAGAGCCTGAGCCTCTTATTCAGTGTCAGCAGCTTCCAGCGCGATAGCCACCGACTGGATGATTGATGCAAAACGCACCGCAGTATGGATTGTTTCCGACGGTACATTTGCTTTGCGCAGGACATCCTCATGCGCATCAATGCACATGCCACAGCCGTTGATCGCAGATACAGCCAGCGACCAGAGTTCGAAATCGACCTTATCGACACCCGGATTACCGATCACATTCATACGCAGCTTCGCTGGCATGGTGCGGTAATCCTTGTTGGTTGCAAGATGCATGAAGCGGTAATAGACATTGTTCATGCCCATGATCGACGCAGCCGACTTTGCCGCCTGAATGACGGAAGCATCGACCTTGGCAGCTGCTTCGGCAACAAGCGCCTTGCGCACATCGGCATTTCGAGAGGCAATGCCGCAGGCGACAAACAGACCGTATTTCTGTTGCGATGTCAGAGTTTCGTCGCTTGCCATAGACGAAAGATTGAGACGAACGTCCTTGGCGAAATCCGGGATTTTTGACTTCAGATCATCAATGGACATGGAACCCTCTTTATCTGTCATTTGGATATTAGATAAAGAAAGGCGGGCCTCGACCCGCCTTTCTGCAACAAATCAGGACCTATCAGGCAGCCTTGAGCGTCTCGCCACCGACTTCGCGATTGCATGGGCAGAGCTCATCGGTCTGCAGTGCATCGAGAACGCGCAGCGTATCCTTCGGAGCGCGACCAACGTTGAGGTTGGTTGCATAAACGTGCTGGATCGTGTTGTCTGGATCGACAACGAAAGTGTAGCGATATGCCACGCCATCCGGTGAACGCACACCGAGGCCATCGACCAGCGAACCGTTAGTGTCGGCAAACGACCAGATCGGCAGCTTGTCGAGGTCTTTGTGATCGCGACGCCATGCAAGCTTCACGAATTCATTGTCGGTCGAACCGCCGAGAACGACTGCGTCCCGGTCTTCGAAATCCGATGCAAGGCGCGCAAATTCTGCGATTTCGGTCGGACAGACGAAGGTGAAATCCTTCGGGTAAAGAAGATAACCTTCCACTTGCCCGTGAAGCTCGCTTCGGTAATGTCTTCAAATGCCGAAACGCCGTTTTCTTCATGATGGTTAAAACCGGGCTTTACGCCGGTTACCTTGAAGGAGGGAGCTTGTCGCCAATACCGAGCATCTTATACCTACCTGTAAATCCCATTGTTATGCGGAAATTTCTGAACTTTCAGAACTTTCTGTCTACGAGTCATATATAGGGCTTCTTGTTAAATCGGTCAAAGCGATTATAACGATCAAATCCATCGATTTTAACGATGGCACAGACATAGAAGATTCAATGCTCAATATCAGCGTCCGCCAGCTCCATTACTTCATGGCCCTTGTCAAAGCTGGCTCTTTTCGCGAGCTGCTGAAGCCGTAGGCGTGACCCAATCGACATTGAGTGCGGCTATTCAGGCGCTTGAGATTGAACTTGACGTAACACTGATCGATCGATCGAGCCGAAGAATGCAGCTTTTGCCTGCAGGCGAAGATTTTCTGGTACGTGCTCGCAATATTGTCGCCCTCATTGAGGAACTACCTGAACATGCACGGCAGGCCGAGCGCCCGCTTACCACCAGACTACGGTTAGGCGTTATCCCGTCAATCGCGCCTTTTTGCTACCTAAAGTTCTGCCTGCGACTGTTAAAGCCTTTCCCGAGCTGCAATTGACCATTCGCGAAGGCCTTACGCGCTCGCTGCTCGACAGCTTGCGTTCCGGGTCGCTGGATGTCGCACTCGTTGCCCACCCCTATGAACTCGATGAATTCGCGGCAGCAGAGATTGCTCGGGATATCTTCTATCTGGCGGTGCGACGCGATCATGCATTGGCCAATCGCGACCGGGTTGATGCAGATGATTTGCAGGGCCAGCCATTTCTTCTGCTGGAAACTGGGCATTGCCTTCGTGAACACGTCCTGGCTGCTATAGGATCCACCCCAGCGCAAGCAAGCGGTGATGTTCACGCCACATCCATCATGACATTGGTGCAATTCGTCGATTTCGGAATGGGAGTTACACTGCTGCCCGAAGTGGCTGTCAAGGCTGGGGTCACACGTGGAACGGAACTGAGCATCGTTCGCTATGAGGGCAAAACAATTACCGGTCGCTGGTTCTGGCTTGGCGATCCAACGCCGCTCGCCGCAACGAATTTCAGCTCTTCGCTGACCACCTTCGCAACATGTGTATGAAAACTGACTAAAAACTCCCCAGGCCCGAAAACGTCCACGCCCGGTGATTTCTCTCAGATTGAGTTCGGAAATCAGCTTCAAAGCCCCTTGCTGCGTAACCTGCAGCTCCTTCTCCACCATCTGGCTGGAAATAACGGGGCTGCGTAGAACCATCTCCATCAGTTGCGGCAATCGCGAATTGGACCGGCGTCCTTTGAGCTTACGCTGCATCTGCTCGCGCGCCAGAAGCAACCGGTCATGCTCCTTCACGGCCATATCGGCTGCATCCTCTATGCTTTCAAAAACGCCCTGAGACGGATAAGCCGGTTAGGCGAACGCCGTTCATCCGGTCGTTTTGCGCGAAGACCGAGGCTGATTACCGGTAAATGGCCCGTTGCAAGGCCGCTTTGTCGGAGGAAGGCTGCCGTCAGCAGCCGTCCAATCCACGATGATCGCTGCACAACTTCCAGAAAGAACCAGGCATCATGGATCAACGCCGCTCGCATAAGCGGCGGCAAATGTCTCGTGGTCGCAAAACAATCCCGCCATTCCTGCAAGCGCGCGTCCTCATCCCAGTCATTATCATAAAGCAGCGCATCGCGTGCGGTAGTGTTCAATTTGGCCTTGTCAGGAACTGCACCTTTCAAAAGTGCGTCGGTCCGCGCAAGCAAGCCATCAATATCGTTGAGCAATGGATCAACATCATCATCTATTGCCCTGGACGGTTCAATCTCTGTCAATGACGTTGTATCGACTGCACGTCCGAGCAGTCGCTGAATACCGGTCGGACCAAGCGCCCAATCTGGAGATCTTCCGGCAATCTGTCGGCGCATACGTAATACTGCATGGGCGATGGTCAGAGCATGGCGGCATCCGGCTGTCCATCAAAGCGTCGTGCAGTACCAAGTCTTCCATATGCACAAGTTCGCCTTCAAGCCACATCGAAGCGATTGCATCATGCATGTGCATGCGCTCGACCATACCTCCACGAATGGGCGAGCGTGAAAGCCGCTCGTCCAGCCGCACCAGAGCCGCCGTAGCCTTGCTCACGGGTACGAAAAATTCTTCGAAAGGCAAATCATCAATCTTGTAAGCCATACTCCGCATATCGCAATCGATTGCGGAAAAAGGCAAACAAAATTACCGCCTTATCCGAGAACTTCCGCAACTTTGACAGTGCGACCTTCCCTGACCGAACGAAGTGCCGCCTCAGCCAAAGCCAAAGCTTGCAATCCATCTTCTGCTGAAGGATGCGGTGCTTTGCCGGTATCCAGCGCATCGATAAACGAGTTGATTTCCGCCGCATAAGCAGCCGTATAGCGCGTCATGAAAAATCGTGCAATGGCGGGCGGTTATAGCCGTCTTTAGATGCTATTTCTATTGAGACTGGGCGTTGGTTTTCCGCCGAAACAGCACCAAGAGATCCGTGGACTTCGATACGCTGATCATAACCGTAGGAAGCGCGTCGCGAATTTGAAATAACGCATTGACGGCCTGAAGGGGTCGTCAGGATGACGCTTGCACTATCGAAATCGCCGAGTTCTTCGATCTTTGGATCGACAAGCACTGCAGCCGAGGCCGATACACTCTCGATTTCCTCACCAAGAAGGAACCGCGCCATATCAAAATCATGGATCGTCATGTCGCGGAAAATACCGCCAGATACTTTGATATATTCAGCGGGCGGCGCACCCGGATCGCGGCTGGTGATCGTCACCATTTCAACATTGCCGATGCGTCCATCTTCGATGGCCTTGTGGACTGCCGCAAAATGCGGATCGAAACGGCGATTGAAACCCAACATCACCTTCGCGCCGGTATCACGAATGACAGCGAGACAAGCTCGAACACGTGCAATATCGAGATCAATAGGCTTTTCACAGAAAGCGGCCTTACCGGCCCGCGAAAACCGTTCAATAAGATCAGCGTGCGTATTGGTCGGTGTGCATATCAGCACTGCATCTATATCGTCTGATTTCTCGATTTCGTCGACGGTTCGAACGTCTGCACCGACAGAATCGGCAATTGCTCTCGCCGCCGCCTCATTCGCATCTGCGACGGCGACCAGTTTGGCACGCTTGTCCGCTGCGATTGCGCCTGCATGAACCTTGCCGATACGGCCCGCTCCGAGCAGTGCCAGACGTGTCACCATTGCCTCATCCTCCCAGAAAACAGCCCTCTTCGGACATCGAAGATATGCTATAGAATATTTATTCTATTTTGCTAGAATGTGACATAAAGATTGTCAAGAGATCATATTGAAAGGCCAAGGATGGGTTCCCCTACACCGTCATCGATCAGTGTCCCGGCGAATATCAAGGAATTCGAAACAAAACTGCTAGAGGTTTCCGACCGTTTACCGAAGAGACTGAAACAGTGCGCCGATTTCGTTGCTGCCAACCAAGACCGTATCGCTGTGTCGACCGTGGCTGAGATGGCTGAAGGTGCAGGTGTGCAGAGTTCCGCCTTCATGCGCTTCTGCCAGATCATGGGTTTCTCTGGCTTTTCGGAAATGCAGAAGCTGTTCCGGGATTCCTATGCCGGCGGCTGGCCTGACTATTCAACCAGATTGCAGCATTTGCGCGAGACCGCAACGGGCAGCGCTCCTGCCCTCCTCGCCGAATTTGCCGAAGCAGGGCGCACTTCCCTTGAAGGTTTGCTCAAAACCATTGATCCGGAAGCACTCGAAAAGGCTGTTCAGCTTTTGGCCGAAGCGCAGACAATCCACATTGTCGGCATCCGTCGTGCTTTTCCAGTCGCAAGCTATCTGGCTTATGCGCTGGAGAAGATGCAAGTGCCCGCTATGCTGCACAGCGCTGTCGGCAAACTGGAGAACCTGCATGCTATTCGCGAAGGTGATGTACTTCTGGCGATTACCTTCTCTCCTATTCGCCAGAAACGATCGCAATGGCCGAAACAGTCGCCGCGCGTGGCATCGACGTCGTCGGCATCACCGACACATTTGTCAGCCCGATGAGCAAATCCGCCAAACAGACATTGCTCGTTTCAGAGGTAGATTTCGGTGCGTTCCGTTCACTCTCCGCAACCCTTTGCCTCGCCATAGCACTTGCTGTCGCTGTAGGGACAGTGCGCCAAAGCGACTAACCCTTCCGTGCATATTCCATTTTTCAGTTGAAATAGAATAATAAATCCATTTTAATCAAAATGGAATAACTGCTATGTGCGCATGAATCATGCACAGCCTTGCAGCAATAAGAAAGTAGCGAGGGAGGATTGTAGTGAAGCGGCTGGACTTGATCACGATTGGCCGATCTTCGGTTGACCTGTATGGCGCGCAGGTTGGCGGCCTTCTGGAAGATATGGCCTCCTTCAACAAATATGTGGGCGGCTCTCCCACCAATATCGCAACCGGGACTGCACGGTTGGGTCTCAAATCGGCGTTGATCACGCGTGTCGGCGACGAGCATATGGGGCGTTTCCTGCTGCGCGAGCTCGAACGCGAAGGCGTGGATACACGTGGCATAGTCACAGATCCGGAACGCCTGACCGCCCTCGTCATTCTCGGTATTCGCGACCAGCAACATTTTCCACTGATATTCTATCGCGAAAACTGTGCCGACATGGCTTTGTGCGAAGACGATATCGATCCGGCTTTCATCGCCGAAGCTGGCTGTGTTCTGGCTACAGGCACACATCTGTCTCATCCAAAGACGGAAGCCGCTGTCTTGAAAGCACTCCGTCTTGCCCGTGAAAAAGGAAGCCGGACAGCGCTCGATATAGACTATCGCCCCAATCTCTGGGGGCTTTCGGGCCACGGTGATGGTGAAAACCGTTTCATCGAATCTGCAGCCGTCACGACCAAACTGCAATCGACACTCCACTTGTTCGATCTTGTTGTTGGAACAGAGGAAGAGTTTCATATCGCTGGTGGCTCAACTGATACGCTTCAGGCTCTGAAAGCCGTGCGCGCAGTAACGAGTGCTGCGCTGGTCTGTAAACGTGGCCCCATGGGAGCAGTGGTTTTCGAAGGCCCAATTCCTGATAGTCTCGACGAAGGGCAGAGCGGCGAAGGGTTCCCGATTGACGTTTTCAACGTGCTCGGTGCAGGCGACGGGTTCATGTCTGGACTTTTGCGAGGCTGGCTGAAGGGTGAAGACTGGCCTACCAGCCTCAAATTTGCCAATGCCTGTGGAGCTTTTGCAGTCTCGCGGCATGGATGCACGCCAGCCTATCCGAGTTGGGAAGAGCTTCAGTATTTTTCCGTACCGGCATTCGCAACAAGGCTATGCGCAAGGACACCGCTCTGGAGCAGATCCATTGGTCTACCAATCGCAACGGTCACTGGCCACATATGCGCGTTTTCGCCTTTGACCACCGCGTCCAGTTGGAAGAAATGGCCGCTGAGGCGGGCGTTTCGACCGACAAGATCGGTGAATTCAAGCAGCTTTGCCTGAATGCAGCCTTGCAAGTGGCGAACGGCGCTGAAGGTTACGGCATATTGTGTGATGGTCGACTGGGCCGCGATGCTCTTTACCGGGCTGCTGGCACGGGCTTGTGGATCGGGCGTCCGACCGAATGGCCCGGTTCGCGTCCGCTCAAGCTGGAACCGGAACTCGGACCAGACTGCGGTGGACTGGTCGAGTGGCCTGTAGAGAATGTCGTGAAGTTGCTATGCTTCTACCACCCAGATGATACAGCCGAGTTCAAGGCAGAACAGGAAGAAACTGTTTCACGTCTTTTCGCAGCAGCCCGACGTAACAGGCTGGAATTCCTATTTGAAATCATCCCGTCCAAAGCTGGACCAGTCGATGACAATACGACAGCACGTGTGATTGAGCGGTTTTATGAGATCGGCGTCTATCCCGACTGGTGGAAGCTCGAGCCCATGAAAACCAGGGCGGCATGGGCCAATGCCTGTAATGCGATCATACGCAATGATGCACACACACGCGGCATCGTTGTTCTAGGGCTGGACGCACCTGCCGAAGAACTGAAAGCCAGTCTTGCAATTGCTGCCGAATTCGACCTCGTCAAAGGCTTTGCAGTGGGACGTACGATCTTTGGTGACGCGGCACGCAAATGGCTGAACGGCCTGATTAGCGACGAAGAAGCAGTCGCCGACATGGTGACGCGCTATCGTGGCCTTTGCAATGTCTGGGATGGCGTGCGTACATTTTGAATTCGTTCTGCCGGGAGGAAGCTGGAGGAGCTATGAAAACCGTTCGATTGACCGCCGCGCAGGCATTGGTGCGCTACCTCACCAATCAGATGACGCCGGATGGTGAGACTTTTATCGCAGGCGTTTGGGCTATATTCGGCCACGGGAATGTGGCCGGACTTGGCGAGGCTCTTCATGGCATTCGTGAAGAGCTACCTACATGGCGCGGCCATAATGAACAGACCATGGCCCATGCAGCCATTGCTTATACCAAACAACTTGGTCGCAAGCGCACTTGCGCCGTCACCTCCTCCATCGGCCCCGGCGCAACAAATATGGTCACGGCAGCAGCCCTTGCCCATGTAAACCGTCTACCCATCCTTCTCATTCCCGGCGATGTCTTTGCCAATCGTGGACCTGATCCCGTCTTACAGCAGATCGAAGACTTCAATGACGGCACTATGACCGTGAATGACTGTTTTCGTCCAGTCAGCCGCTATTTCGACAGAATCAGCCGGCCTGAACAGCTTCTCACCGCCCTGCCTCGCGCCTTCCGCACCATGACCGATCCTGCTGATTGCGGACCGGTAACGCTGGCCTTTGCCAGGACGTGCAAACTGAGGCCTATGACTGGCCTGAAGAGTTCTTTGAACAAAAGTCTGGCACTGGCGCCGCCCGCCGCCGGATGAGAATGAACTGAATACCGCAGTGGCAGCAATCAGGGCAGCACTTAAGCCCGTTATCGTTGCTGGTGGCGGAGTGCATTACTCCGGTGCTCACGGAGCCTTGCGCAATTTTGCAGAAACACATGGCGTTCCGATCATCGAAACACAGGCCGGTAAATCAGCTCTGCCGTGGGATCACCCACTCAATTTCGGCCCGGTTGGCGTAACTGGGGCAGACAGCGCCAATGCCATCGCGGCGGAAGCCGATCTGGTGATCGGTGTTGGCACGCGCTTTCAGGATTTCACGACCGGATCATGGGCGCTGTTCAAACACCCTGGACGCAAGCTTCTCTCGCTAAACGTCCAACCCTACGATGGCTCAAAGCACGGTTCGCTTCCATTGGTTGCCGATGCAAAGATTGCTCTTGAAGCGCTCTCGAAAGCGATTGGCGGCTATAAACGCCAACCCGCGGACACGACGTTGAAAGAGAAATGGTTTGCGGCAGCAGACCGATTTACCGCTGCCCCGGCGATGGCAATACCTTGCCGACTGATATGCAGGTAATCGGCGCAGTGCAGCGTCAGGCACGAGAGAACACCGTTGTCATGTGCGCTGCAGGAACGATGCCGGGAGAGTTACACCAACTCTGGAAGGCCGATCGTCCCATGTCCTATCACATGGAATATGGCTTTTCGTGCATGGGGTATGAAATCGCCGGTGGCCTTGGCATCAAGATGGCCGAACCGGATCGAGATGTCATCGTGATGGTCGGCGACGGTTCCTACATGATGGCCAATTCCGAACTCGCCACTGCTGTCATGATGGGGCAGAAAATTACAGTTGTTGTTACTGACAATCGCGGTTTCGGCTGCATCAACCGGCTTCAGATGGCGACCGGCGGCGCCGAGTTCAACAACCTGCTCGACCATGCCACCCATGTGAATCCATCGAAGATCAATTTCGCTGCCCACGCCGGAGCGATGGGCGCGGATACGAAAAAGCAGGATCGATCCGTGAGCTGGAAGAAGCACTGGCGGAAGCCCGCAACAGCCCACGCACCACTGTCGTCATTATCGACACCGATCCTTACCCTACCCCTGAAACTGGCGGTTGGTGGTGGGATGTCGCTGTGCCGGAAGTCTCGGAGCGCGAACAGGTGCGTGCCGCACGTAAAGATTATGACGCTAAGCTCAAAGAAAGAAACTGACCGATGATCCTCTATGGCACCAATCCTATTGCCTGGTCGAACGACGATGATCGCAGCCTCGGCGCGCACATCACCCTGGATCAATGCCTCGATGAAACCGCCGAAATCGGATTCGACGGGATCGAGAAAGGTCATAAGTTTCCGCAGGAAGCCGCCGCTCTTAAAGCCGTACTCGAGCCCCGCAAGCTTCGCTATGTATCGGGCTGGCATTCACTCAATCTGTTGGTGAATTCCGTTGAAGAAGAAAAGAAGGCGATGCAGCCTGCGCTCGATCTTCTGAAAGCGATGGGTTCGAAGGTCATCATCGTTTGCGAAACCTCGAACGCCATTCATGGTGACAACGACAAGCCGTTATCCGAGCGTCCGGTGCTGGAAGAAGCGCGCTGGGAAGAATTTGGGGCGGGCGTCGAAGCACTGGCGGAATATGCCGCGGCCCAAGGTATCGCGCTTGTCTACCATCATCACATGGGAACGGTGGTGCAAAGTGAAGACGAAATTGATCTTCTGATGCAGCATACCGGGCCGCACACGAAGCTTCTTCTCGATACCGGCCATTGCCTGTTCGGCGGCGGTGATCCGGAACGGGTTGCCAAAAGCATATGGGCCGCGTGGGTCATATCCACACCAAGAACGTTCGTCCGGCGATAGCTACCGAGGTACGAGACCAGAGCCTGTCTTTCCTGGAGGGTTCGTCGCGGTGTATTCACTGTTCCCGGCGATGCAGAGGGCGGCGTCGCCTTCACGCCTGTGCTGAAAGTCGCGGCTGACAAAGCCTATCAGGGCTGGCTGGTGATCGAAGCCGAACAGGACCCGGAAGTTCGCAATCCGTACCAGTATCAGTCACTCGGGTTGAAATCACTGAAATCATTCGCACGTGAAGCAGGACTCGACAAAGGAGACTGAGACATGGCCAATTTGTTGCGCAAGCCCAAGGGCACGCATGGAAAGGTCCACGACATCACCCCGAAAGCGCCGAATGGGAGTATGTCGGCTTCGGACTCTATCGTCTCAACCCCGGTGAGAGCGTTTCCGAAAAGACTGGATCGACCGAAGTGATTCTCGTCCTTGTGGAAGGCAAAGCGAAGATTTCCGCCTCCGATGAGGATTTCGGCGAGATAGGCGAACGCATGAACGTGTTCGAGAAACTGCCGCCGCACTGCCTCTACGTGCCTGCTGAAAGCGACTGGCGCGCGACTGCCACGACAGATTGCGTTCTGGCTGTCTGCACCGCGCCGGGCAAACCGGGTCGCAAGGCACAAAAGCTTGGGCCGGAAAGTCTGACACTGGAGCAGCGCGGAAAGGCGCCAACACCCGTTTCATCCACAATATTGCGATGGAAGGCCGGGATGTTGCCGATAGCCTTCTTGTTACCGAGGTATTCACACCGCAGGGAAACTGGTCGTCCTATCCACCCCATAGGCACGACGAAGACAATTTTCCGGACATGACCTATCTGGAAGAGACATATTATCACCGCCTCAATCCGGCGCAGGGCTTCGGCTTCCAGCGTGTTTTCACCGAAGATGGAAGCCTTGATGAAACGATGGCGGTCTCTGACGGAGATGTCGTGCTCGTACCAAAGGGGCATCATCCATGTGGCGCACCTTATGGGTACGAGATGTATTATCTCAACGTGATGGCTGGCCCTTGCGCAAATGGCGGTTCAAGAACCACCCCGATCACGACTGGATTTTCAAGCGCGATAATCCCTGACCTGGCCCAGATCTGACTTCAGAGCGAGGCCGACTCGTGTAAGCTATCGGCAAGTCTGTAGAAGACTTGCCGATTTGCTGGGAGAGTCAATTGAACGAGCGTGTACGCTTCCAGCTTTCGTCCGCAGTCTTTGTCATGCTGGCACGCGGACCAGAAATCTGCATGTTGCAGCGGAAGGCAACCGGATGGATGGACGGCTGGTTCAGCATTCCAGCCGGAGGGCTGGAGGCGGGCGAAACAATCCGGGCAGCAGCGGCACGTGAAGCTTTCGAAGAGACTGGTGTAGTCATAGCACCGGAAGCTCTAAAGCCAGTCCACACCTTGCACAGCTTGACGACTGGCAATCAATGGCTTGGTCATTTCTTCCGCGCAGATGAATGGACCGGCACGCCTACCCTATGTGAGCCAGACAAGCATGCCGATCTGCAATGGAGACGGCTGGACAATCTGCCGGATAATACGATTCCCTACGTCCGGCAGGCACTCCTCTACGCCGCTGGCAACGAGCCCTATTCAGAATATGGCTGGAATTGAAATTCCGGAAAGATCATATCCTCTTCTATAGACGGGCAACCTTCTTGAGATCATCGATCGCACCGGGCCCGGCTACGAAAACTTTGTTGCCCTTGGTGAGCTTTTCTCCGTCGACAGGGAAAGGATGCGCATAACCGCCCGCTTCACGCACGAGGCAAAAGCCCGCCATGCAATCCCAGGCATGCATATAAGGCTCATAATATCCGACCAGCCTGCCAGCCGCGACATAAGCAATCATCAGCGCGCCGGAACCATTGCGAATAAACGTTCCGCCCGCCTCAAGCAGGTCTTCCACGACTTTCGCCACGACCTGCGGCGTAACGTAGTTGTTAGCACCAATGCCCGTTACAGAATTGCGGATCGTGCGGCTCGGATCAAGAACCAGCTTCTTGCCATCAAGTGTAGCGCCCAGGCCTTTGGCCGAGGCATAAAGTTCGTCGAAACACGGGGCCTGGATAACGCCGATGACAGGCTCACCGTCTTTCAGAATGGCAATAGAAACACACCAGTTCGGCATGCCATTGACGAAAGGACTGGTGCCATCGATGGGATCCACAACCCAGGTGTAGCCCGAAGTGCCTTCATTCAGCCCGTATTCCTCTCCCAGAAAGCCGTCCTGAGAAAAGGTTTCCGACACACGGGCACGGATAAGCTGTTCGACGTCCCTGTCCGCAATCGATACCACATCCTGCGGATCACGCTTGGTCTCGATAATCAGCGTTTCACGCCGCATGAAATAGTTGAGAGCCTTGGCACCCGCCTCGCGCGCGATCTTTTCGGCAAGCGCCAGCCGCGCTTCTAATTCCTGTCGGGGATGGGAAGTCATAATGATTTTCCGATGAGAGATAAAGAAAGGCGCGACGTTTCTGCGCCTATTGATTGATAATGGCAAGCCCGCGCGTTTTGAACTCGATAGAGACATCGGTTTGCGGCGGCAGAGCCTCTTCGACCTCCAGATCGACAATGAAAAGCTTGCCGTGTTCGGTCTCAATTTCATACTCGATATGATCGCCGAGATAGGCCGAATGGGCAACACGACCGGGAAGCCGCCGCCAGCCTTTGGCTGCAAAGTCACCGCATTTGGACGGATCGCAAGCTGCGCCGGACCCGGCCGGGCGTTGCGCGCGGTAATCCGGTGGGTCAGGCTACCCACACGAATGACAGCTTTGCCTTCGTCTGCTGTCATCACCTCACACGGCACAACATTAGCCTCTCCCATGAAATCCGCGATAAAGGCGGAGGCCGGTGTCTCATAGAGATCACGCGGGCTTCCCTTCTGTGCGATATTGCCCTCCTTCATGACGATGATTGTGTCGGATACAGCGAGCGCCTCGTCCTGATCGTGCGTGACATATACGGCGGTAAACCCGAGCCGTTGCTGAGCTCGCGAATTTCAGTGCGCACCCGGCGACGTAGGCGCGCGTCGAGATTCGAAAGTGGCTCGTCCAGAAGCAGAACCTGGGGCTCCAGCACCAGAGCACGGGCCACCGCCACGCGTTGTTGCTGGCCACCCGACAGTTCTGCCGGAAGGCGATGCCCCATTCCTGCGAGACCGACGAGCTTCAACCCCTCTTCCGCACGTTCGCGCGCTTCCGCTTTTCAAGCCCGAAGATTCCAGACCGTAAGCCACATTGTCCAGCGAACTCATATGCGGAAAGAGCGCATAAGACTGAAAGACCATCGACACATCGCGCTCATTGGCTGGCAGATTGGTCACGTCCTTGCCGCCAATCAGGATGCGGCCCGACGTCGGGTGTTCAAGCCCGCCAACAACCGCAATGTCGTCGTCTTGCCGCAACCGGACGGTCCAAGGAGCGTCACCAGAGTTCCCGGCTCGACAGTCAGGGATAGATCGGGCAAGGCGGTGAAGTTACCAAATTTCTTGGTGACATTTTCGAATGTAACGGAGCCGGGACGGATCGCAGTCATGCGGTTTTCTCCTGACGAACAGTGTTAACGGGAGGGACTGCGGCAACGCGGTTCTCGCGCCTAAGTTTGCGTTCACCCACGAGAAGCTGAAAGCCTGTAATGACCACGATCATCACCACGATCAGCATTGAGGAATACGCAATCGCGACACCGAACTCCCCGTTTTCAACGAGGCCAACGATATAGGATGTCGCCATGTTGTATTGGGCAGAAACGAGGAAAATGACCGCGCTAATGGATGTAATGGCGCGCACGAAGGAATAGACCAGTGCAGCTGTGATTGCTGGACGCAGCAGTGGCAGAATGATCTTTCGGATCGTGCGGAAACTGTTTGCCCGCAGCGTCAGGGAAGCTTCATCGAGACTCTTGTCGAGCTGGCTCATGGCGGCGATCCCGCCGCGTACGCCAACCGGCATGTTGCGGAAGACGAAACATGCAATCAGGATCAATGCAGTACCGGTCATTTCAAGCGGTGGCAGATTGAAAGCCATAATGTAGCTGACGCCGATAACAGTACCCGGAATGGCGAAGCTCAACATCAAGGCAAATTCGAATATATTTCGCCCCACGAAACGCTGGCGAACGATCAGATAGGCCGTTAGCAAACCGACTGCCGCAGTCAGCGGTGCCGAGAGCAGCGAAATTTCCATGGTCGTCCAGAACGAATTCCAAGCTACACCGGTCCACCCGATACCGTTTTCGGTCAATTGATAGAAAACGCGCGCGCGTAGTGTTCAATGGTCAGTGTATTGTCGAGCCCCATTGCCGTACGAAGCCGCCGATAAGGATCATAGCATATACAACGACAGTGAAAATCATCCACGGAATGACAAGAGCATAAACGCCGATCTTTAGCCCGCGCGGCAACCCGGCATGCATGCCGGAATCGCCCTGCCGGTCACCGTCGCGAAATTCTTGCCCGAGAGCCAGACGCGCTGGATAAGAAATGCGGTCAATGTAAAGCAGAGTAGCACGATGGCGAGAACCGCCGCGCGGGATGGATCGTTCTGCGCGCCCACCACGGCGAAGAATATTTCGGTCGAAAGTACGCCATTGCTGCCCCGAGTACCATCGGATTGCCAAAATCTGCCATGCTTTCGATGAATGCGATGAGGAATGCATTGGCAAGCCCGGAGCCATCAGTGGTAGTGAAACCCTGCGAAAAGTACGCCAGCGATCGGCGCGCAAGGTTTGCGACGCCTCTTCCATAGACGGCGACACACCTTCTACAACACCGATAAGCACGAGGAAGGAAATCGGCGTGAAAGACAGGACCTGTGCGATCCAAATGCCGATGAGGCCATAAAGCCACCGGCCGGGCTCGACACCAAATATATTGGAGATCTGCTCCGTCACTACACCTGCGCGACCAAAAGCAATGTCAATGCAAGGCCGACAACGAAAGGCGGTGTGATGATCGGCAATATGGTGAGAAGCCGGAGACCTTTCTTGAAAGGGAAGCCTGTACGGGTCGCAACAAGTGCAAAGGCAAGACCCATTACCGTGGATCCCGTTGCTGTCATCAGCGCCAGCCACAATGTGCGCCACGCGACACCACATCGCCCCTCATCGATAACGCAGGCCAGACTCCAGATGGAGGAATTCTGAATGTTCCCTATGAAACCATCAGGCTTGAATGAGCCGTCGAAATCCTGCACCGATCCGGCAAACATGCTGATAACAGGATAGAAGACGAATACAGCAACCAATGCGACAAGCAGGGTAATGGAAGAGACGACGAATGCGTCTCCCTTCATTACGCCGCGTTCTGCGAGACCAAACGAGAAAATCAGCAGAAAGCAGAAGCCCGTCAGGATTGCTCCGGCACCGAAGGCCGGCTGGCCATCAGAAAGTGCACCGAACAGGTTTTCACTGATTGTCCAGTTCCAGCCGGAAAAGCCGATGGCCAAGCCTTGCAGCGCCAGGAAAATCACGCCAAGAAGGCTCGCCCATATCAAAACGCTGCTCCGACGTTCAACAGGCAATAGGAAGCGGGCGGCAGCACAAAGCAGCATGAACACAGCGACAGCGCCAAGCCAAGGGCGCCCGAAGAAGATGATCTGCCACAGGCCGGGTGCCGTCGCACCATCGCCGAACATTCCGTCTAGCCAGACGAAACTCAGAAAGCCGTCTTCTATGCGATACCACGGCAACAAGACAAATGCCGCGAACGCCAGCGCCAGAACGATATCCAGTCTGCGATTATGCTGTTTCATGGATGTCTGCGTCCCTCCAGATCAGGATTTCTGAGGAATGACTGGGGCTTCGGCCCTGCATATTTCAGCAATGCCATGACCTTGTTCCACCATTCGGGACAGCTGCGTCGAACAACGTGAGCGACGCACCCGAATTTCAAGCCAATGACAGATCAGTTGGCGTGCGCGCCGATTTCCTTATCCCAGCGCTCGAGCAATTCCTTGCGCTTCGCTGGCTCGCCATAGGTCTTGAAATCGTAATCAATAAGCTTGATATCCTCGAAGCGCGGGGATTCCTCTGGAACCTCAGCTGATTTGTTCGAAGGCAACTGGAAGGATTTCGCATCTTTCATATGCGACTGCACTTCTGCCGTCAGCGCCCAGTCATACCACTTCTTGGCGTTCTCGAGATTCTTGGCGCCCTTGATGATCGACATGGAGCCGATCTCGTAGCCAGTGCCTTCACATGGAGCGACCGATTTGATTGGGAAGCCCTCTGCCGTCATCGACACCGCATCATGCATGAAGACAATACCGATACCCGTTTCACCACGCGCCGCAGATTTGACGGGAGCCGAGCCGGATTTGGTGTACTGCGATACATTATCGTTGAGCTTCTTCAGATAATCATAGGCTTTTTCCTCGCCCATGATCTGCACCAGAGTCGCCAGCGCTGTATAGGCAGTACCGGAAGAGTTCGGATTGGCCATCTGGATTTCGCCCTTATAAGACGCATCGAGCAGATCGGCCCAGCATTTCGGCTCTTTCAGGTTCTTCTTGGCAAGAATATCGGTGTTGTAACCCCAACCGAGCGCACCGGCGTAAACACCAACCGTACGAAAGCCAGAGCTTTCGGCCTGCTTCTTGGCCCAATCATTCAACTGGTCGAGCATCGGGGATTTGTATTCGAGCGTCAGCCCCTCAGCCGCGGCCTGAAGATGTGGATCACCTGTGCCGGCCCACCAGATATCTGTCTTCGGATTGCGCGCTTCGGCCCGTACCTTGGCATAGGTTTCGCCCGAAGAAAGTCGCACCATGTTGACCTTGATGCCGGTATCCTTCTCGAACATGTTCTTCATCTGCTCACAGATGACTACGTCCGCGGAACAGATGAGATTGAGATTACCTGCGGCCTGCGCAGAAAAAGCAAATGAAGATACGCCCGCGGCCAGCGCAATCAGAAATGCCGAACGCATTGTTTTCCTCCCTTTATACGACGCCTCCACGCCGACGCTTTTGCAAGCGTGTGCACAGTCTTTGCCTTTTATGAAAGCCTGTCAATGCCTTTGTAAATTTTATTCTGAAATTACAAAAATAATTCAATCATTCTGTTTTTGGTTATCAGTTGCACAGCCATGCAAGCTTTATCGACAAAAGGCGGCCAAAGCCGCCCCAGGCTACTGACAAACCTCCGGCAGGGTCAAAATGACCTCAGATTCACGGAACGTCCCAGATTCAGAACGTGAACAAATCGGAATCAAAACCCCTCGTTTTTGACTGCTTCCAAAAATCGAGGGGTTTGTAATCAATCTGAGGCGGCCAAAGCCGCCCTTCTCATTGTTTTCTATTTCACTTTCGATCAGCCGATGGCCATCAGGCTAGCATTGCCACCGGCAGCAGTCGTATTAATGGAGGTCGAAACTTCTTCCAACAGCCAGTTGAGACAATAGGCGTCCGGGTTGCTTGCCAATTCTTCCGTGGGAGCAGCCTGTGTCAGGACCAACGGTCCGGGAAGCGTTGCAAGCTTCTTGTTGATCTCAACGATGCGTTCAACATCTCCTTCGACCAGCGCACCAGCAAACGGTGCATCGGATTCCCAGTTATTCGTCCAGATTGTGCGCGCTGCCACCGAAGTGGGAATATCTTTCAGCACATCCCGCAATCCCGAAGCTTCATCGATGTAAGCAGTATTGCCCGTGGCTAGTGCGGCAGTCATCTGTCGATAAAGGCCTGTTTCCGTCTGCGGAACCAGCAGGATGTTTCCGCGCGGATGCAACGCATAAAGATTGCGCTCGCCGACCGGGCCCGGCAGTTCAAGATCAAGGCCGAGGGCCGAAGCACTGCCGGTATCACGTGCAGCTTGCGCCAGATCGTTCATCCCGCGTTGGCCAAGCCATTTGGCAAAATCCTTGAGCGCTGGATCGGTGTGAACCGAGCTATGGCGCGGCGGGATCGGCGCTGTATCGACCAGTCGTCCGAGATAAAGTGGGCCCCTGCCTTCGGACCGGTACCGGACAGGCCACGACCGCCAAATGGTTGCACGCCGACAATCGCACCGATGACGTTGCGGTTGATATAGACGTTACCGACGCGAATACGGTCGGCGACATTGGCGATGGTTTCGTCAAGACGCGTATGCAGACCGAAGGTCAGGCCATAGCCCGTCGCGTTGATATCGTCGATCAGGCGCTCCATGTCGTCGCGCTTGTAACGGACCACATGCAGAACCGGGCCAAAGACTTCCCGCTTCCAGATCGCGCAGCGAATTGATTTCAACGATGGTTGGTGCAACGAAAGTTCCGTTCTCCGTTTCAGAACCGAGCGGAAGCTGTTCCACCTTGCGACCGAGATCACGCATTCCCTGAACGTGCTTTTCAATGATATTCTTGGCTTCATCGGTGATAACTGGACCGATATCGACCTTCAGCTTGTCGGTGCGACCAATGGTCAGTTCTTTCAGGGCACCCTTGAGCATCGCCAGGATACGGTCTGCGACATCTTCCTGCAGGCAGAGAACCCGCAGTGCTGAACAACGCTGACCAGCACTATCGAATGCGGATGCAATTACGTCAAACACGACCTGTTCAGCCAGCGCGGATGAATCCACTATCATTGCATTCTGACCGCCCGTCTCAGCGATCAGCGGGATCGGCTTGCCATTCGGCAGCAGACGTGAGGCAAGCTGGGCCTGAATGAGACGGGCAACTTCGGTCGAGCCGGTGAACATCACACCACAGGTTTCCGGCGCTGCAACCAGTGCCGCTCCGATCCGACCATCACCCGGAAGAAGCTGCAGCGCATCGGCCGGAATGCCAGCCTCATGCAGGATACGAACACCTTGCGCTGCAATAAGCGGGGTCTCTTCGGCAGGCTTTGCCAAGACCGGATTACCAGCCACAAGTGCTGCGGCAATCTGGCCGGTAAAGATCGCCAACGGAAAGTTCCACGGGCTGATGCAGACCACGGGTCCCAGCGCCTGGTGACCAACGCCCAACGTGCGACGAGTCTGCTCTGCATAATAACGCAGGAAATCTATGGCTTCGCGTACTTCTGCAATCGCGTTCGGCATGGATTTACCAGCTTCACGCATGATGAGGCCGAGCAGAACCGGCATATCGCACTGCATGATATCCGCTGCGCGCTCAAGACAAGCCGCACGTTCGGCTGGCGCAACTGCAGACCAGCTTGCCGTGGCCTTCTGTGCCGCCTTCATGGCTTTCGCTAAGCCAGCTTCGGCGATCTCCGTCACCGTACCGACAACATCGTTCCGGTCTCCAGGGTTGAGAACCGAGCGGCTGGTTCCCTTAACCTTGGCTCCGACAACCTGAGGTTCCGATGTCCACACGCGGCTGGCACTGTCCTTCAAAATCGTGCTGAGTTCAGCGAGCGTGACTTCATTCGACAGGTCGAAACCGTCAGAGTTCTTGCGAGCGCCATAGAGATTTTCCGGCAGGGCAATCTGGTCATGGCGCGCACCGACGACAGCCATTGAGCGAACGACTTCTACCGGGTCGGCGATCAGTTCATCGACGGAAACACTTTCGTCGCCGATGCGATTGACGAAGGACGAGTTCGCGCCATTCTCGAGAAGTCGGCGAACAAGGTAGGCGAGAAGCGTTTCATGTGTGCCGACCGGCGCATAAATACGAGCTGGACGGCCAAGTTTTTCAGCACCGACAACTTCATCATAAAGCGGTTCACCCATGCCATGCAGGCACTGGAACTCGAACTTTCCGGTTTTGAAATCCGGACCAGCCAGATGATAGATTGTGGCCAGCGTCTGAGCATTGTGCGTTGCGAATTGCGGGAAAACGGCATCTGTTGCCGCAAGGAGCTTGCGTGCACATGCAATGTAGGAAACGTCAGTATGTACCTTGCGGGTATAAACCGGAAAGTCTTCCAGACCGTCAACCTGTGCGCGCTTGATTTCGGCGTCCCAATAGGCGCCTTTCACCAGACGAACCATGACGCGGCGCTTGTTCTGACGGGCCAGGTCGATGATGAAATCAAGTACGAACGGGCAACGCTTGCCATAGGCCTGCACCACGAAGCCGATGCCTTCCCAATCTGCCAGATCCGGATCTTCGATCAGGCTTTGCAGCAGATCAAGCGACAGCTCAGACGGTCAGCTTCCTCGGCATCGATGTTCAGGCCGATATTATAGGACTTGGCGATAGCAGCGAGGGCCTTCACCTTCGGCAACAACTCTCCCATGACGCGTTCACTCTGCGAACGGACATAGCGCGGATGCAAAGCGGACAACTTGATGGAAATGCCGGGACCGTCATAGATGCCGCGACCGGCGGAGGCGCGACCAATGGCGTGAATGGCAGTTTCGTAATCCTTGTAATAACGCTCAGCGTCGGCAGCGGTGGTCGCAGCCTCACCCAGCATATCGTAGGAATAGCGGAAGCCACGTTCTTCCAGCAGCTTGGCGCGCTTCAGCGCTTCATCGATGGTTTCTCCGGTGACAAACTGCTCACCCATCATCCGCATGGCCATGTCGACACCGCGACGAATGACGGGTTCACCGCAACGGGCGATCAGGCGTGTCAGGGCAGCCGACAGACCGCGATCATTGACCGTATTTGTCAGCTTGCCCGTGACGACAAGTCCCCAGGTCGCAGCATTGACGAAGAGCGAGCGCCCGCCGCCGATGTGAGACTTCCAGTCACCATTCGAAATCTTGTCCCGGATGAGCGCGTCTCGCGTCGCCATGTCTGGAATGCGCAGCAGCGCCTCGGCAAGGCACATAAGCGCCACACCTTCCTGGCTCGACAGCGAATATTCATGCACTAGGCCTTCGACGCCCGTCCCCTTATGCTTGGCACGCAGCGCTTCAATCAGCTTGCGAGCAGTGGAGCGGATTTGCTTCGCCGTTTCTTCCGGCAGAGCGGCCTGCGCCGCCAACGCCGAAACGCATTCGGTCTCCGGGCGGCGATAAGCGACGGTAATCGCCTGCCTCAACGCGCTCTGCTCGCGGATCGGCGGTGCAAAATTCTGGAAAACCGGATTGACGGGAGCGGATAGGGTATCGGTCATGATTTAATGCTCGCAAGTAATAACAACCTAGAGCGTTTGTGCTCAGTTTAGCTCTGCTTTATGTGGGAGCACACTACCATTTGTACAGATTGCGTTCTGCCTTGTTTCACGCCATATGAGGGAATATCGATCTTATTATCAGCTAAAAATAGGCTAAACGGATGCGCAAGATAGATTCTGTGGACGATTTGGATCAGTTCGACAGGCGTATTTTGGAAGTACTGAGCGAAGACGGACGCATTTCCGTAACAGAACTCTCTAAAAAGTCGGCCTTTCCAAGACTCCATGTCAGGCGAGGCTGAAAAGACTGGTCAATGAAGGTTATATTGTCGGTTTCGCGCCGCCATTGATCCCGAAACTCGGCCTTGATCATATCGCCTTTACGACGGTCAAGCTATCCGACACACGTGAAGCCGCGCTTGAAGCCTTCAACATGGCCGTGCGCAAGATACGTGAAGTCGAAGAGTGCCACATGATCGCAAGCTCCTTCGACTATCTTCTGAAAGTACGAACGCCCAACATCCGGCGTTACCGCGAGGTGCTGGGCGAAAAGATTTCGAGCCTGCCCAATGTGGCAAGCACCTCCACTTTTGTTGTGATGGAGTCGGTCAAGGACAACCGTCCGGTAAGGGTATATCCGGGCGCCCTGTAATTTTCAGTTATAATGGCTCACCTGCCAGATAACGCTCGAGCGTTTTGACAGTCCCATCCTGCCAGATGCGCAAAAGCGCGGATGAAAAAGCCGCCACATAAGCTGGATTTGAAGCAAGCGAACCAAAGATATCATCCATCGCGAGCCATGCCGCCGGATTGCTTTTGCAAGAGCCGCCTGCTTGGTCAGGCGATCCCATGACGGATCGTTCGGTTCAATAATCGAGCCGCTATCGCTCGTACCGTAGCAGTAGCGGCACCAGAACGCGGAAACGAGCGCCAGCCCTGTCACGGATTTGCCTTTTGCTACCCGATCAGAAGCAGTTGGCAGAATGAATTTCGGCTGACGGTTGGAACCATCAAGACACAGGCGACGGATCGTATCGCCGATGCTTGGATTGGCGAAACGTTCGTCAATGAGGATACGATAGTCTTCGAGATTGGTATCCGGTACCGGTGGCACTTCTGGAATGATCTCATCTTTGGTAAGTTTTTCCAGATAGCGCCGGATCAGCGAATGCTCCATCGCTTCATGCACGAAATGTATGTCGAGCAATCCGCCGGGATAGGCAATGGCCGCGTGACCGCCATTCAGAATGCGGATTTTCATCAGTTCATAAGCAGCAACCTGATCAGTGAACGTGACACCGACTTTTCCAATGCAGGACGCCCAGTGGGGAAATTGTCCTCCATCACCCATTGCTTGAACACTTCACAGAAAACCGGCCACCCGTCTTCAACCCCGAAATCCTTCGCAGCGATTTCACGCTCGCGCGCGCCGGTGGCGGGCGTGATGCGATCCACCATCGAATTCGGGAAAGCGACATTGGCGGAAATCCAGTCGGCAAAGGTCGGGTCGCTCAGCTTGCAAGCCCCGTCACGGCGTCTTCCGTCACATGCCCGTTACCCGGAATGTTATCACAGGACATGACCGTGAAAGGCTGAACGCCTGCCGCCTTACGCAGTTTCAGCGCCTGCACGATCAGGCCGAACACGGTCTTGGGACGGTCTGGATGCGCGGCATCCGCTACAATATCCGGATGGGCAGGATCGAAAGTCTGGCTCGCCGGATCGATATAATAGCCGCCCTCGGTGATGGTCATCGAAACGATGCGCGTATCCGCTGATGTGAGATAAGCCATCAGGACCTTGCGCCCTTCCTCTGTCGAAATGGTCACATAATCGACCATCGACGCGGTGATGCGCGCGCCCGCATGATCGGCCTCCTGTTCCACAACAGTCGTCAGCCAGTCCTGTGCCTTGAGCGTATCACGCATGGCATCATCGCTCGCGCGCACGCCAGCACCCACCAGCGCCCAGTCATGCCCCTCGCCGCTCGCGAACAGATCGTCCAGATAGACCGCCTGATGCGCGCGGTGAAAATTGCCGACGCCAAAATGCACGATACCTGGCTTCAGCCCAGCAGGGTCGTAGCCGGGCTTGTGCACCTTATCGAAACTTTGAAGCGTTGCGCGCGATAGCTTGGTCATGACGGTATCCTCTATTCAATCGGGTACGAACTGAACTTTCAATCGGCCGGGTATCCAAAGTTTCAATTCCAACCTTGTTTCACGCCATCCAATTGCCGCCATCGACACCGAAGGTCTGGGCAAGGATATAGTCGCTGTCCGAAGAAGCGAGGAACACGGCCATGCCGGTAATATCCTCCGGCGTCGCGAAGCGACCGATCGGCACCGATTTCGCCACGGCAGCCTTTTCTCACCCGGCTTCAAACCTTCCCATTTGGCGAAATTCGCATCCACTACGTCCCAATGTTCGCCATCGACCACACCCGGCGCAATCGCATTGACATTGATGCCGTGCTTGACGAGCGCGAAGCTGCCGACTGCGTAGCAGAGATGATGGCAGCCTTAGACGCGCAATAGAGGGTCACCAGCGCCTCGCCGCGACGACCGGCCTGGCTCGCCATATTAATGATCTTGCCGCCGCGTCCGCGCTTGATCATCACGTTCGAAACCGCCTTCATCATGAAGAGCGGCCCCTTCAGGTTGATGCCGAGCACACGCTCATAGCTGTCCTCGGTCAATTCGTTGATAGGGGCCATATCGAAGATCGCGGCATTATTGACCAGAATATCAATGCCGCCATATTCCGCATCGATCTCCGCCACTACTTTGTCGATCTGATTGAGGTCGGTCACGTCAAGCTTTACCGCCTTGACCGATGGGCCAATACCGCGTGCGGCCTCTTCTGCCCGCTCAATATTAATATCGGCAATAATAACCTTCGCGCCCTCGCGTGCATAGGCTTCAGCAAAGCCAAGTCCGATACCGCGCGCGGCACCAGTGATGAGGGCCACCTTGTCTTTCAGTCTCATGGGGATACTCCGGGATATTGCAGCCTGCACTCACAGGTGAGTTTTCTTTTCCGTCAGCAATAATGGATGCTGTTCAAAGCGCTCCAAAGCCCTGCCGTCGGGACTAAACAAATGCGCGTCTGTCGGGTCAAAACCCAGCTTAGCCGTTTCGTGTGCACGCGCCGTGCTGCCACCGCCTGCCTCCGCAACAATCAGTCCGGTTGCGCTTTCATTTTGCACATAGAGATAAGTCTCACCGCCAAGGCGTTCGACAACCATGATCTCGCCTTCGAGGATACCATCCGCTGTCGGATGAAGGTGTTCCGGACGAATACCGAGAACCAACGGCGCACCAGTGCTTACGCCTTCGCTTTTGACGGGCGCTTTGACAGAACGTCCATTTGTGAGCTCAACCGTCACCCCGTCTGCATCGACGGCACTGGCCTTGACCTCGATGAAGTTCATGGTCGGTGAACCGATAAAGCCAGCCACAAAACGATTGACCGGATGGTGGTAAAGCTCCAGCGGCGACCCCACCTGCTCTACCTTCCCGTCTCGAAGAACCACGATCTTGTGTGCGAGCGTCATCGCTTCCACCTGATCATGCGTGACATAGATCATCGTTGCATTCAGTCGGTCATGCAGACGCGCCAACTCGATACGCATTTGCACACGCAGCGCCGCATCGAGATTGGACAGCGGTTCATCGAACAGGAAAATCTTCGGTTCGCGCACCATAGCGCGTCCAATGGCAACGCGCTGTCGCTGGCCGCCAGAAAGCTGCTTCGGCTTACGGTCAAGCAGTTGATCGAGTTGCAGAGTTTTTGCGACCTCTTCCACCTTGCGGTCACGCTCGGCTTTGCCAACACCTGCAAGCTTGAGCGCGAAACCCATATTGTCGCGCACGTTCATATGAGGGTAGAGCGCATATGTCTGGAATACCATTGCAAGACCACGCTCATCCGGCGGTGTATCGTTGCATTTCTGCCCATCGATCAAAAGATCACCGCTGGTGATTTCTTCCAGCCCGCAATCATCCGCAAAAGCGTGGATTTTCCCGAACCGGACGGCCCGACGAAGACCACGAATTCGCGGTCTTCGATATTAAGGTCCACACCCTTGATGACGTCGATATTGCCGAAAGACTTGGTGGCGTTATGAAAAGAAAGCGTAGCCATGGGGTTCCCTTTATTTCACGGCACCGAAGGTGAGACCGCGCACCAGCTGGCGCTGCGTAACCCAACCGAAGACGAGGATCGGCGCGATGGCGAGCGTCGAAGCTGCCGAGAGTTTTGCCCAGAAAAGCCCTTCCGGTGACGAGAAGGACGCGATGAATGCGGTGAGAGGCCCGGCCTGCGAGGCCGTGAGATTGAGGCTCCAGAAGGCTTCATTCCAGCACAGGATGATCGAAAGAAGCGCCGTCGACGCGATGCCCGGTAGGCTCAACGGCAGGAGCAGATAGCGTATCTGCTGGCCGACCTTCGCCCCGTCCATGCGGCTCGCCTCAAGGATTTCATGCGGCACTTCCTTGAAGAAGGAGTAGAGCATCCAGACCACAATCGGCAGATTGGAAAGGGTGAAGATGATGATCAGCCCCGTGCGCGTATCGAGAGCCCGGTGTCGCGGGCCAAAAGATAGATCGGCACCAGAACACCTACCGCTGGCAGCATCTTGGTGGAGAGCATCCACAACAGCAGATCCTTGGTGCGCTTTCCAGGGAAGAACGCCGCCGCATAAGCCGCTGGCACCGCGATGATGAGCGAGAGAATAGTCGCGCCCAGGCTTTCAATGATGCTATTCATAGCATAGCGGAAATAATCAGCGCGCTGATTGACCGCGGCAAAATTCTCCAGCGTCGGCTCAAAGAACAGTTTTGGCGGCGCCACTGCGTCGATTTCCGTCTTGAATGCGGCAAGCAGCATCCATAGGATTGGAAAGAACATCAGCAGCGCCACGACCCAGCCAATGATTCCGGCCGAGACGGCGGCCTTGTTGATCTTGCGTTTTGCAGCCATCGGTCAGCCCCTAATTATCCAGATTTCGTGCGACAGTCCGGATTAGGAACGCCGCAACGATGTTGGCGAGGATAATGGCGATAACGCCAGCTGCGGAAGCGCCGCCTATATCCCATTGCAGGAGCGCTTTCAGATAGATGAAATAGGTAAGTGTCGTCGTCGCAATACCCGGTCCACCCGAAGTGGTGACAAGAATTTCGGCAAACACCGACAGAAGAAAGATCGTCTCGATCATGATGACGACCGAGATCGGGCGCAGTAGATGCGGCAGCACGATATAATAGAACATTACCGGGCCTTTGGCCCGTCAAGCGCGCCGCTTCCATCTGTTCCCGATCCAGAGACTGCATTGCCGTCATCAGGATCAACGTCGCAAACGGCACCCATTGCCAGGACACAATTATGATGACGGAAGCCATAGGAAACTGTGAGAACCAGTCGATGACCGGCAATCCAAAACTGCGTGAAATGAAGGCAAACAGCCCGTTGACCGGGTGCATCAAAAGGTTTTTCCAGATCAGCGCCGACACTGTCGGCATGACGAAGAACGGCGCAATGACCAAAAGCCGCGCAATGTTCTTGCCCCAGAAATCCTGATCGAAGACGACGGCAAAGAGCACGCCGAGGACGACCGATGTCACCAGAACCGACACGACAAGGATCAGTGTCTTGGCGATTGCCGACCATAATGTAGGATCGGATAAAAGGAAGGAATAATTCGAGAATCCGGCAAAACCGGTAACGAACGGATTGATGAGATTGTAATATTGAAACGAAAACCACAAGGTCATCGCCAGTGGAACGATCATCCATAGCAGAAGCAGAATGACTGCTGGAGCGAGCAGCGGCCCGGTGCGGACACTGCGACGTGACTTTGTGCCTGTGGCCAATGCATGGTTTGCTGGCATCCGGACGTATCCTCCCATTCCCGTTTCGGATTCGCCTTAGCGAACCTCTACGAAAATCAGATCTGCCGCCCTCCTCCTACCAAAGGCGGCAGAACTTTATTTTCAAGGCTACTTGATGTAACCGGCCTGAGTCATGATCTGTTCGACCTGACGCTGTGCACCATCAAGCGCCGCATCGACACTCTGCTGACCGGCAACAGCCGACGAAATTGCCTGCCCAACCAGCGTGCCTATGGCCTGGAATTCAGGAATGGCGACAAACTGGATGCCGGTATAAGGGACCGGGTCCTTGGTCGGCTTGGTCGGGTCGGCAGATTCGATGGCTTTCAGCACCGTATCCGCAAACGGAGCTGCCTTCTTGTATTCCTCATTGGCATAGGTGGACTGGCGTGTGCCCGGAGGAACGGCAACCCAACCCTCAGACTTGCCGACGAGCTCGACATATTCCTTCGAGGTCGCCCATTTCAGGAACGACTTCGCGGCTTCCGCCTTCTTGCTCGATGCCGGAATTGCGAGGTTCCATGACCACGCCCATGAGGAACCGTTTGGCGTCACCTCGACCGGTGCTTTGGTAAAGGCAACCTTGTCGGCAACCTGACTCTGCTTTGGATCATAGATACGCCCAGCCGCCGAGGTAGCATCGATCCACATGGCGCAATGGCCGGTCGAGAACAGAGCTTGATTTTCGTTGAATCCGTTCGAGGTAATTCCGGGAGGACCTGCTTCCTTCATCAGATCGACGTAGAAGTTGATCGCCTTCTTCCATTGGTCTGAATTGATCTGGGGCTTCCAGTTTTCATCGAACCATCTGCCACCGAACGTATTGATCAGCGTACCGAGGTAAGCCATGTTTTCGCCCCAGCCCGGCTTTCCGCGCAGGCAGAGACCATATTGTTCTTTGGACTTGTCGGTCAGCTTGGTCGCAAAATCCTTGATTTCTGCATAGGTTGGCGCATCGGGCATTTTAAGGCCCGCCGCGTCAAACAAGTCCTTGCGATAAAGTGTAAACGAGCTTTCGGCATAGAATGGCACGGCGTAAAGCTTGCCATCGACCGTCAGACCGGCGCGAACCGGCTTGATGAGATCGTCATAGCCGTAATCATCACCAAGATCATCAACCGACAGAAGCCAGCCAGCTTTGCCCCAGATCGGCGTTTCGTAACCGCCAATGGTCAAGATATCGAACTGGCCGCTCTTGGTGGCAATATCGGTCGTGACGCGCTGACGCAGCACGTTTTCTTCAAGTACAACCCAGTTGATTTTATTGCCGGTGGCTTTTTCCCATTCCGGCGACAGCTTCTGCATGATGATCATGTCACCATTATTGACCGTCGCAATGGTGAGCTCTTCCGCCCACGCAGCCCCCGACATAACTGCAACACCTGCAGCAGACGCAATAAGCGCTGCAACATAAGACTTGGTCCGCATTTCGTCTCCTCCTTTACGAATGCATAGCAAAATTCTTACATATGTAAAATTTATGGCGCGAGCTTCCGTAGCTTGTCAAGCACGGTTTTCAATTTTGCGTTGCGAAGAGAAACGACCGCTTTTATGACCAGTGCTGGGGCCGAAATCGCGGACATTTCCACCTGCCAAATTCACGAACCGATGTTTTAGCACGTATGGGTATTCACCGCATCATTCTCTGCGAACACATTTGTCTGCTTGACGTTTTGCCCCGCCTTTGACAGTTTGGCTGGACTTCGCCTAGAGAAGAACCAAGGCGAGCGGAGCTGGAGGAACATCCTGAAATCGTTGAAGAAGCGGCAACCGGGGCCAGACTTTGTCCTGAGAAATCAGCACATTCCAGTTTACGCGGCGGCTTCGCAGAAAACAGCATCGTCGTGTGCACCTAGGCCGCGACAACTGACGAACAGGACGTAAAGACGTGCGAAAGACAATACGCACCATGGAGGATTTTTCGGAGTTTGTTGGGCTTTCCCGCCCGACGGTTTCGAAATATTTCAGCGATCCGTCGTCCGTCCGTCCCAAGACCCGCGAACTGATCGAAGCCGCGATCAAGCAATCCGGCTTTCGGCCCAATCTTTTCGCGGTAAATCTCAATCGACGTCGTACGACAATTCTAGGTATAATTATCCCCAACCAGCTTGATCATTTCTACATGGCTATGACGAAGCGGTTGCAGACGCTCGCGGAGCAACGCGGTTATCTTGCGATTGTTTTGTCATCCGATGGCAAGCCTGAGCTGGAAAAACAGGCCATCGAAACTCTGCGTTCGCTCAATGTTGCTGGCGCTATCATTGCACCGCTCGGCGAAGAGTCACAACATTCGACACTGGCGCGTCTCGCCGAAGACGTCCCGATTATCTATGTCGACTCCGCTCGACAACACCTCGCCCTTCGTCGGCACCGACAATCTCAAGTCCTTCCATCTGATTGTCGATTATCTGTGCCGCTCAGGCAGCGAGCCCTGTTATTTTCGATGCCGATGGTCAATAACAACGCGATCAAACGACAAGATGCCTATCGACAGGCCATGGAAAAGCTGGGTTATGAGCCGCGCATCGTCGATCTCGAACAGAGTCGCAGCTGGGATTTCGAACATTACGCCTTCGAGCAAACCGCGCGCATTTTGCGTGAAAAGGGGCACCTTCCAACAAGCACTGTTCTGTGCTCCAACGACCGCATCGCCTTCGGCGTAGCCGGTGCACTCTGGCAGGCTGGTTTGAAAATCGGCAGGCTCAAGGATTGCGACGTTCGTGTCGCCGGACACGACAACAATCCGCTATCGGAATATACCTGTCCGCCACTCACCACAGTGGCGCAGGATTATAATGAAATCGGGCGACTGGCGATTGAGCTCTTGTTTCGAACATTGGGGAAACAACGGACGACCGACTGGAATTGCCGGAAACGCAACGCATTCTGCTCAATGCAGAAATCAAGCTGCGCATGAGCGCATGAAAATGGCGGGTTAACCCGCCATTTTAATTTCTTTTAGTTCAGACCGAGCGTCCCGCGCAGAGTAGAAAGATCTTCGGCAAGCGTGGTCACCGGACCGGCAAGTGCTTTGCGATCATCATCCGACAGCTTGTCGTAGGATTCGTAACCGTCACCTTTCTTGTATTTTTCAAGAATATCGTCGACCGTCTTAAAATTGGCTTCCACCTTCTTCACGAGATCTGGATTTTCCTTTTCAAGCAGCGGCTTGAACAGTTCAACGATCTTCTGCGCGCCATCGACATTGGCTTTGAAATCCCAAAGATCGGTGTGACTGTAACGATCTTCCTCACCGGAAATCTTGGTTGCAGCAACTTCCTCAAGCAAAGCAGCGGCGCCACCGACGACCTTTTCCGGTGGGACGGTGAGGTCTTTTACACGCTTCTGAAGTTCCAGCACATCTGCGTAGAGCTTGTCGGCAACCGGAGCGAGTCCTTCGGTTGAATTCTGCGCAAACAGGCCATACTCGATGCGATGGAACCCGATAAAGTCTTCCGACTTCTCGCCGTTTTCATGGTCATCGGCGCGGCTGTCGATCGAAGCGTCAAGATCGGCGAAAAGCTCGGCAATCGGCTCGATCTTTTCGTAGGAAACGCGCGATGAAGGATAAAGCTCCTTGGCCTTTTCCAAATCGCCTACCTTGACCGCGTCGGTGAAAGCCTTGGTGTCCTTTACTAGAACGTCGAGGTTTTCCTGCACATAGACTTTGTAGTCAGCAATCGGCTGAACAAGGTCCAGCGGCGAAACTTCGGCCTTGGCTGCGCCGAAGCTGAGCGTGAGGGCAACGGCACATGCCGATGCGAGCAATGGCAGACGAGATTTCATATTTAGCCTCTCCAGATTAAGCACATTACGAAAAATGCGTGTTAAATCAAAAACTTGAGATGCGATCCTTACCTACGGGCATTTTGCGGACCGCTTGCCTCCAAAAGTGCGCGCGCGTAGTAGTCCTTATGATCCTGAACACCCGGCAGCGCGAAGAAATACCCGCCCCAATTGGTTTCAGGTATTCTTCCAACGGCTCGCCGTTGAGCCGGTTCTGAACAGTGATGAAGCCCTTTTCCAGATCGGCCTGATAGGCGATGAAGAGCAGGCCCATATCAAGCTGGCCCGACTTGCTGACGCCGTTTGAATAGTTGAATGGCCGACGCAGAATAAGGTGTTGCTCAGCATTGGCATCCCGCGGATTTGCCAGTCGGATATGCGAGTCGAGCCGTGTGACCTTGCCATCCGCATCCTTCGCATAATCGGGAACATCGGCTTCGGTTTTACCGTCAAACGGCGCACCGCTATCCTTGCGGCGTCCGAAAATGGCTTCCTGCTCCTGAAGCGGCGTGCGGTCCCAGCGTTCGACAAAATTGCGAATAATGCGTACAGCCATATAACTGCCATTAGTAGCCCAATCTGGCTCGTCATTTTGCTTCTGCACCCAGACGATACGATTCATTAGCGCATCATCGGCGGAATCCGGATTGGCGGACCCATCGCGGAAACCGAGGAAGTTCCGCGCACTCTCCTTCGCCCGGGGCGAATGTGGCGGCTGCACCGGAACCGTGCCTTCCTGTTTCCACCGAACCATCAAAAGATCAGGCATGTTCTTCATGATGTCGCGCAGCGCATGGATGTTCGTGTCCGGCGTATTCGAACAGAACTGAATGACGAGGTCTCCGTGGCAGATGTCCTTCTGCAGGGCGTCGTTGGGGAAACCGGTCATGCGCTGCAGAAGTTTCGGCTTCAACGGCTTCAAACCGAAACGATCATCGAACAATGATGAGCCGAGCGCCACAGTAACCGTGAGGTTATCCGGCGTGACGACAGGTCCAAGAATACCGGAATCCGATGGCGGAAACTTCGCATCAAGCTCCGGTGGTTCTCCGCCCTTCATCAAAAATTCGGCCCGCTCGGTGAGCAGTTTGAACATGCGTTCCAGTTCGGCGCGGTCACGTGCCAACACATCAAAGGAAGCGACGAGACCTGCAGCAGGGCGCGGCGTGACGATACCGGGCTGGTGCTTCCCATAAAGAGGCTGACTTTCGTGAATCTTGTCGCTTTCCGGCGCATTGGTCACGCTTTCCGAAGAAAGAGCATGAGCTGCCTGCGGGGCAAGCACGCCTGCAACTGCTCCAGCAACCCCGGTTGCACTAGCCCCGAGGAGCAGTGCACGGCGACCGGCGGAAACAGGCTCTTCTGTGGTAATCTTATTGGTTTTGAAAAATTTTCTGGTCATCAATCTACCCCAAGCTGATCGCGGAGTTTCGTAAACTGTGCGGCGAGTTGAGCTGCACCTTCCTTAATTTTCGTCTTTTCATCAGACGACAGAGCATCATATGCCTTGTAGCCATTGCCTTCAGAACCCGTACCAAGCAGCTTCTTGATCGAAGCCGCATCCTTGTCGATGCCTTCAAAGGCGTTAGGATCGGTCTTTACAACGATAGGGCGTAGGACATCGGCAGCCTTGCCAGAGCCTTCGAGAAGGCCAGACAAAGCCTGCAGATCGGTGTGGGCATAACGATCTTCACCGGCATCCGACGCGGTCGAAGCAAAACGGTTCAATGCGGAAGCAGTGCCCGCCATCATGCGATCTGGTGAAATGCGCAGACCGCGAATGCGTTCTTTCAATGCGGTGGCATCTTGCTCAAGCTTGCCAGTAACAGGTGCCAATCCATCGACGGATTTCTGTTCGAACAAACCGTATTCGATACGGTGCAAACCACCAAATCCAGGATCCTGCTCACGCTTTTCAAAATAATCCGCGCGAGCATTGATAGCTGTATCAAGATCGGAGAACGCCTCCGAGACAGGAGCAATGCGCGCATAGGCTTCACGCGCCGGACCGTAAGCTGCTTGTGCAGCCTCAAAATTGCCACTCGCTATTGCCGTGGAAAGCGCCACAACAGCTTTCTGGAATTCAGTGACCTGCGTGGTCAGATAAATCTGATATTCGGCCAGCGCTCCGATGAAAGCGGTAAGCGGAAGCTTGCCTTTTCCGCTTCACTGGCGGCGGTCGCAGTTACGATCAGCTTGCCGCGCGGATTGGAAAGGAGCCCGCAGGTAATCTGGTATTCGCCAGGTGTAAGCTTGGCGGTTATGGTCTGTTTGAAGCCAGGCGCGATATTTTCGCGTTCTTCCAGAACCATAACGCCATCGAGGATCTCCCATTCGACCGTACGATTCGACTTATTGACGATTTCGAATACCGAGCGCCCGGCCGGAACAGTCAGTTCGTTCGGCTCGCAACTTTTCGCGTTGATCGCGACCTGTACTTTGTCACCGACTTCTGCATGGCGGGCTTTGTCCGACACGCGGGATGCATAATAAAACGCAGCACCAGCGGCGAGCAGCAGCAACGCGGCGAAAGCCAGTCCTATGCGGACCAGATTACTCGACATCGGGTCAGGGGATTTCGGATTCGTCATTGAAATCTCTTTTACTGTGCGCTTGTTTTGGCCTGGCTTGCCGTTCCCGGTGCGCTTGCAGGCATCAGGAACAGAATAAGCGCCGGAACGAGGAAGGATACATAGGCGACCACTTCACTGACTGTCGGCGTCGCGATGTAACCGAAAACACCCGCCAGAACCGAGCCAAGCGTGCTGTCGAGCGGGAGAATATCGCTCATATCGAAAACGACCGTCTGGAAATGGTTCCAGATGCCAGCTTCGTGCAGCGCCATGACCGAATTGGCGAGAATGCCTGCCGCGATGATCAGAATGAAAACACCGGTCCAGCGGAAGAAACGACGAAGGTTCAGCTTCAAGCCGCCTTTAAAGATGCCGTAGCCAACTGCCGCGGCTAGCAACACGCCAAGAAGCGCGCCAAGCGGTGCTGCCGCCCCTTCGCTCTGCTGGAAAGCCGCCAGCAGAAAGAAGACTGATTCAAGCCCTCGCGTGCGACAGCAAAGAACACCATCAGAATGAGGCCGAAACCTTTATGTGTCGGTGTCTGAAAAGCTGCATCGATGGAATGATGCAGTTCCGACTTGATAGAACGGGCCGCCTTGCGCATCCAGAACACCATCGAGGTCAACACAAAACGGCAATCAGACCAATAATGGCTTCAAACAGTTCCTGCGCTTTCTGTGGGAATTCTGCACTCAGAAGCTGCAGGATAGCGCCGACCGCCAACGACATGGCCAATGCCAGCAATATGCCAATCCAGACCACTGGCATCCAGGCACTGCGGCCAGTCTGATGGAGATAACTGGCAATAATGCCAACGATCAGCGCTGCTTCCACGCCCTCGCGAAACATGATTAGAAAAGGTACGAGCATTCCAACTATCCAAAAGACAGAGAAATCGGCCTGCGCCTCGGTCGCTTCTCTTCAAATTCAGCATGAAGCCTTCGTCATTTAGTCATCTTTTATATCCACGCAGCCAGTGCTGCAAGCCAAATGAGCTTGACATTCATTGGAATGTTTTAGAATTGTTCTAATGATTTCAGCTATTTAGATCAGAGCCATCCGATCACAACCACAACCAGCCGACCCACATAATTCAATTTTGCAGCTTATCTACCTGATATAACTCGGGAAATTTTTCCAATATAGGCTCCCAAAATGGGCCGGATATTCTGCGACCCTTGCGCCTCTTTCCTCTAATTTAAGCGAAATTTCAAAATTTTCCGAAATGGTCAAAATTTTTGCAGTTTAGGGGTTGAAGATTGGGACAAGCTGATACATATCACAGTCACTTACCGCTGTGCCTCCTCCCATTGCGCGCGGTAAGTGTTCCCTCTGGAGGTTTGCCCAAGTGGCACCTTCATAACTAAGCCGGACTTCTTAGTCCGGCTCTTTTTGTTCAAATTTCTGATTTTCCCTGCTTCAACTAAAATGAAAATTAGCACAACATTCTGTTTTAAAAATATTAATTCAGAATTTTAGCTTCAGAGTAATAGTCTCTTCGCTAGTTAACTTATTTTCAGTTAACTGGAAATTTCACCTCGATCATAATAAAAAACGCCGCGTTTCCGCGGCGCTTTTCATCGATAGACCTGCATTTTATCTCAGCCGTAGGCTGCGACCGGCGGACACGAGCAGATAAGATTTCTGTCGCCGCCCACATTGTCTACACGGCTGACCGGCGGCCAGTATTTTGCCGTCGCGTCGAATTCGCTGCCAAGGGCCATGGCCGGGAAAACCGCTTCCTCACGGGTGTAAGGATGCGTCCAGTCGCTGGCCAGCGTATCGCCTGCCGTGTGCGGCGCATTGGCGAGCGGATTGTCATCCTTTGGCCAGACACCATCGGCGATCTTCTTTGCTTCACCCGCAATGGCGATCATCGCGTCGCAAAGACGGTCGATTTCCGACTTCGGCTCGGATTCCGTCGGCTCGATCATCAGCGTACCGGCAACTGGCCACGACATGGTCGGCGCGTGGAAACCATAGTCGATGAGGCGCTTGGCCACGTCTTCCACGGTCACGCCCGCGCTATCCTTGAGAACACGCGTGTCCACGATGCACTCATGCGCCACGCGATCATGCGCGCCCGTGTAAAGGATCGGATAGGCGTCCTTCAAACGATGCGCGATATAGTTGGCGTTGAGGATCGCAGCTTCGGTTGCCTTTTCAGACCCGCGCCACCCATCATGCGGATATACATCCACGTGATGACCAGAATGGACGCACTGCCGAAGGAGCTGCCGAAACGGCGTGCTTGGAACCGAGATCAACATGGCCCGGCAGATAAGGCACCAGATGCTTGGCAACACCGATAGGACCAACACCCGGACCACCGCCGCCATGCGGAATGCAGAAGGTCTTGTGCAGGTTCATGTGGCAGACATCGGCTCCGATGTCGCATGGGCGCGCAAGGCCGACGAGCGCATTGAGGTTTGCGCCGTCGAAATAGACCTGACCGCCATTGTCATGGACGATTTCACAGAAAGCCTTGATGCCTTCTTCGAACACGCCATAGGTCGACGGATAGGTGATCATGAAGGCGGCGAGATTATCGCGATGTTTCTCGGCCTTGGCCTTGAGATCATCGATATCGATATCGCCATCCGGGCGGCAATTGACCACGACAACGCTCATGCCTGCCATGGAGGCGCTGGCCGGATTGGTGCCATGCGCAGACGACGGGATCAGGCAGATATTGCGATGACTTTCGCCACGCGACTGGTGATAGTGGCGGATGGCCAGAAGACCGGCATATTCGCCCTGGCTGCCCGCATTCGGCTGCAGCGAAACGCCCGCAAAGCCGGTGACTTCGCAAAGCCATGCTTCAACGTCAGCCGTCATCTTCGCGTAGCCTTCGGTCTGGGCCGCAGGCGCGAAAGGATGCAGATTGGCAACCGTGTTCCAGCTCACCGGCATCATTTCTGCGGCCGCATTGAGCTTCATGGTGCAGGAACCAAGCGGGATCATCGCGCGATCAAGCGCCAGATCCTTGTCGGCCAGACGACGCAGGAAGCGCATCATCTCCGTTTCCGAACGGTGCGAATGGAATACATCCTGTGTCAGGAAGCCCTCACCCCGTCCCTTGCCCGGAACGAGAATCGCGTCGCCTTCGACCACTTTCGCGCCGAACAGAACGGCGAGTGCCGCGAGATCATCTTCGGTCGAGGTTTCGTCGAAAGTCACGCCAACCGTGTCGGCATCGATGATACGCAGCAGACGACCGCCCTTGTCGGCGTCGTCGGCGATCTTCGCAGCCTTGCCAGCCACTTTCACAGAAACCGTATCGAACAGGCTATCGCCTGCGATCTCAACACCAGCAGCCTTGAGGCCCGTTGCAAAACGTGCAGCAAGACCGGCAACGCGCGTTGCGATTGCCTGCAAGCCAGCCGGACCGTGCCAGATGGCATAGGATGCCGCCATATTGGCGAGCAGCGCCTGCGCGGTGCAGATGTTCGATGTCGCCTTGTCGCGGCGGATGTGCTGTTCGCGGGTCTGGAGCGCCAGTCGATAGGCCGCGCGGCCATGCGCATCGACCGACTGGCCGACGATGCGGCCCGGAATGATGCGGGTAAGCGGCTCGACACTGCGAGATAAGCAGCATGCGGACCGCCAAAGCCCATCGGCACACCATAACGTTGCATGGAACCGACAGCCATGTCGGCACCCCAACTCGCGGGCGCTTCCATAATCGTCAGCGCCAGCGGATCAGCAACCGCAACGACAAGTGCACCCTTCGCCTTCGCATCCGCGATGACCTTGCTGAAATCGCCGTAAACACCACGCGTATCCGGCCATGGCACGATGATCGCGGCGGTATTGTCATCGACATCGCTGCCGGTTTCGATCTGCCAGCCAAGCGGTTCAGCTCGGGTGTTGACCACATCAACCGTCTGCGGATGCAGTTCGCCCGCCAGAAGTACCCGGCTGCGCTTGTCGCGGTGATGACGGCAGGCAACACCGATTGCTTCGGCAACTGCGGTCGCTTCATCGAGCAGCGAGGCGCAGGCAACCGGCAGACCGGTCAGTTCGGCAACCAGCGTCTGGAAGTGGAAAAGAAGTTCGAGGCGACCCTGGCTAATTTCCGACTGGTACGGCGTATAAGCTGTGTACCAGGCCGGATTTTCAAACAGGTTGCGCTGGATCACCGGCGGCGTATGGGCACCGTGATAGCCCGCACCGATGAAGCTCTTCTTCACCACATTGCGGCCCATGATTTCATTGAGCTCCGCAAGCGCCGCATGTTCGCTCAAAGCGGCTGGCAAATCGAGCGCGCGATTCAAACGAATAGATGCGGGAACCGCCTGGGTGATAAGGGTTTCCATGGAAGGAAGACCGAGCGCGGCCAGCATGGCGCGCTCGTCTTCCAATCTTGGCCCGATATGACGGGCAACAAAGGGAAGAACCTGCTGCGTCATTTGTTTACCCTACCAGTTTGTCATAACCGGCCTTGTCGAGCAGGCCGGAGAGCTGGCCTTCGTCGGAAAGCTTCAGCTTGAAAAGCCAACCTTCGCCTTCTGCGGCCTGATTGATAAGAGCCGGATCGCTTGCAACGGCTTCGTTGACTTCGACCACTTCGCCATCAACCGGCGCGTAAACGTCGGAAGCGGCCTTGACCGATTCCACAACCACGATGCCTTCGCCTTTCGTTGCCGTACGGCCGACGTCCGGCAGCTGACGAAAACGAGGTCACCCAGTTGTTCCTGTGCGTGGATCGTAATGCCAACAGTGGCAACGCCGTTTTCGACGCTGATCCACTCGTGATCTTCGGTGAACAGGATATTGGCCATGGAAATCATCCTTTGCGATAGCGATGCGGAGTGAAGGGAAGCGCCGAAACGTCAACGGGAACCTTGTTGCCGCGAACGTCAGCGAAAACACGTGTGCCGGGGTGGCGAGACTTGCCTCGACATAACCCATGGCGACTGGAAAGCCTGCCGATGGACCAAAACCACCGGAAGTAACAGTACCGATCTGGCGACCGGATTCATCAAAAGGTCGGCTCCGCCGCGAACCGGCTGGCGGCCTTCCGGCTTCAGGCCGACGCGCTTGGCAGATGCGCCCTTGGCGATCGCGTCCAGCACAGCCTTTGCGCCGTTGAACGCAGCCTTTTCGCGCACTGGCTTGGCGATTGCCCGTGAGACCCGCCGAAACAGGATCGGTTTCCGGCGTGATGTCCTGACCATGCAGGCAGAGACCGGCTTCAAGGCGCAGACTGTCGCGAGCGGCAAGACCAATCCATTCGACGCGCTCGTCGGCAAGCAGTTTCGTTGCCAGCACACGCGCTTCATCGGCTGGCAGGCCGATCTCGAAACCGTCTTCGCCGGTATAGCCCGAACGGGTCATGAACCAGCCAGTTTTGGGTTCAAAACCGCTCATGAAAGCAAGCTCGGCACCGGCCAGACCAGCATCATTGATGACGGCTTCCGCTTCCGGCCCCTGGAGTGCGAGGAACACGCGGTCGAGCGGATTGACTTTGACGTCCTTGCCCGATGCAGCTTCATTCAGATGCTCGATATCGGCATCAGCATTGCCAGCATTGGCCACAACCATGAAACGGTCATCGCCAAGGCGCGTGACGATTAGATCGTCCAGAACACCGCCATTGTCGTTGAGGAAGAAAGTGTATTTCGACTGGCCTTCCTTCAGCACAGTCGGGTCAAGCGGACAGGTTTCGGCGAGAAGCGCAGCAGCATCCTCACCTGAAACTTCAATCAGCTTCATATGAGAAATATCGAAAAGGCCCGCATGTTCACGCGTATGAAGGTGCTCCTTCATGACGCCCAGCGGATAGGTGATCGGCATGTTCCAGCCGGCAAAGCCACCGAAGCGCGCGCCAGCCTGTTCATGTAAATCCTGTAAAGGCAGTATATTCAGATGTGCGGTATCGCCCATAACAACTCCAGAGTCGCACGTGTGCCTCCGCAAAATGCGGCTGCTTCGTGCCCCTCTGTCTCAGGCCTGAGAGACTCGCATGGCTATATAGAAAGCCATACTTACACCTTCGGCGCAGGGTTTCCCCTGACTTTCCAGAGTTGTCTTACCCGTCTGCGGTTCCTTGTACCTGAGAGATTTCGGGCGATTTCCCTTCGGCGGCCAGTGGCGCTCTCCCGCAGACAGACAGTGTAAGAACGTCATATGATATGGCATCCCGACACCCGACGAAACTCCCTTAACCCAATCCGGCGCGCAAGTCATGTAGAATTGTTGTCTCTAACCGACGATTTCCCGGACTTTTGCGACAAAATTCAAAGCAGACGGGAGGTTCAGATTTATACTCTATTATACATGCATATTGCCGCTTAGCCGAGACGTCGCATTTACCGGCAACCGAAGCCGTTGGCCGTACCGCTCTCCACCACATTTTGTGGAGCATTTTTCCGACCGGCAAATTTTTAAGGAAGATTTAACCAGTTAGCCGCCCAAGCAACTGAATTCTGGCGATTTCCCCACTTGGACAGATGATTGTGATCGCATGATGACCAAGCTGCGTAAAAGCCGTGCAACTGACAAGCTTTAACGCATTGCAGCTATGCAAATCTGTCTCCAATTCGAAATGCTTCGAGCCTATATGCCGTTTGCAACAAAGAGATAAGATTTTACTAGGTGAGAGAAATGAACCTGATCCGCTCGTACAACAACTGGCGCCGTTACCGTAACACCGTAAACGAACTGAGCCGCCTGAGCCCACGTGAACTGAACGACCTTGGCATTCTGCCTTCGGAAATCCCGTTCGTTGCGCGCAAGGCCGCTGCTCGCTAATAGCGCCATCGGAAGGCATCGGCCTTCTTCAAGGATCGCGATCCCTATAACCGCGCGGTCCTACAGTTTTTCCAATATCACCGGGGTGTTTTCTCCTCCTCCCATTCCCTCGGTGATTCAAGACCGGATATCCTCCTCCTAAGTCCGGTCTTCCATAAAACACCCGTCGCCTCCTCCCGCGACGGGTGTTTTGTTTATGGGCTTAAATAATTAAGCCTCCTGTGAGACAGGGCTTGCCGCCCCGCGTCGTCGAACGCAATCGAGATTGCAAAGACCGCCAGACCAGACAAAGCGAGCAATGCTCCGACTGTTCCCGTCGACGTCCAGCCATAGCCCCATGCAACCGCCAAACCGCCGAGCCATGCACCGAGCGCGTTGGCGAGATTGAGCGCAGAATGGTTGAGGGCTGCGGCAAGCGTCTGCGCATCCGCCGCTACGTCCATCAGGCGCGTTTGCAATGCGGGGACGAGCGCAAAGCCACCACCAACCAGAAGCACGTTCAAGAACGCGGTCGCCGGATGCTGCATGAGGACGGGGAATGCCAGCATGACGGCCATATCATAGAGCAGTACCAGACCAACCGTTCCCATGACCGAACGATCTGTCAGTCGCGATCCAACTATATTTCCAAGCACCATGCCCAAGCCGAACATGGCGAAAACGAAAGGCATCCACTTCACGTCGACATACGAAACCTTGGTGACCGTTGCCGCAACGTAGGTAAAAACTGAGAACAGGCCACCCGTACCAATTGCACCAATCCCGAGCGTCAGCCAGACCTGCTTGCGGCGGAACGCTCCCAATTCGCGCAAGGGTGATGCCCCTTCCTCCGCTGGCTGTTTAGGCACATAGATCGCAACCAGCACCATAGTCAGGATTGCAATCAAGCCAACTGATGCAACATTGCGCGCCATCCGGCAAATCTGACCGAGAGAGGTCGCAAGCGGTGTCCCGCACAACGTGGCAATAGTCAGTCCCATCATGACACGGCCTACGGCCTGAGCACGCTTGCCCAGTTCCGCCAATGATGCAGCGACAAGCGAAGCCACGCCGAAATAGGCTCCGTGCGGAAAACCAGCAACGAACCGCATCATGTAAAGATCCGCATAATCCTGCATGAATGCGCTTGCAAGATTACCGAACGCGAACAGCCCCATAAGCAGGAAGAGGAGTTTGCGGCGATCAAGCCTTGCACCAATCACCGCCAGGACCGGCGCGCCAATCAGAACACCAAGCGCATAGGAGCTGATGAGATGGCCGCCCTGCGGTATAGTCACGTTCAGATCGCGGGCGATATCAGGCAGCAACGCCATAATGGCGAATTCACCGGTGCCGATACCGAAGCCGCCGATGGCAAGCGCGAGTTCCGCCAATCGTGCAGACGAACGTGGCGAAGTTTTCGGCGATGAAGCCGAAGGCTGAATTTTGGACATGGATAGGCCTGGGGAATGGAGGATGTAGAGCATCCCTACCACTCCTTTCGGGCAAAGGCGATACGCATTGTTGCGGCGCTTTGACGGTGCAAAAGCAAGTGACTATTTCGCCGCGACTACCTCGATCTCGACTTTGAACTCCTCACGTGTGAAACCGGAAACGATCATCAATGTTGAGGCAGGCGCTGGCTGCGAAAACAGCCTGTCGCGCACGTCCATATAGGGGCGCATATAGGCGCGATCCGTCACATAGGCGTTGATACGCACGACATTGGAAATATCCATGCCGCCATCGCGCAAAATGCGACGAATATTCTCGAAGCAAAGCTCGGCCTGTGCGCCCGCATCTTCCGGCACACTTCCGTCCGGCGCGATACCAAGCTGACCGGAGCAGAACACCAGTTCGGCACCGGCTTTCACCTTCACGCCATGACTATAGGCGGCAAAGGGCGCGGCCATGTCGGCGGGCAGCAAATGTTGCAATGTACTCATCGAATAATCCTTATGATTTGGGGCGCTGGCCAGAAGTTCCTTCAAACGCGGCACACCCGCTGCAATATCGGCTTCCGTGGGGTTGATACCGGCTGCCAGCAGACGACGGGCGATCATGTGATCCGCCGGGCGATTAATGGAATCGACCGCTACCAGCTTGTCACCGGCGAAGTGGAAAACCGAAAAGGCATTATCATCGGGATTGCCCGACAGAATATGACGGTCGGCTTCAAACGACAGACCCGCCGTCTGGAGCTTCATGTCGCCCTGATCGGACCAGAACCATGCCACTTCACGGAACGGCGTGGCGCGACCGACAATGCTGCGGGCCACATGCTTGGCCTGATCGGTCGCATTCTGTACCGACTCCAGCCGAACGCGACGTCCGGCATGGAAATGATCGTAGCTCGCGCAATCGCCGATGGCGTAAACATGATCCACAGATGTGCGCATGTGCTCGTCCACGACAATGCCGTTGTCGATCACGAGCCCCGCGCCAGTGGCAAGCTCCACATTCGGCAGCGCACCGGTGCCGATCACCACAATATCCGCCGGGTAAACGGCTCCATCGGTGGTCTTCACGCCTTTCACTCGACCGTTTTCGCCCTCAATCGCCATCACGCCAAGCCCGGTCAGCAACGTGATACCGGCGCGCGGCTGCGCGTTTCAACATGTGCAGAAATTTGCGTTGCAACCGAGCGGCCCAGAACACGCGGCGCTACTTCGATCAATACTGTGTTTTTGCCGAGCGCCAGCGCGCTATGCGCTATTTCAAGCCCGATAAATCCGCCACCGATGATCACCACATTTGCAATCGTCGGCATCAGATCGGCGATGCGGCGCGCATCTTCCATCCGGCGCAGCGTGACCACGCCGTCAAGATCGACGCCCGGCATGTCGGGAATGCGCGCGGGCACCCGTTGCAAAGACCAGATCAGACCAGTTGAGCACGCGACCGTCATCGAGGGTCACCATGCGCTCCGTCAGCGATACGCCCTCGACCCGATGCCCGAACAGCATCTCGATATTATTATCGCGGTAGGCGCTTTCCGGACGCAGCACCAAGCCGCCATGTTCCGGGGCTTTGAGATAGGATTTGGAAAGCGGCGGCTTATGATAGGGAATATCCGCCTCATCGTTGATGAGGACGATGTCTCCGGCATAGCCTTCCTGACGAAGACTGATTGCGGCCTGCGAACCCGCATGGCCCGCACCTATAATAATGCATCTCTCGTCCATAGGACCTCCGGAAATTTCCGCGCATCATAGTCATGTGCTGGTCTGTCGCGTGGCGCATCTACCACGGATTCACATCTTAATTGCATGCCGCCTGCAATTTTAAACATTTAGTTTGACCAATCGGTCAGATTGTTTAGTAAGGTTCCTGCTTCAATACGCCAGAACAAACTTGGAGCGCCGCCTTGAAACGATATTGGTCCGATTACACGAGCGAGGCGTTTTCGCGTCTCGAGCGTGACAAGCTCGTGGCGGTACTGCCCGTTGGCGCAATCGAGCAGCACGGACCCCATCTGCCGATGTGTGGATGCCGCCGTCGCGGACGGCATGGTGGCGGAACTGATCAAGCGGCTGCCCGACACAAGCAATGTTCTGTTCCTGCCGACACAGGCCATAGCCAAGAGCAATGAACACAAGCGCTATCCCGGCACGCTGACTTTTCGGTCGAGACGGTCATCCGCATGTGGTGTGAGATCGGTGCCTGCGTGGCGGCAAGCGGCGTGCGCAAGATGGTGCTGTTCAACAGCCATGGCGGGAATATTCCCGTGATGGACATTGTCGCCCGCGAATTGCGCGTGCAGCACAATATGATGGTCTTCTGCCTCAACTGGTTCGGCCTTGGCATGCCCGATGGCGTTTACAGCGAACATGACTTCAAGCATGGAATCCACGCCGGAGACATGGAAACATCGGTGATGCTGGAAATGCATCCCGATCTGGTGGTGATGGAAAAGGCGCAGGATTTCCGCACGCTGACCGAGGTTTTCGCCCAGGAATACAAGCATATCAGCCTTGGCGGCGGCGCAAAGCCTGCATGGCAGATGCAGGACATCAATGCCTATGGTGCAGCCGGCAATGCATCAATTGCAACCGCTGAAAAGGGCCGCAAGACCATTGATTTCGCCGCTGATCGGCTGATTGAAGCGCTGGGCGAGATCGAGCGCGCGCCGCTCTCCTGGCTCGACAACAATACCGCTTGGTAAGGACGATGAGCGTGGCCCCAACTCGCAGAACCAGTCGCCCCTGATCGACATCAACGGTGTCTACAAACAGTATGGCACCGGCGTCATGGCCGTGAACGACATGTCGCTCAAGATCGAGCAAGGCCAGTTCGTGAGCTTCCTCGGACCTTCGGGCTGCGGCAAAAGCACGGCGCTGCGCATGATCGCCGGGCTGGAATCGGTCTCGGCTGGCGAAATTCGCGTCAATGGCCACGCCCCGGGCAAGGGCTCTTCCGGTGCACAGGATATCGGCTTTGTGTTTCAGGAGCCGACGCTGATGCCCTGGGCCAGCGTCTATGACAATGTCTATCTGCCGCTGCGGCTTTCCGGTATTTCGCGCAAGGAAGCCAAGCCCCGCATTGAAGAAGTGCTGACACAGGTTGGCCTGTCGCGCTTTGCCAATGCCTTTCCGCGCGAACTTTCCGGCGGCATGAAAATGCGCGTTTCCATTGCGCGCGCTCTGGTCACGCGCCCGCGCCTGCTTTTGATGGATGAGCCTTTTGCAGCGCTCGATGAAATGACGCGTTTCAAGCTCAACAATGACGTGCTGCGTCTTTGGCAGGAACATGGCCTGACGGTAATCTTCGTCACCCACAGCGTTTACGAGTCGGTCTACCTGTCCAACCGCGTTATCGTCATGGCGGCAAGACCGGGCCGAGTGGTTGCCGATATACCAATCATTGGCTCCTACCCTCGTGCCGAAAATTACCGCACGACAGACGCATATGCGAAATATTGCGCCAAGGTTTCCGACGCGCTGACCGCGACGCTTTCCTCTGAAGACATCGATCACTGAGGACATGCAAATGAACCAGATGCAAAACGAACTGCCAGTCCTCAATTCCGAACAGGATCGTCTCGCACGACGCGAACGCACGCTGCGCATTCTCATGCCGACGCTGGCGATCATCATAGCGCTCGGCATCTGGGAAGGTCTGGTGCGCATTTATGAAGTGCCGCATTACCTGATCCCGGCCCCATCGCTGATTGCCGAAACGCTTTTCAAGGACGGCCCGTCGCTGATGGCCTCCATGTGGTTCACCGTCAAATTGACGCTGATCTCGCTGGCCTGCGCCATCATTGGGGCGTTCTGCTCGGCATGGTGTTTGCGCTATCGCGTCCGGTTGAAATGGCGTTCTTCCCTTCGCTGTCATCCTTCAGGTGACGCCGGTGATCGCCATCGCACCGCTGATCCTGATCTATGTGCGCGATACTTTCTCGGCCCTGCTCATCTGCGCATGGATTGTCGCTTTCTTCCCGATCCTGTCCAATACGGTGATCGGACTGCGCAGCGCCGACCACAATCTGCGCGATCTGTTCAAGCTCTACCGCGCCTCGCCGTGGCAGCGTCTGCGCTATCTGCTGGCACCAAGCGCTCTGCCCTATTTCATGGCGGCCCTGAAAATCGCCGGTGGCCTGTCGCTGATCGGCGCCGTGGTGGCTGAATTCGTCGCGGGCACCGCAGGCCAGAGCACCGGTCTTGCATCGCGTATTCTCGAATCGAGCTTCCGCAATGAAATCCCGCGCATGTTCGCAGCGCTCTTCCTTGTTTCGCTGCTCGGCATCGTGATCTTCCTGATCACCAGCTGGCTGTCGCGCCTTGTCCTCGGACGCTGGCACGAAAGCGAAATCCGTAGAGAGCGCTGACATGTTGAAAGGCGTTGCCATCGCGGGCCATCCGGGCCGATACGACATGCAGATCGAGCATGGCCGCATTGCCGCGATCACGCCGTCGCAGGCGACCGGCGGCGGCTTGATCACGCCGCTGCTGGCTGATGTGCATGTGCATCTCGACAAGACATTCACCATCCAGCGCATTGCGCAAAATGGCGACACGAAAGTCGAATGCCTGTTCGACGCCATCGACCTGATGAACACCGACCGCCAGAACTGGAGCGCCGAAGACATTCGCGCCCGCGCCACACGCGGCCTTGAGGCGGCTTTAGCGCAGGGCGTCGGCGCTATTCGCAGCCATGTGGATTGGACCAAGCCCGAAGTTCCGACCGCATGGCCGGTTCTCAACGAACTGCGTCATGAGTGGAAAGACCGCATCGACCTTCAACTCGCGGCCCTCATCCACGGCGATCTGGTGCTGGAAGCCGGCCGTGATATCGCGGACCGGGTCAAAGCCGATGGCGGCGTGCTCGGCGCGTTTTTCTATCGCAATGCCGATCTTGCCGCCAAGATCGAGGCAATGTTCCGTTTCGCCGTCGAAAACGATCTCGATCTCGACTTTCATGTCGATGAAGGGCTGGATATTGAAGCCGACGGCTTTTCGCTGATCATCGATGCCACCCGTCGCCATCGCATGGCGGGACGTGTACTGTGCGGCCATGCCTGCTCGCTTTCGCTGCGAACAGCGGAAGAACTCACGCGCATTTTCGAAGCCGCCGCAAAAGCTGGCGTCGCGCTTGTCTCGCTGCCCACCACCAATCTCTATCTGCAGAATCGGATCGGCGGGAAATCTCCGCGCCTGCGCGGCGTTGCACCGCTCAAGGAAGCACGCGCGGCAGGCATGGATGTCATGCTCGGTTCCGACAATGTCCGTGATGCATTCTACCCTTATGGCGATTATGACCCACTCGCCATTCTTCGTCTCGCAGCGCCGGTCTGCCACGTCGAGCCGCAGGACTGGCTCGACAGCATCACCACCCTGCCCGCCCGCCTTATTGGCAGCGAAAACGTGCGGCAACCACAGGCTGGTGGCGTGGCCAGTTTTGTCTGGCACGATGCAATAGACCTGAACGATCTCATCAGCCGCCCGCAGGCCCGCCGCGTCGTCTGGCGCAATGGCGTTGCCGAACCCAACTCAACGGGCCAAATCACCAGGAGAGCCACATGAATTCTGCCGCTCCACAGCGCATCTACGACTGGGCCGCATTCCGCGCCGAAATCGACGGCATCCGCATTTATGACGACCCCAAGCAGGTCGAGCTGCGCTCCCGCGATTATTTCTGGTACAGCCCGATCCTGACCGAAGATATCGGCCATTATGTCGGTGATCTCGTCGTCATCCCGAAAGATCAGGATGAAGTGCGTCGCGTAGCGGCAGCCGCCGCGAAACTGCGCATTCCGATCACTGTTCGCGGCGGCGGCACAGGCAATTACGGCCAATGCGTTCCGCTTGAAGGCGGCATCATTCTGGACATGACCAAGATCGACCGCATCGTTTCTATCGAACCCGGCAAGGTTCGTGTCGAAGGCGGTGCTCGCATTTCACGCCTTGACGATGCCGTGCGCGAAACCGGTCAGGAACTGTTGATGTATCCGTCGACCCGCCGCATCGCCACGATTGGCGGCTTTTCTCAGGCGGTTCAGGCGGCATCGGCTCGCTGCGTCACGGCATGTTGCGCGACGATGGCAATGTCTATTCGGTCAAGGTTCTGACTGTCGAACCGGAGCCGAAAATTATCGAATTGAGCGGACGCGACATTCATAAAGTCCAGCATGCCTATGGCACCAACGGCATCATTCTGGAGTTGGAAATCGGTCTTACCAAGGCGACCGACTGGATACATACTGCTGCCTTGTTCGATAGTTACGAGGCAACGCTCAACTTCTGCCTCAAGGCACTGGAAGACAATCTTGACTGCTATCTTCTGACCACAGTTGATCGCCGTTTTGCACGCTTTACACCAAGTTCGGCGATCTGTTCCCATCCGACAAGGATGCGGTTTTTGCCATGATTGCCCCGGAAGAAATAGTTCGTTTCGAAGCGCTCGCCACTGAATTTCGCGGCAAGATTTCCTTCGCCATGACGCTGGATGAATTGCACAAGAATGGTTTGCAGCCTGCTTATGAGTGCGGCTGGAACCACACAACCTTGCAGGCGTTGAAAGCCGAGGAAGGCTGGACCTATCTTCAGGTTGCCTATCCTCGCCCCTTCGACCCGGCATTGGTCAATCGCCAGATCGAGCGTTATGGCGACACGCAATATATGCATCACGAAATGGCACGCCTCAAAGGCGAAGTGCAGATTTTCGCGCTTCCGCTCGTCCGCTTTGAAGGCCGTGAGGAGATGTACCGTCTGATCAAGGAACTGGAGCAGATTGACGGTTGCGACATCTACGATCCGCATGCCTACACCATCGAGGACGGCGGCATGAAAGAAATCGACAGCGTCCAGATCGAATTCAAAAACTGTCCGACCCATATGGCCTGCTCAATCCGGGTAAAACGCGCGGCTGGACCGCCGACATGGCTTTGACTGATTAAAACAAGGGGAACCAATATGAAAAACACTGGTTGCGGCGCTGGCCGCACTTTCCATGGGCCTTTCCGCACAAATGGCCTATGCACTCGACAAGGTGACGCTCGGCACCAACTGGCTCGCTCGCCGGTCACGGCGGATTCTATCAAGCCCTTGCCGACGGCACCTATGAGAAACACGGCCTCGACGTACAAATCGAAATGGGTGGACCGCAGGTCAACAATCGCCCGATGCTTGCGGCAGGCCGCCTCGACTTCCTGCTGACCGGAAACCTGCTTCTGTCGTTCAACAATGTCGCCAACGGTGTGCCGACGACGGTTGTTGCCGCGTTCTACCAGAAAGACCCGCAGGCATTGATGGCGCATGAAGGTGCGTACAAGGATTTCAAGGATCTCACCAATGCCGAAACGATCCTGATTTCGAAGGACGGCCAGTTCTCGTTCTGGCCATGGCTCGTCAAGGACTTTGGCTTCAAAGACGAACAGCGCCCTTATGGCTATAGCCTCGCCCAGTTCCTCAACGACAACAAGACCGTGCAGCAGGCCTATGCGACCGCCGAGCCGATCTATGCAGAAAAGGAAGGCGCTAAGGTTACGACCTATCTCCTCGCCGACTACGGCTACAGCACTTACGGCAACACGATCGAAACCCGTCAGGATCTGATCGAAAAGAACCCCGATCTGGTACAGCGCTTCGTCAGCGCTTCCATCGAAGGTTGGACCAATTTCCTCTATGGCGACCGCAGCAAAGCCTATGAACTGATCTTGAAAGATAATCCGGACATGAGCAAGGAAACGCTCGATGCGGAACTGGAGCGGATCAAAACCTTCAGCTTATCGATAGCGGCGATACGCTTGAAAAGGAATTGGCGCTATCTCGATGGATCGCGTCAAGGCGTTCTACGAACTCGCCCGCAAGGCAGGAATTGTCAGCGGCGACGAACTCGACATGAGCAAGGTTGCGACCGATACCTTTGTAAACAAGGGCGTGGGGCTCGACATCAAGAAGAAGCTGGGCCAATAACCCTCCTCAATCGCGGTGGGTATGAATGAGCAACGGCGACGAGAATGAAGACACAGAGCTGACCGGACGGGACAAGGTTCTCGGACGCAGGCGGCGCATTCTCGGCGCAATACAGGCCGCCGCGATCGATGAATTTGCCGAAAAGGCCTTGCGGGGGCATCAACGCAAGGCATTGCGCACCGCGCCGGTCTCACCAAGCCGCAACTGCACTACTATATTTCGAGCAAGGAAGAGCTTTACGAAGACATCATCGTCTATATCCTCGACGAATGGGAAGAAATATTCCTCGGAGCCAATACTGAGGACGATCCCGCCAAGGTGATCCGCCAGTATATCCGCGCGAAGCTCGAATACAGCCAGAAGAATCCCAAGGCCTCGCGCCTTTTCACAACCGAAATTGCCAATGGTGCGCCCTATCTCGGACGCCACTGGACCAAGCATCAATCTGCCACCCAGAATGCCGTCCGCCTCATCCAGTCTTGGGTGGATGACGGTCGTATCAAGCCTGTCGATCCATTGCTGTTCCAGATGCATATATGGGCAGTCACCCAGCATTATGCTGATTTTGAAGCACAGGTCCGCAGCATGATGGAACTCGGCAAGAACGAACCGCTCGACCTTGAACGGATCGAAAAGAAGTTTCGACGCTTTTTCTGCGAGCCTGTGGGCTGGAATAAACACGTACTGAAATCCTTGTCAGCGTAGCCCTTCAAGTTCCGCAATGCGGGCTGCGCTATCCCTTTCCAGCATTCTCGTCATTTCACGAATGACCGTTTCAGCCAAAACAAAAGTGCAGCCGACGAATCCCAGGCTGACGGCACGGCTGTACGCCCTGCCAAAACATGTCGGGCCACACGTGCAATCGGCGAAAGCCACTGGTCGGTTACAAGAACAACCTCCACGCCTCTCGCTCGCGCTTTCTCAGCCAGTTTCAAAAGGCTGTCTTGATAACGACGAATATCGAGAACCACCAGAACATCGCGCTTCCCCATATCGAGAAGACGGTCACGCCATACACTTTCCTGTCCACCCAGATGAAAGACATGCGGACGAATGACAGTCATATGCGCCGCCATATACTGCGCAATGGGATCGGTGAAGCGTCCACCAATGAGATAGACATTTCCTTTCGCCTCACTCAAAGCTGACACGGCCTGCCGCAGCTGCTTTTCGCCGAGATGCCGAAAGCTTTCACGGATATTTTCCAGCGTGTGCTCCACAGCCGGATAGGCCGTGTCTGGTCCGGTCCCCGGCTGTTCGTTGCGATGGTGCGGCGACTGCAACTGAGCTGCGAGCTCATCCTGCAATCGCGCCTGGAAATCGGGGTAACTCTGAAACCCGAGCCTGTTCACGAAGCGTAGGATAGTCGGGGAGCTGACACCAGCCAATGCAGAAAATTCCGCAACGGTTTTCAAGCCTAGCATCGGGTAATTGGCGATCAGCGTTTGGGCTGCACTTCGCTCGCCCGCCGGCATCGTATCGATCCGCTCATTGATCAGTTCCGCAACGCTTGCATGCACAGGCACAGCACTTTCCGTTCCCGAACGCCCTTTTGAATTTGGGCGAAATTGTGTTTGACAAATAATCATAGGACGTATCAAATAATCCGCAATAGCGCATAATTGGAAAAACGTAACATAAGTTACAGCGCGGGGAACGAACAGAATGACGGACGAGCGAGAATATCGCACGGCTTCGTGCGAGCCTGTTTCTGTCTTCAACAAGGATGGGGAAAGCCCCTATCTCTTTGTCTGCGAGCACGCATCCAATTTCATTCCCAAGACTTTCGACGAGCTCGGACTGAATGTTGATGCTTTGCGGGCCCATATCGCCTGGGATCCTGGCGCGTTGCAGGTCGCAAGACATCTCGCAACTTCACTTGATGCGCCTCTTGTCGAAAGCCAGCTTTCGCGGCTGTTGATCGATTGCAACCGCCCGCTTGATGCCCACGACCTCATTCCGGAAATCAGCGAGACGACCGTAGTTCCCGGAAATCACGCGCTCAATTCCATGGAACGTCTGGCGCGTATCGATCTTTCGCACCGTCCGTTTCACGCCGCTATCGAACGCTTAATCGCAATGCGCGCGCGCGCTGCCCTCATGGATCGTGACGATCCACTCCTTCACGCCGGTTTATCTCGGCGCCTCGCGACCATGGCAGATCGGCATCATCCATGACGAGGATGACCGCATCGCCCGGCCACTGATCGCCGCGCTCTGGCAGGATAAGAGCCTCGATGTCGGCGTGAATGAACCTTATTCGCCTGCCGACCGCGTCTACTACACACTCGAACGGCACGCTCGCCCACGCAACGCTCCTGCGTGATGATCGAACTTCGCAACAATGAGATTGCCGATGGTCCGGCGCAGGCCGACTGGGGCGAAAAACTCGCAACGATATTAAAGGACATTGCGAAAGCAATTGGCCCCACAACACGGAACAGAAAGCCTGAAGGAGCCGGAAATGCCGAAGCCGATCAGACTGTTCGTCAAATATGTTGATGCAGTGAATTACTATGTCGGGCGCTTTGCGATGTATCTCTTCTTCGTGCTTGGTGCCTGCCTTCTATATTCGACTTTTTCACGCGTGGTTCTCGGCGTGCCGGTCAACTGGGTCTTGGAAATGTCCCAGTTTTTGCTCTCTGCCTATTATCTGCTCGGCGGCGCCTACGCCATGCAGCAGGGCGCGCATGTACGTATGGACCTGTTCTTCGACCGTCTTTCACCGCGCAGGAAAATGATCACCGACATGATCACCATCCTGTTCATCATCTTCTATCTCGGCGTGATGGTCGCCGGTGGTATTTCATCGACCAATTACGCCATCGTCTACAATCAGAAGAACTACACCGCCTGGGCGCCGCTTCTCTGGCCTATCAAGCTCATCATGACCGTCGGTATTTTGCTGCTACTGCTGCAATGCGTCTCCAATTTCTTCAAGGACTGGGCCTCCCTGCGTGGAAAGCCAATCAGCACCATTGCGGGTCCCGCCATTGAGGAAGGGCATCACATATGAGTTCGGAATTCATAACGCTCTTCATGTTTGCAACCATGATGGTGCTGCTCATGACCGGGCAGCGCGTATTCGGCGTGATCGGTTTTGTCGGCTCGCTCGCCGCGCTCCTGCTTTGGGGCAAAGGCTCGTTCGAGATGCCGTACAATGCCACCTTTGCGGTGTTGAACTGGTATCCGCTTATCACAGTGCCGTTCTTTGTCTTCATGGGTTACATGCTCTCGGAATCGGGGATTGCCAGCAATCTCTACCGCATGTTCCACGTGTGGTTCGGCGGCATTCGCGGCGGTCTGGCACTGGGCACGATCGGCCTGATGGTCATCATTTCCTGCATGAACGGCCTGAGTGTTGCGGGCATGGCCATTGGCGCGACCGTAGCTCTGCCGGAGCTTCTCAAGCGTGGCTACAACAAGGTTATGGTAACGGGCGTCATTCAGGCTGGCAGCTCGCTCGGCATCCTCATTCCGCCAAGCGTAGTGCTTGTTCTTTATGCAATGATTGCCCGACAGCCCGTTTTGCAGTTGTGGCTCGCAGGCATAGGCCCCGGGCTTCTCATGGCCACGCTCTTTGCCATCTACATCTATATACGCTGCCGTATCCAACCAGAGCTCGGACCGACATTGCCACAGGATGAATTGGACAGAATTACGTGGCATGATCGTTTTGTTGCACTGCGCGCAGGCATTCTACCGCTCGTCGTCTTCGGCGCAATGATGGGACTTTTCCTCACCGGTGTTACCAGCCTTGTCGAAAGCTCTGCCGTCGGTGCTTTGCTTGCAACACTTGCAGCGCTTTTCACCGGACGCCTCAACAAGACTGTATGGGAAACCACAACGCGGAACAGCCTTACCGTCACCTGCATGTTCCTCTGGATCATTCTGGCGGCGCTTTGTTTCTCGTCGGTCTATGATGGCCTCGGAGCGGTGAAAGCCATCGAAAGCGTGTTGCTGAATACCTTCGATCTGTCACCATGGACAATCCTAATACTGATGCTGTTTTCGTTCATTATATTGGGCATGTTCCTTGACGACACGGCAATGCTGGTCATCGTGGCACCGCTCTACATACCGCTGGTAAAGAGCCTCGGCTTCAACGCCATCTGGTTCGGTGTGCTCTACACGATTACGTGCCAGATCGCATATATCACGCCGCCTTTCGGGTACAATCTCTTCATGATGCGGGCCTTGGCGCCAAAAGAAGTCACACTGATAGATATCTATCGTTCGATCGTGCCGTTCTTCTTTCTCATGGTGCTGACCATCATCCTTCTGATGATCTTTCCGCAAATCGCGATGTGGTTGCCCAACTGGTACACAGGACGATGACGATAGCGACAGAAGAATGCGCATAAGCCGGTGACAAGAGTCCGAAGGGCCAGACCGGAACAGATAAAGGGTGAACTCAAACAAGAGTGGGAGAATGGGCATGAGTGAGAATAGCAAGCTTAACAAACGCGATTTTCTCAAGAAAGCCGGGCTGACAACCGTTGGCGCGTTGGGTGCAAGCGCACTTGCAACACCTTATGTTAGGGCACAAAGTCCGATCAAGTGGCGGCTTCAGACCTATGCAGGCCCGGCGCTTGCCGAGCACGTCATCAAGCCGTCGATTGACGCTTTCAACAAAGCCGCAAATGGCGACATGGTCATCGAACTTTATACTGCCGACCAGCTTGTACCGCAGGGTGAACTGTTCCGTGCTGTTCAATCAGGCACAATCGATGCCGCACAAAGCGACGACGACTCCATGGCATCGCCGGTCGATGTCGCAGTCTTCGGGGCTTATTTCCCTTCGCATCGCGCTACAGCCTCGATGTGCCCGCCCTGTTCAACTGGTACGGGCTCAATGAAATATGGGACGAAGCCTATAAAGAAATTCCGGGTGTTACCTGGCTTAGTGCCGGTTCCTGGGACCCCTGCAATTTCGTGACCACCAAACCGATCCGCAGCGTTGCTGACTTGCAGGGCCTGCGCGTCTTCACCTTCCCGACCGGCGGGCGCTTCCTGACCAAGTTCGGCGTCGTGCCAGTCACGCTGCCATGGGAAGATATTGAAGTCGCAATCCAGACCGGCGAACTCGATGGCGTTGCGTGGTGTGGCGCGACTGAGGCCTATACGGTCGGCTGGGCCGACATAAACAAGTACTATCTGACCAACAACATCAACGGCGCCTGGGCTGGTTCCTATTTCGCCAATACGGAAAAATGGGAGGCGGTGCCAGATCATCTGAAGACACTGTTCGCTGGCAATGGATTCATCGCATTATTATCGCCAGCATTGGTACTGGTGGGGCGAAGCTCACTATCGCACTACCGGCGGAAAACTGGAACTGACGACCATTCCAGAATCGGAATGGAAGCAGATCGAGGACGCCGCCGAACAGTTCTGGGACGAAATCGCCGCTAAGAGCGAGAGGAACGCAAAAGTTGTCGAAATCCTCAAGAAATACCAGAAGACCATGCGCGATGCGGGCGCACCTTATCGCTACGCCTGACGAACAAGAGCGCCGTGCATTCGCGCGGCGCCTTTATTTCATTCCGTGGGAGCACAGCAAATTAAATGGCCGGACAATTGACATTCGATGCATTGAAAAGGCAGTCGCGGAAAATGAAATCGATACAATTCTCGCATGTTTCGTAGACATGCAGGGACGTTTGATCGGCAAGCGCTTCTACGGACAGTTCTTCGTGGAATCTGGTTACGACGAAACCCACGGCTGCAACTATCTCCTTGCCGACGATATCGATATGGAGCCGGTGCCGGGCTACGAGGCTGCTGGATGGGATAAGGGGTACGGTGATTTTGTCATCAAGCCGGATCTTTCGACCCTGCGTGTCGCCACATGGCTGGAAAAGACTGCCATCGTGCTTTGCGACGTGCTCGATCACCACGATCATCAGGATCTGGCGCATTCCCCGCGTGCTATCCTCAAGAAGCAGCTGGCGCGTCTGCATGAGCGCGGCTATCGCGCCTATTTCGCGTCCGAGCTTGAATTCTATCTCTTCGACGAGACCTACAAAACAGCTCGCGCCAAGCACTGGCAGGACATGGAAACGGCTTCACCTTATGTGCAGGATTATGTCATCCACCTGACCACCAAGGAGGAGCCAGTCCTCCGCGCAATGCGCAACCAGCTCGCGGCAGCCGGTATCCCGGTCGAAAACTCAAAGGGCGAATGGGGGCCGGGGCAGGAAGAGCTGAATGTGCGTTACGCCGAAGCGCTCGAAATGGCGGACCGTCATGTCATCATGAAGAACGCGATGAAGGAAATAGCCGAGGCGCATGGCAAGTGCATCACCTTCATGGCCAAGTATGATTACAGCAAAGCTGGAAGCTCGAGCCACGTGCACAATTCCATCTGGAGCGCCGATGGCAAGGAGCCGCTCTTCTTCGATCCGAAAGCGCCCTATACCATGACGCCGCTGATGCGTTCCTGGGTGGCCGGGCAGCTCAAATATGCCACCGACTACACCTATTTCCTCGCGCCTTACATCAATTCCTACAAGCGTTTTCAAGCAGGCACCTTCGCGCCGACGAAAATCATGTGGAGCCAGGATAATCGCACCGCTGGCTTCCGCCTGTGCGGCGAAGGCACAAAAGCATTCGTATCGAATGCCGCATCGGCGGCGCCGACCTCAATCCCTATCTGGCTTTTGCAGCGCTCATCGCATCGGGTCTGCAGGAATCGACGAACAACTGGAACTCGACGAGCCCTTCGTCGGTGATGCCTACAGCGCGGTCAAACTCAAGGAAATTCCTTACACGCTCCGGGAGGCCGCACAGGCGCTCAAAACTCCGAGTTCCTCAAGGAGGCTCTCGGGGAAGCGGTCGTCAACCACTACGTCCACACTGCCCATTGGGAACAGATCGAATATGATCGGCGCGTAACCGACTGGGAACTGCATCGCGGGTTCGAGCGCTATTGACCCGCGCGACCGATCCCGAAATGAATAACGCAATGCCAGACTTCAAAGGAAATTGCAGATGAGCGGCACAGCCAAGATCATCTCCCCATCGACGGCTCGGTCTATGCCGAGCGTCCTTTTGAACGAGGCCGCAATCACCTCGGTCGCCGCCGCCGCCCGTGATGCGCAAACCGGCTGGGCTCAGTTGAGTATTGCTGAGCGCGCGCGCTATTGCCGGGCCGCACTGGATGCGCTTGCCGGGATGCAGGAAGAGATTATCCCTGAAATCGCATGGCAGATGGGGCGCCCGACCCGTTACGGCGGGGAGAATGGCGGCGTGCAGGAGCGCGGCCAATATATGATCGATATCGCCGAAGAAGCGCTAAAACCTATGTTCCCGCTCAGAAGGATGGCTTCCGTCGGTATGTGAAGCATGTGCCGCTCGGCGTGGTTCTGGTGATTGCACCATGGAACTATCCCTATCTCACCGCCGTCAACACAATCATTCCCGCACTTATGGCCGGGAACACTGTGATCCTCAAACATGCAACGCAGACGCTTCTGGCTGGTGAACGCTTTGCAAAAGCGTTTGAGAAGGCCGGGCTGCCCAAGGGTGTATTCCAGAATATCGTTCTCGATCACGCATCGACGGAAAAGCTGCTCGCATCCGGCACAATTGACCACGTGAATTTCACCGGCTCGGTTGGCGGGGGCGCGCCATCGAAAAGGCTGCTGCAGGCACCTTCATGACGCTGGGGCTGGAGCTTGGTGGCAAGGACCCGGCCTATGTTCTGCCCGATGCCGATCTGGATTACGCCATCGCCAATCTGGTGGACGGCGCGTTCTTCAATTCGGGCCAGTGCTGCTGCGGGATCGAGCGCATTTATGTTCATGAAGCAGTCTATGACCGCTTTGTTGATGGCTTCATCAATCTGACGAAGCAATATGTGGTCGGCAATCCGCTGGATAGTTCAACGACGCTCGGCCCGATGGCACAGGCGCGCTTTGCCGATCTTATCCGCGAGCAGAAAGCGGAAGCCCTGCGCAAGGGCGCAAAGGCGCATGTGAATATGAGCGTCGGGAACGACCGTGCAGGTTCTCCCTATGTCGCCCCGGAAGTGCTCACCAATGTCGATCACCAGATGAGCGTCATGCGCGAGGAAAGCTTCGGCCCCATCGTTGGCATCATGAAAGTGCGCAACGACGAGGAAGCCCTCACATTGATGAACGACAGTATCTATGGCCTGACAGCTTCGCTCTGGACGGCAGACACGGACCACTCCGCCACTCTCGGCGACCGTATCGAAACGGGCACGGTTTTCATGAACCGTTGTGATTATCTCGATCCCGCACTTGTCTGGACCGGAGTGAAAGAGACTGGCAAGGGTGCTGCCCTGTCACCCATCGGCTACGGCAATCTCACGCGGCCAAAATCCTTCCATCTGCGTGAAAAGATCTGACCGCTTATCATCATTCGGAAAGCAATCGATATGACCACTCTGACCGCGAAATGGAACTTCCCGACCACCGTGCTTTCGGGCCGGGACGCATCAAGGAGCTTCCAGCCGTCCTGCAAGCCGCAGGCATTAAACGTCCGCTTTTCGTGACCGATCCCGGCCTGGCGAAGCTTCCCGTGGTGGCGTCCACACTCGCTGTCCTGGATGAAGCCGGTGTGGCATACGGGGTTTTCTCCGACGTGAAGCCGAACCCGGTTGAAAGCAATCTTTATGCAGGCGTCGAGGTCTTCAAAAGCGGCAAGCATGACGGCGTCATCGCCTTTGGCGGCGGTTCGGCGCTGGACCTTGGTAAGCTCATAGCCTTTCAGGCCGGGCAGACCCGACCCGTATGGGATTTTGAAGATATCGGCGACTGGTGGACCCGTGCCGATAGCAAAGCGATTGCGCCGATCATTGCCGTGCCCACCACTGCTGGCACCGGATCGGAAGTTGGCCGCGCAGGCGTTTTGACCAACGAAGCGACCCACACCAAAAGGTCATATTCCACCCGAAGATGCTGCCGGTCACAGTCATTGCCGACCCGGAACTTTCGACCGGAATGCCGCCTTTCATCACGGCGGGTACAGGCATGGATGCGCTGGCACACTGCCTTGAAGCCTATTGCGCGCCCGGCTTCCATCCGATGGCTGACGGTATCGCAGTCGAAGGCATTCGTCTGGTCTTTGACAATCTCCCCAAAGCCTATGTCGATGGAAAAATATTGAGGCACGGGCGAACATGATGGCAGCGGCTGCCATGGGCGCTACGGCCTTCCAGAAAGGACTCGGCGCAATCCATTCGCTGTCGCATCCGATCGGCGCCCTTTATGATACCCATCATGGCATGACGAACGCGGTTTTCATGCCCTATGTCCTGCTTCAGAACCGATCCGCCATCGAAAAGCGCATCGAAAGGCTTGCCGATTATCTAGGCATCAAGGGCGGGTTTGACGGATTTCTGGCGGCCGTCATGAAATTGCGCAGCGACCTCGGCGTCCCCAATACGCTGCCTGAATTCATCACGGATCTTGAAATGGACGATGCTCGGAAAGACCTGATTGCAGAGATGGCCATCGTCGATCCAACCGCTGGCGGCAACTCGATTGAATTGACAAAAGAACGCGCGTTGAAGTTGCTAAATGCTGCACTCGAAGGTAAGGTCTGACAAGCTGAGTTCAGGCTTGGCAAGAGCCATAAGAGGTAAGCATCGCACCACCTATGGCGGGGGCGATGCATTAGGGAGCGGGTTCTTGGGGAGGAGCCCGCTCCTCTTCATTTTTCCGACCTTAAGAAACTTTGAAAACCTGACACTTTCTCCCTAATAACAGCCGGAACAATTCTATATTTCAATCGTTTACCATCCATCATCTGAGACGGAGGTTGCACGTGAATATCTTCAAGCAGACTTGTGTCGGGGCTTTGGCCATGATCTTTGGTGTGACGTCGGTTGCGCCAACCATGGCGGCACCTACAAATCTGGAACGCCCTGTCATCAACCACAACGTAGAGCAGGTGCGTGATCATCGCCGCGCACCGCGTCATTATCGTGGTCATCGACCTAATCGGCCCGGACACTGGAATGGTCATCGCGGCTATCGGCATTATCGCCACGGCTATCGTCGCCATAGCGACGGATGGTGGTATCCCTTGGCGGCGTTTGGCGCAGGCGCGATCATTGGCAGTGCTATAAGCCAGCCTCGCCCCGTTTATCGCGCGCCGCGAATGTCAAATGCGCATGTTCAGTGGTGCTATAACCGCTACCGGTCCTATCGCTCGTCTGACAATACATTCCAGCCCTATAATGGGCCTCGTAGACAATGCTATTCACCCTATTCTCGTTGATATTGGAAAAGCGCCCCTTGAGGGCGCTTCAGATTGATTACAAACCCCTCGATTTTTGGAAGCAGTCAAAACGAGGGGTTTTGATTCCGATTTGTTCACGTTCTGAATCTGGGACGTTCCGTGAATCTGAGGTCATTTTGACCCTGCCGGAGGTTTGTCAGCAGTCTGAAGCGCCCCTTGAGGGCGCTTTTCATATAATTTGCGATGTGTTGAACAGAAACGTGATGGATTTTCAGGTTTCTGCTTCAAGGACATCTGGACGCCTTCCTTAAAGAGGAATAAGCAAGCCTGAGTCATATCAATGTCGCGGGCAAAATTTTCTCCTTTCCCAACCTTTTGCGACATGAGGAACAACATTCAGAACGTGGATAGTGGAAGAAATATGCTCGACTTTCTCCATATCCAGTTCAGTCCAAAACCGACAATCGCTCTTTAGCTGCGTGCATTACGCGGGCAGAAGAACGATTTCGGCGCAACTTTGAGTTTGAAAATGTCGCATACTACCGTCACAAGTCCCGCCCCCACCAGTGCGCAACGTCTAGCGATGACCGCCCTGATCGTTGGCGGCATCGCCATTGGCAGTTCACCGATCTTTGTCCGGCTTTCCGAGGTAGGTCCGCTCGCAACAGGCTTCTGGCGTCTTGCACTGGCAGTATTGCCGCTTATGCTCGTGGACGGTCACGAGCGTCGCGATGAAAAGGATGCGACACCTCTCACTCTTTCCGATTGTCTGCGCCTCGCCCTGCCAGGTCTGTTCATCGCTTTCGATCTGGGCGCGTGGCACCTGTCGCTGCACATGACATCCGTTGCCAATGCAACACTGCTTGCCAATATGGCGCCAATTTTTGTGACACTCGGCGCTTGGCTGCTTTTCAAGTCGCGCGTGAGTACTTCCTTCATGCTTGGTCTTGCCATCGCAGTCAGCGGTGTCATTGTGCTGAAGGGCGGACCGGGTAAGCTTCTCCAGTCCCAATCGTCCGGCGATGCCATGGCGCTTCTGGCTGCAGTTTTCTATGCCGGATACATTCTTTCGGTTGGCCGCTTGCGCAGCCGCTTTTCCACCATGCGCATCATGCTGTGGAGCAGCGCAATTGCTGCCGTCTTTTCGCTGCCGGTCGCGTATTTCATGGAAGGTCAGATTCTGCCTGCCACGCTCTATGGCTGGCTTATTCTCGCAGGCCTCGCCTGGGTAACCCATGCGGCAGGGCAAAGCATGATCGCTTATGCCCTTGCCTATCTTCCGGCGTCGTTCTCGTCACTCACCCTGCTTCTGCAACCGGTCGTCGCGGCAATTCTTGCCTGGTCTATTCTGTCGGAACCCATTGGCATGCTGCAGGCTCTGGGCGGCATCATCGTAATATCGGGAATTCTGATTGCACGGCGGGGATAAGACATGAAAAAGCCCCGATTTCCCGGGGCTTTTTGCTGGGGTTAATTAATCAGCCAGCCATTCTTTGATGCGGTCCGGATGGTCCGCGATATATTTATCGACGGCCTTCTCATAGGACGTTTCCTGCGCATCGAACATCGCGGCCTCAAGTTCGCTGATTGGGAGGTTCATCTTGGTCAGCAAGTTCGCAACTTTCGGATTGTCTTCCTTGAAACCTTTGCGTGCAATGGCATCAATATGTTCTGCACCGCCGAGTGCACCTTCAGGGTCGGCAATGTAACGCAGCTTGTATTTGCCGAACATCCAGTGCGGGCTCCACGAAGTTGCCACGAACCAGCCGTCGGAACGCGTGGCACGGTCGACAGTCGTCAGCATGGCTGCCTCACTAGAAATATTGAGCTTGTAGTCCAGCCCGTATTTCTTGATGGCTTCCTGCGACAGGCGAGTAAGGCCTGCGCCCGGATCGATGCCCTGGATTTCGCCCTTCAGCTTCTCGCGCACTTCCGGCTTCTTCAGATCTTCGATAGAACTGATCTCGCTTTCCGGAATGTAAGCGGGAACGATCCAGCCAAGCTTCGCGCCTTCATAGAGCGGGCCGAGGTCTTCGACCTTGTCCTTCACGCGCGCATAGTAATCGGCGTGCGTTTCCGGCAACCAAGCCATCATCATGGCATCGATATCGCCGCGGCTCACACCTTGGTAGAGTGGGGCCACGTCCGTTTGAACCAATTCGACCTTCTGGCCGAGATTGTCTTCAATCAGCTTCTTGGCAAGTTTGGTGACAAATTCAGCATCAGACCAAGGTGCCCAGCCGATTTTAACCGGCTTGCCGTCCTGCGCAAATGCTGCGCCCATGGTCATCGTTCCCGCCACAACTGCCGCCAGACCGAATTTGGTTAGTTTGCCTAACATAATTTCTCCTTTTCGATTGGTATCAGTTCCCATTGTTATTCTTGGTTATAATTTTTGCTTTCGTCAGGCTTCCTGTTTGCGAAAGGATGAGGCGGACTGAACGTCCGCCGTCTTTCTTAAAGATGCGAGCCGCTTGAAAAATCCGGCTCCGCCCTTGCCAAAACTCTGGGTGATACGGTCGAGAATGACCGCGAGAATGACCACTGCGAGGCCTCCCTCAAAACCGAGCCCCACATTGAGGCGCTGGATGCCAGTCAGAACCGTATTGCCGAGGCCACCCGCACCGATCATTGATGCGATGACCACCATCGACAGCGAAAGCATAATCGTCTGATTGATGCCGGCCATGATCGAGGGCATGGCGTTTGGAAGCTGCACCTTGAACAAAAGCTGCCGCGATGTGCAGCCGAAGGCGAGCCCGGCTTCAACGAATTCCGCATGCACCTGTCGTATACCGAGATTGGTCAGACGTACAACCGGTGGCATGGCAAAGATCACCGTCGCAATTGTTCCGGGCACGGCGCCAAGACCAAAAACATAGCTGCCGGAATGAGATAGACAAATGCAGGCATCGTCTGCATGAGGTCGAGCACCGGGCGCACGATCGAAGCGACCGCATCACTGCGGGCCATGGCGATGCCGAGCGGAATGCCGATCACGACAGCGATAACCGTCGATGCCAGCACCAGAGAGAGGCTTTCCATCGTACCGGTCCACAAAGCCATGTGGATGATGAGACCCAATGCGAGCGCAGTGAATATAGCGAACTTCCATCCCACACGCCACAAAGCGAGTATTGTGAGAATTGCAACCCCGCCAATCGGCGGGACTGCGAGCGCGTTTTGAATACCGTCCGTCACAAAGCCGATGGCGGCTGCAATCATATCGAGCGCAGGCGTAAAGTGATCGAGAATGTAGTTGACCACAACATCCGCCCAGCCGCCGACACTGAAATTCAAATCCATGTTTTACCGTCCATTTCCGTATTTCTTCTGGATTGGACCAATTCTGCCTTCATCAGGCAAAAGGCCGTTGGCGCGCAGATGTCAACCCGCGCGGCCAAGCGTTTCGAGCAATGCCGATTTGCTGATGGCACCGACATAACGGTTCTGGCGATCAGTGACCGGGACCGGCCAAGGGCTTTCCGCCACCTGTGTCAGCAATCCGGAAAGGGGCGCCTCGGCTTCAATAGCAGAGACGCTATCCAATCTCTCACCGCCTTGCACTGCAGCACCTTTTGCCAGTGCGTCACGACTGACCATACCGCGATATGTACGGTCGGCGTCGATCAACACACCGAATGTTTTCCCGCTCGCGTCGAAACGTTCGAGTGCTGTGCCACTGTTCGGGTTCGAAGACGATCAACTCGTCCTCACGCGCCACATCGGCGGCCTTGAAAACGCGCGACACATCAACATTGCGGAAGAAGGAACGGACATAATCATTGGCCGGTGCAGAAACGATTTCATTCGGCGTCCCCACCTGCACGACCTTGCCGTGCTGCATTATGCAGATACGGTCACCGATGCGCATGGCTTCGTCCAGATCGTGGCTCACGAAAATGATCGTCCGGCTATGTTCTGCCTGAAGCCGCTTCAATTCGTCCTGCATTTCAGTGCGGATCAACGGATCGAGGGCGGAAAAGGCCTCGTCCATCAGAAGAATGGTCGGTTCGCTTGCCAAAGCGCGTGCCAGTCCGACACGCTGTTTCATGCCGCCGGAAAGCTGATCCGGCATACTATGGGCATACGGTTCAAGACCGACGGCGGCGAGTGCCTTCAGCGCCTTCTGGTGACGTTCCGCCTCACCCATTCCAGCCACTTCAAGACCGAATGAGGCATTGTTCAGAACCGAACGATTGGGCAGGGAGCGAAGGACTGAAACACCATGCTCATGTCACGGCGTCGGAGATCAATCAGCTCACGCTTGCTCATCTTGACGATATCGCGACCATCAACCTCGATGGAACCGGTCGTCGGTTCGATCAGGCGATTGAGCAAACGCAAAAGCGTGGACTTGCCTGAGCCGGAGAGGCCCATAATAACGAATACTTCGCCTTCATAGATGTCGAAGGTCGCATCATCGACGCCGACTGTAGCGCCGAGTTCACTGTGAATCTGGGTTTTGATTTACCTGCGCGCAATTCTTTCATTGCACGCTCCGGATCATCGCCGAAGACTTTAAAAACGCCATTCAAGCTTATTTTCGTCTCAGCCGGCGACTTCATACTTTCTTCCCTGTATAAAATACCATGCATTAAGTTTAACCCGCTGTGCTGGCGGACTTAATCTCCTTTTCAACAATGACATAACTTCATTCCAACGCAAATTTCTCACACGCGATCTGCGTTCCGCGAACGGCCCGCATGGAATGATTATCGATAGATTGCTTGATTCTATATAGGTCATTTTCCGACATGTCCACCCACAGCCGTGAATTCATCTGAATGCTCCGTCCAGCAACCGTCCCCTTGAATGATTTTTTGAAGGGTCACACGACGAATTTCGAGGGCTGTTCGCCGCAACTCAAAGCAGGAGGCAATCGACCAGCTTGAGGGCGATAGTAGTCCTCTTCCAGTCGATTATCAGAACGACCTGCGACAAATATGTAATCAGCTGCGACATTGTCCAGATTAGTATAATCCATAATTAAAATGGCTATAATTACAGAAAAATAGTATGATTATACTGTAGAGATAGAATTATCTAGTCTATACATAAAAACGGTGCGAATTGAGCAATCCGCCCCGTGTTGGATGAGGCTTGGCGCCTCGATTTTTCAGCGATAAGCCATATATCCGACAAAGCCAGTGATCTTCCAGCGCGCGCCTTCACGACAGCAAAAATAAAGTGTCTGCCAGTTGAGGATATCGACGGTCCCATCCTTCTTTGCGATCGCTCCATCAAATTTTTCCGGGCGACAGCGACGTCGCCAGTAATATCGATCACACTCAGATTCGTGGCACGGAAGATTCCGTCTGCTAGAGGTTCAGCATACTCAACCGCCGCACTTTCCCCGCTTGCCGCAACCATTCATCGCGATAGCTTGCGAGCGTCGGAAATCCCGCATCCCATTTGTCGGGATCGCGATCATTATGTGCATGAATGCCAAGGAAACGCGCCTCATCGAAATCATCAGCCACCAAGGACCAGTCCTGCGATACGAAAGCCTCGATATCGCGCCGTACAAGCATCTCCCAAATCTGCTCACGATCCTTGTCGCCGGCAAACGGATTGGCCGCACCCTTCATGTTACCCTCCCTATTATCTTAACTTTCCACGTGCAGCGACCGGCAGGATATCAATGACATCATCACCCGAAACAAGATGAACCTCGTCAAAGAGATTGGAAACGACGCAGACATGATCTGGAATAATTCGGACTCGCTCGCCAACTTTCAGGTCGGCGACGTCGCCGGTCAGTTTACCGTGCTCCTCACTTAAGCCGATGACACAGGCATCGGGACGCTATCACTTCGCCAAAATCGCTCAATCCCAGCGTGTCGCTGGATAAGGCCTTGGAACCGGCATCAATGATCACACGTTCAGAGGTTGGATGGCTGACCACCGTTGAAAGCACCGTAAAGGCGCAGTCATCCACCGTCGCCGCTCCTTCTGAACCTGATAACGGTCGAAATAGATATAGGTGCCGGGGCGATATTCGGTGACCACACTATCACTGGGTTTACGCCACATATCGGGCGTGCCGCCGCTTGAGATGGTTTCGCAGGGAAGACCATTTGCTTCCAGCAGTTCGCGGGCCGAATAAAGCCATTGCTCGGCCTCTTCCGGTTTTCCCGCTGCAGGATAAGTCATCAGGCCGCCGAAACGCAGTCCTGCACTTTGATCGATGATCCGTGCCAGTTCCAACGCTTCGGCTGGCGTCTGCACACCACAGCGGCCCATGCCGGTGTCGCATTCGACAAGCACTTTCAACGGAGACTTTTATCGGTGAAACGCACTACCAAACCAGCCAGGGAGATTGAATTATCAACCGTCACCGACAGCGTGATGCGTCGATGCAGGAGTGAAGGCGATCAAGCTTTTCCTGCCCCAGAATATTATAGGGCAGGAAAATATCCGTTAGTCCAGCGTCGGCCATGACCTCTGCCTCGCCAAGCTTCTGGCAAGTGATGCCCACGGCTCCCGCCTCAACCTGCATTTTTGCAAACATGGGCGGTTTGTGAGTCTTGATATGCGGGCGCAGTTTCACATCCACCGCATCCGCATGGGCCTGCGCCTTGGCAATATTCGCTTTCACGCGATCAATGTCGATGAGGATCGCGGGCGTATCCACCTCGTGAACGGTTTTCGGTCTGGTCATGAATCAGTCTCCCAGCGGCAAGCGCGGATCGTCTATGGTGAGCGTATTGAGGCTATGCTTGATGCGACGCAGGCTTTCCAGCACCTTCGGGCCACGCGCTTCCGCCGTAGCTGTGGCGATCATATCGAGAATGGCGAGCAGCGCGAAGCGCGATGACGTCGGCTTGTAAATATTGCCGTCTTCATTAGCCTGATGAGGAATGAGTACATCTGTCGCCTTGGCAAGATCGGAACCGGCAGGTGTGATCGCCACCGTCTGCGCTCCATATTGCCGTGCGACAAGTACAGCTTCCACCACCGACCGTGCAAAGCCGGAAACAGAGAAAGCAATCACCGTCGTTTCATGGGTGGTGACCGCTGCATACATGCGCTGCAATTGCCCATCGACTTGCGCGTTGACCGGAATGCCGAGCCTGAACAAGCGGTTCTGCATTTCTGTTGCCAGCATGGACGAGATGCCACCGGATCCGAGACAGAGCACAGGACCGCCGGCGGCAAGCCGTTCGGCGACTCTCATCAATACGCCCATGTCGAGCCCGTCGCTGGCCCGCTGGATAGCGGCAACCGCCGCATCGGTCACAGCCGTGGCTATACGGCTTTCACGCACATCGCGGGCGGGTATTTCCGCCGTCAGATACTGGCCACCAATGGCCAGCGCCTGCGCCAGAAAGAACTTGAAATCGCGAACCCCATCACAGCCGAGCGCACGGCAGAAGCGGGTTACCGTAGGCTCGCTGACACCGGCTCTGGCCGCAATTTCCGAGATCGCCGCCTTGGAGGCGTAATCGGGATCAGCCAGCACAAGCGCCGCCAGCCGCCGGTCGGATTTCGACCCGCCCTGCGCCACGACATGCAGCCGCGTGATAATGTCGGCAACCTTGCTCATGGGGTTCAAAGCGGAAGACCGCTATCCTTGTCGAAAAAATGTATGTGTTCGCTCTTTGCAGTTACCGAAACTTGCTCACCGGACGCAAGATGTATGCGCTCACGAAACACAGCTCTTATGGGTTGTCCCGCAATCCGGCCATAAATATGGGTTTCAGGCCCCGTCGGCTCAATCACCTCCACAGTGAGCGTCAGCCCCTTGCCATCCGGCGCGACCGTAAAATTTTCAGGCCGAATACCAGCTTCCACCTGTCGGGTATCCGATGTTCCTGCGCCAACGGCGATTTCTTCGCCCTCATCGGTGCTGAATATCCCTCTCGACACCGTTCCCGGATGAAACTCATCGACGGCGAACCAATAAAGCTCGCGACAAACTTGTTGGCGGGGCGATCGTAAAGGTCCAGCGGCGTACCGATCTGCTGGATCTTGCCTTGGTTCATAACCACGATCCTGTCTGCCATGGTCATGGCCTCGATCTGGTCATGAGTGACATAGATCACCGTCGATTTCAGGCGCTGATGCAGCGCCTTGATCTCAGTGCGCATCTGCACGCGCAACTGCGCATCGAGATTGGAAAGCGGCTCGTCGAATAGAAATACCGATGGTTCGCGCACAATGGCGCGCCCCATGGCAACGCGCTGGCGCTGGCCGCCCGAAAGCTGACGCGGGTAGCGATCAAGATAGGAATGGAGATTGAGGATGGACGCCGCCCTGTCCACCTTCGCGGCTGCTTCTTCCGACTTCTCCCCACGAATGCGTGGACCAAAGCCAATGTTTTCACGCGCCGTCATATGCGGGAACAACGCGTAAGATTGAAAGACCATCGCGATATTGCGCTTTTGCGGCGGCAACTCGTTAGCTCGCTCCCCGCCGATCAGAAGGTCACCGCCGGAGATGGGTTCAAGCCCGGCCACCATCCGTAAAAGCGTGGATTTTCCGCAACCGGAAGGACCGACCAGCACAAGGAATTCCCCGCTTTGAATATCGAGGTCGACACGGTCGAGAACAGTCAATTGTCCGAAGGTTTTGGTGATGCCGCGCAGCGAAACCTCTTTCATCGGTCAGTTCCCTCCAAGAATATCTTCGATGAAAGGACGGCAGCCCGCAGTCAGTCCGGCATCGACCGGAAGGATCGCGCCGGTAATTCCCGAAGCACGATCCGACGCCAGAAATGCTACTGTTTCCGCCACTTCACGCGTGTCAACGATACGTCCCAACGGATAGAAGCGCTGCAGACGGTCCAGCACGCTCGCATCCTGCGCGATACGGTGATCCCATGCCGGTGTTCGTATCGACCCCGGGCAGACGACATTGGCGCGGACGCCCTTCCTTCCGAACTCAACCGCAATACCGCGCGCAAAGCATTGATTCCGGCTTTGGCAGCCGCATGCCGGGTTTCCGAAATGCAGGAGACCGTTGACCGAGGAAATGAAGACAAAAACGCCGTGTCCGCGCGCCGCCATGGCCTGTGCCATGACATTGGAAAATCCGGAAACCGCAATCAGATTGAGGTCGATCTCAGCATAGATATTGCCCTGATCCAGCCCATTGAAGGTCTCGGCACGGGTCCAGCCCGCATTGTTGATGACAATATCGGGCAAGCCCGATTCCGCTATGATCCGCTTTGCAGCCGGCTCCAGTCCCTCACGGTCCAGTAGATCGAAAGCATGACGCGCATAAAACCATCGCCGGTCATTGCCTCCAGTGACATATCGCAACCGATCACACGGGCGCCGCGCTCAGAGAACAGTTTGATCAGCGCGCTTCCAACACCACCACCGGCCCCGGTAACCAGCACCGACTTTCCGGCAAATTCGCCTGCTTGCTCCACGCTATTCCCTTTATGCGGCAGCTTTCTGCACCTGTTTATTCCCATCAGCGTAAAAGTCAAAATGTAAGTTTGCAACAAAACTTTTGCTTGAAAGTGCTGGTCAAGCCGATAATGTAAGAAAATAACAAAATAGATCGTCATCGCACCAATGCGGGCAAAACAAGGGAACGGGAAGATGTCTATCAATAAATGGAAGGCTGGCCTTCTGGCCGGATTGAGCATTCTGGCACTGTCATCGGTTGCGAATGCGGGCGAAGTGCGGATGACGGTTGCGGAGTACAGCTCAAGACCGGCCCCTATTTCGAGGAGGTCAAGAAGGCCTTCGAGGCCGAGAACCCCGGCATCACGCTCAATTTCGAAATTGTTCCGTGGGATGTGCTTCTGCAAAAGCTGACTACCGACATTTCCGCAGGCACCAATGCAGACCTTTCGATCATCGGCACACGCTGGCTGATTGATTTCGTGCAGCAGGGCATTGCAGAACCGCTCGACAGTTACATGAACGATGAATTCAAAGGCAGATTCATCGAGACCTTCCTGTCTCCGTCGATCCTCGAGGGCAAGACTTACGGGCTGCCTATGGCAGCTTCCGCGCGCGCCATGTATTATAATAAGGATATTTTCGCCAAGGCGGGCATCGAAAACCCGCCCAAAACGTGGGACGAACTCAAGGCCGATGCAACCAAAATCAAGGCGCTCGGCGGAGAGAATTACGGTTTCGGCCTACAAGGCAAGGAAATCGAAACCGACGTTTATTACTACTACGCCATGTGGTCCTATGGCACAGAGATACTGAACAAGGATGGCACGTCCGGCCTCAGCACTCCGGGCGCACTGGAAGCGGCCAAGCTTTACAAATCCATGATAGATGATGGGCTGACGCAACCGGGCGTTACCTCCTATGCCCGCGAAGACGTGCAGAACCTCTTCAAACAGGGCAAGGTCGGTATGATGATTACTGCGCCGTTCCTGTCCAACCAGATCAAGGAAGAAGCGCCGAACCTCAAATATGGCGTCGCGGCCATTCCAGCTGGGCCCACCGGTGCACGCGGTACCTATGGCGTGACCGATTCCGTCATCATGTTCCAGAATTCCAAGAACAAGGAGGAAGCCTGGAAGGTGCTCGACTTCCTGTTCCAGACCGAATGGCGCGCCAAGTTCACGCAGGGCGAAGGCTTCCTTCCGGTCAACAAGGAAGAAGCGAAGATGGATTATTACGTCAACAATGCCGATCTCGCCGCCTTCACCGCGCTGCTGCCGGATGCTCGCTTTGCGCCAATCATTCCGGGTTGGGAGGAAATTGCCGACATCACGTCCAATGCCATGCAGAGCATTTATCTCGGTAAGGGCGAACCTGATGCCGTGCTGAAGGAAGCCGCTGCCAAGGCAGACGCGATCCTGAAGAAGTAACACTCCCCACCTGCCCGGCAGTACCTTCGCTCTGCCGGGCTTTTTCCTTTTCAGGATTTTGATTGTCGATGCAAAGCCGCACTCTGCCCTATCTCCTGATCCTGCCAAGCTTGCTTCTGGCTGCGGTGGTGATCTTCTGGCCTGTGGTGCATCTCATTGAAATTGCCAGCCATGACGTGAACCGCTTCGGACAGCTACGCGATTTCAACGACGGCGCAAATTTCACCGCGCTTTTGCAGCGCCCGACTTCCTAAATGCACTCTGGCGCACCGCACTTTGGACCGTCGCCGTGGTTGGCGGCGCGCTGATCGTCTCCATTCCAGTTGCCATCATCCTCAACATGGATTTCTATGGACGCTCGGTAGCGCGCGTCATCGTCATGCTACCCTGGGCGGTTTCGCTCACCATGACAGCCATTGTCTGGCGTTGGGCACTCAACGGCGAAAGCGGAATGCTCAATTCCGCACTGCGTAATCTCGGTATCATCGACAGCAACATTCAATGGCTGGCGAGCGCAGCTACCGCCTTTCCCATGCAGATACTGGTCGGTATTCTGGTCACCGTGCCCTTCACGACCACGATCTTTCTCGGCGGACTGTCATCCATCCCGGAGGATCTCTACGAAGCGTCGTCTCTGGAAGGTGCCAGCCTGTGGCAGCAGTTCCGCGAAATCACCTTTCCGCTGCTCAAGCCCTTCGTGAACATCGCCATCGTGCTCAATACAATTTATGTCTTCAATTCTTTCCCGATCATCTGGGTCATGACACAGGGTGGACCGGCGAATTCCACCGATATTCTGGTGACACATCTCTACAAGCTCGCTTTCCGCCTGGGAAAGCTGGGGAAGCCTCCGCAGTATCGCTCATCATGCTGGCAATCCTCCTTGTCTTTACGGCAATCTATATTCGCCTTGCTATGCGGAGAGAACGCGCATGACGGGCTCAAAGCTGAAACGCACGATCATCGCCTGGACCATCCTGTCCCCGCTCATCGTACTGACACTGTTTCCCTTTGCGGTGATGTTTCTCACCGCCGTCAAACCGCCACAGGAAGTCTTGTCGCCAACGTGGTGGCCGAGCAGCTTCCGCTGGCAGAATTTTTCGGAAATGTGGGTTCAGACCAAGTTCGGGCAAGCACTTTTGAACTCGCTGTACGTTTCCGTCATTGCTTCCGTCGGCGCCATCATTGTCTCTATTCCGCCGCCTATGCCATGTCGCGCTTCCGTTTTGCAGGCCATGGTGCATTCCGGCAATTCCTGCTCATTTCGCAGATGATCTCGCCCATCGTTCTGGTGCTGGGTCTTTTCCGGCTGCTCGCCGCCTATGGATTGATTGAAAGCGTCTCTGCGGTCGGTGCAGTCTATATGGCCTTTAACATCGCCTTTACCGTATGGATGCTGCAGAGCTATTTCGACACGATACCGCGTGATCTGGAGGAAGCCTCGTGGATGGAAGGCGCCGGGCGTGGCAAGACGCTGATAAAAGTGTTCCTGCCGCTCTGCCTGCCCGCCATCGCCGTGACGGCTATCTTCACCTTCATCAATGCATGGAACGAATTCGTCGTAGCACTGACCATGCTGCGCAGGCAGGAAAGCTACACGCTGCCCATTCAGGTCTTCTCGCTGGTGGCCGGACGCTACACCGTCGAATGGCATTATGTCATGGCGGCAACCTTCCTTGCCACGCTGCCGGTCGCCATCCTTTTCATCTGGCTCCAGCGCTATCTCATCAAGGGACTGGCCCTTGGAGCCGTTAAATAACCGGAGAAAAACATGTCCAGAAAACAGGTCTTCGGCGCATCGCATGTGCCTCTTTCCCCGCCGTTCGCGCAGGCGACACAGTCTATATTTCCGGTCAGGTGCCAGTCGGAGCAAACGGCCAGATTGTTGAAGGCGGCATTGAAGCGCAGACGAAACAGGTGCTTGAAAACATCAAGGTTGCGCTCGCACTTGCAGGCGCGACAATGGAAGACGTGGTCAAAACCACTGTCTGGCTGGAAGATGCGCGGGATTTCGGGCGGATGAATGCCGTTTACGGCACCTATTTTCCGAAAGAGCCTCCAGCGCGCACCACCGTCGAATCCCGCCTGATGATCGACATCAAGATCGAAGTCGAGGCCATCGCCTACGCACCACAGAAATAAGCACGTCACCTCCCGCACAGAGTATCTCCATGCGCATTTTCACCGCATCGCTTGCAACAGAAACTAATACTTTTCGCCGGTTCCAACCGACAGGGCCTCCTTCGAAATGGCCTTCTATGCCGCACCGGGCAAGCATCCGGAAACGCCGACACTTTGCTCTTCTCCCATTGTGGCACTGCGCAAGCGTGCGGCGGCGGAAGGATTGACCGTCATTGAAGGCACCGCCACTTGGGCGGAGCCGGGCGGCTTGCTGCAGCGGCAGGCTTTCGAGGAATTGCGCGATGAAATCCTCGATCAGCTCAAGGCCGCAATGCCCGTCGATGCGGTCGTTCTCGGCCTGCACGGTGCCATGGTCGCCCAAGGCTATGACGATTGCGAGGGCGATCTTCTGGAACGCGTGCGCGCCATTGTCGGGCCGGATATTCTGGTTGCCAGCGAGTTCGATCCGCATAGCCACCTGACGCCGAAGCGGGTCGAGAACCTCAATATTTTCGCGTCGTTCCTCGAATTTCCTCACACGGATTTTTATGAACGCGGCGAGCATGTGGTCGATCTTGCGCTGGAAACCCTGAAAGGTCGCATTAAGCCGGTCATATCCACTTTCGACTGCCATATGATCAGTGTGTTTCCCACAAGCAGGGAACCGATGCGTTCCTTCATCGACCGCATCAAGGCGATGCACGGCAAGGACGGATTCTGTCGATCTCCGTCATTCATGGTTTCATGGCTGCCGATGTGCCGGAAATGGGAACCCGCATTCTTGTCGTCACCGACAACGATCCGGCCAAGGGTGCAGCACTTGCAGAAAAACTCGGGCGTGAACTGATCGCCATGCGCGAGCAGACATTGATGACCATGTTCGACACCGATCAGGGCATCGACCGGGCGCTGACTGCCCATGCAGCCAATCCTGCCAAACCTGCGGTGATCGCCGATGTATGGGACAATCCCGGCGGCGGGGTTGCAGGCGACGGAACCTATGTCCTTCACCGCCTGATCGAACGCGGCATCGACAATATCGGCATTGCTACGATCTGGGACCCCATCGCAGTGACCTTCTGTCATGCGGCGGGCGAAGGTGCGGTGATCGACCTGCGTTTCGGCGGCAAATCTGGCCCGCTTGGCGGCGAGCCCATTGATGCGCGTGTGACGGTCATGAAGACCCTTGCCGAAGGCTGGCAGAGTTTTGGCCCAAGCCGCGTGACGCTTGGAGCCTCGGCGGTGGTACGAATTGAAGGCACCGAGATCGACATCATTCTCAACACCAACCGGACGCAGACATTCGAGCCGGATATCTTCTCAAATATCGGCATCGACCCGATGAAGAAGGACATATTGGTGGTCAAATCCACCAATCATTTCCACGCAGGCTTCGTGCCGATTGCTGCCGAGATTATCTATGTCGCGGCGCCCAGCTCTATCCGAGCAATCCACGCACTACCGATTACCGCAAGCTCAACCGTGCCATCTGGCCGCGTGTCGAAAACCCGTGGTGAACAAACGAAAAAGCGCGGGAATTTCCCGCGCTCAGACTGCTGACAAACCTCCGGCAGGGTCAAAATGACCTCAGATTCACGGAACGTCCCAGATTCAGAACGTGAACAAATCGGAATCAAAACCCCTCGTTTTGACTGCTTCCAAAAATCGAGGGGTTTGTAATCAATCTGAGCGCGGGAATTTCCCGCGCTTTCCTTTGATTAATGAGCCAGATAGGTTGAGATAATCGGCACGTAAGTGACCAGCGCCAGCAGGATGAACAGCGCCATATACATGCTGAATGCCTGGCGGGTGAAATCTCCCACCCTCACCTTCGCAATATTGCAGACCATCAGCATGACCGTTCCGACAGGCGGTGTCAGCGTGCCAATCGACAGGTTGATAATCACGATGATACCGAAATGCACAGGATCAATGCCCAGAGCCTTTACCGTCGGCATCAGAAGCGGCACCAAAACGATCATCAGGGCCGTGCCCTCGATCAGCGCACCGAGAATCAGCAGGATCACGTTGACTGCCAGCAAGAACGCATAAGGATTGCTGGTGAAAGACGAGATAAGCTGCATCAGCGACTGGCCGGCCTGTTCAAGCGAAAACACCCAGGCAAGCGCCGACGACGCCATGATGACCAGCATGACAGACGCAGTCGATTTCGCCGTTTCGATCAGCGAATCCACCACATGCGAGATGCACATTTCGCGATAGATCACGAAGCCGATAATCAGAACCAGCGTAACAGCAACTGCACCCGCTTCCGTCGGCGTGAAGATGTTCATACGGATGCCGCCAATGATCGCGAACAGCAACAGGACCGCTGGCCATGCCGAAGCGAGCGTCGAGACAACTTCGGCTCCGCTCATCCGCTTTTCGCGGCTCGGCTTGTAGCCGCGCTTTACCGATGTCGCATAGGCCGCAACCATCAGGATAACAGCGCCCAGAATGCCTGGCAGCACACCCGCCATGAACATTTTGCCGATGGAAACATCTGCAATCAGGCCATAGATGATGAGCGCGATACCCGGAGGAATGATCGGCGTAATCAGCGAGCCTGCAGCCGTCACCGCGCAGGAAAACGCCTTGTCATAGCCACGCTTGACCATTTCCGGCACCATCATGCGTGTGAGCATGGCGCTATCGGCCAGATTGGAAGCACTGACACCGCCCATCAGGGTTGAAACCATGATGTTGGTGAGCGCCATGCCGCCGCGCATACGACCGACCAGAATTTCCGCGACCTTGATCAGACGCTCTGCAATACCAGTATGCGACATTACTGTGCCAAGCATGATGAAGAACGGAATGGCGAGCAGAGACGTGTTCTGTGCGGGGCTGATAAAGCGCTGTACGGCGATCGCTATAGGCATCGGATTGAAGAAGGTGAAATAGGTGAAGACCGCAATTAGAATGGCCACGTAGAGGCGCATATTAAGCGCGATCAGCGCTAGCATGATGAGAACGATGGTCGTCAGGTTCATGCCTTGCCTCCCGCAAAAGCGGCACGCAAGGATTTGAATGCGCCTGCAAACATATAAAGAGCGATAATGATGAAGCCGACCGGTACAGCGATATCAATCCAGTAATAGGAGACCCGCAGCACATCAGTCACCTTGAACTGAGCAGCAACCGCAAGCTTGTAACCGGCATAGGATACGTAAAGCAGAAACAGCCCCGACAGGATGGAGACGATGGCGTTGACGACATCGCGCACCTTTTCCGACAGCAGATCCACGAGCATCGGAATGGCAAGATGCTGGTTGCTGCGTTCTGCGGCGACACTGCCGAGCATCACGATCCAGATCATCAACAGACCGGCCATTTCCTCGGTCCATTGCAATGGCTGATGCATCCAATAGCGCATGACGACGGCGATGTTGAACATCGCAAGCAGGATGAACAGCGGCACTGCAGCCAGCCATTCGATCAGTTTTCAAACAGTTTCATCGGATTGAATTCCATGAGCGAACCATGCCGCAGCAACGCCGCGACATGGCAATATCCGAATAAGGATGAATCAGTTCAGTTCGGCCTTGATCTTGTCGTAAAGACCTGGCGACCATTCCGGGAACTGGGTGTAGACCTTTTCAGCAAGCGCCTTGAAAGGAGCACGGTCGACGTCGATGATCTCGACACCGGCTTCCTTCATCTTCTCGATCATTTCATTGTCTTTTTCGATCGTCAGCTTCTGGCTGTAGAGGCCCGCATCATAGGCAGACTCGTGGATCATCTTGAGCTGATCTTCCGGCAGCGTGGAGAAGAAGGCTTCACCGCCGACGATAAGTGCCACGTTGGTCAGATAGCCGACCTTGCTCAGATATTTGGCTTCTTCCTGGAACTTCTGGCCGTAAAGAACCGAAATCGGGTTCTCAACGCCATCGATCACGCCCTGCGCCAGCGCCGGGAAGGTTTCACCCAGCGGCATCGGGGTCGGCGTCGCGCCCATGGCCTCGAAGGTCTTGATCTGCATGACGTTGTTCGGCACGCGGATCTTCATGCCCTTCAGGTCTTCCGGCGTGCGGATCGGCTTCTTGGAAATGATCTGACGAATGCCATAGAGATAGTTCGGCATTACGATGTGAATGCCCTTCTTCTTCAGCTCTTCGCTCTTTTCCTGAACCAGGGACCGTCATAAACCTTGAACAGCTGCGCCGGATCGTCAGTCAGGAACGGACCATAAAGCACGCCGAGGTCCGGGTCATATTCGGCCAGAAAGCCAACGTCGGAAATGGTCACGACATTGAGGCCCATCATGGCCTGCTCGGTCACATCCTTCTTCGAGCCAAGCTGCGAGCTTGGGTAGAGTTCGAGCGTGATTTCGCCGTTGCTGCGCTTGGCGAGATCATCTTTCCAGTAATGCATTACCTCATCGAAAGGCTCGCCGGGGTTGTTTTCATAGGCAACCTTGATCGAAACATTGGCAGCATAGGCAGCCATGCTTCCTGCCAGCAACATGCTGGCGGCGATCATGCCGGTAACGAGTTTCTTCATCCTTGTCCTCCCATATGGGGTCATTAAACAATTGGCCTTAGAGCCGGTTTCCTCCACTAGCGCCCCACGTCTTCCTTCCCGACGTGGAGCATTTGCTTCGATTTCAGTCGCGTTCGATGATGATCTTCAAAACATTGCGATCACCGTCCCAATAGGGAAGTGCCGCTTCAGCTTCGTCGAACGGAAATATCTTCGAGATCAGCTTGTCGGCATCCGCCCCAAGCTTTTCCAGATGCGCAATGACGGCCTCAAAATCGATGAGCGTCGCATTGCGCGATCCCATGATGTCGAGTTCCTTCAGGTTGAAGAACTGCGTCTGGTAGGTGACGGGCGCCTTGGAATAGCCCACATAAACTACCCGGCCCGCAAAGCCCGCAAGATCGACAGCCTGCGTGAAGGTGATCGGTAAGCCAACCGCTTCAAAAGCAACGTCCACACCGTCGTCATTGGTCAGTTCCTGAACCTTCGCGACAACATCCTCACCGCCCGGCAGTGCGTGCGTTGCTCCGAATTGCAGCGCCAGTTCGCGCTTTTCAGCGCTTGGGTCAATGGCGACAACCTTCGCACCGCGCGCAAGCGCGCCGATGAGAACGCCCATGCCAATCATGCCGCAACCGAGAACAGCAACCGTATCGCCTGCCTGAACGCGTCCGCGCTCGACGGCATGGAAACCAACCGAAAGCGGCTCGACCAGCGCCAGATGACGAGGTGCCAGCGTATCGTTCAGGATCAGCTTTTCGGCAGGCAGCACGATCTGGTCAGCCAGGCCGCCATTTTGCTGGACGCCAAGCGTCTTGTTATATCGGCACGCATTAAGCCGACCTTTGCGACAGGACGAACATTCACCGCAATTCGTATAGGGTAGCACGATGACCCGCTTGCCTTTGGCGTAGGCAGCACTGACGCCCTCTCCGGCTTCCATGATCTCGCCGCCGATTTCATGCCCCGGAATACGTGGCAGTTGCACCAGCGGATTAAGCCCCTTGAAGGTGTTCAGATCGCTGCCGCACAGACCCACATGCCGAACCCGCACACGGACTTGACCGGCCAGCAACGGCGCTTCGTCGATTTCTGCAAAACGTGTGACGTTTTCGCTCTCGATACGCAGAGCTTTGACCATCGAATTATTCCTGTCAGTCGTCATTAAAGAAAGGGATCAGGTTACGGCGCCGATCTGCCAAGGCACGAATTCGTTGTCGCCATAGTCGTAGACTTCGCTCAACGTCTTCTCGCCGGATGCGACCGCGATGATATGTTCGAAGATGCGGGTGCCGGACTGTTCGATGGTCTCGTCGCCGGTGACGATACCGCCGCAATTGATGTCCATGTCTTCCTTCATGTGCTCGTACATTTCGGAATTCGTGGCGATCTTGATGCAAGGCGAAGGTTTAAAGCCGGAAACCGAACCACGGCCAGTGGTGAAGCAGATCACGTTGCAGCCACCGGCTACCTGTCCAGTCACCGCGACGGGATCGTAACCCGGCGTATCCATGAAAGTGAAACCTTGTTCCGTGACGGATTCGGCAAACTCATAGACGGCCTTGAGCGGCATGGAGCCGCCCTGGCAACTGCACCGAGCGACTTTTCCAGAATGGTGGTCAGCCCGCCGAGCTTGTTGCCATGCGATGGGTTGTTGTTGAGCTCGTCGCCATTGCGCGCCGTGTAATCACGCCACCAGTCGATGCGCTGCAACAGCTTCTCCGCCACCGCAGGCGTTACTGCGCGACGGGTCAAAAGATGTTCGGCACCGTAGATTTCCGGCGTTTCCGAAAGAACGGTCGTGCCGCCATTGCGCACGATAAGGTCCGAGGCATAGCCCAATGCCGGATTGGCCGAAATGCCGGAATAACCATCCGAGCCACCGCATTCCAGCGCCACTTTCAACTTCGACAAGGGCTGCTTAGTTCGCACCGCCGAATTGACCAGCGGCAGCATTTCCTTGATCTCGGCTATCGCATGATCGATGGTTTTGCGCGTGCCACCATGCTGCTGGATCGTCATAGTGCGCAGGCGTGAGCCTTCTTCCATGCGATAATGTTCCAGGATCGGCGCAATCTGGTTGGTTTCGCAGCCAAGCCCGATCAGCAATATGCCGCCGAAATTCGGATGCTTGGCATAGCCCTGAATAGTGCGTGTCAAAAGACGATAGCCTTCCGACTTGGTGTTGAGCGCACAGCCGCTGCCATGCGTCAGCGCCACGACGCCATCGACATTGTCGAAACCATCGAGACCGCCCATGCGGTTGAAATAATCGGCGATGTAACGCGACACCGTGGCCGAGCAATTGACCGACGAAATCACGCCAATGAAATTGCGTGTGCCGACACCGCCAGCGCCCCGGTCATAGCCCATGAAATGACGACGCTCCGCCTCCGGCAGCATACCGCGTTCATCGATATCGATGGAGAACTGATGCTCGTGTTCGGAGGGCAGCATGGCGAGGTTCTGCAAATGCACATGCTCGCCTTGCGCAATGTCCTTCGTCGCTACGCCGATCACCTGACCGTATTTCAGGACTTCCTTGCCTTCCGGAATATCGCGAATGGCAACCTTGTGTCCGCGTCCGATCAGTTCGCTGGCCCTGATCCCGTCAAGACCGATCGGATCACCGGCGCGAACCGAAATGCGCGCAACCGCAACATCATCCGACGGATGCAGCAGAATAACCGGCGCAACCGCTGTATCAACGGATTCATTCATTTGTCTGACCTCACTCCCAAATCGTCCCGGCTAATCACTCGCTGGGTTCGTTATCCATCCAACGCTGCTTGGATCGGTCCAGATGCGTTCGCATGGCTGCCTGCGCCTGAAGCGGATCCCTCGCTTCCAGCGCCGCATAGATCGCTTCGTGCTCGGCCAGAGCCAGAGCCCATGTATCGTTATCCTCGAAGCGCGTCCTGATATGCGACGTCAGCGGACTATGCCGCTCGTCAAAAGGTCGCGCACGATGCGCACCAGCACGGAATTGCCCGATTGCTCGGCAATGAGCAGATGAAACTGCCTGTCGAGCTCAATCGCCTTGCGCCCAGCATCGACATTCACCTTCATTGCATCAATCGTTGCGCGCAATTCGGCCAGCGTCTCGGGCGTCATGCGCGCACAAGCCGTGACAACCACGCTGCCTTCGACCATTTCGCGTGCCTGCATGATTTCGAGTGGGCTCTCGCCGATGGAAGCGCCATGCGAAAGCGAACGCTTTTCCGACTCTGCCGTGACGTAGATGCCGGAACCCATGCGGATTTCGACATTGCCGGCGATTTCGAGAGCAATCAGCGCCTCGCGTAGCGAAGGCCGCGACACGCCAAGTTGCTGCGCCAGCTCGCGTTCAGCTGGCAGCCTGCTGCCAGCAGGAAACTGGCCGTCCTGGATAAGGCTTCTCACCCGATCTGCGATCTGCTGATAAAGCCTGCGCGGTTCCGCAGTTGCCGTAAAATCGCTCATAGCACTCCCAAATCCGCCTCTCCTCGAATTGGCCTTACCATATTTCCAACCGGACAGAAGCGCAATATGCTTAAAACCCGGTTAATTGCGGCAAATCGCGCATTTCAACATGTGGAACCAAACCAATCGTTCGATAAAGAATCCTACTGGCTTGACCAATTTACCGTGCATCGCTTAGTTAAAACCAACGATTTATGGGAGAAGGTCATGCACGAAAAGCCAGCGATCCTGCAGTTCGGCACCAGCCGTTTTCTGTTGGCTCATGCCGATTTCTTTGTTTCGGAGGCGCTTTCCAAGGGCAAAGCCATTGGGACAATTGCCGTCGTGCAAACGACTTCAAATCCGCAGAGTAGCCAGCGCATTGCCGCTTTGAACGAAAGCCGCAGCTATCCCGTAATGATCCGTGGGCTTGTCGACGGCAAGCCATCCGGGACAGAACATCAGGCGAAGGGCGTTACCGTTGCCTATTCCGCGCATCACGACTGGGCGGCGATTCTCGACCTTGGCGCCAGCGTCGATGTGATCCTCTCCAATACCGGCGACAAGGGCTACGAACTCGACAGAAGCGATGACAGCTCCCTTCTTGCCAATCCGGATGCTTTGCCGAAGAGTTTTCCGGCCAAGCTTCTGGTGCTTTTGCATCATCGCTGGCAGCACAATTTCGATGCGCCATTGTCGCTGTTTCCTGCGAGCTGATCTCGCGCAATGGCGACAAGCTGCGCTCGATCCTTATCGGCTTGGCCCATGACTGGAAAATGCCGGACGGTTTCGTGCAATGGCTCGAAACCCGGTGCATCTTTGCCAACAGCCTGGTCGACCGCATCGTTTCCGAACCCATCGAACCGATCGGCGCCATTGCCGAGCCCTACGCACTCTGGGCAATCGAGAAGGCCGACGGTCTGACGCTCCCTTGTGAACACGACGATATCGTCGTCACCGACGATCTTGCGCGCTATGAGCGCCTGAAGCTCTATCTGCTCAATCTCGGCCATACATTCATCGCGGAACAATGGCTCAAGGGCAGCCGCCCGAAAGATGAGATCGTGCTGGAAGCCATGCAGGACGAGACGATCCGGAACGAACTGGAAGCGGTCTGGCGTGAGGAAGTCCTGCCGGTATTTATTGCGGACGGCATTGGCGAACAGGCCGAAGCTTACGTGGCTTCGGTGCGGGAGCGGTTCCTCAATCCTTTCCTCAAACATCGCATCGCCGACATTGCCTCGAACCACGAGGAAAAGAAGCGCCGCCGGTTCGCGCCGGTCATTGCCCGCGCGGCGGAACTCGGCCTCGATCTGGAACAGCGTCGCCTGAAGGCGGCTGTCGGCTGATCCAGTCGTTGAGTTCTATTTCAGCGCGTTCGAGCGCGCTGTAGTTCAAAAGCTTGCGCAAAAGCGCAACCGTCACGGCACGAGCCCGGAGGTTGAAACGCCCTTCCTCCGGCTCCCCTTCTCCTGATAAACACCAAGCTTTTCATAGAGTTGCTGCAATCTGTTCTGAACGCTTCTCAGCGACAGATTGCGGCGGCGCGCAATAACGCGATCCGTCAGCCCCAGCGCGATATCGACCAGAATTTCATATTCACTTTCGCTGAACCCACTGGCATGCCCAAGACTTTTTGCTGCAGACCGCGCACTTCGCGATCAATGACGCATTGCGCCTCAACGAAGATGCTGCGCAATGCCAGCCGCAGCTTGTCATCGGACGCCGATTTCAACACATAGCCATAAGCCGCACCTGCCGGCACGATGCGTGACACACCACGCACATAGGCCTCATCGGCATAGTTCGACCAGAATAGAATGCGCGTTTCAGGATTCTCCTTCCAGATGGTGCGCGCCGCCTCGATGCCGTTGCGCCCGTTCATCTGCAGATCCATGACGATATGAGCCGCACGATGCTGACGGGCCAGCTTCTCACCTGCCGAGCCGTTGTCGGCTTCCAGAACATCGCTGCACTCAGGCAATGCTGCACGCACCGCCTCGCCAAGATAAGCGCGATGCAGCGGGTCATCTTCCACAATCAGAATATGCATTTTACCCTCCGGCCTCCCGGCACATCTCTGCAGGCAGATGGATCGTCACGCTGGTGCCGCCACCTTCCCCGTTTTTCCTGATAGCGAAACTTGCAGAAATCAACCGCGCGCGCGTACGCATATTGTCGATTCCATGCCCACTGCTAGGACGCTGCATCTGGCGATCCATGCCGATACCATTGTCTGCGACCTCCACATGCAGTCGGCCGCCCTTGTTGCGAAACGTTACGCGCAACCGGCTGGCGTGGGCGTGACGGATTGTATTATTGATTGCTTCCTGCACAATGCGGAACAGCGAGGTCGCAACCGTTTCCTCCAGCCCGTCAGCCATGCTGTCGCTATGATCGTCCAGCGTCCATTCGATGGACGAACCGCTGTCACGCACCGAACGATCAAGATGATTTTCCGTCGCCTGCACAAAACCGAATAACTGAAGGATCGAAGGCTTAGCTTCTTCAATGATTTGCCTGAGATCGTGCATGCAATGCTGGAGCCCGCGAAACAGCGGTTCAAGCTGCTCGCCTGAGAGGTCGGGAGCATGCGTAAGCCGTTCCACGTGGCGCGCAAGGCGAGTCAAGTCGGCCAGCGTCTGATCGTGCAAATCCATGCCTATGCGATGGCGCTCCGTTTCCAGCGCCTCGGTCAGTTTAAGAGCGCCGAAACGCAAGCCTTCTTCGCGGGCACGCGCTTCCGTTTCCACGATAGCAGAACGTTTGGCCTGCTCCGCAGCACGAATTGCGTAGAAATAAGGCGCAAGCAGATCTGCAATCGACTGAGCGTTTTGCACGTCCCGCATGGTGTAGCAGGCCGATATCAGGCTGGAACAGCTCAGCGCTCCGATAATATCGCCCTGTGCCTTGAGCGGAACATGGACGCGCCCCTTGAGATCATGCTCGATGATCGGGCTGGAAAACGAGCCTTCGAAATGAAAGCGCGGATCGGTGCGCGCATCGTCGGTCAGGAGATAACCCGCTTCGCCTGACAATAGGGTGCGGATCGGACTGCCGGACAGAAGCGCTGGCGGATTGCGGCTCCAGGCAGTTGCTATACCGGCCTCATAGGCAATGTGGAACTTGCCATCGAGCATCTTGATGCAAACGTCGAGATGATCGTAGGGCAGGATGCAGGCAATTTCGGTCGCTACCGCCTGAATAATGGAATCGAAGTCGAGTTGTCCCGCCAGCAATCTGGAAATATTCAGATAGTGGTCGAGCAACCGTTGGGGCGCGAGTTCGGCCAAGCGTTTCTCCTCCAAACGCAAATTGCTCATGAAGCTATAATACGCCGTGATATCCTCAGTGCGTCTTGCGGGTTCCCGCAATTTTGCTGCGCGATCCCGCAGCTCAGTTGCTTCTTTCGGCCTTCACAGAAGGCTCCTCTTCTTTCATCCTCGCTTCACCAGAAAATTGCCCGCAAGACAAGAGTGAAATCATGTCAATTGCGATTGGTGCCGTTGAGGAGCGGCGGGGCGAAATATTAGCAACCGGGAGGAAAAAATGAAGCTTGGGAAAATCCTTTTGCGTCTGCGGCGCTGGCAGGCGTTCTTATGGCAGGCGGCGCACTCGCCGACACTTCATCGAAGAAGATTGCATTCTCGAACAATTACGCCGGTAACTCCTGGCGTCAGGCCATGCTGCAAAGCTGGGACAAGATCACCAAGGAAGCCGTGAAGGCTGGCGTGGTGGCTGCCGCCGATCCGTTCACGACCGCCGAAAATCAGGCGACGGAACAGGCCGCCCAGATCCAGAACATGATCCTGCAGGGCTATGACGCCATCGTCATCAACGCCGCTTCGCCGACCGCCCTGAATGGTGCGGTGAAGGAAGCCTGCGATGCGGGCATCACCGTCGTTTCCTTCGACGGCATTGTGACCGAGCCTTGCGCATGGCGCATCGCGGTCGATTTCAAGGCGATGGGCGAAGGCCAGATCGACTATCTCGCAAAGCGTTACCCGGATGGCGGCAACCTGCTGGAAATCCGCGGCCTCGCCGGTGTTTCGGTCGATGACAATATTCATGCCGGTATCGAAGAAGGCGTGAAGAAGCATCCGAAGTTCAAGATCGTCGGTTCCGTCAATGGTGACTGGGCCGCCGACGTTGCGCAGCGCGCTGTTGCCGGCATCCTGCCAAGCCTGCCGAAGATCGACGCTGTAGTGACGCAGGGCGGCGACGGCTACGGCGCGGCACAGGCCTTTGCTGCCGCCAAGCGCGAAACGCCGACCATCATCATGGGCAACCGTGAAGACGAACTGCAGTGGTGGAAGCAGCAGAAGGACGCCAACGGCTATGAAACCATGTCGGTTTCGATTGCACCGGGCGTGTCCACGCTGGCTTTCTGGGTCGCGCAGCAGATTCTCGACGGCAAGGACGTAAAGAAGGACCTCGTCGTTCCATTCCTCAGCGTCAGCCAGGAATCGCTCGACAAGGATCTGGCCAACACCCAGAAGGGTGGCGTCGCCAATGTCGAATATTCGCTGGAAGACGCGCAGAAGGTTATCGACGCCGCGAAATAAAGCGCATCCCGAAAAGTGTGAAACGGTTTTCGGAAAGATGCGCGTTATAACAAACGCTTAGAGCGCCGATCTGATCCTATCAGATCGAAACGCGCTCTAAGCGGATCAGCAAACATGAGGGGCGAGTTCATCCTCGCCCCTTCTTTGTCCCTTTACTTTGACGCCTTTCCAGGGGTCGGGCTCTTTGCCTCGCCGGAAACGTCCAATCGTTAGTTGAGTGTATGACAGAAACAGCTGAGAAACAGGAGGTCGTCGCCGCGCGCAATATTCGCGTGCAGTTCGGTGCGGTAAAAGCACTGGATGGCGCCGAACTCGTGATCCGCGAAGGCGAATGCGTGGGGCTGGTCGGCCATAATGGCGCTGGCAAATCCACCATCGTCAATGTCATCAATGGCGGGCTTTCCCCGCATGAGGGCAGCATTTCCTATCATGGCGAACCGGCGCCCGGCCGGAAAACGGCGTGGCGATGGCGCGCAAGCACGGCGTGCGCTGCGTGTTTCAGGAATTGTCGCTGTTTCCAAACCTCACCATTGCGGAAAATGTCCGCATCATGCAGCGCGACCTCACCGGCGCGAACTGGCGCGGCAAGGCCGTCGAACTCATCGCCAAGAAGCTTGACGAGATCTTCCCCGGTCACAAGATCGACAGTACTGCCACCATTGACGAGCTTTCCATCGCCGAGCGGCAGATGGTGGAAATCGCCATCAACTTCACCGCACCCGGCACTGCGCCAAAGCTTGTCATTCTCGATGAGCCCACCTCCTCGCTCGACGCCGGCATTGCCGCGCAGCTGATGGCCTATGTGCGCCGTTTCGTCGGCGTGGGCGGCTCCGTTATTCTCATTTCGCATATGCTGGGCGAAATTCTCTCCACCTCCGACCGCATCGTGGTGATGAAGGACGGCAAGGTCGTCGCCAATCGCGCGGCCAAAGATTTCACCAACCGCAGCCTCGTTGAAGCCATGGGCAGCGTCGAGCGCGAGAAAACGGCGCGCCGCGTTGCAAAAACCGATGCAGCTGCACGCCTATTCTGTCATTCGCCAAGCGCGCCAGCGACATCAAGCCGTTTCAGGCGTTCAAAGGGAAGTCATCGGCCTCGCTGGTCTTGCCGGACACGGACAGACCAGGATGCTGCTCGATCTTTACTATGCGCGGCGACCCAACTGGGTTCCGGCCCGCAATTGCGAAATCGCTTTTGTGGCGGGCGACCGCAGCCTCAACGGCACTTTCCGCTGTGGAGCATTCTGCACAACCTTACCATCGGCTCGCTGGACCGGCTGTCGTCTGCAAAGCTCGTTGACCGGAAGCGTGAAGACGCGCTTGGCGGCCAGTGGAAAGACCGCATCCAAATCCGCACGCCGGATATGAGAAATCGTATCCTGTCCTTATCGGGCGGCAACCAGCAAAAGGTGCTTTTGCCCGCGCGCTGGCGACCAGCGCCAACGCCATTTTGATGGACGATCCGATGCGCGGCGTCGATGTCGGCACCAAGCAGGAAGTCTATGAAATCCTGCGCCACGAGGCCGAAAACGGACGCACCTTCGTCTGGTACTCCACCGAAATGGACGAAATCGAACTTTGTGACCGCGTCTATGTTTTCCGCGACGGCGCTATCGTTGCGGAACTGACCGGCGAAGACATTACGGAAAGAACGTGCTTGCAGCATCCTTTGAGGGAGGTCACGAATAATGCGCCTTTCCTCTTCCTCCATCCGCCTGCTGACGCCGGTATTCTCGCTGATTTTGCTCCTTGCTGCCGTCTTCTACATGCAGCCGCGCGCCATGAGCTATACGGGGCTGAACCTGCTTTTCAATCTGGCAGTGCCCATCGCGCTCGCGACCATCGCTCAGATGCTGATCATGGCCGTCAACGATCTCGATCTTTCGATGGGAACCTTTGTGAGCTTTGTCGTCTGCGTTGCGGCGACCTGGCTCAACACGGCTCCCCTTATCGGTGTGCTGATCCTCGCAGCCGCAATTGCCGCTTATGCGGCACTCGGCGCGATCATCCATCTGCGCAATCTGCCTTCCATCGTCGTGACGCTCGGCATGAGTTTCGTGTGGGGCGGCCTCGCCGTGCTGCTGCTACCCTCGCCCGGCGGGCAGGCACCGGGCTGGGCGCGCTGGATCATGACGGCCAAGCCCCTTTCATGCCGATGGCCATCGTTGCCAGCATCGTGATTGCCGTCGCCGCGCATTTCATCGTCATGCGCTCGACCTTCGGCGTACTGATGCGCGGTGCAGGCGGCAATACCCGCTCCATCGAGCGCGCAGGCTGGTCGGTTACGGCCATCCGCGCCGCGACCTATGCGCTGGCCGCCTTTTTCGCCGTGCTGGCCGGGATCGCCTTGGTCGGCCTCACCACCTCGGCAGATGCCAATATCGCGTTACGTTATACGCTTCTTTCCATTGCGGGCGTCATTCTGGGCGGCGGCGAATTCGTCGGCGGACGCGTTTCGCCCATCGGCGCTGTCATCGGCGCGTTAACACTGACCCTTGCGGGCTCGTTCCTCTCCTTCATGCGCATTTCGCCGGACTGGCAGATCGGCGCGCAGGGCGGCATTCTCATCGTGGTGCTGGCCTTGCGCCTCTTCCTCAACCGCCTCGAAAAGAGGGAGAAAAAGCAATGAACGCCCCATCCGTCCCCATGTCCTTCCTCGCCAGCCGCCCGTGGATATGGTCGTTTATCGCGGCAGCAGCGGTTTGGATTGTCACCATTCTCTTCACCGGTGGCGCGGGCGCGCACGGGCTTTCCCACGCGGCCTTCACCTTCGCGTCCTTTTCGGTGATCGTCGGGCTCGGCCAGATGTTCGTCATCACGCTCGGCCCCGGTAATATCGATCTGTCGGTCCCGGCCAACATGACGCTTGCCGCCACCCTGGCACTGAAACTCATGGATACGCAGGACGGCATGATTCTGGCAGGCCTCGCCGTAGCGCTGCTGATCGGCCTTGCCATCGGCATCTGCAATTATGCACTGATCAAGCTCCTGCGCATTCCGCCCATCATCGCCACCCTGTCGATGAGCTTCCTGATCCAGTCCACCGCCATCTGGAGCAATCGCGGCCTGCGCGTGAAGCCGCCGGAAAGCCTCGCACAATTCACCACCGCCTCCACGCTCGGCATTCCCAATGTCGCCATCGTGGCGCTGATCCTGTCGGTCATTGGCTGGGTGTTTCTGAAAAGAGCATCTATGGGCGCTGGATTTCGGCAATCGGTCAGAACCCGTTCGCAGCCCGCATGGCAGGCGTTCCGGTTGATGGCACACGCTTCGTCACCTATCTGCTCTGCGCGGTGCTGGCATCGCTCTGCGGCTTCCTGCTCGCCTGTTTCTCGGGCGGTGCGGCGCTGAACATGGGAGCGGAATACCTCTTGATGTCGATTGCAGTCGTCATCATCGGCGGCACGGCGGTTGCGGGCGGCGATTCCAATATCCCTGGTATTTGGGGTGCCGCGCTCTTCATGTTCCTCATAGTCTCGATGCTCAACACCTACGGCTTCGGCGCCGGTGTTCGCCTCGTGCTGACTGGCCTCACCATCATCGCGGTGATCTTCCTCGCCAGCAGCCGACGCGCTGAGCGATAAAATTTCTTCGGAGTATATTCCTTGTCTCAGACTGTTTCGATCTACGAAATCCACGACGAACGTTTCAAGCAGATGATCGTGCCAAGCGCCGATCTGGACGAACTTTACAGCGGCTGCCGTTGGGCGGAAGGCCCGGTCTGGTTCAACGACCTGAACTGCCTTCTGTGGAGCGATATCCCGAACCAGCGCATCTTGCGCTGGGTGCCGGAAGGCGGCGTTTCGGTGTTCCGCAACCCGTCCAATTTCTCCAACGGCAATACGCGCGACCGCGAAGGACGCCTCGTCACCTGCGAACATGGGGCCGTCGCGTCACCCGCACGGAACCGGATGGCAGCATCACCGTGCTGGCCGACAGCTATCAGGGCAAAAGCTCAATGCGCCGAACGATGTTGTCGTGCGCTCGGATGGAACGGTGTGGTTCACCGATCCGACCTACGGCATTCTGGCGGATTATGAAGGCTACAAGGCCGATCCTGAACAGCCATCGCGCAATGTCTATCGCCTCGACCCGAAGACCGGCGAGATCGATGCCATGGTGACCGATTTCCACCAGCCGAATGGCTTGGCTTTCTCGCCGGACGAAACCAAGCTCTATGTGGCCGACAGCGCCTATAGCCACGACGAGAATGCGCCGCGCCACATCCGCGTTTTCGACGTTGTGGACGGCGGCAAGCGCCTGTTGGGCGGCAGTGTGTTCTGCACCATCGACAAGGGCCTGCCGGATGGTTTCCGCTTCGATACGGATGGCAATCTGTGGACCAGCGCGAGCGACGGCGTGCATTGCTTCTCGCCGGGAGGCACGCTGCTCGGCAAGATCAAGACGCCGCAGACGGTCGCCAATGTGACCTTCGGCGGTCCACGCCGTAACCGCCTGTTCATCACGGCGACGAAGTCGCTCTATGCGGTCTATCTGGCCGTGACCGGCGCGCAGTACCCTTGATAAAACAACGGCGGCTTTCCAAAACGAAAAGCCGCCGCTCTTTATAAATATAGTAACTCATTGATAAAAATGCATTCGCCACATGCCGCATTCTTGCGAACATGCCAATAATGTTTCTTTATTTAAAACGGATCTTTCCGACCCAAAACCGGAACGACCCGCATATCAGGACCGTGAATGACGGAACAAATCAGACTATGATCTCTTCTATCCATCAGCCTGCACTCAACAAGAAAAGCCACGGCCTTGCAAATGAGTACATTGCCCTGATGCGCTAAGACTATATAACCCAATCGTCAACACAATGGAAACAGTTTGTCAACAAAATGGCTCAAATTACTGTGAGTAAAATTTGAAAGAACGACATATTTTCATGATGTTACCCAAGATTTCATAGTAACTACATTAGAGATATCTAATGTATAATCCCATTTATTTCCCGCTTATTAGAAGAACTGAATCAAACATGACAGAGACTTACGTATAAGCGATCATGCAGAATGTCTGAGTTCCAGAGAACGGCGGCTCGGCGCACGATAACGGATGTGACAACCGCCAATGCCCTGATATTCGACATCAACGTCGACACCAAAACCTCGTTAATACGCTCTGCGCGCAAGACATCGCGTGGCGTACCGAGCGCAACGAGGTTCCCTTATCCATCACCGCAATGCGGTCGCAGAACATTGCGGCATGGTTCAGGTCATGCAACGCAGCCACGACTGTCAACTTCTGGCGGCTGACAAGATCGAGCAATCCGATCTGGTGTCCGATATCGAGATGATTGGTTGGCTCGTCCAGAAGCAAAATCTGCGGTTCCTGCGCCAGGGCACGGGCTATATGCAGACGCTGCCGTTCACCGCCGGAAAGCGTATGCCAGCAGCGGTCTGCCAGATGAGCCATATCGACATTGACCAGCGCCTGGTCAACGACGGCATCATCCTCCGTTGACCACGGCGACAACGCACCTAGATAGGGTGTCCGCCCGAGTTCGACGGCCTGACGTGCCGTAATGCGTTCTGTCGTACCCGCCTGCTGCTCGACCAGTGCCATTTTCCGGGCTATCTCGCGGCGGCTGAAACTGTCGATGGGCGCGCCGCACAGGCTGATTTCGCCGACATGGCACCTGCGAACGCCGGACAGCAGCGAGAGAAAACTGGTCTTTCCCGATCCGTTCGGCCCGATGATGCCAAGAAACTCACCTTCCGCCACGTCCAGCGAAACATTGCGCAAAATTTCGACATTGCCTGCCGACCAGCCGACATCGCGTGCTGAGAGAATCATGACGACGCCCTCCTTTGTCCAAGCAACAGGGCGAATGCCGGTGCACCGAACAAGGCCGTGATGACACCGATCGGCAGAACCTGCCCCGGAATGATGATACGCGACAGAATATCGGCGACGATCATGAAGATCGCGCCCATGAGTGCTGCCGCAGGCAACAGCCTGCCGTGTCTGACCCCGACCACCATGCGCGCCGCATGGGGAATGACGAGACCGATAAAGCCGACAGAGCCGACGATGGAAACCATGACCGCCGTCATCATGGCGCTGACACCAATCAGCACCGCATAGACGCGACGCACCGGTATGCCGAGCGAAGCAGCGGATTCGGTTCCGAAGGTAAAGGCATCAAGCGCACGTGCATGCCACAGGCAGATGGCCAGACCAATCAGGCAGGCAGGCAGAGCAAGTGTGACGTCGGGCCAGCGCACGCCGGAAAGATTACCCAAAAGCCAGAACATGATGCCGCGCGCCTGCTCGGCATTTGCAGCCTTTGTGACGATGAATGACGTTAGCGCATTGAAAAGCTGTGAACCCGCAATGCCTGCGAGGATGATCGCGCTGCTGCCGCGCCCCGCTCGCAACGCCAGAAGGGAGACGAGGCCGAAAGCAACAATAGCGCCAATGAACGCACCCAGCGAAAGCGTCAGCACGCCAGCGCCTATGCCGAGAATAGCAACGCCGACAGCGCCTGTCGAAGCACCAGCGGAGATGCCCAGAATATACGGATCAGCGAGCGAATTCCGAAGCAGCGACTGCAGAATAACACCGGATATTGCGAGCGACGCGCCACAACATGCCGCGATAACCGCACGGCTGAGGCGATAGCTCCAGACGATCCCTTCATCGATGGGTTCGAGCGGATACCCGGCATTCCACACCCGATTGGCCACGGTCTTCGCGACCACATCAAGCGGTATTGCCGTTTCGCCTATCGCCGCTCCGAGCCAAAGGGCAAGAAGAAGCAGGACAAGCGAAAGGCCAGGAAGAACACGCCGGAGCGTGCCCTTCCCTTCTGTTTGAAGCCTGTTGTCGCCGCCCGAACCGTCACTTGTTCAGGCCCGAGGCGGCAATGTCGGCAGCTAGCGTTTCGATGCCTTCGATCACGCGAAGCGACGTGCTCATCGACTGTGCATCCATGTCGAAGACATACTTGTCCTTGACCGCAGGCATCAGCTTCGTGACCGGATCGTTCTCGAGGAACTGGTGCTTGACGGCAATGTCGTCAGCCGGATAGCGACGGCGATCCAGTTTCGCAGCCACGATCATCGAAGGGTTCGATTTTGCAATCGTTTCCCATCCGACCGTCGGCCATTCTTCCTCGCTGTCGATCACATTCTTGATGCCAAGCACCGAAAGAATATAGGCGGGCGCGCCGAACTTGCCTGCAACATAGGGATCGGCATCGACCTGCGTGCTGGAGAACCAGACAACGGCGGAAAGCTTACCGCCAGCAGACCCAACCTTTTCGCGCGCAGCCGCTTCGCGCGCCTTCAGATCGGCGACGAGTTTTTCGCCCCGGTCCTGCACATTGAAGATTTCCGCCAGTTCGGTGATTTCCTGATAGACGATACCCATCTTGAACGCTGCTGTACGAACGCCGTCGCCGCCGCCGGAATTGTCCTTGCCAACGCAATCGGATGGCGAGGTATAGGCCGGGATGCCCAGCTCCTCGAACTGTTCAGGCTTTGCCACGATACCCGCCGGGCCGACATGCCACTGGAAATCCGCCGTCACGATATCCGGCTTCTGTGCCAGAACGCTTTCGAAGCTCGGATCGTTATCGGCGAGCCGCTTTACCTTGAATTTACCTCTTCAAAGCCTTTGAGAACAGGCCCGAACCACACCGCCGTGCCGACAACCTTGTCGCCAAGGCCGAGGCTGTAAAGAATTTCTGCGCTGCTTTGTCCGACTGCAACGGCGCGGGTGGGTGCATGGTTGAAGGTTACCTCCCGACCGCAATTCTTCAGCGTCAGCGGATATTGCGTTTCCGCCGCCTGGGCGGCCAATCCGCCTGCGAGAAAATGCAGCCGCGCAAAGGCGGCGCGAAACGGCATCTTGCCGAGAATATTCATGAAAGTCCCGAAATGATGAGAGAAAGACGCCCTGTCAGGCGGCGGATAAAATCCGGCGCGGAAGACGAACAGGCATATCCGGGATCATACCGAAATCATGCGATGACGATGGGAGGAAGCGTCCTGCGACGCGGAAATCTGTCATAACCGGCTCCTGCTCCGGGCATCCCCGCCCGTGACAATGGACAACACTAGACGGCAGGTCTCCTGGCTCACGAATATCTGCTGTTCATCTGCCTTCCCGCGCTTCTCCGGCACAGTGGCATGACGCTTTGAACGTCACGAGGATGAACGGCAATCCGCTTACAGTTGCGGGGGCAGCCACGGTCTTGGCCCCTTTTCGGGTCGTCCTCACCGTGTTCCCTATTAATCCCCTTCACTCTCGGTCGGGGAACCGTCGTTACACTATTACGTTAGCCCGTTGTCACCGTCAAGCAGGTCTCGACGGCTATTTCCAGCGCGCAGTTTTCAATTGTTTCGAAAGCTAGTTACTTAAATTGCAGCCAAACTATTGTCGCTTACGCTGGCCTATTGAATTTGTTTTGGGCAATATCCATGTAGACAACTCCCGCTAGAGGAGCGGGACTTTGGGGAGGTCCGCCGGAAGGCGGCATACATTCTATCTGGGAGGACATATGCGTAGATTTATTCTGGCCCTGACGTCGGTGGCGGCGTTGGCGATGGCAGGCTCTGCTTCTGCAGAAGACTACAAAGTGCTGGCGCCTGCAGCACCTGGCGGCGGCTGGGACCAGACGGCGCGCACAATGCAGAGCGCGCTTCAGGACGAAAAGATTTCCGGCAGCGTTCAGGTCATCAACGTTCCGGGCGCTGGCGGCACCATCGGCCTCGCGCAGTTCGTGAACCAGAACAAGGGCGACCCGAGCCAGCTCATCGTTGGCGGCTATGTCATGGTCGGCGCTATCTTGACCAACAAGTCGCCGGTGACACTCGATGCCATCACGCCGATTGCACGCCTCACCGGCGAGTATGAAGCCATCGTCGTACCGGCATCTTCCGACATCCAGAATCTTGGCGATCTTGCCGCAAAGCTGAAGGCTGATCCGGGCTCCGTTTCGTGGGGCGGCGGTTCTGCGGGCGGCACCGACCACATCACCGCCGGCCTCTTTGCCAAGGCGGCAGGCGTCGACCCGACAAAGGTCAACTACATCGCTTTCTCCGGCGGCGGCGAAGCACTGGCGGCCATTCTCGGCAATCAGGTGACTGTTGGCATTTCCGGCTACGGCGAATTCGAAGCCCAGATCAAGGCCGGTACGCTGCGTATCATCGGCATTTCGAGCGACGAGCGCGTGGAAGGCATCGACGCACCGACCTTCAAGGAAGGCGGCGTAGATGTTTCGATCCAGAACTGGCGCATGGTGGGTGCGGCTCCCGGCATCACTGCCGAACAGGAAGCTGCCATCAATGCCGATATCGAGAAAATGGTGAAGTCCGAATCCTGGCAGAAGGCTCTGAAAGACAAGGGCTGGGCGGATACTTATCTCGCCGGTCCGGCATTCAAGGAGCAGCGGCCAAGGACGTCGCCGCGACTGAGACCATCCTCAAGGAAATCGGCCTCGTCAAATGACCGGAACAGAACCGCAGGAAAAGCGCCGCCCGGAAGGGGCGGCGCCAGATTCGCCGCCCTTGTCATCGCTCTCGTTCTTGCAGCCGTCGCCATTGCCATTGCATGGTCGACAACCTACGGCAACGACGTGACGAGTTATTCGCCGGTCGGGCCCAAAACCGTTCCTTATGTCGTTGCCGCCGGATTGTTCGGCCTCGCCATATGGACCGTATTCGAGGCGCTTCGCGGTGATTTTCCCGAGCGCGAGCATCAGGAAATTGCTCCGATGGCATGGATCATCGGCGGTCTGGCCATCCAGATGCTGACGATGAAGACTGTCGGCTTTTCCTTATCCACCGGCCTGCTTTTCGCAGCAACCGCCCGTGGCTTCGGCTATCGCAAGTTCTGGATCAGCGTTCCCGTCGGCATCGTCTTCGCCTTCGTGATCTGGTTCATCTTTGCGCGCGGCCTGCAGCTATCGCTGCCGTCCGGCTGGCTCGAACAATTCGTTTAGAGCATTCCCTGAAACATTGGAAATGCCCTAAGTCCTTGTTTTGTCGCATTATCCTACGCAAAACCGCTTCGCATTTTGCTGGAAATGCTTTAAAGGCTAAATGCCATTATGGATACTGTCGCACTTCTCGCCAACGGGCTTCTGGTGGCGCTTGAACCATCGAATCTTCTGTATGCGTTAATCGGCGTCACGCTCGGCACAGCCGTTGGTGTGCTACCTGGCATCGGCCCGGCGCTGACCGTCGCGCTCCTTCTGCCCGTTACCTACAAGCTCGACCCTCCGGCTCCCTCATCATGTTTGCGGGCATCTATTACGGCGGCATGTATGGCGGCTCGACCACATCGATCCTCCTGAATACGCCGGGCGAAAGCGCCTCCATCGTCACCGCATTGGAGGGCAACAAGATGGCACGCGCCGGACGTGGCGGGCCAGCGCTTGCAACAGCAGCCATCGGCTCGTTCATTGCGGGCCTGATCGCCACTCTGGCGCTTGCCTTCGTCGCACCATGGGTCGTGAAATTCGCCCTGTCCTTCGGACCGTCCGAATATTTTGCGCTCATGCTTCTCGCCTTCATGACGGTCTCGGCTGCATTCGGCGATTCCACATTACGCGGCCTGACATCCTTGTTCATCGGACTGGCGCTCGGCCTGATCGGCATTGATCAGCTGACCGGACAGGCACGCCTTGTCATGGGAACGCCCAACCTGCTCGATGGCATCAATGTCACCACATTGGCAGTGGCGCTGTTCGCCATCGGTGAAACCCTTGCGGTCGTGTCGAAGAAGCTTCGGCCAGAAGATGAAGTCATCGCTGTCAAGGGTTCCGTCTGGATGACCAGGAACGACTGGAAGCGCTCGTGGATGCCGTGGCTGCGCGGCACCGCCATCGGCTTTCCGATCGGAGCGATGCCGGCGGGCGGCGCGGATGTGTCGAGCTTCCTTTCCTATTCGGCGGAACGGCAGTTTTCGAAACATCCGGAAGAATTCGGCAAAGGCGCTATCGAAGGCGTTGCGGGGCCGGAGGCGGCCAACAATGCTTCCGCCGCCGGAACTCTCGTCCCGCTTCTGACGCTCGGTCTGCCCACCACCGCGACAGCTGCAATCATGCTCGCCGGTTTCCAGCAGTTCGGCCTACAGCCCGGCCCTCTCCTGTTCGTGACCAATGCCACGCTGGTCTGGGGTCTGGTGGCGAGCCTTCTTGTTGCCAATCTGATGCTGCTGGTTCTCAACCTGCCGCTGATCGGCCTGTGGGTGAAGATGCTCACCATCCCGCGCCACTGGCTCTATGCAGGCATTCTGGTTTTCGCAACGCTTGGAACAATCGGCGCGAATGCCTCCACCTCGATGCTGTTCGGCCTGCCGGTTTCATTCGAGCTTGGCCTGCTTCTGGCATTCGGTGTGCTGGGCTATGTGCTGCGGCGCTTCTCATACCCCATCGCGCCGGTTGTCGTGGGCCTGATCCTCGGACCGATGGCCGAAAAAGCCTGCGTCAGGCCTTGCAGATCAGCCAGGGAAACCCGATGACTCTGGTGCATTCCTGGGTATCGATTGTGCTGATCGCACTGGCGATTGCCGCAGTCATCGTCCCCATGATCATGCGCCAGCGCGGCAAAGGCGAACTGCTGAGCCAGATGGCGACAGACGAAGACTAAAACAAAAGCCCCGGAAATCCGGGGCTTTTACTCAGATACACGTACGCTTACTTAATTGCTCAACCCTGAATACGACGGAACTGGTCAACGTCGATGCCAAGCGTCTCAAGGTCCTGGGCAGTAGGCTTCTGACCAGCGCGTACAGCAGCAGAAGCACGAACGGCGCTGCCGAATTGCGCGAATGCACGACCGAAACGATTATTGAAGCGGGTAAACATTTTTCTCTCCATCACGGACACTTCATTGGTCCGCACCTGAAAGATGGGGAGCGCTCACACGACTTAGAAGATCGGCATTTGCATGCCAGCCATGCAGTTTCGGCATGCTCCTTTCAGCCTGTCTTGATTGCGATCAATGCCGTTCACTCACCATCTTGCAAAGCTCGTTTCAACCAAAGGAAGGAGCCACAGAATGTCGAACACCCCCATACACTCGGAGAAGAGTTTCCCGGCCAGCTCGACGCCATTCATGCCCTGAAAGCAAAGGATGCTCATTTTGCTCGCATTCTGGAAGAATATGATTCTGTCAATGACCGCATCCACCGCGCCGAAACGAAGATTGCGCCCGTGAGCCAGGAAGAAGAAACGAACCTGCGCAAACAGCGCCTCACCTTGAAGGACAGCATCGCTGAGGCGCTTGCCGCAGCCTGATGTGTCGTTCGGGATAACATTACAGGCCCGATAACAGCTTAGGAGGCTTTGTCCTTGATCTTGCTGTTGTCTGGGCCAACCGAATTTTCCATTCTTCCCACCACGATCAGAACCGTGACGGCGATAAACGTCGCCATGATTGCGATGTGCCAGAGGCCGAGACCACTGGCGAGGCCGACGGATGCCGCAAGCCACATGCCCGCGCCAGTCGTGATGCCGGTTATTTTTCCGCGTGCGAAAATGATGAAGCCCGCCGCCAGAAAGGCGACGCCGCTTGTAATCGCTTCCACGAGCCGCGAAGGGTCCATTCGGATATTCTGATCGTTGAATACCGCCACATTGACCAGTTCCAGAGAAACGATGGTGAATGTGGCGGATGCGAGACAGACCAGCATATGGGTCTTCAGCCCGGCCGGACGCCTGCGCCATTCGCGCTCCAGTCCGATAATGGAACCGAGCAGCGTTGCCAGCAGCATTCGCGCCACAACCACCGGCAAACTGATTACATTGTCGTGCGTAAATTCAGCCCAGAATTGTTCCATGCCCGATAACGGACATGGTGGGGTCTGGTTCCGCTATGGGCGTGTGCCTATAACGATCACTCACAAATCATTTTGCGGAGCCAGCGGAACCGTTTCGGTTGCGGCAGGCGGCAAGGAGTTCTCACCGTTGGGCGTGTTCTCCTCAGGGGAAATAGCGGTGCCGTAGATTTCCACCAGCACCCAGACGGCCAGCACCGCAGCGATACTGATCAGCAGCACCATGAGAACGGGCTTGCCTTCGCGCCCTTGCCTTGCTTCAGTCGGGTTGACCTGTTTCATGGATCAAATCCTCCTGTTCGTTTCAGCGGCTTCCATGAAAGAGTGCCGCTATAGACCTAATGGCAACACAGGCTATTGGTTCCATTGAAACGTAGCCGTGGCTGGTAGTGCAAAAGGAAGGATGGGAATGCCGCAATAAATGTGATGTTAATGCATATTATATAAAGTTTTATTCTGACTGGGTAATCAGAGGTTGCTCGGTTTGTCTGAACAGTTTCTGGCGTTTTGCCGAGTGGATTTCCGCCTCGATTATGCCGCCGCCATTATCGGTGTCAGCGCGTTGAAGTAGACCTGATCCGGTGTCTGCCGGTCATCGGCGCATTCAAGATGACTCTTGAGTTTCTGGAGCCGAACTTCACGGATTTGCCCCTGACCGTGAGCTTGCGCTCTGCGAAGGTCCGGTACACGGGAGCCCTTTCGAAAACTGATAGAATTGTTGCCTGCGTGTCAGTTCGTCCACGTGAAAATCATAACAAAACAAACCATTCGTTCAATCGCTGAACGAGCGACAAGAAGTCGAATGCACCGACGGTATCCAACCAAGAAAATCTTCAGCACTCATAAAACCACGATAAGCTGACCTTTCCCTACCACTAATTATTTTCAACCTGCGTTGGCGCCGGTGTAGGGAGTAACGGCTCATTACCGATGGCCAACGCATGACGTTCATTTCCTGCAACTGATCGATAATGATTTCCTGCGCAATGCACTTCAACTGCTCATTGTTACCGAAGCGCAGATAGATCCGGGCCATATTGATCGCTCCTTGGTGATGAGGCGTCATCATCTGGACGAAATCACGATCGAGATTGCCGGTGGGGTAACGACCATGTCATACATCATCTGTTCCATGGCATTGTTCATCGTACTGATGATAAGCCGCTTCGTCACCGAAGCCCTCTATGCCTATGTTACAAACCGACATCACGTTGGAAACCAGTTGCCTAAGACGGGAAGGCGACTTCACCTCTGCTGCTGACAAGGAAACGATCAGGATAACAGCCATCACGGCCGCTCTGGACAGCGCACAAGCGAGATAAGTGGCAAGTGTTTTCAGATGTTGCATTTTGTGCCAAAGCGACGTCAAAGACCGCTCTCTCCTTGCTAGATTGTTCCTCGCCCATCCGCCGGGCCAGTTTGCGGCGAACGGCCCACGAGACTGCATGGTCGTAGACGGCGAAGCAGTCGAATTTAATCCATTGGCGTTGGAATTTACTGATCGTCGTCCGGCATTTCCTTATCATTGCCTGCGAGGCAAGCGCCGCTTCCCGCGCTTTTGAATGGCTTCAGAATTGACCTTCAAAGCCATGGAATAAAATCACGGCCCGGTCGTCTATCTGACCATGCGGGCTGCAACGCGACTTGCGGAACCTCAATGAAACAAAGGGACATTAAAGAATGCGACACTGTCTCAGCCGTCCAGCGGCAAGGAAAATTCAACGGCGAAAGCAAAGAAGCTCCTGCCGCTTCTCCTTTCCATGACATTCATCACGTTTTGTGGTGCAACGGTAGCATCGGCGGCAGAGGTCAGCATTGGCGACCTGACGCTGTCCGTTTCTTGCATTCGCGCAATGTTGCCTGGCGCCCAGGTTGCGGGAGGTTATCGGATGAAGTTTGGTCCACCGAGATCGCGAAGAGTCGATACGTCCAACATCGCGTCAGCCATAAGACGCTTCAATTTGGCATTCTCGTCTTCAAGAGACTTCAGGCGCTTGGCATCGGACACCTCCATGCCGCCATACTTCGAGCGCCACTTGTAAAACGTCGCATCACTGACGCCGTGCTTTCGGCACAGCTCAACGGCCAACATCCCAACCTGATGCTCCTTCAATATTCCGATGATCTGTTCTTCGCCGAAGCGGGATCGTTTCATGTTCTGTCTCCTTTTCCGGAGAACAGACCAACCAAATTGCGAAGACATTTCAGGGGAGCAGGCCAAGATTAGTACTCGTTGTTTGACGCGCATCTTTTCCGAAATCTGGTTTGCACTTTTGCCATGCGATCCCATTAATCAAAATCGAAGACTGAGGCTGACACAGATACACTTCCGATTGTATTGCGCCATGGCTCTTCAAAGACGCACAGGCAGGTTCTTGGCGATGTTGACGAAATGGCGCACGGATTTTGCGCGATTCACGCGCTTCCACGCCAGCACTGTCTGGATACGGAAATCAGGATGCATGATCGGACGCACTTCGACGTTGCGGCCCAGAAAGCCGATCAGGCTTTCTGGGTAGATCGTCACACCCAGCCCCGCTGCCACCAACCCCAGTAAGGCCAATGTATTCGATGCTTCAAGCGATATTGAGTAACACGCCTTCGGCGGAAAACATCTCATTGAGCTGCCAGCGATAAGCTTCCCATTCGATCATGTCGCCCAGAATCAAATCGCAATCGGCCAGATCCACCGGCCTGATGTCAGGCTTGTGCAGAAGTGCATGGTTCTTCGGCGTGACGACATAAAGCGGATCGGATGTCAGAAGCAGGCTATGAAAATCGCTGTGCTCGAACGGGCCGATCATATAACCGATATCGACCTCATCGTGGGCAATCGCCAGTTTCTGGCCTTGCGTGCGAATATAGCGCAGATTGACGTCCACATGCGGATAGGCGGTACGGAAACGCTGCACTGCGCTTGGCATCAGCTCGGTGGCGGCAAAGGCCATATAGGCCACCCGCAATATACCCGTCTTGCCTTCGGCGACCAGACGCGCGGCCTTCACAGAACGATTATAATCGTAGATCAGCCGGGCATTTTCCTCGTAGAAGGCACGTCCGGCGGGTGTCAGCGATACTTCCCGGGTGGTTCGTTCAAACAGCGAAAAGCCAAGCAGATGCTCAAGCTTCTGAATACGTCGGGTGAGCGCCGACTGATCGATGTTCAGCCTCTCCGCGCTGCGGCGAAAATTCAGTTCCTCGGCAACGATAAGAAAGGATTGCGTGAGCTCAAGCCCGGCTTCTGCTTCTGTTGACACGTGGTTCCCCGTTTTTCTTGATCCTTACTGATTGATGCACTGCGCGCAATAGTAATTGGCAAATGACCAATTCCGTCCGCCTCTTCAAAACGACATCCTCGCGTCCAGATAACCGACACCATCCCTTGCTGGTGACGGTCATCGCAGCCAGACCAAGCGGCCAGTGCCGCATAGTTGAGAGGACATTCAATGAGCGATATCGACAACAAGGAACTCGACCGGATGCTGAAGCAGGCCTTCGACGCGTCGACAAAATCTATCAGGAGCGCGGCTTTCAGCGCCGCGTCGGCTTCGGCAGCCGTCCGGCGCTGGTCAGCGTCGATCTCGCCAATGCATGGACCCGTCCAGGCAATCCGTTCACCTGCGATCAGGACGCCATGGACAATGAGATCATTCCAGGCATGCAGCGCCTGCTCAAGGCATGCCGGGATAACGGCCATCCGGTCATTCATGTTACCACCGCCTATGAGATTACCGAGCGTGATGCCAGTTTCACCGACATGGGTTTGTGGCACTGCAAGATCCCTATCGATGTCGTCAATCTGAAGGACAAGGACCTCTGGGCGATCGACTCGCGTATTGCGCCGGTGGAGGGCGAATATACGCTGCTCAAGAAGCGGGCGAGTTCATTCCACGGCACCGAACTCGCAGGCATTTTGCGCGCGCGGGCGTCGACACCATCCTCGTTACAGGCGTAACCGCTACGGCCTGCGTACGCACCACCATCTGCGACGGGCTTGCTGACGGCTTCCGCACCATTGCCGTGCGCGAATGCATTGGCGACCGCGTGCCTGGTGCCGTTGCCTGGAACCTCTATGACATCGATGCAAAATTCGCCGATGTCCATAGCGTGGATGAGTGTGTGCAATATCTCAACACCGTCAACGCAACGCGCGGCAGCCGAATAATGGAATTTGCCTCCGGCAAGAGGGAGTCTGTCGGAGGCGAAGCCTGCCAGCCATAGGGAATACCGAAATGACGTTGATGCCGGCTCCTGCCGGCACCAACCCGTTACGCCAGAAACCGACCGACAAGGCTTCGGCGTACTTTTCACCGCGCTCCGGGGAAGCGTATCCACACTGGGAGGGAATTCATGCCACGTCCTTCGACGTCCGATCCATCCGACCTTCGCAAGGTCACGACGGCCGCAATCGCTGGCACCGTCATCGAATGGTTTGATTTCGCCATATATGGCTTTACTGCTCCTATCATAGCTGTGACCTTCTTTCCGGAAGGCAGCCGTCTGGCAGGCTTGCTGCAGACTTTTGCAATATTTGCCGTCGCCTTTGCATTGCGGCCGATCGGGGAGCCTATTTCGGAATGATGGGCGACCGGGTGGGCCGCAAACGCGTCCTGTCGCTGACGGTCATATTGATGTCCATAGCAACCGCCGGTATCGGGCTGCTGCCGACATACCATCAGATTGGTATCTGGGCGCCAATACTGCTGACTGTCGCGCGCTGCCTGCAAGGCTTTTCGGCGGGCGGTGAATATGCCGGTGCTGTCACCTATGTCATCGAGCACGCGCCGAACCACCAGCGTTCGCGCTATAGCAGCTGGATGCCGGCTGCCACCTTCGCGTCCTTCGCGCTCGCAGCCCTTGTGTCCTACATGCTCACGGTCAGCCTGTCCGACGACGCCATGCAAAGCTGGGGCTGGAGAGTTCCGTTCCTGCTCGCCGCACCGCTGGGCCTGATTGCGATCTATATCCGCTACCGTCTTGAAGAAAGTCCGCTGTTTCAGGCGGTTCTCGACCGTCCGGCAACGGTGCATGCACCGCTTGGCCAAACCATCAGGGAGCAATGGAAACCGATCGTGCGGCTGGGCGCATATATCAGCCTCACGGCTCTCTCGTTCTATATCTTCTCGACCTATATGACGACATTTCTGCGCACCGTTATTGGGATGCCCTCCGGGCAGGTCCTGGTAACAAATGTCGTCGCTCTCACCTTCGCCGCGGCGGCTGCGCCTGTCATCGGGCGTATCTGCGACCGCATAGGCCGCCGTCCCACGATGATCGCAGCCGCGTTGCTGCTCGGTTTTCTCGCCGTTCCCTCCTATATTCTGGCATCCGGCGCCACCGTTAACAGCGCGCTGTCAGCCCAGCTCCTGCTGGCTGTCGGCGCCGTAACCGCCAATGTGGTGACTGCGGTTCTCCTGTGCGAAGTCTTTCCGACGAGGGTGCGCTACACCGCTTCCGCAATCACCTACAATGTCAGCTATGCCGTTTTGGCGGCACTGCCCCTTTGTTGCAACCTATCTGATTTCAATCACGGACAACCAGCTGGCGCCAGCCATATACATCACCATCGTCGCGGCGATTGCACTTCTGGTTTCACTCCTGAGCCCGGAAACGGCTGGTCGCGACTTCGGCAGCACGCACGCCATGGATGAAGACGATGGCCTGCAGGGCGCCGGACAGGCCGGTCCGACCCGAGCCTGACGGAAAAGCAGCCAGCGAATCCGGTGCAGGATCGCAAAGCGGCACCAGCCGGACGCCAGAAAGAGCCGGTTTTGAAAACAACCTGAGAGGAAACTTCAGATGGCAAGAATAGGCGTGGACGTCGGAGGAACGAACACAGACCTTGTGCTCGAATGCCCCAAAGGCGTTTTTATCACAAAGTCCCGACCACCTTGAAAAACCAGTCGATTGGCGTTGTCGAAGGTGTAAAGGCGATTTGCGCGCTGGCCGGTATCGGCACCGCCGATGTCGATCTGATCGTGCACGGAACGACGACCGCAACCAACATCACCATCGAACATAATGGCGCCGAGACCGGAATGCTGACCACGCGGGGCTTTCGTGACATTCTGCATATAGGTCGCCACAAACGCCCCTATAATTTCTCGTTGCATTTCACCGTACCATGGCAGAGCCAGCCGCTGGTCAAGCGCCGCAACCGCATCGCAATATCGGAGCGTATCGTTCCGCCTCATGGCGACGTGGAGACAGCGCTGGACGAGGACGAGGTGCGCGCCGCCGTCAGGCTGTTTCAGAAGCGCGGCATCAATTCGATCGTCGTCGGCTTTATGTTCGCCTTTCTTAACGATGCCCATGAGCGCCGCGCCAAAGAGATCATCCTGAAGGAAATGCCGGACGCTTATGTGACACTGTCAAGCGAAGTGGCCAATGTGATGCGCGAATATGAGCGCTTTTCCACCGCTGCGATGAACAGCTATGTCGGTCCCAAGACCGCATTCTACCTGCGCGATCTGGAGTCCAGGCTGCGGGAGGCGGGTGTGTCTTCGAGACTGCGCATCATGCAGTCGAACGGTGGCGTATCGACGGTCGCATCCTGTGCCGCGCGTCCGATCCGCATCCTGATGTCCGGTCCGGCCGGGGGTGTTATCGGCGGCGCCTCCGAAGGCGAGATGGCAGGGGAAAGAACATCATTACCGTAGATATCGGCGGTACTTCCGCCGATATCAGCACGATACCCGGCGGCACCGTGAAAATCATGAATCCGCGCGATACTTATGTTTCCGGCCATCCGGTACTGACGCCGATGATCGATCTCGTCACCATCGGGGCTGGAGGCGGCTCAGTTGCCTATGTGGATGAGGCTGGCGCGTTCAATGTAGGTCCGCGCTCTGCCGGTTCCGAACCGGGGCCGGCCTGCTATGGGCGCGGCGGCACAGAGCCGACTGTCACCGACGCTCAGATCGTTCTCGGACGCCTTGACCCGGACCTTGTCCTCGGCGGCGATCTCAGGCTCGATCCGGCGCTATCGCATAAGGCCATCGAGGAAAAGATTGCCCGACCGCTCGGCATGTCGGTTACGGAAGCCGCGCTCGGCATCCTCAGGATCATCAATTCAAACATGGCGCTGGCTATCCGCTCCAATTCAGTGGCGCGCGGCATCGATCCGCGCCAATTCTCCATCTTGCCCTTCGGCGGTGCGGGACCGCTGCATGGTGTGGCCTTGGCCGAAGCAGTGCACGCCAGGGACGTCGTCGTGCCAGTGGCGCCGGGCATCACCGCCGCCGTCGGCTTGCTCAAGACCGATCTGCAATATGAACACACGGAAGCGGTCATCGTGGAACTGAATGGCGCGACCGATACACAGATAGAGCGGATCAATCGCACAGCCGCAGCGTTGCGCGAGCGGGTTATCGCGGAACTTGAGGATGACGGAATTCCGCGCGAGCACCATCAAGTGCAGATAGTTGCTGAATGCCGCTATCACGGTCAGGGCTTCAGCTGCGCGCCGCAATGCCGGAGAGTCCGCTGACCCAGCTCAACAAGAAATCGGTCGTCACCAGTTTCCATGACCAGCACCATCTCGACTACGGCTACAGTTATCGTGATGCGGAAGTGGAGCTGATTACCTTGCGCGTCATAGGCAAAGCCTCCATCGACCGGCTGAATATACCTAAATTGCAGGTGACCGACGGCTCAAGCATCAATCGGGCGCTGAAATTCAAGCGGCCAACGACATTCGATGACGGGCAGACGCTGGAAACGCCACGCTACGACAAGTCGAAACTTTTCGCCCGCGACAAGGTCCCCGGACCGGCGATTGTGGTCCAGCACGATTCCACCACACTCGTTCCGCCGGGCTACGTCGCCGAAGTGCTGGACTACGGAAACATGCGCGTGTGCACCGCTGGCATTGCGTGATCAGGGAGGAACTCAGATGAACAGCATGACAAAGGCCGTGGCGGTGAAGGAAGTTTCCGCCGGGATCGATCCGATCACCCTTCAGGTAATCCGGGGCTCGTTCGAAACCATCGCCGAGGAGATGGCGCATGTGCTCTATCGCATGTCGTTCTCCTCGATCATCCGGGAGTCGGAAGACCTCGGTGCGGGACTCTTTGACGTCCACTTCAACACTTTATGCGAGTCTGAATCGACGCCCATGCATATCGGCTCGATCCCGGGTTATTTACGCGGCATACGGGAAACGCTGGAGGACGGCGAATGGTATGAGGGCGACGTCGTCGTCCACAACCACCCCTATCACGGCTCAAGCCACACGCCCGATCTGGCCATTGTCGTGCCCGTGTTTTTCAGAACCGGCTGATAGGCTTCGCCGGAAACACGGCACATCATGTCGATATCGGGGCCGCAACGCCCGGACTCATTATCGATGTGCCCGATGTTTACGCCGAAGGCATGCTGTTTGCCGGCACCAAGCTTTACCGCAAGGGCGAGCCCAATAACGCAATGTGGAATTTTATCCGCAACAACAGCCGCGCAGCCCAGCAACTGGTTAGCGACATCGAAGCACAGGTCGCCTCTGCCCGGCTCGGCGCGAGACGCTTTGTGGAATTGATCGAGAAGTTTGGCGAGGACACCGTCTTCCAGGCAGCAAACCAGCTTATGGACTATGCCGAGCGCATGATGCGCCAGCGCATCATGGCCATTCCTGACGGTGAGTACACAGCAGAAGGCTGGCTCGACGATGACGGTCGCAACCGCGATCAGCGACTGAAAATCAAGGTTACCGTGCGCGTGAGGCAAGACGAGCTCGACGTGGACCTGACTGGCTCCGCTGATCAGACATCCACGGCATATAATGTGCCTTTTGAAGGGTCGACCAAGGTTGCCGCCTATGCAGCATTCCGCAAACTGCTTCTTGACGCCTGTACATCGGACGTCAGGGTTCCTTCCAACGAGGGTTCGTTCCGGCCGATTAACGTGATCGCGCCACTAGGCTCCATCTTCAACCCGAAGCCGCCCGCTTCGGCTGAAGCTCGTTTCACCCAATGCAATCGAATGATCGACCTGATTATCCGCGCACTGGCGCCAGTGATGCCAGACACGGTGATCGCCGGCAGTTCGGCCTCGATTTCGTTTGCCGCCTATTCCGGCGTGCGGTCAAGCGGCGATTACTGGGTATTTCTGGAGGTCAATGAGGGTGCCTATGGAGGTCGCCCACGCTCGGACGGTCCAGACAGCATCGACAATCTGATGGCCAACACGCGAAACAACCCTCTGGAAGACCTAGCAATGCATATCCCGATGATCTGCGAGCGTTACGAACTTCGCGACGACATGCCTCCGGGTGCGGGCGAATTCAGGGGACTTGGCGTGGTCAAGGCACAGCGGATGCTTACCGATGGTTTCATCACCCACGAATCGGAACGTCACAAGGATGCCCCTGGGGCATTTTCGGCGGCAGTGACGGTGCGGTCGGTCGCTGCTTGATCTACAACGCAACCGCACCTGACAATGCAACGGAAATGCATTCCAAGTTCTCAGGGCTGGCGGTCAAGGCCAACGACACCATGGCCTATTACAGCCCCAATGGTGGCGGCTACGGCTCCCCGCTGAAAAGACAGGCTCAAAAGGTACTTGAGGATGTGCTGGACGGGTTCTATTCGGCCGAACATGCACGTGAAGTCTATGGCGTTGTCGTCAATCTTGACCGGGAAACGGTCGATGTGGAGGCAACGGCCAGACAAAGAGCGGCGATGTCCAAAGATGTATGAGCGGATGAAGTTCAAATCGGGACTACAGAAACATGCCCGAATTTACCAAGAAAAGCGGAGGAGAACATGACAATCACCGCGCAACACACGCATTCCGCACAACAACATAACGGGCTTATCGAAGAATCTATCCTGCCTACCGCTCTCAACCAGCGACCTATCGGCATGCTGGGCTATTCCTGGATCTGGATCGGCATCGCTGTCATCATCGCAACCTTCTCGCTGGGCGCCACCGGCATTGCCGGAGGTGTTTCTCTTCCAACAGTCGTGCTGACTATTTTCCTCGCCAATGTGGGCATCGGTCTGTTCATGCTACTGACCGCAGATATAGGCACGGAACACGGTTTGCCTTTCGCGGTCTATCTGCGCGCGCCATTTGGCGTGCGCGGCACGCATATACCTGCGGTCTCACGCGGACTGGTCGCAGCCATGTGGTTCGGCATTCAGACCTATCTCGGAGCGCTGGCACTGAACGGCATAGGCTCGCACTTTTAGGCTTCGACAACTGGTTTGTCTGGTATGTCGCTTTCGGCATTGTGCAGGTGGCCAACACGGCCAGTGGCATAAAATCGATTGAACGACTGGCCGCCTTGGCCGCGCCTTGTATCATCGCGATCTCGATTTGGATGTATTTTACACTTGACGGCATAGCCCAAACAAAGGCTTGAACATCTGGACCTTTCGCGCCGAAGGGCAAATGTCACTGTTGGTGCTGTTCATCGCCAATCTCGGCTTCTGGTCTACGATGGCAATCGATATTCCGAATCTGACCCGCTTCGTGAAGACAGTGCCCGGCGAACGCGTCTTTCTCAGGCGCAACAAGAATATCTTCGCCGCGCAGTTGATCGCACTCCCTATAACCCAGGCCATGATCGCGGGCATTGGCGCCGTTTCCCTGATCGCCACCGGCAACTGGAATCCGATCGAAGTCATTCAGGCGCAGAGCCAGGGGACAGCGCTGATCATGCTCTTGGTATTGATCATTCTGGCACAGTGGTCCACGAATACAGCCGCCAATCTGATCCCCGCAGCACTGACGCTGGTGAACCTCGCACCCCGCCATATCAACTACAAACTCGGTGTGGTGCTGGCCGGCATCATTGGCACGCTATGCTTTCCTTGGCGGATTCTGGACAACTTATTTATCTTCCTCGGCTATTATGGTGCCTTCCTATCGGCTATTGGCGGGATTATGGCCGCCGACTATTATCTCATTCGTCGGCGACGGGTAAACGTACCCGATCTCTTCCGAATGAGCGGACAGTTCCGCTATGCGGGCGGCATCAACTGGGCCGGTCTCATTGCATGGATCATGGCTGGCAGCGTGGCGGCCTGGTATTCAGATTATGCCTTCATCATCGGCTTTCCACTCGGATTACTCCTGTATTACATACTCATGAAGATCATAATTCTGCCCGGCAATCCTCAGCTCGAAATCGAAAGTGGCTATTCCGATGAATTCCTTGCAACATCGGTTGGTAAAAGCTGGGTCTACATAGGCGAAGAGTCATTCCGGCGCGTGTAGGATTTCGTGGAGTGCTGCTTGTCTCGAATTCAGGAACTGGAACAAAGGCTAGCATTACAGTTGCAGATTGATTGCGCCTCTGAATCAATGAGTTTCCATGATTCGGAGATCATGGACGGTGAGTGCTTCAATCGAGACAGCGCTGGAACTGTGGTATCATTGTTGCGAGATGTGAAGGCCTTTTATCGCGCCGAAAACCCCAGCTTTTCAAAGGCCAGAAAACGACGCTGAGTGCGCTCGTCCATCCGATCCAGCATGATCGAAAAAGGACTTCGACCTGCATGAGGGCCGGGAGCATTGTATCATAGGCCGATGAAATCTCGGTGCGCGATGGCACGAATATCTGGGCATGCTTTGCAATGGGAGAAAGCCATTCATCGGTAAAGAGAATAATTTTCACTTCCTGACCTGCAGCACTGACGGCTAGATCAACAACATCCTGCTGATATCGGCGATAATCAAAACAACCAGGCAGTCTGGGGCCCATATCAACCAAACGCTCTCGTGAATTTTGCGAAACAGGCGACAGGTCGATCACATCGCCGCGAAAATGGCGCAGGTAGCTCCCCAGAATTGTCGCGATCGAGCCGGAGAAACGTCCTCCGACGACGTAGATCTTGCCCTTGTTATTTAACAGGATGTCCGCCAACTCGTTGTACCTTTGCGTTGGCATCAGCATCTTGCTGTCTTCAAGGCTTTGTTGTGAGGCCCGAGTGTATGAATCGACAGCTGTGTCCATTGTGGTGATCGGAAAGTTCTGCCGTCGGGACTCGAGAAGATTCAGCGGTGATTGAAAACGTTTATCTACTTCGCCAAGCAAGGCGGCCTGAAAGCCAGCATAGCCGCTGAAGCCGAGCTTCGTCGCCAGTCTTACAACGGTGGGCGCACTGACATTTGCAAGCCGCGCCCATTCTCCGGCGCTGGTCAAGCCAACCATCGGATAATCATTCAAAAGCGTCTGGACCAGTTTCCTCTCCGAAGGGGTAAACGAGCCTTTAAAGCTTAACAAGGTTTCCTTTACAGACATCGGACCTCTTTGAACAAATCATTTCAGTTTGATTGGATTTAATTTATTCATGTAACGCTATTGACAGTATCTATCATACTGTGCCCTATTTGTAAAAAATATTACAAAATATGGGAGAACAATATGGGAGAGATGTCGGTAATCGTTGTAGGCGCAGGCATCATAGGTTCGAGTGCGGCCTATTTTCTAAGTAAATACGATGGACTTAAGGTCACGTTCATCGACCAATTTCATCCGGCTGGCGGCCCCACCGGCAGATCAAGCGCTGTAACCCATGCTTTCTATCTCGATGAAAGCCTTCAGCAACTGGCTATCCGCGGGCGCGAAATTCTTGTCGATGAACTTTCGCAAATTTCTGGAGGTCATCACTATCATTATCCGGTTGGCATGATGTGGGTCTGCGGCGAAGAATGCCGCGAGGATTGGGCCAGGGCAGCAACGCAAATTCGCGCTAAAGGCTCGCGAATTGAAGAATTATCAGCCGAGCAGCTAAAAGAAAAAGCACCCGACTTCGATGTGGACGGGGTGGCTTTGGCGCTTTGGGAACCGGATTTTGGCTATGCCGATGCTTTTGGCGCGACGAACGCGCTAGCCAATGGGGCGCGAGAAAACGGCGCGGCCCTGCTGCAGAGCACAAAGGTTACCGGCCTGATACGCGATAGCGACAAAGTCACGGGCGTTCAGCTCTCGGATGGACGCAAGCTTCTGGCCGATGCAGTTCTTGTCGCGGCAGGACCATGGACAAAAGAGCTTCTTGCGACCATCGATCAAACACTTCCGATACATATTGAACGTCACCCCATGGCTGTTCTCGACGCCAAAGGCGAGGCGAAGAAAATCATGCCCTTCTCCTGGTGTGATGATCTTTCTGCAAACTATGCCCGCCCTGATGGTGAAGGCGTCGTTCTGTGCGGGACATGGGCAGGTGGCGGCACTGCCGTACGGCGTGAAGATCCGGTACACCCGCGCCGTATAGAAGACCCTGAAAACTATCAGGATTCGATGGATGAGGAAGAAAGCATCGCCATCCTTGAAACCTTCATGAAACGGGCACCAGCGATGGTCGAACTCGGTATTCGTCCGGGCTATATAGGTCTCTATGACATGTCTGCGGACGATATGCCGATTTTGGGGCAGATTGACGGCATTGCGGGGCTTTATGTTTCAGCCGGCAGCTCCGGCCACGGCTTTAAAACAGGACCAGCAGTTGGCGAAGCCTTGGCTCAGTTGATTGTGGAAGGAAGCGCGCCTGTAATTGCGCCTTTTCACCCTCTCGCTTTGCCTGACCGGAGCAGAAACATGTCCTTCGCGACGCGCCAAGCCTGGCTGGATGCCGTCATTATGATGGCCTCGGTTGGAATCGTTCTGGTACTGGTTCAAAGCTTTGGTACGGCTTCGGCCATCCGAGTAGCAACGAATGCTGCGATCCTGCTGATCGCCGTGTTGGGATTGCAGATATTCTCGGGTAATACGGGTATAGTCTCATTCGGTCATGCCGGGTTCATGGCGATTGGTGCCTATACGACCGGAATCCTGACTTTGCCCGCAGCGATTCAACGCACCGCCTTGAAGGATTTGCCGTCATGGCTGGCCGGACATGAAATGTCTATGTTGAGTGCGCTGCTGGTGGTCGTTGGTATAATGCTGCTGCTCGGAGTTGTGAGCAGTTTGCCGTTCTTCAGACTTGGCGGCTCATCGGCATCGATCGCAACTCTGGCCATGCTCATCATTGTATTTTCAATGCTGGTTGCCTCGCGTGAAATCACACGCGGGGCCCAACCATTCTATGGCGTGCCGAGGTCAATGACATTATGGCACGCTGGAACGGCAGCTATGGCCGGGCTTCTCATAGCGCGTCTGTATCGGGAGACGAAATGGGGCCGTGGCGCCCGTGCCAGTTCTGATGACGAACGCGGAACCGCTGCAATCGGCGTCCATTTTCACCGGGCACGCGTGATCTGCTGGATACTCAGCGTCGTATTTGCCGGCGTGGCGGGCGGGATGATGGCCCATTTCCTGGGAGCATTCTCACCCAAGGACTTCTATTTTGAACTGTCATTCAGCCTACTTGCAATGTTGATCGTCGGCGGCATGGGAACGGTGACAGGCGCACTCTCGGGCGTAGCGGTCATAACCTTGCTAAACGAAATTGTCCGGCGCGTGGAGGGCGGCGGCCAATTTCTGGGCATGGACGTGCCTCCGATTTTGGCCTGACCCAAGGTGTTCTGGCAATCGCCATGATCCTTATCATCTGGCGGCGTCCGGTTGGGCTGTTTGGTCAAAGCGAGCTTCGAACTCTCGAACGTCTTGGCAAACGGGCGATGTCGCAAGCCCCCGCGCCCCACAAGAAATCACTACGACCGAGACGCTTGGCTCCGTTAATGTCAGCCGCTTTTTCGGAGGCGTGAAGGCTGTCAACGGCATCACCATCGCTTTTGAAACCGCACGCATCAGCGGCATTATCGGGCCGAACGGCGCGGGCAAGACCACCTTTCTCAATCTGCTGTCGGGAGACATCGCCCCCACAGACGGTAAGATTGTACTGAACGGCCAGACCATCAATGGGAAATCTGTCGACTTTGCGCGTCACGGAATCGCACGGACATTCCAGAATTTACGAATTTTTCCCAATATGAGCGTCCTCGAAAATGTCGCGCTTGCCGCAGCGCAAGTCGCCGGATCCGGAATTGAAGCTGAAACAAACGCCTTAAATGAGCTACGTTTCATGCAACTGGAAGAATATGCTCATATCCGGGCCGGTTCCCTCGCCTATGGTCAGAAACGCAGGCTGGAAATTGCCCGGGCCTTGGCCCTGCGTCCAAGTTTTCTTCTGCTTGACGAACCCGCCGCAGGCATGAACGGCGCCGAAACGGCCCAGCTTGTCACCTTATTGCGTCAGGTGCGTGATGAACGCGGACTGGGGATCATCCTGATTGAGCACGACATGGGGCTTGTGATGTCGCTATGCGAGCGCGTGGCGGTCATTGATCACGGCGAGCTCATAGCAGACGACCTGCCAGGCAAAATCCAGCAGAACCCGGAAGTCATTGCAGCCTATCTCGGATCCAGGGCTGCCGACGCAATGCTTGCAGGAAAGACAGCATAAATAAAACAAGGGGAATAAATGATGCTAAAATATCTGTCGCTATTAACCGCCTCGACCGCCCTGCTGTTTACTGGCGAGGCGCTTGCAGAAGATTTCCAGATTGATTGGCAACCGCTCAAAGCGGCGTTCTGGCACCCTATGACCAGCCGGCGTTGAACGGTTTTCGGATGGGCATCGACGAGATTAATGCCAAAGGCGGCCTCGCAGGCAAGTATCCGGTCAAACTGATCATCAAAGACACCAGATCGGACATGTCGCAGACGGCAGCAGCCACGCAAGAGCTTGTCGATGACGGCGTAAAGTTTGTTATTTCGCCTTGTGACGCTGATGCATCAATCGCTGCCGGTCAGGTTACTCAGCCTGCTGGCATTCCAACTATGACATTTTGTGGCTCTGCTCCCGTCCTGACCACAGCGGTTGGCGATGTCATGTTTGGCTCTTATCCGGCTGACAATCTCCAGGCCACCAAGATTGCCGACTACGCTTCCAGAAGCGGACTGAAAACCGCATATATCATGATTTCGCCAGACAGCGCCTATCATGCAAATCTGCCCGAATTCTTCGCGACCGTATTTGAGAAAAAGGGCGGCAAGATCATCGGACGCGGCAACTATTCGGTTGGACAGCCGGATTTTTCGGCAGAAGTGACAAAAATAAAGAACTTGGCGGAGAAGCCGGACATCATTTTCACTGCTGCTTATGAACCCGATTTTCCAGCGTTCATTCAGCAGCTGCGTACGCTGGCGTGACGGTTCCGGTATGGGGTGCGGACGCGATCAATACCCCGACGGTTGCCGGGTTAGGCAATCTCGTCAACGGCGTCCTCTTCACGGCACCCGGCCACGCCGCGCCAGGCAGCAAGCTTGAGGCGTTCAATGAGGAATTCAAAAGGTCTATGGGCATGCGCCTGAGTCTGCATATGAGGCGAACGGTTACGAAATTGCAGGGATTATCGACGCTGCGGTGACAACAGCCGGTTCCACCGATCCAGCGGCGATACGGGAGGCAATTTCACACCTCAAAGACTTTGAAGGCGTCACCGGCAGGATCACTTACGAGGGCACGACCGGCATGCCTGTCCGTTCGGTAGCTTTGTACAAATATCAAGATGGGAAAGCCGTGTTCCTCGAGAGCGGAGTGCCGACGCCGGAAGACATTCCAGCTCCGTGATTTGTGCCCCAGGAAAAGTACAATGCTTGATGTTCAGTCACTTGTCGTTCGCTACGGCGAGATACAAGCCGTTCGATCTGTCTCCTTTACGGTTGGAGAAGGAGAGATACTGGCATTGGTCGGAGCCAATGGCGCCGGAAAGAGCTCCACTCTTTCCGGGATAGCCGGTCTGGTTAAACCAAAATCGGGAAAAGTTCTGTTCAAAGGTGCGGATTTGACAGGCCTCGCGGCAGAACGAATCTCTCGAATGGGCATAGCTCTTGTCCCCGAAGGGCGGCGGATATTTGCCAATCTCACCGTAGCGGAGAACCTCCGGCTGGGTGGGGCAAGTCATCTCGGACGGGACGATTTTACACGCAGCGAAGCCGAGATGCTCGATCTGTTTCCCATACTCCGGCGATATTATCGCACGCGCGGCGGCCTTTTATCGGGTGGCGAGCAACAAATGCTCGCCATAGCGCGGGCGCTTATGTCCGCGCCATCGCTCATCTTGCTGGACGAACCCTCACTGGGATTGGCTCCACAGTTGATCGACACCGTGTTTGAGCTGATTGCCAGATTACGCCAGCGCGGACTGACCGTCCTTCTGATCGAACAAAATATCGGACTCGCGCTGGAAATCGCCGACCGCGCAATCGTATTGGCCAACGGGGCAGTCACCATGTCGGGAGTGCCGCAGAATTACGTCATTCGGACCTGGTGCGTCAGGCCTATTTGGGAGCGTCGGCATGATCCTGCAACAGTTCATCAATGCTCTCAGTCTCGGTGGGGTCTATGCCTTGCTGGCGCTCGGTCTGGCTATCGTCTTTTCCATCGTGGGTCTGATCAACTTTGCACATGGCGAGTTGATGACGATCGCAGGTTACAGTCTTCTGGGCGCGCTTCTGGCCGGATTACCATTTCCAATCGCCGTGCTCGTGGCTGTAGCAGCGGCGGCATTATCCGCCGTCATCATCGAGTTTGTCGCTTTCCGCCCGATGCGATCCGCGTCGGTCACATCCCTGTTGCTGACATCGTTTGCGGTGTCGTCGCTGTTGAAAGTGGTTTTCCAGAATACAATATCGGCGCGACCGCAGGCGATTTCCATGCCCGGTTTTTCACGTCCGCGCAGCAAATCGGAGATATCACCGTCGGCAATGGCCCGATGATATCTATCGCTGTTTCTGCACTTGCGCTCGTCGGACTGGAACTGTTCCTCAAGTTCACCAATACGGGCATTGCCATGCGCGCTGCAGCGGAGGATTTTGCCGTCGTTCGCCTGATGGGAATTTCTGCCTCCCGCATCATTTCGACGGCATTCCTCATATCTGGAATCCTGGCCGGCATCGCCGCTCTTCTCTGGGTTGCTCAGCGTGCATCCGTCGACCCATATATGGGCTTCGCGCCAGTACTCAAAGCTTTCATCGCAGCGGTCATTGGAGGTCTCGGCTCATTACGGGGAGCCGTCGTAGGCGGCCTCTTGCTTGGCGCAATTGAAGTTATACTCCAGGCCGTTCTCCCACCCGATCTTGCCGCTTACCGCGATGCCATCGTGCTTTCCGGTGTTCTTCTGATTTTGCTCGCCTTCCCTCAAGGCCTGCTCCCAGCATCGAAAGTCCAGCGCAGCTGACTTATCTCAAAAGGTGACACATGACCGAATTTTCTATCGAATTTGCCGGAGAAAATATCAGGCGTTCTTCGGACTATAAGGCAGGTCAAACAGCCTTTCTTTTGGTGGATATGCAGAGAATATGGGCGGAACCGGGCGCTGACCCCGTCCATCCCCAGGGTGAGGATACGCCTTTATGCAACGGCTGTGGTCTACGGTCATACCAAATCAAAAGCGCCTGCTGGATGCATTCCGCAAGGCTGATCAAAACGTCTTGCACACAATCATCGAGAGCTTGACCGCGGACGGACGCGACCGGTCCCTGGATCACAAACTCGGATATGCACGTGCCGAAAGGCGACCCGATGGGCGCAATCATCGAGCCTCTGGCCCCTGCGGAAAATGAAATCATTCTGCCGAAAACATCGTCAGGCGTGTTCAACTCCACCAATATTGATTACGTGCTTCGCAATTTAAATACACGTTTTCTCATCATTGCTGGAATTGTGACCGATCAATGTGTGGATATGGCGGTTCGCGATGCCGCTGACCGCGGATATCTGGTTACTCTTGTCGAAGATGCTTGCGCAACCTACACGGACGAACGGCATCGGGCGGCTCTGCGCGCATTCGGTGGCTATTGCTGGATTACGACAACCGATGAAGTTGTGCGTCGCATTGATGCGATGGGAAAAGCGCAATGACATCACATCTGGTTTCCTTTGTTACAACTGACATCTGCGCGATCACGCGTGGGCGGGCTTTCAGCGGAGCGTTGCGCTTCGCAACTGGAAAAGGGATGCGGCTGGGTTCCGGCAAATATAGCGCTTACGCCTTTTGATATCATTGCCGACGACAATCCTTATGGCTCGGCCGGCGATCTGCGGCTGATGCCGGACGTCAGGGCACATACTGACATTTGCAACGTAGCCGGATTGCCAAAGCTGAGCTTCTATCAGGGCGATCTGCAGGAGCTGGATGGAAGCCCATGGGAAGGCTGTGTCCGCTCGATGCTCAAGAATGCAAGTTCAGACCTTGAGAGAAAATATGGATTGCGAGTGATCGCCGCCTTTGAGCATGAATTCTCGCTGACAGGCGAAGCTCTTGATTCTGGGCCATCGTTCTCAATCACATCTTTGCGCGCATCAGGTGGTTTCCTGCCATGTTGTGGGCAGCTCTCGAAGAATCCGGACTCGAACCCGAATGCTTCCTGCCTGAATATGGTGCGCGCCAATATGAACTCGTGAACGCACCAGCGCCAGCGCTTGAGGCGGCAGACCGTGCGACCGCATTGCGGATAATTACGCGAGAGGTCGCCAGAGCCAACGGCATGCGAGCGATTTTCTCCCCAAGACGGCACCGGATGCAGTGGGGAACGGTGTTCATATCCACCTGTCGTTCACGGACATCGAGGGAAATTCGGTAACCTTTGACGCAGAACGCCCCGGACGATTGTCAGCTATTGCATCGCGCTTTGCATCGGGGATCTTGCGCCATATGCCTGCATTGACTGCGCTCTGTGCGCCTTCGGTTGTTTCCTATCAGCGTTTGAAGCCGCATAACTGGTCGGCTGCCTGGACGACATTGGGGAAAAGGATCGTGAGGCCACACTGAGAATTTGTCCCACGCCTTCGAAACCGGATTACGATCCCAGCCGTGCATTCAACATGGAGTTCCGTGCTGCTGACGCGACAGCATCGCCACATCTTTCCCTGTTCGCGCTTATTCGTGCGGGAATGGAGGGGCTGGAAAACGGGACCGATCTGCCTCCCATCACCAAGGGCGATCCGGAAACCCTTGATGCGAAAACCCGCATGGACAATGGAATTTCAAGATTGCCATCTTCATTGCCGCAAGCGCTGGAGGCGCTTGAAGCAGACGAAACCGTAATGGGCTGGTTTCATCAGAATTTCAAGAAAGCATACCTCGCGATGCGCCGTAAGGAAATCCAGCTAACAGCCGGTCTGGATGACTGGGCAATTTGCGAGCGTTACAGCCGGATTTATTGAGGATAGAATATTGACAATGCGAACCAGCCAACCACTCATTGGGTTGAGTGAGCCGCCACCTTATGGAGTTTACAACCCATCGGGCACCTCCGACGTCGTATTGATATGTGAGCACGCTTCTCCGTTGATTCCAGAGGCCCTGAATGGGTTGGGCTTGCCCGATAGCGATCAAAAGCGCCACATCGGATGGGATATAGGAGCATTGAGAGTTGCCGAGCAGCTCGCTGATTTGCTCGATGCGCCGCTATTCTATACCAACTATTCCCGGCTAGTACTGGATGCCAATCGGCCTCATGCTTCAGAGCAAATGTTTCCGGAAATATCCGAAAGGACCGTTATCCCGGGTAACTTGAACTTAAGCGAAGCGGAAAAGGCCCAACGTGTTGCTTATTTCTTCGAGCCGTTTCACACCGCCATTGACCGCTTTCTTGATCGGCGTCTGGAACAATTGCAGTCAACACGCATAGTAACGGTTCACAGCTTCACCCCCATTTATAAAGATGAAACTCGACCGTGGGAGGTCGGTATTCTCTATGGCACAGCAAAGGGATTTGGCCAGCAGATCATCGGCTGTCTGCAGTGTGAAAATATTACATGTATTGGCGAAAATGAACCCTATCAAATCGATATCAATGATTATGCAATACCTGTGCATGGCGACAAGCGTGGTATTCCGCAGTTCTGATCGAACTGCGTCACGATCTTATTTCGACCCCACCCGGCATACAGAGATGGACAAAATATCTGGCAAGAGCGTTGGAAGAAAAATATGAAACCGAAACACAGGTAACGACGAATGAGCGATCATACTGATAATTTTCAGCGGCTATCACGAGATTGTCGATCAACTTGAGCCATTATCGATTGAGTATCGGTTTTGATTGGGGAAGTCACGCACCTAACCGACGTCAATCGAGAAAACTATAAAGACATGCATCGATCTTTGTGCGGAAAAACATATCTGACGCGTGCTCCAACACTGCGGTAATGGACGATATTGGCAACGATAACGTATCGCCTGATATTGATGTTGGCTGTTTCCGTCCAACCAAACTTTTACGGCAGCGCCGGTTCTTGAGGCAGTCAAAAACCTTACCGAAACCAGTTAGCAAAGTTATCCAGTCTGATATCTCTTCAGCAATATTTTATGGATGAGTGACCTAAAGTTCGACCTATCCGACACTTCAGGCATTCATCCGTCAGTGCTCAATGTTCCACAATTGAAGCCTAGGGTGGATCATCCCGTTTGCGCATTATTTTTAATGAATGAGCTTATTTTGAGGGTCAGGAAACGCCAAACTGATAACCAAGCCTTGCATTGTCGATTCGTGTGAGAGCTGTGTTGAAGGCTGCAACCATTGGCTTCTGTTCTGCCGGCGTATCAAGGTCGGAAATTCTTCGGCCTCCAAACAGACCGTCAATCTGTTCAGCTGAATCGACAACTCTCCTGACGGGAGATGTGATCGTACGCTTGACTGCGACGACAGAGATAGTTGTTGTGGCGATGAGAAGTATAAAGCCCCTGGGGCCAGACACCCCATAAGGCGGAAAGTATAGTCTGACTTTCAGTGAGTGAAACGCCACCGAACGTGATTATTTGACCGCGATTGTTTTCATTGACAATTCGCAGGTCATTTTACAGGGCATTTCGGAAGTCTGCTTGACCGTCTGGCTTGGTACGTCGGTCTTCAGGTTCTGAACACCCTTGATCCGGCTCAGATATTCCGACTGGAAGCGGCGGTAATCCTCGATATCCGCCGCAACCACCCGGATCATCGCATCATAATCGCCAAGCATGAAATAGCATTCCAGCACCTGCGGCAGCTTCAATATCTCCTTGGCGAAGGTTTGCAGCGTTTCCTCGTCCTGCTGGTCCAGCCGGATGCGGGTGAAGAAGGTCAGCCCCTTGCCGACCTTGGCCGGGTTCAGCACCGCGACATAGCGGTCGATCACCCCGCCTCTTCCAGAAGCTTGACCCGCCGCAGGCAGGGCGAAGGCGAAAGCCCGACCTCGCGCGCAAGATCGTTGTTGGCAATGCGGCCGTCACGCTGCAGCACGCGCAGAATCCGTTTGTCGATATCATCCAGCTTCATTGGCTTTCAATTCCATTTATGGCGATATTACTGGCATTCTCTGCCAAACATTGATGCAACACCCATAATTCGCAATCAAATTGCTCACGGAATTGATTATAGTTGCGAAACTCTCAAGCAAACAGGCAAGAGACTGAGCAAGGGGCAGCCAATTACCGGCCAGCCAACGGGAATTTTATGGATATTTCACAGGCCTATGCGCCTCAAAAGCAGGTCCGGGCGCGGCTCGGAATTCCGTCGCGGCCGCCGCCGGCCTGCCGGTTCTGCTTGGCATTATTCCCTATGCGCTGGTTCTGGGCGCGCAGGCCGCACAAAGGGCTTAAGCATCGTCGAAGTGCCGATGATGACGGGGCTGAACTTCGCAGGCGGGTCGGAATTCGCGGCCATCCAGCTTGGACCTCGCCGCCGCATGTCCTGCTGATTGTCGCGATCACCTTTCTGGTCAACAGCCGCCATCTGTTGATGGGCGCGGCTCTGGCGCCCTTCATCCGCCATCTGCCCAAGCGCAAGGCTTTTGCGAGCCTGTTTCTCATGTGCGATGAAAGCTGGGCGCTCGGCCTTGCCGATGCGAAACGCCGCCAGTCGAAAGGCGTCAATCCGGCGCTGAGCCTCACCTTCTATGCCGGTGTGGCCATTCCCTTCTATCTCGCATGGGTGGTCTTCACCACGCTGGGCGCGGCCTTCGGCCCGATGATGGGCGACCTGCGCCCCTATGGTTTCGACATGGCCTTTCCGGCGGTGTTTCTGGTTCTGCTGGCGGGCATGTGGAAGGGTTTTGCCGCCGCGCGCCCATGGCTGGTCAGCCTTGTGGTGGCGGCGCTGACCTATCTCACCATTCCCGGCGCCTGGTATGTCGCCGCCGGTGCCTTGTCCGGTCTTGTTGCAGCCTATCTGCTGGCAGGTGAAGAATGATCGATCCGTTAGCCGTTCTGACCATCGTTCTGATGGCAAGTGTTACTTATCTCACGCGGATCGGCGGCTATGTGCTGTTGCGCAACCGCACGCTCAGCAAGCGCGCAACGGCAGTGATGGAAGCAGCACCAGGCTGCGTTCTAATCTCGGTCATCGCGCCCGATTTCGTGTCCGACAAGCCAGCCGACCTGATCGCGCTTGCAATCACGATCTTCGCCGCGACGCGCTTTTCCATGCTTCCAACCGTGCTGATCGGCATTGGCGCGGCAGGCGCCTGCCGCTACCTGATCGGGTAAAGCACGTCTCCAAAAAGTGGAAACCGGTTTTGGATAAAGACATGCTTGAAAGCAAATAAGCATGTCTCCCGAACAAATAGCGGCAGAGTTCAGTGCAGATGCCTTAGCTTGTCGGGATTGCGCACGACATAGATTCCGACAATCCTGCCGTCTTCTATATCGAGCGCTGTCGTCTGGATTTCTCCATCGGCTTCGCGCGTGATGAAGCCCGGCAAACCGTTGATATAGACCGCACGAATGAATTCCGATCGTTTGGCCGCGTAATAAGCGGCCAGCTTTTGATGGATCGACATCACATCGGCGAAACCCAGCAACGGCCGTGGGAAAGCCGGGCGCTTGCCGCCGCCATCGGTCTGCATATGCACATCTGCCGCCAGCATCGCACCAAGCGCATTCATATCGCCGCTGCGCGATGCCGCGAAGAAAGCCTCCGCCAGTTCAAGCCCGCGCTTCTTGTCGACCTGAAAGCGCGGACGCTCCTCGCGCACATGCTTGCGTGCCCGCGCAGCAAGCTGGCGACACGCGGCGGCATCGCGCTGAATTGTTTTGGCTATCTCGTCGAAATCCAGCCCGAAGACATCGTGCAGCAGGAAGGCGGCGCGTTCCAGTGGTGAAAGACGCTCCAGCGCCAGCATGAGCGGAAGGGTGACATCATCATCCGCTTCCTCTTCGACAATCGGATCGGGAATCCACGGTCCGAAATAGGTTTCGCGCTGGTTGCGCCCGGATTTCAGAAAATCGAGGCACAGGCGGGTAACGGTGCGGCGCAGAAACGCTTCCGGCTCGCGCACTACGCTGCGATTGGCGTTCATCCATCGGATGAACGCCTCCTGCACCATATCCTCTGCATCGGCAACCGAGCCCAACATGCGATAGGCAACGCGGATCAATTTCGGACGCAGCGGATCGAAGCTTTCGGCTGCATCGCCTTGCGAGGATATGTCGACCATCAGACGGCTGCCTTTACCGCCGGCTTCTTGGCTTCCGGTTCGAACCAGAGACCAAAGCCAACCGCCATGCGGTTCCACCCATTGATGATGTTGACCATCAGCGTAAGGTTCACTTGCTCCTCCTCAGTGAACTGCGCCTGCATGGCAGTGCGGGCATCTTCCAGATCATGGCCTTGCGACAGGCGGGTCAGCGCGTCGACCCATCCCAAAGCCGCCCGTTCGCGCTCAGAGTAGCACGGCGCTTCGCGCCATGCCGACAGCAAATAGATGCGTTGTTCGGTCTCGCCAAGTGAGCGGGCTTCAAGCGTATGCATGTTGATGCAATTGGCGCAGGCATTAATCTGCGAGGAGCGGATTTTGACAAGCTCGATCAGGCTCGCTTCCAGGCTGGATGCGATTGTCATCGAGGCATTCATCCAGGATTTCATCGTGGCAGGGGCAACATTGAACGGGTTGAGCAGAGGGGTCATGGTATCGTTCCTTTCGGTTCAAGGGCTTCGATAGACATGACGAGACAGCAATGCCGAATGTGACATCGAACCTGTATTTTTCGATTTCTACGTCCATAGCACCCGATACCGCCCTTCAGCCACAGTCGAGTTCGCTCAATATCCATTCCCTGAAGGCGCGAACCTTTGGCATGTTGCGACGGGATTTGGGATAGACAAGCCAATAAGCGCGTCCATCATCACATAGAATGTCGAATGGCTGGATAAGCTGGCCAGTGGCGATTTCGATCTGGTGGAAAGCAGGCGTGAGAATGCCGACGCCCTGCCCGCGACAGTCGCCCGACCTTCAATGTGCTGTGCTCCCAGCCTGCTCTGCGTATTGCCCTGCATTGGCGGGTTTTCGATCCCCGCCGCATTGAACCAGATTTTCCACCAGGGATCGCTCACATCGATTATCTTGAGCCGCAGCAGATCGGCAGGCTCTTTCACTCCGCCGATGGTCGCGGCCAGAGCCGGACTCAGCATAGGCGTGAAACTCGCCTTGATGAGCTGATGGGCCTCCAGGCCCGGCCATTTACCGAAACCGCTCCTGATCGCGATATCCACATTGGTCGTCGCAAAATCGATCACGCTGTCGGACGTGTCGAGCCTGACCGCGAGTGATGGATGCCGCATCTGGAACGAGCCCAGCCGATGCGCCAGCCAGTTGGCCGCAAATGTCGCGAGAACACTGATCGTCAGTGTGCCTTCCGCATCTTCCCGCAGGCTGGCAAAGGCATTGCGCATCGCATCGAACGCTTCCGTGATCGCGGGCGCAAGACATTTGCCGAATTCGGTCAGCTCCACCTGCCGCGGCATGCGCAGAAAAGCGGTGCGCCGACGCGCTCCTCCAATATCTTGATCTGATAACTGACCGCGGCCTGCGTCATGCCCAGCTCCTCCGCGGCGCGGGTAAAGCTTGCATGGCGGGCGGCCGATTCAAAACGCGAATGGCCGATAAAGGGGAAGTGCTGTCGTCATGATACATAAGTCCTCCTTATGCATACTAATCGAGGTTCGATTGGAAAACAAAAGTTTTCAGGCGCATATCTATAGGCAGATTTTCACAAGCAGCGCCTCCCATAGCTGCTTCATTCGATAGGTAAGGTCATGAAAAACCTCGGTTCTGCCTGCACAACCGCCACAGCACCCGCCGTCTGCCATGAGGCAGGCAACAGCTGGAGCACGCTATTCTCCCGCCTGTTTTCGCGCAAACGTACTTATATCGTCATCACCGAACATTCGCCGGAATATCTCCTGCGCGATATCGGTATCGGTGATGGACGCACGCAATATTATTCACGCGACGGCCATAAGCTGCCCGAATGGCGATGACTGTGTCACGCGCTGATGATGGCAAAGCCCCGCGCCTTGAGGCCGCGCCGGTCCTCGTGCAGATTGCTGACGAGGCGGCTGCGGCTGCCGTCCAGATGCGCGCTCATCAACGCCGTCGCCTTGTCGGCATCCCCTTCGCGCACCGCGTCGAGAATGGCGCGGTGTTCGGCCCATGCGCGAGCGAGCGCCGCCTCGTCGCGCACCTCCAGCCAGCGCGCCCGTGAAAGGCGCTGCATGGCATCGCGCACGCCGCGGCTGAGAAACGCGTTACCGGACAGCCGCGCCAGCTGATATGAAAATCCATGCCGATGCGGTGCCATTCCTCGCGCGAGGTTTCGGCATCGCAGCTATCCAGCATGGCCGCAATCGGTTCCACGTGGCTGCGATCCTCAAGCGCACAGGTCAGCTTCAATGCGGCAATTTCCAGCGCCTCGCGATAGACGCCAATCTGCTCGATTTCGCCGAGATTGATCGGCGAAACCGTCCAGCCGCGCCCCTCGCGACAGATGAGCCCTTCCGCCTCCAGCCGCAAAAGTGCTGCCCGGATCGGCGTGCGTGAGGCTTCAAAGCGCGCTTCGATCCAGCGCTCGGTCAGCCGTTCGCCCGGCCCCAGTTCCAGCCCGAGGATCATGTCGCGAAGCTGCGTTTCAACCTGCCTCATCTGTGACATTGGCGACCATTCTCCATCTTGAATCCGCGCCACGATTGACAAGCCGGTTCAACAGGCGCATTCATGCACGCCGTTTTGGTATCCCAAAATGGAATACATTGCAATCGCGAGACATGACATGAGCACCGCCCAAGCCGCTGCCAGGGATGAAACTGCCGACGAAAACCACGAACGCTACTGGAAGCAGAACCTGCTGATCTGCCTCATCGGTTCGTTCACGACGCTCATTGCCATGTCGCTTCTCCTACCCTTCTTGCCGCTCTATGTGGAGCAATTGGGCGTCACCGATCATGCGGCCATCGTGCAATGGTCGGGCATCGCCTATGGCGCTACTTTTCTGGCTGCAGCCTTCGTCGCGCCGCTGTGGGGCAGGCTTGGCGACCGATACGGGCGCAAGCTGATGCTGATCCGCGCCAGCCTCGGCATGGCCATCGCCATGTCGCTGATCGGCATGGTGACGAGCGTCTGGCAATTGGTGGCGCTGCGGCTTTCGTAGGCATTGCGGGCGGCTATTCGTCCGGGTCGATGATCCTCGTCGCCACACAGACACCGAAGGAAAAGACCGGTTGGGCGCTGGGCGCGCTTTCGGCTGGCATCATGGCCGGCAATCTGGCGGGGCCCTTGCTCGGCGGCGCATTACCCCCGCTGATCGGCATCCGCGCCACCTTCTGGCTGGCTGGCGGCGTGATTTTCCTCACTTTTCTGGCCACCACCTTTCTGATCCGCGAAGAGCGCAGGCCGCTGAAGCCAACCAAGGAGCAGAAGGCGGAATCCATCTGGGCCGCCATCCCTGACAGGAAACCGGTCATCGCCATGCTGGTGACGGGCATGCTGCTGCTTTTCGCCAATATGTCGATCGAACCGATCATCACCGTCTATGTAATCCAGCTGATGGACGATCAGACGAAAGTGACACTCATCTCCGGTGTGGTGATGGCTGCGGCAGCACTCGGCAGCATCATGTCGTCCTCGCGGCTGGGCCGTCTTGCCGACCGCATCGGCCATACGCGCGTCATCATCGGCGCGTTGGCTGTTTCCGCATTGCTGCTAATCCCGCAGGCATTCGTGACGCAAGCCTGGCAGCTGATCGGCCTGCGTTTTCTGATGGGACTGGCGCTAGGCGGTCTCCTGCCCTGTATCACCAGCGTCATCCGGCACAATGTCCCCGACCGTGTGGCGGGCGGCATTCTGGGCTATTCCGTCTCGGCCCAATATGTGGGCCAAGTTGCCGGTCCCGTCGCTGGCGGTTTTGTCGGCGGTCACTTCGGTATGCGGTCCGTATTCCTCGGCACGTGCCTGATTATGGCTCTCGGCGCATTTTATAACTGGACCGTCCTGCGCAAGAACCCGTAATTTCCGTCATCTCCCGAATCCCCAAAACCCATGGCGGAACCAGCATGACAGCCCATATTTTCGCGCCTTTCGATATGCTTGCGGAAAGGCTTCTGCCCCATGCGCTCGAGCATGGCGAGGACGGGTCGCACGACCTGTCTCACCTTGCCCGCGTCTGGAAAAATGCCGCTGCGATCCAGCGTCAGGAAGGCGGCGATGCCGAAGTGCTTTGCGCCGCAGCCCTGCTGCATGACTGCGTGAGTGTGGAGAAAAGTTCGCCTGACAGAAACCGCGCTTCGCGACTGGCGGCGGAAAAGGCAACAACCTTGCTGCAGAACCTCGGCTGGAATGACGCGCGCATCGACCTCGCCGCCCATGCCATCGAGGCGCACAGTTTTTCGGCCAATATCGAGCCTGTCACGACAGAAGCGAAGATTCTGCAGGATGCCGACCGGCTCGACGCCATCGGCGTCATTGAGCTGCGCGGTGCTTTTACATTGCGGGCCGCATGGGCAGTGCACTTTACGACTGGCGCGACCCGCACGCCGAAAACCGCCCGCTGAATGACAAGCGCTTCGCGCTCGATCATTTCCGCACGAAACTGTTTGGCCTCGCCTCCGGTTTCAAGACGGAAACCGGAAAGCTGATGGCCGCCGAACGGCACAGGCGGCTGGAAGCCATATTTGATGACTTCCTTGCCGAAGCCGATGGCTAGATAGAATACCCGCCATCAATGCTGAGCGCCGTCCCCGTCACCATGGAAGCGGCGTCCGAGGCCAGCCAGAGCGCAGCTTCCGCCACATCCTCCGGCGTCGAAAACCGGTCGAGCGGAATGGTGGCCTTAAGTGCTGCGCGTGCCTCCGGCGTGTCCTCCTCCAGAAACAGCTTCAATGCTTCACCGTCGCTTTCAGCCGGGCAGATGCAGTTCACGCGGATATTCTTGTCCGCAAGTTCCAGCGCCATCGCCTTGGTCGCGCTGATGATCCAGCCCTTGGAAGCGCTATACCAGACAAGCCCCTTGCGCGGACGCAATGCGGTTGCCGAAGCCGTGTTGATGATGACGCCGCCGCCCTGATGCTCCATGATCGGCACAACAATCTGGGTCGAATAATAAAGCGCCTTCATATTCACGGACGAGATCAGGTCGAAACTGTCCTCCGTCACTTCCGTCAGCGGCATGTTGCGATGCGTAAAACCGGCATTGTTGACCATGATGTCGATGCGGCCGAACGCTTCGAAGGCCGTGCGCGCCACGCGCTCCATGTCGTCCTTGCGCGATACATCCGCCTGCACGGAAAGTGCGTTCTTGCCGATATCGGCAAGCTCATCCTCGACACGTTTGACGTTCACATCGGCCAGAACAACCTTTGCGCCTTCGGCTGCAAATCGGCGCGCCATGCCTGAACCGAAGCCCGAACCGGCACCGGTGATGATTGCGACCTTATCCTGCAGCCTCTTCATGTCATTCTCCTTTGGCACAATGTCGTAAATCAATTTTGTAATAGGATTTGGCCCGAAAACCCCAAACATTCCGATTCAATTCCGCTTCACCGAGCAAGCAGCTTTATCTGCTTTCTCACCCATCGGTCGAGTGCAATTCGCATTCAGGCCGCATCGGACCGGGAACTGGCGAGATGGTACGGTTGAAGCAGTATTTCAGCGGGAATACCCCACGCCCGATTGACCTTGTAGGCCATGTCCATCGTCAGCGCCCGACGCCGGTTGAGAATTTCCGAAGCACGCGACCGCGACCCGATAACCGCCGCAAAAGCGGACTGGTTCAGCCCATGCATCTGCATATAGGCGGTGATTGTTTCTATCGGCCCGGCAACAGGGATAGGGAATTGTTCGCGTTCATATGCTTCGACCAGCGCCGACAGCACATCGAACCGATCTGCATCCGGCGAGCCGATTTCCGGCAGCTTGTCGAAATAGGCAGCAACTTCTGCCAGAGCCCATTCATAATCAGCTTCGGTTTTGATTGGACGAATATTTTCCATCACACTGTCTCCGGATTGATGCGCTCATATTCCTTATGCGTGCCGACAAATTTTACGAGCACGCGCCCGAATGGATAAGCTACATGAACAATCAGGCGGTATTTGTTCCCGGCAATATCAAAGATGACACGATTATCCGCTACGAAATCGACGGTCGAACCAAACATCTTCTTTATGTCGGATGGCCCGGTCCAATGCGCCTTGCTCACGAGAGAAAACCAAACAACCAAAGGTGTTTCGGCTTGCGGATGCCTGATCCAGAAGTCCCTCAGGGTTTTGCGAGCAATGATCTGCATGACAGACATTTTAATCTATTCCCATAATGGGAACAAGGGCAATATTCCCATTATGGGAAATATTGTCAGGAATGTCTCACAATCACGAGAATGCGGCATCGCAACTGTTGAATTTAAATCGATTAGATAATAGACAAGGGCAGCTTGAAAATCGCATGCTGCCCACAAGCAGACTGATTTGCGCTAGCGGATTGAATTTGACGTTTGAATTCCGACTGAATGGGACGCTGTTTCAAACGTCAAATTCGAAAAATCCGCTAGTTACATAGTTACTAGCGGTCTTTGCAATTCCGACATTTGCTCGGCGCCTGTATCAGAGGAATGCAAATGTCGGAATCAGACCACTAGAAGAGAAGAGAGCGACAGATGACCAGCCAGACAATTCCGGTAGAGCCTTTCGACTGCATCGTGTTCGGTGGTTCCGGCGATCTTGCCGAACGCAAGCTCATCCCGGCACTGTATCAGCGCCAGCGCGCAGGCCAGCTCACCGACCCGACGCGTATCATCGGCGCATCACGCAGCGCCATGACCGATGACGAATATCGGCAGTTCGCGCGCAACGCCATCCATGAACATGTGAAGGCCGAGGAAATCGATGAGAAAGAAGTCAATAATTTTCTCGCCCGCCTCAGCTACGTGGCAGTCGATGCCAAGTCCGAAGAGGGCTGGGACGCGCTCAAGACTCTGATTGGCAAGAAGCCGGAAAAGATCCGCGCTTTCTATCTCGCTGTCAGCCCGACGCTGTTCGGCGATATCGCCACGCGCCTGAAGGCGCATGGCCTGATTACCCGCGATACGCGCATTATCGTGGAAAAGCCGATCGGTCGCGATCTCGAATCCGCCATGGCGCTCAACGATACGCTGGGCAGCGTTTTCCGCGAAGATCAGATCTTCCGCATCGATCACTATCTCGGCAAGGAAACCGTGCAGAACCTGATGGCGCTGCGCTTTGCCAATGCGCTCTATGAGCCGCTATGGAACTCCGCCCATATCGACCATGTGCAGATTACCGTTGCGGAAGCCGTCGGCCTTGAAGGCCGCGCCGGTTATTACAATACGGCGGGTGCGCTGCGCGACATGGTGCAGAACCATATTCTCCAACTGCTTTGCCTTGTGGCCATGGAGCCGCCGTCCTCGATTGAAGCGGACGCTGTGCATGATGAAAAGGTCAAGGTGCTGCGCTCCTTGAAGCCGATTACCAACCTCAATGTCGAAGATGTGACGGTGCGCGGCCAGTATCGCGCCGGCGCTTCGGCAGGCGGGCCGGTGCGCGGCTATCTGGAAGACCTCGAAAGCGACACCAGCAATACCGAAACCTTCGTGGCGTTGAAGGCGGAAATCGCCAACTGGCGCTGGGCTGGCGTGCCGTTCTATCTGCGCACCGGCAAGCGGCTTGCCACGCGCGTTTCGGAAATCGTCGTGACCTTCAAGCCGATCCCGCATTCCATCTTCGGTGAAAGCGCCGGTAAGGTGATGGCCAACCAGCTGTCATTCGTCTCCAGCCGGATGAAGGCGTGAAGCAGTGGCTGATGATTAAGGATCCGGGTCCGGGCGGCATGCGCCTGCGTCACGTGCCGCTGGATATGAGCTTTGCCGAATCCTTCAGCGAGCGTAATCCGGATGCTTATGAACGCCTCATCATGGATGTGGTGCGCGGCAACCAGACCCTGTTCATGCGCCGCGACGAAGTTGAGGCGGCTTGGCGCTGGGTTGATCCGATCCTTCAGGGATGGGAGTTGAACAGCCAGCCTGTGCAGGGTTACACAGCAGGAACATGGGGACCGTCATCGTCCATAGCGCTCATCGAGCGTGACGGGCGCACGTGGCACGAAAGCCTGTGACACCGAAGCCGAGCGCTTCAGTTACTGCTTTGGAAAGGAATGGAATGAGCATCGAACGGCATGATTTTACCAGCGGAACGGAACTGGCGCAGGCACTGTCGGAAGCCATTGCGAACAAGCTGAATGCCGCCATCGCTGAACGGGGACAGGCAACGCTCGCCGTCTCCGGCGGCACCACACCGCTAAGGCTGTTCGAGGTGCTCTCCCGCAAGATGATCGACTGGAATCTCGTCACGATCACCCTTGTGGATGAACGTTTCGTGTCCGTTGAAAGCGACCGATCCAATGAAAAGCTGGTGCGGGAGCATCTTTTGCGCGATCATGCGGGTGTGGCGAGGTTCGTCGGCCTGTACAATCCGGCAGCGACGGTCGAAACGGCAGCACTTGCCGCCGCCAGCCGCATCGACGCATTGCGCCGTCCTTTCGACGTGGTGGTGCTTGGCATGGGCAATGACGGTCATACCGCCTCCTTCTTTCCCGATGCCGACCGGCTCGATCAGGCGATCGACCCGGCAACGCGCGCGCTCGTGCTACCGATCCATGCCGAGAGTGCCGGTGAAAAGCGCCTGACATTGACCCTGCCGCTCATCGCTGAGGCCGAAATGCTGGTTCTGCATATTGAAGGCGCTGCCAGCAGGCAACGCTGGAAAAGGCGCTTTCCAGCGATGACGAGAATGAAATGCCCGTGCGGGCTGTCTTCCACCACGCTCGCACACCGATCCAGCTTTACTGGACAAGTTAAATTCGATTCAAGCCAGATTGGCACAGGTGATACCCATGCCCATGCAGTCCGCACATAAACGCATACAGGAAATCACCGCGCGCATTCGCGAACGCCCAAGCCGACCAGAGAGGCCTATCTTGGCCGTGTGCGCGAGGCTGCTTCGAAGAAGCCGAACCGCACGGTTCTGGCCTGTGCCAATCTCGCCCATGGTTTTGCCGCCTGCGGCCCGCACGACAAGGCGGCGCTGACCGGCGACGAGATTGCGAACCTCGGCATCATCACCGCCTATAACGACATGCTGTCGGCGCATCAGCCGTTTGAAACCTTCCGCAACTCATCAAGCAGGCAGCGCGTGAAGCGGGCGGCGTGGCGCAGGTTGCGGGCGGCGTGCCTGCCATGTGCGATGGGGTCACGCAAGGGTTTGCGGGCATGGAACTGTCGCTGTTCTCCCGCGAGGTGATCGCGATGGCAACCGCCGTCGGCCTGTCGCACGATATGTTCGACGCCGCCGTCTATCTCGGCGTCTGCGACAAGATCGTGCCCGGCCTCATCATCGGTGCCTTGACCTTCGGCCATCTGCCAGCCGTCTTTGTGCCTGCCGGGCCGATGACCAGCGGCCTGCCCAATGACGAAAAGGCCAAGACCCGCCAGCTTTATGCCGAAGGCAAGGTCGGGCGCGCCGAATTGCTGGAATCGGAATCGAAATCCTATCACGGCCCCGGCACCTGCACTTTCTACGGCACGGCCAATTCCAACCAGATGCTGATGGAAATCATGGGCCTGCATCTGCCGGGCGCATCCTTCATCAATCCGGGTACGCCGCTGCGCGACGCCCTGACCCGCGAAGCCGCCAAGCGTGCGCTGGCGATCACCGCCTGCGGCAATGAATATACGCCGGTCGGCGAAATGCTGGACGAGCGTTCCTTCGTCAATGGCGTCATTGGTCTCAATGCGACCGGCGGCTCGACCAACCACACCATCCACCTGATCGCCATGGCGGCAGCTGCCGGTATCAAGCTGACATGGCATGATATTTCGGAAATTTCAGATGTGGTTCCGCTTCTGGCCCGCGTCTATCCGAACGGTCTTGCCGATGTGAACCATTTCCACGCCGCTGGCGGCATGGGTTTCCTGATCCGCGAATTGCTCGATGGCGGCATCCTGCATGAGGATGTGCGCACCGTGTTCGGCGAAGGTCTGCGTCCTTACGCGATTGAACCGAAGCTTGGCGCCGACGGCACGGTTGTGCGCGAGCCGGTGCCGGAAAAAGCGGCGACGACAAGGTTCTGGCCAAGATCCATGCGCCTTTCCAGCCGACCGGCGGCATCAAGGTGCTGACCGGAAATATCGGCAATGCGATCATCAAGGTTTCCGCCGTGAAACCGGAGCGTCAGGTCATTGAAGCACCCGCCAGGGTGTTCAACGATCAGGCGGAAATGCAGGCCGCGTTCAAGGCTGGTGAGCTGACCGGCGATTTCATCGCCGTGGTCCGCTATCAGGGTCCAAAAGCCAATGGTATGCCCGAGCTGCACAAGCTGATGACCGTCCTCGGCATCTTGCAGGATCGCGGCCAGCGCGTCGCCCTTGTCACCGATGGTCGCCTGTCCGGCGCGTCGGGCAAGGTTCCGTCCGCCATCCATGTCACGCCGGAAGCGCTCGACGGCGGCGTCATCGGAAAAATCCGCGATGGCGATGTTATCCGCCTCGATGCCGTCAATGGTACTCTGGAAGTTTTGACCAATATCGCGCTGCTGCATGATCGCGGCGAAGATCGCCCTGATCTTTCCGGCAACGAACACGGCATGGGGCGCGAATTGTTCCGCGCTTTCCGCCAGATCGCCGGACGGGCCGACGAAGGCGCTTCGGTGTTCTGAAAACAGCCCAAATGAAATTAAGGCAAAACAGTGATTCACACTGTTTTGCCTCTCAAACCATCAAAACCGGATTTAAACTGCACGAAAACGCAGTTCAATTGTGTTAAAAACTGGCTTTTCAAGCCGGTAGTGCGGCAGGCTGCGGTGAGCGTATTCGCCATCAGCATGGCGATGGTCATCGGACCGACGCCGCCGGGAACCGGGGTGATCGCTCCGGCGACCTTTTCGGCTTCCACAAAATCGACATCGCCGACCAGCCGCGTCTTGCCTTCGCCCCGTTCCGGTGCCGGAATGCGATTGATACCGACATCGATCACGGTTGCGCCCGGCTTGACCCAATCGCCCTTGACCATTTGTGGACGCCCGACCGCCGCCACCAGAATATCCGCCGTGCGGGCAATCTCGGCAGGTCTTTCGTGCGGCTATGCGCAACCGTAACCGTGGCATTTGCAGCAAGCAGAAGATTGAACATCGGCTTGCCGACGATGTTGGAACGCCCGATCACCACGGCATTCAGCCCCGAAAGATCGCGGCCATGAACGCGCTCGATCATAATCATCGCACCGGCTGGCGTGCAGGGAACGAAGGCCGTTTCGACCTCGCCGGTGCCAAGCTTGCCGACATTGATGAAATGGAAGCCGTCGACATCCTTGTTCGGCGAAATCGTCTGGATCACCCGGCCTGAATCGATGTGCTTCGGCAGCGGCAACTGCACCAGAATGCCATGGATCGCGGGATCATTGTTCAAGCTCTCGATCAGGTCGAGAAGCTCCTGCCCGACGCCGTTTCCGGCAAATCATGCTGAACGGAGTGAAAGCCGCACTCCTTGGCCTTCCTGCTCTTGGAGGCGACATAGACCTGGCTTGCCGGATCTTCGCCGACAATCACCACCGCAATGCCGGGCACAACGCCGGTTGCGGCCACGAGCTTTTGGTCTCACGCTTCACCGTGGAAACCACATCCTCGGCGAGCTTCTTGCCATCAATCAATTGAGCCATAGCGAGCGCTCCGTTCTTTCGTGAATGTCTGGGAGATACACGACATCTTTTCCGTACACATGCCCATAAGCGTCATGACGCCCGATGACAATTGGCGAATGCGCGACAATGCAGGATTTTATGAAGTTTCAGAACGTACGTCGTCGATGGCACGACCGAGCGCGGCATTTTCCTTCGGCCGGTTCGAGCCTGCATTCTCGGCTTCCCAGCGCGCATTGGCTTCGCGGATAACGGCAGCAAGACGGGTTTCACCGTAGGGTTCCAGAACCTCTTCCGGCTCGGCTTCGCTTCTGACCGATGATCGGGGCTTGCGTCCGGCCAGCATCATCGAAACAAGACCAAACAAAAATCCGCCCAGCAATCCAAGGACGACAACCCCTTGCGGGAGAGATTGCGCGGGTTCGGTTCCGCCATGACGGGTGCAACAACCCGCACGGTTGCAGCAGCCCCGCCGCGGAAGTTTCGCCCCGCGCCGCACGCATCTGCAAATCTTCGAACAGCACCTGCTTTGCCGCCGCATCGCGTTCCAGCATTTGCAGGCGGGCTCTGTCTTCGTCCGTCGCAGGCGTCGAGCCAAAACCGGCAATGGCGGCAGCTGCTTTTGCTCGTGTTCGACCGCATTCTTAAGATCGGCCTGTAACATGCTACGCTGGCTGGAAATCTCCTTGTCAATTTCGGCCTTAATTTGCTTCGCTTCACTCCCTGCCCCGCAGCGCGATAGCGCTCCACCAGCGTACCCAGCGTCCCGGATCGCATGGATTCGGGCACGCCCTTTTGGCGAGGCTCTCGGCGGTTGCGCCGTTCAGATTGTTGGCCTCCGCTGCGATGCGCGCCGTCTCCGCCTTGCTGTCGGCAAATTCGCGTTGAAGTGCGGCCTTGTTGTCGTCATCGCCAAAATCCCGGCTGACGCGAAAAGCCGCTGCCGCCTGCTTTGCCGCCTCAGCATCCGCTTCCAGATTGAGCAGGCGTGTCGGAAGATCGCCCCAGCACCGTTCAGCGTTGTGCCGCCCTGCAGATGATCGCGAAACGCCTGCACAACGGCATTGGCCAGAAGCGCCGCCGTTTCCGGCCTGTCGGCCGTAGCCTCGACACTCACCGTTCCGCTGTCGAGCGCCTGTGTGAAACCCAGCCGCTGGCGCAGCAATTGCGCACCCGACATCTTTTGTGTCCTGCCAAGGCCGGGGATTGCTGGTCTTCTGGCAGCAATCTGTTCAGACGAGTGCGCAATTCCTCCAGAAATGAAGGAGCACCGAGATCGGCTGCACGTTCGATGCGCGCCATCTGTGCGGCGCGTTCCAGAACGATAGTCGAGGCAATTTCGCTGCGCCGCTCTGGTGGAAAAACCTGCATGGATGCCGTCGCACCATATTGGGGCGGCACCAGAGAAGCATATGTGGTTCCGACAATTCCACCCAGCAGCGTGAAACCGGCCAGAAGGCCCCAGCGCCGCTTGCGGCGCGGTAATTGTATCGGCTCGCTTTCAGGTTTCGGGACGGCGGCTGATGCCGACGCTTCCGACGCAGACGGTTCCTTGATCGATGTAGCGTCGAGATTGGCCTGCAATGCCTCCCGCACGGCATTCATCCGGCCCTGCATATCAGCCTTCGGATCCACCCGTTCGCTCTGTTCTGCATCTAGCAGATCCTGCTTGCGACGAAGCAACGCCTCACGGCGCCTTTGATGTTCACGGTCTTCGTCGTTATCTTCGATCGCACGGAAAGGTGGCACAGGCTCAAGGAATTCCGGCGCATAGGCCAGAAGCGGGCGCGCAGCTACACGTCTCCTCTCCCTTCCCGTTCCACCATCGCTCCGTCCGCTTTTCACCCGTGGCTATTGATCCAGATTAATATTCATCATGGCAAATAAACCGTTAAAATTGCAATTATATGTATTGATTCATACAGATAAATCAGGAGTCAGCCATGAGCGCCGAAACGGAATACCCGATCGATCCAGCCCGGCTTGGCGGCATAATCCAGTTTATCCAACATGCAGAACGGCTGAAAAGCACTTTGCGTTCCGGCCACACTTCTCAGGGCCGACCGGAAAGCACAGCCGAACATAGCTGGCGGCTATGCCTGCTGGTGACGCTGTTCGACCGGGAGCTGGGCGATTGCGACCGGCTGAAACTCATCAAGATGTGCATCGTCCACGATCTGGGCGAGGCGATTTCCGGCGATGTCCCTGCCATCCATCAATCCGCCGATGATGGACGTGCGGAGCGTGAAAAGCGGACCTCATGACACTTTGCGCACCGCTGCCGGACGATCTCAGCACCGAAATCATGGAGCTGTGGACGGATTACAGTGAGGGTAAATCGGTGGAAGCCATCTTTGCCAAGGGCTTCGACAAGCTTGAAACCATGATGCAGCACAATATCGGGCGCAATCCACCGGATTTCAATTATGCGTTCAATCTCGGCTACGGCGTCAAGCAGACGGCACGCCATCCGCTACTGCGCCAGTTCCGCGAAATGGTGGACGCGGAAACCCGGCGCAATGCAGAAAAGCGTTAGGTGTTTAGTCTCAGCATGTGATGGTGTAGAATTTGATGTGTCCCCGTTAAATTAAGCCATTCAGAAATGGAATTTTCCACTTATGACCCTTATGGAGAATTGGCGTCGACACTATAATGAGGATCGCCCTCACTCGACAATCGGATATAACGTGCCGATTGCCTTGCATAATTCCGATGGCGTCATCAGCCCGCCATTGGCATAAGAGCCGGAAATTTCTAATCCCCGGCGGTCCAATCTTGGGCTCAGTGCAGAACCCGGAAAATTTCAGTTCTCCGTGGTCCAAATTCGGGGAGCACTTCACCCGGAAGCGACTTTCCATTATCGAAGATAATATTCAAAAATATCAGTAGTTGCTGCAATCGATAATTATCCTGTTCAAAGTACAGATACCAAAGGGAATAAGCCTGTAACCGGATCATACCCCGTGCTCGAGCAACGCGCCTGAAGCAGTTCGAGATCCTGTGCAGTATCGATATCTACAAACAGCGATGGGTCAAACGCGTCGACGAGTTTCGCATTCACCAGCAGGTCGCGTGCACCGCCTTCGCCCGACCTCGGCAAAGCTGACAAACTGCCGATCGGAAATATCGCGGGACTCCGCGATATGAATGCGACCGGGATGCAATGGCTGTGACAGGGTTCGATTGTCGGGCTTCTAACAGGCGGTTCATGTGTTCCTTCGGGATCAGAGGCATATCTGCAAGGCAGATCAATACATGTGTCTGGCCGGCGATTTCCATCAGTCCACGATGGATTGAACCCAACATTCCGCTTTCCGCGTCGGAGCGAGATGCCAGTACAAAACCCTCTTCCGCATAAGCTTCCGTCCATTGTGGCGCGCCGCGGCAAACCAAAATTCTTTGTCCCCAGTTGAACGGTTTCAGAGAAGAGAGGATATAATGGGCTACCGGCATGCCGCCGAGGTGTTTTCAAGTTTGTCGCCGCCATTGAAGCGGGAACCAAGACCAGCGCCAAGGACAAGAACCGCGACGGTAGAAGCATCTTCCAAGGTGCATACCCCACTTAGCCAGTCTTCGCAGATCGATTATGTGACATTATTTCTGCCAGAATGGAAACCGCTAATGACCGTGCGTCACGTGCCGGACCAAACAGGCCGATAGGCGCAGAAATACGGTCAATTTGCTCCTGCGAAAAGCCATCTTCGGTCAATGCCGCACAGCGAAGTGCATGGGTTCGCCTGCTGCCGAGACAGCCGATGAAAAATGCCTCGCTCGCGAGCGCCTGCCGTAAAACAGGAAACTCTTTTCAAGATCGTGATAGAGGACGACGATGGCTGTATCTCGATCTGGCAAAATATCGATGGGTTCACGAACTGTATCGATATCCAGCGAAGCAGCAACTTTTCCAAAGTATCGCTCTCCAGCCCCGACCGAAAAGCAAAATGCGCGGATCTGGTCGATAGTTGCGGGAAAAGATGCCGGAGTGCCAACCGGTCTCGGCAGGGCATGCGGTTTGTGTCAGCAGACCGGCTTGCGGATCATAAGTCAGCCCACTGACCTTACGCATTTTGTTGGCCTCCAGAACAGCTTTTATTGGTTCGATTTCGCGAATGATATGGATCGACAAGACAATGCCGCCACCACAGGGTAGCGCGACATCGAAATAGGTCGACCCCTGCCCAGACGCAATTCCCGGTCTCTGCCCTCAGCCAATGCCATCAGCGCTTCACGCGCCACTATCCCTTCCACACAACCGCCGGAGACATAACCGCAATAACTGCCATTGTCTGCAATAGCCATATGTGCGCCGAGTGCGCGCGAGGCTCCACCAATAATTTCTACGAGTGTGACCAGGGCGCAGCCATGACCTCGTTCGAGTGCATTATGCGCAAAACGAAGAATATCCCCGCCCGATCCGTCGATAAGGCGCAATGCGGATCAGGCAATTCCGTTACAATATATCCATCCATTCAGAAAACCTGCATAATGATGGGGCCATCATGCCCCATCCTGACGGGCAGGTATTAACCGCCCGCCTTCTCTATATCCTTGATCGTGATGTTGGCTGGCTGGCCTCCCCACTCCGCACGCATATAGTTGACCAGATCGGCGGTCTGCTTCTTCGATAGCGTATCGCGGAACCCGGGCATGGCTTGCATGGCCTCGCCGTTGGCGAGCTTTTGCTCAGGCAATCCATCCAGGATGACATGAACAAGATTGCGGGGATCGGCCAATTGCGCAGTCGTATTGGTGTTCATCGACGGGGCAATATGCGGCTTACCTTCGCCATTCAGACCATGGCAGCCAGCACAAACGGAAATATAAGCATCGCGTCCGCTTTGACGCACAGCCGCATCAATCGGTACTTCCGCACGTTTTTCCGCTTCCGGCAGCTTGTCCCCTGTCAGATAGTTCTGGATCGCGGCAATGTCCTCATCCTTCATATATTGTGACGAATGCAGCAACACGGGATACATTTCCAGTGTCATTGTGCCCTGAGGCGCCATGCCTGTTTTCAGGAAAGTGCGGAGGTCTTCCGCTGTCCAGCCTCGCGCGGCAAGTGTTTCCGGTGTCAGGCTCGGTGCCGAAATCTTCCCGAGATCACCGCCCTGATAGGCTTCCGCCAGTTTCAGCCCGCCAACGGCGTTACGCGGCGTATGACACTCCTGACAATGCCCCAGAACATCCGTGAGATAGGCGCCCTGTGCGCGTGCCGGATCGTCAGGCAGTTTTACTTTGCCATTGACCACACCCCAATAGGCCAGCGCCCAGCGCTGATTGAAGGGAACGGCAACTCTGTCTGCGGATTCTTGCGGTGAACAGGCTGCTGGGTCATCAGATAAGCGTAGATCGCGTCGGAATCTTCCTGACGGATTGCATGATAGGAACCAAAAGGCATGGCAGGATAAAGCCTTTGTCCGTCCGCTCTTACACCATCCGCCACCGCATGGAAGAAATCGGCCGATGTGTAACTGCCGATTCCGTCTTCTTTATCAGGCGTAATATTGGTGCCGTAGATGACGCCGAAAGGTGTCTGAATCGGCAAACCTCCTGCATAAGGGGCACCATCGGGTGATTGATGGCAGGCTGCGCAGTCAGCGACAGCTGCAAGGTATTTTCCCCGCTCCACCAGCCGGTCCTTGTCGGCAGACAGCCGCTGATCGGCGACCGCCTGGTCGTAGGAAGACTTCGCTGGCCAGAACGGAACCGATGCTGTCGCTATACCGCCTAGCACAACGATAGCGAGACACCACTTGTAAACCGGCTTCATTTCACAAGCCCCGGTGTGTTCATGACAACATCGTGCACCGCACTATAATAACGCACGTAACCGGTGCAGCGGCAAATATGGTCGTTAAGTGCATCTTCAATGACCTGCTCGACCTGATCGCGTGCGACCGGCTCACGTTGCAGACGCTCGATCAGTACAGTAGCCGCATTGACGAAGCCCGGCGTGCAATAGGAACACTGGAACGAGAAGTGGTCCAGAAATGCTTCCTGGACAGGAGATAGTTTCAGATTGCCGTCTGCATCCTTGGTCGCATGGCCTTCAATGGTGCGGATGGAGCGGCCATTGAAATAGAGAGCTCCCGTGATACAGGTTCGCATTTCACGGCTGCTGCCATCCTCCTCATCAATGATAACGGTACATGCACGGCAAAGCCCCTGGCCGCAACCGAAGCGGCTGCCAGTCAATCCGACATACTCATGCAGGAATTCGACCATGGGCAGTTCTTCGGGAACCGAAATAGGCCCGACATTCTCGCCGTTGATGCGCAGGCTGATCTCGCGTGTTGCAATACTCATGACAAAGCCTCTTTAATCTTTTCTTCCGTCAACGGCAGTTCGCGCAGATGTTTGCCGATTGCATGGGCGACCGCATTGCCGATAGCGGGAATGGTCGGAATCTGAACGACCTCTGCAATTCCCTTCGGATGATCCTCTTGTTCGGTGACTGGAAGAATGGTCGCCGTATGTTTCCAGACCGCAACATCCTTGCCGCGCGGTAGCCTGTAGCGGTTGAAGTTCCAGTCGCCACTGCCGGGACCGCCTTCATAAAGCGGCATTCCCTCGTAAAGAGCGTGGCCGATCGACATTCCAATACCACCCTGAAGCTGACCCGAGACAAATTCCGGAACGAGTATCCGACCACAATCGACCGTTGAATGGTGCGAAAGAATCTTGACCTCACCCGTACCGCGATTGACGCTGACTTCGATGAGCGCCGAGATCGGCGCAAACCGCGACCAGCTGGCATTGTCCACCTGCGGGTCCATATAGTGTACATTGCGTCGCTCAATGCGCTGCCACTGATCCGATCCGGTCTGGATCGCCAGACCGTCAATGGGACGGCGTGTCGTCTGGCCAAGAATATCGTAATCCGCTTCACCCCAGCCCCAACGGTCAAAAGCGTGAATCATTGCGCCTGTGATAGCCTTGATCTCGTATGCCTTGGCTGCAATCTCGGCCAGCGTAAGCGAACGACCGTCAGGCAGGACGAATTTCTCGTCCTTCCACGTCGCGCCTGCCGCCGTTTCTGGCGTAACGTTCCAGAGCTGGGCCGCAGCCGGAATAATGCCGCGTTCATAGATCAGGCGACCTGCCTCACTGGTGCCGTGCGTAAAGTAAAACGCGCTATTGGTTGCGCTTGATGCTGACGCCAGTGCAGGTGTCCAGAGCGGATTGACGGACATTTCGTCTTGATGCGCCTTATCCATCACGAAAGGACTCAGCGTAGCGAACATTTCCAGTGGCGACCAGTCGAGTGCTGCGCTCTCAATCACGTCAGCAGGCTTGCCTAGCCAGCGCGAACAGATCAGCGCCTGCGTGCTGACCGCGCCTGTGCCGATTTCGACAGCGATATGCTGAAGACGATCTTGCCGTCTTTGCCAAGTTCGATGCTCGCTGCGACCGCCTCGTTCGAATTCCCGAAGCCCTTCTTGGCGATTGCATAGCCAACACCGTATTTCAAAGCCGGATTCTCTGCTTCAAATTCCGCCTTGCGCTTGGCGCGATCAACCCAAACGGGATTGGTGCGATCAAGCTCAATCATTTCCCGCATCCGACACAGGCTCAGCGGAAATGCACCGGCCGAATTACGTTGACCATCCTGCAAAGCATTTATGAGGCGTAGCTCCATCGAATCCACGCCCAGTTCCTCAGCCAGTTCCTCGACCAGCATTTCCGTACCGATCTGTGCTTCGAGCGAACCGAAACCGCGCACCGAGCCGGCAAGCGGCGCGCGGGATGAGCGGCCGATAGCGGCGATATCGTTTTCGGGAAATAATAGATACCTTGTGCCGCGCCAGCAGCCACCTGGGTTACCGGTGTAGTATAATTCTGGCGGCCACCGCCATCCAGATCCAGATCGGCGGCAAGCGACTGCATCTTTAGCGTTTTACGGTCGATGCCCAGCTTGTATGTCATGCGAACCGGATGACGCTTGATGGCAGTCTGGAAATGCTCTTCACGGTCGAGCGCCAACCGCACAGGATGCCCTTCGGCGAAAAGCGCTGCCACGATACAATAATACGGGAACGGGCTGTGCTCCTTGGTTCCGTAGCCAACCGTATAGGCTGGGTGACCTTTCAGCTCGCTTATATTGAACGTACTTTTCTTGAGCATGGCGGCAGTGCCGGTCATGACTTCATGCGGGCTTTGGCTTGCCATGATAATTTCGAGCTTGCCCGCCTTCGCATCATACCAGCAATTGCAATTGTCCGGTTCAAGCGCAGCCGCGTCGATATAGGGCGAATAATATTCGCGTTCGATCACATGCCAATTTTCCGGCGGCGTCTCCAGCTCGAGCGGATGGCGTCGGCATAGGCCATTCCGCGGCCCATGACATCGCCCGATGCATTCGCCTTCGGCCAATTGACCACGTTCTTGTCATAGGTAGCGAATACATAGCTGTCATCAACCGGATTGAAGAGGTCCTTTTCGCCCTTGGCGCCGCCTTCGCCTTCAAGACGCACGAAACGGAAATTGGCGAATGGACCTTGCTCGACAGGCGCGGTGGCTTCACCGTAGCGAATGATCTCGTCACGCTTGGTCTTGTAGGTGCGCTTTGCCACGGTAAAACGCGCAAAATCGCGATAAACCAGGATAGCGAGCGGATGTCCCAGGAATAGAGGCACTTCTCCCTTGGGCAGCAGCATTTTTCGCCGTAAGTATAGGCGTCATAAAATCCAGCCCCGCCTTCATGGTGTCTTCAGCGGTCACCAGATAATCCGGCTGGAGATCATCGCCAAGCACGGTGAGATCAAGACCCATAAAGGAGGCATCCGCACGCGGCGACCAGATAACGAAGGCATGTGCCTGTTCCGTTGGCCAGCCCTCCATATCACGGGCGCGAATATCGCGCGCGAAAACCTGCTGCCAGTCACCTTGGCCACACCGTCGATGCGGCGCTTGAGTTTGCTCGTTCCCTGGGAAGCGGCAGCTCCAGAATCTTATCCTCGAACAAAGCAGCTCTTGCCGCACGCACGGGCAAAATGGTGATCGCTATCCCTGACGCTGTAAACCTCAGAAAGTCCTGCGTGTCGGTGTCATATGGATTAACCTTCGAAATTATAAACACTCCTCTGCCTCCCAGCACTCATAAAGCCACGAGAGCATAGAAGGCGAGGAAAACGATGAATATAACCGAGAACGAAAAATCAGCAGCAAGTTTTGATTGCAGAAAACATTAAGCCACACACGATTTTGTGACCATTAGTTAGCGTCCTCGATTATCGGTCGAACTGTAACTTCTATAACTTGAAAGCTGCTCGGGACAGCAAACCAGTTCGCGCAAAGCAAGGTAATCCTGCAAAGTTTTCAAGCTAATTTTTTGAATCTGTTTCAATATATAGCGTGATACTGGGGAGCGAAAATGCTGACGATTACACCCTCAAAATACTCAACTGTCGCGCGAGCTTGACCAATTGCTTATGCGTCAAGTTCATCAAGGTTTACTATAAGCTAGCTTAAATCACAAACTGGCCTGCCCCATGGGGTGATCCGTTTTGAATGTTAGTGCATGCTGGGTCGACTTGCCACTACTGGTGTTGACGCTGTCCCATTTTGTGGAGGCCAGAGGGCTGCTTCGGGTGCCGGTGGCTTGTAGCCCAGCGATGAGTGGGGCCACACGGTGTTGTAATGCTGTCGCCAGTTTTCGATGATGATTTTCGCCTCCTTGAGCGTATAGAAGATTTCGCTGTTGAGCAGTTCGTCACGGAGCTTCGAGTTGAAACTTTCGCAATAGCCGTTTTCCCACGGACTGCCCGGCATGATGTAGGCGGTTTTGGCCCCGACTGCTGCGATCCACTCCCGGAGTGCCTTGGCGATGAACTGCGGGCCGTTGTCGGAACGAACGTGCGTCGGGATGCCCCTTAGGATGACCGAGAACACGACATGCCCGTCTCTCGGACACCTTCAGTTCATCGATCCCATGGTCTACGCAAGCGCGGCGACGGTCGGGGCCCAGAAGTTTCCCTGGCGGCCTCGGCAAGGATCATCTTGTCCAGGGTGAGATCGGAAACAGCCCGCCTCAACCGTGCATTCTCTGCCTCCGGTTCCTTCAGCCGCTTCACCTGATCGCCCTTCAATCCGCCGTATTCGGACCGTCACCGGTAATATGTAACTTCCCTAACGCCCATCGAACGGATCGCTTCCACCATCGATTTTCCTTGCGCATTCAGCACGTCAACCTGGCGGTGCTTCGTGACGATCTCTTCTGCCTTGTGTCTTGTCGCTGCCATTTCAATGTCCTTCTGAGGCTCAAAAGCCATACTTCATGAAGGATCACTTTGCAGGGGCAGATCACCCGCAGTAACTGCAGCGTAGATCAAGATCATGCGCCTGATTGCAACTCGCAAGTTCAAGGTTGCATAAACACAATAAACGTGAAGACAGATATCCGATCGAGGGACGAACAAGAGTTGGTCCTTGAAGCGGCTCCAGTTAAAATAATGTCGCTGAAGCCGCTCTAAGTATTTGCTTCTTCGCATCTAAGTTTGGCTGGAATTGCTTCCATGCCAGATATGAAGTTTCTGTCTTTTGCGCAACGTCGGCGTTCAGGAACTTCAAATCCATAAACTATATTAATTCAATACTTTATCATTGTTGACGTTGGTCGATACCTTATTTGAAAATTTTATAGATTCCGGTTGCTTTTCCAATGCGCCAATAAATCCCGCCACCGGTCATACCTCCATCGACTGGCAAGTCCGCTCCCGTGATAAAAGAAGCATCGGGTCCAAGCAGGAACATTACTGCAGCTGCGATTTCATCAGGATCAGCGCCACGGGAAAGCAATGTTGCATCACGATTTCCGTCAAAAATGCTTTGGCTTTTTCGGCGTCATGCTCGGCATTGGGAAGCAATGCCATAGGGGTTTCGACCAGACCGGGACATATAGAGTTAACACGAATTCCCTTGTCAGCAAGTTCAAGTGCAGCCGCGCGCGAAAGACCCAGAAGCCCCCATTTGCTGGCGCAATAAGCGGCACTGAAGTAGCCTGTCAAACCGGCCGTAGAAGAGATATTCACTATCGCTCCACCGCGCTTCATAAGCGGAGCCAATGCGCGGATTCGAGAAAAGCGCCATTGAGATTGATGCCAATCAGCCTTTCCCATTCCTCCGGGCTGGTTTGCGTAACGGTCTTGCGCAGCGTTATTCCTGCATTGTTGACGAGGGCATAGAGCTTTACATCGTCATTTTTCAATCTGGCTGCGAGATCGTCCCAGGATTTGGCCGACGAGACATCAGTGTGAACGATATGCAGCCTGTCTTTCCAAGCGTCGGAGGCAGAGCGCAATTCACCCCAGTTCTCACCATTATCCGGCAAAACATCAACCGCATAAACGATAGCACCAGCGCTCAAAAGCCTTATGACCTCTGCGGCACCCTGTCCACGTGCTCCCCTGTCACCACAGCAGCTTTATCGACCCAATAATCCTGTACCATTCATATCTCCCAGGAGAGCACTTCGATAACTCCGACTTTCGATGTGCCCCGTTATTTGATTTTGAAAGTTCTTGGAGCGCGTTTCGATCTTGATTGGATCGGATCGTCGCTCTAACCACCTATAATCCAAGCATAATCTTATCGACCCTCGTTTCACTCTGGTCGGATTATGTCCATTGCATCGGTCAGGATTTGGAAGCTCCACCGTCCGCTGCCACGACATGTCCGGTTACATAGGAGGCAAGATCTGAAGCCAGGTAAACAACGGTCTTGGCGATTTCTTCAGGCTGCCCCAAACGGCCGGCCGGAATTTTCGCAAGATAGGTTTTGTAGTTTTCGGGATCTCCGTGCATCCAGCTGCTCATTGGCGTTTCGATATAGCCCGGCGCAATGGCGTTGACCCGAATGCCGAGATGCCCCCATTCCAGTGCAAGACATTTGGTCAGATGGGCAACACCAGCTTTGGCGGATGCATAGTCAGCGCAGTTGGGACGAGCCTTGACGCCTGCATAGCTCGACAGGTTGACGATCACGCCGCTGCCCTGCTTTGCCATCTGTCTGGCCGCTGCCTGTGCGCCGAAGAACGTTCCCTGAAGGTTGACGGCGGGTCTTGAGCCAATTGTCAAGCTCGAGTTCAAGCGAATCTTGCCGGTTCAACATGCCAGCATTGTTCACCCAAATATCCAACGAGCCATGTTTGGCGGCGACCGTCCGGCAAGATTGCGCAGGGCTTCCACATCTGTGACGTCCAGAAACTGGAACTCTACTCCTGCGGGCAGATTTTCGGGCTGTTTCATATCCGTCATGACGACGCGGGCTCCCCGAGCGCACAGAGCTTCCACTGTCGCACGACCAATGCCACCATTGGCTCCTGTTACGACAGCTACTTTGCCATTGAGATCGGTGGGATTAGTATTCTTCATAGGTATTTTCCTGTTCATTAAGGCAACTTACGCAGATACTGCTTAAATCGCCGGGTCTTCGCACATCTGCTTGCAGTCTGTGCATTCACTTCAATATTGAAGAGCAGGTTTTAGTCTTGAAACCGGATCAAACGCTGCCGGGAACAATCTCATTCTGGGTTCCATTTTGCCGGAGGCGGGAACCGTAATATCGTTGAGATCGACACCTGCGGTTTCTCGGATCATCATCGACGCCACACAGGCAACAAGGCCAAGCACCATCACGTAACCGAGATAAATATGCCCATGTCCCGTAGAATTGAGCCATGTATTGAGATAGGGCGCTGTGCCTCCGAAAATCGCCACCGAAAAGGAGGTTACAAAACCGATTCCCGAGCTCTTGCCTGCGTGGGAATCTGCTCTGCCATCAGGGCCGGGAAAATAGCCGCGAGGAGCGCCCATGAACCGAGTCCCATCAACTGGGCAACAAACAGTGTCCACGGTTCGCTGGTAACGATGCGGTCGATCGGAATCGTGAAGATGATGACAGCAAGCCCCCAGGCCATGACCATCGGTTTGCGGCCGAAGCGGTCGGACAGCAAGCCACAAATCGGTAGCCAGATGATGCAGACGATCTGGGCAAGCAGGCTGGCAAAATATGCTCCCGAAGGATCCATGCCACGCGTGGCTATTGCCGTCGCTGGTGCAAAGGTAACCCAGGTATAGTAGGCAGCATTCGTTGCGGCGCCCAGCATGATGATGTTAACTGCGATCCGAGCAGCCTGACGCCCGGTGATTTCCAGCTTTGCACGGCCATTATCTTCGGAAGCGGCTTCAAAGACTTCGGATTCAGCAGCACTGCGACGCAGGATCAGTGCGTAAAGTCCAAGCAATGCCCCTGTCGCAAAGCCCGCCCGCCAGCCCCAGGCCTCCATGGCCTCCGGACCGAGCAAAGAGCTCAGAAGTGCCGCGAGTGCAGTGGCGGCCATCACACCGACCGTCACACTGACAAACACGCTGCTCGACCAGAAACCGCGACGCTCTTTGGGAGCAATTTCGGCCACATAGGCGAATGCAACTCCCGATTCCCCGCCATGAGCCAGTCCTTGTGTAAGACGGCAGATAAACAGGAGAACGGACGCGCCCACCCCGATTGTTTCATAAGAGGGAATAACCGCAATACCAAGACTGGTAAGGGCCAGCAGACTCATGGTCAGCACCAGCGTGAGCTTGCGGCCATAACGGTCACCCAGCATTCCAAACACCCATCCGCCTATCGGACGGGCGATGAACCCTCCGGCAAAACCGCCAACGTGGCGAGCAAGGCAGATGCCTTGTCTGAATTGTCAAACAGGTTGCGTGCGAGATAAACTGAGAAAATTCCGTACAGCGTCCAGTCGAACCATTCGAGTGCATTGCCTGCGGAAACAGCACGCAGCGATTTAAGACGCTGTTGCCTCGCAATCGTTGTCGTCATTTAATATCCTCCCTGAACTCAATATGTGCTGCGTCACAGCAGGTGTTCTGCAAACCACTCGGCTGCAGCGGTGCTTGTCTTGTCGAAATGTTCCCGATAGACGGTGTAATGTCCGCCCGGCAGAAGCATGAGCTTTTAGGCTGGTAAGCTTCATTGAAAGCTTCTTGTTGCAAGTCACTCGGCGTCAGCGCGTCATCGGTTGCTACAATCATCAACATCGGCGTCGGTGCGATTCGTGTGATATAGGCTCCCGGTTCGTAGGTACGGGCGAGTTCCAGAGATCGCAGAGTGATTTCATTGACCCAACTCGGGCAACGTTCTGCTTCGCTCATCATGTAATCGTGAGAATCTCGTCCCGGATAGGCAACGCGTGCGTTGGGGTCTGAAGCGACGGTCTGGATCATCACTGGAGCCGCACCGGCAAAACGCGCTTCACGATCAGCCTCGAACGCAAGGCGCATGGCTGTCGCCTTGTCACCACTTACGCGACGCCTTGCAGCGCGAAACCGCTGATGGTGGGAACCTGGGCGACGACACATTTCACGCGCCTGTCAATAGCCGCAACGTAAAGGGCGTGGCCGCCACTATAGCTTGACCCCCAGAGACCGATCTTGTCATGATCAACATCCGAACGACTGCGTACATAGGAGATGGCAGCGCGGATGTCTTCAACCTGGCGATGCGGATCAATCTCCTGACGAGGTGTACCTTCGCTAAGACCGAGATTACGAAAATCGAACGTCAAAGCCATGAGGCCCGCGTTGACAGCCTTTGCTGCATAGTCCTCAAGGTCACCGCCAGCCACCATACCCCAGCCATGGGCAAAACCACGACCGGCAACTTCTGCGCCGTCGCCGCTGGCTTGTAGAATGTGCCCTGTATCCGGCTTCCTTCGACGAAGAATTCAATCGGTTCTGCCGATCCATTGAGTACAACCTCGGCATAGGACGTGTGAGATGTCATAACTCCTCCTTATAATCCCGCTAATATTCCGATGTTTCATTTCATTTTCATGCTGGAAGAGTTCGATCAAGGCGCATTTTGAGACTGATCAATCGGAAATTCCGATTGATTTTCCCGCAATGAGACCGCTATCATGACCTGCGTAAAGAATGGGCATCTATCGCCCATGGAGATAATAGTCCGAGGCAAATCATGGAATTACGCCAGCTGGAATGCTTTCTGGCCGTAGCGCAGGAGCTTCATTTCGGTCGAGCGGCCGAAAAGGTTGGAATGAGCCAATCCAGTGTTTCAGAAACAATCAAATCGCTGGAAAAGATCATCGGGGCGCGCTTTTCGATCGCACCAGCCGTCGAGTTTCACTGACCCGGCTTGGTGAGAATCTGAAGAACGGCAGCGAACCTGCTATCATAGCTCTGCGTGCGGCCTATATGGATTGCAAAGACAGGCCGCAGGCAAGTTGCGGCAATTGCGGATCGGATTTCTCGGCGGCGGTTTTACGAACTCCATTCGCCGCTGGTCATGGAGTTTGCGGAGCAACACCCTGATATAGAACTCGAATTTGTCGAATTATCCTATCTCAATCAGTTTTCAGCGATTGCTGACGGGACTGTGGATACAGGATTTTGCCGCCTGCCATTGGGGATCGACAGCCTGCAGCATGGACCGGTGGTAATGCGCGATCAGCGCATGTTGTGCGTGCCAGACGGTCATCCGTTTACAAGGTTCTCGCTGCTCAACCCGGAATATCTCGCCGAGGAAACGCTGGTTCGGATCACACCCGGATCAGTGACGGAGGAATGGGACAACTTCCATTTCCCCAAACACACACCTTACGGGAAGCCCATTGCCCAAGGTCCGGTGGTGCGCACCATCCGCGAGGCCATTGCTGCGGTTGCCTCACGACAGGGGTTGGTGATGCTGACAAAACGCGCAGGGAACTACTACACGACACCAGGTATCAGTTTTGTCGAAATCGATCTTCCCCAACTCCCTCCGCGCTCGCGTGGCGAAGAAATGATCTGCGTCCTGTTATTCTCGATCTCAACGCCATACTCGTGCGTATAGCAAAGCGCTACGGCACGATGCCTTGATACCGCCAGAGATGTGGGAACATTCATCCGAAGCGTGATAATATAGCGCTTGCGCACAGAAGGGCGGCAGTTGCCTGCCGCCCTTCTGTGCTTCGGTTTCATCTGCGCTGTGAATCGAGCTGTTCGTGGTTCTTTTCGACTTCCTGTGCCTTCATGTAGCTTTCGATCAGAAGCTGATAGGGAGGGAAAATCTTGGTGTAGACGTTTGCCCATTCCTGCGCGTCGTCACGATGCCACGTCTTCTGGAGTTCGGAAGCCACCGCAGCCGTATCCATCGGCACGACACCGGCCTGAACGACACGGGCCAGCGTGATTTCCTGGGCCATTTTGGAATAGGTGCCGGATGCGTCCACCACAGCGAAAACCTTATAGCCGTCCTGAACAGCACTGATTGCCGGGAAGGCCATGCAGACGCTGGTGATGGTGCCTGCGATGATGAGGGTCTTGCGGCCCGTTGCCTTGACGGCAGCAACGAAATCCGGATTGTCCCATGCATTGATCTCGCCACGGCGGGCTACATATTTGGCATGAGGAGCGTTCTCATGAATCTCCGGGATCAGCGGACCATTGGGGCCCTGCGGCACGGATGCCGTGGTGATAACGGGCATCTTGGTCAACGTTGCCATCTTGGCGAGTGCTGTCGCATGATTGCGCAAGACGGGCATCGGCATGTCTGCAACGGTCTGAAACAGGCCGCTCTGATGGTCGATCAAAAGCATAACGGCATCGTTGGGATCAATAACCGGACGCTGGCCATTAAAGTTAGCTGAACTGCTCATTTTAAGTCTCCTGTCAGTCTTGTCTAACAGAAGCCCTCCACTTTTGACGGGGAAGTCCGGAGTTCATCGCCAAGGCGGTGCGGGAGTGGATCAGGGCCGTCGGCGCAAAGACCGCATTCATCGAACCGGGAAGCCCATGGGAGAACGGCTACTGCGAGAGCTTCAACTCGAAGCTGCGTGACGAACTGCTCAACGGGGAGATCTTCTATAGCCTCGCCGAGGCAAAGGTCATCATCGAGGCATGGCGGCGCTACTATAATACCGAGCGGCCACACTCATCGCTCGGATACCCCGGCACCGGAGGCCATCATCTGGCCTGCGCCGCCGCGTGGATCGGCACCGTCATCCGCACAGCCCATGGCAGAAAAGCCGATCATGCATTAAAACTGAAACCGGACCACCCTATGGGGCAGGCCACGACGGCCGCTTCGTCCGCTCCAACCCAGTTGGAAATTCGACTCCAAACCGGTCCGACGTTAAGGCGGCTGCTCTCCAGATTCTCCCATATCTCCTTGCGGAGCAGGTCTTTATCCACATTGCGACCGGCCCGTCGGCCTGCTCGTTCCTGTTCTGTCGATTCCAGCGCCGAATTTAACGTTGAATGCATTTTTGAGGCGTCTTTATCTCACTAGCGTCACTTGTTCGATCTGCTTCCGATCGGAACAGCGTAAGTTTTCTCTACGCAACGGAGAGTAAGGTGGAACCTATATTATGAATAGTTGAGCGCTGTATATGGACTCTATATCGAATTGCTTATAACCTACTTGTGGTCTGGAGCCGTTTTCCGACTTCGAGAATCTGATTTCGAAGCTAAACATTCCTGCCTGCGGCATGAGCTTGTTCATGCCAAAGCAAGTGGAAGCTCAACTCGCCGCACTGGGCGGGTGCTGGCACTCTTTTCAACATTTGCACAGTTGTATGCTCCTCGTCAGAAGCTCTCTCTGGCCAAATCGTTCCGGTCGGCGACTTGAATGCGAGCCGCACTACAAAGTAGCAGGAAAGGAAGCCAATTCCGTCAGGTGGAGCTTAACAAAAGCCGCCGCCAATATCTGGCGGCAGCTCTATTCAACAAACACTTACCACTTCACGCGGAAGCCAAGTGTGCCTTTGTAGCTATAGCTATCGGCGAAGTTTTTGAGACTGGTATTGACTGATCCTTCGCCATAAATCGAGTATTTGTCACCGTTCCAGTTATAGCTGCCACCCAGACCAATACCGCCCCAGAGACGTTCGTTCTTGCTAGCAAAACTCGTGCCTGAAACATCGACCTTGGTTCCATCGAGGAACTCGTAATAAACGTTCGCGATACCATAGAGATAGGTTCTGTCGATAAGGCCGCTGGCGTTATACCAGGAGTTCTGGTGCTCAACAGCCAATCCGATGCGGCCCTGCAGGCTCTCTCCACGATCAAGGCTGATCCGCGCACCGAAAGCATCGTTGAAGTTGTCAAAATCGACATTCGAGTAAGTCAACTGTGCCTGTGGCGTAACCGACCAGCTCTGATCGATTGCAATCCGCTTGCCACTTTCCCCAGAGAAGGCATAACCGAAACCGTTATTCCCGTCAGCCAGTCCCATATTGGCTAGATCAGACATAAGATCGCTGTCATACCAAGTGACCTGCGCCTGACCATCGAGGAAGAAACCGTTGTCGCCATACCAGGTCAGTGTACCGCCAAAACCGTAGCCATCGGTCGAAATTTCGCCGTCACCATAGAGAGAACGTGTTTTGGCCTTGCCGTGGGCATAATGGACCGTGACCCCGCCGATCAGCTTGCCATTTTCCGTTTCAGCCAACATGCCATCAAGCCCGGCCTGCAATTTGAGCGTGTTGAAGCTGTAATCCGTCCCAGACGTAGAGAAGCGTGGATCGGCCTTTGTGCGCGCGCCTTCAATACGCCCCCATACACCGTTGCCCTCGATCAGATTGCCAGCTTCTTCTGCTGGAGCATATGGAGAGCCGACTGGATCGGCGCCTTCTGCGAGCATGATATTACCTGCATTGCTCCAGTAGCGATTGCCGACACGCTGTTGCAACGTCGGCAAGCCGTTCAGCCCCAGCAGAAGCTGCGGATAGGCCTCGTAACCAGGAACACCCGGCTGGTAGAGGGCACTTCCTCGCCGCCATCACCGCCACCATTTGTTCCGCCGCCATCGACGGGGTCCTTGATGGTCGAACGCAGATACCAGTCACCATCGTTCGGATTGGCCTTGCCATTTTGTAGAGTTGATAAGCATAGGCACCGCCGACGACAGCTGGAGCGTCCTGAAATTCATAGTCACCAAGCAGCGTAAAAGTTGCATTGGACGCTCCTCCAATGTCGACAATCTTGATGCCTTCATTCGTCTGGGCGCCGCTGCCACCGACATTCCTGACCGCCAGAATGCCAGTTCCACTCGTGTTTCCATTGACGACCAGCCTATCCGTTACGGAACTGTCGTTGCCAAGCACAGTTCCGATCTGGACGGTCCCACCATTGCCGATATAGTCGCTGGTCACGGTCAGCGTCGTTCCTGCTTCCGGCCCAAGATCGACAATTCCTGAATTGTTCAATGATTTCAGCGACTGGTTGAAATCATTGAGCGCCAGAGTGCCGGCCTGGGCAACAGCGAAATCAGAATTGGAGCTGAAATAGTTTACACCGCCTGCCGCGAGCGTTCCAGCCTCGACGGATGTCATGCCCGTGTAGGCACTCTGCTTGTTGAGAACAGTGATGCCGGTTCCGATCTGACGAACATTTCCTGTTCCGGAGATCACGCCATCGAACACGAGTGCGTCAGACCTGTTGAATGCCAGAGTACCGTTGTTGGCGACATCGCCGACAATTGATCCCGATGTCCCGCCATCGCCAAGCTGAAGCAGCCCCGAGGCAATGGCGGTGCCGCCGGTGTAGGTTCCCGTACCCGTGAGGACCAATGCACCGTCACCGGTTTTGGTCAGTGCTCCGGCTCCGGCGATATTTCCCTGCTGGGCGAGGGTTGTTCCCGCATCTGTTTCAATAGTTGCATTGCCAGCTCCGATGGTCGTCACCCGATTCATCACGATATTACTGGTCGAGTGCAATGTGCCCCGTCGACGCCAAGAGGCCCGGAAGCTGCCCCAGATTAGCGTCAGAACTGATCTGGACAGTTCCACCATTGATCGCGATTCCGCCGGTATAGGTATTGACGCCATTCAGGACAAGCGTGCCTGTACCGATTTTCGTCAGTCCGCCATCGCCGTTCATCACACCGTCGTAACCGAGCGTCGTCGCGCCAACCGTCTCGATTGTACCACCCCAGCCTCAAGCACCGTAGCGCGATCGATGGTAAAGTCGGCTGCCGTTCTCAGCGTGCCACCATTAAAAGACATGCCGCCCGTTGCATCACCGAGGTTCGCATTGCTTGTGACCTGAAGCACGCCGCCATTGATCGCCGTGCCGCCTGTATAGCTATTGTTCCTTGGAGAACGAGCGTGCCGAGATCTGTCTTGATCAGCTGGGTGTTGCCGGTAAGTACCGAATTGATCGTCGCGGTATAACCCGCACCTGCAGCCGTACCATCACCCACACGGATAATCGACGACGGTGCGCCTACCAAGGTGATCGCATCCCCGGTGATGACATAACCATCGCTCGCAAACTGCATGCCTGCTGCACGAACAGCACCGACGTTATTGTCGACCGTTACAGTTCCGGCTGTAGCCATGAATATGGCGAAAGCATCGTCCTGATACGGCGCGTTGATAGCTCCCGTTGGTTCGGTCAGTTGATGTTGGTACCACCTGAACCTGAGCTCTGCCAGGTACCGGTTCCACCATTGACCGCGCCGTTGCCAATAGCACCGTTTGATGCGGGCCAGACGTCCCAATAGTTCAAATTCAATCCGCTTGTATTGACCAGATTGACCTGATTGGCCACCGCCGTCTGAACGTAGTAACCGCTCGCGGGAATAGTTCCAACCGTCAAACCGTTATCGGTCAACGTGCCATCATAGCTGATGACACGGTAAACACCGGGATCAAACGATCCACCGGGCGTAGCGGTAACGTTGATTGTGCCGTCGAGGGTCAGATTTCCGTGAACCGTTGTCAGATCGTTGAGTGCCCCCAACGACATTGGCCTGTCGAAACTGTATTCGAGTGTGGAGCCACCACTTAGGGCGAGATCTCCGTTGATTGTCAGCGCTCCGGGAACAGCTCCCGCGCGACCGGGCGCAAGCGTGCCGCCATCCTGTATCGTGACGTTGCCACCGATTGTGCCAACGCCGCCTATTGTTGCACCGGTTCCTACGCTTGTTGCACCTGTCGCAGCGCTTTGATCGCCATTCACATAAAGCGCTCCGCCCGTTACCGTCGTCGCACCGCCATACGCATTGGAGCCCTCAAGATTCAGCACACCACCACCTGCCTTGGTGAGGCCGCCCGATCCGTGATTGCCTGCGTTACATTGGTTGTATTGCCATTCGTATCGAACGTGCCCCACCGGCATCCAAAGTGATGGCGCGACTATTCGCGAGATCGAACGCGGTGTCGAAACGTAGCGCGCCACCATCGAAGGTAAGGCCGCCGCTCGCATTGCCGAGGGCCTTGTCGGCCGCGACAGCAATTGTACCTTCATTTATTCTCGTGCCACCGGAATATGTGTTTCCAGCTGGGGCATCTGGCGTCAAAGTCAGGATCCCAGCCCCTGTCTTCTCAACAGCGCCGATACCGACGATCTGGCCGGTATAACCGCCGTCATCGGGTTGGGTGAAGCGAACAAGACCATCGTTAAGAACATTGTTGATATTGTTGGTTGCGACGGTTTTAACCGGAAGACTTTGCGCACGTGCTTCGAGAGTGCCGTCGGGGCGAACGATCACATTGCCGGTGTAATCTTTATTATTACCCGTAAGGGCCAGCGTTCCATCATTCACTGTAACAGTAGTGAACCCCGTGAGGCTACCGCTCACCGTCCACAAACCGTCGCCGTTCTTCGTTAGGGTGGTGAAGTTTCTGAGCGCACCTGCGAGGTATCCCTGGAACCCAGAATACCTTGCAGAACGAGGTCATTAACGCCGCCGCCACCGTTAATGTTACCCGTTACGACAGAATTTGGCTCAAAGGTGAGTGTATCGTTACCACCTGCAAAGCCCAGATCGCCGACGACCTGACCGCCAGTACGGTTGATGAAGTTGATACCGGCGCCGCCATTGGTACCGATGACGCTGCCGCCACCGAGCTTCTGGATGGTTCCGAAGTTGTCTACCGTATTCTTGGCGCCAGTTGCTTGGTCTTCGAACCAGATTGCGGCGCTGCTTTGTCCCTGAATAAGGCCATGATTGATAATCGTATTACCGAATCCATGGACGTTGACGGCCTCGGCACGCGTGTTGGTGCCGTTCGCAACAACCTGTCCGCCTTGTTCGATAGTCAGCCGTCCGTTGCTGCCGAACTCGATGGTATTCGGACCGGTCCCGAACGGGCCTGAACCGGATGGGGTGGAGTTGTTTGTGACGCTTGCGCCGTTACGAACATTGATCGTACCGCCATCACCAATGCTGATGGCAGGAACGTTATTCGTGTTGATCCCCGCTCCCGACTGCACATCGACGGACCGATTGTTATCCGTACGCCCCGTACCAACAGTCGTCGTCCACACTGCCGGCCCTGTTGTCGACGTACAAACGGTTGAACTGCCCGTTGTCGTGCAGGCGGCCAGCGCTTGTGACGGGACGAGATAAATAGCAGCCGGGACAAAACAGTGAACGCAAACACTGAACATGTCGAAAGAAGGGCGAATTTTCGGTGCAGCATACGGTACTCCTGAGCTAACTAATTTAGTTTTAGCTAACATACCGGAGTGCAATTTATGATAGCATATTTGCAACTGCAGATAATTTTTGTTAATCATGCACACGGACGCGTGTCGTAGCCTGAGAAACATTCAAGATGTCTTCCAGCGCCATAGGGACGTTGAGATGGCTGATTTTCAAATGGTCCCGAATAAATTTTTAGCGATTGGCGCCATCTAAGCGGCTAATATATAACGATATAATTATAATATATTCGAACAAAATTATTATTTTTCATACGGGTAATCGCATTACGATATCGTCGGTCGGTGCCTTTCTTCTGGGTGGATTCTGGAAATGACCGCTACCGCCACATCGGACGTTCTGCAGGCTTTTGCCCTGCTTTGCATTTTCCTGCTCACTGATGTGTTACTGCCCGACTGTTAACGAGATGATTCCGGTTGCGATGCAGAAAAACGGCAACGTAATGAACAATGCCCTTTAAGCGAATACAGTCGCGCAAACTATTTTCCTTAGCAGAAAGCGGGCCAAGCCAAGAGCGAGATCGATAAATTCTGGGGGTGATACTTGTAAGGCTGCTCCACAGCGTCGATCCCCGATTGCACCTCAGGTGATTTCCTTTGCCGCCTTTGTACGTATCGTTCGCACATCTTGCATAAAGCCTTACACCGCTGCGTGGGCGGCGAGCAGTTTCTTCTGCGGCCCGGCCTGCAGGGTACCGGCGCACTTGATGACGGTATCGGCCGCGTTCAGTTCGGTTTGGGAACGAGCCACCTTCATCCATCATCAACACGCTCTTCCGCAGTTCTTACGCAGGAGCATCGGACGAATGCTCCTGCAGGTAATGTCTGACTGGTCTACCAAGACTTAACGATTGAAGTGCGTTTCCCTCAATGGGCTATCTGGAGGAGATCACAGCCGAACTCAGTTTCCTGATCTATCAGTTTACCAACGAATCTCCTCGCCGTTATAGGACATAAATACCCCACTCTGAGGAGCGCCGGCGATTACCTCCCTCAATCCACGGGCGCTGTCTTTTGCATTCACGACTGCCCCTTCCCCACCCATATCGGTCTTTACCCAGCCAGGGTGAAGTGCAATCACCTTTATGCAGTCGGCCTTAAGATCGGAGGCCAGCTGAGTGGTCGCCATGTTCAATCCAGCTTTGGAGCACCGATATGCATAATCGTCGTCGTCATCATCGAGCAGCCCCTCGGAGATCGAACCAGCACGACTGCTGATATTGGCAATCATTGGCTCCTTACCGCGCGCCAGATTTTTCGTAATGCACGCGCTACCAGAACAGGGCCGAGCATATTTGTCTGGACGACTGCCATAAAATCATCCGGATTGAGCGGCGCAAGGCCAGCAATGCGACTGCGAACAGCCGCATTATTAATGACGAGGTCCAGAGGCCGCATGTTCAGACGATCCGCTAGCGCTGCCACGGAAGCCGGATCAGCCGTATCAAGTGTCTCAAACTCGACGCGATCGACGTATGGCGCGTTAGGCTGGCAGCGACCACAAGCGATTACATTCCAGCCCTCCACCGCATATTGCAGTGCCAGTTCGCGGCCAAGGCCACGCGTGGCTCCGGTAATCAGGACAGTCTTTTGCCCGCATTCAGCCAATCGCCGCGCTCCTCGTTTCAATGTTTCCGTCCTGTCGTGCGATGAGGGCATAGACTTCGCCGGAATATTTCACGCGCCGCTCCTGGGTTTTGAAATCGATATGTGTGATGCCGAACGGTGTCGTGTAACCAAAGGCCCATTCAAAATTGTCTGTCAGTGTCCAGGCGAAATAGCCCCTCACCGGCACGCCCTCATCAATGGCTTTGGCGACCTGCTCCAAATGATCGACATAATATTTTGCACGCAGATCGTCCCAGACATGCCCGTCCGGCCCCACATCTTCCGGCTGCGTTGCCACGCCGCTTTCGGAAATGTAGATTTCCTTTGGCGCATATCCGTCATTTACGTAATGCAGAATGTCATAGATGCAGCGCGGCCAGATTTCATAACCAACTGCAGAATAGATGCCTTCCGGCTGAACACGGCGATAGTTGAGTGGCGGCAATTCGTCACCTTCAGCGATCACAGACCGGCGATAGATGTTGATGCCCAGATAGTCGAGCGGCTCCGCAATCGTCTTGTTGTCTTCCGGATGGATGGGCGGCAGGAGATCGCCGTAAAGCTCCAGCATGTCCTGCGGATAAGCTCCCTTGAATACGGCATCAAGGAACCAGCGATTCTGTGCGCCATCGAAACGTTTCGCTGCCGCGACGTCACGCGGATCGCCGGTGGCCGGTTCCGCCACGTTGAGATCGAACACAATGCCCACCGATACATCCGCGCGTTCTGCACGAATGGCCTGAACAGCCTTGCCGTGGCCAAGCAGTGCATGATGGCTTGACGTGACCCCACCCTTCACACCATCAGCCAACCCCGGCGCATCTTCGGCGCTGGCATGGCCTGACCAGCAGAAGGTCCATGGTTCATTGAGAGTCGTCCATTTCTTGACACGATCACCGAAACTGCGAACGGCAACCGCGGCATATTCGGCCAGGGCATCCGCAGTCTCCCGGACATACCAGCCGCCCTTGTCCTGCAAAACCTGCGGCAGATCCCAATGATAAAGCGTCGCATAGGGTTCGATACCCACCTCCAACAGATCGTCTATGAGGCGGTCGTAAAAGCTTATCCCCTTGGTATTGACTGCACCGTACCCCCGGCAAAATCCGAGTCCAAGCGAGGGAAAAGCGATAGGCTTTGAGGTCCATCGCTTTCAGCACCGCAATGTCCTCGAGCCAGCGATGGTAATGGTCGCAAGCAACGTCGCCGCTGGACTGGTCTATGATGGCACCCGGCTTTTGCAGAAACGGTCCCATATGCTCTCACTCTTGCCGTCTTCATAAGGGGCGCCTTCGATCTGATAGGCCGAGGTCGCGGCACCAAAGGCAAATTCGTGTGGAAAGACCAGTCCGGAGGCGCGCTTCTGTAGGTCTTGGCGGGCTTTAACGATGTTTGGCATCATATTTTCTCTCGATTGTGCTGACGAGACTGGCCGCAGCCAGCGTGAGGAGGATGTAGAAGATCGCAGCCGAATTATACGGCGCAAACGGCAGGAAACTTGCTGACTGGAACTCGCGCATGCGCTGCGTGATATCCCGAATGGACAGGATTGACAGAAGCGATGTGTCCGAGAATAGCGATCAGCTCGTTGCCGAGCGGCGGAATGATGATACGAAAAGCCTGCGGCAGGATCACCAGACGGGCGGTCTGCCAGCCGTTGAGACCAAGGCTGCGTGCCGCCTCGATTTGTCCCCTCGGAATGGCGTTGATGCCGGATCGGAAAATTTCTGCCAGATAGGCCGAGTAGGCCAACGCCATCGCCGCCACACCGCGAGCCATGTTCGGCGGATCGATCACGCCCTGCGTGGCGTCCTTCAGCGCGCCACTCAAGGGCAGACCGACATAGAGCACGATGACAAGCATGGGAATGCCCCGGATCGTATCCACGATGAATTCAGCGCCGATGGAAAGGGGATGACGGCGATGGATATGACCGCAAGCCGTCAGCAATCCGAGCGCAATGGCCAAAACGACGAAGGCAATGCCCGTCGACTTGTCGCGGTCGTTCAACGCTTCCGTCTGCCACAGGACAGGCATGTTCGCCGGGACTGAAGCCGCCGGAAGCAGAACCGCGCTGACATCGGCCTTTTGCCAAGGGCGGCGAGCGCTTCAGGCGGACCGCGAAATGTGCGCAATGGCACTTCGTTTTCGGGACCACCGGGAAACTGGCCGTATCGCACCGTGCCGATCATGCTTGATGGAGTGCCGGTCACCACGCCGATCTTGCCATCGAGCGTGCCTGCGAGCGTATAGGCCTGACGCGGCTGAAACAGAAACCAGGCCGCCATGCAGGCCATCAGCAACGTCAGGCCGATGAAGGTGAAGTCTCCCCGGCTGCTATATTGAAGCTTTTGCAGGCCAACCCAAAGCAGAGCCAGAAGCGCCGCAATGATATAAGCCGAAATGGCAGCCCGAATGGTTGTTGCAACCCCGGCGGCAAATGCCACATGCGCTGCAAAGAGGACGAGAAATAATCCAAGCCCGTTGATCGCTGCAAGCAGGATGAAACCCACCTTGCGCGATCGCGACAACCCGTTCCCGGATCTGCCCGCCAGGCACAGGAGCAGGCCCAGAACGGTCGCACCGAGATAGCTCAACAGGATGATGAACCCGTACCGATCAGTCGCCAGTGCCGCGGCCTCGGTAAGTCGCCGTGGTGTGACGCCTTTCATCACGAGATCGGACGTGAACGGATCGACCCCATTCGCCACAACCGAGTGCAGGTAGGGGTACACGACAGGTGTTGCCACGAGTGCGGCAGCCGACAGGAGATTGAGCGCCGAACAAGGAACTACCCAGCGAATATAGTTCCTGCGCATGAACAGAATCGTGGCGGGACCGGAAACAAAGGCTACGCAAAGCAGCACAAAACCCGGCACGAAAGCTGATGATCCCGGCTCGACTCCCAGGATCGCCAGAAGCGAACGTTGGTAATCGTTCGAACTGGCGAAGAGATAGACGACAAATGGCAGTGCGGCGAGCACGATCATGTTGCTCGGACGCAAGCGCATCAAAAATACATTTGAATCGTCTCCCGACCCTCTGGACACGACGTTCCAGAGGCGTTGCGTGTGGGCCAAGGCCAACGGAGTTAGAGTCGTTGGAACTGCTCTATCTATTTTGGCTATCCCGAAAACCGCTCTGCGTTCTTCGGGATAAGCTCTCTTCTTGGTTTTGCGCATCATCTCGGCAGCACGTGCTTCACTTTCGCAGGTTCGCCGCCAGAAATGTTCCAGTCTATTTTGCGCCCCAATATTTGCTGATGAGAGCATCGAGCGTGCCATCTTCCTTGATAGCCCTGATACCTTCATTGAAGGCGGCAGCCGTTTCGTCGCCCTTGCGGAAAACCAACCCCAGCGGATCGGATTGCAGGTCGCGAATTGGAACAACGAGTTCGCCTGCGAATTCCTTTTCATAGGCGGGTGCATTGGCACCGTTGATCACCACGCCGTCGACATCCTTATTCTTAAGCGCGATGACAGAGGCGCTGAAACTGTCGTAGGCAACAACATTATCCTTGCCGACAATGCCTTCGGCCACCTGAGCGTCGGTCGTATTCGCCTGGGCCGACAGCTTTTGCCTTTCGACTTGAAGTCATCAAGTGTCAGACCATCATCTTCGGCGCGCATCAAAACGGCCTGACTGTTGATGATGTAAGGCTCGGAGAAATCCATCGCCTTCTTGCGTTCATCGGTAATCGAAACTCCAGATGCAACGAGATCGAAGTTTCCCTGCTCCAGAGCTGCGAAAATGCCATCCCAGCCCGTAGTCACGAATTCCGCCTTGCAATTGATCTTGGCGCAGATTGCGTTCACCACGTCAACATCGAAGCCGACGATCTGCCCGGTGGCGGATCGACGCTTTCCATCGGCGGCGAGGTCGTGTCGGAACCGACCTTGAGCATTTTTCCTCAAGATCGGCCGCTTGGGCAGCGACAGTGGACACCAGCGCGAGCGCCAAAGTCAGAATTGTCTTTTCATGTGTACTCCTCCCATTAGAACACTTTCAGCGAATGCATGAAGCGGCTGTGTCTCTGAAACAGCATTGAGAGCTGCTCGCCGGAGCGGTTCCCGCCACTCCGGAAAAAGGCCAAACCGCTCTAGGAATTAAACTTCCCGCCCATATCGTCGGGCTGACGCGCAACGAGCTCGGACGAAAAACCTCCCTCAATTGCGCAGGGGCTTCCCTCCCATACGCCGCAACAGAAATTCCCCAGCCGTTGCCCCAACACTTCGATCGGCTGGTAGAGAGTCGTGACCGGCGGAGTGAAATAGGCACTGACATTGATGTCGTCATAGGCGATGACATCAATGTCCTGCCCCACTTCCAGCCCCAGCGACCGCAATGCGGACAACACACCGAGCGTTGTCGATTCATTGACACAGACCAACGCAGTCGGTGGATCGCGCTCTTCCCGGAGAGCCAGCGCAGAATCGCGTCCGAAGCGTGTGGACAAGTCGCCGCCGATAACCAGATCGGCACATGGCGCAGCACCTGCCTCTGTGAAGGCACGCGTAAAACCATCGATCCTGTCGAGAGCATAGGAAAACGCACATCCGCATTCACCAGACCGATGCGCCGGTGCCCGCCAGCGATCAGTCGTGCAGTTGCGGCATGTGCAGCCCATTCATTATCCACATCGACATGGGCATAAACGAGCGATTTGCGACACCTCCCCAGCGACACGAAAGGGAAGTCAGCCTCTACCAGCATGTCGATGCGCGCATCATCAGCCAGAACGCCTGAAAAATCAGACCGTCGGCGAGGCTTTGATCGACAATACGGCGCGTGATGGCACAGGCATCGTCAAAACTGCGATAGCCATAGACGGAAAGCTGATAATCGCTATCATCAAGGACTTGGCTAAGGCCGCTGAGAATCTGCGTATATTCGACGCCGTCCCATTCATAACCTGCCACCGAATTCATCGGCATTAATACGGCGGCTTGATAGGTCTTGCCCGTACGCAACGCCATGCCACGAGCATTGGCCTGATAGCCAAGTTCGTCCGCAGCAGAAAGAATAATCTTGCGCGTCTCTTCCGTTACGACCGGTGAACCGCGCAACGCCTTCGAAATCGTTGCAATCGAATACCCCGTGTATTCCGCGAGCGTTTTGATCGTCGGTCGCACGTTCGTTTTCATTTAGTGGATCAACCTCGACATCTCCAGCTCCCACGACCATGATGACAAAACGATAGCAGCCAATAAAACGTTTTCAAGAAAAATAAAAACGTTTTTATTGGCGCGTCTTAACAAACATCTTCGAGGCGGACCAAAGTGCATGGTTGTTTCGAGGAGGGAATTATCTGGCGCTTACATTTCAAGCGCGAGGCATAGGTGCTTTCGCCTGATCAAGATCTTTTCAGCCATATCTAGCACCATTTCAATGGCTTCGATTGCCTTGGCTTCATCTCTTATGCGTAACGCTTCCACGAGATTGCCGTGAGCGGTTATGGCATCATCTCGTGTATCTGCAATTTCATTGGATGTTTGCAATGAATATTTGAGAGCTGCACTGATCGTGTGGGAGAGCTGACGGAAAATCTGGTTGTGGCTGGCCTTGAGCAAACAGGAGTGAAAAGCACGTCGGCTTCCGTGAAGCTCACAATATCATTCTCAGCATCCCTCATCATTTGCCAGGCCTTTTCGATATCCGCAATTTCCTGCGTGGTGGCCTTTCTTGCAGCGAGAACGACGGCGGCCGGTTCTATGGAGCGCCTTGCTTCCAGCACACAATCAAGCAGGTTGAACTCTACAACCCGATCACCGAGCCATTCGATGACCTGCGGGTCCAGAATATTCCATTCATCATGTTCGCACACGACGGTACCGACGCGGGAACGCCCGCGAACCAGCCCTTTAGATTCCAACACTTTAAGCGCTTCGCGAATGACTGTCCGGCTTACATTGTAGCGTGCACAAAGATCATTTTCGCGCGGCAAAAACTGCCCGGTGAGAAGGTGTCGGAGCAGATATCGAGAGCAAGTGCTGAAATGACATTGTTCTTCACGCGCGGGCGCGTCGACACAGATGAGGATTCCTGTATCGCTTCGTTCGACGATATTATTGTCACTCTCAACCTCCACTCAGCAAAGTTACGGCAAATCAACGGTTCGATCCACCATGACGGTGCATCCCTATCAATCAGGTCTGATTATACAGATATCTAAATATTACAACAGGATTAATTCATCATACTAGGCAGTTGACGAATACGATCATTGAAGTTACGAATCTGCGACCGTCGAGGAGGCGGGATGAGTTTTATGGGAGGTCATCATGAGTTTGTTTAAGGCCGCGCTTGTGGCCGGAAGTGTTGCATTTGCCACCTAACCTCGGCAATGGCCGCGGACGTGAAGATCGGCTTCGTCGTGAAGCAACCGGAAGAACCCTGGTTCCAGGACGAATGGAAATTCGCCGATATCGCGGCCAAGGAAAAGGGCTTCACCCTCGTCAAAATCGCTGCGCAGGATGGCGAAAAGTGCAGGCTGCGCTCGATAATCTCGGTGCGCAGGGTGCGCAGGGCGTGATTATTTGCACGCCGGACGTTAAGCTTGGCCCTGGCATCGTGGCGAAGGCTGCAGCCAATGATCTAAAGTTGATGACGGTCGATGATCGTCTTGTCGGTGCCGATGGCCAACCGCTGGAAGACGTGCCACACATGGGCATTTCCGCCACCAAGATCGGTGAAGCTGTCGGTCAGGCCATCAGCGATGAAGTAAAGAAGCGTGGCTGGGATTGGAAGGATGTCGGTGCGGTCCGTGTTTCCTACGATCAGTTGCCAACTGCAGTTGACCGGGTCGAGGGCGCACTGTCGGCGATGAAAGCCGCAGGCTTGCCTGGAAGCAATATTTTGATGCGCCGCAGGCGAAGACCGATACGGAAGCCGCTCTGAATGCATCTACAGTAGTGCTGAACAAGAACCCGAAAATTAAATACTGGGTTGCCGTCGGCCTTAACGATGAAGCGGTTCTGGGTGCCGTGCGCGCCACTGAAAGCGTCGGCATTTCATCGGACAATGTCATTGCCGTTGGCATTGGTGGATCGGATTCGGCCATTAACGAATTCAAGAAGCCCAATCCTACTGGTTTCTATGGCACGGTTATTATCTCGCCGAAGCGTCATGGTTATGAAACCGCCCTCAACATGTATGAGTGGGTTGCCAATGACAAGGAACCGGAAAAGCTGATCCTCACCACAGGTGAGCTTGCCCTGCGCGATAATTACGAGCAGGTCAGAAAAGATCTAGGCATCGAGTAAGTCGAGCAGCTTCTTTCCGACGCGGTCGTTGAAAACTTCATGCGGCCGCGTCCCTTCTTCACTATATGCGATACCAATCTCCGGAGATGTCATGGATAGCTTTCTGGCGTTCAGTCATATCTCGAAATCTTATCCGGGTGTGCACGCGCTTTCCAATGTTTCCTTCACGGTGGCTAAAGGCAGTGTCCACGGCCTGATGGGGAAAATGGCGCGGGAAAATCCACGCTGATCCGTATCCTCTCCGGCGATCAGGCCGCAAATAGTGGTACGATATCCATTGATGGGATCGAGCAGAAATACGCGTCCGTTCGCGATGCCTTCCAGGCAGGCGTGGTGGTCGTCCATCAGGAACTGCAGCTCGTGCCTGAGCTGACGGTCGCCGAAAATCTCTGGCTTGGCCGTTTTCCCAATCAGGGTGGCGTTATCAATTCCCGCCAGTTGACCGATGAGGTTACTAGAAAGCTTGCCGACATCGGCCTGGACATTGATCCTTCGATCAAGGTGGCGCGGCTTTCCATCGGCGAACGCCAGATGGTGGAGATAGCAAAGGCAATCATGGTCGATGCACGCGTGATTGCACTGGACGAGCCAACTTCATCACTGTCTTCGCGGGAAAGTGAAATTCTGTTCAAGCTGATCCGTCGGCTCAAGGCCGAAGGTAAAGTGATCCTTTATGTCTCTCACCGGCTGGATGAGGTCTTCGATCTCTGCAACAGTCTCACCGTATTGCGAGATGGCAAGCTTGCGGCCCATCACAGCAGTCTTGAGGGTGTCACACGCGATCAGGTGATCGCGGAAATGGTGGGACGAGAAATTTCCGATATATGGGGCTGGCGGGGGCGACCGATCAAGAATCAAGTTCGACTGCGGGTCGAAAATCTGAGTGGACCCGAATTGCCCGATCCGGCCAGCTTTGAAGTGCGCAGTGGTGAGATCCTCGGCCTGTTCGGCCTTATTGGCGCCGGGCGTTCAGAAATGCTGCGGCTGCTTTACGGTGCTGACAGCCGCAAGAGCGGCAGTGTTGAAGTTGACGGCATAAAGGTTTCAGCCGACAGTCCGCGCAAGTCGATCGAGGCGGGCATTATGCTGTGCCCGGAAGATCGCAAGGCAGATGGCATCCTGCAGGGGCGATCTATCGAAGAAAATATCGCCATTTCAACACGCCGGCATTTTTCCCCATGGGACTAATTTCCCCGCAAAGAAGCAGATATCGCCGAAAAGAGCATCAAGCAGCTGCGCGTGCGCACGCCGTCGCGCAAACAGGACATAGTCCATCTGTCGGGCGGCAACCAACAGAAGGTTATTCTCGGACGCTGGCTTTCTGAGCAGAACGTCAAGGTTCTAATGATCGATGAGCCAACACGCGGCATCGATGTTGGCGCTAAAGCCGAGATTTATGAAATTCTCTACGGTCTTGCCGAGAGCGGCATGGCAATTGTCGTTGTTTCGAGCGAACTGCCCGAAGTGATGGGCATTTCGGACCGCATCCTTGTCATGTGCGAAGGCCGCATTGCCGCTTCCGTTGACCGCCCCGGTTTTGACGAGCGCACCATTCTAGCCGCTGCCCTGCCGGACCGCACGGCATCCATTCAATTTGACAGTCAGAAAGTTGCATCACGATGACCGCTTTGAAAAACTCCTTCTCGGCGAACAGGGGCTAGTGGTGATTTTTGCCATCGCTTTTGCAGTCGTGGCGCTGACGGTTCCCAACTTTCTCACCGAGCGCAACATGCTGGGGCTGCTGCAATCAGTCGTAACCATCGGTATCGTGGCCTGCACGATGATGCTCTGTCTGGCTTCGCGGGACTTCGACCTTTCGGTCGGTTCGAACGTGGCATTTACTGGCATGATTGCTGTGATGGTTTCCAATGTCAGCGGCTCCATCCTTATCGGCCTGCTGGCCGCTTTGGCGGCCGGCTTTATTGTCGGGCTCTTCAACGGCGTCGTTATCGCGCGGTTCAAGGTCAATGCTTTGATCGCCACACTCGCCACCATGCAGATCGTCCGCGGCTTGGCGTTGATTTCCTCGGACGGTCGCGCCGTAGGTATCAACGATCCTTCATTCTATCAGCTCGCGCTTTCGAAGTTTTTCGGTGTGCCTACCCCGATCTGGGTGATGATCGCTCTATTCGTCGTGTTCGGCTTTGTCCTGAACCGCACCGTCTTCGGCAAGAATACGCTGGCTATCGGCGGCAATCCGGAAGCGTCGCGTCTGGCAGGTGTCAATGTTGTCGGGATGCGAATCTGGATCTTCGCGCTGCAAGGACTGATTTGCGCTATTGCAGGCATTTTGCTGGCGTCACGCATCACTTCGGGTCAGCCCAATGCAGCGACCGGTCTCGAACTTTCCGTCATTTCGGCGTGCGTACTGGGTGGTGTGTCGCTGGCCGGAGGACGTGCTGCCATGACGGGCGTGATCGTGGGTGTGCTCATCATGGGTATCGCAGAAAACGTAATGAATCTGCTGAACATCCAGGCGTTTTACCAGTATGTCGTGCGTGGTTTCATTCTTTTGCTGGCGGTGCTCCTTGACAATCTACGCTCCTCCACCATTGCGTTTAGAAGCTGATGGCGACAGATAATGGGGAATGAAATGTTCTATGCTTTGGTCGATTGGGGCACCTCCAGCTTTCGGCTTTGGGTCGTCAATCAGGACGGCGCGGTGCTGGGCGAAAGCAAGAGCGACGAAGGCATGATGAAGGCGGCGGATACCGGCTTCGCCACTGTTCTGGAGCGACATCTCCACCGCCTTGGCGCTCCTGCCGATCTGCCGGTCCTCATAAGTGGCATGGCAGGCGCACGCCAGGGCTGGGTGGAAGCACCCTATTTGCCTGTTCCTGCGCAGTTGGACCGTCTGGCCGAGGAAGCAGTTCATGTACCGAAAACTGGACGCGATATCCGCATCATCCCCGGCGTCGCGCAAATTCGAAGCGACGCCGCCAACGTGATGCGCGGCGAGGAAACGCAACTTGCGGGTGTCGTTGAAACCTTGCCCGACGGGCTTGTGTGTATGCCGGGTACCCATTGCAAATGGGTCAGTATTGCCGACCGGCAGGTGACGGGCTTCACCAGTTTCATGACCGGTGAACTATTTGCCGTGCTGTCGCAACATTCGATCCTCAAGCACGCTGTCGATCCAGCGAGCAATTTTGAGGCCCAAACACCAGCTTTCGCACGAGCTGTCGAGCATAGCCTGAAAGCGCCGGAACAGGCTCTCGCCATGCTGTTCCAGATTCGAGCCAGTCAGCTTTTGAACTTTGAAGAACACGCCGATGGCGCTGCCCATTTGTCGGGCGTGCTGATCGGCGCAGAAATCGGTACGGCGTTACGCATTTACGGTGGCGGCGAAGCGGGGCTGGTCGCATCCGAGCGGTTGAACCGGCTTTACCGGCCCGTAATGGAGCAGGCAGGCTTCAGCGTTCAACTCTTCGATGGCGAGAAAGTCGTGAGAGCAGGGTTGCTGGCGGCGGCCCGCTTAATCCATTCCCAGTCTGGAGCATAAGATGAATACCAAACCTGTCTGGCCATCGCTGCAACGCTCGCTTGTGGCGATTATCCGCGGCATTCGCAACGAAGAAGTCGAAGCCATTCTCACGGTTCTGCTGGAAGAAGGTTTTGAGGTGATCGAAATCCCGCTGAACTCTCCACAGCCGTGGGTTTCTATCGGGCAGGCTGTGAAACTGTTCGGCGACAAGGCGCTGATCGGCGCCGGTACGGTCTTGACTGTGGACGATGTCGCAAAACTGGCCGATCTCGGCGGCCGCATCATGGTCAGTCCCAACACAGACCCAGAGATCATCAAGGCCGCAGCGGCACGTGGGCTCTATTCCATGCCCGGATGCTACACAGCCTCGGAAGCGCTTCTCGCACTCAAAAGCGGCGCATCTGCGTTGAAGTTCTTTCCTGCTGGAGCGCTCGGACCATCCGGCGTCGCAGCGATCAAGACTATCCTCCCGACAGATGCGGTAGTGGGTGCCGTCGGCGGTGTTTCTGATGCGAGTTTTGCCGATTATGCCAAGATAGGCGTTCGGACCTTCGGTCTCGGCACCAGTCTCTATAGACCCGGAGACACGGGCACAACTGTTCGGGACAACGCACGACGTACTATCGCGGCCTATGATCGGGTTTTCGGAACGGCTTGATCTGCTTCCCAAAGTACGGAGCGGTTCCGTCTGAATTCGGAATGCTCCAGCTCTATGCGTTGACAAAGAGGCTCCCATGGCTTTGCATGTCAGTTCGAACAAGCTATCGGCCAGCATCTCCGCGCAGGGTGGTGTCATGCAGGGGCTATGGTGGCGACACAAGGACGGCTCGCAGACTGCGTTATTACGGTCTGCGACGGATGATCAAGCTGGCCCGGGAGATAGCGCAGGGTTTCCGCTGGTCCCGTTCGGAAACCGGCTTGGCGGCAACAGTTTCACATTCGAAGGCCGCATTTATCATCTTGCGGCCAACAGCGCGCGTGACCCCTTTATCTGCATGGGGACGGCTGGCTGGCACTCTGGAATGTGGTCGAACGGTCGGAAAACGAGCTGACCCTGAGCTACCGTCATGATAGCGACGGGACTAATCCTTATGATTATACGGCCCGTCAGGTTTTTCGCATTGACGAGTATGGCTTCAGCCTGCAGCTGTCCGTCGTTAACGAGGGCGCGCATGCCCTGCCTTTCGGTCTTGGCTGGCATCCTTATTTCCCACTGCGACCCGATACTTTGCTCGAGTTTCAGGCGAAAAGTTTTCATGAAGAAGCAGAAGGTTCACTGCCGGGTAACGAGCTGGAATTGAGCGATCCTCTCGATTTTCGAAAGCCGCGTTCGCTACCTGTTCGCTGGATCAATAACGGTTTTCGGGCCTGGAAGGACCAGCGCGCATTCTTTGGCCAGAAACAGGTCTTGCGCTGGAGATGAGTTACAATCCGATCTTCGCCCATGCGTTTCTGTATTTGCCTTATGCCGCAAATTCAGCAGCGGCCATGCCGGATTTTTCTGTCTTGAACCGATGACCCACAAGGCCAACGGGCACCATCGCACCGATCTTGGCGGTTTGCATATCCTTGCTCCGGGCGAAACCCTGGCCGGAACAATCCACCTCACCGTCAACACCCTCCCGAAATCCTCCAGAAGTGAGCGATCCAGATGAAGATAACAAAACTGACGACCTATATCGTTCCGCCACGCTGGCTGTTTCTGAAGATTGAGACCGATGAAGGGATTTCCGGTTGGGGTGAGCCGGTTATCGAAGGCCGCGCGCGGACGGTTGAAGCCGCTGTACACGAATTGTCCGAATATCTCGTCGGCAAGGACCCGCGGCTGATCGAAGATCATTGGAACGTCATGTATCGCGGGGCTTCTACCGTGGCGGCCCCATTTTGATGAGCGCTATTGCTGGCGTTGATCAGGCACTGTGGGACATCAAGGGCAAGGCGCTCGGCGTGCCGGTGCACGAACTGTTGGGAGGCCAGTGTCGGGATCGTATCAAAGTCTATTCCTGGGTTGGAGGCGATCGTCCATCCGATGTAGCGGCTAATGCGCGGGAGATGGTGGACCGTGGGTTTACCGCGCTGAAGATGAATGGCGCTCAGGAACTCCAGATTGTCGACAGCCACGCCAAGATCGACGCCATTGTTGAAACGATTGGTGCTGTGCGTGCGGCCGTCGGCCCGCATGTGGGTATCGGGGCCGATTTCCACGGGCGCGTCCACCGCCCGATGGCAAAGGTTTTGGCCCGTGAACTGGACCAGTTCAAGCTGATGTTTATCGAAGAGCCGGTGCTGTCTGAAAATGTCGAGGCATTGGTCGAAATTGCCAATCACACATCGACCCCGATTGCTCTGGGCGAACGGCTTTATTCGCGCTGGGATTTCAAGTCGATTCTGTCGCGCGGTTATGTCGATATTATCCAGCCGGATCTGTCCCATGCAGGCGGTATTACCGAATGTCGTAAAATTGCGGCGATGGCGGAAGCTTATGACGTGGCGCTGGCACCACATTGTCCATTAGGACCGATCGCACTCGCCTCCTGTTTGCAAGTGGATGCTGTGAGTTACAACGCCTTCATTCAGGAGCAGAGCCTGAACATTCACTACAACGAAAGCAATGACATACTCGACTACATTACCAACCGCGAGGTTTTCGAGTATTGCGACGGTTATGTCGCTATCCCGCAAGGACCGGGTCTGGGCATTGAGATCGACGAGGATTATGTCAGGGAACGGGCCAAGATCGGCCATGACTGGCGCAATCCCGTCTGGCGTCATGCCGATGGCAGCGTGGCGGAATGGTAATGCCAAAACTCGATGAGCTTGACACATTGGGTTTTGATTGAGCCCGTGCGGCGATTGAACATTTTCAAGGCGTGATGCATTAGCATCTCAGCGCCTCGGTATAAGAGGAAATAGAGATATGGCTGACCGACTTGTCGGAAAACGGATATTTGTCACAGGCGCAGCACAGGGTATCGGCCTTGCCATCGCACAGGCTTTTGCAAAGGAAGGCGCGCGACTATTTCTCATCGACATGGATTTGGAGCGACTTGAGCGTGAAGCCATTGCTTTGCGCGAGCAGGAGCAATCTTGGGTTTCGCAAAGGCTGATATTTCAGATGCTTCCGCTATCTCTGCAGCCGTTGCACAGGCAAACGACGAGATCGGAGCCGTCAATGCGCTTGTGAATAATGCCGGCATCAATGTTTTTGCGAAACCGCTGGAAACGAGCGACGATCAATGGAACCGTTGTTTTGACGTCAATCTTAAGGGCGCGTGGAATTGCAGCAAGGCTGTTCTGCCGGGTCTGATAGAACAGGGCGGCGGCGTTATTCTCAACATTGCCTCCACCCACGCTTTCACCATCATCCCGCACACATTTCCGTATCCGCTGGCAAAACATGCACTGATGGGCATGACCAAGGCACTGGGTCTGGAATATGCACCACAGCAGATCCGCGTGAACGCAATTGCGCCGGGCTATGTCGAGACCCAGAAAAATGTCGACTACTGGAACAGTTTTCCTGATCCTGTGGCAGCGCGAGCGGAAACAATGGCACTACATCCGGGCGGGCGGATCGCTTCACCCCATGAAATTGCTATGGCGGCGGTATTCATGATTTCGGACGAATGTCCTTCATGAACGCGACCTGTCTCACTGTCGATGGCGGGCTGAGTGTTCAGCAACACCCTGCATAGGGATTTGCCGGAGACACAGCAGCATCTAGTTCTACGTCGCCGGTATCAGTGACTACGCTGCCTGGACGAAATTGCCGCGATCCTCAGGTATTTTTTCGATGTAGCGTCCCGTCTCCGCAAGCAGTTCCTTCATGTTCTGTCTCGCGGCGGCGGCATCTCCACGATAGATCGCTTCCGCGACCTGATGGTGGTTCTCGATATTATCGGCGAATGCCTTCGTTGTATAAGGAAACAATGTATCGAAGATGGCTTCGATGACTTTCTGAAAGCTGAGCAAGACCGGGTTGCCTGTAGCAGCGAGAATCGCCAGGTGAAATGCCTTGTCGGCCGCAACAGCCTTGCTCTCCTCTTCCTGATTGTGTGCCATTCGGCGGTAAGCCTCGACTATTCGTTGTTTTGGCTCTCGTCGCCGCGTAAGGCAGCAAGCGCTGCGGCCTCCGGTTCTATGATTTGGCGGATTTCGGAAAAGGCTAGCAATTCCTGCTTGGCCAAGGTGCTGGTTGAAAGCCACCTTATCAGATCGGCATCGAGCCAGCTCCAGTATTCCCTGCTGTTGACATGTGTGCCATGCCTTTGCCGCACGGTGACGAGCCCCTTTGCAGACAATATTTTTATCGCCTCGCGAATGACCGTCCGGCTGACCTGATATTCTCGCTCCAGCTCAGGCTCCGAAGGGAACACAACATTGATGGCGAATTCGCCCGATACGATGCGTCTCCCCAGCGCATCAACCACCGTCTGTGTCCGGTTCGGCTTCTTCTGATTCATATGGCCTTCTCCGCTCGTCTGCTTCTGCGTTGGCACGGGTGAAAGGGATTGGCAACAGGCTAATAGCTTAATCCTGTTTGTCGGATGTCCAGATCCCAAGCTTCCGCTTCAACTCTAGCAAATTTCGATCTTGATAATCAAACATCATATGTTAAACGTATGATGTTTGAATCAGCCATCAAATGTCGACTGGGGAGGAGACGATGAGTAAGGAACACCAAGCCACAATGCGGAAGATAAATCTCCGCATCTTGCCTTTCTTGATGCTTCTGTACCTGATAGCCTATATCGACAGATCCAATATCTCTGTCGCAGCGTTGGGTATGAATGCCGATCTGGGACTGACCAGTCGAATGTACGGGTTGGCTGCAGGTCTGTTCTTCCTTACCTACATCATCTTTGAGGTGCCCAGTAATGTTGCGCTGACCAAGTTTGGAGCGCGACGCTGGATTGCGCGCATCATGATTAGCTGGGGCCTGGTAGCCATGGGTATGGCCTTTATTACCAGCGCGTATCAGCTATACGGGATGCGGTTGCTATTGGGAGCTGCAGAAGCCGGTTTCACGCCCGGCATCATCTATTATCTGGCGCGCTGGTATCCTTCGCAGGAGCGCGCGCATGCAATGTCCTTTTCTACATCGGCGCAGCTCTCGCCTCTGTCATAGGCCTCCCACTTTCGGGTCTGCTGCTTCATGCTGACGGCGCTTTGGGCGTGGCAGGCTGGCGCTGGGTGTTTTTCGTGGAAGGCCTGCCAGCGGTCCTACTCGGATTCGTCGTCTTGTGGTTCCTGCCAGATCGACCGTCGGATGCCAGCTGGCTCTCGCAGGCGGAAGCCTATGAACTGGAGCGAAAGATCGACGCTGAACAGGGCACGGGTCAATCTGAGCATAAGACAGGCTGGCAAACAGCATTCCGAAACGGAAATGTCTGGCTGCTTGCTGCCTTCTGGTTGTTGCAGGCATTTGGGACGATTGGAATTACGCTTTTCATGCCCTTGATCGTGCGAAGCATTTCAAGCGGCGACGATCTGGCCATCAGCCTGCTATCCGCGGTGCCTTTCATAGCAGCGTGCATCTTCATGTTCTTTAATGGACGTCATTCTGATAGCACGCGTGAACGCGCCTATCATCTGGGTGTGCCGCTGACACTTGCAGGACTGCTGTTGCTGGCCGCCGTATATATTGGCAATGCCCATCTTTCCTACGTTCTGATCGTTTTGTCGGTCGGCTTGAACTGGGCGGTTATCCCCATCTTCTGGGCTGTGACAACGGAATATGTTTCCGGGCTGACGGCTGCCGTCTCGATTGCGCTCATCAATGCACTGGCCAACGTGGCTGGACTGGTGTTGCCTCCGGCGATCGGCTGGATCAAGGATACAACAAATAGCTATGACCTTGCACTGACACTTGTTTCGGCTGCGCTGATAATGGGCGGCTTATTAGGCATTTCTCTTGCAAAGAAGCTGGCAGCGCCAAAGGCCATCAAACGATTATCGATATCCGCAACTCCGCTGATCCTGTCGGCTCCAGCAAAAGACATTGAGATTGATGTATGTCCCGTTTTCTCCTAGCACCCTTCACGGCATCCACGCCATTCTCTATGCACTTTTCGATCGGGATGAAAATCTCGATCGGGAGGCGATGCGCCGGCAGACCAAACTGTGTCTTGCACAAGGCGTGCATGGCGTTGCTGCGCTGGGGTTAGCTACAGAAGCATCCAAGATGAGCGAAGCCGAACGGTGCCAGATCATGCAATGGCTCGTTGAGGACACCAAGGGACAGGTGCCTGTCGCAATCACCATTTATGGTTCATCTGTTGCAGAGCAAGTACGTCAGGTGCGTGAAGCAGAAAGATTGGGCGTTGATTGGCTCATTCTCCAGCCGCCCATGATCGGGCAGTTTCAGGCCCGCGAATATATGAGCTTTTTCGGCCGCGTTGCAGATAGTACGTCTCTTCCGGTTGCTATCCAGAATGCCCCTGCCCTGATGGGCCGCGGCCTGAATGCAGAAGATATTCGTGAGCTCGGTGAGCAGCATCCCAACATTAAGCTGATCAAAGGCGAAGGGCCGGTTGTTGATATTGCCAATCTGATACAGGTTACCGCCGGGCGTATGCCGGTATTCAACGGACGTGCCGGGCTTGAGTTGCCGGACAATCTACGTGCAGGTTGCAAAGGACTTATTCTCGCACCCGATTGTATAGATTTTGCCGTCAAAACCTACGAGTTCTTCATAGATGGGTGGGAAAACGAGGCACAAAACTCATACGAGAAAATGCTTCCAGCAGTTGTTAACACAATGCAGGGCATCGAACATTTGATGTGCTATGGCAAACGCCTGTTTGGGTTGCGAGCAGGCATTGAGATCTTTGACCGCGCACCTGCTCTCAGACCATCCGAGGCTGGCTTGAAATGGTTTCACGCTTTGCGGGGTTACTGGGACCATTGACGGATCACAGCGACTGAACGCGGGCAAACGTCCATGTCACGATCTGGATAAGCGAATGGCAGCGCATCTTGACGTGCGGTTCAGGCGATCGGCCTCTGACGCTCGGAGCCATGCCGAGGCCTGACCATTCTCCACACACTCGTCTGGAGCGGTTGTCACCCAGATCGGGTGTTCGATTCGGACGGTGGTATTGGCTAAAACGCTTCGGCCGTTCGTATGATGGCGTCAAGCAGCGGGAATATTCCGCGCGGAATGTTTGTTATTATACGTCAGCAAATAACAATCAAAGCGCAGCGATAATCGCCACGAACCTGATCCGCAAAATTCTACGAAACAAATATTTCAACCTTCCACCATTCAACATCAATCCAGTCACAATTTACTTTTGAAGTATTGCAAATATCGAAATACATATTGTAAAATCCAATTATTTTTTGTATATCATCCAAAAATTACAGGTTTAAATATTTTTATTCAGAATAGGTCAAGCATATTCAGAATACAATCTAACGGAGAATGATAAATTCGGTTTTTGATCGTGTTGCTTCAGACTCAAACAAAATTGAACGCGGCATTGTTCCAGAGAAAATGCCACGTTCTGACTGTTCGCCATTCGGCAGTACTCAATCCTATTTCAGTCCTTCTGAGCGATCGAGCGGCTGACAATGATTGAAAGGACCGCCGTAACAGATAGGCAGGCCGCCAGAAAGAACATCGGTGTCAGTGTACTTCCAGTCACGTCCCTGATCCAGGGGACTACGTTCTGAGCAATAAATCCACCCAGATTACCGACCGAATTGATCGCCGCCAAACCCGCCGCAGCCCCCGCCCCGTCAGGAAACGCGACGGCAGACTCCAGAATACGGGCTGGCCCGCAAAAATGCCGCCAGCGGCCAGACAGAGGAAAATGAACTGAACAGTCTGGTTCGGTATCACTGCCGAAAGCACGAGACACACAGCTCCCAAAATAGCCGGTATGACGATGTAAGGGGTTGATGACTTGGCCTTGGCCGCTTTTGCAGGCACGACATAGAGACCAATACCGACAATCACCCAGGGAATAATGTTGAGGAAACCGTTGGCCACATTACCGATACCAAAGCTCTTGAGAACCGTTGGCAGCCAGTAGCTCAGACCATAGGCTGACAGCGGAAAGCCAATAAAGCAAACTGACATAAGCAGAACGCGCGGATCGATCATCGCCTTGAACGGGTTGCTACTACTCGGCGCGAGCGCTTCCTTTTCCTGAAGCAGCCTCTGTTTCAGCCATTCTTTTCTTCGGATGACAGGAACTTGGCATGCTCAGGTTTATCATCGAGATAGAACCAGGTGACAATACCCGCAATGACCGCGGGAGCGCCAGTAACAAGGAAAACCCACTCCCACCCCGCCAGGCCGAAAACGCCATCCAGCGCAAGCAGCGAACCACCGAGTGGAGCCCTATAGCGTTCGCTATCGCGCTAAAGATCATGAAAAGTCCAACCATTGAGCCACGATATTGCGAAGGAAACCAGAGCGTAAGCAGATAAAGAACACCTGGAAAGAAACCCGCCTCACATGCACCGAGCAGAAAGCGTAGCACATAAAACATCGTCGGACTCTGAGTGAAAGCAAGCGCGATGGTCACCAGCCCCCACGAGACCAGAATGCGGGCGAACCACTTGCTCGCTCCGAACCTTTCGAGCAGCAGATTACTCGGAACCTCGAAAAGAAGTACCCAACAAAGAATAGCGATGCGCCAAGACCATAAGCATATTCGCTCATGTTCAGTGCATCGACCATCTGTAGCTTCGCAAAGCTTACATTCTGACGATCTATGTACGCAATAAGGTACAATACTCCCAGAAACGGCATCATTCGCCATGTTATTTTTTGATTATTTTTTCTTCCAAGATCATGAGACTCCTCCTGTTCTCACGGAATACTGGGCATAGCCCTTATCGGTTTACGGCCGCACGATGAATACGATCGCGGAAGTCATATAATTGGGATGCTGGGTGATCTTCCCGGAAGATTAGCCAGCTTATAGCCAGCGTGCTCAAGGTCGGATAGCCTGTTGAGGTGCTGCGGGAAAACCCGAAACCATGCCGCGAATTACCACTCCGCAATCGAGCCGTCGGCGTGCCGCCAGACGGGCGCGCGCCAAGCGTGACCCTCGACGGCGCGGGCGCGGACGATATTCTCGTCCACCTCGATGCCAAGCCCCGGACCACTGGGGATGGCAAGAAAACCGTCCTCAACCTTAAAGCGGCTTTCGGGGACGAGATAATCGTTGAGATCGCCGCCTTTGTTGTAGTGGATACCAAGCGACTGTTCCTGGATGACGGCATTATAGCAGATCGCATCGACCTGAAGGCTGGCAGCCAGTGCAATCGGGCCAAGCGGACAATGCGGCGCCAGTGCGACGTCATAGGCTTCGGCCATATGACCAATGCGAACCATTTCAGAAATACCGCCGACATGCGCTGTGTCAGGATTAATGATACTGGCGGCACGCTTTTCAAAGACCGAACGGAATTCGTAACGGCTGTGCATCCGTTCGCCAATGACAAGCGGAATTGAAGTGGAACGGGCCAGATCTGCCATATGATCGACTTGGGCCGACACGACCGCATCCTCGATAAACATTGGACGCAGCGGCTCGATTTCCTTTAGCAATATCTTTGCCATCGGCGCATGCAGACGTCCGTGAAAGTCGAAAGCCAGGTCCATACGGGACCCGACCGCATCGCGCAACTCACTGAGCTTTGCGACAATCTTGTCGATCTTTGCATAGGAATCGAGAAACTGAACTTCCTCGGTAGCATTCAGCTTGCACGCATCGTAGCCAGCTTCAAGTAAGGCTTTGGCATCAGCGACAAGATTGCCGGGCCGATCGCCCCGATCCAGCGATATGTACGAACCCTGTCGCGCACTTTACCGCCCATAAGCGCATGGACCGGCTGGCCATAAGCCTTGCCTTTGATATCCCACAACGCCATGTCAACGCCAGACATCGCACTCATCAACACAGGCCCGCCACGATAGCAGCCATTGCGATAAATCATCTGCCACGTGTCTTCAATGAGCAGCGGATCGCACCCGATCAACAGGGTTTCAAGCTCGCGATCTTCGCAGCAAGCGTTTCCGCATGCCCCTCCAGAACTGGCTCGCCCCAGCCGGAGATACCCTCATCCGTCGAGACCTTGAGGAATAGCCAGCGTGGCGCGACAATGAAAGTTTCGAGTTTGGTTATTTTCATTTTGGATCCTCAAAGGCCGCTCCCGCGCCCTGGAATTTGCTGGTTCGGCAGCGCCTGCCTGCACTGTTTGCTGCAATGCAATGCGCCGTCTCCCATTGTCGAGGCAGCTTAATTGTATTACCATTAATGTCAAGTGTAGTATTATTAAATTTCAAATAGGCTTGTTTGAACTTTTCCCGGGATTCAGCTATGCATTCTACGAGAGAAACATCGGAGATTGGGCTTGAAGCAGCGACACGGTCACGCAGGGGAAAGCGAGAGTTCCACGGTCGGAGTTCACGACACTATCGTGACGACCATGGGTATGCGAATTGTGTCGGGTATCTATCCGCCTAAAACAGTCATCGGCAGCGAAACTGACATCGGACAGATTTTCAATGCTTCCCGAACTGCTACGCGCGAAGCGCTGAAAATCTTGAGTTCCAAAGGGCTGGTGGAAGGAAGGCCGAAAATCGGAGTTGTTGTTCGCCCCAGCGACTGCTGGAATATGATGGATCCGATGATACTGGACTGGGCAATGCAAGACCCTGCCCAGACAGAGAAGATGATCCTTGATCTTTATGAATTACGCATGATGATCGAGCCGGAAGCTGCGAGGCTGGCGGCGCGGCACCATACCAGCGAAAACGAAGCTGCAATCCGGCGAGCCTTGCGGGGTATGGCGACATATCTGGATACTGATGATCGCGTGGAGCAAGACATTGCCTTTCATATTGCAATCCTCGCCGCATCGGGAAATCGCTTGTTCGTCTCCCTTGGCCAACTCATTTCCGTTGGCTTGCGCTATCTCTTCCATTCAGGGTTAGAGGCCACAAGTGAAGAGGATGACCGGTGGATCACACGTCATAAACGTGTTGCGGATGCTGTGTTCACACGTGATGAAGATTTGGCATCGCTTGAGATGACAACCCTGCTCAAAGAAGCAAAGGAACTGCGTGGTTCGGCATAGCAAACTGCAAAATTGTTTTAGAGCGTTTCCCTTTCTGAATGAATCGGAATGGCTTTGCAAATCAGGTCATTTCTGATTCAAACTATCTGGCGATGGAGATCGGCAGATATGTCAAAACCCTTTCTGTTGATCTTCGCGCCCGTATCACGTAGCCGCATCATCACTGGTGTCTCACCAAACAGGGGATAGTCCTGCTCGGCATCTACCGCCGCCCGGCGAAGACGGCGATTTTCAAGCACCAGACGGCGCATCTCCAGCGCGCGACGCACGCTCGATATCAGATGATCCGCAGCAAATGGTTTGGCGATGAAATCGAACGCTCCTTTTGAGCGATCCCACAGCCATTCCGATATCGCCATGGCCCGTCATCAAAATGACGGCAGCTCGGACACGCGCCAGCAGTGCTTCCATCATAGCATGCCCGACCACACGGGGCATACGAATATCCGTGCACTCGGCGTAGCGCTGCTCTACGCACTAGCCAACACTCTCTTCGGTGGTACTGCCGAATATGTTGCATTGAGCTTCAATACCGGCGGATGGGAACGCGGCTTCTACTGGTATGTCACTATCATGGTCGGCATTTTCCTGATCGTTTATCTGCGCATGCGAGATACGAGCAAGGACAGCATGATCAAGGAAGACTGAACCGCGTCCCAAGCAACAAAATGCCAGGCGCAAAGCCCGGCATTTTATTCTTGCTGCTGTACAGTCCGAAACCGCCCCGGGCTTTGCCCCATCCATTTATGAAATGCGCGATAAAAGGCGCTCGGTTCACTATAGCCAAGTTCGGCAGCCACTTCGGCTACACTCAGCCTGTTTCCTGCAAGAGCCTTTCGGCAATCACGAAACGCAGTTCATCCTTGATCGTCCCGAAGCTTTGCCCTCTCCGCGCAGCCTGCGCCGCACAGTTGGTGCCGACATGCCAAGCCTGCCTGCCAGTTCTTCGAAAGATGGCCAGTCGGCGGGCGACTGGGCGCTGAGTTGCGCGCGCACCCTCGCGGAAAGATCGTTATCATGACGGTAGCGGATCAGAATATTGGCTGGAGCTTCGCGCAGAAAACTTTCCAGTGCCACATCGCTGCGGATGATCGGCAGCGATAGATAGGATGAGGAAAAACCAGCCGCGTCACCGGCTGATCGAACAGGACGGGTGCACCGAAAACTTGTGATAATCCTGCCGGTGAACGGGTGCCGGACATGCGAAGTCGAGCGTGCGCAACGGAATACGTCGCCCGATCAGCCAGCAGGCAACCCCATCAGGATCAGCCAATAGGCACGATAGGCAAAGGCAGGTCTTGGAGGTCCGGCGTCGGTCAGAACGATATAGGCCATGCCATCGCGGACCCGCAATCCACCTTGCGGATCATCCAGTACCACATTGAGAAACTGCAATGCCCGTCGCAAAGCCCGTTCCAGCGTGCCGGCATGCAGCACAGCATGGCAAAGCAGATTAAAGCTGCCGGGGCGCATCGGTCTTGCAGCCAGCCCGAAGAATTCGTCATTGATCGTTTCAGCAATCAGCCACCACAAACGACCATATTCCACGTTCGTGATGGGTTCCGTCACTGTTTCCGGCAGGCCGATCTTCGCCATCAGGGGCCGTAGCCATCCCCGGATACGCACGCTTTCGAGCGCATCCTCAACAAAGCCCGGTGCGATATTATGGCGTTCCATGATTTCTCTACATTGTAAAATCGATCACGCATTAATGCATCTCATGTCATTGTTTGCAATGCATGACCGGTTAACCTTGAAGCATGGTTGGCCACGAGGAGGTGGCTGTCTGGGAGGTTATACTGGATGACTGAAACACCCGTTTCGGCGCAGCTGGCGCGTTATGATGATGCCGTTGCGCAATTTCGCATCGAAGATGCCATTGCAAAGCTTCACGGCAATCCTGAAACCGGCATCAACGCCTGTATTGAGTGCTGCGACCGGCATACCGGCGATAATCGCGTGGCCCTGCGCGCAATAGCGGCCAATGGCGAACTTTCCGAATTCACCTTCGAGAACCTGCGCAATATGGCCGCTCGTGTCGGCAATCTACTGAAAGATGCAGGCGTCGGCCCCGGCGATGTCGTCGCGGGCCTGTTGCCGCGCACGCCGGAACTCATTGCAACCATTCTCGGCACATGGCGTATCGGCGCTATCTATCAGCCGCTTTTCACCGCCTTTGGCCCGAAAGCAATCGAACATCGGCTGAAAACCAGCAGCGCAAAACTGGTCGTCACCAATACGGCCAATCGCACCAAACTCGCTGAAATTGAAAACTGTCCCAAAGTCGCAACCGTTCTGGCATCCGGTGAAGGCCTGCCGACCGGTGACATCGATTATCGCGCAGCGACTGCTGCTGCGTCAGTTGATTGCTCGCCGGTGCTTCGCAGGGGCAGCGACCTGTTCATGATGATGTCGACGTCCGGCACGGCTGGCCTGCCCAAAGGTGTGCCGGTTCCTCTTTACGCCCTTCTGGCATTCGGCGCCTATATGCGCGAAGCCATCGGCCTGCAGCCTGACGATGTTTTCTGGAATATTGCCGATCCGGGCTGGGCATATGGTCTTTATTATGCCGTGACCGGTCCATTGCAACTTGGCATGGCGACAACGCTTTATGAAGGCGGTTTCACCGCTGAAAGCACCTACGACATCATCGAGCGCCTTGGCGTCACCAGCCTCGCCGGTTCTCCGACCGCCTTCCGCCTGCTGATGGCAGAGGGGGTGAAGCGGCAAAGCGCGTCAAAGGTCGCCTGCGTGTAGTATCAAGTGCCGGAGAGCCGCTTAACCCGGAAGTCATTCGCTGGTTCGACGCATATCTTGGTACACCAATCTACGATCACTACGGCCAGACTGAACTTGGCATGGTGGTGAATAACCATCATGGTCTTGAGCATTCTGTTCGGCATGGTTCGGCTGGCTATGCAATGCCCGGCTATCGTGTCGCGGTTCTGGATGAAGAGAGCAATGAACTTGGCCCTAACCAACCTGGCATTCTCGCTGTCGATATAGCAAAATCGCCGCATCTCTGGTTTTCCGGCTATTACCGCCAAGAAACGCCAGCCATTGCGGGCGGTTACTATCGCACCGGAGACACCGTGGAGTTCGAGCAGGATGGTTCAATCAGCTTCATTGGTCGCGCTGACGACGTTATAACATCATCCGGTTATCGCATCGGACCATTCGACGTCGAAAGTGCCCTTCTTGAGCACGCCGCCGTCAACGAAGCGGCGGTTGTCGGCGTACCGGACCCGCAGCGAACGGAAATTGTGAAGGCATTCGTTATCCTTGCGCCTGGTTTCGAAGGTACGCAGGAACTGAAGGATGAGCTGGTACTGCATGTGAAGAAAAGGCTCTCCGCGCATTCCTACCCGCGTGAAATTGGCTTCCTGAGCGAACTTCCCAAGACGCCAAGTGGAAAAATCCAGCGTTTCCTCCTTCGCAAGGCGGAAATCGACAAACAGCAACAGACGAAGGCCTGAGGACAAGCATATGCAGATTAAAGATCGGGTATTTCTTATTACCGGTGCAAGCTCTGGCCTTGGTGCTGCGGTTGCAAAATGGCCATTGATGCCGGCGGCAAAGTCGTGCTTCTCGATGTGAATGCTGAAGCCGGTGAAGCACAGGCCAGGGCACTTGGCGCGGCGGCAAGGTTTCACCGCACCGACGTCACCAGCGATGCGGATGGCAAGACTGCCATCGCTGCCGCACTGGAGGCTTTCGGGCACATTGACGTGCTCGTCAACTGCGCCGGTGTTGCGCCGGGCGAAAGGTTCTCGGCCGCGACGGCGCGCATAAGCTCGAAAGCTTCGCAAGTACGATCTCGATCAATCTGATCGGCACTTTCAACATGCTGCGTCTGGCCGCCGAAGCCATGGCAAAGAACGAACCCGGCGATGGCAGAGAGCGCGGCGTCATCATCAATACGGCGTCGGTTGCAGCCTTCGATGGCCAAATCGGCCAGGCGGCCTATTCCGCTTCCAAGGGCGGCGTCGCCGCCATGACCTTGCCCGTGGCGCGAACTTGCCCGGCATGGCATCCGCGTCATGACGATCGCGCCTGGAATTTTCGCCACGCCGATGATGGCAGGCATGCCGCAGGAAGTGCAGGATGCCCTCGGCGCTTCCGTGCCATTTCCGCCCCGCCTCGGTCGACCGGACGAATATGCAGCTCTTGCCCGCCACATCGTGGAAAACCAGATGCTCAACGGTGAAGTCATCCGTCTGGACGGCGCACTTCGCATGGCAGCAAAGTAACGAGGAACAATCATGTCCAACAGCGATCCTATTGTCATTGTCGGCGCTTCCCGTACTCCCATGGGCGGCTTTCAGGGCGACTTCACCAATGCTCAAGCGACCGATCTCGGCGCTGCCGCCATTCGCGGCGCACTTGCAGGCGCGGGTCTTGCACCGGAAGCGGTCGAAGATGTCTATATGGGCTGCGTCCTGTCTGCCGGTCAGGGGCAGGCTCCAGCGCGTCAAGCTTCGATCAAGGCCGGAATACCAGTTTCCACCGGCGCAACAACGGTCAACAAGATGTGCGGCTCAGGCATGAAGGCAACCATGCTGGCGCATGATCTGTTGCTGGCGGGCTCTGCCAATGTCATCGTTTCCGGCGGCATGGAAAGCATGACCAACTCTCCCTATTTGCTGCCAAAAGCACGTGGTGGGTATCGTATGGGACACGGCCAGATTATCGACCATATGTTCCTCGATGGGCTTGAAGATGCTTACGACAAAGGTCGCCTGATGGGCACCTTTGCCGAAGACTGCGCGGAGGCCTATCAGTTCACTCGCGAAGCTCAGGATGAATTCGCCATAGCCTCCCTGACGCGTGCGCAGAATGCCATCAAGGACGGCCTTTTGCTGCCGAGATCACCCCGTTACCGTGAAGAGCGGGCGTAACGAGGTTGAAATTTCCATCGATGAGCAGCCCGGCAAAGCGAAACTGGACAAAATTCCGACCCTTCGTCCGGCATTTCGTGATGGCGGCACCGTGACGGCAGCCAACTCCTCCTCGATTTCGGATGGCGCTGCCGCTCTTGTGCTCATGCGCGCATCCGAAGCAGAAAAACGCGGGCTTACGCCGCGTGCGATACTGGTCGGTCATGCCACCCATGCCGACAAGCCAAATCTTTACCCGACCGCCCCATCGGCGCCATAAGCAAGCTTTCGGCGAAAATCGGCTGGGATTTGAAGGACGTCGATCTCTTCGAGATCAACGAGGCTTTTGCGGTCGTTACGATGGCGGCGATGCGCGATCTCGATCTCCCGCACGACAAGGTCAATATTCACGGTGGCGCCTGCGCCCTTGGTCATCCTATCGGCGCATCGGGCGCGCGTATCCTCGTCACCCTGCTTTCGGCCCTCGAAACCCATGGCCTGAAGCGCGGCGTGGCTGGAATCTGCCTTGGCGGCGGCGAAGCAACCGCTGTCGGCATCGAGAGGATCGTCTGATGATCCTGACCGATACGCAGGAGCAGATTCGCGACGCCGCCCGGCAGTTTGCGCAGGAGCGGCTTGCGCCGAGCTGCCGCACGCGACAGGGAACATGCTTTTCCACGCGCGGAGCTTGCCGAAATGGGCGAGCTTGGCTTTCTGGGAATGCTGGTGCCGGAAGAATGGGGCGGATCCGATCTCGGCACGATCGCCTACGCGCTGGCATTGGAAGAAATTGCCGCTGGCGATGGTGCATGCTCGACCATCGTCTCAGTCCATTCATCCGTCGGCTGCGCTCCGATCCTGCGTTTCGGCACCGAAGCGCAGAAGCAGCGATTCCTGCCCAGGATGGCTTCCGGCGAATGGATCGGCGGGTTTGCATTGACGGAACCGCAGGCGGGCTCGGATGCTTCCGCGCTCAAAACCCGCGCACGCCGCGATGGTGACCATTATGTGATCGACGGCTCCAAGCAATTCATCACATCGGGCAAGAACGGCAGGATCGTGATTGTGTTCGCCGTTACCGATCCGTCGGCAGGCAAGAAAGGCATTTCGGCCTTCATCGTACCGACCGATACGCCAGGCTACGAGGTTGTGTCGGTCGAACACAAGCTTGGCCAGCATTCGTCGGACACCTGTGCACTCGCCTTTACCGGAATGCGCATTCCAGCGGAAAACCGGCTGGGCGAAGAGGGGAAGGCTACAAGATCGCTCTTGCAAATCTGGAAGGCGGGCGGATCGGCATTGCGGCGCAATCGGTCGGCATGGCGCGCGCGGCATTTGAAGCTGCATGTGCTTACGCCAAAGAGCGCATTACTTTCGGCAAGCCCATCATCGAACATCAGGCAGTCGCATTCAGGCTTGCCGACATGGCAACAAGGATTGAGACGGCCCGCCAGATGGTGCTTCATGCAGCCGCATTGCGCGAGGCGGGCAAGCCCTGCCTGACAGAAGCCTCAATGGCCAAACTCGTCGCTTCCGAAATGGCCGAGCAGGTCTGCTCGGCGGCAATCCAGATTCATGGCGGCTATGGATATCTGGCGGATTATCCCGTCGAGCGCATTTACCGCGATGTTCGCGTCTGCCAGATTTACGAAGGCACCAGCGACGTGCAGCGTCTCGTCATAGCGCGAGGATTGTGACAGTCACCTGCGATAGTGTTTGCAAGTCACGGTGAAAATCAGCCAAAGATTGCACATGGATACCAGACGTATCCACGTGCACATTGTGAGGCCAAATGACTATTCGCCCGATCGTAACCTATCCGGATAAACGACTGCATGCAGTTGCGGAGCGTGTCACGCTGTTTGATAGTGCCTTGCAGGAACTGGCAAACGATCTTCTTGATACGATGCGTGCAGCACCCGGTATCGGCATCACCGCACCTCATATAGGTATATCGAAGCGTTTGGTCGTGCTTGAATTATCGGCGCAAACGGGGCCGACATTTTATGTAAATCCCGTGATTGTTTCCGCCTCAGAAGATAAGATCCGCCATCAGGAGGGCAGCGTCTCGATGCCGGGCGTGGTCGACGATGTCGAGCGTCATGCCCGCATTAAAATCCGCTATCAAGACCTCAAGGGCAACGAACAAACCGAGGAATCGGAAGGCTTGCTCGCTGTCTGCCATCAGCACGAAATAGACCAGCTTGACGGGATTTTCTGGCTTCAGCGTCTTTCGCGATTGCGCCGAGACCGCCTCATCAAGCGCTATGAGAAATCGCAGCGCCAGAGATAATTGGCGCTGCGCAATACGCTCAATAGAGTAGACGGGCACGGATAGTGCCGGGAATTTCACGAATGGCCTGCAACACCGTTTCGCTGGCCTCACCGACGCCGTCCGCTTCCATCACAAGATAACCCACCTCGCCGTCGGTTTGCAGAAACTGACTGGCGATGTTGATGTTATGCGTCGAAAAACATTCACGAGGCTGTTGAGGATGCCGGGTCGGTTTTCATGCACGTGCATGAAGCGCGTGCCCGTGGGACGCGGCGGCAGTTGGACTTGCGGGAAGTTCACAGCGCCCAGCGTGGAACCGACATCGGAATATTCGACCAGCTTTCTGGTGACTTCCAAACCGATACGTTCCTGTGCTTCTTCCGTCGACCCACCGATATGTGGGGTGAGGATTACATTTTCCAGCCCCTGAATCGGCGAGATGAACTTGTCATTGTTGGAAGCTGGCTCAACCGGGAACACGTCGATGGCAGCACCTGCAAGATGCCCTTCTTGCAAAACCTTCGCCAGAGCTTCCAGATCGACAACAGTACCGCGCGCATTGTTGATGAGGAAGGCTCCTTCTTCATCTTGCGCAGTTTCGCTTCGGTGATCAGCTTCGAAGTCGATTTATTTGACGGCACGTGCAGGCTGACAACGTCTGAAATCTTCAACAGTTCGTCGAGGCTCACAGTTGGTTTGACATTGCCATATTGCAGCTTGTCGGACGTATCGAAATAACGCACGGTCATACCAAGGCTTTCGGCCAGATTACCGACTTGCGAACCGATATTGCCATAACCGATGATACCAAGCGTCTTGCCACGCACTTCACGACTGCCGGTTGCCGTTTTGTCCCAACCGCCTGCATGTGCGGAGACGGAGCGTGGGAAAATCCGGCGCATCAGCATGATGATTTCGCCAATAACCAGTTCCGCAACGGAACGGGTGTTCGAAAATGGTGCATTGAAGACCGGAATGCCGCGCTTGCGTGCAGCTTTCAGCTCAACCTGATTAGTCCCAACCGAGAAGCAACCGACTGCGATCAGGCGGTTAGCCGCAGTAAAAATCTCTTCAGTCAGTTGCGTTCGGGAACGAATGCCAACGATATGCGCTGACGAAATCGCTTCAATCAAATCGGCTTTATCCAGTGCCTTCGGCAGATGCGTGACATTGGTGTAACCGGAAGCTTTGAAGTAATCGACGGCCGTTTGATTGATGCCCTCCAGTAGAAGAACATTGATGCGGTCGCGTGCGAGTGAGAGACGTTCAGTCATTTTGGGGATTTCCAGGCTGTAACAGCAGATAGTCGGTTTACGACATGAATGAACGCAAAGCCGTCGTCAACAGGATGTGTTGAAAGATTTTACCCCAATTGCAGATTCACGGAGAAAGTGAATAGAGCTGCGCCTTTTCAGAAACCCCGGCGGACCTATCTGATTACTATGGCAAATAACAAAAGCTTCCATTTGGCTCACCTGCCAACCGAGCCAAAAATGTCCTTAATGACAGCAACCGGAGGAATACCCCGATGAGTGAAACTATCACCCTCGATACGCATGAAGCCATTCGGGACTGGGTGGCCGCTCGCAACGGAAACCCGGCATTTATCAGCGCTTCCATAGATCCCGATGCTGCGCCGGTATTACGAATTGTTTTCGAGCCGGAATTCGTTGCCGATGTCGAACGGCCCTTGGATGCAGGCGGACTTGAAGTCGTGGAATGGGAAGACTGGTTTCGCGTTTTCGACCAGGAAAAACTGGTCATACTGGTAGCTCACTCGAAGCCGGGAAAACTTGATAATTTCTATCAAATCCTCCCGGCCTAATTGCTAATCAAATAATTACCTTTTGCCGGTCAGGGACTGGCTCCAAGCCAGTTTCCCTAATCGGCTATCAGTTCTTAAGCTTCTTGCCGATGGTTTCCGCGACCAGCGCCAGCGAAATGGCCCCGGCATCGGGATGACCGATGCTCTTTTCCGCCAGCGGTCTTGCCCGACCGAGTTTCGGAGCAAGCGGCGCTGTCGCTTCGGCTGCTGCCTTTGCTGTCTCCGCAGCTTTATTCCAAGCATCGGCCAGAGACTTGCCAGATGCAAATGCGTTTTCGAGCGTTTCCACGAAAGGAACAAACGCATCCACCAATGTCTTGTCACCGGGTTTTGCCCTACCAAGGCTTGTCACGGCATCAAGCGCGCGCCTACCGCCGCGAACCACTGCACGATCATCAATGTTGCCATTGTCGGACAGCTCTGCGCTCCATGAGCGCAGCAGAAGTCCCCATAGCGCTCCGGATGTTCCTCCAGCCCGGTCTGCCCAAGCGTCGCCTGCAACAGCCAATACGCTTGCGGTCCCCGCCCCGGCCTTGACGGCCTGATCAGCTGCATCTTTTGCAGCCGTAGAGCCACGTCGCATGCCTTGCCCATGATCGCCGTCGCCTGCGAAGGCATCGATGCGACCCAGTTCTTCTTCGGCCTCGATCAGCACGTCGGCGACGGCGTGCAAAATATCTTGGATGCAAACGCCACCGGCACGTCCGGCCTCATCGGCCTGAGCAAAATCGGGGGCGGCATCCTCTTTGGCAATGATATCGTCCGCAGGCTCGACCGCAATCGCCTCGCCCCGACGCAGAACGGGGTATCGCAAGCTGCCGTCCAGTAGCGCTCGAGTTCGTCATCGAGCCAGAGAAGGGTCAGCGAACAACCCTGCATGTCGAGGCTGGTAACAAATTCACCCGCTTCTGGCGCCACAACATCAAGACCAGCATTCTCCAAAAGCGACGCAATCGCTGTCCACAGGACAAATAGCTCTTCGTATTTGGTTGCTCCAAGACCGTTCAGAATAACGCCAACCCGTTGCGTTCCTTTTGGACGCTCCGCCAAAAGCTTCTCCACCAGCAGGCTTGCCAGACCAGAGGCAGGCAAGATCGCCTCTTCCTTGATTCCTGGTTCGCCATGAATGCCGAGACCAAGCGCCATCTGGCCTTCCGGTACGGTAAAGAGCGGCTGTGGAGCGCCGGGCAAGGTGCAGCCTTTGAAGGCAACGCCGAAAGACACGGTGTTGGCATTCGCATGACGTGACAGCCGTTCGACTTCGTCCAGCGACAGACCGGCCTCGGCAGCGGCACCTGCAATCTTGAACACAACCAGATCACCAGCAATGCCGCGTCGCTTTTCATGCATATCTGCCGGAGCGCTGGCCACATCGTCTGTTACGGGCACGATACGGACGTCGATACCTTCGGCACGCAGACGTTCGGCGGCAACACCGAAATTAAGAACGTCTCCGGCGTAATTGCCAAAGCCCAACAGAATACCGCCGCCCTTATGCGCCTGTCGGCAGACACGTGCCACCGCTGCCGTGGAAGGTGAAGCAAATACGTCACCAGCAACGGCCGCATCCGCAAGGCCTGGCCCCACATACCCGGCAAATGCCGGGTAATGACCCGAGCCGCCTCCAACGACTACAGCGACCTTACCTTGAGGCACCTTGGTGGAACGAACAACGCCGCCACGCACATGGCGAACATAGCGGTTATAGATACTGGCGAACCCGGCAAGAGCGGTCGAGGCAAACTCCTCCGGCGCATCGAAAATCGTCGTCATTAAAACAGTCCTTGATCTGGGTCTTAGCCGCGAGGCAGGATGCGGCGCAGATAGTCACGATTTGTAGCCGAAACGGAAAGCCCGTCGCCACCATAATGTTCACATAAAACGGGCTGGCAAATCCGTGATCCAGCGCCATTCTGATCGCTGCACGATAATTGATGATCCCGCTTTCGAGGGGAGCAGGATGTGTGACGATGACACCGGAGGCTGGATCTTCTGTACGGGTGTAGTTCTTGACGTGCCAGAACTTTGCGTAAGGCGCGACCTTCTCCATCATCTGCTGCCAATGCTCGACCGGACGATGCAGACGAATGAGATTGCCCAGATCGGCATTGATCCCGACATTATCGAGGCCGACTTCCTCGACAAAACGAACCGAACTGTCCGCAGTACCGAGATAAGTATCCTCATACATTTCAAGCGACAGCTCTATATCGAGTTCCTCTGCATGGCGGCCAAGTTCACGAATTCGTTCAACAGCCTTGTTCCAGATAGCAGGATCGTCCGGATTCTTCGCTCCATTAACCGTCCAGAACCATAATGCCTGTTTCTGCACGTCTGTCAGCGGTTCGAAAAGCCCGAAGGAAACGCAGCTTGCACCGATTTCCTTTGCCGTGTCGATGACCCTGTGCCCATAGGCCAGATATTCGTCTCCATATCGTGCGTCAATCACGCTGCGCCGCGAGGTCGAAATCGCAGGAATAGTGAAGCCGAGCGATTTGACGACCGCCATAAATTCACCAAGACGGGCGGGTGACAAATCCGCCAGCCGCAACCAGCTGTCAGTCGGATCGAGTTCGGTAAACCCTGCATCCGCAACGTCGGACAAAGTGCGAGCCCAATCTTCCGCTGACTGATCCTGCACCGAACTGCCATCCGGCAACATATTGGGATACTGGATCATCGCTGCTGCAATTGGCCAGGTTTCGCGTGTCCATTTCGAAGTCGTCTGTTTCAACTTACATTCCCGTTCTTTTGCATAATCCATCGAAATCAGGCCACGTTACCGTTACCGGAGGGAACTTCGGGTTTCCGGCTACGCAGTTTGCCGATACCCCAGAAGATGGCGGGTGAAACAAGCAGGAAGACGCCAAGCGTCATCAGCGACGCAACCAGGCCATTCGACCAGAATATCGAAAGCTCACCGCCAGACATCATCATCGACTGACGGAAGGCATCTTCTGCCTTATCGCCCAGAACCATGGCGAGAACCAATGGTGCCAGCGGATAATCAAGCTTCTTGAAGATATAGCCCAGCACACCAAATGCGATCACCAGCCAGACGTCGGTTATCGAGTTGGCGACCTGATAAGCACCGGAGAAAATGACCGCTACGATGATCGGTCCGATAATCGAGAACGGCACGCGCAGGATAGATGCATAGAGCGGCACAGTCGCAATCACCAGAATGACGGCAACGATATTGCCGAGATACATGGATGCTATCAGGCCCCATACGAAATCCGGACGATCCGTGAACAATGTCGGGCCAGGAGTGAGGCCCCAGATCATCAGGCCGCCCATCATGACGGCAGCGGTAGCCGAACCCGGAACGCCAAGCGCCAGCATGGGGAGAAGCGCGGAGGTGCCAGCAGAGTGGTCTGCAGTTTCCGGAGCAACGATACCACGGGGATCGCCCTTGCCGAATTTCGATTTATCGCGTGCGGAACGACGAGCCACCCCGTAGCTCATAAAGGATGCAGCAGTTGGCCCTGCTGGCGTTATGCCCATCCAGATACCGATAAGCGTGGAGCGCGCAAGTGTGAACCAGTAACGCGGCATTTCCAGTAGTGTGCGCCCGATCTCTCGAGGCGCACCCGTGCCTTGATGCCATCAAAGCGCAACCCCTCTTCCGTTGTCAGCAACAGTTCACCGATCCCGAACAGGCCCATCACTGCGATCAGAAAGGAAATACCCTTGATGAGTTCCGGTATTTCGAATGTCAGGCGCAAATTGCCAGAGATCGTGTCCATACCCACCGAAGCGAAGGCAAAACCGATCATCATGGAAACGAGCGTCTTGAAGGGCGATTGAGCGCCCATGGATATGAAGCTGGCAAAAGCCAGAAAATAAACAGCGAAATATTCTGGCGATGAAAACCGCAGGGCGAAATTGGCAACCCAGCTCGAGAGCAAAGTAATCATCACCACGCCAGCCAGCGCGCCGATGCCAGCCGAAACGAAAGCAAGGGTCAGGGCGCGGCTCGCATGTCCGTCCTTCGCCATCGGATAACCATCGAAAGTGGTGGCAACGGACGAAGGCTCACCTGGAATATTGAACAGAATGGACGTGGTCGATCCGCCGAACAATGCCCCCAATACATACAGGAAAGCAGAATAATCGCGGAGATAGGGTCCATCGTGAATGTCAGCGGCAAAAGCAGGGAAACGCCGTTAGGCGCCCAATCCCGGCAGGACACCAACCAGAATTCCTAGCGTCACCCCAGCATCATCAGTAGAACGTGATTGAAACTGAGTATGTGGGCAAAGCCATCCATCAGGAGACTGAAGTTTTCCATGTCTTTCCTCCAAAGACATCGGACTTTCCGGTATCAATAAATGCCGAAGAAAGCCTCGACCGGGCCTTTAAGGAGCGGAACCTTGAAGCCGATTTCAAAAATGACGAAAAGAAGAGGGAAACGGCAATACCAGCTGGCACGGAAGCCCACCACTTGTAGCGTCCCTGAAACATCATCGCTCCAGCGATGTAGAGTGCCGTGCCTACATAAAGTCCGAGAACCGTCGATATGGTAGCGAAGGCGACCAGCGGTAAGGCGAAACCGAGAACAGGTTTCAGCCGCGGGAGTTCGACGAATATCTCCCCGCTACCGCGGTGTTTTACAAATGCCACAACGAGATTGACGGCACTTCCGAACATGATCAGCAGCCCGATGTAGAACGGAAAATAACCCGCATCCGGCCCCATTTCCGTCCAGCCTATACCAGCCTGCTGTGAGCCGTAACAGACCGCCGCCCCCAGCGCGCCCGTCAAAAGAGCGACGCCCGCCTCAACGATGAAACGGGAAACACCGTCTCCACCTTTCTCACTCATGGGATGAGCTCCTTCGATGAATGGTGCAGACGCCATTGGCGTCTGCACAAATGCACAAAACGTCAGTTGGCGAGCCAGCCTTCACGCTTCAACACAGCCGTTACCGCTGTTTCATCGTTCTTGATAAAGGATGAGAGATCATTACCGCTCATATAGGCGGCAGACTGCGAACTATCGGCAAGATACTTCGCCCAATCCGGTGTCTCGGCAACCTTTTAAGTACGCCTGCATAGTAATCGACGACTTCCTGATCGACACCAGCGGGCAGCCATACGGTTCGCGGCATCGAGTAATTTTCGATTGCAATCCCTGCTTCCTTGCAGGTAGGGATGTCGCTCCACCCCATATCACCGGAAATCTTGCCGTCACCCTTGAGCTTTTCTCCCTTGAAGACGCAAAGCGGCTTCACCATGCCTGCCTGCCACTGACCGAGATTCTCGCTCGGATTATTGACATTGGCCGCGATGTGCTCGCCCGCAAGCTGCACAGCTGCTTCACCACCGCTTTTGAACGGGATATAGCCGAGTTTGGAGCCCGTGGCATCGTTGATCATGGATGTCAGGATCTGATCAACGTCCTTGGACTGGCTGCCGCCAACCTTCATGCTCGCGTCGTCCTTGGCCTTGGCGACAAACTCCGCAGCGGTCTTGAAATCGGACTTTCCGTTGACCCAAAGGATGAATTCGTCCGAGGCAAGCGCTGAAACAGGAACCAAGTCTGCCGACTTATAAGGCACCTTGGCCCGCACCGGTAAGAGATATGCGTTGTTGGTGCCGAAAGCGAGCTTGTAGGGATCACCCTTGTAGCCGGCAGTATAGACAAAGCCTTCCGCTCCGCCTGCGCTGCCCTTGTTTGTGACGACGATTGGCGCACTCATCAGGTCATACTTACCGATGATCGCCTGAATTGTACGCGCGAAAATATCCGTGCCACCACCCGGCCCGGCAGTCACAACAAACTCCACGGGCCGTGTCGGCTCGAATGCCAGAGCAGATGATGCGATCACTGCCACTCCTGCTGCCAGGCCCGCAATATACAAAGACTTCTTCATGATCTATCCTCCCAGATGAGCGGCACGGGCCTCCCCTATGCCGATGGTGTTAAAATGTCGAAAATCAGGCAGCGTCTGAAAGTGTTGCCGCTCTTTTCGCCATTCGTGCCGCGAGCAGGATCGCTTCGCGCGTGGCCCCACGTCAGCGACACCCTTCCCGGCAATATCGTAGGCAGTACCATGGGCGGGAGTACAAAGCGGGAACGGCAACCCGCCCATCATCGTCACGCCTTTATCGAAGCCCATCAACTTCATCGCGATCTGACCTTGATCGTGGTACATGGTCAGCACCGCTTGAAAGCCATCTTTCAAAGCACGCAAGAACACTGTATCAGCCGGCAACGGACCATCGACATCAAACCCCTTAGCTTTTGCTGCCCTTACAGCAGGCTCAATGATGTCGATTTCCTCCATCCCGAAACTGCCTCCATCTCCGGCATGCGGATTGAGACCGGCCACCGCAATCTTCGGGTTGTCGTATCCCGCATTCTTCAGGCATGTCCAAGCCAGTTCCAGTTCCGCTAGAATTCCTTCGACGGTCAGGGTTGAGGCCACATCCTTGAGTGGAATATGCGACGTCACACGCGCGTTCCAGACTCTCTCCAAAACGTTGAACTCACGAACCTTGCCCGTAAAGCTCAGCACGTCGGCAACAAAGCGAATTTCGTCGTCGTAACCGGGATAAGCAAACCGCATGGCTTGTTTGTTGAACGGCGTAAAGCAAACAGCCTGCGCATGTCCAGCATCGGCAAATTTCAATGCAGTGCGAAAATTATGGGTTGCGAAAGTTCCACCGATCAGCGTGGCTTCACCACGCACAACATCTTTCGGATCGAGGTTCTTCAAGTCAACGAAAACGTGTTTACCGACCGGCATGTTCGGCGCGTTTTCGATACTGGCATCCTGCAGTTCCAGTTCGACACCCGCGATACGTGCACCATCGTCCAGAATGCGACGATCACCAAAGACGATGAGATGCGCTTCTTCTTTGACATCCGGCAAAGCGAGCAGATGCGCTGTCAGCTCGGGACTGACACCGGCTGGATCCCCATTGCAAGCGCAATCACGCTCGGTTCAGCGCCAGTAACGGTCATTAGCATCCTCCTCATCTGCATTCTGTATGCAGTATACATATGACAGCCCCTGCCCCACGCAAGCATTTTGTATTCTGTATGCAGCATTTTATATTGACGGTCGGGAGCAGCCCAGCCATCCTCACCTCAAATAATGAGGTGAGGATTCGAGCCCACTCTTTGAGAAAAAGGTCGATGGACGAAATTCAGAAAATCGAACAAGCCGACAACGGCTCACAAGCATTCCGCCGCACTGCTTTGCATGATATGCTTGTTAATCATCTGCGCGACATGATTATCGAAGGGCAATTGGAACCCGGTACGCGTCTGCATGAAGGCCAGCTCGGTGAGCAACTCGGCGTGTCACGAACGCCGTTGCGCGAGGCTATCAAATATTTGGCAAGCGAAGGTCTGGTCGAGCTTGTTCCAAGCCGCGGTGCCGTTGTTAAGCGTTTTAGTCCAGCCGACGTAAAGGACATGCTCACTGTTCTGCGCACTTTGGAAGAGCTTGCTGGGAAGCTCGCCTGCGAGCTTGCGACCGGCAAGGAAATTGCCGAGATTAGGGCGCTGCACGATGAAATGATCAAGCGCTATAAGCATTCTGACCGCCTGCAATATTACAAACTCAACCAGCAGATTCATCTGGCTATCGTTCGTCTCGCCAAAACCCCACGCTGGCGGACATTCACCAGATGCTCCAGACACGGTTGAAGCGCATCCGCTTTGTAGGGCATGAAGGTGCGGAGAAATGGGCGGCGGCTGTAGCCGAGCACGAAGAGATGATTAAGGCCCTGGAAGCCCGTGACGCAACCCGGCTTTCCGAAGTGCTGGGGCGCCATTTGACCAAAGCATGGGAACGCGTACGCGACACGATGTAAGGGCACCGAACGTTTTATTTTGTCTATTTTCCCAGTGTAAGCGGTCAGCCGATGGCGTTAGACTTGAAGTTCCAAGGCATAAGAGCTTCGATTTCGGTTACAGGCCAGCCTTGAGCAATGCGGCTTAGTGTTTGGGATAGCCAGTCAAGCGGATCGACGCTGTTCATTTTGCATGTCTGGAGAAGCGTGGCCAGTGTAGCCCAGGTCCGTCCGCCGCCTTCGCTTCCGGCAAACAGGCTGTTTTTCCTCGTGATTGTCTGTGGTCTGATCGCACGCTCGACAATGTTGCTATCGATTTCGACCCGGCCATCGGTGAGGAAGCGCTCCAGTGCCTCGCGCCGGGTGAACGCGTAGCGGATCGCCTCGGCGGTTTTGGACTTGCCCGAGACTTTACCCAGTTCCTTTTCCCACCGGTCGAAGAGGCGGGCGACAATGGTTTCAGACTGTTCCTGACGGAACGCGGCGCGGATGTCGGCATTCTTGCCGCGAACCTCATCTTCGATCTTCCACAATTTGGTCATGGCGGTGACCGTATCTGTTGCAGCCTGCGAGATCCCGCTGACGTGCAGATCGTAAAATTTGCGGCGCAGATGTGCCCAGCAGCCTGCGAGCTGTATCTGTTCGTTGCGCCCAGCCTTGGCTTGCGCCTTGATCATGCTCGTATAGGCGCCATATCCGTCCACCTGCAGGATTCCGTTGAACCCGGCAAGATGCCGCGCCACGCATTCTGCGCCCCGACTGTCTTCAAAACGATAGGCCACCATTGGTGGACTGCTCCCACCATAGGGGCGATCATCGCGTGCATAGGCCCAAAGCCATGCCTTGGTGGCTTTTCCCGAACCGGGAGCCAGAGTGGGCAAGGTCGTCTCATCGGCGAAGACCCTTTCACCTTCCTTGACCCGCTCCAGGATATAATCGGCGCATATCTGAAGCTCGAAGCCCAGATGCCCCATCCATTGCGCCATCAAACTCCGGCTGATCTCGACGCCATCGCGCAAATAGATTGCCTCCTGACGGTAAAGTGGAAGGCCATCGGCATACTTGGAAACGGCTATATAGGCGAGCAGGCGCTCTGTCGGCAAACCGCTCTCGATAATATGTGCAGGCGCGAGCGCCTGAACCACACCATCATGGTTCCGGAATGCATATTTGGGGCGACGTGTCACGACAACCCGGAACTTCGGGGCACGACGTCCAGGCGTTCCGAGCGATCCTCGCCGATCAGGACCTTTTCCAGACCCTCGCAACCAGCCGGAATCTCCGGTTCGATGACTTCCTCAATGCGTTCGAGATGAGCGGCAAAGCCCTTGCGCGGACGTGATGCCCGTTTCGGCTTGTCCCTGGCCGCATCGTGAAGTTCGCTCTGGATCGCCGAGAGACCGGTTTCCACTTCCTCGAAAGCAAACGATACCTGTTCATCGCTAACACCAAGGTGTAATCGTTCGGAGCGCCGGCCGTGCTGGGCGCGCTGCAAAACCTTCATGATGGATGTCAGGTTGGCAATCCGTTCGTTGGCGCTCTTCTCCACTGCCTCCAGCCGGGCAATCTCAGCTTCAGCAGCCTTCAACCGGGCTTCCTTTTCAGCCTGCTCACGTGCCATTGCGAGCACCATAGCTTTCAGTGCGTCAACGTCATCCGGCAGATCGTGAAGCGGTAAATCCATGAGGCTGAGTAGAGCATAAAAGCGGCCGTTTTCCCAACCATTACAGCATCATGAATCATCTTGCCGCAGGCGTTGTCATCCTGTCAGCAAAGGGCGTCTTGTCCTGTTCGGGCGGATCTTTTCCAGTCCATTCCAGCCAACAAAGCCATGAGCTGGGAATGATCCAGACGTATCCTCGCAACTGACAGGCCCGGCCAGCAAAAGCCACGGTCCTCAAGCGTTTTCGAATAAAGGCAAACGCCACTGCCATCCCACCACACAATCCGGACCCGGTCGGCACGTTTTGACCGGAAGACATAAAGCGCACCATTGAACGGGTCGAGACCGCCATCACGGACAACTGCCATCAGGGAAGCGGCTCCCTTGCGGAAGTCGACGGGCTGACAGGACACATAAACCACCACACCGCTGGAAATCATGCCTTGCGAGCCGCCCTCAGAACCTTCACCAGGTGATCCGGATCGAAGGCTGAACCGACGCGAACTACCATGTCGGCGACAACAATATCGATCGAAGCGCTACACGTCGTTTCAACACGTGCAAATCTGGCCGGACTGGCCGGTCCCGCTGTTACTGGTGAAACAACACCAGACGCAAGCGCCTTACGACGCCATCCATAAAGCTGCGAGGGATCCAGTCCTTCAGACCGTGCAACCGCCGAGACGTTGGCCCCGGGCTGCAACGACGCAGCCACAATCCGCGCCTTCTCGTCATCCGACCAGTCTCGTGGCCGCCGTCGGCTTCGCACAGGCTCCGCCGTCAAAACCTCGAATGTCCGGGTCTGATTCACACCGTCGCTCATAGGATTCTCCGCATGATTCATGCAGAAAATCGCCCATCTCACCGACGAAAGATACGTGGGATAGTCTACCCGCTTACTTCCCAGTCGGCCAGATTGCCGTTTAATCGAGAGCATGAGGTGAGGTCTACCTCAATCGAGCAGAATCGTATTGTAATCAGAACAGGTTCATCTTTGCCATCTGATGCATCTGCACAAACTACGAACTAAAATAGCTTGAAGATTTCATCAGTCTTGCTGAAAGTTTGAAGAAAATCCTAAGAGTAATACAAGATTAAAATTATTATTCCAATTCAGAGTATCCTCGACTTTTTCGAAAAGCAGCGTTCGACAGCATACCGTTTCGTCGGTCGATGTATCTGATCCTGCAGTATCTGCAGGATCAGCATTTACCGTCGAAAACGGTTCAAACTATCGAAATATGCCAACTGGTTTTGAATGATTCACGTCACTTTGTGTGTTCTCAAGTTCCTTAGGCAGAGGTTGACTGGAGCACCGTAGATGCATCTCGCGGACGAATATTTTTCGCCGCTTCTCATCGTTCTCTTTTATAGCTGCCGCGATACCTAGCCCATATGGGCCAATGAGAAGTCCGGGAGCCAGATCGGAAACCTTCGTTTCTCCAGCCTCATAGTTTTCAGCCTTTGCGCGTATTTCTTCGCACTGCGGAGACTGCCATTTGGGATCCTGAGTTGAAAGAGAAGCGGCATAATTCTGCGGAGATGTCGTGCATCCAACCAACATCATTAACAGCAGACCAACAAACCCTAAACGTTTAATTACCATTTCATTCCGTTTCTTTGTGCGAGAGGCCTCAACCTTGATGCTACCGCTTTAATCTGAAATATTACTACCGCCTGCAAGTATAGCATCCGCAGCTAGCCCGCCCGCCATGCGATATTCATCTGACCACTCTTCGTCATCAAATACGCAAAGTGCAATTGTCGCACATCGCTGTCTCTCTCTAAGGATAGCAAGCGCTATTACGTCGACAGGTGCCATTTTTCGTTCGCTCCGGAAACTTCGAGCAACAAATTTCTGGCTGCTGCGTCGATGTCACGAGGAAATTCCATGCTGTTCGCCTCTTCACGTAGTTCAATATGCAGAAATTTCGACTCGTCGAATCACAAGCTCACACTCGCTATTTCTATCGTTTCACGGTTGGATGCGGCAGACATTTCTCAACAATGCCGCGTTGAATGCGCTTTGCTAAGACTCCGATTAACGGATAACGTCGTTCCGTGCCAGTATAATACTCTGGTGACAGTATATTATCATTTCCATGGCGGAGGTTAACAACAGGTGCGGCGTGATTTGAAACCAGACTTATTCTTCAAAATTATACTGGTTCTATGCGCAGCTTTCCTTCTGGCTGCCATCACCATCAGATTTTATCACGAATATTATGACGTCGATTCGACTTGGGGTAACATGCGTCCCGGCGTGTATCCGGGTTGGGATACAACGGAGAACTAGTTCCCCAATATTTAGAAAGCCTTTTTGCCTTATAAACCAAGCTTCAGCATCCACAGCCTCTATGTCAATACGAATATTCCTGATTTCGATGGAGTCCTGCTCTACCGAAAAGTCGCGTGTTTGCCCGGTATTAGGATTCAGCACCGAAAAGATTGCTAACCATCGAGTTGTATTCAAACACTACCCATCGGGCCGCTCCTTTTCATGAGCCGCGCTCAATCGAGTTTTTGACCAAAATACCATATGCCGACAATCCCCTGTATCCTCCCGTTTCCACCTCAGAAATGACAGTAACCGTCACGATTTTATGACTGCAGTCGTTAAACATCTTCGGTTAGGGTCAGTCCGAGAAGATTTTCTTCGGAAACCTTAGTAGAGAGGCGTGGCATGGCGATTGAATCCAAGTCTGTTCGCATTATCCGGACAGTTGTCGAAACACTGCGCCCACAGTTCAACGTGGAACTATGGGACGGCACGCGCATTGGTGCATTCGACGGTCCGTCATTGGTAATCAACGATCCGACAATCGTTCGACAGCTCTTCTCAAACCCAACTACGATTCACTTATCGACATTTGGACCTCAGGTCGCATCGATATCAGCAATGGTACAATCTTCGACCTCGCAAAAGCCAAAACCGACGGCAGTGTGAAGAAAAGGCTGAAAGAGTTGCCCAAATGGCAACTTCTGAAGGATCTTCCTGCCCTGTTGCTTGCTGGCAAACCTCAGGCGCGCGAAATTCTTGACGGCAAAGAGCCTTTCGTTAGTGGATCAAGCAAGGAAGCAATTACCCATCACTACGATGTGTCCAATGGGTTCTACCGTTTATTCCTTGATGAACGGATGATCTACACCTGCGGCTACTTCACCGATTGGACCAACGATATCGACCAGGCTCAGAAAGACAAGCTAGAACTGATCTGCCGAAAGTTACGATTGAAGCCCGGCGACCGGCTTCTGGACATAGGCTGTGGCTGGGGTGCCCTTCTCATCTATGCAGCACAGAACTTCGACGTCGTTGGCACCGGCGTTTCGCTTTCGGAAGCACAGACAGCACTGGCCCGCGAGAGGATCAAGCTGGCTGGGCTCGAAGACAAGATCACCATCCATGTAAAATCCTATACGGAGCTTGATGGCCAGTTCGACAAAATATCGTCTGTCGGAATGTTTGAGCATGTGGGCATCGCCAATTACGACAGTTATTTCAGTGCGATTCACCGACTTCTGCGTCCCGGTGGGCTTTACATGCACCACGCAATTACACGACGCATGAAGAAAGACAAAAGCCTTCAAACACAAAAGTGCCGAGCATAAGGCACTTGTGAAGTATATTTTCCCGGAGGAGAGCTCGATCACCTTGGAATGACCATAGAAAACCTCGAAGGGCACGGCTTCGAAGTTCACGATGTGGAAAACCTGCGTGAACATTACGGACGGACCTGTCGGCTATGGTGCGAGCGGTTGTACTCCAATTTCGACAAGGCCGTCGCCGAAATCGGTTATCCCAAGACACGCCTCTGGCTGCTTTATCTTGCAGGATGTTCGCTGGCATTTGAGAGAGGTACCGTCCAGATCAACCAGACACTGGCTTCGAAACGCAAACGCGGTATTTCCGCCGTGCCTCAGACCAGAACGGATATTTACAGCGGTTTCGACAAATCTGGCGAGAGCTGAATCCTACTCCACCCACGCTTAGGCATCATCTGCGAACAAAGGCGCCTGTATCTGATATGAACGTCCGCCGAGCTTTTCAGCCAACAAGGTTGAGACGTGGTTAACGTCAGGTATAGTGCTTCTAACCAGTTTCGCATATGCCGCTGAGACGAAGAAACCGTTCCGCTGCAAGCGGGCAAAATATGTCATGAACGTCTTGATTTCGGGCATGGAATACTGCGCTCGGCCTTTGAAAGATTCAAATAGACCGGCCAACAATCCCTTCTAAATCTGCGACAATGTCTTCAGAACAATGTTGACTTCCATGATATCCTGTCCTTTTCTTTGTGACAAGCATTTATAGATAATCAAAAATAAATCTTCGTAAAGCACAATACATAAACTATAATATAACTCATAATAACTGTTCACTCCACTCACAATTGAGCTGAATTGGTGGCGAAGCACATATCTGAGCGATGAAATTCTTGACGCTGCCTGCATATTCCTTACTTCTGAAGACGGCTGCCACTTCCGATGTGATCGGCTTTCCTATTATTGGACAGAAAACCGTATTGGGCATGTGCACGACATTCCTCACCACCCCCGGTATTATCGATATACCGGCGCCCAAAGACACCTGCGTCAGAACAGCAAGAAGACCTCCCGGCTTTGCAACGATCCTTGGAGCGAAGCCTCCGCGCCTCGCGATTTCATACGTACCTGCTTCCTGTTCCGGCAAAATAAACCGGCTGTCCGCAAGAAGAGCGTACTGATCCTCCAACTCGGCAACTTTCAGTCGATGGTCGGAGGGCAATGCCAGACAAAAATAGTCCTGCAGCAAAACATGAGTGCTAAGTGAAGACGGAAGCGTCATCGGCAGACGGACGAAGCCGACATCGAGATGTCCTTCCTCAATGAGCTTTGGCAGATCCTCCATCGGAAACTCGCGCGAATGAAGCTCTACTTGGGGCCAATCGTACGAGAAACGGCTGATTTGCATCTGCAATACCCCGGCATAAGCCGCTGAACCGACATAGCCGATTTCGATCCGTCCGATTTCCCTCGCCCGGCTCTGCGTCCGACACTTTCCGCCTTGTCGAACTGATCCAGCACCAATCTAGCTTCCTTCAGAAACACCTCGCCCGCAGGGGTGATGGTGACTGATCTCTTTGTTCGGAGAAAAGCTTAGCACCGAGCCGCCGCTCGATTTCCTGTATCTGAACCGTAAGCGTCGGGGCAGCAATGTTCAACCGCTCAGCTGCTCTTGAAAAATGAAGTTCCTCGGCGAGCGTCACAAAATAACGAAGATGCCTGCGTTCCATGAGAGCTCCAATAATTAGTTAAAACTAATATTATCTCAAAACACTACAAATGAAAGAAATTCAAACATCCTGTTTATTGGCACCTCAATCGCTACGAAAGAAAGCCCGTTGTCACCACGTCCTGTCACGATCCTGGCCTCAATGATCGCATCGATAACCCTCATCAGTCCGGCATTCGCGGTAGATTTGCTGACTAAACCGTATCTTACCCTGGGAGCTGCCCGCTCGGTCATGTCTGCTGCCGAAAGGAAGCGGCGGCGCACGGCTGGCCCTGCGGGATCTCGGTCGTCGATGCAGAGGCGTTGCCTACCCTCACACTACGCACGAACAACGCGTCAGTATCTGCTGGCGTCGAGTTTACACCCGGCATTGCTCGTAGAGCCGCTCTTTTCCGTGGAGAAAGTGGGACTTTGGCTATCAACGGAACGCGGCCTGCTGCAATCACTGTATGCGGTTTCGTGCTTAGGCGCGGCGTCGTTCCCATCACTGTGAATGGAACAGTGGTCGGAGCTGTCGGCGTATCGACTGACACACCAGATCATGACCAGCGGATCGCGAAGGCTGGTACAACGGCGTTGACAAGAAAATGACGACAGCTTTCGCATCCGCCCCGCGCATTACCAATTCAACTTTCATTCTGCTGACAGCTTCGACAGGTTGCGCGATGACCGTGCTGGACACAAATGTTGTCGCGATGGTCCTACCGACTATTGCACGGGAATTTTCGGCCAGTTTTGCGGATGTCGAGTGGGTCATCAGTACTTATGTTCTTTGTTTCGCTTCGCTGCTCCTGCCGGCTGGTGCTTTAGCCGACAGGTTCGGGCGGCGCACTGTTTTCCTAATCGGAATTGGCGCGTTCGCATTTTCGTCCTGGCTGTGCGGCGTAGCAAATTCTGCCAGCACACTTTATCTCGCCCGTGCATTGCAGGGCGCAAGCGCGGCCTTCCAACTCGCCCCCGCACTTGCAATCATTGGCCACACGTTTCACAGTGAAGACGAACGTAACCGTGCATGGTCAATCTGGGGTGGCATCATGGGTCTGACCATGGTCTTGTCACCAATCATCGGCGGTGTCGTTGCCCATACGCTCGGCTGGCGATGGGCGTTTTTCATAAACATCCCCATCGGAATTGTGTTGGCACTGGCTACGCTGCGTTTCATCACGGATTCGAACGATGAAAATGCACGGCGTCTCGATCCTATCGGGATCATGTCCTTTGCGGCAACCATGTTCGCGCTGACATGGGGGCTCATCAATGGGCAGGCACATGGCTGGATGTCTCCAATCGCTGTAATTGGCTTTGTCGGCGGCATTGCCGGGTTGATGGTTTTTCTTATCGTCGAAAATGCCCAGCAGCGCCCCATGCTCGATCTCAGCCTGTTTCGCAATCCACGCTTTATCGGGGGCGTATGGGCGATGTTTGCCTATGCCGCCTGCGCGCAGGTGATGGCATCTATGCTGCCGCTGTTCCTTCAGAATGGCTTCGGTCAGTCGCCATTGCAGGCAGGTTTTGCCATGCTTCCATTTGCAAGTGCGATGCTGATCTTTCCCAATGTCGGGCGTTTTCTCGGAAAGAGAACGTCATCTCGAGAAATTCTTTCTCTGGGTCTCATGGTCGTCGGTGTTGGCAGCCTCGTGGCAGGCCTCGGTGCGCATTACAGCAACTGGCCAATTGTCATGTGCGGTATGTTTCTGATCGGAAGCGGCGGCGGCCTGCTGAACGGTGAGACCCAGAAGGCGATCATGAGCACGGTTTCGCGCGACCGGGCCGGGATGGCATCTGGCATCAGCACAACAGCTCGATTTACTGGCATTCTGCTTGGCTTCGCGGTCCTGAGTGGAGTGCTGGCAAGTGCTGTCCGAACTCATTTAATTCAAACAGACTGCAACGATGCGACATGCAGCGGAGAGTTTGCCGATGCGATAGTGGCGGGCGATCTGCCCAACGCGCTTGGCATGGTGACGCCGTCGGCCAAGCTGCCGCAACTGAACTTGCTATGCAAGGGTATTCTACTGGCTTCTCCGTTGCGCTTCTTGTTTCCGCAATCGTCGCCATCGCCTCCTCGCTACTGGTGTACCGCCTGATGAAACGACAATAACTCTCGCGCAAGGACTTTATTCTTTCTTGTAAAGAGTGCGCGACCGCTCAAGATGACGAAGCATAGCAGCCTCGGCGCGGTCTGCACCCTGACCGGACAGGCAATCCAATATCTTCTCGCGCTCCACGAGAGTATATTTTTCTTTGCCAGTCCAGATAAGCATATGAATGGACTCCCCTTCAAAAGTGGAGGGCTTCTGTTAGACAAGACTGACAGGAGACTTAGAATTGAAGCAGCGAGAATTTACAGAAGAGTTCAAACGCGAAGCCGTTCGGATTTTAACGACGAGTGGTCGAAGCATTTCATCGGTTGCCGAGGACCTTAGCATTGGCAAATCAACACTTGACCGCTGGCGTCGTAATTTTGCTGAGAACGATTTACTCTCCGGTCCGCATGAAGACATGAGCCAAGAGCTTGCTCGGCTTCGCAAAGAAAACGAGCTTCTACGGCAGGAACGAGATTTATTAAAAAGTGACGGCCTTCTTCGCTCGAGACAAGTCGATGAAGTTTGCTTCATCGATGCGGAGAAGGTCCATATGTCTCTGTCGCGTTTGTGCGCCTTCGCAGGTGTCAGCATCAGTGGTTATTATGCATGGAAGCATCGCGTCCCTAGCCGCTGCCAGCTTGATGACATGGTTATTCTGGCGCATATTCGCAATCAGTTTGCACTGTCACGTGAAACCTATGGCAGCCCCGAATGCATGTCGAACTGAACGAAGAAGGCATTCGGGCAGGTCGTCACCGCACGGCGAGACTGATGCGTGAAAATGGTCTTAAGACCCGGCAGAAAACTCGCTTCAAACGCACGACCGACAGCAATCATGGTGAGCCTGTCGCTCCCAATCTTCTGGATCAGGACTTCACTTGTGATGGACCAGATCGGAAATGGGGTGTCGATATCAGTTACATATGGACCGCGGAAGGTTGGCTGTATCTGGCAATTGTTGTCGATCTTTTCTCTCGTCGTATTATCGGCTGGGAAGCACGGGATCGGATGAAAAGGATCTGGCAATCTGTGCTTTGAAGAAGACTATTGCAATCCGGCAACCAAAGCCGGGACTGATCCAACACTCGGACAGGGAAGCCAATATGCCAGTTATGAGTATCGCAGAATTCTCGAAGCTCACAAAATGCTTCCATCAAGGAGCGGAAGAGGAAATTGTTATGATAATTCGATGGTGGAAACCGTCTTCAAGACAATCAAGTCAGAACTGATATGGCGAACTGTGTTCTACACACGTAAGGATGCAATCAAAGCCATTGGCGAATACATTGACGGCTTCTATAATCCTGTGCGCAGACATTCTGCACTCGGGTATAAATCACCGATCCAGTTCGAGATGATAAACCGTAAATTAGCGACAGAACCTCTCCACTAAATCAGGGCAAGTCCATCGATAATCTCACGTGCTGCGGGTCGTTTGTGACTGGACAGATTGTCGAGAATGACAATATCGCCTGGCTTCAACGTCGGAACGAGAACCTGACCGACATAAGCCTCAAACCATTCCCCATTGATCGGTCCGTCAATGACAAGGGGTGCGACCATTCCTGTGTTTCGCAATCCTGCAACAAGTGTCGTTGTCTTGCGATGACCATGTGGGAAGCCCATTCGCAGCCGCTCGCCCTTGAGGCAGCGTCCGTGCGTACGTGACATATTGGTTGCAGTCCATGTCCCGTCGATAAAGACCAGCCGTGCAGGATCGAATCGAGATCGAGCTGCTTGTCAAACCAGGACTGACGCATTTCCAAAAGATCCGGACGGCTTTGCTCTACCGCATGGCCAGTCTTTTTGCGTGTTTGGTTATGCCGGACAAGGAAACGGTGTAACGCCGACTTGCTGATGACGACACCTTGCGCAGACAGAGCATCACGCAACTCAAACAAGGTGCCGTCGCGATGCTCGCCGAGCCAGGCCATAATCAGATCAGCGTGAGCTTCCGTCTTGTGGGAACTACGGTCACCTCCAAGCGGGCCGGGACGACCATTCCCTTTTTCAAGTTGCAAGTTTCGCCAACGGCCGACACTCGCCACACCAACGCCAAACCGTTCTGCAGCCTCCCGATGCGATGCACCAGCCGAAACGGCAGCAAGAACACGGGTACGAAGATCAACAGAAAGGGCCTTCGACATATCTGCCGACCTCCATCGGCAGATAGTTTGAATCAGAAACGAACTGATTTGCAAAGCCATCCAATTCATTCAGATAGAGAAACGCTCTAAGTGAAGTTCCGCTTACGGCCCCGGCGCAAGAAACACAGAATTTGATTAGCGGAGCGGCTTCTTCATGATCAACGGTCCATCTGATGCGGGTGCCGTATATCGCATTACCACCCGGATTGTTCGAGACTTAACGACTGTCTTGTCCGCACATTCATTCAATGCCTGTTGAGCACTGATTGCAAATTCTCGACCAGCCCGCCGAACTGGCTGATACTCGACTGTTACGATGCGCTCCAACTCGCCCTCGGCATTGTATGTAACCTCGAACGTTGCCGACGCCCGCTGATAGTCCATGTCCTCGGGCAACTTCCAGCACGAAAGCCATATCGGCAACCAATTGCGCGTCGTTAGCTGCAGCCGGGAACACTGCTAGCAGTATCAGAATGGTTCCAACGACGCCGGTTCTGTGCATGTTTCTCCCTTGGAAATTAGTTGGTTGCGATTCAGCCCTATACGTAGTCCTTGAATCGCCTGGGTACCAGCCTGACGACGTTCATGGCCGGAGAAGTTGCATGTTACAGTGCCAGATTTTTCCCACACCATCCAATTGAGGGTAAACCGCTGATCGATATGGAGAAAGGCCTGACCGGCAGGGAACGCCAGCGCGTCGATGAACTACTCGGCGAAGAAAAGGGCAAGATTGACTTGGTGAAGCTTGATGCAATTGAAAAGGCTGAAGGCAAGAAGCCAACTGGCACGTTCGCAACGCGCACGCAAAGGTGGGCTGCGTCTGATCTTCAGTAGATCGTCAATGATTATAATATGATAGTTACCACGTCACAGAATGCGACGATATTCTCCAAGAACTGACGAATTCCTGTTCAATCCGGAAATCGCTGTCCAGCATGAAAATGGTCGGGGTTGAACTATGGCCAGCCCCGACCGTTCTTTATTATTTGGCTGCGATGGCCTGCAGACCAGCAAGTGCACATTCTGCATCGGTTGCGCCCGATGGTGCGCCGCCGACACCAATTCCACCGACCAGTGCGTCACCGATCTTGATCGGCAGTCCGCCCGCCTGAATAACGAAGCGAGAATCCATGTCCCGCATACCGTTATTGGCTGGCTTCGACGCGATAAACTCTGCAAGTTCACCGGAATCGCGACCCAATGCAGCTGACGTAAATGCTTTTCCTTCCGCGCTATTGCCGGTATGCGGACCGGAAAGGTCCGCCTTGAGCAGAACTTTGGTCGAGCCATCGCGGGCTACGACTGCGACGCTCACATTATTGCCCTTGGCAACACAGGCATCCAACGCAGCCTGCGCTGCCTTGGTGGCCAGATCAAGCGGCAGATAAGGTGTGGTTGGAAGCGTTTGAGCGAAAGCGGTAGCCGGAGCCATCGACAAGGCAATAATTGCAAGTTTACGGATCATCGTCGTTCCTCGGTTGTGATGAGGAACAATTAATGTCCGCCAGAGAGCAACGGATCCGTAGCTTTACAAACTTATCGGTAGTTCTACGGATTCGACTGTCCCTCCAGCCACAAACGCGTCATTTCCGCTTGTGAAGTCGTGCCCAGTTTCGCCCCTATGGCCGCACGGTGGCTGTCTATCGTGCGTGGCGACAATTCAAGACCATCAGCAATTTGCCGGGTGGTGAACCCTTGTGCGATACGGTCGAGCACCTCACGTTCACGCGCTGTCAGCGTGTCCAGCAGTGCCAGCGTTTCGGCTCGCAGCGCCTCGCTTCCCAATCTACGTTCAAGCAGTTGCTGCGCCTTCTGGATTGCGTCGATCAAATCCTGCTCATCGACAGGCTTGGAAAGATAGTCCACCGCGCCATTTCGAAAGGCACGACGGCAGGCTTCAATATCGCCGTGGCCCGAGATGATGATCACCGGCCAGCCAATTTCCTGTGCGGCCAACAGCTCCTGAAGTTTCAGCCCTGTCATCACGGGCATGCGAATATCGAAGATCATACATCCAGGCTTCAGTCGTGGCAGCTGCGCCAGAAAAGCAGAAGGGTCGGCAAAACTCCTGACCTCGATGTCTATGGTCGACAAGAGCAGGCTGAGCGACTTTCGTACTGCTTCATCGTCGTCGACGAGATAGACCGGCTGAACCATCCTCTTAACTTCCCGCGTCTTCAGCAATTGGGAGCACAACGCGAAACAGCGCGCCGCGCTCCTGTGGAATATAGGAAATCTCACCGCCAAAACGTTCGACCAGCCGCTGGCTGAGCGCCAGACCGAGGCCAGTTCCTCCGGACGGCTTGTGGTAAACGGGGTGAAGAGGCGCGGCAAGAGTTCCGGTGCAACACCGGGACCATTATCGGCAACTTCCAGAATAGCTACCAACCCATCAGCTTTCAGCGATGCCTTCACCCTTCGGTCCTGATCGCCATCGCGAAAGGATTCAATCGCATTGCGGAGAAGATTGAACATTACCTGCTCCATTTCCACGGGATCGACAGCAGCCATCAAAAGTGCTTCAGGCATTTCAAGCTCAACTTTGACGCGGCGCCGGGCAGCTTCCGTGGCCAGCAAAGTCTGCACGTTTTGAAGCGACAGGCGCAGATCGGCAGGTGTCGTCTGTCGGCGCTGCGGGCGAGACCAGTTGCGCAGCCGGTCCAGAATGGCCGATGCACGGCGCGCCTGATCCACCATATCGTCCAGCGCGCCAGCGAGAGCGTCCATATTGTTGCGGTTCAACAAGCGGCGTCCTGCCTGCGCACTAGCGAGAGTGCTGTCAGGGGCTGTGTCAATTCATGCGCCATGCCGCTTGCCATCTCGCCCATCGTGTTGACGCGCGAGGCATGGGCCAACCGAGCCTCGAGGCTACTCAGTTCTGCACGGCGTTCCGCATGGCGTGTGCGTCGTGTCTGGCGAACGATGACCAGCCCACCGAAGAACAGCAGATTCGTGAGAACGAGAATGGGGATCAACTGGTCGAAAGGCAGCAGATCGGTCCATCTCATGTCGAGAGCAGTCTGGAAAAGAAGCGGCTGTGTAGCACTCCCCAGTTTCTTGGAAAACGCGCTTCGCCGAATGAGACAGAACTACTGAACAAAACCGTCCCGTCAGGCATGAGGATGCGTCGCGCGACGCCTGCACGGTTCCAGAATGCGTCGTCAGAAGTAATCAGGTTGTCGGCATTGATCGCCAGCATCAGACCGTCGTGCGGATTATTCGTATTCGGGCTGCGCTTTACGATCAAATAATGTCCAGGCCGCTTTGCCGGAGCCAGCAGTTCAGGAACACCACGGGATGAGCGGGCCGCCGCCCGTATGGCATCGGCCAGTTCCGGTTCCAGCTTTCTGGTACCAGTCACTGGAACGACCGGTTCCATCGGTACAAGTTGGATCTCGTCTATGCGCGGATAGAAGTGAGTAATCGTTGCCGCTACTTCAAGGAAAACATCATTCTGAGAAATATCGGCAGTTCGCGCCTTTGATTGAGCAATCGTCGAAAGCGCCGTCAAATGGGCATCGTGCTGATCGGCGCGCTGCGAAGCTTCACGATGCAACGTGAAGCTTGCAGCCTGAAGCTCGGACAATAGGGCAGCTCGTTGATAGAAAACAAGGCTGCCTATCGCCAAAAGATTAAACAGCATCCACACGAAAAACGGGAGCAAGACAGACCAGATATCTTCCCGGATGCGTCCGTTGTAGAGGTTCATAAGTCGCATCCCGGCATCAGCCGTTGTTCAAGAGAATATCGCACCGCGATCCAGTCGTTCATCTCAAACCGGCATCGTTTTCTGATCTTTATCGCATCCCTGTTATCGATATATACCCGTTTGAATCTCTCCGTCCAAACCACACCAGGCGCGATACATGCCCGGACTGTTGAAAGGCAGGCTGATATTGCCTTTGCGGTCTACGGCAACCAGGCCACCGGAGCCACCGATTTCGCCAAGTTCGCGGACAACAGCACCTGCCGCTTCGTTGAGCGACTGCCCGCCCAGCGCATTCGCGCATCGACTTCGTGACCAACAGCCCAGCGGATAAAATACTCTCCGTGACCTGTGGCGGAAAGCGCAACCGTGTGGTCATCCGCCCAGGTTCCAGCGCCAATGATCGGGCTGTCTCCAACGCGTCCAGGCGTCTTGGCGGTCATGCCCCTGTCGATGTTGCTGCGGCCAGATGACCGAAACTATCCAGCGCAACAGCCCCGACCGTCCCATGCTTGCGGGCAGGATCGCCATCGTCCGCAGCGCCGCTGCGGCGACGTGCCATTTCGTCATGTAATGCCTTGCGGCGTTGTTCCGTCGAGAACCATTCCGGAGCCATCATTTCCAGACCGGCAGTTTCGCAAAACCGCTTTGCCCCTTCGCCCGCGAGAAATACGTGCTCGGTCTGCTCCATAACCGCACGTGCCGCCAGCACAGGATTGCGTGGTCCGCAAATTCCAGAAATTGCGCCGCATGCCCGAGTTGCGCCATCCATGATGGCGGCATCCATTCATGCGTTTCATCCGTCGTGAAAACGGCTCCACGACCCGCGTTGAAGAGCGTGTTTTCTTCGAGAGCGATCACGGATGCCGTCACAGCGTCGATAGCTTTTCCACCCTTACGTAAGATGTCCAGTCCAGCCTGCAGGCATTCACGCAAACCGGCATGATAGGCCGCTTCTTTCTCCGGCGTCATATTTGACTTGAGAATAGTTCCAGCGCCGCCGTGCAACGCGATTACAGGTACGAATTCAGACATTTCTGATAACTCACTATCGAAGATGGTATCACGGATCAAAATAACGCATAGCAGATCGGGATTAAGGCCCCTCATGAGCCGCCAGTCCCTGTTTATTCTATTTCCGCCTGACGTCCATAGCCAACGTATTTTCGCCTTCGGCAGGCCAGAAATCAGCGAATCCGCTTAGCATGATAGAGATCACCGGATTGCTAACGGCAATCAGGTCCCGGACTTCGACCGGACGGCTAGGCTGAGGCATACCTCTAATCTTTCAGTGATCGGCATCTTGCCGCTTCGGAGGGAGGACGTGTTGCAGGATAACTACAAACAAAAAACATGACCGTTTTATCATGTAATTTCTTGCCCATATTAATACATGAATATAATACTCATGATTATCAAATCATGTTGGGAATATTCCTATGCGCTCCGATTGCATGCCTCTCCGTCGTACAATTCTGGCTAGTACATCCTTAATTGCTCTTGCCGCTACGGCAGCAATGGCACAGGATCAGCCCGCTTCCGCTCCCACGGAGAATGGTACAATCATTCTCAACAAGATCGTCATCAACGGCGGTAGCGGTGGCGTGATTAATGCAGACGGCTATGTAGCACGCAGCAGTGCAACTGGTGCTAAGATCGACACCCCATTTGTGCAAACCCCGCAATCTATTTCCTCCGTTACCCAACAGCAGCTTGAAGATCGCAATCCGCAGACCTTGCTCGACGCCGTTGCCTATACGCCGGGTGCACGCGTTGGTGGCTATGGCTTCGATCCGCGGTTCGACTCGTTCACCGTGCGTGGATTCGACGTCACGTATACCGGTGTGTTTCGCGACAATCTCCGTCAGCCCGGAGCAAGCTCGGCGCTATTCAAGACTGAACCTTATGGCCTGGAAGGCATTTCCATTTGCGCGGCCCATCGTCTGCCCTATACGGCGCTTCCGGTGCCGGTGGCCTGTTCAATCTGATCAGTAAGCGTCCAACCGAAACTCCTCTTCATGAGGTACAGGTCCAGTATGGCACCAATAATCGCTATCAGACCCAGTTCGACCTCTCCGGCCCAGTCAAGGAAGGCGACCCGCTTTATTACCGCCTGACAGGCCTTTGGCGCGACGCCGATACCGAACAGCCCTCGATTCCCGATGATCGCTTTTACATTGCACCGGCCTTTACATGGAAGCCGGACGAAGACACGCGTCTGACGATCCTCAGCGAGTTCTCCGCACTAAAACCGGCGGTACGGCCGCGTATTATTATGATGCCGTTACGGGCAAGGTATCCGATTTTTGCGGGCAATACCGCTTTCAACGACTCCGTACAAACTCAGGGACGTATCGGCTATGAATTTGAAACCCGTCTCAACGACACATTCGTGTTCCGCCAGAATGCTCGCCTTGCATCGACCAAAATTGGAGCCGACTGGGCCTTTGCCTATCAGGCCAATAAAGACGATCCGTTACTTCTCGACAGCAGCGCAGGCACTTTTGAAGAGCGCCTGACCAGCTTCACCATCGATAATCAACTGGAAGCAAATTTCGATACCGGCAATTTTGAGCACAAATTCCTGGCCGGTGTCGACCTGACGAAGCTGCAATGGAAGGGATTGAACGGTTATGGCTACACGCCGCCGCTGGATACCAGACATCCGTCCAGGGGCGCCCTGTAGCGCCAATAGATTTCCAGAAAAAGACGTTCAAGACCAGCTCATGGCGGGCATCTATCTGCAGGATCAGATCCGTTATGATGCCTGGACCATTACCCTTGGCGGTCGCCAGGACTGGGTCAGTACCGACACGAAGAACACCGATCTGACAACCAGCACATCCACCGATTTCGATCAGAGTGACAAGGCCTTCACATGGCGCGCCGGCGTGACCTACGAGACGCCTTGGGGCATTACGCCATATGCCAGCTACTCGACCGCTTTTCGCCCAATGCCGGTGTAAACCAGGCAACAGGCAATCCGTTCGAGCCAACGGAAAGTGACCAGCAGGAAATCGGAATCAAGTATCAACTGCCCAACAGCAATACCTTGTTGACGGCAGCCCTGTTCAACATCAATCAGGACAACGGCCTCTATTACGAAGTGGTTGAACTCGATACAGGCCCGGCCAACATTCAGGTGCAGCGCGGTAAACTGCGCTCACGCGGCCTGGCTGGAAGCCAGTACCAGTCTCGACAATGGCCTCTCCCTCATTGCGTCCTATAGTTACATGCAGACCAGTATCAAGGACGGGCCGGACGGCACCGCGGGCAATGAAATCTCGTCCGTACCGACCCACATGGCATCGGCCTGGGCGCACTATAAATTGCCTGAAAACAGTTTTCTCTACGGTTTGGGTGTCGGCGCAGGCGTGCGCTTTGTCGGTTCAAGCTATGGCAATGACGAAAACACCATGAAAAACAGTTCACGCGCTTTCGTCGATGCAGCGATTGATTTCGATTTTGGCGCCATCAAGAAGGACTATGAAGGCGTAAAGCTGCAGGTCAACGCTACCAACCTCTTCGATACGCGCAAGCCGGTCTGCTCCGCGGGTTTCTGTTATCGCGATCAGGGACGGACGGTTGTCGGCAGCCTGAAATATTCATGGTAGACGCCAATACACAGAATAAAGCTCTCAGGCCCGAGGCCTGAGCGCTATCTGAATTTAGAGCATTTCCGCAAAAGTGCGAAGCGGTTTTGCGAAGGATAATGCGACGAAACAAATACTTGGAGCGGTTCCAGCGACACCGCATTAGTGGAACCCCTCTAGAAAGTAATGAGATGATCCGTCTTGTTATCTGTCTGACAGTAATCTGGCTGGCCCTTGGTAGAAGCGCTGCTGCAGATGTGACCTATCCCATTCATGTCAAGGATGCGCTTGACCGGGACGTTACCATTACCTCCCAACCAAAGTCCGTGCTGCTTGGCAGCGGCTTCAATTGATTGCATTGTCACTTATTCATCCCGATCCCGTCAGCCTGCTGGCCGGTTGGGCCGACGACCTCAAGGGCGACAACCCGGAAATCTACGCCGGTTTCAAAGAGCGTTTCCGGAAATTGACGCGCTGCCGATCATTGGCGACGGCATGACAGTTTCGGTCGAGAAGATTGTTTCCATCAAAGCCGATCTGGCCATTCTTTCGGATTGGCAGATGCGCAGCGATGAAGGTGTGCAGGCAATCGCCTATCTCGAGAAAATGGGCATACCAGTGATCGTGGTCGATTTCGGCAACCATGCACTCCAAAACACATCGCAGAACATGCGTCTGCTGGGCAAGGTACTCAACCGTGAGGAGCAAGCCAACGCTTTTGCCGATTTCTATGATGAGCGCATTGCCCGAATTCGTGATCGAGTGGGCAAGAACGATGCCGGGCCGACTGTTCTGCTTGAAGCCTTTCCCAATGCCGACCAATGCTGCTACGCCTACGGGCGAAGCAGCATGGGCGAGTTCATCACACTGACCGGTAGCCGAAATATCGCTGCGGACGGGCCGCCACAAGCCATAATCAGCAGCGAATATATCGTCGCTGCCGACCCGCAGGTTTACATCGCCACCTCGTCTCCCGGTGGTAAGTATAGCGGCTTTTCGATTGGCCCGGGCGTCAGCGAGCAGGAAGCGCGCGACACACTTTCAAGTGCCTTGAAAAATCCGTTCCGTGCCGGTTTGAAGGCCGTGCACGATAAGCGCGTGCACGGATTGTGGAACTTTTCAATGCTGTTCCCTTGAATATTTTGGCGGCGGAGACCTTTGCGGTCTGGTTGCGCCCGGAACTATTTGCCGATATCAGCCCTGAAGCGACGCTAGTGGAGATTAACAGGCGTTTCGCGGCTGTTCCCTTTGAAGGTTCGTATTGGATTAGTCTTAAACCGTGAGCAGCGCAGCTGTCAGGCCACTGCCGATCCATTTTGCCACCTTGATGTTCATATCGCCTGTAACCGGTAATGACCGCGCAACGAATAACCGGCCTGCTCCAATTTAGGCAACCGGCCGGTTTCGAGAGCCGGATATTTTGATAGGAATTGGCCGAACGAGATTGAGGCTGGATGGCGGAGTGGTAACGCAGCGGATTGCAAATCTGCTTAGCCTGGTTCGATTCAGGTCCGGCCTCCAACAAGCTAGTGTACGATCCATCACAATCGACCATTATACGCGGACGGGTTAAAACGTGAATGGTTGGCTATGCTGGGCGACTGCTGTTGGCCGACAGAGTTTTAATGAACGAGGAAAGAACCAATATTACATGGGGAAGGGTACGACACTCGCGATTGAGGTACGACCAAAGGAACGTGAGCCCATATTCCTTGCCCTTGCACGTACAATCATCGAAGAAATCGAACGGGGCCGGCTTAAACCAGGCGATCCGCTGCCCGGAACGCGAGCTTTTCAAAAGCTTGAAGCTTAACCGCAATACTATCGATGCGGCTTATCATGAACTGGCAATGCAAGGGTGGCTGACGACCAAACCTGCCCGAGGAACTTACGTTGCGGCAGATCTTCCTGACACGGTAAAACGTGACAAAACCAAGCGCGCTAATGATGTTGCCACCAAGCTAATACATTCAGAAGAGCGCCTAACGCTTCGCTTGTCGGACGGCTCCCCGACGTCCGCCTTGTCCCCACGACAGCCTTCGCACAAGCATTTCGCCGGGCTCTCACCAGTGTCGCTTTCGCTTCCGGAAGCGTCTATGGTGATCCTCGCGGCATTGGAACTTTGCGAGATGCACTTTCTGCCTATCTCAGCGACGAACGCGGCCTGGCGGCAGCCGCGTCCGAAATCCTGATAACGAGCGGCAGTCAGATGGCACTGTTTCTGGCAGCGTCTGCTGTGACCGAGCCGGGTTCGGTCATTGCCGTGGAAAGGCCGGGATATCCCTTGCCTGGGCGGCCTTTCGGGCCACCGGAGCGCATGTGGTTGGTGTTTCTGTTGATGATGGCGGGATAGACGTTGATGCGCTGGAGGAGTTGGCTCGCAGAGATGGACGCCTGCGTGCAGTCTATGTTACTCCGCATCATCAATATCCGACCACGACCACTATGGGAGCCGGTCGGCGGTTGCGGCTACTGGATATCGCTCGACGTTTTGGTCTTGTCGTCATCGAAGATGACTATGATAACGAATATCGGTTCGATGGTCGCCCCATTTTGCCCCTCGCGGCACGGGCTGATGAGAACCTGCAAATCATCTATATCGGGTCATTGTCCAAATTGTTGGCTCCGGGCATTCGTCTCGGCTACGCCGTCGCTCCAGCACAGATACTACTTAAAATGGCAGTCCGGCGGGAGGCCCTCGTCCGGCAAGGTGATTTGCCACTCGAACACGCTCTGGCCGAGCTGATTACGGACGGCACAATCAGGCGCCACGCGCGCAAGGCGCGGCGCATCTATCACGCGCGTCGAGATCATATGGCCGAGCTTCTCAGAGAACGATTGCCAGACGATACTCATTTCAACCTCCCAGCCGGAGGCCTCGCAATCTGGCTCAAGTTGAAAGAAGGTTTAAGCGCGGAGACGTGGGCGCACAATGCCGCCAGGCTCGGCCTCTCGGTGATACCCGGCATCCAATTCGATCTGGAGACTGCAAATCCTGTCGAAGCTTTCCGGCTTGGCTTCGCCAGCCTGAATGACAATGAACTCGCGCGCGCAGTGAATCTTCTTGTCCACTCGAAACCTGACCGGTGAATGGTTTACCGACAATTCTGGACCTCACCTCACATGCTGTCCTGTTGCAATCGCTTCAGGCCATTCCTGTTTGGAAACTACCGCGTTGTCCCCTGCAGCCATTCGGCGAACATCTTTCGAGCGGCCTCTCGCAAAATACTTCCATAGCGCGCGGCCTCCGAACGAAGGCGAACGGGATCGATGTGTGCTTGCGACAATTCGGCGGCATGACCGATCAGCCAGCGCTCAATTCCCGCACAAGCCTCCACTTCAGGGTGAAACTGAAGCCCGAGAATGTTGTGCCCGACAGCAAAACCCTGCGTCGCACAAAGAGGTGTTGAGGCAAGGCTCGACGCATCTGACGGAATTTCGAAAGCGTCCCCATGCCAATGAAGCACGGGGACGCCTTCCAGATGTCGAAGCGGCCCAACCCGCCCTTCATCCGTGAGAGAAAGTGGAGAAAAGCCAATTTCCTTATGCCCCATCGGCATAACTTTGGCGCCAAGCGCTTTTGCGATCTGTTGAGCGCCGAGACAGATACCAAGCGTTGGGCGTCCGGCGGCCAGACGGCTCTCAAGAAGCTGTCGTTCTTCTTCGAGGAAGGGATAGGCCTCCGTCTCGTTGGCACCAACAGGACCTCCCAGAATGACCAGGAGATCTGGAACAGCAGGATCGATAGTCCACAGTTCATTCATCCCAAGATCATAGTAGTGAATGCGATACCCAGCAGCTGTCAGAACAGCCTCGAAAGTTCCCAAATCTTCAAAATGAACATGACGAATAGCGACCGCTGTCCTAAGCACGCCAGTACTCCCCTTTAAGTACTTGCTATCAGCCTAGAACCGACAGATCTGCACCATAATTAATGTGGTAAACAGAACCATCGATAATCAATGCGGGTACGGACTTTATACCAGCGTCCCGAGCTTCTGCAATCCTGTGCTTGGCATTGCCAAGGTGAACGGATTCGACGGTATAGCGGCTGGGATCAAGGGCATTGACAAACCGGTTCTCTGCATCGGCGCACACCGCGCAACCCGCATGATAAAAATAACCTTCTCCACCATGATATTTATTCCTTTCAGCGATGAGCGGTTCTCTGTAACCGTACATTCATGAAATATTGATCCAGGCTGCATGCGGAGGGCCGGATTTCAAATAATTGGCAGGCCGGATGTTTACGGCTGTCGTTTCGAACCGGTCACCTGCCTCGTTGAGAGCCTGAATCAAAAGCGGCATGCGTGTGCGGAAATGCTGATTTTCGAGTACCAGAGCGCAGGAAATTGCCATTTTCAGCCACAGATGGCGACTTTTGGAACAGGTTCTCGGCACATACCGCTGTGGCAAGTTCTGGAAGAGGTCTGAGTGTGGAGCCACAAAACTACCGTTCTCACCCGGCATTCGATGAAGTCATCCGCATCCAGCTGCGTATAGGCGACTTGGGTCGTGCCTCGGACACGCCAAACGATTTGGCTTAACCACGCGAGGCCGGAAGGGGCTTTCTGGGGACGGGCTGATTACGTATATCGTTCTCAACGGTCGTCTGCCGCGTCGTGAACGAACCGAATTGAGCGCGAGCGAAGGAGCTGCGAAATGATTGCTGACGATACGGGAATGATCACCTCCATCATCTCTATCCAGAGCCAGGTCGTGCACGGGCATGTCGGTAACAGCGCTGCGGTTCTGCCCATGCAGGCCCATGGATTGAATGTTGCGGCAGTTCCTACCACCCTCCTGTCCAACAATCCGCATTTCGAAACCATGCGCGGGCGTGTTCTCGAATCCGAGCTGGTCGGCGATCTCCTGCGCGGCGTTGAAGAACGCGGACTGATTGAAACAAGCCGCTATATCGTTTCCGGCTATCTCGGCTCCCAGGTAAACGGAGATGTGATCGCCGCGTTCGTCGAACGCGCGCGCCAGATCAATCCGGACATAAAATACATTTGCGACCCGGTAATGGGCGACATGAATCTCGGCATTTTCGTTACCGATCAGGTGGTGAAATGTATCGTTGAAAGGCTTGTCCCGCTGGCCGATTTGCTGACACCCAATCAGTTCGAGCTTGGTCTCATTGCACAGACCGAAACGGATTCCTGGCCCGCACTTCAAGCCGCCGCGGCTCATGTGCAGACATTGCGCGATGCCAGACTGGTCGTGACAGGCTGCAATCTGGCCGACACACCTGAGGGTTATCTGGAAAATATCGTCGTCGACCGCACGTCTTTCACGCGACTGCCCTCACCGTGCCTGCCAATCGTACCGGTCGGGACCGGCGACCTTTCACGGGCCTTCTGACCGCTAAACTTACGCGAGGCAATACTCTGATCGAGGCAGTGCGCGGCGCTGCTGCCACCGTGTCCGAAGTGCTCAGGCGCACCATGGAGGCGGGTGAACAGGACATGCAGCTTGCCAGTGTCATTGGTGCGATTACTCCAGCCGATCCAAAGAATTGTAATAATGACCTTCAGCTATGAAGTCTTTTTGCACATAGATTTCGGAAACCGCATCACAACGAGTGCTACGCGGCAATGCAAGCCTAGAGCGGTTCCGGTTAAAACGGAGTCGTTGGAACCGCTTTATCTCTTTGTTTTCCGCATGTCTTAACCCCAAAACCGGTTCCCACTTTCGGGAGACATGCTCTAGCCGAAGACGATTCCGAGCAGGATGATCGTTAGGACCATCGCCGCAATGGCAGCATAGACATAATCGCGCTCACGCAGAAAAGATACATCACCAGCACGACCCTGGTGATCGGTAGGAGGATGAATACCGCAATACCGGCGTTCATGATGTCGTGGCCGTTGATGGAAAGCGAGAGCGTTGCTTGTAATGGTTCAACGGTCGTTATAGCAACACCGGCTGCGGTCAGCGCTGAGGCGAGCCACGTGCCGTACCAGAGAAGTGCCGCGACGGCCTTGTCCCGGCGTCCGGGATTTTCGACAGGTTTCATTGCGAGCCCCAATGATTTCAATACCGAAGGCGTTCAGAAACATCTGAACCGCAAGGACGAGGAGAACCGCTACGAAGAAAGCACGCAGCTTATCTGCGGGAAGGCTCATCAGCAGACGGGCGCCGACCAGCGCGCCGATAACCGAGCCCAGAGCAATCGGGCCGGTGATCCCGATATCGATATCGCCGCGAACAAAATAAGCGCTGGCGCTCGCGGCAGCTGTGACCCCGATCATGAAATTGGAAGTGGCGGACGAAACTTTGATGGGCAGCTTCAGGGCGGTATCCATCGCCGGAATTTTGAGAACGCCGGAGCCAATGCCCAGAAGTGCGGAGACCAGCCCCGCCCCATACATCAGCGCCATGCCAAGCGGAACGTGACCGACCTTGTAATGCACCTCCTGCCCCGATGCCGGATCTGGAAAGCTGGAATGCAGCCGCAGGCTGGTGGCCAAGCTCATCGCTCCGGAAGCGCTGGAGTCAAGTTCCTCGCGTCGCCGCACAAGCATCTGCTTGGCGGAAAGCACCAGAATGGCCGCAAACAAGCCATAGAGGAACGAAGTCGAAACGATCCCGATAAGGAAAACACCAGTCAGCGCTCCGAGGGTGGTTGCCGTCTCAAGAACGATTGCAAGCCGGATATTGGTCAGTCGCCTCTTCAGCAGCGGAGCCGCGCTGCCGCAGGAGCATGCAATGACCGAAACGATGCTCGCACCGATAGCGACATGAATGTCCACGCCAAAGAAGAGCGTGAGCGCCGGCACGATAAAGATGCCGCTTGCCATGCCCAGCACACCGCCAAGTGCGCTTGCGCCGAAAGCGGCTACGAACAACCATAAAGCTATCATTTCTGACTCTCAGCTACTTGTGATCGCGTGGTCGCCGGGCCAAGCGAGTAACGAAGCTGATGAGGTCGCCGCGATAGTGGAGTTTTTCGTAGTCTATCGCCCGGTGCCCTTCAGTGAAGGATGTACGCTCGATCAGAAACACCGCGCTGCCAGCCTCGACCGCAAGAGCCGCCGCAACGTCCGGCGCAGCGTTTACAGCTTCCAGCCGATACTCCGCTTCGATAAGGGGAAATCATATTTGTCTTCAAGCAGCGTGAAGATCGGCTCGACATTCAGGTCGTGCGTGACAACCTTCTCACCGATTTCACGCGGCAGATATGTTTCATCCAAAGACATGGCGACGCCGTCAGCAAGCCGGACACGTCGGATCCGCATGACCAGAGCTCCGGAGGGCAAAGCAAGCTGCCGGGCCACATCTGCGTCGGCGGGTACAATCTCCTTGTCGAGCAATTGCGCCGTGGCGGCCCGGCCAAGAGCCTGCATGTCTTCGACGAATCCGGTCAGCTGCGTCAATTCCTGAGTGACCTTGGGCTGAGCGACGAACGTGCCTTTGCCGCGACGGATTTCAACGAGGCCGCGCGCCACCAGATTCTCGACGGCCTTGCGAATAGTTGTCCGGCTGAAACCGAAACGTTCGATCAGACGCTCTTCAGGCGGAAGCTGACTGCCCGGAGGCAAGACGCCCGCTGAGATATCGTCAGCCAGCGATGTCTCTACCTTGGCGTATAGAGGGGCGTGATCTTCTGCAGTCTTCATTCAAATATCATGACATCATGACGTCACTATGTCAATGAACGCACCCCGTATAAATGAACCTTTTCATTAGTTGTTTGTTAACCATGTAGGAGGACATCGCCATGCAGTTGATTTTTGGATTGAGATAACAGCGATCCTGGCCGTCAGCGCTGTCGTCTTCGGCATTACCTGGATCGAGATTCATAAGAAATGACGCGATTGTTACTGATGGACCAGATATGGCTCTGGTTCGGCGTTATTGTGCCAATGATCGTGGGCTTGTATCTGCTTTGGAGACTACCCCACTGATTTCAGTGGGCAATAGGTCACTGTATAACAGATTCCAGACGGTTGAGTTGACATTCAAACTACGCCAAGGTGCTGGCCATGTTTGATTGGTCACTCATATTGGTTTGCCTGATTGCCCTTGGTGTTGGGGTATTTCTGATCTATTGCCTTGCGGTGATGATTTTCGCCAAGCCAGACGGCAAGCCGGTCGAGCCGACGACAATCGATACGGTCGACATGCTCCCGTTTATGAACCACGACGCTGATTGATATCCTGGCCCAAAGCCACATCACAGAAGTGTTACAGGAAGCCATCCGCTAGACTGAAGCCGTTTTAGCGTGTCCGGGATCAATTCCGGCGCAGCGCCGCCACGCTTATTTTCCGCATTCACTGGATGTTTTGGCATTGAATGCCTCGTTTCCAACGGCCCGATAGTGCTAAAAATTTGATCAGCAAGAAATAGAATTATTCTTAAAAACAATGCCCGAAACACAACATCACAAGAATGTAATTTAGTACATTTTATAACATCATTATATCATAAACAGACGCCACGATCAGCTCTATATCTTGCCATTGGAGATGCAGACCATGATCCACTCGACATCGAATACAGTCGCCTCGGGCGCACCGGAAGCCGGTGTTCGTGCGTTTGGCAATTCCGGCAGGCTTCAAGAATTGCAGGCCAAAGTCGAAGATGCCAAGCGCAAGGCTAACAACAGCTTGCGACGAGCGCAGTCCGCGCCTGAGCCGCATGTAACGACGAATTCTATTTTCGCGTCTCTATGAAGAACACCTGCGCGACCGGGAATCGTTGTTTTCATCATTGCGGCAGCTTGATGATATGCGCAAAATGCGAGTATCTGAGGCGACGCATCAATGAACATGCTTTGCCGTGAAAGAATGACCAAGAATTACGATCAGCCAGAGCACGCCGTACCTTCTGCCGATATATCCCGGATGGCTTTAACTGAGAGCTCGTTTCGCTGAGCCTTCGGCTCGAGGTCGATCGCGGCCCCGATCCGTGCGCCGATCACCGATAATGAGGTCGATGAACTGGCCGATCAGCTCTTTCACGAAGCCGCAGACGGCCCACTCTGGGTTTTGCCTATGGTTCCCTGATCTGGAAACCGGATTTCGATGCGGTGGACTCGCGCGCCGGAACGGCGAGCGGCTGGCACCGGTCATTCTGCCTTCGGCTGACACGCTGGCGCGCAACAATGGCACAGCCCGGCCTCATGCTGGCGCTTCGACCGGGCGGCAGCTGCAAAGGAATTGTTTTCCGGCTGTCCGACGAGGACCGCCTCGGACAATTGCGCAGAATGATCCGGCGCGAAATCAGTTCGATTGAGGATGCCTATTCCATTCGCTGGGTGTCAGTCGACACCGAGGATGGGCCTGTGCGTGCGCTCGTTTTCTGGGCTGGGCCGCGCGGAGACAGGCTTTCGGATAAATTGCCTCTGACGTCGGTGGCCCGATTGCTCGCGCGCCTGCGGGCATATGGGTTCCTGCGCCGAATATCTCTATCTCACCGTCAAGCATCTGGAAGAAAAGGTATCCGCGACCGCAATCTGTGGGAATTGCAGCGCCTGGTCGCCGAAGAGATCATCAGCATTTACTGCGAGGATATGCCCGTCCAGGACCTGAAACCGGCATAAGGGAAACCGCCTTAATCCTGATAAGCCAGACTATCGCTGAAATTGCCGCTGAAATTGCGCCCGGCTTCACGGGCGATATTGGCCACAAGCGTGATCAGGCGCGTTGCCGCGCTCTCCAGATAGATAGCGCTATAGCTCGTCGCCGGGAAAGCGGCATTCGTATTCAACACTTGCAGCTCGCCAGTTCGAAGCTCTTTCTGGATCACTACCGGGGAATGACCGAAATCCCTACCCCTGCCGAAATCATGTTGATCGTCGTGGTGAGCGAGTTGGAATAGTGAACGGTCGCGTCCTTCAGCCGTTCTTCCGAGAAATAATTGATGATCTGCTGATAATTATAGGAACCGCTCTCGTAGGAAATGAGATTGCAGCCGAGCAGGTCATCGCGGGACAGCATGTCTTCCGTCCCGCCCGGAAACTGATTGCTACGCGATATCCAGAACATGCCGAAAGTACATATGTCAACGATGCGCAGATTGGACGTCGGCTCGGGTCTTATGGCAAAACAATATCGAGCTCCCGCTGCTCCAGCTTCTGCACGATCCCCTTTGATGAGGAGGTCGTGATCGAGATGCGGATCTTCGGGTATCGTTGCCGAACAATATCGAGAATACCCGGCAATATTGTCATGGCGAGGCTTGGAACAATGCCGATCTTCAACGTTCCTTCGAGCCCATTGTGCGGGCTCAGGCTTTCCACCAGATCATGGTAACGGCGCACGACATCACGCGCACCCTCGACAAAAGCTTCCCTTCCGCCGTCAGATTGACGTCGCGGGCATCGCGATCGAAGAGCCGGAAACCCAGTTCCTGCTCCATAGCGCCGATACGATTGGATATTGCCGCAGGCGTCATGTTGAGGCGAGCCGCCGTCGCCCGGAAATTACGCAGTTCCGACAACCAGATCACCGTTTCCAGAAAACGGATATTCATGGACGGGCATGTCCTTCCCATTTCAATCACCCGCGCGCTTGCGTTTCTTGAAGTCCCTTATTGCGCTCCGGGCAATCAGATTCGTGCTTTCCTTCTAAGCCACTTGCGGGGTGAAAATAAGCAAATAGTAATATCCCACCCACAAATGATCGGGGCCGGTCGCAACCGGCCCGCATCGGATCAGCTTCCCGCATGGGCGAGAATTTTCTTGGTGGCACCGGACACGTCACCGAGCTTGAGACCGGTTTTCACCGAAGCCTCGCGCACCTTGCCCTTGTCCTGTATGTCGAGCGCACGGGAGGCGACCGCATTCACCTCGTCACGCGGCAGGACCAGAACTCCGCTCTCATCGGCCAGAATGGCATCACCGGGATTGACAACGACACCGCCGCAGGAGACCGGAATATTGATGCCGCCTCCCAGATCATAGAGCCGGGTGGTGATGGGCGAGATACCCTCGCCCACATCGGAAAATCGGAATCCTCGATTTCCGTCAGGTCCGTGCACGGGCCATCCACGATGCCAGCGACCGCACCCGAGGCCTTCGCAGCGATGGTCACACCGCCGCCCCAGCACGCATAGCGGTCGTCGCCCATACGATCCACCACCAGAATATCGCCGGGGCGAAGCATTCCGGTTACGTGGTGAAGCAGGGTGGAATCCGGGCCCGGTATGGCGATGGTGACGGCAGTGCCGACCACACGGCGCTTCGGGAGGAGCGGCTGGATAGAACGGTGCATGAAGCCGAAGAAGCGCCAGTGGCCGACAGTGGCCGTTTCGACCCCTGACAGCAGCTGGAGATCACCGGCAGGAACCTGCTCCGGCATGGGATTGATCGTGTACATATGGCGCCTCCTATGCGCAGGCTTGCAACTGCTTGCCGATGCGGCGATGGCTGACCATGGGGATAAGCGAACGCACGCGCTCGATCTGCGCGCGCTCGATGCGCGCCGTCACGAAGCCGACGCCATCGGACGCGCGCGCCACAACATGGCCCCACGGATCGCAAACGAGCGAATGACCATAGGTATGACGCCGTTCACCGTTGGAAACCGTGCTGCCGGTCTGGCCGCAGGCCGCGAAATAGGTCTGGGTTTCGATGGCACGGGCACGCGCCAGCACTTCCCAATGATCTTTGCCCGTTTGCAGCGTAAATGCGGCGGGAAGAACGATGACATCGGCACCGGCCTTTTCCAGTTCCAGATAAAGTTCGGCAAAGCGGATGTCGTAGCAGATCGCGCAGCCGATCTTGAACCCGTCGAGATCGTAGACAACGACATTCTCGCCCGGCTTGACGGTTGCGGATTCCTTATAGGCCGTCCCGTCCGGCCCGACGATGTCAAACATATGGATCTTGCGATAATGCGCGATCTCCTTGCCTTCGCGATTGAAGACGAAGGTGGAATTATAGATCCGCTTTTCGTTTGGAACCTTTTCCATCAGGGTTCCGGCATGGACGAAGACGTTGTGCTCGCGGGCAAAGTCCTGCGCCATCTTATAGGCAGGGCCATCGGGAACACTTTCGGCTGCCGCAAGTTTCTCTTCCGGAGTACCGCCGTAATATTCGAAATATTCGGGCAGCACGATCAGGTCCGGAGAATCCGTGCGCACGGCATCTTCCATCAATCCCCGCGTAATACGCAGGTTTTCTGCCTTGTCGGTCTGCGGGCTCGTTTGGATCAAGCTAATCTTCATTTTTCCTCCAGCGGATGAGTGTTCAGTTCAATCAGGCAACCAAGGCTTCGCTTTTCAGCATGTTCACAGTCGAAACCATGCCTTGGCGAAGCGTCATGTTCTGGGTGGCGACGACCAGCATCGCGGCACCCTCCTCCTGTGCGAAGCGCCGTTCGGCCTCAGTCCAGGCGGGCATGATCCATGGCTTCCCGGCAGCGCGTGCAGCCGCCGCGCAGGTCGGCCTTGTCATCATCATTGAAGGCGTAGGCTCCCCGACCGCGTGCAAGCGCAAGATCCGATGGACCAGGAAACAAGCCATCGACCGTGTCGAGCGCAATGATCTTCTCAACGTCGGCAAGGCTTTCTGCCGTCTCGACCATAGCGAAGCATTTGGTGCGCTTGTTCTCTTTTCGAAAGCATCCGTCGCCGGGCGGGCGTAGCCGAAAACGCGGCCGCCCGTATAAGAGCGCGTGCCAACGAGCGGATATTTTGCAGCTTTTGTCACCTGATGCGCATGGTCCACGCCGAGAATATGCGGAACGATGACGCCATCCGATCCGAAGTCCAGCGCCTGCTGAATGGCCTCCGGCGTCGGGGCCAGAACCTTGGTCAGGGTGGAGAGACCCTGCGCCTTGGTGAAAGCCAAAACTGGTCCAGTGTCGACAGGTCGAAGGTTCCGTGTTCGAGTTCGAGAACGAAGGATGAGAAGCCGCAGGTCCGGGCAATTTCCAGATAGCTGAAATGCGGTTGCGACATCCAGAGGGCGATATTTTCCATGCTTGCAGTCACTTTCAGTTGGGAGGTTATTTGCCGATTGTGCGTGACAATCCGAGTGTGCGTTCGATGACGAAGATGATGAGCAGCGTGGACGCGATCAGCACAACCGAGATGGAAGCGGTCATCGGGTCGGTGCGGCTTTCGACATAGTTGAAGATTTCCACCGGCAGCGTCGTCATGCGTGGTCCGGTGATGAAGAGCGAGATCACCACCTCATCGAATGACAGGAGGAAGGACAAAGCCGCACTTGCCACCAGACCCGGCATCATCAACGGCAGGGTGATGCGACGAAACACGGTGAACGGTGAAGCACCCAGCATCGTGGCGGCCTCCTCGACCGATGGCGGCAAAGTCGAGAATGCCGTTATCATGATGCGGATGACGTAAGGGGTTGTCACGATCAGATGGGCGATCACCAGACCGGTGAACGTTCCGAGCAGTTCCAGCCGCACGAAGACCAGCAGAATGGCGAGGCCAAGCACGATGGACGGCAGAAGCAGCGGCGCAGTGAAGAGGTTCAGCACCGCTTCGCGTCCACGGAACTGATAGCGGCGGATCGCATAGGCTGCCGGGATGCCCGCCAGCAGCGACAGGACGGTGACGACCGATGCAATGCCGAGGCTGATCCAGAACGCCTGAATGAGCGTTTCATGATGCAGCATTTCCGCATACCAGCGTACGCCCCAGCTTGCGGCGGAAAGTGAGATAGTTGTCGTTGCTGAACGATAGCGGCACGACCACCAGAATGGGGCCAGCAGGAACAGATAGAGCAGGCCGACCAGAACCCGGAATGGCAATGAAGTTGAACCAATCATCTCATTTCTCCTTTGCCAATCAGTCGATGCGACGTGCGATGCGGGAATAGACCATCAGGGCCAGCCCGAAGATGATCAGGACAATGACGGAGGTTGCGGCGGCGCGCGGCCATTCAAGCTGGATCACGGCCTGATCATAGATTTCCGTCGCCAGCAGGAACACGCGCCCGCCGCCAAGCAATTTCGGCGTGATGAAGGAGCTGATCGCCAGCACGAAGCAAAGCAGGCAGCCAAGCGCTATACCCGGCAAGGTAAGCGGCAGGATGATCCGGCGAAACCGCGTGAAGGCATTGGCGCCAAGGGATGCCGCAGCTTCTTCGAGCGAGGCATTCAGGCGCCCGAAACCGGCAATCAGCGACAGCGCCATATAGGGATCAGGATTTCCACCATGCCGATGAATACGCCAAGCGTATTGTTGACGAGCCTGATGGGGAGGAAATGAGGCCGAGATTCATCAAAGCTCCATTGACGAGCCCCTGGTCGCCGAGAAGCACCATCCAGCCATAGGTGCGCACCACGCTGCTGACGAGCAGCGGCGAGACTGTCACCACGAAAAGGAAGTTGCGCCAGACCGGCGAAACACGATGCAGGAAAAGCGCAATCGGATAGGCGCAGATGAGCGTTGCCAGCGTGATGAACGCGCTCAGCCAGAGCGAGTTGAACACAAGCCCCCAATTGAAGCTGTCGGTGAAGAAATTGATGTAGTTTTCGAACGTATAGCGGTCTGTCAGAACGCCGCCGCTCTCGCTCTGCAGAAAGGATATCTGCGCCAGATGCGCTACCGGCGCGATGAAGGCGATGAGATTGATCAAGGCCATCGGCAGAAGGAGCGCAACTGCGACGAGACTATAGCGCCTGCGTCTCGATGACTTTGCCGGAATGATATCGGTTGACGTGATCGCTGTCATGACATCAGCTCCCGAAAACCAGCATATCTTCCGGTTTCCATTCGCACAGCAGCCGGTCACCGGTATGGAATGCATGTCCCGCGCTCGCGGTGGGCACCTCCACTTTCAGGCAGGCGCCCTCGATCTCGATGTCGTATTGAACGATGTCACCGATATAGGTCGTGCGCTCGACCACGCCGTGCGCGCTGTTGGTTACGACGCTGACAAGATTGCGATCGCGGTTGGGCGTGAGATTGATGCGGTGCGGACGAATGGCGATCTGCCCTGACCCGCGTGACTTTCCATGCGTGTTGCAGCGATAGGTGCCGCTGCCCAGACGGCAGACATTTTCGTCGACGATCTCGCAATCATGGACATTGGCGCGGCCGACAAATTTGGCCACAAAGAGGGAGGACGGCTTTTCATAGATTTCTTCCGGTGAACCGAGCTGTGCCAGCTTACCGCTATCCATCACGCCGACGACATCGCACATTGTGAGCGCTTCGACCTGATCATGCGTGACGAAAACCGTGGTGATGTCGAGGCGCTTCTGAATCTCGCGGATTTCGATCCGCATGTCATCGCGCAGCTTCGCATCCAGATTGGACAGAGGCTCATCGAGCAGAAGAATGCGCGGGCGGATGACCAGCGCGCGCGCCAGCGCCACGCGTTGCTGCTGACCGCCGGACATTTCTTTCGGCTTGCGCGAACCGTAGCCGGGAAGCCGCACCATTTCGAGTGCTTCCTCAACGCGCTTCTTCGCCTCAGTCTTGCCGACCTTGCGCATATCGAGACCGAAAGCGACATTTTCGGCCACGGTCATGTGCGGGAACAGGGCATAGTTCTGGAAAACCAGACCGATATCGCGCTGATGGGGCGGCCTGTGCGAAATATCGTTGCCATCGATCAGGATGTTACCGTCTGATATCGAGGCGAGACCGGCAATCATGCGCAAAGTCGTCGTCTTGCCACAACCGGATGGACCGAGGAGGCCGAGCAGTTTCCCGCGTGGCAGATCGAGATGAAGGTCGTCCACTGCCCGGTAATTGTTACCGTAGAGCTTGGTGAGAGCCTTCAACTGTAGAAATGAGCTTTCTGCTACCATATCGAAACCTGTGAGGGTCGTTGCCGCCCCGGCGAAACGGGGCGGAAGCGTGAATTTCAGAGTGAGGTAGGGATTTAGCGACCAGCCGGAATGATCTGGCGGCGCCAGGGATTGAGCAGTTTGTCGCGCATATCGCCGATTGTCATCCAGTTGACAGGAATGAGCTTTTCGCGCTGGGCCGTATCCATGTACGGAATGCGCTTTTTCGTTTCGTCGTTCACGTCCGCTTTCGTGTTCGATGGCGCATAGAACATGATCTCGGCGAAACGGGCCTGCGCCTCGGAGCTTATCGCGTAATCGATGAATGTCTTGGTTGCATCCATGTTCTTGCCGTTGGCAATCGCACTGATGACGTTCACCTGCGCAGCCGTGCCTTCCTTGGGCCCGACAGACTGAAGCTTTCCCCGGTCTGGTCGAAGTAGAACTGGGCGCGAGCATTATAGCCGATGGACAAGGTCGCCGTGCCGTTTGCAACCAGCGTATAGGCATCGGGCTTCGGTTCCCATGTCTGCACGGCAGGCGCCAGCTCCACCAGCTTGTCGACGCCCGGTTCCACGGTCTTCGTATAGTCGTCTTCACCGGCAAGGCGGTTCGCGATGATCGTAAGCAGGATGGCTTGATATCGCCGCCGCCCTGCGCCGGGATGATGACCTTGCCGCTTTGCTGCTTATCCCAGAGCGTTTCCCAGCTATCCGGTGAACCCTTCGCAAATGCATCGTGATTATAAAGAAGCGAAAGCGTGTCATATGTAATCGGTATTGCAGCGCCAGCGAGTTCCTTGCCGAGATCGGCGACATCCGCATAATTTTGAGCGATGCCGGATCAAGCTTCTCGACCAGCCCTTCCTCATCGGCAATCTTGGCGACCGAGAGGTCATAGATGACCGCATCCGTCTGGGGCGAGGATTTCTGGGCGCGCATATTTCCGAGCGATGTCGCTGCATTCTGCACGCCGTAATAGGTGACCTTGATGTCGGGATGTTCCTTCTGGAACGGTTCGATGACGGCCTTGACGTAATTGTCCTGGAATGCGCCGCGATAACCCATCACGGTAATTTCCGCAGCGTTGGCTGCGTAAACAGTCATTGCCGAAACACTCAACGCCAGGCTTGCCAGAAAAGCCGATTTTCTGTTGATCGAACGTGCCATCAGTCACTCCCTTTGTTTGAGGATAAGGTGAAGAATGGTGGCCGGAGCGTCCAACGACTTATTCTGTCCGCCTGTTCGATTTTGCTTTATGCCTTTGAGTTTCCAGGCTTTTTGCTCCCGAATGACAAGCGGCGCGACCGGGATGATGCAAGCTGAATATCAGGCGTGATGAAATTGTAATCCGTTGCCTGTTTTTGAGCAGACATTCTCCGCTTTCTGTTGCGCAAATCTTGCCCGCTCGGTCGCATTCGCCGTTTCCACCTTAAAATGTGCCAAATTCGGAACTGGCATGGTCCTTGCTTCTATTAAATCGAACGCCGAGCCGCGCGACACCGCATGACTTGTGGTGATTGATCAACCGAGGATGACAGAGAGACTAGCGATGACCAACTACAAGCTCGAATACATTTGGCTCGATGGGTGCAAGCCAGCTGCAAACCTGCGCGGCAAGACGCAGATCAAGGAATTCGATGCTTTCCCTACGCTTGAGCAATTGCCGCTCTGGGGCTTCGACGGCTCGTCGACAATGCAGGCCGAAGGCCGCAGCTGGATTGCGTATTGAAGCCGGTCGCGATCTACCCCGATCCCGCGCGCAAGAACGGCGTTCTCGTGATGTGTGAAGTCATGATGCCGGATGGCATCACGCCGCATCCATCCAACAGCCGCGCAACCGTCCTTGAAGACGACGATGCATGGTTCGGTTTCGAGCAGGAATATTTCTTCTACAAGGATGGCCGTCCGCTGGGCTTCCCGGAACAGGGTTTCCCTGCCCCGCAGGGTCCATATTACACCGGCGTCGGCTACAAGAATATCGGCTCCATCGCCCGCAAGATCGTCGAGGAACATCTCGATCTCTGCCTCGATGCCGGCATCAATCACGAAGGCATCAATGCGGAAGTGGCCAAGGGCCAGTGGGAGTTCCAGATTTTCGGCAAGGGTTCCAAGAACGCCGCCGACCAGATCTGGATCGCCCGCTATCTCCTGCTTCGCCTTTGCGAACAGTATGAAATCGATATCGAGTTCCATTGCAAGCCGCTCGGCGATACCGATTGAATGGCTCTGGCATGCACTGCAACTTCTCGACCAAATATATGCGTGAAGTGGGCGGCAAGGACTATTTCGAAGCGCTCATGGCGCAGTTCGACAAGAACCTGCAGGACCATATCGACGTTTACGGCCCGGATAACCACATGCGCCTGACCGGCAAGCATGAAACCGCGCCGTGGAACAAGTTCTCCTACGGCGTTGCCGACCGTGGCGCTTCGATCCGCGTTCCACACGCGTTCGTCAGGGATGGATATCGCGGTTATCTGGAAGATCGTCGCCCGAACTCGCAGGGCTGCCCGTATCAGATCGCTTCGCAGGTCCTGAAGACGATTTCCGAAGTCCCGACCTCGGAAGACGAAGCACTCGCCGCTTAGTTTTAGCCGGACGGCCTGTTTGAAAAATTCAGCAGGCCGTTCGGGTCTATTTTCATGAAAACTGCAGACAACAAAAAGGCCGGGGCGAAAACGCACCGACCTTCCTGATCATCGCTTTCCTACCAGTGCCAGTACATCCGTGGTCAAAAGCATCAAGCGATGAAGGCTATTGCGAGCGACAGACGCGTTCCAGCGCTCTTAAGCAATGCCTATGACAGCCATATAGGTGCACATCTTGTTCAAAACAAGGTCAGGCAACAATTTAGTTCGCAGCAGCCTAACCTAGCTTTTCCCTTCCCGCGCAAAGCGAAAGCAGCGGAACTCATGACTTAACGAAACTATGATGACATCATGTACATCATCATAGTCGTTTTCAACGCCGTTCCCGCAAGGCTTCACGCCACGTTCAAAACGCTTTCGGGCGCAAAAGCTTCATAACCAAGCGCTTCCGCAACCGGCCTGTTGGTGATGCGTCCCTTGTAGACGTTCAGGCCATCACGCAGATGCTTGTTCTCGGCAATTGCCCTCAGACCGTGGTCGGCAAGCGCCAGACCGTAATGAAGGGTCGCGTTGTTGAGGGCGTGAGCCGAGGTCACCGGAACGGCACCCGGCATATTGGCCACGCAGTAATGGACGATCCCGTCCACTTCGTAAGTGGGATCGGAATGTGTCGTTGCGTGGGAGGTCTCGAAACAGCCGCCCTGATCGATAGCCACGTCAACGATAACCGCGCCCTTCTTCATGCCGGACAACATTTCGTGGGTAACGAGTTTCGGCGCTGCGGCTCCAGGGATCAACACGGCACCAATAACGAGATCGGCAGAGAAGACCTCGTCTTCAAGCGCCTGAATGCTGGAATAACGCGTGTGAACGCGACCGCCGAATATATCGTCGAGCTGGCGCAGGCGTGGCAGCGAGCGATCCAGAATGCATATGTCAGCACCAAGGCCCGCTGCCATTCTGGCTGCATGAAGCCCAACGACACCGCCGCCGATGATCGTGACTTTTGCTGGAAGTACGCCGGGCACGCCGCCCAGCAGAATGCCAAGTCCGCCATTTGCCTTCTGAAGCGCCGTCGCACCGGCCTGTATTGACAGGCAACCCGCCACTTCCGACATCGGCGCGAGCAGCGGCAGTCCGCCGCGATCATCCGTTACGGTTTCATAGGCAATTGCCGTCACGCCGGAGGCGAGCAGCCCCTTGGTCTGTTCCGGGTCGGGCGCAAGATGGAGATAGGTGTAGAGAAGCTGTCCTTCACGAAGCTGCACCCATTCGGCAGGCTGCGGCTCCTTGACCTTCACGATCATGTCGCACTTCTCGAAAATGTCTTTTGCGGAAGCGGTAATTTTGCGCCAGCGGCGATGTAACTGGCATCATCGGCACCAATGCCGACACCTGCCTTTGTTTCAATCCAGACTTCGTGGCCATGAGCCACATATTCACGAACTGCGGCGGGGTCAGTCCGACACGATATTCATGGTTCTTGATTTCCTTCGGGCAACCGACACGCATAAGCGTTCCTCTCATTTTTGCCCACTTGCCGTGGGTCGTTGTCGATCCGAAAATGAGAACATCTGCAGCATGCAATGTCCTTGCAAAGAAGATTTGTCTGCTCCATCTTTTTGATGAATTATTGCGCGGACAGCCCTCTTTTTCGAAGGTTCTTCGAATGAGTAATCTTGATCCTATCGATCTTGCAATTCTCAGGACATTGCAGGTCAATGCACGCATCACCAATGCAGAACTTGCGGAGAAGGTAGGATTGTCGCCTTCTGCCTGTTCGCGCCGCCTCGATATTCTGGAAAATGGCGGTGTGATCGCGGGCTATCATGCCCGCCTCTCCCAGAAGGCGTTCGAATACCGGATGATCGCAATTGTCCATATTTCGCTCTCGGGGCAGTTCGCCAAGACGCTTACAGAATTCGAGGCTGCAGTGAAACGGTGCCCCAACGTACTGGTCTGCTACCTGATGTCGGGCGAATATGACTATATTCTGCGCGTTGCAGCACGCGATCTTGAGGATTATGAGCGCATCCATCGCGACTGGCTTTCGGCTCTTCCGCATGTCGTGAAGATCAATTCCAGTTTTGCCCTGCGTGAAGTGATCGACAGGCCAAATGTCGGGCTTTAACTGTTTATTTTGACGCGCATCTTTTCCTAAAACCGTTTCACACTTTTCAGGACGCACTCTAGATTGAACTTTTCGAGTCCCTGATGTTGGTGCCATGCTGCAGTTCACCAGAAGAGTTTTGCAAGAGGCCAGATGGGGTCTGCCAGCCTCAGTCGCCCTGCATCTGATGCTGGCATTGCTGTTTCTGGTTCATCTTCCGGAACTCCGCACCCCGGCTTCGGAACAAAGCGTCAATGTGGAGCTGGTTCAACCGCCAGTGCCTGAAAAGAAGCCACAGCCAAAGACACCGGAACAGGCTGCCGCTCCACCGCAACCGCAAGCGTTCGAGTCCGCAGCGGAAAAGCAGGAGGTGAAATCGCCGCCTGAGCAGGCTAAGAAAAGCCTTCCGAAACCGGTCAGATCGTGGCAGCTGAAGAAAAGAAACCACTCGCACCGCAAGAAAAGCCGGCTACGTCCAAAAACTTCAAACGGCGCACGATCAGAAAGCCGATGCTCCCAAACCGGCTACGCCAGCCAAAAGCTGACGCGAGCGCGCGAAATCTATTCAAAGGATGCCATATCCGATCCTCGTGTAAAACAGGCGCTGGGCAAGCTCGCGCCCAACGACCGGATCATCCAGGTTTGCGGTATCGAGGCGCTTGAACAGGTGCGCCGCCATCAACCCGGCGCTTTTCCAGATATGCTTGCGCGTGAAGGCGGTTCCGTTTCAGCAACTGGCCTGACGGTCAGCGACGGCGCCTTTCGTAGCCAGCGCAGATGGTATGCTATCGACTTCACGTGCAAGATCGATGCGGAAACGATGGTGATCGACTCATTCAGCTACAATATCGGACGGGCCATTCCCGAAGGAGAATGGGCCAGGCGGCAGCTTCCAACGGATTAATAACAGCCATGAAAATGTCGTGTCCGCCCTATATCACCATCCCGTCATTTTCAAACCGGAGCGCCCTCCGAAAAGTGCAAAGCGGTTTTCAGAACAAGATGCGCGTAAAAGCAAATGGATAGAGCATTTCCAATGTTTCAATCAAAACGTGGAACGCTCTGGACGGCATAACAGAAATTCGAGGAGACTGGCATGAGTATGCATTTTGCCCCACAACTGACCGTGTGTGGAATTCAGGAACTACCCGAACAGCGGACACGCAAAGTCACCCATGTTCTTTCGCTGGTCGATCCGGACCTTCCGGAGCTGGAAGCGTTTCAGGCTTTCGAGCAACATCATCGCGTGACGCTGCGTTTTCACGACATCATCAACGCCGCCGACAACCACACAATGCCGACGCCCGATCATATGAGCGCGATCCTCCAGTTCGGCTCGGAATTCCTTGCTGCACAAACCCCGGAAGCACCGACCCATCTACTGGTCCACTGCCATATGGGCGTGTCGCGCTCGACAGCAGCCATGGTTTCGCTTATGGCCCAGGCCAATCAGGACGAGACTGCCGAGAGCCTCTTCACCCGCCTTGTTGCCATTCGCCCGCAGGCCTGGCCAAATTCCCAGATGATCGGGTTTGCCGACGAGCAGCTTGGACGTAAAGGCGAATTGACAGCCGCATTGCGCAGACATTACGGACGCCAGATCGAGCGTAATCCTCAGTACAGTGAATGGATGACGACACTGGGACGTCAGGCCGAACTGCAAATGGCGGTGCGGAACTAACCCGCAACCAACCCGTATTATTCAGCTTGAACCTTCTTCCCCGGCGAGTTTCGTAATCTTGCCGGGAGGCGTCAAAGGTTCAGGGACAGGAACACCGGTAAGCAGCGATCCGCACCGGAATAGATATCGCCCTGCACCTGCGCCGTCAGCCGTTCGGCATCGCGCATACGAATATCGCGCAATGTGTCCTCTGCCAGACTTTCATCCAGACCAAGCTCACAGAGCGCCTCCTTTCCGAAAAGCAGCGCGGATTCGAATGTTTCGCGCAGCTCGAAATCCACCCCTGCCTTGAGCAATTCGATGGAATGCGTGCGATCATAGGAACGCACCATGAGCTTTGCTGCCGGAAAATGAGACTTTATCAGTTCGACGATCCGATTGGCCGTCTTCCGGTCGTCTACGCAGACCATGATGATTTCGGCTTCGTCGGCGCCTGAATGATGCAGGATGTCGAGACGCGATCCATCGCCATAGAATATCTTGAAACCAAACCGCCCGGCTTCGCGGATGCGGTTGGGATCGGCTTCGATAATCGAAACATCCGATCTTTGTGCGAGCAGCAATTGCGATGCGATTTGCCCGAACCGTCCGAAGCCGATCATCAATACCCGGCCTTTGAGATTATGAGCGGATTCAACGCCTTCAAGAGATGGCGCCTCCTCGCGCAGAAGCCGGGTACCCAGAAGCAGCACGAATGGCGTCACAGCCATCGACAGAATGATGACGGTTGAAAAAGCGCGTTGTCGCGCGCTGAAATCAGCCCGTTACCGAATGCCGATGTATAGAGCACGAAGGCAAACTCGCCGCCCTGTGCAAAGAGCAGTGTCCGTTCGAGCGCCGAATGATGGGTGGAGCCGAAAATGCGGGCGACAGCATAAATGCCAATTGCCTTTGTAATCACATAGGCAACGAGAAAGATGAGTACTGAGCGCCAATCCGAGGCGACCACGCCAAGATCGAGCGACATGCCCACAGCCAGAAAAACAGTCCCATCAGGAGCCCCTTGAACGGCTCGATGTCGCTTTCAATCTGATGCCGATAACTGGAGCCGGACAGCATGACCCCGGCCAGGAAGGCGCCCATCGCCATGGAAAGGCCGCTCGCTTCCATAAGCAAGGCAGCCCCGAGTACGACGATCAAGGCGCCAGCCGTCAGAACCTCCCGCGTCCGGGCACGCGCCAGTAATGAAAAGAATGGATCGAGCAACCAGCGCCCGATAGCAATCAGCAATAAAATGGCGCCAATGGCTATCGCAATACCCAAAATCCCGCCAGATTCATGCTGAGCAGGTGAAAGAAAGGCGACAAGGGCCAGCAGCGGCACGATCATCAGATCTTCGAGCAGGAGGATGGAAACTGCCTTCTGGCCGTCCGGCGTGGCGATTTCCCCGCGCTCCTGCAGCATGGACATGATAACGGCGGTAGAAGACAAGACAAAGCCGGCACCCGCTATCAGTGCAGTTATCGGAGACAAGCCCAGAAGTACCCCCGCCCCGGTCAGAAGGGCGGTACAGCCGAGAACCTGCGCGAGACCGAGACCGAATATCTGATGCCGCATCGTCCAGAGCTTGCCGGGGCGCATTTCTAGCCCGATGACGAACAGGAACATGACTACGCCAAGTTCGGAAAAATGCAAAATTGTTGCGGGATCGGTGAAAAACCGAAAACCGAAGGCCCCACCAGCGCACCCGCCGCGAAATAGCCCAGAACTGAGCCAAGACCCAGTTTCCGAAACAATGGCACCGCCACAACACCAGCCGCGAGCAGAACCACAGCGGGTCCGAGTGTCTGTCCAAGTCCTTCAGTCGCCATATGGTCTCCGTGCGGGGATCTGTTTGTTCTGTTTTGCTAATATAACAAGTCAATAAAAACTGAACAATTAAGGCGTATCCCGAAAAGTGTGAAATGGTTTTGCATGAGGATAATGCGATGAAATAAACATTTAGAGCGTCGATCTGATTCAATCAGATCGAATAGTAATCGGATTGCGATCCAGGGTGCCTGATATCTAAACCGGTTTCGCAAGCAGCCCGGTCGCAAGCGATCGAAAGGCGTCGATCGCCTTGGAGAGTACGGCTTTCGGATCGTCGCTCGCGGCAATCCAGAGCGCCGCATTCAACGCCGCGCCGTTGAGCAATCGTGCGGCGGCTTCCGGGTCGACCGGTTTCAATACTCCTTGCTCGATCAGCTGGACCATTTTTGCCGTGACGCTTGCAGACAACTGTTCTGGCTCGGCCATTGCGATGGATCGCCGAGAAATGCTGGTCCGTCAAGAAGCACGATACGCTGGACATCTGGATCAAGCGCCATCTCTATATAAGCAACCCCTTCCGCCAGAAGACCATCCCACAGAGTATCCGCCCGTGCGGCAATCTCCTGTGCCCGTGCAGCCATTTCATTATCCATCTGGCTGACCACAGCCGCCAGCAGCCCGCGCTTGTCGCCGAAATTGTGATAGAGCGCGCCGCGCGTCAGGCCGACCTCCGCGGTCAATTCATCCATTGAGGCGGCGGCATACCCCTTTTCAGCAAAAGTTTTCCGGGCCGCAGCAACCAGCTTCACCCGGTTCTCTTCCATCGCCTTGATGCGCAGGTTCACCGCCATTGTCACACCTGTTTTCGTATACGGCGTGTATATGAATTGACATACAGGCCGTATATGTGTTGTTTAATATACATGGCGTATACCAAAAATCCGGACGATTGTGAAGTCAAGAACGGGCATATTCTCCAATGACCCACGCCGCAACACGACGAAGGAAAACAAGAATGACAAAAGAGAGGCAATTTTTCCCGCAAACCGGCATGCTCTTTATGAAGCACACGGCTATTCAGCCGCAATCCGCTCAGGCGATCTGGTTTTCGTTTCCGGCCAGGTTGGAAGTCGCAACGACGGGACGCCGGAACCGGATTTCGGAAAGCAGGTTCAGCTCGCTTTCGATAATCTTGAAGCAACACTGAAAGCCGCCGGTTGCACCTTCGACAATATCATCGATGTGACAACCTTTCATACCGATCCGGAAAATCAATTCGAAACCATCATGCAGGTCAAGAACCGGGTGTTCAGCACTCCACCCTTCCCCAACTGGACAGCCGTTGGCGTCAACTGGCTTGCCGGTTTTGACTTTGAAATCAAGGTTATTGCCCGCACCACCGGCAATCTCTGAGCCCATATCGTGGGTCTTACCATTCTTACCCTGCATGGTGGTTTACAATTGAACCGACGAAAGAAAAGGCGCCGTTCGGCGCCTTCTTGCTAACTTACCAGTCGGCCCAGCCATATCAATATGCAGGCGCCGATGAAGCCCGCGATCAGATAGCCCAGCCAGCCGCCGAACGAAACACCGAGAAATCCGAAGATAAAGCTCGCTACGGCTGCGCCGATGATACCGAGGATGACATTCATGAATATCCCGGTATTGCTGTTCATGAAATTGGAGGCAATCCAGCCGGCCAAACCACCGATGATGATTGCCGCAATCCAGCCTATTCCTGCGCTTCCCATCGGGAACCCTCCTGATTACAATCCGGCGGGTACTTTGCCGCCATTATCCTTGAGTTTCTGGATGACCTGCTTGTGCAGCCAGATATTCATGGTCGCGGAATCGCCCGTGTCGCCGGTATAGCCCAGCTCCTTGGCGAGCTGCGGTGATCCAGACTGCTGTCGAGGCCGAGAGCCTTCATCAGATCGACGATAGAAGTCTTCCAGTTGAGCTTCTGGCCGCTTTTGGCAACGGCAGCGTCCAGAATGGCGCCTACATCGACAGCACCCGTCGAAGCCGGTGCGGATGCGGATGGCGCCGGAGCGGCGGCGGCAGGTGAAGCGGTCGGTGTCGGCGCAGACTGTGCAACCGTTTCCGTCTCAGGAGTAGCCGCTTGTGCCTCTCCCCAAATGGCGTTCTTAATCTTATCGAAAATCCCCATCATGAACTCCAATCGTTGAAAAATCTATATGCCCCAAACTCCCGATATGTGACGATCGGAAACCTGGACACGGCTGATCATCCGGTGATTCCCGGACAATCGCTCAAAGTAAATGAATCTGAAGCAGTTTTGTTCCCGATAAAGATGCTGACTGCTCCCCTGAAATATCCGTTCTCCAGAGAAGGAGGCAGAACTGAAACGAGCCCGCTTCAGTAAAGAACAGGTCATCGGGATATTGCAGGAGCATCGGGCTCTGATATCAGCCGCTGGGCTGTCCGAAAGTATGGCGGCATGCATGAATGTGTCCAAGGCGGCAATTCTGCCGCCTTTTCACTTTCCCTTATCGGTCTTACTTGACCCACACGACACGGCGGGTCTGCGTATCAATCAGAGCCGGGCGATCTTCTACATAAATGTAGGAATAACTCGGCTGGTCAGGAACGGCCACGAGCGGCACATCATCGGCGATGATCGTGCCTTCCCCAGATCCCCGTCAATCATGACCGGGTCGACCGGGTTGGTTTCGATATAGGTCACGATTTCCTTTGGCACGAGTGGTCCGGCATTCGGCTCATCAGTGTAATAGACGACCTGGCGGTTCTGCATGGAAACAATAACCGGTTCGCCATTGACGTAGATATAGCCGAAATCTGGATTATCAGGGATCGGATGAATGGCCACCGCGTCTGGAAGGACATAACCATCGCCGATCTCCCCTCTATAACCACAGGGTCCAAGGGATTTGCGATTACATAGTCGCGTGCTGCCTGAGGTACTTCGATAAGCACTCGATCCTGCGCCAGCGCAAAACCGGAGCTGGCGAGAAACGCCGCGACGGTCAGAACAAGAGCTTTTTCATTTTCAGCCTCACTTTCGCGTTAAATCGCAAGGCTGTAACAACCGGACCGAAGCTCTATGGTTCCCGCCCACGCGCACACTTCATGCGACAGCTTGAAACATATCCCTTTCAATTCCCCTCTTCCGCCGATGATCGGATTGCGCAGCCACATATTAGACGATGGGCAATACACTCCCACCAAAAGAAGCCAATCATTAATGGGGCGCATCAACGCAGTATGGCTAGAAGCTGCCGGGCCCGTAACAAAACCTGGATTTTTTCAGAATTATCACTACGGGCCACAGGATACATAAAGGCTTCTGAATTACTGCTGCGGTCCAGGCGAATGCAATCCATTATTCAGACAACCGTGAATTAGTGACTTGCCACGAAAAAGTTTACCCAGTAAGTTGCTATTTAGGATCGATCTGAACCTCACTAGGATGGCCTCGTTTCAATAACGAGGTTTTTTAAGTATGAAGTATATTATTCGGGTACTTTCCTCACTGTTCGACCGGCAACCTATGCCGCGGCAATGGCTTTGGTTCGCGGCAGAACCTGAAGCAGCTAGGGAATGCAAAAACGGTTTTAGAATACCGGTATGATGTAGTGATAATTCTACTGCCCTTATATCGGTGCTCAGGTCGAGGTTGCGTTCTGGTACCGTTGATTTTCAAATATAATTTTTGATTACGAATGAGCGGATAGCTTTCGTTATGCCGTTGGGATGCCGTCCCGATCCATAAGATCGAAACATATTCCACCACATAACAAACTATCGCGGCTGCCCTTGTTTATCTGACCAGAACAGACAAGGGCAGCCGTTTTAATGGATTTCAATTGCTGGAGTTCACACGGGTGCCTTACCCATCCGCGCTAAAACGGTCCGAAGCTCCTCGACCGATCTGTCAACCTCGTCCTTTTTCTTTTCAAGCTCGATAAGTTTTTCCTTGAAGCGTTTGCGCAGATTATCGATCTCCGCAGGCTCGGCAATGCCTCTTTCCCACACACCGATCAATTGCCCCATCTCGCTCAAAGTAAAACCTATGCGACGTCCGAACAGGATCAATCGTAACCGCGTGTGATCGTTGTAATCATAGAGCCGCGTCGCACCTGCGCGGCGCGGATTGAGCAATCCCCTGTCTTCGTAGAAACGCAAGGCTCGCAACGTCAGGTCGAATTCTTCTGCAAGATCACCGATCCTGTACAATGGACCGCCTGACTGTGTTTCCCTTTCTGTATGGCCTCCACCGCCAGACAGCAAATCTGCAATCGCGATACCCGCCGCATGCCCCGCCATATTTTTATATTTACTCATGTTCTACCCTGTTTCCGCCCCGGAAACGCCCGGTCACCGCGCGGTCGCGCGATGGAACCACTGTTGATGACAGCTCACATTGACATTGCTGTCAGTGCTGCAGCCTCGATTTACATTCGTCGCCGCAAATCACCCATCTTCTATGCCCGACAAACCCGCTTCCCATATCAAGTTGCGTTCAACATGCCGAATTTATCTCGTTCAACCATGGGATGCTCCTTCACATCCACTAAAGCACGTCCTCCACCACATATATTAACGAGTTGTTTACCACGTTTGTACAAATGTAAGCAGAGCAAATTCTTGCCGGTTGCGTCGGTGAAATTTGCTCCCGGCGGTCTCTATCATTGGAAAAAGTGAATTTCTCATGGCAAACCCAGATCTGGCGTCAGGTTCACGATCCATCATTGACGATTTGAACGCCCGCCGCGAGCGCCGGGCTCCTTCGCCTGCTATGGAAGAACTCAATCGCACTTTGGCAAGCCTTGAAAAGCGCCTGATGGATCTGGAACAGGACGATGCACCCGATATGCGCGATATTCTGCGCTCGCAACGTCAGCCAGCTCGCTATCCGGACGAAACCGTTACCGGTCTTGCTGAAATTGCCGAGAACCTGCGCCGGATGCGTGGAAGCCATGAAGAAGCGCAGCAGCCTTACGCCTCAAGCGCTGAGGTCAGCCGCGCCAGCCGCGAGATGACCCGCCTTCAGCGCGCAGCGAGCGAAGAAGGCTTTTCACAGCGGATGAGTGACGATTTCGAACGCATCAACGACAGTGTGCGCCTTCTGGCAGACCGCAGTAGCGAAGCCAATGCGCAGGCGCTTCGCCGCCAGCTCGAAGAACTCAACCGAACGGTCCAGAGCCTCGCCCGCGAAGAAACCTTGCATCGCCTAAACAATCGTTGGGACCGCTTCGACGCCCGTTTTGAAGCGTTCGAGCAACGTCACAATTCGGTCGACCCGGCGCTGGATGCAATCGGCTCGCGGCTTGAGCAGGTGCGTGACGCCATCGGCACCTTACCGCAATCGAACCGGTTGAGCGCTATCGAGGACCGCATCGGTCAACTCGCCAATTCCATTGAGGAATCGCTCAGCCCGCAACATGTGTCGTCGCTGGAGCAGAACCGCCTGCAGCAGATCGATGAGCGGCTGGACGAAATCAGCCGCGCCATCATTGCCACAAGCCGCGCCCAGCGCCCGGATCAGGACGGTGCGCGCCGTCTGGAGCGCATCGAAAACCGTCTGGCGGAACTTGCGGAACAACTCGCCACTTCGGCAACACAGCAGAATTCCGACACGCTTTACCGCAAGCTCGGCGAACTTTCCTCGCGCATCGACGGTTTATCAGACGGTTCTGCGCTGCCGGACGGTATCATCGACCAGCTCGCACACCAGATCAACCTGCTTGCCAATCAGGTTGGCAAGGTCATGGAAAATCTCAGCCAGTCCGACTACCAGGCTGTTGAGGCTCGTCTTGAGGCCATCGGCGAAAAACTTGAAGCTGCGGAACGCCGGGCCGAAGAGCCGCATCCGTCCGTTCTGGACACGATCGACCGCCGCTTTGCAGAACTGACCCAGCGTCTCGATACGCAATATGCCACGCAGCATGTCGATAATAGCGCGATCCATACGTTGGAAGGCCGCCTCGACGATCTTTCGCAGCAGATTTCACTGGGCCTCCTTCAGGCTCCGACCTATGAAGGTCCGGGGCTAGACATGAAGGCGATCCGCAGTCTTGAAGATCAGATCGCGAACATCGCCCACCATCTCGCGCAGCCCGTAGCCGAGATAGCGGAACTGAAGCCGCGTCTCGATTCCATCGAACGCTCCATCGCATCCAATCGCGAAACAGTGCTGGATGCCGCGCGTGAAGCTGCCGAAAGTGCGGTCGCGCGCGTGCTGCAGCACGGTTCGCATGGCGACAGCGTGATTGCTCGGCAACTGGCCGAAGACATGAAATCGCTCGAGGCTCTGGCGCGTAACTCCGACGAGCGCAATGGCAAGACATTCGAGACAGTCCATGACACGCTGGTCAAGATCGTCGACCGTCTAGCGAAGCTTGAGCAGGATGTATCTGGCAGATCGGACACGCCGGATACGGAAAACCGGTTTTCACAAGCCCGAATTCCGGATCATCACGCCCGTCGGCACCGCGTTCGCCGGCTGCGGCTGCTGCAGAAGCAGCTTTTGCGACCGTTCAGAGCGAAACCGGTCCCGCCGATATGAAGACAGCTGGATCGACTGGCAAGTCATCGATTTTTGGCGGTTTTGCTAAGGCAATACGTGGTCGCCGCCCCGACAAGTCCGTCGGAAAGAACGACGAAACGCTCGAAGCCAGCGCTTTCGATACAACACTTGATGCGCCAGCCTTCCAAAGCGATCTTGCCGCCATAGAGCCCATCACACGCGAAGCACCGGAGCTGGAAACGACCCCATCCCTCGCCCGCAGGGTGAAGGCATGCCGGATCTCAATTCCATTATGAAGCGGGTGCGCGAAGAACGTCGCCAGCGCGAAGATGCTGCCGATGCAGCCCTTGCCGCCAATGGCAAGGTCGACTTCATAACGGCAGCCCGGCGCGCTGCCCAGCTTGCCGCAGCCGAATCCGAACAGCTTCAGAAGGGTGCAACCAAGCGCACCGGCAAGAAAAAGTCGTCCGTTGGCGACTTGATCCAACGCCAGCGCAAACCTATCCTGATGGCAATCGGTGCGGTAATGATCGCAATGGCTGGTCTGCAGATCGGCTCAGCCTTCCTCAACCGCGACGAACCGGTGGAAACGGCAATCGATACGGTGCCGCCGCAGATCGATACCACTGCCGACGAGAACACCTCCGCTCCAGCCGACGAAATCGCCACCAAGATCGCATCGGATACGACACCTGCGCTCGAACAACCCGCTGATACCACGCCCGGGATTACCGAGCCGCGCGCAGAAAAAATTGCACAGGAAGAGACACAGGCACCAGAAAACGAGCAGCCGGCAACGGTGGAAATTCCCACACAGATCGAACAGCCTGCCGCAACAGCTGTCAATCCGGTGAAACCCGTTGAAACAGCAGCGCCGGCTGAAACCGTCGCCCCATCTCAGGCCGCCATTCCGCCTGTGCCGGAAGAAGCTGGTCCGGCAGCACTTCGCGAAGCTGCGGCCAAGGGCGATGCCCGCGCGCTCTTTGAAATCGGTAATCGCTACATGGAAGGCCGCGGCGTTGCCGCCGACTTCGCCAAGGCGGCAAAATGGTATGAAATTTCTGCCGGTCAGGGTTTTGCTCCGGCGCAGTATCGTCTCGGCAACTTCAACGAGAAGGGCCTTGGCATGCCCCGTGATCTCGAAAAGGCCAAGACCTGGTATCAGCTCTCGGCCCAGCAAGGCAATGCAAGCGCAATGCACAATCTCGCCGTCCTTTTCGCAACCGGCGCCAATGGCAACCCCGACAATGCTTCCGCCGTGCGCTGGTTCACCGATGCTGCCGAACTCGGCGTAAAGGACAGCCAGTTCAATCTCGGCATCCTTGCGGCCAAGGGATTGGGCATGCCAGTCAATCTGGAAGAGAGCTACAAGTGGTTCTCGCTCGCCGCCAATGCGGGTGATAAGGATGCTGCCGACAAGCGTGACCAGATTGCCAAGGCACTGAAGCCAGAACAGCTTGAACGCGCCAAGGATCTGGTAAAGCTCTGGAAGGCCAAGCCACTCGATCAGGCGACCAATTCCATTGACGTCCCGGATGCATGGGCGGAAAACAAGCCGCTCACCACCGGTTCTGTGGATATGAAGAAGGCCGTTCGCAACATCCAGCTCATTCTCCAGAAGAACGGCTACGATGTAGGCACAGCGGATGGCGTGATGGGCGGCAAGACCCGCGCCGCGATCGCTGCATTCCAGAAGGCAAATGGACAGACACCAACCGGCGATGTCGACCAGAAACTGGTTCAGCTTCTGCTTGAGAAGAACAAATAACTCACTGAGGCCACGTGGATTTCGCGAGGGCAGCACACGCTGCCCTTTTCGTTTCAACCACAAACGTCTGAAAGAAGTGACAGGTTGTATCGACTCGTCGAGGCTTATTATCTACCTCCTATCAACGAGGGGATAGACAATGCTCTTGCACGTAAACAACGACATGGAAAACGGTATCATCGCGAAGATTCCCTCGCGCTCGACAAGGATATCAAGAGCTTTCAGGGAGATGCGATCGACTTTGAAATCTCCTCCGGCGACAATCAGCTTATTCCGGCCGAGGACATTCATCCCTACAAATCTATTTTCAAGGTTCTTTCCGGCAGTTTCGAGCTGAAGAACATCTTCATCGCCGTATCGTTCAATGCAAACTTCACCACACCCGATGGCAAGAAGACCTGCCTGACGCGTTCCAGCCCGATGGAGGAATGGAACGTGATGAATGGCAGCTATTATGCTGAAAGCATGAACTGCTTCGGTTTCAAGTCCAGCAGCCGCTTTGCCGGAAATTTCAGTGTGAACCTGACCAATCCTTATCTTTATATCATAAAGAACGGCAGCCTGGCCGACAGTAAAATGTCCGACAACATTTCTATCCGCGCGCAATTCTACCCATCGTCTGGCCATTCCATCATCACGCCGAAAGAAGACATCAATATTGTCATTAGTAACCGCCAGAGCGCGACCGACTGATTCACTGTGCATCGCCTCCGAAACCACTGATGTATTTCCTATACATTCTATGGGATTATGCTCGCGGCGACAGTTTTCAGCACTCTTCAGCGTTCTTTTGTTGTTCTTAAACAACACCTCGGAAATTTCCTTGAATAGAGTTCCGCGAGTGAGCTTTATCGGCAATCGGCGTTTGACTCTGCGGTGGCGACAGAGCAAGACATTATCAGGAGTGGCCCGGTTGAAACCCATGGTTTGAGTTGAGCCTAACTGCTTGTTTTCATGCATTTCCGTACGCAGAACAGTTTCATAATTTTGCCGGAGATGTTTTAGTAGGGTGAAACATCTTGCGGAGAAGCGCGGCCGCAAGCAGTTGTGTGTCATGCGTTCGTGAAAGCCGGGTTCGGAATTGGGTATTTACCTTCCCATTGCGGAATTATCGGTCAACATGCTGGTTCTTCTCGGCATGGGCGCCGCCGTGGGTTTCCTGTCTGGATTGTTCGGCGTGGGCGGCGGTTTTCTGATCACGCCTCTTCTGATCTTTTATAACATTCCACCAGCAATCGCGGTCGCCACAGGCGCCAATCAGGTCATCGCTTCGTCGGTTTCAGGCGCGCTGGCACATTTCAAACGTCGAACACTCGATATCAAGCTGGGCCTGTTTCTTGTGGCAGGCGGTATAGTAGGTTCCCTCGTCGGTATCTTCGTGTTCTCATGGCTGCGCGATCTCGGTCAATTGGACCTGATCGTTTCCATTCTTTACGTCTTCTTTCTCGGTACTGTCGGCGGCTTGATGCTGGTGGAAAGCGTGCGTGCGCTCCGCCGCGTGAAAAAGGGCAGGCTGGTGCCGTGCGACGGTCCGGCCAGCACACGTGGATACACCGACTGCCGTTCAAGATGCGGTTTCGTGCCTCGACCATCTATGTCAGCATCATTCCGGTTCTCGGAATCGGCTTCTTCATCGGTCTTTTGTCATCGGTAATGGGTGTCGGCGGCGGCTTCATCATGGTGCCAGCCCTCATCTATCTGCTGCATGTGCCGACCAACGTGGTTGTCGGCACCTCCTTGTTTCAGATCACCTTTGTAACCGCATTCACAACCGTCCTGCAGGCGACAACAAACCAGTCCATCGACATCGTGCTTGCTTTCCTGCTGATGGTTGGCGGCGTTATCGGCGCGCAATATGGCGCTCGCGCAGGGCAAAAGCTGCGCGGCGAACAATTGCGCCTTCTGCTGGCACTTCTGGTGCTTGCCGTTGGCCTACGCCTCGCCTTTGGCCTGTTCGTGCGACCGGACAATCTGTTTTCCGTTTCGATTGCGGATATCTGACATGCGGAGCCTCACGCTTTCCTCCGCATTGTTCATGTTCCTGTTGGCGGGAACTGCTGCGGCACAGGTCGATTCCAGCGGCAGTGGCAACACGGTTCCGCAATTGCAAAACCCCGCCGATGAAACCATCGAAATCGGGCTCTCGACCGAAACCATCGCCATCACATCGAATTTCGGCGGCACGGATCTCACCATATTCGGTGCACTCGACAATGCCGATCCGATGGTCCAGCGGCAGGGCCGTTACGATATCATCGTCGTGCTGCAAGGCCCATCGCGCGATCTCGTGGTGCGCAAGAAGGACCGCTATCTCGGCGTCTGGGTGAATGCGGATTCAGAAACCTTTATGGGCGTGCCACTCTCCTATTCGTTGGCCTCCACCCGCAATCTGCAGGACATTACTGAAGAGAAAATCTACCGACAGCTTTCCGTGGGTGCGCGCAACTTCTACCTCGTTCCCGAAGATCCGGGCAGCCTGTCGGGCAATATCCCGACCTTCGGCAACGAACTGCGCGAGATGAAAATCCGGCAGGGCCTCTATACGCAGCGCATCGGAGGCGTGGAGTTCATTTCCCGCACCTTGTTTCGCGCCACGCTCAAACTGCCTGCCAACGTGCCGGTCGGTCGCCACAAGGCCCGGGCGCTTCTGTTCCGCAATGGTGTTTTTCTGCGAGAAGCCAATGCCAGTCTGGAAATCGTCAAGGCGGGTTTTGAACAGAGCATCTACAACGCCGCCCACCAGAACAGCTTTCTCTACGGCCTTTTGCGGTTTTCCTTGCCGTCTTCACCGGCTGGTTCGGACGCATTCTGTTTCGCAGGGATTAACCCCCATAAAGCGCACCGCGCGCAATCGGTAAACCTTGCCCTGTCCCAGCATATAGGCGCGCAGTGTCTCATCGGCGAACAGCCCGCGAAAGGCTCGATCCAGAATATTCAGCGCACCCGTATAGGCTCCAAAAGCAGGCATGATGAGCCTTTCGCCGTCGCTTACAAAACAGGGGCGGCGCACCGACCGTCCCCGTCGCACGATGCGGGCCGCCGGATGAAGATGGCCTGCAATCTCGCCCTGCCCGACCTTGCGCGATGGTTCATGCCGGAAGGTAAGCGGTCCGACTGCCAGTTCCTCCACGCAATCGCCCGGCAAGTCGACCGGGCGATCCGGATCGTGATTGCCGGTGATCCAGAACCAGTCGCGGTGCTCCATAAGGGATTTCAGCCGGATGGCATAAAGCGATGGCAGGCGCTCGCTGGCGGTTGCATCGTGAAAACTGTCGCCAAGGCTGATGACGGTTCGCGGCTGATAGCGCGCGATGGCCAGCGCCAGCATGTCGAGCGTCGTCGCTGTGTCATAAGGCGGGATGAGCTGGCCGCGCCGGGCAAAGGATGAACCTTTTCCAGATGCAGGTCTGAGACAATCAGCATATGCAGGTCTGGCAGGAACAGTGCACCGGATGGATCGCACACAGCTGCAACGCCACGCACTTCCGTATGGGCCAGACTGTAGGCCTCTCCATTTCCCCACGCGGCAGTCTTCATTGCATTGCTTCCCTGATAAGATCGTCGGCCGCTTCTTCAAGCAGCATTTCATCGCCATCGCCTGCCACACGCTCGCGTCCGATTTCGAGCATCACAGGCAGCGCCAGCGGTGAAATCCTGTCGAGCGGCTTGTGCAAAAGATGACCTTTCACACGTGCCAGCATGTCGCCAAGCCGCTTGATGTCCAGAAGCCCGGTCGCTGCATCCGCGCGTGTCGCCTGCAACAATATATGGTCAGGCTCATGACTGCGCAAAACGTCGTAGATAAGGTCGGTGGAAACCGTAACCTGACGGCCTGTTTTCTCCTGTCCCGGATGACGGCGCTCGATAAGCCCGGAAATCACGGCGCAATTACGGAAAGTACGTTTCAAAAGATAACTTTCATCGAGCCAGGCTTCGAGATCGTCCCCAACATATCCTCGTCGAACAGCCGGGTGAGATTGAGCTTTCCGGTGCCGATCAGCGCGCCCATATCCTTGAGGCCCCAAAGCCCCAGCGAATAATCGGTGGCGACGAAGCCCAGCGGATGCGCGCCCATGCGTTCCAGACGGCGCGTCAGCAACATGCCGAGCGTCTGGTGCGCCAGCCTGCCCTCGAACGGATAGGCTACCATGTAGAAGCGATTGCCGCGCGGAAAGGTTTCAATCAACAGCTCGTCCGTTGCAGGCAGCACGGATTTCCACTGCTGCACTTCCAGCCATTCGCGTACCTGCTGCGGCAGGAATTGCCAGCGCGTACGGTCGGCAAGCATGGCGCGCACCTGCGCGGCGAGATAGGTGGAAAGCGGAAATTTTCCGCCGGCATAGACGGGAATTTTCGCGTCCTGTCCGGCGGCATTGGAGGCGATGCATTCGTTCTCGCGGATGCCCTCGAAGCGCAGCACCTTGCCCGCAAAGAGGAACGTATCGCCAGCCGTCAGCGTCTCCAGAAAATATTCCTCGATGCGGCCCAGCACGCGCCCGCCCCGCGCATTTGCGCCCTTGCCGCCGCGTGTGAGCCGCACATTCAGCTCCGGCGCTTCGACAATGGTGCCGATGTTGAGGCGATATTGCTGCGCGATACGCGGATTGGACACCCGCCACGTGCCGTCCACGGTCTTGCGGATTTTCGCAAACCGCTCATAGGTCTTGAGCGCGTAGCCTCCGGTCGCCACGAAATCCAGAATACGGTCGAATGTGTCTCGCGGAAGGTTCGAATAAGGCGCAGCGCTCTGCACTTCACGATAAAGCTGATCGGCGTTGAAAGGCTCGGCACAGGCCATGCCGAGCACGTGCTGCGCCAGCACATCCAGCGCCCCATCGATCAGGGGCGGCGTATCCTGCGCGCCCAGATAATTGGCGTCGAGCGCGGCGCGGCACTCCATCACCTCGAAGCGATTGGCGGGCACCAGAATGGCCCGGCTTGGCTCGTCCATGCGGTGATTGGCGCGCCCGATGCGCTGCGCAAGGCGGCTTGCGCCCTTCGGCGCGCCGACATGAATGACCAGATCGACATCGCCCCAGTCGATCCCAAGATCAAGTGTCGAGGTCGCGACCACAGCCCGTAAAGTGTTGGCGGCCATGGCCTGCTCGACCTTGCGGCGCTGGCTGGCATCGAGCGAGCCATGATGCAGCGCTATCGGCAGCGTGTCCTCATTGACCCGCCAGAGCTCCTGAAACAACATTTCCGCCTGACTGCGCGTATTGACGAACAGGAGCGTCGTCTTGTGCTGGCCGATCGCCTCGTAAATGTCGGGAATGGCATAGCGTGACGAATGGCCCGACCATGGCACCCGTTCGTCGGAATCGAGAATGGTGATTTCCGGCTTGGCACCGCCATCCACCGTCACAAGACCGGCCATCGGCCCGGTGGCGTCCTGTTCCACCAGCCAGCGACGCAGTTCATCGGGCTCAGCCACCGTGGCGGAAAGGCCGATGGTCTGCAATTGCGGTTGCAAGCGGCGCAACCGTGCCAGCCCCAACGCCAATAAATGCCCGCGCTTGGAAATCACCAGCGAGTGCAATTCATCCAGCACCACATAGCGCAGCCCCTTGAAGAACTGTTCCGCGCCTTTGGAAGCGATCAACAGTGCTAGCTGCTCTGGCGTGGTCAGCAGAATATCCGGCGGCGCCAACTCTGCCGCTGGCGTTTGTGCGCAGGCGTATCGCCGGTCCGGGTCTCGATGGTGATGTCGAGACCCATTTCCTCGACTGGCACCGTCAGATTGCGATGAATATCGACGGCAAGTGCTTTCAAGGGTGAAATATAGAGCGTGTGAACTCCGCGCTTCGCCAAGCCGGGCTTTAAGCGCCCACATTTTTCCAGATCCACCAATGCAGGCAGAAACCCGGCCAGCGTTTTACCCGCCCCGGTGGGTGCGATCAGAAGCGTAGACTGTCCCTGTTCGGCACGGGCCAGAAGCTCGCTGATGCGCGCGCGGCGACCAATCTTTGGCCGCAAACCATTTAAGAAAACGGTCCGGCAAGGGAAAAGCAGTCGATGCGGCGGCGGGCTTCAAGTTCAGTGTCACGCCGTCAATCTAATCGCAGCGAGGCAAGCCGCCAAGGTGTTTGTTCACTTTTGTTCTCATTTTGTCAGTAGCAAAGAGCTCCCTCCCTTTCGGCGCAAACTTCATGACCTATCTTGAAACCATGCGTTTCAACCAGCTTCTCTGCTCCTCTCCCAAAGGTCTTTATTGCCCGCCCGGCGATTTCTACATCGACCCAGTACGTCCGGTGGAACGCGCGCTCATCACCCATGGGCACTCCGATCATGCTCGCTCTGGCCATACTCATGTACTGGCGACACCCGAAACGCTCGACATCATGGCGCTACGCTACGGCGCAAGTTTTGCCGGAACCACCCAGTCGATAAGCCTCGGTGAAACCCTGACGCTCAACGGTGTCCGGGTGAGCTTCCACGGTGCGGGCCACGTGCTCGGTTCTGCACAGATCGCGGTGGAGAAAGAGGGAACCCGTATTGTCGCTTCAGGCGATTACAAGCGCGCAGCCGATCCGACCTGCGCGCCGTTTGAGCCTGTCGCCTGTGATGTCTTCATCACCGAAGCAACCTTCGCACTGCCGGTTTTCCGCCATCCGCAGGCTTCGCATGAAATCGCCACGCTTTTGAAATCGCTCCAGCTTTTTCCAGAGCGGGCGCATATGGTCGGGGCCTATTCACTCGGCAAGGCACAGCGGGTCATCAAACTCATACGTAATGCTGGCTACTCGGAACCGATCTATATCCACGGAGCACTGGAAAAGATCTGCGATTATTACCAGTCGCGAGGCATCGATCTCGGCCCTCTTGAACCAACACCCCTGGAGCGTGGCGAGGCACAGCCCGACTTTGCGGGCAAAATCATCGTCGGACCGCCGACCGCCTTTTCCGACCGTTGGGCGCGGCGTTTTCCCGATCCCATTTCAGCCTTTGCCTCCGGCTGGATGCGCATCCGCCAACGCGCCAGACAGCAGGGCGTGGAGTTGCCGCTTATCATTTCCGACCATTGCGACTGGGACGAGCTGACCGAAACCATAACGGAAATCGCCCCCGTCGAAGTGTGGGTCACCCATGGGCGCGAGGAAGCGCTCGTTCGGTGGTGCGAATTGCAGAACCTTCCTGCAAAGCCGCTCCATCTCGTCGGCTATGAAGATGAGGGCGATTGATGCGCGCTTTCGCCGAACTTCTCGACCGGCTGGTGCTGACGCCACAGCGCAACGGCAAGCTGCGCCTGCTCATCGATTATTTTCGCACCACGCCCGACCCGGATCGCGGTCTGGCATTGGCGGCAATCACGCGTGATCTTGAACTGCAAAGTGTGAAGCCCGCCATGCTGCGAGCGCTCATTGCCGAGCGGACCGATGCGACACTCTTTGCTTATTCCTACGACTATGTCGGCGATCTTGCCGAAACGATTTCGCTGATTTGGCCCGGCCCAAGCGAAACCGCGCCTGGCGCAAATCTGCCACTTGGGATCGTAGTGCACGAATTGCAGAATGCTTCGCGCCGCGAAGGTCCCATGTTCGTGGCAGGATGGCTCGATCTGCTCGGCATTTCTGAACGCTACGCACTGTTAAAGCTCGTCACCGGCGGTTTGCGCGTCGGAGTTTCAGCCCGTCTGGCCAAACAGGCCCTTGCTGATTTCGGCGGCGTCAACGTTGTCGAAATCGAGGAACTCTGGCACGGCCAGTCACCGCCCTATGAGACGCTTTTCGCTTGGCTGGAAGGCAGAGGCGAAAAACCTGCCGCGACCGCAGCCGCGCCGTTTCGCCCTGTCATGCTGGCGACTGCGCTCGATGAGACCGATATTCCGTCGCTCGACGCATCCGCCTATAGCGCGGAATGGAAATGGGACGGCATTCGCGTACAGGCGGTTTCGGAAGGTGGCGTGCGGCGGCTTTATTCCCGCACTGGCGACGATATTTCAGGCGCTTTCCCCGACATTCTGGAAGCTATGGATTTCGAAGGTGCAATCGACGGCGAACTACTCGTCGGTCATCACGGCGAAACCGGCATAGAAACAGCCACTTTTTCCGATCTCCAGCAACGACTGAACCGCAAGACCGTAAGCGCGAAGCAATTACGAGATTATCCGGCTTTCGTGCGAGCCTATGATCTGTTGCAGGAAGGAAACCAGCAAACGGGCAGCGATTTGCGCACGTTGCCTTTTCCGAGCGCCGCGCCCGCCTGCAAAATTTCGTCGCCAGGCTCGATCCGCGCCGCTTTGATCTTTCGCCCGTCCTGCCCTTTGCCGATTTTCACGAACTGGCAGAGTTTCGCGCCAATCCACCCCATCCCGTCATCGAAGGCGTTATGCTGAAGCGTCACGACAGCACCTATCTACCCGGACGCCCGAAAGGGCCATGGTTCAAATGGAAGCGCGATCCCTTCACCGTCGATGCCGTGATCGTCTATGCGCAGCGCGGCCACGGCAAGCGATCCAGCTATTATTCAGACTTCACCTTTGCCGTCTGGACGGGACCGGAGGATGAACCCGTGCTCGTGCCGGTGGGCAAGGCTTATTTCGGCTTTACCGACGAAGAACTGAAATTGCTGGATAAATTCGTGCGGGAAAATACGATTGAGCGTTTCGGTCCGGTGCGTTCGGTGCGCGCCGAGCCGAATCACGGACTGGTGGTGGAAGTCGCTTTCGAGGGTCTCAACCGCTCCACGCGCCATAAATCCGGCGTCGCCATGCGCTTTCCGCGGTTTTCACGGCTACGCTGGGACAAGCCACCCCGCGAAGCCGACCGGCTTGAAACACTGGAAAAACTGCTCGGCTGATTATTCGGTCGCAGTCGATACGCGAATTTCGTAGATGTTGACCGGCTTACCGGAACCGCTCAAATCCGAGTTGACGGTTATTGTGCCTGCTCGGCCAGCCTTCTGACCAGCTGGAATATCCATATCGAAAAGGAAATCACTTACGGAATCGCGCACGTCGTAGCGCCTGCGTCCGCAATCGCCAAGACCGCCAAAATCGCAATTGACCGACATCTGGGTCACCTTGCCATCGTCAGCGCGTGCCACGATATCGAAGGTTGCCTTTCTGCCTTCCAGCGATCCAAAATTCCTTCGCCCACATCGAATGTAACCGTATCTTCAGCGCCGGAAGACTGGATGCGCGCAAAACTGCGCGTGCCTTCCTGCCTGATTTCAGCTGTCGCGCGTCCCTTGACGGACATACGTGTCGCCTCGGACGGCTGGAAAATGGTGATCCACTTCAATCCGCCTGGCTCCTCGCCCTCCTTCAAAGGCGCAATATTGCCATCGCTATGCAGTGGATTGTTCGCTGGCCCACGGCTCAGGTCAATAAAGCTGTTATAGAGCGAATAGCCAATGAAAGCGGCGACAGCCAGTACGAGCGCCGGAATGCCGTAGCTGTAGAAAGGTGAATGGCGTTTCTTTTCCTGCGATCCTTGCGCGAGACGCCCCCTCATAGCCGAGATCGGCATTGCTGCGCTTCGTCTGACGCGCCGTCGCACGAATGTCACCAGTATCAAGTGCAGGTGCTGCGTCTTCCGTCCTGTCGCCAAGCACCGGGTCTTCCCTGTGTGGAGCGTCGAGCGAGGGTTCGCGACGGTTGCTCGTGTCAGTGCCGGTCTTGAATTCCTGTTCAATACCAGAGATCGCGTCCTTCAGTTTCTGGCGTCGCTGTTCCTTCTGCCCATCGCTGAGCGCTGTATTTGTCGCAAGAGCGCGCTCATGCGCGCCCCAAGCGGATTCATAGATTCGCTGGCGGGTCGCCGGATTATGCGCATCCGCCTTGGCGAATGCATTCCTGATCGCGCGCTCAATACTTTCCAAAGGCTGCTCTTCCCTTGTTCGTTCTTCCCGCCGTCTTGCCACGCCCTCAACAGGAGCAAACGGTCTCCGGTGCAGACGATTTCATAAGCCTCAGCGAAATTAACGTCTGAATCAAGGCATTTACCTGTTCATTACCCGCTTTGACTAGTCGATAAGCATGTTGGAGACACCAAATATTAACTTTGACTGCGGTTTTCCCCACCCGTATATCTTTCCAGGGACAAACTGCACCCGTTGTGGGTGAGCGAGACATCCTGAAGTATGCTGGCGATTCCTCTCATCCGGCGTTCCCCTTAGAAGCGGAACGCCTACGCTTGGAAATACCCAAACCGGATGGCCTTCGACACGCCACAGCGAGATTTTCAGAAGGTGGCAGAGTAGAGAAAGATTAGCGCTAGCACTTCTGATATTGCCGTTGGACAAAGAGCTGCTAAAACTATTACGTTTACGGAAACGTCAATCACGGAGGACGATTGAAGATGGCCTTGCCGGATATTCTGAAAAGCAAATTGCGCATCCCGGTGGTTGGTGCTCCCTTGTTCATCATTTCACATCCAGCTCGTGATGGCGCAGTGCAAGGCAGGTGTTGTCGGTTCATTTCCTGCACTCAATGCCCGCCCTGAAGCACAGCTTGATGAGTGGCTGGCAGAGATAACGGAGGGACTTTCCGCCTACGACAAGGCCAATCCAGACCGGCCATCTGCGCCTTTTGCGGTCAACCAGATCGTCCATCGTTCGAACAAGCGCCTTGAGCATGACCTTGACTTTGTGTGAAATATAAGGTGCCGATCGTTATTTCCTCGCTCGGCGCCGTGCCGGAAGTGAATGCCGCGATCCATTCCTATGGCGGCATCGTCCTTCATGATGTCATCAACAATCGCCATGCCAATTCGGCAATCCGTAAGGGGCAGACGGCCTCATCGCGGTGGCTGCCGGTGCAGGCGGCCATGCGGGTTCGCTTTCACCCTTCGCACTTGTACAGGAAATCCGCTCCTGGTTCGATGGTCCCCTGCTCCTTTCGGGCGCCATCGCCAATGGCGGCTCGATCCTCGCCGCGCAGGCCATGGGCGCCGACCTCGCTTATATCGGATCGCCCTTCATTGCCACGACAGAAGCGCGCGCAACTGATGCCTATAAGCAAATGATAGTTGACTCGAATTCATCCGATATCGTCTATTCTAACTACTTCACCGGCATAGCAGGCAATTACCTGAAGCCATCCATCGCCAATTCGGGACTTGATCCAGACAACCTTCCAGAGGCCGATCCTTCCAAGATGGACTTCGACAAGGCGCAGCAGGAAGGCGCCAAGGCCTGGAAGGACATCTGGGGCTGCGGTCAGGGTATCGGCGCTATTCACGAAGTGGTCCCTGCCGGGCTACTGATCAACCGCCTTGAGCGCGAATATAAAGAAGCTCGCCAGCATCTTTGCGCAGGCGCCTGATTCTCGGATTTCCACGACAACGCTCCAGCTTGACGGCTGGCGCGGCGGGACGATAAACACTTGCATCCCGCAAAACCGCCCTGTTTCTGCAATGACAGGCATTCACGATGCGCATAGTGTGAAACCTTTTGAACAAACATATAGATTGTTTGATTTCGGCCTTGCTTTCCTCCACGCTTTTGGTTATCAGCGCACCGTTCAGCCGGAAACGGTTAGCTTCCTTCGGGAAATTGGGACGCAATGTTCCGGGCCGCTTTAGCTCAGTTGGTAGAGCACATCATTCGTAATTAGCGGGTCCGCTAGAGAATGATGTTCGAGATCAGTGAGTTAGAGGGTGAATAAATAAAATAGTAGGGCGATAGTAGGTCGTCCTTGGCTGGTAAGCCGCTTTAGCTCAGTTGGTAGAGCACATCATTCGTAATGATGGGGTCGCGTGTTCGAGTCACGCAAGCGGCACCACTTCCTTCTGCGAGGAACATGGAAGTGTCTGGTGGTCCTTATGATCCGAGAGCCATCGCCAACCTTATGTTGGATGAGGCCGATTGATCTGGAATCAAAGTCACCAACCTCGCACTGCAAAAGCTCCTGTACTTCGCCCATTCCATTTTTCTAATCGAGGCCAAGCGCCCTCTGGTGAGCGGCTATTTCGAGGCGTGGCAGTACGGGCCGGTGCATCCTGCCGCCTACTCAGCCTTCAAAACGGCTGGCGGTTCCCCATCGACTTCCGCGCCACTGGGCAGAACGTGATGACCGGAGAGCGTATAGTCCTTGACCTTCCCGAAGACTTGACCGTACGCCGCCATCTGGCCCGCATCATGTCATCCTATGGGCAATTATCCCCGGTCGCCTTGTCGATATATCGCACGCCAAGGGTGCGCCATGGGATTTTATCGTGGACAAAGGCAGAACATCGGTTGCATTGGGTTTAAGAATCCCCGATGCTGTCATTATCGACCGATTCAAATATCATAAGGTTTCGGTTGGAGTGGCCCCGTCATGGGAGAACCGGATGAAGATACGCCGCTTACCTGAAATCGATCTTGCTCGCATCGCGCCGCTGGCGACCGACCAGAAGCGCTGTGCCCTCGAGCGATTTAAGCTTGGCCATCCGACACTCACCTACAAACCGGTACGCGCGCTATTTTCCGGCATTTTCAATGTCCAGTTAGACATGTTTGTCGCTATCGCTCCGACCGGATGGCCAGTTCTTGAACGGCTAATCCGGGCAAAGGCAACTTCCGACGACGAGTTTAATGCCAATCTGCTGGTCGCCAAAGGGTTGCATGACTTTGTGCAAGCCAAGGCTCTCCGCAGCCGCTCTCATCCATTTTTCCCGTTATCCCTCAGCGTCGGCGAGAAAGTTGAATACTGGTTGCCCATGGTGACCGCGCTGGATGGTGTGCCTCTCGTCATTTTCATCGACCCACGACGCGGCAAGAAGCTAACCGCCGAAGCAAGACGCTAACCGCCGAAGCAAGACGCTTCGTTTTCTCGATGATGAATGAGCATATTCGGGTGGCCAATCCCGACTTCGCAGAGGCTCGTCTTGGCATTCTCCAGTTCGGCGACGTGGTCGAAGACCAGCGGCAGGTCAAATTCTGGACTGATACCGGGATAGCCCTTTATGGCTTCGATGAACTCGACCAAATGGTTCGGGAAACCTATGACATTTGGCGTGAGGTCAACGAGGCACGCGAGAGCGAGGTTCGGCGTAAAGCCGCTGGCGGTGGTCACGGGCCGCTGTTCGGTTAAGGGCATTAGCGCTTTTCCAGTCGCTGCCTGATGGCCTTCCGTACCCGATGCCAATAGGTCTGTTCCGCACTGTCGCTGCGGTTCCATGCGCGCTGATGGCGGGCGAATGCCTCAAGTTCCGGGTCAGAATAATTGGCAATTATGTCTGCGGCAACGCGGTCGATATCGGCGGCAGGGATCAGCCTCGGCTTTACAGCGTCGGTCCAGACGTTCCACAGGACCAAGCCGATAAAGATGAGAATCTGCCCGCCGAAAAAGACCAACAAGAGCCAGCTTAAAGCGTAAAGCACCGTATCGAACGCCATCATGATATGGAACCACAACACCCTTCTTATAAATATGAGAATTTATAGTTCCTATTTTTGAGAATGCAAAGTTCTTATTTCTCGATTTGCATAGCCGATTGCCGCTTCCGTTAAGAACGAGGTGAGCAATGGAGCTTCAACGCCTATTTGGTGCGAATGTGCGCCATCATCGAAAAGCCAAAGGCTGGACCCTTGAGCGGCTTTCTGAACAAGTGGGGTTTCCCGCGAGACCATTGGCAAAATCGAGCGGGGTGTTGCCGCGCCACTTTTCGAGACCGCGGAAAATATAGCGGCAGCGCTGGACGTGTCTGCGCCGGTCTTGTTCGGCGTCAACACTGTACCCGGCATCGGTGAACGGGCACGACTACTCACCGAGATCAACGGCACACTATCCCGAATGAACGATGACCAGCTTGGTCGCGCTGCGAAGATGCTGAAGGCGTTTGTGGGGTAACGACCTCGGAGGCCGTTTAAAGGCCACCGGCTGTGGCGGCACCCTATGCACCCAACCCATGCCAGCGGCGCTCTGAGGGCAATCGGAAGCCCTCTGAGGCGTGCCTTGCAGCCCCGTTGCCTATACCCGGGTTGGCATTGCCGCAAAGCCTGTTACCTACACCCGTAACTTAAGGCTCAAAACACACAAAAGGCAGGGGAGTGGTCAACTCCCCTGCCTGCCGCTAAAGGTTTTGCTACCTGCTAGGTTACAGGTTGTAAGTTACACAAGGCCGTTAAAATGGGCCGTTCGCGTCCGTGTGCTCGCTGATGGCGTGAAGGACGGCGATGCCGCCTTCGGTGCGCTTGGCGACCCATTTGGTCTTCTGCTCGTCGGCATTGCCGCGTGCAAATCCCTTGCGGGCGCTCCGCCCGGTGCGACCGAGATCATGAAGCCTGTGGGTTCCGTATTCCCACCCCAGCACGATCATCGCGCCGGTAATACGCTGGAATTCGCCGGCGCTCATGCGCCCGGCCTCATAGCCGAGAAGCAGTTTGACGCTTTCCATCGACACCCGGCCTGTGCGCTCGCCAAATGCACCTTGCAGCACAATGCCTATAGGGTCTTCGATCATGCGGCTGGCCTGAAGTTCGTCGGCAACCTGCCATAGATGCCGGGGCAATATGATTGGCTCTCCGGCTTGCTCCCGTACAACAGCTTCGGCCCATAGCTGATAGACGTCGCGGCTGAAAGCGTCCATATCGATGCTGCCAACCTTGACCGGCCAGTATCGCCGGTTTCCAGTCGTGTCGCGCAGATAGGCGTCTTCGTTGGTGGTGCCGATAATAACGCAATGCCGGGGAAAGGAACCGGCAGCGTGCGCATAGGCAGGTCGATAGGCGTGGCGAGGAATGCCTTGATTGCATCCAGCGTAGCCTTGCGAGCGCCATCGGGTTCCTGACACTCGACAATCCAAGCGCGGGAGACAAGCTCGGCCTTGGTCTTAGCATCTGCACTCAGGTTTAGATCGCCACAGAACCACTCGTCACGCACCGCGAGTCGAGCCGCCAGACGGGATTTCCCCACGCCCTGACGACCTTCCAGAACCAGCATCGTGTCAAACTTGACGCCGGGCTGTTTGATCCGCCGCACGCCGCCGATCAGGAACCGTACGCCAAATTCGCGGTTGAGTTCGGTGTCGTCCGCCTCGCAATAATCCCTGAGCCATGTATCGAGGCGCGGAACGCCGTCCCATATCAGCCTGTCAAGATAGTCGATGACGGGATGGTAAGCACGCTCATAGGCAATTGTAATCAACTCACGGCGGATGACGGTTACTCTGGCGCGAAAATCCAGCTTGCGTTCAAACATGCTGCACAGGATTTCGCAGATGTCCGAAATGTCGCGTCCTTCCAGTCCCAGTCCGGTCACCTCATCGAAGTGGGTGAACATATTGCGGCGCGCATCGACATCGAGCGTGGCGAGAGCGAACCGCACATTTTCTGGCTCATGCGCGGCCGGATGCCCGTGCTCATCGACTTTCGGCCATCCCGCCCTCGCAGATCGATGGCTTCCATCGCCCGCGCAACCTGACGACGGGCATAGCGCAGCGGATTGGGATTTTCCCGGACGTGAGCGCTGATGCCAAGATCGGGGCTGGTCAGGATCGATACGACATGACCCGGCGCGACATTGTGACCGAGCAGCCAGAGAGCCGCCGCAAAACCAGTTCGGAGCGAGACTGGTAGTTCTTGTCGGGCGGATTCTGCCCGTAACGATAACTTCCGACCAAACCGGATCGAGAGGTATAATCTCGCCCCGGTCATCTGGTAGAGGCAGCGCCTCAATGTCATCCAGATTGGTAAGTGCCTTGCCATCGGTCTTGGGTGCGTTGGATTTGTCGAGACGCAGCCGGAAATCGGCAAGCGTATAGTTTCTCGGTTCAACGCTGAACGAAATCGGCTCCATCAGGAACGCCTTGGCCGGTTCGCGGCCTGTCGCTCGTTTTCTGTCGCTCAACCAATTTACGGTTCCGGGCAATCTGAGAAGTCGGCTGACGTCGATTGTACCGGCCCCGCCCTGAAACGCGACGAGCAAGGCGCGGTTGTGCGCTTCGGCATCCTCTGCCGGAACGGGGTCTGTCATGCGCCAGATCGCCTGATAACCGCCGCCTGTGAACCAGAATGCAGTCGGTTTCGGTACGCCTGACGGGCGCAGCTTGTCGTCGCTGAGCAGACCAAGGATTGTATCGCGCTGTTGCGCCTCGCTACCGGATAATCCTTGCAGTCGAGGTCAACCCAGACCGAGCGCAGATGCCGCATGACATTGTTGGCGGTAACCTTGCCGTTCTCAGCCGAAATTTCCTGATGCTTCTTCAACACCATCTGCCGGGTGATTTCGTTGATCGGCTTCTTACGCCATGCCTTGAGGTAGAGCTTGGCGGTTCGTGTGTAGTTCCGCACACTGTACGGGGACAGGTGGGGCGGGCGGCGAAAAATGTGTCGAATGCATCGGCGAGTGTCAGCTTGACCACCGTTTCCTGCGCTTCTCTGCATGCGGGTCCAAGCCTTCCGCCATTTCAGCGAGCAACGCCATGGCCTTCTTCCGCGCGACTTCTGGCGCGAAGACATCGGCCCGACCGATGGTCACACGGCGCGTCCGGCGGTTTACCTGCCCCTCGTCGGCATAGTAAACCTTGGATTGAGTGCCACACGCAGACCGAAGCCGGTCAGCAGGGTATCACGGTAGTAAACTTGGCCGCTGTCAGCATGTGGAAGATCATCGATCGCGCGGCGGGTGAGACGTAAATTCGGCATTGAGACCTCCTGTTGGCCTCAACTCGAAATAACATATGAGTCTATAAAAACAAGTAATTTCAGATAGTTATCTGATATTTTCCAATTTGATCCAATACGATGAAACACGATCTATCGCCTGCGCACGCGCGATCGGACGAACATGAGCAACGCCTGTTTCAGTTTAGCCTTTCACGATAGCTCAAACTGGCCATATTCACTTGTCCATATCACGAATTGCCCGATCTACCATCCGCTCAAGCCGCATCACCTGCCGAACGATCCGCTTCGATCCAAAGGCATCAGCGGCCCGCCTAGCGTATTTAGAGAAATTCCGCGCACCAACCGGTGCAAAGCGTTTACGAAGGCGCTTGGTATAGATTTTGTCAGCGCGCCCTTTGGCTATTGCTTGTTCACCAATCCGCTTCGTGGTCTTTATTGCTCGACGCGCCTTGCGCCACTGCCTCGCCAATGAGGTCGGACGAATTACCGCTCCATCTTTCGACACGTTGAATCCAAGGTATTGAAAGATGTCTTCACTGCCAGACCCAAACAGCGCGCGCTCCGTTTTCTCGTCCTTGATTTCGAGCTTATGCGCGATAATGACTGATTTAAGCGCATTGATGATTTCCGTCTCGTTGTCAGGCCTGCAAACAATCAGAATGTCATCGGAATAGCGCTGATAGAGCGCCCCGATTTTTCCACAGGCGGTCACCATGGCTGCATCGACATCCATCATGTAAAGATTCGAAAAGGCGCTGCTGATCGGCGTACCCTGCGGATTCCGAACTTGTTCGGGTTGGGAGTAATCACAATTCCGGCCTTGTGAAGTTCCGTGATCGTCGCAATCGGCTCGCGAGTGTCCCCTTTGATCCTCGTCGAGAATACGGGGTGCGCCTCAAGCTCCTGACGTTCCACTTTGTGGAACTTCGTAACGTGCCGAAATACAGCATACCAATCAGGCGGCAATTCATCGACCCCAAGCAGGCGCTTCAGTCGATTCTTAAGGATGGTATGGTCCAGATTGTCAAAAAGCCGGTGATGTCGAAGCACAACACAACGCAAGGTTCATGCTTCTGGGCGAAGCGATAGGCATCTGCAGAAAAATCGTAGTTTCCCCGACCAAGTTTGCGATAGGCGATTACATGATTGCTTAAAGCGGATTTTATGTAGTGCTGATCGAGAAGTACACTGAGATCAAAAGCGTATTTCGCAAGAATACAAGCGTCTCGATGGGAGGCGAACATGATGTCACGGTCTTTGTAGACGGTTTTGCCGTCCTTTGCCTTGTAACGTTTGACGCGCTTGACGTAGTGAATGAGCGGGAGCCAAGAATGCTTGGCGACGAACTTCGAACTGTCGACTTTGGCCGCATATGATGGACCAACTGGCGCGTCGAAATGGCGATATCCCCTCGTCTTGAATCACTCGTGCCCCAAATATTCCCCAGGTTTTGCAGTGATCGGGGACTGGCTCCAACCCTGAACCTCGGCTAACGCCGAACGCCCCCAATCGCGCGCCTCTATCCGTCGGCTTCTTCCCGTTGTCTCAAACAGGCTTGCCCCCAACGCGGGTTTCTAAAACGCATGGCGGTATAGTGTAGCCGTAGGAGTGCGAACTATGTTCACAGTCTCATGGGACGACCTTGCCAGCCTGACGATGACAATCGTCGTGGCCTGCGCGGCAGTCATGTTTCCAGTTGACCGTCCAAACGACCGTGCCAACTGGCCAATTCCAGAGGCAGCATAAATATGGGAACAGCCGCAGCGTTCTGCAAGTGATGCTTCTATTTTGTTCCCCGCAATCGAGTAGCAAAATCAAAATTGCATCTGACGCTTATGGGAGCTGTCATATTTGCAGACGATCAGGATAAAATCCTGCATATCCCTTGCGGTCCGTCGCCGAGATGTTGCCCTCGCGCCGCATCGTCTGGCACAAAGTGGCATGAGCAAAGCAGATCGAATCGACGAAACCTCACCTGATTTGAAAACCCAGCTCTCGAGCGCTTGAAAAGCGTGGTCCCGGAGGCGTTTTCAGACGGGCAGCTTGACCTTGATCGTTTGGCTGAACTGGCAGGCGATGCGGTAGCGGCGGGGCCGGAACGCTATGGGCTGACGTGGCCGGGCAAACGTGACGCTATTTCCATGCTGCAAGCGCCATCGCGAGCAACCTTGGTGCCCGACCGGACCGAAAGCGTCAACTTCGACGATGCGCAGCATGTCTTTATCGAAGGCGAAAACCTCGAAGTCCTGAAACTTCTCTACAAGTCCTACTTTGGGCGGGTGAAGCTTATCTACATCGACCCGCCCTACAACACGGGCAACGATTTCATCTACGACGACGATTTCACCGACCCTTTGGCCGCATATTTGAAGCAGACGGGCCAAATGACCGAAGAGGGTGACTTGGCAACCAGCACGCCGGAAAAGGCGGGCAGGCTGCACTCGCGTTGGTTGTCGATGATGTATCCCCGCCTGTCCATGGCACGGCAGATGCTGAAGGACGAAGGCATCATCCTGATCAGCATAAACGACGCGGAAGCCGCCAATCTGAAGCAACTATGCGATGAAGTATTCGGCCCGGAAAATTTCATTGCTCAAATGGTGTGGGAAAAGGGCCGGAAGAACGACGCCAAGCTGCTTTCGGTCGGCCATGAATACATCCTGGTCTACGCGCGGCTGTTGTCGTCGCTGAAAGAGGCGAGGACCGTTTGGCGGGAAGAAAAGCCGGGCGCTCGCGAGATTTGGGACGAATACGTGCAGTTGCGCGCCAAGCACGGCGACGATGACAAGACCGTAGAAGCACATCTGCAACTTTGGTACGCGGCCCCGCCCAAGGGCATCCGTCGAAGAAATGGAGTCGCTACAAGCAAATCGACAAGAATGGGCCTTGGAGACGATAATATTTCATGGCCAGGAGCGGGGGCCAACATATGACGTCATCCATCCTACGACAGGTTTACCCTGCGCGGTACCAGAAGCAGGCTGGCGTTTTGCAACTACCGAGAAAATGCAATCAAAAATCGACGCTGGGATCGTGACGTTCAGGGAGGATCACACTGAGCCCCTTCCGAAAGACTCATCTAAGGCCAGTTGCTGAGGAAACCGATGACGCCACTTCAGAGGAAGATGGCTTACATTGCTGATCAGTCGGAGCAAGAAACCGAACTCGCCGCGATGGTCAGAGGCACATATTTTTATAAGCAGGCTCAAGTATCTGTGAAGTATCTTCGGGAGCTTATGGGTGCGAAGGTTTTTGACAACCCGAAAGACCACGAAGAACTTGCGCGTCTGTTCAGATATGTCGCGTCTGACGAACCGAAGCCGATCATCATGGACTTTTTGCCGGGTCCGGCTCAACCGCCGAAGCAGTAATCCGCCTTGCTGCTAATGGCATGGCCGAAGCAAAGTTCATTGCCATCCAGTTCCCAGAGCCGGTGAACCCGAAGGAGCGTACGGGCAAGGCCGCGCTGGCAAAGGGTTGGAAGACAATTTCCGAAGTCACACGCGAACGCCTGCGGCGCGTATTGAAGCAGCCTGATCTTCAATCAATCCCGCAAGGTTTCCGCGCCTTCCGCTTAGCCGAAACCGGTATCTTACGCTGGAACGGCGCGAACAGCATCGAACCCGAAGACTACCTGAAGCAGATGGATGCCTTTGCAGACACGCTCAAACCCGGCTGGAAGGCCGAAGATTTGATTTGGGAAGTAGCCTTGCGCGAAGGCTTGGCTCTCACCTCCAGGGTGGTTTCTGTGGAAGGTGAAAAGCCCGGCAAGCTGTGGCGCGTCACCGACGACGAACAGGGCAAGGCATTCATTATTTGCTTGGCCGATGCCATCGATCTACCGGACCTGAAAGGGCTGGGGCTGACCAAGGATGACCTGTTCATTTGTCGTGATACAGCGCTAACTGACACGGTTGCCGCCAACCTTGCCCTACAATGCCGCCTGAAGGTGTTGTGAGCGATGGAATTCAAGTTCGACTCCACCCAACAATTTCAGCTTGACGCAATCGCCTCAATTGTCGGCCTTCTTGATGGGCAAGGCCATATAGGTTCAGCGCTGGTTCCCGCTGCCGGATCAACGGTGGTTCCAAATCGGCTAGAGCGAGCGAAGACCAACTGCTTGCCAATCTGAACCGCGTCCAGACCGACAATGGGCTGAAAGCCGATACGGCGCTCGCCATGATCGAGCAGGACGCGGACCTATTTGAAGGTGTAGGCAAGGTTCGGTTTCCGAACTTTTCGGTGGAGATGGAGACGGGCACCGGCAAGACCTACGTCTATCTACGCACCGCATTGAACCTAGCCCACCGCTACGGGCTGACCAAATTCATTATCGTTGTGCCATCGGTCGCCGTCCGCGAAGGCGTACTGAAGACGATCCGCCAAACCAAAGCCCATTTCTCGGTGCTGCCCGGCCTGCCGCCTTCCATCATTCGGTATACGCCGCCCAACCAGGACAGGTCCGCAGCTTCGCCGCATCGAATGCTGTCGAACTTATGGTGATGACCATTGACGCGTTTTCGCGGGAACAGAACGTCATCCGCAAACCACAAGAAGGCAATCCGCCGGTTATCCATCTACTTCAGGCCGTTCGGCCTGTCCTGATACTGACGAGCCGCAGAACATGGAAAGCGAAGGCCGAATTGCCGCCTTGGCCGCGCTCAACCCACTGTTCGCACTGCGTTACAGCGCAACGCACCGGAATAGCTATAACCCGGTCTACCGGCTGACCCGTTCGATGCCTATCGGCAAGGCTTGGTGAAGCAAATCGAAGTTGGCGCAGCCCTCGAAGAGGAAAACGCCAACCTCCCCTATGTTCGTGTCGAAAGTATCAATACGACCAAGAAGTCGCTGACAGCGCAAGTGACAGTCGATGTGCAGGCGAAGTCAGGGGCAATCACGCGGAAGACGATCAAGATCAAACCCGGCGACAAGCTTTGGGAGAAGACCAAGCGCAACGACTACGAAGGCTTGGAAGTCGCCGAAATCAATTTCAAGCCGGGTATGTGCGTTTCACTAACAATGCTGAGGTCGCACTGGGTGCGGAAACCGGGACGCAACGGATGCGATCTTGGAAGCGCAAATCCGGTTCACGGTCGAGCGACATTTCCAGAAACAGAAACGCATTCGCGATTTGGGCTTCAACGTCAAGGTTCTATCACTGTTCTTCGTCGATAAGGTCGAAAGTTTTCGCAGCGAAGACGGGTTGATACGTAAGCTGTTCATCAAGGCGTTCAATGAAGCCAAGACCGCTTATCCCGAATGGCGCGACAAAGACCCGAATGATGTTCAGGCGTCCTATTTCGCGTCGACCACCAACAAGAAGGGCGTGGTTTCAGTCGTCGAAAAGGAAGTGCCGACCAACGACAAGGACCGCGCGGCGCAAGCGCGTGAATTCGACCTGATTATGCGTCGGAAGGAAGATCTAATCAGCTTCGACGAACCTGTTGCATTCATCTTCTCTCATTCGGCACTGAAGGAAGGTTGGGACAATCCAAACGTCTTCCAGATTTGCACGTTGCGCGAAGTCGGCAGCGAAACGGAACGCCGCCAACAGGTTGGGCGCGGGGTGCGGCTGCCTGTCGATAGCCTGACAGGCGAACGGGTGAAGGATAACCGCGTCAACATTCTCACTGTTAGTGCGAGCGAGACCTACGAAAGCTTTGTGACCCGCCTGCAAAGCGAAATCGAAAAGGAATACGGGAAGGAGGGCGTGCCACCGAAGCCCGGCGATGCCCGCAAGAAGATCAGCCTGAAGCTGCGCAAAACCACCTGCTAAAGCCAGAATTTCAAGAGCTTTGGAACAAGATCAAATATCGAACACGCTATGCGGTGAGCGTCGATAGCGCCAAGCTCATCGCCGATGTGATTGCAGAAATGGGCGCAATCCAAGTGCATCGCCCACGCGTCGTGGTCCAAGTTGCTGGCGTCAACGCGAAGAAGGGCGAAGACCTTTTGAAGCCATCCGCCTAGCTGACGCGAGCGTCGCCATTGATCTCGAAGGCCGCTATCCTGTCCCGAACGTCGTTTCCATCATTGAGAACCTGATGGAGGCTACCTCACCGCCAATGCGCATCGGCCGCAAGACGATCCTCTCAATACTGAAAGGTGCACCCTACCCGAAGGCCGTTGTGGACAATCCTCACGAATTCGCCAGCGCCTTGACCAGCATCATTAAAACGAAGCTCGCTGACCAACTTGTCGGCGGCATCAAGTATGAGCGCGACGGCACATGGTATGCGCAAACGCAGTTCGATGATTTGATAGAAGCCTTTGCGGAGAATGTGGTGAAGAGCGAAGCGAACGCGTTTGCAGGCGGTACGCATATCTATGATGGCGTAAACATCGATTCCGAAACGATTGAACGCCCCTTTGCCGAAGCGTTGGAGAAGGACGCCCGCGTTAAGCTGTATGTGAAGCTTCCCAGCTGGTTTTGGTCCCGACGCCGATTGGCGGATACAATCCAGATTGGGCTATCGTCATGGATATGGGCGACGGCCAAGATCGCCTCTATCTGGTTCGCGAAACAAAGCCTTCAACTAATTTAGACGAGTTACGGCCTGATGAGCGGCGCAAGATAGAATGCGGCAAGAGACATTTCATCGACACGCTGGGCGTTAACTATGCTGTTGTGACAACAGCGACCGTCCTTCCGTAGGATATTGGGGCACAAACAACAATGAGCATTGAAGCAACGACCACCGGCCATATCGTCCAAGCGCCGCTTTACCCGCTGTATTCGGACGTTGCCCATGCTATACGTCTATTGGATGGCGAACCTGTCCAACGGGTACGCGACATGCTTAACGCGATATTCGAGCAAACTGGGACCCCGCAAAATCCAGTTGATTGGTCGGATCCCGACACGTGGATAAACGAACGTCTTTCTGACGAGCTTCAAGATTTGGCTCGGGAAATATGGGTGGGGAGCGGGAAAACGTTGAACCCCCGCTACCTAAACGGTTGCTACCTTTTCATCAATCGCTTGCGGCTTTTAGATCGCGACACTGGAAGTTATCAGATTGGAGAGCGAGGTAGGCAATTTCTAGCCAATGATGAAGCAATGCTCCGAGAACTCGACACAGCTGAAGGTATCCCGAAGCTGCTATCCCTCGTAGCTGAGCGGTCACCTTGCAAACGTGGTGACATCCTGCCGGCATGGTCGGATTATCTAAAAGCGGTTTCGCTGTTCTCAACGCCAAAGACATTCGCCGACACGCTGCGAAGACGATTGGTCAGCATCGCCGAACGTGGGCTGATCACGCGCGAAGGCAATTTCTACGCCATCACCGATGCTGGGCTGCAATGGTTGAAGGGTTTCAGCGGAGGCGCCAAGCCAGTCACCGTTGCCACGCCTTCTTCAAGGCGCACAACCGTCGCAGAAGCTGCTCATGCCCATAACGAGGAGCAGCTGGCGGCATTCCGCGAACGCTTAATGCAACTTGAACCGGTGCAGTTTGAGCATTTTATCAAAGAACTCCTCGACGCAATGGACTATGAAGACGTTCGCGTGACAAAAGTCAGTGGCGACAAGGGTGTAGATGTTGTTGCCCGCGTACAATTCGGCATTACGGAAATCACCGAAGTGGTTCAGGTTAAGCGGACGGAAAGCACTATTACCCGACCAAAAGTCGATGAGCTTCGGGGCGCGCTCCCGTATTTCAAAGCCATTCGCGGTACGATCATCAGCCTTGGCAATTTCGCAAAAGGTGCTCAAGAGGGAGCACTGTTTGTCGGTGCAGCTCCTATCACGCTGATTGATGGCAAACGCCTTTTAGACCTTTGCATCAAGCATCAGGTGGGAGTGAAACGCCGACCAGTGGAAATATACGAAATAGACGAAGCGTTTTTCTCCGAGAAGTTCACCCGTGAGGAAGTCGAGGATGCTGCGCCGATTACCGACGACACAGAGTTACAATAAGGCATCGGGCACTGTCGGAGCGTCACAATGACTGAGACTGAACTAGAGGGTAAGGTTGAACAGGTAGAAGGGACGGCTCCTTTCTGGCTTCAGGCAACGCCTGATGACATTGCGGGTTAGAGTTTGAAGCCCCCATCATCGGGTGCAATTCTGCCGATTGCGGTGAATTGAGCACCCTGTACCGCAAGGAAGCAAAGGGGCTACAGGAGACGCAAGGCAACGAAGCCGCTGCGAAGGTGTTCGCGGTGCTGTCCGCCGCTACGGACCTTCACTTCAAACCTAATGACCGCAACGCACCCTTCGGCGCGATGATGATCATGGGAGACCGACGATCGGCCATTCCAGAAGACTTTCGCGGTGTTCCGGTGTCGGTACTTGCCTATGCAGCCGTGAATGCCGCTAACCCGGTGCTGAGGGCGCGGCTATGTGACCTTTGTTGGCTTCTGGAGCGAAAGCGGCATCAATTGGGTCGTGCCGCAATCGCATCCTACGTTGCAATCGCGGAGGGGCTGGGTTCGGGCTCCCTCAAGGATCGTCTTGACCGCGATGATCCGCTCTTGGGGCTTACAGCACGGGATGTTCTACGACGAGCGTTGTCGATGGGTCGGCCACTCGGCTGGGATAGTGACGAGGTTATCGCCGCGCGAACGCTGCTGTCGGCAATAAGGGCGCGAGCTGTCACAAGCAGCAATCCAGTACCAGTCCATTGGTTTTCGAGATGGACTTGGATTTTAGCATATCCGATCCGAGCATCATCGCGGCGGAAATAGAGGCTTATCTGACGGGGGCGTTCCCGAACCCGGCTCCCACATGATTGTGGAGCTTTGGCGCTTGGCGGCTCGTGGGTATCATCACGCGAGGGACGAGAATGGAAAGAATCGGTGCCGGACAGGTGCCGCTGAAGCGCTGCTTGCCGAGTCTGAGAAACACACTTCGGCGATGCTGGCCTCGCACTGGCTCAGCGAGGCAATTGCCGAATATCATGGCGTGCCGGGGCGAGGAGAACGACGCACCCAACTTCGTCACAAATTAATCGACGTCCAGTCCGGTATTGCGGACGAAATGTCATCATTCTCCCACCCGATGGACCTCAGCGCAATCGCGGATCAGGTCAAGGGGCAGCTTGAGGGCGAACGTGATCTCATCGACTTGCTGTTGATATTTGCAGACTTGGAACGATCCCCATCGCCAAAGAAGCTCATGGAGGATGCTGTGAAGTCTATCAACGACCATCCGCTTTCTTCTTTGTTCGGTGCGTCATTTCACGACCACGAAGGCAAGGTGATTCACAAGTCCGAGGGTGGAGGTTTCGGAGATGGTGACAACGGCGATGCTATCCGCGTGCAAATTTCTCAGCATGAAAGTATGCGCAGAGGTATCCACGTTTCAGGACAAGTTCAGATAGCGCGTCAATATATCACCGGGAATTATTATGTCGGTGAAGATACATTTCAGGCTCTTATCCGGCATAGTCCATTCGTACCGAACGATCTGGTCAACACTTTCAGTCGGGGCTTTGCTCGCTTCTTCGAAGGAGACTGCGTAAGCGCTCTCTATATCTTGACGCCCATGCTGGAAAATTCTCTTCGCCACATTCTGAAACTGAACGGCCATGACGTCACAACGTTCGACGATGCCAAGCAGGTACAAGAAGATCGCACCATATCGGCGCTTTTGAGCAGATGCGTCCAGAATTGGAAGAGGCGTTCGGCGACGCCATCACGGCAGACATTGACAACGTCTTTTGTCCAAACCGGGACCAAGCCTTCGCCATGCGGTTGCTCATGGGCTTTTGAACGACAGCAGCCCCTATGGTACTGACGCGATATATGCTTGTTGGCTCATTTTTCGCCTTTGTTGCATTCCGCTTTTGGTCAGCGGAAACATCTGACGCTTCCATCCTAGACAGGCGCTTGGACCATCATTGTTTCTCGCTGTTTGAACACACCTATCTGAAAGAGTTTGCTGCCGATGTCTGACGACAACCTCATCCTCTACACCACTGAAGACGGCCGTAGCCGGATCGAATTGCGCACAATTGATGGAACGGCATGGATGACACAAGCCCAAATGGCTGAATTGTTCCAGACGTCTCCACAGGCAATGACCCAACAAATCAGCAGCATCTACGAGGAGCAGGAGCTGAACGAAGAGGCAACTTGTAAGGAACTCTTACAAGTTCGAACCGAGGGCAATCGCACGGTTTCCCGTGCGTTGAAGCACTACAATCTCGATATGATCCTCGCCGTGGGATATCGTGTTCGGTCGGCGCGGGGAGTTCAGTTCCGCCGATGGGCCACGACGACACTGACCGAGTACCTGATCAAGGGATTCGTGATAGACGATATCAGGTTAAAGCAGCCGGGTTATGACTATTTCGACGAACTGCTTGAGCGCATTCGCGACATCAGGGCGTCGGAAGCTCGCTTCTACCAAAAGGTTCGCGATATTCTGGCACTCAGCGAGGATTACGATCCAAACTTGAAATCCGTGAACACGTTCTATGCGACCATCCAGAACAAGATGCTGCACGCAGTCACCGGCTATACTGCCGCCGAATTGATTGTCGCCCGCGCGGACGCCACCGCGCCGAATATGGGACTGACTTCATGGAAAGGGGCGCGGGTAAGAAAGGGCGATGTCGTAACTGCGAAGAATTATCTCGCACAGCCTGAGATTTCAGAACTGAACCTCATCGTCACAATGTTTCTGGACACAGCAGATTTACGCGCCAGACGCCGACAATCCATGCACTTGGTTGAATGGGAAACGGTACTCGATAATTTCTTGCAATCTAACGAACTGAATATCCTCAAAAACGCAGGTTCCGTATCCCACAAGCAGGCCACCAAGATTGCCGAAGCGCATTACGAGAGTTTTGATGAGGCTCGCAAAGAAGCCGCACACTTGGAGGATGCGAAGACAGACGAAGTGGATGAGTTGAAACGCATTGCCGATGAGATGAAAAAGGTGGAAAGGACAAGGTGTGATCGCGCTTCCTCCCCATGCAGGATTTAATAGGCAGGCGCGTTAATAAACGATTGCGAACTCGACACGCTGCTCAACCTGATCCTCAAGGGTGGCGTGGCCGACGCGATCAACGCCAAGATGGTCCTTCTGGAACAGCGCAAGAAGGAACTGGCCTTGTTCCTGGCCGAAGCTGAGGAACCGCCTCCCCTTCTGCACCCCTCAATGGCGCTGCAATACCGCAAGCGGGTGCAGCAGCTCTATGGAGCCTTGCAGGACGAAGAGGAAGAGAAGCGGGTCGAGGCGGCGGACATCCTTCGCTCGTTGGTGGACCAGATCGTTCTGCCCCCGTGGACGGCAAGGTGGAGATCGATGTTCAGGGCGATCTCGCCGGCATCCTGACGATTGCCGCACAAACGCAAAACCCCGCGGCGTGTGCGGCGGGGTCGCAGGTATCGTTGGTTGCGGGGCAGGATTTGAACCTGCGGCCTTCAGGTTATGAGCCTGACGAGCTACCGGGCTGCTCCACCCCGCGCCAGGGTGTTTATTTTGAACCGGTTGGGTATTTTTTCGCGATTATCGCATTGAATGTCTGTTTTGTATGGATTTGAGAAGATGATTTTGATTTGTGTGCTTTGCAGACCTGGCAGCGACCTACTCTCCCGTGTCTTAAGACAAAGTACCATTGGCGCAGGAGCGTTTCACGGCCGAGTTCGGAATGGGATCGGTGCAGCCGCTCCGCCATAACCACCAGGTCGGCGAAGAACACAAACAGATGATGAGAAGCTGGTTAGGGAGTAGGGGAATAAGGCAGTAAGGGAGTATGTTTTCCTTAAGCGTCCTCTGCTCCTTTGTCTTTCGTGCCTTGATATCAGAACTAGAACCTCGAAGCGTAAGCTTCGCGCGCGACCGCGCGTCGGCCACGTTTGGCCGCCCTCGCGGAGGATCAGCGGCGAAGCCGCGTACGATCCGTGAGCGCTGTTCTAAGATATCCATCAAGCTTTGCTTGATGGATATTGTAAATGGGAGTGATCAAGTCGATCGAGCTATTAGTACCGGTAAGCTGCATGCGTTGCCGCACTTCCACACCCGGCCTATCAACGTGGTGGTCTTCCACGGCTCTGATAGGGAATACTCGTTTTAAGGTTAGTTTCCCGCTTAGATGCCTTCAGCGGTTATCTAGTCCGTATATAGCTACCCTGCTATGCCGTTGGCACGACAACAGGTCCACCAGAGATACGTCCATCCCGGTCCTCTCGTACTAGGGACAGATCCTTTCAATATTCCTACACCCACGGCAGATAGGGACCGAACTGTCTCACGACGTTCTGAACCCAACTCACGTACCGCTTTAAATGGCGAACAGCCATACCCTTGGGACCTGCTCCAGCCCCAGGATGCGATGAGTCGACATCGAGGTGCCAAACAACCCCGTCGATATGGACTCTTGGGGGTCATCAGCCTGTTATCCCCGGCGTACCTTTTATCCGTTGAGCGATGGCCCTTCCACGCGGGACCACCGGATCACTATGACCGACTTTCGTCTCTGCTCGACTTGTCAGTCTTGCAGTCAGGCAGGCTTATGCCATTGCACTCGACGAACGATTTCCGACCGTTCTGAGCCTACCATCGCGCGCCTCCGTTACTCTTTAGGAGGCGACCGCCCCAGTCAAACTACCCACCATACACGGTCCTGGACCCGGATAACGGGCCGCAGTTAGACATCCATAAAACAAGGGTGGTATTTCAAGGATGACTCCACAAAGGCTGGCGCCCCTGCTTCAAAGTCTACCACCTATCCTACACATGTCGTCACGAATGCCAGTGTAAAGCTATAGTAAAGGTGCACGGGGTCTTTCCGTCTAACCGCAGGAACCCCGCATCTTCACGGGGAATTCAATTTCACTGAGTCTGCGTTGGAGACAGCGGGGAAGTCGTTACGCCATTCGTGCAGGTCGGAACTTACCCGACAAGGAATTTCGCTACCTTAGGACCGTTATAGTTACGGCCGCCGTTTACTGGGGCTTCAATTCAATGCTTGCACATCTCCTCTTAACCTTCCAGCACCGGGCAGGCGTCAGACCCTATACGTCGTCTTGCGACTTCGCAGAGCCCTGTGTTTTGGTAAACAGTCGCTACCCCTGGTCTGTGCCACCCCACCTGGTTGCCCAAATGGAGGTCACGCTTCTTCCGAAGTTACGCGTGCATTTTGCCGAGTTCCTTCAACGCAGTTCTCTCAAGCGCCTTGGTATTCTCTACCAGTCCACCAGTGTCGGTTTAGGGTACGGTCTATATGCAGGAGCTATTTCCTGGAACCGCTTCGCTGCAAGATCAATCCAATAAGACCTTACAACACACGCAATCCGTCACTACCTGCAGGCCCACGAATATTAACGTGGTTCCCATCGACTACGCCTTTCGGCCTCGCCTTAGGGGCCGGCTAACCCTGCTCAGATTAACTTTA
>JAAVLL010000002.1:1307500-1367500 GCA_012103035.1 Brucella oryzae
CCTTGGCTTCATAACTCCCATCTGTCAAAGCCTGCCAGATAACGGGCGAAACCTCGTTGGATGTGATCGGTACGTTAATTCCGTGTACTTTCAGCAAAATTGCGCGCCCCAATTCCCCGGCAGCAGAACATCAGTTTCAAACGAACGATGCAAAGGTGCTCTTCTTTCGAATCTGTTACACTACAATATAGCTTTGCGGTGCTTTTAGTGCGTGAACATAAACTGATTTATAGGTTGGATGCCAGTTGTCGCGACGGATTATCGTCACAGGCCTGGAGCGCGACTAGCCACTTTTGTATCCCGCTCACTACGTTGATAGAGATGTTTGAGTTTTGAAGCGGGCATTGGTCTACCTATGAGGTAACCTTGGACCTGGTCGCACCCCAGCCGCTTCAGACACTCGAACTGTTCCTCAGTTTCAATGCCTTCTGCAATCGTCACCATTCTGAGACTACGCCCAACCCCTGTAACGAGCTCGACAATCGCGAGGGCATCTGGCCGCGTCGTCACTTCGCGCACGAAGGAACGATCAATCTTGATTTTATCAAAAGGAAATCCACTCAGGCTACCAAGTGAAGAATAGCCGGTTCCAAAATCGTCCATGGCTATCTGAATACCCAATGCCTTCAATTGGCGTAGTGTACTCAAGGTCTGTTCGTTTTTGTCCAGCAAAACCGATTCTGTAATCTCGAGCTCCAACCGCTCTGCGTGGAGTCCGCTTTGCTCAAGTGCATCAATCACGCTCTGAATAAGATTCAAACTTCGAAATTGAACTGGAGAGATTGACCGCAATCTTGAGCGGTTTGTTCCAATGGGCAGCTTCCAGACAGGCTGTCTTGAGTACCCAGTCTCCAAGCGCATGGATAAAACCGATCTTTTCGGCAACCGGAATGAATTCAACGGGTGAAACAGCCCCACGGATAGGGTGGGTCCAACGAAGCAGCGCTTCATAGCCGCATATTTCACGGGTGATGGTGCAAGCCTGCGGTTGATAGTAAACTTCCATTTCGCAATTCTCCAGTGCTTTCTGAAGATCTGCTTCGAATGATTTCTTCTCTCTCAAGCGTGTCTGCATCTGCGACTTGAATACACTCGCGTGACCAGGACCAAGCGCCTTCGCTTCATAGAGCGCGAGGTCAGCATGTTTAAAAAGTTCTTCCGTATCCGGCTCGCCTTGAGAGATTGCTACACCGACGCAGGTTCCGATTTTTATTTCCAGCTCGCCGACATGATAAGGCTGACTAATCGCTTCCATCAGACGATCTGCCAGCTCCAGAGCTTCCTCTTCCTGCAGCCCAGTGGAAAGCAGAGCAAACTCGTCGCCACCTAGGCGGCATACCATGTCGCCTCTCTCACCGAGTTTTGTGAGGCGCCGCGCGACTGCCTGTAAAAGTGCGTCACCGACATCATGTCCAAGCGTATCGTTGACGTCCTTGAAACCATCAAGATCTAGAAGAAGAATGATGGCCGACTGGCTGTCGGACTGTGCGGCATCAAGTCTTTTTCCAAATCCTGGCGGAAAAGAACGCGATTGGGTAATCCGGTCAAAGCATCGTGATGTGCATCATGTTCAAGCCGAAAATTCTGCGACTGTAGCTCACCCGTCGCTTGTCGAAGGTCACTTGTCAGGCGCTGCATGCTACCATGCGCCCGATCAAGAAGCTTGTTATGACGAAGCAGAAGAATGACTAGTACCACGCCGCAAAGGATGAGACCTGCCGCCAATCCCGTATAAATAAGATGCAACTGACGAACTTCTGCCTGTGCAGCGTCGATAAGCCCAACATCATACTCAACAGCTGATGACGCAAGTGCTGTCATCGGCCCGTCAAGTGTACTCATCGACTGCAAAAGAGTTTTGACACCTTCCGCATCAAGTTTATCCAGCGGGCATCGAGTGTCTGCAGAACATTGCTCAGCTTCAGAAACAGTTCGCGCCGCTGCGGACATTTTGAATGAAAGAACGCAGATTACCCTGTTGTAGCAACTCCAGCCGACCAAGCATAATATCGAGACGAAGCCGCACTTCGTCACGCGTGTCCTCATTCAAATTCAGCGCATATCCAGCGAGAACATGCTCAAGTCGCATATATTCTGAAACAGTCTGACCAACAGCCCAGAATCGTTGTAACGTGAAAACTTCTGAAGCGCAGTCTGTCGCTCAGCAATGACATAGGCGATGTAGGCCGTTGCCACCACGAAACAACAGATAATAACGCCTAGAATCCGTCTCACACTTTGCCTCTATTCAACTATCAGCTTGGCAACCTGCCACGCAGAACGTGTGTAATAGGTCTGGCTTTGGAGCTGTGGGTCGCTGTCATAAGGGTAGATTATAAACAATGGTCCTTTGTCGCGCACCGCCATGTAATTGCCATCTCGCTTCATAGCAAGAATAACATTGAACTTCTTCAAATCCTCCATAGGCAGCGTGCTGACATAGTCGTTCAACGCTACAGCCGTCACTTTCGTTCCCTTAGCGCCGACGACCGTCATAAGTTTGTCCATCGACACGCCTTCGAAGCGCACACGCCCATCATACCATGGATTAGCCGTTTCTACGGTTTCCAAACCGACGGCCTCAAGCATATCCCGATCGAACTGCGCTGTATCACCGACATTTGTATTCGAAATATTGCCAGATATGACCAAGATCGGTTTGCCTGTCGGCTCGGCCAATGGTTCAGCAACTGCCCCGGATAGCCAGACTACGGGCAAGAGCAGGTAGAAAAGAGTCGAACGGGTTTCATTGCATTTCTCCATGATAAATTAGACCAATAAAGAGAATTGCCTAAATCAACGTGAAGATTGCATGATTTTTGTATTTTTCATGTTCATTTGCAATAGAAATGAAATATCAGCGGCAAGCGTGACGCTGCGTAACTTCAAATGATGGCCGTTAGTGAATTATCCTTGTGCGGGATCAATTTTATACGATAGTAACGCTTTTAGTATGCCTTACCCCAAATTGCATTGGAATTTGAATTTCACCCACTGAATCGAAAACAAAGGGCAACGTGAACAACGCTGCCCTTTGAAGAAATCCGATGATTATCGCCCAATCAACCAGCTAGCTTCCCACCAATCATAGGCTTGGGAACCCCCGTCGTGCTCGGAAAACTGATCGGTAGACCGCGCAAAACCCGCACCGCAAGGAAAGAAAAGCATTCGGCTTCTACGGCATCGCCCCTCCAGCCAAATGTTTCAACGGGAACGAGTTCTACTTGAGCACGCTCGACCAACATACGCATCATGGTCGGATTGCGACGGCCGCCACCGCTGACGGCAAGCCGCTTTGGCCGACGCGGCAAAATATCCAGGGCTTTCCCAACCGCAGAGGTAGTGAACGCAGTCAATGTTGCCGCGCCGTCTGCCTCATTGAGACCATCGGCCATTGCATCCGTAAAATCAAAGCGATCCAATGACTTCGGATATGGCGCAGTCAGATAAGGGTGTTTGAGCAGTTCAGTGAGCCGAGCTTCGTCTACCCTACCCGTTGCTGCGAGCGCGCCGTCGCGGTCCATCTCACCCAACCTATGTGCTTTCATGAAATCGTTGATTGGTGCATTGGCTGGACCCGTATCGAATGCCACAAGCACATCATCGCCATCCCACCATGTGATATTGCCTACACCACCGAGATTGAGAATCGCAGTATTGCCACTCGAATCGGTACTGCGCAGCAAGGCAGCGTGATAGACGGCCGCAAGCGGAGCGCCCTGCCCGCCAGCGCGAATATCTGCTGTCCGGAAATCATAAGCGACTTTAGTTCCAAGCAATTCGCTCATAAGCCTTCCATCGCCAAGCTGCCTTGTATCACCAGGCCTACCAACCTGCGGTGCGCGATGCAGCACCGTTTGTCCATGGAAACCGACAACACCGATGTCTGTCATCGACAAGCCACTTTCTTCGACCAGTTCGCGAACAGCCGCAGACTGCGCGCGTGTCAGCGCTTCCTCCGCCTCGGCAAAAATCGCAGGTTCCACGCCCTCAAAATTCCAGATTCGGGCCTCAGCCTGCGCCTGTTCCAGGAGATCGCGTATCCAGAGCGGATAAGGTTTCAGCGCATAAGCACCGAATTCCTCGATGGTCTCACCATCCGTCTTCAAGAGAGCCACATCGATGTTTCCATCAAGAACAGTGCCGGTCATCAGGCCAACGGCCCATATTGGCTGCATAGACGTCTCCTATCCCAATGAGATTGTATCGCCGACGCTCTGACGCAGTGCCAGGATACCGCTGTCGAAATGGCGGGTTGGGTGTATGCGGTTTGTGAGCAAGGTCCATGCCCTACCCGCTTCAAAATCAATCCATAAACCGGTTCCTGTGAAACCGGTATGGCCGATTGTATCCTTCGAATTGAAATTGCCACCTGACCAGCCTTTATAAGGCCGTTCCCACCCGTGTGTCCTTGTGGCGGATAGTGGCTGACGCATCAACGCGATGGCATTTCGCGATGCACCACTACCATCAAGCAACCCAAGCGCGAAATCGAGTATGGATGCAGCCGTGCCGAACAGCCCCGCATGCGCAGCACCCTGCAACGCTGAACAATTGTCGTCGTGGACCTCACCGCAAAGTACACGATTGCGCCAGGTGCAATCTTCGCTGGCGGCACTCATTTCCGGCTCAGCCGAAAGGCAAACCCTCGCCGGGGTCCATCTTGCGAATGGTCTTGCCATATAGCCTTTCCATCGCAAAGCCGAGCAGGATGAAATTAATGTCCGAATAAACCGGTCCAGATTTTCGCCATTCACGTTGCAGAACGAATGCGCGCAACAATTCTGGATCACGTCCGTAGGTATAGATCGGTTCGACCGATGGGAACGGTGTCTGATGGCCAAGGCATTCGCGGAAAGTGACTTTGCGCTCCCACGCATCATTATCATACTGCCGAAGATCCGGAAGCAACGTGATTAACGGCGCGTCAAGATCAATGACGCCTGCCTCGGCCAGCGCAAGAATGCGGGGTGTCGTGAAAATCACTTTTGTCAGCGAGGCGAGATCGAACCATGTATCGATTGTCATCGCGCGCCGCACTGGGACAATCTGCGCATAGCCGGTCGCCCGAACAGCCCGGTTTCCAGAGAGATCAACCAGTCCGAGCACACCTCCCGGAATTCGGCCCGATTCGCACGAACTTGTCAGCAGACTGAAAGCTTTTTCAAAGCGAGCCGTAAAGGCGGTATCGACGGAGTGGCGGACATTTGGTCCTGTCATGATGATGATGCCTCGGTCCGGGCCATATGATCATGACCATATGTCTGCCAGTTTACCGGTGCGGGCTCGTATCCCAAGGGACGAACGAGTGACGGTACCTGCCTCGTGTCGAGGGTGAAATGCTCGTTGCGCCGATCAATACTTGGAACAGCAGATATCAACCGCTTCGTATAAGAATGTTTCGGCGTGGACAGGATTGATGCGGCATCGCCTATTTCGACGATCTGGCCGGCATAGACAACCGCAATGCGATGCGCGATACGTTCCACCACCGCCATATCATGCGACACGAACAGATATGCAAGGCCGCGTTCCTTCTGGAGATCAATCAGCAGTTCCAGAACTTTCGCCTGCACTGAAACATCCAGTGCGGAAACGGCTTCGTCCAAAACTACGACCGAAGGGTTCAACATCAGCGCGCGGGCAATGCAAAGTCGCTGGCGCTGCCCGCCCGAAAACTCGTGCGGGTAGCGCTCCAAACTGTTTGCGGGCAAGTCCACGCGGTCAAGTAACTGCAGCATTTTCTGTCGTGTTTCCAGCCCATTGCACCCACCAGCAGCGATAATCGGTTCAGCAAGGATGCTGTCTATGCGCAAGCGAGGGTTGAGAGAGGCGTAGGGATTCTGGAAAACCATCTGGATGGAGGATGAGCTTCGAGTGTCAGAGGTATTTGCGACACCGACTTCAAGCTTGCCGCGCGAAGCTTTGACAAGTCCGAGAATCGCGCGCGCAGTCGTCGACTTACCCGAACCACTCTCCCTACGACCGCAAGTGTTTCGCCCTGAACTAGATCGAAATTTACGCTCTCCACGGCATGAACCGCACCGATTTTGCGGCCAAGGAAGCCGCCCTTGACAGGAAACCTGACCGTCAGTCCCTCTACAGCCAGAACAGGCTTCGCACCGGGTTCTATCGCGCGTGCATTATCGGTTCGCACCGCATTGCCGCTTTCAAAATGCGGCACGGCCTTCAGGAGATGTTGAGTGTAGGGATGCTGAGGACGGTCGAGAACAGCATTCAGTTCACCTTGCTCCACTGCCTCACCGTGTTGCATGACCATGACTTTGTCCGCCATACCTGCAACCAGACCAATATCATGGGTAATGAAGATCATCGCCATGCCGGTTTCGCGTTTCAGCTCGCGAGCAGGGCCATGATCTGCGCTTGTACCGTGACATCGAGCGCGGTGGTCGGCTCGTCGGCGATCATGAGGCGCGGATTACAGGCAAGCGCCGTTGCGATCATCACCCTTTGCAGCATACCGCCGGAAAACTGGTTCGGGCAGTATTTAAGACGCCGTGCAGCATCCGGAATGCGTACGCGATCAAGTGCATCCTTCGCTGCAGAGACCGCCTGCTTTCCGGTAAGTCCACGGTGGAGACGGAATGATTCCTCAATCTGCTTGCCAATCGTAAGTACAGGATTGAGTGACGTCATCGGCTCCTGAAAGGTCATGCCGATTTCTGCACCACGAATTTTCGTCAACTCGGCTTCATTCGCTGTCGCAAGATCGGTGATGGTACCGTTCGCGCGATTCAGCTTGATCGTTCCATCAATAATGCGACCACCGCAAAATCCACAAGACGATTAATCGACAAAGCTGTTACAGATTTACCAGAACCGCTTTCTCCGACAATCGCCAGCGTTTCTCCGGCTGAGAGATCGAAACTCACACCGTGTACAATCTCGTTGACTTCAGGATTACGCCCGAAACCGACGCGAAGGTTTGAGACAGACAGAAGCTTGTTCATGCCGCTACCCTCCGCATCCTGGGATCGAGAATGTCGCGCAGGGCATCACCCAGAAGGTTGAAGCCAAGAATACCGATCATGATCGCCAGCCCCGGAAAGGCCAGCAGCCATGGCGCGGTTTCCATGAGATTGCGCGCATCTGCCAGCATGAGGCCAAGCGATGAAGCAGGTGGCTGTGTGCCGAGGCCGAGGAAGCTCAAGCCTGCCTCTGTCAGCAGCGACCAAGCCAGCGCCAAGGTGATCTGCACGGTCAGAGGCGCAGCCAGATTAAGCAACAGATGCCGCGACAGGATATAATGGTTGCTGCTGCGGAAAGTACGTGCCGCATCTACGAATTCGCGTGTTTTGATCGACAATGCCGGGCCACGCACAACTCGCGTAAAGATCGGGGTGTAGACGATGGCAATGGCAGCGATACTTGTTCCTGTTCCCGGCCCAACAACGGCAATGATGAGGAGCGCGAGCAAAATTGCCGGAAATGCCAGCAGTACGTCCATCAACCGCATGACAATACCATCCCACCAGCGCCCGAACCACGCCGCGGTCAATCCGAGAACTGTGCCAACGAACGCAGCAACTCCGACTGCAGAAAAGCCAACGATGAAGGATTGTGCAATGCCTGCCATCAGGCGACTCATTACATCCCGTCCGAAAAGGTCAGTTCCCATCCAGTGGGCAGCACTTGGAGGACGTAACCTGTCTATCCGATACTGCATCAACGGATCATGCGGCGTGAAACCAAAATAGCCGAGGCAAGCTACAATCAGATAGACCAGCACGATGAGGCCGCCAATACGCCCGCTCGGGTGAGCAAAACGGAACGCAATATCTGCATCAGTTTTCCCCAGACGAATGCGCGGATCAAGCACAACATAAAGAAGGTCCACCAACAGATTAACGATCATGAAGTTGAAAGCGATAAAGAGAATACTGCCCTGCACCAGTGCATAATCGCGCTGCAAAATCGCATCTAACACCATACGTCCCAACCCCGGCAGAGCATAAATCTGCTCGACCAGCACTGCCCCTCCCAGAAGATAGCCGAATTCTACTCCACTCAGCGTCACAACAGGGATAAGTGCATTGGGCAATGCATGTCGCCAGATAACAGAGCGTGCCGAAGCACCTTTGCTGCGGGCTGTGCGAACATAATCATCGCTGAGCACGTCCAGCATGGCCGAACGCGATATGCGCGTAACCGATGCCGCAAATGCAAAGCCGAGTGTTACGGCGGGCAGTATCATCTGCAAAAATTCTGCCACGGATTTACCCATATCGGCGTGAATTCGCCCATGGCGGCAACACACCCAAACCTGCCGAAAAATATAAATAAAGAGGAGACCAAGGACGAAGCTGGGGGTCGACTGGCCTATCATTGCAAAAATGCGGACCGCAAGATCGGACATTTTCTCGTTACGCGTGGCCGCGTAAACACCGGCCGGAAGTCCAACGAGCAACGCGATAATCATCGACATCAATGCCAATTGTAGCGTCAACGGAAAGCGTTCCAGAATGACTGCGAGCACCGGTCTTCCGAACGTGACCGACACGCCCAGATTGCCCTGCAGCACGTCACCCAGCCAACGCCAGTACTGCGTGGTCCAGCTTTGGTCGATACCGAAATACCGCGCCAGAGACTGCCGCTGTTCCGGCGTCAGCAGTCCTGCTTCCGTTCCGAGCATAGCCGTAATGGAATCGCCCGGGACCATACGGATCGCAACGAAGACAAGGATCGACACTCCCAGCATAACAAGGGAAATGTCAGCAGCCGACGTGTCAGATAATTCATGTCAGATTACTCACGGCCTGCCATCAAGGAAGGCACTGGAAAGCCACGCTTCCATGCTGAAGACGTGGCGGATTTCATGACATCACTGCCCGATCTGTAACTTGGTTAGGCCGAATAGCGAACCGGTAGCGCGAGGCTCAAAACCGATAACGTTCTTCTGGTGGGCAACATAGTTGTTGGCCGTATAAAGCCATATCCACGGAGAAACTTCCGTTATGTGTTTTCGAAGTCGGAGAAGATAACCTTGCGTTTTCAAGGTCCGTCTCGGCTCTTCCCTTCTGCATCAGGTCGTCAAGCGTATCGTCGATATATTGCGCTACTTTCTGAAGGTTACCCGCCTTGGTCCAGTAGCGTCCATACATGGTATAGGGATCAGCCGAACCACCGTTTAGCGCAACCGCCATATCGAAGTCACCCTTCAGCCATGTGTCGACATAGACATTGAGTTCCATCATGCGAATATCGAGTTTGATGCCGATTTCGGCAAGTTGCGACTGGAGAACCTGGGCTTCAGCCGCAGCGGTTGCAGGTTCTCCATTTGCAGCAATGACCGTTGCCGAAAACCATCCGCATAACCAGCATCCGCCATCAGCTTCTTCGCTTTTCGACATCGCGTTTATAGCAGAAAAGCGTGTTCGGATCGCTTGCATAGGCAGGCATTGTCAGCGGGCCTGTCACCCTGCCTTCGCCCAGCAGAGCCGTGTCCAGCACATCCTGACGATCAACGGCACAGGAAATCGCCTGACGCACGGCCAGCTCTGTCATTGGCTTGCGCGACGGGTTCAACTGGAGGACGTGATAGGCAAGGGCTGGAGTACGCACCAGTTCCAGAGAGCTTTCGCGCGGAACCATCGTTGCAACCAGTGGGTCGTTAAGAAATGCAAAATCGATCTGCTTGGCGCGAAGCGCTGCGAGGATCGCTGTTTCATCCGGTAGAACACTGATGTCGATCCCGTCGATCGATACTTTACCGCCCGCCCAGTCGGGATTGGTTTTCAGCACTTCCTTGGAATTCGGTTCCCAGCGCTCAAGGATGAATGGGCCTGATCCAACGGTTTTCGTCCCAATATTCCCAGCCTTGATCTCGCTTTCGGGGACCACCGCTGCATTAATGCTGGCAATGGCTGCCAATAGCGGGACGTCGGGCTGGGAGAGTTTGAAGACGACCGTTTCGGCGTCCGGGGTTTCAATGGCGGCAATGGAACCGAAATTGGCACGCGCGACTGCGCCTGTCTTTTCATCCAGAATGCGCTCGAAGGATGCTTTCACATCGGCTGGCGTTACCGGCTTGCCGTTCTGGAATTTCGCATTCTTGTCGAGCTTGAATGTGAGAACCTTTCCGCCGTCGGAAAACTCCCAGCTTTTGCAATGGCAGGCGCGATCTGAAGGTCGGGACCGAGACGAACGAGCGGCTCATAGATGAGCTCGAGCAAGCGAATCGATGAAAAAGCCGGCTGCTTATGCGGATCGAGACCAGTGGCATCCTGTGACCAGGCCATTCGGAGCGTCGCGGCAAAAGCCGTCGAAACACCCAATCCACCAGAGCTTCCAATGCTCAACGTTATTGCGGCAGCACTCGCAATAAGGCTTTTCTTGAAACTCGCTCCCATTTTCTTCCCTCGCAAATTACTGCAACGCTGATGTCCGACTGCTTCCCCGCTTCGGCTCACGCTTTATTGGCATTTATTGCCTGTCTAAGAAATCCCCAGCATTCTTTAATGCCTTTCTTCCCTCATCCACTGGCATTCCGGTGATCGTGATGAGGATTGCAAGCTTGACGTCATTATCCGTCAGAGCGAGAACGCGTTTCGCCTCCCCACCTCACAGCCGGTTGCCTGCATGACAATTCGGGATGCCCGCGCAACAAGCTTATTATTGGTGGCACTGAGGCCCACCATGAGATTCTCGTATGTTTTCCCTATTCGGATCATGCTCGCCGTAGTCAGCATATTGAGAACGAGCTTCTGCGCGGTACCGGACTTAAGACGTGTCGAGCCTGTCAGTATTTCGGGCCCGACAACCGGCGATATGGCGATTTCAGCCATGGTCGCGATGGTCGAATTGGGATTGCAGGAGAGCGCCACGGTCGTGGCGCCGATGGATGCTGCGTAGGCCAGACCGCCTATCACATAAGGAGTACGCCCGCTAACAGCGATTCCCACGACAACATCGTGTGAAGTCAGACCTATATTGCGCAGATCAGCTTCCCCAAGCGACGGATCATCTTCTGCCCCTTCGATTGCATGTTGCAGCGCGTCCACGCCACCTGCAATTAGCCCGATCACCATGCCTTCCGGTACGCTAAAAGTCGGCGGACATTCCGATGCATCGAGAACCCCAAGACGTCCGCTTGTTCCAGCACCCAAATAAATCATCCGGCCACCGGCCCGAAACGCTTCGACAATCTTGTCGACGGCCTGTGCAACCTGAGGCAACACTTTTCAACGGCAGCAGGAACCCGATGGTCCTCGCCATTGATATGACGCACAATTTCCAGAGTCGACAACAGATCGATATCCATCGTGCGCGGATTACGCCCTTCTGAAACCAGCATATCAAGCTCAGATAACAACGCCTGTTCCGTCATGCCTCTGCCTGTTCATTCGCAGCTTTCAGGATGCCGCTGCATTTATCGTTAATAAATGGTAAGATCACAAATTCTGGTGATCAACTGTAATATAGTCACATCAGATGGCCGGTGTTTCCACATTACACAAGGGTGATGTGCTGTTTGCTCTTTCCTATTCCGGAGCGATCATAATCGCCGTTACAGGCCTCAGCGAGAACCCGAAGCCGCTGTGTCTTTGTTGAAAATTTGAGTCCTGAAATCAGTCGATAATCGCGGCAGCAGCAAGGCTTGCGAAGGCGGCAACGAATGCCACTGCGACTGCACCAACCTTCGTGAACAAATTGAACATATCACCAGGCGTTTCACGGTTTGACATGTTGAGATAGACCAGCGCCGCAACGATGATGACAATCGAAAAACCGAAAGCGGATACCCACTGCCACAACTCAGGCATAAAACCTCACAAATACCGAACCCAGTTTTAAACTGCAGAGTTTATATCAAAAATTTATTACCGCAGTGTGGCGTCACTTAATGCTTCCGATTCAGGCGCGCAATGCTCACAAGGAAATCAAGCCCGTTATCATCAATATGTGATCGCTCACGGCTCTTTGGCTGTTACGAAATTTGGTTTCGTCGCCGTCATGATAAAGCGTCGATATACATACGTCCTCAACATGTTTCGCAGATTAGCCTTGTGGCGTTGCGCTTGTGCGATGGGCGCGTGGGACAGGGTTTTGATTGAACAGAAACCAGCCTCTTCAAGCAGAGGCCAAACATCTTCGGCACGCAGTCCTTTTCCAAAAGGAAGTGCATTCATAATAGCTTCGTGTCGATCGCTGAGTGCGCCATCATAGTGCTTATCTTCACCCACCACTCTATCGATCAGCGAAATAAGAAAAGAAGCGATTCGGCCAACCGAGCGGGGCCGTTTCCAATCGCCATCAAAGAACAGCAGCCGACCTCCCGGTTTCAATATTCGATACCATTCGGCAAACGTTTTTCGGGTTCGGTGAGTGTCAGACGAGATGCCGACAGATGATTGCGTCATAACTTTCGTCTGGTTCCATAGTGTTCTCCGCGTCAGCGGAATGAAACGCAGTCGGGGTTTACCCGCATGCTTCTTCGAAGCCACTGCCAGCATTGTTTCCGAAAAATCCAGTGCAGTCACATCGTGACCAAGATCATGGATCAGCCGTGTAACCTCACCCGTCCCACAGGCCAGTTCCAGAACACGTTGTCTCGATGAACCTAGAAAATCTCGTATCGGCGCCTGCCATGCATCGGTTTCTGGTCCCGCCGGAATGCGATGGCCAAAAGCCAGATCGAATGTTTCTGATCTTCGGGACCAATAGTCTCTGATCTCTTCCTTAAGATCGAAATTATCCCGGCTCATCGACTACCCATTTCGTTACAGAATAACATTACGATCCCATACATAATAACATCTCCAAAACTGTCTACTGCACAAGCTTTTGAATAGAAGATCGGAGAGATGGGTATCAGACAGCAAAAGCCGTGATATATCTGCGAGAAAGCGGACCGTGTTCAGGCACAGGCTTTGCAGAGAAACAGAATCACAAGGGCATGTATTATGACTTCACCCTCGTCTCCTCCACGGATCGAACAGGCAGAACGTCTTGAACGATTGGCATTGTTGCAAGACAAGTTAAGAGAACGCGGGATAGGCGGGCTTCTGCTCGGACCGACAGCAAGCTTGCGCTATTATACCGGGCTTGTCTGGCACATCAGCGAACGTTTTCTGGGCGCCCTCGTCACACCGTCGGAAGTTATCTATATTGTTCCCGGCTTTGAACAGAGCCGCGTCGAAAGCCTGCCGCATCTGCCGGGGAAATTCGTGTTTGGCAGGAAGAAGAAAGTAGCGCTGCGCTGATAGCATCACTCATTCCCGCAAGAGCTACCCTTGCCGTAGACGATGCTATTCCCTGTTCGTCTATAACTCTCTCAGGCACAAAATTTCTCTTGAACGCTTGCTTGATGGTGGGGAATTAATTCGTGAACAGCGCATCTGCAAGTCAGACAATGAAATCGCGGTCATTCAGTACGCGATGGATCTGACGCTTGAAGTCCATCGCCGCGCGCATGCGCTGATCAAGCCCGGCGTTGCCGCAAGTGAGGTGGTGCGCTTTATCGATGAACAGCACCGGGCCCTCGGCGCTGCTGGCGGCTCGACATTCTGCATCGTCTCGTTTGGAACGGCGACTTCGTTGCCACATGGCGCGGATGGAGAACAGTTCTATCAGCCCGGTGATGTTATCCTTGTGGATACCGGATGCCGTATCGATGGCTATCACTCCGATCTAACGCGCACCTACATGCTGGATCAAGCAAGCGCAGAATTTTCGCGCATATGGGCGATTGAACGCGAAGCGCAGCAAAGCGTTTTCGATGCAGCAAAGCTCGGCACCACCTGTTCAACCCTTGACGATGCAGCACGTGCTACGCTCATCAAACATGGACTGGGGCCGGATTACGCATTGCCTGGTCTTCCACATCGCGCCGGTCACGGCCTTGGTCTGGAAATTCACGAGGCCCCTTACATCGTTCGCGGGAATTCGATCCCACTTGCTGAAGGCATGTGCTTTTCCAACGAGCCGATGATCGTGGTTCCGGATCAATTCGGCATTCGTCTGGAAGATCATATTCATATGACGGCAACCGGGCCGAAATGGTTCACCCAGCCAGCGAAAGGCCCAACCGAACCTTTCGCATAATGCCGTAACTGCTGCTATCAATTGCCGGGCATTCCCGCCCAGCTTTTCGATTGCTTTTCGCCAATACCGATCAGATCGATGGCTCGCGCCGCGATCTGATCAGCCACTTCATCGACCGATTGCGGTTTGAAGTAAAGGCTGGAACCGGCGGCATCACAATCGCGCCCATTTCTGTCACCGTGCACATATTGCGCAGATGGACCAGATGCAGCGGCGTTTCTCGTGCGATCAGGATCAGCCTGCGCCGCTCCTTCAAATGAACGTCGGCGGCGCGGGTTAGCAGACTGTCGCTGTACCCTGTTGCAATCGCCGCAAGCGTGCGCATAGAGCATGGCGCAACGATCATACCCGCGGTCGCGACCGATCCGCTTGCGATCAGAGCGCCAATATCGCCGACGGAATAGCTTCTGTGCGCAAGCTTGTGCAGAAGCGCATAACCGTCAGGCCCCAACTCGTGGCGCAATGTCTGCTGTGCGGCGTCTGAAACAACCAAATGGGTCTCGACATCAGTTAAAGCAGAAAGTTGTTCCAGTAGTTTGAGCGGGATGAGAGCGCCCGATGCGCCGGAAATTCCGACAACAACCCGTTTCATCGCATCTCTTCCTTGCCCAATCCAAGTTCGCCCCACATCGCGTCCACACGGGTGGTCACATCGTCGCTCATCTTCAGCACAGCGCCCCACTCCCGGTCAGTTTCGGCGCCGATTTTGTTGGTCGCATCGAGACCAAGCTTCCCACCCAAACCCGAGCGCGGCGATGCGAAATCGAGATAATCCACAGGCGTGTCGGAGAGCATCACCACATCGCGGCTCGCATCGAAGCGCGTAGCGAGCGCCCACATGACATCATCCCAGTTGCGAACCTTTATGTCGGGATCGACCGCGATTATGAGTTTCGTATAACTGAATTGCGGCAGCATCGACCAAAGCCCCATCATCACCCGCCGCGCCTGGCCGGGATAGCGCTTGTCGATCGAGACCACCATTGCACGATAAGAACACGCGGCTGGGGGCAACCACAAATCGGCAATTTCCGGGAACTGTTTTCGCACAATTGGCACGAACAGCTCATTCATTACTTCGCCCAGTCTTGAGGGCTCATCCGGAGGGCGACCGGTATAGGTCGAAAGATAGACGGGGTTCTTCCGTGTGGTGATCGCCGTCACCTGCATGACCGGAAATTCCTCGACACTGTTGTAGTAGCCCGTGTGATCGCCATAAGGCCCCTCCGGCGCTGTCACTGATGCGGAAACTCGCCCTTCCAGAATGATTTCAGCGTTAGCAGGCACGGAGAGCGGCACAGTGTGTGCATCAACGACGGAAGGCTTCCGTCCAGCAAGCAGGCCCGAAAAGGCAAGCTCGCTCATCCCTTCTGGCAAGGGCATAACGGCTGCAAGGATCGTCGCCGGATCTGCCCCGATAGCCACGGCAACCGGCATATCCTCGCCCCGCTTTTGCCACATACGATGATGGCGCGCACCACCACGATGAGCGAGCCAGCGCATGATGAGCTTGTCCCGCCCCAGCTTTTGCATCCGGTAAATGCCGACATTTATATCCGATGGATCATCCGGTGCCCGTGTAATAACCAGCGGCCAGGTCACAAGCGGCGCAGGCTCTCCCGGCCAACACGATTGAATCGGCAATAGATCGAGATTGACGGCTTCAGCTTCCAGTATCATCGCCTGCACCGGTGCGCGTCGGACCTGCCGAGGACGCATATTCAATGCAGCCTTTGCCAAAGGAAGCTTGCTCCATATTTCTCCTGCCGAACGGGGCGGCTTTGGTGCACGCAGTTCCGCGAGCATCTCGGCAAGGTCAGGAATTGTCTCGACAGAACGGCCAAGTCCCAATGCAATACGTCGCGTGGAACCAAAAGATTGGCCACCAGTGGAATTGAATGTTGATGACCGTCTGCATCGACCGGTTGTTCGAAGAGTAATGCCGGACCATCCGCTTCGAGCACACGCTTGTGGATTTCTGTTATTTCCTGGACAAGCGATACCGGACGCTTGATCCGGACGAGATCATTGCGCCGTTCAAGCTCCGACAAGAAGTTTTGCAGGCAGTCATAGTGCGACGGAAAAGATTGGGCCGTTTTCATGTCCCTACTTTTGAGTATCGAATTCTTTCGCCGTCTTTGATCTGAATCAAACTGCCCTCGTATTGAATCGCCTAATTCTGAATTCACCTTGTAAAGCTCACCGGAGCTGAGTGATGATGAAGATACCTTCAGCCGTGGCTGTTCCTGCCCGGCTTGTTCCGCCATTTCTGATCGCCCCTTTTGTTTCGCGCATTTTCTTTCAGGTCATGCGCGCGCATCCGGGCCTATTCGAGCGTCTGGGAGACTATGCGACAAAGCGCTTTCGTTTTCATCCTTCCGACACGCCGTTCGCTTTCGTGATCGAGCCGGATAAACCGCGCATCACAATCATGCGCGAAGATGAAACAACGGAAGTGGATGCGGGCATTGAAGGGCCTCTGGTTATGCTGCTCGCGCTTTTAGAGGGTAAACTTGACGGGGATGCGCTGTTTTTCTCCCGAGACATCACCGTGACGGGCGACATGGAGGCCATGCTGGCACTTCGCAATGCGCTGGATGACTGCAATATTGACTTGCCGTCCGACCTCGGCACAAGTGCCGGACCCTTCGCCCCAATGGTTCGTGGCATCGCAAATTACGTGCGCAGCAAAGCTCTCGGCAAGGAAGCCACCGGATGGAACTGATTTGTCCTGCAGGTACGCCATCGGCCTTGCGTGAAGCAGTGGGTGCAGGAGCAGATGCCGTCTATTGCGGTTTCCGTGACGAAACAAATGCACGCAACTTTCCCGGCCTTAACTTCAGCCGCGATGAACTACGCGACGCAATCCAGTTCGCGCATGCCCGCAAAACACAGGTTTTCGTTGCCATCAATACGTTCATGCGCGCAGGCGATGAGGATATTTGGTATCGAGCTGTAGACGATGCGTCCTCCCTTGGTGCAGATGCTGTCATCCTCGCCGATTTTGGGTTGATGGCTTATACCGCCGAGAAGCATCCAACACAGCGGCTCCACGTATCCGTACAAGCTTCCGCGTCCAATGCAGACGCAATCCAGTTTCTCGTCGATGCATTCAAGGCAAAGCGTGTCGTGTTACCACGCGTTCTGACCATTGCCGATATTGCGAAACTCGGCCGCAAGATCGGCTGCGAAATGGAAGTATTCGTATTCGGTGGACTATGCGTGATGGCAGAAGGGCGATGCTCCCTGTCTTCCTACGCTACCGGCAGATCGCCCAACATGAACGGTGTTTGCTCACCGGCAAGTCATGTGCGTTACCGGCAAGACGGAGACGAACTTGTCTCCGAACTCGGTGACTATACGATCAATCGTTTTCCTTTGGGCGAGCCCACCGGCTATCCGACGCTCTGCAAAGGCCGGTTCAATATCGCTGACGATCAAGGTTATGCATTCGAAGATCCCATTTCACTCGACGTCATGAACCATATAGACGAGTTGCGAGCGGCAGGCGTCTCAGCGCTCAAGATTGAAGGCCGCCAGCGCGGCAAGGCTTACGTTGGTGAAGTCGTCTCGACACTTCGTCAAACACTCGCCGCCAGCCCTGAAAGCCGCGCGGCCCTTTTGTCCCGCCTCCGTCTGCTGAGCGAAGGCCAGCAAACGACTTCGGGCGCTTACGACAAACGCTGGAGATAGATATGTCCGCAGCCAGCCTCAGCCTCGGTCCTGTTCTTTTCCTGTGGGACGGCCCGAAATGGCGGGATTTTTATTTTCGTATCGCCGATGAAGCTCCGGTAACCCACGTTACCGTGGGTGAAATCGTCTGCTCCAAGCGGTTCCATTTCCTGACGCCTTATATGGACGCTGTGATTGAACGGCTGCAACGCGCAGGAAAAACGGTGAACCTCGGTTCGCTGGCACTTGTCATGCTCGAACGGGAAGCAAAACAGGTCCGCCAAACGATCAAGGAAGCGACGCTGCCCGTAGAAGCAAACGATCTATCAGCACTGGGACTCTTATCTGGTGTGCCGCATATAGTCGGCCCGCTGGTCAATGTTTACAATGCTGCGACCGCAAGGTTCTTGCCGCACGCGGCGCACAATCAATCTGTCTTCCGCCGGAGTTACCGATCAGCTCAATTCGAGAGATTGTCAAAGCTGCTCCGGATATTGCTTTCGAAATATTTACGTTCGGACGGGTGCCGCTTGCCATTTCAGCCCGTTGCGCATGCGCGCTCAAGGACACATAAAGGACAATTGTCAATTTGTATGCGGTGAAGAGCCCGACGGATTGCCAGTCAAAACTCTGGATAGCCAACCCTTCCTTGTGCTGAATGGCGTGCAGACCCTCTCCCATACCTGTCAGTCACTAATCGAGGACTTGCCTGACCTGCAAGAAGCAGGGATCACGCGTTTCAGATTGTCGCCGCAGGATTGCGACATGGTGGATGTGGCTCGCATCCATGAAAGGTACTGAACCGGATTATCAGTCCTGATGAAGGGATTGCGCGCTTACGAAAGATCTATCCGGACGTACCGCTCTCGAATGGATTTTTGCACGGAAACATTGGGGCGGCTTGGATCAGCCGTCAACGTTCAACAGCCGCAAACTAGATCGAGGTAGATCCACTTTCAGGAAGCTCGCGCTAGTTGTTTGACTCAGAGTTTGATGGTGCGATGTTTTTGTGCGGATGGAAGGATGCGCTATAGTAGTGTTGCAAATTTTTCATTGTTTGCGCGTCATGACACCGTGATTATGTATAATGGATGATCAGCGGGAAACAGCTGGCAATCGAATTCAAGGGCGCTCATTTCCCCAAGAGTGCCATCGTGCATGCAGTCTTCTTTTATGTTCGCTACCCTGTGTTCCCCGGCAGGTCAAATATCTCAATAATATCTTGGAACAGGATTATCGCTTCATCAAGCGGCTTACAAAACCGATGATCGCTTCAAGCCATTCTATGCTGCGTCGGCCACCCTTGCGGGGATCGAGGTTGCTCACATGATCTGCAAGAACCAGTTCCCCAATGACAATCGCTCGCCAATCCACGTCTTCGCCGAACTCGCAGCGTAAGTGTGTTCAAAGATAAGCACACCTTTAGCATACAAAAATGGCGACGCTACCGCCCCTCGCGCATATTCTGGACGAGCCGGTTTTATCAGATCCTCGGGAACACCTCGCCTCGTCTCGCGCTCTTATTTTACCCGGTAAAGAAGATGCCACTCATCACTCGAACCAGCGTACGGCCCTGTGCTTGCGTCACGCCCGGCGCGATCCATGGTGCGATTTTGGACGGTAGGCGACAAAACCTGCGAAGTTATCTGGGTCGTTTCGCCTGCAACCGTTTGACAACGAAACCGGCAAAACATCACATTTTCGATTACTCTCCGTGATGCAGACTTCGGCGGGCAAACACCATCAAGCATTCAGGAGAACACGAAATCGTCAGCGGACAGATCAGAAAGCGAGACGTCTTCGATGAGGATGCCGTAATCGTCACGGCCTGCGATTGCAAAATAGACACCGTCCGCCGTGTCCCGTGAGGCCGCGACGAAATCCTCGTAATCATAGACGAAACCCGCATGATCGAAGTGGATCACGTCACCCCCTCCGTGTCGAAATCAGTGATACGATCAACACCAGAAAGACCGATATAAAAATCAGCCCAGACAAAGGTGTCGGCACCCGTTCCACCGGTCAGGACGTCGGCGCCTCTATCGCGCCCGGCGTCGAGGATGTCGTCACCCTCACCACCATCCAAATGATCAGATCCGTCTGTGCCTAGGGTGTGTCATTGCCACCTCGCCCCTCAATCAGATCGTCGCCACCCTGGCCGTCCAGCAGGTCATTGCCAGCTCCACCGCGCAGGATATCGTTTTGCCCCTCGAATTTGTACATCGAATTGCTCGATATTGCTGAAGGCCAAGCTCCCCATCGTCCCGGTCATCGCGTCGAACACGACTGGGCCATCATAGTTGAGGGTCAACACGAGCCGGTCCTGCCCATCGCCGCCGTCGATTTCGCCTTCCAGTGTGTTTCCAAATGAGTTGGCGACGCCGAAACCGTCATTACCGGAACCGCCGTAAAGCCGATCATAGCCTCCATAGACATGGGACAGCCAGTCGTCGCCAGCGTCGCCAAACAGCGTGTCATCACCCCTGTCGCCGTGCAACTGATCATTACCATCACCACCGCTCAGGTAGTCGGCGCCATAGCCACCTCTCAAATTATCATCGCCGGCACCGCCAAAGAGCCTATCGTCGCCCTGCCCGGTGAAATCCGCGCTGTCACCCCAAGCTCATCGTTACCAATGCCGCCTTCGAGATAATCGTTGCCGTCATTCCCTGGATCAGATCGGCGCCTGCACCGCCCCGAACCACGTCGTTGTCGGCACCAGTCGATATCATGTCGTTGCCGGCTGAACCGTCGACCTGATCGTCACCTGCACCGCTCGCGATATCAGCCGATGACAGCCCGCCGCATTCACCTTATCATCACCACCGCCCGTCTCGCCGACGAACTGCTCGAAATTGCGGATGATTGTTCCGCTCGAAGTAGTGCCGCTGGTGAAGTCGAACATGAGATCCTCGCTACTTCCGGCCTCATCGATCGTAAGCGTATCGTTACCCTCGCCACCGTCAAGCTCGGCTGAAGACAGCGTCGCGATGACGGTGTCATTGCCGGTACCACCGAAGAGCCGGTTGGCACCAAGCCGGTCGATGATGGTATCATCCCCGCGCCAGCATCTACAAAATCGGCTCCAAGAGCACTCGCCGGATCATCGAAATCGGGCCAGGGCTGTCCTATCAGATCGTTGCCCGCTCCGGTCGATATCTCGTCGTCGAAACTGCCGCCGTTGACCCAATCGTCCCCGCTCCCGGTCATCACCTCGAAGCGTTCAATCTCACGGAAGTAACTGTGTTCCACAGTCTGCGTCTGGTAACCGACGATGCTGTGGCCGTTCGTTCCATTGAAGAAAACAGCGCGATTCTCGTCCGATAAGTCTAGGGTGAACGTGTCGAAACCCTCACCGCCGTTGAGCGCACCGCTTGTCCCGATAAGAACGAGCCGGTCGTCGCCCACTCCTCCTTCCAGCCGGTCGTAGCCACTCGTACTGGTCAAAACGTCGTCACCAGCACCGCCGTCAAGAAAATCATCGCCCTCCCGACCGTCCAGATCATCACGGCCGGCAAGCCCGGAAATCCGGTCGGCTTCCATTGTTCCACGCAGGGTATCGTCACTATTCGTACCGATAATCGTCGCCATGGCACCAACGTCCTTCTCTGACTTCTCGTCAGGAAGACTATAAAGGCGCCAGGGTTAAAATGAAACAACATTATACGAACAATACCTGAAAATCATCCAACAACTACTTGATATTATAAAATTTTACTTCAAAATTACTTTTATTATTTACAAGATTTATTGTTTCAGCGGTTTCGCCATGCCATCAAAGGCCGGGAACCTGTTCGCCAAACTCGATCATTGGCGACGCAGCGAGGTTGCGCGTACGCTCTGGACCTGTGACCAGCATACAAAACGGGCCTTGAACGACGCTCAAGCTGGGACGATCGTTCCTGTGCGATTGCTACCAGCATCTCGTCGCAAACAACCTTGCATTGACACACAGCTTGACGCTTCCCTTGCTTAATGTCCATGCTTTTGCGCACAATGTGCTGCCTTTCGCTGGTCGAAGAAAGTTGATCTTGAATTCAGAGGTCAGCGCATCCCTCCAAGAGCGAGCCCTCCCGCAAATGTTAGCGCGTTATCTGCGAGATAGCTGATCACGCCACCATGAACAAAGCCATGTTGCTGGGTATGAAGCTCGCGGATTATCAAGGATATATCGGCGCTGCCATCCCTACATTAACAAGTTCGGCGCCCATATATTGGCTGAAAGGCTGACTAAGAAATATCCCTCTGGCAAGTTCTTCCAGATTATTCATTTGTGCTCCTCTCCACTTCCAAACCCACGTTCATTAGATTGCATTGACATCACGTTTCTTGCGCCAGCTATATATTCAGCTTCGGCCTGTTAACGGAAAGCCAGTCAATGACTGAGCGCGTGAGTAGATTGTTCTCTTCAGACAGGCCGGGCCTGACATGGGCAACAAATTCAACATCGGGCAACGAGGGCAGCAGCTCATTGGTGTCAACCGTCTGCAGTTTTGCGGGTATGGAACTCGAGTTCAATGGTGTGACCGCGAGCCCGGCTGCGGCCAATGCTGTCAAACTGCCGAGACTGGGACTGACGGTTGTTATCCGCCATTTGCAGTTTCTCGCGGCCAGCCCGCAAGAGCCGCATCCCGATAGGGGCACGGTTCGGGAAAAACAGCAAGCGGAACGGGTGCTCCAGCTTCGAGCGGTGTCTTTCCGATTGCCCATCGGAGGGGCTCGTTCCACAAATGGATACCGGACTGGTCGCCACGGCATCGACAACCGATGATCAGGTCAAGTTCGCCCTTATCCATTATTTCCAGCAAAGAGTTTGTATTGGAAATCTGGATCTCCAGCGTTCGCCCCGAACGAGAGTCCTGAAATCTTTTCAGCACAGAAGGCAGCCATGTGCTCGTCAAGTCATCGGATGCGCCAATCCGCAGATGAAACGCGCTGCTGCTTCCTTTCATCAGAGTACGAGCCTCCTCGCTCAGGCGCAGGATCGCCTTTGCGTAGCCAAGCAACGCCTGCCCCTGCGGGTCAACGCAACAGTGCGGGTATTACGCTCGAAAAGGACAACCCCTGTTTGTTCCTCCAGCCGCCGTATATGAGCACTGACGGCAGATTGTGTGAGGTTCAGCTGCTGCCCCGCCCTTGTAAAACTCGATAAGCTGGCGACTGCCTCAAGGTCCGTAACAGTGCAATGTCGAACATTGCTTCACCTCGGATCATCATGAATAGCATGATGATAAATTGTTTCTCATGATTAATGAAGTCTGATTGACTCTGCCCTGGCGGGATACGAGAGGTCGGCAGCATGTCGCTGGAAACCTGGATACCGTTCGCCCTTGCCACGTTGGCTTTCGCATTCATGCCGGGCCCGGCCATTCTATATATGTCGGCTCAGACTCTGGCTTATGGGCACAGGGCCGGGTTGATGGCTGCCCTTGGCATCCACCTCGGTTGCTACGTCCACATCACCGCGGCGTCGGTCGGGCTGGCCGCACTTCTGCACCATGCGCCCGCACTCTACTCACTAATCCGGATAACGGGAGCACTCTATATGCTTTGGCTGGGCGGAAGGATGATCTTTCTCGCTGCCCCGGAGGAGGATTGTGAAACTTCCGCGCCGAACAGACGTGTCTTGCGCGATAGTGTAGTGGTCGAGATCCTTAATCCGAAAACCGCACTATTTTTCCTGACGTTTCTGCCCCAATTCGTTGACCCGCAAGCAGCGATGCCGAATTGGCTTCAGTTCCTCCTGCTTGGTATCATCGTCAACGGCGCTTTCTCGCTTGGTGATCTTGCATCGGTGGCCATTGCCTCTTTCGCATCGCCGCGCGTTTCCTCCTCCTGCTCCTCCAGCCGGATCGCCAAGGTCAGTGGCAGCATCCTTGTCGGGCTCGGCATCGCAGTCATGATGCGCCTCATCTAATTGGCGTCCTGGGCAGAGATGAGGTTTATCGAATGGAGAAACGAATGAATATCTTCTTACGATCCCTTGCCACACTCTTGCTTGGCATGGCTGCTGGCGTGTCTGCCATGGCGGCAGAGCATGAGTGGAATGTCTATGACAATGTGCGTTTTGGCTATTCCATTTGCTATCCAGGTGACCTGCTGACCGCGCAGCCGGAGGCCGACAATGGCGATGGCCGCAAGTTCACCGGCAAGTCGGGTGCCGAACTGATAGTCTGGGGCAGCTACAATGTTCTGGAGCAGGACATGGACGCCCTCATCGGTGACCTTGCCAACGCTGGCGCCGCCCTCACCTATCGCCGCGCTACAAAGGACTGGGCCGTCGTCTCAGGCCGCGAGAAGGGAAACATCTTCTATGCCAAGCTCCTGCTGGAGCGGACCGCTTTGGATGACGTCGACACCGTTCGTGCCTTTCGCCTGACCTACCCTGCCGACGAAGCGAAAACCTATGACGCAGTGGCCGCCAAGCTGGCCAAATGCTTTGAACTGACCGGTCGAGGCATCGACGACGGACTGCAACCCGATCGCCATGATGAAAGGACGATAAGATGAACCGGATGCTCATTACACTTTCCTCGTTAGCCATCGGATGGCAGATGGCAAGCCCCGCTGAGGCTGCAGACAAGCTGTTTGCAAAAGCCACAGAAACCGACCACCAACTCAAGAACCTCTTTGACAAGGCAGGCGCCATCTGCCTGCATAGTCACAGCCACGATGTCCGGATAGTTGTCGCCTGCGCTTCAATGAGAATCTATGGCCTGGCGCTCAATGAAAGGGACTGGTGCTACGGCCACCGCCATGAATCGAACGCCCAGATGAGTTGGCATCGCTGCGACGCAAGTTCCGAACGGTTTTCGCTCGACAAACTGATCGACGTCAAAAGGTAGTGGCTATGCTGAAGCCAATCATCGTTTTTCTCATCACCCTTCTCCTGCTCGTACCGGTCTGCCTCTTCGTCGGATACGGGATAGGGAAATCATCGCGGCTTATGTCTATCCCGTGACAGAAACGCCGGACAGGTTCAGGGAAGATCGCGAATTGTTCGCCGGCGTATATGGCATCATGTTCATCGGTGGATTTTTATATCTAGCTGCCGTCGTCTTCGCCGTGTTCCGTCTGGTCAGAACGATCCGCAAAAGGCAGATATGATACTGCCAGAGCACGGCAATCCGGCGCTTCTCGGATGGCTTGCTACAGGGCAGTTTCGGAGGCTCACTATGGATACCTGAAAAACTTGCTACAAGGAGACAGTGAAAGCTGATTTGGAGCACCGCGATGACCAAAATCGAAAAACCTGCCAGGCGGTTGGTGTGGCCAGCACTGGCAACAATTTTGGGGTATGCGCATCCGTATTCGCGGAAACCTTCGCTGATGCGCTATCGCTAACATCAGCGAGACCGCTGCAGATGTTAGCCGGCAGTTTCGCATATTTCTCAGCCGCATGGCTTGGAGGACGGCTCGTCGGAACCGCTCTTGAACGTAGCAGGTCCAGAAAGCGACCGGTGCCTAAGCTCCTCTTGGAACTTGTGACAGCCGCTCTTTTCTCGTCGCCGGTGTCGCGACATTTCTTTTGATTGTCGGCCAGAGCTGGAGCAGTGCAATTGCAGGGTCCGGTTTGCTTATTGCTATATTGGGATTTGCGCTGCGTAGCAGTCTTGCCGATGTCTTCTCCGGCATCGCCCTTGGGATTGAAGCGCCTTACAGAATTGGAGATTGGATTTCCATCGACGATGTGACGCGCGGGCGCGTGATGGAAATCGGCTGGCGCACAACAAGGCTTTCAACGCGTGATAGCACCTATGTCATCTTACCTAACAGTCAGATCGCGCGCCAGAAACTGACAAACTACAGTGCCCCAAGGCAGCATTATCGGGCTCATGTTCAAGTGCTTCTCAATCATGAAATATCGGTTGCAGATGCCAAGAAGCTTCTTGCTCAAGCCGCGGCTGACAGTAATATAATCGCCGAAACACCGCGACCTGATGTGCGCGTGGCAGCCTATGAATCGGACGGGATTCGGTATCATGTGCGCTTCTGGGTCGGAAGCTTCGCCGACGATATTGATTGCCGCGACGCCGTATTTACACAGATCGACAAAGCCTTGCGGGCTCGAAATCTGCCGTTACCCCTAACAAGGCTGCGCCTCGTGCGTAACGGGCAAAATAGTTCAGCATAAGAACTATCGCATCAGTAGATTTGCGGCTGTCCGATATCGAATGACAGGCTTTTTCTAAGGATTTCCGCTTATTCGCATAGATCTCCCAAGCGATTGTCCGCGCCTCTCCGCGTTGTCGCGGCTGACTTCGGCGCGCACGGCGCGGCTTTCCACAAGGGAAAGGGGTTACCCCCTTGGTTTCTCCCATGACCGGCAAAGCTTCAGCCGTGGCCGATGAAGACAAAGCGTGCGAAGCGCTCCTTCTCTCTCTAGGCTGTCGGAAACAGATTTGCTTACAGCTTGAACCGGGATCGGAACCATCCTTTTGTAGGCCGAAGCATCCTCTTTGCCGCACGCCACTGCTGGCTCTATTTTCTTTTCAGCCTGATCGGGTCTTCATTGCGTTGGCAATATTCCGGTACGCGAGACGCCATGAAACCACAATGCGAAAGCATCAGGATTGGCGTCGCTTCATCTTCCGACCCACCGGAAAAACCTTTGTCAGACATCAGGGGCCCTTACAGCACGAATGTCATTTCGCGCTGTAAATTCAATATCTTATAGTGATGGCCTGAAAGTGAAATTGGTACGGTCGGTTGGAGTTGAACCAACGACCTCAGGAGCCACAATCCTGCGCTCTAACCAACTGAGCTACGACCGCGTACCTTTGTGTCGGCTGCGCGACGCTCTGGCGTCACCGACAGGGGTCACATACGGAGAATCGATCCATATTGCAAGTGATTATAGCTCTCTTTTTGAGAAATTCCCAATTGCGGGATTCTACATCAAATCCTGCTCATAAAGGTCACACGCTGGTAACCATTATAGATGACCAGCTGTGCACAACCCGGATATTGGCCCGAGCCTGTAAAATTGCCTTTCCCGTATTAACTAATGAAACAGAAAATGCAGCCCATACCCAATGGCAATGTGGACCCGCGCCCATAAGAGGCTTATTAACAGGGTGTTAACAAGCACTGCGGGCGGTCGAAAGAACAGGTAAGGACAGGTATGTCAGGATCATACCCCTTCATCGATATTGCCGCGCTGGATTCTATCCGCGAGGGCTTTGCAAAGGGCGATGCGCAGCTCGTACTGACGCACGACCTTTCGGCTGTGCTCTGGGTCAACGGCCCCGGCGCAAAGCTTTTGGCTTTGATCGCGTGGAAGACATGATCGGCGGCGGCCTTGATCTGCCCGTAGCCACACGCCGGCAAATTGCCTCGTCAAACAGTAATACGGACGGCGAAACCCGGACCGTCTCCGTTCGCCTGGGTGGCGGATTGCGTTCCGACCTTACCCGCTTCAACGTTTCGCACATCACCCTTCCCGATGGCGTCTCCGGACTGCTGCTGACCGCCGATGGCAAGGACGCAGAAGCTGAAGCCATCATTTCCGGTCTGAGTGACGACAGCACGCATATCGCACTGATCGACGCAAACAGCCGGGTGATTGCCGCAAGCCCGCGTTTTGCTGCACTCGACATCTCCTCCACCACGCTGGAAGATCTCGTCATTGAAGCTGCAGACGCGACTGGCCGTATCGTCAAACGCCGCATCCGCGCTGGAAAGCATTCTGTGCCGGGAGCGATTGCGCGATTGACCGATACATCGCCCATGCATCTTCTCTGCATTATAGGCGACGCGCCCGCCGCAGCCCAACCAGCAACGGTTGCGCTACCGGGCGAAGCTGAGGAAATTCTGGAAGAAATGCTTCCGGAACCTGCAACGGGCCCAAATACTGAAGATACTTTCGTCGCACAGCCAAAGCCGCGCGGTTTCGTGTTCGATCAGGATGCTCCGCCTGCGCGCTTCATCTGGAAGGTGGGACCGGACAGCGCGTTCAGCGAAGTGTCGCCCGACCTTGCCGCGACAATCGGGCCGAATGCAGCCGACGTCGTCGGACGGCGCTTTGCCGATGTCGCAAATGTCTTCGGCTTCGACCCGGATGGCAGCATCGCAGCCCTGCTCGATAAACGCGACACGTGGTCGGGAAAACGGTTGATGTGGCCGGTCGAAGGCACAGATCTGCGCGTACCGGTCGAACTTGCAGCCCTGCCCGTCTATTCCCGTGACCGGACGTTCACCGGATTCCGCGGCTTCGGTATCGTTCGCCCGGCAGAAGCCGAGAAGGACCCGGAAGAAATCGGACTGGTGCTTGCAGGCGGTATTCCGCAGCCACGCAAGCCCGTCAGCGAGGCGGTTGAAACAGCAGGGCCTGTCGAAGACGACGATGTTCTGGCGCTCTCCGAAGAAGTTGCCAATGACGACAGCCCTGCCGCAACGCTGCCCAAGCCGCCACTGGACATCGCGCCGACACCCGGGCGCCGCGAATCCGACAAAGTCATCAGTCTGCTGAACGCCTGTGCGCAGGAGAAAGTGGCAGCGGATCAGGCGCGCATGCTGAAGGAACAGGAGCGCGAGGTGCGCCCCGAAGGCGGACTGACCAAGACCGAACGGAACGCATTCCGCGAAATCGCCGACCGCCTGCGCAAGCAGGGTCTTGCCAATTCGCGCGCCGAAACCGAAACGGCTGCCTCATCGGAAGAAGCCATTGCTGACAGCTCTCAGCCGGTCGAAAAGCCTGACGCGAAAGCGCCGCTCATTGATGAAGCTGCTGCGGAGGAAGCTTCATTTCCGACTTCCGGGAAGGTCCATGCGGATGAGACCGCCCTGCTGGCCAATCTTCCTGTGCCGGTCATCATTCATTCGGGCGATGATATCCATTACGTCAATCAGGCCCTGCTTGATCTCACCGGTTATGAATCACTCGACGATATTCGCGATGCGGGCGGCGTCGATGTGCTGTTCAACAGCGAAAGCGACGATGGCGAAACACGACAGGGCATGGTGTTGCGCCGCGCCAATGGCAGCGAAGAACCTGTCGATGCGCATCTCAATGCCATTGCCTGGCGCGATGGCCGTGCGCTCATGCTGAGCCTGATGCCGGTAACGGCTGCACCGGCACCGATCGACACCGTTGCCGCCCCGGCCGAAACGTCGGTCGCGATCAACACGGATGATGAGAAGCGAGCGCTTGCGGATCATGTCGAGGAACTAAAGACCATTCTCGACACGGCAACGGACGGTGTTGTCCTCATCGATCCGGAAGGCCGCATCCGTTCCATGAACCATTCGGCCTCGGCGTTGTTCGGCTATGAACGCGACGAAACGGAAGGCAAGTTCTTTTCAATGTTGTTTGCCATCGAAAGCCAGCGCGCCGCGATGGATTATCTGCATGGTCTTTCCGGCAACGGCGTTCTGAGCGTCCTCAATGATGGGCGCGAAGTGATTGGCCGTGAAGCCAAGGGCGGGTTCATTCCGCTGTTCATGACCATCGGCAAACTGCCGCATACGCGTGGGTTCTGCGCCGTTCTGCGTGACATCACGCAGTGGAAGCGCACAGAGGAAGAACTGACCAATGCGCGCAAGGAAGCTGAACGCGCCTCCAGCCAGAAAACAGAGTTTCTGGCACGCATCAGCCACGAAATCCGCACCCCGCTCAATGCGATCATCGGCTTTTCCGAATTGATGGCCGACGAGAAGTTCGGGTCCATTGGCAATGACCGCTATCGGGATTACCTGCGCGATATCAATCGCTCCGGCAATCACGTTCTGGCATTGGTCAATGATCTGCTCGACATTTCGAAGATCGAAGCCGGCGCTCTCGACATGCAGTTTGAAGCGGTCTCGCTCAACGATGCCATTGCCGAGGCCATCGCGCTGATGCAGCCGCAGGCCAATCGCGAACGCGTCATCATCCGTTCGAGCTTCCAGTCCAACCTGCCCGACATCGTTGCCGATACGCGCTCGATCAAGCAGGTGGCTCTGAACCTTCTGTCTAACGCTGTGCGCTTCACCGCGCCGGGCGGACGGTGATCGTGTCGACAAGCTACGAAATGAACGGCGATGTCGTGATGCGGGTACGCGATACCGGCATTGGCATGACCAAATCCGAGGTCGAGCAGGCACTGAAGCCATTCCGGCAGGTTAACGCGCTGGAGCGTCGCAAGGCCGAGAGCGCGAAAGACTGGCGCAGCGAAGGCACAGGACTGGGCCTGCCGCTGACAAAAGCCATGGTGGAAGCCAACCGGGCGCAGTTTGCGATCGATTCCACGCCTGGCCACGGCACGGTGGTCGAGATCGCCTTCCCTCCAACACGCGTTCTGGCCGACTGATCGGCGTTAACGGTATTCAAAAGCCTCCTCTTTGCGGGAGGTTTTCATAACCTCGCGCGAGCAAAAAGCGCCGGGCAGACCGGCGCTATCAGAATCTCAGAGACAAAAGGACACGAAAGCAATTTGTAATGGAGCACCGGAAACGGCAGCTCGATCATCACTCAGTGTTGCATCCCTTATCGCGGGAAGCCGGTTAACGACGCCTTAAATTCTTCATTCAGTATTTACACATTGGTAGTGACTGTAAAATCAGGGTTAATTTTCGCGCAGCAATTGATTAACCATAGGATAGAAGCAGCACCGGTGATTTGATTCCGCCTCAGCGGATGGCGGGTGATGCATCCAGCGGCTTTGCTTTGGGCCGTTGCTGGTTTAAAGCTTGAAGCATGTCGCGCAAAAGTGTGTAGCGGTTTTGCGATAACGACATGCGGAAACGAAATATTTGAAGCTCCTGATTGGATGGTTGATGCGCTGGCCCCGATTTACGCGCCTCATAATTGCGCTCGTCATTCTCTGCGCCGCGGCTGCAGCAACCTTGCTGGCCGTGGTACCCTTCATCGTCTCGACCGATGCCATCCGTGTCCGTGTTGCACAGGAAATCAGTGCCTGGACCGGCTATAGCGTTGAGCTGCGGCAAGCCCCTCGCCTGAAGGTGTTCCCTGTTCTGCGCGCATCCCTGAATGGCGTGACACTCAGTAAGCTGACCGATCAAGGCCAGAAACCGCTCATGAGCGCGGATCGCATTGATGTGGAGCTTTCGCCGCTCGATGCTATCATGGGACATATCTCGTTTTCCGAAACGCAGATCGTCCGACCGCATGTAAACCTTGATGGGCCGGTTTCAAATTTCTCGCAGCTTCTGGACGCCATTGCCAGTTCCAACGGACGGCTTGGCACCGCTATCCGCGCACAGCGCGCATTGCAGCAAAGCGGTTCCGGCGACAATGCGCAGGCTGCACAGCAGGCTTCGCAGCCCTTCGGTCGCGTCGTGGTCCGCGATGGAACGATTGCGTTCAACCGTCCGGGTAGCGAACCGGAAATCACCAGCGACGAGCAGATAACCAATGTCAATGCCACGCTGGAATGGCCCCGCACATCAAGCGCCGCAACGCTGAAAGGCAGCGCCAAATGGCGTGACGAGACCTCTCAGTTCAGCCTGACAGCCGCGCAAGCCCTGCCGCTGCTGGCGGGTGGCACGTCGGATGTAACAGCAAGCCTGACTGCCAATCCGTTGAGCCTCACCTTTCAGGGCAAGGCCAATATTTCCAAGGATCGCTTTTTCGAAGGCGACCTGACTGCCAAAACCCTCCCTCAGCGGCGCAGTGCGCTGGCTCAGCCTCCCACCAATTGCCGGCAGTGCCGAAATCGGCGCCTTTTCTGTGGATTCCACCATCACCGCGACGCCAAAAGGCTGAAATTTGCGGATGTGGAAATGACCGCCAGCGACAGCCCCGCCAAAGGCGTGATCGAGATCGGCCTGGAACAGGAACAGCCTGCGGTGACCGGTACGCTGGCTTTCGACAAGCTAGACCTTCGCCGCCTGTTTTCGGCTTTCATTCCGCTGCCTGACGGCGGCGCGCGTTCACCGAACGAGCGCAACAATTCCGACCGCGATGTCGTCGACACGAGCTTCATCGACCGTGCGGAAGTGGATCTGCGGCTGTCGGCCCAGAACGCCACGGCAGGGCCGGTCTCCATGACGGGCGTGGCGGCTGCGGTCCAGATTCGCGGTGGCCGCGCCATATTCGACATTGGTGACGCCAAAGCCTTCAACGGCATTCTGCAAGCCAATGTGCAGATCGTGCGCGACTTGAAGAGCGCCAGCGGCGAATTGCGTTTCAATGCCTCGGACATCGACAGCTCACAGTTCTTCACGGCACTTGGCTTCGACAAGCCCTTTGTGAGTGGCAAAGGCAATGTTTCCCTGTTCATGAAAGGTCCGGCCAATCGCTGGTCCGGCCTTCTGACAAATGCGCAGGGCAATGTTTCCATTCAGCTCAACAATGGCCAGATGCAGGGTTTCGCCGTGCAGGATTTTCTGGCCAAGGCGCAGACCCAACGCTTCTTCGCGCTGGAGCGGAAGGACAATATCGCACTTGCCTTCAACCGTCTGGATGTGAAGGCCAATCTGTCCGATGGTGTAGCCACGCTTGAAAATGCAAAGCTCGATACCTCCGACGGCACACTGACACTTGCAGGAATCGTACCGTTCGTGGATCGCAGCCTGGCGCTGAGCGGCGAAGTCGTGTTCCCGAACAGCCAGCCGCAACAGCAGCAAGAAGGCAGCACGGACGGTCAGGACAACCAGCAGCCTGCCGAAAATCCGCCCGCCAAGCCGCCGCTCAATTTCTTTGTCGGCGGCTCGTGGACCGGCCCTTTATCTCGCCATCATCCACGGGAATGGGACAGTAAACCCTATTATCCCAAACGGAATGCCGCCTGCTCGTCGCGGCGACGCTGCACCTCACGACGCTTGTTGATGATGGAGGCGATGATGACGCCGATGGTCACCAGCGCGATGAGGATCGTACAAACTGCGTTGATTTCCGGCGTCACACCAAGGCGCACCTGGCTGTAGATTTTCATCGGCAGCGTGGTGGCGCCCGGCCCTGAGTGAAGCTTGCAATCACCAGATCATCGAGCGACAGGGTGAATGCAAGCATCCAGCCCGAAACCACTGCAGGCAGAATGACCGGCAGCGTCACCTTCATGAAGGTCGTAACCGGCGGCGCGCCGAGATCCATCGCCGCCTCTTCCAGCGAACGGTCAAAGCTGACGAGGCGCGACTGCACCACGACCGCCACGAAACACATGGAAAAGGTGATGTGGGCGAGCGTCACCGTCCAGAAGCCGCGGTCGAAGTTCATTGCCACGAAGAGCAGCAGCAGCGACAGGCCGGTGATAACATCCGGCATGACCAGCGGTGCATAGACCATGCCGGAAAACAGGATACGTCCGCGAAAACGCGTATAGCGCGTCAGCGCAAGAGCTGCGAGCGTGCCCAGAACCGTGGCAATCGTCGCGGACAGCAGGCCGACGCGGATCGTTACCCATGCTGCATCCATCAGAGCCTGATTACGAAACAGTTCGACATACCACTTGGTCGAGAACCCCGCCCAGACCGTGACCAGCCGGGATTCGTTGAATGAGTAAATGACCAGCAGAACGATGGGCAGGTAGAGGAAGGCGAAGCCCAGCGCCACCGATGCGATATTGAAGCGGGACCAGTTGTTCTGCATCCTATTTCCCTTTTCCTGCGCCCGCGCCTGCACCTGCTGGAAGATCACGATCGGCACGATCAGCAGGACAAGCAGCACGACTGCCACCGCCGAGGAGACCGGCCAGTCGCGGTTGGAGAAGAACTCGCTCCAGATCGTCTTGCCGATCATGAGCGTCTGTGATCCACCCAGAAGGTCCGGGATGACGAATTCGCCCACCGCCGGGATGAAGACCAGGAAGCAGCCTGCCAGAACACCGGCCAGTGACAGCGGAAACGTGATTTTCCAGAATGCAGCAAACGGCGTGCAGCCAAGGTCCTGCGCTGCCTCGATCAACGAATAATCCATCTTTTCCAGCGACGAATAGATCGGCAGCACCATGAATGGCAGGTAGGAATAGACGATGCCGATGAACACCGCCGTGTCGGTGTTCAGGATGTTGAGCGGCGTGTCGATGACGTTCAGCGCCATCAGGAACTGGTTGAGCAGCCCTTCCGGCTTCAAAATGCCGATCCATGCATAGACGCGGATGAGGAACGAGGTCCAGAAAGGCAGGATCACCATCATCAGCAGCGTCGGGCGTATGGTGGTCGGCGCGCGCGCAATGCCATAGGCCATCGGATAGGCCACAAGCAGCGTCAGAACGGTGGAAATGGCGGCGATCCGGACGCTCGACAGGTAAGCCTTGTAATAGAGCGGATCGTCAAGCAGCCACAGATAATTATCAAAGGAGAGCTGTTTGATTTTCTCCCATATGCTGGCAAATCCCTGTGCCAGATCGAAGGTCGGCATATAGGCCGGGATCGCCATCGCGACTTCCGACAGGAAATCTTGAAGACGATGAAAACGGACAAGAAAGAATACCAGCAGCCAGAGATAAGGCACTGCGATGACGAGGCGGCTGGCGATGGAAGCAATCAGCTTCTGCATGGGGTAATCCTCACGCTGTGAGCACCAGACCGGCGTCGGTATCGAAGGAAACCCAGACGCGCTCGTCATAGGTCAGCGGATTTTCGGTCTTGCGCACCGCGTTGAGGCTTGCAGCCTTGATGGTGCGGCCATTGTCGAGACGAACGTGGAAAACAGTCATGTCACCGAAATAGGCGATATCCCACAACTCGCCTTCCACCGCGTTGACTGAGACTTCTTCCGGCTTGGTGCGCGAAATACGGGTCTTTTCCGGGCGCACCGCATACCAGACCTTCTGGCCGGGATTAAGCTCTTCGCGGGTCTCGGTCTGAATATGAAAGCCGAATTTTTCGGTAGCGATCTCGGCCTCGCCATTGGCGGCCTTCAACACTTCGCCTTCGATGATATTCACATTGCCGATGAAATCAGCCACGAATTTGGAGCGCGGCGCCTCATAGACTTCCGCCGGCGTCGCTACCTGCTTGATGCGGCCCTTGTCCATCACCGCAATGCGATCGGACATGGTCATGGCTTCTTCCTGATCGTGGGTGACGACCATGAAGGTCATGCCGAGCTTGACCTGCAGATCCATCAGTTCGAACTGGGTTTCCTCGCGCAGCTTCTTGTCGAGTGCGCCGAGCGGTTCATCCAGCAACAGCACCTTGGGGCGCTTGGCGACGGAGCGGGCGAGCGCCACGCGCTGGCGCTGGCCGCCCGACAGCTGGTGCGGCTTGCGCTTGCCATATTGCTCCAGCTTCACGAGCTTGAGCATTTCGGCGACGCGCGCATCGATTTCCGATTTCGCCATGCCGTCCTGCTTGAGACCGAAGGCGATATTGTTCTCCACCGTCATATGCGGGAACAGCGCATAAGACTGGAACATCATGTTGACCGGCCGCTTATAGGGCGGGATGCCGCGCATATCCTGACCGTCGAGCGTGATACGTCCCGATGTCGGCTCCTCAAAACCCGCCAGCATACGCATCAGCGTGGTCTTGCCGCAGCCGGACGCGCCGAGCAGCGCGAAAACTCGCGGTTGAAAACATTGAGCGACAGATCATCGACGGCAGTAAAATCGCCGAATATTTTCGTCACATTCTCAAAAGAAATGAAGGGCTTGGCCGCCGGATCGTTCCAGGGCGCAAATTTGCGGCGAAAGCTGCCAAAAGATTCCATTCCGTTCCCTATCCGATCTACCCGGAACCAAAAGCCTGTCTCAAAGCAAGACTGCTCTCGATAATTATGCAGTATTACAAGACGCAGAACGGCCCTCCGTCTGCACAGTGGGCCGCTCTTCACGATGTCGGGCGGGACATATCTGTCCCATAGTAATTTGGCTCTTACTGGCCGGTGACGATCTTGGTCCAGGCGCGGGTGACCACGCGCTGGGTCTTGGTGTCATAAGGCGTCGGCACGAACAGCTTCTTCATGACGTCTTCGGTCGGATAGATTTCCGGATCGTCAAGAATTTCCTTGTCGATGAACTCCTGCGATGCCTTGTTGCCATTGGCATAGAACACAAAGTTCGACGCCTTTGCCGCCACTTCCGGGCGCATCATGTAGTTCATGAATTCAAGCGCTTCCGGGACATGCTTGGCGTCTGCCGGGATCGCCATCTGGTCGAACCAGATCAGCGCGCCTTCCTTCGGGATCGAATAGCCGATCTCGACACCCTGCTTTGCCTTTTCGGCGCGGTCACGTGCCTGGAAAATATCGCCCGAATAGCCGACAGCCATGCAGATATCGCCATTGGCGAGCGCATTGATATATTCAGACGAGTGGAACTTGCGGATGTTCGGGCGGATATTGAGATAGAGATCCTGCGCCTTCTGCAAGTCGTCGGGCGACGGGGAATTCGGGTCGAGACCCAGATAGTTCAGCGCCGGGCGCAACATTTCGCTGGCTGAATCGAGCAGGTAAATGCCGCAATCTTTCAGCTTTGCCGATTTTTCAGGGTCGAAAAGCACGTCCCAGGAGTCGATCGTGTCGGTGCCGAGCGCTTCCTTGATCTTGGCCTTGTTATAGCCGATGCCGGTCGTACCCCACATGTAGTTGACGGAATATTCGTTGCCCGGATCATAGGTTGCCGCACGGGTCGAAATCTCATCCCACATATTCTTGAGGTTCGGCAGCTTGTCCTTGTCGAGTTTCAGGAACACGCCTGCCGGAATCTGGCGTCCAAGAAATTCGCCCGATGGCACGACAACGTCATAGCCGCTGCCGCCGGCCAGAAGCTTGGTTTCCAGAATTTCGTTGGAGTCATAGACGTCGTAGACGACCTTGATCCCGGTCTCCTTGGTGAAGTCCTTGAGGATGGAATCGTCGATATAATCCGACCAGTTATAGATATTGACCACCCGCTCCTGCGCACTGGCGGAGAATGCGGCAGCCGCTACGAAGCCCGTCGCAACGGTCGTTGCCAGAAGGAAGGATTTGATCCCCATTATTTGCTCCATTCTACACGCTCATTTTCGGTACAGGTACAGGTTGGATATACTATTCCTTGATTGCACTTTTTAGATTGCACCGGTTTCGTCAACCGCCTGCGTCGATCACGAACATAAAAATTGCAACCTAAGCGCTGCTGGAGGGCGATGAGATTTCGGCTGTGTTGAGCCGAAAATGGTGGGGTTTGAGAACCGGAGCGGAATGTACTTTTGGGTACATGAGCACCGGAAGCGAAAACCACGCCATTTGCAGGCCATCACAGCCGAAATATCGCGCCCTGCGCGCCTCTATTGGAAATCGAAGGCAGAAAGCCCCGCCACCATCTCGTCCAGACCGAGCGGGCGTGTCAGCGGCGGCTCGGCGCGAGTGATGCAGCCCTGCCGTTCGCACAGGCGACAGGCGGGGCCGATTTCCGTATTGCCCGCCTTTGAAAGCGAGGCGCCATAGACGGTTTCAACACCCACCTCCAGCGCACAGCCAAGCAGCAGCGCTGTCCTGCGTGGGCGCTCATTGAATGCGCCCTGCGGCCCTTCCAGCGTGCGGGCAATGGTCAGGAAAGCAGAGCCGTCCGGCAATTCCACCGGCTCGGCCAGCACTTGCCCGCTTGCGCGAAGGCTGCATAGACCGGCAGCTTGGGGCATTGACCGCCGAAGCGGGTCGGAAAACCCTCGGCTCCTGCAACGCGCAGTCGATTGCCTGCATGATCGATTTCCATCACAAAGAAAGGCAACGCACTTGCCCCTGCCGTTGCAAGGTGGTCAGCCGGTTTGCCGCCTGCTGGAACGAAACCCCAAACCGCGTGCGCAATACGTCGACATCATAACGGGCCCGTACAGCTGCATCACGAAACTGGCGATAAGGCATCATCAAAGCCTGCGCGGCATAGCGCGCCAGTTCGAACCGCGCGATGCGATTGGCTTCACTGGACGAAAGTTTCAGCCCTTCCGTCTCAGCACCAATCACCACCTGCATACGGATCAGCGCCGCCTCCATGGCGATTTCCTGCAACTGATCGAAGGGGACAGACGCTCTGAAACAAACAGCCGCTGTGAATGCCGGTCATACCGCCTGCGCCAGTTGGGCATGGTGGCAACCGGCAGCGCGCGAACCGTAATGCCATGCTCACGCCGCAGCCAATCCTTCAAGGCTGTCGACAGATCGCCATCCGGCTTCAACAGTGCGAAAAAACTTTCTGCCTCTTCCTCGATGCGCGGATAATGGTTGACCCGCCGCGCCATCACATCGCGCACCTCATCCAGCGGCAGGCGCGTCGCCGAAAGCTCTGCCCCGCTTCCCTCATGCGACAGCAATTGCGACAGATCGGAGAGGCGCTGCTGCTGCTCGCGATAGGCACGGTAAAGCTTCATAATGCCGACGGCAGCATTGGGCGCAGCCTCACCGATTTCGACCAGTTCCTGATCGCCCGGCAATTCGCCGGTCAGAAGTGGATCGGAGAAGACTTCCTTCAGGCCCGTGATCGTGGAGCCGCTTTCGGCCTGAAGACTGTCGAGGTCGAGCTTGTAAACGCTGGCAAGTTTCAGCAAAAGCTGTACCGTCAGCGGGCGCTGATTGCGCTCGATCAGATTGAGATAGGATGGGGAAATTCCAAGCGCTTCGGCCATGGCCGTCTGCGTCAGGGATCGCTCGTTGCGAATGCGCCTGATGCGCGGCCCGGCAAAAATCTTGCGTTCGCTCAATTCCGTCCTCCCAAACCCGCAATGATGCGTTTTACAATTCATGACAAAATAGACGCAAAGCTCGACTTTGACAAGATTTACAAATTTACATCGCCCATCAGTCAAGACTTCGACAGCATTACCTCAATTATCTGACCATTTATCCGGTTTTTCTGGCGCTTCAATCATACCGATTGTAAATCTGGTCACAGAAAGAGCGGTCACCAATTGCTCTACAAATACCGATTACAACACGAGGAGACACCGAAATGACAGATTTTACAGCCTTATTCCTTCGGCACCAAAGGGTCGCTTCGACGGCATCCAGCGTGCACATACGGCCGAAGATGTAAAAGGCTGCGCGGTTCGGTGGAGATCAAGTATTCGCTGGCTGAAATGGGCGCAAACCGCCTGTGGAAGCTGATCCACGAGGAAGATTTCGTCAATGCGCTCGGCGCATTATCCGGCAATCAGGCCATGCAGATGGTTCGCGCCGGTTTGAAGGCAATCTACCTCTCCGGCTGGCAGGTTGCAGCGGATGCCAACACGGCGTCGGCCATGTATCCGGACCAGTCGCTTTATCCGGCCAATGCAGCCCCGGAACTGGCCAAGCGCATCAATAAGACCTTGCAGCGTGCCGACCAGATCGAAACCGCCGAAGGCAAGGGTCTATCGGTCGACACCTGGTTTGCCCCAATCGTTGCCGATGCGGAAGCAGGCTTCGGCGGACCGCTGAACGCTTTCGAGATCATGAAAGCCTTCATCGAGGCAGGTGCAGCTGGCGTGCATTATGAAGACCAGCTCGCTTCGGAAAAGAAGTGCGGCCATCTCGGCGGCAAGGTTCTGATCCCGACGACAGCGCATATCCGCAACCTCAATGCGGCGCGCCTCGCAGCAGACGTCATGGGAACGGCCACGCTGGTCATCGCCCGCACGGATGCGGAAGCCGCCAAGCTTTTGACCTCGGATATCGACGAGCGCGACAAACCTTTCGTCGATTACGATGCAGGCCGCACGGCTGAAGGCTTCTATCAGGTGAAGAATGGCATCGAGCCATGTATCGCCCGTGCGATTGCCTATGCGCCCTATTGCGATCTGATCTGGATGGAAACGTCCAAGCCCGATCTCGAACAGGCCCGCCGCTTCGCGGAAGCCGTGCACAAGGCGCATCCGGGCAAGCTGCTTGCCTATAATTGCTCGCCGTCGTTCAACTGGAAGAAGAACCTCGACGACGCCACGATTGCCAAGTTCCAGCGTGAGCTGGGCGCGATGGGCTACAAGTTCCAGTTCATCACGCTGGCCGGTTTCCACCAGCTCAACTTCGGCATGTTCGAACTGGCACGCGGCTACAAGAACCGGCAGATGGCAGCCTATTCCGAACTGCAACAGGCGGAATTTGCAGCCGAAGCCAATGGCTACACCGCGACCAAGCATCAGCGCGAAGTCGGCACCGGCTATTTCGATGCCGTGTCGCTCGCAATCACCGGCGGACAGTCTTCGACCACCGCCATGAAGGAATCGACTGAAACAGCACAGTTCAGACCGGCTGCTGAGTAACAGCCAGCCGCCAAACAGGAGGAACAGTTCCATGAATTCGCCAGCACGCGTCAAGGAAAGAGCAGAAGAACAATCGTCAAGCATGACCACGGATCAGCAGACCGTTATCCGCATGCTCGCCAATGATCTGCATCGCCTCAACTACACCGTCATGAAGGCGGTCGAGGCAGGCGTTTCCGTGGAACTGGTCCGCTCCGCCCGGCATCATGGCGGCGACGGCAACTGGGGTGATCTCTTGATCCCGGTCATCGTCACCCACGACAAGTGATGATGCTCTCAACAATCGCCGTCGCCGTGTTCACACACATTGCCTTCGGCAGCGACACAATGTCCAAACGTGTAATTGTCCGCAAAATTCGATGAAACGGACTTGATATACCACTCGCTTTATGGTCGGATTTCCTCAACTGACCTCCCCGGCTGGCCCCGCCAGTCGGGGTTTTCAGATGTAGAAATAAAGCGCCTATAGACCTTTCTCTCGCGCGAACACTATCCCCGCGCAATATTGATCAAAATTCACCCAATCCTGGCAAAACCTTGCTCCGTGCATCAGCACAGCAAACCCGCAGAGCGACTACGCGTCCGGGACTGCTTACAAAACATCCTTGCGGGGCAAGGAAAACAGGAAGTTTCATGTCAGTGCAATCGCTTATCGACAATATTGCCACCAGGATCAACATTGACCCGCAGCTTGCGGAAAAGCTCGCCGGTTCGGTGTTTTCCGTATTGCAGCACAGCGCGCCGGAAATCGGCAGCAAGATTTTCGCGCTCCTGCCGGATGCGCAGCAACTGGCAAACGCCCATGACGTCCTTGCAACAGGCACCGGCGGCATCATGGGCGCGCTGTCCGGCCTGATGGACAATGTAGCGGGCGAAAAGATGAGCGCGCTTCTGAAAGCCGCCGCCACGCTTCGCGCCAGCGGCCTGTCGAGCGACCAGATCACCGAGGCGGGCGGACAAGTCATCAACTACGTGCGCGACCACGACCCGCAGCTGATCGATCAGCTGGTGACGAACGTGCCCGCGCTCAAGGGCCATTTCGGCCTCTGATACGCCCTCTTCAATTGTGTGCGCTTTTCGCGATGGCGCACACAAAAGCTTGGCCAACCCATTTGTCATTAACGGCCAGCACAGCTATCATGCCGATATCGAAATCATTTTCTGGTGATGGATGTCTGCTGATACGACGGAAAAGAAGGTTACGCGTGCGCCGCGTCGCCGTACGCCTGCCTATGTCAAATCTCTTCGCGGTGTGAAGAACTGGAAACAGGCGACCGAATGGCTTGCCTGGCGCGATATCGAAGACATCGAATGCATTACCCCGATCAGGCGGGGTTGCCCGCGGCAAGATGATGCCGTCGAAGAAGTTCACCTCCAATACATCGCTGGCATTGCCTTCGGCAGTGTTCATGACGACGATTTCCGGAGCCTATCCGGAAGACGGTTACGGCTTCCATTATCCGGAGGACGACGGCGACCTGAGACTGCTGCCCGACCTTTCCACGCTATCGGCTGTTCCGTGGGAAACCGACCCGACGGCACAGGTTATCTGTGATCTCGTCTATCAGGACGGGCGCGCGGTGGAATTCACCCCGCGCAATGTACTGCGCAATGTCGTCGCCGCCTACGGCAAGCGCGGATTGAAGCCTGTCGTGGCGCCGGAAATCGAGTTCTATCTGGTGCGCAAGAACCCCGACCCGGATTATCCGCTGACGCCGCCCGTCGGCCGTTCGGGCCGGGCCATTGGCGGCGGTCAGGGCTATTCGATCGCAGGCGTCAACGAATTCGACGAACTGATCGACGATATCTATCATTTCTCCGAGGGCCAGGGGCTGGAGATCGACACGCTGATCCACGAAGAAGGCGCGGGCCAGCTTGAAATCAACCTGCGCCATGGCGACCCGGTGGAACTTGCCGATCAGGTTTTCATGTTCAAGCGCACGATCCGCGAGGCGGCGCTGAAACACGACATGTATGCCACCTTCATGGCCAAGCCCATTCAGGGGCAACCGGGATCTGCGATGCATATCCACCAGTCCATCGTCGACAAGAAGACCGGGCGCAACATCTTCACCAATGAGGATGGCAGCGAAAGCGAGGCTTTCCGCAATTTCATCGGCGGCATGCAGCGTCATGTTCCGAATGCGCTTGTCATGTTCGCGCCCTATGTGAACTCCTACCGCCGCCTGACGCCGGACGCTTCCGCGCCCGTCAACGTCAAATGGGGCTACGACAACCGCACCACCGCTTTCCGCGTGCCGCGCTCCGACCCCAATGGGCGCCGCGTGGAAAACCGCATCCCTCCTCTGACGCCAACCCCTACCTTGCCCTTGCAGCTTCCTTGGCCTGCGGCCTGATCGGCCTTGTGAACAAGATCGAGCCGGAACAGCCCGCAACCACAAGCGTCAACACTAAAGAGGTCGAGCTGCCCCGCGGCTTGATCGACGCGGTGGAACTGTTTGAGGAAGACACCGAACTGCGCAACCTGTTCGGCAGTTCCTTCATGACGACCTATGCCGCCATCAAACGCGCCGAGTTCGAAACCTTCATGGAAGTCATCAGCCCGTGGGAACGCGAGTTTTGTTGCTCAATGTTTAGTTAGGGCAGTAGGGCAGTAGGGCAGTAGGGCAGTAGGGCAGTAGGGCAGTAGGGCAGTAGGGAAAAGCTAAACGGGGATCATGGCAGTCAATTCGTATCGTGATCTTCTTGTTTGGCAGCAAGCGATGGAAATGGTCACCTCAATTTACAAGGTGACCGATTGCTGGCCCAAGGAAGAAATCTACGGTCTGACAAGTCAGGTTCGGCGTGCTGCCGTTTCTGTTCCAGCGAATATAGCTGAAGGCTTTGGGCGAGAAAATCGCGGCTCCTACCAGCAATTCCTGCGCATTGCCCAAGGCTCTCTCAAGGAAATGGAAACGCATCTCCTCATCGCCGAAAGGCTTGGTTTCATGCAGAGCGAAACAATCAATTCAATGTTGGTGAAAAGCGAAAGTATAGGCAAACTTCTCAGACTTCTGATCCGGAAACTCTCCGATCAATAACATAATGCCTTATTGCCCTACTGCCTTACTGCCCTAACCACCCGGAGCCGCCAATGCCCCACCAGTCCCCAATCTCGCCCGGCTATTCCTGGTACGAGGCGACCGTTCCCGACCGACCGCAATATCCCGAGATGGATGGATCGCGGCAGGCGGATGTCGTTGTCATTGGCGGCGGATATACGGGGCTTTCGGCAGCGTATCATCTGGCGAGACAGGGCGTGGATGTCACACTGATCGACGGCGCTCGGTTCGGTGATGGAGCGTCCGGGCGCAATGGCGGCCAGTTCGGCACCGGCCAGCGAACATGGGCCGAAGACCTCGAAGCCGAATATGGCTTCGAGCGCGCCAAGGCCCTGTTCGACGTAGCGGAAGAGGCCAAGGCCTTTCTCCTTGCCTTTGCCGATGAACATGGCATCGACATGGAATATATGCCCGGCCAGATTTCGGTCGTGCACAAGCCGCGCTATCTGAAGTCATATGAACGCCATGTCGAGCTGATGGCGAACCGGTTCAACTATCCACATCTGCGTCTGCTCGATCGGGGAGACGGCGCGCCTGCTCGGTTCCGAACGCTATCATGGCGGCGTCTATGATGCAGGCACCGGCCATATCCATCCGCTGAAACTGCTCGTCGGAACCGCAAAGGCGGCTCATACGGCGGGCGCAAAGCTGTTTGAAGACACCAGAGCCACCAAAATCAGCACAGCAAGCGGGCGGGTCGAGGTCGAAACCAATCGCGGAACCATCGTCGCGAAAAATGCCTTCATCGCGGTCAATGCTTATGGTGGGGCCTATGGCGGGCTGCTGGAGCCGGTCAGCACATCACATGTCATGCCGATCCGCTCTTTCATCGGCGCAACGGTGCCGCTTGGCGACGACAGTACGGTTATTCCGGGTGGTGAATCCATTGACGATTCCCGCTTCGTGGTGCGTTATTTCCGTCGTTCAAAGGATGGCAGGCTGCTGTTCGGCGGGCGCGAAGCCTACACCGCCGACAATCCGCGTGAGATCAGCACGCATATCCGTCGCCAGATCGCGGAAATCTATCCCGCGCTTGCCAATGTCGAGATCACCCATGCATGGGGCGGATCAGTCGGCATCACCATGCCGCGTCAGCCTTTCGTGCGCGAGGTGATGCCCGGTGTCATTTCGGCAGGTGGCTATTCCGGTCACGGTGTCATGCTGGCCAATTATATGGGCAAGCTCTACGCGGAAACCCTCGCAGGCAATCGCGACAAGCTGAAACTGTTTGAGGAACTGCGCATTCCAGCCTTCCCCGGCGGTCGCACCTTCCGCTCGCCGCTGCTGTTTCTCGCCCTGTCGTGGTATGCATTGATGGACAGAATATAGGCCATTGCTTGAGCCTACTATATGGAAAGGCGGAGCACCCTTCGGCACCCCGCCTTTTCTTACCACCGCCCGGTACACTATTCACTGTTCTACGCTACACTCTCACCGGCCTTTTCCGCCAGACGCTGATAGGTTTCCTCAACCACGTCGCGCAGCGGAAGAATGCCGCTCATGCACAATAATGCATGCATGTGCTGGCGCGCGCCCTCATAACCGACGAGCGGCGCACGGGCTGCATGCTAATGCTGGCCTCATCCGGATAGAGTTCCTGATATTCGGCAAAATTAGTGAAGCTCTTATAGTTCTCGCCGCGCATCAGATAGGTTTCGACAACCGCGCCTTCCGCCACTACCGCTTCATGACTGTCGAGAACGATATTGTAATAGTCGATAGCCACGTCCATCGACACGCGCATTATGCTCTGGCCATTGACCAGATCCTTCACACGGATCAGCACACCATCGATAAACAGCGCATGGTTGGGCGAAAGATAAAGGTCGCGATGTGGGGTTTTGCTGTCGATGGCAAAGCGTTTGACGCGGATCGGCATCACGCTCTCATTCCACTCCACACCGCCTTTTCTATAGCTCTGCCAGCCGATCCACTTGACCGGACGCGTTTCGCCACGGGCCGTGGTCACGAGATCGCCGACAGACAATGTCTCCACCGCCACCGGCCCCATCGGTGTTTCGATCAGCGTGCCTTTCAACAGGCAATTGGAGCCGCCGCCACCATGACCACCGCCGTGGCCGCCATGCCACCATTTGGTGCCAAGGGCCTGTGACGGACGCGACGACACGATTGAGGCAAAACACCCAGCGCCGCGACCTTGGCGGCAGTGGCGGCTGTGAGACCCAGAAAATGCCGTCGCGCACGACTGCGCGGCGAATGCCCGTTCTTTTCTGAAGACATGTATCCCTCCGCTCTTCTCGTTACGGCATCGGCCCGAAAATCAGCGTGGATTTCTAGCAAAGCACGATGCGCAGCTTCAAAATTCGAAGCGTCGTGCCCTGTTGCATAGGCGAGCGGCGCTTCAATGCTTTGCCCCAAGTTTACGAATCCGATCTTACCTGATCGCGACCACGAAAAGATTCCGGCAATCAGGCCATAAGCCTTCTCGAATAGGCGTAGGATCTACCTCGAAAGACGGATGGTTTTGCCAATCCCGGTCGCATAAAGCCTGATCGAGGTTAAGCCACCCCTTCCGCAAGCGCTACAATCCGCATGAAGGGAAGCGGTTGACATCGACCGAAAGCAGGCATAGCTAAGCCACATGGACAAAGCACTCATCAGCACCCGGTCTTATTACGCCCCGCTCATATAGCGGCGGGTTTGCTTTGTCATAGTTCAACCGCTGCATTGCCAGCGGTTGAGTTTCGCGACAGCGCCTCTGGCCATGCGGCCCTAAAGAGGTCAGTCCATGTCTCGCGACAACAATCAGCATATGAAAATTGGCATTATCGGCTTTGGCGCATTCGGGCAGCTTATCGTCCGTCACCTGAACCCGTATTTCCAGTTCTATGCTTACGATTCTGCCGCAAACCTTGAACAGGCGGCGCAGATCAAAGGCGTCACCCTGACCTCGGTGGAAGAGGTCGCCCTCTGCGAGATCGTCATCCTCGCAACGCCGGTTGCAACGCTTGACCGCGTGGTGGAGGCGATCGCGCCGCATTTGCGCCCCGGCGCGCTTGTTCTGGATGTCGGTTCGGTCAAGGTCGGGCCTGCCGATATCATGCGGCGCGGCCTGCCCGCTTATGTCGATATTGTCGCCACCCATCCACTTTTCGGGCCGCAAAGCGCGCGCGAGGGCATTGCCGGTCTGAAAATCGCCGTCTGCCCAGTGCGGGGCACGCGGTTCCACCGCGTTGCAGCCTTTCTCAAAAGCATCTGGCGCTCGATGTCATCATAACGACGCCGGAAGACCATGACCGCGAGGTGGCAATGGTTCAGGGACTGACACATCTGATCGCCAGGGTTCTGGTGCAGATGGAGCCGTTACCAACCCGGATGACAACGAAGAGCTTCGAACTTCTGATGCAGGCGGTCGGCATGGTTCGCCACGATGCGCCGGAAGTGTTTCAGGCCATCGAACATGCCAATCCCTACGCGCCGCAGGTGCGGAGGCGCTTCTTCGAACTGGCAGATCGGCTCAACGCGGAACTGGCGCGGCCCGATCCGATCATTGCGAAGGATCAGGCCGCCTAGCATTACAGTTGCGCTTTTGTTTTGATGTGTGCCTTCCTGGCAGTAGCCTTATGCGCGCGCCGCCATGCGTCGAATTTCCTGAACAGACCACCGGATCAAATCGTGATTGCCGGCATCCAGGGTCTTTTCGGGGTGACGTTATTGGCACGGCACCGGATCACCGCCATCATGGCAAAGGCGAGCATGACGAGGGAGACATGGCGATGCCAACCGTGCCATGATCGGGTTTCGTTGTGATCGATGTTTGGCCCCAGCATATGATGGTATGAATTGTCACCGACACAGCAAAGGGAGCTATGGCCAAGTTCTCCACGGCAGCGCCAAGACCACGCACGCCATCCGAGCAGAACTACAGCGATCGAAAGCTTCGGTCGCGCAACTTGCCGAGCGGTTCGGGATCAACGAGAAAACGGTCCTGAAGTGGCGCAAGGGGCGTTTAGTCGAAGATATGCCAATGGGTCCGAAAGCGCGCCGCAGTACGGTTCTGATGCCTGTTGAAGAGGCTGCGATCATAGTGCTGCGGGTTCAGGCACGGTTACCGCTCGACGATGTCTACATTGCGCTCAAGGATGTCATCCCGCATTTGACCCGTTCTTCGCTGCACCGGTGCCTGCAACGCCACGATATCTCTCGTCTGCCGAAAGGCGACCGGGAAAAGCCCAGGAAGTTCAAAGACTACAAGATTGGCTACTTCCACATTGACATTGCCGAGCTCGCTATGAGGGCGGCAAAGGCTTCCTCTTTGTTGCGGTCGATCGGACAAGCGAAGCTGGTGTTCGCACGAATCTATCGCAAGGTCACCAAACTGGCCGCCGCCGGGTTCCTCAAGTCATTGATCAAAACCATGCCTTACAGGATTCATACGATCTTGATGGACAATGGCGTGCATTTTGTTCAGCGAGAGCAAGGTACAAACCTCACTTTCCCACACATCTTCGGGCGAATAGCGCTTGAAAACGCCATTAAGCATCGACTGACAAAACCATATCATCCGTGGACCAACGGCCAGGCCGAGAGGATGCGGACGATCAAGGAAGCGACTGTCAAATCCTTTCGCTACAGCTCGATCAATGAAATGCGCCAGCATGGGCGTGATTGGCTGACTGCATACAACTTTGCCAAACAACTCAAAGCCTGAGGCCTTTATCGTCAATCCGTACCATCACATGCTGGGACCAAACATCTAAGGCACATTTCGATCTGATTGAATCAAATCGGCGCTCTAATCATTGGCTGTTCACGCGCATTTTATCCGATCGAAGCAGGACCAGAAATCGGTTCAGTGGACTGATTTCTCTGCGTAGGCGTTTCACACTTTTCGGGATGCGCTTTATTATTTTTCCGTAGTATTTCAAGCCGTCAGTTCTGTCTCATACTAAAGACTACTGCACGAATCCCCTTTTTCGGTTCATCATGCAGTGTGAGGAGAGCGTCCGGACAGTTGAGAGGAACTGTTCCCGACGCAACAGACGAACTTCATTTACCCGGTGAAGAAGGATCGTCTTATATTTGCCCGTCAGGGCTCTGTTTGGGAGGACAGATTAATGGCAGTCTCGTCAAGTGCCGATGTCGGCACGCAGAAAATGACGAGCGAAGAACGCAAAGTGATCTTCGCGTCATCGCTTGGTACCGTCTTCGAATGGTACGACTTTTATCTCTATGGAACGCTTGCAGCCTTCATCGGCGCGGCCTTCTTCAACGAATATCCAGAAGCAACCCGAAACATCTTCGTTCTGCTCGCTTTCGCGGCAGGCTTCCTCGTCCGTCCGTTCGGCGCCCTCGTCTTCGGGCGCATTGGCGATCTCGTCGGCCGCAAGTACACATTCCTTGTTACCATCGTCATCATGGGCGCGTCCACATTCCTCGTGGGTGTTCTGCCCGGCTCGGCCACGCTCGGCATTTTGCTCCGATCATCCTGATCGCCCTGCGCATGCTGCAGGGGCTCGCGCTGGGTGGTGAATATGGTGGTGCGGCAACCTATGTTGCGGAACATGCACCGAACAATCGTCGCGGTTTCTTCACGTCATGGATTCAGACCACGGCAACGCTGGGCCTGTTCCTGTCGCTGCTGATTATCCTCGGCATCCAGAGCATAATGAGCAAAGAGGCCTTCGCTGCCTGGGGCTGGCGCATTCCGTTCCTCGTCTCCATCGTCCTGCTCGGAATCTCCGTCTGGATCCGTATGCAGATGAGCGAGTCGCCTGCATTCAAGCGTATGAAGGAAGAAGGCAAGACCTCCAAGGCCCCGCTGTCCGAGGCTTTCGGTCAGTGGAAGAACGCAAAAATCGCCCTTATCGCCCTTTTTGGTCTCACTGCCGGTCAGGCCGTCGTCTGGTATTGCGGTCAGTTCTACGCTCTTTTCTTCCTCCAGAACGTTCTGAAGGTTGAAAATCAGTCAGCAAACATCATGGTCGCCATTGCCCTTCTGATCGGCACCGGCTTCTTCGTTTTCTGGGGCTGGCTGTCGGACAAGATCGGGCGCAAGCCCATCATCATGGCAGGCCTTCTGCTCGCTGCAGTGACTTATTTCCCGCTGTTCAAAGCGCTGACCAATGCTGCGAACCCGGCGCTGGCTCAGGCTGAACAGACCATCAAGGCAACTGTTACGGCTGCACCTGGCGATTGTAACTTCCAGTTCAACGCCACCGGCACGTCCAAGTTCACCACCTCTTGCGATGTCGCGACAAGCTTCCTTGCAAAACCTCGGTGCCGTACGAAATCCTGCAGACGGCGGCGGCTGGCACTGCTGCGACCGTCACGATCGGTGACAGCACGATCACGTCTTACGACGCTGTTCAGGCTGGAGCTGACGCTACGGCCAAGCAGTCGGCACTGTCTCATGACGTGAACCTTGCCTTGCAGAAGGCCGGCTTCCCGCTGGTTCGCGATCCTGCAAAAGTGCCAGACAGCAAGCTTGACGCATTCGTCGCCGCCAATCCGGAACTTCAGCTGAATGCCGAAGCCATCCGCGGCGGAGACAAGACTATGGTTCCAGCTGCCGATCTGGTGAAGCAGAAGCTTCTGACCCAGACCGAAGCCGACGGCCTTGGCGTCAGCGCCGAGCAGGCCGTCTACACCATCCCGAATGCCGGTGCATTCAAGATGGTAGCCGACCCTGCGCAGGTGAACTGGGTGCTGACAATCGCCATCCTGACCGTCCTCGTCATCTACGTGACGATGGTGTACGGCCCGATTGCCGCAATCCTTGTCGAGATGTTCCCGACGCGCATCCGCTACACCGGTATGTCGCTGCCATATCATATCGGCAACGGCTGGTTCGGCGGCCTGCTTCCGGCCGGCGTGTTCGCACTGAGCGCCGCCAAGGGCGACATCTATTACGGCCTCTGGTATCCGATCATCATCGCCTCCATCACCTTTGTGATCGGCATGATCTTCGTCAAGGAAACCAAGGGCGTCGACCTGCACAAGCTCGACTAGTCAACACGCCTAAAACGAGAAACGCCGCCCGATGGGCGGCGTTTTTCATATTCTTTGATGATTTATCTACGATATTGCGCTTCGATTTCAATCAGCTTCTGTTTGCGCCAGAGACCGCCACCATAGCCGGTCAGTGATCCGTCCGCACCGATCACACGATGGCAGGGAATGATGATGGCTATCTGGTTCGCGCCATTGGCCCTCGCAACTGCGCGCACGGCAAGCGGCTTTTCCATAGCCTGCGCCAGTTCGCTGTAACTACGCGTTTCCCCTGCCCGGATTTTCTGAAGCTCGCGCCAGACACCTTGCGTAAAAGCACTGCCATGCAGCACCAGAGGCAAGTCGAACGTCGGAGATTTGCCGTCGAAGAACCTATTCAACTGCTGCTCGACAATATCATGTGTATTGAAACGTCCGATCCCCAGATCACCGCGGCAGGTGGCATAAAGCTTCTTCAATTCGGCAGACAGTGCCTTGCGATCAGCAAATTCGAGAAGATGCAGGCTTCGCGCATCGCAGATCGCAATCATCGTGCCAAGCGGAGTCTTGATCCAGTCGGCACGCAGCAAACCATCGCCGCGCAATTTGCCCGGCGGAAGTCCAAGTATACGCGCAAAGGCACCGCGGAAAGCTTCCGGGGATTCAAAACCCGCATCAAGCTGCGCATCAATCACGCGTCCGCCATCGGCAAGCGCCTGAAACCCATGCCGCAGGCGCTCCTGCCGCGCCATTTCCAGGAATGTCATTCCAAAGTGACGGTGGAAACTGCGACGGACGGTCGAGGGATCAAGCCCCATCCGGGCAACATCTTCTTCGCTCCAGCGCCGTTCGGGATCCGCTTCGAGCGCATCGAGAAGCTTCTTGATGGAAGGCTCTGCCTCGGCAGCCGGCTGTAGTGGATGACATCTTTTGCAGGGCCGAAAACCATCGGCCATGCATTCGGCAACCGATGCGAAAAAGCGGCAGTTTTCCTGTTTCGGTTTCCGCGCCGGACAGGTCAGGCGGCAGAAAATTCCGGTTGAGACAACACCGACATAGGCCCTACCCTCATAAGCGGCATCGCGGGCGACAAGTGCGTCGTAGAGTTTGTTTTGATCTGGGAGCGTGAACAACATGCCGCTATTCTTATGCAGCAGAGCATGAATTTACAGCCTCAAATCGGGCACTTATTCAAAGAAAAGCCCGCCATGCAAAACGCATGGCGGGCTCTCATTCAAACGAACTTGTCGCGCTTATTCCGCGGAGAGCTTCGAGAACTTGTCGAGGATCGCGTCGCCCATTTCGACAGTGCCAACCTTGGTCTTGCCTTCCGACCAGATGTCGGCAGTACGCAGACCGTCATCGAGAACCTGTGCAATCGCTGCTTCCAGACGATCCGCTTCTTCCACGAGGTTGAACGAATATCGCAGGCACATGGCAAGCGACGCGATCATTGCAATCGGATTGGCAACGCCCTTGCCAGCGATATCCGGCGCGGAACCGTGGACCGGTTCATAAAGCGCCTTGCGCTTGCCGGTTTTGGAATCGACCGCGCCGAGCGAAGCAGACGGCAGCATGCCGAGCGAGCCGGTCAGCATTGCAGCAACGTCCGACAGCATGTCGCCGAACAGGTTGTCCGTCACGATAACGTCGAACTGTTTCGGCCAGCGCACGAGCTGCATGCCGCCAGCATCGGCCAGCATATGCTCCAGTTCCACATCGGAATGCTTATCCTTATGGCGTGCGGTGACGACCTGATTCCACAAGACGCCCGACTTCATCACATTGCGCTTTTCCATCGAAGTGACCTTGTTGCGGCGTGTACGCGCCAGCTCGAAGGCAACATCGGCGATGCGCTCGATTTCGTAGGTGTCGTAGACCTGCGTATCGATACCGCGCTTCTGGCCATTGCCGAGGTCGATGATTTCCTTCGGCTCACCGAAATAGACGCCGCCGGTCAGCTCGCGCAGGATGAGGATGTCGAGCCCCTCGATCACTTCCGGCTTCAGCGACGAAGAATGAGCCAGAGCCGGGTAGCAGATGGCTGGACGTAAATTTGCATAAAGCTGCATGTCCTTGCGCAAGCGCAGGAGGCCAGCTTCCGGGCGCACTTCATAAGGCACATCGTCCCACTTCGGACCGCCGACGGCACCAAACAGCGTGGCATCGGCAGCCAGCGCCTTCTCCATATCGGCATCCGAAATCGCCTGACCGTGCGCGTCGTAAGCGCAGCCGCCAACCAAGCCTTCTTCGGTTTCAAAGCCGAGATTGAGGCCTGAGTTGAGGAAAGCGATGATCTTGCGGACTTCCGCCATCGCCTCTGGACCGATGCCGTCGCCGGGCAGGAGAAGGAGTTTTCTGGATGCCATAATGCCAAGCCTCTGTTTATTAAAGAACAATACGGATAGACAAAGCGCTTTCCTATATTGCCTTTTCAAGTTCCGCGAGGGTTATAGAGCCCTGTTGTCCGACAAGCAATAATGCGCATGGCTGAAACTTATGAAAAGATAGGGGCTTGCGCAGAAATTATATAACAGCAGATAGAACGGGTGCCGTTCAGCGTTTCAAGTTTCCCGTCATCTGCTAATGGACCCATATTTACTCTGTCAAGCTGCGCGCTTCAGACGGCAGCATTATAGGAATTCCGCCCCGAACGGATAAGCGAGCTTCGCCTTGCGCGAGATCAGTTCGGCGTGTTCCGCATCATATTCCAACGGGCCCTTTGTAAGCGGGCATACGAGAAGTTCCAGCAGGCGAACATCGATATTGCCGGTTTCCGTCTTGTCGTCCATTGTCTTATTCCCGAAATTTACTGCAGCCGCGATCCGAAATCGTCGTCCTTCACTCTGGCCAATACCATTTCGGTAATGGCAATCAAAGTTGCCGCACGCGTTTTCAAGTCGGGCGCCTCCAGAAGGGCCTGTTTTTCAGCCGGACCGAAAGGCGACATGATGGAAAGGGCATTGACCAAAGTTTCATTGTTCGCGCGTGCGATACTATCCCAATCCGCTTCCAGATTGTGGGCTTCCAGATAGTCGCGGAAAGCACCCAGCAAAGCGTCTCGATCGATTTCTGACGAATCCTCGCATCCTCCAGATCGGCCAGAAACGGCATAATCCGGCATTGCCGATAAGGCTGACGGCAGTTGACCTCCTCGCGCACACGAAAACGGCAGATGCCTTGTAAGGTGATCAGCAAGCGGCCATCACCAGTCTCGGCAAAAGTCGTGATACGGCCAAGACAGCCGACATTGCTCAATTGGGGGCGAATACTTTCATCCAACTCATCGATCGTTTCGTCATCGTCGCCATCGATTTTCGGCTGAATCATGCCGATAATGCGTTTGCCTGCCAGGGCATTCTCGATCATCGCCAGATAACGTGGCTCAAAAATATTGAGTGGCAGTTGGCCGCCGGGCAGAAGCAGCGCCCCTTTCAATGGAAAAACCGGCACGGTCTCGGGTATATCGGCGCCCGTTCTATAACGAGCATTGCCCACCTGCATTGCAACCTCCTCAAAAGCGTGTCGCGTTTTATCGTACTCTTACGACATGCTTTAAGCTTTTGTTTTCATGCATGTCTTTATCCCCAAACCGGTTTCCACTTTTGGGAGACATGCATTAGGGCTCACGAAAAATTCGCCCTACCGGTTGGAATTCGCATGGCGCGCAAAGCACAATTTGCCCGCCATGCTCCCGATCAGGAAAACAGAAGCGACGACAGCTTGCGCCGCGCACCCAGTGTCGCCGGATCGGCATTGCCCCATGCCTCGAAAAACTGAAGCAGCTGCTTGCGCGCGCCGTCGTCATTCCACTCGCGGTCAGCTTTCATGATGAAAAGCAGCTCATTGGCCGCATCTTCACGCCGTCCCTGCGCATTACGCACCTGCGCGAGGTCGAAACGGGCTTGATAATCCTTCGGATCGGCCTGAATTCGCTTTTCCAGTTCGACCGGGTCACCAATGAGCTTGACCTGATCAGCCAGTGCAAGACGCGCTTCAAGCGCTCGAACGGCTGGCGCATTCTGCTTGTCAGCCGGAAGCTGGGCCAGAATTTCCTGCGCCTTTTCCGCATCACCGGATTCCAGAAGGCAGGTCGCAAGACCGACAATCGCATCGACATTATCCGGAACTGCCTGAAGGATGGACGAGAAAATCTCCGATGCCTGAACGAAATCACCAGCTTCAACCAACTCATTCGCAGCAGTGATTGCTTCTGCAAGTGCCGCTTCCGCATCGCTCGGCCCGCCAATCTTGGCGATAAATTCCTTCACTTTCGATTCCGGTACAGCGCCCATGAAACCATCGACCGGCTGACCGTTGACGAAAGCGATGACCGCCGGAATGGACTGAATTCCAAGCTGACCAGCGATAGCCGGATGATCGTCGATATTCATCTTGACCAGTTTGACAGCGCCACCAGCGTCCCGCACGGCCTTTTCAATGATCGGTGTGAGCTGCTTGCAAGGTCCGCACCAAGGCGCCCAGAAATCCACCAGCACCGGCTGATTGCGGGATTCGGTAATGACATCCGCCTGGAAACTTGCCGTCGTCGTGTCCTGACGAGATCCGCGCCCCCGGCTGCCGCTGGCGCCGAACCGAAAGAGACATTTGCCGTCATCTGACCACCTGCGCCGGCATAAGGATTGTTCTGGCTGCTCATAAGAAATTCCTTCGTATTTTCCGACTGATGCGACGGTCCGCATGCAAGCCGGTGTCGTTCTTTCAGTTCGTATCTTCGAAAGCCAATTTCAAGACGGTCGATTCAGCGAGTTGCGCTGTAACTTAGCGCTCCCGCTTCTCACTTCAATCGGCAATTGCTGTGCGTAGCCAGACCGCCCATTTCGAAAATCAGTTTATACCGAAGCGTCCGCCTTCGCACCCTCGGAAACGGCTAGAATACGAGGGTCATGTCCGGTGGACTTGAGAAAAGCGACAAGGTCTTCGCGCTTGATTGAAGTTGTGGCTTCATTGGTCAGTGGATGGCCGTTGATGACGTCATATTTCATCAGATCGGCATCGAGAATGACCTGCACATTATGAGCGGTATCGTTGACCGCACCAAACACGGTGACCGAGCCGGGGATCACACCGAGATATTCCATCAGCTTTTCAGGCTTGCCGAACGAAACACGGCTTGCCGCACCGATCAGCTGATGAATCGACTTCAGATCAACTACGGCATCTTCTTCGACCGTCACGAGAAAGAAATTGTCTTTCTTGTCTTTCAGGAAGAGATTTTTCGTATGGCCACCCGGGATTTCACCACGAAGGCTTTGGGAATCCGCGACCGTGAACAAGGGAGGATGTTCGACAGTTTTCACTTCGATACCGAGTTTATGAAGATAGTCTTGAAGTTCGCTCGGCGACAAAGGCATGATTCCACCCCATTCTGTTCAGCATTGAATATGTTGCGCATGTCATCACGCTCCTCACGCTTCGACGACTTGCAACAGCGCTTATAGACCATGGATGCAGGCTTAGAAACCATGCAAAACAAATTGGATTGTTCGCACATAATACAGCAGCCTGACTCGCGCCTCTGACGACAGATTCCATTATCCGTGAAGGCTCGTTTTTCTTGTTTTGACGAAAAATCGCAGCTAAGAACGCAACCATGAACATGAAAAATATAATATTTACAGATAGTTATAATTTAACCGGCAGCTAATTTCGCTGAAATGGTATTTTCCTGTAATTTCCCTGTTGCAATCTCCGAGGCGTTAGTTCATATAGCGCCTGCCTGACGAAAATGACTGGCGCGAGCGGGTGTAGCTCAGGGGTAGAGCACAACCTTGCCAAGGTTGGGGTCGAGGGTTCGAATCCCTTCGCCCGCTCCAGTCAGTCAGGCTTTTATATTTTAAGTTATTGATTTTAATTGGTTTTCCCATTGGCGGTTTAGCTGGTGGTACAAGGAAAGGTACATTGAGAAAAGTTTCTGCCGATATTCCGTATCTTTACGAGCATAACGGTTTCTATCTTTATAGACGGGCAATTCCAAATCATCTGCGAAATGCCGTAGATAAGCGCCGTGAAATCAAATCCTCTCTCCGAACAACTTCAAGAAACGAAGCAATCCGGCTTTATGGTGAAGCTGATATCGCTGCCGAAAAGCGTTTGAAGGCTCTGCAGAACGGTGCCTCAACAAAGAAGCGATTCCCTTCGAAGCCTTTGCGGCTCAAGCAGCCTCGAGAGGACATCTACTCATTGACCTGAGCAAAGTCATCGCAAAGCCTAATCTTCTCTTCAAAACTGCGTCTGAATGGCGCAAAACCAAGACCAAGGACCCTTTCCTTTTCAGGTCATTCTTCAATGCCTCGTGACCTGCTCCCTGAAATGTCCTCGCAATTTGGTTGGTCTGTTCTCCGGAAAAGGAGACAGAACATGAAACGATCCCGCTTCAGCGAAGAACAGATCATCGGAATATTGAAGGAGCATCAGGTTGGGATGTCGGCCGTTGAGCTGTGCTGAAAGCACGGCGTCAGTGATGCGACGTTTTACAAGTGGCGCTCGAAGTATGGCGGCATGGAGGTGTCCGATGCCAAGCGCCTGAAGTCTCTTGAAGACGAGAATGCCAAATTGAAGCGTCTTATGGCTGACGCGATGTTGGACGTATCGACTCTGAAGGGGATGCTTGGAAAAACTTCTGAAGCCGGATTAAGGAGAAACGCCGTGAGCTAGGCTATGGAAGACAGAAGCTATTCACAACGCCGGGCCTGCGATCTGGCGGGGATCGATCCTCGCGTCTATCGCTATCGTTCGACCCGTGGTGAAGATGATGTCGTACGGTCCAGGCTGCGCGAACTGGCAAGTGAACGCCGTCGCTTCGGCTATCGCCGTCTGCATATCCTTCTGAAACGGGAAGGCTTCGATGTGAACTGGAAGAAGCTTTATCGGCTCTACAAGGAGGAACGGCTCACCGTGCGCAAGCGTGGCGGCCGTAAACGGGCCTTGGGGAGACACGTGCGCCGATGGGGTCCTGCAGAGCCCCAATCAACGCTGGAGCTTGGACTTCGTCTCTGATGCCCTAGTTGATGGCAGGCGCTTTCGTATCATGTGCGTCATTGACGACTTCAGCAGGGAGTGTCTGGCCGTTGTGGTCGATAACTCGCTCTCTGGTGAACGTGTCGCCTGCGAGTTGGACAAGATCGCCGAACGCCGTGGACTTCCATGCATGATTGTCAGCGACAATGGAACGGAACTGACCTCAAATGCCATCTTGAAATGGCAGCAGGACCGGTCTGTGGAATGGCACTACATTGCGCCCGGCAAACCGATGCAAAATGGTTTTGTGGAATCATTCAACGGGCGCTTGCGCGATGAGTGCCTCAATGAACATCTGTTCATCAACTATCAACACGCTCGCCAGATCATCGAAGAATGGAGAAGCGACTACAACCTTAATCGTCCGCATACGAGCCTTGGTGGCTTGCCCCTTATGAGTTTGCAACCCGGCCCACAAACGACCAAAACCTGAACAGAGCTAACTTATAATCGCGGACAACAAGGGAAGCAGGTCACTTGCGCCGGGGATTTAGCGCCGGTGACAGGAGTGCCCCGGCGTACTGGATCGTGATTTGCAGCTATTGTTGGATACTGTAGCGTAGGAATTGGTTGCGGGGGCAGGATTTGAACCTGCGGCCTTCAGGTTATGAGCCTGACGAGCTACCGGGCTGCTCCACCCCGCGCCAGGGTGTTTATTTTGAACCGGTTTGGTATTTTTCGCGATTATCGCGTTGAATGTCTGTTTTGTATGGATTTGAGAAGATGAATTGATTTGTGTGCTTTGCAGACCTGGCAGCGACCTACTCTCCCGTGTCTTAAGACAAAGTACCATTGGCGCAGGAGCGTTTCACGGCCGAGTTCGGAATGGGATCGGGTGCAGCCGCTCCGCCATAACCACCAGGTCGGCGAAGAACACAAACAGATGATGAGAAGCTGGTTAGGGAGTAGGGGAATAAGGCAGTAAGGGAGTATGTTTTCCTTAAGCGTCCTCTGCTCCTTTGTCTTTCGTGCCTTGATATCAGAACTAGAACCTCGAAGCGTAAGCTTCGCAAGCGCGACCGCGCGTCGGCCACGTTTGGCCGCCCTCGCGGAGGATCAGCGGCGAAGCCGCGTACGATCCGTGAGCGCTGTTCTAACTTGATATCCATCAAGCTTTGCTTGATGGATATTGTAAATGGGAGTGATCAAGTCGATCGAGCTATTAGTACCGGTAAGCTGCATGCGTTGCCGCACTTCCACACCCGGCCTATCAACGTGGTGGTCTTCCACGGCTCTGATAGGGAATACTCGTTTTAAGGTTAGTTTCCTGCTTAGATGCCTTCAGCGGTTATCTAGTCCGTATATAGCTACCCTGCTATGCCGTTGGCACGACAACAGGTCCACCAGAGATACGTCCATCCCGGTCCTCTCGTACTAGGGACAGATCCTTTCAATATTCCTACACCCACGGCAGATAGGGACCGAACTGTCTCACGACGTTCTGAACCCAACTCACGTACCGCTTTAAATGGCGAACAGCCATACCCTTGGGACCTGCTCCAGCCCCAGGATGCGATGAGTCGACATCGAGGTGCCAAACAACCCCGTCGATATGGACTCTTGGGGGTCATCAGCCTGTTATCCCCGGCGTACCTTTTATCCGTTGAGCGATGGCCCTTCCACGCGGGACCACCGGATCACTATGACCGACTTTCGTCTCTGCTCGACTTGTCAGTCTTGCAGTCAGGCAGGCTTATGCCATTGCACTCGACGAACGATTTCCGACCGTTCTGAGCCTACCATCGCGCGCCTCCGTTACTCTTTAGGAGGCGACCGCCCCAGTCAAACTACCCACCATACACGGTCCTGGACCCGGATAACGGGCCGCAGTTAGACATCCATAAAACAAGGGTGGTATTTCAAGGATGACTCCACAAAGGCTGGCGCCCCTGCTTCAAAGTCTACCACCTATCCTACACATGTCGTCACGAATGCCAGTGTAAAGCTATAGTAAAGGTGCACGGGGTCTTTCCGTCTAACCGCAGGAACCCCGCATCTTCACGGGGAATTCAATTTCACTGAGTCTGCGTTGGAGACAGCGGGGAAGTCGTTACGCCATTCGTGCAGGTCGGAACTTACCCGACAAGGAATTTCGCTACCTTAGGACCGTTATAGTTACGGCCGCCGTTTACTGGGGCTTCAATTCAATGCTTGCACATCTCCTCTTAACCTTCCAGCACCGGGCAGGCGTCAGACCCTATACGTCGTCTTGCGACTTCGCAGAGCCCTGTGTTTTGGTAAACAGTCGCTACCCCTGGTCTGTGCCACCCCACCTGGTTGCCCAAATGGAGGTCACGCTTCTTCCGAAGTTACGCGTGCATTTTGCCGAGTTCCTTCAACGCAGTTCTCTCAAGCGCCTTGGTATTCTCTACCAGTCCACCAGTGTCGGTTTAGGGTACGGTCTATATGCAGGAGCTATTTCCTGGAACCGCTTCGCTGCAAGATCAATCCAATAAGACCTTACAACACACGCAATCCGTCACTACCTGCAGGCCCACGAATATTAACGTGGTTCCCATCGACTACGCCTTTCGGCCTCGCCTTAGGGGCCGGCTAACCCTGCTCAGATTAACTTTAAGCAGGAACCCTTGGACTTTCGGCGAGGAGTCTCTCACTCCTTTATCGTTACTCATGTCAGCATTCTCACTTCCGATACCTCCAGGATGTCTCACGACTGTCCCTTCACAGGCTTACGGAACGCTCCGCTACCACGCACATACGTGCATCCACAGCTTCGGTGTATGGCTTGAGCCCCGGTACATTTTCGGCGCAAAGACCCTTATTTAGACCAGTGAGCTGTTACGCTTTCTTTAAATGATGGCTGCTTCTAAGCCAACATCCTGGTTGTTTTGGGATCCTCACATCCTTTCCCACTTAGCCATAACTTAGGGACCTTAGATGGTGGTCAGGGTTGTTGCCCTCTCCACGACGGACGTTAGCACCCGCCGTGTGTCTGCCGACTAGTACTCCCCGGTATTCGGAGTTTGGTTAGGATCAGTAAGACGGTGAGTCCCCATAGCCCATCCAGTGCTCTACCCCGGGGTATTCGGTCGACGCTCTACCTAAATAGATTTCGCGGAGAACCAGCTATCTCCAAGTTTGATTGGCCTTT
>JAAVLL010000002.1:1372500-1721794 GCA_012103035.1 Brucella oryzae
CTCCACAGGTGGCATGCTGACTAAAAGGGCAAATATGGCCTGAAAGCCATGGTGCATCTGGCAGGCGTTACAGATGGACAACTGGTTTCGGCCAGCGAAATCGCCGAAAAACACCATATACCACGCAAGTTTCTCGACAATATTTTCACCGAGCTTCGCAATGCTGGCTTCGTGCTGAGCCGCAAGGGCAAGGGCGGCGGCTTCTGCCTGGCCCGCCCGGCCAACGAAATTGCCATCGGCAATATCATCCGCGCACTCGACGGCGCGCTTGCCCCCATCGCCTGCGCCAGCAAGACGGATTATCGCCCCTGCGACGATTGCGATGAGGACGAATGCGAGGTGCGCCATATGATGCTGGATGTGCGCGAAGCCATCGCCAGCGTTCTGGATCATCGGACGCTGGCCGACAGCAAGGCCATGGATATAGCCTCGCTGTCTAAATAGGTCTCAGGCGGCTGCCGACCAGTTCGGGAACGGATCGTTCAGCCCCGACCAGCGCTCCGGCACGAAGTCTTCTTCCTCAAGCAAACATTGATCCAGCTCGGCGATGAGCGCATCTTCCCGCATCGGATCGACGCCGATGAACACGATTTCCTGACGCCGATCGCCCCATATCTTATGGAAATACGGTTCCATGGCGCGCTGCCATTCGGGTTCCGCCGGCCAGTATTGCTTTGGCACGGACGACCACCAGCGCCCCTTTTCCCGGTGCGCACCAATGCGCCCGCCTGACTGATTTCACCGACAAAATCAGGCCGGGTGGCAAGCCAGAAGAAGCCCTTTGCCCGCACCACACCCGGCCAGCCCTTGTCGATAAACGACTGGAACCGTTCTGGATTAAAGGGACGCCGCGCGCGATAGACGAAGGAGCGAACGCCATATTCCTCGGTCTCGGGCGTATGCGAGGCAAAGCCATGCAGCTCTTGTACCAGAGCGGATGCTCATGCGCCTTGTTGAAGTCGAAGAGCTTCGTATCCAGTATGGCGTCGAGCGTCACTTCACCGAAATCGACCTCCTCGATGCGGGCATCGGGATTGAGCGAGCGGATGACCTTATGCGCCAGATTACGCTCTTCTTTGAAGCGGTCGATATCTTGTTCAGCACGACGACGTCGGCGAACTCGATCTGTTCGACCAGAAGATCGACAAGCGTGCGCTCGTCCTCCTCGCCAAGGGATTCGCCGCGATCACGCAGAAAATCGCTCGACGCATAGTCTTTCAGCAGATTGGCGGCATCCACAACCGTCACCATCGTATCGAGCCGGGCGACATCCGAAAGACTGTTGCCCTTCTCGTCGCGAAACTCGAACGTGGCGGCAACCGGCAACGGCTCGGCTATCCCGGTCGATCGATCAGCAGGTAGTCGAAGCGCCCCTGCGCTGCCAGTTGCGAAACCTCTTTCAGGAGATCGTCGCGCAATGTGCAGCAGATGCAGCCATTGGTCATTTCAACCAGCTGTTCATCCGTGCGGGAGATTGGCGCCGCCCTCACGAACGAGGGCGGCATCGATATTCACTTCACTCATATCATTGACGATCACCGCGACGCGGCGGTTCTCGCGATTATTGAGCACGTGATTGAGAAGTGTGGTCTTTCCGGCCCCGAGGAAGCCGGACAGGACCGTAACGGGCAGCCTCTTTCTCATGACTCCGTTCCTCATCAAAAACTGGTCAATCGTGGTGGTGGTGATCGAGATTGAAGGTCAGCGTGGTGAAATAGCTGAGCTTGTCCGCTTCCTTTGAACCAGACAGCGGCCTGGAATAGCCCGCCCCGACGACATTGAGACCCGCATTGCGGATATTGATCCTGGCGATGCCTTCCGCGTCGGTCTTTACCGGTGCCGCATGGCTGTCATTGACATAATCCGCCGTGACCTCGACGCCTTCCACCGGCTTTCCGTCAAACAGAACCTGCACGGGAAGCTCGTTGCCTGCCTGCAATATGGTCGGGTCCATCAGGGGACGATTTCAAACGGCAGGCCCTGCGGCTCAGGCTTCCTGCGCAAATGATCGAGAATAGCGATGGCAAATTTCTGGCTGTGGCTGGACTGTTTTGCGCCCGGCACTTCCGATTTCGGCTTGTTCACCCACTTGCCATCCGGCCCTTCGGCCCAGAAGCCATTGTCAAACGTGCCGCTGACCACGACCGCATCCTTGGACACGCCCAGCAGGGCATGATCGTTCTGCCGCCTGATTTCGACGGCGACATCCTTGCCCTCTCCGTTCCTGGCCGTAACCGTCTTCAGCTTCTGCGGATCATAGGCCTCGTCGCTTGCACCATGACCGTAAACGACAGCCTGCGTTCCGTGGCGCTCGGCAATCCAGATGCCATGCGCCCCTGCAACGGCTGGGGCAAGAAAAGTCAAAACGGCGCCAGCCTGAAGTGCTTTCGCAATGCTACGCATTTTCTTCTCCTTTAATGTTATACCATAACAGTTTTGATGGTAAAATGGGCGGTTGGAGCCGCCCTTCTGTGTTTCAGCAAGTTCGTAAAACCGCTTGGCGCTTGATGATGCGCCAAACCGCATATTCGGAGTGCCGGGCTGTCGGTAGGTTACAGCCCGGCACATTTGCAACCACTTTCCGAGTGCCCAAGCACTCAGTTCCAAGGGCGGTCACAGCTGTTACTTTGACAGACAACCTTTCAGGAATCGGCCAGATTACGGATGAGCTGCGGATAAAGGTCGGGACCGTCCTTCAATTCCGCACCCAGAGGATCAAGAACGCCGGTCTTGGCATCCGTCCCGTCGATAACGGTTTTCACCAGCTTCGGCTCGAACTGCGGTTCGGAGAACACGCAGGCTGCGCCGAGCGATTTGATCTTCTCGTGAATTTCCTTGATGCGCGCAGCGCCCGGCGCCTTTTCCGGGCTGACCGTGATCGATCCAGCCGCCTTCACGCCGAAGCGATTTTCGAAATACTGATAGGCGTCATGGAAGACGATGAACGGCTTGTCCTTCACCGGCTCCAGTTCGCTGGCGACTTCCTTGGTCAGCACGTCGAGCTTCTCGCCATAGTCCTTGGCATTCTTTTCATATTGCGCGGCGTGTTCCGGGTCGCTTTCGGCGAGCGTTTTGCAATATCCGCCGCCAGAACCTTTCCGTTCTGCGGATCGAGCCAGAAATGCAGATCATATTCACCATGGCCATGGTGATGGTCGTGTCCACTTTCCGACGCGTCGGTCGCATGGTTATGACCTTCGGCACCGTGGTCATGCCCCTCATGCCCATGGTCATGCGCTTCAAACGGGCCGCCTTCACGGAACTTCAGCTTCGTCAGGCCATCGGCTTCGCCAAGCGCAACAACCTTCGCGCCATCGCCCAGCGTATCGATCGGCTTGTCGAGGAAGGTTTCCATCGACGGACCAGCCCAGAAAATCACCTTGGCGTGCTCGATTGCCTCTGCGTCGGATGGTTTCAGGCTGTAGACATGCTCGGAACCCGCACCCTGAACGATCAGCTTCGGCTCGCCCACGCCCTGCATGACCGCCGAAACAATCGAATGAAGCGGCTTGATCGACACGACGACGCCATCGCGCTCTGCGGCCAGCGAGACAGTTGCCGTACCGGCCAGAAATACCGAGGCGAGGAGGAGGGAGCGAAGATGTTTCATGGTCTCTCTCTGTGTAGAATTGGGGAAAGGTATCATATCCAAGTGATATGTTATTTTATAACGTCTGTTGCGTTATGCTATAACGTCTGTCATAAGGTGAGGCAACCCCCATTCTGGAAAAAATCGCAGCGGCGGATCATCCAAGCGTGGGACGAGAACGTGCAGGCAGTGAAAGCCCGGAACAGATGAGCAGGAAGACCGCCCTCCCCGCCGAAAAGGCGCGGGAAACATTGATCGAACTGAAAGGCGCCGGCGTCTATCGCGACGGGCGCTGGCTCGTGCGCAATGTCGACCTGAGTGTTGAGCGCGGGGAGATCGTGACCCTGATCGGTCCGAATGGCGCGGGCAAGAGCACCGCCGCCAAGATGGCGCTGCGTATCCTGAAACCGGACGAAGGCAGAGTGATCCACGCGCAGGGTCTGCGCATCGGCTATGTGCCGCAGAAGATCAATATCGACCGCACGCTGCCGCTTTCCGTCGAGCGCCTGATGACGCTGACAGGACCTCTCTCACGCAAGGATATTGAGACGGCATTGGAAGTGGTCGGCATTCCGCATCTTGCAAAGGCCGAGATCGCCAACCTGTCGGGCGGTGAGTTTCAGCGCGCCTTGATGGCGCGTGCGCTTGCCCGCAAGCCGGACCTCATGGTGCTGGACGAGCCGGTGCAGGGCGTCGACTTCTCCGGCGAAGCCGCCCTCTACGAACTGATCGCGAAGCTGCGCGACGATACGGGCTGCGGCGTGCTTTTGATTTCGCACGACCTGCATCTGGTCATGGCGGCGACCGACCGGGTCATCTGCCTCAATGGCCATGTCTGCTGTAGCGGAACGCCGCGCGACGTAACGGCAAGCCCCGAATATATGCGGCTGTTCGGCAGCCGTGCCGTCGGGCCGCTTGCCGTTTATGAGCATCACCACGATCACACGCATCTGCCTGACGGGCGCGTGCTTCATGCCGACGGTTCCGTGACCGATCACTGCCACGCCGATGATGGCCATCATCATGAGCACGAACATCATCACGAAGGGAGCGCGCCCCGTGCTTGACGATTTCTTCACCCGCGCCATCATCGCCGGTGTCGGACTGGCGCTCACCACCGGCCCGCTCGGCTGCTTCATCGTCTGGCGGCGCATGGCCTATTTCGGCGACACCATGGCCCATTCCGCGCTGCTCGGCGTGGCGCTGGCGCTCATTTTCGACATCAATCTAATGATCGGCGTCTTCGCGGTTGCGGTGGCGATTTCAGCCATTCTGCTGCTCCTGCAGCGCCGCCACACATTATCGGCAGACTCGCTCCTCGGCATCCTGTCCCATGCCACGCTGTCGCTTGGCCTCGTTCTCGTGGCCTTCATGACATGGGTGCGTGTCGACCTGCTGTCGTTCCTGTTCGGCGATATTCTGGCCGTCTCGCGGATGGATATCGCCTTCATCTACGGCGGCGGAATATTCGTGCTGGCGGTTCTGGCCTGGTTGTGGCGCCCTTTCCTTGCTGCCACCGTCAGCGAAGATATCGCGCGTGCCGAAGGCATGAACCCGGCTTTGTCGCGTATTGTTTTCATGCTGCTTCTGGCCATTGTCATCGCCATTGCGATGAAGATCGTCGGAATTCTATTGATAACCTCGCTGCTCATCATTCCGGCAGCAACCGCACGCCGCTTTTCCTCAACGCCCGAACAGATGGCCATTCTGGCCTCGCTGATCGGAGCTGCAGGCGTCATCGGCGGACTTTATGGTTCCATTCATTTCGATACGCCGTCCGGCCCGTCCATCGTGGTCGCGGCGCTTGCCATTTTCATTTTGAGCCTGTTACCCCTACATAAGAGGGAACAAGCATCACCAAAACGGATCGCTGGACAATGAGCACGTATCACCATCATCACGCCCCGCAGGACCTGACCCGCAATCAGACACTGGTTTTCGACGTCTTGTCCAAGGCGGAAGGGCCACTCAGCGCCTATACGATCCTCGACCAGCTGCGTGACGACGGTTTTCGCGCGCCGCTGCAGGTCTATCGCGCATTGGAAAAGCTGCTCGACTATGGGCTGATCCATCGCCTCGAAAGCCTCAATGCCTTCGTTGCCTGCGCGCATCCGCAATGCCATCAGCAGGGTCTGGTGGCTTTCGCCATCTGCGAGAAATGCGGTCAGGTGACAGAATTCTCCGACGCGGCCATTGAGAATCTCGTCAGCGCATGGAGCCTTCAGAACGGTTTCAAGTCGCGCAAGACGACATTGAACTGCGCGGGCTCTGCGAAGCCTGCGGGGAACACTGACAAACAGGAACCTGTTCAAGGTAACCATGTCCGCAGAAACCCGGTTTAAAACATGGCGCATCCGCAAGCGAAACCTGCTAGACTGATGAAAGGGGAATAGCAGGTAAGATTTTGATATGGCACGGGTTAAGCCATCCCACGAACGTCGCAGGAAGAGAGACAGCGTACAAGGCTGCGCTCCGGAAAGATCGTGGGCCTCGACGGGCGCTTCATCATCGAATGCCATTTCAGCGATATCGCACCCCATGGCGCCAAGCTGAGAACTGTCGAAGTCCGACCCTGCCCGAACGCTTCTGGCTGTTCGATGATTATTACGGTCGTGCGCTTCTGGCCCGTGTCGCCTGGCGCAATGGTCGTGAAATGGGTGTGGAACTCATATCCGACCCAGCTGTCACACCGCTGGACGAAGAGCGCCTCGCTGAGCTTGCAGGAAAATATTATTCGCTGTGACTGACAGGCTCTGCGTTTGCCTGCTTCTCCGGCTCATGTTTGGCCGGTGCGGTTCGTGTCGGCGTGCCGCGCATGTTCATGGCCCGGATTTCTTCCGCTGAAATATAGTTGAACTGCTCGACCAGAAGGTCCTTGATGACCGGCTCGGGGAACCGCGCGTTCAGATCGGTGATGATCGAGGCGCGCACATCCTCGAAGCTCACCTTCTCGACCTCTTTCGTATCAGAATAGCTGCCATAGAACTTGCGGAAGATTTCATCGCCGATGAAGAATTCGAGCGGCACAGTCAGCTTCTTGCGAATGCTCGAATCGACCGTATAGACGAGCTGCGTCACCACATAACCGGCGACGCCACCATTCGAGATGATCGGCACGCTCATTACATCTGTCTTGACATAATCCACGCCACCGAAACCACTGGTTGCGGCTTGCGCCCCATCCGAGGATGAGGCGTTCTGGCGAACCGCCAAGAAAAGCGAACCGAAAGCAACGGCGCAGATCCACAGACCGATGGCAATAATGCGGATCATCGTGCGTGACCGAGCCTCACGCTCTGCATGGAATAGGTGCCGTCGGCTTCCTGCGTTTCCAGCGCACCGCGAATGAGGTCGGCCAGTTCGCCAACGGCGCGCAGATGCAATTGCAGTGCTTCGCAATTCTTCTCAAGCTTCTGCTTCAGGCTGTCGAGCAGCGGCTGAAGCCGCTTCATCGTGGCCGGTTCGGCAGCGCTGGCTGCTTTCTTGATCGCCTTGTTGAAATCGTAAAGTCCGCGGCTCTTGCGGGCGTTGATTTCCGCGAGGTCGGGATTGCCGCCCTCCAGCAGCAGGCGCGTTTCGGTATCGATGACATCTTCCAGACGCTGGATCGCCCGCACGACCGGCTTTAATGTGGGGCTCTCGGCCGGTTCCTCTGCCAGCGCCTGACCCGGTTCGCTCGTCACAGCGATGATCGGCGAATCCTCTTGCGGCAGGCTGTTTTCAGAGCTTGTCTCGGTCATTTAGGGGTCCTCGGTTATGACGCTTGTCGTTACGGGCCAATCAGCCGCGCGCGCTATTGTTGTCGAGTTGCTTTTGAATGAGCTTGCGTTCGAAGCCATGCACGATGTCCTTCGACACGGCGTTTTCGCTCACCTGGTCTCCCAGATTATTGATTACGTCTCCTAACGCTATCGTCGCCGGCGCGTCTGCCCGCCCGTTGCGCGCCGCCTGTTCCTCAAGCAACCGGGCAATGCCGACACCGCCGCCATCCGCCATCTTGTTTGCCATGGCTTCCGCCATCATGGACTTCCAATATTCACCGGCAATCCCTTCCCGAAGGTCGCCGTCGTCTCACTCGTAAACATCGACTGCACGAAGGATTGCAGCATGAAGGCCTCAAACTTGCGGTAGGCCGGATTGGCCACATTTTGCGCATCCGGTCGCACGCTGACCCCAGCCGCAAGGCTGTCGGAAAAGCTGGCGAAATTATCCCGCATCAGTCCACCGCTGGCGGCGGATGCCACCATGGTTGCCGATGCAGACGGCGCTCTCAACCGTTCCGCTGCCATACGATAGGCTTGCGGATCGGCGGCGCGCGCCACGTCCATCACCAGATCTGACGGCGGGTTGATCGCCATGCATCTCTTCCTTCTTCTGTTGATTGCACCATAATGGGTCAAACTTGACTGAAACTTGTGCGTGCGTTCAGCCTCGACTTTGCGCTCAATCAGGGTTTTGCGGCCTATTTGTCGTTTTCCGGCTAATAAATTCCTCGATCAGGCTGGAAAGTTCGCGCCGTTCGCGATCATTTTCAGCATCCGTCAGGCGATCTTCCAGCAAGCCGACCCGCCTCTGTTCCTGCAAAAGGGCCTTGCGCTGTGATTCGAGACGCTGTTCGAGCTGCTGCGATTCGGCGGCGTTGCTTCCAAGGCGCTTGATGAGCAGCGACGGATCGATATTGAGCGCATCGCCATCATAGCGACGGTCCTGCATGGCGATCAGCGCCTCACGCTCCTCATCCAGCGCGTTCTTGCGCGCATTGGCTGCAGCAAGAGCCTGTTCCAGCCGGGCGCTTCCGAGCTTTTGCAGTTCAATGAGCTTCTTGAGATTGCGCGGATTCGTCATAGCTGCCCTCAGAACAGCGCGCGCAACTGCGTCGCCGTTTCGTTGGTGAAAAAACGCAGGAGTTCCGGCAGGATGAAATAGACCACCAGCAGCCCTCCCCAGCACAAATGGCATCGATACGAAGTAAACCGGGATGGTCGGCGTCAGCTTGTTGACCAGGCCGATGGCGAAGTTGACGAGAATCGCAAAACGATGAAGGGCGCCGCGATGCGCAGCGTTGCCAGAAAAGCCGCCGACAGCGCATCGGTGAAATCGATCATCGCCGCGTCGGGCCGGAACTGCCCGTCAACGGAATCGCGACATAGGAATTGAGCAGCGCCCGAAAAATTTCCAGATGCATGTCGGTAATGAAGAACAGGAACAGAGCGCTGAAGGTGACGATGGTTGCAAGCGTCGCCTGCGGTTCGCTTTCCGTGATGGCATCGGCAGGGGAACCGGAATAACCGACGGAAACCGCCATCGTGCTGGCCATGAATTGCAGCGCCCAGAAATAGATATGCGCCAGAATGCCGATCACTGCGCCGACGAACATTTCGCTCGCCATCAGGCGGAACAGGGTCCATGGCTGCCCGGCATCGACAACGGTAACGATACGCTGCAGCACCAGCGGCAGGACCGCGAAGGAACAGGCGAGAGCGATGTAGAGCCTGACCTGCAACGGAATGCGCGCACTCGAAAGCCCCGGCATCAGCATGAGGCACGCGCCGATGCGGCAGAACGCCAGAACGGCGGCCAGGATGATCTCGTTAAGCGGCAGTTGCGCGACAGGCACTCAAGGCCCTTTCATCGTATGAAGCAACTACTCCCCTCGCCCTTCGATCCTTCGAGACGCCAAACCTCGACAAGCTCGGCATGGCTCCTCAGGATGAGGGGCGTGGAGCCAAGACTTTTCCTCGTCCCTAAGGAGACGCGCCTTAAACGCATATGCGGGCGTCTCCGACCTCTCCTCGCGCCCCTCATCCTGAGGAGGTGCCCTGAGCGGAGCGAAGGGAACCGTCTCGAAGGACGAGGGGCGCTCGGTCATTGACTATGAAATCGCACCGAGCGACTTCACCTCCACGCCACGGGCGATTTCGACATGGGACAAGACCGGCAGGGTGGCGAACAGCCGCTCGATAATCATGCGAATATAGGGCCGCGCTTCCGGCGAGGAAACCAGCACGAAGCGCTCGCCATTGTCGAAATGCTTGCGTATGACGGTGGAGGCTTCCGTGCCGAACTGTTCCAGCAAACGCGGATCGATATCGAATTCGACGATTTCGCCCTTGGCGTCACGCTTGAGGCTCTGGTGGAAAACCAGATCCCAGCGATTGCCGAGGCGCAGAACGTTCAGCACGCCATTGTCGGACAGATCGCCGCAAATCTGCTGCGCCATGCGCATGCGGACATGTTCCACGATCATTTCCGGGCGTCGGACGAGCGGCGCGATTTCCGCAATGGCTTCTAGGATCAGATGCAGGTTGCGGATGGAAATGCGCTCCGCGAGCAGAAGCTTCAGCACCGCCTGCAAGCCCGAATAGGAAATATGCGACGGGCAGATATCTTCCAGAAGCTTGCGATATTCCGGCCCCAGACGGTCCAGCAGAATGCGCATATCCTTGTAGGACAGAAGCTGGGCCAGATTGTTGCGCACGATTTCGCTCAAATGCGTCAGCAGGACCGAGAGATTGTCCACGGTCATGTAGCCATCGCGGCGCAGATCGGATGCAAAGGTTTCCGGCACGGAATAGGCGCGCATACCGAAGGCCGGTTCGCGCACTTCCTCGCCCGGAATGGATGGAATCGGGCGGTCACCAAGCACGACAAGCGTTTCACCGACGCGCAGCTCGTGGCTGGCGACCGCCGTGCCGTGTATCTTGATGCGATAGCTTTTCGGCGGCAGCGCGATGTCGTCCGTGACCTTGATTTCGGGGATGACGAATCCGTATTCCTGCGCAAACTTGCGGCGCATCTTGTTGACGCGGTGCGCCAGTTCCTGCTGCGATGCGATCAGGCGGGCGGAAAGCTGCTTGCCGAGGCAAAGCTCGATCTGGTTGGTTTCGAGCGATGCCTTGACGGAATTGCGCTCCTGCTCTTCCGCTTCGCGCTGCTTCTTGCCGGCCTCATTGGCTTCCGCCTCGCGCTGGCGCGCTTGTCGACGGGCACGGCGATGCCGATGAAGGCCATCGCGCCACCCAGCATGAAGAACGGGAACGCTGGCAGGCCAGGCATGATGCCGAGGACGAAGAGCAGCATGGCCGCGACCAGAAGCGCCTTCGGATAGGCGCCGAGCTGGCCGAAGATCGCCTGATCGGCGGAGCCGCGCGTGCCGCCCTTCGACACCAGAAGACCGGCGGCAAGCGAGACTATCAGGGCCGGAATCTGTGTGACCAGACCATCGCCGACCGACAGCTTGGTGAAGACATCGGCGGCGTGCGCAATATCCATGTCGTGACGCGTGGCGCCGATGATGATGCCGCCGAAAATATTGACGGCGGTGATGATAAGACCGGCAATCGCATCGCCGCGTACGAATTTCGACGCGCCGTCCATCGAGCCGAAGAAGGAGCTTTCCTCTTCCAGCTCGCGGCGGCGGCGCTGCGCTTCCTTTCTCGCGCTCGACCAGCGCACCATTGGGGATGCGCCCGGAAGTCGGCACACCCTGCGTCACGTTTGCAGCTTCGCCTTCCGCCGAAAAGCCGGATACGATCATATTGCCCTGCGCCACCGCATAAATCTGGTTGTCAGCACCCATGAGCTGGGTCATGACCAGCGTGCCGCCCTGGAGCGATGTGGCATCGCCGAGCGACGAAACCGTCACATCGATGCGTGAACCGGCACCGGCAAAGGCGGGCAGGTTGGCGGTCACGATGACGGCTGCGGTATTCTTGGAACGGGTGGAATTGCGCGGCGCGCTGATGCCAAGATTATCCAGCATGGCGCGCATGGATTGTTCGGTAAACGGCGAATTGCGCAGGCTGTCGCCGGTGCCCTTGAGGCCGATGACAAGACCATAGCCCACAAGCTGGTTTTCGCGCACGCCCTGAATGGTGGCGATATCCTTCAGGCGCGCAACCGCACTGCCCCGGCCAAGCTCGGCATAGGCCATTTTCGACGGATCGCCGCCGGAACCGAGCCAATCGGCATCGGCATCCACAGCCGAACCGAATTCGCGCGCATTCTTCGACGATTCATCCGCAAAGCCCGCGACGGGCTGAAAAATGAGTGCCAAAGCGGTTATAAGGGCGGCGCAAGTCTTTCGCAGAGCCTGAATCCAAAAGCGGCAGGCCGAGGCGAAAATGGTGATTTTCGAGTACCGGAGCGCAGTGTGCTTACGCATATTCCCGAAAAGTTGCAGACTTTTCGGATAAGAATATGCGAGCAAAAGCCATGAGCACCGGAACGCAGAAAAGCGCCATTTGCAGACCGGTATGGCGACTTTTGGAACAGGCTCACTGCATCCCCACCTGAATACGACCATTTGCGAGCACCGTGCCGGACACGATAATGCCGCTGTCGACGTTACGAACCTTGATGAAATCACCTGCCGCACCGGATTCGAGTGGCGTGCCCATGGCGGTTATGACCAGCGTACCGGCCGTAAAGACCAGCGGTGCAGGCACGCCGCGCGTGACCAGAGACGGCTCGCCCAATGCGGAAACGAGGATCGGCTTGCCGGGGAGCAGCGTCCTGCGTGCCACCTTGCCGTCAGCCTGTTCGAGCGACAGCACATACTGCTTTGCGGCGGGAGGGTTGATATAGAATTTTTCTCCAGGAGTGAAACATTGCTCACGACTTGCCCCGGATAGACAGTTGCCGAAGGCACAAGGAAAGCCATATGTTCGGCTGCATGAGCGGCGGCGACACCCAACAGAGCGCACCCGGCCACCGCCGCCAACCCCGTATTTCGCAAAACTGCCTTCAGGTACCCCATCGCAATCACCATTAGCGCATGTTCTTCGACACAGTTGCAGCCATTTCGTCCGCAGCCTGAATGACTTTCGAGTTCATTTCATAGGCACGCTGCGCCGTGATGAGATCGGTGATTTCCTTCACCGGATCGACATTCGATGCTTCGAGATAGCCCTGCTTGACCGAGCCGAAACCGGCAGATCCCGGATCGCCTGTAACAGGTCCGCCGGAGGCTTCCGTTTCGCGATAAAGATTACCGCCGAGCGGTTCCAGACCGGCTTCATTGGTGAAGTTTGCAAGCTGTAGCTGTTCGTTCATCGGAACTACTTCTGTCCCACCTGCTGCTGCTACTTTTGCAAATAACTGTCCAGACTCGTTGACTGTAATTTCCAACGTATTTTCAGGAATCGTTATTCCCGGTAAAACAAGATTGCCGTCGAGCGTCACAAGCTGACCGTCAGCATTCGTATTGAATGCACCGGCGCGTGTATAAAGTGTTTCGCCTGTGGGACTCTGAATTTGAAACCAACCCTTGCCGGTCAATGCCAGATCGAAAGGATTGCCGGTCTGGGTAAAACTGCCCTGGATGTGGAGGTTTCGCACTGCCGCCGTCTGCACGCCAAGACCGACCAGCGCGCCTTCCGGCACGATTGCCTGGTTTGCCTGATTGGGCACACCTGCCGTACGCTCGGACTGATAGAGAAGATCGGAAAACTCAGCCCGCGCCCGCTTGAAGCCGGTCGTGTTGATATTGGCGATGTTGTTGGCAATCACTTCCAGATTGAGCTGCTGGGCGTTCATGCCGGTGGCGGCAATCGTCAGGGCTTTCATGGCTTACTTATCCTTGGCTACCGCAAATCAGATCGGCATACGGCTGATTTCGAGATAGGCTTGCACGATCTTGTCGCGGATCGCGATGGCCGTCTGCAGCGACTGTTCGGCTTCCATGACGGAGCTGACCACATCGCGCACCGGCACATCACCCTTGATGCCCTGAATGGAGGTTGCCTCCGCCGCCTGCAATTTCTGCCCGACGGAATCCGTCATCTGCGACAGGACTTCGCCGAACGAAGCGCCGGGAGCGGCCGGAACCCTGCGGCGCAGAAGTGGAACCCACGCCCTTTTCAGCGACGGTTTCCGACAGGCGCGACAGGGCATTGCGCGCCGAAATGCTCATGATCGAGTCGTACATTATGTGCTCCTCAAGAGATCGATGGTCATGGAGATCAGCTCACGGGCCTGCCTCACAACCTGCAAATTGGCTTCATAGGATCGATTGGCTTCGCGCATATCCGCCATTTCGACGACCATGTTGACATTTGGATAGCGGACATAGCCGCGCTCATCCGCTGCGGGGTGGCTTGGCTCATATTGTTCGATGAAGGGCGATGTGTCCTTGCCGACTTCGGCGATGCGCACTTCGGCAGCTCCTGTTCCCTGCTCCAGCTCGGTGCGGAAAGAAACCGTCTTGCGGCGATAGGGATCGGCATCGGCAGTCTTGGCGGTGGACTGCGCATTGGCGATATTTTCGGAAACGATGCGCAGACGCGTCGATTGGGCCGAAAGGCCCGACGCTGCGATTTTCAATGTGCTTTGCAAGGCATCGGAAGACATGGCTAACCCTTCGCGACCGAAAGCATCATGCGATGAAACGCCTTGACGATGCTTGTGTTGAGCGAATATTCGCGGGCGATTTCACCAGCCTTCATCATTTCCTGTTCGACATCGACCGTATTGCCAGAATGGGTCTGCTCGGTGATATCGTCCGGGCGCAGGCGCGCACCGGCGATCCCATCGGCTCCCGCTTCCAGATGCAAAGGACTGGTGGCAGCCATGGTAAGCTGCGTCTTGTCCAGCACATCCGCGAAGGGCTGCACGTCCCGCGCACGGAAATCCGGCGTGTTCGCGTTGGCAACATTGCCCGCAACGGTGGCCTGTCTCACCGACAGCCACTGCGCCTGCCTTGCAGCCAGATCGAAAAGATGAATGGAGCTCATGGAGTTTCCCGCCTTTACCGTTGGTTAACTTAAAGGCCGGAACTTGCGTCAAGCTTGCGGGTTAAGGCAGTAGGGCAGTGAAGAATATGGTGGTTGCGGTCATGCGCAACCAAAACCTACTCCCTTATTCCCCTATTCCCTTAACATACTGCCTTATTGCCCTACTGCCCTACTGCCCTTATACTAGGTATTACCTTTACTATCGGAGATAGCGCCATGGCATCGCCTACGTCGCTCAAGCTTGACGAGGAGCTGAAAGGCCGTGTCCAGCAACTTGCTGAAACGCGCCGCCGATCGGCCCACTGGATCATGCGCGAAGCAATCACCCAATATGTCGAGCGCGAGGAAAAGCGGGAAGTCTTGCGGCAGGAGACGCTCAAGGCTTGGGATGATTTTGAATCAAATGGCCTGCATGCAACTGCCGATGAAGTCGAAAAGTGGTTATCCGGTTGGGGACGGAAGGGAACTTCCTGCACCTGAATGCCACAAGTGATTTTCGCCCAAGCGGCAATTCGTGATCTTGAGAGACTTCGCGCCTTTCTTCGCACCAAAATCCAAATGCCGCGAAGCGCGCGGCAGATGCGATTATTCAGGGCGTAAAAGCCCTTGGTACATATCCTCGCATGGGACGCCTGATAGAGGATTTACCGGAACAGTACCGGGAATGGCTGATCGATTTCGGGGATAGTGGCTATATCGCCCGTTATCATATTCGTGATGATGCGATTACCGTGCTGGCCATCCGGCATCAGAAGGAAGCAGGATAACGCAATCGCAAAACATACTCCCCTACCCCTTATTCCCTATTCCCTTAACATACTGCCCTACTGCCTTATTGCCTTACCTCCGCATTTCAACAACATCACCCGACGACGTCGTAAGCTGCCAGGTGCCGGCACCCCGACCGATTGACACAAGGTGACTGCCATCGGGCAGCAGCGAGCCTTTTCAACAAACCAATAGCCCGACGAATCCTCGATCATCGCCATGCCGCCGACAACCTCGCGCAGTGCGAAAACCGGCTTCGGGAACGCCTGCCCTTCCCCGCTTCCATCATCGCCATTGCCCATACCGGTTCCGGGAAGCCCCTTGCCATTGGACATGACCGAGCCTGTCATCGTGTTGTCCACGTCAGCATTCGGTGCGACCTGTTCGGACGGGCGGAAGGACGGGAAACGGCGCACCGTCTTCTGCTCCGAGCGGTCCAGCGGATCGATAATCTTTCGTTCTGCCTTTTCAGGCGAACCAAGATCGGCACGCTGGAGATAGGTGACGAAAGGCAGCATCGCGCTTCCGGCGGCAAGCGTGATGGCCGCGACTTTCAGGTAGCGATCTACCTTGCTTTGCGGTTTCTTCATGCCCTCCTGCCGTGCAGCAGCCTCGACCTCCGCCGTCAGATCTGCAAGGCGTTTCTCTTCCTTTGTCTTGCGAAAGCCCGTCATCATGCGTGTTGCGCCTGTCTGTCGCCGCGCAGAGCCGCGGCAAGCTCGTTATAGGGATCGTCCGATAGGCCGGTTTCCGGCGATTGCTGCAAGGCGTCGTAAATGCGCGGCACAAGATCGACCGCCTGATCCAGAAGGCCGTCATGGCCTTTCTGATAGGCGCCGATGGCGCGCAGATCGCGTGTTTCCTCGAAACGGGCAACCATCCCGCGTAGTTGGCTGACCAGCTTGCGCTGTTCCGGCGTCCAGTTGTGCTTTGCAAGGCGCGAAACGGAACCCGGAATATCGACCGCCGGAAAGCGCCCCTGCGCCGCAATTGCGCGGTCGAGCACGATATGGCCGTCCAGCGTGCCGCGGATCGTGTCGGAAACCGGGTCGTTATGATCGTCGCCATCCACCAGCACCGAATAGATGCCGGTGATGCTGCCGCCTGCTTCCGTAATGCCGGGACCGGCACGTTCCAGCAGGCGCGGCAACTGGCTGAAGACGCTTGGCGGATAGCCGCGCGAAACCGGCGGTTCTTCCGCCGCAATCGCCACTTCGCGCGCCGCATGGGCAAAGCGCGTGACGGAATCGACGATCAGCAGCACATTCTGGCCGAGATCGCGGAAATATTCGGCAATGGCCGTCGCCGTATTGGGCGCAAGGCGGCGCATCATCGGGCTTTCATCGCCCGTCGCCACTATCGTGATGGTCTTGTCGAGGTGACCCGCCATGGTTTCTTCCAGCATCTCGCGCACTTCGCGTCCGCGCTCGCCGGTCAGCGCCAGTACCACCGTGTCGAAATCCGCCGCGCACGTCATCATGGCAAGCAGCGTCGACTTGCCGACGCCCGAACCCGCAAAGATGCCGATGCGCTGGCCAAAGCAAAGCGGCGTGAAAATATCGATGACATTGACGCCGGTGCGCAAGCCCCGGTCCACCCGCGCGCGGCGCAAAGCTGCAGGCGCAAGGCTCTCGGACGCCATGGGCCGCGTGCCGGGCTGCAATGCGCCCTTTCCGTCCACCGCTTGCCCCAGCGCATTGATGACACGCCCGCGCCATTCCGGTGCCGGGCGGATTCTGAGCGGCCCTTCCTCGAAAACCGCAGCCCCAAGCGCGGGAATGATGCGGTCGTCAAAGGGCTTTACCAGCACCTGCGTGTCGGCAACGCGGATGATCTCGGCAAGGCACTGATTGCCTTGCGCATGGATCGCCACCGCATCGCCCAAACGCGCATCGCGCGAAAGTCCGCGCACGGCAATGGCCGAACGCGACACGTCGCATACCGTTCCGCCGATGCCGGTCAGCGGCTTTAGCGCCACCGATTGCTGACGAGCAAAGGCGGCGAGACGCGAGAGCGGCAGGTCTGGCATCATCCGTTTCTAGAGCCCAGCGTCTTGATCGCTTCAGAGACCGTGCTTTCCTGCTGCGACAACAGATTATTGACCTGTTCAAACGCGCGGCTCACGCTGATGAGGCGGGTCATCTCCGTCATGGCATCGACATTCGATCCCTCGATCATACCCTGCACGACGCCCACGCTGTTGTCGTCCACCACCGGCTGGGCGGGCTTGTTGGGGATCACACCGGACGTACCCGCATAGGTCAGCTCGCATCGGCGGGGATCGCGTAAAGGCCGATGGCGCCGATCTGCGCGCCGTTCTGGTAGATCGCGCCGTCGCTCGAAATCTTCGGTGCGCCGCCATCGGGATTGAGCACAATGGGCGCACCGCCGACATCGAGAACCGGATGGCCGGTAACGGAGACGAGATCGCCCGTCGGCAGCATGTTCATACGCCCGTCGCGGGTGTAAATCTGGCCCTGCGGCGTGGAGATCGACATCCAGACATCGCCCTTGACGGCAACATCCAGCGGATTGTCGGTCTTTATCATCGGGCCTGCTTCGGTACGGATGAAGCTCTTGCCGGCGGTCGCGAAACTCACATCGTCGCTGGCCTTGTTCGAAACGATGGTATCGAACTTGGTGCCTTCGCCCCGGAAACCGACCGTGGAGACATTGGCGACATTGTGAGCAATGGCATCCATCCGCCGTTCCAGCGTGATGAGCGACGAAAGCCCGACATAGATCGAATTATTCTGCATCGCCTAACGCCCGCCCGGCTTGAAGTTCTGCAAGGTGTTAAGGATATCCATCGAAATGCCGACGGAAGACGTTCCGCCCAGAAGCAGGGAGGCGATAGAGGCCGGGCTGCTTGCGGTCGGATTGTTCATCTCATACATGGCGGTAAAGCGCGAAATGAGCTTCGACACATAATCGGGATCGGACATTTTGGTGAAGTCGATCTTGTCCTCGATCATCTTCGCCTGTCTGTCGATATCGGCATTGGATATGCTGGAAGGCCAGCCGAAGGTCGTCTGGATCATCGACACCAGCGCCCTGTCGCCAAGGATTTCATAGGCGTTGGTGATGGTCGGCGCCTTGCGTGCGAAATAGAGCGCCAGCCGTACGCCTTCATTCTGGCTGCCCGCTTCCGTTTCCAGCGTCTGACGAAGATATTTGTCCACGACGCCTTGTTGGGCCGCCGTGCTCTCAGTCGCCTCCGCGCCCTTGCCTGCGAAATCGAAGACGGTCGCAAATTCCTTATAGCGCTTGTCGGTCAGCTTGTTGGCCATGGCATCGTCGCTCGTGACGCCCTCGGTCAATATCTTGCGGACAAACGCCTTGGCGAAAGCCATGTCTTCCAGACCGAACGCCTTCATCGCATAATTATAAAGGCGGCTATCGGCCATGAAATCATCGATGGACTTCACCTTGCCGATATTTTCCTTGTAATAGGCGGTTTCCCGCTCCACCAACGGTTCCTTAGAAACACGCTGCAACGACCGCGTCATATCCGCCGCGATCAGGCGATAGCTCGTCATCGTATCGACCATGCGCATGCCCCTTACAGCTTTCACGTGCATCGCATTATCCAATGTCAAGCCGCTCTGCCCTTTAACTGAAAATGCGTTCGTTCATTTCATGAAGGGTCAAGCTTGCCCGAAGCTGGTGCAACTCAACAATCGTCACTTGAGAGTATTTTCTGTTTTGCCTGAATCATCAGAAATGCTCAATCCACGTATTTTACGCGCATTTTGTTCTGTAAAGCGCTTCGCACTTTCCGGCATGCGTTATAACTCTCGAGCGCATACACATATATACAGTATAATAATTATTATAAATAATAGATACCAATTTATTGAATATTGATAATTCATGCTATGTGGGTAATTAATATAATTTAAAATTATAAAAGGATTTTATAATGGTTAATACATCACGCGCTTCACAAAATAGCATATCAAGTAATTTTAGCAGAAATACACGTGCGCCGAGCACGAGAACCAGTCCAATTCATCACATTACTCAAATACAAATTGTACCAGATGCAACCACAGAAACCGATTATCAAAACTTTATATTAAATAATAAAGATATTAATAGTATTAACAATTCAATTGAACGACACCTTATAGATACAAGCCTGAACAATATTTATCATGAAAAACTATCCGCATACCTGATTTCCTGACAAATAAGCTTGAATATTTTTGTGGTATTATGTCAAGAGAAATTCGGGGACCGTTTGTAAATTCCGTTATAGATGCAGCAAATAGCCTTGATTACAACCAGATAGAGAAATTCATTGAGTGTGATAGCTTTCTTAGAGCACAGCATTTTCTTGACAACCCACATAAATATAGGAAAGAGATACTCGACAACAAAGAATATATTCATAATATTAAAAGAATGAAAGCACAATTCAATTTTATTTCAATGAGAATTAACAACTACACCAGTGGCATTCCAATTGGATCTATTATTTTAGCTTTAGTTGCAATTGGTTTAACGTTTTTATTTATCTCGTGGCGCAATTATGGTGATAAATGGGACATAAATAATGCAAATGTGATTACCGCAGGTGTAGCGACAATAATTTCATCTGCAGCATATGTAGGTAATTTTACCGTAAATCAAAGAGACAAGAATAATGATGAAATGTTTAAAATAGCAAGGAATATTTTTATTAAAAGAAAAGAAGGAATGGATATTCTCACCAGCAATAACTTTTCCCGTGATAAGTTTAAATTAAAAACAATATAACGCCAACAATACCGTGACTATTTTTCATTCTTTCTGAGTCATCTCGCAAATTTATTGAATAATTTCAATATACTATACGTGCCACATCAGCTCTACACATAATATTTCATACCAAGACACCGACTCTACCAATCTAAAGCAGGCTATTGGCCTCTTTTAACCCATTGAAATCCAGCCAAGCATCATGGTTAGGCACTGGATCATTGAGAAGCCCTATCTTTTGTTTTGACGCGCATCTTATGCTGAAAACCGGTTTGCGGATGCACCTAGCAAGCTTCGCGCAAGGCGCAGCCCATAAGATGCAGTCGTGGTGCATCCTGAATAGTCCGAAAGGTTTTTCCGGATGCACAATCAATCAAAAGCCTGAGCGCCATCCCGATCTCATCCAGATCACGGACAGCTTTCAGGAGTTGCATCCGCGGGGGTCTCGAGCTTTGGGCATTATCGTCGGTCTTGTCATCACACTGGGCTGTATGCTGGGCGGCTTTATCGCCATGGGCGGACATGTCAGTGTGCTCATTCAGCCCTGGGAATTCGTCATCATTCTGGGTGCCGCACTCGGGACCTTCTTCATCGCCAACCCTTTTCGCTCGTGAAAGATACGGGCCGCGCCTGCATGGAAGCGTTCAGCAATGCGGTTCCCAAGCAGCGCGATTATCTCGACGTTCTGGGCGTGCTCTACAGCCTGATGCGCGAGCGCCCAAGTCGCGCAACGAAGTGGAAGTGCACATCGACAATCCGAAGGAATCGCCGATCTTTCAGGCCTACCCCAGCGTATTGAAGAAAGAGGATCTCACCAATTTCATCTGTGACTATTGCCGCCTCATCATCGTCGGCAATGTGCGCTCGCATGAAATCGAAGCACTGATGGACGAGGAAATCCACACCATCGCCCGCGACAAGCTGAAGCCCTATCACGCCATGGTCAGCATTTCCGAAGCCCTGCCCGCGCTCGGCATCGTCGCCGCCGTGCTGGGCGTCATCAAGGCCATGGGCGCGCTGGACCAGTCGCCGGAAGTGCTGGGCCACCTGATCGGCGCGGCGCTTGTCGGCACCTTTGCCGGTATCTTCTTCTCCTACGGTGTCGTCGGCCCGATTGCAGCCAAGATCAAATCGACCCGCGAAAAGAACAATCGCCTCTATATCGTCGTGAAGCAGACGCTTCTCGCCTATATGAACGGCTCCCTGCCGCAGATCGCCGTGGAATATGGCCGCAAGACCATCTCCGTATGATCGCCCGACCATTGATGTGGTCGAGCAGGAAACCATGGCGAGTGCGCCGACCCAGCAGGCGGCGTAAGATGAACACCCCGAAACCGCCACATTGGGGCAAAACCGCAAAACGATGTTCTGGCCGAGAACCTGCTGCGCGCAGCGGGCCTTTCGGGCGACGACCTGAAATCGCTTGCCCATGTGTTCAAGGATGCCTCGACGCATTTCTGTGATCGGCTGAAACAAGGCTGCGCGGCCGCATTCGACGTTGAAGCAGGCCAGGTGGAAAGCACCGACGATGCCGCCTTTGGCGATATTCTCGACAAGGCCGCGATCATCGCGCCGCTGAAGGCCGAGCAATGGGGCTGCACGCTTTATGTGGCCGCCGATGCCGCACTCGTCTTCCGTCATCGAAGCCATGTTCGGCGCCCAAGGCAATATGGGCGGAAATATGGGCTCCGTCGATGCGGACCGGCCTTTCGGCATGTTGGAACAGAAGATTGCCGCACTTCTGGCCGGTCATCTCGCCGGTTCGCTCGATCAGGTCTTTGCCGGAACCGGCGTGAGGCTTTACCGCCGGTGAATGCATCGATACCGCCGAATTCGACCGTGAGAATTTCGAACGCTCGCGCCTTTTTCCTGCCGCATCGATGTTACTGCCGCGGGCAAGACCGGGCAGGTGCACCTGCTTCTGCCGCGCAGCACGCACAAGCCGATGCAGGATGCCGTGGCAGCCTTTCTGCGCCGCCCGATGGATCAGGCCGATCCGAGTTGGGCGAAGAAGATGCGCCACGAAGTGAGCCGCGCGCGCATCGAACTCGAAGCTTTCATCCAGCAGGGATCGATGACGCTGGACGCATTATCGATGCTCGAAATCGGTCAGGTTCTCAAACTGCCCACCGATGCCATGCAGCAGGTGCGCCTGCGCGCGGGCGATCAGCAGCTTTTCGCGCACGCTCGGCAAATCGGGCATTCATTTTACGGTCAAGGTCGGCGACCCGGTCAATCAGGAAGAGGATTTCATCGATGAGCTTGTTGCTGGCTAATGTGCTTTCCACATTGATGGCTCTTGCCTCGCTTGCCGCCCTCATCGTGGTGGGCCGCAAGGCCAATGAGACGATCAAGCTCGGCAAGGTGCTGGCGCTGCGCGTTGCTGCCGCCTCAAACGGGCTGGAGCGCGCCGTCAAGGCGATCCAGAGCGAGCGCACCGACCTGACTGACGAAAATAGCAAGCTCGAAGCCCGTCTTGCCGAAACGCAGCGCGTGCGCCGCGAAATGGAAGAGGCCATTGAGGAACTGAACCGTCTGCGCAAGGCGCTCACCCGCGACATTCGCCATGCGCGCAATGTTGCCGACAGCGCGCGACGCAGCGAAGACAAGATCGCGACCGCCACCGAACAATCGCTGCCGAAGGAAAAGAACGCGCTGCCGGTTTTCGTGCGCCGCGCGGTCAAGAAGGCAACGGTTGAGATTGCAGGCCAGGCATGAGCGCCGACAATAAGGAAAAGAACATGCAGCAGGAACTGGACGAAGCCATTGAGGAACTGCGCGAGGAAAGCCGCGCAGCGCACAGAAAGGTCCATCCAAGCCCAATCTCGAACTCATCATGGGCATTCCTGTCGATGTTCAGGTGGTTCTTGGCGGCACGACCATGCCGGTTGCCAATCTGATGAAGCTCGGTCGCGGTGCCGTTATCACCCTCGACAAGCAGATCGGTGATCCGGTCGATATCGTGGTCAATGGCCGTGTCATCGCCCGTGGCGAAGTGATCGTCCTTGAAGACGATTCCTCGCGTTTCGGTGTCAGCCTCACCGAAATCATCGGCAAGTAACGGACGTGACCATGGCCGATAATGAACAGCAAGCCCTCGCCGAAGATCTTGAAGGTGGCGCTACCGGCCTCGTCGATACGCTGACCGGCCCACAAAAGGCGGCGGCGATCCTCGTTGCCATCGGACGGCCTGCCGCCGCGCGTCTTCTCAAGCATTTCAATGCCGAGGATTTGCGCAAGCTTGCCGGTCATGCCCGCACGCTGGAGCCGATTTCTCCACTCGACTTCGAGCAACTCGTCAAGCAGTTCGAGGATTCCTTTGCCGAAGGCGCACCGGTTTCGGAAGCCGCCCAGCGCTTCGAGGGCCTGCTGCGCGAAGCGCTGCCGCAGGAAGAGGTCGATGCGGTTCTGGAAGACCGCGTCCAGCCGCAGCTTGTCCAGGAATCGGTCTGGGTGCAGCTTGGGCGCCTGCCGGTGGAAAGCCTGCAAGCTTATCTGACGGACCAGCATCCGCAGATCATCGCCTATATCGTGTCGAAGCTGCCGTCCGACCTTGCGGCCCGCCTGTTCGTCGTCCTGCCGCCGCAATTGCGCAATGCCGTCGTGCAGCGCTCGCTCCATATCGGCAATGTCGCGCCAGCGGCGGCTGAACTTCGAAGACGTGCTGCGGCGCGATCTTCTTGGCCGCAGCGATGCCGGTCCGGTCAAGGCGCATCACGGCCAGATCGCCAACATCTTCAACCAGCTCGACAGAAGCGAGATGGAAGAACTGATGGCCAGCCTCGAAGATCTCAACCGCGACGATCTCAACCGCATCAAGGCCAAGCTCTTCACCTTTGAAGACATCGAGCGCTTGTCGCAGCGCGCGCGCCTGCTGCTCTTCGATGAGGTGCAGACGGAACAGATCGCAACCGCGCTGCGCGGGGCCGACACAAGGCTTCAGGAACTTGTTCTCTCCTCGCTCTCGACCCGCGGTCGCCGCATGGTGGAAACCGAGCTTGGCGCTGAACAGGGCAACATAACCGCGCAGAACATTGCCGATGCGCGTCGCACGATAGCCCGTATCGCCATCGACCTTTCCGAGCGCGGTATCATCACCCTCGACGCCAGCGAAACCGCTGCTTAATGCCTGGGTGACGCATGGCCGATGATGCCGACAAGGAAAGCAAAACAGAAGAAGCCACCGAGCAGAAGATCCGCGACGCCTTGGAAAAGGGCAATATGCCCTTCTCCCGCGAAACGCCGATCCTCGCCGGTATCGCTTCCTTTCTGATTATCGCGGTCTTTGTCGCCGGACCCGCCACCACGAAGCTCGCCGTCTTCCTGCGTGAACTGATCGACCGCCCCGAGGACTGGCTCTTGAACAGCGCGGAAGATGCAAGCCGTCTGTTCGGCGTGCTGGCGCTGGCGGTCGGTGCGGCGCTTGTGCCGGTGTTTATCATCATTCCGCTTGCGGGCATTGCGGCCTCCGCCTTCCAGAATGCGCCGCGTTTCGTTGGCGAACGCATCCGCCCGCAGGCGTCGCGCATATCCCCACTCAAGGGATGGCAGCGGATTTTCGGGCGCGCCGGTCAAGTGGAGTTTCTCAAATCGCTGGCAAAGTTTTTCGCCGCAAGCGTCATCGTCTTTATCGTTTTCTTCAACGGCAACAGTCTTTTCACCGATGCCGTCGCTTCCGACCCGAGCGCTTTGCCGGAATTCCTGCGCGAGAACATGGTACGCCTGCTCGTCGCCAATGTGCTGGCCATAACGGCAATTGCCGGTTTTGACCTTGCCTGGTCACGCATTCACTGGCGGCAGGAACTGCGCATGACGCGACAGGAGGTCAAGGACGAGCTGAAGCAGTCGGAAGGTGACCCGCTGGTCAAATCGCGTCTGCGCTCGCTTGGCCGTGACCGTGCCCGCCGCCGCATGATCAACACCGTTCCGACGGCAACCCTGATTGTCGCAAATCCGACTCATTTTTCCGTAGCACTGCGTTACAAGCCCGATCAGGACGCGGCCCCGGTCGTCGTTGCAAAGGGACAGGATCTCATAGCGTTGAAGATCAGAGAAATAGCAGCACAGCACTCCATCCCGATCTTCGAGGATGTTCCGCTGGCACGCGCCCTCTATAAACAGGTCAATGTCGACCAGATGATCGCGCCGGAATTCTACAAGGCAGTGGCCGAGCTTATCCGGGTCATCAACACGCGACATGCAATACATTGATGGATAGCAATGATTTTTATATATTTCAGAACAGTGACAGCCTGTTCCCCAGATCGGCGGTGAAACCATGAAGAGCCTGCAATTCTCGAACGAACGCGAGGCGATCATTGCCCGGAACCTGCGCGAGGTCGCAACCGATCTTCGTCTGGTCGATCCAGCGGATTACATCGCCTTCATACGCTGCGAGCTTTTTGCCAATATTGCCGATATCGTCAGTTCGGCAACCGAGCTTTATTTCTTCCCCGGCACGCTGGAACTCGGCCATGGCGGCGAATATCTCTGCGACTGGCAGTCATACCAAAGCGCATAAAGTTTGACTCAAAAGGGCTTCCACTGTGCTTTGTTTTGTGATTCCTCCTCCCAAACAGGAGATTTTGGATGAGCAAAGCACTGACGCTGCGCGGGGATTATTCATCTGATCTGCTTCGTTCGCTGGCCAGAGCCAGCGACGATGCCGATTGCACACGACGGCTTTTAGCACTTTCGATCATTTATGACGGGGGTACACGCACAGAAGCAGCCCGGTTTGGCGGTGTCGGCCTCCAGATTATCCGCGACTGGGTTGTGCGCTTCAACGCCCGGGGCCGGATGGTCTGGTGAATGGCAAGTCCCCTGGACGCAGACCTTTACTCAGTGATGAGCAGCGTCAGGCGTTGGCGGCTCTTGTCGATAAAGGCCCCAACCCTTCCGTAGATGGGATCGCCCGATGGCGCCTTTGCGATCTGGTTCGATGGATAGAAGAAGAGTTCGGTATTGTAACCAGTCGCCAGACGGTTGCACGTGAACTGCGTTCCATGGGCTATCGCAAGCTGTCCGCCCGTCCCCGACATCATGCTCAGGATCCTGATGCCATTGATGAATTTAAAAACTTCCCAACCACTCTGGCAGAAATCCGAGAACATCAAGCAAAGGGAAGCAGATAGAGGTGTGGTTTCAGGACGAGGCCCGCGTCGGTCAAAAGACGAAACTCACCCGGCGGTGGGCCAAGCGTGGAAGCAGACCTTCTGCACCTCAGGACCAACGAACCCGTTCAGCCTATATCTTCGGGGCTGTGTGCCCGAAGCACGGCAAAGGGGCCGCGCTCGTCATGCCCTATTGTGATACGCATGCGATGAACGAGCATCTGGCCGAAATATCCCGCCATGTTGCTCGTAACGCTCATGCGGTGGTCATTCTCGATCAGGCTGGGTGGCATATGACGAATAAGCTGAGGGTTCCTGATAATATCTCGCTCATTGCTTTGCCACCAAAGTCGCCGGAGCTCAATCCGATGGAAAATATCTGGCAGTTCATGCGCGACAACTGGCTATCCAACCGCATCTTCAAAACATACGACGATATTGTTGACGTCTGTTGTCATGCCTGGCGCAAACTCGTCTCCGATCCATGGACCATTATTTCAATTGGGCTACGTGATTGGGCACATAGGTTCTAATTAATGAGCTCTAGTATCAGCACCCGCCATCGTGCTCGACATGGAGTTTCGCAATCAGGGCGTCTATGCCTATTTTCGCCTGACGCTGACCGACAAGACGGCTGGTGTGGAGTTGAACCATATCGCCTTCGAGGATGCCGACGAAGACCCGGCGAAGAACACGGCCAGGCTCGCCAACGCATTTGACGCCGCGCGCCTGCCGCTCAAAAAGAGCCTGAAGCATTTTCCGCAAAACTGCAAAGCGGTTTGCGGAAAATAAATAGTCGAACACCGGATGCCCAAGACATCCGGTATCGTTGTTTAAATCATTATGCTGCAGCTGAAATTAAACCAGATGCTGCACTTCCGGCATTTCGATAAGGCCAAGTGACAACGCTGTCGCGACGGCTGAAGTGCGGTTGGAGCAGTTGAGCTTGATCTTCGCATTCTGCAGATAGGTCACGACAGTCCAGCGCGCGATGTTCAGGATTTCGGCAATCTCTCCGTCCGTCTTGCCGTTGGCCGCCCAACGCAGGCAATCGATTTCACGCGGCGTAAGCAGGCTTGCGACCGTCGCGACATCCTTACAACCGCACAGAGCCGAATGAATGATCCCGGAAAGGCTCAAAAGGCGTGGACGAAGCTTGGCCACGAACTGTTCGCGATCCTCATCGGAGCCGATCTCGAAGCTGAACAGAGTGCACCCCACCGCTCCCTTCTGGCTGCGTGCCGACACGGCAATGTAGATATTGCCAAGCCCGTGCTTTTCGGCATCCTGCAACAGTTCTGCGATGTCCGGGCATTTGTTTGCATCTTCCTTGAGATCGCGAACGATGCCGCTCGCATCATTCTGGAAATAAGGCGCATCTTCCTGAAAGATCGGATCAATAACAAAGTAGTTCTTGGCAGAATAACGTGCGGCCCAGCCAGTCGGCATAGTCATCACGACCGTCAGGTCTGAAGAGTTGGTTTTCGTACAATCGCCCATGCGCCCTCGATAGGTATGCATGATATAGCGGCAACCGATCTCATCGCGAATTCGCGTCAGGAGAGCCAGCGTGTCGCTTTGGAAGGCCGTTCCAAAGAAGGTCTTTTGAAATTCGGAAAATGAATGAGATCGAGTGTCATTTTATAATATCCTTGGTACGCAATTCCAGGGTGTTTTATCGCCTTTGAAATATCAGCGAATCGTGTCCCTAGAACTTTTCAATCGTTTATAAGTGACTAAAAAATATAGCCTCTGGCAACCCGCAATTAATGGATTGCAAACCATTACACACAAAAACAGTGCAGAAATTAAGGCTCTCTTATGATTTTTATGGGTCAAGAAACGATATAAAATTGACCCAGCCGATTTGTAGAAATCAACTGTTCTCTTTCCGAACACTTTGCCGATCTTTTCCATAAGCGCGATAGAAAAATCAATCGCCAGTTCGACATTCTTGCGAATCGTTTCCGCCGACGGCGGTTCCGGCAACGCACCGAACAGGCGCGGTCTGTAGAGACCGGACAGAAACAGGTCGGAAAGCTGATAGGCCATTTTCTCAGGATCGAAGGGCTCAAGCTCGCCTTTCTGGATCATGTCGTTGAGATATTTGGCCATGAGCACGAGGCTGCGCTTCGGCCCGCGTTCGTAGAAACGAGCAGCAAGCTCAGGCTTGCGCTCGCTAACGCCCAGAACAATGCGCTGCGCCCGCACTGCCGTCGACGACGTTATCAGCGTAACCAGTGCCACGCCGAAATCGGTCAGTTCCTGGCGTGAATCGAACCCCTTGTCGAGTTTTTCTATCAGTTCACGAAACATTGTATCGCGATAATGCTCGCACAATGCAACAAACAGGTCTTCCTTGCTGTTGAAGTAAACGTAGATCGTTCCCTTCGACACACCAGCCTCGCGCGTGATGTCATTCATGCTGGCCGCATCGAAGCCCATGCGCAGAAACACATCCTGAGCGCCTTCAAGGATTTGACGGCGTTTTGCAGGGTCCTGACCGGCACCGAGCCGCGTGCGGCTGCATTCCGGTTCGGAGCACGACGATTTGCTATCGCCCGGTCGGCCGGTATCTTTTCGTCATGCCGGTTCCGGTCATGCATCATCGTAACTGTCGTTCCTTTGGTGTTGGGATCAGGTTTCATTTTTCGAGACTCTAACCTTTTCGAACCAAGCGGTTCGATATCCTCTTGATATGCGCATCTTATTGATCTATGTCAACATCGAACCGAGCGGTTCAATCCGAAGGATGAGCAGAAAGTTTCCCTATGTCCGCCCCGAAGTCCGTTGATAAGGCCGATATTCATCCGTTCCCCAACGCCAAGAACTTCGCCTCGGCATCCCAGCCGGCGACGAGTGAGGCGCCCCTGAACGAGAGATCGCAGCCCCATACCGCACCGAGTCCGCAGGAAGCAGCCCCAAGGAAACTGCCAAGGGCGGCAAGAAGAAGAGCTTCGGCAAACGTGTCCTGCTTCCTGGCATTCTGACGGTCGCGGTCGCCGGCGGCCTCTGGTTCGCCTATGACTGGTGGACGGTCGGGCGCTTCATGGTTTCGACCGACGACGCTTATGTTCAGGGCGACATCGCTTCCATAGCACCAAAGGTTACCGGTTACATCGAGAATATCCCGGTAGCTGCCAACCAGCAGGTCAAGGCAGGCGATGTGATCTTCCAGCTCGATGCGGGTGACTATAAGATCGCGCTCGATGAAGCGGAAGCAAAGCTCGCGACCCAGAAGCAGACGCTCATTCGCATCAAGGCGGAAACCGATGCAGCGGAGGCCGTGCTCCAGCAGGCAAACGCCGACAAGCAGGCCGCGACTGCGGTTCTGACCAATGCGCAAAATACGATTGCGCGCGTACAGAAGCTGCATGAAACGCGTTTCGTCGCTCAGGCCGAACTCGACACCGCCCAGTCCTCACTCGACCAGGCGCGCGCCAAGGTGGCCGGCAGTGACGCACAGATTGCTTCCGCCAAGGCCAATATCGAAGTGCTCAACGCCCAATATAGCGAGGCCGAAAGCACGATGAAATCGCTGGAACTTGCTCGCAATAAAGCTGCCCGCGATCTTTCCTTCACCACCTTGCGCGCACCGTTCGATGGTGTGATCGGCAATCTTGCCGGCAAAAGGGCGATCTCGTTTCGCCGGGCCAGAAGATCGCGGCACTTGTCCCGGTCAATGAGCTTTATATTGACGCAAACTTCAAGGAAACGCAGCTCGCGAAGATCAAGACCGGCGAAACCGCGCATATCTACGTCGACGCAATTGACGGCACGAAGTTTGACGGCAAGGTTGCGTCCATCGCACCGGCTTCGGGTGCAGTGTTCTCGCTGCTGCCGCCGGAAAATGCGACCGGCAACTTCACAAAGATCGTACAGCGCGTTCCTGTTCGCATCACGATCCCGAAGGAAGCGCTGGAATCCGGCAAGATCCGCGCGGGCCTGAGTGTCGTGGTCGATATCGATACACGCACGGCGCCCGACGAAAAGACCAACTGATCGAACCTGCGGGTTGACTTGAAATAATAGATAGCGGCGCGGCGAAACGGGTTTCGCGCCGCCTTTTCTTCCATTCCGGAGTGCGCCGTCATGGCTGCAGACACGACAATGGGGCCAATGGCCCCGCAGACGACCGCATAGACCCAAAGAAGGCTATCGCCTTTCTGGCCATGGTGTTCGGCATGTTCATGGCGATTCTGGATATCCAGATCGTCTCGGCATCGCTGGCCGAAATTCAGGCGGGTCTGAGCGCCAGTTCCGACGAAATCTCGTGGGTGCAGACATCCTATCTGATCGCGGAAGTCATCATGATTCCGCTGTCTGGCTTCCTTGGGCGCCTGTTGTCGACGCGCGTGCTTTTACGATTTCAGCTGCAGGTTTCACCCTCGCCAGCATGCTCTGTGCAACGGCGACGAACATCGAACAGATGATCGTCTATCGCGCCATTCAAGGCTTCATCGGCGGCGGCATGATCCCCAGTGTGTTCGCGGCGGCCTTCACTATCTTCCCGCCATCCAAACGCTCAATCGTCTCACCGATGATCGGCCTTGTGGCAACGCTTGCGCCTACAATCGGCCCAACGGTCGGTGGCTATCTTAGCCACGCTTTCTCCTGGCACTGGCTGTTTCTGGTCAATGTCGGCCCCGGCATTCTGGTCACCATCGCTGCATGGAACCTCATCGACTTTGACGAAGGCGACAGTTCACTCTTAAGCAAGTTCGACTGGTGGGGCCTTATCGGCATGGCCGCATTTCTCGGCTCCATGGAATATGTTCTGGAAGAAGGCCCGCGCAACGACTGGCTGCAGGATGAAGCGATTTTCGTCCTGACCATCCTCATGACCATTGGCGGCCTCGTCTTTTCTATCGTGCGTTTACGGCGGAACAGCCCATCGTGGATCTGCGCGCCTTCAAGAATGTCAACTTTGCCTTCGGCTCGCTGTTTTCCTTCGTGATGGGTGTCGGTCTCTACGGCCTCACCTATCTTTATCCGCTCTATCTGAGCAGCGTTCGCGGCTATGATGCCCTGATGATCGGCGAGGCGCTTTTCGTCAGCGGTCTCGCCATGTTCTTCACCGCCCCGGTGGCGGGTTTCCTGTCCAACAGGATGGACCCGCGCCTGATGATGATGATCGGCTTCCTCGGCTTCGCCGCTGGCACCTGGATGGTGACGGGCCTCACTGCCGACTGGGATTTTACGAACTGCTGCTGCCACAAATTCTGCGTGGTTGTTCGCTGATGCTCTGTATGGTGCCGATCAACAATCTGGCGCTCGGCACGCTGCCGCCAGCCTTGCTGAAAAACGCATCCGGACTGTTCAATCTGACCCGTAATCTGGGCGGTGCTGTCGGCCTTGCCGTTATCAACACGATCCTGACCCGCCGTGGCGACATGCATTACGAGCGTCTGGCCGAGCATGTCCGCTGGGGCAATGCCGAAGCGGAAAAGATGGTCGCCAATCTGACGGCCAAGTACAATGCCGCTGGTATGGACGGCGCAACAATCGCCATTGCCAAGCTTTCCGGCATGGTGCGCCAGCAAGCCACCCTGCTCTCCTTTATCGACGTGTTCTTCATTCTCACGATGATGTTCTGTTCGCTTGCCGTTTGCGCCATCATGCTGCGCAAGCCGAAACAGGTTGCCGGTGGCGGCGGGGGCATTAAAGCGCGTTCTGATCTGATTGAATCAGACCGGCGCTCTAACTATTTGCTTTGGCGCGTACCTTGTTCGAAAGCCGTTTCGCGCCTTTCAGGATGCACTCGACCCCGCCCTCTTACAGCTTCGTATGAAACTCAATAAGGTTCGTCTGATTTTCGGAAATTTTCGTTTATCCACGACATAAATCGTTGATGCCGTGTTGAGACAAACCCTTGTCGCGCAGGAAAAGCCTCCCGCAGAATTATGACAGTGACGAAACTCTTGTCACATTTCTTGTCATAAAATGCTGCTCCCGCTAACGGATGAATTGCTAAGCCCCTGAAAACGTGTTTCACTTTCCGCCGATGACAGTTTGTGACAAACCATAAACTGTCATCCAACCGTCACGTAGGGCGGGTATCGGGAATGCGCGAGCACCGGAATCGACCGGGAGCGTTCGCCGGACTTAAACAGGGAGTCAAACAATGCTTGCTTACACAGCGCGTCTACTGTCGCTTTCGACGGCAATCGCCGTTGCCGGGGTTTCCATCGCCGCTGCCGAACCGTCAGCCGAATTGATCGCCGCTGCCAAGGCAGAAGGCGAGCTGACCACCATCGCACTCCCGCATGACTGGTGCGGCTATGGCGACATCATCAAGTCCTTCAAGGACAAATATGGCATCAAGGTCAACGAACTGAACCCGGACGCCGGTTCGGGCGATGAAATCGAAGCCATCAAGGCCAACAAGGACAATAAGGGCCCGCAGGCTCCTGACGTCATCGATGTTGGCTTTGCCTTCGGTACATCAGCCAAGAAAGACGGTCTCATCCAGCCTTATAAGGTTGCGACCTGGGACGAAATTCCAGACAGCGCCAAGGACCCCGAAGGTTACTGGTACGGCGATTATTACGGCGTTCTCGCATTCGAAGTGAACAAGGACATCGTCACGGATATTCCGCAGGACTGGGAAGATCTGCTCAAGAGCGACTATGCGAATTCGGTTGCACTTGCAGGCGATCCACGCGTTTCGGCACAGGCGATCCTCGGCGTTCATGCCGCCGGTATTGCACGCGGCGCAGAGCCGGGCGAAGCTGCCGGCAAGAAGGGCCTCGAATTCTACAAGGAACTGAACGCCAACGGCAATTTCGTTCCGGTCATCGGCAAGGCCGCCTCGCTGGCGCAGGGCTCGACCCCCATCGTCATCCGCTGGGACTATAACGCGCTCGCCGACCGGGACACACTCAAGGGCAACCCGGAAATTGAAACCGTCATTCCGAAGTCGGGCGTCATCGCTGGTGTCTATGTTCAGGCAATCAGCGCCTACGCACCGCATCCGAACGCTGCGAAGCTGTGGATGGAACATATCTATTCGGATGAAGGCCAGCTCGGCTATCTGAAGGGCTACTGCCACCCGATCCGCTTCAACGCAATGGCGAAGGCTGGCAAGATCCCGCAGGAACTGCTCGACAAGCTGCCGCCAGCAGATGCCTATGAAAAGCTATCTTCCCGACCCTGGAACAGATCGAAGCCGCACAGGCCACGATCACCAAGGAATGGGACAGCGTCGTGGGTGCAAACGTTCAGTAAGCGCATCTGTCGTATCGAATGAATATCGCGCCGGCCCTACACGGTCGACGCGATATCGAAGCAGATTTCATCTGAACCACCGTTCCTCTTTTCCAAACAGCGCCAGCTTGTTGGCAAACAGGAAATGCTCTAGCTATTTCCGGCAGGGGCGAATGGCAGCCTGCCGATCGCAAAAATAAAACAAAAGTCGGAACGGTTCTGTCAGTTCCGTTCTGGCGGGAACCGGTCTAAAGAAAGAACGCATGAGTTCAATAGCCGAAACATCAGCCCCAGCAGAGTGCGCAAGCGCCGACTTCCGCTGTCATGGCTTGGCGTGGCGCCGTTTTTCCTCTTCGCCATCCTCTTCCTGATCTGGCCCACGATGTATCTCATCATCGGCGCCTTTCAGGACCCGGCCGGAAACTTCACGCTCCAGAACATCCATGACCTGTTTCAGCCGCAAATCCTGAGCGCCTACTGGGTATCGATCAAGGTCAGCCTCGCATCGGCCATCGGCGGCGGGATCATCGGCTTCTTTCTGGCCTGGGCGGTCGTTCTCGGCAATCTGCCATCATGGCTGCGCCCGACGGTACTGACCTTTTCCGGCGTGGCGTCGAACTTCGCGGGCGTACCGCTCGCCTTCGCCTTTCTGGCGACACTGGGACGAACCGGCTTCGTGACGATCCTGCTCCGGGAATGGTTCGGCTTCAATCTCTATTCGACCGGCTTCAACCTTCTCTCCTTCTTCGGCCTGACGCTGACCTATCTCTTTTCCAGATACCGCTGATGGTGCTGATCCTGACGCCTGCGCTCGACGGTCTGAAAAGGAATGGCGGGAAGCCTCATCCATTCTTGGCGCGACCACCGCACAATATTGGCGCATGGTGGCCTTCCCGATCCTGTGGCCAAGCCTGCTCGGCACGACGCTCCTGCTGTTCGCCAATGCCTTCGGGGCGATTGCAACGGCTTATGCATTGACCGGCTCCTCGCTCAACATCGTGCCGATCCTGCTCTATGCCCAGATCCGCGGCGATGTACTGCATAACCAGAATCTCGGCTATGCGCTGGCGCTCGGCATGATCGTCATTACGGGTGTTTCCAACCTCATCTATATCTGGCTGCGCATTCGCGCCGAGAGGTGGCAACGATGAAAAGAAAGGCTTCAATGCCCAGAAGATCGGCGCCTGGATCGCCTTCCTGATCGGCGCGATCTACTTCCTCGTTCCGCTGATCGGCACGTTCGAATTCTCGCTGCGCATGCGGCGCGGCGAATATTCCTTCGATGCCTATCGGGTCGTGTTCACCGACCCCAACTTTCAGGCCACCTTCGGTTATTCGATCGTGCTTGGCCTCCTGACCATTGTCTTCGGTGTGCTGCTGGTTGTACCGACTGCCTATTGGGTGCGTTTGCGCCTGCCGCAATTGCGCCCGGTGATGGAATTCATCACGCTGATGCCGCTGGTCATTCCGGCCATCGTCATCGTGTTCGGTTACCTGCGCATCTACAACTCGTCGTCATGGCTGCCGTTCACCGCATCGACGCGGGCAACCGACGTGCTTTTGATGTTCGGCTATATGACGCTGTCGCTGCCCTATATGTATCGCGCTGTTGATACGGCGATGCGCACCATCGACGTCAATACGCTGACGGAAGCCGCCCAAAGCCTCGGTGCGGGCTGGGGCCGCATCATGTTCAAGGTGATCTTCCCGAACGTGATTTCCGGCGTGATGAGCGGGGCCTTCATCACATTTGCCATCGTCATCGGCGAATTCACGCTGGCCTCGCTTCTGAACCGCCCGGCCTTCGGTCCCTATCTGCAGCTCGTCGGCGCAAACCGCGCCTATGAACCGTCAGCACTGGCGATCATTTCGTTCGGCATAACCTGGCTCAGCATCATCATGCTGCAGCTCGTCTCGCGCCTCAATAAATTCAAGACAACCGCCGGGTAAGATTCATGGCTTTTCTCAACATCAAGCACCTGAAAAGAGCTTCGGCGCCAATACCGTCGTCCACGATTTCAACCTCGCTGTCGAAAAGGTGAATTCGTTTCCTTCCTCGGACCCTCGGGCTGCGGCAAGACAACCGTTCTGCGCATGATCGCCGGTTTCGAAGCACCCGACAGCGGCGCCATCGAAATCAATGGCAAGGATGTGGTCGATCTCAAGCCCAACCAGCGCAATATCGGCATGGTGTTTCAGGCCTATGCGCTGTTTCCCAACATGACGGTGGCGCAGAATGTTTCGTTCGGCTTGCGCGTTGCCGGAAAGCCCAAGGCAGAAATCGACGCCACGGTGCAGGAGATGCTCGGCCTCATCCGCCTCGACCATCTGGCGGATCGCTATCCCTATCAGATGTCCGGCGGCCAGCAGCAGCGCGTGGCACTGGCCCGCGCGCTCGCAACGCCGCAGGTTCTCCTGCTCGACGAGCCGCTATCGGCGCTGGATGCGAAAATCCGCATATCCTTGCGCGAAGAAATCCGCGCCATCCAGCAGAAGCTTGGCATTACGACCGTTTTCGTCACCCACGATCAGGAGGAAGCGCTGTCGATCTCCGACCGCATCGTGGTCATGCATGAAGGCCGCGCAGACCAGATCGGCTCGCCGTTCGATATCTATAACCGTCCTGCCTCGCGCTTCGTGGCATCCTTCGTCGGCACGCTCAACATGCTGGAAGCCTCGGTCAGCGAACCCGGCAAGAACAGCATCGATCTCGACGGCCGCACCATCACAGTGCAGGAAAAGCTCGACCACCACCCGAAGGGCAAGCCGCTGACGCTGGCCCTGCGCCCGGAAGCGGTGAGCCTCGAAGCGCGCAAGAGCCACGATACCTCACTGGATGCAACCATTGAGGACGTGCATTTCCTCGGCTCCGTGATCCGCACACGCGTAGCGCTCGGCAAAACCGCCTGTCTTTCGACACGTTCAACGACCCGACCCAGCCGCCGCAGCGCGGCGACAAGGTGACGGTGCATTTCGCCTCGCATGATCTGCTGGTATTGGCCGACTGACACCCTTCTTAACCTCACCCTTCGACAAGCTCAGGATGAGGGAGAGCGGAAGCAGCACAAAGCCGCCCCGAGGGCGGCTTTGTTGTGATGACATGCGCAGTGGGTTGATAAGATTTCGGTTCATGACGTGCCGAAAATGGTGGCTTTCGAGAACCGGAGCGCAGCGTACATTGAGTACGTGAGCACCGGATCGCAGAAAGGCGCCATTTGCAGGCGGGTCAGGGACCGAAAGATTCAGCCCCACGGGCCGTGGAAATCACCATCCTTGTCGATACGCTTGAAGCCATGCGAACCGAAGAAATCGCGCTGGCCCTGAATGAGATTGGCTGTGCCGAGCGCCTGCGTGAAGCTGTCGAAATAGCTGAGTGCTGAACCGAGCGCTGGCAGAGGCAGGCCAGCGAGCGCCGCCTTGGCGACGATCTGGCGAAGGCCCTTGGAAGCCTTGCTCATGCGGTCGACAAAAGCAGGGGCGAGCAGCAGGTTGCGGCTTTCGCTGTCTTCAAAGGCATGGGCGATATCGTCCAGAAGCTGCGAACGAATGATGCAGCCCGCGCGCCAGATGCGCGCCGTTTCGGCAAGCGGAATGTTCCAGCCATGCTCCTGCGAGGCGGCTTCCATCACCGCGAAACCTTGGGCATAGGCAGCAATCTTGCCAGCAAGCAGGCCCTGCTCCAGATCGGCAAGGAATTTTGCCTGATCGGAAATGTCGAGGCTGCGCGAACCCGGCTTATAGGCTTTCGCGGCAAGCTCACGCGAGGGCTTCAGCGAGGACAGCGAACGGGCGGCAACTGCGGCTTCGATTGCCGTTGCCGGAACGCCGAGCATCTGGGCTTCAATCGCTGCCCAGCGGCCCGTGCCCTTCTGACCGGCCTCATCAAGGATCACGTCGACCATCGCCTTGCCGGTCTCCGGATCGGTTGCCTTCAGTACCTTGGCGGTGATTTCGATCAGATAGGAGTTGAGCGGACCTTCGTTCCACTTCTCGAACACATCGCCGATAGCCGGGGCCGAAAGCCCGAGACCGTCGCGCAGGATGCCGTAGATTTCGGCGATCATCTGCATGTCGGCATATTCGATGCCATTGTGGATCGTCTTGACGAAATGACCGGCGCCATCCGGCCCGACCAGCGCGCAGCAAGGCTCGTCCTTGTATTTGGCGGCAGCGGCGAGCAGGATCGGCGCGATACGCTCATAGGCTTCCTCGGTGCCGCCGACCATCATCGACGGACCATGGCGTGCGCCTTCCGCACCGCCGGAAACTCCCATGCCGACAAAGGTTGGGTCGTTGGGGCCAAGCGCCTTCAGACGGCGCACCGTATCGCGGTAATCGGAATTACCGGCGTCAATCATGATATCGCCCTTCTCAAGATATGCCTTGAGGCGGGTTGTTTCGGCGTCGACGGGAGCGCCTGCCTTGATGAGGAAGATGATGGGACGCGGCTTGCGGATATTGGCGGCCAGTTCCTCGAAAGTGGGGCAAGGGATGATCTTGTCGCGCAGCGGGCCAGCCTTTTCAATGAAGGCTTTCAGCACAGGCTCATCACGGTCATAGACAGCTACCGTGTAGCCTTTCTCGGCTATGTTCAGCGCCAGGTTGGAGCCCATGACGCCAAGGCCGACCATACCGATATCTGCTTTTTCCATTTTGTGCCCTTCGCAAATGCAACCGACCGGCCGTCGTCTAGACACATGCAAACATCGAACGCCGACAAGCCGAACCGATAAGAATAGGCCGCAGCCGGATTTCGGCAGCAGCGCATGTCAATCTGTATCCTATTGTGGGATGATCTAGGCATATGACGCAAAGTTGATAGACCTCCCATGGCGAAAATCACCGGTTTCGCCTTCACAAACGTCTTATTAAATCGGTTAGCTCACTCCAAAAGCCTGTACTTTGCCAGTTTCACACCCGTTCCAGCTTGTGATGCGGAAGCGGCGGCAATTCGACAGCTATTGCATCATCCGCCTTCACCGTGCCGCCCGCAACAACGATGGTCATGATACCCGACTTGCGGATAAGTTCGCCATCGGGCGTGCGATCGAGCACGGCATCCAGAAGCCCGGTCTGGAAATTCTCAATCTGGGAACAGGGATTGCGCAAGCCCGTTGTTTCCAGAACGACCTCGTCGCCAATTCGGATCAAAGTGCCCTGCGGCAGCCCAAGAAGATCGATGCCGCGCGTAGTAACGTTCTCGCCAAGATCGGCAGGTGCGACGTCAAAACCCTTTTCCGCCAGCTCGTCGAAAAGTTCCGCATGAATGAGATGTACCTGTCGCAGATTGGGTTGCGTCGGATCGGCCCGCACGCGTGACCGGTGCTTCACCGTTACGCCCTGATGGGCATCGCCTTCGACGCCAAGCCCTGTGACAATGCGGATTTCCGGCACGACCTGTTTTGAAAAACGATGCGCGCCATCCCGCGCCACAGCCACGACAATTCCACGCATCACGCCCACCTCCTGATTTTTATGAAGGGCATCCTGACAGGACAAAGAAACTTCGTTAGCCGCATTACATGGGTTATATAGCACCTGTATGAAGCTGTGGGGCAAGCACGTGAATCGCGACAAGCAGGCAAAGACGGATTTTCGTTGGGGCATTTGGGGCACAGGCACGATAGCCGCCGCCTTTGCGGCCGATATTCAGGCGAGCGCTGGAATGTGCGTTACTGCAGTCTGCTCGCGGGCGCCAGAGACCGCCGAAACATTCCGCCGCCGCATCGGTGCCGACAAGGCGTTCAGCGATTCGGGTGAGTTTCTTTCCGATCCGGATATCGACGCCGTCTATATTGCGACGCCCAGCGCCATGCATGTGCTGCAGGCCATACAGGCAATCGCCGCGGACAAGCCCTGCCTGATCGAAAAGCCGCTCTCGCTGGATGCCGCTGGCGCACGTCAGATCGAAGCTGCGACAAAAGCAAAAACGTCTTCGCCATGGAGGCCATGTGGAGCCGTTTTCTGCCAGCGATCCACGCAGCCAAAAGCATATCGACAGCGGTCGCATCGGTACTGTGACGCGCATCGAAGCCGATCTTTCCTATATCCGTGCCTACGACCCGCAAAGCCGCTTCTTCAGCCCGGAGCTTGGCGGCGGCGCGGCTTTCGATCTCGGCGTCTATCCGGTTTCGCTGGCATTGTATTTTCTTGGCCTGCCGGATCATGTCGATGGTCGCTGGCAGCGCGCCAAAAGCGGCGTGGATATGCGCACCGAGTTCCAGCTTGGCTGGCCGGGCGCCACGGCCAGCCTCTCCTGCGGCTTCGACCGCGACGGCGACAATCGCATGGTAATCGAGGGAACCAAAGGCACGATACTGATCCACGCGCCGTTTTTGAAAGCCCAGAGGCTGACCCTGTTTTCAGCCTTTGCCGCACGGTCGTCGCTCGGGCCGAATGGCGGAAAAGGCTTTGTCGGCAAGGTTATGAACCGCCTGCCCTGCCGGGCCGCACAATCGAGACTTATGCCTTTTCCGGCAACGGGCTGCAGTTTCAGGCCGAAGCGGTTCGCGATGCGGTACTGAACGGCCAGATCTCCAATGCGACCATGCCGCTCAACCAGAATGCCGCCGTAGCTGATATCGTTCGCAAGGTGCTGGCTAGAGCATGATTCCGAAAAGTGGGAACCGGTTTTCGGATAAAATCATGCTCAAACAAAAGTTTAGAGCGGGATAACGATTCAACTTAAAAACATCACGCTCTAAAGGTTAGAAGCTGCTTCTCATCCTGTAGGGCTGTGCATTCTCGCCAGCATTGTTCAAGGCAAGCGCGATTTCGGTGATATGCAGCGCCACATCACCGGAAAAGAATGCCTTGTCGCCAGTCTGGATAGCACGAGCCTGATCGGCAATCCCGCGCACGAAATCGATCTGCGAAGGGTACATCGGCAGCGACCGCTTGTCGGCCTTCGGATAGGGCAGCTTCGTGCCGACAGCCGGTTTCCATGCGAGAAACTTGCCGATGCGCATTTCCAGAATGCCGAACAGGCGCGCCAGAAAACGGCGTTTTTCTTCCGTGCGCTCGAGACGTACAGAAGAGCGATTATCCCAGAGATCGTCCACCACAATCGAGCCCTTGTCGGCAACGATTGTCAGGCTGCGGTCCTTCGGCATCGCAAGCCCCGATGTGAGACGCGCCACCAGCCCCGATTTGAAAACAAGACAGCCAACCGAAAAATCGGGCGCCATGTGAAGATGTTCGGTCCCCGGCCCCTTATTGGGAAAGGTTATGGCGGAAAATGCCGAGACGCTCTCGACCGGGCCGAACAGCGACACCAGCCATGACAGCGCATAGCCTGCATGTTCCAGCGTGCAGCCGATCTCGAACTCGTGCAGACCCGGCCATGGTGCGCCCGACTGCGAACGCCAGCTCGACCATTTGTCACGAAACACCGGCCCGTCTTCCATTTCGGCATAAACGAGACGCGGCATGCCGATGCCATTTATCACGCTTGCCACCAGACGATAGGCATCGCTGAGGCCGTTTGCCGGGGCCGCCGCAAGCGTGAGGCCGGATTGTCGTGCAAAAGCGACCAGCGCCTCCGCATCGTCGTAATTCATCGCCAGCGGCTTTTCGGAATAAACATGCTTTCCGGCGGAAAGCGCTGCATGTGAGATTTCAAAATGGCTTTCGGGCGTGGTCAGATTGACGACGATCTGCACTTCTGGATCGGCCAGTACAGCCTCGAAACTGTCATAGGCGCTGAGTGAATAGTACGCGCAGAACGCTTTCAGCCGTTCGGGCGAACGATCATAGGCTCCGCGGAGTTTCAACTCGGGATAATTGCGCAGCGTGGTCATGTAATAGTCGGCCACAAACCCTGTCCCGACGATTGCGATATTCATGAAGTGGCTCCGACTACCTTTTGGGGATGATAATTTTCGCGGTCAGCCTGAGGCCGAAGATCGCAAAGACGAGCGTAAGCCAGACCGGGTCCATGCGGCGGAAGAAAAACTTTCCAGCATGGCGTTCAACGTTCCGAAGAACACGATCATCAGGAAGAAATCGGCAAGCAGCAGATTTTCGCGCACCGGGCGGCACCGCGCATAATTGATGAGCGGCATGACGATCATGACGAAGATGGCGCAAAGCAGCGCCGGAATTCCCATGGATACCGCGATATCGAGATAGCCATTGTGCCCGTGCACAATGCCGCGCACATCCCAATCGAGATAGTAGGGCTTTGCCGCCTCTTTCGCTGCCGGAGTACCCCAGAAGCTTTCATAACCGAAACCGGTCCAAGGGCGATGAGAAAGCGCCTCGACGGCAAAGGTCCAGATGGAGGTGCGCCCGGTAAAGGTGGAATCGACATCAAGCAGCAGAACAAGTTGACGCATTGGCTCGAAAAGAACCGTACCGAAGGTGAATAGTGCAAGCAGAAACTGGATGGTGAAGACCGCGACCGGTGCAAGGAAACGAAGACCGAAAATGCCGGGACCGATCACCAGCAGCATGGCGAGCGGCACCAAAGCTGCCGTCGTCTTCGATCCGGTCTGCGAAACGAAAATCAAGGCAGAGATAGCGATCAGAAAACCGCTCACGCGCCAGCCACGCCGCCACAGATAGACACCGGCGAAGGCAAAAGCAGCCATGACCGGCCCGGCAATGTTCTTATGCGTGAAGACGCCGCGCCACAGATAGGCGTTCTGCGGTTCCAGCGCGTCCGCGCCGTGGGTGCCGAGATTGGGCAGAAGAATGACGCCCGCATAGGAAATGACGATCACGATCGAAGCCACCGTGACCAGCATCGCCGAATAGGCGTCGCCATCCTGCGGCAGGCTCAAGACAGCGATTACCGTCAAAACACCGATCATCGTCAACAGCACACCGCGTATCGCAGTGGAAGGATCAGGGCTCGCAAAACTGACGCGAACAGGAAGACAAACATCAGCAGCCAGCCGGGACTGACAATTTTGACTACCTTTTCGGATCGGCGAACATCGCAAGCGACAGAAGCGCAACAGCCCCTAGGCAACCGAAGCCAAGCTGGTTGATCACATCACCGCCGCCCGATACGTCACCGCCCGTCGCCGCACTCAGCGGATTGAACGGACGGAACGAAACCAGCAGGATGCAGAATGTTGTCGTGGCGATAACGAGCGCAATCGTTCGGATTGTCGCCCGCATATCGTTTCGCGCAGCAAGGTCGGAATGGGCGTCAGTTCTTGTCCGGGTTGCGATACTGCTCATTCAGATATCCAAAATGGGCCATGACACGGCCCAGCCCGATATGGATGAAATAGGTTCCGACCGGCACGAAGCGCGCCGCAAAACCGCGCCGCAGCGCCTTGATTGGAGAATAGCCGAGAAGTGCAAGGCTCTTCAAGAAGACGCGAACCTGACCGAAAGGCTCGTCCTTGCGCTGGCGCTGTTCGATCAGCGTCGACAAGACGCCATTGCGCAAACCGCGCGCGGTGATCCAGTCCTTTTCCAGCCGCCGCGCCGGGATGGTCTCGCGGACAATGCCTTCGTTACACCAGGCGATATTGAAGCCCTTGGCCCGCGAGCGATTGATGAAATCGGAATCGCCGCCGCCGGTGAAGTTGAACTTCAGGTCCATGAACGGATAGCCGATGGCTTCCAGAACCGGACGCGCAATCAACAGATTGCCGGACGAATAAATGATCGGAACCGGGCCCGTTTTATTGTAGTGCGGCAGGAAGACGGGGTGTCTCGCCCATTTTTCCGCACCCGGCTTCTCGAAGATCGGATATTGCGGACCGCCGACGAGGCTGGCGTTGTAACGCTCGGCGGTGGCCACCATGTTTTCGATCCAGGCCGGATCGGCCAGTTCATCGTCATCGATGACGATGACATATTTGAAATTCGGGAAATAGGTCATCGCTGTCAGCCAGCCCGCATTATAGGCATTGCAGTTGCCGCGATGGGATTCGACGATCAGCATACCGGTATATTTCCCGGCATCGAACTGCGGCGCCGCAACCTTGGCACCTTCCCGATCCTCCGCCTCATTCTCGATCACCACGACCGCAAAGCGGCGGCTTGTGACCTGAGCGTTCAGTGTGTCGAGTGTGCGGATGACATGTTCCGGGCGGCGAAATGTCGGCAGTGTCACAACGACTTCGATTTCATCGAAACCAAGCCCAGGTGTTTTAGCAATTACTTCTATATGACTTGGTAAATTAGACATAAACGCTACCGGATATTTGGAACTTCTATATTTGTTTATCCGCCATTATTGAAAAACATTTAAAGAAAAGTTCACCGCTGGGTTATAAAACTGACCAAGACTATCATAAAGCATGCCAGCCTGGAATGTCAGGCGTTTTAAGATCAAGTGATGTTCAGGAGTTGAATTGCCGTCCCCCACCTTGTTTTCGTAACGTCGATTGTTCCACACGGAGTACCGACGACCGGCTATGAAGTGGCAAACGCCGCCGTGGTCGACGGTCTGCGTCGCTCGGGCGCAAAAGTAACCGTTCTTGGCTTCACTTGGCCGGGCGTGAAAGCCGATGCCGCAGATACTATCGTTCTGGGTGAAGTCGAAGTGCGGACTGAAGGTGCCGGCATCAGGCGCAAGATCGGCTGGGTTCTGAAATCCTTCCTGACAGGATTGACGGTTTCATCGGCGAAGCTGCGCGTGATACCCGCGCAGCAACTGCGGAAGCCATCAAGCAGATCGGCCCGTTCGATGCCTATGTGCTGAATGGCGTAACGTTGCCCGGTGCGTTTGAAGATATTTTCAAAGACAAGCCATCGCTTTTCGTGGCGCATAATGTAGAATATCGCTCGGCAGAAGAAAATGCAGCCGATGCCAGAAGCTTCATCCAGAAATTCCTGTTCGGTCGCGAAGCCCGCATTCTCAAGGGGCTGGAAAGCCGCCTCAGCGGCAATGCCCGTTTCACCTTCACCTTTGCCGAGGATGACGGCCCGGCGCTCGGGCTTGGCTCTGATCGGTTTGCCACAATGCCACTCGTCACGCCGGGTGGCGCGCAGGCCGCACAGCAGCACCCGATCAAGTACGGCCTTGCCCTTATCGGCACATGGACATGGCATCCGAACCGCATCGGCCTTGAATGGTTTCTGCGCGAGGTAAAGCCCCATCTTCCCGACGACATTTCCATCGCGATTGCAGGGAACACGCCTGCGGATCTGATTGCAGCATGGTCCGGCGTCGACTTCTTGGGCAAAGTTCCGGACGCGACCGAATTCGTGGAAAGCGGCGCGCTCGTACCGCTTATCAGCCGAGCGGGAACCGGCGTGCAGCTAAAGACCATCGAAACATTCGAGTTGGGAATGCCAAGCGTCGCCACGGCGCATTCCGTGCGTGGTATCAGCAATATTCCGGACAATTGCACCATTGCCGACGACCCGCGAGCCTTCGCCGCAGCAATCATCGAGCGCATTGAAAAGACAAGATCAGGAGATCGCCAGCGGTTGGACGGCAAAGCCTTCACCCGGTCACAAATCGAAGGCATGGACCGCGCAGTTGCCAGAGGTCTGCAAGCACTTCGTGGCGAAGAGAAATACGGACCAAGCATGATGCATACAGAAAACGTCACTTACCGCAATATCCTGGGCGTGAAGGTCGCCTGTTTTGATTGGGACGGAGCCTTTGCCTTTTCGAGAGCCGCATCAATGAAGGCCGGTTCATGAAACAGGGCTGGCTCAACGCCAATAATTCCAACATTGCGAATACCGACTCGGCCTATCACGCTGCACTGGAGGATTTCCTGATCCTGCCCGACGGTGTGGGCGTCGATATTGCCAGCAAGGTTGCCTATGGCAGCAAATTCCCTGCCAATCTCAACGGAACGGACTTCATTCCGGGCCTGCTGGACCACATGAAACGTCCGCTGAAAGTCGCTCTGCTAGGCGGCGGTCCCGGCGTTGCCGCCGATGCCGCGCGCTTTTCAAGCAACAGACCCCACGCCATGACTATCGCGTCATTTCAGACGGTTTCTTCAAGCCCGCCGATCTTGATGGCATTCTGGCACAGCTCAAAGATTTCCATCCCGACATATTGCTCGTCGCGATGGGCGTGCCGCGGCAGGAACTCTTTATCGACAAGAACATCACGGGGAACATTGCACGGTGGCGAGTGCGGTCGGCGCGCTCTTCGACCTGCATACAGGTCGTGTCCAGCGCGCCCCGCAATGGGTGCGCAATATCCAGATGGAATGGGTGCACCGGCTGCTGCAGGAGCCGCGACGGCTCGCAAAGCGCTATCTTATCGGCAATCCCGTATTTCTGTGGCGCGTCGCCAAAGGCTGGATGAAGGGAGGTCCCCGGTGAAAACCGCAATCGTCACAGCCAGTTGGGACCAGGATTTCGAGCGCTGCAAGCTGCTTTGCGAGACCATCGACAATTTTGTCAGCGGCTTCACAAAGCACTATATCCTTGTCGACAGCAAGGATGTCGCCTTGTTTCGCAAGCTCGAAAGCGCAAAACGGGTCATCATCGATGAACGCGATCTGCTGCCATCCTGGTTGCATGCCTTCTGGGACCCGACCTATCTGTGGCGCAGGCGGGTTTGGCTTTCGCTCCGAACCAAGCCGTTGCGGGGTTGGCATGTGCAACAATTGCGCCGCATCGCACTTGCCGATGCCGTGGAGGAAGATGGATTTCTCTATACGGATTCCGACACGGCATTTATACGCCCTTTGATTGCGGTACACTCTGGCATGACAAAAGCTCCGGCTTTTCGTGCGCCCGAATGCGCTTGCCAACCCGGAATGGCCGGAACACCCGGTCTGGGCTGCCAATGCGGCCAAGCTGCTTGGTATCGAGAACGGAAAAGCGGGCTGAACGACTATATCGGACAGCTCGTCTCATGGCGGCGCGACAGCGTGCTTTCGATGTGCGAGAGGATCGAAGCCCACACCGGACAGCACTGGGTGGCGGCACTCGGCAATATACGGCGGTTTTCCGAGTGCTTCATCTATGGTCGCTATGTCGATGATGTGCTGCACGGCTCCGGTCATTACAGCGACACCCATGATCTTTGCCGGATGCAATGGTTCGCACCACCGCCGAGCGAAGACGAATTCCGGACTTTTATCGCCGAAATGGAACCTTATCAGGTTGCCATTGGGATGCAGTCCTTCCTCGGCCTTTCGGTCGATGATATTCGCCGGATCATAACTGTCTAGAGCATTTCCAGCAAAAGTGCGAAGCGGTTTTGCGTTAGAAAATGCGACAAAACAAATATTTAGAGCGGCTCCGGCGATTCTGTTAAAATAGGAACCGCTCTAGACCCGCTTTGCCGGCAAACGGATGCTCTTATAGGTGAAAACCAGCGACAAGAGATAAAGTCCGGCAAATATGATGTTGAGTCCGAGAATCCAGTCGTGACTATCGACAAAATTCACGAGCAACAGCCATACAAAGAGCGCTTTGGCGGCGGTCATCAGCACCATGCTCAATGTCCTGAGACCCGACTGGCCGCGCGCATAAAGAATTTCCGTCTGATACTCGATGAGATTGCGGAACCCTGGCACGAGCAGCACCAGCGGCAGCAACCCGACAATGGGAGCGACGCTTGAACCAAGTGCTTTCGGGAATATTTGCAGGAACACGACCATCGCACCAAGACCTGCCACCGACACGGCAAAGACCGCAAATTCCAACCAGACGCGGATGCGCAGCGATGACAACATGTCCGGCGTGCGCATGAGCTTTTGCACCAGCATCATGTTGAAGGAGCGCACCGGCAGGGCCGTCAGATCAACAAGCCGCATGATGATCGCATAAAGACCCGCCGTCACAGGCCCGCCAACGATCAGCACGAGAAGCTTGTCGAGCTCGGCCTGAATATAGAACAGCAGTTCTGCTCCCATCACCGCAATTGCATCGGAAAGCCGCCGCATATAAAGCGCCGGTTTGAAGCGAAGCCGAACCGACGGGTAAAATTTCAACGCCATCAGCAGCGCGACCCCATTGGCCGCCGCATACCACCACGCCCAATGGGCGATGTCGTGACACTCGCCAGCCACATGAACAGAACGGCTGCGATGGCGCGCATCGCCGTCCCGAAAATCACCAGTCCCGCCGATATGCCGAACCGGCGCAGGCCGTTGTTGACGATGATGACGATTTCCGTCGAACGCCAGAACAGTGCCTCGGCAAATACCACCACGGCAAAAGGCAGAAACGAAATATCGCGGCTGAAAAGACGAAATAGACCAGCCAGGAAACCAGCGCAAACAGCGGCAGAGAAACCAGAATGGCTACGAGAAAGCCCGCCGTGTAGACACCGAGCAAATGCGGCTTCACTGTCGATATGCGGTAAAGCGGTGAACTGAAGCCCAGAGAAATGATACGCGACAGAACCACGCCCGTACCCGAAGCGGTGGCAAAAATACCGAAATCACCAGTCGGCAGCGTATTTGCAAGCGCGATGAAATAGACAAGCGAGATCACCAGCCTGCCCGCAGAGCCGGAAAACAGGGACAGATAATCCCGCACCATTCCGGCATGGTTGCCTGACAGTTTCCAGAACGCTTTCGCTATCAACAGGGCGCCTCGTTTATCGCGGTATTCGGTTCTAGCGAAAAGATTTAAACTTTTCTTTGCAAGCTTGAAGAGTAAACAAGCAAAAGCTAAAGTTGCAGATTCAGGGAATTGGCACTTCGTCTCGACATTATTTTAACGTTTTGTTTTCTATAAAAATTACATTCGGTGTTCAAATGCAGGCTGACCGGATTTGGGCTCGGCATGCGGGAGCCTTGGCTTATGGATTTCAAAGCATCGATTGATACCGGAAACGGTTGAGACGACATACAAATACGGACGATTTCGGCAATGAGCGATCACGAGGAGCGTAGAAAAGTGGGGGCGATAAACCTCTTCTCGCATTCTCCAACGCTCATCCGACCGGTCGCCCCGCTAATCGCCCGGCTAATCGCGTTGACAGCGAAACCGCACCCCATGGACACCGCCCGCGACACCGGATGAACGCGCCGCATTTTTCGCCAGCACGATCATGCCGTGCAGGAAGCGGCGGAACCCGTTCTCGATGAAGAACTGGATGACACGGATGTTGCCGAACTGCAAAAGCGCATCGCGCTGATCGAGGCAGAACTCGAACGCAAGGTTCAGGAGCGCGAACGCCACAAGGCCATGGCCGACACGCCCCTTCCGGCATCCAAGCCAACCGATGAGCCAATCCGACATGAACCGGCTTCCGTCATCAAAAGACCGACGGCGGACAGCGAGTGGAAGCCGCTGATAGACCCGCGCATCGCCATAGACGTGGTGCGGGGATCACGCAGGTTCCTGCTGGTCAGCACGATATTAGGCGGGGTGATCGCCGCGCTTTATGCATTATCTCTGCCGCAAATATATGTCGCTTCGACCGATATTCTGGTCGATCCGCGCAACATCAAAACGGTGGGAGACGAACTGACGTCGGGGCAGCTTCCGACCGATGCATCGCTGGCCGTTGCCGAAAGTCAGGCACGCATCATCGATTCCAGCAGTGTGCTGCTGAAGGTGATTGACAAGACCGAGTTGACAAAAGACGCCGAATTCAACGGCACTCTGGTTCCAACCGGCATTGCCGGGCTATTTGCACAGATCAAGAGCATGCTGTCGCCCCAAAGACGACCGACAGCCAGACGCTGCAAACCCACGTTCTCAATAATCTGCGCAAAAGCATCGCCATCAGCCGCGACGCAAAGACATTTATCTATTCGATCTCGGTAAAACTCGCGATCCGCAGAAATCGGCATCGCTTGCAAACACCATCAGTTCCGTTTTCCAGAGTGAGCTTGCATCGGTGCAATCCGATGCCGCGCGGCGCACTTCGGACGAACTGTCGAACCGTCTTGCCGATATGCGCGCCAATGTCGAACAAGCGGAGCGCAGCGGCTGATTTCCGTGCCTCGCACGATCTGGTCAATGTCGACGGCAAGCTGATAAGCGATAACGATCTGACGCAGCTCAACGACCAGCTGACCAACCAGCGCGCTGAAACCATGCGGCTTCAGGCCCGTGTGCAGGTATTGAGCAGCGCCACATCCGATAGCGTGGTGTCCGGGACTATGCCGGAAGATCTGCGTTCCAACACGCTGACGGCACTGCGCGCGCAATATGCACAGGCGCGCCAGACGGCAAGCGGCCTCTCCACCCAGCTTGGGCCGCGCCATCCGGCACTCATTCAGGCACAATCGCAGGCAGGCACGGTCCTGAACGACATCGATGCCGAATTGCGGCGAATCCGCTCCTCGCTGCAAGTCGAGGTCGCCCGGTCCGTACAACAGGAAAAGATCTTACCGCCCGCCTGGCGCAGCTCAAATCGCAGCAGGCGAACAATAGCGGTGACCTAGTGAAATTGCGTGAGCTTGAACGCGAAGCCACGGCGCTGCGCTCAGTCTACGAAGCCTTCCTTCTGCGTTCGCGCGAGACGAACGAACAGGAAGGCCTGAATACGGCCAATGTCAGGGTTTTGTCGGAAGCCCGCCCGCCGCTGGATCCGGCAGGCACATCGCGCAAGCTCATCGTCATTGCGGGGCTGGTTGCAGGCTTCCTCGCAGGGCTTGCGATTACAGCCGTCCGCAACTTCGGACGGCTGCTGCGTTTATCTTAATTCACGCGGACTGCCGCAAAGAGGCTTCTACACGCGCCACCTTGCGTCCGCTGGCACGCAGAATGCCGTGTGCCCCGTCAAGATGGCCCGGTTTCAGCTCAAGCGCCAGAAAGCGACGCTTTTCATAAGGGCCGGGCATGGCAAGCTCGCCAGTCTTTTCGGCGGTAAAGCTAAAGCGCTCATAATATTCCGGATCGCCGACAAGCAGGATCGCACCATGGCCGCGGTCTTTTGCTTCATCAATCGCATGACGCATCAACGCCGAACCGATACCGCAACCGGCAGCAGATGGATCGACCGCCAGCGGGCCAAGCAGCAACGCAGACACAGGAAAGCCGAAAGCATCAAGACCAGCATGGATATCCCACAGCCGGACGGAGCCGGCAAGCGATCCGTCTTCACCAAGCGCGGCAAAAGCCAACCCTTCTGCGGGCAGGCGACCGCGACGCAGTTTCTCCGATGATTTCCGGCGACGGCATTCACCCATCGCACGATCGAGCAGCGCTTCGCGCGCCAGCACGTACTCCAGCGTTTCGTCCGCTATTGTGAAAGCCGGAGCGACAACGGTTGCGGTATGTTCCTGAATTTCCAGAGTTGCGTTCATGACATCTATCCCCGCAAAGCGGCTGCAGCACACTCCGCCCGGCGCCTTGCGGTGCCAGACGGATTGAGAGGATCAATTGGGTTTGAACCCTATTGATCAGATGACGTAGGATCGGAGCGGTTCGAAGCCGTTGAACGCCACCGCCGAATAGGTGGTGGTGTAGGCACCCGTGCCTTCGATGAGAATTTCATCACCGATGGTCAGCGAGAGCGGCAGCGGGTACGGCGTCTTTTCATAAAGCACGTCGGCGCTGTCGCAGGTCGGACCAGCCAGCACGCATGGTTCGGTTTCACTGCCGTCATGCGGGGTCACGATCTGGTAGCGGATCGCCTCGTCCATGGTTTCGGCCAGACCGCCGAACTTGCCAATGTCGAGATAGACCCAGCGCACATTGTCGTTGTCCGCCTTGCGGGAGACCAGAACCACTTCGGTCTTGATCACGCCTGCATTGCCGACCATGCCGCGGCCCGGTTCGATAATGGTTTCCGGGATACGGTTGCCGAAATGCTTGGACAGCGCATCGAAGATCGCCATGCCATAAGCCTGAGCGGTCGGTACGTCCTTGAGGTAACGGGTCGGGAAACCGCCGCCCATATTGACCATGCGCAGCACGATGCCTTCATCGGCAAGGGTGCGGAACACCGAAGCCGCATCGCCAAGCGCGCGATCCCATGCGGAGAGGTCCGTCTGCTGCGAGCCGACATGGAACGACACGCCATAGGAATCGAGGCCGAGCGACTTTGCATGGCGCAGAACGTCGATGGCCATGGCAGGCACGCAGCCGAACTTGCGCGACAGCGGCCATTCGGCGCCTTCACCGTCGGTCAGCACACGGCAGAACACGCGGCTACCGGGAGCGGCGCGGGCAACTTTCTCGACTTCTTCAACGCAATCGACCGCATAAAGGCGGATGCCCAGCTGAAAGCGCGCGCGATATCGCGCTCCTTCTTGATGGTGTTCCCATAGGAGATACGGTTAGGCGTGGCGCCGGCTTCCAATGCCATTTCGATTTCGGCAACCGAAGCGGTATCGAAGCAGGAGCCAAGCGAAGCGAGCAGGCGCAGGATTTCCGGCGCAGGATTTGCCTTCACCGCATAGAAGATGCGCGAATAGGGCAAAGCCTTCTCGAAGCTCTGATAGTTGTCACGCACGACGTCGGTGTCGACGACGAGGCAGGGACCGTCCGGACGGCGGGTGTTGAGGAAGTCGATGATACGCTGCGTTGCCATGGTCGTTCTCCCGCACGGCTTATCTGTTGCCGTATCTAAGGGACAAAGTGTGCATGAACGCATCCGCCGTGAGGCCAGCCTTTGGAGGTGCTGATGTCACGCGAAAACTCATGCGGCGATGGAACAACGCTAGATTCGCGTTACTCCGCTTTGTCTGCCTTGGATTGGAATTGGAGAACCGCATCCGCACTTCTGGCAATGAAGGTGTGCCTCTTCAGTAATTTCGGCTTTTGGACAGCCGAAAGACACTAGAAAGGCCCGCACCGTCGTTGCTTCAAGATGTCCTCGATCTGGCGGTTGGCCAACAGATCGACTGGAGCGGTTAGGTCCAGGTACCGTACCGAATTCCTCACCATTCGAGGATCGGCGGACACCCACAGGCACGTGCGACTTTGGGCAAGCGCGATATAAGCGCAAAGTCGTGTCCATTCAATGACAAAAATTTCGTTGAGCGAATTTATTTTTGGCCGGATCGCGTTGAACGACACGCTTGCCATTGTTCAATATAAGTGAAACATTCTCCATCCAAACCTGCCTCGAAAGAGCGTAAACAACCCGTTAATTGCTGTATGTTGTGAACAATGGCCCGTTTCGATCCCTTCAACGCCATCATTGCAAAACCGGAAGAACCGCCTGTTCACGCATCGAGTGGGCCGCTTAAAAGTGAACGGCTGGCCGTAAAAGACATTTATGACGTCGCCGGAATGGTGACCGGATGCGGCAATCCGCAGATCGAGGCCGAATCACCTCAAGCCGAAAGATCGGCTCCGGTGGTGGCGAGGCTTCTCGCCGCCGGTGCCGAATTTGTCGGCAAGGCCCAGACCGACGAACTTGCCTTTTCCTGATGGGGCAGAATTCGCATTTCCCTATCCTATTAATCCTGCAGCACCGGATCGCGTTACCGGCGGCTCATCGTCCGGTTCGGCTGCGGCGGTGGCCAGCAAGCTTGCCGATATCGCGCTCGGCTCCGATACGGGCGGCTCCATCCGGGCACCCGCGAGCTTTTGCGGTCTCATCGGCCTACGCACTACCCATGGTCGCATTCCGCTCGAAGGCATCATGCCGCTCGCACCCTCGCTCGATACCATTGGATGGTTTGCACGCGATATCGACCTTTATGACCGCGTTGGCTCTATCCTGCTTGGCGACGACGCGCAGGAATTCAGCCTGACGCAGCTTCGCTATATGCCGGTTCTGGAGCAGCTTCTGCTCAGCCAGGAAGAAACTGACGCCTATCGCACCATGTTCGCCAATGTGCGCCCACACTTCTCGGGTCTCAAGGCGGCGAGCCAGCCGACGCTCTCGATAGACGAACTCTATCTGGTCTTCCGTCACATACAGGGTGCGGAAGCCTGGGCGACGCATGGCGACTGGATTTCTTCGGGTGATCGCAAGCTCGGCCCCGGCGTTGCCGACCGTTTCGCCTTCGGGGCGGACATCGCCGCTGATCTCGTTGCCCGCCAGCGTGTGCGGCGAGCACATTTTCGCAGGAACTAGAACAGATTATCGGCAATGATGCCGTGCTGGCACTGCCGACCGTGCCGGGTGCTGCTCCGCTGGCAAAGGAGCCTTTCGAAACCTTGCAGGCCTATCGCGAACAGGCTTTGCGCCTGCTCTGTCTTTCCGTGCTTTCCGGCCTGCCGCAAATCACATTGCCATTGGGGCAGGTGCAGGGCGCACCTTTCGGCATTTCCTTCATCGGGCCACGCGGCGCGACCGGGCGCTGATCGCACTGGCCAGAAATATCATCGGGAAGCGAGACTAGACCATGGATACCCTCACACGTATGCGCGCCTTCATCGACGTGGTCGAGGCGGAAGGCTTTTCCGCCGCGGCGCGAAAATCGGGCGCTCCAAGGCACTGCTTTCCAAATATGTGCGCGAACTGGAAGACGAGCTGGGCGCACGCCTTCTCAACCGCACCACGCGGCAATTCTCGCTCACCGAGGCCGGGCACACCTATTATCACCGCGCGGTGGAGATCATCCGCGAGATCGACGCGCTGCAGGATGCCGTCAGCGAAACCAGCTCGGATGCACGCGGACGCATCAAATTGTCAGCGCCGCGCACTTTTGCCGATGCGGTCATCGGTCAGTCACTCATTGATTTCTGCCTCGCACATCCGGAAATCGTGCTCGATGTGCGACTGGATGATCGCTTTGTCGATCTGGTGGAAGAAGGCTTCGATCTTGCAATCCGTATCACGCGGTTGCAGGATTCTTCCCTCATTGCCAAGCGCCTCTCGCCCTTCCACTCCATCCTGTGCGGTGCGCCGGAACTGATTGCCCGCGTCGGCAAACCCGAACGTCCCGAAGATCTAGCCGACCGGCCTTGCATCATCGACACCAATGCACGCTCGCGCAACAACTGGCATTTCCGCAATACGGACGGTTCGATGATGACGGTTCCCGTCAACGGTCCGATTGAGGTGAACAGTCCGGTTGCAACCAAGAACGCTGCACTCGCCGGTCTTGGTTTCTGCATGCTGCCCGCGTTCATTGCAGAAGAAGAAATCGAGCATGGCAGGCTCGTCGCCTGTCTGGACGAGTTCATCGTGAGGGATGGCGGCATCTATGCGGTTTATCCGCATCGGCGCTATCTGCCCGCGAAAATCCGCGCACTGGTGGATTTTCTGACCCAATGGTTCAAAGAGCGGGAGTAGAGTGCTCCAGCGTCGCACTTTCGCCGCCTTCAGGCATAAGCGTGGGCAAACTCTAACGGAAAGTTTTATGCTGGTTTCGTCGTCTTGGCTCAAAAGCAGGTTCGTCCGGGCTGCCGCAACTGTGCTGCTGGCCGGGCTGCCGACGGCTGCGCTGGCCCATCCGCATGTCTTTGCCGAAGCACGGCTGGAGCTAGCCATCGCGCCCGACGGCACAGTTAAGCAGCTTGCGCATGTGTGGCGTTTCGACGATGTTTTTCCTCCACCGTTTTGATGGAATTCGACAAGAACGGCGATCTGCAGCTCGACAAGAACGAGTTGATCGACCTTGCCCATGTCATCAATGGCTCAATTGCCGAATTCAAATATTTCCAGACCGTGCTGGACAACGGCAAGGACGTGAAAATGGCAAGGCCAACCGATCTTGCCGCGGATTTCACCGACAATCGTTTGCTCATCATCTTCACAAGCAAGCCCGAAAAGCCGTTGAAGCTGGCGCCCGGTCACAAGGTCAGCTTCGGTGTCTACGACCCCACCTTCTATACGGCCATCGATTACATGAACGACAGCGATCTGGTTGTGAAGGGCCTGCCTACAGGCTGCGCCTCCAAGGTGGTGCGACCCGATCCGGATGAGGCGCTCGCCCAGAACCAGGCGACACTGACCGATGCCTTCTTCAACGATCCGATGGGCACGGACATGTCGAAAATATTCGCAACCCGTCTCGAAATTGATTGCGCGGAGAAAGGAAAGACAGGCTGATGAGAAAACCGGCTACCCTTATTCTAACCCTCTGTCTTACGATGATTGTTGTGCAAGCCTATGCGCAATCATCGCTCGGCATTGGCGCGAATGAGGTGGCGATGAAGCCGACCGGGCCTTTCGCACATATCATTCTCTGGATGAATGAGCAGCAGCGCACATTCTACCTCGCCATGACCAACGCTCTGAAAGCCATGCGTGAGGATCCGTGGCAAGCTTCGGTTCTGGTCGGGCTTTCCTTTATCTATGGCATTTTTCATGCAGCAGGTCCCGGCCATGGCAAGGCCGTCATCTCCTCCTATATGATCGCCAATGAAACGGCACTTCGGCGCGGCATATTCCTGTCGTTCATTTCATCGCTTTTGCAGGCGATCATGGCCATCGCTGTGGTTGGCCTCGCATGGTTCCTGTTGCGCGGCACCGGCATTTCCATGAACCAGACCGCCCGCTACATGGAAATCGCCAGTTTTGCGCTTGTCCTGTTTTTGGCCTCTGGCTTCTGGCGCGCAAGCTACCGCAGCTTTTCAGAAGCGCGACGATGCAGGCCCCGCCGCATCGCTTTTCGCCACAGCACCCGAACCGGCAATGGCTTCCGGCCCGGCATGGCAGGGCAGTATTTCGCAAGCGACCCGCGCGGCTGCGACCGCCAGTACGGTCAAGCTCAATTACAAGCCCGCAGCCGCCACGGCAGCGGATCACATCTTCATCGGCGAAGGTGATGTGTGCGCAGCGTGCGGCAACGCCCATATTGCCGATCCATCGACGCTGGGCGACGATTTCAACTGGAAGACAGCCTGGTCGGCGATTTTCTCGGTGGGCCTGCGCCCCTGCTCCGGCGCGCTGATCGTGCTGACATTTGCGCTGTTGAACGGCCTGATGGTCGGCGGGCTTCTCTCGGTTTTCGCCATGGCCTTCGGCACATTCATCACCGTGGCGGTTCTCGCCACGCTCGCCGTCACCGCCAAGAACACGGCCTTGCGCTTTGCGGGCAGCAAGGCCATGTCGGGTCGCCTGAAAGCGGCAATCGAAGTTACCGCCGCGCTGTTTATCGCGCTGACGGGCGCATTGCTGCTCAGTGCCTCACTGGTTGGCTAATCCTTATTCTGGCGGCGCGAGCGCAGCCAGAAAATCGCGAAGAAGCCAAGAACGAAAACAATCGGGAAAATGATCGCCGCGATTTGCGAGCGTTCGCCCAGAGCCAGCATGATGCTGGGCACGAAATAGGCAAGCACCCCGAAGCCGATCAGGATGATGGCGGCGGCGATTGCCGGATTGCTCTTCTTGCCGTCAGCCACGATCACGAAACTCCTCCAGCCTTTTCTTCTGCTGGCCGTCACTATCAAAGTTTTCCGGCGCAAGCCATGCCTGATAGGCTTTTCTCAAGGCAGGCCATTCGCTGTCGAGAATGGAAAACCACGCCGTATCACGGTTCTTGCCCTTTGCCACCATATGCTGACGGAAAACTCCTTCAAACTGAAAGCCGAACCGCTCGGCAGCCCGCTTTGAAGGTTCGTTTTCGTTGTGGCACTTCCATTCGTAGCGGCGATAGCCAAGCTCATCGAAAATATACTGCATGAACAGGAACTGCGCTTCCGTGGCTGCGGGCTTGCGTGAAATCAGCGGCCCCAATAGATGCTGCCTATCTCGATAACACCATGGGTCGGATCGATGCGCATCAGCGCCTGCCGCCCGGCGACCTTGCCGCTTGCCTTGTCGACCACCGCGAAAAACATGGGATCGTCGCTTTTAGACGCCTTTTCCAGCCACGGCTCCAATTCGGCGCGCGTTACGGGCGGAGCTTCGAACAGCCATTTGAAACGCCGGTCCGCATCGGCAACCGAAGAAGCGGCGAAAAGCTCGTCCCCATGCCTCTCAGGGTCCAGCGGTTCCAGCCGCACATAGCGGCCTTCAAGCACTTTGCGTTCCGGCCTGGGGCGCGGCGTCCAGTTCTGCAAATCAGTCATGCTGTTCTCCCAACCGGGTAACAGGAGCATAAAACCCACCGGGCCGAAACCGGATTATTGTCCCCGCGTCATTTTTCCCGGATAGCCGCCCGATCCACCGAAACCGCCTTCACCAGCGCCACCACGTCGTCACCGGTGCGCAACGCCAGTTCGTCCACCGAACGCCGGGTCAGCCGCGCACCGAGACGCCGTCCCTGAAAGTCGAGCGAAACATAGGCATTCGGTCCCTCCCCGCCTCGATGCCAATCACCTTGACGGGCAGAAGGTTGCGGATGCTGATCGCTTCGGGAACTTTCCGCGCAATCGAAACATCGCGGGCGCGCACGCGCAGCCGCACATGCATATCCTGTTTCAGCCCTGCATCGCTGAGCTGGAACGACGCGCCGCCAAGATCGATTTCCGCCAGCTTGTAGCGCTCGTCATAGGACGAAACCACCCCTCCAGCAGCACACCGCCGCCTTCACCTTCCGCATCGATCAGCGGGAACACATCTGCCGCCGCCCCGCTTGCCGTCACCCGGCCAGCGGACAGAAGCACGATTTCATCGGCAAGCCGCGCGACTTCATCGATTTCATGGCTCACATAGACAATCGGAACATGGCTTTCATCACGAAGACGTTCGATGAAAGGAAGGATTTCCTGCCTGCGCGCATGGTCGAGCGAGGACAACGGCTCATCGAGCAGCAGAAGTGCGGGATCGGACAAGAGCGCCCGGCCAATGGCGACACGCTGACGCTCGCCGCCGGAAAGCGTCGATGGCCGCCTGTCGAGAAGATGGTCAATGCCGAGCAGCGCCACCACCTCGTCAAAGCTACGGGTAGCCTGTCTATGTCCGGCCCAACGCGCATAAGTCAGATTGCGCTTGACGCTCATATGCGGGAAAAGCCGCGCTTCCTGAAACACATAGCCGATGCGGCGCTTTTCTGGTGGCAGATTGATACCCTTTTCGGCATCAAACAGCGTGAAGTCACCGACGGCAATGCGTCCGCTCTCCGGACGAAGTGTTCCGGCAATCATTTTCAGAAGCGTCGTCTTTCCCGCGCCGGAATGGCCAAACAATGCAGTCACACCCCAGTCGGCAGCGAAATCGGCCTCGACAGGAAACCTGCCATTGCGCCCTTTGATCGAGACAGCAAGCCCGCTCATTTCGTTGCTCCTGCAAGCGCGCTGCAGCCATTCGGACAGGACCACGGCCACAATCGAGATAGCTGCAGATATGGCGATCAGGCGGAATGCCTCGGCATCGCCCGATGGGGTCTGCATCAGGGCATAAATGGCAAGCGAAAGGGTCTGCGTTTCACCCGGAATGTTGGAAACGAAGGTTATCGTGGCGCCGAATTCACCCAGCGCCTTGGCAAAGCCAAGCACTGCGCCTGCCAGCACGCCAGGCAGCAAGGGCGGCAGAATGACCGTGAAGAAGGCTGTGAACCGGTTGGCACCAAGTGCGCGCTGCTTCCTCAAGCCCGCGATCAAGCCCTTCTATCGAAAGCCTGATCGGACGAACGAGCAGCGGAAACGCCATAACACCGGCAGCAAGGGCCGCGCCCGTCCAGCGAAAAGAAAGGAAAGGCCGAACCATTCCTGCAAAGGCGCGCCCAACGCTCCACGCGCCCCAAAAGGATCAGAAGCAGATAGCCTGTCACCACCGGCGGCAGGACCAGCGGCATGGTGACGATGGCCTGCGCCAGCGACTTGCCCGGAAAATTGAACCGGGCAAGAATCCAGGCGACGATGAAGGCAGCCGGCAGAGCGACAATGATAGCTATTCCGGCAACCCGGAGCGACAGAGACACGATCTGCCAGACATTACTCTCAATCATCTTTGGCCATCATTATTCAGCAGCCTCTGCAGCTCCTACAAAGCCCTTGTCCTTGATGATCGCCTGACCGGCATCGCTTTCAAGGAACGCAAGGAAAGCCTTGGCAGCATCGGTTTTGTTCTTCGCAACGAGTGCCGCCGGGTAAAGGATCGGTGCGTGGTTGCTAGCAGGGAAGCGATAGGCTTCGACCAGTTCCGGTGCTGCGGCACGGTCCGACGCGTAGACGATGGCCGCCTTCACTTCGGCACGGCTGACATATTGCAGCGCAACGCGCACATTCTCGGCAAAGACCGCATTCTTCTCGACATCCTTCCAGATATCGAGCTTTTCAAGCGCCGCTTTGCCATATTTGCCAGCCGGGACATTCGATGGATCACCCATGGCAAAACGGCCCGCGCTCAGAAGCGCCTTGGCATCGCTCTTCGGCGTGTCCTTCTGCGTTGCGATCACCAGCGCATTGCCCGCAATGACCTTGCGCGAAGCTTTGTCGATGGCATCGGCCTTTCGACATAATCCATCCAGTCGAGATCGGCGGAAATGAAAATCTGCGCCGGAGCGCCCTGCTCGATCTGCTTGGCCAGAACCGACGAAGACGCAAACGACGCCACCACTTCGGTGCCGTCCCTGGCCTTCATCTGCTTCGCGGCTTCCTCGATAACGTCCTTCATGCTGGCGGCAGCGAAACGGTCACCTTCTCGGCAGCATGAGCAACCGACGCAGCACCCGCTGCAACGGTGATGAAAACGCAGCGATGAGTTTTTCATGAATGTCCTCCATAATGTCCGTAAGCCACGGACAAATCCATCATCCGCCGGAAAACCGGCGTTGTTTCTGTGCGAGCATTGGAGATTTCCAATACCCCGACTTGCGATGATGGGTGTGATGGAGGCAAACGCGACCCGGATGCCGTCAAACCCTTGATGCACGGGCGTCCATGCAAAAGCCGCCCAAAATTCCGTAACGAATTCAGATCGTTCCAGAACCCAAGTCACCATAATGCGGTGAAATCCGTTTGACCAGCCCTATGACGAGCATGCGGCATCAGCTACCGATATGTTTGTGCGCCCCGCGCAGTTCGGCAAGCTTTACCTGCTTCTGGCGCTCCGCATAACGCGCACGATCTTCTGGCGTGCGTTCGTCATAACAACCGGCACAGGAAACGCCTTCCTCGAAAAACTGCGAAAGCTTGTCTTCGGGCGAAATCGGACGACGGCAGGCACGGCAAAGTTCAACGTCGCTTTCAGCAAGGCCGTGGCCAACGGCTACGCGCTCGTCGAACACGAAGCACTCACCGTTCCACATGCTGTCTTCACGCGGGATTTCTTCGAGATATTTCAGGATACCGCCCTTGAGATGGAAGACATCATCAAAGCCCAGCCCCTTGACGAAGGCCGTCGCTTTTCGCAACGAATTCCCCAGTGCAGAACATAGCGATCTTCTTGCCTTCCAGCTTGTCGCGGTTCTGTTCAACCCACTCAGGAAACTCACGGAATGTCTTGGTCTGCGGATCGAGCGCCCCTTCGAATGTGCCGATGGCATATTCATAATCGTTGCGCGTATCGACAACGACAGTGTTTTCATCGGCAATCAGGGCATTCCAGTCCTGCGGCGCGATATAGGTGCCAACGCTTTTCAGCGGATCAATGCCATCGACACCCATGGTGACGATCTCGCGCTTCAGCCGCACTTTCATGCGATGGAACGGCATTTCGCTCGCATGGGAATATTTGAGTTCGGGCTTGGCCAGACCGGGGATGGTAGTGATGTGCTGCACGAGTTTCTCAATCGCCTCGGCAGTGCCTGCAACAGTTCCGTTGATGCCTTCCGCCGCCAGAAGCAACGTTCCCTTGATACCATTCGAGCAGCAAAGCTGAGCCAGCGACTCGCGCAGGCTTTCATATTGCGGCAGCGGCGCAAAGCAATAAAGGGCGGCAACGGTGAAGGCAGATTGCTCATCGGTCCAGTCTTCTTTGAAAATTCATCCCGCAACTAATCCCCACAAACGGCGAATTCAAGTCAACTTTATCCTCATGCGGCCAAGTCGCCTCAAAATTCACCTCGAGACGCAACTTTTCGAGGAGAGATACATGTTCGACAGTCAGATGATCGCAGCCCTGACGGCGATGGCAAACGAGGTGGAGATCGATCCGGCGGCTTTGCTGGCAATTGCGGAAGTGGAAAGCGGCGGGCGGGCGCTGTTTGATATCAACGGAAGCAAGGAACCGGCCATCCGGTTCGAAGGACATTATTTCGACCGCAGGCTGTCCGGTCGCCTGCGCGACTATGCCAGGAGCAACGGGCTGTCGGCGCCAGTCGCAGGCCAGATACGCAATCCGAAATCGCAAGCCGCACGCTGGCTTCTGCTTGAACGTGCGATGGGCTTGAGCAAAAAGGCAGCGCTTGAATCCACATCCTGGGGGTTGGGGCAGGTCATGGGTGCACATTGGGAATGGCTTGGCTATCGCACCGTCGACGATCTTGTGGCGGAAGCGCGCGGATCGGTTGCCGGGCAGGCGCGGCTGATGCTGCGCTTCATCGAAAAGGCGGAGCTTCTTGAAGTGCTAGGGGCCTGCAATTGGCGCGAGTTCGCCCGACGCTATAATGGTCCGGCTTTTGCCCGCAACAAATATGACCAGCGTATGGCTGAAGCCTATCGGCGCTGGCAAAAGCAGCTCGACAGTTCTAAAAGGCTGCGTAAATACGCCTCTTTCGGTGGTGGACAAACCGCCAAGGGAGATTTAAATCGATTTATACGGACGGAGCACCCTTTACCTTGATTGTAGCGGATGCTCCATCCATTTGTCCTGAAGCCGCGCATTCCGCCAATAATATGCGCCCAACAGCCGAGCAAGCCGATGTCCCAGAAAACCGATCTTCTCGTCCCCATCATGACAGGCCAGCCGGTCATTCCGGTTCTGTTGATCGACAAGGTGGAACATGCTGTTCCGCTGGCGCGCGCGCTTGCCAAGGGAGGACTGCCCGCCATCGAGATCACCCTGCGCACGGCAGCAGCGCGATGCCATCCGCGCGGTTGCATCGGAAGTGCCGGAAGCAATCGTCGGCGCTGGCACGATCCTCAATGCGAAACAATATGAGGATGCAGCGAAGGCCGGTTCGCGTTTCATTGTTAGCCCCGGTGCGACGAAATATATCGTCGCAGCCGCAAATGACAGCGACGTGCCGCTTTTGCCTGCCGCCATCACGCCGAGCGAAATGCTGGCGCTCCGCGAAGAAGGCTATACTCATCTGAAATTCTTCCCGGCCGAACAGGCAGGCGGCGCATCGTTCCTGAAAGCGCTTTCCTCTCCGCTGGCCGGAACCGTTTTCTGCCCAACGGGCGGCATCAGCCTTGCAAATGCCAGGAATTATCTGTCGCTGCCGAACGTTGTCTGCGTCGGCGGTTCCTGGGTCGCACCGAAAGAACTCGTCGAGGCCCACGACTGGGATGCGATCACCGACCTTGCAAGCGAAGCAGCTGATCTGAAAAGCTGAACAAGACCAGATAAGAATGCAAAAGGGGCCTCAACGGCCTTTTCTTTGGAGTTGTCAACGGACCGATGGATCAGTTGGTTTCGGTGAACTTCGCCACTGTCAGGAAGGTAACGGCATTGCCGCTAAATTGGTTGGCGCGTTCGGTCGGCAGATTGCCGCGCTGGAAACCCGCCGTATAAACCATGGCCGGTGCCGACCGGAGCGCGTCGTTGCGGAGAACCGGATTGGTTACCGGCACCGCGCTGGAAACGGATTCCGTCGACATGGCGACTTCCGACGTCGGCATTACTGCCGGCTGAACGACTGCACGCGGCTTGGACTGAGCCCTGGCCACATAACGCCCGCCCTTCGCAGTGGTGCGAACGCCCGTTTCAGCTGCCTTGCCGATCGCTGCGACCTGTTTATGGACTGCAGCAGACGCGGTTGCCGTGGGCTTGGTCGGCGCTGTGCGGGCAACCGAGGCCGTCTGCACCGGTGCCGGAGCCTGTTTCGGCGCCGTGTCTGCAACCGGCTTGCTGTCATAATAGTCGTCGGAAGGCGGCGCTATCAGCTCGCCGATTTCATCCTTCTTGGATAGAAGGGCAAGCTGCGTATTGGCACGCGGCGCTTCCTTCGGCAGCGGAAAGCTGCCGTTTCACCCGGCTGCGGCACAGTCACGTCGCCGGCATCGGCAACCTGGGTCGGTTCGGTCTGCTCGCGATTGACCAGCGCAGCAATTGCATCCTGACCGCTTGCGGCAGGGTTTTCACCCGGACGTGTTGGACGCGCCGACGGGACCACCGCGGTGGCAAGCTGCATATTATCCGTCTCAAGTTGCGGACGGGCCGACGGGATCGGAACAAAACCGTTCATCAATGACGAAGGCGTACCAGCATTGGCAACCTGTACCGTGTTCGCATCCACGGCCGCGCGGGCAGCAGCGGCAGCATCGGCGGCAGGTTCGGCCGCAGCGAGCGCCACGGCGTCCTGCGGCGCCATTGCCGGTTTGCGCGCCGGGATCGGAACATTGAGCGCAGCAACCGGAACTTCGACTGAGGCCTGTGCTTGGGCCTGGGCATCAAGGCCTGCTTCCGGACGCGGTGCCTGCATTGGAAGCGGAGCATCACGGGCAGGCAGAGCAGCAACCATGGTTTCACGTGGCTGCTGGACCGGCTCTTCCGGCACCGCTGCCGGAGCCTGACGTGCCGGCGCTGCGCGAGCCGGACGTGCCGTCGCCGGTGGAGCGCTCACATCACCAGTATCTTCTTCTTCATCGGCTCCGCCGCCAAACAGCGCACCGAACAGGCTCTTGCTGCGGCGCGGGGCGGAATTGCTGGCCACCATGACCTCGCCCCCGCCAGCCTTCCGCTTCTCGATCATGGCCAATGCCTGCTCGTAGCCGGGCAACGGCTTGCCGTCTGCAGGAAGGTGAGCGGTCTTGCCATCCGGAAACAACGCGAGCAACTCGCGGCGGCTCATGCGCGGCCAGGAGCGAACATTGCCGACATCCATATGGACGAATGGCGAACCGGAGCGCGGATAATAGCCGACGCCACCGATCTGATAGCGCATGCCGATGCCGCGCAGCTTCGCCAGCGGAACGCCGGGGATGTAAAAGTCCATCGCGCGGCCCAGCATGTGCTGGCTCTTCTTGGCAACCCCGGTATTCTTGGAGCGCGAACGCAGCATGGCATTTGTGGCTGGCGAACGATAAGCGGAAACGACGGTGATATACTGGCTCGATCCGGTGGAACGATAGACCTGCCAGACCAGATCAAACAGGCGTGGGTCCATCTTGGTCGGCTCGTTACGGCGCCAGTCGCGCAGGAAAACGTTGAGCTTTTTCAAACCCTGCGCATCAAAGCGACCGTTTCTCTTGAAGACGATTTCCGCCTTTTCGCCGGTATGAACGTAATAAAGCTTGAGAGAGCGCGTTTCGGCCGAAGCCTGCGAAGGAGACAGCGCCATGAGAACCGCAGCAGCGGCAAGGGCAGACGGAATGGATGCAGATACCTTCATCTTGGCCTTCATCCCGGTCCAAACCTTCGCAAAGCGCGCTTTAATGGTCGATATGCTGTTCATCGAATCGTATCGCCTTACCGTTTTCCGCCCCAGAGGCATTCTCATGGCATCCCTTGGGACGTTCTTTGTGATGCCACAAAAAGCCTGCGTCCCAGTTCTGCTCGAGCTCCGATTGTCGGATTTAATGGTTAATGGACGCTTAGTGAACAACAAATGAGGAAACACCATGGCAAAAAGCCACACATGTGCACCTATTTTCGCCATGGTAAAAAATTATTAACAGTCTTTAATCCGCAACACTACCTGCAAAAGGCGACAGCCATCCTATTATAAATTATTGAAATTCTATTAGTTATATGCTGTTGCGTCAGCTGGCGGCACGGTTGAAAGGAGTGGCTTCACCCTCGTCCTCATCGCCTGATCCCTTGCCGGAGATCGATGCCACATCGATGCCATATTCCTTCAGCTTCCGGTAAAGCGTGGTTCTCCCGATACCCAGACGCCGTGCAACTTCGCTGATCTGGCCGTCATAATGAGCAATCGCGAACCGGATCATCTCCTCCTCGGCCGCGGCAAGCGTGCGAACTTCACCTGCTCCATCGATCCCGCTGAACAAACCTGCCGAAGCACTCACACTTGGATCGTGATCGACAAGCGAACCGCGCGGACTGCTGTGCCGCCCTTGCCGGTTCATTCCTGCACCGATCTGCGCGAAGTCAGCCGCCGTCAGTTCGCCGGTCTCGCAGAGAAGTACCGCGCGATAAACAGCGTTCTTCAGCTCCCGCACATTGCCGGGCCAGTGATAGGTTTTCAGCTTTTCCAGCGCATGCGTAGTGATGCCGGTTATATGCCCCATCCGCTCTTCACTGACATAGAGCATCATGAACTGGTGCAGCAGGATCGGAATATCTTCCAGGCGGTTACGCAGCGGTGGCATGGTGACGGCAAAGGAGCCGAGCAGATGATAAAGACCGGCATGGAATCGCCCCATAGAGACGAGATCGGCCAGGAGCCGGCTGTTCGAGGCCATGATTCGGGCATTGGAAAGCGTGCGCTCGCCTCCGCCGCCAGCCTCGAACTGCCCGGACTGCATGGCAGCAAAAGCTTGATCTGTGTATGACGCGGCAACGCCCCAACTTCATCGAGAAAAGTGTACCCCATCGGCTTCAGCAAGCCTCCCGATGCTACGGATGGCATCTTCTTCGCGACGATCGCGCCGAGCAGCAGAGACACCAAAGAAAACCTCGTCGGCATTATCCACAGTCAGGCTGCGGCAATCGACGGTCACGAACGGGCCGCGCCAACGAGCACCACCGCTGCAAATGGCACGTGCCAGCGTCTCCTTGCCGCTACCGGGCTCTCCCTCGATCAGTAGTGGGGCATCCAGCGCCGAAGCCCGTCGCGCCAGAATACTGACCCGCTCCATTTCGGGGCTTTTATCGCCATGTCGGAAAGCGTCAGGTGAGCTTTCAAAGAAGACCGGGCTCGGCGGATTTCCTGCGTCAGCGCATCAATCTTCAGGACATTGGAAACTGAAACCTGCACACGCTCGAAGACTACTGGCTTGGTCACGAAATCGACCGCGCCAAGCTTCATTGCTTGCAGAACCGGCTGAAGATCATCGTTTTGGACCAGAACGATGGCGGGAACATTATTTCCAGCTTCGCGCATCCGGCGCAATACGGTCAGGCCGTCCATGTCAGGCATCGACAGATCGAGCAGCATCAGGATTATGTCCTTGCGCTGACTTACAAAGCCGAGCGCACTCGCTCCGCCATCGGCAAGGATGGTCCGATAGCCCATACGCATGACTATCGCTTCCAGATTGCGGCGATGAATCGGATCGTCATCCGCTATGAGTATGCGCGTGGCCATTAAGAGCTATCATCAACCTATGGAGTTCCCACGCCCAAAATATTTAAACAGTTTAAATGTCTCAATATTCCAGGCGCGTCATTTGGCGCCAAGCCTTCATTGAATGCAAGGCACTAAAATGTGCCTGAGTACCCCATTCACAAAATTTGTATCCTGAATCCGCTTCGCAACTCAGACATTTGCCTTCCCATTATCCGGCGCTGGACGAGCGTTCACAAAATTTCGAAGCGCTTTTCCCACCTCTTGGCGATCCAGACAAGACATGCGAGAAGAAGCCCAACAGAACGGTTCCGGTTAACGCGAAATCGTGGAGCCGCTCTATCTCTTTGTTTGAATGCATTGTCCGACGAAAAACCGCTTCGCACTTTGCCGGAAATGCTCTTGGAGAATATTCATGACCCGCTTTTCAGAACCCGTTTCCTTCATCAAGGTTTTACACGCACCTGTCGGCGATGCGGCTGCGGCCGAAAAGATTGATCTCGGCACCCTGCCGGAGTGGAATCTCGGCGACCTTTATCCGTCTGCGGATAGTGTAGAACTGAACAACGACATCGAAAAGGCCATGAAGGATGCAGCGGCTTTCGAGGAACGCTGGAAGGGCAAGCTTGGCGACGAAGCAGCCAAGGCCAATGGCGGAAATTTTGCCGATGCTGTTCTGGAATTCGAGGCGCTGGACGAACTGATGGGCCGGATCGGCTCCTTCGCGGGCCTCTATTACTATGGCGACACGTCTGATCCGAAGCGCATGAAGCTTTTCGGCGACGTGCAGCAAAAGCTGACCGACGCCAGCACCCATCTCATTTTCTTCAGCCTGGAACTCAACCGCATCAATGATGCTGTTCTGGAAAAGGCGATGAGCGACAATGCGGCCATCGGTCATTACCGTCCATGGCTGACCGATCTTCGCCTGGACAAGCCTTATCAGCTTGATGACAAGCTGGAACAGCTTTTCCACGAAAAGTCGATCACCGGCTATAGCGCCTGGAACCGGCTGTTCGATGAAACCATGTCGGGTCTTCGCTTTGAAATCGACGGCAAGGAACTCAGCATCGAGCCGACGCTGAACATGCTTCAGGATGCCGATGGCGCCGTGCGCAGAAAGGCATCGGAAGCGCTGGCGAAGACCTTTGCGGCCAATCTACGCACATTCACGCTGATTACCAACACACTCGCCAAGGATAAGGAAATATCCGATCGCTGGCGCGGTTTTCACGATATCGCCGACAGCCGCCACCTCGCCAACCGCGTTGAACGCGAAGTGGTGGACGCGCTCGCCAAGGCGGTGGAGGACGCCTATCCCCGCCTTTCGCACCGTTATTATGCCTTGAAGGCCAAGTGGCTCGGCCTTGAAAAGCTTGAAAACTGGGACCGCAACGCGCCGCTGCCGGAAACCCCGCAAGCGTTGATCCCTTGGGATGAAGCGCGTGAAACCGTGCTTTCCGCCTATGGCAATTTCGCGCCGGAAATGGCCGCGATCGCCAAAAACTTCTTCGATAAAAACTGGATCGACGCGCCGGTGCGCCCGGCAAGGCGCCGGGCGCCTTCGCCCACCCGACCGTGCCGTCAGCGCATCCTTATGTGCTGCTCAACTATATGGGCAAGCCGCGCGATGTAATGACGCTCGCACATGAGCTTGGCCATGGCGTGCATCAGGTTCTGGCAGGCGGTCAGGGTGCACTGATGGCATCCACCCGCTGACGCTTGCCGAAACGGCGTCCGTGTTCGGTGAAATGCTGACCTTCCGCTCGCTTCTGGAACGTACGAAGGACAAGCGCGAGCGCAAGGCCATGCTGGCGCAAAAGGCCGAGGACATGATCAACACGGTCGTGCGCCAGATCGCCTTCTACCAGTTCGAGCGCCGTGTCCATACCGAGCGCCGCGAAGGCGAACTGACCTCTGAGCGCATCGGCGAAATCTGGATGGATGTGCAGCGCGAAAGCCTTGGCGATGCGGTCAATCTCAATCCGGGCTATGAGACCTTCTGGACCTATATCCCGCATTTCATCCATTCGCCGTTCTATGTCTATGCCTATGCCTTCGGCGACTGCCTGGTGAACTCGCTCTATGCGGTCTACCAGAGCTCGGAAAAGGGCTTCCAGCAGAAGTATTTCGATATGCTCAAGGCTGGCGGCACCAAGCATCACAAAGAACTGCTTGCGCCCTTCGGTCTGGATGCAAGCGATCCGGAGTTCTGGAACAAGGGCCTGTCGGTAATCGAAGGCATTATCGACGAACTCGAATCCATGGAAGACTGAGCAAAAGCTGTGACCCGGCCGGGGAACAAACCACTTATTCTCTTTCGGGACGACAAGGCGGGCCGCGACGTGCTTTTCGCGGCTCCTCGACGATTATCCGCGCCGACACGCCGGACGCGTTCGAACCCGCATGGGAAGCAATGCAGGCGGCGCACGAGGCGGGAAAATGGCTCGCGGGCTATCTTTCCTATGAGGCCGGCTATCTGCTGGAACCGAAGCTGAAACCGCTTTTGCCGGAGGGCCGCAAAGCGCCGCTTCTATGTTTCGGCGTGTTCGAGGGTCCGTCCGACGGGCAACTCCATACGCGCGAAAGCGACAACGCCACCTTTCTGCACGATCCCGTCGCACAATGGTCGTTCGAGGATTATGCCCCGCGCTTCGAGCGCCTGCACCGGCATTTGCGCGAAGGCGATTGCTATCAGGGCAACCTCACCTTTCCGATCCATGCCCGGTGGGGCGGCGACCCGCTGATCCTGTTCAACAGGCTCGCGAAACGCCAGCCGGTCCGCTACGCGACCTATTGCGATCTTGATGGACCGATCATCCTGTCACGCTCGCCGGAGCTTTTCTTCGAGGTCGATGGCGACGGATGGATTGAAACCCATCCGATGAAAGGCACCATGCCGCGCGGCGCGACGCCGGAAGAAGACGAGCGGAACCGGCAGTTTCTGCTGAACGATCCGAAAAACCGCGCCGAAAACCGCATGATCGTGGACCTGTTGCGCAATGACATTTCGCTCATCAGCGAAGTGGGGTCGCTGGACGTGCCGGAACTTTTCCGCATCGAAACCTATCCCACTGTCCACCAGATGGTCAGCCGCGTGCGGGCGAGGCTGAAGAAAAACCTGCCATTGCATTCGCTTTTGCCGCCCTTTTTCCGTGCGGCTCGATCACCGGGGCGCCCAAGATCAGCGCCATGGAAATCCTCCGCAAGCTGGAAACCGGACCGCGCGACATTTACTGCGGGTCGCTCGGCTGGATCGAGCCCGGCGGGCGCATGCGTTTCAACGTTGCCATCCGGACGATCTCGCTTCTGGATAAAAATCGTGCGATCTTCAATGTCGGAGGTGGCGTGGTCTTCGATTCCACGGCGCAAGCGGAGTATGAGGAATGCCTTCTGAAAGCACGGTTCGCAGCATTGTAGAGCAGCAAGGGGCACAGGCTGTAACCATGGAACCGGATTACCAGCTGATCGAAACAATGCGCTGGGAACCGCTTTCAGGCGTTCTGCGCTTCGACCTGCACATGGCACGCCTCGAGAATTCCGCCCGTGAACTGGGTTTTCCTGCGATATGGAAACCGTCCGACAGAAGGTTGTCGAAAGCGGAACCGGCGAACAAGCCCTCAAACTGCGTCTGACGCTCGCTCCAGATGGCATAGCGACGGTCTCAAGCATTCCTTACGAAACGCTGCCATCCCAAACGATCTGGCGGATCGCAATTGCGCGCACACATCTCGATCACAACGATCCACTGCTGCGCCACAAGACGACAAGACGACAGGCCTATATCGCCGCGCGCGAGGAATATTCTCCAGTGGAAGTCGATGAGGTCGTCCTGCTCAACGATCGCGGCGAAGTCTGCGAGGGACCATCACGTCGATATTTCTCGATGTGGGTGGGACGACCTGCACGACGCCAGCGCTTTCCTGCGGTCTTCTCAACGGAGTGCTACGCCGCGAATTGTTGAAAAACAATGTCGTTGAAGAAGGTATCGTTACCGTCGATACACTCAGGAATGCGCGTAACATCCTCGTCGGCAATTCGCTGCGCGGCATGATCCGGGCAAGGCTCATCGAAAGCTGAAACACCAATATTCGTTAAACATGTATTGATGTCATAGGTTTGTGACGTTTCTTTCTTTTTATGAAGTTGTGTTATCGTTCCGCGCGTAAGCTAGAGCGGTCCCGGTTTAAACGGAATCGTCGGAACCGCTCTAGCTATTTGTTTCACGCATTATCCGACGCAAAACCGCTTCGCACTTTTGCTGGAAATGCTCTAACCGGGATATGAATGGCCCGACACCGCAATTCTGCGGCTACCAAGAGGAAGAAAATGGCGAAAGCGAAATGGCAAGTCTATGGTGAGATAACCGGCCCCGTCATCATGATCGGCTTTGGGTCGATCGGGCGCGGTACCCTGCCGCTGATTGAACGTCATTTCAAATTCGACAAATCCCGCATGGTCGTGATCGATCCGAGCGAAGCCAACCGCAAGATCCTCGATGACAAGGGCATTCGCTTTCTCAAGGAAGCGATCACCAAGGACAATTACAAGAAGGTTCTCGGGCCTCTCCTGAAAGAAGCGGAAGGCCAGCCTTTCATTGTCAATCTTTCGGTCGATACCGGATCGCTCGATCTGATGCGTTACAGTCGCGAACATGGAGCACTTTATATCGACACGGTAGTGGAACCCTGGCTCGGCTTCTATTTCGATGAAAAAGCCGACAATGCCTCGCGCACCAATTATGCATTGCGCGAAACGGTTCGCGCCGAAAAGCGCAAGCACCCCGGCGGCCCGACCGCCGTTTCCTGCTGCGGCGCCAATCCGGGCATGGTCTCGTGGTTCGTCAAGAAAGCGCTTGTCGACCTTGCGAGCGAACTGAAACTCGACTTCACCGAACCGGCGGCAGATGACCGTCACGGCTGGGCGAAACTGATGAAGAAGGCTGGCGTCAAGGGTATCCACATCGCGGAACGCGACACCCAGCGCGCAAAAGAGCCGAAGCCTTTCAACACGTTCTGGAACACATGGTCGGTGGAAGGTTTCATCGCCGAAGGCCTGCAGCCGGCAGAACTTGGCTGGGGCAGCCATGAAAATGGATGCCCAAGAATGCCCGCAAGCAGAAGAAGGGCAACAAGGCCGCGATCTTCCTCGAACAACCCGGCGGCAATACCCGCGTCCGTACCTGGTGCCCGACGCTCGGCGCGCAATATGGCCTGCTGGTCACGCATAATGAAGCGATTTCCATCGCCGATTTCTTCACCCTGCGCGACAAGAAGGGCAAGCTCGATTTCCGCCTGACCTGTCATTATGCCTATCATCCGAGCAATGATGCCGTTCTAGCACTTGATGAAATGTTCGGCGCGGGCGGCAAGGCACAGCCGGTGCAGCACGTTCTGGAAGAGCATGAAATTCTGGACGGCAGCGACGAACTCGGCGTTCTGCTTTATGGTCACGACAAGAACGCCTATTGGTACGGTTCGCAGCGACCGTTGAAGAGGCGCGCAAGCTCGCGCCTTATCAGAATGCAACCGGACTGCAGGTTTCTTCGGCTGTTCTGGCAGGCATGGTCTGGGCACTGGAGAATCCGCAGAGCGGCATCGTCGAGACTGATGAAATGGATTATCGCCGCTGCCTTGAAGTCCAGATGCAATATCTGGGTCCTTTGAACGGATATTACACCGACTGGACGCCGCTGGAAGGTCGCGGTCACCTGTTCAAGGAAGGCCTCGACACCAAGGACCCGTGGCAATTCCGGAATATTCTGGTGCGCTAACTGAATAACTGCCCGGCAAAAATCGGGCAATTTTCATTGCGGCAGTTTCGCAACAATCACGTAATCCTCACAATGAGGGCTTGTTTTCATGCAAGTTTCAATACATCAAACTAATCAACCTCGAGCGGTTCCAATCAGCACGGAATCGTTGAAGCCGCTCTAACTACTTGGTTTTACGCATTTCAGAGGCCAGCCGTTGCACAGTTCTGGCCTGGAAATGCTCTAATGGAGAGCTTGGATATGAAACGCTTCCGCATCATTGCCCCTCTTGCAGTCATGTCGCTGGCGTTGGCCGCGTGTGAAACGACCGGCCCAGTCGGCGGCAATATTCCGACTGTCTCTCGTGGCCCGGCTGGCATCGAAGGTAGCTGGGTCGATCCAAATGGCATTGTCTCGTCATTCAATGGCGGCATTTTCGAGACCCGCGCCACCGACACGAATGAGAAGCTAGCCGAGGGCAACTACCGTTACCAGTCGCCGCAGCTTGTTGAAATCGACATGCGCTCCATCGTGCGCGGCACGTCGTCGAAGGTGAACTGCGCGCTCGTCTCGCCATCGCAGCTCAACTGCACGTCGTCATCGGGCTCGCGCTTCTCCCTGACGCGTCGCGCTGCAGCATAAGCACACGATATCTTGCGTAAATTTCAAATATTTACGGCGCGGGAAACACCCGCGCCGATAGAATTTCGCCAGCGACAACTGTCAGGATTGTAATTTGTCTTTTTCTCTAGTTTTCCGGCTGAACAGGAGTCGGAAGATGAGTGAAATGGATAAAGTGCAGGAGAAACCCAGCCAGACAATCAAGCCGGAGGCGCAGGCAAAGCTGCCCAAGGTGGGTGTCCTGCTGGTCAATCTCGGCACACCGGATGGCACGAGCTATGGCCCGATGCGCCGCTATCTGGCTGAATTTCTTTCGGATCGCCGCGTCATCGAATGGCCGCGCCTCATCTGGTATCCGATCCTTTACGGCATCGTCCTCAACACTCGTCCGAAACGTTCCGGCAGGCTTTATGACCGCATCTGGAACCGTGAGAAAAACGAATCTCCGTTACGGACCTATACCCGCGCGCAGGGCGAGAAGCTTGCAAAGGCGCTTGCCGAATATCCCAATGTGGTCGTGGACTGGGCGATGCGTTATGGCCAGCCCTCCATCGAAAGCGTAACCGACCGCCTTTTGGCGCAAGGTTGCGAGCGGATCGTCATGTTCCCGCTCTATCCGCAATATTCGGCGACGACGACGGCGACGGTGAACGACAAGTTCTTCGAAGCACTCATGAAGAAGCGTTTCCAGCCGGCAGTGCGCATCGTGCCGTCCTATGAAACGGAACCGGTATACATCGACGCTCTGGCTCGCTCCATCGAGAAGCATCTGGAAACGCTGTCCTTCAAGCCGGAAGTGATCCTCGCTTCCTATCACGGCATTCCCAAGAGCTATTCCGACAAGGGCGACCCCTACCGCCAGCAATGTCTCGAAACGTCACGCCTTTTGCAGGCGCGGCTGGGACTTGATGACAGCCAGTTTCGCTCCACGTTTCAGTCGCGCTTCGGACCCGAAGAATGGCTGCAGCCTTATACCGACGAAACGGTGAAGGAACTGGCTAAGCACGAGGTCAAATCGATGGCTGTTCTCAATCCGGGTTTCGTGGCTGACTGCCTGGAAACAGTCGATGAGATCGGCAATGAGGCCGCTGAAGAATTTCTTGAAAATGGTGGCGAGAATTTCAGCCATATTCCTTGTCTGAATGACAGCGAAGACGGCATGAAGGTCATCGAGACACTGGTGCGTCGCGAATTGCAGGGATGGGTGTAGATTGAAGGGAGTAAGGCGATAGGGCAGTAAGGCAGTATGTTCTATCTGTGCTAGAATCCGCCTACTGCCTTATTTGCCCTACTGCCCTATTGCCTTAAGGAAAAACAATGACCGGTTTCGATATAACACTGCTCATTCTGGCCGCGCTGGTTCTGGCGACGCTGTTTGCCGGCATAAAGACCGTGCCGCAGGGCTATAATTACACGGTCGAGCGGTTCGGTCGCTATACGCGCACGCTCAATCCGGGCCTGAACCTGATCGTGCCGTTTTTCGACCGCATCGGCGCGCGCCTCAACATGATGGAGCAGGTACTCGATGTGCCGACGCAGGAAGTCATCACCCGCGACAATGCCATTGTAGGCGTGGATGGCGTAGCCTTCTATCAGGTGCTGAACGCGGCGCAGGCCGCCTATCAGGTAGCGAACCTGCAATATGCGATCCTCAATCTGACAATGACCAACATTCGTACGGTCATGGGTTCGATGGACCTCGATGAGTTGCTGTCGAACCGCGACGCGATCAATGATCGCCTGCTGCGCGTGGTGGATGAAGCGGCCCATCCCTGGGGCATCAAGATGACGCGCGTGGAAATCAAGGACATCAATCCGCCGGAAGACATCGTCGCTTCGATGGCACGCCAGATGAAGGCCGAACGTGACAAGCGCGCGCAGGTTCTGGAAGCGGAAGGTGACCGCAACGCGCAGATTTTGCGCGCCGAAGGCCAGAAGCAGTCGCAGATCCTCGAAGCCGAAGGCAAGCTGGAAGCAGCCAGACGCGAGGCGGAGGCACGCGAACGTCTGGCCGAAGCAGAAGCGAAGGCCACCACCATGGTTTCCGATGCCGTTGCAAACGGCAATGTGCAGGCGCTTAACTACTTCGTTGCTCAGAAATATACGGAAGCGCTCAGCAATATTGCCAGCGCCAAGAACCAAAAGGTCGTTCTCATGCCGCTTGAGGCAAGCTCCCTTATCGGCTCACTTGGTGGCATTGGCGCGATTGCCAAGGAAGTTTTGGCGACAGCATCCGGCCGACAGACCCGGCACCACAGTCACCGCCCCTGCCCGTCCACGCAGCGTTCCACCTGCAGGGCGTTAAAAAGAGAGGGCGCCATGATTATTGAATTTCTGTCCGGTCTCGGCATCTGGAACTGGCTTGTTTTCGGGCTGGTCCTGCTCATTCTGGAAATCTCGGCGCCCGGTTTCTTCTTCATCTGGTTCGGACTTGCTGCACTTGTGACCGGCGCGCTCGCCTTTCTCCTGTCTTCGACAACAGGGTTTGGCTGGCAGTTTCAAACCGTTGTGTTTCTGGTTCTGGCAGTTATTTTCGTGCTCGCGGGACGTCGCTTCTTCGGCTCGCGCAGCACCGATGCCGACGAACCCTTACTCAATCGTCGCGGCGAACAGCGGTGGGCCAGCGCGCCACATTAACGGAACCGATCATCAATGGTCGCGGACGTATCCGTATTAACGATACGATGTGGCGCGTGAAAGGGCCCGATCTACCCACGGGCACCGAAGTCCGGGTGATTGCTTTCGATCCGGTTTCGCTGGAGATTGAAGTCGCTGAATAGGGAATTTGAAAGAATCGGATAAGCTAAAGCAAGTTATTTTTAACTTACTCCCTTACTCCCTTACTCCCTTACTCCCTTTCACGCCGCGCCTATCCGCAACAGATCGTGGAAATGCACGAGCCCGATGGGTCGCCCGGTGTCCACCACGATCAGCGCACCAATATGATTTTCGTTGATGGTGTTGAGTGCAGCAGTCGCCAGCATATTCTGGTCCACCGTCTTCGGCTTGCGTGTCATGATGTCGTCAACCGCCAAAGCCGCAAGATTGCGGCTTAGATTGCGAGAGATGTCGCCATCCGTGACGATGCCTGCCAGATCGCCACCATCATCGACAACCACCACACAGCCGAAGCTCTTTTGCGCCAGAACCTTCATCGCGTCCGGCAGGGACGTACCCACTTTACCAGCGGGAGGCGTTCGCCGCGATGCATGATATCCCGAATATGGACGAGACTGGCACCCAACGAACCACCAGGATGAAAGGTCTTGAAGTCGCTTGGGGTAAAGCCGCGCGCTTCCAGAAGCGCGATTGCAAGCGCATCTCCGATGGCGAGCTGCATCATGGTCGAGGTTGTCGGCGCCAGACCATGCGGGCAGGCTTCGGCAGTCTTCGGCAAAAGCAGCACCACATCAGCCGACCGCCCTAGGGCTGAATCCTCGCGCGAAGTGATGGCAATGAGCGGAATGCGGAAACGCTGGGAATAATTGACGATACCCTTCAATTCCGCCGTTTCGCCCGACCATGAGATAGCCAAAATGACATCGTCGCGACCGATCATGCCAAGGTCGCCGTGATTGGCTTCCGCAGAATGAACGAAGAATGCCGAAGTACCGGTCGAAGCGAAGGTAGCGGCAAGCTTAGAGCCGATATGGCCGCTCTTGCCTACGCCCGTAACCACCAGACGTCCGCGCGAGGCGACGATACGCTTCACCGCTTTGACAAAGGGGACGGAAAGGCCGTTATTCAGCGCTTCTTCAAGCGCCGTAAGGCCAGCATTTTCTGTCTTTATGGTGCGCAGCGCCGAAGCGATAGCCGCTTCCGCGTCTGCCGGAGGGATGATCTGATCGAGCTTTTCCATGGCGGAAAGGGTTAGCTTCTTCGCAGCCGGTTGTCCAAACATTTGTGCTGCGCGCATGATCGTGAATTCGGCCAAAGCAACTAAGAATTAACCATGTGCCTTTACCGTTCATCTACCACGTTGCGACGGTTTGAAAACACGACATGCTTTTTGCCAAGGTCCCTTATGGCGGTTCGGCGCCTATTGCCCGCAGGCTCCAATGCCTGTTTCTATCGGGCGTGGCCATGGCAATCAGTCATAGCGCTTCCTTTGCCCAGGATGCCTACCTACGCGGGAGCGTCGCCGAGGATGTGCTTTCAGCCTCCTCGCCTGAAACGCTCGCAAATCGCGGACTTGCCGCGCCCAGATATGATGACGGCGCCAGCGAGACGACCGACGGAAGCTACACGCCGCCTGAAAACACGACAGCGTCAGACCCGACCACCGCAGTGCAACCGGCTCCCGCAGCTCTCATACCGCAAGATCGCCAGTCGCTGCAGCCCGACAATATTCGTGTCGGCTCGGTTGATAGCCAGACAAGCGATGAAGCGGTGCGTGTACAGCGCGAAAATCTTCGTCAATTACCCGAACAAGGGCGCAGCTCACGCAGGAAGCCGATCCATTCGCGCCGGTCGGCATTCGCACGGGTTCGTTTATCCTCCGACCATCGCTGGAGCAAGGTATCCGTGCTACGACCAACGGCGACAACAGCGCAACCGGTTCCAGTGCGGTGCTCAACGAAACTACATTGCGGCTCAATGCCCAGTCGGACTGGGCGCGCCATCAGGCAACGCTGGACGCATCCGGCACCTGGGCCAAGTCCATTTCGGGCGAAGACGTTTCGGAACCGCGGGTCGATATTCAGGGTAAAATACGCTTCGATCTCGGCGATCAAACCACCGTCAACACCGGTGCGGGCTATCAGCTGCGTCGTGAAAGCGCATCAAGTCCGAACGGGATCGTCGGCGCCTTGCAACGGCCTCTGGTTCATACCCTCAACGGAAGTCTCGGCGTCGAACGCGATATGGGCCTGATCTTCGGCAGTGCAACCGGGCGGGTCGAGCACAATATCTACGGCGATGCGGAGCTGTCATCCGGCGGTACGGTCAGCCAGAAGGACCGCGACAACACCTATGCCAGTATTACGCTGCGCGGCGGCTTCAGCCTGTCCCCGGCGATCAAGCCCTTCACCGAAGTTGAATTGGGCAAACGCATCTTCGACGAGAAGGTGGACAGCAATGGCTATAAGCGCAGTGGATCGCAATTTGCCCTGCGCGGCGGTATGATGCTGGATATGGGCGAGAAGCTGAGCGGCGAATTCGCCGCCGGTTACATGCGTGCAAACAGCGATGATTCTCGTCTCAGCGACATCAGCGGCCCGTCGATCAATGCGGCGCTCAACTGGTCCCCGTTGCGCGGAACCGATGTACGCCTCTATGCACAGACCACTGTCGATACTTCGACCACACCCGGCATTGCCGGGTCACTCCTTCATTTCGCAAGCCTCGACGTGACCCGTCGCATACGCTCCGACCTTAGCCTCAATGGCAGGCTCGACGCCAATATCCGGCAGAACAAGGATGGCACCGGAACCGATTACACGATCGGCGCACAGATCGGAGCAACCTACTGGATCAATCGTTTCGTCGGACTCGATGCACGCCTGCGTCACGAGTTCCTGACGAGCAAGATTTCCAACCGCGAATATAAGGCTAACAGCGTCTATCTCGGCGTAAAAGTTCAGCGTTAGAGAAGATAAAACGGCATCCCTTGCGGGATGCCGTCAGGCTGCTGACAAACCCGTTGATATTTTTCGGCGGGTTTTGTTTTTAGGAGGGGCCGCGTTTTGCGACAGCGTTTGCGCGATGTTGCAAGTGGCCGCAGCCGCTCATGCGGTGGCTGCCCCTGGCGCTTTGTTCAGCGCCATTGCGATCTTCTTGATATTCTGTGCTGCGGCCTGCAGCAGACATTGGCAGGCGACGCGGACAAGGCCTCGAAAGCGGGCGTAGCGGTGGCCGTGCAGCTGCTTGGCGTCGGCAAAGGATCGCTCCACCGTTTCCTTGCGCCGCTTATAGATCGCTTTTCCCCAAGCTGTGAGACGCTGGGCGTCAGTGCGTTGGCGGGCGTCCTGCCAGACATGCCGGGTGATGGTGCGGATGGCCTTGGCGTTGGACGTGCAGGATGCGCGCAGCGGGCAGGTCCGGCAGATGGCCGGATCGGATACATAATGCTTGTAACCGTTGCGGTCGGTCGTGGCATAGGTGAGCAATTGCCCCTCGGGGCAGCGATAGCCATCGGCATCGGTTTCGAATGCGAACTTCGACTTGCGCATCATGCCGTCCCGCGGCGGCGTCGGAGTGCGGTAGCCGGTGACGCCGAGGATATGGCGATCCTCCAAACCCTGGGCAATGGCCGCTGTCGCATAACCGGCATCCAGCCCGACCGCGCCAACCGCGAAGTCAAAGCGTCGACGCTGCCGATCCAGACGGTCGAGGTAGACGCGACTGTCATGCACATTGGCCGGTGTGACGTGGATGTCGGTGATGATGGCGAGCTTTCCATCCACCGTGCGGTGGTCGAGATAGTAGAAGCCCTTCGGCTTGCCGTCGCGCACCATATAGCCGCTTTCCGGATCGGTGCGCGACACCTTGGTTTCCGTCGCCCGCGGTTCGCGCTCTTTCTCCCTCAGAGGCTTTTGACCATGCAGCGCCCGCTCGACATCGATTGCCCGGTCGAGAGCAGCCCAGTAGTCGGCGCGCGACTTCTCGATCATCGCGAGATCGTATTTGCCCTTGTTGGCATTGGCCTTCAGATGTGTGCTGTCGGTATAAAGCACCGTCCCATCGACCAGTCCGTGCCTGATCGCCTGTTCAACGATGTGGTCGAAAATGTCCTGGGCGACCGATGTGTCGTTAAAGCGCCGCCGCCGGTTCTGGCTCAGTGTCGAGGCGTCGAACACCGCATCGCTCAGCTTCAGGCGCAGGAACCAGCGATAGGCGACATTGACCTCGATCTCACGCACCAGCTGACGCTCCGAGCGCACGCCGAACAGGTAGCCGATGAACAGCGCCTTGAACATCAAGGTCGGATCGAGCGGCGGACGGCCGTTGTCGGGGCAATAAAGCCCAGCAACCCGATCATGGATGAAAGAGAAGTCCATCACCGCATCGATCTTGCGAAGCAGATGATCTTTGGGGACCAGTTGATCGAGTGTCACCATCTCGAGCGCGGTCTGTGCGGCGGCTGGTTTCTTCAACATATCCCAATGAATCACAAAACCCCAGGCATAGCCAGGGGTTTGTCAGCACCTGACGGCATCCCTTGCGGGATGCCGTTTTGTGATTAGCTCAAGCGAGCCAGAACAGAATACACGCCATGCCGAACCCAAGAAGACCGATAAGGGTTTCCAGGACGGTCCAGGTTTTCAGCGTTGTCTTGACGTCCATGTTGAAGAAACGCCCAACAAGCCAGAAGCCCGAATCGTTGACATGGGACAGCATGACTGATCCTGCGGCAAGCGCGATCACCACTGCGGCAGTCTCAAGCCCGTGATATCCTGCAGCCTGAACAGCAGGCTGAATAAGCCCGGCAGCTGTAATCAACGCCACCGTTGCCGACCCCTGTGCTACACGCAGAATCGTTGCAATCAGGAAGCCCGCCACAATGACGGGCAATCCTGTATTAGCGAACGCATTTGATAAGGCGTCACCAATACCTGAAGCACGCAGGACGCCACCGAACATTCCGCCGGCACCAGTAATCAAGATGATGGAACAAACCGGGCCAAGCGCTGAATCGAGAATACGTTCGACGCTGGCAAGGTCTCTACCGCGCCGTGGACCCAACACATAGGACGCCACCAGCACCGAAATCAGCAGAGCAACCGGCGTCGATCCGATCATTCGTGCCAGTTGATACCAGTTGGCATCGGCACTGACCCAGCCTTGCGCGCGGGCAAAATCGAGACCCGTATTGATGAAGATGAGAACCAGCGGCAGCAAAAGAAGCAAGATAACCAGGCTGAGCTCGGAGGGTTCACGGCCTCTTCTACATTCTTCCCGGCATCAAAACTGTCGGGGATCGGAAGATTGATCCTTTTGCCGATCCACGCGCCGAAAAGATGCCCGGCAATAAACCAGACAGGTATGACAACTACGATGCCGACAAGAATTAGAAGCCCTACATCGGCACCCAATAGCTCGGATGCTGCCACCGGACCTGGATGCGGCGGGACGAAAACATGCATCACCGAAAAGGCCGCAGCGACCGGAATACCATAGAGAAGCAGGCTTCCCGAGGCGCCGCCCGACCGTGAAGACCACTGGCAGCATCACCACCAACCCCGCATCGAAAAGATGGGAAAGCCGAAGATCAGCGATGCGATACCAAGCGCCATGGGGGCTCGCTTTTCTCCGAACCGCCGGATGAGATCGTCGGCAAGCGCCTGCGCGCCGCCGGATATTTCGAGCAATCGGCCCAGCATTGCGCCAAGGCCGACCAGCAGCGCCACCCGCCAAGGGTGGATCCGAAAGCGGACGTGATGGTCGTCAGAATATTGCCTGCCGGAATACCGGTGGCAAGCGCCGTCAAAAGGCTGACAATTATAAGTGCTACGAAGGCATGGACACGAAACCGGATGATAAGCAAAAGCAATAATATAACAGCACCGACCGCTATCGAGATGAGCGCGCCTGCACCCATCGTCTGCTGGAATTCCTGCATGCTTTATTCCTTCTGAAGGGGAGGAACCTGTTGTAGGGATTGCACCTGAAAGGTGTTTCACACTTTTGGGGTATATGCTAGGCCAAATGCCTATTGTCATCGACTAAAAAGCAATTTTCACGGAAAAATGCTACAGGCAAAAACGCCCCTTTTGCAGGGGCGTGACCAGAGACCGGACCAATTCTATCAGGCTGGCTTGATTGTATTCAGCAGATTGCCGATCGAGCTTTCGACCGAAGGACGGATATCGTTACGCCATAGCGCAAAAGCAACGTTGGCCTCAATGAAACCGGCTTTGGAACCGCAGTCGAAAGTCAGGCCCTGATAGTTGAAGCCGAAGAATTTCTGAGCATCAGCAAGCTTCAGCATCGCATCCGTCAGCTGAATTTCGTTGCCAGCGCCCTTTTCCTGCTTGCTCAGAAGCTCGAAGATTTCCGGCTGCAGAATGTAGCGGCCATTGATGTAGAGATTGGAAGGGGCTGTACCTTTGGCAGGCTTTTCGACCATCTGCGTGATCTCGAAGCCGCTGCCAATTGCTTCGCCCTTGCCGACAATACCGTATTTATGTGCTTCTTCCGGGTCGCATTCCTGCACAGCAATGACGTTGCCGCCGGTCTTTTCGTAAAGTTCGACCATCTCCTTCAGGCAACCCTTTTGGACTGCATGACCATATCCGGCAGCAGAAGAGCGAATGGCTCATCGCCAACGAGTTCGCGGGCGCACCAGACCGCATGGCCAAGGCCGAGCGGCACCTGCTGGCGGGTGAAGCTGGTCGTTCCCGGCTGCGGCTGGATATCCTGAAGATGCTCCAGTTCCGCCGTCTTGCCGCGCTCGGCAAGCGTGGAATAAAGCTCAACCTGCGCATCGAAATAGTCCTCGATGACCGCTTTGTTGCGTCCGGTGACGAAAATCAGATGTTCGATACCGCTTCGCGCGCCTCATCGACCACATACTGGATGACGGGCTTATCCACGACCGTCAGCATTTCTTTGGGGATGGATTTGGTGGCGGGCAGGAAGCGGGTGCCAAGACCTGCGACAGGAAACACGGCCTTGCGAATTTTTCGAATCGAACTCATTCCTCTCCTCGATTTCACTATTTCAGACTTGCTATCAAAGCATTGAAACGACTGAATTTCAAATAAGGCCTTTTCATTAAAGAACGACGAAATTGCGTGGCCCATCCCATCACATTCAATGACCCGACCTTAATGTTGCTTGATTCAAAAATTTTTCGAAACTTCAGGCAAATTTTAATCCGGATCCACGATGGTAAACCAATTGCTAACCGACAGGTTCTAATTTGAGCGTTCAACAATTCGACCGGGAATTTTCTGCTGGCTCAAATTCAACATAGGATGGTATTAATTGATTAATGCAATCCGGGGCGAGCAGATTCCAGGTCGAAGGGAAACGCGCCGGTATCGGCTAAATTTGATTGCAGAAGGGAAACACAGAATGCTGCGATTTCCATTCACAGTGGGCCAGACGATGAAGCTGAAAGCAGCTGCAACGGTTGCGATAGCTGTGCTCGCCTCGACACTGACCAGCGGTTCGGCACTGGCTGATGCGCAATTTCGCCAATGGGTCGTCAGTTTTCGTCCTGTCGCCATAAAGGCAGGCGTTTCTCCGTCCACATTCGACCGCGCATTTCGCGGCGTGGATGCGCCGGACCCAGTCGTTCTACAAAAGCACGCTATCAGCCGGAATTTACCGAACCTGTCTGGAACTATGTCGATAACCGTGTGAACGAACAGTCGGTATCGGTTGGCCAAGGCATGGCCCGTAAATGGGGTCCATGGCTCCAGCGCATTGAACAGCGTTTCTCCGTTGATCGTAATATTCTGCTCGCCATCTGGTCGATGGAAAGCAATTACGGTGAAATTCTCAAGCGAGATGATGTCATGCGCGATGCAGTGCGTTCGCTGGCAACGCTTGCCTATGCCGATAAGCGCCGCGCCAAATATGGTCGCACGCAGCTGATTGCCGCAATGAAGATTCTCCAGACAGGGGATATCGACCGCGGTCACCTGTCCGGCTCCTGGGCCGGTGCGCTCGGTCACACACAGTTCATTCCGACCAGCTATCAAGCCTATGCCGTCGATATGGACGGCAATGGCAAGCGTGATATCTGGAACTCGGTTCCCGATGCGCTTGGCACGGCGGCAAATCTCCTGCATCGTAATGGCTGGCAACCGGGCCGCACATGGGGTTACGAGGTCGCACTGCCAAAAGGCCGCAAATTCCCTTCCGGCTCGCTTTCGATTGCCGAGTGGCAGAAGATTGGTCTCGTTCGCGCCAACGGACGCGCTTTCCCCGATCCTAATGAAAAGGCGACTCTGAAAGTGCCGGACGGCCGTGAAGGTCCCGCCTTCCTGATGACAAAGAACTTCTTCGTCTTGAAGCGCTATAACAACGCCGATAAATACGCGTTGGCCGTCGGTTTGCTTGCCGACAGAATCGGTGGTTATCAGGGACTTCGTCAGGACTGGAATCGCCCGTTTACGCCGATTTCCATGAACGAACGACTGGAACTGCAGACGCATCTGAAAGCCCTCGGCTATTATGACGGTAATATAGATGGCAAAATCGGCTCCACTTCGCGGGCTGCCATCGAAGCCTTCCAGCAGCGCAACGGACTTCAGCCTGACGGTCATCCGAGCAAGGAAGTTTTGTCGGTTCTGCGTCGTCGTTAAACTGTCGGATTGATCGAATGGAGCGCACTTAATCAGAAGTGCGCTCCATTTTGTTTTTCGAGGTTGCCAAGCTAATATACAGCCCATGAAGGCAAGACTGATGCGCGAAAATCGGATTGGGAGACGACTGGTGAACGCTGCTGGCGTCATGCTTGCGGTAGCAGCGTTGCTATTTTCGGGCATCGCTGCGGCCTCCGCACAGGAACGTCCGAGAACGCTTTTCGATCTACTGTTCGGCTCGCGCCAGGCACAACCACAACGTCAATATGAACAACGTGCTCCACAACGCGCCCGGCCTAAGGCAAAGCGCCCCAAGGCAACCTCTCCCGCTTCACGCCCGACACCGCCGCCAGCGGCAAGCCCTGCGGTCCAATTCGTAGAGAAAAACCGGACGCCCAAAAGTCCTCGTCGTCGGCGACTTTATCGGCAATGGCTTGGCTGAAGGCCTTGAAGTCGCTTTTGCGTCGGATTCTGATTTTCAGATTATAACCCGGATAAACGGCTCCTCCGGCTTCGTACGCAACGACCATTTCGACTGGCCCAAGAATATTGGCAAGATCGTTGATGAGGAGAAACCGGCGGCTATCGTTGTGATGATCGGTTCCAACGACAGACAGGCAATTACCGAGAAAGGCTTGAGCCTACCTTTCCGGTCACCGGAATGGAATGAAGAATATCAAAAGCGGGTCGCTGCCTTCATCAAGGTAATCAGTGATAAGCATCTTCCCTGGTGTGGATCGGGCAGCCGCCATTCCGCCCGAAGGGCATGTCGCAGGATATGCTGGCGCTCAATGAAATCTATCGTACCGCCACCGAAAGGTGGGCGGCAAATTTGCCGACGTATGGGACGGTTTTGTCGATGAGGACGGAAACTTCACACAGACCGGCTTCGATATTAATGGCCAGACGGCACGCCTGCGCGGCAATGACGGCATAAACATAACTTCGGCTGGCAAGCGCAAGCTGGCATTCTATGCCGAAAAACCGCTCCGCGCCTATCTCAGCGGTTCGAAGGAAGAAGAACAGCCGTTACCGGCTACCGGCGCGCGTGATCCTTCAAAGCCTGTCGATCGTGTGGCGCCGGTCAGCATTCGCGACATCAACAAGGATGAAAGTGGCGTTCTGCTCGGCGGCAGCCTTGCGGCGCGTCCGCAGGCCAAGCATTCGGCCCGAGTTGAAGGCAAGCCGTCACCCGGACGGGCTGACGACTTTTCCTGGCCGCAGAAGAGCGCAAATCCCTAAGTTCGCGCAGCTTATCAGTATGATTGAACTACCAACTGAATGATGGCTGGCGGCTTTCTCTACTGAATATGATTCCAATTGCTACATTCCGCGCTGTTCACAGAAGCGCTCTCATCGTCTATCAGAAGGCACCGTCTGCCTGAAAAGGCTGGACAGGAAGGGCGCTCCTCCTCGCATTCGCACAAGGAGATTTTTAAAGCGTCCGCCAGAAACAAGAGGCATTTGAATGAATATTGCATCAAAGCCTTCTGTCGATCCACATCGGGAGGAGGAACCCCATCTTGCACGCAATCTATCCAACCGGCATCTGCAGCTGATCGCCATTGGCGGCGCCATCGGCACCGGCCTTTTCATGGGCTCGGGCAAGACCATTTCGCTGGCCGGACCTTCGATTCTGCTTGTCTATGCAGTGATCGGCTTCATGCTGTTCTTCGTGATGCGCGCACTTGGCGAAATCCTGCTGTCCAATCTCGAATATCGTTCTTTCGCGGATTTCGCGGGCGATTATCTGGGGCCATGGGCGCAGTTCTTCACCGGCTGGACCTATTGGCTGTGCTGGATCGTGACGGGCGTGGCAGACGTGGTGGCCGTGTCGGGTTACGTGTCATTCTGGTTTCCTGAACTGGCGCTCTGGATACCCGCACTCGGACTGATCTTCACGCTTCTGGCTCTCAATCTGCCCACGGTGCGCAATTTCGGTGAAATCGAATTCTGGTTCGCGCTCATCAAGATCGTCGCCATCGTCGGGCTGATCATTGCCGGTGTGTATATGCTTTCGACCGGCTTTACCCTGCCGAACGGCAGCCAGGCATCGGTCGCGCATTTGTGGAACCATGGCGGTTTCTTCCCCAATGGCTTCCTCGGCTTTGTGGCCGGTTTCCAGATCGCAGTCTTCGCCTTTGTCGGCATTGAGCTGGTTGGCACCGCCGCCGCCGAAACCAAGGATCCAGTGCGCAATCTGCCGAAGGCAATCAATTCGATCCCGATCCGCGTGGTGCTGTTCTATCTCGGCGCGCTGTTTGTGATCATCACGGTCATTCCATGGGATCAGGTGGACCCGAATTCGAGCCCCTTCGTCGCCATGTTCTCGCTTGCCGGTCTCGGCATTGCAGCCCACGTGGTGAATTTCGTCGTGCTAACTTCAGCGACATCGAGCGCCAATTCCGGCATTTATTCGACCTCGCGTATGATCTATGGCCTTGCTACCTCCGGGCTCGCACCAAAGACCCTCGGCAGGCTGAACAAGCGCCACGTGCCGGTCAATGCACTGTTCTTTTCCTGCATCTTCCTGCTGTCGGGCGTCGCCTTGCTCTATGCCGGACAGAGCATCATCGAGGCCTTCACCATCGTCACGACGATCTCGGCACTGCTCTTCATCTTCATCTGGTCGATCATTCTGGCGTCTTACCTGCAGTATCGCCGCCAGCGGCCCGATCTGCATGAAAAGTCCACATTCAAAATGCCCGGCGGACGCGCCGCTGTCGTGATGGTCTTCACCTTCTTCGCCTTCATTCTCTGGGCGCTGACGCAAGAGCCGGATACTGCCGCGGCGCTAAAAGTCACACCGCTGTGGTTCGTGCTTCTCGCCATCGCCTATTGGGTGATGAAGTCGCGGCGCAGACGAGGTTGAGATAGTTATCAAGCGCAAAAGCCCGGCTTCGTGCCGGGCTTTTCAGTTTTAATCTCTTAACGAGGTAATACCGAGCTACCCATCAAATCTGCGTCAATGGCGTGGGCTGCCTGACGGCCTTCGCGGATCGCCCAGACGACCAGCGACTGGCCGCGACGGATATCGCCCGCCGCATAGAGCTTGTCAACATTGGTACGATAATCGCGATCATTCGCCTTGACGGATTTCGCGCCGCGGCGGTCAGTGGCGATGTCGAGTTTCTCGCCCAGTTCCTTCACGACGCTGTCTTCCGCAGGCCCGGCAAAGCCGATAGCGATGAAGGCGAGATCGGCCTTGATAAAGAATTCCGTTCCGGCGATGGGCTTGCGCTTTTCATCCACCTGACAGCACTTCACATGGGTAAGGCGTCCGTCCTCGCCGATAAATTCCAGCGTCGCCACCTGAAACTCACGGGATGCGCCTTCCGCCTGGCTGGAAGAGGTGCGCATCTTGGTCGCCCAATAGGGCCAGACGCTGAGCTTGTCTTCCTTTCCGGCGGCTGCGGGCGGATGTCGAGCTGGGTCACATTGACCGCGCCCTGACGGAAAGCCGTGCCGACACAGTCCGACGCCGTATCGCCGCCGCCGACAACCACGATGTGCTTGCCGCCAGCCAGGATCGGAGCCGAAGTCCAGGCAACGGACTCGATGTTTTCGCGGCCAACACGGCGGTTCTGTTGCACGAGATAGGGCATGGCGTCGTGGACGCCTTCCAGTTCCGCCCCGGAATGCCTGCCGGGCGCGGCGTTTCCGAACCGCCGCAATAAAGCACCGCATCATAGGTATCGAGCAAGCCCCGCAAAGGTTTGTCGACGCCGATATTGACCCCGCAATGGAAACGCACGCCCTCGCCTTCCATCTGCGCGATGCGGCGGTCGATCAGGTGCTTTTCCATCTTGAAATCGGGAATGCCATAGCGCAGCAGTCCGCCGGGGCGGCTTTCGCGCTCATAGACGTCGACCATGTGACCGGCGCGCGCCAGCTGCGCGCAGCCGCAAGACCAGCCGGACCGGAACCGATGATGGCGACCGACTTGCCGGTCTTGTTGGCGGCTGGCTGCGGCACGATATAGCCCAGCTCATAGGCCTTGTCGCCCAACGCCTGCTCGACCGTCTTGATCGCAACCGGCGTGTCCTCAAGGTTCAGCGTGCAGGCTTCTCGCAAGGCGCGGGACAGATACGACCGGTGAATTCCGGAAATTGTTGGTCAGATGCAGGTTGCGGATCGCCTGATCCCAGTTGTTGTTATAGACGAGATCGTTCCAGTCCGGGATCTGGTTGTGTACCGGACAGCCCGTCGGCCCATGGCAGAACGGAATGCCGCAATCCATGCAGCGCGCGGCCTGCTTCTGCACCTCACCATCCGTCATCGGGATGGTAAATTCGCGGAAGTGACGGATACGATCCGACGCCGGCTGGTACTTCGCTACCTGCCGGTCGATTTCAAGAAAACCAGTTACCTTACCCATTATATGCTCCTCTCGCGGTGCGAGCTTCGCCGTGCCGTGCGCCAACCTGAAGCATGATCTTTCCGAAAACCGGTTTCCACTTTTCGGGATCATGCTACCGGCGCACAAGCACTGCGTCTTGACAATGACACTCACTCAGCTGCGACACCGATCTGCATGCGCTCCATCTCTTCCAGAGCACGGCGATATTCCACCGGCATGACCTTCACGAACTTGGGACGATAGCTTTCCCAATTGTCGAGAATGTCTTTCGCCCGTGTCGAGCCTGTGTAGTGCAGGTGGTTGGCGATCAGCTGCACCAGACGTTCCTCATCATGATGGGTCATGTTGGCGGAAACGTCCACACGGCCCTTGTGCATGAGATCGCCGCCATGATGATGCAGCTTTTCGAGGATGTCGTCTTCTTCCGGCACCGGCTCCAGTTCGACCATCGCCATGTTGCAGCGCTGGGCGAAATCACCGTCCTCGTCGAGCACATAGGCGACACCGCCCGACATGCCCGCCGCGAAGTTTCGACCCGTCTGACCGATAACCACGACGACACCGCCGGTCATGTATTCGCAGCCGTGATCGCCCACGCCTTCGACAACCGTAACCGCACCGGAATTGCGCACGGCGAAACGCTCGCCCGCAACACCGCGGAAGTAGCACTCGCCTTCAAGCGCACCGTAGAGCACCGTATTGCCGACGATGATGGAATCTTCGGCGACGATACGCGTATCTTCCGGCGGGCGGATAACGATACGTCCACCCGAGAGACCCTTGCCGACATAGTCATTGCCATCGCCAATCAGCTCGAACGAGATGCCACGTGCGAGGAACGCGCCAAAGGACTGGCCAGCCGTACCGCGCAGGGTAATGGCGATGGTGTCTTCCGGCAGCCCCTTGTGACGGAAACGCTTGGCAACTTCACCGGAAAGCATCGCACCGGCAGAACGATCGACATTCTTGATGTCGATGTCGATCTTGACTGGCTGGCGGTCTTCGCGGGCGCGGCCAATTCGATCAGCCTGCGATCCAGAATATCGTCGATCGGGTGCTGCTGGCGCTCGGTCCAGTAGATTTCGTGCTTCTCGGCCTCCGGCTTGTAGAAGATGCGGCTGAAATCCAGCCCCTTCGCCTTCCAGTGGTCGATCATGGCCTGCTTTTCCAGAAGCTCGGTCTCGCCGATGATCTGTTCCAGCCTGGTGAAGCCCATCGAAGCCAAAAGCGCGCGCACTTCTTCGGCCAGATAGAAGAAGAAATTGATGACGTGCTCCGGCGTGCCCTTGAAGCGCTTGCGCAAAACCGGATCCTGCGTCGCCACGCCCACCGGGCAAGTGTTCAGGTGGCACTTGCGCATCATGATGCAGCCAGCCGCGATCAGCGGAGCGGTGGAGAAGCCGAACTCGTCGGCCCCGAGCAGCGCACCGATGACCACATCGCGTCCGGTTCGCAGACCGCCATCGACCTGAAGCGCCACGCGGGAGCGAAGCCCGTTCAGCACCAGCGTCTGGTGGGTTTCGGCAAGGCCGATTTCCCATGGGCTACCGGCATGTTTCAGCGAGGTCAGCGGCGAAGCGCCCGTGCCGCCGTCATAGCCCGACACGGTGATATGGTCGGCGCGCGCCTTGGCCACACCCGCCGCAACGGTGCCCACGCCCACTTCCGACACCAGCTTGACCGAAATATCGGCCACCGGGTTGACGTTCTTCAGGTCGTAGATTAGCTGCGCCAAATCTTCGATGGAGTAGATATCGCGGTGCGGCGGCGGCGAAATGAGGCCGACGCCCGGCGTCGAGTGGCGGGTCTTGGCGATGGTCGCATCGACCTTGTGACCCGGCAGCTGGCCGCCTTCACCGGGCTTTGCACCCTGCGCAACCTTGATTTGGATCAGATCGGAATTGACCAGATATTCCGTCGTCACACCGAAACGGCCCGATGCCACCTGCTTGATGGCAGAGCGTTCCGGGTTCGCCGTTCCGTCCGGCAGCGGATAGAACCGATCCGGTTCTTCGCCGCCTTCGCCGGTGTTCGACTTGCCGCCAATGGCGTTCATCGCGCGCGCCAGCGTGGTGTGCGCCTCTCTGGAGATCGAGCCGAAGGACATAGCCCCGTCGAGAAGCGCTTGACGATATCGACCGCCGGTTCGACCTCATCGATGGAAACCGGCTTCAAACCGCGATCCTCGGCAAAGCGGATATCGAACAGGCCGCGAATGGTCTTGGCCTGAGCCGACTTGGAGTCGAGCATGCTGGTATATTCAGTGAACGTATCCGGGTTCGAGGTGCGCACTGCATGCTGCAGCTTGGCCACCGCATCCGGCGACCACAAATGCGCCTCGCCGCGCATACGATAGGCATATTCGCCGCCGACTTCGAGCGAGGTCAGAAGAACGGGATCGTTGCCGAACGCATCGGTGTGGCGGCGCACGGTTTCTTCCGCGATTTCTTCCAGCCCAACGCCTTCAATGGTCGTGGCCGTGCCGAAGAAGAATTTGTCCACGAAATCCGTCTTGACGCCGACCGCATCGAAAATCTGCGCGCCGCAATAGGACTGGTAGGTCGAGATGCCCATCTTGGACATGACCTTGAGAATGCCCTTCCCGATGGACTTGATGTAGCGCTTGACCACTTCGTTCTCGTCCACTTCCGGCGGAAATTCGCGGCGGCGATGCATATCGAGCAGCGTGTCGAAGGCGAGATAGGGGTTGATGGCTTCGGCGCCATAGCCTGCAAGGCAGGCGAAATGATGCACTTCGCGCGGTTCGCCCGATTCCACCACGAGGCCGACCGAGGTGCGAAGCCTGCGGATCAGGTGATGGTGCACGGCGGCCGTCGCCAGCAGGGCCGGGATCGGAATGCGGTCTGGCCGACCTGGCGGTCGGAGAGGATCACGATGTTGTAGCCGCCATGGACGGCGGCTTCCGCGCGGTCGCAAAGGCGCTCGATAGCGCCATGCATGCCCGCAGCACCCTCGCCCGTATTATAGGTGATGTCGAGCGTCTTGGTGTCAAAGCGGTCTTCCGTGTGGCCGATGGAGCGGATCTTTTCCAGATCACCATTGGTCAGGATCGGCTGGCGCACTTCCAGACGCTTGCGGCGCGAGGTGCCAACGAGATCGAAGATGTTCGGGCGCGGACCGATGAAGGAGACAAGGCTCATCACCAGTTCCTCGCGGATCGGATCGATCGGCGGATTCGTCACCTGCGCGAAGTTCTGCTTGAAATAGGTGTAAAGCAGCTTCGACTTGTCCGACATGGCCGAAATCGGTGTATCGGTGCCCATGGAGCCGATAGCTTCCTGACCCGTGGTTGCCATCGGCGCCATCAGGAACTTGGTGTCTTCCTGCGTGTAGCCGAAAGCCTGCTGGCGGTCGAGCAGGCTCACATCCTTGCGCAGCGCGCGGCTCGACCGGGTTGAGATCTTCCAGAATGAGCGTGTTGGCAAGCCACTGCTTGTAGGGTGCTTCTGCGCGATCTGCGACTTGATCTCGTCGTCGGAAACGATGCGGCCTTCTTCCATATCGATGAGCAGCATGCGGCCCGGCTGAAGACGCCACTTCTTGACGACCTTCTTTTCGTCTACCGGCAGAACGCCAGCTTCCGAAGCCAGAATGACGAAATCGTCGTCGGTCACGATGTAGCGGGCCGGACGCAGGCCGTTGCGGTCGAGCGTCGCGCCGATCTGGCGACCGTCGGTGAAGGCCACGGCGGCAGGGCCGTCCCACGGCTCCATGAGCGCTGCATGATATTCGTAGAAGGCGCGGCGTTCGCCCGACATCAGCTTGTTGCCGGACCATGCCTCAGGGATCAGCATCATCATCGCATGAGCGAGGCTGTAGCCGCCCTGATGCAGGAATTCGAGCGCATTGTCGAAACAGGCCGTATCCGACTGGCCCTCATAGGAAATCGGCCAGAGCTTGGAAATGTCGTTGCCGAACAGTTCGCTATCGACCGAAGCCTGACGCGCCGCCATCCAGTTCACATTGCCGCGCAGCGTGTTGATTTCGCCGTTATGCGCAACCATGCGGTAGGGGTGAGCAAGACGCCAGGACGGGAAAGTGTTGGTGGAGAAGCGCTGATGCACCAGCGCCACGGCGCTTTCAAAGCGGGGTCCTTCAAATCCTGATAATAGGCGCCGACCTGATAGGCGAGGAACATGCCCTTGTAGACAACCGTACGGGCTGACATGGACACGACATAGAAGCCCTTATCGTCGCCGTCATTCTCCTGATAGATACGGTTGGAAATGACCTTACGCAGAACGAACAAGCGGCGCTCGAAATCGTCGTCGGTTTCAACATCGGGCTGCGCCCGATGAAGACCTGCATGTGGAACGGCTCGGTGGCCGCGATATGCGGAGCCTTGGAAAGCGAGGAATTGTCGACCGGCACTTCACGGAAGCCGATGAAGGTCTGGCCTTCGGCGGCAATCACTTCCTTGACGATCTCTTCCGCATGGGCGCGCAGGTCCGGGTCGCGCGGCATGAAGATATAGCCGACGCCGTAATGGCCCGGCTGCGGCAGGTCTATGCCCTGACGCGCCATTTCCTCGCGAAAGAACCGATCCGGAATCTGCACCAGAATGCCCGCGCCGTCACCCATCAGCGGATCGGCGCCGACAGCGCCGCGATGCGTGAGGTTTTCCAGCATCTTGAGGCCGTTTTCCACGACCTCATGCGACTTCTTGCCCTTCATATGGGCAATGAAGCCAACGCCGCACGCATCATGCTCGTTGCGCGGATCGTAGAGACCTTGAGCTGGCGGGACGCCCGCGGCTTTCGTTTTTCGCGTCGTTCGGGTGGAAGCCGTCGTCGCAGCTTTGATCGCTTCGTTCTGTACGTTGTGTGAAACCACATTCGATACAGATGGCGTCAAATGCGTCATCGTCATTCCCTCCGTTTGGCCCTCATCATGAGGCGCGCGATCAGTATATACCGGGATGACGTGACAACCATCCCGCAGGTGTGTTCATTCTATGAAAAGCCTTATCGACAAGGCGTTGGACGAGGTTCCGCAGAGGCGGGAAGCCGCCGGGAACGATGTTTGGCACCTATTCTCATCAGGCTTTTGACAGACAGTTTTCTGTCCACCGGAATCGGCGCACGGAATCCTCCCTATCGCAGTCGGAGCGCCTGTCACCGTCAGGCCCACAGCCTGCCAGTCCGGCGCTTATCTCTGAAACTTTACGAAGAGCGTTTGATCGCTTTCGGAACATATCAGCGTCTAATTGGACAGCATTGCTGTCCTAATTATGTATGACAGAATTCAAATTGCCTCACAAGATGGAAACGCAATTTTTTCGGCAACTTCCGTAATAAAATATCGAAACCGCTTTATCCTTCGGCTTTTAATTGCGTTTTACTACCGTTGCGTCAGTTTGATGCGCTTTCGCACACTTCTTGATTGCCTAATAAATAGGCAAATTGATGATATTTTTCGCGCTGGCCGGGCCTTACCCGCTTCTGTCAGACAGGTTATAGAAACATCGACTGTGCGACAGCCCATTCAACCCATCTGGAGGAACACGTGCATTTTGCGTCAGACAATTGGGCAGGTGCCCACCCGAAAATCGCCGAGAGCCTTTCGTTGCATGCTGCGGGTTTTGCGGCAGCTTATGGCGCAAGCGAGATCGACAAACGTGTGGAACAGCGTTTCAACGAACTGTTTGAACGTGAAGTTGCAGTGTTCTTCGTCGGAACCGGTACAGCAGCCAACTCACTGGCGCTCGCCAGCGTTAACCGACCGGGCGGCGTGTCGCTGGTGCACCGCGAGGCACATATGATTGAAGACGAATGCGGCGCGCCTGAGTATTTTACAGGCGGTGCACGTCTGCACCCGATTGATGGGGCGCATGGCCGCATCGACCCCGAGCTTCTCAAGCGCGAACTGAAGCGCTTCAACCCGGCCTTCGTTCATGCCGGACAGCCCATGGCTGTCAGCATTACGCAGGCGACCGAAGTTGGTACGCTCTACCAGCCCGAACATATCGCCACCATTTCCAAGATCTGTCGCGATGCCGGTCTGCCGCTGCATATGGATGGCGCACGTTTTGCCAATGCTCTGGTTACGCTTGGCCTGACCCCGGCCGAAATGACATGGAAGCAGGGCGTCGATATCGTTTCCTTCGGCGGCACCAAGAATGGCTGCTGGTGTGCGGAAGCGCTGGTCTTCATGGACCCCGCCCGCGCCAAGGATCTGCCGTTCATTCGCAAACGCGCAGCACAGCTCTTTTCAAAGACTCGCTTTGTGGCGGCCCAGTTTGACGCTTACCTTCAGGATAATCTCTGGCTGGAACTGGCGCGTCATTCCAATGCGCTTGCAACGCGCCTCGCCGGTCATATCAATACGTCGAGCCAGGTGCGTCTTGCCTGGAAGCCAGAGGCCAATGAGGTCTTCGCCATCATGAAACAATCGGTCTATGACCGCCTGCGCAATGCCGGCGCAATCTTCTACGACTGGAACCCTCCGCATTCAGAACTGAACCGCATCAGCGACGGCGAAATTTTCACCCGCTTCGTAACGAGTTTCGCCAATACGGAAGAAGACGTAGACCGCTTCGGCCAAATGATCGTTTAAGCACAAAGAAAAGGCGGCACCTTGCAGAGCCGCCTTTCTTATTCCGATAGGCTCATCCACTGTTAGTGTGCAGTTTTGGCTTCGATCTGCTGAGCGCTGTCGGAGCCAGCCTTGGTAACTTCAATCTTACGCGGTTTCATCTGTTCAGGAATCTCGCGCTTGAGATCGATGTGCAGGAGACCGTTTTTCAGGCTCGCACCGGCGACTTCAACGAAGTCGGCAAGCTGGAAACGCCGCTCGAAAGCGCGCGAAGCAATACCGCGATAGAGAACTTCGCCAACATCGGAAGCATTTTCATCTGCCTTCTGACCCTTGATGGTCAGCTGGTTGCGATGTGCTTCGATTTCGAGTTCGCTTTCGGAAAAGCCCGCAACCGCCATGGTGATACGATAAGTGTTCTCACCCGTGCGCTCGATATTATACGGCGGATAGGACTGGTTACCTTCCGGCGAAGCGAGCGTATCAAGCATGGTGAAAAGCCGATCGAAACCGACCGTGGAACGATAGAGCGGGGAAAAATCTACGTGACGCATGTGTTAGCCCTCCTTTAGAGCGACAGGATGCTTGTTTCAGCATGACTTTTCCGAAAAACGCTAAGCGTTTTCGGGATCATACACGGCGGCGAAACTCCCTTCTGGCGAATTCCTGATGCCGGCGGCCCCTTTCAGGCGACCGCAAAACTCATTTGGGAACGGTTCTTTTATTTCAAGGCCGCACCCGCGTAACGATCGCGAAGCGCGTCCTACACGCGCTGTCACTTTGCGTAACAACTCCTGATCGATAGGGGCCTACATTTTAGGGGATCCGCCGCACAATGAACCCAAAATGAACATCATCTTTGGCGAGCGTTCAGCCGCTTGGGGCTAATGTCCCACCATGCCTGCTGCAAAGCGGGTTCACCAAAGGATCACGGTTATGATAAAAGCTGTTCTCGCTTTTGCCGCACTTGCTACTGTCGCGACAGGGATCGCGACGACACCCACCCTTGCAGCCGATAGTGGACTGCACGTTCAGGTTCAGTACTATGATGATGACGGCTATCGTCCGCCGCGTCCTTATCCAGGCCCGCGCCCCGGTTGGGATGGTGGCCCGGACCGCCGCCCAAGCTGGGGTGATGACTATGGCCGTCGCGACATTATGGGACCGCGCCGTATCGCGCGCTCGCTGGAACGCCGCGGCTATGATGTCGGCGATATGCGCCTCAACCGTGACACTTATTTCGTGCGTGCCACGAGGCCGAACGGTCGCCGCGTCATCGTGATGGTCGATGCCTATTCAGGCCGCATCGTCGGCGAACGCCGTCCCGGCAGGTACTGAGCGCTTCTTTAAATTTTCTCTACAGACCAGCTGGCGTAACGTCCCTTGCACCGGCTGTTCTTTGAGCCGGAAGTTCGTTCTCGAACTTCCGGTTACTTTTATCATCAATTGCCCCATTATGCTGACAGCACTATCCCAACCAGAAACAGAAAGGCCCGCAATCGGATGTCGGAACTGCTTTTCGAAACCGATGCGAATCCGATTCCGCACGGAATAAAGGCTGGCCTGCTTGAAGCGAAGGACGGCAAAACCCTGCGCTATGCCATCCTGAAAGCGGAAACGAGGCCGATAAGGGACCGTTGTCCTGCTTCAGGGACGCAACGAATTCATCGAGAAATATTTCGAAACCATGACCGATCTGAGCGAACGCGGCTTCGCGGTCGTAACTTTCGACTGGCGCGGGCAAGGCGGCTCGCACCGGCTACTGAAGGATCGCCAGCGCGGCTATGTTCGCAGTTTCGACGATTATTCGGACGATCTCGACCTGATCCTGAACCAGATCGCTCTGCCTGATTGTCCCCACCCTTCTACATTCTCGGCCATTCCGCAGGTGCGCTCGTGGCACTTTCTTCGATGAGCAGGCTGACATCGCGCATCAGCCGCATGGTTCTTTGCGCACCCTTCATGGGGCTTGATGGACAAAGGCTTAGCGATGACAATGTACGTCGCATCGCCTCTGCCTTTCGATGGCTTGGCCTTGGCCGGGTTTATGCTTCCGGCGGACGCAGGCTGGCTTCACGTCCTTTGCAGGCAATCCGCTAACCAGCGACCCGGCACGCTTCATGCGGAATATGGAAATCCCACGCCTTAACCCGGAACTTGCGCTCGGCGGTCCAACAGCACGCTGGCTCTGGAGCGCACTCGATACCTCGCGACGCATCAACCAACCGGATTTCTATAATGGACCGACGGTGCCTGTCCTCATCATTGCCGCAGGAGCAGATCGTGTGGTTTCCACGTCGGTGATCGAGCGTTTTGTCGCACGAACACGCAATGTTTCATTAACCACAATTACCGGCGCACGTCATGAAATGCTTCAGGAAACTGACTTTTATCGTGAGCAGCTTGGGCCGCCTTCGATGCCTTCATTCCCGGATCATCGGAAGTGGAAACCATGCCGGAGACCATTGAACCCTTAGCCTCCGGTATTTAAAGCGTGTCGCGTTTTATCATATTCAAACGCGACACGCTTTAAGCTTTGTTTTTACACATGTCTCCCAAAACCGGTTCCCACTTTTGGGAGACATGCTTTAGCTATTCAACAGATCAAGCGCTGCCCTGTGCAGTTCAGGAGAAGCTGCTGCCACGACATCACCGCCCTTTTCCGCCGGGCTGCCATCGCGTTGCGTCACCACACCGCCAGCCTGCTCAATTAGCGGAATAAGAGCAACGATGTCATAGGGTTGCAAACCGGCCTCGACCACGATATCGGCAAAGCCGCTTGCCAGCATAGCGAAGGCATAGCAATCAACCCCGTAACGCGACAGCCGAACAGCGCCTTCCAGACGATCAAATCCCTTACGGCTTTCACCTTTGAAAAGAGCGGGCGTCGTCGTGAACATCGTTGCATCGGCCAAGGCGGCATTCCTGCGTACGGAAAGGCGGCGTGGCGCACCATCAACCCGCTGGAGATAAGCGCCGTCACCATCGCTATAGAACAGTTCGCCTGTGAAGGGTTGCGACATCATTCCCGCTTTGGCATCGCCATCGACAGTCAGCCCCAGAAGCGTGCCCCAGACCGGCAGGCCGGAAATGAAGGCGCGGGTTCCGTCGATAGGATCGATAACCCAGACATGACTGCGGTCGATATTCTCCGGCCCATATTCTTCCCCAAGAATACCATGGTCGGGAAAAGCATTGCCAATAACTGCACGAATCGCACGCTCCGCCGCCCGATCCGCTTCGGTTACCGGATCGAAACCGACGCTATATTTGTTGTCGATTTCCGTCAACTGACGAAAACGCGGAAGTGTTTCGCGCGCCGCGGCAGCAGCCACTTCAGAAAAAATGCCTTGTCGATCAGCAACCCCGAACTCCTGTTTCCAAGACATGGCGCACACTTGTGCAAACCATGCTAATTTTGCCTATATAATGAGCATGGTGAAATTAGCTCAAAAATATGCGCGCTTTCTTGACGTTAACGCCATTCAGACGTAACTTAAATCTCAGACAGGTTTTCCTGTCGATGCCTTTCGGGGCATTTCCTCCCTAGTCTTTGACCGCGCTCGTATCGTTCGGGCGCGGTTCTTTTATCTGCGAGAAGCGCTCAACGGAACGGATTATTCCGCAGCCAGAGGCGGCGCGATAAAGAGATCATCCGGCAGAGATGTCAGGTCGCTCAGAAACCCATGCAAATCGGCACAGAGCGTTTCGAAACTGGCAAGCTTGTGCAGGTTCTGCTCGTTCACATAGAGACTGCGATTGATTTCTATCTGGAGAGCGTGGCAGGCTATGGCAGGGCGCCCGTAATGCTCGGTAATGAACCCGCCCGCATAGGGCTTGTTGTGTGCGACGGTGTAGCCCAGATCCTGCAGCAAATCGATTGCAGCCTGCGTCAACCTTTCGCTGCATGACCGGCCAAAACGATCACCTACGATGAAATCCGGGCGTGACCCGACTTCGCCGAGTCGTGTGCCGCCAGGCATTGAATGGCAGTCGATTAAAACCGCATAGCCAAAACGCTGGCGCGTGGATTGAAGCAATACATCAAGCGTCCGGTGATAAGGCTTGTAGAGACCTTCGATGCGATAGAACGCTTCGGCGAGCGGAATGCGCCCCGGATAGATCGCTGCCCCTCACCGACCAGCCGCGGCACTGTGCCGAGCCCGCCTGCAACGCGCGCCGACTGACTATTGACGAAAGGCGGCAACGGCTCTGCGAACATGCGTGGATCGAGTTCATAGGCCTCGCGGTTCACATCGAGAAACGCACGCGGAAAATGCGCTTTGAGCAAAGGGGCACCGAGCCGCATGGCCGAAGCAAAAGCTCATCGACATAGCAGTCTTCCGAATAACGTATGCTCAGAGCGTCGAGACGCGAGGCCTCAACGAAGGAATGTGGATAGTAGCGCCCACTATGCGGTGAATTGAAGACAAACGGAATACGCTGTTCCGCCGGAGCGCATATCTCGAAGGGCGGTATCAGACTAAAATCGCGCTCCAAACTCATTCTTCATCCGTTCTCGACCGAAACCTCAGGCCATCCGACAACGATCCACGTCAGTAACACAATAAATTACGTCAGACAGCCCATACGTGCAAATGGCCAAAAGACGAATCTTGCCTCCTTGCACAGCGTGCATATGCGACAATCCTGTCACACTGAACAGCTTGTTGCCAAATACGCGCCATAACAATTAACATTCACGCGAGCATTCATTCCATATTTACCAAAGAAGCGTTTTCTACGGTGGATATTGAGTCGTTAAGGGTCAGCTTTTGGGCGATGAACACGACACAGAATTCGGACGGAACAATGAAGAGAATCCTTCTAGCTGAAGATGACAATGATATGCGCCGCTTCCTCGTCAAGGCGTTGGAAAAAGCCGGTTATCACGTAACGCACTTCGACAATGGCGCGAGTGCCTATGAAAGATTGCAGGAAGAGCCTTTCTCCTTCTGCTGACCGACATTGTCATGCCGGAAATGGACGGTATCGAACTGGCACGGCGCGCGACAGAAATCGACCCGGATCTGAAGATCATGTTCATTACTGGCTTCGCCGCTGTCGCCCTCAACCCCGATTCGGACGCGCCGCGCGACGCGAAAGTGCTTTCCAAGCCGTTCCACCTGCGTGATCTGGTGAACGAAATCGAAAAATGCTGATCGCCGCCTGAGGGGATTTCGCCGATTTGGGCCCCTTTGTTTGGTCATCAACAAAAGACGAAAAACTTCATAAAAGGGCATTGACGGGCGCAACGCGATATGGTGTATGCGCCACATCGAATGGGCGTGTAGCTCAGCGGGAGAGCACTACGTTGACATCGTAGGGGTCACAGGTTCAATCCCTGTCACGCCCACCATTCGAACTCCAAGACAATCAAATACTTACTTGCAAAGTGCGCTACAGATATGTAGCGCTCGGTAGGTTCAGCGAACCTGATGTGAACCTAGCGGACACTCGCCCGAACTAACGCGCCGCCGCTCCATGTCTACTGCGCCGCGCTCAGCCTACATTTGCTGCTGAACGGCTCGGGTGCAAGAACCCGGCCGCAGCGCCCAATGATCGGCCATGTGAATGCAACTGCTTGCGCGTTCGCGTACATATAACTTGCCGAACAGTGAAACACGATGAATGGTCCTGCCCCTCGTCAGTGATGGACTTATCAATGGTGAATGGTTCGTGGCTTATGTCAGTCAAGTTCTCACTGCGGCACTAAAAGCCTGTTCCAAAAGTCGCCATGCCGGTCTGTAAATGGCGTTTATCTGCGTTCCGGTGCTCATGTACTTTAAGTACATTGCGTTCCGGTACTCGAAAATCACCATGTTCGCCACGGCCTGTCGCTTTTGATTCAGCCTCTAAAGCCAGGCGATATCGTCATCGTCGATAATCTTTCCAGTCATAAACAGCCGGTAAAACGTGAGATAATCGAAGCGACGGGCGCGGCGCTGATATTTTCTGCCGCCCTACAGTCCGGGCTTGGATCCCATAGAAAGGCTTTTTCAAATCACAAGCTCTCCTACGACAAGCCGCGAAGCAACCCGTCAGCGGCCTTTGGGACAGGATTGGAAGATTCGTAGAACTCATTGACGCCCACTGGAAACCGCAAACTACCTCTCATCCTCCGGATAAGGTCCATTATGAAGGGGAGACGGTAATTTAATCAAGGCGCGGAGATAGATAGCTCAGAAAGGCTATTTTGTCGGATGCTCAGAGTAGGCGGCAAAGCAGGCTCCCGAAAAGGATTCAACTTGAGCTCTCGAAGTATTTTGCGCGATACCAAGGCTCGCTCAGCAGCGGAATTAACGGGTGTCAATCGCAACACGGCGATCCTGTTCTCCGCGTCGTGATTTTTCGTCTCATAAAACTAAAAATGATCATTTCATTTTTGATTAATCATGCCAAACGAATGAATTGAGATGTTACCACGGATTTATTGTTGACTTGAATGAGGAATAATGGTCCTCGGTCAGTCTTTTGGTGTACGTTTTATCGCCTTGAAGTTCAGCCGCTCTATTTCTGATTTATGCGAGTGTGATCCACGCAATGCCCTGCACGATGAGTCCTCCGTGTTGGCAACGATCACCCATGCGGGCAATTTTTTGCCCTGAATATGAACAGTAGATGATCCACCCTTAATCTCGTCCAACTGGCCGACGCCTGAACAAATCGCCTTGTCCGCAACGGTGGCTACCGGTATGCCATATACGGTGACAAAGCTTTGCTGCGTATTGATGATCGGCCCGCCAGTGTGCGGAATAGAAACATTGCCCACCATTTCCGTGCGCGGGCACATATGGTTATGTCCCAATAGTGCGATTGGCATTCCAACCATATCTGTTCCTCAACCGTCCGGGAGTGACTTTGTCACTCCGGTGCCCACCGCCTTGCTGAAAATCAACCTGATTACCTTGAATATCTATTTTAAGCCCGTGAATGATGATGCCGCTTTTATTCAGTTCTATGTAACCGCCTGGAGTGGAAAGGCGTATATGGTTATCAGCAAAGATTTCAATTTTCTTTGACTGGATATCAGTAGCTTCGCCACTAAGCATGCTTAGTTTCTTGCCGACAGTGGTTATTTTTTCCTGTGCCGTATGGTTCAGATAAATGCCTCCGACATGAAGAACCTTGCCTCCAGCAACCTGATCGACACAGGCATGACCAATAGTTTCGGAACGCAGGCGGCTGATAATGGTATGATGTTCACCTGTACCTTGAAAGGCCTGGTTGATATCTTTGCCAAGCTCAACACCCAGTTCTGCCAATGTTTTGCCGGCATTCAGCCCATCATCCTTCAGATAATCGTTCTGTTTCTGGAGGCCGTCAGGCGACCAGAAACCGAGTTTTGCGTACGCAAAGCTTGCGCCAGAGCCTTTAAACCGTCGGCTCCGTTGCCACTGGAAAGCCCTGCCCCTGGTCCAAAAGCTCCGTAGTTTTCCGATTCAAGGCCGAAAGATCATTGAATACTTTCCTTGCATCGGCGCCATCTGCACCAACCGCAATATGTACGGATCCCGCCGTTTCCGTCTTACTGCTACCGCCAGTCCGGTGAGATTGATTGCCACCGATGGCATTGATTGCGTGTTGAGCAGCCCGGCTCATATGGCTACCGCCAGTTAGTTCAGTTTTTCTTTTGTGCAGCGATAAAGAAATGCTCTTCACCTGCTGCATCTTCAAGGGAAATCTCGTTAAAACCTTCGGCTTTATAACTCTGGGAGCGAATTGTCAGCCGCGTCTTACAATCTGGCAATTTATAAGCAGGCATGGTCTGGGGATTTGCCACCACACCAGTTACCACCGGCTTATCCGGGTTGCCGTTCAGAAAGGACACCACAACTTCAGTTCCCACACGTGGAATGATTTGCGCGCCCCAGCCCGATCCGCCCCAAATCTGCGCAACACGTATCCAGCACGTATCCGAACCATCTTTTTGGCCTTGCGATCCCATGGAAACCATAATTTTACGCGACCATATTTATCACAATGAATCTGCTCATTGTCAGGCCCTGCCACAACGGCAATCTGCGTAGTTTCAATATGAGGTGCAGCGCGCTTGTTATGTGGTATCAGTGGTATATTGGCTGGTATTGCTGTGAACCTGTTATGGTATACTGGATTCTGCTCTCCCGATGAGGGGCAGCTGCGGAGATGTAATGGGTGATACCGATAATGACGTGATCTGGCATCTGTCCACCCTTTAGATAGGCCGGCGTGAACATCCGCCCTGGCGCCAGCAAATGCACCGTACTGCGACCGTCAATCATGCAATACTGAGCTTCATCTGCCAACAGCAGCAATTTTTGTCTGTTCTCTGCCTCTTCATTTGTCTGAACGCCAACAGGATAAGAAAAACCCTTTCCAGATGAATCTGCCTGTTGAATAAGTGACGGCACTTGTGTCGTTATAGCTGCATTTGGCATTTCAAAGTTCCAGTCCGCGCCAGCACGGCTGCGCGGTACATATTGGAATGCTTCTTGCCATGAGAAGATATGCTCCCGCCCGTTCTGACGGTTATTGAGAAAAACGAGGCTGTGCCATCCGCCCATTCTTGCGCGCTCATCCAGGACGCAGGCCGATCACCGATACAAAACCGACACCGGCCTTTGTCATGATGGAACCACCAGAAAAGCCCCGCCTCTTCCAATCGGCGTACCATATACTCAAAATCCGTTTCACCGTATTGCACACTATATTCGACAACCGAAGGCTGTGTCTGCAGACGGAATTCAGGAGAGGATTGATTATATTCTTTGATTAACGCCCCAGCCACATCAACGGCACTCATATGCTGCCAAATGCGGTGGTCTGAAGACTGACTGAGCCGCCACAGATCGGGTTGAACGACTATTCGGCAATGACGCGGTTTCTGGGTGTCTGGAGACTGAAACTGCAATTGCGTCACAATGCCGTTAAGATATCTACTGACTGGCCTGGCAGACGTTTCAGGTGAAACAGATGTCGAGAAGCTGAATTCGATCTCGACGTTCCTGCCAATAAGTTTTTCGGGATGGATTTCTTCAAAGCTTGTAAACTCTATTTCTGCCCGAAATAGCTGATTCACGTATTCATGGATTTCAGCACATACAGCATGGAACTCGCCGGATAGGCCCGGCACGGTCAGGCGCAGACAACGACTATCCGAACTATATGTACTTTGCATTTCTGCAAACATTTCCCTTTTACTCCGTAATATGCTGCGGTAAGAATAAAAATTCTGAATTATGAAGTTAGATTTAGGAAAAGCCCGCGTATCTCCAAATATTCCTAGATTGAAACCACCCGTGCTATCTCATTTATTTTACTTTACAGGTCGCAAGATCATATCCTGCAACTAAAGGCGATTGAGCCTTGTTATTTTGATCGTACTCTATGAACTTCCATTCGATATCAGTAAAATTTAAAGCAATTTGCTCTTGCGGCATCTGATCACCGCCGCCGCTTAACGTATAATTCGATAGCAGGGTATTATTTAATGTAATCTCCAAATAAGTCTCACCTGGATCACCAGTAGTAACAAAATGAATTATTGTTTTCTTTGAAGGCATCCCTGACGAGGCCATCTGCTTAAGTTTTATACTTGATTTATCGTAGTATTTACTGATATGAAGATCGCTGAAGGCGGGCTGAACTCCCTCTCGATTGGATACAGCCCCGGTGTTACTGGTGATATAACGACTGATGTTGAAATCAATAGCAGCGATATTGATCCAATTTTTGTGTGCTTCGTGAGTCGCATTGCCATCAATGCCGTCAATCTTAAGATAGAGCCCCATTCTTACGGTTCCTTAAATTCATGAATTTCGCAAAGCAAATTGCTGGAATTGATCAAACTAAATAGGAAAAGGATTAAAACTGCCTATCTTTTCTACAAAGAAGAGCATTCCATGAATTGCATATTTTAAATTTTAGAAAAATAACAATATACGACCCACTATATATTGCTATTGATATACCGCTCATCCTCGTATTTAATATAGAATATATAGTTAAGCCATCACATTTTGTTCAAGAACATCTATAATAGAATATAATAATGCAAAATAATGCAGAAAGTATTCTCGACCCGCGTTACGATTCAGCCGTGCGAGATTTATATTATACCGCTAAAGATTTGCGTATGTCTGCCAGGCAGAAAGAAAAGCATGGCGACATATCTGCGACGGCACTTGAACATTGGAAAATGATCCGTCAGCAGTTGATGGATCTTTTCGCCGCCGGTTGCGCTGATCTGGAATTATGCAGTTGGCTGGCAGAAGCGGCTCTCCGCCTCGAAGGGTTTGCGGGGCTTGCAGAAGCCTTCAGCTTTACGCACGGACTTGCCGATAATCACGGCACTGCTCTCACTTCTATCGAACCGATAACGGATAGCCCGCAATACTGGATCGCACCGATTACCGAACTCAGCGGCGAGGGCTGTGAAGGTGTGCTCATTCAGCCGCTGCGCCTTTGCCCGCTTGTGCCGCAAAGCCGTTATGGCGAGCATAGTTTGTGGCATTATCAATGCGGAATGTCAGCGCGGGAACAAGAACCGTTTCGTGTACTCTCACAAACAATTCGCGATACGGGCAGTTCCGCGATGCAGGCGCAACGTGAGGAAATCGGCGCATGCATCAGGGCCTATGAGGCAATGCTGGCCCACCTTGACAGCCTGCTGCCTGCCCATCCTGCATCACGCACCAATCTTCTAGCCACCCTGGATGCGTGCACCCGCGCCATTAATGATCTAACCGGTTTTAATGAGACCGACTCTCAGGCTGAGCAGACTTCGAATGATGTCTTGCAACTCCCTCCAGAGCCTGCAGATCAGGCGGCAGAACTTTATCCCATAAAGATTACCAATCGTGAGCTGGCTTTGCGTTTGCTCGGTGATGTCGCGCATTTTTCGGCGCCACGAACCGCAGTCCCGCTTGCGCCTGCATTGGAAACGCTGATCCGCCGCGGACATCTGCCCTTTGACGCTTTGCTTGAGGATTTGCTGCCCGATGCCGATACGCGTCGCGTCATTCTGATGAGCGCGGGCATTCAACCTGACAACTCCGACAATCGTTAAATTTTCGTCCCGCAAAGGAGATCGGCAATGAATAGTACATATGACAAGATAGACCGCGTAAGGAAGCCTCGGGTTCACATCAAGTATGAAATTGAAACCGAGGGGCATCTGTCGAGAAGGAACTGCCCTTTGTTGTTGGCGTACTCGGTGATTTTTCCGGGAATGCCGGCGACAGGTCAAAGCCGTTCAATGAACGGAAATTCATTCAAATCGACCGTGATAATTTTGATGATGTAATGCGCAACATCGCGCCGGCCGTCTCCATGCGCGTGCCCAATATGCTGGAAGACACCGGCACCGATCTGCCGGTCACGCTGCATTTTGAGAAAATGAGCGATTTTGAGCCTGCTGCGATTGTGGAGCAGGTACCGGAGCTGAAGCGGTTGCTCGAAATCCGGAATATTCTGCGAGACCTGATGAGCAAGGCCGATCTCTATGGATCTGGAGTCCATGCTCGAGAATATACTGCAAAACAAGGTCGATCTTGAAAAACTGATCGCGGAACTCGGCGATGCGCAGCCTGCAGGCCAAACCACAGCTCAGATCGCTTCCGACGAAAATCCACAATAATATCAAGGCACTAGGATGCTGACGCATCACGCCTTGCAAACGCTCAATCGCCGCACGGACTTAACCGGACCTCAATGAGTAAAGCTCGTAAAGGTTCAGTATAAAGCCCCCAATCAGGATGTTTCAGACATGAGTGCACAATTAGAGGCCGATACGGATATCAAAACAGACACCAAGGAAGCAGGCCTGTTGCCGCAGATCATTGCAGCGACCAAACAAACAGCGCCGGACCGGGTGGAACAATTATTGCGCACCTTGACCGATCAGGCGCTGGCTGGAACAGTCACCTTCAACCGCAATTTTTCGATAACAATCCGTGACGCCGTTGACAGGCTCGATGCTTTGATTTCAAGGCAGTTGGGCGCGATCATGCAGGCACCAGAATTCAGCTCTCTGGAAGGCAGCTGGCGCGGGCAGCATTATCTCGTTCAAAACAGTGAAACCGGCACGCAATTGAAGCTGCGTATGCTTAATGTTACGAAACAGGAGCTGCAAAAGATCTGGCACGGGCGGTTGAATTCGATCAGTCGCATTTTTCAAAGCTGTTTATGAGGCTGAGTTCGGCAGCCCTGGAGGCGAACCGATCGGCACGCTGATCGGTGATTACAGTTTCGGCTACTCTGCGGAAGATGTTGATCTGATGCGCAACATATCCGGTGTTGCCGCCGCATCCTTTGCGCCGTTTATCGCTGCCGCAGCACCGGCAATGTTTGGCTTTGACGATTATCGTGAGCTCAGCCGCCCGCGCGATATGGCGAAAATTTTTGAGACGTCTGAATATATCAAGTGGCGCAGTTTCCGTGAAACGGAAGATGCGCGCTTTATGGTGCTGACAATGCCGCGCGTTCTGGCACGGTTACCGTATGCACCCAATGCGACACAGATTGAAGAATTCAACTTTGACGAAACCGCTGCCTATCCGCAGGAAAACTGCCGCATGAGAATTATTGCTGGATGAATGCTGCGTATGTTTTGGGGCGCGCCTGACCGATGCTTTTGCCAAAACAGCTGGTGTACCGCTATTCGAGGCGCTGAAAACGGCGGCAAGACCGAGAATCTGCCGCTTTATACCTTTATCAGTGATAATGGCGATATTGATCTGCAATGCCCAACAGAAATCGGCATTACAGACCGACGCGATGCAGAACTTGGAAAACTGGGTTTCATGCCGCTGTGCCATTACAAAAACACGGATTATGCGGTTTTCTTTGGTGCACAAACCACGCAGAAGCCAAGTATATACGACAGTTATGCAGCAACCAGCAATGCAGCTATATCAGCGCGTCTGCCCTATATTCTAGCAACCTCGCGTTTCGCACATTTCCTGAAGGTTCTGGGACGCGATAAAATCGGCTCTTTCATGGAGGCATCCGACTGTGAGGCATGGCTTAACCGGTGGATATCGGCTTATGTCAATGCCAATGAAGATGCTAGCGCGGATACCCGTGCCAAATATCCGCTGCGAGATGCCAGTATCAGCGTAGAGGAAGTGCCTGGCAGACCTGGCGTTTATAATGCGGTGGCATGGATGCGCCCATGGCTGCAAATGGAAGAACTGACCACATCTTTGCGGCTTGTGGCGCGTATCCCTGCAAAAGGCTGATCATTGAGTCCGGCATCAAGTAGCAACAAACCGGAAACACCGCCTTTGACTGCTGATCGTGTCATCGTGCGGCTCGATCAGCTGATCAATGCTCAAGTCAATGCCATTATGCAGCATCCCGATTTCATTGCTGCAGAGTGTCGGTGGCGGGGGTGCTTTTGTTGGTCCATGCATTGCCGAAAGGCAATCAGGTCCGTCTGAAGTTATTGCAAGCGGATTGGTTGGAAATCAGCCAGGATTGCAACCGTTGCGAGTTTGATCACACGTGGCTTTTGAGCTGATTTATAATCAGGAATTTGCCATGCCCGGCGGAGAACCTTTCGGGCTCCTCATCGGTGACTATATGCTGGGTCCCGACCTAAGCGGACCGGATGGTACCGAAAATATACTTACGGTACTTGCCGCCATTGCTGCTGCAGCCTTCTGCCCCTTTGTGGCCGGTGCAGCGCCCTGTGCATTGGGTTTGTCCGGTTACGGGGATCTGAACCGACTACCGGATTTGATCAGCCGGATCACCAGATTGGAATTTACCCGCTGGAATAAATTGCGGCAGCACGAGGATAGCCGTTTTCTCGGTCTTGTTGCGCCGGGCATTTTATTGCGCAGTCCTTACAGAGCCAGTTTGCGACAAGACAGTTTTCATTTTGAGGAATATGTCGCGCCCGATGGGTCAACGTTGCGGTTTGGTAATGGCTGTTTTGCTTTTGCGATCAATGTCATGCGCAACTTTATCCGGCACGGCTGGTTCTCCGAGCTTTGCGGGATCACTGAGAATACGATGGAAGGCGGCTATATCGGTGAAAATATACTGCCGCCTTATATAGGGCCGGATGATCTCGACAGAATACTCTGCCAGCCGCCGGTTGAAGTTCGCCTGACTACCGATCAGCAACAGCAATTCTGCGCTGCAGGCATCATTCCGGTTGCAACCTCTTATCTTATGTCGGGTCTGGTTTTAACGTCAGTCAGAGCCTGTATCTGCCGCCGGACCTACGAGCTCATGATAATGCAGCCTTGTCGGGTATGCTGCAGTATGTGCTGTGTGTCTCACGCTTTGCCCACTGTTTGAAAGCAATCATGAGGGATGAAATCGGCAGCCATACGAGCGTGGATAAATTACAAGACCGACTGCAAAACTGGCTGCTTACCTATACGCTGGCGGGCCATAATCGTGACGCTGCGTTACGGATACGCTATCCTTTGCGCGCCTCTCGCGTATCTGTGCGTGAGATTGCAGGGCGGCCCGGTCTGTATAGCTGCATGTTGGAATTACAGCCCCATCTGCATCTGGATAAACTCCATGCAACATTCCGGCTGCTTATTGACGAAACCTTGCCTGCCACTGCGCGCGTTGCGGAAGGTTATTCCGCATGAAGAAAATGCGCTCTATCCCTCAGTCCTTGATCGCCTGATACAACCTGTGATTGCTATGCCGTCAGGTACAGCGATACAGGATGAAGTTGCCGACGATATTCGCCGCAATCTCATCGCCTTGTTTAATACGCGCCGCTATCCTGGGTTTGCATCAGTATCAGGTAATGATCACATCGGAGCACTGCCCCTTTATGGCTTGCCGGAAATGGCTGCAATAAGCGTGGATGACGAGACCGCATGCAATAGTTTTCTAGCGATGATCAAGCGCCAGATTTTGATTTTTGAACCGCGGCTGCGGCAGGTTTATGTCTCGTTGTCTGATACGAAGCGTATTTCTCCAAGATGTCTGGAACTGATAATCGAGGCTGAGCTTTGCTGCACGCCTGAGCTGCAAATATTGGCTTTCCGGTCTGTGATTGATCTTTCATCCCGATATATTCAACTGGAAGAGCACTATGCAGAAAGAGTTTCTGGCGTTTTATCATGATGAGTTGCAGACGTTGCGGCGACGTGCAACCGTGTTTTCCCGCACATATCCGGAAGCGGCAGCGAAGTTGCGATTGGTGGAGGGTCTTGCAGATGACCCCATGTTGAGCGGTTGATTGAGAGCTTTGCATTTATATCCGCAAGGATCAGACACAAGCTTGAAGATAGTTTTCCTGAATTATCTGCGGGTCTGATTGAGGCGATTTATCCGCATCTTCTGGCGCCGCGTCCCGCGATGAGCCTTGTCAGTTTGGTGCCTTCGCCGGATCTCACAGCAGTACAGCGGGTGCCGCGCGGATTTGAACTTTTAAGCGATGATATAAACGGCGATAAATGCCGTTTTCGCACCACGCAGGCCGTGGACCTCATTCCCGCAAAGATCATTGATGTCCGCTATGAAACGGATAGGGAGGTCCTATCATCATGTCCGTTCGACACAGCACAAAGCGCACTCATAATATCGCTCTCGCCATTAAAGAAGGACGGCCATCTCGGAGCAGCCGGTCTGAAGACCCTTCGCTTTCATCTCTCCGGCACATGGGAACAGGCAAGCCTGCTTTATATGCGCATTCTTGCAAATGCGGTGGGCATGAGCCTTTGCAATACACAGGACACGGAAGAACCGGAATTTCTATCAAGCGATCACATAGTACCGGCAGGCTTCGCAGATGAAGAGGGTTTGTTACAGCCATCCGCTCATTTTCATACCGGTTTGCGGCTGCTGAGTGAATTCTTCGCTCTTAAGCACAAATTTTTGTTCTTCGATATATCCGGCCTTGAAAACTGGCAAAGCAAAAACTGACGCTGACCATTTATCTCGACCGACAGGATAGTGCACTGAGAAAAACCTGACTGCCGACAGTATCAGTCTCAATACCACACCGGTGATCAATCTGTTCCAACAGCGTTGCGAGCCTGTGCATGTGAACGGTGAACGGGAACAATATCCTTTTGTGCCAGATTACCGCTTCCGTCAGACTCGTAAATTTCATTCCGTCGATTGTGTGACTGCTGTGAGTGAGAACGGAGCAACGATTCTCTGCCATCCTGCTGGTCATGCAAAGATCTGCAGCGGCAGTAGCAGCCTGGTCTGGCAGATTGTCAGAGATTCCTCGGCCGGTGAAGATGAGGATTGTATGATCGGCTTCAGCGGTAGCGCGCTGGATCGCGGTCAATCATTTGTCGCACAGATTGAGGCGCTTTGTACCAACGGACAATTGCCCAATCAGTTGCCTTACAACAACGGCAGTCTGCAACTTTTGCCGGCAAAGCCGCATAGTATGATTGCTGCAATCCGATGCCTAATGCCCTTCACATCATCGGTGGCAAAACCATTATCCGGTGATCAATTATGGCGGTTTATTGCGCATCTGCGGGTAAATCATCTCTCCATCAGCAATGATACAGGTCAAACTCTGCGCGAAATTCTGCGTCTTTATCAGGCAAATGAGGATGCCGACGGCCAGAAATTTATCGACTCGGTTCAATCTGTTACACCTCGCTCGTCCATGTACCGGCTCAGACAAGGCGGTTTTGCAGCTGCGACCGATTTTGACATCTGCTTCTCCGCCGATACCATATCCCCTGCCGGAATCTTTATCTTCGCTTCCGTCCTCAATCGATTTTACAGCTTTACACCTCCATCAACAGTTTCAGCCGTGTAACCGCGCGGATGGAGAACCTTGCTGAGCCGGTTGTCCGCTTTCCTTTCTGTCCATCTATTCGGAAGCCGGTATGAGCGGGTCGGTCACCATAAAAGCGACAGCTGAGGAGCGGGAAATTTCCGGTTTTGACACGGCCGTTACCTATCGTCGTCTCAGGCAGCATTTGCCAGACGATGCACTAATGATGCAATTGCAGCTATCGCTGAGTCCGCTACCGGTCAGACTGGTCAAGGACCGGCAGCATGGCAGCCATATTGCCACAACACTCGCCGCCCTGACCGGCGCCACAGGATGTTTGCCGCCTTGTTATGAGGAAACAGCGCTGGCGCAGACTTTGAACAGGAACGATTCTTATGCTGCTTTTATTGCGTTGTTTCAGCGAAATCTGGCCGATCTGCTCGTTGAGGCAAGCGCCAAATACAGTGCGCACCGACAAAGCCGCCGGACCCAACCCGCTCAAAATCCATTCTCGAATGCCATTCTAGCACTTGCCGGATGTGAGCACAGGGATGAGAAAATGAACCGCAGCTTTTCGCCATGCAGTATGCGGCGTTGTTTGCCGATGACCGGCGCAATGCCGAAAGCCTCAAAGCTATGCTCACAGATATATTCGGCATTCCGATTGAGATTGCTGAATTCCAGCCGCGCTGGCAACCGGTTCCGGAAGATGAACGCAGTTTTCTTAATGGACGTTCCCGGCTTGGCGCGGATAGCTGCATCGGCGCCTCGGCTAGAAATGCAGCTGCCTATTTTCGCGTCATTCTCGGCCCGCTTGACTACTCGCAATTCCGCCGGTTTCTGCCGGACCAGCCTGAAGCACAACAGCTTGCCGACCTGATCAGGTTTTATTGTGGCTTTGGACTCAGCTTCGACGTTCAGCTGGTACTTGAAAAACTGCAGTGCTTCCAGCCTGCCTCTCCGCAGATTGCCGTCTTGGTTATCACATTTGGCTGGGTGCTACAGACACACATCAATGGCATCGTAGCGATGCGGTATTTGACGAGCGAACGATCTCCAATAACAAATCACGGGATATAACCTATGCATCGTGAGAACAGAGTCATCTGGGGAGAAGGTATGTTTCTGCGTCCCCAACATTTCCAGCAGGCCGACCGCTGGACAGAAAGGATGACGCACCTTCTGCTGCATATGATGCCCGGCTATTTCCGCGGTATTGCCAAATTGGAAATTGATACCGGTGCTCTGACCCGCGGTGAGCTGGCGCTACTGGCGCTGCGCGTTGTCATGCCCGATGGCAGCATGATTGAAGCGCCGATTGACGCAGCCTTGCCTGCACCCTTGCAATTGAAGGAAACCTCTGCGGGTTATTCAGTGTATCTGGCATTGCCTCGCCGTGAAGCGCAGGAACCAGGTATCGCGCGCAGCGATGCTCCCGGACTGCAGACTGGCAAATTTTGTCGTATCCGGACGCAAGAAATTGACGTAGCGGATGCCAATGGTGATATCAGCCCGACGGCACCAGTTGAAATTGGGCAATTTAATCTTCAGTTGGTAAGCGAGCGGACGGATGCCGCTGACACGCGGCTAACCGGCTTGGCAGTTCTTGAAATTGCCCGCGTGCTTGAGGTGAAGCCGGATAAATCCGTGCAACTGGATGAGAATTTTATTCCCTGCTGCCTGAATTGTGCTGCAAGTCCCAACCTTATCAGTGCCATGAAAGAGCTTATCGGGCTTATTGAAAGGCGTGCGGAAGTCCTCGCGCAAAGAATTGGCAGCCCGGCACAACTCAGTCTTTCCGAAACAGCGGATTTTCTGCTTTTGTCAGCGCTCAACCGCACAGAACCACGGCTCAAGCATATGCTGGATCATGCTGCGACAACACCGCCAGCAGAGTTCTTCGAGCTATGTCTTGCCCTGACCGGCGATATAGCTGCACTCACAAGAGTGGAAAAACGCCCTGTCCGCTGCCGGTTTATGACCATGATGATTTGAACCGGTGTTTTCCGGCATTGCTGCGGATTTTGCGTAATGATTTGGCCTCCATGATTGAAAAGCGCGTCATTTCGATCAATCTCGTGAAAAACAATTCGGGCTTTATATCGGGAAACTGGGCAATCCGGCATTACTTGAGAATGCCACCTGTATTCTTGCCGTTCGTTCTTCTTTGCCTGAAGAAGACATACGGAGCCGTTTACCATCGCAGATCAAGATCGGCCCGATCGAAGAGATTGTCAAATTGGTGAAACTGGCCATTTTCGGCATCGGCCTGCGGATACTTACCGTCGTTCCGCGCCAGTTACCCTATCAGCCATCTACCGTCTATTTTGAACTGGACCGCAACGCACTGATCTGGGGATCTCCTGCATTCCAAAGCCATTGCCCTCCATCTGGCAGCACCCTTTCCTGATATCGAAATGCAGATATGGGTGCTCAAACAATGAATATTGCCGCACAAAACAGACAATCCAGCGAAGTGATGCAGCACGATCCGGTGGCGAGAAAAATACAGAGCAGACCGGTTTACTTCTGTTTTGATCCTGACACTCATCCTGCTCTCGTCGGCCATGCGGCATCTTTGATTAATTTTGCTATTTCTCTCAAATCTACCAAACGAATACATGATCTCGGACGGTTGCATCGTCTCGCCATGCGCATGTTGTCCCATTACCGTCAGACCCTCGGCAAGCTGCAGGTAAAAGATCACGACATTACTGTCGCCCATTACATTTTATGCGCTACCATTGATGATGCGGTCTTAAGTCAGTCATGGCGTGTCAGGGCGGGCTGGGCGGAATATGGTTTGGCCGCATATTTTCACCGCGATGTGAACAGCGGTGATCGTTTTTGAAATTCTCAACAAAGCGCTCGCGGCGCAACCGCTTAATAAACCACTCCTGCTTTTGTTCTATTACTGCCTTGCACTGTGCTTTGAAGGAAGGCTGCGTCTACATGGTCATCAGGCGCAAGAAAAAACGTATTCTTGACCGGCTTTACCAGCTGCTTGCTACAGATTATGGCAGCCGATTACCGATTGTCGGGCTGAGTGCTGAACAGCTTCCGGCATGTCCGCGCAGGAAACGGCTGCCGGTTCTGCCGGTTCTACTCTCCGTGCTGATCGGTGCAAATGTACTGTCAAGTGTCGCTTTTATATGTCTATCTTGCCTGCACAGCGCAAGGCGGCTGAGCAGCTCCATGCATTGACGCGCTATCAACTATCCGTTCGTTCTCCCGCCGATGAGCATCCGGATCCAGAACCTGCTCCTGTACAGACTGCTATGGCAGCTCCTCAACTGGATGAAATTCTGGCGACAGAAATTAACGGCAGAGATATTGCCTTGTTCAAACCGGCAGGCGGAACGCCGTTCATACGTATTCTCAAAAATCCGCTTTTTGCCTCCGCCTCGGATAAGATTGCCCCGAATGCGATCGATTTAATTAAACGTATTGCTGAAGCTGTCGCTCTGACCGGCGCGGATGTTACCGTGGTGGGCTATACAGACGGCCAGCCAATTCGTTCGCGCCGGTTTCCCTCAATCAGGTTCTGTCGCAGGCTCGCGCGCAGGCCATTGCCGGATTATTGCAGCCTGCGATGCCAGACATTGTCATCCGGGCTATCGGCAAGGGTGCCGCTGACCCGGTTGCCGACAATGCAACGCCGGAGGGACGCGCCCTAAATCGCCGTGTTGAGATTTATCTGACGCCCAAGCGGCAAAATTGGTCATAAACCGTAATGATCTTTAAAATGAAAGATTATAAAAATACTCCATTTCATATTTATGGATTTGCGTAACTTTCATCTGGGCTAGTCTGATTTCTTCAGCAGTCTGGAGCTGGGGTTCATTGCTGTCTTTTACGGTTATCATCCGTTGGCAAATAACCTCCACCGCCTCTATGCGCTGGCAGTAATTTTCCTGCTCTGGATGACGGGAATATTATATTATCTGACAGTCAAAAAATCTATTCTCTCAGAAACCGCCGCGGCGGATATTGAACCGACACAGCCCGATATAGCAACCGATACAGATACTGAGCATTTTTGCAAAGCATAAAGTCAAACTTGGCAACAAGAAAAAGGTCTGTTCCTGATTATGCAATTGGGTGAGGCAAATCCATCGCCTCTTATTCCGCAGATTATCCGGCTGGCCCCATGCGGCCAGCTCATTGCTTCCGAATTTGACCGGCGCGGACAAGCGGGATGGGCCGAATTCACCTCTGCCATCTATGCGGAATGCTGTTCAACCATAAGGTCTGCCGATCAGAAATTATCTGCTTTATGGACTGACCTTATCAGTCAATGTGCGCGGCGGATAACGACCCTGCCCGTGAACAGCTTGATCATAACGACCGATTACGCAACAATTACCAATGAGCAGCAATGGCAGAATGTGCAAGCTGCAATCATGGACATGACGAAACAGCTGCACCACAGACTCGGTTATGTTCCCCGGTCTATTTTCTGCTGAAAGATGCTCAAACAATCAGTGGATTTTCCGAATATTTCCAATCCGTGAGTGATCTACAAAACCACGCTTTGCTGGGGATTACCATTCCGGTGACAGCAAAATCGACGCGGCGGCATATGAGGCAATGCTCGCCCGAGGATTCAAAACGTTACAAAAGATATTGAAGCGCAGATTGCGGAAAAGCTGAACCGTTTTTCTGGTCAGCACGAGCCTCATGCTCTATTCTGGTTCCCCGCTCGGTTTGCTGATTTTCTCAACCAATATAAACAACGCCTTGAACAACTGGCTTTATTCTTGTCTGGTATAGGAGGCTTACCGCCACGGGCTGCCGCAATAGCTTGTTGCACGACAGATCATGTCAGATTTCTGAAGAGTTTCCTGTTATATGTTCATAACGATACAGCTACAGCAGAACATATTGCAGCCATACGCCAACGCAGACGAAAAAGACGAACTGGCCTTGTACTTGCTTCTCTGCTGATTATAGGCCTTTCGGCCGGTGTATGGACATATATATTCTGGCAGTCACGGGAATATCTTGCAGCCTTTTCTGCAAAACTGAGCGCTACCGATGCCGCTCTTTCTGATATGAACAAGCATCCTCAAAAGAGCTTTTCTCTCACATCTGTTGTGACCCCGCTGCTCATGACACGACAGCTGATGGATGAACAAAATACCAACCTTCTGCGCAGGATGGCTGTCGGCTCAGACCTCCGCCGCAGCCTGATAGAAACCCACGACCAACTGGCCGATAAATATCTGTTACCGCAAATAGTGCAGCAGCAGACAGAACTGCGTATTACGGGAACGAATTATAGCAGCCGGAATCATCTTTTTGATGCGCTTGCCCTCTATCTGAGTCTTGCCGGACGATTGGTACTTTCGGAGCAGGACCTACAGCAGCTAACTCAAAATGTATTTAAAACATTAGGGCAAGATTATGCGCAAAACGATCAGATGATGCGTGAGATTAAAGACTTGTTCAGAGCAGGTAGAGTTCCGATCAGGCCGGATAACGCCCTAATCGAACAAGCCCAATTACAACTCACTGATCTTTCCCAAGCCAGTCGCGCGCTTTATCTATTGGAACAGTATAGTCAGGCTGCAGGTCTCTCCCCTTGGCAGGCCTCAGAGATTATTGGACCGGATGCGGATGATATAATATCATTTCGCCGTCCAGAAACCAGCCAATACAGAATACCAGGACTTTATACAAAAAGCGGATTTGATACAATTATTATTCCCCGTTTTTCGGATGCTATTCAGAGTGTCATAAAGACGGAGAAAGTCTGGTCAAAAATACGACCGGCAGATCCATCGACGCTGGCACAAGATGTACTCACAACTTATTCTACTCACTTTTATCAACGCTGGACAGAATATCTGCTGAATATTAGCATTAATCCACCGGAGGTTACAGTCGTATCAAATCAACAGGGCATGCAAATACGTGGGACTTACAAAGCCCCTTTGCTTAAATTGCTCAGTAATATTGCGGAGCAAACGGCGCTTATACCGTTTGACACCAAAGTCAGCAGTGATCTGGAGCTGGCAAATAATCGCTCATCGTGGAAAGATAAACTGCCCTTTGCGTCTTTACGGGCTTTTCTTAAGAATAATAAAACCACGGGAACAGAGCTGCCTTTGTCCGATCAGCTATTCTCAATCCTTAGCGGGATTGAAAAACTTCAGGCTCGTCTAGACACTGCAGACAGCACATCCGATGGGAGTGCTGATCTCGAAACCAAGCTGCTTGAGCAGTATCGGCGGTTACAGGAACTCACACCGGAACTCCCTTTCCCACTGCGTCCGTGGATGGAGCAGTTTTCTGAGAATGCGAAACCGACATTGGGCACAGCCATCAAGAAATCACTTGGCAATTTATGGGATAAGCAAAATTATGGCATTTGTAAAATGCTCACAACAAACCGCTACCCGTTTCAGCAAAATACATCAGACGAAATTGCACTGGAAGACTTTACCCGTTTATTCGGGCCTGACGGTATATTCGCACATTTTACCAATGAAGCTTTGCAGCCCTATGTCGATACGAAATCATTGCCTTGGCGATGGCGGAAGAGTTCCGCACGATTTTGAACAAGGCCAGTCTGGACATGTTTGAAAAGGCTGATCTGATCCGTCGCAGTTTTTCCAAGCGGATCAGAAAATGCCATCCTTTACTGTAAAAATCAGGGCTCAAAATTACCGGACAATATTGCCATAGCAATCATGCAGATCGGAGACACATCTGTTAGCGCAAGCGCTCAGCAAAATGATACAGTTTCGGTAAGCGGGCCGGTTTCCAACAATGAGAACTCGTCAAAAGTATTAATCTTTACCGATAAATGGCATGAAATTGCCAGTGCAGACGGCCCCTGGTCGCTGTTTCGGCTGCTTGATCAGGAAAAGTGACACAAATTACGGACGGGCAATATCGTGTTTCGTTTGCTGCGCAAGGAAAATCTGTGTCTTTCCTACTGGATTTCAGTGCCCTGTATCCTGCCTATAACAAGGCATTGCTGGAAACATTCCGGTGCACAACACTCAATTGAGCATTCTGCGGCAATATTCGTTCGGGCTGTAATTGGCCTGGCTGCCATCAATGGTGATCCGTTCTGATCCGCCGTGTCAGGTCAAAGCCTTTCAGCAAAATTTTGGCGGCATGTAGATCCCGATTCCTACTGAAATAGAGCTCGACAGTCCCGTCGGTGCAGTCGCTTGCATAACGTAAGCTTCGTCTGACATAGCCGGGCCTGGCGGTTTCGGCCTAGGCCATACTGTCCGTAGCTTTGGATCATAAGCTACTGAAATCGCTTAACTTAGTTTTCAGTTCGGTTTTGAGGCTCAAAGTGCGCGGCACAAACCAGCGCTACAATATTTATAGCGCTTTATAGGAATAGGACGTGGCGATCCATTCTGCTAATATTTATATCGCTACTGCTTTGCTTCATGCGGAGCATGTAAGCCTAATTTGATTCAAATAAGGATCGTATTCAATGATTGTTTCATTTCTTGACATTGCACTTGCAGCAGAAGTTGTAGGCGAAAAGCTTTCGTTCAGGCATTCCAGCGATCTTTGTAGCGAGAATAGCTGCGGAACGGCGGCTTGCTCCAGTTGCGGCGGCAGTGGTTGCGGGCAATAGTCTGAGTACCATCTAAAGGTTGTCTGGAATGGCTCTTATAATCACTCCAGACAACCGCAAAATAGGATCGACGCATGAAGTTGATCGAAACGCTCAAGACGCATCAGTATTCTTATTTCACTGAAGGCTTCGAAACCGAAAAATTTGACCTGTCTGAAGCCGAAATTGACGGAAATATAATTACTTTTATTGTAAGTTTTCAGACAATAGATCGTTTTAATTTACCATTCCTTCTGCTTGATCGTGCGACACAAAGCCTTGGCTTTCAGGCTTGTTCATATTTACTTGCTCAGCAAGGACAGATCTTCCGTTTTCTGTTTCTTAAACGCGTGAACTGGCAGTTTCTGCGCCCAATAAGGCCCCATCGGTCTGTCTCAATAGAAGCACAATATAATTGTGCTTTTGAGAATAGCAGGAAAGCACAGTTCTCTTTTTCCGGAACAATCAATGGAAGCAGTGCTGTGTTTGAGATCGAAATCGATGTTTTTAAATTAGAACGCGTTTCGATCTGATTGAATCAGATAGGCGTCTAACTGTTTGTTTTTACGCGCATCTTATCCGAAAACCGTTTCACACCTTTCGGGATGTGCTCTAATTACGGTAGTGTTCACGTGAAAAATTCTCATGAGATTTTTTCGATCAGGCCTTCTCTACTATATATCAGAGAATACTACTTCAAGAAATTGCAGAAATCAGATCACATGAAACAGATTTGGTTCCTATTGATGTATTGGACGATTTTATTCGGTTATCGTTCATTCCTGTTTTCGAAGATTGTGGGAACGCACACTGATCCTCGAGCTCAACCACGCTGAAAAAGAGGCGTGCTTCAAGGGAGAACTGAGGAAGAGCGTTTTGAGTACTTTTCTATAAATGTTTTAACGCAAAACAATCTGGATGCTTTTATAAAAATATCCAGGACTACAGTCTCTTTGGCAAGAGCAAGTTAAACTTATCTGTTCAAATGTATTGATCCTTCTTGAGCGCATCGCATCAGATTTTCATGACATTATCTGCGACCTGGGTGGTGATTGTTCTGCACTTAAAGTGAGAAAAATAGCACCTATCGGAGATTATCATCGTGGTTTGCAGTGTGCCGCGCGCATTGATTATCAAACAGATACTGGCTTTTCAGGAAGAGTCTATTACAAACCCCGCAATCTGAATATCGACCAAGGATACGCACAGTTTATCGACTGGTGGAATGGTCGGAGCTCAATCATCCATAAGGCACCGCGGGTAATAAACAAAGGAGATTATGGGTGGATCGAAGCCATCAATCATCTCGAATGTGCGGCAGATAATATCCATGATTATTACCGACGTTATGGGTCGCTTCTTGCGTTTGCGTCAGTTTTGGGACCACTGATCTTCACATGGAAAATGTCATCGCTCACGGTGATTTTCCGGTTATTGTTGACCTGGAAACCTTGTTTTCATGCACACCCGATATGAAAAAGGATAACCCAAGCTACTATCATTCCTATTCATCCCTGCTTTTGCCCACCCACGCCGTGGAGGATCAGGTTGAGACAAGCCCGCTGAGTGCTTCGCCAGAAACTAAGACTGACCTTGAAACGATGATCAATCCACAGCGGCGAACCAGTTCTCTTCGAATGGAAGCCGCCGTCTTTGTGACAGGTAAAACGAAATTGAGGTCAAGATCAACGGAAAGCTGATTGACTTTAGAGATTATAAAGAGGACATCATTCGCGGATGCGAGGATAGTCTTAAATTAATAAGTCAAAATAAAGAAGAATTCCTGAAAATTATAAGTAGCATATTTCAGACAGTACGCGTGCGAATTCTTTTCAGAGCTACAGTTGAATACATAAAAATATTATATAATATGGGACATCCCATTTCCTTGCATGGAAATAGCATGCATAAAGATGCTAATGTTTTGTGTGGGGACTATTATGATGAAAGCATTCTCTCATCTGAAATCACACAATTGCTAAATGGCGATGTACCCTATTTTGAAATTGATTTTGGCGGAAACAGAATCATCGACGGCAACGGAGATTTGCTCGATATCCCTATCCACCATTCCCCGCTGCGCAAATTTGAGCATCAACTGGCGCGCAATAGTGTTGATGTTGTTAAGCTAATAACTGATGATATTGAGCATGCATTTTGCGCTTTTAATGTTCGGGTTGGCGCAAATACCAACTCTGCATCGACCGCATCTTCACCAAAATTCGCGCCCTGCGCAGAAGCTGATATTGCATGGTTTAATGAATACGCAAACTATGCAATGGATACAGTAAAAGAGAAATCCTGCAGACACGATCAAATTATCTACTGGCGACAAATCAACGCCATGGAAGATAAAGCTATTCGAGCCGGTATTAGCGAAATAAGTCTTTATGACGGTCTGGCCGGTATAGCATTAGCTTATTATATCATTGGCCGTCGATTGGAACGTGCCGATTTTCGAGCGTTTGCAACGCAAATAGCACAACAAATTTCTCAACAGTTAGCACTTATACCCCATGCTACGCTCGGAGCGTATACTGGTACAGCCGGTACACTGTGGACACTGTGTGAAATTAGCCAGAATAACCCTATCAGGGTCCTGAAAACAGTAGAAGCAGAACTCGCCAAGCTTACTTATGCGCTGGTCGCCACTGATTATCAAAATTACTTTCAAATGGACATCATAAGTGGCGTTGCCGGTACCGTAATGATGTTGATCCGTTTGCACTCACAGTTCAAAGAGTTTCCGCTCGCAGATGCGATCCAGCGCGTTGCTGGTCTTGCCTATCGGGTGTTGAAAGCAAATGCCAACAGTCTGATGCGTGATAATACGTTGATCGGATATGCCCATGGCACGGCAGGGGTTTCGGCAGCGTTGGCAAATTATATGCTTTATTTCGGATGTGCGGATAAAGACGCTTCACATCTCATTGAAACCAATGTGATGTAAGCGGTCAGCCGATGGCGTTAGACTTGAAGTTCCAAGGCATAAGAGCTTCGATTTCGGTTACAGGCCAGCCTTGAGCAATGCGGCTTAGTGTTTGGGATAGCCAGTCAAGCGGATCGACGCTGTTCATTTTGCATGTCTGGAGAAGCGTGGCCAGTGTAGCCCAGGTCCGTCCGCCGCCTTCGCTTCCGGCAAACAGGCTGTTTTTCCTCGTGATTGTCTGTGGTCTGATCGCACGCTCGACAATGTTGCTATCGATTTCGACCCGGCCATCGGTGAGGAAGCGCTCCAGTGCCTCGCGCCGGGTGAACGCGTAGCGGATCGCCTCGGCGGTTTTGGACTTGCCCGAGACTTTACCCAGTTCCTTTTCCCACCGGTCGAAGAGGCGGGCGACAATGGTTTCAGACTGTTCCTGACGGAACGCGGCGCGGATGTCGGCATTCTTGCCGCGAACCTCATCTTCGATCTTCCACAATTTGGTCATGGCGGTGACCGTATCTGTTGCAGCCTGCGAGATCCCGCTGACGTGCAGATCGTAAAATTTGCGGCGCAGATGTGCCCAGCAGCCTGCGAGCTGTATCTGTTCGTTGCGCCCAGCCTTGGCTTGCGCCTTGATCATGCTCGTATAGGCGCCATATCCGTCCACCTGCAGGATTCCGTTGAACCCGGCAAGATGCCGCGCCACGCATTCTGCGCCCCGACTGTCTTCAAAACGATAGGCCACCATTGGTGGACTGCTCCCACCATAGGGGCGATCATCGCGTGCATAGGCCCAAAGCCATGCCTTGGTGGCTTTTCCCGAACCGGGAGCCAGAGTGGGCAAGGTCGTCTCATCGGCGAAGACCCTTTCACCTTCCTTGACCCGCTCCAGGATATAATCGGCGCATATCTGAAGCTCGAAGCCCAGATGCCCCATCCATTGCGCCATCAAACTCCGGCTGATCTCGACGCCATCGCGCAAATAGATTGCCTCCTGACGGTAAAGTGGAAGGCCATCGGCATACTTGGAAACGGCTATATAGGCGAGCAGGCGCTCTGTCGGCAAACCGCTCTCGATAATATGTGCAGGCGCGAGCGCCTGAACCACACCATCATGGTTCCGGAATGCATATTTGGGGCGACGTGTCACGACAACCCGGAACTTCGGGGCACGACGTCCAGGCGTTCCGAGCGATCCTCGCCGATCAGGACCTTTTCCAGACCCTCGCAACCAGCCGGAATCTCCGGTTCGATGACTTCCTCAATGCGTTCGAGATGAGCGGCAAAGCCCTTGCGCGGACGTGATGCCCGTTTCGGCTTGTCCCTGGCCGCATCGTGAAGTTCGCTCTGGATCGCCGAGAGACCGGTTTCCACTTCCTCGAAAGCAAACGATACCTGTTCATCGCTAACACCAAGGTGTAATCGTTCGGAGCGCCGGCCGTGCTGGGCGCGCTGCAAAACCTTCATGATGGATGTCAGGTTGGCAATCCGTTCGTTGGCGCTCTTCTCCACTGCCTCCAGCCGGGCAATCTCAGCTTCAGCAGCCTTCAACCGGGCTTCCTTTTCAGCCTGCTCACGTGCCATTGCGAGCACCATAGCTTTCAGTGCGTCAACGTCATCCGGCAGATCGTGAAGCGGTAAATCCATGAGGCTGAGTAGAGCATAAAAGCGGCCGTTTTCCCAACCATTACAGCATCATGAATCATCTTGCCGCAGGCGTTGTCATCCTGTCAGCAAAGGGCGTCTTGTCCTGTTCGGGCGGATCTTTTTCCAGTCCATTCCAGCCAACAAAGCCATGAGCTGGGAATGATCCAGACGTATCCTCGCAACTGACAGGCCCGGCCAGCAAAAGCCACGGTCCTCAAGCGTTTTCGAATAAAGGCAAACGCCACTGCCATCCCACCACACAATCCGGACCCGGTCGGCACGTTTTGACCGGAAGACATAAAGCGCACCATTGAACGGGTCGAGACCGCCATCACGGACAACTGCCATCAGGGAAGCGGCTCCCTTGCGGAAGTCGACGGGCTGACAGGACACATAAACCACCACACCGCTGGAAATCATGCCTTGCGAGCCGCCCTCAGAACCTTCACCAGGTGATCCGGATCGAAGGCTGAACCGACGCGAACTACCATGTCGGCGACAACAATATCGATCGAAGCGCTACACGTCGTTTCAACACGTGCAAATCTGGCCGGACTGGCCGGTCCCGCTGTTACTGGTGAAACAACACCAGACGCAAGCGCCTTACGACGCCATCCATAAAGCTGCGAGGGATCCAGTCCTTCAGACCGTGCAACCGCCGAGACGTTGGCCCCGGGCTGCAACGACGCAGCCACAATCCGCGCCTTCTCGTCATCCGACCAGTCTCGTGGCCGCCGTCGGCTTCGCACAGGCTCCGCCGTCAAAACCTCGAATGTCCGGGTCTGATTCACACCGTCGCTCATAGGATTCTCCGCATGATTCATGCAGAAAATCGCCCATCTCACCGACGAAAGATACGTGGGATAGTCTACCCGCTTACAATGTGATCCGTGAGACGTCTCTTAGAAGTGAGAAAGGGTGGCCAGATCTGGATCATAATAACATTTGCAATTCATCATGGTGCCACGGAACAAATGGCTTCGGCTTCTCAAGAAAGTTAATAAGACCATTTATGTCAGAGAGAGCATATGATGAGGATATTGCTATCGTACGCAGTCGGCTCGGAGAGAAGCAGGAATCCCTGTGCCTATGTCATGGCCTTAGTGCCGATTATTATCTGGCTCAGCGTATGGGCTGGAACGAAGAGACAGCAATCTTCAAGCAAGTTCGTCATGAAATTGAACAATCTGGTTTAGGCACAGACTTTGGATTGAGTAATTTTGAAATGGTTGGGGCTATGAATGGTGTCAGCGGACTTTTATCGGCGAGCATCTTCTTTAGAGCCTGAACCAATAAAGGCGCCATTTGCAGCCAGCCACATAGGATTGGGTGCTCCCCAGATTGATAATTATTGCCTGCATCGACGAGATATCGCCATCATCACCTGTTGCCTCTCGGCATTGATATCAATGCCCATTTCCCGACGTGTCCAAAACGATTCTTTCGCCTGAGCGTTTTCGTGCAATCACGAACATCCCCGGTTGGCTGCGGATAGTTGCGTTGATCCGACGTTCATCCATCAGACTGAATGCAGTAGCCCAAGCATCCGCTCTCGCTGCATCACTGGCTACAACAGTCAACCAACGATAAAGTGCCGCTGAAAATCCGGTCTTTGGGTTGAGCAAATGGTTGAACCGTCCGGATTCTTCGAATTGAAACCCGCTGAAGCTGGATGTTGCGAGTGCCTGACCACGGATATCAACATATTCTTCGGCTTCAACTCCGGCTTCCAGATCGGCAATGCCGATGCGCCATGCCGTGCCGTCCGGCCTTGAACCAAGCGCGCGATATTCCCTATATCGACCAGTGCGTGCTCGACTCCTTCCCTTCGCAACAATGCCGTCACACGGTCGGTAACGTAGCCCTGTGCAATACCGTTTAATGTCAGAGCCATTGACGGCTTGGAGAACGCAACGCGGTTCTCATCAAATAAAACGTGGTCGAACCCTACCTTTGCAAGCGCCTCGTCCCAAAGCAGCTGCGACGGTCCGTCGGGAGAAGGATTCTCTTGCGAAAAGTGCTTCTTCAGGCAGTTCCAAAGAGGCTGAACCGTCGGATCGAAAAGGCCGTCGCTGGCCTGCCAGCATTCATGGCAGATGCGCAGAACCTCAACCAGATCGGCTGAAGGCGATGCCAGCGCCCCATTGCGATTAAGTTCGGCAAGGTCTGAATCTTCGCGATAGAGGCTGAAGATGTTCTCCAGCCTTTTGGCCTCTTGCGCCGCTTCGCGCAGCAACCGTTCGGCAGTCGAACGATCCGGATGATAGAGTATGATCTTGGCTAGTGCCCCATCGCCTGGCCACGCCAGATGATGGGCTCAGGAAGGTCGAGTGAAACTGCGTGTTTTGGAATGGCCCAAAACACTACTCCAGCCGCACCGCCAGCGAGTAAAAGCCGACGGCTGATACGGTGCCCACCTTCAATGCGCATGGCTCTCCGCTCCGGGATCGGAGGGCCGCATCGACTGACCGCCGAGAACGTAATCCTCCGGTATTTCGGTGAACGTGTTAATACGGCCGCCCTTTTCAGCGATGAACTTCTCTGCTGCTTCCCGTGTTGAAAACGGCACAGCCTCCTGTGCCCCCATCCCGCCTACAGCAGTGCTTTCAATCACGAAAAGGCTTTGCGCGCATCGACCCAGTTTTCCGCTCCCGGCTCTTCCCAGCTTGGCGCTTTCCCCATATCTGAAACGTAGATCGCCGCGATCCCTTTTGGCTCCTCAGGCAGCATCGTAAAGGCGAGCGTATCACGGGCGGAAGAGAACCATACTGCCTCGTTTGTCGGCTCTAGAATGATCTGGCCCTTGGGGCCTGGGTGTTCCAGAACATTCATCCCGCAATAGCGGCCCATTGCGCTTTCCGTCAGAGCGAAAGGAGCAATGACTGCATCTTTCTTTTCATCTGGAGAACATCCGGCAAGCAGAACCAGCAACAGCGGGGCAAGAAACAGAGCGGGTTTCATAATTCTTTCCTCGAGAAAACCAGCATCGCAAGGGACAGTGGCAGCATGACCCAGAGACCGAGCGCCAGTGTCAGCGCTGAAGCCGAGAGCGTAGCGTTACCGGCTATGCCGCCCATGCCGGTCAGAGATCCAGCCTGTCCGAGACCAAAATTGAGAAGACGATAGGAATCGGCCGGGTTGAGCAGGAGCAGACCGTTGAGCACGCCGCCCCCAACAACACGGCCCTGATCGAAAACCAGCAGGGCAAGAAGCGCTGCATCATAGATCAGCACGAAAAACAGCCAGACGCCGATGGCGATACCTGCTGCTGTGCTCCGCTCGCGCACCAACGTGCTAGCGAGAAAACCGATGGCAATGAACACCGCGCCCAGCAGGATCGACGAGATAATGAGTTTCAACAGCGACAGCCAGCTTCTCGCATCCACGCCGGATCCGGTAACAATCAGTGCCACAGCCGCAGCGCCGTAGCCGAACAATGTCGCGAAAGCCAGAATGGCAAGCTGACCAATGAACTTGCCTAGAACCAGCTGAAACCGGCTTATCGGATAGCTCAGCAGCAACAGCATCGTGCCGCGTTCCATTTCACCAACGATTGCATCATGCGAAATGAGAAGTGCAATGAGAGGAATGAGGAAGATGGTCAGACTGGAGAGGCTGACGATCACCACGTCCAGCCTGCTTGCGGCAACCGAGCTGCCGGTGGGTGCGCTGCCGAGAAAAGTCATACTCAGGGCCAATGCTGCAAGCAGTAACGTGGTCGCCAGAACCCAGCGATTGCGCAAGCCTTCCTGAATTTCCTTGGAAGCAATGATGAGAATATTATTCATTCCGCTGCCTCCGCGCGCGCCGCTTCTCCGGCATTGAGAAAGTGGGCGTAAAGTTCGTCCAGCGTCGGCGGAACGAGATCAAGTTCCGTGAGATTGTCATTCATAGCCACGATTTCGCGGACAAGCGCCATCTTGCCTTTCGTCGGGGCTTCCGTTTCGAAGATATCCGGGCCGAGACGATGCCAGCACAATGCCGTATTGGCGGTTGCCGAAGGCAACCGGGAAACGTCCGGCGTCTGCACGCGTATGCGAAGCGGCAGTTGTGAAATCCGGCGCAACGTATCAATGGAGCCATCGGCGATGATCTTGCCCTTGTTCGCGATGATGACGCGCCCGACCTTGGTTTCCAGTTCGGTCAAGGCATGGGACGACATGAGGATTGTCGTGCCTTTGCTCCGCATCTTCGAGAACTTCATAGAAGCTCTGGCGCAAGGCGGGATCGAGACCAGTCGTCGGTTCATCAAGCAGCAGAACGGATGGCTGACCGAGCAGTGCCTGAGCAAGCCCCAGTCGCTGGCGCATCCCTTTCGAATAGGTGCCAACCCGCCTGTTCGCAGCTTGGGCGAGGCCAACGCGCTCCAGCAGCTCAATATTTTGGGCAACCGGCATTCTCTTGAGCCGCGCGTAAAGCCAAGCGTTTCCGCTCCCGTCAGCGCCAGATTGAAAGAGACGTGCTCAGGCAGATAACCAAGGCGCAATCTGGCGGCAAAAGCACCCGTCGCCGGATCCTCGCCCAGCACGCGAACTGCGCCCTTGGTCGGACGGATCAGCCCGAGCATGAGCTTTATCATCGTCGTTTTGCCGGCACCGTTATGGCCGACCAGCGCAATGCTTTCTCCGGCGTGAAGGCTGAAACTCGCCTCGCTGATGGCGTTGAACCCGCCATAGGACTTTGTGACCTGATCAAGAATGACAGTCTCAGTCATTTGGTTTTCCTTTCGCCGGATCGACCGGATGCGGCGGCTTCATAAGGGGATGGCTATCGACAACACCGCCCGGCAGGAGCGCTGGAAACTGGGTCTGTGCCCAGCGGATTGTCTCGATTGCTGGACTATTGATGAGAATTTTTGCCTGTGGCGCGGTCCACAAAACCTTATCGATCAGATCATTGGGTCGGTAAGGGCTGTCTGCGATACCATCGCCATTGAGATCGAAGGCCGGATTGTCACTCCAGTAATTGCCACGCCCATTGACCGACCAGTCGAGGTTGCGCGTGCCGACATATTTCACCTGATTGCGGTTATTGATGAAGGCGTTGCCACTCATGGCATTACCCTCCGAGCCGGCGGTAAAGTGAATGCCTATGCTGCAGTTCTCGAAACTGTTCTCGGTGAACTTGTTCTTGTTGGCATTGTAAATGAATACGCATTTTTCTGGACCGAGCCGCGCGGTCTCGCCTGCCAGCGTCTCCGCCTGGTCTTCAGCAGGAAGGCCGTGTTCAGCTTTTGAACACCCGCATCCAGCCAGCGATCTATCGGCTGCATACGTCCGATCACACGATTGCCGGAAATGACCGAGCTGTTTGCATAATTGAGCAACAAGCCATGATCCCGGTCGCCGTCGGACAGGTTATCCAGCACCTTGAGGCGGTTGGTGTACATGATCGCGAAACCGACTGAATTGTTGCGCGAAACATTGCCGATGACCTGGCTGTCATCCGTGTACATGTAATGGACGGCGAACCGGACATCCTCCATCACATTGTTGCGGAAGATGTTCTTGCGGCTGGCATTGGTATAGATGCCGTCGCGCCCGTAGCGAATGACGTTGCCGATAACCTGTGCGCCGGGCGCATTCCAGATGGAAACGCCGCTGCCGGTTTGCGCCATCCGCACGCCTCGACGGCCAATGATCTCATTATCGCTTGCGATGGAGTTTGCAGCACCGTGCAGATAAATCCCATAGAGATTATCGATAAGGCGATTGTTCTCGACGCGCGCGCCCGTGGCGGTTTTAGCTACGAAAATCCCGGAATTGAGGTCCGGCATATTATCGCCCGAACCACGCACTTCCAGCCCACGCACGATAGCATCCGGTGCGTTGATCGTTATGGCATTGCCCGCCAAGTCCGTCAACAACAGCACCCGGCTCGCCGGTCAGTTCAATGGCGCGGTCAATCGTAACCGCGCCATTGTGTTTGCCTTTCAGGAGCCGGACGACATCGCCCGGTTCCGCTTTGTCGATAGCCGCCTGTACGCCTTCGCCTGCCACGACATCGATCTGCCGTGCCTGCAAACCGTCGCACAGAACGACGGTCAGCAGCATTGCAGCGCTCAAGGACTGAAACCGGCGGGGAACATCATGGCAGTCAGGCCTTCTTCGGTTCCACGAGCATCCGGCCCTTCATCTCCATGTGCATGGCGTGGCAGAACCACGAGCAGTAATACCACCACACACCCGGCTTGTTGGCCGTGAAGGTGACAGATGCAGTCGCCTGCGGCCCCACCTCCATGTTGACGCCGTAGTTGATGATGGCGAAGCCGTGCGTAAGGTCTTCGATTTCATCGATATTGGTAACATACACCGTCACCTCATCGCCGTGCTGGACAGTGAACTCGGTGAGACCGAAGGCTGGCGCGGCAGACGTCATGTAAACGCGTACCTTGTTGCCGTCCCGGATCACCTCATTGGCGTCCATCAGGTCGAGGCCATCGGCTTTCGCCTGAGTGACAGCATCCGCAAAGAACGGGTCCTCGCGGCTCCAGAAATTGACGGGATTGATCTTCGAGCGATGAACGATGGTCGCATCGTGCGGTTCGGCAAAACTTGGCCCGTCATGGACAATCGCCATCTTCTCACCGGAAATGTCGATGAGCTGGTCATTTTCAGGCTTGAGCGGCCCCACATTGAGATAGCGGTCCTTGGAGAACTTGTTGAGCGAGATCAGCCACTGACCATCGGCGTCCTTGGTCTGGCCCATGGACGTGTGGTTGTGACCCGGCTGATAATGCACATCGAGCTTCTGCCGGATCGGATCGACTTTCTCACCCTTGAAGGCACGCTTGGCGTCCTCAATGTTCCATTTGCAGATCTGGCTGTCGATGAACAGCGTCGTATAGGCGTTGCCCTTGCCATCATAAGCCGTATGCAATGGCCCAAGTCCGAGTTCCGGTTCTGCAACCACTGCATCGCGGGGCTGGATCTTGTCGTCGAAAAGCTCATCAAACTTGCGAACGTCGAACACGGTAACGGTCGGCGACAGCTTGCCGTTGGCGACCACATGGATACCGTCTGGCGCGGTGTTGATGCCATGCGGGCTGTTCGGCACGGGAATGTAACGGGTATATTTGGAACCATGGCGTCCATCGATGACCGGAACGCCGTTGATTTCCTTGAAATCGCCCTTGGCAACCGCCTCTTCGATACGCTTCAGATTGAAGATGACGATCCAGTCCTGCTCACTCGACATCATTTCAGCGAGGGTCGTGCCTTCCTCCGAATTGTAGCAGGTGGCAAAAGCATATTTGCCCTGATAATCGCAATCCACGTTGTCGAGATTGCCGTCAACCATGATCTGCCAGGCAACCTTCATGGTCTCGCCGTCAACGGCCGTGAAGATCGCGTGATACTGCTTGGTGTCGGTCAGATTGCTGCCATCGTTCGGGATCGGTGCGCGATCCTCACCATTACAGAAAACATATCCGGTTTTCGGATATTTCTGGACGCGCAAGCCATGCACGGTGTGCTGGTTCGGAAGCTGAATAATCTTGTCGCATTTCATCACATCGAGGCGGATGCGGCAGACACGCGTATTGGCCTTGTCGTTGGCGTAGAGATAACGCCCGTCATAGGTGCCATCCGTGAAGGACGGATGCGGGTGGTGCAAGTCACCATTCAGAAATATACCACCGCGATCCTTCAGAAACTCTTGATCCTGCGGCAGAAGACCTTCGGTCAGCACCTTCAGGCTTTCGTTTGTCTGGCCCCAGCCGGTCGCGCTATCGCGATTGAACACGGGAATGCGCATCAGTTCGCGCATTGATGGCAGGCCAACGATACGGACCTCGCCGCTCTGGCCGCTGGAAAAGAAGACGTAATACTCGTCCAGTTCTCCAGGCTTCACCTCTGCGCTATGACCAGCGCCGCCAGCAGCAGCCAATGCCGGCTCGGTTGAGCCTGCAAACAGCGCCCCACCAAGACCGCTTGCACCGGCGGCAGCCACAAAGGCCGACGTGCCGAGCAGCTGTCTTCGACTGAGCTGCGTTTTCTTGTTTTCTTCAGACATGCTTCTCTCCTTTAGAAAAGTCAGGCAGCAGGACCGGTATCGGCAGCACCTTCAACCGGTTTTCCTTTGACTGAGATGACGGGTCTGGCCGGTCCACCGCCACGTTCGGCAGCCGCTGCGAGGGGGCATTGCGGGCTGCGAATTTTTCACGCTTCACGCGCACCTGGATCATGTGCGGGCAGCGCTGGTCGTCGTGATAGAGTTCCTGACAATGCATGCAGTAGATGCATTCATTGACATTGATCTGGCCCTCGGGATGGATCGCCTCGACCGGGCACTCCTTGGCGCAACGATGGCAGGGCGAGCCGCATTCCGGCCATCGTTTCAGCCATTCGAACATGCGGATGCGTCCAGGAATGGCGAGAGCGGCGCCAAGCGGGCACAGATAGCGACAATAGAAGCGCTCGATAAACAGGCCCGCTGTCAGAAGTGTCAGGGCATAGACGACGAACGGCCAGTCACGTGCGAATTTGAGAATTATCGAGGTCTTGAACGGCTCGACCTCCGCGAACACTTCAGCCAGCGCGACCGAATAGAGCGACAATCCAAACAGGCCGAGGAAGATCATATATTTGAGGGGCCAGAGGCGCTCGTGCAGTCCCCATGGCAGCTTGACCTGGGGTACCTTCAGCCATTGGGCGAGATTATTGGTGAGTTCCTGAAGGGCGCCAAACGGGCACAGCCAGCCACAGAAGGGTCCGCGACCCCAGAACAACAGTCCCGCAGCCACCGATGCCCACAAAATGAAGATCAGCGGCGATGTCAGGAAGAATTCCCAGTTGAAGCCGGTAATCAGGGAGTTGGTGAAGGTCAGGACATTGACCACTGACAATTGCGCATTGTTGTAGAAGCCAAGCCAGACAAGGATGAACAGGAGATAGCTACGCCGCAGCCAGGTGAAGAAGCGCGGATGCCTGACCAGACTATTCTGGAAGAAGAAGATACCGACAAGAACTGTAATGGCGAAAGCGGTGATGACCACATTGGCACGATTCATCTCCCACATCCGGACCCAGAGCGGATTGCCCTCGCCCAGAATATCAGCGGCATTTGCTTCGCCGACCGGCTGCGGCTGACGAGGCGCATCGGCAGTTAGTGCGGATTGCGCTGGAGCAGGTTCCGGCAGCTTCACCAGATATTTTTCCGGCAAATTGTAACCAAGATCATAGCTGACATTGGCCTTGTCCCGCGCACCGAAGCCGCGCTGCACCAAGAGCTGCAAATCCCACGGTTCCGTTACGTCGAAGTCGAAGCCGTCCGGGACCTGAAACAGTGCTATCTCGCGCAGACGCGGCGCGCCGTCGGCTATGATGTCGCCGATACGGGTATGGTTCTTGTCACGGAAGCGTACGCCCTGCTCGTCCTGCATCAACTCGATGCGGTCAAAGATACCGCCGCGCACATAACCGGAGCCTTTGAAGGAATAGGCTCCGTCGCCAGCGACCAGGATCGCCTGACGCCCCGGCTTCAGCTGCTTTTGTAACCGTTCGTAGCCATCTTTCCCGAGTAGGCTGATACCGATCGACGGTACTGAGACCGGCGCGACGTAAAGCTCGATGAATTCGTCGTCGGGATTGGTTGTTTCAGGGTTTTCGGCGGCGCGATCATGTTTGGCGTCACGAAACGCCTGTGTCACGTCACCAACCGACAGTTTCAGGCTGCGAACCGCAGCCGTCGCCGATCAATGTTTGCCAGTCGTGTTCTTCACGAATCTGCAAATCAACCGCGCGTTGCACATTGGCTGCGACAGCCTGCACAGGAGTATTTCCGAGCCTCCCACTGCGGATAAGGCCGACTGCCGAGCGAACGACGCTGTCCCCATGACGAGCACGGTAACTGTGGCACCGCTGACGATTTCCACCTGTGGCGGCTTGCTCTGGCCAGCGGCAACAGCACTCATATCACTATCGACCAACGAGTTCAGCGCAGCCACAACCTTGGCTTCGGGAATGCCGATCAGCACGATCGGCTCTTTGTGGTCTACCAGTTTTATGCCGCGTATGACGCCTTTGGTATCGATGCCTACGACAATATGGATCGGCTTGCCGGAATAGCCGATGGAACTGGTGAAATCTGAATTCAGGTAGGCATAGCCGATCACCTCGCCCCGCTTCATCAGTGGTGCGATTGGCGGCTCGCCTTGTGACTTGCCTATAGCGTCAGCCTCTTTGAAGAGCGCACTTGCTTCAACCTTGGGAATGTATTTTTCCAGATCAGCGGCAGATGCTGCGGTCTGCCAGCAAAGAACCAGAACCATCGCTGCCAGTGCGACGGTCCTGATAATTTCGAATAAAAGGAAAATGGCTGGCTGACGCTTGGAAAACTCTGCTCCTGAAATCGAGAACCCGGAGCAACCACACGGCCCAGTAATGTTATTTTCACGTCCAACCTGCGTATGCTCAACGATTAATTGTGAGCATGTCTTTCGGTTGGAAATTATCGGATCAGACGTCGAGTTCTTTGCTCTGGCGCAAATGTAGCACACAAGGACCCAACATTATCAACGCTAAAGGATAATCCGACCGGCGTGAAACGAAGATCGATAAGATTATGCTTAAAATAGAAATGGGTTAGAGCGCCGATCTGTTTCAATCAGATCGAAACGCGCTCTAAAACAAACAAAGGCAGGATTGTTCAGCACGTAAGTGCCATTGCTGGGATTTCATTTCGCGTTCGAGTCAGCGTTGCGCCCTCCGATCGTCACGGAGCCTTTGCCGCTTGCCATTTGATGACTCTAGACATTCCTTCCGACTGGATGGCGTGCAGCATATCACGCAGCGCTGAACCGAATGCGCCATCTGTCAAGGCCGCGGGGAGCACATCAGGGCACACTGACGCAACTGCACGGATTATTTCCTCGGATGTCTCAATATCTTCCAGTGCGATCTGGAGCGCGGTCGCCTTGGGGTCATTCAATGGAGCCGGATGGCCATCTGCTCCTTTCGAGCCAGATAGGCGAGCCACGAAGCGAGGGCGAAGACAAAGGGCATATACGGCTTGCCCGATGCCAGTGCTTCCAGCGCTGGGATCGTGATGCGCTGCGGCAGCTTCTGTGTCCCATCCATTGCGATCTGTGCGGTGGAATGGGCGATAGATGGGTTGGAAAACCGCTCGGCAAGCGCCGCAGCATAAGCGTCGAGATCGATGGATAATCCCATTACAGTTGAGGCCGCTGCAGCGAGGTGGCGGCGGACAAGCGCGGCGTGATCGGGGTCCGCCATAACATCGCGGACAAGGTTTTACCTGAGAGCTGTCCGCTATAGGCAAGCATCGAATGTGCCCCGTTCAGCATTCGCAGCTTCATGTTTTCATACGGAATGACATCGTTCACAAAAGAACACCGGCACATTCCCATTGCGGACGTCCGGCACAAAATTTGTCCTCGATCACCCATTGGCTAAAGGGTTCGGTTTCAACGGCAGCGCGATCTTCTCGCCCTGTTAGCTCCATAGCGAGTTTGGCAGTCTCGGCATTTGATGCCGGCGTAATCCGGTCCACCATGGTAGAAGGGAAGCTGACATTGTTCGCGATCCAGCAAGACAACTGCTCGCCATGAGTTTCGCGGGCGAAGGCCAATGCGGCGTTCTGCAACTTCTGACCATTATGGGAAAGATTATCGCAACTGAGCACGGTGAAAGGTGGTAATCCGCCGGCCATGCGACGAGAAAGTGCTGCTACGATAAGGCCGATCACACTGGTAGGTTCTTCCGGATTAGCGAGGTCGGCGGCGATAGCTGGATGCGCGCGATCCAGCCTGCCGTCACTGGTGATGCCATATCCTTTTTCCGTCACGGTCAAACTGACGATACGACATCCGGGCGAGGTCATCGCAATCACAGCATCACGGCCTACCGTCGGGCCGGACAGCACCCGGTCCAGGGCGCCAATTACACGTGCTTCGGTTACGGGGCCGCGTATGATCAGGGTATAGCGGCCGTCTTGCGGGTTCAAACTATCAGCAACGGCGGTGCCACGCAGCGACACCCCGTCACGCGCCAATCGCCCCCTTTTGCGCCAAAACGCTATCGGTATAGGATAAGAGGTGCGCGCGGGCAAAATTGCCAAGACCGAGATGAACAATGCCGGCACCATAATTTTCCGGATTATAAGCGGGCCAACTGGCCGCTGCAGCATCGTTTGCCAGTGCTGAAAGCCGTATCACTTGTTGATCCTGACATCTGGATGGGACAAGGCAGTCATGATCCCGCGCAATTCGGCCAGGCCTTTCAGGCGCCCGATGGATGGATATCCCGGCTGAGCGCGCCGGTTCAGATCATCGAGAATGTCCTGCCCGTGATCAGGGCGTATCGGAATGCACCAGTCCGCACGACCTTCAGCTTTGCGGCGGTTTTCCTCTGCCAGAACAGCAGCAATCATGGCCACCATATCCGTGTGACCTTCAAGATGTGCGGCCTCATGGAACGATCCACCAAGGTGGGGCTCTTCGTGCAACATTGCGCAAATGCAGGAAATGTACGCGGTCGCCCAGACGCTTCATCATGCCCGGCAGATCATTATCGGCGCGCGCGCCGAGTGACCCAGTGCAAAGCGTGATGCCGTTTGCGGGAACGTCTACTGCATCCATGATGGCCTTGTAATCAGCTTCGGTAGACATGACGCGCGGCAGTCCGAGAAGCGGGAACGGCGGGTCGTCCGGATGGCAGCACAGACGCACACCGAGCTTTCCGCAAGCGGACTCACCTCTGCCAGAAAATCGATCAGGTGGTTCCGCAGGCGCTCTGGCGAAATATTGTCGTAATGGGCGAGATGAGCCTTTACGTCGTCCATTGACATGCGCTCGGCAGCGCCAGGCAGACCGAAAACGACATTGCCGGAAAGCTCAAGCCGCCGCTCCTCGGACATTTCCGCAAAACGTTTGCGCGCAGCTTCGATGAACTCGGGCTGATAGCCATCCGACGCGCCCTTGCGCTCCAGCAGAAACAGGTCGAAGACGGCGAAGTCGAGGGCATCGTAGCGCATACAGGTCGCTCCGTTTGCCAGCCGATAGGCAAGGTCGGTGCGTGTCCAGTCGAGGATGGGCATGAAATTGTAGCAGATGACTTCGATGCCCGCCTTGTGCAGGTTACGCATCGATGTCTTCCAATTGGAGATATGGGTCTTCCAGTCTCCTGTCTGGCGTTTGATATCTTCTGAAACCGGGAGGCTTTCCACGACTTCCCATTGCAGCCCGGAAGGTTCGCCATTTGTCATCCGGGCGATTTCAGCTTGCCGTTTTGCAATTTCGGCAGGCGACCAGATCGTACCGGTTGCCACATGGTGCAGGGCAGTGACAACACCTTCCACACCGGCTTGCAGCATATCATCTATGGATACGAGGTCCTTGGGGCCAAACCAGCGCCAGGTCTGTCTCATTTATTCGTCTTTCCTGTTTTCAGTGCGATGCTGACGCATCAGCGAAACTAATCTGAACCTTTACGGACCGGGAACGATCCGTAGCCGCCTGAAAGGCAGACAAGGCTTCTGTCATGGGAATGGTTGCGGTGATGATCGGCCGGGGATCGATAGCCTTCGATCCAATAAGGTGCACGGCCTCGGCGAATTCTGTATCGAACCGCTGTGAGCCGACAAACTGGATTTCTTTGCCCACCATGACGTTGAGAGGCAGGACAGTCGGTCCGGCGACACCAACCTGTACAAGCGTACCGAGCGGCCGCAGGCAGGAAATTGCATCACCGATGGCCGGTGCCGCAGCCGAGCATTCAAATACCAGATCGACCTTGCCCTTGCCTTCCTGCCAGCGGGCTAACCCCGTCGGATTAGTTGCAATATTGACCGCATGATCTGCACCCATGCGCGAGGCGATGGCCAGAGTGGCGTCCTGAATGTCGGTCACGATGATTTCTGAAGCGCCGCGTTGTCGCGCCACCGCCACGCAAAGGGCGCCGATCGGGCCTGCGCCGGTCACCATGACGACCTTGCCAGCAAGGCTGCCTGCAATCGCTTCACCGCGATTGGCTGCGTGAAGGCAGACTGCCAGAGGCTCAGAGCAGGCCGCAGCTCCAGGATCGATTCCATCCGGGACAGGCACGCACTGGTCAGCCGCAATCACGATCCTGTCACGGAACATGCCCTGTTCATGCGGAAGGTACATTGCTGAACCTTTGAAGCGCATCGCGCTGCAATGGCGTGGCAGGTTTTGCTGGCAGAAACTGCAGGTGCCGCAAGGCTGCGAAGGGTTCATGGCAACGAGCTGGCCCAGTGCCAGACCCGTTACTCCTCGCCAAGGGCCTTGATGCGTCCCGAGGCCTCGTGTCCAAGGATGATCGGTTCCCGGACCCGGATGGTGCCTATTCCGCCTTCCAGCCAATAATGCAAATCCGATCCACAGATTCCGCCTGCTTCGACAGCGACCAGCACTTCTCCTGGCCCCGGCGTTCCGACAGACCGGGTCTCGATCCTCAGATCATCCTGTGCGTGAAGGCAGATCACGCGCGTGTTCGACAACTCACTCATTTCCACCTCACGGCATCAATGTGTTAGGCAGCCAGGTTGCCAGAGGCGGCATGTAGCTGACCATCAAAAGAACAATCAGATTGGTGATGATGTAGGGAATGATTGCCCTGATTACCGGGGAGAGCGGGAGCCGCGCAATATTGGAAGCGACAAACAGGCAAACGCCGACCGGTGGCGTCGTCAGACCGATCATCAGGTTCAGGACTGCAAAACAGGCAAAATGAAGGGGTCGATACCAACCGCCATTGCCAGAGCCTGCAGAGGTACGAACAGAATGATCAGAGCTGCAATCGTCTCCATGAACATGCCGACGAACAGAAGCAGAATGTTGATCAGCAGGATAACGAGAAACTTGTTGTCGGTGATGGAAAGAACTGCGTCGGCCAATGTCTGCGGGATACGTTCCGCCACGAGAATCCAGCCGAATACATTGGCAGTGCCCACCAGTACCAGAATTCCAGCCGAGCTGATTGCGCTATCGATGATGATCTTCGGTATCCGGCTTACCGGCAATTCTCTGTAGACGAACAGCCCCACTACCGCCGCGTAAAGGCAAGCAACCACAGCCGTTTCAGTTGGCGTCGTAATGCCGACAAGCAAGCCACCCACAATCAGGGCGGTCATTGCAATCGCCCAAATTGCACCGGTAAACGAAGATAGCAACTCCCGGGCACCCCTCCAATCCTCGCGGGGAAGCTTTTCTTCTTGGCGATGAAATAGGTCGTCACCATCATGGCGAACCCCATCAAAAGCCCTGGAACCGCACCTGCCAGAAACAGCTTGCCCACCGAAAGTCCGGAGAGCGATCCGACGATAATCATCGGCACACTTGGCGGAATCATGGGGCCGACCGTTGATGAGGCAGCGGTGACGGCAGCGGAGAAATCCGCTGGATAACCGACCTTTTCATGCCGGGGATCATCATGCCGCCAACGGAGGCCACATCGGCGACCGCGGTTCCCGAAATGCCGCCAAAAGCATTGAGGCCGCGATATTGGCCTGGGCCAGCCCGCCGCGCATCCAGCCCACTAGGGCATTTGCAAAGCGAATAATCCGCTCGGTGATACCGCCGGAATTCATCAGATTTCCGGCCAGAATGAACCCCGGAATGCACAGCAAAACGAAACTATCCATCCCGGCATACATTTTCTGAGGAATGACAACCAACGGGATGTCTGCGAATAGAAGATAGGCCATCGAGGAAAGGCCCAATGTCACAGCTACAGGCAAGCCGATGGCAAGGCCCAGCACGAATGTGCCAAGAAGAAGGGTCAGCCCCATCAATTTTCCTCCGAATTGGGGATGGCGCGCCCGTCATGACGGCCCGACAGCATTTCAATGATGCGCATCAATGCCCAAAGGCCCAAAGCGACAAGAAGAACGAGCTGTGTTGCGTGGACGAAATCCATACGCCAGCCGAGTGACGGAGCAGTCTGACGGCTACCGATCATGGTATAATCCCATGCAGCAGGCAGAAGAGTAACGGCGAAAACCACAGTTAATGCGGCGCTTATCAGTCGCAGCAGCCATGGCATACGTCCAGGAAGGCTTTCGCAAAGAAGGTCGACATTGACCATATCGCCACTACGCAGCGCGAGGCCCGCACCGAGCGCACCAATATAGAGCAGGCAGAATCTGGTCAGCTCCTCGGTCCAGACCGGGGCGCTGCTCAAAAGGTACGGGCATAGACCTGCAACAGCACCGCGCCCATCAATATGAGAAATGCTGCCAGTATCAGAAGGCGACATATGCCTTCCAATCCCTTGAATAGTTTTGTCATGGTGTCCTCGACCTGGCAGCTGCCGGATTGAATCCGGCAGCCCGTTATCTCAGTCGTTGAAAATCTGTTCGACCAGCGGACGGATTTCCTGTGGCACGGAGTTGATGACGGCGTCGCGTGCCTTTTCTGCAAAGGCCGCCTGATCCACGTCGACAAACTTCACCCCCGGCCTTCCAGATCGGTGACGAGTGCCTTTTCGTCAGCTATGAACAATTCACGTTCATAAGCCTGCGTGACCTTGGCTGCTTCCTGCAATGCAGCTTGGTCAGCCTCCGAAAGCTTACCCCAGCTTCGTTCCGATATAGCCAGATAGATCCACGAACGAACATGTTCTGTCTTGTTGATGACTTTCTGGACCTCATAGAAGCCGCCTGACTTGAAAAGCGCGAGCGGATTTTCCTGACCTTCAATGGTACCATTCTGGAGCGAGGTGAAAACTTCGGAGAAGGCCATCGGGGTTGGATTCGCACCGAGCGATTGCCATGCGGCAACAAAGATCGGCACATTCGGTACGCGAAGCTTGAAGCCTTTCAGGTCTTCCGGCTTTGTTATCTCCCGATTGGCTGAAAGATTGCGCGGACCCCGCGCGAAATAGGTCAAAGGGCGAACGCCTGCCTTCTCGATGATTTCCGCCTCGATCTGCTTGCCGATCTCGCCGGATGCAATCTTATCCATATGTTCAAGAGATTTATACGCATATGGCAAGGCTAATAAGGCCGCCTTCGGAGCCCAGTTCTGCAGACTCGCCGGTGATGGTCATATCGGCTGTGCCAAGCTGCATACCATTGATGAGGTCGATTTCCTTACCGAGGGATTCATTTGGATATACTTCGACGACGACGCGCCCCTCTGTACGAGATTTAACCTCTTCAGCGAATTTCAGAGCAGCCTTGTGCCAGATATTTTCTTCATTGGCGAGATGACCGAGTTTAAGTGTTACCTCCTGCGCCAGCGACGTTCCTCCCATGACTGCAAGAACAACACAGGTTGCCGCCAGACGCGTAAGACTCCGAAGTTTCATTTCTACCTCCTCTAGATAATGTTTTTGCTACTGCGCGCCCTTACAGAAAATATTCGGGCCGCTCCTGTTCAATGATAGGCAGATCACTCAGAATGCCTCGCAGATGCGCCCGTATTGACTGCTCAGCATCGCCGACATTGCCTTCCGCAATTCCGTCCACGACGGCGCGATGTTGCGCGATAAGGCGATCGACCGGAAAATGCATGCTGGAAAGAAACCGTACCCGGTCCATCTGGGCTTTCATCTCAACGACTACGTGCCAGGCTTTGCCCTTGTCAGCCCCTCGGCCAGAGTGCGGTGAAATATTTCGTCCGCTTCCATGAAATCCCGAGCAGATCCGCCGATGAGTTTTTCCTGGCGAACAAGCTGGGCCCGTAATTCGGCAACAAGCGCGCAATCGGGCGATTGAGCCAGGAGCTTAACGATGTCGGCCTCCACAGCTTCGCGCACAAAGCGTGCGTCCATTACGGCCCGCAGCGAAATTTTCGCAACGAACGTGCCTCGCTGGGGCCGAACCTCAAGCAACCCTTCATTGGCAAGCTTGATGAAGGCCTCGCGCACAGGCTGACGGCTAACCCCATATTGCTGGGCCACGTCCGCCTCGGAAATCCGGGTGCCGGGCGACAGCGCATTGTCAATGATGGCAGCTCGTAATGCGGCGTAAAGCTGATCAACCACACTGACGTGCTTCGGCTGTAACAACGGGCTTTGCATAAATTTCTCCTCGGCTTTCAGATATACCATACTACCATACCAGTCAATAAGGATACGCGTTCGTGCATCAGTGGAACCACAGCTTGAAATGAAACATGTCGACAGCCGGAGTTTGGCAGAGGTGGAGACCGTTACATCCGCGACGGCCCTACAAAGGGCTTTCATCTCCAGCCTCGGTCACATCAAATAGTTCACGGTCTTCGCTGATATCTGGAGCGTTTCGAGTTAAAATAGAGTCGATGGATCCGCTCTATCTATTTGTTTTCACGCATGTCTTTATCCCCAAACCGGTTCCCGCTTTCGGGAGACATGCGCTAGTCGCACAGGAGAATACGGATTGGTTTTTCCTCCAGCGTGCCCAGTTCCATACATTTTTGATCGGAGCAAAAGTCCAGCCTCCAGCCGTCTTACCGGAGGCCGCCAGAACAATTTCATGACGCGGAGGAATGTTCGGATGATATATATACCAACCAGCCTTGCGAACGGCATCCGGGGCGGGTCCATCCCTGCGCCGGATCCCTTGATGCGGGCCTCTGACAATACAAGGCCCTGGGGCGTGACGTTCCAGAACTCCTGCCACGGCACTTTCTCGACACTGTGCGTCCACGAGAGAACGAAGCTCGTGGCGGCGATTTTCAGAACGCCGCCAGCCGTTGCAATGCAAACCGCCATCAACTGGATGACGCGACGACGGAGGGCCGCGACCTCCAGAAATGCCATGCAAGGAAAGCCGCGCAGGCAGCAAAGCCAAGCTCATCGCTATAGGGATAGGTGGCGAGCATCAGAGCGATGGCAACAAAAGCCCATATACGCTCCCATATGTTCAGTGGCGTCCGAAGATAGCCGATTGCGGCTGCACCCCAGAGAAGGATGCTGAGCAGCGCCTTGACGAGCATATAGGCAAAGGCTGGCCAGAAACCGAACTGTTCTGTGAGCGGGCCACCTTCCTGAAGCATGATAACCGGCTCGTATACCGCCATGAAGGGCACGGCAAAGCCCGCCACCGCAATGCGGATCGCCTGCATGCCGATCTTCATGCCCGATTCCGCGCGATTGGCGCCGCCGCGAAAGCTGCAAGCGCAACGGGCGGCGTGAGGTCGGCCATGATGCCGAAATAGAAGACGAACATATGCGACACCAGAAGCGGCACATCGAGATGAAGGAGTGCCGGGCCGGCGATCGAGGACGTGATGATGTAGTTTGGAATGGTCGGAATGCCCATGCCGAGTACGAGACAGGCCAGCATGGTCAGTATTAGCGAGAAAAACAGCGAGTTCTCACCAACGCTGACGATCACACGGGCAAAAGTCGATCCCGCACCGGTCAGCGCCAGAACGCCGATGATGACGCCGACCAGCGCGCAGGCAATGCCCACAGGAAGCGCATTCTTGGCACCTTCCGCAAGGCTCTGGAGGCAAAGGTTCAGCGTTTCGCGACCGCCGCGCACCAGAAAGTTTATCGCAACCAGCACTGCAACAAGAGCAATGATAAGCGTAATGCCGCGCAGGGCATAGCCAAAGATATTGAATGTCGTGCCGAAAGCCGCTGCCGACATAACACCGAGTGCGATCCAGAACAACACACGCAACGGCATCGACATGGAGCCGGAAACCGGCACGCCCAAAATGATGAGCGCAGTCAGGCTGAGGCCAACGGTGCCTGCAAAAGTGGCGTATAGCCTGAGAAAGGAGCCATACCAATGCGACGAGCGGCAGCACGAGAAACCAGCGCTTTCTGATCGCGTCGAGAGCGCTCGGCATTTCGCTTTTATTGAGACCCTTCATTCGGAGGCGCCGCGCTTCAAGATCGACCATTACGAAGACGGTTATGAAGTAGAGAATGGCAGGAACGATAGCCGCCTTGACGATCTCGACATAGGGCAGGCCAAGCGTTTCAGCCATGATGAAGGCGACGGCCCCATGACCGGAGGCATGATCTGACCACCCATCGACGCCACAGCTTCGACACCACCGGCAAAGGCCGGGCGGAAACCGGACCGTTTCATGAGCGGAATGGTAAATGCGCCTGTCGTCACGACATTGGCGACGCCGGAACCGTTGATCGTTCCCATCAGGGCCGATGAGATCACGGAAACTTTTGCAGGTCCGCCACGCGAGGCGCCCACCGTTCCCATGGCAATGTCGTTGAAAGCTGGATCATGCCAGCGCGTTCAAGAAATGCTCCGAACAGAATGAAAAGAAAGATATAGCTCGAAGAGACATAGATCGGCGTGCCGTAAATTCCCTCTGTTCCGAGGAACAGAACCTCGACCACTTGCTCGAAATCATATCCGCGATGATTGAATGGCTGCGGAAGATATTGGCCGAACAAGCCGTAAGCCAGAAAGATCGCGCAGATGAGCGGCAAGGTCCAGCCCATCATCTTTTTCCCGCCCAGAAGACGAGTGCGATAACGAGAATGCCGATCACGATATCAAGCGTATTGGGTTCGCCTGCCCGGATCACCAGATCTTCGTAGAAAATCCAGTGATAGAGACTAAGTGCGAAAGCGACGATGGCTGCCAGCCAGAAAGCTGCCCGTTTTGCAGCGTCTGTACTTGCATTGGCATAAAGGCCGAAGAGAAGCAGAAGCAGAAATCCGACATGGACGGAGCGGACCACCTGGCTTGGTAGCGGTGAATAAGCGGAAGTCCAGAGCTGGAAAACCGAAAAAGCCACGGCGATGGCGAACAGGATTTTAGCACCCGTGCCTGTGCCCCAGGCGGGATATGTTCAGCCGATTCCACGGCGCTGTTCTCGCTCTGCGTCATGAACGAACCTTTATCAGACTATGCATTAAAATTAACAGTTACGGAAACGATCTGATTGACAAGAATCTGGCACCATCTGTCAGGAACGGTGCCTGGGGTTATTGCCCAGGCACCGTCTGCCGCACAGAATTGCTGTTAGCTTATTCTATGCCTTTTTCCTTGTAGTAACGCAGTGCACCAGGATGAACCGGGACAGGTGACACGATGGTGTTTTTGTCGAGCTTGATCGCCTTTGCTGAAGAATGGGCGGCAGCCAGCTGGTCGAGATCTCGAATAGCCCCTTGGTCATCTGATAAACCAGCTCTTCATCCATATCAGGACGAACGATCAGATAGTTGATTACGGAAGCGGTTACGACGTCCTTGTCCTGCCCACTATAGGTATTCGCCGGAATCGTATTGACCTGATAAGGCGCCCCAATTTTCTCGATGACGTCTGCGGGAACTTCAACAACATTGATGTCCACCGAGTTGGCAAGATCACGCAGCGAGGCGACGCCAAGTCCGGAAGATTGCAGAGTTGCATCCAACTGGCGGTTTTCATGAGTTCGACAGATTCTGCAAAGGGCAGATATTCGATCTTGCCGAGATCGTCATAGGATAAACCGGCCGCCTCCAGAATGGTACGTGCATTCAGTTCGGTCCCGGATTTTGGAGCACCGACGGAAAGGCGCTTTCCTTTAAGATCGGCCAGTGTTTTGATGCCGGATTCCTTGGAGGCGACGATCTGAACATAATTCGGATAGATCGCGGCAAGCGTACTCAGATTGGTGAGCTTCTTCTTAAAACCGGCCGCCTCATTGCCTTCATAGGCATCGCGCAGAGAATCGCCCAGCGTGAACGCAACTTCGCCGCGTCCGCTGTTGATGAGATTGATATTCTCAATAGACGCTTTCGTTGCCTGCACCGAAGGGCGCACATCAGGAATGCTCGAATAGATTTTTCCATCGCAACCCCAAGCGGGTAGTAGACCCCACTGGTGCCGCCGGTCAGAATGTTTACAAATTCCTCGGCCTTAGCTTGCGCTGCACCGAAGACAAGCCCCAAAGCGGTAGCCAGCGAAACAGTCGTTTTCCGATTAAAATATGCATATTCCCTCCTCACTCCGATAAACTTCGCCATGGTGCAGGCACCACGACCATGCGAGGGAGACTTGCAGATCCTACCCCACCGCATTTTCTAAAAATGTCCTCCCACGGAACTGCGGAAACGCTAACGCATTATAGAGAAAATCCCAAACGTTTTTGGCCGCTCCCACAAGATCTGTATAATTCTCGAATGCTCGTTACATCCAACTGAAGAACGAAATTTTTATTGCATGCTTTACTGGCGATAGATCGGCGAACTCATAATCGCTGTTCTGCCCGAATATGCTATTAAAGACCGCTATTGCAACGCCAGAGCGTTCTGTGCCGCCGACAGCCAAGCGCTGTCTGAACGGTGGACATATCACGTGGTAGCGCCTCTTCCTTAATACCCCACGTATATCGGAGAGTATCGCATGTTCTTTCGTTCAATTTCGTTCTACAGAACCCGGCGATGCGCAACCAAGCCGTTCAGCGCGATAAGGAATTCACGCTGTTCTGCAAATAGCTGTTTCCAGCTGTCGAAGAGTTTGATCAGATCAGATGATGTAATGACGTTCATGACTGCACCTCAACCCGCAAAATGCACTGTGCTGGACGACCTGATCAATACTGTGGAACCGCCCGCACCCAGAAGACCATCAGAAGCCCCGAGTTTGGCTAGCGCGTTCGCTTCAAAACATAATTATCGATGATTATCGAACTCACCTGAAAAATGCCCCTATGCAACGCAAACATCAGTCGACGCGAGAGGATATCGCCGATAGAAAGCGGATAACTAATAACCAATCCGGTCTGGCAGACCAACGACAGAAAGACGGAAAATTGTCCAGGAACCCTCCTCGCAACCAGGCTGGTTTTGCAACACGTGCGATCCATATCGGCCAGGAACCCGATCCCCTGACCGGCGCTGTGATTCCACCGATCTATCATGCGACAACCTACGTGCAGGATGGCATAGGAACGAGCAGGGGATACGATTATACGCGAAGTGGTAATCCGACCAGAAACGGCCTTGAGCGTTGCCTTGCCGACCTTGAAGGCGCGGAAGCTGCATTCGTTTTTCCCAGCGGGCTTGCGGCGGCTGCAACATTGCTGGAGGCGCTTCCCGCTGGCTCGTCGATATTGGCTCATAACGATCTCTATGGCGGTGTCTATCGACTGCTGGCCGATGTCAGGCCAATCACAGCGGCACATAATGTAAATTTTGTGGACTTTTCCGACGAAATTGCACTGCGCCAAGCCGTTCTCGACCATAAGCCCGCTCTGCTTTGGTTTGAGACCCTCAAATCCAACACTTCGCATTGTCGATCTGTCATTGATTGCTGAACTTGGCAGACAGGTCGGTGCGATTACGGTTTGCGACAGCACCTTCGTCGCCTGCGGGCAGCGCCCTATCGACCATGGAATTCATGTGGTTGTACATTCGGCAACGAAGATGCTGAACGGGCATTCGGATCTATTGGGTGGCGTGGTCGCTGTATCTGCAAACGCACCCGCCAAACTTGCCGAACGGGTTGGCTATCTGCAGAACGCCCTCGGCTCTGTCATGTCACCGACGGATTGCGCTCTTCTGCACCGTTCACTGAAAACCTTGGAAATACGTAGCGTCCGACAATCGGAAACGGCGCTGAAGCTGGCAACCGGTCTCGAACAAAGAGCTGAAGACCTGGGATTGACCAAGGTCGTGTATCCTGGCCTCGCCAGCCATCCGCAGCATAAACTGGCCGCAGATCAAATGATCAATTTTGGCTGTGTCATTTCTATCGAAGTCTCTGGAGACCTGACACGCGTCGAACGCATTCTGACATCGACCCGTTATTTCCACTTCGCAGTCAGCCTTGGAAGCGTGGAAAGCCTTATTCAGCATCCATATTCCCTGACTCACGCCGTAGTACCTGAAGACCAGAAAAATCAGCTGGGAATTGACGCTCGGCTTATTCGCATCTCGATCGGCCTGGAAGACCCGGAAGATCTGAATCCGATCTGGTGCAAGCACTCTCAAGCAACAGATGATCTCCTCATCTGGAACTTTTACAACAGACCCGCTTTGCCGGTTGCTCGCGCAGTGCCGACACAACGACTGCTAAAGGAGATCACATCGAAACCAATCGATGACAGGTCCCGAGCGAAAGGGTGGACCACACCAAAATGCTTGTGCTAACGCTTTTTCGACCGACAGAAAAAATTCGCGCTTTCTTTGAGATACAACAAATCCGGTCCGTGGCTAGCACTCTAGAATGGCTCGAGTGATGATGCGGCTGTCATCATCATACTTCGAAGCCTGACAGCCACGGAACAATATGATGTCGGCAGAACCTGTCTCACTATCCCCGTAATCGATGTCCGCACCATACCGCCGATTTCGCGGCATGCGACGATCTTCTCGATGATCGATGCGCTTGAACCCGGCGAAGCGCTGGAAATCATCAACGATCACAATCCGGTGCCGCTGCGCCGCCAGCTTGAAACCCGAAATCCAGGCATATTTTCTTGGGTCTACAAGGAAACAGGTCCGCTATGGCGGGTCGAGATCGGTCGCCGGAAAGGCCATCATGGCGCTGACCATGAATGCACCTGCGGCAATCACTAAAGTCTTATAGGCACAACGTCCGGGACGAACTGAGATGATTGGCGCGACACTTTCCCGTTGGACCCTTTCCTATTTTACCGCTTCGCTGGCTTTCCTCGTCTTTGGACTTGCCCTGATGGCAGGCGGTTTCGGCTATCCGGGTCATGGAATTCGCGCGGCTGAAACACTTATAATCGTGCACGCCATCTCAATTGGATGGCTTGCACTGCTCATGAGTGGCGCACTTCTGCAATTCGTGCCGGTTCTGGTGAACAGATCTCTGTGGGGAAGCCGGGCAAGCCTCCCTGCTTTGCTTCTGCTGGTCGCGGGCCTGTCCGGTCTGCTCGTTGCCTTTGCAGGCATGGCCGGACTGACGGAAAGCCCGGCATGGTTGCTCCCAGTCTCCGGCGTCCTGTTGACCTGCGGTTTCTCCGTCATTTTTGCAATATTGGGCATGACGCTCTGGCTAGCGCGCCCAATCGCCCTGCCCGCGCGTTTTGTTGCGGCAGGCATCTGCTGTCTTTTGATAACAGCTCTGCTTGGCAGTGTTTTCACTTTCGCGCTCGCAGGCTTCACCGAGCAAGCCGTTCTGCTCGATATTGCGGGAGCGGCATTGCCGGTTCACGCTGCGCTTGGCCTTGGTGGCTGGATGACCTTCACGGCTATGGGCGTAAGCTACAGACTGCTCACAATGTTCATGCTGTCTCCCGATGCTGTGCGGCAGACAACCAGAATTATATGGTGGGAAGGTGCCGCTGCCCTGACCATCCTTGCTGTCGGAATAGTCGTTGTCGCCTTGGGAATGGGATCGGTCGAAATCGCCGTGACGGCTGCGCTCATTCCCGGTATCGCCTGTATCGCGCTCTATATCGTCGATATTCAGACGATCTACCGGCAGCGCAAGCGCAAGACGATAGAATTGAACAGCGCCGCCAGTATCCCCGCATTTATCGCACTTGGGCTTTCGCTTCTTCTGGCAATTGCCCTGTTCTGGACAGGTACTTCCGATGCAATGATTGCCGGACTTGTCTACCTCTTCACTTTTGGTTGGCTGACCGGCCTCAGCCTTGCCCAGCTCTACAAGATCGTACCGTTTCTGACCTGGCTGGAATGTTATGGCCCCGTCATGGGACGTGCACCGACCCCGCGTGTCCAGGATATGGTCAGCGAACGCCGCGCACGACAGTGGTTCGCTCTTTATTATACTGGCGTGGCAGTGGCGACGCTGGCTTTGATTGCCGAATATCCAATCATGTTTCGTTTGGCTATCATGTTGAATCTTGTAGCGATCCTTGCATTGATCGTGCACTTCTTCCGCGCCCGGCGGCTTCTTAATGTACCGCACGGCCTACGCCTGCCAAAGGGGCAACCCTGCCCCATCTCATCTATGCCGGTGAACCAATTTTCAGGAGATTGAAATGACACTCTCAGCTCAGGACATCGCGCATCATGTGCTGGACGTACGCCCGCTGATCAAGGGCGGCGTAGAACCGTTCAATGCCATCATGGATGCAGTCGGCGGCCTTTCGCCGGGACAAAGTCTTTTGTTGATCGCCCCATTCAAACCGGCACCGCTTTTCAGTGTCATGGAGCGGAAGGGCTTTTCCGCAAAAGCGGAGTCTTTGGATAATGGTGACTGGCAAGTCCTGTTCAGCCCGCGATGGATGCCACGCCTGAATTGCGTTTCTCGGATAATGTTGTATCGCCGGATGCCTGGCCGGAGCCGTCGCGTTATCTCGATTGCACGGATATGCAGCCGCCTGAGCCGATGGTGTGCATTCTTGCCGAATTGGAAGATATGTCCGCAGGTACAGTTCTGTTCGCGCTGCTGCACCGCGAGCCTTTATTCCTCTTTCCCGAACTCGAAAACCGCGGTCACGAATGGATCGGCAATTTCGATGAAACCGGCACCGCCTATCGTATCATGATCCGTGTTGGAGACGCGAGGTAGTCATCATGCAACACAACACACATGCCCAGATGGAGAAGCAGATTATCGAAAGTCTGCGTCTGGTGCTCGATCCCGAACTTGGGTTCAACCTCGTGGACCTTGGCATGATCTACAGTATCGACATTCGTGATAGCGGGAATGTCGATATCAGCATGACGACGACAACACCCGGCTGCCCGGCTGCCGGTTATCTGACCGATGCCGTACGCGCGAGCGCCGAATCTGTTGAAGGTGTTAGTGCAGTGAATGTCGAACTGACCTACGAACCGGAGTGGATTCCAGAAATGGCGATGCCTGAAGTGCAAGCACGATTTGGAGATTAATCGCCAGGCACATAAATCCCGTCACCAAAGCCAGCGAACGCTACCAATCTGTTCGCTGGTTTCTCTTTGCTCAAACCTCTTCGTTTCAGCCTTTGCTCCAGCGCAAACAAAGCGAAACATATATCAAACGGATGAATTAACTATTTGATATTTAACAATTATTATTACTCAACTTTCTGCACCACCTTGATCGCAGTCAAGGACCATCGAAACGACCCTTTCTATAGTCGCCATGACAGAGCAGGAAATGCTCGGTCCTATCGTAAAGGAGAGTATCGATGGTCGACCAGATGCAAATCAGCCGCCGTAGCATATTGGCAGGAGCCGCCCTGGCCGGGGCACTTGCGCCGGTTCTGGCAACCACATCCGCCTGGGGACAGGGCGCAATGAGAAAGGCAAGTGCAGCAGAAATAGCCGCACTCCCACGCCAGAAAGTCAAGTTGGTGGATCCCCTTCGTGCATGCCCACAGTCAGGTTGCAGAGGGCGGACCGAAGGTGGTTGAATTCACAATGGTGATCGAGGAAAAGAAGATCGTCATCGATGATGCGGGAACCGAAGTCCATGCCATGGCATTCAACGGCACCGTTCCGGGACCGCTGATGGTTGTGCATCAGGACGATTATGTCGAGCTAACCCTCATCAATCCCGAAACCAACACGCTGATGCACAATATTGATTTTCACGCTGCAACGGGCGCATTGGGCGGCGGTGGACTAACCGAAATCAATCCGGGTGAAAAGACTATTCTGCGCTTCAAGGCGACGAAGCCCGGCGTCTTTGTCTATCACTGCGCACCTCCCGGAATGGTTCCCTGGCATGTCGTATCGGGCATGAATGGTGCGATTATGGTGCTGCCGCGCGAGGGACTGCATGACGGCAAGGGAAAAGCCCTGACATACGACAAGGTCTACTATGTCGGCGAACAGGATTTCTACGTGCCGCGCGACGAGGACGGGAAATACAAGAAATATGATGCGCCCGGTGACGCCTATGAAGACACGGTTAAGGTCATGCGCACCCTCACCCCAACCCATGTCGTATTCAACGGCGCTGTCGGCGCACTGACCGGCGACAAGGCCATGACGGCAGCGGTCGGCGAGAAAGTCCTGATCGTCCATTCTCAGGCCAACCGCGATACGAGACCGCATCTGATCGGAGGCCACGGGGATTATGTCTGGTCAACCGGCAAGTTCAACACACCGCCGGATGTCGATCAGGAAACCTGGTTCATTCCGGGCGGCGCGGCCGGAGCAGCTTTCTATACGTTCCGGCAGCCCGGCATCTATGCCTATGTGAACCATAATCTGATCGAGGCTTTTGAACTCGGCGCCGCTGCCCATTTCAAGGTCACAGGTGAATGGAACGACGACCTGATGACCTCGGTTCTCGCGCCATCCGGCATGTAAAGCGAATGCATGAAGGCGCCTTGCCTCCCATAGCGCCTTTGGCAAACCTGGAGCGGTTCCCACGTTTGGGGACATGCTCCAACTGAACGATGTTTTAGGATGAAAGGCTCGGGGCTGTATCCATCTGCCTCCCGGATGGATACGGTCCCCTGATATCCGATGAACGAAAGCAAAGGAAAACCTGCCTGCGCGAGCTTGCCGTAGCCATCCCGGCGGTTGTGCTAGCAGTCGTCGCAGGATTGTTTGTCGTTGACGCAGTCGGGCGTGCGGATCACTCAATGCCGGGCGCATCGACTGTCGGTCCCGAGACGATTGTCATCGCGCCGCGCACCATGACTTATCGGGCGGATGGCGATTTTCAGAAGAACAATTATCCTGTCGATGCCCCATTGACGACCCGCAAGCTGCAACGGGCATTCGAGATCATGAAATATCAGGTCAGCACGACTGACTACGAACGTTGCGTCGCCGATGGTGACTGTCAGCCTGCCGAAGCTTTGCCGCATAATCACGATGCATCCACAGAAGATAGCCCCATCGTAGGCGTCAGCTATGATGATGCGCAAAACTATGCCGGCTGGCTTTCGCGAAAAACTGGCGATATCTGGCATCTGCCGACAGACGAGCAGTGGGCGTTCGCCGCCGGGTCACGCTTTCCCGACGATGCGCTTGGCATCGAGGATGATGCTGCAGCCAATCCGGCACTGCGCTGGCTGAGAGATTATGAAAACAAAGTGCCCGCAAGCTGGACAGGAACCCTGCCAGACGCCCCGCCGGCGCTTTCGGTGTCAACGAACTGGGCGTAGCCGACATTGCAGGCAATGTGTGGGAATGGACCCAGACCTGCCACCGCCGCGTCAATATCGATGCCTATGGCAAGCAGGTTGCGGAAATGCCGGCTTGCGGCGTTTATGTCGTCAATGGCAAGCACCGCGCGGCCATGAGTTCATTCATTCGCAACCCGAAAACCGGGGATGCAGCGTTGGTGTACCGCCGGACAATCTCGGTTTCCGGCTGGTTCGCGACAACCGCTGGTATGCTGTGATGTGGAAGCGCATCCAGAACATCGGCGCATGAGGGATTAACTGTGAATGCCCGGTCTCCGGCTCCGAAAACAATTCCAAGCCCGCTTTGCTGTGCTAAGGTAGATGCAGGATTTTGGAGTGTGAGAAACGCAATGTCCATGATAGATCGCGGACTTGTCAGGAAACTGTCTTTGTTCGCCAAAATGAGTGACGGTGAACTGGACAAGCTTGTTTCCTATGCAACTACAAAGCGTGTTCTTCCTGGAGAAGCGATCTTCGAACAGGGCGACGATGCTGTTCTTTTCTACCTCCTCCTGCACGGGCGGCTGAAGGTCAATCAGGTGACGCCGGACGGACAGCAGATCATCGTCCGAATGGTGCATCCGGGCGATCTGTTCGGGTTTGCCAAAGCCTTGCAAAGAAGCGACTATCCCGGCACGGCGATCGCCGTCGCGGAAAGCATTGTGCTGGCTTGGCCGACAGAGCTTTGGGATTATTTTGTCGAGCAGAATCCCGGTCTGGCAATGAACGCTATCCAGACGATCGGCAAAAGACTGGAAGAAGCCCACACGCGCATCCGTGAAATGTCGACGGAAGAAGTGGAACGGCGTGTCGCCCACACGGTCCTGCGCCTTGCACGTCATGCCGGACGAAAAGAAGACGACGGTATTCGAATCGATTTTCCGATCACGAAGCAGGATATCGCCGAAATGACTGGAACAACCTTGCATACCGTGTCACGCATTCTCACCAGCTGGGAAGCCCAAGGGCTCGTTCGTGGTGGACGCCAGAAACTGACCGTTCTCAATATGTCAGGTGTGAGACGACTTGCAGACGGCGAGCAATAAAGTCAGTAGAAAACAGGAAATACTGGCGGAAAGCGTCCAGCGTAACGCAGTTAAAATACAATAAATAATTAGATAATTGATTTTCCTTCAAAGAAATAGGGACATTATCTTCGCATCACCCGAAGACTTCCCGTTGCTCGGATTTTGCTGCCAGCAGCGCCTCTATCATCAACTTTTCTGACAGGATATGGCGGCGCACGCTCTCCATAAAACCACGCATCATGTATGAAATCGTGTCGGCGGCAAGATTGCTGCACCCTTTTGCAACCGCTGTCAGGGTCTGCGACAACTCCTCGGCAGCCATCCGGTCGCAACGATGTTCCGCCTTCAGCCGTTCGATGATGGCATTGGCGAAATGCGAATGAGCCTGCCGACTGAAATCGGGAAAAAGCACCTCTTCCTCAAGCGCATGGGTTTCGCTGACAAGGCGGGGAATGAGCTTCGCGATCCGCCAGTACTCCTGCATCGAGGCATCGGATTCGAGATCGCCCGCGATTTCCTCCAGCTGGAGACAAAGTTGCAGAAGCTCATGATGATGCGCTTCAAGGCGGCTGATGTCGGTCGCGTGCAGGGCTGGCAGCGTGTCCATGACCTCTCTATTCCCTATTGACCTAAGAATAGAACGGCTGCAATCACGATGGATGCAGCAACGGCGGATAGCGTGCCCGCGCCCTGCAACGCTCCCATGCGATAGAGAACCAGTGAGAATCCGATGATCGCCGGTGTTGCGACCATGAGACCGATCTGTGCATCCGTCATTGAAATTTCCTTGGCTATGACAAGAGTACAATGTCGCGCCCGACGCATTTCTTCTTTGCCAAAACGCAAAGAAGGCCCGAACTGCGGGCGCTAGGCATGTGCGATGTCTGGAACCGAAGATTTGGCCATAGTTGCAATGAATTCAGAGAACCACGCGGAAGACGATCTTCTGCTGTGGATTCTCGTGTGGAGCGAACTCATCGCCTTCGCAATCCTGCTGATAGCCTTCATGGTGATGTCGATCATCAATGCGGAAGGGGTGCGCAGTTGCGCGCACATCTGAGCCCCGGCCTCGCTGCGACCAACACCGTTGTGCTGCTGATGAGCGGCTGGCAGGCGGCGGTCGCCGTGCGCAGGCGCAACACTATAGATCAGGCTCGCCGCCCGCTTTTATATGCCGCCTTTTTCGGCCTCGTTTTTGTGGCGATCAAGCTTGTCGAATATTCGCATGAGATTCGGTTTGTGGGCGATGAGGCGGCCGGGTCATTCTTCGAGCTTTATTTTCTGCTGACCGGGTTTCATCTTCTGCATGTGCTGTTCGGCTCGGTCGTGCTGGCGCTTGTCGCATGGCGACCGACGCGCGCCAATATTCTGCTGATTACGACGCTATGGCACGCCATCGACCTCGTATGGCTGGTGATGTTCCCCGTTCTTTATCTCGCTTGAGGCCCGCAGTGTCCGATCGCAATCACCATTCGCTCAACCGCACCTTCATCATTCTGATTCTCCTCGCTCTGAGCGGCGCAGTCATCGCAACCACCAGCGCCGGAATGTTTGCAGCCATAATCATCGTGTTGATTCTCGCTTTTGCAAAAGGCCGGTTCGTCATCCTCGATTTCATGGAAATGCGCGGAACCAACGGCACATTGAAACCAGCCTTGTTGGTCTGGCCTGCCCTTCTGCTGGCGCTTGCCCTGACACGTTCCATCGTTGTCCGCGTTCTCCTTTGAACAACCGTGTTGGTGTTTGCCAAATCACAAAGAAGGCTTTCCCTGACCGATAGAACAGTCCTGTCCCGTGATGCTGGCGAGGGTTTGACCAGCCACATTATCGACGGGGATTTGTTGCCGGGGCCTTGTTCCCCGGCAGATGAAAGGACGAAGGGATGGCAGAACGCCTAACCAAGACCGGCGCACGGAACGTCTTCTACGGCGGGTCTATTTTCTTTTCGCGATCTTCGTGGGGCTTACGGCGCACAGTCACTACTACATGAAAACAACTTCCACGGATGAATCCACGCTGACGGCCTCGGTTGCCCGCGGCAAGCACATCTGGGAGAAAAACTCCTGCATCAACTGCCACACGCTACTTGGAGAAGGGGCTTATTTTGCACCCGAGCTTGGCAATGTCTGGAAGCGCTGGGGCGGGAAGAAGACCCGGAAGGCGCACGCGAGACAATGAAAGCGTGGATGCAGGCGCAACCCACGGGGATAGAAGGGCGTCGCCAGATGCCCCAGTTCAACCTGAGCGAACAGGAACTCAACGATCTGGCTGATTTCCTCGAATGGACCAGCCGCATCAAGACGCAGGACTGGCCGCCCAATGAGGCAGGCTAAGCGCGGGATGAACGGAGTTACACAATATGAAATATGAAAGCCAAAGGTCGCGATGCTCTATTTCTATGGAACGCTCGCGCTGTTCATCGCGCAGGTCGCATTCGGCGTTCTCGCCGGTACGATCTATGTTCTGCCCAATACGCTCTCCGAGCTTCTGCCCTTCAACATTGTCCGCATGATCCACACCAACGCGCTGGTCGTCTGGCTGCTGATGGGCTTCATGGGTTCGACCTATTATCTGCTGCCGGAAGAAACGGAAACCGAGCTTTACAGCACCAAACTCGCCGTCATCCAGTTCTGGCTGTTCTTCGTGGCTGCGGCCATCGCTGTCGTCGGCTATCTGTTCCATATTCACGAGGGGCGTGAATTTCTCGAACAGCCATTCATCATCAAGGTCGGCATCGTTGTCGTCTGCCTGATCTTCCTGTTCAACATCACGCTGACGGCGCTCAAGGGCCGTAAGACCACGGTGACCAACATTCTTCTGTTCGGCCTGTGGGGCCTTGCCCTGTTCTTCCTGTTCGCCTTCTACAATCCGATCAATCTCGCGCTCGACAAGCTCTACTGGTGGTATGTCATCCATCTGTGGGTTGAAGGTGTCTGGGAACTCATCATGGCGTCGATCCTCGCCTTCCTGATGATTAAACTCAACGGCATCGATCGTGAAGTCGTTGAAAAATGGCTCTATGTCATCGTCGGCCTTGCCCTGTTCTCCGGCATTCTCGGCACCGGCCACCATTATTACTGGATCGGCGCGCCGGGCTACTGGCAGTGGATCGGTTCGCTGTTCTCGACGCTGGAAGTCGCACCGTTCTTCACCATGGTCATCTTCACCTTCGTGATGACATGGAAGGCCGGTCGCAAACACCCGAACCGTGCGGCCCTTCTGTGGTCCATTGGCTGTTCGGTAATGGCCTTCTTCGGCGCGGGCGTATGGGGCTTCCTGCACACGCTGTCGTCGGTCAACTACTACACCCACGGCACGCAGCTTACCGCCGCCCATGGCCACCTCGCCTTCTTCGGCGCCTATGTCATGCTCAATCTCGCAGTCATGGCCTATGCGATCCCCGAACTGCGCGGGCGCGCACCCTATAACCAGATGCTCTCCATGGTGAGCTTCTGGGCCATGCACCGCCATGTCGGTGATGACCTTCGCGCTGACCTTTGCGGGCGTCGTCCAGACCCACCTTCAGCGTGTGCTCGGAGAGTCGTTCATGAACGTGCAGGATCAGCTCGCCGTATTCTACTGGATACGCCTTGGCTCCGGCGTCGTGGTGGTGATCTCGGCCATCATGTTCATCTGGGCCTTGCTGGTTCCAGGCAAGGAACGCCGTGAAAACACGAGCACCTTGATACAGCCTGCCGAATGATCGTCGTCGACAAGCCCCGCCATCCGGCGGGGCTTCCCTGCCCGATACAAAGGAAAACGGCCATGAACCCCATTCTCAGAAATGTCGAAAATACCGGCGCCTCGATCCCTCCCTACAGCGCATCCGGCAATGAATGCGCGCTCTTTGAGATGGCGTGGACGCGCAAGCTGCCATTGCTTCTGAAAGGCCCGACCGGCTGCGGCAAGACACGGTTTGTAAGCCATATGGCCGCAAAACTCGGCCTGCCGCTCTCGACGGTTTCCTGCCATGACGATCTGGCGGCGGCTGATCTGACCGGGCGCTATCTGCTGAAAGGCGGCGATACCGTATGGGTCGACGGTCCGCTGACGCGGGCCGTGCGCGACGGCGGCATCTGCTATCTCGACGAGATCGTCGAGGCGCGTAAGGACGTGGCTGTGGTTCTGCATCCGCTGACCGACGACCGCCGCCTTCTGCCACTGGAACGCACCGGCGAACTGCTCGAAGCGCCGGACGGCTTCATGCTCGTTGTGTCGTACAATCCGGGATACCAGAACCTGCTGAAATCCCTGAAGCCAAGCACGCGCCAGCGCTTTGTCGCCATCGAGTTCGATTTTCTGCCCAAGGAACAGGAAATCGCGGTGGTCAGTGAAGAAAGCGGTCTCGCTGCCCAAAGGTTGCGCCGCTGGTGGCACTGGCTCACCGGCTGCGAGGGCTTAAAGGCCACGATCTGGAGGAAGGCGTTTCGACCCGTCTGCTGGTCTACTGCGCCACGCTGATCGACGCCGGCATGTCGCAACGCGAAGCCGCACGCGCCGCGATGATCGAGCCGCTGACCGACGAGCCGGATGTGAAAGCCGCCCTGATTGAAGTTGCCGATGCAATGTTGAAATAGGCAGGCGCGCAATGCTGGATTTTCTGGAACTGGAGGAAACTGTTGGCCGCGCCTGGCATCGCCTGATCGGCAAGACCGGATCGTGGCCGCATTATCCCCAGCACGCCGTACAGCTTGGCGATATTCGCCACAAGCTTGCCATCTGCTTTCGCGGCTTTGGCGGCGATGTCGCCGTGCAGATCGCCCCGGCCCGTGCGCGAACTTCCGGGCACAGGCTGGGCTTGCGCCAGCGCATGGCGTTGGGCGAGGAAAAACTCAGCCAGCCCTTGCGGGATGAGGCGACATTGATGCTGCCGCCGGAAATCGCGCTTTTCCCGATCGCACGCTCAATTACGATCTCTATGTCTGGCTTGCGGGTTATATGGCCGTCATGCCGACGCATGTGGACGAACTTCCGCATGATCCGCTGCGCCGCAATCTTGCAGCCCTTGCAGCGGCGTCGGATACGGTTGCGAAGACATGCGCGGTCTTTCCGGGCCTGCATAAGCGCTATGCACGCCTGTGTGAGGCGGTGCTGGCCGTACGTCCCAAGCGTTCGCTCCATGGTCTCGAACAACAGGTGGAAGACCGCATTCTTTCGCTTCTCAAACAGGGCGCAGGACTACCCGATGACAGTCTTCCCACCATTTTTCCGCATTGCGCACCCGCAGGCTATCTGCCGGCCCTGCCCGTTCCGCTTTGGCCGGAACTGACAAGGCGCGAGGAAACCGCTCCGCGCGACAGCGACGACCAGCCGGTACAGAGCAGCAAGGCGGAAGGTGTCGAAACCGGGCGGCAGATCGCCAATCGCGAGAAGCTGGACCCAAGGCTGGCCGACCGGAGCCCATTTATTCTCAATCGCTTCGAGAAAATCCTTGCCATGGCGGAGATGGTGAACGTCGACAGGCCAACCGATGACAGCGACGAGCAGAACGCAAAATCCGCCGATGAGCTTGACGATCTGACATTGGGCGAACGCAAGGGCAGACCCGCCGCCCGCTTCCGTTTCGATCTCGACCTGCCGCCGGAAGCCGTTGATCGCAGCCTGCTCGCAGCCAAGCTGACCTATCCCGAATGGGATTACCGCAAGGCAACCTATCTTCCGGATCATTGCAGCGTTCTGGCAGCACCGGCGCAAGGCCGGGACGCCCGTATCGAGCTCGACGATGTAGCCACAAGCCTTGTGCGTCGGGTGCGCCGCCAGTTCGAAATCCTGCGTCCGGGCCGCGAATTGATGCGGGCGCAGCTTGATGGCAACGATCTCGATCTTGATGCCGTGGTTCGTTCACGATGCGATTTTGCCGCCGGAGGTCAGGGCAGCGACCGGGTGCACCTAATGAGCCGCCCCAAGGCAAACGACCTTGCCGTCACCATTCTGGTCGATGTCTCGCTATCCACCGATGCGTGGATCGACAACCGACGCGTGCTGGATGTGGAAAAGGAGGCACTTCTGGTTCTGGCCAATGGCATTGCCGCCTGCGGCGACCGCTGTTCCATCCAGACCTTCACCTCGCGCCGCCGCTCCTGGGTGCGGGTCGAAACCGTGAAGGACTTCGACGAACCCTTTGGGCCTGCCGTCGAATACCGGATTGCGGCGTTGAAACCCGGCTTCTACACCCGCATGGGAGCAGCGATCCGTCATTCGACGGCAAAGCTTGCCGAACAGCCCAACCGGAAGAAGCTGCTGCTGGTCCTGACCGACGGCAAGCCGAACGATGTCGACCACTATGAAGGCCGTTTCGCGCTTGAAGACAGCCGCAGGGCCGTCAGCGAGGCACGCGCCAAAGGCGTCAACGTGTTTGCCGTGACCGTCGACCGCGAGGCGAGCGCCTATCTTCCCGCACTTTTCGGCCGCAGGAATTATGCGCTCGTCGCCAAACTGTCGAAACTGCCTGTCGCTCTACCGGCGATCTATCGGATGATGACCGGCTGAGTGATCGTCGCTGCCAATAGCCAAAGTCCGTGAGCAGGAAGTCCCATCTTCCCTTCCCTCCTCTCGGACGAAGGTGCCGGATCCATGCCGGCGCACGACAATTCCGGCAAATACCAACATGCCGATTGCCTCTCTCAAGGTTGCACGCGAAACCTTGAAATCGTCGGCAAGATCGGCTTCGTTTGGCAAGCGTTCGCCTCTGCCCCATCGCCCTCCAAGGATCGCAAGCCGCACCGTCTCGGCGACCTGTATCACAAGCGGCTGCCTGTCTAACGGGCGCAACCATTCTGCTGGCCCGTCGCGCACCACCTTGTCTTTTGCCATGTTCAACCCGTCTGCGTGGCAGTAGCGGATGCAGAAACCCGCATCGCATAGCGGCGCGCCAGAACAGCGCCCACCAGAATCTGGATCTGGTTATAGAGCATGATCGGCAACACGATCATGCCGAAGCCCGGCAGGCCCGCGAACAGGACCTGAGCTAACGGAAGCCCGGATGCCAGGCTTTTTGGACCCACAGAATACAGCCGCAATCTCATCTTCACGGGTAAAACCAAGCCAGCGCGAGCCAACCATTGTAAATCCAATCACGCCCGCCAGAAGAACAACGCAAAGCACAATCGCCATAATGAGCCCCGACGGCGGCAAGACTTGCCAGAGCCCGGCGGTGACCGATTGAGAAAATGCCGAATATATGATCAGCACAATCACCGACTGATCGTAATTCTCCAGCCAGTGCTTGCGTGTCGAAAGGAACGGCCCGAGCCAGCGATGGCAGGCTTGTCCCAGACCGAACGGCAGCAGCAGCTCAACCACCACGTCGCGCAAAGCCTGTCCCAAATCGATTGACCCCGATGAACGCATGAAAATCGTCATCAGAAGCGGTGTCAGCAACAATCCGAAGACATTCGACCCAGCCGAATTGCAGACCGCAGCCGGCACATTGCCCCTTGCCATGGCGGTGTAGGCAATCGAGCTTGAAATTGCAGAAGGCAGAACGCCCAAATAGATGAAACCAAGAACAAGATCCGGTGGCAGGATGCTTTCGGGAACGAGACGCAAAGGCTGCACGATCAACGGGAAGACGACAAAAGTCGTCGCAAAAATAAATCCATGCAATTGCCATTGCTTCAAACCCGAAACAATCGCCCTGTGAGACAGCGCTGCTCCGTGCCCGAAAAACAGCAGGCCAACGCCGATAGTCCCCAGCATACTGACAACATCGGCTGCATTGCCGGTCGCGGGAAAGAGAGTTGCCAGAACAACTGCGGCAATCATCAAAATCAAAAAGGATCAAGGCGCATCTATTCATCCACTATTGGTTCGTCAGCTTGACTGACCGTTGTGTGGGGATAGGTCTCTGTGCAATTGGTCTGCAAATTGGTATGGGGTGCCGCCGGATGACAGATCGCGTTCCGACCGCCGAAGCAATGCAACGCATGCAGAAGCTGTTGGTGGAACAGAATTTCGGCCCGCAGGATAAGATCCCACCCGAGCGGGTTTTGTCGGCGACACTCGGCTGCAGCCGCGAAACAACGCGCAAGGTGCTACGACAGCTTGAGATCGAAGGCGTGGTGTGGCGTCATCAGGGCAAGGGCACCTTCATGGGTCCTCCCGCCTCGACCATCGAACGGCCCATAGACCGGATCATCGAATCCGCGTCCGCTCAGGACCTCATGGATGCAAGGCTGGTCTATGAGCCAGCCCTTGCCGCTGCCGCAGCCCAATATGCCACGCAAGATGACCTCGCCTCCTTGCGCAAGCTTGCGCTGGCGACGGGTACAGCTCATGACTGGCGGGAATATGAACGTTTGGATGATGCCTTTCACAAGGCGGTCGCGCGCTCGAGCGGCAATGCGCTGCTTGCCGTGATCTTCAGTTCGCTCGCCTCCGTCCGGGGACGCTCGACATGGCAGCGCAGACATGATGCGATCTTTCGGGAGGCCCGTAAACGCGAATACGCGACAGAGCAAAGCGCGATGCATCTTGCAATCGTCGATGCAATTGAAGCCCGACAAAGCGACCGTGCCCACCAGGCCATGCGCGCTCATCTGGAAGCAATCCGCACGTTGGCCCTTACATCCCCGTAATACAGACCGCCCCGCCGCCAGTGATCGATGGCGACGGGTTTGAAAAATAGCGCACGCGCCTGATTAGAGGCTATTCACCAGACGGTGCGAGACGTTTTTCACGACCGTATAATGATGCAGTCCTTCGGCTCCGCCTTCGCGGCCAAGGCCGCTGTCCTTGACGCCGCCGAACGGGGTTTCGGCCACGGAAGCCTCAAGCGTGTTGATCGAGACGTTTCCAGCTTCCAGACCCGACATCAGACGGTCCACATTTTCCGCTGAACTTGCGAAACCATATGCCGCCAGGCCGAACGGCAGTGCGTTTGCCTTTTCAATGGCGGCATCAAGAGACGCTACCGGATTGATCAGCGCCAGCGGACCAAACGGCTCCTCCGACATCGCACGGGCATCGTCCGGCAGTTCAGCCAGAGCCGTTGGCGGGAAGAAATAGCCATTGTTCTTCAGGCGCCGGCCACCGAAAAGCAGTTTCGCACCCTTGGCTTCGGCATCGCTGACCAGCGCTTCCAGCGCCATGACACGGCGATCATTGGCGACGGGGCCCATCTGGACCCCTTCATCCATGCCGTTGCCGACGCGGATCGATTGCGCCGTTTCGATGAAAGCGGCGGTGAAACGTTCATAATGGCTTTCATGCACGAAGAAACGGGTCGGCGAGGTGCAGACCTGACCGGAATTGCGGTATTTGCGGCGCGCCGAGGCTATGCCTGCCACGACAGGATCGGCGTCCTCGCAAACGATGACAGGAGCGTGGCCGCCAAGTTCCATCAGCGCCGGTTTCATATGGCGCGCGGCGATCTCGGTCAGGTGTTTGCCGACGACTGTTGACCCGGTAAATGCGATAGCCCGGATCTCAGGTCGCGGGATCAGGAACTGAGAAATATCGGCGGGAACGCCGAAAACCAGATTCAGCACACCGGCAGGCAGGCCCGCATCTTCGAATGCACGTGCAATATGCGTCACCGCCGTCGGCGTTTCTTCGGAAGCTTTCAGGATGATGGAGCAACCGGCAGCCAGAGCGCCTGCGATCTTGCGCGCGGGCTGGCTCATCGGGAAATTCCACGGTGCAAATGCTGCGACCGGACCGATAGGCTCGTGCACGACGATATAGCGAATGCCGGGCGCGCTCGGAATAACACGGCCATAGAACCGAATGCACTCGCCAGCATCCCATTCGAAGAATTCGCAGCCGCGAATGACCTCAAGTCGGGCTTCGCTGATCGGCTTTCCATTTTCCAGCGTGATTGCGCGCGCAATCTCCTCCTGCCGTTCGCGCATGAGCGCCGACGCCTTCATGATGATCGCTGCACGAGCCGCAGGCGCCGTATTGCGCCAGATCTGATACCCGTTCCAAGCTGCCTGAAGGGCCGCTTCCAGATCCTCCGCTCCGCGACCGCAACCTGCCCGATTTCGGTCTCGTCCGCAGGATTGATAATGGGAAGCGTATTGGCGGTCCTGCGCCATTCACCGCCTATGAAAAGCTGCACATCGGATTTTTGCATCAGAAAGCCTCTGCAATCTACAAGTTCGGGCCGCGCCCAGATCATCGTTACAGTCAGAATGAGATGTTTTAATTCATGCGACAATTCATCTTAAAACCATATATCCATGAGGATTATCGCATGAGTTAGCCTGTGCACTGGCAATTTTGCCCGTGCGAAATCGCCAGCCGCGCAACATCACGCGGCCGCACGATTTCTTTTGAAAGCCGATTAGAGCGCGTTTCGGGATGCGTTCGAACCGATGTTGCGAATACCGGCGAGCAGAGCCTGCGACATCTCGGTTTCGGGCGAACACCAGTCCATCAGAATATCGTAATGGTTTCGGTTCGCGATCTCGATTGCCTTCACCTCTCCACCGGCCGCGGCCCAGCAATCGGCATAAGCGCGTGACTGGCGCTTGAAGCCGTCTGCTTCATGCTCTGACCATGCTACGGTTATCGAACAGCCACGCGCTGGAATATGCCGGATCGGGCTGAGCCGATCGACATCGGCGGGACTGAGTTTCATCCACTCCTGCGGGAAAGTTGCCGCCACGGGTGCAAGCTCGAAAAGTCCGCTGACCGGCATGGCGAACTTCACCACATCCTGCGGCAAACCGAACTCATCCTGCCAGCCCTCAGCAAGAAGTGCAGCAGCGAGATGGCCACCGGCCGAGCTTCCTCCGACCGATATCCGGTCCGGATCGAGGCCATATTCCCGTCCGTGATGCCAGACGAAGGCGAGAGCAGCGCGCACCTCCCGCGTGATTTCCGCAAGGGAGACTTCCGGCGCCAGACGATAATCGACAGCAACTGTCGCAATCCCTTCGGTTGCGAGCATTCCTGCCATCATGGCCGAATCTTCCTTTGACAGAGCGCGCCAGTAACCACCGTGAATGAACACGAAAACCGGATTTAGCCCGCTTCGGGAAGCTGGCCCGAAAATATCGATCCGTTGTCCGCTTTCTTCGTCATAAACCACGTCGAAATGTCGGCCCCAATCGGCCCGCGGCGCGATACTTGCCTCGCGATAGCGCACCATTTCGGCGGCAAAGGTTTCCGGCGAAACGGTAGCCTTGGCATTGTAATCGCGATCAAGTCGGGCAGGGTCGAAACCCGCTTCTTCAGCCAGATGCCGCATGTAATGTTTATTCTTGCACATGTCTTCATTCCAAGGCCGGTTCCCGTTTCAGGGAAGCAGGTTCTAAATTGCCGTAGTGGCGATCCGGTTCTCGATTACTCGGACAAGATTGAGCGCAGTCATTTCAGACGATTTCGGGTTGGTCGCCAGCGGACCGTTTTCAAAACGCAGGTGCATCCTGCCGAAATCGCCCTCGGCAATGATCTCATGCATGTTGAGGCGCGCTGCCGGGTCTGCAACCAATGAGACACGGGTACGGTCGAGACCGATGCCAGCAAGCGAGGTAATCACCGCGACATTGGCATTTTGCGGAAAGGCATCCGCTGCCTTGCGGGCCGTATCCGTAAAGAAGGTAGTTGCCTCACTGATTTCATCAAGCTCTATCAACTGAGCGGCGAGCGTGCCCGCCCAGGCTTTTGCCGGCTTGATGATGCGATGTTCGACACTTGTGATTGAAAGCCGGCTTGCAGCCGAAAGCGCATCGATGCCGCCCAGTGCGCCGGGGGTATAATCAGTTTCGCACCGCTACTCGCAGCGACATCCTTCAGCCTTTGAAACAAAGCGTCGTCGACGAAAGCCGATGTCGATGAAACCGCGAAATCCATTCCGGCGGAAAGCGCCGCCTCGCCCCATGGCAGGACACTGGAGCGTCCTGCTGCCTCCACGACAAGGCCTGCGCCGGTGGTTGTAAGCTCTGCGGGATTTTCAATGAGTGCGGCACCGACAGGCAGCCCGTCACGGGAGGCCGATCGGTCACGCACCGCCACAGCGCCGATCTTCACGGCACTTTTCCGCTCGGCCAGAAGCTCTGCAACACGCTTGCCGATAGCGCCCCATCCAATAAGGGCGATTGTCTCAGATACCGACATAGGCATGTACCTGCTCACGGTCACGTTCGAGATCGGTGCTCGTCCCGCGCCAGACCGTTCGGCCTTTCTCGACAATGTAATGGCGATCCGCCAACTTCTTCAAAACCGCGATATTCTTGTCGATCAGAAGGATCGACTGGCCCATTTCGCGCAATTGCATGATGCAATGCCAGATTTCCGTGCGGATGACGGGGCAAGACCTTCCGTCGCTTCATCGAGGATCAGAAGATGCGGGTTCGTCATCAATGCACGACCGATAGCCAGCATCTGCTGCTCACCGCCCGAAAGCGTGCCCGCCGTCTGGTCCGCCCGCTCCTGCATACGCGGGAAAAGCGCATATATCTTGCCGAGATCCCACGGCGACTGCCGCTTACAGCGGTTCGATGCGGTTGCAACCAGATTTTCCCGCACGGTCAATGTTGGGAAAATCTGCCGTCCCTCCGGCACAAGACCGACACCCAGACGCGCCACTTTTCCGGGCTGTAGCTGGTCGTGTCGCGCCCTGCGATCTGGACCTGCCCCTTTGGGGGCGAGGAGACCCATCAATGTGCGTATGGTGGTGGTCTTGCCCATGCCATTGCGGCCCATGAGCGTGACCAGTTCCCCTCATTCACTTCCAGCGAGACGTCGAACAATACCTGAGAATGGCCATAGGCGGCCTGAAGTCCTTCGATTTTCAGCACAGTTCCTCCTCCCCGCCGAGATAGGCTTCCCGCACAGCTTCGCTCGCCCTTATGTCTTCCACCGTGCCCGTGAGGATGACACGGCCATAGACCAGCACCGATATGCGGTCAGCCAGCGCAAACACCGCCTCCATGTCGTGCTCGACAAGCAGCATCGAAACCTTGCCGCGCAATCCCTGAAGAAGCTCGATCATTTCCTGGCTTTCGACGTGACCGAGTCCAGCCATCGGCTCGTCGAGAAGCAGAAGCTTCGGCTTTCCGGCCAGTGCCATCAGCAGTTCCAGCTGCTTGCGCCCACCGCTCGACAGATCGCCTGCAAGCTTCTCCGGGTGATTGGCCAGACGGCTCCCGGCAAGGATTGCGTCAACCTCACGCCAGATGGCGCTGCGGCCTTTCAGACTGTCGAGAATCCGGAAATTGTGCCCCTCGCGCGCCTGCACCGCCATGGCGATGTTCTGGCGCACACTCATATCGTTCAGGAGCGTCGATATCTGGAATGTGCGTCCCAATCCACGTCCGACACGTGTAGCCGCCGGCAGTTTGGTAATATCCTCTCCCATCAGGCTGATCGTTCCCGATGTGGGCGTCAGCTCACCGCAAAGCTGGTTGATGAGCGTGGATTTCCCGGCTCCGTTCGGGCCTATCAGGGCATGGATATGCCCTTCCGTGACGTCGAGCGTCACATGATCCGTTGCCACCAGACCGGCAAAGCGCTTCACCAGATCGCGGACCTGCAATATGGCATTCATGCGGGCACCTCCACTTTCCGGTCTTTGCGAAACGGACGGCAAAGCGCACGCCAGCCGCCGACAATGCCGCCCTTGGTTCCCAAAACCACGACGAGCAGAATGATGCCCATGGCGAGCTGCCAATGCTCGGTCCAGGAGGCGAGATAGGTCTGGAGGATCAGGAATGCAGCCGCTCCCCAGATCGGCCCGAAGAAAGTGCCGACACCACCCAGAATGACCATCACCATCAACTCACCCGATTTGGTCCAGTGCAGCGTATCCGGGCTCGCAAAACGCATGAAAATAGTGAGAAGCGCGCCCGCCAGACCAGCGCCCATTCCGGCGAGGACGAAGCCGTAAAGCTTGTAGCGATAGGTTTCGATTCCCATGGCCGTCATGCGCCGCTCGCTCTGGCGAATGCCGGACAGCACCGCGCCATAGGACGAATGCACGACCCGCCAGAGGAAAGCGAAATACAGGATCATCGAGACGAGAATGACGTAATACATCGTCGTCTTGTCACGCAGGCTGAGGCCGAAAAGATCATTTGCCCGCCGCACGATGATACCGTCTTCGCCGCCATAGGTTTTCAGCGAAACGAAGAGGAAGAAGAGCATCTGCGCGAAGGCGAGCGTAATCATGATGAACTGCACACCGGAAGTGCGCAGTGCCAATGCTCCGATCACCAATGCGGCAAGACCTGCCACCAGCATTGCCGCCGGAACGGTGATCAGAAACTGGTCGGAACCCGGAATGAAACCGAAAAGCAGCGTCTCTTCGGCGTGATGAAAATAAAGGATGCCCACGACATAGGAGCCGATCCCGAAGAAGGCAGCATGACCGAAGGAAACCATGCCGCCATAGCCGAGGATCAGATTGAGGCTGGCCGCAGCGATAGCATAGATCATGATCCGGGCGACAAGGCTGGACGCAGCCGTCTGTCCCAGCGCTTCGGCACCAAAGGGGAAAAGTGCAAGCACCACACAGCCAAGAAGAACGAACAAAAGCGATATGACATGATTCAGGCTCCCACCGGAAAGAGGCCTCTCGGGCGGAACAGAAGAACGATGGCCATCAGCAGATAGATACCCATGGAGGCGATACCCACGCCAAGCGCGTCGGCCTCGGCTCCGGCCATGAATTGACGCAGTATCGAGGGCAAGAAGGCACGCAGGCAGGTATCGATGATGCCGAGCGAGATTCCCGCGATGAAGGCCCCTTGATCGAGCCGACGCCGCCAATAACCACGACCACGAAGGTGGCAAGCAGGATCTGCTCGCCCATACCGACCTGCACGGCAAGGATCGGCCCGGTCATGAAACCGGCCAGGCCCGCAAAGGCAGCGCCCAATGCAAACACCAGCGTGTAGAGCAGGCGGATATCCACGCCGAGCGCGCGCACCATGTCGCGATTGGTCGATCCTGCACGAACCAGCATGCCGATGCGGGTGCGGTTGATGAGCAGATAAAGACCGCCAGCGACCAGCAGGCCAGCCACAATGATGAGCAGCCGGAACGGCGGATAGCTCAGGCCTGAAAACAGCTCGATCGGCTGCGAGAGCGATGCGGGCAATTGGGTGAAAATCGGCTGGCGGCCAAAGATCAGCACGGTCAGCTCATTGAAGATCAGAATGAGCGAGAAAGTCGCCAGCACCTGATCCAGATGATCGCGCTGATAGAGCTTTCGCATGATGCCAAGCTCGATCACGATACCGGCAATCGTCGCGGCCAGAATGGCTGCAGGCAGGCCTAACCAGAAATTCCCGGTCTGCACGGCCACCCAGGTGCCGATGAACGCACCGATCATGTAGAGCGAGCCGTGAGCAAGGTTGATGACGCCCATGATCCCGAAGATCAGCGTCAGCCCTGCCGCCAGAAGGAACAACATGACGCCGTAGAGAAGGCCATTCAAAAGCTGCTCGAAGATGAGTGTCATTGGAGAAAACGACCTTCATGAGAAATGAAAGAAGCGCGCGCGCGCGCCGGACGGTGGCTGTCAGAGCTTGCACTCTGCAGAATAGGAATCACCGTAATTTTCGATCAGCTTCTTCTTGATCCTGGTGGTCGGATTGCCATCCTCACCCTTGACGACATCAAGCAGATACCAGTCCTGCAACGGATGCTGGTTTGGACCGAAGGCAAAATTGCCGCGTACCGACTGGAAGTCAGCCTTCCGCAGTGCTTCGCGCACCGCATCCATATCGTCAACGCCGCCGGTCTGCTTCAAGGCAGAAGCAATCAGACGAGCCACGTCGTAGCCTTGCGTGCCATAATAGGTCAGAGGCCGGTCAGGATAAGCGGCCTTCCACTTTGCCACGAGTTCCTTGCTCGCGGCATTGTCCATATCCGGGCTCCAGTGGCTGGTCGCCATGATTCCGACCGAAGCGTCACCCAACGATTTAAGAATCACAGCATCGCTGGAAGGTTCGGAAAGAACCATTGGAATCTTGCCGAGAAGACCAGCCTGCTGATACTGGCGCATGAACGCAATGCCCATGCCGCCCGGATGAAACTGGAAAACCACATCGGGGTTTGCAGCGCGAATCTGCGCCATCTCAGCCGAATAGTCGGTCTGGTCGAGCTGAGTATAGATTTCACCGACAACTTCGCCCTTGAACCGGCGCTTGAAGCCTGCCAGTGCATCCTTGCCCGCCTGATAGTTCGGCGCAAGAATGAAGGCGCGCTTGAAACCTTCCTGTTCCGCAGCAATGCCCGATGCCTCATGGAGCGAGTCATTCTGCCATGAAACCACGAAGTAATTCGCATCGCAGCCCTTGCCCGCCATGTTCGACGGCGCGGCATTGGCACTGATATAAATACCGTCATTATCGATGATATCCGGCACCGTTGCACCGGCGACATTCGAGAAGATGATGCCGGTAAACAGCTTGACGCCGTCCTCCGACATGAACCGCTCGGCGATCTGACGTCCGTTTCCAGGCTTGGCGGCGTCGTCCTCGACCTTCAGTTCAACCGGCACACCACCGAGTTTGCCGCCTTCGGCATCGATGGCGAGCTTCATGCCATCGCGCACGTCCTGACCGAGATAACCTCCCGGACCTGACAAGGTCGTTATCACGCCAATCTTGACCGGTTCGGCAGCGGCAGCACCAGTCGTCAGCCCCGCCAGCAGGCCAATCATCAGGAGTTTGTTTTTCATTTCATTTCCCTTGTCTTTTTATGGATGGGCGCCCGGCAGTTCCGCCGGGCATGCCTCATCAGAGCGCAACCCAACCTTCCGGCGGGTTCTTGCCGGGGTGGACGGTGTTGCAATGTGGGCAGGTCCGCAGTTTCTCATCGTTGTAGAAAGCAGCGTAGAGCGGCGGCAGATCCTCGACGATGGATTCCAGATCCACTTCGGCGCGATGGACGAGGCCGCTGCATTCAAAGCAATACCATTCGACGGCATCAAGAGCGCCTTCAGGACGGGCCGGTTCGATCACCAGACCGATGGAGCCTTCCTGCGGGCGCTGCGGCGAATGACGGATATGCGCCGGCAGAAGGAAGATATCGCCCTCGCGGATCGGCACATCGTAAAATTCGCCCGTCGACGTGTCGTGCAGCTTCAGCAGCATGTCGCCCTTGAGCTGGTAGAAGAACTCCTCGACCGGATCGTCGTGGTAATCGGTGCGCTTGTTCGGGCCACCGACGACCGTGACCATCAGGTCCGCATCTGAACACCAGCTGATTGCCGACAGGCGGCTTCAGCAGGTGCTTGTGTTCATCGATCCATTTTTGAAAATTAAAGGCGCTGAGTTTTGTCATTCTTGTTCCCCTTTTCGGTTCGATCAGGACAGTTTGAGACCGCAGCCGTCAAATGCCTCCCGGATTGCGCGTTTTTCGGCATCGGTCAGTTCAAGCATCGGCGCGCGAACAGGCCCACCAACCTGACCGAGCAGCTCCTGCCAATATTTTTGGTGCGAAGTGGGCTTTTCAGCCGGTCGCGTCGACTTGAAGGCATGGCGGACAGGCTCAAGGCTCTGCCAGACGGCGCGCGCCTCGGCCTCTTTGCCCGCAAAGGCCAGATCGGTATAATCGCGCATGCGGCGATCAAACTTGGTCTGCAGCGTATAGGGCGGCGAAGAGCAGAGATAAAGCTGCCAGCCCAGTTCGAGAATATTATCCAGCCATTCGTCTTCCGATGCGGTCGAGACCAGAATGCGGTCGCCAGCAAGTTCCGTGAGCTTGCGATACATGTCGCGCGGGACCGAATATTTGATCGCGACGACCGTTTCGATATCGGCCAGACGATTGCAGAGCTCGGGCTCATCAGATAGCCGCTGTCAGGATGCGACCAGAGTGCAAGGCCGATATCCACCTTCGAGGCAATGGTTTCATAGTAGCGCAGTAGCGTTTCATCCTGCGCGCGCAGGAAATGCAGAACAGGTGCATGGACGACGATATAGTCCGCGCCGCAGGCCTGCGCATGCTTGGCCAGATCGATAACCACGTCCATGTTCTGGTCCGAGCAGGACATGATCGTCTGCGCCTTGTCACCTACTGCCGAGACAGCCAGATCGAACATGCGCTTGCGCTCGTCAACCGACATGGAGAAGAATTCGCCCTGCTTTCCCGCGACGAAAAGTCCGTCAATACCCAGATCGTTAATCCAGTGGTCGACATTCTTGCGAAAGCCGCCTTCATCGATCGATCCGTCCTGATTGAAAGGCGTGTTTGCCGCAGCCCAGATACCGCGCATCGTAGCGCGCGAATAGGCCTTGGCGTTCTGACGGTCATATTTCATCGGAATCCTCGCTTCGGGGCGGGTCACTCCAAAACCCGCGTCTTCCTGATCGAGCCTTACTTTCTTTCATTCGGGAAGTCTTGTAAGTAGAATATATTCATAAACAAAACTCATAAGTGAGCCGATGCGCCCCACTCTCCGCCAGATTGAATGTTTTCAGGCCGTGGTCGAACTGGGAAATTTTTCCCGCGCAGCCGAACGCGTCAGGACGACCCAGGCCAATCTTTCCCACACTATCCGCGATCTGGAGACGGTGCTGGACGCGCGGCTTTTCGACCGGACGACGCGGCGCGTCAGCCTGACGGACGCCGGACGTGCCTTTGCCGAAGGTGCGCTTGCCGGTCTTGCCGAAATTGATCGCGCCGCCGAAGTGGTGCGCGATCTGGGGAAATTGCGGCGCGGTCAGGTCAGCATCGCCGCCCCGCCATTGCTGTGCACGACAGTGCTTCCGCGTCTGGTTCGCCGTGTGGCTGACGAACATCCCAACCTCGTCATCAAGATCGAGGATGTCGGGCCGGATATCGTCATCGAACAGGTTCGCAACGGGCGTTGCGATCTTGGCGTCGGCACCTTTTCCGGTGAGGACTCGGATGTTGAAAGCCAGACGGCACTGCGCGATCAGCTGATGATTTTCGTGTCGCCCCATCACGATTTTGCCGGGCATGAGCAGGTCCGTTGGACAGAACTCGACAACCAGCCCATCATTACGCTTACCCAGAAAAGCAACATCCGGCTTTTGACCGAAATCGGCTTCGAACAGGCAAAACTGGCGCTTCGACCGCATATGGAGGTAAACCAGATTCACTCGGTGTTGTCGCTAGTTGAGGTCAATGCCGGTATCGCCGTTCTACCCGCCTATGCCTTCACCGCCCTGCGTGGTCGCGGCATTGTGGCCCGCCCGCTGACAGACCCGGCAATTGTGCGCGAGGTGCGCCTCATCACCCCGCGACCGCGAACAGTCTGCAGCCACCGTCGCCGTACGATCCATCCTGCGGAACCTGCTGCGTCAGATGATCCCCGAAATTCCCGGAACCGGAAGCGCCGGTTAAACCATTTCTATGCATGTTTCCGAACCTTTTGAGCTTGCTTCACTAGCCTTTGCGCGCTCATATAAAATTGCACCGCTGTTTAGAATCATCTCGAAAAGTCGATACTGAACAACAACACCGCCAAAGGTCGGTCGCGTCGCCAGCAAGGGAATGCAGCCTCATGAATACATACGGAAAACTATTTTCAGCCGCGCTGATTGCGGCTGCGCTCAACAGCACGGCAGTCGGACAGGTCTTTGCCAAGACGTTGATCTATTGCTCCGAGGCATCTCCTGAAATGTTCGATGCGGCGCAGACGACATCCGGCGCCGTATATGACGCATCGGCGCGCAATGTGTCCAACGGGCTTATCAAGATCAAGCGCGGCTCAACCGAGCTGGAGCCCGGCCTCGCGGAAAGCTGGGACGTTTCTGCCGACGGCAAGGAATATACGTTTCATCTGCGCAAGGGCGTGAAGTTTCACACCACGAGTTTTTCACCCCAACGCGAGAATTCAATGCTGACGACGTCATCTTTACTTTCGACCGTCAGGGAAACAAGGACAATCCTTACTACAATCAGGGCGCATGGCCGCAATTCGGGGCCTATTCCTTTCCTTCGCTGATCGAGAAAATCGAAAAGATCGACGATCACACGGTCAAGTTCGTGCTGGCGCATCCCGAAGCGACCTTTATCTCGACGCTGTCGCTGACATTCGCCGTCATTCAATCCAAGGAATATGCTGACAAGCTCGTCGCGGAAGGCCGTATTGCGGAGTTCAGCCAGCAGCCAGTCGGAACCGGCCCTTATCAGTTCGTCGCCTATCAGAAGGATAGCGCTATCCGCTATCAGGCCAATCCCGACTACTGGGCAGGCAAGCAGAAGATCGACAATCTCATCTTTGCAATCACGCCGGATGCGGCAGTGCGCTATCAGAAGCTGAAGTCGGGCGAATGCCATGTCATTGCCGCTCCCAACCCTGCCGATATTGCGGAGATGAAGAAGGACCCGGCTGTCGAAATGCTGCACAAGGAAGGTCTGAACCTGTCCTTCCTCGCCTACAATACCCAGCAAAAGCCATTTGACGATGTACGCGTCCGCAAGGCGCTGAACATGGCAATCAACAAGGCCGCGATCATCGATGCAGTCTATCTCGGCTCGGCAGTTCCTTCTGTCAATCCGCTGCCGCCAAGCGTCTGGGGCTATAACAAGAACGTCAAGGATGACGCTTACGACCCCGAACAGTCGCGCAAGCTGCTCGATGAAGCGGGCGTCAAGGATCTGAAGATGAAGATCTGGGCCATGCCCGTGCAGCGGCCCTATATGCCGAACGCGCGCCGCGCAGCCGAACTCATTCAGTCCGACTTCGCCAAGGTGGGCGTAACGGCGGAAATTGTCACCTATGACTGGGGTGAATATCTCAAGCGTTCGCTGGAAAAGGACCGTGATGGCGCCGTCATGCTTGGCTGGACGGGCGGCATTGCCGATCCCGACAATTTCCTCGCCGCCCTTCTGAGCTGTCAGGCCATCGGCAGCGCCAACCGCGCAAACTGGTGCGATCAGGATTTCGAGAAGCTCATTCAGGCGGCCAAGCTGACCACCGATCAGGCCGAGCGCACCAAGCTTTACGAACAGGCGCAGGTTGTCTTCAAGGAACAGGCTCCCTGGCTGACAATCGCGCATCAGATCGTTGAACAGCCGATCAGCAAGAAAGTCAAAGACTTCCGCATTGATCCTTTTGGCGGATATCTTTTCGAAGATGTCGACATCGAAGAATAGGCTTCGTCCTCCGCCGGTTTGATGACTGGTGATGAATGCCGGGTAGCGGGCCTAAATGCCCGCTATTCTTCTTTCACGCCCGCATGGAATCCGGGCCGTTTCAGACCAATAGAGCATTTCAAGCCTAAACTGAATTGCTGAAAATGCTCTATCTATTTGTTTTACGCATTATCCGACGCAAAACCGCTTCGCACTTTTGCTGGAAATGCTCTAGCCGAAAAATATGATGGATATCGTAGACCGCTTTCTAGCCTATACCCGTATCAACACGACCGCCGTGCCGAATGCAGGCAAACTTCCGTCAAGCGAGGGACAGACCGATCTCGCCAGACTGCTCGCCAGCGAAATGCGCGCCATGGGCATGGAAGTTGAAGAGCGTGACCATTCAATCGTCGTCGGCACATTGCCTGCCAATGTCCCGAATGCCGATCGGCAGTATCCGACGATTGCATGGGTCGCCCATCTCGATACGTCCAGCGAATATACGACCGACACCCGCGCTCATGTGGTCGATTATCGGGGCGGGGATATCCTGCTCAATGAAACAACCGGCACCGTCATGCGGCTTGCCGAATTCCCGGAACTGGAACGTTATGTCGGGGACAGGATCATCGTGACGGACGGCACCAGCCTGCTCGGCGCAGATAACAAATCCGCCATCGCCGAGATCATGCATGCCATGCAGGTCCTGACCGCCCATCCCGAGATTGAACACGGCACAGTGAAGGTCGTCTTCGTTCCCGATGAGGAAATCGGGTTGCTCGGAGCCAAGGCGCTCGACGTCGCGTCCCTGAACGCCGATTTCGCCTATACGCTCGATTGCTGTGCGGCTGGCGAGATCGTGTATGAGAACTGGAACGCCGGTGAATTCCGCCTTACCTTCAAGGGCCAGCCAGCCCATCCAATGTCGGCCAAGGGCAAGTTGCGCAATGCCATTCTCTATGCCCAGCAATTCATTTCAATGATGCCGGGCGGCGAACGCCCGGAATATACGGAAGGCACCGAAGGCTATTATTGGGCCAAGGGCATTCAGGGGACCGTTGCGGAGACAAGCCTGATTATCGACATCCGCGATTTCACGAAGGACGGTTACGAAACACGTCGTGCGTTCATCGAAAACCTCGCCGCAAGTTTCAACCAGCTCCATGGCGAGGGCACGGTTCACGTAGACTACAAGGCTGTCTACCGGAATGCCGCCGAGAGCCTGCAGGGCGAAAATCGCTACCCGGTCGTGCTTGCCCTTCAGGCCATGAAGGCAATAGGCGTGACACCGACACCGCTGCCGATGCGCGGCGGTTATGATGGTGCGGTGCTGTCCGAAAAGGACTGCCATGCCCTAACCTGTTCTGCGGCGCGCACAACTTCCACTCGATTTACGAGTTTCTGCCGGTCGGTTCGCTCAACAAGGCATCGGAAATGGTGATCGAAATATTGAAGACTGCACGGATAACCGACAGAAGCGCTGGTTGATCAGACTCAATAGCGAGGAGACGTAACGTCATCTCGTCTCCTCGCTCCTATGCCTTCAGCTACCGCCGAAGTGGTTGAGTTTAGTAGCCTATGGCAGCACCAGCGACGGCGCGGCTGTCTATGGCGCCATAATAGCGGTTGTCGCCGCCCTTTCGATGGCTGCCATATTCTTGCCGCCGACAAGAATGCCTGCGGCCTCACCCCAGACCGGCCAGTCATGGTCCTCGCCGACGGTGTAGCCCATACCGGTCAGCAACCGGATCGTATCCGGCGAAAGCGCGTTCGCTTCCGTATAGACCCGGTCAGGCAACCACTGGTGATGAATGCGCGGAGCGTCAATCGCTTCCTGAATGTCCATGCCGTGATCGATGACATTCATGATCGCTTCAAGCGTGATCGTGATGATGCGCGAACCGCCGGGGCTGCCGATAACCATGAACGGTTTACCATCCTTCGACACGATGGTCGGGCTCATCGAGGACAGTGGTGACTTGCGTGGTTCGATGGCGTTGGCTTCGCCTTGTATGAGGCCATAGAGATTGGCCACGCCCGGCTTGATGGTGAAGTCGTCCATCTCGTTGTTGAGAAGAATGCCAGTGCCTTCGGCCACTTTGGCCGTGCCGAACGATCCGTTCAGTGTATAGGTCACGGCAACCGCATTGCCGTCCTTGTCCACAATGGAATAATGCGTGGTCTCGTTGGATTCCTTGAATTCGGCTGGCTTGAGAGCCTCACTGACACCAGCGCGATAAGGATCGATGCGGCCACGGATTTCTGCAGCATAGGCCTTGCTGGTGAGCTTCTCGATTGGATTATCGACGAAATCAGGGTCACCCAATGCCGTGTTGCGGTCCACATAGGCATGGCGCATCGCTTCCACCATCAAACGCGTGGTTTCTGCCGAGCCGTAACCCAGATAGGAAATCGGATAGCCCTCAAGCACGTTCAGGATCTCACAGATGATCAGTCCACCCGACGAAGGCGGCGGCGATGAGACAATGTCATAGCCACGATAGCTGCACTTGACCGGTTCCAGCTCGCGGACCTTGTATTGCTCGAAATCGGCCTTGGCGAGAATGCCGCCATTTTCCTTGCTCGACTTGACGATCAGATCGGCAATATCGCCCTGATAGAAGACTGCCGGGCCTTTTCCGAAATGGCCGAAAGCGACTTTGCCAAATCCGGCTGGACAAGCTTTTCACCCAAGGGAATCGGTTTTCCGTCTTTCAGGAAGATCTTGGCAGCTGCCGGGTCTTTCGCCAGTCTTTCATTGCCATCGGCAAAGGAGAGAATATCGCCCAGCTCCAGCGTAAAGCCGTCCCTGGCAAGTTTCAGTGCCGGCTCGATCAATTCCTCACGCTTGCGGGTGCCGTATTTTTCGCGTGCTTCCTCGAGGCCAGCCACTGTTCCCGGCACGCCGATGGCCAGATAAGTTTCAGTGCTGGCGCCTTCAACCGGCTTGCCATCCTTGTCCAGATACATGGTCTTGGTGGCGGCGAGCGGCGCGCGCTCGCGAAAATCGAGAAAAGTACTCTTTCCGTCCTTGAAGCGGATGGTCATGAAGCCGCCCCGCCAAGATTACCAGCCGTCGGATAGACAACCGCCAGCGCATAGCCGACCGCGACCGCGGCATCGACGGCATTGCCGCCGTTCTTCAGCACATCGATACCGACCTGCGAGGCAAGGTGCTGGGCCGTGACCACCATGCCATTCTGGCCTTCCGCCGGCGCTGGTGATGCCGCGTAGGCCGAAGGCAGATGGCCCGCAACGGCAATGACTGCGGCAAGGGAAAGCGATTTCAGTCTGTGATGCTGCCTGTAATGCTGCATGTCTTTCCTCCCATGTGTTCTCCCAAAAGAGAGTCCCAAAACAACGTCCGCAATATTTTGCGCAAAAGCAAGCACCAGAGAAACCGTTTTCTGTCCAACTGCCAGTCAAACAGAAACGCTCATTCTTGTACGCCATCATTTATCGAACATGGACAATGTTCGCAGCAGATTTGAGAAAGTAAGGGAGCGGTTCGCGTCAGGCTGGCTGCCGGCCATGCCATCGTTTCGCGATAGCGACTTGCGAACATTGCTCGGGCTATAGCCGAAATGTTGGGTGAAGGCCCGCGTGAAGTTGGCCGCTGTATCGAAGCCAAATAGTTGTGCAATATCTGATACTTTTCGGTTGTTCGATGCATCCGCAAGCATTTCATGTGCCGCGAGCAATCGCTTCTGGCGGATATAGTTGAGCACCCCGCCCGAGCCTTCGAACAGTTGATAAAGATGGGTGCGTGAGATCGCGAGCTCCTTGCTGAGAGCATCAGGTGTGAGTTCGCGGGACAGGAGATTTTTCTGGATGAAACGCCTGGCTTTGGTCATCAGCCCCAGAGAGGCCCCAAGACAGGCATTGTGTTCGCTCGCATCGTTTTCCGTCACCAGCGGAGCGATCGTATCGAACACGACCTGCCGGAGAGCGTCGCGCAGTTCCGGCAACTCTTCGCTTGTTATATGGCCCAGCCCCGCCTGGATCGTCGATACGAAATCGATCAGCAGCTTGGCGCGATAACCTCCCAGCGTCGCATTGTTGCACGCTTCCGGCATGCCGCCCAGAGCGGCAAACTGGTCGACGGGAATGATCAGCAGCACTGCTTCCGTTGCCAATGCCCGCCCTCGAAACGGATAGCCAAAGGAACGGATATTGATCATGCCAGGCTCGTTTTCTGCCACACCGCCGTCCACGGCCGTCCATGCGGCCGCTGCGCAAAAGCTGACCTGCCAGTGGTCGATTGGGCTAAAACGAACTTTTCCGCCGTACGCTCGTAGCTGAACGGCGGCACACTCTGCTCCACAAGCAGCATGCCGCGCAGATCCCAGACTTTCTGGGTAACAGCAAAGCCGTCTTCGATGCTGACATCCTCCGGCATCCGCACATCATAGAGATGAGTCACGTGCTGTTGCCATGCAGGAAACTGCGCGCTGGGTTCGAGCTCTTCGGTCGTAAAGACAAGTGGAGTTAGAATATTGGCGCTTCGGGCATCTTCTCCAAGCGGCGCAAGCGGCACGCGCGCTGACCGGCGGCGCTCCACAAATTCGGGCTTCAAATTACGCGTGGCCTTGTCGCTCGGGGATGTCATGGCAACTCCCTAAACCAACCGGGTGGCTCAAGCGCGGGGATGGCAACCTAAGCCCCTGTGCTGATATTAGCATTTGCGCGTATAAAATCAAAATAAGCCGGAATACTATCAGCCAGATAACAATTCAGACTGGTCTATAAACAAATTGGCTGCATCCCATTTGATGAAAATTTTCATGAAAATCCGGACAGAATATTAAAACGCATCCGATAGAAAGCACGGTCATAACAACCGGAGGCAATCGCATGAACAATGTATTTGCATATGCTGTGCGCCGCGAAAGCTTGAAATGGGCTGCCGCTGTCGTCGTTGGACTGTCCGCTTCCTTTTGCCTGACGGCAGGCGCAGAAGCCAAGGACACCCGCAAGCAGAAAAGCGAAACGGTTTCCGTTTATCTCGCCAAGTACAAGGTGAATAGCGAAGTACGATACAACAAGCCTGCATCCGCGAAAGTCGTCAAGGTTTCCGCATCGCAATATGCGACCGGTACGCCCTATGTGTGCACGCCAAGCGGCTTCGGGCAGAAATCCCGCTGCTTCATCCGCGATTAGAGCACCGACCGGCGTAAAACGGTTTTCGGAATGTAGTCAAGCCATACCGGCTCGCCAGAACTCAATACAGGTCAGCGAGCCGGCATGCTTGCCTGGCGATCATCTCGCCTTGGCTTTCATGATTGCCAGCCCCTTGCTTATACGGTCACCGCGCAAAAGCTTGGCGGCCTCATCGGTCGGGCGTGGCGGATTGCTGCGGAAGACATACCAGCTGCCGCCCAGCGAGCGCTTCTGATAGATCACGCCATCTTTCGCGCGGTGGATGAAACAAGTGATATTGCTGCCGCCATCCATCTTGTTGACCCAATAAGCCTGCAAACAAAGCTTGCCGCGATTGGTAGCATACCAGCTTCCCTGTCCATAAGACCACGCCCTGCCTTTCTGCGTCCAGGCGATGAAACGGTGTCTGTCGGCAGAAAAATAGCCGCCGCCATCCTTCCATTTCCATGTTTTTCCGGAATAAAGCGCCTCAAGCGCTTCGGCTGATAGTGGCAACGCCGCAGCAGCCTTGATAGCGACCGGATCTTCGGTTTTGGGCCCGGTTTTGGGCACAGGCGCCGCATCGGCAGCGCCTGCCAGAAGAAGCACGGACAGTGCCGCGCTGACGGTTCTCAAACGGATCGAAAACATTGTCGTATTCCTGTTCAGACGTTGAAGCGGGTGTTGATCCGCGCTTTGAGCTAATCGAGCGGATGGTTTGCAACCCGCCAGTCAGGCCGACCGACGCCACGCGGCCACGGATAGACTTCGCGGTCATTGAAGTAGACAGTCGCTGTCAGTTCCGGAAATTCGGGTTGCGGCTTGTTGGTCTCCTGCGCCCAGGCGCGGACATAGGCGTCACTTCCCTCATAGCCAAGCTCGGCGATAACAATCGGCTTCTTGAAGCCCACCACCCGGTCATAGCCCGGCTTCGCCCGTTCGACGAAGGTAGATGCGCGTCCCAGTTCCAGCATATCGTAGGGTTCGTAGCCGAACACCGACAGGCCGATTACGTCGACATAGCCGTCGCCCGGATAATAGGCCTCCAGCCCCTCCTCCCCTTCGGCGACCACATATATTTGGCGCGCGGCAATGACTTGCGGCAGACACTGACGACATGCTGATAGGCGCGGACATATCCCTGCGCCGACCAGTAAGACCAGGTGAACTGGCCCGTCTTATCGTCCATTTCCTGCGCCCAGCGAATGGTGACGGGGCTTTTCAGCTTCGAAGCTGCGGAACAGACCGCAGCCATGTTTGAATCGTAGCGGCCACGCACGATACCGCTCAGCAGATCATCCGGCGCAACGCGCCAGTCGCGGGCCCATGACCATGGCTCCACGGTAATCAACAATTCACGGCCCCGTTCCTGCGCATAGGCGTCCGCCGCCGAAAGGCTCGTCAGGTCCACATCTTCCCACGGCAGGAACAGATGCTCGATGCGGGAATTGGGATCGTTGGTGAAATCCCCGTGCGGATCATAGGCCCCGAACGTGATGGATTGCGGGGTAATGACCGGGCGCTTGTCGTGGAACATATTGCGGGTATCGACATTGGCGCCCGAGACACCGCTCGCCGCGTAAACAGCGGTTGAAAGCAGTCCAGCGCAAAGAATGGCCGTTGCTAATTTGTATGAGGTTTTCATCGCCGCCTCCTTTATTGCGTTGGCGATTGCGCGACGGGCAGCGCCAGTTCAAGCGCTTCCGTTTTTGGCGTTATCGTTTTGATGGAGATGAGCTTGCGGGCCTCGTCATCCTTGTTTCCCTCAGCATGGCGGAAGACATACCAGACACCGTCCGGCTCGCGTTTCTGATAGATCGTCCCATTAGCGATACGATGGGAAAAACAGGTCTTGTTCGGGAAAACGCCCTCGGCCAGATGCCATTTCGCATCGAAACACATCTGACCCGCCCACGTGATCCGCCAGCGGCCTTCGGCCCATGCCTTGCCCTTCTCGCCATCGACACGAGCGGTGAAACGACGGTTCTGGCTTTCCATCCGTCCGGCGCCATCAGCCCACTGCCAGTTCTTGTCCCGATAGAGTATGTAAAGCTCGGCAGGCGTCATCACACGGGCACCATCAGGCAAACTATCCGCCGTAGCCGTTGCTGCACCGGCTGGCGTGCCGAGCCCGGCCAGCAGGACAAAGAGTGTGAGAACGCCTCTGCTCCTGTCCGTGCGCCAGCCATACCGGGACCGTTGGCCTTCAAACATCGAATGTTTCATTTGAACCTCCCACGACCTTCAGGTTGCGCGCACCCGCCAGGGATTCTTGCGATTGACGGATGCGCGCGTGCGGCAGAACGTTTGTTGGTTTTGTTTCCTGCCGCAGTTGAACGGGACGGCCGATTGTCGAAATCCTGAAGCCCAGATTCCCGGCAATCGCCGGTGAAAAGACATTGCGCAGGTCGATGAGCACCGCGTCGCGCATGACCCGTTTCACCCGAACGAGGTCAAGCCTGCAAATGCTGTCCCATTCGGTCACGACCACCGCCGCATCGGCTGTGTTCAGACATTCATAGGGGTCGTCGCAAAACTCGACATCGCTGAGAAGGCCGCGCGCATTCTCCATTCCGGCCGGATCATAGGCCCGGATGCTGGCGCCGAAACGCTGCAAGGTTTCGATAAGCGGAATGGAAGGCGCATCACGCATATCATCCGTATCGGGCTTGAACGTCAGACCGAGAACGGCAATCGTCCGGCCTTCGACGCTGCCGCCGAGTGCATCCAGCACCTTCAATGCCATGCGGCGCTTGCGCGCTTCGTTGACGGTGACCGTTTCCTCGACCAGCCGCAGAGCAACCCCGTGATTCTGAGCGGTACGCAACAGCGCAATCGTATCCTTCGGGAAACAGGAGCCGCCATAACCCGGCCCCGCGTTGAGAAAACTGGCGCCGATGCGTTTGTCCAGTCCAATGCCAAGCGCAAGCTCAGTGACATCACTGCCGACTTCCTCGCACAGATCCGCCAGTTCGTTGATGAAGGTGATCTTGGTGGCGAGAAAGGCATTGGCCGCATATTTGATCAGTTCCGATGTCCGGCGCTGCGTGATGACGATGGGCGTCTTTGCGGCTTCGAGCGGCAGCGCATAAAGGGCGACAAGCATGGAACGCGCATGTTCGTCCTCCACGCCGATGACGACACGATCCGGCTCCAGGAAATCGCGGATGGCGACGCCTTCGCGCAAAAATTCCGGATTGGATGCCACGGAGAATGTGCCGGGCCTGCGAACCGAGCCGATGATCTTGTCCACCACATCGCCGGTGCCGACCGGAACGGTAGACTTGATCACCACGACACTGTGGTCGTCGATCAAGGGCGCAAGCTCGCGAGCGGCCATATAGACGAAGGACAGATCGGCATCGCCATACCCGGCACGCGCCGGTGTGCCGACTGCGATGAAGACAAGCTCTGCGCCCTTGACCGCTTCCGCCAGATTGGTCGTGAAGCTGAGCCGACCAAAAGCGAAATTGCGTTCCACGAGTTCGTCCAGCCCTGGCTCGTAGATCGGCACAATGCCGCGCTCCAGCCGGGCGATCTTCTGGGCGTCCTTGTCGACACAGACGACCTCATGTCCCCATGTGGCGAAGCAGGTGCCACTGACCAATCCGACATATCCCGTACCGATGACAGCGATCTTCATAATCGTCGCGCCTCTTTCGCCTAGTTCTCTGCACCGGCGGCATCCGTGCGCCAGCGTGGATTGAAAATTGTTCGGTGGAGATCGCGTCCGCCGACACCGGCCCCGCAACCGAGAAGCGGTCGTCGAAGAGCGTGAAGCTTTTGGCGCCCCAGCTCAGTGCCTCGATGCCGTCGCGTCCACGTTCGACAGTCGTGAAGCCGGTCAGGGCCACGAGTGCGGTAAAACTGCATGCCAGTACCGGTTGATAGAGTCGGCTCGTCGTCCGCACCTGATTTTCACGGGTGTGCTGGATTACGATCATCGCCATCAGGAACAGGTAGGCAGTTGCATTGACGATGGCGAAAATGAAGAAGCCGCGCGTTTCATGAGCGTCCCTGATGAGGAGTACCGGCAGGATGGAGAGGCCCGCGATCAGCGCATAGGAGCGATCACCCGCAGCGGCACCGGATCGACCTCGGAAGAGCCTTTCGGCGTGACACGAAAATCGACAAAGGAACCGGTCAGCCAGTCACGAAGGGCTGCGCAGGTTCCAGCCAGAAGCCAGGGCCACCGGGCCAGCAGGAACAGCATCGCTTCCCAGCTGAGGATCCTTCCGTCCACGGGGCGGAACGTCTTGCTCGACCGCCACCAGAATGCCAGCGCCAAAGTCACGAGCGACAGCGGCATGAAGTGCATCAGGAAGTCGGGATAGGTGACACTGACAAAATTGTCGCCATAGACCAGGATGGCAGTCGGCAGAACGAATGCCAGCGCCAGAAAGAATGCGTAGAGCGGATACCAGAGCTGCGAGAACAGAAACTGGAACTTCAGGCGCAGCGGCAGCCGGCCGATCAGCTTCGGCGTATATTGCAGCAGGATCATCACAAGGCTGCGCGACCACTGGAATTCCTGCGTCACGAGATCGGCGAAGGTGCGCGGACCGTCGCCATGGGCGATGGCGTCCAGCGCATGAACACCGCGCCAGCCATGCGCATTCATGAACAGGGTTGTGGAATGATCCTCAGCCAGTTCCGGCCCAAGGCCGCCGATTTCCTTCAGCGCCGCCGTGCGCACCGCATAGTGCGAACCGATACAGAGCGGAGCAAAGCCGCCATTGTAACCGGCCTGCAGCGAGCCATGCATACTGGCCTCCGCATAGAGGCGTCCGCGCGCCGCCCAGCTTTCATGCGCGTTGCGGTCGCAAATGCTCGGTGCGGAAACATAACCGACAGCCGGATCGGCGAAAGGCCGCAATATGTTGAAGAGATAGCCCGGTTCAGGCACGTGATCGGCATCGAGCTGCGACACGAAATCATAGCGCTCATAACCATAGTGATCGTAGAAGAAGGCGAGATTGCCTTCCTTGCACCGGGTACGGCGCGGCCAGCTTTGCCGATGATAGTCGGCACGGCCCTGCGCGTGGAGACGAACACGCCATGCTCCCGGCACCAGGCAAGCGTCGAGGGTGAAGGGTCCTCGTCGGCAAGCCAGGTATCGTGCGGCACATCCTGCGCCAGCATGGCGCGCAATGTTTCGGCCACCACCTCGAAGGGCTCCGACGGAGCTTTGGTGACGACCATGGCGATGCGGCTTCCGGCAGGGATGCGCAGCGGCCCGACCGGGTGCGCAGCGTGGAAGAAAACCGTGATGAAGTAAAGCGGGAGGATCGTGATCCAGGCCAGAAGTGCCGTCACCAGAATGGAGCCCAGCAGGTGATTGTACCTTGCGCTGATGAACCACCATTGCCAGAAATAGGTGAGAGCGAGGGCCCAGAGGATGATGCCCGCCACATATTCCACCCGCTTGCGGCCCGTGAAGACGGGCGCCAGCAAGGGTGCCGTTTCGCCTGTATCGCCACCAATGACTGGATGAAGATCGCGCCGTGTCATATCCGCATCTCCAGCCCAAAGAAGGGCGCTGCCGTGCGGATGATCGTGTCGAGATCGGAATGGAGCGTGCGGAAGCCGAGCTTTGCCGCAGCCTCCGACGGATCGGCATAAAGCACGGGCGGGTCGCCCGCCCGGCGCGCGCGCATTTTGACGGGTACCGTGCGCCCGGTCAGCCGGTCTATCGCATCCACGATTTCCTTGATGGATGTTCCGCGCCCGGTTCCCAGATTGAGGACCAGATTGTTGCCGCCATTCAGAAGATGCCCGACCGCAAGCACATGCGCCCGCGCCAGATCGACCACATGAATATAGTCGCGGATGCAGGTGCCATCCGGCGTCTCATAATCGTCGCCATAGACTTCCAGATAATCCGCCATGCCCGCCGCAGCCAGCATGGCGCGCGGTATCAGATGGGTTTCGGGATCGTGCTTTTCGCCCAGTTCGCCATCGAGATCTGCGCCGCAGGCATTGAAATAGCGCAGCGCCGCATAGGACATGCCATAGGCTGACGAATAGTCGGCCAGCATATGTTCCGCGATCAGCTTTGTACGGCCATAGGGATTGATCGGATTCTGCATTTCGCCTTCGCGGATCGGCAGTACATCCGGAATGCCATAGGTGGCGCAGCTCGATGAGAAAATGATCGGGCGTCCACCGGTCAGGCGACTGGCCTCCAGAACGGACTGGATGCCGCCGACATTGTTGCGATAATATTTCGCCGGGTCTGTGACGGATTCACCCACATAGGCAGAGGCTGCAAAGTGGATGATGGCTGCCGGATCAAAGGTCCTGATCGCAGCGACAAGCTGATCTTGGGAAAGCGTGTCGCCCTCGACAAACTCGCCCCAGCGCACAGAAGACCGGTGACCCGTCGACAGGTTGTCATAGACGACCGGCGAAAATCCGCTCTCGTGCAGAAGCTTGGCCGTATGGCTGCCGATGAAGCCTGCGCCGCCGGTAACAAGTATGCTCCGCCGGGTCATCTCGCCACCTCGAAAAGCTCACCCGATGGCCGGACCAGCTGGCGTTCGAAATAGGCAATCGTCTGCTTCAGTCCTTCGGCCAGCGCAATTTGCGGCTCCCAGCCAAGCTCGCGCTTGGCGAGCATGATGTCCGGGCGCCGCTGGCGCGGATCATCGGTGGGCAGAGGACGATAGACGATGCGCGAGGACGAGCCTGTCAGCGCAATGATCTGCTCGGCCAGTTCACGCACGGTGAACTCGCCTGGATTGCCGAGATTGACGGGCTTGCGGACCTGACTGCTCATCAACCGGCTGAAGCCCTCGATCAGGTCATCGACATAGCAGAAGGAGCGGGTCTGCGAGCCGTCACCATAGATGGTGATGTCTTCGCGCTTGAGCGCCTGAACGATGAAGTTCGACACGACGCGCCCATCGTCGGGCCGCATGCGCGGGCCATAGGTATTGAAGATGCGCACGATACGGATATCGACGCCATACTGCTTGTGAAAATCGTAGAACAGCGTTTCGGCCGAGCGCTTGCCTTCATCATAGCAGGACCGGGGCCGAAGGAGTTCACATTGCCCCAATAGGCTTCCGGCTGCGGATGCGTCTGCGGGTCGCCGTAGACTTCCGAAGTCGAAGCCTGAAAAATCCGGGCCTGGTAATGCGCTGCTAGCTCGAGCAGGTTGAGCGAGCCGATAACGCTTGTCTTCATCGTATGTACCGGATCGGCCTGATAATGCGGCGGCGATGCAGGACATGCGAGATTGTAAATCTCGTCTACCGGCAGATCGATCGGGTTGACGATATCGTGGCGCACGAAGCTGAATGTGTCGTAACGCAGGAGATTGCGCAGGTTCTCAAGCCGTCCCGTCGAAAAATTATCGACGCAGATGACGAAGTTTCCTTCATTCAGAAGACGCTCGCAGAGATGAGAGCCAAGAAATCCGGCACCGCCTGCTACAAGAATGCGCCGTGTTGACATACGCTCTGCAAATATACCCGATGATCTGAAGTTTATACTCACGAGAACCTCCAACACCAATATTTCTCATACTCATCTGATAAAAACAAAGTTGTCCCATCAACACATTCAAATAGAACTGTGTCTTTTGATGTTTTCTGATTGCTTTATTAGATGATTGAAGATAGCGACACTGGAGACCAGAGTCGTTAGCGTAGAATCCGGAAACTTATCCTTGCGTCCATTTTTGAGCGCAGTGATTTCTTCTATCCGGGGCCTTCACACTGCTGTGAAGGCGCCATTTCGTGCCTTATTGCCGGTGGAGAATAAGTCGGCACCGCCTGCGCCAATTGTGCGGTCCAAAACCGGTTCCCGCTTTTGAAAGATATACTTTAACGCAGAATATCCGAAAGACGCTTCTGTTCTTTTCGACGCGCTCGAGATTGAGGCCCGCCAGAAGATCGAGAATATGGGTTTTCATCAAGGCCGCGGCATCCTCGCTCCTGTGCGTCTCAATCGCATCGACCAGCGCATGATGCGCGTCGCTCTGGCAGGTCGTCTCGCGCCGTTCCCAATAGAGCGAAATGATGAGCGAGGAACGCGGCAGCAGATCGCCGACGAAACCCGCCAGGATCGAGTGTCCCGAAATCTCGGCCAGATGCGTGTGAAAAGCGCCGACAGCATGATCGCCTCGCTGTCGCGTCCGGCATGAAGCGCTTCATGCTCGTCGTGAAGATGCTGTCGCAGTTGCCGGACCTGCTCGGGCTTGATGACCGTTGCTGCAAGCGAAGCCACGGGGCTCGATCAGCAAGCGTGCCTCGAACACTTCGCGCGCTTCCTCACGCGACGGCTCGGCCACGAAGGCACCGCGATTGGGCTCCAGCCGCACGAGCCTGTCATGCGCCAGCGCCTGCAGCGCCGAGCGCACGAAAGCGCGGCTGACCGAATAGATCGACGCCAGCTCGTCCTCCGGCAGCTTCGTACCCGGAAGCAGACGATGGCTTACAACCGCTTCGCGCAAGCCGTTATAGACCGGAAGCCAGCGCGCATTGCCGCCATTTTGGTCTGTCGTGTTGGTTGCAGCCAGGTTCATCGTCATCCAATAAGAGCTGTTCGAAGGGTGAATGCGATCAGGCGATACAGCATCCGCAAATCCGCTATTTATTCCCTTACATATCGAACACAGGTCCGGCGAGTGTCAACAATGTCGCGAGTTCTGATACACAAGATTGCCCGCAATCCTTCATAACATCACCTTCAGCGGCCCGTTTTTCCGTAATTAATTAGATTTCAGGCGAAAAGGTTCAAAAATACCTTGAAAGCCTTTCGTGCGCGGAAGTTGATAGCCGCCAAGCTTCGACGTCTTCAAGCCGAGTCCCACAAGGCTTTCACATAGCTTCACCGCGCAGGTCACGCCGTCGATGACCGGCAGGCCGTGCTCTCTTGAAAGAGAAGCAGCAAGATCGGCCATACCCGCGCAACCGAGCACGATCGCTTCGGCATGGTCTTCCCGGATCGCCTTCGCGATCTCGTTCGACACCTTGTTACGTGCGTCCGATCCCGGAATTTCGAGGTCGAGCACGGCCACGTCGCTGGCCCGCACACGGGAGCAGCGCGATATGAGACCATAGCGCGAAAGATTGTGTTCAATAGCAGGTACCGAACGCGACAATGTGGTGACGACGCTGAACTTTCCGGCAATCAGGCTTGCCATGTGAAAGGCCGCCTCGCCGATGCCGATCACCGGCATGGTTCCGGCGCAGCGCGCAGCGTCAAGGCCGGTATCGTCGAAACAGGCGATGACGCAGGCATCAGCAGTCGGGCGCTTCTGCATTTCCCCGATCATGCCGGGAATGGCAAAAACCTCATCGAAATATCCTTCGATGCTCGGCGGACCGTCGGCGGGATTGCTCGCGATGATTGTCGTACCGGCACCAGCCACGCTGCGCGCGGCTTCACCGATCTTATGCGTCATCGATGCAGTTGTATTGGGGTTGATGACAAGTATTTCCATTTTCCTCGAACCATCGAAATATTTGTTTTCGTTCTGGATGGTCCAGAGCGTCAGGAATGACGCTCTGCCTAGTCGTAGCTCAGGCGGTCAGATTTCCCCGCCCAGATAGAGTTTCTTGACCCGGTCGTCTGTCGCCAGTTCTTCCGAATTGCCGGACAGGACGATCTTTCCGGTCGTCAGGGCATAGGCGCGCTGCGAGATGCGTAAGGCCATGCGCGAATTCTGCTCGACCAGAAGAACGCTGACCTTTTCGTCGCGATTGATGGCTACGATGGAGCGGGCAATATCCTGCACCAGCTTGGGCGCGACGCCGAGCGACGGCTCATCCAACAGCAGGAGTTGCGGCTTGGCCATGAGCGCGCGGCCGATGACCAGCATCTGCTGCTCACCGCCGCTCATCGTGCCAGCGGCCTGCGAATAGCGCTCCTTCAGGCGCGGAAACCGCCCCAGAACCATCTCCAGCGTATTGGCGATATCCGCCTTGCTGGAGCGGGTGAACGCGCCCATCATGAGGTTGTCGCGCACGCTCATATAGGGAAAGACACGGCGGCCTTCCGGCACCATGGCAATCCCCATCCTGACGATCTCATCCGACCGCGTGCCGTCGATCCGGCGGCCCTCATAATGGATTTCGCCTTTGCGGATTTTTTCAGCCCCGTGATCGCCCGCAGGATCGAGGATTTGCCCGCCCCGTTGGCGCCGATCAACGCGACCGTTTCTCCCTCCTGAACGCTCAGTGAAACACCTTTCAGCGCATAGACATGATCGTAATAGAGTTCGGCATCGGAAACTTTGAGAAGCTCTGCCATGGTCAATATCCAATCGTTTCGTCTTCTGCACCGAGATAGGCTTCGATCACCTTCTCGTTTTCCTGGATTTGCCTCGGCGTGCCTTCGGCGATCTTCTGCCCGAAATTGATGACAACGATCCGGTCGGAAATATTCATCACCGCCGGCATGTCGTGTTCCACCAGCAACACCGTCACGCCCCGGTCGCGAACGGCGCGCACCATTTCCACCGCCTTGACGGTTTCGTCGTGGTTCATCCCGGCAAAGGGTTCGTCCAGAAGCAGGATCTTCGGTTCCGTAGCGAGACCAATGGCGATGCCGAGCGCCCGCAAATGACCATGCGGCAGGTTTTGAGCCACCTCATCCCGCTGGCTCCACAGGCCCAGAAACTGCAGGATTTCGTCTGCCGAGCGTCCGAACTCCTCCTGATCCCGGCGCGCGAGGCCCGTCCCGACATAACAGCCGAGGAAACTCGCCTTGGCGCGCAGGTGGTGACCGACGATCACATTGTCGCGCACCGTCATGCCCTTGAAGATCGTCGTTTCCTGAAAGGTACGCACCACACCCTTTCGCGCCACGATATGCGGCGCCAGACCCGATATGCGCTCGCCCTTGAACCGGACCTCGCCGGTCGTGGGATTGAGGAATGATGCGATCAGCTTGAACAGCGTGGACTTGCCCGCGCCGTTCGGCCCGATGACCGACAGGATTTCCTTTTCCCGCACCGAGAAGGAGACATCGTTGACCGCAACCAGACCGCCGAAACGTTTGGTCAGGCTCCTGACTTCCAGAAGATCGCTCATGATCCAGCTCCCTTCTTTCCAGTCAGTCTGAGGCTGAGAAGTCCGTTAGGCAGGAACAGCATCAGGATGATGAGAACGCTGGAGAAGATGAGCAGTTGGAACTTGCCGGTCTGGAACAGGAAGTCCCAGCCGAAATAAAGAACGAAGGTTCCGATGATTGGGCCGAACACATAGCCGAGGCCGCCCAGGAAGCAGTTGAGCATGAAATTGACCGAATCCGTCACCGTGAAGCTCGACGGATAGATCGATTGCGAGATTGCAACGAACATCGCGCCGCCAAGCCCGCCGAGGAAGGACGAGATCGCATAGGCCAGCACGCGCAGATTGGTGATGTTGACGCCAATCGACGAGGCGAGCTCCTCATTTTGCTGCAACGACTGGCACAGTCCGCCGATACGCGAATGGATGAGGCGATAAAGTCCGGCGAAGCACAGCACCATCAGTACGATGGACACGAAATAGAAGGCTGCGCGCGGGTTCTGCAATGTTGCGAAATCCGGCAGGATCGTGAGGCCGAACAGCGATATGCCGCCCGGCATCGGAATGCTGACCATGCCCTTGGCGCCGTTGGTGATGGGCAGGGCCATTGCCAAAAGACGGGCAACTTCGGTCAGTACCAGCGTGACCATGGCGAAATAGACGCCGCGCAGCCGCAGGATCGGCAGGCCGATCAGGATACTGGCCAAGGCGCAGAACAGCGCGGCAATGGGCAGCGTCAGCCAGAAGGAGACGCCATATTTCACCATCAGGATAGCCGAAACATAGCCGCCCATGAGAGCATAGGCGCCCTGACCGATATTGATGCGACCAATATAGAAGGTGAGCCACACGCCGCTGCTGACGATGGAGAGAAGCGCCACGGAAGTCAGCGTGTAATAGAGGTCGTGCCGTCCGGTGGTTTCGATCAGGACCGGAATACCGATGAAGATCAGGGCCAGAAAGGCAGCGACGCCGATAAGCTTTGTTGTCTTTGTCATGATTGCCCCCTCAACCCCACGGCTTGCCCATGAGCCCGTTCGGACGGATGCTCAGGAACACCATCAATGCAGCGAAGATGACGAGATAAGTGATGTCGCCATAGGAGCGCAGAACAGTCAGGCCGACGGATTCCATCATGCCAAGGATGAAGCCACCGGCAATCGCCCCGCTGACGACGCCTGCACCGCCGATCATAACCATCATGAAAGCCTTGATGGATATGGCACCGCCGATGCCGGAATTGACACCGGTAATGGCGACCAGCAATCCACCGACCAGACCCGCAAGCATTGCCCCAGCGCGAAGCCTATCATGGAATAACGGTCGACATTCACGCCCATCAACTGCGCGGCCACGCGGTCCTGGCGAGCGCGCATCGCGCGACCGGGTTTTGTGTACTGCATAAAAGAACGAAGGCAGCGATGAACACCACGGCAAGAACACCGATCAGGATGCGGTCGTAGGGCATTATCAACCAGTCGGACACGAAGACCCCATTGACGATCTTCGGCACGCCGCGCTGCTTTTCACCGAACAGAAGCAGGATCACCGCGTCGAGGAAAAGGCGACTGCGGCAGCAAGAAGCATCGTGCTTTCATCGCGCAGACTTCGCTTGATGACCGGCCTGAAGAGAAATTTTTCGATCAGCGCACCGACGATCATCAATGTGACAGCGGAGGCCAGAAGAGCGACAACAAACGGCAGGCCGAGCTGCCCGTAAACCGTATAGGTGACGAAACCGCCCAGCACATACATCTGGCCGTGCGCAAAATTGAGGACGTTCATGAGCGCGAAGATCAGCGTCAGCCCCAACGCGATCAGTGCATATTGCGCACCCAGATATAGCCCATTGGCTATCACTTGTTCCATGAAGGCAGACTCCTCGTGCGAAGCATCGGACAGGTTCAACGCCGGTCCAAAACTCCGTGACAGTTCCTGACTATTGGGAGGCCCGAAGCAGAAGGCCCCTCCTCCGCTTCGGGCTGCTCAGGCTGATCGGTTAATCGACCTGGCCGACGAAAAGGGTTTCGAATTTGCCGTCTTTATATTCCGTCACAACCATCGGAATGCCGATCTGCCGCTTCTGCGTGAAGGACGAGGTGCCAACGTAGGTCAGCTTGGAGCCGTCGCCGTCACCCTTGACGAAAGGATTGGGCGCAGAGAACGTGTCCATGGTCTTCTTGAATTCCTCGACATTATCGACCGCCGCCGGATTGGCCTTCAGCGTCTCCACGATATATTCAAGCGCATAGACCTTGGTGTTGGACTCGTCGTTATATTCGCCGTAAGCCTTGGTATAACGGTCGACGAATTCCTTCATCACGTCCGATGCAATTTCCGGCGTGGAAGCGCCGCCCACCGAAATGAAGCCATTGGCGAGTTCGCCCGCACCTTCTTCCAGAACCTTGGCATCCTGCGCGGTTTCAGTGGAAATGAACCCCTGATAACCAAGCTCGCGCGCGGCGCGGATCAAAAGTGGCGCATTGCCCGGCGCGACGCCCGACAGAACCAGCAGGTCCGGCTTCTGCATGACGATCGGCGTCAGGACCGGCGTGAAATCGCGCGTATCGTTCTGATAGGCATCGTTGGTCGAGACAACTTCCAGACCGAGCGCCTTGGCGGCCTCGATGCCGCTGTCGCGCTGGCTGAGCGGATCGGATTCATTGGCCGCCACGAAGGCGACCGTCTTGATGCCATTGTTTTCCTTCAGATATTTATAGATCGCCGGACCCGATTGATAATTGGCGATCATGCCGAGAACGGCGTTGGATGCTGGCGGCGTATAAAGTTCTTTCGGGAAGGAATAGGGGAAATAGATGATGCCCTTGGCTTCGGCCACCGGGCGGACGGCGGCGGCGCCGTCATCGACATTCGGGCCGACCACGTAATGGACGCCTTCCTGCGCCATTTTTCCATACCGGCGATGGCGCGCTTCGGGTCTTTCTGGTCGTCGAAGGTGACGATTTTGATTTTGTAGGTATCGTCGCCGATCTTTACTCCGCCCTGTTCGTTGAGCCAGTCGGCGCGAACCTGCATCGAACGGACATTGGATGTGCCCCAGGATGCAGCAGGGCCGCTGGTGACACCGACGAAACCGATCTTCAGCTTTGTCCGCAGCCTGGGAGGCCGATGCGGACATGAGCGCAAATAGAGAAACGGCGCCTAGCGCCGCAGTCTTAACAACTGCGCGTCTATTGATCATTTTAGTTCCCCTTACTTAGCTTTACCTTCCCTCATTTGGCGGGGAAAGAATATATTAAGCTAAACACGCAACCGAAATATTGTCAACAATCTGAATATTTTTAATAAACGATCTTGAGGCGATGCGTCGTCAATTCCGGGAAGCTTCGAAATAGAAAAGGTGCGTCGGTTTCCGGCGCACCTCTTTGAAATGACAAACTGAAGAGGGGCTATAGCAAAACGCCCACACCGAGAAATCAGCCGCCGTTCACTAGCGCCAGAATGAGCTGCTGGACATTGCCGCCATTGCCCATCTCTATCCTGTCGAAAGCACGCCCTTGAGCGCGCTGAACGTCCACCATATCGGTGATTTCCTTGATCAGCACTTTGCGGATTTTCTGGCATTTCGGGTCGTTTGGAACCGACAGGCCGACGGTGCGGCGCACGATCTCGCGCGTCATGTCCTTGGCATGGTCGCCATGCACAAGCTCATGCTTGCGGATACCCGCATAGAACGTCTCCCAATGTTCCTTCACCGGGGAGGAAAGTTTCTGCGAGGGCTTTGGCAGCGTATAGGTGATCTTCAGTTTCGGCGTGGCCCACAGGATTGTGCAGGCATTGTTGGAGCGGTCGAACTGCCGGTCCCAGGTCAGCACATAGCTGGTATGGGCGATGACGCGTGTCTTGCCGCCGCCGATCTTCGGGCCGCGCTCACCAATGGATTCATAAAGTTCGGGACCGGTTTTCCCGGCAATGGCGTAGAACTTGATTTCCTCAACGGCTTTCCAGTTGTCTTCAGCAAGTGCGGGTGCCGCCACCACGAGTCCAAGTAATGCGAATGCTGCCGCTTTTTCACGCTTGCCCCGATCCATCGATTTGCCATGATGATTTGCGGGCAAGCTACAATATCAGCGGACGATGCGTAAGCGCCTTTCCGGAAAAGCCCGCCCCGGTTTCCCGAGGCGGGCTCTTTTCAAACTGCGTCGTCAATCTTACTTTTCGATGGTGCGGTTCCAGCGGCTGTTGAGCTGCTGGCGACCTTCATTGACTGCATCCCAATCGAGCGTCTTGGCTGTTTTCATATAACCGTTGAAAGCGTCGAGCTTGGCCTGTGCATCCGGCGAGCCAGCCTTTGCCTTCTGGTTCGACGGGATGACATTGCCATGGTCGAGTGCCTTGCTCTGCGCATCGGCGGAAAGCAGATAGTGAGCGAGCTTCTGGCTCAGTTCCGGTTCACTGTTGCCAGCGAGCACGCATTCGGTCACGGCGAGGACGACGGAGCCTTCCTTCGGCTGCGCATATTCGACCGGAATGCCCTTGTCCTTCAGGTTGTTCACACCGGTTGGCGTCAGCGGGAAGATCGCTGCTTCGCCGGTCTGGACCATTTCCGAAATCTTGGCCGAAGACGGAATGAACTCCAGAACGTTCTTGCCGATCATGTCGGGGAACTTCTCAAAGCCCGGCTCGAGGTTCTTGTCGTCTCCGCCCTGAATGCGATTGAACATCAGGAAGGCGTGGAGGCCGAAAGTCGAGGCGGAAGCCGACTGGAACACGACGGCATTCGCATATTTTTCGTCGGCAAAGTCCATCCACGAGGTCGGAGCCGCCCAGCCCTTTTCGTCGAAAAGCTTCTTGTTATAGGCAATACCGGTCATGCCCATATCGACGCCGATTGCCATGTCGTCCTTCAGACGCGCGGCAGGCTGAATATCGGCCAAAACCGGATCGTCGGAAATTTTCTGGCAAAGGCCGGCATTGATCGCGCGAACCATCACGCCATCGTCCAGCAGCATGACATGCATCTGCGGATTGTCTTTCTGCGCGGTTGCCTTGGCGAGAATATCTGCCGAAGTGCCCGGTACGACGACAACCTTGACGTTGTTGGCCTTTTCGAATTCCGGCAGAACGTGCTCGGTGTAGGCGCGCTCCATATTGCCGCCATTCATGCCGATATAGAGCGTCCTGGTTTCAGCCGATGCGCCCGATACAAAAGCTGCCGACAGGCCGAGCGCCAATAGCGCGGTTTTCGTGATGTATTTCATGCTACTCCCTTTGTGGTTTGAGTTCATATCGAACCGGTCGATGCGGAAGGTGTCGATCGGCGTTTCCGTCTCGCCGCGCACGGCGAGATCGCAAAGAATGGCGCCCACAGCCGGACCGGTCTGGAAACCGGCGCCGCAAAAGCCGAAGGCGTGAAAGAGGTTCTGGACCCGGCTGCTTGGTCCGATCACGGATTATCGTCCGGCATTTCAGATTCAGTGCCGGACCAGAAACGGATAACCTGGGCATTTTTCAGATGCGGGAAAAGTTCGATTGCGCGCAGCATCACGGAGGAGGCCGCATTGACCGAAGGCCGTGAAAATCCGGGTTCTCGCGGCGTGCCGCGCCCGCCGCCCATGACATAATTGCCGCGCGTGACCTGACGCCCGTAAAACCGCCGCCCTCCTCGCCGAGGCTCATCGGCAGGCGAAGCGGCATCGGCTCGGTAACAACCATCGTCGGATAAATCCGCGTCAAGGGAACCGGCTCACCGAACGAGGCTGCAAACTGATCCGACCATGCACCGGCGCAATTGAACAGGAGGCGCGCGCGGATTTCGATGCCGTTTCCCGCCAGAACGGCAAACCCGTCGCCGGTTTCACGCGTTTCGATAACCGGTGTGTTTTCCAGCACCGTGGCTCCGGCAGCACGTGCCGCACGGGCAAAGGCAGGCGCAACCAGACGCGGATTGGCATGGCCGTCTTCGGCACAAAGCGAAGCACCTGCGACATCGCCCGGAAGCCATGGGAAACGTTCGCGCACGGCATTGCCGCCGATCAGCTCGACATCGAGCCCGAGCGGTTTGACTTTTCTGCATAGGCTTCAAGCTTGGCGAAATGGGCTTCCGTCCGGGCGAGCTTCAGATGACCGCTGCGGATATATTCGCCATCGATACCGATCAGTTCCGGCAGACGCGCCCATAATTCATGCGAACGCTGTGCAAGCGGCAGCTGTTCCGGTGCGCGACCCTGTCTACGAACGCCGCCATAATTGACCCCGCTTGCCTGCGCGCCGCAAAGCCCTTGTCGAGCAGGATGACCGACAGACCGGCCTGCCGCATGAAAAGCGCCGCCGAACCGCCAACAATCCCGCCGCCAATAATCACCGCATCCGCCTGAAGACGCCTTGTCATGACGAAGCGCCCTCCCTCGCCGGAGCGCCAAAGCCAAGCGGGATCGGCTTGACGGGTGCCTGGGCGCGAATGCGCCCCGCTTCGGCAGGTGTCTTGTCCTGCATCGACGCCAGAATTTCTGCCGCGGCAGCGCTACACATACGCCCCTGACAGCGCCCCATGCCGACGCGGGTAAGCGCCTTGAGCCGGTTGATCTCGCGCACGTCACCGTTACTGATGGCCGCCAGCGCGTCGCGCACCGCAATTTCTTCGCAACGGCAAAGCGGCACATCGCCAGCAATCGCGTCGAACCAGTCGCGCGGGAACGGGAAAGCTTTTTCGACGATCAGGCGCTCGCGATAGATATGATCGAGCTTCGCAAGAAGCACGCGTTCCTTGCCTTCGTCAAACGGCAGGCCCCTGTCGCGCAGCAGGGCAATCGCGGCCAGTTTCCCGCGAATTTCGGCAGCATCCGCACCGGCAATGCCCGCGCCGTCACCCGCTACATAGACACCGATGCGGCTCGTGCGGCCAAGCCTGTCTGCTGCAGGAAGCCATGCGCGGTCGCGCTCTTCAAAGCGGAATTCGCAACCGGCGAGATCGGCAAGCTGGGTTTCAGGACGCAGCGCAAAACCATAAGCCAGCGCATCGCACTGAGCCTCGCGAACACGTTTGCCGGTACGATAGCGAATGGCTTCGACATGGCCGTCGCCCAGAACTTCTTCGGGACGCACATTATAATGGATCGGCACGCCGCCAAGTTTGAGACGCAGGCCGTAATAAGCGCCGAGCGCCACGATACGCGGCGCATAAAGCGCCAGATGCACCAGATGAAATTTCGACGTGAAAGGCGCCGTGTCCAGAACAGCTGCGACCTTGGCGCCTGCATGATGATACTGCCAGGCCACCAGATAGAGCAGCGGGCCCGAACCCATGAACACCACGCGCTCGCCGACCGTGCAGCCTTGCGCCTTCAATGCCGTCTGCGACGCGCCGAGCGTATAAACGCCGGGCTTGGTCCAGCCTTTGAACGGCAGAACCCGATCGGTAGCACCGGTCGCCAAAATGAGATGGCTATATGGCAACTGGCTATGCGCGCCCTTGCTCAGGAGATCGAGACGATCACCATCATTCCGGGTGATATTCCAGACCAGCGTTTCCGGACGGTAATCGATTGCGCCGCGCAACGCGTCAAAAGTCTTGTGAAGCGCTTCGGCCTTATGCGCCTCCGAACCATAACGCGCTTTATAGCTGCGGCCATCATCGAAAGGCGGGCGGCGATAAATCTGGCCACCTGAACGAAAGCCTTCATCGAGAACAATGGGCTTCAGACCCGCCTTGACCAGCGTTTCGGCAGCGCGAATGCCAGCGGGACCAGCGCCGACGATAACCGGATTGAGCAACGCGCTCATCGTGCCGGCTCCGTCACAAATGCCATGCCGTCTTCCAGAAGCGTGGTGCAGGCGCGAAGCTTGTGGCCCTCGAGCGTCATGACATGACAATCCTGACACGCGCCGATCAGGCAGAAGCCCGCACGCGGCTCGCCGGTGAATTCGGTATGACGCAGCTTTCCCTGCACCGAGAGAATGGCGGTCAACACGGTATCGCCACGGCGCCCCTCGAAGGGCACGCCGTCAAGCGAAGCTGATCGGCTGCTCAGTCAGCCGATATCGTCTGCGGAACTGAGCCGCCGAAGGGAGGAAACCGGAATTGTCATGGTCTGCCTGCTCAGCCCTTGCCCACCAGTAGCCGGTCGAGACCGAACATGCGGTCGATGATAATCATGGTCACAGTGGCAACGAGGATCATCAGGGCCGAAACCGCCGCCATCATCGGGTCGATGGATTCGCTGGCATACATATACATGCGCACCGGCAGGGTGACCGTGGACGGCGAGGTGACGAAGATCGACATGGTGAGTTCGTCGAACGAATTGATGAAGGCAAGCAGCCAGCCGCCCGACAGCCCCGGTAAAAGCAATGGCAGGGTGATGCGGCGGAACACGGTCCATTCACCCGCCCCCAGCGTGCGTGCCGCGTTTTCCGCATTGCGATCCATGCTGCCGAGCGAGGCGAGGATAAGGCGCAGCGCATAGGGCGTGACGACAATCGAATGTGCAGCCACCAGCCAGACGAAGGAGCCGGTAAAGCCCATCAGCGAGAACAGGCGCAGGAACGCGACGCCCAGAACCAGATGCGGAATGATGAGCGGCGACAGGAAAAGCGCGTTCAGCGCATCGCGGCCACGGAAATTATACTGCGCGATCGCCAGTCCCGAAGGCACGGCCAGAAGCGTGGAAATCGTTGCCGAGAAGAAGGCAAGCTGCACGCTGTTATAGAACGAGGTCATGAAATCGTTGTGCGCGAACACGGCCTCGAACCAGCGCAGCGACAGGCCCGCATTTGGGCCGCTCCACGGCATGGTCAAGGTGTTTTCCGGCGTGAAAGCCACCAGACACACCACAACCATCGGCGCCAGCATGAAGATGACGATCAGCGTATGAAAGAAAGGGCGAAAGGACCGTTCTTTGTCATGGCGGTTATCCCAGCTTCTTTCTCGCCTGCCCTTCGAGCATGCGATTATAGGCAATCATGATAATGAGATTGGCGACCAGAACGATGATGGCGATGGCAGCACCCAGCGGCCAGTTCAGCTCGATCAGAATTCGTCATAAACGACGGTTGCCGCCATCTTGAGACGGCGTCCGCCAAGCAGGCCCGGAATGGCAAAGGAGCTGGCTGAAAGCGCAAACACGATGAGACTACCCGACAGGATGCCAAGGACTGCCTGCGGAAACACCACGCGGCGAAGCGCGGTCAGGCGTGAAGCACCAAGCGTCAGCGCTGCGGCTTCCACCGACGGATCAAGCTTCTGCAGCACGGTCCAGACCGGGATCACCATGAATGGCAGCATGATATGCACAAGGCCGATGACGATGGCCGTCTCGCTGTAAAGGATTTGCGTCGTCGGCAGGCCGACCATGTCGAGCACGCTGTTTACCAGGCCATTGCGGCCGAGCAACATGCTCCAGCCGAATGTGCGCACTACGACCGAAACCAGAAGCGGGCCGATGATGACCAGAAGGAAGATCGAGCGCCAGGGCTTGCGCATGTTGGACAGAATATAGGCTTCCGGTACACCGATCAGTACGGTGATGACGGTTGTGATCAATGCCAGTTTGAGCGTGCGCCAGAAGATCGAAAGATAATAAGGATCTTTGAGAACCTGCGCATAATTGGCAAGCGAATAGACGTTCTCGATGCCCTTGTCATAGCTGTAGCTGTTGAAGGAAAGCAGCACGGTAAGGCCGAGCGGCAGCAGCACCAGCGCGAAGAACAGAAGCGTCGACGGTCCGACCAGAAAGAGCGGTGTCAGATCGCGCCTTTGCTTTGGTGCGGCGGATGTATCCTGTGCGGTGACGGCCGACATGCTCAGTTCACCCCTGCGGTGAGGATGCGGCAATCTTCATGGTTCCAGCTGAGGCCGACCGAGGTGCCTTCCGACGGCGGCGGGTTACCGAGATTGGGGAGCGCCACCGAAAGCTGGCCTGCTGGCGTCGCCACGCCGAGCAGCCACTGCGCGCCCATGAAGTAGCGCGTCGTCACTTCACCGGCGATATGCCCCTCGCTCGCTGCAACGAGCTGTACCTTTTCAGGGCGGATGAAGACGGAAAGCTCGCCGGAAACTTTTGCCATTTGCAGGGAAGCGGATCGCGGTTTCGGCCAGCGCGATCATATCGCCTTCAGCGCGCGCTTTCAGGAAGTTCGACTTGCCGACAAAGTTGGAAATGAAGTGGTTATGCGGATGCTCATAGAGCTTGTAGGGGCATCGACCTGCGTGATGACGCCCCTTTCCATGACCACGATGCGGTCGCTGATCGACAACGCTTCGGCCTGGTCATGCGTCACCATGATGGTGGTGATGCCGACCGTGCGCTGGATGCGGCGCAGCTCGAACTGCATTTCTTCACGCAATTGCGCATCGAGATTGGAGAGCGGCTCATCAAGCAGCAGAACCGGCGGATTGATGACCAGCGCACGCGCAATGGCCACACGCTGGCGCTGACCGCCCGACATCTCACGCGGATAACGATCCGCAAGAGCGCCAAGATGCACCAGTTCCAGCACGTCGCGAACGCGCTTTTCGCGCTCTGCCTTGGGAACCCTGCGCATTTCGAGGCCGAAGCTCACATTCTGCGCAACCGTCATATGCGGGAAGAGTGCATAGCTCTGGAAGACGACGCCCAGTTCCCGCCTGGCTGGCGCAAGGCGCGTGATGTCGCGTCCATCGAGCGTGATCGTGCCTGCCGTGGGCGGCACCAGCCCGGCGATCATCTGCAAGGTTGTGGTCTTGCCGCAGCCGGAAGGGCCGAGAAGCGAAATGAACTCGCCCTTTTCAATCGTCAGATTGAAATTGTCGACAGCCGCGAACTTGCCGTAGTGGCGGGAAATTCCGGAAAGGGTCAAAAAGCTCATTGCATCTCCCTCTCGGCATGACTTCCGCAAAATTGTGCGGGGAGCGGAAGCGCCGTGATATTGTCTCACGTCGCCTCTTCGATAGGACTGGCTGGCGGGAGCGGCTTGATCGCGCCTTGAAGCGCCGATCCGACTTGTCCGTTTGAACGCATGATTATCCAGCCGCTTACGCAGCCGCAGCGTTCCCCTTGATTACAAGCAAAGCCGCCGATCCGCGTGCGGGCACTTTTCCAATGCCTTGCCGGACCTTCCCATTGGCGACGGTTTTAGATGGCGGAAAAATCCGTATGAATGCAAATTATAATTTTCAAATCCGGAAGAAATTATATATTTCTTTCAAAATGCAGAATTTGGAAGCAATTTTATGGATGATATATCTGAGAATCCGAAATCCGGCGCCGCGCTTAACTCAAGTCTGGTGAAGGCGATCCATATTTTGAAAGGTCTGGCCGCCAACAGGGATGACGGCGTGCGGCTCATCGATCTGGCGCGCGACCTCGAACTCAGCCAGCCATCGGCGCATCGCTTGCTCAAAACGCTGATTGCGGAAAACCTCGTCGAGCAGCTTCCCGACAAGAAAGCCTATCGCCTGTCGCTCGAGTTTTTGCGATGGCCGCGCAGGCGCGCCAGCGCGACGGCATATTGAGCATTGCGCGTCCGTCGCTGCTGCGGCTTTCGACCACTTTCAATGATACGGTCTTCCTGCTGGTGCGCAGCAATTTCGATGCGGTCTGCCTCGACCGCGTGGAAGGACCGTTTCCGATCCGCTCCTTTACCGGCGATATTGGCGGCAAGGTGCCGCTCGGCATCGGTCAGGGCAGTCTCGCCATCCTCGCCTTCCTGCCGGAGGAAGAGCGCGAGGCGATCATCCGGTTCAACATGCCTCGCATTCTGGACAAGTCCGCCGTCGACGAGGTTGACCTGCGCATCATGATCGAGGGAGTGCGCAACACAGGCGCTGCGACCTTCAACTTCAACATGATCGATGGCATGGCTGGTCTTGGCGTGCCGATCTTGAACCGCGACGGCGAGGCCGTGGCTGCGCTCAGCATCGGCACGCTGGCCGCGCGCCTGACCGAAAAGCGCCAGGAGACGGTGACGGAACTTCTGCGCAAGGAAGCGGCGATCATCTCGCAAAAGCTCAATCCATTCGACCCGACGCTGCGGCACCCCAATCAGGCTTTGTTGAAATAAACGAAAGCTTTAGCATTGTTGCGCGCAACAGAGTTGCTTTGTCCACAGCGGACAAAAGTTTGGCAATTGACTCACACACGCCGTCAGCGTTTGATCTCTATCAGGTGTGGGGTTCTGTGGGCGGAGGCAAATTATCCAAAGCAGAAAATCCATCTCTATAACGCTACAGTATTGGAGTTCTGTTGTGATCAAATCCACCAGACGGGGAATAATCCACCTGGCCTTTGCCCTTGCCGCATCGACGGCGATGGGCACCTTCGCCACCACGGCGGCACAGGCTCAGGACAAGATCCTGCTCATCATCAATGGCGCGCTCGGCGACAAGTCGTTCTTCGACAGCGCCGCCAAGGGCATGAAGATGATCAAGGACAAGTATGGCGACGACGTCGAGACCAAGATTCTCGAAATCGGCGACGATCCGACCAAATGGGAGCCGGTGTTCCTCGATGCGTCCGAGCAGGACTGGGACCTCATCATCGGCGGCACCTACCAGATGGCGGAAACCGTCGGCTCGGTCGCCCAGCAATATCCGGACAAGAAATACATTCTCTATGATGCGAGCGTGCCTTATGAAGAAGGCGGCTACGACAATGTCTACTCCATCCAGTACAAGCAGAACGAAGGTTCCTATCTCGGCGGCATGCTGGCGGCGTCGCTGCTGAAGGAAGGCAAGCTCGGCGATACGGGCAGAATCTCGGCTTCCTCGGCGGCATGGACATTCCCGTCATCAACGACTTCCTCGTCGGCTATATCGCCGGTGCGCAGGCAGTTCAGCCTGATGTGAAGATCGCCATTTCCTATGCCGGGTCCTTCATGGATGCCGCAAAGGGCAAGGAACTCGGCCTCGCGCAGTATCGTTCCGGCGTTTCGCTTGGCTTCGTCGTCGCCTCGCAGACCGGCCTCGGCCAGCTTTCCGCTGCCAAGGAAACCGGCAAATATGTGCTCGGCGTCGATTCCGATCAGGAAGCGATCTTCAAGGACAGCGATCCGGCCATTGCCAAGCGGTTGTCAGCTCCGTTCTGAAGAATGTCGATGTCAGCCTTCTGCAGGCCTATGAGCGCTTCAAGGCAGGCGACCTGCCGTTCGGCAAGGCGGAAGCACTCGGCCTCAAGGAAGGCGCTGTCGGCATCGTGGAAGATGGCAACATGGCAACCATGGCCACGCAGGAAATGAAAGACGCCATCAACAAGGCTTCCGACGAGATTTCCGAAGGCAAGATCACGGTTCCGACCGCATTCGGCATGAGCACCGAGGATCTCAACGCGATCCGCAATAAGGTTCGTCCCTGATCGTGGAAAATCCAGCTGAAAATATTGAAGGCGGCGATGCTATCGTCGCCTTCCGCTAATCGTCGCCTTCCGCGATGTGAACAAGGTCTATCCGAACGGCACTGAGGCGCTTCGCGACGTGTCGTTTTCGATCCGCGCCGGTTCCATCCACGCCATTTGCGGCGAGAACGGTGCGGGCAAATCCACGCTCATGAAAATCCTGTTCGGCATCGAAAATGCCACCGCAGGCGAAATCGTTGTCGATGGCAAGCACATCGCCTCCTGGTCGCCGGAAGACGCTGCGGCACAAGGCATCGGCATGGTGCACCAGCATTTCTCGCTTGTGCCGACCCTGACCGTCACCGAAAATATCATTCTTGGTCATGAACCGGTGAAGGCCGGGCTGATCGACCGCGCGGGTGCGCGCAAGACGTCCAGGACCTGATGCAGCAATATGATCTGCACGCCGACCCGGATGCGATCACGGGTGCGCTTTCCGTCGCCGCCCAACAGAAGGTCGAAATTTTGAAGGCGCTGGCGCGCCGCACGAGGCTCCTGATCCTCGATGAGCCGACCGCCGTCCTCTCCCCGCCGGAGATCGAGGAACTGATGCGCAAGCTGAAGTCGCTTCGCGACGAAGGCATTACCATCCTCTTCATTTCCCACAAGCTGAACGAAGTGCGCGAACTGGCCGAAAGCGTTACAGTGCTGCGCGCCGGCGCTGTTGCAGGCACGGAAAAACTTGCCGATGTGCCGGACGATGCCATCATGCAGATGGTCATGGGACATGCGGTCGACATTCCGCAACGCGCCCACAAGCATGGCGCGATGAAAACCGTTCTCGACATGAAGGGTGTCACGACGAAAGCAGCCGATCCGGCAGACCGCATCAAGGATGTGAACCTGACCGTCGGCGCAGGCGAAATCGTCGGCGTTGCCGGTGTCGATGGCAGCGGCCAGCGCGGCCTCGTATCGGTGCTGTCCGGCCTTGCGGAAGCGGCAAGCGGCACGATCAGCCTCAACGGTGAGGATATGCTGCGCGCCGACACGGCAAGCTGGCGCAAAAGGGTCTTGGCTATCTGCCAGCCGACCGCTTTTCGCAAGGTGGCGCCCCGGCCTGTCTCGCCGAAAACGCGATAGCCGGGGCCGGATCGATTACCGCGGACAAGCAGATCTTCTGGGGACCATTCCTGCGCTGGAGCGCCATCAAGGCGCGTGTCAGCGGCATGATAAGGCAGTATTCGGTGCGGGCGGGCGCCATCACCGAAAGGCTCGATTCCCTTTCCGGCGGCAATGCGCAAAAGCTGATCGCCGCGCGCGAACTTGCCACCAATCCGAAGTTCCTGATCGCCGACCAGCCGACACGCGGCATCGACGTTTCGGCGGCGGCCTTTCTGCACCGCCGCATCGATGAAGTGGCGCAGGGCGGCTGCGCCGTGCTGCTGGTGAGTGCCGATCTCGATGAATTGCTGCGCCTGAGCGACCGGATCATCGTTCTCTTCAACGGACGTATCGTCACCGTTCTGGAAAACGGACCAGAGATCACACCAGCTGTCCTTGGACCTTATATGCTGGGGACACGAGCATGATCCCAAAAGTGTAACGCGGTTTTGGATGAGATCATGCTCAAGCAGAGTTGCAGCGTAATGCGCAGACTGATTTCCTACCTCATTCCATTCTTCCTGACCGTGCTTGTCATCGCCGTCATCATGGCCGTGCTTCTGGTGCCGCTGGCGCTGATGCAGGACAATCCTGCCGGGGTTCTCAAAACGTTTTTCCTCGGACCATTCGGCAGCATCCGCCATATGGGCAATGTGGTGGAAGCGGCAACGCCGATCATGCTGACGGGCCTTGCGATCACCATCATGTTTCGCGCCGGCCTGTTCAACCTGGGTGCGGAAAGCGGCTTCTTCCTTGGCGCGCTCGGTGCTGTGGCGGGTGCCGTTCTGCTCCCTTCGCTCGGCTGGTTCTCGCTGCCGGTTGCCATTCTATGCGGCGCGGTTGCGGGCAGTTTCGCCTGCACTATCCCGGCAGCGCTGCGGCTGCGTTTCGGCGCATCGGAAATGGTAACATCGCTCGTCCTGAACTATGCCTTCCTGTTTCTCGGCCTGTTCGTCCTCAACTATGTCATCCGCGATCCGGCTGCAGGCGGGATGATGTCGCTCAGGATTCCGCCCGATGCCAAGCTTGACCGTCTGCTCGCCGGTACGCGCCTCAATAGCGGTTCGATCATCGCCATTCTGGCCTGTATCGCTGGCGGCATCTGGCTTTACTGGACGCGCTCGGGCCTCAATATCCGTATCGCGGGCTCCAGTCCGGGCTTTGCCAATCATCTTGGCCTGCCGCTGAAGGGCATCATCATGCGCGCCCAGATTGTCGGCGGATTGGTGGCGGGCATGGCCGGTGCGCTGGAAGTGCTGGGCCTTCATGCCCGTTTTGCCTGGCTCGATCTGCCCGGTTATGGCTGGACCGGCCTCGTCGTCGCCATTCTGGCACGTGAAAATCCATTCCTGCTTATTCCGTCAGCCCTCTTCCTCGGTTTCGTGCAGGTGGGCGGCGATCTTCTGGCCCGCAACATGAACATCCCGACCGAAGTGGTGGGGCTGGTGACAGCGGCCATCATGGTGGGAGCGACGGCAAGCGTCATTCACAATCATCCGACCGTATTGCGGCTGATCCGCAACCTTCGCAATCGCGAAGGAGAACAAGCGGGAGTACAACCATGAGCATGGTCCTCGCACAGATTCTCGATCCATCCTTCATCGGCACCATCCTGCGCGTGGCAACGCCATTGTTGCTGGCAGCTCTTGGCGTGATGATTTCCGACCGCGCGGGCGTCCTCAATATCGGCATGGAAGGCATGATGCTGTCGGCAGCACTCATTGCCGTTCTGGCCAGTGCCGCCACCGGAAGTCCGGCTATCGGCCTGCTGGCGGCGCTCATCACTGGTGCAGCTCTCGGCTGGCTGATGTCGCTTTCGGTCAACCGGCGGCACCGATCTCATCATGACCGGCATCGCGCTCAACATCGCCGCGGCGGCGGCAACGACGCTCGGGCTTTTTCTTGCAACGGGCGACAAGGGCATGTCCGGCGCGCTCAAAAGCGGCGCACTGCCAAGCCTTCCGTGCCCTTTATCGGCAATATTCACATATTGACCTTTGCAGCCCTTCTCGCCGTCCCGGCAGTCAGCCTTATGATGATGCGCACGCGCTTCGGCCTGCATCTGCGCGCCACCGGCGTCGATCCGAAATCAGCGCGCGCCGCTGGCATCCAGACGGGCCGGGTGCAGATGATGGCGCTTGTCCTCTCCGGCCTCTTCGGCGGTGCAGCCGGTGCTTATCTGTCGCTCGGCTATGTCACCTGGTTCGCCCAGAATATGACCGCAGGTCGCGGTTTCATCGCCATTGCGGCGGAAGTCATGGGACAAGGCACCGCATGGGGAACGCTTGTGGCAAGCCTGGTTCTTGCGGCGGCGGAAGCCTTCGCCATCACGCTTCAGAGCCTCGGACTGCCGTTCGAGCTGATGCAGATGATCCCTTATCTCGTCCCGGTCGTCGTGCTGACGATCCACGCGCGCGCCGTCAGCGGCGCGCAAAGCAACTGAAAAACTCCTGAAATGCATCATCAGAATACTGACCAGAATACTGAAATGAGAGTGAAATGAAGGCTTGGGAACTGACCCGCGATCTGCTGCGCGACACGAAACCGGTGGTGCGCACGGCGGAGAACAGACTTGGGATGCAAGCGCCGTCATGAAGGCGCAGGACGATCTCATGGCCATGTTCTGGAAAAGCAATGTGCCGGGTTCGGCTGCACCTGAATGCCTGATGGCGGGTGCGCTGCAATCGCTGGAAAACAAGGGCTTCGTCCTTGCCCCTTACGAAGAACTTCTGCGCGATGGGCTCACCGCACTTGGAAAAGGCGATTTTGAAACACTCTATCGCATCGACATGCGCCTGCGTGTCCTGATGCGCGCCGCGCGGCCCGATCCGGATCATCCGTCGCAAAAGACAGTGCGTTACGGGTCATGGGACGAATTCGACGCTGCCGTTCAATGGCCGGACGATGTGCTTTTGCCGTCCAGTCCGAAGATTTCCGCGACCGCACCGCCGCCGCTTGGATGGCGCAGCTTGTCGGTGCGGCGGCTGGCACGGCGCTGGAAGGCTATACGGCTGAAAATATCGCCGAAACCTTCGGCCCGATCCGTGATTATGTGCGCGAGCCCAACACCTATAATGACGACATCACCTTCGAGATCGCATTTCTCGAAGCCTTTGGCGACAAGGGTTCGGCTGTCACCAGCGCCGACATTGCCGAGCGCTGGACCTCGCTGATCCCGCTTGGCTGGTCGGCGGAGGCAATCGCGCTTTCAATATGCGGCGCGGCCTCACCGCCCCTGAAACCGGTACTTGCGACAATCCGTTCGATGAATGGATCGGCGCGCAGATGCGCGGCGTCATCTGCGGCATGGTGGTGCCGGGCCGCGCCCGCGAAGCTGCCCGCCTCGCATGGATGGATGCGGAAATCTCCCATGCCGGAAACGGTATTCTGGGCGAAGTCTTCAATGCCGTCATGGCGGCGCGCGCCTTTGCGGTCAGCGACACCCGCGAATTGGTGGTCTCAACCGCAGCACTTTTCCCGACCGAAACCGAATATGGTGCGGTTCTGGCTTTCGCGCTCGATGCCTGCCGTTCGGCCGGCAACTGGCAGGACGCATGGGCGAAATGCGATGCCGAATATGCCGAGTATAACTGGATTCATGTCTATCCGAATGCAGCCGCACGGTGATCGCACTTTGGTTCGGCGAAGGCGATTTCGACCGCACGCTCGAAATCGTCTGCAGCATCGGCCACGACGTCGACTGCAATGCTGCGCAGATCCTTTGTGTCATCGCCATCCAGCGCGGCTCCGGCATCATCGCCGAACGGTGGTCGAAGCCGCTTCTGGCCGACGACATCGTCACCTATATGCGCCGCCCGGCGAAAATCTCCTTCGACGCGCTTGTCGACCAGACGGTCAGTGCGGCGCGCAACGCTCTCTAGAATATCTCATCAGGAACCTATCATGGCCCGTAAAATCATTATCGATACCGATCCCGGTCAGGACGATGCCGTCGCCATTCTTCTGGCGCTCGCAAGCCCCGAGCTTGATATTCTCGGCATCACCGCCGTTGCCGGCAACGGCCGCTGGCGCGCACCGAGATCAACACGCGCACGGTCTGCGAAGTGGCGAAAAGCCCGGAACCAAGGTTTTCGCAGGCTCCATCCGCCCTCTGGTTCGTCCGCTCGTGACGGCTGAAAACGTCCATGGCAAGACCGGCCTCGACGGCTACGACTTGCCTGCCCCTACCATGCCGCTTCAGGCCCAACATGGCGTTGATTTCATTATCGAAACGCTGATGACGGAAGAACCCGGCACCGTCACGCTTTGCCCGCTCGGACCGCTGACCAATATCGCATCCGCCTTGATCCGCGAGCCGAAGATTGCCGAACGCGTCAAGGAAATCGTGCTGATGGGCGGCGGCTATTTCGAGGGCGGCAACATCACGCCAGCGGCCGAATTCAACATCTATGTCGACCCGCACGCCGCTGCGGTCGTGTTCAAATCCGGCATCAAGATCACCATGATGCCGCTCGATGTCACGCACAAGGTGCTAACCACCGAAAAGCGCATCGCCGCCATTCGCGGCATCGGCACCCATGTCGGCGAAGTAGTCGCGGCATGGCTCGAATTCTTCGAGCGCTATGACGAAGCCAAATACGGCACCGATGGCGGCCCGCTGCATGACCCGAACGTCATCGCCTATCTCATCAAGCCGGAACTCTATTCGGGACGTGAATGCAATGTGGAAATCGAGATCAATTCGAGCTGACCATCGGCGAAACAGTCGTCGACTGGTGGGAAGTGACAGACCGTCCGAAGAACGCGCTTTTCATCAAGGATGTGGATGCAGACGGCTTCTTCAGCCTGCTGACTGAACGTCTGGCCACGCTTTGATTTTTCTGGGCATGATCTTATCCGAAAACCGGAAGTCCACTTTTCGGGATCATGCTCTAAATCTAATTCTCGTCACAAAAAGCCGCGAGTGCCTTATTCTCGCGGCTTCGTCGCCATGTTTGGCGAGAGGTTTTGTGCAGTTTTCTGCTCAAATTGACCGAAATCGGCGCAAATTGCCTCGAATCTTTATTCTGCCTTATTTTGCAGAAGGCCTGCCACTTCGACTGCGGTCGGCGCAGCCGCGCCAGCACCCACTCTTGTGACCGCAATCGCGCCCGCTGCCGAACCATGGCGCACGCAATCGTGCAAGGACTGGCCCTGCGAGAAGGCAACCGCGAAACCACCGTTGAAACTGTCACCGGCGGCAACCGTATCGACCACCTTGACCTTGAACGGCGCAAAATGTTTGACCTCATCCGCCGTCACCAGCAGCGCGCCCCGGCTTCCAAGCTTGAGGATAACCGTCTTCGGCCCGCGCTCCAGAAGATTGCGCGCGGCAGCTTCCGCCGAAGCAAGATCGGTCGGTTCGATACCGGTAATTTCGGCGGCTTCCGTCTCGTTGGGAGAGATGATGTCGCTGAGCGCAATCAGGTCCGCCATATGGCTTGCATCGCCGACCGGCGCCGGATCGAGCAACACGCTGCCGCCTGCCGCACGCGCGGCCTTTGCCACGGCCAGATTGGCAATATGGGGAACTTCGCGCTGCAACAGCGTAATCTTCGCCCTGGCAATATCGGCAGCATAACCGTCAATATCGACAGCCGACCAGCGCGCATTGGCACCAGCGCAAACCGCAATAGTGTTCTGCCCCGCTTCCTCGACCTGAATGATCGCCATGCCCGTATCGACACCGTCAATCACGCGCACGCTTTCGGTGTTGAGGCCAAATTCCTGCATCTGCTTCACGGCCAGTTCGCCAAAGGCATCATTGCCGACAGCGCCGACAAAGCGAATATCACCGCCAAGCTTGGCAACCGCCACCGCCTGATTGGCGCCCTTGCCGCCGAGGCCGATACCATAGCCCGATGCATTCACGGTCTGTCCCGGACGCGGCAGCGCGGCCATCCGGGCGCTGACATCCACATTCACACTGCCGAAAATGAAAATCTTCAACGGCTTCCTCCATCATTTTGTCGCCGCACCATAGCTGCGCCGAAACAAAACTTCCACGCCGGGCTTGTCACCATACACAGAGAGAACAAGCGGCAAGCTCCCGCTTCAGCAGTTCTTCAAGCCAGTCGGCAAAGACCTGGAGACGACGGGAAAGGTGCTGGCGGTGGGGATAGAGAAACGTCATCCGCATCGGCTCAGCGCGCATATTGGGCATTACCTCAACCAGTTCGCCCACTTCCAGCTGGCGCTTGACATCATAGGCCGGAATCTGGATGAGGCCGAGGCCGGCGAGACAACAGGCGATATAGGCTTCGGCGCTGTTGACAGTAACGCGGCCGCGCACCGGCATGGATCGCGTCACGCCGTCTTCGACCCATTCCCAAGGCTCGACGCGCCCGCTCGACGGCGAGGCATAATTAACGGCCCAATGCGCGGAAAGATCGGAAGGCGTTTCGGGAATGCCGTACCGCTCCAGATAGGCCGGGCTCGCAACGTTAATCAGCGGTAGCTCTCCGAGCGATCGGGCGATCAGCCCGGAATCGGTCAATGGCCCGACGCGCAGAACGCCGTCGACACTTTCTTCGACAAGATTGACGGCGCGATCCGTCACCCCGAGATGTATGTCGATTTCCGGATAGGCATCCAGAAACGCGGGCAAGGCAGGCGCAATGATCAGGCGCCCGATGCGACCGGGAACATCGATCCGCAGCGTGCCGGATGGCGCGGCGGTATTGCGGAACAGGTTTTCCGCTTCTTCCACATCCGCAATCAGGCTCAGGCATCGTTCATAGAAGGCCGCACCATCCTGCGTCGTCGACACGCTTCTGGTCGTCCGGTGAAGGAGCCGCGCTCCCAGACGCCCCTCCAGTTCGAGAACCGCAGCTGAAACGGAGGAGCGCGGCACACCGAGCGTATCGGCAGCACGCGTAAAGCTCGAACATTCAACGACACGGGCGAAGACACGGAAGAGGTCGATACGATCCAAGATGTTCTGCCTCCATTGTCCATCATATCTGACAGGTGTTGTCAGAATGACCGTCTTTATAAGACTATTGTAGACGATACTCTTCCGGCCTGAAAGCGGCTGCGTGGCGCAGTCGCATCGGAAAAGAAGGTTGAAGCCATGACAGACCACAACATCAAGGGCAGAACCGTTATCATCGCCGGTGGCGCCAAGAATCTCGGCGGATTGATTGCCCGCGATTTTGCAGAACACGGGGCAAAGGCGATCGCAATCCATTACAACAGCGCATCGACCAAAGCGGATGCGGACGCCACCGTGGCCGCGGTGAAGGCCGCTGGCGCGGAAGCGGTTTCCTTTCAGGCCGATCTCACCACCGCCGGTGCGATGGAGAAACTCTTCGCTGACGCGATTGCCGCCATCGGGCGTCCGATATCGCCATCAACACGGTTGGCAAGGTCTTGAAGAAGCCGATTGTCGAGGTTTCGGAAGCGGAATATGACGAGATGACCGCCGTCAATTCAAAGTCAGCCTTTTTCTTCCTGAAGGAAGCAGGCAAACACGTCAACAACAATGGCAGTATCTGCACGCTGGTAACCTCGCTGCTCGGTGCCTACACGCCGTTCTATGCTGCCTATGCCGGCACCAAGGCCCCGGTCGAGCATTTCACACGCGCAGCTTCCAAGGAATTCGGCGAACGCGGCATATCGGTAACCGCAATCGGCCCCGGCCCGATGGATACGTCATTCTTCTATCCGGCAGAAGGCGAGGACGCTGTCGCCTATCACAGGACCGCAGCAGCACTCTCCAAGTTTTCCAAAACCGGCCTTACCGATATTGAGGATATCGTCCCCTATATCCGCTTCCTCGTCTCGGACGGTTGGTGGATGACCGGGCAGACCATTCTCGTCAATGGCGGCTATACGACCAAGTAAGATCAATAGCGGCCTGCCTATGGAAGGCAGGCCGCCAACCTGCAGCTTGGAAGAAGGGTCATTCAGCCTTCAGAAACTCGCCCACTTCCAGCAGGACGAATTCATTGTCATCCACCTTGTCGAGCGCGCGCCCAGCCGAGAAAGGCAGGTTGTTATCGTTGCCGACGATAATATGCGTTTCGTCCACGCGGTCCACATTCTCGATGGTCAGGAACGGCATGTCGTAAATGCCTCGCGCCCGCCCTGACGGCGCTTGTTTTCCGGGTCGGCAATGGCGAGCAGATCGATATAGCCGATCTTGCGCACTTCCTTGCCGACATTGCTGTCATCGAACGCGATCTTGTAGATGCGCTTCACCTTCGACGGCACATCGAAGCAATCGGCCTGCGGCTTTTCGGATCGGCGCAAGCCGTGTCCGCCGTGCCGACGCCATTATCGCGCTCGATGACCAGCGCCGTGGTTTCATCCAGCATATTGAAATCGCCGATAGCTTCGCCGCCCTCCGCCAGCGGATAGAGCCAGGACCGGCCCGTCCACTTCTTGTCCGCAACATTGAACTCGATGACGCGCAGGCCGGTCTTGCCGCTCTCGGTCTTTCCGGCGCACCATCGACAAAAGCGGGCCTTCCAGAAGACCATAGAGCTTCGAGCCGTCCTTGGACATGGCAAGCCCCTCGAAGCCGCCGGAGCGCTTCAGATTATAGGCCGGGAGCTTGAGGCTCGGATTGGCGGGCAGAGCAAGCTTCGGATTATCCGGCGACACCACTTCCGTCTCGCCAACGAAAGTCGGGAACACATCGATCAGCTTGCCGTCCGTGTCGAATTTCAAGAGGTACGGCCCGAACTCCTCGCCGATCCAGAAACCATCCGCCACCGGCTGGATGGATTCCACGTCGAAGTCGGCGCCGGTCAGATAACGCTTTTCTGCCCCTTCCATGACGATAGGGAACGGAGCCTTCCTGTCCGGATCGCTGAGGAACACGGTTTTCACGCGCTCGACCGTTCCCTTGTCCCAGTCGAACTTGACATTGTGCAGCATCAGCATGGCATCCGGCGAATTGAGCTTTGAGCCGAAGCCATTGTCGGACAGCGACCAGAAGCTGCCGTCTTCCATGGTCTTGATGCCGGAAAAGCCCTGTACCGGCTGGCCGTCGAACGGCACCGAAAGGCCGGTCTTGCGCACGCCGTCCTTGCCTTCCACCGTGCCGATGCCCTCAGCGCGCTTGCGGTCGGCGGTGGTGAACTTGCCTGACGTTTTCAGATGCTGGCTCGCATCCTCCGGCGCGGCGATGATCGTGTTCGCGGGCAGGATGGCATGAGCCTTCAGCGTGGCAGGAAAAGCCTTTTCTTCGGCGGATGCCGGAAATGCCAGTGCGACGGCACCGGCAAGCATGGTCGAGGCGACGAGACGCGATATCATGATAAGTCCCCGTTGGAATTGAAATATCTGGAGTTCAAGCTATAGGGACGCAATTAGGCTGAGTTTGTATCGCTGGCTTGACGCTTCCATGAAGCTTTGACGAAGGCCCCGTTTTTCTGGAAATGCCGTGGTTTTCAATTGCGTCTGAGAATGATTTTGCGGGCAGGCGGGGTTTCCGATAAAACCATCCCGGTTTATCGATTGAGGGGTTGGTGATGACCGACATGACGACTGCGCGGCGCAATATTCTTATCCTGACGATTGCACAGGCACTCGGCGCTTCCAGCCCGCCCATCGTGATTTCGCTTGGCGGTCTGGTCGGGCAGAAACTGTCTTCCGATCCGGCGCTCGTCACGCTTCCTGTCAGCCTGTTCAATCTCGGCCTTGCGCTCGGCACTTTGCCTGCCGCTTTCTTCATGCGCCAGTTCGGACGCCGCAATGCCTATATGCTGGGCGCGCTTGTCGGCGTTTCGGCTGGCTTGATTGCCGCCGCGGGCATTTTTGCCGCTTCCTTCCTCATCTTCTGTCTCGGAACGCTGACCGCCGGTTTCTATGCCGCCTATGTGCAGAGCTATCGTTTTGCCGCCACCGATGCGGCAACGGGCGACATGAAGGCGCGTGCCATATCATGGGTCATGGTGGGCGGGCTTGTCGCCGCTATCGTCGGGCCGCAGCTTGTCATTTGGACGCGCGACACCATTCCCGATGCCATGTTTGCGGGCAGTTTCCTCAGCCAGGCGGTTCTGGGGCTCCTCGCCCTCCCGGTCCTTTTATGCTGCGCGCACCGAAAATCCGGAAAGATCCGAACGCCGCCCATGACACAGGCCGCCCGCTTGGCGAAATTCTGCGTTCGCCGCGCTTCATTCTTTCCGTAGCTGCCGGTGTCTGTTCCTATGCACTGATGACATTCGTGATGACGGCTGCCCCATCGCCATGGTTGGCCATGGCCATTCCGTCGATCATGCGGCGCTTGGCATCCAGTGGCATGTGCTGGCCATGTTCGGCCCCAGCTTCTTCACCGGAAGGCTCATCACCCGTTTCGGCAAGGAAAAGATCACCGCGCTCGGGCTGGTGCTGATCGCCTTCTCAGCGATTATCGCACTGGGCGGCTTCGATGTCGGTCATTTCTGGGGGCGCTGATCTTCCTTGGCATCGGCTGGAATTTCGGCTTTATCGGCGCGACCGCCATGGTGACCGACTGCCACACGCCAGCTGAACGCGGCAAGGCACAGGGTGCCAATGATTTCATCATGTTCGGCACCGTGGCCTGCGCTTCGTTCTTTGCAGGGTCGCTGTTGCATTCTTCCGGCTGGGAAACCATCAACTGGCTGGTCTTTCCGATTGTCGCCCTTGTTCTGGTGCCGCTCATCCTGCGTCTGAAGCCGAAAGGTGCTGCCGCAGAAGCCTGACAGATCAAAAGCCCTGCTCTTTCATCCAGAGCCTGCCGCCTTCGGACACCGCATCATAAACAGCACCACCGAGGGCGGCCCCGATATCCGTATGCAAGCCTGCATATGATGCCGCCTCTTCCGCTTGCCCGTGCGGAGCCGAAACGGCGATGCAATCCGTTCCAGTTCCGGTCGCGGCTCTGCCGCCGACATCGAGCCCAAGTTCCATAATGGCAGCGGTGCGGGCCTCGGCAGCAATCGACATTGCCTCTATATGAGCTGCGACCGACAATGGCATATCGATGTGAACCAGAAGATTGATCGTTCCGGCTGGCATCTTCATCTGCGTGCGTTCCCCACCCTCCCCGCATTCGACAAGCCGACAGTGGCAAGACAGGCGGCCTGTGCTTCGCCGGAGCATCGCATTGCGACATGGTGCTTGTATACGCTGCGCGATGTCATCATTTGCACCGCTTCGCCGTAACCTGCTTCTCTCAGTCTTTCCTGCAGCAAACATGCCGGATCAACATCCAGCGTCAGATCGTCATTGCGCACTTCCAGCCAGACAACGGAATGCGCCGAGACGAAACCCGGACGTGTCAGCGACCAGCTTAAAATGTTTTGCTTGTCCGGAAATTCAGCCGCGAGCACCGGACCGGAACAATGGATTTTGAAAGGCAGCATGAAGGATCTATCGCAGATCGGCGCAGAAATCGCGACCGGCGCGGCGATAAAGCACGGCTTCGTGACTTGGCCACGGTTTCACAAGACTATATTCATCTGGGAATATTGTTTCGCGCGTCACGGAAACGGACAAGCGGTTTGCTCTGGATTGCGTCATGATCAACGATCTCACTGATGAGATATTCTGGATATTCACCATCGGGTGCTGCATCCTTTTCATCATGCGCCTCCTTTCGCCTCCCCACGTCATAGGACCGATCAGGCGCAAGACCTGAATACATTGCGCCCTCGCCGTCGTTCACGTCGCCGCCGCTTTCAGGCACTGGACTGAGATCTGCTGACCGCATCAAACTTCAAAGCGTCAATCCATTCCAAGCCGTCCTGACATTCCGCCATAGCCTCGGCGTTAAACGACATTATAAAACATCAATGTCAGCTGGAATGCATTTTCGCACGCATGGCGACAATGTAGCCTAACAACCTGCTTTTGCTATTGTCTGAAGCTCTCCTGTCCGTTTTTCAACTGCAATTGGAACACTTGATCTTCTTAAGCTTCATGAACGATACGAAACCTAAATAGCCCTTTGGTTTTGTCATGCCGATAGAGGCTTATGGTTAACGATTTTGTCCATTCAGTGCCGCCATAAGCATCGGTCTGATCGAAAATGAGCCATTGGCCGCCTTTTCCGTCAGGATGCGCAAATAGCCCCAGCGGACTGAATCCGCTCATAGCGCTGCAGCATATAGGCGATCACGATGGATGCATTATGCATTCCCAGCGTCTTCTTTGCCAGATCGTAGAGTTTTCCATCGATCCCGAGGAATGAGCGGACTTTCTCTGCCGTATTGGCCAAATCTTGCCAATGACGGATGGATGATAGGGCATAGGCCGTGATCTCCGGACAGGCACGAAGCACCATGTCGAGCGAAACCGTTGGTTCAACGGGAGCGCTGGCGATGTCGTTTATGCGCTGGTCGATAAATTCAGATGTCGCCTTTTCAAATTGGGAATCTGGATTCGATTCAATTTGCTGCCGCTCATTTTGAGATTCATTGGCGCGCAAATTTTGAACATTTTCATGAAGTTTCAATGCGTTATCGATTTCTGTGCGGATGAGCTGCAAGGATTCGACCAGCGCTGCCAGTTCTTGATGCTCTGCACGGCGCGGAATGCTGTCGACGATCTGACGGAAACGGTGGTTGATGTTCTGCCAGTCACCGGCGAGCTTTTCCTCAACTGCAAACTCGACGAGCTTGGTGATATCGCGGCGCAGCAATGTCAGCCGTTCGCGCATTTCACGCAATGCAGTCTTCTCCGCCCTCACCTGTTCGGCAGCTTTTTCCAGTTCACACGCACGCGCCAGCAGCGGTGCCAGTGAAAAGCCGAATGCAATCTGCACATCGCCGCCTTTAGCACGGCGGGCATAACGCTTGCCATTCGGGCTGTCCTGACGAAGGATGAAACCGGCATCGACCAGCGCTGCCAGATGACGGCGCAAGGTTGCATCGGCCATTCCATGCGCACGCAAGGCCAGCTGCTTGTTGGATGGGAACACGATGAGGCTGCTCTTTTCGTTCAGTTCCATTTCCGGATAGAACGACAGCAGCGCCGAAAGAACCGCCAGAGAGCGATCATTCAGGCTGAACAGCGTCTTTGCTTCACACAGCCAACGATGCAGCTGCCATTTATCGGCAACGGTTCCTTGCGCGATTTGCTGTGTGTTCTGTTGACTTGCCAACAAGGCAAGCGTCATCCTTCGACTGCCGAACGGCGTCGAGGCCAGTTGAATCTCCATTTTCTTTCACCTTCCACAAGGCAAAAGAAATCCACCCGCCGAAATGACGCTAATTACACTTGACAGTGATTCGTGGATTTGCGATTCTCTAGCTGCTAAACCAATGAGAAGGGCTTCCACACGGCGACGTTTGGGGCCTTTTTCTTTGCTGTCTCGTTCCTCTTCCTGAACAGTTTCGACGCAAACACACTTGCTAAAGCGTGCCGCGTTTTGTCGTAGTCATACGACACGCTTTAAGTTTTGTTTTCATGCATGTCTTTATCCCAAAACCGGTTCCCACTTTTGGGAGACATGCATTATTGAACGCTACACAATCAGATCTCAGCAACCGCTATCGATCCGTACGCTTACTTACTTCTCCTCGCTCCGGAATGACGCGTAGAGCTCATCCAGATTGCGAGAAGCCAATCGGCAAAACGAGGCCCGTTGGCTGCACTGAGAGCCAATGTAGCCGATTTGCCATTCTGTTTGATAACGGCGCTGACGGATTTATCGGAAGCCGTCCAGCTGGTGCCGGGACGCAGAGCGGCCTTGGTAACCGGTTTCTTTTGCTTTCCGCCTTTCAGATAACCATAAAGCTGCTCGAAACGATCGACGGAGGATGCCCTTTCAAAGGTCGATGTAGCCAGAAGCTCTTCTGCCGCATCCTTTTTGCCCGGAATCTCGATCAGCTTGCGCAGTTCCAGCCAGCGATCACGACCGATGCCTTTTGCCGGGCCGATGGCAAGAAGAATATGTTCTGGAACGGCCTTCGGAATGGTCAGCATCTTCGACAGAGTCTGATAATCGACCGTCAATGCCGCCTGTATGGCTTCACGTTCAAAGCCCAGCGCTTCAAGGCGCGCTGCAAAGAAAACACGCTCGATAAAACTCAGATTGGCACGGGCAGAGTTTTCCTGGCCCTGGCTCAGAACATGCTCCAGATCGGCGAGGGGCTTGATGACGGCCTTGACCTTGATGCCAAGCTCTCGGGCAACGCGGGCGCGGCGATGACCGAAAACGATCATATAGCGGCCACTGGTCCTGGATGCGGACGCACGAGGATAGGGCTGTCCTGACCGCGCTCACGAATGGCCTCCAGAAGCTCCTGATACTCGTCGTCATTTGTTTCCGGCAGACGATCCGCGACGAAAGAAACGTCCAGATCGACAGGATCAAGCTCAACAATGGTTTCACCATCGAGCTTCTGGGCGGCCTGCTTGGCCAGTTCATCGATCGAGGCGGATAGAGATTTGGCGGCACCGAACCGGCGCGATACGTTTTCAACCGGCTGTGTGGCATGTTCAGCCGCCGGTTCGTCCCGCATGACGCTTTCGAATATGTTCTTTCTTGCCATTCTCTTTTCCTCAAACCGGCCAGAGACCTGATTTTATTCGATATTCGCCGTTTTAGTCGGCAGTCTAACGCCCCATGCCTCGTGAATGAGGCCGCGAATTTCGGAATTAACCGCCTCCATGGCCTCCATGGCGCGATCATAGGTGCCGCGATTCATTGATGAACGCTCGACCTCGTAAAGCGTCTGCTTTGTGAGACCGGCATCCGAAATCGCGGTTGATTTCAGCATCTGATGCTTCAGCATGTGCGAAGCCAGCATGCTTTGCATGAAGCCGACCATCTGCGCCTGGGGCACATCGGTCGGTTCGTAACGTGTAATCAGATAGCGGAACCAGTCGAGTTGGACTGCACCGCCAGCCTGACGAACCGTTTTCAGAATATCGCCCAGCATGAGCAGGAATTGCGACATGGACATGAGGTCGAGCATCTGCGGATGAACGGTGATCAGGACGGAGGTCGCCGCAGAGAGAGCGGTGAGCGTGAGATAGCCCAGCTGGGGAGGGCAATCGATAACCACGACATCATAGTCGCCATCCACGTCGGACAAAGCCCGTGCGATGCGGTTCCAGAATGTCTTGCCTTCACCGCCATTCTGCATGGCGAGCGGCGTATCATATTCATATTCCTGCAGCTCCAGCATGGCCGGAATAATATCAAGACCGGGGAAATTGGTGCGGCGAATGACTTCGCGGATAGGCTTCCTTTCGGAATCGTAACGAATTGCCTCATAGAGGGACGGGAATTCATCCAGCTCCGGCTGGATGCCATGCAGTGCTGACAGCGAAGCCTGCGGATCGAGATCGATTGCAAGCACGCGATGCCCGGTCAGCGCCATATGCTGCGCCAGATGCGCGGCTGTCGTGGTCTTGCCGGAGCCGCCCTTGAAGTTGACGACGCCGATAACCTGGAGCTTCTCATTGCCGCGACGATGCGGAACATAGCGCTTCACCTCGGCGCGACCGTTCTGGTCGAGCCATTGGCGCAGTTCCTGAATCTGCTCGACACTATAGGCGCGGCGACCACCTGTAAGAATGGTCGGCTCGACGCCTTTGCCTTCCAGGTGTAGTTTTTGAGATTGCTGGGAGACACGCCAAGGAAATACGCAGCCTCAGCCATCGAAAACTGGCGCAGCATATTCTTGCGCGCATCCGGCGGAAAGTTTTCGTGACGCAGCAGATTGAGCTTGCGAGAAATCTCGCGCCCTTGCGATAATATCATGTCGTCAAACGACAAGGCTGCTGCTGGATTTGCGATATTCATTACTTGGGTCCCTAGTGACGGCATTGGAACGGTTACCGCCTAAATACCGTCATTATGTCCGATTCTTATTCTATCGCAAGGGGCAGCCGCATTAACAAAGAGTTAGCGCCGATATTAAAATTAAGCAAAATTTTATCGATTCGGCTAATGTCGGCCTATCCGTTTGTTTTATGGCCTTTTATGAGTTTTAGACCGCAGTCTATAATCCGCACACCTCATCTCTTTGCCAATTTCAAACGGGAAGAGTCTGTTTCCACACGGAAATAAGGCGGTTTTCCCGGTTGAGAGCAGAGCTTGAGCGATTCTCTGATTATGGGGTCTCGCAAGCATTGTTACGGTGTGGAAATGATAGATGTGACCTGAATTCGCAAAGGCAGACCCACTCCGCTTTGCGCGTGGCGCCGGAATGGAGCGGAAGTTGCTCAATCAGCACCAATGGGCTCGCTGTTCGGGGTCGCCATGCTTCTGATGCTGCTCCTGTGAAGCGGGTTTGTCGCCATTTGCGGAAAATGTTGAGCAGCCGGGCTGAAATTGACACGAGAAGGCTCAAAATGAGACATGCAGATTTTATGGTTGCGTGGCTTCGATAGCAATTTGGAGCGCGTTTCGATCTGGTTGAAGCAGATCGGCGCTCCAAAGTCTTCTACCTGAAGCATAATCTTGTCGAGCCTCGTTTCACTCCGGTCGGAATATGCTCTGATCCTTCGGGCTTACTTTGTCCTTTTCTCCTGTATGAAATAGGGCGAAACGAGGTGTGAGTTTGCTCGATGATATGCTGTGGCGTCGACAATCGAATTGCGCACGCTTCTGGAAGGGAGGGCAGGCCCCTTTTTGGAATGAGATTCGAAATTGTATGTCTTTATCCCGGAAGCGGTCTATCCTTCGGTTTTTCTGGTTTCTCCTTCCATGGGGATGGATTTCTTAACCAAATCGGATTAGCATCAAAGCCATTGAAGAGATTTCTTCAGTGGCGTCCGATCAAGGCATAAGCTGCGCCAGATTCCTTTCCGAAAGAGCGAAATTTGACCGTCAGTCAGACGAAAGCTAAGGTTATTTTAGCTTTCGTAGCATCTTGAATGGTTATATTTTTCAACCTATTGCCTGAGCAGGCTTCTGTATCAGAAAAGTTGGCCGCACAGTAAGCGGGCAGATCCGGGGCAATGCCATTTTGTTGTGCAGTTGCGCGGTGAGTTGCGATCTACCATAATTCCTTTTGCCCAAGAAGGTCGTATAGATTGCACGATGAAGAAGACGCCGATTACCGAGCTGGATATTGATAGTCTGGATGAAGCCACGCTGATGGAATTGAACCGGCACATCGTTGAGCGATTGCAGTTTCTCCATCAACAAAAGACAGCCGCTGTGCTGCAGGAGATCAAGATCGGCAGTGGCGTGATGTTTGAAGGGCCAGATGGTACGATGGTTCGAGGCTTTGTTATTCGTCGCAATCGCAAGACGGTGACGGTGCACACGGATGACGACAAACAGTGGAATGTTTCACCGTCATTACTGAGCTTGACGGGCGGTCATATTATGGATGAAGCACCAGCAAGAGCAGGTCGGGTGGTGCCTTTCTCAAAGCCAGACAGTCGTAAGTAAGTGGGATCAGGCCTTGGCGATAATGAGGCCTGCAAGCTCCGGAATGGCTGTTTGTTGATTGGATATACCGCCGGTCGCCGAGATAATGCCAGAAGGAAAGCCGAAGCTTTTGCAGGTCTTCATAAGTCCCAGCATGGTATCGCGGGCAATGCGTCCATCGTTGCTCATGGTGCCACCCGAGATTTTGCGTTTGGTGACGCAGCTGCGCAGATCGTTCTCGGAGGCGTTGGTGTGCAACGGAATTTCCGGGCGTTCGAGAACCTTGAGCAGTTCTTCCTTGCGGCGTAGCAGGCGTGCCAACAGCTTGTCCAGCTCCACACAACCCGTCCGGATAGAGAAGATGCGGTCAAACCGTTGCCGGAAAGCGCTGACTGATCCCGGTGAGGGGCTCTTCTGCCTGAATGCCTTGAGCGCCTTGTAGAAGCTCCAAATGAGATCGCGTATATTTTCCACCCACCGGACGTGCTGTGGCGTCGCCGGCATCAGCTTTGCAGCAGCCGCTCCGCATGCACCCAGCACAGCGCATGATTGCCAACCCGGAACTGGCCGGCATCGTCGGAGATAATGACGGCATTGCCCAGCAGGCCGTGGTGGCGAACAGAACCCCAGATGCCCGCTTCCGCGACGGCCCGAACCATGTCCTTATCGAAGATGTCGACACCTTTTGCGCCAGGTGTTCCAGAAAGGGGACCTGGTTGCAAAAGCGTTGAGGTGTGCGTGTTTGCAGCCTGGCGATGACTGTCGGATCCACGCCATGTCGCGTCTTCAGATAATCAGAAGCAGCATCGTTAAGCACATAATCCTGATAATTGCCGCGCAAGAGCGACAGGAAGTTCAGGCGGGATTTTGTTTTCGTGGTGCGAAAGACGGTAAAATGCTCGCCGCCAATATGGGTGGTATAGAAGTTATCGCGCGTATGACGGGCCCCGGTGTCATCGACCGTTACATAGGCTTCCGACACCAGGCCAGCATGCAGAACGGCAGCATCCTCAGCAACAAAGCCATCCAGCCCCTTGGTGAGCAAACGCACAACCTGGCGTTTGGAGATGTCCATGCCGATGTCATTAAGCAGGGTCGACAACCGTTGCGCTGTGACCTGACCTTGCGCATGCAGCATCAGGCAGAGCCGCCTGAGGTTTGGGCCATAACCACCGACGATTCCGGCAGGTAGCGGCGCAAGAATAGTCTTACCGTTCGGAGCAACCCAGCATTCGCGCCGGTAGTGAATAACCTCAGCGCGCAAAACTATATCGCGCACGTAATAGCTCTTGTAGCCCTTGAAGCGTGAACCGTCCGGAACACGGGCATGAAGAACCACATCCCGATCAACGCGCTCGACATCCAGTTTCGGTCCACGTGGCTTCTTCTTGCCCGCCTGCTTGTCCTGAGCTTTCGCGTCCGTTGCCTTATCCATGCCCGACGGTTTGAACGGCGGCCGTGGCGGCAGGTTTTTCAGCCGCGCAATTTCATCGCGAAGGAGTTGGTTCTCAACTTTAAGCCGGGTGTTTTCCAGACGGAGCTCGGCATTCTCCTTACGGAGTGCTGTATTCTCAGCTTCCAGTTTTTCAAGCCGAGCCTCTGCACGTTCGGTTCTCTCAACCAAACCCGTGACCAGACTGCGCAACGCGTTCAGTGAAAGCGTGTCAGCATGCTTGGGCGAGGGAAGCATTCTCTTCGGCATCGCAAAAGAGAATCATGATTTGCCAAAATCAGGAATCCCATAGCCATGAAATATCGATGCGGAACTTACGATATGCACAGTGTTTAATATTTCTGACTTGGAATCAGAAACAGGGTCTTGGCCACCAAATTTGCCCCGCTTACGGCCGCACAGCATTCATGGTGAGGCGTATTCACCGAAATGGCGTTCGCAAAAGAGCGGTTGAATTCGGCCTCAGACCCTGCTGAAGCATATTCATTCCTTGCGGATATGTTGCAAGAATCCGCTTCGGCTGGACAGGCTGCCGCCGACGGGATGTCGGGGATGCCGGCAAACATCGTCATTGCGCCGACAGAAGCCCGATGGCGCACCACACTATATGGCCCGTAGCGATGGCGTTAAGATAGGAGGAATAATAGCGTTCCAAGCAGGGGCGATCTGGATAGCCGCGATTAGAACTTGATTGCAAACCTTGCTCCGGTTGTGTGGGCTGTCGACTTTGAAGAAATCTGGGCCTGATAATTCAGGTTGAAGTTAGACGTCTTTGAGACGGGCATATCCAACCCGGCTTCGAGGGTCGCTACATCACTGGCGATTGGAGTACCGTAAATGGTGAACTCGTCTGATCCTGTGAAACCATGCTCCGCCGCTCCACGTACATTATTTGAAGTCTTGCGGTAGCCTGCACCTGTTGAAACAGCGGCCGTCGTGTTGCCTCCAAGTTCCACTTCAGTTTTCGCACGAATGCCCAGGGTGACGAACGCGGCGGATGTTCTGGTTTTGGAACCGCGAAGAGCGGCTGCGCCGCCGTCTTCGTTATAGGCGCCCGTGTGATGATTGACGTAAGCCAAATTTCCGTACGGTTCCAAAGTGATCTTCTTGGCATGGATCTTATAAGCGACTTCACCGAAGGCTTGGAAAGTGCGTGCATTTGCATTGCTGGTCGGACTTTGAGGTCCGAAGCCAAAGAATGCTGCTGTACGTTCCGTATCGACCTTATGCCACGAATTGGCGACACCAAGACGAAGAGCGATATTGCCGTTCCATTCTTTTGCGACATGTGCCCCGACGTGGAAACTGTCTACCGAAGCGGAAGATGCTCTAGCGTCGGCTTTGATTGTCGAGTTGCTGTATCCCGCGAAAGCCCCAGCAAGCCAGCCATTCTCTGCAATCGTATCAGCGCCAACAAGGAAGCCGCCCGTGGAATGTTTCACATCGGCATAGTTGCCATTGCCGTCGATCTTGTTCCAGCCGCCATAGGCCTGTACCCAGGCACTCCATTCGTGATCGATTTTCGTGCTGAACATATCGTCATTCATGACGATACCGCCAAGAGCGCCGCGCATGCGATTATTGATGATGTCGCGTATGTACCGGCTTTCCTCGATCAATGCGGATGACGTCGAACCATAGATTTCGCCGGACAGGCTGTCGAGGGCGTTGGCGATGACGGTCGTGTTGTCGGGTAGCTTTACGAAAGCGTTATAGATTCCAGAACTGGTGCCCATGCTGTCGAGAGCATTTGCGACCGCGAAATGGTTTGCTGTCGTACCCTTTGAAATAAAGGGGACTTCGTTACGGGCCAATTCCAGTTGCACTAAACCTGCATTGTAATCATAGAACAAAGACGGATTAAGGAATGCGAATTCCGATGTGACGTTACCGAACGAGCCGGTCAGTTTTCCATCCGCCTGCAGGATCGTGTATCTCGTATTTAACGCATAATCGCCAGCGAAGCCGATATGCGCAACGGTTCCTCCGCTGATCGTCGCATCACCTGTGACAGTGATGCGATCACTTTCAGTGTTGAGCGGATCGGTTTCAACATTGTAGATCGAGCCGCTCTCAAGAACGAGATTGCCGTTTACGGTCAGCGTTCCGATGGAGTTGCCTGGAGCCAGTATGCCTCCATCAGCAACGGAGATATGCGAGTTCAACCCGCTGCCGATTGTGCCGACACCAGAAAGGATGCCACCGGATTCCACGATCAGGCTGCCGCCGAGCGCCCCTTGGCATCTGCGGTGCCTGTGTTGATAGCACCGCTGCTAATCTTAACGACACCACCGAATGCAGAAGAATCGCCAATGAGAAAGAGCGTGCCTTCTCCATTCTTCAAAATGGTTCCCGTGCCGGACAGAACGCCTGCAAGTGTGCCATTTGTCGGTTGACTGACGACAGCCGTTCCCAGAGCCCCGATATCGATGTTGCCACCGAACTTATTGGCGTCGATTACCAGCTTCGCCTTTGTTGATTGACCAATCGAGCAACGAAACTCCAGCCAATGTAAGTGAACCGGAACCATCCTTGACCATGGAACCGTGAACAGTATTCAGACCCTGAATGTTGCCATTGTAGGTTTCTGTTCCGGTGATGTTGAAGATCGCGGTGCCTGCATTACGGATGTCGCCTCCAAACGATGTTGCGTTCCCGACGACAAAACCGTTGGTAATGTTCAGATTGCGAAAAGTGTTCGTACCATTCAGTGTCAGAATGCCAGCGCCGCTTTTGTGAGATCGTTTGCGCCATTAATGTTGCCGTTTAGGGTGAGCGCAGTTGATCCGTCGACGTTGAAGTTGCCGTTTACATCCAGATTGAAATTACGAAACGTTGCGAATGACGCGGTGGTGGTCAGTGTTCCACCCATAAAGCTTACGTCGTTTGATACATCGCCCAATGCACCGTCGTTATTGATGACGAGTTCACCCGCTTTAATGCCGATATTGCCAGTAATCGTGTTAACGCCATTAAGAACGAGCCTGCCGTTACCGTCCTTGAGGAAGTTGCCATTGCCCGAAAGCACGCCATTGGCGGTGAGTGTGTTATCGTCGGTGACATTAATCGTGCCGCGCTGATCAACATCGAAGTTACGATAGGTTGCAATATCATCCACAATCGTAAGCGCGCCACCCGCCAGATTTACGCCACCCAATCCCAGACTGGTGTCGGAACTGATCTGCACGTCACCTGAGTATATGGTTGTTCCGCCTGTATAAGAGTTATTGCCGTTGAGAATGAGTGTTCCTGCTTCTGTCTTTAGCAGTGAACCGGAGCCATTGATTTCGGTGTTGATCGTCGCACTATCGGCGAGAACGCGGATTTCGGAGCCTCCTGGTTCAAGCGAGAGTGATCCGGATCCATTGAGGATGTAACCGTCATTGACAAACTGGATGCCGGAAAAGGACTGATTGCCGTTAATATCGATAACGCCACCAATAGTTGTCGGAGTGTCCTTGAAGATCGCGATCTTGCCGCCCCAAATATCAGCTACTGCACCTCTGTCATTCGTCCAAAATGCTGTGGTGCTATCCCAGACGCCGTTTCCACCGTTCCAGTATTGAAGGCTATTGTCACCGCTCGCTTCAATGAGCAGGTCAATTGAGCCTGCTCCATATTGAAGGCTGGAAACCGCACCGTTAATTTGGGGAAGGTCGACAAATCCGAAGGTTCCGTTAAGCGTTCCACTATAGGCGATCAGACGATAATAGCCGACGCCTAATTTACCGCTTGTCGGAATATGACCTTGGTAAACATCCAGGACCGCGTTATCAATGGTCAGATTCCCCAATACGGTCATACGGGTGGTGTTGCTTGGCGAACCCGCTGCGAAACTTAATGTGCTCCAAGGCTTGGCTTCTAAATCACCGGAAACCGTGAAGCTGCCGTTAGCATTGATATTAGCAAGTGTCGCAGCAGTCTCCAATGTAAGATTGTGGACAGTTGCGTTATTCACGAGCATTTGAGTGCCCCTAGCCATCGTCCAACTAGCCGAATCGGGTATAGTAAGGTTGTTGAGAGTTACAGCTCCAGAGGAAACATTGGTATTGCCACTGTAAAGATAAGTGCCCTGTAAATGAATGTTGCCCGAAGAGCTAAAAGTTACGTCACCAATGCCTGTGATATACGAATGATCATAACTGAGAGCGCCAGTTCCTTTAATTTTCAGATTTGAATCGTTGGTAATTCTTCCTTGGATACTACTCACTTCGGCAGAAAGCGTTCCATCTCTTAGAGTCCTTTTGAAAAAGGTCTTCAATGAGCAATTCGCCTGATGAGTAGGGCTCCGAGAGCAATGTGGATCATGGCTTCGGAGACGTCGATGCGTTGCTCGTAGTCACGTACGAGACGTCGCCATCGCACCAGCCATCCAAAGGTTCTTTCCACCACCCATCTGCGCGGTAGAACATGGAAACCCTGTGCGCCTTCGATACGGCGTACAACTTCAATAACGAAGTCGAGAAAAGCTGCCTTGTCCATCAGCCTGGCTCGATCATATGCGCCGTCGGCAAACAGGTGCTTCACCCACGGCCAGCGCTTTCTGATCGCATCAAGAATAGCCTGCGCTCCTGCACTGTCGGAAATATCGGCGGTGGTCAGGTTGACCATAAGCAACCGTCCGTCCGTATCCACAGCGATATGGCGCTTACGGCCGACGATTTTCTTATTCGCATCAAAACCACGGTTTGTGGCGGCGGGAGCCTTGACTGATTGACTATCGATGACTGCGGCAGTTGGGCTGGCCTCGCGCCCGGCTTGTTCACGGTCAATCATCACAGCCATGTTGTGAAGCGTGACGAACAGGAAGCGCCGCATCAGAGCTCGGAACCACCAATAAACCGTTTGCCAGGGCGGAAAATCCTTCGGCAGCATCTCCCAACCACAACCCGACCGCACCAGATAACGAAGTGCATTGACGACTTCACGCAGATCAGTCTTGCGGGGCGTCCGCGCCGCCCGGCCGTTGGCATCAAGGGTTCAATCAGCAACCACTCGGCATCAGTCAAGTCCGTCGGGTAGCGCTTCTGCTTCTTGCGAATATCGGCCATCCGGCCACGGCTCTCTCGTGTCCACATCAAAAGCTTGAATCACAACCAACAGCACCAATCAACCTTTTTCAAAAGGGCTCTAAAAGCAACAGCGGGGAACTTGCGTTCACTGGATCATCAAACGCTGATTGGACGATAAGAGTCCTTTTGAAAAAGGTCTTCAATGAGCAATTCGCCTGATGAGTAGGGCTCCGAGAGCAATGTGGATCATGGCTTCGGAGACGTCGATGCGTTGCTCGTAGTCACGTACGAGACGTCGCCATCGCACCAGCCATCCAAAGGTTCTTTCCACCACCCATCTGCGCGGTAGAACATGGAAACCCTGTGCGCCTTCGATACGGCGTACAACTTCAATAACGAAGTCGAGAAAAGCTGCCTTGTCCATCAGCCTGGCTCGATCATATGCGCCGTCGGCAAACAGGTGCTTCACCCACGGCCAGCGCTTTCTGATCGCATCAAGAATAGCCTGCGCTCCTGCACTGTCGGAAATATCGGCGGTGGTCAGGTTGACCATAAGCAACCGTCCGTCCGTATCCACAGCGATATGGCGCTTACGGCCGACGATTTTCTTATTCGCATCAAAACCACGGTTTGTGGCGGCGGGAGCCTTGACTGATTGACTATCGATGACTGCGGCAGTTGGGCTGGCCTCGCGCCCGGCTTGTTCACGGTCAATCATCACAGCCATGTTGTGAAGCGTGACGAACAGGAAGCGCCGCATCAGAGCTCGGAACCACCAATAAACCGTTTGCCAGGGCGGAAAATCCTTCGGCAGCATCTCCCAACCACAACCCGACCGCACCAGATAACGAAGTGCATTGACGACTTCACGCAGATCAGTCTTGCGGGGGCGTCCGCGCCGCCCGGCCGTTGGCATCAAGGGTTCAATCAGCAACCACTCGGCATCAGTCAAGTCCGTCGGGTAGCGCTTCTGCTTCTTGCGAATATCGGCCATCCGGCCACGGCTCTCTCGTGTCCACATCAAAAGCTTGAATCACAACCAACAGCACCAATCAACCTTTTTCAAAAGGGCTCTTAGAAATAGTATTACATACGGGATAAACTTTCCCCATGCCCGCTCTCCCCACTAGATAGCCTGCGCTAATATCATTAAATAAATTGAGCGCACAATAAATTTCTAGCTACGAAAATGGTATTTATATCGATCAGAGAGCATACCTTTCGGGATGCGCTTCAATTACTACTTAAGCGTGAATATTTTCACATGTGGAAGAATATTCGTTGCTTCAGATTATGTGAAAAAATCCGATACTAGAGCATATCGCAGCTAATTGGATTCATTTAGCGGGCATTTTGATCTTGATCTGCCCCTGCAAAGTGATCCTTCATGAAGTATGGCTTTTGAGCCTCAGAAGGACATTGAAATGGCAGCGACAAGACACAAGGCAGAAGAGATCGTCACGAAGCACCGTCAGGTTGACGTGCTGAATGCGCAAGGAAAATCGATGGTGGAAGCGATCCGTTCGATGGGCGTTAGGGAAGTTACATATTACCGGTGACGGTCCGAATACGGCGGATTGAAGGGCGATCAGGTGAAGCGGCTGAAGGAACCGGAGGCAGAGAATGCACGGTTGAGGCGGGCTGTTTCCGATCTCACCCTGGACAAGATGATCCTTGCCGAGGCCGCCAGGGGAACTTCTGAGCCCCGCCCGTCGCCGCGCTTGCGTAGACCATGGGATCGATGAACTGAAGGTGTCCGAGAGACGGGCATGTCGTGTTCTCGGTCAGCATCGTTCCACACAGCGCAAGATCGCCAAGACCCCGGATGATGAAGCGGCTTTGACTGCCGACATCACAGCGCTCGCTCTCCAGTATGGCCGCTATGGTTATCGCCGTATCACCGCGATGCTGCATCAGGCCGGCTGGATCGTGAACGTCAAACGGGTCGAACGCATCTGGCGGCGGGAGGGGCTAAAAGTGCCGAACAAGCAACGAAACGCAGCCGTTTGTGGTTGAACGACAGCTCGTGCGTCCGGCTTCGATCGGAATACCCAAATCATGTCTGGTCCTACGACTTCGTAGAGGAGCGGGTGCACAACGGCAGGAAAATCCGCATGCTCAACGTGATCGATGAGTTCACGCAGGAATACATCGCCATCAGGGTCGAGAGAAAGCTGAAGGCCGTCGGTGTTATCGACGTGCTTTCCGACCTCTTCATCCTAAGGGGCATCCCGACGCACGTTCGTTCCGACAACGGCCCGCAGTTCATCGCCAAGGCACTCCGGGAGTGGATCGCAGCAGTCGGGGCCAAAACCGCCTACATCATGCCGGGCAGTCCGTGGGAAAACGGCTATTGCGAAAGTTTCAACTCGAAGCTCCGTGACGAACTGCTCAACAGCGAAATCTTCTATACGCTCAAGGAGGCGAAAATCATCATCGAAAACTGGCGACAGCATTACAACACCGTGTGGCCCCACTTATCGCTGGGCTACAAGCCACCGGCACCCGAAGCAGCCCTCTGGCCTCCACAAAATGGGACAGCGTCAACACCAGTAGTGGCAAGTCGACCCAGCATGCACTAACATTCAAAACGGATCACCCCATGGGGCAGGCCATTACGGTCCGCTACCACCGGCGCTGTTTGCCGAGATCCGAAACCGTTTTGTTGCGCTTGCTCGTAGCGAACATCACCGGCAAACACATCGCTCTGAATAGGCTCCTCGCGTCTTTTCTCCTGTTAAACAGCTGCCTTTGCCCTGACTTTTACCGATTTGCGCCTTCAAATCAATAACTTGCGATAAGCGATACCTATCGTATATTATTGGCCCAACCCAACAGCATTACCGGTGCCGGACATTAATTTATATCTGGTGTCCGTTTGAGAAATTGTTTACCATGTTTTCAATGCGCTACGATCTCGACACTTTGCCTCAGAAGACCTTTTCGAACGGCGGCGCCATCGCAATTTTGAAACCCGGCTCATAGCCAGTCTCGACGGATTGATTGCTGGTGTCGAGCTCAGTTTCAAGGAGCATGACTGGCTAATTTTGGCGCGCCAAATTTTCGAACGGCGCCTCACAGGTCGTCGAGCCTCGTCCAAACTTCCGGGTCTGTTGGTTCTGATCAATGCTCATTGGTATTAGAGTGTGGTGGGAACTACGAGGATTCCACTGAAATGGGACGCCTAGCAGCAAACACCCGCTAGTCAGCCACCTATTGTTCCCAGAAATCCGGATCGACGTTCCAGACATAAACGCCCTTCACCTTGCTCAGCGTAGGATTGGCAATTCTAATGATGCTCGTTGGCTAGATATCCGATGAAAAGCTGAAACAACTCCGACTGGCTGGATATGGAAAGACGCTTATAGATGTTCGAGCGATGGATCTTCGCCGTACCCTCCGAGATATTCATGTTCCGCGCTATCGACAGGTTGCTGTGTCCGCGTAAGATCAGGCGCACCACAATTCGTTGTGTCGGCGTAAGCGTGTCTTGAAAAACGCCCAGAAATGTCGCCTCGATATCTTCCTTTTCATGAATGGCATTAACCGCAGGAATGACCTGCTGGTGATGGTTTGAGATGGCCGCGCTCAACACTGGCTCCATCGACCGAAGCGCTTCGATTTCCGGTTTGCTGAAAGGTTGTTTTCCCAGATTGCGCATCAACGAGTAGACCGCAGCGGTTCGGCGCTTCAAGGGAACAATAAAGCCGATTTCTTCAACCAAAGCCCCTGCCTCGGACGATATGCAGGGATGAATATCGCGAGCTATAACAAAGCCAGAATTGAAAAAGCTGTCCGGGGCAAGTTCACTCATTCGCCATAGGCCTGCTGGATGCTCGTTGACGCATGCCACATAGAATGGATCAAGCAGATATCCGCCACGCATATAAGCCCCTAGCGCTTTGCGGGATACAGTCTGGCTATAGCCGTCATGCAAAAGCACCGGGCGATCATTGAACGTAAAGACGAAAATGCAGCTCATATCAAAATCGATGTGACTTTGCAGGTTCCGGTCGAGAATGTTGCCGAACCCGGTCGTGCCGATGGAACGTATGATGTTGGAAATGCCTTCGGCTTCATGCACTTGCACGGACATTACTCCCTATAACTTTCGGCATATCGACGGCCCACTTTAGGGGCTCTACGCTTTTCACTCAACGGGCAAGAGTTCGACACGAAGCGAACCACGGGAAGCATCATGAAAGGCGGAAAAGATCCGAAGGAGGAAAAATGCCTGGAAGACTATCTGGGAAAGTGGCGCTTATTACTGGAGGTGCAGGCGGTTGCGGTCTGGCAGCATCTGAACTGTTTGCGCGCGAGGGAGCAAAAGTCGGCATCGTTGATCTACCGCAGAGTGACGGTGCTAACATAGCACAGCGTCTGAACGACGAGGACATTCTGTAGTCTTCGCGCCAGCCGACGTGTCCCATGCAGATCAGGTGAAAATTGCCTGCCAGCATATACAGGACCGGTTCGGCCCCATTACCGTGTTGATGAACCATGCAGGCATTCTCGCTGCCGGGCCTTTTCTGGAAACGGAGGAACGGGAATGGGATCGCCTGATGTCTGTGAATGTCAAAAGTATGTTTTGGTCTCCAAGGCAGTTCTGCCTGGCATGATCGCGGCTGGCGGCGGCAGCATCATCAACACATCCTCCATTTCCGCGGTCGTCGGCACACCGATGGAGGTTCTGTACTGCACGAGCAAGGGAGCCTGCCATATGTTCTCAAGGGCGCTGGCCGTTGAATTTCGTGACCGCAATATTCGCAGCAACGCAATTTGCCCTGGCTTTATCGCCACTGCACATGGATTGAAGGAAATCCAGATACTCAAGAGCTTCGGCGTAGATGTTTCGGAAGAGGCAATCAAGCTGGCTCAAGGCCGGCTTTGCCAGCCATCAGAAGTAGCGGCAGCTGCTCTTTCCTAGCAAGCGACGAATCCAGCTTTGTAAATGGCGCCCATATCTTCGCCGATAACGCCTATACGGCAATCTGACACTTCACGCTGATCATTTCCGGACAAGACGCATCATAGGCGTCGCCGACTTCATAAAGGGAACAACAATGACAAACCAAATAATGCTGAGTGCAGGCGGGCATTGGCGCAACTGGGTAGGAAACCAGTCCTGTGTGACGAGCGCAGCAGGTGCCCCGGCTAGCGAGGCTGAACTCTGCGAAATGGTTCATACCGCGACATCACAGGGTCTCAACGTGCGTTGCGCTGGCTCTGGCCATTCCTTTACACCCGTAGTCGCGACCAGCGGTCTTCTTCTGACGTTATCGGGCATGAAAGGCATCAAGGGCATCGACACGCAGCGCAAACGTGTAACAGCCGCCGCCGGAACCACCATCAACGAACTTGGCCGGTATCTTAAAGAAAATGGCCTGTCGATGGTCAATCAGGGCGATATCGATAGTCAAGCGCTAGCTGGTGCCTTGACGACAGGGACACATGGAACCGGGGCGAAGCTTTCCAATCTCGCATCAGCGATTGTAGGCATGAAGATCGTTCAGCCAAATGGTGAAATCCTTGTGGCCGACGAGACAACCCCTGACCTCCTGAAGGCCAGCCGTGTATCGGTTGGAACGCTCGGCGTCATATCGGAAATCACCTTGCAGCTGATGGATTCCTACAATCTCCATGAGCGCCTCTGGCGGGAAGACTTTGATGCGTGCATGGAAATGCATGACAGCTGGCTGCCAAACATCGCCATTTCAGCTTTTCTGGTGTCCGACAGAACAGAGCCGCCATTGTTACTGCCTGCCGGATACGGCAGCGACTTCTCGCTCCGGTCGCACCACCGATGTGTGTGAGATGAAAACCATGGATATTACCGAGGAAGCACCCATGTCCTCGGATTTCGAAAAGATCGCGTATAGTTCTGAAATCTATCCTATCGAATATGTACCGAACTTCCACGAGCTTGAATATGCGGTGCCTGTCGCGCATGGCAAGGAGGCAGTCAAGGCCGTGCGAAAGCTGATGCTGGAGAAATATCCTGAGTGTATTTATCCGATAGAGTATCGCTTTACTGCGGGTGACGATGCCTGGATTAGTCCATTCTTCGAGCAGGATAGTGTAACGGTTTCCGTATCGGGTGAACCTGGAACCGACTATTGGCCCTATCTGCGGGATGTCGACGCCATTCTCCGCAGCTATGGCTCCCGACCGCATTGGGGCAAGCTGCACTTTCTCACTGGGCAAGATGTGACAAACATTTATCCCAAAGCCGGGCAATTCCGGGAACTGCGTCGCAAACTCGATCCGCAGGGTTTTTCCTCAATGATCACCTGGCTCAGCTGTTCAGATGATCTGAGCTGATGGGTGGCTCGGCTACCCTATCCATATCCGCAACAAGAACCATAAAACGGGACGGCAATGGAACATATCGGAACATTCGTCATCTACATCATCATGATGTGTGCAATCGCGGGAGCGGTCGCTTCAATCTTCAATAACGAAACGGGCCTTGGAAAGAATTCGTGGCAGGCCTGCATAGTATCGGTCCTATTTTTATTCCAGTAGCTGGTATCATGGCTTCGATACCGTACCTTTCAAAGTTCATCAGCTCACTTGTTGGACCATTGCACACCATGTTGGGTGCCGACCCGGCTATCGCGGCAACAACGGTAATTGCAGCCGACATGGGGGTATCAATTGGCGAAAGCGTTGGCCCAGTCGCCCGAAGGCTGGATTATGGCTATGGTCGTCGGATTCATGGCAGGTGCAACAATTATCTTCTCGATTCCCGTCGGGTTGGCAATGTTGAACAAACGCGACCACAAGTACATGGCTCTGGGCATCATGTCGGGCGTTCTCAGCATTCCTGCCGGTGTCGTCATAACCTGTTTACTGATCAGCTTCTTCGGCACCGATATACGCGCCGATATCGCCGCGACGGGAACTGCGGGTCAGTCGATCGATCTTTCATTCTCCACGATCCTGCGCAATATTTTTCCCTTGGTTTTGTTCTGCGTGGCCCTCGCAACTGGATTACGATTTTTACCTGGCCTGATGATTGCGATCTTCCTGTGGTTCGGTCGGATCATGTATGCGGCAATCACGCTGGTCCTGGTCAGTTCAATCGTCGAATATTTTACATCAGCTTTCAGCACGGTACTGGGCGGATGGGGATTTGCACCCATCATCGCCGACAACGAGGATCAGTTTCGTGCGCTGGAAATTGCGGGGTATATCGGCATCATGTTGTGCGGTGCCTTCCCGATGGTCTATCTTCTAAACCGATATCTGGCGAATCCCATGGAGAAAGCTGGCTCCAGGCTCGGCCTGTCATCGGCTGGAGCAGCCGGGCTTTTGGCGGCATCAGCCAACATTCTGGCCATGTTTCGTCTTGTTGAAACAATGCCTCCCAAGGACAAGGTCCTGGTCATCGCCTTCGCTGTGTGTGCGGCTTTCACCTTTGGCGATCACCTGGCATTTTCTGCCAACTTCCAGCCAACGATTATTTTACCACTGCTATTGGGAAAAATTGGCGGTGGACTGATTGGATTCGCGATTGCCATGTATCTTTCGGTACCACAGGCGCTCAAAATTCAACGGGAAGAGGCAATCTCCCTTAGCCCAGAACCCGAACCGATTTAGAGCAGGTTCCAGTCAAAACAGAGTCGCGATGCCTCTTTATGTCTTTGTTTTGCGCATTATCTTATGCAGAACCGCTTCGTGCTTTTGTTGGAAATGCTCTTGTGATGGAAGAGTATCACAAGCGCGCAAATGTTGATCGCAACTGGCAATCCAAGCCGCGGATGACTGCTTCGCGCTTTAACTCGGTCGTTCAGGTAACATAAGCGTGAACCCAAAAGCTGAGTTCGCTTGCGCTTGAACGATCGACCGCTATGCGCCCTCGTTCCGTACTGTCGGCCAACTTTGAATTCGACTGACAGCGAACCACAGGCCCTTATACCCCACAGTACGGTGATTGCGCTTCTTGGTCAGGCGGCTCGCACAAAGCGACATGCGACATGCACAGTCTCAAAATCTATTGTAAATTTGAAAATACACATGTATCGATTAACGAGCAGCGCTTCTCGATGGGTGGAGATCGGTCGGCGCGGTGCATAGCAAAGCTCATAGTCAACTCTGGGAGGAAATCATGAAGACCCTTTTCCGGCTGGCCGCGGTCGGCCTTTGCTCGCATCCACGTCAGCCTTCGCGCAGGACGCTGCGCCGGGTACGGCGAAGAAGGACAGCTATCGTTTTGTCATCGTGCCGAAGGTCGTCCATCCGTGGTTTGACAAGGTGAATGACGGTGCCAAGCAAGCTGCCGCTGCCATTGAGGCGCAGACCGGTTCGAAGGTCGAGATCGAATACAGTGCGCCGCAGCAGGCCGATGTCGTTCAACAGAACCAGATTCTGGAAAGCTCGATTGCGACCCGTCCGGACGGCATCGCCATCGATCTGCTCGATCCAGCGGGCAACCGCGCACCGCTCGAAGACGCCGTCGTAAGGCATTCCTGTCACAATCTTCGACTCAGTTCCACCGGAAGGCATGGAGCTGACCAGCATTGGCAACGACTTCTGCGAACAGGCATCCATAGCCTCGCGTCGTCTCATCGAGATCCTCGGCGAGGAAGGTGGCGAAGTCGCCATCATGATGGGTGTTCCAACCGCGCCGAACCATGCGATCCGTGCCGAATGCCACCAGAAGGTGTTTGCCGAGAACCCGAAGATCAAGGTCGTCGCCACCGGGATCGACAATGACGACATCGAGACCGCGCAGAAGCAGGCCGCCGCGATCATGCAGGCCAACCCGAATCTCAAAGGTTGGGTCGCTTCCGACGCTGCCGGTCCGATCGGCATCGGCCAGGCGATCAAGGAAGCCGGCAAGGTCGGCACCGTAAAGCTCGTCGGCCTCGACGACCTGCCGGAAATGATCCAGCTGATCAAGGACGGCGTCGCTGACTCGTCTTCCTCGACCAAGCCAGAAATGCAGGGTTACTGGTCGGTCATGACCATGTGGCAGAAGGCGACCGGCATTGAGACGCCGAAGTATATCGACACCGGCATCGCCGTGCTGACGCCGGACAACGTCAAGTAACTTCGTTCTCCCGACGACACCGCGTGGGGCAGGCATTGACCCTGCCCGCTATGAATGGCCGGTGCGAACTGCATGAAAGTGGACGACCCGTCGACCTTTGGAAAAGGTGAGATCCGTGGCTTTTCTTGAAACGCGTGGGCTCGGCCGGGACTTTCCCGGCGTGACTGCCCTGAACAATGTCGACATTTCGATCGAGCTCGGCCGTGTCCATGTCTTCGCCGGCGAGAACGGTGCCGGCAAGTCGACGCTGGTGAAACTCCTGACCGGTGCTTATACGCCGTCGCGCGGCGCGATCCGCATCGATGGCAAAGACCCGCTCGAAGATGCGAGCCTGTTCCGCAATATCGCCTATGTCCCGCAGGAACTCACGCTCTTCCCCACATGTCGGTGGCCGAAAATCTGTTCCTGCCCTACAGCCGCTCCGGCCATGGCGGCGCGACCGTCAACCGCAAGCGTCTCGAGGCGGAAGCTGCGGAAATACTGGCGCGCTTTGGCATCGCAGCACAGCCATCCGACCTTGTCCGCACTATCTCGGTTTCCGACCAGCAACTGCTGCAGATCGCGCGCGCCTCGACCAACAGGGAGATGAAGGTCCTCATCCTCGACGAGCCAACCTCGTCGCTGACCCGCACCGAGGTCGACCGTGTCTTCCGCGTCATCTCCGGTTTCCGCGACAGCGACCACGCCATCGTCTTTATCTCGCACAAGATGGACGAGGTGTTCTCCATCGGCGACGACTACACCGTGCTGCGCAATGGCGAGAAAGTCGATGCCGGCAAGCTGGCCGACACCGATGCCGATGGGCTCATTCGCGCCATGTCGGGCGAGGCGATCCATCTCGGCGACACGTTCCAGCCCGAAAAGGCACCACAGGGAGCCGGCGAAACCATTCTCATTGTACGCGGTCTCACCGGTCGGCAGTTCGACAACGTTGATTTCGACCTGAAGCGAGGCGAAATCCTCGGCTTCGCCGGGCTGGTCGGCGCGGGTCGTTCCGAAGTTATGCAGACGATCTTCGGTTACCTGAGGGCGAAGTCCGGCACGGTCGAGATTGAAGGCAGGCCGTGGAAGCTCGGCGACACTGCCGCGTCGATCGCCAACGGCATGATCTACCTCTCCGAAGAGCGCAAGCATCATGGCATCTTCCGCTGATGTCGGTGCGCGACAATATCGGCATGTCGCTCTACGGCCAGACGGCGTCCGGCTTTGGCATCTCGTCAGCGAAAGAGAAATCCACCGTGGCGGCGATCATCAAGGCTTACGACATCAAGACGTCCGGCATGAACAAGCAAATCGTCTTCCTGTCGGGTGGCAACCAGCAGAAGGCGCTGATTGGCCGGGCTATGGCGCAGAAACCGTGCCTTTTGATCTTCGACGAGCCGACCAAGGGCATCGACGTCAAGACCAAGGCCGAGATCTACCGCATCATGAAAAGTCTCGCGGAAGAGGGCGTCGGCATCATCCTCGTTTCGTCAGAAATGGACGAGTTGCGCAAATGCGCGACCCGCATCGTTACCATGCATTCCGGCAAGGTCACCGGCACTTTCGATACAGCAAGCACCAGCACCGAGACGCTCGTCGGCGCAATATTCGGCAAGGAGAGCACGTCCCATGCGGCCTAACATCCTCAAGGCGTTCGTCGCCAATCCGCTTGCCGGCGTCTTCGTCGCGCTACTGGTGATCTTTATCATCTCGGCTCTGCTGTCGCCTTACTTTCTAACCGGCTACAATCTCTCGGTCGTGGCACGCGCATTGGCCTTTGTCGGCCTCGTCACCATCGGGCAAGCATCGTTGATGATCCTCGGCGAGATCGACCTGTCGCTTGGCGTTATCGGGGCCTCGCTGGCGTCGCCGCTGGCATACTGATGGTAACCTACGGCATCAATCCCTGGCTCACCATGCCGCTCGCCCTACTGCTGGGGCCGCCTGCGGTCTGATCAATGGCGGGCTGGTCTCCTTTCTGCGCCTGCATTCGCTGGTGCTCACAATCGGTACGGCCGGCATATTTGGCGGCATTAATCTGGTGCTGACCAAGGGGTCGCCATAACCGGCATTCCACAGGAAATCCAGTATCTCGGTCGTGGTGATCTGTTCGGCGTGCCGATGCCTTTCGTCATCATGATCGTCGTGCTGGCGATCGTCTCCTTCGTGACAATCAAGACCCCGTTTGGCCGCTACATGTACGCCATCGGCAACAATCCGGCCGCCGCACGCATGCTCGGCATCAAGGTCGACCGCATCCGCGTCATGGTCTTCATCTTCGCCGGCGCAGTATCGGCGCTGGCCGGCCTGTTGATGGTGGCCCGTCTCGGCACGGCGCAACCCTCGATCGGTGCGACATGGGTGTTGGCCCCGATCGCTGCCGCCGTCATCGGCGGCGTCACTACCACCGGCGGCGTCGGTACGCCGCTCGGCGCAATCTTCGGCGCCGGCATTATTGCCATCATCGAGAACATCATCGTGCTGTTCGGCGTCTCGCCCTACTGGCAGGGGCATGGTCAGCGGCGTCATCGTCGTCCTCGCTATCTCCTTCGACGCCATTTCGCGCCGCTACCTGCGCGCCGACGCGGCTTAGCATCCATATCGATTTCGGGAGGAACACATGAAGCTCGGACTGAACCTGTCCTTCGCCATCAAGCGCTGGCTCGGTGGTGAGGAAATGGCCCGCATCGTCAGGACGAACTCGGCATAGACACCGTGCAGTTCACTTGGGACCTCGTCGACCCATGGTGGCCGGACAAACAGCGCGACCCGATCGCGCGTCAATATGCCGACGCTTTCGCCAAGGCTGGCATCACCATTGAAAGCACCTTTGGTGGGCTGGCCTCCTACACCTACAACCACCTTCTGGCGCCGACGCCGGAACTACGCGCGCTCGGCAAAGAGCACCTGAAGCGCGCTATTGACATGACATCCGCCATGGGGGTGAAGGCCGCCGGAATGCCGTTCGGCTCCTTCTCGACCGCCGACGCGAAAAATCCGGCGCGCCGCGAAGAAATCTACAAGCAAGCCGTCGAGACTTACCTCGAGCTGACCCTCCATGCCAAGGCGAGCGGGTTGGAGCGCCTTTATGTCGAGCCGGTGCCGCTGGCGACGGAGTTCCCATCATCTGCGACCGACGCACTGCGCCTGATGACCGATCTCAATGCTGCAAGCGCCGTGCCGGTGAAGCTGATGGTCGACTGGGGCCATGCGCTTTTCCCGAAACTCTTCGGCGATCAGGCTGACATGGACTATTGGATGGAGACCGTTGGCGAGCATATTGGCGCCTTCCACATCCAGCAGACCGACGGCCTGCTCGACCGCCATTGGAATTTCACCCATGAGGGCATCGTCACGCCGCAGCGCTTGGCCGAGTTCTGGAATCATCACAAGCTGACCGACCAGACCTACTTCATGGAAATCATCTACCCGTTCGAAGAAACCGACGAGCACGTGCTTGCCGACATGAAGGCATCCGTGGCTCTCCTGCGGCAGGCTGGCTAAGCCGCTCGTTCGCCGCCCGAACAAGACATTGAGGACAAGACCGTGACTGTCAGAACAAAGAAGATCATGAATGCGCCGGAGAACATCATCTCCGAAATGATCGAGGGCATGGTCGGAGCCCACTCGGACCTGTTGCGCGTCGAAGGCGCGACGGGACGCGCCATCGTTGCTGTCGATGGGCCGCGTTCAGGCAAGGTCGGTATCGTCGTCGGCGGCGGCTCGGGCCATGAACCTGCCTTCGCCGGCTATGTCGGGCGCGGTCTGGCAGACGCGGCTGCAGTCGGCAACGTCTTCGCTTCACCGTCGCCCGAACAGATCATGGATGCGGCGCGTGCCTCCGACGGCGGTGCGGGCGTCGTCTTCCTCTATGGCAACTACTCCGGCGACGTCATGAATTTCGACATGGCGGCCGAAGAACTGGCTGCCAGCGGAGTCGTGGTGAAGAGCATCCGGGTCACCGACGACGTTGCCTCCGCGCCGAAGGAGCGCTCCGATGAGCGCCGTGGCATCGCCGGTGACTTTTCGTCTTCAAGATCGTCGGCGCCGCAGCCGATCGCATGATGCCGCTCGAAGAAGTCGAGCGCGTCGCCCGCCACGCCAATGCCGTGACCCGCACCATGGGTGTTGCGCTGTCGGCCTGCTCGCTGCCGCAAACGCGCAAGCTGAATTTCGATATTCCCGCCGACGAGATGGAAGTCGGCATGGGTCTGCACGGCGAGCCGGGTATCCGCCGCGCGCTCGAAACCGCCGACGAGCTTGCGAGCGATCTGGTCGGCGCGATCCTTGCGGATCTCAATCTTTGTGAAGGTGACGAGGTTGCCGTGCTGGTCAACGGCCTCGGCTCGACCTCGCAGATGGAACTTTATCTTTTGCATCGCAAGACGCAGCGCATCCTTGCCGATGCCGGCATCAAGATTGCTCATAGCTGGGTCGGCGAATACGCCACTTCGCTGGAAATGGCTGGCGCTTCGATAACTTTGATGAAGCTCGACGACGAGTTGCGCACGCTGCTCTATCACCCTTGCCGTACTCCGGCTCTGACCGTCGGCGACGTCGCGGCGGCCGGTGCCTTGCGTCAGGCACGTTCCTCCTCCGCTGCCGTCCATCATGAAGACGAGGCCGCCGGCAAGGATCGCAAGGAGCTATCGACGAGCGGCGACATCACGCCCGACATCTTCCGCGGCATGATGCGCAATGTCGGCAAAGTCATCGTCGCCGAGAAGGACTGGCTCTCCGAGCTCGACGGCGTTATCGGTGACGGTGACCACGGCGTCACCATGGAAATCGGCTGGATCGCGGTCGGCAAGGCGCTCGACGCTGCCCCGCAAGGCGAGACCATTGAGGCGACCTGCAAGCGCATGGCGAAGGCGTTCCTCGATGCGGTCGGCGCGTCCTCCGGCCCGCTCTACGCCACAGCCTTCCTGCGCGCCGGGACCGCCGTTGGCGACCGTCTTAATCTCGACGCTTCGGCACTTGCTAGCTGGATCGCGGCCGCGTCGCAAGGCATTCAGGATCGCGGTCGCGCAGAACCGGGCGATAAGACAATGGTCGACGCCTGGGCGCCTGCCGCCGATCTCGCAAAGGCAGCCGCTGGCGACGGCGCTTCGACGCTTGAAGTAATCAATGCCGCCGCGGAAGGCGCAAAGGAAGGCATGGAAAAGACTGCCAACATCCCGGCGCGCCGAGGCCGTTCGTCCAAGCTTGGTGAACGCTCGCTCGGCCATATCGATCCGGGCGCGGCATCCACGTATCTGACGCTGCGTGCCATGGCCCAGGCTCTGCGCAAGGAGCTCGGCTAGACCACTAGATAAAGGGAGGGACTATGGACGACATCTATCGAAAGGCGCTTGACGAACTCCACGGCGTTCTCGTCGAGGTCGACAAGATGCAGGAAGCAAATGCACTCGACCTGATCGCCGCGTCGCAGCGCATCGCGCTCTATGGCGTCGGTCGTGAGGGTCTGCAGATAAAGGCTTTGCCATGCGGCTCTTCCATCTCGGTCTCGACGCGCATGTCGTCGGCGATATGTCGGCACCGCATCTCGGCGACGGCGATCTCTTGATTGTCTCGGCCGGCCCGGGTGATTTCTCCACCGTCAGCGCGCTGATCGGTGTCGCCAAGCCGCCGGCGCGAAAACCCTCTGCGTAACCGCCGAGCCCGATGGTGCCGCACCTCGCGCGACGGATGCCATCCTCACCGTTCCCGCCCAGACGATGGCGAGCGACACCACCGCGCCAAGTTCCGCCCTCCCGATGGGCTCGCTCTATGAAGGCGCTCTCTACGTGCTCTTCGAGGTGTTGATCCTCAAGCTGCGCGAGCGCCTCGCAGTTGATGCCGCTTCCATGCGATCGCGTCACACCAATCTGGAATAGGAACCGTTTGATCTGCTATCTGCGTAGTTCACTCTCTGTAATGACGGGCCTCTGAAACGTGTTCGACAAAGCCAAGACCGAACCGACCGACGACGAGTTTCACTCCGACCGCGAAATCGCGCGCGTCGCGTGGCTCTATTTTGTCGGCGGCATGACGCAGAAGGAGATCGCCGCCGAGTTCGGGACCACTCGCCTGCGCATCAACAAGATCATTGGGCAGGTCCGCGCATCCGGCCTCGTCAATATTGAGGTGCGTACGCCGCTTGCCGACTGCGTCGCTCTCGAAGAACGGCTGAAGGCGAAGTTCCATCTGAAGGAAGCAGTCGTCGTCCCGGCGCTCACCGATTTAATCGAGCAGCAGCGGACCATCGGTGAAGCAGCCGGCGAACTCCTGAACTCCGTTATCGCCGGCCGAGATCTCGGCGTCGGCATCGGCTGGGGCCGTACCCTCGCCTTCGCGACGCGCCGGCTCGTAGTCATGCCGAACACCAATTCATGGGTCGTCGGCCTGATGGGAGGCGTCACCCGCGCCTCGCTCACCAATACGTTTGAAGTGGCCATGTCGGTCGCCAAGGCGCTCGGCCTCGAGTGCCATTATCTTACCGCGCCGATCTATTGCTCCAGCTCGGAAAGCCTCGAGGCTTTCCTGCACAATGATGAGATCGCTGACGTGCTCGCTCGCACCGAGATCGCTGATGTGGCACTCGTCGCCTGCGGCGATCTGCACGAACACTCGCCTATTCCCTCGCTGCGCGTCGTGAAAGACAACCTTGAAGAACTGGAACGGTGCGGCGCGGTGGGCGAGATCCTCGGATATTTCCTTCGTGCCGACGGCACGGTGGTCGATCACCAGATCAATCGCTCGATCATGGCCATTTCACTCGACGCGTTGCGCCAGAAGCCGGTCTCGGTGCTGGCGTCCGGCGGGCTTTATAAAGCACCTATCATCCGCGCCACACTACTTGGTCGCTACGTAAACCACCTTGTTACCGACGAGGCCGTGGCGCAAGTCTTGCTAAATGACGCGTAGCGGTGGCGTCGCTTTAACATATTTTCATTGATAGCGCTGATATTGGGTTGAGATGACCGAGCTACCCAATGCCGATACAACACACCCTGCTACTAGCGTCACCGTTTTCCTGCTGAGATTATCGTCCATGCAGTATGGCTCTATCATTGTTTCCCACTGAGCCTGTGAGATGTCGAAGACCTGCTGGCCGAGCGTGGGATCGATGTGTCGTATCAAACGGTCTGCAAATGGGCAGCACAATTGGGTCACAAGTTTGCCTACCGCCTCCGGCAACATTCGCACGGTAACTTGCCGACAAGTGACATCTCGATGAGATGGCCGTGCCCATCAAGGGTAAGAAATACTGGCTGTGGCGCGCCGTGGATGCCAATGGCTATGTTCTCGATGCTCTTGCGCAAAGCCGTAGAAACAAGGGCGCCGCTCTTTGGCTAATGCGCAAGTTGCTGAAGGCCCAAGGCATGACGCCACGCGTTATGGTGACCGACAAATTGCGCTCTTACGATGCAGCAAAACGAGAGATCATGCCCGGTATGGAGCATCGTTCGCATAAAAGCCTCAACAACCGTGCCGAAAATTCGCATCTTCCAGTGCGGCGGCGAGAACGACGGATGATACGATTCAAGTCCGCACTACACTGCCCGTGCTTTGTCTCAACACATAGCCAGATTGCCAATCTCTTTCTTCTTCATCGAAAACACGTGACCGCCGCCGATCATCGACAACTACGCAGCAACGCCATCACGACTTGGCGTCAAATCGCCTTGTCGGTAAATGCGTGAAATTCACCGCGCAGGAACTGTCCCGTCCGTCCGTAACTTAGAGCGACACCACCGCCGGACTTCCTCCTCCCAGGATCTGATCTTGCCCATAATTCCCCGTCGCGTCTCTCGCGGCGGGTGTTTTATTTGGGGAACGGAGGGTAGCTCAAGAGCTGGGCTTTCCGGTCACTTGCAGAGTAATGTTGAATCTCAGCCGCCATTGCTAGAAATTCTCATCCGTTCTGCCGTGCAGGTGACATGGATCCGTTTGGTGAGAGCTACGCTACAGGAATGCGATTATGGTGTTTGCAACCCATAGGCAAAAGCAAAAGCGGACAGATCAACATGTATCTCAATTAATTTCCCGCCCACTGACCACAGTTCGATGCGATCGTCCGTGTGAATGCGAACGTCAATAATCGCCTCACCGGTGGCGAAGGCGTCAAAGGAAGCACCAGTCAGCTGACCCCCGCCGTCGTTAAGGGCATGCATTGCATTGTAGATTGACTGGGCCTGCGCGGTTTTCAAAATCATAATACGGCTCCGTTCCCGGCAATACTGGACAACCTCCGAAGGAGAGAACAAAGGCACTGGATTTCCTTGAAAGGGAACAGGTGGCTTTACCTGCAAGTCACCTGTTTGGTGGTAGCCTGGTGTAGTTGCTACGCAGTAGTTTCGTCTCAGTCCCGACCGAGACGTCTACGCAATTCTTCATTTTCGGCACGCAACTTCGCAGCAAGTTCCTGGCGTAGCTTGAGGTTCTCTGCTTCCAGTGCAGCCAAGGTGGAAAAATCATCGCTGGACGACCACCCTGTCGATGGTCTGGGCGCTATCTTTGCAGCAGCATTCTTCCAGTTGTAGTAGGTCTGCTCGCTCACTTCAGCCTGCTGCAATGCAGCTTTGAGAGTGGTCTTGCCATCTTTTGTTGCTTTTCAATGGAAGCAAGGATCGAGGCGCGTTGAACCGGCGTATACGTGGTGCGTTTGCGTGCCGCCGGTGAAGGTGAAGCAGCTTCAGTCTTTGCTGCAGCCTTCGGTGTTCTGGTGGATCTGGTACCAGATTTGGTTTCCGCTACAGGCGGATTTGCTTCTGTAATTTTTTCATCAGCCACGTGGAGTATCTCCTGGTTCGCTAATCGGGATTGGATTTGTCGTAAGATATACAGATCATTGCTTAATGTGAAAATAAGATCGAAAATAATATGAAAGGTTTGTTTGGGATTCAATCTATGTGCCGTACATTGAATGCCTAAAGCAAAAGTCATTACACGGAGAAAAGGTTTTTGTACTTCCTTATGTCATATTCCACTGTAATAGCTATTCACGCATGAAGAACCATGTCCGCAAAGTAGTTGTCGAATATAAGAACAAATGTGCTCGCAAGGGAATTTTTCCTTGTTGGGAAACCTCAATCTGAAATCGATTGCCTGAGAAGGCGAAGCGGATACATTGCATGCTCCCATGCATACTCGCGCTGACACTGATTTGCCTAACCCTATCGCTATTCTGTCCAGTAAATACATGAACAACGCCATTGAACTGGATCATCACAGTCGTGGAGGCATCGCGCAACTTTCGGCGGACATTTGGCGCAGGTAGCTCGCCCTAAGCAGGCAGTTAGTCAGCTTGACCACTTACCAGACAATGTCAGCCACTGGATGGCACAACGAACCACATTGACGCGCAACGAATATGCGTTATAGTTCTTGTAAATGAAACATAAGTTCCGTTTAATGGAACAATTGAGGTGGAATGACAATACTAGCGGCTGCGGCAGACGTATTGCGTTGCTTTTCAAGCACGCGTCACGACGTCAGTGTAACGGATCTCGTCAATCTTCTGGGAATGCCCAAAAGCAATGCGTCGCGACTGTTGCGTACGATGCGTGATGAGGATTCCTGGAGATGGTTGGGGATACGAAACGCTATCGGCCCTCGCTGTTGATCAGCCAGGTTGGCCAGCTTTATCGTTATGCGGCCTCGATTGTAGATCACGCAGACAACGCGGTTTCCAAAGTGACCCAGCTTGTCGGTCACACTGGTTATGTGAGCGTGCGCCGCGGGGATGTCATCGGCGTAACAGCACACCCCGGAACACATGCATTACGTGTTTTACCACAATTGGTGACCGTATTCCCGCATTTGCATCGAGTACCGGGCGCGTTCTTCTCGCCAGACTATCCGACCTTGAGGTGCAGGAACTTTACAAGGACGGCTTTGTACCGCCATCCGCTACATCGCCCCAGAATATTCCGGATCTCCTCGCCCGGTTGGCTGACACCCGTCGGCAAGGATATGCCGAGTCCATAGATGAGGCGGTGCGTGGTGTGCGAGCAATCTCTGTTGCAGTTGGCGATCCGCGAACCGGAGACGAGGCCGCACTTTGTATATCCTTTCCTGATGCAATCGTCAGCTCTGAGGAAAGGCAGGTGATCATCCGTCACCTAAGAGATGGCGCAGAGCAGATCGCCGCGCTTGTAAAGGATACGAAATTCATCCCCGTAGCGAAATAAATGTTAGTGGAGGCAGATAAATGAGTTCGCGTTGGCGTATTGGTTTTGATATTGGCGGAACATTCACCGATTTCATTTTATACGATAAACTTGAAGGGACGATCAGGCTTCATAAGCGCCTGACCACCCCACATGACCCATCTGAGGCGGCGCTGATCGGGCTTGGCGAACTTACTGAGCAGGCTGGTATAACGCTGGCCGACGTCGGGGATATCGTGCATGGAACGACACTCGTTACCAATGCTGTTATTGAGAGAAAAGGCGCCAGGCTCGGCCTGATCACGACGCAGGGTTTCCGTGATATTCTCGAAATGGGTACGGAACAGCGTTATGATATTTATGACCTGTTCCTTACATTTCCCGAGCCTCTCGTCTCACGCGACCTGCGTCTTGAGGTAAAAGAGCGTATCGACAGCGGTGGCAATGTCGTTGATACACTGGATGACGAGGCGGTTCGCAAGGCGGCAGACATCCTGGTTGCGCAGGGCTGCGAAGCAATTGCCATCTGCTTTCTCAACAGCTACCGCAATTCAGCTCACGAACAGGCAGCCGGACGCATTGTCCAGCAGGCCCATCCAGGCATCGCTGTTTCACTGTCAAGCGAAGTGGTCGCGGAAATTTGGGAGTATCAACGTTTTGTGACGACAGCGGCGAATGCATATGTGCAACCGCTGATGCATCGTTATCTGGAACGTCTGGAACGCGAGCTTACCCTGCGATCATTCAGGGGCGAACTGCGCCTCATGCACTCGGCGGGTGGGCTTGTTTCGCCGGAAATGGCTCGAACTTTCCCGATCCGGCTTCTCGAAAGCGGCCCTGCTGGTGGCGGACTTGCAACTGCATTGTTCGGTGAACTGGCTGGCCACAAGGAGGTGATTTCCTTTGACATGGGCGGCACGACTGCAAAGGCTTGCATGATAGAAGATGGTGCGGCCGAGATAGCACCGATGCTGGAAGCGGGGCGTGTTAACCGGTTTGCAAAAGGTTCGGGATTGCCGATTAAGGCGCCAGTCATCGATATGATCGAAATCGGTGCAGGTGGTGGTTCAATTGCTGCTATTGATGAGGTTGGCCTTCTGAAGGTCGGACCACACTCGGCCAGTTCAGACCCAGGGCCAGCCTGCTATGGGTTAGGGTACCAAGCCGACCGTCACCGACGCCAATCTGGTTCTGGGTTATTACGATCCCGGGTTCTTCCTTGGCGGGCGTATGTCACTTGACGTTGATGCAGCCCGCAAGGCAATTGAGGCTGTAGCTACTCCGCTTGATCTTTCTGTAGAAGAGGCCGCCTGGGGCATCCATAAGGTTGTGGTGGAAAGCATGGGAGCGGCTGCTCGCGTCCATCTTGTCGAGAAAGGCAAGGATCCGCGTCATTACGCAATGGTCGGCTTTGGCGGTGCAGGCCCGGCTCATGCAGTCGATGTGGCCCGCGTGCTGGGCGTAAAGCAGGTTATCATTCCACCTGCCTCGGGAGCCGCCTCGGCGCTAGGGTTCCTTAGCGCTCCGTTGTCTTTTGATATGGTTCGCTCGCTGCCGGTCGAATTTTCTGAAGGATTTGACGCAGGCACCGTAAACACTTTGCTGGCCGAACTTGAAGCGGAGGGCCGCAGGCATCTTATTGAAGCTGGCGTCAGGGAGTGTGACATCGCCGTTGCAAGGTCCGCCGATATGCGTCTTGTCGGACAGATGCACGATATCGCAGTACCTTTTCCAGCGGGCCAGATCAATGCGACCAGTCTCGATGCTGTGCGGGCTGCGTTCTCGAAAGCTTATTCGGCACGCTACACTTCCGTCTACGACGGAGCTCGTCTCGAGGCCATCAATTTCCGCGTCCATTGCGAGGGACCAAAGCCGGAACTGTCCTTGTCCGGCGCAACCGGAGGCGGCGACGCAAAAGCAAAAGTCAAAGGGCACCGCCGCGCATGGTTCGAGGGCGGGTGGCAAGATGCTACCGTCTATGACCGGTATGCCCTGCAAACGGGCGACAGGCTTGCAGGACCGGCCATTATCGAGGAACGAGAGGCAACGACGATTGTGCCTCCTGGTGACAATGTCAGCATCGATGCCGTACTCAACCTGGTCATCGAGGTCGCGCAGGCCGGCGCGGCCGAAGTTACAATTCCATCCGACATGTCGCTTGCTGAAGCAACCCGACTTATTGAAGCGGACCCGATCTCTTTGGAAATCATGTGGAGCCGTCTGGTCAACGTTGTCGAAGAGATGTGGTTGACCGTCTGTCGAACTGCTTTCTCGCTGGTAATCTCCGAAGCTCAGGATTTTGCTTGTGAGCTTCTGGACCCGGAAGGAGAGACACTAGCTCATTCACCACGAGCCATGCCTGTGTTCAACCTTACTCTGCCGCGCGCCGTGAAAGCTTTGCTTGAGCGTTATCCAGCCGATACGCTGAAGCCAGGCGACGTGTTGATTACCAATGACCCGTGGCTTTGTGCGGGACACCTGTTTGATATTGCAGTCGTAACACCGGTTTTCCTGGGGGCCGGGTGGTCGGCCTCATGGGCACGGTCGGTCACGTTTCGGATATCGGCGGAACAAAAGACAGTTTGCGGGCGCGCGAAATCTACGAAGAAGGTTTTCAGATCCCGCCTATGAAACTTTACGAGGCCGGGGAACTCAACGAGACGCTGACACTCCTTTTGGGCGAGAATGTACGCAATTCCGAACAGGTGCTGGGTGATCTGCATTCCTTCGTTGCAGCCAACCGGATAGGCGCTGAACGTCTGCAGGCATTTCTGCAGGATTATGGAATGCAGGACCTCCGCGCGCTGGCCTCAGTGGTACAAGACCGTTCTGAAAAGGCAATGCGCGATGCCATATCGGCTCTGCCCGACGGTACCTATCATGGCAGCGTATCAAACAATCCTCTCGGCACCAAGATGACCTACCCCTGGCGCTGACAGTCAGGGACGATACTATTCACCTCGACTTTACCGGTGCGCCACCGCAATTGCCGCAAGGCGGCCTTAATTGCACACTCAACTATACAATGGCTCACGCTACCTATCCGCTGAAATGTATGCTGACGCCGAATGTACGGGGAATGCGGGTTGCTATCGTGCCTTCTCCATCGAAGCGCCGGAAGGATCAATTCTTAATTGTGACAAACCGCTTGCAGTGAATTTGAGAACCAGGACCGGCTGGTATATTGCGCCGAACATCTTCCGCGCGCTTTCAGAAGCTGCTCCACGACAGGTGCAGGCTTTCACCGGACTGCCGGTTGCTGCCAGTGTCTATGGTCGCGATAACAACGGCAATACCTATTCCGACATGTTGTTCGTCGGAGGCGGCCAGGGTGGTTCTGCCCATGGAGATGGTAAGTCAGGCCTGCTTTATCCAACGTCAGCAGCAAATACTTCAATTGAAACATTTGAGGCTCGCGTTCCTGTTCTGGTGATAGAAAAGTCGTATCTCATCGACTCCGGTGGAGCCGGCAAACATCGTGGTGGTCTTGGACAACGCGTCCGCTTGCGCAAGATAGCCGATGACGATCTGGCAACGCTCGTTTCGCTTTATCCGGAAGGTGTAAACAACCCCATTCCGGGATTGTTTGGGGCATGCCGGTGGAGGAGCATCCGGTCGGGTTATTGATAGCTCAGGCCAAACGCTTCGCGATGTCGGCACGGGCGACCTGGTACAGGTTACGCAGGCCGACGAGATCGTTGAACTCGTTCTGGCGGGCGGGGCCGGTTATGGCGCGCTGTCCGAGCGTGACCCCGATGCGATCGCGCGCGACATCGCATTGGAACTTGTATCGCCGGAGGCTGCAAACCGGGATTACGGCGCAAAATACCATCCACGCCTCAGCTGATCTCGGCACGGGAAAACATGGGGCATCCTCCTGAACGCGTGAAAACACCAGAAGATGTCAAAATAAATCCTGGGGAACCGATATGACAGACCAAACAGGGGGCGCCGCGGCGTCACCCCAGCCTCTTCGAGCCGTCGACGCTTCTGCTGATTACAGTGCTTTGCGTCTTCGGTTCGATCATTGGCATCCAGTTACTTGTATCGCTGGGTGTTTCAGCCAATACTTCGCTCATCGGTGCAATGGCTGCCATGGCGCTCGCCCGTGTGCCAGTCGGTATCTTTGCACGATACCGCTCGATCCATGTACAAAATCTGGCCCAAAGCGCTATATCCGCGTCCACGTTCGGTGCATCGAACAGTCTGCTGCTTCCGATCGGAATACCGTTTGTTCTCGGGCGTTCCGATCTGATCATGCCGATGTTCATTGGCGCGTTTCTCGCGATGTTGCTGGACGCCTATCTTCTGTACCGCATGTTTGATTCCCGTATATTTCCGGCAGAGGGCGCATGGCCACCTGGCGTTGCGGCAGCTGAGGCGATCAAGGCGGGCGACGAAGGCGGCAAGAAAGCCGTTCTTATGGGAGCAGGTTTTATTGTCGGAATCATCGGCGCATTTTTCAAGGTTCCGATGTCTGCATTCGGCGTTGCGTTCATCGGGAACATCTGGGCGCTGTCCATGTTCGGGGTAGGCCTGTTACTGAGAGGTTATTCACCGCAACTGTTCGGCGGCGTGCTTCCCGACGGCGATCTGATGGCTGCCTATATTCCCCACGGCTTTATGATCGGGGCTGGATTAGTAGCACTCTTTCAGGTTATCGCCCTGTTTGTGCATCGGGACAAGGGTTCCGTCGAGACGAGCCGGTCAGCTGCTACATCCAACAAAGAAGTGCGCCAGGCGCTTGGGTTGGGTGCTGTACTTTATATCGCAATCGCAATTCTCATTGCATTGATTGGTGGGCTGATCGGAGAGATGTCGTTCGGTATGCTGCTGATTTTTGTCCTCTATGCTGCAACAGCCGCTTATGTTCACGAGTTGATTGTCGGCTTGGCAGCTATGCATTCAGGGTGGTTTCCGGCCTTCGCGGTTGCATTAATTACCTTGATCATCGGCATGTTAATTGGCTTTCCTGCACCGGCACTTGCCCTTCTGGTCGGATTTTCGGCCGCCACGGGGCCGGCCTTTGCTGATATGGGATATGATCTCAAAGCTGGCTATATTCTCAGACGAAAGGAAAATGATCCTGTCTTCGAAAGGGATGGCCGAAGACAGCAGCTACTTGCTTCGATGTTCGCGCTGGTTATTGCTGGAGCGGTGGTTTTCTTTTCGTATCAGTATTATTTCGACCAAGGACTTGTTGCGCCTGTGAACAAAGTCTATGCGGCTACAATTGAAGCCGGTGTGGCGCCGGGAGTGGGATGGTCTTTGTTTCTCTGGGCGATTCCAGGCGCCCTGCTTCAGTTCATCGGTGGCTCAAAACGCCAGATTGGCGTGCTTTTGCGACTGGTCTGCTGATCAGTTTTCCGGCAGCTGGCTGGGCCGTCCTAGCAGGTATTGTCATTCGGATCGTTTGGACGAGAGTAGCAGGTGAAGAAGGAAAACACGGAATGGAGGTTTTGCGGCAGGTGCGATTGCTGGTGATGCCATTTTCAGCTTTTTGACTCTGCAGTGAAAAGTTTCCGACGCTGATCCTTGCTTTTGATAAATACGTAAATCAACGGCAACTGACCGAACGTAGAAGCCCTCAACCAGGTCGACCCGAATGAGACCATCCGGGTCGACGACCGCCCACCTGAGCCTGTTCATTCGCGTGGCTGACGATGGACTTCCTCCGGCTCTGTCGCAAATTTTCGTTTGGGGTACAGTTTAACTATGGACGGATTTATTCTGCAAGTTCAGCAAAGATCTTGAATGACGAGCGATTGTCATTGGCGAACTGGTTCTTGGGGATCATGTAGGCAACTTCGATGCCCGCAAGGGTAGCTGACGCCGAATAAAACGCCTTGAAACCTATCATCGGCTTTGTGATCCGTTTGATGAAGCGATGATCAGAGGTTGCTCGGTTTGTCTGAACAGTTTCTGGCGTTTTGCCAAGTGGATTTCCGCCTCGATTATGCCGCCGCCATTATCGGTGTCAGCGCGTTGAAGTAGGCCTGATCCGGTGTCTGCCGGTCAAGGGATGAATGTGGACGTCGGCTATTGTAAAGGTCAGATACCGACCGATCCCGGTGCGGGCTTCGGACACGGTCTTGTGGGCATGGAGATAAGCTCTTCATATTTGATCGACCGCCAGAGCCGCTCGACGAAGACATTGTCCCGCCATGCGCCTTTGCCGTCCATCGAGATGGCGCCCTCCGCCTTCTTCAGCACGGCGGTGAAATTGATGGAGGTAAACTGCGATCCCTGGTCCGTATTGACGATATCGGGTTTGCCGTATCAAGCAAGCGGCTCTTCGACGGCTTCGATGCAGAAGGCTGCCTCCATCGTGATCGACAGCCGCCACGACAGAACCTCCGGCTGAACCAGCCGACGACGGCGCAGAGATAGACGAAGCCGCGCGCCATGGGGATATAGTCCAGACCTGGTTGGGCCGGGTGACCGCCAGCTTGCGCAGGAGGTGGGGTAGATTTTGTGATCTGGTGCTGGTTTGGAGGTATCAGCGTGGCGACATGAAGTCGCTGGCCTTCATGCCTTCTCCTCTCAAAAGCCCCTGCAACATCCGACTTCCGGCAAAGGGTAGTCGAGACGCAGTTCATCGATCCGGCGCATAAGGGCCAGATCGCCGTCGGACACTGGACGCGGGGAGTAATAAACGCTGCTACGGCTGAAGCCGAGAAGCCGGGCTGTGCAGATTTCCCGAGCCATCTCTCCTAATCTGGGTCAGCACTACCGTTTTCAATCCGTGCTTGACCTGGTCAATCTTCCAAACTCCGATTGTGAATGCGCAGCAGTTTTGTGTTGCTCGTCAGGTGTAGCAACTCGAAGCGCACAATCCACGACGAAAGAAAATCCTTTAAAGCGCTCCATGACTCACCCCTTAACTGCCAGCGGTTGGCCATCTCGATTGACAGGCAATCTGGTGTGTGCAACAAATATTGCAGAATATAACAATAAGAAATTTTCACTGTGAGATGTAATCGGGCGTCGTCGCGAAACGGGAGGAAAGCGTGAAGAAGACAGGTGCATCACAGCCGCAGTCCCCGCTTCTGGAAGCGAGGGGCGTTTCTAAATTTTCGGGGCGATTACTGCCTTGCGAAACGTGAATTTTCATGTTGATCCAGGCGAGGTACTAGGGGTTGTCGGCGATAACGGGGCTGGCAAATCTACCTTGATGAAGATCCTGTCTGGTCTTTATGCGCCCAGCGAAGGAGAACTCATTTTCCAAGGCGTTCCGGTGCGTTTTTCGGGTCCGAAGGACGCCCGTCTGCACGGTATCGAGATGGTCTATCAGGACTTCGCGCTGGCCGGAAATATGCCGATCTACGAGAATATCTATCTCGGCCGAGAACCCGGCCGTAAATTCGGGCCGTTAAGGATTGTCGATCACGCCAAATCCGTCTCATGGCCCAGATGCACCTGGAAAAACTGAAGATCAGCGTCAAATCTATCGATCAGAATACTGAGAATTTGAGTGGCGGCCAGCGTCAGGCCGTTGCGATTGCACGTGCTACCGCCTTTGATGCCAAACTAGTTATCATGGATGAGCCGACGGCTGCACTGGCGATCAAGGAAGTAGGAAAGGTGCTCGATCTGATCCGCTCACTCAAGGAACATGGAGTCGCGGTTATCATCATTTCGCATCGCATGGACGACATCTTCTACTGCTGCGATCGTGTGATAGCCCTCTTTCATGGGACCAACTTCGCCGAGGCCAAGCTTTCAGAGACGAACCGTAACGAAGTTATCGGTTGGATCATGGGCGCAAAGGACCATGCCGACGAATTGGCTCACGATCGGGTGAAATAAAGTGCTGGACAATCCAAAATTTTCAAAATTTCTCGAAACTTACGGCATTGTCGTGGTCGTCATCGTCATGATGATGGCTCTGGCTATTATCAAGCCCGGTGTCTTCCTGTCTGCGGAAAACCTCTCCAATATCCTCAAGCAGAACGCCTCGCTAGCACTGCTCGCGCTTGGCATGCTGCTGGTGATCATAACCGGCGGTATTGATCTTTCCGTCGGTTCGACCATGGCGCTGGCGATGGTCTGCATTGCCATGGCTGCCCAGGCGGGTGTGCCCTGGCCGATCTGTTTGCTGGTTGGACCCGCGGTGGGACTGGCGGTCGGCTATATCAACGGCGCCGGACTGACGAAGCTAAGACTCCGCATCCTTTCATCATGACCTTGGGCACGCTCAATATCGCACGCGGACTGACGTATCTGCTGACCGGTGGGGCGCCCGTTTCCGGGCTTCAACCGGAAGTTCGTTATCTCGGCATCGCTTATTGGGACCTGGGACTGTTCGCGCCGCCAGCCGGGGTGCCGGTCAGTCTTGTCGTCGTGCTCGTCAGCGCCGTACTCGTCTGGTTGTTCCTTAACTACACTTCAACCGGACGTCATATCTACGCGATCGGCGGTAATCCGCAGGCTGCGCGCGTATCGGGCGTCAATGTCGATAGAATTCTGGTTCTGGTCTACATGATCTGCGGCTTCTTCGCAGGGCTTGCCGGCCTTTTGCTTGTTGGTCGAAGCGGCAGTGGCTTTCCTAATGCCGGTATCGGCATCGAGTTGGATGCCATCGCGGCGGTTATCATCGGTGGCGCTTCCTTCTTCGGTGGACGGGGAACAGTTCTCGGAGTTTTGGCCGGGGTGCTCATCATGGGCCTGCTCCGCAATGGCCTCAATATCAACAATGTCAGTGCCTTCTGGCAGATGATCCTGATTGGCTTTGTCATCATCATTGCTGTCTACATCGACGTTTTGCGCAAGCACGCCTCTGTCCGGCGCTGAACGTCCAAGATCCCGGATGCTTTTGTCTCGGCACGCCCGGTGAAAAACTCCAGCGAGACGTTTAAATTATGGGAGGAAACCTAAATGAAAAGAATTCTTCTTTCCGGCGTCGCTATCGCCGCCATGATCGTAACGGCCCAGGCCGCCGACACATATGTAGTCACCATGAAAGGGCCAGCTGCTGGCAATCCATACTGGGCCGCTTTTGAGGAAGGTGCTAAAGCGAAAGGCACGGAACTCGGTGTCGATGTGGTTGTGGTATCTCCGCCAAGCGAAACGGATGTTCAGGCGCAGATCGGCCAGGTCGAAGACCTGATCGCACAAAAGGTGGCGGGCATCGCCATCGCGCCGACCGATCCTGCCGCTCTCGCGCCAGTCGTGGACCAAGCGAAAGAAGCCGGCATCAAGGTGGTTTTCGTTGATGGAGCCGGTACGAACAAGGATGTGCCGTTTATCGGGACCAACAATCTGGAGGGCGGCAAACTTGGCGGCGAATACATGTGCAAGCAACTGCAACCTGGTTCCGAGGTTGCCATCCTGCAGGGTGTGATGACTACGACGAACGGTGCCGATCGTTACAACGGAGCCAAAGAAGCGCTCGAAGGTTGCGGCATGAAGATCGTCGCCGCACAGCCAGCCGACTGGGATCGCGCCAAGGCGCAGTCAGTGACCGAAACCATCATGGCCGGCAATCCAAACATCAAGGGCGTTTTCGGTTCAAACGATAATATGGCGCTCGGTGCAGTGGAAGCTTTAAAGGCTGCCGCTAAGTTGAAAGACGTTCTGGTCGTGGGCTACGACGCCAATCCTGATGCGGCGAAGTCCATTCTCGCAGGCGAGCTTTCCGCCTCCGTTGCGCAGGCGCCGCAGAAAATGGCGGGTCTCGGCATCCAGGCGCTGGTGGATATGAAGGCCGGCAAGGATGTGCCGATGGTGACCGATCCTGGCACCGTTCTGGTCACTAAGGAAAATGCCGAGCAGTACAAGTAAGTGACGGTGGCATGGTCCGCCGCTGAGCGGGACCACATTTCTCCAGATGAGAAGAATTTGTGCGATGGCTGTAAATGCATCCTTTTCAGGTTTTCCACCACCTTCACGATTGCTCAGGCTCGGTTTCGTCGGCGGCGGCGAAGGTGCATTAATAGGCACCGTTCATGCTAACGGTGCGCGATTGTCCAATCGCTGGCACATCGTCGCGGGCGCTCTTTCCTCTGACCCGGAACGCGCGCGCCGTTCGGGCCGCGCATGGATGCTCGATGATGATCGCATCTACAGCGATTTTGGGCAGATGGCGCAGCGCGAGGCCGAGTGCTCCGACGGCATCGACGCTGTGGTAATCACCACTCCAAACCATTTGCATCACGCTGTCGCGTCGGCATTTCTGGACGCCGGGATCGACGTCATTTCCGACAAGCCGTTGACGACTAACCTTGATGACGCGCTCAGCTCGTACGTCACCAGCAGACCACCGGGCTTGTTTTCGGTGTCACGTATGCCTATGCCGCCCACGTCATGGTGCGGCAGGCGCGCGAGATGATCCGCTACGGCATGCTGGGGATGTTCGCCAGATACATGTCGAATATTTTCAGGAATGGGCCGTCAACCTGACGGACCAGGACGGCGAGCGTCCCTGGCGTCTCGAACCGGCGAAGGTAGGCGCGGCGTTCACAGTCGGCGACATTGGTACCCACGCGATGCATCTCGCCTGCTTCGCCACCGGCAAGGAGCTCGAACAGGTGCGGGCGCTTTTCCATGTTGCCGGCGCGCCGAAATCTCTGGAGGACACCGCCTTCATGCATTTGCGTTTCGAAGGTGGGGTGCCCGGCACATTGATGGTGTCGCAGGCGGCAGCAGGAACGCAATGCGGTTTACGGCTCAGAGTGTTCGGCAGTCTGGCTGGACTTGAGTGGAACCAGGAAAATCCGGAACATCTTCTGTTCACGCCGCTGGATTCGCCAACACAGATCATCAGTCGAGGCTATAGTGCGGGCATGTATCCCGCCGCCGCACGTTTTGTACGCATGCCGCGCGGTCATCCGGAGGCGTTGACCGACGCCTGGGCCAATCTCTATACGGAGTTTGCGGTCGCGATCGATGCGCGTCGCTCTGGCCGGACGCTTCCCGAGGGACTGCTTGCCTATCCCGACGTTATCGACGGTGCAAAGGGGTCAGGTTCGTTCAGGCTGCGGTCCAGTCAATGCGACCGGCGAATGGGTGGATTGCAGATTATGACTGCCACAAATTCCGGTAAACCCGTCATCCTGATCGCGGATCCCGAGCCGCGCACACTCGACATGATCTTCGAACCGGAAGTTATGGCGAGGCTTGCGCAGTTGGGAACCGTTCGAGTGCATGCGGATGGGCGTCGCCTTTCGAAACCGGACCTCGACGCCGCCCTGGTGGAAGCGACGATCTGTATCGGGCAGATCGATCTGCCGGCGAAGCGCCTGGCGCAGATGACTAGCCTGCGGGCCATATTCAACGTCGAAGGCAATTTCCTTCCCAATATCGACTATACTTGGTGTTTAGACCACGGCGTCCATGTGCTGAACACCAGCCCGGTCTATGCAACGTCGGTCGCGGAGACGGCGCTCGGCATGGCCCTGGATCTGTGTCGCGAGATCACGGCGACGCACCAAGCGTTTAGAACACGATCGGAAAAATGGGGGTGGCGAGCAATGTCGACAGCTTCCTTTTAACTGGTGCCCGGGTGGGTATTGTGGGCTTGGGCGATCTTGGCCGGCGCCTGCGCGAAATGCTGGTGCCCTTTCGCTGCCAAGTGCGGGTTTTCGATCCGTGGCTTTCCGAACGACGGATCCTTGAACAGGACTGTATTCCATCCTCGCTCGATGATCTATTCCGGCAATCGCAGGTCGTGTTTCTCTTTGCGAGTGCCACTAGCGAGAACCAGGGCTTTATCGGTGAGCGCGAGTTGTCGTTGATGTCGCGCGGTTCGGTGGTTCTGGTCATGAGCCGGGCCGGGATCATCGATTTCGACGCGCTGGAGTGTGCGGTCGAAGCAGGCATGTACGGGCGGGAATAGACGTTTATCCCGTCGAGCCTACCGGGGACGCATCTCTTCGACAACTCGACGGTGTGGTCCTGTCCAGCCATCGCAGTGGCGGTATGCGAGAGCTTTCTGGAGATCGGCAGGCTCGTCCTCGCCGATACGGAACTTATCCTGCGCGGGCTGCCGCCCCAAATCTGCCGACGCGCCGAGCGGAAACGGTGACACGTATGCGCAGCCGTCCCGTGGCGAAATCCTAGAGGGATTTTATGGTCGAGCGAAATCGCTCGTGTCATATAGGTGCCCGCGTAGATGGAGATGGCCTATTCGTGCCCATTGGCCAGCCTCCACGAGACATTTCAGTTCCCGATTTGCGATGGTTGGGGTTTATCGGCAGGATATCGGGTGCGGAATAATAATTGCATAAAATTATATATGCAATTTTTGTTGCAATGCTATTTTGCCGTGGCTATGATGCTATCGGGAGCAGAAGGTTGTCCGTTGTCGGTAGAAATGGCGGGATATTGAAACCGCTACGATGGGCAAGGCTTTCTCATTGGCTTTCGAATGATGACGACTGAACGTTCCGACCGCACGAACTAAGCGGCCGGACGATGGCGCCGCGTTGCCTCCAGACAGGCGGTGGCGTCGAAAGATCAGGGAGGCGTCCCCGATAGACGCTGAGGAGGAGCGAACAGCATGATTAGGAAGATTACGTTTGCGGCCGCGTTTTGCGCGGTACTGGCAGGGCAGGCTCATGCCGAAAAGATCGGTGTTGCAATGTCGTCATTCGACGACAATTTTTGACCGTCCTGCGCCACAACATTCAGCGCCACGCCGGCGAAGTCGGCGTCGAAGTGCAGATGGAGGATGCGCAGGGCGATATAGCGCGCCAGCAGTCCCAGATCGAAAACTTCGCGGCATCAGGTGTCGACGGGATTATTACGATGCTCGTTGATGCGGATTCGGGCCGGGCAATGTCGAAGATTGCCGAAAGAGCAGGGGTACCTCTGGTATTTGTGAACATGCTGCCTGCAAATATGGATGAATTTCCTGAAAAACAGGCATGGGTTGGTTCCGATGAGGAGCAGGCGGGACGGCTCGAAACCATGGAAATATGCCGCTTACTTGGTGGAAAAGGCGATGCCGTCATTCTTATGGGCCAACTCGGCACGACTGGACAGCGAGGCCGCACAAAAGCGACAGAAGAAGTTCTCAAATCCGATGCATGCAAGGACATAAAGGTGCTCGATTCACAATCGGCGAACTGGATGCGAACGCCTGCTATCGATCTCATGACCAACTGGATAACATCCGGTATCAAGCCCGCTGCCGTGATCTCCAACAACGACGAAATGGCACTCGGTGCCATCCAGGCGATGAAGTCTGCTGGCGTAGACATGAAGGGCGTCATCGTCGGCGGTGTCGATGCTACGCAGGACGCCTTGGGCGCAATGGAAGCCGGCGATCTCGATGTTACAGTTTATCAGTCGGCCAAAGGGCAGGGTGAAGGTGCGCTGGACACGGTCCTGAAAATCGCGCGCGGGCAGCAGTTCGAGCAAAAGGTGGTCGTTCCGTTCGAACTCGTGACGCCAGAGAATCTCGCTCAGTACAAATCCAAAAACTGAAAACGAGCGGCGCCGGAATGTCCCGGCGCCAATCCCATGGGGCAAAACAAACGATTTGCTCCGCAGTGCATGGGATTGAGCAAATGATTTCCACGACGACGATGCAGGCCGTTGAACAATTCAAGGCGCAACAAGGCGACTATCTTCTTGAAGCCGAGGGAATACGCAAGGAGTTTCCGGGCGTCGTTGCCCTGACAATGTGCAGTTCCGCTTGCGCCCGGGCACGGTCCACGCGCTGATGGGCGAGAACGGCGCAGGCAAATCGACCCTTATGAAGATCATCGCAGGTGTTTACACGCCGGATGAAGGTCAAATACGCCTTCGCGGTGAGTATATCAGCCTGAAAAGTCCACGCGATGCTTTGGAACGTGGCATCGCCATGATCCATCAGAGCTCGCTCTCATGAATTTCATGACCGTTGCCGAGAATATCTGGATCAGGCGCGAGCCAACGAATTCAATCGGGCTTATCGATCACGCTGAAATGGCGGACCGAACGAGGACGCTGTTCAAACAGTTAAAATCGATATCGATCCGCTGGCGGATGTTCATACATTGACGGTCGCCCAACGACAAATGGTCGAAATCGCCAAGGCCGTCAGCTACGAATCCGGCGTCCTGATCATGGATGAACCGACTTCCGCATTGACCGAAACCGAGGTGGAACATCTGTTCGAGATCATCCGCGATCTGCGCGCCCGGGAATCGGGATCGTTTACATCACCCATAAGATGAACGAGCTTTTGAGATCGCGGACGAATTTTCGGTATTTCGCGACGGTTCCTATGTCGGCACTCATGCCAGTTGCGACGTAACGCGCGATGACATCATCCGCATGATGGTGGGGCGCGAAATAACGAACATGTTTCCCAAAGAGACGGCCGAGATCGGCGACGTTATATTGTCGGTAAACGGGCTTACCCTTCACGGTGTGTTTCACGATATCAGTTTCGATTTGCGGCGCGGCGAGATTCTCGGTGTCGCCGGGCTTGTCGGTTCTGGCCGTTCAAACGTAGCCGAAGCACTGTTCGGCGTAACACCCGCGACCTCGGGTAGTATCCGTATCAACGGAAGAGAAACTGTTATTCGGGCCCCTCGGATGCGATGCGGGAAGGTATGGCCTTATTGACGGAGGACCGAAAGGAAACCGGCTGTTTCCTGCCTCTTTCTATTCTTGAGAATATGCAGATTGCCGCATTGCAGGAAAACTATGCTCGCGCCGGGTTTGTCGATGAGCGGGGCCTGACCCTTCAATGTGAGGAAATGCGCAAGGCGCTGCGGGTGAAAACACCCAACCTAGATGAGCGGATCGAAAATCTTTCGGGCGGTAATCAACAGAAGGTTCTGATCGCCCGCTGGCTGATGACCCAGCCTGAAATTCTCATCCTTGACGAACCCACGCGCGGCATCGATGTGGGCGCCAAGGCGGAAATCCACCGGCTGATATCGCAACTGGCACAACGAGGTGTCGCTGTCATCATGATTTCGTCTGAACTGCCCGAAGTGCTGGGCATGTCGGACCGGATACTGGTCATGCACGAGGGCCATATGACCGGCATTCTTGATCGTGCCGACGCCGATCAGGTGAAGATAATGGAACTGGCGGCTCGGTGAGGAGGAAACAATGGATAGTATGAAAATCGAGCCGGTCGCGCAGCAAAAGCGCAAACTGCCGCAGGAAGTGAACATTCTAAGCGTTCTGATCGGCGTGGCGTTGGTCTTTGAGATTCTTGGCTGGATATTTCAGGGGCAAAGCTTCCTGATGAATCCACAACGTTTGACAATTATGATATTGCAGGTCTCGGTCGTCGGTATCATCGCTGTTGGGGTGACACAGGTCATCATTACGGGCGGCATTGACCTCAGTTCCGGTTCCGTGGTCGCCATGACCGCCATGATTGCGATGAGTTTCGCTCAGGCAGGCAGCTATTCCCGCGCAATATATCCAGCCTTGACGGACCTGCCGGTCATCGTACCGCTGGCGATCGGTCTTGGCCTTGGCCTACTGGCGGGAATCATCAATGGTGTCTTGATCGCACGCACCGGAATACCTCCTTTTATCGCCACGCTTGGCATGATGGTCACCGCCAGGGGCATTGCGAAATGGTATACGAAAGGTCAGCCGATTTCGTTTCCGACGGATAGCTTTGCGGCCATCGGCAGCGGCGCGTGGCCCGTCGCCATCTTTCTCGTGGTGGCGATTATCTTCCATATTGCGTTGCGCTATACCCGCTATGGCAAGTTCACTTATGCGATCGGAGCCAATGCGCAGGCTGCCCGTGTGTCCGGCATCAACGTTCAGACCCATATCATCAAGGTCTATGCTATAGCCGGGCTTCTTTCCGGATTGGCGGGTATCGTTACCGCTGCCCGGGCCGAGACAGCACAGGCAGGGATGGGTATGATGTACGAACTTGACGCCATCGCAGCCGCAGTTATCGGCGGAACTTCCCTTTCAGGCGGACGTGGGCGGATTTTTGGAACTGTGATCGGAACCATCATCCTGGGACTGATGCTTTCGGGTTTCACATTTCTTCGCGTTGATGCTTATTATCAGGAAATCATCAAGGGCGTTATAATCGTCACTGCGGTCATTGTGGATGTCTATCGACAAAAGGTCCGTAGCGCGAAGAATTGATCTCTCCCATTCGTATTCAATGAACAGCCCTGTGGTCCTGATACCGCAGGGCTTTCGTGTTCCCGACGTCATTTTGATACCTTCCCGGAACCATAAAGGATGCCCTGTTGCACGGCTCGCGGCATAGATACCGAGCGTCAAAACTGTCCGACTAGTTGCAAAGTCCAGCCCCAGCAATCGAAACATTTATTGACATATTATTTATTCAGCAATTATTATTGCATTCTTGTTGGGAGGGACTGCGATGCATGAAGTGAGGCTACCTACAAAGCCACGGATATGCGGCCTCTGGCGCGCTAGCCACAGCGTTTCGTTTTCTTCCACGTGTTTGTACTGACAATGGCGCTCCTCTCATTCGAGAAGATTGCCAAGACATTTGCCGGCATCCCGGTGCTTCAGAGCATCGACCTTGATGTGGGCAAGGGGCAGGTGGTGGCGCTCGTCGGCGAGAACGGCGCGGGAAAATCCACGCTGATGCGCATCGCGGCAGGCTTGATGGCACCAAGCACGGGAAGGATAACGTTCGACGGTGCGCCTGCACCCGCCACATTGGCTGCGGCCGAACAGGCCGGTATCGTCATGGTCCATCAGGAATTCTGCCTGGCTCCCCATCTCAGCGTGGCGGAAAATGTCTTTCTGGGGCGTGAGATCGTCCGTGGTCCTTTCATTGACCGCCGTGCGAGCGAGGCGGAGGCCGCGCGGGCGCTCGCGGAACTCGGTTCATCGGCATCGCCGAAGGCGCGCCTTCGCGACCTTCCGTTTCCGACTGGCAGATGATCGAATTGGCCAAGGCTTTCGCCCGCAGTCCGAAAATCATTCTTATGGATGAACCTACAGCCGTTCTTTCTGCAATGGAAGCCGCAAGGCTTTTCGAACGTATTCGCACCTTCACAGATGGAGGTGGCGCGGTGATTTTCACGTCGCATCGTCTCGACGAGGTCAAAGAGATCGCAGACCGTGTCGCTGTCCTGCGCGATGGACGGATCATGCGCGTGGAAGATGTCACCCAGATTTCGCAGAAAGAAATGGCCGAAGCCATGGTCGGCCGGCCACTCTCGGAAATATATGCGGCACGACGCTCGGTGAGCGATGGGGACGTGCTGATGGAGGTCTACAACCTCACTTCTCCAGGTACGGTGAGTGACGTATCACTCGCGATTAGGCGCGGCGAAATTCTCGGAATATCAGGCCTCGTTGGATCGGGCAGGACCGAGCTCTTCGAGGCGGTGTTCGGCCTGCGACCTGCCTCGTGCCAACGTTTCCGGTTACGCGGCCAGGATCGGGCCTTGCCGAATGCACGTGACGCCTGGCGGTCGGGGCTCGCCTATCTGACTGAAGACCGAAAGGGCAAAGGCCTTCTGCTCACTCGTTCCATCACGCAGAATGTGGCACTTGTGAAGGGCGCACTCGCCGGACCGGGCTGGATCGATGCGGCTGCTGAACGGCGCGGCTTTCAGGAAGCGGTGCGCGCTTATGATATCCGGGGTGCCCGTCTCGACGCGATGGTCGGCGCTTTGAGCGGTGGCAACCAGCAAAAGGTCCTGATCGCGAAGACGCTGGCGATCGAGCCCGAGATCGTGATTTTCGACGAACCGACGCGCGGCGTCGATATAGGAGCCAAGCAGCAGATCTATGAAGTCATCGCTCGTCTTGCGGAGGCAGGAAAGGTGTCGTCGTCATTTCCTCCGAGATGCAGGAGATAGTGGGCCTCGCGGATCGTGTTCTCGTCATGCGTCAGGGCCGTATTGTCGGCGAACTGCGACACGGCGAAATTAGTGAGCAGGCGATCATACGCTATGCCATGGGCTTGCAGGAGGAAATGCAGCATGTCTGATCGAACCGCTGAAACGGCCGGTGCAGTTGCGGAGAACCGCGCGGTTCTGTCGAGGATACTCACTTCCACGGGGCCGTTGCTGGCACTTGTACTGTTGATGCTGATCGGCCTTCTGATGAGCGACAGTTTCCTGACCTATGAAAACCTGACCAACGTCTTCACCCGCAGCGCGATCATCGGCATCATCGCCATCGGTGCGACCTTTGTGATAACTGCAGGGGCCTCGATCTTTCGGTCGGTTCGCTGTCGGCGCTGATCGCCGGTCTCACCATAATGGCGATGAACGCCTTGGCGGACTGGTCCAACACCGGCTGGCTTCTGGTGGTTGCCGGGATCGCGATTTCCTTGCTTCTTGGTGCTTCGGCAGGTTTCCTTAATGGAGCCATGGTCGTCAAGGGGCGTGTCGAGGCCTTCATTGTCACGCTTGGTACAATGGGCATCTTTCGCGCGCTCGTGACCTGGCTTTCCGACGGCGGCGCGATCTCACTCAATTTTTCGCTGCGCGATGCCGTCCGGCCGATTTACTACAATGCCGTACTGGGAATCCCTATCCCCGTGATCGTGCTGATCGTGATCGCGATCGCTGCCGAACTCGTTTTGTGGAGAACGCGTTTCGGCCGCCACACTGCGGCCATCGGCTCCAATCGCAATGTCGCGCGCTTTTCAGCCATTCCGGTCGATGGGGTGCGTATCGCCACTTATGTGATCCAGGGATTTGCGTCGCCATTGCCACAGTTATCTACGTGCCGCGTCTTGGATCTGCCACACCTTCGACGGGCCTGATGTGGGAGCTTGAGGCCATCGCCTCGGTCATTATCGGCGGGACGGCGCTTGCGGGCGGTTATGGGCGCATCTGGGGCACCATCGTCGGTGTGCTGATCCTGGGTTTTATTGCCAATATCCTCAATCTGACAGGCGTTGTTAGTCCTTATCTCAACGGAGCCTTTCAGGGCGTCATCATCATCATCGCCGTGCTTTTGCAACGGGACAGGGTGCCGATTGAGTTGGGACATCGGACAGTGTCCCATCAATGAAATATCGATCACAGGAGGAGAGGAAACATGCGAGGAAGAATAAGGACATATCTGGCCGCAGCCGGTATCGCGATAGCAGGTTGGGCCATGCCCGTACATGCTGCGGACACGCTGATCGGCGTATCGATCCCGGCCGCCACGCATGGCTGGACCGGAGGATTGAACTACCACACAAAACGCACGATTGATGCGATGAAGAAGGCGTTTCCGAATGTAGACTTCGTGCTGACGACAGCATCGAGCGCCACGCAGCAGGTCAATGATATTGAGGACATGATGGCGCGCGGGATCAAGGCGCTCGTCATTTTGCCCATGGAGTCGGATCCTCTCACCGAACCTGTCAAGACCGTTAAGCAGAAAGGCGTTTTCGTTACCGTCGTCGACCGCGGGCTTTCAGAACCGGGTATAGAGAACCTCTACGTGGGTGGCGACAATCCCGAATATGGCAAGGTAGCCGCCGAATACTTCAAGGGAAATTCCTGACGGCGCAAAATCGTGGTTTTGCGCGGTATTCCGACGGCCATCGACAATATTCGCATCGAAGCGTTCAACGACGTCCTGAAGGGAACGAAAATTCAGATTCTTGATATGCAGTATGGGAACTGGAACCCGGACAAGAGTTTCGAAGTGATGCAGGACATGCTGCAACGCTTCCCCAGATCGACGGTGTCTGGGCGGGAGATGACGATGCGGCCCTGGGTGCAATGGAGGCAATCAAGCAATCTGGCAGGAAGAATGTCGCAGTGCTTGGCGGCTCTGGCATGAACAAGGTCGTGAAGATGGTGATGGATGGTTCCGACCATGTGGACGCAGACATTTTCTATCCGCCGACGCTGATCATTCCGGCAATCGAATTGACGACCATGAAGTACGCCACGCAGGCGCCGATTACCGGCCGCTATGTGCTTGGTAGCCCGCTAATCACCAAGGAGAACGCTGCGGAATTCTACTTCCCCGATTCGCCGTACTGACGATTGGCCGAACAGCTTTACGTCCGGCGCCACGAGCACCGGACGTTTTCGTTTCCAAATTCAGTTTCTCGTATCAACACCTGTTACGGTAGGAATTCGCGGGGCCGAATGATCGTGTTGTACCCGCGCCGCAACGGCAACGACCAGAGCTTGCGCCAGACACATGGGTGCCGCGAGCGAGCGAGAGAATGTGTAGTCATGTTCGGGAACAGCAAAGAGCACCCGGGCGGATTTTGCCAGCGGCGAAAGCGTGCTGTCCGAGATCGCAACGATCTCTATTCCCTTGGCACCCGCTTCCTCGACGATGTTCACGACTTCATTGGCGTAAGAGCGGAAAGACACGGCCACCAGCACATCGTTGTTGCGCATCGTACGCGCCATATGCGTGGCGAGCCCACCGGAGGAACTGAGCAGAACGCAGCGCTTGCCAAGCATCGTCAGGACATAGCGCAGAAGCTCAACGACAGGCTCGGAGCGTAGTTGTCCGAGTAGATAGATCGTATCCGCCTTGAACAGAGCATCGGCGGCAAAGGTCAGATCTTCCTGTGAAATATCCTCCAGCAATTCCTGCAGGGAGGCGATATCGCGCACAACCAGTTCACGGAGCAGGCTTACCTCCGAATGGTCACTGCTCTCCCGCAATTCTGTTTCCAGGGCCCTGACGCGGGCTTCGAATCCCGGTGCTGCAGTGGCTAACCTCTGCTGGAATAGAACCTGCAGTTCCTTGAATCCCTTGTAACCGAGTGACTGCGCAAAACGCACAAAGCTAGACGCATGAATCCCGCATCGTTCCGCGATGGCGTTGACCGATTGGACAGCGACGTCGTTCGGATTTTGCGTCAGGAAAACGGAGATGCGCTGATAGGTCTTGCTCATCTGATCATGTTGCTCGTGAATAAGCTTGATCAGTTCTTCATAATTGCTCGGAATGTTCGCTGAACCCATACATTTCTCCGTTGCATCATTGTGCAATAAATATTGCAGCACGCCAAGTGTGGCATAACCGTAAGGAACAAAAGGCGCCCGGCTCTATCCGGGCGCCAGGAAGGCGATCGGTGCGCCTTGGGAAGCAATCAGCAAGGTAATTTCATCCATCGTCCCGTCTTCGAAGATTGCTTGATTGTCTCCACCAGCGTCTGGATGCGCAGGCCAGCGGTAAAGCCGAATGGCTCGGGAATTTCCCCGCAACGGCGCGCAAAAACCTTCGATCTCTATAGCCTTGAGATCATTAAAGCCTAGCTGGTGGCCGGACGCGATGCAGAAACGCCCGTAAGGCGCATGATCCGGCGCCGCTTCGATCCGTCGAAAGCCCCGGCGACCGGCAGCATCTTGCGTCGAATAGAAATGCAGTTCGTTGAAGCGTTCCTGCGTGAAGGCGAGCGCACCTTTTCGCCATAAACCTCGAAATCGTGCTGCATTTTGCGGCCAGTAGCGATCCAGTTGCCCTCTATCGAGCCCTGCGCGCCGCTGGCGAAGCGCAGAAATGCGCGGCCAACGTCGTCCACCTCGACCTTACGCACCCCGCCTTTCCCGTCGGGGCGTTCCGCGATCATGGTGATGCAGTCACCCATGACGTCATTGATCGGGCCGAGCAGAAACTCGGCCGTCGCCAGCGCATGGCTGCCGATATCTGCAAGGGCGCCACCGCCGGCGGGATCGTGCCTGAAGGTAAAATTCCCCTGGGGTCCGCCATATAGTCTTCGGCGTGCAGGCCGCGATAACCGCGAATTTCCCCAGTTCGCCGGCGGCAATCATATCACGCGCTAGACGCATCATGGGATTGCAGAGATAGTTGAACCCGACCTGGGTTTTAACTCCTTTGGCTGCCGCGGCTTCGGCCATTTCCCGCGCATCCGCTGCCAGTGGTGCGAGCGGTTTTTCGCAATAGACGTGCTTGCCCGCGGCGATGGCGGCCAGCGCCATTTCCTTGTGTAGGGCATTGGGCGCGGTAATGTCGATCAGGTCGATTTCGGGGTTAGCGACGAGGTCGCGCCAGTCGGCGGTCGAGTGATCGAAGCCGAAATCTGCCGCCGCGCGTTCGGCGGCCTCAGGGGTGATATCGGCGACTGTATGCAAATCGATCCGATAGGGAAGATCAAAAACCTTCTGGGCAGACGCGAAGCCGAATACATGGGCCTTTCCCATAAACCCAGTGCCGATGAGGCCGACGCGCAGTTTCGGTTTATCACGCATGAGCGAACTCCTGATTGACGATCAGATGCGGCTCGATGGTTCCCGCCAGAAAATTGACCGCGTTTTCGATGGATGCAATCGCCATTCGCTCGCCGCACTCGGCGGTGAGGCCGGCGATATGGGGAGAGAGAATGACTGCTTCATGGAAGAACAGTGGCGATCCGTCAACGGGTGGCTCCTCGTCGAACACGTCGACGCCCGCGGCCCCGACCTGCCCGGACGTGAGCGCGTCCGCGAGCGCCTTTTCGCATACCACGCCTCCGCGCGCCGTATTGGCGAGGATGACGCCAGATTTCATTTTGCGATTTCCGGTGCGCCGATAACCGGCGTGTCGCTTCTGGGGATGTGGACCGAAATGCAGTCTGCCCACCCCAGCCCCTCATCAAGTGAAACCGGCGTCACCGCGCCTTCCGGCCAGCCAGCCTTTTCAAGCAGGGGATCGCAGGCGCGAACTTGCATTCCGAAGCCCGAAGCCATGCGGGCCAGATGCCGCCCGATGCGGCCATAGCCGAGAATAAGCAGGTTCTTGCCGGATATTTCCCGCTGTTGCAGCTTGTTGCGCCAGCCCCACTGGCCTGGCTCGCGCACGGCGTGGTCAGCGAGAAGCACCCGTTTGGCCCCGGCCAGAAGCTGCATCATCGCGTGTTCGGCGACCGACACCGAATTGACGTCGCCGACGATGGTGAGTGCGATGCCGCGTGCATTCAGCGCCCCAAGATCGACGGCGTCATAGCCGACGCCGTGGCGCGATACGACCTTGAGCTGTTCGGCCCGCGCGATGGTCGCAGCGGAAAGCGGCTGCGTGCGCAGCACCATGGCATCCGCCCTGGCGATCAGTGGCGCATAGGAGGCTTCCGACACTTCCTCGACGTAATCGACGGTGAAACCCCGGCTTTTCAATTGCTCCAGCAGAGCCTCGCCGGACGGGTGCAGTTTTCCCGCCACCAGAAGATGCGGCATCAATAGGCTCCTTCTGTCGCCTTCGTGAGTAGCGCCTGTCAGTTCCCGCCATTTTGCGACGGAAGCCGAAGCGGCAGCGGCGAGCAGGCGCGTGTCGCCTGAGACGGTGGTGAGATCGAAACCCCATTCTACTGCGCGGGCGGCATATTCGGCCGTTCCGCAATGCAGGCATGCGCGGATATCATTCTTTCTACAGACGGCGACAATATGCTGGATTAGTTCAATCAATTCCGGCTCCTCCCGATCGAAACCGGGCGGCAGACGGCCTTCCTGCGTGCCGAGCGTGAGATCGGCGGGACCGATATAGAGGCCATCAAGGCCCGGCGTCGCGGCGATCTCCTCCAGATTGTCTACGCCCTCGCGAGTTTCGATCATGGCTAGTGCCACGACCTCCTCATTGGCAGCCACGCCATAGCTTCCATAGGCGAAGGCGGCGCGGGTCGGGCCGAAACTGCGCTGGCCCTTCGGCGGATAGCGCATATAGCTGACGAACTCCGCGGCCTCCGCGGCCGAATTAATCATCGGGCAGATGATCCCTTGCGCCCCTGCGTCGAGCATTTTCATGATGACGCCCGGCTCGCGCCATGGCACCCGCGCCATGACTGTGACGCCCGAGGCGCGCATGGCCTGCAGCATCGGTAGTGCCGAATTATAGTCGAGCGCGCCGTGCTGCATGTCGATGGTGATGGTATCATAGCCCTGCGCCGCCATGATTTCGGCGGTGAAAGAATTGCCGATGGAAAGCCAGCCATTCATGGCTGGTCGGCTCTCGGACCAGAGTTTCTTGAGCTTATTGGTGAACATCGGCCCTCCTCAGAACACGATCTGCGCCAGTTTGGTATCGAAATAGTCCTGTATTCCCTCCGATCCCCCTCGCGCCCCATGCCGGAATGATTGGTCCCCGAAGGGCGCTTCGGAAGCGGCAAGCGCGAAGCTGTTTATCCCGACCATGCCGGCTTTGAGCGCGGCAACCGTGCGCCGGGCGCGATCGGGCGAGCGGGTAAAGGCGTAGGCCGACAGGCCCATATCTGAAGAGTTGGCACGCGCCAGGGCCTCGTCTTCGCTCTTGAAGCGGGTGATCGCGGCGATGGGGCCGAAATTTTCCTCCGCGAAGACCTTCATGTCGTCTGTCACATCGATGAGAACCGTCGGCTCGAAAAATAACCGGCGTTAAACTGGGCCGGGCGTTTGCCACCATATGCAACCGTTGCGCCAGCGGAAACCGCGTTTGCGACGATGGCTTCGATCTCTGCAAGCCGGTTGGCGTTGATCAATGGACCCATACCTGTTTCAGGATCGAGACCGTCGCCGAGCCGGATTTTCTTTGTTCGCGCGACGAAGCCTTCGACGAAGGCGTCATGCAGGCTTTCGTGAATGAAGAAACGATCCGGCGTGACGCAGACCTGTCCGCAATTGGCGAATTTGGTTGGCACGACGAGATCGAGCGTCGTTTCCAGATCGGCATCGTCATAGACGATTAGCGGAGCGTTGCCGCCAAGTTCCATTGAGACTTTTTGACCGTATCCGCTGCGTCACGGATCATCTGCTGGCCGATTCGAGTTGAACCGGTCAGCGAAACTTTGCGCACGCGGTTGTCGGCCATGATCTGCGCGTAAGTCGAACCTGTGTCGCCAACCACCAGATTGAAAGCGCCTTCTGGCAGGCCCGCCGCGCGCAGGCAATCCACCATGACCATGGCGACACCCGGCGTCTGTGAAGAGGGGCGCAGCACGATGGAACACCCGGCGGCGAGCGCCGGCGCGAGCTTGCGCGCCGGCAGCGCCGCCGGAAAGTTCCAGGCGGTGAAGGCGCCGACGACGCCGAGCGGCTCATGCGTAACCTCGAAGCGCCCGCCCGGTACGCGGCTGTCGATGATGCGGCCATAGATGCGCCGTGCCTCCTCCGCATACCAGCGGAACTGGTCGCAGGCGAGGCCCCATTCGCGTCCCGCCTGCGCCGCTGGTTTACCGGTTTCAGCGGTAATCATCCGCACGGCTTCGTCCGTGCGGCGGATCATTTCGTCGGCGGCCTTGTGCAGCGCGTCAGCGCGCGCAAAGCCGCCCATGGCACGCAGCGGCTGCAAACCCGCAGTGGCGGCGTCAAGTGCCCTGCGGGTATCTTCGACCGTCGCCAGCGGCACGGAGCCGAGCGGCTTTTCGGTGACGGGCGAAACGACCTCTCCTACGGCCGAACCTTTCGACCAATGGCCACCGATGAAGAGTCCAAAATTCGTATACATGATCTATCCAATATCGCGGGTGGGAATGGTGCGTTCTTCGGTCAGAGAGCGGATCGCTGCTTCGGCCAGAATGAGCGCCTGCCTGCCGTCCTCAAAGCTGACTTCCGGTTGCCGGCCCTGTTCGACGGCGTCGACGAAGGCGCTGATCTCGGCGGCGAAAGCATCGGCATAGCGGTCGATGAAGAAATTCATAAGCGCCGGTTTTCGGTCGCTGAAGTCCGCGCCGTATAAGCTGAGTTTGGTGAGGGTGCGGTTTTCCGAAATCGCCATGCCGCCGCTGCCGAACGCCTCGACGCGCTGGTCGTATCCGTAAACGGACCGGCGCGAATTGTTGATGACGCATTGTCGTCCGGACGCAGTTTTCAGCACCACCGTGACCGTATCGTAGTCATTGCAATTTTCCATTAAAACCGGATCGACCAGCCTTGAGCCGGTAGCGAAGACTTTCTCGATCTCCTCGCCCAGAATGAAGCGCGCCATATCGAAATCGTGGATTGTCATGTCGCGGAAGATACCGCCCGACACGTCAATATAGGCGGCAGGGGCCATGCCGGGATCACGCGAGGTGATGAAGACCTGATGTACGTCGCCGATCTGGCCACTTTCGATGGCTTCGCGCACAGCGCGGTGGCCGTTGTCGAACCGGCGTACGAAACCAAGCATGATCGGTAGCCTGCTACCCGAGATCACTTTCGCACAGGCGTTGACGCGGGCGAGCGACAGGTCGATCGGCTTTTCGCACAGGATCGGCTTGCCAGCAGCGACGGCCTGCTCGATGAGGTCCGCGTGGGTGGCTGTGGACGTGGCGATCAGCACTGCGTCAACGGTGTCGGAGGCAAAGACCGCCTCAGCCGAATCGAACAGTGGAACGCCGAATTTCTGCGCAATTTCCTGCGCAGCAGGGACATGCAGGTCGAAAACGCCTGCCAATCCGGCGCGCGGATGCGCTGCGATATTTTCGGCGTGCATCCGTCCGATGCGGCCGACGCCGAGCACTGCGATATTGAGCATGAAATCTCCTCCGGGAATTTTGTGCAATAATCATTGCAAGATTGTTGTATTGTCAATATGTATTCCGTAATCTTCAGATATACCCATCCGCAGGAGGAGGCGAGATGACTCGAAACACTGTGCGTCTGACCATGACTCAGGCTCTTGTCCGTTATCTTTGCAACCAGTTCACCGAGATTGACGGTGTGCACGTGCCACTGTTCGCCGGCGTGTTCGGCATTTTCGGCCATGGCAATGTGACGTGCCTTTCGGAAGCGCTGGAGTCGGTTCAGGACCAACTGCCGACATGGCGCGGTCAGAACGAGCAATCCATGGCCCTGGCCGCCATCGGCTTCGCCAAGGCGAAGCGCCGCCGGCAGATCATGGTTGCCGCGACCTCCATCGGTCCGGGCGCAGCCAATATGGTGACGGCGGCAGGCGTGGCCATGGCCAACCGTCTGCCGGTGTTGCTTCTGGCCGGCGATACTTTCGCCAACCGCCTGCCGGACCCGGTTTTGCAACAGGTTGAGCACTTCGGCGACCCGACGATCACCGTTAATGATGCCTTCAAGCCCGTCGTGCGCTATTGGGACCGCATCACATTACCGGAGCAGATCATCCAGTCGCTGCCGCAGGCGGTTGCAACCATGCTTGATCCCGCCGATTGCGGGCCGGCCTTTCTCGGTCTGGCGCAGGACACGCAGGAAATCGCCTTCGACTATCCCGAAGTTTTCTTCGAACCGAAAGTCTGGAAGATCCCGCGCCCGCGTCCGGATCGCGACGCGATCGCAGCCGCCGTGGAACTGCTCAAATCGGCCAAACGCCCGCTGATAATTTCCGGCGGCGGCGTGCGCTATTCGCTGGCCGAGAATGAAATGGCCGATTTCGCGCTGAAGCGGGGAATCCCGGTCGTCGAAACCATCGCCGGCAAGGGTGCGGTGACGCATGAGCATCCGGTCCATGCTGGACCGCTCGGCATCGTCGGCTCGACCTCGGCCAACGCGCTCGCCAAGGAGGCGGACGTGATTCTGGCTATCGGCACGCGTTTGCAGGATTTCACCACCGGCTCATGGACCGCCTTCGCCGAGGACGCGCAATTTATTTCGGTCAACGCGGCGCGCTTCGATGCTGTAAAGCACCGGGCATTTTCCGTAGTTGGCGACGCGCTGGAGACGGTACGGGAACTGGACGCGGCTCTTGGCGATTACAAGGCTGACGCCGACCTGATGAAGCAGGCCAAGACGCTGTTCGCCGATTGGAACACGTTGCTCGACGAGCACCAGATGCGCACCAACGCGCCGGTGCCGTCCTATGCGCAGGTGATAGGCGTGCTCAACGCGGTGGCAAAGCCAGACGATACGCTGATCGCGGCAGCGGGCGGCACACCCGGCGAGGTGGTCAAGGGCTGGCGAGTCAAGAATCCAAATACATTCGATTGCGAATTCGGCTTTTCCTGCATGGGCTACGAGATTTCGGCGGGCTGGGGCTGTGCTATGGCGCAAGAGGGCCCGGGTGCAGCTGGCGGCACGCCGATCGTCATGCTGGGCGACGGCACCTATATGATGATGAACTCCGATATCTATTCGGCAGCGCTCACCGGCCACAAGATGATCGTGGTGGTGTGCGACAATGGTGGTTATGCGGTGATCAATCGATTGCAGCAGGCCAAGGGAGTGCCAGGGTTCAACAATCTCCTGACCGATTGTCGCGTGCAAAATCGCCAGAATCCGCTTCATGTCGATTTCGTCAAACACGCCGAGGCCATGGGAGCTCAGGCTCGCAAGGCCGAAAGCCTCGCCGATCTGGAGGAGGCGATGAAATGGGCGCAGGGCAATGACGGTGTGACCGTCATTTCCATCGTGTCCGACGCATGGAAATGGGTACCGGGAGACGCCGACTGGGATGTAGGGGTGCCCGCTGTCTCAACATTCGAAAAGGTTCGCGCCGCCCGCAAGGCACAGGAAAAATCCGTGAAGCGCAGCGCAGAGGTGTTTGATATGAAAGCCAAACTGGGGATCGCCCCGATAGCCTGGTGGAACGACGATCTGCCGGAACTCTCGGATGATGTGAGTTTGGAAGAATGTCTGCGTCAGGCCTCAGTCGCCGGTTTCACCGGCATGGAGACGGACGCCGCTTCCCGATGGATATGGAGGAACTCGGGCCGGTTCTGGATAAATACGGAATTTCCGTCTGCGGTGGCTGGTTTTCGGGCCTATTGCTCGACGGCGATATTGAGGCGGAAAAGACCGGATATCCCAGCAGATGGCGTTCTTCATCGCTGCGCGCGCACCCTGTATCGTCTATGGTGAGACGGCGCGGTCAATTCAGGGCGTGCGCTCTGCGCCGCTTGCAGCCAAACCGAAGCTGGACGAGGCCGAAATGGCGGCTTATGGGCGCAAGATGTCGGATTTTGCCGACTGGTGCGCTAGGCAGGGCATGCCGATTTCCTATCACCACCATATGGCGGCAGCTGTTGAGACGGAAACCGAACTTGATTTGTTCATGAAACATTCGTCCGTGCCGCTGTTGTTCGACGCCGGGCATATGGCTTTCGCTGGCGGTGACGTCATGCGCGTGATCGACAATCATCACGAGCGCATCAGCCATGTCCACACCAAGGACATACGCAGCGCAGTCGTGAACGGGCTTGACCGAACCCGGGAAAGCTTTCTCGACGCCGTTATCAAGGGCGCCTTCACGGTACCCGGCGATGGCTCACTCGATTTCGAAGCCATCGTCAAGGCGTTGGCCGGCAAGGGCTATGAGGGCTGGTTCGTCGTCGAAGCGGAACAGAATCCGGTCGCCAATCCGCCATTGGAGATGGCGCGTAAGGGTCACGTGGAGTTGCTGCGCGTTATGGCGGCGGCGGGATATGAGGTTGTAAAATGAACAGGATCGAAGGAAAGGTCGCCATCGTCACCGGTGGCACGCAGGACTTGGCGCGGCTATTGTCCGGCTTTTCGCGCAGGCCGGCGCGGTGGGCATTGTCATTGTCGGGCGCGGCGTCGAAAGGACAGGTGGTCGCAAAAGGTATCACCGACGCCACCGGTGTTCCGGTCGAGATGATTGCCGCCGATCTGGCGAATATTGACGACGTGCGCGGGATCGTTCCCGCCGCCGACCGATACTTTGGCCGAGTGGACATTCTCGTCAACGCCGCCGGCCTGACCGACCGCGGCAATTTGCTCAATACGAGCCCGGAGCTTTTCGATCACATGTTTGCGGTTAATACGCGCGCGCCGTTCTTTTGATGCAGGATGCGGCCAAGGTCATGATCCGCGAAGGGATCGAGGGCCGCATTGTGAATATCGGTTCGATGTCTGGATTGGTTGGACAGCCATTTCTTGCTCCCTACGCAGGCTCCAAGGGGCGCTGGCCACGCTGACGCGCCATGCAGGCTTTGCCCTGATGCGCCACCGCATCCACGTCAATCAGTTGGATATCGGCTGGATGAACTCGGACCACGAGCGTGCGTTGGTGCTGTCGGAAACCGGCGACCCGGATTTCATCGACCGTGCGGCCGCGCAAAAGCCGTTCGGTCGCATTCTCGATCCTGCCGAAGTCGCCCGCGCCGTGCTGTGGATGGCGTCGGACGATAGTGGCATGATGACCGGTGCAGTGATTCCCTTCGACCAATCGGTCCATGGCGGTTACGACGAAGCGCCGGTTCCAGCCGGCAAGCTGGAGGCATGATGATGCGCACTATCAAGGGCCCCGGCGTCTATCTGGCGCAGTTCGCGGCGGACGACGCTCCCTACAATACGCTTCCTGGCTTGGCGAAATGGGCCGCGGACAAGGGTTTTAAAGGCGTGCAGATTCCCACATGGGACACGCGTCTGATCGATATGAAAAGGCGGCGGAAAGCGACGCTTATTGCGACGAGATCAAGGGCTTGCTCGCCGATTACGACTTGCAGATCACCGAACTGGCCTCGCATATCACCGGGCAGCTCGTCGCCGTGCATCCGGCGCACGACACGATCATGGACAGTTTCGCGCCGGAGCATGTACGAGGCGATCCGGCAGTGCGCCGCGCGTGGGCAGAAGAACAACTGCGCTTTGCCGCCCGCGCCTCGAAGCGGCTGGGCGTCGACCGGCACGTCACCTTTTCCGGCGCGCTGCTCTGGCCCTATCTCTATCCCTATCCACAATGGCCGGAAGGGCTGGTCGAGGAAGGTTTCGACGAACTGGCGAAGCGCTGGACACCGATCCTGAACGACTTCGACGCGTATGGTGTCGACGTCTGCTACGAGATCCATCCGAGCGAAGACCTGCATGACGGCCATAGCTGGGAAATGTTTCTCGACAAGGTGAAAGAGCATCCCCGCGCCAATCTGATGTACGACCCGTCGCATTTCGTGTTGCAGGCGCTGGATTATCTGGCGTTCATCGATCATTACCACGATCGGATCAAGACCTTCCATGTCAAGGACGCGGAGTTCCGCCCAGACGGAAAATCGGGCGCTTACGGCGGTTATCAGCCCTGGTCGAAGCGGGCGGGCCGGTTCCGCAGTCCAGGTGACGGTCAGGTCGATTTCGGCGCGATCTTCACGAAGCTGACGACATACGGCTTCGACGGCTGGGCTGTGCTGGAATGGGAATGCTTCGTCAAGAACCCCGAGGATGGCGCCGCTGAAGGCGCAAAATTCATCGCCGATCACATCATCCGCGTTTCCGGCCGCGCCTTCGATGATTTTGTCAAGTCAGGCGCCAATCGTAGCGCGAACCGGGCCATGCTCGGACTGGAGGAAAAATGAGCGCTCAACGCGTATTGCGTCTTGGTATGATCGGCGGCGGGCAGGGGCCTATATCGGCAATATCCACCGGCTGGCGGCGCGGCTCGACGGCCAGTGGCGACTGGCTGCCGGTGCTTTCGACGTCGATCCCGTCCGGGGACGGGAATTCGCCATTGCCGAAGGATTGGACCCAGCGCGCAGCTACGGGACCTATCAGGAATTGATTGCTGGCGAGACGGCGCGGGACGACCGGGTCGACGCGGTCGCTATTTGCACGCCGAATTTTACGCATTATCCCATCGCCAGGGCGCTGATCGAGGCCGGCTTCGACGTCATCTGCGAAAGCCGCTGACGGCGACACTGGAGGACGCCGTGGCGCTGGAAAAGCTCGCGCGCGAAAGTGGGCGTTTCGTCGGCGTGACCTACACCTATTCCGGTTATCCCATGGTGCACGAGGCGCGCGTGCGTGTGGCGCGCGGCGAGATCGGCGACATCCGCACGGTACAAGTGGAATATCCTCTGGAATGGATGGCGACGGCGATCGAAAAGCAGGGTAACGCGCAGGCCGCATGGCGCACCGACCCGAAAAGAATGGCCGTGGCGGCTCCATAGGCGATATCGGCACCCACGCCTATCACCTTGCGGGCTTCGTGACCGGATTGAAGCTCCAAGCGCTGACAGCGGATCTCGCCACCTTCGTTGAGGGCCGAGCGCTGGACGACAACGCCCATGTGATGATGCGCTATGAAGGCGGCGCGCGGGGCCTTTTGTGGTCGTCGCAGGTGGCGCTCGGCAATTCCAACGGCGTGCGCCTGCGCGTGTTTGATCGAAAGGCTCCTTCACATGGTTTCAGGAGCAGCCCAACGAATTGATCTATGCGCCTCTTGACGGGCGCGTGCAGGTCATCAAGCGAGGCGCTGACGATCTGTCGGAAGACGCCAAGCTGCGCATCCGCACCCCGCCGGGCCATCCGGAAGGTTATCTGGAAGCTTTCGCCAATCTCTATACTGGTTTCGCAGAAGCGATCCGTGCGAGGATGGAAGGTCGAGAGCCCTCCTGCTTGGTAAAACCTACCGCTTGCTTATGATGGGCTGAAGGGTGTTGCCTTCGTAGAGGCCGTGGTTGATAGCAGTGAAGACAAGGATTGTCGCTGGATCACGCCAGTTGCGATTTAAGCGGATGGACTGATGGGTATCAAGTGATGTTCGATCTGAACGATGCACGTCTCAAGCCGCTCTGGTTGCGGGTAATGTTGGTTGCTATTTGCTTTGGCTGGGCAGCATTTGAGTTTGTTAGCAGCAGCCCGGGATGGGCTGCAATTTTGCTGCGATCGGTGCGTGGGCCGTCTGGGGTTTCTTCATTAATTTTCATCCGGATGGGAGGAATGCGCCGGAATAACGAAATTGTATCAAGGCATCAAACACACGATAGAATGCGCCAATACGGATATATTTGAGTTATTATCTGCAGCCCCGCTGCGCGAATGACTGCTATCGTGAGGTGATTATTACCGCGGATCGGGTGTCGATTTGTGCGGCTTACCGTCAGGAAACGGATCAGTGAATATGGTTTCTCCCTGAGTTCTATCGATTACAATTCGATTTACATCGCCATTGGTGCGACTAGATATAGATATGGCCGCACTGCAATATGCACTTAGCAAAATGGCAATGGTGATGAAAGTAGCGTGCCTGAAGATCGGGTTTGTTAGAAACTTATATCGACTCGCTAAGCACCGCGCCGCGAAGGATCGGTGCCCAACGGTTCGGGAATGCTTTAATATTTCACTCGAAATCGATCGGTAGCACATCGGCTGGGATATTCTGATAGCTGACAGGGCGCAGGAAGCGACGGATGGACATGGTTCCGACGCTGGTTGCACCGAAATTCGTGCTGGCGGGGTAAGGGCCGCCATGAACCATCGAATCGACGACTTCCACGCCGGTCGGGAAACCGTTGGCCAAAACGCGTCCGGCCTTGCGCTCCAGAACCGGCAGAAGCTTGCGGGCGTCGGCGGTGTCGTCCTTGTCCATATGCAAGGTTGCGGTCAGTTGGCCTTCAAAGCCCTTGGCCAGATGCACCATGTCATCAACCGACTTGACGCGAACGACAACGCCGAGCGGGCCGAACACTTCCTCACCGATGGTATGGTCGCCAGGAAGGCTTCGCCCGTCGTCTCATAGAGATTGGGCGAGGCTTCGCGGCCCTTGCTTTCGGTGGTCAGCACCGGCTTGACGGAGTTGCGGCTGTCGAAATGCGCCTTGCCGTCCTGATAGGCCTTGGCAATGCCATCGGTCAGCATGACCTGCGGCGCAACCTTTTCGAGAGCCCTGCGCGTGGATTGCACAAAACTGTTGGCGTCCGAACTGTCGATAACCACGGCAATGCCCGGATTGGTGCAGAACTGACCTGCGCCCATGGTCAAAGACGCAGCCCAGCCTTCGCCGAGCGACGGCGCGCGGGCTTTCATGGCTTCCGGCAGTAGGAACATCGGATTGACCGAGCCAAGCTCGCCGAAGAAAGGAATCGGTTCCGGACGCTGTGCACACAGATTGAACAAAGCACGGCCACCGCCCAGCGATCCGGTAAAGCCTACAGCCTTGATTAGAGGGTGCGTGACGAGCGCTTCGCCGACCTTGCGGTCGCCCCTGAATGAGACTGAATACGCCCTTGGGCATGCCGGTCTTGGCAATAGCGGCGAATAGCATCAGCGACAATCTCGCCGGTGCCAGGATGGGCGGAATGGCCTTTCACAACCACCGGGCAACCTGCAGCAAGGGCGGCTGCGGTGTCACCGCCAGCAGTCGAGAAAGCGAGCGGAAAGTTGGAAGCGCCGAAAACGGCGACCGGGCCGATCGGGCGCTGTATCAGGCGGATTTCCGGTCGTGCAGCGGGCTTGCGGTCGGGCTGGGCTTCATCGACGCGACGATCCAGATAGTCACCCTTGCGGATATGGCTGGCAAAAGGCGAAGCTGGCCGGTCGTGCGTCCACGTTCGCCTTGCAGACGGGCAACTGGCAAACCGGTTTCCTGCGTGCCGACTTCGGTGATGGCCTCCGCACGTGCTTCGATCTCGTCGGCAATGGCTTCCAGAAAAGTGCGCGTTCTTCACGACTCTTGCAACCATAAGTCCAAAATGCATCTTCCGCTGCCTCGCAGGCCCGCGCCACCAGCCCGGGTGTGCCAACTGCAAATTCATGTGACGGACCGCTCGCAGGTGCCGATGCAAATGTCGCCTCCCCTGCCACCCATTCACCGGCGATCAGATGGCGTCCGTGGAGTTCAAAGCTCATTTCGATTCCTTTCCGCAGTAATCACCGCATTGCGATCTGTATTTTACATCCGTTGAATGAGCCGCATCCGCCCGCTTGAATGCCTCAACGCTATCCTTGAAGTCATATGTCGCAGAGATCAATGGCTTCACATCAATCTTGCCTTCTCCCAACAATGCAATTGCACGTTCATAGACATTTGCGTAGCGAAAGACCGTGACGAGGCGGATTTCCTTGACCTGCAATGCGACGATATCGATAGGTACCGCTTTTCAGGCATGCCCACACAAGCCAATGTACCCCTGGACGAATGCAATCGGCAATGCCATCAAATGCTTTGGCAGCGCCTGAACATTCATAGATAATATCGACGCCCCAGTCATCGGTCAGACATCGAACCTGATCCCTCAGGGGACCGTCGCCTGCGTGAAGTGGCTGGATGCCTGTATAGCACGCGGCAATGTCGAGCTTTTGTGACGCCGGATCGAAGATCAGGACGCGCGAACACCCGGCGGACAACGCGCTGAGCGCCACAAGAATGCCGATCGGGCCTGCTCCGAGGACAAGAGCGACATCGCCAGCTGCCACGCCGGTTTTATGAACCGCCTGCAGGCCCACCGCCAAAGGTTCGACCATTGCACCTTCGGCAAAAGAGACATTCTCGGGCAGTTTATAAGTCAGGTTTGCAGGGTGCACGACGTCTGGTGTCAGACATCCGTGAACCGGCGGAGTGGCCCAGAAAGTGAGAAACGGATCAAGATTATAAAGTCCGATACGGCTCGGGCGGCTCGTAAAATCAGGGACGCCCGGCTCAACACAGACCCGGTCGCCCACCATGAGATTGTGAACCCCTGCGCCGCAAGCAATGACAGTGCCAGCTCCTCATGGCCGAGGATCATCGGTTTCTTCACGATGAAGGGACCGATCCTGCCATGACGATAATAGTGAACATCGCTGCCGCATATTCCAACGACGTCCATCGCGATGCGCACGTCGCAATCGCCAAGTGTCAAATCGATATCGATATCGCGCAAAGCCAGTTCACGCGCCTTTTCCAGAACAAGTGCGAGAGCCATGGTGAACCTAGATACTCGTATAGCCAGCGTCTGCAGTGACAATCGAGCCAGTCATCAGGCTTGAAGCGTCTGAGGCAAGGAACTGGACGATGGAGGCGATCTCCTCCGGCTTGCCCATGCGACCGGCGGGGGTCAGGTCGAGCCAGCGCTCAACAAGCCCCGGCTGCTTTTCAAGTCCATGCAGCAATGGCGTTTCGATATAGGTTGGCGCAACCGCATTCACCCTGACACCTCGTTTGGCCCATTCGACTGCGAGCGAGCGTGTGAGGTGGTGTACCCCGGCTTTCGAGGCGTTGTAGTGGCACTGTGGCTGCGGTACATTGACGATATGTGCCGACATCGAACCGATATTGATGATCGAACCCTTGCCATTTTCCAGCATTCGACGACCAAAGGCCCGACAGGTGCGGAATACGCCACTGAGATTGACCTCAATGACACGATCCCATTGATCATCCGTCATGTCTTCAGCGGCAACATTGTTGACGATACCTGCATTGCAGACGAGCACGTCAAGTGGCGGTAAGTCATTCGCCAGCGCGTTCAACTGAATGCTGTCAGTAACATCGAGTTGCCGGGCGCTTGCAGATCCACCGATTTCTCTCGCGGTGGTCTCGGCGCGTGACAGATCAATATCCGTGCAGACCACCGTCGCCCCGGTTTGCGCCAAGGCTTGCGCACATGCTGCACCTATTCCCTGACCGGCTCCTGTTACCAGTGCCAGCCGACCGCTCAAATCCATTCTTGCACGATAGGACATTTTGTTCTGCCGTTCCTAAATCAAACCGCGTTTGGCCATGTCCCGCATCAGCGAGCGCATACCGTAAGCCCATGGACGCGCCTTGTCCGACGTCGTGACGACATTGCGCAAGGTTCCAAGCGTTGGCGTCGAAATCTCGACGACGTCACCTTCCTTGTGGGTGAAGCCGCTGCCTTTTTCCGCACGATCCTGCGTAGGAGCGAACATGGTACCCAAAAATAGCAGGAATCCGTCAGGATATTGATGGCTGGCATTGATAGTCTGTGCGACCAGATCGACAGGTCTTCGGCTGATTTCGGCCATATTGGAGCGCCCTGACATTTCAAAGCCGTCTTCTCCTTTGACGGACATTTCAAGTGTTGCGTTTTCAATGTCTCCGAGCGTAAATCCAGCGTCAAACAGACGGATGAATGGTCCAATGGCACAGGAAGCATTATTGTCCTTGGCCTTGCCGAGCAGGAGAGCTGATCGACCCTCAACGTCGCGCAGATTGACGTCATTCCCAAGTGTAGCGCCACGGATATTGCCGTTTTATCTACCGCTAGCACAATTTCGGGCTCGGGGTTATTCCACTCAGAAATCCGGTTGACGCCAACTTGCGCGCCATGGCCAACGGCAGACATGGGCTGCGATTTGGTGAAGACCTCAGCGTCAGGCCCGATACCTACTTCAAGATATTGCGACCAAAGCCCTTCTTTCTCCAGAGCAGTCTTTACCTCAGCAGCCTGTTCAGAGCCTGCGCGTATGTTGGACAGGCTTCCGCCGATCAGTTCACCAATGCGCTTGCGGATTGCGTCGGCTTTTGCCGGGTCGCCTGACGTCCGCTCATCGATGACGCGCTCAATCATGCTTTGCGCAAAAGTGACGCCACAAGCCTTGAGCGCTTGGAAATCACAAGGTGCAAGCCATGAATGGCGAGGCGATCCATAACCTGTTTCGTGTGGAGAAAGAACGAAATCGTCGGGCTTGCCGAGCTTTTCGCCCTGTAGACCATCAAAGCGAGCTGCGGGATCATTGTCGAGGAAGTCGCTAACTGAGATCACCGAGTTTGTGACATCAATCACCTCACCATTGCGAATGATGACAACACTGGGCGCAGATAGATCGGCGCGCCATACACGCCCGACCAGGCGGGCCTTTTCATGAGATTCGGGAAGCATGCTTCTCCTCCTTTGTATAGTAAAACTATTAATCTTATGACCATTTCGTCAAGGTATAATCAGCCTTTGTTGCGAACATCATTGCTGGTTTCGATTGCTGACCGAGGCGAATCTCGCCGTGAAGTCACTGTATTCATTTATTTTCGTCACTAAAAAGATTTCTTGCCACCGGCATCGTTTTCTGGATTGGCAAACTTGATGCAACACGATATGTAGTTATGCTATATCAACGGACCTTGTGAACGTTGACGACATGGAACTGGGCGGAGAAAATCATGACCGATGCGATCCTGACGCGAATCGATGGCAAGTTGTTCATCGATGGAAAATTCATTGAGGGACGCGGCGCGCGTATCGACGTCGAGAATCCGGCGCGTGGCGAAATCATCGGGCAGATTGCGGCAACGACGCCCGAAGAAATCCAGCAGGCAGTCGCAAGCGCGCGGGTTGCATTTCGTTCATGGTCCAAGGTTCCGGCCAGAGAACGGTCACAAGCTCTCCACAGGCTCGGCGACCTGATATTCGCCGATGCCCCGCGCATGGCCCAGATCATGACGCTCGAACAGGGCAAGCCGCTGAATGAAGCCAAAGGCGAAATCCTTAAACTGGCCGAGGCTTGCCACTTTTATGGCGAGGAGGCTGTGCGTGTCCTGGGCGAAATCGTACCCAACGATCAGAACGGTTATCAAAGCCAGGTCATCCGCGAACCGATCGGCGTGGTCGGTGCAATCACACCCTGGAATTATCCTGCCGAACTTGTTGGCTGGAAACTTTGCGCAAGCCTTGCTGCTGGTTGCACGATCATCATCAAGCCGGCAGAAATCACACCCTTTACCGCCCTGGCCATTGCTGAAAAAGTGGCTGAGGCTAGGATTCCAGCAGGCGTCGTCAATGTCGTGACCGGCAAGGGCTCGCTCGTAGGTCAGGCGCTCGTCGAGCATCCAGACGTTGACAAGATCGCTTTTACCGGCTCAAGCGCGGTTGGCCTTCATATCCAGCAGTCCTGTCCAACCGTAAAACGCCTTCATTGGAGCTTGGTGGCAATTGTCCGCTAATCATAACCGCTAGTGCGGACATTGATGCGGCGGTGAAGGGGCGGTGCGCCGTTCCTTCCGGAATATGGGGCAGATCTGCATTGCGATTAATCGTATCTATGTGGCGCGCCCGATCTACGAGACTTTTCTCGAAAAATTCGTCGTTGCCGCCAATGCATTGACCATCGGCGACGGTCTTCTCGAACCAGCTGCCGATATCGGGTCCATGGCATCGCGCGCGCCCCTTGAAAAACGCGCGAGCATCTAGCCGATGCATTGCAGAAAGGTGCAGGCTTCTTGCCGGCGGCAAGGCGCCGGACGGTGATAAATTTGCCAAGGGCTTCTTCTTTCATCCTACCATTGTCGCTGACTGTACTCATGAAATGAAGGTCATGATTGAAGAAACCTTCGGGCCGCTTGTCGGGGTGGCCCCTTTGACGGGCTGGAAGAGGCGGTAGCCCTCGCTAACGATACGCCTTATGGGCTTGCCTCTTATGTCTATGCGCGCGACTTGCGGGAAATCTATCAGCTGTCAAGCGATCTCGATTACGGTAATGTCGCCGTCAATAATGTCGACGCTGGCATCATGAACGCGCCTTATGGCGGTCGTAAGCAAAGCGGCATCGGCTATGAGCATGGCCGGGAAGGCTTGCTGGAATATTTCAATTTCAAGCATGTCCGCCTGAATCACGGCGTCGGAGCCTGACTTCATGACTTCCGCACTTCTAGGTATCGACATTGGAACTTCGGGCTGCAAAGCGCTGCTAGTGTCCGTCGAAGGCGATATTCTGGCCTCCAGTACCGCAACCTACGCGCTGTCGCAGCCTCGTGCCGGCTGGACCGAACAAGATCCCGCCCTTTGGATCGAGGGTGCGCGCAAGGCAGTGGCAAGCGTGATAGCGCAATACCGGGAGATTGAACTTCTCTGTGTCGGCCTTTCAGGGCAGATGCATGGCCTTACACCGCTCGACCAAAATAGAAAAATTCTGCGCCCGGCAATCTTGTGGAACGATCAGCGCAACGCTGCTGAAGTGGAGGAAATCACAGCAAAGGCTGGCGGACTGGATGCTCTGATCGGCCAGACGGGCAATCGCATGCTGGTCGGTTATACCGGCGGCAAAATCGTCTGGATGAAAAATCATGAACCGGATCTGTTTGCAAAACTGCATCATGTGCTCAATCCCAAAGATTATTTGCGACTGGTTTTGACGGGAGAACTTGCAACGGAAGTATCGGATGCGTCTGGCACCGGGCTTTTCGATGTGCGACAACGCAAATGGGCATCGGGGTTGATTGAGGCGCTCGATATCAACCCTTCTTTCTTACCTAATTGCCATGAATCTCATGAGATTTCCGGGCGCATCAACGCTTCTGGCGCAGCACTATTCGGGCTTCCGGCAGGGGTACCTGTGGCGGGCGGCGGCGGTGACAGTGTCATTCAGACCATTGGTTCAGGCGTCATCGAACCCGGTCAGTTGCAAACAACAATCGGTACTGCTGGCATTCTGGCAACAGCCTTGGATACGCCTGTCACAAGCGCAGATGGTCGCATCCAGATGTTCTGCAATGTCGCCCCTGCCAAATGGCATGCCATGGGCGTGTCCCTGAATGCGGGCGGAGCAATGGGCTGGTTCCGGTCAATCCTTGCCGAAACCGGGCATGGTGACGATCTTACCTTCGATGCGGTAGCAAAAGCTGCTGCCTCCAGCACACCAGGTGCACGCGGACTATTATTTCTGCCTTATCTCAACGGTGAACGTTGTCCGCATCCAGATCCCGCAGCACGCGGTGGCATCATCGGTCTCACAGCACGCCACACACTTGGCGATGTCTCACGCAGTGTCATGGAAGGCGTGGTTCACGCTTTTATGACATGCATGCGCTGATGAAATCCATGGGGATCGAGGGTCGGGTGATCAAGGCATCTGGCGGTGGCGCCCGATCGCCATTGTGGCGACAGATTCAGGCCGACATGTTCGGTTGTGATGTGGTGACGACGGAAGGCGCTGCGGAAGGCGGCGCTTTTGGTGCGGCGCTGGTGGCTGGAGTGGGAGTGGGCGTCTGGAAGGACGCGACCGAGGCAGCTGGCATCTTGCGTGAATTGACGTGTCAGAAGGCCGATCGTGCTGATAGTGCTGTCTATCACAAGGCACATGAAATCTATCGAGGGCTTTATCCTGCACTTTCTCGGAGCTTCCACGCTCTCGGCGATCCCGTTTTTGCTGGCTGACTGTCGAACAGGCCCAACCAAAGGATTTTTCGAATTATGAAACAATATTCAGCTTTGATCTTCGATCTGGATGGAACGCTGATCGATAGTGCGCCGGACATCACCGCAGCGGTGAATGTCTATATGGTGTCCAAGGGCTGGCCGGCACTATCCGTCGACTATGTCGAAACCTTTATCGGCAATGGTCCGCGCCGCCTGTTGAAGGACATATTCATTGATCAGGGCCTGCCCTTCGACGATGCAACCGTGGACGCCGCGGTTCAAAGCTATATCGAAAACTATCATCGCAATCCGGCCGAGAAGACACGTTTCTTCAGCCACGTTCGCGAAGATCTGCAAAGCCTGCATGCTGCCGGTTTCAGGCTGGGCATCTGCACCAACAAGCCCCACGCCTTGACTCAGGAAATTCTGAAAATCCTCGAGCTCGATCGCCTCATCGAGGTGGCAGTTGGTGCAGATGCGGTGCCAGCCTGCAAGCCCGATCCCGGCCATCTGCGCGCCGTTGTTGAGCGCATGAATCTAAACGGTGCCAACTGGGCCTATGTCGGTGACACCAATGTCGACAAGGCGACGGCGGAGCGCGCGGGGCCACTTTCTTCGTCGTGCCGTGGGGCGGTGGAGCGGATGTAAATGTCGAGCCGCATCAACGACTTGCACGTATCGCCGATCTCATGGAGTATCGCTCTCATTAAATAGTGAGACGACGAAGGAACGAATTTCATGACGGTCAGCCTGTTACAGCGCATATTCCATGAAACAGACGGAATGGGGCCGCCGAACGGCGTATCGCCGAATTTGTGAGCACGTCCCCGGGCGAGGTCATTCATATGAGCATGGCCAAACTGTCCGAGCGCTGTTCGGTCAGTGATCCGACTATCATGCGCTTTTGTCGCCGATCGGTTTCGATGGCTATCAGGATTTCAAACTGCATCTGGCGCAAAGCCTCGTTCCTTCTGCACCCTTCGCCTATGAACAGATCATCCCCAATGACGGCATAGAAAATATTGTCCGCAAGACTTGTCGCAATTCCCTTAACGCCATCCAGCGTGCTCTGGAGGATCTCATTCCTCAGCAGGTTGAACAGGCTGCCCTGCTTTTGCGCGATGCCGCATGGACCGGTATCTACGCCAGCGGTATTTCCGAAGTCACAGCGATTGACGCCGAACACAAGTTCCAGCGGCTCGGCATGCGGTGTGCTGCCGTCATGGGGCGCAAGAAGCAGTGGATGCATGTCGAAGGTTCGCGACCGCACGAAGTCGCGCTGATCTTTTCGCAGTCTGGTCACACCAAGCAGATGGTGGAGCTGGCCATTGCAGCAAGAGCAGGAGGCGCGCGTGTCGTATCGATCACCGCAGCCGAAAGTCCGCTCGCCCGTGTCACGGACGCGCTGATTGCCGTTCGTCCCTACGATCAGACCGAGTTGATGACACCGCTCGCATCGCGCCTCAATCATCATCTCGTCGTCAACATGCTCGTCACGGCAATTGCAGTGTCAAGCGGCAGTGAATTTCCCGATCAACTGCCAGCCCTCGATTCTGGCTGACAGACAAGATACGGGACTAACGATCTAAACAACCGCCGCAGTCGTTCATAACGGCTCCGGCCAATCGGCAGGAAAGACAAATGTCCGCAGAGCAGAATGAAGCCAAGAAAGTCGCAGGCCGCCGGGTCATTGAGGAATTTGTGCGAGACGGCATGAAGCTTGGCCTTGGATCGGGCACCACCTCGCATTTCTTCGTGCGGGAGCTAGGCAAATATGTGGCCGATGGCATGAATCTGACCTGCACCACGACGTCACGTTCGACAATCGATGTCGCGCGGGAAGTGGGGATCGCCATTACGGATCCAAACGAAATTGGTGAGATCGATCTCACCGTCGACGGGCCTGACGAGATCGACCATCAGTTCAACATGATCAAGGGTGGCGGCGCGTGCCTGTTGTGGGAAAAGATTATCGCACATGCATCAAAACAGATGATTACGGTTTGCGACGAAACAAAAATCGTGGCTACGCTCGGCGCCTTTCCTCTCCCCGTGGAGGTTGTTCAGTTTGCGTGGAAACAGACCGAACGTATGGTGGATCGCATTTTGCAGGAGCACGGGATTACTGCGGGGATCACCCGCCGCATGCGTGACGGTCAGCCCGTGGTAACCGATAGCGGCAATTTCATCCTCGATTGCAAATGCGGTTCGATCGCCAAACCAGCACCGCTCGAAACTGAACTCAATCGCATACCCGGCGTCGTCGAAAACGGTCTGTTTACTCGCGAATCCGTCGGTATGGTGGTCGGTTGTCTCGACGGTACGTCCTACGTCAAGATGCGTTAATCTAGTAAAACTTCAACTTAACTAATATCACTGCAGCCTACCCAGGCTGCGGCGGCCATCAGATTTTGTAAAAATGCCTATCTGTTGCCTTGAAAAGCGCTGTTCAGCCAGAATCTTTTGAAACAGCTTGACAAGCTTACTTCATATGTAGTGAAACTATATCAGCATACCTCGGGAGGTGAATATGGGTATCGATCTCAAACTCAAGCGACGTCAAGTTCTGGCAGGGGACTTGCACTGGGAGCAGCGACATTTGCCGGACGCTCGGCTTTCGCGCAGGATCGCGTGTTCCTGCCGTTCAGCAACAAAAGCCTTGATTATTATTTCTTCGTTATCGAGGAAGAAGCGGTAAAGCGTGCCGTCGAAAGCCGCAAATGGTCCTTCCAAGCCACCAATGCCAATTTCGACAATACCAAACAGCTTGAACAGTGGCAGAGCCTGATGCTGTCGCAGCCCGCCGGTCTCGTCGCCGATCCGATTGACAGTCAGGCGATCGTCAGCGCGATCCGCCGCTACAATCAGAAAAGATACCCGTCGCCATCATTGATACGCCTGCAGATGGTGGGGATGTCGCCATCACCGTCAGCTTCGACAATTACCAGGGCGGCGTCATGGCCGCACGCGAGATTATCGACCGGTTGACCAAAAGCACGGCAGCCCGCGCGGCAAGGTCCTCAATTGCTATGGAGCACTTGCAAGCGTTGCCTGGCGTCAACGCAAGGAAGGTATGGACGCCGAATTCGCCAAGTGTCCTGATATTACCTATATCAGTCGACCCACCGAAGGTCAGCTCGATCAAATGCTTTCCGTGACGTTGTCGACGCTTTCCGAACATCCCGATCTTGATGCCGTTCATGCCCCAGCGACTCCCCGCACGCGGCATCACAACTGCCCTGCAGCAGAAAAATCGCTGGAAAAGGTAGGTGAGGAAGGCCACGTAATTTTCGTCACCATCGATGGCGAACCGGTTGCAGTCAGAGGCATTCAGGACGGGTACATGGATGCCTGCGTGTCACAAGACCCTATCGCCTATGGCGAGATAGCTGTCGAACTCTTGGAAAAGCACGCAATGAAGGGCGAGGAAGTGCCGCTCGGCACTTATGAAAACAAGAAATATTTCTGGGAGAAAGGCGAGATCGTCAAGGGCGATACCGGTCCAACCCTCATCATTCCGCCTTTCGTCATCAACGGCGACAATGCCGCCGACAAGCGCCACTGGGGCTATGTCGCAGAAAAGGAATGGGGCGTTCCCTATACCTGAACATGAAATGCGACGCCCGCGCAACAAGGGTGGGCGTCGTTTCGCATGTGATTGGCGTGCGGTCGCAGGCGATGGAGGAGTATCATGACAAACATCCAGACAAATGGGCGCGACAAAGATGCTGGCGAAAGCAGCATTGCCTTGCGCGTCGACAACGTTACCAAACGATATGGAACCTTTACGGCCCTGCACTCCGTCAGCCTCGATATTCGCCGCGGCAGTATCCACGGACTGCTCGGCGAAAACGGTGCCGGCAAAAGCACGCTGGTTGGCATCATCTCCGGGCAGCGCACGCCCAGCAGCGGAACAATCTATCTCAATAGCGAACCGGTACAGGGTGCAGACGTCAAGGCCATGGAAGAAGCCGGCGTCTTTCTGGTCACACAGGAGCCGATGATCATCGATCACATCTCCGCCTCCGAAAATCTGATGCTGGGCATCTGGCCTTCGCGAGGCGGTTTCGTGCGCTGGAAGAAACTGAAGGCGGACGCTGCACGCATGCTGAAAGATTCCGGAATTGATCCAGCCGTGAATGCCGGCAGGCTCAACGCTGTGCAAGACGCAAGCTCAATATCCTGCGCGCCATGTTCTCCGGCGGTAAAGTCATCATTCTCGATGAACCGACTGCCGCCCTGACTGTTCCCGATCGCCGGCAACTGTTTGATTTCATGCATCAGTTGAAGAGCGAAGGTGTCACCTTCATTTTCATCTCGCATTATAATGACGAGATTCTCGAAATCTGCGATGCGGTTTCGGTCCTGCGCGACGGTTTTCTCGCCGGCGGCAGCCAGGACGTACAGGCGATGACGTCCGAGCAATTGTCTGAACTGGTGCTCGGGCGCGGACTCGACCTGTTTCAGCGTGAGCGCAAAACGTTCGGTTCTCAAGCCCCGGCAATAAGCCTGCGAGGTGTTGTGGCCCATCATGTCGATCTGGATGAGCTCGATATCCGGCCAGGCGAAATCGTCGGCTTTACCGGCCTGCCGGGCGCCGGCGCAAAAGAACTTGCGCGCGCGATCTTCGGCCTTAACCGGGCGTCGGCTGGAGCGATCAGCTTTGCCGGTGGACCACAGGAAAGTCTCCCGCAGCATCCAAAGGCAGCTTTCAGCAAGGGTGTCGCCTATTTGTCCGACGATCGACGCAAGGATGGCGTTGTCGGCCATTTGTCGATCGCTGAAAATATCGCACTTTCATCACTCGATCGGCGCGCGGTCCTCGGTTTTGTCAAACGCGACGAGGAAGCGCGTCTGTGCAGCGGATATTTCTCCAGCATGGGTATCAAGGCGCGAAGCGCTGCCGCAGCCGTCGATACGCTGAGTGGTGGTAACCAGCAGAAGGTATGTCTCGGTCGTGTTCTTGCAACACAACCAAGGCTTCTTATCCTCGACGAGCCGACACGCGGTATTGATGTCGGCGTCAAGCAGGACGTTTTGCGCATCATCGATGAACTCAGCAACAAGGGCGTCAGCGTTATTATTGTCTCGACCGATACGGACGAGCTGGTGCGCGCAGTCGACCGTGTCTGCGTATTCCGTCACGGCTCGATCGAGGAGATCGTGACGGGTGACGACATCACCACCGACAATCTGCGCCGCCTTTCGCAGGCGTGAGCGCATCATCGGTAAAGGAATAAGTGAAATGAGCAATGTCATGACGGCCACCGCGCCGAAAGAGGTCAAGCCTAACGAAAAAGCGACACATAATATTGTCGGCTGGATTCTGCACAATGTTGTGTGGATCTGGCTGGTGGCGCTGGTCCTCGGTTTCGGGCTGTTCAATGAGTTCTTCCTGACCGTGATGAACATGCAAAACATCATGGTTCAAGCGACGGTTCTGGGAATGCTGGGCTTGGCAGTAGCACTGCCGTTGCTCGTGGCGGAGATCGACCTGTCGATTCCGGCTAATCTCGGATTTTCGTCCGCAATTGGCGCACTGGCCTATTCCAATCTCGGAATGCCTTGGTTTCCCGCCATGCTTGCTGGCGTCGCGATTGCAACACTCACCGGTTTCTTCAATGGCCTTTGTATCACCAAGCTGCGAATGGTCTCGCTCATCCAGACGTTATCAATGATGATCATCCTGCAAGGGGCGCTCCTGGCTCTGACACAAGGCAAGACTCTGACCAATCTGTCCGACGGATATGTCTGGATTGGTCAGGCGTCGGTTGCCGGATGGCCCGTCATGCCGTTGATTTTCGTTGTCGCTCTGATTGTGATCGGCGTCTTGCTGCGCATGACCATTCTTGGACGCTCCATCTATGCAGTTGGCGGTAACCCGCAGGCATCCAATTCCGCAGGTATTCGGGTGGACCGTATCAAGATCATCGCCTATACGATCTCCGGCTTCCTGGCAGGCGTGGCCGGCTTTCTCCTGGCCTCTTGGCAGATGGCAATCACATCGAACCAAGGCTCCAGCTATCTTCTCTATGCAATCGCCGCACCAATCATCGGTGGCGTCAGCGTTTTCGGCGGACGGGGAAATGTGGTTGGGATTCTCGGAGGCGTTCTGCTCCTCACCGTCATTCAGGTCGGACTGGCGATCATAAATATTCCCTCCTTCTATGTCGGCATGATTGGCGGTTTTATGATCTTTATTGCCGTTGCCATCGATGCAATCAGGGTGCGCTACTTTGCTTGACCCGCATTAGTTGCTGCCTGCAGGAATTAAACAAGCATGATTGATCTCGTCGAAAACTTCGCCGTATCGTCGGTCGTCGCCATGTCTTGACCGGCGATACGCAAACCCGGCGATTTCGCCAAGGTTATCGCTATGGTGGAGGTAAGGCTCTTGCAGTTGTGCGTCCGGGCACGCTTCTGGAAATGTGGCATGTGCTTGAATCATGCCACAAGGCGGGAACGATTATCATCTGTCAGGCAGCAAATACCGGATTGACCGGTGGCTCAACGCCGGTTCCCGAAGGCTATGACCGGAAAGTGGTCATCATCAATACGCTGCGTCTGCGCCGCCTCGATCTGATTGCTCAGGGCGCGCAAGTCGTTTCACAACCCGGCGTCACCCTTGATCAGCTCGAAAAGTCTCTGCGTCCTTCGGAAGAGAGCCGCATTCGGTGATCGGCTCTAGTTGTATCGGTGCTTCAGTTACTGGTGGAATATGCAATAATTCCGGCGGATCGCTGATAAGACGTGGACCAGCATATACACAACTTGCCCTGTTCGCCCGCATTGATGCCAACGGCGATTTGAAACTCGTCAATCATCTTGGTATCGATCTGGGGAACACAGCTGAAGAAATATTGGGCAGACTGGATAAAGGTGAGATTCCGCTGCCAACGTAGACCAATCTTCGAACCTCTGTGCCTCGGATCACGAATATTGCAATCATGTGCGCGATATTTCGGCCACCACGCCGGCACGTTATAACGCCGATCCACGTAGGCTCTATGAAGCGTCGGGATCGGCGGGCAAGCTTGCAATATTCGCATTGCGGATCGACACATTTCAGGCCGACGACGAGACGCAGGTTTTCTACATCGGTTCCAACGATCCAGAAGAATTGGAAAGCATTCGTCGCGATATGCTTTCAACCTTCGAAAATCTTCCCATTGCGGGCGAATATATGCATCGCTCAGCCTATGATCTGTCACGACGCTATGGCAAGGACCTCTTCCTGTTCCTCCAGACCTTTGGTACAGACAAAATCCCATTGGCTTTCAGCATCAAGAGCCGTTTTGACGGCATAACGGAAAAGCTTCGCCTCGGCAGCGCAATCAGCGATCGCCTCTTGCAATTCGTAACCGGTCTGTTGCCCGATCATCTGCCAATCAGGCTCAACAGTTTCCGAGACGGTTACGAACATCACCTGCTTTTGAAAATGGGTAACGAGGGAATCGATGAAGCGCGCCGCTATCTGGCCGAACGCTTTCCAACCACGCATGGGGATTTTTCGAGTGCACCGACGAAGAAGGCAAGGCGGCTTTCCTCAATCGGTTTGCTGTCGGCGGTTCGGTGGTACGGTATCGCGCGGTTCATGCAAAGACAGTGGAAGATATCGTAGCCCTCGATATTGCCTTGCCGCGCAACACGCTCGACTGGTTCGAACGCTTGCCTGCCGAAATCGAAAAGAAAATCGATGTCACCATGTATTGCGGGCACTTCTTCTGCCACGTTCTGCATCAGGAATATCTGGTCAAGAAGGGGAGGATTGCGAGGCTTTGAAGAAGGCAATTCTTGCCCTGCTGGAGGAACGCGGAGCGAAGTATCCCGCCGAACATAATGTTGGGCATCTCTATGAGGCTGAGGAAAGCCTCAAGCAGTTTTATCGGGACCTGGACCCAACCAACGCCTTCAATCCGGGGTTAGGCCAAACAAGCCGTCTCTTAAATTGGCAGGAAGCTGGACATCATTCCCGCTGTTAGTCAGCTTGTTGAGTGGAACCGGAAACACGTGCCAATTAGTCGAATGCTTTCCTTTAAAAAGCAAATTCCTGATGCGATTACTTTCGGCTTCACAACACCTGTCTTTAAGCGAAGGCTGCAATGCGAGGTCTCATGCTGTCTAGACGTGGCGCTCAGTGGAGAATAGTAGCATTCTAGCAGTCGAAGTATGACTGCGCGACCCCATTCAAGCTAAACGAACCGGAAATTCGTCACGATTCTTGACTGGTTATCAGCGAAGTCGCGATCCGCAAACATCCAAGGCGGGTTGAGCATGTCTTGGTTCAAGCTTTAACTTGGAAACAGATCAGCCCCGCTCACTAAATTTCATACCACCAAGCTTTGATGCAATTCAAAACCAAAATGTTTGGAAACCGCGATGAACCGTATCATCGTGAGTTTACGACAAATCTCCTAACGCAAAGAACGAGCCGATTCCTCCTCCAATATTGTCGCGGCATCTAAAAAGCAGATGCTAGTTCTGTGATTGCTTATTCGACTGCCGGCCGACTTGACGCGGTTGTGTGTGATGTTGATTGAGATATTTGAAAAATGGGGTACTTTGACCAGAAAGAGGGTTGGACGACAGGAATTGCAATGAGCAGTCAAGCCGGCTGGTTGGTTGATTGTGAGGAATTGTTTGATCGACGTACCGCAACTGAGCGTTACGGGATTGAGCCCGAGCCATTAGGCGCATATTACGATGATGATCGTGGCCTGTTCCTCACGGTTTCCTCCGGGAGCAATACCTTTATACAGGATTTGATTCAGTTCGCCCCGGATGCGGTTGCGTTCACCGGCTCGAGTTGTCCAATTCCATTGCCGTCACTGCAATATCAGCGTCAGGCAACCGGCGCTGACGAATGGATTCATTTCAGCATCAGACTGACTGGTAATGGCGTTGAGCAGGTAGCGGGCGCGGCAATAAGCTGTATCAGCCAACCGGCTTCTGCACTGTTACCTGATAGCCCGCCGAGCTGGATCGAGAGAACCTCCAACCTCAACGACCCGTGGAAGGTTGTCTGTCTCTGGCTGAAGCACCGCCGACGAGCCGACACGTGCGGAAATCCTGTCGCAACTGCAGATTGACAAGTGCGATGCCTTTATCGCCGGTTTCGACCGTCCCAATATTTGCTACGCGATCATGGAGAAGGAACAATCCTGCGCGCAGTTGAAACGTTTTCTACAGGATCACCAGGACGAAAGCGGCATCGTTTACTGTCTCTCGAAACGGAAGACGGAAGAAACGGCCGAATGGCTGCGCAACCTAGGTTACGATGCTCTCTCCTATCACAGCGGCATGGAAAAGTCTGCACGTGAGGCGAACCAGGCACGATTCCACCATGACGAGGCGGTCATCATGGTGGCAACGATTGCCTTTGGGATGGGCATCGACAAACTGGATGTCCGCTTCGTCGCCCATATCGATCTGCTGGGAAGCATCGAAGCCTATTATCAGGAGACAGGGCGTGCGGGGCGCGACGGACTTCCAGCCGAGGCGATGATGCTCTACGGTTATGACGATATCGTCCTGCGTAGTTGCTTCATCGAAGAATCCGACGCGCCCGATCAGCGCAAGCGGATGGAGCGGCAGAACTCGGCACAGTTTTGGGTTCGCCGAAACCGCAAACTGTCGCAGACAGATGCTGTTGTCTTATTTCGGTGATCGATGCGAACCATGCGGCAATTGCGATACCTGCGCCGAACCACCAACCCTCTTCGATGGGACAATAGCCGCGCAGAAAATATTGTCCTGCATTCACAGAACCGGGGAACGGTTCGGACAAGCCTATATTATCGATGTCCTTCTTGGCGTCGAAGATGAGCGCATTAGCCGCTTCGGCCACTACCAGGCCAGCCTCACGCATCCAGATGGCCGATGTGCCTGGTGTCGGCGATACAAAGCTCGAACGCTACGGCGCGGCCTTTTGGGCCGTCATTAACGCACACGGGTAAATCCGCTGCAGTCTTTGGAACTCAACAATACCGACCTTAGAGTCTGTCAGCGTTACTCGGAATCGCCATGAGATTCCCTCGGGTTTGATTTTGTGTTTCTCAAGATGGTGGCGTCCGAACATCGCTGCCGCGCATCCATCATCCCCGAATCCCGTCGAACCCAGTGATTCCGCGAACGCAGATTAAGCGAGAGGATTTTTCAACAGCCTGCTAGACGCTACTGAGCAAAATGCTGGTTTCGCTGTTCAGCACACCTTCGATCGTTCGTACTTCACGCAAGACACGATCGAATTCGTGCAGGCTTTCTGCATGGATTTCGCCACCAGATCCCATGAACCGTTTGTCGTATGCAACGTGCGTATCTGCGGTAATCCCCGCAAGAGCTTGATCACCTTGGTTGTTGATCGGCCTTGCACCTCGATCAGCATGATCGCATGCACAACCCCATCATCGTAATCCTGCCGAACTCGGATCGTGAAGCCTAATGCTGCACCAGTTTCCAACAGCCGATCGAGGCGTGCCTGAACGGTTCCGCGTGAAACGCCAAGAATAGTCGCCAATTTTGAGAGCGGCGCACGTCCGTCCTCCCGCAAAATGGCAATCAGCTTATGATCCAGATCATCGAAAATATGCATAACACTTTTATAGTTCGACTGTGCAAATTGCCAGAATTTTACAAATCATCCGACACTTTTACAATTTTAACTAACTTTATGCCCTCCTATTCTGCCTATCGGGGTGCTGATGGAGGAGCGTGTGGAGTAGGTTGGAGAGCAGGCAGAGCGACCTGATCGGGCTACCAAAGTTCATGGCGCAACCTATGCCAAATTCGCTCCCGCTGGTGAAGCGATAAGCGCTTTAAATCTTTGTTTTATGCATGTCTTTTGTGGCATGCTTTAGCAGTGAGAATAGTCTGAGAATGAGCAGGCCGTCTGTCCAGAGCCCGAAATCGGTCGTTATGATCCGACCACATCATTTTACCCCCAATGCGCAAACCGCAAAGGATAATGCGTTTCAGTCCGTCGACGAACGTCGCTCCGCTGAAGTGCTGGCGAAAGCTGCTTTCGATGAGGTAACGCTCATGGCCGAGGGATTGGCTGATGCGGGCGTAACGGTTCATCTTTTGAAGACGAAACCCACGCCTTGCCCGATTCCGTCTTCCCAAATAACTGGTTCTCCACCCATGCGGGCGGACATGTTGCCATCTATCCGATGTTTTCGGAAAGCCGTCAGAAAGAACGCCGCCATGATGTGATCGAAATGCTCAAGCGCGACTATCGCGTTCAGGATGTCATCGATTATTCGGGTCTGGAGCGCGATCACTTCTATCTCGAAGGTACGGGCGCCATGGTGCTCGACCATATTGGTCGTGTGGCCTATGCAGTCCGTTCCAATCGCACCAATGAAGTGGCGCTCGAGCGTTTCTGCACACATTTCAACTTTGAGCCAATGGTGTTTGACGCGGTCGATTTGTCCGGCAAGCCGATCTATCACACCAATGTGCTGATGTGCATCGGTGCGACTTACGCATTGATCGGAACCGATATGATTACTGATCCGGGCCGCCGTCAGGAGATCGTTGATCGTCTGCAGGAAATCGGACGCACGGTCATTCATCTTTCTGCTGAACAGATTGGCGAGTTTGCCGGCAATGCCATTGAACTGGAAGGCCGGGATGGCCGGGTTTTGGCTCTTTCAGCCCGCGCTCTTGCCGCTTTGAGCGAGGATCAGATCAAGACAATCGAACAGACCGCAAAGCTGCTGCCTTTCGCCGTTCCGACGATTGAGCTGGCTGGCGGATCGGTCCGCTGCATGTTGGCTGGCATTCATCTTTCGCGCCGTACAACAAACGGCACACATTTGCTTTACGCAACAACAAGAGCCGGGTAGATAGGCTCCAGCTAAATTGAGGGTAACCTTCCATGTCTTCTAACAGACCCGTTTATGAGTTCAACTCGATTATCGTCCGTGAGCCTTCGCGCTCTGTGGTGAATGGTCTTCGTGCGCTGGATACCGGCAACCCGACCTATGAAGGCGTTAAGGCTGAACATCACGCCTATATCGCTGCCATGCAGGCTGCAGGCGTTGAGGCCACGATCCTTCCTCCGCTCGAAGATTTCCCTGATTCCATCTTCGTTGAAGATCCAGCACTCGTTTTCACGGAAGGCGCAATTCTGCTCCGTCCGGGCGCAGCAACGCGCGTTGGTGAAACGGCTGTTATCGAGCCAACGCTCCGCCAGATGTTCGACACTGTTGTTGAACTTCCAGAGCCAGGCTTTGCTGACGGTGGCGACGTTCTGACGACACAGAAGAGCGTGATGATCGGCCTTTCCGCCCGTACGGACAAGGCAGGTGCAGCAGCGCTTATTGAAAGCCTCGATAGGATCGGTCGCAAAGGTGAAGTTGTTTCGACACCGGAAGGCGTCCTTCATTTCAAAACCGACTGCTCACTGGTCGATGAAGAAACCGTTCTCTCCACGAGCCGCCTCGCAAAGTCCGGCGTCTTCTCCGGTCTTCGCCAGCTGATCGTGCCGGAAGGCGAGGAAGCTGCTGCCAATGCATTGCGCGTCAATGATGTTGTGATGGTCGGTTCCGATTTCCCGCGCACTATCGAGCTGCTGGAAAAGAGCGGTTACAACGTGGTTCCACTGAAAACCACGCAGATTGGCAAGATCGATGCTGGCCTTTCCTGCATGTCACTTCGCTGGTATCGCAAGTAAGTCTGACGGCTTAGGGGCACCCGCTCCTGAGCCGTTTTCTATATGCATTCCCCGTGCTTGCCGTAATAAAGAGGTGAGCCGCTAAAAAATATAAGGAGAACGGGAACATGGTGGGTTTTAAAGGGAAAATTGCAGGCGCGATCGTGCTTGCTGTATTGGCTACCGGCGCAGCACAGGCGGAACTTCGCCTCGGCATGACGCCCGAGCCATATATGCCTTTCACACAGGTCAATGCTGCAGGTGAATGGGAAGGGCTGGAAGCGGACCTTTCACGCACGCTCTGTGAAAAGCTTGCAGACAAGTGCGAATTCAAGTCGATGGCATGGGATGGTCTTATTCCATCGCTCACCGAAAACAAGGTCGATTTCATTATCGGTGCTTTCTCGGTGACGGATGAACGCCGCAAGGTTGTTGATTTCAGCACACCTTACTACACCGAAGGTACCGTCGTCGTCGGTTCGAAGTCGGATACGGACAAGGTCGGTACTGTCGCGGCAAGCGACGGTTCGGGTGAAGTCGTTGATCAGGCAGCTCTGTCGGGTAAGATTGTCGGCGTTCAGACTTCGAGCGTCCAATCGGCTTACATGACCAAGTATCTGCCGGATGTCTCGATCAAGAGCTACGATACGGCCGACAACTCTGTTGCCGATCTTGTTGCGGGTCGCGTTGACTATGTGCTTGCGCCGGATCTGTTTGTGCAGAATTTCCTGCAGACCCGCAGGGCGAAGAGTATGAAGTCAAGCTCGTCGCACCAAAGAGCGTTGTGTTGGGTGAAGGCGTTGCCTATGCTGTCCGTAAGGGCGATACGGCAACGCTTGAAAAGTCGATGCAGCACTTGCGGAACTCGATAAGGAAGGTGCACTCAAGGCACTGGTCGACAAGTGGATTTTCGAGAAGAAGTAATCCTTTAGGGAAACGAACGCCGATAACGGCGTTCGGCCTTCGCTTGCAGCACCGGTCCAAGGTCCAAATCGACTTTGGAATGCCGGATGCGTAGATCCAATGAGCTGGAGCGCCCTCTTGCGTCCATAGGGATGCGTGGTGCTCCATGCAAAGCGTCTGGCTTTTGATCGGATTAATCTGCATGGATTCTTATTGGCAACTGTTAGCTTGGGGAAACCAGGGCTGGGGAGACGAGTTTGCACACGGACTTCTGATGACTTTGCAGGTCTCGGTCGTGGCGTTTGCAGTCTCATTCTTCTTTGGATTCACCGCCGCATCGGGGAAGCTTTCGCGAAGCCGATTCACGAAAGCGATTGCTGATCTCTATACAACGGTGGTTCGGGCTCTGCCGAGCTGCTTGTTATTTTGCTGCTCTATTTCTCTGTCGCGACAGGTGCGGAACGGTTTCTCAAGGCGACAGGCCTTGTCGGCAATGATTTCCAGTTCAGCGCCTTTTGGGCTGCAATCATTGCGCTGGCTTTTGTCAACGGCGCGTTCATGACCGAAGTTTTGCGTGCATCTTATCTAGCAATTCCACGCGGACAGATCGAAGCAGCACTATCCATAGGGATGCGTCGCCGTCAGATATTTACCCGCGTCACTTTTCCGCAAATGATGCGTCATGCCGTACCCGGTATCGGCAATCTCTGGCTTTCGATAACCAAGGAAAGCGCGATCATTTCGGTTCTCGGTTCCTTTCATGAATTGCTTTATACGGGCTACCGCGCGGCTGCCTCCACCAAGCAATATGTGTTCTTCTATGGTCTCACCGCATTCCTGTTCCTGGGCATCACACTGACTTCAGTTCTGATAATTGCACGGCGAAAAACGCCTGAGCCGGGGACACGGATAATGGAATCGATCACTAAAATCGTTGAGTTCTTGCCGCCGCTCATCACGGCAATGCCGCTGACACTGCTGTTGACGGCAACAGCAGGCGTTATTGGCCTGATCTTTGGTACGCTGAGTGCGCTGGCACGTCTTTCAAACAGTCGTATCCTGAAGTGGCCAGCCTTTGTCTACACCTTCATTTTCCGGGGTACGCCGCTTCTGGTGCAGCTTTATCTGATATACTACGGGCTTGGGCAGATCCTGCCAGGCACATGGGTCAGGCATAGCTTCCTGTGGCCATATATGCGTGATGGTCTGTGGTATGCGGTGTTTGCGTTGAGCCTCAATCAGGGTGCTTACAATGCCGAGGTTATTCGCGGCGCTATCAATTCGATCCCACGCGGGCAGATCGAAGCAGCGCTTTCCATCGGTATGAGCCGGTTCAAGATTTTGCGCCGCGTCACCCTGCCGCAGGCATTCCGTCATTGTATGCCGGTTCTGACCAGTGATCTCATCATCCTGCTTAAATCCACTTCGCTTGCTTCCACAATTACGATCATGGAAGTGATGGGAACCGCACGCGCGTTACAACGCAGTTCCTTGTCGATATTCGAGCCGTTGATTGCGGCAGGCATCCTCTATTTCACCGTTGTGTTCATCCTTACCCGGATCATGAACTGGATCGAACGACGCATGAGCAGCTCACGCGCGTCGATGGTCTGATCTGTTTCAGGAGCAATTTAAATGACGCCCATGGCACTAACCGTCAAAAATATTCACAAAAGCTTCGCTGGTATTGAGGTTCTAAAGGCATCTCTTTTGAAGCAAAGAAAGGCGATGTCATATCGCTGATTGGCAGCAGTGGTTCCGGCAAAGCACTTTGCTGCGCTGCATCAACTATCTGGAAACTCCAGATGAAGGCGAGATTGCAGTTGCGGGTGAAGTAATCCGCACCAAGGCCGGACGTGGTGGAAAATCACATGCTGCGGATCCGCGTCAGCTTGAACATGTCCGCGCGCGTCTGGGAATGGTGTTTCAAAGCTTTAATCTTTGGTCCCATCGCACGATCCTTGAGAACATCATTGAAGGACCGATCCATGTTCTGGGCATGTCGAAAGCCGAAGCTTTGGCAGAAGCAGAAGTTCTGATGGAAAGGTGGGGATCACGCCTAAACGCGATCAGTACCCTACCCAGCTTTCCGGCGGACAGCAGCAGCGCGCTGCAATTGCACGCGCGCTCGCTATGAAACCTGAAGTCATGCTGTTTGATGAGCCGACGTCTGCACTTGATCCAGAACTGGTGACGGAAGTACTACAGGTTATCAAAAAGCTCGCCGAAGAAGGCCGGACAATGGTGATGGTGACACATGAAATGGCGCTTGCACGCGAAATTTCGAGCGAAGTCATCTTCCTGCACAAGGGACTGGTTGAAGAGCGCGGTTCGCCTGATATCGTGATGCAGAATCCGCAGTCGCAGCGCCTACGTCAATTCTTGCACATGAATTAAGGGGGACCATGACCGATAAAAATTGGGTGCATTTGAGGATGAACTTAAAGCTATCCGCAGACATCTGCATAGCATTCCCGAGCTGGGATTAGAGGAAGTTGAGACTTCCGACTATATTGCATCCCGGCTGCAAGAATGGGGCTATGAACTGAGCCGTGGGCTTGCCAAAACTGGCATTGTTGCCTCTCTGCGCCGGGGCAATTCAAATCGCTCCATAGGCTTCCGCGCTGATTTTGACGCTCTACCAATCTTGGAAGAAACTGGTCTGCCTTATACAAGCAAGAATGCCGGCAAGATGCATGCCTGTGGCCACGACGGTCATACCGCAATGCTGCTGGGCGCTGCACGGTCGCTCGCAAAGGATGAAGATTTTTCGGGAACAGTTCATTTCATTTTCCAGCCCGCTGAGGAGAATTATGGCGGTGCTCAGATCATGATCGAGGAAGGGCTCTTTGAACGCTTCCCTTGCGATCAGGTGTTTGCGCTCCATAACTGGCCGGGTTTAGAAGCCGGCAAATTTGCGTCAAGGCAGGCCCGATTGCTGCTTCCATAGATGCACTGACATTGACGGTTAAAGGCAGTGGCGGACATGGTGCAGAGCCTGAAAAGACCATTGATCCAATCGTGGTTGCGTCAAGCATTGTCATGGCCCTGCAGACCATCGTCTCTCGCACTGTCTCGCCACATCAGGCCAGCGTGATTACCGTCGGTGCGTTTAATTCGGGTGCGGTTTGCAATGTTATTCCTGATACGGCCAAGCTTGAAATTTCGATGCGTGCCACCGACCCGATCATTCGCAAAACATTGCGTGATAAGGTCGAACAGGTCGCAAAGATGCAGGCGGCGAGCTATGGCGCTGATGTGAGCTTTGACTGGATGACCGGCTATCCGGCAACCATTAACGATGCGGCGGCATTCGAACAGGCGAAGGCAACGGTGATGCAGCATTATGGCGAAGATGCTTTTGAAGAGCTGGACCGACCATTTATGGGCAGCGAAGACTTTTCCTTCATGCTGGAGAAGTCGGCTGGTGCTTATCTCCTGATCGGGAACGGCGAAAGCTCTGGTCTGCATACGGCGACCTATAATTTCAACGATGAAATATTGGAGCGCGGTGTGTCCTTTTCCATAATCTTGCTAAGGACAGTTTGAAAGTTTGATATGCATTGGTTTGGTTTTCACCCAAAATTGAGCCCAAAGGGGCGATTTCACGTTCGCCGCCGCACTGGAAGATGCGAATTTTCGGCACGGTTGTTGAGGCTTTTATGCGAACGATGCTCCATACCGGGCATGATCTCTCGTTTTGCTGCATCGTAAGAGCGCAATTTGTCGGTCACCATAACGCGTGGCGTCATGCCTTGGGCCTTCAGCAACTTGCGCATTAGCCAAAGAGCGGCGCCCTTGTTTCTACGGCTTTGCGCAAGAGCATCGAGAACATAGCCATTGGCATCCACGGCGCGCCACAGCCAGTATTTCTTACCCTTGATGGGCACGGCCATCTCATCGAGATGTCACTTGTCGGCAAGTTACCGTGCGAATGTTGCCGGAGGCGGTAGGCAAACTTGTGACCCAATTGTGCTGCCCATTTGCAGACCGTTTGATACGACACATCGATCCCACGCTCGGCCAGCAGGTCTTCGACATCTCACAGGCTCAGTGGGAAACAATGATAGAGCCATACTGCATGGACGATAATCTCAGCAGGAAAACGGTGACGCTAGTAGCAGGGTGTGTTGTATCGGCATTGGGTAGCTCGGTCATCTCAACCCAATATCAGCGCTATCAATGAAAATATGTTAAAGCGACGCCACCGCTTTAACGCAGGTATTGGAACATGACGCGCTTCTTCTCACCGACGAAAAACTGGTCGACGCCGCGCGCATGGCGGCCTCGCCCGGCACGGGGTCAACCAGTTGGATTTCGAGTTGTTCGGCCTTGCCGCCTCCGTGGTTAAAGGATGCGAGGGTGCAGGAAGGCGCAGGTCGGTATGAAACCTCGACGCAAGCGATTCAGGTGGCGATCAGGATCGCTTGCGTCGTCCACGCGGTGGCGACGGTACTCAATGCAACGGTCGCCCTGTGCTTTCGCTGTCTCTGCCGATCCTTGCTGATTCCAACGAGGCTATTTCCGTCGGCGATGGTGTGGACTGAAACGCGGAGTACCCGGCGACTGTCGATATTGAACATGAATTGTGGGCCGCCTTCCGGACGGGCGGACACAGCCGCTTTTGCCCGGTGACATCAAAGCCAGAAAGAAACGCAGAACAAGATCAGCTGACCATTGGCGCAAAACTGCCTGCTTTCGACCTGCAGGCCGTCATATCGACGGAACCTTCCAATGCGTTCATCCGCATTACTGGGTAAAGCGATGCTGGCAAATGGAAGGTGATCTTTTCTGGCCAAAAGACTTCACCTTTGTCTGCCCGACCGAGATTGAGGCGTTCGGTAAACGGGCCGTCCGGGTCAATCAGATAACCCGGAACTTCACGCCACAGGCCCGGTACTGAAATTGGCATGATCGCGCCCGGATTGATCCAGCAGCCATTCCCAAAGATGCACCCTGACGACCGCCAACCTCTTCCCGTTCGATCAGGTGGACTTGCTTTCTCTGTTCCTGAAGTGTGAGAGCGGAGAACAGACCGAGCAGCCCTCCTCCTATCACGCAAACTGTCTGCTCCGAGCCCGTTTCGTTCCCATCCATATCAGGCTGTTTCCCCGCACGATGCTCACCGACAGGCGGAACGTTGTCGAACTCCGACCTCAGTTTATCGCTTGCTTTGATGGTCGATCTGAAACGCGAGATACTATAAGGTTCAATGGAAACCTGATTTTCATAACCAAGGATCATATTGGTCAGACAGAGACCAACTGCTGGGCCGATCTGGAAGCCGCCACCGCTGCCACCAAAAGCGTGATATAATCCCGGAGTTGTTTCGGATGCGCCAACAATTGGCAGCATGTCCGGAAGGTAAGCTTCAACCCCGGACCAGACACGAATGATTTCTGCGTCCTTGAGGGCCGGAATAAATCGTCCTATTGCCTGCATACCATTGCGGGTCTTGGCAGGGGAACGAATGTATACTTGCCATCTTCATTCGACAGAGTGCGGGGATAACCGGCAAAATGAAATTGCCGCGCGAAATCTGGCGGATAATCAGATCGCCGTCTATACTGTAGATGGAAGGTTTCAGAACGTAAGGAAGCGGTTCGGTCACAAATTGAGGGGCCAGCCCGAAACAGAGGAACCGTTTCGCCAAAGCTCTCTGCGATCCTGTCTGCCCAGCCACCGGCTGCATTCACGAGAATTTCTGCAGAAAATTTTGACCGTCAGCGCTGGTGAGCTCGAATCCTTCGTTCGTTTTAAGAATTTGCGTTATCTCGCAGTTTTCAATGACTTTGCCCCGCGTTTTTGAAATGCGCGGGCAATGGCTGGCGTGACAAGACGCGGATTGGCGACCGCACATGCCGGCGAATAAGATGCAATCAATGCACCGCCACCCAGCCAGGGCAGGTTTTTGCGCAAGGCATCGCCTTCCCACATTTCAATGGAAAGCCCGCACTGACGAGAATTATCGGCATACTGGAAAAGCTTGTTCCGGCTTTTATCACTGTGGGCGAAATAGATCATTCCGTTTCGCTCATACTCGCAGGGCGATCCGAATTCCTTCTCGAAATTCTCCCAGTATTCTTGCGCGAGCAAGAGAGCGGATACTGTTCAAGCGCCCGTCCTGCAGACGCAGCCCGCCAAAATTTGCACCGCTTGAGGCGGCGCCAACAAAACCCTCTCCACAAGCTGCACGTCCTGTCCGGCTTTCGCAAGAAAATAGGCAGTAGAGACTCCGAATAGTCCGCCGCCAATGACGATGACCTCGCGCTTCTTATGCATTTTCTTGCTCCCGCGGAATGAGAGCGTGGTCGCATTGTCCAATCGGCATTGGGCGGAAAGGCGCTTGCGCACGTAATCTGCCAACAGTCTCCGGCGATCTGCCCGAAGTACAAATGGCGATTTCCTGCAAGGTCTGGTTACAATAGCGGCCCTGACATCTGCCCATCCCGCAGCGCGTAATCGCTTTAATGCGGTTTATTTCGGTGTGAGCGATCTCCGATCTGATCGCCTGACGGATCTCACCTGCTGTCACCCTTTCACAACGGCAAACAAATGTCTGATCCGTCAATAATGACGCATTTTCATAAGGCCAGCGGAAGGCATTAGCCATGGCGCGCTGAAATTTCCGCAAGCGTTCGACCTCATGCTGCAGCTTCTTGAATTCGCCCTGATTTATCAGTTTGCCCTGCTGTTTCAGCATGGCGAGGGCTGCCAGTCGACCGGAACCGGCTGCAGCCTCGGCACCCCGATAGCTACACAATCACCGGCAAGCCAGAGATCCTCGCGAGCTTGCCCATCTCCCGAAATCATCGGGAGCCATTGTCGGAAATGGGGATCATATTCAATCTGTGCCCCGGCAAGTTCTGCCGCTGTGTTTCCGGCTTAAGACCGAAACCAAAGGCGACCGCATCACATCCAAGCCGCTGTGTCCGGCCCTTCCTGTCGGTATAGATAACGGCATTCACATGACCATCGCCTTCGAACCCGGCGAGCGTGATGCCACTTATAATTCTAATGCCGCTTGATTTAAGTTCACCAATGAGGCTCATCCCTTCAAGCAGAGTTTTCAGGGAATAACGTGCCATAAGCAAAGCCGCCTTATATTTTGCGCCCTGCGAGGTCGTGTCGAGAATGGTAATATTACGAAAACCCAGGCGCGCATATTGGGCGGCTGCGAGATAAAGCAGGGGCGATGAGCCGGCAAAGGCGATTCTTTGCCCGATCACGCTCCCATGCGTCTTGAGTGCTACCTGCGCCCCGCCCAGAGAGTAGACGCCTCCAAGCTGCCAGCCATCAACTGCCATGATCCGGTCAGTCGCACCAATGGCTATCAGCAATTGACGATAGGGTATCTCCTGCTGAAGGCGGCCGGCAACTGTCGAAACCGTATTGTTATAAACCGCCCATGCCATAGTGCCGGGCCGGTAATCGCAGCACGATAGAATCGTGTCTTCTGCCTGTTGGCGATCCAATGTTCTTTCATAAGCCTTTCGACCAAAAATCTTATGACCGGAACCTTCAAGGCCTGGATGAAGCCGTCGTGTACTCTGCCCGCCGGGAAAACGGGTCTCCTCAAGAATGATCGGCCGGATACCGGCCTCGACGAAAGTTCCGGCAGCGGCAAGTCCTGCCGGACCCGCTCCGATAATGACTGGTGGTACATCAAACTGTCTGGATGTCATGCTGAAAATCCGTGCATAGGCGCGCGGCTCAACAGTTTTGCCCGTCCTCGACAATTGCACGACAGGCCCGCAACCGCTCCCCTTCATACGTCCAGACCGAGCAATCTTGACATGCACCCATTAAACAGAAACCGGCTCTGGCCGCACCGTCGAATTCAGAAAGGATACTTGCCGCTGCTGACGCAGCAGGGCTGCAATGACAGTCTCACCGCGATAGGCGGGGATGGGGCGGTGGTCATAATAAATCGTCAGGTCAGGCTGCTTGCCGACCCGTAGAGAGAGAAATTGGCCTTCATCCATGGATGCGCCCCCATTTATTGCATTGCAATATTTACTATGGCATAATGGTAGGGCCAAGCTTTCTCATTTGTCAATCAAAATGCAGATTAAGCCGGAGCTTTAGCTAACCGACATCGAATGGGCGGCTGCGATGACGAGATTGGCAAATTTCGCTGGAACATCTTCACGCTTGTAACGCGCCAATGTGACCGCAACACTCACTGCACCAATAACCTCGCCATTGGGCCGCGTAACCGGAGCGGCAATTGATGCGTCGGCATGGTAGATCTCTTCATAAGCGGTGGCAAAACCGGCGGCACGCGCTTCGGCAATCATCGCCATGATCCGGTCAGGATCGGTCGGTGTGTCGCGGGTGAAACTACGCAAATCAGAAGCTGCAAGTATTTCAGATACCTGCTCACGCGGGAGGCGAGAAAGGATCGCCCTTCCAGGTGCTGTGCAGAATGCCGGAAGTCGTGACCCTATAATGACGTCGGTATTCAGAAGGTGTCGGCTAAGAAAGCGCGTCACGAATACAATTTCATGACCATCAAGGACGGTGAGGTTCACCGTCTCTTCGGTCTGTTTGCTGAGGTGCTGCAATATAGGCATCGCCCGATCAACGAGCTTTGAGCTGCCGATGAAATGATAGGCAAGGTCCAGTGCTTTGATTGAAAGTTCATAGTGGCGATTTTGTGGGTTTTGTTCAGATAGCCGAGCTGATGCAAAGTATGAGCAAATCTTTGCGCCGTGCTGATATCGATACCGGCTTTCTGTGCGAGCTGCGAAAGAGTCATGGCCGGATTATAACGATCAAAGGAGCGGAGGATATTGAAAGCCTTCGCTACGGACTGGACCATTAATGGGTCGGATTTTTCTTGCTGGTCGTCAATTCTGTCATCCTTACGCCATAAATTCCTTCGGAATCTAATAACAAAATATCAGTTTCGATCTTATCGACGCAAATTTATTGCCAACTTTTACCTCATCTTTCCTGAAAATTCCGTGGAATCGCAACTTTCCCTTGACGTGCATCGGTTTCTTTGTTTCTTTACAATAATAAATATCGCATTGCAATAGCGGAGGCGCAGTTGAGCAACTTTATTCTCACCGAAACGATTGGGACCGTTCGCCGCATTACCTTGAACCGACCGGAGAAGCTCAATGCATGGAACAAGGCCATGCGTGACGAGCTCATCGCAGCGCTTCGGGGCTGAAAAGATAGCGAGATCGCGCTGTAATTCTTACGGGGGCGGGCGACCGTGCATTTGGCGCCGGTCAGGATCTCAGCGAAAGCAAGGCGTTCAGTGCTTCCAGTGCGGAAGGTTGGATGGACGAATGGAAAGCACTCTATTCGCTATTTCGTGATTCCTCAAAACCCATCGTCGCAGCCTTGAATGGTGTTGCTGCCGGATCTGCATTCCAGATTGCACTTCTTTGCGATTTTCGCGTTGCCCATCCAGGGGTGACTATGGGCCAGCCGGAAATCAATTCGGGCATCCCGACAGTGACCGGTAACTGGATCATGCGAGAAATCATCGGCCTCTCGCGCACGATCGATCTGACGCTCACCGGCCGTATGCTGGACGCAGAAGAAGCCTATTCTTTCGGTTTGATCTCGCGTCTGGTTGACGCCGAAAAGGTGCAGGACGCGGCGCTCGAACTTGCCGGGCTTCTTGCGAGCAAGCCTCCGGTTGCCATGCGCCTCAACCGCCAGCGAATTGCCGAAGTGACCCTACAGGGCTTCGATGAAGCCATGCAGTCCGGTATTCGCATCCAGACCGAAGCCTACGCGACTGGCGAGCCGCAAGCCATGATGGAAAAATTCTTCGCCGAGCGTGCATCCCGCAAGGTGGGGCATAAGCCTCCACATGCCGTGACCCGGCTGTCGGGTCACCGAACAGCAGACGAAGCAAGGCCTGCACGGCTCAACTAAATGAACCGGATAGCCTGGCGAACACGCGATGCTCGTCGAATGATAACAGGGGATAAAATGAAAAGTCTTCTTTTGAAATTAGTCGTCGTACCTTGCTTATCGGAGGAGCAGCAGCACTGGCATTGCCCATGGTCAACCGTAAGGCATGGGCAAATCAAAGTCTGGTTGTCGCTGATCCGGGAGGACCATTCGCAGAGGGCTACCGTGTAGCCTTCTACGACGATTTCACCGCTGAAACTGGCATCGAGATTCAAAGCGTTGCACGCGACGCGGAGCCGACTGCTCAGTTCAAATCGATTGTGGAAACCGGCTCTTACATCTGGGATGTCTGTACGGCGACCCTTTCTGCTCGTCTTATCCTCGAACGCGATGGGCTGCTTGAGCCGCTCGACATTCCTGCTGGCGATGTCGCCGATGTGATGCCCGAAGCGGTGCATTCGAATATGCTTGGCACTGACGTTTATTCGACCGTGCTTGCATATAATAGGGAAACCTGCCCGAAGGCACCGGCAAGCTGGGCTGATTTCTGGAATGTTGAAGAGTTTCCGGGACGCCGTTCCTTGCGCAAGAATCCACTGGACACATTGGAAATCGCGTTAATGGCCGATGGTGTTGATCCGAAAGATCTTTATCCGCTAGATCTCGACCGCGCCTTTCGTAAGCTTGATGAAATCAAGGACCATATCGACGTCTGGTGGACTGGCGGTGCACAATCGACACAGTTGCTTGAAAGCGGTGAAGTTGACATGATTGCAGGCTGGAATGCTCGTTTCCAGGCTGCGATCGACAGCGGTGCCCCGGCGGATATCGTCTGGAACCAGGGTTTGTATTCGATCGAAGGCTGGGTTGTTCCAAAGGGTAGTCCGAAAGCCGAACCGGCGCGGAAGTTCGTGGCATTCTGCGCTCGGGCCAAACAGCAGGCAAAGTTCACTGAATATCTGGCTTATGGTCCAACCAACCTCAAAGCCTATGATTTCATTTCAGAAGATCGTGCGAAAATCCTGCCAACTTCGCCAAAGAACCTCAGCAAGATGTCGCTCGCTTCCGATCCGTACTGGCTGGAACACCGCAACACAGCGACCGAACGCTTCAACGGTTGGCTTCTGCGATAGCACATTCCCGTAGCAGAAGAGCGGCTCACCGCTCTTCTCCCGACCATATCGACATATAGCTCGCACGCCGACGCGGCTGCGGGGAAAGTATTGTACTACGGAGTAGTAATGACTGAGGACGCCCGCTCTGAGAAATTGTTGCTTGATGGCATCTCCAAGAAATATGGCGACTTCACTGCACTGAAGCCGACACAGCTTCACCATCATGGATGGCGAGTTCCTTACATTGCTTGGACCTTCGGGATCGGGGAAAACTACCCTTCTTCAGATCATCTCCGGTCTTGTCGAACCGACGACGGGCAAGATGTTCTTCGAAGGCGAGGACTGGACAAACCGTCCTGTCAATTCGCGCGGAATGGGCATGGTATTTCAGCACTATGCATTGTTCCCTCATATGACGGTTTCCGAAAACATCGCATTTCCGCTGAAAATGCGCAGCATGAGCCAGTCGGAAATCAGTCGGCAGGTTTCTGAAACGCTCGCCAAAGTCCAACTCGGTGATTTTGGCCATCGCTTTCCGCGCGAACTTTCCGGTGGTCAACAGCAACGTGTCGCATTGGCCCGCTGCTTTGTTTATCGTCCAAAGATTATCCTGATGGACGAGCCTCTTGGTGCACTGGACAAATCGCTACGCGAAAATATGCAGCTTGAAATTCGTCGCCTGCACCAAGAATTCGGGACGACAGTTATTTACGTGACCCATGACCAGGAAGAAGCGCTGGTCATGTCTGACCGTATCTGCGTGATGAACCATGCTCAAGTCGAACAGATTGCTCCGCCGCGCGAGATCTATCTCAATCCCGAGACCGTCTTTTCTGCTTCCTTTATCGGCCAGTCGAATATTATCAGGGGCAGGCGTATTGCCGTCGATGCGAATAGTGCCAACATCGAGACGCCTGTTGGCCGCTTTGCGGGCCGGTTTACCGCGCGTGACAGGCAGAGCCAGCAACTGGCACTGGTCATCCGTCCCGAACAGGTTTTTGTAGGCCAGCCACGATCTTCCGAGCAGGACAGTTTGGAAGGAATTCTTGAAGACACGGTCTATATAGGCTCCGACGTGCGGCTCCTGGTCAAGCTTGCCGATGGTAGCCAGTTCAGCGTTCGACATGATCCGCTGGCAGAAGATCTGCCGTCCATGGGTGATAAAATTCATCTCCACTGGGACCGGTCTGTAGCAAGGATCGTATCATGACAAAAATTCGGTACGGACCTGGAGACCAGACGCCATATGGCTTGCAGCACCAGCGTTGCTGCTTCTTGCCGTATTCTTTCTGCTTCCAATGTTTCGCCTTCTCGGCCTCAGTTTCACGGACGAGGCGCAAGGAGGCTTTTCGCTGGCAAATTATGCGCGTCTCGGCGATAGCTTCCTTTACTGGCGAATCCTGGGCATTACCCTGGAAATCTCGGCACTGACTGCCATTTTCTCGGTGCTGTTCGGATATCCGATTGCGATGTGGTTGGCCGGGCTGGAAGATCGCAAGCGTGGCAATATGCTGATGCTGGTATTGCTGCCTTTCTGGACCTCATATCTGGTCAAAACATTTGCTTGGATGATACTGCTGGGCAAAACGGTGTCTTCAACTCGATCCTACTGGGTTTCGGGCTTGCGGAACGACCTGCCAATCTCATGTATAACGAGATGGGCGTGCTCATAGGTATGGTGCACGCCATGATCCCTCTCGCGGTTCTATCCATGCTTCCCGTCATGTCCGGCATCGATAACCGGCTGACGCTAGCTGCATCTACTATGGGCGCCAGCCGGTCTGATCGCTTCTGGCTGGTCTATTTCCCACTCTCCATGCCCGGTGTTGTAGCCGCGGGTCTGTTGACCTTCATCACATCGCTCGGCTTCTTTATTGTTCCGGCATTTCTTGGCGGACGTCAGCAAACCATGCTTGCTCAGACGATCATTACGCAGGTGCAGGAAATTGTAAATTGGCCGTTCGCCGCTGTGCTGGCGACAATGCTGGTCGTTGCGGCGCTGGTGGTTATTGCGATCTACAATAAGCTTTTGGCCTTTCGTCACTTTCATCGGGCAGCGGCGTTCAAAGCAAGAAGGCGATGTCGCCAGATAGCCCGCTACGCAGACTTGGCTATGGAATTCTGGCAATGATCTCGCGGATTTTCCGCCCGCTGGATCGCCTCTTTCCGCCGCGTGAGAGCGGCAATCCGGTCAGAACACTATATGTCGTGCTACTCATCGCCTTTTGATGTTGCCCGGGCTAATTGTCATTCCGCTCAGCTTTACCTCGGGCAGAAACCTTGCTTACCCACCCCCGGATTCTCTCTGCGCTGGTTTGAGCAATATTTCAATTCAGCAATCTGGATGAGCGCAACGATGCGTTCCTTCGGAGTAGCATTTGCCACCGCTTTCTTCGCTACAGTCCTCGGGGCTGGCAGCGCTTGCACTTTCGCGCAGCTCGTCACGACTCAATGGCGTGATCTTTGGACTCATGCTTGCGCCAATGATCGTACCAAGGATCGTAATTGCAGTGGGTCTATTCTATTTGATGGCACAGATCGGCCTTGTTGCAACCGATACGGGGCTTGTGATCGGCCATACGCTTCTGGCCCTGCCTTATGCGTTCATCACGATCGGATCGGTTCTGAAAAACTATGACTGGCGTCTTAACCAGGCGGCGGCAACCATGGGCGCAGGCAAACTCCAGGTCTTGTGGCTGATTACCATTCCCTTGTTGCGGGGCGGTCTGCTCTCTGCTGCGCTGTTTGCCTTTGTCACATCGCTGGACGAACTGACAATTGCGATCTTCGTATCGGGCGGATTGAAGACGACGCTTCCAAAGCAGATGTGGGATGACATGTTCCTGCAGCTCAATCCAACCCTTGCGGCGGTCTCCGTTATCGTTCTTCTGATCGTGACGGTAATCCTGCTCGTGGCGCGCAAACTCGAAAGATAATTCAAAGATAACCTCCCTATCTGACTTTGAATACTAAGGATGCAAGATGCATATCCATGGACTGGTGCGGTCGTTTCTGGACCGCGCGCAAAGCAGTGCGCAAAATACCTACGCGACATTGAACGGCCAGTTGTGCAGTTTTGGCGACCTTTATCGGGCGTCTGAATCTATCGGCCACGTCTTGGCGCGAGCAGGAACAATGTCGGGCGACCGTGTCGTCGTCATGTTACCCAATAGCCCCTATTCGCTGGCTCTGGTCTTTGCGCTTCTTCGTCGTGGATTGGTCTGGGTTCCGGTCAATCCCGCACTCGTGGGGAGCGCGCTTGATAATGTATTTCGTACCACAGAGCCGAAACTTGCCTTCTGCGAGGATAACGTCGCCGACACCTTGCGCCAAAGCGCAGAACTGACTGGCACCACAATCCAAATCGTAACGGATACATCCTTCCCGGAATATACGGGAGACGCTCCTGCTATTATTGATCTGCCGGGACCGCAGGATCTGGCTGCCATCATGTTCACGTCCGGCACCACCGGGCCTGCGAAGGGCGTAATGGTCACCCATATGATGCTGGAGCTCGCTTGCCACTCTGTTGCGCTTTGCACGGATATGAAGCCGGGCGACAAATTTTTCATGTGGGAGCCATTCTATCATATCGGCGGCGCCCAGGTGATCCTTCTTCCGCTGTTCCACGACATAACCCTGACGATGGTCGAACGTTTCAGCGGCTCGCAGTTCTGGAAACAGGTTAGCGAAACCGGTTGCACCCACATTCATCACTTGGGCGGCATTATCCAGATTCTGCTCAAGCAGCCTGAAAGTTCCTACGACCGGAATCACAATGCGCGCGTTGCATGGGGTGGCGGCTGTGCGCCTTCCGTTTGGCGAGCATTTGAGGAACGGTTCGGCGTTCAGATCCGCGAATGTTATGGCATGACCGAATGTTCTTCGCTGACTACCTATAATGACGAAAACATTGTCGGATCTGTGGGGCGACCATTGCCGTATTTCGATGTCCGGCTGATTGGTGAGAACGGCAAGGTTCTGGGGCCTGGCGAAGGTAAGGGCGAAATTGTGGTTTCGACCACACTCCCCGGCGCCATCACTGAGGGCTACTACCGTAATGCCGAAGCCACGGGCAGAGCCGTGAAACCTGATGGGTTCCATACCGGTGATCTTGGCTCTTGGGATGAGAGCGGCCATCTTTATTTCCACGGGCGCACAGGGGACTCAATTCGCTGCAAAGGCGAGAATGTTTCCGCTTTTGAAGTTGAAAGCGTCGCTAATCGTCACCCGGACATAGAAGAATCCGCCCTGGTGGGGTCGACGCGGAAATCGGCGAATACGACATTCACCTGTTTATCGAGCCAATAGCGGGCGCCACGCCGGATCCTTTTGCGATCTGGACTTGGCTCTCGAGCCGCCTGGCTCCCTACCAGCGACCAAGATTCATTTCTTTCGTCGAGCGTTTTCCAAGAACACCAAGCCAGAGAATTCAGAAACATCTTCTGGACGTAAATCCTGAAAATCGGTGGGAGGCACCACAAATGGCGAAAGGGAAGGCAATATGAGCTGCGATGTTCTAATCACTGGCACGGGCATGTTTGCGGGGCGAATAGCTCTGGATATCGCATCCACTGCAAAACACCGGTGAATGTTGTGATTGCTGGCCGAAACAAGATGCGGCTCAACTGGCTGAAAACTGCTGGCAACGCACGTGCCGCGATGTTCTCGACGCCAGCACGGTTTTCAACCATTGAAGTTGATATGGTGGCAGATGGCACCAGCGACCGCCTGCTCGAAGAATGCAACCCGCGCATCGTGGTGCAAGCTGCATCAATTCAGACCTCAACTGTGATATCCGATACAGGTAATCGCTGGACTCAATTGGTTGCCGAAGGCGGGTTGAGCGCTACTGCAGTATTTCAGTCGCTGATTACCTCGCGCATGGCAGCGGCAATTTCACGCCGTCAGAATCCACCTGTGCTAATTAACTGCTCCTTCCCGGATGTCGTCAATGGCATAATAAAGGCCATGGGCAATGATGTGTTATGCGGCACCGGCAACGTGGCGATCCTTTCAAATGTGTTTGACGGTGCCTATGAGCATGCGAACTCCGATCCGCTGCGCGTTATTGCCCATTATCAATGCCTCGCGGCATGGCGTAAGCCACCAGAGGAGGGCAGGGGCTGTTGCACCACTCGTTTATGTGGGCGGGCAACAGCTGGACGATGTATTTGATACTTTCAAACAGTGCCAGTTGACGCCGGAACCTGCAATTGAGATTTCAGGCGCGTCCGGTGTGACCCTTATTCTGGCTCTGGCAGCCGGAACCTCTTGGCGGGGACATGCGCCGGGTCCGGATGGCTTGCCTGGTGGTTATCCGGTCTGTCTGGAAAAGGGCAAGCTTGTTCTCGATTTGCCCGAATCCATCACGCGTGAAGAAGCGATTGCTTGGAATGCGAGCTTTGAAACAGCAAATGGACTTGTCGTTGAAGATGGAACGGTGCGCTACTGCGGCAGCTCGCAAGCATGCTGGAAGAAGAAAAATTTCAGCATGCGGAAGGGTTTGAAGCTAAGGAACTCGAACGGGTCTGCAACGATATGGCCTTGTTGCGTGACCGTTTGATGAGCGAGCCAACTTGACGACGTTTGCTGGCTAACTGAACCGCTACTCGGGGATGCCGTGAATGGTGTTCAGTGAGCCGAAGTAGGGTCGCGGTGCGGATCAAGCTGTTCGAAATACGGACGAGCCAGCACCCGATCCACAATTTCCGGGTGCGGAGGCGTTCCATAACCAGTCAAACCGCTTCCTGTTCGCCACAGTGGAGCCTGTCCTTTCTCTATGCCGTTATGGTGTTGGCACGAACAGCGATCGTGGCCGCAATTCCTATTCTTGCGCTGAAATTCCTTGGGCAAGTTAGTTATATCAGCACGCTCTATCTTTCAGCGAGTTTGATATGTCTGGCCTTCAGCCTTTTCCTCCCAAAGCTTATTTCCAATATCGGGTTATGGCGATCACTAATCCTCGCAGCGGTATTCGGCTTGATATCGGCTGGTTCCTTTTTGCCAACAATATCTGGTTTCTGCTCCTGGGTTGCTTTTCCAGTTTCTGATGTTCACGCTTTTTGAAAGCGTTATCAATATTTATACAACCCAGATTATACCACGTCGCGATTTATCATTCTTTGAATCTCGCAGAGTACTTTTTCCGGCTTCACATATTTAATAGGGCCGTTGCTGTGCGGTTGGGCAATCCATGTCGATGCTCTGTGGGTGCCCATCCTTCTCAGTGGCGCCTGTGCCGTATCGGTCCCTTTCTTGCTCAGGATATTGATACCGTCGGCCGCGAAAATTCAATCCACCATAAAGCTTCCCATGTCGAGCTATAAGGATCTGGTTCTTTTACTTCGCAGCCAAGACTGGTTCTGGCTTGGTTTCTAGCCGTTAGCAGATCATCATGGTGGCAGGTTTATTCGGTCTATACACCTGTCTTCGCCGTGAAGGCGGGCTACAGTTCCGCCTCTGCCGGTCTTGTCATTGCGTTAGGCACGGGAGCGCTGATACTCGCTCCATTCTGGCAGATATTTTCGCGCAAATTCGGGCTGCGGCTCACCTTTTCTACGGATACCTGATGTGCGGTCTCACAACGATATTCGCTGGATTGCTTGGGAAAGTGAATCCATTTCTGTCCGTGGTTCTGTTGATCGGTGGAGCGTTTGCAATAAGTTCTGTCGATAGTGGAGGAAATGCGCCTTTTCTGCGTGCTGCCCGCCCTCATCAAAGAGTAAAATGGTTCCTCTATATAATACTTATCGAGATATGGCTCAGATCGCTCCGTCGGCAGTTTTGCGATTGTTTTATCTCATTTCGACGTGAGATATGTATTTCTCTTAACTGGAGTATTCCTTGTTATTGTCTCTTCGTATTGCCTTAAGTTGAACAAGCGGCTTTAAAACTGACCTTTGCGGGCTCCGTGGATTTATTAATTGCGTGATCAGCCCTTGAAGACAGCACTTCACTAGCTCTCGAAATCGCTGAAAATATCTTGGAGGCGAGTCAGGCTCTGCACCCTCTCATCTACTTGATTACCCAGCTGTATGATGATGTGAGAAAGCATAAGATCCATGATGGCAGTCATCGTTGCGGCGCCGTCCCAAAGTGGGCCGTGAGAACCGGGCACAATCAGCGCAATATCGGCTACCTCGGTTGCCCAAGGGCAGAATTCGTCGGTTAACAGGATTACTTTCACGCCGACACGGCGCGCTTCAACCGCCAGAGGGCGCGCCTTGGAGGCAAAGCGGCGCACATCGTGCAGAAACAGCACACGGTTTTCAACGGACCCATCCAGAAGTTCTGCATAGGTACCGTTCAGGCCGTCCATGAAGGAGACGCCGGGGCGCGAATAGGAAAGCTGCGACGCAAAATATTGCGCGATGCCGCGCACATTCTGATAGGCGGCGACATAGACTTCGCGCGCATCGATCAGGACGTCGATGGTCTGCTGCCATTCCGGGCGGGTGGTCAATTCGTAGACGGTGCCCAGGTTCTCGATCTGCTGCTGCACCAGACCAGCGAGCAATTTGCCTTCGCGAAAATCCTGCTGAAGCCGGGCGACCGGCCCCTTGACCTGCCATGCCGGATTGGAACGACCGCGCCTGAGCGCCGTTTTCATTTCTTCCAGCCCGTCGAAGCCCAGCCGCCGCAGGTAACGGCCCACCGTCATCTGAGAAATGCCAAGCCGTTCGGCAATGGATTTTGCCGTCTCAAACGGAAGGTCGGCGAGATTGCGCTCGATATAGCTGGCGATCAGCTTGTCGGCCTTGGATTTACGTAACTCGGCGCTTTGGAGACGTACGAGAATATCTTTAGCCAAACCTTACTCCTCTCGCAGGCTCCAGTCGCAGCAATGGCGACTGGAGGCGCGCAATAGCTTATTGTGCTGTTTTACCTTTGTCCATACCCGGTCAAGCTGGCGGACACCGGAGCCCAGATCCTCGAATATCTGCAGCCGTTTCATCGTTTCGTCGGCCGGATTGATTTCCGTGCTGTTCTTGATGTTATCGGGCGTCAGCGGCGAGCGGGCACGTTGGGGTGCCATTGGTCTGTTGGGCAACATTGAGCGCGGCGATTTCAGGTCGCGTGTAGAATTGCATGAACTTGACGGCATTGTCCTTGTTCGGGGCCGTTTTGAGGACGCACATATCTTCCTGATACATCGTGCCGCCTTCCTCCGGGATCACATAGCCGAGATCCTTGGGATTGCCAAAGACGTCGATCATACTGCCGATGAAGTAATGCGCGGCAGCGACGTCGCCTGCACCAACCATTGGTCGGGAATCGTAAGTGAAGGCTGCCACATATGGCTTCATTGCGATCACGGTATCGGCGGCCTGCTGCAGTTGCGCGGGGTCAGTCGAATTCACGGAGTTGTCATTGAGGATGAGGCCCACGCTCAGCACTTCGCGCATATCGTCAAGAAGCGTGATCTTGAGTCCCTTTTCCTTGACTGTTGCCAGCAGGTCTTTCCAGCCAGTTACGTCCTTGCCGAGCACGCGCCGGTTATAGAGAATGCCGACAGTTCCGAAGGCGTAAGGCAGGCAATATTCGCCCTTCGGATCGCTTTTGGCACGAAGGAACGTCGGATCGATATTCTTGAAGCCTTCATAGCTATTGATATCGGTTTTCGCCAGCAGATCGAGTTTGGCCATGATGTCGTGCATATGTACGGACGGAAACACGATATCGTAACCGCTTGCGCCGCCCTGAATCTTGGCGAGCATCTCTTCATTGGAGGAATAGGTGGAAAGGTTGACCTTGATCTTGGTCTCTTCCTCAAATTTTTGAAGAACGGCGGGATTGATATATTCGCCCCAGTTATAGATGTTCAACTCATCCGCGAAGCTTTTGCTAGCAGATATGCCCATAACCGTAAGCGCAATCATCCCAAGGCGCTGAACGGCACCCTTGAAGGTTGTCATTGTAGTTCCCCTTGTCGTTTGTCACATTTTTCTCAAAGGCTGCAGTCTTCCCCGCTCGTCGCCGGTGATGGAAAGGATGGACCTTCGAGGCGTTGACTTGTACTCGAATATGGTATCAACATAACCAAATCACGCAAGAGTTAATTCAATAACATTTCGGGGAACGAAAAATGCGGGATGCGATTGTGCGGCTGGTTTCAGCCGCGAAGACCTTGCCAGTCCGGAGGGCGGCGAGGTCAAAGCACTGGACGGTATCGATCTGGATATCGGTCGTAATGAATTCATCACATTGTTGGGCCCTTCGGGTTGCGGAAAAACGACTTTGCTCCAGGCAATCAGCGGATTTGCTGCGTTGGATAGCGGGCGGATTGAAATCGACGGCGTCGACATGACGGACCGTCCGCCTTATCGCCGCCCGGTCAATACGGTCTTTCAGAACTATGCGCTGTTTCCGCATATGAGTGTAGGGCAGAACGCCGGATATGCTTTGAAGTTGCGGGTGTCGGCAAGGCCGAGCGAACGGAGCGTGTCAGGGCTGTTTTGCAGATGGTGGGGCTTGGCGGTATGGAAGCTCGCCTGCCGCGACAGCTCTCCGGCGGCCAGCAGCAGCGCGTTGCTTTGGCCCGGGCCATTGTGGCGCGCCCAAAAGTTCTGCTGCTGGATGAGCCGTTATCCGCGCTCGACAAGAACCTGCGCGAGGCGATGCAGTTCGAGTTGAAGACCTTGCAGCACGAATTGGGCATTACCTTCATCTTCGTCACGCACGACCAGCAGGAAGCACTGACGATGTCGGATCGCGTGGCGGTGCTTTCCAATGGGTGTATCCAGCAATTGGACACGCCGCATGTGGTGTATGACCGTCCGGTCAATGCCTTCGTTGCCAATTTCGTTGGAGCCAGCAATCTGCTGGAAGGACAAGCCGACGCAGACCGCTTCGTGCTGGAGGATGGAACGGTGCTGCATTACGACGGTGACAGCAAAGCCAAAGGCAGGGGCACCGCACTTCTGAGGCCGGAAAATTTCTCGCTTGTCGCGCGCAATGAAAGACATGGCGCGCTTGATGTCACGCTCGACCAGATTGTATTTGTCGGTTCGTCCTTCGAACTGCTTGGGCGTCTCGCTTCCGGGCGCAAGCTTATAGCGCAGATTCCCGCGGTGGACCGAAACTCCGTCAATGATCTACAGCCTGGGCAGGCCGCGCGCTGGTATTACGATCCGGCTACGGTCCACCTTCTGCGTGCTGGGGAGGGCGAGTGATGAATCTTGCTGCTCTGCGGCGCACGCAACTGACGGTGCTTCTTGGACCGGCGACACTTTTCTGATCGTCTTCTTCGCCATTCCACTCGGAATTATGGTGGTGACGAGCTTTCTCGCGCCCGGCCTTTACGGCGGCGTCGAATGGGAGTTCTACCCGCATAATTTCGGGCGCATTCTGGGCTTTGCCGACCCGGCATTTGAGGAATACGACCCAGTCTATCTGTCAATTTTTCTTCGCTCAGTACGGATTGCGGTTGTGACGGTTATCGCCGCCTTGTTGGTCGCTTATCCTGCGGCTTTCTACATCAGCAGGCTTCCTGACCGATGGAAGAATTTCTGTATTTTCCTCATTACCCTGCCGTTCTTCGCCAGCCTGATCGTGCGGTTGTTCGTCTGGGTGATGATTCTGCGCCCCACAGGCCTCATCAATGAAACGCTGATGTCGCTTGGCATCATTTCACGCCCACTCGACATGATTTATACGGATGGCGCCATCGTGCTGGGGATGGTCTATGTGTTCCTGCCGTTCATGTTCATGCCGGTTTATGCCAGCATTGAAAAGCTGGACTGGCGTCTTGTGCAGGCGTCGCTCGATCTGGGTGCCGGCCCGGTGCGGACATTCTTCCGAATTGTCCTGCCGCTGACCGCGCCGGGCATTGCCGCAGGCTCGGTGATTGTCTTCATTCCGTCACTTGGAAATTTCGTTGTGCCTGCCGTGCTTGGCGGCGCCAAGGTGATGATGCTGGGCAACCTCATCGAAGGGCAGTTCCTGTCGGCGCGCAACTGGCCGTTCGGGTCGGCGCTCGCCATGATGGTGATGGCCGTCATGCTGGTGCTGCTCTTGTTCTATGTGCTTTTAACCAACCGGCGTAATGCTGCAGAAGCACTGTCGCGGTAAGGGAGGATATTTATGAAAATCGCCCGTTCTCTCTTCAATGGCGGATTGCTGCTTTACGTCGCCTTGTTCTTCGCTTTCATCTATATCCGCTTGCGCTGATCGTCGTCTATTCGTTCAACGCCAATCCGGTGAACATGATGGTGTGGAGTGGCTTTACCACCGACTGGTATGCGCAGGTGCTAGGCTTCAAGACAGGAGTTTCCGAAAGTGCGCTTTATATTGAATCGACCGATCAGCTTGTGGCGGCCGTGTTCAATAGCCTGAAAATTGCGATTTCAACAACGCTGATCTCGACCGTTCTCGGCACCGCGCTGGCGCTGGCCATGCATCGCTACAATTTTTGGGAAAGCGCTTCTATCAGGTGACGCTTTTCATGCCGATGTTGATGCCGGACATCGTGCTGGGCATTGCACTGCTGATCTTCTTCGTCAATGCCGGTATTCATCTGGAGCTGACGACGATCATTATCGGGCAATGCACGTTTCTGATCTCTTATGTCTTCATTGTGGTTTCGGCCCGGCTGGCTGGGATGGACCGCACGCTGGAACATGCGTCGGCAGATCTCGGCGCCAATGAATGGACGACGTTCCGCAAGGTCGTCATGCCTCAGCTCATGCCCGGCATTCTCGGTGGGGCACTGCTTGCCTTCATCATTTCAATGGATGACCTCGTGATCACCTATTTTATCGCAGGCGTTGATGTTACGACCCTGCCGATGTTCATCTTCGCCATGCTGCGTCGCGGCATCAAACCAGAAATCAATGCGATCGCCGTCATGATGCTGACTTTCTCTTTCGTCGTGGCTTCGCTCGGCCTCTATCTTCGTTCCCGGCAGAAATAATATGACTTCACAGACACCTATTCGAAAACCGCGTGGCCGTGACCTCGGCATTCCTTTCACCGGACGCACCGGGCCGCATAATGCGATCACCGATGTCGGCGGCGTCGGCGTTGGTTTCCAGACGATAATCGAGAATGAACCTCGCCTGGGCCGCAGACGTCCGGTGCGCAGCGGCGTGACCGCCATTCTGCCGCATATGCAATCGGAAACGCCGGTTCCGGTCTATGCCGGTGTGCATCGCTTCAACGGCAATGGCGAAATGACCGGCACCCACTGGATCGCGGATGGCGGCTATTTCCTCGGCCCCGTCGTCATCACCAATACGCATGGCATTGGGATGGCTCATCACGCTACCACACGCTGGATGGTGGACCGTTATGCCTCGACCTACCAGACCGATGATTTTCTCTGGATCATGCCGGTCATTGCCGAAACTTATGACGGCGCATTGAACGACATCAACGGTTTTCCAGTGACGGAGACCGATGTGCGCAAGGCGCTCGACAGCATTGCGTCCGGTCCGGTGCAGGAAGGCAATTGCGGCGGCGGCACAGGCATGATCACCTATGGTTTCAAGGGTGGTACAGGCACGGCATCGCGCGTCGTGGAGTTCGGCGGTCGCAGCTTCACCATTGGCGCGCTGGTGCAGGCCAATCATGGCCAGCGCGATTGGCTGACCATTGCGGGCGTTCCGGTCGGTCAGCATATGCGCGATGGCACGCCGCAAAGCCAGTTGCAGGAGCGAGGTTCGATCATCGTCGTGCTGGCAACCGACTTGCCATTGATGCCGCACCAGTTGCAGCGGCTGGCGCGCCGCGCCGCGCTGGGTATCGGTCGCAACGGCACGCCGGGCGGCAATAATTCAGGCGATATTTTCCTCGCCTTCTCGACAGCCAATCAGCGCCCGATGCAGCATCGCTCCGCGCCCTTTCTCCAGATGGAAGTGGTCAATGACGAACCGCTTGATCCATTCTATCTCGCTGCGGTCGACAGTGTGGAAGAGGCCGTGGTAAATGCGATGCTGGCTGCTGAAGATATGGGCGGGACTTCCTATGACCGACTGCGCGTTCGGGCCATCGATCATGACCGACTGCGCGAAGTACTGGCCAGTTATGGAAGACTTGCCTGAGCGCCCACAAGAACAGGTAACGGAGCTCAACTCCGTCCGATCATGATCCGGTTCAATTCATACGGTTTCCGTCATGCAGGTCGGAAACCGTGAACGTCTCCCTCTATTTTGCCGTCTTGACAGTTTTCTATCGACAGCACTACGCTGCTGTAACACGGCAGATTTTACTGAAGTGAGGGGAGGAATTCATGACTAAAAGTTCAATTATTACAGGACTGGGTCGAGTTTCAATTTCACGACGCCAGTTTATAAGCTCAAGCGCACTTGGTGCAGGCACTCTGCTGCTACCGTCCCTGCCATCCTTTGCAGCGGATAAACCTAAAGTCGGTTTGGTCATGAAGTCGCTCGCAAACGAGTTCTTCAAACAGATGCAGGCCGGCGCAGAGGATTACGCCGCCAAAAATACCGACAAGTTTTCTTTCGCAGCTGTTGGCATGAAGGATGAGCGGGATTTCGCCGCTCAGGTCGATGCGGTCGAAAATTTCATTACGCAGCAGTTCAATGTGATCGTGCTTGCTCCAGCAGATTCCAAGGCCATGGTGACCCCGGTTAAAAGGCTCTGGAGGCAGGCATCAAGGTCATTAACATTGACGTGGCGCTCGATGAGGAAGCGAAAAAGCAGGCCGGAGTCGATCTTGCCTTTTCGGTCCCGACAATCGCGAGGGCGCAAAGCTCGCCGGCCTGGCGCTTGCCAAGGATTTGGGCAAGGGCGCAAAGGTGGTTATCCTTGAAGGCAATCCGGAAGCCGATAATGCCAAGGAGCGCAAGAAGGGTTTTGACGATGCCGTGGCCGAGGGCGGTTTAACGCTGCTTGATTCCAAGACGGCACATTGGGAGACGGAAGAAGCCAACACGCTTATGACCAATTTCCTGACTCAATATCAGGACATTCAAGGTGTGATGGCAGCCAATGACTCCATGGCGCTCGGCGTCGTGAAGGCGCTGGATGCCGCTGGAAAGTCGGGTCAGATCAAGGTGGTGGGCTTCGACAACATTCCCGCTGTCCAGCCTTTGATCAAGGATGGCAAGATGCTGGCAACGGTTGCCCAGTTCGGTGCGCAGATGGCAGCCATGGGCATCGATTACGGTCTCAAGGAACTGGCAGGCGAGAAGTTCTCCGGTTGGGTCAAGACGGATATCAAGCTGATCACTGCCCAGGATCTCTAGGACATTGCCAATGATGGGGCGGCGATCATCGATCCAATCGCCGCTCCCTAATCCGGCAGACAGGAACCGATATGCAGTCAGCCGATGCCATTTTAAGATTGGAGAATGTCGGTAAGATCTTTCCGGGAGTGGTTGCACTAAACGGTATCACGCTTGAGCTACAGCGCGGCGAGACGCATATCGTCCTGGGTGAAAATGGCGCGGGTAAATCAACCCTCATCAAGCTTCTTGCTGGCATTTATCAGCCCGATACAGGCGAGATCTTTCTGAACGGCCAACCCTATAAACCAAAGACTCCGCATGATGCACAGGTTCAGGGTATTCGTATCGTACATCAGGAACTCAACCTGCTGTCACATCTTTCCATTGCCGAAAACCTGATGCTGGAGAGCTTGCCGAGGCGCTTTGGCATCCTGGATCGAGCCATGCTGAACCGGCGTGCTGAGGAATTGTTGGCAGAGGTGGGGCTGGTTGTCGATCCACGTATGCCGGTTTCGAGCTGGGCGTTGCGCAAATGCAGTTGGTCGAGATCGCCAAGGCGCTTGGTTATGACAGCAAACTGCTTGTACTGGACGAGCCGACGGCGACATTGACGCCGCCGGAAATCGAGCGGCTGTTTGCGATCATCAAGCGCCTGAAGGGAAAGGCGTCACGATTATCTACATCTCTCACCGTCTGCACGAGGTCTTCGAGATTGGCGACCGCGTGACGGTGTTGCGTAATGGTCGTCTGATCGAGACGCGCGATCTACAGGGGTTGAGCGTGCCTCATCTGGTGCGCATGATGATTGGCCGCGATATCGCCGATGAGTACAGCTTCAATGCCGATATCAAGCCCGGTGCCGTCGCCTTGGCGGTGAGGGATGTGAAGCGTAACAGTGGGGCTCCGCCTGTTTCGTTTTCGGTACGCCATGGAGAGATTCTGGGGTGGCCGGTCTGGTCGGGTCAGGCCGTACCGAAGTGATGCGCGCAATTTTCGGTGCCGATCCTAGATCGGCTGGAGAAATCGATGTTGACGGCAGGCCGGTGAATATCCGTGATCCGCGCGATGCGGTGCGCAACGGTCTTGGTTTTCTGACCGAAGATCGCAAGAGCCAGGGACTGCTGCTTGACATGCCTGTTTATGTCAACGCCACGATTACCGATTTGAAAAAATCTCGCATGGCGGTCTGCTGGACGGCAGTGTGGAGAAAGTGCGGTAGCCGAGCTGATTGAGCGGTTGCGGGTCAAGACGGCGTCTGTCGACACGCCGGTGCGTAACCTCTCCGGCGGTAATCAGCAAAAGGTGGTTCTGGCAAAATGGCTGTTTCGCGGGTCGTCCACACTGATACTTGATGAACCGACACGTGGGGTCGATGTTGGCGCCAGGCGAGAGATTTATCAACTTCTGTGGATGCTGGCCGCCAACCAGAAGGCAATCATCATGATTTCCTCGGATCTGCCCGAGCTGATCGGCATGTGTCACCGCATTATTGTTTTCTCCAACGGCAAACTGGTGGGGAATTGGACCGGTCGCAATTCGACCAGGAACGTATTCTTTCGCTCGCTTATCAGGAGCATGTTAACGCATGACAGAGCCCACTTTCTCATCTACCCAACAGCCCGAAGCTGTGGACCGCCAAAAGCTGAAGCGCTTCCTGCTGCGTGATGCCGGTGTCTTTCTGGCACTGATCCTGATTACATTGGTATTTTCTGTCACAGCGCCCTATTTCGCAACGTCGGGCAATGCGCTGAAGATTTTCGTTCAGATCGCTATCAATACGGTCCTTGCGGCCGGCATGACCTTTGTCATCCTGACCGCCGGCATAGACCTTTCGGTTGGCTCGGTTCTCGCTTTATGTACGGTCGTCGGCGCACTTGTCATGACGTCCGGTCTGGAGCCCGCCTTGTCAATCCCGCTGGCCGTACTGGCGTGCATCGCCGTTGGCGGGCTTTGCGGGTTCATCAATGGCAAGGTATCGACTTATTGGAAAATCCCTTCGTTTATCGTGACGCTGGGCATGTTGAATATCGCCGCTGGGGCGGCGCGGGTGGTGTCGAACAATTCCACCATTACCGGTCTTCCGCAGGGCTTTGTCGATTTTGGAAATCTGATCGTCGGCGGCTTCCTGCCATCGATTTTCCTCATCGCAGTGGCTGTGATCGCAGTTGGCTGGTTCGTTTTACGCTTTACCGTCTTCGGTCGCATGATCTATGCGGTTGGTGCCAATGACGAGGCTGTCCGCCTGTCGGGACACAATCCCGACGCATACAAAATCGCCGCGTTTGTCATTTCTGGCGTCACTGCGGGTATCGCTGCAATTGTCTATCTCCTGCGCCTGAATATCGGGAGCCCGATTGCGGGCGTCGGTTACGAACTCAATGCAATCGCAGCCGTCATCATCGGCGGTACCAGTCTTTTCGGCGGCAAGGGGTCGATCGTCGGCACGCTGGCTGGTGCCTGTATCCTACAGGTGCTCGCGACCGGCCTGCAATTGCTTGGCATAGGCGATAATTACAAACCGATCATTATCGGTACGGTAATCATCCTCGCCGTGATTGTAGACACCTATCGCGAGAGGCTGTTACGGCGTATTCGCTGAATGCACAAAAGTTGCCATCTGTGGCTGCAAATGGCAATTTCCTGCGTTCCGATGCTCATGGTGTTAAGTACATTACGCTCCGGTACTCGAAAAATCACCATTTTCGCACACGCATGCTGCTTTTGATGCAGGCTTTAAAGTCAGCAAAGGACGTTTTATCGGGCGAATGAATGCAGATGCCATGCAAATCAAAAGGAACTTCAATCCACCGCATTAGTTGTTGGGTTCAGTCATCGCATTAATAAATCGCGAGAATAACTCTCCTTGTGAATTGATATGAAGCTTACCGTATATGTTGCGTCGATGGATCCGCACGGTTCCGCATGATATGCCTAAGGCACGTGCGGTCGCTTCGGCTGAATAGCCCTTCAAAATATACTCTGTTACCTCTACCTCACGGGCGGTTAAAATCTGGCGCCCCAGATCGCAAAATGCATGCTGGATAATCTTTGAAAGATTGTCTGTTTCCGGTGGCTGAGGGGTTTGGGTGAACTGCTTCGGCAAATCTGCCCAATTGTGCCGTCCTACCGCACCGATGAATGGAACCAGTTCCCCAAGCTTGCGAAATTCATGTGCGGAAAATGGTTTCGAGGTTCGCATGGCGGAAATGACGATACCGACATTGGGCTCAATATTGAGCATGAACCCGATCTCTTCGGCCAGTTCCGTCTGGACATAGTAGTTACGGAAATATTCTCCCTGATAGAAACGGTCGGGTGCCATATCCCGCAGTCGCACGAGGCGGGGATCACCGGACTGGGACGATTGCAGGTAAAATGGATCGAGGAGATAAGGCCCCTCCTGATAGTCCTCGACCATGACCTTGTGTTTCCATACAGGGAATTCTGAATGCAGGGCGATGGGACGCCGGTTGCCACAATAGGCAAAGGTCACCGTGTGCTCGAAAGGCACTACGTTGCGGATCGCCTCAATCAGCGTTGCCGGAAAATGTGGCTGGTGTAACGCATCGATGACCCGTGCAGATGCCTGCGCCCAGTTCATTCGGAATCTCCGTCTCTATACCTTTTGTGATATATACAGGTATCGACTAATTTTATATGTTTTTCCAAAATAAGGGATATGCCACTTTAGGCAAAGCTCTCTAGGGAATATATTTTGATGGTATACGCTACCGAGGCTTCTGCCGGTCGAAGCAGCGACACTGTTGCGGAATTTGTCGGCACCACGAAACGCTACGGTGCCGTACTTGCGGCCAGTCAGCTCAACCTGAAAATCCGGCGAGGGAGTTTCTTTCCTTTCTCGGACCATCGGGCTGCGGCAAGACGACCGCACTGAGGATGCTCGCCGGATTCGAGCAGCCAAGTGAGGGCGAAATATTGATCGACGGGTCAGAGGTGGGGACGACACCTGCCTACAAACGCCCCGTCAATATGGTATTTCAAAGCTACGCTCTTTTTCCGCACATGACCGTCGCCCAGAATGTGGCTTATGGATTAAGGCAGTGTCGCCCGAGATTGGCTAAGTCCGAAATCGAGCTTCGGGTCGCAAAAGCCTTGGAAACCGTTCGCCTTGCCGATTTCGGCGGACGACGGATCTGGGAGATGTCGGGTGGCCAGCAACAGCGTGTGGCACTGGCTCGCGCGATCGTAAACGAGCCCAAGATACTGCTGCTCGACGAACCTATGGCAGCACTCGACGCCAAGCTCCGGACCGAGATGCAGCTCGAGCTTTTGTCTCTCCAGCGTAAGCTGGGCATCACTTTCGTTCTCGTTACCCATGATCAGCAGGAAGCGTTGTCGATGTCCGACCGCATCTGCATCATGGGGCATGGTCGTATCGCTCAGATAGGGACGCCGCGTGAACTCTATGACCGTCCCGCCAATCGCTATGTTGCCAATTTCGTCGGACGCGCCAACATTCTCACCGGGAAGGTCGAACATACCGACGGTGACGATGTAGCGGTGAGCCTGGCTTCGGGCCACAAGGTTGTGGTTGAGACAGCTTTTGCGGTGACACCCGGTGATACTGTCGACGTTATGATCCGACCTGAAGCGCTGCGCCTGACTATCTCCCCGACAGAAGGGATGCAGACGATTGAAGTACAGGTTGCCAACAAGATTTTCCTCGGCGAGCACATCGAGTTCCTACTGACACACCCGGTTATGGGCCAGTTGCAGGTTCTGGTTCCGAGGCAGGCGGAAAGAGCTTTGCCGGGTGTCGAAGTGGGCTCGACTGCGCATCTTGTCTGGGATCGTGGAACAGGCCTGATCCTTGAGCGTGACGAATGAGTTTTGCGAGTTTGGCGTCTGGCCAACAGTCTTGAGGACAAGCCTCAAATGCCAAATTCGATCTGCTGACAATAAACGGGAGGGATGAAATGACGAAGAACGACAAGCCGGTTTCCCGGCAGACCTTCATGGAAGAACTGCGCCGTTACCAGAAAGGTTCGGTTACACGCCGCCATTTTCTGGGCGTGACCGGATTGGGTGCCGCAACGGCGGTCTTGGCCGGCGCAATACCGGGATTTTGCCAACACGCTCCTGGGCAGGCGACATCGGTGATCGGGTTTCGATCGCGACATGGCCGAATTATCAGGACCCGGACAATTTGGCGGCATTCCAGAAAGCGACCGGCGCAGCGGTGCAGGTGAATGTCTTCGGTTCAAACGAGGAAATGTTCGCCAAGCTGCAGGCCGGTGGAGCGGGCTGGGATATTGTGGTCGCTACGAACTACGCTATCAGTACCTATGCCGACAGCAAGATGATCGAGCCACTCGATCTGACAAAAATACCCAACTACAACGCCGAATCCTTTGAGGCGCGTTTCGCAACGCCCGGCACTGTCGACGGCAAACTCTACGGTATCCCAAAACTATGGGGCACAACGGGTATGGCCTGGGACAGCAACAAGGCGAAGACACCTTTCACCAGTTGGAAGGATTTTTCGACCGGACCAAAACCGACTTTTCAGGTCGCACAATTATCCACGACTATCAGCTGACCGCTATCGGAAATGCCCTGAAATATTACGGCTACTCGTTCAATTCCGTCGATCCGAAGGAACTGGCCGATGCAGAGAAACTGCTGATCGAGGTGAAGCCGCATCTCTTTGCCATCACCTCCGACTATCAGCCCTCCATGCGCAACGGCGATGCCTGGCTGACGATGTGCTGGACCGGAGATGCGAAACAGATGAATCGCGATCTGCCGGAAATCCATTACACGCTCGGAAAGGAAGGCGGCGAAATCTGGTCCGATTTCTATACCATTCCGACCAGCGCGCCCAATCGTGAAGGCGCTTACGCCTTGCTGAACTTCCTGCTCGACCCTTCGGTCAATGCGCGCGAGGAACTTTTCCATGGTTATCCGGTGCCTGACGCGCGCGTTGAAGCTCTGGTGCCGGAAGAAATGCGCAATGATCCTATCCTTCATCCGGCGGCGGAACTTCTGTCGACGCTGGAGTTCGGGGCGGCGGTCACATTGACTGATCCAAACCGGGCGGAACTTATTGCTCGCTTCAAATCGGCATAACGGACGGACACAATGGCACTGTCTCAGCGAAAAATGCGCTGGCTCCTGCTGGGGCCGGCGGGCCTGTGGTACGCGGCGCTCCTTGTACTGCCGCTGGCGGTCGTCCTCGTCTATTCCTTCGGGGAGCGCGGGGCAGCTGGCGGTTACGAGCCGGCTTTCACCCTTGCGCAATACGCCAATCTGGGAAGTCGCTGGGCCGCATTCCGCAACACATTGACGCTGGCGCCCATCGGCACCGTCGCGGCGCTGCTGATCGCTTACCCGCTGGCCTATTATCTTGCCTTGCGGGTTGGCAAGCAGTGGCGAACATTGCTGCTGGTATTGGTGATTGTGCCATTCTGGACCTCGATCCTGATCCGCTCCTATGCGTGGATATTTCTTCTCGGCGGCCGAGGCATCCCCAATTGCTTTCGGCATTCGGGCTCGGTGAGTTCCGCCTGATCAATACGCCTTTCGCCGTTCTGGTGGGCATCGTCTACGGTTATCTGCCGCTGATGTTCTTCCCGATCTATGTGAGCCTCGAAAAGCTCGACCGGCGGCTGTTGGAAGCGGCAGACGATCTTGGAACTCCACCCTGGCGGCGCTTCCTGCAAATCACCCTGCCTTTGTCGCTCCCCGGCGTCGCAACCGGCTCGATGCTCGTCTTCATTCTGCTCATGGGTGAATATCTCATCCCGCAGATGCTCGGTGGAGGTAACGTTTTCTTCGTCGGAAATGCGCTGGTCGACCTTTTCCTGCAGTCGCGTAACTGGGCGTTCGGCTCCGCCGTATCGATAACGCTGGTCGCGATCATGTTGCTTGTCGTCTCTCTTTACATGCGTTTCCTGCGCCTGATGGGGACAGCGCGCGACGATGTCAGTTTGATGTGAGGAAGCCATGCGCATCTATGCTTTTGCAATTTACCTGTTCCTCTATCTTCCCATCGGGATTATCGCGCTGTTCAGCTTTTCCGCAGGCAGGTCGGCGAGCCAGCTTCAGGGTTTCTCGACGCAATGGTATTCCAAGGCGCTCGACAATCCGTTCGTTATCGATGCTCTCAAGACTTCGGCATCAGTGGCGCTGACTTCGGCGTTCCTGTCGTGCCTGCTTGGCACGATGGCTGCCATTGCATTGACAGGCCTGAAAGGAAAATTGCGGGTTCTCTTCGACGCGCTCATCTATATTGCAGTGATGATCCCAGGCATTGTCATCGGCATTGCAACGCTTATCGCGCTGGTAACCGTATTCAACACCGTCAATCCCCGGCTTCAGGCGGTGACGGGTTTGAAGCTCTTTGGGATATGGCTCGCTCATAGCGGCGCATGTGCTGTTCACCATGTCCCTCGTCATCATTCTGGTGCGCGCCCGTATCGACGGCATGGATCGTTCATTGCTGGAAGCTTCGTTCGATCTTGGTGCAGGGCCAATCGGTACCTTTCGGCAAGTGACCCTGCCAATGCTGACGCCTGCGATAATGGCTGGTTTTCTTCTGAGTTTCACCTTCAGTTTCGATGATTTCATCATTGCTTTCTTCGTTGCCGGGCCAGAAACGACCCTTCCGATCTACATCTTTTCGTCAATCCGTCGCGGAGTGACGCCGGAGATCAATGCCATCGGCACGATGGTAATGGTGTTCTCTCTGCTGCTGCTTGTCTTCGCACAAATCATTCTCCGGCGCGGGAAACCGGCAGGTCATTAGATGCCAAAAGCATTTCAAGCGCCTGCCTTCCTCCTGTTCTCCGCGATCATTCTAGGGAAAAATCATGAAATCTTGTCTTGAGGGCCGGGTTGCTCTTGTTACTGGCGCCGGATCGGGTATCGGTCGCGCAGGTGCCATCGCCATGGCGGCAGAAGGCGCTACCCTTGTGGTCACGGATCTTCGCGCAGAACTTGCGGAAGCGACTGCGCAAGCGATCAGAGAGGCCGGAGGGCAGGCGGAGAGCGCAGCGCTCGATGCCCGTGATGATGCCGCCATCACAGAAACCGTTTCCGGCGTTGCCGCTCGTTATGGACGACTTGATGTTGTGCATTCGCATGTCGGCATCCAGATTGCAGGCAAACTGGAGGATGTGACGCCTACCCAGATGGATCTGGCGTGGGCGATGAATGTGCGTTCGCATTTTGTGGTGGCGCAGGCAGCACTCGTGCCAATGCGGGCGCAGGGTGGGGATCGGTGATTATTACTGCCTCCAATTCCGGATGCCAATATGATCGCGGCATGATTTCCTATGCCACCACCAAGCATGCAGCCGTGGCAATGGTACGGCAGATGGCGGCTGACTATGCGCGGGAGAATATCCGGTTCAACGCGCTTTGTCCGGGATTTGTCGATACGCCTTTCAACGCCGGTTTCGAACAGCAGATGGGAGGACGGGCAGCGCTTGAAAATTACGTTTCCGAAACAATACCAATGGGACGCTGGGCATCACCCGACGAAATCGCAGCGGAATTGTATACCTTGCTTCGCCACAGTCAGCTTTCGTTACAGGTCTCGCGCTGATTATCGACGGCGGCGAAGTTCTTTAGAAAGATGAGGTGGGCCGATCTGAGTCAGTGAAGTGTTTTCTTGTATGGCTGGTCGAGTACCTTTTGCTCATATCATATATTTGTCCCAGAAGCCTGCTTGCGGAGCAATCTGCTCGACAATATCGACCCAGAGACCCGAAGGATCTGTAAAGCCAAAACGGCGCTGACCGAATGGCTCATCGGTGAGAGGGTAGGTTACCAGTAATCCTTTTGCGATCAGCTCATCATAGGCCACTTTTGCGTCCGCGACTTCCATCTCAAAACAGAGGCCAGTTCCGCCAAAGGTTTCGGGACCAGGGGCGCGGAAGGATGGTCGGGTGTCATGAAAGCGATTGAAGCAGTGTTCCCTTCGGCGGTTAGAAGACAGAACCAGGTACTATCAAAAATCGCTTCAAAGCCGAAATGTCTGATCCAGAAGTCACGCGCTGCGTTTTTCTTGTTGGTGACGATGATCGGATAGCGGTCCGAAAACTGCATAACGAATTTCCTTGTCAATAAGAAACAAACAGACTATCTGTTTTAAAGTTATAGAAACAGACAGTTTGTCTGTCAATTGTTTTGAAGGACGCTGTCATGTCCAAAATGAACTGCGCACAGCTCGGACCAAGGGACGATTGGTTCAGGTCGCACGCGAACTGTTCGCCCGCGATGGGTATGCACAAACCGGAACGGAAGCGATTATTGCAGCAGCGGTGTGAAACGCGGAGCGCTCTATCACCACTTTCGCGATAAAGCCGACCTCTTTGAAGCTGTATGCCGTGATCTTGCCGGAGAAGCAGCCGAAGCTGTGACGGCTGCCACCGAGGCGCTGACCGACCCCGTGGAGATGCTGGAGAAGGGGCGGTTGCCTGGATCGACTATATGGGACAGCCGGAGAACCGGCGTATTCTCGTTGTCGATGCACCTAGCGTGCTCGGGCGCAAACGATGGGAAATGCTTGATCGCGATCTTTCCTTCGATCTTCTGCGAACTGGTGTGGTACAAGCAGTTGAAGTCGATGCGATCCGATTTTCCGCTGGTGCCGATGTTCTCGCTATATTGCTCAATGGGTTGATGAACGAGATAGCGCTACGGTCAGATGAAGATGCTACCGCGCTGAAGAACGGTTTTTGGAATTGTTACGCTCGTTGAAAGCTTGATCCTTGCCCGACAATGTAACACTATCATCATAATCTGCCGCCTACTTGGCTTGCTCGTTAGTTGAGGTGGTAGTTTTTGTGCGGGTTCCCGAAGCAACGGGGCATTGGTCGCGGCAGCTTCCAGCCTCCTGTCAGCCGATCAGGGGCTGAAAAGCAAAAGAATACACTTCAACATTTCGGGAGCAGGAGTTTAAGATCGGAATAGTACCCCATGATACTTCCAGCTGTGTCAAGAGTATGAATTATGTCGAATCTTTTATTCATAACATCTCGTGGGCTACATCCAAACTGAACTCGGAATGCGTATGTGAAACTCTCCGGTGACGGGAAGCCGTATTTGTAAGCAATTGCCTTAATCGAAGTCTTTTGGCCGTTCCCATCTGTCAGTATTTGCTTAAGTGCCAATTCAAGACGTTGCTGTTTTATATAGCGGGCAATTCCGCTTTCTTTTCAAACATCCTATAGAGGGCTGATCTTGAGAGCTGGAATTTGTCCAGAAAATGTTCTACCCGCAAAGACGGATTGTGTATATTCTCAAGAATATAAAGCTTTATCTGATCCTTAATGAATGTAGCTGGCGGCGAATAATCAAAATTGCATGCTCCGCCGATCGCACAAACGATCATGTCCAGTAGAAAGTTTCCAGATATAAACGCATCTCGCTCATTTAAAACCGGAGACAGCTTGTGATATTCAGTCATAATACTTGTAAGTAGAATGACGAGGGATTATTATTTTTAAGGTGCATACCGTGTAGACCCGTTCTTCCACATTCTTTTTCAAGAATATTTCTATCTAGAACAACGGATAACGTGGCACCGTTACCGGAATACGCCTCCATACATTGTGTCGTGTCAGATATATATATTTCTCTATCGCATACTTTTATTTTTTTCCTCTTTCATTTACATAAACATTGTGACCTAGCGGCATATGAATCCATAAATTTTCAAACCTAGGTAGATTATTTTTATTTACTAGGCGTACACCACGATGTTGGCTAAATGTAGAATATACCAGTGAAACCTCTCCAAGAGAAAGTATCTCTACGGAGCCCCTAAAAAGTTTTTCTGGGTGCAGGAGTTGACTCATACAAAGGATAAGTGATCTGACGCCATAATTCCATCCTGTCCTCAAGGGGAACGTTGTGTGTAGAAATACAAATTCTATTGGCCATTTGCCTAGTGTCCAACTGACCGCCCTTTCTTTTATACTTATTTTACTTTATAATACCAAAGCTCAATAGCGTATATAAACGTTCCCAGGCGCGAAGATCGATTCAAACAGTTACTCATGAATCGGCAACGAGCAGGCAACGATATTCGACAATATCGTCACATGTTTCAAATCGAATGCAATCTGCGCCTCTGAAATTTTGATGCCTTTATGAAACTCTCCTTTTTCTGGATAAGGGGCATAAATGGAAAATTCAAGGGTAAACGGCCGCTGCAGGGGACATCTGTCTTAGCTTGACGGCTTGAAGTTCGCGGGAGCAGGTCGTCGAGGCGGCTTTATGAAAGAATGCTGGACAATAATTGAATGACAGCTTCGCAATCGCCAACCAGATCTCGATGGAGGGCGGCGACCGTCTCGTCTGATTGTTAGCGCTGGTTTGCAATATTCAATGTTCGTCAACGAATGTGTATCAATCGATGAAAGCTATGATCATCAGTATTATGCTGGGTTAATACATCACCAGGGGAAGGAGCAGATGGATTCAAAGAAGCAATCGAGGCGGCAGATGCTCAACTGCATTATTTTTCACCTTACAGCCCCGATTTCAATCTGATCGAAATGGCGTTTTTGAAGCTCAAGGCTCTTTTGCAGGCGAAAGCTGAACACTCGATCTAAGCTTTGTGATGACGCGCGCTATATCGTTAATCAATGCGCTAGTCGGCAAATGAAGTTTAATGAATAAATCGACTGGCTGTTATACCAGTGTCATCTAGCTTTCTTATCTGACCCCCAACACGCATTACACAGTGGGGATTTCTGATATGCGCAAACTGCTTCTTGCTCTCGCCTCAGCAACCATGCTGACGACTGCGGCTGGTGCTGCAACCGTCTATCCGATTGACCGGGCGACAATCCTTGTCAACTCGCCTTTCGATTTCAAGGTTGAGTTCGATAAGGTCGTCGAGCCAAAGGACGTGAAAGTTACCGTCAATGGCCAGGACTATGAAGCTGTATTTGGCAGCAAAGCCGAGTTTACCGCTGAAGAAAAGGGCGCAGAAGACGAGGTTCTGGGCTCAGCTCTCATTTTGCGCGGACTGAAAATCGGCAAGGCCGGCGATTACAAGGTTGAAGTTTCTGCTGGCGACGAAACCAAGTCTGTCAATTGGGGTGTCTATGCGACCGGCAATGAAGCCAAAGCCAAGAACATCATCTTTCTGATTGCTGATGGTCTGTCGGTCGCGCACCGAACCGGCGCGCGCATCATGTCGAAGGGCTTGACTGAGGGTAAGGCCAATGGCCGCCTCAACATGGATGATATTCCCCTGTTGCCTTCATCGGCACTTCGTCGACCCATTCGATTGCGACCGACAGTGCCAATACCATGTCGGCTTACATGACGGGCCATAAGTCACGCGTGAATGCACTTGGCGTTTATGCCGACCGTACACCTGACAGCCAGGACGACCCGAAAGTCGAAACCATTGCAGAAGCAATGCGCCGTGAAACCAAGAAGTCCATCGGCATTGTTACGACATCCGAACTTCAGGACGCGACACCTGCGGCGCTGGTCGCCCATACGCGCAAGCGTTCCGACAAGGTCGATATTGTCGGCATGATGTATGACGTGAAGCCTGACGTTATTCTTGGCGGTGGTTCTGCTTACTTCCTCGCCAAGGATGTTCCGGGTTCCAAGCGCAAGGATGACAAGGATTATATTCAGCTGTTCAAGGATGCCGGATACGCGCTGGTCACGAGCAAGGACGAGCTTGCTGCATCGGGTGAGTCCAATCAGGACAAGCTGCTCGGTCTTTTCCATACCGGCAACCTCGACGTGACGCTTGATCGTGAGTTCCTCAAGAAAGGCACGGTTGACAAGTTCCCGAACCAGCCGGGTCTGGTGGAAATGACCAAGACCGCTCTCGAAAAGCTCTCCAAGAATCCGGAAGGCTTCTTCCTGATGGTTGAAGGCGCATCGGTTGATAAGATGAGCCATCCGCTTGATTGGGATCGCGCGCTGGTCGAAACCATCGAGTTCGACAAGGCTGTTGGCGTTGCCCGTGAATTTGCCGAAAAGAACCCGGACACGATGATTATCATCACCGGTGATCATACCCATGGCGTTGCCATCATTGGTACAGTCGATGATGAAAAGCCGGGCGATGAAATGCGCGAAAAGGTTGGCACTTACGATGCCGCCGGATTCCCGAATTACGAAGACACCAATGGCGACGGTTATCCGGATCGCATCGATGTTTCGCGTCGTCTGTTCCTCGCCGCCAATAACGGCCCGGATCATTACGAAACCTTCCGTCCAAAGATGGATGGCGCCTTCGTGCCAGCCGTTAAGAACCAGAAGGGCGAATATGTAGCCAATGAGGCTTACAAGGATGTTCCGGGCGCAGTCTTCGTTCAGGGCAACATCCCTAAGGAAGATGACACCGGCGTTCACGCGGTCGATGACGTTGTTCTTCAGGCAACGGGTCCAGGTTCCGAGGGTCTGCGCGGCTATATGGAACAGAGCGATGTTTACCGTGTGCTTGCTGACACTTTTGCGCTCGGCAAGGCAAAGTCTGAGTAATCTTCGTTTGATTAAGGGCAGGCGGGTTTTCCGCCTGTCCACTTCTCTTCAGGAGGACAAGATGCGCACAGGACCGCATTTCAATCGCAGGCAACTCATGCTTGGTGCATTGGCAACTGCGCCTTTGATGTGCATTGCAAACAGGGCACAAGCCGCAGAGCAACTTGGCTTTGACAACCTGTATAAAAGTTTCGGCGTGCTGGGTCTGGAGTTTTCCGATCAGGTCAAAAAGCTTCCGGCAAGGAAGTGGCAATCAGCGGGTTCATGGCACCGCCGCTCAAGGCTGAAGCCAATTTCTTTGTTCTGACTGAAATTCCGATGTCGATCTGTCCGTTCTGCTCGTCGGATTCTGACTGGCCCGACAATATCATGGTCGTTTATCTGGCATCCAGACAGACATTCGTGCAGTTCAACGCACCAATTCTGACGCGCGGGACGCTGGAATACGGTTCATGGACAGACCCTGAAACGGGCTTCGTTAGTCAGCTTCGTCTGCGTGATGCTTCTTTCAAAACCGTCTGATGATGATGCTTGCCAAGCCATCGGGCCTGCCGCTCGATATTGCCAATCTGGAAGTGCGCTTTCCGGGGTTGGCTCTCCTGTGCTTTCCATTGAAAAGTTTAATCTGGCTGCTGGTGGCCATCTGGCAATTACCGGTGCCTCCGGCTCGGGGAAAAGTACGCTGGTCAACGCCATAACGGGTCTCGAACCTGTGAAAGCCGGCAAAGTAGTGTGGGGCGAAACGGCAATCAGCAGCCTGTCTTCTTTCAGGCGCGATGCGTTTCGTGCGCGCAACATCGGTCTGGTGATGCAGGATTTTCACTTGTTTCCCGGCCTCCGCACTGTCCAATGTGCTATTGCCGCTCAAATTGAGTTTTGGGGTGAAGAGTGATGATCGCGCACGCGCTCTTCAATTGCTTCAAACAGTCGGAATAATCCGTCCCGAGCAACATATTGAAACGCTGTCGCGCGGTGAGATGCAGCGCGTTGCTATCGCGCGTGCGCTTCTTTCTAAGCCTGGCGTGATCGTGGCCGATGAGCCGACTGCAAGTCTTGATCAGAAAACCGGTGCCGATGTTGCCGAGCTTCTGGTGCGGCTTGCGACCGAAGAAAAGGCGACATTGGTTGTCGTCACGCATGATCCGCAGCTGATGCAATATTTGCAGCGCCGCATTCGCCTTGAAGGCGGAAAAATTGCAAGCGACAGCGCGGAGATGGAATTGTCATGATCGTATTCATTCTTGCCGATCTGCGCCGTTTCTGGAGCGGTGCCGTCGCCATCATCGTTCTGTTGGCTTTGTCGGTTGCATTAAGTTCGGTCGTAACCTTGCAGGAACGAGCTGTACGGCTTGGCACGGCGCGAGCATCTGACAAGTTTGACCTCGTGATCGGTGCTGCAGGAAGTGACACGCAACTCACACTTTCGTCTGTCTTTTGCAGCCATCGCCTTTACCGTTGATGTCGGGTGTTATGCTGGGAAAACTTGCCAATGACAAGCGCGTGGCTTTCGCGGCTCCCATCGGCTTTGGCGACAGCGCGATGGGCTTTCCCATTGTGGGCACGACAACCGAGCTTATTTCCGCCCTGTCACCACAACTCGCCGAAGACACGATGTTCGCGCGTCTGGGCGAGGCAGTTATCGGTTCGGCAGTCGATCTACCTGTCGGTGCCAAAGTCAATCCAATGCACGGCACTGTTGAAACCGGCGGACATGCACATACCGAGGTCAGCTATCATGTAGCTGGCAAAATGGCTCCGACCGGCACTGCATGGGATCGGTCCATTCTGGTTCCCATTCGCACCGTCTGGCAGTTGCATGGCATGGAAGCTCACGAAGTGCACGCGCATGACGACCATGCTGAAAAGCCCCATGACCATGACCCCGAAATCGACGTCAATGCGCCGCTTGATGAGGCTTTCGATGCCGATAGTCCCGGTGTTCCGGCCATTCTTGTAAAGCCGAAGACCATTGCGGATGCCTATCGTCTGCGGCAGGAATATCGATCTGATCGCACATTGGCGATCTTTCCGGCGGAGGTTCTCACGAGGCTCTATTCAACATTGGGTGATGCTCGCAGCCTGCTGCTTGGTATCGCCATCGGTACGCAGGTGATTGTGGTCTTCGCCTTGTTGTTGGTTGCGGTCATGCATATCGGCGCGCGCAAACGTCAGGTCGGTGCGCTGCGGGCGCTTGGTGCGCCGGTTCGCTCCATCATGGCGATTGTCTGGGGCGAGTTGTTTTTCCTGCTGCTGCTCGGAATCTTCCTTGGACTGGCTATCGGCTATGCGGTTGCGCAAGCCATCACATCATGGCTCACAGCAACTACGCCGTCAGGATGCCGGTGGAATTTGCTATGAGCGATGTCTGGCTTGTTAGTGGCTTTATTGCTGTTGCAGCAGTGGTTTCATTGGTTCCTGCGTTGATGACGCTGCGCATGAGTACGGCATCCGCTCTGCGATCATGAACGAGATTTAAAGTGCAGCCCTGCCACGAGAGGGCCGATGGCGAGCAGTTCATGATGCTAAGCGAGGCGACAATCAGGAATACCATAGACCATGGGATCAGCGACCGGTGCCCATGCCCAGTGGGCGTCACCCCAGAACCCGTAAACCGCGATTTCTGCCACAGATACAGCATGTTGAAGAGCAAGCACGAGCAGCGGCGTCCCGAACAGAATAGCATCACGAAACGGGCCGTCTGGCGCCTGACGGGGATTGCCGCGTCGCCTTGCTCGGCCATAAGACCTTACGCCATCGATGATCATGTCTTGGATGGCTTCATCCAGGTAAGCGCTCATGGGCAGGCTGATGACGCGCCTAGCCTTGCTTTCCGTCACGGCCAGCCCGCCCGGGCCCACGGGATAATGGTTATAGGCGGGTTGCTGATGTACGGGGATCGGGTAATAAACGGCAGTTGGAATGCCTAGAGATTTCAGATGGGCAGCGAGCCCATCGCGATCTTCGTGCTCGATTGTGTACTGGGCCCACACCGGGACGCCTCCGTCGATGACCTGCGGCACGCGCGCGACGTCGGGTGCCAATTTTCGCTGTAACGGTTGGCGATGCGGTTACGGCGGGCAATCTCGTCTTCAAAGATCGTAAGCTTCTCAATCAGGACAGCGGCCTGGATCGTATCAAGGCGGCCGGTAGAGCCGAGACGGACATTGAGATATTTCGGATCATGCTCGAACCCACGAGCCATCGCGTCGCGCGACGTGGCCTGGCCATGAACGCGGATTGAGCTAAGCATGTTATGGAGCTCATCATCATCAGTCAGAACCGCGCCACCATCGCCATAGGCACCGAGCGGCTTCGCCGGAAAGAACGACAGGCTTGAGGCGTCGGCCCAGTGGAGAGGGTGCTTATTGTGCAGCCGACAGCCAAAGCCTTGCGCGGTATCAGCGAGAAGCTTCAACTCGTGTGCATAGGTGACAGTGGAGATGGCGGGATAATTGGCGGGTTGTCCGAATAGATCGACGGCAATGACAACGCGTGGTGTCAGCCGCCCCTCTCGCTTCGTCATCTCGATGGTAGCATTGAGATGCACTGCGTCCATATTGTATGTGTCCGGGTCGATGTCTACGAATACAGGAGTTGCGCCGACCCGTGCCACGACCTCGGCTGTCGCGGCGAAGGTGAATGACGGGCAAAAGACGGCATCGCCAGGCCCGACACCCCATGCCATAAGAAGGAACATCAGGGAATCGGTGCCGTTCGAGCAGGACAAAGCATGTCCCGCATTACCGAAGGCGGCAAGTTTGGCCTCGAATTCATAGACCTCCGGTCCCATCACGAACTGACCACTCCGGGTGACTTTGAGGATCGCTAAGTCGATTGCGTCGCCTATGAGATTGCGTTGAGCCTGAATATCAATGAAGGGGATTGTCATTTTGGGTTTTCTTCTTGTTCTCAAGTATTTGGAATGAGGCCAGGCCAATAGAGGGCATCTGCCCCGGTCGAGGGCCAAAGATGGCCTGACCGACCCGGACGACATCTGCGCCTTCCTCGATCGCGATCTCGAAGTCTCCGGTCATACCCATGGACAGTTGCGTCAGGCCGGGGTTGATTGTGATGGCACGATCTCTCAGGTCACGTAGCAGCTGGAAACAGGTTCTTACGCGCTCAGTATCCGCACTGAAAATAGCAAGTGTCATCAATCCTTTCGGCTTCAGCCGGGGTAGTCGAGCAGACGTTCGGCAAAGGACATGAGATCGTCGGGATGCAGTCCGTATTTGCTCTCCTCGCCTGAGGTGTTCACTTGCACGAATACGTCCAAATCGCGGTCCAGAATATCGAGGCGGCGGTTCAGCTCCTCCGCCAGTCGATGGCTGTCCAGTGCATGAAACTCTGAGGCGAAGCGGACGAGATACTTTACCTTGTTCGTCTGGAGATGACCGATAATACTCCAGCGAATGGGCAGCTCGCCAAGTACAGCAAGTTTGTCACGCGCTTCCTGGAGCTTGTTTTCTCCGAAATCAGTGATGCCAGCGGCATAGGCATGGCGCAGCACATTTGCCGGGACCGTTTTGGTGACGGGCAGGAGGCGAACATCATTGCGATGTCGTCCACAGCGATGGCAGGCGGCTGCGATCCGCTCCAGAACGGCGATCATGTTTTGCGCAAAAGTTGCGGCTGGTTGGTCGCCAAACCGGGCGATATCTTCGGCTGAAAGCTCAATCCCCAAAGGTGTTTTCATGTCGGAACCGATCCTCCTTGCTCGATCAATAGGGAGCGGAAAGCGCACAACGAGCTGACGTACGCGCTCATTGATGCGTTGCTGATCGGTATCGAGCGTTCCGCCACGAACCGCGTGAAGAGTGTCGAGAATGAGTGTGGCGATGTCACGATACTCGCCGGCGCCGAAGCCACGGATGTTCCAGCAGCGCTGCCGACACGGATGCCAGAAGTCACCATCGGCTTTTCCGGATCGTTCGGGATCGAGTTTTTGTTCAGCGTGATGCCGACCAATTCAAGGGCTTTCTCGGCAATATCACCGGTCACACCGAAGGGGCGAAGATCGACCACGGCCAGATGACAATCTGTGCCATTGGTTGTGATCTTCAGTCCACCATCGATAAGCGATTGGGCGAGCACACGGCAGTTTTCGACGACATTGTGTGCATAGGTCTTGAAGGACGGTTCCAGAGCTTCGCCGAAAGCCACCGCCTTGGCCGCAATGACATGCATCAACGGTCCACCTTGAAGACCAGGGAAGGTCGCCGAGTTGATCTTCTTCGCAATCTCCGAATTGTTGGTTAGAACGAAGCCGCCGCGTGGCCCGCGCAGGGTCTTGTGTGTGGTCGAGGTGACAATGTCGGCAAAAGGTACGGGCGACGGATAAGCGCCACCTGCGACGAGGCCGGCGAAATGCGCCATATCGACCAGAAACGTCGCGTTTACCTCGTCGGCGATCTGCCGAAATCGCGCAAAATCCATCGTGCGCGGATAGGCCGAGCCACCAGCGATCAGAAGTCTCGGACGATGTTTCCACGCAAGCCGGGCGACCTGATCCATATCGATGAGCTGGGTTTCCGGGTCCACGCCATAGCTGACAACATTGAACCATCGGCCGGACATGTTGACCGGTGCACCATGGGTGAGATGCCCGCCCGCCTTGAGATCAAGACCAAGGATCGTGTCACCGGGGTTGAGCAGCGCGAGAAAAACCGACTGATTGGCCTGGCTGCCTGAATGCGGCTGGACGTTGGCATAGACGCTACCGAAGATTTTGTTTACCCGCTCGATGGCCAGATCCTCGACGACGTCCACATTGGCGCAGCCGCCATAGTAACGACGGTGGGGATAGCCCTCGGCATATTTGTTGGTGAGTACAGACCCTTGCGCGTCAAGGATTGCCTGGCTGACGAAGTTCTCAGATGCGATCAGTTCGATGGATTCGTGCTGACGGGTTTTTCGTTAGCAATGGCAGCAGCGATCGCGTCATCGGCTGTAGACAGACTAACAGCGCTCACGCCTGCGCCCGCTTTCTTCTGAATTACGTGCGGCATGATCGATGAATCCATCGTTGATCTCCTTCAAAGTGTCGACATAGTTGATTGTCCACTGCGCTGGTATCCGGCGGCGATATTTGTCAGCACCTAGCATGCTTATGGCCTGATAATCCCTTCCACTTTTTGATGTGACTTCAGACCATTTTTCGAGCTCAAGCAATCAATTACAACTTTACCAAGTCGCGGCTCGAGATCGACGGCATTGATGGCAACGTCTGCAGGGGAGGCCGAATAGGCTCGTGGGGAAATGCTGCCGTACGGCTCAATTAGGGCAAGCATACTGGCTGCCGTCGCGGTCGTGCTACGTATCTCCCGGAAGTCGATCAGCTAGGCAAGACAGTCGGCATAGTACTAGAATCTGTTCGAGATGAGGGCCACAGCCTTCAGCGTATTCGCGAGTTTCTCGACCGCGATTGCGATCTCCGACGGCGAATAGGCGGCAAAGCCCATCAGAAACCCGGCTTTGGAATTGTCGGTCGCATGAAGCCCCGACAACCCAAAAGGTCTATCCCGACACGCCGCGCCGCGTCGATCACAGCGGGTTCCGACAAATCGGAAGTCAGCACGCATGGCATTTGCAGTCCGCCGACGGGAACACGCGGCTCAACGAAATCCGACAGGTGCTCCCGGACCAAGGTCACCAGTATATCAAGCCGATCGGCATAGATACCGCGCATAGTACGGATGTGCGCGCCGAAATGCCCGGCCTCCATGAAACGGGCCAGCGTCAATTGCGCGATGGAGGCGGTATGTCCGTCGAGAAGGGTACGCGCGACGGTCATCGGCTTCACAAGTTGTGGCGGTAGAACGACATAGCCGATCCGCAGGCCAGGAAAGAGCGATTTGGTAAAGGTGCCGATGTAGATGGTCCGCTCATGCGGATCGAGCCCCTGCAGCAGGCAGCTAAATGGAACTCACTGTCATAGTCATCTTCGATGATCCACGCCTGATGTCGGGCGGCCCATTCGATCAGTGCCAGACGGCGGTCAAGCGCCAACGTCGCGCCAGTTGGAAACTGATGGGGGGTGTCAGGAAAACACCTTTGGCCTTGCGTGGATCATCCATGATCTGTTCGACCAATATGCCCTGGCGGTCCAGGCGGACGGGTACGCATTCGAGCCCTCCAGCTTCAAACGCCTTGCGCGCGCCGTAATAGTAGGGGTCCTCGATGAATATCCGATCGCCGGGGTCGAACAGCATGTTCGCGCATAACGCCATTGCCTGTTGCGAACTGGTAAGGACCAGCACACGGTCGGCCGTGGCGCGCGCGCCGCGTTCAAGGTTTACGTAATCGGCGATCGCGCGCCGAAGCGGCTCCACACCTTGCGGGTCGCTGGGCAAAAGGGCAGACGTCCCTGCTTCCTTTAGTACCTGCCGTTCCAGTCGTTCCCATAGCTGAAGCGGAAATGTGCGGGTTTCCGGCACACCATGCGCGAATGGTCGCGGCGCAAGCAATTCCCGCACACCGCCGCTACGGAACATGGCGCTGCCGCGCTTGCTGAGATTCGGCGCCTGATTACGCAACAGGGCATCCCGCTTTGAGCGACTGCGGCCGGTTGTGAATTCCGTCATTTCGGCCACGAAGCTGCCGCTGCCAACACGTCGCTCGATAAAGCCTTCAGCGTGAAGCTGTGCATAGGCGGCTTCCACGGTATCACGCGATACACCCAGAGATTTGGAAAGCGCTCGGGATGCCGGTAGCGGTTTGCCAGGGCCGAGTGCGCCGTCAAGGATCAACTGGCGGACAGCCCTTTGTATCCGCGCATGAAGCGGCATCGCCGCATGTGCGGGATGGGTAAGCCAGGCCTTTACGGATTCTAGTTGTGAATGCCTAAACAAATGGTCTGAATCCAAAATGATAAATGGCCGGAACTATCAGTCCATTATTGCGCTAAATGTCAAGGCGACACTTTGGTCATGCCCCAGCTTTCAGGAGAATCTTTGGCATCATGTCGTCTAGTCCAACATCATCTCTTGGGTGGAATGACCTGACCCATCCCATTATTGCAGGTCTGATTTCCGTTATCGTCAACTACGGCGGTACGTTCATTCTCGTGTTTCAGGCGGCGCGTGTCGCCGGCCTCAGTCCTCACGGCCTCCTGGGTATGGTCGGTCTCAATCGGGGTCGGTGTGACTGGTCTCGTCTTGAGCTGGCGTTATCGCGAACCGATTATTACGGCATGGTCCACACCGGCGGCGGCGTTCCTCGTGACCGCACTTGCCACCACGCCTTATGCCGAGGCGATAGGCGCCTATATTATCTCGGCCGCGGCCTTCGTTCTGCTTGGACTGTCAGGCTATTTTGAGAGGGTCATCAGATTGATTCCGCCTGGCATCGCCTCGGGTTTGCTTGCGGGCATATTGCTGCAGTTTGGTATCGGTGCCTTTGGCGGCGCGAGCGTCGATCCGGTGCTGGTCGGCCTTTTGATCGTGGCCTATGTCGTGCTGGAAGCGCTTCTCCGCACGTTACGCTGTAGTCGGCATTTTGGTAATCGGCCTCGCC
>JAAVLL010000003.1 GCA_012103035.1 Brucella oryzae
CGGCCACGGCTTTGTGGATGACGGCCTCCACCTTCGATCTGTTGCCTGATAGTGCGGTTTCGCCGGTCATGCAGACTGAGGCAAGCGGCCAGACTGGAGCGCTTCCGGCGACGATGGAACCGCTGCGGCAGATACCGGTTGCGGAAATGCGCAGCCTGTCATTCGCCGATCCATCCAACCCGATGGACATTCTCACCCAAGACCGACCGGGGCACCGGCTATATCGATCAGGGCACGGGCGCGCTTCTCGGCTGGAGCGGCCTGACCGGATGGCAACGTCTGTCGGAAACCATTTATATGCTCCATACGGGACGGGGGCTTCTGTTCTGGCGCTGATCCTTGGCCTGGCGGCTCTTGGTGTACCAGTCATGGCGGGCACGGGCGTTGTTCTCTGGTTCGACGGGCGTCGCGGACGGCCACGTATTCGCGGCAATGTTTCCGCAGGAAAGGCGGAGACGATCATTCTCGTCGGCAGTGAAGGCGGTAGCACATGGGGCTTTGCCGCTACGCTGCATGCGGCGCTGTCCGACGCCGGTCAGGCAATCCATTGTCGGCGTTACGGAGGCGGCGCATCATCCTGGCCGCGACTTATGGCGACGGCGATGCGCTTCGGCCAAGGGGTTTCTCGAAGGACTGTTATCTCAGGAAGCGGATTCGGCAATTCCGCTGGTTGTGCTCGGTTTTGGCGATAGTAGCTTTCCAGCCTATTGTGGATTCGCGCGAGCGGTGACGGAGACGGCGCATGCCGTCGGATGGAGAATGCTCATACCCTTTGACACGGTGGACCGTCAGTCGCCGCAGGCTTTTGCCCGATGGGGACGGACACTCGGTGCTGCGTTGGACATAGACCTGGAACTCACGCACCAGGCCGTTCAGCCCGCCGCCGTAACGCTTACGCTTGTGTCGCGCCGTGATTATGGTGCCGAAGTGCAAGCGCCCGCAGCAATACTGCGCTTTGCCTTGCCGAAGCTTTCCTTCAAGCAAGTGCGTGGCCGCGGACTGGGGCGCTTTGTGGCCGGCGATCTCCTCGCCATCGTTCCTCCGGATCAACTGTTCCCCGGTTCTACTCACTGGCTTCTGGACGCAAGGATGGCTTTGTCGAGATCGTCGTGAGAAAACATCCGGGTGGGCTATGCTCCTGCCAGCTCCTGGAACTGGAGCCCGGACACACGATCAGCGCTTTCCCGCGCCGCAATCCCGGTTTCCATGCGGACAATCGGACACACATGCCCCTGATTTTGATCGGCGCGGGAACCGGAATCGCACCTTTGGCGGGTTTTATCCGTGCCAATACGCGACATCGCCCGATCCATTTGTTCTTTGGAATGCGCCGGACGAATAGCGATTTTTCTATGGCGACGAACTCCGTGAATGGAAGCAGAAGGGGCAAGTTGCGCAGATTAGCTCCTGTTGTTCACGCGGGAAAATGCCGCGCTATGTGCAGCATGCTCTTCGGGAAGAAGCCGATGACGTCACTCGGCTGATTCAGGAGGGCGCGGATCATGGTATGTGGCGGACGCGATATGGCCAACAGGTCTCGTTGGTTCTTGCCGATATTCTGGGTTCCACGGGGCTGACATTGGCCAAACTCAGGGCGGAGGGACGTTATGTCGAAGACGTCTACTGAGATGCAACGTCACGCTTTGAGCGGGCCTACCATGGGTACACGTTGGTCAGCGTTGCTTTACCAAGCAGCGGGGTTCGATCCACAATCCGTTCGGGCCGCACTTCAGGCGGCAATGGACGCGGTGGACATGCAAATGTCAACATGGAAGCCGGATAGTATTCTAATGCAGGTGAACGCCGCGCCGGTGGGACACTGGACAAAGGTGCCGCAGCAACTGCTGGACGTTTTGCGCCTTGCGCTCGACATTGGCCGTGCATCGGGCGGCGCGTTTGATATCGGCATGGGGATGCCGTAAGCGCCTGGGGTTTCGGGGCGTCAGAGGCGGTCCCTGAGCAGATACGAGCAGCGCTTGAGGCGCGAGCGCCGACCAGCCCATGACGTTCTGGAACTGGACGTCGAGCTGGGAATGGTGCGAAAGTTGGCTCCCATCACGCTTGATCTCAATGGAATTGCCAAGGGATATGGCGTGGATCGTCTGGCGGAGACATTGCTGTCTTTCGGGATTTCGTCAGGCCTCGTCGGAATCGATGGGGAGATGCGGGCGCTCGGGTTGCGGCCAGATGGGTCCTTGGTCGATTGCAGTAGGGCTCCTGACTATGATCGTCGCGCTCATTCGGTTCTCGCTCTTCAGGATGCGTCGGTCGCCACGTCGGGCGATTATCGGCATTGGATTAATGTCAGCGATTATCGCCTGTCGCACACCATGGACCCACGTCGCGGTGCTCCCGTCATGGAGCCTCCGGCGTCAGTCACCGTCGTGACACGTACCTGTGCCGAAGCGGATGCATGGGCAACAGCGCTAATGGTACTCGGCTCGCAGATCGGTGTGACGCTGGCCAGGCGGTTAAGCTTCAATGTTCTGTTCTTATTACGTGCTGGAGGAACAGTAATTCAGTGCGAAGCTGTAGGTGAATTATTCACCAGTTCACATTCTGGTAAACCACGACGCCCTTTAGCCGATGTTGGGAGATTCTCAACGCCCGGAGCGCATTGAGGATAACAGCGACATCGATCACTTCCTGGAGCAATGCACCTGGACAGGTAACAGATAACCGAACGCTGCCGCGATCATGGCGATCACGGAAGGCCGATGCCCACCACAACACTTTCGATCGCAATGCGCCTTGACCGCTTCGCAATCTCCATCCCGGTGCGAAGCCTGTCTATCCTGTCAACGAGAAGAACGACGTCGGCTGCCTCAGCCGACGCTGCCCTCCCTTGCACCCATCGCAACGCCGACATCAGCCGCGGCAAGTGCGGGCGCGTCGTTGACGCCGTCTCCAACCATCATCACAGCACCGTTCTTGCGCTCGCTGAGTACGGTCAGCACTTTTGATCGGGTGAAAGTTCGGAGGATGGCGTCAAGCCCCAAGCCCTTGGTGATGCGTCTGGCCACCGCAGCACGATCGCCTGTCGCCAGCACTATGCGCCTCACGCCGTCTTTGCGTATACCGCGTAACGTATCGACCACATCGCTGCGCAACGGATCGGCCATGACGATATAGCCCGCAAGCCTGCCGTCTATTGCGACTGCAACCAAGACTGCTCCGGCTTCCGTATTGGGGATTTCGACCAGCTTTGCATTGGCTTGTCTCTCAACGAAGCTGTGTCCGCCGACAATGACGCTTTTGCCATCGACCCGGCCAGCCACTCCATCCCCGGCCAGTTCGCTGACGTCAGTCGGCAATACAAGATCTATACCGCGCCCCTGAGCGGCCAGTACAAGGGCCTGTGCCATAGGGTGTTTGGACACCTGGTCAAGGGAAGCAGCGAACCGCAATACCTCGCTTTCACTGAATCCCGGCTCAAGGTGGATTGAGGTGATTTGCGGACGACCGTCGGTCAGCGTTCCGGTCTTGTCCAGCACCAGCGTATTGATACGGGCCATATTCTCCAATGGACGGGAGCCTTTCACCAACACCCCGAAATGAGCCGAACGCGACAGTCCGCAACAAGAGCGACGGGCACCGCCAGGATGAGAGGACATGGTGTCGCCACGACGAGAACGGCGACCGACCTTATCGGGTCTCCCGTGAACCACCATGCTCGAAGGCGATTATGACGGTCACGATCAGAAAGCCGACAGACCACTGGTCTGCCAGTCTCGACATTGGAGCCTTGGAATGCTGTGCTTCTTCCACGAGGCGAACGATGCCAGCGTAGGTGCTATCCTTCGCTTCGTGCTTGGCAACGATATCGAAAGCATCGCCGGCATTCATCGAGCCGCTCAGCACATCCGCTCCCGACGCAAGCGAAACCGGAAGTGACTCTCCCGTGAGCGCAGACGTGTTTACGAAGGCCTTTGCGGAGGCGATACGCCCATCAACGGGACATCCCCTTGACGGATCAGGAGGCGGTCACCCGGACGAACCGTATCCACGGCAATCTCTTCGAGATGGTCATCGATATAACGCGTTGTCGTTCGCGGCGCACGGGACAGCAAGGCATGCATCTCACGGCGTGCCCGCCCTTCGGCAAAGCTTTCAAGAAAGGCTCCCCAGTATACATGAGGGCGACGATCGAAGCCGCCAGCATTTCCCCGAATGCCAGCGCGGCCGTCATCGACATCGCCGCGACGATATCCAGCCCGAACTCCTTTCGCCATAAACTCCGGAGAATTTCGACGAGCAAAGTCGCCAGCACAGGCAAAGTGGCAATAGTCCAGGCTAGCCGCGCGCCGTATGAGTAGCCGGAGAAGTGCAGGCCGAGCCCGATAACAAGTCCGCAGAAGGCAAAAATCAAAAGGATTGTCTTTGATCGACCTTCACCTGAAAACCGCATCTTTAGCGTCTCCCCGACCTATAGAATGAGCAAATTATAGAGCCCTGCCTCTGACCGACTACAGTAATTCTTCTTTACATATGTATTCCCTATAAACTCAGATCGACGGTCAGACCGCTGTGCCGACTAGGGCCCCAATACCAGCCGTGATTGCCATGGCCAATGCGCCCCAAAAGTGACGCGAACGGTTGCCTTAAGCATATTAGCTCCTCCCGCCTTGGCGCCGATTGCGCCTAGTAACGCTAGAAACAGCAGGGAAGAGATAGCAACCGCATAAAGCAAGATCGAGGGAGGCGCGATGACCGCCATCAGCAAGGGTAGGGCGGCCCCAATCGAGAACGTGGCCGCTGAGGTCAGCGCTGCTTGCACTGGCCGTGCTTCCATGTGTTCGACAATTCCCAGTTCGTCACGGGCATGAGCAGACAGAGCATTGTGTGAGGTCAGCTGTATTGCCACCTGCCGCGCCAGTTCCGGAGTTAGGCCGCGATCAATATAGGCTTGCTTCAATTCATCGAGCTCTGCTTCGGGCTGAGTTTTGAGTTCCTTGCGCTCTCTGGCAAGATCTGCCAACTCCGTATCGGATTGAGAGCTGACAGAAACATACTCACCCGCCGCCATGGACATCGCGCCTGCAACAAGGCCTGCGATGCCAGCGATCAAGATCTGCGTCGTTCCCGTTGAAGCAGATGCGACGCCCATAATGAGGCTCGCCGTTGAGACAATACCATCATTGGCGCCGAGTACCGCTGCGCGAAGCCAACCGATCCGCGATACGAGGTGGTTTTCTGTATGCAATCGGCTCATTGAGGTACCTCCGGGCATTGGATGCATATCATCATACCTTCATCGAGACCCTTTGCCAGTGGCCTGAAAGTTTGAAGTTATCGAATTGTTCTCCGACGATCGGGCTTTTGCCGTTTTCGTTAGAGCTCCTGCGCGGATTTTTAAAAATCTGCGTTTTCGAGGAGGCTTGAAAACGTTAACATTATACATTATAGTATATTATATAATGTTACGTTGGAGGCATAAATGCCCGTCACCAGAATATCTGAGAAGCTGTCGGTATCTTCGCAGCCAAACGCGCAAGAACTCAGTGTACTCGATCGAAGCGGCTTCAAAACGCTGATCAACAACCGCCCCGATAACGAAAGCGCAGACCAGCCGGGAAACCAAGCGGAATGCGATGCAGCCCACCAATGCGATCTCTCTTATGCGTATATTCCGGTCACAATGAATACGATCACTGAAGCTGATGTGCGTGCGTTTCAGGCGGCGGTCAGAAAATCCGATGGCCCCGTGCTTGCGCATTGCAAAACAGGTACGCGTTCGCTCAGCCTTTATCTGATCGGTGAGGTATTGGACGGACGCATGTCTGTTGAAGACGTCGTACCATTCGGACATCAACTCGGCTTTGATACCAGTGTCGCGGCATCGTGGCCTCAACGCTTCGCTGACCGTCGCCCGCAGGTAAAGGCTTTTCGATAGGCGAACCTCCAGTGTTCAGTACGTGGTGTCCGATCCGGCAACCGGTATGTGCGCAATTGTAGATCCGTTCTCGACTTTGATGAAAAGTCGGGGCCACGGCGACGATCAACGCAGACGCAATACTCAATTACGTCCGCAATAGTGGCCTGACGGTCGAATGGATTCTCGACACTCATCCACACGCCGACCACTTTTCAGCAGCTCAGTATCTCAAGGAGAAAACGGGCGCAAAGACGGCGATAGGCGAGCATGTAATCAGAGTCCAGAAGCTGTGGAAGGAGATCTACAACTGGCCCGAACTAGCTACAGATGGCTCGCAATGGGATCGGCTCTTTGCCGATGGTGAGACGTTTAAGGTTGGTTCCATCGATGCCAGAGTTATGTTCTCGCCTGGCCATACTCGCTTCAATCACTTACGTGATCGGCGACGCGGTATTTGTCCACGACACAATTTTATGCCCGACAGCGGTACGGCACGGGCCGATTTTCCCGGCGGCGATGCGCGAGCATTGTGGGGTCAATCCAGAATATCATGGCACTTCCCGATGAGACGCGGCTATTCACCGGACATGATTACCAGCCGGGCGGTCGTGCGCCGCGTTGGGAATGCATCGTGGCTGATCAAAGAAGCACAATCCGCACCTGGCGGGCGTATCGGAAGAAGCCTTCGTTGCCTTACGGACCAAGCGCGACAAAACGCTGCCAATGCCAAGGCTCATCTTGCATGCGTTGCAAGTGAACATAAGTGGTGGACGTCTACCTGAGCCAGAAGCCAACGGTAAGCGCTATCTGAGGTTTCCGCTGGATGCTCTGGAAGGGGCTGCATGGGAATGACCGTGAACCGCATAACGATGATGAAAGATGGACTATCTTCAGTTGAATTATCTCTGCGCGCGAACGAAGTCGCAGACCTGCTCAAGACGCTGTCCCATCCAGCGCGTCTGATGATCGTTTGTACCTTGGTGGAAGGCGAGTATTCCGTTGGTAGGATGGAACAAAAGATCGGGTTCATCAACCGCACCTGTCGCAGCATCTAACGGTGTTGCGCAGTTCCGGAATAGTCGAGACGCGACGGGAAGGGAAACAGATTTTTATCGCCTCACAGAAGAAAAGGCGGCGCAACTGGTCGCCTCCCTTTACGACATCTTCTGCGTGGAGAAGGCTAAATGAGCGCTGACAGTGCGTGAGAGAGTTAGGATCCTATGGTGCTGAGTAACTCCATCCTTGCGGCGGTGGGTTCCGGAAGTGTTGTTGGCTTTATGCTGGGATTGCTTGGCGGCGGCGGCTCCATCCTCGCTACACCGTTGCTCCTTTATGTCGTCGGTGTGAGCCAGCCCCATGTCGCCATCGGTACGGGTGCACTTGCTGTTTCAGTCAACGCGTTCGCGAATTTTACGAGCCATGCCCTGAAGGGGCACATCTGGTGGCGTTGTGGTGTTGTCTTCTCCGCACTGGGCACTATCGGGGCACTTATCGGTTCCAGTCTTGGAAAAGCTCTAGACGGTGATCGTCTCATCTTTCTGTTCGGCATCCTCATGATCGTGGTCGGGCTGTTCATGCTGAAGCCCAAAAGAGGTTGGACGTCGAACGCCGCCCGATCGACTTAAGAATGTGTCTCGTCACAGCAGCAGTAGCTCTCGCTTCGGGTTCGGCATCCGGATTCTTCGGTATCGGCGGCGGCTTCCTGATTGTGCCCGGCTTGATGTTGGCAACAGGTATACCGATGATCAACGCAATCGGCACGTCCTTCTTCCGTGGGGCCTTCGGACTGGCTACGGCTTTGAACTATGCCACCTCCGGGCTGGTGGACTGGTGGCTTGCTGGTGAGTTTATCGGAGGTGGCGTTATCGGAGGAGTATTTGGAATGATACTCGCCACGCAATTGAGTGGATATAGGAACACATTGAACCGCATTTTCGCTGCAATAATCTTCATCGTTGCGGCATATATCCTGTATCGCAACTGGACCGGCATCTGATAACTATGCAATTGGCAGCCTTACACAGCGGTGACCAAGTGAAAACTGAATGATTGCCCATCCGACAGCCCGTGCATCTCGGGCCTGTTCAATGAACGGGCAATCTCTAAGCAGAACTTGATACCATTATCATAAAAGAAAAAGTTATATTTGCCAATGACATAACTAAAACTGCCAACCACCCCAGACTAACCATCCATATGGGTGCTGTCAGTCGCCCCATGATACGTCGTTCGATTCCGAGATACGGTTTCGCCCGCTGGCACCGATTGCCGCTCGTATCGTCGGGTTCCTGCTCATCGTTTTATCTTTGTTTCACTACTATACTGCGGGTTTCGGCCTTTTGACGGAAATGGTGCATCGCGGGATCCATCTTTCCTTCGTGTTGGGCTTGGTTTTCTCGTCTTCCCTTTTCGCGCAAAGGTTATGATCAGCCTGAAACCTCTTCGCTGCTAAGGCCTCTCGGTATTTCGATCATTGACTGGACGTTGGCGATTATCGCTGTTGTGGCAGTACTCCACGTCCCTTTAATACCGCTTGACGATCTTGCTTTCCGGGTTGGCAACCCGACCACCATAGACGTTGTTCTTGGAGGTTTGTTGGTCGTAGTGCTTTTGGAGGCGACACGGCGTTCGGTGGGCTGGCCGCTGCCCATTATCTCAATTCTGTTCCTGCTTTACGCGCTCTATGGACGCTACATGCCCGGCATATTGGTTCATCCAGGTGCGTCTGTAAGCCAATTGATTGATCATCTTTATCTGACGACACAGGGCATCTATGGTATCGCGCTCGGCGTCGTTGCCACCTATGTCTTCCATTTTGTCTTGTTTGGTGTTTTCGCGACCCGTATCGGTTTGGGCCAGTTGTTTCTTGATTGTGCAGCCTGGGTGGCAGGGCGCTTCGCTGGCGGACCTGCAAAGGTCTCGATTTTTGGATCCGCGCTGTTCGGTATGATCTCTGGTTCTTCAGTCGCCAACACGGTCACGGTGGGTTCTTTGACTATCCCTGCAATGATCCGGCTTGGATATAAAGGCATTTCGCGGCAGCGGTGGAATCGGCATCCTCAACGGGGGCAAATTACGCCTCCGATCATGGCGCAGCTGCGTTCCTGATGATCGAGTTTCTCAACTTGCCTTATACGACTATCATCCTGGCCGCTATTGTGCCGGCCTTTATGCATTTTTTCGGTGTGTTGATGCAGGTTCATTTGGAGGCCAAGCGCAATGGTTTGCGCGGCATGACCAGGAGGAGTTGCCAGATCTCGGTGAGGCCTTTAAGCGCGATTGGCCGACAGTCATTCCACTCGTGGTGCTGATTGGTGTGCTGTTGTCCGGCTATACGCCTTATCTCGCGGCCTTCTGGGGATAACCTTGTGTATTGCGGTCGGCCTTCTTAATCCCCGCAAGCGCATGACGGTGGGGAGATACTAGACGGTCTGCGAGATGGTGCGAAATACGCTCTTGCCGTTGGTGCAGCGGCGGCTACTGTCGGCATTATAGTGGGCGTGGTGACGCTCACTGGGGTTGGTTTCAAAATTTCCTATATAGTAACATCGACAGCCGCCCAGCTCGCTGGTTTTTGGGACGATCCTGCCAGTCACTTGGTTTGGACCGCAGAGTCTCACACTCCTTTTACGCTCATAATGACCGGAATTGTCTGCATCCTCATGGGGTGCGGCATTCCGACAACGGCGAACTACATCATTATGGCCACGATTGCCGCACCTGCTCTGGGGCTTCTGGGTGTGGAGCCTATCGTCGCGCATTTCTTTGTATTCTATTACGGCGTTCTGGCCGACATAACACCACCGGTGGCGCTCGCCGCCTATGCAGCTGCGGGTATGGCGGGGCCGATCCATTCAAGACCGGCAATACCGCGTTTCGCCTCGGATTGGGCAAAGTATTGGTGCCATTTGTCTTCGTTTTCTCGCCGTCCCTGTTATTGGTAACATCCAATTTCAACTGGCCTGACTTCTTTATAGCGTTTTTCGGTTGCGCCATCGGTATTACCGCACTTGGCGCTGCGCTCTCTGGCTTTTGTTGGTGAGAACAAAGCCTTGGGAGAACATCCTGATGATCTTGGCGGCGGTTCTATTAGTCGCACCGGAGATTTACTCATCGATGATGGGCTTGCTAATGTTAGTTCCGGTTGAAATTCGGCAATTTTCTGGGTTAAAGACAGCAAAGATGCCTGAAGCCCACTGAAGCTCTTCCATCCGATGCAAATTGCGATGCCCCATGTTACTCTGCCCGCAACGCTCACGATATATATTGTGCCAAATGTTGAATATGACGGTGGATACTGCGGTCAGTAGAGAAAGAATTGTGGCGAGAGTTGGCGATAGGACGCCGCATCTCCCGAGACAGAATTTTGACTGGTAATCAGCACATCGTCCAATTCCAGGGGCCATCGGTTCATACCCTTTCAAGGCCTAGCGGTCTACGCTTTTTCGACAGGTGCGTTTCCCGACTGGCAATCAAATGGCAATATGATTTCGCTAAGTTTCAGGCTGGAGACCATGTCAGCAAGGTGGTTTGGAGCCACGAAGGTACCAAAATAGAGGTTGTTGTCACGTTAAGTTTCTCTGGCCGGAAAGGCCAGGGGCTCGTAGATATTCAGGCGAAACAGGCCGCAATTTTCCATGCATCGAAAGCTTCGAGGCGATGGTAGCGAATTGTGTGTGCGGCTCGGCGACGAGATGGAACAGAGAAACAATTGCGGGTCGCTGAGTGCATGGAGACGAACCGTTGCAACGCTCCAGGTGACCGATGACCTTGCATGGTTCGCTCCCGTTTCCTAAACGGCAGATGGCTATTTTCGGCCCGATTATTGAGGCCCTTGTGCGACCAATGGTCAAGGCCGGGTGCCACTTCTGCCTTTGCTGCACCGTAGGAGCGGAGCTTATCGGTGATGATCCGTTTGGGAGCAAAGCCATAGCGCTTCATTAACGCCACAAGCAATCGCTTTGCCGCCCTTTTATCACGCCGCTTCTGCAAGATTTCTTCGAGAACGGAGCCATGTTGATCCACCGCACGCCAAAGCCAGAATTTTTCTCCAGCGCATTTGACGACCACTTCGTCCAAATACCAAACATCGCCGGGGCGCGCCTGACGCCGCCGCAAGTTGCGTGTGATCTGGGGGCCGAACTTGGCGATCCAACGACGAACTGTCTCGTATGATACGTCGATTCCACGCTCAAGCAGCATTTCTTCAACTTCACGCAGACTAAGGTTGAACCGCAGATAAAGCCACACCGCATGAGCAACGATCTGTGGCGGAAAACGGTGACGCTTGAAGATGATATCTGATGTCTGCATCGCCAAAATTTACGCCCAAACCGTCAGGCAGGCAACTGCAGCCCAGTTAACGTGACAACACCGCTCAAATCGATCCAGCAGCTCTGCTACATTGCCACCGGCCACTAAATGCTTCGACATCCTCTCGCCACTGCCCGGCGACAACGAAGTGATCAACCAAGTCGATCGGCTCAGTTCCAATGCCACAAAAATTGCGCCAAGATCAGTGCGGACAGCGGTCGGATGAATGGATGCGGGTTCCATAAATTGCTCCTCCTGAGCGAGTGTTTTGATGCAACCTCACTCTGCCAGAGCGACGGCCGCTGTTCACTCCTCATGGGATCTAAAGCCGAAGAGGTGGATATTCACCCGCCCCCATTCCTCGTTTGCAACCCCGACCAGCCTCTCGGAATGGGGCTGAACGTCAGCATCTGTCGCATCTCTATTTTGCTGGGAACGTCGCAACTTTAACTTGCTAAAACAAGTCATTGACTTTTTGGCTATTTCTACAGTATCTCGTTTAGGTCAGAGAGCCAACCACTCCTCACATCGCGCCTTTGCTCAATTTCCGCCATACCCATGGTTCGACAAAGTTCCTTGCCAGATGCCTGCCTTTCGGCTTTTGGCTTCTGACTGAGCGCTAGAATAAGCGCCCTTTGAATACATTGGCCAATCGAGAGCATGCCCGTTCCGGACGAGCCATGTCGCTAGGTCCTGGCCGAAGGTATTCACGCACGATGCTACAATGCGATTATACTTATCGACATCCCGTTGAGCACAGATAATGGGTTGAGCCTCATCGAGATAGCTGGCCAGCTTCATCGAACTGATTTGTCCACAGCGATACTCACTGCCGGATGCATTTTACATGTCTGCGCACCCTCTGGCGCGTCAACACCCCAAATTCGGATGCGTTGGCCATGTATCTCGATAGTATCGGCATCGATAACAGATGCGCGTCCCGCAATCGATCCGCTGGGTTTCGCAGGCTTTGTCACTGTCTTGGCGTCGGATGGTGCGTAAAATGAAGACGAGGGAGTTTCCTGACCTTCGCACCGCCGAGTTCATATGTGCACAGTGCTTCTGACGGTGGAGAACCACAGTTCTGTGCTAGATTTCGATAGCTAGCGCAACGTCCCGTGGCATGAATACGCCAGCCGGGGCCGCCCTTGCAGCCGCAGCCACGGCATTGACCTGAAATCTGTATAACCGGTCGCGTTACCTGTTCTGCGGGTGGCTGCCAACTCATGACAGATACCGCCAAAATCAACCCCAACATTCCCATGCCCCATAAATCAGTTATTCGTTCGGATCAGTTCCCGCATAGCCAACCCGGATTGCCTTAGCTATTTCAGTGACCGCCCTCACCGCTTCGTCGGCGGCTCACTGAACCGCGCCGGGTTTGCCGGAGGCCATTTCGTTTAAGTTATGCGGCCACGGCCGGTGCGTCCAGCATGGCGTAATATCGTTCTTCGGCTTCGGCTGGCGGTATGTCGCCGATGGGCTCCAGAAGGCGACGGTTGTTGAACCAATCTACCCATTCCAGCGTGGCGAACTCCACCGCTTCGAAGTTGCGCCACGGTCCTCGCCGATGGATGACCTCGGCCTTGTAAAGACCATTGATCGTTTCAGCGAGAGCGTTGTCATAGGAATCTCCAACACTCCCGACCGACGGCTCGATGCCCGCTTCCGCCAGCCGTTCGGAATAGCGAATGGACACATATTGCGATCCGCGGTCGGAATGGTGAACCAGTCCGCCACGATGGACGGGCCGCCGATCATGAAGCGCCTGGTCGAGGGCATCGAGAACGAAACCCGCATGGGCAGTCCGGCTTGCTCGCCAACCGACGATGCGGCGAGCGAAGGCATCGATCACGAACGCGACGTAAACAAAGCCCTGCCAAGTGGCCACATACGTGAAATCAGAAAGCCAGAGCATGTTGGGCGCAGGCGCGAAAAGTGCCGGTTCACCCGGTCGAGCGGGCATGGTGCGGCCTTGTCCGACACGGTGGTTTTGACCGGTTTGCCACGGATGATGCCCTGTAGTCCCATCGACCTCATAAGCCGAGCGACCGTGCAGCGGGCGATGTCGTAGCCTTCGCTGCAACTGCCGCCAGACTTTACGCACGCCGTAAACCTGGAAGTTCTCATTGAACACCCGGCGTATCTCGATCTTCATGCCGATATCGCTGCGGGCGCGAACCGACAGGCGGTCAACATCCAACCGCTTGGCTACGTTCTCGTAGTAGGTTGATGGGGCAATCGGCAAAAGCCTGCAGATCGGCTCGACCCCGAACACGCTACGGTGTTCGTCAATGAACGAGATCATCGTTTGAAGGGGCGGTCGAGCTCGCCATCGCGAAATAAGCAGACGCCTTGCGCAAAATCTCGTTGGCCTGACGAAGCTCGCGGTTCTCCCGCTCAAGAGCTTTCATCTTCTCGGCCGCGTCGCTCGGCAAGCCTGCTCGTTTGCCGCTGTCGACCTCGGTCTTCTTCACCCATTCATGCAGCGTGGCTCGCGAGCAACCGATCTTGCCCGCAATAGATGAAACGGCCGCCCACCGCGACGGGTGCTCTGCCTCGTGATCCAGCACCATACGGACGGCGCGTTGGCGGACTTCGGGTGAAAACTTGTTCGTTGTCTTGCTCATATCGGCTCCACTCTCTCAGAAGTTGGAGCCTCCGGCAAACCGGGCGGTTCACACCAGCTTCGGCTGCATCATTTTGTCAGATCAGAAATCCCGTGAGTAACGGCGGTTTAACAGTCCAGATCGCAGTCAAGGTATATGCCAGATTGCTTCAGCCCCATCATTTGAAGTCCCTCCAATCAGAGACTGACAATAAACGATTTTCGAAACGAAGATTGGAGAAATTATCACCCGCCGGATTGCAGTCAATCCTTGTGCCGTTTGGTCTCGTGTCATCGACGTTTTCATGAGTATGTGGCTCATTTCCACTTACTAGCTAAGATTCTGCTGGGCAGCTTTTCTCAATAATTTTTGTTTTGCGCCCGACATGCGGGTACGTTTCGCCGCACCCCTAAAGAAGTATATCATTTGCATGTTTTCGTGCGGACGTATAGATGCATATTAGATACATGATTTTATTATGTAATGCGCATTCCGGCGACCTTACCGTCGAAATGCACAACAGGGCCGGACAATGGTCCCTGATCTCAGGATTCTGGAACATGCGCGAATACATTTCATGAACAATATCAAGCCCATGGGAATTGGTGACGCCTCATCGCAGCCCAGAGCACTGGCGGGGCCATTCTTGCATATGCCGGCAATATCGACAATCTCGGTGCGCTGGCTCCGGCAGTGGAGCGGATCGCACAAAAGCATGTCGGCCTTCAGATCCTGCCGGAACACTACCCGCATGTGGGCGAGGGAGTTGTCACGTTAAGTTTCTCTGGCCGGAAAGGCCAGGGGCTCGTAGATATTCAGGCGAAACAGGCCGCAATTTTCCATGCATCGAAAGCTTCGAGGCGATGGTAGCGAATTGTGTGTGCGGCTCGGCGACGAGATGGAACAGAGAAACAATTGCGGGTCGCTGAGTGCATGGAGACGAACCGTTGCAACGCTCCAGGTGACCGATGACCTTGCATGGTTCGCTCCCGTTTCCTAAACGGCAGATGGCTATTTTCGGCCCGATTATTGAGGCCCTTGTGCGACCAATGGTCAAGGCCGGGTGCCACTTCTGCCTTTGCTGCACCGTAGGAGCGGAGCTTATCGGTGATGATCCGTTTGGGAGCAAAGCCATAGCGCTTCATTAACGCCACAAGCAATCGCTTTGCCGCCCTTTTATCACGCCGCTTCTGCAAGATTTCTTCGAGAACGGAGCCATGTTGATCCACCGCACGCCAAAGCCAGAATTTTTCTCCAGCGCATTTGACGACCACTTCGTCCAAATACCAAATATCGCCGGGGCGCGCCTGACGCCGCCGCAAGTTGCGTGTGATCTGGGGCCGAACTTGGCGATCCAACGACGAACTGTCTCGTATGATACGTCGATTCCACGCTCAAGCAGCATTTCTTCAACTTCACGCAGACTAAGGTTGAACCGCAGATAAAGCCACACCGCATGAGCAACGATCTGTGGCGGAAAACGGTGACGCTTGAAGATGATATCTGATGTCTGCATCGCCAAAATTTACGCCCAAACCGTCAGGCAGGCAACTGCAGCCCAGTTAACGTGACAACACCACTGCGATACCTCCGGTCGCAGAGACAGACAGTCGCTCCGAACTACTGTCCCTCGAAAGCGAGAATGCATCTCTCAAGCGCGAACTGCTTGCGAAACTGCGCGCAGAAAATGATGCCTTGTTCGCGCTGCTCAGACGAGCCGATCTGCGGGCCACCCACATTAGATAGATCCGTTTTATTCAGGCCTGCATGTTCATGGGCCCGACGACGACCTGGCTGAAACTGGCATGAAGCAATACCAACCGCGTGTTCTGGTCATTTGGGAGCGTCCGGTTTATCGTTGCCAAGGCTGTCGCATGTTGGGAAGCAGGCAACACCAAGTCCATTTTGGCGCGATCGGGGAGGTTGATTGACAATGAAATCATGGAGTAAGCGCCTCGTCGCGGGCTGAAGAACTGGCGATCGCGCGACAACGACACCGGGGCGGATGCAACGTCTGGTGGACAAAGCCCAGCTGATATGACTCCAGAGCGATCTGATGACGGTTCAAAGGCAAAACTGTCGATTAAGGTCACGGTGGAAGACTTTGAAGGAACAGGCGTTGATGCAAATCCGCAGATAAAACCGACAACCCCACTTGAAACTTCCCCGTGCCTGCGAACGAAGTACAGCCGCCTGAGGCATCGTCAAGTCAGCCGGAGCCGACGCACGAGGCGGCAGATGAGCCTTCCTCATCATCTGTTTCAAAGCCGACGCAAAATCTGTCCCGGAGAAGATCATCAAAGTCCAAGGTTGGATTGTTGGGAGGCAATGACCTGGCGGTGTCAGACGGGGAAGGGACTCAGCTACCGAAGCGGCTGAGAACAAAAGCGTCACCCGCGAGAGGAAGTTGCAGACCGATCATGAATTGCAGAAGTTCACCATCAACACGACCCCGGCAAAAGAGCTTGAAGACGCAGATGGCAACGCATCCATCGGGGCAGAGCCAAGAAACCCATCGGAAGCGTTAGTGTCGTTTGAGGAAGCGAATGCACTTCACGAACCGTCCAGTGGTGCGGAGCCATCGAGAATAGATCAGGCGACAGACAAAGATGCGACGATCCCTGGGGCGCCCATGTCACCGCAAATGCGCTCCCGTGATCGAAAGCCCAAAGCGACTGATGAACTGGTGACCGACGCAATGCTCGCAGAACTTGAAGCGGAAAACGCCCGCCTTAAGCGCCTTCTCCGTGAAAAGCTGAGTGCGACCAAGGATAATTCTGAGAATTGAACTAAGGGTCGCGTGCGACATCGCCAGACTACCGTCGAACGATTTTGAACATAAGGATTTGTGATGGCTGTTACATTGTTGCATGGAACCGGTAATCTTGTCTGCGACGGAGTGGATGCGGGCCGGGTCGAATTCAGCATCGCCAGTCCGGCGGATGGGCCGGACATGACAAGACGTGGAAAGGTCTGGGGCAACAGGCAGGCGATAGCTGCCTCGATGGATGCTGAGAAGATTGAGCTGATTGTGTCAGAGCCGAGTGAGACGCTTCTCCTGGATCTCCAGGATCTGGATCGCGATGGTGTCGCCTTGTTCTCTGTTTTACACGCCACAGCTGCTTGACGACGGCTGACCAGTGAGCGCTGATAGAGCGGTCAAGCAGTATCCTTCGGCAGGCAAGCGACAGTCAGGTTGCAAGCCACGGCGTTCGGTAGATTCAGTCCCGATCTGCTTGAAGCCTCACTTCAAGATTCCGTCCACCAAAAAGCCCATAAAGGGGACGGTTTGCCGTTGCTTATCAGAATTAAACCCGAGAACAGTTCGTCGGCGGAAACTTGGCATGGGCAGAATTGTAATAACGCTTCAGACCGGTCGTTAAAATTACCCGATCGTGATTGATCAGCTTCAAACTTCAGGCGGCAATTGTTAATATCGTCGCGTGTAAACATCGCGGAAAACCTGACCGGAGGTGTCTACATGTCCCCGGCGGTCCGGGAAGAGCGCCGGGGATTCAGATCATTTGAGCGTTATAAAATGCGAATGCTGCAATGACGAATTGCCGAGAAGGTGAATTCTTCACACCAATGAGAAGGTAGCAGCTTCTGATGAACCTTGCCGGTGAGCATCATCCTGAACAAATAGGACAAACTGGACAAATGGAAATAATGTTCTTATATTGAGCTGCATGTAGACGGAGTACACCATGGCTAGTCCAAATATGCAGACGCACCAGAGCAGCCGCACCAACGTAGCAGAACGTGTCACCAACAAAGTCACGAATGCGCTCAAAAGCGACAAGGCATTTGAGTCAGGAACGCTTGCGCTTTCAGCACACATAGCGGGAGCCGCATCAGCGGCCGTACTCGATCTCCCGCTAGAAGCCCGGCAGGAACTCCGGAAGCGGCAGGCCGAGTTGACGCAGGGCATCAACCGACTGATTAAATCCTTTGGCAAGAAGCCGGTTTACAGCAAGATTGGTCTCACGAGGCCCGATGTCGTTGAACCTTCCAACGGCGACGGTCTTGGTACGATTGTATCCGATGAAGAAGGACAACAGCTACTCAACGACATTGCAGTTGCCCGGAAGATTGAGGACTGGGCCGGAGAGGCTGTTGGCGCAACCGAACTCAGTCGCGACTACGGCATTCCTCGCTCGACACTCCATCGCTGGCAGCATTCCAATGAAGTAATAGCGCTTCTCAAGGGAACTAAAAGCATGTCTATCCGACTGAGCAATTCATTGACGGACGCCCCGCAAGAGGGATTTCCACCATCATCGATATAATCGGTAGTCATCGAATTGCCTGGCTCTGGCTACGCCAGGTCAATCCCGTCCTAGGTGGGCGGAAACCTATCGACTGTCTCAAGCAGGACCGCCTTGATGAAGTCATCGATGTTGCTCGTGCATATTTCGAAGCGCATTGATGCTTCATCCGAATATCTTGCAGCAACTTGCCGTTCAAGTAGATGTCAGCAATTATGTGCGGATTCTCCCGCGCATCTATGCGGCCACACCCTTAGGTATGGGGTTTGGACTTACGCGGTTCTCAAGTCCGAAGAATAAATTTCAATTGCTCTACCTTGCGCAAAATCCGATGACGGCAGTTGCGGAAACGATAGTACGAGATAGGTTTGAAAAGACAACGGACCGCTACCTTATGCGCGAAGAGCTTGATCGCTATTCAATTGCTGTGATCCGTAATCCGAAGCCGCTATTTTTGCTCGACTTGCGCTATGAGGGTGCCAGCCTGCTTGGAATATCGACCGATACCGTACGAGCAAAGGCTCAAGCCGCAGGTAGACGATTAAGTCAGGAAATCTACGACCAAACCGAATTCGACGGCATCATTTATATGTCTCGCATTACAAACAAGGAATGCGTCGCTGTTTACGACAGGGCAGTCCACTTCAATCTCGAGACTGAAGCTCCAGCCTTAAACTTGACGAGGTTATCAAGCTTGACCGATATTTTGAGAAGTTGTTCGTCACTATAATGGCGAAGCCATAACACCCGGCATTTAAAAGGTAGGTCGATCCAGCGGAGCGGACCGTAATTCGCAAACAGGAGGTCGCTGTCCGTTTGCCTGAAGACAGGACGCGCTCATCATCAGGACCAGTGCCCGGAAGCTCAGCGCCTTGTTGTATACCTGAAATGTCCAACGGATTATACGCAAAATTCAGCTTAGACGACAATTCTCCGCCTATCGGCGCGCCAGGGCGCGTCTGAGACCACTTCGGTGTGGAATCGCGCAAAAATCCGATGAGATTCATATCTTTCTGCTGTAACGGATAAATCCGTGAAGGCATACGCGTGGGGTATTCGGATTGCGGGCGGTTGAGTTGTTTTGCGGGGCAGGGGTATGTCTCTTGGGTTGAAACGTGCAGGTATCGAAGTGGTCGGGGCATATGATGCCTGGGATCCCGCCGTTGAGACGTACCGTCATAATGTCGGGCAATATGTTCACAAACACGACCTGAAAGATATTTTCGCTGTTGCGCCTGCGATAGCCCGAATGGCCCCGGATCTGATCGCTGGCGGACCGCCATGCCAGGATTACTCGGTTGCGGGCAAGCGGGTGGAAGGAGAAAACGCGTCGTTGACGCGGGCTTTTGCAATGCTCGTCTGTCTCGCCAGACCACAATGGTTTGTGATGGAAAACGTTCCACAGGCAGCCCGCTCCGAAGCGTGGGCGGATGGGCGCAAAATGCTAGTGCGGTCCGGATACGGATTGAGCGAGTGCAAGCTGGACGCTTCCTGGTATGGCGTTCCGCAGCTCGAAAGCGTCTGTTCGTTATTGGGCGTCTAGGAGAACGTGACCTTGCCCCGTTGAAATAATCCATTTTGAAGTAAGCTCTGGCCCATTGAGAGGACCAGGGAATGAAGCGCAAGCGTTTTACGGACGAACAGATTATCGGCATTCTGAAGGAGCACGAGGCAGGCACTCCGGTCGCGGAGCTTTGCCGCAAGCACGGTGTCAGCGATGCCAGCATCTATAAGTGGAAAGCCAAGTTCGGCGGCATGGACGTGTCCGAAGCGAAGCGGTTGAAGACGCTGGAGGACGAGAACACGAAGCTGAAGCGGCTCCTGGCGGATGCCATGCTCGACAATGCTGCTTTGAAAGACCTTTTGGGAAAGAAGTGGTGACGCCCGCAGCAAGGCGAAAAGCTGTCGCGCATCTGATGGATCACCATCGGATGAGCGAACGGCGGGCGTGTAAAGCCATTGGCTTTTGCCGGATGACGATCCGTTACGAAACCAGGCGCATCGACGACCATGACCTTCGCGAGCGGATGAAGGCATTGGCGCATGAACGCCGCCGCTTCGGATATCGACGCATTCACGTGCTGCTCAGGCGCGAGGGCCACATTGTGAACCACAAGCGGCTCTTCCGGCTCTATCGGGAAGAGAAGCTGACGGTGCGCAAACGCGGCGGCCGCAAGCGAGCGATCGGCACACGAGCACCGATGCTGATTCCGATCGCAGCCAATGATCGTTGGTCGCTGGACTTCGTGTCGGATCAACTCACCGATGGTCGCAGGTTCCGGGTCCTGACGGTCGTCGACGATTGCACCAGGGAATGCTTGGCACTCGTCGCCGATACGTCGCTTTCCGGTCTGCGGGTTGCCCGTGAGCTGGACCGGATCATCGAGGACGAGGCAAGCCGAAGATGATCGTCAGCGACAACGTCCTGGCTGTGTCGCAAAATTTTCACTTCTGCTGAGCTATGTGAGCGTCAGTGCGCATAATTGAGTGAGGCGAATGCGAATGACGGTCGCTTTCAAAGGTACCCATTTTCCAAAAGTATCATCCTGCATGCAGTCTTCTTTTACGTGCGTTACCCGGTTTCCTATCGTGACCTTCAGGAAATTCTGGCAGAACGCGGCATTGCTGTGGATCATGCGACCTTGAACCGATGGGTTGTCCGGTACTCACCGCTGATCGCTGCCCAGGCGCAATCGCGCAAGCGACCCACGGCCCGTTCCTGGCGTGTTGACGAGACCTATATCAAGGTTCGTGGTCAATGGACCTATCTGTACCGAGCCGTTGACCGAGATGGCCAAACACTGGATTTCATGCTCTCCGAACGCCGGATCTGGCTGCAGCACGGCGTTTCTTCAAGAAAGCCATCGCAGCCAACGGTGTTCCAGACAAAATTGTCATTGATAAAAGCGGAGCCAATCTGGCCGGAGCACAAGCTGTAAACACAATCCTGAAAATCACCGGTCACAGCAAAATGATTGAAATCCTGCAGGTTAAATATCGCAACAACATCCTTGAGCAGGATCACCGGTTTATCAAGCGAATTACCAAACCGATGATGGGCTTTAAGGCGTTTCATTCAGCCGCAGCGACAATCGCGGGCATAGAAGTGGCGCATATGATCCGTAAGAAGCAGTTCGCAAATGACAACCGCTCGCCATTTAAAGTCTTTGCGGAGCTCGCAGCATAATTGCGTCTGAAGATCTGGCCGCTTCTAACATCATGATAAATTTGCGACATAACCCTATGGGCCATGCGCGGGGCAATCTTCGGTCTGGGGCTTGTTCAGGTTGCCGCCTGCATCGGCCTGCTGATCTGTGTCGGGCTGGCGCTTGGCTACCCCGTGGCGCAGAGCTTCGTCGCCGGAACCGGCTTCGTGCTGACCTCGACCGCCATCGTCATGCAGATGCTGGAGGAACGCCGGACGGCCGGTGCCCCGAAAGGCCGCCGTATCGTCGCCATCCTGCTGCTTGAAGACCTTGCGATCGTCCCGCTGCTGGCGCTTGTGGCCTTCTTGGCGCCGAGCGCGGAAGCAGTCACGTTGGGAGAGCGGTTGACCGCCGTCGCGATCGGACTTGCCTCCATCCTTGGGCTGGTGCTGGCCGGGCGTTATCTGCTTGATCCACTGTTCCGCCTGCTTGGCAAAGCCAGGGCGCGTGAGGTCATGACGGCCGCGGCGCTGTTGGTCGTACTCGGCTCGGCCTTCGCCATGCAGCTTGGAGGCCTTTCGATGGCGATGGGCGCCTTCCTCGCTGGCGTGCTTCTGTCGGATCGTCCTTCCGCCATCAGCTCGAAGCCGATATCGAACCTTTCCGGGGCCTCCTTCTCGGCCTGTTCTTTCTTGGTGTCGGTATGGCGCTCGACCTGTCGGTCATCGCCGCCAGCTGGCGGCTGATCCTGATCGCGGTCGTCGCCTACATGGCGCTGAAGACGATCGGCATATATGCCGTCGCCCGACTGTTTCGCGCCGACAATCGCGAGGCGATCGAGCGCGCTGTGCTGATGGCCCAGGGCGGTGAGTTCGCCTTCGTGCTCTATGCCGCCGCCGCGACCGCCGGCATCATCGACGCCCAGGCCAACGCCACCCTGACCGCGACGATCATCGTCTCCATGGCGCTAACGCCCATTATGGTCATCCTGCATGATCGTCTGATGCCCAAAAGCGCGCCGTCGATGGACGGTGTCGAAGCTGCTGACGGGCTGTCGGCGAGTGTACTGCTGATCGGCTTCGGTCGGTTCGGACAGATCGTGAGCCAGCCGCTTCTCGCCAGCGGCTGTGCGATCTCCATCATCGAAACCGACACGGATACGATCCGTGACGGACAGGATTTCGGGTTCAAGGTCTGTTATGGCGACGGGGCAAGGCTCGATATCCTCCACACGGCTGGAGCCGGCTCGGCAAGCCTCGTTATCATTGCCGTCAACGACCGCGAGGCGAGCCTGAAGATCGCGGAACTGATGAAAGCGGAATTTCCCTGGTGCCGGTTCTCGCCCGGTCGTTCGACCGCGAGCATGCCATCGAACTGGTGCACGCCGGGGTCGCATGGCAGATTCGGGAAACCTTCGAGTCAGCCCTGGCGCTCGGCGAGAAAGCGCTGGCATTGATGGACATCGGCGACGAAGAGCGCACGCGAGTGATGGACGAGGTTCGCCGTCGCGACAGCGAGCGTTTCGCCATCGAGACTGCCGAGGGATCTACGCCGGCCGGGTCTTGATCCATGGCAACGCCTCACAGGCGGGCACCCATAACCCATCGAGGGACGCGTGATGGCATTGCACAAAAGACAGGCGGCTTGCCGGACGTTATCGCCGACGTCGTCGCCTTCTGGGCGGACGCCGGCGAGCGAGGCCAGTGGTTCGCCAAGAACGCGGCCTTCGATCGTGCCTTCCATGATCGCTACGTCGATCTGCATATGGCCGTCGCGAGCCGCCGGCATGACGACTGGATGGCGACGGCCCAGGGTGCGCTAGCTCTCCTGATTCTCACCGATCAGTTTCCGCGCAATGCGTTTCGCGGGACAGGCCGCATGTACGCCACTGATCCGCTCGCCCGCTCTTATGCACGGCAAGCGCAGGACATGGGTCACATGGAGCATGTGGACCCGGACTTGAGGCTGTTCTTCTGTCTGCCGTTCTCACATTCGGAGGATCTGAACGATCAGGATACATCCGTCGTCCTCAATGCCCGATTGGGCCAACCGTGGCTCAGTCTTGCGGAAGGGCATCGCGACATCATCCGGCGCTTCGGACGGTTCCCCATCGCAATGCGATCCTGGACCGAGCGACAACAGAGGATGAGGCTTCGTTCCTACGCTGCGGCGGTTTCCCAGGTTGACTTGAGTGCACGTAGAAAATTTAAGTGCTTGCGTCCCATCAGCTTGTCTGCCTCGCGGCGATGGCAGACGCGGGAAACTTCCGTCGTCGTCTAGACGGCGAGAAGTGCAGGCAAAGAGCGCAATATCCGGGCTTCCGCCATGTTGGCAAACACCCGGATATTGGTAAGGCCCACTGGGCGAAAGCTCTTCAAAGTGCCGCGATAGGACGCCGCTATCGTCAAGCGTCGGCTTCGCCTGGCAGCAACTACTTCAGCATCTCAGACGAGACTGCTCCGTCGAGGCCCGTTGTCCCGTAAAGCCACGCAACTGAATCATGCCAATCCTCAGCGGTCTTCGCGCGCATCATCGCATTGCGAAGCCGCGCATGGGCGCCGGCCGGATGGTAGATATGTTGACCGATCTCGCGAGATTGAAGCTGAATGCGCGCGGTACGAAGCGCGCGCTTCGAATTGGCGCGAGGAGAGCGCTTTCAAGGCTGCCTTCGTTGCCCTCGAGCTCCGCGGCAAGGCAGACGGCGTCTTCCATTGCCATACAAGCACCCTGGGCAAAATATTGCAGCATCGGGTGTGCAGCATCGCCCAGCAACGCGACCCGCCCATCGACCCAGTTCGATACGGGATCGCGGTCACAAAGGACCCAAAGTTTCCAGTCTTTGCCGCGCTCGATCACCTGGCGAGCGACCGGAGCCACATGCGCGAAACCTTTGGCGACCTCTTCTTTCGTGACCGGCAAGCCCGCAACCGGTTCCGCCGCGTCGTTATGGTAGGTCACCACCAGATTGAAGGTTTTCCAACCGGAAAGCGGATAATGCACGATATGGCATTTTGGGCCGGCCCAAAGTGTAGCCGCGTTCCAGCGAAGGTCTTCGGGCATCTCTTCGATCGGAATGACGGAACGATATGTGGTGTGCCCCGAAACGCGGGGGCGCCATCACCGACGAGCTTGCGGCGTATGTTCGACCAGAGCCCATCGGCCCCGATCAGAGCCCTACCGACGACCGCTTCGCCATTGGCCAGGAACGCTGTGACGCTGGAACCATCCTGATCATAGGTTTTCACCTCCGACCCGACGCGCAGCTCAACCAGCGGGTTTTCCTGGCAAGCCCGCAGAAAGACGCCGAACAGTTCGCCACGATGGACGACTGCGTAGGGATTTCCAAAGCGGGTGCGAAACGTATCGTCGAGCGGGATACGCGTAACTTCCTCGCCGGTCATGGCATCCATGAAGCGCAGGCTGTCAATATACACAGCCATGCGCCGCGCCATGTCGCCGACGCCGAGATAGTCGAAAGCGTGGAAGGCATTCGGCCCAAGCTGGATGCCCGCGCCGATTTCACCAAGTTGCGGCGCCTTCTCCAGGACGATGGAGCGAAACCCTTTGCGGGCGAGGCCCAAGGCCGCTGCAAGGCCGCCAATGCCGCCCCGGCGATGATAATGGGAAGCTGTTCGGACATGATATTTCCTCCACAAGCAGCCCGCGCGTTCGCAACGGGCGTAGTTCTCTTTATTCGCTATCGGGTTGACGGGATGGGTGCGCGGACGCAAAGGCCGCAAGCGCATCGCAGGCATGCCCAATTTCAACGAGCCGCGGCATGGCCGAGAGGTCGACGCCGAAGCGGTTTGCGGAATAGAGTTGGGGACAAGGCAGATGTCCGCGAGGCTCGGACGCGCGCCAAAAGCAAATGGACCGGAACGATCTACCTTCGTCAGCAGAGCTTCGCACGCAGCAAGCCCGTCACCGATCCACCGGCGACACCAGGCGTCGAGTGCTTCCTGCGACTGACCGAGTTCTGTCCTCAGATAATCCAGCACCCGCAGATTCTGCAGCGGATGGATGTCGCACGCGATCGCCAGTGCAAAGGCTCGAACCTGAGCGCGGCCAATCGCGTCCGCCGGCAGGAGCGGTGGCTCGGGAACTGTTTCATCCAGCCATTCGGCGATCGCAAGCGATTGCGTGAGAACCGCGCCGTCGACTTCAAGGGCCGGCACGAGGGCTTGAGGATTGAGCGAACGGTAAGCCGGTGCCTTCTGTTCGCCACCGCCCCGCCGCAGGTGGACGGAAACAGCATCGTAGGAAACGCCTTTTAAGTTGCAGGCGATGCGGCAACGATAGGCTGCCGAACTGCGGAAATAGCCATGCAGAATCATGCTTCGGCCTCCCCGATCGTCAGGGGAGACGGGAGGAAGACCGTCGATTTCTCCGACCACGACATTGCCCGGCATGACTGCGCCGACCCCGCGGGCGTGCCCGTGAAGATGAGGTCGCCGGCATCAAGATGGTAGAAGCCCGACAGGTGCGCGACGATTTCGGGCACAGACCAGACGAGATCGGAAAGACGCGCGTCCTGGCGAGTCGTGCCATCCACGTCAAGACGGATGCGCTGTTTTCCGACGGCGCCGAAGTCGGTTGCCTTGACGATGTCCGACACCACCGCCGACTGTTCGAAATCCTTGCCGAGATCCCACGGCCGCCCCTTGGCGCGCGCATCAAGCTGCAGATCGCGGCGCGTCATGTCGAGCCCAGCGGCATAGCCGTAGATGGCCGGCGCGGTCTCGTCCGGGCGGAGGCGGAAGGCTGGCCCACCGATGGCGACAACCAGCTCCATCTCATAATGGAAATTTGCGGTGCCCGGCGGATAGGGTAGCGTCAAACCGCTGCTCACGGCCGACAGCGGCGACTTTAGAAAATAGAAAGGCGCCTCGCGGTCGACCTCGACGCCCATTTCCTTGGCGTGCTCCGCATAGTTGCGGCCGACACAGAAGATGCGATGAACGGGATAGGTCGCCTCTTCTCCAAGGACCGCGATGGAGGGAAACGCCGGAGACGGAAACAGTTTGCGGGACGTCATTGATGTTCTCCTGTCTGAGGCGCCCACGCGGCGCCATCGAATTGCTTGCCGAGTCGTGGTTAGCTCTGCTGATCGTTCGTACTGATGCTCGTTGGCCGGATCTCGCCCGGCACGTCGCTTAATCGGCCGCCATTTCCGAGAGCCACGGCGCTGAGCCAAAGCGTGACGGCGCGTTCGCGAACCATCTGCCTCGGCGTCACCCGGCGGCCCGTCAGCGAAACGACCGCACGGTCCCATGCCGCATCCGTCAGGTCACGCCATTCGACATTCAGATGTGCCTGGGCATGCTCGAAGAGGTAGCGCAACGCGTGGGCCGGAAGGCAGGCACCCAGCACCTCGTCATCGGGCTCCTGTTCGGGGTCGCCAAGACTTTCCTCCCCGCGTTCTTCGCGCGCGGCTTCTGCGATGCGCGCCATCGCGCGGGCCTCGTACCCGACGCGAGCGACAATCAACCGGCGACCGACCCCGTTCAGGGACGAACTGCCGTCGAGCGCCACATCGTCGAGCTCGTTAAGCTTGCGGGCAAAATAGGCCGCTCCTCGTCGTGCCAAGAGAAGGTCGGAAGCCGGGGCCGCGGCTGAATCATACCGTGCGCCCTTGCCTTGCCGAGCCCGGAGCGCGGCGAGCGCCTCCCGCTCGTCGAGTGGTCGCTCTTCCACGTTCATCTCGGTTCTTCCTCAACGAACACGCGGTCAAAATGCAGGCGCTCCATGATCGGTGCATCGGAAAAGCGGAAGAGATCGAACCGCGTTTCGGCCTGCAGCGACCAGGATATCCAGGACGGCACGACGAACAGATCGCCGATGTCGAGCCGGTGTTCCACATCACCGAGCACAACAGAGCCGCGACCATCGAACACCTGGAAGACGGATGACCCCACCTCACGGCGTGGCGGCGTCTGCGCGCCCGCCCTCAGCCGGTGAAACTCGGCACGAATGGTCGGCATGACATCGCCGCCGGTCGTCGGGTTGACGAAGCGTATGGCGGCATGGCCCTGTCCAACCGTTGCGGGCTGGCCTTCATCCTCCAGAAGAAGCTGCTCGGTCAGCGCCCTGTCCGTGTGCTCCCATCGGTAGGCGCCGATGGGCGAGCTGACGGTGCTCTGCAAGCCGGACAGCGGACGCAGACCTGGATGGCACCACAGGCGCTCGCCGCGTGAGAAACGCGGCGTCGCGTAGTCCGTCACCCGCTCAGAACCGAACTCGAAGAAGCCGACATCGTTCTGGTAGGAAAGGGAATATCCAACCCGTCGATCCAGGCCATCGGCTGGTCGGTATCGTTATGATGGCCATGGAAATGCCATCCCGGCGTCAGCAGGAAATCGCCACGACTCATGCGAACAGGGTCGCCGTTCACAACCGTCCAGACGCCCTCGCCTTCTACCACGAAACGGAAGGCATTCTGGGCATGACGATGCTCAGGTGCGGTTTCCCGCGGCCCGAGATACTGGATCGCCGCCCAGAGCGTCGGGCTCACATAGGCGTTGCCGCCGAGGCCCGGATTTGCCAGTCCAAGCGCTCGTCGTTCGCCGCCGCGCCCAACCGGCACGAGATCGCCGGAGCGCTTTGCCAGCGGATAGAGGTTGGCCCATTTCCAGACATGCGGCACGGCCCTCGGTTTGGGATGAACCGGCATGAGATTCCCGAGCTGCGTCCACAGGGGCTTCAGATGCTCGCGCTCGAAGCCGGCATAGAGTTCGCGCAGTTCCGGCGTATCGTCCGGCTGCATAGCGTTCTTGACCGCCGCGTGGTCCTTCGTCGTCATGATTTTCCTCCTCCTGATCAGAAGGCTGCGCGCCGGGCACGAGCCTGTTCGACCCAGAGTTCCCAGGGCCGATGAACCTGCGCTTCGATGTTCTCGGCTGCCGCGCGGCATTCCCCTCTGTGAGGTACACGACCTCACCGAGCTTGCTGGCATCCATCAGGTAGCGGGCATTGAGTTCGGCATAGATTGCCCGATAGACCGCGCGCTGGACGCTGTCGGCGACGACGGTGGAACCATGGCCGCGCATCAGCACGATATCGCTGGCATCGAATTTCCCGGCGAGAGCGCGTCCGAGATGGTTGTTGCTGACAAGGGTCGGTCGCGTCGCCGCCCGCCTCGCGGATCTCGTAGACCGGCACATCCTGACCGACGAAACCGGCCATGTGGAACACGGCGTTCATGCGGAAATTCTTGGCGATGCTGAACGGTACAATGGCGTGGAATGGCTGTGCACCACGGCCTTGACGTCGGGCCGGCGACGGTAGATTTCGCCGTGGATGAAACGTTCGAGATAGACCTTGCGGCCAGCAGCGTCGACCGCATCGCCATCGAGCGTGAATTCGACGATATCCTCTCGGCTCACACGGCCCGGCGCCATGTTGCGGGCGAGAAGGAACCGGTCGGGCCGCTTGTCATGACGAACGCTGACATGGCCGAAGCCATCCACCACGCCCTGGTCGAAAAGGATATGATTGGCTGCAACCAGGTCCTCGATCAGTTGCGGGGACGGCGGTGGCCCAGCCTCGGCTGTGTCGGCGATCGCGACGGCAATGGGCTGATGCGGATTGTCAGGCGAACACATGAGCGTAATCCTTGGCAAGTCTGTGAAAACAGATCGGCTTCTTTCCTGCCCGGCCGATCAGCCGAGCATGATGTTGATGGTCTTCGCTTCGGTGTAGGACAGCATCTCCTCGATGCCCTCTTCGCGACCGACGCCGGAATTCTTCATTCCGCCGAAGGGAACGCCGAGGAAATGGTTGGAGCAGCCGTTGATCCACATGTGGCCCGAACGCACGCGGCGCGCGACGTTGAGTGCGTTTTTGATGTCGTTGGTCAGACGGCGCCCGTCAGGCCGTATTCCGTACTGTTGGCGAGGGCGATAGCCTCTTCCGCGGTCTTCCAGCGGCCAACAGACAGAACCGGACCGAAGACCTCTTCCTGCCAGAGCCGCATGCCGGGTTTGACGTCGGCATAGACCGTCGGCTCGACCCAGAAGCCCTTTTCGAAGCCGCGCCCGACAGGCCGCTTGCCTCCGGTCATCAACCGCGAACCGTCGTGACGGGCCGTTTCGAAGAAGGACAGCACCTTGTCGTACTGCACACGGGAATTTAGCGGCCCCATATCGGAAACCGGATCGGCGGGGTCGCCGACCTTCAGCCCCGCAACGCGCTCGACCACGCGCGCCAGCACGGCATCGTGAATATCCTCATGCAACAGAAGGCGGCTGGTCGAACCGCAGGACTGCCCCTGCCAGGTGAAGTTCATGCCCCGAACGGCGGCGGCGGCGATCACGTCGGGATCCATGTCCGGGAACGCGATCAGCGGGTTCTTGCCACCCAGTTCCAGCGTGACGTGCTTGACCGCGACCTCGGCCGCTGCCCGCTGGATCGCACGCCCCGTCACGGGAGAGCCGATGAAAGCGATGCGCTTGATATCGGGATGGCGGACAATCGCGTCGCCCACCGTCGCGCCCGTTCCCGTCAAGATGTTGAACACCCCCGGCGGTAACGCTTCGCGCGCAACTTCCGCCAGGACGAGGCGGAGAGCGGACTGGTTTCCGGCGGCTTGACGACGACGGCATTGCCGGCGGCGAGCGCCGCGGCAGTCCGGGCGACGGCGAACATCAGAGGATGATTGAACGGCGCGATGCGGGCGACGACACCGTAGGGCTCACGCACCGTGATATGCAGATTCTCGGCTGTTGCCGGAATGGTCTCGCCCTTCAGCTCGTGGATGAGGCCCGCATAATAATCCAGGCTCTCCACAGCCATGCCGACATCGCCGCGCATCGGCGTGATCGTATTGCCGGTATCGGCAACTTCGACATGCAGGATTTCTTCCGCCCGCGCCTTCAGCGCGGCTCCGAAACCCGCAGGCGCGCCCACGCTCCGACGGTGTCAACGCCGCCCAGGCGGGCCAAGCTGCTTCCGCCGCCTCGACAGCACGGGCGACATCGTCGCGTGTGCCGCGCGGAGAGCGGCCGATGATTTCCTCGGTCGCGGGATTGATGGAGTCGTCGAATTCCCCGGTAGAGCCGTGCACCAGCTCGCCACCGATCAGCATGCGATCGGATGCGGTCACGTAAGCCATGACAATGTTTCCTGTTAATGTGTGGCGCCGAGCGCCATCTGATCGTCAGTAAGTGATCATGCCGCCATCGACATTCAGAAGCTGGCCGGTCACCCAGCGCGCCTGTCGCGAAAGCAAAATGCAATGGCGTCCGCAATGTCATCCGGGCCGCCCGCCCGTTTGAGGCACTGTTGCTCGATCATCGCTTCCTTCTGCGCCGGTGTGACGGTTGCCCGCTCCACCTCGGTGAACGTCGGGCCCGGCGTCAGGGTATTCACACGCACGCCGAACGCGCCGAGTTCGCGCGCCATTGCCCGGACAGGCCCATGACGCCAGCTTTTGACGAGACATAATGGGCGTAGTTCGGCCGTCCGAAATGAATGGTCGAAGACGCTATATTGACGACCGATCCTTCCCCGGAAGCCACCAGCGCCTCGCGAGCCGCGCGCGTCATATTGAACACGCCCTTCAGGTTGACAGCCTGCACGCGGTCCCATTCTTCACTTGGGATGTCCCAGAAGGGGCGCATTTCGAGCGTCGAAAAGATGGAGGCATTGTTCACCAGGCCGAAAACGCCGCCAAAGGCATCCTTGGCCGTTTGAATGGTGGCGCGGCAGCTCTCCTCGCTGGCGACATCCGTTCGAACGAAGAGCCGGCGACCGGTGCCAGGTGCCGCCTCGAGCGCCACAGCCTCGCCCTTTTCGGCATTCCAGTCGGCGATCAGAACATCGACGCCCTCGGCCACCAGGCTGAGCGCCAGCCGTCGGCCGATACCCTGCGCCGCACCGGTGACGACAATAGCGCCTTTTCAGGATAACGAGTCATAACTTTCTCCCAGTCAGGCCGCAGTGTCCGTTGTGTCGGTGATGTCGAGCAGGCATGTAACGAGCGATGCGTCTCCCTTGCGCACGGTTTCGGCTTCGAGCAGAGAGCCACAATCGGTGCAGACATGTTCGCGCAGTTCCAGATCCGCGTGGGTGCGGATGTGCGGGCCATAGGACGAGGGCTCCACGCGATAGCTACGCGCCCGCACCTTCCAGTCTTCGTCGGTAGGGCCGAGATCGCAGCCGCAACCACACCTGAACCTGCCGTTCGCGACCTGCATCTCGCCCGCACGCGCCACCCTCTGCGGTGCATTGCCGCCAAGCCGTCGAGTCCGGATCGCATGACGCTCGGCCTCCGTTTCGGCGGCGGCAACGCGATCGTCCACGATGATGACGCCATATTGCGCGCGCGCAGCCTCGACGCTTACATGCCCGTTCAGGACATCCACAAGCACCGCGGCCAGATCACGTTCCAAGGGATCGCCGTAGCCGCCACCGCCCTGGAAGGCGTATCCGAGCACATCACGCTGGCTGAGCCCCATGCGACCCGGCTTCGGCCCCAGTTGCTCGACGCCGACGTCGAGAAGCGCCGCCATGTTCCCGGCAAGGCCCGCGATTGTCGCCGGATCACCGGCGTCACGAAGCAGGATATTGCGGCCGCACGCGCCCGGCAGGCCGCCGAACTGACCGGTCGAATTGGGAACTTCGACCCCATGGCCGAGCATCATCGCCTGCAATCCGTCCGTGCCATAGGGAACGATAGCGAGGGCCGTGCCCGCGCCGCCTCGCTGGCGGCCCGGCCCGCCGGTATCACGAACAAAGGAACGGAACAGGTAAAGAAACGGCCCGTTGCCTTCGTTCGCCTCGACGTTGGCGATGGCGGGACGCGGGACGCAATAGTCGCCAGAACCGTCGAGGCCATCATGGTCCGGAAATGCGCCGCCGCCGCCGGCCGTCGAGTCGAGCAGGAACGTGCCGAACGGTGCACCGTCTCGGTCCTTGCCTGCGAGCGTCATCACCATCATATGGCCCTTGGTCACCGCCTGGCCCTCATTCCGGTGCTCCGGCGAGCAGGCGACCATGCGTGACAGGGCCGCGACTACGACGTTCTGCACGATCCAAGCCGTCGAGATCGTTCCCGAGGAAATCGGAGCCGGCCATGTCGCGTTGCACAGAATGCCCTCGGGTGCGACAAAATCGACGGCCCGCATGATACCCTCGTTCCAGCGGATACGCGGCGCGAGAATGGGCAGGAGGCCGGTCAACGCCGCCCCTCGCATGCCTGAGGCGGTGCAATTGATGAAGCCCGGCGCCTGCGGCGAGGTCCCGGTCATGTCGAGGGTGAGCCGGTCGCCTTTCTTGGTGGCCGTCACGCAAACCTGGTAGAGTACGTTGTCGTGGCCATCATGCTCGATGTAGTCGCGAGCACGGAACACGCCGTCGGGCAAGGACGACAGCACCTGTCGCACCTGCCGCTCGGAGCTGGCAATCTCCTCGCGCATGATGGTATCGACGACATCACCGCCATAGCGGTCCATCAGTTCGACAAGCCGGCGCACCGCGACGTTGTTGGCCGCGATCATGGCCTTGAGGTCGAGGCCGAGCACATGGGGCAGGCGCGTCATGCCCATGATCATCTGCCAGAGGTCCTGGCGCAGGACGCCGCCCTCGACAATCCGGATACCGGGCAGCAGCATCGCTTCCTGCTGGATCTCCGTGGCGCCGATCGCCCAGGAGCCAAAGCTCATGCCGCCGACGTCAAGCTGGTGAGCGCAGGAGCCAGCCCAGGCGACGTGCCGGCCATTGTGGAAAACCGGCGCGACGATGGAAACGTCGGGCTGGTGGATCGCACCGCGATAGGGGTCGTTGAGGATGAACATATCTCCTTCACGAATCGGGATTGTCCGAGAAGTTCTCGTTGATCGAGCGGATCACCGAGGACATCGTGCCGGTATGGAAGAGGACCTGCGGCCCCATCGTGACGATCGAACCGTCGGCAAGGTAGAGCCCGTTGTTGAAGTCCGTCGCCTCGGTGACCACAGGGGAGCCGGAAACGGATTTCAGCGTGATCGCCTGCTCTTCGGTGATCGCCTGAAGCTTGTTGCGTACGACCTCGAAGGTGATCGGATCGATGGTTTTCTTGTCGCTCGCGGCCATGTCAGATCTCCTCCCGCTGCTCGATGGTGATGTTGGAATGGCTGTCAAGCCGGGCGATCTGGCTCGCTGCCACGAAGACCGAGGTTTCGGGGTGCTCGATGACAGCGGGTCCTTCCACGGTGAAACCCGTCGGCAGGTCACGCCAGTTGTAGACGGCGCAATCCATGCGGCGCCCGACCACCGGCTCGAAAATCGAGCGACGGCCTGCCTTCGGCGTCTCGGTCGGCGTGCGCAGGGCTATTTCCGGACGGCGCGTCTTGCCGAATGCCTCGATGCGGATATTGGTCAGCTCAATGCCGGCTTCACGGAACGCCGAACCCTTGCCGTAGGTCTGCTCGTAGGTCTGTTCGAAACGGTCAACAAGGCTGGCGATGGCAGCATCGGTAACGGCGCCGTCGTCCAGCGGAATGATCAGATCATTGGTCTGCCGCCGGTAGCGCAGGTCCGCTGTGCGTACCAGGCTGACATCCGACGCCGTGACACCGGCCCGGCTCATGGCTTCGAGGCACTCGATTTCAAGCTCCGCGAGGGTTGCGGCGATACGGCCGGCTTCCAGCCCTTCGCCAAGCGGTCGGGATCCCCACCGCCGCGCATGAGAAGCGCCCGTTCGGTGGAAAACTGCAGATCGGCAGCCAGCGCCCCATAGGCGGAATGCGCCATCGATGTGACGGGCACCACCATTTTCGGCACGCCAAGCTCCGCGCCGTAGCCCGCACAGTGCACGGGGCCCGCGCCACCGTAGGCGAAGATCACGAAGTCCCGCGGATCAGATCCGCGGCCGATCGTCACCTCGCGCAATGTATCGGCCATCTGCGAGTCGACGATGCGGCGAATGCCGGCGGCCGCCTCCTCAACGGAAAGGCCGAGCGGCTTGGCGATGTGCGTCTCGATCGCGGTGAGGGCGGCATCGCGATCCAGCTTCATCTTGCCGCCAAGGAACGTCTCGGGATCGATGACGCCAAGAACGACATCCGCATCCGTGACCGTCGGCAACGTGCCGCCACGCCTGTAGCATGCAGGGCCCGGCCAGGCGCTGGCGCTGTCTGGCCCCACGCGAAGTTGGCCGTCGATGACGCGTGCGATGGAACCACCGCCGGCGCCAATGGCCCGCACCTCGATCATCGGCGTCGCGATATGGGATCCGCCAGCCTCGTGGTTGGTCGACATCAGCGGCTTGTCGTCGACGACAATGGCGACGTCGAACGAGGTGCCACCCATGTCCGTGGTAATGAGATTGCGGTAGCCGAGCTTCTTTGCAAGATGAACTGAACCCATGACGCCGCCGGTCGGGCCTGACGTGACGAGGGTGACCGGCCGCCGGGACGCCTCGGAAACCGGCATGACGCCGCCGGCCGAGTTCAGGATGGAAAAGGCCCCTTGAAGCCCTTGCGGCGCAGCATCTGCTCAATGCCGTCAAGGTAGGAGACGACTTTCGGAGCGAGATAGGAATTGAGCGCAGCGGTCGCGGTCCGCTCGTATTCGCCGAGGACCGGCGCGATCTCGCTCGACAGGCTAACATAAACCCCCGGCGCCTCTTCGCGGATAATCCGTGCGGCGGTACGCTCGTGTTCCGGATTGCGAAACCCCAGAGGAAGGCGACTGCGAATGTCTGTACGCCCTCTGCAACCAGCGAACGGACCGCTGCGCGGACCTCTTCCTCATCGAGCGGCACCAGGATCGTGCCGGCATGATCGACGCGCTCGCGCACCTCTCGCACCAACTGTCGCGGCACGATCGGCTGCGGATAACGCCGCCGCGAGTACCAGCCGAGCCGGTCAACCGGAACACCAGCGGTAAATCCCATCAACCGCTGGATTGCCAGCGTATCGCCAAAACCGCGTGTAGCAATCAGGCCGGTCCGCGCACCATCGCGCTCAATGACGGCATTGGTCGCCTGTGTCGTGCCGTGGCCAAATGCGGTGACCTTGGCCAATAGCTCCTCGCCCGACATGCCCCGCTGCCGGGCCGCATCTTCGACTGCATTGAAGACGCCGACTTCCAGTTCGCCAGGCGTCGATAGCGCCTTCGTTGTCACCAGGTCGCCGTTCTCGTCCAGCATGACGAGGTCCGTGAACGTCCCTCCGATATCCACTCCCAGAAACATTCCGCTCCTCCCGAATTGGCTGCGCACCTGCCGAACCCTCCGCGCCATACGGCACGGCCTCATCATTTTGTGGCGAAGGTGTCCGCGGGATCTTTGGCGCCGCGGTTGGAGGAAGATAGCCGTCGTTTTAGAGCCTATCCAATATATAATTTCACGAGAACCATAGTCATTTGCGTATGCATTATCGCAGCCTAACGGCTTGCCGGCCATCTACCTGATGGGCAGCTTGACGTCGGAAGACTCAAAACCGACCGGCGGCTGGCCGTCCACCGCCGCGTCGCGAACATAATCCATCAAGCTGGACTGAAAATCGGAGAAGCTTTTGTCCCGTCTGCTCACCAGAAAGACAGGGACAGAAAGATCAACGCCTGGCGTCGTAACACGACGCAGGAGACCGCTCGCATTCGTCTCGCACCGATGTCTCCATCACGAACGCGACGCCTGCATGAGCACGGACCGCCTGTTTCATGGCCTCAGGATGCCCAAGTTCGAGAACGACTCGTCGACCAACGATGCCATGGGCGCGCAGTGCGTCCTCCTCCAGCTCCCGGCGAACCTGATTGCGCGGTGACGATACGAAGGGAAGGGCAGCTATTTCCTCCGGCGACACTGCTTCACCGGCGAGGGTACTGCCAGCGGCCGCAACCAGCACGAGACGCTCGGTCCATAGTTTTTCGACATTCAGTCCATCCACGTCATGGCGAGGATCTAGAATGCACACACCAAAATCGCAGCTCCCATCGCGAACGGAGGCGGTCACGAGTTGGGGATTGGAGACGAAGCGAGATACCTCCTGTCGCGTGCACCTGGCGAAACGTGGAAAAAGGGGCGGGAGCACATAGGAAGCGACGGTCATCGACGCCGAGACAATTGCCGTCCCCACTTCGGCATCCCCTGAGATATTGAGTTCGCGCTCCAATTCGCGTGTCCGTGTGATGACTTCGTTGGCCCAGGTATGTACCCGTCTGCCGGCAGCCGTCAGCACGAGGCGTCGGCCGCTACGCTCGAACAGCCGGACGCCCAGTTTTTCCTCCAGGAACCGGATATGTGCCGTCACAACCGGTTGCGCGACGCGCATGCGCTCGGCAGCACGCGTCACGCTCTGGAATTCACAAACCAGACAAAAGATTTCCAGCTTGTGCAATGTCATCTGCGACGCGAAAACCCGTTCCACTTTCCCTCCACAGGCGGCTCGGCACGTTTCACAAATGCCGGCCGCAGCGAAGCCTTATCACAATAGCTGACGTCACCCCACCGCGAGTGTCGTATGCTCGATGAACGGTTCCGCATCGAAGAAGCCGCCTACCGCCTCGATGAAGATCAGAAAATCCGGCGAACCCATGAAGCCGACCGTGTGGTCCTCCACCTTTCCCACGCAACCAGAAACACATAGGCGCGCTCGTTCTCGACCGAGCGACGAACCGAAAACCCCTTGTTTCCGGCCGCCTTCAGGAAAAGAGGGCGCAGCTGCGTCACCGCCTCCTCGAACGCATCACCGCAACCGGATTTCACGACGACGCGTGCGATTTCCAGAATCCCGCTCATATCTTCCCCTTGCATCCCGCTTCATTCCGGGATCGCGCCGATGCCGTTCAGCGCATCAAGCGCCTTGGCTGGCAGAACGATCTTCGCTGCGGTGACATTTTCCTTGAGATGAACAAGCGAAGACGTGCCCGGAATCAACAGGATGTTCGGCGATCGCTGCAGCAGCCAGGCAAGCGCCACCTGCATCGGCGTGACCGACATCTCGCGGGCGACGTCCGACAGCGCCGCCGATTGCAGCGGCGAGACACCGCCTAACGGGAAGAACGGCGTGTAGGCGATTCCATCGGCCGCCAGTTCGTCGATGAGCGCGTCGTCCTGCCGGTTTGCGACATTGTAGAGGTTCTGGACACAGACAATTTTCGCTATCGATGTGCCTTCGCGATATTGCCCGTGGCTGACATTGCTCAATCCGATGTGGCGGATCAACCCCTTCTGCTGAAGCTCAGCCAGCGCCTCGAGCGGCTCCACGATCGAGTCTTCCGTGCGGCCGAAAGCGTCGCCGACTCGAAGGTTTACAACATCGAGCACGTCCAGCCCGAGATGACGCAGATTGTCCATGACGGCGGCAACCAGTTCCGCCTTCTGGCGCGCCGGCACCCAGGATTTATCAGCGGTGCGCGCGAAGCCAACCTTCGTGATGATGACCAACCCGTCTGGGTAGGGCGAAAGCGCCTCGCGGATCAGTTGATTGGAAACGTGCGGACCATAGAAGTCCGACGTGTCAATATGATTGACGCCGAGTTCAACAGCCGTCCGGAGCACGGCAAGCGCCGTGTTCTTGTCGCGTGGCGGCCCCCAGACCTCGGGCCCCGGCAGTTGCATCGCACCGAAGCCCATACGCGCTACGCTCAAAGCGCCGCCGGCGAATCTATAAGTTGCATTACCCATTGATCACCCCTTCTGGCTGCTGCGCTATAACGTTCGCCGTCCGCGCTCATTCGTCCGGCGGCCACTTCACCGGATCCGTGAGAACTGCCGCCGAGAAACCTCCATCGACCGCGATGTCGACGCCATGCACCCGCCGAGACGTCATCCAGCAAATAGGCAATCGTGGGCGCGATATCCTCCGCCACGGCGGCACGGCGCGTGCGCGCGATGTCGAAGTCGATGAACTGGTCGCCTAGCGCCGAACGGAATTCGCGCAGCATTGGAGTAGCTACGGGTCCCGGGCTAACTGTGTTAATGCGCCGCTCGGACGAAATCCATTCCACGGCCTTCATCTGCGACCATGCGATCAGCGCCTGCTTGCTACGGGAATAGGAGTGCAGCCCGTCCTGCGGATGCTGTTTCAGCCAGGCAAGGCCGGCTTCGTAGTCCGGCGTCAGCGCCAGCTCTTTGAAGAACGGGAACCATTCAAGCCAGCGGATGGCGGTGCCGGAGGCGACATTCACCACGGAAGCCGTAGGCGACAGCATGGGCTCGATGCGGGTGACGAGATGGCGGGTGCCGAGGAAGTTCACTTTGAACTGGAGTTCGGTTGGCGCAGCAGAGGATGCGCCCGCCACGTTGGCGATGCCGTCGAAGGTTCCCCGAGCGCGGCGAGGACGCCGTCAATGCTGTCGCGATCGGCAAGGTCGATCTTGCTAAACGTATCGAACGATATGTCGGCGGGTGCTTCGCTGCGGTCGACGCCGACCACCTTCGCTCCGCTCTCCACCAGCAAACGCGCAGTCGCGGCGCCTATACCAGACGAAGCGCCCGTGACGAGAATTCTCTTGTTAGCCAATGACATCTATTTACCTCCTAATGTGTTGTGTCACGAATGGGAACGTTCTGCCTGCAACGCCGATGCAGGGAATTCACGCGGTGGCGCGTGGGAGACAGGCACTAGCGGTGCCGATGAAAAACGACGGATGATCCCCAAAATACCGCCCGGCTCCACGATGATGATGGCAATAGCCACGACGCCGAGGATCACGAAATGCCAGGCACCGAGATTGGCGAAGTAGCCGCGGATCGCGAAGAAGAAGATGGATCCGAGGATCGGCCCCTCTATGCGTCCCACCCCGCCGATCACCGCCGCGAATAGCGGGTAGATCGTCCAATCGACCAAGCTGAACGATGCGTTCGGTGAGATATGAAGCTTCTGCAGCGTGTTAAGCGCACCGACGATGCCGAGGATCGGGGCGACGCCAATCATGCAAGCGATGCGGGCGCGCGTGATATTGACGCCGACGCTTGCCGCACCCGCCTCATTGTCACGCATGGCCGTCAGGCCGAGCCCTATCGGGCGCCGCAGGAACAGCCAGGTTCCGATGAACGTTATCACCGCTAGCGCCAACGTGATCCAGTATATCGTTTCAATGCGCTCGGCGGGTCGAGCGCCGAAGGCCTTGGCCAGAGAGACCGGGATGCTTACGCCCGTGCCGCCGTTGAAGGCCGGCAGTTTTCCGGAAATCAGCATCACCGTTTCGGCCACGACCCATGTGCCGACTGCCAGATAGGCCGCTCTCAAACGCAGGACGAAAACCGTGAAGGGAACAGCGAGCAGCACGGCAATGACGGCTGCAAGCAGAAGTGACAGCCATGGGCTAAAGCCCAACAGTGTGGCGCAAGCGTAGAAGCCGTAGGAACCCGCTCCGACGAGGGCATGCTGGCCCAGGGTGACAATATCCGCATAGCCCGCAAGCACGTTCCATGTCATCGCCAGGGTGAGCGTTATGAGGAATGTAGTTCCGAACGCAAGCAGACCGCTTTCGGCGCCAAAGGGTAGCGCAATGAAAGCCAAACCGAAGAGAACGAGAACGGCGCGGCCGATCCAAGTGACATAATCCGAAGAATGCATCATGCGGACCTTCCGAAAACAGACCTTGCGGACGAAGGAGAAAGACGAGGAGAAAGACAATGTGTCCAGCCAGCGCCTGCCATGCGGTATCGAATTGCGCTCCGACACTCTGGGCGATGCCAAGCACGATTCCCCGGCAAGGGTACCCCACAGACTGCCTAGTCCGCCGAGGACCACGGTTTCGAAGGCAATCAGCATACGGCCCTGACCGCTGCTCGATCGAAGTTGGTCCAAATGGACAAAAAGCCGCCGTGATTCCGATGGAGATGCCGATAATTGCCATCGAAACGGCGTATAACCGTGTCGTGGGCAGGCCCATCAAGGTTGCCGTCGCCGGGTTTTCCGCGACGGCCCGGATGCGTGTGCCAAGCCGCGTGCGAAACAGGACGTAGTTGAGCACCATGATGAGCAAAACTACGGACCCGAAGATCAGCAGCGGCAATATACCGACGGTGATCTGATCAGCCAAAGCAACGGAGGCGATATCGAGATTGCCCGCCGGCACTTTACGGCTATCCGCCCCGAAAGCGCCGAGCAATCCGTTCTGGATGCAGATGGACAGGCCGAAGGTCACAAGCACCAGCGGCATCAGCCCCCTTGAGCACCCGCTCCAGCAGCAGCCTCTGGAGAAGCCATGCGCAGACGGCACAGACGACGATGAGGATCGGAGCAGCCACCAACGGATCAAGGCCGAGCCCCACCACCAGCGCCCACTGCGCGAAGCAAGCGAGCACGATGAGATCGCCATGGGCGATGTTCACGAACCGCATCACACCAACTGACAGCGAGAGCCCGACGGCATAAAGCGCGTAAAGCCCGCCGATCAGAACACCCTGAAGAATTTGGTTTAGCCATATTGAGGTCATGCGTGATATTCTCCGCTGGCCTTTTCTGAACCGAAATAATGGATCATCACCGTTTCCCGATCTGTCTCGTGCGGATTGCCGGCCAGCGTGACGCGGCCTTCGAGCATGCAATAGAAACGATCGGCCACGGAGAGCGATCGCGTGATGTCCTGTTCGACCAAAACAATGCTGAGCCCCGGCCCGCAGCTCTTCGAGCAGCCGGTAAAGGTCGTTGATGACGGCAGGTGCAAGCCCGAGGCTTATTTCGTCGCATAGCAACAGTCTCGGGTTCATCAGCAGCGCCCGCCCGAGAGCGATCATCTGCTGCTGACCGCCGGAAAGTTCACCGGCCTTCTGCCGTCGGCGTTCCTTGAGGATCGGAAACCAGCCGAACACGCGGTCGAGGTCGATGCCGCCCCTACGATTCACCTGCCGCCCGATATCGAGGTTCTCCTCGACCGTCAGGTGGAAAACAGCCGGCGCCCTTCCGGCACGAGCGCAATGCCGCCGGCTATGATGTCGGACGTGCCTTTCCCATTCAGCATCTCGCCGTCCCATCGAACGACGCCCGTTGAGATGGTCGCCGCCCCATTACAGCATTGAGCAGCGATGATTTCCCCGCGCCGTTGGCACCGATGATCGACACGATCTCGCCGGGCGCCACCGTCAGACTGAGATCGTGTACCGCCTGGAACTGGCCGTAGCGGACGCAGAGACCCTCAATGGCGAGAAGTGGCTCGACACCATCCGCTCGAGCTGTTTCATACTCCAAGATAGACCTCCTGTACGCGCGGATCGGCAAGCACGTCCTCCGGTTCGCCGGTAGTCAGGATTCTGCCGCCGTTGAGAACAGCGAGCCGCGTGGCGGCCCGCCGCAGCGCGTGCAGAACATGTTCGATCCAGACGATCGTGGTTCCGCGTGCGTGGATCGCACAAATGATTGCCAGCAACGCCTCGCATTCGAGGTCGGTCAGCCCGCCTGCGATCTCATCGAGAAGCAGCAGTTCGGGCTTCTGGACCAGCGCCTTTGAAAGCTCCAGCCGCTTCAGATCCAACAAAGTCAACCGTCCGGCAGGCAAGGCGGCTTTCGAAAGCAGGCCCGTCTGATCGAGCACGTCCATTGCCGCGTACTTCGCCTCTCTTACTGAAAGGCCGCCGCCATGGATTGCCGGAACGAGTACGTTCTCGAAGACGCTCATATCTGTGAAAGGCTTCGGGACTTGGAATGTGCGGGCGATGCCCAGCCTACACCGGTCCCACACCGCCATGCGTGAAACGTCCCTTCCCTTGTAGACAACCTTTCCGATACCGGGCCTGAGATTGCCGGCGATGAGATTGAACAGTGTGGTCTTACCGGCGCCGTTCGGCCCGAGCACGCCAGAAGTTCTCCCTCGCCGACATGGAGGTCGAGATTGTCTATGATGATGAGGCCGCTGAACCCACGGCTGAGCGACAGGAGATCGAGCACGTTGCTTACCTCGCGACAGGACGATGCAGGAAGGGAATCCGGCAGGCTAGCGCGCCGCATCACTTTGCAATGCGACGCGGCCGCCTCCAGCCACCCGAAAGCGGCAATAGAGCTTAGCGGTCAGCCACCAATCAGGATCGGGCTGGCCGTCACCGCGATTGACGGCGCGAAGCTATTGTCGACGATCTGCCGTTCATATGGGAATTTCTGCCCCTTGAACCATTGCACGAAGGTGAGATCCGTCTTCGACGTGTTCGGAAGCGGGCCGGTCTTAAAGTCGATTGTACCGGCGACGGATTCGTAGTGGGACGAGGCAATGGCGTCGCGGATCGATTCAGGCTTGTCTATGTCCTCTGTACGCTTCAACGCATCGAGTACGAGTTCGAGTTGCGCATGTACATGGCCAAGCGTCTGCTCCCACTGGCGGCCGGTCGCCGCTGCATAGGCATCAGCCAGTTCATGTGCAGTCTGGCCTGTCAGACCGGACTTGAAAGGATGGAATTGCGTCCACAGGATGGGATTGGCGATTCCAGCCGCCCTGTCACCGAGAGAATACTGCACGTCGGCGAATTCGCACGACTTGCTCGCCACCACCGCCTTCGGCAGAAAACCCTGCTGCTGGCACTGGGACCAGAACAGGGCGAATTCCGGCCCTGGCGCAAGCGAACTGACCGCCTGGGCACCACCCGTCTTCAGTGCCGCGATCTGTGCGGCATAGTTGCTGACCGGCAGATCGAAACGGCCGGGATCGACCACCTTGTAGCCTTTTTCGAAAAACAGCTTCGTCCAGATTTCGCCAAGGATGTGGCCGTCCGCATCGTTCGGCCACAGCGCGCCGGCCACCTTGTCGATTGGAAGCTTGTCCCAAAAGCGACAATGGACTTGCCATAATCGTCACCGGAAAAGGAAAAACAGTAGGTCCACTCAAACCCGACCTTGGGGTCACCACTGCGCCCAAAGAACCAAGGCTCCAACGGACAAACGGAACCAATGCACGGGACGCCATTCAGCTCGCTCTGGTCAGAAACCGGATTAACGGTCTCCGGCGAGGAGAAAGCGGCAATCACGTCCACCTTGTCCTGAAGGATCAGCTCTTGCGCCACTTCGGCGGCGCGGTTGGGATTGCTCTGCTGGTCTTTGACGACGATCTCGATCGGATGTTGCCGGCCGTTGATCGCAATCGATCCACCCGTCGCCTTCTGCACCTGCTCCAAGATGAAGGGGATGGGCTGGTGGAATGTAGCCATCTGACCGGAAGCCGGCGTCGTCAGGCCGATTTTGATTGTTCTCGGCACAGCAAGAGCCGGAGTGGGCAAGAACGGCAGAGCACCAGCTGCCGCCACGGCTCCCATGAAACCGCGACGCGTCATTTCATTCCTCATGTTCTCCTCCCATGAGTTTGATGTGATGAAATGGCTAACACGCCGAGCAACGAGCGAACCAATATATAATTTGATAGAAACCATATGTGAGAAGCTATGTAATTGGAGGGCTTATCTGACCGCATCGATTGGTCGTCGAGATCGAACCGGGCCGGAAATGTAAACCCGACAGTTCGATCTTCGATGCTTTCGCGAGCCCCAAGTAGAGCAAGAGCGCACCCAGGTGGCGATCGCTTTCGGCGCTTTCCGGCTGGAAATTCGGGGCGGGCTCGTCGCAAATTTACTGGTTTAGCCAAATGTTGACCATCAGAAGAGAAATTTCCGCTCCGAATTGTGCAAGGACAGCTCCGGCTAGGACTTCGCCGCCAGCGAAATCAACGAGGCGACGGTGCGCCAACTGCATCGATGCGAATTCATGGACGGAGCATATACGGCATCCCATGCTGGTTCTTTGTCCCGGATCAGCGCCCTTGAGACAGATTTGGTTTAATTGAGAGAGAGGATTTTCGGCTCATCGTAGCTCTATCGAAGGAAGCGAAGATGAGACAAAAATCCGGGCCGCAGACATCGGCGGCTGAGAAGACGATCAAGGACATCCGCCGCGCGACGCAAGCACCATTCTGCGGAAGACAAAATTCGCATTGTGCTGGAAGGGTTGCGTGGCGAAGACAGCATAGCTGCGATCTGCCGCCGTGAGGGATCGCCGAGAGCCTGTATTATAGCTGGTCGAAGGAATTCCTCGAAGCGGGCAAGAAGCGGCTTGCCGGTGACACCGCCCGCTCGGCGACCAGTGACGAGGTGAAGGCGCTGCGCCGTGAAAGCCGCGACCTGAAAGAGGCGCTGGCTGACCTCACCCTGGAAAACCGCCTGCTCAAAAAGCATGATCGCGGATGGGGGCGACGACGAATGAGATACCCCGCCTCAGAGAAGCTTGAGATCATCCGGATCGTGGAAGATTCGCATTTGTCGGCCAGGCAGACCCTCGACAAGCTCGGTATTCCTCGGCCAACCTTCTATCGCTGGTATGATCGGTTCCTGACCCACGGTGTCGAGGGGCTGGAAGACCGAACATCTGCGCCGTCACGGGTTTGGAACCGCATACCCGACGATGTCCGGGATCGCATTATCGAAATGGCGCTGGATCATGCCGACCTGTCGCCGCGCGAACTGGCGGTGAAGTTCACCGATACGGAAAGCTATTTCGTGTCAGAGGCTTCGGTCTATCGCCTGCTCAAGGCCCACGACCTGATCACCTCGCCAGCCTATATCGTCATCAAGGCCAATGACGAGTTCAAGGACAAAACCACGCGGCCGAACGAGATGTGGCAAACCGACTTCACCTACCTGAAGGTCATCGGCTGGGGATGGTTCTACCTGTCAACCATCCTCGACGACTATTCCCGCTTCATCATCGCCTGGAAGCTGTGCACCAGCATGAAAGTGGACGACGTCACCGCCACGCTCGACCTGGCACTGGCCGCCTCAGGCTGCGACAAGGTCAAGGTCGAACATCGGCCGCGCCTGCTGTCCGACAATGGCCCGTGTTACGTCGCTTCCGATCTCGGCGAATGGCTGGAGAAATACAAGATCGACCAGGTCCACGGCGCTCCTGGCCATCCGCAAACACAGGGTAAGATCGAACGCTGGCACCAGACGCTGAAGAACCGCATCTTGCTCGAAAACTACTTCTTCCAGGAGGACCTCGAAGCTCAGATCGCGGCCTTCGTCGAGCACTACAACCATCGCCGGTACCACGAGAGCCTCGACAATCTCACGCCCGCCGATGTCTACTTCGGACGCGGCCAGACCATCCTGCTCGAACGCGAAAGGATCAAACGAGACACGATCAAACAGCGCCGCTTGAACCACCAGGCCAAAGCGGCTTAAATCAAAACGCAAACCGAGCCGGAAACTCCATTCTTCCAAAGCCCAAAAGTCTCAAATCATTCGACGACGGACAGATGACTTGAGCCACGATCAGAGCGTGGCGACGGCTGGTGTTGAAGTCGTTGGCAAGCCAGGCCGGCGTTGCGTTGCCTCCCGGATCATCTGGTCCCACCGTCCAGATGATACGCACGCCTGCAGTTCCGAATCGATCTCCAGCCGCCGTAGAAAAGTTATCCGCTCGGTCAGCCCGACGAGGTTCGACGCAGCCGGCGCTTCTGGCGCCGAGCGCAGCCAATGAAAGCGCGTCTGGCCGATCGACGGGTCAACCTCTAACAGCCTATCCAGTGATTGAAGCCTATCGAGCGGGATGTTTTCAATCAGAGTTTTTCTGCCCGGCGGCGAGCAATGGCACGGCCGGCAAGGCCGATGCGTTCGATCGTATCGATCGCCGGCAGAAGAGCTCGCGTTCGCGAAGCGCGGCGACAGCCGAACTGGCTATCGCAGCACCGTCGTCGGACATGGTCGCCGCTTGAACTGCCGCCAATAGCGCGACGCGGCGATCTTGCAGAGTCGCGCTTCTCGTATTCAGATAGACCATTAGCCGCGCCATATGATCCCGACGGGTTTCTTCACGACGTGCATAGAGGGCAAATTCGCCTGGAGCGGCGCCGATCTGATCAGCAACATACTTCAGCATGGCGCGAGGCGGAGTTTCTTCTGCTCCAAGCACTCGACCCGGGTATCGCATCAGACATAGCTGGATGGCAAAGCCGAGACGATTGTGATTACGTCTCCGCAGTTCAATCTCCAGGCGATCCGCCGATGACAACAAATAGTGGCGGATTAGGTTATCCTCGTCGACTGGTATGTCGACAAGCTTCCGGCGATCTTGATCTTTAAGAAGCTTGCGCTTTGCCATCGTCCGACTCCATTGATGAGCAATCTGCTCGAAGCGTTGTCGAGTCGGCCGGACAGAGAAATCAAAATTGGCGCATGTCGGTGGCAATCCACAGAGATCGGATGTTGCACATCGGATCTACGGCTTCGTTCCGGTTTCGTTCGACCTTAGCGTACGATTTCGACTGCTCTTGTTCTGACCCCAAAGCGGCCGGCCTCTGAGCCTCCATCCCGATCAGCATCACGGTTGAAGCTCCGCCTCATTGCCTTCCGGCGTCACAATCGTAAGAGAAGCCTCGTCCACCACCGTGATCTTCATGTAGTCGCCGACGACATACATTTCTTCCGTGCCGGGTGCTTTCGCAGTAAACCGAACACCGCGGGCCGGCGTTACACCTTTGCAAAACATGGAATAGCGCCGAACGATTCCGGCGTCCGAGAAATCACCGATACGCGACGACGGCAGGTTCCCCACACGTCCCGCCAATCGCGAGGCAGCCTGCCGCAATCACCTCGCTCGCCATGGATGATCCGGCTTTGGCCAACAACCAGGCGAACCTCCGGAAGGTAAGTGATCAGAGGGGCATCATCGACCTCCGTTCGCCACGGCCTCCATTCCGTGTCCCACGCAATACCGACGGCGACACCCATAGAGAACAATCCCGCACCGGCAAGGGCCAGCAGGATCGCTGTTCCTTGAACTGCCTTCATCTTCGGTTCCGAAACGATCGGGATCGTTTCATCGGGATCGTGCTTCATAGCACCATCGGCAGCCCGCGCTTGCTCGTAAAGACGATCCCATTGCGCCATCAGGGCGGAGCCGTCCTCAATTGCCAGAAGCCTCAACAGGACGCGGGCGCTCCTCGGCCTGGGGAGATGGCGCCCAGCGCGCCAGTTGTTAAGGTTTCGGAGAGCGGCATCGAAGTGCTTCTGGCCGCGTCCGCCGGTCAACTCGCAGTATCGCGCCGCCAGTGACATATTGTCAGAAAAGCCACGATGATGGCAAAGCTCGTCCAATAGCTTGTGCCACGTGTCGATATGTTCGAGATTATTCACCATGGACGTCCTTTCAGCAGCGTCAATCCGGGAGGACTAAAGGGGCGCCACCTCGATCTTAAAATATGCGTCAAAGACCTTCAGTTCTTCGACACCTGGGCGTGCGGCAACAAACTTGATGGCGCGCACCGCCATCTCCTTGCCGCAACCATTCATCATCTGCGTGGCAAGACCTCCATCGACAAAGCTGCCGGTTTTGCTGGCGGGCAGGCCGGCTTCCAGGTCACTCCATTCGGACGGGGCGCCATCGCAACCTTCCACGACACCATGAATGAGCTTTTCAGCGCCTGGTGAAAGAAACGCTCTGGCATTATAGGCGATGGTCGGAAGCTCGGTTTTATCTACAGATGCCGGTCCTGTGGCCTCACGCCCATTCATGCCTACAGCAGCCAGAAGGCCCACTGGCAGGGTGATCACCACGGCAATGGGAAGCACCCGTCTGCATGCGTGTATTCGATAAGATTGGTCGCGATTTGCGACAGGTCTGATACCCCGGGCCGTGGCCCGGAACATAATCGTGTCGCTCGACTAAGGCACGATAAGTGGCGTCCCATTGCGTTCTGAGGATCGGATCGGAATCCACTTCAAGAAGCCGCGAAAGGACAAGTGCATTGCGTCGAAGGGGTACGCGCCTGCCAAGCCGCCAATCACGAAGGTTTTTCTATCGCACGGAAATCACTTTCACCGGAGCGGCCCACTCGATGACAAAAGTCATTGGCCAGATCCGCATTCACGGAATAACCACGCAGTTGGCACAGTCGATCAAACAATTCATGCCACTTGCCGAAGCTCGGCCAGTCTTCGATGCTCAAATCGTCCCTCCAGTATTGCAACGTATTGTAACGACGAGATGCGGAAAATGAACCAGTTACACGCTGTGATTTTCCAAAACTTCCTGAGATTGCCGAGTTTTCCGGTGGCCAATCGCGTCAAATCTGCTTGTCTCCCAACGTCAGGCGGAAGTTGTCTGACCGACCAATTCATGGGTTAACACGGACATAGGAGTGAACGCATATGCGCATCCCGACTGCAACAATTATCACGGCACTGATCATCGGAAGCGTCTCGGTGTCGACCGCCCAGGCTGCCTGCGAAGGCACAAATGGCAGGGGATGGGGTACTGGAAGAGGGGCCGGACAATTCGAGATGTCCACTCGCGACAAAATCTGCAAGATCAGTTTTCCCGGCTTCATTGACGACGTCAGAAAAACACGCACCCCGCTACTGACGTTACAATTACCAGACAGCCAAAAGCGGCAAGGTTTCCGTGGTGGCTGGTCGGGGATTGATTTACACGCCCAATGCCGGCTTCAAGGGTAAAGACCGGTTTTGCACGAAGAACACTACACCGAAGGTGAAGGGCAAATCCCTCTCGGGATGTATTACCGTCTCCGTCCGATAGCCGCGACTGGTGCCGTTCCGCCTGCCAAATGCAACGACAAGCCTCGTGATGCGCTCGGCTTAACATGAGGCTTGTCGCATATCTGTTCGCGGTGAACTCACCGAGTTCCTAGCTTCCTTCAAATCCTCAGACCGTCTGGCCTCGACCTGGTGCCGAACTGAAGCGCCTCACTTCGAGGAACAGCCGGAATGATCCGCCGCTACTGACATCATCGCGATCGTCCGACGAAAGCGGCGGACCTATAAGGCGCCCTGCCCCTTCCGAAAACGCCGAGCATGTCGAAGGCAACCGGCCTCCGCCGGTCGAGCGCCAGTGCTTCCTGAAGCTCCATGATGTGTTCGCGCATCAGCTTGACGGCATTTTCCACGTCACCATTCGCACAGTGACGGATGAGGTCGTCGTGATGATCGTGCCATCCGGCCAAACCGCTCTGATTGTCGAACAGGTTGACGATGAGGCTGGTGCGGGCGACCAGGAGGCGAACCTGTTCGGCGAGGATCCGATTTCCCGAAAGCTCAGCCATGAGAACATGAAACCCGCCTGACAGGTGGATCGCTTCCCGTATGTGGCCCTGTTCCCGCAACTTGTTTTCCTGGTCGATATTCTCCTGCAGGCGGGCAATTGCCGCGGGTCGGCAGCACGAGCCACCGCCTCGGTTGTCCCCGCCTCGATGGCGACACGCGCGGCGAATACCTCCCTCGCCTCGTCTGCATCGGGCGCAGCAACAAACGCGCCGCGCTTGGGGAAGAATACCACCAGCTTTTCCCATGTGAGACGCTGCAGAGCGGTTGCGACGGCGCGCCGGCCGACACCGAACGCCTCGACGAGTGCCATTTCCGTCAGCTTGGTGCCAGGCAGTAGCCGCTGGTCCACGATCGCCGAGAAAAGATGATCATAGGCGTCATCCGCATCCTCGACCTTCGGCCGGTTGCGATCATTCATCACTCCGACGAGGCGTTTTTCCTGCTTCATTGTTATTCGCTCTGTTTATTCGGTGCGCACGATATTGTGCGCAATTTATAGCGCAGCATTGTTTTATTCAAGTTCACAAAGTGGCACGCGGCTTGCTCATCTATTTCCAGCAAAACCAAACCAAAAAGGGAAGACGATGACGATACTGAACATGACACGCCGATCCTTCATGTCGACGGCAATTGCCGCACCTTTCGTTCTGAAGGCAGGCATCTCGCGCGCCGCGACCTCGGTAAAATTCTCGCTTGCCGCGCCATTCGACGGCTCCAACGCCGCCTTCTTCCTTGCCCAGCAGAACGGCTGGTACAGGGATGCGGGGCTGGAGTGCCAGTTCGACGCGGGCGGCGGGTCCGGTGAGGCTGTTTCTCGCGTCGGCTCCGGCGTCTACGATGCCGGCATCGCCGACATCAATTCCATGGCGGAATTCAACGCCAAGAATGACGGTGCGGCGATCCGCAACGTCTACATGGTCTACTTCCGCAGCCCGCTTTGCGTCGGCACGCTTGCGAAGTCCGGCATCTCCAAGCCCGCGGATCTCGCCGGAAAGACGATCGGCGCCGCCGCACCCGATGGGGCCTACCGCCTGTTCTCCACCTACGCCCGGGCAGCGGAAATCGATCCGGCGGCGGTCAAATGGAACATGGTGGGCCTTCAGTTGCGCGAGGCCGTACTCGCCGGAGGCGATGCCGACGCCATCCTCGGCTTCGATTCCACCATGTATTTCGGGCTGATGAAGGCCGGCATCAAGCCTGACGAGATCAGGTTCCTGTACTACGCGGATGTCGGCCTCGATCTCTACGGTAATGGAATCATCCTTTCGGAAAAATTCAGGACCCGGAATCCCGAGGCAGCCAAGGCGGTTGTCGACGTCAGCGCCCGTGCCTGGCAAGCTGCTGCGGCAGATCCCAAGGCCGCGATTGCCGCTCTGAAGGTCCATGCGCCCCTGATCAACGCGGACCTTGAGGAGCAGAAGCTGCTCTGGCTCATCAAAACCAGATGACCACGGAGGAATCCAGGGCCAATGGCCTTGGAGCAATTGACGAGGGCAAGCTGGCCAGGAGCATGGAGGCCGTCGCAGCGGGCTTCGGGCTGCCTTCCGTGCCGAAGCCGGAAGACGTCTTCGATCCTTCCTTCCTTCCGTCCGTTGAGGCAAGGAAGCTGCCGGCATGACATTCGATCTTGTCATCCGCGGTGGCACCGTAGCAACGGCTTCCGACGTCTTCACAGCGGATATCGGTATTCGGGCCGAGCATATTGTTGCCATTGCGGACCGGATCGTCGATGGTGAGCGCGTCATCGATGCCACCGGGAAGCTCGTCCTTCCCGGTGGCATCGACGCCCATTGCCATCTCGATCAGCCGCAGGCGCCCGGTCTTGCCTCCAAGGGCGCGCGAATGGCGGACGGTTTCCACTCAGGCAGCATCAGCGCGGCATTCGGCGGAACGACGACCATCGTACCTTTCTGTGTTCAGCACCGGGGCAGTCCCTGACGGCAGCCGTTGCGGATTATCATCGCCGTGCGGAAGGCCAGACCGTGGGGACTATGCCTTTCACCTCATCGTCAGTGACCCAACGGCCGCCGTGCTTGGGCAGGAGCTGCCGGCCCTGATCCGGCGCGGACATACCAGCCTCAAGGTCTATATGACCTATGAGGCGATGCAGCTCAGCGATCGCCAGATCCTCGACGTGTTCGAAACGGCCCGGCAGGAAAAGGCCATCGTGCTGATCCATGCCGAAAACCACGAGATCATCGGCTGGCTGGCTGACCGCCTCGAGCGGGCGGGCCGTACAAATCCGGTCGCCCACGCGCATTCCCGCCCGCTTCCAGTCGAGCGCGAAGCCACGCACAGGGCCGTTACGCTCGCGGAAATCGCGGGCGTGCCGCTCGTCGTCGTCCATGTCAGCGGCGGAGATCCTCTCGATGAAATCAGGCGGGCGCGGGCGCGAGGACATGTCGTCATCGCGGAAACCTGCCCGCAATATCTCCTGCTGACGGAGCAGGACCTCGACATGCCCGACATGCTCGGCGCGAAGGCGATGTGCAGCCCCTCCCGCGACACGCGGGCACAGGCAGCGCTCTGGCAGGGGATCGAGGATGGCACCATCGATATCTTCAATTCCGATCACGCTCCTTACTGCTTTGATAGCGAAGGCAAGCTTAAGGCTGGCCCGGCCCCTCCTTCCGCGCCATCGCCAATGGCATACCCGGCCTGGAGACGCGCCTCCCCATCCTGTTCAGCGAGGGTGTGGCCAAGGGGCGCATCGACCTGCCACGCTTCGTCGCCCTGACCGCCACGAATAACGCGAAGCTCTACGGACTTCACCCGCGCAAGGGCACAATCGCGATCGGGGCGGATGCCGACCTCGCCCTCTGGGATCCGGAAAAACGCGTCACCATCACCAACAGCATTCTCCATCACAATGTCGACTACACGCCCTTTGAAGGGCTTGAGGTACAAGGCTGGCCGGAGACGATGATAAGCCGGGGCGAAATTATCATCGACAGGGGAGAACTGAAGGGCAGGCCCGGCAGGGGCGCTTCCTGACGCAGGAAACATCCTCTGCCTGGAAAACAAGGGAGATCAAGTCATGGACCTGAAGATCAAGGGCAAACGGGCGCTGGTGCTTGGAGGAATCGCGGCATGGGGCTGGCGATTGCCAGGGCGCTCGTCGACGAAGGCGTGGACGTTGCCATTGCGGCCCGCGACGAAAAGATACTGGCTGCGGCGGCAGCGGAGCTGGGCATTGCGCGCAGCTTCCAGGTCGATCTGGCCGACACCGCCTCCTTCGTCGCATTCGCCGAAACCGTCGGCGACATCGACATTCTCGTGAACAATACAGGCGGTCCGCCTTACGGCAGCGCCCTTGCGCGCAACCTCGCCGATTGGGAGGAAAGCTTCAGGGCCATGTCGCTTTCCGTCATCCGCCTTACCGACCTTTTCCTGCCTTCCATGCGCCGCAACGGCTGGGGCCGGATCGTCACGGTCGTCAGTACCGGGGCGGTCCAGCCGATCCCGGTCCTCGGCATATCGAATACGCTGCGCGCCGGGCTGGTCGCATGGTCCAAATCCATCGCATCCGAAGTGGCGGCGGACGGGGTAACGGTCAACGTGCTGATGCCGGGACGGGTCGCGACGGAACGAGTGCGAATGACCGACGAGGCGACGGCGGCCAGAGAGAAGATCGATGTGGAAACCGTCAGGCAGCGTTCCTTTTCCCAGATTCCGATGGGCCGATATGCCGAGCCGGAAGAAGTTGCCGCGGTCGCTGCCTTCCTGTGCGGCCAGCCCGCATCCTATGTCACCGGAAGCGTCTATCGGGTTGATGGGGGATACGTCCGTCATGTGTGATCCCGACGGCGAAGGCACGGGACTGGCGGTAGGCTGGCTGCGCGCGCCGGATTTTCAGGAACCACCGTCGGGCACGCGCCGGGCTATGTTCAGGCCAATGTCTACATCCTGCCGGAAACCCATGCGGCGGATTTCGCGTCCTTTTGCGAACGTAACCCCGAAGCCTGCCCCTTTTGGCGCAAAGTGAGCCAGGGCGCTATCTCATGCCCGGGCTTGGGCGAGGAATAGACATACGGCGTGATCTGCCTGCCTACCATGTCCATGAGAACGGAAAATGGCGCGCGCTACCGGATATCGTCGAATTATGGCGGCCGGGTCTCGTCGTCTTCGCCATCGGGTGCTGGCTGGGCGCTGAAGGCGCTCTCGCAGGGGAAGGCATTCGCATGCGTCACCGCGAGCTTGGCCTCCAGGAGGCCTCTACAAAACGAAACTTCGCTCGAACCCATCCGGCCCCTTCCAGGGCCCGCTTGTCGTTTCAATGCGGCCTTTCAGAAGCAGCGACCTGACGAGGGTCATCGCGATCACAGGGGAATGCCGCTAAGCCACGGCGCGCCGCTGCATGTCGGCGATGAAGAAGAACTGGGCATCGAAGATCTCGCCCGGCCGGATTGGGGCGACCCGGTTCTGCCCGAGCCGAATGAAATCGCTGCGTTCTGGCCCTGCGGCCTCACGGCTCTCGCCGCGCTACAGAATTCGGGATTGCCGTTTTTATCAGCCATGCACCGGGCGCCATGCTCGTCACCGATCTGAAGGAGGTATTCCGCCCATGCCCGCCATCCGTCGCGCCGTCAAGCTCACACACGAGGGCGCATTGCTCGTTCTGAATGCCGCGGTCGAGGCAGCCGGCACGATGGGAATCCCCAATGCATCGCCGTCGTCGACGAAGGCTGCAATCTCATGGCTTTCATCCGGATGGACGGTTCCCGCGTCCTCTCCATCGAAAGCGCCACCCGCAAGGCCATGACGGCCGCCACCACCGGCCTGCCCACGGGAAACATCTCCCCGACAAGGCCATCGCCCTTGCGGAGGCGACCAACGGACGCATGACCAATCTTCTCGGAGGGCTGCCGCTGCTTGTGAACGGCCAGATCGTGGGCGGAATCGGGGTTGGCTCGGGAACGGGAGAGCAGGATCTCGAGATCGCCAGGGCGGCGGTCGCCGCATTCGAAACCCACATCGGTGAAAGGGATATCCCATGACGGCAGCAGTGAACGCATCCTCATCGCCACCTGTGCGGATCGCCCAGCTCGAAGACGTGCAGGTCCGTTTCGGCAGGGGAAAGGATACATTCCTGGCACTCGACCGGACAGATCTCACTGTCTATCCGGGCGATTTCGTCGCTATGGTCGGACCCTCAGGCTGCGGAAAGTCCACGATCCTGAAGCTGGTCGCCGGCCTGCTGCGCCCGACCGAAGGCAATATTTTCGTTGCCGGACGGGAAGTGGGAGCGGAGCAAATCGGTATCGGCATGGCCTTTCAAAATCCGACGATGCTGCCCTGGCTGACCATTCGCGAAAACGTCATGCTGCCGCTGAAGATCGTCAAGCCTTACGCCGACACGTTTCAGCGGGACAAGCACACCCTGTTTCGCGACCGGGCGGAAGCCTTGCTTTCCAGGGTCGGGCTCTCCGGCTTCGGGGACAGGCGGCCGTGGGAGCTGTCTGGCGGCATGCTGCAACGGGCCAATCTGTGCCGCGCCCTCGTTCATTCACCGAAGCTCCTGATGCTGGACGAGCCCTTCGGCGCGCTCGACCAGTTCACCCGGGAAGAGCTCTGGTCCATTCTTCAGGAGCTCTGGATGGATACGCAGCCCACCGTGTTCCTTGTGACCCATGACCTGCGTGAGGCGGCTTTCCTGGCAAGCCGCATTCTGGTGATGAGCGCCCGGCCCGGCCGCGTCACCGAAGACAGGGCTGTCGGCTTCGCCCGGCCGCGGACTCTCGAAACGACCTTCGAGCCTGAATTCGCTGAACTGACGAACGACCTTCGACGCATGATCGTCGAAGCCCGGCAGATTTAGGAGCGCGACGATGACCTTGTCCCAACGCACGATCGACCATTTCAAATCCATCGCGTTCATCCTGCTTCTCTTCCTTGTCTGGGAGGTGGCCTGTATCGCCTTTGCCGTCAGCCCGATTGTCCTGCCCCGCCCGAGCGCCATCGTTTCGACTCTGATCCTGCAGATGCCGGCACTTTGGCCGCACATTCTGCAGACGCTGGTCACCACGATGATCGGCTTTATCGCCGGCATGATCATCGGCGTGGCGCTCGGCGCAATCGTCGGCATATCCCGGACCGCCTACAACGTCGCCTATCCCCTGCTTGTGGGTTTCTCATCGATCCCGAAGGTGGCGGTCGTGCCGATCTTCGTCCTGTGGTTCGGCTCCGGCACGGTTCCCGCCATCCTGACCGCTTTGACCACATGCATCTTCCCGATCGTCGTCAACGTGGCAACCGGGCTGGCAACCACCGAACCCGAGATGGAGGACGTGCTGAAGGCGCTGGGCGCCAACCGGTCGCAGGTCTTCTGGAATGTCAGCCTGCCGCGGACGATGCCGTATTTCTTTGCGTCGTTGAAAGTTGCCGTAACCCTTGCTTTCGTCGGCACGGTTCTCTCGGAAACGGTTGCCGCCAATCGCGGTATCGGAACCGTCATGATGATGGCGACTGCAAGCTTCGACGTGCCGCTCGCCTTTGCCGGACTGTTCGCGCTCGCTCTTCTGGGCATCCTTCTCTACGCAATATTCGCAGTCGTCGAGCAACGCATTTGCGGCTGGGCAAATCGAAAACAGGAATTCGCCCTGGGCTGATGCTCAGGCGGATATCGTCTCCGTCAACGTGGCGGCCATCGCCTCCGCGAAGGAGATGTGCGTCTTCAACTCGAACCGGATGAGGTTAAAATGGCATTGAATCCCGCAGACGGCTATCCGCATACATTGGAATATTACGCCGAGTTCGCCGGCAATCAGGAACGGCAGTCGTTTCAGTTCGTCAAGGATATCGACACGGCGATGCGCGCCAACTATGCCGCCAACATCGTGAACATCGGCCAGAACATCTATCCGATGCTCTATGTCGATCGACGTTCGACGGCGGACGCTACACGCTTCTGACGGACGCCAGGACCCGCTACGTTCATCAGAATGTGGGTCAGATCTATGACGTGACGAAGGCGATCTCGCACATCCCGCTCGGAATATTCTCGATTATATCGGGCTATGGCGAATATCCCTCATTTGGTCAGTGGCTCCAACCACTGAAGGCTTATCGCGACCAGATCATAAAGGTCAGAGATACGAAGAACGACATCTCGGGCATGACGCTTGAGGACAAGATCACGACCGACGCGATGCTCATCGAAAGCCTCAATTTTATCGACAATATCATTTCCCAAAGTTCATTCTCATATTCGGAGTTTGCCGCCTATGCTCGCAGCATCGGTGACATGATCTACTATTGCCAGAACCGCGCGGCCAGGAATCAGGTCGAAGTCATGACGAATGTCCTGAACGGCTGGAAAGCCATGATTGGCGAGGAGGCCTGGGACAAGATGTACGTCATCATCGGCGCCGTTTGGACCCTCACCCAGGAAAACGCACACGAACTGATCATCAAGGCACTCATGAAACCCGAACTGCGCGAGACGCATGTCGTTGTCAGCGAAGCTGTCCCGGATCTTGAATCGGCGCAGACCTTAATGGGACGGATCGTCGGTGACCGCATCATGGCCGAACTCGTATTCGACGCCAAGGCCAACCCGGCCTTCGCCCAGGATATCTACTCGCTTTCGACGCGGCGGGACCTTTTGTCTCAAGCCGTCGAAGCAGTCGTGGGAGACTTTGCCCGAACGCCTCTCCCGCCAAGCGCCGGGGTCGCCTGTCCGCATCTTCGAGCCTAGTGGGTAACGTGGAGGGCCGGATATGTTTTCCGGCCCCTCTTGTCCCTTACGCGTTTGCTACGGCCAAACCTTTGCGGGCCAGTTTATTGAACGACGCGTTCGTTGCGATTGGATACAGTTATCCAGATGGCCGGTTTACAGCATTGCCCAGGCCCGAAACCTTCCCCGGCCCGTCATTTCCCGCAGCGGCAATTGCGCCGCCAGGTGCCGCGCTCCTTGCGGGGTGACCCCGACTTCCCGGGCGATCAGGTTGGCGGATACGACAGGTTTTGCAACAACCAGATCGACCAGCCGCGACAGTTTAGAATTCGTGCTCTTCGCCGATGCTTGTCGCTCCAGCTGCCGCCGGGCAAGGAGTATCCGGTCATGGTCTTTCATCCCCAGTTCGGCCGCAGCGGTGAACGCTTCGAGCGTTGCCAAAATCCGCGTCATCTGACTTCCCGCATGACGCCGTTCTCGCCGCACGCTGCGCAGCCCGACATTGAGCGCTGGCAGGTGAGCCGGCGTCGTGCCGTCGCGGCGGAGAAGCGATGCGACCAGTTGACGGCCGAGTTCAGCGCGATGCTGAAGCACCTCGATCCGGTTCCATGCATCGAGCAGCAGAGCGGCGCACAACACCGGTGGAAGTCCCTCGGTCTCGATAGACAGCGAACGCCATTGATCGAGCCGCTCGTCTTCGTCCCAGTCGGCCTCATAGACAAGCGGGTCGCGTTGGGCGGTCGGCCGGGGCATCGTCGATCCGTCAAGAACAGCGGCGCTGCGCGCCAGCACCGCATCGATCTCGGCAAAGGTATCGTCGTTGGCTCGCTCCCCGGAGCAAGATCGTCGTCGTCTGCCGTTTCCGGCAAACCCGGCGCTGGCAGACCGGGCCTGTCGCCTACACCTCCCCTGCCCCGCAGACGCGCAACGCCCGCAGCGCTCAGCGCCCATTCGCGGGGATGGGCAAAAATCTGCCGTCGGGCGCGCAGGATGGTATGGGCGATGGTCAGTTCGTGGGTGGGCGTGCGGATATCGAGGCGGGCGTCATGCAGGACGAGATCCTCGAGATGCACGAGTTCGCCGTCGATCCACAGCGAGGCGATGGCGTCGGCAAAATTCTGACGCTCGAAAAAGCCGTCGCGGATCGGTGAGCGGGCGATGCGCTCGTCGAGGCGCGCCAAAGCCTCGCCGGCCTGGGCAGCCGGTAAAATCAGGTAAGCGGGGCAAATTTGGTGGCCAAGACCCTGTTTCTGATTCCAAGTCAGAAATATTAAACACTGTGCATATCGTAAGTTCCGCATCGATATTTCATGGCTATGGGATTCCTGATTTTGGCAAATCATGATTCTCTTTTGCGATGCCGAAGAGAATGCTTCCCTCGCCCAAGCATGCTGACACGCTTTCACTGAACGCGTTGCGCAGTCTGGTCACGGGTTTGGTTGAGAGAACCGAACGTGCAGAGGCTCGGCTTGAAAAACTGGAAGCTGAGAATACAGCACTCCGTAAGGAGAATGCCGAGCTCCGTCTGGAAAACACCCGGCTTAAAGTTGAGAACCAACTCCTTCGCGATGAAATTGCGCGGCTGAAAAACCTGCCGCCACGGCCGCCGTTCAAACCGTCGGGCATGGATAAGGCAACGGACGCGAAAGCTCAGGACAAGCAGGCGGGCAAGAAGAAGCCACGTGGACCGAAACTGGATGTCGAGCGCGTTGATCGGGATGTGGTTCTTCATGCCCGTGTTCCGGACGGTTCACGCTTCAAGGGCTACAAGAGCTATTACGTGCGCGATATAGTTTTGCGCGCTGAGGTTATTCACTACCGGCGCGAATGCTGGGTTGCTCCGAACGGTAAGACTATTCTTGCGCCGCTACCTGCCGGAATCGTCGGTGGTTATGGCCCAAACCTCAGGCGGCTCTGCCTGATGCTGCATGCGCAAGGTCAGGTCACAGCGCAACGGTTGTCGACCCTGCTTAATGACATCGGCATGGACATCTCCAAACGCCAGGTTGTGCGTTTGCTCACCAAGGGGCTGGATGGCTTTGTTGCTGAGGATGCTGCCGTTCTGCATGCTGGCCTGGTGTCGGAAGCCTATGTAACGGTCGATGACACCGGGGCCCGTCATACGCGCGATAACTTCTATACCACCCATATTGGCGGCGAGCATTTTACCGTCTTTCGCACCACGAAAACAAAATCCCGCCTGAACTTCCTGTCGCTCTTGCGCGGCAATTATCAGGATTATGTGCTTAACGATGCTGCTTCTGATTATCTGAAGACGCGACATGGCGTGGATCCGACAGTCATCGCCAGGCTGCAAACACGCACACCTCAACGCTTTTGCAACCAGGTCCCCTTTCTGGAACACCTGGCGCAAAAGGTGTCGACATCTTCGATAAGGACATGGTTCGGGCCGTCGCGGAAGCGGGCATCTGGGGTTCTGTTCGCCACCACGGCCTGCTGGGCAATGCCGTCATTATCTCCGACGATGCCGGCCAGTTCCGGGTTGGCAATCATGCGCTGTGCTGGGTGCATGCGGGCGGCTGCTGCAAAGCTGATGCCGGCGACGCCACAGCACGTCCGGTGGGTGGAAAATATACGCGATCTCATTTGGAGCTTCTACAAGGCGCTCAAGGCATTCAGGCAGAAGAGCCCCTCACCGGGATCAGTCAGCGCTTTCCGGCAACGGTTTGACCGCATCTTCTCTATCCGGACGGGTTGTGTGGAGCTGGACAAGCTGTTGGCACGCCTGCTACGCCGCAAGGAAGAACTGCTCAAGGTTCTCGAACGCCCGGAAATTCCGTTGCACACCAACGCCTCCGAGAACGATCTGCGCAGCTGCGTCACCAAACGCAAAATCTCGGGTGGCACCATGAGCAACGATGGACGCATTGCCCGCGATACCATGCTGGGACTTATGAAGACCTGCAAAAGCTTCGGCTTTCCTTCTGGCATTATCTCGGCGACCGGCGGTATATCCAATCAACAAACAGCCATTCCGGAGCTTGCAGGCCTCATTATCGCCAAGGCCTGATCCCACTTACTTACGACTGTCTGGCTTTGAGAAAGGCACCACCCGACCTGCTCTTGCTGGTGCTTCATCCATAATATGACCGCCCGTCAAGCTCAGTAATGACGGTGAAACATTCCACTGTTTGTCGTCATCCGTGTGCACCGTCACCGTCTTGCGATTGCGACGAATAACAAAGCCTCGAACCATCGTACCATCTGGCCCTTCAAACATCACGCCACTGCCGATCTTGATCTCCTGCAGCACAGCGGCTGTCTTTTGTTGATGGAGAAACTGCAATCGCTCAACGATGTGCCGGTTCAATTCCATCAGCGTGGCTTCATCCAGACTATCAATATCCAGCTCGGTAATCGGCGTCTTCTTCATCGTGCAATCTATACGACCTTCTTGGGCAAAAGGAATTATGGTAGATCGCAACTCACCGCGCAACTGCACAACAAAATGGCATTGCCCCCGGATCTGCCCCGCTTACTAAAATCAGGGCTCGCAGATCAATCTTGCCGATATCGTAAAACATTGAATTCAATGTGATTGATTCGCGTGACGAAAGCAATATAGCTTTTACTAGCGCTAGTAGCTATTTCTGTCAGGCGGCGCTATCACTAACGATAAGTATCGCTTATTGTCCGCGCCCCGCTGGTTCAACATGTGACGCAAATCAACAGCGACGAGTTCCCACGCCAGACAAAGGACCGCAGCCGGTCGAATCTCGCTTGGACTGGATTACGCAGAGACTTGTCCGCCATTGGCCTTCATCCCTGAAAACAGAAGCTGACTGATTGAAAAGGTCCCTCCCTCGCCTTCTGTGTCAGAGATCGCAGATATCCACCAGGTGAGTTGATCGACGCCAGTTTCTGCAGGATCCACGCAATAGCAGTTGAAGCGGTTTCTGCCCCCATGAAATGTATAGCTTCCTGATAGGCTGACTGACTGATGCCGAGAAAGCCAGAGACAATTCGCGAAGCATCGAAAAGCTCACGCCATGTGTTAATCCCTTTAGCACCATACTCACGGATATCTGGACAGGTTCGAAGCACTTGATCGAGAGAAATTGAAGTTCGAGTTCGATCAGAGTTTTCACTTTCGCTGTCGACAGGAACGGATGCTTCCGACGAAAGCACCTTCAAATCAATCTTTTCGCCATTTTGAGATTCAAAAAGGGATTCTGGCAGGGATTCATTATGCTGCCGCTTAGATTGAGCGACGCTGCCGCTCATTTCTGGAACAATCTCTATTGTTTTCAAAGCGATAGCTATTTCGCGACCAATGGCTTCAAGATCGGCCTTGATAGCGGACAGTTCATCAAGAGATGCGCGGCGAGGGATAGCGTCGACAATGGCACGGAAACGAATGAACAATGCTTCGAGACGCTCACTGAGCTCACCTGTTTCTTTGGCGCTATCCGCAAAAGCTGCCGCCATATCTCGGCGCATGACCGACACTTCGTCGCGAAGACGCTTCAGTGTTTTCTGATCGGCGAGAATTTTATCCGCGATTGCAGCAATTTCAGATGCGCGATCGAGCAAGGGCGCAAATGAAAAGCCGAAAGCAAGCTCGACGCCGCCTTCCCTATCTTTATGAGCATAGCGTTTGCGCGTCGGACTATCTTTGCGCGCAATGATCCCAGCTTCAATCAGAGATGCCAGATGTCGGCGCAATGTGGACTCCGGCATGCCATGGGCGCGTAGCGAAAGCTGTCTATTGGATGGGAAAACGACGATGCCGCTTTTCTCAAGTAATTCATCGTCAGGCAGAAATGACAACAGCGAACTCAGCACAGCAAGGCAACGATCATTGAGTTCGAGTGCTGATTTGGCCACACAGAGCTGTTTGTAGATTACCCAGCGGTTTACGCCCCTCCTTTGCCTTTTCTGTAGCTCAGGATTTTGGGTAAACGTCTTCATTCGCCCACATAGTGTGGACGTGATAGTCTCCAGAATTTGCATTTCCTCTCACCTTTCGAAAGGCAAAAGAAATCCACCCGCCAAAATGACGCTTAAGACTCTTGACACTGATTCATGGAAATGCGATTCTCAGACTTGCTAAAGATCGAGAGAGGCTTCCATACGGCGACGTTTTGGGGGCCTTTTTCTTTGCGTGTTATTCTCCGTTCTTACTGATATTTGACTGGCTAAATTCGTCGTAAAGCGAGTCCATTCTGCTAGCTAGCCATTCTGCAAAACTGTTTGCATTTCTATTCGTAAGTTCGATAGCTACCTTTTTCGCGCGATGGTTCATCAGGAGATTTAATGAACCATCATTCGAAGCCCAACGATTAGTGCTGGTGCCGGTACTTGTCTTCTTCGGAGCTAAGGATTTAGGCGCTGCCAGATACTCGCAGGCTTTTGAAAACGCTCATTACTTTCCAAAGACCTTATGTTGTCCGCGGACAACTCCCGAACAAGGCAATCGGAGTTTTCGGAAGAAATCAGATCGCCAAACTCCATCCAACGCCTTCTACCGATTTCAGGGGCCGCACCAATCAACTCGATAACCTCAACGGAAATCTGCTTTACGACGGATAACATTTTTGACACAGCGGCTTTGTCGACTGCAAGCGATGACATTATGACATCTCTTTCAAACCCCTTTGTCTCAAGCGTTTAGCGAACAAAGCCCGTTCAATATATGAGAGATTTGTACGAGCATTATTCTCTTGACCTTGATTGATAACGAGCTGCTCATCTGTCAAATCGCGGACGATTGCGCGGACTTTTTCCTAAAATTTTAGCCGCTGCTAAGCGTCGGTGCCCAAACGCTACCTGATAGCGATCTTGGTTTGCAGGATTAGGCCTTACAAGTATCGGGACGAGCTGGCCGCTTTCACGAATTTGCGCTACGAGTTCGGAAAGTTCGGTTTGATCGATCTCGAGCCGATCCGAGACAAAAGATCCGTCAATCAAGCTGGGTTCTAGCTCTACGACTACTTGTCCTTCTGAAAGCTGCCTTTCAAGTTCATCGACGCGTTCGACTTTCTGTGTGATGTTTGTCAAAGATTTTGTAATTCCACCCACCGGGGCACTCCGTGCAGATGGTACGAAACCCGCCAGCGGCCTGGACTTCGTGATATCGGAATCAGGTGTCTTCGGGGACATTGCAGCAGTATCCAATGATACGCCGATAAGATTCTTACGCGCCATTGATCACTTCCTCCCCACGTGGCTCTCAAAAGCAATTCGATCTCCCCGTTCACGGCGTTCAGTGAATCCATTGCGCGGTCATACGTGCCACGAATGAATTGTGAGCGTTCCACCTCGTAGAGTGTCTGCTTAGTTACGCCAGCATCTGAAATCGCTGTGGACTTCAACATAGCATTCTGAAGCATCCGATTACCAAAAATAGCCCTCATAAATCCTGTCATCTGACTTTGAGGGCCGTCATTAGGTTCGTAACGAGTTACGAGATAACGCATCCAATCGTAACTTGTTCGGCCGCCGGCCCGTTCCACGACCGCCATGAGTTCACTCGTCATCGCAAGAAACTGGCTCATAGACATGACATCGAGCATTTGTGGATGAACAGTGATTAACACACCCGTAGCAGCACACAGGGCTGACATCGTTAGAAAGCCCAACTGAGGAGGGCAATCGATAACGACAACGTCATAAAGGCTCTCTATATCGGCGATAACTTCGCCTATTCGAGCGAAGAACATGCTTTCGGCACGTCCGTGGTAATCGCCTTTGGTGTTTCATGTTCGAATTCCATAAGTTCCAGGTTACCTGGAATGACGTGGAGATTAGGCGTATACGTAGCACGCACGATCTCAGTAATGTTGCGGGGTGCTTCGTATCGAATAGCACCGTAAAGTGTTTCGCTCTCACCAACGTCCAGTTCAGGTTGATGTCCAAAAGTGCCGATAGAGATGCCTGAGGATCAAGATCGATCGCAAGCACGCGATATCCACGTAACGCGAGAAACTGGGCGAGGTGCGCAGATGTGGTGGTCTTGGCTGATCCACCCTTAAAATTCATTACCGCTAACACTTGGAGCTTTTCATTAGCTCTTCGCGTTGGGACATATTTAGGCGCCCCGTTCTTCTCATCTAATGATCTACGAATGCGATCCATGTCGTCCGGCGAGTACATACGTCGGCCATTTGGCATAGGTTCTGGGCCATGGCCATCCGATGCTACCTGTCTTAGGTAACCCTCTCCGATCCCAATATATGCAGCAGCCTCAGATGGTGAAAACTGGCGAATAGTCTTCTGCGATGTCGGAGGGAATATTTTCTGCTGATGGAGCTGGAGTTGCCGCGACAATTCTAGCGAATCTGCCGACAAGAGTGTCGGGAGGTGTTCTTGTTGATCCATCAAGTTATGACTTATTAACATTTGAGGCCCTTCAACTTCGCAATTGATTTAAAATCAACGTTAACTGCGAAGTTCACAGTAAGCCGATTCGTAAACATTTTACAAACGATTAACCATGGCGGGGTTGTTGTCCGCGGACAACTCACAAAGGAGAACTATTTAAGGTCTTCATTGGAAGGCGAGTCCCTGCGTAGCCAAATTATTGAAGGCGCTCAGGTCAGTGCACAAGTTGTCCGCGGACAACATTTGCAGCCTAATGATCGTTCGATGATTGCTTTGACGAATAGTCAATGACAGCAGTCGCTTCGAAGCATGCTGGGGTCGATTTGGACGGGTAGACTAGGTGTGGCGGGCCCCAGTCATCCCGAGACATCTCAGATGATCTGCGGTGGTTTGCCGATCAATTCTGTTCCAACAATATTCGAATTAAGGCCTCCGGTTGCAGACGCGCTACGTTGTGTCCGCAATTGAGCGAAAAGGTTGTCCAGTCCGGTTCGTGGCTCAGGCGTCGATAAAGCTCAAGGAAAGGACTTCCTTCCCAGCCATGCGCGCCTACGAATGTTTTGCGCGGAACATCTCGCCAGCGTCCAGTGAGAGTAATTGATTGGAGAAACGTTCCGATCGGATGCGGGCGGCATCTCGGGTCGAGACTGGGTGGTGGCGCGCAATTCAACCCGTCAGCCGCTGCGCCTGCGACAAACATGTCCGAAAACGGGGTGTTGTCAGCGACCACACAGAGTCTCCCGAATCGGGCACGTAGGCATCGACGTAGACCAGGGCCCGGATTCGCGACGGTTTGATGTCTGCGACGCCGCTCACGACCATCCCGCCATAGGATTGCCCGACAAGAACTAGATCATCGTGGGTCTGCGACTGCACCAATTCGGCGACTTCGCCTATGTGACTTTCAAGGTTGGTCATTGGAGCAGGAACATCGCCCAGTCCCGAAAGCGTTACCGGCACGACGTTGTGCCCGTGCCTCGTCAATATGTCTGCTAAGTTCCCGTAGACCCACCCGCCCTGCCATCCCCGGGTATCAGAATAAAAGTGGCCATAATATTTGTTCCAATCGTTGGTGCCGCAACGCGCTCTAGATCTAGCCTTATTTTTATGCTTTGTTGCCGAAATGGCCGGCAGCTTTGCGCTAGATTCCTATCGCTCTTTTGTGCGTTCGACACTGTCGGCTTTTGGACCTCATTGCGACTTTTGTTGTTATGAATGACTTTCCTTGCAATGGACACTAGGATGGTTGGAGTTGTCGCAGGTTTTTGGTTGACGCGTCAAGAGAGACAGGAAATTGACAGCAAAACCAAAAACTTTATACGACCCTCAAGCGCAGACGGAACGCGAAATGATACGGAAGTTGGCGGTTATCCTCAGTGCCATTGTCTTGGCGTATTCGATCCCTGCAAAGGCTGATCGACTAGTTTGCTCTCAATCAGAACATCTGCGCTACATGAAAATGGTCGGCGAGGTTGGCGAGATGGGGATCGACCGCGACCCTGTGGGTGAAGATGTTGCGGCTTTCGAGAGGTTAACGGCCGCATATGAAACCCTCAACCCGAAGGGACCGAAGACCTCGCTTTTGTGGCGTATGTTCCCACCGGTCAGATCTATAGTCAGACATGTGCGGAAGAGCGCTGCACGATGGAAGAAATGGCAACGCCGGAGCAAGCCTGTTTGATCGATCACATGAACCAATGCAGCTATGTTGCACTTCGATTCCGGGGCGAAGAGTTCTGCCTGCTCCGTTCGCCGCAAAATTAGTTGTTTGATCCTGCTATCGGATGGATTTCTCACTGCATGATCGCAGAACTCTGTGCGGTTGCGGCTAACTTGTCTCGGAAATCCTGAAGTTTGCCTCGGGACGCGCTAACTTTGAATTCTCACGGGAACTGACCTTGCCCCAAGTTTTATCCAGTTTTGAGTTCGCTCCAGCAGTTTTGGGTTGCGGTATTCTGGGCGGTAGCGGCGGGTTGCGGTGCGGAGCCATTTCGGCTGCGCAGCACCGCATCACGTCGCGGGTTGATTGTCTGAGCGAACTCGGCAGGTGTCATCCAGCCTAGTCCAGAGTGCGGCCGATGATCGTTGTAATCGCTGCGCCAGTTTGAAAGCGCTGATCGAGCATGAGCCAGCGACGAGAAGAGAGTCTCATTCAGGAACTCGTCTCGCAGCCGCCCATTGAAGCTTTCGATGAAGGCGTTCTGGATCGGCTTGCCCGGTGCGATGTAGTGCCATTCCACCTTGGTCCGATCCGTCCATTGCAGGATCGCGTTGCTGGTGAACTCGCTGCCATAGCACCTACGGAAGGAAGAGTTGGAGCCACCTCAAACAGTGCGCGCAGCTTTTGCTGCAAGCGCGCACCGTTTGAGGTGGCCATGGCCAGTCGAAGTAGCTCTAGAATGTGAGTGTTCACAACTCATTCCGGAGAGACCAACCATGACCAGTCAGAATTCTATACCTGCCGATGCCGTGTTGGTAGCCATCGACATCGCCAAGGTTCGCAATGAAGTGTTGATCGAAGCACCCGGCCATAAACGCCGCCGTCGGTTGTCTGTTCTCAATACGCGTGCAGAACATGACCATCTGATCGAGATTTTGCAATCATATGACCGACCGGTTGTCTGCGCCTTTGAGGCAACTGGTAATTATCATCGTCCGATCGCCTGGCGGTTGGTGGAAGCCGGCTTCGAAACGCGGTTGGTGTCGTCGTTGGCGCTTGCCCGCACGCGAGAAGCCTTGCACAACGGTTGGGACAAAACGATCCTAAGGATGCGCAGGTGATCCTGCACATGTTGAGGATCCATTCGACGCAGGTTTATCACGATCCCTTGCGTGCTGGCATCAACGACGTTCAGGAATTGTCGAAGACACACGAAGCCATTGCTAACGCCAAGACCGAGATACAACATCGCATCCTGACGCATTACCTGCCGCTGTATTTTCCAGAGATCGAGCGTTTCCGAGGTAACAGTCGCAGCGACTGGTTCTTCGCATTCCTTGATGCCTTCCCCACACCATCGAGCATCACGATACTGACGAAGGAAAAGTTCGTCGAAGCGGCATGGGATGTTGTCGGCAGGAAAGTCAGCAAGTCACAGATTTTAATGGATATTTATGAGACTGCCCGCACCTCTATTGGCCTGCCATTGCCGCTGGATGCGCCTGCAATTCGCATGTTTCGGATGGTTGTCGCCGAAGCCCGCAGCCTGATCCGCCAACGCAACGAGATCGAAGCACAGGCCGATGAGCTGCTGCGACACAGCCGTGATTATCAGATCCTGCGGCAGATTCCGGGATCGGTCCGATCAACGCGCTAACGATCATTGCAGAGGCTGGGGACCTACGCCGCTTTCATCATCACCGTCAGTTTCTCAAATTTTGCGGGCTGGATCTGTCGACACAGCAATCGGGTCAGTATCGCGGCCAGACCCGGCTTTCCAAATTCGGCAACGCGCGGCTGCGGCGGACCCTGTGGATTGCTGGGCAAGTTGCCATCCGCCAGCGTGAGAACGGCTTCCGACATAAATTCGAACGTTACATCGCGAGAGATCGTGACAATCCTGATCTGCGCCGCAAGGCAATGACCGCTATTACCGCCAAGATGGCGCGTGTCGTACACGCCGTCGTCAAAAGCGGTTCAGACTACCGGCCCTTCGTTGAAGGGCGGGTACCAGGTGGAAGAACCTCTTTCAGTTAGAGCCGTGAGGGCACCCTTCGGATGATCCTGTAGACAATGCTTGGGTCTTCCACCTGGATCAGAAGCTCGTGTTAAGGACGGTGAGGGCCAAAATGATGGACCCTGTGTTTGCTATGGACGAGACCTTTTCCCATGCCAGTGGAAGCCGCCTGGTTCGACGATGTGACTTGACGAGCGTCATGCAGCGTGAGCATGCTGACGAGCAGAGAAACTTTGTCTGCCAAGCCCATTTTCTTCCGCACTTAGGACGTTGTCGCTGACGATCATCTTCGGCTTGCCTCGTCCCTCGATGATCCGGTCCAGCTCACGGGCAACCCGCAGACCGGAAAGCGACGTATCGGCGACGAGTGCCAAGCATTCCCTGGTGCAATCGTCGACGACCGTCAGGACCCGGAACCTGCGACCATCGGTGAGTTGATCCGACACGAAGTCCAGCGACCAACGATCATTGGCTGCGATCGGAATCAGCATCGGTGCTCGTGTGCCGATCGCTCGCTTGCGGCCGCCGCGTTTGCGCACCGTCAGCTTCTCTTCCCGATAGAGCCGGAAGAGCCGCTTGTGGTTCACAATGTGGCCCTCGCGCCTGAGCAGCACGTGAATGCGTCGATATCCGAAGCGGCGGCGTTCATGCGCCAATGCCTTCATCCGCTCGCGAAGGTCATGGTCGTCGATGCGCCTGGTTTCGTAACGGATCGTCATCCGGCAAAAGCCAATGGCTTTACACGCCCGCCGTTCGCTCATCCGATGGTGATCCATCAGATGCGCGACAGCTTTTCGCCTTGCTGCGGGCGTCACCACTTCTTTCCCAAAAGGTCTTTCAAAGCAGCATTGTCGAGCATGGCATCCGCCAGGAGCCGCTTCAGCTTCGTGTTCTCGTCCTCCAGCGTCTTCAACCGCTTCGCTTCGGACACGTCCATGCCGCCGAACTTGGCTTTCCACTTATAGATGCTGGCATCGCTGACACCGTGCTTGCGGCAAAGCTCCGCGACCGGAGTGCCTGCCTCGTGCTCCTTCAGAATGCCGATAATCTGTTCGTCCGTAAAACGCTTGCGCTTCATTCCCTGGTCCTCTCAATGGGCCAGAGCTTACTTCAAAATGGATTATTTCAACGGGGCAAGGTCAGAACTTCTGTCGCGATAGTTGGATGTGAAAGTCCGACTTGCACGGCAGATTTTTGCGGCACTACATGCCGCTTCTGCCCTCCCTGCCTGCAAGCCGACTGACCGTTTTCCCCTCAACCCGGCCGTTTTAGTTCGCAATAGCTAAACTGGCTGGTTGCGTTTCGATCAGACACTGTCCTTTCCGATGACAGGAAACTTGCAGAGAATGGCATCGCATGAACGGATAAGTCCGGGCAGGTAGGACTGGTCTCCCTCCACGATGAAACGATGATATTGATTGATGTGATCAGCAGTAATTTCAATCGCCGCTTCAACATGTCCTAACTTCTGCATTGTCAGAACGACATTGATTTCCGGTTCCAAGCCCTTGAGTGTGGCTTCGCCTGCCAAAGAAGTCGCCATTACATCTAGTTGATCGCGGAATTTCCTGATGTCCATAGTCATCAGGATTGGCCCTGCACATTCGACGTGTGCGCCGTTAGCCTCCATGCGCGCGCGAACCATCAGCCAATTCCTATCCCAGAAGTCCAACACATCCGGAAACTGGCGTCCTTCTATCCAAAGCGAAAAGCCGCTAAAGTGCAAATTGGGTTCATCTGTCATAGCCGCGACAATGCCATGGCATCCGTCCGTTTTCTACTCGCCAACGAAAAGACCACCGCTCCCTTGCCATACTTTTCCTGTACCTGAAAATCCTCAAGAAGGCTCTCTTCGGTTATTGCTTCGAGAGCATAGGTAATGGCCTGCGTTTTGGCCGCAAACTGATGAATGCCATCTCCGCGTTGGTGGGTGTTTCAGAAACTCAACGGCATTTCTTTTGTCAACAAGGGAAGGGGCACTGTTGTGAACACCGTTCCGGTCTGGTCCTCCTATTCGTGTTTCTATCGATTGGGCTGTCTCTGCTCCGTTTTGACGGCCTGTTCATGATGGTCAGTCGCGCAGCCTCGATTGCCGCAGTAAAGGATTTGGCCCTAAAGCATCGGATTTTCAGTACCCCGGTAGCAAATCTGAAGGTTATGGCGTCTGTAATCAGTCTGCGTTGAACTGAAGTCCCGACGATGTCCTCCAAATGTATTTCAACACTCAATTTGTCAGGACGAGCATGCAATGCCCGGTTCATGTCGTTTGGGCGGAAACTCAGAGTGGCGGCTGTCAGTTCGCACTTGCCTCCTACCCACTATCCACCTTGCCTACGACGACGCTCATCAATCTGACCAGAGATTGTATCTGGCAAAAGATCGGTTTCCGACAAGCTTGCATTATCAAGGAAAGCCTTGACGAGACGGCTATCGATAACGTTTGGCGTGGCATCCTCCCGATAAAAGTATGTTACAACAGGTATCCAGATACTAGCGCATGGGAGAAGCTTTAGACAAATGAACCAGATTGCCTGACTTCAACGCAGCCTTGAAAAACTGTGCTGACTGGCATTGTCGTATAGTTAAGAACGGACGAACCCCGGTGCCTGGGCCCGTTATTCCAGCGTTTGAGCGAAAGGTAGTGCAGGCTTCGTGTAGGTGCCAATAGAATATCTAAATCGAGAGCGGCGCCTCAAGCCAATAAATAAGAGAACAGCGATCCCGCTCCTCGCGATTGTTTTACAGTTCTGTCGCCGCCGCACGGCAAAATCAATTTGTCATCATCGCCTAAAGGCTTTAATTTTCTGACAGTTATGACCTGTTTCGCTTATGAATGAGAAGCAGTGGATTTCCTCAACTCGTAAACTTGATGTGACGCAGCCTCGTCTTGCTATATACTGTCAGCATCCGATCCATTCAGATGGAGATTGGGGTCATGGAGTGGAGGCTAATAATAGAACTGATCCTGTCCATGTTTATCATGAGCGCGGTGGTTGTAATTATATTGAAAGCGCAAAAAGAAATGATAGTCACCTGCGCGAAAGAACCATCCTTTGCGTTGCAACGCGTCAGCGATAGACGATGCATACCGGCACAGCGGACGCCGTAAGCCGTGTTGTAGTAACAAGCGTCGCGTGGCGCGGCTCGTTCCTGTGAGCCAAACTTCGATTCCACGCCGATTGGCTTTTGGACCAGTCCTTCAATCATATTGGCACCTGTGGAATCGAGGAATGAAACATCCTCGAAATCGATCACGAACGTTTTGTAGCTGTCTGAGATCCTGTCCAAAACCGTGCCGATGGAAGCGGTGGCTCCGAAAAACAGCGCCCCGTTTATAGGATAAATCACGGTTTCAGGGTCGGAGGACTGGGTTTCGTCATAGTCTTTACGAGGCAGGGCACTATCCGGTATGTCGCTTGCCACAAGCGGTTTCAGATTGGGGTTGTGGGACCGCACTGTCGTCACTCTGCTTATTCGCTGGATAAATAGCACCGAGCCCAATGCAAATCCCACTACTATAGCTTCGGTCAGATCGCGGAAGACCGTGAGCAGGAAGGTTACGGTAAGGACCGCCGCCTCTCCCCATCCCGACCGTAGCAGGACGGCGATTGCCTGTTTTTCGACCATGTTCCAGGCGACAACCGCAAGAACGCCGGCCAATGCGGCAAGCGGTATGTAGGCAGCAAGTGGGGCGGCCACCAGCATAAACAAAAGTAGGAACGCTGAATGCAACATGCCGGATACAGGCCCATGCGCGCCGGATCTGACATTGGTGGCTGTGCGGGCAATCGTGCCGGTCACGCAGAAACCGCCTAACAACGCTGAACCGATATTCGCAATGCCCTGCGCCATCAGTTCGCAGTTCGAGCGATGGCGGCGTCCGGTCATGCCATCGGCGACGACGGCGGAGAGCAGGGATTCGATGGCTCCCAGCAAGGTAAATGAAACCGCTGCAGGAAGAACAGCTAGAATTTTCCCTCCCGTCAGGGTAGGCAACTCCGGCGCTGGCAGGCTGGACGGTATGCCACCGAATTGTGAACCGATGGTTGTGACCGGCAGGCCAAACAATGCGGCGGCGGCAGCCGCAAGTCCGACTGCGATCAACAGGCCCGGCCAGTGTGGGCGAAACGTCTTGAGGCCCAAGATCATCGCAATCGTGCTGATGGAAATCGCTACGGCAGCGGGTGTGAAGCTATCACGAGCTTGCCAAAGAGCCGCAATTTTTGCAAAAGCGGACCCGGTTCATGCTCGAGCATAAGTCCAAAAAGTTCCTTGATTTGGCTGGCGAAGATAATGACGGCGATACCTGCGGTGAACCCGATGGTCACTTGATAAGGAATGAACTTGATGAAAGTGCCGAAGCGAAGAAGACCAACAGCCGCGAGCATGATACCGGACAAGAAAGTTGCAAGGATAAGCCCTTCCATGCCGTGCTGAGCAACCGTGGCGGCAACGAGTACGATGAAAGCTCCGGCTGGTCCGCCAATCTGGAACCGTGAACCACTTAAAGCCGAAACCAGAAATCCCCGACAATCGCAGTATATAGGCCCTGCGCGGGACTGACGCCGGATGCTATCGCTATGGCCATGGAAAGCGGCAGGGCGACAATTGCCACCGTCAATCCCGCCAGCGCATCGGCGCGCAAATTCGCCAATGAATAGCCTTCTCGCAGAACCGTCACAAGCTTCGGCGTGAAGAGTTCGAAAAGTCGCTCTTGGGCGTATCCGTAACCAGTGTCGTCATGATTAACCGCGTCTCCACAAGGAATCGGCGGGATCGTCGGCAGAATATCGTCGGCGGTCGCCGTCGGGTATAGATTATCTGGGTTTCAAACCGGGGATTTCAAACGTACACCGCGCCCACCGGAATTGCTCAACGCCCCTTCAGCGATCAATTCAATGCCGGCTGCCTCAAGGGCGCCGACCACTTTCACGAGACTGTCAACGACGCCGCGCACATTTCCATCGGTAGCTTCCATCCGCTGAATGGTAGGCAAAGACAATCCCGACATGCTCGCCAGAGTTTTCTGGTCAATGCCAAGCAGAGCACGCGCCGCACGCAATTGAGCTGAAGTCAACATCGCTTTTGATGCCTGTTACCTTAATAGAGAAACATAAGTCATTCAGACTGATGTATCAAGCATTCAAAACCAGGTCTCGCTCTACTGACCCAAATAGCCGTGTACGAATAATTGCCAGCAGATGAATATCAGTAGTGTCCACGGCGCGCTAGTTGCATGATTGGGCACGCGAATGCCGCGATTGGCCGCTTCGGTGACATAACCGGAGCGTAGGCAATACGCGGAGAGTTCGTTGCGTCCAACGGGTGAGGCATCCGACGGGTTGCCCGGTCAGATAAACGACTTTCTCCCGTCCATTGCCAATGCTTTTGGTTCTTTGAGGTGAAACGTCAGGTAGGGGAGGGCAGTGCCGGAGTTGAGCTTGTGTTGTTACCAAAAGTTGGTACTATAGTGCAAAGGAGTAAATACATGTCACGAAACACATCAGTTTCCCTCGGTGATCACTTCGTCAACTTCATCGATTCACAGGTGAGGGAGGGCGCTATGGCTCTGCCAGTGATGTCGTGCGTGCAGGATTGCGTCTTTTAGAGGAACAAGAAACGCGTGTTAAGTCTCTACAGGAGGCGCTGATTGCGGGCGAAGAGTCTGGTCAGTCGAAGCCCTTGGATCTTGAGGGCTTCCTGCAGAGGATGAAGACGAAGCATGCGCTTTGATGGGTATCAGCTTACACCGCTTGCCGAGACCGATCTCGAAGATATCTGGGTTTACACCTTACGCGAATGGTCATTAGAGCAAGCAAACAGCTGTATCACTGACGTCATGGATGCTTTTGAAGGATTAAGGGATGACAGCAAGCGTGGGCGGTTTGCAGACATTCGTCCTGGCTATCTCAAATATGCCGTCGGATCCCATGTGATCTATTTCCGGGAGCACGAGAACACGCTGCTTGTTGTGCGTATTTTGCACGGGCGTATGGATGTTGGGCGGCACATGTAACGCATATTGTGTTGCATTATCGAAAGTTCCAATGACGGAGGATTGTCTGTCACATTGATTGAAAGACGGCCTCTCGGCCGAATGATCGGTCAGGCGCTTAGCGACGAATGAGACCAAAACGGTGGGCTGCATCTAAAAGGTGACGAACGGAGGAAGGCTGCCATTTCCTCCCACCGCGCGTCGGCCGCTCTCCCATCTGATCGAGCTGGGCCGCGATATCGCGAAGCGACAATCCGGGATCGGCAATCGCAATTGCGGCGACCAGTTTCATCAGGTGATCAGAAGGGATGCGGCGAGGGATCGGGCAACAAGCTTCTTGTCGGCGATTTTTCGCGGACGAGACGATGCACGGCGCGGCGCAGACGCTCGACCGTCCAGTCATGTCCGCGCCTATTGAGCACCTGTACGATATTCTCCCAGCTGTGGACCGGGCGCATTTGTTGCACCAGAGGCAACCAGGTCTGTGCCGAGGTGATCAGTTCATCGAGATAGCGTTTGTTGCGCGCTTGAGATACCGCCCGGATCGCTTCCGGCTTGCGCTCTCGCCGGGATTTCCCGGAAGCTTGCCGCGCGCCTTTGCAGCTTTGATCCCCGCTTTGGTCCGTTCTGCAATCAGCGCGCGTTCGAGCTGTGCAACGGCGTCCAGCACCTGCAGAGAAAACATGCCTTGCGGCGTGGATGTGTCGATGGGATCACGGATAGATCGAAAGTGGATGCCGCGTTGTTCGAGATCTTCGATAACCTGCAGAAGGTGACTGACCGAGCGGGCGAGGCGGTCCAGCCGGACCACGACGAGAACGTCACCGGCAACGAGTTCCGAAAGCAGCCGGGTCAGGACCGGGCGGGCGCGTGAAGTCCCGGAACCCTGCTCCTGAAAGATGCGATCACAGCTAGCTGCCCGCAACTCGTCCATCTGTGCATCATGGACCGGATCGTCGGTCGAGACGCGTGCGTAACCGATGAGGCGAGCGGGACGGGGCAACGCACTGGTGGCCTGACGTTTTGACATGGCTGTTTCTCCCGCGCTTGAAGCGGCTTTGTTCAAATAAGGCATGCATGAGAAAATGGTTAGTTGCAAGCGAGTTTTACTATGCAATTTAACCGCCATCAGAAGCGATTTTAATGGGTAGACGAGGAAACCCTCATCAAAACAACCGTTGCGCGCCAGCGGCCTACCTAAGTTAAAAGGTCCAAATCTATAAACAGGGAGAGGGATGGATAAGCTGGAATGATCACGGTAGGCGGCGAAAAGAGATAAGCCGAGAGCCTCGGTAGACACCGAGCAATCCGTAGTATGATAGCTCGTCCTTGGCGAAAAATGAAAGGTAAGAATACTTGGCGTCCCTTGCGGAGAACAGTGCCGTGAGAAGGGCTTCAAAAGAACTGTTTTCCTAAAATAGGTGCGACCGATTGGAGAAAATGTCAACTCGACGATACTTTAAATCCTTAGATTGTGGCGGGAGATACGTTCCTTGATCTGCCATTTGCTTTTGCTTCAATGGCAGTGTTAATTGTCGTTCAATTGGGTGGGGCATGATACAGAATCGATCGTTTCTTTTCTTGATAACAGGGTTTGTTGTCAGTTTTCTTGTTGCGGGCTGCGCGGTATCCGATGTCGGGCCGATCAATCGTTCAACGTCTCAATTATTCGCGTTTAACAATCATTTCGTTCCCGATCACGGGGATGATGGCGCAATGATCATTGGCCTGGCATTTTCTGGCGGCGGCACGCGGGCGGCGGCTTTTGGTTATGGAGTCATGCGGGCGCTCGATGATACGATCGTGGACGAATATCCCTATGAGCGAAGCCTGGTCGATAATATCAGGATAATATCCGGCGTGTCTGGAGGCGCGGTTCTTGCAGCCTATTTCGGCATGAAAGGGCGCGATGATTATCGGGATTTCCGTGAAACGTTTCTGGTCAGGAACGCTGAAGAACGCGTGCGCACCAATGCCTTGTCGCCAGCAGTCGCCATTGGCGTCCTGAATGGCGGCGCAAATGACCGATCCTCGCTTGCCCGTTGGCTCGACGACAATATTTTCCATGGTGCGACCTATTCAAAGTTTGACTGGTCCAATGCGCCATCGATCTGGATCTCTGCATCGGATATCTACAACCGGGTTCCATTTCACTTCAGCGTAGAAACCTTTGCAGCACTGTGCAGCAATCTGAAGGATGTGCGGATTGCTGACGCAGTCGCGGCGTCAGCGGCGGTTCCGGTCGTTTTCAAGCCCATTTCGGTTGCATCCAACCATGGTGCCTGCACCTATCGCCAGCCCGATTGGCTAAGCCGGGTCATGGCCGATCCCGAGGCGTCGTATAGGTTGAAGGCCTATGGGCGCGCACTGCACACTTACCGGTCGAACAATGTGAATTTCATAAAATTGCTCGATGGCGCGCTGACGGATAATCTGGGGCTTACGCCATTTGCGATGGCCAGAGCCTCGGCGCAAACGCCCTATGGGCCATTGTCGCTTGCCGATGCAGTGAAGCTGAAGACTTTTCTTTACATTGTCGTGGATGCTGGCCGTGAGATGGAATATCCATGGGTAAAGGAGCAAGGGCCAGGGATTTCTGAAATCCTCGGTGCGGTTACGGATACTGCCATTTCCTCGTCGGTCAGGAAGGGTTCGATGCGCTGAAGCTGGCGACAACGCAATGGCGCGACGAACTCATTGCATATCGGTGCGGCCTGTCTGCAGCCACGGTAGCGCTATCGCGGCTCGTTGAAAGGATGGAACTGCCGCGATGTCCGGTTTCATGTACAACGCCTGTCGATACAAGATCTTCCCGCTGGCATGGCTGCAAGTTTCAATGAAGTGCCAACCCGCTTCGTGCTTCCGACAGAACAGGTGGATCAGGTGATTGCCGCTGGTCGCGTGGCGTTTAAAAGAAACGCCGTCCTCCAGAACGCCATTCGCGAAGTCCAGTCCGATGCAGGCGTCAAGAAACCGGTTAGCCCGAATTTGCTCCAACAAAACCTATCATCGTCTGAAACACTGGCGTCGGGGCCATTGTAGCGCCAGCACCAACCCGGTTCTCTCAATATTACCATTTATGACTGCCGATCCGAGGCCACAGAATATACCATGATCAAACTGCTTTTATGTTTGCCTGGGCATCGCTATGCTCGATGATTGTGTTATGGGCGGCAATGGCGCTCTGGTTTCATTTGCAGGTGGGGCAGACGATCAAAATCTGTGTCATGGCCCTGACCGCGCTTGTTCTTGCAGCTTATATCTCGGTCCTGTTTTCACCGCGTTCGAGCAGCCAGTTGATAAGCTTCAGTAACGTCGCATTCATCTGCCTCGGTTCCCTCTTTCTGGTCTCCTGGTTTTCGATGAAGCCTTCGCTTACGCGGGATTGGGCGGCAGATGTCCAGCACACGGTGACAGCGGATGTTCAGGGCGACGAGGTGACATTTCACAACATTCGTGACTTCACATGGAATGACAGCCGGATATTTGTGCCAGGGTGGAAATCCGGGACGTACAGGTTGAGCGAACTCAATTCGGTGGATGTCATATTGTCTTACTGGACGCATCCGGCCATTGCACATACATTGATTTCATTCGGCTTTGCAGATGGTCGCCATCTGGTGTTCTCTGCCGAAATACGCAAGAAAAAGGTCAGGAATTTTCTTCGCTGGGTGGCTTTTCAGAAGTTTCGAATTGGCGATGATAGCGGCGGAAGAACGGGACATTGTTTATTTGAGAACCAATGTCCGCGACGAGCGCGTCTATCGATATCCGGTCGATGTTGGTCAAGAGCTTATGCAGGCGATGTTGCTCAAATATATCGAAAAGGCCAACGATCTTGCCAGAAACCCGGCCTTCTACAATACACTGACGTCCAATTGCACGACGGTCGTTTTCGACCTAGTTCGCCTGCTGGAACCAGGTTTTCCATTTGATTACAGGGTTTTGCTCTCCGGCTATCTGCCGGAGTTTCTCTATGACAATGAGCTGCTCGAACAGCGACCTGCCGTTCAGTGAAATCCAGCAGCGCGCCTTGCTGACGCCGGTTCGCTCAATGGAGCGCGAACAGTTTCTACGGTCATCCGGCAGCCTGCCGGTACTTAGAGCATTTCCAGCAAAAGTGCGAAGCGGTTTTGCGTAGGACAATGCGGTAAAACAAATAGTTAGAGCGGTTCTGATGATTCCGTATTAACCGGAACCGCTCTAGCTAGGCCGGATATATGCGAGACGTGTCCTAGTTTATGTCCTGCTTCGTGTTTGCGTATTTTTTAGCAGGCGAAGTTTGGGAAACGTCAAGAACGATTTTGGTGGGTCGACCAGAGCCGACAATGCGCGCGCATAATCCAGCACCAGACCAGGCGTCCACGCCATGGATTCTGCGCGCTTGCGCATCAGTCCCGCTGCCCATAGCTCAGGATAAATGATCGCGCGCAACGCTGTAATTATTGGCCAGTTGTGGTCACGATAAACACCTTCCAGCGCTGCATCCAGAGCATCAGCGACTGCACTTGAGCAATTGCGGTTTGTGAGATTATAGGTGTTGTCTGCGCTGTAATCTTGCCAGAATGCATTCAATCGCGATGCGTCGATATTCTTGATCACCACCTGCACTGTCGATTGGCACCATTCGGCGGATTCTTCCTGATAGCTTGGCAGGAAACGTCCGGGCACATTGTTGTCTGCGGTGGCGCGTAATGTCCGGTGAATTCGTCCGGCGATCGGTCGATCTCGACTGCCGGATAATGGCTGATATAGACGTTTGGGGCCATTTCCAGAGCCGCATGGCCCGTGGAAATGACGCCGTTTGTATCGACGGCTGCGATATATCGATTGATGGCCCTTTGATGAAGCGGGGTCATGACCTGACCTGTGGGAGTCCAGACATGGACGATCAGCTCGCTGCGATTGGCAGAATGGGCGAGGGAGCTGGAACCCGGCTTGTTCCATAAAGGATTTCTGTTGAAGATACTGCTGATCGATGCGCCTTCTTCCAGCCGTCGCACCCGTGTCGCAATGTTCAATATGCCAAGGCTGGTAAGGATCATGACGGCGCCGACATTGAAGGCAACTGTTCCGGCGTACCATGTTGGCCATGGCTGAAGCGTTGCAATGGCGATGCAAACTTCCGCAATGCCGCCCATCAACCCCAGCCGCCAGCGGGGATAGCGGACAACCCATGCACTGCCAATGCGCACACTGCCATCCACAAGGAAGCAGAACCCCAGCACCATCGCAAGCGTGAAGTGGCTGGCGGGGGTGGCGCTGAGGATCAGCAAGGCGACCGCGAACAACGCGATACCCTGCACGACACGCATTCGTCTCGCCGTTCCCTGACTGAACGCGGCAGCCAGGAGGCCGACAGCCGTCTCCGGCAGCAGGAAATAGCCAAAAAGCGCGACGGAATGATCGTCTTTCCGTCCAAGGCATCTATAGCGATGAATGTGCCGAGCAGAAGCCAGACGCCGCCGGTAATGAGTAGTATTTTCCAGTGACGCTGAATAATTTCCCGGCCAAGGAGAATAAGAACGATGCGTATCATGCCTGGGGCTCCACTGGGTTTAAGCGTGCGCTTTACGATCAGGGCGAACACCATGAAAACGACGCAGACCATTCCCACAAAGGTCGGTAGGCCGTGCTGCATCACGTCTAGAAAACCGCCTGCCAGCATCGGTCCCACCAAGGCGCCGCCGCCCCAGAACAGCCCCATCGCAGCATAGACGCTGATAAGGTCCGCCCCACGGAACTGCGAGCCGATTATCGCGAGCATTGTCGTATAAATGCCAACGAAAATTCCGCCCCAGATGAACAATGCCGGGTAGGCCAGCCAGCTCACCGATAGAAGCAGGGGCCAGAGAAATGCCGTTATTGCGGAGACCGCCGTTAGGGCGATCATCAGTGTAACCCGGTTCATCTTGTCTGATAGCCAGCCGATGGGAAGCTGCAGCGCAATGGCACCGACCATGAGAACCGTGATCAGTTGTGCACCTTCGGTTTCGTTCCAGCCGAGCCGCATGGCATAAATGGCAAGGAAAGACAGTCCGGCTGTTTCAACTGCCGAATTGATTGCCGTTGTTCCCATGGCAATGGGCGACAGTCGCATCATACGCAAGAAATTTGAGTGTTTTGCTGGGCCATTTCAATTTGTCGAAGTCCCGGCAGGCTCATGATGACAAAGGCGAGGAGGGCGACGACCGCCCCGATTGCAAATGGCACCAGCCCTTCAAACCCCGTAAACGACAGGATCAGCGGGCCGCCGGCAAAGCCCAGCGAGAGCGACGCTGTATAGGTTGCCATGATGCGTCCGCGATTTTTATTGTCGCTCAGCTCGCTGGCCCAGGTTTCCGTCAACACGAACAGAATTTCGGCAGAAATTCCCAGCAGGAAACGCAACGGAAACCAAAGCCAGAAACTAGGCACCAGTGGAAACAGGATCAGAAGCAACGCTGATGAAAGTAGCGCGGCCATGATGAGATATTTGGGCTTGTAGCGGATAGCCAGTCCCGAAAGGAAGGGGCTATGCACAGGACGCCGAGCGCATGCATGGCGGCATTGGCACCGACAAGCGTTTCCGTCAGCCCGCTTTTGATAAGCATATGCGCCACCAGCGGAGCCGTCAGGCTGTAAGTGAGCCCGAAAATTGACGCTGTCGCAATTATGATGGCAAGGGAAAGGAGCGAACTTTTTCACTTGAGCGTTGTGTTTCAACGCTGTCGACTTCTGCTTCCAGTCTCAATTCTTTGCCCCAACCCAAAAGAATAGAATCGATGATACCCCATCGTCCAATACACCGCTCTTCGTATTCAATTAGTAAAGCCGAAATTGCAAAAATTCTACATAGAGGCCTCCCGAAAAGGGTAAAACGGTTTTCGGAGAAGACTTGTGCTGAAAAGAGATTTTAAAACATTGATCTATTTCATTCAGATCGGTCGTCACACTCTGTGTAACTTCGAATAAACGCCGCGATAAACCAGAGGACCTATATCCAATTCCCTTCCAGAGAACACGGTTTATTTACGCCCTCTATATAATGAGTTGCGCCAACGTATTTTTGGGGGCGTTCATGGCAACATTACTGGGGATGTCGATTTACGTATCATTCTTGGCATTTTGCTTTTCGGGGCGCTTTTATATGCCTGCGGCTGGCTCCTTCTGAAGCTGCGGGGCCTGCGGGCGTTGAAAGATCCGACTTCGGTGCCCATTGGAGCCTTTGTCGGCACGATATCCACCGCATGGGCTTTGTCTCTCGGCTTCGTCGCGGCAGATGCATGGACACTCAATTCTCGAGCGGATCTCGCGACCAGCAACGAACGGTCTGCGATATTTCGAATGTTGGGGACTGCTCATCCCACGGTCCTGAACAATGAGAGACTTAAGAACGCAGTGGAAACCTATCGGAATCTGGTGGTGTCAGATGAATGGGGAGCCGATGACAATATCGTGCCTTCGCCCAAGGTGGAGAAGTCGCTTCTTGCCATTCGTTCCGTTGTCCAGACGGTGGCCAGCGACGGCACGCCCTCTCCGATCGTATCCCAGCTCATTCATGATTTTAACGAGCTTCAGAATGCGCGCAATGATCGCATCGCTATCGCTAATACGTCCATCGACCAATATAAATGGTATCTTGTACTGGCGCTGACATTCCTGACTATCGCCACTATTGCCTCGACCCATGCGGATCGGGTGCGGGCTGGGAGGCATGCCTTGCTACTTTATTCGGCAACGGCTTCGATCAGCCTGTGGATTCTGCGATCCATGCCAATCCATATATCGGCACTGAAGAACTAAACCCCACGCTGTTGTTTTCAAGCCAGCGTAGCTGATCAGGCACGTTCTCGAGCGGTCATCACGATGAACGACCGCTGTTAACTAGATGCATGTGGCAGTTTATAAGTAAGCGCGATCCAGTTCATGCTTAGTGCGGTCGAAGAGTTGGAGGTCCCTCCGTGAATAGTATCATAGCAGCCTTGACGCCCGTCCGCTACGCCGTTTGGCATTGTTGTAATAGTCGGACGCCTGCTGCACGGAGCGATGGCGCGATTGTTCCATGGCTTCGGGAGCGGAATGCCGCGATTGGCGGCTTCGGTGAGATAGCCAGAGCGCAGGCCGTGGGCTGAGAATTCTTTTGCATTGAGACCTGCCATTTGCGCGCGCTGTTTGACAATCTGGTTGATGGCGCTCGGTTCGAGCGCTCGCGCCGAAACATTGCCCCAGCGATCGACTTTTCGAAACACGCTGCCCTTGTCGATCCTGGCTGCTTCCAGCCAGCGGGTGAGAGCCTCGACAGGCCGCCCGGTCAGATAGACGATTTCATCGTGATCGGCACCACTGGTTTTAGTGCGACCGAGATGAATGCCGAGCGAGGGAGGGGAGAGCCGTTCTCATCGGTGACCGGTGCCTGTTTGACCAGCTGTTCTACACGTAAGCCGGCGACTTCGCTACGCCGACGACCGCCCGAGGCAAAGGCCACCATCAGGATGGCCCGATCCCGCAAAGCCGTTAGATCCTCTCCGGAACAGGTTGCCAGCAGCTTGCCCAGAATATCGCCGGTAATCGCATGGACACTCTTGCGGCTGCGTGGTCGGTTCAGGGCGCGCACCGCAAGCCGGATAGCCGATTTGACGGAAGGCGATGAAAACGATCCTTCCAGACCGCGCCAGCGGGTCAGCGTCGACCAGTTGGCAAGTCGCCGGCGGACCGTTGCCGGCGCATGCGGTCCCGACACGCGCAGAAAGCCTTGTTGGCGCAATTCCTCTTCCACGCCGGTAGGCATGCCGTGATCGGGTTCGATCTCGCGTTGCTGCGACCGCCATAAGTGATGCGCAATGAATTTCAGGAGCAAGGCTTCCGGCGCGGGAAGGGGAGGGATTGCCGGTTGCGGCCATTGACCAGGCTTCAAGATAGGCCAGATCCGAGGTCAGCGCGCGCAGCGTGTTTTCGCCCATGCCTTCATTAACCAGGTGGCGCAGGGTTTCGATATCCTGATCGGTCAATAGCCCGGCGAGCCTGTCGCGGCGGTTCATCGGCAGAACAGCCGCTATCGTATCTAAAGTCTCAGTGCGTTTTTCAATCGAACCTGACGACGAGCTGCTCATTTCGGCAGTCCGTTCTCGTCATATAGTTCATCGTGGTTCGAAGTCTGGTGCGTGTTTGCAGGCCTTCCCTTAAGCGCCAGCGCCCAGACTTCATCCCATGTGCCCTGGCCGTTCTGCGAAATTGGCACGATCGCGGCAATAGGATCGCCAGCTCGACAGATGACAACCTCGTCATCGCGCAAAACGAAGTCAATCAGTTCGTCAAATCGCTCCGCCGCCTCGGCAATGTCCACGAATACCTTCACCGCCACTGCCCTTACCAGACGCGCTCATGCAGAATCGCGTCGAACGCCAGATCCGTCGAGATGAAAGTGCAGTGCTCAAGCCGCGCCTGAGCGGCAAGAATCCGGTCCCACGGATCGCGATGTTCCCAATCAAAATTTGCTGCAAGTTCGGCATGCAGATCGGTGATGGCTAGTGTTTGCAGGCCGCTTTCCGTGACGGCTGCCCGCAGTTCCTGGGGCTTGAGATCGAGCTTGTTCAGGCGCATCTTGTTGTCCAGCTCATAGAACGTGACCGCACTGACGAGGATAGCATTTGCCTTGTCCTCGATCAGCGATCGTGCCTTCGTGGACAGGCGATCACTACCGATTGTCCACCAGTAGACGGCGTGGCTGTCGAGCAGGATTTTCATTGCGTGTTTTCGCTATTGTTGGATTTGCCTTGCCAGACGCCGGTATCATCATTCCAGTCTCCGGCATCGATCGCCGCCTGCTCTGCATCAACTGTATCGAACAGGTTGTCGGGCAGGCCACGATGGCGCAACAGGCCAAAAGGGCGCTTGCCACCGTCCGCTGCTGGACCGATGCGGGCGTAAACTTCGTTGCCACGCATGATGACGATCTCTTCGCCCTGGTTGGCGCGATCGAGGACTTCGGCGAAATTCTTGCGGGCTTCGCTGATCTTGTAGCTTGTCTGGGGCATCGGGACCTCCGAAATTGATCGTACGCCATTGATACCATTGTTTTAAAGAACGTACAAGTGCCTCGTACATATAACATCCGATAACCTATACTTATCGATGGTGAGATGTACAACATCAAACCATCGCCAGTGTCGGACAATAAAGTAATGCTGGTGTCCGTTTGAGAAATTGTTTACTATGTTTTCAATGCGTTACGATCTCGATGATTTGCCTCTGAAGACCTTGCTGCAGCCGCTGGCGCACGCCAGTGCCGCTCTGGCGCGCCTCGATGAGCGTCTTGCTTCTTCGCCGGTCGGCGCAGGCCTGATCGAACGGTTGCATTTTGCCGATGCCTGCGCCTCTTTGTGGCTTGATGGCGAACTGGTCGAGATGGAGGATCTCGTCCTGCATGAGGCGGCGCGCGATATCCGCTCACCCAGCCACCAACTCACCATTGCCCGCGACGTGTTGCACTGCCGACGGCGGATTGCCGCGCAAGCGCCGAACTGGGCGCTGAGTGCGAACGGCTTGCGCAGCCTTCGGGTTGGCAAGCAGGCGGGACCTGCACCATCACCTGAGGATGGCGGCATCGGCGCGGAGGGCGAAAACGCCGCGGTGTCCAATACGGCAGTCGATCGACAGGACGAGAACGGGGAGGGAGACAGAATCGTTGGGATGACGGGCTTGATCTGCCCGGCATCAATCTCGATGCGATTGACGCGGTGTTGGCGCGATCCGAAGACGTTCTGGCAAAAGTCAAACAGCCACAGCGGTTGCCGAAGCCCGAAACTGACCCGCTGATCCGCGATCCCGACTGGGATGAAGACGAACGGCTTGACGAATGGCGAACCGTTTTGCGGTCGATCGGCGATCTGCCGCCGGTGTTGCAGGCACTCCTGGCGCTTGACGCCTGGAACGAACTCGCGGTGTTGCAGCGGGCACCGTGGCTGGGCCGCTTGCTGGCCGTCTCATTGCTCCGGCGCGAAGGGCTGACCACCAACGCGCATCTGGTGGCCTTCAATGCCGGTCTGAAAACCATCCGCGTCGAACGGCGGCGTCATCGCAATTTCGAAACCCGGCTCATCGCCAGTTTAGACGGGTTGATGGCCAGCATTGAACACAGTTTTAAAGAGCATGACCGGCTGCTGCTGGCGCGACAGATGTTGGAACGGCGGCTGATGGGCCGTCGTGCCTCGTCGAACCTACCCGGTCTGATTGAACTGGTGCTGGCCAAGCCACTGGTTTCAGCCGGTATGATCGCTGCGGAACTCGACATCACGCCCCGCGCCGCGCTCCGCCTCGTTGAAGAGCTCAATCTGCGCGAGATGACCGGCAGGGGGCGGTTTCGCGCGTGGGGATTCATTAGGGTCAGGACCCATTGATTTGTCACGCTGATTGTGATTCAGACGGGCTCGAAGGGCGTGAATGATGAGTGATCTCTTTTGGCTGACAGACGAGCAAATGGCACGTCTTCAGCCGTATTTCTAATAGCCACGGCCGTCCTCGCGTTGATGATCGGCGCGTTCTGAGCGGCATCATCTTCGTCAATCGCAATGGGCTCAGATGGCGCGATGCGCCGAAGGAATATGGCCCCTCCAAGACACTTTATAATCGCTGGAAACGCTGGGGCGACAAGGGCATCTTCCTGCGGATGATGGAAGGTCTGGCAGTGCCTCAAGCTCCAGAGCGCAAGACGATCATGATCGATGCGACCTATCTCAAGGCCCACCGCACGGCTTCCAGCCTGCGGGTAAAAGGGGCGCGGAACGCCTGATTGACGCACCAAAGGCGGCATGAACACCAAGCTTCATGCTGTAACGGATGCCAACGGTCGCCCGATCAGCTTCTTCATCACGGCAGGTCAGGTCAGCGATTATACCCGTGCAGCCGCCTTGCTTGACGAGCTTCCCGAGGCCCAATGGCTGCTGGCCGACCGTGGCTATGATGCCGACTGGTTTCGCGACGCCCTACAGGAAAAGGGTATCACTCCCTGCATCCCGGGCAGGAAATCCCGAAACAAGACCATTAAATACGACAAACGCCGCTATAAACGCCGCAACCGCATCGAGATCATGTTCGGCCGCATCAAGGACTGGAGGCGCGTCGCTACACGCTATGACAGGTGCCCTATGGTCTTCCTCTCAGCCATCGCACTCGCCGCTACCGTAATCTTCTGGCCGTGATCAATGAGTCCTGACCCTAGTCATGAAGTTAGGCCACGAGTATGCTGGCTTATGAACGTGTTTTCTTCTGTGTTAGCGCGTCAATCAGAGCACGTAGGCCGCGCGAAATGTGGCGATGCCCTGAATAGTAAAGGCAAAGACCGGGAAATTCCGGGCACCAATCTTCCAATACCCGTTCGAGCCTGGTGTTGCGCAGTCCTTTTGCTGCCAGATGATCCGGTACGAAGGCGATACCGATACCGTCCATCGCCGCTTCGACCATCAAGGATTGATCTGTCAGCGTAAGGCGTCCGTTGACGTTGATATTCTCGGTTGAGCCATGACGCTCAAATTCCCAGCGATAAATTGCGCCGCTCTCGAAGCGAAAGCGGATGCAATCATGGTGGTATAAATCCTGCGGCACGCGTGGATATCCGCGCTGCGCAAAATAGCCCGGTGATGCGACTGCCGCAAAGCGCACCGGTCCCATGACCGGAATTGCGATCATGTCTTTCGGCACGGCTTCCGCAAGCCTTATGCCAGCATCGAAACCTTCGGCGACGATATCGCTCAGTCTTGCATCACTGACAATATCAAGATGAAGCTGAGGGTGTTCACGCAGGAAATGCGCAAGTATCGGCTTTAGGATCAGGCGAATTGCCCCTTCGCTGGCGTTGATCCGCACCGTGCCGCTGGGGCTTTCACAATCGCTTTCTACTTCCTGAATTGCCTGTTCAATCGAAATCATTGCCGGTCTGAGCTTTGCTTCAAGACGTTCACCGGCCTCGGTCAGGGAAACACTGCGCGTGGTGCGGTGGAAAAGCCGTACCTTCAGACGTTGTTCAAGAACCTTGATGGAATGGCTGACTGCGGATGGCGTGATGTTCAACTCGATCGCTGCACCGCGAAAGCTTTTATGCGCCGCCACCGCGAGAAATGTGGTGAACGCAGAAAAATCGGCAGTGCTCGATTGATGAAATGCTTTCATGATAACATCAAATATTGCTGTCATTGTCTTGATAGTCAATCCGACTTACGCTCACCGAACAAGATGTTTCGATTGTCCTGCGCTAGCACTGTTTGTGGCAGCGCTTGTCATCTTCCTCCGAGATGGCCGCTCGATACATGGGATAAAATGAAGGTGACGATGATGACAATGAAGGCAATCGTGATGACCGGGGCTAACCAGCCATGGGAGGTTCAGGATGTTCCCATGCCGCATGCGGAACCGGGACAGGTTCTGGTGAAGGTTCATGCGTCGGGAATGTGCTACACGGATGTCTGGGCCACGCAAGGCTACGGCGGCGATATCTATCCTCAAACGCCGGGCCATGAGGTGGTTGGAGAGGTCATGGAAGTGGGCGCGGGCGTTCACACGCGCAAGGTTGGCGACCGTGTCGGCACGACATGGGTGCAATCTTCTTGCGGCCGTTGCCCTTATTGCCAGGAAAACCGACCGCTGACTGGACAGACCGCGATGAATTGCGATTCACCAAGGACGACCGGTTTTGCCGCGCAGGGCGGGCACGCCGAATATATCACGATTGCTGCTGAAGGTACGGTTCTGTTGCCCGAAGGGCTGGCATATACGGACGCTGCCCCATGATGTGCGCTGGATACACCACCTGGAGCGGTCTGCGAGACGCTGCACCGCAGCCAAGTGAGAAGATTGCTGTTATCGGCATCGGTGGTCTTGGTCATGTCGCGTTACAACTGTCCCATGCTTGTGGGTTCGAGACGATTGCGGTGACCCATTCGGCAGACAAGCGTGAACTGGCCGGTCAATTGGGTGCTGATCACGTCGTGGCCAATGGCGAAGAACTCAAAGAAATTGGCGGTGCTAACGTTCTGTTGGTTACGACCAATGATTTTGTTTCTGCCGAAAACGCGATTCAAGGACTTCGTCCAGACGGGCGCGTCGTGCTGTGCGGTTTCGATTTCAACAGGCCGTTTTCAATCTCGTCGGAGGGAATACCGTTTCACATGATGCGGCAGCGGGTAATTGGATCGACCCATGGCGGGCAGCAATACTTGAGTGAAGTGCTCGATCTTGCCGCAAAGGCAAAGTAAAGCCGATTATCGAGACTTTCAGGCTCGATCAGGCGAGAGGCTTATGATCGTCTTTCCTCGGGCAAGATGCGCTTTCGTGGTGTGTTCACGCCATCTGCGATGCATTAGTAAGTGATCTGACCGGATGAAGGAGATTATGCGTAAATGAAGTTGATTGCAGAAAGCGAGTATCCTTTGAATTCCTATGATGAGCCCAAAAGGAGAAAGACTTTGGCCAAAGTAACTTCAATGGCCTTGCCTGCCGTTCTTTTGGCCTTGGTCTTGCATGGTTGCCAGTCGCTCAATGAGTTGGATCGTGCAAACTATCAGCGTTCCTGCGATAACCTCGGTATTCAGCAGGGCTCACCTGAATATGATCAATGCATGCTGCAACAGCAGCGCATGGATAACGACAATGTCCAACGCACGATAGATCGGGCGGAAGAAGCACAACTGCTGAAGAAATTGTGAACCATTATTTTTGACCGAGACAGCCAATCAGGTGCTTCATCTCGGAATGTTTGACCATGAACGAGGACGCGCCAAATGCGCATATTTCACATCGCTCTTGCATTTTCGTTGTTGGTGGCAGGAAATGCCATCGCTCAAGACCAGCCTGTCGATCAACAGATCGATGATGCGCTGGGCGATCACACGAAATTCAGGCCCGTTATCGAGGGGTACAGAAGGCGGTCGCCAGTCATGACGCGGAAGCCCTATCCAAGCTCATTAGTTATCCCATCGCGGTAAAGATACATGGCAAGGAACAGATCATTAAATCCGCGAAATCATTCATCGAAAACTATGATGGTATTGTCACGGCAAACATCGCCAAGATCGTAACGGGTCAGAAATATGAAGATCTCTTTGTAAGCTATCGTGGCATCATGTTCGGTAACGGTCAGGTCTGGATAAATGGAATCTGCCACGACAATGCCTGCAAGAACTTCAGCGTCAAAGTGACAAACATTCAGGAAGTCAAATGAGAAAGGCTCGGCGCTCTCAATTTAATACGACGCGGTATCCGACGCGTCCAGCTCTGCAGTGACAGATTCCGCCGATAACATTCACACCAACGCCTCTGCCAATTTCTCAGAAATCCTTGTCGCTGCCTGTTTGATTGGATCGGCTGCAAGGTGCGCGTAGCGGCAGTGGTCTGAACCTGACTGTGACCGAGAAGCTTGCCGATCATCGGCAGGCCTTCGCCGACCAGAAGCCCGCCTGAGGCAAATGTGTGCCTCAGATCATGAATACGAACGTCTTCCAGTCCGGCTGCCTTGCGAATGCGCCGCCATGGCTTCTGCATGTCATTGAGATGGTGGCCGTCTATGTGACCGACGATAACGTAAGGATTGTTCTTCACTCGCGGCAGCTTTTCCAGAATGGAAACGGCGGCCTTGCCAAGATAAACGGTCTTTGCACCGGTCTTGCTGTCGGGAAGCCGAAGTTCGTGTTCTTCCAGATATACATAATCCCATTTCAGCTTCTGGATTTCCGATGACCGGCAGCCGGTCAGCAGAAGAAGCCGGAAGGCGGCGACTGCATGGATGGTCAATTCACCATCCTTCTCCAGCGCCTTCATTGCTTCCCCAGCCGTTTCAGCTCCCGTGCTGACAAAACCGCTCGCGCTTGTGTTCGGGATAGCGTCGGATGTCTTCACAGGGATTGGTATGGCGCTCCCGTATGCCCCATATTTCCGCAAGGCTCATCATCTTTGACAGGACACCGAGTGTCCGGCTCGATGAACGCGGCGACATCATCCGCAACATGCATAAGGGGCCAGAACAAGAGCAGTCCGAAACCGTACGCTAAGGGCGAACGAAATAAGAACTTATGCGACCCGCCGTAGCCCGGGGAAGGCGGAGCGATCGAAATCCGTTGGGCATCTGATGCTCGGCATCCCAGGTGTAGATGCCAGTAAGATTAATGTGCTCCCAACTAAGCGGCGAGATGTGCTTCGACAGAGTATCAGGAATATCTCGACCCTCTCGCTTCAGCTGTGCGATCGCACGGTCGAGATAGACAGTATTCCAATGGACGATCGCACTGACAACGAGGTTGAGGCCAGACGCGCGGAACGCCTGGCTCTCGAACGACCGGTCGCGGATTTCGCCCCGCTCGTGGAAGAACACGGCGCGTTTCAGCTTATGGGCGGCCTCACCCTTATTGAGACCGGCTTGGCATCTCCTCCGGAGTGCCGGACTTGAGTACCATTCGATCATAAACAGCGACCTTTCGATACGGCCGAGTTCGCGGAGCCCTTGCGAGATGGCTTTGCTTCGGAGACGCGGACAGTTTCTTGAGGATCGTAGATGGCACCACGGCCCGCGTCGTGACAGACGCCGCGAGATGGAGCAGGTCGTCCCAATGATCGAGGATCAGATTGGCGTTGATCGGGGCCCCGATGTGGTTCGACAGAGCCGGATATGCACCACTTTTCTCGAACGTGTGGAATTTCCGGTCTTTGAGATTGCGCAGTCGCGGTGAGAAACGCTTTCCGATTAAGGCGAATAGCCCAAAGATATGATCACTGGCTCCGCCTGTGTCGGTAAAGTGTTCACGGATGTCGAGGATCGTGTCCTGATCAAAGAGCCCATCGAGCACATAGGCCGCCTCGCTCTCGGTCGGACTGATGGGCAAAATGCTGAAGTAGCCGTATTGATCTGATAGATGGCTGTAGAATTTCGATCCGGGCTCGCTGCCGTAGTGCAAGTTGATTTCACCGCGCTTTGCAGCTCGGTCGCTCGCCCGGAAGAATTGGCCATCGGAAGATGACGTTGTGCCGTTCCCCAAAGGCGGGAATACGGATGCTGGGTGTGGGCATCGGTGATGCACGCTTGCGCCGCGCGGTAGGTTTCCGATCGAGCATGGAATGTACGCATCCACCCAATCTGGTGAGCGCTGATCCCTTTGGACGCGCCTGCCATCCGCTTCGGGCCGAGATTTGTCGCATCGGCCAGTACACCAGCGAGCATGGCAGAAACATTTTTGGGACGTCGCCGGTGCGAACATGCGTGAAGTGATCCGCAAAGCCGGTCCATTCATGCACTTCTCTTAAGAGGTCAGGAACCTCGACCAATGGATACATATCGCTGACCTTGGCATTCAATTCCTCGGCTGCCGCCGGGACGTCGCCGACGGTTGGTGTGACGATCAACGTTCCAGCCTCAAGACGGACTCCTTCGAGACTTCCGGATCGTGCTCTATACGCCAGGCGGTGCAGGTTAAACTCAAGCATCTGACGCGCTTCGGCGAGCCACTGCGCGCCGTCGCTCTGGACCCCCAAACCGAGACGATCCTCTTCCTTCATCGTGATGAATGTCGACCGCGGCATCAGATGTTCGTCAATCGGCCGGAAAGATCGGCTACCATCGACCCAAATTTCGGCAGATCTAAGCCGGTCTCGCAAAACGGCGAGCGTGGCAACCTCGTACAGACGACGATTGGGTTTTCCCTGATCGAAGATGAGGCGCTGATCAGTTTGGCAGAGGTGGGTGAGTGGTACGCGATCCGGGAGTGTTCGCCGTTTCTCGGCATAAAGCCGTTTCAGCAGCGCAATTGCCGCTAGAAGCGGATCGTGGCGACGCGCTGAGCGGAACGTGAAGCCTAGGAGGAACGCGCCGGCATATTTGTGGACGGTCGCATATTGCTCAGATGCGACGATCAACGACGGCGCCTCGTTGTCGTCGACCATCGTTTCGAGCTCAGGCTTCATCCGAAGCAGTCGGTGCCAGCCGACTTTTGGTCGAGAACATCCAATGCGTTCCGACCATAGTCATTGGCGGACTGCAGGGCGGTGATCGTATCTAGAAACATGCGCAGCGCTTTGGCAGTATTCGCTCGGCAGTCCATTTGCCGCTGCTTCTTTCGATTGTTGGCTTGCGAGAACAGCTTGCCCATCAGCTTGATGAACATCGTCACCGCATCATCCGTGAGCTTCTGACAAAGCTTGATGACTTGAGCCACTATCAGAGCGTAGCGACGGCTGGCGTTGAAGTCGCTGGCAAGCCAGGCTGGCGTTGCGTTGCCCTCCCGGATCATCTGCTCCCACCGTCCGGATGATACCCGCACCTGCAGTTCCGGGCGGATCTCCAGCTGCCGCAGAAAAGCTATTCGCTCGGTCAACCCGACGAGGTTCGACACAGCCGGCGCTTCTGGAGCCTAACGCAGCCAATGAAAGCGCGTCTGGCCGATCGACGGGTCAACCTCTAACAGCCTATCCAATGATTGAAGCCTATCGAGTGGTATGTCTTCAATCAGAGTTCTTCTGCCCAGCGCCGGGCTATGGCACGGCCAGCAAGGCCGATGCGTTCGATCGTGTCGATCGCCGGAAGAAGAACTCGCGTTCGCGAAACGCTGCGATAGCAGAGCTAGCTATCGCAGCACCGTCATCGGACATGGTTGCCGCTTGAATTGACGCCATTAACGCGGCGCGGCGATCTTGCAGCGTCGCGCTCCGCGTATCCAGATAGACCATTAGGCGCGCCATATGGTCCCGACGGGTTTCTTCACGACGTGCATAGAGAGAAAACTCGTCTGGAGCGGCGCCAATCTGATCCGCAACATATTTCAGCATGGCACGAGGCGGAGTTTCTTCTGCTCCGAGCACTCGACCCGGGTATCGCATCAGACACAGCTGGACGGCAAAGCCGAGCCGATTGTGATTACGTCTTCGCAGTTCGATCTCCAGGCGATCCGCTAACGATAACGAATAGTGGCGGATTAAGCTGTCCTCGTCGACTGGGATATCGACCAGCTTCCGGCGATCTTGATCTTTGAGAAGCTTGCGCTTTGCCATCGCCCGACTCCATTAACGACCAACCTGCGTGAAGCGTTGTCGAGTCGGGCCGGGCAGGGAAATCAAAACTGGCGCATTTCGGCGGCAATCCACAGAGATCGGATGTTGCACATCCGATCTATCGTATTGTTCCCATTTCGTTCGGCCTTAGCGTACGATTTCGGACTGCTCTTGTTCTGACCCCATCATCGGGCAAACGAGCCGACACAGCCGGACTCGGCGACCGCGCAAGGGCAGAACGCGCCGTTCTCTATGTGCATCACCGCCTTCGTATGTTGGCGGAGCGGGCGCTTTCCGCTCCCGCCTTCCTCCTGTCACCGAAGGAACTGGTCTGCCTCAAATGGGCGGCGAAAGGAAAATACATGCCCGAGATCGCCGATCTGACCCATACCCAGTACCGCACCGTCCAGCACTATCTCGACAACGCCCGTGCAAAGCTCAACGCCACAAACCTCACCCACGTCGTCGCTATCGCAAAGGATTGTGGGCTGCTTCAGCCGGAGTGAGGTCCTCGAGGCAGTCTCCTGGGATCTTTGTGGAAGGGCCTCAATCGTCTAACTAAGCCGCCTACTTATCGAGTGAAAGACAAGGTCAGCATCTTGCTATCAACATTCAAAATCACGATTCTGGCGGCCCACACCTCTAACTTGCCTCTCTTTGAATTTGTGTCAGTTGTATTAGGACAGGCATGAAAAGTGCGAAAAAGCTCAGCCTGCGAAGAAATGTTACATTTCTTATATAATTGCTTTCTAAACACCTTCACCGTCTGGGCGCTGATTTTCAAATGTAGGGCGATGGATTGTGACGAATGCCCTTGAGAATGTACAAAGCTATCTCCGCTTGCCTGCGACTGAGCAACACGGCCGCTTGTTGATACACAGCACTAATCAAACGATCGGGCAAATGGCCTTTCTCTGTATCAGAAAGAATGGACGGCGCGGTCGTCGCAAAGTGCTTCTCCAAGAGTGCAATGATCACCGTTTCATGCGCACGTAAGATCTTAGGAGCGTTCGCTGGAAATACCTCTCCAGTGGTTCCATCCAAGCCCATAGAGATCGTAATTGTCGTGTCGAAACCCGCATCAAGTATAACAGAGATTTCGTCACTGATTCCTATTCGTCCGTAGTACCACTCGTAATATCGGCTTCTCTTGAACTGATCAGGTGCAATATCGAGCAATCCGAATATTCCTGATGCTCCATTTTCGAGATGATACTGAAAAATCGGATCGAGCATGTAGGCGCCAGCTAGGTATTCACTTTCAATATACTTGAATACGTCGGGACCAAAGGTTTTGCGATACTCCACAATAGGCAGCTCTGAACCCTTGAAGACAATGACGACGATGTTGTCAAACCGCAGACAGGAATACAGATAATCGCAGATATGCTGGTAGAAATTCGGGCTGCCGATTTCGCGGATTGCAGTCGCCAAACTGCTTAACTGCGTGCCGAGCATGTGGGATACCCCTTGGGGTTATACCTAACTTAAGATTCGACTACAGTGATACGCAATCAATAAGGGGTATCTGATCTCAGATCAACAGATCGGGATCAAGCTGCACAAAGCAGCCAAATCACTGGGTGTCAAAGCATGAAGAGGCGTATTAATCACGCAGCTATGGCCGTTGTTGGCTATGCGAAGCCATGGACCGTTGCAAACGGCAGCGCAGTCGATCTTCATCTATCCTGTAGTGGATCTCCCCGAGCAGTTGAACTGCGCCGTCTCGATACCACGGACCGCCCGATCGTGGATTGGAACCTAGAAACACTCGCCGCACTACCTGAACACAGAAGCTTCAATCAGGGCTCCTATCTCAGGGTCGCTCAGTCGGAACTTGAAAAGATCGGCCACGTCACTGGAATTACATTTGAACTATTACTAACTGGTAGCGAGGGGCCTCGTACATTGTTGGACGTGGGCGCGGCGGCCTTTACCTTAACAGGGAAGCGGCTCTTTTTTCGTCGCAGGGCAGAGTCATGATACAGGAATCGATCTCCCCACCGAGTGTGGCTCGACGTCACCATTGAGTTCGAAGCAAAGACCGTTGCCATCAGCATCAATTCTCGTGATTTGCTATCGCCTTTTTCCGCCACTTGGTCACTTAGAGGAGCCGGGCCAGATCTCGGTGCGCATGATTTTCTCATTGGGTCGTGCGCCGATTGTGCCCAACGTTCCTTAATGCCCGATTCGCGTCTGTAGCGATCAAAACGGAGCATGAAGAGGTTAGGTGGCAATTTCCGACCATCCTCCCCGATGGAAAAATTGCTTCCATAAGCGGTCCCGTCGAATTAATGTTGGAGGCTGTCAACTTGCCAACATTCTGCGTTGCGTCGGCAAGATGGGACGGGTCTACCTTTGACCCTCGGCTGGCCCCATCTCACTATGACGCGATCCATTGCCATGATGACGATATGGGGCCGCTCAACTGGCCGGCGTCGTATCGCGCGACTGTTCCAGAGGGCGCCCCCGGGGTGTATGCGTTCGAGATACTCGTCGCGGACACTACCGAGCAAATTGTTTTCTTCGTCGCAGCGTCGAGGCCGGTTGCAAAACTTGCATTTATCGTGCCAACAGCGACCTACCTCGCATATGCAGATGAATTGCTTCCGAAACATCTTTACCCGTGGCAGTGCGACGACCGTGCCCATCGCCTCGCCATCGATAATGATTTCAGGTCGCTGTACGATTTTCACAACGATCTAAGTGGCGTGTCGATTTGCTCATATGAGAAGCCAAAAGCGACACTTCGCGAAGATTACCGCTACCCACTCGGAGATTGCCCCACAATCTTCCGGTCGATCTGCATTTTCTACGGTTTTGCCGCGCTCATGGCGTCGAGATCGACGTGATTACAGACCATGATCTCCATGTCCGCGGGTGGCCGGTCTTAGTGGTTACCGCGCGGTCGCAACAGGAAGTCATCCCGAGTATTTGTCAGTTGAAATGGAAGGTGCCTATCGCGCATTTGCGGCACAAGGCGGCAGCATCGCCTATCTCGGGGGCAATGGTTTCGCTGGTACCGTCGCGATTCGAGAAGATGTCATGGAATTGCGACGCTCACCGCTAGAAGCAGGCCGCACGTGGGACGGGCCGGTCGGAGAACAGGCATTTGCCCTCAATAATGAACCCGGCGGCCATTTGCGATCGCGAGGTCGTGGGGAATTTGGCCTCACTGGTGTCGCAATATCTTTGATGGGCTTCGGCCCCGGGCGCCCGTTTTCACGTGTCGAGGAAAGCTACAAGTATGAACATGCATGGCTGTTTGAGGGTGTCGAGGAGGATACTTTCGGCCAGGACGGCATCGTTCTTGGTGCAGCGGCGGGCTATGAAGTCGATGCCACGGATCACCGCATGGGCACCTCCGAGGACACTCGAGTTATCGCCCGCGCGACAGGGTTTCCCGACAGCTTTTACCATGACCCGTCACGGTGGTACGCAGGCGGTGAGGCTGAGATGGTCGACCGCCGCTGCGCTGAAATGACGGTACGCTATCTCGCATCTGGAGGGATCATCTTTTCCGCTAGTTCCGTGGCGTGGCTCGGTGCGCTGCCAACTGGGGCGGAACTAAACGATGTAGCAAAAATCACCCTCAACCTGCTCAAGCGCTTTTCAAATGCGCCAGAGAACCAGTCTGCCGACTATACATCAACAAATCACTTGAAAAGGGGATGACAGCGTCATGATGAAGACATTAGCAATCGCCGCAGTTCTTGCAGCTTCCTCATTTAGTTTGGCTCATGCCGACACGATCAAACTCGGTCTGCAACCATGGCTTGGATATGGTCCCCTGTGGGTAGCAGAGGAGAAGGGCTACTTCAAAAGCACAATGTCGACGTCGCTCTTACCACCTTCAACTGGGATCAGGATATGACGGCAGCGCTGGCCAGCGGCAATCTCGACGTGATTGCCGGGGCGACGAATGGGATGGTCACGAACTTCAATTCGGGCGTCGACCAGAAGGGCTTCCTGATCATGGACCTGTCGTTCGAGGCTGACGGCATCATTGCGGGAAGGGTATCGCATCGATCACGGAGCTCAAGGGCAAGAAGGTAGCATTTGAGGCAGGTGCAACAAGCGATCTGCTGATAAACTATGCCCTGAAGCAAAATGGTATGACAATCGCCGACATCGAACATGTCCCCATGGGGGCGTCGGAAGCAGGGCTCGCCCTGATTGCGGACCGGGTCGATGCGGCTGTCACCTACGAGCCGTATATCTCGACGACACTTACTCAGGGCGGAGACTACAAGGTCATCTATACTGCTGCCGAGAAACCCGGCCTCATCGGTGACATGCTGACAGCATCGTCTGAGTGGATCAAGTCCAACCCGGACGACGTCAAAGGCCTCATTCTCGCCTGGGACGACGCGATTAACTTCATCCGGTCAAACCCCGAAGAGGAAAGAGCATCATTGCCAAGGCCGTTGGAAGCCCGATGAAAGAGTTCGAACCTGCTTTCAAGGGGTGCGGCTCTACGACATCAAAGAGAACGTCGAAGCGCTGAAAGGCGAGTTTCAGGCTTCACTGCAGGTCGTGGGAGAGATTTCCCATGCTACCAACCCGCAGAACATCAAGGTCGTCCCGAAGCCGGAAGATCTGTTGATGATGGACCAACTGCACGCCATTGCGGCTCAGCAGTAAGCGATTGTCCGGCGACCGCAAACGGTCGCCGGATATCCACAATCTGGAGAGTTTTCGTGACAGCCACTCAATCAGCCCGCCGGGAAGCGCGAACAAAGAAAACGGGCCTGCTTCGTCTGCGGCAGGAAATCCCCGACGGTATCTTCGCCACGGCCGGCTTCATCATTCCCGCTCTAATCCTGATAGTCTGGTGGGCGATCACTTGGTTGGGCCTCGTGAAGCCTCTTTTCTTCCCAGCCCAGGAAGCGTCATCGGCGAGGGCTGGCGGCAGCTGAGTGAAGGAATTCTTTTCGCCGACGCGTCCGTCAGCGTCTACCGTATCGTCATTGGGTGGCTTGCAGCAACAATCGTAGCTGTGCCGATTGGTATCCTAATGGGGAACTTTCGGCTGGTCGAAGGCCTTTTCGAACCCCTCATTTCGACCGTCCGCTATATGCCCGTTGTGGCCCTCATTCCACTTTCAATACTCTGGGCTGGGATCGGCGATGCGCAAAAGATTCTGATTCTATTCCTTGGAACGTTTTTCCAGCAGTCCCTGATGATCATGGATAACGTGAAAAACATTGACATCAATCTGATCCGCGCGGGACAGACGCTAGGATTTAACAACAACGAGATCTTAAGGCGGATTATCCTTCCTGCTGCGCTGCCCGGTATATGGGATACCTTCCGCATCACGATTGGCTGGACGTGGACTTATCTTGTCGTCGCAGAGCTCGTTGCAGCCAACGCTGGACTTGGTCGCCGAATCATGGATGCGCAGCGTTACCTGTCCACCGACACCATTCTGTTCGGGACGCTATTCATCGGCTTGTTGGGGCTGTTGACAGACTATTTCTTCAAACGCGCCGGCAAATCGCTTTTCAAATGGAGCAGTCAGACACGATGAACGCGCCGCTCGAAAAATCTAACACGCAGGCCAAGATCTCGGTGGTTGGCGTTGGCAAGAACTTCACAGTGTCCGGCCACACCATGGTCGCGATCGACAACATCGATTTGAACATTCAAGCAAACGAATTTGTCTCCATCGTCGGCACGTCCGGCTGTGGCAAGTCAACGTTGCTTAACATGATCGGTGGGCTGGACGAGCCGACGTTCGGTGACATTCTTACCGACGGGCGCCCGTTGTTGGTCCCGGGCGTGACCGGGGCTTCGTCTTCAAACCTACAGCCTCTTTGAATGGATGACGGTCGAGCGCAACATTCGTTTTGCCCTTGAGAAAACGACATTCTCGAGGATGGAAAAGATGAGCTCGTCAAGCATTTCGTGCACGCGGTCGGCCTCTCAGGGTTTGAAAAGCCTATCCGAAGCAGCTCTCAGGCGGCATGCGTCAGCGCGTGGCGATCGCGCGTGCTCTCGTCTACAAGCCCTCGATCTTGTTGATGGACGAACCGTTCGGTGCGCTCGACGCCCAGACGCGCGGGATGATGCAGGAACTGCTTCTCAAGATCTGGGAAGACCACAAGGTGACGGTCGTCTTCGTGACCCACGACGTAGACGAGGCGATCTTCCTCGCGGACAGGGTCGTAGTTCTCGCCAGTCGTCCTGGCCGGATCAAGAAGGATATGCGGATCGAACTCGACCGCCCGCGCTCCTACGAGGTTCTGACAGATCCGAATTTCAGTGCCTACAAGCGCGAAATTTTGTCCGACATCCGCGAGGAGACATTGAAGCTTATAGCACTCGAAGAAGCCTGATCGGTGCTTCCACGGGTATTCTGGAACCTTTACGGACGACGCACATCATGACCAAGACAATACGAATCCACGAACTGAGCAGTTATCGCCCGTCGAACGGGCAGAGCTACTCCTGCGATCAGAAAATGATCTGACCTATTTTCTGGAGCGTATACCACCGATTGTCGAAGCCGTTAGAACCGAAGGCGATGTGGCACTGGCCCGATTTGCCAATGCATTCGACGGCGCGCAGATCGACGCCGATGATATCGCCGCAAAACCAGACGATTTCGATGCGGCGTTCTCGATCCTTGATCCAAAGATGATCGAAACGCTAGAATATGCTGCTGACAATATCCGCCGCTATCATCAGGCGCAGATACCAGGTGAGATGTGGATGAAGGAAATCCGCCCCGGCGTTCTCGTCGGGGAACGGTTCACGCCTATCGACAGCGCCGCACTCTATTCACCGCGTGGCAGGGATCCTTCCCTCGGTCACACTGATGACAGCGATCCCGGCGGTTGTGGCCGGCGTGAACAATGTGGCGATCTTGACGCCGCCGGGCCCCGACGGAAAAGTCGACCCGGCAACGCTTGTCGCGGCTCGGCTCGCCGGTGTCGATCAGGTCTACAAGGCGGGTGGCGCGCAGGCGGTTGCGGCTGCTGCCTTCGGCACGGCCACCGTTCGAAATGCGTCAAAATCGAAGGACCTGGCAGCCCGTGGTTTGTCGCGGCCAAGCGGTTTCTGCAGGGTGATATCTACTCCCGGCTACCGGCCGGACCGAGTGAAGGTTTGATCCTCGTTGACGAAACCACCGACCCAGAGATGGCAGCGCTCGATCTGCTTATCGAATCCGAGCATGGCTCGGATAGCTCGTGTTCCTTGTGACATGGTCGCGTAGCTTCGCAGAAGCCGTGCAGAAAGCCACACCCGGATTTCTAGCGCACATGGCGCAGCGCCGAGTTGAATACTGCTCGGAGGTGCTCGGCGGGATCAATGGCGGCATCGTCGTAACGTCCTCCCGTGAGGAGGCTTACCGCTTTATCAATGACTACGCACCGGAGCACCTACAAATACTGTCAAAGATGCCGTTCGAACACCTCGCGCACATACGCAATGCTTCCGAAATTCTTCTGGGTGAATACGCGCCCGGCTCTATGGCCAACTATATGATGGGGCCAAACTGCGTCCTTCCAACGTCTCTCGCGGCGAAGGTCCACTCACCGTTGGGTGTGCATGATTTTCTGAAGAGCTCGTCGATTGGGCATGTCACATCCCAAGGGTACGCTGAGATGGCGCCACATACTCATCGCTTCGCTTCATATGAAGGTTTCGACGCTCACGCCAACTCCGTTTCCAGCTTACGCCAGTTTCGAGCCTGATACACATGGGGAAGATCAACTGTGTAGATAGGGTGACGTGACACACGCAATCTCCAAGGCTGTGTCGCAAAATTTTCACTTCTTCTGAGCTATGTGAACGACGGTGCGTATAACTGAGTGAGGCGGATGCGAATGACAGTTGATTTCAAAGGGACGCATTTTCCCAAAAGTGTCATCCTGAATGCTGTTTTCTTTTACGTGCGCTATCCGATTTCCTATCGCGACCTTCAGGAAATTCTGGCCGAACGGGGTGTATCCGTCGATCATGCTACTTTGAACCGGTGGGTTGTTCGCTACTCACCGCAGATCGCAGCACAAGCTCAGATGCGCAAGCGCCCCACAGCCCGCTCCTGGCGTGTTGATGAAACTTATATCAAGGTTCGTGGTCAATGGACCTATCTGTACCGAGCCGTTGACCGCGATGGCCAAACACTTGATTTCATGCTATCTGAGCGTCGGGATCTGGCAGCGGCACGCAGATTTTTCAAGAAAGCCATCACTACCAACGGCGTTCCTGAGAAGGTTGTCATTGACAAGAGCGGTGCCAATCTGGCTGGGTTGCAGGCCGTCAACACGATCCTGAAGTTCACAGGCACGAGCGCCATGATTGAAATCCGGCAGATCAAGTATCTCAATAATATCCTTGAACAGGATCATCGCTTTATCAAACGGATCACCAAACCAATGATGGGGTTCAAAGCGTTCCATTCCGCATCGGCCACCCTCGAAGGCATCGAAGTGGCACACATGATCCGCAAGAACCAATTCGCAAATGCCAACCGCTCACCATTTCAGACATTCGCGCAACTCGCAGCATAAGTGCGTCCAGAGATAAGAGCGCTTCTATCCTTCTCAAAACTTTGCGACACTGCCGGTTAAACACTTTGCCACATATCAGCGTCGTCTCAATAGCCAGGTCAGAATAGCGACATTGACCACCGCGCGTCTTGCGCAGTGGTGCAATCCATCCGGCTATAGCTGCTTCACTGATCCAGAAAGTAACACTCCCGCGCTGACGCAAGCCTGCTTCGTACTCCGCCCAGTTCGTGACCTTGAACTTCTGCTTGGGTATCCGGTGACGACGGGCGGAATTTGTGAAAGGCATTGGCTTGATCCAAATTCTCAACGAACCAAAACATTAAAGCCAATGCTATAAAACTCTGAAACTCACCGGCGATTTGATGCACCATCGCCGTGCCATCTATGACACAGCCAAAACCCGGCTACGAAGATCGTCGCTGAAAGCTCGGGTCGCTTTGCCATGGACTAAATCATCAATGGGGCAATAGAAGCAGAGTTCGGCCAACAAGGAATCCTTATCGCGATTCCGCGTACAACGGACGTGCTCTAGAACCCCAAGTTCAAAGGCCGCAAAGGACAGTCGCCGGGTGCGACTGTCCTAAAGTGAAGGGTTACGGGGCTCCGTTGGTCTTCACAGAAAGCTATCAGAATCGGCGTCCACTCGCCATTCTGATTGTCGAACTGCGGAATATGCGCGAGGCTATGAAGTAGCTTCACATCTTCGCCCAGTGTGGCCTGCCAGTCCTGGCTTCGGTGAGGATGACGCCGATGCCGACGACCTCGCCACCTGCCTTGCGCACCAACTCGACTGATCCCTTGAGACTTGAACCCGATGCCACGACGTCGTCCACCACGACCACGCGTTTTCCCTCGAGAAGCGGGATTGCCTGACGATCGAGAAGCAAACGCTGCTCGCCCTTGGAGGTGATGGAGGAAATCGTCTGCACCAGTGCATCGCCGAGATGGATTTTCGGCGACTTCTGCAACACGACATAATCGTCAAGACCAAGCGCGCGCGACACTTCAATCGCTACCGGAATGCCGAGCGTTGCAGCACCGACGATCACATCGGGCCTCAGCGGCGCCAGCTTTTCGGCCAGCGCTTTGCCCACATGTTCTCCGAAGCGAACACCGAGATCAATGACCATCATCAGGGAAATGGCGAAGTTCGGATTGATCGGCACAATCGGCAGATCGACCTTGCGGCCTGCCACATCGACGGTCCAGACCTGTCCATTGCCGGAAAGTTTCGTGCTGTCTTCAGTCATCGTTTTATGTCCTTGGTATTCAGCCGTGATTCAACCAGCAGGCCCACGTTGCGCCATGTGGTGCGCTTGCGCTTGGTGTCGAAGCCATAAATGGCGAGCGAAAGCGAAATGGCATGCGCCATGCGGATTGCCTGCACCAGAAGCGGAACACCGCGCGCCAGCGCAAAACGCAGGCGCATCGGGAAGGAGACGTCATCGATTTCCATGCCGCGGGCGCGCTGCGCATCCGCGATACGTTCGAAATCCTCGCGCAGCATTGGGATGATGCCAAAGGTCAGCGACAGTACTAGCGTTACCATAGGCGGCAGACGCGCAGCGCTTGCCGCTGCCAGAATGGAACCCGGCGTGCTGGTTTCCATTACAAAATAGAAGGCAGCCGTGGTCGTCACCAGCCGCGCCGCCATACCGGCGGCAATCGGCAGTGTATCCACGACGGCCATGCCTTGCAGCACGAGATTGAGAATCCAGCTCGCCATGACGAGCAGCGTCAACAGCATCGCACCCTTGAGATAGCCGCGCAGGCCCGGCACCTTTACCAGCACAAGAAAGCCGACCGTCACCAGCGCCAGCGGTACGCCATAATGCCAGCCGGGCACCAGCCAAGCTGCAAGCATGACCAGAAAAGCCGCGACGAGCTTCACGAAGAAGTTCAAATCGTAGAAGATTTTCATGCGGCTTCTCCCGTCTCGACGACACGCGGTTTGGGCCAGGCCAGTGCGCCATAGGCATCGGAAGCCCAGGACGTATCCACATCGCCATCGAAAGTGACATGGCCGTTATCGAGGATCATGACACGGGACGACACATCGTCCACCAGTTCCAGATCGTGCGAGATCAGCATCACGGCACGGTTTTCGCTGAGTGCGGTTTCGAGGAACAGTTCCAGCATACGGCGACCGTTGAGATCGCGTGCCAGAAGCGGCTCATCGAGAATGGCAACCGAAGCGCCCGCCGCTTCCGCACAGGCGAGACCAAGCAAGGCCTGCTGCCGCGAGGAAAGCGCGAACGGGTTGGTTTCCTCGTGGCCGCCCAGACCATATTTGTGCAGGCATGCCGTTGCGCGGGCGGTGATGGCATCATCCTTCGGCGCGCGGGTTGCCGCTGTGATGGCGAAGACCACCTCTTCCAGCACCGTCATGTTGAACAGAATCCGGCGCATGTTCTGCGGCAGATAGGCAACCGAACGGGCACGCTTGGCCGCCGTCCACTTGTCGGCATTCTCGCCGCCAATGGTGATAGAACCGGCAGCAATTTTCTGAAGGCCCAGAATGGACTGGAACAGCGTGGTCTTGCCCGCACCGTTCTTGCCAATCAGACCGACGACCTCGCCCGCCCGTATCTGGAAATTCACGTTTTCAAGAACCGGCTGGCCATCACGGCGCTGAAGCTGCGTCTTGATGCCCGACACGGAAACGAGCACCTGACCATCGGCTTTGCCACCGGCAAGGCGCTTGCGCACCGCCACAGGCGGCAGAACACCCGCATCTTCCCAGGCTCCCGCATCATTGATGATGGAAGCAAGCGGCACGACAGGCGCAAGCTTGCCTTCCTTCACCAGGCCGACATCAGTGATGACGGCCTGCAAGGAGGCAGGATCCTGTTCGGCGATCAGCAGGGCCGGAATTTCCGCCCCGAGCTTTTGAGAACCCGCACGAGTCGATGGCGCGCCGCCGGATCAAGACCCGTGGTCGGCTCGTCGAGGATCAGGAGCTTCGGCTCGGCAGCCAGTGCGGCGGCCATGGCCACCATGCGCCGCTCGCCGCCCGAAAGGGTCAGCACGCGACGGCCACGCAGGGCGTTCAGTTCCAGCTCGTTGAGAAGATCGTCAATCCGCGTGCGGACGGCGTCTTTGGCAAGGCCGCGATTTTCCAGCGGAAGGCAATCAGGTCTTCGACGCTGAGATCCCAGAGCTGGTCTTCCACATTCTGCGAAACCACACCGACTGTGCTGAACAGCTCATCCTTCGATATGGAAGAGATGGGCTTGCCGTTCAGCGTCACATCGCCGCCAAAACCTGCGGGGTAATCAGACGCGGCACAATGCCGGATGCAGCGTTGAGCAGTGTGGTCTTGCCACTACCGCCCGCGCCGCAGACCAGAAGGCGTTCGCCGTCACGGATATCGAGGCTGGCCTCGGCGATTGCCAGAACGGAATCGCCAAAGCTCACTTTAACATTCTGCAGTTGGAGCACTTTTCCGGGCCCGCTCTCAGAAATGCGTGAAACCGGACGGATGCGCGCCCTTGAGAATCTTCAGGGCCGGAACCACCAAAAGCGGGGTGCCAATCAGCATCGGAACGATATCGGAAAGACCGAGATACATGACGGCCCACCAGAACGGAAAAATGCCAAGATAGGCAAGGCTTGCCGAAACGGCGGCAACCATCAAGAGGCCAACAATAAGGCAGGTCGCTGCAATTTTAATCAGCGTTGTGCGATTGAAAGTCGTGGTCTTCGGATCGAACAGTATGCCGGGGATCAGGCCGGTTAGGCCAACCATGATGCCGTCGATGAGTAGCGAATGCGCAGGAATAAAGGTGCCAGCGAGTAGCGACCAAATGATTGTGCCGAGATAGCCGCAGATGAAACCGCTCTTGCGGCCCAGCAGAATACCGACTAGCGGCGGCAGGAAAGCAAAATGCGCCACTGGATCACACCCGGAACCAGCTGGATCGGATTGGCGTAAGCCCAGAGAACGCCCGTTGCCGCAGCGGCAACGATGGAAAGAACGATCGGAAACAGTGTATTTCCGTCGTTATGGATGGTGGTTGAGTTGGACATTGTCTTATTCCCGTAAAGTGTCTCCCGTCTGCTTAAAGCAAAAGCCATGCCGCTTGGCTGTCGCTGCGGGCGAAAGAGACTTTATTGTAATGGCGTGAGGCTATCCTGTCGGCATTTCTGTAGCGATAAAGCACTTCCGGCAAAAACACCCGGCCTTCCGAAGAGTCAAGCGGAGTCACGCCTGCAAAGCAAGAGTCACATCATACTGGACGTTGCCAGAAGAAATCCATTCTCAATGGTTGTCTCACCATCAGGAAAAGGGTCGTTGGCGTCATCCTGGCGATCTCTGCCGTGTTGTTGTTATACGATCTAAGCTGCACAGTTGTTATGTCCGCCACTCCTCAACCTAGGCGTTTGCAATGGCTGGAAGGGCTTCTTGACAGCATGTTTTTCCATTCGCGCGCGTATGGAACGCGGAACATCACTTCCACATGCTTCGCATCCGTGCGCCGACATCAATGCGGACATTGCGCGCGCTGGCTACGCTGGCGGTTGCTGCTACTTTGGGCCAGTTGGTCGTCTCAAATAAATGAAGGAGTGTGGCGGGGATGAATCGCGTTCGCGAAGCATATACATGCCGGTCGCCCTTCACATTTTGCCCATAGGTAAAAACGTTGCGGTGTAATGAGAGCGAGATTGTCGCGGGCCCGTGTCATGCCGACATAAAGCAGGCGGCGTTCCTCTTCCAACTCGGCCGTCGTTCCCGCCCCCAGATCAGAGGGCATACAGCCGTCAACGACGTTGAGCATGTAAACGGAGCGCCATTCCTGACCTTTGGCGGAATGAACGGTGGAAAGGATGAGATAGTCCTCATCAAGAAGCGGCACGCCAGCCTGATCGCTCGTTGCATCCGGTGGATCAAGCGTAAGCTCGGTGAAAGCGTTCACGGTTCGGATAGCCGTTGGCGATCTGTTCAGCTGAACCAGATCCGCCTTGCGTGTATCGTGGTCTTCATGAAGACGTTCAAGATGGGACTCGTACCAGACGCGCGCCAGGCCGATTTCTCCTGGCCAACCGCCTTCGGCTTTTCGTAGGCTGGAGAGGAGATCAATGAAAGCTGGCCAGTCGTCCCCACTTCTTGGCGGTGGCGGAATTTCTGCAAGCGACTGCAAAGGTTCCGGGTCCAGGGCAATGGTGTCAGAATCCTGCCAGCCGTTTGCGGGCCAACGCCGGGTAGCATCTGCAAAGGCGGAAGCCCGCAACACGGTCGCGCGGATTCTGCGCAAACCTCAATGTAGCGAGCAGGTCTTTCACATGCGCACTGTCGAGGAATTTCAGACCGCCGAATTTCACGAAGGGGATGTTGCGACGGGTAAGTTCGACTTCCAAAGCGCCACTATGGCTTGACGTGCGAAACAGCACCGCCTGCTGTTTGAGCCTGACGCCCACCTCACGGTTCGCCAGGACCTGCTCGACAATATAGTTCGCCTGATCGCTCTCGTCCCGAACCGTCACAAGCATGGGCCGTTGCTCCGATTGACGATCGGTCCAGAGGTTCTTGGTAAACCGCTCGCGGGCGAGACTGATCACTCCATTCGCGGCAGCAAGGATGGGCTGTGTTGAACGATAATTGCGATCGAGTGTGATGACGTCGGCTGGCTTTGGAGAAAATTCCTTGGGAAAGTCGAGGATGTTGTGAATGGTTGCAGCGCGGAAGGAATAGATCGACTGCGCATCATCACCAACAACCGTCAGACCATGCCCGCTCGGTTTCAGCGCCAACAGGATCGATGCCTGAAGGCGGTTTGTGTCCTGATATTCATCAACCAGAACATGGTCGAAACGATGACCGACATCCTCGGCAAGCGCGGCATCCGACATCATCTGCGCCCAGTAAAGCAGGAGATCATCATAATCGAGCACATTTTGATGCTGTTTGGCGTCCACATAGGCGGCAAAGAGCTGTTTCAACTGATCTTCCCAGCCAAGGGCAAAAGGATAGGCATTCTTTAACACCACGCCGATTGTACTCTCGGAATTGACGACCCGCGAATAGATTGCGAGACAGGTGCCTTTGGTTGGAAAGCGGCTTTCCATTTTCGAGAAACCCAGTTCATGACGAATGAGGTTCATGAGATCGGCGCTGTCTTCTCGGTCATGAATGGTAAAGTCGGCGCTGAGCCCGATCTGTTTGGCGTAAATGCGCAAAAGACGCGCGCCCATTCCATGAAACGTTCCCGCCCAGGCCAGAGCGTCCGTCATGACGGTCGAATGATCGCCAAGCACTTGTTTGCAGATACGCTGGACACGCCTGGCCATTTCGGACGCCGCGCGACGCGAGAATGTCATCAACAATATCCGGCGCGGATCAGCGCCATTGACGATCAGGTGAGCCACACGATGCGCCAATGTGTTCGTCTTGCCCGATCCGGCACCCGCGATGATCAAAAGTGGACCGACGATCGTACCATCCGGCATGGCGACGCCATGCTCGACCGCTTGTCGCTGGCGATCATTCAGTTTTTCCAGATGGGCCGCTGCCATATGTCCTCGTCACGCATGAATGGTTTTGAACACGGGACCGCGGGTAATCGGCTGACATGTCCATTTGTACTTTACTAGAGTATTCGAAACAAAAGGGAACATGCTTGCCTGTGCCTTTGGCTGCGCTTTCGCCACCTCGCAATCGCTGCAGTTAAACTATGGATTCTCCACGAGCGCCAATTGGCGAGATGTAGTGGTGGCAATCTCCGCGCAAATGTGCTAATGTGGGTTTGTGTATTTATATGGAGGCAGCCCTTATGAGCCGTCTGACAATCGACATAACAGATCAGCAGCATCAAAGCCTTAAGGCATTGGCGGCCTTGCAGGGCAAGACTATTAAGCAATACGCTCTCGAACGTCTGTTTCCAGGTGATGTTAATGCCGATCAGGCATGGCAGGAACTTAAAACCGTGCTGGGAAGTCGCATCAGCGATGGCCTTGCGGGCAATGTATCTACCAAGAGCATCGGCCAAATTCTGGATGATGAACTGGACGGGAATAGCGCTTGACGGCCTATGTCCTTACGGTAGAGGCGGAAGCGGATTTGCGCCATATCATCCGCTACACGCGCAAGCAACGGCGCTATATCGGCAAGCTTGAACGTGGAATTGCCCACCTTGCTGCCGGGCAAGGTACTTTTAGGATATGAGCGCACTATTTCCGATGTTGCGGATGGCGCACTGCGAACATCATTACGTTTTTGCTTACCGCGCGAGAATGCATCTGCCTTGGTGGTCGCAATTTTTCACGAACGAATGGATCTCATGGCTAGATTGGCAGATCGGCTCAAATTAGACTGAACTATGGTGGCTGAATCTTCGAGATATGTAACCCCGCGTTTTCTTTTTCGAGCCAAGGTCAGAAACATCTGAACTGCCTCCATTTCGTATTCGAAATGCTGTAGCATGATCTGCCCAGTGGTTCCGCTTCGCTCTCCTCCTCCCTGCGAAGCGGGCGTTCTTTTGGTCAAATTGTAACGGTAGCTACACTCACGGCAGGCCCGAGATTCTTATCTGGGCCTATAGCCTCGCGACTGTTTTTCCGCGCCATAGTCAGGAACATTTTGATGGCCTCTGCTTCCTGTTCGAAATGCTGTAGCTTGACCTGTCCGGCGGTCCCGATCCGCCCCCACTGGCGTGTCAGGCAGGGTTCTCCAAACAACGAATAGGAAATATGCATGGCGTAGTAACGGGCCATGTTTTTATCCGGGTTTGTCCGTTCGACATAAAGATGAAACTGCTGGGCGATCATGTCAGAAAGATCGCCGAAACCCTCCCTCCCGTCTAACGACAGTTTTGAATCAATCAACTCGGACCGATTCATTTCGGTGAACTATCCCTGTGTGCCCGGTCTGTTATCCGTCAAACGACGTAGAAATGGACGAAAGTTAGGGATGACCGTTTTTGTCTCGATGGTAAAATCGATATATATAAAGAGGAGAGGGGCCATGGAGGGCAATCCCGATTTTCACAGATCCGGTACGTTGAAGTCGCTTCTAACCGAAGGCGAGGAAGTGATACGTACTGCACGCGTATCCGATCATCCGAATTGGCTCGGTCGGCTACCGGCTGTCCGTTTGTCGTTATGGCACTTGCCTGTGGTCTCGGCACGCTCTTATTTATCAGCAGGATTATTTAATTTCCAAAATAGCGTGGATTTGCATGGCCGGATGATTTGACCAGTATCGAACCGTCGACCTATTAAAAGGCCCTGACGCTCTTCCCAAAGACGCCAGGGCCGTTCAACGTAATCAGGTCAGTTGTCGTCCACGTTGAACGCCCAACGTATAATTTTCTTCGGTTGGAATTTAAACCCTGGCTTTTTCGCAAGGACGCCGAGCCGCACGTGAAGCACGCGTATCCACACTTGGGCGCGGAAAGTTGTTTCATGCTATTCATCATATCCTGGAATCTTCGATAGACCCTGAAACCAATGAGCTTTTCTCTTTCCAGAGTGGTCACTGTATGCGCTTGCACTTGATGTGTAAAAAATATGCATATACTGTGCGTATTATTGAGCGGAGGTGTGATGTGACACAGGCGCAGACAGATCGAGCATATGCTGTGGTTTCAGGCTTTGTTGACAGTCTTCAGGAGCCTCGGACACCCTATATCTCGCCATCGCGGCTATCGAAAGCGCTTGGGGTCAAGGTTGCAAATCTTGCAGAATTGACGGGTGTTCATCGTAACACGCTACGCAATCCATCTTCCGAACGTTTGCAAGGCAGAATGCGGGAAATGGTAAAAGTAATATCCGCAGCGGCTGAACTGACTGGTGATCTCCAGAAGGCGATCTACTGGTATCGGAATGAGCCTATTGCTGATTATGACCACCGCACAGCCGCAGAACTTGTTGCAGATGGTGAGATAGAAGCTGTTCTGGCCTATATCAGGGACCTGGAGAACGGAGCGCGGGGATGAAGCTCGTCCGTATCGGACCGAAGGACGTTTTTCATCGTTATCTAACACCGAAATGGGCATTCCTTCCAATCAGTGGGGCTGGCGCTGCAGCAGATGGGGACGTTTTAATCGTCCCGGCGTAGAGGCTCTGTATCTGTCAGTGTCGGCGCAGACAGCACTCGAGGAGTATCGACAAGGGGCGAGCATTACGCCGCCTGCTACACTTGCGGCTTACACGATCACCCTTGGAGAAGTGGCTGACCTTTCGAGAGGATACGATCCCGTTCATTGGGACGACGCGTGGGCTGATTGGGATTGTCCATGGCGGAAAATCGCTCGCATCGATAAAAGACGCCGCCATCCTGGAAACTTGCTGACGAAATCATCTCGGCCGGTTTGCGAGGCCTACTCTTTCCATCCCTCCGCCATGCTGGGGAACCAATCTCGTGATTTTTCCAGCTAATCTTATCGCTGGAGATGAAGTTGACGTTCACGACCCAGACAATCGCTTGCCGCGCGATCAATCATCGTGGCCACATTAATTTCGGCCAATTCAGGCAGAAGTATTTTAAAGCGATGCCGTAGACGCGAACGACCATCAAGTCATTGGTATAACGCACTCCATCAACGTTTAATTCGGTGCGCCGATTGCTAATCACATCGGGGTCCGGCTATGCGGCACCGAGTGCCATTCTCGAATTCAGTGCCCGTTCCACCCGTAAGGTGGCCAGCGTTTGAGAGATCGTTTGAGACGCGGCCGGTCTCGTCGAGGGGTCGAAATTCCAACGGCGATCCGCGGGTGACGCATGCGGAACGAACCTTTTGGGAAAAGGTGTCAATCGGCGTTTAAACGGGACCCCTTATCGGCGTCCAAAAGGGCTCTGACTCAATCTCGCTGATGTTCTGGATTCAATTGGCGTTGTTTCCAGAGGAGAATCAGCGCCATGCAAGCCCAGTTCCGTCTCTCTGATCTTATCCCTAGCGAACTAAACGTTGATGAGGTGCGTGATGCCGGCGACGCGATTATCGTCGCCGCCTACGGTCGATCCCAAGATTGCACATGCCCCACTGCGGAACCGCCTCCCGTCGTGTTCATAGTCGCTACTCTCGAATGATTGCCGATCTGCCGTGTGCGGGCCGAAGGATCGAACTGCACCTGTCCGTCCGACGCTTCGTCTGTAGTGCCGTCCATTGCCGCAGAAAGATCTTCGCCGAGCGCTTCGGTGATGATGTGATCCGTCCCATGGCTCGCCGGACAGCCCGTCTGGACTGCCTCGTTCGGCATCTTGCTCTTGCACTGGGCGGTCGCCCGGCGGCGCGCTTTGCGGATCGTCTCGGATTGCCGGTTAGCAATGATACGCTTCTACGAACTGTTCGCCGATATGATCGCCCACCGTCGACGCCACCGACTGTAATCGGCATTGATGACTGGGCGTGGCGTCGAAATCATCGATATGGCACGATCATCTGCGATCTGGAACGGCGAAAGACGATCGCGTTGTTGCCCGACCGGGAACCCTCGACCGCAAAGGCCTGGCTGGTCGAGCAGCCGCAAATCAAAATCGTGGCAAGAGACCGCGGCGGCGCGTATGCGCGGGCCGCTGCGCAAGCCCTGCCACAGGCCGAACAGGTCGCCGACCGCTGGCATCTCATGGAAAACGCTAGCCACGCTTTTCTTGATGCCGTCCGCAAGTCGATGCGGCAGGTCCGCATTGCAGTCGGGACAGCAACCGTAAACTCTAAGCTTCTGACTGCCGCCGAGCGCTTGCAATATGACGGATATCTGCGACGTGAAGAGACAAACTCTGTCATTCGTGGACTCGTCGGCGAAGGCCTGTCCATCAAGGCAATCGTACGCAGAACCGGGCATAGCCGAAAGCTGGTTCGCAGCATTGTTCGTGGTCAAAGGACCGACATCTTCCGAGTCCGGCAAACTTCGCTCGAACCACACCTACCGTGGCTTGAAGCGCAATGGGACGCCGGATCACGAAACGGCGCTGAACTGTGGCGGCAGCTTCGGCTGGCTGGTTTTGGCGGAGGTCTCCGCGTTGTCACTGAATGGGCAGTGTCGCAAAGTTTTGAGAAGGATAGAAGCGCTCTTATCTCTGGACGCACTTATGCTGCGAGTTGCGCGAATGTCTGAAATGGTGAGCGGTTGGCATTTGCGAATTGGTTCTTGCGGATCATGTGTGCCACTTCGATGCCTTCGAGGGTGGCCGATGCGGAATGGAACGCTTTGAACCCCATCATTGGTTTGGTGATCCGTTTGATAAAGCGATGATCCTGTTCAAGGATATTATTGAGATACTTGATCTGCCGGATTTCAATCATGGCGCTCGTGCCTGTGAACTTCAGGATCGTGTTGACGGCCTGCAACCCAGCCAGATTGGCACCGCTCTTGTCAATGACAACCTTCTCAGGAACGCCGTTGGTAGTGATGGCTTTCTTGAAAAATCTGCGTGCCGCTGCCAGATCCCGACGCTCAGATAGCATGAAATCAAGTGTTTGGCCATCGCGGTCAACGGCTCGGTACAGATAGGTCCATTGACCACGAACCTTGATATAAGTTTCATCAACACGCCAGGAGCGGGCTGTGGGGCGCTTGCGCATCTGAGCTTGTGCTGCGATCTGCGGTGAGTAGCGAACAACCCACCGGTTCAAAGTAGCATGATCGACGGATACACCCCGTTCGGCCAGAATTTCCTGAAGGTCGCGATAGGAAATCGGATAGCGCACGTAAAAGAAAACAGCATTCAGGATGACACTTTTGGGAAAATGCGTCCCTTTGAAATCAACTGTCATTCGCATCCGCCTCACTCAGTTATACGCACCGTCGTTCACATAGCTCAGAAGAAGTGAAAATTTTGCGACACAGCCGCTAAATCTGCCCGAAAATGGCTCAAGCTGCATCTTGCTATTGATGCAGATAGCAATCAGGTCATTGCAGAAACACTGACTGATCAAAATACAAGTGACCTCAGCCAGGTTCCTGATTTGCTTGATATGATTGATCGCCCCATCGCTTGTTTCATGGCAGATGGTGCTTATGACAGTGATCAAACCTATCAAGCTTTACGCAGTCATAGTCCCGGTGTGAGCATTATCATTCCGCCACGAATACGAGACTTACAAGAAGCGTCATATGGCCCCCACCTGATCAGCGTGACTGGCATAGCCGCACAAATGCTCAACGCGGTCGGATGGAGTGGCAAAATCTTACCGAGTATGGGAAGCGAGCGAGAGTAGAAAACGCCATAGGCAATTATAAATCAACAAACGGGCCAAAGCTAAGATCACGCAAATTCACCAACCAGAAGACTGAAGTTAAACTTGGATGCGGCGTCCGTAACCGCATGCTGCAGACACCACGCCCGAAATCCGTCCGCGTCAAAGTTGAAACCACATAAGCCAGCATCAAAGATCGGAATCCGCCACCAATTCGTTTCATGCAACAATGCCGTTCCGGGCCTTGTCAATGTATCCATGGAAACGACAACTTCCCTTCTGGCAAACGTTCGGGACGCTAGCCGACCTTATATTTTTATCACTGTGCCAGCCCGACCGAAAAGGAGCGCTGCCGCATCTTCGAGCGTCCTATCCCGCGATGCGGCCGGGATGGGAAGCAAAAGTGCAGGCCGCTTCGACTTTGGGGCCCATTGAACCGGAAGCAAACTTATGCGTTGAGAGTTCTGCTGGCGTCGCCCTGCTGATCGGATGCTGGGCCGGCGTTCCCCAGTTGCTATAGACAGCGTCCACGTCTGTGAGCATCAGGAAAGCGTCGGCATTGAGTTCTTCTGCGAGAAGCCCTGCCGCCCGGTCCTTATCAATCACCGCTTCGATGCCTTCAATTTCCTCCTGCTCGTTACGAATAACCGGAATACCGCCACCGCCCGCGCAGATGACGACAACGCCAGATTCAACCAGAAGTTGGATGACTTGGATCTGAGTGATACGTTGGGGACGCGGCGACGGCACCACGCGCCGCCATTTTCCCTCGCTCTCTTCGATGAGCACCCAGTCATGTTCCGCCCGGACACGATCGGCATCTGCCTTGTCGTAGACGGGACCGATGGGTTTTTCCGGATGGGAAAAGGCCGGGTCGTCACTATTCACCTCAATCTGGGTCAAGAGCGTGGCGAGCCGCGTTTGCGTGGGCAAGGCATTGGTCAGTTCTTGCTCTACCAGATAGCCGATCATACCGACGCTTTCTGCCCCAGAATATCGAGCGGATAAGCGGGGACATCCGCATAAGCGGAAGCCTGGAGTGCCAGAAGCCCGACTTGCGGACCGTTGCCATGCGCAACCACGATGTTGTGGTTACGTGCAAGCTCGGCCAGCGCTTTTGCGGCTTTCCGTACATTGGCGCGCTGGACCTCGGCGGTCATTGGCTCTCCACGTTTTAAAAGCGCATTACCTCCCAGAGCCACAACGATCCGCATGTCAACTTCCCAACGTTGCTACGAGTATTGCCTTGATAGTGTGCATGCGGTTTTCCGCCTGATCGAAAACGATAGAAGCGTTTGATTCAAAGACCGCCTCGCTCACCTCCATGCAGTCGATGCCGAATTTCTCGAATATCTTCTCTCCGATCTCCGTCTCGCGATTATGGAAGGCTGGAAGACAATGCATGAACTTCGCATGTGGATTGCCAGCCGCCGCCATGATCTCCGGCGTTACACGGTAGGGCGTCAGCAGTTCGATACGTTCTGCCCATACCGAATCCGGCTCGCCCATCGATACCCAGACATCCGTATAGATAAAATCACATCCCTTGACGGCGGCTACGGGGTCTTCGGTGAGTGTAATGCGCGCACCGGTCTGAAGCGCGATTTCCTGACAGCGGTCGATCAGTTCCTGTTCTGGCCAACAGGCTTTCGGTGCGGCAAGGCGCACATCCATGCCGATCTGTGCCGCCCCTGTCAGGAGTGAATTGCCCATATTGTTGCCGGCATCGCCGAGGAAGGCGAAGGTGACTTGCGACAAATGTTTGCGGGTATATTCGCGCATGGTAAGAAAGTCGGCGAGAATCTGGGTCGGATGAAATTCATCTGTCAGACCATTATAAACCGGCACACCCGACCATTTCGCCAGAATCTCCGCCTGTTCCTGCCCGAAGCCGCGATATTCGATAGCGTCGTAGACACGACCAAGCACGCGGGCTGTGTCTTTCATGGATTCTTCTTACCTATCTGGGTACCGGTGGGCCCCAGATAGGTAACATGTGCACCCTGGTCATAGGCGGCGACCTCGAACCCGGTACGCGTGCGAGTGGAGTCTTTTCAAAGATCAGCGCAATGTTCTTGCCTTTCAGCCTTTGATCTTCATAACCGCCATATTTGGCCTGTTTCAATGAGGCCGAGAGCTTTAGCAGGAACCGGATGTCATCCGGCGTGAAATCGAGCAACTTCAGGACGCTACGGCCCTTGATATTGACTGGCATTTTCGTCTCCTCAAACTGGATCGCGTATTAATGGACAGGTCATGCAGTGGCCGCCGCCTCGCCCGCGCCCGAGTTCTGCACCGGGCACGGTGATGACCTCGACGCCTGCCTTGCGCAATTGTGTATTGGTGTAGGTATTGCGGTCATAGGCAATGACCACACCCGGCTCCAGTGCAACGACATTGTTGCCGTCATCCCACTGCTCGCGCTCGGCGACGTAAGCATCACCACCCGTTTCAACAACGCGCAACTTCTTCAGTCCCAGCGCTTCAGCAACGACCTCGGTAAGCTTGCGTCCTTCCGCCCTGACGTCTATTTCATCTTTTGTCTTGCCCGGACGGATCGAATAGGGCTCGATCTTTCTGCAACATCGGCAAAGAGCGTCACGAGATCACGATCGCAAAAGCTGAACACAGTATCCAGGTGCATGGATGAACGCTCTACAGGCAGCTTGCAGGCGATCACATGCTCAGCCCCTTCTGAAACAATGCGCGCGCCAGTTGCCCCACCGCCTGCGGTGTGCTCCTCTCGCCCATGCCAACAAGAACAATACCGTTTCCAAGTGGCATGACATCCCCACCCTCCAATGTGGCAAGCCCATAATCCGTATCGGGATCACCCCACCAGACCGGGAAGCCCGCGTCGCGAAAAATCCGGATGGAAACGATAGATGGCCGTGATATTGACGGTTTCCAGCTTGCGTGCATTCCAACGCATCGGGTTGAGCGTGACACCACCACCGATCCAGCAGGTTGTATCGCGAGTAAACAAATGATTAGGCAGAGGTGGCAGGACGAAATCCTCCGGTCGCAATGTTGGCGCGAAAAGCCCACGTCCCTTGATTGGCAGTTCGGCTTTACTCAAGCCGCCCATCAGGATCAGCGACAAGGCATCGGCGTCAATCTCCATGAGGTGGGCTCGCAAATCGTCAGCCAGACCAACGCCTACGGTATTCTCGTTGACACGACGCTCCAGAAGCCAGCGGCGGGCCTCGGCATCCTGCATCGTCTCTGCCAGCATCTCGCAGAAAGACGACATCCACGCCACGATGTCGCATGGCGTCGACAAAGGTGAGATGTTCGACACGGGCCTGCTTGACCCAGATGACATCATCGAAAAGCAACTCATGACAGTTCGACGGCGTTAAGCGGGCAAGTGCCGAGCCCGGACGATGGACGAGGACACGGCGCAGTTTGCCAACTTCGGAATGAACACCATAGGTCAAGCTCATATCGTAATCTCCTTCAAGCAAGCAGAACAGCGGCGCTCAGGCACGCCATGATGATAATGGTCAGGATCAAAAGCAGCGGCCACATGAAGCGCAACCAGCGTTCATAGGGGACGCGACCAATTGCCAGTGCACCCATTACGACCGCAAAAGTCGGATTGATCAGGTTCACGAGCCCGTTTGCAGACTGATAGGCGGTGACCACAAACTGGCGGCCAACGCCGGCGAAATCTGCCACAGGTGCCATGATCGGCATGGAAAGGACCGCCAGACCGGACGAAGACGGCACGAAGAAGGACATGAGTACCTGAAGCCAGTACATCACGTTGATGAAGGCCACCTTACCCAACCCGGAGACGGAAAGCTCCGCCCAGTGCAGGATGGTATCTGTGATCTTGCCAGCGTCCATGACCACGACGATGCCGCGCGCCAGGCCAATGATCAGCGCCACGCCAAGCAGGTCGCGTGCACCGTTGACGAAACTGTCGACAAAACTTGCCTCACCAGGTCGTGTGATAAAGCCAATCAGGATAGCCGAAGCGAGGAACAACCCGCTCATTTCCCCATCCACCAGCCGCCTTTCAAAACACCCCAGATCATGACGACAAAGGTGAGACCAAAGACCGTTAGTACGATCTTGTGCAAAAGTGTAAAGTTAGCCTTTTCACCCTCATGCGCACTTAGAAAGTGTTTTCGTTCGCCGCCTTCATGTCGTAGACGAGTGATTTCGTAGGATCTTGCCGCACCCGTTCAGCATAACGCATCACGTAGATTACGCAGGCCAGCCAGCTAAGCCCCAGTATGATGCAGCGTAGCACGAGACCATTGGTGAAAGGTACGCCTGCAGCATCCGAGGCTATGACCGTAGCGAATGCATTGACTGTCGAACCGAGAACGCCGACGCCTGCTCCAAGCAATATGACGGCAACGGCGGTTACGGCATCGAAACGCGCCGCTATCATGATTGGAAGCAGAAGCATATAGAAGGCAAGCGTTTCCTCCGCCATGCCATAGGTTGTGCCGCCGAAGGCGAACAGCGCCATAAGCACGGGGATCAACCATTTCTCTCGCCCTTTAGAGCAATCATCGCGCTGCCAATGCCAGCATCAATAGCGCCGGTAGAAGCAACAACACCAATGAAACCACCAATAATGAGAACGAAAACCGCCACATCAATCGCATTGGCCTGATTGGTCGAAGGATTATAAAGCCCTCCGATCGGTGCCATGAATATATCTGTAATACCTTGCGGATTGGATTCAGCGACCTTGTAAGTCCCAGCAATAGGAACTTCCTTGTTCAAAGCCGCATTCATGGTTCGCTCGTACTGGCCAGCTGGAATGATCCAGGTCAGCGCCGCGACAATGACAATGAGGCCAAAAGAATGGTGAATGCGGTAGGAAAACGAAATCGTTTTCCATCGCCGTCTTGTGCGATGTCACTCATGCATTAGTCCGCTCTCTTCAATGCAACCGACCTGAGTTTATGGGTTGCAAGATAAGCCGCATTGATTTCAATCAAGAAGCATCAAGTATAGAAAAATATCACTCGGGTAGTTCTGGTTCCAGATTGTCAATCGGCGTTTAAACGGGGCTCTGACGTAATCTCGCTGACATCAGGTCGCTCCGATGACACGTGCTTCCAGCAGATCGAGCTTCCACGTCCATACATTTGCCTCTTGATGAGTTTTAGCTTGGTGATTTGTCCCTCTGTCTGGCCGTTAGACCACTGTGAGGTTATCGCATTTTGGACGGCTGCCCTGTCGCGGATGATACCGTTCGCGAATGGGGCGACAAGCTTGCTGCTGCGCGGTCGATCCACGTGTCCAGATCATCTTTGGACTTGCGCCGCAGCATTTCGTGGAAGCTTTCCACAACATCTCTGGCCTCGACTAGGTCTGGTAGTTGCTCCTCGATCGCAGCGACCGTCATCGTCTGCGCCTTGGTCAAGTTGTTGCGTTCAAGTGTCATTAGGCGAACGATGGTGCGTGCCGCCGGCGCGTGGCCGAGCCCGTTTTCGGCTTTTCCGCCCGCCTTCGTCGTGTTGCCCATTCAGTGACAACGCGGAGACCTCCGCCAAAACCAGCCAGCCGAAGCTGCCGCCACAGTTCAGCGCCGTTTCGTGATCCGGCGTCCCATTGCGCTTCAAGCCACGGTAGGTGTGGTTCGAGCGAAGTTTGCCGGACTCGGAAGATGTCGGTCCTTTGACCACGAACAATGCTGCGAACCAGCTTTCGGCTATGCCCGGTTCTGCGTACGATTGCCTTGATGGACAGGCCTTCGCCGACGAGTCCACGAATGACAGAGTTTGTCTCTTCACGTCGCAGATATCCGTCATATTGCAAGCGCTCGGCGGCAGTCAGAAGCTTAGAGTTTACGGTTGCTGTCCCGACTGCAATGCGGACCTGCCGCATCGACTTGCGGACGGCATCAAGAAAAGCGTGGCTAGCGTTTTCCATGAGATGCCAGCGGTCGGCGACCTGTTCGGCCTGTGGCAGGGCTTGCGCAGCGGCCCGCGCATACGCGCCGCCGCGGTCTCTTGCCACGATTTTGATTTGCGGCTGCTCGACCAGCCAGGCCTTTGCGGTCGAGGGTTCCCGGTCGGGCAACAACGCGATCGTCTTTCGCCGTTCCAGATCGCAGATGATCGTGCCATATCGATGATTTCGACGCCACGCCCAGTCATCAATGCCGATTACAGTCGGTGGCGTCGACGGTGGGCGATCATATCGGCGAACAGTTCGTAGAAGCGTATCATTGCTAACCGGCAATCCGAGACGATCCGCAAAGCGCGCCGCCGGGCGACCGCCCAGTGCAAGAGCAAGATGCCGAACGAGGCAGTCAGACGGCACTGTTACCTTAACCCAAGTGTAAACATCAGTTGCGATAACGGGTGATGACCGAACCTCGTTCTTCGCTTTACTGCCGCCATCGTTATCCATCTGAGATTATTGCAGAGGCGGTGTGGTTGTATTTCCGCTTTCCGCTAAGCTTTCGCATGGTTGAAGACATGCTGGCTTATCGTGGCATCTTCGTCACATATAAGACCGTGTACGAATGGGCGGAGAAATTCGGACGTGCTTATGCCAGTAATATCCGTCGCCGCACACCGCGGCTTGGCGATAAATGGCACCTGGATGAATGTGTAATATCTATCAAAAGTGAGCATCACATTCTTTGGCGAGCAGTTGATCAGGATGGTTTTGTTTTGGATGTTCTGGTCCAGAAACGCCGTAATACCAAGGCCGCCAAGCGCTTCATGCGCAAGCTTCTCTCTGCACAGGGCTGTGCACCCCGGATCATGGTCACCGATAAACTACGATCATATGGCGCTGCCAAACGAACGATGGGACTTAGCGTCGCCAGCATAAGGGTTTGAACAATCGGGCAGAGAATTCGCATCAGCCGATCCGACGACGAGAGCGGGTTATGAAGCGCTTTAAATCGGCGCGACATGTGCAAAATTTCACGTCGATACATGATCCGATCTACAACCTAAATTATTTCCCCGAAACCAATTCAATGCCGCCGATCATCGTGAGTTACGACAAGCCGCCACTGACATGTGGCGCGAAATCACGTGCCTGAAATCCGCATGACAGATGCGCCAAAGAATACGTTACGTCTGGACTCTCGTTAAAGTAACAGTGCCGCGAAATGAAGATCCGTGGCTGAGGATGTAACTGAAGACTGTCCACGGAAATTATTTGCTGCGTAGTTAAAACGTACTTCTGAAAAAGTCTTAAGAGTCCCAAGGTCTGTTTCAGTCGCGGTCGATGTCTGAAAGGCAATACGATAAGAGTATCCCCATCCGGATCGTTCGCGTCCATTATAGGCGTCATCCCCAGCTTTTACGTCATGGCGCAAATAGCCATGAATTCGCAGACAAGTTTCTGTTCCTGGTAGATAGAAATAGCCAGCACCATAAGCGTCACAAACGCGTACATATTCCACATTCTCAGGTTCAGGTGCGATGACTGAATCAGAAGCCTGAACAGCATTTTTGTGAGTACCAAAACTGCACAGCTTGTTAATAACGCGCGATTTTTCATTTTAACTCCAGTGAGTGCATAGCATCCAGTTTCTTGCCGATTCAGTTTCGACCCAAAAACATGATCCTTATATTCAAGAATATATTGTAATGTAATTACATAACGAGCACATTTTTGCTCATTAAATGGTTTTTCCACCTTCATTTTATTTATTGTGCAGCGGAGAAGAAATCTTGGAGACCTGAATGAACAAAGACGATAGTTTAAGTTGAAAGGTTGAAACCTCTGCTGCATTTTCGATGGTTAATCAGGCATATGATGCCTGCGAGATGCCTCAAATAGGGTCGGCAAATCCAGCGGTCGGAAGCCATAATGTTTTAACCAGCGTATATCGGCGTCGAAAAGCTCGCAGATCTGGCATGCCATATTTGAGCATGGCGATGCGATCGATTCCCATTCCCCAAGCAAAGCCTTGATATATATCCGGGTCCAGACCGCAGTTTTGCAGCACCTTCGGATGTACCATTCCGCAACCAAGGATCTCCATCCATTTGGTGCCTTGTCCGATGCGCAGTTCTCCATCCTCTGTCGAACACAGGATGTCTGCTTCCATTGACGGCTCCGTAAAAGGGAAGAAGGATGGCCGGAAGCGCATTTTGAGATGCTCTACCTCAAAAAGGCTTTGAGAAAGTTTTCCAGCACCCATTTCATGTGTCCCATATGGGCGCTTTTATCTATGACAAGGCCCTCAAGCTGATGAAACATTGGCGTATGTGTCTGGTCGCTGTCGTTGCGATAGGTCCGGCCAGGTATAATGACACGGATCGGCGGCTGAATCGCTTCCATTGTTCTGATCTGTACCGGCGACGTATGTGTGCGCAAAACTTTGCGTTGCCCATTGGCGTTTGCGTTCATGAAAAATGTATCATGCATTTCACGGGCGGGATGGCCTTCGGGGAAATTGAGCGCGGTGAAATTATAGAAATCAGTCTCGATTTCCGGTCCTTCTGCGAGGGAAAACCCCATATCGGCGAATATAGCCGTGATTTCATCAATGACCTGTGACACAGGATGAATTCGACCGTGCGTTTCCGCACCTTGCCGTACCTGCAAACTTACGTCTATTTTCTCTGTAGCTAGTTTGGCTTGCCTGTTTAACCGCTTGAGATAAGACTTGCGTTCAGCCAATGCCGCTTGAACCTGATCCCTGATCTGGTTAATTTCGGCACCGCGAAGTTTACGATCTTCAATGGACAGCGAGCAGAGCGTCTTGAGCTGAGCTGTGATCACGCCCTGCTTTCCAAGTGCCTCGACGCGAATTGTCTCAAGCGCCTGTTCATCAGTGGCTGCAGAGATGCGGGAGAGGAAATCGTGAATGGTTTTGCATAGATTATCTCATGACCGCATTTTTCGCTGCCTGACTTTGTGGCATAGAAGCAATTTCACCTAAGGTTATCGGCGATCGGCATGCGTAAGCGCAAATGACCAACTTCATGCACGGCCACGCCTCGTTGCTCGGCGATAAGCTCGATCACGCTGGACCCGCATTGACGCCCCTGACATGGCCCCATGCCCGTTCGAAGATAGGCCTTGAGCTGATTGGGTCCCTGTACGTTGAGATCGCGTGCGACATCGCGAATTTGCTGAACGCGAACCTCTTCGCAACGACAAATGATTGTGGAGGGATCGCTGGGGCGCAGTATTTCTTGTGCCGGACGAAAGAGCCGATCAATAAAGCTGCGTCCGCGCGCTAGGCGTCTCAACCGTTTTGGAACGGAAGAGACAAGGCATCGCCGGTTACGACGTCAATCCGGCCAAGGGCTTTTGCTGCGGATACCGCAGCCAGTTTTCCGCGGATGGCAGCACTGGGGCTCCGGCGATACCTGCACCGTCACCAGCAATTGCTATGCCGTCAACAGAGGAATTAAGCCGCGTATCAACCACGGGCGACCAGCCATGAATGGATTCATTCAAACCAGTTCGCAACCCAACGCACTGGCCATATTGATGTTCGGAATGACGCCTTGATGTAGAAGGACCTGATCGCAGTCAATAGTTTCTTCCCGGCTTTTGCTGATAAAGGTGATGGCCTGAACGCGATCATTGCCCGTGATCTTCAGGTTGGTAACATTACTTCGCACCGGCAAGGAAAACCGGCTTTTTAGAAGAAGCTTGAGGCCATAAAAGCATAATCCGAAAGTAGGAATTCCGGCAACTTTGGCAGGGCTGCGGTGAAATTACAGCGTGGTGTGGTATCCAGCACGGCAACGATGTTAGCACCAGCCCGCTTGAGCTGATCGGCGAGCAAGAGTAGTAAAGGTCCGCTGCCGGCAATTATGGTCCGCCCTTGTGGTACGAGCGGAAGCTTTAAGCGCGATCTGCGCCGAGCCTGCTGTCATGACACCTGGCAGAGTCCATCCCGGTATGGGAAACGGCCGTTCCAGTGCGCCGGTCGCTAGTATGATCCTTTTCGTCTGAATCAAACGCGCTTTGCCATTTCGGGATAATCCGATTTCAAAATGGTTCGGTTCGATCAATGCGCCTTCATCGTCGCGGGCGGGCTCAGCTGACCAGACGGTGGTTTCAGGCGTATAATCAACAGTCGCTCTTTGAAATTCCTCCGCAAGCGCCAATCCCTCCCAGTAAGCTGGCCCAAGAACGTCACGCTGCTTTACCGGGCTTGTGGTAATGGCGCGATATATTTGTCCGCCAAGGTTGAGATTTTCGTCTGCCACAAGTGTTGTCAGGCCCAGTTCGCTCGCCGTGGCGGCTGCCGCAAGCCCAGCCGGTCCTGCTCCGACGATAACGAGGTCGTAAAGCTCCGCCACACCATCAAGATTTTCGATCCGGTTCATGGACGGGTTTTCTCCAATGCGTCGAGGGTGCGAGGACCATGCTGTGTTTTGACGACCATTCCCTCGCGTAGGGGCGTGAGGCAGGCTTGGCGATTGCCAACGCCGTCAACGACGACCAAACATTCAAAGCAGACCCCCATGAGGCAATAGGGACCGCGGACGCTTCCTGAAATCGGGGTCTTGCGGAACGCACTGACACCGTTGGCCAGAAGAGATGCCGCAAGAGTGTCGCCATTGCGTCCGCGCATCGGACGACCGTCGAAACTAAAGGCGACCGTCGCTTCGCGTGATTGATTGGTTGCATCACGGGTTGGGTGATCGTTAATGGGCCGGAACATGGAACCTCTTCGGGGTGAATGGAGCCAGGGCTTCAGGCAACCGGGCGGTTTTGCGAGCGCGGGTCCGAGTGTCATTGCATGGACACCGGCAAGTGTTACGCCTGAGTGACAGCTTGTAACGAAAGCTGGTGGATCATCGTCGGTCTGATCGTAGATCGGAAATCCGTCAGGGCTCATAACGCGCAGCGCCGACCATGTCCGCACCACATTGAGATGCTGCAGCAGCGGAAACATCTGTATTGCCCTGTCCGCCATCACGGACAGAACGCCGGTGCCGGTAATGTTTTCGAAGCCGACATCTTCCTTGCTGTCGCCGATCATGACACCACCTTCGTTCGTCTGGCGGATCGTGACCATTGGATTATCCAGAAAGGAGCCGTCTTCTCGGTGACGATCAATTGCCCTCGACTGGGCTTTACCGGAGCATCGAGACCGATCATCGGCGCAAGCCGAGCATTACCGAGACCTGCGGCAAGAACCAGCTTTCTTGATCGAACCTCACCCCATTGCCCTTTATATTGTAGCCTTGCAATGTCCGTTCGATAGTCTCGACGGGATGTGCAGGGCGGTATTCACTGCCCTTTATGGTGAGGTATGTATGCAGGGCGCGCATGAGCAGAAGTGGATTGGCATGGCCATCAAGCGGACTAAAGACGGCACCTTCAACCTTGTTGCCAATATGTGGTAGCCGTCTCTTCACCTCGTCATGGTCAGTATCTGATAGGGAAAATGCATTGTATCGGGCTGAGCGTGAAATTGCTTTAGTTTCGTCAGTCGCGCGTCGATTTCTTTTTGGGAAAGACAGAGCGTAAAGCCGCCGGGTTGCCGATGGGCGACATCAATGCCGGTTTCATCGTGCAGAATAGCTGCCAGTTCGTTCCATTCCTTGGCGGAACGCTGTGTCCAGGCCGAATAGGGCGGCAGGGTTAGCCCTTTGATTGCACCCATACTAAAGCAAAATTGCTGCGGGAGGCACGAAATGCAATGTCGCCTTCATCGAGCAGAATGACGCTTTCGCCGCTGCGTGCGAGGCCGAATGCGATCGAGGCTCCCACGATACCGCCGCCCACGACAATTGTTTCTGCTTCTGTCATTTTATAGTGCGACACGTTGTTTCTTTCAGCTTTGCGACCGGCATCTCTATGGGCTTAAGTGAGAGAATGGGCGTGGTATCTGCGCTCTTCAATGAGCCCCACGCATAGATCAATTACCTGCTGTTATAGGCAGGTTGCGAGCAGCGATTTCTGAACGGCTATGCCTATTTGTAAAAGCGCATAATCGCGTTGATTATGGCCGATGAGCATCATGCCAACGGGTGCGCTATCGGGTGGCTGGATCGGTATTGTCAACGCAGGCAGATCAAGGAAGTTTGCCAAATTACAGTTGCGTAAAATAAGGGCGCTCATGGCTTCAAAGGCTTGCGGTGTCTCAACATCGGCAATGAGTGGCGCAACCACCGGGCAGGTCGGCATGACGATAGCATCATATGCCTGAATCTTCGTGCGCACCGCTACAGTAATCGCCTGCCGTTGTCGTAGTGCGTCAATATAATCGGTGGCGCTGATGGATGCGCCTTTGCGCAGACGCGCGAGAAAGATCGGATCGATGCGTTCGGGATGGCTGGTAATGAGATTTCGATGAATGGAAAATGCTTCAGCCGGGGAAATTCCACCTCGGGCATTGAGATCGCGAATATTCATTATTTCCGGCAGGCTTATATGAGAAAGAACGGCACCTTTCTCCGACAACCTCGTCAATGCCGCTGAAAATGCCTGCGCAACTTCGGGCAAAAGGTCTTTCAACGGTTCTCCGTCGATGATGGCGATACGAAGTCCCTTGAGAGGCAGAGGAGGGGAAAATGAAATCTGCGTTGCATCTGGGTCGCCAAGAGCCGCATTGATCCTTGCACAACACGATACCGACATGGCAATCGGGCCGACAGTGTCCAGCGAATAGGAACGAGGAAATACGCCTTCTAGCAGAGAAGATGAAAAGGATGGCTTGAAACCCGAAACACCGCAAAGAGCGGCTGGCGCGCGAATGGAACCACCCGTATCGGTGGCAAGGAGCCGGCACACATGGCGTCGGCAACAGCGACGGCAGAGCCGGAAGAAGAGCCGCCCGGAATGCGTCCGCGCACTCTGTCCCACGGATTGCGCGGTGTGCCGAAATTCCGGTTAAGGCCGATGCCTGAAAACGCAAACTCGGACATGCTTGTGCGACCAATGAGTATAGCACCTGCTGCGCGCAGACGTCTGACTGCTTTCGCGTCGGTTTGGGCTGCGGGCTCCTCATCACGGGCAATCGACCCGGCCCGTGTGATTTCGCCCGCTATGTCGAATGCGTCCTGACCGAGATCGGGATGCCGCAAAGCGGCAAGGTAGCATCGCGCCATAAGGCGTGACGGTCGATATGATCGGCCAGATCGCGGGCACGATCATGCCAGACCTGCATGAAGCTGTTCGCACCTTCGCCCGCGGGATCGTCTATTCTCTCCAGCGCTTCTTCGACGAGCTGGCGCGCCGTGGTGGTCCCCGTGTGCAGGGCAGTGGAAAGGGCAGCAATCGTCCTGTTGTTTCGCATGATACAGGCTTAGTGCAGGATTTGCGAAAGAAACAGTTTTGAACGCGGATGTTGCGGATTGGAGAAAAATTCTTCGGGCGCGTTGGTCTCGACGATCTGTCCTGCATCCATGAAAATGACCCTGTCGGCGACCTCGCGGGCAAAACCCATTTCATGGGTTACGCAGAGCATCGTCATGCCGTCGCCTGCAAGTGACACCATCGTGTCGAGCACTTCTTTGACCATTTCCGGATCAAGCGCGGAGGTCGGCTCATCAAACAGCATGATTTTCGGGTTCATGCACAAGGCGCGAGCAATGGCGACCCGCTGCTGTTGCCCGCCGGATAACTGGCCCGGATATTTATGGGCCTGTTCCGGGATCTTGACGCGGGTGAGATAATCCATCGCGATTTCTTCGGCATTTTTACGCGACATTTTTCGCACCCATATCGGGGCGAGCGTGCAATTTTGAAGAATGGTCAGATGCGGAAACAGGTTGAAATGCTGAAACACCATTCCAACATCCCGACGCACTTCGTCCACTCTTTTCAGGTCATTAGTCAGTTCTGTGTCGCCAACGACGATTTTGCCTTTCTGATGTTCCTCCAGACGGTTGATACAGCGGATCATCGTCGATTTTCCCGAACCGGATGGTCCACAAATGACGATTTTTCTCCCTTTTCTACGGTCAGATTGATGTCTGACAGAACCTGAAAGTCCCCATACCATTTGCTGACATTGGACAGGGATACAGCGAGAGGCGATATTTCTGGTTGCATGAGTTTGATCCTTGAAATTTCAGAACATTCAGCCGGCTTTTGGAGACAGGCGCATCCGTGTCTCGATCATCCTGACAAGCGCTGAGAAACACAGTGCGAGGGTAAGGAAAATTATGCCGACAACTGTCATTGGCTCCGCGTAGCGAAAGGTCTCTGAAGCGATCTCCAGTGCAATGGACAGCATTTCCGGGACGGCGATAACAGCCAGATAGGGCGTCGCCTTCAACAGCGAGACAAAGTAATTGCCCATGGGCGCAGCAACATTGCGCAGCATCTGCGGCGCGATCACCAGCAGCACCAGTTGCAGGCGTTTCAGACCGAGTGCCTTTGCCGCCTCGAACTGGCCTCTCGGAATTGAATCGATACCCCTTTGAAGACTTCTGCAAGATATCCGCTGTAATAAAGACTTAAGGCAAATACCCCGACGAAAAGGGCTGGCAATGTCAGTCCATATTCAGGCAGAACGAAGTAAAAGAAGTAAATCTGCACCAGAAGGGGCGTGGATCTGATAACGTCGATCAGGAAGCGCATGGCATAACGACCTGGCCGGCGAACGGCGCAGGATTTCCCAGAGAAACCCAGAAATGCCGCGCCAAGACAGCCGATTATAGTGGCAAGCAACGTGGTCGTCAGGGTGCTGAGGATACGCGGCAGGATCGACAGTGCGAATTCGAAACTAAAGGTCATGGGCAACCTCGCGGCCACGGCTCACTCGGCGTTCGATCATGCGTCCAATTATGGTTGCAGGATAGCATATCAAAAATAGACGATCAGAAGCGCGGTATAGATTTTGGCAGGGCCATAGTGGATTTGCGACAGGGCTTTCGCAAGAAAGGTCATGTCGGCCAAGGTTACAAGGGAGACGAGCGAGGTTCCCTTGACGAGCTGGATGAACTGATTGATGAATGTCGGCGTCATGGCGGCCAGAGCCTGTGGCAATTCGATTAGATAAAGAATGCGCAGACGGCGGAAACCCAAGGCATAGCCGGCTTCGACCTGTCCCTGGTCCAGTGCTTGAAGAGCGGCGCGGACAGCCTGGCTGCCATAGCCGCCAATATTGAGCCCCAGCACCATGGCGCCTACGGTCATTGCTGAGAGTTGAACGCCGAGACCCGGCAGGGAAAAATAGAAACCGTAAATAAGGATGATGACCGGAGAGCTGCGCCAAAACTCGATGATGGCGGTTACAAGCAGTCGAGTGATGCCCTTTGTGAAATGTTGCGCTACACCGAAAACGAAGGCGAATGGAACAGCATAGAGCATACCATACAACGTCACCTTGATGGTGACGTTGATGCCGACGAGAATATTCGCCAGAATATCGAACATGCTCATTTGGGCTGTTCCGGTGCCGAGCAGAGTTGTTCTGCGGTCTTGTTTGGTGGAAGATTGTTTTGGTGAAGCCGGTATCGAGGATGATCTTTTCGAGTTCCCCGCTATCCTTCAGCTTGTTAAGCTGTTCATTGTAAAGATCGCGCAAGTCGGTGTCATCCGGACGAAAAGCGATGGCCGTTACCATTGCGACATCATCGCCTTCGGCATTCTTCAGCGGAATGAACGGATCGGCTCTTTCAATCCCTTTTACGTTTGGATCTGACATGGTGGCAATGATTGTAGCCGCTGACATAACAACGGCGTCCACGCGTTTGGCGACAAGCGCAGAAACCATAGATTCAACATCCTGAAACTGCTGCATCTGGGATTCGGGCACTCCGCCTGAATTGCGTGAGCTGCATTACCCGATCCCCGGGCACCCGCGAGCCTTACCTTCGGATTGTTCTTTACATCCAGAAAGCTGTGAAGATTCAGCGGATTTCCTGAAGCGACCAGCAGGCCATCACCGCTCGTAAGGTCGGGTTCGCTAAAGATGACCGATTTGCAGCGGGCAGGCGTGATGCCAACGCCCGCAGCTGTCATGTCAAATCGGCCAGCCAGCAAACCGGGTATCATCGTGCTGAATTCACCGATGACGAATTTCACTTCCGTTACGCCAAGCGGTGCTAAAGCCGCACGAATGATGGCTGGTTGTAAACCGGCAACTTTGCCATCCTTATCGAGATAGCCCCAGGGAACACGGTTATGAATTCCAATGGTTACGCTTTTTCTGAGAGAATTCGATCCTTGGTGGTTTCGGCCTGCGCCGGAACTGCGGTCAAACCTGTCAGGATAGCAATTGCAATGGCGGGAAATGCAGGATTACGAGAAAGTCTGCTCATGGTGATCCCCTGATATTTATGGTTGGACGGCTGCTGAAGCCTAGCTTCCTCAGTCGATAAGGGGATCATAAAGTGCACTCTATCCAGATCAATTGCCCCATACGCAACACTCGATACGTTGCGGTTATGGGCGCTTTAGCCGAGATCGCGTAGGCTTCTTGCACCAGTAGGGGTAATGTGCGCGCCTGCATCAATGCGGCAGCCATGGCATTGACAATACGTGAACGCTGAATGTCGGGTCTGAAAAGCAGATGACTTTTGAAATAGACATCCGGGGTGAAAGGTCGTACCTCAAGTCCACGTTCAGAAAACCCGTCGGCGGCGATCGGGTTGGCAATTCCAACACCTATCCCTTCAAGGGCGAGCGCACAGACAGTCGCTGAATTCGGCGTCTCGATCACCACGGATGGCTCCGCCTCATATTTGCGAAATATGGTGTCGAGATCTTCACGTATCTGATCTCCCGGCGCCAGAGCAATGAATGGTTCACGGTGTAAAAATTCTGGGCGGATTGTCTTCTGCGAAGTTAGCGGATGTTCGCGTGGTAGCACGCAGACTGCTTTAAAACTGGCAAAACGTTGATGATCGATACCTGAAAGATCAATTTCATCTGCTGCCAGTCCAATGTCGAACTGCCCGGTTGCAACGAGATTTTTGATATTGGGGAGAGTCTATATGCAGCGTGACCGCGACATCGCTGTGGTCCTGCTGAAAGAGTTTGACCGCGCGCGGAACGAGCGTCGAGCCCATGGCTGCCAGACTGGCTATACGAATATGGCCGGAGCCAAAATCGCGAATTTTGAGCGCCGACGCTTTAAGACGGTCCATGGCAAGGAAGGCATTGGCCACTTCTTCCGAAAACAACTGACCTTCCGGGGTGATGACCAGTCGCCCACGAACCCGATTGAAAAGCAGAAATCCGAGTGAAGCTTCGAGATCGGCTATGGAGCGGCTGATTGCCGGTTGTGAAATGTCCAGCAGTTCAGAAGCCCTTGAAGCCGAGCCACCGCTGATGACTGCGCGGAAAATCTCCAATTGACGAAAGTTCACAAGCGCAGGGCTCCCAATTTTTCCGATATGTACCAAGTTTCCCGGAATTCACCTATAATCAGATTGCATGGAGCTAGAACCCTTAGTCAATTGAGTTCATCTCCCGTCGGCGTTTTCTGTGGGGAAGAAAGGTACCCTGCCGATGTACGACCAGACCAAATGCGTTCACCATCCGATCGTTTCCCAGGAGGGCTTTGTAAGCCTTGGCGTCGCGACTTACCGCGCTTCGACAATCGTCTTTGATGATGCACAATCCTATAGCAAGCGTCAGAGCCGTGGCCCGGACGGTTACAGTTACGGCCTTTATGGCACACCGACAAGCCGTACGCTTGAAGCGCAATTGACACAACTTCATGGCGGGGTGGGTACTGTTTTGCTACCCTCAGGTCAGGCTGCTATTACGGGCATAATGCAGGCGATGTTGCGCCCCGGCGATCGGGTTTTGGTCCCCAGCAGTGCGTACCCGCCGGTGCTGGCTTATTGTAGGGATTATCTTCAGGAATTCGGTATTAACCACACGATATACGATCCACTTTGCGGTGCCGAGATTGAAAAGCTGTTCGACCCTCGCACAAGGCTCGTCTGGGTGGAAAGTCCCGGATCGACCAGTCTTGAGGTGCAGGATTTGCCGGCAATCGTTCAGGCGGCACATCGCGCGGGTATATTGGTCGGCTGTGACAATACCTGGGCGTCACCGCTTTTATGCAAGCCATTGGCGCTCGGTGCGGATTTTGTCGTCGAGGCACTGACAAAATATGTTGGCGGCCATGCGGACGTGCTGATGGGCTCGGTCAGCATGCGTGAAGAAGTCCATGCCGAAAGATTGCGTGGTTGGCTGCGGTCAATGGGCATAGGCGTTTCTCCCGATGATTGCTCGCTTGTCCTGCGTGGGCTGGAGACAATGGGGTACGCCTTGCGCATGTGGGCCGCATAGCAGCCGACATCGCACATAAGATCGGTCTTTCCACTGCTGTACAGCAGGTGCTTCACCGTCTCTTCCAAATCATCCCGGCCATGCAAGTTTTCTGCGCGATTTCAGCGGTGCGAGCGGCTTGTTCAGCGTCGAACTGAAGCCTGAGGCCGCCCCTTTCCTTAGCTCAGCTCTGGATGGGCTGAAATGCTTTGCAATCGGTGCTTCATGGGGTGGAACCCATAGTCTCCTTGCGCCGATTACGCTGGTCCGTGGCGGTGATTCCGCTTTGCCGCAGCAGGAGCGCACTTATCTAAGGATCAGTATCGGCCTCGAAGACTCTGACGATATCTGGGACGATCTGAATATGATTTTTATCGCCTGGAGCGCGAACTCCAGAACCTCTCGCATCCATTGAAAACTACTGTAAGGAACTGACAAATGACCGTCAAAAGACATGTCCAGACACCCATCATGCATCGTGTTGTCGAGGCCGGTGGCTTGGTTTTATCGGCGGCACAACCGCTGATGATAAGAGCGCGGATATAAGCGGCCAGACCAGCCAGATACTATCGAAGCTCGAGAACTTCCTGCAACAGGGAGGAAGCGACAGGGATCATGTGGTACAGGCGACAATCTATCTTTCCGACTTGTCACTGAAGGCTGCAATGAATGAAGTATGGACCAGTTGGTTTAAGCCAGACAATCTTCCGGCACGCGCTGCCGTCGGGGTCGCGGAACTCGCAAAGGGTACTTTGGTCGAGATCACCTTTGTTGCCGCTAAAATCTGAACAATTTGAATAGAGAGGCAAGCACGCATTGCTTGCCGATACGCCATATGGAACACAAGACAAGGAATATCTGCGATGCTTGGTATCGGCGACACATTGCCTGAATTCGAAGTGACAGGCGTGAAACCCGGTTTTCATACAATTGAAGAGAATGGTGAAAGCGCATTTGAAACGCTGACACGCGATAGTTTTCAGGAAAATGGAAAGTCATCTTTTCTATCCGAAAGATTTCACCTTTGTTTGCCCGACCGAGATTGCCGCATTCGCAAGGCTGGCGGATGAATTCGCTGATCGGGATGCCGTCATTCTGGGTGGTTCGACGGATAATGAATTTTGCAAGCTGGCCTGGCGGCGCGATCATTCAGATCTCCATCGCCTGCCAATCTGGTCTTTTGCCGATAGCAATGGCAGTCTTGTCGATGGACTGGGTGTACGCGCACCGGAAGGTGTCGCATACCGATATACCCTTATCGTCGATCCGGAACATATCATTCAGCACGTCTATGCGACCAATCTGAACGTCGGACGCAATCCAACGGATACGCTGCGGGTTCTTGACGCCCTGCAGACAGATGAACTGTGTGCCTGTAACCGCCAGCCCGGCGGGGAAACAATCAGTGTTGCCGCTTGATGCCAAGGCCTTCCAATGCCACTTGATACGGTTATGGTAAGCGGTGATGTGGATGACAGAGCGGTATGACCCAAGGTTGCACCGCGCTATATTGGACCGCTCGTATTGCGTTGGCAATTTTGCTAACCAAAGACAGCCAGATGGCTCGTAATGGCGAGGCCGAAAAAGAAAATGGTATTGTGATGGAACAGACCTATTCGACATGGCATCTGAGTGCCAGCAATGAGGCAGCAATGGAAGATATCCATACACCTTATTGGCGCCATTTCATCAATGCCGTTCCCGAGCAGGACTTGTCCGGCTCTACCCTTCTCGATTTTGGCTGTAACCGTGGCGGCTTTTACGCCTGTTGCACAAGATGCGTCCGTTTACGCGGGGGTCGGTATAGACATTGCTTCAGCGTCGATCAGCGATGCAAACAATCTGGCGGGAGATTATCCCGTCAGCTATTTCGTGGGCAGTGATCCAACTCAGCTCGACGCAGCGTTCGATCTGGCGTTCAGCTATGAGGTTATCTATCTCTTGCAGGATCTTTCGGAGCATGCACGCCAGATGAAAGCGGCACTGCGGGAAAATGGCGTTTATTATGCAGTCACCGGCTGCCACACCGAAAGCCCGCTCTGGAACCGGCGCAGGGATGTTATCGCGACGCGCAGCAATACACGTGTTCCAAGTTACTCTCCTGATGATTACATCAATGCCTTTGCGGATTGCGGTTTCAAGGTAACGTTGCGCCGATTTGGCTTTACCGATTTCGCACCACCGCCTGGCGATAGAAAGTTCCATCCCGGAATCATGGACGCCTTGACCTATAATGCCGAGGAAAAGATTTTATTCCGCTTCGCGAAATAAAACGCGCCGGCTTCGACCTTTAAAAATGTCATCGGCTATCCAGAAATGACGGCCGCTTTTTAACGTTTGACATAATTCCGCCGAATATCTATTATTCTATAGTTAGATAGAATATTGGATTCTGACATATGGTTACAAACAAGGAACTGGAAGCTGCAGCGTCAATGTTCAAGGCGTTGTCAGACCCGCTAAGGCTTAAAACCCTGATAACCCTCTCTGAAAAAGAGTGCAGTGTCAGCGAGTTGTCCGAGATCGAAGATGAAAAGATCGGCACCGTTTCGGCCCGGCTAAAGGTTCTTCTTGCCGCACGGTTGGTTCAGCGGCGAAAGGAAGGTCAGAACGCCATTTACTCTATTGTCGATCATCATGTCCTCGCCATGGTCAACAATGCCATTGACCATGCATGCGAAAATCACTGAACGAAGAGAAGGGTGATATAATGACCAATTGTAATCTGCCTCATCATGCAAATCATGACCATCAGCATGGCCCGAACTGTGGTCACATTGCGGTGAAGCATAATAATCATATCGACTATCTTCACGATGGTCATCTGCATCATCCCCATGGTGATCATGTCGACGAACATGTCATCGAAATCAGCGCCACAAATCCAGATGGATGTAAGCCATTGACAGATTCCGTCGGTCATGACCACGACCATGTTCACGGGCCAAATTGCGGCCATGAGGCAGTTCCTCATGGTGATCACATCGATTATTTGGTGAATGGGCGTTTGCATCATCAGCATGGTGACCATTGCGACGATCATGGTCCGCTGGAACTAGGAAGCGCTTGAGTTCAGATCAAAGCAATTTATGCTTATAGGCAAGAAATCTTAAAAGCGCCGTGCGCCCGGAGGGTCGCACGGCGCTTGATATTGTTCAGATAATAATCGCGTTCAAAAATCCTTTTCATGTTTCGCGTTTCTGCCTTGAGGTTCTTCACATGCGGGGCAAACCATGGCTGAGTGCTGCTGTTCGATCCGACCAATTGGGCGTCCTCTGCTGGAGGTGCGCAAGGGCGAATGATGGGCCGTGCCGTTGGCTATGGACGAAGCCCGGATGACATCGTCATCCTGCCAGGTATCAGCGCAGCGATTGGATCCACAACGAGAGAAACAGAATTGGTCTGGGAAGAGCTCGAGGCTTTAACCAGCACGGTGGTTGGCCTGACACGTCTTTCGGCGAGGTTTGCCGGCCATGATCTTAGTGGCGTCCCGCTTGATCGGCCGCTGACAACGAACGATTTTCCTGATCTCAATGAGGTGGAGGCCTCGAAAAGCCGCGTGATCGGCTACATCGACATGACGCTCAGAGAAAGCCTGCACTTAGGCAGTTGCTTCGGAAATTGGCTGGTGCGCGGCGACACTTCGTTGCAACAGGAACGCCAAAACAGGTCGCTGACACCATCGAAGACTGGTTCAAAACCGGAGCCGCTGATGGTTTCAACGTGATGCCCCATCTTCAACAGCCAGCTTGCATTGTTCGCGGAGGAAGTCGTTCCAGTCCTTCAGAAGCGCGGTCTGTTCCGTAAAGAATACGAAGGGAGCACGCTACGGTCGCATTTTGGCCTCGGCGCTGTTGTGCGGCCTCAACAGCTCGCAAGGTCTGCTTAGCTGTTGATTGCCGCGCTGAAATGCCTGACATATGACTGCATAGTCCGACCACGGTTCGCGCGCAAACAACCTTGGAGAACCAACTGTCATCACGGGGTCAACAACATCGTGCTGAACATGACCTCGCCGAAATTCGCCCATGCTATGCGGTTCGCACTGACTCAAGATGATTTCGCTCTTCCGCGCGGCAGAGCATGGTAATCCCGGTTCTGAACGTTGTGGTGGGTGCTTGAGCTTCCATTCGTGCGTTGGACCAGATTTTGAACAGGTTCCAGATTGCGGTGTTGTCATTTCCTTTCGGAGCCAAGGCGGCTCCAAAAGGAAACAGATCGTCGCAGGTCAGGCCGTAGCCTTATGGTCCGCGCCTTCGGCCAGCGTTTTCAGCAGGCCGCAAGCACCATGTTGTTGATAGCGCCGATCCAGCCGCGCCGCTCGGGATTGATCTCGCCGTCCGGCCAGAAGGCGACCCGCTCGCCCACCGTGCTGGCCAAAAGATCGAAAATGCCCTCGACGCTATCGGCGGGGATGCCGCCGGAGAACATGACGTTCTGGCATAGCTGACACATTTGGTCTTTTGTTGAAGAAGCGATACAGGCAATCTTCGGCCTTTAAGCTGAAGACTCGTTATTGCCGTAATAGAGTTTGCCGAGTTGGATGGGACCGCGTCCTGACTGCGGCGGTGGATATTCGTGTCACGCAAGGAATAAACGCAGTCGCAATATTCTTGCTGGTAGAATTCCTCGCGCTTGGAAATCTCGATCATCCGGGCAGAGCCGCCGCCTTTACGCCAGTTATAGTCCCAATAGGACAGGCCCTCGTAGGGTGCCGCGGCGCGTTTGCCGCAATCGTTGATCTGCGCCATGTTTTTCCAGCGCGAGATGCCGAGCGACGAAGTCATCATCGGAAAACCGTTCTCATGGGCATAAAGGGCGGTCCGTTCGAAGCGCATGTCAAAACACATGGTACAACGAATGCCGCGTTCCGGTTCCCATTCCATTCCCTTTGCTCGGGCGAACCAGTTGTCCTTGTCATAATCGGCATCAATGAACGCAACGCCGTGTTTTTCGGCAAAGCGGATATTCTCGTCCTTGCGCAGTAGATATTCCCGCTCGGGGTGGATATTGGGATTGTAGAAGAAAATCGTATAGTCGATGCCGGAGGCCAGCATTGCTTCCATCACTTCGCCGGAGCAGGGGCGCAACAGGAGTGCAGGAGCACTCTCTTCTCGTCGCCGGGCAGGGTCAATTCGGGGCTTTGAACTTCCATCATCGCGACACACCTTAAAGCCGGCCGCAGGCATAGCGGCCGGATAAACGAACAAACGCTCCGTATCAATCAATGTACGAAGCGACGGTATCACCCTTACGGAAAGGCCGCTCCTGACACGCTGCCCGCAGTCAGAACAGGTGAACGATCCGGGCAGGTTTCCTGACTTGCGGTTCTTCGCTCTTCCCGGCGTACTGTGCGCCAGTGGCATATCGGGTTGGCTCGCCGTCTACAGTTGCGGGAGCAGCTCCGGATTTGGACATGGCCCTGACCGGATTCCCTTTACCTGGAGTTTCCTCCGGCACCTAGATCATTATGAGAAACAGCACAAGCGCCAGCGACTGTCAATTTCAATCGTTAGGCCATGCTGTCTGGCTGAGTTTACCTACCTGCGCGACCTAATGCCGATAATGCATGTAAGGTGGGCGGGTGGGAAATGCAGGCGCGAAGAATTCAATTTCTTCGTCTATAACTTAAAGATATAAACATTTCTTTATGTGCTCTTGACATTATGTGCCCGATGCATGAAGAGTAACGATGCTTAGGTTCTCCGGTTGTCGCTTTTGACATGCCGGGGCTAAGAGGAAGTCGGTGCCCCGTCTCATTCGGGAAAGCCGGCGCTGCCCCCGCAACTGTAAGCGGTGAGCGGATGTCCAGAATGTCACTGGGGTTTAACCCGGGAAGACGGACGAAAGCTATGACCCGCGAGCCAGGAGACCTGCCTTTGCAAAATAACGTCCACGGGCGGGGTGTCCCGGTGTGCCGTAGCGAAGGCCGCGTAGCGGTCTTTATTGCTATGCGTTCGCTGACCCATGCCCCCAACTTTTGGGGTGAGTCATGTCTCAAACCGCAACTCCAGTCGCCGCAAAAGGCGGGTCACTTGTCGATTACCAGGAAATCACGGGGCATAACGACATTACGTTTCGCCTCAAGTCCCTTCGTTTTGACGAAAACTATCACCCCTCAGACACCACGCGTATCACGACCAACTTTGCTAATTTGGCCCGAGGGGAGAATCGCCAAGAGAACCTCCGTAATGCTCTGAGGATGGTCGACAATCGGTTCAACGCTTTGGCGCATTGGGATAATCCGAAGGCGATCGTTATTCTGTGGAACTTGAAATCATTTCGGTCGAAATCAATATCGATGCGGAAGGCAATAGGGATGCTTTCCCACTGATTGAAATTCTGAAAACGAATATCGTCGATCGGAAGACAAATGAACGCATCGAAGGCATTGTTGGGAACAACTTCTCTTCTTATGTTCGAGATTACGACTTTAGCGTCGTTCTGCCCGACTATAACAAGGAACGCTCCACGTTCAGCGTTCCAGAGAACTTCGGCGATCTGCATGGGAAACTATTCAAATGTTTCCTTAACTCAAATGCATACAATGAGCATTTTCGGAAACCACCAGTTATCTGCTTAAGCGCTTCAAGCAGTAAGACCTATCACCGGACTGGTAATTACCATCCGGTGCTGGGCGCAGAATATCAGCAAAACGAATTATCTTTGACTGATCAATATTTTCAAAAATGGGATTGCAGGTACGCTTCTTCATGCCGCCAAACAGTGTTGCGCCTTTCGCTTTCTATTTTGTTGGCAACCTCCTTGATGACTATACCAATCTTGAGCTTATTGGCACAATCAGCACGATGGAAACTTTTCAGAAGATCTATCGGCCCGAGATTTACAATGCCAATTCGGTAGCTGGGGCTTGCTTTCAGCCAAGCCTGAAACACGAAGACTATTCACTGACACGCATTGTCTATGATCGCGAAGAGCGAAGCCGACTGGCCGTTGAGCAGGGACGATTCGCTCAGGAACAATTCATGACGCCGTATAAGACCGTCCTGGAGCAATGGTCTGCCAATTACACCCTTTGATGAGCCAAAAGATAAGGTTACCTATCATGAAAAGACTATTGCCTACGTCGACCGCTGGCAGTTTGCCAAAGCCTTCCTGGCTTGCAGAACCTGAGAAGCTTTGGTCCCCATGGAAGCTGCAAGATGATAAATTGATCGAGGGCAAACGGGATGCCTTGCGTTTGGCACTATATGATCAGCAGCAGGCGGGCATTGATATCGTTAGTGACGGCGAACAGACGCGTCAGCATTTTGTCACGACATTTATCGAGCACCTTGATGGTGTTGACTTTGAAAAGCGTGAAACGGTCAGAATCCGCAATCGTTATGATGCCAGTGTGCCGACAGTCGTTGGCGCTGTGTCTCGGCCGAAGCCGGTTTTTGTTGAAGACGCCAGGTTTTACGTAAACAAACTGCTCAGCCGATCAAGTGGGCTCTTCCGGGTCCAATGACCATGATCGATACTCTTTATGATGTTCACTATAAAAGCCGCGAGAAGTTGGCGTGGGAGTTCGCGAAGATACTCAATGAAGAAGCTAAAGAACTGGAGGCTGCTGGCGTCGATATCATCCAGTTCGATGAGCCTGCGTTCAATGTGTTCTTTGACGATGTCAATGATTGGGGTGTTCCTACCCTTGAGAAGGCAATCGAAGGTCTCAAATGCGAAACGGCCGTTCATATTTGCTATGGATACGGAATTAAGGCCAACACTGATTGGAAAAAGACACTTGGTTCTGAGTGGCGACAGTATGAGGAATCTTTCCCAAGCTGCAAAAGTCCAACATCGACCTGATCTCGCTGGAATGTCAAAACTCACATGTTCCGATAGATTTGATTGAACTTCTCCGAGGCAAGAAGGTGATGGTCGGGGCTATTGATGTTGCGACCCAAACCGTTGAGACTCCGAGGAAGTTGCCAACACTCTGCGAAAAGCACTTCAGTTTGTTGATGCTGACAAGCTTTATCCCTGCACCAATTGCGGGATGGCTCCGCTGCCGCGACAAGTAGCACGCGGCAAATTAAGTGCATTGGGTGCAGGTGCTGAAATCATCAGAAGAGAGCTTTCGGCATAATCCTTGCTGAATGACATGAGGCCGACATGAACGTTATGAACCACCGCTTCGAAAATGTAGATAAAACTGCGTTTCGTAATGGCATGTCGCGCCTCGGCTCCGCCGTCAGCGTTGTTACAACGATATATGAAGGCAAGAGATACGGCTTTACAGCTTCAGCAGTCTGTAGCGTTAGCGATACACCAGCAACACTTCGTCTGTCTCAATCGCGGAAGCTCTTGCTTTCAAGCCTTTGAACGTGCCCGCCACCTCTGCGTCAACACGCTTATGCCAGGGCAGGAGGACATCTCAGACCACTTTGGCGGAAGACTTCCAACGAAAGACCGTTTTGCGATAGGAATTGGCGGGAAGGTCTGACGGGTACTCCGGTCTTGGAAAACGCGTCTGTCAGCTTTGAGTGCGAACTGACCAATGCGGTTGATGAGGCAACGCATCGCATCTTCTTCGGGCGCGTGATCGATATTCGTGAACACGAGGAACAGGCAACACTGCTCTATTGCATGCGTCGCTATCTCAATGGCTAGCCAGCTGATACGAGGGCTCCCTTAATCCCAGAGTTTCTGAATGCATCCCGCAAAGTCCCATCCTGTTTGTCCTCTGCCTGCTTCAATTGAAATTCTGCCCAGGCAAATACCGACAAGCGATCAGCTCAGAGCGTTGCTGCCCTCAGGCACGCTTGTTTATCTGGCCGACGTTGGAGCGCCAAGAACGAATGCCGAAATGCTGGTCGCCGCGCAGCGCCTACGAGAGGTAGGCTGCATTCCGGTGCCTCATGTTGCAGCACGGCGGATCAAAAGTCGCGAAGCTTTGGAGAGGCGCATAAAGGAACTTACAGAACTGGCTGGGGTGAACAATGTTCTTGTGGTTGGCGGTAGTCTCGCCACGCCTTTAGGTCCGTATAAAAGCACAATGGATATTTTTGAAACCGGAATCATAGACCGGTTTGGCATTAAGGATGTTTCTATCTGCGGACATCCGGAGGGAAGTCCGGATTTCACAGAGGTATCGGCGATCGAAGCTCTCAGGCAAAAGCAGGCATTTGCTGAGCGAACCGGCGCGCGTCTGCGTATCGTGACGCAATTCTGCTTCGATCCCGCCCGTGCCTTAGCTTGGGCGGCAAGCCTAGCAAAAGTCGGTGTCGATCTTCCTGTCCATATTGGTGTGGCAGGCCCGGCTAAGTTTGCCACGCTGATCAGGTATGCAACACTTTGCGGCGTTGGAAACCCCTGTCGATGCTGACAAGAAGCGCGGGCAATATCATGTCGCTCGCGACCGGCTACTCGCCAGAAACCTTTGTTTTGCCGATCGAGAAAGAACTGGCAACTCTTGCTCGACCGACTATATCGCAGTTGCATATATTTCCGTTCGGTAGCCTCGAAAATGCGTTAAGCTGGCTGCGCAGGCGGGGATCTTGGTAAACCGACCTCCTAAGCACCGGGAATATCGTTCTACAGGTTCGCGAATTTATGGAGCTGGTCGACGCCCTCGCGGCTTCCCGTATATTTTGCGGGAAGCCGTCAAGTGCTGTCAGACAGAAGCAGGTTCCGGCACAATGGTTTTCACGATGGAGGCGTCGAGGGCCTCGTAATCTGCAAGACCGATTGTGTCATAAAGCTCTGCACGTGTTTGCATGTCTCCGAGGACAGACTTTGTCGATCCTTCCACCTTGAGCGTATCGTAGAGCCGTTCTTGCGCTTTGTTGGCGATCGCAGCGAGGAAACGGGCCAGATGATCATCCGATATCCCATTTCTTCGAATTCGGATGCCGTAAAGAATGGCGTTCTTCCGAATTCGGTCATATTTGCCAGAAGAGGCACCCCGGGCATTCGGCGGGCAAACTCGCGAAACATATCGGCATTGGTCAGCGCTTCCGGAAGATGGCATCCGCACCCGCTTCCAAATAGAGCTTGGCGCGCGCCACAGCGCCGTCGATACCTTCGCTTGCTGCGGCATCGGTGCGAGCGATCAGGTACAGATGGCGACGCGCTTTGGCGGCAGCGGCGACTTTTGCAGCCATATCATGCGCGTCTGCGAGTTTTTATCGTTGAGATGGCCGCATTTCTTTGGAAGCAATTGGTCTTCTATATGAACTGCACCGGCACCGGCATCTTCGAACGTGCGTACCATATGCATGACATTGAGCGCTTCACCATAGCCAGTGTCACCATCGACAAGCAAAGGCAATCCACTTGCCCGTGCGATCTGGCGGATGAAGAAGGAAACCTCATCCACTGTAATCATGCCGAGGTCCGGTATTCCCATCGAGGCGGTCATGGCAGCTCCAGAGAGGTAAAGCCCGACAAAGCCCGCCTTTTTAGCCTGAAGGGCCGCCATTCCGTTATGCGCACCAGGTAGCTGGAGAATAGATCGCTGATCCAGAAGTTTTCTGAAACGTATGCCAGCGGGTTCTGAAGCGAGATCAGATGCAACAAGATAAGTCATGATAATTCCTTAGGCGGCATGTGGTTGAGGAACACGGGAAGTGCCGCGACGCTCAATAGGAATGAAGGCTTTGTTCTCAGGGCCGACATAGTTTGCCGAGGGGCGGATAATCTTGTTGTCGACACGTTGTTCGATGACATGGGCGGCCCAGCCCGAGGTCCGCGCAATGACGAACAGGGGGTGAACATGGCTGTCGGAACACCAAGCAGATGATATGAGACCGCACTGAACCAATCGAGATTGGCGAACATGTTCTTGGTGTCCGCCATTGTCTTTTCGATGCGGTCTGCAATGTCGTACATGCGCGTTGAGCCTGCTTCGTTTGAAAGGCTGAGCGCTATCTTCTTGATGACTTCATTGCGTGGATCGGCAACCGTATAGACAGGATGGCCAAAACCGATAATGACTTCCCTGGCCTCCACGCGACGGCGAATGTCTGCCTCTGCTTCGTCAGGGTGGCTGTAACGCTTCTGGATTTCGAAGGCCACTTCATTGGCCCCGCCATGTTTCGGGCCGCGTAGAGCGCCGATTGCGCCAGCAATTGCAGAATACATATCCGAACCTGTTCCGGCGATGGAGCGTGCCGTGAAGGTCGAGGCGTTGAATTCGTGTTCCGCATACAGGATCAACGAGGCATGCATGGCTTGTACATGAGAGGCACCCGGTGACGTCCCATGCAGGAGGTGTAGGAAATGCCCGCCAATCGAGTCATCGTCAGTCTCGACATCGACACGACGGCCATTATGCGCAAAATGATGCCAGTACAGCAACATTGAACCGAGAGAAGCCAGAAGGCGGTCCGCAATATCGCGTGCGCCCGAATGATTATGGTCCGAGGCTTCAGGAAGAACGCAACCAAGCGCTGACACGCCTGATCGCAGAACATCCATCGGATGAGTGGCTGCGGGCAATAGTTCAAGCGTGCGTTTTACGACATCAGGCAATCCACGAAGGGATTTGAGCTTTGCCTTGTAAGCGAGAAGTTCTGTGCGGGTGGGCAGATCACCATGAATGAGGAGATAAGCGATTTCTTCAAATTCGCAGGTTTCGGCCATGTCGAGAATGTCATAGCCTCGATAATGCAGATCATTGCCTGTCCGCCCGACTGTGCAAAGTGCCGTATTTCCGGCCACAACACCGGAAAGAGCCACAGACTTCTTGGGTTTTGGTGTAGTCATGTTCCATTCCTCCCGTAATGTTCACACTTTCCAGTCGAAGATTCCGCTCGCGGCGGAACGCCCAGCCGATCAGGCACAACGCTGAAATTCAGGCCGTCAAGTTCATCGGGCTTCAGCGAGGTCAGCCGTTCGACGGCTGCGATGAAACGGTCCTGTTCGGAAACATCGACTATTCCGTCTGCCAGAGTCCGGAACTTGTTAATGTAGTCAGGACGTTTGAAGGGGCGCGCGCCCAACGGGTGGGCGTCGGCAATAGCGAGCTCGTCGTCGATGACCGATCCATCTTTCAGGGTTACGACGACACGGCCACCGAAAGCCTTCTCCCCAGGGTCAGAGCTGTGATAGCGCTTTGTCCATGCAGGATCTTCAACCGTCGCAATCTTGTGCCACAGAGCGACGGTTTCAGGCCGTTGTGCACGCTCAGGAGCATAAGATCGCTCGTGGTGCCAGCCGCCGTCTTCAAGCGCGACAGCAAAGATATACATGATTGAGTGGTCAAGCGTTTCGCGGCTGGCATGCGGGTCCATTTTCTGCGGATCGTTCGCGCCCGTGCCAATCACATAATGGGTATGGTGGCTGGTATGAATGACTATGTTATTCACATTGGAAAGATCGCCGATCTTCGCTCCCATGCGGCGTGCAAGGTCGATCAGGGCCTGGCTTTGGTATTCTGCGGAATGTTCCTTCGTGTAGGTCTCCAGAATGGCGCGCTTGGGCTGGCCCTTGGCGGGCAGGGGACAACATATTGTGTCTGAGGCCCGCCAAGCAGCCATGCAATAAACCCGTCTTCGCCTTCCCATGCAGGTGACGGCGCGCCTTCTCCGCGCATAACGCGGTCGACCGCTTCAATGGCCATTTTCCCCGCGAATGCGGGTGCAAACGCCTTCCAGCTGGAAATTTCGCCCTTGCGCGATTGCCGTGTGGTCGTGGTTACATGAAGCGCCTGCTGAACTGCCTGATAGATTGTCTCTGCGGGCAATCCGAGGGCAGTTCCTATGCCAGCGGCGGCCGATGGTCCAAGATGGGCAATATGGTCGATCTTATGCTCATGCAGGCATATGCCTTTACGAGGTCGACCTGAATTTCATATCCGGTTGCAATGCCGCGAGCCAGATCGCTGCCGGAGAGGCCGCAATGTTGTGCTACCGCCAGAATGGCCGGAATATTGTCGCCGGGATGCGAATAGTCTGCCGCCAGAAACGTATCGTGAAAGTCGAGTTCACGGACCGCGACACCATTGGCCCACGCCGCCCATTCTGGCGAAACGCGCTTGTCACTTGAAAACCCGAACACCGTGGCCCCTCGCGCATAAGGATGGGCGATGGCCTGTGCGCGCGCGCTTGCAACCGGGTGCCGTGCCAGTGATGCCGCAGCAACAGACGCATTGTCTATAATGCGATTACCAATCATCTCGACGACATCATCGTCAAGCGGCACGTCGTCGGCGGCAACAGATGCGATTTTCCACGCGAGCTGATCTTCGCGGTCCAGATGTTCGGCAGATTTGTAGGTGCGGACGGTATGAGTATTCACGAACAGATTTCCTTTCCACAAGTCATGTTCAAACTCTTCTGCACATCGGTGGGGTGGGCAGCGCTATCGACCGCCACCATTCGAAATCGTCCCGTAATTACGGAGCTGCATTTTCTGAGTTCTGATTTGTAATGGAGACGCCAACGGTTACAGACCTGCGGCTAGCATTCAGAATATTGGCGGTAATTTCGAGAATAGTGCCAACCGCGACGGACTGTGAAATTTGACCTTCAACACTTCTGCCATGACAACAGGTTTGGCTGTGTAAATACTCGCTGTGGCAAAGGCCGCTCTGGTGAGGATTTCAAGCGCATTGCCGCATACAGCGTGCCGTAATGGTTGGCACGATCAGGGAAGACCATTTCCAGAAAATTGTAATCTGAATTCAATGACGTTTCAGTTGGAACACTCATGGATAATTCTGGCCTTGCATCACAAACGTTAATTCGCAATATCCACTTATGGGAAAAGCGGTAAATGACTGAAAATGTGTAGTTTAGCGAAGTTAAATCGGTGAATTTGCAAAGTTTGCGAAGTCATCTGCAGTTGATTGGAGGAGCCATGAAGAAGCCATTTGTAGGGCTGCGTCTGAAACGACTGCGCGAGGAACGCCAACTGACCCAGCAAGCGTTGGCAAATGCACTTGGAATATCTCTGAGCTATCTCAACCAGATCGAGAACAATCAGCGACCCATTACTGTCCAGGTACTATTGCGCATGAATGCAGCTTTCGGGATCGATGTTCAGCTTTTCTCCGGGCAAGATGATGGACGCATGATCGGAGAGTTGAGACAGGTATTCTCAAACCCGCTGCTAGGCGAGACGGTCAGCAACAGTGAGATCAGGAGATTGCCAGCAATATGCCAGCTGTGGGGCGCACTGTTCTCCAGCTTTACAAGCAGATGCGAAAGGCGATTGAGCAGTCGGAGGCGCTCGCTATGCGTCTGGGTGATCCAAGGCAATCGTCATTGGAGCCCTTTCCTTCCATGCCTTATGAGGAAGTCCGCGACTATTTTATGCGAGAAGCAATCACATCGCCGAACTCGATCTCTGTGCAGAGAAACTGGCTGGAGAACTTGGCATGCAAATTGGGCGATTTGATCAAGCCCTCGTGGAACGCCTCCATAATCTGCATTCCGTCTCGGTAAAGTATGATCAGTCCTTTGATTATCAAAGCTCATTGAGGCGTTTTGATCCGGCGTCCCGAACTCTTACGCTGTCCAATACGCTTTCTCCCGGACAGTCTGCGTTTCAGATGGCGACGCAATTGTGCTTCCTTGAACAGGCCGGGTTGCTCGACACTCTGACGGGGAAGGCAGGGTTCTCCAGCTCAGAAGCCGTTGTTTTGCCCGCATTGGCCTCGCCAATTATTTCGCTGGCGCGCTGATACTGCCTTATAGGGCCTTCCTGCAATCGGCCGAACAATTGCACTACGATATTGATCTGCTCGGCCAGCGATTTGGGGTGGGTTTTGAAACCATTTGCCATCGGCTGAGCACCTTGCAACGACCGGGTGCGAATGGAGTACCATTCTTCTTTGTTCGCGTTGACAGGGCAGGCAATATCTCCAAGCGGCAGTCTGCAACAGATTTCCATTTCTCCAGAATAGGCGGCAGTTGTCCTCTTTGGACAGTATACGATGCGTTTTCTTCGCCGGGCCGGATTTGCACCCAGATTGCTGAAATGCCGGATGGACGGGCTTATCTGTGGGTTGCAAGAACGGTCACACATCATCATGGCGGATATGGTGCGCCGGACAAGACTTTTGCCATTGGATTGGGATGCGATCTCAGGGATGCGGAGCGTCTGGTTTATTCAAAGGGCCTGGTTCTGAACGATCTGAGTGCGCGAACCATGATTGGTGTGGGTTGCAAGCTGTGCGAGCGCCGCGAATGCAGCCAACGCGCCTTCCCCGATAAGCCATGAAATGCAAATCAGCGATAATGTTGCAGCGATTTCACCCTATGCGGCGAGCTGACGTAAAGGGGCATTTCTGACCCCTTTGCCACCCTTGATAAAAACTGAAAAAGAGCCCGTTTATTCGATAAAAGGGAATGCAATGGATCTGGCAGATTTATTGAACTGATAGAGATTATGGAAAAACGCCGCGTATCCAGCCTCGTTTATTGACCTGATGCGAAAGGTTTCGTTCAATGAAACCGGATGTTGATGGAGGAAAAGTTTCAGGTGTTTTTCAATGGAAGTTTTGTAATAGGGCGCTGCTTACAATCCGGTATTGAAGTCTCATTGATGAGGAAATTTTTGCGCTGGATGTGTTCATTCCACGAAAGACGCCAGCTCGACGCAGTTTTCGTAGAGCAGTCAACATATTAAAGAGCAGTTTTCAAACCGATGATAGGAACGTATTCTTATTCCATCCCACCGATAGTGAGTTGGGGTTATTCCTTGACAAGCTCCGCAGGATTGATCGTCGGGTCAGCGCAATTATCAACGCTCCGCTATCCAGCCGTTCGGTTGAAAATTTTCTCAATATCTCTGCCGAAGAATGCCGACGCTGGACAAAATCTGGCAAACTTCCAGGCCCAACAAAGGTTGCATCATCGCGGACAAAGAAGTCTTTTACCGTAACACTTTACCCTCCCTCTCTAATTCAGAATCTGGTCGTCCATCCTCATATCATCGAGGATTGGCGTCGCGAGGAGTTGGCTGATCCCGGAGAAATGTTTGCAAGGCTTGAGGCGGACTGATTTCCAAGTCGAAATGGCGTTTGGGCAGGCCTGACGATTAACTGCGATTTGCTCAAACATTGCTTGACTGATCAGGAACAAAACCTAGTGATCATTTCACGGTTCCTGGCGATGAGAATTGCCGGGATTAAAAGGGAACACGGTGAGGACGACCCGAATGGGGCCAAATCCGTGGCTGCCCCGCAACTGTAAGCGGAGACCGTTCATCCGAGTGACGCTTTGTTTTCGAGCGTCATGCCACTGCGAAAGTGGGAAGGCAGATGAGCAGTGCAAACTCTGTGAGCCAGGATACCTGCCGTATCAAACCGTCCAACTTCACGAGCGGGAAGCTCGGAAAGGATCATTATGATCGCTTGCTACATCCTCCCAAAAGCTGCTCCGCTCAATTCATTGGTGGCGATGCACTCACATCTCCGCGAAAGGAAAGACTGTGCGCTTTAAATCTCTCGTTCTTGCTTTGGCGACGGCCTCTTTGCTGGCAACCGCAGTAACACCTTCATTTGCCGACAAAACCCGATATCCACTGACGCTCAAGAATTGTGGGCATGACATCACATTCAAGCAGGCTCCTAACCGTGTGGTTTCGGTTGGTCAGAGCTCGACTGAAATACTCTATCTCCTTGGCGTTGCTGAAAAATTGTCGGAACGGCGTTGTGGATCGGGCCAGTTCTTCCCGGATTTGAAGAGCTGGACAAGAAAGTTCCACGTCTTGCGGATAACGATCCAAGCTTCGAAAGCGTCGTCGCAACGAAACCGGATATGATCGCCAATCAGTTTGAATGGCAGATCGGGCCACAGGGTGTTGTGGGGACGTCAGAGCAATTCGCGGAACTGAATATTCCAGTCTACACATCGCCTGCTGATTGCATTGGTAAGGACAATTCCAGCGGCGGCGATGGCTTGCGCACGTCAAAATTCTCGATGGACATGATCTATCAGGAAGTCTCCGATCTCGCCAAAATCTTCGACGTGCAGGAAAAGGTGACAAGCTCGTAGCCGAACTGAAGGAGCGCGAAGAAAAGGCCAGAAACAAGATTGCCGGATTAAAGGCGAAGCGTCGGCGGTCTTCTGGTTTTCCAGTGCCGAATTGGATATCGATCCCTACGTTGCGGGTCAGAGCGGAGCCCCGGTTACATCATGTCGACGCTTGGGGTGAAGAACATTATCGCCAGCGAAGAAGAATGGCCAACAGTTGGCTGGGAAACCATTGCAAAAGCCAATCCGACGATCATTGTTGCTGGAAAGATGGAACGCCGTCGGTTCCCGGCAGATGATGTTGCAGTCAAGCTCAAGTTTCTCGACACGGATCCGGTCACAAACCTGATGCCTGCTGTCAAGGAGAAGCGAATAGTGGAGATGGATGCTCAGGCAATGAACCCGACGATCCGCACGATTGAAGGGATCGAAGTCCTGGCAGATGCGCTTGAAAAGGCAGGCTTGTCAAAATGAGCGGGCTTTCGAAAGTAGGAATTGTCCGAGCGACGGCCCTGGCATCTCTCTTGGTTATGAGCAATCACTTGCCTGCCTATGCGGAAACCATTGAAGTCAAGATGCTCAATCGTGGGCAAAATGGTAGCATGGTGTTCGAACCAGAGTTTGTCAGCCTGAAACCAGGCGACATTATTCAGTTCAGGGTCGGCAACAAGAGCCATAACGCGGCATCCATTCCGGGAATGTCTCCGGAAGGCTATGCCGGGTTCAAAGGCAAGATTGACCAAGAAATTGCTGTGACCTTTGATGAGGCTGGCTTCTATGGCATCAAGTGTTCGCCCCACATTGGTATGGGAATGGTGATGATCGTAAAAGTAGGCGATGCAGCCGTTACTCCTGATTTTATCCAGGCGGATTTACCCCAACGGGCCAAGAAGCGTTTTCAGGAGATACTGGATCGGGCAGGCGAGAAACCGCAGTAGTCTTGAAACCACGAGATACCTCGTGTCGGTTTCCGGCACGAGGTCATTTTGGAATTTAAGACTGCGCGGAAACCCTGTAATTTCCCAAATGAGGAGGCTCAAGGGTGAATTTTAGTTCGCTGCGTCGGTCAATGTGCGGCACTTTTATTGGATCTCTTTTGGGTGGGATTCAGATTTGCTTATCGAAATCGACACAAGTGTCGACACGAGATCCTGCCAGATAGGAAAAGCGTCCGAAATCCTTATATCCCAATGCTCTCCAGAAACGGAGCGTATTTGTCGCCTCTGCATCGGCATGCAAGTAACATTTATGGTATCCTAGCTCATACGCATCAGTTTCCAATGCCTTTACAATTTGTCGTCCAATTCCCCGACGGCGATATGAAGAATCGAGATAAACGCGTACGATCTGGCACACCTGTGCTTTATATTCATACCTCGTTTGTAGTCTGCTTTGGGTGGTTGGCTTGTAACTCAAATCATACAATCCACCTGCGGCTATAATCTTGCCCGTTTCCCCACAAGAAGCCCTATAGAACCTTCCCTGTTGGGTGTGGAAAACCAGTTCAAATCGTTAGAAAGCAACAATGAGTCGAGGTCGGCATGCCACTTTTCGTTATACTCGATTGCATATTGTTCCTTTATCACTCGAAGACAAAAGGCTCTGATTTCTTTTCTCAATATCAAAGGCGTAAATGAACTCAGTGGTGTTAGCTTCAAAGCTATTTCTTTCAAGATCCAACAATGGCGTAGAAGTGGCTAATTTAGCTATCCATAACGGGATGGTGAAAGATAGGAGTCTGATTTAGCCCCGCTCAAATTACTAACCGAGGCAGTAGAAAACCACATGCTTCACTCCCTTGGCTTAACGACGCTTAAAGAGCGTCCTCATTGATTGCTCCATTTTTCTAATCGATCCGCTATGAACAGGACAGCACTTTCCTTTCTCTGACTATTTTACATGTTTTCTTGAATCCAGATGAGAAGGCTGCGTAGTGCTAACGGTATCCCAGCCTGCTCATTTTCGATGTGACAGCTTTTCTACCGGGATTATAGCGGTATGGCTCTATTCCCGATTCCCGCTCTGCCTTTGCGACATAATTGTTCCGCTCGCCGAGCACGGTATTGAGGTTTCGTTCCAGACTGTCACGGAATGCACTTCGATGTTTGATCTTAAATTCGCCTAGAGGCAAGATCGGGTCGAATATCATGGCTCAGCAACGATCCTGGTTTTGTATCGGAATATCTCATGGCTCCCATTCTGTTGCAGTTTGCCAGTCAGGTGCTGCTAGCGGCTGGGCCATCGACAACTCAGCCGTTGGACTGCCTCGACTGGCCGAAAGACGAGTCAGAGCAGGACAGGGGTATATTTTACAGTTGCCGGATAACGACTTGAACATGATATGGCACGACGGATTTCATCGCCACAGTGCATCACTTGGACGTTCTTGACTGGCAATCTGGAATTAGCATCGCATAATCAAAAGTCGTGCTTCTCGATTTTGCGGTTACAATTCGTGTGTATTCCTATTTTAACTCCCGACTGTGAGAAGTTCTCTTTGATTGGCTTGCGCAAGCACAAGATCAACTCATATCTATATGGATGTCAGAACTTTTCTGGGAAATCGTTGTGTGAATAGCGATGCTGCCGTTGAGTTGAGAAACGATAATTCAATAGTGACGGAGAATGTATATTTTTTCCTAATCGGGCGTAAAACTTCACAGTCATTTGTCATTACAAAAATGTTTTGGACATGGTTGACATCATTTCAATGGTGAGGTTATTTGTAATTACAAATATATAAAAGAGGGAACATCAATGAGATATAATTTGTCGATTGCGGCCATGGCCGTTGCGTTGGTTGCTGGTTCATTTTCGTGTCAACGCTCAGGAGCAGCGCGAAATCGTTATCGCTAATGAAGGCGGTTTCCCTCCGTTTAACATGACGGCAGCTGATGGTACGCTTCAGGGTTTTGACATTGATCTCGGAAATGCGATGTGCGAGATCATGAAGGTGAAATGCCGCTTCGTCACCAATGAATGGAGCGGCATTATTCCCGCTCTTCTGGCTGACAAGTTCGATGTGGTGATCGGCGGCATGGGAATTACCGAAGAGCGCAAGAAACGCGTCATCTTCAGCGATCCCTACGCAAAGACATATTCCTATTTCGGTGTAGTCGAGGGCAATGAATTCGACATTTCCCCGGACACGATGAAGGACAAGACGATCGGCGTGCAACAGGGTACAACGAACGCCGCGTATATCGAAAAGACCTTTCCCGGTGCCGAAGTGCGGCGCTATCCATCCATGGATGCTCTCATATCCGACCTGAAAACCGGGCGCGTCGATATCGTTCTGGGCGATATCGAGCCGTTTGTAGGCAAGGAAGGCGATACGCCAAAATGATTAATATCGGCGATCCGGTCCAGGTATCGGAAGGCATAGGCATGGCTTTCCGCCCGGCCGATACGGCTCTACGCGATGAATTTAACGCTGCTCTCAAGACGACACGTGACAAGGGTATATGGGATGAGCTTGCCAAAAATGGGGCCCGCCCATCAAGTAATTTCATGGCCTTGCAGCTTCCATAGCGCAATTGTCATGACCTGCTGCTCCGATAACTGTGAGGTGTTGAGCAGCCGTCAGCCTGAAACTCTATTTCCGTCAACGTCTGAACAGCAGCCTTTACCCGGCTTCGCAATTCAGGAGCCGCACCACATGGCTACCCGGAATTGTTCGGGGTAGCGTCGGGAAAGCCATGCCTGGCGGGAAAAGCACCTAAACTATCGCGTCTCTATGGCGCTACAGAAACAGGTTATCCGCATGCTTGAATATCTGGAAGCCGGCTGGGGCTGGCAATTTGCTAGAGCCTTCGGCGTCAGCCTGATGGTTGCGATCTTCAGTTTCGCCTTCAGTATGTTAATCGGCATTGTGCTTACGATCTTCGCCAGGTCGCCACTTAAGGGCGCAGCCTTCGTCGTCAGGCTTTACACCTATATTTTCCGTAGCCTTCCGGACATTTTGCTGCTGATCCTGATATTCTATACCGCCGATGGGATGCTCAACAGCCTGCTCTCCATCATTCCGGGCATGTCCCACATAAAGGTCAGTCCGCTGGTACCGGGCATTATGTCCACATCCATCGTGCTTGGGGCGTATTCAACCGAGCTTTTCAAGGCCGGTGGGCGGATATTCCCGCCGGACAGCATGAGGCGGGCAGGGCGCTCGGCTTTTCCGGATTGCAGTCCCTGGGACTGATCATTCTCCCGCAGGTCTACAGAAAAATGATCCCACATCTCAGTTCTCTCTGGCTGATCAGTATGAAGGAAACGGCGCTTCTGAGTATTATCGGCATTTCCGATATAGTGCGCATCGCCTCGCTGGGCGCACGCTCGACCGGCGCTCCTTCACTTTCTACGGTATTGCCATCGCGATCTTCATCGTCTTTGCATTCGTCTCGGCAAAGCTGTTTCACCGGCGAAAGGCGTTCCCGCCAGTCGATGGGAGGAGTTTGATGGAACTCATCCTTTCCTATACGCACGAAATTCTTGGCGGGCTTTCCACCACCCTCAGCCTGTTCATCATTTCGCTGCTGATTGGCTTTGTGCTCGCGGCGCTTATGGCTTTTGTCCAGATATGTTTCGGCGGACTGACAGCGTCCATCGTCTGGAACCTGATGTTCTGTATTCGCGGCGTGCCTATGCTGCTGATGCTCTATGTCATCTATTATGGCTTTCCGGTTCTGCCGGTCATCCGCGAGACGTTTCTGTGGAACATATTCTCCAGCCCGTTCTGGTGCGCGGTTATGTGTCTGGCCATTGTGGAAATGGCCTATACGTCCGAGATCATGCGCGGCTCCTACTACCAGACTCCGAAGGAGCAGATCGAGGCAGCAAGATCCCTGGGGCTGACAGGCTTCCAGACCTTCCGGGTGGCGATTTTCCCGGCCATGCTGCGCAATGGCTTTGCCGCCTATACGACAGAAGTCATCATGCTGTGCAAGTCGACGGCCCTGGCGTTCACTGTCACGGTCATGGATGTCATGGGCTTTGCCAATGAAATCCGCTCACGTACGCTCGATATCTATGAGCCGTTGCTGATCGCCGGCATCATCTATCTCTGCATCACCATCATCACACGGGTCGCTATCTCGACGCTTTTCTCGCTCGTTTCCGTTTCGGGGCGGGAGGTATGGAAGCGCTGTGATCACCCCTGCCAATGATCCGAAAGAAGGGGTCCGGCATGCCCGATATGAATCTCGAAAAGTCGATTGAAATTGAAAAGATGAGCAAGTGGTTCGGTGACTTCCAGGTCCTGGACAATATCAATCTCAGTGTGCGTGAAGGTGAAAAGATCGTCGTTTGCGGCCCTTCGGGCTCGGAAAATCGACCATGATCCGCTGCATCAATGGTCTTGAATCCTTCCAGGGCGGCAAGATCACCGTCAATGGCGTTGAGCTTTCGCAAAAATCGAAGGTGCTGGATGCGGTTCGCAAGAATGTCGGCATGGTTTTCCAGCAGTTCAATCTCTTTCCGCACCTGACCGTGCTGGAAAACTGCACTCTGGCGCTGAGATGGGTGCACAAGGTTCCGCGCCAGGAGGCGGAGGAAATAGCCCGCCGTTACCTGAAACGGGTGAGGATACCCGAGCAGGCGGATAAATATCCCCGGCAGCTTTCCGGCGGGCAGCAGCAGCGTGTAGCTATTGCACGTTCGCTCTGCGTCAAACCCTCGGTGCTTCTATGCGATGAGCCAACCTCTGCGCTCGATCCGGAAATGGTCAAGGAAGTGCTGGAAACGCTGGCGGACCTGGCGCAGGACGGCATCACCATTATCTGCGTAACGCATGAAATGGGCTTTGCGCGCAAGATCGCCGATCGCGTCATCTTCATGGATCAGGGCAAGATCGTAGAGGAAGCGCCCCCATCCGTATTTTCGAAAGCCCGAAGGAAGCGCGTACCAGGCACTTCCTGGAGCAGATACTGCATTGAGCAGACGCCACACCCTGCGCTCCTGAAGGGCAATGAATGTCCTGGTAATTTGAAGGCAACAAAATGACAGATCTGAATATCAAGACTCCTCGCTTGCGAAGGGACAGAGATCGCTTGGCCGGGAAACCCGGCTTTCCCGCTGCTACCCGCCCTGCTTTCGGGTTGCCCCGAAACCTCGAATGAAGGCATGCAATTTCCGCTGGAAGTGGATTACGACTATGCAGCCGTATCCGCGTCCGTTTCGCAAAGCGGGCGGGATGGCATGACTGGCAGGAAATCCTGCCGCCGCTTCATCCGAAAATGACCATGCCGGTGGGCGATACGCCGCTGGTAGATGTTTCCGCCGTCGCACCGCCCGTATTCCGCGACCGGGGCGTATTCGTCAGGACGAGAGCCGCAACCCGACGTGGAGCCACAAGGACCGGCTGAACACATTCACGGTTTCTGCTGCACTTTATGAGGGCGCCTCGACGATTATCGTCGCCTCTTCAGGCAATCATGGCGTATCTGCTGCCGCCATGGCAAGCCGCGCCGGGCTCAATTGCATCGTGCTGACCATGCCGGAAGTCAGTCCGGCATTCCGGGATATGATCCTCGGATATGGCGCATTTCCGGTATTTCTGCCCGCCGAGGATCGCTGGCCGGCATTGCGTGCGCTTCAGGAACTGCCAGGCACCTATCCGGTGAGCAATCTGACCTCTGTTCATACGGGACACCCTTGGGGGCCTGAGGGCTACAAGACGATTGCCTATGAAATCCTTGCCGATCTCGACGGCCAGGTCCCATCTGCCGTGGTGGTGCCCACGGGCTATGGCGAGATGCTTTACGGCATCTACAAGGGTTTCAATGAAGCGAGGCTGCTGGGCCATACGGATCGCATTCCGCAACTCGTTTCCGTCGAGCCAGCGGCCCGCGGCCCTCTTCCATGCAATCGAGGCCGGGGTTCCGGCGATTACGGTCGAGGCGAAGCCCACTTTCCAGTCCGGCACGGCCACGACCATCAATGGCTATCGCTCAGTTGTCGCCATACGGGAAAGCAATGGCCTGCCGATGCTGGTGGATGACGATGCAGCGCGGGCAGCCCACGCGGTCATGGCGCGCCAGGGCCTGTGGCAGGAATATTCCTCCAGTGCGGCATTTGCGGCGCTCGATAACATTGCCGGGTTCGAAAACGATGGTCCCGTGGTGGTTATCGGTTGCTCGACAGGGCTGAAAGAACCGACGGAACCAGAGCAGGTGTCGGTTGCAAAGGCGGATATTGCATCGCTGCGCGACTATCTGAAAGCGGAATTCGGCTTCGAAATCTGAAAAACAGGGAGACAGATCATGGCCGATATTTCCGTACTCACCGGAAATGCTTCAGAAAACGCGCTTCAGGAAGCGGATCGCAACCTTGAGACCGGGCTGAACAAACTCCTCGAACTGATAGCGATCCCTTCCATTTCGGGCGATCCTTCGGGCGTGGAAAGCATCGGCCAGGCGGCGCGCTGGCTACAGAACGAGCTTGCGGAGCTTGGCTTCAGCGCGCGTATCGTGGAAACCGAAGGTCATCCGCTGGTGCTTGCCCACTCGACCGGCGCGGTTGCCGAGGACAGCCCGCGAATGCTGTTTTACGGGCATTACGATGTGCAGCCGGTCGGAGGCTGAAGCGTGGAAGCATCCGCCTTTCGCGCCGGAAATTATCGAGGAAGACGGGCTTCGCCGCTTCTATGGCCGGGGCGCATCGGATAGCAAAAGCCAGCTCTGGACATTCATCGAAGGGCTGCGCGCCTGGAAAAATATCCATGGCGGTTTTCCGGGCAAGGTGATTATCCTGCTGGAAGGTGAGGAAGAATCCGGCTCGCACAGCCTGCCCGCCTTTCTTGAGGCGCACAGGGAAGAGCTGGCCTGCGATGTCGCATTCATCTGCGATAGCGATATGTGGTCGCCCACGCAGCCCGCGCTGAGCATTCGCCTCAAGGGCCTTCTCCATGAAAAGGTGGTGATACACGCGCCGAATGGCGATCTGCATTCGGGCTTTTTCGGTGCCGTCGCGGCCAATCCCGTTCGCATACTCAGCGGGATCCTTGCGGGCATTCACGATGAAAATGGCCGTGTAGCGATTGACGGTTTCTATGATGGGGTGAGCGATATCTCGCCGGAGCTTCGCCAGCAGTGGCGGGCGCTGGCGGAAGAGACCGATCTCGTCGAAAAGATCGATCTGCGCGGCGGCGTCATCGAGAAAGGCTATTCGATTCTGGAAGCCATCTGGGGCGGCCCACGGTCGATATGAACGGTATTACCGGCGGCAACCAGGGACCGGGCGAGCGCTCGGTCATTCCCGGCTCGGCAACGGCCCGGCTTTCCTTCCGGCTGGTGGAAGGGCAGGACCCCGGGATACGCGAACTGTTCCAGGCCTGGGTGCGCTCCCGCCTGCCGGATGGCTGCACGGCGGAATTCGAGGGTTTTCCCGGAAGCAGCGCCGTCGCCATGCCCGAGGACAATCCGTTCGTGAAAGCGACCGCTCGCGGCCTGGCGGAAGAATGGGGAAAGCCTACCGTTCTCGGGTTCTGGCGGCTCCATTCCGCTTGCGCAGCAGTTTCGCGATATGCTGGGCATCGATTGTATCGTGATCGGTTTCATCCTGCCCGACGATGCTATCCATGCGCCGGACGAGCGCTATGATGTCGGGCGTTTCCACAAGGGCGTGCGCAGCTGGGTTCGCATTCTCGAAGAAATTCGCAACAGCGCGAATATTCCCGGTCAGGGCGGCTAGGGCCGGTGTCCAGCGTCCCTTCCATAGGTTTTTCCGGCTGTGGTCGGGCAATACCGCATCGGGCATCGCCACCTGGGCGCTGCCATTCGTGCTCGGTTTTGCGGTTGCTGATGCTGTTTTGTCCCCGGTCGATCTGGGCATATTTCTTGCGCTGCGCTCGGCAGGGTTTCTGGTCGCCGTGCCGGTTGCCGGCGTCATGGCGGACCGGGTCGGAAGCCGCTGGATTATTCTGGTGTCGAGCCTGATTGCCGCCTGCGGCGCGGCCCTGATATTCCTCGACATTGCGGGAGATACGCGACCGCTCTCCATTCTCACCGCAGCGGGCGTTGTGCTTTCCGGCATGGGGCAGGGCGCTTGCAGGCCGGTTTACCAGTCTATCGTTCCCGGCCTGGTGCCGGAAGCAGAGCTTCAGATTGCCAATGCTGCGCTCAGCTTTTCGGTGCGGGCAACGATCCTCATCGGACCGGCGGCGGCCACGCTCGTGGCAACCGCGTTCGGGCTGGAGGCGGCATTTCTGGTTATCGGCCTGTTGTGGATGATCAGCGCCGTGCTTCCGCCATGGCCCGCCGAACCGGACAGGGAAATCAGGCGGGCAATCGCCGGAACGGGCCTTGCCGGAAGATTTGCCGCTGATTTGCTGGAAGGCTACCACGAAGCCCGCCGCCATCCGTGGTTCTTTGCAGCTCTTGCCGCCCTTTCGGCGGTGGTCGCGACCGGTTATTCCGTCACCGGCGTTCTCGTGCCGCTGATCAGCACGACCATTTACAATAATGCCAGCCTGCTGGCCGGTAGTGTGACGGCCTACATGTCCGGCGCACTTCTCGGCGGCGTCGCAATCTCTTACTGGAAGCCGGTCAAAAGAGGCTGGTGGGCGCTTGCCGGTCTGGGCGCCTATAGCGTGGTGCCTCTCAGCCTTCTGGTGCCGGAAATTTTCTGGATACCGATGGCAGCCTATGTGATTGCCGGTTTCGGAATGGAGCTTTTCAACGTCATCTGGTTTACGGCCATCCAGGGTGAAATCGAGCGCCGCAAGCTGTCGCGCGTTTCCTCGCTGGATTTTATTGTATCCTACGGCCTTGCGCCGCTGGGGCTTTCAGCTATCGCGCCCTTGTCGCAAGGGCTGGGGATGACAGCGGTTCTTGTCGCCACAGCCATTGTCTGTGTTGTGGCGGCATGCCTTGCAGCCGCAGTACCGACAGCCCCGGAGTTTCGTATGAAACGCATATGAGCCGGATATTTTATCGCAATGAACCGATGCAGCATAAACAGGGAGCCAGCATGACAAGCGAGATGAAAAGCCAGGTCTGGACGGCAATCGATTTCGAGCGACACGGCGTGCAGATCGATTATGCCCGCGTGCCTTTTCCTCCGATACATCGGCCTATGGCTGGATTCCTGTGCCCATGGTCTGCATCAATGGTGGCGCTGGCCCCACGGTTCTGCTCACGGCAGGCACGCATGGCGATGAATATGAGGGGCAGATCGCCTTGCGCAGAATTGCCGCCGCATTGCGCGATACGGAGGTCAGGGGCCGCGTCATCATCCTGCCTGAACTCAACCGCCCCGCCGTCATTGCAGGCCGCAGAAATTCGCCACTCGATTCCGGCAATCTCAACCGGCTGTTTCCAGGCACCGCAAATGGCGGGCCGACAAGTATGATCGCCCATTATCTGACCACGGTTCTTTTCCGCTGGCCGATTATGTTCTGGACCTTCATTCCGGTGGAAGCTCGCTGGATTATATGCCGGTTGCCTTTGCCCATCGCGGGCGCTCGCCGGAGCAGGAAAAGCGCATTGCCGCATTGCTCGATTGTTTCGGCGCACCGAACACCATTCTCACCGATGGCCGGGGCGGCGGCGGTGCAACCACGCTCTACGCTTCCGCCGCCGCATATGGGCTTGCGGCGTTGACCACGGAGCTTGGCGGCGGGCCGGGACTGTCGCAAGGCGGCACAATGCTGGCCGAAGCGGGAATACGCCGTGTTCTGCGGTATTTCGGCGTGGCACCGGAACTTTCGGCGCCGGAAAAGCCACCAACCCGCATGCTCAGGATGCTGCCGCCCGAAACATCGATCCATGCGGTATCGGATGGTCTTTTCGAGCCGTTGCAACAGGTTGGATCGACTGTGCGCAAGGGCGACCTGGCCGGGTATCTCCATCCCGTCGGTTCGCTGCTCGGCGATCCGGCGGAGCTTCGCTTCGCGGCGGATGGTATTGTGGTCTATCGCAGATTTCCGACGCTGAGTGCCGCCGGAGATGCCTTGTATGGCCTGTGCGCACCGGTCGCACAGTGAGGCGCGATCAGGAAATGACGACGAGTTCGCGTGAAATCGTCGTCAGGGGCTCATAGCCGGTTTCCGTAACCCGGATCATGTCCTCGACCATCATTCCATCGACGCCGATTTCATAATAGGGGTTTCTAGGCACAGGCACATCCCTTCGAGCAGCGGCGTCGTTTCGCCGGGTCTGATCGTTGGATTGTCGTAGGATCGCAGCCCTATGCCATGCCCGCAATGCTGCCGCCGGTATTGGGGAATGCCGCTGGAACGGACGCTTTCCATGGCGATTGCAAAAGAGCATCGGCCCGTATACCGGCGCACGGCGGCAAGCTCTGCCTCCAGCCCGGCATGCAGCGCCCGTAAATCCTGCGCTGCCGCGCATCGGGTTCGCCAAACACGAAGGTCCGCCCGATATCAGACCAGTATCCGTCGACAGTGCAGCCCGCATCGATGCGCAGGATTTCTCCGGCCGATATTTTCCGGTCGGCCGGATAGGCATCGGCAAGCGCCGATCTGATGCCCGAGGTTACGGAAACGAAGCGCGGCACGCCGCCACCCGAAACGATGCAACGGGTGATTTCGGCAGCCAGATCGTGCTCGGTCATGCCGGTGCGGGCGATTTCCGCTACCTGGCGAAAGCCCTGTTCGACAAGCGCACTGGCCTTGCGAAGGCGCGCAACCTCGCCAACGGTCTTGGTGGCACGTGCACGTGCAAGATCCGGCGTGATATCCCGCACCCTGCTTTCCCCGAGAATTTCGCGGCATAGCGCCCAGGCAACATCGTCATTCGAGCGATCCACGCCGACAAGGCCATCTTCAGATTGCTGCGCCCTGATGGCTTCGGCAAGGGCTTCCTGAAAACTTACATAGGTATCCTTGCGGAATTCAGCAAATGCATCATCGGTCGCTTCGAAATAGAACTCCCCGTAGCGGTAGAGGCGGCTGGCATCCGCGAAAAATTCATAGGCCGGACCGGCATCGGCGGCGCTGACCACCAGCGAGACCTGATCGCGTGAGGCCAGAACTGCCGACCTGTAGGCAGGCGCCAGATCATGTGTCATGCTGACATAGCCGGACAGATAGGCCTTGTTCAGCGGGTCGGACGATACGACCAGCGCCACCTCTTGCGGCGCTTCACCAAAAACTTCTCTCGAAGGTCCCGCGAGAGCGCCCTCATGCCCGCAATTCCATCCATGTCGTTCACCTTGTAATATGCGGTCAGCCGATATTCGCGAGGGGTTCAAGGGGCTGAATTCGCCGACGAACTCGTTGCGATAGCCGGGAAAAGACAGCTTGACCCATGTCAGCGCATCATTATGCGCCCAGGTTCGCCGCTCGGATACCAGCACCGGCTTGTTCGGCGTAAGACCGAGCACCTTTGCAATCCTGCGGTCGGGGCTTGCGGCGCGGATCGTATTGACCAGCCGGGTACAGGGCAGCCGCGCCAGCAGCCATTCATTGGGAAGCACGGCATCGAATTTCTGGAATTCGACCTCGGGGATGACGGAAATGCGGATGAAGCGTTCCTCGAAAACCTCGTTCACGCCGTTGGCCCTATGGACCAGTTCCAGCCGCAGAAGCCGCTCGTTACGAACGGCTTCCTGCCAGCCATAGGCGTCTTCAGCGCTTACGATCTCGCGTTTCAGAAGCTCGAAACTGTATTCCTTGCCGGATTGCTCGATCTTGTTGCGAATATCGATAATCCCGATCACGGCATGATTATCGGTCCGCTCGCTGACGAAAGTGCCGAGCCGCCGCCGCCGCACGATAATCTTGGCATTGGCGAGGTTGTTCAGCACCTTGTTGAGCGGCGCGCGGGACACGCCGAGGCTGACCGCCAGTTCCTCCTCTGGCGGAATCCGGTAACCGGGCGGCCAGGCTCCGGTCTGTATCTTGGCGCGAATGGCCCGCTCGATCTGCTGATAGGGTGCGCCTACACCATCAAGAGCCAGTTCCGGAGCCGCTCTGGTTTTAGCCGGTCTATATTCATCGAAAGACTATAATCGACTGTCCGGCTTCAGGAAAAGAGGCAGGTGCCGCGAATGCGCCGGTATCAATGATTTTCTTTTGAAAAACAGGCAGGATTGCCTGTTTCGCTCAATGGAGCAGGCCTTGCCTCAGACCACGTTCATACAAGTCTGAAACGCCTGATCGGCTTGCCCGGCGTGACAGACTCGGCAGCGGCAATAATTCCGTGCGCATCGATACCGTAATGGCGGTAGAGTTCGGTGATCGAGCCGGTCTGCCCGAAATGATCGACTCCAAGCGATCGGGTGCGCTGTCCGTGAACCGAACCCAGCCAGCCGAGCGTTGCCGGATGACCATCTATGACCGTAACGATACCGCAATGTGAAGGCACATCGGCCAGCAGGCGTTCGATATGGCTGTTGGCATGCGAAAGCCCGTTCTCCCGCGCCTTTTGCGCCGCCGTCCAGCCCGCATTGAGCCGGTCTGCGGAGGTTATGGCCAGAAGCCCGATATCGCGGCGGTCCTCGCTCATCAGGCCGGTTGCCTCTATCGCCTCGGGCGCTACCGCACCCGTATAGGCAATAATGACCTGTGCAGCCGGGCCTGGCCTGCGCATCCAGTAGGCGCCGTTGACGATGTCCTCTTCAAGCTGCGGCGTCATCTGGCGTTTCGGCTGGTCGATGGTGCGCGTGGACAGGCGCAGATAGGTGGAGCCGCCGCTATCGTCGCGTAACCAGGTCGTATTGTCGGCCTCTGCTGCGCCGGAGCGCTGCATATGTTCGAAACCCCAGCGCATCATTACCGCAAGTTCATCCACAAACGCGGGCTCGAAACTGGCGAGACCATCTTGCGCCAAACCGATCAGCGGCGTGGCGATGGACTGGTGCGCGCCCCTTCCGGTGCGAGCGTTACACCCGCGGGCGTGGCGACCAGCATGAAGCGGGCATCCTGATAGCAGGCATGGTTGAGCGCATCGAGGCCGCGCTCGATGAACGGGTCGTAAAGCGTGCCGACAGGCAGCAGCCGTTCTCCGGAAATCGAATGGGAAAGTCCGAGCGCCGAAAGCATGATGAACAGGTTCATCTCGGCGATACCGAGTTCCATATGCTGCCCGGCGGGCGAGAAGGCCCAGTTATAGGTGGAGGGAATGCGCTCTGTCTTGAACAGATCGGCCATGGTTTCCCGCGAGAACAGGCCGCGCCGGTTGACCCATGCGCCGAGATTGGTCGAGACCGTGACATCGGGTGAGGTGGTGACCACGCGCGATGCGAATGACGTATCGGAGCGGGCGATTTCGTGCATGATGAAGCCGAAGCCCTGCTGGTGGACATGGCCGACTGTGCGTTGAATTCCAGCTTTTCCGGCACTGCAATTCTTGCGGCGTCGAAACGGCGGCGGCCGCGCCGGACAAACGGAACGGCTTTCAGAAAGTCTCGAATTGCCTGTTCCGGAATGTTCATTCCCTCGAACATATCCCACTCATGGCCGGTGCGGACATTCATCGCCTCGCGCAGCGTACCCACCTGGGTCGGCGTCATCAGTCCGGCGTGGTTATCCTTGTGGCCGGCCAGCGGCAGGCCGAAGCCCTTGATCGTATAGGCGATGAAGCACACCGGACGATCGTGCTTGCGCGCCTCGTCGAAAGCATCGAGCAGCGATTGCAGGTCATGGCCGCCGAGATTGGCCATGAGGGCGGCAAGCTCATCATCGCTGCGGCGCTCTATCAGTTGCGATATCGGCCCCTGATCGCCAAGATCGTCCATCACCGCTTGCGCCAGGCGGCGCCGCCCTGAAAGGTCAGGGCCGAATAGGCCTGGTTGGGACATGTATCGATCCACTCGCGCAGCTTCTCGCCGCCCGGTTCGGCAAATGCCGCCTGTTGCAGCTTGCCATGCTTTATGACCACCACATCCCAGCCGAAATTGCGGAAAATCGCCTCGAACCGCGCCCAAAGACCTTCACGCACCACGGCATCGAGGCTCTGGCGGTTGTAATCGACCACCCACCAGGTGTTGCGCACGCCATGCTTCCAGCCTTCAAGGAGCGCCTCGAAAATATTGCCCTCGTCCATTTCGGCATCGCCAATCAGGGCAACCATCTTGCCTTCCGGGGCAGCGGCTTTCCAGTTCTTCGCCTGAATGTAATCCTGCACCAGCGATGAAAACAGTGTCTGCGCTACGCCAAGACCAACTGAGCCGGTGGAAAAATCGACGTCATCGATATCCTTTGTGCGCGAAGGGTAGGACTGTACGCCCTTGTATCCGCGAAAGTTTTCCATCTTCTCGCGTGTTTGGTTGCCGAAGAGATACTGGATGGCATGGAAGATCGGACTGGCATGGGGTTTCACTGCAACGCGGTCTTCAGGCCGCAGCGCATGAAAATACAGTGCTGTCATAATGGTCGCCAGCGAGGCCGACGATGCCTGGTGCCCTCCGACCTTGAGGCCATCGCCATTATCGCGCAGGTGGTTGGCATTATGGATCATCCATGTCGCGAGCCACAGAACCTTTCGCTCCAGTTCCTCAAGCATATTCACGTCGGCCATTTTTCTCTCTCCCGGCTGCCGTTGATTTCGGGAAATGCTAGAATATCATGACAGGCAAAAGCGGCTATATTTGTCCTTAAAATCTGCCATATTGGCCCGTATAGCCAATATGGCGGCAATAATTGGTGTTTTATGCCAGATTCCGAAATCGATATGATTGACCGCAAGATTCTTCGCAGCTTGCAGATGGATGGCAAGATCTCTATCGGCGAGCTGGCGGACAAGGTCGGCCTTTCACCCTCGCCCTGCGCGCGGCGGGTGCGGCTGCTGGAAAAAGCCGGTATCATCAAGGGCTATGCGGTGATCGTCGACCAGAAGCGGGTCGGCCTTCCGATCAACGCCTTCGCCTCAATCAAGCTGGAGCGCCAGCGCGAGGAAGATCTGGACCGTTTCGAGGAAACCGTTTCCCGCTGGCCGGAAGTGCTGGATTGCTACCTGATGACCGGCCAGCGCGATTATCTGATGCGCATCGTTGCCGCCGACCTTGAGGCCTATGAGCGTTTCATCAAGGACAGGCTGACGCGGCTTGAAAATATTGCATCTATAGAAAGCAGTTTTGCTTTTAGGCCAAGTCAAGCGTTCAAACGTGTTACCGCTAGAATGAGACCAAGCATTCACGAATAGAAACTTTGAACTTATTTTGTTACGATATAATTTTTCAGTTCAATGATCCAATCGTAAATGCGGCAGAGATTAATTCTCATGAGACGTCAATTAAGACGATCTGTCACTTGCAAATATCTCAACACCGATGATCTTGCTAACGTGCGATTTTAGGAAGGTAGCCAGTTTTCTGAGTTTGAGTTAGCAAAGTGTACTTAACCTCTTCGCAACACTCGATGTGCTCGAATGTTTACGTCGTTCGGTGGTAGAAAACTGGCCTGAGTTTCATGAAGGTCAACTTAACTTCGTCAAAACCGTCGCGCGACTATCTCTTTAGCTGCTTGAGAGGTTTCGCCTACGAAACCAACAAACATGTCTGCCATCATTTGATTGACGGGTTCAGGAGCGGTGGCCGGCGTCCCAGCATTATAGGGCGGTTCTGGTGCATACTCCGCAATCAGCTGCACGCCTTGAGCATAGAAATCATCACGAAGCTGCGCAACGACTGTCAGACCGAGATCCATTCCAGCAGTGACGCCTGCACCCGTTAAACGGTTGCGATCTATGACGACACGCTTATCGACTGGTACGGCTCCGAATTCTTTCAACAGATCCCGTGCGCCCCAGTGTGAAGTTGCGCGATAACCTTTTAGCAGGCCAGCGGCTCCAAGAACCAGAGAGCCTGTACAGACTGACGTTATAAATTTTGTTTTTCTCCTCGGTCTGCGACGAAGTCCAGCGTCTTGTCGTCTTTCATCGCAGCGAGTGTTCCCGATGATCCACCGGGAATGCATATTACATCGAGATATTGTGGACATTCATCAAAAGTTGCCGTTGGCATTATTGTCAAACCATTGTCTGACACAATCGGATCACGTGTTTTGCCACAAGGTGTATCTTGTCCGTCGTCGAATGATTTGAGACTATTTGTGTTTTGGAGATTGGAGTTTCCGGCTCGGTTTTCGGTTTGATTTAAGCTGCTTTGGTTTGGTGGTTCAAGCGGCGTTTTTGATGGTATCTCGTTTGATCCTTTCGCGTTCGAGCAAGATGGTCTGGCCGCGTCCGAAGTAAACGTCGGCGGGCGTGAGGTTGTCGAGCCTCTCGTGGTATCGTCGGTGATTGTAATGTTCGACGAAGTCCGCGATCTGGGCTTCAAGGTCTTCCTTGAAGAAGTAGTTTTCGAGCAGGATGCGGTTCTTCAACGTCTGGTGCCAACGTTCGATCTTACCCTGCGTTTGCGGGTGACCGGGAGCGCCGTGGACTTGGTCTATCTTGTATTTGTCCAGCCAATCACCAAGGTCGGAAGCGACGTAACACGAACCGTAGCACCTACGGAAGGAAGAACTGGAGCCACCGAGGGAGCGATGCGCGCAGCTTTTGCTGCAAGCGCGCATCGTCCGAGGTGGCCATGGCCAGTCGAAGTACCTCTAGAATGTGAGTGTTCACAACTCATTCCGGAGAGACCGACCATGACCAGTCAGAATTCTATACCTGCCGATGCCGTGTTGGTAGCCATCGACATCGCCAAGGTTCGCAATGAAGTGTTGATCGAAGCACCCGGTCATAAACGCCGCCGTCGGTTGTCTGTTCTCAATACGCGTGCAGAACATGACCATCTGATCGAGATTTTGCAATCATATGACCGACCGGTGGTCTGCGCCTTTGAGGCAACGGGTAACTATCATCGTCCGATCGCTTGGCGGTTGGTGGAAGCCGGCTTCGAAACGCGGTTGGTGTCGTCACTGGCGCTTGCCCGCACGCGAAGCCTTGCACAACAGTTGGGACAAAAACGATCCTAAGGATGCGCAGGTGATCCTGCACATGTTGAGGATCCATTCGACGCAGGTCTATCACGATCCCTTGCGCGCTGGCATCAACGACGTTCAGGAATTGTCGAAGACACACGAAGCCATTGCTAACGCAAAGACCGAGATACAACATCGCATCCTGACGCATTACCTGCCGCTGTATTTTCCAGAGATCGAGCGTTTCCGGGGTAACAGTCGCAGCGACTGGTTCTTCGCGTTCCTCGATGCCTTCCCCACACCATCGAGCATCACGATACTGACGAAGGAGAAGTTCGTCGAAGCGGCATGGGATGTTGTCGGCAGGAAAGTCAGCAAGTCACAGATTTTAATGGATATTTATGAGACTGCCCGCACCTCTATTGGCTTGCCATTGCCGCTGGATGCGCCTGCAATTCGCATGTTTCGGATGGTTGTCGCCGAAGCCCGCAGCTTGATCCGCCAACGCAACGAGATCGAAGCACAGGCCGATGAGCTGCTGCGACACAGCCGTGATTATCAGATCCTGCGGCAGATTCCGGATCGGTCCGATCAACGCGCTAACAATCATTGCGGAGGCTGGGGACCTACGCCGCTTTCATCATCACCGTCAGTTTCTCAAATTTTGTGGGCTGGATCTGTCGACACAGCAATCGGGTCAGTATCGCGGCCAGGCCCGGCTTTCCAAATTCGGCAACGCGCGGCTGCGGCGGACCCTGTGGATTGCTGGGCAAGTTGCCATCCGCCAGCGTGAGAACGGCTTCCGACATAAATTCGAACGCTACATCGCGAGAGATCGTGACAATCCCGATCTGCGCCGCAAGGCAATGACCGCTATTACCGCCAAGATGGCGCGTGTCGTACACGCCGTCGTCAAAAGCGGTTCAGACTACCGGCCCTTCGTTGAAGGGCGGGTACCAGGTGGAAGAACCTCTGTCAGTTAGAGCCGTGAGGGCATCCTTCGGATGATCCTGTAGACAATGCTTGGGTCTTCCACCTGGATCAGAAGCTCGTGTTAAGGACGGTGAGGGCCAAAATGATGGACCCTGTGTTTGCTATGGACGAGACCTTTTCCAATGCCAGTGGAAGCCACCTGGTTCGACGATGTGACTTGACGAGCGTCATGCAGCGTGAGCATGCTGACGAGCAGAGAAACTTTGTCTGCCAAGCCCATTTTCTTCCGCACTTAGGACGTTGTCCGACAGCAGGCGTGGCCGGTGCTCGACCTTGATCTTATCGCAGCCTGAAGCGGCCAGTGCCAGATCGAGCGTGTCGGTGACGTCATCGACTTTCATGCTGGTGCACAGCTTCCAGGCGATGATGTAACGGGAATAATCGTCTAGGATGGTCGATAGATAGAACCAGCCCCAGCCGATAACCTTCAAATAGGTAAAGTCGGTCTGCCACATCTCGTTCGGCCGTGTGGTCTTGTCCTTGAACTCGTCATTGGCCTTGATGACGATATAAGCTGGCGACGTGATAAGGTCATGGGCTTTGAGCAGACGATAGACAGAAGCCTCTGATACAAAATAACTTTCCGTATCAGTGAACTTCACCGCCAGCTCGCGCGGCGACAGATCGGCATGATCCAGCGCCATTTCGATGATACGATCCCGGATATCGTCGGGGATACGGTTCCAAACCCGTGACGGCGCAGACGTCCGGTCTTCCAGCCCTTCGACACCCTGGGTCTGGAACCGGTCATACCAGCGATAGAAAGTCGGCCTTGGAATGCCGAGCCGGTCGAGGGTTTGTCTGGCCGACAGGTGCGATTGCTCGACCAACCTGATGATCTCAAGCTTCTCGGTGGCGGGATATCTCATTCGTCGTCGCCCCCATCCCCGATCATGCTTTTTGAGCAGGCGGTTTTCCAGCGTGACGTCGGCCAATGCTTCCTTAAGCTCACGGCTTTCACGACGTAGCGCCTTTACCTCGTCACTGGTCGCAGAACGGGCAGTGTCACCTGCAAGGCGCTTCTTGCCAGCTTCAAGGAATTCCTTCGACCAGCTATAATAAAGGCTCTCGGCGATCCCTCGCGGCGGCAGATCGCAGCAATGCTGTCTTCCCCGCGCAGTCCTTCCAGAACAATGCGGATTTTATCCTCTGCCGAATAATGTTTACGCGTGGCACGCCGGATGTCTTTGATCGTTTTCTCGGACGCAGATGTCTGAGGTACGGTTTTCTGTCTCATCTTCGCTTCCTTTGATAAAGCTATGATGAGCCGAAAACCCTCTCTTCTCAATTAATCCAATTTGGTCTCATGGGCGTTGATCCGGGACAGGGGCAAGTTGAAGGTCTACTACATCACAGTGGACCCACGCCGTGACACAGCGGATATTATGAAAACCTATGTTAGTAATGTTCCAAGCATATTGTGGGCGTAAGCGGTACCGAAGAAAACATTGAAGACGCTATTAAGAGTTACAAAATTTACGCTGCTAAAATACCGCTTCAGGACGGTGATTACACAATGGACCACATTGCCTCCATAATTCTGTTAGAAAAGGGAGGCCGCTTTCATGATATAATAAAGTATCAAGAAGACCACGATGTCGCTCTGCAAAAAATGCGAAACTTAATCGCGTTGCCGAGCAATTCGTAGATGGGCCTGGACTGAATTTAAGAGCGACTTAATGAGATAATTGATCTCATTAAGTCGCGGTCTTGGTCTTTCGAAACTTACGACGGTTGGATGAAAGGATGCTCCCGCTTTGGTAGTACCATTCTCAAATTGCTATCTTCAAGGAGTGTTCGCATCGGTAGTTGCGAGCCCCGCAACCACTTCTGTCATAATTCGCTCGTCATTCGCGTATAGTGTAGCGGTCATCGATCAACCTGTTGGACGAAATTCTGGCACTCGGTATCCACGGTTGGAGGCTTTGTTGTCCAGGTGAAGGGGTAGGGTTGTCGGGGATTACTGTCTGCATCTGAAACAGCTATTCTTCACTCGCTCGTAGTTTCGCCGGTGTCGTCTTCCATCGCTCGTTCATTTTGCGGTCATGTGGCTTTGACTCGCAAAACCTGCTTTGCGTGCGACGTCGCTCAGTGGCAATTCCTTATCGCGTATCAGGGCGGCTGCGTAATCCAGACGAACCTCCAGTATGTACTGATAGGGTGTCATGCCTGTTGTCGCGCTGAACGCACGCAGAAAGTGCCCTGGCGACAGGTCCACAATGGATGCGATGTTTTCGATGGTCGGTTTTCAGCGATATGCGCCCGAATATAATCATCGACTAGCCGCCATGCCCTGGACGAAAGTCCTCCACGATGGCGGATATCTCCCTCTGCCTGTGAATGTGAAGAGTGTGTCCGCAGAATGTGCAGCCAGAAGATGACGTTAAGCAATCCAGCACGAGTTCGCATGGCCCATGCTTGTGCAAAAGCTCGTCCCGTATGAGTAGTGCAATCGTATAGGCCGTCTTATCGATAAAGCCAGGTTTTGGCGGAACCAGCTCAAAATCTTCGCAGTCAAATTCCATGCCGGACAAGCCTCGAAGCCGGTCGGTGTTTATTGAGGTCAGAATGTTTTCTTTTGGAACCTGCCAACGGGCGAACAGGTCGGCTGTGGAAGGAATAAGTTCAAGTTCGCCTGCGGGAGCGTCGAATTCATATGGCCGGTCCGCGCCAAGTGCGATTTCCCGATGGGGTTGAGGAGACAGCATAACGAGCGCAAAGGCTTCGGGGCAACCAGTTTAATCTCGTTCGGCCCGTCTTGGTTCGCGTTACCGCACCATCAGGAAGCCTGTGCACGGTACCCCATTTTGACGGAATTCTCTTTATCCAAGGCATGATACCCTCCGACTGCGTAACGATACGTGTCGGGTTTCGAGGCGACGCTTCGGTTATCCCTTCATTTTCTGCTACTACCAGAATTTTAAAAACGCAACAATTTTATAATAGGGCGCAAAGTTGGAACGTTTGTGCTTCACTCCTGTCCAACGGTCACGATCATCCAGTTCCGGTGGGAGGCGTTGCACCATTATACTGCGTTGTTTACGGCTCGTTGCCAAAATACTTGCGGCGCAATACTCCGAGGTCTCCTGTTTCCTGATTGTCGAGAATCTGCAGGGTGATTTCATGCGCAAGAGGATCGCCGAGCTTGAATCCGAAGCCATACTTGTCTGGATGGAAGATAGCGCCGACAACTGACAAGGCCGGAACAGAATTCGAATGTGCGTAATATTCCAGAACTGGTGCATCACCGATGATTGCATCGCTTTCGCCTGCAATAAGTGCGGTGACCTGCCTTTGGATGTCAGGAAAAGGTCGCACATCAAGCCGTAATTCCTGCCCATATTGTTCGGCGATGCTTCCACCGAGAACACCAACGGTTCGCCCTGGAAGATCGGCGACCGAATTGATCTGATGCGTAAGTGATAAGGCAGTCATCACGCTTGTCACCGACGATGTTACGTAAGCGATTACGGCAACACCGCAGACCATCCAGAGGCCGCCTGACAAACGGCCGATCCAACCCAATATGTTCGGCCGAGTGACTTTCCCGGACGTCGCAACAGACATGACCTCATAGAAACTCTCCGCGAGGCCAGCATGCCATTGCCGGGGAAATGTCTTATCGAAACGCCGATAGAACAGAGCGAGAAGAACAGTGGCTATGATGACGAACGCGATAAGCCACGCCATCGCGCGCAAATGCCCAGCCCGTTCAAGGCCGCCGAGAATTTGCCAGAAACCACCCTGTTCATTGTCCGCGACCATTATCCGCAAACCTGCATCATACCAGGGTTGGGAAAAGGCAATCCGCGTGGCCCGATCCCGGCTAATCGTGATATTGGAAACAGCAGCCCTGATTTCTCCCGTTTGCGTGGCATTTATCAGTGCTTCGAATGAAGGATACTCACGATAACTATACTTGAGATGGAGCGCATCTGCCGCCTTTTCCCATAACTCGATAGCCATTCCCGTGAAATGTGCGTTCTCCTTCGAGACGAACGGTGGGCTGACATAAACACCGACTGTTATTGGGTCTGGCGGTGAAGACTGGTCCAGGACTCGTGTCTGAGCCGTGATTGTCGTCAGAATATAAAAGGGTAGCAGGAGTATGGCCAGATAGATTTTGTTCATGATTTCAGTTCAGACGATCCCAATCAGCCGGGCGATTGTCTTTTCCCTCCATGAATTGTAGCAAAATTGCGAATGACGTGCAGGAAAGGGCGGCAAGCAATGGTAGTCCATGTAAGGAAAACTCCATTGCGAGGCCACCAAGCAACGGACCGAATAGTGCTCCTATACCCCATGCGATGGAAAGCAGCGCATAGATACTGACCAGTTCTCCACCTTTGTAATGATCACCAAGCGCTGCAATCACCATTGTGTAAATGCCCGCAAATGCACCGCCCCAGACAAAGAGAAGCGGGTAGGCAAGCCAGGGATGTGCAAGGGCGCTGGGCCAGATCAATGCGCTACATGCGGAAAACGAAGCGAGGAATATGATAAGCACCGGACGGGGCATGCGATCCCCAAGCCAGCCAATGGGTAGTTGCAAGACAATGGAGCCGATCAGAAGAATAGTGAGAAGAATCGTTGCTGATTGTTCAGGCCAGCCAAGATTGATGGCATAAACGGGCAGGAGGCTTAGTCCTGCCGTTTCCAGCCCGGCATTCAATGCCGCTGCTGCAACTGCAACGGGACTAATTTCAGATAACGAAAGGGACTGCCACTGTCATCTCGTTCAGGCATGACGTCGTGAGGGTGGCCCAGAACAAGAATGAGACAGGCTATCAGGGCAAGTCCCGCTCCGATGAGAAAGGCAAGGATTGTTGACGGCCAACTAGTGCCAGTATTGCTGGCCCCAGTGCCATGCCTGTTGACAGTGCAGCGACATAAATCGCAATCGTGCGACCCCGTTTGGCCTCGTTTGTGATCTGGTTCAGCCAGGTTTCAGAAACTACAAGCAGGGTTTCCGACGCAGCACCCAGAGCCGCACGTAGCGGAAACCAGAGCAAGAATACCGGCATGGCAGGGAAAAGAGCAAAAAGAGTACCAGCGAGAAGAAGGGCTCCTTTGGCCAATTTACGAAAACCAAGTCGTAACGACAGTCCAGGCAAAAGGGCGCTATCAGCAAAACGCCGATAGCATGCATGGCGCTGTTTGCTCCCACGATAGTTTCCGAATAACCCGCATCCACCAGTTCAAGTGCGATCAATGGCGCACTCAGGCCATAGGTAAGGCCAAAGATGGCGGCGGTCAGAATAACGACGAATGTGGTCACACTTCGCTCCGTTCGCCTTGCGGCAGAACGTGTTGTCCAGCCAATGTGCTCCGGTCGCGGAATGCTTCCTTCAGCTTCCTGCGCCAGCGGCGGTCGCTCTGTTCAACCACCTGATAGAGTAGACGTGTGTAATCAAGGACCATTCCTGGTGTCCAGGTCATGGCTTCTGCCCGTCCGCGTACGATGCGCATCATCCAGAAATGTGGATCACTTGCAATACGAAGAAAATCACGCAGAGGCCTTCCGGTGAAAGATGAACCTTCGAGAGCTGCATCCAGCGCCTGGATAACCGTCGTCGAGCAATTGCGCGCGGTTAGATTATAGGTTCTGTCCTGCGAATAGGTATTCCAGAACACGCCAAGCGCTTCAGGGTTGAAGTGTGAAAAGGTAATTTTCTGATCCGGCATGCACCATGCAGCAGCTTCTGCTGCAAGCGATTCATTGAACCGTCCTGCGACATCATTTTGAGGACCGGCATTGAGAAGGGCACGAAAGTCGTCCGGGCTATGGTCGATGTCATCCAGAGGATAGTGGCTTATATAAAGATCAGGTGGCATCTCCAGTGCACTATGGCCTGTCGAGATAACGCCCTTCTTGTCGACGGCGGCGACATACCGGTCAATCAGTATGCGTCTTTCCGGATCTGTTACTGAACCAATGGCTGTCCAGACATAGACGTTGAGAATGCCATTGTTTTGAAACTATTTTGACTGCGATCGATCAAGAGAGATCGAGAATCGCCGCCTTGCCAGTTACGAGCGGCGTAGAGCGGTAGAGCGGTAACAGAGGCTCCGTCGGGCAACGTGCGTAACTGAATGGCCATGCGCAACAATGCATAACCTGATGTAAGGAGGAGAAGAGCGAAGCAAAAGGAACGGTGAGACGATGAGGAAGGGGTTTTGATGCAAGGATGACAACGGCAAGGCCGACCTCGATCAGTCCTGCCGTGATCCCAACACGCCACCGCTTGCTATGAACGACGAAAGCCGATGCCATGCGGAACAGGCCGTCGACAAGAAATGCCAGACCAAACAGGATTGATGCGGCGATGTTGTTGTCCCACGGCACATCGAAAACAACGAACGCGGCAAACAGGAATGCCACGCCGCGAAGGATGTCAATCCAGTGCTCTCGAGCGCCACGTGCGCAGGCAGCAGCAATTTCCACTACGCCTTCAATGATCAGGAATATCGCCAGCGTATCGAGCACAACGGAAAGCCTGCCATCGCCGAGATCATAGAGGATGCCGATACCAAGCAGTATCCAGATGGCACCAGCAGTAGCCAGAATCCACCACATTGGCTTGAGGGCCTGTGCACCAAGCAACAGAAAAACGAGCCTGATCATGATTTCACCTCGCCACAGTGAGCGAAGACAAAAGTAGCTTACAGCTTTTTCAGGATACGCTCTTCATTCGAGCGATCTATGGAGCGCTGGATGTCATCATTTTCCATGCGCTGTTGCTGTAGCATGCACTCGTCATATGCTGGCGTGCTACGCTCGATGCCGAGATTGTCACAGGCGCGCTGATAATTCTCACGTTCCATTTTGTCCAGCGCCTGGCAGCCGGATAGCGCGGTCACGGCAATCACGCTAAAAACGAAAACAATAGGATGTATTTTCACGTGAAATCTCCTTGTTCACGAAGGGCATTGATCTGAAGAGTTCAGGGAAAAGCTTCGTCTCGACGTTTTCGGAAATAAGCGAGCAGTGCAGCGTGATAGGCCTTTTCTCACTTGCGAAAGAGCGCCGTCAATGAAGTCGCAACTCAGAATATTGTCCGGTCCAGCCTTGCGGCCTGACGCGACGTTCAGATTGACTTTAACTGGTCCATTCACCCAGTCGATACGCTTTACTTCGACTTTATCGCCTGAGATGTGCACCTTTTGGCTTGTGCCGACAATCTCGACTGTTTCATCACTTGGAGAAAGACTGATCAGCCCGATTTCATTGACATGCTTTGCGGCACTCTTCTTCGGATCACCATAGTAGCTGGCAAAGGCAATGATCGTTTCACGGTCCGAAGCTAACTTCGCTGCCGCTTTGTCCGACAGTGAGACGGCGACGTCAAACCCCATATCGGGTCCAGCAGCCATGGCGGCGGTATTCAGACCCATGGCTGCTGCAGCCAACCGGCAAGGTGAATTCTCCAGCTCCGCATCACTATAGTCTCCGTCGATCCATTATCGTGTTGCAAGTCGTTATCGCCGAAATGACTCTATCCAAATTGAATAGACCAGACCTATATAAAAAATGTGAGTATGGGTACTTGAATCCGGTGAACTTCGTTTGGAATAGGTTAATTTCATTATATTTAGCAGATTTCTGATATTGCTCCCGTGAAGATTGCCAGTACTTTTATTCTCATTGTCGGCGTCTTTAGTGTAAATCAGGTGTTTAAGCATGAAATCAATGGTTTGGCGTGTTCTCCTGTCAGCGGTATTTACAGCTGCCTATATGTTCAGCTTCGGCGCCACGACGGAAGCGCGTGCCGACAACTGCGATGCGCTCAAAACACAAAGTGAAATCACGGCCTGTTTTGGTGATGACGAAAAAGCAGCTGATTCTACGTTGAACAAACTTTACCAGTCGCTCATGCATGTGCTCTCCGATGCTGACAAGCAACGTCTTCGGGATGCCCAGAGAGCGTGGATCAGCTTCCGGGACAAGGAATGCACATTTCGTGTGGCGCCTTATGCCGATGGATCAATTGCGCCTTCGCTGACGGCAAGTTGCGTAACCGCTCTGACCGCACAACGTGTTGTTGACTTGCGCCAGCAGGTGAACTGCGAGGAAGGCGATATGTCCTGCGTTCCCCATATGAGCGCGGCAACAGGCACTTCTCCCGACAAACCAGCACAGAGACAGGCACCCACGCATGGAAACATGGACAAAGGGGCATGCAGTCAGGCAGTTGGTCTCCAGAAAGCGAAAGAAATCGCCGATCACTGCCTCGATATGTCAGGTGCTACTCATCCCCATGCAATATTGAAAATAGTTGTAACATGATGATTGAGGAGATCCGGCAGGGCTGCGCTGCGAGTGGTGCAGAGGCGCCGAAATACTGCACAAACTATCGTTAGTCGAATAAGTCACTACGCGTCTGGAGGGACACGATGCTGCGTTATGTTATTGTCGCGGGACTGCTGGCCAATATGCCTTTGGTGGTGGTCGATGCACAGGCTCAATCAACCGTCGAATGCCGGTCAATGCATTATCAATATGACGAATGTTTTGCTGGCCCCTGAAGAAGCCGCAACTTATTCATCAGATATCGAGCAGCCCGTGCATACTCAATCGTACCTGGGGCTATAATCCGCGCAGCAAATACGTGTGGGTTTCCGAAGGCTGTTCAGGCGTCTTTGCAGATGTGGGCGGTTATCATCATGGCCGTGGTGACAGTTTCGACCCAGGTGCACGCATGTATGATAACCACGGTCACGATGTCGGCGAGGTCATAGGAGGTGCCGTGCTTGGCGCGATCATCGCTGGCGCCGCCGGAAACGACCACCATGCCCATAGCCATACGACAACCAACTACACGTATAACAATAATTACAGCGGCTGCCATGGCATTGGCTGCAAGGTCGACAACCCCGATGATGAGGTCGACAACACCCCCAGTTCGACAAAGAGGGAGAGCCGAACTTTGACGAACATGGCAATTATCAAGGTTGTCACGGCATGGGGTGTCTGACGGATGATCCAGGCGACGATGACAGTTCGGAATAGATCATATCATCGCAATGGCTACGATCGTTGAAGCTCATCCCTCTGCTTCAACTGTCGGCTCGCTCTTCTTCGGCGCCGTTCCGTGCCGGAGAAGAGCTTGTTGGTTCGACAACAAGCAGTCGCTAGCGTGTTGCAGTCTGTTTTGTCTGAACTGAGGAGAGGGTCTCCTGATCGACACGAAAAGGGTTACCGGTAACCAGGCGAATAGCTTCGCCGGATGGATGCATGTTCAGTATGGAAGGGTGGATAATGCTGCCGCGAGAAAGAACAATTGCGTTTTTGACATCCAGCACAGCAATTGTGACGGTGTCTGTGGCATGGGCACTCGGACTGCTTGCCGGGGCGACTCTATCGGTCAAAGGGGCCGCTGCTCAGGAACCGCAACAAATCCCGCTGGAATATGTTTACGGCTCCTATAACTATAACGGGGCAGAGCAGCACTATGTCAGCCGTCTCGGTATCTGGGTTGGCATAGGAGACGGGAAGGCACAGCGCTTTCTGTTCGATACCGGTTCCGATCAGTTTAACGCGGCGATTGGGAAAGATGCGAATGTCAACGATATCGCTGGTGCTCCCAAAAATATTATGTCTACAATGATGGAACCAATGGTTACGTCTTCAAACCTGTCAGTTTCGATAAGCTTACCTATTTCAATAAGGACGGCACGGCGTCCGTTGTTACTCAACTTGGCTCGCTTCAGGCTGCAAAAATCCTCGACACTGTTTTCACCAAGGTTTCGCCTGAACTGAACGGCGAAAGATTGTCTGACGAAGCTGTCTGCATCAGTTCGACGACTCCCGGTGATATGAAATGCTATGCACCCGGAGAACTGGACAAGGGCAAGATCGCACTCGAATACCATGCCGATCTTGATGCACGGTCAAAAATTGAAGCCGGAGAGCGGTTTGAGGAAAAGACTCACTTGCCGGTACGTTTGGCGCCGGTGATTTCCTGATGTCTAACAGCATTAGGTCCAGCCCGCTAGCCGGCATGACGCGAACCGGCTTTGTCGTCGCGGCCAATGGCAACTCGGATTATGCAGAAAATGGTGCAACACCGGGATGTTCTCCTGCATAATAGTCAATCTGAATTCTGGTCTTCGCGCGCAGTTCGTTTCGACGACGCTGTGGGGCAATCAGAACCGGAAGGTTTCGAAGATAAATTTCCTGGTGCACAGGGCGATGCATCGACCCAGTTTGAGGGGCACACGCTGACTGTAACACCCAAAAGTGGCAACTACGAAACACTGGCCGCTGACCTTCCCGTCCTGCTCGATACGGGAACACCGGGAGCAGGGACCATCAAGCTTGGTGAAGGAACCTTCGACAAACTGTTGAATGATGGGGTCATCAGAGAAACGGAAAAGGGTCGGGCAAGTACGAGATGGACCTTTCGCTTGCAGCATCAGGCGGAGATGCTGTTTCTCCAAAGTGTGGATGTCAGCAAGATTTCCAGAGCAGATCCAGATTACGATGAGGGAAAAATCGAATTCATCGCAGGCCTGGATTTTTCCTTTCCCAATCCGTCGTTTATGACTTTGAAAAAGACGACGGCCTATACGCCCTATTTCGTCAGTGCCGATAACTTTACGACCGACAGCGGGGCCTCAATCTCAGCCAGATTACCCGTAAAATGGGCAGTCAGGTGTTTCGGGATAGACTGGATGAGAATGGCAAGCCCGTTGTTGGCAGTGACGGCAACCCCGTTCAGGATACCTATGGATTGCTGGGACTCGCCGGGAGCATATCCGGATCAGGTTCCTTGACCCTGGATCCTTACACGGATGTGCGTATGACCAATATCAACACCTATACAGGTGAGACGGTTATCAGCGCGAATGCCTATCTGTCATTGGCCGGCCTTGGCGGTATCGAACAATCCGCAAGGGTTGCGGTCAACGGCAGTCTCGATATCTCCGAACATGGCAATGCCAATAAATATTGGGGAATTGACAGCGCGCAAAACGATGTCCGCATTCGCAGCCTGAGCGGCATGGATACGGGTGCGATCGGTCTTGGTGATCGCAATCTGATTCTTACGGCGGCAAACGACGTATTCGCGGGTTCCATCAGCGATTTCGACGATAGCAAAACCATGGTGGCGGCGGGTTGGTTATCGCGGCTGGTGTCCAGACACTGAGCGGGAGCAACGATTATTCCGGATTGACGACAGTCAATCAGGGTGCGGGTCTTTGCTGGCAAAAGCCGGTGCCATCACGCATGATGTCGTAACATCCGGTCTTCTTGGCAACGATGGCAAGATCGGCGGGACAGTTAAAACCGGTACTGGCGGCATTATTGCCGGCTACGGAACTTTCGGTGCAGTTACCGTCACAGATGGTGGCACCATCGCTCCGGGGAGCGTTCTGGACGCAAACGAACAGATTACGAAACTGACGGTGACGGGCAGTTTCGCACAGCAGTCTGGTTCAACTTACGAAGTAGGGCTCGCTAAGTCCGCTGATTTCATCGATATTGGGGGCAACGCCACGATTGACAGCGCTGCTCAGGTCAATCTGATCCGGCAGGGTGCAATTGCTGCGAATACCCGTTATACGCTGCTCACAGCGGCTGCCGGTGTTAACGGAACATATGGCGGGCTAACCGGAACTCTAGCGACAGATTCACCTTTTGTGGATTTCAATCTGGTCTACGACCCGAAGAATGTCTATCTGGATGTCAGCCGCACATCGACCGCGTTCGCTGACATCGCCGATACGTTCAATCAGCGTTCGACGGCTGTGGCCAGCGAAACGCTCGGAGTGGGCGATCCAGTATATGATAATATTCTGGCATTGACGGAGCAGGAATCCCGCGATGCCCTCGATCAGCTATCCGGTGAGATTTATGCTTCCATGCGTGGCGTGCTCATTGAAGACAGCCATTTTGTCCGCGATGCTGCCATTGATCGCATCCGCTCTGCATTTGAAGAAGTCGGGGCTTCTGATGTCCCGGTCATGGCCTATGGCCCAGGTGGCATCAAACCCGTTGCAGCCAATACGGAAGGTCCTGTGTTCTGGGGGCGTGGATATGGCGCCTGGGGTCTTATGAAGGACAACGGTAACGCGGCTCGTCTCGACTATTCCACCGGCGGTTTCCTGGCAGGTGTCGACGCATCGATGGCTGAAACCTGGAGAGCCGGACTTCTTGTCGGTTATAGCCATACTTCGTTCGATGTGGACGACCGCAGGTCTACAGGATCGAGCGCGAATTATCATCTGGGAGCCTATGCGGGTACGCATTGGGACAATATTGGGTTCCGTTCTGGACTGGCCTATACATGGCACCGTGTCGATGCACAGCGCGGCGTAGGTTTTCCGGAATTTTCGGATAATCTGGAATCCAGTTACAATGCCGGGACATTCCAGGCTTTTGCTGAGATGGGTTATCATATCGATACAAAGCCGGTCGCCTTCGAGCCATATGTAAATCTGGCATATGTTCATCTGAAGACTGAGGACTTTAATGAAACCGGCGGGCTGCAGCGCTGTCAGGCGAAAGTCAGTCGCAGAATGTCACCTTCTCAACCCTTGGACTCAGGGCATCGTCGGGATTTGATATCGGAACAGTCGCCGGGGCGGCGCGTGGTGGTCTTGGATGGCGTCATGCCTTTGGCGATAAAATACCGGAAGCAACCTTCTCTTTTGCCGATAGTTCTCTCTTCGACATAAAGGGGTTCCTCTTGCGGAGGATACCGCACTTGTTGAGGCCGGTGTCGATCTCAATCTGACGGATCAGATTGTCTTTGGCTTTTCCTATCAAGGGCAGATCACTTCCAACGCGCAGGAGCACGGTTTCAATGCAAAGTTGACGGCGAGTTTTAAAAGCACCGAAGCCAATGAGAGAAAACGTCTAAGAGTCCGTTTGAGAATTGAGTTTCCTTCGTGTCTGGTTCGTGATTCACATTATCGATGTGGACACGAGAGACGCGAGGCCGGATGGCCAGGATTGAGCGGAAGACGAAGCGTTACCCGACCGATCTCACAGATGAAGAATGGGAGCAGATAGAGCCATTGCTGCCGAAACCGGCCGAGCGTGGGCGCAAGCCGAGCGTAGACCTGCGCGAGGTTCTCAGCAGATCACCGAAGCTTTAAGTTGTTCGTCACCGGACTAACTGCTCGATTTATCGCAATATTCGGATGTTGCGCTCTTCTACCTATTTCATTGCGGTTCATTGTGAAGGTTATTGCGGGAATACGCGTAGTGAGGCGTAGCGGAACGAAGCGTATTTCCGCGCGGGCGATGGCCCGGATTGGCGTATCTTCCAGAACTGCATATTCCAATGCTACCGAACGAGCTAATTCGCCGGGGGCGACAATTGCCCCTGTGGCTTTAACTACCTAGGGAGACATGTGCCCCGGTGAATTGGCCGCTATCGATGTCCCCTGGCAACAATTCGAACATGAACTTCTGATCATTCAAGTATAGCAACAAGTGTTGATTTCAACCAGAGTTGAGTCGGCGGGGTGAAAACCAAACCGGTCGGGGCATGTAGATGTTCCGAGGATGAGCCGGGCCAACCGCTCGACGGGTCGCTCGATCGTTCGACGTTGCCAAGTATAGTCATTCTTCTAGCGCTTCCAGCACAAGTTCCGCCGTCAGCCCGCTACTGTATTGCTGCTGTCCGGTGATCAGACGTCCGTCACGGATTGCGAATGGCTCATTGGCTTCGCGGCAAAGAAAGCTAGTCCCCTCGATACGGGCGGCCTCGCGCTCGATCGTGTATTCGTTGAGCGTCATGCCGAACGCTGCATTGACCTCTTCCTCTTCCGCATCGGTAAAGCCAGTCCATTTCTTTCCCTCGACCAGCAGTTTCCCGTCCGACAGGCGCGTCCATAAAGGAGCGCCGAACCGTGGCAGATCAACGTGACGATTTTGCCCTTCATAAAAGGTCGCGATCAGGTCGTGCAGCGTCTCGTCATCCTTGAACGTCAAAGAGGACCGCCGCCGCCAGCCACCCAGACCGCATCATAATCATCGACCGAGATCGCGCTGATCGGAAGGGTGTTCTTCAGCATCGCGCCGAACGTTGCGTGATGGACAAAACCCAGGCTGATGAGATCGTCGGCATAGGCGCCATCGGGCGTGCGCGGATCGCTATGCGTGTCAAACATCACCTCGCCGCCCTTCGGAGACGCAAGATCGACCTGATGCCCGGCTTCGGTGAACATGAGAAAGGCACGTGTCATTTCTTCGGCGAAGAAGCCGACGGGAAAGCCCTTGAGCTCGGTCGTGTTGGATACGATCGATAGGATGCGTCGCGGTTTGCGTTTTACGCCGATCCGCGTTTCGATTTTCAGGTCCGATGCGGGCATATGTTGACTACTCCTGTGATTGCTCTTGTGGGGCTGTGTTTCCTATCCCTGAAACCCGCCGCGCCTGAGAAAATCCGCCTCCTCCGGCGTGGTGGTGCGGCCAAGCACGGGATTGCGATGCGGGAAACGACCGAAACGCCGGATAATGTCGCGGTGTCCCTCCGCGTGATCGAGCCAAGGCTGACCGAGTCTGGCATTGAGCTTGACCGAGACGTCTTGGTCGGAAACTTCTTCGGAATGTGCGAAGGGCAGGCAGAAGAACAGCCGCAGCACGGGCTCGACGCGCTCCATGCAGTTGGCCGCAAGCGCCATCCGTGCATAGTGCCGGGCCAGTGGATCGGTCGCATACATGTGCCCGGTCCCACGAAACGCGTTGCGCGGAAACTGGTCGGTAAGGACCAGAAGCGCAAGCGCACCCTCCGGGCTATTGATCCAACCGTCATGCCACCGCGCTGCGACTGCCATGTGAAGGTCGAGAAAGCGGTCATGGAAAGTGCGATCGAACTCTTCATCCTTGGCGAACCACTGGCCTTGCGCGCCGGCATCCGCCCAGAAGCTGACGACGTCGGAAATGAGAACGTCATCCCCGCGCTTGCGCATCCGGCATGGCGATCATGACGAGGCCTCCGGCTCCGCAGGCTTGTTCTTGCCGGGAGCATTGCCATGGATCAGATCACGACCGGCATAGATGCCGCCGGCCGTCTCGATCTCGAAGCGTTCGGCGTCGCGCTTGCGGATGTCGGCCATCAACTCGCCCGCAGCATCCGGCTCGTCGCCCAGAGTCACCAGTGCGCGTTCGCCGAGTTTGAGAGCCGATTCGAAGGTCTCGCGTATCTGGAACTCGACGCCGGCGTGAACCAGCTGATGGCATGCTCGCGGTCCGCCGCCCTGGCGAGCACCGGAACGAGAGGGAATTCATGTCTCGCCAGCTCTGCGATGGTGCTGGCGGCCTTCGCGTCATCGACGGCGATGATGATCACCTTCGCATGTTCCGCGCCAGCCGCATGGAGGATGTCGAGGCGCGAACCGTCGCCATAATAGACCTTGAAGCCGAAATCCTTCGCGTCCTGGATCGCCTGCGGATCGGAATCAATGATCGAGAGGCTGTGCCCGCGCGCAAGCAGGGGCTGGCTGATGATCTGCCCGACCCGCCCAAAACCGATGAGAAGCACGCTGCCTGCGAGGTGCCTTGCCTCATCAACCTCCGCCATCGATGGAAGGACTTTCGGCGCGAGACGATTGTGAGCGATGATCATCAACGGCGTCAGCACCATCGAGACGATGATGATCGCGGTCAGGGTCGCGTTCCATTCAGGCGTAAGGATGCCGAATTGTGTCGCGGCGGCGTAGAGAACGAAGGCGAACTCGCCGCCCTGCGCCATCATGACGGCCCGCTCCACGGCCTCGGCATTGTCGGATTTGAGGGCGCGGGCCACACCGTAGATCACTGCCATCTTCAGGAACATGTAAGCTGGAACGGAAATGGCGATCACCACCCAGTTCGCTGCGATGATGTCGAGGTCGAGCGCCATGCCGACGCCGAGGAAGAACAGGCCGAGCAGCAGTCCGCGAAATGGTTCGATGTCCGCTTCGATCTGGTGGCGGAAGGAAGATTCCGACAGGAGCACACCGGCGAGGAAGGCGCCCATCGCCATCGACAGCCCGCCTGCCTCCATCAAAACGGCGGCGCCCAGCACGACAAGCAGGGCGGCCGCCGTCATGATCTCCCTGACGCCGAATCTGGCCAGCAGGCGGAACATGGGGTCGAGCAGGTAGCGCCCGGCAACCACCAGTGCCGCAATCGCCGCAAGACCGATACCGACCCCCGTCAGCCGGTTGGCCAGCGTGACGTTCTCGCCGCCCGGTGCGAGGAAAGCCACCAGTGCGAGAAGCGGCACGATGGCCAGATCCTCGAATAACAGGATGGCGATCATCCTGCGCCCCTTCGGTTGGGCAATCTCACCGCGCTCTTGAAGCATCTGCATGACGATGGCGGTGGAGGTCAGAACAAAGCCGGTGCCTGCCACGAAGCTCGCCTCGACCGGATAGCCAAGCGCGATACCCACCCAGATCAGGATGAAGATGGCGAGACAGACCTGTAGCGCACCCAGCCCGAATATCTCGCCGCGCATGCTCCAGAGCCGCGAAGGCTGCATCTCCAGGCCGATGATGAACAGGAACAGCACCACACCGAGTTCGGCGACATGGATGATCGACTGAGGGTCGTCGAAAAGCCGAGCCCGAACGGTCCTATGGCAAGGCCTGCGGCAAGATAGCCGAGTACCGACCCCAGCCCCGTGCGTCGAAACAGCGGAACGGCGATGACCGCCGCCGCGAGAAGCACGACGACGGGAACAAGGTCGAAGGTCGCGTGATATGCGGCTTCTGCTGCGTGGGTGACGGCTTCGGTGGACATGGTTACGCCTCACTTCGCCGGAATGCGGAATTCGAGGATCAGGCCGTCTGCCAGCGTCACATAGGCTTCGCTGCGGCCGTTGAAGACGCGGCTTGTCCAGTCGAACACGATTTGTGTGGTGTCGTCCCTTATGGTGGCTGCAACCACCGTCATGCGGGCCTGCGCGCCGATCGCATCCGAACGCGCCCACGACCGCACGCCGTCCGCGCCTGTGAGGATGCGTCCCCAGTCGTTGACGACGCCATCGGAAGAAAACGCGGCGACGAAGGCATCCTCGTCCCCAGAATTGATCGCATCGACGGCCGATTGAAGGGCTGGCGGGAGGGATCGACATGGCAGTTCTTTCTTGTTGGAGAGGAGGCAAAGGTTGCGCGTTGGCTCCGGACACTTGCCAGGTAACGATTCCCGCAGCGATGGCAGGGACCATGAACACCACCAACAGGATAGGCAGTTCCTAGGCAAGTGTGTAGCCGGCCTTTGTTACGCCGACCCACATGTTGACCAGGCAAACCACAGCCATACCGGGGTGAAGAGTTTCGCTCCCGTAGCGACGCCTGTGATGTCGCCGCCCCAAAGCTTTCCGAACAGCGCGAACACACCGAGCAGGACGACCCCACCGACGATGACAAGCAGCATATGCACGAGCGCCCCTTGATTTGCTTCCCTCAATCGTTGCGACCCGCCTGAGCCGGCAGGCCGCTGCCAACCATTACTTTGTCGTGTAGCCGCCGTTGACGAGGATGGTCTGGCCCGTCATCCACCAACCGTCCGAGACCATGAAGCGGATATAAGGCACGATGTCCCCGATGTCGGTGAGACCAGTCTTCGAGAAGTTCGACAGTGCGGCCGCCGTCTTGTGATAGGCGACAGCGTCCTCGCCTTCGGCCGGATAGAAGAAGGGTGTGTCCATCGGACCAGGGCCGATGGCCGTTACCGAAATGCCGCGCTCGCCAAACTCCTTGGAGGCCGCGCGGGTGAAATGCTCGACCGGAGCCTTGGTGCCGGCATAGGCCGCATAAAAGGGCGTGAAGGCCCCGAGCAACGAGGTAACCAGCGTGCAGACCTTGCCGTTGTCATTGACGTGCTTGCCGGCTTCTTTCAGGAAGAAGAAAGCCGACTTCGCATTGACGGCGCTCATCTCATCATACTCGGCTTCCGATATCTCGACGATCGGCTTCTTCAATACCTTGCCGACCGTGTTGATGGCGATGTCGGGGCGACCAACGGCGGCGATCGCATCGGCGAAGAGCTTCTCCAACGCCCCAGCCGTGGTGAGGTCGGCCTGGAAGGCGACGCCTTCGGCACCGGCAGCCTTGATAGCGGCCAGCGTCGCATCTGCATCGGCCTTGCTGGATGCGCTGTTGTAGTGGATTGCAACGGCCTTTGCGCCATGTTCAGCGAGATCGCGGGCAATCAGCCCGCCCAGGTTCTTCGCGCCGCCGGCAATGATGACGGTTTTGCCCTTGATGGAATGATCGGTCATTGGATCGCCTCCTTGGTCTGTGCGGTCACATCGAGGCCGCTTCTACCTGAAGACAATATCGTCTAGGATTAGACAATAAAGCCGATTATTCTGACATCACTTGTCAGAAAAACCGACTAATGGAGCGCCGCCAGACCGTGGACCGTATCGACCTGTTCCGTATCTTCTCGCGCGTTGTTGAATGCTCAAGTTTCACCCGCGCTGCCGATACACTGGGCATTCCACGCCCTCCGTCTCGGCGGCCGTTCAGGAACTGGAGGGACGAGTCGGCGCACGCCTACTCCACCGGACCACGCGCCAGGTGTCGCCGACACAGGACGGCACTGCGTTTTATGACCGCTGCCAACGCCTCATTTCCGATGTCGAGGAGACCGAGAATCTGTTCCGGCAGACATCGGCGCAACCGTCCGGCAGACTGCGTATCGATGTTCCGGGCCGTATCGGGCGGTTGATAATTGCTCCGGCGCTGCCCGACTTTCTTGACCGCTATCCGCAGATCGACATTGATCTCGGTGTTACCGACCGCGCGGTCAACCTTGTGGAGGACAGCGTCGACTGCGTGCTGCGGGTCGGACCTCTGAGCGACTCCGGCCTAATCGCCCGACCGATCGGCAAATTGCCACTGATCAATGTCGCAAGTCCGGCCTATCTGAAGCAGCATGGCATGCCGAAGACCCCGAAGACCTCAACGCGCATATGGCGGTCAATTATGCATCACCGTTCAGTGGTCGTGTGGAGGATTGGGAATGGATGCAGGATGGCACGCTTCGCACGCTCCCGATGCACGGCCGCGTTAGCGTCAATAGTGCAGAAGCCTATATCGCCTGCTGCCTTGCCGGTCTGGGGATCATCCAGATCCCGGTCTATGATATCCGCCATCATCTCGAAGCCAGTGAACTTATCGAAGTGATGCCCGACTACCGAGCTGAGCCTATGGCCATGACGCTGCTCTATCCGCATCGCCAACACCTGTCCCGTCGGCTTCAGGTGTTCGCAGACTGGCTCGAACACCTGCTGAAGCGCGAGGTACTTCGTCTGAATACTCATCAAGATTTGTCACTGGAGACCTTTCACTCATGAGCATCGTAGTACTGCATTTCCTCTACATCGTGGCCGTCACGGTTGAAGCCATGACAGCCGCAATTGCCGCGGGCGGCGTAGCATGGACTGGGTAGGCGTCTGCCTGTTGGCTGCCGTTACAGCGCTCGGTGGAGGGTCGGTTCGCGACGTTCTTCTAGGGCATCATCCGCTCGTCTGGGTAGAACATCCCTCTATTTGCTGCTAACGGCATTTGCGGCAATTGCGACGATCATCTTTGCCCGGTTTATGGACAGGCTGAAACGTCTGTTTCTGTTTCTCGATGCTATAGGCCTTGTGGTTTTCACTATCCTTGGCTGCAATGTCGCCCTCGAACTCGGATTGCCGGCTGTTGTCGTGATCGTGGCGGGTATGATCACGGGCTGCGCAGGCGGTGTTCTGCGTGACATCCTGTGTGGAGAGAGTCCGCTTCCCTGCGGAGCGAACTCTATGCCAGCGTCTCCGTGGTGACGGGCGTTCTTTACGCTGGCGGCCTGCACCTTGCCCTGCCGCATGAACTGGTGACTTTCGTGGCCTTTGTTTTGGCTTGGCACTCAGATTGCTCGCATTGCGCTTCAACTGGAACATGCCGAAGTTCGTCTATTCCAAGGACTGGCATTGAGGTCGGACCATTGGATTCATGCCCTACGTGTTATCAATACAGGATAGGTGCAATTGCGGATTCCAGTGATTTACCGGACGCGCTTTCTGAAATACGCGTTGTTGCCGACGTCGTTGGGAAGCTCGAAATCTATACGAACGGCTGGCGCACGACATCGAATGGTATGATCTGCTTGGCGACACCCGCTTGCCAAACCATGCTTTTGTGTCCGCAGCGGGACTTCGATACGACAAACCTTCTTAAGTAGAGACTTGGAGTTGCTGGACTGTGTGGCTTCTCCGCACGATGGCGGGCAACGCTCCGATATTTGGGTCTCCGCGCCGCCCGCCGTCGGTCGTACCAAATTCTACTATTCCAGCGTGACAATAGGTTTTCCGTCTTTCCGTTCAGCCTCAAACGCCATCTTCCCCAATGTCGCCCAAACACCACTCGCCCGCTCGCCGTCGTCACTCCGCAGCTTTTCGGCAATCCAGACGAGCGCGCCGAGAATGACGGCGCGGTCATCGCCAGTGAGTTCCACGACGCCGGCCTTGATGACGAGACCGCCGAGTTCAATCAGGTGACGTGTTCTCTTTCTCCGTTCGATCTGCCATTTGCGCATGTCATGCCGCGCCCGTTGCGCCTGATAGCGATTGCGCGCTGTTCTGTTGCGTCTGAGCGCGGCGTTCGCCATCATCATTTGCCGGTACAGACCGCCGTGATTTTCCACGAAACCACGCCTCACCGCGCTTGGCCCACGCCTCCCGTTTCCCGGCGTCGGTGGTCTCGGTTGCTACGATCAGCACACCGGCGAGTTCTTCCGCGCTAAGGCTGTCCGCCCCGGTGGCGATGACCAGTTCGCCTAACTGCTGGACCTTCCGCTGTTTCAGTTCTCTTGCCTTGTCCTCCAGTGCCTTCAGTTCCGCATCGAAATCTCTTGGCCTGCGCATTTCCGTCTCCATCGTTTCTACTGTCGTGTGATTGTCTGTCGATGCAGCCATGGTATTTGAACACGACGCGGAATGCTTCTATGTTGGTGGGACGGTGTGGCACGGCGCGGGCAGTCCCGAGAAATTCATTTTGAGGGCGCGCTTATACGTCGTTCCGACGTCGCTTGTTTGGTGCCTATGATCGCCTTGCCATGGCGATCTATCAGCTGACCGATCTGACCGCCCACACACGCGACCTGATGAAACAGGTCGAGACCGACCTTGGCACCAAGCTCGATTGGGTCGCGGTCAATCACCACAATACCGGCCATCCCCATGTGCATGTCATCGTGCGCGGCAAGGACGAACTGGGCGAGAACCTGGTCATCAACGGCGACTATCTCGCCAACGGTATCCGTGAGCGGGCGAGCGAGCTGACCACGCTGGAGCTTGGCCCCGTCACCGAGATCGAGCAGAGCCGCAAGCTCTCGGCCGAAGTCGATCAGGACCGTTTCACCCGCATCGACCGGGCGATGACCGAGGAAGCGGACGAACGGTTCCTCGACCTCCGGCATGAGCCGGGCGATCCGCGCCGCCAGTTCAACCGCACGCTTCGCCTGCGCCGTCTCGCCAAGCTGGAAAAGATGGGACTGGCCACCGAACACGCGCCGGGCGTCTGGGAGCTTGGCGCGAAGATGGAACCGGCGCTGCGTGAGCTCGATGAACGCGGCGACATCATCCGCAACATGCATAAGGCGCTGAAGGCAGATGGGCAGGAACGTGATCCAATGACCTTCCAGCTTCACGATGTAGCACCCGCGACATCCATCACCGGCCGCGTCGTGGACAAATATCTCACCGACGAGATGGGCGAGAACCTGACGCTCGTGGTGGACGGTATCGACGGGCGAACACACCATCTTCCCGGCATTGATCCGGCCCGCGTCGAAGATGCCCGGATCGGCAGCATCGTGGAAGTCGGCCCCGCCGATACAGCACAACGTCCCTCTGATCGTACCATCGCTGCGATCTCGGAGAATGGTATCTACCGACCGAGCCGCCACCTCGAACAGGCGAAGTTCGAGGGACGTGTGCTAGGCGGCGATTACGAGGGCTTTGTCGATGCCCATGTCCGGCGACTTGAGGCGTTGCGCCGCGCTGGCATTGCTGAACGGATCGATGCGGACCAGTGGCGCATCCCCGATGACTTCGAGAGTCGCGCCACCGCCTATGATGCCGGTCGCAACCGGCAGGCCAGCATCCGTGTCGTCTCGACCTTCAATCTGGAAACGCAGATCGGTTCGGATGGCGCGACCTGGCTCGATCGGCGGCTGGTAACACCCGACGCATCGGATCTCGCGCCGGCAGGATTCGGCCAGCAGGTGCGCGATGCGATGGACCAGCGGCGTGAGCATCATATCACACAAGGCGATGCCACGCGGCAGCAGAACGGCCGCGTCTTCTACCGCCGCAATCTTCGCCAACCTGCGCGAGCGCGAAGTCGCCCGCGTCGGCGCGGAGATGGCCGAGAGCAAGGCGCTGCCGTTCGCGCGGCGGCGGAGGGGAGAAGATCAGCGGCAAGTTCACCGGCACCGTCCAGCTATCGAGCGGCAAGTTCGCGGTGGTTGAGCAGAGCCACGAGTTTACCCTCGTCCCATGGCGGCCGGTCATTGACCGCCAACTCGGCCGTGAGGTCTTGGGCGTCGTGCAGGGCGGATCGGTGTCGTGGCAATTGGGAAGGCAACGGGGATTAGGCATATAGATTAGCAGCCGAAATCTGACGCTGCGTACCAAACTCTAGATGTTTGTCACTAGGGAGCGCGATCCTTCGTTGCAGCCGTGGCGATTTGCTCGCGTAGCTCAGGTTGTCGAGTTCGATCTCGACACCGGCACTCTGCGACACGAGACATCCGTTGGGAAGCGCGTATCGTTGAACGGGCTTTTGGTATTGGGCCGAGCGCGTTGACAGAAGCCGTGGAACCGCTCGCCCAGAATCTACAAAGCCAGACCGTTTAACAGCAGAGCACGAGGGCTTTACTTGCCAACTGAACTTTTGCAACAGAGCCCAGGGAAGCGCTCTAACGGAAGAAACTGTTGCTTTTCCCGCTGGGCGACCATTTCACATGATCATGGCAAACAGAACCAGGAACAGAAGTAAAATGTAGACCCTGGCATGACTGGAGTCGGGTATTCGCCCGACCATCGGCAATGCGGCTTGCATCCCTACGATGGCCCCACAGATGAGAACCAGAAATGCGGCAAGATCAACATAACCGATTTGCCACGCGGCTTGAGTGGCCGGGATTGCGGGGCCGAAAGCATGTAAGCAATGGTCGCTGAGAAGGCAACCGGTACAGTAAGTGGATTAGCCATTGCCGCCGCCTTGGTCATATCCATCCCGCGACGGCGCATCAGGGGAACGGTCATGACACTGCCACCCACTCCCAGAAATGCGGCAACAATGCCAATTCCAATACCAATGCCGCTGCTGGCCAATAGCGGTGGCGGCAAGATAGGATTCTGCGCGTGATTTCGGTGGATAAATCCACCTCGCAACAAACAATCCAAGATTGTCAGCCCCAGATAAATAACAAAAGCCCACTTCAGGAAATTACTGCTTACCATGGTTGCGAGTTGAGCTCCGACAAAAGCTCCAATTCCAATAAATGCGACCATGGGCCAAATCTGGCTGATGATGATATTCCCTCGCTTCGCATGTTGCCATGTTGCGATTGCTGAGGTGGCGACCATCACGCAAGTAGACGTGGCAACCGCAATTTGCATCGCGTTCTCACTGTTAAGAACATCATACTGTTTGCCATGGGTGGTGAGCCAGTAAATTAGCGGAACAGTGACGAACCCGCCACCAAAACCAAATAAGACCGTGGTGATGCCTGCGCCAATGCCGAAAATGGCGAGCAAAAGATAGATAGTCATGTCTGAAAGTCCCGGTTTGCACAGGCATATCTATAGGTTGAGTTGGATTGACCCACAATCGAATGTAGGTCATTCTCATTGGAGAATTGGCCAACGTGAAATTACATATGCCCAGCAACATTCCGCTCGTAACAATCGAGACTGACGATGTACCGTTGATCGCCCTCGGGACCGATTATGTGCACGGCACCTTGCTGGACTGGCACGAGCATTTACGCGCACAATTCCTTTACAGCGCCAGTGGCTCCATGAAAGTAGATACGAAATCGCAGACGTGGGTTGTTCCGGTTCAGCGGGGCGTATGGATACCCGCGGGTGAGACGCATAGGGTGCTGATGCTGGGTGCAAGTACCCGCAGCCTTTATATCGATTCCGGACTGGCGGTGCGCGCCGGCCGTTCATGCGAAGTTTTACACGTCGGAGCTTTGCTGAGGCAACTTCTGCTCGAAGCTGTGCAGATGCCTTTGCAATATGAAAAGGTGGGCGAGATGCCGCGCTTGTTTCGCTTCTGCTTCATGAGCTTAAAGCAGCGCCCAGCATTGACCTGCAATTACCTATGCCAAGCCCTGGGAGCCCGCTCTCGTTATTGTGTGATGAGTTTCTGAGTAACCCATCTGTGCATAGCGCGCCGGAGGATTGGGCTGAACGCCTCAACGTCAGTCGCAGAACCTTCAGCCGAAAGTTTCATGCTGAGATGGGTCTGAATTTCCAGCAGTGGCGACAACGGGCATGTGTCACCTTGTCACTATCACAGCTTGCCGAGGGAAAATCCATAACAACCATTGCTCTCGAAATGGGCTACGAAAGCCCTGCGACATTTTCCACTATGTTTCGTCGCACGTTAGGCAAGCCTCCATCTGCTTTCACGCCATGGATTACTCCTTGGCTGTGAGTTCTTCCTGCGCTTTGCCGGTGTGCGTGGCCCGGCCGAAGCAAAGCGCACCAGATATCAGCAGAGCCAAAGCCGCGACGATGAGGGACGTGTCGAATGAGGCGGTCCTTGCGTAGAGCGTATTGGCCATGAGAGGCCGATGATCTGCCCGACACCGTAGGACGCGGTCATGATCGCGAGCATGTTGAAGCGAACCTTTGCAGCAACCCTGCGTGCCGCGGGCATGGCGATGGTCACGGTTCCCATGAAGGTGCCGCCGACCAATAGGGCGCTTGCCACGTAAGAGAGTTGTGTGTGAAAACCGGCAGGACAACGCCGACAGCCTGGACTATCAGATTGGCCATCAAGCTCCCGTTGGCGCCCCACTTTTGATGCAGAGAATGCCACAGGAAGCATGAGGGTACTGCTCCAAGACCGAACACAGCCCAGATATGGACGGGGTCGAGCGACCCGAGTGCACTACGCACGAGAAGAGGCAGATAGGTCGCCGTTATGATATAGCCGAGGCCAGCAAGCCCGTAGATGACGATGAGCCGCGTTGCACCGAGCAATAACGGCCTTTCTTCGTGCAGGGCCGATTGCTCCTGAATCTGATAGGGCTTTGAATTCTCAGCCTTTGCCTGCATTGCAATCGAAACAATCGTCACCGCCAGCGCGGCAGCAGCGAGCGCGAACCAGATCATGTGGCTCGACAGCGACGCCACATGACCGACTACTATCATCTCAGCCGAGAGAAGGATGCCGATGCCGACGCCCGAGTACAGTGCTGGAACGCCTCCGTGAAGCCTGCGGTCATGGATGAGCCAATGCGAAGCGGCTACCATGGAAACAGCGCTGAACAGACCCGCAAAGCCACGGATTGTCACAATAAGCCATTCCGGTAGCGGTAGTGCCAAAAGACCGAGAGTGATCACCGTGGTTATGGTTGCGAAGGTGCACAGTTTGCGGCTTGGAATCCTGAAAGCAGCGCAGCCAGCAGCGCACCGATGAGATATCCGGCGTAGTTGGCAGAGGCGGCATAGGAACCACCCTCGACGGAGATTTGCTGGTCGACGATCATCAGCGGATAGAGACCGGTGAAGGCGAAGCGGCCGAAGCCCATGCCGACGACCAGGACCAGGGCAGCCGCAATCGTCACCCCGGCCTCCTTGTTACGCATGGCCTTCATCCCTTGATGTCCGAGAACTCTTCTAGCGTCTTTCGGAACTCGGCAAAGGCCGGCGTGGTAAAGCCTGGCCGACAAGCCAGATAGGTGTCGACTGTCATCAGCGGGCGTTCCTCGACGGAACCGAGGTGCCGCATCAGGTCGACAACGCTGCGGGCAGGACGCTGACGCAGGAGCCCGCAGCGGTGCAGGCGAACATCGCGTGATAGGATCTGACCTCCTGGATGGCGAAGCGCTCCTTGAGCGAGCCGAACCCGGTCAGCCATTCTTCAGCTAGCATCCGATAAGTGCAGCCCGGCGCGAAAGCAGCCAACGACTTCGGCTTGATATCGTCGCCGTAACGTACTTCGGGATGTCCGGGCGGCAGAAGCAGCACCAGTTCCTCCCGAAACACAGGGATTTTGTCGAGTTCGTTTGGGCCAAGCCACCACTCTCCGGATGGAACGCCGATCAAGGCACAGTCAATGTGGTGCGCCAGCAGGGCGTCGATGAGCTGGCGGGTCGGCGCCGTCGACAGATCAATCGTTACCTTGGGCCATTTCCTGTTGTAGCTGGCAAGCGGGATTGGAAGCCGGCTCGCAACGGTGCTTTCCATAGAACCGACACGTAAGGTGCCGATCGGTTCGGATGGATTGACGACCTGCTGCGCCTCCTCGGCGAGATCAGGATGCGATCAACATAATCAAGATACGTCTGCCCCTCTTTGTGAGCGTCATACGTCTCTGGTCGCGCTGGAATAGCGACACACCAATCTCGGCCTCGAGTTGCTGAATGCGGGTGGTGACATTCGAGGGCACACGGCCGAGCAGTTCGGCGGCGCGGGTGACGCTTTGCTCGGGCGACGGTGCGGAAGACCGCCAATGCAGCAAGATCCATGACAATTCTCCATTGCAGAATTTCTTTTGGTATGTATTCTCCTTTTAAGAAAGTACGTCAACACAAATTCCGAACTGGAGAACGAAGGCGGCTGCCTGGAACAAATTCGGAATGAACAAGAACGACGACCGGAGTGCCGAATGCCAAAATCTCTCGACGGAAACCATCGCCCTTGTGAAAGCCACTGTTCCCGCGCTCGCAGAACACGGTCCGGTTATCACCGCCGCCATGTACAAGCGCCTGTTCCAGCACCCCGAAATCGCGGCTTTGTTCAATCAGGCGAACCAGAAGAGCGGAAGGCAGATTCATGCGCTCGGAGCGGCGATCCTCGCCTATGCGCAGAACATCGAGAATCTGACAGCGCTTGGTCCGGCGGTGGAGCGGATAGCCCAGAAGCATATCGGCTATGCCATCCTGCCCGGACACTACCCCTATGTGGCAACCGCGCTGCTCGGCGCGATTGAGGATGTGCTGGGAGAGGCGGCGACGCCCGAAATCTTGGCGGCCTGGGGCGAGGCCTACTGGTTCCTTGCTGACATTCTGAAAGGCCGTGAGAGGCAGATCCGCAATGATCTTCTGGCACAGGAAGGCGGTTGGACCGGTTGGCGCCGGTTCCTGGTCGCCGAGCGTCGAAAGGAGAGCGAGATCATCACCTCCTTCATTCTGCGCCCCGGGGATGGCAAGCCGATCCTGCGACACAAACCGGGCCAGTATCTGACCTTCCGCTTCGATACGGCTGGTCGACCGGGCCTGAAGCGCAACTACTCGATCTCATGTGGTCCGAACAACGACCATTATCGCATCACAGTAAAGCGCGAGCCTGCCGGCGATGCGTCGGTCTTCCTGCATGACAAGGCGGTTGTCAGTACCGTTCTGGAATGCACACCGCCCGCCGGTGAGTTCTTCCTTCCCGAAAGACTTGAGCGTCCGGTGGTGCTGGTGTCGGGCGGTGTCGGCCTGACGCCTATGGTGAGCATGCTGGAGACGCTGGCCGACCAGCATGCCGGTCATCCCACCTTTATGTTCACGGCACGACGAGCCGCGATACTCATGCGTTCAATGACCACGTCAGAGAGCTGGCCGCGCGACATGGCGCCACGACCGTAACAACCTTCTACGATCACTGAACGGGGAACCCGAAGCTCACAGCGGATTCATTACCCTCGACTGGCTCTCCCGGAACACGCCTTTCGCGGAAGCGGATTTCTATTTGTGCGGACCCCGCCCGTTCCTGCGGTTCTTCGTTTCAGGCCTGACTCGGGCCGGCGTGTCGCCGGATCGCATACATTACGAGTTCTTCGGACCCGCCGATGAAGTACTGGCCGCCTAAGGGAGAAGCAACATGCTGGACAGGCTTGGAGTTACATTGCCAATCATTCAGGCTCCGATGGCCGGGGTCTCGACCCCGGCCCTTGCCGCCGAAGTTTCTAACGCCGGGGCACTCGGCTCCATTGGCGTGGGCGCGACTGACGCCATCGGCGCGAGAAAGATGATTGAGGAGGTCCGCGTCAGGACCGACCGAGCTTTCAACGTCAACGTATTCGTCCACGGCGCTGCGAATGCCAATGCCGAGCGCGAGGCGGCGTGGCTCGAATGGCTGGCTCCGCTCTTTCCGAGTTCGGCGCTGAATGCCCAAAGGAACTTCGAACGATCTACAGGAGCTTCGCGGACGATGATGACATGCTGGCTCTTCTGCTCGAGACCAGCCTGCCGTCGTTAGTCTGCATTTCGGGCTGCCGTCTAACGAAAAGATTAGCGCGCTGAAAGCTGCCGGGATCACACTCCTTGCGACCGCGACCAGTCTCGACGAAGCGCAGAAGATCGAGGCGGCGGGTATCGACGCCATCGTCGCGCAGGGTATCGAGGCTGGGGTCATCGTGGCGTCTTCGACACTAAGGCTCCAGATGATGCTCTCGGCGTCCTTGCGCTCACGCGGTTGATCGTGCGCAATTCCAGGCTACCGGTCATCGCCACAGGCGGCATGATGGACGGGGCCGGGATCGCGGCAATGCTCAACCTCGGTGCGGTCGCAGCCCAGCTCGGCACGGCATTCGTTTCCTGTCCGGAATCGGCTGCCGATGAAGCTTATCGCAAGGCGCTGACTGGCCCCGGTGCCTATCATACGCGCCTGACCCCTTGATATCCGGTCGTCCGGCGCGTGCGCTCGGCAATCGTTTCACCGCCTTGCAGGAAACGGTTCTGGATCGGCTGCCACCCGATTACCCGATTGCCTATGACGCTGGAAAGGCGCTGCACGCTGCAGCCAAGGCCAAAGGTGAGCATGGCTTCGCCGCGCATTGGGCCGGACAGGGCGCGCCGCTTTCGCGGGCGTTGCCCGCAGCCGAACTCGTCGCCACGCTGGCGCGCGAGTTGGCGAATGCACCCCGCAATTCTGCTCAAGCTTCATGAATGTCAGGAAAGCGTGTGTACGAAGGATATTGATAGAAAAAGGACGATGCGAGAATGGAAATATCGGCTCAAACCGGTCAGTTCTCGGCGAAAATCAACACCCAGCCGTCTTCTGGAACCCATCGGAAACATTCCGGCGCGATCAGACGAATGACCCAAGATCCGAGACTGCGGCGAATCGAATCGCCAAGACGCTCAATATGGCACTTAAAATCGATGCCAATTTTGTACAAAGATCACATGAAGATGGATAACGGCCAGCCCTGTGGCAGAGTGTGGTTGTTACATTCCAATTCTGGAGATCGACCATGCCTGACACAGTCCATCCATCCTCAGCACCAGCCCCTATCCGCATACACCTTGGCGCCATTTTCGTCTCATTGGAACTGTCAAAATCAACCTGGCTGGTAACAGCGCTGTCCCCTGGCAGGAAAAGATGGCACGCCACTCGGTTCCGGGGCGATCTGGCGGCACTGTTGCAGTGCTTTGGGAAACTACGGAAAAGGCCGAGAAGCGCGAAGGCCAGCTCTATCCAGTGGTGGTCATCCAGGAAGCGGGGCTGGACGGGTTCTGGATTCATCGTGCATTGGAAGCCGAGGCATGGATTACGAGCCATGTTGTCGATGCGGCCTCGATAGCCGTGTCACGACGTCATCGCCGTGCCAAGACTGACAGGGTCGATGGCGAGATGCTGATCCGTGCGCTGATGGCTCATATCCGAGGTGAACCGCGGGTTTGTTCGATGGTCCGAGTTCCGTCGCTCGCCGACGAAGATCAGCGCCGGATCGGCCGGGAGCGCGAAATTTTGGTAGCGGAGCGCATCCAGCATACCAACCGGATCAAGGGATTATGCTTCAACGTTGGCATCCGCGATTACAAACCGTTGCATCGGGACAGGCGTCAACACCTTGAAGACTTGTGCACCGGCGATGGTCAGCCGTTGCCGCGCCATCTCAAGGCGCAAATCAGCCGCGAGCTGGACCGCCTGGAGCTCCTGATCGCGCAAATCAAGGCGATTGAAGCCGAACGCGACGCCCTCATGGAGCAGGCAAAAGAAAATGATCCCAGGACGCTACTTTTGGCTCTTAACGGATTGGTCCCGAATTCGCCAATGTTCTTGCAAATGAAGGCTTGTTCCGGGATTTCAACAATCGACGACAAGTCGCTGCCTATGCAGGTCTGGCTGCCAGTCCCTGGAAAAGCGGCTCGATCGATCATGAGCAGGGCGTGTCCAAATCGGGAAACCCGTGGCTGCGTAAGACGATGGTCCAGCTCTCCTGGCTCTGGCTGCGCTATCAGCCGGACTCCCAATTAGCATGCTGGTTCCAGCAACGGGTCAGCCAGAATGGAGGCCGTGGCAAGAAGGTTGCGATTATCGCACTTGCTCGCAAACTTCTCGTCGCTTTGTGGAAATTTGCCACGCGCGGTGTCGTGATCGAAGGCGCTGCGATGTCGCACGCCTGATCATCCCCTATCACCCTTTTCTTATCCTCGGAGCCTGATCACGCTCCGACGGATCTCGGTAGTATGGACCGAAGCTCGACATGGCTTAAAATGCCGGTGCAAAGAATGGTTTCCTTCTCCCGACCCCGACCCGCCTAATGCGGGATCATGGTGCAGCCGCTTCAAACGGCGACCGCATGTAAGTTTGTACAGGTTCAGTTATGGGCCGGTATTCAATTAACGGGTTCGGACCCAAGATCAGATGCACGACAACATGAGGCCATATTAAAATGCACCTTGACTTTAATATCTTCATGTAAGTCGAGCTCAGGATGAATCAGAACGAACATAGTGGAGAATAGGAAATTGTACCAGGCTGAGATTCGTAAGGCTACGCTTTCCGACGTACCGGAAATCAAAATATTGTTCAGGATGCTTACGCACCATATACTGAACGAATAGGTCGCAAACCTGCACCCATGACTGACGATTACGCGAAACTTATAGAGGACGGAACGGCCTGGGTGCTTGCTGCGGGTGGCAGCGTTGTAGGCTTGATTGTTCTGCTTATCGAAACCGATCATGTTCTTGTCAATAACGTAGCCGTGGCAAAAACCTATCAAGGCCATGGCTTCGGCAGAAAGTTGCTGGACTATGCGGACGTATACGCCCGAGAAAACGGCCTGAGTGAACTGCGCCTTTATACAAACGAGTTGATGCACGAAAATCTGGTGATCTACCCCAAGCTCGGCTGGCAGGAATATAACCGAGCGGAACAGGACGGGTTCCGCCGTGTGTTCATGCGCAAGGCACTCTGTTGAGCAATTCTGCTTGGCTCGTTCACCCAATTTGCCGCCGGTCCCCGCTCATGCTCGCACTCGCGTAAATACTTGTTAAAGCCGCCAATTTCGAGCTTTCTTAATTGACCCAGATGCGGGGAGTGTCTGTCGGGCCCCGCGAGAAATCGGAGCCGACGTGAACTCACACCACCAAAACCGGGAGCGATTGCACGCGGCCCGCGGATGCTGCGCACCGCGCTTGGGCGTCTGTCGCCCGGTATCTGGAAGACGCAAATATCGTCGAGATAATGCTGAACCCGGACGGCCGCATCCGGACAGATTGAACATATCGCCTTTCCGAGGTCTGGCCGATGCAAGCAAGCGGCTATCCCTGAATACGGAGAGTGCATCATCCGCCTCATCGCCCACGATGTCGGGGCAGAGGTTCATACCCGATCGCCATGCGTCTCGGCCGGGCTGCCGGAGAGCGGGAGCCTTTAAAGGTCCTATTGCCGCTTGGCGTCGCCGCGCCCCTCTTCGCTATCCGCAAGCCGGCCGTCGTGGTGTTCACTCTCGACGCCTATGTGGCGATCAGCGTCATGTCCGCCGATCAGCCCCAAACGCTGCGCGACGCCTTAGCTTCACGGACCAATATTCTCGTCGCGGACGGCCCCGCACGGGAGATAAACCTCGACCAATGCGCTGCTCGTCGAGGTGGCGACGACGCAGGATCGCGTCGGAGCTGAAATCAAAACGTCTGGGTGGAATGACCGTCGGCTTCGTTCATTTTTTGAGAAAGGACCCGTTCCCGCAAATGCCTGCTATGCACTTAATTCTCGTATACTGGAATATTTATGACGCTTCTAATAGACAGGATAATCTCGCGTTTGCTACCTACTATTCAGTAGGAAAAACGAAAGAAGTTCCAGGAGGGGCGTTCTGGGCCGATTAAGAAAAGTGTCCATGAGGATGCGTTTTCGCGGCTTCGAGACCCGTCAACGGGGCTTGCGCGATTACAGAGGAGAATATCGCAGTGAAAACGAAACGTATCGGCATCATAATGCATGGTGTTACGGGTCGGATGGGCATGAACCAGCACCTGATCCGTTCGGTTCTGGCTATCCGCAATCAGGGTGGTATCGCGCTTGCAGACGGCTCCCAACTGATGCCGGACCCGATCATCGTTGGTCGTAACGCTTCAAAAGTCGCAACACTTGCCCGTAAACTTGGTGTAGAGCGCGTGAGCGATGACATCGACGCGGCACTCGCCAATCCAGACGACACGATTTTCTTTGATGCGGCATCAACACAGCTTCGTCAGGTTTGCTGCGCAAAGCAATTGATGCAGGCAAGCATGTTTATTCAGAAAAGCCAGTTTCAGAAGGCTTGGAAGATGCTATCGCCATTGCGCGCTATGCGAAAGAAAAGAGCGTTAAAATGGTATCGTGCATGACAAGCTCGATCTTCCGGGCCTACGCAAGTTGAAGCGGTTGCGCGAATCCGGTTTCTTCGGTCGCATTCTGAGCGTTAAGGGCGAATTCGGCTATTGGGTGTTCGAAGGTGACTGGATGCCTGCGCAACGGCCGTCATGGAACTATCGCGCCGAAGAAGGTGGTGGGATGATTTCGGATATGCTGTGCCATTGGCGCTATGTGCTGGACAATGTCGTAGCGCCCGTCAAGTCCGTTTCCTGCCTTGCTGCAACCCATATTCCGGAACGTGTGGATGAGCAGGGCCGTCGCTATAAGGCAACCGCAGACGACGCCGCCTATGCGAGCTTCCTGCTGGATGGGCCGGATGGTGATATTGTTGCGCATATCAATTCGAGCTGGTGCACCCGCGTTTATCGTGATGACCTTGTGACTTTCCAGATTGACGGCACACATGGTTCGGCCATTGCTGGTTTGCATTCATGCAAGTCGCAGCATCGCGTTAACACGCCGAAACCAGTTTGGAACCCGGACGAGCCGCAGACGATAGACTTCCAGAAGGGCTGGGAAGAAGTGCCCGACAATCAGATATTCGACAATGGTTTCAAGGTGCAGTGGGAGCAGTTTCTGCGTCACGTAGCGGAAGATGCGCCATGGCATTACACGCTGCTCGAAGGTGCCAAGGGCGTACAGCTTGCCGAAGCCGGGTATCAAAGCTCACGGGAACGCCGCTGGGTCGATCTCCAGCCGATTGAGGTCTAGTCCATGCTGAACAATAATGCGACATTAATGTTGCCCGATAAAGACGGGCAGATAAAGCCTTTCACGATCAGCGCCGGTAGCGAGCTTGCTACGAGCGGTTCCTGGAACCGCACGGCCTATGCTGCCGCGCATGTTGTCATTGATCCGCTGGCGAATCGTGATCCGTGGCTCAATGCAGCCATTGACTGGGACCGTACGCTGGCGTTTCGCGAACATTTGTGGTCGCTGGGTTTTGGCGTTGCGGAAGCAATGGATACTGCCCAGCGTGGCATGGGGCTTGACTGGCCGACTTCGCTGGAACTTATCCAGCGCACTCAGGCTGCGGCTAATGCAGGCGGGCATCTGATTGCCAGCGGGCGGGGACCGATCATCTGATCGCGACATCAGCCACGACCATTGATGATGTTATTGCTGCTTATGAAGAACAGTGCGAAGCGGTGGAAGTCACTGGCTCGCGCGTGATCTTGATGGCATCTCGTGCGCTGGCCGCAGTGGCCAAGTCGCCGGATGATTACGCCCGCGTTTATGGCCGTGTCCTTTCGGGTCTTAACCAGCCAGCTATCCTGCATTGGCTTGGTGAGATGTTTGATCCGGCCCTTGCGGGCTACTGGGGCTCAAGCGATCACACAGCGGCGATGGATACATGCCTGAATGTGATTGAAGCGAACGCCAGCAAGGTTGATGGTATCAAGATTTCTCTGCTTTCGGCAGAGAAGGAAATTTCCATGCGCCGCCGTCTGCCGGAAGGCGTGCGGATGTATACTGGTGATGACTTCAACTATCCTGAATTGATTGCAGGCGACGAGCAGGGTTATTCGCATGCGCTTTTAGGTATCTTCGACCCGATTGCTGAAGTGGCTGCACAGGCGTTATCTGCATTGGGAGAAGGGGATCATGAGCGTTACGATGCGGCTTTTGTGCCAACGGTCCGCTTTCGCGCCATATCTTCAAAGCACCGACCCGTTTTTATAAAACCGGTGTCGTGTTCCTTGCCTATCTCAATAGCCACCAAGATCATTTCACAATGCTTGGTGGTCAGGAAAGTACACGCTCCACACTGCATCTTGCAGACATTGTGCGGCTTGCCAGCGATGCTGGACTGTTTGCTGATCCAGAACAGGCGGCTGCACGTGCACGCTCAGTCTTCGCGACACGGGGATAGGGGTGTAATATGCTTCAGCGAGATATGCCGCCGGTCACTCGGCCTGTCATAGAGGAGGGCCTATCGCCAGACAGGCTCTCACTCAATACTGCCACGCTTCGTCCGCAATGGAATTTGCAGCAATGTGTTGATGGTTGCTTGCGTTATGGTTTTGGCGGGATTGCGCCTTGGCGCGATAAGATTCACGAAATCGGTCTTGATAATGCGGCGCGCATTATTCGCGAGAGCGGACTGCGGGTTTCTGGCCTTTGCCGGGGTGGCTGGTATACTGCGCAAGGCGCACTGACTGATAGCGTGATCGCTGATAACAAACGTGCCGTCGATGAAGCCGTTGCAATCAACGCTGATTGTCTTGTGATGGTAGTCGGAGGGCTTGCAGAAGGCTCCAAGGATATTGCTGCTTCTCGCGATATTGTCTCGGAAGGTTTAGCACGTACGTTAGAATATGCTCGCACTGTCGATATGCCCATTGCTATCGAGCCTCTACACCCGATGTATGCAGCGGATAGAGCTTGCGTAAATACCGTCAAACAGGCACTTGATATTTGCGATGCGCTTGGTAACGGTATCGGAGTTGCCGTCGATGTTTATCATGTCTGGTGGGACCCGGGATTGCTGCCACAGCTTAAACGCGCGGGTAAAGAACGTCTCCTTGCATTCCATCTTTGCGACTGGCTGGTCCCAACGCGTGACTTGTTGACAGATCGCGGCATGATGGGCGACGGCGTGATTGATCTGCGCGGATTACGAGCCGCAGTTGAAGCAGAAGGTTTCGATGCCCTCAATGAAATCGAGATATTCTCTGAATTGAATTGGTGGAAACGCGAGGCCGATGATGTGATGCAGATTATTGCAGATCGCGCGCGTGCCTGTTGCTAAAACCTGTCGTGGGAAGTGCAAATTGCTTTCTTTCGAAAGATTTACGGAGAGGAGTTAATATAGGTTTGAATCCGACGGTCTTACTGCATGATATGCTGAATGCGGCTCTAGCTGCAGCTGATCCCGCGCCGGGGTTAAAAGCGTCGTTGCCACCGCGTCCGAATGGGCGCGTTGTGGTCGTTGAGCTGGCAAGGCAAGTGCTCGGATGGCCCAAGCTTTGGAAGAATTCTGGGGCCCATGTGAGGGATAGTTGCCGTACCGCGTGGCACCGTGCTTTCTACACAAACCATTCGCCTCGTCGAAACATCTCATCCGGTTCCGGATGCGACGAGCTTGCAAGTAGCTCAAGAGATCATGGCGCTGCCTTCATCTTTGCAGGCTGGTGACACGCTGGTTGCACTGATTTCCGGTGGCGGTTCTGCGCTTTTGTCTTTGCCCTGCGCGGGCCTTAGCCTTGAAGAGAAGCAGGAAATCAACTGTGCGCTTTTGATGTCTGGTGCACCTATCCATGAGATGAACCTCGTGCGTCAGCAGTTTTCCGACATCAAAGGCGGCAAGCTTGCGGCGGCGGCTGGTGCTGCCGATGTGCTGACCTATCTGGTTAGCGACATTCCGGGTGATGATCCGTCCTTGATTGCGTCTGGACCCACAATTGAAACCCGTAGCGATCCTCTCGCGGCACGGGATGTGATTAATCGTCATGCGATGGTTTTACCGCCGAAAGCTCTCGCTTTGCTTGATGCGGAAATTGCGAAATCGGCAACGGAACGGAACGAGCCGCAGCAATATGGGCGGCGTATTGTAAAGATTGTTACCTCACCGCAAGCAGCACTTGAAGCGGCGGCTGAAGTTGCACGGCGTGCTGGCGTTATGCCTTGTGTCCTGGGCGATGCAATTGAAGGAGAAGCGCGTGAGGTTGGGCGTGTCATGGCGGCTATCGCGCTGCAAACCGTGCGCCATAGTCAACCGTTTGCGGCTCCCGTTGCTTATATTTCCGGCGGCGAAACGACTGTTACCGTCAAGGGGAATCCAGGCAAAGGCGGCCGGTGTAGCGAATATCTTCTCAGCTTTGCACTTGCGGCCAATGGCCAGAGCCAGATTTCTGCGATTGCTTGCGATACCGATGGGCGCGATGGTTCGGAGCATAATGCCGGTGCGATCTGGCATGGGGCCGAGCCATTGGATACGAAACTGGCGCGTATAGCACTAGACGCGCATGATGCTTGGAGCTTTTGACAAACATGGCGGATTGGTCGATACGGGCCCAACGCACACAAATGTGAATGATTTTCGGGTTACGCTGGTGCTTGGCAAAGCGCCGGTCACATAGAAAAGGCTTTAATGGGGGCGATGGAAGCACAAACACCGAAACCACCGCGCAAGCGCGACGCTGCCGATAGCAAGCGACGTATTTTGCGCGCAGCCTTGAATGAATTCGCAACACACGGTTTCGCGGGCGCCCGCGTGGACCGCATTGCAGAAGAGGCTGAAGTCAGCAAACCGATGATCTATGATTATTTTGGCGATAAGAACGCCCTCTATGCGGCGGCTCTGCGTGAAGCTTATGTCAAAATCCGTGAAGCGGAAAAGAAGCTGAGCCTTGATAAGCTTTCGCCAGATGATGCAGTGCGGGAGCTGGTGCGGTTCACTATGAACCATTTTCGGCGCAATCCTTGGTTCATTTCGATGCTAACGATTGAAAATATGCAGGGAGGTAAAACAATCCGAACGATGTCGGACATGCCCCGTATCCAGTCAGTTCTGGTTGATCGCGTCAGCGAATTGCTGGAGCGCGGTAAGCAATCCGGCGACTTTCGCAAAAAATGAACCCGCGCGATTTTTACGTCTTCGTGGCGTCGCTTTGCTATTTTCCGATTTCCAATACCCATACGTTGCGTGCAGTGTTTGGCTTACCGATTGATAATGATTGGCTAGACCGTCGGTGCGAAGAGGCATCAGAAATGCTACTGAGCTATCTCAAGCGGGATGTGTGTCGTTAGATTGAAAATTGAGTTTCGCTGTAGAGTAGCTCCTGAACCTCGCGCAGATGCGCGAAGGCATGCTCTTCATCTATTGAGCCTGACTGTCGACTTAGCCCGATGACCAGTTCTGTATTTACTCCAGATGCTGAGCTACGGCATATCGGGATCATCACAAAACTTGTTTGGCTACTGGCGCCGATCATATCCGCTTCCGGGCGGCTTTGTGTTTTAAATGGCTCGTCAGTCAGAACAGTACTGCGGCGCAACTCCATTGCAAAAGTCTTAAAGGGCGTAAAACGCACACAATTGTAGTTGAACCCTACAAGCCATGGACCGATTTGCAGGTCAGCACCTAAAACGCCTGCAAAGCTCGTCTCGCCAGTCTGATCTCGCAGATAACGCACGAGTGCCAGAAGACGGTGCGCATCGATATCGATACACTGTGCTGTGAGTCCGATCTGTTGTGGAACTTTCCCCACCAGCAAATGCCCGTCTTCACTACGTATCAACCATGAAAGTCGTTCCAATTCGTTGATAGCCTCATAAGTCGAGCTAAGAGGCATATTGAGTGCGCGCGCTGTTTCATAGGCGGTGACGATCGGGCGCTCTGCTACAAGTGTCATGATATCGACAAGCCGTCGCGACGAATCCGTATAGGATTTGCTGACTGCTATTTCCGTGGATGGTTCTGCACGTCGTTTTGAATCCTTAGGCTCTGATCGCGAGCTACGCGCACGGCCAGCAGCATGAACGAGTATCGGCCGCATGCCAATCGACTTTTCTTTCTGCATGAAGATCGGCGCGGACAGATTCCGTCTCATGTCCGCGTGTCACGATGATCTGTAAATCTGCCTCCATGAGCCAAGGCACTTGTCGACCTGCGAGAATATCAAGCCCGGTCTGAAAGCTGATAGAGCCCATCGCCGCCGGATAGTCCAGGCCGCATAAAGGTACCTTTTCCGTGACAGCCATCTTGTACATCAAGTTCATCTCGCCGCCAGTATGAGCGGGGATTTCACCCGCTTAAAGCCTTTATCGCAAAATGCTTTGAGCGAACCGATGCCTTGTAGGCCAGAGTCACACCACACACCATCCGGTACGCGATTGTGGCTGAGATGATTTTCCATCACATCATAGCCGCGCTCGGCCAGCCAATCGGTATATTCGATTGCTGTAATCCTGATATCTGGGAATTTTTCGAGCGTCGCGAGTGCTGCTTGCAGACGGATTGTGCACGGTGACGCGTCGCGCATACCGCACAGCATCACAATCTCGCCTCTGCCTTTGAGATGCTCGGCCAGCCATAAGGCACTGATGCGGCCGACAGTTTCATCCGACGCAGTGACAAAAGAAACGAGATTGCTCGCATCGCCACACGCCCGGTCTACACCAACGATTGGAATACCCACAGCCGCCGTTTCTGCAATAGCTTTGCTCAAACCTTCGTGGCTTTCGTTCACCGCACTCACGATACAAAGATCGACACTTTCATCACGCATTTGCTTGAGATGAGCTATCTGCCTAGCTGGATCATTTTGGGCATCGTATACAACCATACGTGAAACGACCTGGCTCTGGCGTTGCGAAGCCGCAATCAGACTTTGTTCTAGCGCACGCCGCCATGGGTGAGCGCGTGAGGCATTGGCAAAACCGAGGGTATACGGCGGTTCCTTTTATATTGCTTAGTGTCAATGAGTTTGAGCAATACCCCTTCAAGATGTGCTTTTCGAGGGGCAATGGAACTTTTGGAACTTGACGCCAGCAAGGCATTGCCAGTCGATCTGTTGGCGCGAAGCGGGGCATAAAGCAGACGGGCTGAATAGGGGCCAAGTTTCACCACTCCTCTTCCAGTGCGCGAAAGCAGACCTTCGGCTATCATATCGCTGATTATCTTGTAGCCAGAAGATGTGGGGATATGTGTACGCTCTAAAAGCGCATCAATGCGTTGTGACGCTTCTGCCGAGTTAAAGCTGCAGAGTATGGCGCTTATGCGTTCAAAGCTTTTCACATCGGACCTTATCGACCTAAGTAAATTACACCTCTTTTCTCGTATACTGGAATATCCTTGGCGTGAAAACTAGACAATGCACTTGGTCCACACATAAACTACCAACCAGTAGGATATTTGCTTCTGGGAGGAATGCACATGACGCTAGAAAGCTGGAACCCGGCCACTGGAAAGCTGGTCGAAATTTACCCCTCGCATGATGTGGCCGAGATTGAGGCGCGTATCGCCATGTCCCACGAGACAGCGAAAAAATGGTCACGTGACGTTTCGATGCAGGAACGGACGGCGTTTCTGTTGCGTCTGGCGGATATTCTGGAGCAGCGCGCCGAGGATTACGCTCGCCTTATTACTACTGAGATGGGCAAGCCGATTGGTGAAGCTATTGCCGAGGTGAATAAAGCAGCAATGGGTGCACGCCACTTTGCGGAGAAGGGTCCCGAATATCTATCTGATGAGCCGATTGCAGGACTGAACGCTAGTGTTGTCTATCAGTCGCTGGGACCAATTTTCGCAATCATGCCGTGGAATTTGCCATTCTGGCAGGTATTGCGTTTTTCATACCGACAGCTTTGGCCGGTAATACGGTTCTAGTGAAGCATTCCGACAGTGTGCAGGGTTGTGCGCGGGCGCTGGAACAGCTTGCGCTTGATGCCGGTGCGCCGGAGGGCTGTATCTTAATTTGGCAGTGCGCCGTGATGCTGTAGCGGGAATAATCGCTGACCCACGTATCAAGGCGGCTACTGTGACCGGAAGCACGCAGGCGGGTTATTCGGTTGCCAAGGCGGCGGGCGAACATGGCAAGAAAGTTGTTCTGGAACTTGGCGGCTCCGATCCGTTTTAGTTTTTGATGATGCCGATCTGTCCAAAGCCGTACCGATGGCGGTCTTGTCGCGCTTCTCCAACAACTCGCAGAGCTGTATCGCGGCAAAGCGCATTTTTGTTGCGGATGCAATTTACGATCAGTTTGAAAAAGCATTTGTTAAGGCGGTGAAGGCGCTTTCCGTTGGCGACCCTTTGGATCCTGCGAACAAGTTCGGCCCGCTTGCGCGTCCAAGCGTTGTTTCGGATACCGAACGTCAAGTCGCAGCGGCATTGGAGCAGGGCGGGAAGCTTTTGGCTGGTGGCGCGCGACTGGAGCGGGAAGGCAATTTCTATGCTCCAACGGTTATCGCCGGTCTGCCTCATGATGCGCCGATTGCACGCGAGGAATTCTTTGGCCCGGTCGCCCTTCTTTTCACTTCAAAGACGAGAAAGAAGCGGTCGAACTGGCAAATGATAGCGATTACGGACTTGGCGCAACGATCTGGACCACGGATAGCATACGCGCAAACCGTGTTGCCCGCGCTGTTGAAGCTGGGGCAGTCTTTATTAACGACTTTGTTCGTTCAGACCCACGCATGCCATTTGGTGGAGTGAAGGCATCCGGCTTTGGCCGGGAACTGGGAGCTTTAGGCATAAGAGAATTGACAAACCCTAAGGTCGTCTTCGCCGAATAGTTTCGGATACAATAAAACGGGAATATGGGAATGCGCACCACATCGGATCAGAGATCCGCTGTGGCGGGAGGAGGCGTGCCTTTACTTAAGATGGAAGGCATTCGCAAATCATTCGGGCCGATCAAGGTTCTGGATGGTATAGATCTGACCTGCCATAGCGGCACATTGACAGCGATCTGCGGGGAAAACGGCGCGGGAAAATCCACGCTGATGCGGATTTTGAGTGGCGTTTTTGCACCGTCTGATGGTGAAATTCATATTGATGGAAGGCCAGTGGTGTTTACGCATCCGGCACAGGCGATGCGTGAAGGTGTGGCGATTATCCATCAGGAACTTAATCTTCTGCCCTATCGTACAATCGCGGACAATATTTTCCTTGGGCGCGAGCCGACACGTTTCGGTTTCATTGATCGCGCCAAGATGAACCGCGAGGCAAGCGTTATTCTGCATCGTTTGGGGTGCAATATCGACCCGAATACGGAATGCGGCAAGCTTTCCATTGCCGAGCAACAGCTTGTTGAAATCGCAAAAGCCTTATCGGAAAAGGCTCGAATATTGATTCTCGATGAGCCAACAGCGGCGCTCAATGAAGCAGAAACGCAAGCACTGTTCCGGCTTGTTTTCGAGTTGAAACAGTCGGGCGTGGCGCTTCTTTATATTTCGCATCGTATGGCCGAGATCAAAGCTCTGGCCGACACGATTACCATCATCAAAGATGGTCGCCAAGTTATAACGAAACGTGCCGCTGAACTCAGCATTGATGATGTAATCCAGTTGATGGTGGGGCGTGAGTTAACGGACTTTTCCCCGCTACAAGCAGTGAAAAGGGAGCGGTGCTCTACGATATCAAAGACGCTGGTCGTGAAAGTCTGAAAGATATTTCGTTGACTTTGCGTGCAGGTGAGATTGTCGGCATTGCGGGTCTTGAAGGCTGCGGCAAAACAGAAAGCTGGCTCGCGCTATGTCGGGAGAAGCGCCATTTACAAGCGGTGACGTGCGTTTGTGGGATGGCAAGCAGGACCGCGCTCGCCCCGTGAGGCGGCAAGGCGTGGGATCGGGGCTATTCCGGAAGACCGAAAGGTGGAAGGTTTGGGCTTGCGGCAGTCGCTTCGCGACAATGCGGCGATTACCTTACGAGCACTGGGTGGCGGATTGTCGGGCGCGACGCGTGGTCCGCGTGCGACGCGTTTCATTGATACGCTACTCGACAAAGTAGAGGTGAAAGCTGCTGGCTATGACATGCCTGTTGGCCGGCTTTCGGGCGGCAATCAGCAAAAGGTTTTGTTTGCACGTTGGATGGCGATCAATCCGCGCGTCTGGATTGTCAACGAGCCGACCCGTGGCATTGATGTCGGTGCACGCGCTGCGATTTACGCGATGCTGCGGGCTTTCGCGGAAGAAGGCGGCGCGGTGGTTGTCGTCTCTTCTGACCTTATGGAAATCATCGGCCTGTCTGATCGCATTTGCGTAATGTCCGGTGGGCGCGTCACAGCCAATTTGCAGCGCGGTGCGAGTGAAGAAGAGATCATGCGCTATGCCGTCCATTAATATCCTTTCGCAATTCTCAATTTTGGGAGGGCGTAACTTGAGTCCCAAAACAGTGTCTACTTCAGCTAAGCGACATGCGATCCCGTTGGCGTTGACTGGCGTGTCGCTGCTGGTTTATGTCGGGGTCGCCCTTGCAACCGGCCAATATGCACAAGTGACCTTCGCTGGGATCACGGGTCTGTTGGAACGCATGGTTGCGCTTGGTCTGGTGGCTATCGGGCAGGCGGTTGTCATCTCTAGTGGCGCAATTGACCTTTCGGTTGCTAATCTCGTCAGCGTTTGCGCCGTGCTGGCGGGTTATTTTATGCAGAATGAGCCAGCCAATATAACCCACGCGATCTTGATTGTGGTGCTAGTTGCGGCTGCGGTTGGGGCACTGAATGGAATTCTGATTTCATACCTCAATGTTAACCCGCTAATTGCTACATTAGGCATCAGCCTCGCATTGCAGGGTATGCTGGGCGTCTCTTACAGCTCGCTACAAGGAGCGGTGCCGAGATCATTCCAGCAATTTGCCTATGGTTCTCTGAGCGGCTATTCCTTTTCGGTTATGGCTATGTTTGCCATCGCATTTTTGACCGCGATTGCGCTCAATCACACGCGTCTTGGCAGTTCGCTCTACGCTGTTGGCGGTAATCAGCAAGCGGCATGGTTGGCGGGTATCCGCAACCGCCGCGTCACCATTCTCGTATTCAGCTTTTCAGGTGTCATGTGTGCGATTGCAGGCCTTTATCTTGCAAGCCGTCTTGGCGTAGGAACACCGTGGATCGGTCGTGACGGGAATTACGATCTCGATTCCATCGCGGCTGTTGTCATTGGCGGCACACTGCTTGCGGGTGGTCGCGGCAGCATTGTCGGGACGCTGGCCGGTGTCTTTGTTTTCGCAACCACTGACGCGGTCTTCAACATGCTTCAGATCGATCCGTTTCTTAGTCAGGTCTTCCGCGGCTTGATCGTTGTGGCAGCTGTGGGCTGCTACACCTTCCGCAACAAGGGAGAAACGGCATGATGCGCGTTCTCAGATCAAATCCGGCTTTGCCGCTGTTGATCGTGATCCTTGGTATCATGGTCTATCTCAGCCCGCTTTATTCGACAGCACCGGGCATGATGGGTTTTCTTCAACGCGCAGCACCGCTCGTCATCCTCACCTGCGGCACGTCTTTCGTGTTGATTTCCGGTGGGTTCGATCTCTCCACCGGCTCGCTTATTACGCTGGTCGTCATTGGCTGTGCGATGATCACACAAGGCGATCCGTCCACCATGGCGCTGGCAATCGCATTGGTCAGCGGTATCGGTTTGCTGGTTGGGCTGGTCAATGGATTTGTCGTTACGAAGCTCAAGGTGCCGTCGATCATCGCAACGCTTGGTAGCCTTCTTTCGTTGAAAGGGTTGGCGATGATCTGGGCAGGCGGTGCACCATCGAGCAGTCTGCCTGATAACCTGCGCTTTCTTGGCCGTAGTCGCATTCATGATGTGCCGCTGTTAGACGGTCTGCCGATTGCGGTCATAGTCCTGGTGGTCGTGATTGCTCTCACCTATTGGCTTCTGCATCGCACGAATTTTGGTCGCATGGTGTTTATGCTGGGGATAATCCAAAAGCCGCCGCCCTTGCCGGTGTGTCCACGCGTACTGTTCGTATCGGCTGCTTCGTGGTCTCGGCTTTGTTGGCTGTTATTGCAGGGCTGCTGCTCGGTGGTTATTCGGGCGTTTCCGTTGATGTCGGGGCGGAATATCCACTTCAGGCTATAGCTGCTGCAGTGATTGGCGGCGTTGTGCTTATGGGTGGACGCGGCAATATCGCAGGTGCCGTCTGCGGTGCGCTCGCCCTCTACGCAATTTTCACCGTTCTCAACCTGCTTGGTATGCCGCAACCCGTCCGGCTGGCTGTGCAGGGACTGATACTAATAGCCGCCGCAGCTTTTACCGAGAGGCGGTGAGACGACGACCGAACAAATTTTCGAAGCGAGGAGGATTGCTTTGGAAGTGATCAAGCAACCAGTACATGTTTCAATGGGAGGAGTACATGTTGTCTATGGCCGTAATAAAAATTGGTATGATTGCAAGCGTTTCCGCTTCACTGGCCTTAGGTCTTGCCAGCACGGCACTGGCGCAGGTCGCAGGCGGCGACGCCGCCAAGGAACTGGCAGAGCAAATCAAGTTGATGCAAACGACGCCCAACGGCCCGGCTGATAAGCCATGGGAACAGTGGTTTGGGTCCGAAATGAAGGATAGCAATGCCTATGCAAAGAAAGGTCCTTACCGGCTTTGCTTCTCTAATGCAGGTGTGGGAAATGCATGGCGCGTAACGGGTTTGACCACGATGCAGGCTGAAGTCGATATGCATCCTGATCTCATTTCCAAGTTTGAATATGCGGATGCGCAGGGCAAAGACGACAAGCAGATTTCCGATATTCAGTCGTTCTTGAATAGCGGCAATTGCGATGCGCTGATTGTCTCGCCCAACACCTCGGCGGCACTGACGCCAGTGGTGGAAGAAGCTTGCAAAAGCTGCCGGTGATAACCTTTGACCGATCTGTCAACACAACTTGCCCTGTGACTGCTGTGCGCTCTATTGGCGGTTATGCGTGGGGTAAGGCTGCTGCTGATTATATCGTCGAGAACATTCCAAAGGGTGGCAAGGTGCTTGTTCTGCGTACTGCCCCGGGACTTGATATTTTTGAAACGCGCTGGGCTGCGGCTGAGCAGACTTTTAATGATGCGGGCGTTGAAATCGTAGGCACTGAGTTTGTCGGCGGCGATCGCGCCAAGACCAAGGCAACCGTGGTCGATTATCTGAGTCGCAACGGCAAGATTGACGCGGTCTGGGTTGATCTTGGTGTGGTTTCTGTTGCGGTAGCTGAAGCCTTCGAAGACCTTGGCGTGGACTATCCGGTCATTACGGGTGAAGACGAGCAGGATTATCTGCAAGCTTGGCAGAAAAAGGGTTTCAAGGGAATTGCTCCGACATATCCGGCTTTCCAGTGGCGTACGGCTGTTCTGGCTGCGCTGAACGTCTTGCAGGGTGAGCCGGTGCCATCGCCTGAGTGGATATTGCCCCAGCCCGTTATCACGCAGGCCGACCTTTCAAAATATACCAACGAAAGCTGCCGCCCCTGCATTTCGCGACATGCGGTTGTGAAAGCATGCCCGGCTATCCAGAGCGCTGGGGAGGCAAAAGTGAGATTTTCCATACCCTCAAAGATTGATTACCTGATCCTCGGAGGCGGTTCCGCGGGCTGCGCACTTGCCGCGCGGCTTTCGGAAGACGCAGATTTCAATATCGTGCTTATTGAGGCCGGGCGTGATTTGCGCAAGGCCACTATGCCCGATAATATTCGCTCGCGTTACCCCGGTCTTGCTTATCTGGATCCGAATAATATTTGGACGGCATTAAAGGCGGTTTATGGTTGTGCCAGGAACGGGACGCCAAACGCATCAGCCAGAACATATGAACAAGCACGAGTGCTTGGGGGCGGTTCAGCGATCAATGCCATGGTTGCCAACCGCGGTTCACCCGAGGACTATGATGAGTGGGGTGCACTTGGCGCGGAAGGGTGGAGTGGCGAGATTGCCCTGAAATACTTCAGGAAAATCGAACGTGACGTTGATTTCGATAATGAATATCACGGTCAGCAAGGCCCGATTGTTGTGCGGCGTTTACCGAATGACAAGATTTCACCATTCGTTTCTGCAGTGAAAGAAACATTGCACGCACAAGGGCAGCCGGTATTGCCAGATCAAAACGGCAAGTGGCAAGATGGCATCTTCCCCGCCGCTATCGCTGTCAGCGATGATGGCGAACGCATTCCTGCATCGATTGCCTATTTGACGGAAGAAGTGCGTCGCCGTCCCAATCTGACAATCGTGACAGATGCTTTCGTTCGAGTTCTGCATTTCCTCGATAAGCGCGTTATCGGGGCAGAGATTGAACGATCCGGAAAGCGTGAAGTTCTGTTCGCCAATGAAACCATTGTCGCGATGGGTGGTATCCATTCGGCGGCTTTGTTGCTTCGCAGTGGGATCGGGCCACAAGACGAATTAAAGCCGCTTGGCATTGAGGTGCGCAATCATCTCCCGGGGTCGGCAAAACCTGATGGAACATCCCATGATTGCTGTTTCAACCTATTTGCCGGCTCAATCGCGTATGCGCGATATGAACGAGCATCACGATCAGGCGCTTTTGCGCTGGACGTCAAGCATCCCCAATGCCCCGACAGGTGATATGCATTTTGCGATCATTGGACGCACAGCATGGCACAAGATTGGGCAGCGGATTGGTTCTATACTGATCTGGGTGAACAAGCCTTATTCGCGTGGTGAATTGACACTGCGTTCCGCAGATCCAGCGGATGAACCTCTTGTTGATTTTCGGTTGCTTTCTGATGGGCGTGATCTTGATCGACTCAAGGAAGGTTTCCGCCGTGCGGCAGATATTATGTCCGACAAGAACATGCATAAAGTATGCGGACCAGTGTTCCCGACCAGCTATTCCGAGCGGGTTAAGAAGGTTTCGGCACCTGGTTTGTGGAACGCTGTTCAGCTACAAATGTTGAGCACGTTGCTTGACTATGCTGGGCAATTTCGCAGCCTGATCGTACATACAATCATCACATTAGGTATTAACCTCGACAAGCTGCTTGCCTGTGACGAGGGTTTGACGGATTTCATCAGCAACTCGGTCACTGGCGTATGGCATGCGTCGGGTACCTGTCGTATGGGGGCTGCTACCGATCCAATGGCAGTGACCGATGGTGCGGGACGGGTATACGGAGTGTCGGGGCTAAGAGTATGCGACTCGTCGATCATGCCAAGCATCCCACGTGCCAACACGAATATGCCGACGTTGATGCTTGCGGAACGTATGGCTGATATTATTCGCGAAGCCCAGGTGCGCTCATAGCTCCGCTCGCCCATGAGTAGTCACCAAGTCCTGCAGTTTTGCGTAACGCAAAGGAATATAGTCGGCCGCTTGCTGCTCAATGTAGCAAGCGGTTGCGTTCTATCCAGAGGCTATCAAATTAACCGCATCTAGGGCGATTGGATGTATCTCTTCGGCACCGTGTACCCTTAACTTGGTGTTGTCACGTTAAGTTTCTCTGGCCGGAAAGGCCAGGGGCTCGTAGATATTCAGGCGAAACAGGCCGCAATTTTCCATGCATCGAAAGCTTCGAGGCGATGGTAGCGAATTGTGTGCGGCTCGGCGACGAGATGGAACAGAGAAACAATTGCGGGTCGCTGAGTGCATGGAGACGAACCGTTGCAACGCTCCAGGTGACCGATGACCTTGCATGGTTCGCTCCCGTTTCCTAAACGGCAGATGGCTATTTTCGGCCCGATTATTGAGGCCCTTGTGCGACCAATGGTCAAGGCCGGGTGCGGTGTTGTCACGTTAACTGGGCTGCAGTTGCCTGCCTGACGGTTTGGGCGTAAATTTTGGCGATGCAGACATCAGATATCATCTTCAAGCGTCACCGTTTTCCGCCACAGATCGTTGCTCATGCGGTGTGGCTTTATCTGCGGTTCAACCTTAGTCTGCGTGAAGTTGAAGAAATGCTGCTTGAGCGTGGAATCGACGTATCATACGAGACAGTTCGTCGTTGGATCGCCAAGTTCGGCCCCAGATCACACGCAACTTGCGGCGGCGTCAGGCGCGCCCCGGCGATATTTGGTATTTGGACGAAGTGGTCGTCAAATGCGCTGGAGAAAAATTCTGGCTTTGGCGTGCGGTGGATCAACATGGCTCCGTTCTCGAAGAAATCTTGCAGAAGCGGCGTGATAAAGGGCGGCAAAGCGATTGCTTGTGGCGTTAATGAAGCGCTATGGCTTTGCTCCCAAACGGATCATCACCGATAAGCTCCGCTCCTACGGTGCAGCAAAGGCAGAAGTGGCACCCGGCCTTGACCATTGGTCGCACAAGGGCCTCAATAATCGGGCCGAAAATAGCCATCTGCCGTTTAGGAAACGGGAGCGAACCATGCAAGGTCATCGGTCGCCTGGAGCGTTGCAACGGTTCGTCTCCATGCACTCAGCGACCCGCAATTGTTTCTCTGTTCCATCTCGTCGCCGAGCCGCACACACAATTCGCTACCATCGCCTCGAAGCTTTCGATGCATGGAAAATTGCGGCCTGTTTCGCCTGAATATCTACGAGCCCCTGGCCTTTCCGGCCAGAGAAACTTAACGTGACAACACCTCTGCGCTACATGAAAATGGTCGGTGAAGTTGGCGAAATGGGGATCGCCCTAAACCCTGTGGGGAAGATCGTTCGGTCTTTGAGAGATTGACAGCCGCATATGAAGCACTCGACCCGAAGGGGCCAGAGACTTCTCTTTTGCCGCACATATTCCTACCGGACAGATGTACACGCAATCCTGTTCCTCACCGGCCTGACACCGCGGATCGGCTCGTCAAACGCGGCTGTCCGCTTCACTTCCTGATCAGTCGCGACGGATCCGTCGAGGCGGATTTCCTAGCCCGCCGCAGTGACCGTGACATCGGAAGCATCGATTCCACCGGCGACAGCAAGCGCATTGGCAACCCCAGATTCCAGGGCCGAGCGCCTCGCCTGTTCGCTTTCCAGATAAAGTTCCGCGCCGTGAAACGTTGCCGCCTTGAAAACCATCCATCGCCTCCGCATTCGAGTTGGTCGGAAAACGCAGTACGGCGCATTTGATTCAAAAAGACCGAAAATATCGTCAAATCAGTGCTTTCGTCTTTGGCGCGAACGCGCGCCGGAGGGTTGCGCAAGCAGCGGACTTGCCGCTCCACACAATCCCCTGTAGAGCCTTGAGGAAAGCATCAGCAAATGCGGGTACCTGAATGAACACCGGAAGCAAGGCGCGTCGCCGCCTGACGATATTGGGTTCGACCGGCTCCATCGGCCAGAATACGATCGATGTCATCGCCCAGCTTGGGGACGTGATGCCTTCGACATCGCCGCGATCACCGGGCGCGACAATATCGAGCTGCTGGCCGAGCAGGCTAGGGCCTGCGGCGCAGCTCTGGCGGTCACTGCCAACGAGGAGCGCTATGAGGATCTGAAGGATGCCCTGGCCGGGTCGGGCATCGCCGCCGGCGCGGGCAAGAATGCCTTGATCGAAGCCGCCTCCGTGCCTTCGGAATGGGTGATGGCGGCAATCGTCGGCACGGCCGGGCTCGCGCCGACGCTGGCCGCCGCGCAGCGTGGCGCCGATATTGCCCTTGCCAACAAGGAATGCCTCGTTTCCGCCGGCGATCTTTTCGTGCGCGCCGTTTCCGAAGGCGGCGGCCGGCTGATTCCGGTCGACAGCGAACACAGCGCCATCTTCCAGGCGCTGGAGGACGACCAGCAGCATGCGGTGGAGCGTATCATCCTCACCGCCTCCGGCGGTCCGTTCCACCTGGACGCGCGAGCAGATGGCCAATGTCACGCCCGGTACCGCGCGCGCCCATCCCAACTGGTCGATGGGTTTCAAGATCTCCATCGGCAGCGCCTCTATGTTCAACAAGGCGCTTGAGATGATCGAGGCCAAGCACCTGTTCAATGTGCGGCCGGATCAGATCGAGGTCGTCGTTCACCCGCAATCGGTCATTCACTCCATGGTCGGCTACACCGATGGCTCGGTGCTGGCGCAGCTCGGCTGCCCCGACATGCGCACGGCCATCGGGTACGCGCTTGCCTATCCAGCCCGCACAAGGCTCAGCGTCGACCGGCTGGATTTCGCCAAGCTCGCGCGGCTGGATTTCGAGACCCCGGACGAGGTTCGTTTCCCGGCATTGCGCCTCGCCCGTACAGCAATGGAGCGCGGCGGCCTGCAAGGCGCAATCATGAATGCGGCCGAAGAGATCGCCTTCCACGCCTTCGTGGAGGGCCGCATCGGCTTTCTCGAAATGGCCGATATTGCCGAAGCCGTCATGGATGAGATGATCGCGACCGGCAGCGCCGAAAGCATGGATGCCGTCTTCGCCGCCGATGCCGAAGCGCGCAGCCGTGCGGCCGCGCTCGTCGCCTAGCGCGACAAGGCAGCGTAAGGATAAACCTACGATAAGCCGCAGTTTATCGGTAGGTTTGGCTTGCCCGAATGTCCGGGCGGTTGCCATTTCCCGCGATCGTGATAGACAGGAATTCCGGCCCCACTTTCAAGGGAATCACGATGCCGGACTTCTTCACCCTCGTTCTTTTCGCCGCCGCGGCGATGGTGCTCACCGCCACGCCCGGCCTCGACATGCTTCTCATCGCCTCGCGCAGCGTCAGCTAGGCCGGTCCGCCGGCTTACCCTCTCTTTATCGCCGCTCATCTCGGTTGCCGTTTCCGTGAGATAGCGTGCCGGAGTTGTCCCGAGCATCCGCCGGAACATCGCGGTGAACGCGCTCGGCCTTTCATATCCCAGATCAATCGCAATATTCGTCACGGATTCGCCGTCCGCCAGCCTTTGAAGCGCAAGACCGACATGCAGTTGTTGCCGCCAGCGACCGAACGACATGCCCATCTCCCGCTGGAATAGCCTCGTCAGAGTGCGGTTGGGTGTTGTCACGTTAAGTTTCTCTGGCCGGAAAGACCAGGGGCTCGTAGATATTCATGCGAAACAGGCCGCAATTTTCCATGCATCGAAAGCTTCGAGGCGATGGTAGCGAATTGTGTGTGCGGCTCGGCGACGAGATGGAACAGAGAAACAATTGCGGGTCGCTGAGTGCATGGAGACGAACCGTTGCAACGCTCCAGGTGACCGATGACCTTGCATGGTTCGCTCCCGTTTCCTAAACGGCAGATGGCTATTTTCAGCCCGATTATTGAGGCCCTTGTGCGACCAATGGCCAAGGCCGGGTGCCACTTCTGCCTTTGCTGCACCGTAGGAGCGGAGCTTATCGGTGATGATCCGTTTGGGGGCAAAGCCATAGCGCTTCATTAACGCCACAAGCAATCGCTTTGCCGCCCTTTTATCACGCCGCTTCTGCAAGATTTCTTCGAGAACGGAGCCATGTTGATCAACCGCACGCCAAAGCCAGAATTTTTCTCCAGCGCATTTGACGACCACTTCGTCCAAATACCAAATATCGCCGGGGCGCGCCTGACGCCGCCGCAAGTTGCGTGTGATCTGGGGCCGAACTTGGCGATCCAACGACGAACTGTCTCGTATGATACGTCGATTCTACGCTCAAGCAGCATTTCCTCAACTTCACGCAGACTAAGGTTGAACCGCAGATAAAGCCACACCGCATGAGCAATAATCTGTGGCGGAAAACGGTGACGCTTGAAGATGATAACTGATGTCTGCATCGCCAAAATTTACGCCCAAACCGTCAGGCAGGCAACTGTAGCCCAGTTAACGTGACAACACCTCGCCGTCACATATAACTTATTCCTAAGATTGAAAGCAAGCCGTCAATCTTGAATGAGCAGGAGTCGCCAAGTGGGAAGGCAACGGTCTCCAAAACCGTCATCGGGGGTCAATTCCCTCCTCCTGTGCCAATAATATTAATCCATGTATTAAGACTGATGCGTAACTTCATCGTAAACGAAATTTTGTCACTTATACGGCCATATATAAAACATAGATGCTCCTTCGATGGCGCTATTATTTGTCTTTAGTTGCCATTTCTAAATGACTTTGTGTCGTTTTGCATTCCTTGAAAAGCACCGATGCAATCAACTCTGCGTTTGACTGTATATCTGAGGTCGGAATGGGATGACGGACAAATTGCACAACAATCCCAACCAAGCATGTAGCAAAAATTCAGCAGAAATGTCCTGTCGAAAATGCCCTGCCTCGACCTCAGTTTTGATGTTTACCGCAATCATGCTAATAAGCTCCTGCCTTGTCTCCTCACCCTCGGGTTCATGTAGCATTGCGACGGTCATAGCATCACGATTGCCTTGCAGGAATGTCAGTAAGCTGGTGACGGCTATAGTTGTAAGCGATTTGAGATCGTCAGCTCGAACGGATGGCGGGATCAGCGAGTTTTACAAGCTCGCGCAGGTTTTCGCGAAAGTCGGCAACGACCGCATGGTGGACTTCGTCCCTGGACTTGAAATGTCTGTAGACCGCAGGCTGCGTAAGGCCCAATCGTGCCGCGACGTCGACCATCTTTGCCTTTCGGCCGTGTGCGGCGATCTCAACCGCAGCAGCTTCAATTAACTGTTGGCGTGTTCGATCTCCTTTTCTTGCATTCATGAATTTTACCATTGCGTTTAAAGTTATATCCATATAACAATTGATCCCGCACCAAAGCGGGACTGCGTGACAGGCTTATTATAAGCACAGTCACCTTTAAAGAAGTTAAGGAGCAAAACGGATTATGAAAGCGACCAAGATGCAAAAATCCCCGGATTGTGGGATATGTTGTTATGTGCAAAAATGCTAAATTGATTAGACTAGACTCTGTGGCTTGGTAGGAGTCTGTTAAAATTGTTGGGGCGATTAAAATATACAGAGATTGGCTGAGATATAATTGCCATATCTATAATTTTCTGCGCCCTTTCAATAAAATTGGTGGGCGGGAATGCAGGTTTCTAGGCGTTTTCTTCTAAAATCCGTGGCCGTACTGGCGGTCTGCTCGATTGGCATGGTCAATTCGGCGGTTAGCCGAACTTTTGGCGAACTGATCATTAAGACGGTCGACGGACAAACTATCGTTATTCCCGAAGCTGAATTGTTGGCTCAGCCGCAAGCGATTGTTAATACGCACACAGCATGGACAACGGGGCGACATGAGTTCAAAGGCTTATTACTCACCGACGTATTAGCCAAAGCGGGCATTGATGTCTCGTCTCCACGCGACATGAAAATGCGTGTTCTGGCGCTGAACGACTATGTCATCTACATTCCGCTCGAAGACGCGATCAAGTATAAGGTGCTTGTCGCAGCCTTTATGGATGGAAAAGGCTAACAGTAAGTGATAAAGGCCCTTATTGGCTAGTCTATCCACGTGACGAGTTCACGGAGCTGAAAGACTCCCGATTTGACCACCGTTGGGCAGCAGCTGAAAGAGATATCGATCATAAAATAATGACACACGAACGCGGCTATGTAGTCGCAAGTGTGGCTATTCTCGTATTCGTTGCCGTACTTGCGTATGCTTTCATCCAGCTTCTTTCAATTCACAAAGCACTCTCAACCTTTACGGGAGAGAATATGCTTTGGAATGTCACAGAGACAGAAAGAAGCGCGTAGGCTCTCTGAGGCACTGCTATTATCATCTGAGTATTATGAGAACGAAGACGTGGCCTTCAGATACGACATACTGTTAAGCAGGGTCAAACTGATTAACGACAGCCCTCAATACGACTTTTATGTCAGCATTGACGGCAAAGAGCATCTTGAAGAGCTGAATCGAATTTTGAATGTCGTCCAAATCGCTCTCGACGACGGCAAGAGTAATGCCAGACGCATCTATGCATTGCTCCTTCCAATCTTCAACAGCCTGTCGCGTTTGGGCAACAAGACGATGATCCAGCAGCGCGTGGAAGCAGGAAAGCAACGCGATAATCAGTTGCGCGCCATATACCTGCTGATGATGTCAAGTGCAGGGCTATTGGTTTCGGGAGCGGCTTTGTCATGGCTCCTGATGTCGAATATCCGTGCGCTCAATAAAACACATGCTGAACTCTTTGCTTACAAAGAGAAGCTGGAAGATACGGTTGCCGAACGGACGGCTGCCCTCCTGGAATCGCTGGAAAACGAGCGCCAGACGAACGCGGTCTACATAAACTTCCTGACCACGGTATCGCACCAGTTCCGCACACCAATAGCGATCATCGATCTAATCGCCCAACGGTTTGTCCGCTGGCCACAGGATGTGACCAAAGCGATTCTGGTAGAGAAGGCACAGCGTATTCGAACTGCCATCAAGCGTCTCAATCTGATTATCGATAGCACGATTAACAATGATCGGCTGACTGAAAGCGGTCTCGATCTGTTGGTAACAAATATAAACTTCTCGGAAGTGATACAGAAGGCCTGTTCATATCACTCAGATATTTATCCAGAGCGACGCTTAAACCTCTTTCTTCCTGATAAACCTATCTGGACTTGTGGTGACGCAACGCATCTGGAGCAGGTGATTATCAACTTTCTTTCGAATGCTGAAAAGTATTCAAGCTTGTCGACACCTGTCGACATCAGGCTCCGGACGCGCGCCGATCAGATCGTCTGCTCGGTCACAGACTATGGAATTGGTATTCCGGCCGAAGACCAGGCCAGGATTTTTGACAGGTTCTTCCGCGCAGCGAACGTTTCACACCTTCCAGGTAGCGGCCTTGGGTTGAGTCTCTCCTCGATGCTGGCGCATCTGCACGGAGGCAAGATCACCTGCAAATCAATACCAGGTAGCGGAACAACGTTTGAATTTACGTTGCCGCTGGATGGGAAAAACCATGAAAAAATCGAACATCTGCGAACAGAAAACGGTCCTTTGTATCGAAGACGAAGCTGATATTCGCAAAGAACTCGTATTTGGGCTATCGAAATTTGGCTTCAAGGTCATGTCCGCAGGAAGCGGAGAAGAAGCTTTATCGCTGTTGAGTGTAGAGCGCCCCGATTTAATCCTCTGCGATGTTCTCATGCCCTGTTTTGGTGGATTGGAGCTTCTGAAACGAATCCGCGCAACGATGCCTCACCTGAATTCCACGCCTTTTCTTTTCCTTTCAGCTTTGACAGACCGTTCTCACATTCTTCAGGGTCTGAAGCTGGGCGCGGACGATTATCTGACCAAACCAATCGATTTTGACCTGCTCGAAACCAAGATTACTCGCAAGATGGAACTTGTCGAACGTAGTAAGAACACTCCTGCTTCGGCCGATTCTGATAGTGTTGTTTCGCCACCCACGAATGAGACGAAGGCAAAACTGACAAAACGAGAACTCCAGGTTCTTAGCGAGTTTGCCAAAGGTCATACGAACGGCCAGGTAGCTCGAATATTGGGATTGTCCGAATACACTATTGGCGATCACTCAAAATCTATTCTCAAGAAATTGAATGCTGCGAGCCGAACTCAAGCTGTTCACGAAGCTATCGCGCAGGGCCTGGTCGGCGTAAATAAAGCAAAAACGTGACAGAAATCAGTCGGAATCTGTAAAAATCCCGGATCGAGGGATTTTCGCAATTAATATTGAGTGATAAGCAGTAAAATCACAGAAAGTTGAGTGGTGCACTTAGAAGGGGCTTCCAGTGCGGGGATTTACTGCGTCTTTTCAAGATATTTGGGTGCGCAACACTTATAGTCGCGGCAGTGTCTGCTTCCGACGCACAGAGCACAATGTCACCAGCAACGGACTGGACAGGCAATTACAGCTTCTCGTCGACTGCTGATCGAAACCTCCGCCTTCTACAGGCGGATATGATCGAGCGCGAGAAGGGATACTACGAGTCTCTCGGCAGGACGACGATCAATCAGACGGTGACGAACAACTCCGTTACCAAGATTGGGCAGAACACGAATGCCATCGGGTCGGTGAACAATACGACCACGAATATCGATCTGTCGGGCAACAATAACAGTATCGACATCAGCAGTTCGTCGAATTCGAACGGCTGCCAGGATGGCAGTGTGAATATCGGCCATTCCGGTACGACGTCTGCTACGTCGGGCTGCCAGTAAGGCTGAAGGCGGGGTCAATGAAAGTTTCTCGTATCGCAACCGCTTTCGGGGTGGCTTTGTCACTGTCGGCCTGCACGGCGACAGCCGTTACACCTCCGAAAATGAATGCAAAGCTCATGGAAGGGCCACCGTTTCCGACATCGTGACGCCGTTTGACAGAGCGCTAATGTGCCTGAATGGCCGCGTGTCCAAGAACGTCGTGTTCTCTGTCGGCGCGATACTGGATCAGACGGGAAGGAAAGCTTCACCGATGGTGGTGTTGGCAAATTCGTCACCCAAGGCGCTGGCGACATGGTTCAGTCCGCTTTGTTCAAGGCCGGGACCACCATCGTCAATCGCCGCGATCCGCGTGTGACCACCACCGAGATGGAATGGAAGATTCGCGATAATCGGCGGATCATTCCAACCAGCTATTACGTCACAGGCAGCATCAACAGCCTCGATTTCATTCCAGGCGGCGGTGTGGAAGCCGAGGTGGCTGGGGTTGGTGCCAAGTATCGGCAAAACCGGATGCTGGTAGGCATCGATCTCGCCCTAACCGACGCGGGCAGCGGCCGCGTCGTCGCAAATGTGCCGATCCATAAGCAAATCTATGCCAGCGAATATGGCGCGACGGCGGGCCGTTTCTTCGGCGACACCTTGGTGAACGCCCAGATCGGTGGGCGCGAGCGAGAAGCTCTCCATTTCGCACTTCGTCAGATGCTTTATCTCGGTACGTTCAGCTGCTGACGCAGGTCATGAAGGCTGAGAACTATGCGGACTGCCGTGCCCACATTGAGAAAATGCACGGTGTCATCTCGAATACCAGCACGAGCGATGCCGTGGCATCGCTTGAAAAGAAGAAGTCGGTGCAGATGGCTCAGGCAACGAAACCTGTAGACAAGACCCTTGCGAAAACGCCAACGGCAGTCTCTCGCCCCGTCAACAACACTGTTTCAACAAGTCCTCTTCCTGCGAACGGAAGCCAGCAGAAGAGCCTCATGAAGTGGGACGCAGCCAAGGGCGGCTGGGTTCCAAACGATAGCGGAGCTGAAACGCCCGGCTCCTGATGTATCGAACTTGCCGCATCGCGGGAGGTCGAACGGTGCACCCCAACACCTGAAGAGCATAAAAGGCAGTAATGGGGACTGCCATGGAGACGAAAATGAACAAGTTCTTTGCATCGGCGTCCGTCGCCGCAATCATTCTCGGTTTCGGTTCGGCTGCACAGGCACAGACCCTGTCGAACACGATTGGCCAGCCTGTCATCGATCAGATGAGCCAGTTCGAAAACGGCAACTGGATCAACCGCGCAATCAACACGGCTGCAATCGATGGCAGCGTGAACATTATCGGCATTCCGAACATCGAGGAATCTTCGTCGATTTCCGGCGCAATTGATGTCGGTCTCGGCGCAGGTATCGATCTTGAAGGCTCGGGCATCGATATCACCAATCCGCTGGCTGGCGCAATCGAACTCGGCGTTGACGTTAATGCTCATCTGAAGGCCAACGTATCCATCGAGGAAACCTCCAAGGTCGGTGGCGCAATCGTGAAGTCGACGGATGTTATCAAGACGGTCGCCGCAGGCGCTGTCAACACGGGCCACATCGCCACTGCTGTTTCGGCTGCGAGCGACTCGTCCTCTACTACTGCCAACATCTCACTGTCCGATCTGAAATATGTCAACGGCGAAGTGTCCCAGGCTTCGGCTTCGACCTCTAACACCGCTGCGGAGGCACTCGCTGCCGAAGGTACGTTTGCATCACTTGGCAACCTCAGCGTCGGCATCAGTCAGACGGTTGCCAGCTCGTCGTCCGGCCCGCCATGGGCGTCTACGCAGTTAACGAAGCGTTCAACAATGCCGACATCAACGGTAGCGTGAACATCCTCAGCAACGGCACGGATCTCGCTGGTATCTCGACTGTTGCCGCTGGCGCGGTCAATACCGGTACGATCTCTCTCGGCTTTGATGGCGCTGCTCTGAACAGCGCCATCAATGGCGGTGGAAACTAATATAGCCCCTTTCCATCGCTGAACGACTGCGGTCGCCGTCTCAAGCATCTCCCGCCGGAATGGGCGAGACGGCGGTCGCAGTTTGAACTATGAGGAATCGAAACAAGATGAAAAAGCCGTCGCTATTGGATTTCTGCTCAGCTCTGTCGCTCCGGCGCTTGCTGCAGATCCTGTCATTCCCGACCCCGTCGTTGAGCCACCCGTTTACCAGGCATTGCCGATGTGGACAGGCCTGTATATCGGCGGTCAGCTTGGCTGGGCGAGAGGACAGCGAGCACCGCATATTCCCGCCAGCTCGAAACCGACACCGGTAGATCCGACAGACCCCACTGATCCGACAGATCCTACCGACCCAACTGATCCGGAGCAGAGCTGTGACCTCGGCGATTTCGCCTGGGCTGCCGCTTCGACCACGAATACCAGTGCCATCGCATGGGCTGATCCGTGCAAGGCATGGGGCATCGGCCAGACGTCGAATACCGGGCGGGAGCAATAGCAGTTGAACAGGCTGCATCAACACCTGCTGCCGCAACAAAGCAGACCCTGAGCACTGCCTCGCTCGATGCCGGAACGATAGCTGCGGCTGAGGATGCCGGATCTGCTGACGCTATTTCTTATAGCTCCGGTGGCCATCGGGATACGTTCATCGGCGGTGTCCATATCGGATATAATCACCAGTTCGAAAACAATCTCGTTCTGGGTGCCGTCGCCGACCTCAACTTCCTCGATTGGGATCGCTATGTCGGTGCCCGCTACCAGGACCATTCGCTTGAGGCCCGCCAGTCTCTGAAATATCTGGGCACGGTTCGGGCCAAGCTCGGTTACGCGGCAGATCGTGTCCTCGTCTATGGCACGGGCGGTCTGGCCTATGGCGGCATCAAGAACAGTCTGTCCGTGGACGGAGCGACTGTCGAATCCGACACCAAGACCCGTTTCGGTTATGCAGTCGGCGCGGGCGTTGATTTCCTCGCCTTCGACAATGTCAGCATCGGTGCGGAATACCTTTTACCGATCTTGGCAAGAAATCGAGCAACGACGTCTTCCGAAACAACGTCAGGTTCCACAGCCTGTTCCTCAAGGCCTCATATCATTTCAAGTAAGTTAGTGGGGAGCAAAAGGGGCGGGCATGCTGAAATCGAAAATAAAACGCGTGGCCGCTCCCTTTGGTCGCAGACGAGACCGTCCCTTAGATGAACTGGGGATACTAATCTGCCAGTGATCCAGATGCACTACCAGCCAATTGTCGAATATGCGACCGACACCCTAGTAGTCGGGCATGAGGCATGGTTCGAAGCCAGGCCCATTCCTCCGTGGCGGAATTGTTTAAAGCCGTTGGAGCCTGCCATCTCAACCGTTTCGATGCAAAATGCCGTAGATCCGCGATTGATGATTATTCCTCCGACAAGAGCCTGTTCGTAAATATCTCGGCAGGCGCATTGGCGGACTATCTCTACGGTATCGAAGATACCATCGCATATGCCGGGGAGCACGGATTTCCATATAGCCGTCTCGTTTTTGAAATAACAGAGGACGATCATCACGACACGTTTCGATTTCTGCGCAACAGCATTGATGAAGCGAGAAAACTGGGAGTTCGGTTCGCCGTCGATGATTGCGGAACCGGATATAGCAATCTGGAAACGATCATCGCATTGCGCCCGGATATTCTCAAAATCTCAGGGACGATTGTTCGAAACATCCATCTCGACACTACACGGCAAGCCATTGTCGATGGTCTCGTAACAACAGCCGAGAAGCTCAAATCGATGTTGATAGCCGAAGGCGTAGAACAGGAGATCGAAGCGCTCTGTCTCAAGGATCTCGGTGTGAGCGTGATGCAGGGCTATTACTTCGGATACCCAGAGCCTTTCGGAAGGGCCGACTGATGGAGAGAAAGATCAATCCGCCAACCAAGAGGGTCGATGAAACTGGCTATGCGACCGAATGCCAATTTGCGCTGCATACCGCGTTTAATCATCTGCTCGACCAAGCGAAGAAGGCGGGTTGGGATGAATTACAGGTTGCGCTTTCGCTCGTATCCCTTTGCGACACCGTCATCTACGGAGATAGTTCCAACCTCCTGCAATGACTTCGGGGAATTGGACTTTCGAGCGATACTAATACGCCGCTGAAGCCTGGTTAGATTGGCCCTAGCAGCATCCATGTCCTGTCTAGCGGACAGAAACTGCTGGCGTTCTGCGGACGTAAAATGAAGCTACGGGGCTTCTTCATTGCTTTATACGCGGCAATTGCATCTTTCAATCGAGCATGGGCCTCCAGCAACTCTCTGCGAGTAAAACATTTGATGTCATGCATTTCTCCTTTTGCCTTTTCGGTTTCTACAGTTCATGCCGGATGGCATTGCAAACAACAAGTGATGAAAACGCTAGAGCGTTTCCCTTTCAAGTTGGATCATATCCGCACGAGTTGAAGTAATTCTGAGCCTCTTGCGGTTCGATGAGTTCAACCATCTGACCGATGCGATCCCAAAGCCCATTGACTGTTCTCTCGGCAGCCTTTCGTAAAAGCGCCTTCAGCTTGGAGAAGGCCTTTTCGATCGGGTTGAAGTCTGGACTGTAAGGTGGAAGGAACATCATTGTCGCGCCGACCGCCTCGATCAATTCTCTTGCTGCCGGTCGTTTGTGGCTGGACAGATTATCGAGGATGACAATATCACCTGGTTTCAATGTTGGAACCAACACCTGAGCGACATACGCCTCGAACCAATCACCGTTGATGGGGCCCTCGATGACAAGTGGCGCGACCATTCCCGTATTGCGCAGCCCCGCAACCAACGTGGTCGTTTTGCGATGGCCGTGAGGAAAAACCCATTCGCAACCGCTCACCCTTGCGGCACCGCCCATGACTACGGGCCATATTGGTCGCTGTCCAGGTCTCATCGATGAACACGAGCCGCTCTGGATCGAGATCAAGTTGCTCCTCGAACCAGCATTGCCGCTTTTCCAGAACGTCTGGACGGCTTTGCTCTACAGCATGGCCAGTCTTTACGCGTTTGTTCGTGCCGGACAAGAAAGCGGTGCAGTGCCGACTTGCTGATTATGATGCCTTGGGCGGCCAAATCACTGCGAAGTTCGAAGAGAGTACCGTCCCTGTGTTCGGCGAGCCAGATCATGATCTGATCAGCATGAGCTTCTGTCTTGTGAGAATTGCGGTCGCCGCCCAGTGGACCGGGTCGAACATTTCCCTGCTGGAGTTGAAGGTTACGCCAACGGCTAACGCTGGCTGCGCTTACACCGAAACGCTCAGCAGCCTCTCGATGCGATGCACCGCCATCAACGGCAGCAACTACACGTATTCGAAGATCAATGGAAAGGGCTCGCGACATATCTGCCGACCTCCATCGGCAGATAGCTTGAATCAGAAAGTAACTGATTTGCAAAGCCTGCCGATTCAATCAGGCAGGAAACGCTCTAATGACAAAGGCCAAGGCTTTCCGTTTTCAATCGCTAAGTCTAAGTAAGCAGATTTGACCTCGAAAGTTTGGTGTAGGAGATGTGGTGAACTGATAACATTGACTGGCCCATAGGAGCATTTGACCGAAGCGTAAGCGGGATGAGGAGAGTACGTGAGAGATAGATCGCATGACATGGCGATGGCCGAAGACTTCCGCGCCGATCCGACCTATGCAGCGGAGCTGCTTGCTGAAGTCCGCCGCGACGGCAACCCGGCCGAACTGGCCATTCTGTTGCGTCAGATGGCCACGGCGTCGGCAGGTGATGAGAGGTCGGATAACGCCGATACAGAGCGCGCTCTACCTCTCTGATTTGAACATGGTATTTTGCATGGTTTGGCAAATCGTCATGGTGGCAAGATACTGATTTGCATGGGCATTTTCAGGCAATTTATAATTGAGTGGGAGTGATCCCGCGTCCGGCATAGACTGGCACCAAATAGCATTAAAACACCCATAAGCCCGCGTAATTGCGGGCTTTTTCATTCTTGGCGTAGCACTGTCTGGCAAATTTTCGCATCGCCAAGCACCCTGTTTCTATGGCATGGTAGATGGTACGATTTGAACCTGATGCCATGTTCAGCACTCGATACCATGTTGCTCCTGATGGGGTGTCTACCGCGAACTTGAGCTTAATCTCAGGATCAAGCCCAGAAAGCGTCTAATTCGGGAGCGGCCTGAACCTCTGGCAGTACCAGATCAACCCAACATGACCTGGTCAATGGACTTCATGGCCGACCAACTCGCTGACGGTCGCGCGTTTCGGACACTGAATGTGATCGATGACTTTAACCGTGAGGGGCTCGGCATTGAGATCGATTTCTCATTACCAGCCGAAAGGGTTGTCCGATCGCTGAACCATATCATTGAGTGGCGCGGAAAACCGGATACAATTCGCGTCGATAACGGCCCGGAATATATCAGCGGGAAACTCTTGGCATGGGCGCAAAAGCGAAGCATCACCATCGCCCATATCCAACCAGGTAAGCCGCAGCAAAATGCTTATATCGAGCGTTATAACCGCACGGTTCGGCATGAATGGCTGGGATGTTTCATGTTCAACACTATCAAGGAGGTGCAGGATTACGCAACACGCTGGCTCTGGACATACAACAATGAAAGACCCAATATGGCTATCGGCGGCATAACACCCGCACAGAAACTGAAAATGGCTGCATAAATTCTACTGAAAAGTCCGTTAAAAACGGGGATTACCTTACCAGTCACCCGCAGAGGTGAATGCAATTTTAGAGAGTTGACCGCAAATGAGTAATTGGCACGCGACCCAGACAGAAGTGTCCGAATTCGTGGAGACTGTTTTCCGCGAAGGCGACAATCAGGATCGACATCTTGTCCTGTTGACTGACACCGCAGCCGACTTGATCGGCGCAGTTTTGAAGCCGGAGCTGAAGACGCGTGAGGAGCCGGAGGCTCATATCGATATCCACCTTCGCAAGGAAGGCGGCGTGCTGGTATACTTTTGGACGGCCGAGGGTGAGAAAAGTGGATCACCCTGACCAGCGAGGACACCGCACAGCATACGGAGCTTGAAAACCTCGCGCAGGAAAATCCGGCTGATCTGGTCGAGCAAGAGGTGCTGGCCGAGTATCTGGGCGGCTTCTGAGTCTCGAGGGAATGATCGTGGCCGAAGCAACACTTTATGAAATTGATTGGGACGGCAAATGCGTATGGTCAATGATCATACCGGATGTTGCATCGGCCGTTTCTCAAAAATGGGCGTCGACGTGCATAAAGCCGGACCCGACCAGGTCGCTACAGGCATCCAGTGTCTCGATTGTTTTCACGGCGGCGACCCGCGAGAATTATGGGATCGGTTTGTGATCTCGATGCGGAACCATCACGGTGTCGAGGTGCCGCCCGGGGCGAAACCAGCGTTTCGCAACTGACGCGAGGTCAGTCGATATCTTCCCATCTTCGATTACCGACGGCCACGATCCTCGCATTGCGGAGAGCCTCCTCTCTAAGGAAGCCGTTCTTTCGCCGTAGGCCTGCCTGATCGATCTCACCAGCGTTAGACATGGCAGCGTCTCGATTTCGAGCTACCTGCTACTCGTAGACCGTTTTCCAGCTCCTAGAGCACGACGCCGTCTTATACTCGGCCGCGATGATCGGCTTCACGACCTTGTTGCCAAATTCGTCGACCTCGGGTTCTGGGATTTCGGAGACTGGTATTCCGCCGCCGCTGATCTTCATGGCAGTTTCCAAAACGACTATGGGGTCATAATTCAGGAATGGTTAGCAGCAATTCAGGGTAGTCTCGCGAGGGGCAACTATTAAAATGGGCTGGAGTCATTCGTAAATTGGATGGTTCCAGCCCACAATGACTTATGACGTTTTTGGACGTGTGAAGAGGACAAACAGGCCCAAAATGATGTCGCCAATTACCCAAATGCTGAGTACGAGCATTGCTCCGATCCGGTGCCAATGGCAGCCCCGCTTGCTCCGCGCCCGATAATCCACTCATACCCTGACTTGCATTATTCATGCCAGTGATAAACCAGAGCAACATCAGGAGATTGAAAGCGATAAATGACCATTTGAAAAGCTTGCCCATAAAACCACGACGTGGTTTGCGTAACGCTACACCGCAACTAGGGCATTTGAACGCGCTGTCACTAACATCCTTGCCACACTCCGGGCATTTAATCATTGCCATGCTAAGTCTCTCCTATTGCTTTTGGAAATGCTATCGAAATGGAAAAGGAACGCTGGGTCAGTCATAGCCCCTGATTGTCAGACTAGTCTCGCGGACACCATCCTGATCAGAGGCCAAGAAGCTGCCTGAAATAGCGACAGTATCTTCAATCGTTATTTGGGACAGGTTGGCATAAAGGGGAGTGCCCTTCTTGATCATGGTGCCATCCACCAAATCCGAGAGCGCGTTATTCCATGTGACGACTTCAACCTCTGGAGAGAGACGTACTGAGATAATGGCGTGGCCATCTGTATTGGTTTCAAGCCTGGTCAGTGTTCCATTCCAGCCATTAACCGTCAAACTCGAATCTAAAGCCGTAATAATCGCACCACGACGCTCATCGCGAAGGCTGCTTTGCTGGAGCTCGTTGGCCGTCGCACGAAAGCGTTCAGAGTAAAGATTTATGGTTGATATAAAATCCTTCTGGCTTTCGGGCAGAGTCATTACATTTTCGGTTGATGCGCCCACTTTGGAGGCGGCGGTGCTGTCAGAAGGCTTATCTGGGGACGCCATGGCCGCGATTACTACTATTGCCAGAAAGCCGCCCCCAGCCATTTCATGGCTTTATAACGTGAGCGCGGCGCGCCGCAGTTAGGGCACGCCTTGGCTTCAACAGACATTTGTTTGCCGCATGATTTACATGCGATCCACAATGACTCGGATTTCATTTAGGCCCCCACTCTCAATATTCAGAAATAAAGCTATCTACCGATTAACTCCAATGAAATTTTCAGCCCTAGATTGAAATGTTGTTCACATTCACAATTACTGAAGACAAGAAGAGCGTAAGCATCTTGTATTCGGTGAACGTAATCAAGGAACTAATGATGCAGAGCTTGAAAACCATCAGCTAAACCACGAGCGAATTTTAGCCAATATTGATCTTTTATCATCAATAACTGCGTTGAAGACATACTCGACCCTTTTGTCACCCATTACGTCAATCAAAGGGATGGCAAAAGTAGTGGTCTTTGATCTTCAGAAATGGGGCCGGATGAAGATAAGATTTTTGGCCCCTGATTTTCCAGGTCAGCATGTGACCTTTAAGCGACTTGGAAAGCATACGATCTATATCGGGATCATTATCATTCGATTTATTGTTGCCCTTCATCGATACCCATACTTGGGCTACGATGTTGTCTCCCTCCTTCATCAGATGAGGAAGCATGCCGCCTTGTTCAGGCGTAAATGGCTTGAATTCATAGCCGCGATCAGTTGATCGGTGTTTCCCTTGATATGCCATTTGCACGTTACAGTATTGTCACTGACCTGCATGTCGTTTTTCATCGAAATGCCGCTCAATGCCTTCTGACTCGCCAAACCTGTACAGAAGTCCTCAGGTGTTTTTCCGCGAATGCCAACGCGGATTTTAAAACCGAGAGTTCAATATCAAGTGCAGTCGTACCGTCCTCGTTAATGGACATCGACTGCTGCATATCGAAACATCCAGTCAGCAAAACGTCAACGAAATCAGTGCTGCGCCCTTAAACTTCATGTTTCCCCATGAACCCCATACAGCGAATATTGATTAAACGTTTACCAATTCTCCGCTCGATTGCCAATGAGATTTAGTCGGCGTTTTCCGGTCGAGCTGGTCTGGCATCAAGAAGGAAACCAGTTAAAAATTCTGTCTCAATCAGAAGACAAACATTCTAACATTAGCGTTCCCTTTTCCAACTTTTGAACGCTGTCGATATCCCAAAATTACAAAGTTATATAGCCATAAAAATAAAGCTTGCCTCTCAGGTTGCAAAGTTATATAGCCCGGTCAACTAGTATGGAAGGTAAATACGAACTTCACAGCACATGCAAGCGAGCGATTACAACAGAGATCATTTCCCCACACGTGATTGATGCGATAGTTACGTACGGTGTAGGACATCATGTATAGGGCGCGGAAGGCCTAACGTTAGACAAACGGGCGCTCCTCCGTGTTGCAGAGAGCATCAACCGCTTATCAATCGAACTCGAACGCAATTGCGGATCATACGTGATCGTTAGCGACCAGAGCCAAATCGTAACCGTCGCCGCAGAAAGCGTCGGCTTAAACACTAACTTTTTCATCGTACTGATAGGAGACCCGATCTTGGATCAAGATCTCACAATCGCACGCGTATTCTTCGAAAACATCGACGGCCAAAACGCTACAAATCTTCTCACTGACGACAGGATGACCATCCATCGCGACGGTAATCTGCAGATCAGCTATGCACCTTTCGATCACATCGAGAAATCTGCACGTGTAGTGATCGTCGGCATAACTCCAGCCATGACGCAAGCGGTGAATGCGTTGAACTCACTCTATCGAGCAAAGCTGGCAGGCAAGTCCATTGAGGAAGCTCTTCGGGTTGCAAAGATGACGGCAAGTTTCAGTGGCCCGATGCGGTCGAACTTGATCGAGATGCTCGATTTCGTCGGGGTGGCTCGGCTGCTCAATATCCAATCGACGGCTTCACTTTTCGAGGCTGGTTCTCGTGACATGCATTTCACGTCGGCTCTTCGCTATCCGGTATTCGTAGGCGGAAAGAATTATTCGGGAAATCCGTCGATGCTGAAGGTGGGCGCACTCAGGAACATGGTTGAAACCCATCTCGCCGAAGAAGCGCGCCTGCTCTCCCATGCCGTCTGGCTGCCTCTCGGGCCAAAGGCCGAAGAAGCCGTTCTGCATCTCGTTGGGAAGGGGCTGTTGCCCAGGATGAATGTGCTAGCAGGCATGCCTCATCCCTCAGGTGCCAACGCAGAACGAATTGCAGTTTTCACTGGCAGAAAGCCGCCTGAGCATGCATCGGCTAAAACCGATGCCGACAAGCTTCTCCGGGCGGCGGCAAAACTCAAAAGTCAGATCGCAGGCCTCAAGCTGGGAGAAGCCGCATGAGCAAGAACGTACCGTTCACCTGGGAACAAATCGAAGGCGAAATTAGAAAGGCTATATGGGTTTCTATCGAAGCAATCGGAATCTTCTGCACGAATGAAGCTTATCGAGGAATGCTGGGCGACAGCAACGCTGAAGAAAACACCTTGACATCCAGCGTCATCGTGTCTATTCGATTGTCGAAAGGTGTTATGCATATGCCTATCAGCTCCCCGGCCACGACAAGATCGAGGAGGAAGATTGGTACGAAGCCGAGATGCTTCTGAATGGCGGACTTCCTGTCTATACCCATAATCAGGAGTCCCCGCTGATGGCCAGCTTGGATTCGCCACTCCGCTCAGTTCTGGAGACTTTCTTCGCTCGATACGGAATGAACGAGCTGGGAAAACCGCTAAACATACGTGAACTCGGACTTTTGGCAGGCATGTCTGATTCAGTGGTTAGAGCGTCGCTCAGCAAGGAAGGCTTTAAACTGGAACGCTCAGGTTCCAGTGATGAAAGTGCGGTGCTGTCGTCTGATGAAGCGTTACGTTGGCTCACGAAACGTCGTGGTTTCATACCAAACAAGGGCGATGCCCTTGATGGGCAGAAGAAGGCTATCGTCGAGGGGCTAGTCCCTGATCAGTCAATCGAATTCGCCGAGGTCATCGCTGAACTCAGCAGGCGATATTGTAGCGACATCTTCGAACTCTGTCAGGAGATGCCGGACCGGGATAAGGAGTGGGTTATAGCGTTCTTTCGTGGAGAAAAATTAGACATCCGGCTAAATCTGTTGAAGACCATCGCAACGGAGCTTGAAGCGCCAGAAGCGATGTTTGTCGGTCGGGCCGTTACACATCTTCTCAGCTAATCGTTTCGACAGTCGGAAGCCATCTGCTGTTGGTGGCTCCGACAATCTTTCGAGGGATGGCGGAAAGTAAAATCCGGGGATCGAAGTCAGCGTCGCACCAATTGCGTACAAGTTGCTTGCTTGCTCGATCAAAAGCATAAGCAGAAACGACATTTTACCCGCGATCCTGCCCTCAATGTCGATCACTAGAGCAAATCGCTCTGGAACTCGGGTGAACTGCTTGCTGAAGTCCACAAGCTTAAGCTCGTCATTTCGAAAGTGATCGATGGAAAACAGAAAGCAAGTTCATAATCATCGTCAAGCAAAAGACGTGGTCGAACGAATGCTTCAAGGATAGGGCCAATTAATTTAATGCGGCTCGCGACCTAGGCCTACGGCGTCGAACTTAACAAATGAAGGCGATAGATTTCCATTATAATACTGTTTGATATCTATTTTTCTGACCAGTTCATCATCACATCAGAGCGTGACGCATGAGCGTCTCGAAATCTATCCGTTTATCAAAGAATGATTGCACCTATTCGCACCCCTATTAGCACCCCGTGTTTAATTAACTTGAGCGAAAACTGAATTACAACCCCAGAAAATATTTAATCACACCAATGTGACTTTTACGTGCATTGAAGCGGTGCCGTGCCCGGGAAGAATCTTGCTTTTCTTAGAGCCTGAATCATAATGAACGCAACGATATCAGGCTCTTGCGATCCTTCGCGTGAGGAAGCGGATATTTGCGATGTAGATCCACGCTTCAGAGGAAGCGATGGTTTTCTCGAAGTCTTTGGCCAGTCTGCGACACCGTCCCAGCCATGCAAATGTTCGCTCAACAACCCATCAACTCGGGAGTAGTTCGAAACCTCCAGCGCGATCGGATCGCTTGACGATTTCCAGTGTAAACTTCCCGACCTTTTCCAGCCTGCCTTTGAGCTTTGGTCCTGCGTATCCGCCGTCAGCAAAGATATGTCGTAGCCACGGCCATCGTTTGAGAATGGTTTTCAAGACATCCGGCGCGCCGTCTCTGTCCTGAATGCCCGCAGAATGGATCACGAGACCAACCATCAGGCCGAGAGTATCAACCACAATATGACGCTTGCGGCCGTTGATCTTCTTCCCCGCATCAAAACCTCGTATTCCGCCGCTTTCCGTGGTTTTCACCGACTGGCTATCGATCACGCCAGCCGTGGGGCTGGGCTGCTTGTCGGCCTGTTCACGCGCAATCATCACAAGCGCGTTGTTGATGGTCCGCAGCATGCCATCATCTCCAGCGGTAGAAATATTTCTGCACCGTGGAGAATGGTGGAATTCAGTAGGCAAAAGCCGCCACGCACCACCCGAAGAAGCTATATAAAGAAGCGCGTTCACCACTTCTCGCAAGTTTGTCTTTCGAGGGCGACCGAGAGGTCGTGGCAAAGGCATCAGCGGTTCGAGCACAGACCATTCCGCATCCGTTAAATCGCTTGCATAACGCGAATTGCGACGCTCATACTGTCGCCGAGCGGGTTTCAGTCCAGGCCATCGTGAACTCCATCGTATGTCAGAAATCCGATTGAATCATAACCTGCTGAAATCGCTCAACCCTTTTGGAACAGGCTCTAGGTCCAGAAAGGTTGACAACGGTTCGACGCGAACGCCGATCCCTATACCGAAGAGGAAATCGAGCGGGAAGGTGCACCAAGTTTGCGCGACGCTGCGCATCCCAAAGGGATTGCTCACCATATATAAGAATGAAACACTGTGCCTTCCAGTATCGAGCCTCAATCGGGCTGACAGCGTCGATGTCCGCTTCAGATTTGGTACCGACACTTGTCGAATAGGAGCTAGATTTCAAGATTATGGACCTCGGCTCTGCTGGATTAAGGCACTTATCCATTCGGCATAATGCAAATCCGAAACAGCTGGAAAGGAGACTGTGAAATGGGTGTTGTCACGTTAAGTTTCTCTGGCCGGAAAGGCCAGGGGCTCGTAGATATTCAGGCGAAACAGGCCGCAATTTTCCATGCATCGAAAGCTTCGAGGCGATGGTAGCGAATTGTGTGTGCGGCTCGGCGACGAGATGGAACAGAGAAACAATTGCGGGTCGCTGAGTGCATGGAGACGAACCGTTGCAACGCTCCAGGTGACCGATGGGTGATGATCCGTTTGGGAGCAAAGCCATAGCGCTTCATTAACGCCACGAGCAGTCGCTTTGCCGCCCTTTATCACGCCGCTTCTGCAAGATTTCTTCGAGAACGGAGCCATGTTGATCAACCGCACGCCAAAGCCAGAATTTTTCTCCAGCGCATTTGACGACCACTTCGTCCAAATACCAAATATCGCCGGCGCGCGCCTGACGCCGCCGCAAGTTGCGTGTGATCTGGGGCCGAACTTGGCGATCCAACGACGAACTGTCTCGTATGATACGTCGATTCTACGCTCAAGCAGCATTTCCTCAACTTCACGCAGACTAAGGTTGAACCGCAGATAAAGCCACACCGCATGAGCAATAATCTGTGGCGGAAAACGGTGACGCTTGAAGATGATATCTGATGTCTGCATCGCCAAAATTTACGCCCAAACCGTCAGGCAGGCAACTGTAGCCCAGTTAACGTGACAACACCCTGTGAACTAATGTGAAAATTATTTTCAAATCGGTAAAATTATGATAAATGACTTTTCATAAAGATAAAAAGTAAACGGGAACAACGTGAATCTGTCCACATTGATTGGGTCCTGCCGAGGCAGTCTCACCCCAAACCAGCAAAAGATCGCAGATTTTGTGCTCGCCAATCCATTCGCGGTCGCGACGATGGGTATAGAGGAGCTTGCACAAGCAACCTCTACCTCATCTGCAACGATTACCCGGTTCGTGCGGGCACTGGGATTGGGGAGCTTTACAGATTTCAGAGGATTCGCGGTACAAGGCTACCAGTCATTGCTGCGCCCAGTGGAGAATGTCGACCGCGCCCGTCACATCCCGCCTGGAAAGATTGCGGAGGGTTCCTTCCAGAGTGCTGCAGAATGCTTGCAGCAGGTCATGAGGGAAGCCGGGAGTACCGTGTGGGAGGACATTGCGGCCCAGATGATGAATGCGCCGCGTGTTGCCTTTCTCGGTTTTGGCGTCAGCGCGAACATGCTGCAATATCTTGCTGATAAATCAATCCTTTTACCCGGTCACAGCTCGTGCTGAACGGTGCCGGCGGGCTCGAACGTGTTGCCCAGAAAGTGCTCCGGCTGGGGCCTGGAGATCTTGTGATAGCGATGGCCTTGCCACGCTACTCACAGGCGACCCTTGATTTTCTGAAGCTTGCGCGAGGCCGGGGAGCCCATTGCATTGCCGTAACGGATGGCCCTGCCTCGCCGCTGTGTTCACTCAGCCATGAGCAGATATTCGTACCCGCGAGCCACCCCGTTCTGCATAGTTCGACGATTGGTGCACTCGCTGCCTTCGAAGCGATCATTGCCGTGCTGACGGCACATCACCAGAGCGTCTCGGATGCCGTTTCCGTAACGCGCTCTCATGCCCTATCTTTATGCGGAGGATGAAGATCAGCCGCAGTCCAAATCGAGGACCACGGATGACAGTGAAGCCGAGTAACCCCGAAGACGCACCGATCGTACGCGTTGAAAATGTCAGTGTTGATTTCAAGGGCGATGATGGCACGTTTCGTGCGGTCAGGAATCTATCGTTCGAGATCAAACCGGGTGAAACGCTGGCAGTTGTGGGTGAATCCGGATCCGGTAAATCTGTCACGTCTCTTGCGATCATGCGTCTTGTGGAATTCGGTGGCGGCAAGATTACGGAAGGCGCTATTGAATTTACCAACCGCGATGGAGTTACACACGACCTTACCAGGTTTGCGCTTGATGAGATGGAAGGTATTCGCGGCAACGATATAGCGATGATTTTCCAGGAGCCAATGACCTCTCTCAACCCGGTTTTACTGTTGGCGAGCAGATTGCCGAAGCGGTGCGTTTGCATCAGAAGTGTTCTTCTGCTGAAGCACGGGCTGAAGCACTGCACATGTTGGAAAAGGTCCGTATTCCCGATGCCAGGCGCATACTTGACCGTCATCCGCACCAGTTGTCGGGTGGCATGCGTCAGCGTGTCATGATTGCCATGGCTCTTTCTTGCCGACCGCGTCTGCTGATTGCCGATGAGCCAACCACGGCTCTGGACGTCACCATTCAGGCGCAGATTCTGCGTCTCATCCGTTTGCTTCAGGAAGAGATGGGCATGGCCGTACTCTTCATCACTCACGATATGGGCGTTGTGGCGGAAGTTGCAGACAAGGTGCTTGTTATGCGTGGCGGCGAGAAAGTGGAAGAAGGCACCGTAGAAACCATTTTGCTGCGCCGCAACACCGTTATACCCGCGCGTTGCTTGCCGCAGTGCCACGTCTTGAGCTTTAACGGTGAAAACCTTCCGCGTCGTTTTCCTCTATTGAAAGCCGATGACAGCGGCTCGGACAGTTTTGCCGAGTATCCTCCGCAAGACACGATCAAATCACCTGAGCCGGTATTGCAGGTGCGTGATCTGGTGACGCGGTTCGATATCAGGAACGGGCTCTTCTCGAAACTCACTGGTCGCGTGCATGCTGTGGAACAGGTCAGTTTCAGTTTGCACCAGGGTGAAACACTGGCGCTGGTCGGTGAATCGGGTTGTGGCAAGTCAACGACCGGACGCACAATAATGATGCTTCAGGAAGTCACTTCCGGAGCGGTCTTCTATAATGGCAAGGATATTTTCAAACTTGGAAGAGCGGAAAAGCAATCCATTCGCCGCAAGATCCAATACGTCTTTCAGGACCCTTTCGCATCCCTCGATCCGCGGCTGACTGTGGGCTTTTCAATTGCGGAGCCGCTAATCACCCACGGGCTCGCAAAGGGGAAATCCAGGAGCGTGTAGTGGAATTGCTTCGGGACGTGGGTCTGCAGCCAGAGCATGCGCATCGTTATCCGCATCAGTTTTCGGGGCAACGTCAGCGTATCTGTATAGCGCGTGCTCTCGCGGGAGATCCCGATATTCTCATTACCGACGAGGCGGTTGCCGCGCTTGATGTCTCCATTCAGGCACAGGTCATTAATCTGATGATGGAACTGCAGGAAAAACGTGGACTTTCCTACATATTCATCAGTCACGACATGGCGGTTGTTGAGCGGATATCCCATCGTGTGGCGGTGATGTATCTTGGGCAGGTCGTTGAAATTGGTCCGCGGCGCCAGATTTTCGAGAATCCACAACATCCCTATACGCGACGGCTTCTCTGCGGTTCCAATTGCCGATCCCCAGCGGCGTGAGCGCAGTCGCCCGCTTATCGAGGGGAAATCCCAAGCCCGGTGCGTTCACCGGACGACATGCCGGTCGTCAGCCCTCTTATCGAGGTGGAGCCTGGCCATTTCGTAGCACGCCATCCCATCGGCGATTTTCATTGGTCTTAGGAAGGAGTTGACAATGAAACTGAAGAACTTGCTGTTGTCGTCGGCGTTGGCCGCCGCGATAATGCTCCCGGGCGCGACGGTCTGGGCGAAATCCTTACCGTTGCGGTACCAAATAACCTGACAGGTCTTGATCCAACGAACATCAATGACACGCTGTCGCAGACCTCGCTTCGTCTTATCTATCAGGGTCTTTTTGGCTTCGACAAGGATATGAAGCTCATTCCTCTACTGGCTGAAAGCTATGAGGCCAATGGCGATGCGACCGAATTTACCATCAAGATTCGCAAAGGTATCAAGTTCCACGACGGCACGGATTTCAATGCTGAAGCAGTTAAGGCCAATATCGAACGTCTTGCCAACCCGGACAACAAGCTCGCGCCGCAGCCTGGTCTCAATGGTCAAGGAAGTGCAGGTTGTTGACGATGCTACCGTCAAATTGATCCTCAAGGAACCGTTTGGCGCGATGATCGCCTCGCTTGCTCATCCAGGTGCCATGATCATTTCACCGGCGGCGCTTGAAAAATACGGCAAGGAGATCGGACGCAATCCGGTCGGAACCGGCCCGTTCAAGTTCAAAACTGGTCGGCAGATACGCTTGAAGTCGTGAAAATGACAACTACTGGAAAGAAGGGCTTCCCAAGATCGATGGCGTGACGGTTCGTTCAGTGCCGGAATCCGGTGCGCGCTTTGCAATGCTCCAGACGGGTGAAGCCCAGTTCATCCCTTCTTTCCCTCCTGAACTGATGCAGGTCGCCGAAAAGAACCCGAATGTCGAGGTCGATAAAGACCCTTCTATCGTCGAGTGGTACGTCTCTCTCAATAATCTGAAAAGCCTTTCGATGACGTTCGCGTCCGACACGCGCTCAATTACGCCGTAGACAAAAGCCTATTGCAAGATCGTCTATAACGACCTTTGCGAGCCGGCAGATTCGATCATTCCCAAGAACCTTGCATTCCATGTGCCGGTTGGCAACTACGAGTACAATCTCGACAAGGCCAAAGATTTGATGAAGGAAGCAGGCCTGGAGAGTGGTTTCGAAACGGAAATCTGGGCAAACTCAATACGGAATCCATACGTGCGGTTCAGTTCATCCAGCAGCAACTGGCACAGATCAACGTGAAAGTGAACGTAATGCCGCTTGAGGCTGGCGTTGCTGCGCAGAAAATCTGGTCTGTCGAGAAGCCGGAAGATGCTGCCGTACAGATGTATTATGGCGGCTGGTCTGCATCGACGGGCGATGCCGATTGGGGTATTCGACCACTGCTTTATGGCCAGAGCTTTCCGCCAGCAATGTTCAACGTTGCTTACTTCAAGGACGCAAAGGTCGATGCTGCAATCGAAGGTGCAATCAGCACGGCTGATCCGGCCAAGCGGGCAGAATTCTATGCGGAAGCACAAAAGGCCGCCTGGGAAGGCGCACCCTGGATCTTCCTCGGTGTGAACCAGAACCTGTCGGCCAAGACCAAGTCACTTTCCGGCGTCTATATGCTTCCGGATCGTGGTTTCCTGCTCGAAGAAGCGGCATTCGCTGACTAACAGCTCGTGAAAAGAGCGCTGGCCTTTCGGGGCCGGCGCTACCTTCCGAAAGGGAATTTATGTTTTCCTATCTCATCAAACGGCTTGTCGCTACCGTACCTGTCATCGTGCTCGTGATGGTTTGCGTTTTCGCCTTTGTGCACATGCTGCCAGGTGATCCCGCCCGCCTTGTAGCGGGCCCCGACGCCAGCCCGCAAGATATTGCTGCAGTTCGTTCGTCGCTTGGGTTGGATAAACCGTTGCCAGAGCAATTCACACGCTATTTGACGCGTGCGGTTCACGGCGATTTCGGTGTTTCGCTTAAGACGCGACGAATGGTCACCGAGGAGATCGGCGAACGTCTGATGCCTACAGTCTGGCTCACTGTATTTGCAATGCTCTGGTCTTCACTTCTCGGTTTGCTGATCGGCGTGATTTCTGCTGTAAAACGCGGTAAATGGCCTGACTACGCTGGAATGATCATAGCGGTATCCGGCATTTCATTCCCGCCATTCTGGCTGGGCCTGTTGCTAATCAATATTTTCTCGGTGAAACTTGGCTGGTTTCCGACCGGCGGCTACGGTACTTGGCAGCATTATGTGATGCCTTCGTTCACGCTTGGGGTGGGGGTTGCAGCTGTTATGGCGCGTTTTACCCGCTCAGCATTTATTGAAATTGCGCGGGAGGACTATGTTCGCACAGCACGCGCCAAAGGCGTGCCGGAGCGAAGGGTCGTATGGAAACATGCGCTACGCAACGCATTGATCCCCATTATCACAATGGTTGGTCTGCAATTCGGTTTTCTGCTTGGTGGATCGATAGTGGTCGAAAGCGTGTTCTCCTGGCCAGGTGTAGGAAGACTGCTGGTCGATTCCGTTTCCTATCGGGATTACCCTGTCATTCAGGCATTGATCCTGCTGTTCTCACTACAGTTCATCTTTATCAATCTGCTGGTTGACGTTCTTTATGCCTTTGCAAACCCGGAGATCCGCTACAAATGAGTACGACAACCGTATTGGTGGACCCAGCCCAGAAAATGCGCAGACCATTGGCCGAATTCTGGCGGCGGTTCAAAAGCAGAAGGTAGCCCTGGTGGCGTTTGTCTTCATCATTGCTTTGGTGCTGGCGGCAATTCTGGCTCCAGTGCTTGCACCTTATGATCCGAGCACGCCGGACTATAATGCCGTTCTCCAGGGCCCGAGTGCCGGGCATTGGGCGGGAACGGATGCCTATGGGCGTGACATATTCAGCCGCATTATCTGGGGTGCGCGCATTTCGCTCGCGGTGGGCTTTCTGTCGGTGACGCTGGGCGCGCTTTTCGGCGTCACGCTTGGTATCGTTTCCGGGTTTTACGGTGGTTGGGTGGATTCGGTTATCATGCGATTGTGCGATCTGCTGCTTGCTTTCCCTGGCATTCTGCTTGCAATCGCTGTGATCGCGGTGCTCGGACCCGGCATTACCAATGTGATCTACGCAGTCGCGATCTTCTCTATTCCGGTTTTCGCCCGACTTGCTCGCGGCACCACGTTGCAGTTGAAGCGCACTGTTTATGTCGATGCATCGCGGGCGATCGGCGTAGCTGATCGCGTTATCATGCTTCGTCATATCTTGCCTGGTACCCTGCCAAACGTCATTGTCTATTTTTCGATGCGTATAGGCACCTCCATTCTGACCGCTGCTGCCTTATCTTTCATCGGCCTCGGCGCGCAACCGCCAAGCCCGAATGGGGCGCCATGCTGGCTGATGGCCGGACCTATATGGGAGTGGCCGATCATTTGACGTTATTCCCCGGCATCGCAATATTTGTCACCGTGCTGGGCTTCAATCTTTTGGCGATGGCTTGCGCGATGCGCTCGATCCGAAGCTACGATCCGACTGAGGAGCGGTTGTTATGCGAGTTTATATCTCCGCCGATATTGAGGGAGTTGCAGGTGTTGTTGCTCCGGCTCAAGGGCAGGCTGGTCATGTGGAATATGAGAAAGCGCGCATTCTCATGACCGAAGAAGTCAACGCCGTAGTCGAGGGGTTGGTAGAAGCGGGCGCAACCGAAATCCTTGTCAACGACTCACGGGCCAATGACAAATATTCTGCCATCTCTGCTGCATCCGGCAGCCGATTTGCTTCTAGGCAAGCCCAAGCCGATGAACATGGCCTGCGGTTTGACGGCTGAATTCGATTTGTTCCTTATGGTCGGGCATCATTCCATGGCCGGCAAGGGTGGGGTACTTGCCCACACCACAAACGGTTTTGCATTCCGGGAAGTCCGTATCAACAACCTGCCTTACGGGGAGCCGGGTATTTACGGTGCTTATGCCGGAGAGCTTGGCGTTCCAGTTGGTCTGGTTTCCGGCGACGATTGCACGAGGGACGAAAATATTGGATTTTTCCCGGATGCTGAATTTATCGTTGTCAAACAATCTTTCGGTCACCGGGCTGCACGTCAGGTATCCGTCCAGCGGGCGCGCGCTATGCTGAGGGAGGGGCGATACGTGCAGTCCGCGAAGCTGGTAGTAAAAAGCATTCCGGCTGAATGGGCCATACAAGACGGAATTCTTGATGAGCAATGCGGCACTCGCAGATCAAATGGCAATACTCCCCGGCCAGACGGGTTGATGCCGTCACCGTGGGGTTCGATTGTGTGACGATGGCGGAGGTGGTTGGCTGGATGACGGCACTTGCCGCCATGAGCTTCGCGTTGCGCTGACGCGATTGAATAAAGCAGAACTCCTTCCAGATTGAGGTCAGAATGTCTGAAACGATGCCGGTTATCGCGCTGCATGGCGGTGCGGGAACGATACTGAAATCAACATGACGCCGGAGCGCGAGGCTGCCTATCATGTTGCCCTGCGCTTCTGTCTCGAGGCGGGACTGAATATTCTGCGCGAGGGTGGCACATCGCTCGATGCCGTAACGGCTTCGGTTATGGCATTGGAAGATGACCCGTTGTTCAACGCGGGACGTGGCGCGGTTTTACCACCGACAGCACCCACGAAATGGATGCGGCCATTATGAATGGATCGACACGTGAATGCGGCTCGATTTCAGGAATTTGCGGTCCACGCCACCCGATACTTGCCGCGCGCGCAGTGATGGAAACGACCGAGCATGTATTTCTGGCCGGTGATGGCGCCAAACGCTTCTGTGAAAATGTCGGTCTTGAATTACAAACTCCGGAATGGTTCGGTACCGAACATCGGCTCAACGCCCTCAAGGCTGAAATGAAGCGTCGTAAAGAGGGGCTTCCGGATGACGGCGATCCTGCTCGCAAGCATGGAACTGTCGGGGCGGTGGCGCTCGATCGGTTCGGTCACCTCGCGGCAGCGACCTCCACAGGCGGCATGACGGCAAAGACGCCCGGTCGCGTCGGTGATAGTCCCGTTATTGGCGCCGGAACCTGGGCTGACGATACCACTGCGGCCATTTCGGCAACCGGACATGGAGAATATTTCATTCGTTGGGCTGTTGGACACGAGATCGATGCACGTATGCGCTGGGCAGGACAGGACTTGCAAAATGCGGCAGGTGGTGTCGTGACCGAACTGGGTGAAATCGGCGGTTCAGGCGGGCTTGTGGCCGTGGATGCAAAGGGCAATATCTGCCTGCCCTTCAACAGTCCGGGAATGTATCGCGCATGGTGCGGTGTGGATGGTGTCATCCATACCGGAATCTATCGCCATTGATTGTCTCGCCCGAATTGCATCGCGGTAGTTATATACTGCCTGAACTACGCTGAGGTCACGAACAGAGGTTTGTGCGGGCAAAGCCATCGTCGGGATGATGGTCGACCGGGGTATTGCCGTTCGTGCGGTTACGTCAGCTCGCGGACCGGGTACGCCGGTTCGCGAGATTAGAGCAGGGGCGTCGGTGTTGTCACGTTAACTGGGCTACAGTTGCCTGCCTGACGGTTTGGGCGTAAATTTTGGCGATGCAGACATCAGATATCATCTTCAAGCGTCACCGTTTTCCGCCACAGATTATTGCTCATGCGGTGTGGCTTTATCTGCGGTTCAACCTTAGTCTGCGTGAAGTTGAGGAAATGCTGCTTGAGCGTAGAATCGACGTATCATACGAGACAGTTCGTCGTTGGATCGCCAAGTTCGGCCCCCAGATCACACGCAACTTGCGGCGGCGTCAGGCGCGCCCCGGCGATATTTGGTATTTGGACGAAGTGGTCGTCAAATGCGCTGGAGAAAAATTCTGGCTTTGGCGTGCGGTTGATCAACATGGCTCCGTTCTCGAAGAAATCTTGCAGAAGCGGCGTGATAAAGGGCGGCAAAGCGACTGCTCGTGGCGTTAATGAAGCGCTATGGCTTTGCTCCCAAACGGATCATCACCGATAAGCTCCGCTCCTACGGTGCAGCAAAGGCAGAAGTGGCACCCGGCCTTGGCCATTGGTCGCACAAGGGCCTCAATAATCGGGCTGAAAATAGCCATCTGCCGTTTAGGAAACGGGAGCGAACCATGCAAGGTCATCGGTCACCTGGAGCGTTGCAACGGTTCGTCTCCACGCACTCAGCGACCCGCAATTGTTTCTCTGTTCCATCTCGTCGCCGAGCCGCACACACAATTCGCTACCATCGCCTCGAAGCTTTCGATGCATGGAAAATTGCGGCCTGTTTCGCATGAATATCTACGAGCCCCTGGTCTTTCCGGCCAGAGAAACTTAACGTGACAACACCGCCATTCGGCATCAAAATGCCGATTGGTCTTACGACCGGGCTATTAGGGGACTTTATCTCCTCTGGGTTCTTGCTTGCCAAAAAGTGATTAGTTCTAGTTGAGAAGCACCGTAAATCAGCGAAACAGATGGCTCACGCCAGGACCTTGGCGACGCTGAGCGGCTCGACTGTCTCGTGAGAATTACGCGCAGCGCCGGCCCAGCTTCAACAGAGATGGACCAGCACCCGATGCTGTTTAGTAATCGGTGATCTTTTTCATGTAGCGGCGACCATCCAGCATGACCTGCTCACGCTTCGCCGCCAGTTTGTAGGCAAATTTCCAAAGCGCATCGAAGAAAATCAACGGCACGAAATATCCCTTGAAAGTGTCATCTATGTCAGCGAGATCGAGTTTCGCTGCATCCAGCACCAATATATTGTCCGGCTCGCCGAAACGGTACAGGAAATCCCGGCCACGCTCGGCCAGCGCACGCGTTTCATCGAGTCCAATCATGACGACGAAGCAGGCATTTTATCGACGACTTCGAATGGGCCATGGAAGAACTCATTGGCGTGGATAGCTTGCGAGTTGATCCACAGCATTTCCATGAGCACGCAGATGGAGAATGAATAGGCTGCGCCATAAACCGGACCGCTAGCCATGGTGTACACGACTTTTCGCGGCCGTAGCGCTCTGCATATCTGGTAAAGGTTTCATCAAAATGCTGCTGACCGCGTTCAATGGCCGGTTGCAGTGCCGGCAGGCTTTCCAGCAGTTTGGGCAGCAGGCTGGTCTTGTCGCGTAAATCGACAATGCCCGCCAGCAACATGTAAAGCACGCTGTAATTGCTGTCGGCACCATCGATCGGAATGCCGGTGGTGTAGGACGCCTGGTATTGCAGCACGTGGTCGGCGGCGGCGGCGAGCGGCGATTGCGGATCCAGCGTCAGGGAGATCACGCAGGCGCCCCGGCGACGGGCATGTTCTGCCGCCCGCACCGTTTCCTTGGTGGTGCCCGTCTGGGAGCACAGAATTACAATGGCATCGCTGTTGAGGCGACGCGGGTCGCGTGTGACGAACTCCTCGCCATTATAGACATCAGAGGTCAGCAGTCCCGAATGGCGATCCAGAAAATACTTGCCCGGATGCATGATTGACAGCGATCCGCCGCAGGCAACCAGAAACACATGCGAAAAATCCGCTGCGCAAGCGCATTCAGGGTTTCAGCAATATCGGTAGGAAGTTGTTTGGGCATTCTATTCCTCTTTTCAGCGTCTTGAAGAGCCTGGCTGCGCCGATCGGCAGCCGTTCCGGTCCAGTGCAACATTTCCCGGTACCAACCCCGCGATACATTGACAGTTCTACTTTAGTGTGCGAACGTTCTCACATCTTGTCAATTGGGAAAATAAGAATGATCAAAATCGCGGCGATGGGCGATAATGTCGTCGATTGTTACATTTCGCGTCGGGAAATGTTTCCGGGCGGTAACTGTGTCAATGTCGCTATCCATATGAGCCGTTTTGGGGCCGAGGCGGCCTATATCGGCGTGGTTGCCGCAGATGCGGCCGGAAGGGTCATTCAGGCCGCACTGCGCGACGAGGACGTCGATACTTCGCATCTGCGCATGGAGGCCACAGGCAAGACGGCCTATTGCATCATTGGTCATCGCGGTAACAATGATCGCTATTTCATCCGCTTTGATCTCGGAGTGTCGATGTTTGAGCCGAGCGCCGCCGATATTCAGTTTGCGCGCCGGTTCGATGCCGTCCATATCGGTCAGTCGAGCGGCCTTGACGGTTGGCTGGATGCCATTGCGCCGCAACGTCTGTCCTATGATTTCTCCACCCGTCGCGACGTGGAACACTATCGACGCATCGGCCCGAAATGCTTTCTAGCCGCTGTTTCGGGCGGCGAGCTTTCGCCGGACGAGGTTACGGCGACCATTGCCTGCCTGCGCGAGAGCGGCGCGGATTGGGTGCTGATCACCCGCGGCACCAAGGGCGCAGTTCTTGCCGGTGCGCAAGGGGTTTTCCATGCCGAAGCAACACCGATTGTGGCGGTTGACACGTTAGGCGCTGGTGACAGTTTCATCGCCCGCACCCTTTATGGCCTGGTGAAAGGCGAGGCGCCCGCAACATTGCTACAGGCGGCGTCACGCGTTGCTGCGGCGACATGTGGCCAATATGGTGGTACAGGTCATGCCGCGCCGATTGATCTCGGCGAGCCTATAGCCGAGTTGCAGGATTGAGCTCGCTGCGCGTGTCTTTTGAGGTTAAGACCGGCCAGATCAACCGGGATGGCGGGCGAGCGAACAACGGGCTGCCATTCGGCATGCAGCACGATATCCTGCTGCGCCCGATCGGCGCTATCGAGCCGCTCCAGGACCAGACGAGCCGCGGCTTCGCCAACCTCGAGCAGCGGCTGCCGGATTGCCGTCAGTTTAGGGGTAAAGAACGACATCCAGTCCAGATCGTCGAAGCAGACCACGGACAGTTGCTGCGGAATGGAAATATCGAGTTCGCTGATTGCCAGCATGGCGCCGGCTGACATCAATCCATCGGTGGTAAACAGCGCTGAAGGCGGGGTTTCCCGGGTCAGCAACGCGATGGCGTGCTGGCGGGCAATATCGATCGAATAGCTGCCCACCTGGGCAACGAGGCTCGGATCAAAGGCGATCCCGGCTTCCTCATGCGCTTCGATATAGCCGAGCAGACGTTGCCAGCTCGGATAAAGCGATGAAATATCGATTTTCTTGTGCTGGCGGTCGTGAAGAAATGCGTTGAGATTCTTGTAGCGGCCATGCTCGAGTTCCGCCAGTACGCCAATCCGACTATGGCCGTCGAGAATCATTTGGGTCACTGCGGCGTGGGCGGCCTGGCGGCCATTGACGGTCACCGAATCCGCCTTCAATCCCTTCACGCGGCGATCGATCTGAACCACCGGACAGCCGCTGGCAACGACATCGTGCAAGTGCTGCGCCTTGAGAATATCACAGGGCGCAATGATGATGCCGTCGGCCTGCTTTTCGCGCAGAAGATCCACTGCCTCCAGCTCACGATCGATCGATTCATCGCTGTTGGTGACGATCAAGCCAAAGCCGCGCGCACGAACCACATCGGAAATACCGCGCAGAATACTGGCGTAAAACGGGCTTTGCATGTCGCCCGCGACAACGCCTATGGTCTTGCTGCGCCCGGTGATAAGACTGCGTGCCAGCAGATTGGGGCGATAGCCCAGCATATCAGCGGATTTCTTCACCTTGTCGCGGATTTCTTCGCTGGTATAGCCATAGCCGCCCAATACACGTCCGGCGGTCGCGGTGCTGACGCCGGCCAGGCGCGCCACATCGGCAATGGTCGTCTTGTCGGCGCGTCGTTCACTCATGTCTGCGCGTTCCTTCCAAGCAGTTTCACGCTGCTCAATACCTGTACCGTTTCATAGGCGATGATGGGCCTGATCTCAACTTTCAACTTGACGGATGCGATCAATCAATGGCTATATTGTGAGAACGTTCGCATATCATTTTCAGCAACGCAAGTAGAAGACGAGCCTCGCACGGGGATAAAGTTCCAATCAAAGGGGAGATAAATGACCAATCGTCGCAAAACCGCATCCCGGCGCATGATGGTAGCGCTGGCGGCGCTGGCCACGGCCGCCAGCATCACCTCGGGGCATGCCGCACCGATCAAGGCACTACAGGACGCTGTGCCGGAGAATTACAGGAAGGGCGTCAAGATTGCTGCCTTCAATGACTGGCCACCGGACGAGTTTGTCGAAGACGGCGTCCTGAAAGGCTGGAGCATCGACATGGCCAAAGCCATATCGGAACGCATTGGCGTACCATTCGAATTTACCGCAACCAGTTTCGACGCCATCATTCCGGGCCTGGCCAGCAAGCGTTTTGACGCCGGATTTTCTTCCTTCGGTGTGACGCCGGAACGGCTTGATTCGCTTGATTTCATTCCTCAGCGCAAGGAAGGCACCGCCTATGCCTTCTTGAAAGGCAAGGATTTTTCCATCAAGTCGGAAAAGATCTGTGCGGCCATAGCGTTGCAGTGATGACAGGTGCCTGGGACTACCAATATCTGAAGGAAAAGAGCGCGGAATTGTGCGAATCCGCCGGTGAGAAGCCGATTAACCTGCAGCAATTCACCACCCAGAACGCCGCCGAACTGGCTGTGTCCTCGGGGCGTGTTGAGATGGTGGCGGCCGGATCGGCAAAATGCACTATATGGCCAAGATTACGGGGCGCTTCAGCGTATCTGAACTGGTCAGCAATCCGGTCTTCAACGGCATTGGCGTGCGCAAGGGTGATGCGCTTGGGCCAGTTTTCCGTGATGCCATCCAGTCCATGATCGATGACGGCTCCTACAAGGAAATCATGGCAAAGTGGGGCGTTGATGGCGCCGGCACCCTGGAAAAGGCGGTTCTGGTTACTAAGGACAATCCGGAGCCAAAATAGTCAGGGCCGATTGAAGGAGAACGCCCGTCAGCCGGCGGCGGTGCGAATACAGCCGCGGTCCATTGCGCAGGCCGGCCCGGAACACGGGCCGGCGGGTTTGGTAAGTTCGAATACGAATTTCGCTAAACACGATACGGTAGTCTGGAGTAAATCATGGCAAGAACAGCAAAGACGGTCGCGCACCGGCCGGATATACATAATGTCAAACCGATACCCGTGCGCCATCCGTCTCGATGGATCACCGGCGCCGTGCTCATTCTGATCGCATTGAGTTTTGTCAATATGCTGGCGACCAATGAGAACCTGCAATGGAACATTGTTGTGCGCTACATGTTTCATCCCGACATTCTCGCTGGCTTGGCGCGCACGCTGTTCCTGACTTTTGCCGCAATGATCTTCGGTTTTGCAATCGGCATCATACTGGCCGTGATGCGCCTTTCGGCCAATCCGGTGCTGCAGTGGGCAAGCTGGCTGTGGATATGGTTCTTTCGCGGCGTTCCACCCCTGGTTCAGCTGATTTTCTGGTACAATCTGGCGCTTCTGGTTCCCAATCTGACCATTGGCATTCCGTTCGGGCCGACCTTGTCGTCCTGGGACATGAACACGCTGATCACGCCGATGAGTGCAGCACTGCTTGGCCTGTCCTTTACAGAAAGCGCCTATGCCGCCGAAACCATCCGCGCTGGCATCCAGGCGATCAATCCGGGCCAGACCGAGGCCGCCGCGACACTTGGCATGACGCGGTTTCAGATCATGAAGCGCATCGTGCTGCCGCAGGCAATCCGTATTATCATTCCGCCGATCGGCAATGACACCATTTCAATGCTGAAATTCACGTCGCTGGTCAGCGTGCTTGCCTTGCCCGATCTGCTCTATTCGGCGCAAATGATTTATTCGCGCACATATCAGACCATTCCGCTGCTGATCGTGGCTACGATCTGGTATCTCATCCTGTCAACCGCCCTGACAATCATCGAACACCATATCGAGAACCACCTGAAATCCCGACAAATCACCCATTCCCGATCATTCCTGTCTAGACTACTGCCCTTCAAATTTGCGCTTGGATACCAAAATGAATGGAACGTCCGTGAGTGTACCACTGCTCCAGGTGGAAAGACTGACCAAATCTTTTGGCAATCACCGGGTGCTCGACAGCATCGACATGACGGTGGAAAAGGGTGACGTGACCTGCATTGTCGGCCCATCCGGCTCCGGCAAAGCACATTGCTGCGCTGCCTGAACTATCTCGAAGTGCCGGATTCCGGCGCTGTGTTGCTGGAAGGCGAACCGATCGGCATGCGTTGGCAGGGTGAGCGGCTCTATACGATGTCCTTCAACGAACTGGCATGCCAGCGCCAGAAAATGGGCATGGTGTTCCAGGGCTTCCATCTCTTCCCCACAAGACCGTGGTGGAAAACATCATTGAGGCGCCAATGATCGTACGCAAGATCAGCCGTCAGTCGGCCATTGCCGCGGCGATGATGTTGCTGGAAAAAGTCGGCCTTACCGAGCGTGCCAATTATTATCCAGACCAACTCTCCGGTGGGCAGCAGCAACGCGTGGCGATTGCCCGTTCATTGGCGATGCAGCCTCGGCTGATGCTTTTGATGAACCCACATCAGCTCTTGATCCGGAACTGGTCGGTGAGGTTCTGGCGGTGATGCGCCAGTTGGCCGAAGATGGCGTGACCATGATTGTCGTCACGCATGAAATGAACTTCGCCCGCGAAGTCGCCGACCATCTGATTTTCATGGATGGTGGCGTGATTGTTGAATCCGGCCCGCCTAAAAGGTGATGGGCAATCCACAACATCCGCGCACCAAAAGTTTTCTGACGCGCGTGGCCTGACAGGAACGAATGATGATAACTCTCAATGCACATCAAACCGATGCTGCGCTCGATTATCCAGGATTGATCGAAGCCTTGCGTCAAGCGCATGCGAGCGGCAAACGACCCCAAAGCGACACTACCGTGCTTCAGGATCGGAAAAGCGCAGACAACCAGTTTGTGTCCCTGGTAGCTTGGCTCGAAGGGAGGCGGTTGCCGTCAAGCTGGTCGGTGTTTTCCCTGCGAATGTCAAACTTCCTGTGGCCCAACCTTCGATCCAAGGCACGGTAACGCTGTTCAGCGGTCAGACCGGCGAAGCACTCATGGTCTGTGATGGCGCCATTGAAACCTTCAAGAAGACGGCGGCAGATTCGGCACTTGGCGCCAGCCTGTTGGCGCGCAAGGACGCCCGTACCTTGCTGGTGGTTGGTGCCGGGGCTAGCGCCCCATGTGGTGCAGGCTCATTGCGCCAGCCGACCGTCGATCGATCAAGTCTTTATCTGGAACCGCAACTTCGACAGGGCGGAAAAACTTGCCAGCCGACTTGACATTGCTGGCGTCGACATCGTTGCCGTGGAGAATCTCGATAACACAGTATCGATGGCGGACATCATATCGTGTGTCACCATGTCGACCAATCCGCTGGTTAAGGGAAAACTCCTCAAAGAGGGCGCTCATGTCGATCTGATCGGTGCCTATATGCCGGACATGCGTGAAGCCGATGATAACGTGTTCCGTCGTGCCGGACGGGTATTTGTTGATACGCGCCATTGCTGTGATGGTTCGGGCGAACTCGGAATTCCGCTCGCCACTGGACTGATCAAGCATGAGCAGATCGAAGCTGATTTGATTGAGCTATGTCAGTCAAAACATCCGGGCCGCAGCGATGATCGCCAGATCACGGTCTACAAGAATGTCGGTGGCGGGCATCTCGATCTGTTTACTGCCCAATATCTGTACAGCACTTTTAGAGGCGGCGGGGCCACGTTTAACACACACGATATTGAACACCGGATGGTTGCGAAGGCCCGTTGTTGACTGGCAATCAAAGCAGTGAGGCACTGCTCAATGGTCAGTGGTGCACCGGTTCGGCGTTCATGCAATGGAAGAAAACCTCGCTTCGAAGCCGTCTTTCATGCCAGATGCCGGGGAGGAAAACTCCAACCGACCGCCTGCTCCAGTAGCAATTGTTTTGGCAATGGCAAGACCAAGTCCTGCACCGCGCACAAGAGCCTGACCGCGCTCGAACGGCTCACTCAGCCGAGCAAGCGTTTCGGGCGGCACGACTGGCCGCCATTAACAACACGCAGTTCCCCGTCGCTTTTAAAACTTACGAGAACAGGCATGTCCTGTGCACCGTGTTTGAGTGCGTTTTCGATTAGGTTGCGCGCTAGTATGGCAAACGCATCCGCATCAATGCTCTTAAGCACGGGGCAATCAGGAGAGTCAACTCAATGCGACCGATAGCATCAGTAGATCCGTTGAACTCGCCTACAACTAATCGAAGGATTGCAGCAATATTTACTGGCTTTTCGGCCAGGAGCCGTCCGCCCTCGGCTCTTGCCAACTGCATCAGTTTTTCTGTCAAGCGGGCGAGGCGGCGCAGCGCCGTTTCCATGTCCTGGGCACGTTCGCGCGTGGTAGCATCGGGCGCCTCGACGATCAGTCTTTGCGACTGTGCGAGCGCCGCTGCCACCGGGGTGCGCAATTCGTGGGCTGATTTGGCTGCAAGACTGCGTTCGGCTTCCAGGGTCAGTTTCAAACGGCCCAACAGCCGATTTACCGCTATGGCAACAGTGTCAATTTCGGAGGGAAGCCCATTTACGGCGACCGGATCAAGATCTCCGCTGCCACGCGCCTCAATCTGATCGCGAAAACTGCGAACCGGTGCCATGGAAAGACGTACGATGAACCAGACACCGATCAAGCCGAGGAGGACGGCCAGGGAGAGAGGTACAGCAAGCGTGTATAATATGTGCTTAGCCGTATCGCGCCGGTGGGAGAGGGTTCAGCGACAGTAATTGTGAGGCTACCCTGCATTGCGGCGTCAGAGTAGAGCCTGTGGGTTGGTGTGCTGCTGAAACCCATTTTTGAATAGGGCGGAAAAATGGTTACATCCGCACTATGCGAACGCATCTGCACGGTTCCGGCCGCGTCACGCACCACATAGGTGAAATATTCGTCGTGCTGGCGCAGGGTGGCAACCCGCTGTTCGGTGTCGTCGGCATCGCGTCCCAATATCTCAAGCGCTGCGACTGGCAGAATGCGTTGCGCCGTTTCTTCGAGGGCGCTGTCAAAGGCCTTATTCAGTTCCTGGCGCAGAAGATGTGCTGTCACAATCGTTGTAACAACCCACAACAGGGCCGCGCCGAGCCCGAGCCAGAGCGAAAGTCTCCATTGCAGGCTCTTCGGTTGGATCATTTTGCGTTTCCAAGCCGGTATCCGATGCCGCGAACCGTCTCGATGATCGCATATCCAAGCTTTTGCGGAGACGGCTGACATGGACCTCAATTGTATTGCTCTCGACTTCTGAGCCAAAGGCATAGAGCCGATCCTCGAGTTGCGACTTGGTCAATGCAATACCAGGTCGCTGCAGGAAGTTTTCTAGCAGTGCCCATTCGCGACCGGTCAGTTCAACGGGGCGCCCGTCCTGCCTCACGGTCTTGGCGGCCAGATCGATCTGGAGGTCGCCTATTTTGATCAATGGGTTGGGATTGCCGCTGTAACGTCGCGCAACGGCATTCAGTCGTGACGACAGTTCCGCCAGGTCGAACGGTTTGATCATGTAATCGTCTGCCCCGGCATCGAGACCTTCGATCCGGTCAGAAATCTGGTCCAGTGCCGTGAGGATAATGACAGGCGTGACACTGCCTTTGGCGCGAAGGTTGCGTAAAAATTGACACCCAGCCCGTCGGGAAGCATCAGGTCCAACAGCATTAGGTCGTAAACTGCAGAGTTGACATGCTCTGTTGCGTCGTCGAGCCGGGTCACCCAATCCACGGAATGGTTGACGGCGATATGGTCGCGAACGGCCTTGCCCAGGATTGTATCGTCTTCGATCAACAGAACCCGCATACAACAGCCCCTTTATTCGATAAGAAGCGGCCCCGTGTCGACCCGATTCAGTCAGATGTGAACATATTCTAACTGAAGCTGTAACCTGTCATTCCTCTGACGTCATACCCTTGCCAGCTTCAGCTGCTCGTCAGAAATGGCTGGCATTATTCTCTTCAAAGCGCATTGATCAGGAACAATGATATGATGGTAAATTACCTTGCTGCAATCTCCCTTTTATTGATTTCAGCAGGAAGCGGCGTGGCGCGAGCCGATGATGACTGCCATGTGTCGATGGACAAGTGGCAATCCAGGGACGCGGTTCAGGCTATGGCTACTTCTCGCGGCTGGACCGTAGCGCGGATCAAAATCGACGACGGCTGTTATGAAGTCCGCGGCTCCGACAAAACCGGAATTGCTTTCAGGGCCAAAGTTGATCCGGCGACGCTTGCTATAGTCAAGATAAAACACAAGGTCGGCGAATCCGACCACGACGATGATCGCCGTCGCAAATCAAGAGATAACTAGGGATAGGTGTCAAGCGCTGCGTCGGCATGCTTTCCAGCCGCTTGCTCGACAAAACTCCCTGCCAAATAAGCACCCGGCGCTCCGCTAATAGAGCGCGTTTAGTCAAGGAAAGACTTGTCATGCCTCGCAGTCCTGATCGTTATTCAAAAGCATGGTTGTGATTCACTGGTTCACCGCAGCGTTGATCCTCGGAGCATGGTTGACGTCGGTGGGTGGACGCCGTATGGCGGAAAATCCGCCTTTGTTGCATTTTTCTCTAGGGCTTGCCGTGCTCGTGCTTGTTTTCCCACGCATTCTCTTGCGTCTTTCTGGCGCTGCGCCGTCAGCATCTCAGACGCAAGGGATGCTAGCGCTTGCGGCCAAGGCAGGTCATGCAATCCTCTATCTGTTTCTGCTCGCCTTGCCGTTCAGCGGCTGGTATGCCGCCTCGCGGATTGGCGTTCCCATATCATTCTTCGGCCTTTCCGTTCCAGCCATTACGGCCCCAGTGCAAGGCTCCCCGGATTGATCGCCGACTTCCACGAGAATGCCGGCACCATCATTCTTTATCTGGCCGGTCTTCATGCACTGATGGCGATATGGCACCAGTTCGTTTTGCGCGATGGCACGCTCAAGCGCATGTCGCTGCATTGATAACAGCCCGCATCGTCGGTTCTTAAAACGGTGGACCTGCTGGCAGGTCCAGCGTTTTCGTTATGTCTTTCCTGACAAAGCGCTGAAGCAGAAATTACATCAGTGTCAGGCGGCGTTCAGCTCATCTTGCGAGAGTGGCTGGCATGAACACGGATCCGGTTCAGGTCCGTGCGCCCGTTTCTTTGAAAGAGGTAGTCTGACATGAAAGTACTTCTCGCAGTATTGGCAATGACCACGGCACTTACGCTTCCGGGTATCGCCATGGCGCGACCCGTAACTCTGACCACGACGCTGAACAGCTATGGCGGGGACGGCGCTTATCTTGCCTATTACGTCACCGATGCTCAGGGCAAATATGCTGGTAGTCTTTGGATGGCTGGTAGCAAATCCAAGTATTACGAACACCTGTCTGGGTGGTATCGCGCAACGGGTGGCAACACGAGCGAAATCAATGGTATCACGGGCGCGAGCGTCGGGACGGGCAAGACGCTTAAAATCACAGTTGATCTGGCCGATGCGTTTTTGATGCGGGCTACACATTGCACGTCGACGCTGCGGTGGAAGACATGCGCGACAGTCCCAATGAGGTGGTTATACCGCTGACATCCGGCGGTGTGAAAGCTCCAGTCAAAGGACGCCGTTACATCGCAACAGCCGATTATTCACTATAAACGGTGATTGCTATGTTCCGCGTTATCCATCGTTGGCCGGGACTTCTTGCCGCGTTGTTCCTGATTGTGCTCAGTATCAGCGGTGCAGCACTGTCGATTTTTCCCGCTGTCGAAAGTATTTCGTCTCCACAGGCAGATGTGACACGTACGATCGCCGATCTGGCGGGGCGTGTTCAAGCGGTCTATCCGCAGGTGGAGCAAATCCGGCGGGCGCCGTCTGGCCGGATGACGGCCTATTGGTTCGATAATGGTGCGCCTCAGGCGGCGGTCATCGATCCCGCCACCGGTCAGGCTATCGCTTCTGCCGATCCGATCCAGTCGAACGCTGGCTGACAGGTCTGCATCGTTCGCTCTTTCTTGATGATAGCGGTCGCATGGTCATGGCTGCGGGCGCTGCCGCCATGATGGTGCTGAGCCTGTCCGGGGTGGCGCTTGTCGCACGTCGGGCCGGGGTTGGCAGCACTGGTTCTCGCGCCTGCGTGGCCCGCTCTCCGGGCGTCTGCATGTCGAGGTCGCCCGACTGGCCGTCGCAGGCCTGCTGCTTTCCTCGGCCACGGCTTTGTGGATGACGGCCTCCACCTTCGATCTGTTGCCTGATAGTGCGGTTTCGCCGGTCATGCAGACTGAGGCAAGCGGCCAGACTGGAGCGCTTCCGGCGACGATGGAACCGCTGCGGCAGATACCGGTTGCGGAAATGCGCAGCCTGTCATTCGCCGATCCATCCAACCCGATGGACATTCTCACCCTTAAGACCGACCGGGGCACCGGCTATATCGATCAGGGCACGGGCGCGCTTCTCGGCTGGAGCGGCCTGACCGGATGGCAACGTCTGTCGGAAACCATTTATATGCTCCATACGGGACGGGGGCTTCTGTTCTGGCGCTGATCCTTGGCCTGGCGGCTCTTGGTGTACCAGTCATGGCGGGCACGGGCGTTGTTCTCTGGTTCGACGGGCGTCGCGGACGGCCACGTATTCGCGGCAATGTTTCCGCAGGAAAGGCGGAGACGATCATTCTCGTCGGCAGTGAAGGCGGTAGCACATGGGGCTTTGCCGCTACGCTGCATGCGGCGCTGTCCGACGCCGGTCAGGCCGTCCATGCCGCGCCAATGTCGGCTTTCGACCCGGCCCGTTACGGGCAGGCGCGGCGCATCCTCATCCTGGCCGCGACTTATGGCGACGGCGATGCACCCGCTTCGGCCAAGGGGTTTCTCGAAGGACTGTTATCTCAGGAAGCGGATTCGGCAATTCCGCTGGTTGTGCTCGGTTTTGGCGATAGTAGCTTTCCAGCCTATTGTGGATTCGCGCGAGCGGTGACGGAGACGGCGCATGCCGTCGGATGGAGAATGCTCATACCCTTTGACACGGTGGACCGTCAGTCGCCGCAGGCTTTTGCCCGATGGGGACGGACACTCGGTGCTGCGTTGGACATAGACCTGGAACTCACGCACCAGGCCGTTCAACCCGCCGCCGTAACGCTTACGCTTGTGTCGCGCCGTGATTATGGTGCCGAAGTGCAAGCGCCCGCAGCAATACTGCGCTTTGCCTTGCCGAAGCTTTCCTTCTGGCAGCAAGTGCGTGGCCGCGGACTGGGGCGCTTTGTGGCCGGCGATCTCCTCGCCATCGTTCCTCCGGATCAACTGTTCCCCGGTTCTACTCACTGGCTTCTGGACGCAAGGATGGCTTTGTCGAGATCGTCGTGAGAAAACATCCGGGTGGGCTATGCTCCTGCCAGCTCCTGGAACTGGAGCCCGGACACACGATCAGCGCTTTCCCGCGCCGCAATCCCGGTTTCCATGCGGACAATCGGACACACATGCCCCTGATTTTGATCGGCGCGGGAACCGGAATCGCACCTTTGGCGGGTTTTATCCGTGCCAATACGCGACATCGCCCGATCCATTTGTTCTTTGGAATGCGCCGGACGAATAGCGATTTTTCTATGGCGACGAACTCCGTGAATGGAAGCAGAAGGGGCAAGTTGCGCAGATTAGCTCCTGTTGTTCACGCGGGAAAATGCCGCGCTATGTGCAGCATGCTCTTCGGGAAGAAGCCGATGACGTCACTCGGCTGATTCAGGAGGGGCGCGGATCATGGTATGTGGCGGACGCGATATGGCCAACGGAGTCTCGTTGGTTCTTGCCGATATTCTGGGTTCCACGGGGCTGACATTGGCCAAACTCAGGGCGGAGGGACGTTATGTCGAAGACGTCTACTGAGATGCAACGTCACGCTTTGAGCGGGCCTACCATGGGTACACGTTGGTCAGCGTTGCTTTACCAAGCAGCGGGGTTCGATCCACAATCCGTTCGGGCCGCACTTCAGGCGGCAATGGACGCGGTGGACATGCAAATGTCAACATGGAAGCCGGATAGTATTCTAATGCAGGTGAACGCCGCGCCGGTGGGACACTGGACAAAGGTGCCGCAGCAACTGCTGGACGTTTTGCGCCTTGCGCTCGACATTGGCCGTGCATCGGGCGGCGCGTTTGATATCGGCATGGGGATGCCGTAAGCGCCTGGGGTTTCGGGGCGTCAGAGGCGGTCCCTGAGCAGATACGAGCAGCGCTTGAGCGCGAGCGCCGACCAGCCCATGACGTTCTGGAACTGGACGTCGAGCTGGGAATGGTGCGAAAGTTGGCTCCCATCACGCTTGATCTCAATGGAATTGCCAAGGGATATGGCGTGGATCGTCTGGCGGAGACATTGCTGTCTTTCGGGATTTCGTCAGGCCTCGTCGGAATCGATGGGGAGATGCGGGCGCTCGGGTTGCGGCCAGATGGGAGTCCTTGGTCGATTGCAGTAGAGGCTCCTGACTATGATCGTCGCGCAGCTCATTCGGTTCTCGCTCTTCAGGATGCGTCGGTCGCCACGTCGGGCGATTATCGGCATTGGATTAATGTCAACGATTATCGCCTGTCGCACACCATGGACCCACGTCGCGGTGCTCCCGTCATGGAGCCTCCGGCGTCAGTCACCGTCGTGACACGTACCTGTGCCGAAGCGGATGCATGGGCAACAGCGCTAATGGTACTCGGCTCGCAGATCGGTGTGACGCTGGCCAGGCGGTTAAGCTTCAATGTTCTGTTCTTATTACGTGCTGGAGGAACAGTAATTCAGTGCGAAGCTGTAGGTGAATTATTCACCAGTTCACATTCTGGTAAACCACGACGCCCTTTAGCCGATGTTGGGAGAGATTCTCAACGCCCGGAGCGCATTGAGGATAACAGCGACATCGATCACTTCCTGGAGCAATGCACCTGGACAGGTAACAGATAACCGAACGCTGCCGCGATCATGGCGATCACGGAAAGGCCGATGCCCACCACAACACTTTCGATCGCAATGCGCCTTGACCGCTTCGCAATCTCCATCCCGGTGCGAAGCCTGTCTATCCTGTCAACGAGAAGAACGACGTCGGCTGCCTCAGCCGACGCTGCCGCTCCCTTGCACCCATCGCAACGCCGACATCAGCCGCGGCAAGTGCGGGCGCGTCGTTGACGCCGTCTCCAACCATCATCACAGCACCGTTCTTGCGCTCGCTGAGTACGGTCAGCACTTTTGATCGGGTGAAAGTTCGGAGTAGATGGCGTCAAGCCCCAAGCCCTTGGTGATGCGTCTGGCCACCGCAGCACGATCGCCTGTCGCCAGCACTATGCGCCTCACGCCGTCTTTGCGTATACCGCGTAACGTATCGACCACATCGCTGCGCAACGGATCGGCCATGACGATATAGCCCGCAAGCCTGCCGTCTATTGCGACTGCAACCAAGACTGCTCCGGCTTCCGTATTGGGGATTTCGACCAGCTTTGCATTGGCTTGTCTCTCAACGAAGCTGTGTCCGCCGACAATGACGCTTTTGCCATCGACCCGGCCAGCCACTCCATCCCCGGCCAGTTCGCTGACGTCAGTCGGCAATACAAGATCTATACCGCGCCCCTGAGCGGCCAGTACAAGGGCCTGTGCCATAGGGTGTTTGGACACCTGGTCAAGGGAAGCAGCGAACCGCAATACCTCGCTTTCACTGAATCCCGGCTCAAGGTGGATTGAGGTGATTTGCGGACGACCGTCGGTCAGCGTTCCGGTCTTGTCCAGCACCAGCGTATTGATACGGGCCATATTCTCCAATGGACGGGAGCCTTTCACCAACACCCCGAAATGAGCCGAACGCGACAGTCCCGCAACAAGAGCGACGGGCACCGCCAGGATGAGAGGACATGGTGTCGCCACGACGAGAACGGCGACCGACCTTATCGGGTCTCCCGTGAACCACCATGCTCCGAAGGCGATTATGACGGTCACGATCAGAAAGCCGACAGACCACTGGTCTGCCAGTCTCGACATTGGAGCCTTGGAATGCTGTGCTTCTTCCACGAGGCGAACGATGCCAGCGTAGGTGCTATCCTTCGCTTCGTGCTTGGCAACGATATCGAAAGCATCGCCGGCATTCATCGAGCCGCTCAGCACATCCGCTCCCGACGCAAGCGAAACCGGAAGTGACTCTCCCGTGAGCGCAGACGTGTTTACGAAGGCCTTTGCGGAGGCGATACGCCCATCAACGGAATGACATCCCCTTGACGGATCAGGAGGCGGTCACCCGGACGAACCGTATCCACGGCAATCTCTTCGAGATGGTCATCGATATAACGCGTTGTCGTTCGCGGCGCACGGGACAGCAAGGCATGCATCTCACGGCGTGCCCGCCCTTCGGCAAAGCTTTCAAGAAAGGCTCCCCAGTATACATGAGGGCGACGATCGAAGCCGCCAGCATTTCCCCGAATGCCAGCGCGGCCGTCATCGACATCGCCGCGACGATATCCAGCCCGAACTCCTTTCGCCATAAACTCCGGAGAATTTCGACGAGCAAAGTCGCCAGCACAGGCAAAGTGGCAATAGTCCAGGCTAGCCGCGCGCCGTATGAGTAGCCGGAGAAGTGCAGGCCGAGCCCGATAACAAGTCCGCAGAAGGCAAAAATCAAAAGGATTGTCTTTGATCGACCTTCACCTGAAAACCGCATCTTTAGCGTCTCCCCGACCTATAGAATGAGCAAATTATAGAGCCCTGCCTCTGACCGACTACAGTAATTCTTCTTTACATATGTATTCCCTATAAACTCAGATCGACGGTCAGACCGCTGTGCCGACTAGGGCCCCAATACCAGCCGTGATTGCCATGGCCAATGCGCCCCAAAAGTGACGCGAACGGTTGCCTTAAGCATATTAGCTCCTCCCGCCTTGGCGCCGATTGCGCCTAGTAACGCTAGAAACAGCAGGGAAGAGATAGCAACCGCATAAAGCAAGATCGAGGGAGGCGCGATGACCGCCATCAGCAAGGGTAGGGCGGCCCCAATCGAGAACGTGGCCGCTGAGGTCAGCGCTGCTTGCACTGGCCGTGCTTCCATGTGTTCGACAATTCCCAGTTCGTCACGGGCATGAGCAGACAGAGCATTGTGTGAGGTCAGCTGTATTGCCACCTGCCGCGCCAGTTCCGGAGTTAGGCCGCGATCAATATAGGCTTGCTTCAATTCATCGAGCTCTGCTTCGGGCTGAGTTTTGAGTTCCTTGCGCTCTCTGGCAAGATCTGCCAACTCCGTATCGGATTGAGAGCTGACAGAAACATACTCACCCGCCGCCATGGACATCGCGCCTGCAACAAGGCCTGCGATGCCAGCGATCAAGATCTGCGTCGTTCCCGTTGAAGCAGATGCGACGCCCATAATGAGGCTCGCCGTTGAGACAATACCATCATTGGCGCCGAGTACCGCTGCGCGAAGCCAACCGATCCGCGATACGAGGTGGTTTTCTGTATGCAATCGGCTCATTGAGGTACCTCCGGGCATTGGATGCATATCATCATACCTTCATCGAGACCCTTTGCCAGTGGCCTGAAAGTTTGAAGTTATCGAATTGTTCTCCGACGATCGGGCTTTTGCCGTTTTCGTTAGAGCTCCTGCGCGGATTTTTAAAAATCTGCGTTTTCGAGGAGGCTTGAAAACGTTAACATTATACATTATAGTATATTATATAATGTTACGTTGGAGGCATAAATGCCCGTCACCAGAATATCTGAGAAGCTGTCGGTATCTTCGCAGCCAAACGCGCAAGAACTCAGTGTACTCGATCGAAGCGGCTTCAAAACGCTGATCAACAACCGCCCCGATAACGAAAGCGCAGACCAGCCGGGAAACCAAGCGGAATGCGATGCAGCCCACCAATGCGATCTCTTATGCGTATATTCCGGTCACAATGAATACGATCACTGAAGCTGATGTGCGTGCGTTTCAGGCGGCGGTCAGAAAATCCGATGGCCCCGTGCTTGCGCATTGCAAAACAGGTACGCGTTCGCTCAGCCTTTATCTGATCGGTGAGGTATTGGACGGACGCATGTCTGTTGAAGACGTCGTACCATTCGGACATCAACTCGGCTTTGATACCAGTGTCGCGGCATCGTGGCCTCAACGCTTCGCTGACCGTCGCCCGCAGGTAAAAGGCTTTTCGATAGGCGAACCTCCAGTGTTCAGTACGTGGTGTCCGATCCGGCAACCGGTATGTGCGCAATTGTAGATCCGTTCTCGACTTTGATGAAAAGTCGGGGCCACGGCGACGATCAACGCAGACGCAATACTCAATTACGTCCGCAATAGTGGCCTGACGGTCGAATGGATTCTCGACACTCATCCACACGCCGACCACTTTTCAGCAGCTCAGTATCTCAAGGAGAAAACGGGCGCAAAGACGGCGATAGGCGAGCATGTAATCAGAGTCCAGAAGCTGTGGAAGGAGATCTACAACTGGCCCGAACTAGCTACAGATGGCTCGCAATGGGATCGGCTCTTTGCCGATGGTGAGACGTTTAAGGTTGGTTCCATCGATGCCAGAGTTATGTTCTCGCCTGGCCATACTCTCGCTTCAATCACTTACGTGATCGGCGACGCGGTATTTGTCCACGACACAATTTTATGCCCGACAGCGGTACGGCACGGGCCGATTTTCCCGGCGGCGATGCGCGAGCATTGTGGGGTCAATCCAGAATATCATGGCACTTCCCGATGAGACGCGGCTATTCACCGGACATGATTACCAGCCGGGCGGTCGTGCGCCGCGTTGGGAATGCATCGTGGCTGATCAAAGAAGCACAATCCGCACCTGGCGGGCGTATCGGAAGAAGCCTTCGTTGCCTTACGGACCAAGCGCGACAAAACGCTGCCAATGCCAAGGCTCATCTTGCATGCGTTGCAAGTGAACATAAGTGGTGGACGTCTACCTGAGCCAGAAGCCAACGGTAAGCGCTATCTGAGGTTTCCGCTGGATGCTCTGGAAGGGGCTGCATGGGAATGACCGTGAACCGCATAACGATGATGAAAGATGGACTATCTTCAGTTGAATTATCTCTGCGCGCGAACGAAGTCGCAGACCTGCTCAAGACGCTGTCCCATCCAGCGCGTCTGATGATCGTTTGTACCTTGGTGGAAGGCGAGTATTCCGTTGGTAGGATGGAACAAAAGATCGGTTCATCAACCGCACCTGTCGCAGCATCTAACGGTGTTGCGCAGTTCCGGAATAGTCGAGACGCGACGGGAAGGGAAACAGATTTTTATCGCCTCACAGAAGAAAAGGCGGCGCAACTGGTCGCCTCCCTTTACGACATCTTCTGCGTGGAGAAGGCTAAATGAGCGCTGACAGTGCGTGAGAGAGTTAGGATCCTATGGTGCTGAGTAACTCCATCCTTGCGGCGGTGGGTTCCGGAAGTGTTGTTGGCTTTATGCTGGGATTGCTTGGCGGCGGCGGCTCCATCCTCGCTACACCGTTGCTCCTTTATGTCGTCGGTGTGAGCCAGCCCCATGTCGCCATCGGTACGGGTGCACTTGCTGTTTCAGTCAACGCGTTCGCGAATTTTACGAGCCATGCCCTGAAGGGGCACATCTGGTGGCGTTGTGGTGTTGTCTTCTCCGCACTGGGCACTATCGGGGCACTTATCGGTTCCAGTCTTGGAAAAGCTCTAGACGGTGATCGTCTCATCTTTCTGTTCGGCATCCTCATGATCGTGGTCGGGCTGTTCATGCTGAAGCCCAAAAGAGGTTGGACGTCGAACGCCGCCCGATCGACTTAAGAATGTGTCTCGTCACAGCAGCAGTAGCTCTCGCTTCGGGTTCGGCATCCGGATTCTTCGGTATCGGCGGCGGCTTCCTGATTGTGCCCGGCTTGATGTTGGCAACAGGTATACCGATGATCAACGCAATCGGCACGTCCTTCTCTCCGTGGGGGCCTTCGGACTGGCTACGGCTTTGAACTATGCCACCTCCGGGCTGGTGGACTGGTGGCTTGCTGGTGAGTTTATCGGAGGTGGCGTTATCGGAGGAGTATTTGGAATGATACTCGCCACGCAATTGAGTGGATATAGGAACACATTGAACCGCATTTTCGCTGCAATAATCTTCATCGTTGCGGCATATATCCTGTATCGCAACTGGACCGGCATCTGATAACTATGCAATTGGCAGCCTTACACAGCGGTGACCAAGTGAAAACTGAATGATTGCCCATCCGACAGCCCGTGCATCTCGGGCCTGTTCAATGAACGGGCAATCTCTAAGCAGAACTTGATACCATTATCATAAAAGAAAAAGTTATATTTGCCAATGACATAACTAAAACTGCCAACCACCCCAGACTAACCATCCATATGGGTGCTGTCAGTCGCCCCATGATACGTCGTTCGATTCCGAGATACGGTTTCGCCCGCTGGCACCGATTGCCGCTCGTATCGTCGGGTTCCTGCTCATCGTTTTATCTTTGTTTCACTACTATACTGCGGGTTTCGGCCTTTTGACGGAAATGGTGCATCGCGGGATCCATCTTTCCTTCGTGTTGGGCTTGGTTTTCTCGTCTTCCCTTTTCGCGCAAAGGTTATGATCAGCCTGAAACCTCTTCGCTGCTAAGGCCTCTCGGTATTTCGATCATTGACTGGACGTTGGCGATTATCGCTGTTGTGGCAGTACTCCACGTCCCTTTAATACCGCTTGACGATCTTGCTTTCCGGGTTGGCAACCCGACCACCATAGACGTTGTTCTTGGAGGTTTGTTGGTCGTAGTGCTTTTGGAGGCGACACGGCGTTCGGTGGGCTGGCCGCTGCCCATTATCTCAATTCTGTTCCTGCTTTACGCGCTCTATGGACGCTACATGCCCGGCATATTGGTTCATCCAGGTGCGTCTGTAAGCCAATTGATTGATCATCTTTATCTGACGACACAGGGCATCTATGGTATCGCGCTCGGCGTCGTTGCCACCTATGTCTTCCATTTTGTCTTGTTTGGTGTTTTCGCGACCCGTATCGGTTTGGGCCAGTTGTTTCTTGATTGTGCAGCCTGGGTGGCAGGGCGCTTCGCTGGCGGACCTGCAAAGGTCTCGATTTTTGGATCCGCGCTGTTCGGTATGATCTCTGGTTCTTCAGTCGCCAACACGGTCACGGTGGGTTCTTTGACTATCCCTGCAATGATCCGGCTTGGATATAAAGGCATTTCGCGGCAGCGGTGGAATCGGCATCCTCAACGGGGGCAAATTACGCCTCCGATCATGGGCGCAGCTGCGTTCCTGATGATCGAGTTTCTCAACTTGCCTTATACGACTATCATCCTGGCCGCTATTGTGCCGGCCTTTATGCATTTTTCGGTGTGTTGATGCAGGTTCATTTGGAGGCCAAGCGCAATGGTTTGCGCGGCATGACCAGGGAGGAGTTGCCAGATCTCGGTGAGGCCTTTAAGCGCGATTGGCCGACAGTCATTCCACTCGTGGTGCTGATTGGTGTGCTGTTGTCCGGCTATACGCCTTATCTCGCGGCCTTCTGGGGATAACCTTGTGTATTGCGGTCGGCCTTCTTAATCCCCGCAAGCGCATGACGGTGGGGAGATACTAGACGGTCTGCGAGATGGTGCGAAATACGCTCTTGCCGTTGGTGCAGCGGCGGCTACTGTCGGCATTATAGTGGGCGTGGTGACGCTCACTGGGGTTGGTTTCAAAATTTCCTATATAGTAACATCGACAGCCGCCCAGCTCGCTGGTTTTGGGACGATCCTGCCAGTCACTTGGTTTGGACCGCAGAGTCTCACACTCCTTTTACGCTCATAATGACCGGAATTGTCTGCATCCTCATGGGGTGCGGCATTCCGACAACGGCGAACTACATCATTATGGCCACGATTGCCGCACCTGCTCTGGGGCTTCTGGGTGTGGAGCCTATCGTCGCGCATTTCTTTGTATTCTATTACGGCGTTCTGGCCGACATAACACCACCGGTGGCGCTCGCCGCCTATGCAGCTGCGGGTATGGCGGGGCCGATCCATTCAAGACCGGCAATACCGCGTTTCGCCTCGGATTGGGCAAAGTATTGGTGCCATTTGTCTTCGTTTTCTCGCCGTCCCTGTTATTGGTAACATCCAATTTCAACTGGCCTGACTTCTTTATAGCGTTTTTCGGTTGCGCCATCGGTATTACCGCACTTGGCGCTGCGCTCTCTGGCTTTTGTTGGTGAGAACAAAGCCTTGGGAGAACATCCTGATGATCTTGGCGGCGGTTCTATTAGTCGCACCGGAGATTTACTCATCGATGATGGGCTTGCTAATGTTAGTTCCGGTTGAAATTCGGCAATTTTCTGGGTTAAAGACAGCAAAGATGCCTGAAGCCCACTGAAGCTCTTCCATCCGATGCAAATTGCGATGCCCCATGTTACTCTGCCCGCAACGCTCACGATATATATTGTGCCAAATGTTGAATATGACGGTGGATACTGCGGTCAGTAGAGAAAGAATTGTGGCGAGAGTTGGCGATAGGACGCCGCATCTCCCGAGACAGAATTTTGACTGGTAATCAGCACATCGTCCAATTCCAGGGGCCATCGGTTCATACCCTTTCAAGGCCTAGCGGTCTACGCTTTTTCGACAGGTGCGTTTCCCGACTGGCAATCAAATGGCAATATGATTTCGCTAAGTTTCAGGCTGGAGACCATGTCAGCAAGGTGGTTTGGAGCCACGAAGGTACCAAAATAGAGGTTGTTGTCACGTTAAGTTTCTCTGGCCGGAAAGGCCAGGGGCTCGTAGATATTCAGGCGAAACAGGCCGCAATTTTCCATGCATCGAAAGCTTCGAGGCGATGGTAGCGAATTGTGTGCGGCTCGGCGACGAGATGGAACAGAGAAACAATTGCGGGTCGCTGAGTGCATGGAGACGAACCGTTGCAACGCTCCAGGTGACCGATGACCTTGCATGGTTCGCTCCCGTTTCCTAAACGGCAGATGGCTATTTTCGGCCCGATTATTGAGGCCCTTGTGCGACCAATGGTCAAGGCCGGGTGCCACTTCTGCCTTTGCTGCACCGTAGGAGCGGAGCTTATCGGTGATGATCCGTTTGGGAGCAAAGCCATAGCGCTTCATTAACGCCACAAGCAATCGCTTTGCCGCCCTTTTATCACGCCGCTTCTGCAAGATTTCTTCGAGAACGGAGCCATGTTGATCCACCGCACGCCAAAGCCAGAATTTTTCTCCAGCGCATTTGACGACCACTTCGTCCAAATACCAAACATCGCCGGGGCGCGCCTGACGCCGCCGCAAGTTGCGTGTGATCTGGGGGCCGAACTTGGCGATCCAACGACGAACTGTCTCGTATGATACGTCGATTCCACGCTCAAGCAGCATTTCTTCAACTTCACGCAGACTAAGGTTGAACCGCAGATAAAGCCACACCGCATGAGCAACGATCTGTGGCGGAAAACGGTGACGCTTGAAGATGATATCTGATGTCTGCATCGCCAAAATTTACGCCCAAACCGTCAGGCAGGCAACTGCAGCCCAGTTAACGTGACAACACCGCTCAAATCGATCCAGCAGCTCTGCTACATTGCCACCGGCCACTAAATGCTTCGACATCCTCTCGCCACTGCCCGGCGACAACGAAGTGATCAACCAAGTCGATCGGCTCAGTTCCAATGCCACAAAAATTGCGCCAAGATCAGTGCGGACAGCGGTCGGATGAATGGATGCGGGTTCCATAAATTGCTCCTCCTGAGCGAGTGTTTTGATGCAACCTCACTCTGCCAGAGCGACGGCCGCTGTTCACTCCTCATGGGATCTAAAGCCGAAGAGGTGGATATTCACCCGCCCCCATTCCTCGTTTGCAACCCCGACCAGCCTCTCGGAATGGGGCTGAACGTCAGCATCTGTCGCATCTCTATTTTGCTGGGAACGTCGCAACTTTAACTTGCTAAAACAAGTCATTGACTTTTTGGCTATTTCTACAGTATCTCGTTTAGGTCAGAGAGCCAACCACTCCTCACATCGCGCCTTTGCTCAATTTCCGCCATACCCATGGTTCGACAAAGTTCCTTGCCAGATGCCTGCCTTTCGGCTTTTGGCTTCTGACTGAGCGCTAGAATAAGCGCCCTTTGAATACATTGGCCAATCGAGAGCATGCCCGTTCCGGACGAGCCATGTCGCTAGGTCCTGGCCGAAGGTATTCACGCACGATGCTACAATGCGATTATACTTATCGACATCCCGTTGAGCACAGATAATGGGTTGAGCCTCATCGAGATAGCTGGCCAGCTTCATCGAACTGATTTGTCCACAGCGATACTCACTGCCGGATGCATTTTACATGTCTGCGCACCCTCTGGCGCGTCAACACCCCAAATTCGGATGCGTTGGCCATGTATCTCGATAGTATCGGCATCGATAACAGATGCGCGTCCCGCAATCGATCCGCTGGGTTTCGCAGGCTTTGTCACTGTCTTGGCGTCGGATGGTGCGTAAAATGAAGACGAGGGAGTTTCCTGACCTTCGCACCGCCGAGTTCATATGTGCACAGTGCTTCTGACGGTGGAGAACCACAGTTCTGTGCTAGATTTCGATAGCTAGCGCAACGTCCCGTGGCATGAATACGCCAGCCGGGGCCGCCCTTGCAGCCGCAGCCACGGCATTGACCTGAAATCTGTATAACCGGTCGCGTTACCTGTTCTGCGGGTGGCTGCCAACTCATGACAGATACCGCCAAAATCAACCCCAACATTCCCATGCCCCATAAATCAGTTATTCGTTCGGATCAGTTCCCGCATAGCCAACCCGGATTGCCTTAGCTATTTCAGTGACCGCCCTCACCGCTTCGTCGGCGGCTCACTGAACCGCGCCGGTTTGCCGGAGGCCATTTCGTTTAAGTTATGCGGCCACGGCCGGTGCGTCCAGCATGGCGTAATATCGTTCTTCGGCTTCGGCTGGCGGTATGTCGCCGATGGGCTCCAGAAGGCGACGGTTGTTGAACCAATCTACCCATTCCAGCGTGGCGAACTCCACCGCTTCGAAGTTGCGCCACGGTCCTCGCCGATGGATGACCTCGGCCTTGTAAAGACCATTGATCGTTTCAGCGAGAGCGTTGTCATAGGAATCTCCAACACTCCCGACCGACGGCTCGATGCCCGCTTCCGCCAGCCGTTCGGAATAGCGAATGGACACATATTGCGATCCGCGGTCGGAATGGTGAACCAGTCCGCCACGATGGACGGGCCGCCGATCATGAAGCGCCTGGTCGAGGGCATCGAGAACGAAACCCGCATGGGCAGTCCGGCTTGCTCGCCAACCGACGATGCGGCGAGCGAAGGCATCGATCACGAACGCGACGTAAACAAAGCCCTGCCAAGTGGCCACATACGTGAAATCAGAAAGCCAGAGCATGTTGGGCGCAGGCGCGAAAAGTGCCGGTTCACCCGGTCGAGCGGGCATGGTGCGGCCTTGTCCGACACGGTGGTTTTGACCGGTTTGCCACGGATGATGCCCTGTAGTCCCATCGACCTCATAAGCCGAGCGACCGTGCAGCGGGCGATGTCGTAGCCTTCGCTGCAACTGCCGCCAGACTTTACGCACGCCGTAAACCTGGAAGTTCTCATTGAACACCCGGCGTATCTCGATCTTCATGCCGATATCGCTGCGGGCGCGAACCGACAGGCGGTCAACATCCAACCGCTTGGCTACGTTCTCGTAGTAGGTTGATGGGGCAATCGGCAAAAGCCTGCAGATCGGCTCGACCCCGAACACGCTACGGTGTTCGTCAATGAACGAGATCATCGTTTGAAGGGGCGGTCGAGCTCGCCATCGCGAAATAAGCAGACGCCTTGCGCAAAATCTCGTTGGCCTGACGAAGCTCGCGGTTCTCCCGCTCAAGAGCTTTCATCTTCTCGGCCGCGTCGCTCGGCAAGCCTGCTCGTTTGCCGCTGTCGACCTCGGTCTTCTTCACCCATTCATGCAGCGTGGCTCGCGAGCAACCGATCTTGCCCGCAATAGATGAAACGGCCGCCCACCGCGACGGGTGCTCTGCCTCGTGATCCAGCACCATACGGACGGCGCGTTGGCGGACTTCGGGTGAAAACTTGTTCGTTGTCTTGCTCATATCGGCTCCACTCTCTCAGAAGTTGGAGCCTCCGGCAAACCGGGCGGTTCACACCAGCTTCGGCTGCATCATTTTGTCAGATCAGAAATCCCGTGAGTAACGGCGGTTTAACAGTCCAGATCGCAGTCAAGGTATATGCCAGATTGCTTCAGCCCCATCATTTGAAGTCCCTCCAATCAGAGACTGACAATAAACGATTTTCGAAACGAAGATTGGAGAAATTATCACCCGCCGGATTGCAGTCAATCCTTGTGCCGTTTGGTCTCGTGTCATCGACGTTTTCATGAGTATGTGGCTCATTTCCACTTACTAGCTAAGATTCTGCTGGGCAGCTTTTCTCAATAATTTTTTGTTTTGCGCCCGACATGCGGGTACGTTTCGCCGCACCCCTAAAGAAGTATATCATTTGCATGTTTTCGTGCGGACGTATAGATGCATATTAGATACATGATTTTATTATGTAATGCGCATTCCGGCGACCTTACCGTCGAAATGCACAACAGGGCCGGACAATGGTCCCTGATCTCAGGATTCTGGAACATGCGCGAATACATTTCATGAACAATATCAAGCCCATGGGAATTGGTGACGCCTCATCGCAGCCCAGAGCACTGGCGGGGCCATTCTTGCATATGCCGGCAATATCGACAATCTCGGTGCGCTGGCTCCGGCAGTGGAGCGGATCGCACAAAAGCATGTCGGCCTTCAGATCCTGCCGGAACACTACCCGCATGTGGGCGAGGGAGTTGTCACGTTAAGTTTCTCTGGCCGGAAAGGCCAGGGGCTCGTAGATATTCAGGCGAAACAGGCCGCAATTTTCCATGCATCGAAAGCTTCGAGGCGATGGTAGCGAATTGTGTGTGCGGCTCGGCGACGAGATGGAACAGAGAAACAATTGCGGGTCGCTGAGTGCATGGAGACGAACCGTTGCAACGCTCCAGGTGACCGATGACCTTGCATGGTTCGCTCCCGTTTCCTAAACGGCAGATGGCTATTTTCGGCCCGATTATTGAGGCCCTTGTGCGACCAATGGTCAAGGCCGGGTGCCACTTCTGCCTTTGCTGCACCGTAGGAGCGGAGCTTATCGGTGATGATCCGTTTGGGAGCAAAGCCATAGCGCTTCATTAACGCCACAAGCAATCGCTTTGCCGCCCTTTTATCACGCCGCTTCTGCAAGATTTCTTCGAGAACGGAGCCATGTTGATCCACCGCACGCCAAAGCCAGAATTTTTCTCCAGCGCATTTGACGACCACTTCGTCCAAATACCAAATATCGCCGGGGCGCGCCTGACGCCGCCGCAAGTTGCGTGTGATCTGGGGCCGAACTTGGCGATCCAACGACGAACTGTCTCGTATGATACGTCGATTCCACGCTCAAGCAGCATTTCTTCAACTTCACGCAGACTAAGGTTGAACCGCAGATAAAGCCACACCGCATGAGCAACGATCTGTGGCGGAAAACGGTGACGCTTGAAGATGATATCTGATGTCTGCATCGCCAAAATTTACGCCCAAACCGTCAGGCAGGCAACTGCAGCCCAGTTAACGTGACAACACCACTGCGATACCTCCGGTCGCAGAGACAGACAGTCGCTCCGAACTACTGTCCCTCGAAAGCGAGAATGCATCTCTCAAGCGCGAACTGCTTGCGAAACTGCGCGCAGAAAATGATGCCTTGTTCGCGCTGCTCAGACGAGCCGATCTGCGGGCCACCCACATTAGATAGATCCGTTTTATTCAGGCCTGCATGTTCATGGGCCCGACGACGACCTGGCTGAAACTGGCATGAAGCAATACCAACCGCGTGTTCTGGTCATTTGGGAGCGTCCGGTTTATCGTTGCCAAGGCTGTCGCATGTTGGGAAGCAGGCAACACCAAGTCCATTTTGGCGCGATCGGGGAGGTTGATTGACAATGAAATCATGGAGTAAGCGCCTCGTCGCGGGCTGAAGAACTGGCGATCGCGCGACAACGACACCGGGGCGGATGCAACGTCTGGTGGACAAAGCCCAGCTGATATGACTCCAGAGCGATCTGATGACGGTTCAAAGGCAAAACTGTCGATTAAGGTCACGGTGGAAGACTTTGAAGGAACAGGCGTTGATGCAAATCCGCAGATAAAACCGACAACCCCACTTGAAACTTCCCCGTGCCTGCGAACGAAGTACAGCCGCCTGAGGCATCGTCAAGTCAGCCGGAGCCGACGCACGAGGCGGCAGATGAGCCTTCCTCATCATCTGTTTCAAAGCCGACGCAAAATCTGTCCCGGAGAAGATCATCAAAGTCCAAGGTTGGATTGTTGGGAGGCAATGACCTGGCGGTGTCAGACGGGGAAGGGACTCAGCTACCGAAGCGGCTGAGAACAAAAGCGTCACCCGCGAGAGGAAGTTGCAGACCGATCATGAATTGCAGAAGTTCACCATCAACACGACCCCGGCAAAAGAGCTTGAAGACGCAGATGGCAACGCATCCATCGGGGCAGAGCCAAGAAACCCATCGGAAGCGTTAGTGTCGTTTGAGGAAGCGAATGCACTTCACGAACCGTCCAGTGGTGCGGAGCCATCGAGAATAGATCAGGCGACAGACAAAGATGCGACGATCCCTGGGGCGCCCATGTCACCGCAAATGCGCTCCCGTGATCGAAAGCCCAAAGCGACTGATGAACTGGTGACCGACGCAATGCTCGCAGAACTTGAAGCGGAAAACGCCCGCCTTAAGCGCCTTCTCCGTGAAAAGCTGAGTGCGACCAAGGATAATTCTGAGAATTGAACTAAGGGTCGCGTGCGACATCGCCAGACTACCGTCGAACGATTTTGAACATAAGGATTTGTGATGGCTGTTACATTGTTGCATGGAACCGGTAATCTTGTCTGCGACGGAGTGGATGCGGGCCGGGTCGAATTCAGCATCGCCAGTCCGGCGGATGGGCCGGACATGACAAGACGTGGAAAGGTCTGGGGCAACAGGCAGGCGATAGCTGCCTCGATGGATGCTGAGAAGATTGAGCTGATTGTGTCAGAGCCGAGTGAGACGCTTCTCCTGGATCTCCAGGATCTGGATCGCGATGGTGTCGCCTTGTTCTCTGTTTTACACGCCACAGCTGCTTGACGACGGCTGACCAGTGAGCGCTGATAGAGCGGTCAAGCAGTATCCTTCGGCAGGCAAGCGACAGTCAGGTTGCAAGCCACGGCGTTCGGTAGATTCAGTCCCGATCTGCTTGAAGCCTCACTTCAAGATTCCGTCCACCAAAAAGCCCATAAAGGGGACGGTTTGCCGTTGCTTATCAGAATTAAACCCGAGAACAGTTCGTCGGCGGAAACTTGGCATGGGCAGAATTGTAATAACGCTTCAGACCGGTCGTTAAAATTACCCGATCGTGATTGATCAGCTTCAAACTTCAGGCGGCAATTGTTAATATCGTCGCGTGTAAACATCGCGGAAAACCTGACCGGAGGTGTCTACATGTCCCCGGCGGTCCGGGAAGAGCGCCGGGGATTCAGATCATTTGAGCGTTATAAAATGCGAATGCTGCAATGACGAATTGCCGAGAAGGTGAATTCTTCACACCAATGAGAAGGTAGCAGCTTCTGATGAACCTTGCCGGTGAGCATCATCCTGAACAAATAGGACAAACTGGACAAATGGAAATAATGTTCTTATATTGAGCTGCATGTAGACGGAGTACACCATGGCTAGTCCAAATATGCAGACGCACCAGAGCAGCCGCACCAACGTAGCAGAACGTGTCACCAACAAAGTCACGAATGCGCTCAAAAGCGACAAGGCATTTGAGTCAGGAACGCTTGCGCTTTCAGCACACATAGCGGGAGCCGCATCAGCGGCCGTACTCGATCTCCCGCTAGAAGCCCGGCAGGAACTCCGGAAGCGGCAGGCCGAGTTGACGCAGGGCATCAACCGACTGATTAAATCCTTTGGCAAGAAGCCGGTTTACAGCAAGATTGGTCTCACGAGGCCCGATGTCGTTGAACCTTCCAACGGCGACGGTCTTGGTACGATTGTATCCGATGAAGAAGGACAACAGCTACTCAACGACATTGCAGTTGCCCGGAAGATTGAGGACTGGGCCGGAGAGGCTGTTGGCGCAACCGAACTCAGTCGCGACTACGGCATTCCTCGCTCGACACTCCATCGCTGGCAGCATTCCAATGAAGTAATAGCGCTTCTCAAGGGAACTAAAAGCATGTCTATCCGACTGAGCAATTCATTGACGGACGCCCCGCAAGAGGGATTTCCACCATCATCGATATAATCGGTAGTCATCGAATTGCCTGGCTCTGGCTACGCCAGGTCAATCCCGTCCTAGGTGGGCGGAAACCTATCGACTGTCTCAAGCAGGACCGCCTTGATGAAGTCATCGATGTTGCTCGTGCATATTTCGAAGCGCATTGATGCTTCATCCGAATATCTTGCAGCAACTTGCCGTTCAAGTAGATGTCAGCAATTATGTGCGGATTCTCCCGCGCATCTATGCGGCCACACCCTTAGGTATGGGGTTTGGACTTACGCGGTTCTCAAGTCCGAAGAATAAATTTCAATTGCTCTACCTTGCGCAAAATCCGATGACGGCAGTTGCGGAAACGATAGTACGAGATAGGTTTGAAAAGACAACGGACCGCTACCTTATGCGCGAAGAGCTTGATCGCTATTCAATTGCTGTGATCCGTAATCCGAAGCCGCTATTTTTGCTCGACTTGCGCTATGAGGGTGCCAGCCTGCTTGGAATATCGACCGATACCGTACGAGCAAAGGCTCAAGCCGCAGGTAGACGATTAAGTCAGGAAATCTACGACCAAACCGAATTCGACGGCATCATTTATATGTCTCGCATTACAAACAAGGAATGCGTCGCTGTTTACGACAGGGCAGTCCACTTCAATCTCGAGACTGAAGCTCCAGCCTTAAACTTGACGAGGTTATCAAGCTTGACCGATATTTTGAGAAGTTGTTCGTCACTATAATGGCGAAGCCATAACACCCGGCATTTAAAAGGTAGGTCGATCCAGCGGAGCGGACCGTAATTCGCAAACAGGAGGTCGCTGTCCGTTTGCCTGAAGACAGGACGCGCTCATCATCAGGACCAGTGCCCGGAAGCTCAGCGCCTTGTTGTATACCTGAAATGTCCAACGGATTATACGCAAAATTCAGCTTAGACGACAATTCTCCGCCTATCGGCGCGCCAGGGCGCGTCTGAGACCACTTCGGTGTGGAATCGCGCAAAAATCCGATGAGATTCATATCTTTCTGCTGTAACGGATAAATCCGTGAAGGCATACGCGTGGGGTATTCGGATTGCGGGCGGTTGAGTTGTTTTGCGGGGCAGGGGTATGTCTCTTGGGTTGAAACGTGCAGGTATCGAAGTGGTCGGGGCATATGATGCCTGGGATCCCGCCGTTGAGACGTACCGTCATAATGTCGGGCAATATGTTCACAAACACGACCTGAAAGATATTTTCGCTGTTGCGCCTGCGATAGCCCGAATGGCCCCGGATCTGATCGCTGGCGGACCGCCATGCCAGGATTACTCGGTTGCGGGCAAGCGGGTGGAAGGAGAAACGCGTCGTTGACGCGGGCTTTTGCAATGCTCGTCTGTCTCGCCAGACCACAATGGTTTGTGATGGAAAACGTTCCACAGGCAGCCCGCTCCGAAGCGTGGGCGGATGGGCGCAAAATGCTAGTGCGGTCCGGATACGGATTGAGCGAGTGCAAGCTGGACGCTTCCTGGTATGGCGTTCCGCAGCTCGAAAGCGTCTGTTCGTTATTGGGCGTCTAGGAGAACGTGACCTTGCCCCGTTGAAATAATCCATTTTGAAGTAAGCTCTGGCCCATTGAGAGGACCAGGGAATGAAGCGCAAGCGTTTTACGGACGAACAGATTATCGGCATTCTGAAGGAGCACGAGGCAGGCACTCCGGTCGCGGAGCTTTGCCGCAAGCACGGTGTCAGCGATGCCAGCATCTATAAGTGGAAAGCCAAGTTCGGCGGCATGGACGTGTCCGAAGCGAAGCGGTTGAAGACGCTGGAGGACGAGAACACGAAGCTGAAGCGGCTCCTGGCGGATGCCATGCTCGACAATGCTGCTTTGAAAGACCTTTTGGGAAAGAAGTGGTGACGCCCGCAGCAAGGCGAAAGCTGTCGCGCATCTGATGGATCACCATCGGATGAGCGAACGGCGGGCGTGTAAAGCCATTGGCTTTTGCCGGATGACGATCCGTTACGAAACCAGGCGCATCGACGACCATGACCTTCGCGAGCGGATGAAGGCATTGGCGCATGAACGCCGCCGCTTCGGATATCGACGCATTCACGTGCTGCTCAGGCGCGAGGGCCACATTGTGAACCACAAGCGGCTCTTCCGGCTCTATCGGGAAGAAGCTGACGGTGCGCAAACGCGGCGGCCGCAAGCGAGCGATCGGCACACGAGCACCGATGCTGATTCCGATCGCAGCCAATGATCGTTGGTCGCTGGACTTCGTGTCGGATCAACTCACCGATGGTCGCAGGTTCCGGGTCCTGACGGTCGTCGACGATTGCACCAGGGAATGCTTGGCACTCGTCGCCGATACGTCGCTTTCCGGTCTGCGGGTTGCCCGTGAGCTGGACCGGATCATCGAGGACGAGGCAAGCCGAAGATGATCGTCAGCGACAACGTCCTGGCTGTGTCGCAAAATTTTCACTTCTGCTGAGCTATGTGAGCGTCAGTGCGCATAATTGAGTGAGGCGAATGCGAATGACGGTCGCTTTCAAAGGTACCCATTTTCCAAAAGTATCATCCTGCATGCAGTCTTCTTTTACGTGCGTTACCCGGTTTCCTATCGTGACCTTCAGGAAATTCTGGCAGAACGCGGCATTGCTGTGGATCATGCGACCTTGAACCGATGGGTTGTCCGGTACTCACCGCTGATCGCTGCCCAGGCGCAATCGCGCAAGCGACCCACGGCCCGTTCCTGGCGTGTTGACGAGACCTATATCAAGGTTCGTGGTCAATGGACCTATCTGTACCGAGCCGTTGACCGAGATGGCCAAACACTGGATTTCATGCTCTCCGAACGCCGGATCTGGCTGCAGCACGGCGTTTCTTCAAGAAAGCCATCGCAGCCAACGGTGTTCCAGACAAAATTGTCATTGATAAAAGCGGAGCCAATCTGGCCGGAGCACAAGCTGTAAACACAATCCTGAAAATCACCGGTCACAGCAAAATGATTGAAATCCTGCAGGTTAAATATCGCAACAACATCCTTGAGCAGGATCACCGGTTTATCAAGCGAATTACCAAACCGATGATGGGCTTTAAGGCGTTTCATTCAGCCGCAGCGACAATCGCGGGCATAGAAGTGGCGCATATGATCCGTAAGAAGCAGTTCGCAAATGACAACCGCTCGCCATTTAAAGTCTTTGCGGAGCTCGCAGCATAATTGCGTCTGAAGATCTGGCCGCTTCTAACATCATGATAAATTTGCGACATAACCCTATGGGCCATGCGCGGGGCAATCTTCGGTCTGGGGCTTGTTCAGGTTGCCGCCTGCATCGGCCTGCTGATCTGTGTCGGGCTGGCGCTTGGCTACCCCGTGGCGCAGAGCTTCGTCGCCGGAACCGGCTTCGTGCTGACCTCGACCGCCATCGTCATGCAGATGCTGGAGGAACGCCGGACGGCCGGTGCCCCGAAAGGCCGCCGTATCGTCGCCATCCTGCTGCTTGAAGACCTTGCGATCGTCCCGCTGCTGGCGCTTGTGGCCTTCTTGGCGCCGAGCGCGGAAGCAGTCACGTTGGGAGAGCGGTTGACCGCCGTCGCGATCGGACTTGCCTCCATCCTTGGGCTGGTGCTGGCCGGGCGTTATCTGCTTGATCCACTGTTCCGCCTGCTTGGCAAAGCCAGGGCGCGTGAGGTCATGACGGCCGCGGCGCTGTTGGTCGTACTCGGCTCGGCCTTCGCCATGCAGCTTGGAGGCCTTTCGATGGCGATGGGCGCCTTCCTCGCTGGCGTGCTTCTGTCGGATCGTCCTTCCGCCATCAGCTCGAAGCCGATATCGAACCTTTCCGGGGCCTCCTTCTCGGCCTGTTCTTTCTTGGTGTCGGTATGGCGCTCGACCTGTCGGTCATCGCCGCCAGCTGGCGGCTGATCCTGATCGCGGTCGTCGCCTACATGGCGCTGAAGACGATCGGCATATATGCCGTCGCCCGACTGTTTCGCGCCGACAATCGCGAGGCGATCGAGCGCGCTGTGCTGATGGCCCAGGGCGGTGAGTTCGCCTTCGTGCTCTATGCCGCCGCCGCGACCGCCGGCATCATCGACGCCCAGGCCAACGCCACCCTGACCGCGACGATCATCGTCTCCATGGCGCTAACGCCCATTATGGTCATCCTGCATGATCGTCTGATGCCCAAAAGCGCGCCGTCGATGGACGGTGTCGAAGCTGCTGACGGGCTGTCGGCGAGTGTACTGCTGATCGGCTTCGGTCGGTTCGGACAGATCGTGAGCCAGCCGCTTCTCGCCAGCGGCTGTGCGATCTCCATCATCGAAACCGACACGGATACGATCCGTGACGGACAGGATTTCGGGTTCAAGGTCTGTTATGGCGACGGGGCAAGGCTCGATATCCTCCACACGGCTGGAGCCGGCTCGGCAAGCCTCGTTATCATTGCCGTCAACGACCGCGAGGCGAGCCTGAAGATCGCGGAACTGATGAAAGCGGAATTTCCCTGGTGCCGGTTCTCGCCCGGTCGTTCGACCGCGAGCATGCCATCGAACTGGTGCACGCCGGGGTCGCATGGCAGATTCGGGAAACCTTCGAGTCAGCCCTGGCGCTCGGCGAGAAAGCGCTGGCATTGATGGACATCGGCGACGAAGAGCGCACGCGAGTGATGGACGAGGTTCGCCGTCGCGACAGCGAGCGTTTCGCCATCGAGACTGCCGAGGGATCTACGCCGGCCGGGTCTTGATCCATGGCAACGCCTCACAGGCGGGCACCCATAACCCATCGAGGGACGCGTGATGGCATTGCACAAAAGACAGGCGGCTTGCCGGACGTTATCGCCGACGTCGTCGCCTTCTGGGCGGACGCCGGCGAGCGAGGCCAGTGGTTCGCCAAGAACGCGGCCTTCGATCGTGCCTTCCATGATCGCTACGTCGATCTGCATATGGCCGTCGCGAGCCGCCGGCATGACGACTGGATGGCGACGGCCCAGGGTGCGCTAGCTCTCCTGATTCTCACCGATCAGTTTCCGCGCAATGCGTTTCGCGGGACAGGCCGCATGTACGCCACTGATCCGCTCGCCCGCTCTTATGCACGGCAAGCGCAGGACATGGGTCACATGGAGCATGTGGACCCGGACTTGAGGCTGTTCTTCTGTCTGCCGTTCTCACATTCGGAGGATCTGAACGATCAGGATACATCCGTCGTCCTCAATGCCCGATTGGGCCAACCGTGGCTCAGTCTTGCGGAAGGGCATCGCGACATCATCCGGCGCTTCGGACGGTTCCCCATCGCAATGCGATCCTGGACCGAGCGACAACAGAGGATGAGGCTTCGTTCCTACGCTGCGGCGGTTTCCCAGGTTGACTTGAGTGCACGTAGAAAATTTAAGTGCTTGCGTCCCATCAGCTTGTCTGCCTCGCGGCGATGGCAGACGCGGGAAACTTCCGTCGTCGTCTGACGGCGAGAAGTGCAGGCAAGAGCGCAATATCCGGGCTTCCGCCATGTTGGCAAACACCCGGATATTGGTAAGGCCCACTGGGCGAAAGCTCTTCAAAGTGCCGCGATAGGACGCCGCTATCGTCAAGCGTCGGCTTCGCCTGGCAGCAACTACTTCAGCATCTCAGACGAGACTGCTCCGTCGAGGCCCGTTGTCCCGTAAAGCCACGCAACTGGATCATGCCAATCCTCAGCGGTCTTCGCGCGCATCATCGCATTGCGAAGCCGCGCATGGGCGCCGGCCGGATGGTAGATATGTTGACCGATCTCGCGAGATTGAAGCTGAATGCGCGCGGTACGAAGCGCGCGCTTCGAATTGTAGGCGAGGAGAGCGCTTTCAAGGCTGCCTTCGTTGCCCTCGAGCTCCGCGGCAAGGCAGACGGCGTCTTCCATTGCCATACAAGCACCCTGGGCAAAATATTGCAGCATCGGGTGTGCAGCATCGCCCAGCAACGCGACCCGCCCATCGACCCAGTTCGATACGGGATCGCGGTCACAAAGGACCCAAAGTTTCCAGTCTTTGCCGCGCTCGATCACCTGGCGAGCGACCGGAGCCACATGCGCGAAACCTTTGGCGACCTCTTCTTTCGTGACCGGCAAGCCCGCAACCGGTTCCGCCGCGTCGTTATGGTAGGTCACCACCAGATTGAAGGTTTTCCAACCGGAAAGCGGATAATGCACGATATGGCATTTTGGGCCGGCCCAAAGTGTAGCCGCGTTCCAGCGAAGGTCTTCGGGCATCTCTTCGATCGGAATGACGGAACGATATGTGGTGTGCCCCGAAACGCGGGGGCGCCATCACCGACGAGCTTGCGGCGTATGTTCGACCAGAGCCCATCGGCCCCGATCAGAGCCCTACCGACGACCGCTTCGCCATTGGCCAGGAACGCTGTGACGCTGGAACCATCCTGATCATAGGTTTTCACCTCCGACCCGACGCGCAGCTCAACCAGCGGGTTTTCCTGGCAAGCCCGCAGAAAGACGCCGAACAGTTCGCCACGATGGACGACTGCGTAGGGATTTCCAAAGCGGGTGCGAAACGTATCGTCGAGCGGGATACGCGTAACTTCCTCGCCGGTCATGGCATCCATGAAGCGCAGGCTGTCAATATACACAGCCATGCGCCGCGCCATGTCGCCGACGCCGAGATAGTCGAAAGCGTGGAAGGCATTCGGCCCAAGCTGGATGCCCGCGCCGATTTCACCAAGTTGCGGCGCCTTCTCCAGGACGATGGAGCGAAACCCTTTGCGGGCGAGGCCCAAGGCCGCTGCAAGGCCGCCAATGCCGCCCCGGCGATGATAATGGGAAGCTGTTCGGACATGATATTTCCTCCACAAGCAGCCCGCGCGTTCGCAACGGGCGTAGTTCTCTTTATTCGCTATCGGGTTGACGGGATGGGTGCGCGGACGCAAAGGCCGCAAGCGCATCGCAGGCATGCCCAATTTCAACGAGCCGCGGCATGGCCGAGAGGTCGACGCCGAAGCGGTTTGCGGAATAGAGTTGGGGACAAGGCAGATGTCCGCGAGGCTCGGACGCGCGCCAAAAGCAAATGGACCGGAACGATCTACCTTCGTCAGCAGAGCTTCGCACGCAGCAAGCCCGTCACCGATCCACCGGCGACACCAGGCGTCGAGTGCTTCCTGCGACTGACCGAGTTCTGTCCTCAGATAATCCAGCACCCGCAGATTCTGCAGCGGATGGATGTCGCACGCGATCGCCAGTGCAAAGGCTCGAACCTGAGCGCGGCCAATCGCGTCCGCCGGCAGGAGCGGTGGCTCGGGAACTGTTTCATCCAGCCATTCGGCGATCGCAAGCGATTGCGTGAGAACCGCGCCGTCGACTTCAAGGGCCGGCACGAGGGCTTGAGGATTGAGCGAACGGTAAGCCGGTGCCTTCTGTTCGCCACCGCCCCGCCGCAGGTGGACGGAAACAGCATCGTAGGAAACGCCTTTTAAGTTGCAGGCGATGCGGCAACGATAGGCTGCCGAACTGCGGAAATAGCCATGCAGAATCATGCTTCGGCCTCCCCGATCGTCAGGGGAGACGGGAGGAAGACCGTCGATTTCTCCGACCACGACATTGCCCGGCATGACTGCGCCGACCCCGCGGGCGTGCCCGTGAAGATGAGGTCGCCGGCATCAAGATGGTAGAAGCCCGACAGGTGCGCGACGATTTCGGGCACAGACCAGACGAGATCGGAAAGACGCGCGTCCTGGCGAGTCGTGCCATCCACGTCAAGACGGATGCGCTGTTTTCCGACGGCGCCGAAGTCGGTTGCCTTGACGATGTCCGACACCACCGCCGACTGTTCGAAATCCTTGCCGAGATCCCACGGCCGCCCCTTGGCGCGCGCATCAAGCTGCAGATCGCGGCGCGTCGTCGAGCCCAGCGGCATAGCCGTAGATGGCCGGCGCGGTCTCGTCCGGGCGGAGGCGGAAGGCTGGCCCACCGATGGCGACAACCAGCTCCATCTCATAATGGAAATTTGCGGTGCCCGGCGGATAGGGTAGCGTCAAACCGCTGCTCACGGCCGACAGCGGCGACTTTAGAAAATAGAAAGGCGCCTCGCGGTCGACCTCGACGCCCATTTCCTTGGCGTGCTCCGCATAGTTGCGGCCGACACAGAAGATGCGATGAACGGGATAGGTCGCCTCTTCTCCAAGGACCGCGATGGAGGGAAACGCCGGAGACGGAAACAGTTTGCGGGACGTCATTGATGTTCTCCTGTCTGAGGCGCCCACGCGGCGCCATCGAGCTTGCCGAGTCGTGGTTAGCTCTGCTGATCGTTCGTACTGATGCTCGTTGGCCGGATCTCGCCCGGCACGTCGCTTAATCGGCCGCCATTTCCGAGAGCCACGGCGCTGAGCCAAAGCGTGACGGCGCGTTCGCGAACCATCTGCCTCGGCGTCACCCGGCGGCCCGTCAGCGAAACGACCGCACGGTCCCATGC
>JAAVLL010000004.1 GCA_012103035.1 Brucella oryzae
ATATATCTGGGACTGCGTTGGCTTAAGAGCTTCTTTGTCATGACACCCCAGCAGCACGTCAGAATTTTGAAACGTTCGGCCGTTACACTGGCTATCGTAAAGCGGGTTTGTCGATCAAATTTCCTTGGCCATTTCAGCGCGCTCGCTCGCCGTTTTCCTTACAGACGAAACAGATCTCTCTTCAGCTTGGCGTCAAATCCAAAGACAACGCCTTTGTCACCATGCCAATCAGCCTGCAATATCGGGTTATTCCTTCCGCGGTAGAGGCGGCCTTTACGAATTGCATAATCCCGAAGAGCAGATCGAATCCTACGTCGCAACAGATGCGCGCGCGGTCGCTGCGGCGAGAACATTCGACCAACTTTATACTGATCGCGACGAATTCACGCGCACTGTCCGTAATCTCTAGACGAAGCTATCAATGCATATGGTTATGAGATCCGTGCCGTGTTGATTGATGACCCGCGGCCAACGCCGGAGATGATTTCAGCCTTCAACGAAGTGCTTGCTTCTCAACGCAGATTGGAAGCGGCGCACAATGATGGAGAGGCTGAGAAAATAAAGCGGACAAAGAGTGCGGAAGCTTCTGCTGCTGCGATGTCAATTACGGCGCGGGGAATCGCAGCCAGTCGCAGCATTATCGCAGAAGGCAATGCGAGAGCCCTTGCGGCCTTTCGAGCGGATACGACACTGACAGATGCCGATGCCATGGCATTTATGATGGAAATCAATCGGCTTGAGGCGCTGAGGGATGCTGCGTCCCACGGAGGAAAAACAGTGTTGGTTACAGGAGATGCACATGGTGGAAATTATGAAACCAGAGCACTCTTAAGTGCGTTGGCAGACGACGGCGGACTGAAATCAGAAAGAGATGCTGGGCGGGAAACTGGTTTGATCGGCACCGTGAAACAGCAGAACGCTCCGTTAAAGACAAATGAGGCCAACGACGAACGGATCAAAAGAAAAATGATTAGTGGCTCGGGTCAAAAGCTTCCCGAAGCGGATGAAGTCATCAGGATTTCTGCACGGAGAAGAAAGCCCCTATTTAAATCATTGGTGGCTGTGTTTGTTTGCGCCATCTCCGCGGGACACGCAGTTTCCGGCGATGTCGTCGAAATTGATTTGCAGCACGGACTATCGGCCTGCGTCGATCTGAAGCCCGGGCAGGTGAAGAGGCAGGCGAACATTGTTTCCTTCGACGCGAGGTTTATATTGCACCGGTCGATCGGAATGTGTGGATGCATGTCTGCATTGGTAAATTACACCGCAAGTGTGGAAGTCAACGGCATACGGCAGAAACTGCAGCAAGGCATCATTTCACTTGCAGGAGAAGGCGATAGAAGACTGATCCTCGCATCGGATCAGAATTTGATTGCAGGTAAAGATGTCCGCGTCGAACTGTCCTGCGTCGGGGCACTGTGACTGAATTGATTTTGCTGCATGAACGCATCATGACGCGAGTTTTGACTAATTTTCCAGCTTAGCGATCCAGATTCACTCTGGTCGCGCTTAAGTTAATGTAATGGTGCCCTGAATGAAAAATAGAACGTTTATAGCGGTCGTCATCGCGTAGCACTGGCCGGGACTGATGTCCCTGTCCGGGCTGACGGTTTCAAAATCCACGAGCTCACGCCCATCAAGCAAGAGTTCTGGTCAATTTTCGATGCCTCCGCGCATCATGCAGAAGAACCGACTAACTTTCGGATGTCCTGCGGAACAGATGACGACCAGCATTTGATGATCGCTATCGATCGCCATGTCGACGAGCAGGGACAGGAAAACAGAACCGACGAAGCTTATCTCAAAGAGTTGGACGTCAGTTCCGAAAAAATCGGTTTCAAAATCGAGAAAATCGATGTCTCCCCTGCGATTGGACGACTTATCCGCCTTCCGAATGTAGGTGGTCTTGGGGTGGATATTTTTGTCAGAAGCCGGAGACAGGTATAATCCAGTTGCGCCGACTGAAGAGACCGCAGAGAACAATGCACGGAAGGCCTTGAAATAGCAAAGAAGTCCATCATTGGGCGATGACCTGGTCTACGGGTAAGCGCTTTATTCAATTGTCTTCTGTTAAGTTTCAGCCCAGCGGTCCGTACGAAGATTTCAGATAAAAACTGAAATCGAACGCAGTGTCATCCTTCGCTTGAGCAATCACAGTGCTTGCAAACGATAGGCAACTGCGAAAGCGGATAGGTCGTCGTGTATTTCAGTTACATTGCCGGCAGATCGCAGTTCGATGCGATCATCAGTGCAAACATCAATGATTGCCTCACCGAGGACGAATGCGTCGAAGCGTTAAGTAGCTGGCCGCCCCCTTCATTCAGGGCTTGTATCGCTTTGTAGAGTGCCTCGGCCTGAGCGGGATTCAAAATCATGATGTGACTCCATCTTGGTATTGGCAGTCAGCATAATCCTGCCCGTGACGCTTGGTGGTCGTCATGCACTAATCCAGACCAGAAGTTGTGCGGAATGGTAATCCTCACTCTTGGCCTTATTAGAGAGCCTTTGGAAGGAGAGAACAAAGGCTTCGAATTTTCATCATCGAAGGCGAACAGATGACTTACACGTGGAAGTCATCTGTTTTGTCAGCACCCTGGTGCAGATGCTACGGAGCAATTCGCCTCAGGTTCGACCCAGACGTCTACGCAACTCTTCATTCTCAGCACGCAGCTTTGCAGCAAGTTCCTGGCGTAGCTTGAGGTTCTCTGCTTCCAGTGCAACCAAGCTGGAAAGATCATCGCTGGACGACCCTGCCGACGGCGCGGGCGCGCTTTGTAGCAGCGTTCTTCCAGTTATAGTAGGTCTGCTCACTCACTTTAGTCTGCTGCAATGCAGCCTTGAGAGTGGTCTTGCCGTTTTTGTTGCTTTTTCGATCGAAGCAAGGATGGAGGCGCGCTGGGCCGGCGTGTACTTGTTGCGCTTGTTCTCTACCGGTGGTGTTGCAGCGGGTGCTGCTTTTGAAGCAGCTTTGGCCGCTTTCTGGTCTGGATGCGGCGCTCGTGGTTTTAGCGGCAGGTGCTGCAGCCTTGCGGGCCTAGGCTCAGCTTTTGCGTGGCGCACGGGTTTTCTTCGTGATGCCTACAGGCTCGGCGGTTCTAACCTCAACTGGTGTCTCGTTTACTGCTGCAATGGTTTCGTCTGCGCATGGTATGCTTCTCCAGATCGATGTTTGGAAATTCATTTAGGCGTCAAAAATACAGGTCAATGGTTGATGTAACAATAAGGCCGTGTACATCATGTGTTCAAGATGAGATGAACTTGCTTTCAGGACATATCGATCAGGTCGGACATTCTGTTAAGTGTTGAAAATCCGCCGCATAATTTGTAGCTACTGCTAAAAGCCCTTTGAGACGCGCGGAGCGTACCTTCAAATCTCCTCTGGAAAGCTACTCACGGATGAAAAATCCAAACCGTAATATTGTCGTTGAATATAAGAACAAGCGTACTCGCAAGGGCTCGTCATCTTTGTGGGGAAATCTGATCTGAAGTCGATTGCCCGGCAAGTGGAGGCCGATGCGCCCCAATCTCCAGTGGAGGTTCGGGCCCAGCCTGATCTGCCCAAGCCGATCGAGCGCAGAACTGAGACCACGACCATAAATGCTGTGCCGCAAACTGAGCCGGTCATCGAGCAAGTTGAAGAGGCTTTGAGTGAGCAAGAACTTTCCAACATGGACGCCTCGAAACCGGAAGAAGCACTCCTTGCAATGGAAGAGCAAACGGAAAACATGGTGGGAAATCCTGTTGTCAGTGAGAAAAGCCGTCTGTTGCACGTCGTAAGAAAAATCAGTCCCGGTTAAACGAGAAGCGGTAAGTCGGATCGCAGCTGAGCCCGATATTCAGGCTGAATTGTCAGCTCTTGAAATAGAGAATGCCGATCTGAAACGTGAACTGGCCGCCAGATTACGCATGGAGAACAGACAGTTGCACAAAATGCTCCAACGATTGGTGCAGCAGTAGAGAAACGGTCGCCAAGACTGCCCTGTCGTCCTCGATAACTGATCTGTTCATGCGTTCTGGTGACATGTGTAACGGCTATGGTCGCCAAAACTATTGAGTTGTCAGGCTTAAGGTGACAGCATTTCTGTGCACTGTTGTGGCTGTTATAGAGAGGTCGATCACGATGAAGTCACTGGGGAACGTCTCGTTGCGCGGTTGAAGAACTGGCGATCGAAGAAGAAGTCGACTTTGCCGGATGAATTGCCTGATGCTGACCTGCAGCCGGCGAAAGCTCTGAGCAGCCTGAACCTATATTGGCAACGCGACTATCCATCAAAGTTACGACCACAGATCCCGATGAAATAAATGGCAAGGCAGCAGCCCCAAAGGTCGAGCCCGTCGCTTCTTCTGAGGTGTTATCGTCCGCTGAAGAGCCGAAAGTCCCTCAAGAATCGCCAGTTGTTGTGGAGCCCGAGCGGAAAGAGGAGGGATAGATGAAATTTAGCCTCGCCTCCCGTTCTCAAATCACCGCAAAAGCAACGGCGCGTGAGAAAGCCAGGCCCCCAGACTGAAGACGGACCGGTGACAGACGAAGAACTGGAAGAGCTGGAAGCGGAAAATGCGGCTCAAGCCCTATTGAATGAGCGGTTAAAAGCGAAGCAGCATGGTTCTGAAAACTGACAAGCTACTAAACTTCGGATAATTTTGATTCAGACACAGGGTATAGTGATGGCAGTTACATTGTTGCATGGAATCGGAAATCTCGTTTGCGACGGCGTTGATGTGGGCGGAGTCGAATTCAGCATTGCTAGCCCTGAAGATGGTCCGGATGTGACCAGGCGCGGAAAAGTGTGGGGAACAAAAGGCAGTTGCAGCAGCAATGAACGCCACCAAGACAGAACTTGCCGTGCCTGAAACCGGAGGCTTGCTTCTCCTGGATATTCAGGATCTGACCGCGACGGTGGGGCGCTGTTCACTGTTTTACAGCCTGTCACCGTCTGACGACGGAACGGTCGTAAACTTATGTCGATCAACAAAAGTCAAAGATGATCGAAATTTGACTTTATGATAAATACCACTCCCAATATGCAGGAGCGGGTCATGCATGGTCGTCTCGATTATCATAAATCAAAAGCGTTAAACGCCCTTCTCACCACCGAAGTCAATGAACGGTCGAAATCAGCACAGGATCGTCGTTTCGACGATTGGTTTGGCGAACTGTTTTCGTACGATAGTCATTATGGTGTGCATGTGCTGTGTTGCGACGTTCATGGTCATCGTCCACATCATCTAAATCCCCGACGCTCTTCCCGGACCGCCGGGGATATGCAGACATCTCCGGTCACGTTATCCGTGATGTTTACACGCGGCGGATCCTATCAAGCACGATCTCAAATTTGAAGTGTGCAGGAAACAATATCCGAAAACACGTATCGGGAATTTGGTAGGCGTCCGGGGCAGCGTGTCTAGGAATCGGATAGTATTGCGGTTCATTCACCGTTAGAGTCTATATCGAGTCACAAAATGCTCAAAACTACTTCGCATCATGCGGATATGAGTCATCGTGAAAGAAAAGGGTTCCGGTGCCGAAATGCTGTTATTAGCAGGCGCGGTATCCTGGAACCGATAGGAAACAATGCATCCTTTGGGCGCAACCAGCTTATTTCATTTGATTGGGACAATACGGTCGCGCTTCTCGAAGAAGTCATAGCGGGGAGAAACATTGCATCGCCGGTTAACCGGATATCGCTTTGGCTGGAGTCAACCACTATAGAACCGAGCGCAGGTCCGTTTGAACGAAGTCGTCTCCCTACATAGAGCAATGGACAGCCATGCTCGTGAGCAACTTCATAGGAAAAGCAGTCACCATAGTTGAGCGAAGCTGGGTGAATGCCTTTGCCCCATCTGGCGTAAGCGTTGGCGACCCGGCGTGCGGAAGCGGCTGTCACGGATACGATTTCGAAGCCGAGCCCGGAAATCAACGCGTCAACCTCTTCACCGACATTACGTCGCGCAGCAACAATGAGGGCTTCAGTAACTGTTCCGGCGGAAATCAATAGCTCATCAGACTGTTCAATTGCCGTCATGCAAGCTTCGCCTTTGGGCTCATTGAGCACGATCGCCATGAGCGCGGATGTATCGACGGCGATCATATGGGCATCCCATCGTCGTCATAAAGAAAGTCCTGACTACGCGCAGCATTAGCCCCGGGTAATGCTTTCGCCGCCGCCGTTGCCCTCACCCTTTCCATCAGTGCGCGTCGGCCCTGGGGCCGGCGCGCCGCAACGGCTACAAGCCGTGCGATCTCATGGCCGCGACGGGTCAAAATGACTTCATCCCCGGCTTCAGCTCGCTTTACCAGTTCGGTGAGCTGGCCTTTCGCGTCACTGACAGATACGCGCATGGTCCATGTTCCTTTGTGTTTCGCACATACTTAACATAATATATGGTCCATGTTATGGTCCATGTCAATATTGACCAGACAACTGATATTGAATCTGATGGGTTGGTCCCGAACATTACAGCCTATGAGGACGCATCATTTCCAGCGCATCGATTACGTATGCTTGGCGCAAAACAACATGCAAGGACAGATGGCGGCAGATTATAAATGAAGTCGAACGCATTCGAACGAAACATCGTCTGACCCTTCAGGAAGTGTGTTTCAGAAGCGCAATTCCGTGAAATGACCGAAGTTGGCGTGCGTCTTGTCGTCCCAGCTGGAATCCATGACGCCTATCTGCAAGCGGTGCGCCCACATCTGATCACGCTCGAGGAATTCATCGGAGATGTTCGCACGGTGTGACAGCGGCAGTCACTATGCTACGTCCGCTGCTAGGAAGTATGACAGTCATTTGTCCTCCTTACTGGTCGCAAGACCCGTTACCGTAAGACCATAAACGAAATGAGCCGCGGGAATGCACGTGGATTGCCCGATCTGGCATGATGCGTTCGCTAATTGCATTGTTGATGGCATCTCGGCATCTTTATTGATGATGCCGGAACATAGGCCTGCTTGGGTGGATTATGTTTTGGTGTGGAATAAAGCAGAAGCCAGATGTGATCCGCTTTTCTCTGCTGTAACGGATATGTCCGTGAGGATTTGGGGCGTGGGGTATTCGGATTGCGGGCGGTTGAGTTGTTTTGCGGGGCAGGGGCATGTCCCTTGGATTGAAACGTGCGGGTATCGAAGTGGTCGGGGCATATGATGCCTGGAATCCGGCGGTGGAGACCTACCGTCATAATGTCGGGCGACAAGTTCACAAACACGATTTGAAAGATATTTTCGCTGTTGCGCCTGTGATCGGCGGAATGGCCCCGGATCTGATCGCTGGCGGACCGCCATGCCAGGATTACTCGGTTGCGGGCAAGCGGGTGGAAGGAGATAATGCGTCGTTGACGCGGGCTTTGCAATGCTCGTCTGTCTCGCCAGACCGCAATGGTTCGTCATGGAAAACGTTCCACAGGCAGCCCGCTCCGAAGCGTGGGCGGATGGGCGTAAAATGCTGGTGCGGGCTGGATACGGATTGAGCGAGTAAGCTGGACGCTTCCTGGTATGGCGTTCCGCAGCCCGAAAGCGTCTGTTCGTTATTGGGCGTCTAGGAGAACGGCATGGGTTCCTCGATTCGAGCCTTGTTAAGGCGCGGTCGGAACGCCAGACGGTCATCAGCGACGTACTGGATATACCGCAAGGTTGGGTCTATGCGCGGCCTTTCGCGCCGGGCGCGGGGTTCGTGGTATTCACGAACCGTTTCCCACCGTGACGCGAACAGCTTGGGAACGGCTAACGGCTCGCTATCTGAACAATCCCCATCCTGCAGATCCGGTTCCGGCTTCGCAGGCAGCAATGCTGACGACCCGACAGCTGGCGATGCTACAGGGTTTTCCGGAAGGCTGGCAGTGGAAGGGCGCGACACGACAGAACATTCATCAAATGATTGCCAACGCCGTGCCCTCGCCACTGGCCGAAGCAATCGGTCGTGTTATTCTCGCGCGCGAGAATGGTCGAACCATTCCCGAAATCGAAGGCCGCTTTGTGAACTGGCTGATGGAAACGGGCGCTCGCCCCAATCGGCACGCAATGTCAAGTCGCATGTCAACCGGGCGCGCCGTCTTTAGGAGGACGAACATTCTCCGATACAGGACTGGAATTGGCCCGGCTGGAACTGAATACCGAATTCGAAACACTGACGGTTCGGACGAGATCGGATCTGCGTGCCGCTCTTCGTCTTTATGCAGAGTATCTCGATCGCAGGCAAAGCCGCCCATTCTCGCATCGCGAAGATTTCAAGAATGGCTGCTGAGGATACGTATTCATCGAGCGCGTGAACCGGAGGCTGGAGCAATTCGGTTATCTGTTGCAAAGAAGTCAGGCGACTTCTCATAACCACGTTTGCGACGAACCGCGACAAGTCTACGAAGAAGTGCGTTGGCTGATGCTTCGTCCAGAAGTGTTTGCTGCACGGATTGTCCAAGTGTCCCGATCCGTCCCCAGGATCGCATGACGCACCATTCGCCGAACAAATTCGGTTGAACCGATAAGGTGTAGAAGCGCCGCATATTGTTGTGTAGCTCGATCTTACGAAAATGTATCGGAAGTGAACTCTGTTTCGACATGCGCGTAGAATCCGACATCGAAGCGAGAGCGTCCAACGCATTTTATGAATCGATCCTCGCTGATCGATTCATGCCGTTGATGAAATCGCAGCGAGTCCATGGCGATATAAAAATCTGGCGCGATTTTAAATGCCAGGATGGCAGATCTCCCGGAAATGGAGCGATCGGTGCAGAAGCGCTCATTGTCACGTTTCCACCGCTCGTCTGGCGGTAAAGGCTGGGCATTTCAGGTCGTGATGCAATGGGAACGCTGATATGACTTGCCGGTGGGGCAACTTGATGTGGCGCTACCGTATTTCAGGGTACCCACATAGCGTATCAAATCAGAATAATTTGCAATCTTGCGATTCCAGCTTTTGGATTAACGTTGCGGGCATCCGGAAAACTGTTACGAAACCGGATTATCCGATTCATCGATAAACGACGTTTGAGAGTCGGGAACCGATCCAGGACGGTCCCACCGTGTTCGAGGGAGCGTCAGGGGCGTAGAGCAAAAGAATCTGGTAGACAGGCGTTTTCCCAGGTAGGTCCTCCAGATTCAAACGCCGTTTGACGCCATATTCATTCCCGTAAGGGTAAATGGATTTTATAGAATTGATTTACGTCTTGGGCATGTCGTCATGAGTTGCCCGCAACGTACCACAACGTGTCTACACGTCATTCCACTTGCCCGCAACGCATTTCAAATCGAGACAATTTGCATTAATCCGATTCAAAACCTCAGAAAAGCGTTGCGCGTTTCCGCACAAACGTTGCCAGATTCGAGATTTCCGTTTCAGCTACAAACGGCGTTTGCCAGCTATGCCAAGCGCGGAGACAAGCGTTTTGTGCCAATTGGTTTGCGGCACACCATGGCTGTCAACAGAGCTGATAAACTGGAACATCCGTGACGACAGACCGGTAGAAGACGGAATGGTTGCGTAAAATAATGGGAGTGATAGGGGATGTCGACGTGCTTGAAGACAGCCCCTACTAGTTCGGTGGGATGATATGTCCCCATACGAGCAGGATTAAGGTGCAAGCCAAAGCTGGGCGCAATGAACAGATCACCCGGCGCGAGGCGCTGGAGCTATCGACTGACCGCTTGCAGTCTAAATATACAGGCTGAATGAGAAGCTGTGGAAGAGAGCTATACCGGTTCGGCATTGCTATTCTCTCGCAGCTCACCATAGGTCGATAACGTAGGCGTTCTGCTTTTTCATTTGGCGAGATTAAATGCGTTCAGCCCATTTTTGAATCAATTGACGCCGGGCGATACCGCCGTCTGAGCGGTGTTTGAACGTGGCATCATGGCCGAATCCAGTACCTGCTGGCAAAATTCGTCGTCGCGCAGGATAGCATGGCGATTCAGAGCATCCAGAAGCAAGGAATCGAATTGGTCACCACGAGCGCTGAACCGCTCCTGCACATAAGAGGTCTTAAACTTCATTCCAAAATAGACGCATTGCTCCGCGTCCGACCAGGTTGGATCGAAAACCTCACCTTCACTGTTGACGAGCCAGGCATGGTGCAGCGGGATCGGCAATTCGAGATCGCAAGCATAGCCTTCGACATAGCTGAACTGCTTCTGGCGATGGTTGCGAGGCGAAACTTCGGCCTGCGCATTCGCAAAGCAGGCCTTAGGGATTGAGAAACGGGCATTTTCGGACTGTGCCGATACGCGCCAGAACTTGCCATGAGACAGGAGAGTGGTTGCCACTCCCCAACCCGGTTCTGTATTGGCCGAATCCGTTATGTATTTTTGAGAAGTGTGGCCATGGCGACCAGGTCCCCGCTATAAATCTGCATGCAATAATCCTTTTAAATAATATAGGCCCGATGAGTAACACGTCATCGTATGTAGAATGACACCATCAAAAGATAGGGTAGGCAAGCCCTGATTCAAACAAACTGCGATACGGGGTGGGATAGTGGCTCCACCATGTTTTATGAACGGCGATGTGATTGCGTGCCCAGCCATTCGTAGCGCAGCAGACACTGCCCTCTTTACCGAACGCCCTTGGCGATTAGTTCCGATGCCGTAGTCGGAGGGACTCCAGGCCCGGCTGCTTGTCCGGTTGTTCTTCTGTCGAGGCCCGCCATTTCCGCATGGCAATGTTCAAGGTTCGCAACCTGCTCTGATCTGGTCCGTGGCCTTATAATCGAAGAATCGTAAGCGAGTTTTTGTTGTCGCATCTGTTGTAAAGAGTGCCATTGCTTGCCGCGGCTGAAGAATAGCTGCAGAAGCAGCGACCTTGTTCCAGCAACAAATCAATCGTGGCGATGCGAACGGCGTCTGCGGTGGCCAGCCCTGCGAGCGACATGGATTGCAATGATTTTCCCGCACTACATCTGGAATTGTGAGGCTGGCAAAATGACGTGCAGACACATCAATCCAGATTGTGGGCAAGTCACGCAGATTTTTTCCGATTTGCAGTAACTGGATTCTCAACTCGAGATTTGCGTTACAGAGTTCCGGACATGTGTTGCCAGATCCGGGATCTCCGATTCAGCGGTAAACGCCGTTTGCGGGCAGGCGTGGGATGGTGAAAAATGCTTTGCGCCGACGGTTTTCGAGCTCAAGCTTTGATTATTGGTACGTGATCTGGAGTAGCCATGACATCGAGCAGGCAGCAGTCGGAACGTTTGCGCAAGCAGCGCGAACGGCAGAAGGACTATCGCGATCGTTTGAGGGTACAGCGCAAACCGACGCGTGACGACATAGCACGAGTGCTGCTGCATTTTATGATCGTCAAAGCGGTGAAGTCTGGCAATCAGGACGGGACGGAGAAGCTGATTGATATGCTTCTTGATGCGCTGACGGATCAGGGCTTCGATAAAGATGCTTCATTAGAAGTCATTGATGACCTGATTGTCAGATACACAAAAGCGGCTGGGATTTCCGTCGCAAGATGCATCTGAGGCCCGGCGGGGTTCTTGACGACACCGAACATTGAGGATCGTTTTCCAAACCATACCGTTTTGATTTCAACCTGAAAATTTTACAAACGTAGTTTGTGCTTTTGTCTGTTGTCCCCCATTACTTCATGAAACGCTGTTTGCACATGAATCGGATTTCTCAAGGTTAACGGAGGCGGACGATCGTCGAGGCTTAAGAAGAGAAACAACGGGATTGCTCAGGATCGTCGGTGGTAACGTCACCGCTATCCATGAAAAATATGCAGGACATTTCGCTGCTGAAGCCCATCCTGTGGATAACTTCAAGCTCCACATTTAGGCTTCCTCAAAACTCAATACAAAGCAAAAACCTATGGCCACTACGTTTTATCACTGTTTTAGTGAAGCCCAAAAGCCGGTTATATCCGGGACTTAGATAAAAATGCTTAATTGGGATCTTTTTCGTTCCGGATCCTTGCAGCGCAATTCAGATCCTGCAATAGTCGCCTTGCCTGATTGATCAGGCGCCTCCATCCCGGTGCTGGTAACACCTGAATGGAGACTGACTTAGCCTGCCAACACAGGAGCCAAGCTTATGACAACTCTTATCGATATTCGTGGCGGATTAAAAGATCCACTATCAGAATTCCATGTCGACATAGCGGCTCCGCAGCGGAGATAATTTCCGCTTCTGACGCGTTCGGTGCTCTTTAAGGCACGAACTCCCAATTTCCCATTCTGTCAGTCTGGTCGTGTGCGTTCGCGCGCAACGCTAAGATCTTCGCTGTCTTCAAAATCTGTGGCCACTCGCAATGGCAACCTACCTTCACACCCGTTTGACTCCGGCGACCAACAGTCGCTTTGGAGATGGAGAAATCATGTTTGCAGAAACCGTAATTGGCTACATTGATCTCATTGAACACAAATTCCCGCAGCGAAGCTACAAGCGTGAATTAAACGCAGCGCTACACCTGTCGTTATGTTTTCATTTGATTGACCGTGCTCATGACAGAAGTAGCCGGAAACGAGCTTTGTCAGAGCAGATATTCCGTTGTGCCTTATGGAACACCGGCGAAAAATCATCGGCCTTATTGAAGAAGCTGTAGCAAAAGCGGCGGTAAAGGTTCAAAGAGATTTCCGCTCATCTCGTTCTATGCCACTCACGCGTGATACTTTCAATGACGTGATCGAGTCTGTCACATCGAAATCCCTCGCAGACGAAAACGACACAGACCGAAGCGCCTCGGAACTTCCGACAGACCCTTACACATTCGAATTGGTGTCCTATGAACAGGAGCGCAAATGCCTCCGTGTGCTCAGTCTGATTTATGGCATCAGCGGCCATAAGGGGCTCTGGATCAATGGCGCATTGAAGCATCGACCGCCTCAGCATTGTGGGAGCGGCTGGCGCAACAGTATTATGGCATTGATATCGATCACTACGAATTCGTGCTGATCGACCCATTGCTTAGTGAAAGCCTACCCGAGGAGGGATCTGGGCGCTATCCGATCTCGATGGGCTACTGGGGATCCCGGAGATCGCGGAAAAAGTGTTGGGCGTGCAAGAGGCTCTCAGAGAAGAACTCATCATATGGCTTGGCGACACATTCGCGAAAACCGAAGAGGAGCAAGCGCGGCTGATTGATGAAGAGATCGCGCAGATGGCGTTTGAAGCACTCGACAGCAAGTCTGGGCCGGAGATTCAGATTTTGACGCCGGATAACGTGTTGCGCTGAGCAGACAGGGGCCGATCAGTCGATGCGTCGTGCGAAGCTTGTGAAACTACGTGTCACGGACTTATCCGTTATGCAGTAGAGCGGACGTTCACTGCGATGCAGACGAACAGGGTATCTGCCATTCTCAATGGCGAGCTAAAGACCAACCGATGGGAGCAAAGGCAATAGATAAGGTAGCGGAGAATCTTCTGCCCAGATATTCGGGGTGGATGCCTGTGTCACGCTGAACGGCTCAGCTTTGCTCTCAATAACAATCAAATGCATGGAAATTCAGGAACACCCCCGGACGCGTCATTGCGCGCCCGAACGGTCCATCATTTTGTTCATTCATCAGGAACACGGCATGACAGTTACAATCAAAAATGGAAACTACAATCGCGAGCAGCTCGAGCTTGAAATCAGGATGCTGAAAGCTCTGGTCGATGATCTGCAGCGGATATTGGAGGGTGATTATCCAGACGAACAGTTACTGACAAATTCACCAGCGATCACAAGCTGGAAGCTGAGTGCACGGCGGGCAACGTGTCTGGAAGGCGTATTATTCGAACATCCTCGGCTCGGACAAATCGTACCGCATGGCATCACGTCCGAGCTCTGGCTTCTGGATCTCGACCGGAACTATGCCGCACATTCAGCCGCTTTTACCGGCTTGGCCAAAAGACATCGGGCAATGAGAAAGAATGAAACTGATCAGGCTACGCACATCAATCGGCAGGACAGCCGGCGTGGAAGCTTCGCCATGTCTGTCAGAAACGCGGCGACCTGTCATGGAGAACCAGACACGAAAACGGCTTCGAGATTACCAATAGGAATAGAGAGGAACGGCATGAAACTCTGGATCTGGTCTGATGTGCATAATGAACTGCAGGAAGTCGTTTATCCACCACGTGAACAAGCGCCGGACTGTGATCTGATCATGATTGCCGGCGATCTCAATGCGGCGCCAGATCTCCATTTGACGCTAGAATTCCTGATCAGGCGCTACGAGAAGCCTATTATCTATGTCCCGGAAATCACGAATTTTATCAGAACAAGTGGATGATGAACGACCGGGACCGTTCGCTTGAAAGCGACAGGCAGACCATCAAGGCAATCGAGGCGCTTTCTCTGCAATGGCCGCAACAGTTTTATTGTCTTGATGCGGATGAGGTGATTATCGACAATACGCGCTTCATTGGCGCAAGCCTATGGGTCGATTTCCTGATGAAACTCCCCGCGAAGTCTGATTTGCCGCAGCGGATGTGGATGGCGCGCCAGATGCTCAATGATTTTCATGCAATCTCCATGCAGGACGGCAAACGATTCACGCCGGAGGATATGCTGGAGCTACATCGTTCAGATGCAGCTTACATTCGAAAAAGCTGGCAAAACCATTTGACGGCTCCACTGTGGTATTGACCCATCACATGCCGCATCCCGATTGCACGCCGCCGGCTTATGCGGGGCAAGAGGCAAATTTTCTGTTTGCCTGTGGCGCAGAGGCTTTCAATAACATCCTGCATTCCGAACAGGCCCCGGATATATGGATCTGTGGTCATACACATCATGCCTTTGACGTTCAGATCGGCCGAAGCCGCATTGTCTGCAACCCCTATGGGTACCGGTGGGAGCAGGGCAGAAACGGCTTTCGGTGGGACTGGGTGATAGCCATGGAATAACCGCCTGTACGGAGCACAGGATTCTGACTGACAGGGAGCTAACAGGCATCGGGCGATAAGGAAGCCTGTAGCAAAAGGAGGGCCAAAGCCAATCACATGAACGCCTCTCGTGTCTGCTGCCATCGATTTGCCCGTGATACGGTAGCATTCCGATCTCCAGGTCGCTTTTCCGTGTGGTCGCCGAGCGGGAAGGAATTATGGTGGTCGGCGGATAGGGGCAAACGTCGTGTCTGCTATCCAGATCTAAGCCGAGGTCCATCGAACCCGATGTTTTGGTAAGGGTATTTTTAACGTGGGCCGGATAAATAGCGCTTTCGACCCTTCCGATATTAAAATCCGCGATTTGATTGCGGATGCCACTGACGCGCCCCAACATGCGACATTATGTCATGAAACAGGCATTAAAACGCATCGAAATGAAGCCATTTTGGGGCCATTTGGGCACCATTGGACCAGTTACAAAAGCATAAGCATTTGATATTATTGTAGTATTATGCTTTACTATTGAAGTCAGCGCTTTTGAAGCTGACAGACAATCATTTTCAAGAAAGGATTTTTCAATGATTGGAACTTCGCCTTTAGACTACGGTATCGACAAAACGAGCAACGGCATTGCAGCGCGCATGCTCAAGGATTTTGAGGAGGGACATTTTTCGTTTCTTGCCGATGAGGCCACCGTCGAAAAACGCTATAATCAATCAGGACAAGGTTCAGTCTGGCACGATTTCAGACGAGCCTGTCGCGCTTATTCCACGCTTAATGGATGTGTGGTGATTGTTGATGACACGAACCAATGTTTTGTCGATAGCGTTGATATCCATGGTGAGTACGAATTCGATTTCGCGAATGAATTCGCTCGTCGCGCAGCCCCAACCTATCGCGAGCGGTTGCTCGCACTTGGAAAGCAAGGCCCTGTCCGGTTGACGCTCTACAGACTTCCCCGGGCCAACTACGAAAACACCGCATGGGGCCATTTCTGGGAGCGTGGAGAATATATTGGCGAAATGAGAATGGCACTCGCGTAAGGGCCATTTAGGAACCCATAGTCTATCGAAATATGAAACCGGGAGCACGCGTCATACGTGCTCCTGGTTTTCTTATTTGGGTTGCCGGCTTCAATTTGTCAGGCCGCTTAAATCCGGGTCAGCCATTCAGCATGGTTGTCGTAGACCTGGCGGGTGTGACGGCAGGTTTCCTCGAGTGCGATCTGGACGAGCGGCTCAATGCCTCAGGTTTTGTGCTCTTGGCTGTTTGTCAAACTTTAACGTTCCAAACCTGCCAGTTGTGCTCGTCGCAACGGTCGTATTCATCCAGTCACATAATACCGTTCAGCGTCCAGTTAGAAATTTTCATCGGCGTTCATGATCCGTTTGCGCCGGTGGCTGATTGGTCTCACACTATATCTATTGGCTTGTTAGAGATGATAAAATGTTAAAAGAAATTCCATGGGACATATTCGGCGAGAACGCGCAGGTGCTTGATGAAGCGGACATTCCGGTTTGTGACGGGTGTGCGTATTTTGTATCTTGCAATATGTAGGCGTCGATCGGTTGATCTCACGGCTGCGCATTTTCGATCTGGATACCGAATACTGCTATTCGCTGTACGGTCATTTTTCGAAAATTAATGCGATCGCCCTTGCTGGTAACTTGCCCCCGGCGCTCAAAGAATTCGACGGCGTGCGCTGCCAGGTTGGTCAACTCGAAGGCAGGAGCGGGAGCTTCTATGGAGCCGCCCCATGACCCCACCTGCAACCAAATACGCACTAAAGGTGGTGGATCCAGGTATCACGACGCTCGCTCAAAATGAGATGTACACAGTGTGGGTTTCGGAATTCGTCCTTGTTCCGCGCACGAAGCTGAAATCGCCACCTTTGCCGCAGAGGAGGCGGTGCGTTGGGCGATAGAAATCGCAGCCGAGGGTGAATGTCTGACTGACGATAGACGGCCGTGAAAGAAGATCGGTGGCATTTGACCCGGAGAAGAATGAACGGTCGGGATCGGTTATGAGAAAACTGATATCACGAATTTATCCATGATGTGAATCCAGCCATGATCTCGAGAAACACAAAATCAAACCCGAGGGAATCTCATGGCGATCCCGAGTAGCGCTGACAGACTCTTAGGTCGGTATCGTTGAATTCCAAAGGTTGCGGCGGATTTATTCGTGTGCGTTGATGACGGCCAGAAAGGCCGGGCCATAGCGTTCGAGCTTTGTATCGCCGACACCGGGCACATCGGCCATCTGGGCGCGTGAGGCTGGCCTGGCAGTGGACAGCTTGATTAGTGTGCGATCGTGGAAGATCACATAAGGTGGGACATTTTGCGTGCGCGCGATCTCGAGCCGCTTCTCGCGTAGCGCCTGAAACAGCGCCTCATCACGCTCCGACAGCGCGGATGTTACCGATTTTCCACGCGAAACAGTATCACGCGATGGCTTCGATTTCGGCGGGACACGCAACATGAGCGTATGCTTTGTGCGCAAAAACTGCCGACCTGCTTCCGAGATCGACAAACCGCCGTGCCCGGCAAAGTCGACATCGATTAACCTCTGCGCGATCAACTGCCGTATGATCGCACGCCAGGTGTGATTGTCATGCTCGCGGCCGATTCCGAAAGTCGAAATCCGGTCGTGGCCAAAGCGGCTGATGCGCTCATCGTCGACGCCAAGAAGGACATCGACAATATAGGATTGCCCGAACCGCTCCCCGGTTCTGTGAATGCAGGACAATATTTTCTGCGCGGCTATTGTCCCATCGAAGAGGGTTGGTGGTTCAGCGCAGGTATCGCAATTGCCGCATGGTTCGCATCGATCACCGAAATAAGAAAGCAGCACCTGTCTGCGACAGTTCGCCGTTTCGGCCAACCCGAGGAGAATGTCGAGTTTCTGCCGCTCCATCCGCTTGCGCTGATCGGGCGCGTCGGATTCCTCGATGAAGCGGCTGCGCAGGACGATATCGTCATAACCGTAGAGCATCATCGCCTCGGCTGGCAGTCCGTCACGTCCCGCACGACCTGTCTCCTGATAATAGGCTTCGATGCCCCCGGCAGATCGATATGGGCGACGAAGCGAACATCCGGCTTGTCGATGCCCATCCCAAAGGCAATCGTCGCCACCATGATGACCGCCTCGTCGTGCTGGAATCGTGCCTGGTTCGCCTCGCGCGCGGACTTTTCCATACCGCCGTGATAGGAGAGGGCGTCGTAGCCCAGGCTGCGCAGCCATTCGGCCGTTTCTTCTGTCTTCCGTTTCGAAAGACAGTAAACGATGCCGCTTTCGCCTTGGTGATCCTGTAGAAAACGTTTCAACTGCGTGCGGGGATTGTCCTTCTCCATGATCGCATAGCGAATATTGGGACGGTCGAAACCGGCGATGAAGGCATCGCGCTCATCAATCTGCAGATGCGACAGGATTTCGGCACGTGTCGGCTCGTCGGCGGTTGCGGTCAATGCCATGCGTGGCGTGTTGGGAAACTGCGCCATCAACACATCAAGCTGCCGATAGGACGGCCTGAAATCATGCCCCATTGCGACAGGCAATGTGCTTCGTCAATAGCGATCAGCGAGAGAGGCACATCGCTCAGGCGTTGCAACGTATCCGGCCTGAGCAGTGTTTCAGGCGCGACATAGAGCAGATCAAGCGCCCCGGCATGGATATCTCGCCACAAGGCCAGTCTGTCATCGCCAGCAAGGTCGGAATTAAGCGCCGCAGCTTTCACACCCGCCTGCCGGAGCGCGGAGACCTGATCGGCCATCAGCGCCAGAAGCGGTGAAATCACTAACCCCATGCCCGGCCGCACAAGGGCGGGAATCTGATAGCATAGCGATTTGCCGCCGCCTGTCGGCATCAGGACGAATGCATTATTGCCTGCTATCGCGTGCGATATGATTTCAACTTGCCGCCCGCGGAAGGCATCATATCCATAAATGGTTTTGAGAATGTGGAGCGGGTCGGTCGTCATCAGTCGTCATGTCATCGCTTGTTGTATAGATTCGACAGCCACATTCATAGCAGACCTCAGCGGAAAACCAGTCTTTATCCGAGGCATGAGCAGACAAAGGACAATCTACCGATCATAAATGCAGTTTTTAGTGATCTGCCCCTTCAGCGGCAGATTCTCTTTGAACGAACAACAGCACCGCTCAGTCGCGTAGCCAGTTTTCGCCCCTCAGAGCACGGATACGTGAGAATTCTCCGGTATTGGCCGTGACTAACACCATCCCGAGCGCATAAGCATGGGCAGCGATGAGGAGGTCATTCGGACCGATGGGCTTGCCAACGGCTTCTAATTCGGCTCGATTCGCCCATATTCGGCATCGGCAGGCGTATCAAGTGCGAGCACTTGTATACTTCCAAGAATGGCCTCGATGTGCGCCAGCAGCTTCGGCGATCCTTTCTTGGCGCATCCAAAGCGTAACTCCGCTGCCGTGATGATACTGACGCAAACCGCTTCTGGTCCAACCTCGGCGATGCGTCTGGCGACAGCGCCCTTGTTTCGTGCAAGCTCGGACACGACGTTGGTGTCGAGCATGTAGAGGGCGCTCACAGGTCGATTTCTTTCAATGGTAGCAGGGTATCGTCAATATCAGGGAACTGATCTTCCGGTCCAAGTGGTTCCAATCCAGCAAGCACTTCCAACAGGTTCGGGCGACGCACCGGCTCTATGATAAGTCGATCTCCATCGCGATGGATCATCACCCGGTCGCCGGGAAGTTCGAAGTCAGCTGGAATGCGTACCGCCTGACTCTATTGTTACGGAAGAGTTTTGCTTCGCGGGATGGTGTAGGTTCGGAGTGTCGGAGCTGTGGCATATTGGTCTCCTTTGTATATACACGAGTATATACATCGTGACAGGATAAATTTCAAGCGGAGCGGGTCGCGAGCGCGCAATTGTATGTCGTTCAGCGATGTTGTAGCGGTTCATAGTGGGCACCAAACCAAGATGTGGGATGGCATCGTCGGCGGTGGGAGTGCACAGTGGAGACGCCATTCTTCGTAATTATATATGCAAAATAATAACGGAGTTATCCGTGATGGGAGAATCCCGGGCGCATAAATGGCAACGAAGGCAAGGTTCTAGATAAAAAATATAAGAAAATCAATAATTTAGCAAAAATCGCATAATATGTATTATGGAACTAGAAGATTTCAGATGATGTCGATGATAAAGCCTCGATTTATTGAAACTCGAGCGCACAAACTGTCCAAAATTTCTGAGGACGACGTGCTATGTCACAGCAAACGATATCGTAAAGCTGGATAGTGAGTTCCTTAATACCGATTTTGACACCAGGATATCTCTTGTATGGATCACCTCTCTGCAGGTCGTCTTTCGCGAGATCAACGCGATGTCGACATCTGACAAATGGAAATCTGAAGCTCGGCCATTTCTTCTCGGACAAATGAAAGAAATCGAACCGACAGCAAGTGACATAACAATAAAATGTTTTCGTTTCGTCGAAGAATAGGCAAACCAGAATAGCACAATTGGTCTACCAAATTTACATACCGCATTGGGCCAATGGATTATTAGCTACTGCAATTCCGACCCCCAGACGTTTTCAGCATAATACCGCGCAGATAATTGGTAATGCTGTCGATACATTGAGCATGGGTCATTTCAATGCAGTACTCAAAAATTAGATTTGTATTTACAATCAGCCTCTCAGGAGAGTTTAGTGAAAAATGAAACTCATCTATGATACATAAGATGACAGGGGCATTAAGGTACCAATCAGTCGGACCATCACTCGGCTGAGTTAATGTGGACTTGGGGTAATTATGGATTTCAAAACAGCAATTCGCCGACTGGTGTTTCGTGCTGCATTCGTAGCTGTCTGGGCGGTTGTAATCTTGATCGTATTTTGAACGGTCGAGGTTCTGGCGTGGGCGTGGGCGAGTTGCCAGCCGCAATGCTTGATTTGGCGGATTCTTCATAGCGATATTCCTGTTCAGTAAGTCGATTGGTGATTTCGTCGCTGCTTCTGCGAACAAAGCCAATCAATCGTGAGGAAGTCGCATGCTACCTCGTCTTTTGGCACTTTCCGCGGTTCTGACCGCAGGCATTTCATCTGCTCAAGCCATCGAGATCAGCACAATTCGGCACAACGCCTCGATGGTCTTTGTCGTCAGCGGTGAGATTGAGGCTGGTGATGCCGACAAGTTCGCCACCGTCTGGGAAAAAGAAACTTACGACGCATTCCGCTTCACGGTCGCTCTCGACAGCCCTGTTGGCAGCCTTGTCGAGGGCATGAAACTCGATGAATTCTTCAGGAAGCAGGTGTTGCGACCGTCGTTCAGAAATATTCGCCAAAGCCGCCCATGCAGAGCGACTGGGATTACTCCTCGTCGGCCGAGGCGCCACCAGGCGGCGAATGTTATTCGGCGTGCGCTTTAGCATTCATGGGCGGCGTTGAACGCGAGGTGCCAAAACCTCCAAAATTGGCTTCCATCAATTCTCAATTGGTGACGACAGCGGCAGATCGAATGCCGAAGTGCAGGTGTCCACGCAATCGATATCCTCACTTGTTTCCATCTATCTCCGTAAGATGGAAGCCGATCCTCGCCTGTTCGAGCTGCTATCGATAACGCCGCCAGACAAAATGTTTATTCCGAAGTCTGGAGAGCTTGGTGAGCTGGGCATCGTCCCTCGCCCGACTTCAAGGATTTCGAGCTGAAGCCCAGAAATGGTGAGATCGTTGCTTCCGCAGTGAATCCGAGAAATACCAGAGGTCTGGAACGCGTGTATGAGGTGGAAATCTTCTGCTGGGATCAGAAGCCGATGATCAATCTATATGCCAAAGAACAGGTTGGCGGGCTCACTAAGGATTGGATCGCGCAGGCCGAAGGAACTTGGAGCCTGTCCTTATCGAGCGGGATTTCACATTCCAAATGGACAGTCTACGTCTTTATCCCAACCAACGAATTCTGGCGACATTGATCCTCGATAAGAAATTCGGACGTGAAATCACGAAGGAAGTTTCGGTTTCAATGTATCCAGCACGACGGCGAGCGGTTTGCTCATGGGAGCGAATGTATACCCCACAGGGTGATGAAGCTATTGCTGCAAGCCTGAAGGGGTGCCTGTAGAATTAAATGAAGTTCGAGAGCAAGCAGGCCTACGTCGCTAGTTTTAAAGTCAGGATCGCCACTGTGAGTGGACGGTCGACGGCTGCACGTGAAATAGAAGAAGACATTCAGAAATTTATAGCGCTCATTCCAAAGGTCGATGCATCGATAGCCAAGCGTAATGACAGCTTCGCGGCTGATCTCCGAGAAGAAAAGGCTTTGGATGATCGAAAGAGCTATGTACTTTCTTCGCTATTCGGAATCCTTAGGCCTTCGGTCGTCAAGCGTGTGAAAATTATTGATGCCGAACTTGACGTCCTTGCCGCCCGACGATCCCGATTGTTAGGGAACGAACTTAAGCTCGATGAGTGCCGAGCGTTATTAAACGACCTGCTTGATGCGACGAAGACTGTTATCGAACAAATTCGGCACCAGCAGCAATTGCATGAATGGAATCTGGATTCTCAGAAAAAGAAACGAGTTGCAGAAAGGCAGGCTCGCGAAAACAGTTGGCTCCATACGCGAAACGGATAGAACTCGGAACAGCCGCAATGGGGAAAACCCGTGCAGTGGCATCCATTCGCAAGCGCAAACTAAAAAAGAGTGCTGAATGTCCGTATTGCGGGAAATCTTTCGGCACTGATGCAGGTGTCGCTGATCACATTCATCCAGTCGATCGCGGAGGCTTATCAGTCGATGAAAACATGGTCTACATCTGCACTCCGTGTAATCAGAGAAAGAGTGATCGTACGCTCAATGAATACATTTACAAGTATCGTTTGGATATGATCGCAATTCATAGGCGCTTGAGTAAGCTGGGTAAGAGATTCTAGTGGTTTGACTCCAACGTTTGGAACCCACGGTTTCGAGCTGCGATGATGTCGTCCGGGTTTGCTTTCCAGACGAAAGGTTTTGGATTGTCTGCGTTGTACTCCTGGATGAAGCGGTTGATAGCAGCCTGGAGGTCGACGACGGAGTGGAAGACACCGTGCTTGAGACGCCGCCGGGTCAGCTTGGCGAAGAAGCCTTCAACGGCATTGAGCCATGAGGACGAGGTAGGTGTGAAGTGGAAAGTCCAGCGCGGGTGTCGGGCGAGCCATTCCTGACCTTGTCCTTCTTATGCGCAGCGTAATTGTCGAGGATCACATGGATCGCCTTGTTTCTGGGTACTTCGCGCTCGATCCGATTGAGGAAGCGGATAAACTCCTGATGACGATGACGCTGCATGTTCTGCCCGATGACGGTTCCGTCGAGCACGTTGAGCGCGGCAAACAGCGTGGTCGTGCCATGGCGCTTGTAGTCGTGGGTCAGGGTTCCGGCGCGGCCTTTCTTCATCGGTAGACTTGGCTGGGTGCGGTCGAGCGCCTGTATCTGCGATTTCTCATCGACCGACAGGATCACCGCATGGGCAGGCGGATCGACATAGAGCCCGACGATCTCGGTGAGCTTTTCGGCGAAAGCCGGATCGTTCGACAGCTTGAAGCTGCCAGCGATGCGGCGCAAGGCCATGCGCCTTCCAGATCGACTGCACCGTCGATACGGCAAGTCCGACTGCCTTGGCCATAGCACGCGCGGTCCAGTGGGTCGCCTCATGCGGCGGCGGCTCCTGCGTCAGTCGGACAATTTCCGCTACGCGTTTCGGGGAACCGGGGCCTTTCCGGCCGGTCGGGATTTGTCCCGAAGAAGGCCATCGACACCCTCGTGCATGAAGCGCTCCTGCCAGCGCCATATGCAGGTCTTCGACTTGCCCGTCGCCGCCATGATTGCAGATGTGCCCAAACCGTCATCGCTCAGCAAAACAATGCGGGCACGCCAGACATGCTTCTGCGGGCTCAAGGGAGCCGATACAACGTCGCCCAGCCGCTGACGGTCCACGCCACAAACAGTGAAATTAATGCCATCGCGCATCTCTAAAGACTCGCACATCACAAGGCCCGTGGGAATCCCAGATCGGACTCTTTCGTTCCGGTCAAACCACTAGCAACATCCAGTCGTGAAATGTTATTGATAACGTTGACATTTATATTCTTTATCACTTGTTAGTTTTGGAGCAGATGATACAACGTTTCCGGGCATTGTATTCGGGGCGGCTAACTCAAAGAGCGCATAATAACTAGTTGGGGAACTGGGGATGGGGCAAATTAATTTCACAGATGAATCCGGGCAGGCATTCTCAGTCGGAATTCTGCGACGGCTCTCCAATCATTTGGCAAGGCACACTGCCCTGTTGCCAGTAGCTTTATCCTCGGTATTTATCGCTGGAACTACTTTCTACTTCCGCTCAAGTTGTTAACGATACTCAGTATTGGACGGGTAGCCCCAACTGGAACAATTTTGACGCCACCTGGATTGGGAACGTTGATGGTTTGTTAGGTGCATGGGAAAGAAAGAAGGCTGTTTTTTCGGAATTATATGGCGGTAGCAATCGGTCGGTCTCCTGACAACGGCCATAAGCGCAAACGAACTATCGTTCCTGGATAATGGGTTTCGCATTGACGGGCCAGCGACCCTTCAGCTTAATGCTCCGGCCGCTACCAACTCCAAAATCAATGTTGAAACTGGCACAGCAATAATTGCCGCAAGTGTCACATCAACGGTCGCGTTAGACAAAACGGGCGCTGGAACGCTTGCTCTTGAGGGAAACAACTCCATCCCACAAGTTAATCTTTATGGGGAACTGTAGCTCTTAATAGCCTGCAGTCTCTGAACTCATTGGGTTATGTCAATTTCAACGGCGGTAACCTTAAAGTCGGTGACGGTACCTTCTCGGGAAGCGCAACCTCATTGGGATATTTTGCGTCAACTCTTGCGAGTGTCGATGTCGCGTCTGGTGTCGATTACACAATTGATGCAGTCAATTCGACCGGAAGCTTTGTCAAAGACGGAGCTGGAACGCTCAACCTCAAAAGGGAATCGCAAATTTTGTGGTCTTCAATCAAATCACCGTTCATGACGGAACGCTCAAAACTTCAAGTGATCTTCTAGGTTATGATCGCGTTGATGTTGCTGGAAAGCTGATTATCGAAGATGCGAATGACGCCACCTCTGTTCACCGCATTTCCAAGACACTCAATGACAGAACCGGACAATATGGAACTGTAACAAAGAGTGGAAACTCACGTCTTACATATAGAGGACTCTCAAACAATGATTGACAGTACAAGAAGGGACGTTGATCACAGGCGTTAATAATATTTTCGGCAGTATCGAAAATAACGCCAATCTGATTTTGAATGACACCGCTGGATTTACCCATTTTGGACTCATCAACGGAACTGGTGATGTCACTTTCGATGCTGGCTTAGGCATGCACCTATATGGAATTACAGATTCACTGGTGAAGCCAGTGTATCGAACGGAGCTGTCACGCTCGGCTCCTATGCGGATCTTCCACTACCCGTGGTTTGACGATGGGCAATGGGACGAATCTGAATGTCAGCATCGCAACACTCAGCAATCTCACACTGAAAACGGATCTTCCCTGACCTCAACTACATCAAATTCGGTGCTAAAGATCAACGGCGACATGACTGCCGAAGCGGGCAGCACATTAAACTTTGCTGTTGGCTCGCCAAGCAGCAATTCGCGTATCCGTGTTTTCGGCAATCTGAATATCGATAACGTTGGCCTGAACATCACCCAAAGCCCAAATCCTGCCGCTGGCACTTTCGGCGTCGGTTACTATCGCCTTATTGATTATTATGGCTCGTACAGCGGAAATGGCTTCTCGTCGTTGACAGTTCCTCTCGTACCGTCAATGTTCACCCAGCTTGTATACCGTCCAAACACCGTCGATCTTCTGGTTACCAGAGATGGCGACAACAGCCTTCAGCATTGGATTGGCGGAGACGGAACTTGGGATTCTTCGACACCTGCCTGGATTAACGATGGCGGCTCGACGCCTGACTTGTGGGGCAGCAAGATCGCGATTTTCGGACACGCCGTCGACAATTGGTGGCGTAATCAACGTAGACGGCAATCAGTCCTTTACTGGTCTCCACCCGTCGACAACGGCTACACACTCGTTGGAACGGGATCACTCTTACTTGAACCAGGCGGCTCCGAAATCCGCGTGCTCGCCGATAGCGCAACCATCAACACCGAAATCAGTGGGTCCGGCTCTCTGTTGAAGACTGAAGCAGGAACGCTCGTTCTCAACGGCAATAACTCCTACACAGGTGGCACAACCATCTATGCAGGCGACGTCCAGATCAACTCGGACGCAAATCTTGGCACCGCTTCTGGTGGCATTAACCTGAAGGGTGGAACCCTGACTGTCGCAAACCGCATTGCGACCAGTCGTCAGATCGATATCGATCAGAGCGGCACGCTCAATGTCACCGATGGCAACATGCTGATGGCTAATGGCGTTGTTTCAGGCAGCGGTGTTTTCGTCAAAGAGGGCAGCGGAACGCTCGTTCTCTCGGGAGCCAACACCTTCAGTGGCGATATCGGCATCAAAAGGGTTCACTCGAAGTCGATAACGATGCAGCCTTGGGCGACGCAGCAAACGACATCACTTTCCTTGGCGGTGTGCTGACCACGACCGGATCATTCGCGACCTCTCGTGACTTCAATCTGAACGCCAACGGTGAGTTCAATGTCGCAGGGTCAACTCAGCTCGCTGTCAATGGCAACGTCGTCGGTTCTAACGTTCTCGTAAAGGATGGAACTGGCGTTCTCGTACTTAACGGACCAATTCCTTCAACGGTCTGGACGTCCTCAATGGCTCCGTTATGGGTAACTCGGCATCAATTAGCGGCGATATTCGCAATACAGGCACTGTGACCTTCAACGTTGCTGGCAACGAAAAATATAACGGCAACATTCAGGGCGTGAACGCATCAAACGGTACCATGGTCAAGGATGGTGCTGGCACCCTCACTCTGGGCGGCATTTCCATGCTCGACTGGACGATCAATCAGGGCCAGCTCATCGTTGATGCCAACAAGTACGGTGGCGACGTCAATGTCGGTACCCAAGGCACAGCGGTCTTCAATCAGGCCGAAAACGGAACCCTTGCTGGTACGCTCTCAGGCACCGGAACAGTCGTGAAAGATGGTGCGGGCACATTGTTTATCACGGGCGACAACTCGTCATTTGACGGTCTCGTGAGGATAGCCAGTGGTAGGATCAATACAGGTGCCGCAGACACCAAAGGCTCGCTTGGTGGCAGTTTGATCGTGGAATCCGGGGCAGCCTCGGGGTGGGTATAATCGGCAGCGGTTCGAGCTCGATGATTACGGTTGCAGCCGGCGGCATGCTTGCCCCTGGCAACTCTATCGGAACGCTCACCATCAACGGCAATCTCGTTCTTGAAAGCGGTTCTATCTACAATGTAGAGACCGACCCGCTCAGCACCGACAGCGACCGCGTCAAGGTGAGTGGTGACGCAACGATCAATGGCGGCACCGTTGCTCATATCGGCTTCGCAGGCGATTACGCACTGAATACCAAGTACACGATCCTGCAGGCTGACGGAGAACTGTCCGGTTCGTTCGGAAACGTTACCTCAGAGTTCGCGTTCCTCAACCCAACCCTGCTCTATGACTACAGCGCAGGTTCAGTGCAGCTGGAACTGCCTCGCAACGATGTCCAGTTCATTTCCAAGGGCACCACACCGAACCATCTCGCGGTCGCGAACGCTCTCGACAGTATGGGAACCAATTCCAAGGTCTACAACGCCTTCGTCAAGCTTCCTGACGACAAGACGGTAATTGGCAATGCACTCGATAGCCTGTCAGGGGAAATCTACGGCTCAACGACTTCCGCTCTGATTGAGGAAAGTCATTACGTCCGTGACATCGTCAACAACCGCATGCGATTTGCACTCGGCGGCATTGTCATGAGCGATGCCATGTCGAGCCAACAGATCGACCAAACGTGGAACGCATGGGCGCAGGCCTATGGCGGCTGGAACAAGATCGGCGGCAACAGCAACTATGCAGACGTGAAGCATTCGACTGGTGGCTTCATGGTCGGCGTGGACACCATCGTCGAGAATGGCTGGCTTGTCGGAGCGTTTGCAGGATATAGCAATTCGACGATCAAAGCCGACGCAAGAGCATCATCTGCCTCCGTAGACAGTTTCCATATCGGCGCATATGTCAACGGCGGAGTAAAACCGGCCACGGGGCGGAGCAAAAGTCGGCCACCTTGGCGCGCGCCTGAGACCGCCGGGAGGGCGTAGCCCGAGCGGGGTCTCGAGCGCGCGGCGATTTTCAGAGAAGGCTTCAGCCGGCCTTTCGGGCGCGGCTTTGGGCGAGACGGTAGCTGTCGCCGTTCATCTCGAGGATGTTGACGTGGTGGGTGATGCGATCGAGCAGGGCGCCGGTCAGACGCTCGGATCCCAGGGTTTCGGTCCATTCGTCGAAAGGCAGATTGCTGGTGATCAGGGTGGCACCGCGCTCATAGCGTTGCGAGATCAGCTCGAACAGCAACTCCGCGCCGGTCTTTGATAGCGGGACGAAGCCCAGCTCGTCGATGATCAGTAGCTTGTAGGCCGCCATTTGCTTCTGGAAGCGGAGAAGACGCCGCTCATCACGCGCCTCCATCATCTCACTGACCAGGGCGGCGGCCGTGGTGAAGCCGACGGACAAGCCCTTCTGGCAGGCGGCCAGGCCGAGGCCGAGAGCCACATGCGTCTTGCCCGTGCCGCTGGGACCGAGAGCGATGACGTTCTCGCGCCGATCGATCCATTCGCAGCGCGCCAGTTCCAGCACCTGCATCTTGTTGAGCTTGGGGATGGCGGCGAAGTTGAAACTGTCGAGGCTTTTGACGACAGGGAATTTGGCCGCCTTGATCCGGCGTTCGACCTTGCGGCGATCCCGCTCGATCGTTTCCCGTTCGGCAAGCCGGAACAGGTAGCCGACGTGATCGACGCCCTCGGTTGCGCATAGCCGGGCCAGCTTCTGGTGCTCGCGCTGGAAGGTCGGCAGCTTCAGGGCCTTGAGATAGTGCGCGAGCAGGATCTCGGTGCTTCAGTGCTCATGCCGCTTCTCCCGCATCAGGCGACAGGAGGCGCATATACGCCTTTGCCGAGGTCTTCTCGACCGTCGCCCGTGGCAGGTAAGGATAGATCGCCAAATCCAACCGCGGTGGCCGGCGCTCGACCCGGCACAGGATCAGATGCTTCACCGCATCGAAACCGATCGCGCCGAGTTGAATGGCCTGCTTAACGGCCGCATGCAGATCGGCGAGTTCGAAGCTTTCCAGCAGGCGCAGAACCTGCACGTATTCCCGCCGCCCATGCTTGGCCATGCGACCTTCCATCAGGCGACGCAGTGTGGCGAACTCTCCGGGCAGGTCCCAGCCTTGGAGAGGTGCAGCCTGATCCAGAGAATTGATCTTCTGCTCGATCAGCGGCAGGTAGTGGATAGGGTCGAAGACGACGTCTTCCCGATCCCAGCATCGCGGATGGCGAGCAATGATCTCGCCACGGCAGCCGATCACCACCTCGTCGACATAGCCCCGCACCCAGACGTCCTGATGACCGTAGGCGACAGGCACGGAATAGTCGTTGGTCTTGTAGCGTACCAGAGACTGGGCCGTTACGCTTGTGCTGGCCTGATCGCAGGCATCGAAGGGTGATGCCGGCAATGGACGCATGGCCGCCAAATCCGCTGCAGGCGCTCGCCGATCGTCTCGCTCTCGCCGCGCAGCCTGTCGCGCTGGCGTTTGCGGCACTGCTCCTCCAGAAAGGCGTTGAACGCATCCCATGTCGCAAACTGCGGGATCGGCACCATGAAGTTGCGCCGGGCGTAGCCCACAAGGCCCTCGACATTCCCTTTGTCATTGCCCTTTCCGGGACGGCCATATCGATCGCGGATCAGGTAGTGGACAGGAAGCCGCTGAACAACGCCGCCCGCTTGCGGGTGCCGTCGGCAGGATCTTGGCAACAAGGCAGCGATCGTTGTCATAGACGATCGATTGCGGCACGCCCCCGAAGAAGGCGAATGCATGGATGTGACCGTCCACCCAGGCCTCGGCCACCGCCGCCGGATAGGCCCGAACATAGCAGCCATCACTATGCGGAAGATCCAGCACGAAGAAGCGGGCCTTCTGCTCTATACCACCGATCACCACCATCGCCTCGCCGAAATCGGCCTGCGCGTGGCCCGGCGGATGGGCAAGTGGCACGAACACTTCCTGCCGGCGCTGATCCGCTCGCGCATGTAGTCCTTGATGATCGTGTAGCCGCCGGTGAACCCGCACTCGTCGCGCAGGCGGTCAAATACCCGCCTGGCGGTATGGCGCTGCTTGCGCGGCACCTTCAGGTCCTCGTCGAGCCAATGCTCGATCGTCGAAACAAACGCATCCAGCTTCGGGCGCCGGATCGGTGATCGCCGCTGGTAACCGGGTGGCGTCGAATACGACACCATCTTCGCCACGCTGTCGCGCGATATGTTGAAATGCTTCGCCGCCTGACGCTGCGTCATCCCTTCCGAAACAGCCAGACGAACCTTCAGATATAGTTCCACGGTGTAGATCCCCTGTCCCTCCTGCGATCATTGCAGAAGGAAGATAGGTGGCCGGATTTTACTCCGCCCGCAGCAGCATTATGCCGCCGCTACCGTGGCCGACTTTTGCACCGCCGCTCTCAAGCCACACCGCCTCTGCAATAATCTCAGGTGGAAAGCGATGGCGATGATAAAGCGGGGAGCGATTGTCGTGCATGCCCTCCTATTCACTGCTGAGACTTACAGCAAAGTTAAGGTTACGATGCCGGAAAACCGACGGTCGGCTCGAACGTCGTTCGGCTGGATTTACGGATACGAAAGGGACAACCTGTTGAACCTGCAAAGGGAAAACCCACTATGCAATTTGAATTCGCGCACACGCACGCCTATCCCGGATGCAAAGTCCGGCTGACTGACGAGAATGCTGATACGGAGGCGGTCGTAATGTTCAGCGATGGCGTTATCACGCAGGGAAGATATGAACGCCAGACAGATTTTATCCTTCTGGCCATATCTTCTTACGAAACAGCAAGAGGCACAAAAATAACTGAGAAAGTCTGGATCTTACGACCTGATGTCAAACAGGGGCATTGGAAAGTCTCTGCCAGGGTACCGTCATAATGTCAGACTGATGAGCGATATTCGCCGTTTTCTATCGCATGCTAGAAAGAATATCACACCAATACATTTGATATGGGGCACTTTTCGTGGATGAAAACAACAATTATAGTGAAACCCTCAACCGATCGATGAGCCCCTGATTACCAGTCTAGAACTGACTTAATCTCTGATCGAAATAACCAGTTCCCAACTTGGATTATGCTTTGGTTTGAAAAAGCGAAGTGATTTATGCAGCCAACCTATCCGATAGCTTCAACGTCTATTATGCGGGAATAGGCTTAACACATTCGACGATCGTCATCCGCAAAGCATTCGAGGGCTATAACTGTTTTGCGGTACGGGTCAGTTGGCGCGCAGACACACCTACACGTAAAGTGGACACAAGCATGATCACGCGCTATACTACTACTAGGTAATACCAAGTGATAAGGAGCTGTTATGGCCACCTCCCTCAAAATCGACGACGCTCTGAAAGGGCGCGTGCTTCAGCTTGCCAGCCAACGCCGTCGGTCGGCGCATTGGATCATGCTTGAAGCCATTGAGCAATATGTTGAGCGCGAAGAAGCCCGCGAGAGTTTTAAGCAGGAAGCCATTGCTTCCTGGGCTTCCTTTAAAGAGACCGGTCGCCATCTTACCGGCGCAGAAGTCCGTAACTGGCTCAACAACTGGGGTACAAATGACGAAACATCGGTGCCTGAGTGCCACGAGTAGTTATAACCGAAGGTGCCGCACAAGGCTTGGAGCGCTGCCGCCGATTTCTGATTGCCAAATCACAAGAAGCTGCACGGCGTGCTGGTGATGCAATTCAACGTCACTTGCTCCATCTCGAGAATGCTCCCGATATCGGGCGGCCTTTCGCCGACGCACCGGAGTTACGGGAGTTGGTGATCCCTTTGGTGACTCTGGGTATATAGCACTCTACCGTCATGAAACAGCCGAGAATGCGGTTTATGTGCTCGCGTTTCGACACCAGAAAGAGGCGGGCTACTGAACACCTCGGAACCCCTGTGCGTTGAGTTTCACCAGCATTATAACCATTTTCTTAATGTGCCGTAACACGTCTACGAGCAGAAGTAAGTCGTCGGTTTCAGACAGAGAACGCTCTTTCTTTGGGGCGCTCATCGCCGCTGTAATGACCTTGTTGTTCCCACATATCTTTCTTCGTTAGGCCAAATCCGCGCGATCATCAGGACTGTAGTATACAGATTGCCAGTCAAGAATCAATTCGTAGGGCTCAGGGAAATGCTAATTGCGCACGAATGCAGGTCCACTCTACGCCCTCATTGATTGATCAATCTTCGGCGATAACGGCAAGCTATGTCCGCTTGTGTTGCAGCAAGCTCATATGATGAGCCTCTATGCGTCCTGACCGAGCATTATAGCGGGCCTGAAAGAACTTGAATGGCTCGGATACCGTTCTGGAACCAAGTTTTTATCCAGAATTTGCATAATCCTGACTTTGTCTGACAGGCTGGTGTTTATACCGAAAATGATACCGTCTAGCGTATCATAATCATATGTGTATGTCCGACCTTCAGGTGTTTCGTGAATGCCCAATATATCGGAAATCACGATCCTGAGTTCTTCCTCATGTCGCCAGTCTGGTAGTTTTCGTAGGAGTGGCGGTGCGAAATTACCCCAATAGCCGCTTCGCCATGATTCTGCTTGTCTTGGTTGAGGTGTTCCGCAAGAGTTGATATGTTGCCTTCATCATCACTAAACCAGTCGCGGCGAAGCTGTTCCACGGGTAAGCGACCAATGTTTGTGAAAAATTCGATCTGATGTTCCTGTACAGCATAGCACACCGGTTCGAGCGGCATATTTTGGCTGCTTCTTGTAATGCCTCGTGCTCCATAACCGTTGGGACCGTGTAGGCGAAGTTGCATACTGCCGGTTGTTTGTTGTTTTCGGAACACAAGACAGCACCCACGATGATTGTCTGCATAGTAGCTCCACATCGCTGCATTATCATGCCGCGTCGAAAAGCATGCAACAAACCATGGAGGATACACAAGCTTCAGAAGGTTGCTGAGGTATTCTGAAGTGAATTCGAAAAAGAGACTTTTGCGCTTCGGATTCAAAGAATTTGCATTCTCAATGGCCGTCAAAATTGTCATTTGCTGAGCCATGTGCTGCTGAACTTCATGAATGACATCGAGACCAGTAATAGAATACTTTTCTCGAATTTCTGGATTTGTTGCCTGGAGCGTGCGAATGACTTTGACCGCCGCCGCTGAATCCGGTGGTCCCCGTCGGTAGATGGGACCAATGCTCGATCTTCGAAGGCTTTTGAATCAAGTATAGCCAATCTAAATGAACTGTCCGGAGTAACTGCTGCAATTCTGTGAAACTAATGTCACGGTCTGCCTTCGCAAGGAAATCAAGTAAGGCAGTATGAAGATCACTAGCTTCGACGGCCGTTATACAAGCTTGGCATAACGATTTTACCTGAGATGTTGGAAAATTGTGTAGTGACTGAAATACGGCAATCGTATCTGACGGTAAGCATTCTGTATCCCGACTTAAGAGGGCTTCAAAGAAACGATTGTGAATGCAAATAATGTAGTGACGCAACAGGTTGCGCCAAGTTATACGATCTCCTCGCCAATAGATCTGTCGCAGACCTTCCATCGGATCGTTGAGATACTCAGGTGGTGAGAAATAAACAGTCTGGCGCTCCAACTCTTCGTGCTCACCAAGCAGTGACTGAATTGAGCGATATCTGAAAACGGCATTGCAAAAGTGCGAATCTGAAGTCATTTTAATCACTTGGCACACGGTTTGATAACTCTGTAGGATTAACGACCACATAGCGTGTCGTAGGCTATCCAACGATAGGTTCTACCCGATGTATCATGACTAATATCTCTGCCCCTTGCTGGCGCATATGATCCGTTGACGCCCCATCAAGCTAATTGTCGCGACGTGCGCTAGCTTTGTACCGTGGTTGAAGTCAAAGGGTGCCTCAAAGTGCAATTCCTGTCCGATCTGCGATTTGCTTTTGATGAATCCCTTCGCGAGGTCCTGCAAAGGTCAAGCGTGAAGCCTTTTGCGGATAGTGCCCCTCCTTCGTCTTTTTCCAGATTTCTGGGTCTCTTACACTTCCTATGAAGTCGTGTCCTGCCCAAGTCAGCCGCGTCGGCATGACATGGTCAAACGGAAACTCATCGTCTGGAACGGTGTCGCCGTCAATGAGCCGGGCCTCAAAGAGTAATCGAAGATGCTCGGCAATGACCTGTGGCTCGTGAGCCCTCGATTCAATCTCGACTTCGCTGCCAAAGCCTTGATCTAACTCTTCAATCTGCAAAAGTAAATCCCGCATCAAGTCCATATCCCGTTTCAAAAGCATCCCCGAATGTTGTTGAGAAAAGAGCCGACTCGATTGATAGGCAGCTCCAATAAATACTACCTTGGATATATGATCAAAACAGCTTTAGACAGACGTGTTTCTCTGGCGCTTGAGGGCGAAGTCATTGAACGTCGCCTTAGTGAACTGCGTGGTATGCCCTATGTCGTTTTGCTCGGCGAGCCGGAATTGGAAAATCCACCGCGCTCGAATATGAAGCAAATCAGGAAAAGGAGAGCTTCTGACCTGCCGTGAGGCTATGAATGGGATCTCGATTACAACCTCCTCTACAGCCTATCTGGATGCGCTGGATGAATATCGAGCGGGAGAAAATGGCAAGGACAAGCTCCTACAACTTGCCAACACAATCACGCAAAGCGGCGTACATCGTTGGCGGCTCACCTGTCGTGCGGAAGACTGGCGTGCAGCTGCCGACATGTTCGCTATGCGTCGAGCAGCAAGAAACCAGCCAATCACGGTTGCGCACCTCCTGCCGCTAAACGATACCGAAGCAAGAACTATCTTGTCCGGACTAGGTGAAGCTAATCCGGAACGGTTCCTTGCCGATGCGCGGATCCGGGGAGCAGGTGCCTTCCTAGAGAATCCTCTGAGTTTGCGGCTCCTCCACTCGGTTGTCGCATCTGGCGGCTGTTGGCCGAGCACCCGGTTTGAGCTGTTCGAGCGAGCCATCCACGCACTTGTTCACGAACATGATCCACAACGCGTCACTGATCAGCGGCCACCTGTAGATGAGATTATCAATGCTGCGGGTTTATTGTCATTCTATTTGCTTGCTACGGGCGCCCGCGCGCTTTGGCGCTCTAATGCCCTTGCGATTGGATCGAATGCGAGAGATTTTGTCATCGTTCAGTCGCTTCCGATTGACCTCGGAACAGCCAGTTTTTCCTTAGACACGGCACTATTTCGTGGCGAGGGCCAGAGCTTCGAGCCATCGCACAGAACGATTGCTGAATTTCTGGCGGGCCGGTTCCTCGCACACCGAGTTACAGGACATCAGAATGGTGTCCTTTTCCGCTTCGCCGGGCAACTGCGCTCATCACAAGCAATGACCAAAAGCGCCGAGCGAGTTACGAGGTCTCTACGCTTGGTTTACAGCCCACCTTTCCCGAGGAGGCGATGAGAAAGGGGCGTTAAGACTGATCGAGCGGGACGCGGCCACGGTTCTTGCCTATAGCGATGCCGCGGCTTTTAACACAAATGGCCGTAGGGCAATACTTTTCAACCTTGACCGTGAGGACCCTTACCTCTCGTCGCGAGATACGATCACTGTATTTGGCAGTCTGGCCGGCGATGATCTTGTACCCGACTTCCAGTCAATCTTGGATAGCACTGTCACAAGCCATCTACAGGTGACGGTCCTGCAGGCACTTGTAGATGGTGCGCCGGTAGTCGGAATGCAAACCAAATTGCGTGAAATAGCACTTTCTGCGTCCCGCACCCTTTGGCAGCGTTTAAGAGCTGCGGAAGCTTGGGTTAAAGGAAACTTGGATCAAACTTCCGCAAGGCGAGAAATGATCTCGGAACTAGCTCAAACAAACGAGAGCTATGATCAGCTTTCCTTAAGAGCCGAACTGTTGTCGGACATCCCTTGTCAGGACCTAATCATACAGGAGATTTCGGACCTACTTTCAGATTTCAACGAACTGCCGCAAGCGGTGGACGGCGAGAATGAGAGTGGCAACCTTTTTCGCTTCTTTCCGGTCTTAGGCAGATTCCCCGTCCTGATCTGTTCGACCAGCCTGTCATTCGTAAGTCGCCTGACGACCGTGGCCTTAAAATGGAAGTGCGGCACTTCTTGCAATCGGCTCTGGCGTTCACAATCAATAAAAATCTGGAGATTAGCGCTAAACGCCTTTGGTCCTGGATAAGGAACACGCGCGACTACGAGTGGGATCGGCTTGAGGAGGACCTTGCCAACGCGATTGGTGCCTGGATCGACGTCGAAAAGGAAATGCGTGAACTTGAACTTTTCATGGCCCTCCTAGAAAGCTGCTCCAGTGAGGAAGCACCATGGATGGCAACCAACCACTACATGACGGTCGCCGGAAGAAATCCCGACGATACACTTATAGAAAACCTTCTTGATCTCGCCAGCAAGACCCCAGTTGGCCCACGACGCCGGCGGATATTCGAGGTTGCAGCCTACGCGGCTCGAAGTGAATCCCGATGGCCCATATGGGAAGACCGCATCGTTTCGGCACTCGAAAAGGAAAAGAATTTTGCGGACTTCCTAGCCGAATTGCGCATAGACCCAAACAGAATCTGGAAGGAAAAGGAGGAAAAGCGTAAAGCCAAGAAGCTTGAAGAAATCGATGCAATCCGCGCCCATAACATCGCATCCCTTGAACCGAAACTCGATGCGATAGCAGCCGGCAGAGAAAGCGAATATGGTTCACTGAAGTGGGCATCCGAACTCTATCGGAACGCAGTGCTCACAAAGAAAACACCTCCGCTTGACAAGATCGAGTACTTTTCGAACGCTCAGATCGCATCGGCGATCGCTGAAGGATTCATCCAATTCGCGATCCACACCGACATCAAGATCGATGCTGGCGATCTGGGTCGGGCTGAAGCTACCAATGTATCTTATGCCCAAGAACAGGTCGTTGCCGCAGGCCTTCACCATGCTTTGCTCACTGGAAGAGAAGAGGAGATTGACAACTGTCCGCTTGTCATCGCAATCGTTGCTCTTCGGCGAAGCGACTTCAGTAGCGAAGAACGATCCTCCATAGCCTCTTGGGGAGTGAACCGCCTTGCGCGTGATCCAGCATGCGGCTCGGAGCAGATTCTTCGGTATTGGTTTTCTGCGCTTGATGCTGGCGACGAGGACCTTGACGCGATCCACGCTATTGCCTCATCGAATGAGCAGGAGTTCGTTTCTGGCTTGATAAAGCAGCTCCTCCAGGAGCGGCCCAACCTCCCCGCAAGGCGTTGCAGCAAGCCCTGACAGTGTCAGCGCGAAGCATGTCGAGAACCGAGATTGGGACTCTTACAGAAAGCGCTCTCGCAGGAGAGTTAGATGATCACAGTAGGCAATTGTGGGAATTTGTCGCCCTGATACTCGACCCGGAAACGTTTGACGCATCCCGTAGTCCCGAAGAAATCCGTGCAACGCTGTTGGCTCCAAATGGCGACCTTGTCAGTCGATTGCATGATAGATGTGAGCATCTTGATCAGATCGACCGGATGCGGATAGCGCACCTGTCCGTCGTATATCCACTGGACGAAAAGGACTGGGCCCATACTGCCGGCCCAAGTCGCATAATCAGAACCGCGATTGATCGACTGAGCGCGTCTAGCAATCCTGACGCAGGAAAAATCTGAAATCCCTCAGTCTTGCATCCGATCCTAGTTGGCGCTCGCCGTTACTGCATGCAGCTGCAGAACATGCACGTCTTCTGCGTGACAATTCGTTTGTTTCTCCAACTGTGGCTCAACTGAAGGCAGCTCTCGCTGGGGAGCTCCCGCCAACCCTGCCGACCTCGTAGCTGTTGTGCTCGAAGAAATCGAAAGATATCGGAGCACGCTGCGGACAGGCAGCGATATGCCGTGGAAACGTTATTGGAACACAGACCAAAATGGCGTGGCGGTGAAACCTCAAATTGAAAACGAGGATCGTGACCGGCTTATGGAGTTGCTTCGAGTACGGCTTGAACGATACGGGATCGTGGCAACCCTGCCAGAAGCGCGTCGCGGAGAAAACACGCGCGTGGATGCGCTACTCCTCTCCACGCCGGAAAAATCTACCCATCGAGGCGAAGCGCCATTATAATTCGGGACTTTGGACTGCTGCCGCAGAACAGCTTGCCGGTTATGCTGCCGATAACGGCGCCTGCGGCTATGGTGTCTATCTCGTGTTTTGGTTCGGGGCCGAATATCGCCTCCCCGCAAGAGGAGACCGCGGGGCATTACCGGCAAGTGCAGAGGAGTTGCAGGCTACGCTGCAATCCGACCTACCCTCAACGCTGGACGGAAAAATATCGGTCGTAGTTCTGGATGTTTCACGTCCCGAAACGACGATCAAGCCAAAGCCAGTCAAGTAAATGAAAACCAAATCATTTCAAACACAGTAACTACGCTCGCTTTTCGGCACCCTACTCCGGTAAGGAGAGCAAACCATTGCTCATCTTGACGAGATGATGTTCGCGGCGATCTCTGCTATGACATAGAATCTCCGGCGAAGCTGCGGTATAATCTGCATCGGTCCATTCGACTGATCAAAAGACTACCCAACCACTTACGACCTTGGACCCCGCAAATACCGACACCAATAGTTTCACTTATCATCGTATTTAGGCAACACTTTCCGCTGATGGTCCATTGCTTCATTGAAGCCGTCCGGTACCGGTTTGAATGGTTTTCCAGGTGAACGGTGACTGCTTTGAAACTGTCGCAGTGATTGCACATCAATTTCACCAATTACACAGTAATCAGTGACGCCCCCTTTAACTCGCAACAAATCGCGTTTCCAACTCTCCTTATAGGGCACCCGGATACGACTATCGCCATACTGCCTATCATTGCATTGGATGATGTAGGCGTGGATATCAATGCCGAGGCTTCAACCAGTGCATTGAAGGTTTCGGTATCTGGATTCCATTCCGGGACGAACAGCGCATCCACTTTGCCACGCAGATCGGCCCGATACTGGATATTAGTTAGTTCACTGCAAACCAGCAAAGCAAAGCGCAAATCGCCGTGTTGAATGATCGGTGGTTTCTTCCATACCTTATCCGGCATCATTTCCAAGCCGGCCAGACGATGTAATTCCTGTTCTTCATGGAGTGCCGGTCTTTGTTTGTCCTGACGATAAATCATCAGCGATGGAAAGCCCAGACTATCGTGAGACAGAGCCGCCCAAACCTGGTTGCGAACCTTCGACTTGCCAGCGTGCAGGTACTCGATGCCAGTAATCAGCGAAATGCCTCGGCCATGCAATTTGCGAGCTATACGGATGAACCAGTGCGCGGGCAGTGCCAGTTCAGGCAGGATCAGATAGCGGCTGTCTCTTGGCTGGGCGATTACTCCATCCAGCAAACGGCAGAGCCGAACATAACGTTGGCTATCGGGGTCAGGCATACCCATTACACTGGCTGTCCAGCTGTCCAGATTTGTTTGCCAACTGGAGACGGCGATGCCGCATTTCGATGGGGTTACGCCATCTGGTATCTTCAGCACATTGTATCTATCGAACTGAGGCGCTTTCTCCCCATTTCGAAGCCACGTACCGACAATACAACGGCCTTCATATCGTCCTGTCCAACTCCCGAGTAGGCATGACGATTCAGGATAAACAGTTCTGGTAGATTGAAAGGCCGGGTGGCGAATGGTAAACCCGCGGCAATGTCTTAAATCCGATCCACTTGGCAAGAGTCTGTGCACCTTTTAGCACCTCGTAGGGTAATAGTTCAGCTACCTTATCCCCACCTACAACGGCTCTCTTCGCGGGGATCCGCGTTGCGCTACCATCTCCCTCGGCAGGCCGATAAACCGGAAAGGCATGTGGGCCAGATCAAACGAAAACAAACGAGCTTGTTGCAGTTGGAAAATTTTAGCGGATGATGGCCAGGTCAGAGGGATATCAGGATCAATGACGGGACGATAGTCAGACATATAAGTCTGCCATGCCTGCTTGCCCGCTTTGGACAAGCGAGGTGGGAATGCGGCGATGATGCTTTCCCGAATACTGGTAAAGAGCTGCCATTTCCAGCGCTTCAGCGTCTCCGCAGTGTCAAGATTACCCTCCGTTTTGGAGTACGCTTTGACACTGATGGTGCATTGCTCCTGCACCTGCTGGCAGAGCCCTTGAAGCACATTGATAATTCGGCGCAGATCAGCGAAATCTTCACAGGCCGTGGCAAGACGAATAACCCGGGGCAGATAAACAGCTAAGTCGAAAAATTGGGGCAACACCAAGACATGCTGGGTAAATGCGCGGAAGAATGCACGACGATGTTCCGTCCAGGCCTCAGGCAACAGATCGCGTTCATAGGCTTCGAAGTCGCGCAGTTTGATGGCGAAACCAGCGCGACGCATGGTCAACGCGTCGGCCTTGCGCAAATTGTCAGCTGCTTCGCCGTCGCTTTGTGTTGCGGCCAACAGATCCGTGCTGACATGGGTGGAGGACAGCGGCAACCGCGGCATGGACCGCCACTCGCTGGCGCGTTCGTGAATCTGATGTGCGATAGCATCTACCAGGGTCTTGCCCGTCTCGCCTACCAGAATGAATATTTTATTCTTGCCATTGGAGAAACGCACCTGGCTTTCCCCATCACCTATGCTGAGATACGTAGGCTTGTATGCAATCTCTTTTTGTCAAGGCCCACCCAGCCCAGTCTTTCGCTTGACCGATCAAACAGCCATTGCCATACGGCTACCGACGAGTCGAAGTCTGCGCCATTCTCCATGACCAGCAGAATGTCATCTACATATCGACCGTAATAGATTGGGTTTACTTGGTGCTCTATACAGCGGTCGAACTCGATCAGTGCCATGTTGGCGACAACGGCAGAAGCTGGCAGCCCGACGGGCAAGCCTTTCTTGAGAGGGTTGCCGCTGCCCAGGCCTGCAGAGCTCGAATAAACAAACGATGCAACTTAAAGTCGAAATCCGTTGGATCTAATTTCAGCACATCGATAACAAAAGCCGGATCAAGCATGAAACCGGCATTTAGTTCATGATAGAAAGAACTGACGTCAGCCGTCAGTGCCACAATCTTCTTATCAGAATGAAGTGCTGCTCGCATGGCAGCGATACCATTATCACGCCAGTCGCGAAAGGGTTTCAGATAAGGTTGGAACGAACCAAGCGATAGCTTATTGAGCGTTTTACCATCTTGGGTTCGGCGCAAGCGATTGCCATAGGCGCACTCGCTCAGTTCTGCATCAAACAAATGCCCGACTTTCAGTATCCACAAGGTAGAGAGTACATGAAAGTCCAAGCTGCATTGGGCCATTATGCGAAATTCTGCCTCTAGTTGCTCTGGCTTTGATTTCCCCTCAGAGCTTTCTGCGCATACTTCCATTCATCATTAGGCGAGGAAAAAATAAGTCCACCGCCATTGTTCTTTTGTACTCCGCCCAGCGGTCCATTTTACAGTCTTGGCGACCGGCATCCAAGTACCGATGAACTCCGGTTCTGTTACCCAAGCTTCATTTCCGTCGTTGATCTTTTGTAAAAGGGCGGAAAGGTTGGAATGCAGATTTTCTTCATAGCTCGCAATTGCATCTAAAGAAGCCTGTGATGAATAATAGAAATCGACTTTCGCTTTACGGTAGGCAAGGCCCAGGTCTTGCAGAGTTATCATGCGGTCATCTCGTTGATTACTAGATTAATTTATTCGGTTGCCTACGAGTTTCGGGAGCTTGCCACTCTGCACTATGCAAATTTACAGTCACGCAGAACGTTAACGTCAATAGTTTTCGGACTTCCCCGTCCCTCCGCAGGTCGATGACGTGATTTGCAGCTTTATTGTTGAATAAGTTTGATCGAACGTCCGAGTAGGTTCTTTACAATCACCCTTTGTTCGGCGCTACGACTTCAAACGAGCTTTTCGTAGAGGTGATGTCTACTTCAATCAACGGCGCTCGAATATTAAGTTCCATTACTTTTCCCTTATTCCCCGACCAACTATTGGCATCAACAAGATATATCGTCAACCTTACCCAAATAGCGCGCAAACTCATCTTTGGCTCCGCAGAGCATTTTCCGAGAACATCGTAAACCAGCCGATGGGGCAATTACGCCGGTGCCTCGCGACATCGCTGTAGTACGGGAAGTTTGGATACACTCTAAAAGGGCGTTCCAAGACATTAAGGCATTCTTCTTGCTTTACGCTTTTGTTTATGCAGCTTCTTGGCCTCGATACCGTCCCCAACTTGTTCGGCTGACTGCTAAGCGTATCCGCCTCTATCGGGCCCGCTAGATCAATTTCAGCAGTACGCCATTTTACAAACATCTCTTTAAAGCACTCCCCACGCCCGAAACCGCCCCTGCCGGTCATTTCGCGCAGATTGAGTTCTTCAACGAGGCGCAAGGCCGCGCGGGGCGTGATATCGAGTGCGGCGGCAATCATGCCAGCCGAAACCAGGGCCTGGCCAGCACCAGCTCGATCAGGCCCGGCAGATTTGACGAGGCGCGTCGGCCAACCAATCGCCGCTCCATCATCTGGCGCGCCAGCAGCAGCCGGTCATGCTCCCTGAAACCGAGTTCGATCCCGGCCAACAGCCCGTCGAGACAGGCGAAGTCGGATTTCAAAATTGCGATGACGGCGCCGTTCGACGCGGATAGTTTTCAAGCCGGCATTGAACGCCAGCAAATGCGCATGGTTTGTCAACCCGGCGCGCCGCAGCAGGAGGCGGCCAACAAACGGCCGAGCCACGGTGCCCGTTGCAACACCGCAAGCTCGTTCCAAGCATCGAGCGCGAGCATGGCAGCACCGGCGGCAGATCGCCGACTTTTCGCAACACGGCTCGCCATTCATCAAGCCGCTCGTCCTCATCCCAGTCGGGATCGCGGATCAGTGGGTCCATCTCTCGCTGCACGGATCGGCGCGGTTCTTTTGCTTTGATGAGAACGTCTTCGGACCGTGCCAGCACCGCGTCGATGGCGTCGAGATCGATACCGGGCAGGTCGAGCCCGTCATCCAGACGATGTTTTCTCCCTCCCCGTCCCGGTCCTGCCGATCGACTGCCGTATCGGACACGGCGACGTCTTCCCTCTCCACGATGATGCCGCCACCACCAAATGGGGCAGTAGGCCACGCCTGCCGCAGACTGCGCAAACCGTTCCCACTCAGCGCCCAGTCGGGCGCCTGCGTTAATGCGCCGTCTTGTCTGCAACACGTCGCGGGCAATAGTGAGTTGGTGGCTGGGTGAGCGGATATCGCGCGCCGCCTCATGCAGGACGAGGTCTTCCATATCGACCAGTTCGCCGTCGAGCCACAAAGAGGCGCAGGCATCGGCAAAATGCAAACGCTCGATCAGGCCTGTGCCGACCGGCGAAGGAGCAAGACGCTCATCGAGACGCGCCAAGGCTTCACTGGCGCGGGCCAGTGGCAAAGCAGGGCCTTCAGAGGCATGTGGTCAAGTTCGTAACGCATTGAAAACATGGTAAACAAATTCGCAAACGGACACTAGAGAATATTTAATGTCCGGCACTGGTGATGCTCTTGGGTTGGGCTCTTTACATCTGATAAGTGTAGCTTATCGTCCGCGCCCGCTGGTTCAACATGTGACGCAAATCAACAGTGACGAGTTCTCACGCCAGACAAAGGACCGCAGCCGGTCAGATCTCGCTTGGACTGGATTACGCAGAGACTTGTCCGCCATTGGCCTTCATCCCTGAAAACAGAAGCTGACTGATTGAAAAGGTCCCTCCCTCGCCTTCTGTGTCAGAGATCGCAGATACCCACCAGGCGAGTTGATCGACGCCAGTTTCTGCAGGATCCACGCAATAGCGGTTGAAGCGGTTTCTGCGCCCATGAAATGTATAGCTTCCTGATAGGCTGACTGACTGATGCCGAGAAAGCTAGAGACAATCCGCGAAGCATCGAAAAGCTCACGCCATGTGTTAATCCCTTTAGCACCATATTCACGGATATCTGGACAGGTTCGAAGCACTTGATCGAGAGAAATTGAAGTTCGAGTTCGATCAGAGTTTTCACTTTCGCTGTCGACAGGAACGGATGCTTCCGACGAAAGCACCTTCAAATCAATCTTTTCGCCATTTTGAGATTCAAAGGGGATTCTGGTAGGGATTCATTATGCTGCCGCTTAGATTGAGCGACGCTGCCGCTCATTTCTGGAACAATCTCTATTGTTTTCAAAGCGATAGCTATTTCGCCACCAATGGCATCAAGATCGGCCTTGATAGCGGACAGTTCATCAAGAGATGCGCGGCGAGGGATAGCGTCGACAATGGCACGGAAACGAATGAACAATGCTTCGAGACGCTCACTGAGCTCACCTGTTTCTTTGGCACTATCCGCAAAAGCTGCCGCCATATCTCGGCGCATGACCGACACTTCGTCGCGAAGACGCTTCAGTGTTTTCTGATCGGCGAGAATTTTATCCGCGATTGCAGCAATTTCAGACGCGCGATCGAGTAAGGGCGCAAATGAAAAGCCGAAAGCAAGCTCGACACCGCCTTCCCTATCTTTATGAGCATAGCGTTTGCGCGTCGGACTATCTTTGCGCGCAATGATCCCAGCTTCAATCAGAGATGCCAGATGTCGGCGAAGCGTGGACTCCGGCATGCCATGGGCGCGTAGCGAAAGCTGTCTATTGGATGGGAAAACGACGATGCCGCTTTTCTCAAGTAATTCATCGTCAGGCAGAAATGACAACAGCGAACTCAGCACAGCAAGGCAACGATCGTTCAGACCGAATTCTGCCTTAGCTACGCAGAGTTGTTTGTAAAGCGCCCATCTGTTAATGCCTTCCTGCTCAGGCTTTTCCTGCCGATCAAAATTTTGGGCAAACACCCTCATTCGCCCAAGAAATGCGGACGTGTCAGTTTTAAAAATTTGCATTCCCTCTCACCTTTCAAAGGCAAAAGAAATCCAACCGCCAAAAGACGCTTATGACTCTTGACACCGATTCGGGGAAATGCGATTCTCAGTCTGCTAGAACTTTGAGAGAGGCTTCCACGACGGTTACGTTTGGGGCCTTTTTCTTTGCTAAGTCTCCTAATTGGGCTGTTTACTGTTCTTATATTCTTCATATAAGCGCTTCATATTATCCGATATCCACGCTCCAAACGCTTTTCCTTCAGGCTCTGAGAACTCGACAGCATATCCTTTAGGTTTGGATTTGGTAACTGCTCTTAATTGTGAATCATCAGATCGCCAGGTATGACCCGCTGTGTTTGTTGATACTTTGTTCGCTTGCTTAAGCGACGCGAAGATCGCTTCAAAGCGTTCGGTACTATTTAGAGTCTGCAGAGTTTCGTTCCGAATAACGGTTTCAAACGCGTTAGGCTTATTGGCTAGCAGTGTAGCCATCGAATCCCATTTCGGGCGTCAATACCTGGCGCTGCGCCGATAGCCTGTATGAGCTCTTCAGGTAACTTTCGTGCCAACGCAATCATTTCGGACAAAACGCCTCTCGATGAGGTACCGAACGTTGCCATGATCACCGCTCTCGTCGTTCCACGTTCTTCCAGGCGCCGAGCAAATAATGCCTTCTCAATAAAGAGATCTTTGCGTTCAAGGTTTTCGTTACCTTGCGCTATAATCAACTCGTCGTCGGACAGGTCTCGAATGAACGATTTGACCTTTACGCCAAGCTGTTTAAGGGCCGCAACGCGCCGATGTCCGTAAGCAAGTTGATAACGGCCGGATTGATCAGGATTTGGTCTTACAAGCACGGGTACTACCTGACCGTTCTCCTGAATGCTATTCAATAAAGCGTCAAAATCCGCGCCTGTATGCTCATCTAGGCGATCTTTGACAAAGGATGCATCAATGAGATTTGCATCGAGCTCTACAATAGCTTGGCCATCGGATAGCGCCTTGCGAGCTCGTCAGCTTCATTCGAAAGGCCGGTGATGGCATCATTCATGCTTTGCAATGCGCCTGAAGACACCTGCGGCCGTCTGGGTGTGTTCTCAGCTGAGAACTCATGGTTAGTCGTAATCGGTGTTAGAAAATCTCGTAAAGCATCACGGCGCTTGTTCATTTTCTACCCCACGCATCTCTCACTAGTTCTTCGAGTTCATGATTGACGGCGTCGAGTGCTTCGATCGCACGATCATACGTCTGCCGATGAAAGTTTTCGCGGCCGACCTCGTAAAGGGTTTGTTTCGTAATTCCCGCGTCTGATATCGCGGCGGACTTGACCATCGAATTAGTTAATACCCGATCTCCGAATAGTCCTTTAAGAAGGCCCGCGATCTGCGACTGGGAGCCGTCGTTTGGTTCGTAACGAGTAAGCACATAGCGAAACCAGTCATAGTTCGCATTGCCTCCTGCTCTTTCAACAACATCAAAAGGCCAGCGGTCATGTGCAAGAATTGACTCATTGATGCTACATCGAGCATTTGGGGATGAATTGTTACAAGCACCGAAGTTGCGGCACAGAGTGCCGACAGGGTCAGGTAACCAAGCGAAGGGGCAATCGAGAACCACTATGTCATAGTGGTCTTCCACACTTTTCAACGCGGATGCTACTCGTGTGAAAAACAATTTGTCAGTCGATCGCGACGCTGATGTTAAGGCGCGAGGAGTTTCGTGTTCAAATTCCTGCAATTCGAGATTACCAGGTATGATATCGAGTCCGCTGAAATATGTAGCTTTTATGATGCTTTTGAGTGACCGTTGAGCTTCATCATACCTGATTGCACCGTAAAGCGTCTCATTAGGCTCGAGATCAAATTCCGGCTGTATTCCAAATAAAGCAGACAATGACGCTTGAGGATCTAGATCTGCGGCTAGAACACGATAACCGCGAAGTGCAAAGTACTGCGCTAAATGTGCAGCGGTAGTGGTTTTGCCTGAGCCACCTTTGAAATTAGTAACGGCTATTACCTGAAGTCGATCATCTTCCCTACGACGTTGGTCATAGCTCTTTTATTATTACTCAGGTGATGCCGGATAGCATGGATCTGCTCCAGGAATAGAGCCGCCTACCAGCGGCGTTCTTTTCCGCGTCTCCAATAACACCGTCGTTTACGAGGGTGCGAAGATAAACGTCACTGATTCCAATCAGCTTTGCTGCCTCGCCGGGAGCAAATTTACGTAACTCTTTCTGTGCTGTCGGCGGGAATGCGCGTGCGCGAAGGTGTTGAAGCTGGGCGCTCAGTGTGTCGGCGTCCGCTTCAATAAGCCGAGTTAACGACTTTTACGGATTGCTTGACATTAGTGGCATTGGCGCTGTGGATCATTAAAATCGCTCAACAAAGAAAATAATCGGATTGACCGTCAGAATGACCGTATCGTTGTGAGTCGTCAACAACTTTAAAGTTAATGATAGGTTAACGCGATCCAGGCAGAGAAGGCACTTACCCGCGATCAGGTAGGGCTGTACGCTGTCTCGCGAAGTGGCGAAACAAGATGTGTTCTCAGCTGAGAACAAGAGTTCGTGGGAGCCGGCTTAGGTCTATAACCTGACGTATAGTCAACGACAACAGTCGCTTCGAAGCATGCTGGGGTCGATTTGGACGGGTAGACTAGGTGTGGCGGGCCCCAGTCATCCCGAGACATCACAGATGATCTGCGGTGGTTTGCCGATCAATTATGTTCCAACAATATTCGAATTAAGGCCTCCGGTTGCAGACGCGCTACGTTGTGTCCGCAATTGAGCGAAAAGGTTGTCCAGTCCGGTTCGTGGCTCAGGCGTCGATAAAGCTCAAGGAAAGGACTTCCTTCCCAGCCATGCGCGCCTACGAATGTTTTGCGCGGAACATCTCGCCAGCGTCCAGTGAGTAATTGATTGGAGAAACGTTCCGATCGGATGCGGGCGGCATCTCGGGTCGAGACTGGGTGGTGGCGCGCAATTCAACCCGTCAGCCGCTGCGCCTGCGACAAACATGTCCGAAAACGCGGTGTTGTCAGCGACCACACAGAGTCTCCCGATCGGGCACGTAGGCATCGACGTAGACCAGGGCCCGGATTCGCGACGGTTTGATGTCTGCGACGCCGCTCACGACCATCCCACCATAGGATTGCCCGACAAGAACTAGATCATCGTGGGTCTGCGACTGCACCAATTCGGCGACTTCGCCTATGTGACTTTCAAGGTTGGTCATTGGGCAGGAACATCGCCCAGTCCGAAAGCGTTACCGGCACGACGTTGTGCCCGTGCCTCGTCAATATGTCTGCTAAGTTCCCGTAGACCCACCCGCCCTGCCATCCCCGGGTATCAGAATAAAAGTGGCCATAATATTTGTTCCAATCGTTGGTGCCGCAACGCGCTCTAGATGTAGCCTTATTTTTGTGCTTTGTTGCCGAAATGGCCGGCAGCTTTGCGCTAGATGCCTATCGCTCTTTTGTGCGTTCGACACTGTCGGCTTTTGGACCTCATTGCGACTTTTGTTGTTATGAATGACTTTCCTTGCAATGGACACTAGGATGGCTGGAGTTGTCGCAGGTTTTTGGTTGACGCGTCAAGAGAGACAGGAAATTGACAGCAAAACCAAAAACTTTATACGACCCTCAAGCACAGACGGAACGCGAAATGATACGGAAGTTGGCGGTTATCCTCAGTGCCATTGTCTTGGCGTATTCGATCCCTGCAAAGGCTGATCGACTAGTTTGTTCTCAATCAGAACATCTGCGCTACATGAAAATGGTCGGCGAGGTTGGCGAGATGGGGATCGACCGCGACCCTGTGGGTGAAGATGTTGCGGCTTTCGAGAGGTTAACAGCCGCATATGAAACCCTCAACCCGAAGGGACCGAAGACCTCGCTTTTTGTGGCGTATGTTCCCACCGGTCAGATCTATAGTCAGACATGTGCGGAAGAGCGCTGCACGATGGAAGAAATGGCAACGCCGGAGCAAGCCTGTTTGATCGATCACATGAACCAATGCAGCTATGTTGCACTTCGATTCCGGGGCGAAGAGTTCTGCCTGCTCCGTTCGCCGCAAAATTAGTTGTTTGATCCTGCTATCGGATGGATTTCTCACTGCATGGTCGCAGAACTCTGTGCGGTTGCGGCTAACTTGTCTCGGAAATCCTGAAGTTTGCCTCGGGACGCGCTAACTTTGAATTCTCACGGGAACTTCTGTCGCGATAGTTGGATGTGAAAGTCCGACTTGCACGGCAGATTTTTGCGGCACTACATGCCGCTTCTGCCCTCCCTGCCTGCAAGCCGACTGACCGTTTTCCCCTCAACCCGGTCGCTTTAGTTCGTAATAGCTAAACTGGCTGGTTGCGTTTCGATCAGAGACTCTCCTTTCCGATGACAGGAAACTTGCAGAGAATGGCATCGCATGAACGGATAAGTCCGGGCAGGTAGGACTGGTCTCCCTCCACGATGAAACGATGATATTGATTGATGTGATCAGCAGTAATTTCAATCACCGCTTCAACATGTCCTAACTTCTGCATTGTCAGAACGACATTAATTTCCGGTTCCAAGCCCTTGAGTGTGGCTTCGCCTGCCAAAGAAGTCGCCATTACATCTAGTTGATCGCGGAATTTCCTGATGTCCATAGTCATCAGGATTGGCCCTGCACATTCGACATGTGCGCCGTTAGCCTCCATGCGCGCGCGAACCATCAGCCAATTCCCATCCCAGAAGCCCAACACATCCGGGACCTGGCGTCCTTCTATCAAAGCGAAAAGCCGCTAAAGTGCAAATTGGGTTCATCTGTCATAGCCGCGATAATGCCATGGCATCCGTCCTTTTCTACTCGCCAACGAAAAGACCAACGCTCCCTTGCCATACTTTCCCTGTACCTGAAAATCCTCAAGAAGGCTTTCATCGGTTATTGCTTCGAGCATAGGTAATGGCCTGCGTTTTGGCCGCACATTGATGAATGCCATCTCCGCGTTGGTGGGTGTTTCAGAAACTCAACGGCTTTTCTTTTGTCAACAAGGGGAGGGCACTGTTGTGAGCACTGTTCCGGTCTGGTCTTCCTATTCGTGTTTCTACCGATTGGGCTGTCTCTGCTCCGTTTTGACGGCCTGTTCATGCATGGCCAGTCGCGCGGCCTCGATTGCCGCCGTAAAGGATTTGGCCCTAAAGCATCGGATTTTCAGTACCTCGGTAGCAAATCTGACGGTTATGGCGTCTGTAATCAGTCTGCGTTGAACTGAAGTCCCGACGATGTCCTCCAAATGTATTTCAACACTCAACTCGTCAGGACGAGCATGCAATGCCCGGTTCATGTCGTTTGGGCGGAAACTCAAAGTGGCGGCTGTCAGTTCGCACTTGCCCCTACCCACAATCCACCTTGCCTACGACGACGCTCATCAATCTGACCAGAGATTGTATCCGGCAAAAGATCGGTTTCCGACAAGCTTGCATTATCAAGGAAAGCGTTGACGAGACGGCTATCGATAACGTTTGGCGTGGCATCCTCCCGATAAAAGTCTGTTACAACAGGCATCCAGATACTAGCGCATGGGAGAAGCTTTAGACAAATGAACCAGATTGCCTGACTTCAACGCAGCCTTGAAAACTGTGCTGACTGGCATTGTCGTATAACCCAGAAAGTCGTGTCAGCCGGTTACGTCCTGTTGAATTGCCCAACCAATCGACCGCATGCGTGCTGAGGTCGGTCGCCAGAACCAGAAGAGGGCGACGCTGAAAGCGGTCGTTTCAACCGTGAACGGTTTCTCCGCGTTCTAGCATACCAACGAAATCCCTGATCTTTAGGGCTCTGGTCTCAGCTTTCTTCACCGCGCCAATGCGATACAAGATCGAAAATCGGTTAGCGCCAGTGAGCGTAGCGAAGAAAGCTGCAGCCTTCGGGTTCGCATCAAGCGCAGTCTGCAAGTCCGTTGGGACCTCAGCTTTGCTAGCTGGAGCATACGCCGCCTCCCATCTGCCATCTGCCATCGCTTTATCAATTTCCAATTGCCCAGACGATTGCATGCGCCCCGCTGAGATCAGTTCCAGCGCGCGTTTCCGATTTTCATCCGACCACTTGCTACGCGGTCGGCGGGGGTAAAGCGGACTAACCAGCTGTCAGCGTCGTATTTGTCAAGTTGACCGTCGATCCAACCATAGCAAAGGGCGCTGTCGATCGCCTGAGCTTTGGTGACGCTTGCGATGCTCGAACCCTTCTTACGAAATCTAATCCATGCACCGTTGGAATCGCTGGGTTGCTTCGCCAACCAGCTCTCCAGTGCAATTTGATCAACAAATGAAACTATCGGAAGGCCAGAACGCAATTCAGTCATTCTCTACCCTTAGCCCGGCCAGTGGATTCGATAAAGATCCACTTATGCTAACCGGGTCTGATAGCTGTCAATCTGCAAACCACTAATAACAGATGTGCGCGGCTTTGCTCTGTCGTGGTCGGCACAGGCCTCAAAGCAAACGCGACGCCCGTCCGCTGCGCCGTTTGGCGTTGTTGTAATAGTCGGATGCCTGCTGCACGGAGCGATGGCGCGATTGTTCCATGGCTTCGGGGAGCGGAATGCCGCGATTGGCCGCTTCCGTGAGATAGCCGGAGCGCAGGCCGTGGGCTGAGAATTCCTTGGCATCAAGGCCGGCCATTTGCGCGCGCTGCTTGACGATTCGGTTGACGGCGCTCGGTTCCAGCGCTCGCGCGGACACATTGCCCCAACGATCGACTTTTCGAAAGACGCTGCCCTTGTCGATTTTGCCGCTTCCAGCCAGCGATTGAGGGCTTTGACGGGACGGCCGGTCAGATAGACGATTTCATCGTGATCGGTGCCACTGGTTTTGGTGCGACCAAGATGGATGCCGAGCGAGGGGGGGAGAGCCGTTCTCATCGGTGACCGGTGCCTGTTTGACCAGCTGTTCTACACGTAAGCCGGCGACTTCGCTGCGCCTTCGCCCGCCGAGGCAAAGGCCACCATTAGGATGGCCCGATCCCGCACAGCGGTGAGATCCCCGCCGGAACAGGTTGCCAGCAGCTTGCCCAGAATATCGCCGGTAATCGCATTGGCACTCTTGCGGTTGCGCGGCCGGTTCAGGGCGCGCACCGCAAGCCGGATGGCCGATTTGACGGAAGGCGATGAAAACGACCCTTCCAGACCGCGCCAGCGGGTCAGCGTCGACCAATTGGCGAGACGACGGTGGACCGTTGCCGGTGCATGCGGTCCGGATACACGCAAAAGCCTTGTTGGCGCAATTCGGTTTCGACATCGGCAGGCATACCGTGATCAGGTTCGATCTCGCGTTGCTGTGGCCGCCATAAATGATGCGCAATGAATTTCAGGATCAGGGCTTCCTGCGCCGGGAAGGGGAGGGATTGCCGGTTGCGGCCAGCGACCAGGCTTCAAGATAGGCCAGATCCGAGGTCAGTGCGCGCAGCGTGTTTTCGCCCATGCCTTCATTGACCAGATGGCGCAGTGTCTCGACATCCTGATCCGTCAGAACCTCGGCCAGCCTGTCACGGCGGTTCATCGGCAGAACGGCGGCGATTGTATCGAGCTGTTCCGCCCGGCTCTGGACATTGGAAGGCAGGCGGTCTGGTCTGGTCATTGCTCGATGCTTCTCGATTTAAAACTTGCGGAAAATACGGACAATCCGTATATTACGGAAAACGGAGGTTGATCATGACATCCACAGTAACAGCTGCAGCCATCTCCAAGAATTTTGGCGCTTACCAGGACGCTGCCGTGCGCGATCCAGTTATTATTACCAAGAACGGTCGCCCGCGCTGTTCTGCTCGCTTACGAGGATTATCTGCGTTTGATGCGACGCGAGCGTCGCGTCGAATTGACCGCTACGCTGACAGAAGGGGATCTTGCGGCTGTTGAAGCCGCCTCGATGGAAGCCGGCCTTGAGCATCTCGATCGTGAACTGAACGAAAATAGCATGATTCCGGGTGAGCCCAAGGTCGGTTGGATTTTCAGATACTCGTATTTGTGGCACTGGCAGTTCGAGCAGGGACGGGAGGAGGGCGACAAAGATCGTCCTGTTCTCGTATTGGCTATCACGACGACACTGGAAGACGGATCGCCGGTTGTCAGGGTTTTGCCCGTCACCCACACGCCACCGCAACGGGATGACGAGGCGATTGAAATTCCCGCTGCCACCAAACGCCGCCTCGGACTGGACGATGCGCGTTCCTGGATCGTGCTCAGCGAAAGCAATCGCTTTGTCTGGCCGGGACCGGATTTGCGACCTGTGGATGACGATAGCGGTTATTACGGTCCGCTACCACCGGCGCTGTTTGCCGAGATCCGAACCCGCTTTGTGATGCTTGCCCGCAACGCCCGCCACCGGCAAACACATCGCTCTGAATAGGTTCTTGCGCGTCTTTTTCTCCTGTTGAACCGCTGCTTTGCCCGACTATCACCGATTTGCGGCTTCAAATCAATAAGCTTCGATAAGCTGTACTTATCAGATGTTAAAGCCCAACCCAAGAGCATCATCAGTGCCGGACATTAAATATTCTCTGGTGTCCGTTTGGGAATTTGTTTACCATGTTTTCAATGCGTTACGATCTCGATCATTTGCCTCAGAAGATCTTGCTGCAGCCGCTGGCGCACGCCAGTGCAGCGCTGGCTCGTCTCGACGAGCGCCTCGCTCATTCGCCGGTCGGCACGGGCCTGATCGAACGGTTGCATTTTGCCGATGCCTGCGCCTCGTTGTGGCTCGATGGCGAACTGGTCGAGATGGAAGACCTCGTCCTGCATGAGGCAGCACGCGATATCCGCTCACCAAGCCACCAGCTCACCATTGCCCGCGAAGTGCTGCAGACAAGGCGGCGGATTGCAGCGCAGGCGCCAGACTGGGCGCTGAGCCCGAACGGTTTCCGCAGTCTCCGGGTTGGCGGGCAGGTGTGGCCTGCTCCATCGCCTGGTGGGGGCATCGTCGCGGAGAGCGAAAGCGCCGTGGTGCCGGATGCGACGGTCGATGGGCAGCGTCGGAACGGGGAGGGAGAAAACGTCGTCTGGATGACGGGCTCGACCTGCCCGGCGTTGATCTCGACGCCATCGACGCGGTGCTGGCACGCTCCGAAACGGTTTTGGCCAGGGCGAAGGAGCCAGAGGGGTTGCCGAGGAGGGAGGCGGACCCGCTGATCCGCGACCCCGACTGGGATGAAGAGGAACGGCTCGACGAATGGCGGACGGTGTTACGTTCGATCAGCGATTTTCCGCCGGTTTTGCAGGCCATCCTGGCGCTCGATGCCTGGAACAGAGCTCGCGGTTTTGCAGCGGGCACCGTGGCTGGGCCGTTTGCTGGCCGCCTCCTTACTGCGGCGCCACGGGCTGACCACTCAGGCGCATCTTTTGGCCTTCAATGCCGGCCTGAAAACCATCCGCGTTGAACGGCGGCGCCATCGCAATTTCGAAACCCGGATACTCGCCAATCTCGAGGGGCTGATGGCCGGTGTCGAGCTCGGTTTCAGGGAGCATGACCGACTGCTGCTGGCGCGGCAGATGCTGGAACGGCGCCTTGTGGGACGACGCGCCACGTCCAATCTGCCGGGGCTCATTGAACTGGTGCTGGCCAGACCCTGGTTTCGGCTGGCATGATCGCCGCCGAACTCGACATCACACCCCGTGCCGCTCCCCGCCTCGTCGAAGAACTGAACCTGCGCGAAATGACGGGTAGGGGCGATTTCGAGCGTGGGGTATCCTTTGACTTGTGGTGGTCAGAGACGGCAATACCCGCCGCAACGTCGGCCGTAGCGTGACGCAAAGACGTTTATCAAAAGCCACATTCCATTGCGAAATGCACTCTGAGTTTTGCGTTATCGTTGGTATGGATGTTGGCTAAGAAATTATCGAGTGGACTCAGTGAAACGTAGGTTGTCCGCAACGGCCGCTTGCAACCGTTATTGTAAAATAAAGGGCGGGATACTAGTGTTGCGTTGAGCTGGTTTGGGGAACGCCTTTCTTATGGATTATACGAAGCGCATAGGTGATGGCAAAGCCTGGCTGACTGATGCTCAATCTTATTGCCTCTCGGGATTGAGAGCTGCTTATGGAGCCGATCGGCTTGCTCTGCTCAGATCGCTAATCAGGCTAAGTGATGGTCGTCTGGATCTAGATCGGATCGGGATCGTATTGACGGCTGAGGACACCCGAGAACTCTCACGGTTCGGCATCGAATGTTCCCGCACCGTCGTGCGCCTTGCGGAGGAAGCGGTTCTTAACCGTGATATCAACCATTTCAGAGCACTCGCTGAACTTGATTCGAGGACGCGGAGGGTAGACGATAATTGCCCTCCCGATGCTGTCCTCTTGAGACATACGACCCATAAATCGTATCGCTTGCAAGCGCAGAAGTCATCGATCAGCGCGCTCCTAACGATGCCTGATGGCGCCGGTCTCATGGTTTGCATGCCTACCGGCGCCGGGAAAAGCCTTCTTTTCAGATCGAAGCGCTAGAGCAACGTCGCCGAGAACCCGGTTCATGCGTTCTGGTCATCACGCCCACGGTATCGCTCGCTCTCGATCACCAAAGAACCCTTTCGGTCATGCCGGGTTTGGAAAACTCTCGTGCTTTAACAGGCACATCGACACAGGCAGAAAGAGACGACCGGTTAGACACGTTGAACGCGTTCCGCCGTGGTGACGTCCCGATCCTGTTCATGTCGCCTGAACTGGCGCTAGGCATAGGTCGTGAGCATCTTCTAGACGCGGCCGCATCGCCAGACGACAAATTGGCGCCACTAGAGGGCCGATTGACCACTGTCGTAATCGACGAAGCGCACATCATCGAAAGTTGGGGGCGGACGTTCCGCCCCGACTTTCAGCGCCTTCCTTCACTCATTGATGAACTGAAAACACGACAGCCAAAACTGAAGACCTTAGTCCTCTCTGCGACGCTGCCGCCAACTGCTCGTCGGGTGTTGCGATCCGCCTACCGCAGGGCCGGAGACTGGATGGAGATTGACGCGCGTAAGCCAAGGCGTGAGTTCGATATTGACATCAACGCATTTCCACCGCCCAGGCGCGCGACGCACGGCTAGACTACCTCATTGATCGGGTGCCAAGGCCACTCATCGTCTACACGACGGTTGCATCCGAAATGGACGAAACCGTTGCTTTTACTGAGAATTTGACCTCGGCCAAGGCGATTTTTGAGCGCCAAAACGGCGAGGCTATCGTCGGATTGCCCTGTTTACCGGGGATACGGGCAGCGAAGAACGGAAAAGATTGTCCAGGACTGGGCGCGAGGCGACATTGATTTTGTCGTAGCTACATCTGCTTTTGGTATGGGCGTCGATAAAGCAAACGTACGCACCGTCATCCATGCCTGCCTACCAGAAAGCCCGTCGCGTTACTATCAGGAGATCGGTCGCGCAGCCCGCGACGGTCATCAAGGTCTAGCTATCGTACTCTTTACCGACACCGATGGAAAAGCTCTCGATGACGTTAAATCTGCATTCTCGCAAGCCACAGGCTCGTGGCTGACACGTAAAGGCAGAACCGAGATGGAAGAGCCTCTTTCGTAGTCGCTCGGACGTTATTTGGAATTCCGCGAGAGTGCGGTTTTCGGTTGACCTAAATGCCCTTCCTGAAGGGAGCCGTAGTAAGCGCAGTTCGGATTATAATCGAAGCTGGAATATGAGTTTGCTCAACCTTCTCCAGCGAGCGAACGCCATTCAGATCGTTGCTTGCGATCTCAGCGCCTCGAAAGAACGATCGCAAATTGAGGTCGCTGATCTTCGCCTCCTGGAAGATAACACGTCGACTGCGTGGGACGATGTTTTTGACGTTCGCGACCAGGAACAGTCTGAAGCGTTGCAAAACGTTCGCAGCTTCAGCGGGATTATGCGCCGTCCCGAAAACACCTGCATCCTCCAAAGTGTTTTGCACTCTTACAGGAACCCGATGCCGACCTCATCGAAGAATGCGGTCGATGCCCACATTGCAGAGCGCGCGGTATTATGCCACCAGATTCACCACATGAACATTCCCTCGAGGGCAGATGGCGCACGACATCCGCGCCAACGCCTGGCATTCCGATCGGAATTACCATCGTTGCGCCAGATGACCCCTATATTGCCGCCAACCTTGACGATCTTGTCTTAAAACTGGCTAGAGGCGGAGTTGAGCAGTTTATCACATCCTGCGATCTCGCATCGACCGTCGCAACGGCAATTAAAGATACGACGGTTGAACACGGTTTTGTCCTACCGCATGAAACCGTTGTCGGTTGCCATGCGGTTCATCCCGCCGCGGTTCCCACTGCGCTGATCGTTCGGCGCCACGATGAGCGTGCCGAAATGCTTTTCAAGCAGGCCAAAAAGTGGGTTGATGATAAGTTGATAGAACAACTGATTCTGGTTGCCGACCCGAGTATGCAAATGCAAGGCAGGCGACTGGATCAGGTAATGTCGAAGCGTGCGCCCTACAATCAGTCCCATCTTGATCGTTTACCAGGTCTATTCTCGAGCATCTTGTCCAGTACGCAAGGCACCCCGGAACGGGTCTGGTCCCTTGTCAGTCTCGTGGCGGCGAATGATGGACGCATCGAGCGCGTCGACGCTGCCAACTGGCTCAATCCCACCTTTCTCGAAAACGGCAACCTCGTCGACGACAAGGAGAGCTTTGCGCAGGTTCAGGGTGCCGCAACAGCGCTTGGCGCCTTGACATTGGACAACAAGGCGCTCGCGCTGAACGAGGCCTGCGACACCACCGATTATCTTTCATTTGCCGACTGGACGCATCAGCATCTGCGGTCTCTTGGAAGCGATCAGAAGGATGCGGTGATCCTCGAAGCCTTTGCCTGGGTGCTTGCGCGTTGTCGGCAGGAAGGAGATTCCGTCTGGTTCAGGGCGATGTCGGCGTCCGAACAGGCCGACGCGATCAACGAGGCGCTTCCGGACGGAAGCGATGATGACGGCGACCGGAGGATGAACACGTCGAAGCTCGCTAGTTGGCGCCGCTGGCTGATCTTCATGGGCCTGATGGAAGAGTTGCCGATGGCAGGTGCGTCGCGATTTCACCTCTCCGCGACCAAAAGAATTAAGAGGCAGATCGACAGGAAGATTTCCCGCGCAACGTTGAGATGACTGCAGAGGATTTTCTTTTCCGCATTCGAAGCGAAGCGCCATATTTCGACGGTGGCAAGATGTTCCTTGAAAGCGCTCGAAGTAATAACATTGCGCTCGACGATAGGCGCCTGTCACCGGTCTTGAGTTCGGCATTGCGCGACCTCCACGACGCAGGCGAACTCGAACTCAAAATTCTCGGTGACCGGCCAGGCTATCACACCTTGACAGGCGATATCGCGCATAAGGTCCTGGCCTTCCATGCCGTGACCATCCGCGGGGACGTCAAGATATGAATATTCCGATGAAGGCGTGTTGGCGAGCAGACAAAGTGGCGGCTGTTGTCGCGAACGAGGCTTTGGAACATCACGAGGCGGTTTTCCTCGCCACCCATAGTCCTATCAAGGGTTTCGATATTCGGGGCAGCCATCAGGGCGACATTCGGTCCGCTGACGAAAGCGCTGTGCTGGACGCGTTGTCGGCGCCATCACGAAAGCATGCCTTTGCGTCGTCCAAGGTGAGCCTGGATCCGGCAAATCGCACCTCATCCGATGGCTAGCACTCAAATGGCCGACAGGTCGCGACGTCACCCTGCTAATCCAACGTGCCGATGGAAGTCTTGAAGGTGCTCTCGAGCAGTTGAAAACACGCTTGCCGACGGAGTTCAGACCGCTTTTCGACCGCCTAGGACGGCGTCAAAGGGCGACAGACCAGGGAGGGCGAAGAATTTCCTCAGCAATCTCGCAAATGCGCTCGACCCGAAATATTACGGTTCGCCATTGGAGGATGTCGACTGGTGTGCCGCAAATCTGCCCGGCGAACTGATTGACAACCTCACGGTCAAGAATGAATGGACCGGACCCGCCCGCATCCTCAGGCTCCTTGATGGCAAAGGAGAAACTGAAGGCTCCGAGCGCAACTCGCAGTCCGCCGTCTTCAATCTCTTTGACATCAGCACACTGGCAGATGCTGCCCGCAGCGTGCGCGGTTCCGGTGTGAGACCAGGTGCTGAGCGTCTGGCGGCGAAGATCCGCGAGGAAGCCGATACGATCGACGCCTACCGTCAGGAAGACTGGGATGATCCGGAGGAACTGCTACGGGAGATCGGACCTCGGGTGCCTTATAGCGCAAAGCTGCTGGAGGCCTTGAACAGGCGGCGAAACGATGCCGTTCAGCATCTACTGGGTGTTTCCGCGGAAGGTCTGAAAGATCTGTTTCGCGAGGTCAGGACGGTGCTTGCGCAGCGCGGTCAGCGCCTGGTTCTGCTCCTGGAAGACATCACCAGCTGGGAAGGTATCGACAACAGCCTTATCGACGTCCTCGTCACCAATGCCGATACACGATCGATCGACGGGCAATCTGATCTTTGCCCGCTTATCTCCGTGGTCGGCATTACTCCTGCCTACTACGCGGACCTGCCGGCCAACTATCGTGGCCGTATCACCCACGAACTCAATCTGGGTCTCGCCAAGCGGGAAGGCGAATTGCAGGATGTAGCCGCTCTGCGAGAGGAAGAGGCGCGGCTTGAATTTGTGGCTCGTTACCTGTCTGCGACCCGTGCTGGCACCGATGTGCTGGGACAATGGCGAGAATCAACGCGCGAGCAGTCTTCGCCCGACGCGCCAAATCCATGTCTGAACTGTCCGATCAAGACTGGTTGCCACGCGACATTCGGTGCGTTCGATGATGTCGGACTTTATCCGTTTACAAGAAAAGCGCTCGGCAATCTGTTTGACGCCCTCAACGAGCGTGACAATGGGCTCACCTGGAAAACACCTCGAGGGATCTTGCAGGCCATTGTCAGCCCTGTCCTTGAACAGGCCGACGCCATTGAGGCTGGGGAATTCCCGACACAACGTCTGGATAACCGGGCACTTTTGCCCGATAGCCGCAATCTGTCGGGCATTCTCGAACAGATAATCGATGCAAGGCTGCCCGAAGGAAGTGATCACGGTCAGATTTCTCGATTGATCTCCTACTGGGGCGATCGCAATCGCTCCACCACGGTCAGGCTCGAGGACGGAACAATCGCGTTCGCGGGGGTTGCAAAGCCTATATATGAGGCCTTCGGGATATCTTGGATCGGGGACGTCGAGACCGAGGTCAAGGCATCTCCTGTCATAACGCCGGTTGTCGAATTCACTCCGGCTGAACCAACTGAGACGGTTGTTGTCGAAGAAAACAACGGTCCACGGCGCAATGCTGCGCTCAATCAAACCTCAGTTTCGATTTCGAGGACCGCTGCCCCTCCTTCTAAGCGGCCCCCACTAACGAAGTCCGAGCTACAAAAGTCACGTGACCAGCTTCGCCATTGGAAAGCGACGGGTGAACTCCTGAGCCCGATGGAATGGAACAAGCTGGTTCATAGGCTTGTCCAATCGATCGATGCGCGAAGCGTTTCACTCGACAGAGATACATTCAAAAGATTGTTCACCGACTCCAGGTCAAGCTCGAAGGTACCGCGCCGATCCGCCGGGGCTATTTCTGGGTCAGCAAGGATGAATGGGTCCTTTCCGGTCTTGAAGCCTATCAGGCAATGAGGCTCGACAAGGGCTTGAGTAACGGCGAAGTCGAAGTGCATCGGCGTGCACTCGCGGCGCTGCTTCGAAGGCTCGAGCCCCAGATAGAGCAGTATGCCGACCAACGGCTCGGTCTCGTGGACGGAAGCGTCTGGAACCTTCGGTCATCTATGCGCAAATCCTTCTTGCGCGTGCTTGGCTCCGAGGCACCGCAAGTCCAGATATGCCGCTTCCGGAGCAACTGAAGATCATCCTTTCTGACGAGGATGGTGCCGAAAGCGATCCTTCAACGCGCTCGTTGCAGTGGCGTGAATTCCTCAACAAGACGAACCAGCAACACAGGCTGCTGCGCGTCGCGTTACGCGAGATGCTCTCAATCCCGCAGGGCGAGTCTAAATCCTTCGGTCTGGCCGATGTCTCAAAGCTCGCCGGACCGCTCGAATTGTTTCGGGTCACTTTGAGATTTGCGCCTCTTCCGGAAGACGTGGATTCCGGGATCACCCTCCTGGAAACAGCCAAGGACATTGTGTCGAGCGTCAAAGGGTCGCTCCAGAATATTCTGCGCTATGAACGTGAGCGTCTGGTCAGCCAGGTCGATGGTCTGATGGAGATACGCAGAGGTTCGGCTCTCCGCGACCATATCGAACGCGTCGACAAGGCAATCGATGCCGTGTCGACCTCCGTGCCTGGCGCAAGCCCTGACCTGGTGCGGCAATGGAAGACAATGTTTGGCCGCGTCAAACCGCTGATGGATTCCGACGCGGTCTACGCGGTGCAGAGGTTCCTGCTGGAGGTCAGTGATCTTAAGGAAGAGGGCAAGGTGATTTCTCTTAAAATAGCCGCTGGAGCGCCTTCCCGCGATCTCGCCCAGTTCAAGGATCTGGCGTCACTTGGAGAAACTGTCGTCGCCGAACTGCTGGAGCATGTCAGAGACAAATTGAAAGCCCGGGCCGGCGCATCCTCACTTGCAGACATTCACACCATGGGAACCGCGCTCGTCACCCTTGGCAGTGATCAAAAGGTGACAACGTCATGAGCGACGCCCTTGAGGATCTGGAACTGCTGTTGCCGTCAATCCCCGCCGCAGTCGAGCGACAGCGGGTCGGCGCACAGCTTGATCGTTTGAATGCCAAACTTGCCGATTTTTCCAGTGCCACAGGACGATATACAGCCGTGCGTTCGGTTGCCCTCCTCATTGGTTTCGATGACGAAAACATCGCTGACCTGAGAGAGGCGGCCCTCGATGCCGGGCGCTGCCTGCAAGCGGCGAACGACGAAACCACGCTTGAGGTCGCCGGGCGAAGTTACGACGAACTGAAAACCGCAATTTCAGCGGCGGAAAAAGCAGTTCGCTATAACTGGCGCACGGTGGTTACGAATGAGTACAAGCCGATCGGCGTCGTCGGATCCCTGCTGCAGAGATTTGGCGATGCGCTCGATATCGGCGAACGGATGGTTGCACTCGCCGAACGCGCGGAGCGTTCAACTGTGCTGTCGATCCTGGATTTGTCGAGCGAGATTGCCTCTCTTATTCGTGTGCGCGCCGATCTCGACGCTGAAAAACCGGCATGACGAAAAACGCCGAGGTGGACGATTTCCTCACGAAGCTTGCCTCGGGTCGGGCGACCTTGAGTTCTGTCACGCCATCAGTCTATTCCTGGCTGAAAGAGCATGACGCACTCGTTCAATTGGCGGTGTCGCCCCGATAGCGCTTGCCACCAAAACTAGCTTCCCATGCAAACGAAGCGGCTGAGCAGCGATCGGCTCGTTGCCGATTGAACCAGTGAATCGCCCATCAGATCGCTCGATTGATGAACGCATGCCCTGCACCCATCGACGCACATTTTCATGCCCAATCGCATGACCTGATCGGAAAGGCGGCTCGATGGGCTAAGGCTTCCATCCGTCACAGCATTTTCAACCCGTTCATAGGCGCTGAGCAGGCGCCCTGTCACGCTCGCTCGATCGTCCACGGCGCCCTGGACGACGGCACTGCCAATTCCCACATAGTGGGAAGCGGCCGAATGCATGCCGCAGTTTAATCTCCCGATCACGGACCGCCATGGCAACGTCGTAGACAGCGAAAATCTCGGAACCGACAGTCTCCTGATCGAACAGCATGCGCTGAATATTCGCCGGCACTGTACCGTCGTCGACGCCGAGGCCCGCTGCTATTGTTGAAAGAATTTGCTCGTCGGCGCGATCGACATCGCGCCAGATGGTGTGGTCGGCCCGGCGTTCGAAAAACTTGTCCATGATCACGTCCTCGGTGGCGTTTGGGCATTCATGGATAAAACCCATCCGCCAAAGGTTTTCGAACTCCCCGACATTCTCAATGAACGAACGCGTCGTGCCATCCCCATGAGAAGCCAGTTCGCAGATGGTGATTTCCGCCTTTTCCGCGCTTGCAAACTGCACCGGCAGTCGTGCGTGGAACATCAATTGGTCAGGGTCGCCGCCACTTGCTCTCGCGAACGCTTCTTTCAATCGCATCGCCAAGCTTTGGATCACGCAACTCTTCAGATATCGCTTGGACAATGTCTGGTCACTTGCGGCACTGAACGCCCGTGCGAAGAGGGGCTGGAATTTGGCTTCACCCATAGCTGCGGCAACCTCTGCGACACGATCTTCGGTCAGCAGTGGATGCTCGCTCAACAACTCTGCGCGAATTTCTTCGAAAACGTTCGACAGATCCCGTGGTGACCAGAACTTTAGCAGTGCGGACAGTTCCTACGCAACTTATCCGAGACGACGGCGCTGAAGATCAGTTCGGCCGCACGGTTGGCCTGATAGGCGTTTACGCCAATGGAAAGTGCCTGGCTTTCGATCATATACCGTGCCATCTGCGATCCGTGCCAACGGCATAGGGCCGGATTGGTCTGGAAGTCGTTCAAGGTTTGATCGATGGTCTGATCAAGCGTGTCGTTGTTGAGCTTGAATGTCACGCCTTCGGGATGGATATGGAAGCCGTGCAAGACAGGTTCCGTCTTCCCGGTACCGTAAAAAGCTGTGTGATCGACAGAGGAGCAGTTTTGGGATCGTTTACCCTTACCTCGGCGTCGGCGCCCCAGAAGACCTTTGCGACGGCAATGCCGGTTGCTGCCTTTTGACGCTGCTTCCAAGATAGGCGTCTGTCCGCTCGATCCATGGCCAAAGAGCAGTGCTGCCAAACTGCATTCCTTTCGAAGGATCTGACTTTAGGATCGGGAATCCTCGCAAAGACCCCCGCGCGCCATGTTCGACCCGCATCGCAAGGGGTGCGGCGTCCGGCGCGGGTGCGACTGTACCACCCTGCGAAATCCACTCCGAGCGCCACGAAGCCCCGCGCATCTTGCCAAGACGGCGCAACGTAATCTGTTTTGGCCGCATGTATATTGGCTGAAGACCAGGCAATCCCGAAGACACGTCATCGGGAAGGTACTGCCCAGCGTCGGGCAATGCCGTTATCGCATCGGGCTGATAATCGCCGGCATCAAACCAGGGATGAGTCCTTCAACTGGTGGCCGCCAGAAAACATCCATGCCATCATAGCGGCGGGTCCCGTTTCCAGGCGCGAGCGATTGCAAAGCCAGAGCAATGTCGTGCCGGTCACCAACTTGGTTTCCGTCGGCGAACAGCCTTAACTGTGGTCCATCGCCAGTTTCAAAGAGAACGCTTGGGATCCAGTCGCACTTTTCACGAAAGTCTTTTGCAAACCGGATGCTGCCAAAATCCCCATATTTTCAAGGACGAGATCCCAGAACTGGCGCGCACTGGTCGCATCAAACTCCCGCCAGACGTCGGGTCCGAATGCCCTTGCCACCAACATTTCCGCCTGCAGCAACGCTTCGTTGGTGGGACAATGGTAAGAAACGCTCTTCCCGCTTTGGCGCTCATAAACCGCAAAAGCGTCCAACATCGTCGCGACGACCTGTCCTCGCCTCACGAAATAATTCGAAGGGTTCAGCGGCGTATGCAGAGCTTTCGGCTCGAGCATTGTTCTGGGGCGCCGATACCACCAAGAGTCTCGGCTCGAATAGATCGACAGGGTCACGCCGGTGATCGGACGATCGTCGGACCCTCGCCCGCCGCGCCCCTTTCGCTGTATGAAACTCGCGAGGTTAGAGGGCGCATAGTGCTGATAGACCATGGTGATATCGGGGTCGTCATAGCCAACTTCGAGGGAAGATGTGGCGAAAAGGATGTCGGCGTTCTTGATTGTCTCTTCAACCGCGCCCTTAGCCCCTGCATGGATCGGCTGGCGGGCGACAACAAGGGGGCCATCCGTGCGCCGTCGTCCTCGCGCGGTCCATTGAGCCGGGTCGGTCGCGGCGAAGTGCCAACACTCGCCGTTGCGAAATGTGTCACATCCGTATGGCTCTCCGCAACAACTTGTCCGCTCTGATCCTGACGTAGGATCATCATCGTAAAGCGATGTCCGCAATGCGGGCAGGCGATTGTCCTCCGCATCCATGAAGGCGCTGTGGAGGCGACGCAACTTGTCGATCGAATCGAGGAAGACCAGGCTTCTAAATCCGCCATGCCTGCCGGTACGCCTGCGCATACCATGTGACAGGCACATAATCGTCTGTATCGACGTTGAAGCTCCGGCGACGTCGTGTCCTCGTGATTCCACCTCTGGCTGGACGAAGTAGAAATATTCGCGACCCCTGGGATTGATCTCCTTTTCATTTTCGAACGGCGTGATCAGTTCGGTCCGTTCCCGTCCGATCAGATCACTCCATACCTTTGCCGGATCGCCGAGCGTCGCGCTCATTCCAATCATCAGCATAGGCGGTGAGCGGGCCACTGCTCGACCGCGCTGCCAGGCGACGGAAGGTATAGCCAACTTGGGCTCCGTGAATGTGCGAATAGAGATGGATTTCGTCAGCGATTAAGGCCCGTGGAGGCGCAAAGTCTGCGTCGTCGCCAAAAATGCGTCCTGCTCTTGGATCCTGCATCCACTGGTGTAGGGAATCCGTAGTTGGCAAGAAGAAGGCGGGTGGATTTGCCCGCAACTGCGCCTTCGAGCCCGCCCAGCCATCGAAATGGAAATCGCATTCCACGCATGCCAGCCTATCGCGACCCTGGTGCCCGCGCCCAACATGGAGATGCAAATCTTTCCCACATGCAGGGCATTTGAAAAATGGAAAGAGAAGGTGTCCGGCACCAAGCTCTTTCCACCCGGCATCCACGTCCCACTCTTTGAGTTGCGCGAAATCTTCAGGGACGCCGCCCAATTGCAGGCCAGCACTCAAGGTCGGCATGCCCTCCTGTTGAGAGAAAAGCGCAAGATAGCGCACCAGGCGCTGCGCCTGATTGGTGGCCAATCGGATACGAGGGTAGGCGAGAATCGCACGCGTACCGTGAATTCCCCTCAGCGCATCACCGCCCGCAACCGCAATAAGCGGAAGCACAGCGGCCTCAGTTTTGCCCGATCCCGTGTCTGCGGCGATAACGAAACTGTCGAACCCGGACTGGTTCTCCCATGCCGCTGCAACTGCCTCAAAGCTGCGGCGTTGAAATCCGGCAAGTTTTGCCTTGCTGCCCCACAATCCGTCAACGCTTGTTCGAGTGCCCTAAGCGAAGCGGCGTAGTGTGATGGCGCACGCGAAGCCAGTGGAGGAAAGACTTCGATGATCGCTTCGGTTTGCCTTGGCTTGTTTCGATCACGTAACTCGACCTTCAGGCTGCGGACGAGATAAGGACGCCGCGTTGCGTCGCCCTTTACGAAACGTTGTTTGACGTAACGGATTTCACGCGCCAGTTCCGCCATGCGGCTGCGGATTCGTCCATCTGCCGCAACCATGATCCAACCGTTCGCCAGAAGCCTGGACACAGATTCGGCCACTTTCACACGCGGCTTGTCCATGTGCTCTGCGAGCATAGCTGTCGAGGACCAGGCCTCAACGACCCCAAAGTTAATGCGGCCAGCCTCCAGGTTTTCCAGTGCGTTCAAGACCTCGAAGTCTGTATCCGACAGATCCGGTGGCTCAGCGATGGGTCCGTCGTCGTCAGCGTCCTCAATTTGTGACCATTCCACAGTCAATCCGTGGCTGACCGTGCCATAGATCACGAGACCTTCTTCTGCGAGACGGTCAACAGCGAGCTTCAATCGATCGCGTCCCGTCTCGTCGATCCATGCAAAGCGCTGACGGACAATCTCATAGAGAGGCGCCAGCGATCCCTTGCGGCAATCTCGGATGACGCCCGGCAGTGATTGCAGAACGGTCGCATAATCAATTGGTAATTTCGGTGAGCGTGGATCAAGCGGACCCGCAGTCCAAAATGGACCACGCGGGCCGCGCCTTTCGCGCAGATCGACATAGCCTAAACCGTGGAGTTGCGCCAATCCGGACAAGACACTTTCGCGAGTGGCAAGTGCCGTCTTCAGATCCGCCTCCGTTGCGGACGAAAACTTCGAGCGCATGGAAACGCGGTTGACCGCTTCCAGCAACCGTGAAAGTTCCTTCGAGAGGACCGGTTCCGCCTCGGTGTCAGCAATGGTTTCGTCGAGTGCTGCAAGTGGAGTTTCGGCTATGAAGCCCCGGCGTCTGACCTCAATAGTCGCTGCTTGTCCGCCCTCTTCGCCAAAGCGAAGTCGGGCAACCGGTGTTGTATCGAAGACAAACTCGCGGAGAATTTCTGCCTTGTCCACTTGCTCTTGGTTGTTGGGGACGGCCTGGAGGAGGTTTTGCTGACAAGGACGATGAGTTTCGTCTTTGCCCGGGTAATGGCAACGTTCAGGCGCTCCGAAGAAAAGATAAAATCGGCTTCCGCGGCTGCAAATTCACTGTCGGCGACAGTGTAGGAGAACAGCACAACGTCTCGCTCCTTTCCTTGGATCCTATCGACAGTCTCAACGAAGGCCCCGGAACGCAGATCCGATCTAAGGAGGTTGCGGATGGTCGAGTTCTGCGCTCGATGCGGACTGCAGATGGCGACGTTCGAGGCCCAGAATGCGCTCGAAACGTCCTTTCCGTCCTTGGCGCCCTCGATCCGGTCGACGAGTTTGGCAGCCGCCGGCGACGAGTTTTGCTTCAAAAGGATTGGATGTTGCCGCCGAAACTCCCTCGTAGAGCAGCACCGCTACGGGATAATCCGGATCGAGAAAAGCTTCTTCCCAAGGCTCCAACCCTCCCTCCAGTTGGAAACCAGAGCCAGACGACTGTCTGGCTTGGACGATCGGTATACGCCTGGATAAAACTTCTTCTCGGGGAACGATGCGAGCGGTTGATTGAGGCGGAACGTTTCGTCCAGCGCATATTCAGGCAGACCGGCGGACTTCAGCAGCGAATAGAGGGAACCGCCAAGCTGGCGCTCTCCCATCGCAATCTCTGCCGGCGCGGATCGGCGGCAATTGTCTGTCATCGCCGGCAACGATAAGCCGCCCACTTTCGCGAAGCCCCGCCATTGCCATCAGGCCATGGGAGACGACCATCTGAGAGGCTTCATCGACGCAAACAAGATCAAACAGATCGGCCGTATATCGATCGCCGATCTTGCTCTCTCAAGAATACGGTAAAGCGACCAAACAGAACCGCCCGCAACCACCGCTTCCTGGTCGAGGTCATCCAGAGCGGCTTCCGATCCTTTTGCCCAGGATTGCACGATGTTGAATGAGAGGATCAAGCCCGTTGGAGGGCGCGGTACCAAAAAATGCGTCTCGAATAGACCGGCGCAATGGCGAGCACTGTGACGCGCCACGCTGTCGATCACGTTACCGATAGCGTTGCGGGTAAATGCCGTGACAAACACGCGTGCCCGCATCTCCCGGCGTCGTCGCGCTTGAATGTAGCCCAGGATCAGCCAGGCAAGAAGATGCGTCTTGCCCGTTCCCGGTGGACCCAAAATAAGGCCCGCTCGCTGTTTTGCCAGTCCTAGCCAAGCTGAAACCTGTGCGGAGGTCAGCGGGTGGTCTCCGTGACGCGCAAGGCCTGGGATCGCAAAATCGTTCAACGCCTCGCGCCAGACATCGGGATCATCCGAGAGATCACCAAACGCCGACGGGTCACGCAAAAACTCGAGTATCTGATTGCGGATCGTCATGCCGACGCTTCCGTCCGAGATAGCTGATAAAGGAGGCGGCGCGCTGGCTGTTCACGTCAAAGAATGCTTTGTCGATAAACCACCCATCATCCGCAGTCGTGTCGAGGAGTGCCTGAAAGGTCCGACTGTCGAGAGCCTGCTTACGGATCTCGACGCAGATCTGATGGCTCGGCAAAGGAGGGTCAAGGTCAACGATGCGGCACGAGATATCTTGCCACATGGCGGGGTTCAGACGCAGGTCGGGTGCGTCATTGTGGAGGATGAGGTCCATGTCGCCTGCCGAAAGTTCCGCGTCGCGACTTTCACTTGGGATATGAAATATGAAGCGGCGACTTCCCCATTGGCCGCCCTTGAAATCCCGGTCGCGACGAAGTCTCGAAAGGCTGCGACCAGCATCGCGCCGGCGCTGGAACGGCTTTGCCAGATGAACCAGCGCTTCCAACAAACCGGCACGGTTTTCCAGCAGTTCGCATGCCAGCAAGACGTCCAGGTCGATCGCATTCAATGGGTCAAAACTTGCCTGGAAGCGGAACGGTCGCTTCGCCAAACGCAACAACGGCGCGCCGTCCCTCGTGGCTCTGCGATCTTCTTCGACAAGCCAGGAAATCAGGCCCTGCGTGGCCATCAGGCGCGCGGCCACATCTTTGACAATGGCGTCTCGCGAGGGCGCATTTCGCGCGTTCTCCCGAAGGCCCCGGATCACCTCGATAGACAGGAGGGACGAAAACGGTCGCTCAAAATCCGGGCCCGGTGCATAGGCATTCCCTCCGTTCCCAAGATGGCTTCACTAACCTGTCTCAGGTCGTAAGAGACGGCGACCGGCAGGGCATACAGTTGCTCAATGACGCTTCGAAGGGCAGTCGCCGGTAGATGATGGACACCGCGAAACTCCGGTTCTGGAACAACGTCTTCCGGAGGAAACAACCGGACCAGATGCAAAAGACCATTTCTGATCGCGTCGCTGTCAAGGTGACGGCCGATCGCCGCCTGCAGATTGATCGCCTCGGCAGGTTCGTAAAGGAAGATATGAGCGTAAAGCGATTCTGCCTGACTACGACCGTCCTCAACAGCAAGGTTGTGGTCATCGATCTGGGTAAGATCAGCAATAAGCTCACCAAGTACGGCAATCAATGCTTCGCGCTCATGGGCCAGACTGCCGGTTTTCGGAATGACAATCGAGGGCGATCGTACGGGTTTGCCATTTTCGATACGCGTGTAACCCAAGGCGGCTATTCGCTCATCGACCGGGTCGTGATCGACGCTGATAATCAGCGCGCAGTCAATTTTGCCGGCATAAGATATGTGTGCTCGTCTTCCGTTCGCAGCACCTTATTGCCTGCCAGGGACTTGGCGCGTGTCACCAAGAGTGGCGCGCGCTTGCTGAGCGACCAACTCAGGCCCTGGGTCCTGCTTAAGCCTTCCGCTGTCGCCAATTGGCCAACTTTGAAAATGCGATGCCTGTTGAGAGTACGCTTTGCCTCGTGTGTCAGGCCGGCGACAGCCGATACATCGCGCGTTGCCGGATCTTTTCAGGGAAATCGACCGGCGACAGTGCTCCAGATAACTGCATTGTTCGCACTTGAAGTAGAGGTGGAAGAACGTCTCATCGATGCCGTTGCTGCTTTTTCTTGGCAATGTGGGGAAGGAGATTGGCGCAGAAATCGTCAACAAGCCGAAGATAGGGGCAAGCGGAAAGCGTTCGGTCTCATAGTCACTGGATTCCGCCGTCGAATGCTCGGCGATACGCCAGATCTCGCCTTGGTCGCTCACCGTAAGCCTCGGGATCTTCATCTCCCGGATGATTTCCTCCAGGACTCGAACATAAAATGCGACCTGGGTCTTGTGAAAAGCCGTTGCCCGACGTGTGGCCTTGATATCGATAATCGTCAACTCGCTCGATCCCGGGTGCGCGATGGACGGGTCGATGCGGAGCAAATCGGAAATGTTGCGGTTCAGAAAGAGGCCAGTGTCTCGCAAAAAGGTTGGTGTGTTTTTGGGGAAGAGATTGACCTGGGCCGCATAGCGTTCAGGACGCAGACCCCTCAGGAAAGCTGCACTAAGGGTTTCCGACAAAATTTTCGTCGTGTCGCGGCCTCAAGGCCGCTGGGCCAAGCGCTTCTACGACTCCGTCCTCGAATTTCTTGCCGAGGATGGCCCATGACTGTTCGCGGATATCCTTGACAATCGGGACGCTGGCCAGTTCCTCGTCGCTGGACAGTTCATATCGGACTTTTCGCTCACACCGGTACTGGAACCACGACTTCACAGTAGTGGCGCTAAAGCCCTTTGCCATCCCTCAACCCATGCTTGTGATTCGCCTACGTTAGACGATGGCAATCCTTTTCCTTCCCTGCAAGCTCCCGATTATCGGGGAAGTCATATTCGACTCGTTCGTGTATCAGGGTTTCTCGGAGGGATCTGTGTGTTTGCGCTTCTTTCCAGCTTGACCTACTACCGTGGGCAAGCCGGTGTTGAAGGTAGACATCTTCGTTCGCAGCCTCTTGGGCTCACAGCGCGGGCAGGCGGCCATGAAAATGGTGAATTTGTCTCAACTTAATTTGTCGCGCCACAGCCGAGTGGAGCAATAAAATGCGCAAGGCTAAATCAGGCACTGATACCGTGAAATATAGCAGCTTGAAAAACACATCGGCTCAACCGTTCGTATATAGTGAGATACACGCAACGTCCGTTAGCACCGGTCATTAACGTCTAAGTTCCACTCTGACCGGAGAGTAATTCGTCTTCTGGATCGCCTTTTGAGTGTAATGGCTCCTCTGCACGCAGTATTAGCGATACAGCGGCGTCAAATTTTGGCGCACGAAGCGTATGAACGCCTTCGGACTGGGCTTCCCATTTGGGCTGGAAAGCTCCAGGGATATAAATAGTCCTTATACCTGCTTCATTGGCAGGCTGGATATCACGCGTAAATTGGTCTCCGATCATATAAATCGTTTGGTTGCCCTTCGCCAAGCTCCTGACGCGTTCGAACATCCGGGCTGTTTTGGGAGCTTCGAAAACCCGGTCGATATACTTGCTCAGGCCATTATGCTCTATTGTGCGTAGAACCCGCTTTCGGCTTCCTTCTGTCAGGACAACTGTTGTTGCGCCTATCGAAACCAAATCGCGAAGACCGTCAAGCACGCCTGGCAGAAGGTCTGGTTGCTCGGCAATCATCTTTAAGAAGGTCCGCTCGATTTGTGATACGACATCCACTAATAACCCAGATTGCGATCCGTCATTCCAAGCGCGCCGTATGGCTTCTGACCGGACAGCCCTCGAAGCGCAAGAGCAATTGCATTGACCAGAAGGCGCGGCGGATAGCGAAGCCCGAGATGATGTCGCTCTGCTATTGCCTGATCGAAACCCCGGACGTATTCCAAACGGTTTTCATCAGGCTCGACCTCCCAGTAGCACCTTCTACAGCTTGAGAAAGGGCGAGTTGCGCTCGCGCAAACACGCCGTCGGTGTCCCAAAGAGTATTGTCCGCGTCGACTAGGACGATGGGGCCACCGAGGTTGCTATTAGGACCAGAGGCCGCAGAGATACCCGCTTTGTGTCGTATAGACATTTGCTCCGTCCGTGATCTAGAACAATGATACCAATGTCTCTATCAGTTTCACTGAATTAGGCTCCTTTTTCATAGGCGGCACCATAGCAAATAGAAGAGTAATAGCTATAATCCAGTATAAGAGGACCTTGATCGCAGAGGATTGTAGTCGCTGAGTTGGTTCCAGAAACCTAACTTTGTCGGCGACTTTCGCACCTATCAGATACGTTTCGACAATATAATTCTGGAGATACTTGAGCTTGAGGGTTGAGGAAATTTTGAAGGATCATTTGTATCCAAAAGCCCTTAGCCCATACGCTAGGCTGAGTACGCGAAATCGGAATCCAAAAAGAAAAGATTCAATTCTTTGTACGTCTAAGGCCGGTTTCGGATAACGAAAGCGGGATCTAATCGCATGAAAGGTGACGAGTGCGCCCATGATCGCCAACAAAGCAAAATAAGCAAAGAGCACATAACTGGCAATGATAAGACCACTAGTTGTAATTTCCTGCCAATCAGACGACCCCACCATAGACAGGGATAATTGTCAGCTAAACGATTGAAGGCCAGTCCTGAAAAAGCCGATATGAATGTGAGGATTGTCAACAGACGAGTGGCTTTGCCGTCTTGATACGCTGTTTGGGCCGTTACTTCCTCAAGAGATTCGCGCTAACTTCAACGCATCGTCTAGTCCGCTGTCCTCTGGTTTTAAGTGCTGAATCTCGGAAAGGATCGTCTGGATTGCTTCCTTATCCTTCAGGCTTCTTAACCTCTGTTTTTCAGAACGCCTGTCATCGACCCGTGGAAAATAGTTAATCGGTCGATCCAAAAAGCCTCGAAAACAGCTCTAAAGCAGCCCAGCTTTTGTCAGTTACATCGCTCATGCTGGCATAAGTCCCAATCGTCGGTCACGGTTGCGGATCCAGAACAGTACCGGAAGCGTCGCAATTACCATGAACAGCTTACCTACAACCTGTCCAGCCAAGAATTCAAGTGAACCAAAAGCGAGCCAGAGAAACATGATGCTGTCCGCTAACAATCCGACCAAACTGCTGACGAAAGCAGCTCGCACAAGCCCTTTCTTCTGTAGCGGCGTAAAACCATTAGATCTGCTATTTCGGAAGTCAAAACGCGCCGGCGGAAGCGATAGCGAGCGATGCCGCGGTGAAGGTCGTCGACAGAAAAGCACCAAGAATTATAGCACCAACGGCCCATATCAAGCCTAACCGTCGTTGTATGAGATCGCGCAAAACGAGAGCCAATCCCACCAGCAAAACGCCGCTTGGAGCAGTTAATCCGGGTCCAACCGGGATAACACATGGCCCATTAGGTACACACTCAGTACCAAAATGACCAATCATATAATTTGCTAGCGGAATGCAGCCTGCAAAGAAAACCAGGAATATTCCACCTTCGATCCAACGCCTATGATCCGTATTCATTCTGATTTCCATATCAGATTTCTTGGGCGACAAACTTTTGATAGCCTTTTGCCCTCAAGTCGCAGGCGGACATTGTCCGCAGCCGTAGCCCCAGTCATGAAGTTCTCCACGCTCGCCAAGATAGCAGGTGTGGCTTTCCCGCACGATCAGATCGACGAGGTTCCGGCCGCCTAGGTCCTTCGCCAACTGCCAGGTCTGCGCCTTGTCGATCCACATCAACGGTGTATCGAGGACGAACCGCTTCTCCATGCCGATATTGAGCGCCACTTGCAGCGCCTTGATCGTATCGTCCCGGCAGTCCGGATAACCAGAATAATCTGTCTCGCACATGCCACCGACGATATGTTTCAGACCTCGACGATAGGCCAACGCTGCAGCGAAGGTCAGGAATATCAAATTTCGGCCGGGAACGAACGTGTTAGGGAGGCCCGATTCCGCCATCTCGATCTGCATACCGCTCGTCAGCGCGGTATCGGAGATTTCGCCCAGTGCGGCGAGTGAAATCGTATGATCATCGCCAAGCCGATCCGCCCAGATCGGGTTGATGTTGCGCATCTGAACTCGCAGCGTATCCCTGCATTCGAGTTCAATTCGGTGGCGTTGACCGTAATCGAATCCAACCGTTTCAACGCGCTCGAACCGATCGAGCGCCCAGGCAAGGCAAGTGGTCGAGTCTTGACCGCCTGAAAACAGCACCAATGCAGTGGACGACATGGCGAGCTCGTTATTCACCTTCATACTCCGCCCAGCAGGCCGGCGTCTCGAACACCTTTACCGAATTTAATTCCCGAGAAGCGGCTTGACCTTTTTCCATATCCAGACGGCGATGTTCTCTGCCGTTGGGTTTTCTAGACCTTCGATATCGTTAAGTGTATGATGATCGAGGCTTTTAAGAACCGGCCCAAAGACTTTCTCCACATCAAAAAGTCGATCACGAAGCCGGTCTTAGCATCGACGGTGCCTTTAAGTTGCAACTCGACACGATAGGAATGACCATGCATGCGATGGCACTTATGCGTCGAAGGCACGTGAGGAAGTTGGTGAGCAGCCTCGAATGTGAAAGCTTGAGTGATTTTCATGGGATACCGATCATTTTGTGGGTTTGAAGACTGAGGCGCCAGCGCGGATTTTCAAGGCAGAATGCCGTCACGGCAGCGATGTTTTCCTGCTGTTCCGCTCCGTCCATTGGCTGCAAAAATAATGCTCGAAGTCGAGTTCAGGCAAATCGTCAGGAAGCAAATTGGACTGCGGGTAGACCAGTTTCAATTCACTTCCCGATCTCAGATTGAATGGTGCCCCGGCCTTCGGGCTGACGCAAATCCAGTCGATTCCTTGAGGAGGCTCGATCGTTCCATTTGTTTCAATGGCGATTTCGAAATCTTGAGCGTGAACCGCCGCAATCAGCGCTTCGTCGATCTGTAGAAGTGGTTCGCCGCCCGTAAAGACGACATATCGTCTGGTTTGTCCGCTACCCCAGGCGTGAGCGATTGCGCTAGCGAGTTCTGATGCATCGCGAAACTTGCCGCCACCATCGCCATTCGTGCCGATAAAGTCGGTGTCGCAGAACTGACAGATTGCTTTATGGCGATCCTCTTCACGTCCGGACCAAAGGTTGCAGCCGGCAAATCGGCAGAACACGGCTGCTCTACCTGCCTGGGCACCTTCTCCCTGGAGCGTTTTGAACAGTTCCTTGACCGCGTAACTCATTAGAAACCTGCCACTGCCTGGTTTGGTTTGTCTGCGCCTGCCTGACCCTCGTTGCGTCGACGTCGAACATCAGCGCGCACGATGCCGACGAGGTACTGAGCGAGCGTGACGATGTCTCGGTTGACGTTTTGAACAGACTTCCAATGCCGCTTGTCGTTTTCCGCAAAATTCCATTCGCCAGACGTCCAGGCGCTCTTGTCGACCAAACATGCTATTCCTCGGGCGAAGTCATCAAACGTTCTGGCACCGTCGAGGAGAACCAGAATTTCCATGACATAGCCGAGGGACATGATACCCGCCCCATGTACAAGGCGCGACGTCTTGGGCGTATGGTCTTTCCATGCGTCCTTGAAGACATATTGAACCGCTTGGTAAAAATCGCTGATCAACTTGAAGCAGAGGTCGGCGCCGTCGGGTTCGCGGATCAATTCACGCATGACGCCGTCGCTCAGTGAATTGATGATGACGCGCTGGATCGCCGTATCTCGAATGAGGCCGCCTGGGTTAGTGTGCTGGTAGATCTGGCCTTCGAGCGAGGAACTCTTGTCGTAGTTCAAGCGGGCTGCGATATCGGCCGCGACCGAACGATCACCTAGACGGCGCGGCAAGCCAGTCACGGTCGGTAGCAGTTCATAAATCAGCGACTTTGGAAGCGGCCGCGTGTTGTTGATCAGCACAAATTGACGGCGAAGCTCCTCGTCATCGCGGCAGATGATGGCCGAGACAAAACCTGGAAATCCTTTTCGACCACCTGGCTGAGCGCGGTCAGACGCTGCTGTCCGTCGACAATCAAGCCAGGCGCACCCGCCGCGGTGTCGATTTCGACCAAGCACCGGCCATCATTATCCTCGTCGCTTATTTCAACATTGCTGGTGAAGGCCACGACGATCGGGTTTGGCAGGATCGCCTCGGGTTTTCGAGATAATCGCGAATCTCCGGATATGGCCCGCAATCTGCGGGCGCTGAAATCCACTCAAGCCACCCTCTGCATCGCGCGCGACCCGTTCGATGACCGCGAATTTTGCAATTCAGACGCCAGCGCTGCAAATGAAAGAACTGTGTGCGCTTCGCTCTGTCTGGCTCTGATCGCTGGAAATCTTAGAATTGTCATTTCGCCCACTATTGCTCGGGAGTTGGTCAACGAGGGCGTTGTAGACCCCAGATTATGGATTCCGCGCCGCTTATTGCGGTTGCTGGCACGGAAGATCACCACTTCAATTGAAAGTGACGAACAGATAGGGCAGGCGCACTGCTTCCATGGTTTGTCACTTAGCGTCCGCTTATATCTATCTCTCAGATCCTTGACCGCTTTTGCACCGGGCAATTCACTGATTGTTTCGCCCATGACGGCAGGGGTCGCATAGGCGAGCACCGTATCGAGCGTTTCTTCGAGTTCGGCCTGCCCGCGGTCATAGGATCTAAGCGCTGCGAGTGCATTTTTTCCATCGCCACCAACTGTTCCTGGTTGAGGGCGCCGCGTTTGGCAAGCCTCATCAACTTGGGATTTTCGTGCCTGGGGTACTCGGATGGCGGTGTAATAATCGAGTTTCCCTGACTTGTTTGGTAGATAATAATTCGATTTGGCGTCCTTGAAGGCACGGATCAAAGGTGATGTCGTGTCGAAACTTGTTACATTGAAGGGACCGAAGGTGTCGATCTCGTCGGCTTTTGCAAAGCCGAGGATATGAAGACGCGTGTTTTGGGGATCACCTCACGGATTGCAGCAAGGCAGGCTTTGATCTGTGAAGCTTTCAAAGGGACTGTACCGCCGAGGGCCAGATAATCGTAGCCCATCGCGACCAGTCGCCGGGCGCCTTCAGCCATGCTCCCGGGGACCATCCCTGGATGACACCCAGGGGCGTGAATCGATTTGACATATGCTGGGTTGAAGTTCGGAACGCCGACGCGTTCTCAAGCGTGATCTCGAAACGCCGGCGAGCCTCCTCCGTGCCTCCCTCGAAACCTTTCAGGCTTTCGTCGAAGTCAAAAATGATATGGTCGACCGAACATCCGTGCGTAAATCTTGCGTCGTCGTAGAATTCCGCGGTGTCGTCGGGTGTGTAAGGCGGCTTGTCTTCTTTGTGGTAAGTGAACGCTCCGCAGTCGCCAAAGATGGGCAGTCGTTCGAACTGCGGTGTGTCAAGACGCAGGAATTCGCGCGCTCCGACTCTACGAAAACGCATGGCCTGAGCTTCGGTATATTTTCCGCCGACGGCAGCGCCCCGACAATCCCGCGAGACACCAGCATTCCTTGGTAGGGTGCATAGCCCATAATCTCGTGCGGATAGGCATCATCCCAGTAAGGGTCCTCCCTTCCGAGTAACGATCTCTGAGGAAATCATAGCCGGATCGACGTGATCGAGACTGTCAGCAAAAATGAATTTCATCGTGCCGGCCTCGATAGCTTGCGGTCAAGTTGCATCAGATGCTCTGCGAGCAATCGGTTGTGTTGTGGCGTCCCCTGGATTTCATTCCACTTTAGTCCAAGCCCTTCCCATGTTCCTTCCGTCCACGCGCAGAGTGGTGCGATCCTCTGCAGCGCCTCTCGGACCTCGGTTTCGGGTGTCAACGAACTGTCGGCCCGCAGCATGACCTGGTCCATAAGTGCGCCAACTGCCTTGATACCGGCTGAATGCATTAACCGGCTTTCAGTTGGCTGCTTTCCCCAAGCGTCTGGAAAAATATCGCGAACGGCTGACCAGTAGAGGACAAGCGCCTCATACATGGCATCTGGGTTATAGATGTCAGGCAGGAGATATTGGCTCAATGCGCCATGAGGCCCTTTGAGATTCTTCCTAATAGCATCAATGAGAGCAGTATCGTTGACCACACTCTGTTCGTTGCCTGTGTCGGAGGCCCGGCGGATCAACCGATAGAATGGAGATTTCTGTTGCCTATTGAGGAGCGTGCACAGCTTCGCTTGGCAGACGGTTCGCCGATAAATCCTTCGGCAAAAGTGTTCCGACCTCTGGAAGCAACTCGTTAATCAATCGGACATCAAGCGCTTTAACTTTGTTGACCAGGATAAACTGTTCTCTGTGGACCTGGACGTCCTGAGATACGAAACCTACGACTGGAACTGGAAAACGACTGTCCTTGGCTTTTGCTAGAGCGAGCGAGCGCTGCTGCCCGTCCACAATCCAGGCGGCGCGATGGCCGTCCTTGCCGACCGGAATGCTCAGTGTCCCCGATTGAGAAACTTCAGTCAGGCCATTTGGCTTTGGGCCACGTGAAACGTCAAAAGTAACGCCGGAAGAAAGCGCCAAAGTTATCGCGTTTGGAAAGAGAACGGGGCCGCTGTCGAGAAATTCGATAATTGACTTCACGTGGCTTCGGATTTCCTTGCGCTGGAAACCCTTCAAGTCCTTCTCGTCCCGGTGGATTCGGCTAATATCAGCGATCCGAGTGAGGTCTGAACCGTGCAGGAAGAACGCGTATACGTCGACCCCGTCGCCCTGCTGCGTCCTAACCGCACGAACCATGAGATTGTTCGAATCAGCGCTCATCTGCTTTCTCCTTCCGGATATCCGCTACAAGATTTGAAAAGCGCTTCTGCTCGCATGCGATGTTTAGTTCGTCGCGCAGTATTCGTAAAAGCGTTGTTGACCGCCCCCGGCACGCGTCCAGTTGGTGCGGACAATGGATTTAACCTCTTCGTCCGACTTTCGGACACCGGCCTTGCCGTCGGGCGTGTCCATGTTGCCAACGATGCCTCGACTTGCTCGCGATGAACGCGGCTGGAAGAATGCGGGTTTTGACGAGTATTTCTTCAACGAAGTGACGTGCTGCTCGTGATGCGAAATCCGATCGGGTTCCAGGTAAACTGCTTTCCGGACCATCCAGGCGATCATCATAAGGAAGACGAGCGCTTTCCAGTCGCGGATTGAGATGGGGAACATTCCGCCCGCCAACGATCCTGATTCTTTCGCACAAACGGTTCGAGATATCGTCGAGTGCGGGTGCGACCATGCGCAGATAGGCCGAGGGCAAGGCGATCAGAATTATCCCGCTACTGCGATTGAGAGCCGCCCTCAAAGCCTCGTGGCCACCAAGCGCCCCCACCAGTCTGCATCACCATGCCCCTCGAGTTTATCGAGAACGCAATCGTCGCCGCCGCGAGAGACAGTAAGATTATATGAAGGGATTACCTGCTGGCTATGGATCAGTCCAAGCCCAGCAGAAACGATGTGAAGCTCGGCTTGAGCAATGCGCGCTGCTAACTTGGCCTCGACGAACGAGCGGCCACAATAGATATCTTCCGCAGGAACCCGTTCCTCAGCTTTTGCTATTCGGTCATTCCACGACTTGACGACAGCCTGCAAAGAGCCCTGCGACAGGTCTCGGGCGCATAACAAAGGGCTGGGGTAACCCGCTTTCTTTGCGTGCAGGCGGTGAAGACAATTGGCATAACGGGCGTCTCAGTGGGCGTCGCCCATTTACTGGAGTAACTAGGGTGGTCGTATCAATAACTGCGAATTCCTCGTCAGGTCAATACAGAAACTGCAGGCATCGGTTAGAATGACCCAAATTACTGCGGATTATGAAATCTCCTTCAATGCAGTTTCCCCATGATATCCAAGTTTTCATGTGATCTGGTTGTAATCATTCCGCTCAACATGGCAGAATCGGTCCCGACTGCACCGGGTTCGAACGCGGCGCACGGACTTGATTCTCGCCGCACGGCGCCGGTAATTTCTTCAGAACCGACGACCTGCGGCAGTTGGCAGCAGATACGGAGTTGGTTCATATGAACTCAACCCCAACAACGTTGCCGATATTCTTGGAAAGGTGACGAGTGGGCTTGAGGTTCGCTTCTTCAGCGCTAACGCTGATGTTTTGGAACTCCACGACGCTTACAAGAACGGCGTACAGAGGGAAAAGCGCCAACGACTGAGATCGCCTGATCAATTGTCTGGCGAGGTTCGGATCGAACTTCGATGAAGTGAAAGAGCGGATGCGTGTAAAACCGCTCCCATAAGGTGGCGAATGTTGGGCGCGGTTCTCTTCACGCTTCCATCCAGACCTGATTAAGTATCTTAGCGGCCAGCGCGGCCTTATCCTGCGGCAGAAATCGCCCGTAGTGGCTCGCCACCATGTCCGGCGTATCCTGGATTGCATAGCTCGCCTGTTCGTAGGAGCCAGTCTGCTTCAAGATATGAGTGGCCAGGACGTCCCGGACGTTGTGCGGACCATGGGGAAGCAATCCCCTTATCGCGCCTCGGTCGGTATAAGGGTTATAGATACCGTATCGCTGAATTGTGAGCCGCCAAGCCTCGTAGAATGTCGTTTGGTCATAAGCTGCATCCTTGCTGTTTGTTTTACAGTTTTGACAAATAGCGTGCCCGGATCGCGGGCATTTCTCAACAAGACCGCCCGGTGCCGTTCAATGTAATCATTCAGGAATTTATAGAGGTCGAGCAGATCGGGTAAAACCAGACGAAACGGCTTCGAACCGAAGAAAGACGAATTTGCGTTCTTGAACGCGTTGGAAGGAATGAGCACTTCCCAGCCCTGGTCTCGGTCGCTCCAGCGGATTTCTCCGCGTTTCATATCCTCCAGACGTCGCTCCGGTGTCGGGAAATGTCCACGGGGCAGACAAGAAGCTGTCGGAGATCTTTGACGCAAGCCGAGATGCAATCCAAGCCGCAGCATCAGAAAGGAGCGAACCGCTTCTGCCGCGGGAACCGGATAGCGGTTTTCATCAGGTAATCGTTTAATTATCTCGTCCGTTATTTTCCGATATTCGGCAAGTGGACTATCGGCTTCCAAAACGCACATGATCGGTTCGAACGGATCCCGGTGAACTCGCATCACGCGCTGGATTTCTCTGGAGCGGTGCGTTGCGTGCTTAAAGCACTCCGCGCATGCCCCATGCCAATCCTGCTGTGCAAAATCGATTTCCTCTACGGTCACCAATCCTGGAACAGGCTGCAGCCCTCTGGCTAATTCAGCATGTTGCCACATCCAACCGGTTTCGGGCCGTGTCATGCCGAGTATCGCGCTCAGCATGTCCTGCTCCCACGATGTGTAAAAGCCGCGTCGCTTTTCTCGCCACTGAAGGTACCAGTCCCAAATACCAGGAAAGACCAGCAAGCCGAACGTTATTTGCCGCAGAGGAATACCTCGCCCCTGACTTCACTATCTGGAGAAGCAGCAAGGGCGCCGAATAAAAGTCCAAGATGCTCAACTTTTGAGACGCAGTTTCTTCTCCCCAAACACCGTTTCTCTGAAAACCAACTGATGTCAGGGTTGCTGTCTTAAACCGCACAAGGTTGGCCATTTCCATCGCCAGGCGGGGTGGAGCGTCCACAACGCCTGCAAGCAGATCGGGATCTTCGATAAAATCATCTTCATCCACACTTCCTTCGAAATCTAAAGTTTCCGATCTAGTGCGTGGTGACAATACTGCGCCGTAAGAAATTCCGGGAACCGGATCGCATATCTCTGTTTGGACGCCTTCCTCTGAAACTGGCGATAATCAGTCGAGCCCGATATGATCACACGCCGGACCCATTCGAGGATCTCTTCCCGTTTGCTAAGGGAAAGCTGATTAAAGTCGTCTGGTAAATGCCAGACAATGCGCCGCCGTTCGGCGGCACTAACATCGCTGCCGAGGTCGTGACCGTATATTGATCGTACCTGATGAGGCAGCCTGGATTTAAAATAACCTTCAGGGAGACGATATCGCTTTTCTAATCTCGTAAGAACGTCGAAGCTTTCGGCAGAGCGTGGCGTCTTCGTTCCATTCACCCAATTCGCTATCGTGCGGATGTCGAAAATCTCATGCTGTTTTATAATTGCGCGGTGGAGGCGCCAGTAGGTCTCACCGAACCTGCGCATATGATAATTCAAGGCCTGCTGGAAAGTCTGCGGATCTTCGGTCCACGCAAACAGCGGTTCCGGAAACTCCTCAATAGGATCCGCCGGCGCTAAACCGGGCGACTCTGGACGCACAGGAATTCTCACCGAGGCCGGGGCCCGGTCCTGCTTTGGCAAACGCATGGCGGGGCGACGATCACGTATTTTATGTTTTGGCGCAGTTTGATCGGATTGGGGAACGCTATTGTCGACCCATCGAATTAGGGCTTCTAATGCAGGCCGAATAATATTCTTCAGCTTCCCTGTTAACTCACAATCCACCCGGCTTTCCGATGCGAATGATAACCAGTCTATCTGGCTTCGGCGCATTGGAGGCTTTCGGTGCTGGACAATCAAATCATCGAGGTATGACTTGATCATATCGAGTATTTCTTCGGACACATGCGGCATGACGCGTTTGTCGCAGAATTCAGAGATCATATTCCGAAATTGAAGAGGTGAAGAAGTCTGTGTTTTCATTGCAGTCCAAATTGCTAAATTGACCGGCTTCTTGCCGGGGCGTGGGCTGCTAATGTGAATTGATTAATCAATTCTGAAGCTTACAGAAATTATCGGGGATGCCTGAGGTTCATGTCCCTTCAAGGCGTTGCGGATGGGATGCTGTACGGTTTACTCGGTGGTGCATCGCCAGCTTATCTCGCGCCGAAGATCAGGCAATTGGTCGCCGATTTCGCTGATGAATGGCTCAGCGACGTCCCCGCCGCATTGAGACTTAAACCCGGAAGCTTTCAGTTCCCTGTGGCCCAAAATAGGACGCGCACCTCGAAGCCTGAACAGAGCCAACTTATAATTGCGACATCACCGGAAGCACGTCACTGCAAATGCATCAGGCGGTTGATGTGCTGAGATTTCACGCCTGACGCAAATTGAACAGGGTTGTTGAGGTCGCAGTTTATCGTCGTGAGATCATAGCGTTTCACATTTTCGCAGTAAACAAACGGGTTGTCTTGTTTGTTTGTTGACACCCAGTCGACATCAAGTCATCTTCTGCTGCAGTGGGCAATAACGTCCACGCAGGGGAACAGGTGATCAATCCGTTTAGCTCGTCGATAATTTTCGACATAGGTGAGTTAGAAGCACCTTTCTTCCTAATTCAAAATCAGAAAGGAAGTATCGTGTTACGCGATGAATATGAATCTGCTGGCTATGGCGAGGTTGCGGTCGGATATGGGAAACGTCCCGCAATTCTGGTTATCGATTTTCAAAAATCTCACACATCGCAAGAATATCCTTTTGGCGGCAAGCCACTCGCAGTAAGAGCGCTTGAGAATACCCGCAAACTTCGATGTAGCGCGACCACTTTCGATCCCGGTGGCAGTCTGTTTCACAGCATATCAGAGTGAGCGCGACATGCCGTTCTGGAAAATCAAGCCAGTACGCGATAACTACATTATGCCCAACGATGCGATCCAACTCGAAGATAACCTCGTAGACTCGTCATATGATCTGGTTATTCGTAAGACGGGGCCATCGATGTTCTATGAAACAAAGGTTGAGCCATTTCTTACAAAAGCATCCGTAGATACCGTTATCGTAACTGGCGTGAATACGAGCGGTTGTATCAGAGCGACTGTTATTGATAGTTTCCAGCGCGGCTATCGAACGATTGTTCCTGAAGACTGCGTCGGTGATGTTGAAGAAGGTCCGCATCGAGACAATCTACGGGATGTAGGACGGCGTTACGCTGACGTCGTCGATTTGGAAAGTGTCCTCGCATACTTCAAAACACTTTAGAAACTGACACGTCTCCCTCTCGTGTGTTAAATTCATGAGAGGGATAGAATGGATAAACACCTAACGAATGTTGGAAATTCATTCCTCTTTGGTATCAGCCGGATCAACTCTACTCGACCAAAGAACTGTATAATTCGATAAGCTTTTGACCAGCCTGCACATCTCTATCGAATAGTTGATAGAGTGCAACTCCTCTCATTGTGGACATCATTAAATGTAAATGTTGAACATTCAGGCCCATCTTTCGGTCGGTGAAGTTTAAGCTTCGAAGAAATTCATCTCTAACATTGACCCATCTTGACATTTCATCCCTTAAACGAATGCCTAGATCGTTATCCAAACGTGCCGCAACCATAAGTTCAAGTGACGCTATATACCGTTTGTCTGAAAACAGATTCTCCCACAACTCGGTTATAAGTTGCGCTACAGTATACTCTTCGGTGGTTGGATTGGCGGTGAATGGCCTCACTTGCGACCAATCATTATGAAGTCGCTGCAAAGCTGCAACAAGAAGATCATTTCTTGAAGCGTATTGATGAGTCAGTGCACCGCGAGAGACCTTCGCTTTCTTTGCAATGAATGCAGTTGTTATACAGTGGTAACCAACTTCAGCCAAGGCCTCCAGCGTTGCGTTGCAAATTTTCGCTTGCGTATTTGATGAACGCTCCGCCTGGGTTTGTCGCTTGCCTTTTCTTCCTGCTCTGCCATCCATTTCAGCTGACTTTTCAATCATAGCACTGCTCCGCCACTGGTAACGAACGTCATCTTCGCTTGATCCTCCTAATCCCATATCTTTTCAATGTTGTTAAAAAGACAGTCGTTTCAATGCCGTATACCACTCGGTGTAACAAAAACAAGCCAGCCCGTTTTAACTGGACACTCATGCCATGGCGTGTAAGATTGGTGAAAATATACTTCATGTATGCACGACAAAACAAATGGGGAAATAATTATGACGAGTTATGTCCTTTGCGGTGGCCAGGTTCTGGATGTTGATCAAGGTGTTCTGAAATCCGGTGTTGAGGTATTGGTCGAAAACGACCGGATCGTGAAAGTCAGTGAACAGCCAATCACGGAAGCAGGAGCAGAAAGGATCAATCTGGGCGGACGTACGCTTATGCCTGGACTTGTTGATGCCCATGTTCACGTCGCGGCCACCCTCGTGGATCTGGCGGAAAACGCGGCGCTACCCAGCTTGCTCATTGCGTTACGAAGCGCAAAATTATGCGGGACATGCTGATGCGAGGTTTTACGACCCTGCGTGATCTGGCGGGAGCGGATCTCGGTTTGAAGCTCGCGGTCGATGAAGGCGCCATAGAAGCCCCAAGACTGGTAATTTGCGGCAAGGCATTAAGCCAAACTGTTGGGCATGGCGATTATCGAGCTCGTTATGACAATCGTCCATTGCATGAAGCGCGACTTGGTAGTCTTGGTCGGATCGCTGACGGTGTAGATGAAGTGCGCCGTGCGTCTCGTGAAGAAATCAAGAACGGCGCTCAGTTCATCAAGATTATGGCGAATGGCGGGGTTGCTTCCCCAACGACCCAATCCACGTGCTGCAATATTCCAACGACGAAATCCGCGCAATCGTGGAAGAAGCCGAGAATTATGGGCTATATGTTGCCGCACACACCTATTCAGATGCCTCCATTCGCAGGGCGGTTGAATGCGGTGTGAAGTCACTGGAACACTGCAATCTCATCACTCCCGAGACCGCCCGAATGGCCGCTGAGGCAGGTGCCATTGCCTGCCCCACACTTGTTGCCTATGAGGACTGGCACTGGAAGGCGCAAATTTCGGTCTCAACGAAGACCCCAGGCAAAGATCGATACTGTACGCCGTGGTGGACTGAATCGCTTGCAATCATGCGGGACGCAGGTCTACCGATGGCCTTTGATCTGACCTTTTAGGTCAGCTTCACAAATACCAGTCGATGGAATTCTCTCTACGTGCAAGTGTACTCACAAACCGCGAAGTCCTCCATTCTGCAACAAGGGTTTCAGCGAAGCTGTGCGGCATGGAAAATGAGATCGGCGTTATCGCACCAGGAGCTTACGCAGATCTTCTGATTGTTGATGGCAATCCTCTCGAAGACATCACCACGCTGGAACGCCACGATGAATGTCTCACTGCCATCATGAAAGGCGGTAAATTTCACAAGAACAACCTGCCGGAGTAAGCCGTATGGTCCGAGGCAAATCTCTGACGGAGCGCCTGGGACGGTTGGGAGCGGCGACAATGATTGCATTCAGTCTTGTACTGATGCTTCTGCCCCTGGTGCTTGTTTTTGGCTATCGATCATCTCGAACGAGATACTGTCGTTACCGGTGGAGGGATATTCACTGCACTGGTTTTCTGAGGCCTTCGACAACCTCAGTTTCTGAGTGGCTTTCTGCTTTCTATCGCAGTTGCAACTTTCGCCATGCTGGCTGGCCTTTTGGTTTCGGTACCAGCAGCAATTGTAATTGTAAGACGTGATTTTCGAGGGCGAAGCGCCTTGATTCAGCTTCTTATGTCGCCCCTAACAGTCCCAGCAATTGTGATTGGCGCAGCGCTCTATATCGCTGTTGTGGAAATTGAGATTGCATCCGAATGCCACTCGTCGGGTCGACAGGTGTCTTTGTAGCGGGTCATGTTCTTCTCACAATCCCGTGGTGTCTTCGACTACTTCTTGCTTCACTTGAAGGTGCCAATCTGTCTGTGGAAGAAGCGGCGGCATCACTGGGTGCAAAGCCAGCAACGGTCATTCGTTTGGTAACGTTACCCCTTATCAAGCCAGGCATCTTTGCGGCCGCTGTATTTTCGTTCGTCGTTAGTTTCGGAAATCTGAAGTGTCGATTTTCTTATCGGGACCGGGACAGGTCACGCTTCCCGTGGCCGTGATGCAATATCTTGAATGGAAGATTGACCCAACCATTGCGGCTGTTTCCGTCCTGCAAGTACTCTTTGTGGCACTGATGCTGGTGATTTCAAACCGCTTTGTAAATATTTCGAGGATGGTTTAATGGCTGATGTTCAAATTAAGGGCCTGACCAAAACCTATGGGGCATTCACTGCAGTGTCAGACATGACACTTGATGTCCAGGAAGGCGAATTTCTTATATTTCTTGGCCCGTCGGGTTGTGGAAAACAACGACCTTGCGCATGCTGGCCGGATTTATTGAACCGGACGCTGGTTCCATACGCCTCGGAAATAGAGAGATTAGCCAGGAGCCACCACATCGTCGTAACATCGGACTAGTCTTCCAAAATTATGCGCTTTTCCCCATCTCACTATATTTGAGAATGTGGCTTTCGGTTTACGTCGCCGAAAAGTGCCGGAACCCGAACTGAAAAGCCGTGTAACGCATGCACTGGAGTTGGTCGACCTTTCACACTTGTTGGATCGGTTACCCAGGCAACTTTCAGGCGGCCAACAGCAGCGCGTGGCCATAGCTCGGGCCATCGCCATCCGTCCGACATCCTTCTTTCGATGAACCTTTGTCCAATCTTGATGCCCGACTGCGCCTTCAGGTTCGCGACGAACTGCGCAACCTGCAAAGTCGCTCGGTATCACCACCATCATGGTGACCCACGACCAAGAGGAGGCGATGTCAGTCGGTGATAGGCTTGTTCTGATGCGGGCAGGTCTTATTGAGCAAATCGGATCAGCCGAGCAATTATATCAAAACCAGCCAGCCGTTTCGTAGCTGACTTTATTGGACGAGCCAATTTTCTAGCCGGAACGCCGTCAGATGGTGGAACTTTTACCACAAACGGTGGGGTTCGATTGCTTACGGCGATCCCATCTGCGAAGGCAAAGGAAGTACTTATTCGTCCTGAAGCGTTGCGGTTGAGCCGTTCATCGGCTCTCTCAAGAACAATCAGACAGCTCGTATTAAAAACACGTCTTTCTTGGAGGGATGATTGAAATCGACATCGAACTTAGTGACGGACAACATCTGACGGCCATCGCTTCACCTCGTGAAGTAAACGAGGCTGGTATCGATCTTATCCCTGAAAGCGCCATCACAATTAGCGTCGCGCCGGAGGACGTCGTGCCACTGTAGCCTTTCACCATAAGCGAGACGATAGATCTCCATCATTTCTTACTCATGATAAAAAGGGAAAATGCAATGACTAAAATGACTAGAAGAACTTTTGGCATTCTTTCTGGCGGCCTTCTGGCATCAGGAATGATGCCATCCCTTGCCTCCGCCGCAGGGCGAATTGTAGTCGGAACATGGGGCGGTGATTATCAAAATTTACAACAGATTCACATTACGGACGCTGTTCTTGGACAGTGGTACTCAGGTAATTTATGATCCAGCCGCTGATACGGTACGCCGATCAAAAATGCTTGCAGAACGGCGTTTGCCACGTGGGTCGATGGACATATCCTGCCTTACCCGACAGGGTAGCTACGAAATGTATACAAACGGACTGATTGAAGAATTGGACGAGGCCAAGATTCCCAATCTGAGAAAGGTTCAATCGTTCATTCGCGCTCCCTATGCCGTCCCTCATATCTACACTGGCCGCGTGATCCTTTATAACCCCAAACAGGTAACTCCTGCTCCAACATCGTATGCTGACCTGTGGATCCCAAGTATGCGGGGCGCATTGGTGTTATCGATCTGCAATACCAGACAACAATAGAATCCGCAGCAATGATTGCTGGTGGCGGCGCATCCAACTATGAACCTGGAAAAGCAAAGCTCATGGAGTTGAAGAAACAGGGTGTGAAAATCTATCCTACCAATGAAGCCCCTCGCACAGGCGCTGAAATCTGGTGAAATCGTTATGTGCATCATGTGGAATGCGCGTGGCTACATGTGGAAGAAGGCCGGGATCGACATCGAGATAGCTATCCCGAAGGAAGGCATTTCTCTTTATCTGTCGGATATGGTCGTTCCTAAAACGCGCGAAACAAGGAAGCTGCCTACCAGTATATTAATGCCATGTTGGAAGATCAGCCGCAGGCAGCCTTTGCCGAGCAGATGGGATATGCGCCGACCAACTCTGAAGTAACGCTACCTGCTGAGTTGGCGGCAGCTGTCGCCTATTCTGAAAGACAGCGGGATCAGTTTCTCCTGCCCGATCTGGAGTATGTCGCCAAAGCTGATGCCGATCTTCAGAATTGGTGGAATAAAGAATTCCGAGCCTGAACCATCGAAACAATCCTGTCCGATGTTGTCGGACAGGATCAACTCGAACTATTCCGGTAGCGCCATGAAAAGTTCATTATCCGCCGCAGCACTTTATGCCATCGACTTTGCTGGTCCTAGTGTTCATGGCTATGCCCCTTCTATATTTGTTGCGGTACAGCTTCAATGATTTCGTTCCGGGCGAGTTCATGGTGAACGGCTTCACATTTGCGAACTTCATCACATTCTTTTCGGATGCCTATTACCTCAAGGGTATGGCTACGACATTGATTATGGCGGGCTTGGTGACGGTTGTCTGTATTCTGCTTAGTCTGCCACTTGCAAACTGGATGTCGCGCCAAAGAGGGAACCTGAAGACCTTGTTGCTTATGGCCGTGATCCTCCCGTTGTTTATATCGAATGCCGCGCGCTGCAGGCTGGATGGTGGCTTTCGGACAAACAGGCGTGCTGAATTACTTGCTGTTGAAGATTGATTTATAGCGCAACCTCTGACCATCATGCAGACACCGCTTGCGGTGTTCATAGGCATTACCGCCGTCAATGTTCCTTATGTCGTTTTAACACTGCAGAGTGTATTCGAAGGGCTGGACGAAAATATCGATTATGCATCTGCAAGCCTCGGAGCAACGCCGCTGCAAACGTTTACGCTTGTCCGCATGCCTCAAATTATGCCGGGTCTTCTCGCAGCCTCGGTTCTGTCCTTATCCTTACGATGAATGCTTATGCAACCCCTGTTCTTCTGGGCGGCTCATCATTCCGGATGATGTCGCCTATGATCGTTACCGAAATTCTGAACCAGTCGAACTGGCCACTCGGGGCGGCTTTGGCTTTCATCTTGTTGACAGTCACGGTGACGATATCTGTGCTCGCGGGGCTTTTCATTCGTCGGCGATATTGAAGAAAGTCTTCGTCTCGGAAGTACGAGTTGTTATTCTCCAGCATCTGTCGAGCGAATAGTTCAATGCTGGCAGAGGGACAAAAAGTAACGTGGTGCCCAATTTTTGGTAAGGGTTGGAATGAAAACCCCAGTTTAGAAAAGAAAACGACTTGGAACAGTTTAACTAGATTGTTCTTAGTAGATCGCGAACCGCTTGCGTCTCACTTTCTTGACTGGCAATCAACTTGGAACGTATTCACACGGATGATATAACTAAGCTGTTACGTTTCAGAATCCATGAAATCCATATTAATCGCGTATCTTATCTCGCCGTTAGAATTGACGATAACGTTCGAGAGGTAAGCCATTTGCTTCGACGTATCCATTAGAGCTGTGCATCGTCGCGCGATTATTTTCTTCCCAAAGTGCTGACTTAGCAGCAGCCAACGCTTGCGCAATCCCAATCTGGGCTGCAGGCGAAATATCTATCTTGTGGCGACGTACTTCAGAAAGAAGTTCACTGTAACTTCTGGCCAGAGAATGGCAGCAGACCGGTCGCACTGCTGTGCTTGGTCTGTCATCCAACGAGATGTCGATGCGTCGTCATGCTTTCTATATAAGGAGCTACCAACCAGTTCAGTAGATCTCTGCTTTCCGATATTGACGTGAGCTCAGCATCGGAACAATTTCGGCGTTTCATGAGTTTGTCTCCGTATAAAAATGTATGTTTCGGCGCCAGTATGGAGGAGGGCGAGATGGGAGAATTGTTGTTCTGGATTGTTCTCCTTGGTTTGCCCGCGCTTCTCATCGGCGGATTTGCATACGCGCACTATCTGAAGCGTACAGGTGGTACGAGTTCGGGCGAAGATGGTGCTTAACGAAAGCAGGGATAAATCGATGGCACCCCGCGCAAACTGGAAAGGCCAGCTGAAAATTGATCAGCTTTTGTGTCCGGTCGCACTTTTCACGGCGGCATCGACCTCTGAGCGTGTTTCGTTTCATCTGATTAATCGCAAAACCGGAAATCGCCTCAACCGGGAATTCGTAGACAGTGATACAGGCAAACCAGTACCGCGCGAAAATCAGATCAAGGGCTATGAAGTGTCGTCGGGCGCCTATTTGAGTTTCGACGAAGCGGAAATCGCCGCGGCCATTCCCGAAAGCGACAAGACGCTGAATGTCACGCGATTTGTCAAATGCGACGAGATCGATGACGTCTATCTCGACCGGCCATATTATCTCGCCCCTGTTGGAGGCAGCGATAGTTTCGTACTCGTTCGTGAGGGCATGAAAGCCGAAAATGTAGCCGCAATTGCCGAGACTGTCCTTTTCCGCCGCGCGCGACAAGTACTGATCCGTGCCGACGATGATGGTCTGATAGCTACGACGCTTAATTTCGAATATGAGGTACGAGCGGCAGCGGAGGCATTTGCCGACTTGGGCACTTTCAAGTTCGATCAGGAAATGCTCGACTTGGCGCAGCATATTATCGACACCAAGATGGGCAGTTTCGACCCCGTAGGCTTCGATGACCGTTACGATGCAGCACTGACAGATTTGATAAAGGCCAAGATTGAGGGGAGACCGCTCAAGAAGCCGGTTGCGCCGAAGACTGCCGAGGTTATCGATCTCAAGGAGGCTCTTCGCAAGAGTGCAAGCCTGGGTCGGGCGGGCAGGCGCCGACCAAAGCAACAAAAGGCAAAGCCAAGTCCGGGGCAACATCTGGAACAAAGTCTAGAAAAAGGCCGGTTGATCATGGGACAGCCGCTTGAAACCTATCGCAGGAAACGCGATTTTACGCGGACTAAGGAACCACGCGGTAAGTCCTCACGAATGAAAGGTGATCTCTTCGTCGTGCAGAAACACGATGCCAGAAGATTGCATTATGATTTTCGCCTTGAGATGGATGGCGTGTTGAAAAGCTGGGCCGTGACGCGCGGTCCAAGCCTTGTTTCCGGTGAAAAGCGACTTGCTGTGCATGTCGAGGACCATCCTCTTGAATATGGGGGCTTCGAAGGCACGATCCCGAAAGGTGAATATGGGGAGGTACAGTTATCGTCTGGGATACAGGGCGCTGGAAACCCATTGGCGACCCACATAAGCAATACAAAAAGGACATCTTGAATTTGAGCTCTACGGGGAAAAGCTCAAAGGTCGCTGGCATTTGGTCCGGATGCACGGAAAGCCAGACGAGAAGCGAGAGAATTGGCTCCTCATCAAGGGTGAGGACGAATTCGCCAGAAATCCAGATGAACCTGACATTCTCGAAGAGATGCCGAAATCAGTAAAACCGGTCGCGTCATCGCCGATGTCGAACACGAAGCGCCAGGTTGGTCGTCGAAAACAGGTCCGATCGACAAGAAGTCGACCGCTCAAGAGAAGGGTGGGGGCGCAAATATCAAAAATGCGAAGAAGCGACCGATGCCGAATTTCGTCAAACCTGAGCTCGCTACGCTCGTGTCATCTGCTCCAGATGGAAACCGCTGGCTTCACGAGATTAAGTTCGACGGTTATCGCATCCAGGCTCATATTGCGGGGCAAGGTCGCCCTTTATTCGCGTGGGGACTGGATTGGACTGAAAAATTTGGCCAGCAGATCGCCAGCGATCTTGTTGGTACGGGTGTGAACGAAGCCATATTTGACGGGAAATCGTTGTCGAAAACCAGTCGGGACTGTCCGACTTTTCAGCTTTGCAAGAGGATTTAAGCGAAGGGCGTTCGGATCGGTTCGTCTATTATCTCTTCGATCTTCTGCATGTTGATGGCGAAGATCTCCGCCAGATTCCTCTGGTTGAGCGCAAAACGTTGCTTGAAAATTAATTTCCGGATCATCGTCAACGCTTCGCTTCAGCGAGGCTTTTGATGCCGATGGGGCTGCGGTACTGAAGAATGCCTGCGGACTTGGCCTTGAGGGCATTGTGTCGAAGCTCAGGGAGGCCGCTTATAGAAGCGGTCGCAGCAACGATTGGCGTAAGTCGAAATGCATTGGACGACAGGAATTCGTCATTGCAGGCTATGTTCCCTCGACGGCAACGCGAGCGGCAATCGGTTCGCTCCTTTTAGGTGTACAGGATAAAAGGGGCTGGTTCCCGTGGGCCGGGTGGGAACGGGCTTTCGGTTAGGATGGCAAAAGAACTTTACAAACAGCTGCAAGCCATGCGGCTGGAAGAAAGCCCATTCGCTGTGCAACTGACGGCAGATGAAAGGCGCGGTGCCAATTTCGTCACGCCGCAGCTGGTAGCGGAAATCGAATTTCGTGCCTGGACTGCCGATAAGCGATTGCGTCACGCGTCCTTCAGGGGTGCGAAACGATAAGGCTGCCAAGGACGTCATATGGGAGAAGCAAACCATGTCACCTCGTATTTCCAGTAACGGCCCCGAGGAGATCGACGTGAAGCTCACACATCCCGACCGGGTTTACTGGCCGGGCGAGGGTGTCACAAAACAGGGTCTCGCAGATTATTATTCCGCTATCTGGTCTCGCATCGAACCTTTCATCGTCAACCGCCCCTCGCATTGTTACGCTGCCCAACCGGAATTGACGGAGAACACTTCTTCAAAAGCACGCGTGGAAGGGGTTGAATGAACATATTATCGAGGTTCAGGACCCAAAGAACAAGGAAGAGGAGCCTTATATCAGCATTCGGGACTTCAACGGGCTGATCGGTTTGGTGCAAGCCGCGACGCTGGAAATTCACCCATGGGGTTCGACTCAAAATTGGGAGCTACCGGATACATTGACGATGGATCTCGATCCGGGTGAGGGGGTTCCTGGCCGCGCGTGATCGAAGCCGCAACCGAGATCAAGGAACGTCTAGAAAAACTCGGATTGACGACGTTTGTTAAAACGTCCGGCGGCAAGGGACTGCATGTGGTCGCGCCATTGAAGCCGAAGGTCGACTGGGACGCCCTCAAGAGCTTTACAAAAGCTATTGCCGACCAGATGGCTGCAGACAGCCCTGATCGCTATGTTTCGACGATTTCCAAGGCCAAGCGTAAAGGAAAAATTCTCATCGATTATCTGCGCAATCAGCGCGGCATGACTGCTGTAGCACCCTATTCGCCGCGGGCACGTCCCGGTGCTGCAGTTTCCATGCCGCTTGGGTGGGAGGAAGTGACGTCAGCAATAGGCCCGGCCCATTTTACTATTCTCAACACACCGACCCGGCTGGTCGCATTGAATAGCGATCCCTGGCAGGATTTTCGCAGCGCGGAAACGCCGCTGCCTAAGCTGAAGAAATAGGCAGAGCTCTTCGCATCAGCTTTTTTGTTTTCACCGGCGAGGCTTTTTCGTAGAGCATCCATGATGTTGATAACATTGCTTTCGGTTTCTGGTGCAGTCTTGCGCGGCTTCGACCCCGTTGCCGTTTTCTTCTTTGCAGCAATCATCGACTGAAGGTTCTTCTGCATTGGGTCCTGAAGGAAATCGATCCCAATCTTCCGTCTTGCCCTTGATGAGCTTGCGGACCATGGAAAGAAGCTTCGTATCGGGTTTGCCTTCCTTAGTATCTGAAAAATAGTCGGTCGCTTTCCGCACTTCATCGCCGAAGCGCAGCGTCCACAGGACGATCCCGTGTCCGCGTGGCTCAAGCAGCACTGCTCTTTCGCGTCGGTACATGACAAGGCGGGCCAGACCGAAGACTGCGCTTTTTCCATTGCCTCCCGAATGACGGAAAAGGCTTCCTGGCCTACTTTGTCGGATGGCGCGAGATAATGCGGTTTGTCGTACCAGATCCAGCCAATGCTGTCGCGCGGTACAAATTTGTCGATGTTTATAGTTCTGGTGCTCTCGAGTGCCACAGCCTCCAGCTCATCCTCTTCAAGAATGACATAGCTGCCGTCGCCTTTCTCAAACCCCTTGACCTCGTCGTCATCCCGCACGGGCTTGTGCGTAACCGAATCTACGTACCGGCTGATCACCCGGTTGCCGGTCTCCGCATTCAAGGTGTGAAAACGCACCTTCGCTGTCGCTGGTCGCAGGCGTCAGCTTCCACCGCACAGGTGACAAGCGAAAGTTTGAGATAGCCTTTCCAGAAACTGTGGGCACGACCTGATCCTCCGGGAAGAACAGGATAACCTGTTTGACGCCCGATAGTTCCCGATCAGATTTGTTCAGCCTGGGAACCAGTCGCGGTTTTAGTGGTTATACGGCAAGGAAAATACGACTGGGGTTACCCATTGCTTAAAAAGTCTTCCGCTGTCCCACAGCTCAAAACGCTGCTACTCAGGACGGGCTGCTTCACGTCAGCGACACCGCGCCGGGAATTAGACGGCTGCGTTGTGGGAGTGGTTTTCGTTATGTCCGTTTTGATAAAAGGCGATTTCCGCTGCTGATCGAAACAGGATTGCTAAGCTTGCCATTCCACCTGCATGGAGCGATGTCTGGATATGTTGCGATCAGCGCGGACACATACAGGCGACCGGTCGCGATGCGCGCGGAAGAAAGCAATATCGTTACCATTCCGCGTGGATGGCGATGCAGGAGGAAACCAAATTCTCAAGTCTGCTAGACTTCGCCCGTGCACTCAGCCGACTGCGTAAAGCACTTGATGCCGATATGCAGCGACGCTCGCTCTGCCGTGAAAAGGTCATAGCGACCGTCATCTGGCTGATGGATCGGCTATTGCTGCGGGTTGGAAATCCAGATTATGCGCGGGACAACAAGAGCTTTGGGGTTACTACCCTTCGCAATCGGCATCTGCGGGATGACGGTAAGGAATTGCGGCTCGTCTTTACCGGCAAATCAGGCAAAATGTGGAGTCTCAAGCTTTCCGACAAACGGGTTGCGCGTATCGTGCGCTCCATACAGGAACTGCCTGGGCAGCAGTTATTTCAATATATTGACGAGGCGGGTGATCGCTGTCCTGTTTCTTCCCAGGATATAAATGACTATCTGCGGGTGACCATGCGAACCGATTTCACGTCGAAGCATTTCCGGACATGGGCTGCAACGGCAACTGCCCTTGAGTTGCTACGCTGCCTCGATTTGCCTGACAGTGACAGGGTGCAAAAGGAGAGGCTTAATAGCGAAATCGATAAGGTTGCGCACCTGCTCGGCAATACCAGAGCGATATGTCGGAAGTCTTATATACATCCTGCCATCCCCGAATACTGGCTGGCCGGAAAACTTGGCTCGCAGATCGATGCCGCTGGAGCTATCCGGCTAGTTGCGCCTGAGCTTAGCGATGCCGAGCGTCGCACTTTGAAATGGCTGCTTTTCATCGAGGCGGAAAAGAGCTGACCAACGGATGACGATGGCTGTTGACGGTTCACGATCTCGCGGCACGATGCGGTTATTGATTGGCAGGCGCAGAACGCCATTGGTCATCATGATGGCTCGATCAGTATGTTTTAGGTTAGTGGAAAGACTTAATTAACCGCTTTTAACAGCAGGTGGCGAAATGTCGGCTCTCGATCTGGTTGTGACATTAATACTACAGACATATTTCATTCATGAGTTATCCTTTAAATAACGAAATAACCTTAGGCTATTAGATCACGGAGAAATGCCATGAAAATTAAGTCTCTTCTTTGGCGTCAACTGTTGCTCTTATTGCTACAACCGGTGCGAAAGCTGCTGACGCTATCGTTGAGGAGCCTGCGCCAGTAATCGTTGCTGAACCTGTTTTAGCTGGACTGGCGCTTATATTGGTGGGCAGATTGGCTACGGGTGGGGAAAATCGGAATTCGAAGATGCTTTCCGTGTGAAACCGGACGGTTTTCTCGGTGGTCTTTATGCCGGTTATAACTTTGATGTCGGCAATAACTTCATTCTCGGTATCGACGGCGATATCACCTATAATAATCTAAAGGACAACTACAGCGCTACTGACGGAGATATTGCTGGTGACCTTGAGAGCAAGTTGCGGTGGTCGGGTGCTGTTCGCGCACGGGCTGGTGTCGCATTTGATCGCTTCATGCCCTATATCGCGGGCGGTGTTGCCTTCGGTAGCGTGAAAACACGCTTTCAGCAACGGACGGTGTGGATGAAATCAGCGTATCGCAAAGCAAAACCTATACTGGCTGGACGGCTGGTGCGGGTGTTGACTACGCTGCTACTGACAACCTCATTCTGCGCCTTGAATATCGCTACACTGATTACGGTAAGAAGGACTTTGATTTTGGCACGGATGTAAGTGTCGAAGACAAGTTCAAAACACATGACGTTCGTTTGGGCGTAGCTTACAAGTTTTGACAAGCGTAATCTCGGAAATATAGAAAGGCGGCCCGTGGGGCCGCCTTTTGTTGCAGAGGCTCTTACGAATAATATTCGCCTGGCATTTACGGCTTGAACCCAATATGTTTTTCCTTGGTCGCCTTTGAATCTTCCGCATACCGGTATGGAAAAATTTATGGATAGTGCAGTGCTTTTCTTGCATGCGCGTGGACAGTCGGCCGATGAAATCCGGATGTTGGATTGGAACAGCAATCCAATCGGAAAGCCAGAAAAGTGGCCCACTTCTCTGATAACTGCGGTTCAGATGATGCTGGCTTCGCATTTCCCAAAGGCTATTATCTGGGGACCGGAATTCACCACGATTTATAACGACGCCTTCCGACAGATTCCGGTGAGAAAGAGAACTGCATGGGAGCATCATTCCGCGATATTTGGGCCGAGGCTTGGGATGAAATTCAACCGATGGTCCAGAAGGCCTATGCGGGTGAGGCCATTTTATAGAAGACTTTCCCTTGGTGATTGATCGGCACGGATATCCTGAGCAATGTTATTTTACTTTCTGCTACAGCCCGATTTACGATGAAAGAGGGCGAGTGGCTGGCATGATGGATACCGTCATCGAGACCACGACAAGGTTGAGGCGGAAAAGCATGCTCGCATACTGAATGCCGAACTCGCTCATCGGATCAAGAATACCTTTAGCGTCGTAGCAGCGATTGCTGGCCAGACCTTCAATAACAATGCTGATGAAGAGGTGATCAACACCTTTACCAGGCGCCTGTTTGCACTCGGAAATGCACACGATGTGCTGCGATTGGGCAAAAGTTCTGAAGGTTCCTTCGTCAGATTGTGAGCGGAATAACAAACGCGCTGGCGGTGGCGGATCGCGTGCAGATAAGCGGACCGGACGTTCTGATCGGCCCTAAAGGAGCTTCAACGCTTTCGCTTCTAATCCACGAACTGACCACCAATGCGATCAAATATGGCGCTCTTTCAAACAGTGAGGGGCGTGTGCTGTTGGAAGTGGCTGTCTCAAAAAGGCAAGACGATGCGGTCTTCTCGTTGCATTGGGCTGAGTTTGGCGGGCCACCTGTTATCGCGCCAACTAAGACCGGATTTGGCTCCAAGCTGATAAGAATGGGGTTGTTGGGCGCCGGCGAGGTTGACGCTGACTACCGAACAGAAGGGTTTGCTGTGAAATTCTCTGCCCCTCTTCGCCAATTGCAGGGTGAGGGTCGTCTTTTGACTCTACTTAGTTGGATCAGGAATGCTTCATTCCAGTCCCTTTTCGTCATGATCTTCCTTATGAGCAGCAGACAGATGGGTATTTGACGTGTTTGGGCCGCCTTGAGATCGGTTCTGAAAGGTCATGCTCGGCCAAAGAGTTACGCCAGGATTCCTGACATCGAAGCGGCCTGTTCGAAAGCAAGTCTCGCGTCTTCGGTACTTCCAATGTCGTGCGTGCATAAAAGGCAAGCCTCGATAGCGACGCCGAGACTACCTAATTCGAACCTATTCCATTGAGACAGTGTTATATTCTCGGCATCTGCTACGGTTCTCACCGTCTGCGTAATGCCGTCCGCAATTCAATGACGACAGCGTCATCCCAGTGCACCTGTTCCATGTCGAAATCCTTTATACAGTGAACCCTTCACCAATTCGAAAGTTCCGTGGTTCAACAAGTTTATCGCCAGGAGTCGATCACCCGTGCAGACGAGTTCCAATTGCTCACTAAATCGTTGGTGACAAAGAGAGATAATTGCATCGTGGGTTTGATTGGAAACGCTGCATACTGCGTCGTGGACAATGATCACCCGATATCCGCGATCTACCGCGCCCAATAGTGTTGCGAGAACACAAAGATCGGTCTCGCTCCGCTGACGATCACAGTATGAACGCGCCGTTTGTGCAGATATCGCTGGAGGAAGCCTTCGGTCCAGGGGAGTAAACAGTCTTATCAAGTACAACAGCAGGTGGCGAAAAATCTCCTAACGGGTCGACGAGGTCGATGAATGACGGATCAATACGATTGAGAGTAAGGGTTTCCCACTTGCGGTAGTAACCTCTCCATGCTCCTAGGGCAGCGTCGGGTGACCTTGGAGGTATAAAGCGGGTAAAGATCGTTTCTTCACTGCGCTGGGAGCAGATATCCACGATATTGGGCAAGATCGCGTCAATCCATGGCACGTGCCAAGGCGAAGCAGGTCCGAAAAGATTCTGCATGTCTATGCATAGATGCATGCAGCCGTCTCGCAAATCTCCGCGTAGAAGCCCGGTTTCCAGAGGCATGTTATCCTTCAAGTCTTTCTACGACGATCTGCCCACAGGCTCCCTCAAGCAGACGCAACATCCGCGCCCTTGCTTCGTTCACCGCGTCGGCTGTTGACAAGTGAACATGCTGCGGGTTCTGGAAGTAGACAGAAACGGCAGTTCCTGCATCGTCAAAAACTGAACCGTATAGGCTTCATCGTCTTCCATCGAAACGACTTGGGTTTCCATAGTCATTTGCCAAACTCCTGCCAAATATGCCGAACCAGCCAGCATTGCTTTCGTTCCAGATTGAAATTCTCGCGGTTTCAGCGACGAGGCGAAGCCGAATACGGCTGGTTCCAACGCTCATCGCGTTCCGCTTCAAAACCGTACGCTATCGTACAGACAGTCCTTGAGGAGGAACTAACTGGCTGGCTGGGCCTTACCTTACCTGGGGAAGGAGGAGACAAATGCCCTCGATATCCGAGTTCGAAGAAGAGTTGCTGGCACTTGGACCTGCGCTTCACCAGTTCGCCAGAACGATGTGCCATCAGCGTTCCGACGTGGAGGACCTTGTTCAGGAAACGCTATTAAAAGCTCTACGCCATCGCGATAAGTTCGTCCCCTATGGATCGCTCAAATCCTGGCTGTTCACCATCATGAAGAACACATTCTGCACCAGGATCAAGAGATCCCGCCGCGAAGATGCAATTGAGGAGTGGGAGGGGCCAAAAATCAGCCCATCGCAGGACTGGGCTATGGAATTGCAGGATGTCGGGCGGGCTTACAGTAAACTGTCGTCGGCACATAAGAGCGTTCTCGATCTGGTGATATTTAGCGGGCTGAGTTACGAAAAGGCAGCGATGGCGACAGGCTGTACGGTCGGAACGATCAAGAGCAGGCTTAATAGAGCCAGAGCGCAACTCGAGCGCAGCTTGTATACGGCTGAAAAGAGTCTTCGGAAACGATAGCTTAAACGAATTTCTGCAAGTGATTAGAGTTGGCCGCGAAATCCTGATGTCGGGGGCAAATCGTGGGGAGTAAGTCTTGCTGCCAGCTCTGAAATGTAATCAAGGTCGCGCAAGCCGCTTTCATATAGTCGTATGATGCATCCTGCAAGCTCAGAGGCTGAATAAGGACGGTCGCTTTCTTCGAGAATTATCGCAGACCGAGAAAAGCAACTACGCATGAAATTAACTTCATCTGAGGAGTAAATCCTGCTGGCTTCATTAAATAACGGCATAACAGTCTCCATCAAGAAACGAAGCTTCAACGATACGCCGTTTACTGCACATAGATAGTCTTAAAACTTCTTCTTTCGCTTTGGTACGATAGCGTACGGAATGGAGACGGTAACCGGTGGGTTTTGGGAACCAACCTTTGTTCTGCGTGTTCCTCTTCATGATGATGGAATGAGGTTCACCATATGCCGTTTCCGCCACAAAATACCATGGCCAACAAACTCTTGGCTTTGCTTCCGTCGTCGGATTATGAGGCCATCATCCGCGACACGATCTATGTGGAACTTCCGCGTGGGACGATACTTGCAGAAACGGGAAAACCGATCGCGAAGGTTTATTTTCTCACGACAGGTATCGGTTCGGTTATTGTGACAACCGCCGAAGGAAAACGTGCAGAAGCGGGAATTTTCGGCTTCGATGGGTATATTCAACCTCTGCAATCGCTGGCGTCGAAAACAGTTCTTATGATGTCCTGGTTCAGGTTGCTGCGCAAGGTTATGAAATGCCTTATAAGAAGTTTCGGTGGTGGATGGACGAAAACCGCAGTTTTCCAGGATCATGATCCGCTCTATCGAAGCGTTTTCCGTTCAGCTTGCCTATACCGCCGTCTCGAATGCCATTCATGAAGTCACGCAACGATTGGCCCGATGGCTCCTGATGTGTGATGATCGAATATTAGGCAATGAAATAGCAATCACTCACGAGTTTCTGTCGATAATGCTTGCCATTCGTCGTCCAAGTGTCACGACTTCTCTTCATGTTCTTGAAGGATTGGGCTTGATCAAGTCAAACGAGGAGTTGTCTTTATTCGGAATCGTCACGGGCTGGAAAGCTATGCTCGAGACGCCTATGGCTGGCCGGAAAGGAATACTTGCGGCTGATGCAGGGATTTCGACCTGTCGGTGACGCCTAGTTTTGAGGGCCGAAAAGCTGGCTATATTCTTCTTCGGGTTTTCCATAGGCTTCGCCGGCGAAATCTTCGAGCCCTCTCCGGTCACGTATTGTGATGCGGCCTCGCTCTGATCGCACCAGTTTTTGCCTTCCAGTAGGTGAAGTCCTGTCGTAATGCTGGGGCGTCTTACACCGAGCATGAGAGCTATGAAGTCGTGGGTCAGGATAATTTCATCCCCGTCAACACGATCGTGCGACATCAAGAGCCAGCGCGCCAGCCGTTCGTGAATATGCAAGTTTACGTTCGCCCAGACAGTATAAGAAACCTGTGAGGCGAACGTCTGAATGTAGCGAGCCAATAAACTGGCAAACACGCTGTTGCGATTGATTTCCGCTTGTGCAGCACTGACGGCTATCCGATAACCATATCCGCTGACTTGCATGATCACTTCATGAATGCTGGTTGTAGCCCCAACCGCTCCTGAGGTTGGTGAAAACCCTTCGCGTCCGACCATGCCAGCCTCTGCCAGACCTCTGGTCGTTACGGCGATGACCGAACTGATCCCGCCGCAAAGAAAGTAGAGATAGTCGATCGGTTGATTGGCCTGACAATAACCTGACCGCGCTCAAGCGTGACAGGTTCCAGGGACGAATAAATACTATTGAGAATATCTGGAGGCAGACTCTTCAACAGGCGGTTGTTCAGTTTAGATTCGTCGTACATCTGTGCTACTTCGGGCAAAGTATCAGCTATTCGCCGTCGTGCCCCCACTCTCTTTGACGGTTGGGATTCTATAACACTCTGATTCGGCAAATGATTTTTGGTACGGTAGCAGACAAATCTGGAAATGTGCTGCGATCGAATTTTCCTTTGACGGCAAGCTGAAACTTTTGTCCCGCTATTGGTTGCATCTTCACAACCCGAAAACAGGAGGCCCAGATAATGCAATTCAAACTGCTGGGAGAGGGAGCGGGGCAGCGGATCTTTGTCGTCATTCTCGTTCCGGAAGAAGCGGTGGTCGCGACACTTACCCGGTTTGTCCGGGAACAGGATCTAACGGCAGCCTCGGTGACCGCGATTGGAGCTTTCCGACGCGCTACACTTGGATTTTTCGACCTTGAGCAACAAGACTATCACCGGATCGAACTTGACGAGCAATGCGAGGTACTCAGCTTGCTGGGTGATTGCGCTCTGGACGAAGAGGGCAATCCAAGCCTTCATTTGCATGTGGTTTTGGGAATGCGCAATGGTGAGGCGAAAGGCGGGCACCTGATTGAAGCCTTGGTGCGACCGACGCTCGAAGTAATTATCAAGGAAAATACCAGCACTATGGTGAGGACCTATCGACCGGAATTCGGCATAGCGCTGATTGATCCACGAAAATAACAATGCAGGGGAGCGATGGCCGCAAAGCGAACGAGTACGCATCACAAAATTGGCTTGCCACCCGTGACTGCTATGGTGGCGCCGGATGTGAAACTCGATAGCGGGTCCGCCAGCATGACATAAGCCGAAGCGAGTTCCGCCGGTTGAGCAGGTCTTTTCATCGGTGTCTGTTTACAAAATTCCGCACCGCATCCTCTGGCAGAGTCGACGGTATGAGCGGGGTCCAGACCGGACCGGGCGCAACCGCGTTGGCGCGGATTCCCTTTTCTGCAAGAAGCTGTGCAAGACCTGCGGTGAAATTCTGGATCGCACCCTTTGTCGTCGCATAGGCCAAAAGGGTTGGATTTGGCATATCCGAATTGATGGAGGCCGTGTTGATAATGGCAGCGCCGGGTTTCATATGGGGAAGGGCTGCTTTTGTCAGATAAAACATCGCGTGAATATTGATGCGAAATGTCAGCTCCCATTCTTCGTCGCTGATATCATCGAGTTGGGAGAAACTTGCCTGATGAGCCGCGTTGTTCACCAGAATATCGATTCCGCCTAGTTCGCCTACCGCACGATCAATCAACTCGCGACAGGTTTGGGCATGCTGGATATCGCATTTCATCAAGACAGCTTTTCGACCCTCTTTCTCGATAAGTCCTTTGGTCTCAAGCGCGTCTTCATCTTCTTCCAGATAGGCGATCAAGACATCCGCACCTTCCCGCGCAAATGCAATTGCAACAGCGCGACCAATGCCGCTGTCTCCTCCGGTGATGATTGCTCGCAGCCCCTTCAGTTTTCCTGAACCCTTATAGGTGGCTTCTCCGTGATCCGGCTTTGGATTCATCTTATCGGTAATGCCCGGCATCGGCAGGTGCTGGGTTGCGAACGGCGGTTTGGGATATCGGCTTTCCATCTCGGCTTGTCCTTCCTTTTCGCCCTATCGTCCTAACAACGAAATACGCTGCCTGTTCCAGGCGTTCAGAAGCATTTGAAGGAGAAACAGTGATCAATCGATTTGGAAGGACTATTACTGTTCCACATTACGATGAAGAAACAGTGCTTCCGCTATCGTGGATAGGTCATTGTTGCGAGCGCTGAATATAAACCCAGCGAAGCGCTGGCCATCCAGCCTGGGATTGTCCGACAGGGCAAATATAAAGGGTACGGCGCCTCGTTCCAGTTCGGAGATGAGTGGAAGTACCGCTTCCGGCTCCAGAGCGACATCCATAACGACGGCGTCAATGGCTTCGCATTCCAGATAGTCCAACGCCTGGCTGGCCGTTGTGACGGGACCGAGTATTACGGCGCCAGCATTCGCTAATCTGAATTTCGCTTCTTCCGAAAGCGAAATCCATCTTCGAAAACCAAAATGCGCTTTCCTGCGAAAAGACGCATAGCATCATTGTTAGGACTAATCATTACAAGCAGTTGGCCATGTCTATTACCGAATGACAAGATGTCTCGTGCAGAATTTACATTCCGAGCGATGACACGATTTCGGGAGTGCCGATGCTTGGATAACACCATCTAGGCTCCATCCACGATATCGTGAAGTTTATGACGGGCGCGGTGCAGACGGCTTTTGACCGTTCCGATCGAGCAATCGCAAAGCCTGGCTGTGCGTTCATAACTTTTGCCTTCCAACGCCACCAGCATCAGAACGCGGCGATATTTAAGGGGCAGCGTTTCCATTGCTGTTTGCACGTCGTGCGCCTCAAGCGTGAACTCTTGAGAAGGTTTGACCGAGGCTGTTGGCGATACACATTCGGTCAGGCCCGGCGCCTCGCGCTTTTGAATGCGAATACGCGTGCAGAACGTGTTGCGCATGATGGTAAAAGCCAGGATTTAAGCGGCGAATAGGGTATGTATTTTTCCCGGTTAGCGAGCGCCTTCATCAGTGTTTCCTGCACCAGATCCTCTGCATCTTCTCTTTGATTATAGAATGTGCGGGAAAACGCGCGCAAAGCCGGTATCATCTCAACGAGATGTTCCGGCTCCAGCATGTAGTCGGGATTTGGCTTGAAAGACATCGTCTTAGCCTTTCCGAACAAAGTCCGGTTTGAGAATGGGGCGGCACGAGGCCGCCCTTTGACAATTCTTATGGCTCTGTTGACCTGCCTTTACATGCTGCTCATGGGTTCCCCACGGGAAGACGTCTGCTGTTGCTTGTCGCCGCCTCCGCTGCTCGCATGTTTGCCATCGTTTTTGTGGCTCTGCTGGCCGGCTTTCACGTGTTGTTCGTGTGTGCCACCTTGCGTGTGGTTCTGTGCCATTCTCTTTCCTTTCAGTGGTTTTAGACCATTGATTGTTGGGAGTGGAATTTGTCGCGCGTGACATAAGCCTAACCAGAGATAGCAAATGATGTTCCGGGAAAACGACTGTAATAAACTTCACGTTTCGGCGGCGCGCTCGAACTCCGCGACTTTGGCCAGTTCTTTGAGAAACATCGCCCGTTCGCGATCAAAGCCGGTCTGGGCACGTAAACGTAGCAGGTAGGATGGGTGGATCGTCACAAGGATAAGGTGGTTCCCGAACTCGAGAGGGATGCCGCGCGCTGCCGCGATTTTAACCGGCTTGCCGAGAAGGGAGCGGGCGGCAACTGCGCCCAGCGCAACGATGATCCGGGGTTCGACCAGTTCAATTTCACACTGAAGCCACCAGCGACAGGCCTCGATATGGCTGGTCGACGGGCGCTGGTGAAGACGTCTCTTACCGCGCTGGGTGTGTCGAAAATGTTTAACCGCATTGGTGATGTAGCATCGCTCTCGTTTGATCCCGACTTCACTGAGGCACCTATCGAAGAGTTGGCCAGCCGGGCCGATCAAGGGGCGGCCTCCGATATCTTCCTTGTCGCCGGGTTGTTCGGCAACGAAGAAAATTCGGGCATCAATGGGCCCTTTGCCGAAAACGGTTTGTGTTGCATTTCGATAAAACTCGCAACGCTGACAAGTCTGCGCTTCTGTGCAGACTTGTTGAAGGATGTGCTGGCGACGCGTGATTGCTGAAGATGTCATTGCCGACCTGTGGCCGAAGGTGGCGGCTGCGATTCCGTGGATGCAGGTGGTTTGCTGTTGTCATCCATGAAACCGCGCCCGGGGCGCATTTTTCCGTAGAATTCAACGGCGCCCCAGACAATCATTGCCAGTGTAAGACTGGAAATGAGTATTGTGAAATACGTCGTCCATTCAGACCTTGTCTGGCCTTGCGTGGATCTACCTCTTTCATAGAACAATCCACCTAGCCCCAGCGCTGGCGTTCGCGTTCAATTTCGTCTGCGGTGTAAGGTGCGCCCGACGCATTGAAACTTTCCCATCCTTCTTCAAGATAAGCGTCACGTCTCTGACCGATATTGACGCGTCCCCAATCTTCCAGAATAGCTTCGACTTTCCTTCGCTCGGCTTCATCGCAACGAACTGCAACCAGCGTGCTACCACGGCGAATGGCTTCGCTATAGGCCTGCGCCTCTTCTTCCGGCACGCCGGTTTCGATAAGCGCACCCACAATACCGCCGGCGACACCGCCAGCCGTGGCGCCGCCGACCAGCCCGACCAGCGTGGCTGTCAGCCAGCCACCGGCCACGACCGGACCGACCCCGGGATGGAAAGCAGGCCCAGCCCGGTCAACAATCCTGCACCCCCACCTGCGACGGCGCCGAGCCCGGCACCAGCTTCTACGCCTGTGACGGCACTCTGTTCGTCCTTGAGAGCTTCGCCTGCATATCGGCCGTCGGTGTTATTCGAGATCAGGCTGATATTTTCAGCCGGATCCCTGCTTCTTCGAGAGCACGAACGGCATCGGCCGCTTCGTCGTGGTTGTCGAATAGACCCGTGATATATGCCATTTTAATCTCCTGTTTGGTTTTCCGATCTCAACCCGTCATTGCGTGGTGATATTTCCTTGAAAATCGAGAAGGACCTTCACGGGCTGACCGTCGCGCGCAGCATCGGCGCGCCAAACGCCATCTTCACCGAGTTGAAGATTCATGACGTTGGTGAAACCCTCTTCGGTCAGGCGTTCCTTTGCCTGATCCTCGGTAAAACTGTTCTGCCCAGGCACCGGTGCCTTCGGATTTTTCTCTCCGGGCGTGGTGATTGCGGGAGTCTGAGGTTCTTCAGTAGGTGTGGTTTGGGCATACGCCGCTGGCGCGAGCAGCAAGAAGGTTGCCTCTGCGAGATATCGAATAGACCGTTTCATCGTTGGCTCCCTTGTTTCTGAGGGACTGCCCCAACTAATGAACCCGTACATTGTTCCGTTAGCGTGCGCCGAGAACCATTTCTCTGATCCAGCGGGTCAAAAGCTGATTGTAAATCTTTTGATGATGGTCTTCGGTTAGTGCGTGATCCGCGCCACCCAACATCGAACGGTCAACGAACGGGAATTGATGAAAGCAGTTTGATAACTTGCGACCGTCGGATGGGGAACGATGGTATCATGCTCGGACTCGACCAGCAGCACGTCGCCTCGAAATTCCCGTGCCTGTCGAAGCGCACGATTGTCATCAAAGCTTATGAGCGCGGAACGATAGGATTGCAGATCGTTGCGATCAAGCCTTGCTTTAGGGACTTGCCAAAGCTGGTCGCGATAAAGTGCGGGGGCTCTTAATGCTAGCCAACGGACGGGCCGAAACTCGGTCAGCAAAGTGGCGAGATAACCGCCATAACTGCTGCCTATGACGACAATCGAACCGTCTTCGACCATCTTGAGACTGGCCAACCGGTCATAGGCGGCAATGGCATCGTCAAGGTTTTCACCGCGCGTTACGGTTTTGTTGCTGGACAGTAATTCCCGTGGCCGCGCATGTCGAAGGTAAGACAAACGCAGCCGAGAGGGATATCGCATTTGCTCTTTCGATATCGCGCTCCTGGCTGCCAGCCCAACCGTGCAGAAACAGAACGCCTGGAATGGTGGTATCCGGAGATGACAGTCGCGGCCAGTTCGTACTGGTCCACGCTGACGGCGGTGACGTTACGGATCATGATAGATTTTCTCAATTCGCGCATATTTGTGGAGGGTCGCCCGAAATCGTCATCACCGACATAGACGATGAAATCGTCCTCTCTGAATGTAGGCGGCGGATCGTAGCTCTCGCGCACCACGGCGGACGGCGGTAACGGTTTCGTCCTGCGCTAGTTTTTCCAGTGCCAGGACTTCAGCGGGGATGCACCGCCAACACGCCATGACTGTTCCAACACGCCGCAGCGGACGCCATTTTCCGTGATCGGTCCGACAAGAACGTCGTAATTTCTGCGCGACGCAACCAGCCCAAGGTGTTGCCGGGCAGCTTCATCGTAGCGTCTGGCATTCTCAACGATCCTGTGCGCAACGGGCGATTGGAGTTGATTAAGCAGAGCGTCCCAGCTGCCGCGCACCATACGTAAACGGGTGCCCGCATAAACCGCGTTCCCGTCATTGTCCTGAGAAGTATATTGACGGCCGAGATAGCTTCCGATGTGGTTTTCAATCTGGACCTGTCCGACGGAATAGGTGGTGGAGTTTTCAACGTCCTCTTCGACGACGAGCCCGTTTGCAATGTCGCCGTCTGAAACGGTTTCCAAAATCCATCGAGGGAACGAACGGTTTCGATGACGGTCTGGTCTTTGCCGCCGGATGCATAGGGTTTTGAACCAGATCTTGTGCTTCTTCAGCAGAGCACTTGCGGCATCAATGCGTGGCGGCGTGAAAAGACCGAAAAGCCCGACAGAACACAATTCTCTAAACAGGCTGCGAAGTTCCCCGCCCAACCTTCCGGCAAATTATCGTCGTCGTGCCAGTGCGGATGGGTAACGAGTTTTGTCGTCATAAAGCTGTGGTGGACAATGCCGCCGTAGAAGCTCTCAATGTGCATTTCGGGATGCCCGTTCTGCCGAACCAGAGCAAAAGTCGGGACGAAAAAGTTCCGTCGCTCTCGTCAAAGCTTTGCAGAGTAGGCAATAACTGCCTGCCGGTGAGCGAAGACAGGCGGGTAGCCAACGCTTCCACGCTGGCTACGCCATGGGGACTGTCGGAAGATCGGCAGACGACGCGTATTTTACGCATGGGATCATCCCGGAACTGGGCAGTTTCCATGTCATCACCTTGCTGCCAGTCTTGAAAACACTGCGATCAGGCGGCTTCCGCGCGGAGATTGGCGGAGGATTCGGCGAGTTTCGTGAGATCCTTATCGGTCTGGCCTTCCTCCTGTAGGGTCTGGTCGAGAAGTTTCGCTACATCCTTGTGGCCCAGGGTTTCGGCCCAACGTTTCAATGTGCCGTAACGCGTGATTTCGTAATGTTCGACCGCCTGGGCTGCGGATATCAAACCGGCATCGAGAGCAGGGCTATTCGAAAATTCCTCAATGATTTCCTCCCCTTCAGCGATGATGCCTTCAATGGCATCGCAGGTTTTGCCCTGCGCGCGCTTGCCGAGAATCTCAAAGCATTGTTGCAGACGTTCCACATGCCCTTCGGTCTGCTCCGGTGCTTTTCAAACGCATTCTTGAGCTTTTCGTCAGTGGCTGCGCGGGACATTTTAGGGAGGGTTTTCAAAATCTTGCGCTCCGCATAATAAATGTCCTTGAGCGTGTCGTAGAAAAGGTCGTCGAGATTGCGTTGCTTGGTGCTGGCCATTTCTGGCTCCTCCTTATGGTTATGAACTGTCCTCGTCGTGCGGTTGAAAATCACGACGACGGCGCCTAACCCGCCAGCAACAAATTTGTTTCGCACCCTTGGAAAAATTCCGATGAGCAGTTGGTCGGTCAGGGCTGTGTCGGGGAACTGGACGGTTGGGTGGGACTTTCTGGAGAGACATCGCCCTTGTCCGATGTGATGAACAGGGTTCCCAGCCCGAACAATGCGGCGGCGAACATGATGACGGCGAGCCACTTCAGGATAATCATCGTTATTTCCTGTTCGTTTTGTCAGGACTTCGATTTATGCTCCGGCTTCCCCTTCCGTTTGGTAGAGGCCATTTGCTCAAGCTCTTTCTCGCTCATGGATTTGGCCATCTCCTTGGATGCTCCACGGAGTTCGCTTTTCGATTTGTCTCCACGTTTCGCAGCCAGCGCCGCGCCGGCAGCCTGTTGCTGTGCTTTGGATTTTGCAGGCATCTTCATCTCCCGTTGTATCTCGATCGGTCCTGGTAATGGATTTCGTGTCTCATTTTCCGCGAACCGGGTTGACAAGATCATGTGGGCGCTCGCCATTGGAGCGTTCAAAGTCGAAGTTCTTTTGCAGGTTGTTCGGTTGGAGCTGACGCGGATTGCCAGGCGCGTTGGATTGCTCGTGCGTCGGACGTGCCTGATGGTCCCGTGTTTCCTGCTGGGATGGTTCGCCCGCTCCGACGCGATCCTTGTTAAAAAGAGCAATCTGATGTTTGAAGGACCGCTGCAGAACATAATACTTCCTCCGTTCGGAATACCGATGGTTAAACGAGCTTCCGAACCGGCTTGCGACACTTTGTTCCATCAATAGACGCGAAACTTTGCGATCTAGCCACTGTGACGGACAAGTGAAAGGAACATGCCCAGCTCTCGGCGGTTATTGAAACTCGTAATAGAGGAGTTTTGATATGGTCCAGGCAAAGAAATGGTCAGCCGAAGTGACCGAACATAGCGACGCGCTAGATCTCGAGCCGCATGTATTCGAGCAGGACGATCCGAAGAAAATCGCAGCTTCTCTGAAACGCTCGGCTGACAAGAGCCACAAGCGCAAGGCGGAGCCGTTTCGCTCGGCCATGTCCATGCTGACCTTCTATATCAACCAGCTGGCAAGAATTTGCCGGAAAAGCGCAAACAAGTGTTGGAAACCGCCAAAGAAGAATTGCGCAAGGCTTACGGCAAACCAGATCAGGCTTAACCTGCTTTGGACAAGGGAGAGACCAATGAAAATCTATATCGCTGAATGGTGGACAATCGCTCTATCTGCGGGTTCCGCGACAGCGTCCGACCCGCCGGAAATTCCCGAAAATGAACCTGAAGGCATTCCGGTCGAGCCGCCGGAGACCATTCCGCAACCAGATAAGGGGCCATTCAGCCCCGACGAACGAACAGATACCGCCCCTTCCGATACCAGAACATCCATCACCCGGGCCGGTCAATCCGGGCCAGCCGACAATGCTTTGCGCGCCACCCTCCTGTTATTCTGAACCGGGATAAGGAGCGGCCTTCAACAATCGTGCCAGATGTACGCAATTGGCAGCCAGTATTTTGGTGGCGGAAACGACTGTTTCGGGTACTTCTTCCAGATCGACGAAATTGGTTGATTGCATCGCCTCGCCCACCCAATAGGTTACGCCGTTGGCAGGCAGGGTGAAGCCCACATCGTTCAACGCCTGATAGAGCTGGGATGACACGAAATGCGCGCCGTCCTCGTTGCCGACCACGGCCGCGACGGCCACACGCCCGTAAGACGGCATTCGGTTGGCATCATCGGTCTCTGAAAGAAATGCATCCATACGTTCCAGCACGCGCTTGCAGAGGCGATGGTTGTCCGAGCCAGATCGGCGTGCCGAAAATAAGAATATCCGCATCTAGGATTTTGGTTCTGAGTGCCGGCCACTCGTCGTCTTCGCTTTCGTGCGATGTGACACCGGGTTCGATGTTGAATTCACTCAGCCGCACATGCTCCGTTTGCACGCCATAAGGAACAAGATGCGTATCGAGATAATGTAGCATCCTGTCAGTCGAGGATGGATTCTGGTCGGCACTTCGTTTCAAGGTGGCATTGAGCGCGATAGCTTTGAGCGGAGGAAGGGGAGACACAGTCATTGTCCACCTCCCTTTCTCCTAGTGTGCTTGGGTTCACTTAACGCATCAGCAACGTTCTTGCGGTCTGGGTCGGCAAGACTGTGCCCGGCGGCATCGCGTTTCTTTGCGGGATCGTCGTCAGCGGGTTCGTAACTACGAGGCCGGTTTTCCGGCGGCCTTCCCATTTCGGCTTCTGATCGGTGGTGCCGGCTTTCGGATCGTGTTTCATGGAAACCTCCGTTTATTGAGACCGCGGCCCAACCTTTCAAACCTCGGATTGTTTCATTGAATGAAAAGGAGCACCGAATGATGGAGCGGGAAATGGCAAGGTTGAAGCAATGAAATTCTGCGGAACAATTGGTTTTCCTCATGGTTTGGACCGGGAGGCCTACGATGATGAAAACAGTTCCACCGGATAAAAGCTCTGGCGCTCGAGCAAGAGGGCAATCAACGGGGTGAAACCGGCGACAAGGTTCCCGGCTTTGATCCTGCGGCAGCACCAATGGAAACAGATGCAGAGGCTGGCGGTAGCTCTCAACCGGCTGGGGATCACGGGACACGGCCGTTAACGGCTCCGGTAAAACCCGATGACAGCAGCGCTTCCAGTCATGCGTCCGGCCTGCGCGCATGGGCATCGAAAGAGAATGCGCGATCCGCAAGAAAAACTACGCAGATGCGTGAAGGTCCAGCCTACATGGTTTGGTGGTTCATCATTGCCGTGGTTGTCATCGGATATTTTGTAGTCTCATGGATGTGGCCATGAACAAGCGATCAGAACATGAACGAGGGAGGGACGTAAGGCTTCGCCGCGAGCGCTCGGATATTTTCCGCGCTTCGCATTAGTCATAGTGGCAGTTCTGCTCCTTCTCCTTCTCGGGTGGAGCCTGACCGGTGGCGGCTCGGTGTCGCAAAAGAAAGGCATCCAGACACCTTCTCCCATAGGCTCCGCCGACCAGCCGAAGACCAAGCCGCCGGTAAAAATGACCGACCACAAACCGGCACGGGCGGCGACCAGCCGGTGCAGCCGCCCGCTCACCAGAAATGAGGATCAATCATGAACGAGAAATCAACCACCCCACTGACGGATGATGAAGACATCAAGTTCCTGGCCGAGAACTCGGATATTTCTCCGCTGCAGGCCCGCCAGTTGATCGAACGTTTTGGAAGAGATCGACAAAAATTGCTTGAAGAAGCAAAGAAATTTAAAGCGGAAGGGTAGAACCATGGCGCAGATCACACGTGACCACGATGAGATCCGCCAGTGGGCTGAAGACCGAAACGGGCGGCCCGCAATGGTGGAAACCGGTAGTGAAGGCGGTATATTGCGTATCGATTTCGCAGAAAAAGACCAGAATCTGGAGGAAATCAATTGGGATGATTTCTTCGCCATCTTTGACGATAGAAAGCTGGCTTTTCTCTACGAAGAAACGGAGGATAGCCGCTCTAACAAGCTTATAGATGCTGAGCAGAATTCCTGATTGCGACTAACCCGCAAACCCTAGTTCGGCTGGGAATTCAGGAAGGGGCCTTCGAACCGGGCAGAACGTTCACATTCGCTGCGACAGGCGTATCAGGGTGACGCTCCATATATCTCTTGTGAGCAAGTCGCGACGCCAGTTCCGCGATGTAGGTCAAATCCCTCAGCCCGTTCTGGTAAAGCATAATGATTGCAGACGAAAGGTCACTCGCAGTATATTCCCTGTCGCTTTCTTCAAGAATGATCGCGGCGTTGGAAAAGCAGCTGCGCATGAAGTTCACTTCTTCTGGCTTATAAATGCGGCTCGCTTCGTTGAAGAGTGGCATCTCCTTCTCCTTTCGGAAGCATCAACGATACGCTTCCTGACTGTTTAAGATAGCCCCATTTGATCACTTCGTGTTTCGAGCGTGCCTAGGGATCAAGGCAAGCGTCCGCTGCCGTCTTCGGGGTGGCGTTCGAGATTCTGTCGGTTGAGACAGTCGAGAACCCGCTTGCCTCGTCTTCATTCAATGCGATCTGTAGCTTGCCTTCGAAAGTGATCGGATTGCCCTTAAAGGCGTCGATCACCGACCAGGTCCCATCCCCATCTTTCTGAAGTTTGTATCCGTTCTCTACCATGGTCTTCTCCTGTTCTTCGCGGCCTAAATCATGTCAGTCCATGTCGGGCCAGGCCTTGTCTCCCACAAGCGGTACGAACATCACGCCGCCAAGGTCCTCCTCGTCGAATTCCACCGTAGATTTACGGGTGATGCGTAGAAGGCGTTGGGCTCCCGCCATACTGCCGACGGGTATGATGAGCCGCCCGCCTGTTTTGAGCTGTTCCTTAAGAGATTGAGGGATGTCCGGCGCGCCTGCTGCAACAATGATCGCATCGAAAGGAGCCACTTCCGGCCAACCATTGCTGCCGTCGCCCGTACGCACATGGATATTATTGCAGCCGAGGTCTTCGAAGCGTTGTTGGGCGGCTTCGGCAAGGGTGGAATACCGTTCGACAGTAAATATCTGACCGGCAATCATGTGCCATGATCGCTGCGGCATAGCCAGAGCCGGTTCCGATTTCAAGAACGCGCTCAGCCTCACCTAGCCGGGCCGCTGCGATCATGAAGGCGGTCATATATGGTTGTGAGATCGTCTGGCCATTTTGATTGGTAGAGGTGTGTCTTCATAGGCAAACTCGATAAAGCCTTCATCGATGAATTTCTCACGAGCCACCGTGCCCATCGCTTCCAGCACGCGCGTGTCATGTATGCCGTGATGGACAAGCTGCTCCACCATTTGGACACGAGCTTTCTCAAGATTTCTCATTGTCGCTCTCTCGAGTCGAAATGGACCAATCCAGTCTCTGTAGACATCAGCAGGAAAAACGAACGGTCCGTCCAAATGGTTCCAATGAACGGCTCATAACCAGGCGTGGAACCAGCATCGCGCCAATTAAATGTGAAGCAGGATGTTTTCATGAGAAAAGCCGAACTTTGACTATGATCATGACAGCCCGATAGATCACCTTGTCGGTTATCAATTTTCGGCTTTGAAGGTCGCGTCGAGGCGAGGAAAGTATACTAGACGGCAATCATAATCAACGGTCTGGCCGAGAATGTTAAATGGACAGGTAGTGAAAATAACATTGACAAACTTTGCCAATCTGCGATTTTAATTGCAGTGAAGGGAGAATTTGATGGTAACGATGAACGTATCGCTCCCTCATCCTATGAAAGAATGGGTTGAGGCTCAGGCCAAAACGGGACGCTATTCGAATGCGAGTGACTATGTACGCGATTTGATCCGTAAAGATCAAATGCGCAGCGATAAGATCGCAGCGATGCAGCGCTTTGTTGACGAGGGTTTACAAAGTGGCCCAGGAAGTCGTTCACAGGACGAACTCTTCGCAGTGGCACTCGCTAACACCGAAAAATCTCTGAAACGCAACTGATGGAATTTAAACTCTCTGGTCTTGCGGAAGACGATATCATTGCTATCGCCGAGCAGGGTATAGCAATGTTTGGGCCTGTGCAGGCGAAACGCTATCATGCAGAGTTGTTTAACACTCTGGATTTAATTGCAAAGAACCCACAAATGGCACGTGCACGTGAAGAAATTTCTCCACCTGTGCGGGTGCACCCGTTTAAAGCCCACCTCATTATTTATCAAATTGAAGTAGACGGAACAGTTTTTGTAATTCGGGTACGTCATGCATTTGAAGATTGGGTCGGGGATCTGTTTTAATCTTTGCCTTAATCGTTAAATCTTGTTCCGCACCCAAATTGCTTTTTGATACGATATTTTACCGGTCATACTTTGAGTGTCGCAAGTTTTGGGACTTTTGCGACGGGAACGGTGATTATACAAATGCCGATGCAGATGGAGTGTGATTTATGGCAAGCCTGCCCGACCTAATCCAAGCCTATATTAATGCCTACAACAACAAGGATGTCGACGGGATGCTAGTCTGCCTCTCCGACAAAGTGTCTTTCCGGAACATTTCGGGTGGTCAGGTTACGGCCGAGACATCGGACAAGCAGAGCCTTGAAGAGATGGCGAAATTCGGAGCATCGGCGTTTGAAACGCGGCGGCAGACCGTCACAAACGCAATCACCGTCGCGGACACGACACTAGTTGAGATCGCATATTCCGCTGTGGTGGCGATTGACCTTCTGAACGGATGGAAAGCTGGGCAGGAACTGGCCTTCTCCGGTGCGTCGTCGTTCCGTATCGAGGATGGCAGGATCGTCAGCATCGTTGACGAGATCTGAGGGCCGAGAAGGGCCAGTTTGCTATCGCACAATTCCAGAAATCTGCGAGAAGTGGGCATGGAAATGCGATAGTGAGTATCCAGGTGGCTCAGCCTGGTTTCAGGATGTTTGGCGCAGCTTAGAATGGCCACCTTTGATTCCGATGGTGAGATATTTACACAGCTTGATGACAGCATAACCAGCGGTGCCATGTCCGTAAATATATCCCAACTTGCTGATCTACAGCAAATAATTGACTTCTCGTCTAAAACAAAAGAGTTGATGGTTAGTAAGCTGGATTTTAGAATAGTCGTCGCTCTGGGGAAACGATATCAAAAGATTTTCCCTAGTTTTCTCAAACTAATATGTATATCCTTCATGTCTAATCGATATTCGTAAATATATTCATTAAGCGTGCGGTTGCTCTTCTTTTGATTAAAGCGTGCGCAGATGTAAGCCATGTTTTCTGCTATTGATAAGCCTCCGCGTGCGACCGGATATATGTGATCAGGGACATTTGCTCCAGGGCCGAAAAGTTTTCCGCAATACGGACATTCTGCACCCTTTTGAGTTTCCCTCTCTAATCCTGCACACTGGTAGTTCGCTGTCCTATTGAGGGAATGTGAATAGAGTTTGGCGCGCCCATATACTTGTCCGCGTCGCCAGCATTATTGTCCAAACTCAATATATGTCGCAGCCTGTGGCACCCACTCGGTGGGAATGAGCAGCTTCCTGCAGTCCATAAGGTCATTTATCGCATTAAGCAGGTGTCTGTGACACAAATACCAGAACGACTTGCCAGTCAAAGAGCTTTGGTTAAAATAGAGATTGCCACTCATTGTGACATTCCGTGTAAAATAAGAAGCTCTGCTTTTCAATGAGCAACTGAAAATAGTGAAAGTCGAAATTAAGAAGGGTTGGAATGTTTAATTTGCTTGATTTGAATTTTCCAGTTCCATTATTACAACGCCTGTATCGGTTATTATTGCCATTCTGGCGATATATCTGGGACTGCGTTGGCTTAAGAGCTTCTTTGTCATGACACCCCAGCAGCACGTCAGAATTTTGAAACGTTCGGCCGTTACACTGGCTATCGTAAAGCGGGTTTGTCGATCAAATTTCCTTGGCCATTTCAGCGCGCTCGCTCGCCGTTTTCCTTACAGACGAAACAGATCTCTCTTCAGCTTGGCGTCAAATCCAAAGACAACGCCTTTGTCACCATGCCAATCAGCCTGCAATATCGGGTTATTCCTTCCGCGGTAGAGGCGGCCTTTACGAATTGCATAATCCCGAAGAGCAGATCGAATCCTACGTCGCAACAGATGCGCGCGCGGTCGCTGCGGCGAGAACATTCGACCAACTTTATACTGATCGCGACGAATTCACGCGCACTGTCCGTGAATCTCTAGACGAAGCTATCAATGCATATGGTTATGAGATCCGTGCCGTGTTGATTGATGACCCGCGGCCAACGCCGGAGATGATTTCAGCCTTCAACGAAGTGCTTGCTTCTCAACGCAGATTGGAAGCGGCGCACAATGATGGAGAGGCTGAGAAAATAAAGCGGACAAAGAGTGCGGAAGCTTCTGCTGCTGCGATGTCAATTACGGCGCGGGGAATCGCAGCCAGTCGCAGCATTATCGCAGAAGGCAATGCGAGAGCCCTTGCGGCCTTTCGAGCGGATACGACACTGACAGATGCCGATGCCATGGCATTTATGATGGAAATCAATCGGCTTGAGGCGCTGAGGGATGCTGCGTCCCACGGAGGAAAAACAGTGTTGGTTACAGGAGATGCACATGGTGGAAATTATGAAACCAGAGCACTCTTAAGTGCGTTGGCAGACGACGGCGGACTGAAATCAGAAAGAGATGCTGGGCGGGAAACTGGTTTGATCGGCACCGTGAAACAGCAGAACGCTCCGTTAAAGACAAATGAGGCCAACGACGAACGGATCAAAAGAAAAATGATTAGTGGCTCGGGTCAAAAGCTTCCCGAAGCGGATGAAGTCATCAGGATTTCTGCACGGAGAAGAAAGCCCCTATTTAAATCATTGGTGGCTGTGTTTGTTTGCGCCATCTCCGCGGGACACGCAGTTTCCGGCGATGTCGTCGAAATTGATTTGCAGCACGGACTATCGGCCTGCGTCGATCTGAAGCCCGGGCAGGTGAAGAGGCAGGCGAACATTGTTTCCTTCGACGCGAGGTTTATATTGCACCGGTCGATCGGAATGTGTGGATGCATGTCTGCATTGGTAAATTACACCGCAAGTGTGGAAGTCAACGGCATACGGCAGAAACTGCAGCAAGGCATCATTTCACTTGCAGGAGAAGGCGATAGAAGACTGATCCTCGCATCGGATCAGAATTTGATTGCAGGTAAAGATGTCCGCGTCGAACTGTCCTGCGTCGGGGCACTGTGACTGAATTGATTTTGCTGCATGAACGCTATCATGACGCGAGTTTTGACTAATTTTCCAGCTTAGCGATCCAGATTCACTCTGGTCGCGCTTAAGTTAATGTAATGGTGCCCTGAATGAAAAATAGAACGTTTATAGCGGTCGTCATCGCGGTAGCACTGGCCGGGACTGATGTCCCTGTCCGGGCTGACGGTTTCAAAATCCACGAGCTCACGCCCATCAAGCAAGAGTTCTGGTCAATTTTCGATGCCTCCGCGCATCATGCAGAAGAACCGACTAACTTTCGGATGTCCTGCTGCGGAACAGATGACGACCAGCATTTGATGATCGCTATCGATCGCCATGTCGACGAGCAGGGACAGGAAAACAGAACCGACGAAGCTTATCTCAAAGAGTTGGACGTCAGTTCCGAAAAAATCGGTTTCAAAATCGAGAAAATCGATGTCTCCCCTGCGATTGGACGACTTATCCGCCTTCCGAATGTAGGTGGTCTTAAGGGGTGGATATTTTTGTCGTAGAAGCCGGAGACAGGTAATCCAGTGCTGCGCCGACTGAAGAGACCGCAGAGAACAATGCACGGAAGGCCTTGAAATAGCAAAGAAGTCCATCATTGGGCGATGACCTGGTCTACGGGTAAGCGCTTTATTCAATTGTCTTCTGTTAAGTTTCAGCCCAGCGGTCCGTACGAAGATTTCATAGATAAAAACTGAAATCGAACGCAGTGTCATCCTTCGCTTGAGCAATCACAGTGCTTGCAAACGATAGGCAACTGCGAAAGCGGATAGGTCGTCGTGTATTTCAGTTACATTGCCGGCAGATCGCAGTTCGATGCGATCATCAGTGTGGGTGCAAACATCAATGATTGCCTCACCGAGGACGAATGCGTCAAAGGAAGCGTTAAGTAGCTGGCCGCCCCTTCATTCAGGGCTTGTATCGCTTTGTAGAGTGCCTCGGCCTGAGCGGGATTCAAAATCATGATGTGACTCCATCTTGGTATTGGCAGTCAGCATAATCCTGCCCGTGACGCTTGGTGGTCGTCATGCACTAATCCAGACCAGAAGTTGTGCGGAATGGTAATCCTCACTCTTGGCCTTATTAGAGAGCCTTTGGAAGGAGAGAACAAAGGCTTCGAATTTTCATCATCGAAGGCGAACAGATGACTTACACGTGGGAAGTCATCTGTTTTGTCAGCACCCTGGTGCAGATGCTACGGAGCAATTCGCCTCAGGTTCGACCCAGACGTCTACGCAACTCTTCATTCTCAGCACGCAGCTTTGCAGCAAGTTCCTGGCGTAGCTTGAGGTTCTCTGCTTCCAGTGCAACCAAGCTGGAAAGATCATCGCTGGACGACCCTGCCGACGGCGCGGGCGCTTTCTTTGTAGCAGCGTTCTTCCAGTTATAGTAGGTCTGCTCACTCACTTTAGTCTGCTGCAATGCAGCCTTGAGAGTGGTCTTGCCGTCTTTTGTTGCTTTTTCGATCGAAGCAAGGATGGAGGCGCGCTGGGCCGGCGTGTACTTGTTGCGCTTGTTCTCTACCGGTGGTGTTGCAGCGGGTGCTGCTTTTGAAGCAGCTTTGGCCGCTTTCTGGTCTGGATGCGGCGCTCGTGGTTTTAGCGGCAGGTGCTGCAGCCTTTGCGGGCCTAGGCTCAGCTTTTGCGTGGCGCACGGGTTTTCTTCGTGATGCCTACAGGCTCGGCGGTTCTAACCTCAACTGGTGTCTCGTTTACTGCTGCAATGGTTTCGTCTGCCATGGTATGCTTCTCCAGATCGATGTTTGGAAATTCATTTAGGCGTCAAAAATACAGGTCAATGGTTGATGTAACAATAAGGCCGTGTACATCATGTGTTCAAGATGAGATGAACTTGCTTTCAGGACATATCGATCAGGTCGGACATTCTGTTAAGTGTTGAAAATCCGCCGCATAATTTGTAGCTACTGCTAAAAGCCCTTTGAGACGCGCGGAGCGTACCTTCAAATCTCCTCTGGAAAGCTACTCACGGATGAAAAATCCAAACCGTAATATTGTCGTTGAATATAAGAACAAGCGTACTCGCAAGGGCTCGTCATCTTTGTGGGGAAATCTGGATCTGAAGTCGATTGCCCGGCAAGTGGAGGCCGATGCGCCCCAATCTCCAGTGGAGGTTCGGGCCCAGCCTGATCTGCCCAAGCCGATCGAGCGCAGAACTGAGACCACGACCATAAATGCTGTGCCGCAAACTGAGCCGGTCATCGAGCAAGTTGAAGAGGCTTTGAGTGAGCAAGAACTTTCCAACATGGACGCCTCGAAACCGGAAGAAGCACTCCTTGCAATGGAAGAGCTGCAAACGGAAAACATGGTGGGAAATCCTGTTGTCAGTGAGAAAAGCCGTCTGTTGCACGTCGTAAGAAAAATCAGTCCCGGTTAAACGAGAAGCGGTAAGTCGGATCGCAGCTGAGCCCGATATTCAGGCTGAATTGTCAGCTCTTGAAATAGAGAATGCCGATCTGAAACGTGAACTGGCCGCCAGATTACGCATGGAGAACAGACAGTTGCACAAAATGCTCCAACGATTGGTGCAGCAGTAGAGAAACGGTCGCCAAGACTGCCCTGTCGTCCTCGATAACTGATCTGTTCATGCGTTCTGGTGACATGTGTAACGGCTATGGTCGCCAAAACTATTGAGTTGTCAGGCTTAAGGTGACAGCATTTCTGTGCACTGTTGTGGCTGTTATAGAGAGGTCGATCACGATGAAGTCACTGGGGAACGTCTCGTTGCGCGGTTGAAGAACTGGCGATCGAAGAAGAAGTCGACTTTGCCGGATGAATTGCCTGATGCTGACCTGCAGCCGGCGAAAGCTCTGAGCAGCCTGAACCTATATTGGCAACGCGACTATCCATCAAAGTTACGACCACAGATCCCGATGAAATAAATGGCAAGGCAGCAGCCCCAAAGGTCGAGCCCGTCGCTTCTTCTGAGGTGTTATCGTCCGCTGAAGAGCCGAAAGTCCCTCAAGAATCGCCAGTTGTTGTGGAGCCCGAGCGGAAAGAGGAGGGATAGATGAAATTCTAGCCTCGCCTCCCGTTCTCAAATCACCGCAAAAGCAACGGCGCGTGAGAAAGCCAGGCCCCAGACTGAAGACGGACCGGTGACAGACGAAGAACTGGAAGAGCTGGAAGCGGAAAATGCGCGGCTCAAGCTCCTATTGAATGAGCGGTTAAAAGCGAAGCAGCATGGTTCTGAAAACTGACAAGCTACTAAACTTCGATAATTTTGATTCAGACACAGGGTATAGTGATGGCAGTTACATTGTTGCATGGAATCGGAAATCTCGTTTGCGACGGCGTTGATGTGGGCGGAGTCGAATTCAGCATTGCTAGCCCTGAAGATGGTCCGGATGTGACCAGGCGCGGAAAAGTGTGGGGAACAAAAGGCAGTTGCAGCAGCAATGAACGCCACCAAGACAGAACTTGCCGTGCCTGAAACCGGAGGCTTGCTTCTCCTGGATATTCAGGATCTGACCGCGACGGTGGGGCGCTGTTCACTGTTTTACAGCCTGTCACCGTCTGACGACGGAACGGTCGTAAACTTATGTCGATCAACAAAAGTCAAAGATGATCGAAATTTGACTTTATGATAAATACCACTCCCAATATGCAGGAGCGGGTCATGCATGGTCGTCTCGATTATCATAAATCAAAAGCGTTAAACGCCCTTCTCACCACCGAAGTCAATGAACGGTCGAAATCAGCACAGGATCGTCGTTTCGACGATTGGTTTGGCGAACTGTTTTCTGTACGATAGTCATTATGGTGTGCATGTGCTGTGTTGCGACGTTCATGGTCATCGTCCACATCATCTAAATCCCCGACGCTCTTCCCGGACCGCCGGGGATATGCAGACATCTCCGGTCACGTTATCCGTGATGTTTACACGCGGCGGATCCTATCAAGCACGATCTCAAATTTGAAGTGTGCAGGAAACAATATCCGAAAACACGTATCGGGAATTTGGTAGGCGTCCGGGGCAGCGTGTCTAGGAATCGGATAGTATTGCGGTTCATTCACCGTTAGAGTCTATATCGAGTCACAAAATGCTCAAAACTACTTCGCATCATGCGGATATGAGTCATCGTGAAAGAAAAGGGTTCCGGTGCCGAAATGCTGTTATTAGCAGGCGCGGTATCCTGGAACCGATAGGAAACAATGCATCCTTTGGGCGCAACCAGCTTATTTCATTTGATTGGGACAATACGGTCGCTGCTTCTCGAAGAAGTCATAGCGGGGAGAAACATTGCATCGCCGGTTAACCGGATATCGCTTTGGCTGGAGTCAACCACTATAGAACCGAGCGCAGGTCCGTTTGAACGAAGTCGTCTCCCTACATAGAGCAATGGACAGCCATGCTCGTGAGCAACTTCATAGGAAAAGCAGTCACCATAGTTGAGCGAAGCTGGGTGAATGCCTTTGCCCCATCTGGCGTAAGCGTTGGCGACCCGGCGTGCGGAAGCGGCTGTCACGGATACGATTTCGAAGCCGAGCCCGGAAATCAACGCGTCAACCTCTTCACCGACATTACGTCGCGCAGCAACAATGAGGGCTTCAGTAACTGTTCCGGCGGAAATCAATAGCTCATCAGACTGTTCAATTGCCGTCATGCAAGCTTCGCCTTTGGGCTCATTGAGCACGATCGCCATGAGCGCGGATGTATCGACGGCGATCATATGGGCATCCCATCGTCGTCATAAAGAAAGTCCTGACTACGCGCAGCATTAGCCCCGGGTAATGCTTTCGCCGCCGCCGTTGCCCTCACCCTTTCCATCAGTGCGCGTCGGCCCTGGGGCCGGGCGCGCCGCAACGGCTACAAGCCGTGCGATCTCATGGCCGCGACGGGTCAAAATGACTTCATCCCCGGCTTCAGCTCGCTTTACCAGTTCGGTGAGCTGGCCTTTCGCGTCACTGACAGATACGCGCATGGTCCATGTTCCTTTGTGTTTCGCACATACTTAACATAATATATGGTCCATGTTATGGTCCATGTCAATATTGACCAGACAACTGATATTGAATCTGATGGGTTGGTCCCGAACATTACAGCCTATGAGGACGCATCATTTCCAGCGCATCGATTACGTATGCTTGGCGCAAAACAACATGCAAGGACAGATGGCGGCAGATTATAAATGAAGTCGAACGCATTCGAACGAAACATCGTCTGACCCTTCAGGAAGGTGTTTCAGAAGCGCAATTCCGTGAAATGACCGAAGTTGGCGTGCGTCTTGTCGTCCCAGCTGGAATCCATGACGCCTATCTGCAAGCGGTGCGCCCACATCTGATCACGCTCGAGGAATTCATCGGAGATGTTCGCACGGTGTGACAGCGGCAGTCACTATGCTACGTCCGCTGCTAGGAAGTATGACAGTCATTTGTCCTCCTTACTGGTCGCAAGACCCGTTACCGTAAGACCATAAACGAAATGAGCCGCGGGAATGCACGTGGATTGCCCGATCTGGCATGATGCGTTCGCTTAATTGCATTGTTGATGGCATCTCGGCATCTTTATTGATGATGCCGGAACATAGGCCTGCTTGGGTGGATTATGTTTTGGTGTGGAATAAAGCAGAAGCCAGATGTGATCCGCTTTTCTCTGCTGTAACGGATATGTCCGTGAGGATTTGGGGCGTGGGGTATTCGGATTGCGGGCGGTTGAGTTGTTTTGCGGGGCAGGGGCATGTCCCTTGGATTGAAACGTGCGGGTATCGAAGTGGTCGGGGCATATGATGCCTGGAATCCGGCGGTGGAGACCTACCGTCATAATGTCGGGCGACAAGTTCACAAACACGATTTGAAAGATATTTTCGCTGTTGCGCCTGTGATCGGCGGAATGGCCCCGGATCTGATCGCTGGCGGACCGCCATGCCAGGATTACTCGGTTGCGGGCAAGCGGGTGGAAGGAGATAATGCGTCGTTGACGCGGGCTTTGCAATGCTCGTCTGTCTCGCCAGACCGCAATGGTTCGTCATGGAAAACGTTCCACAGGCAGCCCGCTCCGAAGCGTGGGCGGATGGGCGTAAAATGCTGGTGCGGGCTGGATACGGATTGAGCGAGTGCAAGCTGGACGCTTCCTGGTATGGCGTTCCGCAGCCCGAAAGCGTCTGTTCGTTATTGGGCGTCTAGGAGAACGGCATGGGTTCCTCGATTCGAGCCTTGTTAAGGCGCGGTCGGAACGCCAGACGGTCATCAGCGACGTACTGGATATACCGCAAGGTTGGGTCTATGCGGCCTTTCGCGCCGGGCGCGGGGTTCGTGGTATTCACGAACCGTTTCCCACCGTGACGCGAACAGCTTGGGAACGGCTAACGGCTCGCTATCTGAACAATCCCCATCCTGCAGATCCGGTTCCGGCTTCGCAGGCAGCAATGCTGACGACCCGACAGCTGGCGATGCTACAGGGTTTTCCGGAAGGCTGGCAGTGGAAGGGCGCGACACGACAGAACATTCATCAAATGATTGCCAACGCCGTGCCCTCGCCACTGGCCGAAGCAATCGGTCGTGTTATTCTCGCGCGCGAGAATGGTCGAACCATTCCCGAAATCGAAGGCCGCTTTGTGAACTGGCTGATGGAAACGGGCGCTCGCCCCAATCGGCACGCAATGTCAAGTCGCATGTCAACCGGGCGCGCCGTCTTTAGGAGGACGAACATTCTCCGATACAGGACTGAATTGGCCCGGCTGGAACTGAATACCGAATTCGAAACACTGACGGTTCGGACGAGATCGGATCTGCGTGCCGCTCTTCGTCTTTATGCAGAGTATCTCGATCGCAGCAAAGCCGCCCATTCTCGCATCGCGAAGATTTCAAGAATGGCTGCTGAGGATACGTATTCATCGAGCGCGTGAACCGGAGGCTGGAGCAATTCGGTTATCTGTTGCAAAGAAGTCAGGCGACTTCTCATAACCACGTTTGCGACGAACCGCGACAAGTCTACGAAGAAGTGCGTTGGCTGATGCTTCGTCCAGAAGTGTTTGCTGCACGGATTGTCCAAGTGTCCCGATCCGTCCCCAGGATCGCATGACGCACCATTCGCCGAACAAATTCGGTTGAACCGATAAGGTGTAGAAGCGCCGCATATTGTTGTGTAGCTCGATCTTACGAAAATGTATCGGAAGTGAACTCTGTTTCGACATGCGCGTAGAATCCGACATCGAAGCGAGAGCGTCCAACGCATTTTATGAATCGATCCTCGCTGATCGATTCATGCCGTTGATGAAATCGCAGCGAGTCCATGGCGATATAAAAATCTGGCGCGATTTTAAATGCCAGGATGGCAGATCTCCCGGAAATGGAGCGATCGGTGCAGAAGCGCTCATTGTCACGTTTCCACCGCTCGTCTGGCGGTAAAGGCTGGGCATTTCAGGTCGTGATGCAATGGGAACGCTGATATGACTTGCCGGTGGGGCAACTTGATGTGGCGCTACCGTATTTCAGGGTACCCACATAGCGTATCAAATCAGAATAATTTGCAATCTTGCGATTCCAGCTTTTGGATTAACGTTGCGGGCATCCGGAAAACTGTTACGAAACCGGATTATCCGATTCATCGATAAACGACGTTTGAGAGTCGGGAACCGATCCAGGACGGTCCCACCGTGTTCGAGGGAGCGTCAGGGGCGTAGAGCAAAAGAATCTGGTAGACAGGCGTTTTCCCAGGTAGGTCCTCCAGATTCAAACGCCGTTTGACGCCATATTCATTCCCGTAAGGGTAAATGGATTTTATAGAATTGATTTACGTCTTGGGCATGTCGTCATGAGTTGCCCGCAACGTACCACAACGTGTCTACACGTCATTCCAATTTGCCCGCAACGCATTTCAAATCGAGACAATTTGCATTAATCCGATTCAAAACCTCAGAAAAGCGTTGCGCGTTTCCGCACAAACGTTGCCAGATTCGAGATTTCCGTTTCAGCTACAAACGGCGTTTGCCAGCTATGCCAAGCGCGGAGACAAGCGTTTTGTGCCAATTGGTTTGCGGCACACCATGGCTGTCAACAGAGCTGATAAACTGGAACATCCGTGACGACAGACCGGTAGAAGACGGAATGGTTGCGTAAAATAATGGGAGTGATAGGGGATGTCGACGTGCTTGAAGACAGCCCCTACTAGTTCGGTGGGATGATATGTCCCCATACGAGCAGGATTAAGGTGCAAGCCAAAGCTGGGCGCAATGAACAGATCACCCGGCGCGAGGCGCTGGAGCTATCGACTGACCGCTTGCAGTCTAAATATACAGGCTGAATGAGAAGCTGTGGAAGAGAGCTATACCGGTTCGGCATTGCTATTCTCTCGCAGCTCACCATAGGTCGATAACGTAGGCGTTCTGCTTTTTCATTTGGCGAGATTAAATGCGTTCAGCCCATTTTTGAATCAATTGACGCCGGGCGATACCGCCGTCTGAGCGGTGTTTGAACGTGGCATCATGGCCGAATCCAGTACCTGCTGGCAAAATTCGTCGTCGCGCAGGATAGCATGGCGATTCAGAGCATCCAGAAGCAAGGAATCGAATTGGTCACCACGAGCGCTGAACCGCTCCTGCACATAAGAGGTCTTAAACTTCATTCCAAAATAGACGCATTGCTCCGCGTCCGACCAGGTTGGATCGAAAACCTCACCTTCACTGTTGACGAGCCAGGCATGGTGCAGCGGGATCGGCAATTCGAGATCGCAAGCATAGCCTTCGACATAGCTGAACTGCTTCTGGCGATGGTTGCGAGGCGAAATACTTCGGCCTGCGCATTCGCAAAGCAGGCCTTAGGGATTGAGAAACGGGCATTTTCGGACTGTGCCGATACGCGCCAGAACTTGCCATGAGACAGGAGAGTGGTTGCCACTCCCCAACCCGGTTCTGTATTGGCCGAATCCGTTATGTATTTTTGAGAAGTGTGGCCATGGCGACCAGGTCCCCGCTATAAATCTGCATGCAATAATCCTTTTAAATAATATAGGCCCGATGAGTAACACGTCATCGTATGTAGAATGACACCATCAAAAGATAGGGTAGGCAAGCCCTGATTCAAACAAACTGCGATACGGGGTGGGATAGTGGCTCCACCATGTTTTATGAACGGCGATGTGATTGCGTGCCCAGCCATTCGTAGCGCAGCAGACACTGCCCTCTTTACCGAACGCCCTTGGCGATTAGTTCCGATGCCGTAGTCGGAGGGACTCCAGGCCCGGCTGCTTGTCCGGTTGTTCTTCTGTCGAGGCCCGCCATTTCCGCATGGCAATGTTCAAGGTTCGCAACCTGCTCTGATCTGGTCCGTGGCCTTATAATCGAAGAATCGTAAGCGAGTTTTTGTTGTCGCATCTGTTGTAAAGAGTGCCATTGCTTGCCGCGGCTGAAGAATAGCTGCAGAAGCAGCGACCTTGTTCCAGCAACAAATCAATCGTGGCGATGCGAACGGCGTCTGCGGTGGCCAGCCCTGCGAGCGACATGGATTGCAATGATTTTCCCGCACTACATCTGGAATTGTGAGGCTGGCAAAATGACGTGCAGACACATCAATCCAGATTGTGGGCAAGTCACGTAGATTTTTTCCGATTTGCAGTAACTGGATTCTCAACTCGAGATTTGCGTTACAGAGTTCCGGACATGTGTTGCCAGATCCGGGATCTCCGATTCAGCGGTAAACGCCGTTTGCGGGCAGGCGTGGGATGGTGAAAAATGCTTTGCGCCGACGGTTTCGAGCTCAAGCTTTGATTATTGGTACGTGATCTGGAGTAGCCATGACATCGAGCAGGCAGCAGTCGGAACGTTTGCGCAAGCAGCGCGAACGGCAGAAGGACTATCGCGATCGTTTGAGGGTACAGCGCAAACCGACGCGTGACGACATAGCACGAGTGCTGCTGCATTTTATGATCGTCAAAGCGGTGAAGTCTGGCAATCAGGACGGGACGGAGAAGCTGATTGATATGCTTCTTGATGCGCTGACGGATCAGGGCTTCGATAAAGATGCTTCATTAGAAGTCATTGATGACCTGATTGTCAGATACACAAAAGCGGCTGGGATTTCCGTCGCAAGATGCATCTGAGGCCCGGCGGGGTTCTTGACGACACCGAACATTGAGGATCGTTTTCCAAACCATACCGTTTTGATTTCAACCTGAAAATTTTACAAACGTAGTTTGTGCTTTTGTCTGTTGTCCCCCATTACTTCATGAAACGCTGTTTGCACATGAATCGGATTTCTCAAGGTTAACGGAGGCGGACGATCGTCGAGGCTTAAGAAGAGAAACAACGGGATTGCTCAGGATCGTCGGTGGTAACGTCACCGCTATCCATGAAAAATATGCAGGACATTTCGCTGCTGAAGCCCATCCTGTGGATAACTTCAAGCTCCACATTTAGGCTTCCTCAAAACTCAATACAAAGCAAAAACCTATGGCCACTACGTTTTATCACTGTTTTAGTGAAGCCCAAAAGCCGGTTATATCCGGGACTTAGATAAAAATGCTTAATTGGGATCTTTTTCGTTCCGGATCCTTGCAGCGCAATTCAGATCCTGCAATAGTCGCCTTGCCTGATTGATCAGGCGCCTCCATCCCGGTGCTGGTAACACCTGAATGGAGACTGACTTAGCCTGCCAACACAGGAGCCAAGCTTATGACAACTCTTATCGATATTCGTGGCGGATTAAAAGATCCACTATCAGAATTCCATGTCGACATAGCGGCTCCGCAGCGGAGATAATTTCCGCTTCTGACGCGTTCGGTGCTCTTTAAGGCACGAACTCCCAATTTCCCATTCTGTCAGTCTGGTCGTGTGCGTTCGCGCGCAACGCTAAGATCTTCGCTGTCTTCAAAATCTGTGGCCACTCGCAATGGCAACCTACCTTCACACCCGTTTGACTCCGGCGACCAACAGTCGCTTTGGAGATGGAGAAATCATGTTTGCAGAAACCGTAATTGGCTACATTGATCTCATTGAACACAAATTCCCGCAGCGAAGCTACAAGCGTGAATTAAACGCAGCGCTACACCTGTCGTTATGTTTTCATTTGATTGACCGTGCTCATGACAGAAGTAGCCGGAAACGAGCTTTGTCAGAGCAGATATTCCGTTGTGCCTTATGGAACACCGGCGAAAAATCATCGGCCTTATTGAAGAAGCTGTAGCAAAAGCGGCGGTAAAGGTTCAAAGAGATTTCCGCTCATCTCGTTCTATGCCACTCACGCGTGATACTTTCAATGACGTGATCGAGTCTGTCACATCGAAATCCCTCGCAGACGAAAACGACACAGACCGAAGCGCCTCGGAACTTCCGACAGACCCTTACACATTCGAATTGGTGTCCTATGAACAGGAGCGCAAATGCCTCCGTGTGCTCAGTCTGATTTATGGCATCAGCGGCCATAAGGGGCTCTGGATCAATGGCGCATTGAAGCATCGACCGCCTCAGCATTGTGGGAGCGGCTGGCGCAACAGTATTATGGCATTGATATCGATCACTACGAATTCGTGCTGATCGACCCATTGCTTAGTGAAAGCCTACCCGAGGAGGGATCTGGGCGCTATCCGATCTCGATGGGCTACTGGGGATCCCGGAGATCGCGGAAAAAGTGTTGGGCGTGCAAGAGGCTCTCAGAGAAGAACTCATCATATGGCTTGGCGACACATTCGCGAAAACCGAAGAGGAGCAAGCGCGGCTGATTGATGAAGAGATCGCGCAGATGGCGTTTGAAGCACTCGACAGCAAGTCTGGGCCGGAGATTCAGATTTTGACGCCGGATAACGTGTTGCGCTGAGCAGACAGGGGCCGATCAGTCGATGCGTCGTGCGAAGCTTGTGAAACTACGTGTCACGGACTTATCCGTTATGCAGTAGAGCGGACGTTCACTGCGATGCAGACGAACAGGGTATCTGCCATTCTCAATGGCGAGCTAAAGACCAACCGATGGGAGCAAAGGCAATAGATAAGGTAGCGGAGAATCTTCTGCCCAGATATTCGGGGTGGATGCCTGTGTCACGCTGAACGGCTCAGCTTTGCTCTCAATAACAATCAAATGCATGGAAATTCAGGAAACACCCCCGGACGCGTCATTGCGCGCCCGAACGGTCCATCATTTTGTTCATTCATCAGGAACACGGCATGACAGTTACAATCAAAATGGAAACTACAATCGCGAGCAGCTCGAGCTTGAAATCAGGATGCTGAAAGCTCTGGTCGATGATCTGCAGCGGATATTGGAGGGTGATTATCCAGACGAACAGTTACTGACAAATTCACCAGCGATCACAAGCTGGAAGCTGAGTGCACGGCGGGCAACGTGTCTGGAAGGCGTATTATTCGAACATCCTCGGCTCGGACAAATCGTACCGCATGGCATCACGTCCGAGCTCTGGCTTCTGGATCTCGACCGGAACTATGCCCGCACATTCAGCCGCTTTTACCGGCTTGGCCAAAAGACATCGGGCAATGAGAAAGAATGAAACTGATCAGGCTACGCACATCAATCGGCAGGACAGCCGGCGTGGAAGCTTCGCCATGTCTGTCAGAAACGCGGCGACCTGTCATGGAGAACCAGACACGAAACGGCTTCGAGATTACCAATAGGAATAGAGAGGGAACGGCATGAAACTCTGGATCTGGTCTGATGTGCATAATGAACTGCAGGAAGTCGTTTATCCACCACGTGAACAAGCGCCGGACTGTGATCTGATCATGATTGCCGGCGATCTCAATGCGGCGCCAGATCTCCATTTGACGCTAGAATTCCTGATCAGGCGCTACGAGAAGCCTATTATCTATGTCCCGGAAATCACGAATTTTATCAGAACAAGTGGATGATGAACGACCGGGACCGTTCGCTTGAAAGCGACAGGCAGACCATCAAGGCAATCGAGGCGCTTTCTCTGCAATGGCCGCAACAGTTTTATTGTCTTGATGCGGATGAGGTGATTATCGACAATACGCGCTTCATTGGCGCAAGCCTATGGGTCGATTTCCTGATGAAACTCCCCGCGAAGTCTGATTTGCCGCAGCGGATGTGGATGGCGCGCCAGATGCTCAATGATTTTCATGCAATCTCCATGCAGGACGGCAAACGATTCACGCCGGAGGATATGCTGGAGCTACATCGTTCAGATGCAGCTTACATTCGAAAAAGCTGGCAAAACCATTTGACGGCTCCACTGTGGTATTGACCCATCACATGCCGCATCCCGATTGCACGCCGCCGGCTTATGCGGGGCAAGAGGCAAATTTTCTGTTTGCCTGTGGCGCAGGGCTTTCAATAACATCCTGCATTCCGAACAGGCCCCGGATATATGGATCTGTGGTCATACACATCATGCCTTTGACGTTCAGATCGGCCGAAGCCGCATTGTCTGCAACCCCTATGGGTACCGGTGGGAGCAGGGCAGAAACGGCTTTCGGTGGGACTGGGTGATAGCCATGGAATAACCGCCTGTACGGAGCACAGGATTCTGACTGACAGGGAGCTAACAGGCATCGGGCGATAAGGAAGCCTGTAGCAAAAGGAGGGCCAAAGCCAATCACATGAACGCCTCTCGTGTCTGCTGCCATCGATTTGCCCGTGATACGGTAGCATTCCGATCTCCAGGTCGCTTTTCCGTGTGGTCGCCGAGCGGGAAGGAATTATGGTGGTCGGCGGATAGGGGCAAACGTCGTGTCTGCTATCCAGATCTAAGCCGAGGTCCATCGAACCCGATGTTTTGGTAAGGGTATTTTTAACGTGGGCCGGATAAATAGCGCTTTCGACCCTTCCGATATTAAAATCCGCGATTTGATTGCGGATGCCACTGACGCGCCCCAACATGCGACATTATGTCATGAAACAGGCATTAAAACGCATCGAAATGAAGCCATTTTGGGGCCATTTGGGCACCATTGGACCAGTTACAAAAGCATAAGCATTTGATATTATTGTAGTATTATGCTTTACTATTGAAGTCAGCGCTTTTGAAGCTGACAGACAATCATTTTCAAGAAAGGATTTTTCAATGATTGGAACTTCGCCTTTAGACTACGGTATCGACAAAACGAGCAACGGCATTGCAGCGCGCATGCTCAAGGATTTTGAGGAGGGACATTTTTCGTTTCTTGCCGATGAGGCCACCGTCGAAAAACGCTATAATCAATCAGGACAAGGTTCAGTCTGGCACGATTTCAGACGAGCCTGTCGCGCTTATTCCACGCTTAATGGATGTGTGGTGATTGTTGATGACACGAACCAATGTTTTGTCGATAGCGTTGATATCCATGGTGAGTACGAATTCGATTTCGCGAATGAATTCGCTCGTCGCGCAGCCCCAACCTATCGCGAGCGGTTGCTCGCACTTGGAAAGCAAGGCCCTGTCCGGTTGACGCTCTACAGACTTCCCCGGGCCAACTACGAAAACACCGCATGGGGCCATTTCTGGGAGCGTGGAGAATATATTGGCGAAATGAGAATGGCACTCGCGTAAGGGCCATTTAGGAACCCATAGTCTATCGAAATATGAAACCGGGAGCACGCGTCATACGTGCTCCTGGTTTTCTTATTTGGGTTGCCGGCTTCAATTTGTCAGGCCGCTTAAATCCGGGTCAGCCATTCAGCATGGTTGTCGTAGACCTGGCGGGTGTGACGGCAGGTTTCCTCGAGTGCGATCTGGACGAGCGGCTCAATGCCTCAGGTTTTGTGCTCTTGGCTGTTTGTCAAACTTTAACGTTCCAAACCTGCCAGTTGTGCTCGTCGCAACGGTCGTATTCATCCAGTCACATAATACCGTTCAGCGTCCAGTTAGAAATTTTCATCGGCGTTCATGATCCGTTTGCGCCGGTGGCTGATTGGTCTCACACTATATCTATTGGCTTGTTAGAGATGATAAAATGTTAAAAAGAAATTCCATGGGACATATTCGGCGAGAACGCGCAGGTGCTTGATGAAGCGGACATTCCGGTTTGTGACGGGTGTGCGTATTTTGTATCTTGCAATATGTAGGCGTCGATCGGTTGATCTCACGGCTGCGCATTTTCGATCTGGATACCGAATACTGCTATTCGCTGTACGGTCATTTTTCGAAAATTAATGCGATCGCCCTTGCTGGTAACTTGCCCCCGGCGCTCAAAGAATTCGACGGCGTGCGCTGCCAGGTTGGTCAACTCGAAGGCAGGAGCGGGAGCTTCTATGGAGCCGCCCCATGACCCCACCTGCAACCAAATACGCACTAAAGGTGGTGGATCCAGGTATCACGACGCTCGCTCAAAATGAGATGTACACAGTGTGGGGTTTCGGAATTCGTCCTTGTTCCGCGCACGAAGCTGAAATCGCCACCTTTGCCGCAGAGGAGGCGGTGCGTTGGGCGATAGAAATCGCAGCCGAGGGTGAATGTCTGACTGACGATAGACGGCCGTGAAAGAAGATCGGTGGCATTTGACCCGGAGAAGAATGAACGGTCGGGATCGGTTATGAGAAAACTGATATCACGAATTTATCCATGATGTGAATCCAGCCATGATCTCGAGAAACACAAAATCAAACCCGAGGGAATCTCATGGCGATCCCGAGTAGCGCTGACAGACTCTTAGGTCGGTATCGTTGAATTCCAAAGGTTGCGGCGGATTTATTCGTGTGCGTTGATGACGGCCAGAAAGGCCGGGCCATAGCGTTCGAGCTTTGTATCGCCGACACCGGGCACATCGGCCATCTGGGCGCGTGAGGCTGGCCTGGCAGTGGACAGCTTGATTAGTGTGCGATCGTGGAAGATCACATAAGGTGGGACATTTTGCGTGCGCGCGATCTCGAGCCGCTTCTCGCGTAGCGCCTGAAACAGCGCCTCATCACGCTCCGACAGCGCGGATGTTACCGATTTTCCACGCGAAACAGTATCACGCGATGGCTTCGATTTCGGCGGGACACGCAACATGAGCGTATGCTTTGTGCGCAAAAACTGCCGACCTGCTTCCGAGATCGACAAACCGCCGTGCCCGGCAAAGTCGACATCGATTAACCTCTGCGCGATCAACTGCCGTATGATCGCACGCCAGGTGTGATTGTCATGCTCGCGGCCGATTCCGAAAGTCGAAATCCGGTCGTGGCCAAAGCGGCTGATGCGCTCATCGTCGACGCCAAGAAGGACATCGACAATATAGGATTGCCCGAACCGCTCCCCGGTTCTGTGAATGCAGGACAATATTTTCTGCGCGGCTATTGTCCCATCGAAGAGGGTTGGTGGTTCAGCGCAGGTATCGCAATTGCCGCATGGTTCGCATCGATCACCGAAATAAGAAAGCAGCACCTGTCTGCGACAGTTCGCCGTTTCGGCCAACCCGAGGAGAATGTCGAGTTTCTGCCGCTCCATCCGCTTGCGCTGATCGGGCGCGTCGGATTCCTCGATGAAGCGGCTGCGCAGGACGATATCGTCATAACCGTAGAGCATCATCGCCTCGGCTGGCAGTCCGTCACGTCCCGCACGACCTGTCTCCTGATAATAGGCTTCGATGCCCCGGCAGATCGATATGGGCGACGAAGCGAACATCCGGCTTGTCGATGCCCATCCCAAAGGCAATCGTCGCCACCATGATGACCGCCTCGTCGTGCTGGAATCGTGCCTGGTTCGCCTCGCGCGCGGACTTTTCCATACCGCCGTGATAGGAGAGGGCGTCGTAGCCCAGGCTGCGCAGCCGTTTCTTCTGTCTTCCGTTTCGAAAGACAGTAAACGATGCCGCTTTCGCCTTGGTGATCCTGTAGAAAACGTTTCAACTGCGTGCGGGGATTGTCCTTCTCC
>JAAVLL010000005.1 GCA_012103035.1 Brucella oryzae
TGCGCGTCATCATGGCCCCGATCCTTTCGCCCGAGGCCGCGCGCAGATCGCGGCTTCAATCATGCATCAGGAGGATATTGCTACGAGCTTGCGTGACCAGCTCGCATCCGTGATCGGATCGGGCAAGCCAGCGCCGAAGGTCGATCCGAAGAACTTCGACAACGCCGTGGTCGCAGCTATGCAACGCAATGTCGATTGGATGCGTCTCAATGGCGTTCCCGGAACCCCATTTTATCTCTATCGCACGAAGGAAGGTGCTCAGTTCGCCTTTGGCGCTCTCAATGATGCACAACTAGCAACCGCTCTCCCCGACGCGCAGCCAGCCGCTACCGCCAACAACGCCGGAACCGCCGCCCAATGAGCCAGAACGCCGATTACGGCCAGATCGAAACAATCCTCATGCGGGCGGACGTTTATCGGACCGCCTATCGTCGCATGAGCATCATCGCCCTTGCCTTGCTTGTCGTCGCCGTGATCGCCGTCCTGGCGGCGGTTAGCCTCGCGTTGACAAGGCCGGAGCCGCGATATTTCGCAACGACAGCCGACGGGCGCATTCAGCCGCTCATACCGCTCGATCAACCACATTTGAGCGCCGCTGAGATAGCGACCTATGCGGCAGAAGCCGTCACCCGGTCCTTTACCTATTCATTCGCCACGTACCAGCAGGATTTTCAGGACGCGCAGCAGTATTTCACCAAGCCGCAAGGCTGGAATTCATTCGTTGATGCTGTTCAGAAATCCGGAACGCTCGAACTTGTGAAAAACCGCCGTCTCAACACGACTGCGATCGCACAACGCGCAGTTATCGTGCGTCAATATAATGGCGTCTACGAGTGGATCGTTCAGATGCCGGTACGCGTCACCTATCAGTCTGCATCGGAAGTGACAGGCCAAAATTTGATGGTCACGATCACCCTGCAGCGTTTGCAAAGCTATGAACACCCGCGCGGCGCGGCTATCTCCCGCTTCCTCGCGGCCCCGGAGGTGCTTGATGAGAATGTTCGCCGGCAATATCGCTTTTCTCCTTGCGCGAGTGGGTCCGCACTTGCTCAACAGGCTGCTCAGCCTGCGCAAACATACACGCCTCAACGCCAGAGGCCGCCGCCGAACTGCCTGTCCAACAGCCTCAGCAACAAGAGCAGGTATCTCAACCTGCCGACGAGCAGGAAACTCAAGGGCAAGGCCAACCTGCATACTCCAAATACGGCGAAGCAATGCCCGGACAGGCCGCGCAACGCCCCACGACAAGCCCCGAATGTCCCGATCATCGGCGCCCGCCGTCTGATGCAGTCACTTTCCGAACTGGACCGTCCTGACGCCAGAAGAGATTACGGCCTATGGCGCAACTGTTCAGTCGTTAATGCCGATGTCTCCGGAAATCATCCGCGATTATCGGCGTAGGGTCGATGAAAGCCAGAAGGCCGCGGCGATGCCGCCAAGCGGTTTCAGAGCACGGCCAATATCTGATTCCGTGCGTATGTCGCTCAAGTCGAATCAGGCGCTCCAAACCCTGTACACGACGCCAAACACGGTATCGGTAATGGCTTTCTACGACCGCACAGGCAAAGCATGGCCGATTGCCAGCTTTGTCGTTGGTCGAGCCGATTCTTTCAAGTCTATGCGCTGCAGGAAGGTTCGAACCAGATCGCAGTCACGCCGCTCGTGACGCACGGCTATTCGAACCTGATAATCTCGCTTGTCGAGGAAGATCGCCCGATCGTGATCAATCTCGAGACAAGCGATACCAAGACGCATTTCCGCCGTGACATCACCGTTGAGGGTACGGCCCAAATGCCGCGGTCTCGCCGACGGAAGTTTCCGTTAAAGAACCGCCTTCCAACGGGACGATGATGGCCTTCGCACAAGGTGCGGATCTACCAAGATCGGCAATCAAATTGCGGACATCTGACAGCAATGTTGAGGCCTGGCTTCTCGATGGAGCCTATTATCTCCGGACATCTGACACATACACCTCCCCGTCCCCACAAGCCATGCTGACGGGACCGGGAGGCGTCCATGCCGTGAAAATCAAGCCCTCCCCGTTGTGCTGATCTCGCGCAATGGCACGATTTCCAGAGTGAGGATTTCCCAATGAGCGACGCAAGCGACGAAAACGCTAAGAATTCGGCCGAGCGCGAGGACGCCGCTCCGGACCTGGCCGGTGCAGCAACCGTCAACCGTTCGGGCCGCAAACGCGGATCACGAGTTCAGACCTACGTCGTAATCGGTTTGCTCGCCTCAGCCGTCGGCTATGTCGGCTACTCCATGTTCAAGCAAAGCGACCTTGCACCATCCGTATTTCGCGTGGCCCCAATGTCGATGCTACGCCAGCCGGACAGCAGCAGGCCGATTCCGAACGGTATCAGCAATCGCTTGATGCGGTTAACCAGCAGGGCGCGCAAACGGCTGATCAAAGCGGGGGCAGCTTCCTCGCTACGCCAGACGAACCGTTGCGCAATATTGACGATATTCGCGACGTCACGAAGAGCCCTACCCTCGCCAACGTCCGGTGGCTCCTGCCAACGAAGTTCCGACGCAGCGGGTTGAGAATTTCACTCCTGACCGCCGACAGGCCATGACCCCGGATGACTACAGTGACATAAATACGCTTGCCGGTGCGATGGCCGCCCAAGCTGCAAGCTTAGCGTCGCAATGGTCTCCCAAGGGATCAGTTAATACGATCGTTCTCAATCAGACGCTCTACAAGTCGCCCGAACAGCGACAGGCCGAGGCCGAGGCAGCACGACAGGCCGCCCTTTCTGGCAATGGTGGCGTTGTCGACGGCGCAAACATGCTGATCAAAGCCGGTCAGATCCTCTTTGCACGCACCGTCAATGCGTCCGACTCCGATACGCCCGGTCCCGTCGTCGCCGAGATATTCCAAAAGGCCCTCTCTATCGCGCTCGAATGCTCGGGTCATTTCAGCAAAACCGCAACACGAACGCATTGATTGTCGAATTCAGCCGCCTTGTGATGGCCGATGGCACGGAAGTACCGATCTCGGCATATGCCGTTGATGGTGCCAAAGGCTCCATCGCCGTCAAATCAGACGTAGATCATCGGTGGCTTGCCCGCTACGGGCCGCGACTTGCCGGTGCCTTCATTTCCGGCCTTGGCGAAACCATGTCGCGCCCAAGCCAGGAAATCATCATTGGCAATAACTCCACGACTGTCGTTGATCGCGAAACCGAGCTGAAGGACGCGCTATATGCCGGCGCTGGCCGTGTTGGCGATCAGCTCGCCAGCGAAATCGAGGACATGGCCCCGAGTGGACCGCTCGTCAAGCTTGGCAGCGGCTACACCATTGGCGTCCTATTCATGCAGGGCGTACCCAACGTTCAGGCCACGCTTAATTCGGTTGCTACGCGATGGTGAACAGGAATTCGAAGACGGCAACCGCTTCAAAGAAAGGTCCATTGGCGCGACTCCATGCGAGAACCCCGTCTCATGATCTTTGATGCCCGCCTGGTCTTCTTTTTCCTGCTTCTGGCGGTCCATCTTGCGGTCTGGACCGCCGTTCTTCTCCTGGCAGCAATGCTTGTGTTCTGGCTCGTTGAACGGGCTGGATATCGTTTCCCGAGTGCTCTCAGGACGATCAGGGCCACCTTTGCGGGTCATAGGAGGCCGGCGTTCTATCAGAGACGTTATCGCGAAGCCGTAGACTACGGATTCGAATATCGCCGCTCCTCCCTCCCCGATACCCGCTCAGAAGGCTCCGGCAGTAACGGGCCCGAACCTGTCGAGACACAGGCGGGCAGTCTCCCATTAGCCGCTGAATAAGCGGCTATTTTTACTTCGCATTCACTTCCCAATGGAATATATAAGCAAAACGTTTTCCATAGGTTTTAAATAGGTATACCATAATAAAACCTTTGCGAAACGTAGGAATTGCGTTTACCATCCGTTCATAATCCAATGATAAAACCGATAGTGAAGACATTCGCATGGTTTCGGATGCGTCCACTATCCGAATAGCAAATAGATACGGAAGATGATCGTATGGCTGTCGTTTCCTTCATGACCACCAAAGGCGGCGGTGGAAAACCACAAGCGCCACGCTTTTGCGACCGTACTCGCAGAGCAGGGCGCTTCGGTATGCATGATCGACGCCGACCCCAATCAGCCGCTTGTCGGTTGGGCCACAGAGGCGGTTCATCCCAAATCGTTGACGGTGATCGGCGATGTACATGAGGACAACATCATCGAGACGATCGAAGAACAATCCGCCAAGCATATGTTTGTGGTTGTCGATCTCGAAGGCTCGGCAAACCTATCGACCGGCTACGCGCTGACCCAAAGCGATCTGATACTTATCCCGTTGCAGCCGTCCAAACTCGATGCCAACGAAGCGGCCAAAACCCTGAAGTTCATCCTCAGACAGGGTAAAAGCAGTGGGAAGACAATGCCTGCACGAGTATTTTGGGCTCGCACGCCAGCCGCATATATTACGCGCAGCGCTCGCGATATCGGCTCGCAATTCGAGGAAGCAGGAATCGGCTTTCTCGAAACCAGCTTGATCGAACGAGAAGCCTTCAGGGGCATCTTCAACTACGGCAGGACACTGGAGAACCTGACCGAAGATCAGGTTCCCTCACTTGAAGGCTCGGGCTAACGCCGCCGCGTTCACCGGTGAAATCATCGCCTTGCTGAAGGAGCACCGCACATGAGCACGCACAATATTCGCCTTGATCTGGATGAGTTTAAACCAGAGGCCAAGAAGGCCGATCCTGCTGCAAAGGCGTCCGTGGAAAAGCTTGCCGAGGCAACCGGTTTCAAGACGCGTCATGCACCGGAACAGACCCGCAATGAGCCGAAACCTTCCCCGAAACCCGACTCCTACCTGCACCGGCCGCCCCGGTAGCGCCAGTAGCATCAGAAGGAGAGGGCGAAGCACGTCGCCGTGGTAGAAAACGGACCACCAATCGTAACACTCCCTTTGCCGTGAAGCTGAAGGTCGAGACGAACAACCTGATCTATGAGTTTGCCGACCGCCTCGAATGCAACGCGATTGCCGAGGTCCTGGAACTGGCACTTGGCGCACTTCAGAAAGAACTTGACGAGGGCATAGACCCTCGAGCTCGCGCGGCCGAACAGGCGGCCGCCCAGGGCTAATGCCCGGCGGCCGGGTAGGGAGGGCTGGCAAGCGTTTGCGAACGCGGTTAGCAGCCCCAGGCTTTCGCGGCGGATCTATGCCCGGCGCGCTGCGCTCGCCGGGCTTCTGATCGCCGCGACGCTGTTCCTACTCCTCCTGCAGGGACATATCGGGACTGCCATGACAATTCCGGTCATTTTCATAGGGCTGTGCTTTGCAGCCCTGTTTACCGGCCCTCTTGCGGAAATAGTCGCCATATGGTCGCGAAACACGTTCTACACGTCCAGAAGCGGTCAATGGATCGTCTTTCCACTGACCTTTGCTATCTCTCCCATTCTGGCGCCGGTCGTGCTCGCCGTTTCGACTGTGCAATTCCTCAAATCGACGTCCTGATCCAGAGTAAAGCCTAGTGGCAATGAGAGGTCGTGTGAATTGGACGCTTTCATATCGAATGATAGGATCTGATGAACGAAGATGATCAACGAGAACTGGAGGGATTAATGCTGGTTGACGATCGAAACTTGTTACGAATTGCTGGATATGCTGCTGCTACGGCTTTCGTGGGTGCTGCGTCACTCGGATTTCATAAACCTTTTTGAGTTGGTTTGCGCTTTTGGCTGTGGCTATCGTCGGCGGGCTATTGAGCTATGCGCCTGGTCTGGTCCACCGTTTGCGATTTCAGGAAGCGTCCAGCATAGTTTTGGTGAGCGCTCTTGCAACAGTGATGGGTGAGGGCCTTTGGCTGGAAATTTTTGGTAAGCGGGGCAAATTTGGTGGCCAAGACCCTGTTTCTGATTCAAGTCAGAAAAATTAAACACTGTGCATATCGTGAGTTCCGCATCGATATTTCATGGCTATGGGATTCCTGATTTTGGCAAATCATGATTCTCTTTTGCGATGCCGAAGAGAATGCTTCCCTCGCCCAAGCATGCTGACACGCTTTCACTGAACGCGTTGCGCAGTCTGGTCACGGGTTTGGTTGAGAAAACCGAACGTGCAGAGGCTCGGCGAAAAACTGGAAGCTGAGAATACAGCACTCCGTAAGGAGAATGCCGAGCTCCGTCTGGAAAACACCCGGCTTAAAGTTGAGAACCAACTCCTTCGCGATGAAATTGCGCGACTGAAAAACCTGCCGCCACGGCCGCCGTTCAAACCGTCGGGCATGGATAAGGCAACGGACGCGAAAGCTCAGGACAAGCAGGCGGGCAAGAAGAAGCCGCGTGGACCGAAACTGGATGTCGAGCGCGTTGATCGGGATGTGGTTCTTCATGCCCGTGTTCCGGACGGTTCACGCTTCAAGGGCTACAAGAGCTATTACGTGCGCGATATAGTTTTGCGCGCTGAGGTTATTCACTACCGGCGCGAATGCTGGGTTGCTCGAACGGTAAGACTATTCTTGCGCCGTTACCTGCCGGAATCGTCGGTGGTTATGGCCCAAACCTCAGGCGGCTCTGCCTGATGCTGCATGCGCAAGGTCAGGTCACAGCGCAACGGTTGTCGACCCTGCTTAATGACATCGGCATGGACATCTCCAAACGCCAGGTTGTGCGTTTGCTCACCAAGGGGCTGGATGGCTTTGTTGCTGAGGATGCTGCCGTTCTGCATGCTGGCCTGGTGTCGGAAGCCTATGTAACGGTCGATGACACCGGGGCCCGTCATGCGCGTGATAACTTCTATACCACCCATATTGGCGGCGAGCATTTTACCGTCTTTCGCACCACGAAAACAAAATCCCGCCTGAACTTCCTGTCGCTCTTGCGCGGCAATTATCAGGATTATGTGCTTAACGATGCTACTTCTGATTATCTGAAGACGCGACATGGCGTGGATCCGACAGTCATCGCCAGGCTGCAAACACGCACGCCTCAACGCTTTAGCAACCAGGTCCCCTTTCTGGAACACCTGGCGCAAAAGGTGTCGACATCTTCGATAAGGACATGGTTCGGGTCGTCGCGGAAGCGGGCATCTGGGGTTCTGTTCGCCACCACGGCCTGCTGGGCAATGCCGTCATTATCTCCGACGATGCCGGCCAGTTCCGGGTTGGCAATCATGCGCTGTGCTGGGTGCATGCGGGCGGCTGCTGCAAAGCTGATGCCGGCGACGCCACAGCACGTCCGGTGGGTGGAAAATATACGCGATCTCATTTGGAGCTTCTACAAGGCGCTCAAGGCATTCAGGCAGAAGAGCCCCTCACCAGGATCAATCAGCGCTTTCCGGCAACGGTTTGACCGCATCTTCTCTATCCGGACGGGTTGTATGGAGCTGGACAAGCTGTTGGCACGCCTGCTACGCCGCAAGGAAGAACTGCTCAAGGTTCTCGAACGCCCGGAAATTCCGTTGCACACCAACGCCTCCGAGAACGATCTGCGCAGTTGCGTCACCAAACGCAAAATCTCGGGTGGCACCATGAGCAACGATGGACGCATTGCCCGCGATACCATGCTGGGCCTTATGAAGACCTGCAAAAGCTTCGGCTTTCCTTCTGGCATTATCTCGGCGACCGGCGGTATATCCAGTCAACAAACAGCCATTCCGGAGCTTGCAGGCCTCATTATCGCCAAAGCCTGATCCCACTTACTTCCGACTGTCAGGCTTTGAGAATGGCACCACCCGACCTGCTCTTGTTGGTGCTTCATCCATAATATGACCACCCGTCAAGCTCAGTAATGACGGTGAAACATTCCACTGTTTGTCGTCATCCGTGTGCACCGTCACCGTCTTGCGATTGCGACGAATAACAAAGCCTCGAACCATCGTACCATCTGGCCCTTCAAACATCACGCCACTGCCGATCTTAATCTCCTGCAGCACAGCGGCTGTCTTTTGTTGATGGAGAAACTGCAATCGCTCAACGATGTGCCGGTTCAATTCCATCAGCGTGGCTTCATCAAGACTATCAATATCGAGCTCGGTAATCAGTCTTCTTCATCGTGCAATCTATACGACCTTCTTGGGCAAAAGGAATTATGGTAGATTGCAACTCACCGTGCAACTGCACAACAAAATGGCACCGCCAACGGATATGCCCGCTTACAATTTTTGCCGGTTGATGCGGTTTTTGCGCACAGTTTAGACCGCTGATATTTCATGCAGAATTATGCGATTTGGAACCTAACGGCCGGTTTGCTTGCGTTACTGGATATATGAGTTTCCGTTTTGAGAAGGCGACTTAGGGAAGCGTGAGGTATTGCAGGATTGTGTGCGTCTGCCTATGGCACCGCCGCCCTATTCGCCGGTTTCACCGGCTCACCGAACCATCCGTGCCGTTTGCCAGCCTTCGCAACGGCGTTTCCGGTCTTTGCTCCGCAAGCCCGTCTCTTGCCTGCTTCGTCAAGGCTCCCGGCACGTCCGTTTCGGCCCATGCGGGTGACGACCGGACTGACGCGGCGATGCCATCGCTTCGCTCATGCCATCGCAGAATAAAAGTCGGCCGTAGGCCGTCCTATTCGCGTCAACGCGAAAAGGATGCTCATCATGCATATGAGAAGGCTTGTTCAACTGGCGATGTCCGGCGTCTTGGTTCTTGGCTCGTTCGCTTTCGCTGAAGAACCGGACTGGACCGGACGCTCACAACAGGAACGAGAGGCCGATAGTTCGGACTCCGGCACGAAAACCCCGAGGATCGACAGAGCAACCGCCTGTTCTCCCGCCGCCAGCCTCGCCAAGATCGCCCAAATAATCAGGAACGGAGAGCCGCGTTGCGGCTCTTGCTTGTTTGTCTCGAGGGGAGAGATCGGCCGCCGGTCTCTCCCCGCAACAGGCAAAACCGGTTTCCCCGTCCTTCCGCGGGCGAGCTCGCCGGCGTTGCCGGCGAACTCCCCTGTGCAGGACCAGGTGCGCGGATTTTGCGCGTCCGCGCGGATCCTCGCAACCTGTCCCTTCGGGCGGGTGATCCCCTCCGGTTTTGCCTGTTGCCCCTCTCTCCGGTCGGATCGCCGACTGCTCGGGAGCAGGAGCCGGGCTCCTGCCCTCACCGGGACAGGAAGACCGCTTCGCGGATCAGGAGAGAAAACACCATGGCGAAACTCAGCAAAGCACAGCGCAAGGCCCATGCCGAGGCAGAGGCGATCCTGACAAAGGACCGCCTGACCGAGGACGAAAAGGATTTTGTTTTCCAGAACTGGCATGAGGGCGCAAACTTTGAGACCGGCGCGGCTGGCGCATTCTTCACGCCGTGGGACATGGCAGCAGATTTCCAGATCGATACGCGCAGCGGCGCGTGATCGACCTTTGCGCAGGCATCGGCATTTTGAGCTATTTCATCCATCATCGCAGCCTGTGGGGCGGCGGTAGGGGCCGATATCACATGCGTTGAGATCAACCCCGTTATGTGGAGATCGGGCGCAAACTCTTGCCGGAGGCCCGTTGGATCAATGCCGATGTTTTCGACTGGCGCGAGCTTGATCTAGGCCACTACGATTGCGCCATAGGGAACCCGCCGTTCGGGAGGGTGAAGCGGCAGGGGAATGGCCCGCGTTATCGCGGTCAGGACTTCGAGCTTCACGTTATCGATATCGCTTCTGAGCTTGCCGACTATGGCGCTTTCATCGTGCCGCAGCAGTCCGCCAGCTTTCGCTATTCCGGAACGCAGCTTTACCAACGTCTTGAGAAGGGGCGCGGCGTCGATTTCGAGCGTCAGACCGGCCTTGAAATGATGGGCGGCGCAGGTATCGACACGGCTTTTATCAAGACAAATGGAAGGACGTTGCCCCTCTGCGAGATCGTTTGCATTGAATTTGCCGAATGCCGCGAACGCATGAAGGCCGAACGTGACCGGATCGCCGCCCGACCCATGCCGCAAATAATGCGGCAGGCCGAGCAACTGGCCTTGCTGTGAGGGAGATCGGGCAATGTCGAAAATAAGCATCAGCCTTCTGGAAGGCTACCACATCACAGCAACCGACAAGCGCCATATCGCGGCGATTGTCGAACGAGGTTGGCGCGAGGGCGTAACCCGTCAGCGCCGATACAAGATCACGGAGAGGACCGGCGATATAGTTCGCCTTGTGATCGAGCGGAGCGAAAGGGACATGCACGGACGGCCCACGACCCGGCGCAGCAAGGTTGTCATCAGGATCAGGGAAGGGCAGGGGCATGCGTGAGCGGGATAGTGTCACGGTATTTGATACCCCTCAAATCTAGGGGAAGTTTCACCGTGTCGATTTTGAAGGAGATCGACCCCGAAACTGTCAAGGTGCGCGTCTGGTACGGGCGCGCAACGCCGAGCGGTTGGGAGCCTTGGAAAGATTGGGACGGCTACACCTTTCAAACGCGCCGCGATCTTCTCGCTAATAAGCGTGTCATGCGCTTGCGCAAGCCTTGAGCGAGCAACCATTATGAGCAGGGTCAGAGGCCGAGGCTAGAGCAACTGGATTGAACCGCGCACCGGTGCTAGAAGAAGGGCATATTATGAGCCGTTATTATATCAATCTTTTCAATCAAGGGCGCACCGACGCGGGCGCTGTCATCGGCTATGATCCGCCGTTGCGCACGTTTTTCCTACAAGGGTTTATTTCGGAGGAATCCGATTTTGAGGAGCCTGAAATCTGGCTCGGGACCGTCCTTGAAGAGTTTCCCACCCTGGAATGTCTTGTCGAGGAAGCGCGATCACGCGGCTACGAAATCGGCCAGCTAAAGAGGGATGACGTAATCTCCATGTTGGCGGAGGCTGGTCACAAACATGAGCCGACGATTTGGGAGCGGCTTGGCCTGATCATTTAGAACGGGAAAGGAAACATATGCTTGAAAATCTTGGAGAATTCATTTCGCCAATGGCGACCATCGTCGCCGCTTTATGCCTTATAGTCGTATTGGTCTGGATATTCAGAAAGGGCTTTAAGCAAAAATGCCTCATCCCTCGCGTGTTGACGATCTGCAAAAGAGTATCGCTCGCTTTGCGATTATAATGACTGTCGGAGGATTAGGATTTCTTGCGACTTATTTTTGACTGGCGGATTGGCATCAGACGATGCAAAACTAGTAGGGATGCTGCATGGATGTATATTCTTGTGTGGCTTGGTTATGCTCTTGGTGCGGTTGCTCGTCTATTTTCAAAGGCGTTAGTGCGCTAACGCGCTGGGGATATCCGCCGCCAGTTCGCCAATATTTGGTGAAAATATAGTGCGGAAATCCCGCATGTGTCGCTTGACAAATGTACGGAATTTCTGTACTTAAATCCCATGCACACGGTCATTGAAACACCCGCCTATCTGTCATCCGCCAAGGATGAAAATGTAAGTGAGGAGGAGCGCATCGAGATTGTGTCCTTCCTCGCTTCAAATCCAGACGCGGGCGATATCATGGCCGGCACAGGTGGAGCGCGAAAGGTGCGTTTCGGCGGTCGCGGCAAGGAAAGAGCGGCGGCTATCGGATCATCACCTTCTATGCCGACGAGGATATTCCGGTGTTCTTGCTCGATATCTACAGCAAGGACACGCAGGCAAACCTATCGAAGGCAGATCGAAACGAGCTGCGCAAAATTCTGACGGTCCTTCCGCAAATATGGAGGGAAAGCGTCAGTGAACAGGTGAAGAAACTCAGGAGTCGAAAATGAGCAAGGCAGGATCACGAATTTTGCAGGGCGCACGGGAAGCTCTTGCTTTTGCTAAGGGCGAGGCCGATCCGGCGGAATATGTTATTCATATCCCGCCACAGGTGGACGTTCGCGCCATCCGTCAGAAAACCGGATTGTCCCAAAGGCGTTTGCCGCCCGGTACGGATTTTCCTTCGGTCGCGTTCGCGATTGGGAACAGGGCCGCTCAATATCGATGCGCCGTCCCGCATCCTTCTCACCATCATCGAGAAGGAACCGGAAGCAGTTGAACGGGCGCTTTCCGCAGCCTGACCGGAGGCCTTATGAAGCAGCAGGCAGACCGCAGGAATGATCCACGTAAGGTCTACAGAACGGCGGACACGCCGTCCGATCTAGCGGAAATGCTGATAGTGGAACTGGATAAGCGCTTGGCAGGTAAGCCGGTAGCAACGAGAGGAGAAAAGCCATGGCACTAGCCCTCAAGCAGAAGGCCCCGGCCATCACCGCCGATGAAATGGAGCGCCGTCGCAAGATGGTTCGCAGCGCATTTCGTTCGAACGCTATGGAAGGTCTTCGCCCGAACCCGGCATGCCAGCCGGTATTTGACGCGTTCATTGCTGGCGAGATCGAGCTTGACGAGATGATGCCGCGCGTTAAGTCCATTCTCGGCATCCAGTAGGCATGTCGTTTACGCTCGCCGACGGCGAGACCCTTCGAAACAAGATAGGGGCCGAGACACACGAGGCGCTAGAAGCGGCCGAGCACCCGATTCTAGCGATCCGGCTGCTCGAACTGCGAAGCGGTCTCGGTCCCGAACCCACCTTCGACACGGCCCATCTTCAGGCGCTTCATAAGCACCTGTTTCAAGACGTGTTCGAATGGGCGGGCAACTGCGCCATCATCCATTCACTTTCGCTGACGGTACGCAGGCCTCAATGCCTGCCATGCACAAGATTGGCGGTAAGGATTTCGCGATCGGCAACGAGATCGACAGAGGCTTGAATAACCTCATGTCGGATCTCGAATCCCGCAACTTCTTGCGTGGCCTTGATCGCGAAACCTTCGCAACGGAAGCGGCCGACGCCTTCGCCCGGATGAATTCCATCCATCCTTTTCGCGAAGGCAACGGCCGGACTCAGCGTGAATTCTTCGCGGCCCTTGCCGAAAGGGCAGGGCATCCGCTCGAATTCGGCGTGATTTCCGACGAACGCATGACGTTCGTCTCAGTCGCCGCCATGAACGCGGCGACCTGGCGCCCATGCGTCGCATGTTCGCGGAAATCACCGACCCCGATCGCGTGAACGCGCTCGAGGTCGCGCAGCAGGCTATTGAGCGCTTCCGCCCTGTGCAGGCCCCGCACGTCACGGCATGGGACGGTATATATATGGCGACGACCGAACCGGGGCAGGATTATCGCGGCGTCTTCAGCGGTGCGGCCGGTCGCAACTTCATGATGCAGAGGGATGATGGCGCGATCATCATAGGCAACGTGGTCGATCTGCCGGAGCCGCGCCCGGAATCAGGCGCGCGGCTCTCCTTCACCGCTTCCGATCCTCGCCAACTCCAACCCGCGTATGAGCAGGCACAAGCGCCGCTCATTGCCGCCGTTACCGATTGGCCGCGAAGCATCGATGAGACCGTGGCGGAGAGGATTTCGGCCCGGCCGACCATGCAGGCCGCGAACAGCCGCTTGAGACGGCGGTTTCGGCAGTCTGGCAAGATCCGCAAGCGGTCCTTGCCGAATTGCGCAACCGCATCGAGGTTGAACGCCGTCCCGTTTCCGAATTTGCGCAGGAAATGCGAACCAATCCGGAGGCTTTCGGCTCGCTCCACGGCAACCGCAGCCTTTTCGGCCGCGATGACGCGGCCCGCGAAAAGGCGCTTGCTGCCGTTCCGCTCGCCGTCGCTGCGCTCCATGATTACGGGCAGGTACGTGGCTCCTGGCCGTGGACCTTCGTCGCGACGAAGAGCGCTTTCGCACTCTTATGCGCGAGCCGGTCAACGATCTGTCACCCGCTGCCCGCGAGCTGGTCGGCCGGATTGAAAAGACACCCGCCCACGAGCTGGGCGCGGTGCTCGACAGGGCGACCATAAGCAAGCCTTGACCGAATTGCGCGGCTTTATCGCCAACATTCGTGACCGCTTTGGCGCTCCCGGTTCGCTGGAGCTCGACCGGGACCGCCTTTCGCGTGCGATTCCGAATGCTTCGCCGGAACGACTTGAGGCGTTCACGGCGGGCTTTTCGCGCGCGCAGTTCATCGTCTCACGCGCAGAAACCTTCGAGCAGGCCAACACCCTGCAGGCGGCTCACAGCCACCAGCAGGGACATGAGCAGGGCAAGACTTTCGAGATGTAGCAGATGCGGTTGATGCTTTATGCGGCATTTTGCTAAGTATCGCTATTCCCGTCAGCTATAACGAGGTTTCCGCTTATGAAGTTCACCTACATCGCCTTTGCCATGGTAGCCCTTGCTGGCTGCACGACCGCCCAAAAAGCCCTTATGACCTGACCGCAGTCTGCCTCACTGACGAAGGAAAACCGGTTTCAAGGGCATGACCTACAAGGGCAAGACATGCGGCCAGTCGGACATGCCGATCGCTGACGGCAAGCCTACGCCGCTCGTCTGGCGATAAATGGGAGGAGGGACATGAAATCTTGCCTTGTCATCGTAGCCGCCCTCTCGGCGCTCAGTGCCTCGACAGCGATCGCGCAAACCTTCGAGACCGTCGATAGGAGCCCGGCCGGCGATCGTTTCGAGAAATCCGCCAACTTCGACATTCTCGGTATTCACCCCGGCGATACGATAGAGGACGTAAAGACGAAGCTGAAGGCCGAATTTCCGGACGGTCGTGAGCCGGAAGAAACCCGGCTGAAGGGATCGGTATCAACGCCTGAAGGCGCACGCGCCGAGATTGAGTTCGTCAACGAGATCGCTTCTGGAACTAGTGACGGAAAGAATCAGGTCTACGTGAATTTTGCTTCCGAGGTCTACGATAACAGAGCGCTTTCGATTCGTCGTATCGTGGGATTTGAGACCTTTACGACCGCAGACGTTTTCCGAAAGCAAGTTGCCGAGAAATACGGTCAGCCTTCTATTGTCGAAGATGAAGGCGGATTCCTCAAGCTATACTATCTCTACGCGAATGGCCGCTTGGTCTCGGATACCGAAGCTCCCAAAACCAAGGAAAATTGCAATCGCGTCAACGAAGGAAGCCTTTGCGATTTTGTAGAAGTCCAGCGGTCATCCGATAATCGAAACATTGAGATCGCGCAGAAGCCATGCGCAGCATTCTTTCACAGTCAATGGCAGTACTTAGGGAAATATCAGGTTGGGGAGCGAAATTCTGTTATTAAGGATGACCGGTGCGACGGGATCATGGTCGTCAGCATGAGCACATTCCAGCCCGAACTAAACTCGGCAGAATTCACCCTTGTCGATGTCAAGCGGGCCTATGGTCATCAGACCGCCCTGGATGCTGCCATAGAGGCCAAGTTGAAGCAGGGCGTCGATATGGACAAGGTTGCCAAGCCGCGTCTTTGATCTAATTGCACAGGCGCTATAATTGCATGATTGCACCGCCACCCGTATCTGACGCTCCAATTGACGTCGATCACGTATTGAACTTTGCTTTTTACAGGCGCGGTGTTAGCCGTGCTTTTGACGCTGAGCGCTGTTATATGCATCCAATGGCTTCGACGGCTCACGCGATGGATTTGGTGGCTCTATACACCGCAAGGACGGCGCTCCACCGCGAAACACGAAGCCGGTCACGCCCTTGTTGCATCAGTTCTCGGTGCGGAAATTGTGGGCGTATCTGTTTATCGCAGGGCAGTTGATGGCGACCTAGGATTGTCCGTTCATAGAAATCCATTGATTGCTGCAGATACGCTTGAGGATGTTTGGCAAATGTTGGTCAGAGAAATAGCCGTCTGTTTGGCCGGGGAATGGCAGAGCGGAAGTGGTCAAACATTGATGCTGTAGCTTACTCAATGGGAGCGTCGAAGGATTTGGCGAAAGTGCAGGCCATGGCCTCACTCGCGAGATTCATTACACACCGCCCTGATCCAGAGAGCGAGATTAAGAAGGCCTTATACGACGACATTCAGACGCCAAACTGGCAAAGAGCGATAAATGATCTGGCAAGCGCGCTTTTGAGGTCAAACGGAGCAGGTGTTACCTCTCCTGTGGTTGCTAAGGTCGTGGATCAATACATGTTGCAGCTACCTATGGTAAGATCGCTCGCGGAAGCCCGAAATACCACAAACGATCCCAGGAACACCGTCATCCCCTGACGATCACCGGCGCTCCGATCGGCACGCGCTCATATAGATCGATCACATCACGGTCAAACATGCGAATGCATCCACTCGATACGGATTTGCCGATCGAGCTTGGATCATTCGTGCCGTGAATGCGATAGAGCGTGTCCCGACCGCCCTGGAACAGATAGAGCGCGCGAGCGCCAAGAGGATTCGCCGCACCCCTTGCACACCGCCCGCTAGTCGGCCCTTGCCGTCAGGATCGGCGGCAATCATGTTCGCCGTCGGCGTCCACAGGCCATTCTTCCTTGCGGCCGACTGTCGCCCGCCCGCTGAAACTGTGGCCTGCTTTCCCGACGCCGACCGGATAGGTGAGGGCTTTGCCGCCGCCCTGTATCAGCAGCAGTTCATACCGGGATGGCTCGACAATGATCGTTCCGGCCGGCTCGCTTGTTTCATAGTCCACTGTCCGTCCGCCTCGGTTCGAAGGTGCTGGCCGATCCAAGCCAACCCGCTCCGTTTCCGAGGAAGCACAGCCAGTCAGCATCGAGCCGGCTGCGAGCAAGAATATCCGTCTGCTGTATTTCATAGGTTACGACCACTTCTGAATTTGACATACGTTAGCTGCCGACCATGGGAATGGTGCAGACGGACTAAGCGATGAGCACTGAATTTCCCGGCGCTGCGTCCCTGGTGAAGAACCTTTGCGTAAACTCCAAGGCATGGAAATGCCCCGACATCTGGTATGTCCACGCGGTTCTGCGCATGGATTGCTCGTAATACATCTGGTTTCGGCTCAAGCCCGAGACCGTGAGCCAAAGTGGGCGTGTCGCAAATTCTTTTGGTTAACTAGCTGTTGACCACAACGGTGGAAATTCAGCTCCCGATGTAGCGGAGCGTAGCCATGATTCTGAATGCCATTGCCGAAAAGCTGAAGCGCCAGTCGAAGGACGATTTCAAAGGGCGGCATTTCGAGGCATGGCTGATCGTGCAGGCAGTGACATGGTATCTACGGTATCCGCTCAGCTACAGAGATCTCGAGGAGATGTTCCGCGAGCGCGGCTTCGAGGTCGACCATAGTACAATCAACCGCTGGGTCCTCGCCTATGCACCTGTAATCGAGAAGCGCCTACGCCAGTTTCGCCGACCGCATTGTGGCTCAGTCAGGATTGACGAGACCTACGTCAAGATCCGGGGCAAGTGGCGATACCTGTACCGCGCCATCGACAAGCACGGAAACCCGGTCGACTTCTTGCTCACCGCGAAGCGCGATCTCGACGCCGCCAAGCGCTTCTTCCGTAAGATGCTCAAGGATGAGCCGCTACTATCGCCGGGTAAGATCGGTACAGATGGCGCTAACACGTTTCCTTCAACGATCAAAACAGCCATCGATGACGGGCTCCTGCATCCGAGCCCGGTACATTATGTCACGAAGCACCTCCAGCAAGGCATCGAGAGCGACCACTTCCGGGTCAAGAAGAACATGCCCAAGATCGGCTGCTTCCAGTCATTCAAAACGGCGCGCCGGACGATCGCTGGGTTCGAAGCGATGTTGTGGCTGCGCAAAGGCTTCGGCTTTTCCGGCGACTGGACAATCAACGACCAGAATGACCTGCTCGGGCGCCTCTTCGGACTTCAAAAGGTTAACAAAGCGTGAAAATGCCACCGTTCGCGGGGTAGTCTCAGCCTACTGCAAGGTTTGCGACAAGCCCCATATTATCGTTGTCAAAAGCGCCGCCGTGATTCATCCTGCTTTTCGATGATTCTGCGGCCCAAACTCCTCTCGCGCCACCCCGGCAAGCTTCTTGACGCGGTGGCCGTCGCCGTGGGCCCTGGTCCCGGCCTGGCTGCGCCGGGCAATCCCGGATGCGCAAAGCGTTGCGGGAAAGGAAGTTGAGGAGGTCGCGCTTGCTGCCGGTGCTGCTATCGGCGCCCTCGATGCGGTAGTCCGCCGGCAGGAACGGTGGGCCGGGGTCTGGCGGCAGCGCCTGGCGCTTGTCGCGGCCGCGGTGACGGCACGACAGGCCGGCCGCGTCGAGGATTCTTTGGCATTGCGCGACGCCGTGCTGCTGACACGCCCCGGCGATTTTTGTCCGTTGGCCCGGCCGGGCTTTTGCTGCTCGCCTGGCGCCGGTTGGTCGACACGCCTGCCGAGAAACTGCTGACCGAGCGGAGCATCGGCGCGGTGTTGGAAGAACTCGGCTACGCCCGGATGAAGAGGTGGTCAGCGCTCTGGTGGGGAACTCGGTCAGATCGGCGGCGGGGCAGAGACGGTCGGGATGCTGACCGGTGCTTTTGTGGCCGCCGAACGCTATGGTTTTGGGCCGGCTTTCGGCGCCTGGCTCGCCGACGGTCTGCTGGCGCAGCGGCTGGCGTGGCCGCATGCAATACCGCTGCTGGGCACCGAAGCTGCTTTTGGCATGCGTGCCGGGCATTCACGTCGGGCGGCGACCGGTATGGCGGCAGCGGGCCCTGAGACAGAGCCGGAGCGTGCCAAAAACTGCTGGCGGCACAGGCGCGGGCGGCGCTGCGCGCCATCGATCTTTTGCTGAGCTCGGCCGCCGTGCCGAAAACTGCTGGCCGTCGCGCCGAAACTCAGGGCCAAGGGAGCGGACGCGATCGTCGACCGGTTGTTGAACGAAGACGCGCTCATGGCCTCGCGCGGGGACAAAAATGGACAAAAGATGAGTGACCGGGGCTACGCCGCCTGTTCGACCGGCTTCTTGTCCTGGGTGCCGTGCGTGAGCTGTCCGGTCGCCCGACCTTCCGCACCTACGGACTGTGACGATGGCGGCTCGTTCGACCAAAACTCGGCGAGACAATGGGGATGGGCAACGACCGTTGCTTGACCGGGAGCTGGATCACCTGCCGCCGGAGGCGCTGGCGCGAATGGATGCAGCGCGTTGAGGCAACCATTTTGCCGCCAGCGAGCCGGTGACACGTAGTGTCCTCGCGCGGGTGGTTGGCGCGGATTGCAACCTCGATCTCTTGATCGACGACATTCGCGAGAGCTGCGCGGGCGGCCTTACGACCTGGTCGCCGTCGCCGGCGGCTGGAAACATTTGACCCGGCCGACCTATGCCGACGCCATCCGCGCCGCTATGGGCGGCAGTGAGAAGGCGATGGATCTCACGCAATCCGAGGTGCTGGTGCTGATGTGCGTGGCGTATTTCCAGCCGATCACCCGCGCCGAGTTGTCGTCTTTCTTCGGCAAGGAGATCAGTCGTGATTTTATTGGTCATCTGCGCGGCGCGAAGCTGATTGCGTCCGGCCCGCGCAGCCCGACGCCCGGCGCGCCCTACACCTACGTGACGACCAAAGAATTCCTGTTGGAGTTCGGCCTCGACACGCTGCGCGACCTGCCGGATTTCGAGGCGCTCGAAGACGCCGGGTTGCTGTCGAAGGAGAAGCTGCTGGCAGGGGATATTCCGATGGGGATTGCGGGCGGTGAAGATGATGGCGAGGACGAGCAGCCGAGCGTCGGTCTCGTCGACGACGCGATGTGATGAACGGATCATCCTGGTTTTCCTGCGCCCGCCGATGAGAACTCATGACCATGACGACTGATCGTGCGACAGGCGATGACCGGTGAACCTACATGGCGTTGCCGTCAAGCAGGCTGGCCGGAAATAGCACCAACTTGGTGCCGCCGGCATAGCGTCGCGGCGAGAACAGGATGTCACGAAACCCTGCTGCTTGACCTGGTCGGCGGGCTTCCAGGAAGATTCTGATGCTGTCCCGTGTCTTCCTGACGACCAGCACGAAAGCGAATTTGCTCGTGCGAACAAGGCCGGTCTATGCCGATGCGTCGTCTGGCGGGGCAGTTCGCTTTGGAGCGGTTTGGTGATCGCTGAGGGTCTGGGAGAGACTGTGCAGCGCCCTCAGCAATTCTCCCATCGCCATACTGTGGGACAGCCCGTCTTTTCGACGACCTTGATCAGCGCCTCGATATGGGCGCTGTCGGTATCCCACGGATTCGAAGAAGTTTTCATAAAGCATCGATTCAGGGGCAACGCGCGGGCGGCCAGGAGCGGGATGCCGCCCGCCGTGTTGCCTGATTTGCGTACTCGTTACCTGGCGCGAATCCCAATCTCGCTGATTATGGTTAAAATAGCATTACAGACTGCGTTTGAATCAGCACCGAAGCATGCCGCTTTGTCGGGCGGATGCAGCGGCACGAGGGCAATGCCCGTGTCGAACGGACACGACAGGATGGCCTGCTCGATTGTCAGAAACTGAAAGCGAACAGTAGATGTCGGTGTGATCGCCAGGACTGCTGAGCGACCTTACGGAATTCGAGGATTTCGGCTGCCCGCTTTGGCATCGAATGCTCGGTCGTGGTGATTGAGTGTGAAATCGCACCGAACAGTAACCCCGCGTCGAGCAGGATTTATCGACCTGATTTCATTGCGAAAATTAGAATTGTCCAAGGATCTAAGAAGGCGCAAATCGCAACCCTTCGAAAATCTGGGAAAGAGCAGCTGAATCAGACACTTGAGCATGCTGGTGCTTGGGGTTACTGTTCGGCGCGATTTCACAACGTGTATGCGAAACTGATAAAGGTGAAGGCCGCGCCACCTCGATGACAACCTTGTCCGCTACAATGTCGCTTGCACCTATTCGCTGCTGGGCGAGACTGATGGTGCCATCAAATTGCCGGAAATTTGCCTGAAGCAGTTTGGGACCGACATGAAGCAATGGATCAAAAACGACTCTCGATCTCATCCGGGATCATCCGGCAATCAGACGCTTTTAGCGCCGTATTGATGTCCGTCAGCAATGCTATGTTAGGAAGTCAAATGGCTGAGCCGCCCTATCGCGTCCAGGCGTTCAACAGCGCCACGCACTCCGAAAACAGGATGCACGATGATGCGGTGGCGCAAAAATATGGCTTCAGCGGCGGCCTGGTGCCAGGCGTCGATGTCTTTGCGTATATGGTCCACGTTCCGGTGGCGAAGTGGGGACGAGCCTTCCTCGAGCGCGGCCTGATGGAGGTGCGCTTCGCGAAGCCGGTTTACGATGGCGAAACCGTGGTGGTTACGTCCGAGCCTTCAGACGAAGGCCTAGCGATTGCGCTCAACGGCAGCGACGTTCGAGCTGCCGGCAGTGCCTCGCTGCCGGACGCGCCACCCCGATCTCCGTTGGCGATTATCCCGAGACTGCGCCGGTTGCGGTGCGGGGCCGGTCGATCTCAGGTCTTACCAGGTCGGCAAATGGCTCGGAACGGCGCCGCGCTCCTGGCCGGGCCAATCTGGAGCGGACTATCGGGCGGAAGTACGCGAAACCGATCCAATCTATGCTCGCGAAGGGTTGGTGCATCCCGGTATGGTGCAGCGGGTTATGAACCGGGTCTTGATGGAGAACGCTTTACTGGGGCCGTGGATTCATCTCGGCAGCCGCATGCAGATGCTGTCCACAGCTGCTTGCGATGAAGAGTTGGTCGCGCGGGCACGCGTTACCGCGAACTACGAAAAGAAGGGCAACCGTTTCGTGGAAGTAGATGCCGTTGTTGTTGCGAACGGCCGGAAGTTGATCGCCCACTGCCAGCACATCGCGATCTATCAACTTCGCGAACGAGCAGCGTGAGGCACAAGGCTGTCGAGCAGCATCGTCACCGGCGCACCCGGTTCTGCAGGCCGTCAAAACAGATAAGGGAACGCAAGACACGCACGTGACAATCGCTCCACCAGACGCGGACGGGGATTCTAGTCGCCTTTCAAGTTTGTCCCCAGGACAGCCCGTGTCTGCTTCGGCGGCGCGGGCATCCTTACAACGAAAGCAATCAAAGATGCCCAATGCGGCGCTGGTATATCCCGATACGAAGCTCTTTATTGATGGCGAATGGCGTGAGGGTCGCGAATGCCGGACTATTCCGGTTATTGATCCGGCGACCGAGGAGACGATCGGCTCGGTTGCACATACCGCGCGCCGGATCTCGACGCCGCGCTGGCCGCCGCCGATCGCGGCTTCAAACTCTGAAGCTCAACCTCGGCGTTTGATCGGTCTAAGCTGATGTGCAAGGCCGCCGGCTTGCTGCGAGAGCGCGGAGATCGCATCGCCTGGCTCCTGACGCGCGAGCAAGGCAAACCTTTGGCAGAGGCCAAGGGCGAAGTGATGGCGGCGCCGACATCATCGATTGGTTCGCTGAGGAGGCGCGCCGCACTTGCGGCCAGGTGATTCCGGCGCGCGCGCGAAGAGCCATGCAGATGACGCTCAAAGCTGCCGGTCGGTCCGGTGGCCGCGTTCACGCCCTGGAACTTCCCGTCAATCAAACAGTGCGCAAGCTCTCCGCGGCGCTCGCCGCCGGCTGCTCGATCATCGAAGGCGCCGGCACCGCCGCCGGCGGCGCCTGCCGAGCTCCTTGGCGCCTTCGTCGATGCCGGCGTGACCGCCGGGGTCGTCACTCTGGTCTCTGGCGCGCCGGGGAGATCTCCGAGTGTGAAAATGCGCCGGCCAGTGACCCCGCGTCGAGCAGGATTTGTCGTGCTGATTTCATTGCGAAGATGAGTGTTGTCCTAGGGATCTCAGAAGGCACGATTGTGACCCTGCGATCTCACAAAGAGCAGCTGTATCAAACTCTTGAATGTTCCAGTACCTAGGGTCACTGGCCGGCGCATTTTCGCAGCCGATCGCCTAATCAGATTCACGCGCTCGAAGGCGCACTGAGTCAGTCGGTCTGGTCGGCATCGAGGTATCGTCCCTCGGTTCATTACGCTTCGGCACCTTGGGGTCGATTGCACTATTGGTAGTTTGTTCCGGCGCCGCGTGGAGAGTCTGCCATGTGGCCAGGGCTCGGGACAAGTGTCGGTCCATCATTCCCACTGCCAAATCGGTTCGACGAGCCTCAATGGCTTCAAGTATCTCACAATGATCGTCGTAAGCTTGCGTGCCCGTGAGTAATCTGAAAAGTATATTATGCGACGCTGTTTTGAGAATTCATAAAATAATTTCACCGTGCGAAGCAGTACTCTATTCTGTGTTGAAGCGACGATTCCAAGATGGAACGCTTCATCCTCAGCCTCAATTGTCTTTTGCTATCAATTGCAAGCTTCGTTTTGTAGAGGATTTCCCTCAGCCGATCTACGTCCTGATCCCGCCTTCTATCGCAGGAAATCCGTACGCCCTGCAGCTCCAGAATACTTCGCACTTCAAACACGTCCTTAGTCTCTTCAGGCTGAAACGGCAGGCCAGAAGACGCACGAAGAACGAGGGCCTCGATGCTACTTTCCTCAGAATTTCTAAGATAGATCCCAGAGTTAGGCCTTCGCTCAATCACACGCATCGACTCGAGAGCGGCCAAAGCCTCGCGAACCGCCCGCGACTGACATTGAACCTGTCGGCAAAGTCACGTTCCGACGGCAATCGTTCGTTCGGCTCATAGCGACGCTCATCAATGAATGAGAGTATTTTCCCTACAACGTTCGGGACACCGGCAATCCTATCGCTTTCCGTCTTCTCAAGCATTTTTCGGTCTTTTTCCAGCCGTCAGTCCATCCCAACCAGGTCCATCCCGATACGGAAGGGTCATAAATCATACGCGTTGCTTGGCAACTCGAACCCAAAGTACCAGTGAAACCCTAGCCGGTCTACCAAATTGGTTAATCCGGCTCCGCGCTGAAGCTGCCATATGCCCGATGGTTAAGCCACCCGTTCATTAAACTCCCCACGGCATGCCTTGCGCGTAGAGATGGCCAAGCGCGGCGCCCGGCCAACACCAAGCCGATGGCCTAGCCGTAAACGCCGTCCGCCGTTCAGGGCCTTCCTCTATCGCCACCGCACCCTCGAGACGCAGGTCGAAACTACCTTGCTCTCGTCAAACTCATTTCAGCTAAAATCTAGATGCAATTCATGGGTCGGTGACCTATAAATGCCCCGGAACGCTCGGAGAGGCGTTCAGGTAGGAGCCCGACCATGATCAAGATGAGCGTCTACTATCCGGCCCATGGCGGCTCGAAGTTCGACCACGATTACTACTGTGCCAGCCACCTGCCACTGATCAGAGAACGAATGGGCGATGCCTGCCTGCGCTACGAGATCGAGAAGGGCCTAACGGGCCGCGAACCTGGAAGCGCGCCGGAGTTCGTCGCAGCGTGCCACATCTACTCACCGAGCCTGGGGACATTCCGGGAGGCGTTCGGCCCACACCGCGCGGAGATCGTCGCGGACGTCGCCAACTATACGGACATCGCACCCATCGTGCAGATCAGCGAAATCGTTGGAGCGTAAGGGCTTCGGTGCGTCAGGCTTGGCCGTTGTCCGGGATCGGCGTCGTGCTCGCCATGACCAGCTAACCGGTGCCGAACAGGTCCACGATCAGGAACGTGTCATTGCCATTCATGCGACAACTACTTTGCTCTCGTCAAGCGCGCTTCAGCCAAAATCTGGATGCGCTCTATGAACCGGTGAAGTAGACCGGCGCTGGCGAACGGTTCCAGAAAGCACCCGAAGCCTGCATCATTAACTCCATCTATCTTCGAAGTAGGGGTCAAAGTTCGGTCGTGCGGATACCCGCCGGGACCAGCGCCGCGTCGATCATTGCCATGACCATGTTCTGCGGGGCCTTGCCGATGTCGATGACATGTCGGCGGTGTCTATAGTGAGGGTGAACATGCGTCTCTCTCCTCACCTGCGAAGAGTAGAGCGAAGGTGCAGCCCGCTCACCGACTTGAGGCCAGCCTGCCGCAAAGTTCATCGGCAAAACCCGCTTCCAAGCACATTCCGCACGCAAAAGCCGTTTCACGCTTTTGCTTGGAAATGGGGTTAGCCCTTGTCCGCGGCCAGGCCTACCTGTTCGACAGCGTGCGCCGCGCAGATTTCGTCGTTGTCCGATGTATCGCCGGAGATTCCGACAGCACCGAGGGTTTCGCCCGCTTCCCGCGTATCAGGACACCACCGGGAACCGGCACGATCTTCCGCCGGAAACGCCGGACAGGGCTTGGACAAAATGAACACGCTCGGCGGCGGCCGCGTTCAGCCAGCGGGAGCCGAGCCGACCGCCAGCGCGCCATAGGCTTTGCCAAAGGCGATCTCGAAGCGGAGCATGGAAGAACCATCCTGCTTCTGGAATGCGATGAGGTGGCCGCCTGCATCGAGCACCGCGACCGAGAGCGGCTTCAGGTTGAGCTCCCGCCCCCGATCCAGCGCGGATTCGATGATGCGATTGGCGACATTCAACGTGATGGTATTCATTGTTTTATCCCGTTCCGAGAACGTTCTCGCCTGCCCCACTGGCCTTCAGCTCCAACCGGCGGGCGTGCAGAACCGGCTCGGTATAGCCGTTCGGCTGGGCGCGGCCCTGCAGCACCAGATCACACGCGGCCTGGAAGGCGATCGAATTCTCGAAATCCGGGGCCATCGGCCGATAAAGCGGGTCGCCCTCGTTCTGCCGGTCGACGACCGCCGCCATGCGCTTCATCGTCTCCATCACCTGATCGCGCGTACAAACGCCATGATGCAGCCAATTGGCGATGTGCTGCGAGGAGATGCGCAGCGTGGCGCGATCCTCCATCAGGCCGACATCGTTGATGTCCGGCACTTTCGAGCAGCCGACACCCTGGTCGATCCAGCGCACGACATAACCCAGGATGCCCTGGGCGTTGTTGTCGAGTTCCTTCTGGATCTCTTCGGGCGTCCAGTTCGGCCGCAGGGCGACGGGGATCGACAGGATGTCGTCGAGCTTGGCCTTCGGGCGGTTTTGAAACCTTCCTGCACGGCGTGCACATCGACCTTGTGGTAGTGCGTCGCATGCAGCGTCGCGGCTGTCGGCGACGGCACCCAGGCGGTGTTGGCGCCGGCCTTCGGGTGAGCGATCTTCTCAACCAGCATCGCCGCCATCAGGTCGGGCATCGCCCACATGCCCTTGCCGATCTGGGCATGACCGGCAAGCCCGCACTCCAGGCCGGTGTCGACATTCCACGCTTCATAGGCGGAAATCCACGCCGCCTGCTTCATGTCGCCCTTGCGGATCATCGGGCCGGCTTCCATCGAGGTGTGGATCTCGTCGCCGGTGCGGTCGAGGAAGCCGGTGTTGATGAAGACGACGCGTTCGCGGGCTGCACGGATGCATTCCTTGAGGTTGACCGTGGTGCGGCGTTCCTCATCCATGATGCCCATCTTCAGCGTGTTGGGCTGCATGCCGAGCGCCTGTTCGACGCGGCCGAAAAGCTCGACAGCGAACGACACCTCCTCCGGCCCGTGCATCTTCGGCTTGACGATATAGACCGAGCCTGTCCGCGAATTGGCGCGGCGGCCATTAGGGCCGACATCGTGCAGCGCGATCAGGCTGGTGATCATCGCGTCCATGATGCCTTCCGGAACCTCATTGCCGTCGCGGTCGAGGATCGCCGGGTTGGTCATCAGGTGGCCGACATTGCGCACCAGCATCAGCGAGCGGCCGGGCAGAGTCAGTTTGCTTCCGTCGGGTGCCGTATAGTCGCGGTCAGGATTGAGCTTGCGCGTGAACGTCTTGCCGCTCTTCGAGACCTCTTCCTCTAAATCGCCCTTCATCAGGCCGAGCCAGTTGCGGTAGACGGCGACCTTATCCTCGGCGTCGACCGCGGCGACCGAGTCCTCGCAGTCCTGGATGGTGGTAATGGCCGATTCCAGAATAACGTCTGAAATTCCAGCCTCGTCTTGGCTTCCGATGACGTGTTGATCATCAAGGATGATTTCGATGTGAAGGCCGTTTCTCGATAAGAGCAACGAAGACGGATTGTCGACGTCACCTAGGTACCCCGCGAATTGTGAGGGATCGCGCAACCCACCCTCCGAGGAGCCCGTCATCAGTCGAAACTGACCATCTTTAATTTGAGAACTGGTCATGTTTGACCAGCTGTCTGTCTTCAACGGCACGCTGTCATCTAAGAATGCTCGCGCCCACGCGATGACTTTCTCGCCGCGCTTGGGATTGTAGCCATTGCCCTTTTCGGCGCCGTCGGTCTCGGGAATGGCATCGGTGCCGTAGAGTGCATCATAGAGCGAACCCCAGCGCGCGTTGGCGGCATTCAGCGCATAACGGGCATTCATCACCGGCACGACGAGTTGCGGACCGGCGACGGTGGCGATCTCCGGATCGACGTTTTCGGTGGTGACCTTGAAATCCGGACCTTCGTCCAGCAGGTAGCCGATCTCCTTGAGGAAAGCCTTGTAGGCCGCCATGTCGGACGGCGCGCCATTTTCGCGATGCCAGGCGTCGATCTTCTCCTGAATCTCGTCGCGCTTTTCGAGCAGCGCCCGGTTCTTCGGAGCGAGGTCGCGAACGATCTTGGCGAAGCCGGCCCAGAACTCTGCGAGCTTGATGCCGGTGCCCGGCATCGCGCGCTTGTTGACGAAATCGTAGAGCCCGCGATCGACCTGCAACCCGCCGACTTCGATTCGATTTGCCATGTCCAAAGCTCCGTTATGGCGCCCCCACAGGCGCGTATCGTTTCGCGGGTTCGGTGCATAGAAAAACCCTTCCACTTCCAGCTCTGCGCTGACGGAAAGGTTCGTGACGCCGGTCTGAACCCTGATGAATCGGTTTGCGGTATCAATCTCGCGAACATCCCGCACCACGCTATCGGCCGTCGGAAGTGCGCCGCCTGCCAACGATGTCTCCGCACCGCGCGGGATAACCGGAACCCGCAGATTGTGGCAAATTCTCATCGCCGCCGCTACCTCCTCGGTGGTGCGAGGCAGAACCACGGCGAGCAGCGGACATCGGTACGCCGTCAAACGCGTCGCATTCATATGCCTGGGTTTCCTCCGGGTCCGAGACGATCGCGTCCGCGGGCAGGACGGTACTCAACGCGGCGACGATCTCGGGCTTATGGGCGATGATCGCGGCGTCGGGAACGGGCATGGCGATGCTGGACATTGGCTCAATTCCGTCTGACCGAAAGCAGTGAATAACCGGACGCTCCTTCGCGCTCGCCTTCATCGAAGGCACACGAGATGCGCAGGCTCGCGACAAGCAGACTCACGAGCATCACAGCTATTTCCGCGCGCCGCGCGAGAATCCGGAGCGAAGGGGAAGCGCGATATTCGCTGCGGCGGCTCGCCCGCGATGACCTTGGCGCGTCGAACGGCTGAGACCGAATCCGGAGCGCACGCAGCCGGCCCTGAATCATCCGCAATAGATAATCTTGTCCTTCTCAAGTCGCGATATTTCATCGTCGCCGATGTTGAGGATTGAATTGAGGATGTGCTTCGTATGCTCCCCAAGCATGGGGGCTGATGGTGTACTCAATTTCTGTCTGAGAGAATTTGATCGGATTGGCCACGAGCGGCACGGTCTTGCCCGTGGTGTGGGGAAGATTGATCTGCAATTCGCGATGGACGACCTGCGGATGCACGAATGCCTGGTCGAGTCGGTTGATCGATGCGCATGGTACGCCGATGGGTTCGAGAAGCGCGATCCAGTGCTCGGTTGGTTCCTGGGCAAGGCGTTCGGTCAGGATCGGGATCAGAGCGTCGCGGTTTTCCAAGCGATCCGTGTTTGTGGTGAAACGGGGGTCGTCGCAGAGCACTTGCAGCCGGGACGCCGTGCAGAACTTCCTGAACTGCTGGTCGTTCCCCACCGCAAGCACGAATGATCCGTTGCTCGATTTGAACACCTGATAGGGCACGATGTTCGGATGGGCGTTTCCATATCGGCGCGGCGGCTTCCCGTGGTCAGATAGTTCAAGTTCTGGTTGGCCAGAGCGGCAAGCTGGACATCAAGAAGCGCCATGTCGATATGCTGGCCCTCGCCCGTCCGCTCGCGATGCAACAACGCCGACAGCACACCTGTTGCGCTATACATTCCAGTGAGGAGATCGGAAATCGGGACGCCGACCTTCTGGGGCCCGCCGCCGGGTTTGTCGTCGGCCTCGCCCGTGATGCTCATCAGCCCGGATATGGCTTGGATGGCCATGTCGTATCCGGCCACGGTCTTCATCGGGCCGGTCTGGCCGTATCCCGTGATGGAGCAGTACACTATGTCCGGCTTGATGAGGCGGAGCGTTTCAAAATCCAGCCCATACCGCTTCATGTCGCCGACCTTGTAGTTCTCGATAAGAACGTCGGCCTTCTTGACCAGAGATCGAACGATGTCAGCGCCGGCTTGCGTGGCGATGTCTACGCAAATCGAATGCTTACCGCGATTGGCGCTGAGGAAATAGGCGCTCTCGGTCGTTCCATCCAGATGCGGTGGGCCCCAGTGGCGGGTGTCGTCGCCGGTAAAGGGGCGTTCGATCTTCCAGACCGTCGCCCCTAGATCGGCTAAAAGCTGCCGAGCCACGGGCCCGCTAGAATCCTCGATAGATCAAGAACTTGGTATCCACTCAACGGTCCGGCCATCTCAACCACTCACATTGCGATTAACGTGCCTCTCTATGGAAGCTATGGCGAAACGTAACTGGACATACCAGATTGGTCAATCCAATAATTTTGCCCCGCGTCCTGTGGGTGCTATAAAAATCTATCAAGGGGACATTGACGAAGCAGCGGGATTGGTCTATCCAATTTGGTCTACAAGTAGGTCATCGGGAGGGATGGCCTGCGAAGCCCACAACAGGGCATCACGTTTAGGGAGGTTACGCTGCATGGCGCGAATATCGCTCCAAAATGTCTCCAAGTCGTTTGGTGGCGACCAGGGCCCATGGGCCGTCAAGGATTTCTGCCTGGAGATAGAGGATGGCGAGCTCGTTGTTTTGTCGGTCCTTCGGGATGCGGAAAATCGACGACACTGCGGATGATCGCTGGCCTCGACGACACCACTTCAGGCGCTATCACGATCGGCGGGCGGGATGTCACCGGTCTGCCACCGAAAGATCGCAATGTTGCGATGGTCTTTCAGAACTATGCGCTGTATCCGCAGAAGTCGGTCTACGACAACATGGCGTTCGGCCTACGGGTGCGCGGTGAAGCGAAGCAGGAGATCGACCGGCGCGTGAGGGCTGCAGCGGCCAGCCTAGACCTCGAATCCCTGCTCCACCGCAAGCCGCGACAGCTGTCGGGCGGGCAGATGCAGCGTGTGGCACTCGGGCGTGCGCTCGTGCGGGACCCCGATGTTTTCCTTCTGGACGAGCCGCTTTCCAATCTGGATGCGAAGCTGCGCGTCAAGATGCGGGAAGAAATCGCGACGCTCCATGCCCGGCTCCGGGCGACGATGATCTTCGTGACACATGACCAAGTCGAAGCAATGACGCTCGGGGACCGCATCGTGATCATGCGCGATGGCGTGATCCAGCAGGCTGGGAGACCTCTCGAACTCTATGACCGTCCCGCAAACACGTTCGTAGCCGGGTTTATCGGTTCGCCCGAAATGAACCTGATCGACGGGCAGTTGTCCGACGCAAGCGGGCGGCTCGAGGTGCGATCGGGAGACCTTTCGGTAGGCATACCAGAAAAGACCTTCGCCAGGAGCGGACAGAACGTGACGCTTGGAATCCGGCCGAGCACCTCGTCATCTCTAACGGCTCGCCGCTTGAGATGACCGTGAACTTGGTCGAGCAGATCGGAGCGCAGACTTATCTCATGGGCACGCTGGCCGGCCATAAGATGCGTGCCGTCCTCCAGCGTCGTGATGAAATCCGCGCCGGTGACAAACTCCCTATCGCCTTCCCGAGTGAGCGGCTTCACCTGTTCGACTCCATTAGCGGTGCGTCGCTGCGGATGGCGCAAACGGGCGGCAAAATCGGCGTAATGGAAAATGCGTAATGGCCCCTGCGAGAGCGGCGGGTCAGGCTGATACTGCGCCCCTGGACCGTGGAGGGCGTCACCGGACTTCAGTAGGAGCTCTGTGTCGCGTCCTAACGATAGCACCTCTGGAGCGTCATAAAGGAGGGTCAACGCTATACTCGATACCGGCGACGTTAATTCTTGGCATTTGGCTTGAACTGACAAGTTAACAAGGGAGGAGCAGGAAATGAGCATTTACATTCCAGGTAGAGTGAGAATGGCGGTAGGCTTGTCCGGCATGACCCGCCGCAACTTTCTTAAATCCGCTGCCGCCGTCGGAGCAGCAAGCCTCGCGGCGCCTGCGGTGGTGCGGGCCCAGTCCGGCGTCACGCTTCGGTTTCTCAACAACGAAACTTCGGTCGCTAGTCAGGCAGCCCTGAAAAAGCGTGCGACGACTACGAAAGCAAATTCGGCGTCAAGATAATCGTCGATTCGAGCCCCATTAGCGGCACGATGCAAAAGTGATGGCGGCGGTCGCTGCCGGCCAGCCCTATGACATCATGACTTCCGGGTTCATCGCTGGAATCTTGGAGTATATTCACGCCGGCGCCATCGTCCCGGTGACCGACCTGGTCAAAAGTATGACTGGGGCAAGAAGGCCGCATGGGAGTATCAAGGTGAGAACTGGTACTATCCGTTCGATTACAACCTCGTCGTAAATTATTACCGGAAAGACCTCTATGCCCAGAAAGGTCTGAAGATACCGGAGACGTGGGACGACTTCTTGAAGAACTGCCAAGCGCTTACAGTCGTTAATGGTGGAAATGTTGACGTCGGCGGCTGTGTCATACCTCTTGCAAGCGACAGCTCGACCAACTGGGCGAGCTTCGGCAATATGTTCGCCGAAGGCGCGGAGCTCTTTGACAAAGACTGGAATGTCGTTTTCGACCAGGGCGAGAACGCTGATCGTGCCACGCGCTTCTTGGATTTCTACGGCGAGTTGTACAAGACGATGCCGCCCGGCATGAACGCCGTGAGTTATGCTCAACTAATGAGTCTCTTCGCCACCGGAAAGGCGGCACACAGTGTCTATTCTGGTCGGTTGGTCGAAGCGCTTGAAGCGACTAACCCAGAACTCGCCGATAAGTACGGAATATTCCCTCGCCTGGTAGTACCGGTCAAAAGGCACTTTCATATGCTTTTGACGGCTTCTGCGTAGGGAAGTCGAACCAAAGCGAGGAGGCGATTAAGTTCCTTCAGTGGTTTGCAGAAGAGCATTACGTCGATTGGCTGCTTTCAGCATGGATGAACAACCATCCGGCGCGCCTGGACATCTATGAGAACGAGCGTTGGAAGAGCCATCCCATGATCAAGAAGCATTGGAATACGATGATGACGATGAAGTCCTACATTGAAGGCGACAACATCAAGATCATGGCAATCGACACCAGCGGTCCTTCGATCGACATGCGTGCTTGTAACGTATTCATCGCGAATGTCATGCCGGAAATGCTCCAGCAGAAAGTCCTCGGCAACGCCTCGTCGGCTGATTGCGTCGCCGCGACTGCGCAACGCATTCGCTCCGTCATCTAACTGCAGATCGGGGCGGCCTCCGCTGCCGCCCCGATCGTTCGTTCAAGGATGATTCTTATGGTTCAGGACCGGCGAATTGTTGCATTGTTTATTGGCAGTATCTCCTTGCTCGCATTTATTATTGGCGGCCCGTTGATTTACGCGGTTATGCTATCATTCTATTCGGCCCGTTCGTTTATGAGCGAACCCGAGTGGGTCGGCCTGAGCAACTACATCAAGGTATTGCAAGATCCTCTTTTCTGGAATTCGTTGACGAACGGCCTCACAATCGCGCTTTCGTCGATTGTCCTGCAGGTAGTTCTGGGCGTTGGAATAGCGATGGTGCTTAACAAGCGCTTTGTTGGCCAGACCATTGCACGTTCGATCGCTATTCTTCCCTACTTCCTGCCGACAGTTGTCGCCTGCCTAGTGGCCCAATGGATTCTCGAGCCAAACTACGGATTGGTAAAGACCGCTCTGGCATCCATCGGTGTTGGAATGCTCGATTGGAGTTCTCATGCCTTCACGGCCAAAGGCACAATCATACTCGTCAGTGTGTGGTTGTGGACACCTTTGTCGTAACCTGCGTTCTATCTGGTTTGCAGACGATCCCAACGCAACTTTACGAAGCTGCTCGCGTCGATGGCGCCGGTGCTTGGACGCAATTCTGGCACATCACGATACCAGGCTTACGCTCGGTTCTGATCGTGGTCATCCTTCTGCGTGGCATCTGGATGTTCAACAAGTTCGATCTGATATGGCTTTTGACAAAAGGCGGGCCGCTCAACCAGACAGAGACCTTGCCTACCTTAGCCTATCGGAAGTCGTTTATTGAGTACAACCTGGGCGGGGGCGCCGCTGTGGCAACGATCTCCTTCCTCCTGCTCTCAGGCGTCATTCTCATCTATCTGCGCCTGTTCCCCATCGATGATGCAAAGCAAGGGCGATAAGAAATGAAGAGCCATGTAGAGCGATTGCCCGTTGATTCCAGTCGCCAGATACCTGAGCGCGAACCGATTCGTCCGAGATCGTCGCTGCAACACGGGAGCAAGGTTCAGGAAAGCACTTTCTGGAAACCATTCAAAAGCTATCGGCAAAATTGCCCTTTATGCAACCGTACTCGTTATCTGTCTTTATTCACTCTTTCCGATATACTGGATGATCATTTCGAGCCTAAGGCCCGCGGAACGCCTTTTTCTCGATACATCTCTCGTTTTCTGGCCGCCGGACCTGACGTCTTACGTCTCCCTCTTCCGGCAGACGAATTATATCGTCAATTTTCTGAACAGCGCTCTGATGGCGGTTGCGACGATTACCGTCTCCCTCGTGCTGTCGGCATTTGTCGCTTACGGCGCCACCCGGCTGCGCTTTCGGGGCAAGACTATGCTCGTTGCATCGATGCTTTTGCCTACATGTTCCCACCCTCATGCTGGCCATCCCAATGGCGGCAGCTTTCCGAACGATCGGCCTCACCGACACACTGTGGGGCTGTTGATCGCCCATCTCGCAATTTCGCTGCCGCTGGCGGTGTGGTTGCTCTGGGGTTTCTTCAAGTCAATGCCGTTTGACCTTGAGGAGGCTGCGATGGTTGACGGCTGTTCTCAGTTCGAAGCGTTCATCAAGGTCGTCTTGCCATTGTCCGCTCCCGGGCTCATCACTGTCGCCATCTTCTCGTTCCTTCTCTCTTGGGCCGACTATGTGTTCGCGCTGATACTTATTATGAGCGACCAAAGAAAGACGCTCCCCGTTGCTCTGCAGTCGTTGCTCGGCGCGCATGATTTGCGTTGGGGTGAAGTCTTGGCCGGCGCTTCGCTGATAGCTCTGCCTTTGTTTGTAATATTTATCTTTTGCTATCGGTACTTCGTCGCCGGGCTGTCAGCGGGTGCGGTGAAGGGATGATCCCGTCAAAAGCGGCGGAAGATCGGCCGCCTTTTGACTTGCGTTTGAAAACATCACCGACCGGAGAAGGTCCATGTCGAGTTACGACTATATTATCATTGGTGCAGGTTCCGCCGGGTGTGTTTTAGCCACCCGCCTGAGTGAAGACGCCAATGTGAGCGTTTTGCTGATCGAGGCGGGCGGAGGGAAGTCGCTGTTTGTCGATATGCCCGCCGGAATCAGGATCCTCTATACGAGCGATCGGTACAACTGGCGCTTTTGGACTGAGCCGCAGCGACATCTTGACAATCGCCGGATCTATATTCCCAGGGGAGGGTTATTGGAGGGTCGTCATCAATCAATTCGATGATCGCGATCCGCTGCAACCCTTGGGACTACGATTCGTGGGCGTCTCGGGGCATGCCTAAGTGGAGCTTTTCCGCAATGCTCCCTATTTGCGCAGGATTGAGGATGCTAGCCTGGTTGTTCAGCCTGATAATGGAACGCGCGGGCACAGCGGACCCATCAAGCTTTCCTTCGGGCCACGGCGCTCGACCACGCAGGCGTTTGTCGACAGTCTCGTCGCTGCAGGTTTGCCTGAGAACAATGGATTCAACGGGTCGTCGCAGATAGGCGCGGGCTTCTACGAACTTACGATAGCACATGGAAGCGGTCCGGCGCATTCAAGTACTTAGAACGCGCCAAGGGACGCCCAAACCTCACCATTCTGCCAAATTGTCATGTTCGTCGCATCAACGTTGAAGGAGGTTCTGCCAGTGGCGTGATCGTGGTTCAGAATGGCCGCGAGAGGACAATCAACTGTGATCGAGAAGTTCTGCTGACGGCAGGCGCAATCGGTTCGCCGCAGCTTTTGATGTTGTCGGGTATCGGGCCTGCTGATCATATGCGGTCTCTCGGCATTAAACCGGTTCACCACCTCCCGGGTGTGGGAGAGAATCTTCAGGACCATCTCGACTGCGCGGTTCGCTTCGAGGCATCGCAGCCGACGACGTTGACCCCTATATGGGCCTCCTGAAAGGCGGGATGGCCGGTGCTCGATACATTCTCAAAGGCGATGGGCCGGCCGCTTCACAGGCCGTGGAGGCGGGGGCGTTTTGGGGCCCCGACCGATCGTCGCCGTTGCCGGAGTGGCAGGCGCACTTTGCTAACGTTCTCCGCAATCCGCCGCCCGGCGAGCGTATCGCTCACGGCTTCGCTGTTCGCGTATGTCAGCTCAGGCCACAAAGTCGCGGTACGGTGAGATTGCGAAGCGGGGACCCCGCCATTCCACCAGCAATCGACCCGCGTCTTGGGTCCGAGCATGCGGACCTCGCGAGTCTGAGAGATGGCGTGCGCGATATGTGCGATATGATGATGTGCGGACCACTCAAGAACTTCGTAAAACGCCCGATCGATGCGGAAGCCTTTGGCAATCTCTCCTCGCTGGAGACTTTCGTGCGAGCGCGGGCCGAGACGGTATATCATCCCGTTGGGACCTGTCGCATGGGTGCTGATGATGCATCGGTCGTGGACCCGAGCATGAAAGTCCGCGGTCTTGATGGTCTGCGGGTCGTCGACGGTTCGGTGATGCCAACGCTTCTAAGCGGCAATACAAACCTGCCCATTATGGCGATGGCCGAGAAAATCGCTGACGAACTTATTCACGGTGAAAGCTTTTCGCCTGAGTACCCGATCGCTGGGCAGATGCTTGCGCATGACGCGCATGGGCGCCGCCCGCCCTCCTCCTGAAAGCCTCCGTTTACCGTCCGCGGAACGCTGTAACGGTGCGAAAGCGCCCAAACCGTTTTCGTAGCTTTTGAACTCGCAGGGTACGATGGCTGATTTTGATGTTGATCTGGCAGTAATTGGTGGTGGTTCAGGCGGGGTCCGCGCGGCGCGGTTGCTGCTAGCTATGGGGCCAAGGTCATTGTTGCTGAAGGAGATCGGGTTGGCGGGACCTGCGTCATCCGTGGCTGCGTGCCCAAAAGCTTATGGTTTATGCTTCAGATTTCCAGAAAGAGATCGGGAACGCGGCGGGCTTCGGATGGTCGATTCCCCAGCGAAATTCGATTGGGGAGTATTGACGGGAAATAGAGACAGGGAAGTCTCCGTCTCGAAGCCGCATATACGTCGGCGATTGAAAAGTCGGGAGCGCGCCTGGTAAAGAGCGCGCGACGTTTCAGGATGCGCGCACCTTGCGTCTTTCCAATGGGGAAACTGTGCGCGCTCGTAATATATTGATTGCCACAGGCAGCACGCCCAACCATGGGGAAGTTTTACCAGGCCTCGAGCATGTCATCTCCTCAGATAAGGTCTTTGAGCTTCGTGAATTGCCGAGACGGATCATAATTCAAGGAGGAGGCTACATCGCGGTTGAGTTCGCATGCATATTTGCCGGTCTCGGTTCGAAAGTGACTTTGGTTTGTCGGAGCGACAACATCCTGCGCGGTTTCGATCAAGACATAAGGACACATGTTCGGGATGCTCTGGAGCAGCAGGAGATTAGGATTGTCACTGACTGCCGGATCAAAAGAGTCGACAGGATGGACGAAAGCAGTGGCGTATTGAAAGCTAGTCTTTCAAACGCTGAACAGCTCGTCGCCGACCAAGTCATGTTTGCGATCGGACGAAAGCCCAACACTCAAGGCCTAAATCTCCAGAAATCTGGCGTTGCGCTAAGTGCTGACAGCGGCGGCGTCGCGGTCAACGAGAACTCGCAGACGAATGTGCCCCATATCTATGCGGTCGGCGACGTGACAAATCGCGTCAACCTTACCCCTGTAGCCGTGCGCGAAGCGCAGGCCTTTGCAGATCGGTATTTGGCAAGCGTCCCACGCAGGTCGACTATACGGATATCCCGACTGCGGTTTTCTCGCGTCCGGAAGTCGGATCAGTTGGACTATCGGAGGCACAAGCCTGTGCCCGGTTTGAAAGGGTGGACATCTACAAAACGGATTTCCGGCCGATGAAGGTTGCCCTCTCCCACAGCTCCGAACGAATGATGATGAAACTCGTCGTGGATGCCGATTCCGGGAGGGTCGTCGGCTGCCATATTGTCGGATCTGGCGCTGCGGAGATCATCCAGGCAGTTGCGATTGCGATAAGAATGAAAGCCGTAAAGGAGGACTTTGATGCAACAATGGCTCTTCATCCAACAGCGGCGGAAGAACTTGTCACGATGCGGACACCGACCAAGCGCTGCGTTCGATAATGCATTTGTGTAGTCAGTCGGACTCTTCTTGCTTCACCTCAATGCGCTGGGAAGACCATGCTGAGGCGGTCGAACTTCGGTCTTAGGGGTGCTCGCAGCTCTCATCTTTGCTACCATGAAAGCTAATAACGGCTAATCACATGAACAGCCCCTCTAACCGCGTGTGGATAATAGTCAACGATGGATTCGAAGGCGTTGCGATAAGCTATTTGGACGTCTCAGCTGCTGGCAACTTCCAGCAGCCTTCAACTCATCCATTTTCACTCGTGAGAACAATTCGTCGATTTATCAGCAATTTATGTCGATCAGCATTCACGAGGACATATTAGCACATGCCTCTGTCGAGCCACGCATTTCCTAATCGAAGTGCTCTGAGTCAACCGCAGCACTCTGAATAGCCACAGGATCTCGGAGGCTCCATGTGCGGATGTATATGGACCCCGCCCAATTGCAACAGTCGGCTGGATCAGGATCGATGGTCACAACTGCTGATGTATATCCGGCTGCGTGATGCGGCTGGACAACGTCTTCGCCGCGAGCCTCGATGGGTTGATGGGTTTTCGCCGCTTCCACCTCAAAGCCCCGATGACATTGGTTAACGCCATGCCGGTCCACACATCAGGTTCTGGAAGCGACGGGGTGACCGTTTCGCCATCTCCTGCCATTGGCTGCAATTGGCGGGTGGGACCTCCTTTAGTTATTGGCCGCTTCTATTCAGGCCGCCTTCACCGACAGCGCGGCCCCTTTGCGGAAGTCGACCGGCGTGCTCGCAACATAAACCGTCACGCCCGAAGGGATGCTTGAGTACGTTCAGCTGGCGTATCTGGTCTGGTCGGTGCAGGTGCGCCAGCGGACGCAGCGATCGACGCTTTGCGCGGGCATCTTGCCGAACGCGGCATCATCGCACCACAAGGTCCGGCTCACCTGAAAACCTTAGCTGCCGCGATTGATGCCGCCGAACCAGCGATGCCCCAACTGGTCCTCGACCTTGGTCGCGTACCTCGAGCAGGTCGACCGGTTGAGCCGCGAAGATTGGAGAGCTGGAGAAATCCTTCGCCGTGAAGCCCCACGCGGGAGGATACACCCACCTTCGGACCACGCCGGGAATTGGCCCGATCACGGCCATGGCGGTGGAAGCGTGTGCGCCCCAATGGCGACCTTAAGCGAGGTCGCGACTATAGCGGTGGCGCAGTTCGGGCGTGATCTGCTCCGAGAGCCATTGACTGAGAAAACTGGATATGCCAAATTGGTCAAACCAGATCGCGATGTTTTCCCAAACGATGCGCACCTGGATGGTTGGACGTCGAAAATCTCGAAGGAGGAAGCGCCGTGGCGAAGGAAAAGAGCGGCTACTATGGCACGCGAAGGAAATTCTGGTCGTGGGGATATGAAGGTGAAGATAACTCCCAGGACGAAATCCGTACCATGCGAGACCGCGTGGAGCAGCGGCTTGGGATTAAGGATATCGAAGTTCTCTCGGACCCGACCCTTGATGAGATTGAACTTTATCCGTCGCGCATAAAGATCCCGCGAACGCTGGAAGATTTCTGCACCACGGAAAAGTGGGACAGAGTTGTCCATACCTACGGTAAGGGTTTTAAGGACATGACCCTTATCTACCGGCGCGATTTCAAGAAGGCTCCGGACGTCGTGGCCTATCCGCGCGACGAAGAAGATATTGCCGCCATCTTCGACTGGTGTGGCGAAAACGGCTATGCATGCATACCGTATGGCGGTGGATCGAGCGTCACAGGAGGCTTCTGGGGTCCCGAGCGCGACGCCTTCCCGGCGTGGTCGTTATTGACCTGGGCAACCTCAACCAGATTCTCGAAATCGACCCTGTGTCACGCTGCGCGCGGATCCAGGCAGGCATTCTCGGGCCGGCTCTGGAAGAACAACTGAAGCCGCACGGCCTCACCCTGCGCCATATTCCGCAATCGTGGAATTCTCATCGCTGGGCGGCTGGATCGCAACCCGGTCGTCCGGTCACTATGCGACCCATCTCACGCATATCGACGACATGGTGGAAAGCCTGCGCGTCGTCACGCCAGCGGGACGATCCAGAATCGCCGGCTGCCTGCCTCAGGTGCGGACCAAATCCGGATCGCATGTTCATCGGGTCTGAAGGCACGATGGGCATCATCACTGATGCATGGATGCGTCTGCAGGGGCGTGTGAAATTCCGTGCGAATGCATCGATCTCCTTCAAGTCGTTCTATGAGGGTGCCAAGGCCGTCCGTCAAATCACCCAAGCGGGACTGTTCCCGGCGAACGCTCGCTATCTCGACGAGCAGGACGCCAAATTCTACGGCGCTGGAGACGGCACCGATCCGTCTTGCTGCTGGGCTTCGAATCCGCCGACCATCCGGTGGACGCATGGCTGGAGCGTGGTCTCGAAATCTGCAAGGACTTCGGTGGCGTCGTGAAGCAGCGCGCGGGAACAGCAGACAACGCGCTGGAAACCAGCCGCAGCGGGCCGCAGGGTAACTGGCGGCACCAGTTCAGGTATCTGCCCCGGCTGATGCATACGCGCGCTGCGATGGGAATCGTGAGCTTCACGTTCGAAACCGCCTATACTTGGGATCGGTTCGAAGAAGTCGATACCGAGATCATGCGTCGCGTGCGAACGGCCCAGAAGGAACATCTTGGCGGTGGCATCGTCTGCCGCAGGTTCTCCTTCCTGTATCCGGACGGTCCGGCTCCATACTACTCGATCATGGCTCCTTCGACACATGCCAACAGCCTCGAAGCCTATTCGATGCTCCACGACGTGGCGTCGGACGCCCTAATAGAGCTCGGCGCCACCATCACGCACCATCATGCTGTCGGCAAATCGTTCCGTCCTTGGTACGACAAAGAAGTCGATCCGTTGTTCCGCCGTGTGCTGGCAGCCGCCAAGACCGAGCTGGACCCGAAGTGGATGTTGAATCCTGGGCTGATCGTCGACAAGCCCACAGGGCTCAAGATCGTCGGATAGGGGTTCTTCAGCGATGATTGATCTATACTTCTGGCCAACCCCAACGGGTATAAAGCCGCTATAATGCTTGCAGAGCTGGACTTGGAGTACCGTGTTATTCCGGTTGATATAACCGCAGGAAAGCAATTTGAGCCGGAATTCCTGAAGATCAATCCAAACAACAAAGTGCCGGCCATCGTTGACCACGATGGCCCGCACAACAAGCCTTACGCTGTTTTTGAATCGGCGGTTGTTCTACTCTATCTTGCGGAAAAGTCCGGAAAGTTCCTTTCTCAGGACCCGGAAAAACGATACGATACGCTAAAGTGGCTTGTGTTTCAGAATACCACGATGGGCCCAATGCTGGGCCAAGCACATCATTTCATGGTGTATGCGACTGAGAAGATCGATTACGCCATCGAACGTTACGACCGGGAAGTTGGTCGAATATACAACATTCTCGAGAAGCGCCTTGCCGAATATGAATATCTCGCCGGCGAGTATTCTATCGCTGACATCAGCACATTCCCTTGGGTTCGCACGCGGAAATTGCATCGACGCGACCTGTCGGAGTACCCGAACATTGATCGTTGGTACCAGGCGATCAAAGACCGTCCGGGGTTCGTGCGGGCATAGACACATTGTCCGACAGCAAGCAGTGGGAAGCGAAGCCGGGCACCGACGCTTGGAAGAATATGTTCGGAAAGAACGGCAGTTCGTAACAATCACACAAAATCCTCCCAGGCCTCAGGCGCGGCGGTCTATTCGTCGCGCCTGAGGCCGCGTAGGCAGTTGATGCAGGGCGGTCCCTATGGGGCTGGCGCAGGATCTTGGAAATTTTGCGCGGCCGAAATGCCGTTTGAAATCGCCCAATACGTGACCACGAACTCGGCTGATGGATCCACTATCTACTTGACAGCCAGTAAATTGGATGACCAAATTGGATATACCAATTGCCGCGCAGGCTATCAGGATTTGGGGAAATTGAGATGGATTTTTGGCCGAGCTGCCTCGTCGCATTCATATGATCTTGGAGGAAGGGGCAACGTTCGGCGACTCCCGTATCGCCTTTACAGATGAAAACGGGATTGATTGGTCCTTCCGCCGGCTGATCGACACGGTCGCAGCTGTCTCTGATGAAATGCGACAACTCGGGGTTCGGCAGGGTGATCGGGTGATGATCATCTGCGAAAACTCGATCAGGGCTGTGGTTCTAATGTATGCAGCAAGCCGGTTGGATGCATGGGCGGTGCTAGCGAATGCCCGGCTCAGCAAGCATGAACTTGCCCTTATTGAAGAGGATTGCCAGCCGCGGCGTATATTTCGCACCGATTCCAACTTGTCTGCACAAAATGCGGACGACGGCAATGCTGATGTTCGGCTCTTTACTGATATCGGCGCCGTAACGGTTGGTCCGTTAAATGAGAACAGCCAGCCGGAAGAAGTTCACGAAGGATCCGCAGAGCAAGTCGCCGTTCTGATCTATACTACCGGGACCACGGGGCGCCCTAAGGGCGTCATGCTTAGCCATCGCAATTTGATTTTCGTCTCAAGCAGGGGAAGACGAACACAGTCTCTCGCTCCCGATGATGTCGCCCTGTGTGTCATGCCGATATCTCATTCGTACGGGCTCGTGTTGATGCAAGGCATGTTGTACGCTGGCGCGCGTATGAAAATTATGCCACGATTTTCACTACAGGAGGCCCTAGATGCTGTTCGCAGCGGAGAGTTGACGGTTTTCAACGCCGTTCCAGCCATGCTGACACGGGTGGTGGCACATGTTGAACAGACGGGCGAAAAGCTCACGCCAAATAACCTCCGGTACGTCTACACGGGCACCGCGCCGCTCGACCTGTCACTGCGTAAAATGTCGAACGGCTGTTCGGCGTGGTCTTACAGAACGGATACGGATTGACTGAAACGTCGCCGACGATCAGCCGGTCTCACTATTCGATTGGCACCGACGACATCCATATTGGTCCACCGATAGAAGGGGTCGAGATCCGGATCGTCGGGCCTGACGGTCTCGATGTCCCAGAGGGAAAGCCGGGAGAATTGCTGGTCCGGGGCCCCAATGTGATGTTGGGATACTATCGCCAGCCGAAAGCGACCGCCGAAGTTATCGACGAGGATGGCTATCTTCACACAGGCGATATCGTCAGTCGCAACGAACGCGGCGAACTGGTTATTCAAGGCCGATCAAAGGAATTGATCATTCGCTCCGGCTTCAATGTCTATCCTCCGGAAGTCGAAGCCGCCCTGAATGCACATCCCAGCATTCTAAATTCCGCCGTGCTCGGACGTCCTGTTGAGGGAAATGAGGAAATTATTGCCTTCGTTGAAATGTTGCCTGAACGGCAGTGCGAGGTGGATGAGATTAAGTCCTTTCTGAAGAGCCGCCTTGCCCAGTATAAGCTGCCGCAACAGATTATCGTTATGCACGATTTGCCGGTCGCTCCGAATGGAAAGATAAAGAAGAACGACTTGAAGAAATATCTCTAGATAGTTTGAGCTGTCGGTTCGACACTTCCTTCCGAAGCGCTCTGGACCATGAGTCCGACCCATATAGTATCTCCGACAAGGTCCGCAATCCCGCAAAAACTCGATATGGAGAACCCGCCTCGCCATGACAACCTTGCATGCTAACCTGATCGATGGAGCTTGGGTCGAAGGCGAAGCCGCGCCGAACATTAACCCCTCCAACACCAACGAAGTCGTCGGCACCTATGCGCGTGCTACTCGAGCTGACTCCCAAGCCGCGATCGCCGCCGCTAAACGTACGTTCCCGACATGGTCGCGCACGAGCCCTTTGGAGCGTCACGCGGTGTTGCGCAAGGCGGCAGACGAAATTCTCGCCCGCAAGGACGAACTCGGCCGACTTTTGTCGCGCGAGGAAGGCAAATCGTTGGCCGAAGCAGTCGGCGAAACGATTCGTGCGGCCCAGGTTTTCGATTACTTCGCGGGCGAAACGCTACGGCTGGCCGGCGAAACGTTGCCCTCTGTGCGTCGGGGTGTCGTGGTGGATGTGACGCGTGAGCCGGTCGGCGTGATCGCTATCATCACGCCGTGGAACTTCCCAATCGCCATTCCGGCGTGGAAAATTGCGCCGGCGCTCTGCTACGGCAACACTGTGGTATTCAAGCCGGCTGATCTCACCCCTGGCTGCGCTTGGGAGCTGGTTGACATTCTCCACCGCGCCGGGCTGCCAAAGGGCGTACTCAATCTCGTAATGGGCCGTGGTTCGGTCGTCGGCCAGACCATGCTCGATAGCCCCGACGTAGATGCGATAAGCTTCACAGGCTCAGTGGAGACCGGCCGGCGTGTGGCGGCCTCCTGCGTCGAACACGGCAGGAAGTTCCAACTCGAGATGGGCGGTAAGAATCCGCTGGTCGTGCTCGATGATGCGGACCTCAACGTGGCGGTCGACTGCGCCGTCAACGGTGCATACTTCTTAACTGGCCAGCGCTGCACGGCTTCCTCACGGCTGATCGTCACCGAAGGCATCCACGATCGTTTTGTCTCGGCAGTTACCGAAAAGCTTAGGAGCCTCGTCGTCGACGACGCGCTCGCCGGGAACGCAGATCGGTCCGGTGGTGGACGAGAACCAACTCAGTCAGGACGAGAAGTATATCGCCATTGGCCGTGAGGAGGGCGCTAAGCTGGTGTGTGGAGGCGAAAGGCTGAACCGTGAGACGCCCGGCTTCTTCTTGCAGCCTGCCTTGTTCACCGAGGCAACCAATAATATGCGCATCAGCCGCGAAGAGATTTTGGTCCCGTCGCGGCGGTAATTCGTGTCAAGAATTATGAAGAGGCGCTGGAGACCGCGAACGATACGGCATTCGGCCTGTCCTCGGGGATCTGCACGGCCAGCCTGAAACATGCGACGCACTATAAGCGCAATGCCGACGCCGGCATGATTTTTGTCAATCTGCCCACTGGCGGCGTCGACTTCCATGTGCCGTTCGGCGGCCGCAAGGCATCGAGCTTCGGCCCTCGCGAACAGGGCCGCTACGCCGCCGAGTTCTACACGACCGTCAAAACGGCCTATACGCTGGCCTGACGGGCTAATGCCGGTCCGCTTACCAGCCCCGAGGTGCCCGCGCCGTGACGGCTTCGCCCATGGCGCAGGCCGCTGGAACGATCCCGCCGGGCGACCTTGCCTCGCTCGGCCGCGCGAGAGTCGAATAACACCTGCCGCGATTGCCAGGCAGGTACTGGCGGCGCCAATTACTCAGGGAAGAAGCAGCTCGTGCAGCCGGAACGCTTCGTGAGGTCGAAGCATGCTCGGGATCTGCCAAATAATGCACTCTGCGATACTACGAGGTCGGCGCCTGAACTAGAGCAAGAGATGTTCCCACGGGCCTCCTAGGAAGCCGTGATAGCGGATCAACCACCAGTTCCTGCTGTTCGATCAGCCGGCGAAAATTCTGCTTGTGGACCAGACGGCCGGCATGCGCCTCCACCGCGCGCTGCTGCAACTGCAGCAGCGTAAACTGCGGCGGCATCAGTTTGAACACGCGTGATCTGGTCGAAAAGCCAGTCGTTCCGGCCGTCTGACTCTAGAGGAATTCGCCCGATGCAAGCCTTCACCTTCAATACGACCCCTCGATCGTCTTCGAAGCCGGTTCGGCCAAGCGCTTCGGCGCGATCGCAGGCAAACGGCTGGGCCCGACGGTGCTGTTCGTGACCGATCCCGGCCTGCGCAAACTCGGCCTGTGCGACGCAGCCATCGCCTCACTGGAAAGCGTCGGAGCGTCGGTTGCGATTTTCGATTCCGTTGAAGCCGATCCTTCGCTGGCGACCGTGATGAAGGCGGTGGAAAATGGTCGTTCAGCCGGCGCGACCGGCGTCGCAGGCTTCGGCGGCGGCTCGTCGCTCGACGTGGCGAAAGTGGCCGCACTTCTTCTCGGCTCCGGCGAAGACATCGACGGCGCCTGGGGCGTGGCGCAGGCGAAGGGACCGCGCCTGCCTCTGGTGCTGGCGCCCACCACGGCAGGAACAGGCTCGGAAGTCACCCCGGTTTCAATCATTACCGTCGGTGACGAGGAGAAGCGCGGCGTGTCCAGCGCTATCATCCTGCCGGACATTGCGGTGCTCGATCCGGAACTAACGCTGGGCCTGCCGCCGGCAATCACCGCAGCCACCGGCGTCGACGCGATGGTGCACGCAATCGAAGCCTATGCCTCGAAGAACGCCAACAACAATCCGCTGTCGAAGATGCTGGCCAGACAGGCCCTGCAACTCATCGGCGCCAGCATCGAAAAGCGGTGCTTGACGGTAAGGATGTCGAGGCGAGGGGGCGATGTTGCTCGGCTCCATGCTCGCCGGTCAAGCCTTCGCCAATTCGCCGGTGGCCGCCGTCCACGCGCTTGCCTATCCGATCGGGGACGTTCCATGTCCCGCACGGCCTCTCGAACGCACTTGTCCTGCCGCATGTCCTGTGCTTCAACGCGCCCGACGCCGCCCATCTCTACGCCGAGATCGCCACGGACGCTTTCCCACGTCTCGCACAAGAGGAAGGTGTGCAGGGGCTGCGCGGCGTTCATTGAGGAACTGGCCTCGCTATCGAAAAGACTTGGCCTGCAGCCGCGCCTGCGGGATGTCGGCATCGGCGAAGAGCATCTGAAAAGATGGCGGCGGATGCGATGAAGCAGCAGCGGTTGTTGGTCAACAATCCGCGCAATGTCTCGGAGCCGGATGCGCTCGCCATCTATCGCGCGGCATGGTGAGACGATGAGCGAGCGGTCTTCACCCACGTCGCGCAATGCCTACAACGCGTTTCGCACAATCACCACGGCTGGATGGATAACGACATCTATGGTGACATGAACAAATGCGGTGCATTATTCGCTGTTCGACACTGCGGTGAATGGCTGGCTGATCGGCGAGGGCCTGCTGGACATCCATGGCGGCGACCAGATTGGGCTCGTCGTCGAAACCGGGTGCCGCTATTTTTCTGAACTTGCTTTCCCCGATAAGGTAACGGCCGGTATCCGCGTCGCCAGGCTCGGAACGTCCTCCGTTCGCTATGAGGTTGCCCTGTTTCGGAATGAAGAAGAGATCGCCGCGCTGAAGGCTTCTTCGTCCACGTCTAGCTAGGGAAGGAGGTCGGCAACGCTCCTCACTGTGCGGTCAGAATACCGGCACCAGGGAGACATCTCCAAGACGCCGTCAGCTTGTCAGCAATCAGTCTGCTTGCCGTCCCCGGGCCCAGCAATCGCAGAAGCTACCCCACGCTCCAGTTTACCCGGAATGGCGCTGTTGTAGGGGTCAGAACAAGCACCGCAATCAGATCCACGTTCACTTCGTGGCCCTGGTCCCGTTTTCTGGTTCTCCTCAGTGTTTTTGGAGGGAGTATCTTCCATTGCGTACGGCTTGTGTCCGAAGCCTCCGTCGAGGCTGATTGGTTCAACTTCCGACGAACGTGGACTGCCCCGACCAGCCGTCAACGTCTCCGGCGACATGAAGTTTTGTTCTTCGCATCTGCACAAAATTGTGCCAAACGCCCTCAGGCGGTTAACGTAAGGGAAGGAATGCCATGAGCGCGACAGGTGAAGTGAAGGCCCTGACGCCCCCGATATCGTGTCACACAAGGGTGGGACGCCGCTGGTTTGTCTCACTGCCTACACGACACCGATGGCGAGGCTTGTCGATACCACCTGCGATATCGTGCTTGTCGGTGACAGCGTTGGCATGGTGCTGCACGGCTTGCCGTCCACGCTGGGCGTCACGCTCGACATGATGATCATGCACGCACAAGCGGTGCGCCGTGGCATCGAGCGGGCACTGATGGTTGTGGACATGCCGTTCGGGTCCTATGAGGAAGGGCCCGAACAGGCCTTTCGCAATGCCGCCCGGCTGATGGCCGAGACCGGCTGCGCCGCCGTCAAGCTCGAGGGCGGCGAGAGTATGGCGGAGACGATCCAGTTCCTGGTCGCGCGCGGCATTCCGGTGATGGCGCATGTCGGCCTGACACCACAGGCAGTCAATACTTTTGGCGGCTACAAGGTGCAGGGGCGTGGCAACGATGCGGAACGCATCTTGCGCGATGCCGACGCGGTTTCAAAAGCCGGCGCGTTTGCCGTTGTGCTGGAGAAGGTGCCGGAAGCGCTCGCTCGCAGGATTACCGCCGACATTGCCATCCCCACCATCGGTATCGGCGCCTCGTCAGCCTGTGACGGCCAAATCCTGGTGGTCGACGACATGCTTGGCATGTTCACGGACTTCCGGCCGAAATTCGTCAAGCGCTACGCTGAACTCGGGGAGCGGGCACAAGCCGCGATCGCAGCCTACGCAAACGAAGTGCGCGAGCGGCGCTTTCCAGGTGCAGAGCATGTCTTTCGCGATCAGCCCAAAACGATCAAGGGTGGAGAAGCGGCATGAATGTTCCGATTGTCAGGGCCGTGGCGGATCTTCGCACGATCGTTGCGGGATGGCGTCGCGAAGCAGCCAGCATTGCTGTGGTGCCCACTATGGGTGCCTTGCATGAAGGGCATCTCAGCCTGGTGCGTGCCGCGCTCGAAAAGGCCGACCGGGTGATCGTGACGCTGTTCGTCAATCCAAAGCAGTTCAACAGCGCAGCCGATCTTGCCGCCTATCCGCGTACCGAGGTGGAGGACGCTGCAAAGCTGGCGCCACTGGGTGCGCATCTGCTTTACGCGCCGGACGCTGCTGAAATCTATCCGGAGGGTTTTGCCACCGCGGTTTCGGTCGGCGGCGTCAGCGAGGGCCTGTGCGGCGCGTTTCGGCCGGGTCATTTCGATGGCGTCGCCACCGTCGTCGCCAAACTGTTCCTGCAGACCGGAGCCGATCTCGCGTTTTTCGGCGAGAAGGATTTCCAGCAGCTTCATGTGGTTCGCCGCATGGCGCGGGATCTGGACATTCCGATCACCGTCATCGGCTGTCCGACAGTCCGCGAAGAAGACGGGCTGGCGCTCTCTTCGCGCAACGTCCGGCTCTCACTGGCGGAGCGACTGGCTGCACCGAAGCTCGCGTCGATTCTGCACACAGCAGCCGGACAGATCGCCAACGGAGCGCCGGTCAGCCTGACACTGGCTGAGGCGCGCGCTGCCATCCTTTCGGCAGGCTACCGGGAGGTGGAATATCTGGAATTGCGAGCAGACGCCGATCTTCGGCCTTTGAACGCACTTTACTGTCCCGCGCGTCTGCTGGTGGCCGCCTGGCTCGGCAACACACGACTGATCGACAATGTCGAAGTTGTTCCCCTGCTGTCGCTTAGCAGTTAACCGAAAGAATGCGCCGGTTTGGTTCGGGTTGACCATTTAATCATGAGAATATGGGCTGCGGGATTCTCAAATTAACTGCAATTGCAGGGAAGGCCTCGGCCGGTGGGCTTGAGCAGTTCGCCCTGCGGCTTGGTTAAACGGAGCCAGTCCGCCCAGTTATCTGGCTGGAGCACGACCACCTGACGATCATGGTAGGGCGCGACGTCCGGCCCTGGACTCGTCGTCAGCATCGTGAAGGAGGCTGGGTGATTGCCCTGGGCCTCACGCCATAGCCCGGCGATGGCCATGAAGGGGCTCCGATCAGGCTGAAGCGATGTTTGGTTTTGGGGTACTTCTTGCCGGTGAATTCGTAGAATCCCGATGCCGGGATCAGGCAGCGCTTGCTGTCGGCGAAGTCTCGCCCTTCCGATCTAAAATTGAAGACCGGCCCACCCTGGGCCCCGATGGCGGGAAGCTGAAGTTCATCTGGACGAGTTCGATCATGTCGCCGGCCGCACGCATGACCGGTCCCATATCGTTGATCCTGATATCGTCCGCCTGGGGCAGATCGAGTTCTGTCTGTTGCGTTGGTATCTCCAGCTCAACGCCTGCATCATCTGGCAGTATTCAACCCAGCGAACGTGTTGCTCATAGGCATTGCACATCCGGTAAGGATAGCGTGAACTTCAAAATCTTTCGAGGGGTGGGGCGTCTTCCTCCGGAACCGGACTGTCGGCGAAGCTGAAGCCCCGCGGTGCGGGTCTTCACCCTCCGGGCGTCCATCCCTGACGCGGGCAGGGGCATTCGTGCAGTTGGGGGAGTGCTTCTGAGATGCTGAGGGCGATTTTGGCGTGGGTAGAGAGGCGGCGTGCGATCCGTCGCCGATGGCGGGAAGACGCCAGGCGCCTCGTCCGTCTCCACGGCCCGACTGCCTATTATGAGGCACAACGGCTTGCCGCAACATCCCGCGCGATCGAAGACGGCCAGTTCCTCCACTGGGCAAAGGTAGCTGCCGAGGTGGCGCGGATAGAACCGTCGGCCGAGATGGATATCGACGTCGTCCGGTCGATTGTCGATCACGAACTTCGTCATCGAGTTCATTCGGATCCTGAGCCATGACACGAAGAGGCGGGTCGCCGCGACAATACTGAGGGCACGTCAAGCCCGGTCTCTGCAATGGCTCTCTGCTACCGGGAAGGATGCGACTGGGTGCGGATCCATCCACGCGCAGGTCCGCCCCGCTTGCTGTGCTGGCTTCCTGGTCCAGGTCCGTCCTCCTCCAATCAACCCACAAGGGTCCGCTACGCGAGCGTGCGGCCGCTGCGGCTTCGCCTGCGCGGTGATTGCGGCCGGGCCCCGGACCCGACGGGCACCAGAGCGGGATCGGCCCCGCCCATGGACGGAGCCCTTCAATGTCGCACGATCTTTCACTCGCACAGAACCATGCCTGGAACCTCGCCCGCACCCTGATGGTGCCGGTTATTCTCTTCAAGGTCGACGACGAATACGGCGTCATGCCCGCCGACGAACTCGACGACGCCGAAATCGAGCCGCTCTTCGAATACGATCCCTACCAGGGCGGTCGGCCGGCTCATTGAGCCGGCCTTCCTCGCGCGCCAAGCGCCCGGCCGTCTGAAGGCCGGGTTGCGCGTCGCATCGTCCTTTCCTGCTGGTGGCGGGACGCCACGAGCCCTTATTGGGACGAGGTTTTGCCGCTTGCGCCGGGAAGCCCGCAAGGGAGGCTGCGCCGCCCGGCAAGCCGGTGCGCCCCTGCGGCCTTCCGGCTTCGCGGCCGACCTCGAGGCCTGCCGGAAAGGTAGACAAACAGATCTGGACAGGAAAGGGCCGGACGCCCGCGGCGCCGGCGGGATTGACCCATGGAGCAGCATGAAATCGAGACATTGCGAGACAAGGTGCCCTGCGCCGCCGTGCTCGAGCGCGAGGGCTGGACGGTGGACGTCAAGGAGAGCACCACACGCGCCGTGAAGTACCGGCGCGGGGCAGGCGAGATCATCATCGTCATCCACAATGGCAGGGGCTGGTTCGATCCACTCTCGGATGCCAAGGGCGACGTCTTCACCCTCGCCGGTCACCTGGCCGGTATCGCCTTTCCGGCGGCCGTCGAGGCGGTTCGCAGTCTCGTCGGCTATGTTCCGGCCACGCCGTCCTGGAATTGCCCGAAGCGCACAGGCATTCCACTTTCGATCACCGACCGATGGCGGCGCCGACGACCTCCAACCATCGGGTCTCGCGCCTGGCGATATCTGGCAGATGAGCGTGCGATCCCAGTATCCATTCTGCAGGCCGCTATCGCACAAGGCCTGCTGCGCGAGGGCCGAGCGGCAGCATCTGGACGGCGCATGTCGACCAAACCAGGCAACTGATCGGTTGGGAAGAACGCGGCCCCAGTGGCGCGGCTTCTCCACCGGCGGCAGCAAGCAACTGTTCCGTCTCGGCAACGAGGCTGCGCTTCGGCTCTGCGTCACCGAGGCGGCGATCGACGCCATGAGCCTTGCCGCACTCGAGGGCATGCGTGCCGACACCCTCTACGTCAGCACCGGGGGCGGGTGGTCGCCCGTCAGCGATAACGCGATCCGGTCGATCGCCTCGAACCCCGACATATTGATGGCCGCAGCCACCGACAACGATCGGCAGGGCGAGATCTATGCCCGTCGTTTGCAGGAGATCGTGCGTGAGACTGGGTGCCGGTACGAGCGGCTGCGGCCATCCACGCAGGACTGGAACAGCGATCTGAAAGGACAGGGAAAGGAAACCCGGGAGTGGAAGGGGATATCAGAGCGGAATCGCTGCCGCATGCCCGGCCGTCGCGTCAAGGGAAGCTGCGCCCGGCTGGCGCCGGCCTTGACCCGCCGGACCGGAGAGGCGGCCGCGGGAATGGGTGATGAGAAGGCATGAAGGTGATGATCCGGTCGGATGGACAGGATCGCGCTTGATGCCGACGGACGACAGGAGCCGCCATGATCACCCAAACTTCCTTCCGCAAGGTCTTCGAGGGCGTCGCCACGCGCCAACAGATGTTCCATATGTTCGATCGCCATGGCCCGGCGCCGATGAGCAAGGCACGCCTCACCGGCCGCCTCTATGACGGCGAGTGGTTCGAGATCGGCCGGGCCGAGCACGACTACATGTTCGAGATCCTGCCGCCGCTCTGGATTCGCGGCGACATGTTCGCAATGCGCGAGTTCATGACCGGCTCGATCACCAGCGTCTTCTTCGCACTCTCGATCGATGGGCGGCCACGCTACTTCCACGCCTATTGCGATATGTCGGCCAAGGGTTCGGCCGAGCGCATGCGCGATGTGATCATCGAGCGGGAATCCCGCCCCGTCCGTGCCATGACGCGCGCGGAGCGGCTCGACCATATCTGGAGCACGACCCATGCCGACTATCGCGGTTATGCGGGTGAGCGGTGGCCCGAGGCCGACCAGGACAAGCGAACCGTGCTGGTCTATGGCGGCGGCCAAGGGACGGTCCTGAAGCTTCTGGACGATCTGACCGCCCCGAGATCAGCGCCAAGCTGCCGGTCCATCTCCGCTACCTGCCCGCCGCGATTGCAGCCTGATCGGAGGCTGTCATGTTCACATTTCCTATTCTCGGCGTTCGCAAGGTCATCGAGCGCGGCATCGCCGATGCCGCCGTCAATGGGGATTTCGCAATCCCTACTACGGCATCAAGCCCGGTAAGGATGAAAAGCCGGGACTTTGGCTGGTCGGCGATCAGGGCGTCTATCTCCTCTCCAACGGCAAGCTCGCCGAGGGTGAGCGCGCCCTCGTGATCTATTCGGATGAATGCCACCCGGTCGGCAATCCCGACTGGTGGCACTACAAGAACCGGCATTTTGGTGGTGACGACGGCATCGAGTTCCTCGACGCTGAAAGACTGATCCCGCTGTTCGACCGGAACACGCGCTGCACGCATCTGCGCGTGCAACTGACCGAGACGGACGTCTCGCTGTCGCTGATCGCCCGCTAGCCCATCCCACAACCCCGTCAGCGTTTCGCGCGGCCGCACACGCGGGTCGCGTGATCGCGCTCGCCATAATCCCAGGAGATATCCCGTGTCCCACGACGACCCCTTCACGCTCGACCTGTTCGGCAATACCGCACTTTCCTCAGGTCTCGGCCTTGGCGTGACCGCCTTTTCCGACAGTGCGGCCAACGATCCGGACGATGACGACCCGGCCCCGCATTCTCCCACGCCTGCCGTGCCCGCCACGGCGGATGCTCAACTCTTGCGCCGGGCGCCCAATGGCGAGAACTTCCATCTCGCCGGCACGCGCGGTCTCGCCAAATCCTGGCGGGAGCGCGCCCGCGACAACATCGCGGCGATCCGGCTCGCCGCCTCGATCGTCGATGAGCAGCGTCCGGCCTCGGTCGACGAGCAGGCCGCGCTGATCCGGTTCACCGGCTTCGGCGCTTCCGAGCTCGCCAACGGCGTGTTTCGTCTCCCAGGCGAGCTTGAGTTTCGCGAGGGCTGGGCGGACATCGGCGCCGACCTCGAGGACGCGATCGACGGCGGCGACTACGCGTCGCTCGCCCGCTGCACCCAGTATGCGCACTTCACCCCGAATATATCGTCCGGGCCATCTGGTCGGGCCTGCAGCGGCTCGGCTTTCGCGGCGGCCGTGTGCTCGAGCCGGTGTCGGCACCGGACTGTTTCCGGCGCTGATGCCGGCGGCGCTACATCCCGTCACCCATCTCACGGGCGTCGAGATCGATCCGGTTACCTCCCGGATCGCCCGTCTGCTGCAGCCGCGCGCCAAAATACTCAATCAGGATTTCGCGCGGGTCGATCTGCCGGCGCATTTCGACCTGGCGATCGGCAATCCTCCCTTCTCCGACCGCACCGTGCGCAGCGACCGCGCGTTGCGCGCGCTCGGCCTGCGCCTGCATGACTATTTCATCGTGAAGGCGGTTCGGGCGTTGAAGCCCGGCGGGCTGGCCGCCTTCGTGACCTCGAGCGGCACCATGGACAAGGCCGATGGCCGTGCACGCGGGACGATCGCGGCTGCGGCCGATCTTGTCGGCGCCATACGTTTGCCAGGGGCAGCTTCCGTGCCGATGCCGGAACCGATGTCATCGTCGACGTCCTCTTCTTCCGCAAGCGCAAGGACGGAGAGGTGGCGGGCGATCAAGGCTGGCTCGATCTGGCGGAGGTGCGACCACTGAGCGAGGACGACGGGGTATCCGGGTCAATCGCTGGTTCGCCGAGCACCCCGATATGGTTCTTGGCGAACATGCGCTGCGGCGCGGCATCTACGGTACCGACGAGACCTATACCTGCCTACCGCGCCCGGACGTCGATCTCGACGCCGCGCTCGCGACCGCGATCCAGGCGCTTCCAGAAGCCATCTATGACGGCAAGCCGGAAGACTGCGGTCCCGACGTAGACGACAGTGGCGACGACCCGGCATCAACTGCGACTATGCCGAACGGCGCGACCGCTCGTGAAGGCAGCTATTTCATAGGCAAGAACGCCGCCCTGATGCAAATGGTCGACGGCGAGGCCGTGACCATCACCGTCAGGAAGGGACGGGGAGGGACGGCGTCTCCGACAAGCAGGCCCGCATCATTCGCAAGCTGATCCCGATCCGCGACGCCGTGCGCGAGGTGCTGAAACTCCAGGAATTCGACCGGCAGTGGAAGCCGGCGCAGGTCAAGCTGCGCATTGCCTGGTCGAACTTCGTGCGTGAATTCGGGCCGATCAACTTCACCACCGTCTCGACCACCGAAGACTCAGAAACCGGCGAAGTGCGGGAGACGCATCGCCGTCCCAATCTCCAGCCCTTCCTCGACGACCCCGACTGCTGGCTGGTAGCATCCATCGAGGACTACGACCTCGAGACCAATACCGCCCGGTCCGGCCCGATCTTCACCGAGCGCGTCATCGCGCCGCCGCCGCCGCCGATCATCACGTCGGCCGCCGATGCCCTCGCCGTCGTGCTCAACGAACGTGGCCATGTCGACGCCGATCACATCGCGGAATTGCTGCATCGCGATGTCGCCGATGTCGTTGACGAGTTGGGGCAGGCGATCTTCCGGGATCCGACGTCCGGTTCCTGGCAAACCGCCGATGCGTATCTCTCCGGCGCCGTTCGCTCCAAGCTCGCTGCCGCCGAGGCCGCCGCTGCGCTCGATCCAGCCTTTGCCCGCAATGTCGAAGCGCTCAAGGGCGTCCAGCCCGCCGATCTCAGGCCCTCCGACATCACCGCCCGCCTCGGCGCACCCTGGATTCCGGCGACCGACATTGTCACATTTGTCAAACAGACGATGGATGCCGACATCAGCATCCATCACACGCCCGAACTTGCATGCTGGACGGTCAGTGCGCGCCAACTCGGCTGGAGCGCCGCCGGCACGACCGAATGGGGCACGCATCGTCGCGATGCCGGGCAGCTGCTGTCCGACGCGCTCAATTCCTCCATCCCGCAGATCTTCGACACGGTGAAGGACGGCGACACCGAACGGCGCGTCCTCAATACCGTCGAGACCGAAGCGGCCAAGGAAAAGCTGCAGAAGATCAAGACGGCGTTCCAGAAATGGATCTGGAGCGATCCGGATCGCACTGACCGATTGGCGCGGCTCTACAACGACACCTTCAACAACATCGCGCCGCGAAAATTCAACGGCGACCATCTCCTGCTTCCAGGCGCCTCCGGCGCCTTTTCTCTTTATGGGCACCAGAAACGGGCGATCTGGCGCATCATCTCGGCTGGCTCGACCTATGTCGCCCACGCCGTTGGCGCCGGCAAAACGCTCTCGATCGCGGCGGCGATCATGGAGCAACGCCGCCTCGGGCTGATCAACAAAGCCATGCTGGTCGTTCCCGGCCACTGCCTGGCGCAGGCGGCCCGCGAGTTTCTGGCGCTCTATCCAAATGCCCGGATTCTGGTCGCCGACGAGACCAATTTCGTCAGGAGAAGCGCCATCGCTTTCTGTCGCGGGCGGCAACCGCAAATTGGGACGCGATCATCATCACCCATTCGGCGTTCCGCTTCATTTCGATTCCCTCGGCTTTCGAGCAGCAAATGATTCAGGACGAGCTCGAGGCTTACGAGGAGTTGCTGACCAAGGTCGACCGCGAGGACCGGCTTTCCCGAAAGCGCATCGAGCGCATGAAGGAGGGGCACAAGGAGCGGCTGGAGGCGCTGTCGAGCCGCAAGGACGATCTGCTCACCATCTCCGAGATCGGCATCGACCAGATCATCGTCGATGAGGCGCAGGAGTTCAGGAAGCTCAGCTTCGCCACCAACATGTCGACGCTGAAGGGCGTCGATCCCAGCGGCTCGCAGCGGGCCTGGGACCTCTACGTGAAATCCCGATTCGTCGAGACGAAATCCGGGCAGGACGCTCGTGCTCGCTTCCGGCACGCCGATTACCAACACGCTCGGCGAAATGTTCACCGTGCAGCGGCTGATGGACAATGCTGCTCTCGCAGCGCGCGGACTGCACGAGTTCGACGCCTGGGCGTCCACCTTCGGCGACACCTCGACGGAACTCGAGCTGCAGCCGTCCGGCAAATACAAGCCGGTCACGCGCTTTGCCCAGTTCGTCAACGTCCCCGAGCTGATCGCCATGTTCCGGTCCTTCGCGGACGTGGTGCAGCCCGCCGACCTGCGGAAATATGTGAAAGTTCCGGAGATCGCCGGCGGCAAGCGGCAGATCATCACGGCGGAGCCGACCACTGCCTTCAAGGCCTATCAGCGTCACCTCGATGATCGTATCAAGGCCATCGAAGAGCGCGAGGGTCCGGCGCAGCCCGGCGACGATATCCTGCTCTCGGTCATCACCGATGGCCGCCATGCCGCGATCGACCTGCGCCTGGTCATGCCGGCCATGGACAATGAGGATGACAACAAGCTCAACGCGCTTGTCCGAAACACCTTCCGCATCTGGCAGGAGACGGCCGAGAACGAATATGTCCGCAAGGACGGCAAGCCCTTCGACAAGTCCGGCGCCGGCCAGCTCATCTTCTCCGATCTCGGCACCATCAATGTCGAAGCCTCCCGCGGCTTCTCGGCCTATCGCTGGATCCGCGACGAGCTCGTCCGCCTCGGTGTGCCGCCGTCGGAAATCGCCTTCATGCAGGACTTCAAGAAGTCGGAGGCCAAGCAGCGGCTGTTCAACGAGTTCAATGCCGGCAAGGTCCGCATCCTGATCGGGTCGTCCGAAACCATGGGCACCGGCGTCAATGTGCAGGCGCGGCTGAAGGCGCTGCACCATCTCGACGTTCCCTGGCTCCCTCCCAGATCGAGCAGCGCGAAGGCCGCATCATCCGCCAGGGCAATCAGCACGACGAAATCGGACTCTATGCCTATGCGACGCTCGGTTCACTCGACGCCACCATGTGGCAGAACAATGAGCGCAAGGCCCGGTTCATCGCGGCGGCTCTATCGGGCGACACGTCCATTCGCCGCCTCGAGGATATGGGCGAGGGCAGGCCAACCAGTTCGCCATGGCCAAGGCCATCGCATCGGGCGATCAGCGCCTGATGCAAAAGGCAGGGCTTGAGGCCGAGATCGCCCGTCTCGACCGGCTCCATGCCGCCCATATCGACGACCAGCACGCCATCCGCCGCCAGGTCCGCGACGCGGAGCGCGAGATCGAGCTTTCGAGCCGGCGCATCGCCGAAATCGGAACGGACATCGCGCGTCTGGTGTCGACCGCTGGCGATGCCTTCACAATGACCGTCACCGGAACCTCCTTCACCGAACGCAAGCTCGCCGGCCGCGCCTTGATGAAGGAGATCCTCACCCTTGTTCAGCTCAGCCAAGAGGGCGAGGTCGTCATAGCCGCGATTGGCGGCTTCGACCTGGAGTTCTCAGGCGAGCGCTTCGGCCGGGACGGGTATCGCTACACCACGGTGCTGATGCGCTCCGGCGCCGACTACGAGATCGACCTTGCCGTCACGGTCACGCCGCTCGGCGCGATTGCTCGCCTCGAGCATGCTCTGTCGAACTTCGAGGGCGAGCAGGATAATTATCGCTGTCGGCTGGAGGATGCCCGCCGGCGTGTAGCCTCCTATCAGCCACGTATTGGCGAAACTTTCGCCTTCGAGGCCGAGCTTGAACTGAAGCGGGAGCAGTTGGCCGATCTCGAAGCCGATCTCGCCGCCAGCACGGATGACGGTCCCGGCGTTGTGGTAGGGGCGGCTGATCATGCGACCCGCCAGGCGGCATGAATGGAAACCCGCTTTCCCGCCCTAAACCTAAATGCGGTTCTTGAGATCTTCGAGGCTGGCAAGCTGCTGGCGCCTGCTGGCGACGGCTTCGCCAAGCAGCGCCCCAAGCTTGTCGTTGTACGCCTCGATCTGCTTTGTCGAGGTTTCCACATATTCGCGCAAGAGCTGCTCCTGGCGATCGATCTCCCGCTTCAACGTCTCGGCGTCGTTCCGACCTGACATGCCGATAATGACCCGCCGGTTGCTGATTTCGCCATGAGGCAGGGTGGTTGAGTATGGATTGGTCCGCAACCTAAACAGGCCAGGGTCGCCGGAGAACGCGAAGCTACGAGTTGCACGAACTCCGTCGATCTCCACCATCCCGTCAAACATGTCGTGGACCCGCACGCGTGCCTCCTGCGCGTCCTTTTGTGGATTGTCGAAGTCCACCTTTAGCGGGGCGACACGAGCCTCGGGCAAAAGGGCGTGCACGATCTCCGCGTCAGACTTGATCAAGTCCACCCTGCTGACTTTCTGGCGGACGTGGTTGCCGACTGCGCCCTCCTGTGCGCGCAGGTACCGGTCGAGCGACTCTTCGAGAAACAGTACGTTGCCGATGATCATCGGACCTCCTATAGGCGCCGCGTAACGCGTGTTGCAGATTGATCGGGACTCACGAAAGCGCCTTGCGCAATGATCGAAGGAGCGCCTCGGCGTCATCGATCTTTTCAGGATGTCGGGGTCGCCCTTGAGATCCTGCAACGTGGTCCAGGGTACCCCTTCATCGCTTCAACCGCGGCCTCCAGATCCCCGGACAATCCGCCCTTTGGCTTCTTCTCGGTGGGTCCCAGACGCAACATTGCAGAATCGAGATCCCCGCGTCGCTGAGGAAATGCGCGCGTGCCACCGGATCGGGGAGGATCGATCGTAGTTTGCGCAGGTCCTTGGAGTTGGTTATGCGCTTGTCGTTCACCTTCTTGACGACGGCGTCGACGATGCTGGGAGTGAACAGCTTCTTGCTGACGCCCATCATCTCACGCGCCCAGGTGATGGCGGCGCTTGGGTCGCGAAGGCTGGTGAACTTCTCCGACAGCTCGAAAATATCGACCAGTTTGTCCAGTTCCCGAACGGTGATTCCGAGTATGTTCGCGGCGCTGGCGCGTCCCATCAGGTCGACAAGGCGGTAGGCCACCATTTCCTTCTCTTTGGCGTCCCATTCCTTGCGCTGCCGATGGATATAGATCCACGCGCGAAGCCGATCCTCGTCACTCAGTGTGCGGTCGGTAACCTCGATGGGAAGCTGGCGGAATTCTTCTTTCCCTGTTCTACCAAGGCCCGCGAATTCGTCCACCGGCGATCGCCATCGATGATGCGAAACTTTCCGGGGAAATCGGGATGGGGTTCGACGAGTAGTGGCTCGAACAAACCGCCATTGGCTTCGATCTGCCGTTGCAGTTCTTCGTCAACCTTAGGCCCGAGCCTCGGCTGCTTGTCATTGGGAAGGATGGAGTCGATGTCAGCCTTCGTGCGGTACGTCCGAAGAACGGTACGATCGAGCCGGCGCTCCTGGAGGTTAACGACGTTGTCGCGTTCGCGACCCGCCATCGGGACGGGGTTATTCATTATCCTGCTCCCACACCCCGCCGTGCCGATGATCGTATCGATCTCATTACTCAGCTCAGCGCGCACTTTCTGCACCGACCGAATGAGCTCGCCCTGACGCTTCCAGACAGATTCGTGCGCCTTCTTTTCCTTTACCTGGATGTCGAGCAGGTCGTCCGTGTGAGTGTCGATCCGGGCAATCAGATCGGTACAGCGCTCCGAGGTAATGAAGTCATAGAGCGCAGCCGTCTTCTGGGTCTTCTCCTCACCGCTCATGCGCAGAATATGGGTCTGCACGATGTGGTGGCGGATCAGCTGAACCAGAGCGACAACGCGGGCAGGATTGGCTAGCAGAACGCCATCCTGATGGTGCAGCTGCCGCGCGCCGGCGGGAAACTTGCTCGTCGAAAGAATGGCATGTTCCGCCTTGGCTGCCATTTGGTCGGTTGCAAGCTTGCTGACGAAGTCGTTGCGCCATGCGCCATGGTTCTTCGAGTCGTAGATGATGGTGCCGCACTCCTTGCCGTTGTGAATGACGACATGGATAATGTCGGCACCGGGCTGCCCTTTGTTGACGCGGTCGATCCTGTCGCCCTCGAACTCAGCCTTCAGAGCTTCGAACAGATCGACCTCGGCGCCCTCGCCAAGCTCCTCGTTGGTCTTCTTGTCGAGAGCCCGAGTCAGCTCCGCCACCTTCGCGGACAGCTTGAGCTTTTCCTCAAACGCGAGAGCCTTCTCGGCATTGACGGCCGCAGTCTGAGCGAGCTCGAGCGCCTCGCGCTGTTCTTGGAGGCGCTGATCCAGCAGGGCTTGATGATCGGCGAGCTGCTTCTCGACCGTAGCCGCTTTGGCTTCCGCGTTCTTCCTCGCCTCTTCAAGCTCAGTGAGCCTGCTTTGGGCGGCCACAGCGGCAGCCTCAGAAGCTTCCGAACGGATTTCGATCTCGCGCGCCGCTGCGGACTCTGTCAGCGCCGTGATCTTCGCTTCCGTTTCAGCTGTAATGGTGTCGAGCTGTGCCTTGAGGCTCGTCCCGGCCTCTTCAGCCTTCAGCCTGGCGGCCTCCGCAGACGCGACCCGCTCGTTGGCCGCCGCTTCAGCGGCGACCTTGGCCTCTGCCCGAATACTGTCCTGCTTCGCAAGGGCCTCCTGCCGGACCGCCTCGATAGCGGCGCCGCGCTCCTGCTGTTGCTGGGCAAGCCGCTCCTCGAGAGCGACCCGCATCTGTTCGGCATTCTGCTTTTCGGCCTCCGCTTGCGTCACGCGGCTCAACAGGAGATCCTGAGCCTCTTTGCTTGCGAGTACCGTCGCCGCGATCGCCTCCTGGGCTGCGGCCTCGGCGGCCTTGCGGCCCTCTTCGCGGGCGAGGACGGCTTTGGCGGCGCCGTCCTTGTTGGCCTTGTCAACGGCATCGGCCTTCTCGCGGGAAAACTGCTCCTGAAGGCGAGCCGAGAGTTCCTCCGCAGTTTTCTTCTGCCGCGTCTCGATCCGCGCTTTAATCTCATCCATCTGGTCGTGCGGGATCTGCTGTTCACACAGCGGGCAAACCTCGTCGTGATCGTGCAGGAACGACGACGAGGGAACAGGAGTCGCCTTTAGAAGGGGTGATGCTGACGCGGCCACATTGACCTCCGGGGTTGCTAGAAACTGGGACCTATTTTCTCCTACTTGATCCTGAAGTCAAGTACTGATATTTTGTTGGATGTGGGCTCGCATCAGGCGCGCTCCGGAAAGGCAATCATGACAAAGACTTTCAAGCCGGGGCATGCTGCCCCGCGTTCTGGACAATACGGGATTCTCGGGCCCCGTGGTGGAGACACCGGCAAAGAGCGCACCGTTACGCGCGGCGAGCCGATGCCGCCGACGCCGAAGTCCGGCCAGACCTACAAGTTGGTCGATGCGACCCGGAACAAGAGCGGTCGCCCGTGATCCGAAAAGAACGGCGACCTTCTTTGGTCGCCGTTCATGCTGCCTTCGCCACGCGCGGGTCGAGGTCGAGACCGCAAACCCAGTTCGCCCATGATTTTGCGAAATGGAGGAAGGCTTCCTCAGTCGTCACCAGAACGCGATAGGTTTCAGCCTGCTCGCGTTGTTCAGGTGTTTCCTCGTAACGGGACAGGAAGGCCATATAGACCATCCGGTTTCCAGCAATCTCCTGACCGTTCTTGTCGAGATAGATGATATTGCCGTGCGCCAAGGCGTTGCGAAGCACGCGAAGAACCTCGCCGGCCTTGCGATTCTCGATGGTGTTCGCATCATCGGAAAGTGGATGCCTTCCTTCCTGATCGTGCCAGCCATGCACTTCATCAACGGAATTGACGATGCGCGATTGCCGCCATGCTCCTACGTCCGGCGCAGACTGCCAGAACGGCGCCTCAAAGAATTTGGTTTTTCGAGCGTCTTGAGGCTTTTCACCAGATCGACGTCGCGCTCTCCATCAACCAGGACATGCGATGCCCGCATACGTTCGTAGGGAATTGTAAGGATCGCCGCTGCCGCCAGCAGACCGAACGAGCCGAGCAAATCGTGCTTGCGCGCAGGTTCTTCCAGCAATTCGATCAATTGTAATGCGCGTTGCGGATATTCGATGGCAAATCTGTCCGGTACGCCCATGTGTCCTCCTAGCCAAATGGCTTGCGATCGTAGCCGCGGAAATTCGCTAAAGCAGCCGTTCCGTTCCAGGGATCTGATGATCGCTTCTAGCGTCCTGCTCATTCCAGAAAGCGACAGGAACGGCGACATTCTCGGTTCTTGCGAGACGATCAGCAAGCAGCCGCAACCAATTGGCAAAATAGGGAGGGAAAGAAACCCTCCTCGCGGATCGGCCGCACCGCTGACGCCTGCGCTCAACCGCCTGGCTCGCGATCCCGGCCGCGTCGTCCTTCGCAGGGCTGATTAGCCCCGCTTGGCTTGCCGGGCAGGGATGCTCGACAGGCAGTTGCACCGGCCCGTCCGCTCCGCGGGCCGGGGATGTCTTCAGAAAAGAAGACGGAGAAGGACCCGCGATCGGCGGTGTCCGCAACCCGAAACGGAGCATCCCAATGGAACTGAAGTTTGTCGATCCGCGCGCGCTCAAGGAGAATCCCGACAAGGCGCGGCGCTCCAAATCGAGCCCGCAGGCGGACGCCCTGTTGCTGGCCACGATCAAGGTTGTCGGCATCGTGCAGCCGCCTGTCGTCGCCCCGAGACCGAAGGCGGCAACGGCTTTGTCATCGATGCCGGGCATCGTCGCGTGAAGCAGGCAATCGCGGCGGGCCTCGAGGAAATCGCCGTGCTGGTGATCGAGCGCGCGGAGGACGGTGGCGCCATGCGATCGCTGGCCGAGACGCTCGCCCATGAGCAGCTCAATCCCGTCGACCAGTGGCGGGCGATCGAGCGCCTGGTTGCGCTCAACTGGACCGAGGAGGCGATCGCCATCGCGCTGGCATTGCCGGTTCGCCAGATCAAGAAGCTGCGGCTTCTGGCGAACGTCCTGCCATCAATGCTCGATCAGATGGCCAAGGGCGACATGCCCGATGAGCGCCAGCTTCGCACCATCGCTTCCGCCGCACTCGAGGATCAGAAAGAGATCTGGAAGAAGCACAAGCCATCCAAGGCCGACCCGCAGGTCTCATGGTGGGCTGTCGCGCAGGGTCTGACCAAGACCCGCATGTTCGCAAAACATGCCAGTTTCGGGGATGATCTGGCACATGCCTACGGAATCGCCTGGGTCGAGGATCTGTTCGCCCCGGCAGACGAGGACAGCCGTTATACGACCGACGTCGACGCCTATCTTGGCGCCCAGCAGGAATGGATGGCCAACAACCTTCCCAAGCGCGGCGTCATCGTCGACGCGGGCCAATGGGGCGACGCCAAGCTGCCACCGAAGGCCGAGCGAGTTTATGGCAAGGCCGGCAAGTCCGATCATACCGCGATGTATCTCGACCGCGAGGGCAAGGTGCAGACGGTCGCCTATCGCATGCCCGAGGCAAAGAAGCCGAAGGGCAAGGGTGATGCAACCGACGCCGCAGGTACAGACACGGGGCTGGTCGCTCCCAAGGCCCGTCCGGACGTGACGCGCAAGGGGATCGAGATGATCGGGGACTTCCGCACCGATGCGCTGCACGAGGCGCTCGCCCGCGCGCCAATCGAGGAGGACATGCTGATGGCGCTGCTCGTTCTCGCCTTCGCGGGCAGGAACGTCTCCGTCGATTCCGGTTCCTCGGGCACGGTCTACGGCCACGCGCGGCTGGAGCGTCATGCAGCCCTTCTTTTCGGGGAAGACGGCAGGCCCGTATACGATCGTGAGACGCTCAACCAGGTCGCGCGTAAGGTCCTGATCGACGTCCTCTCATGCCGGGAGAACAGGACCAACAGCGGCATCGTCGCTCGGGTCGCCGGCGATACCGTCGGCGCCGACGGCTTCCTGCCGAACATGGGCACGGACGAGTTCATGTCGTGCCTGTCGCGGCCGGCGCTGGAGGCGTCCTGCAAGGACACGCCAGTCCTGCCGCGTGCCCGCGTCAGGACACGCGCGCAGCCCTCGTCGAGCACTTCAAGGAAGGCCACTTCGTCCATCCCTCGGCCCTGTTCGCGCCCGACGTCGCCGAGCTGACGAGCTGGACGGCCCGGTACGCCGCGCCGGACGAGGCTGACGACGACACCGCGCGGGAAGTCGATGAGCTCGACGGTGATCAGACCGGGGCGACGGCAAACGAGCATCCGGTCGATGACGGCCACACCGTCGAAGAAACTGAAGCCTGGCGCGTCGCCGCCGAATAGGCCGCCAATCCACTTCCTCCCACCCACCCCGCCGCCGGCAATCGCGCCGGCGGCGGTTCTGTTTTCATCAACAGCACCACTGGAGAAACAATATGTCCGCTCAATTGATCTACGATCTCGTGCCGCTCGGTTCCATCATCCGCTACTCCGACGGCACACCGCGCCCGCCCGAGCGTCATCGCAAGAAACTCGGCATGGGAGAGCGCCAATAGCGGCGGCCGCCTGATCCGCAAGACGCCAGCCCGGCAGACCGGGCAGTATTCGTCGCCCGCGCATTTCACGCTGCATGAAGGCGATTATGGCAGCGGCGGTGTCATCGTCCTGCGCGTCCACAAGAGCTTTTCGGTCGATTGCGGCTCGAAGTTCGTGGTGATCTCCCGACCCGCACCGGGCTCGGTCCAGGTCTTCGATCGCGCCGGCGAGGTGCCGAACTCGTCTATCTCGCCGCCAACCGGCAGGACGCGGAGACCTGGCTGCAATCTCATCGGTATCCTAACGCGGTGCTCGAGGACGTATCGGCCGATACCGCGGCGGCCGACGCCGTCGAGGGAGGGCGGCATGAACGCGACTGCTCAAACCGAGGCAACGATCGACAACACCTCCGGATTCCCGGAGGTGTATTACGGGCGAACGAGCGATGGCCTCTTCGCGGCACTGGTTGGGGAGAACGCTTTTGCGATGATCCCTGCCTACAATGGCGGACGCTATCTCGGCCATGCATGGAAGCTGCCTCTGCCCATCTCCGAATGGAAACAGTCCAGCTTCTATGGTCACGGCGGGCAGCTCGACGGCAAAGCGGCGTTCCGCGCCCGTGTCGAGGAGAACGCCCGACATCAGGCACAATTGCGTAGACTGGCCCGCCGCAGCATCCCGGCTCGGCAAGCAACCCCATGGGGCTCTCGGATCATGCCACGCACTATGCCGAAGGCGTCGTCTGCCATTCGACCCCGAGCCATGGCGGGTTCCATCTCGACCCCGACCGCAATGCCCACATCCATCCCCTTCTGAGAAGCGCCGACGGCTTCTACGAGGAGGATTGCTGCTGGGCGGCCGTTGCGCAGGCCTTTCCCGATCTTTTCACCGATTTCGAGAAACGTTGCGCCGAAGAGACCATCCGGCACTGGTATCCCGAGGCCTGGCCGCGATCCCTCACGTCCACACCTAAACGATTGCGGGAGGCCGCCTCATGACGATTGCAGAGCACATCGCCATAATGGCGCGCATGGAAGCTGCCCGCCGGGAGACGCATGCCCATCTCGGGCTGATCGAGCGGCAGATTGCGGCGCGCGCGGAGCGCCTGATGACCACCTTCCGCGCCAGATCACGCGATTACCGGAAGTCCAGGTCGACATGGAGCCATGCCGACGAGCAGCTCTACCGGGCCACGCTATCGGAGCTGAACTTTTCCCGTCACCGCGAGGTCGATGGTCTGTCGCGCAAGCTCGCCCGCCAGGATGCGGCGATCGCCGCCTTCCGTCGCCGGCACGGGTTCTCGGAGGTCGATCCGGAGCTGGATATGGCGGTCCTCCGCGGCCTGATCCTTCGCAGCGCGTCTCCATGCGCGGTTTCGTGAGCCCCGACCTGCGATCAGGAGGGCAGCCCTGTCCGAAACCGTGTGGCGGGCTGTGCGGGTAACGGGCAATATCCGGGTAGGGCCTGCGGCGACTGTCCGGCCGTGATGCCGGCGAAGCGGATTGATCTGTCGCACTTCCTCGCGCGAGCCAATTCATGGAAACGACCCGTGCCGGTCTTCCCGGCGGGTTTGCTGCGGTCTGAACCGGCGGCTGACCCCTTCAAGGCCGCTTTGCGCCGCGATGCGGCCGGAGCCCGCCGGTCTCGACAAGGCTGGCCCGCGTTCCGCGCAGGGCTGTTAGCCCCGCTTGTCCGCAAGCCAACCTTGCTCGCCTGGCAGGCCCCGGACCCTGAAGCGTCCAGTTTCCGCCGGTTCTCTTTGACCGCACCCGCAGAAGACCGGCACGGGGCCGGATCGCCCGAAGGGCATCGCTAGAAAGGATTGCTTCATGTCCAGTTCAACCCGCTCCACCAAGACCAAGGCTCGCGTCGTCCAACTCCGCAAGGGCACCACCCTCGAAATGGTGCGCCTGTGCTGCCCGGATGCCAACCAGGCCGCACTCATCTCCGAGAGCTTCGGGCTCGCTGTCCTCGACAGCGACGGTATCCGGACTTCCACGAGCGCACCCTGATCGAAAGCGCCGACACCCTCTCCGACGGCCTTTCCGAGAAGGCCATGCAGATCCATCTCCAGCGGATCGTCGGTTCCCATGTCGGGTCTGCCTACGGGGCGGGGCAGTTCTATTCCAAGGCTGTCACCGAGGCCAAGGACGCGACCGCCCGGCTCGCCAACGACATGCGCGATGAGGATCGCGACGGCCCGGTCGGGTTCGACAGCGCCGCCCAGCGCAAGCGTGAGTTCGCCGCCGACATGGGTATCCAGGCCCACGCTCTGCGCATGGCCGCCGAGGGCGTGGTCGCAGCCTACGAGCACATCGTCGGCGAGAGCTGGAAGCCCTACGAGCGTCAGGCCGAAAATCCCGGCCAGGCCGTCAGCCGGCAGGCCGCCGACCTGCAGATGGCCGCTCTCGGATAGGGGCCGCGGGCGGAGCTTCGGCTCCGCCCATCCTCGGGGCTCCCACCCTTGGGATCGCCCGCCGTTCGAACGCCATCTATCCCGAGGAGTATCGTCTCGAGGTTGAGGGACTTATCGAGGCATGGCGGCCGGAAGTGTGGGCCCGTTCGACAGAATCCCGCCTCGGCTGATAGCCTCGCATCCTCTTAGCTCGCAACAGGTCGAGGAATAGGCTGACCGCATCTAGCTCGTTGTCGAACGAATGCTGGACCGTTCGGCCTCGTGTTCCGATCCGGCCCCACCGGCGAACGAGGCGGGTCTGGCCGAACAGGGTCTCCTCGATCGACAGCGCGTAGAACCGCGCCATCCTCCGGTCCGGGTCTGTGCGTTCGACATAGAGATGGTATGGCTGCGCGATCATGCTGAGCAGAATCGCGCAGCCGGAATCCGTCGTCCAATGACAGGTTTGAATCACTGGGAAGGGATCGATTTATTCCCGTGATAGGTGGCGGGAACTTCAGCAGGTATAGGGCGGCCTTACCCGCGTCCGGCTTGCGCGGGACCGGGAGACGGAGGGAAGCAGGAAGACGCATGGCGCGGCCGGCGCAATCGCGGCCGTCACGATTGGTGGTCCTGCTCCGGTCCTCGTTCCGCGAAACGGCGAAGCCGTCCTCCACTGCCGTTCCGGCCCGGCTGCGACCTCTCTCATTCTTCCGATTCATCCTCCGGGTTCGCGGACCTGCGGTCCTCTCGCGGGCGGACCTCGTGACGGCCGCGATCGGCGCGGCCTCGAATGGAGGTTCGAATGATGAACAGGAAAGACAGCAAACCCCGCGTCGACATCTACGCGAAGATCACCGACCGCATCGTCGCGGATCTCGAGAAAGGCGTCCGCCCATGGGTAAGACCCTGGAGCGAAGCCAACACCGCCGGCCGCATCACGCGACCGCTGCGGCATAATGGAACGCCCTACCAGGGCATCAACATCATCCTGCTCTGGTCGGAGGCGGTCGCACGCGGCTTCGCTTCGCCCATCTGGATGACGTTCAAGCAAGCGATCGAGCTTGGCGGGCATGTCCGCAAGGGCGAGAGCGGCTCGACCGTCGTCTATGCCAGCCAATTCACCAAGACCGAAACCGACGAGCGCGGCGATGAGGTCGAGCGCGGTATCCCGTTCCTTAAGGCCTATTCGGTCTTCAACGTCGACCAGATCGAGGGATTGCCGGACCACTATTACGGTGCGCCGCCGCCGGTGACCGATCCCGTCACGCGCATCGCCCACGCTGATGCGTTTTTGACGCGACCGGCGCCAGGGTCGTCTATGGCGGCGCCAAGGCATTCTACGCGCCCTCGTCCGACCACATCCAGCTCCCAGTCTTCGAGAGCTTCCGCGACGCGGAATCCTTCGTTGCCGTCAGGGCGCACGAGACCATCCACTGGACAGCTCCGGCCCACCGGGTCAACCGCGATCTCAGCCGCTACCACAAGGATCGTAGCGAACGCAGTCGCGAGGAGCTGATCGCCGAACTGGGGCGGTTTTCCTCTGCGCCGATCTCGGCATCGTACCGGAGCTCGAGCCGCGGCCTGACCACGCCAGTTACCTCGCGTCCTGGCTCGAGGTGCTCTCCAACGAGAAGCGCTTCATTTTCTCGGCCGCCGCGCACGCTCAACGCGCAGCGACCTACCTGCACGATCTTCAGCCGGCGGCCAGGATTGCGGAGGCGGCCTGATGCCAGGGCCCGACCGTTGCCGTGCGGGAACTCTGCCGCTGGCCGGTCAATGACGGGAGGTCGGGATGGGGATGGCACCTCTCGCCGCGCGGGGATCCGCAAGGTGATGCCGATGTAGGGACGTCCGTCTTCATTCCGGTTGTTTCTGCTACGGGCACGCCCAACTGCGTCCTCGATGTGGCTGGTCTGACCGAAGGCCGATCTCGCTGCGCTCGGTCTCGCTCTCATCCCGCAACGGCTGGTCTCGACTTTCTTCCCCTGACGGCTTCGCCGCCATTCCGCGCGGATCAAGAAAGTCTCATCCTGCCGCCCTCCACTGACGTTCCGGCCCGTTGGGTGCCGGTCGATCGCCTCCGGTCTGTCGACCGCCATCGAGGTCGCGGCGGTCGCGGCCCGAGAAATCAAAGGAATGAGACAAATGGCTACCATCGGCACCTTCACCTCCACCGGCACCGGCTTCAACGGCGTCATCAAGACCCTCAACCTCAACGTCAAGGCCAAGCTGGTCCGCGTCGAGAACCCTTCCGACAAAGGTCCGCACTTTCGCATCTTCGCGGCAGCCAACGTCGAACTGGGCGCCGCCTGGCAGAAGACCTCCAACGAGGGCCGCGACTACCTTTCGGTCAAGCTGGACGATCCGAGCTTCCCGCTCCGATCTATGCCACCCTGGTTGAGGTGGAAAGCGAGGAAGGCCTTCAGCTGATCTGGTCCCGACCGAACCGGGACTGAGGCTCCCGCCAGAGGGCTCCGCCGCAAGGCGGGCCTTCAGCCTTCCACCGACGAGCAGCCACAACCGAAAGGAACCATACATGACGACTACCAACCGCGCCGAAGCGAAGGCCCTTCATCCTCAGGACATCGCCGTCTGGCCGGACGGAACATGGGCCGAACTCGGCGACGTCTGGAACGGCGAATACGGCTTCATGTCCGACGACTACGAGGTCGTGCCGCTCGAGGACCATGCCCGTCTGAAGGCCCTCGGCATCGACGGAGAGGTGCTGTGACCGGCGCCACTGCACGCCCTCGCCGCCCCGGAGCGGGGCCTTCTGCTTGACGCCACGGTCAAATGGAATGGCCAGCCTTAGCGGCGAAAGGACTGCCGAGACTGGCTTTCGAGCCGAATTTCGGCTATACAAAAGAGCAAGTTACAGGAGCCTGAAACATGACCGCAACGCTAATGGAAAGCCCCGTTGTCGCGGATCGAGCACACGCGTTGCGGCTTGCCAAACAGGTCATCAAGACCCTCGACCCGAAGCCGCTTGAGCCCATCGTCGCAGCGATGCTGACCGACGGCCACAAGGCCGCGCTTTCGGCAATGGCCGTGTCGCGAGATGAGCCGAACCTGTTCGAACAGTTCCTCGTCCTGTGTGAAGAGGCCGGGCGGTTGAGCGAAGCGGATTGCGATCAGCTGGGCGAAGCCTATGTCGAAGCGAGGCGTGCCCGTGCCGCTTGATGAGTGACCCCTATCTTTACCCGGGCACAACAGTCCTCATCAATCATTTCAACATCAGGGATCAGGCCAAACTCGACAGCAAGGAGCGTCGGGAGACCCTGAAGACGTTGAAGGGTCTCTACGACAATCCGGTCAAGGGCGAATTCGACCTCGCGCACCTGCTGGAAATACACCGGCGCGTCTTCGCGCCGGTGTATCCGTTCGCCGGCGAAATCCGCCGCATCGATATGGTCAAGGCCGAGGAGAAACTGGGCGGCGGCAGTGTCGAGTACGCGCCGTTCCATCTGGCGCGTCTCCAGGCCGAACACTGCCTGAAGCAACTCAATGCCCGCGACTGGTCGGGTCTCATGGACCTGTCGCGGCCGGAGGACATGGCCTCATTTGCAGGCATGGTTGTCGACCTCTGGAAGGTCCATCCGTTCCGGGAAGGCAATACGCGCACGACCATGACCTTCATGCACCAGTTTGCGGCGGCCAAGGGGTTCGCGCTCGACCGTGAGTTGATCCGTACCAATGCTGAATATGTCCGCCATGCGCTGGTGGTCGGCACCCATGGCGAAACTCATTATCTGACACGCATCCTGACCGACGCGCGCCAACGCGAACATGCGCGCGAGCAGAGCCAGGCGCGCATGGGGAACCAAAGCCGCACTGACATTGGACAGTCGGAGCGGGCTGTACTGCTTCCCGGCCGTACCCTTGCCCCGGAAGTTCTCAAGGCCGAGCTGCAAGAACGGATTGCCGCTTCCGAAAGCGCCACCGAGGCTATGAAACGCCTTATCACCACGGCAAAGGCGGTATTTGCCGACCACGGGCCGGTGGTGGAAATTATCCGGAATGCCGCTCTTGAGGGCGAGATCGGCAATCGGCAGGTGATTTCGGAGTTGCGGGATGCTCCGGAGCGTTTCGGGCCGCTTGCCGGAAGGGACGCTATTCTTGCGAGCCGGCAGGAGCGGGAGGCACACCGGCAAGCGATCGCTGCAAAGCGCACGCTTCGCGGGATCGCCGAGAGTTACCTCAAGATCGTGTACGGAATCCGGCAGACGATGCAGCAGCAGCGTCATGATGAGGTGCGGCGGGCCAGCGTGGAGGTCCGGCGGCCAAGCGGCGAGCTCCTGAGCGCGATTGATAGGGGTGATGCGCTGTCGCCCGAGCTCAAGGTCGAGCTGCGGCAGACCACGAGCGCATTCGAGCGCCGTTTCGGCGATGATCTGGCCGCATTGCGCTCGGGCAGAATCTCGGTCCACTTGCCACCAGGCACGGCGTCGACGAGAAACGGCTCGAGGAAGCGACAGGCGTACTGAAGGCGCTCGACCGAGCCCAGGCTCAGGAGTGCACCAGGGCACAATTACGGTCTCTCGATAGGCACGGCCCCACCCGATAATCCCATGCCGTCTGGAACGTGGCATTCAGCTGTGCCGGCCGGCCCGCCGAGCGCGGTCGTTCAGCCCTCTTTGGACCTCCCCTTGTGGGGACATCTGTCGTACGTTTTCTCGATCTGAACGAGCAGGCAGCGCCATGCGCCGTTTCTCCACAACCCAACCTTTGCGCTGCAGCTGAAGTCGACCGTTTGCGGACCAAGACAGCGGAGGATTACCGGAATTCCGTTCCATGACGCCGGACTCTAAGCTAAACCTCACCAGAGGGCGGGAGGACGAAGATGATGGTGGGGTTAGATTTTGTCGCACTAGACGTAGAAACAGCGGATAGCAGCTTTCCAGAAAGTATCTGCCAAATGGGCTTCGTGATTGTTCGCGAAGGGCGCATCGTCGAGACTTTTACGCAGACCGTAAATACACATCATCGGTTCGGGTGGTGGCAACAAGCCAATTTGTCGATCACCGAAGAGGACATTGATCGAGCTCCGCCGTTTTCTGAGATCGCTCGATCGATTGCGCATCTGATGTGTGGGGCGGTCTTTAGTCATACACCCTATGACCGTTTCGCGGTCGGTCGCGCTTGCGACGCGTGCGGGCACAGCTTCGCAGAGACTACTTGGCTTGATAGTGCGCAAGTCGTGCGACGAGCATGGCCGGAAAAGTACGGGAAGACGGGGTACGGATTGAAGAATGTCGCGGCCGATCTAGGCATTGAATTTCTGCACCATGACGCTGGCGAAGATGCGCGGGCTGTGGCGGAAATTGTCATTCGAGCGAGCCTAGAGTGCTCACTAGATGTAGCCGGATGGGCAGAACGGGTCCGAAGACCAATCTTAGGCAATTCAAGCGCAAAACCGACCTACGTCGGGACGGCAACATTGATGGACCGCTGTATGGCGAGGTTGTCGTCCTCACAGGGGCTTCGATTTGCGGCAGGAAGAACAGGCCAATTTGGCCGCCTATGCAGGCTGCGAGGTGGAAAATAGCGTTACCAAGAAAACGACGTTGGTCGTCGTGGGTGATGATCGTTTCGCGCGTGGGGAACGTTCCGGCAAGTGGAGAAGGGCCGAGGAATTGGCGGGCCAAGGCATTCCTATTCGGGCCATGTCTGAATCCGATTTCCGCGCGCTCATTGCAGATTGAACGGCACACGCCTTCCGCAAGTCTTGAATCGGCGTGGGCGAGGAAGAGGACGACGGGGTTCAATGACCGCACGCCACCCCGAGCGGCCGTGCAGCGTCACGCTGGTGCTAAAATTTAGCGTACGAGCTCGGCGGTTTAATGGCCCAGAAGCTGACCTTTGACCGGTTCGGTGTTGACCTTCAGGTTCCGACTGATATCCGCCCCTTTGGTCGGCGCTTAGAATCTGCCGGCCTGTGCCTGCTTCACACGATTGATCATACGCAGCGTGTCAGTATGACCGGCGTCGGCGGGAATACCGCGGCAACGGTTGACTCCATTTAGCCCGAAGCGTCTACGGATGAGAGTTTCCTGATCTCGGCAAGGTCATCGTCTGTCTTGCGCAGAATGAGTTGGAAGCACGCATCGCACACACGCCGTTCAGTCGAATAGGCCTGCCCAAGCTTTGGAATCTCGATGCAGGTTGTTCCCATGACGAGGTCGTCGTGGCAGCGATAGCATTTGCTGAGGCGTTTGACGGGAGTCCGCTTGGGGCGGCCGTTCGTGCCTCCAATCAGCGAAGGCGTTGGCCCTCTAGGATTCGATTTTGTCATACTCCGCCTTCGCTTTGCGAACGCGCCTGACAAGCACTTGCAGCAGGTCGTCCAGGTTATCGAGGACAGAACGGAATTCTTCTGTTGTCGCCTGCTGCCTCTCTTTGCCCAGGCGTTTTTGCATTTCCTTGTTCACCATCATCAGCGCACAGATGTAGTTGTTCCTGCCGGTGAGCTTCAAGGATTTGTATTTGTAGACCATCTCATTGCCGGTCTGTTTAAGCTCAACATGATTCAGCAACACGTTTGCGAGGCGTTTAGCCTGCTCCTGCATGCGCTTCCTGGCCTCTTCCCACTCACGCTGTGGCTGGACCATGAAAGGTGCCGTGGCCGACCTCTTTCGCATTGGAGACTGCTGCGCGAGCCGAACCATTTCCTCAGCCTTGCTGTCGTCGAGGCCGAGGAGCTTCAAACGTTCCCGTAGGTCCGCGACGATCTGCGTGTCCTCGACCGACGTGAAATCTTCTTCCCACAAGGAATCGACGACCTCACCGTGGACGACGACCTGGTCGCCCGCACGAAGCCGCGCGCTACCGTCGAGCACCCCTTGCGGTACCTCCGGTTCGTCGCCGCCAATGACCTTGTCCCAGAACGCCTGGTCGTCGTTCTCGAACTCCTTGAATTCCTTCAGGCGTGCGTCGAGGTTCATGCCCAGATGGGTGACGATATGGCCGACATTGTCTGGATGACCCGGATCGTTCTGCACAACGACCCGCATTATGCGCCCGACAAACTGGATGTAGGGCGCCAATGACCGGAACGGGCGGAAGATCGCTGCAACGCTCAATTTGGGATGGTCGAACCCTCGCCAAGCATCTGCACCTGGATGATACAATCGAGTGAGCCGTTGCGCAGTGCCGCAAGAATGGCCGCCTGCTCATCCTCCGTCTGCTTGCTATGGATAACGTCGGCGTTGAAGCCGCGCTCCTGATACAGCGAACGGATTTCCCGCGCATGATTGATGGAGCACGCGACTGCGATGAGCTGGTGCTGCGTCCCGCTTTGTCTAAGCTCATCGAGCTTCTGCAAACTGCTATCGACGATGTGCTTGTTGCACAGCCTAGCAAGCGCCACGCCGCGGCTGAACCATTCTTCCTCCTGAGCTTCAGCACCTCGTCCAAGGTGTACGTTCGCCCGCCGGCGTCGGAAAATCCGAGCTCAATGGTCGACGGAGCGACGTAACTTGCCTTGAGGCGCTTGATATAGCCTTTCAGGGTGGCGTTGCGGAATGGATACCGGAACACCAATTCGCCATCGAGTTCCTGGCGATCGCCCCGGAATGGGGTCGCCGTAAGCAGGATGACCTTGGCGTTTGGAAAACGCTCGATGACTTTCTGCCAGCTAGCGGCCGCGCTGTGGTGCGCCTCATCAACTATGATCATGTCGAAAAGTCATCGGGAAACTGGGTCAGCCACTTATCGACGTTGGTCGCGAGCTGATGGACGTTCGTGATGACGATATGGGACTTTGTTGCTATCGAGATGTTGCCGCTATCCAGCGTACATGCCAACGGACCAGACAACATCTGGTCAGCGCTGAGCACACCCGCTTTCCGCCAGAAGCATTTCTGCCGGTTTGTGATGTCCATCGCTTCGTAAAGCCCGTCCTTGATGGTGAGGTTGGGCGCGATAACAATGACCCTGCCCTCGGAGAGTCCAAACGGCAGGAGAGAAGCCAGGCCGGTCTTGCCGCATCCGACCGGAACCTGGAGGATCGCCTTATTCTTTCCCGCCCGGAAGAATTCATAAGTGCGCAGATAGCCTTCGCGCTGTGGGTCGCGGAGGTGGTCGTTCCCGTCGATGACGAATTCAGCGTCCAGGAAGAACGACTGCAGGGGCGGGCGGTGCGTACCCACTGGTCGAGCCCGCTCTTTTCGAAGATCCATTTCTTGCCGATCTTCCGCGCCGGGATGCGGTTCTCGCGCGCCATCGCATACAGCGCGGTCTTGCCCATTCCTAAGTAGATCGCGGTCTCTTCAAGAGAGAGCCAACCGTCAGTATCCGTCATACATCCTCACAATCTGATATCTAGCGATAGCAAACGACAGATAGAATTGCAAAGGAAATCGGCGGTGGTAGTTGTCGCCCGCATTTGAAGGCGCCACAGTGGGTTTTAGCCTGGGCAGGAGCGCCACTTGTGCCCAACGCCTGGTTTCGAGCCCCGGATGAGTGGCATTGGATCATGGGTCACGTTGCTGGCCGTTCGACAAAGGTCAGCAACTGTCCGAATGCCGAAATCCGAGTCCTTGCCGGGACCCAGCCACGTCGGTTTTGTCGTGATGCTTGAATGATGATCCCCTTCGTCAGCGAGAATAGTTGCGTGAACAGCCGCCCGTCATGCGGCCAAGGCACAGAGTCCCGTGCCGTCCCTGTTTTCCACCCGCCCAAGGCGGGCGAAGCGAAGCGGAGCAGGCGAGGGGCTGAACGCGCTTCCCACATTGCGCCGAAGAGAAGCCCCGAGCTTGTGGTAAACGGGGGCGGGACGGCTGCCGTTTCAGGATCCAGCTGCTCCCGTCTTCGGTTGGAAATTGCTCTTGCCGACGAGCGCCGCCATTTCCGGACGGCGGAAGTAGATGGCGCGACCGCAACGTAGCGGCGGATTACCGCCGGTGAGGATGATCTGCTCATCGGCGCGCATCTGGGTGACTTCATGCGGCAGGATCAGCGGGCGTTGCGAGAGCTGTTGGGAGCGGGTGCGGGACGAACCCATGTCGCGCGAGGTGCGGCTGACGTGGTTCACCTCTACCGTGGTCATCCCGCAGCGCTCGGAAATGTACTTCGCCGTTTCCGGATCATTGATCGCCGAGAACGACACCCAGGAAGCGGACTCGAACCATTTGCTGGTCGCGTCGCGCCCACCAAAGGCCTCCCGCATCTGCCCGAGCGACTGGAACAGCATCAGGAGTGTGATGCCATATTTGCGGCCGGCGTCGCGGGCGGTTTCGACGATGCGCATGTAGCCGAGGCGGGCGGCCTCATCGAGCAGGAACAGGGCGCGCTCTTCGAGATCGCCATTGCGATTGTAGATCGCCTTGAGGAACGCTCCGATGACGACGCGAGCCATACCGGGGTGATTTTCCAAGGTAGACAGATCGACATTGATGAACACCGTCGTGCGCCCATTGGCGATGTCGTCCGTCCTGAAAGTGTTGCCCGACACGATGGCCGCGTAGCTGTCGTAGGAGAGCCAGTGCGTCTCCTTGGCGGCGGTCGCATAGACGCCGGAGAAGGTTTGCGGCGTCATGTTGATGAAGGGGCGATGACCTCTTTGACGAACCGGGAGGTCGAGCTTTGATAAAGATCGGCGAGCTTTTCCTTGAGCGTTTCTTCCGGCTCGGCCAGTCGCGCGCGGACGATGCGCAGCGATCGTTCGCGCTTGGTATCGTCCGGATCGGACAGCATCACGTCGGCGATGACGCCGGTGATGAGCTGTTCGGCCGAGACGCGGAAGAAATCGTCGGCGCCGGAGGTGACGCGTGGTTTTTCCGACATCAGCCACGCCGCCACGGAGGCAATGTCTTCCTCCGGCGCATTGCCGAAGCGGCCGATCCAGTCGAGCACGTTGAACCCGATGTCGGGTCGTTTCGGATCGAGAATGAGCACGTCCTGACCATGCGCTTCGCGATGGGCGGCGACCATCGGCGCAATCTCGGTCGAGGGATCGAGGATGATCATCGAGCCCTTGAACTTGAGCGCCGTCGGCACGACCACGGAGGTGGTCTTGTAACCGCCGGAACCAGCAAAGACGATGCCGTGCGTCGAGCCAAATCCGCAGTCGAAGCAGACGAGCGGTGATTTTCCGCCCTTGCCCCACGTCTCCTTGCGGCGCGGATCGAAGTTGACGCCGGCGACGGAATCCTCGTCGACGCGATAGCGCTCACCGATGACGATGCCACCGCTTTCGGGAAAGAGTCCTGCGATTGTGGCGCTGTCCATCCAATGGCTATCGCCATGGATGGCGCGACGGCCGGAGAGCCGTTTCGGACCCGTCGCGCCAAAGACGGCATTGCCGCGCAGCGCAACCCGCAATCCGAACATGCCGGCGACGAAGGCCGTCGCCGCGCCGCCGATAGTGTAAAGGTCAAGTAAGGAAAACAGCGTTCCTTGCGGCACCTGGCTGGCGAAATCGGACAGGCGTAGCGTCTCCGAAATGGCGGCGAACGCGGCGGCGGCAACCCCGCCGATCAGGACGCCGAGGCCGGCCGACTGAATGGCAAGTGAGCCCTTGGCGGCAAAGAGGAAAATGACGCCGATCGCGGCCGCGGCGGCGTAGGGGACGACAAGGCCGCCGCGCCGAGGGTCTGGTAGCTTTCCGGCGAAGTGCCGAAAGCGGCGAGCCAGGACTCAATCCCCTGGAGCCCCAGAACGGCTCCCAACATCATCATCGCCGGTGCGGTCAGCAGCATCAGTTTCTTCGCTGTCATTATCGAATATCGCCTTTCCGATTGCGGCCAATCGAGCGCGCTCGGTTGCGTCGCTGAGCCGCGCAGCCGCATCGATGAGGGCGCCGAGAATGACGGCGCGATCCGCACTGCGAAGTCCCGCCTTCACGACGAGACCGCCGAGCTGGATCTTCTCGCGCGCATCCTTCTTCCGGGCTTCCGTTTGTGACGCCCGGTAGCGGCGCTCATGCATCAGGAGCGCCCGTTTGAGAGCGAGCAGCCGGCCCGGAGGTCTTCTGTTTCGTCCCCGCTTGAAATCGCTTTGCCATCTCTTCGAAGCCTGTGACCAGCTCTGTGTCGGATGCGTTCACTTCGCCTAATCCGGCCTTCAGCGCGAGCCGGCCGATGCGTTCGGCCTCCTTGGTTTCGGCAAGCTTCAGCTGCTCCTGTAGGCGTTCGATTTCCTCGCGGATACGGGAAGAGGGTCGTCTCATCGGCGGGGTTCTCCGGTTTCGTAGATGGTCATTGCGATGCGGAGAATCGCATTTGACGTGCGCGCAGCGCACCCTGCGAAAACCACAGGTAGGCGAAGCCTATGCATTGCGGAAGAATCCCGCCGTTCGGAAGAACGGTCCAAGGGCGCAGTAATACGTTGCTAGCAACGTTCCGCGTCCGGCCCTGGATGGCCGCGCTCGACCGAACAGCATTCGCGTTCGGATCGAGAGAGCACCTGCCCTGTGGCGATCACGCACTTCACACCCCAATTGATCAGCCGCGGCGAAGGCCGCAGTGCTGTGCGGCGGCTGCGTATCGCCATTGCGCCCGCATGGAGAACGAGCGCGAGGGCAGGGTGGCAGACTTCTCGCGCAAGCCCGGAATGGTCCATGAAGAGTTTGTGTTGCCGGGCGATGCGCCGGACTGGGCAAGGGCGCTTATTGCCGATCGCTCGGTTGCCGGCGCGTCCGAAGCCTTCTGGAATAAGGTGGAGGCGTTCGAGACCCGCAAGGACGCTCAGCTCGCCAAGGAGTTCATACTGGCGCTGCCGCGCGAGCTGACCGCCGAGCAGAATATCGCAATGATGTGCGAGTTCGTCGCGGAACATGTGAGCACGCGAGGGCTGGTTGCGGACTGGGTTTACCATGACGCGCCGGGCAATCCGCATGTGCATCTGATGACGACATTGCGCCCGCTGACGGAAGACGGTTTCGGCGGCAAGAAGGTGCTTGTCATCGCAGAGGACGGACGGCCGGTCAGGTCGAAATCCGGCCAGATCGTTTACAAGCTCTGGGCCGGTGACAAGGCGGACTTCCTCGCTATGCGCGAGGCCTGGTACGCCGCGCAGAACAAGCATCTGGAATTGAACGGCCATGACATTCGCGTCGATGGCCGCTCCTATGCCGAGCGTGGCATCGACCTTGAACCGACTTCGCATATCGGTGTTGCCAGCAAAAACATTCAGCGGCAAGCGGAGGCTGAAGGGCGCGCGGCCAGGCTTGAACGGCTCGCATTGCACGAGGAAACGCGGCGCGAGAATGCGCGCCGGATAGAGCGCCGGCCGGAGATCGTGCTGGAGGCGATCGCGCGCGAGAAGAGCGTCTTCGACGAGCGCGATGTCGCCAAATATCTGCACCGCTATGTCGATGATCCCGGCCAGTTCGCCAACTTGCTGGCGCGCGTCATGGGAAGTCCGGAGGCCGTGAGGATTGAAGTCGAGGGCGTCGATCCCGAGACCGGCGAGCGATTGCCGGAGCGTTTTGCGACGCGCGACATGATCCGCATTGAGGCCGAGATGGGGAACCAGGCCGAGCATCTTGCGACGAACGGCCGGTTCGGCGTCTCAATCAGCGCGCGCGCCGAAGTCGTTGCCGGCCATGCGCAGATTTCCGACGAGCAGAGCTTCGGCCTGGAACGCATCACTGGTAACGAGCGCCTCGCCATCATCGTCGGCCGCGCCGGCGCCGGCAAGACGACGATGATGAAGGCCGCGCGCGAAGCATGGGAGGCTTCCGGCTATCGTGTTGTCGGCGGTGCGCTCGCGGGCAAGGCCGCCGAGGGGCTGGAGAAGGAGGCGGGCATTGCGTCGCGAACGCTCGCGTCCTGGCAGCTCCAATGGGAGGGGCCGCCTTCACCTGGACAACAGATGCGTGTTCGTCATGGACGAGGCGGGCATGGTGTCGTCGCGCCAGATGGCCGACTTCGTTTCTGCTGTTGCCCATGCAGGCGCCAAGCTCGTTCTTGTCGGCGATGCCGACCAATTACAGCCGATCGAGGCGGGCGCTGCGTTCCGCTCGCTTGCCGATCGCGTCGGTTATGCCGAGCTCGGCACGATCTACCGCCAGCGTGAGCAGTGGATGCGCGATGCCTCGATGGATCTTGCCCGAGGCAAGATCGGGGCGGCGATCTCCGCCTATAAGGGAAGGACGCCTGGTCGGAATGGAGTTGAAGGACCAGGCGGTCAGCGCGCTCATTCGCGACTGGATTGCCGACTACGACCCGAACCGGTCGAGCCTGATCCTTGCGCATCTTCGCCACGATGTGCGGACACTGAACGAGCTGGCGCGTGGCGCGCTCCTCGAGCGCGGATTGATCGAAGACGGCCATGCCTTCCGCACGGAAGACGGCATGCGGAACTTCGCGGTCGGCGACCAGATCGTGTTCCTGAAGAACGAGGGTTCGCTTGGCGTCAAGAACGGCATGATCGGCCGCATTGTCGAGGCCGAGACGGGCCGTATCGTGACCGAGATCGGAGACGACAGACGGCGCGTCGAGATCGACCAGCGGTTCTATCGCAATGTGGATCATGGCTATGCGACCACCATCCATAAGTCCCAAGGCGCCACCATCGATCGGGTGAAGGTGCTGGCGACCCTCTCGCTCGACAGGCATCTGACCTATGTGGCGATGACCCGGCACCGGCATGACGCAAAACTCTATTTCGGACGACGCTCGTTCGAGAAGGCGGGCGGGCTCATTCAGAACCTGTCGAAGCGCGGGGCCAAGGACACGACGCTCGATTTCACCGGATCGAAGCTCTACGAGCAGGCGCTTTCCTACGCCAACAGCCGCGGCCTCCACGGCGCGCGCGTGGCGAAAGCCCTTGTCGAAAACCAGCTCCGTTGGATCAGGGAGCAGCGCGATCGGCTCGAGACGGCCGCCGCCAGGCTCGCAAGCTTCATCGGGCGGTTCGGCCGTGCCGCCGATCGTCAGGCAGCGGCTGCCGCGACTGCCTCTCCCGTTTCCCAGCCCTGGGTTCGCGGCCTCGCGACCTGGGCGCAATCCATCCCGCAGCTCGTGGAGGCCAAATTGCAATCAGACGCCACACTCACCCATGCCTGGACCCAGCTTCGAGACCGCGTCACTCAAGTCTATGAGAAGCCCGATGGCGCGATCGATGCGATGAACCTTTCCACAATCATGAGCGCCAATGTAGCGGAAAGGCAGGCAGCGCAAAGCCGCATCGTCGACCAGCTCGGTCGCGATCCGGAAGCCTTCGGCGCGATGCGCGGCAAGACCGGCATGTTTGCCTCATCGGACGCGAAGGCCGAGCGGCAGCGGGCCTTGAACAACGTTCCGGCACTCAGGACAATATTGCCCGATATGTGCGGCTGCGCGCCGAGATCGGAGATCTTCGCACCGTCGAATTGTCACGCGAGCGCGATCGCAGCCGGGTCGACATTCCTGCATTGTCCGGATCGGCGCAGGGCGTGCTTGACCGCATCCGCGATGCGATCGATCGCAACGACCTTCGGCCGCGCTCGGTTTTGCCCTTGCTGACAAAATGGCGAAAGCAGAGATCGACCAGCTCAACAAGGCGCTCGACCAGCGGTTTGGGGAACGGGCATTCCTTGGCTCGAAAGAGGCCAAAGGGCCGGCCTATGATGCAGCCGCGGCACAAGTCGCCGAGGGCGACCGCTCGAAACTGGTGGCAGCCTGGCCGAGCTTCAGTGCCGCCCAGCGCGTTGCGGCCTATGAGCGGGCGCAGAAGGAGACGCGGGCTCAGAGCCAGGTCCGCGATCAGGGCATGAGCCGATGACGAGACATTGCAGGGCGCTTGCGATCATCGGCGCCGGCGCCGTGCTTCTCGGTTCGATGGCGGCAGCCTTTGCATGGGGCGGCTATCGCGTGAACTTCACGCCCTCCTATCCGCTTGGCCTTTGGCAGATAGAAACGCTGGACCGCCCGGTTGCGGTCGGCGACAGAGTGTTCATCTGCCCGCCTTCCGGTCCTGCCGTCGATCTCGCCCGCGAGCGCTTTTATCTGCCCAGAGGTCGTTGCCCGGCCGGAACAGCGCCGCTCATCAAGACCGTGGTCGCATTGGCCGGACAGTCCATCCGCGTCGAGGGCCAGGTCATCATAGATGATGTGCCCTTGGCAGCTTCGACCGTTCACGCACAGGACACCGAGGGCGGCCGATGAAGCCCTGGATGGGCGGCATCGTGCCCAAGGGCGAAGTGTTTCTTCATTCCGATTTCGGTGGTTCCTATGATTCAAGATATTTTGGGCCGCTTCCTGCCGACGGCATCCTCGGCCTCGCACGGGAAATCCTCACCTTCACGCCGTAGCCTTCTGCAGGCCATTCTATTCGCCGCCGGCGGCTGCCACCGGAGCGATAGGGTGGAGTGGGCATCCGCTCACCTTCGCCCTCGGCATAGCCTTCCCTGCGCTTTGGGCCCTCGCTCCGTCGCGCACGGTCGCGGCCCTGGTCGCGCTGGCGCATTTTCTCGGCGCATCGCGCGGCCTGCCGGAGGGCGCTTCGATCTTTTCGGGGCGCAGCTCACCATCGGCCTTGGCCTCTGGCTTGCCGCCTCGCTCATGTTCGTTGCCGTCCACACTGCACTCTGGACGTCGCGTGGCGGCTGGCGCCAGCCACTTCGCTACGCGATAGCGGCCGTCCTTATGAGCGTGCCGCCGTTCGGGACCGTCGGTTGGGCACATCCGATCACCGCAGCTGGAATTCTCTTCCCGGGCTGGGCCTGGTTCGGCCTTGCCGCAACCGCCGCCCTGTTGATCACGATGACGACCCGCCTATGGCCGATTGCGGCCGGCGTTGCAGCCCTCGCCTTCGCCTGGTCCGCCTTTAATTGACGCTTCCGGCCGAGCCGGAAGGCTGGCGGGCATCGACACCAGGTTCAGGTTCGAAGCTTCGGGCCAGTATGCCGACTACCGTCAGCAGGTCTCGACGATACAGCTGGTCGAGGCCGCCGCCAGCGACGGCGCGCGTGTCGTGATCCTGCCGGAAAGCGCCATGGGCTTGTGGAGCGCCACCACAGAGCGGCTTTGGACCCGCGAGCTTTCCAGCCTCGACATCCTGGTCAATGGCGGTGCGGCGATCGTCGATCCCGTCGGCTACGACAATGTGATGATCGGGGTTTCGGGAAGGGCGCGGATATCCTTTACCGCGAGCGCATGCCGGTCCCGGTCTCCATGTGGCAACCCTGGACGACCGGCGGGCGCACGCGCGGTTGTTCGCCAATCCGGTCTTCGAGTTCGCCGGGCTGAGGGTTGCGCCGCTGATCTGCTACGAACAGCTCATCATCTGGCCCGTCATCCAGTCGATGCTTTTCGCGCCGGACGCGCTTGTCGCAACCGGCAACGCCTGGTGGACCGGCGACACCAATATCGTCGCCATCCAGCGGTCGAGCGCGCAGGCGTGGGCTTCGCTGTTCGGCCTGCCGCTGGTGATGGCGTTCAACGAATAGGATAGGGAACCATGATCGATGCCGAACTGATCCAGCAATGTGCCGATCCCAGCCTCAAGGTCGAGATCGTGCAAAATTCATCGAGGAGGCCGGCGGTGCCGACCATCTGACCGTCACCGTTAGGGCAGGGGAGCGCATCATCCTTGTACCGAAACCATCGACCGAGTACGAGGCGATGCAACTCATCCAGCAGAATTTGGGTCAGTCGATTGTCAGGGTAGGAGTGACTCAGTACCCGGCCGGCCTCGGCATTCAGGACATCTCCGAGCTCAGCCCGGACCTACTCGATTCCTGCAAGAACATTGGCATGGGCACCGCGCTCTTTGCCAAGGTCTATCGCATCGTCGCCAAATGGTATGGAGCACCCGCCCAGGAGGTCCTTGAGGAGGCGATATTCGCCTACAAGACCGGGTGGTTCGACGGAAAGCAGGTGTTCTATGAGTCCGACCCCGGCGAAACCGAGCTTGCCGAGCCGCAGCCAGCGGAGCAGGGCGCTCGGGTTGCGGCAGAGAGCACCGGCCCATCGGAGCCGCCTTTTTCGGAGGAAGATCCGAACAAGGCCGGTATCCGCATCGATCTCTCCGGAATTAGCAGCAACAATAAAGAGCAATGAGTATCCACGTCGTCGTCACCATCATGCTTTGCGTACTGTCGTGCGAACCGGCCGAAATCCGTGTCTGGGACGGGGACTCCTGCGGCTCGGGATGACGCAGGAGTCCGAGGCGATCCGCATCTTCAACATCGATGCGCCGGAGATTGAGGGGCAGTGTGCCTATGAAAGCGATCTGGCGCAGCGTTCAAAACATCGACTGGCGGAGTTGTTGCAGGGTCAGCGCGTCGAGGTCCTGCGCCAAGGCACGGACCGCTATGGCCGCACGCTTGCGAGCGTGAGCGTCAACGGCAGGGACGTCGGCGACATTCTCGTCAGTGAAGGCCTCGCCAGAATCTGGAGCGGCCGGCGCGAGCCGTGGTGTTTAGGCGATGCTGGCGGGTAGCCAGCCGAGCTCTCGCGGATTTCGCAGTCAGTCAAGATGCGCCGCTAATGTAGGACCATCCGTAGATGACCGCATTTAGGTGAGTCAGCGCCGATAGATATCCAAATCCGGAAATGTTGGACTGCCAGGGGTCCAGAACTCCACGCTATCGGCGTGCATCTCGTAGAATTCGCGGTCTACGGTGATACGCACCGCATGCGGTAAAATCCATCGACGAGGCGGTAATCCTTCTCGTCGAGATGAACAGCTTCTGTCCCGAGCGGCAGCAATATCGGCCTGTCCAAAACGGCACGGAGATTGGAAAGCGTTATGGCCGGATCAAGACGGACCGGCACCTCGAGGTCTTCATCCGCGAACTCATCGAGGTTGAGGGCAGAATCGTCCCCTGCAGATATCGCATTTTCGAGCGCCTGAAGAGCATCATTGCGCTTGGCGTCAGGGGCGTTCGAGGTGGACAAGACCGGGGCGTGTCGCAAATTCTTTTGGTTAACTAGCTGTTGACCACAACGGTGGAAATTCAGCTCCCGATGTAGCGGAGCGTAGCCATGATTCTGAATGCCATTGCCGAAAAGCTGAAGCGCCAGTCGAAGGACGATTTCAAAGGGCGGCATTTCGAGGCATGGCTGATCGTGCAGGCAGTGACATGGTATCTACGGTATCCGCTCAGCTACAGAGATCTCGAGGAGATGTTCCGCGAGCGCGGCTTCGAGGTCGACCATAGTACAATCAACCGCTGGGTCCTCGCCTATGCACCTGTAATCGAGAAGCGCCTACGCCAGTTTCGCCGACCGCATTGTGGCTCAGTCAGGATTGACGAGACCTACGTCAAGATCCGGGGCAAGTGGCGATACCTGTACCGCGCCATCGACAAGCACGGAAACCCGGTCGACTTCTTGCTCACCGCGAAGCGCGATCTCGACGCCGCCAAGCGCTTCTTCCGTAAGATGCTCAAGGATGAGCCGCTACTATCGCCGGGTAAGATCGGTACAGATGGCGCTAACACGTTTCCTTCAACGATCAAAACAGCCATCGATGACGGGCTCCTGCATCCGAGCCCGGTACATTATGTCACGAAGCACCTCCAGCAAGGCATCGAGAGCGACCACTTCCGGGTCAAGAAGAACATGCCCAAGATCGGCTGCTTCCAGTCATTCAAAACGGCGCGCCGGACGATCGCTGGGTTCGAAGCGATGTTGTGGCTGCGCAAAGGCTTCGGCTTTTCCGGCGACTGGACAATCAACGACCAGAATGACCTGCTCGGGCGCCTCTTCGGACTTCAAAAGGTTAACAAAGCGTGAAAATGCCACCGTTCGCGGGGTAGTCTCAGCCTACTGCAAGGTTTGCGACAAGCCCGTATTATGCCTTCACGGCCGTTCAGTACTTTTCGAGCGTCTGCCGCCGCTTGGAAAGGGGCTCGTGCGTAAGATCGCGACCGTCGAGATAGAGAAGATCGAAGGCGAAGAATATGGCCTCACGGGCAAAACGCCTGCCGCCACGTCCGCCGAGAGCTTGCTGCAGCAAGCCGAAGTCAGATCGGCCTTGTTCATCCAGAACGACCGCCTCGCCGTCGAGGATCATTGTATCGTGGCCGAGTTGCTGCGCATCGTCGGCAATGTGTGTGAATCTTGGCGTCCAGTCGTGTCCTCCTCGGGTCAGCACCCGGACGCCATCAGGTTCGACATGGACCGCAAGGCGGTAGCCATCCCACTTGATTTCAAATGACCAGTCCGGCCCTGCTGGTGGCTTGGAGACGAGCAGCGCAAGGCACGGCTCGATGCGCCGGGGCATCGGGTCGCTGATCTGCGTTCGCGTTCTCATATCGCTCAAGCGCTTCGCCATGGCGTCCTAACGCTCGAAGAAGCGATTTGTCTCAAAGAGATGATAGCGGAGCTTGCTTCGCAAGCGTGTTGATCCCCTTCAGGGGAAAGACCGTACGGCCGTCTCTCCCGCAATGGCGAAAACCGGTCTCCCCATCCTTCCGCGGGCGAGCTGCCGGCGATGCCGGCAGACTCGCCCTTGTGCAGGACCAGGTGCGCGGATTTTGCGCGTGTCCGCGCGGATCCTCGCCACCTGTCCCTTCGGGTGGGTGATCCCCTCCGGTTTTCACCATTGCCCCCTCGCCGGTCGGATCGCCGACTGCTCGGGAGCAGGAGGGGGCTCCTGCCCCTTACGGACAGGAAGACGCTTCGCGGAAAAGGAAATAGGAGATAACATCATGACCGATAACAACAACATCACAGTGCCGCTCAACAAGCTCGACCACGACCCCGGAACGTGCGCCAGACCTACGAGGCGGCAGAAATCGCGGAAATGGCCGCTTCCATAAAGGCGCGTAATTTCCGGCTGATCCATAACCTTGTCATTCGTCCGGGCGAAAAGAAGGGCCGCTATTTCGTCACCGCTGGCGGTTTGCGTCTGGCTGGCCTCAATCTGCTTGCAGAGCAGGGCGAAATCGGAAAAACCCATGGCGTCGATTGCGGCCTGTGGGATGGCGAAGACGCGACCGAAATCAGCCTTGCTGAAAATTTCGTCAGAAAGGGGATGCATCCCGCCGACGAATTCATGGCCTTCAAGACCTTGGCCGACGAGGGAAAAGCCCTGCCGAAATTGCAGTACGTTTCGGGACCACGGAGCTAAACGTGAAGCGCCGCATGGCGCTGGCTCGCGTGTCGCCGGTCCTGTTCGATCTCTTCCGCAATGGTGAGATGAGCTATGACGAGCTTGCAGCCTTCACCATCACGGATGACCACGAACGGCAGGAGCAGGTTTGGAATAGCCTCGCCAGTTACAACCGTTATGCCCACACCATCAAGCGCATGCTGGCTTCCGAGGAAATCCCGGCTTCCGACAAGCGTATCCGTTTCATTGGCGGCTTGATGCCATTGAAGCGGCTGGCGGGACCGTTCGCCGCGATCTGTTCGACGGTGAGAGCGGCGGCTATGCCACCGATTCCGGCCTAGTCGAAAGGCTGGTGCTCGAAAAGCTCGAAACCGAAGCCGAAGGCGTCAAGGCTGAGGGTTGGAAATGGGTTGAAGTTCATTCCGCACAGCCGGACGACATTTACAGCATGAGCCGCGTCTATCCGGAGCCTGTAGATATTAGCGCAGAAGATCAGGAGCGGCTTGATCAGCTTGCCGAGGAATATGACAGCCTTGCCGAATTGATCGAGGCAGGAGACGCCGACGAGGACGCCGAACCGAAGCTTGAAGCCATCGAAAAGGAAATGGACAGCCTCAAGGACCGGCAGGAAGCCTATAAGGCGGAGGATTTGGCGCGCGCCGGGGCGATCGTTTGCCTCGACTACTACGGGCGGGCAACCGTGCATCGTGGCCTTGTCAACGATGAGGATGAACAGCAGGAGCAGGAGGAAGGCCAGCACAGCGGCGAGAATGAGGGTAGCAGAGAAAGCGAGGCGGCGCCGATCAAGCTGACCCATTCGGCGGCATTGGTCGAGGACCTGACAGCGCAGAAGACCGCTGCCCTTCGCGTGGAACTGGCCGACAATCCCGATATAGCCCTCGCAGCCGTGGTTCATGCCCTGCTTTTGAGCGCGGTCTACCGCTATGCGAGTGAACACACCGCCTTGGAAATCAAGCTGACCTATCAGCCCTTGGAAGGGTCCATGAAGCAGCCCGAAAACAGCAAGGCCGGAATTGCGTTTCAGGAGTTGAAGGAACGCTATGGCGATCATATCCCCGGCAATCCCGCCGATCTATGGGAATGGTGCCTTGATCAGCCTCGCGACCAGTTGCTGGTCTTGCTGGCCTTCGCCGCCTCTCATAGCCTCAATGCCGTGGAAGCAAAATTTCATGGACGCGACAAGGCTCTTGCTCATGCCAACGAAATAGGCCGCGCCCTCAATGTCGATATGCGCAACTGGTTTGAACCGACCGGCGATGCCTATCTTCCCACCTCAACAAAAAGAGCATCGAGGCTGTGGTTGCCGAGGTGAAAGGGGAAGAAGCCGCGACGGCTATCCGAGCAGCAGGCAAGAAGGCCGAGGCCGTTGCCATTGCCGAGCGGATGGTTGCAAACACCGGCTGGCTTCCCGAACCGGTTCGCATTCCCATGACCGAGATCGAAGCCGAGCAACAGTTCCCCGAAGCGGCTGAATAAGCCGTTAGCTGGTCGCGCTCCTCTCCGGCGCGGCCAGCTCCAAAACCATTAGCGCCCGGCCAGGTATCGAACCTGCCCGGGCGCTTGGCGTTCCGCCAGTTTTCATGCCCCTTGTTCGATCCGCGCCGGAGGCGGATCGAACTTCTCGCCAGCGGGCGAGGGGCGATGCCCTCGTCCCGATGCTTTCAGCACCGCGCCGGCGCGCAGGCTTGTGCAAGGGCGGCCTTCAGGCCGGGACCGGAGCCACGCGCAGCGGGCAAGGCCCGCGAGCATGGCGAGGACCCACCACTTGCACAAGCCGAGCACTGGTGCATTCAATAACGGCACCACTCCATAGGATCGTGATATCCGCCGTAATAGGTTCGCCCGTGTCCGCTCTTGACCATCAGCGCCGCGACGTCTTCGCCGTCGGCGGTCCGGACAGTCACAAGCACGCGCCCATAGCGGTCATTGCCCCGGCGCTGAAACGTCAGCCCCGGTCTTTGCATAAGCTCCTGGAGCCGCACTGTGGCAGCGTCTGCCATGTTCCGCTCTTTGGCGCAGCGCGCGCCATCGCCAGCTTCAGGAGCGTTCACGCCCTGAAGACGGTATTTGATCCGATCCATCCAGAAAGTATCGCCGTCCACTATGCAGGTGATACGCTTGCCGCGACCGCAAATCGGCCAGTTCGTATCGGCGGCTTGCGCCGACATTTCGCCCGAGGGGAGGGCGAACAGGAGGGGTATAATCAACAGCAGTCGCGGCCATCTCATTCAGAGCTTCCTCTTTGCATTTTCGCTTTATAAAGCAGAATCAACTTTATGCCGCGCATGCAAGGGGAAGATCGACGCGGCTGCGATAAGCAGCCAAAGGCGGCGGCGCTGAGCGCCGCCCGCTTCCGCGTCAGTCCCAAGGAATGACCGCCATCAGGGTGTCGTCGTCCTGTCCCGGATAGCGGCCAAGGTTCGCATTCAGCTTCGCGAAACCGGTGTTGACCGAAAGAGTGTAGTATTCGCCGCCTCGCTGGTTCTTCTTCTTCCAGATGCCGCCAACTTCGATCCGGCGATTGCGCGGAGACTTGCCGTAAAGACGGTAGACCGGAGCCGCCGGGTTTTCGCTGTGGACCGGCTCGCCGGTCACGTCGATATCAAAGGTGATCGTGGCGATGTTACCTGCGACCTTGTCGCCGTCGATCTTGATGTAATTCACGAGGTCAGTCATCGGTATTACTCCTCTTTTCGGTTGCCGATGCGGAAACACCGGAGCGAACACGGGACATGCGTCACCCGTTAGGGCCGCAACATCGTGGAGGACGCCGAAAGGCTGGCGAATTTGCTTCGCGAGGAAGCGCCGCAGGCGCGGGGAAATTCGTCAGCGCAGGCGTTGGCGCAGGGCCGTTCGGTCCTAGATTCCGCTCGTCAGGCAAACCGAATGGAGCGGAGTAATTAACGTCATGACGGATCGCGGTACGTACATCACGAACGGCGACTCTTGGAAAGCATAAGTTGTATTGCCGCATCAACTTTGAATATGACCATCCGCAGCCTCATGACAATTAGAAAAAGCAGGGGCGTCTATTGGGCGTCTGCCTTACGGCACCGCCGCTCTATTCGCCGGTTCTGGCGCACCGGCTCACCGAACCAGTCAGGCCGCGCGCCAGCCTACACAACGGCCAGCACCGTCACGCAAGCGTGCCGATCCCGGCCTGTTCCGGACAGGGCGCGCGGCCAGCCTGTTTCGGCCCATTCGGGTAACGATCGGACTGACGCGGAATATGGTCGCTGGCCAAGGCCGCCGAAGCCATTGGGTGCGGCGCGATCGCGCCGCAGGTCACGATCCCACGCGCTGCGCGCAGCCTCGAAGAAGAAGGGCAGTTTCACCGCATGAGGCCGTCGGGCCAGCGCAATAATGTTCCAATCCTGCCGCGTTGAAACCGGCTACGGCCGGTGGCTTGGAGGGAGCAATGTGCTTCATGCCCCGCTCCTGTGAGCTGCGTTATTCATTGCTGCGTAGACTACCACCCGGCCAGGGGCCAGCAACCTTGTCGGCCAAGAATTTTCCCCGCGCCTTCGGCGCTCCTCGCGCAACAAAATTCATGTCCGCCAAGGTGCTCCGCTGCGCTGCGCCCCTCCGGGTGCAAGCCCCTGTCCGGGCGTTCGCGTAACTCCGCAATAACGCAGATCACAGGAGCTACCACCATGAAGAATTTTATCCAATATCTCCAAGCCACCGGCCGCAGCCTCCACTTTCCTCGCGAAGATCGTCAGTAACTTCTTCCGCCGGGGCAGTATCGCCCTGAAAATCGCGGTGAAACTGCCCTTCTTCTTCGAGGCAGACCTGACGGTCAAAACCGAGTGGGATCGGGACCAGCACCGCTAACGCGGTGCAGCCAAGGCCGCTTCGGCGGTCTTGCCTTTTCCCGGCCTTCGGCCTCGACGATGCGAGCCGCGTTGCGGCTCTTGCTTGTTTGTCTCGAGGGGAGAGATCGGCCGCCGGTCTCTCCCCGCAACAGGCAAACCGGTTTCCCGTCCTTCCGCGGGCGAGCTCGCCGGCGTTGCCGGCGAACTCCCCTTGTGCAGGACCAGGTGCGCGGATTTTGCGCGTCCCGCGCGGATCCTCGCAACCTGTCCCTTCGGGCGGGTGATCCCCTCCGGTTTTGCCTGTTGCCTCTCCGGTCGGATCGCCGACTGCTCGGGAGCAGGAGCCGGGCTCCTGCCCCTCACCGGGACAGGAAGACCGCTTCGCGGATCAGGAGAGAAAACACCATGCGCAAACAGTCCAAAAGCAGCACCAAACAGCTCCGCGCTGACGTTTACGAGCGGATCACCAACCGGATCATTGAACAGCTTGAGCAGGGTACTCGCCCATGGATGCAGCCATGGGGCGCTTGCGGAACGCCGGTCCGCCCGTTGCGGCATAATGGCGTTCCCTATCGCGGTATCAATACCGTGCTTTTGTGGATGGAAGCCAGCGAGCGCGGCTATTCCTCGCCGTTCTGGATGACCTACAAGCAGGCGCAAGAGCTTGGCGGGCAAGTCCGCAAGGGCGAGAAATCGGCCCTTGTTGTGTATGCGAACGCCATCGAGCGCACCGAGACAACCGAAAGCGGCGAGGAAATCGAAAAGCGCATTCCCTTCATGAAGGGATATAGCGTTTTGCGCCGATCAAATCGACGACCTGCCAGAGCAGTATTACGCCAAGGCGACCGCGCCCGAAGGATCGGAGAGGAAGGAACGCATTCCGCATGTGGATGCCTTTTTCACCAACCTTGGCGCTGACATTCGTGAAGGTGGAAACAAGGCGTATTACCGGATCGATGCTGATTTCATCGGCATGCCGGTTTTGACGCCTTTGTTTCGGCCGAGGCACATGCAACTACGCTCGGGCACGAATGCATCCACTGGACCCGCCACCCGTCGCGCCTTGCTAGGGATTTTGGCCGCAAGGCGTGGGGCGACGAGGATATTCGCGGGAGGAACTGGTTGCCGAACTTGGGAGCGTTTTTAGCCGCCGATCTTGGCCTTGCCATTGATGCCCGCGACGATCATGCCGCCTATATCGCGAGTTGGCTCAAGGTCCTGAACAACGACAAACGGGCGATTTTTCAGGCGGCATCCCATGCAGAGCGTGCCGTTACCTATCTGCATAGCCTTCAGCCTGACGCGGGCGAGATCACAGCCGAAGTTGACGAGATCGAGGAACGTCGCGCCGCTTGAGCGGCGCGGGAAAGGATGAGCCATGGGCACCATTGGAGAATTGGAACAACAGGCAGGCATAGGACCGGCGCGCGAGGAACGCGCCGCCTTCTGGATGCAATTCCGGCATCTCGAAGGGAGAGCCTGCCTTGAGGCCGGAGTTGCGGAACTGCACCGGATTATTGCGGAAAAGGCGGAGCTTGCTCGCCATGCCATGAAGGAGGACGGCCTATGACTGATTTGGAGACCCTGAATTCTTTCGTGCCGGGATGGAGCGAAATCCCGAACGGGATGATGACGAACCCACATGACGCAGGCGGCATTATCGATTGCACTTTCGTAACCGGCGAATGGTTTGTGATCTTCAATGATGATCGCCCTATGCGGGACGGTTTCGCCACGCGGAAAGATGCCATCGCAGCCTTTATCGAGGCTGCCCGTCCTCAAGTCCGATAGAGGCCGAAGGCTGACATGAAGAATTCATTTCAGTGGAAGCGCTGGAATCTTGGTTACACAAAGGAGGTCATGGACCGCGATCCTGACAGCCCTTTGACGCAGGCGCTTTTATCGTGCTGGCCGCCGCGTATCCAACGGGCGCTAGTGGCCCGGTTCAAATCGCGGGCACAGGAGTTTGTCCCGGATCGACCGGACCAAACCCTCGAAAGAGGGAGGGCAAGCCGCCCCTCTCAATCTCACCCCATGAGGGAAGGGCGGTACGCCCTCCCTCAAACACCCTCCCATGGGAAGGAGGGACGGTTCCTCCTCCTCCTTCCCAAACCCTTCCACCTCTCCCTGGCAGTGGGTAACGATGCGGGCAGATTCGCCAGTACCGAGAGAATCAGTCATTGATGATCAGTGCCGGAAGTGTTCGTAAAGCCGGCCACGATGATGCGATTGCGCTTGTGCGACAATGCGATCCCACAGGCTTTGGGTTTAGGAAAACCCTTACGACGCAAGCGCTTGTCAAGTTGTGACCGGTTCGCTTGAAAGCTGTAGCTCGGAAAATTTCCCGAATCATTTTGCTTTATCAAGCAAATCGGTTAGCGTTTGCGGCTGACGCGATTGCGAGTCGTGTGATTTGGAACGAGGAGAAACCCTAACCCGGAAAAGTAAACCCCGACGCAGCAAGCTACATCGGGGAAAGAATGATCTTAGAAGCGATTGCCGTCGCTCCGAGAGACCCATCTCAAAAACTCAAGTCTCAATCTAAGGCTCCTTTCCTCACTGTCAATATCGAGCGCAGCTTTTGCGAACGGGTGAGCTTTGCCCGGATTTCAGAAAGGAATCCGATGCAGACCATCGCCAGTTTCAGAAGGGTGACGCCTGGCATTCTTGCCAGCGCTGCCCTGCCATGAGGGAAGACAACCGCCCCGCGACCAAGGCGCAGGTTGCGAGCGCGCTAAAGAAATGCGCCGGTCGCCTTGGCATAAAGGCTATCCCTACCAGATCCTCGACACGCTTCTTGCTATCTCCCCGGCAGAGGACTGGACAGAGGGCAAGCGTCCCGTCGTCGCCATATCAAATGCCCGTTTGGCCTATGATCTTGGCGTCTGCGAGAAAACCGTCACCCGCGCCATTCGTTCGCTCGTGGAGGCGGGCATTGTCGCTTATCGCGACAGCCCGACCGGTCGCCGCTATGTAAATCGGGAAGGCGGGGGCAGCTTCGGCCTTGATTTCTCGCCCGCCAGAGCGCGGCTCGCGGAACTCGAAGAACTGGCGAGCGCTCATGTCGATGAGTGGCGATCGATGCGCGAGACGACACGGCAAAGCCAAGGTGTCGCCCGGCAGATCGTCGATGCGCTCGAACAGCTTCGCCGTGATGGTCATGAGACGCAGGGTTTCGAGGAGAAGTTCAATGCGCTCGTAGTCGATTTTCACCAACAGAGGGCAAATCCTGACTACCTTGCGCAGCTCGTCGACCTCTAAAGGACGCACTTGCACTGTATGAGCCGTCCGAGCAACCTTCGGGTCATCGCCACAGAATGATGATTCTGCCGATCAAAGCCGTAAAGAGTCCCCGCGCAGGACAATTCTGTCCCCCATATACAACTACAACCCCACGACATTAGTAAGAAGAGAACGGCATCGCGCTAACGCACGATCGATTCAGTTTAGTTCTGAGATCGGCTCCGCCGATCAATGGGCTCTCGAAAAGAGCCTGTGCGAGCGGAACCGTCTGCGCAAGACCGGGAACGTAGTGATGATGATCCTGCAACCACCCTTGATCTGCTACGGCTAGCTTGCCGCCAGCTTCAGGCCGAATATGGCATCAGTTTCTCGTCCTGGCGCGATTTGGAGGGGCAGGCCGACACAATCCGGGCGCTCATACAAATACCGCGCGAAACATGGGTCGCGGGCGTACAGGTCGCCGGCCGGATGAACGCGGCCGCGGCGCTCGCGATCGTGGCTGAGAAGCTGGTGCGGTCCGCCGCGCTGAAGCCGGGCGCGGCCGAGATCGCGAAGCCGGCGCGCTACTTCCTGTCAATGCTGTACCGCTCGCCGAAGGGTGAATTGCACCTCGCGCCGACACTGCGGGCCTTGGCGAAATCTGCCATGAACTAGGGCGCTCGAATTGTTGAAGGCGAAAGGAAGCCCCGCCGAAGCAGGCCGGGGGACGGCGCGAATACCGATGATGGTCATTGGCATCGAGGTCCTGCCGGCAAGATGTAGGGAGCTGTGCACGCTTTGCAAAGCGGCGCTGACAGTTTGAGGTGAAGGACCAAGCTACCGGCCTGGTTCATGTTCCAGATTGCCGACTGTCATTTCGATAGACGGGCGCGAAAGCTGTGTAGCGTAGCTGGCGGCACGGAGCAGGAAGTTTCGTGCGCGCGACGCCTAGGCCATTGATGTCAATGTCGTCGGGACGAACACTGTGAAGCCGTGCCGGTCAAAATGCCGGTTTCGGCTATGGAATGAAATGGGACGAGAGCAAAGACATAGCGATCAAATCCTTTGCATGGCAGCGTTGTCGATCGAATAGGCCACTAGGACCGTCCGCCCGGCCAGCAACAGCATAACCGAACGATTTTCCCGCGCCTGCGGCGCTTCCTCGCGAGTCAAAATCGCCCGCCAATGCCGTCCTCCGCTGCGCTGCGGCCCTTCGGGTGCAGCCCGGTCTTTGTGCGGTCCTTTCTCGTGTCCATCGACAACGCAAGCAAAGGAGATCGCGCAATGTCTGACCTCGTAAACTTCATCCAGATCGACGCCGAAACCGACACGCTGACCGGCAACCTCGCAACGCTGACCTTCGACATCGACATCACCGGCGAGCCGGTTGAGAGCACGAACCCTCAGGCTCCGGTCTACCGGCTTTACGCGAAGTCCCGCGCAACCGCCGGATCGAGATCGGCGGCATCTGGAAAAAGAAGAACCAGAGGGGCGGCGAATACTATACGCTCACCGTCAACACCGGCTTTGCAAAGCTGAACGCGAACCTGGGCCGCTATCCGGGGCAGGATGACGAAAGCCTGATGGCGGTCATCCCCTGGGATTGATCCACCCGGCCCCCGCTTCGGCGGGGCTTCCCTTTCGCCTTCCCTGAGACGGAGAGTTCAATGACTGATTCCCAAACCCACCTGTTTCGTGTGAGCTCGAACGCCCAAATGGCGCCCTGGATTGCTATCCGTGTGTATCGCTCGATACGCTGCCCGAGCTGATCGTTCCGCTCATCTCGAGCGCTGATGAACCCGCCGGCACCATTGTCCGCGTCTACGACTATCAACGCTGGACGCCCGACAGTGAAAGCGGGCTCATACGTGCCCTGTCTCTCCTCGAATAGGACTTGCCCTTGTTCGATCCGCGCCGGAGGCGGATCGAACTTTCGCCAACGGGCGAGGGGCGATGCCCTCGTCCCGATAGGTCAGGATGGCACCGAACCGCCCGATCCGGTCAAATTCGGTCGCTTGCGACCGGAACCGGAGCCACGCGCAGCGGCGAGCCCGCGAGCATGGCGAGGCTCTGCAATTTGACCGGATCGAGGATCGGTGCATTTCAACAAGGAAATAGTCGCCGGCGAAGCCGGCCTTCCATCAGTAAGGGTTTTCCAGCCCGGAGGTGAAGCCTGCTTTCGAGGGAAAGCAGGCGTAGCAGGCGGAGGCCTGAGCGCGCCCCAATGGCGCCGTAGAGAAGGCCGGAGCCTGTGGGGCGTGAAGCCGCCGTAAAACGCTGTCCCAAAACTGACGTTTTTGATATGTTGTTTTGTTACGGGTTTTCTGACAGATTCGGGAGGTGATATGGCACACACTGACATTTGTCCCAAAAATGACCGTTTTGGCACAGGGGCTGAATGCTAATCGGCTACATGCGTGTATCGAAGGTGGACGGCTCGCAGAGTCTCGACCTGCAGCGAGATAGTCTCGTGCAAGCGGGTCGATCCGAACAACATCTATCAGGACCTGGCGTCGGGGAAACGCGACGATCGACCGGGCTTTGCGGCGTGCCTGAAAGCATTGCGGCGAGGGGATACGCTTGTCGTGTGGAAGCTCGACCGGCTCGGCCGCGATCTGCGCAACCTGGTGAACACGGTTCATGATCTTACAGCGCGAGACATCGGCGTGAAGGTCCTAACCGGACATGGCGCATCAATCGACACGACGACGCCGGCGGGCAAGATGGTTTCGGGATCTTCGCCGCTCTGGCTGAGTATGAACGCGAACTGACAATAGAACGTACTGTGGCGGGCCTCTCTGCTGCGCGAGCGCGCGGGAGAGTAGGAGGAGACCGCCGAAAATGACCAAGGCGAAGTTACGTTTGGCTATGGCTGCGATGAGCCAGCCGGGAACGAAGGTCGGGGAACTATGCCGAGAATTAGGCATTACCCGATCGACCCTTTATCGGCATGTCGGGCCAGACGGCACCTTGCGGACCGAGGGGAAAAAGCTCCTGCCAAGCTAGTCGTATTTGACATTGAAAATGTCGCAGGATTCATTGTGAAATGATTCTGCTGGATGGAGCAAAACATTGACTCCATTAAGGGAGATGATAACGGTTAGGACGTTCTCTTGTATAAAAGTACACCAATAAGCGCACCAAATAAAATCGAACGTGGGAACGACAGACTGGCGGAACAGATGAAGGGCATCTCAAAGGTAATAACGTTTGACGGCCCACCTGAACCAGAGAAAATAAAACCGGGTGAAGCCGGCGTGAATCTCTTGGTTGACAGAACTCGCGGATAACCCTCCTCCAAAAACAGGCATTGGTCTAAGATGCTTCGGGAGTTGGTGTTAAATCCGCGAGCGGATGGGACAACTCCGACAAATGACGAGCTGGCGGCTAAACTCGAAGTCTTTCGAGATACAGTGATGCGCGCCAAAAGCGTTGGCAAAAGATCGGCGTGATCTATCGCGTCAATTACAACGGCGTTTATGCTTACAATCCCAAAATGCTTGTCGCGAAAGACAAGGACGGGAATGTCATAAAGCACGTGTCGATTGATGTGCGGGCGGCGTCCGATATGGAGGCCTACCACTAGGACGACTAGCGGTACTTCTCAAAAGATCGACCTGTTCGGGCTTGTCTCCGGCCGTCTCTGGATGTGCCGGAGCACTCGCATTTTCGCGTGCGGCCGCGGCCGCCGCTTTGAAACTTCTTCAAGCGGCAAGTCCTCTTGTTCGGTATCTTCGGTCGAAGGGAGCGCACCTCGTGGCGGCGGCGAGTTCTTACCAAGAACCGCCTTCACATAGACGTCGATATCGGCGTCACTGGTGAAGGTGCCGGTTGGTTTAAAGGTGTAGGTCCACTCGGCCGGAACGTTCGACGGGCGATGATCCTTTGCGTCTTCAGGGAAGGGAATTTGACCTGATAGACGTTCTTGCCGATCCCGGTAACGAAGGCGGTCACACCTTTATCATCGACGCCCAATTCCGTGCTGAATTCCGATCGTTCGATAGGGCTGGCGCGATGCGTCTCCTTCAGCCATTTCGTCGTGCCATCGGTCATCATGTCCCGGCGATACTCATAGAATGTCGTCTCGCCCAGGTCACGTTCCATGCGTTCGGCTGTGGGGCCAAAGTTGATACGAGTTATGACCTTTGTGCCAACAGACGCAATGAGGACGTCAAGGACTTCCTGTCCGTAGTTTTTGGCGATCTGTGACAGGTCTTGCAGACCGAGAACGGCACAGACCCCTTGGACCGACCGAGAGTAACGAAGCGCTCGAAATCCTGAATTTCAGGAAGCTGACCCCATTCGTCAAGGAAGAACCATATACGGCGCAGGTCATGGTCTGAAAGCAGGTTACTGTCCGTTACCGTAGAGACTGCGACCGCGTAAAGCGCGGAGATCCAGCCGTCAGACAGTTCGGCATATCGACCGGAGTGCTGGACAATGACAGTTCTCTGATCGGTCTTGTTGACCAGCCATTCACGCAACCGGAATCGCTGTCTTCCCTCATAGGTCGGCCATGCCGTCGCCAGCATTTCGAGCAGGCGCATATTCGTTTCGAGCTGTCCGAGAGTGGACATGACCTGCTTGTAATCGGCGGTCAAAATATGTCGGCTCCGCGCTGATACTTGAGCATGATCCGGAGCAGTTTTTCCTGATCCTGACGCGTTTCATTGAGCAGATCGAGCCATGTCCATTCCTTCGGTTTTTCCGCCATCAGCTTGATAGCGCAGCCGGCGAGGACAGCGCGAGCGCTCTGCGTAAAAACGGATGTCCGTCATCGGGAATGATACGTTGCGCCAATTCAACAGCGTCCTGTGACACGATCAAATCGGCCGCAATATCCCAAACCGCCGAACGGTCATCCTGTGGCGCCAGAAGAAGCGGAGGAACCTCTTTTCCGTCACGAACCGATGGAGGTGTTATGCGGGTATAGTCACCCTTCTCATCGAAGATGATAGCTTTGTCCCCGCGTTCGACAACGGAGCCGATCATGCGACGAAAGTTACCGTCTTGCCACCCCGGAGCGCCAAGGATGAATGTGTGATTTGTCTCGCGAGGGAGCGTGTAATGCCATCCATTGAACATATGGATTCCGCGAGTCTTCGGATAGCGATTGTGCTTCTGCTCGTAACGAGCAGCACGCAACAAAGCGTCCATTCCCTCTACGACCATTCCCGAGATAATGATGCGTTGCCGAACCACGAGCCACTTCTGATAAATGAATACTCCGAGGAGGGCGAGAGCGACTATAAGAGGCGCAATAACGACTACCTGGTTGCGAATAGCTGAGCCGGCGAGGGGCTTCCGATCGCTTCAAGATGGGATCGGCAAGCGCCCCATTTCCATATCGTCAGGCAATCCCATGCCTGCGAAAATGAAGTTGGACGAAATGACCGTTCGCCGTAGGCCATGATGGGTTTACGAAACGGAAGTACCACAAGAGCGGCGTCATGACCGCCGCCACGATAGCAGTGATAACGAGAACTCCAACAGCAGGTTCAGGCGGTTTCCGTATCATTTCTCAAAAGCCTTCCTGCCTTTTTCGATCATCGCAATGCGAAGCTTCTCGTTATCCTTTTGCTCAAAAGCAGTCAGCAGCACACCGAGGATAAAGGCGGGGTTCTCACCACGAAGACCTGCCTTCACGACGAGCCCACCAAGCATGATTTTCTCATGCGCATCCTTTTACCGATTTGCCGCCATCTTGTCTCGATACTCCCTTTGTCGCTTACCAAGCAGGAGCGCTAAGCGTCCCGCTTCACTCGGCGGGTGTTTGTTGAAATCGCTCGGCCACCTCTTTCAAAGCCTTGAGCAGATCGCGATCGGAGACTTCAACGTCAGCGAGGCCGGCTTTGACCGCTAGGCTTCCCAACCTTTCAGCTTCTTTTGCGCGCTCAGCGTCTAGCTGCTGCTGGAGACGTGCAATCTCGTCTTGGATCTTCGATACCTTTGATGTGCGAGCCACGAATAACCTCCGTTGTTGCGCTGTACACTCGTCATTGATACCGCCAGTTGCTCTATACGGCAAGATTGAATTCCACTCGATAAGCTGTCGAGCAATAGCGAGACACAGAGAAAACAAAGGGTTGGCGTAGCCAACGCATTGTCAGTCCGTCCGGAGCCGCGCAGCTCCGGTTTCTAAGCGCACTTATGTATCGACAAGTCGATACCTGCTTGTTATGTGTGTTCGCATGGCGATATTTCATCTTCATGCGAAGGTTTTAAGCAGGGCGACCGGGCAAAGCGCGGTCGCAGCAGCATCATATCGCCACTGCGCCGCCATGACTAATCAGACCTATGAACGGTCCTATGATTTTTCCAACAAGAGGGAAACGTTCACAGCGAATTCGCGATACCAGCTAATGCGCCGGATTGGGCGCAGGCTCTTGCGAACCTTTCCCCGGTTCAAGCGTCGGAGGCCTTTTGGAATAAAGTTGAGGCATCCGAGAACAGGAAGGACGCGCAGTTTGCTCGTGAAATGACACTTGCCCTGCCCATTGAGTTTTCGCGAGAACAGAACATCGCCCTGGTCCGCGAATTCGTGGAGGAGAACTTTTCAAAGAAAGGGATCGTGGCGGATTGGGCGTATCACGAGATCAAGGGCAATCCGCACGTTCATATCATGAGCGCTTTGCGGCCTCTGACAGATGAGGGATTTGGAGCAAAAATGTTCGCGCGGTTGATGAGAATGGTGAGCCGAAATTCTCGAAGAACGGCCATGCTCTCTATCGCCAGTTCGCCGGAGACAAGGAGCTCATCCCTGCACTGAGAGAAGCATGGGCGGATGTGCAGAACCATCATCTTGCCTCACACGGGTTCGATATTCGTGTTGACCACCGCTCCTATTCAGAGCAGGGAATTGCGATCCAACCAACCATGCACCGCGGGCCTACCGCCGAGGGATGGACCGGAAAGGGTGAAGTCGGATCGCATAGAGATCAATGCAGAGATCGAAGCGACACGCCGCCAGCAGGTGATGGCAGATCCTTCCATCATCCTGAAGCTGATCACCGCTGAAAAGTCTGTCTTCGATGAGCGCGACGTTGCGCGAACAGTCCATCGCTACACCGATTCCTACGAGGATTTTCAGGCTCTGTTCCTCCGCGTAGGCGCGCGAAAATCAGGTGATGATCGCATCACCGATCTTTGATCCGATGACAGACAAGATCATTGAGCGCGCAAAATATACAACGACGGAAGTGCTCGATACCGAACGAACCATGATCGCTTCTGCGCGGTCGCTAGTCGGTCGGGACGGTTTTGCGGTCAATCAGAAGAGCGCCGATAAGGTTGTCGCGGATGTTGAGAAACGTGCCGGTTTCAAATTCGATCCAGAGCAAAAGGTTGTCATTTCTCGGCTGACTGAAAATGCGGGTATCGCCGTCATGGTCGGTTACGCAGGTGCCGGCAAATCGACAGTGATGAACGCAGTACGCGCGGTTTACGAGGGAGAGGGGCGTGTCGTAGGCGGAGCGTTGGCCGGCAAGGCTGCTGTCGGATTGCAGGAAAGTGCTGGTATTGAATCCCGCACACTTGCCTCCTGGGAGGCATCTTGGAAGAACGGCCTTCGCCAGTTGGGGCCGGGCGATGTGTTCGTACTTGATGAAGCTGGCATGGTCGGTTCGGCACAGATGCAGCGATTTGTTTCTGCGGTGGAGGAAGCCGGAGCGAAGCTCATCTTACTTGGCGATGCGCGCCAGTTGCAGCCGATTGAAGCTGGTGCCGCCTTCCGGGCTATTGCCGATGACGCAGGGTATATCGAGCTTACAGGCGTTCGCCGTCAGCGCGAAGAATGGATGCAGAATGCGACCATTGAATTCGGCAAGGGAATACCGCGGACGCGATCGGGCGCTACGTCGAACATGATCTCGTACAGCTCGAACCTGACAGTGCATCGGCTCGGAATTCTTTGATCGCCAATTGGCGGAGTGATTGGGAGGCCGGCGTCGATGTGTTGATGCTTGCGCATCGCAATGTCGATGTCCTCGCTCTGAATATGGCTGCCCGTAACGTCATCAAAGAGGGTGGCGGTCTTCAGGAAGAACACGGGTTCCGGACTGATCGGGGCCAGCGTCAGTTTGCGGTTGGGGATCGTATTGTATTTCTGGAGAAGAGCCGTGAGCTTGGCGTCGAGAACGGTTCATTCGGCAATGTCGAGGAGGCTAGTCGCGGCCGTCTCGTGATTGGTCTGTTTGACGGTCGAAGCGTCACCGCCGCACAGAGCGATTACGCGAATATCGATTATGGTTATGCAGCGACGATCCATAAGAGCCAGGGCGCGACGGTCGATCGTGCCCACGTTCTGGCGAGCCCGACGATGGACGCGCACATGACGTATGTTGCGATGAGCCGGCATCGAGATAGTGCGACCCTTTATGCAGGTTCCGATGAATTCGGAACTCTGGATAAGTTGGTGGATACACTTTCACGCGATCGCATGAAGGATACCACGCTCGCTTATGAACGGACTGACGATTACCGTCTGAGCGTGAAGGAATTTGCTGAACGGCGAGGCATCCCATCATTGAGCGAAATTGGGGATATGTTCCGTCATCAGCTTGCGGCATTGCGAGAGCGCTTCACGAAAATTGCAGAGCGTTTGGAAGCCATCGGTACGAAATTCGCCCATGTCATTCGGCCCGAGCAGCATCAGGGCAAAGCCGCCGAACATCGGCCGGAATATCAACCGTCACAGCGGCAAGTCGTAACGGTTCCGGACATCACATTCCCGAAATGACTTCTGCGGTTCGTCAAGCCCTTTCCCGATTGGAGCATAATCTAGGACATGCCGAAATCTCCGATACGGATCGTGCACGTCGGCGTTGGTTCACGAGTGCTGGATATGAATTAAGGGACGGTTCAGCCGCCACGGATCTTCAGCGCTTCAATCGGGAAATTGCGTCCATTGTTCCGCAAGCGACTGTCGTTGCCATCGGTCGGATCTCGGCGCCGACGATCGCAATCAGGTTCAGTCGCTGATACCGGAGTCGGTTCGAGAGGCTTTCATCGACAACTGGCCACTGATCCATGCCGGGCAGAAGGCCGGTCAGGACCTCACGCGCCTCGAAATCGCGCAGACGCTCAACAGCGAAGCGAAAGAGAGGCTGGTAGTCGAACAGTATGAAAAGAGGCAGGCGATGTTTGCGACACCAGAAAAACCCCTTGTTGCAGCTATCTCCGACTGGCGCGATAGCATCGAGGCGACGGTTGCGGCACGGATGGAAACCCGGCCGGTCATGCAATCAGCAACACGCCGTCTTGAGACGGCTGTTGCAGCCGTTTGGCAGCGGCCGGAAGCTGTGCTTTCTGCGCTGCGGAACCGGATCGATGACGGACGGGTTCCAGTCGCCGATTTCGCGCAGTCCATTCGGGATAATCCAGCATCTGTTGGCGAGCTTCACGGCAGCAGAAGCATGTTCGGCCGAAATGATGGCGTGCGAGAAAAGGCGCTGGCAGCGGTCTCGCCGGCGATCTCGGCCTTGCAGGATTACGGCCAGGTTCGAAGCAATCTGAGAAATGATCTGACCAAGGACGAGCAGCGGTTCCGTACCCTGATGCGGGAGCCAGTTGATGATCTTTCGCAGGCTGCACGCGAGCTTGTCGGTCGTATCGAGAGAACGCCTGCAGATCGTCTAGGGACGTTGATTAGATCGGCGGATGATCAGCAGGCAATGGGTGAGTTGCGCCGGTTTGTCGAGACAGTTCGCGACCGGTTCGTTTTGCCGGGAACAAATGAGCTTGATCGCGATCGCCTCGCCCAGGCGATGCCTGGTGCTGATCAGCAGCGGGTTGAAGCGTTCGCAGCCGGGTACGCGAAAGCTGACCAGCTTGTGACGACCGTTCAGGCCGCTCAACAGGCGCAGAAAATCGAGATGGCACACGAGCAGCAGCAAACGCGCGGACGAGAGAAGGGGCACGGAATCTCGTATTAAGATTGTAGGAAAATGCCCGCTTTGGTGATGCTGTATATTGCAAAATCCGTCAAATTGGGTAGGACTGAATTTGAGAGGGTGATCATTCCATTGATCGCTTGTCCATAATGAGAGACAAGGCGACTTTTGATGCGGAACTCAGTAATTGTAGCTCTGGCATTCCTATTAGGTGCCTGCGCGAACAAGAAAGAAATTTCGATACTCTATCGGTTAGAAAATATCTCGATTCGTCGTTGGCGACTGTGAATGAGGAAAAGCGATATGCTTCGCTATATCCTAGAGCACTGGAGCCTCACGCAAGTAATACTGTCAGGCTGCATCCAGAAACCGCCGGACAAGAACTTTTACAGCCGGTCCATGCCCGTTGGAACGGTACTCTTGATGATATCACACGGAAGGCGGCCCGCATGGCCGGTTATTCCGTTCGGGCGAATGGAGAACGTTCAGGGTCTCCAATCTTGGTTTCGGTCCATTGGGCTGACATGACGCTTCTTGGACTTTTGCGGGAAGCGTTCGGCCAAGAAAGGGGCGTGCATGGTTGGAAATTGACCAGTTCGCACGCGTCATGACCATCCACTACGCCCGGCCTGAAAAAGCCCGGTCCCGCACCTGGACGACACCAAGCTATGAAGCAGTTTCCAACAATCCTTGCCGCACTGTCCGTCTCTGTTGCCCTGGCCGGTTGCACCACGACCGGTTCATCAAATCCGGACGAACCGCCTCCACCTCCAACCCTTGGCGGAGTGGACAATCTAACCGGCGGGACGGCCGCACCGATGACTTACGAGCAGTTTGCCCGTAAGACGCGCAGCGGACCGGTGCGAACGCGGTTGATTCAGAGCGGTATTCGGCGCTGCGCGACGCAGCGCTCTCATATGCCGCTCAGGCCGCCTATGAGCGGCGTTCGTGGGAGATCCTGAGAGAGCTTGAGGCGCAATCGTCGAGGCTTTCGCAAGAGTTCAATTTCAATGATGTGGTCTACAAGGCACCGAAAGAGGCGGGCTATGTCGTTCCTCCTGTTGTGAGCAGGGCCAAGGAAGCGATCACCATCACGGACGGCGGCCGCGAAAGCGTTGCGGCCGATGAATATTACCGCATCGAGAAGCCGGGTCGCCTCGTGGCCGTGATACCAGCTGGCGCGATTATCTGGTTATCGGCGTCGATAAGACGCCTGATCCCTCAGACCAGTTCCTTCCTTCTGGAAAGGAAGAGCGAAAGATTTGGGACCGCTATATGGCTGAAGGCTGGCGGCAGGGGCGGATGCAGGCCGAGGAAGCATTGAAGGAGAACATGAACCTTCTTCGCCGCGACTATTTGGGAATGGTCGAATATCGGCGCCTTGTTGATGCTGGCCTGGTCAAGAGCCTTGTAGTGACGTCGAGCGAGGTTCGTGCCAAGGGCACGCCGGAAGAGCTGTTTATCGGCCAGCGCCGGGTGAAGATCGAGAATGCCGCAACATTCGTTTCCGACCCGCGGCGTTGGAAACCGATCACTCGGAGATTCGAGGTCTCCAAGTGAACGGAAATTCTATATCGAGCCAGACAAGCACGGTCGATCCCGCCGACCCCTTGGCCTTCGCAAGCAGGAAGGGGGTATGGCGGTCTCTTCATCGTCGTAGCGCTGATTGCTGTGGTTGCTGGCTATTGGCTCTATAGGCGAGGGAAATGATTGACGAATCGCGTCTGGACGATACTCCATTCAAGCCAACCGACTCCTTCGTACCCGTTCTGAAGGAAGAGCCGACGCGGTTTGATTCCTCGCCCGAGATTTTCGACACATTCATCGTTGGGGCCGGCAAGCGCGGGGCGTCTGACATTACCATCCAGTCGGAAGCCCGGCCGCGCATCCAGATCAATTCTCGCCAGCATTTCGGCACCAAGCGCATGTTACTGCGCTCAGAGGTCGATCTGCTGCTGTCGTACATCTGGCGATCGAGCGATGCACCGAGCATTTTGCGGCAGGGCCGTTGTCTCGATTTCTCCTATGAGGTCCAAGTCAGTCGCCATGAGCGGCATCGCTTCCGCGTCAATGCAACACCGATCACGAAAAACGGCGGCTCCGGCGTCGAATTGACGATGCGCTCGTTGCCGTCGCGCACGCCGACCCTGGACGATGTTCAGTTTGAGCAAGAGTTGAGGCCGTTCCTCAATCCAAAATCCGGCATTATCGTCATCGCCGGCGGTACAGGTCATGGAAAATCAACAACCATGGCCGCGATCACCCGTCACCATCTCGAAAACCACGAAAATCCGCGAAAGATCGTGGATTTCCAGGCTCCGATAGAATTCACCTTTGCCGACATTCTTAGCGAGCAGGGCGATTCTGCGAGCCTGATTGGCCAATCAGAGATCGGGGAGGGCCGTGATCTTCCGACCTTTGCAGCCGGAATCTGGTCATCCCTTCGGCGAGCGCCGGCGATCATCAATGTCGGTGAGGCACGCGATCATGGCTCTATGAGCGGCTGCATCGCGGCCAGCATTCAGGGCCACATCGTCAATACGACCACTCATGCCGGGTCGGTTGCCGAGGGCCTACGGCGCATGGCGATGGAGTTCCCGGCCGAGGAGCAGGCAGCGCGAGCATTCGACCTGATCAGCTCGTTGCAGATCTTTATCACACAGCATCTTATCCGCACGTCTGACGGCACAAGGCGCTTTGCAGTCCGCGAATTCCTTGTGTTCGATGATGATGTTCGCGACCGGTTTCTGGATAAGCCGATCGACGGATGGTCCGCTGTGGTGCGCCAGCTCCTGAAGGAAGGCATGAAGTCCGACAAGGTGATTGCACGACCGCTCGCGCAATCCACCATGAAACTCGTCGATGAAGGCTGGATCACGTTGAGCGAGGCACGGAGCTTTATTCCGCGGTCGATGTTCGAGATCCTTGCATAGAGGAGAAACGGGATGGCTGATCAGGATTGGTATACGGTTATGCCCATGACCGAGGCCCAGGAACAAGATGCGCGGGGAGACCTGACGCTGATCATACGCGGCGAAGATCGAGATTTAGCCTGGGGCCGGCTGCGCACGCTCCTCGATCACGAGCTTGCTGAGATTTCACATCCTGTCATGACGCAAGGAAGTGTGCGGTCGCTGAATCCGACCGACAAGGGGCTCGCCTTTTGGAACGGTGAAGAAATGACAAAGAACAGCGTTGGAACGCCGCCTGTGCCTAAAACAGGCCTCATCGTTGGCAAAGCACAGTCGGGAAAATCCGTGACAATGGTAACAATTCTGCGCAAGTTGATCCGCGCGGATAATAATGGGGTGGGTCAATGAACGAAATAACGGTCAATCTTTCAGATGATCAGGCTAGGGCATTCGCGGAGTTCCTGAAACGCGTCTTGCCAGAGGATTTTGAGCGGCGCTCCGTCGACAAAGCCGAAGCCAACCGTATGTGGGACGCCGGATCGGAAATCCGACGAGCATTGGCCGATAAGGGCTTTTCGCCCCGGTGAATCAAAAATATTCAGCAATATCAATGGCTTAGTTCCATAATAAGGGTTATGCGACTAAGCCATTGAATTTATTGGAATAAATATGGCTACTACTTCTTGCCGTCATTGTTCGTACTCACCTGTCGCCAGCAACGCTCCATACTGTCCTAAGTGTGGTGGCAAGAGGCCCGGCGAGCGGTGGTATGAAATACCAGTTGGATTAATGATTCTGGCAGCAATCTGCTACTTGGCGTGGCTGTTCTTCTCGTAAGGGGCGTTACGCAAGGCCGCCGACAAACCCGCTTAGCTCATCAAGCCGCACCATCGAAATCCGTACTGTGCCACGACAGCCGCGCGCTCTGCAGATTGTTTCGCGCTCGAGCTCGTCGATGTACAGGAATTCGCGTTCCGGCGAGACGCATACGATGGCACGGGTGAGGTAATGCACGTGACCGCATTTCCTGCACCGCGCTTCGAGCTTCTGGTTGTCGGCCAGGTCGCCGACCTTGACGCTTTGTTTCCAGCCCATCACCAAAAATCCTCCGCGGACGGAATGCGTGTGTATGAGATCTTGCCGCCGACATGACCGCCGGCCGGCGGCCGCCATTGGCCGAGACTGACGACCGTGGCGGCATAGCGCGCATTGAGGTTGTCGATCGCCTTGCTGGCGTTTTCCCAACGCCGGCGCTGCCGATCGTCATTGAGAAGCAAATCTAGCTGGCGCTCGTGCGCCGGCGTCAGATCATAGAGCGTGACGCCAATCCGGAAGATCGTAAGGCCGCGTGGATAATCCTGCGTGACCTTTTCCCATAGCTCAGAGAGCGCTGATAGGATCGCCTGGTCGTCGTTGACAACCGGCAGGTGACGCTTTCCCATCCACGATCCCTCTCGGATCGATAGCCATAGCCAGACACCGGACGCGTAGAAATTCTCGCGGCGCAGCCGTCGCGCCGCCTTTATCAAAAGCAGACGCGAGATTTCCCGCGCGCCAGTGATCGTGCGAGATTCCGGAGGAAGGACGCGCCCATGTCCGAACATGCCCCGGCTCGATGCCTGGGCCTGGATGTCGTAGCCATGGAGCGCATACCAGAGCCGTTCTCCGGTGACATTGTTCCAGAGCCGGCGCATGTGCTTCGGCTGGAGATTGTAAAGTTGCTCGGTCGTATAGATAGACGATCGATAGAGCCGCTTCGCCATGTTGCCACCGACGCCTGGAATGTCTTCCATCGCAACGGCGAACAACGGCGCCGGCAGATCAACCGGCCGCCAGATCGCCAGCCCGTCGCCGTACCGCCCTGCCCCACGCTTACCCTCTTTGCAGGCGATTTTTGCAAGCTGGCGATTGGCGGCAAAGCCGATCGAACATGTGATAAATGGGCCGACGTTCTCCGCGATCGCGGCCTTGATGCGGGCGGAAAGCCCCTCCGGGTCATTCCGGCCGCTCTCGTCGAGACGACAGGTCAGCTCGTCAATCGACTTCGCCGTATCGATCGGAATGACGGTCTCGATTTCTGACAGCAGGGCATTATGAGCCCGCCGGTACAAATCTGGCTTTTGTGGAACAAGCACAAGATCCGGACAGAGGCGTTTCGCCTCATCGATCGGCATTACATTCTTGACGCCGTAGGCCTGCCTCACGACTGCACGCGATGACTGCCGAGCGGGTCGTGCCGGCGAACGGTACGACGCCGATCGGCCGCCCCTCAAGCGTCGGTCACACTGCTGCTCAACGCTTGCGAAGAATCCGTCAAAATCTAGGTAGAGCCGTTCGATCGTCTCCGGTTTGCGCATTCTGTCTTCGCTCCTGCATAGAACAAAAACAGAACAACGGAGAGACGGTTCCCGTCAAGAGGAATTTTTCTTATGCAACGGTAAGAGCCGTTTGCTTGGTGGCGGAAATGAAAAGGCCCGCAAGGCGGGCCTTCTGCGCTGGACGACCGTTCTTAGCCGAACGGCAGGAAATGACGCCGAATTTTCCTGGCGATCACGTTTGAGAATATCAGCAACGCGGCAAGAGCCGCAAAATCGATATTTCGAAGCTATATTGGGCGGGATTAGCAAAGATGTTTCCAACTCCACTCGTTAGCAGCATGAAAGCCCAATAGCCGGCCAAGCAGACGAAGACGACGGCGAGGACCGTCGGAACAGAGAAAACGATAAGCAGCGGAGTGAAGATCACCATCCGCACCACTTTTTCAGTCTTTGTCAGACCGTGGGCGTCAACGTCGTAAATGGGACGCAGATACTTCGGTAAGGTCATATCGGCTCCTTTCGCGCCGTTGTTGCCATCATTGAACCATAACTCAGAACCGCTCTTATAGGAAGGTTCGGCCGGCACCTGTTACTTCCGAGGCAGGAGTTTTCCGACTGTAGTTGGGATATGCTTCGCCCCTTCAGAAAGTCGGCCGAGTTCCTTGGTTGTACCCATGGCTGCAATATTAGCTCGCATCGCAGAATGTGCATCGAGGTCGTCGCCGATATGGTCGAACCACCGGAAAACCCGGCCCGGAAATTCTGCGATCAGGAGAATGATCGCTCAATGATGACGAGATAGACCGCCGCCATGAAAAACATGACGACAAAAATCCCAAGGAACCATGCCAAGCTAACAAAGCTATCTCCCACGAGTGATTGAGCAGAGGTCAGAGCGTAGTAGAGCCCGCCATTAATGAGAACACCCATGATCCGGAAAAGGATCATTCCGAGGAGGAGCCCAAAAGCATGAGGACCGGCGTCAGAGTGAGCGCCAGCACCATGACATAACCGCGCCGGGCCTGGCTGCCGCCCATCCCCTTCCCTTCCATAGAGATGCGCGATCGCCCAAAGTGGGGCGGCGAAGATGGCTTCCATTACCAGAAGGAAGAACGCGCCAATTCCGATCACCCATGTCACCATCGGAACCATTGGAAGCACGAAGGCAAGGAACATGCCCATGGCCCCAATGCCACTTATGACCCAACCGACGAAGTTCGAAAGGACTGTTATACCGGTTCCCACGTATGGCACCACTGCAAGGACAGACAACGCGATGATCGCAGCGGTCGTATAGAACGTGACCTGCGTTCCAAACGTGACGAGACCGATCATTGGATCGTTGGTGGGCCTCATAGGATTAAGGAACTCCAGTGCCTCGTAAAGCGAACCAGCAGATGGCATCCAGTCGGAAATATCGCCGCCGCTGTCCGCGAACGCGACGCGTTCATTTACGAACGCCCTGATCCCGCTTCTGGCGACGCTTTCGTTCCACCATTCAACGGTACCGTTGTAAGTCGCCGAAATCTGGTCGAGGAACTTCTTGGCGTCGCCGTCAGCCGAGCCGAGTAAGTACCAGTTGTTATCCGCGTATTGGGAAGCAATCGCATTGCGCACCGATCCACCCGGATTCGACGCGGCGCCGATCGCTCCTCCTGGCGTCACTTTCGGAAGCGCAGTTGCTACCGAATTAGAGTCAGCCGACAGCCGTGCGATGAGCTGATAATAGAATCCCGCTTGCAACCAGCCGCCGTTCTTGAGATTGCCGGCTAGTGCCTGGCTTTGTGAATCTCCGACGGGCGTCACCTGCAGTGGATCATCTGCTTCCGCAACGTCTTTGCCGGCTTTCTGCAATTTATCATCACCGATATATTGCTTCAGGATATCCGCGTGCTGCTTGCGCCAGTCGTTGAGATCTTTGCGAAGATCACGATAGGCCGGCAATTGTTCACGCTTGCTGATCGCCTGGGCGAAGCTGCGCAGCAGTGCCAGAGAAGCTGTCAGCGGTTTTGGTAACAGCTTGCTGCATGGCTTGAATGTAGTCGTTATAGGACTTGCCGGCAGCTTCAGCCAGTCGCTGGAAACCCGTCGTTTGGCCGGGCAGGCTGACGATGCCACAAGCACCATAAGAATTCGGCAGGCTATATGCCATTTGCGGTACACCTGATACCGTTCGCCAAGACCCGCGCGAGATTCCGTCTAGTCCATCACCTCCTTTGGACACTTCGAGATTGTACACCGCCTGGCAAAGTTCGGCCCGCCACAATCCCTGCAAGAATTGACCGTCAAGGGCGTCATAGTCACCGCCCACGACTGGCAATCGCTGTTCAACGATGAGATCGACCGTCTCATTCCAGAAGAATGAGGCGGTGGCCGTGCTCACGTTGACCATGTAGGCAATGCCATGCTGAGCGGCATTATATCCGGTTGGCATGGGAATTAGGGCACCTACCGCGAGGATAGTGCGCAACGGCACCCACATTGCCGAATGCCGTCTTCCAAGTATCTCGCCCTCGTGGGCGGTTTCCGTGACGCCTACGACAACATTGTAGATGAACAGGATTGCCGCAATCGCGAAGAACAGAACATTGAAATTCGCGATCAGCGAGGAAATGAGGGTTTCGTCGTTAGGGCCGGTGAAGAGCGGCCCAAAGATCATATTCAAGAAGGAATTGGACCGTGCGTCTCCCTCGCCCTTGATGATATCGGCAATATTGATGTCGTCGGCGTGCGCGACGCTTGCCGAGATCATCAAAAGTAGCGAGAAGTCCCACCCGGTTCATGATTAATCGTCCTTTGATAGGATCTGCATGTTTGAAGGCAGACGGTCGTTAAAGTAATCGCGCACAGCGCCGATCCGGCCTTGACGGATCTGCCATGCCCGAAAGTCAGCCTTCATCGCCAAAGCGAAGGTGATGACTGCCACCAGGCACCCGCCGATGAGAAGATAGAAGGACCGATAGCCGAGAACGTAGAGAGCCGGGATAGCAGCGAGTGCAATGCAACCTGCTACCATGTAGATGCTGGAATCCTGTCCCACGCCGCCAGCGCTGCATCTATTTCCTTTGCGTCGAGCCCGTCACTCAGTTCTTTGAAGCGCTGAATGCCGCCATCGGCATATCGATCTCCGAAGCTTCTCGCCTTCAACCGGCCTTTCGGCCGCAACTCGTCGATCGTGTTCTGAACATTGTCGGCAGCATCTTCCGCAGCATGTGATGCTGCGTTGAAAAGACCTTGATGCCGAAAGCCCGTTTCAGGTTCCAAGAGGCGAAACGACGGATGCGACCTTGCTCACTCATTGCGCTGCGCTCGCTGTCGTTACGGTCGTGCGACTGTCGCGCTCGTCAAGGCTGTTCGACAACAGCGCTGCAATTGCCGATGCTTGGCGGCGCTCGAGATTGAACCTCATCCAATCGACATGAAGGTTGAGAGCCTGGGTTAGCAGTTGTTCGCGCTGCACAGCGGCGGGAGACATGCCAGCCAGTTCCTTGTGCCACTCTGGATTGGAAAAGCGGGAGCGGACGAAAATATCTACCGCCTGCAGTTCGGAAACATGCTCGCCTACTTCGTAGGGATAGGATTCCGTCACGGCTTTTTCGCCCAATCCGCAAGTTCTTTGCCACCCGTAGGAGCCGCAATGTCACCAAGATAGCTGTAGATCGAATGTGCTGCCGAACGGCGGGTAGCATCGACCTGACGAGCCGCAACTTGCGCCCTGCCGGCCGGCGATCTCATTTCCGCTTGAGTGATCGGCTTTGGCGGAATCGGATCGACCATGTTGTTGATCATCCGGACGTAAGCCTTGGATACTTCTCCATCCGACGTATCGAGAGTGATCGCGTCGGTTAGGAGGCGAACATCTGAAGTCGGATCAGCGAAGCCGGCGACATTCCTCAACTCGTCACGGTCTGCAATGATCGCGTTTGCGACCGCCAACCCACCTTCCGTTACCGGTTTGCCAATATCCTCGTTGCCGTATGACCAATTGCGGGATGCGTTGGCAACATCGTTGCCGCCGTAGCCCGCGACCCCTGCCCTGGCTTGCCCATGCTGAAGATGCCCGACAAGTCGAGGCAGGCCGAGGTAGCCGGATCGTACCGACCGCCTTCCGCTGCAGCTCGGGCCTTCTGGCGCTCACGGATGGTTTCTGCCATCTGAGCGGCTTCCTGGGTCCGGGAGTTAGCTTCGATCGCGCGGTTCTGATAGGCACTCAATTGCGCGACGCCCTTCAGAATGGTTTGCGCAATCTGGTTGCCAACGTCAGTCGTATGAGAATTGATGTTCTCCTGAGCGCGGTAGACGATGTTTTGAACACCGCCGCAGGAGCAAGCGGCCAGTGCCGCATTACCGACGGAAAGGGACGCGAAAGCCGTTCCAGCAAACAGCAACGATTTGATGACTGCCTTCATCACAGGCCTCCCGGTCCATAGAGATCGTTATAGAGATTATTCAAAAGCGAGCCGTCATTCTCACGCCGCCCGGAGTTGTTGACCGAGGGCTGGTCCATATTTAGCGAGCCGCCCTTGTAATCATAGTTCAACGTCGGCACAGACCCGCCGCCCATACCGCCGGGCAACTGCAAGGAATCGAAGGATGGCAATTGAAGCGCGGACTGGAGCGGTTCAGTCACCTTGTTCCATTGCTCTTGCGCATAGGAGCAGATTTGCTGTTCGGCGTTCGACAAAGCCTGATTGAAAATCTGGCTCAGGTCCGGAACCTGGATTGCAAAATCAAGATTGACCTTCATCAGATTGTCGAGGCAGCCGAGCGAATCCAGTGACGGTGGCTTTTGAAGGGCTGCTTCATGGCGCTTCACTTCCTTGTCGATACCCGCGCGAATGGCCTCGACGAGGTTGATTTTCACCGTATCGACGCAGCCTTTGCCGCTATCTTTGAAAAGCTGCTCTATTTGGTCTGCATGAGCCGGCGAGGTCGCCATTGCCAGGCCACTAACGGCACAGACCGATAGAAGTCGGATGATTCTCATAGCGTTGCTTTCTCCCTTGGAATGGTGGGATTTCTCGGATGAGAATCGGCCGTTTTGTGCCGATTCCGGGGAACCCTTCGGTCTGGTCGTACATGCCGCCGCCAGTCTCTCCGCCTAATCCGCCCTCCAAACCTGCGAAGGATTGACCGTTCATGGCCGCCATGCGTTTCAGCAAGTGAGCTTGAAGCTCTGCATAGGAGGAGAAGCCATTCGCCGTCAGATACGAGGCAGGCAAGACAGAGGGGTCAAAGCCGCTGGCGACCCAATCGTTGAGCGCACCGGCGCCGAGGAAGTGAGCCGCGCCGAGCAATCCGTCCTGGGTGATCTCGACACCGTTGATCGTCTGTCCGACGAGGCCGCGCGCCTGACTGCTCAGGGATGACCAATTGCGGGAAGCGAGCTCCATATTCGCCGCATCTTGAAGAGCGGCCCCGCGCTCGAATAGCGAAGATCATTCAGGCTATTGACGCCTGCGGCTCTGGCCTTGTCGGTAGCGACATAATTGTTCCAATTGCCGGTGGAACCACTACCCGTATATTTGAAATATCCGAGAGATTCCCATGTGCCGGCCGTGATCTGATAACGACCGACGGCACTACCGCCGTTTCCGTTGAAGATTGAATAGGAGTTGCCGCCTTCGAGCTTGGACGTGTTTTCATTATAGTCCGCCCACGCAGTAAACGGCTGCAGCAATGCCAAGCACAGTATGACCATAATCGAGCGTTTCATCGCTTCTGCCCCGCTATCGTGATCTTCATGGCGTTGATGACGGAGCGCGGGTTTTGTCGCCAAGCGAATAGGTCACAACGCCGTCCTGCGTCGCGACTTCGATCAGATGACGATTATTGTCGTCACGCTCGTCAATGACTGAAAAATCTGGTCCCCATGCTTCGAGAACGTCGATGAGCTGCTTTTTCCCATCGAGAAAGATCACGGGACACGCCGAATTGCCGCAATAGTAATTTGACCGCACCAGAATAGCGGTCTCGTCACCATCCTTAATATTGACGTCTTGAGCGAGAACATTCGACGGCTCGAGCGGTTCTGACCCTCCCTTGAAGCGCTCTTTCAGCGCTTCGGTTGCGGCCTTCAGCTCATCTTCTGTCGGAGTTCTGTTCTTGCGCTCTTGGGGTACGGGTTGAGCCATATAAGCCGTTCCCGACCATTGCCAGAGGCGATGACCATCATAGAGCGGCTTCATGCCCGTCGCTGCAACGGGACCAAGCCCAACGGACTTGCCCGGCACCCGCCAAACCTCAAGCCATTGTTTATCGTCATAGTACAAAGCGGACACGAAACACCCGGTCGCACAACCGCGGGCCTCGCCGAGCAAGACCACCATCTGGTCGTAACCATCTGTCGGTTCTTCGAGCCAGACGCGCTTTGCCTGCACGATACGAAAATCACGCCCATACATTTTCCGCGCCGTCGCCGTCGCATCCGAGTCCTGCTTTTCGAAATTGATGGTTTCCGTCACCAGGTCGTCAATGTTGGACTGAGCCAGAGCAACGCTACCAATCGCGCTTGCCAACAGCGCGGCTGTAATTGCCTTTATCACGAGGCCTCCTTGATCAGTTCGTCCGCGAGCTGGCGAATTGCGTTGCCCCGAACCTTGTCATCAATTGCGACGCCACGATCTTCCATGTCTGCAAGACGGCGCTCGATCGTGTCCTTTGCCGAACCTGAAGGGAAACGGCGCGCGAGAATGCGCCGGGCTGCCTTCGAACCGAGGCTTTCGTAAAGCATCGTGCGTAGCGAGGTGTCCTCAGCCGTCGTTGAGAGCGCCCAAATTTCAATCGGGCCGAGCTGGTTGAATACGTGCTGGACATACGTGCCTGACCGCAGGTTCAGCATCGCCAGCAGCGGTGCGCCCTCCCCTTCGATCGGACCACGAAGCCCGCGCATAATGTCCATGATCGATGGGGTAAGATTGTAGGTCGATGCAATCTGACGGATAGATTCCTCCGTCGGCACGTTACAGAACCAGAAGCTGTTGGCGAGTTTCTGAATGCTCGTGTCGAAATCTTCGAGAAGCTGAGACGCAAGCGTGATTTGCACGCCGGCCTTACGACCGACGCGGCCGAGATTGATCATCTGGTCGCGGAAGCTGTCCAGGCCGCCAGTCAAATGATATTCGTCGACGCAGAGGCGCTTGCCCATCTGCCGGTTGTTCTCGATCCGCTGAAGATGATAGGCGCGAACCTCGTCGCTTAGATCACGAGCACGGATCTCGTCAGCATCCATCCAGAAATCGGTGGTCAGGGTCTGAAGCGAGACCATATACATGATGGCGGTCTGTCGCTTGGCGTGTGGACCTGTCTTCGCGGTTACGCCGGCAAGGTCGAACGCGATGATGCGGGCGTTCGAAACATCGAACCGCGTCGGTCGGGCCAGGATCGGATAATCGCGGCACGCCGCCGTCAACATGCGCTGGAAAGCTTTCAGCACATCCTCGCCGGTTGGTGCCTTCATATCTCGGAATGGCTCTCGTACGATTTCGGAGTTAGAGACATTCACGAGATCGGCAAGGTCGGGACGGCATAGCGCTGCGCTAGTGCAGCCTCATGATATCTCCCCTTCGAGAACAGATAGTCGGTGATCTCGTACCATGTCGTCGCGGTGTCAATCTCGAAACCAAGCTCTTCGAGCGCGGCGTCAACCTCGAAGGAATCGGATTTGGAATAGCGCTTCGGTGAGCGGCTATCGCTGAAGAACTTATAGGCTTCGTCGATCGTTGCGCCCGCAAGCGCACTGATACCGTCATAGGTCGCCTCCTCACCGTCCGGGGTACATATGAGGCAGAGCAGGTTTACAAGGTAAGCTCGCTCATATTCGAAGGGGTGACGCATGCACAGTTGCAGGTCGAGCGGGTTGACCGAATATTGTTCCGACATTTTCAGCCGATGAAAGACGGCTTCATGGCGGCGCTGGACCGGTAGAGCATCGCGAATGAGGCTGATCAGGCCTGACGACGATGGACCAATGTCGATAATCGAAATACGCGGCAACAGGCCCTCGTTAGACCTGCTTCGACCTGACTGGCGTGACAACGCCACGCCGAGATTGATCGAATTCATCAGGACCGATTTGCCGGAACCCGGCGTGCCGACGATCAGGTCAACCCAGCCCAACTGTTTCGAGGAACCGGGTTGATACGGCCACAGCTTGCCGTCTTTCGTCCGGAACATGACGGAACCCTGTTGCCATGGGCTTGCAGGTCGTGCGATCGGCGCAAGGGCAAAAGCGTCGGCAAGGCTGGCGGCGGCCGCCGGTGCTGTCGATTGTGCATTGAGCGCTAGAGCCGACGACATCACGCACTGGACGGGATCTCCGACCAGTGCGTCCGTCTGGCAGTTGCCCCATCGTTCTACCGTCCGCCGCAGGGTCGCCACATGCCGCTGCAGCGTCTCTATATCCGTCTTTGGCGCCCATGCTGCAAACGAGCAGCGCCACCGAACGACGGTATCATCCGCGCCGTCATCAAGACGCAGTTTCTCGAAAGCCTTCTTGATGCGTGAATTGTGGATCGGTGCGGTCCACGTCATGATATTCGTATATGTTTCCTTGAACATCTGCCCTTGGAAACCGCCGGAATCGATCAGCATCGACATCCGCCAGGAAATGCGTTGATTGCTGTCGAGCACCCTCCGGATCAGGTCATTGAATTGCACAACGACTTCCGGTCCAAGCGATATGTCGAAACCGGAGAAGACTGTTTCACCAAGTTGCACCGTCGTTTGGTCAATGATTTCGCCATGCTCATTGATGAGCTGTCGAGAAAGCAACGGCCAAAGGAGGTTCGAAACCTCGCTTTTCTTGAGTTCTTTGACAGATTTGGGCATACGAGCCGCGCATAATCTCCGGGTAAGATCGCCTTCCAGCTATCCCCGCGATCAGATATTCCGGGTTCAGCACGCCTTTGATCTGCGACAGGGCCTCATGCACTTCCAGCGGCTCGATTTCGATACCGACAATGTTGGCTTCTCGCACCATAGCCTCGCAGAAGGAGCGATGCCTTGTAACGAGGGCGTCGATCGCCAGCGCCGGCCACTGTGCATGCCGCATTTGCGGCGCACCCTGCATATCTTTGCGGGCCTTTTCCGAACTGGTTTTCAGCTCTTGGCGCGTGAGCAAGGTAGGCCGCGACCACAGCGCCATGAAACAACGCTCGCCGGTCAGACGTTTCGGCAACAATTGCCGCCGCTCGTCTATGAGATCGTGAATATCGAGGCCCGTATCGGCCGCAACGCCTTCAGTTACCGCAAGTGCACGATTGATGTCGGCCGCACCTAGTTCCGGGTGTGCCCGAACCAGAACTGAAGCGTATAGCCGGCAGTTCCCAATTGCGAGCTGAAGGCAAGGCGGAGATCCGTCACCGCCTTGCTGATTTCCTTCTCGCCCGGCATGGACCGGAAGCCTTCAAGCCGAAATACCGTCACCAACGAACCGTCATCGGCAACAAGCATGTTTTCGCCTTCAGATGTCACAAGCCGGCAATAGCCGTCCAGCGACTTCCGCAGCGCCGACCGACCGATAACAGCCGCCAGCGTGTCCAGAATTCCGATCCCTCCCATCATCAGTTGATCGACCGCAAGGTTCCGTCAACCGACGTGGTATCGGCACCAGAGCCGAAGAACGTCGTCACACCCATGCCGAGGAATTCCGGAACGGCAATGAACAGTGCGGCCGCAACGCCGAACCAGATCGCCGTAGCTGGCCTTGAAGACGTATCATGCGGGTTGCGGTTGTGCTGCACCAGCTTGTTGATCGCCAGCATGGCGAACACAACACCAATGATGAACGAAGCCGCGCCGAGGAAGTCACCGGCAGGGCCGAGCGTATCATTGCGAACATTCGTCAGAACTTCGCCAAGGCCGCCACTCGATTGAGCGAGCGCCATGGTCTGGTAAGCAAACGTCCCGGCAAAGAGTGCCGCCGTTTGTATCCATGCCTTCTTCATAAGTGCTTTCCTTTCTTAGCCGAGCACAAGTTCTTCGATATAGCCGACGAACATCACGATATTCATCGCGAGTGTGCCGCCGATTAGGTGTGCGATGCCGAAGCCTAGAAGGCCCGGCGAATGCGCAGTTACAGACCTGTTGCACATCAGCAGACCGCGTATGAATCCGAGTAATCCGATAAACTGGACAACCCGCAGGAGAGCGATCAGAACAGACCGTGCTTGTTCATGATCGAGCGGAGCGAGCATTTCTGGCGCGTAAGCAAAATTTCCGAGGCTGCGACCGTCTCGTCCACCTGGAAAAACGACATCAGGAATGCCGATATTGTAGATGACAGGGAAATTAGCAGGACGGCAGTGATGATCCCTGCCGTTGGCGCCCAAACTACAGAATCACCTCGCCCAATGAATTGACCAGACGAGCGACGTTCGCTCGCTAACGCGAACCCGTGGATAGATGATAGAGCCAGAACAATACCGATAATGAAGCATGTCGCGGCAACAAGCGCCTGTGCCGGCGGGATCAGGTCAGCGAGCCGCTGAACCAATCCCACCAAGCCATTCAGTGCTTCACCGTTTCCGCCCATGGCTCACCCATTTTACTGCGTCGCCGCAGCATCCTCTTTCGGTTTATCTCCGGCGGCGCTCGCTTCCGCTACCTTTTCCGGCTTCGGAGTTGGAACGGGTGGTGCCTTCGCCTTCGGGGTCACAATCTGATGTCGGGCATTGCCGAAAACCGCCTCGTCTGCCGGAGCTTCCCCGTCATTGCCAGCAGGCGGAATAGCCGTTTCCTCCCGGCTGGATCAGGCCGATAATTGCCTGATCCTGTGCCTTGAGTTCTCGCAGATGCGTGATGATCGTATCCACAACGCCGTTCTGCGAAGTCAGCGTTGTGACCTCCGCACGCAATGCATCGTTGTCGGCACGCAAATCAGCTACCTGACGTTTTAACGCAATAATTTCACGCTCAATCGGGGTTGGCGTAGATGTTTTTCTATTTTGACTGAATCTGATTTTTCGCCGTGCGCACTACCCGCAGCAAAATATAGTCCGCCACCAGCAATTGCACAAATTCCGACTATCAAGACTACCCGGAATAGCATGCCTCTGTCGCTATCCTCCGTAGGTAGCCGAGATAGATTGTCATCATGCCTGCCTATACTCATCTTGTGCTCTGCGTGTGCTTTCGACAACACAGATCGAACAATTTTCGATTGTGGCCTTTTGGGGTGACAATGAGACTCTTTATGGCATATTCAGACGATATTGCAATATAAAGCAAAAGGAAAATGCGGGAATGAATGCCTACAAAATCCTCCTCGCGTCATGTGCCATTTTCGCTACAGGTCTGCCCGCCAAGGCGGAATTGAATCTCTGGCAGCAGAATTTTGTGGGCTGCTCGGTCTCATCTTCACCCTATACAACGCAGGTCCTTTTCAAGGACGCGTCGAAGGTTCGCCCGCTCATGCAAATTGCCGGGATGAACGCATGGGCGGTTCCAACTGCTGATGGCGGCCAGCAAATCGCGCTCACCACACCGGACGGTCTGACGATTTACGGTCGCATCGTCGGCCCGCAGGGTGAAGACATTTCCGCCGCTCTTCTGGCGACCACACCAACCGTCACACCGGAACCTTCGCCGTTCGATCCGCAGTCGCCAGCCACCTCATCAACGACGACCTCTCAGGCTGCCGCTAATGTTATCCGGTCGGTTCCCGGGTAGGAACCGCCGCGCAGATACGGCCGCGGCCGCCGCACCACAAATCGGACAGTCCTCCCCTGCCCCGGTTGAACAACCATCCACGGCAGAGCCGCAACAGGCTGCTTCGGCTACCCCGTCTGTTGAGAGGCCAGCAAGCAACAATTCGGTCGCTGCATCGGCAGCACCCGCAACGCAAGCCGCTCAATCCACGCAGGCCCCTACCGCCGCAACGCCGCCACCAGAGGCTCAGCCGCAACAGCAGGCGCAAACCGCTACCCCTCCGCAACAGCTCGCATCGGTGGGCTCGCAAACCGTTCCAGACGTTCCCAAGGCAGCCAGCATTGAACAGCTTATGCAGCAGGCTCAGGATTTCGCTATGTGGTTCCCTGCCAATAAGCCAAAGCCCGGTTCGCCTCTCGTCTACGTCTTCGTTGATCCCACCTGCCCGCATTGCGCATGGTCGTTCGAGCATCTGAAGCAGCGGATCGATGACAACACGATTGACCTGCGCGTCATCATGGCCCCGATCCTTTCGCCCGAGGCCGCGCAGATCGCGGCTTCAATCATGCATCAGGAGGATATTGCTACGAGCTTGCGTGACCAGCTCGCATCCGTGATCGGATCGGGCAAGCCAGCGCCGAAGGTCGATCCGAAGAACTTCGACAACGCCGTGGTCGCAGCTATGCAACGCAATGTCGATTGGATGCGTCTCAATGGCGTTCCCGGAACCCCATTTTATCTCTATCGCACGAAGGAAGGTGCTCAGTTCGCCTTTGGCGCTCTCAATGATGCACAACTAGCAACCGCTCTCCCCGACGCGCAGCCAGCCGCTACCGCCAACAACGCCGGAACCGCCGCCCAATGAGCCAGAACGCCGATTACGGCCAGATCGAAACAATCCTCATGCGGGCGGACGTTTATCGGACCGCCTATCGTCGCATGAGCATCATCGCCCTTGCCTTGCTTGTCGTCGCCGTGATCGCCGTCCTGGCGGCGGTTAGCCTCGCGTTGACAAGGCCGGAGCCGCGATATTTCGCAACGACAGCCGACGGGCGCATTCAGCCGCTCATACCGCTCGATCAACCACATTTGAGCGCCGCTGAGATAGCGACCTATGCGGCAGAAGCCGTCACCCGGTCCTTTACCTATTCATTCGCCACGTACCAGCAGGATTTTCAGGACGCGCAGCAGTATTTCACCAAGCCGCAAGGCTGGAATTCATTCGTTGATGCTGTTCAGAAATCCGGAACGCTCGAACTTGTGAAAAACCGCCGTCTCAACACGACTGCGATCGCACAACGCGCAGTTATCGTGCGAGAAGGCGTCAATGCCAATGGCGTCTACGAGTGGATCGTTCAGATGCCGGTACGCGTCACCTATCAGTCTGCATCGGAAGTGACAGGCCAAAATTTGATGGTCACGATCACCCTGCAGCGTTTGCAAAGCTATGAACACCCGCGCGGCGCGGCTATCTCCCGCTTCCTCGCGGCCCCGGAGGTGCTTGATGAGAATGTTCGCCGGCAATATCGCTTTTCTCCTTGCCTTGAGTGGGTCCGCACTTGCTCAACAGGCTGCTCAGCCTGCGCAAACATACACGCCTCCAACGCCAGAGGCCGCCGCCGAACTGCCTGTCCAACAGCCTCAGCAACAAGAGCAGGTATCTCAACCTGCCGACGAGCAGGAAACTCAAGGGCAAGGCCAACCTGCATACTCCAAATACGGCGAAGCAATGCCCGGACAGGCCGCGCAACGCCAGCCACGACAAGCCCCGAATGTCCCGATCATCGGCGCCCGCCGTCTGATGCAGTCACTTTCCGAACTGGACCGTCCCCTGACGCCAGAAGAGATTACGGCCTATGGCGCAACTGTTCAGTCGTTAATGCCGATGTCTCCGGAAATCATCCGCGATTATCGGCGTAGGGTCGATGAAAGCCAGAAGGCCGCGGCGATGCCGCCAAGCGGTTTCAGAGCACGGCCAATATCTGATTCCGTGCGTATGTCGCTCAAGTCGAATCAGGCGCTCCAAACCCTGTACACGACGCCAAACACGGTATCGGTAATGGCTTTCTACGACCGCACAGGCAAAGCATGGCCGATTGCCAGCTTTGTCGTTGGTCGAGCCGATTCTTTCCAAGTCTATGCGCTGCAGGAAGGTTCGAACCAGATCGCAGTCACGCCGCTCGTGACGCACGGCTATTCGAACCTGATAATCTCGCTTGTCGAGGAAGATCGCCCGATCGTGATCAATCTCGAGACAAGCGATACCAAGACGCATTTCCGCCGTGACATCACCGTTGAGGGTACGGCCCAAATGCCGCGGTCTCGCCGACGGAAGTTTCCGTTAAAGAACCGCCTTCCAACGGGACGATGATGGCCTTCGCACAAGGTGCGGATCTACCAAGATCGGCAATCAAATTGCGGACATCTGACAGCAATGTTGAGGCCTGGCTTCTCGATGGAGCCTATTATCTCCGGACATCTGACACATACACCTCCCCGTCCCCACAAGCCATGCTGACGGGACCGGGAGGCGTCCATGCCGTGAAAATCAAGCCCTCCCCGTTGTGCTGATCTCGCGCAATGGCACGATTTCCAGAGTGAGGATTTCCCAATGAGCGACGCAAGCGACGAAAACGCTAAGAATTCGGCCGAGCGCGAGGACGCCGCTCCGGACCTGGCCGGTGCAGCAACCGTCAACCGTTCGGGCCGCAAACGCGGATCACGAGTTCAGACCTACGTCGTAATCGGTTTGCTCGCCTCAGCCGTCGGCTATGTCGGCTACTCCATGTTCAAGCAAAGCGACCTTGCACCATCCGTATTTCGCGTGGCCCCAATGTCGATGCTACGCCAGCCGGACAGCAGCAGGCCGATTCCGAACGGTATCAGCAATCGCTTGATGCGGTTAACCAGCAGGGCGCGCAAACGGCTGATCAAAGCGGGGGCAGCTTCCTCGCTACGCCAGACGAACCGTTGCGCAATATTGACGATATTCGCGACGTCACGAAGGAGCCCTACCCTCGCCAACGTCCGGTGGCTCCTGCCAACGAAGTTCCGACGCAGCGGGTTGAGAATTTCACTCCTGACCGCCGACAGGCCATGACCCCGGATGACTACAGTGACATAAATACGCTTGCCGGTGCGATGGCCGCCCAAGCTGCAAGCTTAGCGTCGCAATGGTCTCCCAAGGGATCAGTTAATACGATCGTTCTCAATCAGACGCTCTACAAGTCGCCCGAACAGCGACAGGCCGAGGCCGAGGCAGCACGACAGGCCGCCCTTTCTGGCAATGGTGGCGTTGTCGACGGCGCAAACATGCTGATCAAAGCCGGTCAGATCCTCTTTGCACGCACCGTCAATGCGTCCGACTCCGATACGCCCGGTCCCGTCGTCGCCGAGATATTCCAAAAGGCCCTCTCTATCGCGCTCGAATGCTCGGGTCATTTCAGCAAAACCGCAACACGAACGCATTGATTGTCGAATTCAGCCGCCTTGTGATGGCCGATGGCACGGAAGTACCGATCTCGGCATATGCCGTTGATGGTGCCAAAGGCTCCATCGCCGTCAAATCAGACGTAGATCATCGGTGGCTTGCCCGCTACGGGCCGCGACTTGCCGGTGCCTTCATTTCCGGCCTTGGCGAAACCATGTCGCGCCCAAGCCAGGAAATCATCATTGGCAATAACTCCACGACTGTCGTTGATCGCGAAACCGAGCTGAAGGACGCGCTATATGCCGGCGCTGGCCGTGTTGGCGATCAGCTCGCCAGCGAAATCGAGGACATGGCCCCGAGTGGACCGCTCGTCAAGCTTGGCAGCGGCTACACCATTGGCGTCCTATTCATGCAGGGCGTACCCAACGTTCAGGCCACGCTTAATTCGGTTGCTACGCGATGGTGAACAGGAATTCGAAGACGGCAACCGCTTCAAAAGAAAGGTCCATTGGCGCGACTCCATGCGAGAACCCCGTCTCATGATCTTTGATGCCCGCCTGGTCTTCTTTTTCCTGCTTCTGGCGGTCCATCTTGCGGTCTGGACCGCCGTTCTTCTCCTGGCAGCAATGCTTGTGTTCTGGCTCGTTGAACGGGCTGGATATCGTTTCCCGAGTGCTCTCAGGACGATCAGGGCCACCTTTGCGGGTCATAGGAGGCCGGCGTTCTATCAGAGACGTTATCGCGAAGCCGTAGACTACGGATTCGAATATCGCCGCTCCCCTCCCTCCCCGATACCCGCTCAGAAGGCTCCGGCAGTAACGGAGCCCGAACCTGTCGAGACACAGGCGGGCAGTCTCCCATTAGCCGCTGAATAAGCGGCTATTTTTGCTTCGCATTCACTTCCCAATGGAATATATAAGCAAAACGTTTTCCATAGGTTTTAAATAGGTATACCATAATAAAACCTTTGCGAAACGTAGGAATTGCGTTTACCATCCGTTCATAATCCAATGATAAAACCGATAGTGAAGACATTCGCATGGTTTCGGATGCGTCCACTATCCGAATAGCAAATAGATACGGAAGATGATCGTATGGCTGTCGTTTCCTTCATGACCACCAAAGGCGGCGGTGGAAAAACCACAAGCGCCACGCTTTTGCGACCGTACTCGCAGAGCAGGGCGCTTCGGTATGCATGATCGACGCCGACCCCAATCAGCCGCTTGTCGGTTGGGCCACAGAGGCGGTTCATCCCAAATCGTTGACGGTGATCGGCGATGTACATGAGGACAACATCATCGAGACGATCGAAGAACAATCCGCCAAGCATATGTTTGTGGTTGTCGATCTCGAAGGCTCGGCAAACCTATCGACCGGCTACGCGCTGACCCAAAGCGATCTGATACTTATCCCGTTGCAGCCGTCCAAACTCGATGCCAACGAAGCGGCCAAAACCCTGAAGTTCATCCTCAGACAGGGTAAAAGCAGTGGGAAGACAATGCCTGCACGAGTATTTTGGGCTCGCACGCCAGCCGCATATATTACGCGCAGCGCTCGCGATATCGGCTCGCAATTCGAGGAAGCAGGAATCGGCTTTCTCGAAACCAGCTTGATCGAACGAGAAGCCTTCAGGGGCATCTTCAACTACGGCAGGACACTGGAGAACCTGACCGAAGATCAGGTTCCCTCACTTGAGAAGGCTCGGGCTAACGCCGCCGCGTTCACCGGTGAAATCATCGCCTTGCTGAAGGAGCACCGCACATGAGCACGCACAATATTCGCCTTGATCTGGATGAGTTTAAACCAGAGGCCAAGAAGGCCGATCCTGCTGCAAAGGCGTCCGTGGAAAAGCTTGCCGAGGCAACCGGTTTCAAGACGCGTCATGCACCGGAACAGACCCGCAATGAGCCGAAACCTTCCCCGAAACCCGACTCCCTACCTGCACCGGCCGCCCCGGTAGCGCCAGTAGCATCAGAAGGAGAGGGCGAAGCACGTCGCCGTGGTAGAAAACGGACCACCAATCGTAACACTCCCTTTGCCGTGAAGCTGAAGGTCGAGACGAACAACCTGATCTATGAGTTTGCCGACCGCCTCGAATGCAACGCGATTGCCGAGGTCCTGGAACTGGCACTTGGCGCACTTCAGAAAGAACTTGACGAGGGCATAGACCCTCGAGCTCGCGCGGCCGAACAGGCGGCCGCCCAGGGCTAATGCCCGGCGGCCGGGTAGGGAGGGCTGGCAAGCGTTTGCGAACGCGGTTAGCAGCCCCAGGCTTTCGCGGCGGATCTATGCCCGGCGCGCTGCGCTCGCCGGGCTTCTGATCGCCGCGACGCTGTTCCTACTCCTCCTGCAGGGACATATCGGGACTGCCATGACAATTCCGGTCATTTTCATAGGGCTGTGCTTTGCAGCCCTGTTTACCGGCCCTCTTGCGGAAATAGTCGCCATATGGTCGCGAAACACGTTCTACACGTCCAGAAGCGGTCAATGGATCGTCTTTCCACTGACCTTTGCTATCTCTCCCATTCTGGCGCCGGTCGTGCTCGCCGTTTCGACTGTGCAATTCCTCAAATCGACGTCCTGATCCAGAGTAAAGCCTAGTGGCAATGAGAGGTCGTGAATTGGACGCTTTCATATCGAATGATAGGATCTGATGAACGAAGATGATCAACGAGAACTGGAGGGATTAATGCTGGTTGACGATCGAAACTTGTTACGAATTGCTGGATATGCTGCTGCTACGGCTTTCGTGGGTGCTGCGTCACTCGGATTTCATAAACCTTTTTGAGTTGGTTTGCGCTTTTGGCTGTGGCTATCGTCGGCGGGCTATTGAGCTATGCGCCTGGTCTGGTCCACCGTTTGCGATTTCAGGAAGCGTCCAGCATAGTTTTGGTGAGCGCTCTTGCAACAGTGATGGGTGAGGGCCTTTGGCTGGAAATTTTTGGTAAGCGGGGCAAATTTGGTGGCCAAGACCCTGTTTCTGATTCCAAGTCAGAAAAATTAAACACTGTGCATATCGTGAGTTCCGCATCGATATTTCATGGCTATGGGATTCCTGATTTTGGCAAATCATGATTCTCTTTTGCGATGCCGAAGAGAATGCTTCCCTCGCCCAAGCATGCTGACACGCTTTCACTGAACGCGTTGCGCAGTCTGGTCACGGGTTTGGTTGAGAAAACCGAACGTGCAGAGGCTCGGCGAAAAACTGGAAGCTGAGAATACAGCACTCCGTAAGGAGAATGCCGAGCTCCGTCTGGAAAACACCCGGCTTAAAGTTGAGAACCAACTCCTTCGCGATGAAATTGCGCGACTGAAAAACCTGCCGCCACGGCCGCCGTTCAAACCGTCGGGCATGGATAAGGCAACGGACGCGAAAGCTCAGGACAAGCAGGCGGGCAAGAAGAAGCCGCGTGGACCGAAACTGGATGTCGAGCGCGTTGATCGGGATGTGGTTCTTCATGCCCGTGTTCCGGACGGTTCACGCTTCAAGGGCTACAAGAGCTATTACGTGCGCGATATAGTTTTGCGCGCTGAGGTTATTCACTACCGGCGCGAATGCTGGGTTGCTCCGAACGGTAAGACTATTCTTGCGCCGTTACCTGCCGGAATCGTCGGTGGTTATGGCCCAAACCTCAGGCGGCTCTGCCTGATGCTGCATGCGCAAGGTCAGGTCACAGCGCAACGGTTGTCGACCCTGCTTAATGACATCGGCATGGACATCTCCAAACGCCAGGTTGTGCGTTTGCTCACCAAGGGGCTGGATGGCTTTGTTGCTGAGGATGCTGCCGTTCTGCATGCTGGCCTGGTGTCGGAAGCCTATGTAACGGTCGATGACACCGGGGCCCGTCATGCGCGTGATAACTTCTATACCACCCATATTGGCGGCGAGCATTTTACCGTCTTTCGCACCACGAAAACAAAATCCCGCCTGAACTTCCTGTCGCTCTTGCGCGGCAATTATCAGGATTATGTGCTTAACGATGCTACTTCTGATTATCTGAAGACGCGACATGGCGTGGATCCGACAGTCATCGCCAGGCTGCAAACACGCACGCCTCAACGCTTTAGCAACCAGGTCCCCTTTCTGGAACACCTGGCGCAAAAGGTGTCGACATCTTCGATAAGGACATGGTTCGGGTCGTCGCGGAAGCGGGCATCTGGGGTTCTGTTCGCCACCACGGCCTGCTGGGCAATGCCGTCATTATCTCCGACGATGCCGGCCAGTTCCGGGTTGGCAATCATGCGCTGTGCTGGGTGCATGCGGGCGGCTGCTGCAAAGCTGATGCCGGCGACGCCACAGCACGTCCGGTGGGTGGAAAATATACGCGATCTCATTTGGAGCTTCTACAAGGCGCTCAAGGCATTCAGGCAGAAGAGCCCCTCACCAGGATCAATCAGCGCTTTCCGGCAACGGTTTGACCGCATCTTCTCTATCCGGACGGGTTGTATGGAGCTGGACAAGCTGTTGGCACGCCTGCTACGCCGCAAGGAAGAACTGCTCAAGGTTCTCGAACGCCCGGAAATTCCGTTGCACACCAACGCCTCCGAGAACGATCTGCGCAGTTGCGTCACCAAACGCAAAATCTCGGGTGGCACCATGAGCAACGATGGACGCATTGCCCGCGATACCATGCTGGGCCTTATGAAGACCTGCAAAAGCTTCGGCTTTCCTTCTGGCATTATCTCGGCGACCGGCGGTATATCCAGTCAACAAACAGCCATTCCGGAGCTTGCAGGCCTCATTATCGCCAAAGCCTGATCCCACTTACTTCCGACTGTCAGGCTTTGAGAATGGCACCACCCGACCTGCTCTTGTTGGTGCTTCATCCATAATATGACCACCCGTCAAGCTCAGTAATGACGGTGAAACATTCCACTGTTTGTCGTCATCCGTGTGCACCGTCACCGTCTTGCGATTGCGACGAATAACAAAGCCTCGAACCATCGTACCATCTGGCCCTTCAAACATCACGCCACTGCCGATCTTAATCTCCTGCAGCACAGCGGCTGTCTTTTGTTGATGGAGAAACTGCAATCGCTCAACGATGTGCCGGTTCAATTCCATCAGCGTGGCTTCATCAAGACTATCAATATCGAGCTCGGTAATCGGAGTCTTCTTCATCGTGCAATCTATACGACCTTCTTGGGCAAAAGGAATTATGGTAGATTGCAACTCACCGTGCAACTGCACAACAAAATGGCACCGCCAACGGATATGCCCCGCTTACAATTTTTGCCGGTTGATGCGGTTTTTGCGCACAGTTTAGACCGCTGATATTTCATGCAGAATTATGCGATTTGGAACCTAACGGCCGGTTTGCTTGCGTTACTGGATATATGAGTTTCCGTTTTGAGAAGGCGACTTAGGGAAGCGTGAGGTATTGCAGGATTGTGTGCGTCTGCCTATGGCACCGCCGCCCTATTCGCCGGTTTCACCGGCTCACCGAACCATCCGTGCCGTTTGCCAGCCTTCGCAACGGCGTTTCCGGTCTTTGCTCCGCAAGCCCGTCTCTTGCCTGCTTCGTCAAGGCTCCCGGCACGTCCGTTTCGGCCCATGCGGGTGACGACCGGACTGACGCGGCGATGCCATCGCTTCGCTCATGCCATCGCAGAATAAAAGTCGGCCGTAGGCCGTCCTATTCGCGTCAACGCGAAAAGGATGCTCATCATGCATATGAGAAGGCTTGTTCAACTGGCGATGTCCGGCGTCTTGGTTCTTGGCTCGTTCGCTTTCGCTGAAGAACCGGACTGGACCGGACGCTCACAACAGGAACGAGAGGCCGATAGTTCGGACTCCGGCACGAAAACCCCGAGGAATCGACAGAGCAACCGCCTGTTCTCCCGCCGCCAGCCTCGCCAAGATCGCCCAAATAATCAGGAACGGAGAGCCGCGTTGCGGCTCTTGCTTGTTTGTCTCGAGGGGAGAGATCGGCCGCCGGTCTCTCCCCGCAACAGGCAAAACCGGTTTCCCCGTCTTCCGCGGGCGAGCTCGCCGGCGTTGCCGGCGAACTCCCCTGTGCAGGACCAGGTGCGCGGATTTTGCGCGTCCGCGCGGATCCTCGCAACCTGTCCCTTCGGGCGGGTGATCCCCTCCGGTTTTGCCTGTTGCCCTCTCTCCGGTCGGATCGCCGACTGCTCGGGAGCAGGAGCCGGGCTCCTGCCCCTCACCGGGACAGGAAGACCGCTTCGCGGATCAGGAGAGAAAACACCATGGCGAAACTCAGCAAAGCACAGCGCAAGGCCCATGCCGAGGCAGAGGCGATCCTGACAAAGGACCGCCTGACCGAGGACGAAAAGGATTTTGTTTTCCAGAACTGGCATGAGGGCGCAAACTTTGAGACCGGCGCGGCTGGCGCATTCTTCACGCCGTGGGACATGGCAGCAGATTTCCAGATCGATACGCGCAGCGGCGCGTGATCGACCTTTGCGCAGGCATCGGCATTTTGAGCTATTTCATCCATCATCGCAGCCTGTGGGGCGGCGGTAGGGGCCGATATCACATGCGTTGAGATCAACCCCGTTATGTGGAGATCGGGCGCAAACTCTTGCCGGAGGCCCGTTGGATCAATGCCGATGTTTTCGACTGGCGCGAGCTTGATCTAGGCCACTACGATTGCGCCATAGGGAACCCGCCGTTCGGGAGGGTGAAGCGGCAGGGGAATGGCCCGCGTTATCGCGGTCAGGACTTCGAGCTTCACGTTATCGATATCGCTTCTGAGCTTGCCGACTATGGCGCTTTCATCGTGCCGCAGCAGTCCGCCAGCTTTCGCTATTCCGGAACGCAGCTTTACCAACGTCTTGAGAAGGGGCGCGGCGTCGATTTCGAGCGTCAGACCGGCCTTGAAATGATGGGCGGCGCAGGTATCGACACGGCTTTTATCAAGACAAATGGAAGGACGTTGCCCCTCTGCGAGATCGTTTGCATTGAATTTGCCGAATGCCGCGAACGCATGAAGGCCGAACGTGACCGGATCGCCGCCCGACCCATGCCGCAAATAATGCGGCAGGCCGAGCAACTGGCCTTGCTGTGAGGGAGATCGGGCAATGTCGAAAATAAGCATCAGCCTTCTGGAAGGCTACCACATCACAGCAACCGACAAGCGCCATATCGCGGCGATTGTCGAACGAGGCGCGAGGGCGTAACCCGTCAGCGCCGATACAAGATCACGGAGAGGACCGGCGATATAGTTCGCCTTGTGATCGAGCGGAGCGAAAGGGACATGCACGGACGGCCCACGACCCGGCGCAGCAAGGTTGTCATCAGGATCAGGGAAGGGCAGGGGCATGCGTGAGCGGGATAGTGTCACGGTATTTGATACCCCTCAAATCTAGGGGAAGTTTCACCGTGTCGATTTTGAAGGAGATCGACCCCGAAACTGTCAAGGTGCGCGTCTGGTACGGGCGCGCAACGCCAGCGGTTGGGAGCCTTGGAAAGATTGGGACGGCTACACCTTTCAAACGCGCCGCGATCTTCTCGCTAATAAGCGTGTCATGCGCTTGCGCAAGCCTTGAGCGAGCAACCATTATGAGCAGGGTCAGAGGCCGAGGCTAGAGCAACTGGATTGAACCGCGCACCGGTGCTAGAAGAAGGGCATATTATGAGCCGTTATTATATCAATCTTTTCAATCAAGGGCGCACCGACGCGGGCGCTGTCATCGGCTATGATCCGCCGTTGCGCACGTTTTTCCTACAAGGGTTTATTTCGGAGGAATCCGATTTTGAGGAGCCTGAAATCTGGCTCGGGACCGTCCTTGAAGAGTTTCCCACCCTGGAATGTCTTGTCGAGGAAGCGCGATCACGCGGCTACGAAATCGGCCAGCTAAAGAGGGATGACGTAATCTCCATGTTGGCGGAGGCTGGTCACAAACATGAGCCGACGATTTGGGAGCGGCTTGGCCTGATCATTTAGAACGGGAAAGGAAACATATGCTTGAAAATCTTGGAGAATTCATTTCGCCAATGGCGACCATCGTCGCCGCTTTATGCCTTATAGTCGTATTGGTCTGGATATTCAGAAAGGGCTTTAAGCAAAAATGCCTCATCCCTCGCGTGTTGACGATCTGCAAAAGAGTATCGCTCGCTTTGCGATTATAATGACTGTCGGAGGATTAGGATTTCTTGCGACTTATTTTTGACTGGCGGATTGGCATCAGACGATGCAAAACTAGTAGGGATGCTGCATGGATGTATATTCTTGTGTGGCTTGGTTATGCTCTTGGTGCGGTTGCTCGTCTATTTTCAAAGGCGTTAGTGCGCTAACGCGCTGGGGATATCCGCCGCCAGTTCGCCAATATTTGGTGAAAATATAGTGCGGAAATCCCGCATGTGTCGCTTGACAAATGTACGGAATTTCTGTACTTAAATCCCATGCACACGGTCATTGAAACACCCGCCTATCTGTCATCCGCCAAGGATGAAAATGTAAGTGAGGAGGAGCGCATCGAGATTGTGTCCTTCCTCGCTTCAAATCGACGCGGGCGATATCATGGCCGGCACAGGTGGAGCGCGAAAGGTGCGTTTCGGCGGTCGCGGCAAGGAAAGAGCGGCGGCTATCGGATCATCACCTTCTATGCCGACGAGGATATTCCGGTGTTCTTGCTCGATATCTACAGCAAGGACACGCAGGCAAACCTATCGAAGGCAGATCGAAACGAGCTGCGCAAAATTCTGACGGTCCTTCCGCAAATATGGAGGGAAAGCGTCAGTGAACAGGTGAAGAAACTCAGGAGTCGAAAATGAGCAAGGCAGGATCACGAATTTTGCAGGGCGCACGGGAAGCTCTTGCTTTTGCTAAGGGCGAGGCCGATCCGGCGGAATATGTTATTCATATCCCGCCACAGGTGGACGTTCGCGCCATCCGTCAGAAAACCGGATTGTCCCAAAGGCGTTTGCCGCCCGGTACGGATTTTCCTTCGGTCGCGTTCGCGATTGGGAACAGGGCCGCTCAATATCGATGCGCCGTCCCGCATCCTTCTCACCATCATCGAGAAGGAACCGGAAGCAGTTGAACGGGCGCTTTCCGCAGCCTGACCGGAGGCCTTATGAAGCAGCAGGCAGACCGCAGGAATGATCCACGTAAGGTCTACAGAACGGCGGACACGCCGTCCGATCTAGCGGAAATGCTGATAGTGGAACTGGATAAGCGCTTGGCAGGTAAGCCGGTAGCAACGAGAGGAGAAAAGCCATGGCACTAGCCCTCAAGCAGAAGGCCCCGGCCATCACCGCCGATGAAATGGAGCGCCGTCGCAAGATGGTTCGCAGCGCATTTCGTTCGAACGCTATGGAAGGTCTTCGCCCGAACCCGGCATGCCAGCCGGTATTTGACGCGTTCATTGCTGGCGAGATCGAGCTTGACGAGATGATGCCGCGCGTTAAGTCCATTCTCGGCATCCAGTAGGCATGTCGTTTACGCTCGCCGACGGCGAGACCCTTCGAAACAAGATAGGGGCCGAGACACACGAGGCGCTAGAAGCGGCCGAGCACCCGATTCTAGCGATCCGGCTGCTCGAACTGCGAAGCGGTCTCGGTCCCGAACCCACCTTCGACACGGCCCATCTTCAGGCGCTTCATAAGCACCTGTTTCAAGACGTGTTCGAATGGGCGGGCAGCTGCGCCATCATCCATTCACTTTCGCTGACGGTACGCAGGCCTCAATGCCTGCCATGCACAAGATTGGCGGTAAGGATTTCGCGATCGGCAACGAGATCGACAGAGGCTTGAATAACCTCATGTCGGATCTCGAATCCCGCAACTTCTTGCGTGGCCTTGATCGCGAAACCTTCGCAACGGAAGCGGCCGACGCCTTCGCCCGGATGAATTCCATCCATCCTTTTCGCGAAGGCAACGGCCGGACTCAGCGTGAATTCTTCGCGGCCCTTGCCGAAAGGGCAGGGCATCCGCTCGAATTCGGCGTGATTTCCGACGAACGCATGACGTTCGTCTCAGTCGCCGCCCATGAACGCGGCGACCTGGCGCCCATGCGTCGCATGTTCGCGGAAATCACCGACCCCGATCGCGTGAACGCGCTCGAGGTCGCGCAGCAGGCTATTGAGCGCTTCCGCCCTGTGCAGGCCCCGCACGTCACGGCATGGGACGGTATATATATGGCGACGACCGAACCGGGGCAGGATTATCGCGGCGTCTTCAGCGGTGCGGCCGGTCGCAACTTCATGATGCAGAGGGATGATGGCGCGATCATCATAGGCAACGTGGTCGATCTGCCGGAGCCGCGCCCGGAATCAGGCGCGCGGCTCTCCTTCACCGCTTCCGATCCTCGCCAACTCCAACCCGCGTATGAGCAGGCACAAGCGCCGCTCATTGCCGCCGTTACCGATTGGCCGCGAAGCATCGATGAGACCGTGGCGGAGAGGATTTCGGCCCGGCCGACCATGCAGGCCGCGAACAGCCGCCTTGAGACGGCGGTTTCGGCAGTCTGGCAAGATCCGCAAGCGGTCCTTGCCGAATTGCGCAACCGCATCGAGGTTGAACGCCGTCCCGTTTCCGAATTTGCGCAGGAAATGCGAACCAATCCGGAGGCTTTCGGCTCGCTCCACGGCAACCGCAGCCTTTTCGGCCGCGATGACGCGGCCCGCGAAAAGGCGCTTGCTGCCGTTCCGCTCGCCGTCGCTGCGCTCCATGATTACGGGCAGGTACGTGGCTCCTGGCCGTGGACCTTCGTCGCGACGAAGAGCGCTTTCGCACTCTTATGCGCGAGCCGGTCAACGATCTGTCACCCGCTGCCCGCGAGCTGGTCGGCCGGATTGAAAAGACACCCGCCCACGAGCTGGGCGCGGTGCTCGACAGGGCGACCATAAGCAAGCCTTGACCGAATTGCGCGGCTTTATCGCCAACATTCGTGACCGCTTTGGCGCTCCCGGTTCGCTGGAGCTCGACCGGGACCGCCTTTCGCGTGCGATTCCGAATGCTTCGCCGGAACGACTTGAGGCGTTCACGGCGGGCTTTTCGCGCGCGCAGTTCATCGTCTCACGCGCAGAAACCTTCGAGCAGGCCAACACCCTGCAGGCGGCTCACAGCCACCAGCAGGGACATGAGCAGGGCAAGACTTTCGAGATGTAGCAGATGCGGTTGATGCTTTATGCGGCATTTTGCTAAGTATCGCTATTCCCGTCAGCTATAACGAGGTTTCCGCTTATGAAGTTCACCTACATCGCCTTTGCCATGGTAGCCCTTGCTGGCTGCACGACCGCCCAAAAAGCCCTTATGACCTGACCGCAGTCTGCCTCACTGACGAAGGAAAACCGGTTTCAAGGGCATGACCTACAAGGGCAAGACATGCGGCCAGTCGGACATGCCGATCGCTGACGGCAAGCCTACGCCGCTCGTCTGGCGATAAATGGGAGGAGGGACATGAAATCTTGCCTTGTCATCGTAGCCGCCCTCTCGGCGCTCAGTGCCTCGACAGCGATCGCGCAAACCTTCGAGACCGTCGATAGGAGCCCGGCCGGCGATCGTTTCGAGAAATCCGCCAACTTCGACATTCTCGGTATTCACCCCGGCGATACGATAGAGGACGTAAAGACGAAGCTGAAGGCCGAATTTCCGGACGGTCGTGAGCCGGAAGAAACCCGGCTGAAGGGATCGGTATCAACGCCTGAAGGCGCACGCGCCGAGATTGAGTTCGTCAACGAGATCGCTTCTGGAACTAGTGACGGAAAGAATCAGGTCTACGTGAATTTTGCTTCCGAGGTCTACGATAACAGAGCGCTTTCGATTCGTCGTATCGTGGGATTTGAGACCTTTACGACCGCAGACGTTTTCCGAAAGCAAGTTGCCGAGAAATACGGTCAGCCTTCTATTGTCGAAGATGAAGGCGGATTCCTCAAGCTATACTATCTCTACGCGAATGGCCGCTTGGTCTCGGATACCGAAGCTCCCAAAACCAAGGAAAATTGCAATCGCGTCAACGAAGGAAGCCTTTGCGATTTTGTAGAAGTCCAGCGGTCATCCGATAATCGAAACATTGAGATCGCGCAGAAGCCATGCGCAGCATTCTTTCACAGTCAATGGCAGTACTTAGGGAAATATCAGGTTGGGGAGCGAAATTCTGTTATTAAGGATGACCGGTGCGACGGGATCATGGTCGTCAGCATGAGCACATTCCAGCCCGAACTAAACTCGGCAGAATTCACCCTTGTCGATGTCAAGCGGGCCTATGGTCATCAGACCGCCCTGGATGCTGCCATAGAGGCCAAGTTGAAGCAGGGCGTCGATATGGACAAGGTTGCCAAGCCGCGTCTTTGATCTAATTGCACAGGCGCTATAATTGCATGATTGCACCGCCACCCGTATCTGACGCTCCAATTGACGTCGATCACGTATTGAACTTTGCTTTTTACAGGCGCGGTGTTAGCCGTGCTTTTGACGCTGAGCGCTGTTATATGCATCCAATGGCTTCGACGGCTCACGCGATGGATTTGGTGGCTCTATACACCGCAAGGACGGCGCTCCACCGCGAAACACGAAGCCGGTCACGCCCTTGTTGCATCAGTTCTCGGTGCGGAAATTGTGGGCGTATCTGTTTATCGCAGGGCAGTTGATGGCGACCTAGGATTGTCCGTTCATAGAAATCCATTGATTGCTGCAGATACGCTTGAGGATGTTTGGCAAATGTTGGTCAGAGAAATAGCCGTCTGTTTGGCCGGGGAATGGCAGAGCGGAAGTGGTCAAACATTGATGCTGTAGCTTACTCAATGGGAGCGTCGAAGGATTTGGCGAAAGTGCAGGCCATGGCCTCACTCGCGAGATTCATTACACACCGCCCTGATCCAGAGAGCGAGATTAAGAAGGCCTTATACGACGACATTCAGACGCCAAACTGGCAAAGAGCGATAAATGATCTGGCAAGCGCGCTTTTGAGGTCAAACGGAGCAGGTGTTACCTCTCCTGTGGTTGCTAAGGTCGTGGATCAATACATGTTGCAGCTACCTATGGTAAGATCGCTCGCGGAAGCCCGAAATACCACAAACGATCCCAGGAACACCGTCATCCCCTGACGATCACCGGCGCTCCGATCGGCACGCGCTCATATAGATCGATCACATCACGGTCAAACATGCGAATGCATCCACTCGATACGGATTTGCCGATCGAGCTTGGATCATTCGTGCCGTGAATGCGATAGAGCGTGTCCCGACCGCCCTGGAACAGATAGAGCGCGCGAGCGCCAAGAGGATTCGCCGCACCCCTTGCACACCGCCCGCTAGTCGGCCCTTGCCGTCAGGATCGGCGGCAATCATGTTCGCCGTCGGCGTCCGCCAGGCCATTCTTCCTTGCGGCCGACTGTCGCCCGCCCGCTGAAACTGTGGCCTGCTTTCCCGACGCCGACCGGATAGGTGAGGGCTTTGCCGCCGCCCTGTATCAGCAGCAGTTCATACCGGGATGGCTCGACAATGATCGTTCCGGCCGGCTCGCTTGTTTCATAGTCCACTGTCCGTCCGCCTCGGTTCGAAGGTGCTGGCCGATCCAAGCCAACCCGCTCCGTTTCCGAGGAAGCACAGCCAGTCAGCATCGAGCCGGCTGCGAGCAAGAATATCCGTCTGCTGTATTTCATAGGTTACGACCACTTCTGAATTTGACATACGTTAGCTGCCGACCATGGGAATGGTGCAGACGGACTAAGCGATGAGCACTGAATTTCCCGGCGCTGCGTCCCTGAGTGAAGAACCTTTGCGTAAACTCCAAGGCATGGAAATGCCCCGACATCTGGTATGTCCACGCGGTTCTGCGCATGGATTGCTCGTAATACATCTGGTTTCGGCTCAAGCCCGAGACCGTGAGCCAAAGTGGGCGTGTCGCAAATTCTTTTGGTTAACTAGCTGTTGACCACAACGGTGGAAATTCAGCTCCCGATGTAGCGGAGCGTAGCCATGATTCTGAATGCCATTGCCGAAAAGCTGAAGCGCCAGTCGAAGGACGATTTCAAAGGGCGGCATTTCGAGGCATGGCTGATCGTGCAGGCAGTGACATGGTATCTACGGTATCCGCTCAGCTACAGAGATCTCGAGGAGATGTTCCGCGAGCGCGGCTTCGAGGTCGACCATAGTACAATCAACCGCTGGGTCCTCGCCTATGCACCTGTAATCGAGAAGCGCCTACGCCAGTTTCGCCGACCGCATTGTGGCTCAGTCAGGATTGACGAGACCTACGTCAAGATCCGGGGCAAGTGGCGATACCTGTACCGCGCCATCGACAAGCACGGAAACCCGGTCGACTTCTTGCTCACCGCGAAGCGATCTCGACGCCGCCAAGCGCTTCTTCCGTAAGATGCTCAAGGATGAGCCGCTACTATCGCCGGGTAAGATCGGTACAGATGGCGCTAACACGTTTCCTTCAACGATCAAAACAGCCATCGATGACGGGCTCCTGCATCCGAGCCCGGTACATTATGTCACGAAGCACCTCCAGCAAGGCATCGAGAGCGACCACTTCCGGGTCAAGAAGAACATGCCCAAGATCGGCTGCTTCCAGTCATTCAAAACGGCGCGCCGGACGATCGCTGGGTTCGAAGCGATGTTGTGGCTGCGCAAAGGCTTCGGCTTTTCCGGCGACTGGACAATCAACGACCAGAATGACCTGCTCGGGCGCCTCTTCGGACTTCAAAAGGTTAACAAAGCGTGAAAATGCCACCGTTCGCGGGGTAGTCTCAGCCTACTGCAAGGTTTGCGACAAGCCCCATATTATCGTTGTCAAAAGCGCCGCCGTGATTCATCCTGCTTTTCGATGATTCTGCGGCCCAAACTCCTCTCGCGCCACCCCGGCAAGCTTCTTGACGCGGTGGCCGTCATCCGTGGGCCCTGGTCCCGGCCTGGCTGCGCCGGGCAATCCCGGATGCGCAAAGCGTTGCGGGAAAGGAAGTTGAGGAGGTCGCGCTTGCTGCCGGTGCTGCTATCGGCGCCCTCGATGCGGTAGTCCGCCGGCAGGAACGGTGGGCCGGGGTCTGGCGGCAGCGCCTGGCGCTTGTCGCGGCCGCGGTGACGGCACGACAGGCCGGCCGCGTCGAGGATTCTTTGGCATTGCGCGACGCCGTGCTGCTGACACGCCCCGGCGATTTTTGTCCGTTGGCCCGGCCGGGCTTTTGCTGCTCGCCTGGCGCCGGTTGGTCGACACGCCTGCCGAGAAACTGCTGACCGAGCGGAGCATCGGCGCGGTGTTGGAAGAACTCGGCTACGCCCGGATGAAGAGGTGGTCAGCGCTCTGGTGGGGAACTCGGTCAGATCGGCGGCGGGGCAGAGACGGTCGGGATGCTGACCGGTGCTTTTGTGGCCGCCGAACGCTATGGTTTTGGGCCGGCTTTCGGCGCCTGGCTCGCCGACGGTCTGCTGGCGCAGCGGCTGGCGTGGCCGCATGCAATACCGCTGCTGGGCACCGAAGCTGCTTTTGGCATGCGTGCCGGGCATTCACGTCGGGCGGCGACCGGTATGGCGGCAGCGGGCCCTGAGACAGAGCCGGAGCGTGCCAAAAACTGCTGGCGGCACAGGCGCGGGCGGCGCTGCGCGCCATCGATCTTTTGCTGAGCTCGGCCGCCGTGCCGAAAACTGCTGGCCGTCGCGCCGAAACTCAGGGCCAAGGGAGCGGACGCGATCGTCGACCGGTTGTTGAACGAAGACGCGCTCATGGCCTCGCGCGGGGACAAAAATGGACAAAAGATGAGTGACCGGGGCTACGCCGCCTGTTCGACCGGCTTCTTGTCCTGGGTGCCGTGCGTGAGCTGTCCGGTCGCCCGACCTTCCGCACCTACGGACTGTGACGATGGCGGCTCGTTCGACCAAAACTCGGCGAGACAATGGGGATGGGCAACGACCGTTGCTTGACCGGGAGCTGGATCACCTGCCGCCGGAGGCGCTGGCGCGAATGGATGCAGCGCGTTGAGGCAACCATTTTGCCGCCAGCGAGCCGGTGACACGTAGTGTCCTCGCGCGGGTGGTTGGCGCGGATTGCAACCTCGATCTCTTGATCGACGACATTCGCGAGAGCTGCGCGGGCGGCCTTACGACCTGGTCGCCGTCGCCGGCGGCTGGAAACATTTGACCCGGCCGACCTATGCCGACGCCATCCGCGCCGCTATGGGCGGCAGTGAGAAGCGATGGATCTCACGCAATCCGAGGTGCTGGTGCTGATGTGCGTGGCGTATTTCCAGCCGATCACCCGCGCCGAGTTGTCGTCTTTCTTCGGCAAGGAGATCAGTCGTGATTTTATTGGTCATCTGCGCGGCGCGAAGCTGATTGCGTCCGGCCCGCGCAGCCCGACGCCCGGCGCGCCCTACACCTACGTGACGACCAAAGAATTCCTGTTGGAGTTCGGCCTCGACACGCTGCGCGACCTGCCGGATTTCGAGGCGCTCGAAGACGCCGGGTTGCTGTCGAAGGAGAAGCTGCTGGCAGGGGATATTCCGATGGGGATTGCGGGCGGTGAAGATGATGGCGAGGACGAGCAGCCGAGCGTCGGTCTCGTCGACGACGCGATGTGATGAACGGATCATCCTGGTTTTCCTGCGCCCGCCGATGAGAACTCATGACCATGACGACTGATCGTGCGACAGGCGATGACCGGTGAACCTACATGGCGTTGCCGTCAAGCAGGCTGGCCGGAAATAGCACCAACTTGGTGCCGCCGGCATAGCGTCGCGGCGAGAACAGGATGTCACGAAACCCTGCTGCTTGACCTGGTCGGCGGGCTTCCAGGAAGATTCTGATGCTGTCCCGTGTCTTCCTGACGACCAGCACGAAAGCGAATTTGCTCGTGCGAACAAGGCCGGTCTATGCCGATGCGTCGTCTGGCGGGGCAGTTCGCTTTGGAGCGGTTTGGTGATCGCTGAGGGTCTGGGAGAGACTGTGCAGCGCCCTCAGCAATTCTCCCATCGCCATACTGTGGGACAGCCCGTCTTTTCGACGACCTTGATCAGCGCCTCGATATGGGCGCTGTCGGTATCCCACGGATTCGAAGAAGTTTTCATAAAGCATCGATTCAGGGGCAACGCGCGGGCGGCCAGGAGCGGGATGCCGCCCGCCGTGTTGCCTGATTTGCGTACTCGTTACCTGGCGCGAATCCCAATCTCGCTGATTATGGTTAAAATAGCATTACAGACTGCGTTTGAATCAGCACCGAAGCATGCCGCTTTGTCGGGCGGATGCAGCGGCACGAGGGCAATGCCCGTGTCGAACGGACACGACAGGATGGCCTGCTCGATTGTCAGAAACTGAAAGCGAACAGTAGATGTCGGTGTGATCGCCAGGACTGCTGAGCGACCTTACGGAATTCGAGGATTTCGGCTGCCCGCTTTGGCATCGAATGCTCGGTCGTGGTGATTGAGTGTGAAATCGCACCGAACAGTAACCCCGCGTCGAGCAGGATTTATCGACCTGATTTCATTGCGAAAATTAGAATTGTCCAAGGATCTAAGAAGGCGCAAATCGCAACCCTTCGAAAATCTGGGAAAGAGCAGCTGAATCAGACACTTGAGCATGCTGGTGCTTGGGGTTACTGTTCGGCGCGATTTCACAACGTGTATGCGAAACTGATAAAGGTGAAGGCCGCGCCACCTCGATGACAACCTTGTCCGCTACAATGTCGCTTGCACCTATTCGCTGCTGGGCGAGACTGATGGTGCCATCAAATTGCCGGAAATTTGCCTGAAGCAGTTTGGGACCGACATGAAGCAATGGATCAAAAACGACTCTCGATCTCATCCGGGATCATCCGGCAATCAGACGCTTTTAGCGCCGTATTGATGTCCGTCAGCAATGCTATGTTAGGAAGTCAAATGGCTGAGCCGCCCTATCGCGTCCAGGCGTTCAACAGCGCCACGCACTCCGAAAACAGGATGCACGATGATGCGGTGGCGCAAAAATATGGCTTCAGCGGCGGCCTGGTGCCAGGCGTCGATGTCTTTGCGTATATGGTCCACGTTCCGGTGGCGAAGTGGGGACGAGCCTTCCTCGAGCGCGGCCTGATGGAGGTGCGCTTCGCGAAGCCGGTTTACGATGGCGAAACCGTGGTGGTTACGTCCGAGCCTTCAGACGAAGGCCTAGCGATTGCGCTCAACGGCAGCGACGTTCGAGCTGCCGGCAGTGCCTCGCTGCCGGACGCGCCACCCCGATCTCCGTTGGCGATTATCCCGAGACTGCGCCGGTTGCGGTGCGGGGCCGGTCGATCTCAGGTCTTACCAGGTCGGCAAATGGCTCGGAACGGCGCCGCGCTCCTGGCCGGGCCAATCTGGAGCGGACTATCGGGCGGAAGTACGCGAAACCGATCCAATCTATGCTCGCGAAGGGTTGGTGCATCCCGGTATGGTGCAGCGGGTTATGAACCGGGTCTTGATGGAGAACGCTTTACTGGGGCCGTGGATTCATCTCGGCAGCCGCATGCAGATGCTGTCCACAGCTGCTTGCGATGAAGAGTTGGTCGCGCGGGCACGCGTTACCGCGAACTACGAAAAGAAGGGCAACCGTTTCGTGGAAGTAGATGCCGTTGTTGTTGCGAACGGCCGGAAGTTGATCGCCCACTGCCAGCACATCGCGATCTATCAACTTCGCGAACGAGCAGCGTGAGGCACAAGGCTGTCGAGCAGCATCGTCACCGGCGCACCCGGTTCTGCAGGCCGTCAAAACAGATAAGGGAACGCAAGACACGCACGTGACAATCGCTCCACCAGACGCGGACGGGGATTCTAGTCGCCTTTCAAGTTTGTCCCCAGGACAGCCCGTGTCTGCTTCGGCGGCGCGGGCATCCTTACAACGAAAGCAATCAAAGATGCCCAATGCGGCGCTGGTATATCCCGATACGAAGCTCTTTATTGATGGCGAATGGCGTGAGGGTCGCGAATGCCGGACTATTCCGGTTATTGATCCGGCGACCGAGGAGACGATCGGCTCGGTTGCACATACCGCGCGCCGGATCTCGACGCCGCGCTGGCCGCCGCCGATCGCGGCTTCAAACTCTGAAGCTCAACCTCGGCGTTTGATCGGTCTAAGCTGATGTGCAAGGCCGCCGGCTTGCTGCGAGAGCGCGGAGATCGCATCGCCTGGCTCCTGACGCGCGAGCAAGGCAAACCTTTGGCAGAGGCCAAGGGCGAAGTGATGGCGGCGCCGACATCATCGATTGGTTCGCTGAGGAGGCGCGCCGCACTTGCGGCCAGGTGATTCCGGCGCGCGCGCGAAGAGCCATGCAGATGACGCTCAAAGCTGCCGGTCGGTCCGGTGGCCGCGTTCACGCCCTGGAACTTCCCGTCAATCAAACAGTGCGCAAGCTCTCCGCGGCGCTCGCCGCCGGCTGCTCGATCATCGAAGGCGCCGGCACCGCCGCCGGCGGCGCCTGCCAGCTCCTTGGCGCCTTCGTCGATGCCGGCGTGACCGCCGGGGTCGTCACTCTGGTCTCTGGCGCGCCGGGGAGATCTCCGAGTGTGAAAATGCGCCGGCCAGTGACCCCGCGTCGAGCAGGATTTGTCGTGCTGATTTCATTGCGAAGATGAGTGTTGTCCTAGGGATCTCAGAAGGCACGATTGTGACCCTGCAGATCTCACAAAGAGCAGCTGTATCAAACTCTTGAATGTTCCAGTACCTAGGGTCACTGGCCGGCGCATTTTCGCAGCCGATCGCCTAATCAGATTCACGCGCTCGAAGGCGCACTGAGTCAGTCGGTCTGGTCGGCATCGAGGTATCGTCCCTCGGTTCATTACGCTTCGGCACCTTGGGGTCGATTGCACTATTGGTAGTTTGTTCCGGCGCCGCGTGGAGAGTCTGCCATGTGGCCAGGGCTCGGGACAAGTGTCGGTCCATCATTCCCACTGCCAAATCGGTTCGACGAGCCTCAATGGCTTCAAGTATCTCACAATGATCGTCGTAAGCTTGCGTGCCCGTGAGTAATCTGAAAAGTATATTATGCGACGCTGTTTTGAGAATTCATAAAATAATTTCACCGTGCGAAGCAGTACTCTATTCTGTGTTGAAGCGACGATTCCAAGATGGAACGCTTCATCCTCAGCCTCAATTGTCTTTTGCTATCAATTGCAAGCTTCGTTTTGTAGAGGATTTCCCTCAGCCGATCTACGTCCTGATCCCGCCTTCTATCGCAGGAAATCCGTACGCCCTGCAGCTCCAGAATACTTCGCACTTCAAACACGTCCTTAGTCTCTTCAGGCTGAAACGGCAGGCCAGAAGACGCACGAAGAACGAGGGCCTCGATGCTACTTTCCTCAGAATTTCTAAGATAGATCCCAGAGTTAGGCCTTCGCTCAATCACACGCATCGACTCGAGAGCGGCCAAAGCCTCGCGAACCGCCCGCGACTGACATTGAACCTGTCGGCAAAGTCACGTTCCGACGGCAATCGTTCGTTCGGCTCATAGCGACGCTCATCAATGAATGAGAGTATTTTCCCTACAACGTTCGGGACACCGGCAATCCTATCGCTTTCCGTCTTCTCAAGCATTTTTCGGTCTTTTTCCAGCCGTCAGTCCATCCCAACCAGGTCCATCCCGATACGGAAGGGTCATAAATCATACGCGTTGCTTGGCAGCTCGAACCCAAAGTACCAGTGAAACCCTAGCCGGTCTACCAAATTGGTTAATCCGGCTCCGCGCTGAAGCTGCCATATGCCCGATGGTTAAGCCACCCGTTCATTAAACTCCCCACGGCATGCCTTGCGCGTAGAGATGGCCAAGCGCGGCGCCCGGCCAACACCAAGCCGATGGCCTAGCCGTAAACGCCGTCCGCCGTTCAGGGCCTTCCTCTATCGCCACCGCACCCTCGAGACGCAGGTCGAAACTACCTTGCTCTCGTCAAACTCATTTCAGCTAAAATCTAGATGCAATTCATGGGTCGGTGACCTATAAATGCCCCGGAACGCTCGGAGAGCGTTCAGGTAGGAGCCCGACCATGATCAAGATGAGCGTCTACTATCCGGCCCATGGCGGCTCGAAGTTCGACCACGATTACTACTGTGCCAGCCACCTGCCACTGATCAGAGAACGAATGGGCGATGCCTGCCTGCGCTACGAGATCGAGAAGGGCCTAACGGGCCGCGAACCTGGAAGCGCGCCGGAGTTCGTCGCAGCGTGCCACATCTACTCACCGAGCCTGGGGACATTCCGGGAGGCGTTCGGACACCGCGCGGAGATCGTCGCGGACGTCGCCAACTATACGGACATCGCACCCATCGTGCAGATCAGCGAAATCGTTGGAGCGTAAGGGCTTCGGTGCGTCAGGCTTGGCCGTTGTCCGGGATCGGCGTCGTGCTCGCCATGACCAGCTAACCGGTGCCGAACAGGTCCACGATCAGGAACGTGTCATTGCCATTCATGCGACAACTACTTTGCTCTCGTCAAGCGCGCTTCAGCCAAAATCTGGATGCGCTCTATGAACCGGTGAAGTAGACCGGCGCTGGCGAACGGTTCCAGAAAGCACCCGAAGCCTGCATCATTAACTCCATCTATCTTCGAAGTAGGGGTCAAAGTTCGGTCGTGCGGATACCCGCCGGGACCAGCGCCGCGTCGATCATTGCCATGACCATGTTCTGCGGGGCCTTGCCGATGTCGATGACATGTCGGCGGTGTCTATAGTGAGGGTGAACATGCGTCTCTCTCTCACCTGCGAAGAGTAGAGCGAAGGTGCAGCCCGCTCACCGACTTGAGGCCAGCCTGCCGCAAAGTTCATCGGCAAAACCCGCTTCCAAGCACATTCCGCACGCAAAAGCCGTTTCACGCTTTTGCTTGGAAATGGGTTAGCCCTTGTCCGCGGCCAGGCCTACCTGTTCGACAGCGTGCGCCGCGCAGATTTCGTCGTTGTCCGATGTATCGCCGGAGATTCCGACAGCACCGAGGGTTTCGCCCGCTTCCCGCGTATCAGGACACCACCGGGAACCGGCACGATCTTCCCGCCGGAAACGCCGGACAGGGCTTGGACAAAATGAACACGCTCGGCGGCGGCCGCGTTCAGCCAGCGGGAGCCCGAGCCGACCGCCAGCGCGCCATAGGCTTTGCCAAAGGCGATCTCGAAGCGGAGCATGGAAGAACCATCCTGCTTCTGGAATGCGATGAGGTGGCCGCCTGCATCGAGCACCGCGACCGAGAGCGGCTTCAGGTTGAGCTCCGCCCCGATCCAGCGCGGATTCGATGATGCGATTGGCGACATTCAACGTGATGGTATTCATTGTTTTATCCCGTTCCGAGAACGTTCTCGCCTGCCCCACTGGCCTTCAGCTCAACCGGCGGGCGTGCAGAACCGGCTCGGTATAGCCGTTCGGCTGGGCGCGGCCCTGCAGCACCAGATCACACGCGGCCTGGAAGGCGATCGAATTCTCGAAATCCGGGGCCATCGGCCGATAAAGCGGGTCGCCCTCGTTCTGCCGGTCGACGACCGCCGCCATGCGCTTCATCGTCTCCATCACCTGATCGCGCGTACAAACGCCATGATGCAGCCAATTGGCGATGTGCTGCGAGGAGATGCGCAGCGTGGCGCGATCCTCCATCAGGCCGACATCGTTGATGTCCGGCACTTTCGAGCAGCCGACACCCTGGTCGATCCAGCGCACGACATAACCCAGGATGCCCTGGGCGTTGTTGTCGAGTTCCTTCTGGATCTCTTCGGGCGTCCAGTTCGGCCGCAGGGCGACGGGGATCGACAGGATGTCGTCGAGCTTGGCCTTCGGGCGGTTTTGAAACCTTCCTGCACGGCGTGCACATCGACCTTGTGGTAGTGCGTCGCATGCAGCGTCGCGGCTGTCGGCGACGGCGCAGGCGGTGTTGGCGCCGGCCTTCGGTGAGCGATCTTCTCAACCAGCATCGCCGCCATCAGGTCGGGCATCGCCCACATGCCCTTGCCGATCTGGGCATGACCGGCAAGCCCGCACTCCAGGCCGGTGTCGACATTCCACGCTTCATAGGCGGAAATCCACGCCGCCTGCTTCATGTCGCCCTTGCGGATCATCGGGCCGGCTTCCATCGAGGTGTGGATCTCGTCGCCGGTGCGGTCGAGGAAGCCGGTGTTGATGAAGACGACGCGTTCGCGGGCTGCACGGATGCATTCCTTGAGGTTGACCGTGGTGCGGCGTTCCTCATCCATGATGCCCATCTTCAGCGTGTTGGGCTGCATGCCGAGCGCCTGTTCGACGCGGCCGAAAAGCTCGACAGCGAACGACACCTCCTCCGGCCCGTGCATCTTCGGCTTGACGATATAGACCGAGCCTGTCCGCGAATTGGCGCGGCGGCCATTAGGGCCGACATCGTGCAGCGCGATCAGGCTGGTGATCATCGCGTCCATGATGCCTTCCGGAACCTCATTGCCGTCGCGGTCGAGGATCGCCGGGTTGGTCATCAGGTGGCCGACATTGCGCACCAGCATCAGCGAGCGGCCGGGCAGAGTCAGTTTGCTTCCGTCGGGTGCCGTATAGTCGCGGTCAGGATTGAGCTTGCGCGTGAACGTCTTGCCGCTCTTCGAGACCTCTTCCTCTAAATCGCCCTTCATCAGGCCGAGCCAGTTGCGGTAGACGGCGACCTTATCCTCGGCGTCGACCGCGGCGACCGAGTCCTCGCAGTCCTGGATGGTGGTAATGGCCGATTCCAGAATAACGTCTGAAATTCCAGCCTCGTCTTGGCTTCCGATGACGTGTTGATCATCAAGGATGATTTCGATGTGAAGGCCGTTTCTCGATAAGAGCAACGAAGACGGATTGTCGACGTCACCTAGGTACCCGCGAATTGTGAGGGATCGCGCAACCCACCCTCCGAGGAGCCCGTCATCAGTCGAAACTGACCATCTTTAATTTGAGAACTGGTCATGTTTGACCAGCTGTCTGTCTTCAACGGCACGCTGTCATCTAAGAATGCTCGCGCCCACGCGATGACTTTCTCGCCGCGCTTGGGATTGTAGCCATTGCCCTTTTCGGCGCCGTCGGTCTCGGGAATGGCATCGGTGCCGTAGAGTGCATCATAGAGCGAACCCCAGCGCGCGTTGGCGGCATTCAGCGCATAACGGGCATTCATCACCGGCACGACGAGTTGCGGACCGGCGACGGTGGCGATCTCCGGATCGACGTTTTCGGTGGTGACCTTGAAATCCGGACCTTCGTCCAGCAGGTAGCCGATCTCGAGGAAAGCCTTGTAGGCCGCCATGTCGGACGGCGCGCCATTTTCGCGATGCCAGGCGTCGATCTTCTCCTGAATCTCGTCGCGCTTTTCGAGCAGCGCCCGGTTCTTCAGCGAGGTCGCGAACGATCTTGGCAAGCCGGCAAACCTGCGAGCGATGCCGGTGCCCGGCATCGCGCGCTTTTGACGAAATCGTAGAGCCCGCGATCGACCTGCAACCCGCCGACTTCGATTCGATTTGCCATGTCCAAAGCTCCGTTATGGCGCCCCCACAGGCGCGTATCGTTTCGCGGGTTCGGTGCATAGAAAACCCTTCCACTTCCAGCTCTGCGCTGACGGAAAGGTTCGTGACGCCGGTCTGAACCCTGATGAATCGGTTTGCGGTATCAATCTCGCGAACATCCCGCACCACGCTATCGGCCGTCGGAAGTGCGCCGCCTGCCAACGATGTCTCCCACCGCGCGGGATAACCGGAACCCGCAGATTGTGGCAAATTCTCATCGCCGCCGCTACCTCCTCGGTGGTGCGAGGCAGAACCACGGCGAGCAGCGGACATCGGTACGCCGTCAAACGCGTCGCATTCATATGCCTGGGT
>JAAVLL010000006.1 GCA_012103035.1 Brucella oryzae
CGGGACCAGTGCCATGCTCGGCTACCGGCTCGTCTTGCGCATCCGCGACTTACCGTCGAAACGGCTTTATGTCTTCGATCCCGCGGGGACACCCAAAGATTTACGCAAGCTGGTGGGCGGCAAAATCCGCGAAGAACTGATTGTGTCAAACTGGCCTGATCTCTTCCGCTGTGCTGCCACGATGGCCGCCGGAAGATCAGACCGAGCCAGTGCTCGGAAACTCGCATCCCTATCCCCGACAGAACGATCTTGCGCCGCGCTGGGAAGTCGGCCGTCGAGCGCACTCTCTATCAGAGTGGATCCTCGATACCGATATGCAGCGCCGCGCCCAGATTGAGCATCAGCAAGGGCGAAGCCCACCCCCTCAAGTGCCTGCGCATCGGCCGTCAGGTGAAATCCGTGATCGAACCACTGAGGCGCATTACCGGATCGCCGGGCTGAATCTGCTGACGGCGATCATCATCTACTGGAATACCGTCACAGCAGCCCGCGCCGTCGCCGAACGGCGAAACGAAGGCGATATTACCCGAGACACCATCTCCTCCCTGGGCTGGGCGCATATCCTGCTGACCGGCGAATATCTTTACGGCCGGCAGCTTAGGGTGTCATTCCGCCCCCAGAACCGAGCCCCAGATGCCTCCACCAACTCGGAGAGACGCGGGAAGCCGAAATTGCGTGCATCGAAATCGGGCGATTGTTTCGCAAGGTGCGCGCGCGACGCGGGCAGATTGGCGCGGCCGTCTTCATCGAAGCCGAGGCCCGTGACAGCCTTCGTCAGCATTTCCAGGGCGGCACGATCGAGCGTCGCTTTCGCTGGTGCAGGTTTGGCAGCGATCGCTTTGGGCGCGGCGGCACCGCTTCCTTTTGTTCCCCGGCCGCATTGAGCACGTGGAAATGCGAACTTGTCGCAAGCGGTGATGAAGGGCGAGGCGTCTTGCGCTCCCGAAGCCATAGACGGTGACGCCTTGCTCCCGGATGCGGGCGGCGAGGCGAGCGAAATCACTGTCGCTTGAGACGATGCAGAAGCCGGAAAAGCGGCCGGTATAGAGCAGGTCCATTGCGTCGATAATCATCGCGCCATCGGTCGCGTTCTTGCCGGTTGTAAGGCGAATGCTGGACCGGCTGGATAGAGTGTTCCAGCAGGCACTCTTTCGAGCCGTTGAGGTTCGGCTTGGTCCAATCGCCATAGATGCGCTTGACGCTGGCGGTTCCGTAGTTGGCGATTTCAGCGAAGGCCGGCGACGATCTTGGACGAAGCATTGTCGCCGTCGATCAGAAGCGCCAATGCCGGGCTATTGTCATTTGCCATCTTCTTTTCCCTCCGCTGGCACACCAGACTATACGAAGACACGCCCGGCTCAAGTGTTTCCTCCATAGAACCTCATGCGATCTTGCAAATCTGACGGTTCTGCCGCAAAATCCGGGCTTCAGTTCATTGCATCGAGCTGCCGCGCGCCACATCGAGCGACGAAAGAGCGAAGCGATTGAGTTGAGAAGCGCACTTACGAGTTACTGCGCCTCAGCGCGCCAGCGGAGACTGGCGGAAAGAATGAAAGTAGGATCGGAGCGACGGGTTGGCGATCTACCATTGCAGCATGAAGCCAGTATCGAGAGCGAAGGGCGCGTAGTGCCGTCGCTTCGATGGCCTATCGTGCCGGGGAGAAGCTGACCAATGAGCGCGACGGCACATCACGCATGACTACACGCACAAGCGCGGCGTGGAACATGCGGAGATCGTCTTGCCAGATGGCGTTTCGGCCGATTGGGCGCGGATCGCTCGACGCTGTGGAATGCGGCCGAGTTTTCCGAAAAGCGGAAGGATGCCCGCGTTGCGCGGGAATTTGAGATTGCCTTGCCGCATGAGCTTTCGCCGGAACAGCGGCGAAGCGGCGCGCGACTTTGCGCGAGCTGGCGAACCGTTATGGCGCGGCGATCGATTTCGCGATCCATTCGCCGCACGACGCCAGCGACGTTCGCAATCATCATGCGCATGTGATGATGACGACGCGGCAGGTGACGGAAGACGGTCTAGGCGAGAGACCTATCTTGAGCGCGAAAACAAATGGCTGCTGGCGAACGATCTTCCGGCAACCGACATGCAGCTTCGCGACCTTCGCCAACGGTGGAGGGCGTTGCGAACGAGCATCTTGCGCGCGCCGGGTTTGATATTCGGATCGATCATCGTTCGCATATGGAGCGTGGCCTTGAGATCGAGCCGACCGAGCATATGGGTGTCCATGCCACGCAAAATGGAACGGCGCGGGCTGGACGTGTCGCGCACGCGGCTGGACGAGGATGCGGCCAAGCGCAACGCCGAGCTGATCCGCGAGAGCCGGAGCAGGTTCTAACCCTCATCACCGGCGAAAGAGCGTGTTCGATCGGCGCGACGTTGCGCGGGCGTTGCATCGCTACATCAACGATGATCCGCAGGCGTTCCAGAACGCCTTTGCGACGTGTGATGGCGTCGCCGGCGCTGGTGGAGTTGCAGGCCGAACGGGCGGACCCGGCAACGGCGAGGTCGAGCTTGCGCGCTATTCGACGCGCGAAATGGTCGAGATCAGATCCGGCATGATCGAGAGCGCGCAGCGGATGCACCAGGCGCAGTCCCATGGCGTCGATCGCCGGCATGTCGAAGCGCGCCATAGGGGCGCAGAACGCCGCCATTCAGAAGAGCGCCGGCGATCCTGCGGCGGGCTTGTCGGCCGAGCAGCGCGGTGCGATCGAGCATATTACCGGGCCGGAGCGGATCGCGGCCGTCGTCGGTTTCGCCGGCGCTGGCAAATCCACCATGCTTGCCGCCGCCCGCGAGGCGTGGGAGGCCGAGGGCTATCAGGTTCACGGCGCGGCCTGTCGGGCAAGGCGGCCGAGGGCTGGAGAATCTTCCGGCATCCAGAGCCGCACGCTGGCGTCCTGGTCCCGCGGTTGGGAGAACCCACATAGTGGGGACCGCTATGCACTCGGCCGCGGCGACGTGTTCGTCATCGACGAGGCCGGCATGGTCGGGAGCCGCCAGCTCGCCCGCTTCGTTGGCGAGGCCGAGGCGCGCGGGGCGAAGATCGTCCTTGTCGGCGACCATGAGGTTGCAGGCGATCGGGGCCGGCGCACCGTTCCGGGCGATCACCGAGGAAATCGGCCATGCCGAGCTTTCCGAAATCCGCCGGCAGCGCGTGGACTGGCAGCGGAGGCTTCCGTTGACTTCGCCACGCACCGGACGGCCGAGGGGCTGGCGGCCTATCGGGACCATGGCGCTATCAGCTTTGCCGAAACCGGGGAGGACGCGCGCGGCCAGATCGTGCGCGATTATCTTGCCGATCGCGACGAGCGCCCGGACGGCACCCGCGTAGCGTGGCGCATCGCCGGGCCGATGTTCGCGCCATCAATGACGCGATCCGGACGGAGCTACAGGACCGGGGCGAGCTGGCACGCGGGGAAGACGCCGGCGCACTGACCTTCCAGACCAATGACGGCAAGCGGGAGTTCGCCCCCGGCGACCGCATCGTGTTCTTGGAGAACAATCGCGACCTTGGCGTCAAAAACGGAATGCTTGGCACCGTCGAGCATGTCGAGGCGGGCGGATCGTCGCGCAGCTCGATGGCCGGGGCGGCGAGAGCGTTTCCGTGCCGATGGGCGACTATCAGGCGATCGACCACGGCTATGCGACGACGATTCACAAGAACCAGGGGCGCGACGGTCGATCGTGCCTATGTCATGGCGTCGGGGACGATGGACCGGCATCTAACCTATGTCGCCATGACCCGGCATCGTGACGGCGTGCAGCTCTACGCCGCCCGGGACGAGTTCACCAATGCCGGCAAGCTGGTGGAACATGGCGTTGCGCCCTATGAGCACCAAGCCGGCAATCGCGACAGCTATTTCGTGACGCTGGAAAACAGCAAGGGTGAGCAGCGCACGCTATGGGGCGTCGATCTTGAGCGCGCCATGAAGGAAGGCCGCGCCGCAGATCGGGGAGACGATCGGCCTTCAGCATCTAGGCTCCACCCCCGTCACCTTGCCGGATGGCACGAGCACCCGCAACACATGGAAGGTTCAGGACGCCGGCGAACTGGCCTATGAGCAGCTAGAAAACCGCCTCTCCCGGTCTGGCGTGAAGGATACGACACTCGACTATACCAAGGACTTTGCCGAGCGGCGCGGGGTCGCGGAGGCGATCGGCATCCGCAGCGAGATCGAGATACCGGCCGAGCGCGCCGGGCTACGTGCGGAACGAGGTCGACGGCCGAGCGGCACCCTGCCGAGTGGAACGTCCACGGCGAGCGGAAGCGCATCGAGGACCGCGCGCCGAGATCCTCGCAAAAAGTCGGCGTGGATCTCGCCGGCGATCGCCAGCAGCAGCACCGGGGCGCCGCGCGGCCGAGCGGGATCGCGCCGGCGAGGACGGCCGGCAGATCGAGCGAAAGCGCCGCAGGTGAGAAGCAGCGGGCGGTATGTTCGCCGGCCTCAAGCTCGATGCGCGTTCTCAGCCCTCCCAGGATCGCGGCGAGCCTTCGCGGATGGAGCAGCGGCCGGAAAGAGGGGAGCTTTGAGGCTTCGTCGGCGCCAGAGGGGCCGACGCAGGACCGCTTGCGGAGCGGCGCGGCGGCAGTCGCCGCTTGAGGTCGCCGTTGACCGTTATGCGCGAGCCTATCAGTCGATCGACCAGCACCGCGCGACGGCCTGCCGGTTCTCGACATGCAGCGCCAGGAAATCAATGCGGCCGGTCAGCAGCTCGACCAGGCGCGGCCGGGTTCGCATGACCTGATGCGATCGGCCCTGCAGCACGATCCGCAGACAGCCAAGGCGATGACGGAGCATTCCGGCCGCGATCGCGTCGGCCAACTCGTCGCCGGCATGGAGCGGGAGCGGGCAGCGCTGGCAGACCCGAACGTCAGGGCCGAGCGGTTCGTCAACCGCTGGCAGGAATTGCAGGGCCAGCGCCGGGAGCTGCGCGGCTGGCAGAACGACGCGGCGCGCGGCAAGGTCGAAAGCCAGATGAATGGCCTTGCCAAGAGTCTTGAGCGCGATCCGCAGGCGGAATCCATTGTGAGGAACCGCAGCCGGGAGCTTGGTATCAAGCACGAACTGCGCCAGGAGCAGAGCGTTTCCCGCGCCCTTCAGGACGAAATGACACGGAGCCAGCGCCTCAGCCGGGGCATCGGCATGGGAATGTAGAAAGGGAGTTCATGGCGGAACTGGACGACGACGGGAAGGATTCGAGCCGGAGGCGAACGGAGACGCCGGCGACCCGGCTGCTGCGTTCGACGCGCTGCGCCGCACGATCGAGACGCAGGGCGCGCAGATCGGCGCGGAAATGACCGTCATGCGGCGCGGGCTGGAAGCAGCTGACCAGCTCGAAAAGATCGAGCCGGCGCAGGACTACAAGCCCCAGCTCGCCCAGCTCGTCCAGTCCCTCGAAAATGTCGCGGAGCGTCTGCACGGCGTCGAGCAGTCGCCCGTTCTCCGGCAGGGTGCGCAGCACTATGCGCGGCGCTCGAGCGCGCCGGCGAGGCTGTGAAGGCCGCCGTGCAGAAGCTCGAGCGCCAGGCATCCGACCTCGAGCGCATCAGCGGCGTTCTCGCCTCCCACAACAAGCAGGCGTTTCACCGAAAGGACCAGGATTTCCGCATGTGGATGGCTGGCCTGGTCGGGCTCGTCGTCGGCATGTTCCTGCTTTTGCTGTTGCCGCGCTTCCTGCCGTTTCGGCCGACAGCCATGTTGCCAGCTTCGTCATGGGTTATGACCGTATCAATGCAGCCTTCGCCATGATCCGGTCCGTCGATCCCCAGGGCGTCAAGACTCGAATGGGGAGCCAGCTTCTATAACACCAGCGGCGGGGAGATTTCCGCGTGCCTGGAGAAAGCCAGGGAGACCCGCAAGGAACAGAAATGCACTATCACCGTGCCAGTGCCGGCGCAGTAGCATAGAGTTGTCGCGGGTTTCGGGATATTTGCGATGCATATTGTATGGGGTTGAGAACGCGCGACTGCGGAAAGAAGCCCGTTGATGGGAAGACATCCGTCCTTCGGGCGGCGAGCAGATATAGAGCATAGTCGCTTCTCCACACTGCGCGTCGCGCAACAAACGAACAGCGGTTTTCACTCGCATTCGGCCGGGTCGGCGCGCTGTCTGTTTCCGTATCGAGCTTCCCATCAGTTCCTGATGGCCGTCTGGTCGAGCGCGGCACGCAGGCCTTGGCGAGCCTGGACGCATCGTCATTTGCCCAAAATGCATGAAGAACAGTCGAGGCGTGTCGTCCAGCATATGATTGTGGATCGCTGTTACCTCAATGCCGTTCTCCCAGCGCCCGCAACACCGGATTGACCTCTGATCCAATCAGGACGAAGTCGCCCGTGGTTGCGGCCTTTCCATCTCCTGTTGGCTGGAAATTGATGGCGATCGAGGCCCATGGCTTCCGGCACATCCATGCCGCCGTCTTTGATCGTTTCCGCGCGGGGATGCCGATCTGATACACACCGCCGTTCACCTTGCCCTTGTACCCGAGGGCCTGGTCGATGCCGCCGTGTCGAGATCAATTGGAGGCGCCGCGGCTGCGGGTGTGTCGCCGAAGGGGTACCGCTGAGCAGCAGCGCCGCATGCAAGGCGTCGGCAAGTTTCACGGGATCGCCATGGCCCATAACATGCATGTACATCGTCGTGGGCTCGGAACGCAGCAGATGATTGTGCAGTGCCGTGATCTCGACCCGCCTTCGGCGAGTTTCTTCATCACCGGGTTCACCTCCGGCTGCGTCAGGACCAAATCGCCCATGACCATCGCGTCATGATCGCCCATCGATCGAAACGCGAGCCAGGATCCAAGAGCGAGGGCCGGTTTAAGCGTGACCCCGTCGAGCGTCACTTTCAAATCCGAACGCGGAAGGCCAATCCGATAGATTTGGTCGGACACCTGGGCGCCGGTTTTTCCTGAGCGCCTTTGCAACGCCGGTCCAATCAGATTGGGCGTCGGCGGGCAAGGCAAAGAGCCAGCATCAGGGCGGCCCCAAGCACGTGTTTCATGTACATCATCCTGCTCCATCGTTGAATTACCCGATTCCGAACGTGCTACCTCCAGGCCCCTTATGACCACTGTCTATGATCAATTTCGCTTTGAAGGCAGCTGCAAGATGCCTTCATCGTAATGTCAATGCCGGACTGGCGTAGCTGGAGGGTTTTTCCCAAGTGCCAGACCGCATAGCAGCGCGGTGCCTCGTCAGCCTCGTCGAGGCAAAGCTGATCCTGCTGCACCTTCCAGCGCCCCGTGGTCTTCCTGCCCATCGAGTAGCTCGTAAGCGAGCCTCCCCGGCCGAACACAAGCGCCCAATGAACGTCATCGGTCAGTTCCATGCCCGTCAGTTTCGCACCGATCTCGCGGCCCTTGAGCATCCGGAACGCATCTTCGGCATGCACCATGTCGGTGAGGGTAAAGACGGCGATGCCAAGCAGGGCCGCCGTGACCCGCAGCATCGCCCGCGGTTCGAAACGGACCTGTGATCGGTGTCGAAGCATGGCCCTGTCCCTTTGACCCGATAGCCATCCGTCAATTTGCGGCGGCCTTCATCGATGGCGGCCAGTTATGTGTTTCAGTTTTGCGGCGGGACGCCCAGGCATAAAGGAATCGTAAATCACGAAGCCGCGCTTCAGCACTTCATGATCGTCCGGCGACAGGTCGCGAAGCCCCATCGAAATCGCCAGCAATCCAGCCGATTGCGGGGTGAGATCGGGGCGGCCGGTATCGGCACCGCGAACGATGGCGGCAATGGTGGCGATGGCAGGATCCTTGCCCAGATCATGCTTTTCGACAAAGGCGTCGAAACTACAGCCATCCCCGAAATGTGTATATTCCACACCAGGAACGTCATAGGGGATCGCCCCAGTTTCCTCAGCACGGTCCTGACCTGATCCGGCGGCACGAACAGGAATTCAGGCTTCTGGTCGATGAACCGCGCGATCAGCCAGGGACAGGCGATCCGGTCAATGACCGGGCGTTCACGGGTTACCCATTTCATGATTTCGTCCTTTCGATAGAAACGTTGAAGGGAACGGTCGGCCCGCCGATCGCTCGCCAAGCGGCTAGTCCGCCGGACAGCATCTGCGCATCAAAGCCGATGCTGTGGAGTTCTGCTGCGACATCGCCGCTTGCCTGCAGGCCATAGAGGCAATAGGCCACGACCGGTTTCCCGCGCGGCAGGTCCTTTGCCCATTCGGCGGTCGCGCCCGGCACCTGGAACTGCGCCCCAGCCAGCATATCGCCCGCGCCGGGGCGTCTTCGGGCGAACAGATATCGAGCAACAGGATGTCTTCCTGCTGCTGGAAGCGAGCGAGCAGGTCCTCGGGTGCGATCCCACGAACCGTTTCGCTTGGCGGTGTCATATCCTGATGCCGCTCGGCAATGTGTTGAAAGCGTCTGCCGACGCGATCCCAATGGATATTCTTCATGAAGGCATCGACATAGGCCCCGGCCTTTGACCCGAAATCGATGTGGTAGGCATGTTCATACATGTCGAGCGCCAGGATAGGTACGCTGCCGGCGAGACAGTTCGTGTGGTCTTGCGCCCATTGGATCATCAGGCGCTGATGGCGCTCCAGACCAGGTAAGCAGAGTCCAGCCAGAGCCTCCGGCTTGCGCCTTGGCGCAAGCAGAAAACCGGCGCGCCATTCGGTGACGCTGCCGAAATCTTGTTCTAGCGCCGCAGCCAGGCCGCCGCCAACATCGCCCGTGCCGCCAAGCCCGTCGAAATAAATCTCGTGCAAGATCGCCGAATTGGCGGCGATGAGCTCTTCACGTTTCAGGCCGTTGATGTCGAAGACCGGAGCCGTGCTCCAGTCGACCTCCTCGAAGCGTCGCTCGATGGCGTTCAGTCGCCGGACGGCACCGCCGTAATTATTCTCGTAATGACTCGCCAACAGGCGTTCGAAAGCCTTCCAGCCTGGGCGGCTGGAACGGCAGAGGCATGATCCGGTGTTGCAGCATGTACCATACTCCGCTTGCTCTCAATGTAAGGAAGTTACGTCAAAGCTGAATATGATACAAGTGTTGCATTTTATAAAACGGATTGATACGCTATGCCTATGTTAATCGACAGGCCCCAGACGGAGCAGCGTTGGCTGTGCTCATTCACCAGTTGCCCAGCAAGCCGCCTTACTTCCGCGTGAAGATCTGGCGCCGCCTGCAGGTATCGGCGCCGTGGCCGTGAAGAGCACGGTCTATGCGCTGCCGGCGAATGCAGAGGCACAGGAAGATTTCGAGTGGCTGCTGAAGGAGATTATTGAAGGCGGTGGCGAGGCCATGGTCTGCGAGGCGCGCCTGATCGACGGTCTGTCGGATTACCAGGTTCGTGGTCTCTTCGATGCTGCCCGTGACGAGGACACGATGCGATCGCCAGGGAGCTGCGCACCTGGCCGAGCGTATCGAATCGGGCGTGACATCCGAGGAAATGGCGGACGCGCGCAATCAAACCGGCCGCCTGCGCAGGCGGCTTTCAGACATAGCGGCGATCGATTTCTTCGGAGCAACCGGTCGTCTGGCGGCCGAGGGCCTGATCGCGGACATCGAAGCCAGGCTCGCAGAGGATACGGATATGACGAAACAATCGCCGGCGGCGGCGCAAGCGCCGGGTGATCTCAGGGGCGGGTCTGGGTGACGCGCGAGGGCGTGCATGTCGACCGCATCGCCTGTAGCTGGCTTATCCGCCGTTTCATTGATCCCGATGCGACGATACGTTTCGTGCCAGGCAAGGGGATATGAGCCCAACGCCGGGGAACTGCGTTTCGATATGTTCGAAGGTGAAATCACCCATGAGGGCGACCGTTGCAGCTTCGAGGTTCTGGCGACGCGGGCCGGCCTTGCGGAGCCCGCGCTGCAGGCGATTGCCGAGATTGTCCACGACATCGACCTCCAAGGACGGCAAGTTCGGCCGCGAGGAAACGACGGGCATCGCAAGCCTGGTTGCCGGCATCTGCGCAGCAAACCCGCAGGACGAGCAGCGCGTCGCCCAGGGCGCTGCCGTCTTTGACAATCTCTACCAATATTTCGCCAAGCGCGGCTGATCCATAGGAAATGAGCATGAGCCGGATTGAGACGATCGACACATCTTCCGCCCGTCAGCCGGAAACGCCGGGTCACGGTATTTCATTCGGCGAGGCCGTCCGCGTCTGGGCGCGGGTCGCGGCCCTGAGCTTCGGCGGTCCCGCCGGCCAGATTGCCGTGATGCACCGGATCATCGTCGAGGAGAAACGCTGGATCGGCGACACGCGCTTCCTGCACGCGCTGAACTATTGCACGCTCCTGCCGGGACCGGAGGCACAGCAGCTCGCCATCTATATCGGCTGGCTTCTGCACAAGACGAAGGGCGGCCTTGTTGCCGGCATCCTGTTCGTGCTGCCGGGCGCGCTGGCGATCATGGCGCTGAGCTGGATTTATGCGATTTTCGGCAATGTCGGCGCCGTTCAGGCCCTGTTCTTCGGGCTGAAGGCCGCCGTGCTGGCGATCGTGCTCGAAGCCGTCATCCGCATTGGCCGACGCCCCTCAAGAACAACGTGCTGATCGGGCTTGCGGCAATCGCCTTCATCGCCCTGACAGTGTTCCGGGCGCCGTTCCCTTGTGGTTTTCGGCGCCGGCCTGATCGGATATATCGGCGGGCGGGCCGGATGGAAGGCGTTTCTTGCCGGCGGCAGCCATGCAAGTTCAAGGGCGAGGAAGTAGCCGACAGGGACAGCGTTCTTGGCGAGGGCGTTCCCGATCATGCCCGGCCGCCGTTGTCGTGGTCCCTTAAGGTGGCGGCGGTCGGGGGCTTGGTCTGGGGCGGCCGGTCCTGCCCTATTTGTGTTCGGGCCGGGAAACGTCTTCACCGACATTTCCATCTTCTTTTCCAAACTGGCCATGGTCACCTTCGGCGGCGCCTATGCGGTCCTCTCCTATGTCGCACAGCAGGGGGTCGAACACTATGGCTGGCTGAAGCCGGGCGAGATGCTGGACGGTCTTGGCTTGGCTGAGACGACCCAGGCCCGTTGATCATGGTAACGCAGTTCGTCGGCTTCCTCGGCGCCTACCGTTCACCTGGAGCTTTGAACCCTCTGCTCGCCGGCACGCTGGGCGGATTATTGACGACCTGGGTGACGTTTGTCCCCTCTTCTTGTGGATTCTGCTCGGTGCGCCCTTTATGGAGAATATGCGCAACAACAAGGCGCTGTCGGCAGCACTTTCAGCTATCACCGCAGCCGTTGTCGGCGTGATTCTCAACCTCTCCGTATGGTTCGCCCTGCATGTGCTGTTTGCACAGGTCTACGAGTTCCGCGGCTTTGGCATGATGGTCGACCTGCCGGTGTGAGCTCGGTGAACATACCGTCCCTGGTCCTGACCATCGGCGCGGTCGTCGCGGTCTTTCGTTACAAAATCGGTATGTTGTCGGTTCTCGCCGCCTGCTCCTTGGCCGGGATAGTCTACGGCCTGCTCGCGGGGACGATCTAGCTTAGATTCAACACTGCGGTTAATGCACAGGTCAATCCCGCAGGCAATGTTCCCACAACGTTCTTTGAGTTGGCTAAAATCGCAGCTTCGAGCCGACTGGGCCTTGTGGCGTTGCAGGAGTCCTAAAACCTGCAACAGATCGGCCGCCCCGGAAAATCAGGCGTTTTCGTGTCGCGTGTCTTTGTCGCAAGTGGTAAAACACTTGCGACATGATTTGCGACAGGGGAGCCGTGAGCCGCCAACCAGATTCCGACGCCGGCCGGGTGTTCATCGGCTATGCCCGCGTCTCGACACGCGGCCAGGACCTCGACGCGCAGCGCGCCGCCCTTGGCGCGGCTGGCTGCGTCCGTATCTTTGAGGAAAAGGCGTCCGGAGCGAAGCGGGACCGGCCCGAGCTGGCGCGGATGCTCGACCATCTGCGCGCCGGCGACGTGGTGACGATCACCAGGCTAGACCGCCTCGCCCGATCGACCGCCGACCTTCTGGCGATCGCGGAGCGGATCAAGGAGGCCGGCGCTGGCCTGCGATCGCTGGCAGAGCCGTGGGCCGACACGACGACGCCGGCCGGGCGCATGGTGTTGACCGTGTTCGCCGGCATTGCGGATTTCGAGCGCAGCTTGATCGTGGAGCGCACGAGCGCCGGCCGGATCGCGGCGAAGGCGCGGGGTGTGCGGTTCGGCCCCTCCCTACCCTGTCGGCCGAGCAGATCGCGCACGCCCGCCAGCTCATCCATGACGACAAGAAGCCGGTGGCGGAAGTCGCCCGGCTTCTGAAAGTGCATCGCGCCACCCTCTACCGGGCGCTAGATGGTGTGCCAGCGAAGTAAAATCGCGGGGAATGATTACATGCTTGCAGGCAATCATGTTTGCCCTGCCCTCTCCTCTCGGCATCCGACTCGCGCCGAGATAGAGCGCGAAACGCCAGCGAGAGCACTGAACTGAATCCCGCTATTTCAGCGGCTTGATTCAAGGGCTTGCAGAATCAGACAAATCACCGCTTACTTGTAAGTATGAAGCAAAACACAGAAAAGATCTCGGAAGGACGTTGCCGCTCATAGGGCGCGGCAGGCGGCCGCCGGTCGTGTGAATACCTACGTTCCGGGTGATCTTGTCGAAGCACTTGATCAGATCAAGGAACGCCGAGGCGCGCCGGGTCGCGCGCCGCTTATCGAAGAAGCGTTGAGGCTACTTATCGAGAAGGAAACGAGGGCATAACGAAAAACCCTCGCCGGTGGCACGGCAAGGGGTTTTGGATTTCGAACGGCTAGCTTTGGGGCCAACCACAAACCTGTCCCCAACATAGCTCGTTACCACTAACCCCGCAAGACATGCGTTTTGCGGGAACAGTGAAATTTTGTCCGTTGTCCAAGCCGTCATGCCCTCCCGAACGGAAGGACGAAGGGCATATGTTGAGGACGCAAATCGCGGCCGCGATCGGCTGCGCGCGTGCGAACGCGCTTGATGAAATCATGCGGGAGGTCTGGACGCGCTACAGCGCCGGCCAGCTCTCCGAGGAAGACGCCGGCGCGCTTTCCGCGCTCGCCCAGGAGCGCCGGGCGGCGTGGCGGGGATCGGGACAGGTTGCGCTTGGCTTGGTCTTCCCTCCCCGGCCGCACGATGCCCGACGCCGGTTCGCCGGCACAGCCATTTCAAGGGCCGATCGGAGGGCCGCATATGGCGGCCGACGACGCGCAAGGACGTGCAGGCGATTTTGAAGGCGGCCGAAATCTACAACGAGGCCGGCTTGCACCAGAAGGGCGAGCGCAGCGGCCCGCTAGGATCGGTGGCGCTGGACGTGCTGCGGCTGTTCGTCAACTTGATCGACTTCCGCACCGGGCGGCGAGCCGGCAATTACAACGATCATGGACCGCTTGGGCCGCTCACGCGATACGATCGTGCGGGCGCTGAAGAACCTGCGGGCGCATGGTTTCATCGACTGGCTGCGGCGCTACGAGCCGACAGGGAACGAGGGGCGCGGCCCCAGGTGCAGCAGGCGAGCAACGCCTATCGCCTGTCCCTGCCGGAAAAGGCCCGGCAGTTCCTGGCCGGTTCGGCAAGGCCCCCGCCTGCGGATCATGGACAGGATCAGCAGGCATGGAGCGAGGCAATCGACGCTTACAGGAAGGCCCTGCCCTCGATGAGCGGACGCAGCTTGACGCCGGCGACAGCCCGCTAGGTCAGGCTCTTGTGAAGTTGGCAAAGACCTTCATGAAACGTGAGTCCGATAAACAGACTGAATCCCCTCTAGTTCTATTCTTTATATAAAAACATAAGCGGTCGCCGCTGTTCGGGCCGCTCACGCGGCCCTGCGGCGGTTCCGGCCCGCGCATAGGCGGGCCGGCAAGCGGCACCCTCAGAGCAAAATCCGCAATGCTTGCGCCTGCGGTCACCGTCCTATGGGCTTTCGAGAGGGAGCAAGGGGCAAGGGCTGCGCTCAATATGAGATCATGTAAACATGCTTGCATGTAAGCGCAAATTGTGCGATTGTTGTTTCGTACGATACAAAAGAGGCCGCCATGTCCCCGCCAATCCGACCGCGAAGACCTATGCTGCGCTGAATCGGGCGTTCGATTTCTTCAATGACCGGCTTTTGGCGGCGAGCTGCCGCCCTGCCTCGTGACCTTGCAGCGGAAGAACAAAGCCTATGGCTATTTCGCTGGCGGCCGGTTCGGATCGAAGGACGGCGCGGAGATCACCGACGAAATCGCGTTGAACCCGTCGCACTTCAAGAGCCGGACGGACGAGCAGAGCCTTTCCACCCTCGCCCATGAGATGGCGCACCTTTGGGAGCACCATTTCGGGAAGCCCTCGCGGAACGGCTACCACAACAAGGAATGGGCGGCGAAGATGCACGCGATCGGCCTGCACCCTTCCGACACCGGCCGACCTGGCGGGAAGGAAATAGGCCAGTCATGCAGCCATTACATCATCGAGGCCGGCCCCTACGCCCGTGCTTTTGCGGAGCTGGCCGCTCAACCTGACTTTTCAGCCCTCTATGTCGAGCTTTGGGACGACGCCGACGCCCGGAAGAAGCGCAAGGCGAAGTCGGCCAGCAAAACCCGCTACACATGCCCGAACTGCGAGCTTCACGCCTGGGCGAAGCCGGGCGCGCGCTTGGTTTGCGGGGAGTGCGACGAGCCTATGGCGGCCGAGGACGGCGACGACGATTAACCGCCCATAAACATAAACATGCTTACATGCTTGCGAGAAAGCATGTAGGTTTCCTGCATGAAAGGATGAAACCATGATTACAGTAGCGTTCTGCACGCAAAAGGGCGGGACCGGCAAGACAACGATCGCGACGGCGCTTGCGGTCGCGGCGCATCAGGCCGGGAAGAAATCCGCCTTGCTCGACCTCGACCCTCAGACGAACGCCGTCAACTGGTTTGACCGGCGAGAAGGCGATGGCCCTGACGTTGCCTCGATCCAGCCCGGCGCTATCCCGCGCTCGGACGCCTATCGCGGCCTTGGCATGGATTGGGTGTTCATTGATACGCCCGGCAAGATGGACAGCGCCTCGACCGAGGCGGCCAAGCACGCCGACATGGTGTTGATCCCGACCCAAGCGCAGATATTTGCGATCGACACCTTGGAGCCTCTAAAGCGGCTGCTCGACATGGCCGGCAACCCCCGGCCTTTGTGGTGCTAAATCTCGTGCATCCGAACGCCGGGGGTAGGGCGGCCGACGACGCCGCCGCGATCACAGAGCGTTTCAACGTGCCGGTCGCGCCCATCCATCTGTCGCGCCTGAAAGCCTACGAGGATGCGCCGGCCTGGGGCAGACGCCGCAAGAGCTGGAACCGCAAGGACGTGCCGCCCAAAAGTCGCCGGCCTGTTTAGCTTCCTTTCAGAGCAGGCAAGCATGATTACAGGTAAGCATGAAAGGATGAAAGCATGAGCCGCAAGCCTTCCCTTCTGGCGACCGCGATCAAGACGGCGGAGTCGCCGGCGGCCGAGCCAGCAGCTCCCGCCCCTTTCGACACGCCGACCGAGCTGAAGCGGTCGGCTCGCGGCCAGCAGTCGGCCGGAACCTACGTTCCGCCGTCGCGGGCGAACAAAACGCCAAAACGCATCACCTGCCGCCGGCCTATTGGGAGACGCTGGAAGAACTCAGCTTCCGAACGCGCGACGACAAAGGCAAGCGGGTTACGCAGGAGCGGCTTGTGGCCGAGGCGCTGAACCTGCTTTTCGCGAAATACAATTTTCCGGTCGTTCGAGAGGATGGGGAATAGCGGGCAAACATGCGTACAGGTAAGCATGTAACCATCCGCCCCGGCCGAGCGGGCCGGCCGGGGCTACCGCCGAGCTAGTAGGCGCTTGAAACTATAACAATATGCACTATAGTTTATGGTGCTATAGCGGAGGTTCCGTGCGGATTTTCTTGACCAGAGGCGTTATGCGGTTCGCCCGCCGGCAACGCATTGCCGACGCCAGCTTGAGCGAGGCTATCGAGCGGGCCGAGCGTGGCACTATCGACGCCGATCTTGGCGGCGGCCTCATCAAGCAGCGCGTGGCGCGGCCTGGTCAGGGCGCTCCGGCGGGTATCGGATGATCGTCGCCTATCGGGCGGCCGGGCGCGCGTGTTTCTGTATGCGTTCGCCAAGAGCGACCGCGATAACATTGACGATGACGAGTTGGCGGCCCTGCGCACGATCGGGGCGAACTGGCTTGCAGCGTCGGCCGAGCTGGTCGGGCAAGCCATTGAGGACGGAGATTTGAAGGAGATCGAGCATGACGACGACGAAGCCTAGCCGCCTTGTCCGCGAGATCGCGGAAATGGCGGACGCACAGCGCCGCCTTGGGATCATGGACGAGGCGACCTATGAGAAGATCACGGCGCGGCACCTTGGAGAAAATCTTGCCGACTGAAACGCCAATGACCGGCGCGGAGGTGCGGGCCGTGCGCGAGCGGCGCACCTCAGCCAAGCCGCGTTCGGCCGCTATCTCAATGTGACGCCCGGCTATGTGTCGCAGCAGCGCGGCGAGGCGCAGGCCAAAGGGCCGGCTCTGGCCTTGTTGAACGTGATCCGGCGGCGGGGCATCGAGGCGCTGCACTAACCCTACGGGCCAATATGATAAGAGCTGGCCGGCCGGGGCAGGGCGCAGGACGCGGCGATAGCCGCGCCGGCGAGGCGAACGCACTCCCATCTAGTGCCGTAGTGAGCCGGAGGGCCGCCAGTAACAAAGCCCCGGTGCGTCAGCACCGGGACCGTCGAGCCGGCCGGCGCAGATCGGGGCGACGGCCTCTTGCAGCGCCGTCACACGGTCGACCAGCCAGGTCAATTCCTCGCCGGTGATTTCATAGGCCGGGAATAGCGCGCGCCGACATAGGCGCGATCGAGGCGGGTAAAGCAGCGCTTGGCGAAACGGGTATCGCGCGGCCACAGGGCGATGAGCTGCGGCGCAAGCCGCTCCGCATGGGAGCGCAGGAAAGTCAGCTTGTGCGATTTGGGGCTGTAGAGCGCCAGGACGAGCAGGACACAATGATAGAATCCTTCGCTCGCCTGGTGCAGAAGGAACGCGGCCTGCCTGCCGTGTCCGTCTTGTAGGGCACGCTTAGCCAGGTCGAGGAAGACGCTGGCATTCGGAAACCAATGCTCGTAATGCCGTCTCGCTTCGGCGCGGGCTTCCTCCGGCGCGAGGTTCACGGGGAGGCGAGGGGTGGCCGGGAGCCTCATAGAGCACGATTCCGTCGCGGGCTATGTCCACGAAGAAGGGCCGGCCGCGCTAAGCTGGTCGTTCACGTCCATGATGGCGTGCACGATGAAGTTAACCGGCGTTGCCAGGTGCTTTGTCACGGTCAGCTCAGCCTAGAACCGTTCAGCGGCCTTTTCCCAGGCTTCATGTTGCTCCGCAAAGCTGTCGTAGTTGACGACGACGAGCACGTCATAGTCGGAGCGATAGTCGCTCTTGCGATCCTCGACCCAATCGCCGCGCGCATAGGAGCCGAACAGGATCAGCTTGAGGATGCGGCCGCGCTTGCCCTTCATGGAAGCTTGGTTTTCAGGGCATCGTCAAATTCATCGAACAGGATCGCGGCGACCCGTTCCAGCTCGCGGCGCTTCCTGTCGGGCAGATGGGCGAGGCGTTCAGGGAGCGTCATACAGCCCCGGAACTCGGAATCGGCGTAATAGGCCAGCTTGCCGGCGACGATCGGCCGTTGTCCGGCCAGGAACAGCAATTCGATGTTCTGTGGCATGTTGCGAACCTCATCCGGGGTCAGCAGCGGCCGGGCCGTGTGTTGCTCGCCGTAGGTGATTCCGGTCTGTTCGGCATCGAGCGCCCGGCTCATGGTCCGGACCTGACTCATGAAGCGGCCCCTCGTTGCTCCCTGCGCTTGGCGCGTGCGGGGCTTTGCCGAGCAGATCGGCAAACAGTTCCTTGTCGCCGTCGCGCGTCAGGAAGTCGGGCAGCTCGCGGCGCAACCAGTCACCGAGCCGCTTGGTGAAATCGGGATCGTTGGAGTTTTCGAGTCGATGCAGAACGAGCGCGCCGAGCAGCACCTTGCGGCGCGTGTCGTTCGCGCGCTCCTGTTTGCCGAGCCTCGCTTTGAGGCTGGCGCGCTGCGCGTCCAGTTCGGCCAGCCGCTGTTCGATCGTCTTGCGCGCCATGTGTCGCTTCCTCTATTTCGCGGGACGGGTGGTAGCCTTATTCTTGAGGCGAACCATGATGATTTTGGGTTGTCGCCAATGCGCTCGACCTCGACAATGCCAGATGGGGTCGGTTCCGGTATGGGGCGAAATGACACCCTAAGCGCCCGTCAAGCGGCGAGCGCGTTAAGGATCGGGCATTCCGGCACGTCTTCGCCAGAGCATTGCGAGATCATTGTCACGAGCACCGCTTCAATGCGCTGGAGGTCGGCAATCTTGGCGCGAACCTCGGCTAGATGCGGTTCGGTCCGGCGCTGCACCTCCGCGCAGGTCTGGCTTCTGCAATCGACAAGATGAAGCAGGCCGCGGACCTCGTCGATGCCAAAGCCGAGTTCGCGCGCCCTGAGGATGAAGCGCAGGCGGCGGACGTCGGTTTCGTCATAGATGCGATAACCGCTGGCGCTGCGCGGCGGGTCGGGTAGCAGGCCGATCTTCTCGTAATAGCGGATGGTCTCCAGATGGCAGCCGGTCGCACGGGCCAATTGGTGGCGCTGCAGTCCCTTGGCGGAAAGAAGAGAATTCATGGTGAAAATACCTCTTGAGTCTGTACTGGCTACAGAGCCTATCCTGTTTTCAGTCAGAAATCGAGGATGGTTTGCGATGAACGAAATTGGTAGCAAGACATTGAATTCTTCGAAGGCGGCCGCCGAACCGGATCGGCGCGAGGGCGGGCTCGCGGCGATAAGCGTTATCGGCGCTTTTCTGGCATCGGCCTGTTGCATCGTCCCGCTGCTCCTGGTGACACTCGGTGTATCGGGCGCATGGATCGGCAACCTGACGATGCTCGAACCTATAAGCCCTATATCGCGGCGGCGACACTCGTGCCGCTCGGGTTTGGCTTCTGGCAGGTCTATTTCAAGCCCAAAGCCGCGTGCGAGCCGGGTTCCTACTGCGCCCGTCCGCGCTCCGCCATCATCACCAAGACCGCGCTTTGGATCGCAACGATCCTCATCGTGCTCGCCAGCACCATCGGCTGGTGGGCGCCGCTGTTCTATTGAAACGAGGAGATAACCACGTGAAATACCTGTCGAAACATCTGGTCGCCGCGGCTGCGCCGAGCGGTACTATTATGCTGCCACTTGCCCTTCCCGCGTCCGCACAATCCGCGTCGGAAACGGTTACCGTCAGAGCTGACGCAGACCTTCGCAATCGAGAACATGTATTGTGCCCTTTGTCCGGTCACCGTGCGCAAGGCCATGGAAGGCGTTGCGGGCGTGAAGTCGGTCAAGGTGGATTTCGAGGCCAAGACGGCGACGGTTGCCTATGACCCGTCGACCGCGACGGTCGCGGCCATTGCCGCTGCTTCCACCAATGTTGGCTATCCTGCCAAGGCGATCGGGAGTTGAGTCCGTGCCTGACCGGTCCATGCTTGGCGTCGGAGTGGTTGGCGTCTTGATCGCGGCGCTGTGCTGTCTGGTGCCGATCCTGCTGGTGGCGGCAGGTTTGATCGGCGTGGGAGCGCTGACAACAGCGGTCTACGGTCTGGTGCCAATTCTCATCCTCATCATTGCCGCAGCCGGTTACCTGCTGTGGCGACATCGTTCACACATCGATACCAGGAAACATTAGGAGATTTTCATGTCTGACTGCTGTGCGCCCCAAAAGGCAATGGCCGCTACGATCTTGCGGTGATCGGTGCCGGTTCGGCCGGGTTCTCGGCCGCAATCACGGCCTCTGAGCGGGGGCGAATGTCGCCCTGATCGGCCACGGCACGATCGGCGGCACCTGTGTCAATGTCGGCTGCGTACCGTCGAAGACGATGATCCGCGCTGCCGAGGCGCTGCATGGTGCACGCGCCGCATCGCTTTCCCGGTCTTGCCGGGAAGCCAACGTCGCTGACTGGGGCCGTTTGGTCGCCGCCAAGGACGACCTGGTGACCACGCTCAGGCAGAAGAAATATGTCGACCTTCTGCCACAATACAACGGCGTCGCCTATCTGGAAGGGAAAGCGCGCCTGAATGGTCAGGGCGCTCTGATTGTGAACGGCGATCCGATCATGGCTGGCAAAATCATCATTGCTACCGGATCAGCGCCGGCCCTGCCGGACATTCCCGGCATTGGGGATGTGCCTTACCTCACCAGCACGACCGCGCTCGAGCTTTCCGAGCTGCCGCGTTCGCTGCTGGTGATCGGCTATATCGGCTGTGAACTGGCGCAGATGTTCGCCCGTGCCGGGGCGGAAGTGACACTTGTAACCCGCCGCCGCCTGTTGCCGGAAGCCGAGCCGGAAATCTCCGCAGCATTGACCGGTTATCTTCGCGACGAGGGCATTACCGTCTAACCGGCCTCTCCTATCGCCGGATCGCGCGCACGGACCGCGGTGTCGAACTGACGGTCGCCATCGACGGAGCGGACGAAGTGATCGCGGCCGAGCAGGTGCTTTTGACCACTGGGCGGTCCCCGAACACCGGCGGTCTTGGCCTTGCCGAGGCGGGAGTTAAGCTATGCGGTAATGGCGGCGTCTTGGTTGATGAGCGGATGCGCACCTCAAAGCCTGGCGTCTATGCGGCAGGTGATGTCACCGGTCGCGACCAGTTCGTCTATATGGCAGCCTATGGCGCCAAGCTCGCTGCCCAAAACGCACTGAACGGTGACAGCCTTGTCTATGACAATGCGGCCATGCCGTGGGTGACGTTCACCGATCCGCAGGTCGCGGGCGTCGGCCTGACCGAACAGGCGGCTCGCGACGCCGGCTTCGAGACCAAGACTTCGATCGTATCTCTTGACCAGGTGCCGAGGGCGCTGGCCGCGCGCGACACGCGCGGGCTCATCAAACTGGTTGCCGACGCCAAAAGCGACCGATTGCTTGGTGGACAGATCCTCGCGCCCGAGGGCGCCGACAGCATCCAGACGGTGGTGTTGGCCATCAAGCACGGCATGACGGCGAAGGCGCTCGGCGAGACAATCTTCCCTTATCTCACCACGGTCGAAGGGTTGAAACTGGCGGCGCAGGGCTTCGGCAAGGACGTGGCGAAGCTGTCATGCTGCGCCGGATAGAGGCTTCGATGGAACCTTCGAACGGATACGGCCTTGCGGGATTGCTCGCGGCTAAGATCGTCTGCTGCGGCGCGATTGTACTGGCAGCAACAGGCGCGATCAGCTTTGCCGGCCTTGCCAGTTGGCTGGTCGGCGGCGGCTACTTCTGGCTGGCAGCGGCCGTCTTGGCCATTGTCGGAATCTACTTGTGGCGGCACCGCGCGCGGCAAAGGCCCGTCGGTCAACCGATATACGGTCGGCGCAAGTAGTTCTGCTCAAAAGCGTCGCCGGATGTCATGTTGAGAAGGGTATTATTGCAGGCAGGGCGTTGCAAACCTTGCTGTGGGGGTTAGGTTTTTGTCAGGGGAAAAGTAGTCTTTTAGGAGAGGAGAATTGCATGAGCGATAACAAAAGCTTCGATCTGATCGTGATCGGAGGTGGGACGGGTGGAAATGGTGTCGCCCGGATGGCCGCTGACGCTGGCTGGAAGGTCGCCAGCATCGACGCCCTTCCTTTCGGCGGCACCTGTGCATTGCGAGGCTGCGATCCCAAAAGATGCTGATCGCCGTGACTGAGGGCATTGACTGGGCCCGCAACGAGGCGGCAAGGGGCTGGAAGCACAGACATCCGTCGACTGGGCGGACATGATCGCCTTCAAGCGCACGTTCACCGACGCGATGCCTGGTCGCATCGAGGGCGGGCTGGAGAAAGCCGGTATCACCGTGTTGCATGGCGAGGCACGCTTCACCGGGCGAGACAAGATCGAGGTGAATGGCGAGATCTTGTCGTCCCGGAACTTTCATATCGCCACCGGCGCTCGGCCAATGACGCTGAATATCCCCGGCGAGGAGTTGCTGGCGACTAGCACCGACTTTCTCAGCTGCCCGAACGGCCGGACCGGGTCGTGTTCGTCGGCGGCGGATTCATTGCGATGGAATTTGCCCATATCTCCAAACGCGCAGGGGCGCGGGAAGTCACGGTTCTGGAGATGATGGAGCGACCGCTGGGCAATTTCGACCCCGACCTGGTCGGTATCCTTTCCGAGGCGACCGCCGATCTGGGGATTGACCTGCGGACCGAGGCCAAGGTTCTGAAGATCGAGAAAGACGGGTCGGATTTCACCGTTACCTATAAGACGCCGGAAGGAAAGCAGACGATCAATTGTGATCTGGTGGTTCATGCCACCGGGCGCGTGCCCAACATCGAGCATCTCAACCTGGAGGCCGCGGGCGTGGAATACGGCCGCAAAGGCATCAAGGTCAGCCCCTATGCGGACCACAAATTCCGCCATTTTGCAGCCGGCGACTGTGCCGACAGTGGGCCTAATCTGACCCCGGTTTCGGCCAACGAAGGCCGGATTGCAGCAGAACCTGCTCGCAGGAAAGGATGAGCGCGCGGTCAGTTATCCGCCGATCCCAAGCGTTGTCTTCACGCTGCCGCAGCTTTCCTCGGTCGGCCTGTCGAAGCCGCAGCACGCGACAAGGGGCTGGCCTTTGACACGCATTTCGAAAAGACCGCCGGCTGGTACTCGTCGCTGCGGGTCGGGGCGCGCTACAGTGCCTACAAGGTTCTGGTCGAGAACGGACCGGCCATATTCTTGGTGCACATCTGATCGGCCCCGGAGCGGAGGAACAAATCAATCTCTTTGCCATGGCTATGGGCGCAGGGCTGACCGCGAACAGGATCAAGGGCATCATCTTCGCCTATCCCAGCTATGCGTCGGACATCAGTTCGATGGTGTAGCTGATGCGGCAAGGCTGGCATTTCGATTGCGGGCGTCTCTGAAAACGCTCGACGCGACGGGGAGCAGAGTTTGGGAGGCGCCCCACCGGCAGCACACGATCGTTTCGAACGGCCAACGGCCTTACCATCGAGGACAGCATGAGCAAAGGAATGTCCCCAGTCAGCGATTCCCGACGGTCGAGCGTCTTAGTCCTGCCCGTTCAGCAGGATTACGCCCATGACCAAGCGCCGGGTCTGTGATTCCGAGGCACCCTACGGCGATCCGGGCATGCATCTCGGCCGCCTCGCACTCGGTCTCTCCGACAGCGCCGCTGCGTCGACCGACGCGCGTGCGGTGATCCGCGATATCGGACGGTTGCTGTCCGCGGCAACGCTTCGCGTCGATCGCATCTTTGTGAGCGCGCAGCCGCTGCATCCGGCCTTCCGTGCCCGGACCTATCTCTGGCTTGCCGACGACGACAGAGTTCGTGTCATCGATTGGCCGCATGGTCTGAAGAACCGACCGGGCTATCTCGCTTCCCCGGATCATCATGTGCACACGACGCGCACGAGCTCGCGTTCCTCGCCTGCAGGACGTCCGAGCGTTTCGGTGCGACCTCTACGGCGAACTTAGGGCTGACGGCTTTACCGACTATCTTATCGTTCCGCTGCGCTTCGGTGATGGCACGATCAATACTCTCTCCATCGCGACACGCCGGCGGAACGGCTTTCCGGAGGTGGCTTTGGAGGGTTTTCGGCGGCTGGTCGGTCTTCTGACCGTGATACTGGAGCGCCTGGTCGCGCTCGAAAACATCGATATTACCCTGAGGACCTATCTCGGCGGGGCATCCGGCACCCGGCGGAGCGTCGGGCGACCCGGCGCCGTAACGATCCGGCGATAGAAGCAACTCGCCCGGCCGGTATGGCAACATCCGCCGTCTCCGCCAGCGCGCACCTTGAGCCACACCGCGTCCTGATCACAATCGATGCGCAGTTCCTCGACCTGCTGGACTTGCCCACTCGTCGCGCCCTTATGCCAAAGACACTTGCGGGACCGGCTCCAGTACCAGGCCTGACCGGTCTCGATCGTCTTTTCCAGCGCCTCCGCATTCATCCACGCCAGCATTAGCACCACACCGTTCGCCGCATCCGTGGCGACTGCAGGAATGAGCCCATCCGCGTTGAATTGCGGCGTCAGAATGGAGTTTTCTTCGATCGTTTCCGCGAGGTCCGCGGCCGGCGTGGTCATGGGCAAGGGCGTATCTCCGAGTGTACGGGGTATTTCGCGATTGGGTGTGCCGGCTCAAAGGATGGTTGGTGGTTGGCGGCTGCCGGGCCGTGCTTTGGGCTCGTCACATGTGCATGTCGGGGAGGCATCTTCCCGACGAGATGAAGCCCGGCGCCAGCGCATGAGGGCATAGCCGGCGGCTCCAGCCAGGAGTGTCAGCACACCCCTATCACGAGACCTTGCCCGCTGAACCAGCCCAAAACGCCGCCCACCGCCGAGCCGATGACTACCGGTCCAAGGCAGCAAAGCGCGACTAAAGGCGCGATGATGATCGCGGTCACGATGCCGGCGGTCGGTTTGTCGTCAAGGCGCTCTCCGTTCTGATCGCAGATCCATAGCATCGCTGCGGCGCGGTCCATTAATCACAAGCACGACCGCGTCGGGTATCCCGATGACGCGATCGCTGCCAAAGATTCGTTACACCCTGTACTCGGTACAGGGTCAAGACAAATCTTGATCGCTTGGCCACGTAGGCACTGCGGAAACAGAGATTGGTAGCGCCACGGTTCATGATGCTTGAAAACCCCAGCTACGGTCTTCAGACGACAGCGACTGCTCAACGGGTTCCACTTTCCAACGCCCTCACAGAAGCGTGATCGCAAATCGTTGAAATCCCCTTGAGTCTGTAGTGACTACAAGGCGTAGGCTACTTCGCAAATCGCTGTTCAACGATGCAGAAAGTGAGCAATCATGGAGGCATCATCAGGTCTCAAAGGATCCCGAACGTCGGCGACCGCCGCCATCCACGTGACATCGGAACACCAGCGGGGCGGACGCCAGCAACTGCTCGCCGCCGGCGGCATTCTCGGGGCGATCGCCGTCTCGAGTTGCTGCGTCATCCCGTTTGCCCTGTTCACCGTGGGCATCGGCGGAGCCTGGATCAGCAACCTCACCGCCCTCGAACCGTATCAACCGATTTTTGCCGCCATGACGTTCGGTATCCTCGGCTACGGGTTCTATCTCGTCTATCGCGAGCCAAAGGTCGCCTGCGCTGAGGGCTCCTATTGCGCCCAGCCCAAGTCGGGACGGATCGCCAAAGCCGGCCTCTGGGTTGCCACCGTCCTCGTCATCGTCGGACTAGGGTTCCCGAGACTTGCGCCCCTGTTCCTCTAAGCCAAAGGAGAATGATCCCATGATCCGCCCTGTCGCAGTTGCCGTTCTCCTCGCTCTGCTTTCCCCGCTCGCCGCCGTGGCCGGCGAGAAGACTGTTATACTGAACGTTGACAACGCCACCTGCGCGCTCTGCGCCCCATCGTCAAAACGGCCCTCTCTCGTGTCTCGGTGTCACAGCGGTCCAGGTAAAGGAAGCCGACGCAATGTCGGGTGCTGTCGCCACGGTCTCTTTCGATGACGCAGTCACCGGCGTACCGACCCTCATTGCTGCGACGACCAGCGCCGGCTATCCGTCGCATGTGGCGCAATAGCCGCCGGCTGATTGGCGGCGGCGGGCGGAGAGCGGTATCACCTCTCTTCGCTGCTCCACATCGGCACGCTGCTGCCTCAAAGGGTGAACGGCGCCGTCGAAAATATCCACCCGGCGGGTGCGAGTTGCAGGTGTGTAGGAGACTGCAGCTATGGCCGCGAACACCATCGAGCAAAGTACCTTTTGGAAACGGCACCTGGACAAATTCGGGGCCGCCGGATCGGTCTTCGCGGCGCTCTGCTGCCTCGGTTCCCCGGTACTCCTTTCGATTGTATCGGCCGTCGGGCTTGGCTTCATCAAAGAGATGCGATCCTGTTCCCATTGTTAGCAGCGTTTCTGGCCGTCACCCTACTCGGGCTATATCTTGGAACACGCAGCCATCATCAACCGTGGGCTCTCATCATCGGGGGCTCAGTACGCTGGCGATAGCGGTCGTGTTTCTCGGTCTCATGCCAAGCCTTGTCCTGGCCTACGTCGGCATCTCTGGTTTGATCGCCGCCAGTTTTCTCAATGTCTGGCTCAGAGTACGCCAGCTAAGGAGCCGGTAACACCGAAACAATCAGTTCGCTTTTGGCGAACGGGAGACGATGTAGGCGTATCTCTGGTCATGGAGCCGGCGTTGCCCGGCGATCAACCGGCGTTCCGGTTCTCGCTCGATGTCATCGGGACCTTTATCGGGCTCAACGATTTGGCTCGCGAGCGACGATAGCGTTGCGGTTACGTTGCACGATATCGGAGACGGTGTTCTTGCTGAGCCCAAGTTCGCGACCAATGAGCCGATAGCTGCGGCCTTCAGCAACGAGCGCCAGAACTCGCGGAGCCAGACGGTCCGACTTCGGGCGCTGCCCCCGCTGTCGACCGAGTTTCTTGCCGCGCGCTTTGGCAACGGCCAAGCCCGATTTGACCCGTTCGCTGATAAGATCGCGTTCGAATTCAGCGATACCGGAGAGGAAAGTCGCCAGCATACGGCCATGAGGAGATGACAGATCGAAGGTCATGCCGTTCATGGCGATGACTGAGACCTTCCAGCTTTCCAGCTCGCGCAACGTGTTGAGGAGATCGATCGTCGAGCGTCCCCAGCGGGAGAGTTCTGTGACCAGGATGGCGTCGATATGTCTGGCCTGAGCGAGCGCCATGATCTTCTTGCGCTCGGCCCGGTCCAGCTTCACGCCCGAGCCCGTCTCTTTATATATGCCGGCAATTTTATATCCGGCACGTCCGGCGAAGGCGGTCAGATCTCGCTCCTGTCGTTCGCAGGACTGATCAGCCGTCGAAACCCGGCAATAGATGGCCACGCGCTGTCCCAATTGAACCCTCGTGGTTTTGTGGCTCGCAAAGCCTTGATTTGCATGGGGCGATTGTTGTCCAAAACAGACTGTACTTCAACAGGGACAACGCGCGCATGCCAAGACGACATATTCTCGCCGAGCGACAGCGCTCGGCGTTGCTCGACTGCCGACGGACGAGTTATCACTGCTGAAGCATTACACATTGGGCGACGACGATCTGGCAAACATTCAGGAACGCCGCAGACCAGAAAACAGGCTGGGTTTCGCCCTGCAGCTTTGTGCACTACGCTATCCAGGGCGCGCGCTGGCTCCGGGCGAAATGATTCCGCATGAAGTCCTTTCCTTCATCGGAGCTCAGCTCGGCGTTCCGGCCGATGCGCTTCTCACCTATGCCGCCCGGCGTCAGACCCGCCAGCAACATATGGAGGCGTTGCGCGAGATCTACGGCTACAAGACATTCACGGGGCGCGGGGCCCGTGATCTGCGGATTGGCTTTTCGATCAGGCTGAAGATGCCAGGTCGAACGAAGATCTGGCGCGGCGCTTCGTCGCGCAATGCAGGAAAATGGTGACCATCCTGCCGGCGGCGTCAACGATCGAGCGTCTGTGCGCCGATGCCCTTGTTGCCGCCGAGCGATGCATTGAGACACGGATAGCGGAAAGGCTCGACTTTAGTGTGCGCGAGCAACTGGACGGGCTTCTGACCGAAATGGTTGACGGAAACATCAGCCGTTTCATCTGGCTTCGCCAGTTCGAAGTCGGCAGCAATTCCGCATCAGCGAACCGCTTGCTTGATCGGCTGGAGTTCCTGCGCGGTCTGGAAGTCGATCCCCAGATCCTCCTAGGCGTACCGCCACACCGCATCGCGCGCCTGCGTCGGCAGGGCGAGCGTTACTTCACGGATGGCCTGCGCGACATCAGTTCGGATCGGCGGTGGGCGATCCTCGCCGTTTGCGTCGTCGAATGGGAAGCCGCGATCGCCGATGCCATCATCGAAACCCACGACCGCATCGTTGGGAAAACTTGGCGAGAGGCGAAACGGCTACATGACGAGCGGATTGCCGGTTCCAAGGCCGCAGTCACCGATACGCTTCGCGCTTTCACGGCATTGGGAGCCTCTTTGCTGGAAGCTCGCGACGATGGTGTTCCGTTGGACAATGTGTTGGCACGGTCGGCCGAATGGCATCAGCGAACAGCTGGTTGCCGTAGGGACGCAACTCACCAGTACATTGGCAGACGAGCCGTTGGCTCACGTCGGACAAGGGTATCATCGTTTTCGCCGATATGCGCCGCGGATGTTGCGATGCCTGAAGCTCAAGGCTGCGTCGGTGGCGGAGCCATTGATTGCAGCCGCGAAAGCCATCGGCGAAACACGTGCGCCGACATCAACAGGTATATCATTCCTGCGGCCGAATTCGAAATGGCATCGCCATCTCCGAGCGCAAGACCGAGGCGATGGTCGTTTATGGGAGGTCGCGGTGCTGTTTCATCTTCGCGATGCTTTCCGGTCTGGAGACATATGGCTGGATCATTCCCGCCGCTACGGCGATCTCAAGCAGGTGCTTGTTCCGATGACCTCGGCGCAGGCGAATGCCAGGATGGCTGTTCCTCTCGATCCTCAAGCTTGGCTGGCTGACCGCAAGGGTCGCCTTGCGGATGGTCTGAAGCGGCTGGCACGTGCCGCTCGCGACGGACCATCCCCATGGTAGCATTGAAGATGGAACGTTGCGGATCGACCGGTTGACCGCAGACGTTCCCGAAAGCGCAGAGGAACTGGTCCTCGATCTTTATCGTCGAATGCCGCCTGTGCGGATCACTGACATCTTGCTGGAAGTTGACGCGGCGGTCGGATTCTCGGACGCCTTTTCCCATCTCAGAACCGGAGCGCCATGCAGCGATCGGGTCGGCTTGCTGAACGTTCTGCTCGCCGAAGGGCTGAACCTAGGCCTTCGAAAATGGCGGAAGCCTCGAACACGCATGATTACTGGCAGCTCTCGCGCCTTGCCCGCTGGCATGTCGAAAGCGAGGGCATGAACCAGGCGCTGGCGATGGTCGTGGCCGCGCAGGGCAAGCTGCCGATGTCCGGTTCTGGGGCATGGGAAAAACCGCATCAAGCGATGGTCAGTTTTTCCCTTCGGCACGACAGGGCGAGGCCATGAACATGATCAACGCCAAGTACGGCAGTGAGCCTGGGCTCAAGGCTTATACCCACGTCAATGACCAGTTCGCGCCGTTCGCCTCACAGACTATTCCCGCAACCGTCAGTGAAGCTACGTACATCCTCGATGGCCTGCTGATGAATGAAGTCGGCCGGCAGGTCGGCGAGCAATACGCCGATACGGCGGGGTTTGCCGATCATTTGTTCGGGACCAGTGCCATGCTCGGCTACCGGCTCGTCTTGCGCATCCGCGACTTACCGTCGAAACGGCTTTATGTCTTCGATCCCGCGGGGACACCCAAAGATTTACGCAAGCTGGTGGGCGGCAAAATCCGCGAAGAACTGATTGTGTCAAACTGGCCTGATCTCTTCCGCTGTGCTGCCACGATGGCCGCCGGAAAGATCAGACCGAGCCAGTTGCTCCGGAAACTCGCATCCTATCCCCGACAGAACGATCTTGCGGCCGCGCTTCGGGAAGTCGGCCGCGTCGAGCGCACTCTCTTTATCATCGAGTGGATCCTCGATACCGATATGCAGCGCCGCGCCCAGATTGGCCTCAACAAGGGCGAAGCCCACCATGCCCTCAAGAGTGCCCTGCGCATCGGCCGTCAAGGTGAAATCCGTGATCGAACCACTGAGGGGCAGCATTACCGGATCGCCGGGCTGAATCTGCTGACGGCGATCATCATCTACTGGAATACCGTCCACCTTGGCCACGCCGTCGCCGAACGGCGAAACGAAGGCCTCGATGTGCCACCCGAACTTTTAGCCCACATCTCTCCTCTGGGCTGGGCGCATATCCTGCTGACCGGCGAATATCTTTGGCCCACGGAGGCAAACGCTTAGGGTGTCATTCCGCCCCCAGCCGGAACCGACCCCAGATGCCTCCACCAACTCGGAGAGACGCGGGAAGCCGAAATTGCGTGCATCGAAATCGGGCGATTGTTTCGCAAGGTGCGCGCCGACGCGGGCGAGATTGGCGCGGCCGTCTTCATCGGCCGAGGCCGTGACAGCCTTCGTCAGCATTTCCAGGGCGGCACGATCGAGCGTCGCTTTCGCTGGTGCAGGTTTGGCAGCGATCGCTTTGGGCGCGGCGGCTTCCGCTTCCTTTTGTTCCCCGGCCGCATTGAGCACGTCGAAATATACGAACTTGTCGCAAGCGGTGATGAAGGGCGAGGCGTCTTGCGCTCCCCGAAGCCATAGACGGTGACGCCTTGCTCCCGGATGCGGGCGGCGAGGCGAGCGAAATCACTGTCGCTTGAGACGATGCAGAAGCCGGAAAAGCGGCCGGTATAGAGCAGGTCCATTGCGTCGATAATCATCGCGCCATCGGTCGCGTTCTTGCCGGTTGTGTAGGCGAATTGCTGGACCGGCTGGATAGAGTGTTCCAGCAGGCACTCTTTCGAGCCGTTGAGGTTCGGCTTGGTCCAATCGCCATAGATGCGCTTGACGCTGGCGGTTCCGTAGTTGGCGATTTCAGCGAGAAGGCCGGCGACGATCTTGGACGAAGCATTGTCGCCGTCGATCAGAAGCGCCAATGCCGGGCTATTGTCATTTGCCATCTTCTTTTCCCTCCGCTGGCACACCAGACTATACGAAGACACGCCCGGCTCAAGTGTTTCCTCCATAGAACCTCATGCGATCTTGCAAATCTGACGGTTCTGCCGCAAAATCCGGGCTTCAGTTCATTGCATCGAGCTTGCCGCAAGCGCCACATCGAGCGACGAAAGAGCGAAGCGATTGAGTTGAGAAGCACTTACGAGTTACTGCATAACTCAGCGCGCCGCCAGCGGAGACTGGCGGAAAGAATGAAAGTAGGATCGGAGCGACGGGTTGGCGATCTACCATTGCAGCATGAAGCCAGTATCGAGAGCGAAGGGCCGTAGTGCCGTCGCTTCGATGGCCTATCGTGCCGGGGAGAAGCTGACCAATGAGCGCGACGGCATCACGCATGACTACACGCACAAGCGCGGCGTGGAACATGCGGAGATCGTCTTGCCAGATGGCGTTTCGGCCGATTGGGCGCGGATCGCTCGACGCTGTGGAATGCGGCCGAGTTTTCCGAAAAGCGGAAGGATGCCCGCGTTGCGCGGGAATTTGAGATTGCCTTGCCGCATGAGCTTTCGCCGGAACAGCGGCTTGAAGCGGCGCGCGACTTTGCGCAGGAGCTGGCGAACCGTTATGGCGCGGCGATCGATTTCGCGATCCATTCGCCGCACGACGCCAGCGACGTTCGCAATCATCATGCGCATGTGATGATGACGACGCGGCAGGTGACGGAAGACGGTCTAGGCGAGAAGACCTATCTTGAGCGCGAAAACAAATGGCTGCTGGCGAACGATCTTCCGGCAACCGACATGCAGCTTCGCGACCTTCGCCAACGGTGGGAGGGCGTTGCGAACGAGCATCTTGCGCGCGCCGGGTTTGATATTCGGATCGATCATCGTTCGCATATGGAGCGTGGCCTTGAGATCGAGCCGACCGAGCATATGGGTGTCCATGCCACGCAAATGGAACGGCGCGGGCTGGACGTGTCGCGCACGCGGCTGGACGAGGATGCGGCCAAGCGCAACGCCGAGCTGATCCGCGAGAAGCCGGAGCAGGTTCTAACCCTCATCACCGGCGAAAGAGCGTGTTCGATCGGCGCGACGTTGCGCGGGCGTTGCATCGCTACATCAACGATGATCCGCAGGCGTTCCAGAACGCCTTTGCGACGGTGATGGCGTCGCCGGCGCTGGTGGAGTTGCAGGCCGAACGGGCGGACCCGGCAACGGGCGAGGTCGAGCTTGCGCGCTATTCGACGCGCGAAATGGTCGAGATCGAATCCGGCATGATCGAGAGCGCGCAGCGGATGCACCAGGCGCAGTCCCATGGCGTCGATCGCCGGCATGTCGAGCGCGCCATAGGGGCGCAGAACGCCGCCATTCAGAAGAGCGCCGGCGATCCTGCGGCGGGCTTGTCGGCCGAGCAGCGCGGTGCGATCGAGCATATTACCGGGCCGGAGCGGATCGCGGCCGTCGTCGGTTTCGCCGGCGCTGGCAAATCCACCATGCTTGCCGCCGCCCGCGAGGCGTGGGAGGCCGAGGGCTATCAGGTTCACGGCGCGGCCCTGTCGGGCAAGGCGGCCGAGGGCTTGGAGGAATCTTCCGGCATCCAGAGCCGCACGCTGGCGTCCTGGTCCCGCGGTTGGGAGAACCCACATAGTGGGGACCGCTATGCACTCGGCCGCGGCGACGTGTTCGTCATCGACGAGGCCGGCATGGTCGGGAGCCGCCAGCTCGCCCGCTTCGTTGGCGAGGCCGAGGCGCGCGGGGCGAAGATCGTCCTTGTCGGCGACCATGAGCAGTTGCAGGCGATCGGGGCCGGCGCACCGTTCCGGGCGATCACCGAGGAAATCGGCCATGCCGAGCTTTCCGAAATCCGCCGGCAGCGCGTGGACTGGCAGCGGAGGCTTCCGTTGACTTCGCCACGCACCGGACGGCCGAGGGGCTGGCGGCCTATCGGGACCATGGCGCTATCAGCTTTGCCGAAACCGGGGAGGACGCGCGCGGCCAGATCGTGCGCGATTATCTTGCCGATCGCGACGAGCGCCCGGACGGCACCCGCGTAGCGATGGCGCATCGCCGGGCCGATGTTCGCGCCATCAATGACGCGATCCGGACGGAGCTACAGGACCGGGGCGAGCTGGCACGCGGGGAAGACGCCGGCGCACTGACCTTCCAGACCAATGACGGCAAGCGGAGTTCGCCCCGGCGACCGCATCGTGTTCTTGGAGAACAATCGCGACCTTGGCGTCAAAACGGAATGCTTGGCACCGTCGAGCATGTCGAGGCGGGGCGGATCGTCGCGCAGCTCGATGGCCGGGGCGGCGAGAGCGTTTCCGTGCCGATGGGCGACTATCAGGCGATCGACCACGGCTATGCGACGACGATTCACAAGAACCAGGGCGCGACGGTCGATCGTGCCTATGTCATGGCGTCGGGGACGATGGACCGGCATCTAACCTATGTCGCCATGACCCGGCATCGTGACGGCGTGCAGCTCTACGCCGCCCGGGACGAGTTCACCAATGCCGGCAAGCTGGTGGAACATGGCGTTGCGCCCTATGAGCACCAAGCCGGCAATCGCGACAGCTATTTCGTGACGCTGGAAAACAGCAAGGGTGAGCAGCGCACGCTATGGGGCGTCGATCTTGAGCGCGCCATGAAGGAGGCCGCGCCGCAGATCGGGGAGACGATCGGCCTTCAGCATCTAGGCTCCACCCCCGTCACCTTGCCGGATGGCACGCAGACGCACCGCAACACATGGAAGGTTCAGGACGCCGGCGAACTGGCCTATGAGCAGCTAGAAAACCGCCTCTCCCGGTCTGGCGTGAAGGATACGACACTCGACTATACCAAGGACTTTGCCGAGCGGCGCGGGTCGCGGAGGCGATCGGCATCCGCAGCGAGATCGAGATACCGGCCGAGCGCGCCGGGCTACGTGCGGAACGAGTCGACGGCCGAGCGGCACCCTGCCGAGTGGAACGTCCACGGCGAGCGGAAGCGCATCGAGGACCGCGCGCCGAGATCCTCGCAAAAAGTCGGCGTGGATCTCGCCGGCGATCGCCAGCAGCAGCACCGGGGCGCGGCCGCGCGAGCGGGATCGCGCCGGCGAGGACGGCCGGCAGATCGAGCGAAAGCGCCGCCGAGAAAGCAGGGGCCTCATCGATGCTTCGCCCTCCCAGGATCGCGGCGAGCCTTCGCGGATGGAGCAGCGGCCGGAGGGGGATTCGTCTTCGGGCGCCAGAGGGGCCGACGCAGGACCGGCGCGGCGGCGGCAGTCGCCGCTTGAGGTCGCCGTTGACCGTTATGCGCGAGCCTATCAGTCGATCGACCAGCACCGCCGCGACGGCCTGCCGGTTCTCGACATGCAGCGCCAGGAAATCAATGCGGCCGGTCAGCAGCTCGACCAGGCGCGGCCGGGTTCGCATGACCTGATGCGATCGGCCCTGCAGCACGATCCGCAGACAGCCAAGGCGATGACGGAGCATTCCGGCCGCGATCGCGTCGGCCAACTCGTCGCCGGCATGGAGCGGGAGCGGGCAGCGCTGGCAGACCCGAACGTCAGGGCCGAGCGGTTCGTCAACCGCTGGCAGGAATTGCAGGGCCAGCGCCGGGAGCTGCGCGGCTGGCAGAACGACGCGGCGCGCGGCAAGGTCGAAAGCCAGATGAATGGCCTTGCCAAGAGTCTTGAGCGCGATCCGCAGGCGGAATCCATTGTGAGGAACCGCAGCCGGGAGCTTGGTATCAGCACGAACTGCGCCAGGAGCAGAGCGTTTCCCGCGCCCCTTCAGGACGAAATGACACGAGCCAGCGCCTCAGCCGGGGCATCGGCATGGGAATGTAGAAAGGGAGTTCATGGCGGAACTGGACGACGACAGGGAAGGATTCGAGCCGGAGGCGAACGACGAGGACGCCGGCGACCCGGCTGCTGCGTTCGACGCGCTGCGCCGCACGATCGAGACGCAGGGCGCGCAGATCGGCGCGGAAATGACCGTCATGCGGCGCGGGCTGGAAGCAGCTTTCGACCAGCTCGAAAAGATCGAGCCGGCGCAGGACTACAAGCCCCAGCTCGCCCAGCTCGTCCAGTCCCTCGAAAATGTCGCGGAGCGTCTGCACGGCGTCGAGCAGTCGCCCGTTCTCCGGCAGGGTGCGCAGCACTATGCGGCGGCGCTCGAGCGCGCCGGCGAGGCTTTGAAGGCCGCCGTGCAGAAGCTCGAGCGCCAGGCATCCGACCTCGAGCGCATCAGCGGCGTTCTCGCCTCCCACAACAAGCAGGCGTTTCACCGAAAGGACCAGGATTTCCGCATGTGGATGGCTGGCCTGGTCGGGCTCGTCGTCGGCATGTTCCTGCTTTTGCTGTTGCCGCGCTTCCTGCCGTTTCGGCCGACAGCCATGTTGCCAGCTTCGTCATGGGTTATGACCGTATCAATGCAGCCTTCGCCATGATCCGGTCCGTCGATCCCCAGGGCGTCAAGCAGCTCGAATGGGGAGCCAGCTTCTATAACACCAGCGGCGGGGAGATTTCCGCGTGCCTGGAGAAAGCCAGGGAGACCCGCAAGGAACAGAAATGCACTATCACCGTGCCAGTGCCGGCGCAGTAGCATAGAGTTGTCGCGGGTTTCGGGATATTTGCGATGCATATTGTATGGGGTTGAGAACGCGCGACTGCGGAAAGAAGCCCGTTGATGGGAAGACATCCGTCCTTCGGGCGGCGAGCAGATATAGAGCATAGTCGCTTCTCCACACTGCGCGTCGCGCAACAAACGACAGCGGTTTTCACTCGCATTCGGCCGGGTCCGGCGCGCTGTCTGTTTCCGTATCGAGCTTCCCATCAGTTCCTGATGGCCGTCTGGTCGAGCGCGGCACGCAGGCCCTGGCGAGCCTGGACGCATCGTCATTTGCCCAAAATGCATGAAGAACAGTCGAGGCGTGTCGTCCAGCATATGATTGTGGATCGCTGTTACCTCAATGCCGTTCTCCCGTAGCGCCCGCAACACCGGATTGACCTCTGATCCAATCAGGACGAAGTCGCCCGTGGTTGCGGCCTTTCCATCTCCTGTTGGCTGAAATTGATGGCGATCGACGAGCCCATGGCTTCCGGCACATCCATGCCGCCGTCTTTGATCGTTTCCGCGCGGGGATGCCGATCTGATACACACCGCCGTTCACCTTGCCCTTGTACCCGAGGGCCTGGTCGATGGCCGCCGTGTCGAGATCAATTGGAGGCGCCGCGGCTGCGGGTGTGTCGCCGAAGGGGTACCGCTGAGCAGCAGCGCCGCATGCAAGGCGTCGGCAAGTTTCACGGGATGGCCATGGCCCATGCATGCATGTACATCGTCGTGGGCTCGGAACGCAGCAGATGATTGTGCAGTGCCGTGATCTCGACCCGCCTTCGGCGAGTTTCTTCATCACCGGGTTCACCTCCGGCTGCGTCAGGACCAAATCGCCCATGACCATCGCGTCATGATCGCCCATCGATCGAAACGCGAGCCAGGATCCAAGAGCGAGGGCCGGTTTAAGCGTGACCCCGTCGAGCGTCACTTTCAAATCCGAACGCGGAAGGCCAATCCGATAGATTTGGTCGGACACCTGGGCGCCGGTTTTTCCTGAGCGCCTTTGCAACGCCGGTCCAATCAGATTGGGCGTCGGCGGGCAAGGCAAAGGCCAGCATCAGGGCGGCCCCAAGCACGTGTTTCATGTACATCATCCTGCTCCATCGTTGAATTACCCGATTCCGAACGTGCTACCTCCAGGCCTTATGACCACTGTCTATGATCAATTTCGCTTTGAAGGCAGCTGCAAGATGCCTTCATCGTAATGTCAATGCCGGACTGGCGTAGCTGGAGGGTTTTCCCAAGTGCCAGACCGCATAGCAGCGCGGTGCCTCGTCAGCCTCGTCGAGGCAAAGCTGATCCTGCTGCACCTTCCAGCGCCCCGTGGTCTTCCTGCCCATCGAGCTCGTAAGCGAGCCTCCCCGGCCGAACACAAGCGCCCAATGAACGTCATCGGTCAGTTCCATGCCCGTCAGTTTCGCACCGATCTCGCGGCCCTTGAGCATCCGGAACGCATCTTCGGCATGCACCATGTCGGTGAGGGTAAAGACGGCGATGCCAAGCAGGGCCGCCGTGACCCCAGCATCGCCCGCGGTTCGAAACGGACCTGTGATCGGTGTCGAAGCATGGCCCTGTCCTTTGACCCGATAGCCATCCGTCAATTTGCGGCGGCCTTCATCGATGGCGGCCAGTTATGTGTTTCAGTTTTGCGGCGGGACGCCCAGGCATAAAGGAATCGTAAATCACGAAGCCGCGCTTCAGCACTTCATGATCGTCCGGCGACAGGTCGCGAAGCCCCATCGAAATCGCCAGCAATCCAGCCGATTGCGGGGTGAGATCGGGGCGGCCGGTATCGGCACCGCGAACGATGGCGGCAATGGTGGCGATGGCAGGATCCTTGCCCAGATCATGCTTTTCGACAAAGGCGTCGAAACTACAGCCATCCCCGAAATGTGTATATTCCACACCAGGAACGTCATAGGGGATCGCCCCAGTTTCCTCAGCCACGGTCCTGACCTGATCCGGCGGCACGAACAGGAATTCAGGCTTCTGGTCGATGAACCGCGCGATCAGCCAGGGACAGGCGATCGGTCAATGACCGGGCGTTCACGGGTTACCCATTTCATGATTTCGTCCTTTCGATAGAAACGTTGAAGGAACGGTCGGCCCGCCGATCGCTCGCCAAGCGGCTAGTCCGCCGGACAGCATCTGCGCATCAAAGCCGATGCTGTGGAGTTCTGCTGCGACATCGCCGCTTGCCTGCAGGCCAGAGGCAATAGGCCACGACCGGTTTCCCGCGCGGCAGGTCCTTTGCCCATTCGGCGGTCGCGCCCGGCACCTGGAACTGCGCCCCAGCCAGCATATCGCCCGCGCCGGGGCGTCTTCGGCGAACAGATATCGAGCAACAGGATGTCTTCCTGCTGCTGGAAGCGAGCGAGCAGGTCCTCGGGTGCGATCCCACGAACCGTTTCGCTTGGCGGTGTCATATCCTGATGCCGCTCGGCAATGTGTTGAAAGCGTCTGCCGACGCGATCCCAATGGATATTCTTCATGAAGGCATCGACATAGGCCCCGGCCTTTGACCCGAAATCGATGTGGTAGGCATGTTCATACATGTCGAGCGCCAGGATAGGTACGCTGCCGGCGAGACAGTTCGTGTGGTCTTGCGCCCATTGGATCATCAGGCGCTGATGGCGCTCAGACCAGGTAAGCAGAGTCCAGCCAGAGCCTCCGGCTTTGCGCCTTGGCGCAAGAGAAACCGCCATTCGGTGACGCTGCCGAAATCTTGTTCTAGCGCCGCAGCCAGGCCGCCGCCAACATCGCCCGTGCCGCCAAGCCCGTCGAAATAAATCTCGTGCAAGATCGCCGAATTGGCGGCGATGAGCTTCTTCACGTTTCAGGCCGTTGATGTCGAAGACCGGAGCCGTGCTCCAGTCGACCTCCTCGAAGCGTCGCTCGATGGCGTTCAGTCGCCGGACGGCACCGCCGTAATTATTCTCGTAATGACCGCCAACAGGCGTTCGAGGCCTTCCAGCCTGGGCGGCTGGAACGGCAGAGGCATGATCCGGTGTTGCAGCATGTACCATACTCCGCTTGCTCTCAATGTAAGTTACGTCAAAGCTGAATATGATACAAGTGTTGCATTTTATAAAACGGATTGATACGCTATGCCTATGTTAATCGACAGGCCCCAGACGGAGCAGCGTTGGCTGTTGCTCATTCACCAGTTGCCCAGCAAGCCGCCTTACTTCCGCGTGAAGATCTGGCGCCGCCTGCAGGGTATCGGCGCCGTGGCCGTGAAGAGCACGGTCTATGCGCTGCCGGCGAATGCAGAGGCACAGGAAGATTTCGAGTGGCTGCTGAAGGAGATTATTGAAGGCGGTGGCGAGGCCATGGTCTGCGAGGCGCGCCTGATCGACGGTCTGTCGGATTACCAGGTTCGTGGTCTCTTCGATGCTGCCCGTGACGAGGACTGATGCGATCGCCGGGGAGCTGCGCACCTGGCCGAGCGTATCGAATCGGCGTGACATCCGAGGAAATGGCGGACGCGCGCAATCAAACCGGCCGCCTGCGCAGGCGGCTTTCAGACATAGCGGCGATCGATTTCTTCGGAGCAACCGGTCGTCTGGCGGCCGAGGGCTCGATCGCGGACATCGAAGCCAGGCTCGCAGAGGATACGGATATGACGAAACAATCGCCGGCGGCGGCGCGAAGCGCCGGGTGATCTCAAGGGGCGGGTCTGGGTGACGCGCGAGGGCGTGCATGTCGACCGCATCGCCTGCTGGCTTATCCGCCGTTTCATTGATCCCGATGCGACGATACGTTTCGTGCCAGGCAAGGGATATGAGCCCAACGCCGGGGAACTGCGTTTCGATATGTTCGAAGGTGAAATCACCCATGAGGGCGACCGTTGCAGCTTCGAGGTTCTGGCGACGCGGGCCGGCCTTGCGGAGCCCGCGCTGCAGGCGATTGCCGGATTGTCCACGACATCGACCTCAAGGACGGCAAGTTCGGCCGCGAGGAAACGACGGGCATCGCAAGCCTGGTTGCCGGCATCTGCGCAGCAAACCCGCAGGACGAGCAGCGCGTCGCCCAGGGCGCTGCCGTCTTTGACAATCTCTACCAATATTTCCGCGCAAGCGCGGCTGATCCATAGGAAATGAGCATGAGCCGGATTGAGACGATCGACACATCTTCCGCCCGTCAGCCGGAAACGCCGGGTCACGGTATTTCATTCGGCGAGGCCGTCGCGTCTGGGCACGGGTCGCGGCCTGAGCTTCGGCGGTCCCGCCGGCCAGATTGCCGTGATGCACCGGATCATCGTCGAGGAGAAACGCTGGATCGGCGACACGCGCTTCCTGCACGCGCTGAACTATTGCACGCTCCTGCCGGGACCGGAGGCACAGCAGCTCGCCATCTATATCGGCTGGCTTCTGCACAAGACGAAGGGGCCTTGTTGCCGCATCCTGTTCGTGCTGCCGGGCGCGCTGGCGATCATGGCGCTGAGCTGGATTTATGCGATTCGGCAATGTCGGCGCCGTTCAGGCCCTGTTCTTCGGCTGAAGGCCGCCGTGCTGGCGATCGTGCTCGAAGCCGTCATCCGCATTGGCCGACGCCCCTCAAGAACAACGTGCTGATCGGGCTTGCGGCAATCGCCTTCATCGCCCTGACAGTGTTCCGGGCGCCGTTCCCTTGTGGTTTCGGCGCCGGCCTGATCGGATATATCGGCGGGCGGGCCGGATGGAAGGCGTTTCTTGCCGGCGGCAGCGCCATGCGTTCAAGGGCGAGGAAGTAGCCGACAGGGACAGCGTTCTTGGCGAGGGCGTTCCCGATCATGCCCGGCCGCCGTTGTCGTGGTCCCTTAAGGTGGCGGCGGTCGGGGGCTTGGTCTGGGCGGGCCGGTCCTTGCCCTATTTGTGTTTCTCGGCCGGGAAACGTCTTCACCGACATTTCCATCTTCTTTCCAAACTGGCCATGGTCACCTTCGGCGGCGCCTATGCGGTCCTCCTATGTCGCACAGCAGGGGGTCGAACACTATGGCTGGCTGAAGCCGGGCGAGATGCTGGACGGTCTTGGCTTGGCGAGGACCCCAGGCCGTTGATCATGGTAACGCAGTTCGTCGGCTTCCTCGGCGCCTACCGTTCACCTGGAGCTTTGAACCCTCTGCTCGCCGGCACGCTGGGCGGATTATTGACGACCTGGGTGACGTTTGTCCCCGCTTCTTGTGGATTCTGCTCGGTGCGCCCTTTGAGAATATGCGCAACAACAAGGCGCTGTCGGCAGCACTTTCAGCTATCACCGCAGCCGTTGTCGGCGTGATTCTCAACCTCTCCGTATGGTTCGCCCTGCATGTGCTGTTTGCACAGGTCTACGAGTTCCGCGGCTTTGGCATGATGGTCGACCTGCCGGTGTGGAGCTCGGTGAACTACCGTCCCTGGTCCTGACCATCGGCGCGGTCGTCGCGGTCTTTCGTTACAAAATCGGTATGTTGTCGGTTCTCGCCGCCTGCTCCTTGGCCGGATAGTCTACGGCCTGCTCGCTCGCGGGACGATCTAGCTTAGATTCAACACTGCGGTTAATGCACAGGTCAATCCCGCAGGCAATGTTCCCACAACGTTCTTTGAGTTGGCTAAAATCGCAGCTTCGAGCCGACTGGGCGCTTGTGGCGTTGCAGTCCTAAAACCTGCAACAGATCGGCCGCCCGGAAAATCAGGCGTTTTTCGTGTCGCGTGTCTTTGTCGCAAGTGGTAAAACACTTGCGACATGATTTGCGACAGGGGAGCCGTGAGCCGCCAACCAGATTCCGACGCCGGCCGGGTGTTCATCGGCTATGCCCGCGTCTCGACACGCGGCCAGGACCTCGACGCGCAGCGCGCCGCCCTTGGCGCGGCTGGCTGCGTCCGTATCTTTGAGGAAAAGGCGTCCGGAGCGAAGCGGGACCGGCCCGAGCTGGCGCGGATGCTCGACCATCTGCGCGCGGGCGACGTGGTGACGATCACCAGGCTAGACCGCCTCGCCCGATCGACCGCCGACCTTCTGGCGATCGCGGAGCGGATCAAGGAGGCCGGCGCTGGCCTGCGATCGCTGTAGAGAGCCGTGGGCCGACACGACGACGCCGGCCGGGCGCATGGTGTTGACCGTGTTCGCCGGCATTGCGGATTTCGAGCGCAGCTTGATCGTGGAGCGCACGAGCGCCGGCCGGATCGCGGCGAAGGCGCGGGTGTGCGGTTCGGCCTCCTACCCCCGTCGGCCGAGCAGATCGCGCACGCCCGCCAGCTCATCCAGGACGACAAGAAGCCGGTGGCGGAAGTCGCCCGGCTTCTGAAAGTGCATCGCGCCACCTCTACCGGGCGCTAGATGGTGTGCCAGCGAAGTAAAATCGCGGGGAATGATTACATGCTTGCAGGCAATCATGTTTGCCCTGCCCTCTCCTCTCGGCATCCGACTCGCGCCGAGATAGAGCGCGAAACGCCAGCGAGAGCACTGAACTGAATCCCGCTATTTCAGCGGCGATTCAAGGGCTTGCAGAATCAGACAAATCACCGCTTACTTGTAAGTATGAAGCAAAACACAGAAAAGATTCGGAAG